>CAWDFN010000001.1:0-4800000 GCA_963801675.1 uncultured Planctomycetia bacterium
GCTTGATGTACGAACGCTGGGGTTATCAATTCCGCCGATTAGTACTTTTTGAAGATCAGCAGGAGATCAATCGAAAGGCCCTGGCACAGCTTACGGACGTCGTGGACAAACAATTCTCGTCGCTAGGCGACCGCAACCGAATCGAGACATATTTCAGCACAGAGGTCTTGCAATAGCAAACCACTTCAGGCGCCCCGCGGTCTAACACGCATGGGCATTATTTCGCATTTATGTCCGCAGAGCGGCCGGCGTCTGGGCGGCACCGCGCTCGATTAGCACCACTCCAGATCAGCTTGCGCCCAATGCGATTCGACTGCCGATTTCCGCCAACTTTCCTTGGCGTGCTGCTCTGCGCCACCTGGCACGCATTCCCTGATCCATTACCCGTGTCCAAGGCGAGTTGACGCCGCACGCTCAAGCCCTTAATTTGTGGGCACGCCGGCAGCGAGCATTTTGCGCCGCCGCGCCGAATTGTCTCGGCTTCTCCAACCTTTCCAACCTCTTGCACGCGGCAAAACCATGAAAATCGAAGGCAGCACGTTTTTTGTCACCGGAGGCGGCTCGGGCTTGGGGGCGGCTTGCGTCCGGCATTTCGCGGCACGCGGCGGCAAGGTCCTGATCGCCGACGTGCAGGAAGAAGGGGGCAAAAAACTGGCCGGCGAACTGGGCGAGCGGGCACGATTCGCGCGCACCGACGTCACCGACGAGGCCAGCGTGCAAAACGCCCTGGCCGTCGCCAAGCAAAACTTCGGCGGCGTCCAGGTGGTCATCAATTGCGCGGGCATCATCGGCGTGGGCCGCGTGGTGGGCAAAGAGGGGCCCTACGACCTGGCCTCGTTTTCGCGCACGATCCAGGTCAATCTGATCGGCACGTTCAACGTCATCCGCCTGGCCTCGGCCCTCATGAACCAGAATCCGCCCGACGCCGAAAAAGAGCGGGGCGTGATCATCAACACCGCCAGTGTGGCGGCTTTCGACGGCCAGATCGGACAGGCCGCCTATTCGGCCTCCAAAGGGGGCGTGGTCTCAATGACGCTTCCCATCGCCCGCGAGCTGGCCCGCTTCGGCATTCGCGTGGTAACCATCGCCCCGGGCGTGTTCGAAACCGCCATGATGGCCGGCATGCCCGAGCCGCAGCAGGTGGCCCTGGCCGCCCAAGTCCCATTTCCGCCCCGCTTGGGCCGGGCCGACGAATTTGCCCTGCTGGCCCAGCAGATCGTGGAAAACTCGATGCTCAACGGCACCACGATCCGCCTGGACGGCGCCCTGCGCCTGTCGGCCAAGTAAGCGGCCACCAAATTGCCGTTTTCGCGACCTAAACTTGCATAACAACCCGTTGAAAACGGGTGCCGCTGCTAGCTTGTCCAGCAGTGCCAGGTCGAACGTCGCATCATCACTGCTGGGCAAGCCAGCAGTGGCACTATAAAGAGCAACGGCGTGTTCCAACACCTTGCGGCGGCATCCCGTCGATGCCCCATCGCCAAGCCGGCTACCACGACATTCGCCGCGCTGGCATTGTTAACGATTGCGCCGTCGCCCCGCGCGCGCTGGCCGATGATTCGCGGCAACCAATCGCGGCGGAAACTGCCTCGTCGTCGTTGGTCGGCAAGATGCTCGACGCCGGCGGCGCCGATGCCGCGGCGCGGGACCTCGCGGCCGACCAGTTTCGCGCCCTGGCCGAACGGCTACGCCGCGACGGAACCGTCAAGGGCGATATTCGACAGCGGGCCCGAGCGATTCACCAATTCATTCACCGCGAAATCCTGCGCAAAATATGACGTGGCCGCCAGCGATCTAGCTGCCGCTCTGGCCGGCGGACCGTTCAATTGTGTCACCGCCAGCGGCCTGTTTTTGGCGTTGGCGCGCCAGTTCGACGTCGACGCCCGGGGTGTCGCCGTCGTGGGGCACGTCTGGTGCCGCGTCATCACGCCCGACGGCTCGTTCGACGTGGAAACGACCTGTCCCAATTGGTTCGAATTAACCGCAAGCCTGGCGGCCGACAACGATCCGCCGGAAAACCCGCTCCTGGTCGAGCATCTGCGTCGGGTCGCCGCCGCGCGCGTGCTCGACGAACCGGCCTTGATCGCCGTGATTCACTACAATCGGGGCCTTCGCCTGCTCAAGCAGCAGCGGTTTCACGCGGCCGCCACCGCGAATCTACAGGCGCTGCAGCTCGACCCGCAATGCGAGCCGGCCCGCGAAAATCTGCTGGTCACGCTCAACGACTGGTCGTTGGCGCTGGCCGCCCACGGCCAGACCGAACTAGCGCTCGACTTGTTGGACAAAGCCATGGCGTTGGACGGGCATTATCAGCCGTTTCTCCTCAACTACCGCTTTATTTCCCAACGGCAACCAACGCTCGATGGCGGCCCGGCCGCGGCACCGCCCGAAAATCCGCTCCCCGACGGGTGATCAAAATCGGCAATTTCGGCCGATCCGTCCGTTTCACACGCGACGTTTTGACAAGTCCCCGTTTGTGACATAAAGATCCTTTATCGACTATCGACTTGTGCACGGGGGCAGATCCGGCACGCGTCGCCTATCACGTTCTCGGCCGGTCAGGCCACGACACCATTGACCCACGCAACGCCAACCGACGCCAAGAGCGCGTTGCGCTGCGCGCTCGGCGGAAACCGCGGTGGAATCTCTCGCGAGGTAATCATTTCATGAGCATCGTTCTGGGATGTCCGCCGCTGGAGTGCCTTCCCGAAGTGGGGCCCGTGTCCGATGACGCGATTCGCCGGCAAGTGTGGGGAATTCTGGCCGGGCTGTATCCGCGCCGAACGCCCGAGCGCCGCGCCGATCAGCGGTTTCCGTATCCCTACTTGCTGTATTTGACGCCGGTTCAAAATGGCACCTCGCCCGCAAGCGACTCGGTGGTGGTCGTCGGCAAGCACCTGTCGGAGCGCGGCTTGGGTTTTTACTATCGAGAGCCCCTGCCCTATCGCCGCATGATCGCGTCGCTCGAAATGCGCGACTCGCACTGGGCCGGGTTCCTGATCGACATCACCTGGTGCCGCTTCACGCAGCACGGCTGGTACGACAGCGGCGGCCGATTCTTGCAAATCGTGCCCTCGCCCATCCTGGCCAAGGGCGCCTGACAAAGGCCCGCGTCAAGCGCCGCGCGGCTCGTCGCGCGGCGCCGGGCCGTCGGGGGTGGCACCGACAACTTGTTGTCGGTGTTGCGAAGCAACAAGAGGCGTTAGAGAGAGGGTATATCGACTCGCCTGCACCTCTTGTCCCTGCGGGACCCAGACAACAAGTTGTCTGGGCCACCCAAGCGGAGGCCCGCGTCAAGCGCCGCGCGGCTCGTCGCGCGGCGCCGGGCCGTCGGGGACTCGAGGTCCACGTACCGCCCGAAGCGGCGGCACAGATCGTCGCGGCGCTCGCAAGTCCACCAGGCCAGGAATTCTTGCCGGCTGGTCTCGAACGACTGCCGTTCCTCGACGATTCCCATGTCCAGCGCCTGACGCACCGAGCACATTTCGGCCTCGCTTCGCCACTGCTCGAAATAAATGCGAGCCGTCACGTGATCGTTGATCGAGCCCAGCCGATCCTGCAGCATGGCCACCAGCGGATACAGGTCCTGGCGGAATGCCTCGTCGAACGCGCCCGCGAAAATCTCCATGGCATAGCGCACTTGCTTACCTTGAATGCGGAACGCATGCAGCGCTTCGGCATCGGCCAATTCGGCCTGGGCCAATTTCAAATAGGGCACCACCATCCGCGCCAAAGCCACTCGGGCCATGCAGGCCAATCGCTCGCCGCAGGTCGTATCGGCGCCGCGCTGGCGCACCCGATTGAGCAGCTTCTTCGCGCCGAACGAATTTCTTGCCGAGCAACTTCTTGTAGACCGCTTCGATCGGAGCCTGGGCCTCGTGCCGGCGCTTTTTGAGCTCCTCCAATAGCAAGGCCGCGTGGTCCGCAGGCGCTTGCTGGTGGTGCTCACTCCAGCGCAAAAGGAGCACGTCGAAATCGCGCGCCTCGCCGGCCGCCTTGCGCACCCGGTGGATCTGCTTGCGCAACCACTGGCCGCGGCGCTTCGGCAGACAGCTTTCGAAAATCTCGATCACGGCCGCGGTCCGCCTGGCGAAGACCCGCAGCTGATGCACGTTCTCCGTGTCGGATCCCGGTTCGTCGACCGCCCGCTCCAGGTAATGCCACATCCGCTCCAAGCGCCGCTTCAAGGCACGCCGCGCGATCTTTTGCGCGCTGTCGTCCGGCCGGCCCTCAATCAATTTGGTGTTCGATCCCATGCTGTGTCGTCGAGTTGAAGGATTGCCGATTCGTTCGTGCCCACGTCAAGCGCAGGGCCATCCCTGCCGCGTCCGTCCAAGCGCGTCCTCGCGCAAGCATTGCAAAAGGAGGATTGTCTATCTGAAGCGAGGAGGTCTGCGCTGAGGGCATCGCGTCGGGAAAATTGCTGCCCGGGCTGCTGCATACGCGGCAACCCGCTCGACGTGCCACCGGCCGCAATCCGATCGGCCATTCAGAAACCCACGCCCACCGCCTGCAGGGCCGGCAGCGTGGATCGAACGTGGTACCCGAGTCAACTACCGAGGCATCAGGCTAGCAGGGCCGGCCCTGGGCTTCAACCGCTTTCCACTCGCGGGAGGGGTTAAACGGGTCCGAGTCGGGCGCTTTGGCCATGCAAAAACCGCCAATTCACGGCTCGCGGCGATGGAAGTTGGCGATGATGTTCCAGGCTTCCTGCGGAGTTTCGGCATAGCTGATCAACTCCAGATGCGCGTCCTCGATCGCTCCCTCGTCGGCCAGAAATTGAAAATCGACCACATTCTCCCAATAACCCCTCCCGTACATCACGATCGGGATTTCCTGCATGCGTCGCGTTTGCCGCAGCGTGAGCGCGTCGAACAATTCGTCGATCGTGCCAAATCCGCCGGGAAATACCACCAGGGCCTGTGCCCGCAGCAGAAAATGCAATTTGCGCAGCGCGAAATAATGAAACTGAAAACACAACTCGGGCGTGATGTAGGGATTCGGCGCCTGTTCGGCCGCCAACGTGATGTTCAACCCGACCGATTGAGCCCCCGCGTCGTACGCGCCGCGATTGGCGGCTTCCATGATGCCCGGCCCGCCGCCGGTTACGACGACGTAGTCGCGACCGTCGCTTTCGGCCCGCGTCGCGACGAGTCGCGTAAACTCGCGGGCCGCGTCGTAGTAGCCGGCTTTGGCCAACAGGCGTTCGGCCCGAGACACCCGCCGCGCCGCCAGCGGATTTGCCGGATCGGCCGCCAAGGCACCCTGGGCCGCTTCGAGCCGTTTTTCCAACGCCCCCCGCTCGCCGATTTGCGTGCTGCCGAAAACCACGATCGTCGACGTGATGTTCCGCTCGTGAAACGCGAGCTCCGGCTTGAGCAGCTCCAATTGCAGCCGCACCGGCCGCAGTTCGCGCCGCGCCAGCAGATCCAGGTCGCGTTCGGCCAGCACGTGGGCCGGCGACTTCAAAATGGCCTGCACCTTGCGTTGGGCTTCATCCATGGCGACGCATGTCTCCTTGGGCACTCTCGACAGTATTCAAGTGCTAGTAGTGAAATTGTCTGGTTGGGTGGCCCAGACAACTTGTTGTCTCACGTCCCGAAGGGACAAGAGGACGTGGCGAACTGCGACGGCCTCCCTCAAACGCCTCTTGTTGCTTCGCAACACCGACAACGAGTTGTCGGTGCTACCCAAAAACGAGAATGCTGGCAATCGATCAACGTTCACTCTACGTTTGGCTTCACGTTCCGCGCGTCAGCTCGACGCTTTGGCCCATCTTCGGCACCAGCGTGTTCCAACCCCGATCGCGGCGCAACTCCTCGGCCAGCGATTGCGCGCTGGCCAATTCGCCGTGCGTGAGAAACACCTGGCGCGGCGCCTGCAAGGGCTCAAGCCAGCGGCGCAGCTCCGAGTGCCCCGCGTGCCCGCTCAAGCCCGACATCTCGACCACGGCCGCCCGTACCGGCACCTCGCTGCCCAGCATCCGCAGCGTCTTGGCGCCGTCCTGCAGCGCCCGTCCGCGCGTGCCGGCCGACATGAAGCCCCCCAGCACGATCGTGTTGCGCGCCTCGGGCAGCCGCTGCCGCAGGTGATGCAAGATCCGCCCGCCGGTCATCATGCCCGACGAAGAGATGATCACCGCCGGACCCTTCACGCTGTTGATCTTTCTCGACTCGCCCACGGTTTTCGCCAACTGCACGTACTGCGAACTGAACTCGAAGTCGGAGCTCAGCGCCAATCCCTCGGACAGATCGTGCTCCGAGGCGTAATACCGATAAATGTTCATGCCGCTGACGGCCATCGGGCTGTCGAGAAAAATCGGCAGCTTGGGAATCCGCTGTTGACCCATCAAGACTTGCAGCAGGTAGATCAATTGCTGCGCCCGGCCGACGGCAAACGAGGCCACCAGCATCACGCCGCCCCGCTCGATGGCCGCCGTCACGACTCCCTGCAACTGATCGAGCACGTCGATCGCGGGATGCTCGCGGTTTCCGTACGTGCTTTCGCAAACCACGTAGTCGCACTGCGGCGGCTGCTCGGGATCGAAATACAAGGGCGCGTTGTAGCGGCCCACGTCGCCGGAAAATAAAATTCGCAGCGGTTCGGCTCCAGTTCCGTCGCGGATTTCGACTTCGATCATGCAAGAGCCCAACAGGTGGCCCGTATCGTGATAGCGGACCCAGATCGGCTTGGCGGGCGAAAACCAATCACCCCGATGCACCGTGCGAAACTTCGACATGGCCCGCTTCACGTCGTTGGCGTCGAACAGCGGCAAGGCCGGCTTGTGCTTCGAAAGGCCCTTGCGATTGGCGTAGTCGGCGTCGTCCTGCTCGTTGTGGGCCGAATCCAAAAGCAACAATTCGGCCAAGGCTTCGGTCGCCGCGGTCGAATACACGGGTCCCTTGAAGCCATCCCTGACGAACCGCGGCAGGTAGCCGACGTGGTCGATGTGTGCGTGCGTCAGCACCACGCTATTGACGCTGTTCGGGTCGAACGGCAAGCGTTCCCAATTGCGCATCCGCAGCTCTTTCAAGCCCTGGAACAGCCCGCAATCGATGAGCACTTTCGCCCGGTCGGCCTCGAGCAGATACTTCGAGCCGGTCACCGTTTCGGCCGCGCCATGAAATGTCAGACGCACCACGCGTGATCTCCCCTTACAATCCGTGCGAAGCCTTGTCGTTCGACCGCGCCAGCCACGACACAACGGCCAGCACCGCCACGATCGCTCCGCAAACAATCAACACCGTCAGGCCAGACTCGTCGGCCAACCGTGGCCAGGTGGCCACCAGCTCCGGCCACGCGACGATGTGCACCAGCGTAACCGCGGCCAGCCAAGGTGCCCAGCCGAAGCGCCCCGCCGCCGGCCATATTCGTGACACTCCTTGCGCGGCAACGTACAAGGCCATGCCAGCGACCGCCACGAAGCAACTTGCCCGAGCCCCCAAAAACACGCCGACCAAAGCCAATTCGCCGACCGCCGTCAACCCGGCCGCAATCGGCCGTTCTCGACACCCGGTCACCAATCCCGGCCACGCCAGCGCGCCCAGCAACCCCGCTACGAACAGACCCGCCGCGCCGTGCACAACGCCCCGCAGTTGTCCGTCGCCCACGGCCGGTTCGAATCGCAGGTCTGGCCAGACACTCGCCGCTACAAAGCCAACGATCAACACCGCGACCAACATCTTCGCCGGCACCCGCTGTCCATCGAGGTCGATCAAGGCGCCGCAAACCAGCGTGCAGACCAGCAGCATGTGAAACGCGTAAATGGCGCAAACGAATCCAACTTCGGTCGGGGCCTCGGGCACGAATGGCATAGCCTGCCGCGCCGCCGACCAGGCCAGCCCCACGCTGATCGCGCCGACCAGCGCCTCCACCAGCGGATAGCGGGCCGAGATCGGAGCCTGGCAATCGCGGCATCGTCCCCTCAGCATCAGCCAGCCGGCGATCGGCACGTTGTCGTGCCAGCGAATCGGATGCGAACAACTCGGACAGCGCGAACCGGGATGGCTCAAGCTCATTCCGCGCGGCACGCGATAAACGACCACGTTCATGAAGCTGCCGAACATTGAGCCCAGAACAAACATCCAGCCCGCGACAAACCAGCGGCCCCCCTCGGTCACGTGATAGTACGTGTCGAACAGCATGTAATCGTCGGAGAGCATCGCGATCATTCGCCCTGGTTAAAGGCGCACTTTACACAACTCCCATTGGGTGGCCCAGACAACGTTGTTGTCTGGGTCCCGAAGGGACAAGAGGCGCCCCAGAGTTGAACGACGCCCAACCTAACGCCTCCAATTGCTTCGCAACACCGACAACAAGTTGTCGGTGCCACCCAAAGCACGACTGCTTAAACTCGCATAAAATTGCGCCCGGACCTTAAAAAATTCCCGCCAGCGGTCCGCCGGCCGCGGCCAGCGCGTCGACGCGCCGCGTCACCGCAGCATCTTCGACCAGCGGCGGCGCGTGCTGCGGCTTCATCCGCGCGTCGATCACCAGCGATCCGCGGCAGCCCCAATGTTTTTGCGCCGTGAACGCCTCGATGCCGTGCACGTCGGCCGCCGGATTGCTGCGCGTGAACGTGACCCACAGAAAATTGTTCAGCCGTGCGGGCCGTAAACTCAACGTCGTCGACCACCACAAGCAGCGGAAACCGATTGATCGGAGCCGCCGCCGAATGCGCCGCGCAAAACCGCTCGATCGCCCGGTCCGTGCCATCTCCTTCGAGCTGATACTTCGGCCCCGCCACGGCCAACACTCCCGGCATGCACAACCGGGCCGGCCCAAAACCGTCGGGCAACTGCAGCGATCCGACTTCGCTCGGCAACTCGCGTACCGGCGGGCCCACCGCCGCGATCACCAGCTTCGAGCCCTCGTTCAGCGCCGCTGCCCGAATAGTCGAGCGTGTCGATCGTGGTGCACGTCTGAAAATGCAGGTCGCGCGTCCAGTCGACCCGCGCGCAGGATGTGTCGAAACATGGCTGCGACGTCGTGCATGTCCAACGCCGCGTCGTCCTCGCGTGCGGCGATCCACAGATACTTGGCCAGCGAGAGCTGCCCCTGCCCCAGAATCGCGTTGGCCGTGCGTCAGCAGCTCCTGCGGCCGGCGGCGCTCGGCATACGGCGTGTAACGCTCGCTGCCGATCGCCAGCAGCAGCGGATGCACGCCCGGCCGCGTCGACCGCGTGCACGCGCGTGCACGCCGGGAATCACGCTCGGAATGACCGGCCCGGTCAGCTCGTGAATCAACTGGCCGAACATCGTGTCTTCCTGCGGCGGCCGGCCGACCACCGTGAACGGCCAGATCGCGTCGCCGCGATGCTAAACCTGCTCGACCCTCAACACCGGAAATTCGTGCGCCAGGCTGTAGTAGCCCAGGTGATCGCCAAACGGCCCCTCGGGCAGTGTGCGATTCGGCTTCGACCGTGCCGGTGATGCAAAAATCGGCCTCGGCGTAAATCGGCAACCCGCCATGCTGCGCGATCATCGGAATGCGATGCCGCGCCAAGCGCGCCGGCGAACGACAACTCGGACAGTCCCTCGGGCAGCGGCATCACGGCCGCCAGCGTCATCGCCGGCGGGCCGCCGACGAAGACGTTGACTCGCAAGCGGCTCGCCGCGGCGAATCGCCGCCGCGTGATGCACGCCGATGCCGCGATGAATCTGGTAGTGCAGCCCGACTTCTTCGATCCGGCCGATACTGTCCGCCCGAAAGCTGCACGCGATACATGCCCAGGTTCGATTTCGCCAGTCCGGGCCGGTCGACGTCCTCGGTGTAGACCTGCGGCAGCGTGATGAACGCCCCGCCGTCGTCGGGCCACGATTGCAATTGCGGCAATTGATCGATCGTCGTCTCGTGCTGCATGACCGCAGCCGAGGAAACCCGCCGGGGCAACATCCGCCACAGCGACGGCACGGCCGCGGCGTAAGCCCACGGCCGCCGCGCCAGCAGCCCGGGATCGACTTTCAATTCCACCAGCCGCCGCACGCCCGCCAGCGCATCGCGAAAAATAAACCGCATCCGCTCCATCGTGCCGAACAGGTTGCTGACCATCGGAAACCGGCAGCCCTTGACCCGCGCGTAGTAAATCGCCGGCCCGCCCGCCGCGAAAACCCGCCGATGAATCTCCGCGGCCTCCAACCGCGGATCGATTTCCTCCTCGATGCGCAGCAGTTGTCCGCTGGTTTCCAGATCGTGCAAACAAGCCCGCAACGTGCGATAGCCCATGCGAGTTAGCTTACGGCACACCGCGCGCGCCGCGAAAGGGCAATCCCCTCCCGCTCCCCCTCGCCCGCCGGCCCGCGGCGAGCTCTCGTTCGAGTCTGCCTTCGTCCCGAGCTCAGGCCGAGGGGAGCCTGAGGGCTCCTCCCTCAGAGTCGAAGACGGTCGAGCCGGAGAGGGCCGCGTGTGAGGGTGCCGAGGCGAGGGTTCAGCGTCCAGGGTTCGGGGTTCAGGGTTCAATGAACACGCGCAGCATTCCGCCGCGCACGCGAGCGCTCTTCGTCCGTTCCTCATTCTTCCGTCCCTGGCCCCTGAACCCTGGCCCCCGAACCCTATCTGCAATTCTCGGGGGGTGGCCGGAAACTTGTGTTGAAAGTGACCCAGCGCTTTTGGTAATACTGCATCCAGCTGAGACGGACTGTCACTTCAGATCTGTGTTAATGGACGGAAGGCCTGCTTGGTTCTTGGGCCGCCCCCGTCAAAGTCTCTCGCGCCTGCGGCGAAGACTGCGCAGTGGTATTTGACTGCCTCGAAGCGCGTGGACGCGATCTGCGTGCCGGAGGCTCGCGAGCCGTTTTGGGAATGTCCGTGTGGCCACGGCGTTGAACCCAGGGATGCGGTCGGCATCTTGGACTGGGCAGTACAACGTCTCCGTGGGAAGCTCCGGTACCGACCCGCTGCAATGCTGCTTCCTCCGCCGAAGCTTTTTTGCAGTACAAGAACCGCTTCGGATCCCCGGATGGGAGCAGCGGCGCACGAAACACTTTTAAGTCGCGGTTGCGACCCAACGTCGCGCTGCGCGCCGGGCTAACCGCCCTGGCCTTTTTGAAAGGCGGACGAGGAGTATTGAACCACCAAGACACCAAGAGCACCAAGAAGAGATGGATTGTTTTCCTACTTCATTCTTCCTTGGTGCTCTTGGTGTCTTGGTGGTAAATTCCTCCCCCGTTCCTTTTCATCCTTCATCCTTCCGCCTTCATCCTTGCTTCGTGCCTTGGCGGTAAATTCCTCCCTCGTCCTTTTTCTACCGTCGAAGCGGGTCCTGGGACAAACTTGGCGGCGACGGTAGAATGCCGTCGCCATGCTTTCTCCCTAACCGACCCGAGGTCATCCCGTGCAGATCAATCGCATTCAATCCCGTGCCGGTGAAACCGAAGCCGACGCGATCGTGGTGGGCGTGTTTGAAGACGCGCCGCTGGCGGGCGCCGCGGCCGAAGTCGACGCGACCCTCGGCGGCGCCATACGCGGCCTGGTGGAACGCAAGGAATTTGTCGGCCGCAGCTACGAGACCGCTCCGCTGCTGGTGCCCGTCGGCCGCGCCCGGCAGGCGCTGCTGGTCGGACTGGGGCGCAAGGAAAACTTCGACGAGGGACAGGCGTTTCGCTGCGCGGCCGCCGCATCGCGCCATCTGGCCGCCAAAGCCCGCGCGACGGTCGCCTTCTTTCTTGACGAAAAATGGACGCCCGAGCAAACCGAGAGCGGCGTGTCGGGCGCGATCGTCGGCTGCCAGGGACAGGATCTCTATCGGGCCGAAAAAAATCGTCACCCATTCGGCGTCTTGGCCTGGAGCGGCGGCGGCGAAACAGCCTTCGCCACCGGCCGAATCCTCGGCGACAGCGTCAACCTCACGCGCGACCTGGTCAATCAGCCGGCCGACGAAGTCTATCCCGAAACGTTTGCCGCTCGGGCCGCCGAAGTCGCCAAACAAAACGGACTGGAAATCGAAATCTGGGATCCGGCTCGGCTGGCCGCCGAACGCTGCGGCGCGCTGTTGGCCGTGGCCAAAGGCTCCAGCCGCCCCGCCCGGCTGGTCATCCTCCGCTACTTCGGCGCCGCAAAGACCGCGCCGCCGCTGGCGATCGTCGGCAAGGGGGTGACATTCGATTCCGGCGGCCTGTCGCTGAAAACGCCCGACGGAATGCTGACCATGAAGTGCGACAAGGCCGGAGCCTCGACCATGGTCGGCGCCATGCAGGCTATCTCGCAGCTCAAGCTACCGATCAACGTCGTCGGCATCGCCGGGCTGGTCGAAAACATGACCGGGCCCGCGGCCATGAAGCTGGGCGACGTACTCACCGCGCGCAACGGCCGCACCATCGAAGTGCACAACACCGACGCCGAGGGCCGGCTGGTGCTGGCCGATCTGCTGTCACTGGCCGTCGACCTGGGCGTGGCCAAAATCGTCGACCTGGCCACGCTCACCGGCGCCTGCGTCGTCGCCCTGGGAACCGAAGTCGCCGGCGTGATGAGCAATAATCAGCCGTGGTGCGACGCCGTCATCGCCGCCGCTCGACGCGCTGGCGAGCCGATCTGGCAGTTGCCGATGTATGCGGAAATTTACGACGAGCTGATCAAGAGCGAAGTGGCCGACATCAAAAACGTCGGCGACGGCCGCTGGGGAGGCGCGATCACGGCTGCCAAGTTTCTGGAACAATTTGTCGGCAAGACGCCCTGGGCCCACATCGACATCGCAGGCCCGGCTTTCCGCGACAAGCACAAGCCCTGGTGCGACGCCGGCGCCAGCGGCCAATTCGTCCGCACGCTGGTGCAAGTCGCCCGCGACTGGAAGTAAACTGGGTGAATCAGAGGTCCCGCTGATTCGGGTGGCCCAGACAATTTTGTTGAGGCTGTCCGAGAATTGAAAGCCACGAAGTGGCGACCTGTAATAGCCTGGGGCGGCAGCCCTCGTTGTTCTACACATCTTGGAGTGATTTTCGGCACCGGGCCCGAAGAGTTGCCAGCAGAGGGCGAAGTCTTGGACGCGTTGCAGGCCGAGCCAGAGCGTTTGAGGTCCCGGCGGAGCGGCTCGCGGGCGATTTACGTAGCCGCCGAGTTGGGCCACGACTCGCACCATTTCTCCCAAGGTAGGCGGCTGGCGCGGCGGGTCCGTCCGATGCACCACCTTCCATGCAGACTGCCACTCCGCTGGTTCGAACACGGCTTCGCAACTCACATCCGGGCAACTGCGACCCAACCGACAAACGTATAACGTCCGCCAGGCTACGATCAAGTACACCGCCAAGCACGTGAGCAGGCGATCCAGAGCTTCGAAGCGTCGTTCTTCCACACGACAGCCGCTCTTGAGCACGCGGAAAAAAACCTCGATCATCCATCGCGTGCAATAGTATTGAATCACCTGGCGTACTTGTTCCAACTCGCCAATCGGCAAGCTCGTCAGCAATAGCCATTCGATCGGTTCCTCGCCCGCCGGAGGATTCTCCTCACGTACCAGGACGACGTTCACCGTCACCTCGGGTAATTTACGATCGGGACGCCACGGTGGACGCAACGTCACGCGCGCCGCACGCACCGTGAGTTCCGCCGTCCGCGACACACGGGCTTGACGCCGAGAGCGAGTTTCGCAACCGACCTTCGGCTTGCGATCGCGAACGTTCGTCGTGTGGGTGAACAACACGCTTTGAGCCAGCACCTGCTCACGCACGTAGGCAGTGTCCATTTCGTCCGTATTTTCCGGGCATAAAGCCCGATTCTGGCAAGCCCGCACGATCCACTCGATACTTCCTGGTTCCGCCATGCCTTCCGCGAATAGTTCATAAATATCCGCCTCGCTGTCGGCCACGCAAACGCACTTTGGGGTCGGACAATCGCGCGCCACGCCACGCGCGTGCTCAAGAGTCGTCACCCAGCGATGGCTCTCTTTCTCTTCGATCGGCGTCGCGGCCCTCTCGGCGCGCGACAACGACGCGCAGCCAACACCCTCGCGTGTCCAGGCCAGCGCCCGCACGGTTCCCAGCGGTGTTCCGTCCGGCGTGAAGGCGTGCAATAAATGCAGCAGTGCGCCGACCCGTGAATTTCCATCGAGCGGCCCGACCCCAGCCACCACTTGGTCCGGCCGCGTCAGGTCCACCTCCGTCGTGTCCTGCGCCAAGATCACCACCGACTGCTGGGCGATGCGTTGCCGCGTGGCCTCCGCGTGAGCTTCGAGAATGTTGTCGAAAGTGGCCTTGTCGTTGTCGAACAAACGATAAGCCGCCGTCATCTCCGCCTGCCCACCACAGGCCGCCGGAATACTGGCCGTCGGTCGATCGGCCAACTGAGAAAGCACGGTTCGCAGCCGCGCATCCAACCGCTTGTCATCAAGGTCGACGGTCTTCATTTCATCCATGATCCAAGGCGCAAGCATGTACGTTCATCCTTGATCTCCCCCCAAAGGCCAATGTTCACCCCGTTGACATTTTGTCCCACCACCTCCCATTTCACCAAGATCAACAAAAAGATGTGTAGAACAACGAGGGCGGCAGCCCCAGGAAAACTCGCGCAATTTAGATTCCAAAGCCCTGAAGGGGCGACACCTGGCCGCCGGCGAACGAAATCGGTGTCGCCCCTTCAGGGCTTCTAGGGAATTGTGGTGACACGCGAACCTGGGGCTTCCGCCCCAGGCTATTTCATGCCGCCCCACCGGGGCTTAAGATTCTCAGCGGAGCGATCTTATTTGCAACGAGTCATTGCAGTTTGAATTCCCGGACAGCCTCAACTCTGTTGTCCGGGTCCCGCAGCGATAAAAGGTCTGCGTCTCTCTTCTCCTCACCCTAAACCCCAACCCCTAACCCCTAGCTTCCGATGCCCTGGCTCTGTGAATCCGCCGCCGAAATATCGCCCGCTCGTATGGAAGCGCTGATGCGCGAGACGATCGCCGAAGCGCGGCGACGGATTTGCGCCGCTCCGAAGCGCGTGCTGCTGTTGCCCCCCGACATCACGCGGGCCCACTCGGGCGTCGGCCGATTGACTGAAATGCTTTACCAACAACTTTCGCCCGAGGCCGACGTGCACGTGATCCCCACGCTCGGCCAGCACGTGCCGCACACGCCCGACGAAAACCGCCGCATGTTCGGCTCGATCCCCGAAAATCGCATCCACGCCCACGATTGGCGCGGCGGCTGCGTGCGCGTGGGCGAGGTCTCGGCCGCGTTTGTCCAACAGGCGTGCGGCGGCGTGGCCAATTGGCCGATTCCGATCCTGCTCAATCGCATGCTGATGGAAGAGCCGTGGGACCTGATGATCAACGTCGGCCACGTCGTGCCGCACGAGGTGCTCGGTTTCGCCAACCACAACAAGAACTATTTCATCGGCCTGGGGGGCAAAGAGACGATCTGCGCCGCGCACATGCTGGCCGCCACCTGCGGCATCGAAAACAATCTGGGCAACCTGGTCACGCCCACTCGGGCCTGCTTCAACAAGGCCGAAGACGATTTTCTCGACTCGCCTTCCGGACCTGTACGTGCAAGTGGTGCTGGCACGCAATGCCCGCGACCAACTGGTGCACACCGGCGTGTTCGTCGGCGACGACCTGGAAACCTACCTGCAAGCGGCCCGCCAGTCGCGCGAGCAGAACATCACGGTGTTCGACGAGCCGGTGCGAAAGATGGTGTGCGTGATGCAGGCCGACGAATTCTTCAGCACCTGGGTCGCGAACAAAGCCATCTATCGCACGCGCATGGCTCTGGCCGACGGCGGCGAGCTGATGATCATCGCGCCCGGCTTGAAGCGTTTCGGCGAGCAGCCGGAAGTGGACGCTTTCATTCGCAAGTACGGCTATTGCGGCACGCCGCAAGTCACCGCGGGCTATCGCGCGAATGCCGACATGCAGGACCTGGCCCACGCCACGGCCCACCTGATCCACGGCTCGTCCGAGGTCGCTTCACGATCACCTACGCCCCCGGCCATCTGACGGCGGGCGACATCGAAGGCGTGAATTTCCGCTACGCCGACCTGGCCGCCACGCTCGCCCGCTATCAGCCTGAGACGAGCAAAGAAGGTTGGAACACCATGGCTGACGGCGAGCGATTCTATTTCATCCCCACGCCATCGGCCGGCCTGTGGGCCACGCGCGAAAAGCTCTACGGCCGCGCCGGCGGCTTCGGCGCGGCGTAAATTACTTCGCCCTGGTCGCATCCGGGGCGGCGGCGAACCATAATAGTAACCAAGGTTCATTGCATCGGCCGCGGATCCCACTCATGCGTTACCTTGTGACAGCGCGCGTCAAGCCGGGTCGCGAACAGGCGTTGCTCGCGGCCATCGAGAACGGCCTGCTGGGTCATGGGTCGGTCGCCGGCGACGAATACCTGCGCAACATGAGCGACGCCCGGCTGCGCGACAACGGCTCGGTCCGCTGGGTCGAAGTCTGCTTCTGCCGCACGCCGCTGGAGGAAGAGCGCCCCTACTGGGAAGAATTCTTCGAGCTGGTCAAAGTAAAAGACGCCCACCGCCCCAGCCGCTGCCGCGATCTCAACGGCAAAGAGCCGTGGGCCTGCGGCGAGTGCGACTGCACCGAAAAGCTCGAAGCGAAGCTCCGCTCCAGTGACCAGTCATTCCTCGAAGCGCTGCGCGCCGCGGCCGGTAATTGCCCGCGCGAAACCCAGCGAGACACGGTATAAAGGCGGCGGGTGAGCTCGCTTCCACCCTCGGCCGCAACCCGCACGCTTCGCGTGAGTTTCGATGAGCGACCATCACGAGCCCTTCGCCGATGATTCCGCCGACGCCCAGCGGCGGCGCGAAATCCTGGCCGACATCCATCTGCTTAATAGCCTGGGCTACGGCCAGGAACTTCTGCGGCGGATGAGCGGCTTTTCGAACTTCGCCATCTCGCTGTCGATCATCTGCATCGTCGCCGGCGGAGTGACTTCGTTTCCGCAAGGCTTTTGTAGCGTGGGCGGAGCCGCCATCGGCATCGGCTGGCCAGTCTGCTGCTTGTTCTCGCTGTGCGTGGCCCTGGCCATGGCGCAAGTTGCCTCGGCGTTTCCCACCGCCGGCGGGCTCTATCACTGGGCTGCAATTCTGGGCGGGCGCGGCTGGGGCTGGCTGACCGCCTGGTTCAACCTGGCCGGCCTGATCACCGTGCTGGCCGCCGTCAACGTGGGCACCTATCAATTCACGCTGCGCGCCGTCGCCAGCGCCCTGGAGTGGAGCCCGGCCGAGTGGGGCGAAACCGGTCAGGTCGCGGCGCAAGTGCTCGGCGTCCTGGCGATCACTTGCGTGCAGGCAATCTTCAACCATCGCGGAATCCGACTGACCGCGGCCCTGACCGACTTTAGCGGCTACTGGATCCTGTTGGTTGCGACGACACTAACCGTCGCCATGCTGTCGCACGCCAGTGCAGTCGACGTCGGTCGGCTGCTTACGTTCAGCAACTACAGCGGCCCGGCCGGCGGCGACGTCTGGCCACAAACATCGAGCATCTCCTGGTTGTTTCTGCTCGGCTTCCTGCTGCCGGCTTACACGGTGACCGGCTTCGACGCCTCGGCCAATACGTCCGAGGAGACGGTCGGCGCGTCGCATCATGTGCCGCGCGGCATCGTTCGCTCGGTGCTGGTTTCCGGACTGTTCGGTTGGGCCATGCTGTCGGCCATCGTGCTGGCCACGCCCGACATGGACCAGGCCGCCGCTCAGGGCCTCGGCGCCTTCCATTGGATCGTCGGCGCCGTGCTCCCCGCAGGCTTGTGGTTGGCGCTGGCGGCGGGCATCGCGATTGCCCAGTTCTTTTGCGGTCTGGCGATCGTGACTTCGGCCTCGCGGATGGCGTACGCGTTCGCCCGCGACGGCGGACTGCCTTACTCGCATCGCATTCGCCACGTCAGTCCCAAGTATCGCACGCCGGCCGTGGCCATCTGGACGGTGTCGCTATTGTCAGTCGCTTTCGTGGTGCACACGCCAACGTATTCGACCATCACCGCGGCCTGCACGATCTTCCTCTACATCTCGTACGTAATTCCCACCACGCTGGGCCTGTTAGCCTACGGGCGCACTTGGACGCAGATGGGCCCCTGGAGTCTCGGCGCGACGGCCTATCGCACGCTGAGCGTGATTTCGATCCTGGGCTGCGGGCTGATCCTGTTGATCGGCATTCAGCCTCCGAACGAAAAGAACCTGTGGATCGTGTTGTCGGCATTGAGCCTGACAGCGATTGTGTGGATCGGTTACGAACGCCAGCACTTTCGCGGCCCGCCGCCGGCCGTCTTGGATCGCTCGCGCGTCCGGCCCACCGAAACGCCGCAGCCTGCGGCTGCTGAACATTCGTGAGACGGCTGTCGCCCAGAGGCGAAGATGACCCGGTCGATCAAACTGGTCGGACTTGATTGCGGCTCGACAACCACTAGCGCCGTGGTCGCCAGCGCGCGGCTGACCAGCGGCGCGTTGGGCCGCGTGGAGATCACCGATCTGGAGCCGCTGTACCACTCGGAGATGGTTTTCACGCCGTTCGTTCAAGACCGCATCGACGCGGCCCGGCTGGCTCGGTACTTCGACGACTGGCTGGCTGCTGCCCAGGTTGCCGCGCAAGAAATCTTTGGCGGCGGCGCCCTGATCACCGGGCTGGCGGCCCAGACCGCCAACGCCGGCGAAGTCGCCCGCTTGATCGAGGCCCGTATGGCCGACTCGGTCGTTGCAACGGCCGACGATCCTTCGCTCGAATCGTGGCTGGCCTTCATGGGAAATTGCCACGCGCTTTCCAAGGCCCATCCGAACACGCCGATTTTGAACCTCGACGTCGGCGGCGGCACGACCAACCTGGCCTGGGGCATCGACGGCCAGGTCGTCGCCACCGGCTGCCTGTTTGTCGGCGCACGGCATTTCCAATTCGTGCCTGGCACGTTTCAATTGACGCGGCTCTCGCGCTGCGCCGCGGCACTGCTGGAGCATCTCGATATCGATCGTCGCGTCGGCGACACCCTCCAACCGCGCGAGATCGATGGCATACTGGACTTCTACGTATCCCTCATCGATGCGGCCGTGCAAGGGAACTTGGCTCCGCTGGCCACGACGATCGGCCAGCGGCACGTGCAAGTGCCGCCACAGTCGCCCGGGAAGCTTAATTTGCCGCCGGCCGTCACGCTTTCTGGCGGCGTCGGACAACTGGTCTACGCCCAGCTTCGCGGCGAGCCGCGGGGCGGCGTCACGAGGTTCGGCGACTTGGGGGGTGAACTGGCGTCTCGCCTTTCCCGCTCGCCGACCATCGCCGGCCGGATGGGCGATTTGGCGCCGGAAGGTCTGGGCCGGGCCACCGTCTATGGGCTGCTGCGCCACGGCACTGAACTGTCGGGCTCGACCCTCTATCTGCCGCGACCCGAGGTGCTGCCGCTGAAGAATGTGCCGATCGTCGGCCGGTTCGGCTCGGACGCCACCGACGTCGAGCTGGCGAGGTTGCTCGACTTGGCTGCTCGCAGCTTGCCGGCAGGCTGCATCCAGATCGAACTGGCCGGCGACGACCCAGCGGCAGTGCGGAAACTGGCTGGCCGAATTTCCAGCCTCATGCAAGCACGCCCGGCACCGCCTGAGCGGCCGTTGGTGTTGCTCGTACAGGCGAATTTGGGGAAAGTGCTTGGCAACTATGTCACCCGCTGGGGTACGCTGAAGATGGAGTTGATCGTGATCGACGAAGTGCCCAGCCGCGACGCCCAGTTCGTACGACTGGGGCGGCTCCAAGAAGGCACGGTTCCGTTGGCGCTGTATGGAATGCGATGAACATGAGGGAGGTGCGCTTGTGGATCGGACGCTGACTCCCCTGGCCGACATTCAAGTGCCGAAACCGGCGCCGGACGAAGTTTACCGCACGACGTGCTTCGAGCGATCGTTCGCCTTCGCGGGGCTCAAGGCGCTGTTGGGAGCGGCCGATTGCAGCAAGGCCGGCGACCGCCACGCCGGCCTGGCTGCCAAGGACGAATTGGAACGCGAGGCGGCGCGGCTGCTATTGTCGTCGCTCTCGCTCGGCCACCTGCACGATCATCCGCTGACCGACGATTGCGGCCAGATCGACTCGGTAATGCGAGTCAACTATGACATCGACCGCAAACAGTTCGCGTCGATCGCCGGCATGACGCTCAGCCAGTTCAAGGATCATCTGCTTCGCGCCACGCCCGAGGCAATCGCGCCGGTGGGCCGAGCCTTGACCGGACCGATGGCCGCCGCGCTGGCCAAGATTTGCGACGTGCACGATTTGATCCTGCTGGCACAAAAGCTGCCGCGCGCCAGCCGAGCCCGCACCACGTTGGGGGGCGGCGGCACGCTGGCCTCGCGATTGCAGCCGAACCATCCGACCGACGACTTGCGCGGCATCACGCTGCTGGTCTATTGGGGATTGTCGCTGGGCGCCGGCGATGCCCTGATCGGCGTCAATCCGGCGGTCGACACCGTGGAGAACGTCGAGACCGTTTTGAAGCACCTCGACAAGCTGCGACGCGCGACCGGCGCGCCGACGCAAATCTGCGTGCTCGCACATCTCAAGACGCAGCTGGAATGCTTGGAGCACGGGGCACCGGTCGAAATCCTGTTTCAGAGCCTGGCCGGCACCGAACGGACGCTCACCGGCGAGTTCGACGTCACGGTCGATCTGTTGGATCACGGCTATCGCACGATGCAACAGCGCGGGCCGTTGCGGGACATCACCGGCCAAATGATGTATTTCGAAACCGGCCAGGGCAGCGAATTCACCTACGGCAAGCACAACGGCATCGACATGGCCACGACCGAGGCCTTGTGCTATGGCCTGGCCCGCCGCTACGACCCGTTCATGGTCAACAACGTAACCGGATTCATCGGCCCGGAAACGCACCTGGACAATTTCGAGATGATCCTGGCCAATTTGCAGGACCACTTCATGGGCAAGCTGCTGGGCGTGCCGATGGGCATGGCCCCCTGCTACACGCTGCATTCGAAAATCACGCTCGACGGCCAACAAATGGCCACGCAACTGCTCGCCGCCGCCGGCGCAAACTACTACATGGACGTGTGCTTGAACACCGATCGCATGCTGGCGTATTTCGACACCAGCGCGCACGACGACCAGACGCTGCGCGAGATTTACGGGCGTCGGCCCGCACCGGAATTTCTCGAGTGGGCGGTCGAACGCGGAATCTTCGCCCGCGCTGTCGACGGGCAAGTCGCGCGCGGGCCGAACTGGGGCAACCTACGCCAATTCTGCCAATCCGACGAGGAGCTGCGCGCGCTGGCGGCGGCGACGCCGTCGGCGCACGGTTTCGCAACCGCCGGTCCGCGGCCGGCCGATGACGTCTCGAGGCAAGTCAAATTGCACCAGGCCATCGGCCGTGAAGCGATCCACGCCGAATTGAACGTCGAAGCGTTCGCAAAGGTCGCCGACTTCCGCGTGTTATCGACCGAGGCCCGCAGCAAGGAGATGCATCTCAACGCGCCCGATTTGGGCAGTCGCCTGGCCGCGGAAGACCTGGCCCGGCTTGTGCCCGAGGGAAACCAGGTGCAGATCGTGGTCTCCGACGGATTGAGCTCCGCGGCCGTGCAATACAACATGCCGATTCTGTTGAACGTCCTGCTCGAGGCGCTGGCCACGCGCCACATTCGCGTCGGCAGGCCGATGCTGGTGCGTTATGGACGCGTCAAACTGGCCGAGCAAATCTCCAACGCGGTTCGAGCCGAGCTGATCGTCTATTTGATCGGAGAACGACCGGGCGGCGACGCCGAGGCCGCGCGCAGCTTGTCGGCCTATCTGGTCTTCCGCGCCGACGGCCCGCCCGCGGTCGTCGGCCCGCCAGCCGCCAATCAAGCTGCCCTTTCGCCGGCCAACTACGAGTACACGGTCATTTCCAACATTCACGCTGGCGGACTCCCCCCATTGGAAGCAGCGGGTGTGATAGCGGAACGCGTCTTTCAGATTTTGGCGTTGCATGCGGCCGGAAATCGGCTGGAACTTCTGCTGCAAAGGACTCGAAACAGCTGATGGACCCGACGACTTACCGCCTTTTGGCTTCGCTCGGAATCCCGTTCGGAGGGGCTGCGGAAGGCGTGCACCAGCGATCTCGAAGGCATTCTTGAAAAAAAATTTCACCAAATACTTGACACGGTCAAGATGTTGTCGATACAGTACACGTGCCTCGGAGATTCCGGGGAAACAGACGTATCCTGACGTAGTCTGCTAATGATCTTGAACTGAGAGCCCTTCGACGCGGCTTGGCCGCGTAGCGCTTCGGCGCCCTTCTATTGGCTCTCAACTTCCAAGTGAGGCACCATCAGCCTTGGCCGTTGCGCCTTCACTGATCTCTGGCCCATTTTTTCCACGCACTGTCCAGTCGTGTTTGCGCGCGCCCCATGGCGACCACGCCGCGCCCGGCTGTTTGTAGATATCCCGTTCGTCCATGTTTTTATCCGGAACATCTTAGTGAGAAGTGATTGATGCGGATCGGCGCCTTCTACGATTGCTTATCGAACGCGACGAAGCGGTATGCCAGCCTTCGACTGATCTGCGGTTGTGCCCTTCTGCTCGGGTTGGCGGTCGACGCCCGACCGGTGGCGGCAGGGTCGCTGCCTGTCGTACCCGCCACGTTTGGCCAGTTCCATCAGACAACGACCGGGCCGGACGCCAACGTCTTCTCCTACCTGAACCACCTTGGCGGCACGGGCGATGCGGAACTGGTCACACTTCCCAGCGGCGGCGCCGCAGGTGACCCGATCGACGTTGTCTTCAATTACCTGACTGTCGGAGGATCCTTGCCGGCCGACTTGCTGGGTGACCAGCAGGCGAAGTTGACGCTGACTTCCAGCACCAAAGACCCGGTTGCGATCCTGGGAAGCATCATCGGCTTCCAAAAAATTCTCGCCGACGGCGATTTTTCGCCCAACGTACTTACGATTACCCGCAACATTGCGGTGCCCGAGGGAATCGGCACGCACAATATCCTGCTGCAAGTGACCACGTTCAAGGGTCAATTGCTGGGGGTCTTAGGCAGCAATCCTCAACTCAGCGCCGATACCACAATCAGCGGCAACACGGTGGTCTATTATTCGGATTTCCTGACGTTTCCGGGGGGCGAGCACAGTTTTTCGCTGACCTTCAGTTCATGGACGCCTGGCTTGACGCAAATCGGCGGCGGTATTTTCTTCGCACCTTCGACGGCCGCCGGGGCGGGCACGTTTGCCGGCTCTGCCATTTACGTCCCCGAACCCGGTTCGTTCGCGCTGCTCAGTTTCGGCGCTATCACTCTGGCCATCCCTGCTTGGCGACGCTGGCGAAGGAAAGGCTAGCTCCAGGCGGCTAAAAATAAAGTTCCTCACCAACACGGCCGGCGCGGGAAACCATCCCTCGCCGGCTGTTTCATTGCGCCGCCGGATTCGTCGCGACAGCGGATCGGACATCCGCGGTCAATTCTTACTTGAAGCGACCCGAGTCGGCACCTGCGATCGGCCGTTTGTGGCGACATTTCCCTGCCGCGCTCGTTCTGTTTCCGGCCGGCATCCGGCTATAATGGGCTCGATTGGCGGATCGACTTACGGCCACACGTTCGAAGAGAATCCCGTTTATGGTTCGCGGCGTTGCAATCTGCCTAGCCTGGCTGGTAATTGTTTTTACCGGTGGGCTGTTGCGCGCCGACGACACCGGCTCGGCCGCGGCCGCCGGGAGCGACGCGGCGGCTGGTGGTTTTTGGGCCTTTCGGTCGCTGTCATGGCCGAATATTCCAAAGTTGAATGCCGGCGGTCGCACCGTCACGCCGGTCGACTCGTTCGTCTTGGCCCGATTGGCCGAGACCGGGCTCCACTTCTCGCCCGAGGCTGACCGGCCGACGCTGTTGCGCCGCGCCAGCTACGATCTGTTGGGCCTGCCCCCCACTCCTGAAGAAATCGACGCGTTCGCCGCCGACGACCGTACGGACGCCTACGAGCGGCTCATCGATCGGCTGCTCGCCTCACCCCATTTCGGCGAGCGCTGGGGACGGCACTGGCTCGACGCTGCCGGCTACTCCGACATCACCGGTGGCGACAACGACGCGGGCATCATCAAGCTCAGCGAAGGCAAGTGGAAATATCGCGACTACGTCGTGCGGGCCTTCAACGACGACAAGCCCTACGATCGGTTCCTGATCGAGCAATTGGCCGGCGACGAATTGGTCGATTGGCGCGCTGCCAAATCGTTCACTCCCCAGATCAAGGAACTGCTAATCGCCACCGGTTTCCTCCGCAGCGCCGGGGACGACACCGACGAAAAGGAACTGTTGACCCCCGACATTCTGAACGGCATCTTGCAGCGGACTTCCGAGGTCGTGGCCAACGACCTGCTGGGACTGACGCTCGGCTGTGCCAAGTGCCACGATCACAAATACGAGCCGATTCCCCAGCAAGACTACTATCGGCTGCTGGCGACGTTTACGCCGACTTTCAATCCAACCGCGTGGGTGCCGCCGAAACTGCGGGCCCTGGCCGACATCTCGCCGTCCGAGAAGGCCGAAGCCGAGCGACATAACGCCGATGTCGATCGGCAAATCGGCGACCTCAAAAAGCAGCAGGCCGAAATCCGCCGCCCCCACCGCGAGCGGATTTTCGAATCCAAGCTAGCCAAGCTGCCGGAGGCGATTCGCGCCGACGTGAAGGCCGCCCTCCAAACCGACGCCAAGCAACGCAGCGAAATTCAAAAGTACCTCGCCGAAAAGCTCACCGCGTCGCTGGCCGTCGGCGACCAGGAATTGAACGCCGCGCCCAACGACGCCGAAAAATTGCAATTGACCGAAGCCGATCGGCACATCGACGAGTTGGAACACACTCGGCGCCGCTGGGGCACTATTCAGGCAGCCTACGACACCGGCCCTCCGCCGCTGACATACTTGCTGCGGCGAGGAAATCATGAAACACCCGGCCCGGCCGTTGAGCCGGGGTTCTTGAACGTCTTGTGCGGCACCGACGCCGGCAAGGGGAGCCCCCTCGCGAGTTTTTCGTCGTCCCACGCAAGGCTCATGCCCTGCGGCCAGACCAGCGGCCGACGTCTGGCGCTGGCGCTGTGGCTGACCGATTGGAGCTCGCCGGCAGGCGGCATGGCGGCCCGGGTGATGGTGAATCGCGTCTGGCAGCACTTGTTCGGGCGGGGCATCGTCGAGACTTCGGAAAACCTGGGTATCTCCGGTGCCCGGCCGACGCATCCGGAATTGCTCGAATGGCTGGCCTGCCAGTTCGTCGCCGATGGCCGGCAGATCAAGCCGCTCGTCAAACTGCTGGTGACCTCGGCCGTCTACCGCCAGGCTTCCGGCCGCGGCGATTTGAATTCGCAGCCGTCGGCAACTTCGGCGCCAGCGTCGGCAACAACAGCCGACCCGGCCAATCATCTGCTGTCGCGAATGCCCCTGCGGCGTTTGGAAGCCGAGATCGTGCGCGACGCGATTCTAGCGGTCAGCGGCCAACTCGATCGGACGTTGGGTGGGCCGGCCGTGCCCGTCGAAACGCTTGCCGACGGCTCGGTCGTGATCCAGGAAAAGGGGCTGCCCACACCGGCGGCCAAATCGCGGCGCAGCCTGTACGTGCTGGCTCGACGAAATTATCACCTCTCGATGCTCAACGTTTTCGACCAGCCGACCATGTCGACTAACTGCCCCCACCGCCAGCAGTCGGCCGTGGTGTTGCAATCGCTCACGATGCTCAACGACGCCTTCGTGCTGGAGCAGTCCGATCACCTTGCCCGCCGGGTCCGCTCGGGCTCGGCCGGTGGCGTTGCGGGCCGTGCGGCCGCGAGCGGCCCGGTCGATCTGGCGTTTCGCATCGCCTTGGGCCGCGCCCCCAGGCCGAGCGAAGCGTCTTGGAGCGAGCAATTGCTGTCGGAACACGCGGCCGAATTTGCCCAAGCCCAATTGCCGAGCGACCAGGCCGCCGAAAAAGCCCTCGCGCATTTATGCCATATGCTTTTGAACTCGAACGAGTTTTTGTACGTCCCCTAGACAGTGCGGCGCAGGCCATGTTTCACGCGAATCCCGGTCTTAGGTTGACACGCCGCCAGTTGCTCCAAGCCTCGGGCATGGGGCTGGGCACGCTGGCCCTCGGCTGGTTGCTCAACAATGAGGGGCTGCTGGCCGCGACGCACGAGACCGCCGGCGCCAGCGATTTGCGCCCCAAGCCCAGCCATTTCGCCGCGCCGGCCAAAGCCGTCATCATGCTCATGCAAAACGGCGGGCCGAGCCAGATGGAGTTGTTCGATCCCAAGCCCGAGCTGAACCGCCGCGCAGGCGAGGTGTACTCGACAAAGGTCGAGATGTTCCAATCCGGCAGCGAGGCCAACAAGTTGATGGCCTGCCCGTTCAAGTTCCACCGCCGCGGCCAATGCGGCATGGAGCTGTCGGAAGTGATTCCGCACTTGGGCACGATCGCCGACGACGTGTGCCTGGTTCGCTCGATGTACAGCGCGCACAACAATCACACCGAAGCGCTGGTGATGATGAACACCGGCAAGATTTTTCCCGGCCGGCCGGCGATCGGGTCGTGGATCAGCTATGCGCTGGGAAGCGAAAACCAGAACCTTCCAGCCTACATCGTGCTGCGCGATCCCGAGGGCTACAACACCAGCGGCACGCTGTTGTGGCAGAACGGGTTGATTCCCCCGCTCTATCGCGGGACCGAGGTGAGCACCAAGGGCGCGCCGGTGCTGAATTTGCAGCCCGCCACCGCCATCAGTCCGCCCGCGCAGCGCCGCAACCTCGATTATCTGGCTCGCCTCAACGAAGAGCATCGCACGCGCTACCCCGACGAATCGGAGCTCGAAGCCCGCATTCGCAACTACGAACTGGCCGCGCGGATGCAGTTGGCCGCCGGAGCGGTGCTCGATCTGTCGAACGAAACCGAGACCACGAAGAAACTTTACGGGCTCGACAATCCCGAAACGCAAGGCTACGGCACGCGGCTGCTGATGGCCCGCCGTCTGGTCGAAAGCGGCGTGCGCTTCGTGCAAGTCATGCCGCCGGTCAAGCCGCAGTTTCAGCCCTGGGACGCCCATAGCAACGTCAAAACCGAGAACGAAGCGATCTGCGGCAAGACCGATCTGCCTTCGGCCGCGCTGGTCAAGGATTTGAAAGCCCGCGGCATGCTCGACAGCACCGTCGTGCTGTGGACCGGCGAGTTCGGCCGCTTGCCCGTCTCGCAAAACGGCAGCGGGCGCGACCACAATCGCAACGCCTTCAGCCTGCTGGTGGCCGGCGGCGGATTCAAGGCCGGCCACGTGCATGGCGCCACCGACGACGTGGGCTACAAATCGGTCGACTCTCGCGTCAGCGTCAATGACCTGCATGCCACGATCCTGCACCAGATGGGCCTCGACCACGATCGCTTGACCTATCATCATCACGGCCGCGACGAAACGTTGACCGACAGCGTGGTGACCGATGCCAGCGTCGTCAACGAACTGCTCGAGTCGCCGGCCGCATGAGACAACTCGCAGGGGGAAGGAGGGACGCCGCGATGACCCGTTATCCGGCTGGACCGAAGGATCTATTGTGCGGTCTCATGCTCGCCCGGCGGTTGCGCAAAGATCCGCTGCAATTCATCACCGAAATCGGCCGGACGTACGGCGACATGGCGTATTTTCGCATGGGCCCGATCCGACTCTACGTGCTCAACCATCCGCAGCTGATCCGCGACTTGCTGGTCACCAAGAACAAGAGCTTCCGCCGGCCACCATGGGCCATCGACGGACTGCGAAAGATCGACGGCAACGGCCTGGTCCTCAGCGAGGGCGAATTCTGGCGGCGGCAGCGAAGACTCGTGCAGCCGGCGTTCAGCACCAAGCGCTTCGACGGGTACGCGCAAACCACGGTGGAGTACACGCGCCGCATGCTCGATCGCTGGAGCGGCGGTGCCACGCTCGACGTCGCCGACGAGATGACGCGACTGACGCTGGCGATCATCGCCAAAACGCTGTTCGACGTCGAACTGGCCGATCGCGCCGCCGATCTGGGCGAGGCGGTGCGCGTAATTTCCGAGACCGTCGTGCGCGAAGCCGGCAACCCTCTTCAATGGCCCGACTGGCTGCCGCTTCCGAGCAAGCGCCGCCTGCGCTGGGCCATCCGCATACTCGACGACATGATCTGGGACGTCATTCGCCGGCGGCGCGCATCGCGCGAGGATCATGGTGACTTGCTGTCGATGCTGCTGTTGGCCGTCGACGAAGAAGGAGACGGCAGCGGCATGACCGACTTGCAAGCGCGCGACGAGGCAATGACGCTGTTCAACGCCGGCCACGACTCGACGGCCGCGGCCCTGGCCTGGACTTGGTACCTGGTTGCCCAACATCCGTCCGTCGAAGACCGGCTAGTCGAAGAAGTCGACGCCGTGCTGGCCGGCCGCGCTCCCGGATTTGCTGACGTGCCACGGCTGCCGTACGCCGAGATGGTCGTCAAGGAATCGCTGCGGCTGTATCCGCCCACCTGGGCGTTGCTTCCGCGCGAAGCGATTGAAAAAGTGGAGCTGGGCGGATACGAGATTGCGCGGGGAAGCTGGGTCTACGCGTTCCCCTGGATGACGCACCGCGATCCGCGGTTTTTCGAAGATCCCGAAAAGTTCGATCCAGAGCGGTTCGCGCCCGGCCGCTGCGACAAGATTCCGCAGTACGCGTACATCCCATTTGGCGGCGGTCCGCGCGTATGCATCGGCAACGCCTTTGCCACGATGGAAATGGTCTTGATCATGGCATGCGTGCTGCAAAAATTCAGGCTGAGGCTGGCCGCCGGCCAGGCCGACGTCGAGCCCGAGCCGTTGATTGCGATTCGTCCCAAGGGTGGACTGCGCGTGTCGCTGGTGCGCCGCGCGGAACCGGCGCTCGCCGGCAAGGCCTAGCGGAGCCCAATTGTGATCGCGTCAACCGCCCCACCGCTCGAGGCAGCCGATTCGCGAGCCGCGCCTCGCTGGCGGCTGTTTCGCCGGCTCGTCCGTTTTCTACGTTTTCCCATCGTCGCGTACCTGCTATTGGTCTTAATCATGCTGTTTCTCGAAAACTCGCTGATCTTCTACCCCTCGGTCTATCCCAACGGAAACTGGAACGAGCCGGGCCTGGCGTTCGAAGACGCCTGGTTCAGAGCGTCCGACGGCACGAAGCTGCACGGCTGGTACGTTCCGCATCCCGATCCCCGGGCCGTGGTGCTGTTCGCCCACGGCAACGCCGGCAACCTCAGCCATCGCTCGGACGTCGTGCGAGACCTGTCCGGTCCGCTCGGCGCGTCGGTGATGATTTTCGATTATCGCGGCTTCGGCCGCAGCGAGGGCAGTCCGTCGGAACAGGGCGTGCTCGACGACGCGCGCGCCGCGCGGCGCTGGCTGGCCGAGCGGGCCGGCGTGGGCGAGTCGCACATCGTGCTGATGGGCGAGTCGATCGGCGGTGGCGTGATGGTCGATCTGGCGGCCGGCGACGGCGCCCGCGGCCTGGTGCTGGAAAACACGTTCAGCTCGCTGCCCGAGGTTGCCTCGCACCACTATCCCTGGCTGCCGGTGAAAACGTTGATGCGCACGCGGCTCGACTCGGCCGCCAAAATTCGCGACTATCGCGGGCCGCTGTTGCAATTCCACGGCGACGCCGACACGATCGTACCCTTCAAACTCGGCCAGCGTCTGTTCGACGCCGCCAACGAACCCAAGCAGCTAGTCGTCATCCCCGGCGGCGACCACAACGACCCGCGGACCGCCGAATTTCATGCCGAGGTCGACGCGTTTCTCGATCGGCTCGAGGATCGCTGAAGAAAGATGAAGGCGGAAGGATGAAGGATGACAGTAGTTCCAACTTTCGCTTATGGGCTTAGATCGACGCAAGGTATTGAGCCGTCATGTAGTAAGGCGGCGACGGTTTGGGCGATCCAATCGAGCATTCGTTTGTAACGGAGTCGTTCGAGTCGCAAAGTCATCGTGGGACCGCTGCCTTCGGCCAAGCGCGTGGCGTGAATCCAGACCCAGAGGTTTCGCAGGATCAGGGCGACGGCGACAAACACCAGACGCAGACGTGGGCACCGCGTGCAGGTGTGGATGCGCGCTTGACGCATTTGACGGTAACTCGATTCGATGCCGAACCGCTTGCGATACCGCTGGCGAATGTCTTTGGGAGAGCCCTTCACACGCCAGGCAGCGAACAACAGCTTTTGTTGGACATGTTTGTGGTCTTTGCGATTGCGATGCGTACGATACGTGACGCATACGGAGACGGTCACTTGTTGCTTCTTGTTCTTCAGCGTGTGTTGATACCAGCCCGCCTTCTGACGCTTGATCCAATGCAGGCCGGTGGCGGCGCGGCGCTTCTTGGAGCGGCGCCCGCGAAACATGGCGGGCATCAAGAACGGCAGTTTTTCGCTCTGCAACCAGGTGATCACCGGCACGTTGAAGAACTGCGCGGTCCAGCAGCACATACTTGATTTTCAGGCCGATTTTGCGAATTTGCGCCAGCAGACGCCGCAGCGCGACCACCAGCGTTTCGTGCCGCCGCACCCACGTCAGTGCCACGGTGTAGCGCTGCCCGTGCTGCACGATGCAGGCTGTGCCGTAGGCGTGAAACTTCGTCGTGCCCTGGCGCGGCTTGCCGTAATACAGTTCGTTCCGACTTTTGTCGGGCTCGCCATAGTAGGGCACCAAATGCCAATCGATCGCCACACGCCAGGAATGGCGCAACAACCGTCGCGGCAGCGGCGCGGACAGCGCCTCGTTCAACCGACGTTCCAACGACTTCAGAGTCTTGGGCAGGCCGTCGGACAGCGCATTGAACACGGCCTGGTCGGAAGGCGCGTTGGCCAAATCGCGACAGGCGGCATAAATCGAGATCATCCGGGCGGCCGCCCGCAACAAAACATTCCAGGTCACCCTGGCCGTGCACAGCCACCCATGATCCTCTAATAGCTTTGCTTGCAGCAGCCACCCGATGGCCCACCCGTGAACTTCGCCAGCAGTTATGGTATGACTCATCCTTGAACGCATGGGACCCCTCCTTGGCTTGAGTTCTTCAACACAAACCAATCTGAGGAGGACCCTTGCGTTCACCTATAGCAATTCTCTGAACTTGGAACTACTGGATGAGTAATACGACGAGGAGAAAGCGCGCTCCTACTCATCCTTCATCCTTCCGGCTTCATCCGATCAGAACACCAGCGCCGCCAGCGTGACGGCGACCATGATCGAGCTGACGATCATCTTGGCCAGGGTGCCGAGCACGCGGCCGATGAAGGCGGCTTTGCCGACCGCGACGCTGGCATCGAAATCGCGTCCGTGCGAGGTCTCGCCGAGAAACGCGCCGGCCAGCGCGCCGAGCCCGGCGAACAGCACCGCGGCCACCAACGATCCGACCAGCGGAATCGGCAAGCCGACCACAACGCCAAAGATGCCGCCGATTATCGAGCCGACGAGCGCCAGCAGGGCGCTGCGGCGGCTGCCGCCGACCTTGGCCACGCCCAGCGCGCCGGCGGCCAATTCGACCGCTTCGCCGATCACGGCCAGCACAACCAGCGCAATGACCGTATTGCCGCCGATGGCGAGCCCGGCGTCGGACGGAATCCACCAGGCGTACAGGGCGGCCGCGATCACGATCAGCCAGTTGCCTGGCAGGCCGATCCACTGCGCGACCCAACCGATGAGCACCGCGAGCGCCAACAAAAGCGCGGCCAAAATGCTGATGAGAAACGCCATAAACATCCGCACCCGATTCCACCACAAGCCGTCATCCGCGGCCCGATTTTAATCTACCGAACCGCCAACGCCGGGAATAAAATGGCGGCTCAAAATAAAGATCGCCCCGGCAAGGAGTGGACCGTGAGCGCGTCGGCGACCAGGCGGATCGTGTTGACCGGCGTCAGCCGCGGCCTGGGGCTGGCGATGGCCGAGGGTTTCATCGCGGCCGGACACACCCTATGCGGCTGCGCCCGCGACGAAACGATCATCGCCGCGCTCGGCAAGCGCTGGCCGGCCCCGCATCGCTTCTCCACGGTCGACGTGGCCGACGACGACGCGGTGCGCCGCTGGGCCGGCGGTGTGCTGGATGCGATGGGCGGCGTGGACCTGTTGATCAACAACGCGGCCCTGATCAATCGAAACGCCCCTTTGTGGGAAGTGTCGGCCGCCGAGTTTTCGAAAGTCGTGGACGTCAACATCAAGGGAGTGGCCAACGTCATTCGCCACTTCGTGCCCGGCATGGTCGAGCGGGCCAGCGGCGTGATCGTCAATTTCAGTTCCGGCTGGGGCCGCTCGGTGTCGGCCGAGGTGGCTCCCTACTGCGCGACGAAATGGGCGATCGAGGGTCTCACGCAGGCATTAGCCGAGGAACTGCGCAAGGGCATGGCCGCCGTGGCCCTGAATCCCGGCATCATCAACACCGACATGCTGCGCAGTTGCTACGGCGACGGCGCCGCGTCCTATCCCGATGCCGCGAGTTGGGCCCGCCGCGCGGTGAATTTCATTTTGAAGATCGGCACGAAGGACAACGGCAAGGCGTTGACGGTGGATCGGGGGTAGCAGGAGGGGATTCGAGGTTGGGGATTAGGGGTTGGAAAGTCGGGCGTGGGCAGTAGCCATCTTCAACCCACGCTCGCTGGGTGCCCGCGCACAACCCCGACTTGGGCGGGCCGACTAGCGACCCGCCCAAGCCATTTGGGGCGTCCCTCTGGCTAGGCGGAAGCCAGAGATCCTGCGAGGTTCGAGCCGGGTCATGAATTCGCTTGCTCGAGAAACATTAACCGACGAGCCGACGGGGTCGGTTCCCGGTGCCTCGGTTCGACCGCCAGGCGGGACGATCGAACCGAGGCAAACCGGCAGTAGCCAACCATCATGCGTCCGTGGCATGACCTCGAATCACGAAATCGGGATATCCGATACATCCCATTTCGGGCCCGTCGAGGCCTTCCAATTCCACTTCCTTCGACACGCGCAGCGGGGTAATCATGTTGCTGAATTTGAACCACACAAAGGCCATCACGAAGCCGAAGACAATGACGACAGCCGAGTCGAGCAACTGGGCCCAGAGTTGCCCGGAGTCGCCGTAGAGGATGCCCGCCACTCCGCGCTCTCCAGGAACGCCGTTCCATCCGTTGCCAAACGTGCCGTCGGGCAGCTTCGGTCCCGCGCCGTAGACGCCGTTGGCAAAGATGCCCACCGAAATAAGCCCCCAGACTCCATTCACGCCGTGCACGGAAATGGCACCCACGACATCGTCAACGCCCATGCGCTCCCAGAAAAAGACGCTTTCGACGACCAGCACGCCGGCGATCGCGCCGATCACGCCGGCAGCCCAGCTATCGACAAATGCGCAGGGGGCGGTGATCGCAACCAGACCGGCCAGCATGCCGTTGCACAGCATCGACGTATCGGGCTTGAGCCCCTTGAGCATCATCCAGCACATGGCCCCCAAGGCGGCGGTCACGCTGGCCAGCATCGTGTTGACGACGACAAACGAGATGCGCAAGTCCGTGCCGGCCAGCGTCGATCCCGGATTGAACCCGAACCATCCGAACGCCAGGATGAACGTTCCCAAGACCACCATCGGAATGTTGTGGCCGGGGATCGCGTGGGCCTTTCCATTGATATACTTGCCAATCCGCGGGCCAATGCAAATGCCACCGGCCAAGGCGATAATGCCGCCCATGGCATGCACCACGCCGGAGCCGGCAAAGTCGACCGCTCCGTGGCCGAGCCCCCAGTTCTTGCCGGCCTGGGCCAACCAACCACCGCCCCACACCCAGTTGGCATAAATGCAGTAGGGCAGCGCGACCCAGAGGCCGTACAGGCAAAAATTCTTCCACGTCCACCGCTCGGCCATCGTGCCGGTCGGGATTGTGGCCGTGGTATCCATGAACACCATCATGAAGAAGAAGATCGCCATGACGCTGACATCCTCAACGCCATGCAGGAAGAATCCCTTGGTTCCCAGCAAGCCAAACTTGAACAGCATCGGGTTGGCCGGATCTGTTGGCTCGATGCCGATGCCCTGGCTCGAGCGCCGACAGTCCGGGCCCCAACGAGGCGTACCAGCCGTCGGGCACGGCGCCGTTGAACCAGTTGCCCCAACCCAGCGCAAAGCCGTACGCCCAAAACGCGAAGCAGCCCAGCGGATAGATCATGAAATTCATGGCCATGGTGTGCGAGGCGTTTTTGGCACGGCCCAAACCGGCCTCGACAAAGGCAAACCCCGCCTGCATGAACATCACCAAAAATCCCGTGACCAGCGTCCACACGATGTTGATCGAGAACATGTTGTGGGCGACGCGGTCATACAAACTGGGAATCGTTTGCGACTTGGCCGGGTCGCCGTCGCCCACCGGGCCGGGGGAGGGAGTTATCCAATAGCCGGCGTTGGCGCCGGTGGGATCGGGCCACTTCGCGGGAGGTTCCGCGGGGTTGGTGCCGGTGAAATAGTCCGGCACCGGCTCGGGAGCCGGAGTCGCTGCCGGGGCCGCCGTTTCGGGGGCCGCAGCTGCGGCGGGCTCTTCCGCCTTTTTCTCATCCTGGCCCCAGGCGATGCGCGAACCCGCAGCCGCCGCAAAACCCAGACACCCCACTAACAACCAACAACACCACACACGTTTTCTAGGGATTCTCATCTGACTTCTCCGCTTTACAGAGGGACTTCAAACGACACGCTCTGCACACTCCGCCAGCGCGCACAGCACAACAACCTCACGGTCGCCTAACAGGAGGTATGGCGACGGGACAGCAATCACTGTGCCAAGCGTGTCGACCACCCCAGCGGGCGCCGCCGCGGCGAGACTTAGGATGCGAAACTGCAAGGCTTTAAGAAAAGTAGGGTGGCCAATCTGGCGAAGGGGTCCCGCCGCCGGATTTGGGAGCCTGCCCATGAGGTGGGCAAGGCGTGAGTAGCCGCTGCGCAACGCGCAAGCGTTGCGATATGGGACGAGATTTGTGCCGATTACACCGCTACGCCGGCGGATCGTGCTCGTCCTCGATCTCGCCGACAATCTCTTCCACGATGTCTTCCAACGTGATCAGGCCCAAAACCTTGCCATCCTGGTCGCGAACCAACGCCATCGGCCGGCGCTGGCGACGGAACTGACGCAGCACTTCGGAAATCGGCCGGTCAGGATCGACAAAGATCGGCGGATACATAGCGTCGTCCAGCACCACCATGCCCCGCAGGCTGAACAGGTGGAAAAGGTCCTTGGTGTTGACGATACCCACAATGTTGTCGAGCGTGCCTTCATAGACCGGCATGCGCGTGTGGGCTCCCTCGCGGACCTCTTCCAGAATGCGCTGCTCGGGCATGTGTAACTCCAGCGCGGCCATCCGCTGGAGCGGAACCAGGCAGTCGCGCACACGTTTGGCCGGCAAGCGAAACACATTGCGGACGTATTCGGCCTGGTCGCGCGGCAACAGCCCGGCGCGGCGCGTTTCCTCGATAATCAACCCCAGCTCGTCGACCGAATGGACCATCTGGTGGCCGCTCAAGGGCTCGAACCCCAGCATTCGCACTACCCCGTTGCCGACGACGTTCATGATGACAATGAAGGGCCGCATCACGGTCGCGAACCAAAATAGCGGCCGAGCAAACCATAAGCTGACGCGGTCGGGCCGCTGCAACGCGATGGCTTTGGGCACCAATTCGCCCAACGTCACGTGCAGAAACGTAATCATTGCAAAGGCCAGAATCGTGGCCAGGGTATGAGCGGCGGCCCACGACTCATCCGAGGACAGAAACGAAAACAACGGCGCTACCAGGCGGGCCATCGACGGCTCGCCGACCCAGCCCAAGGCCAAGCTGGCCAGCGTGATACCCAATTGCGTCGTCGCGATTGCATCGTCCAGATTGTCGATTGCGTGCTTCACCGATGCCGCACCGGCCCGGCGATTATTGATCATCTCGTCGACCCGCGTGCGTCGCACGGCGACCAGCGCAAATTCGGCGGCAACGAAGAACGCGTTCAGCAGCACCAGCAGTGGAACAACCAACACGCCAAACACGGCCCAGATCATCGTTCGAGGATCTCCATAATCGCCGGATGTGCGCCCGGCTACCCGGCCAGGACTTGCAAAATCGCACGGCAAAACTCGGGCAAATCGTCCGGCTTGCGGCTGGAAACGAAATGCCGATCGACGACCACCGCCGCGTCTTCCCAGACCGCGCCGGCGTTGATCAGATCGTCCTTGATCCCCGGCGAGCCGGTCACCCGGACCCCGCGATAGACGCCCGCGGAGATCGGAATCCAGCCGCCGTGGCAAATCGCGGCGACAAGTTTCGATGCAGCGGCAAACTCGCGGACCAGGGCCAGCACGCGCGGATCGCGCCGCAGCTTGTCGGGCATGAACCCGCCGGGAATCACCAATCCGGCGAAGTCGGCCGAGTGTACCTCGCCGATCGCCGCGTCCGAGCGGCACGGATAGCCGTGCTTGCCGGCGTATGTCCTGCCGGCGTCGGCAGATGCGACGACTACCGCAGCTCCAGCCTCTTGCAGCCGCAGCTTCGGGTACCAAAGCTCCAAGTCTTCGTAAATGTCGTCGACGAACATCAGGATTCGCCGCGACTTCAAGGGCGTATTCATAGGTAATCGCAAGCTCACGAGGCCATGGTGGGGCAGTCAATCGCGGCGAGGACTTAGCTTTTGTACCAGGAGCCCGAACGCGCGGCTACCAGGGTTGATCTGGTTCGGCGGCGTCCTTCACGCCGTGGCGGAGCGGAGAAATCGGTCCTTGTGCGTATCAGCCAAGACGAATAGATTGCCACAGTGGCGATATTTTGCGTGACATTTGCGCGGACACACGACGAAATTTCCCAATTGAGACGAGGCATGAACGACGTTCCAAAGCGGCCCGCGGACCACACTCAACTGCGTTGGCAGCCCCTTTGCGCCATCGATCGGAGAGTCGCGGGAGTGCTGGTCGAAAAGGCCAAAACCACGCCCGACGGCTATCCGATGTCGGTCAACTCCCTTCGTAGCGGCTGCAACCAGAAGAATAATCGCTACCCCTTGATGGACGTGGAGCCCGAGGACGTCGAGGAATCGCTCGTCCGACTGCGGGCCGTGGGCGCGGCGGCCGAAGTGCAAGGAGGCGGACGCGTTCCGCGATACCGGCACTACATGTACGAATGGCTCGGCGTCGACAAGGTCGAGTTGGCCGTGATGACCGAATTGCTGTTGCGCGGCGCGCAGACCGAGGGCGAATTGCGCGGCCGCGCCGCCCGCATGGAGCCGATCGCCGACGTCACTGCCCTACGTCCGGTGTTGGAATCGCTGAAGACTAAGGGCTTGATCGTCTCCCTGACGCCGGACGGGCGCGGCCACGTCGTGACGCATGCACTCTACGAGCCGCGCGAGCTGGAAAAACTGCGGCACGAGTTTTCATCCAGCGGCGGATCGAGAGAGACGCCCGAAGCTTTCGATGCCACGCCGCCGACCGTGTCGACCTCACCTTCCCGGCCATCACCAGCCCATGCGCCAACCACCACACCGCAAGTGAGCCATTCCGGCAGCGTGATCTACGCCAGCCAACAATCGCTCGACGAGCTGCGCCGCGAGCTGGAAGAAGTCCGCGCCGAACTGTCCGACCTGCGCAAAAATCTCGACGACCTGCGATCGAGCGTCGGCGGCTAGCCGTGGGCGAGCAGCCCAGACACTCTTGGGTAGACCGCCGAGAATCAATACCCTTGCGCAGTTTTGCACGCTGACCATGCGCGGCGCCACGCGAGTGAGCTCTTTTCCGCCGCGATCGTAGACCAGGCCCAACAGAAAATGGGCGCCGGGCACGGCTTTGTCGGTCTGCCACTGGGCGCTGGCGCGCTGAAAGTTGGCGTCGTGGCCGAAACCTTCGAGCGTGCCTGGGAAATCGGCCACCGTGCGACCCTCGACGTCGAGAATGCGAAACACGATCTTGCCGACTTGCTCGGCGTGGTTCGGCGGCAGGGCCATGGTGCCAGTCACCATGGCAGGCGTTTTTTGGGTCCACGCCGTGTCGCAGCGAACCGGCATCATCACGGCTCCGCACGGCTTCCAATGGGCCGATTCGAGCCGCTCGACCAGTTGCACTTTGCCCTGAGAGGCGGGCTGCTGCACGGAGAGCGGGCTGCCGTAGACGAACGTGCGGTTGACCCGCGCGCCGCCGTCGCTGTAGCACAGTTCGGCATCCAAGGCGATGACCGCGTCGGGCTCGACCATGAAATCGGGAAAGTTCGACCAGGGTAGCTTGAACTCAACCTCGGCTCCCGTACTCGTTTTGCGGGCTGCGACTTCCACGCCCGTGCCAGCAATGGCTTGCAGCATGTCGGGTCGCAGGCACCAGCGCGGATTGATTTCGGCTCCCTTGTACCCGGTCCAGTACATGTGCACGGCGCCCGGGCCCCAAGTCATGGCGCGAAAATCCGAATTGCGCCGGGTATCGAAGTACCACTCGACCGCGTCCCCCTCCCACAGCCGGTCGTCGGGCGCGGGATCGGCTTGTTTCTTGTCGAGCGTACGGAGGCCGGCGTAGAACGCGCCATCGTCCCACATGTAGAAGAACTGAGCGGCGCGGTTTTCGACGTCGGGATCGAAGTAGCCCACCGGCGTTCCGAAGGCGTCTTTGAACTCCTCCAGGTTGCCGTCGATCTTCATGCCGGCCGGCGCCCGCGTTGCCACTCCGCGCACCCCTGGCTGCAATTCACCCGCGAACGATCCCCCGCGGATTAAGAATTGTGCCACGACGCAGCCAACCACCAGACCGAATCCGCGGATCGAGAACGTGCGAACCATGGCCGTCGGATCCTTGAAAGAAACTACTTTTTATCTTGCGTGGTGATGGGAAACGCGTCGGTTCGGAACGGGGACGCCGGCAGATCCTCCCTGTTCCAAAGGTTGACCACCGGATAAGCGGCCCAGCCGTATCGCACGGCGATCGGCTTGGCCACCTTGTCGCTCGACACCACCACGGTATCACCATTTACCGTGGCATTGGCACTGTAGAACTTCTTGTCTTCGCCGGCAATTGTAAAACCGGTCAATGGTCCGCCCTTGGCCACCAGGCCCGTGCCGACGTGTCGGAAGCGAAGCGTGACGCGGTCGCCATCGATGGTCATGCTTTCGTACGCCGGCCCGGAGTATTCGATTTTCTCTCCGTAGCCAACCGCTCGGGCGGCCAACGCCAGTCGGGCTCCGACCGGCTCTTTGCGGCGCGGATGAATGTCTTTCTCGTCGCCCACGTCGGTGGTGACGATCAGGGCCGTGCGCGGAACGTTCTGCCGGACATGCAGCTGGGCATCGCGAATTTCGGCCCACGCGCTATCCGACGGCTCGCGGACAATCGCCTCGTAAGGCGCGATCTGCACGATCAAGAACGGAAAATCGCCTTGCTTGAACGTGTCGCGCCAGTTCTTGATCATTGCCGGCAGCAGCGTGCGATATTGATAAGCGCGGCCGGCGTTCGATTCGCCCTGGTACCAGATCGCCCCCTTGATCGCATAGGGAGCCAAGGGCGCGATCATGGCGTTGTAGAGCATGCTCGCCCCTTGCGGCTTCGACATGTCTTTCAGATCCGCATTCGAGTCAATTGATTCCTTGCTCATCCACTGTTCGGCGGCCGTTCCGCCGACGTTCGAGGCGATCAGGCCCACGGGGACGGCCAACTGCTTCTGCAGGTCGCGTCCGAAGAAATAGCCAACGGCCGAAAAATCGCCGACCGTGTCGGGAGCTGCCGCCGCCCACTTGCCGACCACGTCGCTCTCGACCTTGTCCGAGCCGCCGCGCGGCACGGTGAATAAACGGATCTTGTCATTGCCGGCCATGGCGATCGCTTCGCTGCCACCGTCGCTCTGCTTCAAGGCCCACTGCATGTTCGACTGACCGCCGCAGATCCAGACTTCTCCGACCAGCACGTTCTTAATCTCGACTTTTTCGGAGCCTTGGCTGACGGTCATAACGTGCGGGCCGCCAGCCGCCAACGGCGCCATTTCGGCGCGCCACTTGCCATCCTTGGGCGTAGCCGAGACATCCTGACCGGCAAAGCTGACCGTGACTTTATCCGGCTTGTCAGTCGTGCCCCAGACCGGCACATTCACCTTTTGTTGCAACACGGTGTTGTCGGAAAACAGCGCATTCGGCTTGACGGCCGCCTGGGCCAAACCGATCGCGAACCATCCCCAAATGAACGCCAACGTCAGCCGAACGATGTTTTGCCTGTTCATGCATGTGTCTCCTCGAAGTCGCTGCCGAATCTCGAATTCATTGCCGCCGAGGCCGCCTGAGTGGGAACGAGGAATGAAATCGGCCCTCACTGGCGTCGCAGCGCGCGAGGGCAACGGGGTTATTTCCTAACGGGCGCTACCGACTAACATAAACGATTCCTGGCTCCGGCTTAGAGCCCAATCCTACACTCCCAAGCGTCGGACTGCACGCCCGTGGCGGGTGAAAAAATTAAAACTCCGACGTTTGTCCGCGGTGCTTGCAACGTATCGTTGGCGCACCCAAAATATCCCTGCGTCTTCCAGCGACCCGTCCCCCAATCGAGACCCGGCGGAGAACTCGAAATGCGATTTTCTTGGATCATTCCAGCGACCCTGCTCAGTTTCGCGCTTCTCGCCCATGGCGGCTCGGCGTCGGCAGCCGACGCCAACGTTTCCGGGTCGGACGATCCCGACTTTAAGATCCAGGGCGAGTACGCCGGCAGCATCAAGTCGCCCGAGGGGGACGCCAACGTCGGTGTGCAGGTGATTGCGCTGGGGGGCGGAAAGTTTCGCGCGGTCGGTTATCGCGGTGGGCTGCCCGGCGACGGATGGGACGGAAGCGCAACGCGCGAAGCCGACAGCGAACGGATTGACGGCGTCGTTCGCTTCAAAAGCGATCATGGCAACAGCGAAATCAAGGACGGCGTGATGAGCATCGACGTGACCGGCGGCGAGTCGGCCGGCCAACTGAAGCGAGTCGAACGCAAAAGCCCCGCTCTCGGCGCCAAGCCGTCGCAAGGGGCCGTCGTGCTGTACGACGGCACCAGCGCCGACGCGTTCAGCCCCGGAAAGATGACCGCCGATGGTTTGCTGGCCGCCGGCGCCACCAGCAAACAGAAATTCCAAAGCTTCCAGTTGCACGTCGAGTTCCTGTTGCCTTTCATGCCGGCCGCGCGCGGACAAGCGCGCGGCAACAGCGGCTGCTACGCGCAGGGCCGCTACGAAGTGCAGATGCTCGATTCGTTTGGCCTCAAGGGCGAAAATAACGAATGCGGCGGCATCTACAGCATCAAGGCTCCCGACGTCAACATGTGCTACCCGCCGCTCGCCTGGCAGACGTACGACATTTTCTTCACGGCGGCCAAGTTCGACGGCGACAAGAAGGTAAAGAACGCCACGATGACGGTCAAGCACAACGGCGTATTGATCCACAAGGACGTCGAGCTGCCCAAAGTCACGACCGCCGCGCCGAATCCTGAAGGCCCCGGTCCCGGTCCGATCTATCTGCAAGATCACGGCAATCCGGTTCGCTACCGCAATATCTGGCTGGTCGAAAAGCCGTAGACGCTCGCCGCCCAAGGCGACGGCGCGCGGCGATACTGGGTTCGGCACTACGCCTCGACCCAAATCGGGCTCGACCAGGCGAGGTGCTGATTGTGCTGCGTCACGCGCACGTAGTACCAGTCGGCGCTCGAACTTTTCTGGCGGACCCGATCGTGCCAGCGAATCGTGGCCGAGTAATCGCTGGGACCCACCAGCCGGCCGATAATAAAGCTTTCGGTCGTGAAGGCGCCGGTAAACTCGACTACATTCTCCTCGATCAAGTCGCCAAGCCGCGCCCGAACCGTTTTGGCGGCCGGCTGGCGAAGTTCGAGCGACAACACCGCGTCGGGTCCGCCTTCCAACTCGCAGACCACCGACTTGGTGGGATCCTCGGCAAAACAGTGCTCGCGGGTCGTGAATGCCTGCAAGCGGACCTCGGCGTCGGAAACGACGCGCAGCCGGTCGCGAAGCTCCTCGCCAAACGGCGCAGCCTGAAAGCATCCCAAGACACGGTGAAACCGTCCGCCTGTCATCCGCAGCGTCATGTCCCACGGACAGATGCGGCCCAGGTTCAGCGCCGACCACGGACCCCAGCCGAATTGCACGCGGCACTTGGCGCGGCCGGGCAGGCGCGGCGGACCGTCGGCGTGATCCTCGGGAAACCAACGTTCGATAACCCGGCCGTTGCGCAGCAGCTCGGCCATGGCGACCGAATCCTGACCCTCGATCCGCACGTCGATCTGGCGGTCGGCCGCGGCCGGAACAGTCGAGCCCATCGGCTGGCCGTTGAGCGAGACTTCCATCACGATCCGGTCGCCGGTGAGCGCATAAGTGCGACGGGCGCGAACGGCCTCGAGCAGGCTTGCGCTGGTGAGCGACTCGGCCCACACGCCCAGCACCCCCTCGCCATACGCGCCGGGATAGCCCAGGTGATCGTCCGACGAGGCGACGAATCCGAACCGAAGCCCCTTCTGAAGTTGACGGCGAATCGTGTTGGCCGTCGATCGGCCGCCGTTGCTGTGCCGCAGCATCGGGTAGACGGCGCGGTCCGACTCGGTGCAGCCATGCTCGGAGAAAATCTCGACGACCGGAGAGACCGACGACCGGAAATGCGAGAAGTTCGCACCGCGCCAGCCTTGCTTGTAGCCGACGTGATGCGGAATCGCCAACGCCCGTTTGCCGTCGGCGAAATCCAACAGCTTCTCGACGTGATCGGGCAGAAACAAATCGGGCTGATCCTCGGGAAAGATCAGACAGTAATCGCCAAACGCGCTGGAGTGCCACTCGTATCCCAACAGCGCCACGAAGCGCTCGTCGTTGGCTTCCTGGATCAGCTTGCGAGTCTTGGCCCAATGGTCCGTATGCACCTTGAAACCGTTGACCCAAATCAGGTGACGGTCTAGGGGCATGATGGGCATGTCGTGCCAGGAGGCGTGCCCGGTGAACGCAAAGAAGTCCAAATGCTCGCGCGCCAAGTCGATCGATCGTTCGAGCGACCCCTTGGCATAACCGACGGCGTTGTGGTTGTGCAGGTCGCCGAAATAAAGGTGCATCGCGCCGCCGCTTGAATCCTCGGCGGCGCGCCCCAATACCGACGAAATAGCGGTCCAGCCCAGCAGCGAGGCGGAAAGCGCCCCTCGATTGAACTCGCGTCGCGTGGTTGGCATGGCCGGTCGAACCCAAAGTCTTGTTGGCAGCGGCGTCTGCAACGAACCCCGGCAATCCTAGTTGCGAAGCGATGCCCCGGCAAGCAATAACGAAGCCATTTGAACGCGCCGCGGCGTGGTGAAAAATGTTTGATGGCCCCCATCCGCTCGGGCTACAATACAGCGCTAGAATTGTAGTTATCATTCGGTGCAATACTCGGATGACTTCCGAGCGGCCGACAACGCCTTCGCATCCGTCCTCCACGAGCGGGCCATGATCCATTCCTCGCGCGAAAGCCGGCGACGTTTTCTGCAAGCGGGCTCGCTGGCGCTCGGCGGGCAGCTCTTGAGGATTCGTTTCGGCCATGCCGATGAGCCAGCCGTGCGGGCCCAGGCGTCGTCGCCGCTGACGACGGTGGCGGCCTGGGGCAAGAAGGGAACCGAGCCGGGCGAGTTCAACCTGCCGATCGGCATTGCCATCGGACCGGGGCGCGAGATTTTCGTCACCGACACTCACAACGATCGTGTTCAGCGATTCGACACTGAGGGTCGATTCCTGGGGCAGTTTGCCGTCAAACCCTTTCCCAGCGGAATCGCGGTCGATCGCTCGGGCCTGGTCTACGTCGCGCCGATGATGGACCATAAGATTTGCGTCTTCACACGGACCGGGCAATTGGTGCGCGAGTGGGGGAAGAAAGGCACCGCGGAGGGCCAGTTGGACCAGCCTGGCGGAATCGCCGTGGCGCCCGACGGAACGATCTGCGTCGCAGACCAGGTCAATCGCCGCGTTCAGCGGTTCAGCCCGCAGGGTCGACTGCTCGGCAAGTGGGGCGAGTACGGCAGCGAGCCGGGACAATTCGACGGCAAAGCCGGCAGAACGGGCCGCGTCGGTGGCCCGTGCTTCATCGCCGTCGACCAGCACGGATGCGTCTATACGACCGAGCCCACACTGGGTCGCATTCAAAAATTTTCGGCCGAGGGCAAGCCGCTGTTGGCATTCGGCGCCAACACGACCGAGCCGGGCGGCTTCGGCGGCCGCGCTGGACTGGTCGGCCCGATCGCGGTGTTGATCGATTCGCGCGAGCGGATCTGGGCCACTGCCACGAACCATCGCGTGCAACGTTTTTCGTCGCGCGGCGAGTTTCTCGACGGCGTCTTGTCGCTCGAACCGGGCGAAGGGCCCGGACAATTCAACACGCCACACGGCATGGCGTTCGACGATGAAGGCCATTTGTACGTGTGCGACGCAAAGAACTATCGCATCCAAAAGTTCGCTGTCGCCGAACCCAACCCGACGGCGACCGCCGCCAGATGATCGGGCTATGGCGCCACGGGCGTGCCGGCTTGCGCGATCAGTCGCAGGCGCTGGTTCATCACCGAGTCGCGCTTGCCGGCCTCGTTGGGTCCCCAGTCGCCGTTGGCCGATGCGACCAGCAACCCCAGGCTCGGCATCATGGCGGTGTTGTTGCCCTTCAAGCCCAGGCTCATGTAGGTGTCAGCCGGCGCGTCGGGCCACGTGAGCACGTCGGGATGCTTGCCGCCGGTGGCGTTGAACCACCAATTGAAACCGTAGATGCCGGGCCCTGCCTTGCTGAAGTGATCGGACTCGCCGCCGTACGTGCCGATCTTCAAATAGTCGTCGGTGGCCGCCTTGACGGTGTTTGGCAGGTCGGCCGGCGTCTGCGGTCGCTGGCAGGCGTCGAACAGGTCGCTTTGGATCAGCTGGCGCTCGCGCCACCTTCCTCGATTCAGCCACAGCAGGCCGATCCGGGCAAAGTCGCGCACGCTGGCCGACAAGCGCCGGTTGCTCGGCCGCCATGCCAGTCCGTCTTCGAGCTGCAGCGCGCCGAAACGATCGGGCGCTGCCACGACCTTCTCCGGCGGTTCTTGGAAAACGCGATCGAACAACGTCTTCTGATAGAGATTGATCGCGTAATCGTTGTAGGACCAGGCGGCGCCCGGCGGCTCGGGGCGAGCGTAACCGCTGGTCATGGCACCCAGGTGGCGAAACGTCATGGTTCGGTCCTTTTCGCTCAGCTCCCAACCGAACGAAGCGATCTTCGCGTCGAGGCTTTCGACCTTGCCTTCCTGCACGGCAAACATCAATAGAGTACTCAACACCGGTTTGGCGGAAGAAAACCAGTCGCTCTTTTCCGATTGCGAACCCCACGTCTTGACGACGTAGCCGTTCTTGACGATGCAGCCGCGTCCGCCCAGGGCCGCGGCCACCGCGTCGAGCCGCGCCGCGTCGAGCCCTAAATCCCGCGGCGCCTTCTCCTGCCAATGCTCGCCGGGAAAGACTCCGTCGGCAGCCGGAACCGGCGCACCCGCGACCGCCAGCCACCCGAAACACGTCAGCACCAGCCCCCAGCGGACGCCGCGCCTTGAGGTGCGCACCGATCGGATTCTCATGGTGTTCCTCATTTTCACAGAGTTAATGGCTGGGATCGCCCGGGGGACAGGCCGCGCCGCGGACTACACTTGAGAATGTGTGCGACGTCGGAATCGTTGTCAATCAGATCGACCCGTTTGTCGCGGCCGGTCGCCGCGCCGCTCCGCTCGAAAGGGCCTTGATATTGCCTTGCAATCGCATACGATTGGCAGATGCATCCGCTTCTCACGTTGGTCGTCTATTGCGCCCTGATCGTGGCCAGTTCGCTGTTCGGCGGCTGGCTACCTTTGCTGGTTCGCATGACGCACCTGCGAACTCAACTGTTGATGAGCTTCGTCGCCGGGTTGATGCTGGGCGTCAGCTTTTTTGTCTTGTTGCCGCATGCCGTCGGTGAGCTGCAATCGATCGACGTCGCGGTCCGCTGGCTGATGATCGGCTTCGTCGCGATGTTCATCCTGATTCGCGCCTTCCATTTTCACCAGCACGAGCCCTTTCCGCTCGACAGCCCGGCGTTGACCGAGTCAATCGTCGATCACACGTGCTCGCACGAAGATCACCAACATCCGCATTTGCCGCAAACGACGTTCAATTGGCTCGGACTGGCGTTCGGGCTGTCGGTGCACACGCTTATCGATGGCGTCGCGCTGGCCGCCAACGTCATGGCCGATGCCGCCGAGGGCGCTGCCGGGGCGCTGTTGGGGGTCGGCACGTTTCTGGCGGTCGTGCTGCACAAACCGCTGGACGCGCTCTCGATCACGGCCCTCATGACGGCCGGCGGCTGGTCGCTTTCGGCGCGTCGATGGGTCAATCTCGGCTTCTCGATGATGTGTCCGTTGGGTGCTCTGTGTTTCTTCGCGGGCTTGGAGGGCCTTGCTGCCGACCAGCACCTGGTTTTGGGCGGAGTGCTGGCTTTCGCCGCCGGAGTGTTCCTGTGCATTTCGCTGGCCGATCTGATGCCCGAGTTGGAGCTGCACTCCCACAATCGCTTCTGGTTATCGGCAGCCCTGTTGTTGGGAATCGTGCTGGCATTTGGATTGCACGGACTGGAACCCGCCGCGTCTCATTCTCACGAGCACCACGTTCACTCCTCGGACTGATGCGGACTCAAAGGTACTGGACTCGAGAAGATGGACCGCCAAGACATCAAGGAAGGATGAAGGCGGAAGGATGAAGGATGAAAAAGGCAATTAACGGCGTGAACCCATCTCCCCCTTCGTAAACCCTCCCTCTGTCTTCGTCTCGGAGTCCTCTGTGAGCTCTGTGGCTAAGAAGTTTTTTTCTTCCCCGTCAGCCAGGGCGGTTAGCCCGGCGCGCAGTGCGACGTTGGGTCGCAACCGCGACTTCTCCTCACCAAAAATGTTTCGTGCGCCGCTGCTCCCATCCGGGGATCCGAAGCGGTTCTTGTACTGCAAAAAGAGCTTCGGCGGAGGAAGCAGCATTGCAGCGGGTCGGTACCGGAGCTTCCCACGGAGACGTTGTACTGCCCAGTCCAAGATGCCGACCGCATCCCTGGGTTCAACGCCGTGGCCACACGGACATTCCCAAAACGGCTCGCGAGCCTCCGGCACGCAGATCGCGTCCACGCGCTTCGAGGCAGTCAAATACCACTGCGCAGCCTACTCTTGCGAGCAGACTTTGACGGGGGCGGCCCAAGAACAAAGCAGGCCTTCCGTCCATTAACACAGATCTGAAGTGACAGTCCGTCTCAGCTGGATGCAGTATTACCAAAAGCGCTGGCTCGATTTCAACACAAGTTTCCGGCCACCCCCCGGAAGATTTGTTCTGCATATGAGCCCAAAGCGCAACAACATTATTCGAATTCTTGCAGTCGCGTTCTGGGGTGGCACCGACAACTTGTTGAGGCTGTCCGGGAATTGAAGCCCCCCAAAACGCCGCACGCCGCGGTCCCCACACTAACCCGACGCGCCAGCGAGGGTTCTTCGTCCAGCGTCCCTCGCTTGCGCGTCGGGTTAGTGTGCGGCAATTCCCGGACAGCCTCAACTTGTTGTCGGTGTTGCGAAGCAATAAGAGGGACTTGAGGGAGGCCGCGCACCTCGCCAGACTGCGATAGCTCAGGACTTTCGGACAGTTAAATTGACGCGAGTAGGGAAAAGCAGACGGACAATCGACCGCCTTCTGACTTAAACTGCGGCCGGCGAGCGGCTAAGATTAGCGCAATCGCAAGCGCCCGTAGCTCAACTGGATAGAGCAGCGGACTTCTAATCCAAGCACAAAGAATTTCGATTGCAGTAACCTTTGATTAGACAACGATTTGCAACTTGTGGCTTGTATCACAAAGTGCGAAATCGAAGTTGTATCACAAATCGGCACGTTTGCTCCGCACGGCAGCCTGCCTGCTAGAGCAGCGGAACACGACAACGTAGCTCTCGGTATCTCGGCTTCGGTCGGCATTCGCCGGAATCATTTCTCCCGTCGAGTCATCACCACACCCCCCCCAGACTCGACGATCCGTTCTGCGCCAGCCCTCGTTCCGTTCCATGCCCACGGCATTCGGAGCGGCGTAGCGATCAGCCGATTCGATATAAATAGTGCATCGGGGAATTCTTTTTCAAGAAACTGAAATGTGATTTTTCAGGAACGCCCGAGGTGGTCGGGATGATCGCCGACCGTGATCTCCTCGCCGTTGCGCACGAGACCATCGCCCTTCCCGGCGAGGTCGGCCGAGGCGAATCCGTCCTCTTCTGCGCACCGATTATAAAAAGTGCAATCTGCATACGGCGGGTTGCCATGATACGACAGGCTTCGTCGCCAGCTCGTCGAGTGTCATCAGGTGCGACTAGCCATGCCGATACCGCCTCTGTCCGGTGTCCTTCGATTTGCGCCACCCCGCACGATGTGGCGTGCATGGAGTTGCCGTGGGAAGGATGTTCTTCTTGGAACTGCATCGAGGAACGACACGTATCATAGCGCACTGTATCTTGTGCATGGTGTCGCACACCAATACATCAAGGCTGCCGTTGACGGGACAACTGTTTTTCGACTAAGTTTACAAGCGACAAAAACAGCGTATAATGATGGTGTGTCAATTACTCTTTAACATCTCGCACGAGGTCACAAACACTCTCGACGCTAACAACTTGATTGGGTAGGTCGGTATTATCACCGTCCGAAATTAAACTGGTCAGCATGCGCACACCGTCTTCAACAATAATCTGGGTGCGCAGAAGATAATATCGACCAACAAAAAGACCTTCCCAGCCTCCAACAAGGAAGGTCTTTTTCATGCGCCAGTCAAATGTCAAGGGACACCATCCCTCCAAGTCGCAGCCCAAGATTCCCGAAAACGACGCCGAGAACGGACACGGCTCAATCCTTGTCCCCGCAAGTCCCATCCGCCCGACCGGGGGCAAGGGACTTCGTATAGACAAAGGTCGCCGTCACCCGAAAGGCAAAGCGCATCCCTATCGGTCCAGTGATCGTAGTGAACTGCGCCAGGCATGGCGAACCGATCCGGCGCTATTCGCAAAACTCCACAACGTGTTTCGCTTCACAATTGATGCCTGCGCCGATAGAGATAACACCCTGCTTCCTCGTTATTGGACGAAGGAGGTGGATGCAGCGTTGCAGGATTGGCGTGGTGAACGAGTCTTCTGTAATCCGCCATTCCAAGGTGCCAAGCGGATCATCGCACGAGCGCCCGAGGCAGAACTGACCGTGATGGTGTTCATGCTCAACTCCCTTACAACCGGCTACTTCCATTCGGCACCCGCTCCTTATCTGCTGGTGCCACCGAAACGACTGAGCTTCGTGCCGCCCCCTGGCATCGACAAGAGCTCGATGGCGTTCGGCACCTGCTTGCTGGTATGGGGCACTCTCACTGCAAAGCAACGCCGACAATTGGAGCACGATTGGTTGATTTACGGCACCAAGTTGTAGCGACGGGATTGGAAGTCCTTCCTTCGTCGCTTCCTCAGTGGATGACCACGAATTCTCATCATCATGATGATAAATAGAGCATGAACCTCCACCGTCGTTCGATCCACTGTTCCGGCGTCCCGAGAGCGCAAGCAACTCGTCGAGGAAATCGAAATGATGACTGGAGCACAATGACAGTCACCCAGGCGTCCAGCACAACTTGTTCCAGAATTCTGGAAGAACGGAAATGAGCGCTGCGGATTCTGTTGGCGTTGGAAATGTTTGCCGAGAATCCTGATGGAACAGACGATGAGTGAGGTGTCAATCCAAAATAAGATTCAAGAGTTGCGGTCGATATTGAACCGGCTCGTCCCCGGCGCAATTGCCGAGGCTGGCCAGGTCGAACGAACTCTTGCCGATTGCTGGACCGAATTCGTCGGCTATGACGAAAACGGCATGGCGGGCCACAAACTGATCGGTCGAATGGAAAACGTCGAATGGCGACCGCCAATCCTTTCGTTCACCATCGAACGGCATGGCGGAACAGTGCTTGGCTCCACTCGGGCTGAACTCCATTGCTGGCAGGTCAATTTGGATCAGATGACCGCCACATGTATTGCTGCCGGCCATCGCCAAGTGGGAATAACGGCGAAGTCAGTCCGCCAGGACGAACTTCAACAAATTGCTGACGAGATCGCCGCCCTCATCCAAAACGGCGCTGCTGACGACCGGCTCAGCTGGAAAGTCTCGGATACGGTGCATGTCATTGCCGAGCAAATCATCCCGGCGAAGTCAGGATTCAAGCGGACCCTGGAAGGTCGTCGCAAGCGTCTTCGTCAGGTTCTCGAAGAGGTTCTGGCAGGACTTGGCTGGAAGCATGCTGGACGGAACGTGTTCAAAAGGGACCGCCGACCTTGATGATGAAGTGCAGGCCACCGAACTATAAAATGCACTGAAGGCCGCCGAAGGCGGAACGTAGCCTTGCAAAGTTTTTCAGCCCGCAGGGCTTGAGATTACTTATTCTCTTCTTATTCAGGTCTCTTTTACTACTTGTATTAGAAAAGCAGCCACCAGCCCCCACATCTGTCGTCAAAGCAGCCACTTTTTGGACAGCCTGTCGTCAAAGCAGCCAGTGATTGTCGCCAAAGCAGCCAGCCTCGAACCCTAGCATTTGAGCAACGTCGTCGGTTCAAAGCTCCAGAGGAAGCGACTGCCAGGAATGTTCTGGTGCCACATTCGCACGATCTGTTCACAGGCGATTTGTGTAGTCGTGGTCAGGTAGCCGCCAGTCTTGGCGTTCGCCAGCACATAATCCAACAGCTTGGCAAACTCCCAGATGAACACTTCCAGGTGCTCGGGTCTGGGAAGCGCCGCCGCCACCCGCTGCCAGTATCCGCCGACGTACTTGCGGTTGTACCACTTCGTGCGGTCCAGGAGGTGCTGCGACCCCTCATCAACCTTGCGCCATAAGTCGGCCAATTCCCAGGCGACGACCGGCTCGTAATCGGACGGAAACCTAGACTTGATTGTGTCGGTCACGAACGTGGCGTTGTCGATATCCTGCCAGATATCCTTAGCGTCGGGTCGGACGGCAAGACTATCGATGGAGACGAATTTCTGTTGTCGCAACGCTGCCAGGGTACTGTAGACCCCTGAGCGGTTTAGTTTCAGGCAGGTGGCGTACCACGATAATCTTTTCAGCGGTCGCCATTTGATGGCGGCGAACAAGGCGTTTTGCTTGGCGGTCAATTCACTTTGCCGGATCGAGATTGGAAAATACAGAATTTGTTTTCTCCACTCCGAGTCATTTGACTTCCTGGGAATAAACCATCCCTCCGGCGGCGGCAAGGCGGCATACTCCGTCTCCGCCAGCAACCCTAGCTCTCGTAGTCGGCCAATGGCGGGGGCGACCGATTTGCAGCGGTCCAGTCCAGTGGCGGCAGCCATCTGGCGAAGGCTGCCGCCTGGTCGCCATGCAAGATATGAGTAGAGCAGGTTCTCTGAGAATGCGAGGGGCGATTCTTTCCGTGAGCAGAGCCACAGGATGAAGTTCTTCTTGTTTATTTTCGGCATGTCTATTTCTTTCGATATCGAGACTCCTTTGTGTTGAACAGTGTGGAAGGCAACCCAGCAACGCACTGAGCCGCCACAATCCGCACAATAATATAGTGATGATGAGAATAATTTTTTCAGGGCGGCGTGAGCGAATCCACCGCACAACCCGAAGGCGTCCGGCATCGTGAGGCGATGTGGCGGGTCGATGCCAGAGTTCTCGTAGAAAGAATGCGCTGCCCAACCCTTGACTCGCATTGGGCTTGGCACGCCGTGGTGCAAGTGGGCATCAATTCTCGGTGGCTTCGACCAGCGCACTCGGTCTTTTGTCGATGCTCGGAGGTTTTTCCACAAAAACGGAAAATATTCTGTCATCGTGATGAAAAAAACACAGCCCTCGGCATATATACGTCGGAGGTAAATATGAACACAGAACTTTTCTCTTTGGGGGATGTTGCCCGGATGCTGGCCGTCAAGCCCCACAGAATTCTTTACTTGATCTCGGTCGGGGCGGTCGCCGAACCGGCGCTGCGAGTTGCAGGGAAACGCCTCTGGAACCACGCCGAGATCGCTGCTCTTCCGCCACAGTCGGACACAATTCCTTCGCCAGCTTGTTCTTGACGGATTTGGAGACGCCGGGAACCAACAGCAACACGTCCCGTTGAGCCGGGGCAACCTGGAAAAGCTTGAGTGGCTCTTGCTCGATTCCCAACTGCTCGGCAGCAATCATCGCCTGAGCCGCCCACGTAGCAATCTGTACGCTCTGATCGGAAATGGCCTTCGCCTTTCTGGCGTCTTCGATCTTGATGGTCTTCGGCGGTTCTTCGTCCGTGAATTTGTCGAGCAAGCGTTGAATCTTCTCGAAAATGGTGTCGAGTTTGTTTCGCTTCTTCTTATCCTCGCAGTGGTTGGCTTCAGCAGCGATATAGCCAGCGAAGTCGTCGAGAGCGTCGAGCGACATCATGACCGGCTTACCGGAAGGCGTATTTCGGATGACCTGTTCGTGGTCCTTGTCGAGGCACAGAAGTCCCTCAAGCACAAGTCTTCGCTCGGATGCAGTCAGTTGCAGCGGCACTTTCTCGCCTGGCTGGATGTGTTTCTTCGTTGGCATGGTTGGGAATCCTCCGTGCGTGAGGTTGCCACAAATTGCTCCATTCTATCGGCTGTTGAGCCATCCCGGTAGAATTGAAAGCCCGACGGATCAGCGCCGTAAAAGAGGGCAACACTGTGACCGAAGAAGACTCCATCCCAAAGCCAAATGCCTTGTGTCTCGGTCAATTCCTGAAACTGACTTCGATTGCCGAATCGGGTGGGCCAGCGAAAGTGATGATCCAGGGAACAATGGCTGGTCAAGGATTCTGTTTCGCCTAAGTAGTGTTGCAGCCATCCTAAGGAGACTGGACTAACCATGCAGCATCCGGGCGGGGTTCTGATCGTCGTCGGCGTCCTGATTGCCGTGATCGGGCTGGTATGGTTGGTCGCCCCTTCAATCCCTTGGCTGGGCAGGCTGCCGGGCGACATCGTGATCGAGCGACAGAATTTCCGCTTTTACTTCCCAGTGACGACCTGCGTGCTGTTGAGCCTGTTGCTGACAGGGATCATGTGGGTTGTTCGGCATTTTGTCCGGTGACGAGGATCAGTTAATTGGCGCACGTTCGAATCAGTGCCGGGTTGCTGATGTATCGGCTTCACGATGGCAAGCTCCAGATTCTCCTTGCCCATCCCGGTGGCCCGTTCTATACGAATCGGGACGACGATATTTGGTCAATTCCCAAAGGCGAGCCCACACCGGGCGAAGATTTGTTGGCGTGTGCCCAGCGGGAATTCGAGGAAGAAACTGCCATCAGTCCAACAGGCCCATTCATCGCCTTGAAGCCGGTGACCCAAAAAGGTGGCAAGGTCGTTCACGCCTGGGCGTTCAAGGGCGACTGTGATCCAAGTGCGATTCTCAGCAATACCTTCACAATGGAATGGCCGCCAAAATCGGGGCGACAGATGGAGTTCCCTGAGATCGACCGAGCCAAGTTCTTTGATGTTGCTGCTGCGAGGCGGAAGATCAAAGCTGCCCAAATGGCGTTGATTGAGGAGCTTGAAGAGATCGTAAATAACAGCACGTCGTAGAACAACCGATTTGGGGCGACCCGGATGCGCTGATAAAATGGCACTCCATGTGTTTGCCAGGATCACAGCAACACCAAGTCCTTGGAATGAATCATGAAAATCAATCGTCGCACCTTGATCGGTGGAGCAGTCGCCGTCCCCACGACGGCGGCGTTAGCCGCATGGGTACTGGCCGAATCAGGCGAACGTGACCCATCAGAAATGACCATATCCACCGCCAACGGCAAGCGATTAGTCACGGCGAACGGTCTACCGGACCATGCCATCGGGGACTTCCCCAATCGACACGACCCAGTTCCGATTCGGCCCCAGAAACACAAACTTGAAATGCCACTCAAGCCGACCTCGGCTGAGAAACCAATCCCACTGGCGATGTGGCTCTTCGGCGTGGCGGTCAACGGAGTACCGTTTGACCCATCTGGCCCGTTCTGGAATTCGGACGGGAATAGTGGTTGGCAGTTCGAAGTGCTGCACCCTGCAAACGCCGTGGCGTTGGGAATTGATTGCAATCGAGCACACACGCAGGGGCGTGGGGCATATCACTACCACGGGTTGCCAACAGGTTTGCTGTGGGAGCTTGCGAGCGTTGCCCCTGATCGCCCCATGCATCTGCTGGGATATGCAGGAGATGGGTTCCCGATTTACGGCCCTGAGTGTCCGGGCGAGCCGACCGAAATGATGAGCCGAACACGCCGCCTTCGGTCGAGCTATCGACTTCGCCAGGGAAAGCGCAAGGATGGCCCGAAGGGCAACTTCGACGGAGTGTTCGTGGAAGATTTTGAATATGTGCCCGGTCACGGCGATTTAGACGAGTGCAACGGTCGAACTGGGCCGACGACCGAATACCCGGATGGGACGTACTACTACGTCCTGACTGATGAGTTCCCCTTCATACCTCGGCTATTTCACGCTGCGCCCGATCTGAGTTTCAAGCACGGACCACCTCCCGGCGTCTCCCCGCCGCTGCCGCCAGAACTGAAGAAGTATTCTGCCACCGAATGACTTCGAAGTCTGACATTACTTTGCCTGCAAAACCGTTGTGTGAGCCGGTTCCATCTCATTGCCAACGGACTCGACCTGTTTGCCCAGGCTTTCAAACCCTTTGCCGACTTCATCGACGCCGTAGCCCACTCCCTCAACAAGTTTGCCAGAGATCAAGCGCACATCTTTGACTACGGTTTGCGTTGCCACTCTGACTTCTTGCCCGCTATACCGAGCAGCGTGCTCAAGATTGTAGGCCGCCGCACGGAGGTGCTTTCCGGTTCGCTCTGCTTGCTTTTGGAGCCAAAACCGTCGAGCCATCAAATAATGGTGTCGAGACAACCGCTGGAGGGCACGGGCAGAAGGTTGATCCAGTTCGTGTGCTGATTTGACCGTTCCGTTCTCAACTCGGTGGGCAAGTGATTCAAGCTCCTCAGCCGAGTCATTGAGCCGGGGCTTCGTCGTATCATCGGCTTGCTTCGACGTGTTGCGCAGGTTAGCGGCGGCTTTTCGCAATTGTTTGGCGGCAGCACCAAGATCGACGACCAAGAGCGATTGTCTTGCCATACCAAGTTGCTTGCTGGTTTCATCCGGTAAGTCTTCGTGCACGAGCGACGAGCTTTGGGATGATTCAGGGATAATCGTTGAGAATTGTGGTTCGCTTGCGGAAGCAGCACCGCTCACCAGTGTCAGAACGACAATTGCGAAAATGGTTATGCATCGTGACATCACTACTCCTTGACCTGGCTGGGTCGCAGTGATAAGAGACTCGCCCAAGACGGGGAGACGTTACGACACGGCAAGAATCGTGTCAATCGAGAACCGAAGAAGCTAGCAATGGCAGCGAAAACGCATCAGTGGCTTGATGATTTTGAGTCGTCGTTCCACGGCCTCAGTCGAGGAATCCAGCGAGGCACGTGCCTTCGATATTCCTCGTAGTCGTTTCCAAACCGCCGTCTCAATCCCGGCTCCTCGAAAAAGGGAATGTAGATTGCGTTGATCGTGACGAAGACCAAGAACCAAACAAACAGGGGCACTGAGCCTGCAACCAGTGACTCGCCCAGCAAGATCGCAAAGACGCCAGAGATCATTGGATTACGGACGTGGCGATAGACGCCCTCGACGACAAGCTGGCGGGTTGGATTCCACGGAGCCAGGGTTCCCTTTCCAGTCTTGGCGAAATGTCGATTGGTGGCGACGAGCAGCACAACTCCAAGCCCGACGAGCATAACGCCGAGGAGTGCCAAGAATATGCGGACCGTCGAATAGAACGGTTCAGTTCCGGTGCGATAGATGATGATCGCCGGAACCACGACCGTCACGACACCGGGCAGCAGAAGGATTGCTCGGATGTGCTTCCACATGCCGTAGGTCCAAAAGTCTGTTGGCGGACGCATCAACTGGCACGGATTTGAACCGGCCACGACTTGGCTATAATACAGCACCAGAAAGGGAGGTTGAACGATGAGTGTGATGACCCTGTATCCATACCTCTACCACGGCATGTGCTGGGTCTTTGACGATCCCCAGACCGGCCTCAAGGAGGAAGCCTTTGTGCTCGGAGCGTCGGAGATGATTTCCACATTGCTCGAAGCCAAGGGCATTCCAAATGCCGAACATGGGTTTACCTTGTCGTTTAGCGATGAGCCGTTTGACCATGACGTGGAATTGGCTCGGCTTTCTGCCGAAGAGGCCTCCAAGGCAATAAATCAACGGGTAACTGGCTTACCGGCGACTGGCAATTGGTATGCGGGCGTCGTTGCAGGCGAGAAAATGGTGGCTTGGCTGTGCCCGGCGTTGGACGTGTACTTTGCCGAGGCACCGAAGAGAATCTTCGTCAAAGCTGAGAAGCTGCCTGAGGGCGTCGATCCCATCTGGCACATCAGCAGTGACGATCCTCAGGCCCGGCGATATATGTCGGCGGACTCGGGCACCGTCTAGACTGGACCAGCTACTTCTTCGAATTCGACCTCGGCGGACAGTTCTTGAAGAACTCCCAGATCGCCTCGGTTGCCGAAAAGCCATTCCGGGCTTGACCGTTTTGGCGAGCGACTTGCGACCGACCAGGCCAAGCGTGACCGCCATTCTTGACAAGATAGAACCAGGTTTTCACGCCGCCAGGACCGTCTGAATACTTGGCGATCTCGACTGCCTTTTCATCAGGCGAATTGGCGTCGAGTTTCGTCTTAGCTGGATCGCCAAGATTGCCATTCCGCTCAACATATTTGGCGAGTGCCGCTTTCGTTGAAATCACTTTACCTCTCGTGGAATCACGGCCAACAACATCGCCCCCATCAATTGGTACAACCGGATCGGAGTCGCCTTGGATGATGAGGATCGAGACCGGGAATTGCGGCTTGAACTTTTCGGCAATCGTTGGGGCCATCCCGCCGACAACCGGAGCGATGCCTGCGATCACGTCCGAGGCTTCGGCTGCCAGTCGATGCGACATGAAGCCACCGTTTGATATGCCTGTGGCGAAGACTCGACTGCGATCAATTCTGTGATCTTTGGCAACGTCGTCCAGCAGCGCCCGGACGAATTTCACATCGTTGATATTTTCCTTCTGTGCCCGCATGAATTCGACCCCTCGACCATCATTCCAATAGCCGCCAAGTGAGTCTGGGTAGATCACGATGAAGCCATGTTTCTCGGCCAGATTGTTGAAACCGACGGAACGCTCCATCTGTTCGGCTTTGCCGCCGCCACCGTGGAGAGCGATGACCACGGACATTGGTTCTTTGGCTTTGTTAGGGACGAAAACCAAGTAATGCCGTTCAAGGCCATCGACTTGGATGGTCTTTTCGACGGTGGCGTTTGGTGCAGCGGCGACAGAGATCGATTGCAAATCCTCAACTGCCAACAAGACAAGAATTGTCTGGATGACTGCTAGACGCATGACGGCGACCTCGCTCATGAAGAATTGTGAAATCAAACCGGGCCTTCAAACGGCAGGGGTTTTGTCTCGTGGATTGCCAAGGCAGTCAATTGTAAGATGATTTAGCGGAAATCAATGGAGACGAAGACGCTGACGGAGCAACAAATCAGGACACTACCCACGGATCGAATCATGACCGAGAAAAGAATTCCTGGCCCAATCGTCAAATCGGAGGCAATTTTCGCTGTCACAGACGTCGCAGCGACCATCAAGTTTTATCGGGAGAAATTGGGGTTCACGGAGGAATGGTTTTGGAACGACCCACCAACCTACGGTGGAGTGGAATGGGGCGAAGTCGATTTGATGTTCCGCCTTGATCCCGAACTTGCAAGGCATGTCGAAGGCCACCAGCATTACTTTTTCGTCAAAGGCATTGACGACTTGTACTCACGCCATCAGCAAAACGGCGTGTCGATCATTTCGTCACTTGAGCGTAAGCCTTGGGGGGAGAGAGAGTACACGGTCCGAGACCCCAACGGCTATCACTTGAGGTTTGGCGAGCCACCTCGACCGAGTTAAGCCAGAATCGTTAGTGAGCTTGAACAGTCGGTGGTTTTGTTCTTCGTGCCAATCGATGGAGACCAAGAAGTGAAAAACACTGGCCGCTGCCCTAAATGTGATTCACAAGAGATTTTTCGTGCTCCAGGTTGGACCGCAAACTACGCATCAGGCAACTACGTCGTCATTGCAAGGGGATTGCTTGTTTGGACCAAGGCGAAGGTGGCACGATACGTCTGTACGAAATGCGGCTTTTGCGAGGAGTGGGTGGACGAGGAAATGGAATTGGAAAAGGTCAGGCAGCAGCACGAGAAGATCGCAACTTCGAGTTAGAGCATGCGGAGTCCAGGTCCATGTGTGGCAGATTCACCCTCCGAACTCCGACCAAAACCATCGTCGAAGCCTTCGACTTGGCTGGGGCTCCCGACCTCAAGCCCCGCTACAACATCGCTCCAACTCAGCAGATTGGCGCAATCCGCCTCAATTCCGAAACGGGAACTCGCCAACTATCGATGTTTCGCTGGGGGCTGGTTCCAAGCTGGGCTGACGATCCAAAAATCGGCTACCGGATGATTAACGCCAGGGCAGAATCGGTCGCCGTCAAACCATCATTTCGGTCAGCCTTCAAGAAAGGTCGGTGCTTGATCGTGGCAGACGGATTTTACGAATGGAAGAAAACGGGGAAGAACAAACAACCGTACTTCATCCGACTACAGAACGACGAGCCGTTCGCCTTTGCCGGACTTTCGGAGCATTGGCATCGAGGCGATCAGGTGATCGGTTCGGCCACGATCATCACGACAGAGCCCAATGAATTGATGCAGGGCATCCACGACCGTATGCCAGTGATCCTGTCGCCGGATGACTACGAACTCTGGCTTGAGCCAGATTTTCACGGACAAGGCAAGTTGTTGGAGATGCTCAAGCCCTATCCTGCGGAAGAGATGGAGGCATATCCCATCAGCACGCTAGTGAACAACCCCAGTAACGAGGATGCCAAGTGCATCGAGGCGTCCTTGTGATCGAGAGGGTTCAGGCACAACCTCGACCAGGCATTACAATTGGTGAGGCTTGGTGGTCTCGAAACATTCTTCACCATGACTTCTCCTTCTCGATCCATTTTCTACCTCAAGCACGACGCTGCTGGCCGTACTTGATTGTGGTGCATTCAAGGTGATCAAGATCGAGAAGGAAGGACTAGAATCTGACGACGGCGACGAAGCGGATTGCGGTGGAAAAACAAAAGATCAAATCATCAACGGCACCTCGAATTCTCGACCCAGGTTGCGAAGTTCGCTCCGATGAATCGGAATTTCCCTGGGAGCATCGATCCCAAGCTGAACAACATTGCCTTTGACTTTCACGACCGTGACCGTAATTTCTCCGCCGATGACGATGGATTCACCGTACTTTCTGGATAAGACGAGCATTTTTGCAGCCCTCCATGATGCGATTAGGTTGGAACAACGTCATTAGCCTCCTGGCAGTGCGCCGTGTCGATCCCACTTCTTGTTTCTGTCAAGGATGTAATTCGATCAGATCATTGGCACGACTTCGAATTGGCTGCTGCTGGCTAAAAACGAAGACTGCTATCACTGGCTAGCAGGCGCTCTCAGTTGACAACCACGGTTGATGTTCGCAATAGTGTGCGGTCCGAACACGCAATCCTTGATGCAGGGAGGCAAGAATAATGGGAGCCACGAATCGCAATGAAAACAAGCAGGACAAGTACGCAGCCTCGTGCCGCCGAAGCGGGAAGATGGCCGTGCTGACTCGATGCGGAGCGTGCGACCGATCTGTGATTGGCGTGATTATGCCGGAATCGCCGGGACGATACTGCATGGAATGCAAAGGCTGCGGCTATTCGGCAACTTCTCGGTTCAGCGACGCCAGTAGCCCGCCGAGCGTGTAGGCAAACACTCGTCAGCGGAATCATCATAAGTTTTGACGGAGTGAATCAATGGCAAAGAAAAGCACACGAAAGCCCAGCGGAGCGGCGAGGATGGCGGTCATCGAAGACGACCTCGGTGATGACACAGATAACTTGGCGAACGCATCGAATGGACTTCAATCCAATTCAGAAGCGAGTGCCGCCAAGCCTCGAAGCAAGACAAAAACAAAATCGGATCAGCAAGCCAGCGGCAATTTTGGCGTCAGCGACATCAAGAAGGCGGCGGCGTTCGCCAATTCAGTGGGCGGCCTCGACAAGGCCATCGCCGTGTTGCAAATCTTGAAGGTTGCCAAGGAAGTGCAGTGATCTTGTTATGACGAAATCGAATCAAGCAACGATTAGAAAACCGACTGAAGGTCGCACAATCGCTGTTGTCGGCGACGTGTATCGATTTCTTGCCGTGGGTGATGACACGAACGGGAAATATGCCATGTGGGAGGCAATCGTTCTCCCAGGAGGCGGCCCGCCACCCCATGTTCACAGCCGAGAAGAGGAAGGGTTCTACATCCTCGAAGGCGAAATCACTTTGCATTATGGCGAACAGCGACTCGTGGCAGGGCCCGGAATGTACGTCAACATGCCGGTGGGAGTGTTGCATTCCTTCAAGAATGAAACAACTCGACCCGCTAAGATGTTGATTTCAATCGCACCAGCCGGTTTGGAGCAGATGTTCATTGAAGTCGGTCAGTCAGTTCCCACTGGAACTACGACTGCCACTCCACCGACGAAGGAAGAAATCGAGAAACTACTGGCTGTGGCTCCTCGGTACGGCATCGAAATCAGGCTGCGGCACGATTGACGAACGTGCGGTTTTCAACGCCAGTTTTCAAACGGCATTTCTTGATTGTTTTCCGGCGCTTCGATGCGACGACCGTTGACACGTTGGATGAGGCTGACGAATACGTCAAAGCGAATTACTTGATGATCTCGTTTATCAGCAGCCAATCTGGCTAGCCGTGCCAGCCGAGAGCGACCATCTTTTGTCGCTAAGCGAAGGTGAGTCATTTCAAGAACAGACGCCCGGATCGTCGCTGACGTTGGCGGTTGACCTGGAAGGCCATCGTCCCCTGCGGCGCAGATCACCTTCCCAATTGCTCGATCTGCTTCTGGAGTTCCGAAACCGCTTTTTCGGCCTTTGCCAATTCGTCACGCTGGCGTGTTGTCTTGCCTGTGAGCAAGCCGACCGTTTGCGTTGAAATCGTCTGGATGGCATTCGCTTTAGTCTGCTTGTGTGCCAACAAGTTCGCATGCACTTCTTGAGCGATGCGCAGATCGTCGGCAAGAGCGGCAGCCTGAACGTCACCTGCCAAATACATACCCACTTGCACTTGGTCGGAGCCGGACGAAACGACCGAAGTTGAGACCATCGAGTGTTTGGTGGCTTTCGCCGCACAAGAAATCGTGCAGAGATCCACGCCTAGTTTAGTTGTACATAGCACTGCTGACTCAACCAAAGGAGCCAGCCGTGCCCAGCCAATCCGAAATCCAGCAGCAGATCACCGCCCGCATCCTCGAAGGACTCAAGGCGGGATGCATTCCCTGGCGAAAAACGTGGCGACCCGATAGGAATTCGGGAAGCCCAGCTAACGCCATCTCAGGCCGCAACTACTCCGGCATCAATCCTATCCTGCTCGACCTGGTGGCAATGAGCAGAGGCTATTCGAGCCGGTTTTGGGCAACCTACCAACAGTGGGCCTCGATCGGCGCCCAGGTCAAGCAGCGCCCCGCCGATTGCAAGCCGGGTCAATTCGGCACGACCATCGTGTTCTACAAGCAGGTCAAGAAGACCAAGATCGAAAACGGTGAAGAGAAAACCGACACGTTCCCAGTCCTTCGAACGTTCACGGTGTTCAACATCGACCAAGTGGACGGCACAAGCGTCGATCACCTGCGGCCTTCAATCGATCAAAGCCCGATGTCGTTCCAGCCCGACTATGCCGCCGCACGAGAAGCGGTTTCCGCAACAGGAGCCGACATCCGGTACGGCGGCGACAAAGCGTTCTACGCTCGCCCACGTGGGGATTTTCCTCACCACATCGATGGCGACTACATCCAGATGCCGCATCCCAGCCAGTTCATCGCACCGAACGAATTTATCTCGACCAGTTTTCACGAGTTGGTTCACTGGTCCGAGGTGCGACTTAACTGGAAGGGCAGTTATGCCCTCGGTGAACTGATTGCCGAAATCGGTGCCTGTTATGCCTGTGCTCAACTCTGTGTCCCTTGCTCGGACGATTTGAGCAATCACACCTCCTACTTGGCCTCCTGGCTCAAGGAACTCGAAAACGATCCGAAGGCCATTCTCAAGGCGGCGAGCCAAGCCTCGAAGGCGACAGCATTCGTGCTCGGGTTCAGCCGTAACGCCGAACCGCAAGCCAATGATTTGCAAGCGGTTTAGCGGCGCACTCCTGAACTGACCCTACAAGTTTAGTTGTACATAGGTGGTTGCAAGGAGACCGCAATGAAACTTGGCGAACTCGACCTTGATGAAGCAGCGACGAAGGTAGCAGGCAACTGGCGACACTTCAACTGCTTCGTTTGGTTCCGGGATCGAGACCTCGACGATGCGCAGTACCCTCACGAACCATCGCCCAAGTCACTGAGCCATTTTTGATTCGTGCCGGCCTGGTCGTGAAGGACGACCAGGGGAGGCGGCAATTGACCGGCATCGGTTACGAACACGCATCGAGGTGAACCAACTGGACAGATCATCCAGTTCAACGACCTTCTGAAAAGTGCCTGAAATCATTCGAAATTCAATCAAATTAGGGGTTAAAAGTCGTCCAATGGGTGTTGAGACCAAAACTGCTGTTTCAGTGGCTGAAATGAGCCGAATGGTGGGCCTCAGTCGTGCGAGGTTTTACCAGTTGATTGGCACCGCCTTCCCGCACCCCGTCTACGACGTGGAAACAAGGCGTCCATTTTATGACGAGGAGGCGCAAAGAATCATTCTAGATGTGCGCCGACGCAACTCTGGCTGCGATGGCAAACCAATTCTGTTTTACGCCCGGCGACCAGTCACGGCGGCGATGCCGAGGAAACGAAAGCCCAACGTTCAGAATCCGAACATCGAGTTGATCGAAGGGCTGAAGTCACTGGGCCTAGTCGTGACCTCAGCACAAGTCGAAGCGGCGATCAAGATGCTGTTCCCCAGGGGAATCGAGCACGTCGATGTCGGCCAGGTGATTCGCTCGATCTTCATCCACCTGAAGGCGAAAGGAGTGTGACCGTGGAGTTCTTCGAATGGAGGCACGTTGTTGTTTATCCGTTTCAGGTGTCAGTACTCGCACGATAACCTGGCACGATAACGGGCCTTATCCGGCCAGTTAGAGAGGAGAAGCGTCCAAATGGTGTCGAATTCCAGTCCAGAAGAGCGCCAGAATTCTCACGATAATGTTTTTGATGGCCTACATGTCGGAGCCGAGGAGTCGTCCCTTGTGGCGGCCTACCTCGCTGCCCACGACTTCTCGGACCACACTCGAAAAGCGATCCGCAATGACGTTCGGAAGTTCGCCCGTTGGTTCTGCCAAGCCAACAGAGAGCCCTTCACCGTGAAGAGGGTGACGCTTCGGGATGTGACCGACTTTCGTAACCATCTGCATCGAGATCGACGACAAGCGGTCGCCAGTATCAATCGAGCGTTGGTCTTGATCCGCAAGTTCTTTGACTGGGTGGTTCGCCAGGGCCGTGTCGAGACAAATCCGGCGAAGCTGGTGAAAGAGCTTCGAAGGCAGCCGCTTGCTCCGAAAGGTTTGGATCGAGATGTCGTACGCAGATTGCTCCGTGAGATCGAACTGCGGCAGGATTTGCGAGCAGCGGCGATCTTCAGCTTGATGCTCTACACAGGCTGTCGGGTCAGCGACGTGGTGAATTTGGAATTGCCAGACTTGCAGATCGGTGAGCGAAACGGCTCGGTTGTATTTCGCCACGGCAAGGGCGGAAAGCAACGGACGGTGCCTTTGCCGCTTCAGGCACGGCGGGCAATGCAGGCTTACTTGGATGGTCGCCCCTCGGTCGAGATCATAAAGGTGTTCGTCGGCGAGAGGGGTGCATTGACCGACGACGGCGTGCGTGCTTTATGCCGGAAGTACACGGCCTTGATCGGCATTCGGCTGCACCCGCACGTCTTTCGACACACGATGGCGAAGCAGTTCCTTGAGGATAACGCCAACGATTTGGTGAGTTTGGCGCAGCTTCTAGGGCACGAGAACTTGCAGACGACCAGCCAGTATTCGCAAAGAAACGGAGAACAGTTGGCTGAAGCGTCGGAGAGGTTGGGCTATTAAGGGCAGGAGTCAGATTTGCCGTCATTCTCTATTAAACGTCCAATCATTGCGATATTGCCAAGAGTCGCCAAATATCTCGGAAAACACTATGCGATTGCCTTTGATGGTGCCCTCATAACGACGGCCCGCTCTCTCGGCTGTAAACGTATCGCCCGCTTGCTTCCAGGTGCCTTGGAACTCCGCATTTCGTCCCCAAAGATAGCGGTCCACAAATACGCCATTTCTGGCAAATGTAATCCTTTCTTTCTGATCTTGGCTAATCCATACAGTGCCGTCGAGTGAGGTTGTGTTGGTGCCGACCTTCCTATCATCTGAAGTCCTAGCAGTAACTGAATCAGGCTTCTTCACTTCTGGTGTCTTGCTTCAGATGGAACTGGAATTTCCGGGTGTTGGGGTTAGCATAACCCTTGAACCTGGAGGATTCCATGAGTCGCGAGCGCAAGTCGGTAGCGGGGCCAGAGAAGTTGGCTATTCTGCGGCGGTACCTGGTGGAGAAGGTGCCTATTTCGGATCTCTGCGATCAGCATGGTCTGCAGCCAAGCCAGGTCTATTACTGGCAGGCGCAACTGTTTGAGCACGGCGCGAGCATCTTCGAGCGCAAGACGGGTCGCAAGGCCAGCGCCGAGAGCGCCAAGGATCGAAAGATTGAGAAGCTCGAATCGACGCTGGCGCAGAAGGAGCTCAAGCTGGCCCAGAAGAACGAAGTCATCAGCGAGCTGATGGAGGAGAACGTCCGCGCAAAAAAAGCCAGTGGGGAACTCTGAAAGGCAACTGGGTTCCCCACGACACGCGCGACGCCGTGGTCGATTACGTGAAGCGCTGGACCGCTCGGGCCGAGCTGCCGGCGAGGCGATTGCTTGGCTGGCTGGAGTTGGCCACTAGCAAGTTCCACCAGTGGCAGAAGCGCTACGGCCAGCCCAACCAACACAATGGCCGTGCGCCGCGCGACGGCTGGCTGGCGGCCTGGGAGAAGCAGGCGATCTTGGACTATCACGATCAATATCCGTTGGAAGGCTATCGGAGACTGGCGTTCATGATGCTGGACGACGACGTGGTGGCAGTCAGCCCATCCAGCGTGTATCGCGTGCTCAAGCAAGCGGGCCGACTCGATCGAAAGTGGCAAAAACCCTCGAAAAAAGGGACGGGATTCGTGCAGCCCCTGGGGGCGCATGAGCATTGGCATGTCGACGTCTCGTATCTCAACCTGGGCGGCACGTTCTACTATCTCTGCTCCCTGTTGGATGGCTACAGCCGGTTCATCGTGCACTGGGAGATCCGCGAGAGCATGACCGAACGCGATATCGAGACGATCGTGCAACGCGGCCTGGAGAAGTTCCCCGACGAACGGCCCCGCATCATCAGCGACAATGGCCCGCAGTTCATCGCCAAGGATTTTAAGGAGTTCATACGGCTGACGGGCACGACGCACGTGCGCACCAGTCCCTACCATCCGCAGAGCAACGGCAAGCTGGAACGTTGGCACGGCACGCTCAAGGGCGAGCGGTTCCGCCTGGCGGCGCCAGAAACGCTGGACGAGGCGCGACGCGTGGTGGCTTCGTTTGTGGCGCACTACAATGACGTGCGTCTGCACAGCGCGATCGGCTACATCACGCCGGCCGACAAGCTGGCCGGGCTGGAGCACGCGATCTTCGCCGAGCGCGATCGCAAGCTCGAATCGGCTCGCGCGTTGCGTCGGCAATCGCGGCGTTCCGTGCCCGAGACGTTGTCAACCGCTTGCGAAACGGAACGCAGAGAAAGGCTAGCGGGAGTCCAGGGGGCCGGCAATGAGGCCCCTTGGTCGCCCGAGCCGTTGACCATCACAAATTAACCAAGCCCGCCGAGGGCGAAACTCAACAACCCCAACTCGCTAACACCACCGTCCCGAAATTCCGATTCACGCTGAACCAAGACACTGGCGCATTCGTCTTCGCCGCCAAGCCACGGATACTTTTGACCTTCACAACGTAGCCCTGAACCGACTCTAGATCGTCAGAAAGGATTGAACGGCTGCTGTCCTTGACCCATTCTTCGCCACGCTTCTCGTAAACGATTGCATAGTATTTCCTGCTTTCTTCGGGAGCGATTGGTTGTAGGCGCTGGAATCCTGTTCCAGCAAACGAATAACCTTTGTCCACACCGGAATCATATTGACGATTGAATGAGGTGCCTGCCTTTTAGTGGACAGTCCAACTCCTTATTTTCAAGGGGTGAAGGAGGACTGTTTGATGACCAGGAAGCGTGGTCTGCGCAGAGCGCGTAAGCGGCAAAGTTACTCGCAGGAGTTCCGACAGGAGGCGGTGCAAATGGTGCTGGATGGTCATTCGGTCACCTCCGTGGCAGAGCGGCTCGGGCTGTCGAGTGCGAACCTGTTGTATCGCTGGAAAAAAGAGGTCATCGGGCGTGCAGGCCCGGCGGCTCGGACACTCGGCGATCGGGTTAGCCAACTCGAAGACGAGCTGCGCCGCGTGGAGCGCGAACGAGACATCTTAAAAAAAGCGTTGAGCATCTTAAGCCGCAGCGGGTAGCCGACCAGTACGTCGTGATTGATCTTCTTCTCTCTCCAGGAATCTTCTCTTTGTCTTCCGTCTGCCAAACGCTGGATGTCAGCCGCGCGGGCTTTTACGCCTGGCGAAGCGAATTAGAAACCGCTCGCCAACGGCGAGACCGCGAACTGACGCGCCTTGTGGCCGACACCTTTTGGAAGCATCGCCGCCGCTACGGCGCCCGCCGGATCGCCGTCGAGCTGGCGGCCCAGGGCCAGCGCTGCGGCGTTGACCGGGTGGCAAAACTCCTGAAAAACCAGGGCTTGCGAGCCATTCAGCCGCAGTCGTTCGTACCCCGCACGACCGACAGCCGTCACACGCTGGGCTACAGTCCCAACCTGCTCCTCGATGCTGCGCCGCCCGATCGCATCAATCAAGTCTGGGTCGCCGACATCACGTACATTCCTCTCGCCAACAGCCGCTTTGCTTACCTGGCCCTCACGATGGATCGCTTCTCGCGCCGCGTCGTCGGCTGGGAACTGGCCGAGTCGATGGGCGAGTCGCTCATCCTGGAATCATTGCAGCAAGCGATCCGTTCTCGCCAACCGCGTCGTGGCTTGATCCATCACAGCGACCGCGGCGGGCAATATGCCGGCCACGCTTATCGCGCTGTGCTTCGCCGCGCGGCCATGCGCCAGAGCATGAGCCGTGCCGGCAACTGCTACGACAACGCCTTCATGGAATCTTGCTTCGGCACGATCAAGACCGAGCTGGAAATGACCGAATACGACAACGTGATCCACGCCCGCACCGACATCGCCAGCTACCTCGCCTACTACAACACCGAGCGCCGACACTCGGCCCTCGACTACCTCAGCCCCCACCATTTTGAAACCCTAAACAACCACCCCTGATTTAAGAGAATGACCTGTCCGAAAAATGCCAAGCAGCTCAGAAGTCGTTAATCAGCTTGTTCACATCGTGAAACTGTTTGAGCGTTATTTGCCCAGTCATCGACGTGAGTTCTCGTTTGGCGTGGCTTGCTCGCTTGAATGCCTCCTTTATCTGATCTTTGTACTCCTTGATCGTGTCGCCCCACTTCCGCTCTTCGGCAGTGAGCCCTTTCTTTTTGATCTCCTTCGCCTTATCGACTGCCTTTTTCGCCTCTTTGGTAGTTTCAAGCAGGTCCTTTAATCTGGACGCAGGCACCTTTATTTCTCGTTCATTCGTCATCTTCAAACTCTTTGGGTGAAGATGACGCCATGTTAGTGAACACGCCTCCGCCTCCTCATTTGAGGCAAATCTGCCGAGTACCTGCCAACCGGGGTCATACGAATCCGAGAACACGTTGGCGTCTTTTTCAACCTCGGAGAGCCACACAGAGACCGTTTGTTCCTCGGCAGCAGCACACCACAATGTGAGCAATGAGCCCCAGGCAATCAGCAATGTCGCTCGAAAGAACACTCTCATGACTCGCTCATCTTAAATGCAGTACCTTAATGTCGCACCACAAGAATCGCAGAACGGAATCCTATCAGCGACCAAAGACTGTGGTCAAGAATTCCGTGTAATACTGGGAACACTTTTTTTCGGGCAAGCGAGCCGAGCCATCCTGAGTCGCCGATAGTTTATTTGTACACACCCTGGGCATCCACCCCAAGGAGATCACAAATGCCCGACGCCACCGAACCCTATCGCCGTCAACGAATCGTGGAGATCAACGCCCAGCCCGGCAGCAGAGAAGCCCTAGAAGCCCAGCGTGGCGAAGTCTGGAGCACCGAAGAATTGAGCAGAGACTTCGAGGTGCTCGGCTTCATGGCTCCGTTCGTCGTCGTGCGTCGGAAGAGCGACGGCAAAAAAGGAAGCGTTGAATTCCAGCATCATCCGAGGTTCTATTTCGGGTTTTCGCCACACGAAAGCTAGACCAGCGACACACCGGCATCACTCCACCACTTTGCTGCCATCTCTTCAGTCCATTTGTCGGCACATTCGCAAGCTGCCAAAGCCTTTTCGAGACTTTCTACATCCTGAAAGCGGTCTGCCGGTTTTTTCTCTAGGCACCGCAACACGATCCTTTCGAGGTCAGCAGGTATCGTGGTAACGATCTTCGAAGGGAGAGAGACTGGCTTGTTGGCATGCGCCATAAGAACTTCGATAATCGAGTTTCCTTGGAACGGCGGCGTGCCAGTGAGCAGAAAATACGCCACCGCACCCAAGGAATAGATGTCGCCCCGACCATCAACTTGGTCGTACGCCTCGACCTGCTCAGGCGACACGTAGAGTGGCGATCCACTGAAACTGTCGGTTGGGGTAAACGTCATCCCTTCTTTCAATCCCGGCATCGATTGCTTAACCAGTCCAAAGTCAAGAAGCTTCGCCACGTCAAAAATCCCTCCGACCTTGGCCGCAAAAATGTTCGCTGGCTTCAGGTCTCGGTGGACGAGTCCCACGTGATGAGCTTCACGCAAGGCTCTGCATGTCTGCCGCAAAAAATGGATCGCTCGTTCAGGCGGCAGCGGCCCATATTCCTTAACCAGATCGTCCAGACTTTTGCCCGGCAAATACTCCATCACGTAGTAAAACACGCCGTCATCGGTGTGGCCGTAGTCGAAGATTTCCACGGTATTCCAGTGGCTCAATTTTGCGGTAGAACGCACCTCCCGTTCGAAATGGGCCAACGCCGCTGCATCGGTTTCCTTGCTTGCCTTGATGAGTTTGATCGCACAGGGTCTCTTGAGCAGCATGTGTTCGGCCCGATAAACCTCTCCCATACCGCCAGCGCCGAGTTTGTCCTTGAGGCGATATTGTCCGAACTGCCTTGCCTTGAATGCCTCACGTCGAATCGAGTTGACGACGTGTGTTCCGTACACGGCAGCGAAGGCCGCTATGAAGGGCAACGGCACTGCGGCTGGAAAGTGATCCGTCTGGAGAGCTTGTGCAACTTTCTCGCTGCTCTGTTGGCTGATGTAGATCAGGAGATAGGGAATGGCGGCTACGGGAAACAATATCGCCGCCGCTCGCCTCCAGGCATTTGGCATCAGCATCCCGTAGACAAGAATGAGGACAGAGAAGGCAGCCAAATATAGGTTCTTGACACCCACCACAGTGGCGTAATCGTCGGCTGCCGCAAAGTGGTTCAGCGACAGCCACGCCATAAGTCCGAGTTGAACAACGAGACCACCGAACACACCCAATTCGATGAGCCGAAGCTGCGGCAGTTTAAGAGTGATCCGGCTCCGCAGCAGGACGTAGGCGGCGATCATGACCAAGAGCAGGGTTGCCCGAAGAGTCACCAGGAATTGTTCGGATTGGGCTAGATTGAGGATGAACGCAAGTCCGAGCGTAATCGCCAGGATCAGGGCAGCAGCTTTCAGGCGAGTGCGAAGCAGTGCTGCCGTTTCGTCTGCAAACTGAGGGCCTTTCCCCGAAACAAAACCGACCGGAGCTTGAGAAACCTCGGCGGTCTTCGATTGCACTTGGGCGATGTCTTCGTAGGCGAGTGTGGGCTGGAGGTCTTTTTTCGGGGCGTTCATGTTGAGCGATGGCAAAGGTAAGGGAAATCTACGGTCGAGGCGGCGTTGACCAGGACATGAAGGAGTATCCTAGTCCGCCCCCTTGCACATCAAGACGAATCACACGGCAACTGCACCATAGGCCGCACCTGTTTATCCGTGGTTTTGGTCGTGCCCAGCTAAATAGAGCAACAAAGCACCAGCGGCTACTGCCGTTGGTCCCTCGGAGGCGATCCACGAGGTTGGCATCCCCGCAGCGATATCGATACCGACCATGACGATGCCCAGCACGCAGACGGATAGGCCCATGAACCAAACGACTCGTAGGTAGCGTCCAACATCCATCGCTAAAACCAGACACAGGAAACCGAACAAGGCATAGAAAGCGGACAGCGAACGAGCGAGGTATTCCACCACATTGCCTCTTGGCATTTCTCCCAGCCCAAGCCACTGATGCGCTGCTTCCATCCAAGGCATTGGCATCACCACCGCAAACAGAGCGAATAGGCTTGTGACTCCAACAACTCGAAGAACAATCTTGAGCAGCGTAATTTTCGTCATCGTTGGTACGCTCCGTACCTTCCGGCCTGAGCGAATCCATTTCCTCGTGTGATCCGCTCACCGTGACGTGATCCGCAGGTAGTAGCCATCTGGATCGACAATTCGAAAATCGGTCGCTCCCCATGACTGTTTTCGCAGCGGACTTGAAATCTTCTTGTATCCACTGGCTTTGACCTTTTCGAAGAACGCCTGAATGTTGTCCACTTCGAGAACGATCTCCGTTCCCAATCCACGGCGACCATTCTGAACTTCGGGATTGAAGTGGTGTTGCTTGGGTAGACCTGCTGCCGGTCCCAGGCCGATTAGCACGGAACCAGAGCGAACCGGCACGTAGGTCGGCTCGCCCTTCAGTCGCTCGAACCCCAAGACGTTCGTGTAGAAGTCAATGGACTTCTCCATGTCGGTCACGAACAGTTCAAGCCGAAGGGTCATTCCTTGCGGCTTGGCAGTTTTTGGGTCGTCACCAGCAACGGCGGTGATCGCCACGAGAATAAGAGCGAGGGTGAGGAAGATAGAGGTCTTCATGATCGGCTCCAATGAAGAACTGATCCCTGCGTGGTCATGCGGAGCTAAAAGACGCATATGCCACTGCTCAAATAAAAAACCCCGTCGCAACCGAAGCTACGACGGGGCCGGAACAGAGAAGAGGCCGATGAACGATCCTAGCCTCCAGGCGTCGGGGATGCAAACAAATTCCTGGTGGCCCAGATCACCGTTTGTTCTCGGCTAAACGCCCTTCTAAAAACTCAAATGCGAACAGAGTGGCGCTATGGCTTCAGGTGTTCGTCAAAGAATGCCCACATGGCGTCATGTTCCTTGATCTTGTATTCGCCGGCAAATCCGTGTCCCTGACCCTTGAATACCGTCAGAGTATGCGATGCGCCGACAGACTTCATCTTTTCATCGAGTGCCGTGGCCTGCGCCACTGGAACCAGCAAATCCTGATCTCCATGCAGCGTGAGAACTGGCGGGTCATCCTTGCTGACGTAAGTGATCGGGCTTGCAGCGGCGTAGGTCTCGGCAGCCTCATTGGGAGTTCCGCCCATGAACAGTCGGAATATCCACGCCACCGAACTCGTTCTGTAGCACGCTGCCATATCCGTTGGACCAAACACGTTGACGACTGCTTGCACTCGGCTTGATTGGTCTGGGTTGCCGCTGTCTCCCTCCAACTTCGATTGAGGATCGGTCAGACCGACCAACAGCGAGAGGTGACCGCCTGCCGATCCGCCAGTCACGCCGATCCGATTGGTATCAACGTGATATTTGTTTGCGTTCGCACGCACCCACCGAACAGCGGCCTTGGCATCATGAATCTGTGCAGGAAAGATAGGAGCAGCAGTTGTTGTCTCCTTTTTTGCCTGGTCGAATTGCATCAGTCGGTAACTGATCGTCACAGCAACATAGCCACGCCGGGCGGCGTCTTCGATCTGCGAACGGTAGCCCTCTCGGCTTCCGCCAGACCAGCCGCCGCCATGAATGAACACAATCGCCGGAAACGGACCCGCCCCCGGTGGTCGAGCCAAGTCAAGTTTCAGTTCCGTATCGCCGGCCTTGCCATAAATGACGTTCTCTTCGACTGACGCTGTGCAAATCCGACCCTGATCTGACTTGGAACTTTGTTGGTCGTCACCAACTGCGGCTACGAGGGCCACGAGGATCGGACCGAGAGCGAGGCAAATAGAGGTCTTCATTGTCGATCCCGACCAATGCTGCCGACAACTAATGGAGTTGGGGCACTGTGATTGAGATTTAGGTAGCCGGTGCATTGATGGAAAAATTGCAAGGCAGAATAACTTGAATCGGCGGCGTGACCAGGACGCCCCCAAGGTGTTCGACCTGGAAATAACCATTCACATAGATAGCACCGTTATTCCGAGTAGGCATACGTTTGTGGGTGCCGAACTTCACGTTCACGCCAGAGCCACTATCAAGCCTGAATTTACCAACTTGGAAGATTTGTCCGGGGCGATCATCGTCGAGCCAACAGATGTGATCGTCGCTCAGCATTGGTGCAGACAAGATTGTGGTGTTCTTGACCTTAACAGTCTTAAAGTTCAATGTCTTAAAGGTGATCGACACTTCCTCGATATTGGATTTTCCGAAGGTCAGCTTAAAAACATGCCGTGCAAAAAAGGCGTCGGGCGAAGGGTCGCCAAATCCCTCGACAGTATGTAGCTTGAGCAGTTCAAGCGGAGCTTGTCCGGGAATCGCCATCCCTCGGACGGCATTGCTCGTCGTTGCTTGGTTGTCCAAATCGCCATTCGGATATGCAGCAGTCGTGCTGTGCGTAGTTGGAAACCCTAATGCTGGTGAAGCTGGGCCAAGACTCGTTTGCGGAATCGCATTGGTCGATTGGGGATCGACATTATTCAAGGGTGGCTGCTGAGTTCCCGACCGGCTCTCGGCATGAAGAACATCAGCCTTGTTGCCCGGAGAGGCGGACGGCCAATATTGGATCAAGGCAACGATGATGGCGCTAGTCGCCATAATCAGTGCAGCCAGTACGCCACCACGCTTGAAGGGAGAAGATGCCACATGATGAACTGCGGCACCGCTAGCGCTTGTGTTCGTGTTGGTGTTATGGACGTGTACGTTGACAAGCGGTGACAAACTCGACGATTGTTCGATCTGCTCGCTCATTGGGTACTCCCTCCCAGGTCCGTTTTCCAGTTCCCTGGTCATTTTAACGGATGCCAAGGGGTCGTACAACAAAGTCGAAAAACCCCTGAAAACCGGGCTGTTCAGATTACTTCGTCCACAAACTACCTCGTTCACTAGCACCGGACGAATTCCGTGGCCTCGCCCTACATAGGTGTGATGGCACGGAAGATCAAGACACACAATCCATCTCCCTCGACCTTTGAGCAATCGACGGATCGCAAGGCAGACAAGCAGTTCTACAGGTCGCCGCTATAGCGATCAAATCGAACGCTCTATCTGCAAGAGCATCCGTTGTGCGGCCAATGTGGTCCGTGTGAGAGGATGGCAGACGAGTGTGCTGATTCTGAGCTGGATATCGTTGTGTGCCCTCGCACGCATCTCAGTCCCCGGTGAGGCGATGTGATGCCTTGGTCGCAAGTTTACTTGTACACGGGTGGTCAAGGAGACCACCAATGCTCAAGGAAATCGCCATCCGCCTCCTGATCGCCCTTGGGCTAATCGCCTTCATCGTCTTGCATGCGCTGAACAACGTCCTCCGGCGCAGTTAGTTCGGACAAGCCAAACCAGTCGAGGACAAGAATGATCGAAATCGCCACACCCAAGTTCGGGCTTGGAAAACTCGTCGCCACGCCCGGTGCCCTTGAGGCACTAGCCGAAGCCGGGCAAGCCCCGATGGATTTCGTCAGTCGGCATGTCCGAGGCGACTGGGGCGAGTGCTGCGAGGAAGATCGGCAAGCGAACGAGGATGCGCTGCGAGGTGGAGAGCGGCTCTTCTCGGTTTATCGCACGGCGAAAGGCGTCAAGATTTGGGTCATCACCGAGGCGGATCGAAGCTCGACGTGCGTGTTGTTGCCGGGGGAGTATTGACCTGCGGGATGAAAGACGAATTCATCTTTCTTTCGGCGTTAATCGTAGGCCTTGCGCTAATCTATTTGGTGATCGCAATCCTGCCGTTTCTGATCGCCTTGATGTGCATCGGCTTGATCTGCTGGACGATCATCAAGTTCCTCGTCGGCAATTTCTCGCCGTGGCCGCCCCAACGAAAATGAACCTGCACGACGCCGACCAAGTTTACTTGTCGATCAATTATTTCGAAAAACCCTGAGGCTTGGTTCCTTAGGGTCTGCCCCAGCAGCCTGAGCGACCCCCTTTTCTTTTACGATCTGTCGCCGAAAACTGGTACTTAAACCACTCAAATTCAATCAAATTCGACCTCGTCTCGGGCTATTCGGCTTTTGACCGCATGTGGCAGCGCAACTTTGCTCTCCTGCTTTGAAGGCACTAAAATGGGCTTCAAATAAAGAAACCGCTCGGGCACCAACATGCACCTCGCACTGGCTAACGAATTAGCGGCTCTGTGGGAGTCAAACGGCTCGCCGCCCGACGTGTTTTCGTTTTTGGAGCAACACGCTGACTCAACGATTCAGCAAAAGCTGGAGTTGTTGCTCAAAGACCAGCAGTATCGCTGGCAAACCGATCAACCACTCAAAGTCGAACGCTATCTGGCCCGACTTCCCGATCTGGCTGCCGATTCCATCCTAAAACTGCAACTGGTGGTTGGCGAGTTTCAGGCTCGACGAAACAGCGACGCCAAGCCCAGCATTAACGAGTTCACGTCACGCTTCTCTGATCTCGGAGATTCCCTCAAAAGCAAGCTATCCGAGTTGATCTGCGGCGACTTGAAAAATGAACAATTGGTTTCCCACACTACCACGCAGACATACATCTCCGAAAAAACCATTGGAGATCAGCAAGTCGGCAGGTATCGACTGGTCAGGCTGTTGGGCGAGGGAAGCTTTGGACGAATCTGGCTCGGGTTCGACGAAGAGCTTCGGCGGCAAGTTGCAATCAAGGTGCCTACGCCCGAACGATTTGAGAGACCCGAAGATGCGGAATCCTATTTGGCTGAAGCTCGCATGGTGGCGAGCCTCGACCATCCAAACATCGTGCCCGTTTACGACGTCGGCCGCACTGCCGATGGCTCCATATATCTCGTCTCAAAGTTCATTGAAGGTTGCAACCTTGCTGAGAGAATCAAAGAAGATCGTCCAACCTTCGAAGCAGCGGTAGCATTATTGGCCACAGTTGCCCAGGCGCTCCACCATGCCCATCAACGGCGACTGGTTCATCGGGATGTGAAACCTGCCAACATCCTGATCGAAAGCAGCACACAGACGCCTTACGTGGCTGACTTTGGACTGGCGATCAGCGATACGGACTACTTGCGGGCTATGCATATAGCCGGGACGCCGGCGTATATGGCGCCCGAGCAAGCTCGGGGTGAGGGGCACAGAATTGACGGTCGTAGCGATATCTTTTCTTTGGGCGTGGTCCTTTACGAACTGCTGACCGGCAAGCGTCCATTCCGAGGAAGCACAAAGAACGAGCTTTTGCATCAGGCAATTGCTGTCGATCCCACACCGCCCCGAGAACTGGATGCTGCAATTCCCGCTGAGTTGGAGCGAATCTGCCTCAAGGCGCTCTCCAAACGAGCTTCCGACCGTTACGCCACGGCGGCAGACTTCGCTGACGACCTGCGGAATTGGCGGCAGAAACCGCAACATGAAGCCAAGCAGCGGACCATTGTTCCCAAGGGGTTGCGGTCGTTCGACGCCGACGATGCTGATTTCTTTTTAGAACTTTTGCCCGGACCTCAGGATCGGGGCGGCCTGCCCGAGAGCATTCGTTTTTGGAAATCTCGCATCGAAGAACCCGATCCCGACAAGACATTCTCGGTGGGCCTGATCTACGGGCCTAGCGGTTGCGGCAAGACTTCGCTGGTCAAGGCTGGCCTTTTGCCACGGCTTTCCAAAGATGTAGTCGCCATTTACGTCGAAGCGACGCCGGACGAAACCGAGACCCGTATTCTGCGGGGACTCCGCAAGCAACTGCCGGACGTGTCGCATGATCAGGGACTGGTTGAGACGTTTACGGCATTGCGGCATAGTGCGGGAAAAAAAGTCGTCATTATATTGGACCAATTCGAGCAATGGCTTCACGCTCACCGCACCGAACAGGACACGGAACTGGTCGATGCGTTGCGGCAGTGTGATGGCGGGCGATTGCAAGCCATCGTAATGGTGCGGGATGATTTTGCGATGGCGGCTGCTCGTTTTATGGACTCGCTGGACATTCGCATCGTCCAGGGCCACAACTTTGCCACGGTTGATCTATTCGACACCGACCATGCCCAGAAAGTCCTGACCAAGTTTGGTCAGGCATTCGGCAAACTCCCTGCTCAGTTGAGCGGTTTGTCGGACGACGAGAATACGTTTCTCTCATCGGTTGCCTCGGGACTGGCACAAGATGGCAAGGTCGTGTCCGTGTGGTTGGCCCTGTTTGCCGAAATGGTCAAAGGCAAACCTTGGATACCGGCGACACTGGAGCAGGTCGGTGGCACGGAAGGAATCGGTGTCAACTTTCTGGAGGACACATTCAGTTCTCGCACCGCCAATCCCACACATCGGCTCCATCAAGTAGCCGCACGTACAGTCCTCAAAGCCCTGCTGCCTGAGATTGGCACGGACATCAAGGGACACATGCGGTCCCATGCCGAGCTTTTGGACGCTTCGGGCTATCAAGGTCGTCCTGGCGACTTCAACGACCTGCTGCGCATTCTCGACGGGGAACGTCGACTCATCACGCCCACCGATCCAGAAGGTTTTCAAACGGATTCAGGCAGCGATCCAGGGTCCAAATTCTACCAGTTGACGCACGACTTCTTGGTTCCATCGCTGCGTGAGTGGCTAACTCGTAAACAAAAGGAAACAAAGCGAGGCCGAGCCGAACTGAAACTGGCCGAACGTTCGGTGCTGTGGAATGCCAAGCCAAGCAGAAGACACCGGCCCTCGGTGTTGGAGTTTCTCAGCATCTGGTTCTTGACCGAAAGGAAGAAGTGGACCGAGCCGCAACGAAGGATGATGGTCAGAGCCGGGCGGGATCATAGTATTCGCTGTGCCTGGCTTGTGTGCTGGGCGGTGGTGATCGCCATCGCCGCCAGAGAAATTCCCGGGCGCATCGAGGCAAATTCACTCGTCGAACGATTGCTGTCGGCCGACACCACCCAAGTTCCCGGCATTGTCGAGAAACTTGACGGCTATCGTCGCTGGGCTGATCCACTGCTCAGGCACGACAACGAAATAGCTGAGGGCGGCTCGAACCAAAAACTTCACTCGGCCCTCGCACTCGTGGGTAACGATCCGTCCCATGTGGATTATCTAGCCGACCAACTGCTGATCGCAAAAGCCGACGAGATTCCCGTCATCATCCGGTTCCTTTTGCCGTACAAAGATCGGTTAGTCAAACAACTTTGGCAGACGGTCAAGAGTGGCTCCAGCGAGCAAAGAATTCGAGCGGCGGCGGCCCTGGCGGAATACGACCCTAAGAACGATGCGTGGCAAAAAGTCAACACGGATGTCGTCACGACTCTCGTCGCAGTTCCGACGGTGGAATCGAAGCAGTGGATCGACATGCTGCGGCCTGTCGGAATGCAACTTGTCGAGCCGCTTGAAGCTCTCTATCGGGATGGCAGTTCCAAGCGAGATAGCGAGCGTCCTATGGCAGCGGCATCATTGGCCGACTTTCTGAAAGGCAGCCCAGCGAGACTGACGGACCTGATGGTATTGGCCGACAACGACCAGGAGTTTCAGCCGCTGTCACAGGCGCTACGCCCCCACCGGAAGTCTACATCCCAGGAGTTGCGGAAGCTTTTGGGTCAATCTCCACCTCCACATGATGACGCAACGCCTGACATCAATGATGCTTTCTGGAAAAAGCAGGCTAATGTCGCCATTTGTCTGTTGGAGTTGGGAGAGCTATCTGACGTTTGGCCGCTGCTGAAACAGACACCGAATCCATCGTTGCGGAGCTTCATCATCTACCGTCTTGCTCGCTTGGGGGCAGATATCAAAACGCTGGCTGACCATCTTCTTCGAGAAACTGACCCTTCCATTCAGCAAGCCTTGATTTTAGCCTTGGGTGAATTCGACGCAGGTCGGTTGTCCATTCAACAGCGGGAGGTCGTGGTTGAGCAACTGGTGACTCTGTATCGCACCAACTCCGACTCTGGTATTCATTCGGCGTCGGCGTGGGCACTGCGGCAATGGCAAGAGGAGAAGACCGTCAAGCGGCTCGACGCTGAATTGCAGAGTGCTTCATCCCAGGACCAGCGAAACTGGTTCATCAATTCGCAAGGGCAAACCTTCGTCGTGGTGGACGACCCGGTGGAGTTTATGATGGGCGATACACCCAAAAAAAATCCAACACTAACCCATCGGTTTGCCATAGCAGCCCACGAAGTGACCGTAGCGCAGTTTCAGCAGTTCCGAAAGGATCACCAATTCGTGGCGACATACGCTCCGCAACTTGATTGTCCCATCAATAGCGTCAATTGGTATGACGCTGTTGCGTACTGCATCTGGTTGAGCGATCAGGAGGGAATCCCCACGGATCAGTGGTGTTACGAGCCGAACGATAAGGGCGAGTTTGCCGAGGGGATGCAAATCCCAACCGATTTCTTGAGGCGAACGGGCTATCGTCTTCCAATCGACGCAGAATGGGAATATGCGTGCCGTGCTGGGACGACTACAACCTTTGGCTTCGGAGATTCGGAGGACTTATTGGGTCGATACGCTTGGTACACTTCTAACTCGAAGAATCGTATGTGGCCGGTGGGCCTTCTAAAGCCGAATGGGCTGGGGCTGTTTGACATGCACGGTAACGCTTGGGAGTGGTGTCACGGTTTATCGACGAAGTTCAAGAGTTACGATGCAGCTGAGGTGATGGTCAAGAATCAGGAGGGCCGGGTGTTGCGTGGCGGGGCGTTCCTCTTCCGATCAGGGCTCGTCCGCTCGGCCGATCACTTCGTCAACGTGCCGATCGACCGTCTCACGAGCGCCGGTTTTCGTCCTGCCAGAACTTACCCCTGATATTCCTTACCCCTTTACCTCCTCCTTTTACCCGCCGTAGGCGGGTCGAAAGCCGAAATCTGCCGTTTTGTCAGCCTAATGTTCGTCAAAAGACGGAGTGCGTCGATGGCGAACGCTGATGATCTGGTCGTCATCACCGAGACCCACCACCTGATCCTTTGGCGTTGCCAACACACGAGCCGATTCCCTCGCCACATCGCCTTGTCTTGGGCAAACACTTGGTGCGGACGCTGTACGAGTTGATTAGGGCCCTTTGACACTGCTGCGACAGCGCCGGTCTCCCAAGTTTAGTTGTACACGCTCCTGTTATCCCTCAACGAGGAGCAAGATATGGGGTGGCTTTTCAAACCAGGACCAACTCGTCGAGTGCTGATCGCAGAACGAACCCAAGGCTGCGAGCGAGTGTCCAATGAAATGCTGGCCGAGTCGAAGCGCCTCGCCCACCGTTTTCGGTCACTCGTCCGTCTGCCTCGGAGGATGTAAGGGCGACTTTGTCTTTGGCATGCTCTTGTCCAGCCAATGGCGCAGCTTGGAATAGAATTCCGCCGATGTTTCGCCTTCACTTCGTTTGCACTCTCCGAATAATTTGACCCGGCGTTGAATTTCGGCCGCACCCACAGGAGTTTGCTTCAATTGCCCGACGAACGCCAGCAGTTGCGTCAGCTTTTCCTCGATCAGTGCCTCGTCAAGCAGTGCCTCGTTCCGAGTTCTGTATTGAAGAGTTTCCTCTTGAGCTTCTCGATTTGCTTTTCGGGTGATATCCATGTCGCTTCTCCGTGAGCTATCCGACGTTCAACCTGATGCCATGATAGCAGGTTCGGGGCTCTTATTGACGGGCCATCCCAACCAATCGCCTCGCCGTGGCGGCCCTCATCCTGATTTGGTGGATGATCGGCGAGTCGCTGGCTGGTGGATTTGGATTACGTAAGTGAAGCAAGGGGCAACGCCTATGCGAGTCGCATCCCACTTCAAAGCCCAACGGCTGGCAAAGAACCTCAATCTCGGTGAGCTCGCACGATTGGTCGGCTACAAGAACATCGGCAAGGGTGCCAATTGCATTGTTCGATTTGAGCGGCAGGGAATCATCAACGACGACCTGCTGATCAAAATGGCGAAGGCTTTGGAGATCGATTGGGCGACGGTCGAAGAAATTGCCGCACAGGACCGTCGTGAGCACATCGAGGCCTGGACTAAATGGGCTGATGAGCCGGTGCCGATGAAGATGGTGCTCAGGCTGATAGCCGCCATTTATTCGAACTGCCGCATCCCCAGCGAGATCACGACGCCCGAGGCAGCGGAAGAATATGCCTGTGCAGTGGCAAGGTTGCGCCGCATGCAGGTTTGCCTGGTGCTCTCCCGTCGCAAATCAGTGTGGATTACCGAGGAGGGCGCCGTCCAAAAGCGTACTGAGGCGACGCCCTTTGATGGTCCTAACGAACCCTGGATGCAGCTGAAGGGGAGAAAATTCTTGCTGGGGCTTGAGATCAACCCAGAGTCTTGACCTCAGGTTGAGCCGTTGATGAACGAAGAGTTGGAGGAGGTTCGAGAGGCTGCTCGGCGGATTGTGATCGGCTTTGAAGAAGACGAGTAGCAGAATTTCGTCGAGATCAATTATTTCGAAAAACCTGGAGAGTTGGTTCCATTGGGGGCTGGGCCACAGCGACTAGGTGGCCACCTTTTTTCTTCAAAGATCGCAATCGATGTAAACTCAAGAGGGCTGCTGAATAATTCAACCTCACGATACTCCAAAATGCCTTCCAAGTGCATCGATTGCACGGTCAAAGAACGGATGCGGTTTTCCTGGGTGGGCAGTGTAATGCTTATCGGCAATGGTCGTGTGCGCCTGTGCCAGATAAGTTTGCTGAAGTGAGGAAAACTCGTCGTGATATTTCAACCAATTGCTGCCCGTCTTCCGCAAGTATTTGAACGGTTTGTTTGGCACTCGACTGCGTTGCTGCATTTTTCTCCAAGCTGAGCCGACCGTATCCCACCTCTTCACCTTCCCGTTTACAAGTTCTTCGGTCATCAGTTTGTTCCCGTTCTTCGTGGCGAAAACATAAACGGGATCGTCGCTGATGACCTGCTTGAGCAATTCAACTGTCACACTCCACAACTTGTAATTGACCTTAGGCGGACTCTTGTGTCGCTTGGTTTTAGTTCTTTTGAACACCACACGTCCCTCTTCCAGATCGATCTGGTCCTTCTTCAGATTGGCTAGATCAATCTGTGTAAAACCGCAGTTGAGGCATAAGGCGACATAGCAGCGCCAACGCAGCGGCAAGTCGGATGTTAGAGTGATGATTTCATCGGGCGTGAAAAGTAGCCCCTCGCTGATCTCGGTTTCTTCTCCGTCCCGATTGAGGTGCGTGAGAAATTTGAGGTCGTCGTCATTCATTGCCTTGGGAAGTGTTTCGAGTTCAACGTCATCCTGCTTCCATGCCCATCGAATCCACTGCTTGGCGGCATTGAACAAGTTCCGCCTGCGAATGTTGCCCACGGGTCGAGTGAGCAGGAACTTGTAGTAGTCTCGGAGCGTCGTCCCGTTGATTTCCTTGACGTGGACACCTGATCCAACCCAGCGTTCAAACTGCGTCAGCCGCTCCTTCAGCGTTCCAAAAGTTGCAACCGCCCGATGGTCACCTGCAACTTGGGCGGCTTTGAAATCAAAGAAACGCCGAACCTGAAATCCAACTGCCTGGGTGCCTTTCCCCGTGGCCTTCCTTGAACCCCGGTCAAGTTGTTGGATTCTCTCTGCCCATTTCCCAGCGGGTTGCCAGTCAATTAGAGGTTCAGGTTCGTCGCCGAGCCGTCCTCCCCCGTACCAAAATGCTGAATGTCCGGGCTTGGTGGAAACCAGTCCGATTTCTTCGATGAAGTGAAGCTGGTCAGTCGTACGGTATCCGACCAGTTCAAAAAATGGGCGAAGTTCTTGCCGCCCCGATTCCTCTTCCGCAGAAGCCACTACGTCGGCTACCCGGTCGTGGGTGGGTTCTTCGCCCTCAGGCACCCCGAATCGGGCGTACCACTCCATTATCTGCCGCAGGATTGGCAAGCAATGTTCATAGACCGCTTGGTTAGGCTTCTTCGGTGACAGTTGCTGGACGAGGTGATAATATGCCTCCAGGGCTTGGGCGTATCCCTGTTCGCTGTTTTCGAAGGCGAAGTACCTGATCTGCCCGTTCAGTTGGGGAATTCGCTTTCGCCAGCGATCCCGCCACCAGCCCAGCACGAGTTTTGCGCCACGATCTTTTTGACGATCCGACCACAGTTTCCCCCTGGTTCCGGTTATGCTCTTCGCCCTGTTGGTCGCCTTTGGACTTGCCATCGTACTGAGCCTCGCCGTGGCGGGAAGGTTGTTCCCGGTGCCGGCAACCACGCTGACCACGAAACAGCCCCTTGCAGTGATACAATTTGTATCACAAATGGCTCGAAATGGAAAGACTTGTGATACAAACTGGACTGGACTTGAATCCAGTATTAGAATCACAAGTCGTTTATTTACAAATGTTTGAGACTAAAAGCGCCCGTAGCTCAACTGGATAGAGCAGCGGACTTCTAATCCGCAGGTTGCTGGTTCGATTCCAGCCGGGCGTAGTTTTCTTTGGCGACCCTGCCCGCCGGGACGGGAAGTACCGCAGAGTTGAGGGCGCGCGAACCAATCCGTCGCAGGCAATCGAATGGCTACCGACTCCATCAAGTGTATCGAAGAGCTTATCGGTCGAATGAGGAAAGATGTCGGTGATTGGGCGCACGCTTGGTTTCGAGGCGAGCCAGGGGATTCGATAGCCCAGGACTTTCGGACCGCGACGACCCGCACGGTCGACTCAAACTCGACGCAATAGATCAACCGATAGGGAAAGCGCCGCACGAGAGCGTAGCGGAATCGCGATTTTCCAACGGGATGCGTTCCGACGTCGCCTGCGATTCTCTGCGCCGCATCGAGCACGGCATTGCGAAAGCGCTCGGCGACTTCGGAACTCCGCTCGGCATACCAGGCTTCCGCCGCCCGGGCCTCCTTTGCCGCTAGCCGGTGAAAGACGACCTGGAAAGCCAACGGCCTATTCCTGCTTCCAGAGGTCCGAAGCGGGAATCGTCGGTTCCGTGTCGCTGGCCCGGCGTTCAAGCTCATCCATGAAGCCTGGCTCATCCTCCGGCAACCCTGGGTAGTCATCTGGAAGGGTTTCCAGCAGGCGAGTCGCGATCAACAAGCGATCGGATTCCGGCAGCTTGAGCGCGGCATCGATAATCTCATTGGGACTGGATGCCATTTTGCTCGTTCCTCCAGGGTATGGTCGGGCGCGCCATCTAATTCTAGCAGAGCGTTGAGCATGCACCCAACGTCGTGTGTGCACCATACTCTGGTGCCCTTTGGTGCGTTCGCGCCTACCGCGAAAACTTCGGAAAACTCGCGACTTCTCGCGACGGCTTGCAAACGCGACAGCTCCGTCTAAAATCGCGCTCGTACCGAAGAAAACGGGCCGTTTTGGGCTTTGGCGAAGGTCGCCTTCTCATCCGCAGGCCAGAGGTTCGAATCCAGCCGGGCGTACTGTGTTTTACGGTGTTTTTGCGAAACAGCCAGGCGGCAGATTCCAGAATTTCGCGCCCATTTTCAAGAATTCTCAGAGATTTCACACCGGATAAAGCACCCGAAAACGCCGTTGAGCAAATATCCTGGCTTGCCATGAGGGGCCGGTCGACGGGACAATCCGACGCGACTCGCCTTCGGGATATCTGCCCGTCGATAAACTCTCCACAACTCCGGCCACGACTCAGCCTGTATACCCGACTTCAATCACTGTTTGATCGTCAATTTATCGGGGTTTGCTGGATGGCAGCCCTCCCTCCGAACTGTTTCGAGCCGGTTCTCATCGAATTCGTGGTGAAAATGACGCCAATGGCCGGCAGGTCTGAATCTGCTCAAGCATTTGACCAGAGCGTTCGTCCCCAATTGCCATGAAGGAAGTCGCATGGATCACAACGAAGTTCTGGAACTCGAAGAAGCCTGCGAACGGGCGATTGCTGAAGTGCTTCGCAAACACTACCCACACGAAGTCCTACACCGTGTCCGCCACTTGATGGCAAAGGCGGCGGTGGCTGTTCTTGAAGCCGTGGACGAGGCCCAGGCGGAGGAGTAAACAGAAATCCGAATTTGTTTGAACCAACGGAGACGATTCCATGGCGACTTTCATCACCACGATCAAGTTCACCGAAAAGGGCGTCCAGGGTATTAAAGAATCGCCCAAACGGGCGGCTGCATTCAAGGCGGCGGCGAAGAAAATGGGGGTCAAGGTCACGGGCATTTATTGGACCCTGGGCTATTTCGATGGCGTCATCGTTTTCGAGGCGCCCGATGACGAGACGGCAACGGCCGCAATGTTGCATCTGTCGTCGCAAGGCAACGTCCACACGACGACCGCTCGTGCGTTTGGCACAATCGAAATGGAGAAGGTCGCCGGCATCCTGGGCAAGAAGTGAGCAAGCACGCGAAGAGTGACGACGGGAGGCTTCGATGAACGACGATTTTCAAACAAGAGTCAAAGCCGCAGCCATTGCTGCATGGTGGGTGGTCCTGATCGCCACGGGACTGCTCATCGTGAGCTGGGTCGCCTACGTTGTCATCATTTCGTTTCAGCCCCCTTGGCTTTTGTCGATGTGGGGGCCTGACCTCAGTTGGGCTTACGTCCAAAACGTCTGGTTTTGGGCCATCGTCACCTTCAAGATGGTCGTCTGGCTAATGGCGCTGGCGGCACTTTGGCTGACGCTTTGGGCACGTCAGTTACGAAAGTGAGGGTCCCTGAGTTCCACCGAAAAACGGCTCAACGGCCGTCGGCTCCCCGACGATGGTCAACGACCTGCAACTACGGTCCTTGGGGAAGCTCAAGTGTTGCTCAGCCAAGCCTCTCCAGTTTTTCCTTGATCTTGCCTGCCTCGAATGCAATATCGTTTGCGGCGTCTTGAATTTCCAGAGTTGCGGTTAAGAGGTCGTGGACGTCATCTTTCGAGAGGGGTATGGATGCGGGGACGCCTTCGGGGGCAATTTCCGCCACAAAATTTTTCAGGCCCTCAAAGTCCCGTATCAATAGTTCGAGGGATTCCTTCAGTTCTTTTTTGAGGCTGCTGGCTGTCGGTTCAACAGGGAACGACTTTTCGGCCATGTGCCACCTCTGCATTGTAGGGATTGAAACGAGCAGTCGCCGCTGGCCGGCCAGATCGGCTGCTGATCAACGAGATTGCCAACTTATTTCTTGGCGGTCTTCGTTCCCCTCTTGCCGCTGTTCGGATTGTAGTTGCCATTGACGACATGGCTTTTGACGTAGCTTTTGGCAGTGGTGCGGGAACTTTTAGTGCCCGTGCCCGACGCACTAGGGCTACGATGGCTGACGGAACTGCGACTCTTGGCAAACAAGTCGGCTGAGGGCAATCCCAAGGCAACGATCGTGATAAGCAGGATAACTAACCGGCGCATTTTGATTTCCCATCGTGCCGAGGGGTATCGTCTGCCAGCATTGGGCGAAGTGGCTTTTTGCAAAGTGACCGCACGGCAGTTCTGAGTGCAGTCAAGCCCGTGCCGGGCTTGTAGCCTTTATATCTGACCGGGGCAATAGCGGCTTCGGCGCGACGGCCATCAGGCACTGCTCAAGCGATGGTAATTCGCTTTGACGTATTCATCAGCCTGATCCAACGTGCCAAAGGTCGTCGCATCGGTCTTCACCAATGACCAACGATCGCCCGTCCAGACCTGGTAATCGCCGGATAGCCTGCCCTTCGGCGGCCGGTTTACCGGAGCGTCGGTGACGTTGCGATCCGAGGAAATCACGTACTTCTCATCTTGTCGAAGCGTTAGAATTCCCATCTGGTTTGCACTCTTGTAGGAAGATCGTGTCGATGCGACGACAGGCGAAAATTCCCATCGTCGTCTCCCGGCCGTGATGAAGCTAGGCTGGCTTGACGTTTTCAGCACATGGGCCTTTTGGACCCTGACCTGCCGTATAGGTCACTTGTTGGCCTTCACGCAGGTCTTCGAAGCTCGCACCTTGGACGCTGTTGGAATGGAAGAAAAGGTCTTTCGAGCTTCCCGTGTTGATGAAACCGAAACCTTTGTCCGTCAACTTCTTGATCGTGCCTTCGGCCATTTGTGTGTCTCCGAGTGACTGTTTGAATTGACGACGCCCGACAATCGATTGCCGACAAGCCGCCGTCCGCTGAACGAGTGTATACCGTCGCCGTGTCACCACGCAAGTGGAGTAATCGCACCCTCCCGGACGTTGCGGATTCCATGCCCGATGAAATCCGGCTCGAAGCGAAGTGCCGGAAATGGAAAAGCCCTGCGACGTTCACGCCGAAGGGCTCGTTTCTGAAGACAATCGAGGAAAAAAAACACGGTTAGAACTTTATGCGTCTATCGTCGCAAACTGGCCGAGGGCGTTAGTCTCGATCGCTCAGGCATTTATGACCTCGCTGCCAGCCTATTGCCGATGGCCGTCGTTGCAATCGGCGCGTGAGCAGGTGGGCCTCACCTGACGGGGTAGCGGGATTGCCATTCCGGGGCTCGAAATTGATAATGAGTCCATCATGGATGAGCTCATCAAACGTCTGACAGGCCTTCCCAAAGAGCCTCTGACCTGCCAGGGAGCAATTCTTTCCTGGCCCGTTCCCGTGCGCGGAGACGACGGACGGCCGTTTCACCTGAGTTTTCCGCTGTGGGTCAATGTCGAGTCTGGGTTGGTCTACACCGACCCCGACGCCTTCCGATCTGCTGACCGGGATCCATTGGACGCGGCCTTGAAGGCCCTGGTGGAGTTCGTCGAGCAGTTGACGGACGGGCGCGCGTGCCCACAACGTATTGAAGTCCGCGATCCCGAACTCGCGGAGTATCTGCGGTCCCACCTGGTGCGCACAGGCATGGATGTGCAGTTGAAGGATCAGCTTCCGGAATTGGAGGCGGCGGCTAAGGACTTGACCGAGATGGTCGAATCCGCTGACTCCGGTCCGCCGAGTCTGCTGGATTCGCGCGGTGTGACCATCGAGCGGATTCGGGCGTTCGCCGATGCCGCGGCAAAATTCTACCGCGCCGCCCCGTGGCGCTATCTGTCCGACAGTGACTTGCTTGAGGTCGAATCGCCCAAACCGCCTCGCGGCATGGCGTGTTTTGTCGTCTTGGGAGCAGGACGCAGCACTTATGGTTTGGCATTGTACCCGGACCGTCGCTCTTACAACCTTTTCTTGCGCCGGGCAGGATGGCGATTATGGTATGTCGATCACTGTTGGGCTCTCGCAAGTCTTGTTCGACTGCCTGGAAGAAATGACCCGCTCAGATGCTGCCTTGTGGACTGAGCACAAGCTGCCGGTCGCTGGTGATCAAGCCTATCCCCTGGCGATGAAGTACGGTCGTGACGGCACAGTTGCGCGTCCGAGCAAGACGGAGCTGGCGTTTCTCGAAGGAATACTGCGGGCACTGGCCGGCACAAGCGAGAGCGAAATCGACTCCGGTCGTTGGCATACGGAGGTGATGACTGCCGATGGCCCGCGCGCGCTGACGCTGCGCATTCCAGACTTGCTCGATCCTCCGTCGCCCCAGGAGTGGATCAAGCGTGGGTTTTTCCCCGACCGACGGGCCCACGAGCGACTATTCGCCGACATGAATCGTTACCTGGAAGAGAATCCGCCAACGGGGAGTGACGAACTGGCGACGCTGAATCAAGTATTCGCGGGCGCTCTCTCGACGAGCCTCTGACTCAACCCCGCTCGACGCGCGAACGAGCGCAGGAGTTGTGCTTCCAAGCCTTTGACACGCACGGCAGGCGTCGAATTCAATTGGCTCGGCGCGCGCTCGAGGTTGATCCTGACTGTGCTGACGCGCACGTGATTTTGGCCGAGCAGGTCGCGTCCCTCGAAGATCGGCTAGAACACTACCGGCGCGGAATGGAAGCGGCCGAGCGAGCGCTTGGCCCCGAATTCTTCGCGGAAAACGTGGGCCACTTTTGGGGAATCTCCGAAACTCGGTCTTACATGCGGGCCCGTTTGGGCGTCGCCGACGCTTTGAACGCGATCGGCCGCACCGAGGAAGGCATCGAGCATTATCGAGACCTGCTGCGGCTTAACCCCAATGACAATCAGGGGGTCCGATATGCGCTCCTGCCCGCCCTTGTGGCGGCTGGCTGCGATGTGGAGGCGGCCCGGCTGTTGAAAGAATATGGCGAGGAATCGGCCATTTGGGCTTACGCCCAAGTCTTATTGGCGTTTCGCCTCAGCGGTCGGACCGAAGCTGCGGCTCGAGAGTTGCGCGCCGCCTTGCGGATCAATCCGCATGTTCCGGAGTTGCTTGCGTCGGATTCGCCGATCCCCCGACCCCCACAGTACGCGCCCGGTAGCTTCGAGGAAGCATGCATCGCCGTCGAGGAATTACGAGGAGCGTTCCAGGGAACCCCGGGCGCAGTCGACTGGATTGCCGGCGAATCAGCTCGACATGCCCGAGTACTGGACCAAGCGCGCCGCGAAAAACGACGAAAGGAACGTGCCAAGCAGAAGAAGCGGAAGCAGCGATGACACATTGCTTCGCCATTCGCCTGTCACAGGTTCTGGCGAGGATTTGCAAGGGATGTGCTGACGGTGGCGGCCAGCGAATTGCCTGTTTAGAACGGAGTCGCTCGACGATGTCCAAACAACATGGTGCCCGCGAACAAAAACGGTTAGCAAAGCAGAAGGCCAAACAGGAGACCAGACGCCGGCAAGTGGCGCGTCGCAATTCGCCCGATCCGACGATTCGCCTGAAGGCAGCCGACCGTTGGCCGATTGTGGCTAGCTTCGTGCCCGAGAACTTGTGGACCATGGGCCTTGGCAACCTGGTCGTCGCCCGAGAAACGCCTGATGGTCAATTGGCGTGTGCTGTTTTCCTGGTCGATGTTTATTGCCTGGGGGTGAAAAACGCCCTTTGGAAGATCCTTGGCCGGAGTCAATTTCACGACCTCTGCAGAGATCTCGACGCCAACGGCCGACTCGTGGAAGTGACGCCGGAACACTTCGCGAAGCTCGTCTACTGCGCGGCTGACTTCGGTCAGTCGTTGGGCTTTCCGCCACACTGCGATTTTCGCCATGCTCAAAGATTGCTGGCCGGCATCGACCCGTCGCAGTGCCCGGTTGTATTCGATTTTGGACAGGAAGGCCGCCCGCTCTACATTCGCGGTCCCGCGGAGTCGATCGACGAAGCCCGCGTTATCGCGGCGCGCGTGCAGGCCCTGGGCGGGGACTATGCGGTGCCGCTGAGACCTTCGGAAGCTCCGCCTGAACTGGCCAATCTCGCCAGCATCGCGGAGGTCGAAGCCGACGACGAGTGTGCCGGGGCCGACGGGTCGTCGATGACTCCCTCATGACGCAACGGAGGGCTTCGACGGCGCCTTGGGTTTTGATTTGCGATCGTATACGAACGTTAAGGAGCATCGGTACGTGGCCAGGCAAAAGCGGAAGCTGACTCCCACCGAAAAGCGAGCGCGGCGGGAGCGAAAGCAGACGTATCGGACGATCTTCGTCCACGGAAAGCAGAAACGCATGCCGCGCCCACCGTTCGTCGATGGTCTGCCCGTCGACGAATTCATTCGCAGGAATGCCGACCCAACTTGGCTGCACCAGAACGAGCTCTGGGAGTTGATGCCACCGGTAGAGGGAACGTGATCGTTCGGGCGTCGCGCTCGCGGCTCAACGCCTTCGCGCGGTAGATGCTGCCTGCCGATCGAGCGTTTCTTCGATCGCCGGCAAGCGCTGTGGCACCACGGGATTACGTTGCCAGCCGAAAGAAACTGTCGATGGCCCATGCATGTATTGAGCCGCGGACTCGTCGCCGCAACTCTGGTCTGCGAAACGAAAAAGCCCTTCGACGCTCTCGTCGAAGGGCTCGTTTCGCGAGACAATCGACGCAACTGGATTTGAGCTCCGGGCGTGGAAATGGTTGATTTGATGGGGCTTGCAGCGGGGCTCGAACGCCCGCAATGGGCAGCCGAGCGTTATTCCCAGAATACGGATGACTTGACCGGACTCCAGGACGGTCCGGTCAAAGGCATGGGTTTCGACGCGAGGCGCGAGAAGCGTCATCGATCGATCGGGTTAGCGTCCGGCCAATCGCAAACAACCGGTTCAGCGGTTTGTCGAGCAGGCATACGGTGAATCGGTCACGACGGAGAAAGCTATTTTCCCGAAGCGATCGCTGTGGTCGGTTGCAGCACGAGCTTGTGCACCGTTTCGCCTGGCAAGAATGGGCTGGGCTTGCCATTGGCCCAGCTGCTGTGTGCGTCGCCATAATGAGGTGACAACGGATGGCCCGACTGACCGCAGGGCATGTGCAAGTATCCGTCGCTCTCGCGACCGGGTGAGACCGCCAGCCGTTCCGAGGCCCCCACGGCGGGCGCTTGGATGCGAGGCATGTTCTCCGAATCCCCCGCCAAGGGCTGAGCCGGCATGTCCAGCCAGCTGGCCAATAGCGGCACGGCCAGGCTGAGTGGATGCTGGATTTTCGTCGTGTTGTGCCTGCCCCACGTATAGTCAGCAAAAGTTTCTCCGGAGCCTGTCGCGTTGCTTACGACCTCGTCGGCCGCCGCCAGCAACAGTGCGTCCCAACTTTCATAGCGAGGGTCAATCAAATGCTCCGGCCGCTCGGAGACGAGTCGCCACACCGGTCCTTCCGTGCGGTCCATCTTGGCAATCGAAAACTTCTTGTCGATTTTCTTGCAGGGATTGACCATCACATCGGAGAGCTGATTAAGCAGCGTGTGGCGGAATCTGCGAACCGCGCGATAGCCGACCGAATCGATCGTCGCACGACCGCCCCAATCCTCGACCGCCTTGCGGAGCGCACCGCGGCGGGCGTCGGCGGCAACCGCCTCGGGCGTGAGAATCTCCAACAGCAACGTTCGCCAACGCTCCAGGAACACGGCCCGATCGTCGAGCTGAATCCGCAACATGTCCGCCTCTGCGGCCTCGTCGATCGCCCTCAGGCCGTCTCGAATCTGTTGCGCCTGCGCGCCCAAGTCATAGGCGCCGTCACCCACTTTAGCCAGCATCTCGCCGCTTACGACCCGAGCATTGGCGGTCCAGATGCGTCCGCTTTCGGGATCGACAATCCGCGGATATTCTTCGGGCGTGAGATACCCGTCCCAGTGGCGCGAGCCGTCGGCCCATGAAGTGGGCAAACGGCCGTCGAAGCCAACGCGGCGGGGAATCCGGCCCAGAATCGTCCAGGCAATCCGGCCAGCGTCGTCGGCCACCACAAAATTCTGTGCCGGCGAGCCGCTGAGGTTGGCCAGTCGCATTGCTTCTTCCAGGTTTCGCGCCGACTCCATCCGCGCCAGCCCCAAGTTCACTCCGCCTGGGTCGTGCGCCACCCAGTGGATCACGCGTGGTCGGCCTTGGTGGTCATAGTTCATGACCGGTCCCCAAATCGTCGAAACGACGTCCATTGTTTCGTCCGGACCGCCCTTGACCTTGATGATCTCCTGACAATGCTCGAATTTGCGCGGTCCGTCGGGCGTTTGATAGGATTCCTTGTCGTCCGCAACGGTTTCCACAATCACGACGTCGACCCAATCGCCTTCGCTGTTGGTGAAACCCCAGGCGACGTGGCCGTTGGAACCTACGGCAATCACCGGGGTGCCAGGCAGCGACACGCCGGCCACCCATCGATCACTCTGCTGATCCTGATCGCCCTCGGCGGCCGACGGCCAGACAAATCGTGCGCGATACCAGATATGCGGCACACGGATTCCCAAGTGCATGTCGTTGGCCACCAGCGCCCGACCATCCGCCGTGAGCTTGCCTGAGACGGCCCAGTTGTTGCTGCCGGGGTGAAATGCGTCGGCAGGCGGCTGCATACCCGGGGGCGCAAGCAAGTCGCTGGCCACCGACTCGGGCTTGCGCGTGTCGAACACCTCGGGGCCGGGAACCGGCGCCACGCTGAACGCCTCGCCCTGCATCGGTGCGTCCCACTCGGTGCCGCGCGGAGCAAGAAAATCGAACATCGGCGCGGGCAAGAGATCGTGCATCAAACCCAGTTTCGACTCGTGCTCGAAGGCGTCGCCCTGCAGATCGAGATACATCGAAAACATGACCAACGCGCAATCTTCCGCTTGCCAAGCCGTCGGTTCGACGCCGAGCAGCAGGTACTCAAAAGGTTTTTTGCGCAGTGACGACAGGCCGCTGTTGACGCCCTTGACGTAGGCATCGAGCAGCTCGCGATCTTCATCGCCATTGTCATGCAACATCCGGCGCGCGACGTCGCGAAAGCGATGCACGCGAACGCGACGATCGGCATCGAGCACTGCCGAACCGACCAGCTCGGCTAATTCACCGGCCGAGTTGCGGCGCAACAGGTCCATTTGAAAGAATCGATCTTGCGCATGCACGAACCCAGTCGCAAATGCCAGGTCGAGGCGGTTGTTTGCACGCAGCGTTGGAATGCCCAGACTGTCGCGCTCGACGGTTACCGGCATGTTCAGTCCCACAACCAAGACTTCTCCGTCAAGTTGTGGCAGGCTGCCGGCAACCTGGCTGCGGATCCATAAACCCAACCCGACGAGCACGACGACAAGCAAGGCGGTCGTGACCGCAAGAATCTTGAAGATGCGTTTGAGCATGGCAGAATTCTCCGGCTCGGAGGTGGGAACCATGGAACAGCAGGGCGCCTTCGGCAACCGATCTTACGCGACAGTTCCGATAGGGGTTGATTCTGGAGCCCAGCCGGACTCCAGTTATCCGCAATTGTATCGACGAGCCCCTAGCCCGTGTCTAGAACCCGTTGAATTCTTGTATATCTATCCGACGGCAATAGTTCCTCGGTTTCGATGGCTGGAACCAGGTTCTGGCCGCTACCTAGCCGGCGTGTGGCGCTGGAACCCGCCCCGTTTCGGCCGGCACGACGAAATGGTACGCACGCCTCCGGCAGGCGTCGATCGGCCGAAATATCGCCGGGCCGACCAGGAGCCGCTATGCGTGATCAGGCTCGCGCTGCCTGGGCAACTCTCGTCGGAGCGGTTGTTCTGTCGCGCGCCGTGGACGACCAGTCCTTGTCAGACGACGTCGTGCATGCCGTGTCGAAAGCCACTGCCATTTGAGCGAGCATCGGCAATCCGAGGTGGCAATGAAACTTTGAACTCCGAAGGTGACCAAAGATACCGAGCACCCGCTAACCGTTCGAAGGCTGAGCCGGAACGGCAGGATTTGAACGCGGTGCCGAGAATGGTTGCTTTGATGGGGCTCGCAGCGGCCCAGAACGCCCGCATTTGGCACCCGCGCCTCATTCCGGGAATTGGGTTGACTAGACGGGACTCCAGAACGGTCCCGTCAAAGGCATGACTTTTCGGGAGTCGCCAGCGGTGCCGGAATAGGGTCGATTTTTGCGAGTCCCACGGAAGCATGAGTAAATGAGGCTCAACGGCGGCTTTCGGCGACGGCCAGCAGGGCTGATCGCACCCAGGCCGAGCAGGACGAATGAACCTGGTTCTGGCCGCGGACGGTGAGCACCGGGGCTACTTCTTATCCGCTGAGATCGCCTCCAGCTCTCCGCACAGGTCCAAGGCCTTGATGGCTTCGATGGTCGCGATGTAAGTGATGTAGTGGAAGTTTCCGCGATAGAGCGAATGCATCCACCACCGCCCACTCTCGCGCTGTTCGCGTTTCAACCATGTCAGCCCTTGCTGGATGCGGGGGTCAGAGACGGGGACGCCGTTCTGCCGCATGAGCACCACGGCCAGTGCCGTCATGTAAGGGTCACTTTCGGGCTTGTCCACATCGGGAAGACTTTGGATGAGATTAAGAACCGTCGGACTCATCTCAAAATGCCAGTCGTTGACCGGCGACATATCGCGGGTGCTCCAGCCACCGTCCGCATGTTGTTTCGAGGAGAGCAGCGCCAGCGCGGCGTCGCGTTCCGCTGGCGAAACAACTTCAGGCAGGTAGTGAGCCACCTGCAGTTTCAGGACGCGATCGAAGTCATTCTTCGGTGGCGCCGTGCGGAGCGAGTGTTTCAGGTTCTCGACACGACGGAGCAGCGTTTCATCTTTGAGTCCCGCGAGCCAGCCCGGCGCCGCCGTGATGGCCCGTGCGGCTTGCAAAGAGAGTTCGTAATCGGTGGTGATATGCGGGATTTCGACTTCGCCGTGACTGACGAATGCGCCGCTTTCCGATTGCCGTTCGAACATGTCGCGCAGCGAACGATCCGTGGCCTCGGCGAGCTTGCCGGTCACGTGCCGATCCCACTCGGCCAGGGCGACGCTCCGCCACACGGCGGAGAACGCGCCCGGATAATATCTGTGCCCGTTCTGGTCGATGTCCTTGACCTCAGTTACCTCCTGGGGCACCACTTTCACGAAAGTCGCGTGTACCTCTTCGTTCGGCTTGCCGAACTGTCGCGACCACGCGGTGTATTCGGTCAAATAGGGACCCGTCGTATGACAATTCACGCAGCCATTCGAGCGTGCCCAGCTGAGCGCACCGGTTTCCAAATACCTCCCGGCCAGTTTGAGGGATTCCGGTCCAAACACCTGCACCCGCGGTTCATCGGATGAGGGAATGCTGATGCGCGTGTCTCCCAACTCATATTGCAAGGCAGGCTTCTGAGTTTGTCCGTAGGACGCGACGCTGAGAGAATGAATCGCTAGCGCAACTTGAGCAAGAAGAGTGAAGCAGGTTTTGTTCATCGATTCTCCCAAATAGGGTCGTTTTTCCCCGGATGGGATTATAGCATGCGTCTATTCTGATTTCACGTCGGGGCGGATGGAGGTGGTGGGTCAACAGGTTGTTGCCGATTCTTTTCGGACCCGAGAAATCCGGCGTCCGGGGAGGCTCGCAATGAATAAGCCTCTATTTCTTGGGCTGCGACGCGTTCTCGCCGTTGTCGTCAGGGCGCTTCAAATAGATAGTCGATTCCATGTTGCCACTATTTGGCTCGCCCTCGCGGCCGGAGGAGTGCCGCAAAAGCATGCTGTGGGGATCGAATCGATGCGATCCAAAGTCGTAAGTACAGAAGAGCATCAGTTCGTCGGTGTTTCCAAGGATCGAAGCGCCATAACTGAAATGGGCCGAGAAGACGATCTGACTTCTTTTCTCCGCAAGAGATTTTATGTGATCTTCGGTCAACTTCGGCAGCATCCGGACTTCGTGGGGAGTCGACGAATTTCCGGAAAATTGAAACAACGAAAAGTCCTCGATCCCGTGTATGACGTGGTCGGAATATACAATCGCCTTTCCTGCCCCCGGTGGAACTTCCACGATCGAACAATTGAAGAACGCTCCGGTGCAGGTGGCAGCTTTTTTCCCCAGATTGCGAATGGTCATGGAGACATATGGGACCTTTCCAGCTTCGAGGTCGTTAATTGCGACATTCTCGATGGTCAGGACTGGCTTCCACTCTTCCTGAAGCAATTGCAACTGTCCGTCGGTGATCTCATTGGCAGCCATCATCGCGTTGTACTGATCGCGGGTAGCGATCCACTGGCAGCCGCCAAACCAAGCCTGGACGAAAGTAAAGAGAACGAGCATCCCGGAAAACCAAGCCTGCCATACGGCGACTCTCTCAAGGAGTTTTTGGCGCTTCCGTTCATTCTGCTCGTTTGTGGCGCGATCGCGGGCTGCGGCTTCCTGTGCTTCGAGAGCCTGGATCGCGTCAACGGAGGGCGTGACTACCGGTTCAGGCTGTGGTGGGGACTCGCCCTGTTGCTTTTGGCCTTCGTTGTTGCCGGAATCGGACTGTGGTTGATTCATCGAGAAACATCCTCCATTCGGTCATCGCAAGCCGGTGACGAGGCGGCGCTAATTCATGTAGTGATATCTGCTGTACTCGAAGCAGATTCTTTTATGGGGATCGTAGACAAAGCAGGCTCGCGTTCTGTGGCGCGTGCCTTGGATGTCGGAATACTCGATTATGACGACCACGACCACGATTACTTTCTCGGAATTGATAAGCGGAATTACCTCTGGGATGAGGGGATGCTGGCCGCCCGGCTCGAATCGTATGGTTTGCCCGGGTACGGCAACGTGAGAGGTCTTTCCGAGGATCATGCTGGCCTCCGCCTGTTTCAGAAGATTCTCGTCCAGTTCAATCATTATCGTGCCGTTAACATTTTCAAAACGTCCGTTCCCGGGCAGTTCTTCCTCCTGCATCAGTGGCACCGTCAGAGTGACTTGACCGCGATAGGTTCCGATGGATTTTCCCGCGTTGGTCACGGCCACCTCGAAGTGAAATGGCTCGCCGCCTTTCAGCTCTTTGGTGGGCGTCAGTTCAACACGAAACCACGGGCGCTGATCAAGTCTCGTCAAGTCGAGCTGTTTTTCCATGCTCTGCCATTGCTTTTCGGTCGCCTCCCATTGCTTGTTTCCGTAGTAGACCTGCGCAATCGTAGCTGCAGCGATGGTGCCAGCAAAAACGATGTCGGCCACGATCAGGGTTCGCCTGCTTGTCAGCCACGACCACCACGGCCGGCTTGGCTTGCCCCCGCGATCGTTGTTGTTGGCGGGCTCTGTAATGCCCTGGGCCTTTTCTGTCTCTTTGGGGTTCTCTACTGGCTGCCCAGGCGGCGATGGGGACGGTGGGTCGGGTGCTTGCGCTTGATTGGCTCTTTGGTGCTCTTGGCGTTGTCGCTCCTGCTCACGCCGGCGCTGCTTACGCTCATATTTGGATGACATCATGCGAACCTGGATAGTGGGATTATCTCGATTGAGTAGGCCCTACTCTTCGACCAATTGCGCCGTGGCATCCTTTAATACAATAAAGAAACCGTCATCGCTAATTCGCTCAATGATCCCCTCCACGCGAATCTTGGCCCCGACTTTCGCCTGCAAGAACACGCGATCTCTTGGGAGTTCAATTTGCACTCGGAAGTTAGGTGGGCGAACGCCAAGGCCCTTGGTTTCGGGATCGGTGGTCGCAAGGACTATTGATCGCTTTCCAGAAAAGCTATTGCTGTCATACATGCTCCCTTCCCAGTCGACGGGAGCGCCAATGAACTGTTCGGCTGCCGCCTCGCGTGAAAGTGGGGGCGTGTTCTTAAGGGTTTTGTAGATGTGCACTGGCGTCGGGTTTTTGAGGTACTTGGCGGGCTTGACTGCGGGAATCGGAGCTTCGCGATGAGCGATCTTAGTGTTATTGGCTTGTGCCTTTTGTGCTTTGTTTCCGGCATCGCTATCGGCATCAAGATTGGCGTCATGGTGACGCCCCGAGAAAAGTTGCCAGATCATCACTCCACTTAGAACTACCAATATGAAAACCGCCCCGATTACGCCGACGCGAGTCAGCATGTTGCGCTTGGCCTCGTGGTCTTTGCCAATCGCATTGATTATCCCGACGGTCACGCCGACGATTGCAATGAGAGTGGGAATTATTACCCAAAGGTTCATCGAAACAGCTCCATTGGCGATTGCGGGTGAGGTGCCTGCCTTTTAGTGGACAGTCCAACTCCTTATTTTCAAGGGGTGAAGGAGGACTGTTTGATGACCAGGAAGCGTGGTCTGCGCAGAGCGCGTAAGCGGCAAAGTTACTCGCAGGAGTTCCGACAGGAGGCGGTGCAAATGGTGCTGGATGGTCATTCGGTCACCTCCGTGGCAGAGCGGCTCGGGCTGTCGAGTGCGAACCTGTTGTATCGCTGGAAAAAAGAGGTCATCGGGCGTGCAGGCCCGGCGGCTCGGACACTCGGCGATCGGGTTAGCCAACTCGAAGACGAGCTGCGCCGCGTGGAGCGCGAACGAGACATCTTAAAAAAAGCGTTGAGCATCTTAAGCCGCAGCGGGTAGCCGACCAGTACGTCGTGATTGATCTTCTTCTCTCTCCAGGAATCTTCTCTTTGTCTTCCGTCTGCCAAACGCTGGATGTCAGCCGCGCGGGCTTTTACGCCTGGCGAAGCGAATTAGAAACCGCTCGCCAACGGCGAGACCGCGAACTGACGCGCCTTGTGGCCGACACCTTTTGGAAGCATCGCCGCCGCTACGGCGCCCGCCGGATCGCCGTCGAGCTGGCGGCCCAGGGCCAGCGCTGCGGCGTTGACCGGGTGGCAAAACTCCTGAAAAACCAGGGCTTGCGAGCCATTCAGCCGCAGTCGTTCGTACCCCGCACGACCGACAGCCGTCACACGCTGGGCTACAGTCCCAACCTGCTCCTCGATGCTGCGCCGCCCGATCGCATCAATCAAGTCTGGGTCGCCGACATCACGTACATTCCTCTCGCCAACAGCCGCTTTGCTTACCTGGCCCTCACGATGGATCGCTTCTCGCGCCGCGTCGTCGGCTGGGAACTGGCCGAGTCGATGGGCGAGTCGCTCATCCTGGAATCATTGCAGCAAGCGATCCGTTCTCGCCAACCGCGTCGTGGCTTGATCCATCACAGCGACCGCGGCGGGCAATATGCCGGCCACGCTTATCGCGCTGTGCTTCGCCGCGCGGCCATGCGCCAGAGCATGAGCCGTGCCGGCAACTGCTACGACAACGCCTTCATGGAATCTTGCTTCGGCACGATCAAGACCGAGCTGGAAATGACCGAATACGACAACGTGATCCACGCCCGCACCGACATCGCCAGCTACCTCGCCTACTACAACACCGAGCGCCGACACTCGGCCCTCGACTACCTCAGCCCCCACCATTTTGAAACCCTAAACAACCACCCCTGATTTAAGAGAATGACCTGTCCGAAAAATGCCAAGCAGCTCAGGGGACTTGCAGCGGCTACGGCACATGCGGCTTATTGGACGAATTGAACTAAGGATACGAATCTAGTGTCAGCACATACATGGAACAATTCTTCGCCGTTTAATAGGCTCGCTCTTTTCGGAGAGCGGCCCGCGTCCTGGACGGCGCAACGCGCTTATAACGCGTCGGGGGGAGCAGCCTACGCTGCTGAGTTCGATCCTCCCGCTCCCCGCTATCGCTTCTTGGCTTCGCGTTGCGCGGCCTTGCTGAGCCTGTCCCTGATCCACTCGGACAGCGTTAGTTCGGCATGGTCCGCAGCTTCCCGATACGCTTCGTGTTCGGGCTCAGCAACGCGGATCGTCAAGAATTTGCTGGGAGAGCCGTCGGGGTCGAGTTTTGGTCTACCGCGAGTTTCCATAAAAGAAGTGTACCAACAAAATACTTGCCCGCAAGGGTGTTTTCCCTCTTGTAATGGTTTATTTTGTTGGTACAATAAAAGCAGCGGTTGGGAGTTATGCCCCAACAAAAAACCCCAAGACCTGTTGAAGCAAGTCTTGGGGAAAAACAACATCCGGCGACTAGCGCCAGAATGCTGCTCACACCTCCATTCTTACCCGCAAAGTCGCCCCAGTCAAATGGGAAGGTTTTGCGATGATCCTCTCCGCCTGCAAGCACGAACACACGAAGAAGTTTGGCAAGAATCGGATGGGCAATCCCCGCATGCGCTGCACGCTGTGCGGCAAGACTTGGACGGTCCCGCGACCCAGCTCGCTGGGTGCCATGCGAATCGACCTGCTGCAAGCCGAGTCGGTTATCAAGCATCTCTGCGAGGGGACCAGCGTTCGGGCGACCGCTCGGCTGACCAACGTCAGCAAAGGCACGATCCTCGACTTGATGGTTCTGATCGGCGAGCGATGCAGCCGCTATCTGCAATTGAACCTGCGCAACGTCGCGGTCGAGGACGTGCAGGTCGACGAGGTTTGGCAGTACATCTATTGCAAGGAAAAGACAGCGCAGCGAATGGGCTTCGGCCCGGAAGTTGGCGATTCTTACTGCTTCGTGGGAATCGAGCGCAACACGAAATTGATCCTGGCTTGGCAGTTCGGCAAGCGGGACCAGTGGAACACGGAAGCATTCTGTCAGAAGCTACGCACGGCGACCGCTGGCAAATTCCAATTCAACAGCGATGGATTCGACCCCTACCGCTCGGCCGTGGTGCGCAACCTTGGCGACCGCGTATCGCATGGAATCGTGGTCAAGAATTACGGCAAGGTGAGCCAAGACGATCAGCGGAAGTATTCGCCGGCCCGGATAGTATCCATCAAGAAAGAAGCGGCTTGGAACCTGCCCAACATGGCCCGCGTTTGCACGTCGCATATCGAGCGCAGCAACTTGAACATGCGAACGTTCATTCGCCGCATGACCCGGCTATCCAATGGGTTCAGCAAGAAGTGGTCGAACCACGAAGCCATGCTGGCCCTATACATCGCCCATTACAACTACGTGCGGATTCACGGCAAACTCAAGACCACGCCAGCGGTTGCAAGTGGCGTCGAAACCCAGCGCTGGACGGTCCGCGACCTGATCGAAAGGACGGCAACAACTTAATGACCCACTACCCGGATGGAATTGAACTCCGACTCGCAAATGGTTAGTGAAGCGAACTTCGCGGAGGTAACTCGTTTGTTGGATTCGCTTGGACGACGCGGACCCCCGGCCCTGGAAATGGTTCGGTTTGCGGGGAATCGCCCCTGCGACAACTCGTGCCGTCGAACTCGCAACTGAGCGGTCGCAAGGAGTCGTCACACGAATCACAGTCGTAGGGTGCCGTACATCGCGCGATAATTGGCACGGCCCCGCTGACCTTCTGGCTTTTCGAGACGTTGCTGCCTGAAGCGCGGTCGAGTGACCGAGTTAGGCCGCTTTTTGTCGTTGCCGCCGCTTGCGGATGCTGGCTTGCAGCTTGCGCACGTGTTTTCCGTACCGCCAGGCGGTATGACGAATCAACTTGAGCGCCGCTTCGTTCAGCGATTGCCGCGTCGGTTTCTGCCGGGCAATATCCTGATAATGCCCGATCAACTGGGGCCACGTCCATTCGAGATAGGGCCGTTGCGTGAAAAATGCGAAGTGCGCAAACAGTGCGTCGCCGCAGGCCGCGTTGGGCCGTCCCAGCCGGCGAGGCAAGGTCACGGTCAAAAACAGTTCCTCATCGACGATGCCGTCGGCAACCTCGGGGACGCGGCGCAGGTCGTCGCCCAGCCACGAGATCACGTTGACCGAGAACCGTCTCAAGCCGTTAATCGGAAGAGTGACCTGCTTCCACCGCTGCAAATGGCCATGCCGTAGATCGTTGAGAAACAACCCGTGCAGTTTGCGAGTGAATTCTCCGCACGCCCAGCCATTGCCGTCCAGGCAAAAGTTCTCCACCAGTCCCCAGGACGTTGGCACGATTCCCGCTTGCTGTAGAAAGTGTGTGCAGACCGCATTGTTGACAACGTTGCCTAGTATCACGATCGGTTCACGATGGGCAAGGCGGTACCGAACCAGATTCTCGACAGCGTCTGGCGCCAGATAGACGATGTCGTCGTCAAAGCGAACGTAGAGCGTGTCGGGCTGCGAGTACTCGCGAAAGAAACGCCAAATGTTTTCGCCAATGTTGAGGTCCGGACGGACTTGCTTCCGGCAGATTTTGAAAAAGTCAGGATGCTGGGCCGTCACTTGCTCGACGTAGCGAACGTCGGCTTCGTCCGTCGTATTGAGCCACCAGTGATGTTCATGGATGACGTGCCGCTGTCGCAGCAAGTGAGGAACGAGGGCAGCCAGATAGCGACGACGGCCTGCGGGGGTAACGCTGATCACGCGCATGGCTAATTCCATTGCTCAACGTCAATCTCTGGCCATGTGTGCAAGTTCGCGATTTTTGATCTCGCGGCGTCGGCCGTCGTGCGCTGGCACGATTGGGCGTCGACTATCAAGCCCGAGTGTAATTTTTCTCGAACGGTAACGGACGCATTCATGTCTGTACCGTTGATATAGAAGCCCTGTGTCAACGCGCTAAATTGCAAGCAAACGTCAAGCTGACCAGGATGTACGAATTTGCGGTTGTATCGACCGGAATGGGTCGCGGCCTTTGCCGAAACCGCGAAAATTTGGCCGACGGACCTTCTGGCGCTTGCGCTGCTAGCGGACATCTGAGCCAAAGAGCATTCTGCGGCGCTAATCCTGTCGGAGGTGGGACAACGGCGTATCGCAGCGGCCTCACCCGACCTGAGGCAATTTCAACTATGCCCAGGTGCTTGTCCGTCGAGTTGATGCGGGTGATCAGCGATCCAACGGCCTCTTGTGCCGAATAGCCAAAAAGTCCCTCGGCGCCGGCATTCCAGGTGAGAATTCCGCCGTCTAGCGACGCCACAGCCGTCGCCGAGCGACCACCGAGGGTCATTGGCGCGCATCGTCTTTCGCGGGCGGGCCGGCAACAAGTTCACAATGGGTTGAGTTGCGCCGACCTCCATGTATTTCCGCGCGATTGGCACGCTTCGTGCACGACCATTCAACCGTGCCGGTCAGGTGCTGGTGACGGCCGGCGATGACTTCATGATTCAATGCCGGTTTCCGGCAAAGGGGGAAGTGATGTTGTATTGGTCCGCGATGTTCCTGGTGATTGCCTTGGTTGCGCTGCTGCTGGGTTTCAGCAGCATAGCCGCCAGCGCCGCTGGGATGGCAAAGATTCTGTTCGTGGTGTTTTTGGTTCTGTTCATTCTCAGTCTGTTTGCCGGAGGGTTCCGCCGAGGCCCGGCGCCTTGACCCTGGTTCGTTTCACTTACTTAGGAGGAGCATGATCATGCGAGGCATCGTACGAATCGCGCTAGGCGCGCTCGTTTGTTGCGTCTTCACAGGCTCGCTGGCCTTTGGTGTGGACGTACCGGGAATTCCAAAGGTTGCTGCGGCCAATACGTTTCGTGGCAGCAAGCTGAGCGGCATGTTAGTTAAGAACAGCCAAAGCGAAAGGCTCGGCGTCGTCGAAGACCTTGTGTTCAACGTCGAGACCGGAAAGATCTCCTACGTCGCGGTGGGGGTTGGCGGAGTTTTTGGCGTGGGCGAAAAGCTGTACGCGATTCCGTTTTCCCTGTTCAGCTTTGCGCACGGGCAGAACGAAATGTTCTTCGTGCTCGACATGTCCAAGGATAAGCTGAAGACGGCACCCGCATTCGACAAGCGGGATTGGCCCAACGTGGCGGATCCCAAATGGTCGCAAGAGATCGACGAATTTTATCGCCGCGCTCAGGCGACCGATTTGCTGAAGTACGTGCCGTTGAACTGACGTCGACGGCCGGCGAGGGTTCGATCCTCGTATGGCGATCGAGGAGAAAACGGCCCTAGCCGGCCGCCTTTTTTCGCCAGCCATGACATTTTTCCAGAAGGCAAGGCTCCACCACGCCGCGCGGCGGCAAATTGAAATACACCGACAAGCAGAGGCGGCACGCCGAGCCCATTGAAAAAGGCTACGAGCATCGCGGGGTCGGCAAGACCGAAGCCAAACGCCGGGCATGGGCCACGGTCAACGAGCAGTCGGGAGGGGGCAACAAGAGCGGCTCGGGCCGCGGGAGCGCCGACTGGCTTATCGGCGCGACAAATCCTGACCAGGTTTCTGCCTGGCCCAGCTACCATCACGGGGGATGACTCGTGACCTATCACGAGTGCCACATGGCCGTCGCGCGGGCCGGCCAAGTCCTCGTGAGCGCAAGACAGGGCACTCCCGTTCGACGTGGGACAAGCTTCCTCCGTGAGCCGCACCCTCGCATTCTTGGCCGGCTGCGCCGGCACGGGGGCCATTCGGCGTCGCACCGGGCATCGAGCGGTCTATCCGTGGGTTTAAATCGCGTTGCTAATTGCGAAAATGAGGGAATAATGAGTTGTTCCGCCACTGCCGACGCGTCCTAATGGGAACGGCAATTTGAGTCCGTTTCCAACCGGAGCCTTGACGATGCCAACGGTCCTGGTCATCGATGATGACCGTGTCGTGCGACACTTTATCCAGGAAACGTTCAAGAGCAGCGATATCGTGCTGCGCGCGGCATCATCCGGAAACGAGGGCCTGGAAGCCGTGGAACGCGAGCGGCCCGACGTTGTGCTGTTGGACGTGGTGCTGCCGGCGTCCTCGGGTCTGGAGGTCTTCGAGCACATTCGCAAATTCGACGCGAAGCTGCCGGTGATTTTTATCACCGCCTCGGGCGACAGCCAGACGGCGATCGAAGCCATGAAGGGGGGCGCGTACGACTACCTGTACAAGCCGCTGGACGTGTTCAAGGTCCGCAACTGCGTCGAGCGGGCTTTGGAAATGCGCCGCCTGATGAACGTGCCCGTGCTACTCCCGACGACGAACGGCGACGCCGCAGATTCCGACATGCTGGTGGGCCGCAGCCCGCAGATGTTGGAAGTTTACAAAGCCGTCGGCCGCGTTGCACCGCAGGACGTGACCGTGCTGATTTTGGGCGAAAGCGGCACCGGCAAGGAGCTGATCGCCCGGGCGATCTACCAGCACAGCGAACGAGCCCGGGCGCCGTTTCTGGCGGTCAACTGCGCCGCCATCCACGAAACGCTGCTGGAGAGCGAGCTGTTCGGCCACGAGAAAGGGTCGTTCACCGGCGCCGACCAGCGGCGGATCGGAAAATTCGAGCATTGCTCCGGCGGCACGCTGTTTCTGGACGAAGTCGGCGACATGTCGCCCGCCGTGCAGAGCAAACTGCTGCGCATCCTGCAAGACCAGAAATTCGAGCGCGTCGGCGGCAACGTTTCGATCGAGATCGACACGCGGGTCATCGCGGCCACGAATCGCAATTTAACGCAGATGGTTGCCGACGGAACCTTCCGCGAAGATCTTTTCTATCGGTTGAACGGCTTTTCGATCGAATTGCCCCCGCTGCGCCAGCGGGAAGGCGACGTCGAGCTGCTGATCGACCACTTGCTTTCGATTTGCGGCCGCAAAATGGGAAAGGACGTCCGCGCCATTTCACCCGACGCGAGGGAATTGCTGCTGGCCTACTCCTGGCCCGGAAATGTGCGCGAGTTGCAAAGCGTGATCAGGCAAGCCGTTCTGCAAGCCACCGGCCCCATCGTGATGACGGAGTTCTTGCCGAAATCGGTGCGCACGCCTCAAAAAGATGAGGCCACCGTGACGCCGTCGAAGACGGCTCTGGACGACGAAGTGCTGGCTTTCATCGACGAGCGCATCGCCGCCGGTTCGCAGCACGTGCATTCCGAGACCGTGGAAATGGTCGAGCGCTGCCTGCTGAGACGCGTCTTGAGCCAAACGGAAGGCAACCAGTCGGCCGCGGCAAAAATCCTCGGAATTACGCGCGCCAGCTTGCGCCACAAGCTCCGCACGCTGCATATCTCGATGGAGCACGTCGTCAACATTGAAGACGACGAACCCGGCGACGAACCCGCGGAATAGATCAAGTCTGGCGAGCGCGAGACGGCATCGCTGGCGAGCGCGGGTTCAATCGGGCTGGGCGCAGTGCGGAAGCAGCGCGTCGTGCAAGCGGCGAATTTCGGAATTCAGCGGCGGCGCCAATTGGCGGGCTGCTTCCAAATCGCCTTCAAGGCCCGCTTTTTCCACGCGGGCGGCGGCCTCCATCGCGTCGAACGCGTCGAAATTGCTCACCAGCCCCTTGAGGCTGTGCGCCGCGTATCGGATGGCCGAGGCGTCACGATCGTGCAGGCCTTTGGCCAGTTGCACAAGCAGCGCGGGATAGTCTTCCAAAAAGAACACGACCAGGTCTCCGAAAAACACGCGGTCGTGTCCCAGCCGCGCCAGCGAGGCTTCCATATCGAAGATCGGACGGTCCGCCGACAACGACGGGGCATTCTGGGGATGGGTTGCGGCGGCCACGCTTGTGCCGGACGGCGCCGGCTTCGATGACGCACCGGCGGCCAGGGTCTCGACCACCTCAACCAGTTCGGCAGCGCGGAACGGTTTGCAAAGATACGCGTCCATGCCGGCTGCCAGGCACCGTTCGCGATCACCTTGCATGGCATGCGCGGTGATCGCGATGATCGGGATATGTCGTTCGCGCAGGGCATCCAGCGAGCGAATCGCGGCCGTGGCTTGCAATCCGTCCATGACCGGCATTTGCACGTCCATGAGCACGGCGTCGAATGGGGCCAGGCGAATCTTTTCGACGACCTCGCTGCCGTCGCAGGCGATCTCAACTTCATGTCCGCGCTTGGTCAGCACGTTCTTGACAATCTTTTGACTGGCAACGGTGTCTTCGGCCAACAAGATGCGCAGCGCTCGGGCCGGTTTGGCGAGCGCCCCGCCGATTCGATCGTTTCATCCACAGCGCCACCGAGATTCTTTGCAAGGGGGATGGTGAAGGCAAACGTGCTGCCGCGTCCTGGCGTGCTTTGCACGGCGATGTGGCCGCCCATGAGTTGAACCAACTTGCCGGCGATCGTCAGGCCCAATCCGGCGCCGCCGTGGCGCCGCGTGCTCGACGAATCCAGCTGAGTGAATGGCGCGAAAATACGGTCCAGGTCGGCCCGCGCGATGCCGACGCCCGTGTCGGTAACCTCGAAGCGCAAATTGACCTCGCGTTCCGACTCGGTTTCGGCCACCACGCGCACCACGATCGCTCCATGGTCGCTGAATTTGACGGCATTGCTCGTCAGCTTCAGCAGGACTTGCCGCAGTCGCGCCGCGTCGCCCAGCAGCGCGTCCGGGACGCCCGCGGCGACGTCGCGCACCATGGTCATGGCCTTTTCCGCTGTTGGCGTCGCAAGCTCTCGAATTGCTTCGTCCAGCAGGGGTCGCAAGCAAAACGGGACGATTTGCACCTTGAAATCGTCCGCTTGGAGGGCCGAGAAATCGAGGATCTCGCTGACCAGCTTCATGAGAATTTCGGCCGAGCCGTAGGCGGTTTGCAGATAGTCGCGCACCGCCGGCGACAAATCCTCGCCGAGGGCCAACTCGGTCATGCCCACAATGCCGTACATGGGGGTGCGCAGTTCGTGGCCGACGTTGGCCGACAAATCGCACCGAATGCGATTGTTCCTGTCGGTGGCCTCATGCGTCGCGCGAACGTGTTCCACGAATCAAGTCTCCAGCGCTCTGCACCTGCGGATGCCCTTCGATGTCGCCTGGCCATCGAGTCGAAACGGCAGCTATAATACCCAACGGTCTGCGGCAGTGCCACGGTCGGCCGCGATCGTGACAACCTCGGTGGCGCATCCTGTGACGACCGGCGGATCAGCGTTATTGCCGTGTGCGTATGCACGAATGCTTGGTGCGCCGCGTGCGCCAGGTCCTATCAGCATCCTGTGTGCCAAGACCGCAAGGAAGGCCAGCCGCCGGCATAGTCTTCACCGATTTGACTCCGCGAACGCGGAAAAACCCCCTGCGGCGGGGCTGCAATGGCTGTCGATCTGGGCTGCTTGATTGCTTGTCGGCCGCCCGCGCTGGTCGTCAAGCGAGCTCAATCGGCCGGCGGACTACGAAGCAACCGGCACCCATGCGGCGGCGAATTGTTGGCATGTGAATTGCATGCGTAACGAACTGATTTTGCCTTGAGAAATCGGTTTGCAAGACGCTTGGGCACTACGGTGGCTTCTTGCGGCGGGGCGGAACCAATCAGGAGATGCCGACATGATTCGTATTTCCCATGAAGAGCTGCGAGCGCGGTGGGCCCTAACCTATCGCGAGGACGGCTACCAGGTTCGAGCGGCCAACGTGATCGGCCTGGCGTTGCCGCGGCCGATCGATGCAGTGACGCCGGACATTGAGGCCCAGAAAGATCGCGATCGGGTGCTGGTGCGAATCATCGAATCCCAAGAGGCGCTCGACGCCGTCGACACGCGGCGCAACTTGCAAGCGCTTGGCGCGGCGCGAGGCGACGGCACGAGCCTGCACATCATCGTGGCGGCCGAGTGCCTGTCAGGTTTCAAGGACAAGATGGACGACTGGGACGTGCATCCGGATCAGGTTCACGTGACGTAGGCGGCGCGGACGAAAACCGGCGGCCCAACGCCCAATAGCGACTCATCTAGAGTTCCGAAAGTTCTTCGGCTGGGCACGCGATTTGCCCCCAACTGACGTCGCGCTCACACACGTATTGGAGGAGGAGCTCATTATGATCAGCCAACAAATGCTAGCGGGCAACTGGAACGAAGTTCGCGGCAAGATCAAGGAAAAGTGGGGCAAGCTGACGGACGACGACCTGCGAGTCTTCAGTGGAAATGTCGACCAATTGATTGGTCGCATTCAGCAGAAGACCGGCGAAACTCGCGAAGCGATCGAGGAGTTCATCGACCAGCTCGCCGACGAAGGCTGCGACCTGCTTGGTACCGCTCGCGAGAAAGTCCAAGAGACGGCCGAGCACGTTGCCGACGGCGTCCGCCAAGGTTACGAAGGGTTTCGCCAAGGAATGAATGAAGCGGAACGCGTCGTTAAGGAGCGCCCCGGTCAGTCCGTGGCCGTTGCCTTCGGAGTTGGACTCCTGGCCGGCGTCGGTCTGAGCCTGATCCTGCGCGATCGGCGCCACGACACAACGACAGCCTTCACACGTGGCCGCGCCGCCACCGAACAGTTCGGTCGCCAGATCGTCGACGCGCTGGCCAGCGTGATTCCCGAGTCGCTGGGCAAGAACGGTCGTGGCTGATGGGGCGCTCGCACTGGAAGAACTGACGTTATGGAAAACGAGCAGACGCCCGAGGAGATTCAGCAGCAACTGGCCACCCTGCGTTTCAGGCTGATGAAGGACGTCTCGGACGTTCAAGCCACGGCGCGCAGGATGGTCGATTGGCGGCACCATTTCCGCGAACACCCCTTATTGTTTTGCGGAGTGGCGGCCGCCATTGGTTACCTGTTGGTGCCGCGGGTGCGTCCGGTACGAGCGATCATTTCACAGGTCGCCAGCCCAAGACGGGAACTGCTGGAAGAGGTTGCGTTTCGGTCGGTACAACCGGCACGATGGCGGCCACTTGTCGGCACGATTGCCGGACTCGCGGTCGACGTGCTGGCCCGGGAAGCCACCGCACTGGCGAGGCATGGTAGTCGAGAATTACTCCATCGCTTCATGCAGCGCGCCGAGCGTCGCAGTGCGGAGCGTCGCGATGAAGTGCGTGAAAAGACAGGAGTCGGCCATGATCCGTCGTCCCGGGAATGATCGGCCGCTGCGCTGGGCAACGTCGCCGGCTAACAAGGCCGGTACGCCGGTTGCGCAGGCCATGCGGCGGTCGGAGCTCGCCGTGGCGAATCACCCTAAAACCAGTTTATGGGCCGCGTTGGCGGCCGGAGTTGTACTCGGATGGATCATCAAGCGGCTGTAGACGATCACCGGCCGGGCGGAGTCACCAACGACGTGGTCGCCATCGCCGAGTTGCAGTTTCGGCTGCTGGCGGCCGAACTGCGCCGGCTGTGGCGAGGCGCGATGTGGGCGCTGGCCGCCTGGCTTGCCGCGGCTGCACTGTGCGTCGTGGTCGTGCCCGTCGCGCTAGCCGGCGTCGGCCTTGGGGTGGCCGAGGTGTTGGGCCAAGGCCCGGCCGCCGGCCTGTTGTGGGTATCGCTGGTCACCATCCTGCTGGCCCTCGCGCTGGCCATTGCCGGCTGGCGGCAGATTCGATCCCAAGCAGGCTCCTTCGACCGTTCCCGGAATGAGTTGCGGGAGAACTTCAGGCTTGTCAAACAGGCCGTGCAACAACTGAAGAATCCGTTTAACCCAGACGCTTAATTGTACGTCGTTGGGTACTGCATTTTCTTGCCATTTGACGAAAGGATTTCAATCATGACCACCAAGACCACGAATCGTAGTCATCGGAATCACTCGGCCGCGACGCAACACGAGCCGATCGACCATCCCAAGGAAATCACGAACGACGTCGTCGAGTATCTGACGGCGTATTTTCGCGAGAAGCCGGGCTATGCCGCCTTGGCCTGCGTGGGAATCGGGTTTGTGTTGGGCTGGAAACTCAAGCCGTGGTAAGCGGCTCGCGGGGCTGCAATACGGCGCCGAAGGGGACGCCGCCCTCGCATGGGCCCGCCGGCACTAGCCTTCCTGCAGCGACAGCGAATCGACCCCGTGATTCGCGAAAATCTCGGTGGCATGATCCAACATCGCGCATTGCGCGGGATCTTCCTGCTCGGCGGCGACCAGAATTTGGCCTCGCGTGACGGCTTGGTCATAGTAGTTGGCCAATTCCTTCTCGACGCCGCGGGTCATCATGGCGCCGACTAAGCCTCCGACGACCCCGCCACTCCACAGGGCGATGCCGCCTGCCGCCAACAGGGCGACGCCGCCGAGCGTCGTGAGTCCGATCAGCGCCACTGCCGCGACCCCGCCCACCGCCGCCCCACAAGCACCGCCGGCCAGTGCCGCGGCGGGCGTGTTCGTCCCGGCCGGGTCTTGATGTTCGAATAGTCCAAAGTGCCGCTGTACGGCCGCTTCCGAGCAGATGACCGTGATTTGTTCCTCGCTGAAGCCGGCGGCAAGCAACTCAGCCACGGCGGAGTCGGCCTCGGCCACGCTTTCGAATACACCCGCCCGAATCGGTCGCAGGGAGATCTGCTGAGTTTCCATCGATGAGTCCTCTCGTTGATCGCCGCTGAACTGCCCCACATCTGCCGCGTCTTTGCGCAGCCATCACGGTTGCGTTCGGCCGCAAAGCGCATACCACGTTGGCCACGGCATTCGTCGCAAGCAATGCGCCGCTCTGGCGCACAGCGTACGCATTCATAATAAGCCCCTGGACCAGCTCGTCGGCCGGACGCGAGACGACCAACGTGGATGAAGAATGAACAGCCCCCTCGCACGGCCCAGTGCCGGCGGCGACGCGAATTTGCGATTATCCGTCCAATGCTGCGCCGTTTGACCAATAACGCCGCCGTGGGCACGACAATTGCACACTTCGTGACCGCTTCGTGAATCAGTTAAGGGCAGTTCCGTTGCCGACGACCGGTGGGGGGTTGACAACGGACTGCCTTTTTTTGCGCGGTCTGCCGGCGCGATTCATCCATGGTTGAAACTGCGCGACGCCTGCCAGCGCGAGCATGCGCCAGATTGGCACGACAACTGCGTGCTTTGCATGACCGGGTCCGTGGCAGTTGTCTGGTGTCTGGATGCCGCCACAAACGCATGCAACCAGCATGAAGGAGACAGAAAGATGCGAAAGTTCATAACTTGGGCAGCCATTTCAGTCGTGGCAGGAGCAACCGGGTATGCTCAAATTGCTCCGGCGCCTGGCGTAGAGCGTCGCGAAGAACGACGAGAGGATCGGCGGGAAAACGCGGCGGAATACGGCCGCGCGTTGCCGGGCGCCAATATTCAGGCGCCGGGAGTGAACGTGCAGGTTCCGGCCCCTGGCGGAGGCGTGGCCGTGCAGACGCCCGGCGGGAATGTGCAAATTCAACCGCCGCCGACGTCGGGTACGACGGTTGACCCGGCCAATCCGGACCATTGGCGCTACAGGCACCACAACGGCCTGTGGTGGTATTACCAGCCCGACAACAGTTGGGTGATTTGGCGGGACAACCAATGGACGCCATATGCCTCCAATCGGTACCGCACCGGCTACCGGGGATACAGCTACGATAATCGGGACGGCGACGGGTATTACTACGGGAATCGCTATTATCGTCGCGCCCCCGTGCGTCGTTGGCGCCATTGGTGATGGTTCGCCCGACGAGGTGCGAGGGATACTGCGTCGAAAGGACATCCGCGCCGCGGGGCCGACGTCTGCGTTTGCCCCGTTTGGCTATTTCGCCTTGAGCTTGCTGGCGATTTGTGCCACGTGGCGGCCTTGGGCGCGGGCGATGGCGAGTTCATTGGCTGTGGGCTGTCGCTCGCCCCTGGGGCCGGCGATGGTGGAGGCGCCGTAGGGCGTGCCGCCGCTGACTTCCGACAGGTTGCTCAACTCCGGCGTGCTGTAGGGAACGCCGACGATCACCATTCCCTGGTGGAAGAAGAAGGTGGACATGGTGAGCAGCGTGGTCTCCTGTCCGCCGTGCTGGCTGGCGGTGGAGGTGAACGCGCTGCCGACTTTTCCGATCAGCGCGCCGGTGGCCCACAGCTGCCCGGTCGCGTCGAGAAAGGCGCGCATTTGGGCGGTGGCGGAGCCGTATCGGGTGGGCGTCCCGATGACGATTGCGTCGGCCTCGGCCAGCCGCTTGGGGTTCGCCAAGGGAACGTCGGCAAACGCCTTGCGAGCCTCGACGGCGCCCATCTTCTGGAGCACCTCGGCGGGAAGCGTCTCGGCGACTTGCAGCACCTCGACCTGGGCGCCGGCCACTTCCCGCGCACCCTCGGCGATCGCCTGAGCCAGGCTATGAACGTGTCCGTAGGTGCTGTAAAAGATAACTTGGACGTTGACGCTCATTTTCATGATCTCCGTCAATGCATTCGCCCGGTTCAGTTTCGCGGGTCTCTCACGGTTGCCGCATGAAGGCCAGCAGGTCCTGTTTTTCCCGCGAGTTGAACTTCAACTCCAACACGAGATTGAAGAATTCTACCGTGTCCTGCAGCGTCGACAATTGTCGGTTGTCGAAGGAGGGTGAGAATCCGGGGGGCCGGAACGGCACTTAGGCCCCGCGACGTTGGCCCGAGACGGACGGTTCGGCAAGCAGTACGCCGCGCGCGAGTCGAGCAATTCGGCGTGAATCTCGCCGTGCAAAACCTCTTCCAACGCGGCCAGGGCTCGAGCGACAGTCGCTCCGTCGAGCACGCGGTGGTCGTACGTCAGGCGTACGTCGATCGTGCCGTCCGGCTCAAACGTGCCGTAGTTGAGCGTCGTGGTCAGCGGCGAGAGAATGTGCAGCGCCCCGGCCCCGAATGCCGCGACGACGCTGATGCCGAACGTCCCAAAAAAATGGGCCCGCACGACGCCATCGGAAAAGAGACCCAGCCACCACACCAGACGCCGCAACGGCAACGGTAGCCGGCTGAGCAGCAGTGCCCGGCTGAAACTGGGCACGCTTTCGATCGGTGCTGTTTTGTGATGGCGGACCAGCGCGTCGAGGTCGGCGAGGCTCAACAATTCGGGTTTCGGAATCTGGGCAAAGAATACCCCGCTCTCGCCGTTGTGCTCGCGCTCCAAGCTGAAATTGGCGACGTTGATCGGATGCTCGTAGAGATGGGGCCAAAGGAGCGGCATGTAACTGCGGCGCAACTCTGGTCGCGTCGCCGAAACAATCGCGTAGGCCTTGAGAAAGATCGCGCACCAACTGACGTGGTTGGACTGGCTAGCGCGGGCCGCCACGACGTCCGCCAGCCGCATCCGTCGCTGCGACGGAATGCTGGGCAACTTTTTCGCGAAGTGCAACAAGTCGCAGACGAACCGCCGCTGGAGCGACAGGCCAATCCACCTCCCCTGAGCGCTGTAGTCAACGCCCGGGACCGGAATGCGAATCAGGGGTTTTCTAGCCGGAGGACGACTCATCGCAACGCCTGCTCGAGATCGGCGATCAGGTCGTTGACGTCTTCGACGCCCACGGACAATCGCACCAGGCCGTCCTCGATTCCAATGCGGCGTCGCGTTTCGGCCGGGATCGAGGCGTGCGTCATCAAGCCCGGATGTTCGATGAGGCTTTCCACGCCCCCCAAACTTTCGGCCAGCGTGAACAATTCACACCGCTCCAGAAATCGTCGTGCTCGTTGTTCGCCGCCTTGAAGCACGACGGAAACCATGCCGCCGAAATGACGCATTTGACGTCGGGCAAGAGCGTGCTGTGGATGGCTCGGCACGCCGGGATAATGAACCCGTTCGACGTCGGGCCGCGCGGCCAGCCAGTCGGCAATCTGCTGGGCATTGTCGCAGTGCCGCTGCATGCGCAGGGCCAGCGTCTTGACTCCGCGCAGCGCCAAGAAACTGTCGAACGGTCCGCTGATGCCGCCGACCGCGTTCTGCAGGAAGCGCATCTGCTCGACGATATCTTGCCGTCGCCAACCACCGCGATCCCGCCGATCATGTCACTATGGCCGTTCAAATATTTCGTGACCGAGTGGACCACGACGTCGAATCCCAACGTCAACGGCTGCTGGACGAACGGCGTGGCGAACGTATTGTCGGCCACGCAGAGGATGCCGCGGGCTTTGCCCACTTCGGCGATGGCCGCCAGGTCGGCCAGCTTGAGCAGCGGATTCGACGGCGTCTCGATCCAGATGAGCCGCGTGTTGGGGCGGATGCCGGCGCGAAAGTTCGCGATGTTCGAGGGATCGACATAGCTGAAGTCGAGGTTCGCGCTGCGGCGCCGCACGCGCTCGAACAAACGGTAGGATCCGCCATAAATGTCGTCACACACCAGCACGTGCGAGCCGTGATCGAGCAGTTCGAGCACCGTGGCGATCGCGGCTAGGCCCGATGCGAACGCGAATCCGGCGGTGCCTTCTTCCAGGTCGGCCACGCAGCGCTCCAGGGCGAAGCGCGTCGGATTGTGCGAGCGGCCGTAGTCGAATCCCTTGTGCACGCCGGGCGACGACTGCACGAACGTGCTGGTCGTGTAGATTGGCGTCATCACGGCGCCGGTCGTCGGGTCGGGCTCGTGGCCCGCGTGAATGGCCCGCGTGGCGAACGCCTGGCGCGGTTTGGCTTGCGGGGGCTTATGCACCGCCAGCGGCGTGAACAGGTGCGGGCGCGCGTCGTAGTACGGGGCAGTGCTCATGCGAGGCTCCTTCTCGATTCAAGCGGCGTTTTGCCGGCGCCTGAGGTAGTTCAACACGTCGACGCGCGTGATCAAACCATGAAATCCGGAATCATCGGCCACGATGACCACTCGTCCCGAGTCAAGAATCGGCAGCAGACGCTCGACGCTGGTGCAGGGCGGCACCGTCTCGAGGTGCGACGTCATGAATTGCGAGCTCGGCTGAGCGAAGGCCGATTGCTGGCCGCTGATCGCCAGCAACAGATCCGATTCGTCGAGCAGGCCGACGATCCGGCCGCGATCGACCACGGGCAACTGCGAGACGTCGTGCAACCGCATGCGCGTATAGGCGATCGAGAGCGGCTCGTCGGGCGCGACGCTGACGACGGCCCCCTCGGCGAATCGCCGTGAGATCAGGTCGCGCAAATCGCCGTGAAGTTCGTGCGAACGAAAGCCCTGGTCGTGCATCCAATGATCGTTGAACATTTTCGACAGGTACTTGTTGCCCGAATCGCAAACGAAGGTGACCACGGTTTTGGGCTTTGTCTGCTCGCGACAATACCGCACGGCCGCCGCCACCAGCGTTCCGCTCGACGAGCCGGCCAGAATGCCCTCGCGTTTCAACAGGTCGCGCGCCGTGGTGAGACTTTCCGCGTCGGAGATTGAATAGGCTCGTGAAACTCGCGACAAGTCGGCGATCGACGGAATGAAATCTTCGCCGATTCCCTCGACCAGCCACGAGCCGGCCTCGCCGATCGTTGCCGGTCTCGACGTATCCGGCCAGCACCGAGCCGACGGGATCGGCCAGAACAATCTCGACGTGCGGCGCGACGCGGGCAAAATATCGGCTCAGCCCGGTGAGCGTGCCCCCCGAGCCGACTCCGCACACGATCGCATCCACCTGCTGGTCGGTTTGCTCCCAGATCTCGGGTCCGGTCGTCGTTTCGTGGGCCAGCGGGTTGGCCGGGTTATTGAATTGATTGACGTAATATGCGTTTGGCGTTTCGGCGGTGATTCGCTCGGCCAGATCCTGGTAGTACTGGGGATGTCCGCGACCGACGTCGCTGCGAGTCATCACGACCTCGGCGCCCAGCGCCTTGAGATGCAAGACTTTCTCGCGGCTCATCTTGTCGGGGATGACCAGGATCAGGCGGTAACCCTTTTGTGCCGCGACCAGCGCCAGCCCCAGCCCGGTATTGCCGGCCGTGGCTTCGACCAGCGTGGAACCGGAGTGGATTTTGCCCTCGCGTTCGCCGGCCTCGATCATCGATCGTCCGATGCGGTCCTTGATCGATCCGCCCGGATTGTGACTTTCGAGCTTGACCAACAGCCGGCAAGGCTCAGCTTGCAGCGCATGCAACTCGACCAGGGGCGTGTTGCCAATCAGATCCATCAGTTGCGTTGATTGCAACATAGAACGACCGCCGTGTTGGTGACCGTGCGAGACGTGCGACTGTGCGCCGCTGCTCCGCGACGTCCAGCCACGTGCGGTCCGCCGCTTTGGAGCCATCCGGTACATCGATTACATCCGGCACAAAACATGAGACCGTTACAGTTACCCCCGTCAGACTTCCTGGTTTGCGCACTTTCCGATGCGGCGATCTGGCTCGCCATGGTGGACTGCGAAGTTTATGATCGCGATCAGCTTGGTCGTGATTTAAAGATGTGTGGATTAACCGTTTACGAAAAGCGGGCTCAAAGTTATCATGCCGTCAGTCATTCGTGCTGACCCGAGCGACGGGAGGCTTTGGCAAACGTTGAGGGCGTTGCTCACTGGGTCCACCAGAGGTGCGCTTGGAGTTGCACGGCTAACGGAGTCTCCGATCTGGATCGAGCGTTTCGATTGAATGTGTCGGAAAACTTGGGTTGGCTTTGGCCGAATATAAAGGAGTTATCGGAATGGCTAGCATGATGATGATGGACAAGAGCATGATGAGCCCGATGGGCGCATCGATGGCGGGCGGGCCGCTGCCGGTCGCCGCGCCTGGCGCCATGCAAATGTGCATGGTTCCCCGCTGCACTATGAAGATGGAGAAGTGCAAGGGCGGGATGAAGATGACCTGCACCTGCGAAGACGAAATCGCGGCCGCGACCTTGCAGAACATGTGCAAGATGATGGCCGGCAGCATGTGCAGTTGCAGCTGCATGATGAACGGCATGGTGATGTGCAATTGCTGCATGTCGATGTGCAAGTGCGAGTGCACCGACACGAAGATGGGCGTGTGCATCACCTGCACCAGCGGCGATGAAGATTGCTGCGCGATGTGCCAGGCCTGCTGCGAGTGCATGATGGCCTGCATGAAGGCCGGCTGCATGTGCTGCGTTTGCTTTGCCGGCACGCCGGTTTGCTGCTGCTGCTAAAGCACTCAAGCGCGGGCGAGCCTGGTGCGGTTGCTTGCTGAACAAAGTCCCCGGGGTAGGCCACTACCCCGGGGATTTTCTTGTTTCCCGGCTCGGGCCTGTGAACCACGCCCAATACGGCGGGGCCTCGATCCAACTCAAAGCCTTCGCCAGCGGGGGGTTGGACAATCTCGGCCGCCAGGCTTTCGGGCCTGCCGACAGGCTCCGCAACGCCCCCGCGAATGGCTATAGTATAGGGCTATGTCGTTCGCTTGAGCGTGGAAGGACGCTGCCATGGTTGTTCGCAATGGGGTCGTCATTTCGCTGGCGCTGCTGGCAATTGCGCCGTCCATGGTGCGTTGCCAAGAGGCCCCACGCTTCGACGCGGCGAAGATCGAGTTCTTCGAAAAGAAGATCCGGCCGCTGTTGGTCGCCAATTGCTACACCTGCCATTCGGCCGACACCAACTCGAAGGGCGGGCTGCGAGTCGACGACCGCAACGGCTTGCTGCACGGCGGCGATCGCGGCGCCGCGATCGTGCCCGGCGACCCGGAGAAGAGCCTGCTGATTCGCGCCGTCAGTCACACCGACGACGACTTGAAGATGCCGCCGGAGAAGCAACTCTCGGCCGAGCAAGTGGCCGTCTTGACCCAGTGGATCCGAGACGGAGCCGCGTGGCCTCTGGCCGAAGCGCCGCCGCGCTGGGCAAACCGAATCCCGAGTACGACGCGCTGCGCAAAGAGCACTGGGCCTGGCAGCCGATTCGCGACGCGCAGCCGCCCGCGGTGCGCGACAGCGCCTGGGCGGCGCAACGACGTCGACGCGTTTCTATTGGCCGCTTTGGAGCAGCGAGGCGTGAAGCCGGTCGGCGACGCCGATCGCACGACCCTCATCCGCCGCCTGTCATTCGACCTGACCGGCCTGCCGCCGACGCCCGACGAGATCGACGCGTTCGCTCGCGACGGCTCGCCGGACGCGCTTCGAACAGGTCGTCGATCGGCTGCTGGCCTCGCCCGCGTTCGGCGAGCGCTGGGGCCGGCACTGGCTCGACGTCGCCCGCTACGGCGAGTCGACCGGCTCGTCGCGCAACATTCCCTACCCGCACGCCTGGCGCTATCGCGACTACGTCATCGACGCGTTCAACAGCGACAAGCCGTACGACCAGTTCATCCGCGAGCAGATCGCCGGCGACCTGCTGCCGGCCGATTCGGTCGAGGAGCGCGACGAGCAGCGGATCGCCACCGGCTTCCTGGCGCTGGGCGTGAAGGACGTGAATCAGCGGTTCAAGGTCCGCTTCGTCATGGACAACATCGACGAGCAGATCGACACGGTCAGCCGCTCGGTCCTGGCCCTGACGGCGAGCTGCGCCCGCTGCCACGACCACAAGTTCGACCCGATCCCGACGACCGACTACTACGCCCTGGCCGGCATCTTCCACAGCACCGACCTGTGCGCCGGCGTGCGCAACAAGATGGGGGGCGGCGGCCTGGACTATTACGACACGCAGATGCTCTTGCGCCTCGGATCGGGTTCGCAGTCGGACCAGGCTGATCCCGAAACCGCAAGGAAGATCGAAGAGTGCGCCGAAGGCGTTGGCTGCCGCGCGGGCCGAGTTCGAGGCCTTCGCGGCAAACCGGAGGGGAACGAGGCCGGCCCCGACGGTCGTCCGAAGCGAGCCATCGCGCGAGAAAAGCTCACGAAGCTGCAGACTGAACTGCCGGCGCTGACCGATCCGGTGGCGAGCGGCGCGAAGGCCGCCCTGGGCGTTCGCGAGGCCAGCGCCGATCGGCGACACCGAGATCCGCATCCGCGGCGAGGCCGAGAAACTCGGCCCGCTCGTGCCCCGCGGCTTTCTCGGCGTCCTCCCACTGTCCGATCCGCCACGGATCGAACCCGAGCCAGAGCGGCCGGCTCGAGCTGGCCGCGTGGCTGACCAGCGAGCAGAATCCGCTCACGCCGCGCGTCATGGTCAATCGCGTCTGGCAGCATCTGTTCGGCCAGGGACTGGTCACCAGCGTCGACAACTTCGGCGTCAACGGCGACGTGCCTTCGCATCCGGAATTGCTCGACTACCTGGCGACGCGCTTCGTTCGCGAGGGCTGGTCGGTCAAGAGGCTGGTGCGCACGTTGGTGCTGAGCCGGGCGTACCGGCTGGGGTCCGAGGCGCCGGCCGCGAACCTGGCGGTCGATCCGGCCAACCGGCTCGTCTGGCGGCACTCGCCACGGCGTCTCGACGCCGAGGAAATTCGCGACGCGACGCTGGCCGCGGCCGGCAATCTGGACCTCGCCCGTCCGGAAGGGTCGCCGGCGAGAGATTTCAAGGTGGTGGAACTGCGGAACAACGGCCCGGAGGCGAAGCGGCTGGCGAAGTTCGCACTGGCGAGCCGGCACCGCAGCGTCTACTTGCCCTTGCTGCGGGGCGTGACGCCGCGCTCGCTCGAAGTCGTTTGACTTCGCCGAGCAAGGCATGGTGACCGGCAGCCGCGACACGACCACGGTCGCCACGCAGGCGCTCTACCTGCTGAACGATCCGCTCGTGCGCCGCCAGTCGTTGGTGCTGGCCGATCGACTGCTGGCACGAACGGATTGCGATGACGCGGGTCGCGTCGATTGGGCGTACCGCCTCACCGTGGGCCGCGCCGCGACCGCGCAAGAGACCGCGCGTGCGTTGGCATATCTTGCCGACTACGCGGCCGCCTCAGAGCCGATCCTTGCCGCACAGCCCGTCCCACCGCAACCCGAGAATGCAGTCGCGGCTGCCGACAGTTCGACGGCCGGGGCAGGTGGCGAGTCGGCTGCGGCCAAGAAGCCAGCCCAAAAAAAGCCCGCTCCGCAGAATCCCGACGAGGCCGATCAGTCGGATGGGCCGGTTCAAGAGGAAGTGATTCAGCCGGCGAGTGCAAAGGCGGCCGCCTGGGCCAGTTTTTGCCAGGCCCTGTTCGGGTCGGCCGAGTTCCGCTATCTCAAGTAAGCGCTATCGACGAAAACCAATCGACTCGCGAGTTCATTCGATCAACGCATACTAAAGGCAATGCTATGCTCGACCGGAAACCATGCCTGCCATCGATCGGACCGGTGCATTCGCGTCGTCAGGCACTCAAAACCGGCAGCGCCGGATTTGGCTATCTGGCGCTGGCCGGAATGCTCGGTCGCAATGGCTCTCAGGCAGCGGCCGCTGATTCCACCCGTGCGCCGGCTGGCCCGCTGGCTCCCAAGCCGCCGCATTTTCCCGTCAAGGCCAAGCGGATCATCTTTCTGTTCATGCAAGGCGCCATCTCGCAGATGGACACCTGGGAGTACAAGCCGAAACTTCAAGAGGACGACGGCAAGGTCGGCCCGGGCGGCGGCACACTGGTCGGCGTCGAAGTTCAAGTTCAGCCAGCACGGCCAGACGCGGCACGCTGGGTTTCGGAGCTGTATCCGCACATCGCCTCGCACGTCGACAAGCTGTGCTTCATCCGCGGGCTGCACACCGACACGCCGGCCCACCCCGCAGGCGGTCATGCAGCTGCACACCGGCACGGCGCTGGTGTCGCTCACTCGGCCGTCGATGGGCGCCTGGCTGCTGTACGGGCTGGGAACCGAGAACCAGGATCTGCCCGGCTACATCACGATCAACCCGCCGCCGAACTTCGGCGGCGCGGCGAACTACGGCAGCGCGTTTCTGCCGGCCCACTTCCAGGGAACCCGCATCAACGACCAGGGCTACCTGCCGAACCTTCGAGTCGCAAACGGCGCCCGTGCTGCAGCGCAAGCAGATCGACCTGATCCAGGCGATGAACCGCGACCTGGCGCACGACGCCCGGCGCACCGGACCAGCTCGACGGCATCATCGAGTCGTACGAGCTGGCGTTCCAGATGCAGGGCAAGGTGCCCGAGCTGCTCGACATCTCGAAGGAGCCGCAACACGTGCTCGACGCCTACGGCGTGAAGCCCGGCCGGCGCGGGCAGCTTCGCCCGGCAGTGCCTGATGGCTCGCCGGCTGAGCGAGGCGGGCGTGCGCTTCGTCGAGATCTGCCAGCCGGGCTGGGACCATCACAACAACCTGCACAAGGGCCTGATCGCCAACTCGGCCGCCACCGACCAGCCGACCGCCGCGCTGCTGGCCGACCTGGAGCAGCGCGGGCTGCTGGACGAGACGCTGGTGCTGTTCGGCAGCGAGTTCGGCCGACTGCCGACCGCCCAGGGCCCCGACGGCCGCGACCACAACATCACCGGCTATCCGATGTGGCTGGCCGGCGCCGGCGTGAAGCAGGGCTTCTCCTACGGCGGCACCGACGAGTACGGCCAGCACGCCGTCGAGGGCCGGATGCACACCAACGACCTGCACGCCACGCTGCTGGCCCTGATGGGGCTCGACCACGAGACGACTGACCTACCGCTACGCCGGCCGCGACTTCCGCCTGACCGACGTGGCCGGAAACGTGGCGCGGGAGATTTTTGCGTAGCGGCGATATACGCTATGCGAGCGATAGCGGCGAATGACTTGCGAGACACCCCATACTAACCCGACTCGCAAGCGAGGGACGCTGGACGAAGAACCCTCGCTTGCGCGTCGGGTTAGTGTGCGGAAACTTCCGGAGAGCTGCAACGAGTTGTCGGTGGTACACCGAGGGCAAGTTGCCGCTCCAGGTCTTCGACGGCCGAGCGCAAATCTGGAAATCGGAATTCAAAATCCTCCTCGGTCAAGCGCGCGGGCACGACTCGGCGGCTCTTGATGATGAGCTCGGTTTCGCTTCGCGCGACCAGCGCCCCGAGCTCCAGCATCCAGCGCGTTGCCGGCAGGCCGAAGGGGACGTTGCAGGCCGCGCGGATGGTTCGCATCAGGTCGCGGTTGGTGACGGGTTGCGGCGCGGCGAGATTCACCACGCCGGCAAAGCCGTCTCGATCGATCAGCCACTCGACCGCGCGGCAAAAGTCGGTTTCGTGGATCCAGGAAGCGTATTGCCGCCCGCCATCCATAGCGCCGCCCAGGCCGAGACAAACCAGTCGCCGCAGGATTCGATAGGCCGTGCCCGGTGTCGTACTGAACACCATCGCCATTCGCAGCGCAACTTTGCGCGTATCGGGAGCGGACGCCCTGTTGAACTCCTCTTCCCACGCTTGGGCGACGTCCACCGAGAAAACGTCCTTGGCTTCGGGCGTGCCGCCGATCGTACCGGTGTGCTCATCCATCGCTCGATCGTAGGAATGCTTGTAGATCGTCGCGGTGCTGGAGTTGAGCCAAACTTTGGGCGGATTCTCGCACGACCGGATCGCGCGACCGAGGATCCGCGTCGAATCGACGCGCGATGCCAATATCGCGTGACGATTTCGGGCATGATAGCGGCAGTTCACGCTCAAGCCCGCCAGATTTATCAGCGCCGTACTGCCGTCCAACTCGCCTTCCCACGCGCCAAGCGTTCTGCCGTCCCACACGACCGCGCGGGCTGGTCCCACTGCCGTGGCCCATCGTCTCGTCAGGACGACGACGTCGCATCCGGCTCGCGCGAACCAGTCGACAAGAAGCCGGCCCAGGAATCCCGAGCCACCGGCAATAACAAGTTTCCGCGGCTTTGCAAACATACGATTAGCGACTCCAGGTTCCGAGCGTTTTTTTTAAAGTCCACGACCCCCTCGGCAAGTACAACCGGAATCGGTCGGCCGGTGTAACAGCGCCTCTGGAAAAAAGTCTCTAGATGCTGGCTTTCGCCCCGCAAAGTCGCGATCATGGGAACGCAGCCCAGTTGCCCCAAACCATGCCAGAAGTAGGTGCCGAGCCATGTCCAAGCTAAGCCGTGCGTGCGTGTTTTCTTGCGTCTGCTGTTGCCTGATCAACGCAACGCTATCCGGTGGTCCGACGCGAGTTGCGGCATCCGAGCTCAAAGCCGGCGTGGCGCGGGTCGACATGACGCCGCCCTTGGACCTGAAGACTCCGCTGGGAGGCTATGGCGAACGGATGAATCGCCCGGCGGAAGGAGTTCACGACCGGATCTTCGCCAAGGCGCTGGTGTTGGCTGACGGCAAAAAGAAGTTTGCGCTGGTGACGGTCGACATCGTCGGTTTTCCGCCGCCGCTCAAGTCGATGCTCGTCGCCCGACTGGCGGCCGACGGCTGGACGAAGGAGCAGATCATGCTCCTGCCGAGCCATTCGCACACCAGCATCGAGATGAACGCCATCAATCCGGAAAACACGTTTCAGGTTCCGCAACTGGGCATCTACAGTCCACGCGTGTTGGATTTCGTGATGGAGCGGCTCGTGCAGGTGGTTCACGACGCCCAGCTCCAGTTGGTGCCGGTCGCGGTGGGCACGTCGAGCGTCTCGATCGAAGGCTGGAACCGCAATCGCCGCAACGGGCCGGTGACCGACAAGGAGCTGACCATCACGCGCGTCGACACGACGCAGGGCAAGCCGTTGGCGGTGCTGGTCAACTTTGCGTGTCATCCGACGTTCATGACGGGCGAGGACATGCAGTTCTCCGGCGATTGGCCGGGACATTTGCAGCGCACGATGGAGTCGCTCATCGGCGAGGGAGTGACCGCGATGTTCTACAACGGCGCCGAAGGAGACCAGGCGCCCGCCGGGCGCCCCGACGCGGGAACCAGCCGCTGGGAACGGGCCGAACGCTACGGCCGCGACTTGGGCATCGTCGCCTGGAAGCAGTGGCAGCAGACCAAGACCCAGCCGAACGTCGCGTTTGCCTATCACCTGCACACGTTCGCCCTGCCCGAGCGCACCTGGCATCCGGACTTCATGAAAACCGGCGGCGCCGAATATGGGCTGAGCGAAAAGCTGCTCAAAGAAATGCTGCCCGTGATGTTTCCCTCGCAAGGTGAAAGCATCTCGCTACGGCTGGGCGATTTGTTGATCGTGGGAATTCCCGGCGAGATGGCGGCGGTGCTGGGTCTGAAGATCAAGGCGGAAGCAAAACGCACGAGCGGCGCGGCGCATCCGGTGATCGGCGGCCTGGCCGACGTCTGGATCAGCTACATCTTCCCGGCCGACGAGTACCGTCGCGGCGGATACGAAGCCAGCGTGAGTTTTTATGGCGAAACGCTGGGCGACACGATTGTCGCGGGCGCGATCGCCGGCGTCGGCGAGCTGCCGAAGTAGCGCCCGTTCAACGCCCGCCGCCGTCGGGTAGCACCGACAACGAGTTGTCGGTGTTGCGAAGCAACAAGAGGTGTTTGAGGGAGGCTGCCCATCCCGCTAGCGCTTCTTGTCCCTACGGGACGGGCGACAACAAGTTGAGGCTGTCCGGGAATTGCGGACACTAACCCGACGCGCCAGCGAGGGTTCTTCGTCCAGCGTCCCTCGCTGGCGCGTCGGGTTAGTATGGGGAACAACGGCGTCCGGTGTTTTCCGAGTCCGAATTCCCGGACAGCCTCAACAAGTTGTCTGGGCCACCCAAGGGCATTTCAGCGGCCCGGGTTGCTGATGCAATAGACTTGCGAAGCGGTTCTGATCAGTAGCTTGCCTTGGCTGATCGAGGGAGTGGCGATGCACAGCTCGTCGAGTGGATTGGTACGCTCGATCGTGAATTCGCGGCCCACGGGCATGACGTAGGTCTTGCCGTCCTCGTCGAGGAAAAATACCTTGCCGTTGTAGGCCCAGGGCGAGGCAGTGAAGCTGGCTCCTTGCGGAAACCGCGTGCGATCGTAAACCAGCTCGCCCGTTTTGGCGTCGTGACAGGTGATCATGCCGCGGTCGAGCAGAGTGTAGTAGTAGCCGCCGTAGACGATCGGCGAGGTATTGTACGGGCCCATCTTTTGCAGCGACCAGCGGATGAACTCGTTCGAGGTTTCGCCTTCGCCCAGGGTGATGTCACCCTTGGCCCCCGGTTTCAAGGCAAACACGGGGCGCTTCGTATCCTGGAAGTAGCCCGAGGTGATGTAGAGCAATCCGTCAACGACGAGTGGCGAGGGGATCGTCAGCGACGACATCTGACCGTTGAAGTGCCACAGCAATTCGCCCTCGGGCGAATACGAGCGGATTTCCTTCTTTCCGCTGGTGACGATCTCGGTCTGGCCGTCGTGCTCCCACACCAGCGGCGTGGCCCAGGTGCTCTTTTCGTCGCGCGTCGATTTCCAACGCGTCTGGCCGCTGGCGCTGTCGATTGCGGCGATGTATGACTCGTCCATGTTGTCGTACACCATGATCACCTGGTCGCCGTGCACCACCGGCGACGCGGCCGCCCCGTAGCCGAGCATCGTTTTCTTGGGCTCGATCGGATGGGCCCACAGCGGCTTGCCGTCGAAGTCGTAACAGTACAGTCCGACGTCGCCAAACAGGACGTAGAGCCGCTTGCCGTCGGTGGTGGGCGTTTCGGCCGCGTAGGTGTTTTTGGGATGCCGCGGAATCTGGGGCTTGCCCACGTGGGCCTCGTGCTTCCACAGCACGTCGCCGGTCGCCAGGCTCAGACAATAGACCATCCAATGGTGGACGCTGTCGGGCGGCTCGCCGCGCCCGCCGCCGAGATACAAGCCGCCCTTGGGCTTTTCGTATTCGTTGTCGGCGTGGACGGCCGAAACGAAAACGCGGTCTCCCCACACGATCGGACTTCCCCAACCCCAGCCGGGGATCGTGGCCTTCCATCGCACGTTGGTCTTCTGATCCCAGGTGTCGGGCAGTCGCGGGTCGTCGGCGACGACGCCGGTCGCGTCGGCACCGCGGAACCTCGTCCAGTTCTCCTGGCCCTGGGCAACAGCGGTTGGAAGCAGTACCCACGAACACACAAGCAATACGAACCAAGAGTACGTGCGTGTCATGTTGAGCTCAACACCATTGGTGAAGTGTTATGCGACTAGGACGAAGACAAATTGTTGCACATTGTCGGGCCACGGGCCAGAGTCGCCCACTCGGCGGGGCGAAGGGGTGCGCGGCCGCCAAAAGCGGTGGTTTTGCGGCTGACGGGGTGGTATCCTGCGCAGGCAATCTCGGCGTTGTTGTCGGGATCTTTCGCCGCTTCGTTTGCAAGGATCGAACATCATGCCCTGCTTCACCGTTGGCCGATTGATGGTCATCGCCGGTGCTGTCTGCTTGTTGTCGATGCACGTCGATGCCGCCCGCGGCCAGGCGACGTCCAAGGATGCCTCGCCCGAGCGGCCCAAGATCGTGGTCACCGAGCGCGCGCGGCAGATTCACGCCGGCGCGACGCTGGTCGACGGACACAACGATCTGCCTTGGATGATCCGCACGCGCGGCTCGTCGACGTTCGACAAGCTGGACATCGCGCAACCGCAGAGCGAGCTGCACACCGATATTCCCCGCCTGCGCCAAGGGGGCGTCAAAGTTCAATTCTGGAGTGTTTACGTGCCGGCCAGCACGCGCAAGGACGGCAAAGCGCTGTCGGCAACGCTGGAGCAGATTGCCATCGTCAAGGCGATGATGACTCGCTACAGCGACACGTTCGAATTGGCGTTGTCCGTTGACGACATCGAGCGCATTTGCGCAGCCGGCAAGATCGCCTCGCTGATCGGCGTCGAAGGTGGGCATTCGATCGAGGATTCGATCGCCGTGCTGCGCCAGTTGTATGCCCAAGGCGCTCGCTATATGACGCTCACGCATTCCGACACGCTCGACTGGGCCGATTCGGCGACCGATGACGAGCGCCATGGCGGTTTGACTCCCTTCGGCGAGGAAGTCGTCCACGAGATGAACCGCTTGGGAATGCTGGTGGATTTGTCGCACGTGTCGATCGCCACCATGAAGCATGCCCTTCGGATCAGTTCGGCGCCGGTCATTTTTTCGCATTCGTCCGCGCGGGCGATCTGCGATCATCCCCGCAATGTACCGGACGAGGTGTTGAAGCTGACCGCCCAGAATGGCGGCGTGGTGATGGTCAATTTCTTTCCAGGCTTCATCGTTCCTTCAGCGGCCGAGCGCGGGAGACGGCAAATCCAGTTCTGGAAGGAACTGAAAGCCACATATGGCACTGACACCGAGAAAATGCGCGCCGAAATGAAAGCCTGGGACGCGAAAAACCCGATCGAGCCGGGCTCGGTGCACACCGTGCTCGATCACATCGACCATATTGCCAAGGTCGCCGGCGTCGATCACGTCGGCTTGGGCTCCGACTTCGACGGCATCACGATGGTGCCCAAGGAACTGGAAGACGTCAGCACGTATCCCAAGATCACGCAGGGCCTGCTCGATCGCGGTTACAGCGAGCAGGACATCAAGAAGATTTTGGGCGGAAACTTACTGCGGGCCATGCGCGCGGCGGAAATAGCGGCCAAGCCATCGTAGGCCGCAATCAGGAATCGGCGCGTCCGGCCGACTCGCAACTGCTCCGATTGTGTCTCCCGCCTGAAGGCGAAGGGAACTCAACCGGTCGCCGGTTCATGCACGCGGCCGGGCGCGAGCCGGCATTTTATTCGTTCCTGGAAGCGTTCTGGCTATTGAAAACTGGAATCCTACTTTTGGTTTCAGCTCAACAGCAGTTTTAGGTCGTCGGCGGTTAGGTTCCGTAAGAGACTATTGTCCGCGGAAACGATTGCCTCGGCCAGGCCGCGCTTGTGATCCTGCAATTGCAGTATCTTTTCCTCGACCGTGTTGCGGGCGATCAGCCGGTAGGCAAACACGTTGCGAACTTGTCCGATGCGGTGCGCGCGATCGACCGCTTGCGCCTCGACGGCCGGATTCCACCAGGGATCGAGGATGAATACGTAGTCGGCGGCGGTCAGGTTGAGCCCTTGCCCGCCAGCCTTCAAACTGATGAGAAACAGCCGGCAATCGGGATCGGTCTGGAATCGCTCGACTTTGGATTGTCGATCGACGGTGCGCCCGTCGAGATACTCATAGACGACGTTTTTCCGGTCGAGTTGCCGGCGGACGATGGCCAACAAGGTGGTGAACTGCGAGAACACGAGCGCCTTGTGGCCTTCGTCGCCCACCTCGGCAAGTTGCTCGAGCAGGGTTTCCAGCTTGGAACTGCCGTCGTCGACCATTTTCTTGTCCAGCAGTCCCGGATGGCAAGCCGCCTGGCGGAGCCGCAGCAGGGCCTCGAGCACGTGGATCTTCGATTTTTTGACGCCCAATTTGCCGACCCGTTCCAAAAGCGTGCGGCGGTAATGCGCTCGCAGGTCTTCGTACAATTTCCGTTCGCGGCTGTCGAGTTCGCAGTACAAAGTCTGCTCCGATTTGGCAGGAAGTTCCGGAAGTACCTGTTGCTTTGTGCGCCGCAGCAGGAAGGGTCGCAGCGCCTTGGCCAAGGGCGCCAAGCTCTCCGCCCGACCAATTTTCTTATCGTCGTCGTCGGCCCGGCCGTTTTCGCGACTGGCTGCAAGCAGCTGGTTCAGCTTCTGGGAGCGGCCGAGCATGCCGGGATTGAGAAACTCGAACAGCGACCAGAGCTCGCCCAAATGGTTTTCGACGGGGGTCCCGGTCATCGCCAGCCGGCGTCGCGCTCGAAGCAGTCGGCAGGCCTTCGCGGCTTGCGATGAAGCGTTCTTGATGGCCTGGGCTTCGTCGAGAACGGCGTAATCGAATTCGACGTCGCGAAGCCTGGCGATGTCGCGCCGCAGAGTGCCATAGGTGGTGACGACCAGGTCGTATTCGCGCACTCGGTCCAAAGCGCCGCCGCGCTCCAGCCCCGTGTAGTTGAGCACTCGCAGCTTCGGGGTGAAGCGGCGGGCCTCTTCCATCCAGTTGAAGACGAGGCTGCGGGGTACGACGACCAGAGACGCGGTGCACGAGGCGTCGCCGGAGCGAGCTCGCGAGCGGCGAATTTTCGCGCGCCGTTCCTCTAGCAGCGCCAAGATTTGCACCGTCTTGCCCAGACCCATATCGTCAGCGAGGCAGCCGCCGAAATTAAACTCGTCGAGAAAATGCAGCCAACCCAGCCCCTCTCGCTGGTAGTGCCGCAACTCTCCGGTGAACGACTTGGGCTCGTTGCGCGGCTGGATGCCTTCGAATGATCGAAGCCGGTCGCGAAGCTCGGCGAACGCTCGGTCCACGGTCACCTTTTGCGTTTCTTGCGCGGCCAAAAGGGCGTCGAGCAATGTCGCCTGCGTGGGCACAAATCGCAGTCGATCGCCGTGGCTGTGGCCCAACTCGGCCAACGGCGCGTAGCGAGCGAGCCATTCGGCCGGCAACATTCCCTGCGTCCCGTCGTCCAGTTGGACGTACTGTTCACCGTGGCGCAAGGCGGCCAACAGCTTCGGTAGGCTGGCCGTCACTCCCCCGAAATCGCATGCCCCCTCCAGGTCGAACCAATCGACGCCGCTCGTGACGCTGATCGTCAGTTCGCCGGCCTGCCGAATCAGGCGTCCTTCGGCTTCGACGTTCCAGCCGGCAGACGTCAATTGCTGGACCAACGCGTGCAGCTTTTTTGGCGTCAAGAGAAACAGGTCGCGATCCTCGCGATCGTAATGGGTAGGGCGCTGCGCCGCGGCAGCGAGAAGTTGATCCTTGGCCGCCAACTCGGCCTCCAGGTCGCGCCGCCCGACGCGCCGCGTCGAGCGGTCGTACCAGGCCTGCTGACCCCCGCCCAGCGGCACCGAGCGGTCGCCGTATTGAAACGTCAAACGACATTCCAGATCCTTTGGCCAACTCCGCTTCGGCGTGGAAATCGTCAATTGCGGACGCGGAGCCTTTTTTTCTTCTTCCCATCGCAGTTCGTCCGGCCAGTCGGCCCGCGGCAAGCACGGCAAAAGAGCCAACTGCTCGACCAATTCGTGCTCTTGTTTCACGGGGACCAACAGTGGCCCACTGTAGCGCAGCAGCGCGGTCCACGGAAACTCGGTGCCGGCATCGAACCGCGCCACGCAGTCCGGGAATATGACCAGCCCCATCGCCAGCAGCAACAGCGCCGAACTCAGGTCCGCGACGTTTGCGCCGCGCTCCAAAACGCCATCCAACTTCCAGTGCTTGCGATCGGCGGTCTTGGTCACGTCCAACCGCAATCTCCAAGCAGGGCCATCGTCCCAGGCCAGCGGACGAACCGGAGCGTCGCCCACCGCGTCGTTCGCGGGCAACCACCCGAACCGTCCCGATGCGCACAGCCGAGGCAGCACGACCTCGAACATCGATGGCGTAACGGCGAAGTCGCTAAGAGCATTGAAGGCGGAGTAGCCGCCGTAAGAGTAACCAAGTCCTTCGTCACGCTCGTTGCCGGATAACAGGCCCAAGAGCGCGCGGTCCTCGGCGGAGGGGAGGGCAACGACGTCATCCTTGTAGAGCCTGGCAACTTTCAGTTTTCCAGGTTCGCCGTTCTTTTTGATCGTGCGTTGGCGCAGCGTCACGCATGGCAAGCCGCGGTGGGTCGTGCGTTCGACGTCGAGCAAGTACCAGATTTGCCGAGGTTTGCTCGACCGGCGCTGCTGGTTCTCCAATTGGTTCCGGATAAGGATCGTCTGCTGGGAATCCAATGAAAGTAAACTCTGTTTCCAGGCGGGTACGGCGGGTGGTTTCGGTTTCGCAGGCCGCTGTCCGATAGCACGCCGCTTCGCACGAGGGACTTTCAAATGCTCGCCGTCAACCTTCTTGGATCGACCGCTGGCCACTGCGGCGCTTGACGTTTGCCATCGGCGGGCGTCCTGGTCCCAGTCTGCGTCGGCATCGTCCGCGTCGTCCCCGTATCGATCGCCGCCTGAGCGATCATCCGGCTCGACGTCGAGCGGCTCCAGGAAGAGCACTCCGGTGCCGGGCACGACGCGGCCGAAGCCCTGTTCATCGGCGGACAAGATTGTGGCGGCGACGTGCTTGCACAGGCCCACGTCGTCAAATCGCGGACACGAGCAGTAGACGAAAAGCGTTCGTTCGCGTGCGTGCGACCAATCGAGCGATACGCTGTAGGGCGCTGGCGCGGTTCCTCGCACGGTGGCCGTCAGGCCTGTGCCCGTCTCGTGATGAATCGAGATGGCGCCAGTCTCGAAATACTCCTTGCCTCGGCGCCAATCACGACCGTCGAAGTCCTGGGAACAACGCCTGGCCAAATTCATGGATTAGCATCCTGCCATCTTAAAATGAGATGAAAAAATGCGCCAGCAAACAGCCGGCCTCGGGCTCATGCCGTTGGCAATTCAAAACCCTGGCGGCGCGGGCGGTCCAGGAGGGCGTTGGCCGCCTCGTCGTCTTTGAAATGTTCGGTTTTGGGATCCCAGCGGAGCGGGCGGCCGATGGCGCGGGTGATGTTGGCCAGGTGGCAGACGCTGATCGAGCGATGACCGATCTCGACGTCGGCCACCGGAAGTTTGCGAGAGCGAATGCAGTCGAGCCAGTCCTGCATGTGCCAGCGGGCCTGCCACAGCGCCAGCTCGTCGCTCCACTTGCGCTCCTCCTCGGCCACGTCGACTTTCTTGTTGAGCTCGGCGGCAATTTCGGGCGGGTTGGAAGTGAACTTGTTGCGATTGATTTCGAGCTTGCCCTTTTCGCAGATGAACACGGCGCCCGCCCATCGGACCCTTGCCGGGTTCGATGATGAAGTTGACCTCGACGCCGTTGGCATAGCGCATCGCGACCTTGCCGTTGGGGCCTTCGGAGAGGGGCCGCATTTCGGTCGGGCCGGTGCCGTCGATGCCCAGTGCCCACTGAATCTGATCGACGCCGTGCGCGCCCCAGTTGGTCATTTCGCCGCCGGCGAAATCGCGCCACCGCATCCAACCCATCCAGGCCGGGTTGAACGGCCGCGAGGCGGCCTGGTTGAGCCACATGTTCCAGTCGAGCCCGGCCGGCACAGCCTCCTCGGGCGGAAACTGCGCGGGCGAAGCCTCGGAGCCGCCGTAGTTGATCGCGCGGACTTCGAGCACCTTGCCCAGACCGCCGTCGCGAACCAGTTCGCACGCCACGCGGTTCATGGCCATCGACCGCTGTTGCGAGCCGACCTGGAGCACGCGGTTGTAGCGGCGCACGGCGTCGACCAGGGCCCGGCCTTCGCGCACGTAGAGCGTCAGCGGCTTTTCGGCGTACACGTCCTTGCCGGCCTGGCAGGCGTGAATGCACGGCAGCACGCGCTGGAACTCGCCGGTGGCCACGATCACGGCGTCGATGTCCTTGCGGTCGAGCAGTCTTGCGGTAGTCCTGATACGACGGGCCAATCCGCTTTCGCCTTGGCTTTGAATGCCTCGGCCCGCGGCAGATTGCAATCGCACAACGCGACGATCTCGGCCGACTCGGGAAGCTGCTGTAACAGCAGCGAAGCGCGTCCGCCGACGCCGATGGCACCCACGCGGATCCGGCTGTTGGCGTCGGTCGCGGCTGGTGCCGCGAGAGCACGGCGGGAGCCCAGCAGAGGTCCGCCGATGACACCGGCCGCAAGGGTTGTGGCCGCCGCGCCGAGAAACTCTCGACGGCTTTGTTTGCGCGAGGACTGCTGATAATCGCTGTGCATGGCTGTTGGCTATTCCTTGGTTTCGAGGCCGCTGTTTCCTGTCGCCAAACGCACCCGGCGTGGGGCACGAAATTGCGGAGTCTTGCTCCCTATGGTTGCGAGTATACCACAGGGGAAACCCACGGGGATCCCGCCCAAAATCCGTGGGATATGACGCCCCGGCCGCGTTGTGGCGCCGCCGCTGTAACATTTCCGCCGGGACCACGCTTGGATGATTAAGCGGGGCATGTGGCCCTGAAAAACCTTGGAAATAAAGGAATGCAGCCATGTTCAGCCCCAACCTGACCGACGTCCTCAAGCAGTTCCGTCCGCAAACCAGCAGCCGCCGCAGCCTGTCGCTCGTCGACCCCATGCACGACCTCGACGCCACGCTGCGATCGAGCGAAGCATACGCGTCTGAATCTGACCCGCAACTGCTCGGTCTGGCCAGCAGCGTCGAGGGCCGGCAAGAAACGACCCGTCGCCGGTTCATGTAAGAGCGTCTAACAAAGTGGCCTGGGAGAGGGGGGACAGTCCCCGGCCATTTTGTTAGACGCTCGAAGTCGCAGAAATAGGTCAGGGCTTGCCCACCCCTTTCAACATGCATTAGCGGGTCTCGTCGAGGAGTCGTTTGGTCGAGAGGTGGCGGATGTTAGTGCAGTTGGGAGTGCGGCGTTTCTTTTTTGGGCCGCGGCGAGTTTTAGTTAGTAATGCGGTGTTGGCGTGACTGGCGATATCTCGCAACAGCCGCGCGAATTCGGGAACACTCATGCGTCGCACGAAGGTCCAGCGTGCGGCGGGCAAGGCCAGCATCATGCCGTTGTAGTTGCCGGCCACTTCGTTCACGAGATAGTAGTACGACAAGTTCTGCACGAGGTTGGTGCCGTGTGCCGCCTCCAACGCGGCGATCACGACCGCTAGCATGTTGCCTGCCACCAGCGACACGGCGAACGCGAATAACGCAGCCCGAGGCTGGCCGAGGCCGGGAATCTCACAATGCAAGTGATCCGTCAATCGCTGGAAGTGCCCCTCGATCGTCCATCGCTGGCGATACGCGGTCGCAATCTTCCGCGCGTCGTGCTTGGCGGGCAGATTCGTGATCAGCGTGATTTCCGTCTCGCCGTCGCGCGTCGGCTCGTCGAGTTCAATTCGAATGGCGCGCCACACGCGGGTTTGCTCACCGTCGGTCGCTTGCCAGGAGGATTCATAGACCATGCCCGTGTCGCAACGCCCGATGCGCCGTTCTTTCGCAGTTTCCGGAATGACAAATTGCTTGTGATGCCGAATGGTGAAGCAAGAACCGGCCCGCTCGATGGCTTGCAAGAACCAGAGCACACAGAAGTTGCGATCAGCCAGCAAGTGTGCGTTGCCAGGAATTCTCAGATCCGGCAATAGGGCTCGCTCTTGCGAATAAGCGTCTTCCCACAAGACCGTTTGCGTGACCAGCCCCGTGGCGCACTCGTACAACACCAACGACTTGCCGGGCAACGCCGCAGCGCGCGTTTTGCGAAGCGGCTTCAACCGATGGTCTGTGCCGGCCAGCATGTTGCCATCAAGGATATAGGATGCGACACCCGGCAACGGCTCGTTGCCCGGCGGCACCAGGCACTGAATGATGGGCCGTAGTTCCAGGGCGATCTGCGTCACCAACGCCATGCCCAACTCGGGATCGACGCGATCCAGTTTGCCGTAAAAGGCAGTCAGCGAGGCGGTCATCTCTTCTTGCCGGCCGAGAAAACCGGCCCGCACCGAGGGAGCCCTGCCGCAAGCCACATCGAGCATTACCTGGACCAAATGCGTGATCGTGATGTCGCGATCGTATTGCGTGACAGCATGCTCTTGAAAGAGTGTGCTCAGCATTCGATCATCGACGACATGCTCCGCGACCAAACGCGTGATGACAGTACAGGGCGCCCCTTGCACAAAAGCATCAAACGCGCGAGAAAGGGCCATCGCAACCTCCTTGGCAAATCAGCAAATCCTCATTACGCCAAAAAGGTTTATGATAGCAGAAGGTCACAGCCCACCCGAACAATCATGCATGTTGAAAGGGGTGGTCAGGGCTTGCCCTGAATAAAACCCGCTCGATGTCCCCGGCGACGCCGGCGCACGAGAACCGCCCAAAATCACAGGGCAAGCCCCGACCTATCAGGCTGCAGGAAACGAGATTGAGGCAGAGCGGAATTCTGAAATTCGCCGAAGCTTTGGCGCGAGACGGGCTATTCCGGGACGTCGCCGAGAAACTCGCTTCCCTTGGGTTGCAATATGACAGTGACTTCGCTCGTCTTCCCGGCCGTCAATTGGACAGTCGCCTGCCGTCGCTTGGACGGCCCCAGGGGCAATTCCCACTGGTCGTGCTCCACGGCAAATTGGTCTTCTTTGGGGGGCAGGTTTTTCACCACGGCTTTCCCGGCGGCATCGGTCTTGGCGTTGAATCCGCGGTCTTTCCAGAAGCGCTCGATCGTACGCTTCGGGTCGGTCAACAAGTCCACCGTTGAGTACATCGGCTCACAATAGATCTGGCTTCCTCCGCCCCACCAGCCAATGTTTGGCCAAAAGCCGCACTCCGCGCCGGCCACGGGACGCTGGTCGGGGTCCAGCACGTGGATCACGCAGTCGGCGGTGGGCGTCATCTTGAGGGAAATGCGATTCGTCTCGTTGGCCAGCGGGAAAACTTGCGGGCGGCAAAAGTGGTTTCCCGGCCTGCGCTCGTTCTCATTGGCGAAGTCGGGCGGATCGCCGGACTCGGCCATGAAGCCGTCGCACAGCGCCGTAACCTGCAAATCGCCCAGCGGGAGCGCTGCGAGCGTGAACGTGCCGTCTTCTTGAATGGGCGCGCAAACGCGCCAGGTCAGGTTGCTTCCTGCCGCCGATCTCCGAATGAGTTCCGTGACCACGCGTCCGTTCTTGACCGGCCGCGGCACGCTATCGTCCAGCTTGCCCTCGACACGAACCGCCGGTTTCATCTCGATCCGCAGGTCATACCTCTGGCCGTCAACCACCTGCAAGCTTTCCACGGCGCTGAACATCGCAGGGCCTTCTGCCGGAAGGTAAGCCAACAGCAGCAGTTCGTCGCCAGCGGGAAACCGCGGCAACTCGAGGCGACCCTCGGCGTTGACTTTCATCGACGTGCGATCTACCTGTGTGGGACTGCTCCACAGGGCATATACCTTGTCGATGGGGAGGATCCGATCGCCGACAGCCGCCGCAACTTCCACCTGGCCGCCCGGGTGGAGCGTGATCGTCGCCTCTTGCCCAAGCGTGTCCTCGATCACACTGACGTCGTTGTAGTTGGTCTCGGCATAGTCCGGGTGTTCGACGCGGCATGTCAGGGCTTGCGACGGAACCTTTTCGGCGCGGTGCGCATAACGCGGAAATCGAATAGTCGCCTTTCCTTCAGCATCCGTCGTCACGGTCGGCGGTTCGCCTTCTCCCAGACCCTTCTTCATCCATGGACCATGGCCAAGCTTCGAGCGAATGGCCCAGGGTGTGACCTTGGCGCCGGCAATCGGCTGGCCGGCCGAGTCAACAACTTGCACGGTCTTTTCGAGCATCGGCGCCACCGGCTCCTCGACGGGCGTTTGGTCGTCGGCTTTTGCCGGCTCGGGGCCCGCGCCCGCGCGGTTGCCAGGTGCACGCTCATGGCGGCCAGACTCAACAACAGCGCCGCGGCGAAGGCGGCAGCAAAGCTCTTCATTCGGGCGTCCAGCGAGGTGGCCAGCGGGCGATGTGCGTCCATCAGTCGCTGCACGCGCTGGGTCAGCTCGCCAGGCGAACCATCGGCAGTGCCCAGGACCAGGCCAGGAGCGCGGCGTTCGACGACCCGGGATGCCAACTCGACGAGCAGCGTCGCGTAGTCCAGCCGATTGGACACTTCCCGCGTCGCGAGGTCGTCGCAGATCTCTTCGCGCACTAGCGCTAGGTTGGCCGAAACGCGATGTGCCAACGGGTTCCACCAATAGACCACCAGGGCAACGCGCTGCAGCAGCCCCACCAGCGCGTCGCGACGCCGGACGTGCGCCATTTCGTGAGCGATCATGCATCGCAGCTGTTCGTCGGACCACGGGCCGGACCGGCCACCCGGCAGCACCACGAGCGCACGCAGGATGCCAAGCGAAACCGGAGATTGGACGTCCGCAGATTGGCCGAGCCGCGGCAGCTTGCGCAGCCCGAGCGACGCGGCCGACGAACTGCCAATGCGGTGAATCCTTGGATCGCGGATCGGCTCGACCGAGCGCACGAAGCGGCGGACCTGGTGAATTCCTTCGGCTAGCCGGTAGAGCTGATATCCGCTGCCAACGATCCACGCCGCGAGCAACCCGCCGCCGATCCACCACAACGCGCGCGCCGTCAGTGACGGCGCGGTGCCGGAATGGGACTGCTGGCGGCGCGATCCGGTCGGCAAAGAACCATCTTGTCGCGGGTTGCGGTCGCCTTGGGCCGACGGCGAAGGCCCGCCCGCGGGTTTCGCTCTGGTTTCGTCGCGCTCTGCCGATTGCTGACGCCCGAGTGGCGCAATCAGCGCGTCGGCGGCCACACCGGTTTCAACCGCTGGCCCCGCGGCATCATAGGCGGTCACGCCCACGAGCGAACAGCCCGCCAACGGAAACAGGCCAACCAGCAACGGGCTGGCCACCGTCACCGCGAGAGCGCACAGCAGGATCGCATGGCGCAGCGGCAGAAGCATTCCCCCCGCGAAGCGTTGCGCGAGCAGGGCCATTGCGCACACGAATACAGAGGCGATCACGAGGTTTGCCAGGTAAATAAGCACTGGCAAGCCAGCTTGACTCGAAACTTGCAGCGTGATCATGGGAGACACCTATTCAGGCTTTCTTGGATGGGGAGCTGGCTCGATCGAGGAGCTTACGCAGTTCGTTGACTTCCGACTTCGAGATCTGCTTCGTTCCCAGCAGGCTCATGACGAGTTCGGTCGCGGATCCGCCGAAGAACTCGTCGACGAACTTCGTGGCCGCGTTGGCGGTGGCCGTCTCGCGATCGATCGTCGCCACGTAGCGATAAACGCCGTCGCGTTTGCGCCGCTTCAGCCAGCCGCGCTTGTCGAGCCGGCGCACCAGGTTGAGCACGGTCGTGCGAGCCACGTCGCGGCCCTTCGAGATGGCTTCCCAAATTTCGGCCACCGTGGCCCCCTGCGGCGCATCCCACACGACCTGCACGATTTCGAATTGCACCGCCGTCAGCGCGGCGTCCGGCTGCTGGACCATGTTTGTTTTGCTCCTTCGCCCGTGGAACACGCCCGACGACAGTCGTCGTCACTCGGCATACTACCGAGGACGACAAGTGTCGTCAAGTGTCGTCAATAGAGTTTTGCCAATAATTCCGCGCCGCGCCGGACCGCCGGGTCGTCGGTTTCGGCGACTCAGGCAGTGAACGAGAGGGTCTCCTTACGCGTCGGCCGCCAGCCGCATCGCACGGTCGATCGCGGTCAGCGTTGCGCCAATGGGCTCGCGGATGACGGCCTCGGCCGTGGCGTCTTGATCGGTCGGATCGCGGTTGATGATGATCACCGCCGCGCCGTGCGCTGCGCGATTTCGGGCAGTCCGGCCGCCGGATGAACCACCAGCGACGAGCCGATCGCCAGGAACAGGTCGCTGGCCTCGGCCAGCTCGATCGACTCTTGCAGGACGTCGACAGGCAGGGCCTGGCCGAACGAAATGGTAGCGCTTTTCAGCCGTCCGCCGCACGCCGGGCAGGGAGGGACTGCTTGCTGGGCTCGAAAGGCTACGATCAGCGGCTCGGGCTCGAAACGCTGGTGGCAATCGACGCACGCGATCCACCGCGCGGTGCCGTGTAGTTCGAGCACCCGGCGGCTGCCCGCCCGTTGGTGCAAGTCGTCGATGTTCTGCGTGATCACGGCCGCGACTCGGCCCAATTGCTCCCAGCGAGCGATCGTCAGGTGTCCGCTGTTGGGCTCGGCACGTAGAAAATCATCGGCGGCTTCCGCCTTTTGCCGCCAGTATTCGAAGCGGGCTTCGGCGGATGCCAAAAAATCTTCGTAGTAGACGGGCCGGTTCCGAGACCAGACTCCGCCGGGCGAACGGAAGTCGGGTATGCCGCTTTCGGTGCTGATGCCCGCTCCGGTAAATACCACGGCATGCCGGGACTGGCCGAGCAAGTTCGCCACGCGCGTGATCGTAGATGCAAGTGCCCGCGTCACCTTCAACCCTCCGAGCAGCCTTCATGTGTGCCACTGCTGGCTTGTCCAGCAGTGTTTGTCCCACGCATACGGCACTGCTGGGCAAGCCAGCAGTGGCACCCGAATGACGACCATGCGCCCGATTCCACGGCGACTAAACCAACTGTTGCAACCTGGCTGCTTCCTCGCGCAAGCGATCGGGTCCGCCGAGCAATTGGCGATTGGCGCCGATGCGTTTGAACCACAGGTGCAGCCCCAACTCGTCGGTGAAGCCGATGCCGCCGTGCACTTCGGTGGCGGTGCGCGCCACGAAGGTTCCGACTTCGGAAACATGTGCCTTGGTGTGGCAGGCGGTCAGTCGCGCCTCGTGGGGAATCGAGTCGAAGGCGTGAGCGGCATACCACATCATGGCGCGGCACGGTTCCAACTGGGCCGCCATTTCCGCGCACAGGTGCTTGACTGCCTGGAACGATCCGATCGCTCGTCCGAACTGCACCCGCTCCTTGGAATAGGCCACGGCCCGGTTCAACATGGTCTGAGCCGCCCCCAGCGTATCGGCGGCGAGCATGATGCGTCCGGCGTCGATCACACGTGCGCACACCTCGGGGTCGCTACTGGCCGGAAGGAGCTCCGCGGCCACGCCGTCGAACGCCAATTCGCCGACAGATCGCGTTTTATCGATCGTGACCAGCGGCCTGCGGGTGAGTCCCCCGGCGCCGGCCTCGACCAGGTACAGCGCGCGGTTTTCGTCGGCCACGACGTACACGTCGGCTTCGAAGTCGAGAACGAACAGGGCGCTTCCGTGAAGCTTCGAGCCGTCGAATCGCACGCGCGCACCCTGCCGCGAGCTGATGGCCTCGCCGACCGCGGCGCCGGCGATTGCGCTGCCGTCGGCCAGAGCCGGCAGCCAGCGCGAGCGCTGTTTCTCAGAGCCGGCCGACTCGATCGCCACTACGGCCATCACCGCCGTAGCCACGAACGGCGCAGGCGCGACGCGCGAACCCAGCGTCTCTGCCACCAGCGCCGCGTCGAGCAGACTTGACCCGATGCCGCCATGTTTTTCTCCGATGAGCATACCGGGTACGCCCAGGTCGCATAGACCGGCCCAGACGTCGGCGGCACGTTTCTCGTGATCGTCCACGAACCGTTTCACGCGCTCCAGCGGTGCGATGCGATCGAGACAACGGCCGACGCTGTCCTGCAACAACACTTGTGCTTTGGAGAGTCCAAATTCCATGCAAGTTTTCCCGTTACGCCTTGAATTTAGGTTCGCGCGGCATACCCAGCCCGCGTTCGCTGATGATGTTCTTTTGAATTTGCGCCGTGCCGCCGCCGATGATGAGGCCCAGGTAGAGCATGTACATGAACTGCCAGGATCCGTCGTGGCGAAGGTAAGGGCTGCCGGCGTCGAGGATGCCGATCTCGCCCAAGGCGTCGATGGCGAGGCCTTCGAGTTGGTGGCGGAGCTCGCTCCCCTCCAGTTTAACGATCATCGCGGCCAGCGACGCGTCCTTTTGGTTGAGCCTGGCGCTGAGCAACCGCAGGTCGTTGAAGCGCATGGCCATGACTTTGCCTTGGATTCTCATCAGCCGGTCGCGGAACACGGGGTTGTCGATGACGCGGCGTCCGTCGACAGTTTCGTTTTTCATCAAGTCGACGAGCGTGTTGAGCCGCAACAGCGTGGCATCGGGATCGCCCAGGTTGTCGCGCTCGTGGAGCAACACGGCGTTGGCCACGAGCCAGCCCTGGCCCCTTTCGCCGACAATCTGATGCTTGGGCACGCGCACGTCGGTAAAAAAGACCTCGTTAAAATGCGAATCCCCGGTCATCGTCTTGAGCGGCCGGACGCGGATGCCCGGCGTGCGCATGGAAAACAGCAGGAAGCTAAGGCCCTGGTGTTTAGGAGCGTCGGGCTCGGAGCGGACGAGACAAAACATCCAGTCGGCGACGTCGGCGGTGCTGGTCCAGATTTTCTGACCGTTGACGACCCACTCGTCGCCGTCGAGGCGAGCGCTGGTGGTCAGACTCGCCAGGTCACTGCCCGCGTTGGGTTCGCTGTAGCCCTCGCACCAGAGCAAATCCCCGCGCAACGTGGGCCCGATGAATTGCTGCTTCTGCTCCTCGGTGCCCATTTCGAGCAGCACGGGCATCAGATAGGCGATGCCCTGACCACCGAGCCCCGGCGAAACCTGGCGCGAGCGAATTCCTCGGCGATAATCCGGGACTTGAGAATGTCGGGTTCGGCGCCGTAGCCGCCGTACTGCTTGGGTATGGCGCGGCCCGCGTAGCCGTTTTCGATGAGCAATTTCTGCCAGGCGCGGATGGCGTCGCGATCGAGTTGCAGCCCATGCCGTTTGGGCGCCCGATCTGCATGGGTCTCGATAAAATTGCGCGTCTGGTGACGAAAAGTCTCGTACTGGCTTCCGTAGGAGAGGTCCATGTCCAGCGCTTTCGATCGAGCGAATGGTTCCGATGCAAAGCGTCGATTGTCGGATACGGAGCGAGCCGTTGCAAACGCAGGTCGTTGCGACGCTGACGCGGCCTCGAGCCGCAGCCGGCAAGAAAGCTCGCCAGCGCCGTGCCAGCAAGGCCGAGCAGCGCGGTTTCTCGCGGAAATGCCGCGTCAAACTGCTCTTGCCGCGAAGGCTCCGGATCGCGAATATGCCCGGCCCAAAATAGCTGTTGGACAGCCATTGGTGTGCGAGCCTATTCCAAGGAGCTACGATGCGTCGAAGCCCTGTTGCCGACTGTTGGCGTCGGAAAATCCAGACGATTGTCCGCGTTCTGCTGTTGGTCGTGCCGCTGTTGGTGCCGGCGAGTTTTGGCCTGACGCCGCGCGCCGAGGCCGACGATACCGCGGCCAAGGTCACCGAATCGGCGGCCAAGTCGGCGATCGACGAAGTCGTCGCCAAACGCAAGAGTCTGGCGGCGCAGATCGCCGCGCTGGCGAAGCCGACGGGCGAGACGTCGGCCGACCCGGACGCGGCGGACGTCTCGGCCACCGAGGATGAGCTCGAATTCTTGGAGACGCTCGACGGAGTTTACGCGCAGCAGCAGGCCAGGCTCGAACAGCGGCAAGAGCTGGAAGCCGACAAGAAGAAGGCCACGGAGGCGCTCGAGTCGCTGCAGAAATTCGGACCCACCGAGGCCAAGCCGTACTCGTTCCTGCTGCTGGAAAACCTGCGCGACGACCTGGCCGCCGAGGAGGACCACGAGGACGCCTTCCAGGTCGACCTGAAGTCAGCCCAACAGTTGCTGGAGACGGCACAAAACCACTTCGACGAGGCGGAAGCGGATCGGCGCCAAGCTCAGGAAGAGAGCGAATCGGCGGCGGGCGACGACGACAAGCAAGCCGCGGCGGCGGCAGCGGCCTCGCTGAAACTGGCCAAGCGACAAAGCCAGATCGCCAAGGAGTTGATCCTGCTGCGTCGCCTGGAAGTCGAGGTGCGCACGCTGCGGCGCGATGTTTGCATCACGCGGAAAACGCAGCTCGAGGAGAAGACCGACCGCATCGGCAAGGACGTCCGCTTCACGAAGCGCGATTTGGACGACCGCCTGAAGGAGCTCGCCTCGCACGAAGCCGATCTGAATCAAAAGCTGAAGGACGCGCAAGCGCGCTTTCAACAGACCGAATCGGAACAGGCCGCGACGATGAAGGACTTGCGGCAGCAGAATGCCGCGGCGGCGACCGTCGAGCTGGCAGTCGAATCGTGGCGCGTGGCACGCGACGCGCAGCAGATGCAAATGTCGCTGTTGAACGAGCGGATCAGCGACGACAAGCGCTTTCACCACTATTGGGCGTGCCGATTTGAGACGGAAAATGGGACGGCCAAGCCCGAGCAAATTGCCGAGTGGCACGAAAGCCTGAGCGACCTGGTCGACGAAATGGCCGACAATCAGCGATCGCTGTTGCAGCGGATCGATACCTCGCGCAGCGAGCAGGCCAAGCTCATTCAGCGGATGCGCAATAGCGAAGACGCGGACGTGCGGCATTGGGGCGAGTTCCAAAGCGAACAATGGCAAAGCCTGCGCGACGTATGCGAGAACCACCTCGTGCAACTTAAAGCCAGCGAGCGATGGGCGAGCCGCTTTTTGGACGAGCTGAAGGACAAGCTCGAGCCGGATGCCGAGAGCTGGCAGACCATCGCCAAAACGCACATCGAGGCGATTTGGGTTTATGAAATCGCGCAAGTCGACGACCGGCCGATCACGGTCGGCAAGATCGTGACATTGGTGTGCTACATCCTGGCCGGCATGCTGTTGGCCTCGATTCTCAGCCGCCTGCTGGGCAAGCGCGTGCTGCCGCGGTTCGGCCTGAATGAGGGCGCCTCGCACGCGGTGCAGACGATCGCCTTTTATTCGCTGGCGGTGATGTTCGGCGTGCTGTCGTTCCAAATGGTCCACATCCCGCTGGCCGCCTTCGCGTTCCTCGGCGGGGCGGTGGCGATCGCGATTGGCTTCGGCAGCCAGGACATCGCCAATAATTTCATGAGCGGAATCATCCTGCTGGCCGAACAGCCGATTCGCGTCGGCGACGTCGTACTGGTCGACGACGTGCAGGGAACGGTCGAGCACATCGGCCCGAGAAGCACTCGCATCAGGACCAACGCCAATCATGAGCTCATCGTTCCCAACAGCAAGCTCTTGTCCGACAAAGTCACGAACCTGACCTTGTCGAACAATCTGGTCCAGACGGCCGTCGCGGTGAACCTGCCGATAAAACTGACGGTGCGAGAGGCCAAGCAGATCTTGTTGCAGGCAGCGTCGTCGCACCCGACCGTGATGGACGAACCACGGCCGTTCGTGCTGTTCAAGCAGTTTGGCACGACTTCGATGGACTTCGAGCTGCATTTTTGGTTGCATTTGAACGACGACATGCGGGCGGCGATCGTGCAGAGCGAAGTGCGCGAAACGATCAACGAGCTGTTCCTGCAAAACAACTCCCGGCCGCTGATCGCCGCGGGTTCCGTGTTCGCCAGTCCGGCTGCCGGCCAAAGCCGACCGGCAAAAGCCGCCTGAGAGTGTGACTCGGGCCCGGCACGCTGAAAAAGACCATCGTGCGCGGCACATTCCCCGCCGAGAGGGGGAAATCCTGGCTTCAACCGGCACATCCGGGGTCGCATCACGGCGCGGAGCGGCCGATTTTTGCAATTCTTAGCTGTGCAAGCATACTGAACTGGCTACGATCATTCTGGTCGCAGCTTCCCCCGCAAATCCCTCAGACACCGTTTTTCGACAGGTGGCGATGTCAATGTGCGCAATTAGGGAAAAATGCATTAATCTGCCGACGCGAAATCCCATCTCGCGACAAATGTGGATCGATAGCGCAAAAGGCGTGGTGATCTTGTTCGTCGTGGGAATTCACACGGTGAATGGACTGAAGGCGCCGGGCATTATGCACCCTTCAAGCATGTGGGACTTCTTCAACGATCTCAACCACACTTTCCAGGTGCCAGTTTTCTTTTTCATCTCCGGACTGTTTTCCGAACGGTCCTATGAGAAGGCTGGGTTTTGGGATTTCCTAAAAACAAAGCTGGAGTTGATTGGATATCCGTACGTGATCTGGCAAACACTCCAAATCCTGCTCATCCTCCTATCGGGCAGCTCCACAACCCCAGCAACGCCCGAATTGCTGCTTTGGTTTCCGATACGTCCATTCATGCAGTTTTGGTTTATTTACACGCTGCTCATGGCGTTTGCGCTCTACGCGGTGTTGAGGCTGGCAGGACTCTCGAGCATGGCGATCTTCGCCATTTCCGTCGGCATGCTCCTTCTGCCAACGCTGGAGTGGACGCCCTTCAATGACTTGTGCAAGTCGATGATCTATCTTGGATTCGGATTGGTCCTGCGCGAGTACATGGCGGCGCTGAATGACGTTCGCTCATGGGTGTTGTTGCTCGCGATGGTTGCGTGTTTTTTGGGAGTAGGCGCTGGTCGATTGGGGCGTGACCATCGACACGCCGATGCGACCCGTGGCGGCAATTCTAGGGATCGCGGCCTCGGTATTCTTCTCGGTCACCATGGTCCGGTGGGAGCCGTGGCGCGTGATATGCCACATCGGACGACACTCCCTTGAGATTTACGTTGCTCAGGTAATTTTCGCGGCCGCGATGCGAGTCGTGCTACTCAAGGTGTTCCATGTGGAGAGTCTGCCGGTGCATATTTGCTTGGGGATTCTCGCGGGTGTCGGCGGCCCATTGCTGTTGGTGGCGCTGCAGCGAGCGCCCGGGGGATTCCACCTCCCGTTGTTCCGAGCCCGATCTGCTACGGCCTGACGCAGCTGGCCGTCGAGTCTTGGATTGGAAAAAGTACGCGGCGTGCCACGGCGCATCGCGATGGCGCTGGCTATTGGTGGGCTCGTGTGCGCGGAGCCGCACTTCTCTTTCGCGGCGGCATTGCGTTGACCCGTTGGCAGTGCACGATGCGCCAGGGCCAATCGCACGACGTTCAAGAACGATACGGTCAACGACCGTGCCATGCGTTACAAATTTGAAATGTTTGCGCGCGCTGCGGCTGTCGCTGTCCGCACCGACAAAACTTTGAATTTCGAAGAATCAAATTTTCGCGCCGGCCATCAGTCGGGCCGATCGGTTTTCGCAGTGATTTACAAGTGGTTTCCTTGAAGCGAGCTTTTGTTCGATCAAAGAATTCAGTTTCGCTAACCGGCACGCGCGCGTGAGCCTCACGCCGGAAAATGCCGGATGATTGCAATCGAGCCGCGCGCATACATACTTGATAATCGCGAAACATTCAGCGCGTAAATTCTCGCAAACGACCACGTCGGTTGCATACCAGGCACGTCAGACGATTGTATGTTCTCGATCGCCCCAACGCGTGCCGAGACCGCAACGCCAAAATCACAGTCCCGGCAACTGTGGCCCGATAGCGCGAAAGCCGTCGGAAGTCTGTGCGTTGTCTTGGTGCACACCATCGACGGCCTGAAGGCGCCGGGCATTCTCGCGACTCACAGCGCGTGGGACTACTGGAGCGTGTTGAACTACGTGTACCAGGTGCCCGTCTTTTTCTTCGTCTCCGGACTGTTTTCCGATCGGTCTTACCAGAAATTCGGATTTCGTGGGTTTCTAAAAACGAAGTTCGAACTGGTTGCCTATCCGTACCTGGTCTGGCAGACGCTGCAGATCGTGCTCATGCTCGCCTCCGGCAACACGACGCACAAACCGACGCCTGCAATGCTGCTGTGGACTCCGTTGTATCCGTACATGCAGTTCTGGTTCATTTACACGCTGCTGCTCGTATTCGCGCTGTACGCGGCGCTCAAGCTGGCAGGCCTTTCCAGCACGGCGATCTTCGCCATTTCGCTGGGCATGCTCTTTCTGCCGCGCATGGACTGGAATCCGTACAACGACCTGTGCAGGTCGATGGTCTATTTCGGCGCGGGACTGATGCTGGCAGACCTTCTGGCAGTGCGGCGCGACGTACGCACGGAATGGCTGCTGCTCGGCGCGGCACTGTTTGGGTGCGCCACGGCAGAGCTCGTCCGCCGGGGAGTCACCATAGATTCCCCGAGCCGGCCCGTCGCGGCAATGCTCGGAATCGCCGCCTCGGTGTTTTTTTCGATGGCCATGGCCAGGCAAGCCTGGTGGCGGCGAGTCTGCGCCCTTGGACAGTACACGCTGCAGATTTACGTCGCGCATGTCGTGTTTACCGGGGCAACGCGAATCATCCTGATCAGGGTATTCCACGTGGAGAATCTTGCGGTGCACGTTGGTTTGGGAGTCCTCGCGGGAGTGGGGATTCCGCTGTTGTTGGTAGCGCTCCAGCGCATGCCCGCCGGACGCTACCTGCCGTTGTTCCAAGCCAAGTTCCCTTTGTTCGAAGCCAAGGTCCGCGACGGCTTTCAAGTCTCGCGGAGTGCACACGAGTAGGCCGAGGCGCCCGCCGGAGGACGGCACAATCAGTCACGCTGCCCCGTTGCTGCGACCGATACATTCGGAATGGATTCTCGATCTTAACGTCGGCCGGGTGCTAGCACGGACATGGATGCGTCCGCATATCAGAGATGGCGACCGATAAAGCTAGCGATCGGCTGCGCGCTGTGTGGGCTTCTGTGCCTGACCCTTTCCGGCTGCGCCACCCATCGAGCCCTCACCCAGCACACGCTGGCCGCCAACGCCACGCTGGCCGACATCTATTACGAACAGGTGCTGGGCAACGTGGCTCGATTCACGGTCAATCCGGCCACCATGCCGTCGTTTTCGGTGGTCTCGGCCGGAACGGTGAACGTGCAAGACCAGCAGGGAGCCAACATCAGTCCCACGTATAGCCCGACGCTGACCCGCGCCATGCAGGGCGGCGGTGCCCTGCCCATCCTCTCCATTCTGTTCGGCGCGAGCGCAACGCGTGCCGTCACCGAGAACTGGTCGACCTCGCCGCTCACCGACTCGGACAATCTTCGCCGCATGCGCTGCGCGTTCCAGATCCTTGTCGGCAGCGAAACGTCCGAATGCGATCGCTGCAAAGCGCGACTCGAGGGTTTCTTCGTCGGCGGCACCGAGTCGTATGACTGCATGCTGCCGCGAGGCTGGTACGAAACGGGGTGCGAGGATGACGTCCCTGACAACGCCTGCTATGTCGCGCACTACTGCGGCACGTACGTGTGGGTGACGCCCGAGGGACTCGATGGCTTCACGCGTTTCACGATCACGGTGCTCGACATCGCCACTGGAGAAATTCACGCGCCGCAACGCACCGTAGTCAGGAAGTATAAAGGGGAGCCGAAGCCGGAGAACTTGGAGTCGACCGAAGTGACGCACACCGAAACCGACCTGGAAGCGCTGAAGACAATCGGCGACTTCCATCTGGATCGCACGCGCAGCGAACCGCCGGCACTCAATCGCGGCTTGTTCTTCGTGCCTCGCTAGAGGGCGCCAAGGGTATCGCAATCCGACCCGTTCAGCGCAATCGCGGCCAACCGACCAAGACGTCTCGGGCCGCCGCAATCGCTTCGTGCGTCCCGGACAGTGCCAACACGTCTCCTTCGAGCAACGATTCCTTGCCGGTCGGCAGGAAACCTTCGGCGCCCCGAGCGATCGCCAGCACCGTGGCGCCCGTCTTGCCGCGCAGATTGATTTGGACCAGCGTTCGGCCGATCGCAGGGCTGGCTTTGTCGAGCTGCACCGCCACGGGCGATCCCAGTCCGGGGAGTACTTTTTCAATCACCGCCAACGAGTCATCCGGTCCGGCCACCGCGCTGTTGGCCTCGTTGGCCAGGATTTCAGCGATCATGCGCGAGCCGGCCTGCACGTGACCCTGCAGATCGGCGGCAGTTCGCCAGAATCCGATGCCGAGCGTTGCCAGCACTCCGACAAACAGAAGTGCCGCGGCGGCCGTGCTCGGCAAAAACGGCTGCGTGACCGCCACCCACGGCGCTGCGACCAGCAGCAGCACCCCAAATTGCAGTGCGAACACGAATGCCCGCCGCGGCGCAGCCGCCGGGTCGAGCTCGCCTTGCTTGACGCGCGGCAGGGCCTGCGTGGCCAGCAGCACGCCAATGGCCTTGGCGCTGCGCACGATGCCCACGCAAAACGGCAGCGAGCACAGCACACCCGCGGCGATGACACCCAAAGTGGCGATCCAGCCTTCGTGGCCGGACTGCTGGCGAATCCAATCGGCCAACCATTCGTCGGAAGTGGCGGCCCCGATCACCAGTGCGCCTAAACACACAGCGTCGACGATCAACCAGATGACGAGGCTGCGGATTTTGTGCCACGCGGACTGCCCGTGCATCGATGATCGCAGCTTTTCCAACCAAGAGCCGTACAGCGCCATAAACGTCTGCACTCGCTTGGGCAGTCGCCGATCAACATAGGCCGCAAGCGCCGGTGAGCTGCGAATAAGCCACGGCGTGGTGAGCGTCGTGATGGCCGATACGGCCACGGCCACCGGGTACAAAAAGTTCCGGGTCGAACCCAACGCCACTCCCACGCCGGCGATAATGAACGAGAACTCGCCGATCTGCGCCATGCTCATACCGGTCTCAATGGACGTGCGAACTCCGAAGCCGGTAATAAACGCTCCCAGTGAAACGCTCGTGATCATGCCCACGATGACGAGTGCCGTGAGCACGCCCACCGCCAGGGCGTTCTCGGCGATCAATTGCGGATCGATCAGCATGCCGACCGCCACGAAGAACACGGCCGCGAAGATGTCGCGCACGGGAGCCACCAGGTGTTCGACCGTGGTGCCCACGCCCGACTCGGCGATGAGGGCTCCGGCGATGAACGCTCCCAGTGCGACGGAATATCCGAACCGTTGGGCCACGAGCGCCACCACGAAGCAAAAGCCGATGCTGGCCACCACCGTCATTTCCGGCCGGTCCAGCCGCACGATGAATCGAAACAAGCGCGGCACGAGGAGCATTCCAATCGCCAGCAGACCGACCAAAAATCCCCCCAGCCGAAAGACCGTCCAACCCAGTTCGCCGGCCGAAAGACCGGCGCCCGAGGAGACCGCCGTCAAGATTGCCAGCAGCAGGATGCCCACCAGGTCTTCAACGATCAGGACGCCGAACACCAGCTCGCTGGCGGCTCCGCGCACTTGCTGTTCGGCGAATGCTTTGACGATGATCGTGGTGCTCGAGATCGCAACGATCGCTCCCGTGTAAAGACTTTCCATGCTCGTCCAGCCCAGCGCGATGCCGGCGAGATACCCCAGCCAAACCATCAGGCTGCACTGCACCAGCGCGATGGCGCCGGCCGTCGGCGCGACGCGAAACAACTTCGTCAAACTGAATTCCAACCCCAGCGAAAACATCAGCAGGATAACGCCCAACTCGGATAGCGTATGGACTGTCGCTTCGTCGGCGACCAGCGGAATGGGAATGTGCGGTCCGATGATCAACCCGGCCAGCAAATAGCCCAGCACGACCGGCTGTCGCAGTTTGTGGAACAACACCGTGGTCAGCGCGGCGACGCCCAGCACCATCGCCAGGTTGGCCAGAAAGTCGGAGGTGTCGTGCATATACCCTCGTTGTGCGGAAGACTTCCGCCGCCCGTGGTTTTGCCAGCTTAACGGATTTGTATTCGGCGAGAATACGTCAACGAATCGGGGGCCTGGCCGGGCACCATGGTATGGGATGCGCTGCAAGAACAGGCTCGATTCGGGCCCTAGCGCGGGCCACGGAGGCCCAAATGGGCCTAGCCGCGATGCTGATAAAATGCTACAGTTCATGTGGTCGGTTTGACGACGCGAACTGGTGCGTTGGTTCTTCAAGAATCTGCCCGCTGCCTTCTCCTTCGCCTTGCCCACTTGGCGGGCCACCACGATGGCCCCTTTCACCTTCGACCCGGAAAGCATTCAAGCGGGTCGGTACTTGTCCGTTCAAGGAGTTCTGCAGTGGGTAAGAAGCTTTACGTCGGTAACTTGAGCTACAGCGTCACCAGCGCAAGTTTGGAAGAATTGTTCACGCCGTTTGGCTCGGTGCGCAGCGCCGAGGTCATTCAAGATCGTGACACGGGACGCAGCAAGGGTTTTGGGTTCGTGGAGATGGCCGATGATAACGCCGCTCGCGAAGCCATTGCCGGATTGCACGAGAAGGAGCACGACGGTCGTCCGCTGACGGTCAACGAAGCCAAGCCGCGCGAAGAGCGCAGCGGTGGCGGCGGTGGCTACGGTGGTGGCGGCCGAGGCGGCAGCCGTGGCGGCGGTGGCGGCGGCTACGGACGTCGTTAATCGACCGGTTCTTCCATCGAAAACACACGGACCGAAGGGGCGCTTCATTGGCGCCCCTTCGGTTTTTTCATGCGCCTCCGTGATCGGTATCGCCGCGAAAGGCATCGCCGCGAATCGTTATTTTCGCTTCTCGCCGAGCGGCACGTCGCGAAATTTTTGGTGGCACGCCTGACAGTTGGCGGTCACTTTGGCGAATGCCGCGACCAGCCCCTTGGTATCGGCCGGCGGACTTGCGAGCGCCGCCTCCAGCTCGCCCGCCGCGCTCTGGCCGTCGCGCATCATCTGCTGAAAAGCGCTCGGCCGCTTCTTGACGGCTTCACTGCGCAGCAGTTCCGCGAAATGCTCTTTCAACAAGAGCGCCTCGTGGGTCGGATCCAGGTCGGGATGGTCGGCGGGCGTCTTCCAGCCGGCGGCGGCGATTGTCTTGAGATGATCGTGCGTATGCTCGATGGCGACCATCGCTTCGGCCGGCGGCGGCAACTCCACCGTCGGCCGAAAGTCGACTTGAAGTTTGTCAAGAACCCGCGGGTCGATTTTTTTCGCCGAGCGGACCGATTGGTACAGCCCGCGATAATTCTCGCTCGTGCCGGCCGTCTTCAGCACTGCCATCGCGTCGTCCGCTCCGAGCGCGCCAATGGCCACGCAGGCCGCGGCCGCGGCGGCCGGGCTTCGATGCTTGCCGTGATGGCAGTGCACGTAGATCGGCCCCGGCAAATCGCGCAGCGCCTTGGCCAGCTCTTGCAGCCGAGCGTCGGGGATCCCGTCGTAGCCATGCGGCAAATGCACGTATCGCAATCCGTACTTCTTTGCCATGACGACGTCGGGCCGCGCCGCGTCGACGCTGACGATCGTCTTGACACCCAGTTCTTTGAGCTGGGCGAAGGCCGCCTCGCCGTCCGGCTGTCCGCCGGAAATCACGCGCTCGGTCAAGCGATAACTGTTCGGCAGATGGGCACTGTCGATCTTTGTCGGCACCACGGCCGGCGGATTTTCGGAGAATCCACGCCACGTCCAAGCCAGGCAAACCAATGCCACGATAATGCCGGCATGCTTCATCGGTCGCCTTTCGTCCCTCACCAGCTACGCCAGCAGTTTCTTCACGACTTCGCCGTGCACGTCGGTCAGGCGGAAGTCGCGGCCCTGGAAGCGGTAGGTGAGCTTGGTGTGGTCGAAGCCCAGCAGGTGCAGGATCGTGGCGTGCAGGTCGTGGACGTGGACGCGGTCGTCGACGGCGTTGAAGCCGAATTCGTCGGTCTCGCCCAGCGGTCACGCCCGGCTTGACGCCGCCGCCGGCCAGCCACATGGTGAAGGCGTTGGGATGATGGTCGCGGCCGTCGTCGCCCCCCTGCACCATCGGCGTGCGGCCGAATTCGCCGCCCCAGATCACCAGCGTGTCGTCGAGCAGGCCGCGCTGCTTGAGGTCCGTGACCAGCGCCGCCGACGCCTGGTCGGTGATCGCCGTCTGTTCCTTCAGACCGGCGGTCAGGCCGCCGTGCTGGTCCCAGGCCTCGTGAAACAGCTGCACGAACCGCACGCCGCGCTCGACCAGCCGCCGGGCGAGCAGGCAGTTGTTGGCGAACGACGGCTTGCCCGGCTCGGCGCCGTACATGTCGAGCGTCTCCTTCGACTCGCTCGGAAATGTCCATCAGCTCCGGCGCGCTGGTCTGCATGCGGTAGGCCATCTCGAACGAGTTGATCCGCGTGGCGATTTCCGGATCGCCCACCGCGTCGAGCCGCATGTCGTTGAGCCGGCTCAAGCGCGTCGAGCGAGTCGCGCTGCGCTTGCCGGTCGATGCCCGGCGGGTTCGACAGATACAGCACCGGGTCGCCCTGGCTGCGGAACGGCACGCCCTGGTAGACCGTGGGCAGAAAGCCGCTGCCCCAGTTCGACGCCCCGCCGCTGGTCCCCTTCTTGGCCGAGTGCTGAAGACGACGAAGCCGGGCAGGTCCTGCGCCTCGCTGCCCAGGCCATAGGTCGCCCAGGCGCCGATGCTCGGCCGGCCGAACTGCTGCGAGCCGGTGTTCATCAAGATCTGGCCCGGCGCGTGGTTGAACGCGTCGGTGACCATCGAGCTGGACGATCGCGATGTCGTCGACCACCGTCGGCCAGGTGCGGCAGCAGCTCCGACAGCTCGGCCCCGGACTGGCCATGCTTGGCGAACTTGAACTTCGGCGCCGAGCAGCTTCGAGCTGCGGATTGATGAACGCGGCCCGGTAGCCCTTGAGCAACTCGGCCGGCGGCAGTTGCCCGCCGTACTTCTCCAGCTGCGGCTTGTAGTCGAACAGGTCCAGATGGCTCGGCGCGCCGGCCAGGAACAGGAAGATGACGCGCTTGGCCTTGGCCGCGAAGTGCGGCTGCTTCGGCGCCAGCGGATCGGCCGGGCCGACCGCGGCGGCGGATGCACGGTCGGCTTCCAACAACGCGGCCAGCGCCATCGCGCCCAGACCGACGCCGCACTGCTGGAAAAACCAGCGGCGCGTGATCTGCTGTCGGACCGCTTCGTGAAAATTCATGGCCTGTATCACTCCTTCGTGATCGTTTCGTCGAGATTCAACAGCACGCGAGCCACGACCGTGTAGGCGGCCAGCTGCGCCGGCGTCACGCCCGCGGGCAAAGTCGGCAGGCAACTCGTTCTTGCCGGTGGCAATTTCACGCGCGTCGCTCCAGCCCTCGGCAATCCGCTTCCGCTGCTTGCCGAGCAGCTCGACCAGCGTCTTGCACTCGGCGTCGCTCGGCGGCCGGCTAACGCAGGAGCGGAAGGCAAATGTCACCCGCTCGGCGTCGCTCGGCCCGGCCGCTTCAAGCGTTCGCCGCGCCAGCGCCCGGGCGCACTCGACGAAGATCACTTCGTTCAAGCGTCGTCAGCGCTTGCAGCGGCGTGTTCGAACGCTGTCGGCGGACGCAGGAAAAATCGCCGTTGGGCGCGTCGAAGCTCTGCAGCACCGGATAGGGGAGCGAGCGGCGGCGGAACGTGTACAGGGCCCGGCGATAGCGGTCGGGGCCGGTCTCGGCGTTCCACGTCAACGGGGCGTAGCTGAGCGCAAGCAAGCTTTCAGGAATCGGCGAGTAGATGCTCGGCCCGCCCACTTTCGCATTCAACAGTCCGCTGGCCGCCAGCGCGATGTCGCGCACGATTTCGCCTTCGACCCGAAACCGCGGGCCGCGGGCCAGCAGGCGGTTGTAAGGGATCGCGGGCAGTCAGCTCGGGCGTGACCCTCGATGACTGCCGGTACGTGGCCGACTCGACGATCAGCCGGTGCATGGCCTTCATGCTCCAACCGCGGTCCATGAACTCGCAGGCCAGCCAGTCGAGCAGCTCGCCGTGGCTGGCCGGCTCGCTCTGCATGCCCAAATCCTCGCTCGTGGCGACGATGCCCGTGCCGAAGTAGGCCTGCCAGACGCGATTCATCGCCACGCGGGCCGTGGTCGGGCTGTCGCGATCTACGAGCCAGCGGGCCAGCGTCAGGCGCGTCGGCGGCGCGTCGGCCGGCAGCGGATGCAGGAACGCCGGCACGCCGGCGGTCACCGTCGCAGCCGGCTTCAGAAAGTCACCCCGCTTGAGCATCCGCGTCTCGCGCGCCTCGTCGCGCGTTTGCAGCACCAGCGCCGTCGTGCCGGCGGGCCACTGCTGCCACAGCGCCTCGATCCGCTCGTTGGCCTCCTTCCACTCGGGCACGGTCGTCCGCCAGTAGCTGAACACTTCGAGCGTCTGCGCATTCGCTCCGCTTGTCGCGCGGCACGGCCAGAATCTCGCGCACGCGCTGCGGCAACGGATCGGCAGCCAGATTCTCGTTGGCCGACGTAACGACTGACGCGGAAGCGGCCGAGCAGGTTGTTCTGGTGATCGTCGCTGTTCCAGCCGCCGTGATTCTGCACCAGGTGAAATCGTCAGCTCGCGCGCCGGCGGCGAACTCGATCGGCTTTTCAAGCTGAAAGACCGCCTTGCGGTCCTGGTTGCGGCGGCCCGGCCCGGCGTCGATGCCCCAGGCCGTTTCGTTCTTGCCGTCGATGGCGAACTCGACCGGCCCGACGACGCGCTTCTTGCCGGAGCGATCGTCGAAGTTCGGCTCCAAGCGGCGTTTCGGGCTGCTCGAAGTCGGCGGTGGCCGCGGCGATCTTGAACTCGCGCGTGCTTGGCATCCGCCGGTGCATCGGCCGCTCGCGGCTTCGACCTTGATCTCGCGTCAGCGCCGCACGTGCCCTTGAACGACCGGCCCGGCCCGCCGCGCGGCAGGTTCGGATCGGTCAGCAGTTCCAGCCGAATCGCCGTGATCGTGTTCAGCTTCGATTTGCCGACGACGCGGAACGTGCAGTGCGTCGGCGCGTAGCCTGCGCACAGCATCGATTGATCGGCGAGCAATCGCAGCTTGGCCCCGCCGCCAACGTCTTCATAAATTTCCGGGCGCAAGACTTCCCACTCGGGTCCCGCCGCGGCGACTTGCGCTCCCAAGCTGCCATCCGCTCGGCCCAGTCGGGCGTCGAGTCGCGCAGCTCGGCCTCGATCGCGCGCATCTGCGCGCAGAGCGCGTCGCGGGCCATCAACTCCTCGGGCGTGTAGACCGCGACTTGCGCCTCGTGGTCGTTGTTGAGAAACGCGAACAGCCGGTAGTACTCTTCCTGCGTGATCGGGTCGAACTTGTGGTTGTGGCACTGGGCGCACTGGATCGTCAGCCCCAGCACGCTCTTGCCCAACGGCGTCCATGCGGTCGAACATGGCTTCCATGCGGAACTGCTCGGGGTCGATGCCCCCTTCCTCGTTGAGCATCGAGTTGCGCAAGAAGCCCGTGGCAACGATCTGATCTTGCGTGGCGCCGGGCAACAGGTCGCCGGCGAGCTGCTCGATGATGAACTGATCGTAGGGCAGGTCGCGGTTCAGGGCGCCGATCACCCAATCGCGATACATCCACACGTCGCGCGACTTGTCTTTTTCGAAGCCGTCGCAGTCGGCGTAGCGGGCCGCGTCGAGCCAGTGCCGGCCCCAACGCTCGCCGTAGTGGGGCGACGCCAGCAGCCGCTCGACTTGCCGCTCGTAGAACGCCCCATCACTCGCGTCGGCCAGGAAGGCATCGACTTCGGCGATCGAGGGGGGCAGCCCAATCAGGTCCAGACTCAGGCGCCGCAGCAGCGTGACTTTGTCCGCGGACGGTGACGGCGTCAGGCCCTCTTTTTCCAGTCGGGCCAGAACGAAGCGGTCGACGTCGTTTTTGACCCAGGCGGAATTCTTCACCGCCGGAATGGCCGAACGCATCGGCGGACGAAAGGCCCAATGCTGTCGCGGATCCTTGCCGCCGGCAACCGTGACCTCGGGCCACGAGGCGCCGGCATCGATCCAACTCTTGATGCGGGCGACTTCGGCCGCCGAAAGCGGTTCACGCTTGGCGGGCATCCGCGTGACTTCATCGCTCATGCCGAGCAAGGCCTTGACGAGCAGGCTTTCCGCCCCCTTGCCCGGCACGATATCGCCGCCCAGTTCGCCGCCGGCCAGCGCCGCCGCCCGCTGATCGAGCCGGAAACCGCCCTCTTGTTTTTTCGGCCCGTGGCACTCGTAACAGTGCTTTTCGAACAGCGGCTGCACGTCGCGGGCGAAATCGACCGGCGCGGCCGGTTGCCCAGCGGGTGGTTCCGCCGCGATTCTCGCCGCGGTCGACAGGCCGAGCCACAGGCAGCAAGCCGCGACCGTATTTCGACAAGAGATCGAGAAGACGCGCATCGCGGGGGGCTCGCGGTGAGTGCAGGTGGGGCTGGCGACGGTGATTCTATTGTAATGTGGGCGACGGCCCCCAGCCAAGCGTCCGATTATTTGCCGGCCGGCGCGGCGTCGGGCTTTTCCGGTTCGGCTGCCGGCTTGTCGCGTTTCAGCTCGACCCAATGGCACACCACCGACGTGTCCTGCACGCGGTCGATCGTGATCACGATGAGCGACCCGCCCAGCACGCCGTCGAGGAGCTTCATTTCTACGCTCATGTGATAGGGTCGGTCGCGGTTCTCCTCGGTGCCGATGTCGCCGCCAAAATCGCCTCGCAGAAAGCCGCCGCGAAAACTTGGGTTGTTGAGCAGCGTTTCGAATTGGTCTCCCAACCGCAAATGGACGTCGCCCGTGTCGCGGATTGACATCGTCAAGGGCGTCTCACCCTTGTAGGTCGCGGCTCGCCCCTGCCACTGGCCGATCAGTTCGGCCGTGGGAACGAATTTTCCCGCGGGCTGCTCTTCGTTGCGGGCCCGGCGGCCGGCAGGCTCGTCGGCGCCCGACTCGGGCAACACGATTTTTAGAATCATGGGGGTCAACGTGTGCGGCAGGCGGCAGTTGGTGTTGGTCAGCACGACGACCGCGACGCGTTTGGAAGGCACCAGCGAGCACAGCGTCGAGACGCCGGGCATGCTGCCCGAGTGATCGACGATTCGGTATCCGCGCGGCGATTCGGCGCTGGCCCAACCCACGCCATAACCCGATCCGTTTGGCGCGGTGGCCGTGGGGGCCTGCATTTCGTCGATGGTGGCGTCGGTGAGGATCGGGCGCTGATCTTGCAGGTGCTCTTTCATGTGGAACATGGCGAAGCGAGCCAGGTCGTGCGCGCTGGTATACACGGCCGACGCGCCGGGATGGTCGAACTCGTAGAAGGGTATCAACCGGCCGTCGCTCTTGTAGCGTTTGGCCTGGTGCGGCTCCAGTCCCGGCGCGACGTCGATGGATGAATGCATCATGCCCAGCGGCAGAAAGACTTCCTCGCGCATGAAGTCGGCATATGACTTGCCGCTGGTGCGTTCGATGATGTAATCGATCAGGCCGTAGCCGAGGTTGCAATATTGGTAATGCTCGCCCGGGACAAATAGCAGGTTGCCGAAGCGGCGGATCGTTTCGTCGCGCGTCGGCGGCCGATACGAGTCGTTGACGTAAAAGACCTGGTAGTGCGTGCCCATGCCGGAGGTGTGATTGGCCACGCGGCGCAGCGTGGCGTCGGCGGCGTCGCCTACGCGGGCGCGTAGCTTGGCCTCGCCCAGATAGTCGTTGGCCGGCTTGTCGAGGTCGACCAGCTTACGATCCTTGAGCACCATGAACCCGGTGGCGGTGATGGGCTTGGAGATTGACGCGACCGAATAGAGCGTATGCTCGCTGGAGAGAACTCGATTTTCGCGATCGGCCCAGCCGAAGCCCTGCTCCCAGATGATCTTGCCTTCTCGAACCACGGCCACGGCGACCGAGGGCACGTTTTGTTCGACCAGCGCCTTGGAAATCCGCTCGCGCACCGGCTCGAACTCGTCAGCCCGCGCCGCAGCGCTGGTGAAGCTCGTCAGCAGGACGGCCCAAGCCAGACCGTTCGACCGGACGGCGATCATGGCAACAACGGATCGAAACAGGCCGTACATCGTGGTCGCCTCGGAGTGGTAGGAACTCGGGACGAATAGTGTGTACTTTAAACCAGTCGGGTGCACGCCGCCAGCATCGCGGCGCTCGACATCCGGGCGAATCGCTTTTGCAGCCGTCGCACTAGCGGATAGCCGAGGCGCGCCAGGATATGCCGCGGCCGCGAAATCGCGCGGATCGTGTACCACACGCTGTTGTCGGCGAGGTTCCAGTCGACCTGGAATCGCTCCTCGCCGCTTTCGACGTGGTCGCTCAGCGTGCCATACACAAATCCAAACGTCCGCACGGGCCCCGACGGAACGTCGATGACTTCGATGATCCGGCAGGCGTTGAGCGACCACAGTCCCAGCGCGCGGGCCAGGATGGCGACCGTACGGCCGGGCTCGATCGGCGTATCGCTCCAGCAGGGCTCGACCCAACCGAGTTGAAAGTGCCGCCACGCGCGCAGCGCGGCGGTCGCCCGGGCGAAGACCGGCTCGCCCGATCCGAGTCGGGTGCGGGTTTCGTCCAGCACGAATCCGCTTGGCGGCGGCCCTGCCGAGGCGCCCAATTGCGAATAGCTAAAATCGAGTTTCGCCTGCGCGGCGATGAACCCGTCGATGCACGCTCGCGTCGGTTTCCTCCAACTAAACATCGTAGCCCTCGAAGCGTTGCACTCGCCGCGCGAGACTTGTTCAAGTTGGCCGCTCGCACCATTGGCGAATCGACCGGAGAACGTCGTCTTCTTGATCCGATGCGGCCCAGGGCAGCTCGTGGTAGGCATCTCGCACCAGTGCCTGCGTGTCGGCTTCGCATGAGTCGAGCCCCGCCGCGAGTCCGGAACCCTCAAACGCGTCGTAGATTTGATTCCACATCTCTCGGGGGCAGATAACGCCGCGCCGCCACAAGCCGACGAGAAACTCGACCTTCGAGGCTGGCGTTCGATCGTTGAAATCAGGTCTAGCGTTCACGCAATCGATTCTACCAAGCCAAAGCGACTGTCGAGACACTCGTCGGCGGTCAGATATTGGCACTGTCTTTGGAGTTTCCAGGCTACTGGCAACCGAGGCGGAGGAGGATTATGCTGGGTGGTTTCCCGTTGGGGGAACTATTGCTCCCCCCTTCCCTTCAGTTCGAACCAGGAGCCCGTTTGCCGTGACCGCCATCGACGCCAAAACGCCGGACTTCTCCAAGGGTGACGGACTGCTGCCGGCGATCGCCCAGGACGCCGCCACCGGCGAAGTCCTGATGCTGGCCTACATGAACCCGGAAAGCTACGCCGAGACGCTGGCCACCGGCCGGGCCGTCTACTTCAGCCGCAGCCGCAACAAGCTGTGGCGCAAGGGCGAGGAAAGCGGCCACGTGCAGCAGGTCAAGAGCATCTATCTCGATTGCGACGCCGACACCATCCTGCTCAAGGTCGACCAGATCGGCGGCGCGGCCTGCCACGAAGGCTACTCGAGCTGCTTCTTCCGCCAGGTCACGCCCGAGGGGCTCAAGGTGATCGGCAACCGCGTTTTCGATCCGAAGGAAGTCTACAAGAAGAAGTAGCAGCACACGCCCCAGCCCGAAGCGCCAGCGAGGGTTCTTCGTCGAGCGTCCCTCGCTGGCGCTTCGGGCTAGTGTACGGAAGTTCTCGACAACGCGAAATAGAAACTGATCATGGCCAACCTTTTGAAACTTGGAATTCCGGCGGGCAGCCTGCAGGAGGCGACCGGCGAGTTGTTCCGCCGGGCCGGCTACAAGATCACGTTCAACTCCCGCAGCTACTTTCCGTCGATCGACGACGACGAGATCGAGTGCATGCTGATCCGGGCCCAGGAGATGGCCCGCTACGTCGAAGACGGCGTGCTGGACGCGGGCCTGACCGGCCACGACTGGATCATGGAGAACGGCTCGGACGTGCACGAGGTGGCCGAGCTGGTGTTCTCGAAGGTCAGCCGCCGCCCGGTGCGCTGGGTGCTGTGCGTGCCCGAGAGCATCGCCGTTCCAGAGCGTCAAGGATCTGGAAGGCAAGCGGATCGCCACCGAAGCGGTCGGGCTGACCGAGCGCTATCTGGCTCGGCACGGCGTGAAGGCCAAGGTCGAGTTCAGTTGGGGCGCCACCGAGGTCAAGCCGCCAAGGCTGGCCGACGCCATCGTCGAGGTGACCGAGACCGGCAGTTCGCTGCGGGCCAACCAGCTGCGAATTCTCGACGAAGTGCTCACCAGCACGCCGCGCTTCATCGCCAACCGGGCCGCATACGCCGACCCGTGGAAGAAACAAAAGATCGACGACATCGTGCTGATGCTGCGCGGCGCGATGGCGGCCGAGGGCAAAGTCGGCCTGATGATGAACGTGCCGCGCGAGCGGTTGGAACAAGTATTGTCGCTGCTGCCGGCGCTGCAACAGCCGACCATTTCGAGCCTGGCCGACGAGCAGTGGGTCGACGTCAACACGATTCTCGACGAGTCGATCGTCCGCAACATCATCCCCCGCTTGAAGTCGGCCGGCGCGCGGGGTATCGTCGAGTACGCGTTGACCAAGATCATCGAATAGGAGCAACCGCCCGCAATGTTGCGATACGATCGATTTCATCAGGCCGTGGGCTTGCTGTCGGTGGTGGCCCTGCTGGTCGCGGCGGCTGCGCGAGCGGCAGATTTGCCGCTGCTGATCAACGAAGACTTCGAGCAGGGCGCCGCGCGCTGGCAGCCGACCGACGAGCGAGCGTGGAAGGTCGTCCAGACGGCGCAGGGCAAAGTCTACAACCTGTTCCAGCAGAGCCAGTACAAGCCACCGCATCGCAGCCCTGTCAATTTCGCTCTGCTCAAAGACGTCGTGGTCTCCGATTTCGTGCTCGAAGCTCACTTGCAAAGCACGGTCAAGGACTACGACCATCGCAGCATGGTGATGGTTTTCGGCTACCAGGATCCGGCCCATTTTTATTACGTGCACTTCGGCAAGAAAACCGACGACCACGCCAACCAGATATTCATCGTCAACGGCGCACCGCGCACGAAGATTTCGACCAAGACGACGCCCGGAACGGCGTGGGATGATGCCTGGCACCGCGTGAAGATCGTGCGGGGCTTGGCCGAGGGAAACATTGCGATTTACTTTGACGATCTGGAACATCCGGTCATGATGGCCACCGACAAGACGTTTGCCTGGGGCCAAATTGGCATCGGAGCGTTTGACGACTTGGGCAATTTCGACGACGTGACGCTACGCGGCGTCGTGACCGTCAAGCCCGAGTGAACATGACCATTTGCCCGAGTGAATAGAACCACTGCCGAGAAGGAGTACCCCCGATGACGCCCGAAGCACGCCTGGCCGAGCTCCGCTTGCAACTTCCCCCCGTTCCCAAGCCGGCCGGCGTCTATCAGCCGGTGATCGTGAGCGGCAACATGGCGTACGTTTCGGGCCATGGGCCGCTGAAGGCCGACAAGACGATGTTCACCGGACGCGTTGGCGCCGACGTCGACGTGCAAGGGGGCGTCGCCTCGGCACGCCAGACGGGCCTGGCCATTTTGGCCACGCTGCGCGAACATCTGGGCAGCCTCGACCACGTGGTCCGCGTCGTCAAGGTGCTGGGCATGGTCAACTGTACGAGCGACTTCACGCAACATCCGCAGGTCATCAACGGATGCAGCGAACTGTTTCGAGACATTTGGGGCGAAGACCGTGGCGTCGCGGCACGCAGCGCCGTCGGCATGGGCTCGCTGCCCGGCAACATCACGACCGAAATCGAGGCCATCTTCGAGCTCGACCCGGCGTTGAAGCTGGGAAAATAACTGAACGATCGGACCGGAAGAAGTAAGACACACGAGAAGACGTAACGCACCCTCACCCTCACCCTCTCCCGGAGGGAGCGGGAACTTAGTCGGACCGACCTGGCACGGCCAGCAGGATCTCCTCCAAGGTGTGCAGGTTGGTGGGCTTTGTCATGTGGTGATCGAAGCCGGCATCCAGCGCCTTCTTTCGGTCCTCCGGTTGGCCGAACCCGGTCAGGGCGACCAGCGTCAGCCCGGCAAGCTCGGGACGCGCGCGTAGCCGTCGGGCAAGCTCGTATCCGCTCATCTCCGGCATGGCAATGTCGACAAACGCGACGTCGGGGCGTTGGGCCAGCGCTAATTCGACTGCCGACTGGCCGCTGTGCGCCACGCGGACCTCTTGCCCAATGGCGGTGAACAACGTTTCGAAGCTGGTAGCCACTTCCGGCAAGTCGTCGACAATCAGGATCCGAAGGCGCGGAATGCTTTTGACAGCGCGAGCGGGGGATTCGTCGCCGTTGGCCCGACGGATCGCGTCACTGGCAAGCGCCGGCAGAGTGACGACGAACTCACTCCCATTTCCGAGCCCCTCGCTGCGGGCAACGATCGAGCCGCCGTGCATCTCGACGATGGTCTTCGCCAGATTCAGGCCAATGCCTAATCCCGCGTGCGGGCGAATCGAATGCTGCTCGACTTGACGGAACATTTCGAAGATCTCGGACAACATGTGCCGCGGAATGCCAACTCCGTCGTCTCGGACGGTGACCACGACATGATCGCCCTGCATGCAGGCCACGATCCGGATCGTTCCGTGCGGGGGCGTGAACTTGGCGGCGTTGTGCAGGATGTTTCCGAAAACCTGCGTCAGGCGTGCCGCATCGCCATCGACAAGTATGGGCTCGTCGGGCAATGAAGCCGTCAATCGGTGGCCACGTTGTTCGACAAAGGACTGGCTCATTTCGATCGTGCCCGACAATACGGCGGCGAGGTCCATTCGTTTTTTCCGCAGCTCGAATTTTCCCTGCTTGATGCGCGAGGCGTCCATCAGGTCATCGATCAATCGCACCATCTGCTTGACGTGACGATCGATTATGTTGCGCAACAGCGCAGTCCGCGCCGGGTCATCCTCGACTAGCGGCCAGGTATTCAAGGCGTTGGAGATCGGCGCAAGCGGGTTGCGCAGCTCGTGAGCCATCATGGCGAGGAATTCGTCCTTGCGGCGGTTAGCTTCTTCCAACCCCGCCTGCTTGCGCAAAACTTCGGCGATGCTGGCTTCATAAGCGCGCTGCGCGGCGTGCAACGATTCGAAAACCCAACTCAAAATCCCGCCCACGATAAGCAGCCTGACAAGTCGAGCCTGGTCGATGGCCCGGGGAACATAGAAGCCTTCGTGCTCAACAAAAAAATAAGTGCCCACGACGGCACAGGTCAAGGTGGCGAACAGGCCGGACTTCCAGTCGCCCAGCGCCGCGGCCGCCAGGATCGGCAGGAAGACCAACAGCAGCGGCGCATCCTGGCCGAACAGCGTCTCCAGATAATACTGGCGGAAGAGCACCACCAGGGCGATCGCCGCAATCGCGACAATGCATCCTCGAACGGTTTCTCTGCTGATGCGCATTAGGGGAGCAATCTTCACTTCACTTGGCCTCATAGTTCGCCGTCGCCGCTGGTGGCGTCGCGCAGATGAGCGGTCTCGTTGAGCGCGAGCAGCTTGAATTCTTTTTCCCACAGCACCGTGCTGATCGAGCCGTTGCCAAGCGTAAACGGATTGCGCTCGGCGGGGATCTCCAACAAGGCCTTGAACGCCGCCGACAGCGAACCGCCGTGCGCCATGACGATCGCCTGGCGATAGCCGGCCTCGCGGATCGCCGTGAGAGCTTCGCGCCGCGCAGCATGAGATCGCGGCGCGATTCTCCGCCGGGGATGCGAAAATCGGGATCCTCGCTGCGCCAGCCCTTGGCGGCCTCCGGAAAACGTTCGTCGATTTCATGCCAGCACAGGCCTTGAAACACGCCGGCATTGATCTCGATCAACCGCTCATCGAACTGCACGCTCAGTCGCAGCTTATCGGCCACAAACCGTGCCGACGCGACTGCCCGTTCGAGCGGGCTGCAAATCACGGCGTCGATCGGCAAGTGGCCCAGCGCCTCGGCCACCGCCTGGCATTGGCGAATGCCCAACGGCGAGAGATGGCTGTTGGATTGGCCCTGAATCCGGCCTTCGAGATTGTACAAAGTCTCTCCGTGCCGCACGCAAAACAGTTTCATCGGCCCCTCGATGACTTGACGCGCCTGGATCGCACCTGCCTGGCCGCATCGCACGACTCTTTATCGTAGAGTCAACCCGAGGTGCTGCCAATAGTCGACGTACCATTCGATCACGTCATGCAGCGGCGTGTTGGCATGGGTCCAGATTATTGGAGCGTAGAACTCGGGGAACCATTCGATAATCGTTCTATTTTCGACGTCCAACCAGACCAGCAATCCGGTGACCGGTCCGATGCTCACCAAATACAAACCCAAGGCGGCCGCGAACAGCGCAAGCCAAAGCCACGCGCCGAGGCGTTGTTGCTTGATTCGCCGGTAAATCGCCCAGGGGACAAGCACGACCGCGGGCAGCGCGCCTAAGACGAATATGGAAACAGCAGGCTGAGCCAACGGCAATAATGTGCGCAATACTGCGCATAGCGCTGCGACCATAAACGTCGCGATCAACAATGTGCGCATGTTGAATTGCCAGGGCGCCCGCCCCGGGGCGTCGGCTCAGCCAAAGGTGAAACGGCTCCGGTCAGGATTTCTCGCATGACCGTCATCCTACTCATCCGCGCATGAAAAAGCCGCCTGAGGACGGCATTTTATGAAGCTGGGCCGCACATGCTTGCGAACCGCAAGCATGGCACCCCATCGACTACGGTGACTTGGGCGCGTCCTTCGGTGCGTCCTTCGGCTGATCGTTGCCGCCGCGATTTGTCCCGCCGCCACGGCGGCCGAGCAGGTTTTTGAACTGACCGCGGCCGCCGCCGAACAATTTGCCGGCTTCGTCGAGGATGTGGTCGCGCGCCTCGTCGTCGAGATCGGCCGTGCTCCAATCTCGCATCAACGAGGTGAACAAGGCGCCTTGCAGCTTCATCTCTTCGGCGGGCCTGTCGACGATGATCTGAAAGATACCAAAGCACATTTCATCGGTGCTGCCGTTGCCGAAAAAGACCCGCCTGGCCGGCTTACTCGGATTGAGCGGATTCTCCTCCGAATTGTCGTAGCGGCTCACGATGTCGAGCCGGGTGCCGGCCGGCAGGCGCACCGGATCGTGATAAACGTAGTTGTCTTGCCAAAAGAAATTCCAGTCCTTGATCCAGATCAAGGTGTCGGTCTTGCCGTCGGGAAACGTGGCCGTGAGCTTCATTTCCTTGCCCACCAGGTGCATGTGGGGCAACAGCGAGATCAACGTGATGTCGGTCGGCAGCGTGACCGAGGACTTGATTGTGTGATCGCGCGAACCCGGTGGAATGTCGATCATGAGCGAACCGACCAAAAACGGCGCTCGCGACATGGTCCGCTCGACCGGCTTGTCGGCAAAGTAGAGAGCGATCGACGACTGGTCGGTCTCTTCCTTGCCGCTGGGGTGAACGTGAAGCTGCAGAACCAGGTCGGTGCCTTTACGAACGGGCATGCCGGCCCCTTGCGGATAATTCCGAGGAGTCATGCCCGGCGTCCACACGCCGACGATGCCGGCCACGGGGATGCCGATGGAGCCGAAGGTTCGAAAGCCGGGCTCCGGCGTCTCGGCGTCTTTGCGCCGGCCGGCTCCGGACGTGTCGAGAAACAAAATCGCATGGTGCACCACCGCCGGATTGCCGGCGCGAAACTCGAAGCCAACCACGGTTTTGTCTTCGGGGATGTCGATGGGAATGATGAAATGCTGGAAGATGTCTTCGCCGCTGGCTGGAACGGTGAAGGGGACGGGAACCTTCAGTTCGAGATCGGGCTTGCCCAATCGCCAGCCGGAAGCAAACTGCGGCTGCGGCGGCAGATCGTCCGCCGGGCCCTCGGGCGCTCCGGCCTTGGCCCACGCTTCGATCACCGCGATTTGCGCGTCGGTCAATCGCCGCTCGCCTAGGAATTGAGAATGGCCGATCTCGGCCTTCCACGGCGGCATCTGGCGAGCGTGCGTGACTTCACCCAAAAACTTGGCACGCTTGGCGGCGTCGTCATAGCTCAACAGCGAGAAGGGCGCAATTTCGCCCGGGCGATGACACTCGGCGCAGTTGGCAAACAGAATCGGCGCGATATCGCGATTGTAGGTGATCTTCTCGGGCGCTTGCGTGGCGGGCTCCGCCTTGAACGGGCAGCCGACCGGCGTGGTGCGGGCCTCGGCAATGGCCTTGCCGTCGAGCGTGGCGTCGATCGCCTCGGCCAGGTCGTGCCGGGTGGCCTCGGGACGCTTCTTGCCGATCTCGCCATATTGATCGTCGATCCGACCGCGATAGACGACCTGGCCGGCCGTGTCGAGCACGAACCCCTCGGGCACGTGTGTTGGGCCCAAAGCGGCGGCAATTTCACCGGAGGCATCGAACAGAAGTGGAAACGCAATCTTGAAGTCCTGCTGGAACTTGACCGCCGCGGCCCGCGTCAGTCCCCGCTCGGAAATGACTCCCACGAACTTGACGGGTTTATCCTTCATCGCGCCGGCCAGACGATTGAGCTCGGGCACGTACTCGCGCGAGATGGGGCATTCATGCGACATGAACACGACTGCCGCGGCCTTATAACCTTCGCCGTTGCCGATGCGGTGGGTTTTGCCTTCCAGATCCAAAGCGACCAGGAAGCGCGCCGGAGGAATCGGGGCCTCATCGGCGCGGGCCGGCAGAACTGCCAGCAGCGGCACGATCCAAGCGCCAACTGCCGCCAAGGGGCGGAACCAACCCGAGCACTCCTTCATCGGCGAATGAACCATTACCGCGAACTCCTTGGATTTCGAGCGGGCAGAACGCTGCCGCGGACTGGCCCCGGCAACAACAAAGGAGAGTACCCCCGGCCCTGGAAAAAGGTTTTCAGGGCAAGCGACCAACTGCGAGTCGGTGCGCACGCTTCGGCCCGATCATCGCCCGGCACAACACTTTAGCTCGGGTACGGGGGTCGTGGCAAGAAGAAAGGTGCCATCCGTGGCGGGCAGACCCTCAATTCGCGTCGCGATCCACGGCTGTTGGAACCTTTTTTGGCTGTTTCGAGCGGACTTTGAGCGAGGTCAGGTGGCGGCCGGCTTGGACGTCGCGGTCGACGGCCAATTGTTTCAGAAAGGCCGTTGAGGCGCGGTCGAGCATGATGACTTCGGTTTTGGCTTGCGGGTTATCGAGAGAACGGACGATGCAAATCACCTCGGCGTTGTCGCCTTGCTGCTGCATCGCGGCCAGCGCGGCTCGCTCGGCTTCGCTCAGGCCGCCGGCTTGCGCGGCGCTCGCGGCGAACGGATTTGCCGCATTTCCCGGAGAGGCACCGCGCGCCACGACCTTGGCCGGCGTGCTCGACGTGGCGACGAGTCGAGGCTGTTGCCGCGTGGGTCGGTCTTGGTAAACGGCCGATAAGCCGGCCTTGTCGAGCTGGTCGTGGATCGCCCCCAGCGCGGCAAACAAGCCTTCGTGGTCAGCCGGATCGGCGGCGTTGCAAACGCCGATCACCAGTCCGTCGGCGGTGAACAATCCGCCGCCGCTACGCCCCTGCACCGGCAGACCGGCCACTTGCAAGTTCGGCGAGCCGATGAATTTGTCGATGCCGGTGATCTTGGTCGTGATCGCCGTGGCCGCTTTGCCGTTGTTGCAACCGACCGTGATCACCTTATCGCCTCGCGCGACCCGCTGGCCCTGCGGCGCCACCGGCGCCACGCTGACGGGCACGCCCGGACGAATGCTCACCAGGCCGACGTCATTTTTCAAGTCATGGGCAATCAGTCGGGCGGGCAGTTTCTGCGGTGCGTCCGGTCCGAACAGGTCGACGGTGATCCGACCTTTTCCTTGAGAATCGCGAAAGATGTGGCCGCAGGTCAGCACCAGCGCCTCGCCTTGCCGCGAGTCGATCAGCGTGCCCGTTCCATAGGAAAAGCCCGTCGCATCTTCGATCGTCAACCGCACGCTGGCGAGGATCAGATCCTGAGGATTGACCGCGGAGCTTGGGGCACCCCCCGCCGCCGGGCCGGCAGATTCATCGGCATCGCCGCGGTCCGACCGCGCGGGCGTAAGCGGATCATCGGCCACCGCGCTTGGTACCGAGGTCGATGGCGTGTGATCGGGCGATTGACCGCGAGCAACGCCGCCGCCGTGGGGTTTGATGTTCGCCCGGGCAAACAGAGCCAGCAACTCGGCGCGGCGCGAGGCACCGACGATGCGGCCTGCTTCCTTGCCGTCGACGAGCAACACAAAGCAGGGAATACTCGACACGTTGTATTGCGTGGCCAAACTGCGCTCGCGGTCGGTGTCGACTTTGCGCACCGGGTATCCGGCCCGCTCGAGCTCGGTCATGGTGCTTTCCATCGAACGGCAGGGGGCACACCAAGGCGCTTGGAAATCCAAGAGCACCGTCTCGCCCACACCCGACAGCGCCACCATCAGTGCCGCAATCTGCATCGAGACCATGTATCCCTCCATGGAAAGAAAGTTGCCCCTGCTGCTCGGATCCTTCCGGCAGCCTCCTATCGGGTCAAACCGAGCTACGCAATCGCGTCGCGGAAGCGAACCGAGCCGATGCCCCGACGTTTCGAAGCGAGCAGAGCGAACTGCCGCGCAAACGCCCAGGGGGAACGGAAACGCTCGAGCGACCTCCTTGTCGAACCGGCGCGGAAAAAAGCGTGGGCGTCGCTTGCGGGCTTTGGCTTCTTGCCTTGCCCGGTGTGGCATGTATGGACTCAAGCGACAGGTTGGACCTCAACGAACGCTCGCCTGAGGGAGGATTTCTCCTCGCGCCAAGCGTGCAACATCTTGATCCGATCTTCCAATTCTTACAATCGCAGTTCTCGGCCAGGCTCCGCTGGAAGTGTCGCGTTTTAGGCCGCAAGTCTCACGATTCTGAGCCCTTACGGCGCTAGCACGCCCCTGACGCTTGCCTCACGCTTCGAAGGTCGGCCAGACCATGCCCCCGGCGTATGCATCTGGCGTGCCGCGACGGGGCGGAAAATCCGCCGGCCATGCCAGCTGCCCGCCGCTGCCATGGGTGTATCATAGGAGTGATGGGCGAGTCCGAGCGGCCGCAAGGCCGGAGTCCTGAGCCCTTGACGCTCCAGGCCGCGCGGATAGGCTCACGGTTTTCCGCTGTGCTCCCGGCCTTGGTTAGGGGATCCGATGCGCGCCTCGTATGGCTGGCCGATCACGCTGGCGGTCGTGATGATAGTGCTGGTGGTCACGCTGATCGTCGGCTGGGTCACGCTGACGGTGCGCGAGGTCGACCAGAGTGCCCTGTTCTGGGTGCTGCTGTTGGTGGGCACGCTCTTTCTGCTTTTGGTGCTGGTCGGCGTCGTGCTGTACCTGTTGATTTCGATCGAGGGCATCCGGCTGAACCAGCGCCAAAGCAACTTCATGGACAGCGTCAGCCACGAATTGAAGTCTCCCATTGCGTCGCTCAAGCTCTACCTGCAAACGCTCTCGCGCCGCACGGTCACCGAACAGCAGCAGGCCGACTTCTATCGCTTCATGCTCGACGACGTCGAGCGGCTCGACATGCTGATCAATCACATGCTCGACGCCGCGCGGCTCGATCAGCATCCGATCGACACCGACATTGTCGACGTCGAGCTGTCGGCCATCCTGCGAAGCTCCGCCGAGACGGCTTGCCTGCGCTATCACCTGCCGATGGAGACGATCCGGCTCAATCTGACGCCGGCCATTTTGCGGGCTCGGCCGATCGACATCGAAATGGTGTTCCGCAACCTGATCGACAACGCGCATCAAATATGGCGGCGCCGAGCCGATGGTCGAGGTGGATTCGCAATTTGCCGGCGGCGACAGCGTGGTGACGCGAATCACCGACAACGGCCGCGGCATTCCGGCCAAGCTGCGCCGCAAGATCTTCGGCCGATTCGTGCGCCTGGGCAGTGAGCTGGAACGATCGCAGTCGGGCACCGGGCTGGGGCTGTTCATCGTGCGGACCCTGGTCAAGCGCCTGCACGGTAAGATCACGGTCCGCGATCGCGGCAGCCAGTCGGGCACGGTTTTCGAGGTTCAACTGCCGGCGCGACCCGCCCGCCAAGGGGACCCGTTGCCGGCGGCCGCGTCGATCGCCGATCCCCATGACGCCCTGCGGTAGAACGAAGCGCCGTTGAAAGTTCTCAATTCAAGGCTTATGAAGCACATCCTGGTCGTTGAAGACGAGCAGCACCTGGCCTTCGGCATCAAGTACAACCTGGAAGCCGAGGGCTACGAAGTTACGACCGCCGGCGACGGCCCGGCCGCGCTCAAGCTGTTCGAGGACAATCCGCACGGCGCAGACCTGATCATCCTCGACCTGATGCTGCCCGGCATGAGCGGATACGCCGTCTGCGAAGCACTGCGCGAAAAGGGCAACGACGTGCCGGTGCTGATGCTCAGCGCCCGCACGCTGGTCGAAGACCGCATCCGCGGCTACGACGTGGGCGCCGACCAGTATCTGCAAAAACCGTTCGAGCTGGAAGAACTGTTGAGCATGACCCGCAATCTGCTGTCGCGGCGTACGAAGGCCAGTCCGCGCCTCGACGGCAAGGAGGTCGGCCCGGTGTACGAATTCGGCCGCGCGCAGGTCAATTTCGACACGTTCAACGTCATGGTCGCCGGCGAGCAGTTGCGCTTGACGCACACCGAGATGAAACTGCTGCGGTATTTCGCCGAAAACGAAGGCCTGGTGGTGACGCGCGCCGAATTGCTGGAAAACGTATGGGGCCTGTCGCACATGCCCACCACGCGCACCGTCGACAACTTCATCGTCAACCTGCGCAAGTATTTCGAAGAGGACCCGGCGCGGCCCAAGCATTTTCTCAGCGTCCGCGGCGCCGGCTATCGCTTCGTCGCCAGCGGGGAGGAGTGAGAGGATGCAAGGATGAAGGCGGAAGGATGAAGGATGAAAAACGGAAGCCGCAATGGGCGGAGCCCACAATCCCTGGGTAAGGTCAGTTCTCCTCTTTAGGAAGCGCACCCGGCTAGTCACGACGTGACTGACTGTGCAGTTCAACACGCCAGCGACACCAACCAGATCCCAGGAGTGCCAAAAAACGGTGGTTTTTTTGGCGCTGCGCTTCTCGTTGACCGGATTTAAGCGCGCCATGTCTTTGAAAGTAAGTCGAGCCCATCAGGAGCCCGTGCCTTCGTCGGCGGCTGAATTGTCTGGCGCTTGCCTCGACGCCCTTGCCGCCTTCGATTTCTTGAAAACCGGAGGCACGAACCCCTTCGGGTAAAGTTCAATGTCGGGATACCGTGGCTTCCGTTTCTTCGTGCAGAACGCGTCAATATCTCGGTGCCTCGACAACAGGAACTTCAGGAAGCTGACGCCCTTGTACCGGCACGTCTGGTACAAGCTCAAGAGCACGAGGTAGTTGATCAGTCCCGCCTCCCTCATGGTGCCGACTGTGTTCTCGCGGTAATAGGCGAACCGCTTGATCGCGTTCTCGGCGTTGTTGTTGTTCCAAGGGACTCCATCGTGTCTGATAAACTCGAATAGCTTTTCCCGGTTCTTTTCCAGCCTGGCTCGCAGCGCCAGCGCGGCGTCCGACCACAAGGGCTGCACCGCTAGGACGTGGAAAAACTCGTCCACTTCGCGTTGGTGTCGCCCGAGGTAATGATGCTTCAGTCCATGCGCGTCCACGGTCGCCACAACCGACTTCAACAAAATTGAGAATGGCAGAGTAACCAGCTGGAGGTCTCCGTCGAACGGGTTGTTGAGCAGCTCCTGGTTCATGTCCCTGATGAGGTGGATCAGGCACTTCTGTTGATCACAGCCGATCGAGTCGTAGGCGGCGTAGAAGTCGGAGACTAGCACGCCCCGGAAGTCCTTCAACATCTCCCGCAGGAAATCGCCCGCCCGCGTCGGCTTGTACATGAACACGACCTCCTCAAGGCTCGTGAAAACCCAGACGTAGCCCTTACCCGTTCTGAGTTTCACCTCGGTTTCGTCCACGTGCAGTACGGGGCCGGCTAGGATCTTGGAAAGCAACCCGCGGTACGTGTCGCGGTGATACCGCGCCATCAGATCCTTAAACATGTGGATTTCAGTGTCCGCGACCGCCAACCCGAAGAACTCCCGGAACTTCTCTTCCAAGGCGCCGCAGCTGACTTGGTGCGCCACGTGCTCGTATACTGCCCAGCTCATCAGGCCGCGGAAATGCTTGGCAAGTCGGCGGTGTCGGTCGGGAACAAAGGCGTGGCCGCAACTTGTGCAATGGTACGCCACGGCCCTGCACTCAATTATCCTTCGCCGCATGCCGCCGGCGGTGATGACCAAATCCAGTGCCCTTTTGACCCTTGGGCGTGGGACGTCAGGACGCACCCCTTTTTCGAGCTTAGCTAGGTCCGTTCCGCGGCAAGCCGGACACTTGAAGGCGGTGATCACCATACGCCTACTGGACCGGATCTTCCGGTTCCGGTGCTGCCCCGGCCTGCTGCGGTGCTTTCGAATTGTCCGGCTGGTGCGGACAAAAACCCGTTGCCTCTGGTAATCGAAATAGGCACAGCTGTTCACGAACTCGAAGTTAGAGTGGACGAAGTTGACCCGCCCCCACTTGCGGTCATTCACGAGCTTGTCGAGTTCCTGGACCCGCACGACCTGAGGGCCGGGCGCATCGTGCTGGGCGGACAGCGCATGCGGGTGCGGGACCGGAGACGGACTCGCACCGGTCGCGGCGTCTCTCAGGAAGTCGGTAACTTTACGAAGCGCGGCGCAGTCCTCCTGGTTGTACTGCACCAACTTCTGCTTCAGAGCGTCGTCTCGAGTCCGTTCCCACTGCATCCTCCACGCGATGCTCTGCACGCCAGAGGCGTCCTTGTCGCTCCAGGAGTAGCCCAGGTATCCGGCCACCGCCTTCAGTCCATTCGAATAAACAGGGAAGTAGAAGTGCGAGTAGACGATCGACAATGTGTTGATGAGCGCGTCCATCACGTTATCGACGGGCTTCTTCCGTTTCGCTGGCCGCCGCATCCGTTTGATGAACGCCTTTTCGTAGCTCCCATAGCAGAAGATCAGCGGGTTGTCATACTGGCAAACCACGCCGAGAAGTTGCTCAAAGATGTGGGGCTCCCGGTCCTTGCTGTCTGCCCAAAACGAGTAACGTTTCTCCCAGTCGTTGTTGCAAACGATCATCCCGATCAGGTAGACGACTCCTTCCTCGGGATTGCCCTCCACGTCCATGTAGATCCGCACCGCGCCCGATGGCACTCGCGGTGTCCCCAACACGTAGACTCTTTTGTCGCGGATTGCCAGCGCCTGCACGCGTGGTAACGGTGGTTACTGCGATCATCAGTCCGCTTCCCCTTCCGCCTCGGCCTGAAGGTGTGCGCGAGTTGCGTAAGGGTAAACAGCCCCTTGCGGCCGAGGCTCTTGACCTCCTTCTCTCCCAGTCCACGCAACAGGCTTAAGTTGTCTTCGGTAACGGCCTGGGCATGGCATCGCCGGCGGAACTCGCAGACCCCGCAGTGATCGTTGAGCAAAAGCTTCGGAGCCGCCTCGTTTCGTTGCAGCCGAGTTACCTCGTCAAGCAGTTCTTCCGCTGCTTCCAACCCGGACGCAAATCGTATTTTCGTCGCAGTGCATTCGCTGCCGTGGTAGATGATGCCAGCGCCCGGCGCTCTGCCTTGGACGCCGGCTAAGAGCAGGGCTAGCACCTCCAAAAGACGTCGTTGCGGTTTTCGGATTGTACGCCCTTCGTAAAACATCATCGGAACGTAATGGAAGCCACCCAGGTCCGAGGCGCCGTCAACCTTTTTGATCCCGTCGAAGTGGACGGAAAAGCGGTCGTCTCGCAGATCGGCATCGATGATGAAGGGAATCCCTTGGCTCAACATGGAGCGGGTCAAAATAACGCTGTTCGTCAGGGCGTGCCCGGACTGCTGGACGAGGATCTTCTGGACCACTTTGAGTTTCACGTCTCGCTTCAACTCCAGGAGCGCGGTCTCGTAATCGGACTTCGGGTCCAGTTGGCCGCCGAGTCGGAGGTGAGCCTTAAACTTACAGTTCAGATGCGCACACAGAATATCTAAGGTGATAACCGTGGACATGGTGCAATCCATCTCGCTGGTTGCAGGGGCCAGCCAAACTCGCGCGGTAACTTTGCTGGCGGACGAGCGCCGTTCCCAACGGGACGGCCTGCCGCTGCGCCTGGCACGTTGCCTGTTGGTCTGGCAGCCATTGGTTCACATAACTTGTCGTTATTGCGGCACATTCGTCAGCATACGGGATTTAATTTTGGTCGCAATAAACATTCGTTTTGTGACGCGTCGCAGAGACCGTAAAACGGTCCATTTTTGCGAGTGAAAGGCGGAGATGAGTAAATGAGACGAAGGCGCCGTCTCCGCCTCGACGGTCGGGCTGACGGCGATGGCCCGCAAGACCGTCGCGGGATGCGACGAAGGTAACAATCATTGTGCCCATTTCCACGACGCAACGAGTTCGCCAATCGACTTCCCAAGCCCTTTGCCGACTTTGGCACCGCCGATCACCATGAATAGTCGCTCGGCCTTTACGACCCGGCGCCAGGCTAAAGACCAAGCCACACCGTACCGCCGCTTCCCCTGCGGCAAATTATGGTGGGGCAACGACGTTCCATTTTCTGAGCACTTAGGGCGAGTGACAGTGACCAGTTTTACGTAGAAGGCTTCAGCACATCCTCTGCTCCACTATTTGCGCAGTGATCTGAAGCCTGCGCGAACATCTTCTGAGAGAAGTTGCGGCTGTTCCCAGGCCGCAAAGTGACCGCCTTTCTCGTGCCGCTTGTAATAGATGAGTTTGGAGTACGCCTGCTCTGTCCAACTCCGCGGGGCTGGATAGAGTTCGTCAGGGAAGACGCTCACGGCAACTGGAATGGAGACGCCCTTCGCATTGAAGTACCCTTTCCCCCAGTATTCCCAATAGAGGCGGGCGGCGGAAAGTGCCGTGTTGGTCAACCAGGTGATCGTGATGTTGTCGAGGATGTCGTCGCGCGTGAGGCCGGCGGATTCGCCGGCGAAGACGCGCGAGATCAAGTCGTAGCTGCGCGCGTCGTGGTCAAGGAAATAGGCGGCGAGACCGACGGGCGAATCCGCGATTCCGTACAGTGTCTGCGGCCGCAGGCCCATTTGGAATCCGTAGGCGATTCCTTTTTGATAAACGAATTGCAGGCGGTCGTAAGCGACTTTTTCATCGGCTGAGAGGCCCGTTGGTGCCGGCTTGCCGGAGAAGGCTGCCCCATCAATGTCGGCCGGGAAGATGCCGGGCATGTTCGTGTGTATGCCGAGCAACTCCGGCGGCGCCTGCAAGCCCATCATGTCGACGACTACCGCGCCCCAATCGCCGCCCTGTGCTACGAATTTCGTGTACCCGAGGCGCTTCATCAACATTGTCCAGGCGCTTGCGATGTGGGTGGGGTCCCAGCCAGTCGAGGTGGGCTTGCCCGAGAAGCCGTAGCCCGGCATTGAAGGGATCACGACGTTAAATGCGTCCTCCACCTTTCCGCCGTGTGCGGTCGGATCGGTGAGTGGGTCGATGATTTTCAGCTGTTCGATGATGGAGCCGGGCCACCCGTGGGTGACGATGAGCGGCAATGCATCTTCATGCTGCGAACGAACGTGAATGAAGTGAATGTCCAGCCCATCGATCTCGGTGATGAACTGCGGCAGTGCGTTCAGTCTCGCCTCGACCTTGCGCCAGTCGTATTCCGTCGCCCAATAATGCGCGAGAGCCTGCATGGTCGCGAGCTGCACGCCTTGCGTCGCATCACTGACCAGTTCCCGCTCGGGCCACTGGGTCGCGGCGACCCGCCGGCGAAGATCCACGAGAGCCTGTTCCGCTATGTCGATATGGAATGGACGCATTGAGTCCAGGTTGACGTTCGCGTCATTTTTTGGTCGTGTAGCGGTAGCTTGGGTCATGATGTTCTCCTTGTGACGCTGCTGTGATTGCTTGTTCTTCGCCTGGCGTGACGCGGTGGGACGTTGTCTTGTCTGGCTTATACGACAGCGCAATCCTCTGAAACACTTCTGCCTGTGTCGGATAACAGTGCACCGTCTCCGCCAGCGCCTGCATCGTCAGATTGTTCGTAATAGCCAGCGTCAGCTCGCTGATCATTTCTCCTGCATGCGCCGCCACCAGGGTCGCCCCAACGATCTTGGCGCTTCCTTTGCGGGTGTAGAGCGCTGCGAACCCATCCTCTTCACCATCGATAAAGGCCCGTTCCACCTTGGTAAGTTCCAGGCGGTGGGTCTCCAGGGCGATTCCATGCTCGGCCGCTTGAACCGGGGTCAAGCCGACGGTGGCGACCTCGGGATCGGTGTAGGTGCAGTGTGGAATGACCAGTTCTCGCACCGATCGGTTCGCTCCATTAAGGGCGTTGGCCACGCACAAGCTCGCCGTCGCTATTGCCGCGTGGGTGTACTTTTCCGGGAACACCACATCACCTGCGGCGTAGACGTCCGAGTTGCTCGTCCGCAGATTCCCATCGGCTTCTACGCCACCGTCTTTAACTCGTACATTTGCCGCATCCAGCCCCAAATCTTCGATGTTGGCCTTGCGCCCGATGCCCAGCAGAAGCTTGTCATACTCAAGCTCCCGCGTTTCGGCCTTACCTTGTATCGTCAGCCGGCCATTTGCCGCCCGCACCGCCCTAAAGTCACAATGCACTCGTACGCCATCGCGCTCGAATTGGCGGCGCAGCACCTCGCCCGCTTCCGGCTCGTCTTTCGGCAGCAGGCTGCTTCCGGAGTGCACCAGTTCCACCTCAGCGCCGAGTCGGCGAAAGGCCTGCGCCAATTCGGTGCCCATTGGCCCGCCCCCCAACACCACCAGCTTCCGGGGTAACTCGGTTAGGGAAAACACAGTTTCGTTGGTTAGATAGTCGCCCTCTCTAAGCCCCTCGATAGTCGGTGCTACGGGGCGGGCGCCCGTCCCAATCACTGCCTTCTTGAATCGCAGCTCCCGACCATCCACCGTTACGGCGTTCGGTTCGATAAAGGTAGTTTGCCCTAAGTAAACGTCTATCCCGGCGTTGGCTAGCACTTGGACCGCGTCCCCGGCACTACTCATGGAGCGGATGCGGCGGACGCGTTCCATGACCTTGGCGAAATCCACATGCGGGGGTGAGCTGAGTCCGAAGCCGAAATCGGCTCCGCGTCTAGCCTCGTGGACGGCGCGTGCGCAGCGGATCAATGCCTTGCTGGGCGTACAGCCGAAGTTAACGCACGTCCCGCCAGTCAAGCGCATCTCCGTCATGGCGACATGGTGGCCGTCCGCTGCTGCTACTCGTGCGGCGATCTGTCCAGCTGGACCACCGCCGATGACCACGAGATCGTAGTAGCCGCCGGGCGGGTTCTGCCAGTTCGGCGGATGGCCCTGACTAATTGTGCGTTGGTTGTGCGCGTCTATGGGCAATAGCTCCGCTATCATCGTCGTGCCCTCCAGAATTGAGATTCGCCTTAAGGCATAACTTTCGATATGTTTTGCGAAACGAGAAGCTACCTGCCGCGTGTCTAAAACTGGTTTGGGAGTGGACACTCTTCCAAGCGCAACAAAAATCTGTATCCAATACTATGCGGTAGGGCGCCTTTCCCGACGCGCATTCGGCATTACGGCTTGTTGGCGTGAAGGGACAGCAACTGGCTCAGTGCCACCAACTGCTCGGCACGCGACCGCGCAGCTTGCTGGCCGAATGACGTGCATCCGGAACGTGTCGGAATACATCCCTGCAAATCGGATGCCTTACTGCCAACACGGAGGCCACAGACGACGTGGCGATTGCCGCCTCGTCGAGCCGTCTGCGCGTCCGGCAGGTGTAGTTCCCATTGGTGGCTGTGTCGAGTGTCGCGCGGTTTCGTAAGTCACAGCATCAAACAGTCAAATTGTCGCTATACGCCGCGAAGTTTTTGCCTCGCTTCGATGCACGTCGGTGCGGCAGCATCACTTGCGACTTATCTGTTCAAGGCTTGGCTTGAACGTATTGCGCAAGCTACCTAAATACTCATCGCTCGGTCGAGTGGACGTTCTGCGCACACGGCATCCAAGATGGTTGCTGACGGACCATTCCGTGCCGCCCGGTCAATCGGTCACTGGGTTCACGAATGTGTCTGCAAACGAGTGCGATGCAAAGTGAGTAATCCGTGATTGAGACGATCCACCGACCACGTTAGTTGTCGCGGCATGCTGGCGAGACAAATCGTCGCAAGAATGGTTCGATTTTCGGCACTCTTCGCCGCAACTCGTGAAAGCTACAAACCTTCGGACAGCGAGGTCTAAAACTCATCTCACAATTCAAAGTGCCACACTGCCATTAAATCGGAGGTTCTTGACGTCCGTTCGCCCAGGTACTGGAGCAAGACCTTAGCTACTAACCACCACCCGCGAAGCGGCGAAATTCTTCTTCGCTGAGAAACACCGCCTCGCGGGTCAATTGAAACATCAGCTTCGTTGCCGGCCAGCCCAGCGCTGTGAGCAACCGATCGAACTGATCGTTGGGGCAGGTGCCTTTCAGGTCGACAAACAGCAAGCGTCCGTTGCGGTCGTAGAGATTGCCGTCGACTTGCCAGGCCGGCTCGCCTTGCGACGAGACCCAAACAAACGAACCGTCGGCCTCGCAAAACATGCGGCCCAGGTGCTCGAGCCGCTCGCGGGCCTCTTCAAAGCTGCAAGCAATCGTGGTCGTGGCCAGTGCCTCGGGCGACACGCCCAGCGTGCACAGGGTCGTGCCGTGAAGCTCGACGCTCGCGCCGGCGACGGCGACGCCCGGCTGTGCATGAACGGTGACGAAGAACGAGTACCTCATGGCGAGGTTCACACGATTTTTGGACCTGACAGATCGGCCAGCTCGCCGTTAAGCCAGTCCAGATATCCACGGCTGCCCATCACCACGCCCAGCGCGAGAATCTCGGGCACTTCATACGAATGCAATTCGCCGATCGCCTGTTCGAGTGCCGGGTAATGCGTCCGCAGCGTCTTGATCAGGCAGAGCCATTCCTGGCTGGTTTCGATCTTGCCTTGCCAACGGTAGGTGCTGGCAAGCGGCCCGACCACTTGCACGCAAGCCGCCAGCCGCCTGCCGACCAGTGCGTGCGCGATCGTGTCGGCCTCCTCGCGGCTGGCAGTCGTGGTGACAACTTGAATCGCGTCGGTCATGGTTCACCTGCGCGGAAGGAGGAAACGAATAAAGACTCGCGACACCTCGGCCGCGCCCGTCTCCAGTGTAACGAACATCGGCCGCTCATCCATTGCGGTCCGACGAACGTTCGTTCCAAATGGCTACGCCGATCACCAACATTCCGACCAGCAGCATGCGGGCGTTGGCGGTCGGTTGCCACGGGACGTCGCTCCAGGGCAGATAAATCTTGCGTGAGATAAATTGCAGGCCGATGTCCAACAACGACAGGATGGCCACGCCCAACAGCGTGCGGCCAAGTCCCCCCAGCCCGCCGGTGACACGAGTGCCGCCCAGCACGACGCAGGCGATCGTTTGCAGCTCGATGCCAGTGCCGGCATTGGGCACAACCGCCCCGCCGCGAGCCGTGTAGACCAGAGCCACCAGTGCGGCCACGGTTCCGCTGGCCGCGTACAAGCTCCACTCGACGCGTCGCACCGGCACGGCCGCGAACTGCGCCGCCAGGCGATTATCGCCGATCGCATACAGATAGCGGCCAAACCGGGTGTGATGCACCACGGCCCAAGCGACCGCCAGCACGATCACGAACAGCGTCAATTGATTGGGAACGCCAAGTTGGTCCGGCAGCCCCAGCCACGAGTCTTGACCCAAGGAAGTAAACGCCTCGGGCAGTCCGGCAATGCGCTGACCGCGCGACAGGGCCATCGCCAGCCCAGCGTAAAATGCCATCGTCGCCAAAGTGGCCACCAAGGGGGCGATCCCCAGCACCACCAACGTGCCGTTGACGGCGCCGGCCGCGAATCCAACCGCCAGCGCCGCAGCGGCGGCCCATTCCAGCGGCCAACCCTGTTGCCAGAGCATGCCGAAGGCGACGCTGCACAGCGCGATGATCGAGCCGACCGATAAATCGATGCCGCCGGTCAGAATGATGGCGGTCATCACGGCGGCCAGCGCGCCGATTTCGCCCCACGGCCTCCACATGTTCAGCACCGCCGCCGGCCGATTGGTTTGCGAGAAGACGAGCACGACGGCCAACAGCAACAGCGCCGCGGGCAGCAAAAATGGGATCATGCGGCGTGCCGCGATTGGGCTCATCGCTCGAGCCTCCGCCAGGCCAGGTCGACCAGCACTGCCGCCAGCAGCAAACCGCCGGTCACGAGCGAGTAGTGGTAGCGCGAGATTTGCCATAGCACGACGGCGTTGTAGATGAGGCTCAACAGCAAAGCTCCGAGACACACTCCGCCGGCGCTGCCGCGCCCCCCCGAGATCGAGACGCCGCCGATCACGGCCGCGGCGATGGCCTGCAATTCGTAACCGGTGCCCATGCCCGACTGCATCGCGCCGGTTTGCGATAGCTCCAACAATCCGGCCAAAGCCGCCAGAAAACCGCCAACGCCGAACGCCAGCAGCCAGGTCCGCATTTGCGAAATACCCACCAGCCGCGCTGCGGTCGGGCTGGCGCCTTGCGCCATCAGGTGCCGCCCGCTTTGCAGGTGCGACAACCATAGCCACACGGCCAGGGCCGTGGCCGCGCCCAGCACGACCGATCCGTTGACCCCCAATATCGGCGCGCTCGACCAGGTCACGAATGCCTCAGGCAGATCGGTGATGGTGTCGCCGCCGGTAAGCGAAATCAACAAGCCGCGATAGATCGTCATGGTTCCCAGCGTGACGACGATCGGGTGCACGCGTCCCAGCAGCGTGAGCGTGGCATTGAGCAGGCCGCCGGCGGCGCCGACAGCCAAGGCGGCCAAGATGCCGCAGGGAACCGCGACGGCCGGCGGATAGGGAAGCTTAAGCACCAGGCCTCCAACGCCGGCCGACAGGGCCAACAGCGCGCCCAGCGAAATATCGATCCCGCCGGCCAGAATGATCGCCGCGGCCCCCAACGACAGAATCGTCCACACCGAAGCGCTGGCCAGCAGCCCCCGCAAATTGTCGGCGGTCAAAAACGACTCGGTGGTCAGGCCAAGCAGCGTGAACAACACGGCAATCGCCGCCGCCAAAGCCAGTTCGCCGCGCCAGACGCGATCGACGCCGCGACGAGTCGCGCGCGACGCGGGCGCCGTTCCAATTCCTTCGGGCAATGCGCCCGATCCTGCGGGCAATGCACCCGGTCCTTCGGGCAATGCTACTGCCGCGATTCTCTCGGGCGTGGTTTCGCTCGGCGCGAATTCGCCGGCGACGCGGCCCGCGCGAAACACCACGATGCGATCCGAATTGGCCATCACCTCGGGCAAATCCGAGCTGATCAAAACGATCGCCGTGCCGTCGTCGGCCAAACGCCGCAGGATGCGATGGATCTCGGCCTTGGATGCCACGTCGACTCCGCGCGTCGGCTCGTCCAAAATCAGCACCGCGGGATGCGTCAGCAGCCAACGCGCCAGCACGACCTTCTGCTGGTTGCCGCCCGAGAGCTGGCCGATGACCTGCTCGGCGTCGCGGCATTTGATACCCAAGGCCGTGATTTGCTCGCGAGTGACCGCCCGCTCGCGTGACGCGATTGTCAGCGGCCCCGAGGTCAGCGACGCCAGCGAACTGATGACCGCATTGGCGCGAACCGACAGGCCACGAAAGACGCCTTGCCGCAGCCGATCCTCGGGCAAGTAGGCCAGGCCCGCGGCCACGGCTTGTGCCGGGTTGGCGATCGAAACTGCGCGGCCGTCGATTTTGACGGTTCCGCTGCTTGGCCGTTCGAGACCAAAAACCGCGCGGGCCAACTCGCTCCGCCCGGACCCCACCAGTCCGTAAATGCCCAAGACCTCGCCCGCGCGGGCTTCGAGCGAGACGTCGCAATAGCGTCCATCGGAAGCGGTGAACCGGCTGACGGCGAGGCGCGGACGATGATCGGCGGTCGCGCGCCGCCAGACGGTCGTCGTTGCGGCGTCGGCCCGACTGCGCCCGACCATGTGGCGGATCAGTCCGGCGCGATCGATCGCGGCGCGCGGACCCGACCATACGCGTTGGCCGTCGCGCAACACGGTGATGCGGTCGGCCAGCTGAAAGATCTCCTCCTGGCGATGCGAGATGTAGAGGATGCCGACGCCCGAGGATTTGAGCCGTTCGATCTGCGCGAAGAGCCAGTCGGTTTCGCTGGCGGTCAGGGCGCTGGTGGGTTCGTCGAGCACCAGCACGCCGGCCCGCCGCAGCACGGCGGCGGCGATCTGGGTCATGTGTCGCCGGGCCACGCTGAGTCGCGCGGCCGCGCGGCGCACGTCGATTGGCTCGCCCAGCAACGCGACGGCCCGCTGGGCTTCCGCGAAAATCCGCGTCCAGTTCACCCAGCCGGCCGGCCCGGTCGGCAGGCCCTGTTCCAAGGCCATGTTCTCGGCCACCGAAAGGGTGCCGAACAATTCGGCCTCTTGATGTACGGTGACGATGCCGTGGCGTCGGGCTTCCAGGGGATTGGCCCACGCCACTTGCCGGCCCCGCAGCAGCATGCGGCCCGAATCGGGCGCGAGCAAGCCCGAGACGATGTTGATCAGGGTGCTCTTGCCGGCGCCGTTTTCGCCGACCAGGGCGTGCACCTCGCCGGCGGCGAGATCGAACGACACGCGATCGAGCGCCAACACTCCGGGAAAACGGCGTGTGACGTCGATCAGCTCGATCAACGCTGCGGTCTGGTCGTGCACGGGTAGGCTTGCGAATGGAAAACGTGCTGGGACAACGCCGGCGGGGTCAATCGTACCGGCAGAACCGCGAGGGGGCCAATCGAGCGTTTGATTCCAGCCGCAAGCTGCGTGCGAACGACGAGCAACGGCCTAGGGAGACGCGGTGGCGGCGCCGTCCTTGACTTCCGACGCAGCCGGCGGAGCGTCGGCCGCAGCAGGCGGTGCATCAGCACCGGCCGGCGGTGCCTCAGCGCCGGCGGGCGGCGGCTCCTTGGAATCCTTGGCCTCGGTGACGGCCGGCGCGGCGGCCTTCTTTTCGGCAGCGGCCAGCTTAAGCTTTTCCAAGTCAGCCTTGGCCGTGGTCAGATCTTTGGCAAGCGCCGTGTCATCCGGGGCGGCCGCCGCCAATTGCTCGCGGACTTCGACAGCCCGCTGGCTCACGGCAAGCGCTTTCTCGAAATCCTTGTTCGCTTTGTGCAGCTTTACGGCGCCATCGAGGCACTGGAGCAGTCGGGTTTTGAAGTCGCCGCTGGCGGGTTGGTCGCGGACGAGCGTTTCGAGCACCGCGATGGCACGGGTGTAAAGGTCCAACGCGTTCTCTCTGCGGCTCCCGACCGCGGATTGCAGGGTTGCCGAGGCGGCGAGGATGGCCGACAAATCGTCGCGAATGACAACGGCCTGCGGAGATTGCCTGGACAGTTCACCCAACGTCCTATCGCAAGTTGCCAGCGCGATGACCATGCCGAACAGGTGCTTATTGAGGTCAACGCCCTTTTGCAGCGTGATCCAATCGGACTGCGAAGTGAGCTTAAGCGTGAACTCTTGCAGGCTGGGATATTCGGCCGGATCGATCTTGGCCGCATTCAACTTATCCAGATAATCCATGCTGCGAACGAGCGACTGTACCGAGTCGGGCGAGCCAAGCTTTGCCTGCAGGGCGACGATGTGATAATTGGCCGCCGCCACTCCCAGCGAGGGCTGCCGGTCTTTCTCGTGCGATTTCACGTAATCCTGATAATACTTCAATGCCTGCTCGAACAGCTCGCGCCGCACCGGCTCGAGCGCGGCGCCCTTGAGCTGCTTGTTGGTGGCCACCGCGGCGACGTACTGATCGACGGCGCGCGAGGCCAGCGCAAGATCGTCTTCGGCGCGCGTTTTCTCCGTGCGCATCTTCATGGCCAGCATCGTCGAGGCGACCGCAACGGTGGCCAAGGCCACAATCAAAATCGAAACGAGAATGACCGTGAACGAAACGCCCCGGCGCGCCCTGCGGCACCTCGCCGGCGACGTCGCAACCTTGCGTAGCGGGCAGACAAGCGGTTCGAACGTGGCGGAACGCGCTTCGTGGGAGTTGGGGCGGCGTGGGCGTTGCATGGGAGTGGCTCGAAAAAAACGGCGTGAAGAACGAAACGCCCATTCTGGCCGGTGTCTTGCCGAGAGTCAAATCGGCACGTTCGCCGGGCGCCGAGACCTGCCCCTGCCCGCTCGATCGGTGGCTAAGAGCGGCGAATCTCGAAAATCGAGACCGACAGCCGCACGTTGGCGTCCACAACCTCGACGCGCTGGGCAATTTCGGCCCGTAGCCCCAAGGCGGCGCATTCGTCGACAAACGCCGGTGCGGTGCTCCGGCCGGGGTCGGAAAGCAAACCGAGGCCGGTCGCCGAAAGGGTGCGATCTAGCGCCGCGGCCACCAGCGCCGCCTGGGGCTTTTCGTAGAGGACGTCGGAAGCGACGACGACGTCAAACGTCTCCAAATCGGACGGCAGCTTGCGCCAATCGACCAATCGCGTATCGACGCGCAACAGCGCATGCCGCTGAGCATTCGCGGCGGTGAACTCGAGTGCCTCGGCGTAGTAGTCGGTGGCCAGCACGTCGAACCCGGCCTGTGCCGCGGCCAGGCTGACCAGCCCGATGCCGCATCCCAGTTCCAACAATCGCTGCCCGAGCCCCTGCCGCCGCGCAAGGTATTCGGCCAAGACTCGACCGCTGGGCCAGCAATCGGCCCAGTAGGGAATCCGCTCGTCGATGGCGAAATCTTCCTCGCTGATCAGCTCGTCGATGCACCTGGGGCGCAGCAAATCGTAGTTGCGACCGCCGATCGTCAGGGCCGTGTTGGCCAACTCGAATCGCCGGCTGAGGGTTTCGGGGGGCTCTACCCGCTGCATCGACGCGGTCCTCCATGACGCTTCGCGGCGTTACTTTTTCAAAGCGATCGGCAATCGGTCGATCTTGGCGGCCAGAATGAAATCGTTTTCGGACAGCCCGCCGATAGCGTGCGTGTAGACCTCGATCCAAACGTTGCGGTAGCCTTCCAGATGCAAGTCGGGATGATGACCCTCGTCCTCGGCGACTTGAGCCACGCGCTGGAAGAAGTCCATGCCGGCCATGAAGTTCTTGACGACCCAATCCTTGCGGATGCGCTGTCCGTCGTGGGTCAGGCGCCAGCCGCCGAGCGTCGTCAATTGCGAGCGGGATTCGTCGAGCGTATACTTCGGCACGCCCCCCTCGCAAGGGACGCATTTTTTCCGAGTCAATTCTTCGGTAGTCTGGGTTTGCATGGCAGCCTCCCAATAGAGCGACGACGGACGTTTGGAGAGGAGCGGCGCGATTCGACCGCGCTGGCGCAAACTATTATTGCGCTGCGCCGTCGGGAGTCAAATGCCAGGGCAGGGAAGAGTTAACGTATGAACAAGCATCCAGCGCAAGGCGAAGAGCCCGTCAGTCCACGGGTGGTCGAGTTGGAAACGCTCTTCATGCATTTGCAGCGGACGGTCGGCGAATTGGACCAGGTGGTCCTGGCTCAACAGAAGCAAATCGAGTCGCTCGAGCAGAAGGTCGCGGGGCTCGAAGGCGATTTGAATTCGCTGTCTGGCTCGGTGGCCGACGAGCGCAAGCCGGAAGATGAAAAGCCCCCTCACTATTGAGGGCGTTCGCCAAGCCACGGCCGTGCGGCGAATTCTAGGCGCCGCTTAGATGCGGCACCGGCAACGCTTGTTCGATCAGTTGCAGTAGAACCGGCGCATCGAACGGCTTGCGCAGGTAGTACGTTCCGCCGGCCGCGTGCGAGCGGCGAATGATGTCGGGCACTTGGGCCGACGACAAGAACATGACCGGCACGTCGCCCATCCCGGCCAGGTGCTTCAACTGTTCGCAAACCGTCACGCCGCTGTGGCCGGCCAGGTTGATGTCGGCAATGATCATATCGGGCAAGGCCTGACGCACGGCCTGATCGGCCATCTTCGCGTCCATGGCACACCGACAGCAGTAGCCCGCCCCGGTCAAAACGCTGGAAATCCGAGCCAGCACGTCCGCTTCGTCGTCGATGGCCAGGATGTTAATCGAACCGTGCGAAAGGGTACTCATAGCCGCCTCCTGCTCGTTCCTAAGTCGCCTGATCATGGTCGCTTAATGCAAGAATCGCCCCGCGGGTGTTAACGGGGGTGCCCCGTAGTATTATTCGGGTTAGTCAATCGATTTTCTTCACCTGAATTTTCCAGACTGTGCAGACGGCTATGCCGGATCCGTTGGAAGATCTGGCAGGCGCGGCATATTTGGCCCATTGGTGGTAAGATTAGAGGGGCTGCGCCTGGGTTTGGAGACACCTGGTCCGGTGGCCAACCGCGCCGTGCGAGGGTCACGAGAGGTCTATTCCAGGAGGAATGACGTGCCAAACCGAGCAACGGTGAATGCGTCGCGTTGGCCATGGCGCGCCGCTGCAAGCGCCGCGGCCGTGATATTTCTGGCTGCACTTTTCGACTGCCCGTCGTCGGCCCGCGCGGCCGATCTTAGCGGCACGGTGAAGACCTCGGCGGGCATTGCGATACCTGGCGTCTCGGTTGCCATCGTCCGCAGTGGCCAACGGCTCGGTAACGACTTCACGATCATCGGCGTGGAGTCGAGCAAGAAGCCTGGCGAGGCAGCCTCGCTCCATGCGCCCAAACCCATCGTGACTGGCCAGGACGGCAGCTTTACCGTCAACGGCGTCGACGACGCGGGATTGATCACGCTGCAGTTCGAAGCGGCCGACTATTTTCCAAAAACGGTCGTCGTGGCGCAGCGCACCAGCCGGCCGCTGAACGTGATCCTGGTGTCGAAACAAGGAAAGCCCGACGACGCGCCGAACCAGATCACGGGCCAGGTGCTTCTGCCCGACGACACGCCCGCCGTCGGCGCGCTCATCACGGACTCCAGGCATCAGCTGACCGGCCCGGCAAGGAATGTCAGCGAAGCTGAAGCCTTGGCGACGACCGATGCAGAAGGCAAGTACTCGTTCTTCAGCGAGAATGCAAAGGCCTCGGTCACCGTCACGGTCGATGCGCCGGGCACGGTCACGGGCAAGATCTTCACGGTACGGCCGGGTCGAAAGGGAAACACCTTGCGCTTAATCGCCGGAGCGACGATTTCGGGCCGCGTATTGCGAAACGTCAAACCGGTTGCCGGGGTGACCGTCGGGCTCGTCGCCAACGGCGCGGCGCGGGCCGAAGTTGCCGGCATCTACGAGGCAGCCACTGACGCTGACGGCCGGTATACGTTTCATCACGTTTATCCCAGCAAGGCGTTTGTGCTGTTCACGAAGATGGAATCGCTCGCCGAGCTGAACGTGGCGGCGATCCGGCGCGAGATCCATTCGCCGGGCGACGGTTCGCGAACGGAGCTTGCCGAGCTGAACTTGCACCCGGCGCATCGCGTGCGCGGACGGCTGGTGTTCAGCGACTTTCCCGAAAAGCGCCCCGACGTGCGCGTAGTGCTGACTCGGATCGGCCTGCCTGACAGCCAGGCAGCCAAGGCCGACGCCGAAGGCAACTTCTCGTTCGATGCGGTGCCCAGCGAATCGGTGAGCCTGTCGTTTGGTGACGCCGACCTGAGCGTGCTCGTCGGCTACCGGCTGTCCAGCAATCAGCCCAGCATCGATCCGGTGCAGCGAACGACGTTGCGCGGCCGGGTGGACGAGGACGTGGAACTGGCCGTGATTCTCGAACCGGGCAAATCGCCGACTGAGTTGTCCAACCAGGGTACGACGGCCAATGTCCAGCAATTTGTTCTGCAACCGCCGGGGGCGGTTGCGATGGCTCGAAACGCGAACGCCATCGCGGCGAATGCCGAACTTGCCGAGGTCGCGAAGGAGTTCGCCCAAGCCGCCGACACGGCGGCCCGCGCCAAAATGGCGGCCGCCGCGCAAGCCCAGCCGCTCGCGCGAAACCCCGCCATCGCGCAACGGGCGGACGGAAACGCGAATCCAGTTCCCATCCCGAACGTGCAGGTCAAAGATCCCGCGGGCAACGCCAAAGCGGCTGCGATGCCCAATGCCACCGGCGCCAAAGAGGAGGCGGACAGGGGCAACATCCAAAACCAACTCGCGAAGATCGAAATGGCCCGCGCCCAAGCGGCTCTCGCGGTCGCGAAGGCCGCTGAGGCCAAATTGGCGGCAGGGCGTGCCATGGCCCAAAACCCCAACGGCGCCGCGCCCGCCGTGGTCAACGGCAACGTCGTCATCGTGCAACAAAACGGCGCGCGGGTCGTTCGGCTCAACGCGACGTCGCGATCCCGCGATCCGCGACTTGAGCTGCAGCGCCGCGTCGACGAGGCGCCCTTGCGCGGCCCCAACGCCGAAGTGCTGAAGGCGCTGGAAGCGAACAGGCCCGCCAGCCAACCCGCCAAGGATTAAGCGCGGTCGCGAACTTCTTCGACGGTCCGCTATCGCCAGGCGAAGTCGCCGGCGTTGACGCTGGGCAGGTGGGAGACGCCCATCAGAAACTTGTCGACGGCCCGGGCGGCTTCGCGACCTTCGTGAATGGCCCACACGACCAGCGACTGACCGCGCCGCATGTCGCCGGCGGCGAACACGCCCGCGACGCTGGTCATGTACTGTTCGTTGCACTTCACGTTGCCGCGAGGGTCGAGCTCCAAGCCCAACTGTTCGATCGGGCCGCTGCTTCTCGGGCCCAACGAAGCCCATCGCCAGCAGCACCAGTTGGCCGGCCAGAACTGTTCGCGTGCCGGGCGACTTCGCGAAATGTCTGGCGTCCGTCGTCGTCCTTGATCCATTCGATGCGCACGGTGACCAGGCTCTCGACGCGGCCCGATTCGTCGCCGCGAAATTCCTTGGTCACAATGCTCAACTCGCCGCTCGCAACCTTCCTCGTGCGAGGTGCTGGTGCGGAGGATCATCGGCCAGTACGGCCAGGGGCTGCTGGCCGGCCGCTCGGTGGCGCGGGGAAACGGACCCACGTCGGGCGGCTGCGGCAACAGTTCGAACTGCGTCAGGCTGCGCGCAGCCCTGGCGATTCGAGGTGCCGTGCAGTCGCTGCCGGTGTCGCCGCCGCCGATCACGATCACGTCTTTGCCGGTGGCCAGAATCTGATCGTCGATCGTATCTCCCTGGTTCACCTTGTTCTGCTGCGGCAGGAACTCCATGGCGAAATGGACGCCCTCCAACTCGCGGCCCGGGAATCGGCAGATCGCGGGCTTGGGTGGCGCCGCCGGTCAGCAGCATGCGCGTCGTAATCGCGCCGCAACTCGTCGACCGGCACGTTGACGCCGACGTTGGCGTTGCATGCGAAACTCGACCCCTTCGGCCTCGCATCTGCTCGATCCGCCGCCAGACGCGCGATTTTTCCAGCTTGAAATCGGGAATGCCGTACATCAGCAGGCCGCCCGGGCGATCGGCCCGCTCGAACACGGTGACCTGATGGCCGGCGCGATTGAGCTGCTGCGCCGCGGCCAGTCCCGCCGGGCCGCTGCCGACGACGGCCACCTTCTTGCCGGTGCGCATGGCCGGGCGGCTCGGGCACGATCCAGCCTTCGTCGAAGCCGCGATCGGCAATCGACATTTCGATCTGCTTGATCGCCACCGGATCTTCGTTGATGCCCAGCACGCAGGCCGCTTCGCACGGCGCCGGGCAGACGCGGCCGGTGAACTCGGGAAAATTGTTCGTGGCGTGCAGCCGGTCGATCGCTTCGCGCCAGTGATCGCGATACACCAGGTCGTTCCAGTCGGGAATGATGTTTCCCAACGGGCAGCCGGTGTGGCAAAACGGAACGCCGCAATCCATGCACCGCGCGCCCTGCGTTTGCAGTTCTCCGGCGGCAGGATCTTCAGGAATTCATTGTAGTGCTTGAGTCGCTCGGCCACCGGCTCCTTGGGCACGTAGCTTGCGGCCGATACTTCATGAATCCGCGCACGTCACCCATGGGCCACCTCGAGCTCGCCGCCTTGCCGCATGGCCTGGGCCTCTTCTTGAAGTTTCGCCAGCGCCAGCTTGTAGTCGGTCGGCATAACTTTGACGAACTTGCCGATCATTTGCGGCCAGTTGTCGAGCACCCGCCGGCCGCGCGCGCTGCCGGTGTACTGAACGTGTTTGGCGATCAAATTGCGCACCGTGTCCTGATCGGCCGGATCGGTCGAGATCTTCGAGCTCGACCATTTCCTTGTTCACCAGCGGCGGGAACGTGCCGTCTCGATCGAGCACGTAGGCGATGCCGCCGCTCATGCCGGCGGCGAAATTGCGGCCGGTCTCGCCGAGAATCACCGCCCGTCCGCCGGTCATGTATTCGCAACCGTGGTCGCCGACGCCTTCGACGACGGCCGACGCGCCGCTGTTGCGCACGCAGAACCGCTCGCCCGCGATGCCCCGCAAATACAGCTCGCCGCTGGTGGCGCCGTAGAGCACGACGTTGCCGGCGATGATGTTTTCCTCGGCCACAAACGTGCTTCGCGCGGCGGATAGACGATGATCTTGCCGCCGGAAAGCCCCTTGCCGCAGTAGTCGTTCACGTCCCCTTCGACGCGGACCGTCACGCCGTGCACGCCGAAGGCCATCAGGCTTTGGCCGGCGGTGCCGCGGAAATTCAGTTGAATCGTGTCCTCGTTCTTGAATCCGCCGCGGCCGTACTTCTTGGTGACTTCGCTGGAAAGAATCGTGCCGACCGTGCGGTTGACGTTGCGGATCGGCAGCTCGACCACCACCGGCTCCTCGCGCTCGAGCGCCGGCTCGCACAGATCCAAAAGCAGCGTCACGTCCAGCGAGCGCTCCAGCCCATGGTCCTGCGGCTGGCGCAGTAGGTCAGGATGTGATCGGGCACTTGCGGCTTGTGCAGGATGGCCGAAAAGTCGAGGCCCTTGGCCTTCCAATGGGCGATCGCCTTGCGCGTGTCGAGCCGATCGACGCGGCCGACCATTTCGTTGATCGTGCGGAAGCCAAGCTGGGCCATGATCTCCCGCAATTCCTCGGCCAGCAGGAAGAAGTAGTTGACCACGTGCTCCGGCTTGCCGGCGAACTTCTTGCGCAGCTCGGGGTCTTGCGTGGCGACGCCGACCGGGCAGGTGTTCAGATGGCACTTGCGCATCATGATGCAGCCGACGGTCACCAGCGCCGCCGTGGCGATGCCCCATTCTTCGGCCCCCAGCATCGTGGCAATCGCCACGTCTTTGGCCGTGCGCATCTGCCGTCGGTTTGCACGACAATCCGGCCGCGCAGATCGTTGAGCACCAGCACCTGATGCGTTTCCGCCAGGCCCAATTCCCAGGGCAGGCCGGCGTGCTTGATCGACGTTTGCGGGCTGGCGCCGGTGCCGCCGTCGTGGCCGCTGATCAGCACCACGTCGGCCTTGCCCTTGGCGACGCCGGCAGCCACCGTGCCGACGCCGATTTCGGCGACGAGCTTCACGCGATTCGCGCGTCGCGGTTGGCATTTTTCAAATCGTGGATCAACTGCGACAGATCCTCGATCGAATAAATGTCGTGGTGCGGCGGCGGCGAGATCAGACCCACGCCCGGCGTGCTGTGGCGGATGCGGGCGATTTCCTTGTCGACCTTGTGGCCGGGCAATTGGCCCCCTTCGCCCGGCTTGGCCCCTTGGGCCATCTTGATCTGCAGCTCCTTGGCGCTGACCAGGTACTCGCTGGTGACGCCGAAGCGGCCGCTGGCTACTTGCTTGATGGCGCTGCTGCGGCGGTCGCCGTTGGCGTCGGGCGTGAAGCGGACCGGATCTTCGCCCCCTTCGCCGGTGTTGCTCTTGCCGCCGATGCGATTCATGGCAATGGCCAACGTCTCGTGCGCTTCTTTGCGAGATCGAGCCGTACGACATGGCGCCGGTGGCGAACCGCTTGACGATTTCCACGGCCGGCTCGACTTCATCCAGCGGCACCGGCTGCGTCGGCCTGGCTTGAACTCCAGCAGACCGCGCAGCGTGAGCAGTTGCGCGCTGCTGCTCGTCGATCAGCTGGCAGAACTTGCGGAACTCCTCGCGGCTGTTGATCTGCGTGGCGTGCTGCAGCTTGGCGACGACCTCGGGACTGAAGATGTGGGCTTCGCCCTTGCGGCGCCATTGATACTGCCCGCCGACGTCGAGCTCGAGCGTTTCCGGCACTTCGGTCCGCGGGTAGGCATGCTCGTGACGGCGGAGCGACTCTTCGGCGATCGTCTCCAGGCCGACGCCTTCGATGCGGCTGGGCGTGCGCGTGAAGAATTCGTCGACGAACTCGCTGTTGAGCCCGATGGCCTCGAAGATCTGCGCGCCGCGATAGCTTTGCTGCGTCGAGATGCCCATCTTCGACATCACCTTCAGCACGCCCTTGCCGACCGCCTTGACGTAGTTCTTCTCCAGCTTTTCGTAGCTGATATGCCGGGGCAAAGTAGCCGTCGGCCAACATCTGCCGCAAGCGTGCTGAACGCCAGGTACGGATTGACCGCGCCGGCGCCATAGCCGGTCAGCAGGGCGAAGTGATGCACCTCGCGGGCTTCGCCGGTTTCGACGACCAGGCCGCAGCGGGTACGGCGTTTCTTCGCGCACCAGGTGATGATGCACGCCGCTGGTGGCCAGCAGGGCCGGAATCGGCACCATCTCGGCGATTCACGCCGCGATCCGAAAGAATCAAGATCGTGACCCCCTCGGCAATGGCCCGCGAGGCCTCGCTGCCGCAATTGCATCCATGCGGCGTCGCATGCCCGCGACGCCTTCGCTGACGCGGGAACAGGGTCGACAGCGTGCGGCTTCGCAGCCGGGCGAATTCAAGCTGCCTTGATCTGTCGCCAGCTCGCGCGTTGGTCAGAATCGGCTGCTCGAGCCGCAGCAGCCGGCATTGCTCGGGCGTTTCGTCCAGCAGGTTGCCTTCCGAGCCGATCGTCGTGATCATCGACGTGATGATCTCTTCGCGAATCGCGTCCAGCGGCGGATTGGTGACCTGGGCAAAGAGCTGCTTGAAATAGTTGTACAGCAGCTGCGGCCGATCGGAGAGCACGGCCAGCGGCGTGTCGTTGCCCATCGAGCCGATCGGCTTCGTGCGCCGTCGGTGGCCATCGGGCCATCAGGATGCGCAAGTCTTCAAGCGTGTAGCCGAAGGCGCGCTGCAGCTTCACCAGCGGCTCTTCCAAATGGCCGTTGACGCCGCGCCATCGGCGGCAACGTCGTCGAGCGTGAGCATGATTCTCGTTGAGCCACTGCCGATACGGCTGCCGCGCGGCCAGCGACGTCTTGATCTCGTCGTCGGCGATGATGCGACCCTGCGCGGTGTCGACCAGGAACATCCGGCCCGGACGCAGGCGACCCTTTCTACTCGACCTCTTCGGGCGGAATCTCGAGCACGCCCGCCTCGGAGGCCATCACGACCAGGCCGCCCTTCGTGACCCAATAGCGGCTGGGCCGCAGGCCGTTGCGATCCAAGCACCGCGCCGATCACGCGTGCCGTCGGTAAAGGCCATCGAGGCCGGGCCGTCCCACGGCTCCATCAGGCACGCCTGATATTCGTAGTAGGCCTTCAGCTCGTCCGGCATGCTTTCGTGGTCCTGCCCACGGCTCGGGAATGAGCATCGACATGGCCTCGCGGCAGCGAACGGCCGGTGAGCACCAACAGTTCCAGCACGTTGTCGAACATGGCCGAGTCGCTGGCGCCCGGCGATGCACACCGGACAAATCTTCTTCAGATCGGGGCCGTACTTCTCGCTGGCGAACATGCTTTCGCGGGCGTGCATCCAGTTGACGTTGCCGCGCAGCGTGTTGATTTCGCCGTTGTGCGCCAGATAGCGAAACGGATGCGCCAGGTCCCAGGTCGGAAACGTGTTGGTGCTGTAGCGCTGATGCACCAGCGCCAGCGCCGAAACGAACCGCTCGTCGGCCAGGTCGGCGTAGAACCGCTCGACCTGGTCGGCCAGCAACAGCCCCTTGTAGACGATCACGCGCGACGACAGGCTGGGCACGTAACAGTATTTCTTCTGCGACAAGTCGCTGTCGCTGATGTCCAGCTTCGTGCCGCTTGCGAATGACGTACAGCTTCCATTCGAACATGTCGGCCGGCGTGTCGTCGCCGCGGGCGATGAACATCTGGCGAATGACCGGCTCGACGTCGCGGGCCGTCTGGCCCAACACGCTGTTGTCGATCGGCACGTCGCGCCAGCCCAGAAATACCTGCCCTTCTTCGGCCATGATCGCTTCGAACCGCTGCTTCGCAATAACTGCCGCTCGGCGTCATCGCGGCGGCAGAAAGACGGTGCCGACGCCGTAGTCGCCCGGGTCCGGGAAGTTGAATTCCCAGCTCGGCCGCCTTGGCTCGCGAAAAACTCGTGCGGAATCTGCGTCAAGATGCCGGCGCCGTCGCCGGTGAGCGGATCGCAACCGCAGGCGCCGCGATGCGTCAGGTTGACCAGGATCTCCAAGCCCGAGCGCACGATCTGGTGGCTCTTCTCGCCGCGCATGTTGACGACAAAGCCGACGCCGCAGGCATCGTGCTCGAATGCCGGATCGTACAAACCCTGCTTCGGCGGCAGGCCGTTGTTCTTCTGGATTGGCCGCATTGCGTTTCCCTTCGCTTGACTCATTTCGCGCGCACCCGCCTTGGACGCTCGGCCTTGGAGCCGCCATTTTCGAGCGAGCCCGGCCGGGCGTCGCGGTGGGTCGCAGCATGACCGTTGGCGTGCGCGTGGCCGTTGCCGTTGCTGGAATACTCGACCGCACCATTCGCTTCGTCGGGCTTGCCGTGACCGAGTTCACCCGACAGGACATTCTGCCCTTCGCTTTGCAACAGTTCGATGAATCGCCGCGCGGTGCTGCCCAACTCCTTGCCGCGGCGATGGATGATGCCCAGCGGGCGAACCAGTTCGTCGGTCGCCAGCGGCACCGCCACCAGCGTTCCGGCTGCGACTTCGCGCAGCACCGTCGGCTCGGGCAGCAGAGCCACGCCGGCGTCGATCTCGATCGCCCGCTTGATCGTTTCGATATTGTCGAACTCCATCACCACGCGCACTTCGGCGTGGTGCAGCTGCAGCACGCGATCGATCTCGCGGCGAATCGTCAGATCGCTGTCGAAGCCGATGACGTTTTCGCCGGCCAGATCCTCCAGTGCCACCGACGAATAGCTGGCCAGCCGGTGGCCCGGAGCGCAAACCAGCACCATCGGCTCCTCGCGCCAGCCGATCGCCTCGATCGTGCGCGACGACCGCGGATAGCTGACCAGCCCCAGGTCGGCCTGGTCCTTTTCGACCGCCTCATAAACGCGGTGCGGATGCTGATACTCGAGCCGCACGTTGGCCTTGGGGTACTGGCTCAAGAAACTTCTGCAGGTATCGGTTCATATGGTGCAGGCCGACCGAGTAGATCGAGACCACGCGCACGCGGCCGGACACCTCCTCGTGCAGCGTCCGCACCTGGTCTTCCAGCGCAACGTAGCGTTGCACCAGTTTGCGGCAGCCTTCGTAATAGATTTCGCCCTCGGGCGTCAGCACGAAGGGCCGCTTCGAGCGATCGATCAGCTTCACGCCCAGACGGCGTTCCAGCTGATTCACCACCTGGCTGGCACCCGACTGCGAAATGCCGTTTTCTTCGGCCGCGCGCGAGAAGCTTCGCCAGCCGACGACATCGCAAAAAACCTTCAAGGATTTTAGCTGCATGGCAACCCGCCGCCCGATGAGGATTCTGAATAGAGGACGAACGCAAGATTTGAATCGAACATATTACGTTAGACGTGCCGCTGGCCCGCGTCAAGCAGCTTTCTACGGCCGGCGCAAAAACCGTTCGCTACCGAGACGCCCTGCCGACAAGGCCAAAAGACAAGCGCAAGTGATTATAAATCAATATCTTGCGAATACTTGGATCGTGGGAATCGACGGCGGCGGCATTAGTATTCTTGCTGCGACGGCACGGTCGTTTCCCACCATCGCGGGCAGGGCGCCGGGCTTTCGGCGAAGAGCCTGATGCATGGAAGTCGACCGTGGTTGCCCTTGGGGCAGGCGGGGGCGATGGCGGCCGGCGTGCTCGACGAAGGGGATCGGCTCGCAACTTCTTCGGGCCCGATGCTGGCTACTTCTTATCGGGCCGCTTCACGAAGTCGTATTTGTGCGAGCGTTTGGAGAGCACAACCGCCTTGTTGATTCGGTCGGGCGTGTTGGAGTCGCCGGGTTGACATCGCTGCAACTTGGCCAGCACGTCGTCCCCTTCGACGATTCGGCCAAACACGGTGTATTGGCCGTCCAGGGTGGCACTCGGCGCGAACGTCAGGAAGAATTGCGATCCGGAGCTGTCGCGCTGGCTGCTATGCGCCATGCTCAGGCTGCCGCGGAAATGATTACGGTGATTGCTCTGAAAGCATTCGTCGGGAATGGTATAGCCCGGCCCGCCGTTGCCGTCGCCCTTGGGGTCGCCCCCTTGCGCCATGAAGCCGGGCAGCACGCGATGGAACTTCAATCCGTCGTAATACTTCTTTTCGACCAGGCTGATGAAATTGGCGGTGGCGATCGGCGCTTCGTTCTCGAACAGCTCAACGACAATGTCGCCTTTGTTGGTCGACAGTTTGACCCTGGGCAGGTCATGGGCTTTTTCCTCCGCGGCGCGAATGGCCTGCTCCTTTTCCCACAGTTGCTTGTACCCGTGTTTTTCGATGAGGTCGAGATCTTGTTTGCCAGCCGGGTTGAGTTCTCCGCTTTCGCCGGCCAATTTCAAATGCTTTTCGGCGCGCTCGAATTCGTTGGCGCCAAAAAACGACACGCCGGCCAGCAGGTTGAAATGCTTGTGTTCGTATCCGTGGTCGACGAGCATCGCGGCCAATCGGGCGGCCTTGTCGAAATCGTCCGACTGCACGAGCCCGGTCAGATACGCGAAGAGGTATTCGTTTTGATCGTTGTCTTTGTTCGGCGCGGCAAGGTAAGCCTTTTCCGCGGCGACGAAAAGCTTGCGATCCAAAGCCTTGACCTGCTCCATCTTCTCCTCAAAGTCCGCTTCGAACGCCTTCTTTTCCATGTCCGAAGCAGTACTATAGCGCTGCTTGATTTGCATCAGTCTGACCACCATCGCTTTCCAATCGCGATACAATCGAGCAAACTCCGTGGCGGGCGTCTTAGAGGTCTCAGCTTTTTCAGTCGCCGTTTTTCCAGGCGATTTTTTCTCACGTACGGCTTTTTCGGGGGCGGCTTTTTCGCGCACTGTCTTTTCCGGCGCTGTTTTTTCGAGCGATTCTTTTTCGGGCACTGCGGCAACCGACGACGAAATCGTGAAGCCAATGACTAGAATCAGGCAACAGCGAAAGACCATGGGCGATTTCCTAAAACTTGATATGGAGTCGAGGACCGAGTCCGGACAGGTTACTATTAGCATACCAAACCACGGCCGATTCGTCGGGGCCATCACGCGCGTGACGGGTTCCCAGGGATCGAACTGGTTTGAATCCAGGCCGCCCCCATGCCATCCGGCCCGAAACGCCGCGGTCACGATTATCTGGAGTCGCCGTCATGGTACGCAAGCGAAAAGCCGCGGGGAAATCCCCCGCACGCAGCCCGACAGCCGCCCCGAACGAGCCGACGGCGCTGCGCATTATCGGCGGGTCGATGCGCGGCCGCAAGCTGCTGTACAGCGGGCAGCCCGAGCGGACGCGGCCCATGAAAGACCGGGTTCGCGAGGCGGTTTTCAACCTGCTGGGCCCGGCCGTAGCCGGCAAGCATGCGATCGACTTGTTCGCCGGCAGCGGTGCTCTGGCACTCGAAGCGATCAGCCGCGGGGCCGCTTGCGCAACGCTCATCGAGCGTCACTTTCCCACGGCAGCTCTCATTCGCCAGAACGCGGCCGAGCTCGGCGTCGCCGATCGAGTCGAGGTGCTGGCGGCCGATACCTTCATCTGGGCCCAAAAGCACGCGATCGACGGCGCCACGCCATGGCTTGTTTTCTGCTCCCCGCCCTACGCATTTTATCTCGAACGCGCCGAAGCAATGCTTGCACTCGTGGGCGCCTTGCTCGAGCGTGCCCCGCCCGGGAGTATCTTTGTGGTCGAATCGGACCGGCAATTCGAGATGGGGCTGTTGCCCCTTGCGGAGGCGTGGGATATTCGCGAATATCCGCCGGCCGTGATCGCTATTCTTCGCAAGGATCGGTAGGACGAGCATGGACATTCAAAATGTGAACCGCGTGGAACGTTTTGTCACCAAGGACGGGTCGGAAATTCGCGAATTGTTGGCGCATCGCAATTCGTGCATCCGCAATCAGAGCCTGGCCGAAGCTCGCCTGCCCCCCGGCGCTAGCACCACGCCGCATCACCACCCCATGACGGAAGAGATTTACTACATCCTCCAGGGCGAGGCTCGCATGCGCCTCGGCGCCGAGACGGCCGCTGTTGGCCCGGGCGATGCGATCGCCATCGAGCCGGGGATCACGCATCAGATCACCAACCCGGGCCAGCAGACGCTGGTTTTTCTTTGCTGTTGCGCCGGGATACGAGCATGCCGACACTGTGCTTGCGGAGCCGTAGAACGGCGTCGCGAGTGCCGTCGAGAACGGTTCGCTCCTGGGCGGGCGGTTCACGTCGATTCGGATCTGCCGGTGAGCTTCTTACGCAGCGTTGCCCGATGGATTCCCAAGACGTCGGCGGCGGCGGACTGGTTTTGAAACGTGCTGTGCAAGACGGCTTTGAATAGCGGGCGCTCGACCTCGGACAGAAACGCCTGGTACAACTCGGGGGGTGGCGAGGAGCCGTTCAGCTGCCGCTCGGCCCAAGAGCGCACCGCCGCCTCAAGATCGCCCGCCGGCGATTCGACCGGGGCAACGTCCGTCGGCGGCGGCAGGTGCTCGACGGCGATCTGCCCGCCCCGGGCCAAGATCGCTCCGTGCTCCACCGCATGCAGCAACTGGCGCACGTTACCCGGCCAACCACGGCGGCAAAGCTCGTTCATCGCTTCGCGGGTGAAGCGAGTCGCCGCTTGACTCGAGCGCAGCACGCGGGCCAGAAAGCGCTCGGCCAAAAGCGGAATGTCTTCCACCCGCTGGCGAAGCGGCGGAAGCGTGATCTCGAAGGCCGCCAGCCGAAAATAGAGATCACGGCGCAGCGTGAATTCGGCGTGATCGTTCTTGAGATCACGATTCGTGGCGGCGATCACGCGAAAAGCGGTCGTGCGCGCCTGCGCGCTGCCGACCGGGGTCACCTCGTGCTGCTCCAAAACACGCAGCAGTTTCACCTGCACCCCCGGCGGAATGTCGCCCGCTTCGTCGAAGAACACCGTTCCTCCGTCCGCCAGTTCCAAGATGCCCTGGCGTTCGCTCTCAGCACCCGTAAAGGCGCCTCGCACGTGACCAAACAGCTCGCTTTCGACCAGCGTCGGGCTAAGAGATGCCAGATGGATCGGCACAAAAGGTCGATCCGCCCGGGCCGAATGGCGATGGATGGCCCGGGCAACCAATTCCTTCCCCGTGCCGCTCTCGCCGGTGATCAACACGGACGCATCGGTGGGCGCGACCAGCGCGATGCGCTTAAAGATTTCCTGCATCGCCGCGCTGGTACCCAACAGCTCCTGGCCCGGCTCGGCACTCTCGACGGACGCGCTGGCACGCTCGGGATCGCGATGTGCCAGGGCCCGGTCGATCACCGCGGCGACTTGTTCCAAGTCGAACGGCTTCGCCAAATAATCGAACGCCCCGTTCTGCATGGCGGCCACAGCGACGTCCAAATTGCCGAAGGCGGTGATGACGACGATCGGAATGGAGCCGGCCAGATCGGTCAAGTGGCGCATCGCGGTCAGGCCGTCCAGTCCCGGCAAGCGAACGTCCAGCACCACCAAGTCGGGTCGCTGCTGTTCGACCGATTCAAAAGCCTCCTCGGCCGAGGCGGCCACGCTCACCTCGTGCCCGGTCTCGGTGAGCATCCGCTCCAATCCCCAGCAGATACTTTCTTCGTCATCAACGATCAGAACATGGCTCATGCAAAACTTTCCCGGCGGAACTGCCCGCCTTCAACAAAAGTGCCGTCCGTCCCTTCAGTGCCCTGGGCCGCATCCGTCGGCGCAGCCGCCGGCAAAACGACTTCAAAACAGGTCGAACCTTCCTCAATGTAGCGGATCGTGCCGCCATGCGCTTCGGCGATCCGCCTGGCCACGGTCAGTCCCAGGCCGATGCCCTCGGGCTTGCCAGTCGCAAACGGCTCGAAGAGGCGGCCCAACAAGCTTGGCTCGGGCCCCCGGCCGCCGTCCAACACGCGCAGAATCGTCACGCTGCCAACACGGGCCAACTCAATGCGCACCCAACCTCCAGGGCCGGCCGCCTCAATGCCGTTGAGCACCAGATTCATCAATAGTTGTCGAAGTTGATCGGCATCCGCATACAGGTCGAACCGCTCGGCGCCGGGAGCGACGAATTGCCAGGCGACGCTGCGGTGATCGCACGACGGGGCCAAGAGATCGGCGACGTCGTCGACGATTTTACGCAAATCGCAGTGGCCCCGCCGCGGCGCCGTCGCCTGGCCGGCCGTCAGAAACTGGCGCAGGTGGGCTTCGGTGATTGCCAATTGCCGCAGGGCCACGGCCAGACTGTCCTGATCGATTTCGTTGCAATGCCGCTGATGGAGTTGCACGGCGATTCGGGCGCCCGTCACGCTATTGCGCAATTGATGAGCCAACCCGCCCCCCAATTGCCCCAAGAGCGCCAACCGTTCGGAACGTTTGATGACGCGGCGCAACTCGTCCAACTGGTCGCCCAGCACGTTCACCGAGCCGATCAGGTCGCGCAACTCGTCGTTGCGCTGGGGCAGCGGCACAGGCTGAAAATCGCCCTGGACCAGCCGGCTCAATTGCTGCCGCAATTCGAGAATCGGCCTGCTGAAACGTGCCGCGATCACGATTGCCAACACGATCACCACGCCGAGCAAGACCGTGCCCACCACCAACGGAGGATAAGCCGCCTGCCAGCGGGCTTCGCGCAGATATCGCTGCGGATACAGAATGTGCAGCAGCATCGGCCCCGCCTCGGCGCCATGAGGGCGGACCGCGATAGCCGCATGAAAGTATTGCTCGCTCGCAAATTCGATCGGCTCGCCCAAAGAGAATTGAGCGATCGTGGTTGCCGTCCGCGGAATCCTTGACGGCTCGACCTCGGCGAGACTCGTGGCCCAAAGCTTGCCCTGCGGATCGGTCAGCAGAAACTCCGCGCCCGACAGACCCCGAGTCTGCTTCAAGACGGCGTCGGTCAACGGAAAACTGGCGTCCAACAGCGTCTGGGCGACTTCCTGCAATTGATGCTCGATCTGGCGCTGCGTTCGACGCGCGGCCAAATACGCGTCCAAAAGGCTGACGCCCAGCACGACTGCCAGCATAACGCCGGCAAAGGGGAACAAGATTTGATATCGCAGTGGCCAGCGCATGCAGGGTCTCCCGCGGGCGAGCAATTCGCCGCAAACGCCAATCTTACGTCCGGCCGTCGCCGGCTTCAATCAATACGACGGCTCCAAGAAGCGACAATAAGCCATTGCCATGGAGCAAGTTGCACCTTGGCGCGGGAGGAAACAAGTGAGCCGACGACCGGCCGCGCCGCATTCCTTGCCCTTGTCCGCGACCAACGAGAACCGAATGTGCCCCGCCACCTTCGTTGCCCCCCTCGCATGGACCGCGAATCTCCATGCCAGCAGCGTTAAAGTCGCGTCACCTTTCCCCGTCGCACGCGCTGGGAACCTTCTGCCGAAACTGGTTCCACTTAGTCACCCCATTTTTCCGATTCCAAGGAAGTGCAGGATCGTATGGTCCCATCTTGGGACATGCGCTGTCGGATTCGGAAGGAGCCGCCGTTGATGAAGTCGAAGCAGCAGAGTCCCGTCTGGCCCTATCTAGGCATCTTGGCCTGCTTGTTCGTGCTCAGCATTACCGCGCCTCGCGCCTGGGATCGCATGGCTCGCCAGGAGACGTTGAGCCAGGTGCTTGCTTCACGCGCGGCACGACCGACCGCTGCACGTTACCAATCGCCGGAATCGGACCCGTACGAACAAGTCGACTCGCGAGAATTCAACGCTCGCGACGCCGTCGACGAGCAGGTCTATCCGCCCATCGTCGAGCAGCCGCTGGTTGCCCAGGTCGCTCCGCCGGTAGCCGAGTTTGCGCAACAAATCCAGGAGCCGCTCGAAGCAACCGATCGCGCGGACGTGCTAGCGGCCGACCCGGCGACGGAAACGCCTGTTGAAGAAACGCTCGCCGAAAAAGCGCCTCCGAAACTCGACGAAGAGCCGGCCGTGGCTCCGTTGAAGTGGCCGTTGCCGCGTGTCCTTCTCGAACAGCTCAACGGCGTGCTCGCAGCCGACCTCGCTGCCGCTTGGGCTCGGCAGGCAATCGATTTGGTCCATGAGTTGTGCGCACCTGGCAGCCGAACATCGGCCGACGCGATTTCCCAATTGCGAAAAATCTGCGAGAGCAAAACGCTTGCCACGGGCGCTAAGCCCGAGTTGGCGGCTCGAATTGCCCGGGCTCGGTATTCGCTGACACGATGGCTCGACGTCTTGGAGGCGGCTGCGGCTTGGGACGTGCTTCAGCCGTCGAACGGGGATTCCGCAGTCCGTCCAGATCGGATGTCGGCATGCCTGAGTGGCGTCGAAGCCTTGACTCAAAAGGGGGCCCAGGGCCCCGCGTGGCGCGCCTATTTGCAACTGGACGCCTTGCGCCGGCTGGACGACGCCGCACCGGAACAATCGACCGATGAGCGCCGCGCGGTGGCTCGCAAGATCCTCGATCGCTTGTCGTCCAGCCAATTGACGCAATCGCAGCGAAAGTTTCTCAGCGAAAAGCCCGTAACGGCGTTGCAAGGCGAGCTGCGCTCGTGGGCGGCCGAACCGGTCGCCGCGTCGCGGCTGCTGGCGCATTTGGAGCAATACGAACGCTCGGGCTTGCCGAGCGATGCGCGCCTGGTGGCCGACGATTGGCGTGGACTGAATTGGTCGGCGCCGGCCGAGGCCGAACACGTCAGCAAGTGCCTCGAAACCCACTACGGCAACGCCAACGTGCGCGTCGCGGTCTCGACGCCGCTGCTCAACCGCATGGTTCCTCAGCCCGAGAAGATGGAAGCACCGGTTCGCGACACCGTCTTGAATGTTCCCACTTTCGGCCACAGCACGACCCAAGCCAAGCTCAAGGTTTTGACGGTGCCCGACACCAAACGTATTCGCGTGGGCCTCGAAGCCCACGGACTGGTCTCGTCCGACACCGTTTCGACCAGCGGCCCGGCGACGTTTCGCAACTCGGGCCAGTCAACGTTTCTGGTGCGCAAGCTGATCGTGATTGGCCCCCAGGGCATGACGATTTGGCCGGCGGTGGCCGAGGCGGAGAACAAAAGCAGCTATCTGGTTTCGCTGGAAACCGAGTTCGACGGCGTGCCGCTGCTGAATTCGCTGGTGCGCAATATCGCCCGCAATCAGCACGACGAAAAGCAGGGTCAGGCCCGCAGTGAAGTCGAACAGAAGGTGGCTACCCGAGCGCTCGACCAATTCGACGCTGAAGTCCGCCCCCACCTGGTCAAAGCGGCCGAAGACATCCAGAAAAGGCAAGCCGCGGCGTTCAAGAACTTGGGATTGGAGATCGTTCCGGTGGGGATGTCGACCACCGAGGATCGGGTCGTCGCTCGCATGCGCGTGGCAGGCACCGAGCAGATCGGCGCCCACACACCACGGCCGCGGGCCCCTTCGGACAGCTGGTTCAGCATGCAAGTTCATCAGTCGGCGCTGAACAACGGCCTGGAAGGGCTGGACCTCAACGGCCGCGAATTCAAGCTGCCGGATCTGTTCGCGTGGCTCGCCAAAAAACTGGACCGGCCCGAATTGGCCGACAACGACGACCTGCCCGAAAACGTGCACGCCACGTTCGCCAAGCAAGACGCCGTGCGGCTGCGGTGCGAAGCCGGCCGGGTCGAGGTCCTGCTCTCGTTCGCCAAGCTGACGCAAGGCCGCAAGGCGTGGCACAACTTTACCGTCCACACGTTCTACGTGCCCGACCCGGACAAACTGGAACCCCGTTTCGTCCGCGATCGGGCCATCTCTCTGGAAGGCAAGAGCGTGCGCGGGCCCGAGCCGCTGTTGCGGGCGATCTTCTCGCGCGTGCTGTCGCGCAATCGGGACATCAGCCTGCTCGACAAGAAGTTCACGGACGACCCCCGGTTGGAAGGCCTCGACATCAGCCAGTTTGTCGTCGAGGACGGCTGGATTGGCCTGGCCTACAGCCCGCACCGCGCGCCAAACGTTGCGCGCCGGCCGAAATAGCCGGCACTTCAACCGTTGCACTCGAAGACGCGGTCGCGCTACAATGGGCCGCGGCCATTCTTGTATTCCCGCGATCCGCACTCTACGGAGAACGACACGATGACCCGCCGGCGAACTTTTCTCGTGCTGGCCGTGGCTCTCGGCGGCTTTACGATTTCCGGCGGCTGCGGCAAGGGGACGTCCCCCGCGCAGCCCGCGGCTGGCACGGCTCCCGAAGCCGGCGCCGCGGACGAGACGGCCGAGGCCTTGGCCAAATTGGATCCGGCCGACCGCGACGCCGCCAAACAACAATCCGTGTGTCCGGTTTCCTATCACGCGTTGGGCTCCATGGGCCCGCCGGTCAAAGTCACGCACGACGGCCAATCCCTCTTCCTCTGCTGCGACGGTTGCAAGGACGAGTTCGACAAGGACCCGCAAGTCTTCATGGCCAAGTTGAAGAAGTAGACGCCTCGCCCGGCTTCTCACGCTTGCGCGGTCGACTGAATCCCGGGGGGTGCGGAGACTCCTGCCGCGAGTTTTCGGCAGGTTCCGCAAAAGCTGCGGCCAGCCGTGAGCCGATAACGTCGACAAGGATCGCTGAATTCGTCCGGTCCCTCGTCCGCAATCGGTTCTCGTGCTAGCGAAGGAGTGCAGCATGGTTCGGCCCTCGAAATGGATTTCATGGACGGCTTTGGGGCTGGCGTTGGCCTGGCAAGGCGCGCTGGCGCATGCTCAGCGGTTTCCCTTCGAAGGCGAGCCGACGCCCGCTCATGGTGAAGCGGGCGACGATGCCGACAGCCGCTCGAGCGATGACGCCGACGAGCAGTCGCCTGGCGAGTATTCGCCGCGTGACTACTCGCAGGGCGACGCGCAGTCGGCCGATCAAAGCGCTGACGACCAAGGCGCTGACGACGCGCAAAGCGACGAGCGGACGCCGCGCAGCTTGCCGGCGACCAACGACGTGCCCGAGAGCGACGCTTCGGCCACGCCCGACGCTTCGGACGGCGCGGAAGCCGAAGTCATCCGCGAGCGCTTTCCCAACGGCTCGGTGAAGATCGAGCGCGACGTGACGCAGGATGCGCAAGGCAATTATCTCAACCACGGCGCCTGGAAAATGTGGGACCAGCGCGGCGGACTGGTGGCGCAAGGCGAATATCGCTACGGCAACCGGACCGGCGAGTGGATTCGCTGGTATCGCAGCCCGACCGAGGCCGAGCTGCTGACCAAGTCGCCTTACCAGCAGTTCAACACGCCGTTCATTTCGCAGGCCACGTTCCAGCACGGCCAACTGCACGGCACCTGGACCATCTACGACGGCAAGCAGCGCAAGATCAGCCAGTGGCAATTCAACGACGGCAAGCGCAACGGCCTGTCGACGTGGTATTTCGCCAACGGCAAGAAGATGCGCGAGGTCGAATATCGCGACGGCGAGATCGACGGCCACTTGACCGAGTGGAGCCCGGAAGGAACCGTGACGGTCAACGACACCTATCAGGCCGGCCGCAAGCTGGCCGAGAAAACCTCGAAGCATCCCAACGGCGCCAAGAAGTCGCAAGGCATGTACTTGTTCGCCAAGGACGTCGAGCAGACACCCGACGACTGGTGGAATTGCAAGTTGCTGGTGACCACCAAGACGGGCAAGGATGAAAAGCACGGCGAGTCGACCAGCTGGCACGCCAACGGCCAGATGCAGCAGAAGGGCGAGTTCGACCACGACGTGCAGGTCGGCGAGTTCACCTGGTGGCACAACAACGGCCAGAAGGCCTTGCAAGGCCGCTTCGACCAGGGCAAGCAGGACGGCACCTGGACCTGGTGGTACACCAGCGGGCAGAAGTCGATCCGCGGCCAGTACGCCCACGGCAACCCGACCGGTCGCTGGACGTGGTGGAAAGAAGACGGCAAGGTCGCCCAATCAGCCGACCTGTCCAACAGCGAAGGCGTCGTGGTCGACACGCCGCGCACTTTGGTGCCCGCTCCATTGCCGCACGCCACAAGGGTGGCGCCGCGGCAGCCGGCGAAGCGCTGAGCCCGCGATTTCAGCCTTTCGACGGAGGCAACGCACGAGCCGCCTTCGGGCGGCTCTTTTTTTGTTCGCGGCCTGTCGCCGCGCGGGCCTGCTGGCACGACTTTGACCGCGTATTCCGCGGCGGGAAACGGGCAGAAATGGCCCGAAAACAGGGCCGAAAATCGCCCTTGACCCGCTGGCGCGATTCTCATATTCTCCCGCCTCACGATGCTGGTCGGTGAGCAATCAACCGCATGAACGCGGGCCGATCGCACGAGCGGGGCGTCGGGAAAAAAACAACGAACGAACCATGTGGGTGGGCCTGCACTGGGGAAGCCGAAGAGGGCTTTCCTGCGGGCCACGAAGCGCCCCGTTGGCATGGATGCCGGCGGTACGCTTCGGATACAAGGTGGCCAAGAATCTCGAGCGCAGGCGCGCCACACGGCGTGCGCACCCTTCGAGCAGCGGCGTCCAATCGCTCCCGGAAAAGGTTGTTGTCCTCTGCCCCCCTGGGACACAGCCTTTCCGGGGGCCTTTTTTTTTGCGCCGCGCGATACGAGGATTTTAGCCACAGAGTTCACAGAGAAGGATGAAGGACGAAAAAGGTTGGCAGTCACATTGGAGTCTTGGTGGTTCACTCTGATCGTTCATCAAATCTCCTCTTCGTAACCCAATCTCCTTCCTCGTAGCCCGATCTCCTTCCTCGTCTCGGTCTTCGTCTCGGAGTCCTCTGTGGGCTCTGTGGCTAAAAATCTTTTTCTTCTGCTCCGACAGCCAGGGCGGCTTGCCCGGCGCACAGCGCGACGTTGAATCGCGCGTGCGACTTTGAAAAAAATGTTTCGTGCGCCGCTGCTTCCTCTCGGAGGCCGAGGCTGTTCTTGTACCGCAAAAAATGCTTCGGCTGGAGGAAGCAGCATTGCAGCGGGTCGGTACCGGGGCTTCCCACGGAAACGTTGTACCGCCCAGTCCAAGATGCCGACCGCATCCCTGGGTTCAACGCCGTGGCCACACGGACATTCCCAAAACGGCGCGCTCGCGTCCAGCACGTGAATCTCTGAGCTTCACGCACGTCGACGCTGTCAAGTACCACTGGTGCAGCCTTCGCGTGAGGAAGACTTTGAACGCCAGGGGCCCAAGAACAAGCAGGCCTGGCATCCATTAACCCAGATCTGAAGTGACAGTCCGTCTCGGCTGAGTGAAGTATTACAAAAGCGCTGGCTCACTTTCAACACAAGTTTCCGGCCACCCCCCGAGAGTTTTTTGCACACTAGCCCGAAGCGCAAGCGAGGGTTTTTCGTCCGGCGTCCCTCGCTCGCGCTTCGTGCCTAGTGTGGGGATCGGCCGACCCGTGCTCAGTGTTGTAGGTCCGTCACACTGTGCCTGACAATCTTCGTCGTACTGCATTGGTGACGCACGGGGTGCGTGACCTACAGAGACTGCCCTGCGCGGGCGGCGGCCGGTACGACCGGCGGCGAATGTACGAGGATTTGAAATCCCGGTCGACACAGACAAGATAATTAGGCGCCCCGCGTGTCGTCGTCAGATCGTCAGGCCATTGGCCTGACCTACTTGGCTGAATAAAGCGTCCGTGAACCACGATCTCCCCAAAACAAAGGATGAACGTAGAAGGACGAAGGATGAAAAAGCAAGGCTCGCACCGTCACACGATGGCAACAAACGCGCGAGGCACCCTCACCCGGTTCGCTGTCGCGAACCACCCTCTCCCGGCGGGAGAGGGTTTTGGACGGCTCGCAACTCACAGGGTCCTCTTGTCCCTGCGGGACCCAGACAACCGAGTTGTCTGGGCCACCCGAGACCCAACCTACTCACCCGTGCATCGCTTCGGCTTCTAGGAAATGGTCGACGCCGTCGGCCTTGGCGATGACGACTACGCCGCCTTCGCTGACGGTGAAGCCGCGGGCGCGGTCGTGCTCGGGGTCGTAGCCGATCTCGGTGCCGGGCGGGAATGTGCACGCCCTTGTCGATGATCGCGCGGCGGATCCGGGCGTGGCGGCCGATGTCGACGCCGTCGAACAGGATCGAATCTTCGCACGTGGGCAAAGCTGTTGACGCGCGTGTTGGGCCCAACGATCGATCGCTCGACGCGTGCCGCCGGAGATGATCGAGCCCTGGCAGACGATGCTGTCGAGCGCCTCGCCGCGGCGGGCGTCGAAGCCCTTCCTCGGCAAACACGAACTTCGGCGGCGGAAAGTTCGGCTGGTAGGTGCGGATCGGCCACCGCTCGTCGTACATGTTCAAGCAGCGGATCGACCGAGATCAGGTCCATGTTGGCCTCGTAGTAGGCGTCGAGCGTGCCGACGTCGCGCCAGTAGGCGTCCTGCTTGCGGTTCTCGTCGCGGAACGGAAAGGCGAACACGCGGTGCGTGTCGATGATCGACGGAATGATGTTGCGGCCGAAATCGTGCGCGCTGCCCGGCCGCGTGGCGTCGAGGCACAGCTGCTCGAACAGGAACCGGGCGGTGAAGACGTAGATGCCCATCGAGGCCAGGATGTGCTGCGCGGTCGCCGGGAATCGTCGTCGGGCTCGGCCGGCTTTTCCTCGAAGCCGACGATCCGCTGGTCGGCTGTCGACCTCGCATGACGCCGAACTGCCGCGCCTCGGTGGCCGGCACGCGCAGGGCGCCGACCGTCAGATCGGCCTGGTTCTCCTTGTGGTACTCGACCAGGCTGCCGTAGTCCATCTTGTAGATGTGGTCGCCGGCCAGGATGACGACGTACTCGGGCCGCTCTTTTTCGAGCGTGTAGATGTTCTGATAGACGGCGTCGGCGGTGCCCTGGTACCAGTGCTCGTCGATCCGCTGCTGCGGCGGCACGACGTCGATGAACTCGCCCAGCTCGCGGCACAGATAGCCGCCGCCAGCCGAGGTTGATGTGCCGGTCGAGGCTCATCGCCTTGTACTGCGTGAGCACCAGCATCTTGCGCAGGCCGCTGTTGAGGCAGTTCGAGAGCGTGAAGTCGATGATGCGGTAGACGCCGCCGAACGGCACCGCCGGCTTGGCCCGGTCGCGCGTCAGCGGCTCCAGCCGCGTCGCCTTGCCGCCCGCCAGGACCACCGCCAAGACGTTGTCCATGCCGCGACTCCACACCAGTTGGCTCAAGGAATTACCAAGGGCTCCATCCTATCCGATTGGCGAGCGGCGCTAAAGGGCTTGGCAGCTTGCGAACTTTGGGATGCGCTCAAGCCGTGGCCGACGCCGGCACCGTGGCGCACGACGGCTGGCTGTCGATCCATTCGCGATGCCACAGCTCGAAGAACAGCAGCCCCCACAGCCGATACCCGTGATCGAAGGCCCCGGTTTGATGCTCGTCCAACATCCGCGTCGACCGCCTCGGGCCGGAAGTAGCCGCGGTCGAGCGCCCGCCGATCGAGCAACACCTGCCGCGAGTAATCTTTGAGCTCGTGGCGAAACCACTGCTCAAGCGGCACGCCAAAGCCCATCTTCGGCCGCCGCATCACGCGCGGGGGCAACAGCTCGGGAAAGGCCTCGCGCAGGATCCGCTTGCCCCGGCCGCGGCGCAACTTGTAGGCCGATCGGCATCCGCGCCGCCAACTCCACCACCCGATGGTCGAGAAACGGCGCCGGCACTCCAGGCTGTTGGCCATCGACGCGATGTCGACCTTGGTCATCAGGTCGCAGGGCAGATAGGTGACCAGGTCGGCCAGGCTGGCGGCCGTGACTTCGTCGCGATGCCGCGAGCGGGCGAAGGCCTGGCCCAGAAAGTCGAACGGATCGGCATCGGGCAGCTCGGCCAGAAACTCTTCGCGATAGAGATCCGCCCGGCGGGCCTCGTTGAACAGCGACATCCACTCGAAGTAACGCCGCTGGGGACTGAGCGCAGAGCGCCTCGGCAAATCGGCTGGCGCGCCGCAGCAGCGAGCGTTGTCGGCGGCCGCGCTGCAGGCGGCGCCAGAGCGGGCTGCCGGCCAGCGTGCGAACCGCGCGCGGCAAATGGTCGAACCACGCCGCCAGCCGCACCGCCCGATAGCGCAGGTAGCCGGCAAACAGTTCGTCGCCGCCGTCGCCGGTCAGGGCCACCGTGACGTGCTCGCCGCGTCAGCTTCGACACGTAGTAGGTGGGAATCGCCGAGCTGTCGGCAAACGGCTCGTCGTAGTGCCAGACCAGCTTTTCCAGCACGTCGACGCACTCGGGCTCGACGCGAAACTCGTGATGCTCGGTGCCCAGCCGCTGCGGCCACTTCGCGGGCGTGGCTCGGTTTCGTCGAACTCCTTCACCGGAAAGCCGATCGAAAACGTCTTGACCGGCCGGCTCATCAGCCGCTGCATCAGGCCCACGATGAGCGACGAGTCGACGCCGCCGGAAAGAAACGCCCCCAGCGGCACGTCCGACTCGCAGCCGCATCTGCACCGCGGAGGTGAGCAACTCGCGCAGCTCGGCGGCGTAGTCGGCGATCGGCCGCGGGTCTTCAAGGTCGAAATCGGGCTTCCAATAGCAGTGCGTCGACCAGCTGGCCGTCGGAGTAGACGCCGTAATGGGCCGGCGGCAGTTTCGCAAAGCCGCGAAAGATCGTGCGCGGATGCGGCACGTACTGATAGGTGAGATATTCGTCGAGCGCCTGCGGATCGATCTCGCGCGCGACGCCGGGCACTTGCAGCAGGCTTTTCAGCTCGCTGGCGAAGAGCAGGCGATCCGGCTCGTGGCGATAGAAGAGCGGCTTCTTGCCCAGCCGATCGCGGGCCAGCACCAGCCGCCGCGCGTTGGCATCCCAGATGGCCAGGGCGAACATGCCGTTGAGATGTTCGAGGAAGTCGAGGCCTTCGTCTTCGTACAGGTGCACGATCGCCTCGGTGTCGCAATGCGTGCGAAAGCGATGGCCAGCGCCTTCCAGCCGCCGGCGCAGCTGCGCGGTGGTTGTAGATCTCGCCGTTGAAGACGATCCACACCGAGCCGTCTTCGTTCGACAGCGGCTGATGCCCGCCGGCCACGTCGATGATCGACAGCCGCCGATGCCCCAGCGCCACGCCGGGCACAGCGCCATAGCCGGGGCGGATCTTGAAATCGCTGCCGTAGGTTCCCGACTCGTCCGGCCCGCGGTGACGCAGCACCGTGGTCATCCGCTCGAGCACGTCGGGCGCGAGCGCCGCGAGCGGGTCGGTCCAGACGCCACCAGTGATTCCACACATGCGAATGCGAAGTCCGGAATGGTTGAAACGCGGCCGCTCAGCCCAGTATTTCACGGTACAGCGCCGCGTGCTTATCGACCATGGTTTCGATCGTGAATTCCGTGCCGATTCGCTGCCGGGCGGCGGTGCCCAGGCTGGAGGCCAAGTGGGAATCGTCCAAAATCTTGTTGGCATAGCGGGCGAAACCGGCCCGATCGCCGACGCCAACCAGGTAGCCGGTCTGGCCGTGGACCACCAATTCGCGGTTGCCCCAAATGTCGCTGGCCACGACCGGCACGCCGCAGGCCATGGCTTCCATGACGACGTTCGGCAGACCTTCGTAGCTGCTGGCCAGCCAGAGCACGTCGAAATGGGGCATCAATCGGGGCACGTCGTGGCGCGTGCCGAGAAAGTGCACCTTGTCGTCGATGTGGCACAGCCGCCGGTAACGTTCCAAGGCTTGACGTTGCGGGCCGTCGCCGATGACCAGCAGATGCACGTCGTCGCGAATCACCTTGATCAGGTCCGCGGCCCAAATCAGGTCCTTGATCCGCTTTTGCGGCCACAGCCGGCCCACGGCCGCGATCAACCGCGTGCCCGCGGGCAGGTTCAACTCGGCGAGCAATTGCTCGCGCGTGACGTCGCTCGCGGCTGCCGGGCCGATGCCGTTGTAAATCAAGCGCAGCTTGTCGGCCGGCACGCCGTGATTGGCGTAAAATTCGGCCACGCCGCGGCTGTTGACTGTGATGGCGTCGGTGCGGCGCGCCAGGTAACGGTCGATGGCCAGCTGATGCCAGGCTTTCCAACTGTCGACGCACCGCTCGCTAGCCACGATGTGGCGCACGCCGGCCGCAATTGCCGCGGCCCGGCCGTAGGCATTGGCCGTGAACATCCACGTCTGCACCACGTCAGGCTTGAGTCGCGCAATGTGCTGCCGCAAACGCCACAGGGCCGCTGGGTCGAACTTCCAGTCTTTTTCCAGCACGGTCAACGGGATGCCGGCCTGGCGCAGGTCGTCGGCCAGCGGGCCGCCTCGCATCAAGGCGCAGACGTGCACGTCGAATTCGTCGCTCGGCAAACCGGCGGCCAGCAGGGCCAACTGCTTTTCGGCGCCCGAGCGGTCCAGCGTCGGAATGATGTGCAGGATGCGCCGCGTCATGCCGGCGGCCCCGCGGCCAGGTCGTCGGCTTCGAGCACCGCCACGTAGGGCAAGTGCCGATAGGCGTCTTGATAGTCGAGCCCGTAGCCGACGACGAACTCGTTGGGAATTTCGAAGGCCACGTGGTCCGGGCGAAACTCGACTTCCTGGCGACCCAGCTTGAACAGCAGCACCGCCGAGCGCACCGTGCGCGGGCCCAGCGCGCGAATCTGCTCGGTCACCATCGTCAGCGTGCGGCCGGTGTCAAAAATGTCGTCGACCAGCAGGACGTCACGACCCTTGACGTCGGGCAGCATCGAGTCGTTGATTTCCAACTGGCCAGGGCTAACCGCGGCGCCACGATAGCTGCGGGCTTGAATCACGCCCACGCGCAGCGGCATGTCGAGGCGGCGGATCAGATCGGCCACCAGCACCATGCTGCCGGTGAGCACGCCGATCACGGTCAGCGGCCGGCCGGCGTAGTGCCGAGCGACTTCGCCGGCCAGCCGCCCGATGCCTGTGTGGATTTCTTGTTCACTGAGCAGTTGCTTCACGCTTGGGACCTGAGTGCACTATGGGGCAAATTCTGGGTTGCCAGTCCATTGTAGAAGCCTGTCGTGGCGCCGAACAGGCGGAGAAAACTCGATTGGCCAGGGTGCGAAATCACGCACCAGCTCACGGCCGTCCGTTGGCGGGGGCCGTTTCCTCCATGTATAGTAAATGGCGGGCACGCCGGGGCGCGAGTCAGCTTTCCCAGCCGTGATCGACTTGCTCGATCACGATCGGAGTGGCACTTGGAAGCGAAATTGATTGTTGTTGGCGGCGATGAAAAGTCGCGCCAATTCGAACTGCACTTGCCGACGGTCATCGGCCGCAGCCGGGGGACCGATTTGCGGTTGAAGCATCCGCTGGTGAGCCGCACCCACTGCGAAGTGTTCGAAGTCGACGGCATGCTGATGGTGCGCGACTTGGGGTCGCTCAACGGCACGTTCGTCGGGCCCACGCGCATTTCCGAGCAGGCGATGCCGGTCAATCCGGGCGATCTGTTGACCGTGGGGCCGGTGACGTTCAGGGCCGATTATCCGGCGCCGGTGCAGCAACAGGACGAGGCGAATTGCGATTCGCAGGCTCAGACCGTCGACGCGCCGCTGGCGGACAACGGCCAAGTGATCGTCGAAAAGCCGCGCCAAACGTTCGCTCGTTTCGCGTCGAGGACAGGTCGTCGCCGCAAGATTGAAGGCGACGTACACTGGCCCGACGCGCTAGCGAGGGAAGCAGGACGAAGAACCCTCGCTGGCGCGTCGGGTTAGTAGAGGCGGTCGATCGTTGCCACTTGGGAAGCGAAACTCAATTGCCACGGTTCGAGAAGATTGCGACAATGCGTGGCGCGGCGGTTTCTTGAAATTCGGAACGTTATTCTTGGCTCCCTCACCCCGGCCCTCTCCGGCTCGACCGAGCTCGCCGCGGGCCGGAGGGAGAGGGGGAACACGCATGCAAGTCGCGCCTAAATTCTTCGCACTCGTCATGCTGTTGATAGTGGCGCTGGCTCGTCCTGTTTCGAGCGCGGACAAGCCGGCGGCGAAGGCCCAGGGCGCGAAGCCTGCCGCGAAACCCCCGCATACCAACCGGCTGGCCAAGGAGACGAGCCCCTACCTGCTGTTGCATGCGCACAATCCGGTCGACTGGTATCCGTGGGGCGAAGAGGCGCTGGCCAAGGCGAAGCAGGAGAAAAAACTGATCTTTCTGTCGGTCGGCTATTCGAGTTGCTACTGGTGCCACGTCATGGAGCGCGAATCGTTCATGGACGAGGAAATCGCGGCCCTGATGAACAAGAACTTCGTGTGCATCAAGGTCGACCGCGAGGAACGGCCCGACATCGACGAGATTTACATGCAGGCGCTGCACATCTACATGCAGCTGCTGGGCTCGAAGCAGGGAGGCGGCTGGCCGCTGTCGATGTTCTTGACGCCCGACGCCAAGCCGCTGATGGGCGGAACCTATTTTCCGCCGCGCGACAAGGACGAGCGGATCGGCTTTTTGACCGTGCTATCGCGCGTGCAAGAAGCCTGGTCAACCGACGCCGACAAATGGCAGAAAACCGGCGACTCGCTGGCCGACTACGTCGCCGAAAGCCTGCGGCAGCGGCCGATGCTGAAGGTGGCGAAGCTCGACGGTGCAATGGTCGACGCCGTGCTGACGTCGCTGGCCGCGCAGTACGATCCGCAGTACGGCGGTTTTGGGTTCAACGCGGCGAACGCCAAGCAATCCAAGTTTCCCGAGCCGCCGAACCTGGTGTTCTTGCTCGACCAGGCCCGGCGGCACAAAGGCGGATCGGGCCAGACAATGCTGATCGCCACGTTGGAAAAGATTTCGCACGGCGGCATTCGCGATCACGTCGGCGGCGGATTTCACCGCTACAGCACCGACCGCTACTGGCGCGTGCCGCACTTCGAGAAGATGCTGTACGACAACGGCCAGCTCGCCAGCGTCTACGCGCAAGCCTACGAGCTGGCCCCGCGCGCCGATTTCAAACGGGTCGTCGACGAGACGCTCGAGTTCGTGCTGCGCGAGATGACCGATCCGGCCGGCGGATTTTATTCGGCGCTCGATGCCGAGACGAATTCCGAGGAAGGCCGGTACTACGTCTGGGATCGCGACGAGGTCGCAAAGATTCTCACGACCGAGGAATATGCGGTTTGGGCTGGCGTATACGGGATTGCCGGCGAGCCGAATTTCGAGGGGCATTCCATTCCGCTGCTGTCGCAATCGCTGGCCGACGAAGCCAAGCAACGCAAGCTCTCCGAAGCCGCGCTCGACGAGACGCTGCAAGGTATTCGCAAGAAACTGTTGGCCGCGCGCGATCACGCGCCCGGCCGCTGACCGACACCAAGGTGCTCACCGGCTGGAACGGCCTGATGATTCGCGGGCTGGCCGACTCGGGCCGGATTTTCAAGAACGAGGAATACACCCAGGCCGCAGCCAAAGCGGCCGACTTCGTGCTGGCCAAGATGCGCGACGGCGAAGGCCGGCTGCTGCGAACCTACGGCAACGGCCAGGCGAAACTGTTGGCGTACCTCGACGACTATGCGTTTTTCATCGACGGCCTGATCGCGCTCGATCGAGCCACCGGTGACCCTCGCTGGCTGAAAGCGGCCGGCGAATTGACCGATCAGCAAATCAAGTTGTTCTGGGATGAAAAGGTGGGCGGGTTCTTTTACACGTCGACGCTGCATGAACAGTTGATCGCCCGCAGCAAATTGCCGACCGACAACGTGCAACCCTCGGGCAATTCGGTCTCGGCCGCGAACCTGATATTTCTGGCCAAGGCGCTCGGCAAGCCCGAGTATGTCGGCCGGGCCGAAAAGTGCATTCAAGCCGCCGCGCCGATTCTCGAAGAGCATCCCGCGGCGGTGCCGCAATTGGCGGTGGCGCTGGCTCGCTGGCTGGACGTGACGCGCGGCGATGAGAAACCTGCGAAAGGTGCAAAACCCGCGAAAAAGTGACGGGCCCGGGCGTGCTGCTGTTCAAGAAGAAATTCCTGCCGGCGATTCGCAGCGGCGAAAAAACGCAAACGATCCGCCTGTGGAGCGTGTGCCGGATGAAGGCGGGCCAGCGCAGCTACATTCCCGGCGCCGGCTATATTCGGGTCGTGTCGCTCGACGCGGTTGATTTGCCGCGATTGACCGATGACGACGCGCGGCCCGACGGATTTGACTCGGCCGAAGCGCTACGCGAAGAGCTGGCCACGCTCTATGCCGGCCAACTGGCCGCAGGGCATCGCGCCTATCGAGTCCGCTTCGAATTGCTCAACGAGGAAGAGCAGGCGGCCGCCGTGGCGGAGAGAAAAACGGCGAAGGCTGCCGGTCGTTGACGTTTTTCGCCTGGGTGCAGCAAGAGGCGTGCGACGGGGCTCCCACACCGCCTCGGCCCCTCTTGTCCCTTCGAGACCCAGACAACAAGTTGTCTGGGCCACCCGAGCCGTTGACACTTGCACTGGCAAGATGCCAGTGGCACTCTGTGAGCGCATCGAGCGCTACGGGTTGAGCATGCGAGTCAGACCTTGGGCGAGCGTTTGCGGATCTTCGGCGATTCGCAGGGCCAGCACTACCAGGATCATCGCGCCGCACAAGGTCAGCCACAGACCGTGCAATTGACCGGACGCGACGGGCGTTTCGCGAAGCGTCTCGCGCAGGGCCGTTTCCAACCGACGCCAGCCGGCCACGCTCTGGTCGGTGCCGGTGGCAACCAGCGATGCATTGCGCATCGGCGGAAAACTCTCCACCTGCAGATGCACGCGCATCTGGGGCATGGTCACCGCGCGGTTCGCCCAACTGCTGTCGTGATCGAGCCGCGCAACGGTCGCAGAGAGGATCGGACGCAGTTGATCGAGCGAGATGTTGTAGATCACCAGCCGCGGGCGGCTCATCATGACCGCCATCGTCAGACACAGCATGTAGAAGGCGATCAGCAACAGCCACACCACCCCTCCGAACCAGGCGGCGGCGCCCTCAGGCATGAAGAGCTGCATCGGCCCGACAATCACCAGCCCACAGACGGCCAGCCCCAACGCAAGGATTTCGCGCGTGCCGGTGACGACCAGCGGACGGCCCGCAAGGTTGATCGCGCCCAACAGCAACAGGTAGATGGCTAAGGGCAGAAGTGCCACGCAGGCGGAAAACGTGTCCATGGGCGACTTTCAGAGAGTGCTGCCGGCCTTGCGCGGCGAAATCGTGTGGCGACTTACGGTTTCTGGACCGCGGCCTTGAGCCATTCTTGCACAACCCAGCCCACCTTGGCCAGCGACAACGCCGAACACCGCCCTGGCGTGTCGTCTTGCGTGTGCCAGGCGGGATATTTGAAATCGATGACGTCGCAACTGGGAATTTTGCCGATGTTGTGCAGCTTGATGTGATCGTCGAGCACTTCAACCCGCTTGCTGACGGAGAACTCGAGCACGCCCAGCCTGCGTGCCGTGTCCCAGATCGCCTCGACCAGCGGCCGCGAGTCGTCCCACGACATGCTTTGGCGGTCGGGATAGATCTGCAAATCGGCGTCGCCCACCATGTCGAGCAACACGGCGTACTTATAACGAAAGCCGGCCGGATGCGAGGCGTAGTTGGCCGCGAAGTATTCCGAGCCGGCGAAGTAGGCGTCGCTCCGCTCCTGGAACACGAACTCTTCGGCGTCAAAAAAAACGAAGTCGACGCCCACGTCCCCCTTGATGTTCGCCATCTGGTTGCCCAGTTCCATCAGCACGGCCGTGCCGCTGGCCCCGTCATTGGCGCCGAGAAAGACGCCGCGCGGATTGACCGGGTCGTTGTCGGGATACGGCCGAGTGTCGTAATGGGTGCACAGCAAGATCCGCTCGCGGCGCTGCGGCTGCCACTCGACGATCATGTTGGCCATGGCCACCGGGCTGCCGTCGAGGGGATGTCGCAGCCGGAATTTCTGGTAGCGGATTTTCGCGCCCAACTTCTGAAAATGCGCGGCCAGCATCTTTTGCTGTGCGTGCATGCCCGGCGTGCCACTGGTGCGCGAACCCAGCACGCACAGGTCGTTCAAGTAGTCGTATGCCCGAGCGCCGTTGAAGGGGATGTCGGCCAGCGTGAGCCGGCTGCTGTCATCGGCGGCGCTTCGGGCGGCCGCCGCGGGATCGTGAAAGATCAGCAAATAACCGACCAAAACGCAGCTTGCCGCCACGACTGCCGCAAGCAACAGGGTTTGGCCCGAGGGCTTCGTAATCATCGCAGGTTCCGTCGCGGCTGACATGCTCTCATTTTAAGCCGCCGCCCGGCGCCGGCCTAGATCAACCCGGCAGGCAACACGCGGCCCCTTGGCTTGTTGGGCGGCAAGGCCAGGGATAGAATTCGATCTCGACTCACAATCGCCGGTTCCCCTGCTATGGCTCGATCATGATCGACGTCCGCGAGATCACCGACTTGCACGAGCACACCGTGGCCCTGTGGCACGCACAGGAAATCGCCAACCCGTACACCGGCTTTCTGCAAGCGGTCTGTCAGCAGCACATGTTCAATTATCAGCTGTGGCATGAGGAGGACGTCGCCCGCAGCCCCAACGTCGGCGACGCGAAGATCGCCGAGGTGAAGCGGGCCATCGACGGTTTCAACCAGAAGCGCAACGACGGCATCGAGCAGCTCGACGCTTACCTGTTGCGCGAGCTGTCCGAACGAAAAGTCGTGCTCCAGCCAGGTGCCCGGCAGAACACGGAAACGCCCGGCAGCACGATCGACCGGCTGTCGATCCTGGCGCTGCGCCGCTACCACATGCAGGAGCAGGCCGACCGAGCCGACGCCACGGCCGAGCATCGGGCCAAAGCCAAGGCGCGGCTGGAAATCCTGGCCGAACAGCACCGCGACCTGTCGACGGCGCTGGGCGAGTTGCTCGACGATATTTTCGCCGGCCGCAAGCGGCTCAAGGTGTACTTCCAATTCAAGATGTACAACGACCCGACCATGAACCCGTATCTGTATCAGGCGGGGAAAAAGTAAGACGCTCGGGTCCGGTCCCTCTCCCTCCGGGAGAGGTTAGGTGAGGGAGCGGTGCATTGACGCGCGGCTTCTGGTGCGGAGAGTTCTATTGAGCGCGATGTTGCGGATGGGAGACGAAACACAGGGGCTCCCTCACCCTAGCCCTCTCCCGGCGGGAGAGGGGACACTCGCGTCTACCGATATGACTTTTGCTAGGCTGATCGTCTGGCCGAATTCGCGCGACTGAGAATTTGATCGCAGGCGGCGCAGACGTCCTCGACCGAGATTGCTTCCATCGATTCGCTGCCGGCGGTGCGGCGCTGGCGGCTGGTGCCCGTGAGGCACATTTTCTGCACGGCGATATGTTGCACTCCGTAGGGGCCGTTGCGTTCGGCGGGCATCGGACCGAACAGGCCGACGCAAGGCGTGCCGACCGCGGCGGCCAGGTGCAACGGGCCGGTGTCGGAGCCGACGAACAGCGCGGCCCGTCGCGTGAGTGCCGCAAGTTCGCCAAGGCTCGTGCGCGGCGCGAGCATGGCGAAATCGCTGGATCCTTCGACGATCTGCTGGGCCCAGGCTCGCTCCTCGTCGCCGGCCCACACGACCAGCGAACGTAGGCCTGCGGCACGGCCCAAATGTCGGGCCACGGCGGCAAAACGATCGGCCGGCCAAAGTTTCGACCGCCACCCCGCGCCAGGATTGACGACGACAAACCGCTCGCCGAGTTGGGCCGTGTCCAGAATCTTGCGAGCAGTGCTGGCGTCGGCCGGAGTGTCTTCCAGGTCAAATCTCGCGACAGGTGCGTTGATTCCCAAGGGACGCAGTAGTTCCAGATTGCGTTCGATCACGTGTACCCGGGCCGGCAGCACCAGATGGTTATTGAGCCAGCGGCTGACCTCGCGACCGTCGCGGCCGTCAAACCCGATGCGGCGACGGGCGCCCGAGAGGCGCGCGGCGATTGCGCTTTTGCTCAGCCCTTGCAGATCGAGCGTCGTGTCGAACCGCAATTCGCGTAGCCGACGGCGCAAATCGAGCACGGTGCTTGGCGATTTGAGCCAGCCGCGCGGCAACACGATCAATTCGTCGAGCGCTTTGTGCGAGCGCAGCAAATCGGCCGCGCGGCCTTCGACCACCCAGGCCAAGAACGCGCGCGGCAACGCGTCGCGCACGGCGTTGAGCACGGGCAGGCCGTGCAGCACGTCGCCGATGGCGCTTAGGCGTACGATGAGGATGCGGGCGTTGGAGTCGACGGTGGTCAGGGAGGAGCGTCGCGGCGGGGCACCCTCACCCCGGCCCTCTCCCGGTGGGCGAGGGGGCGAAGAGGCGTTCGACTCAACGTTGATCTTCATAGTCATTTTTTTCCACCGCTTTCGACGCTGGCCGCGGCGATCCAATCGACGATCCGCGGGACGAGCAGTTTTCCCCACCGGCCCCAGGCGGTGCGGTGCGACGTCAGCACCAGCCGGCTGCGACGCCGCATGGCCGTGACGATTCGCCGGGCACACTTCTCGGCCGTCATGTGATAACGCTGATCCAAGGGGCTCACGCCCTTGGGATGGCCGCGACCGTCGACCGCGCGTGCTAGAATCTCCGACTGCACAAAGTCGGGGGCGACGATGGTCACGCCGACGCCGCTGGCGGCCAGTTCGATCCGTAGCGATTCGAAAAATCCGATCACCGCGTGCTTGCTGGCGGCATAACCACTGAGCATCGGCACACCGGTCAGTCCCGACGTGCTGGCCATGGCCACGATCAGCCCGCGCGACTTTTTGAGATGCGGCAATGCGTAAAACGTGCAGTACACGCTGCCCAGGTAATTGAGCCGCATGACGTCTTCCAGGACCGACACGTCGGCCAGTTCGTCGAAGCGGGCCCACATGGCTCGGCCGGCGTTGTTGACCAGCACGTCGAGAGTGCGAAATCGCTCGACGGTCCGCTCGATCAGATTGCGGCACTGATCGCGCACGGTGACGTCGGCGGTCACCACCAGCGTCTCGGCTCCCAGTCGGCCGCAGTCGGCCGCCACGGCCTCCAGCCGAGCGGCATCGCGTGCCGCGAGCACGAGCTTTGGATGCCGCGGCGCCAATTCGAGCGCCAGCGCACGGCCGATTCCGGTCGAGGCGCCGGTGATGACGATTGTCTGGCCTGAGAACGGGACCATCCGTGACTCTCTGGAAATCCAATGCTGCGTGGCCGACTAGTCGGACTGTTTTGAATTGTCGGGTGCCACGGGCATCTTGCCCGTGTCCTGCCGCGCACTGGCGAGACGCCAGTGGCACCCAAGGCATGCCAAATTACCGTAGTCGGTCTATTACACGCGCTTGCTCAACTTTTCGGTCAATCGCGCCAGCGCGATGCTGTGATCGTCGCGATCGAGATGGACGTGGATCAGGCTCAGGCCGCTGGTGTCGGCCCACGCTCGCCGCAGCGCCGCGTCGAACTCGCCTTCGGTGCGCACTTCGTAGCCGGTGCCGCCGCCGATAGACTTCGCGGCAGCTTGCTGGTAGGCCCAGGGCTGGACGTCGTTGAATTCGAAGTTGCCGGGATGCAGAAAGCGTTCGGTGCCGTAGCCGCCGTTGTCGAGCACGATCACGATCGTCGGAAACTTGTGCCGCACGATGGCTCGAAAGCTCCATGCCCGTCATCTGGAACGCGCCGTCGCCGACGATCACCACGGTGCGCAGATCGGGCCGGGCGACCTGCGCGCCCAGCGCCGCCGGCACCGAAAAGCCCATCGAGGTGTAGTAGGCCGGGCTGATGAACTCGGTCCGCCCGCGGATCACCAGCTCGGTGGCCGCGAACAGCGCGTCGCCGATGTCGGCGATCACCACCGTTTCGTCGTCGAGCGATTCGTTGAGCCGGGCGATCAGCCGCGAAATCGTGATCGGCTCGTCGGGCTTGAGCGTGAACTTCTCGCTGGCCAGGTTTTGCACCTTGGGAATCGGCACGCTGCGGGCGGCTGTGGACGCCGGGCGGCCAGCTCGCGCATGAAATCGGCCAACAGCACGTCGTGAAAGTGATGATGCCGGATGCGCAATTGCTCGCTGGTGGCGTAGATGCACTTGCCCGGGTCGAGATTGGCCGTGTAGATGCCGAGGTTGATGTCGGTCATGAACGTGCCCAGCAGCAGCACGCAATCGCTCTGCCTCGACGAACTTCGTGACTTCGTCGTTGCCCATCGCCCCTTCGTACAGGCCGACGAACAGCGGATGCGTTTCGGGGATGACGCTTTTGCCGAGCATCGTGGTGGTGATCGGAATGCTGCGAGCCTTCGGCCAGCGCCAGCAGCTCGTCTTGCAGGCCGAAGCGATGGATTTCGACGCCGCCGACGATGACCGGCCGCTGGCAACTGTTGAGCCACCGCTCGGCCTCGGTCACCGCTTCGGCCAGCACGTCCGGGTCGCTCACCAGTTGCGTGTGTTGAAACTGGTGCGGCAGCTCGGGCACGACGCCCACCATGTCGCGCGGAATCTCGATGTACACCGGCCGCTTGTAGCGGGCACGCGGCGTGCAGCACGCGATCGATTTCGTGAAACGCGGTCAACGGGTCGTTCAGCTCGGTGCCGGCGATGCACAGCTTTTCGAACACGTCGTACTGCGTGCGGAAATCGCGCACCCGGTGGTGCAGCAGCGGATTGTTGTGCCGCTCTTTCAGGCCCGGCGAACCGGTGATCACGACCACCGGCGACTTTTCGGCGTAGGCCCCGGCGATCGAGTTGCACAGGCTCAACCCGCCCACGCAATAGGTGACGCACACCGCGCCCATGCCGTGCACGCGGGCGTAGGCGTCGGCCGCGAAGCCGGCGCAGTCCTCGCGCGTGCGCGGTCACGATCTCGAGCGGGCTTTGGTCCAGCATCGAGTAGAACTGCAGGATGTAGTCGCCCGGGATGCCGAAGACGTGGCCGATGCCGTAGTCCTGCAGCCGGCGGATCAGGTATTCGCCGATCGACAAGCCGGTCACCGCCGCGGCCGCCGGAGAGGCTTGCCGCAGGGGTCGCGAGGCTGTGATTTCGGTGTGAGCCATTCCCATGGTTTCCTGTTCCGACCGCGCCAGCGTGCAGAGGACGCGAAACGGCTGGCGGGGATTATGCCCCAATCAAAGGCAACAAACAATTCGGATCCCGCTCAATTCTACGTTTGCCAGCGGCGAAGGGGTCGGGGCGGCGGGAGGGGCGGTTCGGGCCGAACTCGGGACGTGAGGCGACGTTAGGCGATGAGGAATCGAGTGGGTACTCGGGGCTCTGGACTCTGTAGCCGGGGTCTGTGACCGCGGCAAATGTCCCCCGGACGCCGCAGCAGACCGGCCTCACAGAGGCCGGCTACAGCTCGACCGGCCCGCTAGCTAGGGCTTCTTTTTGCGGCCTTGCATGTAAAGCAGCAGCAGCCACCAACCGAGGAATGTGGCCATGCAACCCAGCACGATCACCGCCCGCCAGGGATCGAAGTTGTACAGATAGGCCCCCACCGCCACATACAACGCCCACGGCGCCAGCGCACCCATGATCAAGGCGAAGAGCAAGCGCGAGGACGGCGCGTGACGTGGGTCGGGCATCGAAGTTGGAGCCGGCGGCGGTCTCGGAGGTTTGGCGGACGCTGTTACAACGATAGTCTCTCGGCAGGACCAGGCAAGGGCAAGTCGATGCGGGTGAGGCGGACCGCCATTGTTATAATGCCGGGATGAGCGGGTGGTTCAAGCGATTCATGGCCGAGTGGTGGATCGAAATCCTGGTGGTAACGCTCATCGTCATCGGGGGCCTCTGCCTGTGGCTTCCCAAGACCGCGCGGCAAAACGGGGAACGCACCTCAAGTACCGAATTCGAGTCGCGTTCCGGTTTCTCTCCGCTCCTGGCTACAATCCAATGACGGCCTGAGTAATCCCCACTCTTTTCTGGAGTACTACCATGAACCTGCGCACGATCTTGATCAGCGGCGTCTCGGCTTTGTTGGGCTTGTGCTGTGCACTTATGATCGTGGGCTCCTCTGGCGCTCAAACGGTGGGCCGATCGCAAAATGCGCCGCCGATGGTCGGGCGATACCAACTCGCGATTGCCGGACAGGCAGCGGGAAACTACATGACCGACACGGTCACCGGCGATTGTTGGAATCAAACCAACAATGGCGAGTGGACACCGGTCGGCAACCCACGGGTCAAGCCGGACGACGCCAAGTAGGCAGAACCATCGCATGACTATCCCCAAACGCCGCTGGCCCCGATTTACGGTACGAACGCTGTTCGTGATAACGGCGCTTGTTGCCACCGGCATGTGGTTCGTTCTGTCAAACCTGATGCAGCTCAGGCAGCGAGACAGAGTCATGCATGCCACTGCCGTCCGCTTTAACTGGGGACACCGCAACCGATTCGAAACGGACCTGCCGATGATGTGGTCGCTTTTCGGCGCGAAGTGCTACGATTGCATTGCGTTTCCATCGACGACATTCACGGAAGAGCAAGTCGCTCAACTACAGGTGTTGTTTCCAGAGGCCCAACTCTCGCTTTATGACCCACGCGACGTCGAGTCGGTAGATCGAATGCCAAACCGTTAGCGTCGCCGTATATTTCGACTCTGACTGTGCCCCCTTGCTACAATGCTGAAATGAGCGGGTGGTTCAAGCGATTGATAGCATGTGCTCAAACGTTGACGGCGAAATGCTTGCGAAGCGCAAGCATGGCACCCAGGCGATCCAGCTTGAACGCGAGCGCTGCAAAGTGCTGTAGCCGGGGTCTGTGACCCCGGAGGCCCTTGCGGAAGTCCCGGCCTCAAAGAGGCCGGCTACAGTGTTTGCCACGATGTTGCAGTCATCCTGCCAGTACGAACGGGTCCATAGCCGGACACACGGCACCCCTGCTAGAATACGTGGTTGCCCCGTTTCCGGGCTTTTCATACCGTCCCACGTCTGCCGGGTTGTTCGCATGTCGACGCCTGCCGCTAGTTTGTCCGCCGGCTTGCCGATTCTCGGCGAGGTTGCGGCTGCGCCGGCGTCGTCGCTGTCATGCACATCACTCAAACCCGGCCCGGCCTCGCGGCCGAAGGCGACGGCGCCGTTGCCGATGACGCGCGCGGAGATGACGGCGCGCGGCTGGGACGAGGTCGACATCGTGTTCGTCACCGGCGACGCCTACGTCGATCATCCCAGCTTCGCGATGGCGCTGCTGGGGCGGCTGCTGGAGAGCGAAGGGCTTTCGCGTGGCGATCTTCAGCCAGCCCGATTGGCAGACTTGCGAGCCGTGGCGGACGTTCGGCCGGCCGCGGCTGTTCTTCGCGATCAGCGCCGGCAACATGGACTCGATGATCAACCACTACACGGCCAACCGCAAGGTGCGCAACGACGACGCCTACAGTCCCGGCGGGCAGATCGGCCGGCGGCCCGATCGGGCGACGCTGGCCTATTGCCAGCGGGCGCGCGAGGCGTATCGCGGCGTGCCGGTGATCGCCGGCGGCGTCGAGGCCAGCCTGCGCCGGCTCGCCCATTACGACTACTGGAGCGACAAGGTCCGCCGCTCGATCATCCTGGACTGCAAGGCCGACCTGCTGGTCTACGGCATGGGCGAGCGGGCGCATCGTCGAGATCGCCCGCCGGCTGGCGGCCGGGCAGACGGTGCGCGACCTGCGCGACATGCGCGGCGTGGCCTATCGGCTGGGGGCCAAGCGAATCGCCGCCGACGCGCGGACACGATCACGCTGCCCAGCTACGAGCAGGTCTCGACCGACAAGCTGGGCGTTCGCCGAGATGACCAAGATCTCGCACAACGAGACGAACCCGCACAACGCCCGGCGGCTGGTGCAGTACCACGACCGCGAGGCGGTCGTCGCCAATCCGCCGGCGATTGCCGCTGTCGCAGGCCGAGATGGATCGCGTCTACGGCTTGCCGTTCACGCGCAAGCCGCATCCCAGCTACGGCAAGCAGCAGATTCCGGCCTACGAGGTGGTGAAGGACTCGGTGCAGATCATGCGCGGCTGCTTCGGCGGCTGCACGTTCTGCTCGATCACGGCCCACGAGGGGCGGATCATCCAGAGCCGCAGCCAGGAGTCGATCCTGGGCGAAATCCGCCAGATGACGGCCGACCCGGATTTCAAGGGCATGGTCAGCGACATCGGCGGGCCGACGGCCAACATGTACCAGATGCGCTGCACGCGGCCCGAGGTCGAGGCCAAGTGCCGGCGGCTGAGCTGCGTGCATCCGACGATCTGCAAGCTGCTGGGCACCGACCACGGCCCGCTGGTGCAGCTGATGAAGGCGGCCCGCGACGAGCCGGGCGTGAAGAAAGTGCTCGTGGCCTCGGGCATTCGCATGGACCTGGCCCGCCGCAGCCCCGAGTACATGCGCGAGCTGGCCACGCATCACGTCGGCGGGCATCTGAAGGTCGCGCCCGAGCACACCGATCCCGACGTGCTGGCGCTGATGAAGAAGCCGGGCATCGACGATTTCGAGAAGTTCGACCACGAGTTCAAAGCGCGCCTCGAAGCGGGCCGGCAAGAAGCAGTACCTGGTGCCCTACTTCATCGCCAGCCATCCGGGCAGCACGCTCGACTCGATGATCGACCTGGCGCTGTTCCTGAAGCGGAACGACTACCAGCCCGACCAGGTGCAGGATTTCATTCCCAGCCCGTTCGACATCGCGACCTGCATGTATCACACGGGCCTCGACCCGTTCACGAAGAAGCCGGTGTACATCGCCAAGCATCTGCGCGACCGCAAGCTGCAGCGGGCGCTGATGCAGTTCTTCAAGCCGGAGAATTATTTCGAGGTCCGCCGGGCGCTGGAGCAGGCCGGCCGGCAGGACTTGATCGGCAGCGGCTGCGATTGCCTGATCGGCGATCGGCCGCCGAAGGAGGCGCTCGACCAGCGGCGCAAGCGGGCCAACGAGCGGTTTCACGACCAGACCTCCGGCGATCACATCCGCTCGAAGCCCGGCAGCGGCTATCGCCCGCAGCGCAAGACCGCCGGCAAACGACCGAGGGGCGACCGCTAGCGCGGCTGATGCGCCGATGTTCGCGAGTGGCGAATATCAACTGCTCGATTTCGGCGCTGGGCGGAAGCTCGAGCGATTCGGGCCGTACGTTCTCGATCGGCCTGCGCCGGGCGCGGCCGAAGCGGCTCCGCGCAAGTTCGAGCTTTGGCCCGACGCCGATGCAACGTACGAGCGCGGCGGCGCCCAACAGGGCCGGTGGCACTTCAACCGCCTGCTCGACGAATCGTGGCCGGTGCGGCACGGCGAATTGACGTTAATACTGAAATTCACCGACTCGGGCCAGGTGGGGCTGTTTCCCGAGCAGGCGAAAAACTGGGATTGGATCGCCGAGCAAGTTCGTTCGGCCGGCCGGCCGCTGCAAGTCTTGAACCTGTTCGCCTACACCGGCGGAAGCACGTTGGCCGCCGCGGCCGCCGGGGCCGAGGTGGTGCACGTCGATGCGGCGACCAGCGTCGTGGCTTGGGCCCGCGCGAATGCCGAAGCATCGGGGTTGGCCGACGCGCCGATTCGCTGGATCGCCGAGGACGCCGTGAAATTCGCGCGGCGCGAGCTGAAGCGTGGCCACCGCTACGACGCGGTGATTCTCGATCCGCCGGGCTACGGCCACGGACCGCGCGGCGAGACCTGGAAGCTCGAACAACACCTGGGTGAGCTGCTCGGAGTGTGCCTGGAACTGACGGCCGAAAATCGCCAGTTCATCCTGCTGACGTGTCATTCCGGCGTGCTGGCCACGGCCGCGGGTCTTTTGAAGGCAACGCTCGAACACGCGGGCGAGCTGCGCAACGAGGGTTCGCTTGAATCCCGCGACGTCGTCCTCGCATCGGCCGCCGGCGGACAACTCCCCTGCGGATCCGGCGTGCGCTTCACAAATTCCTTCCTCTCCCGCCGGCCCGCGGCGAGCTCTGTCGAGCCGGAGAGGGCCGGGGTAAGGGAGCCCGGCAAACCAGCCCCAACGCAAGCAAAACCGACGCCCGACGTATTATAGCGCGACGTGATTCACAACACTGCTGGACAAGCCAGCAGTGGCTCCCAGCAGACGAACGACTTTCCACATGACGATCAAATCCATCACCAGCCCGAACAACCAGCGCGTCAAGGACGCGGTGAAATTGCGCGACCGCCGCCAGCGGGGCAAACAGCAGCGGTGCTTCATTGACGGCGCGCGCGAAATTCTGTTGGCGATCGAGGCCGAAGTACGCCTGGTCGAATCGTTCGTCTGCGAGCCGCTATGCAACAGTCCCGAAAGCTTTCGAGCGCTGGAACGATTGGGGCAGCAGCACGCCACTATGTGGCATGTCACGCCCGACGTGTTTGAAAAACTGGCGTTCGGCCAGCGGCAGGAGGGCGTGCTGGCGGTGGCCGAGACGCCGCGGCGCACGATCGGCGAGTTGATCGTGCCCGACGGCTCGCTGGTTGCCGTGGTCTGCGGGCTGGAAAAGCCGGGCAACGTCGGCGCGGTGCTACGCAGTGGCGACGCGACGGGCGTGGCGGCGGTGATCGTGGCCGACGGCGGCACCGATTTGTATAACCCCAACTGCATTCGCGCCAGCTTGGGCACCATCTTCACGCTGCCGGTGTGCGAAGCCGCCACCGCCGAAACGATTGGCTGGCTGCGCGAGCGTAAATCGAAAATCTTCGCATCCCGGCTCGACGCGACGCGAGGATACTCCGACGTCGATTACCGCGGCAACTCGGCGATCGTGTTGGGAAGCGAAGCGGCCGGTTTGTCGCAATCCTGGCAAGCCCCCGACGTCACGCCCATCAAACTGCCGATGCTCGGCAAAGCCGACAGCTTGAATGTGTCGGCCACCGCGGCGGTGCTGTTTTACGAAGCGCTGCGGCAAAGAGGAAATAGTGGTTAGTGGTCAGTGGTCAGAGAAGACGCGGAATGTGACCGGCCTTCTCTGACCACTGACCACTATTCACTGACCACTACTATTGCTGCTGCCTGGCCGCGGCCAGCGTGTTGACCAGCAGCATCGTCACGGTCAGCGGGCCGACGCCGCCGGGGACGGGCGTGATGTGGCCGGCTATCTGGCTGACGCCGGCAAAGTCGACGTCGCCGACCAGGCCGCCGGCTGTGCGATGGATGCCGACGTCGACCACGACCGCGCCGGGTTTGACCATTTCGGCAGTGATGAAGTGCGGCTGGCCGATCGCCACGATCAGGATGTCGGCCGTGCGGGTGATCTCGGGCAGGTTGCGCGTCTTGCTGTGACAGACCGTGACCGTGGCGTCGCCGCCGCGGCCGCGCTGCACGAGCATCAGCGCCATCGGCTTGCCCACCGTTTCGCTGCGTCCGACAACGACCACGTGGCGGCCGGCGATCTCGATGTCGTTGCGCAGCAGCAGCTGTTGAATTCCGGCCGGCGTGCAGGGCAGGAACCGCGGGTTGCCCTGCACCAGGCGGCCCACGTTTTCCGGATGGAATCCGTCGACGTCCTTCAGCGGGCTGACGGCGTGCAGGATGCGCGAGACGTCGATCTGCTTGGGCAAGCGGCAGTTGCACGAGGATGCCGTGCACCGGCTCCTCCTTGGCCTTGTTCAGCTTGGCGACCAGGGCCAGAAGTTCCTCGGTCGAGGTTTCCGCCGGCAGTCGAAACATCTGGCTCTGGATGCCCACCTGCTCGCAGCCGGTCACCTTGTTGCGCACGTATACTTCGCTGGCCGGGTCCTCGCCGACCAGCACGGCCGCCAGAGTGGGCACCTCGGCATTGTTCTCGATGAAGTCGGCGACTTCGTCGCGCAGTTCCTCGCGGATTTGCCGGGCCAGAAGCTTGCCATCGAGGATCGCGGCCGTCACGGTAGACCTTTCTGTTGCCCGCAAGGGGCGTGAAATCGACGAACGGGAGGCCGCATTCTAGCCAACACCCCAACGGCCGGCTATCGGCATGGCTCGTGCCCGCCGGGCCCAAACCGGCGTGGCCCATCGCGTGTCGCGAGGCTATAGTCTGTTGACTTGTACCTTGTCGGGTCGATATATATTACAATGATGCTAATCATTGTTGCCATTGTCTGATCGGTGCCCGCCCCGGTTTGCCCCCTCCTCGATTTACCAGCCACCAGACGCCATGTCCGACGAACCGAAACTCAGTCCGGTCGAGGTCTTCAAGATCCAGAGCAATTACCTGCGCGGCGACATCGCCCGAGGAATTGCGGGACGGCAACGACTTTTTCGGCAAGTCGAGCATCCAACTGCTGAAGCATCACGGCACGTATCAGCAGGACGACCGCGACGCGCGGGCCGCGGGCCGCACGGAAGGACACAAAGGCAAGAGCGCCCAAGGCCTACTCGTTCATGGTCCGCACCAAGATTCCCGGCGGCAAGCTGACCAGCGAGCAACTGCTGGCCGAGCTCGACCTGTGCGACGAGGTGGGCAACACCACGCTGCGGATCACCAGCCGGCAGGGGTTGCAATTGCACGGCGTGCTGAAGCACGATCTGTGGACAGACGATCCACCGCATCAACGAGATCCAGCTCTCGACGCTGGCTGCCTGCGGCGACGTCGAGCGCAACGTCATGTGCTGCCCGGCCCCGCTGGCCGACCGCGTGCGCAGCCGAGTTGCAAGCGCTGGCCGACGAGTTGGCCGTGCACCTGTGCCCACGCACTCGGGCCTATCACGAACTGTGGCTGACCGATCCCGACACGCGGCGAAGAGACGCTGGCCGGCGGCGGCAGCAACGGGCACGAGGTCGAGCCGATCTACGGGCCGACCTATCTGCCGCGCAAATTCAAGACGGCCATCGGCCTGCCCGGCGACAACTGCGTCGATCTGTACGCCAACGATTTGGGCCTGATGGCGATTGCCGCGGGAGACACGATCGTCGGCTACAACGTGCTGGTCGGCGGCGGCATGGGCGTGACGCCCAGCGCCGAGAAGACGTTTCCGGCGGTGGCCAAGCGGATGGCGTTCATCAAGCCCGAGGAAGTGGTCGACGTGGCCACGGCGATCGTCAAGGTGCAGCGCGATTTCGGCAACCGCGCGGACCGCAAGGTGGCGCGGCTGAAATACCTGATCGACAATTGGGGCCTGCCGAAGTTCAAGGCCAAGGTCGAAGAATACTACGGCCAGCCGCTGGCCGATCCGCATCCCGACGACGTGCACGGCTTCGACGACCACATCGGCTGGCACGAGCAGGGCGACGGCCGCTGGTTTTACGGCCTGAACATCGAAAACGGCCGCATCCACGACGACGACGGGCTGCAACTGAAGACGGCGCTGCGCGAAGATCTGCACGCACGCTCGCGCCGGGCATCCGCCTGACGCCGCACCAGAGCATTTTGTTCACCGATATCGAGCCGAACGACCGGCCGCTGTTGGAGAGTATCCTGCGCGAGCACGGCGTGAAGCTGCGACGACGAGATCTCGACGGTGCGCCGCTGGTCGATGGCCTGCGTCGCCTGGCCGACCTGCGGACTGGCGATCACCGAAAGCGAGCGGGCGCTGCCGGGCATGATCGACAGCTTGGAAGTCGAGCTGGCCAAGCTCGGGTCTGTCGAGCGAAAAGTTCACGCTCCGCATGACCGGCTGCCCCAACGGCTGTGCCCGGCCCTACAACTGCGACATCGGCCTGGTCGGCAAGGCGGCGGGCAAGTACACGGTCTTCGTCGGCGGCCGGCTGTTGGGCGATCGGCTGAACTTCATCTACAAGGACATGGTGCCGGCGGCCGATATCGTGCCCACGCTCGTGCCCGCTGTTGGCCTACTTCAAGCACGCGCGCGAGAGCGGCGAGACGCTGGGCGACTTTTGCCATCGCAAGGGCCAGGAAGATTTGCTGGCGTGGACCGAGCAATACGCGGCCTCGTCGACCGACGCGTAACGAAGACACACGGCGGCGGAAAAACTGCATTAGGCCGGGTGGCCCAGACAACTTGTTGTCTGGGTCCCGAAGGGACAAGAGGTTCCGGGCAGCGCGGAGCCCCTTCGCCGTCCTTTCGTTGCTTCGCAACACCGACAACAAGTTGTCGCTGCCACCCAACGCACCGCGCGTGCAAAAGGAATTGCCATGGAGCCGCTGCGGCCCTGGATGCGTTACTTGCTCCGTTTCACGGCCTGCTACAACCTGCTCGCCGGCTTGACGATGCTCGCGTTTTATCACGAGGCGTTCAAGTTCATGGGCATCGAGAAGCCCAGCTTCCTGCTGCCGGTGCAACTGGTGGGCGTCCTGGTGGGACTGTTCGGCGTCGGCTACTGGATCGTGGCCAGCAATCCGGTCGAGAACCGCAACGTGCTGTTACTCGGCTTCTTGAGCAAGTTGTTCGGCTCGCTCCTGGGCATCGTGTACGTGGTGCGCGGTCAATTGCCGCCGCAGTTTTTGATCGTCCTTTTTTTCGCCGACATGATCTACCTGCCGCCGTTCGTGATCATCTTGCGGCGGCTGTACGCAATCGCGGCGGAGCGAACGTGACGACATGCACGAGGGTGGCGCCGACAACTCGTTGTCGGTGTTGCGAAGCAATAAGAGGCGTTACGCAAGGGCCACCTCAACTCGCCCGCTCCTCTTGTCCCGGCGGGACGTGAGACAACAAGTTGTCTGGGCCACCCAGCGCCGGCATTTTTGCCAGTTCCGTCGGGCACCTGGCCGGCGCGTCTACATCGCCGCGCGGGCCGGCGCGAGCGTTACCGGCAGGGCCTTGAGCCCGCGCAACACCAGCCCGCTGCGCCAACGCAAGGTGCCCGGCGGCACGGCCAGCCGCAAGCCGCCGGCCCGGGCCAGCAACGTGCTGATGGCAATCTGACCCTCCAGCCGCGCCAGTGACGCTCCCAGGCAAAAATGAATTCCCAAGCCGAATGCAAGGTGCTTGTTCGGATCGCGCGTGACGTCCAACGTGTCAGGATTGTCGAAACGCGTCTCGTCGCGGTTGGCCGAAGCGATCGCGGCGAACACGATGTTTCCCTTGGGTATCGTCACCCCGGACACGGTCACGTCCTCGCGGGCAAACCGCTCGGTCGCCGTCTCCACCGGACTGGTGAATCGCAACAGCTCTTCGATCGCGCTTTTGATCAAGGTCGGGGCATCGCGCAGTTTCGCCATCTGCTCGGGATGCTCCAACAGCGCCAGCGTGCCGTTGCCGATCAGGTTGACGGTCGTTTCGTGGCCCGCGATGATCAGCAGAAACATCATCGACATCAGTTCGTCGTCGCTGAGGCGGTCGGCCGCTTCGTGGGCGTCGACCAGCGCGGTCACCAGATCGTCGCGCGGCTTGTCGCGCCGGTCGCGAATCAACTTGCGCAAATAGCGCAAAAAGAACCATACGCTCGGGATCGCCCGGAACGTGCCGCCGCGCGACGACGAGGCGGACAGGATCGTGCTCGACCAGCGGTGAAATTTGTGCCGGTCGCGCGGGCTGACGCCCAGCAGCTCGGCGATGATCATGGTGGGGATCGGCAAGGCGTAGTCGTGGATCAGGTCGATGCGCCGGCGGCCGTCGAAACGATCGACCAGCTCGTTGGCAAGCGACTCGATGCGCGGCCGCATCTGCTCGACCACTCGCGGCGAAAACGCCTGTTGCACCAAAGCCCGCAGCCGCGTGTGATCGGGCGGATCGACGTCGAGCATGTTGCGCCCCAGCGGCTTGAACATCGCGGGCATCCACGGCTGATGAGCCAGTTGCTGCTGCGACAGCACGCGCAGACGGTCTTTGCCAAAACGTTCGTCCCGCAGCACCATCGCCACGTCGTCGTAGCGCGTCACGACCCACGCCGTCTGCTTGTCCGGCAGCGTTACCGGAAAAACGGGCGAGTGGGCGCGCATCCGCGCGTAAAACGGGTAGGGATCGGCCTTGAACTCGGAGCTCCAAATATCGATTTTCAAATCAGTCTTCACGGCGGGCAACCTTTCAACACGCCGGAACCGTTCCGGCCAGCCAGCGCGCAGCATACCAGTGGCGTCGCGCATTATCAAGCAAGGTGAATGGCGCTTGGGGCGTGCGATGACCACGAGCCGCGGCCGATCGGCCTCGCCTGACGCAAGGCACCTCACCCGCCGGCCCCGCGCTCGAGATCGAGTTCCGCGGCGGTCGTGGTCAACGCGTCGATGACGAACTGGATGTGTTCGTCGAGTTCGACGCCCAGGTCGGCGGCGCCGGAGACGATGTCTTCGCGGCGCACGGCGGCGGCGAAGCTTTTTTGCTTCATCTTCTTTTTCACGCTGCTGGCCTTCATGCCGTGAATGCCCTCGGGCCGAACCTTGGCCACGGCCGTGATGAAGCCGGCCAGCTCGTCGCACGCGTACAGGGTTTTGTCGAGCGGCGAGATGCGCGGGCAGTCGAGCAGATAATCGGCGTGCGACTTGATCGCGTAGATCACGGCGTCAGGATAGCCCCGCTCGGCCAGAATGGCCGCCCCTTGCAGCGGATGGTCGGGCGGATCGGGCCACCGCTCGTAATCGAAGTCGTGCAGCAGGCCGACGATGCCCCAGGTATTCTCGTCGGCCCCGACGCGCCGAGCATAAGACCGCATGGCGGCTTCAACCGCCAACATGTGCTTGCGCAGGCTGTCGCTGGCGGTGTACTCGCAGACCAGATCCCACGCTTGCTGCCGGTCCACGCGCGCTAACCCTCGGGCTTGGCCCGGGCCATGTCGTCATCGTCGGGCGCGGCATTTTCGTCCGATTGGACCGATTTCTCGGGCTCGGCATCGACCGGCGGCACGGCCTCGCGCCACGGCTTTTTCTCCTGGTAGCTTTCCAGTTCCTTGCCGAGTTGTCCCTTCAGCTCCTTGCTGCCCAGCTCGACGGCCTTCTTCGACCACTTCATGGCCGTTTCGAAGTCACCCGTCTCGGCATAGGCGGCGGCCAGCGTGCTCAAAATGTGAGCCTGCTTGTACTCGGTGACGTCGCAGGCCGTGGTGGCCAGCTCGATCGCCCGTTTGCCGTCGCGCAGCTTATCCTCGGGCGAAGTGCACAACACCCAGGCCAGGTTATTCAGCACGCCGCTGTCTTTGGGTTCCAGCGTCAGGGCTTTCTCATAGTCGGCGATCGCGTCGTCCTGCTTGCCCAAGCTCAACTCGGCGTCGGCGCGGCCGCGAAATGCCGCCACGTTGCCCGGGTCGGTTTGCAGCAGCGTGTCATACACGGCAACCGCTTTCTGCGGCTTCTTGCTGGATTGATAGAGCATCGCGATTTGCAGCAGCACTTCCGGATTATTGGGCATGGCCGTGCGGAGCAGGTTCAGATCGGCCAACGCCTGGTCGATCTTGCCCGCGCTGCCCAGCAGCATGGCGTGCAGTTGCAAGGCCTGCACCGAACCGGGTTGAATGCGCAGCGCGTGCTCGACGTCAACCAGGGCCGCCGGCGCGTCCCCCTTGATGGCGCGAACGCGGCCCCGATGCGTGTACGCAGTCGCGCTCTCGGGCGACAGCTCGATCGCCTTGTTGAAGGCGGTCATCGCGTCGTCGTACTTTTGCAGCAGCGACAGCGCGATGCCGCGGGCTTCGTGCGTGTCAGAGTCGTCGTCGTCCAGGGCGAGCGCGGCGTCGAAATCGGCCAGCGCCTCGTTGACGTGGTTCTGGGTCAATTGGAACATGCCGCGAAATCGCAGCACGTCTGGATCGTGGGGCGTCAGTTTGGCCGCCGCGTCGAAGTCGGCCTTGCGCTGAGCCGGATCGGTTTTCAAGTTGGCTCGGATCATCAAGGCTTTGGCCCGCGCCCCAGGATCGTCGGCCGTCAGGCGCACGGCGTTGTCCAGCGCCTTGAGCGATTTTTCGGGCTCGCCCAAGTGGGCGTACAAGCGGCCAATCAGGAATTGCGATTGGGCCTGCTCGGCGTTGATGGCCAGCGTTTGCTGCAAATCGGACAGAGCCATTTCGACCAGCTTGCGCGCGCGGGCCGGCGTGACGGGCCGCTCGAAAAGTTCCATGCAGACCAGCTCGGCGCGCTGCGTGAGCGTGCTGGCCAGCAGTTCGTTGGCGAATTTCTTGCTCCCCTCGTCGAGGCCCTTCTCGATGGCCTCTTCGCAGAGCTTGACCACCTGATTCAGATCGTTGATGTTCTCGGCCGAGAGCTTGGTTTCGGTCGCCTTGTCCAGCAGGTCTTGGCCGGAATTGTCGGCGGCCCGGACAGCGCTGCATGCCAGCAGCGCGGCGATGCACAGAAACCCTTGCCAAAATCTCAAGCGGACCATGATTGCTCCTTCCCCCGCGGCGGAATGCCGCTTTCAGGTGCGGCATTATGACGCGAAGCTTGAATCGACGCCATGCGAGTTCCACCCCCCGGCCGCTTGGAACCTATCCGAAAATCGCTCGCGGAGAGGGGGACAGTCCCATTTTACTCCGAGGACTCCGCAAAATTGGGACAGTCCCCAGCGATTTTCGGATTGGTTCTTACAGCGGCGCGGGCAGGTCGCGGCGGTGAAAAATCGCCGCCGCCGCCACATAGGCCAACAGGCCCAAACCGATCAAGATGCTGTCATATCCCAAGCCACCCAACTCGAACGACCCTTTGGCTTTGGGTACCCAAAAAGTCCAGGCCTTGCTCGCATTGCCAACCAGGGCTTGCGGCTCGAACGGAGTGAAGAACGAGAAATTGCTCAACCAATGCCAATGGGGCACGGCGCGGCCGATGATCTTGACGACCATCGAGACCGCGTAAAACCCGCCCACCATGCCCAGCGTGCGCGAGCGGTAGCTGGTCGCCGACGAGACCATCGTGGTCAGGCCGGCCAGAAACGCCGTGAAGGCGAACAGGTTCAACGCCGCGGGTATGAACACGCGCGTCGGTATCGGTTCTTCAACCGCGATCATAGCCAGCCCCACGCTGGTGCCCGACCAGGCCACCGCGGCCAGCACGGCCGCTCCGCCAAGCGTCATGCCGGCATGCGACAGCAGAACGCCCAGCCGCGTCACCGGCTGGGCCAGCACCATCTCCATCGTCCCGCGATTCAGTTCGCCGCTGACCGCGTCGGAACCCCGTGACAGTGCCCACACCGTCACGACCAACAGCACGATCGGATCGTCGTAGGCCACGGCGATTCGGCCGGCCGCGGTGGCGATCTGCGAAAAGGGGACCGGCAGCAGCGGTTCGACAAACTCGGGCATGAAGCCGAACATGCCTTCCAGATCGCTGGACGTGAAAAAACTGCTGACCCATACCCGCAGCCAGTGAACCGCGAACATCAGCGCCAGCAACCCACCAGCAGCCAGCGCGATTCGCTCCAGGCTTTTTTCCACAACGCGAGGTTCATCGTTTGGCCATGGGGTGCATGATTGTCGTCAAGCGTGATACTGGTCGTACAGGGCCCTCAGCCCGAGCGGCTCGATGTGAACTTCGGCCAACGGCAGCGTGGCCAGCCATCCCAACAAGCCCGACAGCTCGCCGGGCGTTTCGATCATTAACTCGCCGGAGTCGCCGGTGGCCACGCTAACGTTTCCGTTGAAGCTTTCGGGCAGCGGCTTCAGCGGACCGGTCAGCTGGGCGCGGATGCGATGCTGGCGGCGCAGCTCGGCGATGACTTGCATGTGCACCAGGCGGCCCTGCCGCAAGATGAAGGCCCGATCGCAAATCTGCTCGACTTCGGAAATGACGTGCGACGAAAAGATCACGGTGCGTCCGGCGGCCTTGGCCTCGGACACCAGGTCGCCCACGTCGGAGCGGACCGTCGGATCGAGATTCGACGTCGGCTCGTCGAGAATCACCAGCGGCGTATCGACCGCCAGCGTGACGGCTAGCGCCAACTTCTGCCGCATGCCGGTCGACATGGCGGCCACCGGCCGGGCCAGGTCGAGGCCAAAACGGTCGACGGCCAGCGCCGTGGCGCGCGCTCGGCTGTCGTCGCGCCGCACGGCGGTAAAAAACTCGACCACGTCGCGGCCCCGCATCGTGCGAAATAGCCGGGCTTCGCCGGGCAGGTACGAAACGCGGCGGTGCACCTCGAACGACTCGCGATAACAATCCATGTTGTCGATCGCCGCGCGGCCTGCCGAGGGACGCAGATAACCCATTAGCAACCGCAACAGCGTCGTCTTGCCCGCCCCGTTGGGACCGAGCAAACCGACGACCTCTCCCCGCTGGACGCCGAAAGTGAAGTCGTCGAGCGCCGTGAAATGTCCGTAGCGCTTCGTGAGCGAGTGGGTTTCAACGTACACAGCCGTGGCCCAAAGATCCGTGAGTCTGTTCCGCAGGCAGCGGACAATGGCAGCCTCCATTGTCGGCCCGGCGGCCGGGATTGGCAAGCGACACGCCTGGCGGCAATGCCGACAGCGGCTCACGGCGTCGATTTCGACTTGGGGCCTTTGTTGAAGCGGGGGTCGAAGGAGTCGTCGATCTTGCGGACGAACTCAAAATCCTTCTTGTAATCGATGGCGAAGAATCGCGTCGGCTTGCCGGTCGATTCGTCCGGCGGGCCTTTGGGGATCTCGAAGTCCAGCGCGGCCGCGGTCACCTTGGCGGCCAGCTCGGGCTTGAGATTGTACGCGTAGCCGAGCGTCAATCGCGGGATCACCTGCGACTGGTAGATCACCCGATAGTCGGCCTTCTTGATGCTCCCCTGCTTGAGCATGCTCTGGACTTTGTCGTCCGAGAGGGCCGCGACCTCGAAGTCGCCGCCGACCAGGCCCAGCACCGACCGCTTCTGGCCGTGCGAAAAAATGGTGAAGTAGTCGACGTCGGGTCGCATGCCGGCCTCCTCGGCGAGTACGGCGATCGCGGCCCGATAGCCGGTGATCGAATCGGGCCGCGTGCAGGTCAGCTTGTGCCCGCGAAGATCGGCGAGCTTGAATATCTTGCTCTTGGCGGGCACGGCGACGTCGAGATGGTTGCCGTGCGCGCTGCCATCGGCTCCGAGCACGGCGACCGGAGTGAACCCGGCGTTGTTGACCAGGTAGGGCGTGTCGGCGGCATGCAGGGCCACGATTTGGATCGCTCCCGACTTGACTTCGGCGATCTCGTCGGCGCTGTTGAGATATTCCTGGCAGGTGACTTTCTTGCCGGTCACGGCTGCCAGATAAGCTTGAAAATCATTCCAGTCGACGAGTTGCTCATCGACGTCGGCATCGTCGTAGTGGGCGACGACGAGGGTATCGGGGTCGAGCCAATCGGCCGGATTGCCGGGCGGATCGGCCAGCAAGCTGCCGTCCTTGTCGGAATACTCCGGCGCCAGACGCTTGTGCGCCGGCTGCACCAGTCCGTGCGCGGCCACCAGACGGTCCTGCCCCTTTTTCATGGCGGCCTCGTCTTGCCTGCCGCGATAGGCGTCGTAGCCCATGATACCCATCACGCCGGCCAAACAGAGATACAGGACGGTTCGCAGTATCGCGCCGGTCTTTCTTCCGATTGGCAGGCCGCGCGCGGCCGACGATGACGTTTCCGCTTTCGACCCAAAAGCTTCACTCATGAACCAATTCCCTCGCGCAACGGCGCCACCGAAGTTGGGCAGTCTGGCTCGTTCGTCGCTCCCCAAGCAATCGCCCGACGCCCGAGAGAGCATCGCAGAACGGCTGCCAAAGCCAGCAATGGTAGCCGGCGAGTGTTTGGATTTGGTGAGAAATTGGTTAGAGGTGGTGGGCATTTAGTGTGGTGCACCATTTTTCAGGCTGGTTTCCCCGGCTGAGACGACTGCCTCGGGAACCAACTTCCGTAGCTCACCCAACTTTGAGGTAGTGGGTGATTAGCGTGTGCGGGCCGCTCGTTGGCTATTGAGACTCATCGCCATCGAAGTAATCTTTGGAAACACGATCGATTTCGGCCTCTGGAAAAAGAGCGCGGATGCGTGCGACTTCTGATTCCGACATGTTGTCACGGATATAAAGCGTACAGACGCCTCTCTCGCCCAGCCATCGCAGAGGCCAGGGAGCGTCTTTAGATTCCACCTGCAAGGATGCGAGAAGACTCATCGGCATCAAGGCAATGCCGTATTCAGGTTCGACGCCGGTTTGCTGAGGCGCGCCGATCAGTGAATGCCGTTCCTTGATCCAGTTTAGCTGGTAGCCCAGCCAGCAGGCCGACACCGTCACCACCACGAACAGCGTCCGCAAGCTGAAGGCGAACCACTGGCGTTTAGGGGCGGTCATGGGGCTTGCCGAATAGTTGGACGTGGCCGCACACGTTGCACTTGCGGGCGGTGAGAAGCTCGCACCCCCGTCCGAATAGACGCCTAGGGGACGGCCAGAAGAAAAGGCCGCCAAAGCCGCCAACCTCGCCTGAGATGAAATCGGTCGCACCGCAGCACGGGCATGGCGTATGTGGCTTTTGCTCTTCGCTCATGTCAGTATTGTAGCAGGGGGAAATATTTTAACGTCTCGGTGGTGGTGGCGGGTTAGTGCGTTGATCGAAACGGACTAGCGATGCTTGTTGCTAGCCACGGGACGGACATCAGGCGGAATCTCTCCCTTCACGCCGCTATTCTCAGGGGTATCCCAGACATGCACGGTGATGACTTTTGCCTCTGGGAATAGACTGCGTGCTTCCCCGACACGATCCCAGTCGTGGTCTGTAAGCTCATCGACAGTGACGGCCTCTGCGAGAACGCACAACGACGACCATCCGCCTTCTCCAAATACCCACAGCATTCCTGGTGCTCTCGGCGGCGTCTTGTTACGCCTGGCTATGGACGCCGACCATGTGTCGTGGGTCGGGTGACGTTCTCGCACCAAAACCTCGTCAGCAATGAAAGCATGCCGCTGCCGAATCCAGTTCAGGTTATAGCCCATCCAGCAGCCGAACACCGTCACGAGCAAGAACATTGTCCGCAAGCTGAAGCGGAACCAGCGGCGCTTAGGGGCGGGGTCGCTCATCAGTACGCCTTGATGACCCCCAAGCCGACCAGCAGCCAGCAGAACACTCCGATCACGGCCCCAGTTGCCGCGCCACCATTGCAAGGATTGATGACAATGGCGCCAACCAATGCGCCGAGCAGCGTGCCAGTGAGTAGCCTTGGAACTCCCATGGCGACATTGTAGCAGGGGCCAGGACCGGACCGCCGCGCCCGGCTCATCAAGGTCCGGCCGAGAATTTCGAGTGGCCATCGTTGCCGACGGCTTGCCACTGGGACCAGCTGTAAGTCCTCGAACCATTCCAAGCGAGTGAGGCCGACCCCGTAAACGTGTACTGGTTGTAGTCGAAAGTCACGCCAGTCACGAAGCTTTGAATGGTGCCAAAATAAAGGACGCCCGTCATGCCCTGATTATCAATGATCGTGTTGTTCGTCACGACGACGTTTTGAACCTTGTGGACGGTATCGGAGCGCTTGTAAGACTCGAGCAAAATCCCATTGGAATTATTGCGGATGACGTTGTTGGTGATGGTGACCGATTCGGAGTCATCGAGCTCGATTCCGACCCCCTCAAACGTCGCTGAGCCGTTGTTTTCCACGAGATTGCTGGTGATCAGAGCGCTGCCGCCGATCTCCTGGAAGATGCCGATCCCCAAATTGTTGTGCGACCAGGTGTTGGTGATGAGGACGTTCGTGTTGCCGCCGCCGTCCAGATCGCCATCCATCCAGATGCCGTTGCCGACGTTGTCGTTGAATTCGCAGTGCGTGATCGTCAGCCCGTTGACGTTCCAGAACTTGCTGCCGCCGGCTTCCCAGGCGACGTTGAAGGCGTTTTGAGGATTGTTGTGGCTGATCTGGCAGTTGGCGATCAAGACGTCGACGCAATGGTTGTTCGCCGAGGCCGCGGCGATTCCCATTTGGCCGTTGTCGTGGACGTAGCTGTTGGTCAGGCTGCTGTGCGAACCGATGATCACGCCTTCGGCCGTGGAGTTGCGGACCTCAACGTGGTCGACGTGCCAATAGTCGCTGCCTTGGATGGCGAATTGCTGAGACGCCGTTTTGTAACCATCGACAACCAGGTTACTGATGGTGACCCCGGTGGCATTGCCGTAGAAGGCGTGCACCTTGGTCTGGCTGGTGAGCGTGGCCCCGAACTGGCCGATGAACGTCTGATTGTTTTTGGGTTGAATCGACAGGTCGGCATAGGTGCCCGCCTGAAAATAGATCGTCGCGCCCGGAGCCGCATTATTGACGGCGGTCTGGTTGGCCAGCGTCCCGCTGGCGGCCGAGAGCACGATCGCTCCGGCAGGAGCCGTGATGCCCTGTTGGGGTCCGATGGGCGCGTTCAAGCCGACGCCGCCGAGGGGGGCAATCGCCCCGACGTTGAGGTTGATCCGGGCGAGGCTGCCGACGTTCGCCAAGGCTGTAGACGCGTCGGCACCGGAGACCGATTTGCTGCGATTGTGGTCAAGCGGGCCGGTAATGCTGCCATCGCCTCCGATATGGGCCAGGACGTTCGACGAGTCCGCACCGGTGACCGAGAAGTTGAGGTTCGAGTCGCCAATCAGGTTGCCCCAGTAGAACACGTCGTTCGACGCCAGGCCCGTGCGGCTTGTGCTCAAGACTTCCACTTCGAGCCAGGCGTTTTTGACGGCGTCTGTGCCCCACAAAATTTCGACGCGGTCCGAACTGCTGACGCCGGCGCCGGTGCGCACGGTGATCGCAATCGGAGCGGGCGCCGTTGCCCAACCGCTGGGCGCGTTGTTGTTGCCGGTCTTGAAGATGAAGTCGCTGGCGGTGATCGCGGTATGCGTGCCGCCGCCCAGCAGATCGACCATCAGGCCGTTGATGCCGTTGCTGTATTCCGACTCGGCCGTACTCGAGGCCGAGCCGCTGCCGGAGATGTAGGCCGTCTTATCGCTGGCGATTGCCAGGTCGTCGTTCGTGGTGATCGCGGCGGCGCCGCCGTCCCAACTTGACTGATTGTAGAACAGTTCGCGTCCCACGACGCTCGAACCCGACAGCATTTGACGGACCTCGCATTGCTCGAACCGCAAACGTCGAGGAGCGAGCCGATCGAACGGTGCGCTGAAATCCATCCACGGCCGCAACACCAATTTGACTCGGCGACCGCGGCGACGACGAGCGGGTGCCATGGCTTTCCGCCAGGACGCGACGAAGGCTGACCGAAGGCGTGACTTTACTTGCTGAAACCAAAGCAAGAATGCTCGCCAATGGCGGGCGGAAGCCGGCATCATCGGATCTCCTGCAACGAAATGAGCCTCAAATCCCGCCCCCTGGACAACAGCGGCCGATGATTCACCGCCTGAGGGAAATGCGTGACGCGCGCGAGCCGCTACGGGCGAACGATTGATTTCGTCAGCGGCGCAGAGCGATTGCGCTCTCTGTTCCTTCAGTCCCTTAGTTCGGAGGGACTGTGTTCCTGAATACATCGGACCACCTGCGGGTGGACCATGCCCCTGCTCCGCACGTGAATCTAGCGATTACGTTCTACAATGCAAGTTCTTTCCAAAAAAACCTACCGAGCGATTCGCCATAGGTCTCGGAGGTTGTCGCGGACCATCAGGGCTCTCGCTCCTCCCGGCATTGTACCAGGGCGCGCGTGCAGCGGGTTGCGACAGACCCAGCGCCGCCGTTCGTGCGCCATCCCCACGCTACCCCTACTATGGCGTCCCAAATGCAGGTCAGCACAAGGGGGTCGACTTCCGGCCCGGGGACGATCGACGAGATAAGGAAATCCGATACGTTGGCAAACGCTCGTCTATCCGCCCCCTGCTACAATACCGTCATGAGCGGCTTAGACCAGGATGCGGCTGGGCGGACAGACCGCGCCAGATCGATTTGGGCGGACGTTTTGAACTGCCTGCAGACCGAAAAGAAACGCCTCTATGACGAGATCAGGCATTATCCAACGCCGATCACCGCGTGCGACCAGCAGTTCAACTATTTGCTTGAGCAGCAAGCGTGCATTTCTGGCGAACTGACCCGATTGCACAAGGCCATCGCGGAGACCGATTCCCCCGAAGATCCGCTGGCGGCGGTCGGCGAGTTTGTCGAGTCGTCGGAGTGCATCGACGCTGAAACTAGAGAGCGACTCCGATCCCGACTCACGGAACGGCTGTCGAGCTGAGAGATCGATGCCCCCAATCAGCAGCAAGCCGATCAGACAAAACCCATGATCCCCGTCGCGCAAGGCCGCCAGCGACGCCGCCACCGCAGGGGTCAGCATTTGGGGAGCATCTCCCCAGCCGCACTGCCGGTGACCTCGAAGGCCGCTACCGATTGAACAAGAACGCCGGGCTGTTGATCAGGGCCCAGGCCAGGTCCTGCGCGCCGGTGAGGCGTTCGTTCTTTTGCTGCTCGGCACTCGTAGCTAGCGCCTGGTTCAGCCGGGTCCATTCCGCGTCGAGCGAGCGATAGTGGCCCGCCAGCTCGGCCTTCTGGGCGTCGCTGCGCTTATCGGCGGCAATGGCCAGAATCGCGGCGACGTTGGCCGGCGGCGATTGCAGATTCAAGGGGCGTTTGGCCGAAGTCACCGCCACGCGGAATTTGCCGATCGTGTGGGTGTCGTCGTACTGATGGTCAAGCGTGAGCACGAGCGTGGCGCCGCCGGGGAAATTCACGTCTTCCTTGATTTCGAAAATGCCCGTGTGATTCTTACCGAACTGCGGCGAGACGGCCCAGCCGGATTGCGGATTGCCGTCGATAGCGCCCGTAACCGGAAAACCTTCCTGGCCGAAATCGGCGGTGGCCCGGGCGAACGACAGCGGCATCGTCTTGGCCGGGTCCGCCTTGGAAGTCGCCGTAGCGCGAAATTCCGACAACACCAGGTTTCCGTTGGCGGCACGGCCCGGTCCGCCCGCCGGCAATTTGGCGTCGGAGAGCAACTCGAGCCGGATCGCCGTGACTTCGGCCAGATCGGTGGGCAGTGTGATCGTGTATTCGCCGCGCGCGGTTGGGCCTTCGACCAGCACCGACTGATCGGGCTGCTTGGCAAACGTGGCGCCGCCGGCGGCTTTCATCTCCGACGCTTCAAGCGTAGTCCACGTCGGACCGCTTAGGCCGGCTTCCCACTCGGCTTGTTTCGCGTTCAGCTTGGCCTCATACGCGGCCACCTCGGCTTGCAGCTTGGCGTGCTCGCCCGCGCCGGCGTGCAAGGCGGCGATGCCGGCCTCGATTTCGCCCTGCGTGGCGGGGCGCGCAAGCATGCGCACGAACAGCTCGTCGACCACCTTGGCGTCGTCGGGCTGCGAGGCCACGAGCTTCTTGATGTCATTTTGTGGATCGGCGATCGCCTCGGCAATCGTGGGCCCGTTGACCAGCGTCATCACGGGTCCCAGCATCATGCCGCTGGAGCGTTCGCATTCGCACGCGCTTTCGCGGGCCGGACGGCCGAAGACTTCGAAGAATCCGCTGGGCAACGTCAAACCCACGTCGGGCAACTGCGCCGCGCGAAAGCCGGCGGGCACGCCCGGCAAATGGCTCACCGAGCCGGTCGACCGTTGGATCGTGTCGTACAACACTTCGGCCGGCAGGCGCCGCGCCATGGCGTGCGAAAAGTTGATGTCGTCGTCCTGGTTCCACTTGTTGGTGACGATCGACGATTGATACGTGCGCAATTTGCAAATCGTGCGCAGCATGTGCTGCATGTCGAAGTCGCTGGCGACGAACTCGCTGGTCAGTTTTTCCAACAGTTCGGGATTGGTGGCCGGATTGCCGGCGCGGATGTCGTCGATCGGCTCGATGATGCCGCGTCCGAGCAGGTAGCCCCACATGCGATTCACGTAGCTCTTGGCGAAATACTGGTTGTCTTTCGACGTGACCCAGCGGGCCAACTGTTCGCGGCGCGAGGCGGCGCCTTGGGCCAGGTCGCTGTGCTGATAGGGAAAGCCGGGCGTGGCCGGTTTGCCGGTGCCGCCGTCGAGCACTTCGCCCGCGCCGGCGTCAAAAATGTCCTCGACCAGCGGCTTGCCCCCTTCGACCGCCGTGCCGCCAAGCGTCTTGCCGCCCCCGGCAGGGTCCTCCTTGCGGCCGACTTGCGCGAAGTAGGCCGCCAGGTGATAGTACTGGCCCTGCGTCCAGCGCTCGAACGGATGGTCGTGGCAGTGATTGCAATTGAAGCGCACGCCCAGGAACAACTGGGTCGTGTTCTCCATCGTCTCTTCCGGCGTGCGCAGAATCTTGTAGTAGGCCGCGGGCGGATTCTCGAGCGTCGAGCCGCTGGCCGTCAGAACCGTGTACACGAACTGGTCGTAGGGCATGTTGCTCGACACGGCCTGCTTGATCCAGCCGCGCAGCGCGAACGCACCTTCTTCGCCCAGGAATTTGCGGTTCACTTGCAGCAGGTCGGCCCACTTGTTGGTCCACAGCTCGACGTAGTCGCCGTTGCCGATCAGCCGGTCGACCAGTTCGTCGCGTTTGACCTTCGTGTCGCGCGTGTCGGCCACAAACGCGCGCACCGCCTCGGCGGTCGGCGGCAGGCCGGTCAGATCGAGCGACACGCGGCGAATGAACTCGGCGTCGGTGCACAGCTCGCTGGGCAGCGACTTGACCCGCTTCAGCTTGTTGTACACCAGCTCGTCGACAAAGTTGTTGGCCGGCACGTCCTTCCACTCGTAGCCCGCAGCGGTCGCCCATCACGGTGATCGTCGTGGCGGTGTACGAACCTTCGATAGCGGGCCAGGATGGGGGCCTCGCCGCGGCGAACAACCGTGATCAGCCCCAGCTTGTCGGGCTCGGCGACTTCGGTGTTGCCGCTGTCGATAAAGGCCTCGAGCGTCACGTCGCGCACCGCGCCGTCGGCGTACGTGGCCAGCACGCGCATCTGCTGGGTCATGCCCGGCATCGGCACGATCGGTTTCTTGGGAAAAATCTCGATGCCGCTGACGCGCGGCGTGTCCAGATCGAGCTTCACGCCGCCGCTCGATCCAGGAGCGGATCAACTCGTAATACGGCTGGCCCGGCTGGGTCACCACGCCGCCGACGTGCGGAATGACGCCCGCGGGCTTCAGCAGCATCAGGCTCTGGTCGGGCGCCGCGCGATTGATGCGGCGACTGGCGATGTCGTCGGTCAACGCGCGATGATCGAACAGCGGGTCGTAGCCGCGCAGCGACAGCTTGAAGCCGTTCTTGCCGTTGAGCGAGCCGTGGCACGTGCCGGCGTTGCAGCCCATCTTGGACATGCCGGGCATCACGTCGCGGACGAAGCTGACGGTGTAAGCGGCCTTCTGTCCGCTGATCTTCAGCGGCACCACGATCGACTTGCCCGCCCACGGCGTAAGTGATTTGGCCGTCGCCGTCCATCTTGGCGCGCACGACGCCGGTGGGCGAGACCGTGGCCAGATCGCCCGACACCGTCGGCTCGACCATCCGCGTGACGTCCATCCGATCGCCGCCGGCCAACTGCGCGGTGACGAGCACCTGCGCGTAGGCGTAGGGCGTGGCGAGCGTGACTTCCGCCGGCGAGGCTTCCAACGACACGACCTGCGACACCCTCGGGCAGCTTCTCTTTCGGCGCTGCCGTTGCGGGCCCAGCCAGCCCAGCGCGACGGCCGATGCCACCCAGGCGATCGTGAGGAAGTTTCGCTTCATGTTTGATTTCCTATCGCGCGTTTTTTGATTTCTTGGGTATCGAAGAAGAAGTAGTCGCGGCCCGATTAGGGAACCGCGACCGCGACCTTGGTGGCGCCCGGCGGCACCGGCGAAAACTCCTTGATCAGCTTGCCTGTTTCGGCGTCGTTCAATCGAATCGCGCCGTCGAATCCGGCCGAGGCCACCACTTTTCCGCTGGTGCTGAACGTGACCGCGTACACCGGTCCATGCTGGCCTTCGAGCTTGTGCAGCACCTTGCCGCTTTCGGTTTCGTAAATCCGCACTTCGCCCGCGCCGTCCAGGCTGCTGCCGACCACGAAGCGGCTGCCGTCGGCGTTGAAGTGGGCGTCGTAAATCCGGCCGGGCACGGCCTCATAGGCTTTGATCAAATTGAAGTCGTCGCCGATCACGCGGACCTTGGTGCGAATCATTTGATAGATCTTCGGCACGCCGTCGGCTCCGCCGATCAGCAGCTCGTCCTTGGCCGGATGACGGTCCACCGCCGCCAGGCCCCCCTTGAGCGCGCCGGGCGTGATGCTCGTGATGTTGTCGACGAACCGCTGCGTGGCGACTTCGACCAGCTTCATCGAGCGGTCGCGGCTGACCGAAATCAGATACGTGCCCTCTTTGGAAAACACCGTGTCCAGCACCCAGTCGCTGTGAGCGCCCTGATAGAGCACCTGCTTGCCGCTCGCCGCGTCGATCGCTCGCAGCGTGTTGTCGGCGCATCCGAAGGCGATTTTCGTGCCATCAGCCGACCAGCTGGCGCCGTAAACCGTGTCGTACGTCACCGGCAGCGAGTACCGCAGCTTGCGCGACTCGACGTCCCACACCTGAACCTCTCCCAGGCGGCCGGGCGAGCCGCCGCTGACGGCCAGCGACTTGCCGTCAGGCGAAAACACCACCGACTCGATCCGCTCCGATTGGCCGATCAGGCGCGCAACCAGTTCCGAACCATCGCCCTTGTAAAGCAACGTTTCGTGATAGCCCGAGACAGCCAGCAGCGAGTCGTCGGGCGAGAAGTCGAGCGACGTGAGCACCGGGGCCGCCTCGTACGTGGGCGGATGCTCGGCGTCGATCACGCCGCGAACCGACATCGGCGTGTCGTCTTGCGCCCCTTCGGCAATCCACAGGCGAATCCGCTTGATCTGATCTTCAGCCAGCGGCTCCTTGTCCTTGGGCATCTCGGCCTTGCCATTGGCCGGCGTGATCTGGGCCAACAAGTTGCTCTCGTCGGGCTTGCCGGGCTCGACGGCGGCCGTCTCGCTTTCGCCCCCTTTCAACAGGCCCTCGAAGTTCGTCATGACGAATTCGCCCATCGCCTTGGCCGGCTGATGGCATCCCAGGCAGTGGACCTGAAAGATCGGGCGGATGTCGCGGAAATAGCTGACCGTGGAGGCCGGCTTCGCGTCGGTGGCTTCGTCGGCCAGCAAGCCGGCGGGCAACAGCCAAGCCGTGGCCGCGGTGATCAGAATCAAGAAGAATCGCGCGACGATCATGCGGGCTAGCACCTTGACCAAGAGAGTTTTCAGGCGGGTGACCGCCGTACTGATACTTGTATGGTATCAGAACCGTGGTCGTTGTCGGGGTGAGTCGGCTTAGCGCGGCGGCAAGAGCATTGCACCGAGCGCTTGCCGCCTTGCCGCCACAGGTCGAATATACACACCCCGAGCCGCGGCTGGCAAGGAAAAATCAGCGGCCGCACATCTGGCGGCCGGGAACCTGGGGCAGTTGCGAAGTGGCAGTCGGGCCATGGTTTACGGCCCAAGAACCGCAGAACTGTGGCCCATTGGCCGGCTGCATGCCCGCTGCTAGCCTTTCGGCGGCTCGCCGGCGAGCTTGCGGGCGTTGAGCGCTTCGTCGGGAATCCGCAGATCTTCCAGCACGCGGCCGGCCAGGATCGTCTCTTCGACAATCCGCGGCACGTCGGCGAGCGTCACGCCGCCGTACCAAATCTCCTGCGGATAGATGACCACCGTCGGTCCCAACTCACACTGATCGAGGCAACCCGACTGATTCGCGCGTACCAACGGGCCCAGACCCCGCCGCTTCAACTCGGCCTTGAACGAATTGCGCAGCGCGTCGCTGCCGTCAGGATTGCAACACCCACGACTGTTTCCCGGCTCGCGCCGGTTGCAGCAGACGAAGATGTGGCTGGTGAACTTGGGCATCGGTTCTAGTGGACCCTGTTGGATGCGGACGTTATCGAGTTCTGTCGTCTGGGTTTGCCGGCGGCGCGGCGGCGGAGTGTTGCGGCGGATATCGACCGCCAAATGGCGCTCCAGGCAGCAGTCCGGCGGATTTGAGCGATTCCAGCGCGGCGCGCTGCTTGACCGTCGCGTGCTGATATTGCACGCAGATGGCCAAGATCAACGCCAACCATGTTAGCCCGGCCAGCAGCGACCGCAGACTGAACTGGCCGGCGCGGTTATTCGAGGTGAGGGCCATGCCCTCCATGATACCCGAACCGGCCGGCGAGCGCCTTCACCATCCAATCATCAATGGCCCGGCATGGGACCCATGGTTCCAGCGATGCGTAAGTCATCGACACCCTCCATTCTAGGTAGAGCCTTGAAGAGTTCGATGCTTCGATCATTCGTCGCCGGCGCCACATTCGTCCGAACGTGCGTTGGTTGCTGGCACGCCGTCCAAATCACCGGCGGGCCGCGGTGCGCATGCGGTTTTAGCGAAATCGTCCTTGCAGAGCAGGCGACGTCGGTGGAAAATAGGCGCGGGCGAAGGGCGGATCGCCACTGTTGGTTCGAGTTGCCGCGGAGGAGCTTCCGAGATGGCCCAGCGAGCGACGCAGTCTGACGCTGAATTGCTCGATCGCGTGCGCTCGGGCGAGACCGACTGCTTCGACGAGCTCGTGCGGCGTTATCAGCCGGCTCTGTTGCGCGTGGCGCGCAGCCGCTTGGGTCGAGCCGACTGGGCCGAGGAAGTCGTTCAGGAGACTTTCCTGGCGGCCTTCAAATCGTGCGCCAGCTATGATCCTCGCTTCAATTTCCGCACCTGGCTGTGGACCATCCTGCTCAATCAATGTCGCGGTCACTATCAGCGCCGCATGCGCAGCGTGCCGCTGGAGCCTTGGACCGACGACGGGGCAACGGCGGCGGCCGAGAGCCGGCAGGATCGCTCGGGCGGTTCGCCGCTGGTGGAATTGCTGGCCAGGGAGCGCGCGGCACAGCTGGAATCGCTGCTAGCGCAATTGAGCACGGCCCAGGCGGACGCCTTGCGTTTGCGGTTTTTCGGCGGTTTGAAATTCCAGGAAATCGCCGACGCCATGCAGTGCAGCTTGAACACGGCCAAGAACCGCGTGCGCTGGGGACTGATGCGAATGGCAGAACGGATCCAACCCGCCGACGCTGGCGCTGCGCGACGAAACGGATCGGGAGCGATAGAGCATGAATTGCGACCAGGTTTTTGACATCCTCACGCGCGGACCTTTTCCGACCGGCACGCCGTGCGACGCGGGCGTGGAAGCCCATCTCTGCGCGTGCCCCGAGTGCCGCCAACTGGCCGAAGCCTTGCGTCCGGCCCTGGAGCTGTTTCAAGAAGCGGTCGGGCCCGAGGAGAGCCGCGACTTGCCGGGCTACTGGTGCGCGGTGGCCACTGACCGCGCGCAGCCGGCCGTCACCGACGCCAAAGATCGCCAGCCGCGCCTCGCCGAGCCGCGCGCGGCAACGCGAGCCCCGGCGGCAAAAACGTTCTCCGCATTGGCGGCCTGGAGGCTTGCCGCGGCGCTGGCGCTGGGCGTGACGCTCGGCTCGCTCTTGAGCTCGCGCCGTGCGCTAGACGGTTTTTCGGCACTGCCGCCGGTCGGCACAACGACCGCGGCGGTCTCGCCATCGCCCGGCGACCGGTCTGCCGTCATTCCCCGGCCGCAACCCATCCTGATCGAGCTCGTGCCGTCCGAAGACAGGGAGCTGGCGGTCTTGAGCGCCGCATGTTTCCGCCAACCGCCCGGAGCGGACGCGCGCTATGCCGTCAACGCGATGCAGGTCTTGGCCTACAAGGACTTGGGCAACCTCGACTGCTGCACCCATTGCCACACCGCCAACGCCGCCTCGGCTCCCGGCCATGCCACGGTGGCCGTGAGCCAAACCTGTCTCGCTTGCCATCAGTCCCAGCGCGTCGAATAGCCCGCTTTCCGCCGTGCGACCAACTTGCGGCGCGGAGGGATCGCGCGAGTTTTTCGCAATTCGGCGGCCTGGCATCATTTACACCGGCCATGGCGGCGGCCAAACTACTCAGTCTCGCGATCCGCTGCCGTGGCGCGAATTCGATCGGGATTTTTCGATTCAATGGCTCGATCCACTTGGAGAGTTGCAACCATGAATAAAGCGTGCTCGTTGCTGGCAATCGGATGTTTAAGCGCCGCCGTGATTTCTGGCGCGGCACCCAACACTTGGGCCGACGACCCCAAACCCGACAACGACGGCTGGCTCACGCTGTTCGACGGCCAGACTCTTAATGGCTGGAAGGCCAGTGAGCACGAGTGGAAAGTCGAGGACGGCAAGATCGTGGCCGCCGGCAAACGCAGCCACTTGTTTTATATGGGCAATGACCCGGATCATCCGGCCGAATTCGAAAACTTCGATTTCAAGGCCGACGTGATGACCACGCCCGGGAGCAACTCAGGAATCTACTTCCATACGAAATACCAGGACATCGGCTTTCCGCAAATCGGCTTCGAGGCCCAGGTGAACAACACGCACGGCGATCCGGTAAAGACCGGCAGCATCTACCACATCGTGAAGAATTACGTGGCGCCGGCCAAGGACAATGAGTGGTTCACCGAGGAGATTATCGTCCGCGGCAAGAACGTTCAGACCAAGGTGAACGGCAAGATCATCTGCGACTATACCGAGCCGCCCGGCGTGACCGGCCCGATGGAGAAGATCGCCAAGGGCACGTTCGCCTTTCAGGCCCACGACCCCAAGAGCGTGACCTACTACAAGAACATCATGGTCAAGCTGCTGCCTTCCAAGAAATAGCGCCACGAGTGCACGCGCCCCAGCGGCCGGGGATGGGCGGCGGCGTGCAGAATGATGCTTTTTTCGCGGATTTACGGCCCCCGCTGGCGCCGGCCGCTCGCCGCCGGGAGCGCGTTTGGCTTGAAAGCCCTAAATTGGGCAACTAGGATGGGCTTCTTGTTATAATAGGTTCGTGTGCCCCCCTGGTGCCATGCGTCCAGGGCGTCCCCTTGGATAGGTCGAGTGCCAAGCTTTTCCTTGCGGTCCCCCAGAGAAAGAGTCGCAGCCATGTTTCGCAGTTCTGCTCGGGCGGCGTGCGGATTGACGCTGGCCCTGATTGTCGTTTCCCAAGCGCCCGCAGCCGCGCAAGAGGCCGTGCTGGCCGAGTTCTATGGCCGCGGCGTGCACCAGTACTTCGCCGGCAACGCGTCGCAGGCGGTCAGTGATCTGACGGCGGCGATCAACGGCGGCACTAAAGACCCGCGGGCCTTCTACTTCCGCGCGCTGGCCGAAATGCGGCAAGGCCGCCAGGCCATCGCCCAGACCGATCTGCAAAAAGGGGCGGCGCTGGAAAGCGCCGACATCAACCAGTTCTACCCGGTCGGCAAGTCGCTGGAGCGCGTGCAAGGCGCGTCTCGCATGACGATCGAGCGTTACCGCACGATTGCGCGGGCCGAAGCCTTCCAGCGGCAGCAGCGCCGCGACGCAACACGCTACGAAGAACATCGCCGTGCCGAGCTCCGCGTGCTGCGCGGCGCCGTCGCAGCCGGCCAAGCCAGCGCCCACTGAGCCGGCCGCCGACGAGGCAGACGCGTCGAAAGAGGCCCCCGCGCCCGCGGACGATCCGTTTGCCGAGGACGCCAAGAAGCCCAACGCCGATGCCACCGCACCCCCCGAGCCGATGCCGCCGGATGACGACGCGGTGCCGGCGGCCAAGGACGCGGGGGACGATCCGTTCGCCGATCCGCCGGCCAAGGACGACGCCGAGGAAATGAAGGATGATGCACCGGAAGCGGCGGCGGCAGACGCTGAAAAACCAGACGCTGAAATGTCGGACGACGCTTCCAAGGATGGCGAGGCTAAACCCGCCAAGGCCGACGAAGATCCGTTCGCCGACGATCCGAAGGACGAAAAACCCGGGGACGACAAGAAAGAAGACAAGTAGGCCGCCGCGGCTTTGACGCCTTGGACGCCCTTCCCACCCACGCTCCCTCCCGCCTGCGTCGCACGGTCCGCCAGAACGAACCTCTCGAAGCGAAATCGGAGAACGTACCGCAATGATGCGTCGCGTATTGCTCATCGGCTGTGCCTGGGGTTGTGGTTTGGCGGTCGCGCTGGTGTCGCTCGACTCGGCCACCGCCGCGCCGCGCATCACCAACGTCTCACTGCGCGGGTTGCAGGCCGGCGGCGTGACCACATTGATGATCGAGGGCGATGAGTTGTTGCCCGAGCCGCGCGTGATGCTCTCGGTGCCGGTGGCCAAACTTTCGATCAAAGAAGGCGCCACGGCCAAACGGATGGAAGTGGAGTTCGCCCTGGATGGCCAAACGGCCGGCGGCATTTATCTGCTGCGCGTTGCGTCGGCCAGCGGTATTTCCGAATCGACGGCGGTCGCGGTCGACAACTTGTCCCAAATCGCCTTCGCGCCCCAGTTGCCGACGTTGAACGTAGCCATGACCGGCGCGCTGGAAGGCAGTGCCGTGTTGACCACATCATTTGCCGGCAAACAAGGCCAACGCGTGTTGATCGAAGTCGAAAGCCGGCGATTGGGCTCGAAGCTCGACCCGGTGATCCATTTGTACGATGCGCGGCGCGTGCAATTGACTTGGAGCCGGGGCGTCGCGTCGATCTCCGGCGATGCGCGCTGCGCGGCCACGCTGCCCTCTGATGGGCAATACACAATCGAAATCCACGATTCGCTGTACCGCGGCGATCGACCGGGGTTTTTCCGTTTGAAAGCTGGCGAGTTCCACTACGCCGACCTGGTCTATCCGCTGGCCGCTCAGCAAGGCGTGACGACGAATTTCGAATTTGCGTCCACCAACCTCGCGGCCGGCGTGCTGGCCAGCGCCACGTGGTCCAACGTCGATGGCCCGCCGCAAATCTTTCAGCCCGCCCCCTGGCCCGCGGGCGTGAGCCTGCTCTGCGGGTCGAGGCCGCCGGTGATCGTCAGCAATCACGCCGAGATTTTGGAACCGCCGCCGGGCGACAAATTGCCCGAGCTTTCGGCGACGCCGGTGGCCGTCAACGGCCGCATCTCGGAAAAAGGCCAGCAGGATCGGTATCGTCTGGCCGTTTCGCCGGGCCAGAAGCTGCGGTTCGACGTGCTGGCTCGCCGCGCCGGCTCGCCGCTGGACGGCGTGTTGTCGATTCAAAACGAACAAGGGGCCGAACTGGCCGGCAACGACGATCGGCCCGGCACGAGCGATCCGGGGCTCGATTTCACCGTACCCGACGGCGTGGGCGCGGTGGTCGTGGCGCTGCGCGACTTGCAGGGCCGCGGCGGAGCGGAATTTATCTATCGCATCGACGTGGCGCCCATCGGGCCCGACTTTTCGTTGTCGCTGGACGACAGCCTTTACAACGTGCCGAAGGATGGCGTGGAGTTGGTGAGCGTGAAAATCGACCGCGCCGGATACAACGGGCCGGTCAAGCTGCACTTTCGCAACTTGCCCACCAGCGTATCGATCACCGGCGACGAAATTCCCGCCGGGGCAACCGAGGCCTTTGTCACGCTCAGCGCGCCCGGCTTGAGCGCCGCTCAGGCGATGACCACGGTTGTTGGATCGAGCACCGAACCGAACACTTCGATCCGCCGCTCCGCGCTCGGTCCGGCCAATGCCGTGAACAAGCATCAGCCGTGGCTGCGCGACGAAGTGGCTTTGGCGGTGGCGGGTCCGAGCCCGATCAGCCTGGTGTGGGATCTGTTTAGCGCGGAGACGAAATTCGCCGTCGGCACGACCCTGCCGATCAAGCTGCGCGTGGCCCGCGCCGCAGAGACCGCCGGCCCGGTGCGGTTAAAGCTGCTGACCACGCAGGTCATGCCGCGCAAGCGTGTCAAGGTCACCGGACAGCCGGATCGCGAGGTGGACGACACGGAACGAGCGATTCGCCTCGAGGCGTCAACGATCGCGCCTGACAAGAACGAAGACGAAGGCAAGATCGTCATTCCGGCCGATCTGCCGCGAATCGCTTACGACGTGGCGATCAAGGCCGAGCTGCTCTCCGCCGACAAAAAAACCGTGCTGGCCACTGCGGTTACCCCGGCGCGCCGCATGGCAGCCGCCGCGCCCATGTCGGTCGAACTGGCCGCCGGCGGACCGCTGGAAGCTCGCGCGGGACTGGGCCCGACCGGCAAGCTGGCCGGCAAGGTTCATCGCGTCAGCGGGTTCGATCTGGCGGTCAATCTTACGCTCGCCGGCCTGCCCAAGGGCGTGACGCCGCCGTCGTTCGTCGTGGCCGCCGATAAGACCGACTTCGCATTCGACGTGGCGTTTCCGTACGGCACGCCGCCCGGCGATCTCAGCGGCGTGCAACTCGTGGCGACCAGCCAGAGCGATCCCAAGAAGCCGATTACGCTGGTCCGCGCCAACGAGATTCCGTTGGCGATCAAAGTCGTGCCGGGCGAAAAGCCGCCGGTCGAAAAGCCGTTGACGATCTTCGAGGACCAAGCCGAGTTCGTGGCCAGTCTGAACGAAGGGGGCGGGCAGGCAAGTCTGCTGAGCGAGGAGAAGTTTTCGGGCGCGGCCAGCGTCAAGGTCACGCCCGACCAGCGATTCAATCCGGCCCTGCCCGGCTTAGGCGTGAAGATACGCGAGAAGCCCGCGGCGGGCGAGTTTCGCTATCTGCAATTCGCCTGGAAGAAGCAAGGGGGCCAGGCGATCTGTTTGCAGTTGAACCACGACGGCCAATGGGGACCTGTCGCCGGCAGCCCAGCCAAGTTCCGCTACCATGCCGGCCCAGGCGGCGAGTGCTTCGGCGCGTCTCTGGCCGTCGACAGCAACCTGCCGGTCGGCTTCACGCTGGTCACGCGCGACCTGTTCGCCGACTTCGGCGAGTTCACGCTCAACGGTATTGCGCTGTCACCGGTCGACGGCGAATTCGCCCTGTTCGACCACATCTATCTGGCGCCGTCGCCAGAGAGCTTCGACTTGGTCAAGCCGTAGGGCGGCGTGCCATTTCTTCCACTAACCCGAAATGCCAGCGAGGGTTCTTCTTTGCCTTTCCTCGCTGGCGCTTCGGGCTAGTGGACGCGCGATTCGCCGCGCTTTCCTCATCCCGCGCTCACGGCGGCGCGGCCGATGGAGTGGTAGGTGAAGCCGGCGGCTTTCATCTGCGCGGGGCTGTAGAGATTGCGGCCGTCGAAGATGACCGGCGACTTCATCAGCTGGCGCATCTCGTCGAAGTCGGGCTGCAGGAACTCGCTCCCACTCGGTCACGATGGCCAGGGCGTCGGCCCCTTCCAGCGCCGTCGTAGGGCTGCTCGCAGTAGGCCAGCTTGTCGCCGTACATGCTGCGCGCACGTTTTCCATCGCCTCGGGATCGTGCACCCGCACCGTCGCGCCGCCTGCCAGCAGCCGATCGATCAGCACCAGCGCCGGCGCTTCGCGGATGTCGTCGGTCCGCGGCTTGAACGCCAGGCCCCAGACGGCGATCGTCTTGCCCGCCAGCTTGCCGCCGAAGTGCTGCTCGATCTTTTCGCGGCAGGACCGTCTTCTGACGCTCGTTGACCGCGTCGACGGCCTCCAGCATGCGCGGCTCGACGCCGTGCGCCGCGGCCATCGCCGCCAGCGCCCGCACGTCCTTGGGGAAGCAGCTGCCGCCGTAGCCGACGCCGGGAAACAGGAACGCGAAGCCGATGCGGCTGTCGTGGCCGATGCCGCGGCGGACGTCGTTGATGTCGGCGCCGCATCCGCTCGCAGAGGTTGGCCATTTCGTTGATGAAGCTGATCTTCGTCGCCAGCAGCGCGTTGGCCACGTACTTGGTCATCTCGGCGCTTTCGGGCGACATGACCAGGAACGGCTTTTCGGTCCGCAGGAACGGCTGCGTACAGCTCGCGCAGCACGTCGGCCGACTTCCTGCGCGCCGCACGCCGACCACGACGCGGTCGGGCTTCATGAAGTCGTCGATCGCCGCCCCTTCCTTGAGGAACTCGGGATTGCTGGCCACGTCGCACATCGCGGCCGGTGCGCTCCTTGAGCCGCGCGAAGATCTCGGCGTTCGTGCCCACCGGCACCGTGCTCTTGGTGACCACGATGGCGTCGTGGCGCAGGTGCGGGGCCATGCCGTCGACCACGCGCCACAAGGCTCGACAGATCGGCCGAGCCGTCGTCGCGCCGGCGGCGTGCCGACGGCCAGAAACACGAGCTTGGCCGCGCGGACGGCCGCCGCCAGATCGGTCGTGAAGTGCAGCCGCTCGGCCGTCGGCGTTGCGCTCGACCATTTCGGCCAGGCCCGGCTCGTAGATCGGCAATCTCGCCCGCGTTGAGCCGGTCGATCTTCTGCTTGATCGATATCGACGCACGTCACGTCGTTGCCGCTCTCGGCGAAGCAGGTGCCGGTGACCAGTCCGACGTAACCGGTTCCGACCACTGCGATTTTCATGGCAAATACCAACCTTCGAGCTGCTGGAAGAGTATGGATCAAGCCTAGCATAGCCGGCGAGCCGAGGCGAACGATTCCGCACCCTGAACGGCGCCAACATCAACCGAGTGCAAGTCATGAAGGTCTCGGATTGGGTGGCCCAGACAACTAGTTGAGGCTGTTCGCGAATTCGACGCCATCTTTCGGTTGAGGAATGGCCGATTGTGTGCCGCTGCTTGCGTGCCAAGCAGTGACACCCGAGCAATTGCCGGACAGCGTCAACTGGTCATTCGGGTCGCGCAGGAACGAGTGCGTTTGGCGAGCCATAACATCCTCTGCGAAACGCCATTGGTTGGTCCACAATCGCGGCAGCCATCATGGTCGCCAGAGTGCTCCGCCATTTCACGGCCCGGCGCGATGCGCGGCGCATTTTTCGGTGGCTCACTTTTCGTGTTGAATTCGGCCACCGCAATTTCTAAAATGACGCCCACTCAACGAGGCGATCGTTGGGGACGGTCGCCTGGAGTGGCCGGGGTATCCGAGAGAACTCGACAGCATGTACTCGTGCCAACAGGCACTTGATAACGTGCATCCAAAAGAGCCCGTTGCCTGCGTGCGCACATTGCGCGCGCCAGGTCGCAGGCTCTTTTTCTTCGCGAATGAGACAAGGAGGTCGCATGAATCGTCATTTCCGTAAGGACGCGCGCCGCCGACGCAGGGCCACGGACCGAGGCGTGGTATTTCGCCCAGGCTCTGCTCGGCAATCCGCTCCCGCTCGCGCCGGACGCCGAGGCCGAAGCCCGCCGCAAACGCAAGCAACTGGAATGGCTCGCCGAAATCTCGACCGAGCACGAGGAACTACTTCGCCGCGAATTGCAAAAAGAAGCCAGTGCAAGAGAGGAGCGCCGACGGTTGGAATGGCTTGCCGGCATCTCGACCGAGCACGAAGCCAGGCTTCGCAGTCTGCAAAGTGCCGAAGCGGAAGCTCGGGAGGCACGCGCCGAGAAGCGCGGTACCGGGAAGAACTGTCGCGATCGTTCCGCAACAACGAAGGCTCGCCATCACAAGTATCCGAATGGGACTCCGCCCAACATCCTCGCGGCGGCGATCCGCAGAATCGCGGCCGGTTCTCGCCGGCGGGCGGCGCTGGTGGCGTGAGCGTCAGCTCGAGATATCAGAGTTCTCCCAGCAGGGCAGCGGTCTTAAATGCAAAGGCATTGACCGTCAAGCCCGAGCCGCCCGCTGAACGCAAGGCGGATTCGGCCGATAGCCCGAAGTGGGTCAGCCAATACGACGCGCCACCCAATATGGTCGCACTGGCCAAGGCGTGGCGCGAGACTCATCAGTTGCTTCAGAGGTTCCGCCGCGATATCGAAACGCTGCCCAAGAATATCGCCAACTCGCGATCGCAAGTCGCCAGCGGAGGGAGATACGCATATATCCATTCGAATTACCTGGCGAAAGCGCAACAAGAATTAGAAGCCGCCAAGGCACTCGTTCCCGAGCTTGAGTCCCAGCTTGGCGAGCTGGAAGCGAAATACCATGAGCTGGGTTATGATGACGTCGAGTATTCGACGTGGACGCCAGCCGAGACGATCATCAGCGGCCGCGGCATCGCAAAGGTCGGCGACGCGATCCATCATGGCGGCACGCCGGCAGGTTTGCGGCCGACGGGAGACGAGGTCGCTATTGCCCTGACCGCAGTATCCGTATTCCAGCTCGGCAGATGGGCGCTCGGCAAGGCCTTGATTAAAGCGCCCCGTGGCATTCCAAACCTTCAGTATCCGACCCGAAACTCAGGAATATCACGGAAGATTTATACAAGGGCGTAAAGACGCCCAATCCGATCGGTAGTGGTAGCACCGCGGATGCGATTCGTCATGAGTTGAAGACGGGACAAGCAACTTTCGGAAGGTTCCATCGACAGAAGGGCCGAGAGTATGCTCGCGCCCTTGAGAAGTGGCTTCAAAAGAACCCCAATGCTTCGGCACCTGACAGAGCCGCCGCGCGGCACATGCTTGAAGACATTCAGAAGGCCTTGGAGGGCAATTGAAATGACCGGACGACAACTACAGTATGAGGATGTTTTGCCTAGCTTACTGGCGGAAGTGCCCGAACTGCGACCGCTTTACGACGAGCATGTCCGCGACAATGATCAGGCCTTGCCGCACGTGTTTTTTGCCGACTTAACCAGATATGTTGTCCAATTGGCACGGGCCGTCGACCAGGCGCACGACGTCGGCTTTCCAAGTCCACTTCTTCGAGTGCTGAGCTTTCTTGAGAACACTTTGACCTCAAAGGATGTGAGGGTCCAAGAGCTCGTCTCGGTATCGTTCCTGGAAAACCTCGACCCGGCAGACGCTGCCTACACGAGGCTAAAGGCACTTTTGGGACCACGCCTGCGGAGAGAGCTGGAAGCTTACGGCAAGTAGCGGCGTTCCAAACAAGTCCATATGGCAAAAATACGATAGTCGTGTCGCTGCGCAATTGAAAATACCTCGGCCGTCTTGTCCGGAATATATATGGGCAATCGAGGCAGCAGGTGGAAAAATTACGAGTCCAACCACAGCCGTCTTTCCGAGGTAGTCACAATGCTGACATTTCAAGAGGAACTTCTCAAGCAACAACTCAACCAATTGCCGGGGCCTTCGCGCGTGGCTTTCGCGGCGAGTTGCGCTCAACGGATGACGAGCGCTTGCCATTCATTTGCCGCCAGAATTTGCCGTCCCGAGCGAGCGAAACTTTTCGACGACGCGCTCGACTATGTTTGGAACTGCGTCCTGGCACCGCCCGAAAGGGAAACCACTGGACGGCTCCTCAACGACGTCATGGCAATCATTCCGGACGAGGACGCTCCCGGTTGGAGCCCTGTGACCCCGTATGGTGAAGACGCACTGTCGGCTTTAGCCTACAGCTTAAGTTGTTTACAATCGGGAGACTCGCAAGAAGCGGCATGGGCAGCGGTCTGCGTCTACAATGCAACTGACTATTTCGTGACCAGCAGGGACGGTATCTCGCCGAGCGAACCTGGGGCAGAAGCGCGCACCTTGGGTGATCCTGCTATCCAAGCAGAGCTCGAACGACAATCTCGCGACGTCGCCGATCTCAGTGCTGCCGGCGAATTTCTTTCACGAGAATTGGTTGAAAATGTCCGGCGCCGAAGCGTGGCCAACCAAGCTGTTCCAATCGCTGGCTGAGGACCACTCAACTCCGACTCTTGGCCGTGAGGGAGTATTCACAAGCATGTGAACGTGACCCTTGGAAACACTTGCGACACGGCCGTCGGAGCCTGTGCCCCGACCGTCCAACACGAATTCCGTGGGGCAAGTGACAATATGACACCTGAAATCGAAGAGTTCGCCATGAGGTTGGTTCGATTAGTACGAGATGCTTCGATCAAGAGCAACGATCGCGGGCTTTCACCAACCGCAGCGTCTCCGGTGGCGAGACGCTGGAAAAAAGCAGCAACTCAAGGATCGCTTGAGAACTTCTTGCACGTCGTGATACCCGACGTTGTCGACGACACGGTATTTTACCTACTGCACGAAATCGACGACGCCGGCCTTAGGCTCACGTACACCGCGTCCAACGGCAAGACCGTTGATCTCACGGAGGAAGGCCTCAGTGAGCTGGCCGGCTGGTACATGGGCAGCGGCGGCTGGCGCGCGATGTTTTCGCAGGAACGATTTGTCGATGACTTTGCTGATCTTGCATGAGATTCAAGCTCGGCGGCTCAGCAGCACGCGCTCGATATCGGCGTCGACCATCATGGCCACCAATTCCTCGAAGCTCATCTTCGGGGTCCAGCCAAGCTTGGCCTGGGCCTTGCTGGCGTCGCCGCACAGCGTGTTGACTTCGGCCGGACGCAACAGGCTGGGATCGACTTCGACGTGCTCGTTGCCAGTCGAGCCCCACGTGGCGGAACGCCACCTCGACCAGCTCGCGCACCGAGTGCTTGAACGCCGGTGGCGATCACGAAATCGTCGGGCTCGTCCTGGTTGAGCATCAGCCACATGGCCTCGACGTAGTCGCCGGCAAAGCCCCAGTCGCGCTGCGCGTCGAGGTTGCCCAGCCGCAGTTTGTCTTGCCGGCCGAGCTTGATGCGGGCCACGGCGTCGGTCACTTTGCGGGTCACGAATTCCTTGCCCCGCAGGGGCGACTCGTGATTGAACAGGATGCCCGAGCAGGCGAACATGTTGTAGCTTTCGCGGTAGTTGACGGTGATCCAATGGCCGTACGCCTTGGCCACGCCGTAGGGGCTGCGGGGCCAGAAGGGAGTGTGTTTCGTTTTGCGGCTCCTCGCTGCACGCGGCCGAACATCTCGCTGCGAGCTGGCCTGGTAGAAGCGAATCGCCGGATCGATCAGGCGAATCGCCTCGAGCACCCGCGTCACGCCCAGGCCGGTGAATTCGGCGGTCAACAGCGGCTGCGAAAAGCTGGTGGGCACGAACGACTGCGCGGCCAGGTTGTAGACCTCGTGCGGGCGCACCGCGGATAACAGCGTGACGATCGAGAGTTGATCGAGCAGGTCGGCCTGGTGCAGGTGCAGCCGCGAGCGCAGGTGGTCGTCCATGCGCTCGAAGCCCTCGGTGCTCGCGCGGCGCACCATGCCGTGAACTTCATAGCCCTTGCCGAGCAGAAATTCGGCCAGATAGGCGCCGTCCTGACCGGTGATGCCGGTGATTAGTGCTCGGCGCGCCATCGATTCAACCCGTCCGGTGCCTTGGGGGCCGCCGCTGGATTATTCTTCATCGTCGCTCGCCTCGGGTGGCACTGGCGTCTCGCCAGTGTAACTGGCAAGTCAAAACAGCACTGGCAAGATGCCAGCGGCACCCAGCGGCGATCATTCTTCATCGTCGCTCGCTTCCGGCGCGTCACTTTCGGGCGGCTCGAGCTGTGGCGACTCGACGGCGGCGCGTGGCGCGGGGCTGGCCGATGCGTCGTGATTGCCCCCTTCGTCGCGCGGCACGCGGACGATCGCCGCCAGCGTGTCGCCTTCGTCCAGGCTCATGATCCGCACGCCTTGCGTGTTGCGGCCGATGACGCTGATGTCGCCGGCCACGATCCGCTGGATCTTGCCGCGGGCGGTCATCATCAGCAGTTCGTCGTCGTCGCGGACGCAGGCCGATGCCGATCACCGGGCCGTTGCGCTCGGTGGTCTTGATGTCGCGCAGGCCCTTGCCGCCGCGGCGCTGCGTGCGGTAGCGATTGGCGACGAGGCGACCTCTCCGTCCTCGGCCCCTTCCGTCGCCGCCTCGGCGTCACCGCCGGCCGCCGGCTCGGTGTCATCCGCAGGCTCACCGTCGGCATCTGACGCGATATTCGCTGTCGCCTTCGGCCACCGGGCTGTTCGGGCCGAACGGCGTGCGCTTGCCGTAGCCGTTGCGCAGGCGGTGAGCAGCGTGGCGTCGGGATCGGCCACGACCATGCCGACCACGCGGTCGTCGTCGCCCAGGCTGATGCCCTTGACGCCGCTGGTGTTGCGGCCCATCGGGCGGGCGTCGGCCTCGCTGAAGCGAATGGCCATGCCGCGGGCGGTCGCCAGGACGACTTCGTCGCCCGTCTTGGTGATCACCACGTCGACCAGCTCGTCGTCTTCGCGCAGCTTGATGGCGATGATGCCGCTCTCGCATGCGGCCGGCTGTAGGCTTTCGAGCGCCGTTTTCTTCACCAGCCCGCTGCGCGTGGCCATCATCAGGTAATGATCGGGCTGCGTCGAAATCGCGGACGGCGCGGCAATCGGCGATCTTCTCGCCCTCGGCCAGGTTCAGCAGGTTGACGACCGCCCGGCCGCGGCTCTCGCGGCTCAGCTGCGGCAGGTCGTAGACCTTTTGCCAGTAGACCTTGCCCCGGTTGGTGAAGAACAGCAGGTAGTCGTGCGTGCTGGCGACGAACAGGTGCTCGATCGGATCTTCCTCTTCGGTCTTGGCCCCCTTGATGCCCTTGCCGCCGCGGCGCTGGGCCCGGTAGGCGCTGGCCGGCGTGCGCTTGATGTAGCCGTTGTGGCTGATCGAGACGACCATCGTCTCTTCGGCGATCAGGTCTTCCAGGTCGATCTCGCCGATCTCCTCGCCGCTGATCTCGGTGCGCCGCTCGTCGCCGTGCTTGCGCTTCAGCTCCAGGCAGTCGTCGCGGATGATGCCCAGGATGTTCTTGTCGTCGGAGAGAATGCCGCTGGTACTCGGCGATCTCCTCGAGCAGCTTGCTGGTGCTCGTCGGCCGAGCTTTTCCTGCTCGAGATTGACCAACTGGCCGAGCGTCATCCGCAGGATGGCGTCGGCCTGCACGGGCGTGAGCGTGTAGGTCTCGCGCACGCCGCGCTCGGCCTGGAAGACGGCGAAACCCGTCGTCGCCCAGCGCCCGCTGCATCATGCGCGGCCGGCGCCTCGACCCCCATCAGCCGCGCTTTGGCCTCGGCCTGCGTTGGCCGACGAGCGGATGACGCGGATCACCTCGTCGATGTTGGCGTGCGCCAGCAGCAGGCCTTCGACCGTGTGCTTGCGCTGCCGGGCCCTGGCCAGCAGGAACTGCGTCCGGCGGCGAATGACCGATCACGCGATGGCGGATGAACTCCTCCAGCAGCTCCTTGAACGACAGCATCCGCGGCTTGCCGTCGACCAGCGCCAGGAAGATGATCGAGAACGAATCTTGCAGCGGCGAGAACTGGTAGAGCTGGTTGAGCACGACCTCCGGATCGGCGTCGCGCTTCAGCTCGCAAGACCAGCCGCACCGGCTCTTTCAGATCGCTCTCGTTGCGGATCGCCGAGATGCCCTTGATGCGGTCTTCGTTCACCAGCTCCGCGATCCGCTCTTCGACCGCGGTCGCGGGCCTGCTGGATACGGAATCTCGGTGACGACGATGCGGAAGCGGTTCTTGCCGTGCTCTTCGATGTGGGCCCGGGCCCGCAGCGCGATCGTGCTGCGGCCGGTGTGGTAGCCGCGGCGGATGCCGCTGCGGCCGCAGACGATGCCGCCGGTGGGAAAGTCGGGGCCCGGGCACGATCTCCATCAGTTCGTCGATCGAGACGTCGGGCTCGTCGATCACGCGCGACCAGGCGCGTCGCAGACTTCGCCCAGATTGTGCGGCGGAATCGACGTGGCCATGCCGACCGCGATGCCGCTGGCGCCGTTGACCAGCAGGTTCGGAAACTTCGACGGCAGCACCGTCGGCTCGGTGTGCCGCTCGTCGTAGGTGGGAACGAAGTCGACCGTGTCGAGCTTCAGGTCGTCGAGCATCAGCGCCGCGATCGGCGACATGCGGGCTTCGGTGTACCGCATGGCGGCCGGCGGCAGGCCGGCGATCGAGCCGAAGTTGCCCTGCTTGTCGATCAGCACGTGCCGCATGTTCCATTCCTGGGCCATGCGGACCAGCGTGGGATAGATGACGCTTTCGCCGTGCGGATGATAGTTACCGCTGGTGTCGCCGGAGATCTTGGCGCACTTGACGCGGCCGGCGCCGGGCGTGAGGTTCAGGTCGTTCATGGCGACCAGGATGCGCCGCTGCGACGGCTTCAGCCCATCGCGCACGTCGGGCAGCGCCCGGCTGACGATCACGCTCATCGCGTAGGTGAGGTAGCTGTCCTTCAGCTCCTCTTCGATCGGCAGATCGAGGATCCGGCCGGCATCGTGGCCGCCGCTGGAAGCCGGTTCGATCGGTTCGTCGGGCTCGTTTCCGTCAGTGGCCAAAAAGTGATCCTTTCAACAACCCAAAAGCGTCCTGAAAAACCGCGCCTCATGCGGCCCCGATTGGCCCGCCGCGCAGGCCTGTTGGCAGGCCATTTCGGAGAGACGCCAATATAACTTTTTGACCCCCGACCCGCAACGGCCCGCCGTCATTCTTGGCGGATTGTAAGTAATTGAAGCTACAAGTTTTGCATCGCAGCGCGAGAGGCTCGCCGTGGCCCGCAGCGAGCCACGTCGTCGCGCGTTATATTTTGCCTATTTTAACTCCACGGCGTGTTAAGTGGACACACATTTCAAGGGCATTTTCCCGGTCGGATTGCCTGGATGAAAGCGGTGCCCAAGGCACCGTTCATCCCTTGCCGGGCGGGATGGGCTTTTCGGCCGTTTCCTTACCGCCGAAGTAGCCCAATTGCTGCATCCGCTGCACGAGATTTCGGGCCACCGAACCGGCCGCCGTCGCACCGCTGCCGGCATGCTCGAGCACGACGACAAACGCATAGCGGGGCGATTCGGCCGGCACGTAGCCGGCGAACCAGGCGTGGTCCTGCTGAGGGCCTCCCGATTCGGCCGTGCCCGTCTTGCCGGCGATCGCCAAGTGAGGCAAACGCACCGTGTCGTACGCCGTGCCGCTGGGGTCTTCGACCACGCGGCACAGGCCTTCGCGCACCGCTTCGAGCGCGCGCAGGCTCACGCCGGCAATGCGCGTGCTCTCGGAGAGCTCGACTTCGTCGCGCTCACTGGGCGGCGCCGTTGTCGAATGCGTCGCCGTGTGAAAGATGCGCGGCGTAACCAGGTGGCCGCCGTTGGCGATGGCGGCGTACAATCGCACGACTTGCAGCGGAGTGGCCGTGAAGGCCCCCTGCCCCACCGCCAGCGCTTGCGTCTGGCTGACTTGCCGCAACTGGTCCGGCGCGGGCAACTGTCCGGTTGCTTCCTCAGCCAGGTCGATGCCAGTCTTCTGGCCGAATCCGAACCGCACTGCCCATTCCACCAGCGACAAGGCGCCCAGCTCGGTTGCGTGCTGAAAGAAATACACGTTGCAGCTTTGCGCCAGCGCGTCGGCCAAAGTCACGTCGCCGTGGCCGACGCCATGCTGGCGAAAAATCTGGCAGCGGAGCCGGTCGGGGTCTTCGAGATATCCCTGGCAGTGAAACGGCTCGCGCGGATCGACAACCTTGTGCTCGACCAGCGCCAGCGCCGTGAGCGGTTTGAACACCGAGCCAGCGGGCAGGGCCATTTTCGCGACCCGATCGAACAGCGGCCGGCGCGGATCGCGCAGGATCGATTCCACGCGCGGATCGCCGGCGGCGAACAGGTTGGGGTCAAACCGCGGCGCGCTGGCGGCGGCCAGAATCTCTCCCGAGCGAACGTCCATCACGACGATCGCCCCGCCGTGCGTCGAGACGACACTTTCGGCGGCCTCACGCTCGCGACGCCGCACCGAGCGATCGAGCCCCTGTTCGGCCGAGAGCTGCAATTGCGGATCGATCGACAGCACGACGTCGCGGCCGGCGACCGGCTCGCGCTGGCGAGCAGTGGCCAGTCGCTTGCCGCGATGATCGGTCGTGCGAATTTCGAGCCCCGCCGTGCCGCACAGCTGGCCTTCGGCGTCGCATTCGATGCCCAGCATGCCGACGACGTCGTCGGCGCTCGCCGGCTCGTCGGGGGCAACGACCTTCGAGTCGATGCCGGATCGCCGGCTAACGTAGCCGAGCAGGTGGGCAGCGGACGTCGAAAGCGGGTAGTCGCGGCGGACGTGCTCGACGATCTTCACGCCCGGATATCGCTCGGCATGTTTAGCGATTTCGGCTGCCACTTCGCTCGGCACGTCGTCGACGATGCGGTGGAAAGCCAACTGCTCGACGACGAACACCGGCGGCGGCGGAAGGCGCTCCGGGGCCGCGAACAACCCGGCCAGCAGCGTGCCGAAGCTGACGTCGCTCGAGGGCGGTTCGGCGTCGAGCCGATCCTGATAGCGATCAAGCCGACGCTGGTTGACCAGCAGCGCCAGATCGTCGACGCGTCGTTGAATGCGCCGCGCGCGGGCTTGCCACTCGTCCAGCGGCACCTGGCAGAGTTGCGCGACTCGACGGTGCAGCTCGGCCATCTCGCCGCGCACGGTGCGTTCCATGGCGGCCATTTTCCCGGGATCGCGGCGTTCGGCGCGCGGAAGCCGGCCGCGGGCCAGTCGGCGCAGCCAGGCGGCGTCGGGCGGGTCTTGCAGGTAGCGAAACTGGATCGCCAGCGCCGTAGCCCGGCGATCGGCGGCCAGCACGGTGCCGTCTCGCGCCAAGATTCGGCCGCGCTGGGCGGCGATCGGCGCCGTCCGTTCCAGCGGCCTAGCCGCCAGGCGGCGAAAGTTCTCGCCGTCGGACAGCTCCAACTGCACGGCCCGGGCGAAGATCGCCGCCAGCGCGACGCCAAACAGCACAAGCGTCCAACGCAGCCGATGCCGCGGATTTTCGACAGGGGCGGCGGCCTGCTCGTCGACGATCTGCTGCCAGTCGAAATAATGCTGCGGTCGTGCCATGGGAGAGCGTCGCTCAGACGTCTTCGTCGCTGGACTGCATGACGCTGCGCCAACGATCGAAGTGTTCCAGGCAGATGTAGGTACCGCGAGCCACGGCGGTCAGCGGATCGGCGCTGGTTCGAGTCGGCAGTCCGGTCTGATCGGTCAAGAAGCGGTCGAGGCCTCGCAGCAACGATCCGCCGCCGGCCAGCATCAGCCCGTTGTCGACCAGATCGGAAACCAGATCGGTGCTGCACCCTTCGAGCGTGGCCTTGATGGCTTCGACGATCTCGAGTAGCGGCGTGCCGAGGGCCTCGCGGATTTCCTCGCTGGTGATCGTGGCCTTGCGCGGCATGCCGCTGATGACGTCGACGCCGCGAACTTCGTCGGAAAGTTCCTCTTCCAGCGGATAGGCGCTGCCGATTTCGATCCGCAGCCGCTCGGCGGCGCCGGTGGCGACGCGCAGGCTGTAGTGCCGGCGGAGATAGTCGACGATTGCCTGGTCCATGGCGTCGCCGGCCACGCGCACCGATTGGCTGGCCACAACCTCGCCCAGGCTGAGCACGGCCACCTCGGTTGTGCCGCCGCCGATGTCGCAGATCATGCTGGCCATCGGCTCGGCGATCGGCAAGCCGGCGCCGATGGCCGCGGCCTTGGCCTCGGAGATGACCAGCACCTCGCCCGCCCCGGCGCGCTGCGTGCTGTTGTAGACGGCTCGTTTTTCGACCGGCGTAATGCAGCCGGGCACGGCCACCAGCACACGCGGCTTGACGCGAAAGCCCTGCCGCCGGGCCTTGCGAATGAAATATCGCAGCATCGCCTCGCACAGTTCGAAGTCGGTGATCACGCCGGCCGAGAGCGGTCGCACGACCGAAATGGAGTGCGGCGTGCGGCCTTCCATCTGCTTGGCGAGATGCCCCACGGCACAACCGCCCGAAAGCACGCGCGTGGTTCCCTCTTCGACCGCCACGATCGAGGGCTCGTTGAGCACCAGTCCCTCGCCGACCACGCTGATCAGCGTGTTGGCGGTGCCCAGATCGATAGCCAGGTCCCAACCCAGCAGTCCGAACAATCGAGGGAGCATCCGTGCTCAGTTGCGTTAAGAGATTGTTGTCAAAAAACAAACAACGCTGCCCGCGCACCGCATAGCGTGCTGCTGCACGCCAAAAACACACCTACGCGCGGGCCTTGATCGCCCAGTCGTAGGCCTTCATTTCCAGCGACAGAAACACGCAGCCGATTACGATCGCCACGAACGACAGAATGAGCAACACCGTGTAGATGTTGGTCTTGGGTTTTTCGACCACGACGCCGCGCGTGGCATCAGCCGACTTTGAAGCGGGTTGCGACATTGTCGCCTTTCTGAATAACGGCCTTCTTGAAGCCCGGAATGATTTTGGCCACGGCCCGATCGGTCGACGTGCTGAGCACTTCGACGCGGCCCAGATAGTTGCTGGCGCGGAAGACTTCCAGCGTGTGTCCGGCCCGCAGCCCGTCGTCGGAGCCGAGCGAAAGCTCGATCATGTCGTCCTTGTTGACGGCCAGCACCTTGCCGCGAATTTGCGGCGGGATGCCATCGACCGGGGTATCCTTGGTGAGTCCGTGGGCGGCGAGCACTTTTTGTTGTGCGGCAATATCGCCGGCCAGTTGCACGCGGCGTTCTTCGAGCCGCTTGAGCTCGCCCTGGGCCTGGTGGACCTGATCGGTCAGCTTAACGACCTGGTCGAAATGTTTGTCGCGCGCCGTCTGGGCCTCGCGGATTTCGCCGCGCAGCACGTCGACCTCTTTGGTCAGATTGTCGAGGTTCTTCTGGGCAGCGGCCAGGGCGGCCACGGCGACTTTGTCTTTGGCGGCCAATTCATCGCGCTCTTTTTCGAACTTGTCGCGCAGCTTGGCCAGCTCGTCGCGTTCGGTTTCCAGCTTGGCCAGGGCCTGCCGGTGGGCAACGGTTTCTTTGGCGATCTCGGCCTCGACCTTGACCTTGTCTTCCTCGGCCTTCTGCAGGGCTTGCCGCGCGTCGTCAAGCTGGAACTTCAAGCCCTTTTGGAGCCCCCCGGTGGCTTCACTCTGCGGCCGGTCGACCATCTTCTTCCAGTTCTGGTGCGTCGCGTAGACCACCACGGAGAACGACATGAACACCAGGCTCATCACGAGAATGAGCACGACGAAAATCTTGCCCATCAGATTCATAAAGTCATTCCTGCAAGCACACTAGACGAGCAGCGCCGCTTGGCGTGTCTCGCACCCGCGCGCCTTGCTCCTGGCTAGGGACACCATAGAACTGGAAAAGACGTGGCCGAATGATCGTCAAGTTTTTACCTGGACAGGAGATAACTCAGCCGGGTTGGCGATCAATTCCAGTATAATTGGCCCCAAATTCAAAAGTCAATCACGGAAGTTTAAACCTGATAATTTGGATGATTTAGGTCGATCCTTGGGCGGCCTCGGCACGGCGGGGTTTCTCCGACGAAAAACGGGCCCAAACGGGGGCAATTCAATCGCCAGCGGGCAGCGGGGTTTTGCGATCGCGACGCTGCTTAAGCAGCCCCACAGCGGCTATGCCGCAGGTGGCCAGCAGGCACAGCCCGGCCGGGATATCGCCGTGGTCGAGATACCAGCTGCCCCGGCGGTCGATGCGGGTGGCAGCCACGATCAGGTCGGGGGCCCGGCGGCGACCCTGCGCGCGGATGCGACCGTTCGAATCGATCCAGGCGGAAAAACCGGTATTGGCTGCAATCAGGACCGGCTTGCGGCATTCCACGGCCCGAAACACCCCGCAGGCCAGGTGCATGTCCAACTCGCTCGAGCCCCAAAACCAACCGTCGTTGGTCAAGTTCACCAGGATGTCGGGCTCGCGATTTTCGGCGCGCAGCTGCAAGACTTGTGCACGGATGAAATGGGGGATCGTGTCTTCGTAACAGATGTTCGGCGCGTAGCGCGTGTGGCCGATTTCGACCGACTGCGGACCGGCGCCCGCGTTCAAGCCGCTGGGTAGCGGCGTGAGTCGATAGAGCCAGGGAAACGTTTCGGCGAAGGGGACGAACTCGCCGAACGGCACCCGGTGGCACTTGTCGTAGCGGCCCAGCAACTTGCCGTCGCGATCGGTGAACAGCGCCGAGTTGTAGCGATCTTCGGCATTGTGCACCGTTTCGACTCCCAATAGAAACGAAGTGTGCAAGGGCGCGACCGTGTGTTCGATCGCCAGCCGGCTGCGTTCGGTGGCTTCTTCGGGGGTCAATTTGGCGTCGGCCGGCGGCACGTATTTTTCATCGAACGTATACCACGGATAGCGAAACATCGTCTCGGGCCAGACGATCAAATCCAAGTTGTCGTGCTCCTTGACGGCCTGCCGCGTGAGGCCGAAGTATTCGTCAAAGATTTGCTGGCCCTGTTTGGGATCGTACTTCATGTCGATATCGATCGAGCCCTGCACCAGCGCAACTTTGGGGCCGGGGCGAGTCTCCTGCTCGGTCATGCGCCAATCGCCGTAGGCCGCCGTCGCCAGCAGCGCCGCGGCCAATGGCAGCGCCGGCCACCACGCACGCGGCGCGTCGTCACATGGCAGGATGCGCGCCATGCAGGCGGCCACCAGGACAATCAGAAAACTGAGGCCGTAACTGCCGAAGACGTCGCAGATCTGCAACCAGATCGGCCAGTGAATTTGCGTATGCGCCAGCGACGCCATGCTGAAACCGCCCATCACGTGCGCCCGAGCGAGTTCCAAGGCGGTCCACACCACCGGCGCGGCCACGATCGGCGAGATGCCAAGAGCGTGCACGGCCACCCGGCTCAGTCCGACGAACGCCGGCAGGTAGAGCGCCAGATAGAAGGAAAGCGCAAGCCACCCGAAGGCCGTGGCCCAATGCGGCAGCGTGAGCCAGTACAGGGCCGCCAGGTGGAACGCAAAACTCGTCAGCCACAGCACCGCGTACGGCCGCCGCCCGAGCAGCGCCCGCTGCCGGACAAGCACCAGCCACGGCAGCGGCGCGAACCACACCAGCGGACCGATTGCCAGCGGCGGCAGCGCCGCCCAAAACAGCACATTGCCCACCGCGGCCAGCGCCCAGGTGGATTGCCACCAGGCTGTCAGCGGGCCGGGCGCGGGGACTTCGTGCGCCGGCACGACGCGCTGGGCCGGTCGGGAGATTGTTGAAGCACTTCCCATGCCCTTTAGCGTAGGCCGATTTGCAAGATTTGCCCAGACCGATTGATGCGGGGCGACGGCCCCAAATTCGTGGCAGGGTAGCAGTGTGTGCCACTGGCGTCTCGCCAGTGCCGTGTCAAACTGAGTGGCTCACTGGCGAGACGCCAGCGGCACCAAGTGGCACCTTGCGAGCGCTATTCGAGACGCAGGGCCTGCACGATTTCGCCGGCGCGAAATGCCCGTTGACCGGGGGGAAAATAGGCCAGGGCATTGGCTTCGATCAGCGTTCGCAGGTCGCCCGATCCCTGCCAGCGAAGAGGCTCGATGCCAGCGCGCCCCTCGACTATCGCCAGCCGTGCCGGATGATAGGTCGGGCGGTCGGAACGTTGCATGAAGTCGACCGCCAATGGCACGCTGATCGAGGCCAGGCCCGCGTCGGTGCGCACCGCCAGCCGGCCGATCGCCGGCCGCACGAACAACTCGAAACAAACGAAACTGCTGACCGGATTGCCAGGCAGCCCGAACACTAGCCGCTCGCCTGACGCGCTCTTCAGGACGCCGAACCACAGCGGCTTGCCGGGCTTGAGATTCACCTTGTGAAACACCTGTTCGACGCCGCACTCGGCCAACACCGACGGCACCAGGTCGAGCACGCCGGCCGAGACGCCGCCGGAAATGACCAGGACGTCGCACTCCAGCCCGCGGCCGATCGCCTCGCCCAGCGCGTTGCGCTCGTCGCGCGCGATGCCCAAGTCGACTGCGTCGGCTCCGGCCGCGCTCGCCGCGGCGAGCAACAGCGGGCTGTTGCTGTTGCGAATCTGGCCGGCGGCGGGAATTCTGTCGCTCGGCACCAGCTCGTTGCCGGTGGCCATCACGGCCACGGTGGGCCGCTCAACGACTTTCACCCGCGTCCGTCCGACTTCGGCCAGCACGCCCACGTCGATGGCCCGCAACACGCGTCCCGCGCGCAGCACCAGGTCGCCCCGCGCCATCGACACCGCGCGGCGCATGATGTTCTGTCCCGCCACGACCTTGGGACTGTCGATGCGCACTCGCGAAAGCGGCTCGCCCGGATCGAGCGGCTGCGATTGCTCGATCATTACCACGGCGTCGGCGCCCTCGGGCAGCGGTGCGCCGGTCATGATGCGAGTCGACTTACCGGTCGAGACCGTTCGGGTCGGCACGGCGCCGGCGGTGACTTCTTCGAGCACGTCGAGCTCGGCCAATCCGCCGGCCAGGTCGGCGGCGACCACGGCGTAGCCGTCGACGACCGATTTATCGTGCGGCGGCGAATCGACGTCGCTGGCCACGTCTTCGGCCAGGACCAATCCCAACGCATCGGCCAGTGGCCGCACCACCGGCGCCTTCGTGCGAGACCGCGTGAGGACCGCCTGCAAAGCTTCGTCAACACTCAGCATGGGACATTAACGGGACGAAGGCGCGAGTTTTAGAAAACGATCCAACAACTTGACGCCCGAGAGGGTCAGAAAACTTTCGGGATGGAATTGCAGGCCGAACACCGGCAGCTTGCGGTGGCGAATGGCCATGATCTCGCGCGGGCCGTCGGGCGCGTCGCTCCAGGCGCAGACGACGAAATCGGGGTTGAGCGTGTCGGGCTGGATGACGAGGCTGTGATAGCGCGTGGCTTGCAGCGGGTTTTCGAGCCCCTCGAACAGGGCCTGGCCGTCGTGATAAATCCAATCGGTCTTGCCGTGCATCAGCCGCCCGGCGCGGACGATCGTGCCGCCGGTGGCCTGCCCGATCGCCTGGTGGCCCAGGCAGACGCCGAGGATCGGTATCTGCCCGGCGAAGCGCGTGACGGCGTCGCACGAGATGCCGGCCTCGCTGGGCGTGCAGGGACCCGGCGAAATGATCAGGTGCGTCGGCCGCAGCGCGGCAATTTGGTCGAGGGTGATCTGGTCGTTGCGATGCACTTCCAAATCCAGCGAGGGATCGATCTCGCCCAACCGTTGCACGAGGTTGTAGGTGAACGAGTCGTAGTTGTCGATCAGCAGGATCATGGCACGATTCGCAGGCAACATGGGCGCGGTCGAAGACCAAGTATATCACGGCCGGTGCAACCAACGCCAAGCCAACACCCTGCAGCGCGGCATCGCGCGCGATGCAGTCACATGGTAGGGACGCAATCCGGGCCGCCGCGGTTCAGTTCGCGTAGCTCGAATCCTCGGTGAGCACCCGCTTGTCGGGGTACATGTCGATGACCGCCTCGTCCCACATAAGGGCGTCGACGTGGCCATCGAGATACAGATAGTTGGCCACCTCGGCGTGCCGCTTGCTGGCGATCCAGGGGCCGATGATGCCAGTGCCGAGCCAGATGTCGTAATCGTCCTGCCGCGGGTCGTTGCCTTGGTCGAGCGTGAAGGAGTCGGCGTCGCGCTCGGAGAAACAAATGAACTTCGACGCGCCGACCTCCAGCTGAAAGCGTTTGAACGTCCACAACCCGTAGCGGCGGGTCTTGTGGGTCAACAGTGAGTTGAGCAAGTAACTGGTGCGGTTGGCGATTCCGTCGACCGAGCCTGAGTCATCGACGAAATTGGAGACCGTCGACAGGTCGTCGGAGCAGCGACAGATCTGGTCGTCGGTGATTCCCCGCCGGGCCAGCGCTTCGTGGTCGCCAATCTGGCCGCCGATGTATGGCTGCAACTTGTCTTCCCAGTAGATTTCGGCGAACGAATCCGAGGCCATGGTCTGCGTGTCGACGTCGGCCAGAAAGGGATGATGCAAAAAGAAGTAGCCGCGGTGACTGTCGTAGTACATGTGCAGCGCGATGCCAATTTGACGCAAGTTCGACTGGCAGGAAATTCGCCGCGCCGCCTCGCGCGCCGCCTGCACCGCCGGCAGCAACAGCGCGATCAACACGCCGATGATGGCGATCACGACCAGCACTTCCACCAGCGTGAGGGCTGCTCGCCGGGGGTTCGCCATGTGAATCAGCTCTCGCGTGCATTGCCGACAGTGCTGGGACCGCGCGAGGAGAGGAAACCGTCGCGGGTTCCCAGTATATCGCGTCGGCGACCCCAAAAAACATGCGCCCCGGCCTCATTCCCAGGTGGCCGCGACGGCCAAAATGCTTGACACGGGCCACGGCGGGATGTCCAACTGTTACCAACCGCCACGGACGGCGGGCGGCGCGGCGAAACGGGCGCGGCGCACGTCTGCCCCACTTGAAAGGACCAACTAACGAGCGGGAACAGAACGTGCGCGCGCCCTTCGCTGCGTCGACCGCGCGAAACAGCGCGCGGCTTCAGGACCCCTTGTGCACTTTGTGGCATTCGGCGCAATTGGCCGCTTTTTCCAACTTGGCGCCCGCGCCCTCCTTGCCGTCGACGACGTCTTGCGCGGCTTGAATCACGGCGGCGGTCTTGGCCTTCCAGCTATCGGCGTCCCCCTTGGGGGGCATGTTTGCGCCGAGGGCTTTGTAAAGTTCGAGCAGTTTCGCGGCGTCCTCCTTGCTCGCCTGGCCGCCGGCCACCTTCTTCATCAGGCCGTCCTTATGCGCCTGTTTCATCACCTCCTTGATCGTGTATTTCGGCTTGGCGTCGTCGGCCGCCCGCAACATGCTCCAGCCCAGTCCCAACACGACCGCAACCGACGCGACCCATCGAATCGTCGTTCCCATCGAACATTCTCCTGTAGTGCACTTCTCGGGTTTTCCATGTCGAGAACACGCTGTTCCCGGCAACCAAAACATCCAGCATGAAATGAATACTTACCTTCACGCGGCGACATTCGAGCTGGGCGCGTGCAGTCCCAGCCAATTGCGTACGCTGGCAATACGACTTAGGACTAACTTCTCGGCCAACAAAACAACGAGCAACGATCCGCCGAACATCGGAAGGTAAACTCCAAACATCACGACGAGCGTGATCAGACCCCACGAAAGTCGCGGACTCAGCGTGACTTTGGGTGCGCCCAAAACGCCTCTGCCTCGCCGACGCCACCACATGGTCACTCCGCTCACGCACAGCAGGAGCAAGCCGGTGGCAGTCGCGACTCCGAGCAGCTGGTTGGGCCAGCCGAATAATTGTCCTTCGTGGGCGGCGATGCCAATCCCCACGATCCGGTCGACCAGATGCCGATCTTGAAAATCATCGCGGCTGATGATCGCGCCGGTCGTTGGGTCGACGACGAGATTCACGCGTTGCGGTCGATTGGCGGTCATCGACTTCACGGTCCAGTTGGACCCTCCGCGGCCGGGCGGAGCAATGAGCACGGGCGGGGACAGCACAAGCGGGCGGACGACCGCGACGATCCGGTCGACCGCGGTGAGATCCTTGGGCACCTGCGCGTTTCGCGCGTCGCGTCGCCCGCGGGAGCCCGAGTGGTGACCGCCGTGTTCGCCCGACTCGCCGTCCGGCGCCTTCGCGCCAGCAGCGTCGCTGCCGACTGTCCAATCCTGCTGGGCCACCGCGGTGGCGGTCAACCAGCGCACGGTTTTCAGGTAGTTGCCCCACGATTTCGCCCAAGGCAATCCGCTGAGCAACAAGAACAGCGCCAATCCCGAGATCCAGACGCCGGTGACGCTGTGAATATCGCGCCAGAAAATGCGCGACCCGCGCCGAGGCGTGGATACAGCACGCCGCCCAAGCCCTTGGCCTCTCGCGGCCACCAGAGATACAAGCCGGTGACGATCATGATAATCGTCCAGGACGCCGCCAGCTCAACCAACATTGAGCCCCGGTCGCCCATGAGCAGCTCGCCGTGAAGTCGAAAGAGCAGTCGCGTGAACCGCTCGTTTTCGGGAAATACCTTCAGCACCTGCAACGTCTGCGGATGCACATACACTCGCGTCGCCTGACCTTCCTGTCGAACTATCACCCGAGAGGCCGCGTCGGTTGCCTTCGGCAATTCATAGGCGCTGAACGACGCACCGGGCACCGCGGCCAGCGCGGCGCGGATTTGTTCGGCCGCGCTGGCTGGGCGGCCCGTGATTTCGAGATGATCGTAGGGACGGTCATTCCAGTCCTCGATCTGCGGCTTGAACAGATAGATCGAGCCGCTGATCGCCAGGATAATGACAAACGGAATGCAGAACAGGCTGGCATAAAAATGCCAGCGCCAGACGGCACGATAGTCGGGCCACGACTTTCCGGCGGGTGGTTGCATACTCTCGTTCATGGTGAAGCGCCAAAGCCAGCCAAGGCCGCGATCCGCACTCCCGATGGCGCGGGAGTGGGGATCAAGCGGCGGACATTTCGTAAATCATCAAACCCGTGACACACCGCCACTCTAGAAATCGCCGATAATTTCGCCTCCGTTGCGGCTATGGAGGTTGCGATGCAACGTGACGTCGATGCCGTCTGTCACGAAGCGCACGGAGCCATCGGCCATCAGGATGTTGGCTCCGCCCAGGTGCCAACTGCGCGGCCCAAAATAACCCGAATGGTGCATCACCAGGTCGGGTATGACGCTGTTGGGAGTGGTGTACCCGTTCGTGAGCGTGTTGAGCGCCCCTCGGCGGCCCAGCAAATTCCGCGACCGCGCAATGCGGTGCTTCCCGCTCCACGCCAGCCGGTGAATTTCGTCCAGACGAGCTCCAAGTCGGGATTCGCGATCATTCCGCCGATCGTGGGCCCCGTCCACGGAGCACCCGTCACCGTGATGCCAGGGCCGGCTCCCGGCGTCAGGCCCGTCGACCCGTTGAGGGTGTATTGATAAGGATATCCGGGCGTAGCACCGGCGGGCAGCGTCATATCCGCCCCGATGCTGCGGATCGACTCGCTCATGAAGACCGTATTCGAAGTGCCATCCGTGATGTCGCGCCCCCTGACGCGGGAATTGTAGTACACTAGTCCGTCGGTCTTGAATCGTTGATCGTAGTTGAGCCCCGTCCCGCTCCCCGTGCTGATCATGTAGTTGTTTCCGGCGTAGGCATAACCGTACGTTGTCTCGACGTTGACGACGGGCGCCGGATCGCTTGGGCAAAGCAACACGGGAAGCGGCGTTGCGAACGCCTTGACGAATTGCGGGTTGGGAACTTGCATGTTGTACGGGCCGGTAAATGCCGGCTGCGTGAAATCGAGCAGGTTCCGCAGGCTGGCCTCCTCCATGTACGGCAGCAGCCGCGCCTGAGGCGAAAAACCGATCGGGGGGTCGGTCGTCGGGAAGACCCTCAGCGCGCTTTCGAAGTTGAGTAGCGCCAACCCCAGTTGCTTGAGATTGTTGGTGCATTGGCTACGCCGGGCCGCCTCGCGCGCCGCTTGCACGGCCGGCAGCAGCAGCGACACCAGCACGCCGATGATCGCGATCACGACCAGCAGCTCGACCAGCGTGAATGCTCGTTGCGTTTTGTGAATTTTCATGGCGGGACGTTGAACTCCTCGTTCGGTGGGACGCGGCGGCGGAACGCGCGCCAGCTTTCTGGCGCAGCGTCGACGCTGCCATGGAATGCCCGAAAAACGCGCGCATGAGGCGCGCGCCAACGCCTGACGTTCGAACGTCAGACGCGAGGAGGCGGAACCGGCGGAGCCAGCTCGCCCGATAGAATGGGCCGTGTATCGAGCGAGAGCCACTCGACCACGTCCCAACGGAACTGCCACGCCACAAGCGCCGGCGGCGGCGAGACCGCGCCGCTTAAGCACCAGGCGTCGGCCTGGCCGCGGCACTTGCGGGCCATCCAACCCGGCACGAACGTCACGCCGGTCGAAGGGCGCTCGTGCTTGTGACAACTCGGCCCGTCATGGTCGTGATCGGCATGGTCGCTGTGCTTGGCACAGCACGTGTTTCTTGATGCGGGCGGCTGCGACGTCGAATGCGACAGCGAGAACGACGTCGCCGCCGCCACTTCGGCCGCCAGATGCGCCGGCGGCTCGACGTGATGTTCGTGGGCCCATATCAGTTTCTGCTCGGGCGTGAAGCAGCAGCAATGGTCCCAGCATTGTGCGGCGGTCGTGCAGCCGCAAGCGTGATCCTCACACGGATATCGCACGCCGTGTTCCTTGTTCGCGCTGGCCGGCATCGGCACGCCGATGGTGGTCGTGAGGTACGCGGCCAGCGAAATCGCCACCACCAGCCGGCGCCGCCAGGGTGCGCGTGAACCACGTTTTCGATGCCGAGTTCGCATTCTGTACGACCGTTTAACCCCAGGAAAACGGGCGGAAAACACCCGTCGGTTGGCGCTCGATCCTAGACCCGCCGAGCAGCGGCTGTCAACTAAATCGCGTGAATAGTTTGTATCGAACCGAAGCGCGACAGCCGTGTCGTCACTGCGATGACAGAATTACGACGACTGGCACGCCGGTGCACGTGCAGGGATTCGCGACTCGAATTCGCAATGCAAGGCGGGCTAGTGGGTTGCGTTCGCGCGCGACGAGCGTCGCCGCGATCGGGGCGCGGGCTTTGCACTCCTTTGGAACGAGCGAAAACCGTTCTCGCGCGAAAAACACTTCACTTCAGATTTCGCATGCGATGGCCTGTAGCAAACCGGCCTCGTTTGCGCTTCGGTTCATAGGGGGCGTGTCGTAACACGCCCGCAGCCATCGAAACGTGCCCGACTCGCGGCGGGCTCTCATTTGTCGCCAGAGTCGTTCCTGCCGCGGTCGGGCCTCGTTTTGCGCACCGTCAGATTCCAGGCATGGCACACTCCGCAGCCCGTCGAAGCCTTGTAGCCGGCCTCTGTGAGGCCGGAATTCCTCCAAGGATTCCGGGGTCATAGACCCCGATACTTCGACCGTCTGCGAGCCCCGCCCCGAGGGTTGATTTCAGCGTTTCCCCCCTGCCACGGCCCCGCCGGGGACTTGACTCCAGGTGGGGTTTGAGATTTACTAACCGGACGGTCGGTAGAATTACCTGGGCCGGCGTTGGGGGCCGGTTTTCGCGGTTTCTTTCGGCCCTCCATCGCCCCACCTTTGCGAGCGCTTTGCCTTGAAAACTTCCAAAAAACCCACCCTGGCAGCCGAGTGCGACCGCACGATCGACATCTATACCAAGGCCGCCGAAATCTTCCACCAGCAGGGCTTCGACGCCACCTCGATGAGCACCATCGCCGCCGCGGTCGACCTGACCAAGGCCGGCCTCTACTACTACATCGAAAGCAAGGAAGACCTGCTGTTCGCCATCATGAACTACGCCATGGAGCAGCTGGAAACGATGGTTATCGAGCCTTCGCGCACGCTGACCGATCCCCAGCAGCGGCTGGCGAGCATCATCACCCGTCATGGACGACTGCTGACCGAGGGCAACAAATCGATCACGATCCTGACCGACGAGATCGAGGGCCTCAAGCCGAAGCATCGCAAGCAGATTCTCGATCGCAAGCGCGTCTACTTCGATTTCGTGCGAGACACGCTGGAAGCGCTTGCGGCCGAGGGGAAACTGCGCGACGTCAACACCACGGTGGCCACCTTCAGTCTGTTCGGCACCTTGCTCTGGCTGCCGCGCTGGTTCCGGCCCGGCGGCCGGCTCTCCAGCGAACAAGTCATCGCCCAAATCACCAACATCGCCACCGGCGGACTGCTGAACGGTTCGTGCGGAGCAAAGTCTCGCCCCACCGAAGCATGAACCGCTAAGTATGAACCGAGTCGTATGAACATCGTCGTTTGCGTCAAACAGATTCTCGACCCCGAAATCCCCGCGCGCGACTTTCAAGGTCGATAGCGCCAAGCGCGAGGCCGAGCGGGGCAGCGCCAACCTGGTCACCAACATCTTTTGCGAGAACGCGCTCGAAACGGCGCTGCAATTTCGCGACGCCCACGGTGGCAAGATCACGGCCATCACCTGCGGACCCGAGGGTGCCGAAGACGTCTTGCGAAAAGCCCTGGCGCTGACCGTGGACAACGCGGTGCTGGTGCTCAGCGATGCTCCGGGCACGCCCGATCCGCTGTTTGTCGCCCGGGCGCTGGCGGCCGGCATTCGTACCAGTGGCCCGTTCGACGTGGTGCTCGCGGGTCGCGAGGCGGGCGATTGGGGCGCGGGCCAGACCGGCGGCCTGTTGGCCGAAGAGCTGGGCTTGCCGTGCATCTCGTTCGCCGAAAACTTCGAGCCCAAGCCGGGGGCCGCTGGGACGCTCGAAATCAAACGGCAAACCGACACCGGCTGGGAATTGATCGAAGCCACGACGCCGCTGGTCGTGACCATTACGAACCACGAGAAAAACGTCCCCCGCATTCCCAAAACGCGCGACGTGATGCAGTCCTACCGCAAGCCGCTCGCGAAGCTGACGCTGGCCGAGTTGGGAGTCGACGCGACCTCGGCCAACCAGTACACGAGCGTGGCCGAACTGTTCATTCCGCGCAAAGAAACGCAGTGCGAATTCATCTCGGGCGAGACCCTGGAAGAGAAAATCGACGCCTTCGCCCGCCGCGTGACCGACGTCATGCGCTCGATGTAGACTTCCGGCCCTGCAGAATCCTTCAGCGAGAATCATCGTGCAAGACGTCGTCTGTTGCTTGTTGTCGCGGGGCGGTTTCGATCGTTCGGCCGCCGGCGTGTTGGGGGCCGGGCGCCGGCTGGCCGATAGCCTGGGCGGAAAGCTAACCGCCGTGGTCATCGGAGCGGCCGATCCGGGCTTGACGCAAGGCGCCGCTGCGATCGCCGATGCGGTCGCCGTCGTCGATCACCCGATGTTGGCCGAATACAACCCCGAGTTGTATCTGACCGCCCTGACCACAGTCTGCAAACCGCTGGCCGCCGGGGCGATTCTGTTGGGCAACGACACCTACAGCCAGGAGTTGGCGCCGCGATTGGCGCATCGCCTGGGGGGCAGCAGCCGCCGGCGACGCTGTGGAAGTCAAGACCGAGGGAGATCAGATTCTCGCCACGCGGGGCGTGTATGGCGGCAAGGCAACCGCCGTGATCGCGCTGGTGCGGCGCCCGGCCGTGGTCTGGGTGCGAGCCCGCGCCATGGCGCCGGCTGAACCCGGCGGACGAACGCCCGGCGAAATCCAGACGCTAGCGGTCGATCTGCCCGCCGATCCGCGCGTGAAGGTCGTCTCGCGGCAGGTCGAGGCCAAAGAGGGCGTGCGGCTGGAAGACGCCCGGCTGATCGTTTCCGGCGGACGCGGGCTGGGCGGGCCCGAGCCGTTCAAGGAGCTGCAAGCGTTGGCCGCGGTTATGGGCGCCGAAATGGCCGCGTCGCGGGCAGCCTGCGACGCCGGCTGGGTGCCCCCGTCGTGGCAAGTCGGCCAGACCGGCAAGAAAGTCGCGCCCGAGCTGTACATGGCCATCGCCATCTCGGGCGCCAGCCAGCACATCATGGGCATCGCCGACTCCAAGATCATCTGCGCGATCAATCGCGATCCTGACGCGCCGATCTTCAAACATTGCCGCTTCGGCCTGGTCGAAGATTATCAGAAAGTGGTCGGCCCTCTGCGCGAAAAACTGGTCCGATCAAAATGAACCACGCCGACGCCACGCGCGAAGTCCTGTGGAATATCCACCACGTGTGGGTGATGTACGCGCTGCTGCTGCCGACGCTGGGCGTGGCTGGTTATGGGTTTTATCGCCGCGTGAAATCGTGGCGCCGCGGCCAGAGCGAGAACGCGCTTCGATCGCCCGCTCGAGCGCATCGGCCTGCTGCTGGCGAATGCCGTGCTGCAACTGCGCACTTGGCGCAAGGCGTATCCGGGCACGATGCACGCAATGATCTTTTGGGGCTTCATCGTGCTCGACGATCGCCACCACGGTGGTGATGATCGACTACGATTTCGGCATCCCGATCATGCGCGGCAATTTCTATCTGTACTTCCAGTCGTTCTTCGTCGACGTCTTCGGCGCGCTGGCCATCGTCGGGGTGGGCATGGCCGCGGCGCGGCGCTGGTTCGTGCGGCCGAAGCAGCTGGTCTACAACGCCGAGTCGTCGCTGATTCTGATCGTGATCTTCGCGATTCTGGTAAGCGGGTTTTTGATCGAGGGCTGGCGGATCGCGGCCACCGACGATCCCTGGGGAGCCTGGTCGCCGTTCGGCAATCTGGTCGCGGCGGCTTCGCGGCCTTTGATGTCGGACGATTCGATGCAGACGGCCCACTGCGGCCACCTGGTGGACGCACCTGGCGCTGGTGTTCGGCTTCATCGCCTGGGCTCCCTACACCAAGATGGTCGCACGTCGTCACGTCGACTCTGAACATCTACACGGCCCGGCTGGCGCCGATCGGCGCAACCCTGCGAAAGATCGATTTCGAAAAATCCGAAAAGCTGGGCATCCACGCCCTGGCCGGCTTCACCTGGAAAGACCTGCTCGATTTCGACGCCTGCACCGAGTGCGGCCGCTGCACGGCCGTCTGCCCGGCCAATCGGGTCGGCAAGGTGCTCTCGCCGCGCGACATCATTCTCGACTTGCAGCGCCTCGCGCACGACCCGGGCCGCGATTTCGCCGAGCCCTTTATCGGCGCCACGCCGGCCTTGTCGGTCGAAGCCATGTGGGAGTGCACGACGTGCGGTGCCTGCGTCGAGGCTTGCCCGGTGTCGATCGAGCAGATGCCCAAGATCGTCGACACGCGGCGCTATCCTGGTGATGGAAGACGCCGAGTTTCCCGACACGATGCAGCAGGCGCTTACCTCGGTCGAGACGCGCGGCCATCCGTTTCGCGGTACGGCCTTTTCGCGCGTCGATTGGACACAGGGGCTGAACATCGCCACGATGGCCGAGGCCGCGCGACGCCGAAGTCCTGCTGTGGGTCGGCTGCGGCGGGGCGCTGGTCGAACGCAATCAAAAGGTCGTCCGCTCGCTGGCGCAACTGCTGGGCAAGGCCGGCGTCAAGTTCGCCATTCTGGGCCGCGAGGAAAAATGCACGGGCGATCCGGCCCGGCGGATCGGCAACGAGTTTCTGTTCGAGACGCTGGCCCAGGAAAACATCGCCACGCTCGACCGTACCAGGTGAAGAAGATCGTCACGTCCTGCCCGCACTGCTTCAACACGTTTCGCAACGAGTATCCGCAGTTCGGCGGGCGCTACGAAGTGTTTCATCACAGCCAGTACCTGGCCAAGCTGGTGGACGAGGGCAAGCTGTCGGCCGAATTGCCGACCGACAAGAAAGTCACGTTTCACGATCCCTGTTACCTGGGCCGGCACAACGGCGAGTACGACGCTCCGCGGCAACTGGTGCAGATTTCCACCAGCACCGCGCCGGTCGAAATGGAGCAGAGCCGCAGCAACGGTTTTTGCTGTGGCGGCGGCGGCGGCATGAGCTTCGTCGACGAACCGCCCAATCAGCGCGTCAACCAGGAACGGGCCCGGCAGGTTTTGGAAACCGACGCCGAGGTGGTCGCCGTCGGCTGCCCGTTTTGCATGACGATGCTCGAAGACGGCATCAACGCCCGCAAGGGCGATCGCGATATCCAGGTGATGGACGTGGCCGAACTGTTGTGGCAAGCGGCCGAACAGGCGCCGACGTCCTGAATCACCTTCCGAACGAACCCCAGGTCAATCACGCGATTCCAACGGTCATTCACGAAAGGCACGAGTCATGGATCTAGGTCTGACACCCAGCGAACTGAAATTTCGCGACGAGCTGCGGGCGTGGCTGAAGGCCAACCTGCCAGCCAAGAGCAGCCATGCCGGCCAAATCGGCCGAAGGCATCTTCGCCTATCAACGAAGCATCTGAAAGGCTGGCAGCGCAAGCTGTACGAAGGCGACTACGCCGGCATCTCCTGGCCCAAGGAGTACGGCGGCCGCGGCGCGTCGTTCATCGAACAGGCCATCTTTCAGGAAGAGATGGCCCTGGCCGACGCGCCGGAACGCATGGGCACGATCGGACAAGGACTCGTCGGGCCCACGATCATCACCGTCGGCACCGAGGAGCAAAAGAAACGCTACCTGCCGGGCATCCTCTCGGGCGACGAAGTCTGGTGCCAGGGCTTTTCCGAGCCCAACGCCGGCAGCGACCTGGCCTCGCTCGAAACCAAGGGCGTTCGCGACGGCGACGACTTCGTCGTCAACGGCCAGAAGATCTGGACCAGCTATGCCCACATCGCCGACCTGTGCCTGCTGGTCGTGCGCACCGATACCAGCGCGCGCCAAGCACAAGGGAATCACCTGCCTGCTGGTCGACATGAAGAGCCCGGGCATCAACGTGCGGCCGCTGAAGATGATGTCGGGCGACTCGGGCTTCAACGAAATGTTCTTCTCCAACCTCCGCGTGCCCGCCAAGAACGTGCTCGGCAAGGTCAACGAAGGCTGGAACGTGGCGATCACGGCCCTGAGCAACGAGCGGGCCAACCTGGGCACCGGCTTGTACGTGGTCTTCAAGCGCAATCTGGAAGCCGTCCTGGAGCACGCCCGAAAAATCAAGCGTAACGGCAAGCCGGTCATCGACGACCCCGTGCATCCGTCAGCGATTGGCGCAGGCCTACGTCGACTTGGAAGTCTTTCGACTCAACACGACGCGCGCGTTGAGCAATTTGAACAAGACCGGCGTGCCGGGGCCCGAGGGCTCGATTCAAAAGCTGTACTGGAGCGAACTGAATCAACGCAACGCGCAGATCGCGATGGAAGTGCTTGGGCCCGAATGCGCTGCTGTCGAATTTCGACGGCGGCCGCTGGGCGTACAACTATTTGCGTTGTCGCGGCAACACGATCGAGGCCGGCACCAGCGAAGTGCAGCGCAACATCATCGCCCAGCGCGTGCTGGGTCTGCCCCGCAGCTACTAATACGAATACCCAAGAATCAATCAAGCACGCAAAGGACATAGCCATGGAATTCGATCTCTCGAAACCGCAGAAACTTTTGCAGCAGTCGGCCCGCGACCTGCTCGCCCGCGAATGCCCGCACAAACGCGTCCGCGAGCTGATGGCCACCGACACGGCGTTTCATCCTGAACTGTGGTCGGCCGTGGCCGATCAGGGCTGGCTGGGCCTTCATTTGCCCGAAGCATGCGGCGGCTTGGGGCTGGGCGCGGTTGAACTGGCCGTCGTGGCCGAAGAGATGGGCCGCGCCTGCTTCCCCGGTCCGTTTTTGGGCACTATCTGGGCCGCCACGCTGATCGCCGAAGCCAACGCCAAGAGTCCAGCACCTGGAACCGCTGACCGCGCGGCGCAGTCGAAAGGAGCGGTCGCGCTGTTGGAACCCGACACCGGCTGGAAGGCGGTCGAGGTGCAATTGAAAGCCGCGCCGCAGGGCAAGGGATTCAAGATCAGCGGCCGCAAATCGTTCGTTCTCGATGCCGCCACGGCTGACGTGATCGTGTGTGTGGCGCGCGGCGGTGACGGCCCGGTCTTGCTGGCGGTGCCAGCCAAGGCGGCGGGGGTCAAGATCATGCCTCTGTCCGGCCTGGATGCCACGCGAAAACTTTCCGACGTCGAGTTTTCGGACGTGACGGTTGGCGGCGACGACGTGCTGGCCGTGGGAGATGCCGCAGGCAAGGCCCTGGCTCGTTCGATGCAAGTCGCGACGCTGGCGGTTTGCGCCGACATGCTTGGCGGCATGCAGTGGATCATCGAGGACAGCGTCGAATATGCCAAAACGCGCCAGCAGTTCGGCAAGCTGATCGGCTCGTTCCAGGCCGTGCAGCACATGTGCGCCGACATGCTGTTGTGGACCGAGAGCTCGCGCTCGGCGATTTACTTCGCGGCCTGGGCCTTGGATGCTGAACCGGCCGACGGCGCGCGGGCCGTGTCACTGGCCAAGGCTTACGCCTCGGACGCGTCGCGCGAGGTGGCCAATCGGGGCGTGCAAGTCCATGGCGGCATCGGGTTTACCTGGGAGCACGACTTGCAGCTGTACTATAAGCGCTCGAAGACCTCGGAAATCCTCTTCGGCGATTCGGCGCACCATCGCGCCCTGTTGGCCGAGATGGCCTTCGACGCCAGGCAGCCGGCAAAGGTGTGACCAGGGCGCTTCAATTCGCGGCCGCGGCGCGCTCGCGCATCTCGCGGCGGGCGACGTCGACTTGTGAGACAGTGCGGGTCATGATTCGCTGGACCCAGCGCCTGGCGATGACGTGCGCGATGACGTGGGAACGGATCCAGTGCAGGGCGCCGCGATTCGAGGCCAGGACCAACTTGAATCCCAGGTCGGTGCCGCGCAGCACTTCGCGGGCCACCGGGATACGCTCTTTCTCGTATTGGTCCAACAGGCTCGCGTCGCTCCGGCCGCGCAGAACCGTCGCCAGTTTGCTTCCCAGGTTCAACGCGTCTTGAATGCCGGTATTCATGCCCTGGCCGCCGACCGGACTGTGTATATGCGCCGCGTCGCCGGCCAGAAAAGCGCGGCCGACGCGAAAATGTTGCGCGATGCGGTGGTGCAAACGAAACCGCGTCAGCCATTTGAAGTCGCGAATCTCAATCGGCTCGGGCGCCAGGCTGTCGACGAGTTGACGAAACGCTTCCGGCGAAACGTCCGACTCGCTGGTGGCCGTGAACGCGCTGGGATCGATCGCCGTCGTATTGACCAGGATCAGACGATGGAGCCCGGCTTGGCCTTTCATCGGGAAACAGGCCAGCGCGCCGAGATCGCTGAGGAACACTCGAATCCCTCCCGACGGCCAGGGCCAAGAGAGCGCAACGTCGCCGAGGACGAAGTCACCCTCGTAGGTGCTGCCCGCGTAGGGAATGTTCATCGAGTGCCGCACGACGCTGTGCGCACCGTCGCAGCCGACGACATAATCGGCCACAACCTCTTCCACGTTGCCGCTCGCATGCCGGATGCGCGCCACCACGTGTGACCCCTGGTCGGCGACCGCGATGGCCTCCCTTTGTCGCTCAACAGCCACCGCGTGCCGAGCGAGCTGGTCTTCGAGAAACCGCTCGGTCTCGACCTGCGAGAGTATCAGGATGAAGTTGTACTCGCTGGGGACCAGACTCAGATCGAGCCGCACCGGCGCGGCGGCCGATGTGCAATGAGGCCTCGCGGGCCGGCACTCCGGCTTCGACCATTTGCCGCGGCATGTCCGTGCCGAAGAACTCGCCGAGCGCTTCAAGCGAACCGGCCTGCACGCCGATGGCTTTCGTGTGCGTTGACCTTTGGGGATTCTTGTCAACCACGCGGACGCGGATGCCAAGCTTTGCCAGACAGGCCGCCAGCGTGAGCCCGGTGGGCCCGGCGCCGACCACCAGGACTTCGGTCGTTGCTGGATCGCTCATGAGGCTCGCGCGAAGCGCGTCGAGGGCGCGTCACTCGGCTACGGATTCAAGTCGTCGTGCACCGCGCCTGGCAGGTGGTTCAACGGAATCGAGTACGGATTCGAGCTGACCCCGGGGGACTGCGAGCGATACGGTCCCTGGAGCGGCGGTTCGACGTAGCCCGTCGGTCGCGGCGTGCGCTGCGGAAACGGCGACTGCGGCACCGCCTGCTGGTACGGGTTGCCTCCGTTGAGACTGCCCGAGAACGACTGTCGCGGCTGCCACGGCGAGGTGGCCGGCGGCGCCGCGTAGCGCTGCTCCAGGGGCGAACGGTAATCATCGTAGCTCCGATCCGTGGGCCGTCTTCGCGGCACCGGGCTGGGCTGACGCGGATACGGAGCCTCACCGCCATCGGCGCGAAGCCTGCGATCGGCGTCCCGCATTTCTTCGGCGGTCGAACGCGGCGTCAAACGTGACTTGGTCGAAATCGAATCGCGCGCACCGCGCGGGTCGCGATCGTCCGTGGTCAAATCGCGCCGGTCGCGTCGATTCCGCTCCGCGCCGGTGGGATTCGCGGCCGGCGGCTCGCGGTCAATTCGACGGCGCGACAAAAAGTCGTCGTCCGCGGCCGATGGAGTGGACGTGCCCGATAAACTGCCAGCGGCCTTGCCGGGCGATCCAGCTCCGCCCAAGAGTGTGTCGGCCGCGGTCTTTTCGTCCGATCCGCTTGCACTGCTGGAGAGCGGCTCGGGTTTGGACACCACGTCGGGAAGTTGCGCGTACGTCTCGCTGATGCGCGGATCGAGCCCGCGCGGTCACGTCATCTTCCTGCGCCTTCTCGGCATCCCCATGATCGCGATAGGCCAGCGATCGGCTGTAGTACGGTTCGGGGTCCTTGGGCGTGATGTCGATGGCCTGAGTAAAATCGGCGATCGCTAGTTCAATATCGTTCGCCTGGTTGCGGCAGTGGTGCGCGCGACCTCGGTAGAGATAGGCTTCGGCATCGCGCGGGCTCAGCCGGATGGCCTCGGTGTAGGAGGCAATGGCATCATCGTAGCGGCCGGCGCGCACGTACGCGGCACCCTGCTCGGCGGGCGTGGACGGAAACGGTTCGCCGCAGCCGGCCACCAGCAGCAATGTGCCGGTAAGAAAGACTGTGACGGTAAGAAAAAATTTCCGACGCGCCATACATGGCCCTTGATAACGGTTTGGCGGCCGCTCGATTCCCTCCTGAATCATACCTCCCAGGCACCGCGGAGCAACGGCGATGGCCGCCTGGAAGTCGAGATTTTTGCCGGCGTTTTGTCCCGCCAGTGGCCAACGCAAGTGTCGTCGCCTTTTTTCGCGTCCGCGCGTATACTGCGGCAGGATTTGAGACCTCAAAACGGGCCCCGGCGCGGGGATAGCTCGGAGATGGCTGTGGGAGTCGCCGGCCAGCTTTGACGGCGCACGACGGGCGAGCCCGAGCTGCGGACCATGCGGCATTTTGCCACGATATGAACGGTCGAGCCCAAGTCCTTGCCAGGTATCCATAAATTGATCTCTCCTCAAACGCTCGTGCACGCCGATGGCGTTGGGGTTACCTATCCCGGTGCCATCCACGCCTTGGTTGACGTCGCCCTGGACGTGCCGCGCGGCCAGTTCGTGTCGATCGTCGGCCCGTCGGGCTGCGGCAAGAGCACACTGTTGCGACTGATCGCCGGGTTGATCGTGCCCAGCGGCGGAGCGATCTCGGTGGCCGGTTCGCCACCGGCACTGGCGCGCCGCAAGGCCGCCCGGCTGTCGTTCGTGTTTCAAGATCCCACGCTGCTGCCATGGCGCAACGTGCAGGACAACGTGCGGTTGCCGCTGGAGCTCGAAGGCACGCCGCGCCTCGAGCGCGCACGGCGCATCGCCGAGGCGCTGCAATTGGTGGGCCTGGCCGATTTTGCTCGCCGCTATCCGAACGAGCTGTCAGGCGGCATGCGAATGCGCGTCTCGCTCGCACGCGCGCTGGTGATCGAGCCCGAGTTGCTGCTGTTGGACGAGCCCTTCGGCGCGCTGGACGACATCACGCGCCAGGCGCTCAACGAAGAGCTGTTGAGCTTGTGGGTTCAGCATCGCCGGACGGTCATTTTCGTGACGCACAACATCGCCGAGGCGGTGTATTTGAGCGAGCGCATCATCGTGATGAGTCCGCGGCCCGGCCGGATCGTGGCCGACGTGCGGGTGCCGTTCGAGGTGCCTCGCCCGCGCGAGCTGCGCTCGCAAGCCGAGTTTGGCAAGTTGACCGGCGAAGTGGCCGAGCGGTTGCGGAGGGCGGCGCCATGAAACGCTTGACCGCGCGGCTGCTCACATCGGTTTTGCCGCCGTTGGTATTCTTCGCGTTGCTGGTGGCGCTGTGGCAAGCGGCCACGACCTTTTGGGATATCAAGCCGTACCTGGTTCCCAAGCCCGAGCGCGTGCTGGCCGCCGCGAGCGAGCATGCCGCCGACTTGTGGTCGGCTTCGCAATTGACGGCGGCCGGCGCGGTGTGCGGTTTCGTGTTGAGCCTGGCCGCCGGCACCGTCACGGGTCTGATCTTTTCGCAGTCGCGGGTCATTCAGCGCAGCATCTATCCCTACGCGATCTTTCTGCAAACGGTGCCGATCGTGGCCATCGCGCCGCTGGTGGTCACCTGGTGCGGCTACGGTTTCGGCGGCGTGGTGGCGGTGGCGTTCATTTTGAGCCTGTTTCCGATCATTACCGGCGCCACCGCCGGATTGACGAGCGTCGATCCGCAACTGGTCGAGTTGTTCGAGACCTACAACTCCTCGCGATGGCAGACTCTGGTGAAGCTGCGGTTGCCCAACGCGGTGCCCTACCTGGTGACCGGGGCCAAGATTTCCTGCGGACTGTCGGTGATCGGAGCGATCGTGGGCGAGATTTCGGCCGGCATCACCACGCAGCATTTCGGCTTGGGTTATTTGATTACGACGACCACCGGAAACATGGATACCGCCTATGCCTTCGCCGCGGTGATCTGTTCGACGCTGCTAAGCATTGCTATCTTTGCGGCCGTGACGTCAATCGGGGCAACCATCCTGGCCCGCTGGCACGTCGTCGCGCCGGCGGCATCCACGTCTAAAGCGTAAACTTCAGGAGGAAAATGCAAATGTTGGCTACCATCACACGGATGACGCGGTTTTTGGTGCTGTTGTTATTGGCAGCCCAGATGGGCTGCGGCGCGTCGAAGACCGACGAATCGTCGGCCCACACGCGGGCACGCAAGCCGCCGGTCGCCCACATCCCGGCGGACGACGAGCCGGCGGCACAGGACCCGACGCTGGTCGAGGTCACCTTGCAGCTGAATTGGTTTCCGGAAGCCGAGCACGGCGGATATTTCGCGGCGCTGGTGCACGGCTATTACCAGGAAGCGGGCCTCAACGTCAAGATTCTGCCCGGCGGGCCCAACTCGCCGGTGATTCAACAGGTTGCCCGGCGAAGCGCGACGTTCGGCGTCGTCAATGCCGACAATATCCTGTTTGGCCGCGCCCAGCAGGCCCCCGTCGTGGCCCTGATGGCCCCGCTGCAAATCAGCCCGAGGTGCCTAATCGTCCACGAGAGCTCCCGTATCAACGACTTCGACGATCTGAAGAACATCACGATAGCCATGTCGAGCAGCAACGCCTTTTCGCATTATCTGCGGCACAAGCTGCCGCTGCCGGGCGTGAAGATCGTGCCTTACTCGGGCACAGTCGCGCCGTTTCTGTTGCACAAGGATTACGCCCAGCAAGGTTACGTGTTCAGCGAGCCGTTCGTGGCCCGCAAGCAAGGGGGCGATCCGAAAGTGCTGATGCTCTCCGAGTTGGGCTTCAACCCCTACACCAGCTTGTTGTTCACCCACGACGACCACGTGCAGGAAGATCCGCAACTGGTGCGCAAGATGGTCGCCGCCTCGGTGCGCGGCTGGAAGAAGTACATCGAGTCGCCCGAGAAGGCCAACCGGGCCATTCACAAGATGAATCCGGCGATGGATATGGACATCCTGGAGTTCGGCGCCACGACGCTCGAGCCACTGGTGCTCGACGGGGAAGCCGAGCAGGAGGGCATTGGCACCATGTTGCATGCGCGCTGGCAGACGCTGGCCGATCAATTAGTCGAATGCGAACAGCTCAAGCCAGCCGACGCACAGGTCAAGCAGGCCTACACAACCAAATTTCTCAAGCCCCCCGCCAAGCGACCTGTCGACTAACGTGTGCCACCCCGTATCAGACCCAGCGCACGGCGCTCCACGATGAGCCATCACCACCACAATCACGACCACCGTCCCGGGACGGGCCGCTCGATGAATCGCGCGCGGCTGGCGTGGACACTGGGGCTGACGCTTGTATACATGGTGGCCGAAGTCGTGGGCGGATACATGGCCGACTCGCTCGCCTTGCTGGCCGACGCCGGGCACATGTTCTCCGACGCCGCGGCGCTGGGTCTGAGCCTGTTCGCCGCCTGGATCAGCCTGCGGCCGCCCACGCCGCAGCATAGCTACGGCTACTATCGGGCCGAAATCCTGGCCGCGCTGGCCAACGGCGCCGCGCTGATCGCGATTTCCATTTTGATCTTCATCGAAGCCGTGCACCGCCTCGATACGCCCCAACCGGTCGAAGGAGTATTGATGCTCGGCATCGCCGCCGGCGGGCTGGTAATCAATCTGATCGGGCTGGCGATCCTGCACTCGGGCAAGGACGAAAGCCTCAATATTCATGGCGCGTGGCTGCACCTCTTGACCGATGCCATGGGCAGCGTGGCGGCATTGGTGGCCGGCGGGTTGATTTGGCAATTCGGCTGGAACTGGGCCGATCCGCTGGCGTCGATCTTGATCGGCCTGCTGGTCATCTACTCGTCGTGGAACCTGCTCAAGCAGGCCATCGCCATCCTGATGGAAAGCACGCCGCCGCACCTCAACGTCGACGCCGTGCGCAGCGCCATGATCGTGGCCCCCGGCGTGTGCGGAGTGCATGACCTGCACATCTGGACGATCACCAGCGGCATGGACTCTCTCTCGGCCCACGTCGTGCTGCTGCCCGGCCATGAAGGTAACGCCGCGCTCGACAGCCTGCGGCGGATTCTGCACGAACAGTTCGGCATCGATCACATCACGATTCAAATCGAACCGGCCAGCCAGGACGAATGCCGCACGTCGTTCTAGGTGGAAGGATCGCAAGAAATAGGCGCTCACTAGACGCGAAGCGCAATCGAGGGGAACCGACGAAGAACCCTCGCTCGCGCTTCGGGCTAATATCAAGAATTCGGCGCTTCTACTTGCCTTCCACGAGCTTCCGCTTGTCGCGGATGAAGTTCAGGTGGTGCTCCAGATGGCCGACGTACGTCTCGAGCAGATCGGCTAGCGAGACCACGCCGCGTTCGTTGTGATTGCCGGTGCGGGCAAAAGCGGCGTCCGGTAGACGGCGGAGAATTTCGGCCGTCAACAGCCGGTTCTTTTCGAACACTTCGCAGGCCACTTGCGGATCGAGCTGGTCGTAAAACAGCCCGCGGCCGAAGGCCGTTTCATCGTACCCGATCAGCGTCGGCCGATCTTCGACCGCGACCCGCTTCATGCGGTCCGAGGCGATCAGGTCGCTATCCATCAGGTGGAATACGATCTGCTGGATGCTCCACGTGCCGGGCACGGGAACGGCATTGAGCTGTTCGCGGCTCAACCCGGCGATGGCCTTGCCGAGTTTTCCGGCGCCGGCCGCGTACTGTTCGATCCAATCGCGATTCATGTTTTCCTCCGTTTGTCGTCAGTTATTCCTCTGGTCGCCGTGGCAGGCCATGTCGATCACGACCGTGCTCGCCAGAATCAGGATTTCATCGTCGCCCTCGGCGATCTCGACGCCGTAGGTATCGGCCCAGGTGAACCAGCGCTTCGAAACCGTGGCGACCTGCCGCGAGCCGCGCACGATCTCGTATTCGTGGTCCAGAAAGTCGCCGCTGGCTTCCAAATCGTCCGGGCCAGGCACGTCGACGGTGAACTTACAATACAGAAACGTGAACAGGTGCTTTTTCACCACCGCCTGCAAGTCGCCGCCACGATAGATTTCGTAGGTCGGCCCCCAGGACAGGAGTTTCTGGCTGATGAAGGCCAACTCGTTGCCCGCCATGTCCTGGAACGAAAGCTTCGCCCCCAACGTGAACACCTTGCCGTCGACAAAGAACCGGTCCGCTCCAGTCTCATCCTGGATGGTGAAGTCGTCGCCCCAGGCGAACAGCTTTTGTTTCATTACGTAACGCATCGACGGCTGGCTCCCCTGGCTTAGCCTTCCCACTGCTTGAGTTTTTCGAACATCGCCAGCATTTTCTGGCGTTTCATTTCGAACATCGCGAACAGGGCCACGATCAGCAAGCCGGCGACGATGACGCTGGCTGCCCAGACCCAGGTCTGCTCCAGGTCGACCGCGGCATGCCAGATGATGGTGAACAGCGCGAGTCCCAAAAAGCTCGTGCCCAAGAACAGAAACGCCCGCACGCGCAGTGCGATGCCGGCCAGGATGCCCAAGATCGACAGACCCGCCAGCACCAGCGGCAGCCAGGGATTCTGGGCGACGCCGTTGATGAAGATATCGCCAGTCGACGAGAGGTACACCGTCATCGAGGTGAAGTAGCGCAGGGCCGTCATCTGCGTTTCCGATAGTTGATCGCGGTTCAGGTAGGCCGCGGCCAGGACGCACAGCGCCGGCGGGATGAGCCAGATCTGCGGATGGGACAGAAAGGCGAGCCCTTCTTGCCGGTTGAGAAAATACCACAGGCCGCCGTTGGCCGCCAGCGCCGCCAGCACGCCGAAGCCGAACGACCGCCGCGCGATCGACAAGCCCGCATAAAGTACTCCCACCGACAACAGCAGCAGCGAATAATCGACCCGCGTATCGGCCGCCCAAAATCCGAGCACCGGCAGCACCGGCAATAGCGCGCCGGTGTTTTCGATCGGCTCGGCGAGCACGTCTTGCCGGCGTCGTCGGCAAAACTCCGAGAAGCCCACGCCCGAAAAGGCGATCGCCATCACCACCAGCGGCCAATACTGTTGGAACAGGCCGCCGAACAACCAGGGCACGGTGAGCCGTACGTGCACGAACAACAGCGCCAGGACCACCTCGGCCGCGTAGACGTACAGCGTGCGGCCGCGCGGCGACAGTCCGAGCGGATCGCGTCCCGGCAGAATCGCTGTCGCGAGCGCCGCCACGCTCAGGCCCCCCAACGTGACACCAACAACGACAATCGCCAGCCACGCGATCTCGACCTCGCCGAACTCGGCGAATTGAAATATCTCGTCCCAAAGAATGCCGCCGATCGACGCCGCGCAGAGCCCGGCTAGCCAGGGCGTCAAAGCCCGGGCCGGCGCCAGCCAGTCGCTCGGCTCGCGGAGCAGTTTGCCCAGGCCGAACCCGTAAAGCGTCGCCACGGCGGCCAGCGCCGCGGCCATCACCACCAGGCTGTGCAACAGCGTGCCGTTTGTCTCGGGATCGAGCCACGCCCAACCGAACATCACCGCGCCGACGGCGCCCAGCGACAACGCGATCGACTGCAACAATCCGCGTCGGTCGCCACGCGCCAACAGCGCGACGCTAACTACTTGGGCAAGCGCAGCCTGCGCGGCCGACACGCGCAGTGAAGGGACCCGCTCGGTCAGTTCGACAAACCCGGTGAGCGCGACAATCGCGCAAGCCAGCAGCAAGTTGCACGGCACGAGCCAGCTCAGGCCGGAAAACTCCAACTCGGTGCCGCGCGGGATGCCCAGCCGGTCGGCGATGGCCAGCAAACCGCGCCGGCGGCTCCACAGATAACTCGTCGCCAGCGCGTAGGCCGCCACGACCATGTTGCCGGTCCACAGCAGCCACGGCGGCGACAGGTCGAACGAATCGAGCAGCATGCCGACGGCCACCAGGCCGAGCAGATAGAGCCGCGCGATCGAGTCGCCAGCGGCCGCGTCCCACAGGCATGCCAGTGCGGCGAACGAGGTGACTGCCAGGGCTACCCATGGCAGCCAGGGGTCGACCGCGCTGGTGAATGACGGAATGCGGTTGGCGTCTACGAACAGCCCCTCGGCGACGGTCAGCGCCAGCAGTCCGATCGCCAGACGCGTGGCCACGCTGTGAAACGGCGCGCCGTTGACCCGTGGTTGGAATTGCCGCGGCCGGATGCCGAGCAGCTCGATCATCAACCACAGCGCGACCGGCGCGGCCAACAGAATGACGTTTACATAAAACAGATTCTCCGGACCGGACTTGAAGGGCGCCTCGATCCAGGCCAACGAGCCGGCGACGTTGACCATGATCGCGGCGTCATACAAATAGCGCCTGCGCTGGAAGATCCAGGCGGCCGCCGCGGCCGTCACGGCCAGCGCCGCAAATCCGCCGGCCGTCCACCACAAGTTGTCAAAAGATTCGCGAACGGCGAGCACAAACAGGACTGCGCGTTGCAGGCTGACCCAAGATTGCGATTCAAGCAGCGACCGAAGGGGCGCGCCGGCGGCGGTGCGCGAGATTTCTTCGCGCCGCTGGTACCAAATCGTGGCCAGCAACACCATGGCGATCACAGCGTGTCCGACGAGCAGCGTGTTGTAAGCGAGCCAGTTGCCCATGTCCCATTGCGAGGCCACAGCGGCTGCGATGATGGCCAGGGCCGTCAGGCCCGCGCTTCTGCCGGCCATTCCCAACCGCCGGCCGGCTACCCACGCGACGGCGAGGCTGATGGCCGCCGCCAGCGCCAGGCTTAGCCAGCCCCAGGCATCGGCCAGCTCGTCGTTCATCACGTGCGGCGTTGCCAGATCGCCCGCCGGATTCCAAACCAGGTGGCACCACGCCCAGCCGAGCGCGAGCCCCAACAAAGCCGGCGCCAGGGCTGCAGCCGTGTTGAACAGGAAGTCGCCCGCGATCGGCCCCTGCTCCTTGCGATTTCGCCGCGCCGCGATCAGCACGCCCAACCAGGCCAGCGCATAGCAAGCGGCCACGCCGGCGTTGAGCTGCGCCAGGCGAATCCACTGCGATGCATCGAAGATTAGTGCTCCGCTGGAGATCGTCAGCAGATATGCGGCGGTGGCGCCGGCATTGAGCACCAGTTGGCCGGCGAGGGCATATGCGGACGAACGTTCGCAAAGGGCATATCCGATCAAAGCCAACGCGGTGATCAAGATCGGCACGGCGTACGACGCGGCCAGGCCCATTTGGCCGAAGATCGAACCCGGCTCCGGCCCCAGAATCGGGCTGTCTCGCAGCGCCATGCCGACGTGGTATAAAAACATCGACAGGACCGGCGCCGTGCCCAGCACCAAGACGAGCGCCGTCACGGCCCGCGGCCAGGAGGGTGCCGCCCCGCCGCGTCCGGGCTCGAAGGCTCGTTGGGATGTAAACCAAAACACGGTCCCCACAATGACCGCAACGCCGCACAAGATCGCAAGCGCGTACGATTCGTCCCACAACCGGCCAACGTGCGGCGAGCGATCGAGCGCCATCACGCCGATGCCCAGCGCGATGGCGATCGGCGGCGCGAGTCCCAGGAAAAACACCATCTCCCGAACGCTGGGCACGAAGTCCCCAGTGGTCCGGATCGGCTTCCATCCCAAGCGGGCAATCTGCCGAGCGATCCACTCTCGTCTCCAGATCGGGACCGAGGCGCATAACAACAGCCCCGCCGACAACCAGCGCGTTGCGCTGGCCACGGCCACGTCGGCTTCCCAGCGGCTGGCCATCAAAGGAAGTGCTGCGCTCGCGGCAATCAGCAAGACCAGCAGCCAGGCCCGCGAAGCTTCCTGGCGGGCGATGGCGGCCATCAGCACCAGCACTCCGGCCAACAACAGCCAACTGCCCCAACCGCCCGCGTGGATGTGCGGAATGTCGGTGAGTTCGAAGTTTTCGATTGGCGGCACGACCCGCGTCGGCGCGGTCAGCGCCGCGTCGGCCGCTGCTGGGCCCGAAGCGGTCATTCCCGCTTGGCGCGGTGAAATCTCTTGCAGCACGCCCGGCACGGCCGCATACGTTCCGATCGCGACAACCAGCGCCGCCAAACCCCCGGCGATCGCGCGATCGACGGCCAGCCACGGCGTGGCGAGCAGTTCGGTCGCGTGCGCGAAGCGACTTCCCGGCGGACGCCCTGTTTGCAATCGACCGCAAGCCATCCGCACCGCGGCGGCCACCAGACTGAGCGCCGCCAATGCAATGCCTTCGGCCTGCCAGGTCCACGGATCGAGCCACGGCCGCGGCGAATCGGCGAACCAGGCCCGCGTTTCCAATTGCGTCGCCACGCCAAAAACGGTGGCCAAGGCCAGGGCGATTTCCGCCAGTGTCCACACCGCCGGCCAGCCTGTCGAGAAAGCAACGATCAGCCAGATCGCGGCCAGCCACAGCCAGCAGCCGGCTTCCAGTGCCGCGCCGGTCGAGTTTACGATCCAAACCAGCCATGCCGCGCCGGCCACGGAACTGAAAAACGCCGCGTTCCAAAACACCTCGACCAACGGGCTCGCGTCGGTCGTCGCCCGCGCGAGACGGACGATCGTGGCAATCGCCGCGACCAGCGTGCAATACAACAAAATGGCGGTGACCTCGGGCTCGGCCAAGTCGAGCGGCGCGGAGTAGCGGAAAACCACTCCTTGCACGACCGCCGCAAACAGCAAGCCCGCAGCGACCCACGCAACCGCCGCGCCGCGATATCGCGCGACGCCCTGCCGCGCACCGCCATCTCGCGCGGCAATCGCGATCGCGCCGGCAGCGTAGAGCAAGTAGACCCAGGCTGCGCCGATTGGATCCCCCTCGACGCCAAAACCAAACCCACTGACCAGTGCCACGCTGATCGCGGCCAGCGCGCACGAGACGCACGCCAGCACGCCGCCGGAACTGGCCAGCACGTCGGCGATCGAAGTCGGCGCGGCGGCCTCTCGACGCGGGCCGCGATCATCGACTCGCAGCAGCACGTACGTTGCCGCCGCGTACGCCAACACCAAGGGGGCCAGCAGAGCTCCGCTCTGGCCCGAGACGATCGCGTCGGCCAGCAATCGGGGATCCTGCCCCGACCAGTCGATGTGCTGCTCGGCCAGCTGAACGCCCAACAGGTAGCCCGCAGTCAGGCACGCCGCCGCCAGCAGGTGCGCCGTTGGCAGTGCGAATCGCCAGGCCACGAACGTGAAGACCGCGAATTCGACCGCGGCGGCGGGCAACATCGCGATCGGCTCGGGCCAGGCCAGTGCCAGTCCGCCCAGCGAAACCAGCGCGCCGAACACGGCAACGCTGGTGCCCGCGGTGCGCAAGTTGACCAGCGCCGCGCCGACGAGGCGCTGCCACAAGAACAATCCCACCGAAAGCGGAACCACGCCCAACAGGCTGCCCACGACCGCCAGGTCGTGCATGGTGGTCACGGGCCGAGCGGTTTTGAATAATAGCAGGCCCAGCGGCAGCAGCGCCGCGAACGTCGTGAGGCCGAGAAACTTGAAAATCGCGTTGACCGCGGCCTCATCCAGCGGCTCGGCCGCGGCCCGCCGCAGCGACCAGCCGTTGACCGTCAGATAGCAAGCGACCGGCAGAGCCGCCAGCGCCCCGATCACGTTCAATCCGGCCGGCTCATCGACAAACCGCCGCACCAGCAGTTGCACCAGCGAAGGCACGAGCACTCCGCAGACCAGCGCCCCGAACCGCCGTCGACGAGAATTTTTCCGGCCCAATAGACCAGCGCCGAAAACAGCGCCACCGACAGAATCTCGCCGGCGATCGTCAGGGCGTTGTCGGTTTGCGCGGTGCTCGAGAAAGCCGCAATTGCCAGAAAATTCAGCGGCACCAGCAGGCTGCCGATCAGCAGCAGACCCTGGCTGGTCGTATGCAGCCGCCAGCGGTGCTCGCTGTAAAATCCGACGCCAAACAGCCCGGCCGTGACGCCGTTGAACAACAAGAATTTCAACAGCGGCATCTCGGCGATGGCCGACCAGAAACTCACCACCAGCGCGATTGACCCGCAGACGATCAACAATCCGCCGATCAGCTCGCCCCAGCGAATGTTGCGCTCTTCCATGAACGCGGCCAGCCAGTCGGTGAGCGTGCGGCTCGGTGCAAGCGGCGGCGGTTGTTCGACCGGCGGCTGATGGACGGCCGGTTCAGCCTGTTGGCGGCGTCGGGCCATGACTTGTTCGGCCCGCTCGCGGACCGTCGCCTCGGAGACGAACTCGCGATGGTCGCGTGCCGGCATAACCTCGCGCACGGCCGTGGGTAATACTTGCGGCGGCGCCGGTTCGTCGACGGTCTCGGGCACGATCAATTCATCGGTCGCGGCCAGCTCGTCCGCCGCTTGCCGGGCCGCTGCGCTGCGCGCGGCGACGTCGTCGGCAGCGGCCAGCGTGGCCTGTTCGTCGGCCAGCATGGCCAACATCCGCGTGGCCGTCTCGCCGTCGATCACGCCCGAGCCGGCAAAACTCTCGACCTGTTTGACCAGCGCGCAAAGCGCCTCGGCCGGGCGTCGCATGGCAGCCGGCCCGCCGAGCGGCCAATCGCACGCCCGGCAGCGCATCCCCGTCATCCACATTCCGCAGCGCGGACAATGCGCGCGTTGCGGCGCTTTGGGCACATGCGGTTGACTCGATGAATCGAGATTCTTGAAGATACCGGCGGCCACGACCCACAGGCCATGCCCGACGATCGTCACGAGCACCAGCACGCACGCCAAGCTGAATAGCCATGTGAACATGCGAAATCCGGCGGTTGATTTTCGCCGGCCAGTGTGCTGTGTTTTACCGCGTCTACAAACGGCTCATCCAGAACCAGCAGGCCGGGTCGTCGTAGTTACCTTGTGAGTAGCGATTGCGAACCAATGGGTCACATTTTTTCCGGTCGTCGGCGGACGCATGGGCCAGCGTTTATTCGAGTGGGCGGCTGCGGCCCTCGGTTTGATAACTTGTCAACAGCTTCGTAAGCCGTTCGACCGTTTCGGCTTGCTCCAGCCAACGGTTATGCGACTCGGTCGGATCGTCGTCCAAAGAATACAGCTGCCCGGTCGGCCCGCCTGGCGTCGGCTCGACATTTTTCGGCTCGCTAAAACCGTGCGAGCCCAGCTTCGTGGCCAGCTTCCAATTTCGTTGGCGGATCGCGAACGTGCCGTCGGACGAATGGTGGACGATCGCGTCGCGCGATGATTGTTTGCCTAGCAAGGCGGGCAGGAAGCTAATGCTGTCCTCGGCGGCATCCGCGGGCAAGGGCCGAGTAAGAATCGCCGCCACCGTGGCCGTCAGGTCGGTGAGGCACACCAGTTGATCGCTGCGAGCGCCGGATGCGACCACGCCGGGCCAGCGCACCACCAGCGGCACGCGATGCCCGCCTTCCCAAAGATCGGCCTTTTGTCCGCGCCAGTTCGAGTTGGCCCGATGATGCCACTGGTCGATGTCGCTGGGTAGCCAGTGTGCGCCGTTGTCGCTGGTGAAAATCACGAGCGTGTTATCGGCCAACTGCTTTTGATCAAGTACGTCAAGCACGGCACCAACGGTGACATCGACTTGGGCCACGAAGTCGCCATAGTAGCCAGCCTTGCTGCGGCCGCGAAACTCGTCGCGGGGCATCCACGGCGTGTGCGGTGCCGTGAGCGGAAAGTACAAGAAGAACGGCTTGTCGCGCGACTGCCGGCGGATGAATCGCAGGGCCTGATCGGCCAGGGCCGGCAACGTGTCGGCATGCTTGAAACCCGGCGCGATCGCGCCGGCGCGCCAGAAACCGTTGCCGCCGTGGCGCCGCATCGCGCTGTCGCCGATCTGCTCGCTGGGCGCGGCGGTCACGCGCTGATTCTCGACGAACACGTACGGCGGCATGTCGAGCGAAGCCGGCAGCACGAATGACTCGTCGAATCCGACCGAGTTGGGCCCGCCGTCGAACGGCCGACTGTAGTCGGCCGGCTCGACGGTACCCAATCCGAGATGCCACTTGCCGATGCAAGCCGTTCGATAGCCGGTCTGTTTCAACAATGAAGCCAGCGTGAGCCGCCCCGGCTCGATCAAGGCGGGCGAATAGCCGTTGAGCACGCCCGACTTCAGACGAGTCCGCCAGGCGTAGAGTCCCGTGAGCAATCCGTAGCGGGTCGGCGAACAGACCGACGACGGCGTATGGGCATCGGTGAAGCGCATGCCTTCGGCGGCCATCCGATCGATGCGCGCCGTGGGAATTTTCGAGTCTCGGTTGTAACAAGCCAAATCGCCGTAGCCCAAGTCATCGGCCAGGATGAGAACGATGTTGGGGCGTCTTGTGTTTTCGCCGCAATATGCGGTAGAATAAGGCCACATTACGCTGAAAGTGGCGACAAGGCCGACGGCTAGTGTAGTTATTCTATGTAGCAAATCACGAGCTAGATGGCGGCGGTTGCCAGCCAACGAGGGTTCGCAACGTCGCGAGTGCATGACACCTGCTCCGCAAATTAAGGGTAGTTGCCGCGCGGCGAGCGGCAGTATGCGCCACCGGGACTGAACGATCAATCCGAAGGTGGACGCGAGGGGAACCGATGGGACGCAGGAAGACAAGACGCCAATCGCACGGCTCAACGTGGCTCTGGCAGCAAACCGGCGGTTGGTACTACACATTGCCAGGCACGAAACGACGGGCGCCGCTGTACGACGAAGATGGGAGGCGGATCAAGGGCAAGGAAAATAAGAAAATTGCCGACCTAGCGCTAGCGCGGATCAAGCTACAGGGGGACTGGGATCCTCAGACCATCCCGGTTGCGCCGGAGGAGTTTTTGGTGGCCCGAGTGTGTTCGGATTACCTTCAATACTGCGAGAATAGCGTGGCCCGTGGATCCATGAGCCGCGAGCACTGGAATTCATCCAAATCGCTGCTCAACGATCTCTGCCGGTATTGTGGTGCATTGCCGGTAAACCAATTGAAGAAGGGCCACGTCAGAAACTGGATCGAAAGCCATGCCGGGTGGAAATCACCCTCGAGCCATCGCAATGCGATCGCTGTGGTTCTCGCGGCATTCAATCGAGCCCAAGAAAATCATGGTGTCGACAATCCGCTCAAGGGACTGAAGAAACCTAAGGCCGAACCGCGGCTCCAATCCCTCACCGAAGCCGAGGAGGAAGCAATTTACGGCGCAACCGACGAACCCTTCCGAGACTTTCTATTTGCAGCAATTCACACGGGCCTGCGACCCTATTGCGAGTTAGCCAAGGTAACCGCGGACATGGTGATCGACAGCCAACGCGGCATGATGTGGAAAGTTTACTCGTCCAAAACCAAGAAAACTCGCAAGGTGCCGGTTCTCCCGGAAGTCGCAAAGTTGACTCGAACGCTGATGACCACTGCCCCGCCGGGTTCGGGGATTCCTCTATTTCGCAACTCCCAAGGAAATCCTTGGAAGAAAGTGACTGGCGTCAGACGCTTCTTGGACATCAAGAGAAAGCTGGGTTACGACACGCATCCAACCAGGAAACGCTTCTCAAGCTATACGTGTCGCCACACGTTCGTGCACCGCATGCTTTCCGGCTATTGGAATCGTGGTGTCGGATGTTCCATCGAAGTCCTCGCGGAACTAATAGGCGACACGCCAAAGACCGCCTTCGATCATTACGGAAGAGAATGGGGCCAGTTTTATCAAGAGCCTCTCTGGGCGGCCGTCGGTCTTGGCCAACGGGTGGTCAAACCGGCACGCGACAAAACAGCGACGAAGCCACATAGGGCGCACGCGAGAAATGGAAGTCCTCGGCCGCGACGGGCTCGTTAGCCGTCGTCGGCGCATCAGACTGATGGGCGTCCTAGTGGGACCGTGATGCCAGGGAAAGACTCGCGTCGGAGGCGCGGACGACGCACGGCTACTTGTTGGGGCCGAGCACGCATTAGGTCCTTAATCCGTTCCACTTCTCCTGCGGCGATTTTGATTCGGCCCTGGCCCATTGCGCCACCTTGCAAATAGTCGATCACGACGCCCTGGCCGCGAATCATGAGCAGTCCGTAGTCGGACTTTCCGAGCCAGTCGTAGAGTGTCAGGGCGGTGATTCCGAGTCGCCTCGCCGCCTCTTGGGCCGATAGCAATTCGTTGTCCATGAAATCCACTCGGGAAAAGGGCCGACCCGATTTGAGAGGTCGTACACCCTCCCTGGGAATTCCGGTGCGTAATTGCGCGGTGGCCGGAATGGGATAGATCTCCCCTATGCGAACTAGACGGAGATCGACGCCAGCGTTCCGCGATTCTTCAATGCCCTAAGTTGACAATTGTCTTTACGCCGCCAGTCTAACCCGTTCCTCGAATCAGGCAACAGGCGCTGCCTATGCGCGATTTTCAACTCGGTTTCAAGACAGCATTGGTGACCAAATCCGGACCATTCTGGACCACGCTCTCAAGCTCGACATCTATGTTCCGCGCAACTTGGTTTTCTTTGACCTAGCCGTGAGAGGTTTCAAGAAGAAGCGGCAGGGATTAGACCAGCTTGACCAAGCTCTACGCACAAAGAAGGCCACAGTCGTCCTGCTTTTCGCGACGAGTCGCCTGTTTCGTAAACAGTATCGCACGCTTGAATTTGTGGACCAGATGCATCGCGGGCGCGATGTGCGATGTATCTTCGTGAAATCCGGCGTCGACACGAACGACACGGAGCGCTGGCAGACAATACTGATCGCCCAAAGTATGATCGACCAGTTTGTGGTTTCAGTGAACGTGGCCAACATCCAGGCGGCGCACGAAGGGCTGTTGAAAAAGCAGCTCGTCTTCGGCACGCTGTCGTTTGGTTATACGGGTACGCCAATCGCAGACGAATACACCAACTTAGGCCGCCCAAGGTGCAGAATTGCGATTGACCCGGACACTGCTCAGATCGTTCGCCAAATCTTCCACTGGTACGTTGACGAGCAGTTGTCCATTGAAGCCATAATCTGCAGGCTCAATGGCGACTCGAGCATCCCGCTTCCCCCGCATGCGTCCAGTGGGATGTGGACGCGACTCGCCCTCAAAAACCTACTAACAAACACTCGCTACCGTGGACTGTGGCGGTACGGCGTAACGGAAGCCGTCTATGTTCCTGATGGCGATTACGTCAAAAAGAAAATGCGCGTAGAGCCACTGTCGAAAGTCCATATTGAGGAGCTAAGGCTCGTAGGCGACGACATTTGGTTTGCGGCTCAGACCCGCCTCGCCAAAAACCGCAACGGCGGCGGTCGCCCGCCCAAGGACGGCAATCGCAAGGCACGGCCTCAATTGCTTAGCCGGAGCATAGAGCTCACACGTACTTCAGTCGGACCGACCGACGAAGACGAGGCCGACGCACGGCGGACGGTTTTGCAACAGCAGAAGGAGAGGGCGAGGCTGCAAGCCGAAATTGGGGCAGTCGGCAGCGCCGAAAGACAACGACCGCGGGTACCGACTCAAGCGGAGGTTGAAGTGATGCTGCGTGATCTAGCCGGACTGCTAATTGCAGCGGCCAACTCCGACGACGACGGCGAGGTCGCCCGAGCGCGGCAGATCATTGACCTAATGACCGGCGGCGCGATTGAGCTCCACCAGATGGGCGAGCGCAAGGCGAAGCGAGGTTGGCTTCAGGCGCGCTTCAAGTTAAGGCTTGGCGCATATTTAGTCCAGCTCGCCAGCGGCCAGCCAGCGAGCGACGCCGGGTCGTCAATCGACGTTGTCATCGATATAAAGCGGCCTCGCGATGAGACCGAAATGCATCGTGCATGGGAGCTATATAAACAGGGCCAACTCGCCATGGAAATTGCGCACGCGTTGGTTTGTGGGAAATCTAAAATCACAAAGCTCCTTCAGAACGCGGCGAAAGCTTTTGGCGAGCCATACGTTGACGGACGTACGCGTCGTGCAACATTAGAGAAGAAACATCTGGAGCCGCCGCTCTACCAAGAGATTGCTGACCAGGTGGTGGAGCTTACGAAAAGTCAAATGTATCTCGACGAGATTGCGAGTCACTTCAAAGTCGATAGAAACACGATCACGCAGTCGATTCGCTGGTGGCACGAACAGCGAGGGCTGCCCGTACCCGACGGGCGCTCCCGCCGGATTGGCCTGAGTCGCAAACAACACATTCCCGGTGGCGAGGATGACGACCAGACAGTCGACTGAAAACGCCGCATCAAGAATTTCGCGCTAGTTGCAGGGCCGGCATTTTGCCGGCCCTGTTTGCATTCCATGAGCGGTGCCGCGCGGCTGCAAAGCTTCGTCGACTGCAATTCACTTTGCTGAATCGTAGCTGATGCATGCGCAGTTGTTTCCAGCGCAATCCTTAGTCGACCAACCGATCAGGAATATCAACCTCGGGCGTAGGGCCACGGATTTGCTCGTTCGTGAGTTGCACGAACTGGATGCAAAACATCATGTGCGAATCGATTCCGGCCTTTTTACCGAAGAGATCCTTGATGTAATGGTTGAAGTTCAAGGCACAGGCCTGATAGCGACCGCTGAGCCAGGCATCAAGCTCGCCGGTCATTTGGTGCTCGATTTCGTGTCGGAGTGCGATTAGAAACCGCAGGTTGTTCTTCGTGTGGGCGTCCAGCGGGCACTCGTCCGCGTTTAGGCAGCGTTCCAAGTCCCAATACTTGTAGGCGCCGAGCCGGGTGCGCTGAAATCGCTTTCGCTGCTTTCCTTGCGTGAAGAACCGATATTCGACGCCCAGATAGCGGTAATAGGCATGGAGAAGGTAGGTCCACGCGATGATCATCAGGACGATGTACGTCTCGGATTTGAAGCACGTGTGCGGGTCGTTGAAGACGCGGATTGCGCAAAGCGCCGCCTCACGAGCTTTAGTCGTCAGTTCCCGTCGTCGCGAGCCGATTGACCGCTTTTTTGTCGCCATAGACCGCCCCTCCGCAGCGCCAGAAATCGCAATCCCGTAGTCTAGCAAAAGAGCGGCATGGCGCGAGCGCTAGCCGCGATCCAGGGCGTCGATGATCGACGGCGCGAACTCAACGCGACGCCGCGAGTCATATCGATGGCAAAAACGATAGAATGGCAGCGTTGGAATTCGCAGCTCGAAGGAGGTCGACATTGTGGGCAAGATCGTGGAACCCGGCAGATTTGGGCGGAAAGAAAACGACCTGTTCAGCGGCGGCAATGACACCGATTTGAACGCGTGCGTCGGCTGGAATGGCGGCCCAGCTGATTTTGGACGCTACGCGCAGGGCTATTTCGAGGCCGGTGAGCGCCTCGTCAAAAGTCTGAGGCGCGACCCATATGAGGTCGATGGGGTGATCTATCCGCTCGTGATGGTCTATCGCCACGGCGTCGAAGCCATGCTGAAACAGCTGGCAGTCATGTCGTCAGTGCTGGCCGAGGGGGAAGCGGGAAGTCTATTTCACGCACGAGCTAGTCGATAATTGGGCTGTTCTACGACGCTGCCTGCCTCAGCTTGAGGTGCCGCAGAAGGAAATTGACGATGCCAACGCAGTCATAGACGACCTTGTTGAGATCGATCCGAACGGAGAGAGCTTCAGATATCCGATTTCTAAAAGAGGGGATCTCCATCTTGAGGATTGGAGCCTGATCAACGTCACGGTTTTTGCAAAGGGGATGGCGCGACTAACTGAAGTTCTCAACAACTGCTACTGGTATTTGAGCGACATGTCTGTCAGGCGTGCGGAAATGGAGCACGGAATCGATTAGGTCCGGTGCTCGTGGAGCCGATAGATGCCCGGAAGATTTCAGGTTGGTCCCATCAAGTGACTGAGCTGAATCGACAGCTCGTTCACCGCGGCTCGTGCTTTCTTCACGCGGTCGAAAACCAAGTCGTCTGCGGGAAAATGCTTCTGGTGCATTCGACCTTCGAGGCGTCTAGGAAATGAAGTTCCTGCTGGATTCGCTTGAAGAGCCGCTCGATCTGCCACGCTTCCAAACTTCGGCTATTCATCGTCATGCCTCCGCTTGACGATTTTATGAGGTAGTGGTCAAATGTCCAGATATCGGCAGGTTGTCGGAGGGCAGAGGAATGCCAGACTCATTGAGTCCTCAATACATTTTCAAGCTTCGCGAGTCGCTCGCGTATTTGCATGAGGAAACCGCGCGCTTGATTGCCGTCGAAGGAAATGCGTACAACCCGACGTCACAGGCAGCCAGCGAGCATGCGTCATATCCCAAGCCTGATTCCGTCTTCAATGCCATGTGCATTGGCGGCCAGCTCATTGAATCTAGTGCCGACCATCTGTCTGTTTTCGCGAAGATCCTCGTCGAACCAATCGAGATGATCGCGAGCTGGACGTGCATTCGGTCCATGCTGGAATCATGTGCATTGGCGACGTGGTTGCTCGATCCGGCAATTGATGCGCAGGCTCGTGTCAGCAGAGTCTTCGCCCTACGGTACGAAGGCATGGAGCAGCTCTTAACGTTTGCTAGGACTGCAAATTTTGCACCCGCTCAAATCGATGCTCAAAAGGCGACTATCGATGCAGTCGAGAAAGATGCGTTGGCTTTGGGTTTCATGCCAGTGACCAGCAAAAAAGGACGTCGGATTGGCATTGGGGAGGAGATGCCATCCGCAACTGACATGATCAAAAATGAACTCCATGAAGAGAAGATGTATCGGATGCTTTCCGCGGTAGCGCACGGGCACCATTGGGCAATTCGCCAACTCTGCTACGTGGCAAGCGAGGAAAACGACGAGCAAATTGGCGGGACGCTGGCTAAAGCCTTCAAGAAGAGCATCAGTATCGACAAAACAGCGATGCTCGCCGCGTGTGGAGTGAAAGCGTTCATCCGTGCTCTGTGGAATCAATGCCGATACTTTGGCTGGAACAGTCTTCATTTTGAGGAAGTCTTTGAAAACGTCGCCGATAAACTGCAGATGTTGGAAACTCGGCGGTTCTGGCGCGATTACGGGACTTGAATATGACCGACGAAGCGATCCCGGCTGACGAAAAGCCGAAATTGATTCTCATCGACGGAATTGAACGGCTTGAAGTTGCACGAAGCGACGACTTCAACGAGATTTTGTCGCTCCGCACCTTGGTCATGGGGTTGCGGGAACTCTATGGGCCGCTCAAGAACAAAGAGGTGATGTTCGAGCGCGCCGGCGGCGACAAGGTTAAAGGGTTTGTTTGGTGAGCTGCGAATCCGGCTGAGCGTGATTTCTTGGAAACGGTTGCATGCTGCTTTCATTGGTTCGGGACTTCGATATGCAACTACGCTCGCCTGACTGGCTTTATCCGAGGTCTTGCTCGGGGCGAGTTTACTCGCGTGGACCTTCGCGATGCCAGCAAATTCAAGCAGGTGAAGAAAGCGATCGATGACTATGTCATTGGCATCGCTGAACTGGACAGGGTTCGAGTCTGGCGGAATAAGGTGTTTGCCCATTTTGCGATCACTGATCCGTTTAAGGACGACAACATCGCGACTCTCGATATGTCGGTGATTTTCCCCGTCAGCTTTGAGGGACGATACGTTGTGGGCGGCATGACCATGCTGAGAAGCAATTCAGGCGGTTCATATAAGTCAGAGTTGCCTCGTTGGTCATTAACCGAGGTGTTTGAATCGTTGGAGCCTCACTTCTGGCCAGGCCTAAAGTATCGGGACCAAGAGAGCGACGATCAATATCCGCAGAGATGAACGGACGCCGAACATGGCAAAAGAAGAACGCAGACAGCCGTTGACCACCGAGCTGCTGCAATATCTGACGTTTATGCCACAGGGGGATGACCTCGTGCTGATTGTGCCGACAAGAGTTGAGCACTAGTTCTACAGATGAATTGAATCCAATCTGCTAGTGGACACGAGTATGCCGAATTCAATCAATCCAGTGAACTGTTGCAAGTGTCAACTATCACGACGTTTGCGACAAATGCTTTCCGCGGGAGCAAGGGTGTGAGCCGCGGAATTGCCGCCTGAACGTCATACTGTCGCTCATCAACCGCGATCTCCTGCCCGGCATAACGGCCTTTTGCGCATGTTTCTCAATTCATAGTTGTCCTTGAGGAACACACCGCAACGAGATCATGCTCCAGCCAATTCATGTGGCCGCCGGCTCGTGTTCAACGCCCGCATCGTGACTGAGGATTCTAGAAGAGACCGGATCGGACGGTCAATCAAAATCGGCGTCGATGCCTCCTGCAGCCAATCATCGACGGCATCAAGCTCAGCCAACTGGCCAATGCGGTTTCGGTGGCCCGGAACCACTACTCCGCGTGTGGAAGTGCATCGTCAGCGGCATGCTCGTGTTGCTCGGGGCAATATTTGATGTCGTAGCCGCATTTCAGGCACCGTTCCTCGGGCTGCTTCTTGTAGACGACCCATTTTTTCAGCTTGATCTCGCGCTCTTCGATTCGGCGTACAAGATGACGCCGCGTCTTCGTGCCAATGACTTCGACACAGTCGCCGTCTTCGCACTTGACGTCGCAATAGGCCTTCGTCATGTCTTCAACATGATAGACGTGGACGCACACTTTTGCCTTGACAATGACGAGCTTCAAACCCTCGTCGGCGATCATGGAGCAGCATTGTTCACATCGACACCTTGTGCAGTTGCCCAGCGGCGCGTCGGGGTCGAGGTCGGACCAGTCGGGCTTGTGAGGCGTTTTGCTACCGGTTGCGTCCGGCACATTCGTAGTGCAGCACTTGCCTGGATCCCCGTGGGGGGTATTGCTTGGCCGCGGAATTCCCTGCAGCGCCGTAGCGAGCAACGATGGCTGACCGGCTGAGGAGTGCTTGGTGGAGTCGACCGCAGATGTCATGCTCACCAGACGTACGATCTGTCCCTCACGTGCCCTGGCTGTCGGCTCCGTTGTTGATTGGCTGTTCTCCGTTTCAACGATCTGTTCGGTTGAGGCCACTTCTGGCCCAATCTCATCGGTTGGGCCTGGTTCGCTGACTTCCTCGCTGGTCACTGCAACTGTGTCGTGATCATCATCGGAGTCGTCGCTTGAATATGGCGATTCTGGACAATCCTTGATCTCGACGCCACAAGTGACACACTTGTGGACCCATACCTTGCAAATTTTGGGTTCCTGTTCGACGACTTGCTTGATTGTCTTGGTTTCGACGAACTGCCGCACCGTTTTGGTGCCTAGCACCTCGATGCACTTGCCGTCCTTGCATTCCTTGCAGCAATAGGGAACCGTTTTCTCCAGCGGGATGTGAATCGTGTAGCACTTTCTGACCTTTACGTCCTGCGGAACGACGTGCTCCTCCAAAACCCACTTGCAGCAATTCTTGCACTTGCACTCGGGGCAATCGCCTCTGCCGACTTTGACCAGGGCCGAGTCGTTCTTCGAGCCGGCCTCGCTGGTCGTCGTGGTGACGGTGTTTTCGATGAATTGCTTGTGCAGATCGGCGGGCTTGACCTTGTAGCTACCGGCGTAGATCGCGTGGGCTCCGACGGCCAGGATGGCAGGCGGGGGAGTTGGGCCGGTCAGCTTGACGTGCGGGTCGTGCACCGCGGTCGATAACGGCGAACGTGGCATCAGCTTGGAGACGGCCGCGAAGCTGTGCCAGTATCTTGACCTCGACCTGGCTCCACGTCGTTGACGGGTGGGGGTGGGGTCAAATCTTCGATCCGAACCAAGGCTTGTGCCGGCGGGGATCGTCTACCCCTATCCACACGCGACGGTCAGTTCTCTTGAACGGCTGACGCGGTGAACATATCGATCGTCGAGCCCGACGTTCATGCCTAGAACGGCAAGAAATAAGTAATCAGCTCCACGAGATCGCGCAGTTGCTCAACGAACCATCGCCTGCTCCATAGTGGAGCCCTCGGCGGCAATGGTCGAGGAGCAATGTAGTCCCGCGATGGTCGTGTTGGTTTGATCCACTTCGTCATATCCACACGCCACGTACGTTGTGATGCATTCGTCATGCTTTCCATCATCATCTTGCGCTCAAAGCCATGTCTGCTACTACAACCTACTTGGACCAAGGCACTTGGAGTGGTTCACTAAGCGTACGCGAATTGAGGTCCGCAATGATTCGTTGAGTTTCACCCGACTTGTCGAACACCAAGCATTCGATTCGAATTGCACGCTTCGTGGGATCGAAGAACACCGTGTAATACTCTTTTATGTAGACTTGGTTCCACTTCAATCCAAGTATGTACCCAGTCGTTAATTCTTGCCGCTTGCTGACAGTTTATGAGCGGAGGAATGGGCCTCCTCGGAACAGGTAGTGGACCAGGGACTGCAGGCGCTGTCCCAGGTCCGGTGCTTCGCCGACCGTCGGCGAAGCAATTTCTTCTGGCTTAGCTATTGTACCCGCGCCAGCAGTCGTGTGCGCGCTGGCTGGCGAAGCATGAGGCGCTTTTGGCTCGGCCGACGTGGCAGCGCTCGGCGCGCTGGCGGCCGATGCGGCGTGAACGCGCGGGCCGCGGCTGCGGCGCGGATGAATGCGCAACAGGTCGTGGGCCACCAGCGCATCACGCACCGCGCGACGATCCACGGCGGCCGCCGGGTAGTGCGTGAGCACGGCATCGGGCGCGAACTCCCATTGGGCGCGGACGACTGTGCGACGTTCGCACACCGCGTCCCAAAACGCTTCTCGCTCCATGGGCGTGAGCGGCGTGCGCTCATCCCACAACTGGCGGGCAGTCGGGCCTTGCCAGCCTTGGGGGTGCGCCAGTTCGTTGGCTAATTGGCGTGCGATTTCCGCATCGCCGCAAGTTGGTCCGGCTGGCCGCTGGCGATGCTGGGCGACCGCCTCTTGATAGCCGGCCAACTGGCCATTGGCCCGTTCGACGCCGCCGTTGTACTGCGGATGACGTTTGGGAGAGTATAAGGGGATGACGCGATGCTCGCGCAACAGGCTTTTGGTTTCATCCGCTTTGAACTGCCCGCCGTTATCGGTCTTCATGACCAGTGGCGGACCGTGCTCGGCGATCAGTTCGGCGTAAATGGCTTGTACCTCGGCGGCCGTCGCTTCGATCAGTGGCTGCCAGGCCAATTGATAGCCGCTGCCGAGGTCCTTGATTGACAAGATCCAACCATAGCGACCTTCCAGCGGCTCCCGCCGTTCTTTAAAATCCGCGGCCCAGACCGCTCCCGGGCGGCGCCACTCCAGGCGACTTTGATGGCGTTGGGCGCGGCGCCGTGCCAACCGCCGGAACCGACGCAGGATCTCAGCCACGTCGACGCGACGCAGATGGGGGAAGGCCGCCCGCACGGCGACTAGCGGCGTGCTCGCGCCGCGCTCTTTCAAGAACCGATACACTAGGTTGCGTTCTTTGCGCAAGGCGCACTGCGGCGGTCGACCACACGGAACGCCGAGCGATGCATCTCCTGCCTGCCGCCAGCGGCGGACCGTGCGCTCCGAGAGCGTCAACTGGCGAGTAACCTCAATGACTGGCACGCCGCAAGTGGCGACAGCTTGGCAGGCTGCCACCACCTGGCAACGGGCCGACTGCTTCGCCGCGCGGCGGTCGAGGTGCTGGCGTTGGATCTGACGACGCTTCACAGACCACCTCTTCACTTCGGGCGATTCCGCCGCGCCAACGCCCGCGATGGCGTTTTTTTCGGCGCCATCGCCCGCGCCACCACGTGTGGCAGCGTACGGACCAACTCGGCTTGCACTTCCACAGCGGCAGCGCGGGCTGTGAGCTCTTGCATGCGCTGCCGCAATAACCGGACTTCCTCGGCCGAGAGGGCCGGCTCTTCTTTGCGAGGTCGTCCCGGCGTGCGCGGCTCCAACAGGCCAATCGACTCGTGTAGCCAGGCAGTCCGCTGCTCGAAGAACCGTGACTGCGAGATGCCCAGTTGTTGGCACACTTCATCCACGCTGACTTCGCCAGACAGCGTTTCCAAAAACGCTTTCAAGCGTGATTTGGCGTGCTGTGAGCCAGCCAACGTATCGACCAATTCGGCCCCCTGCGGCTTACGTCCTAACCGCGTCATGCTGACGTCTCCTCGGATTGGAAGGTAGGCGGCGCTCCCGCCTAGACGTATGCCGCGTCGGGAGCGCCGCGAATCAAATGACCAACTCAACCACTCACGGCTGCGGCCGCTTCCGCCATACCGCTCTCGGACTCCTCGCAGCCATCGTTGTGACGCAAGCCACGAACGACTTGCAAGGCCCGCACACTGGCGCACGGGGGCGACGCCGTTTCGTACTACCGGTCTGCTTTTCCTCCTTGCCTTTGACCGGTGGCTTGACGGCCGCCGGCGCCGGAAGCCCCAGCGAGCGCTCGGCCATGCGAACCAACGCCTGCTGTCGATCGCACTCGCGCTTCAGCCGCCGGTTCTCACGCTCCAAGGCTGCTAGTTGCCGCGTTAGGTTCACCCGCGGCCCCCGCAGCGCCGGCTCGCAGGCGCTCAGCAGTCCAGTCAGGGCCCGCCGCTCCAACTGATAATACCGCGGCAAACTTGTTCCCAGCGCCTGAGCTGCTTCGCTCGGCCGCCGCACACCGGCCAGCACTTCTAAAATGGCCGCTGCCCGACGTCGCGCCGGTGATGTCCCCGTGGGCGGAGCAGGCCCCTGCCGCCGGGCCCGCGAACGTTTTTCCTGGGTACTGCTGACGCCGCTCATACGCCACCTTCCTCTCCGTCCGGTGGCTGGATCTGCGGGCGCCAGGCGTCCTGCTCGGCCGAGGTGCTGGCATCTGCCAGGGGCGGCACACTTTCGGGCCATGCCACGCCGGGCGGCTGGTCGCAGGCCTCATCCCGACTCTCCGGCGCGCCGTGTGGACAGAGTGGTGCGGGCAGCGGTTCTTCAGGAGCCGCCGGCCCCACCAATTCGACCTCTTGGCGTGGCTGGCCGGCGCGGGTCAAGAACACGCGCTCGCCTTCGGCATGCACACTGAACGGCTGACCGGCCACTTGGCCTGTCATATAAAATGGCGCGCGTGGCGTGCCCTGCCGCGACAGTTCCAGCGCATTCGACGCGACCCGCTCTCGAAGGGTTGACAGCACCGTCGGCGCGGCATGGAAGAACCGATCGGCCGGCGTCACGCCTTCCAATCCCTGATGCGGGCGCTGGAAGTTGTAATGGTCAATGAACAGGCCAATCCGCCGGCGCGTCCTCCAGGTCAAGGAACACCGCCCGTTGCAAGCATTCGCGCCACAGCGTACCCCAAAACCGTTCGACCTTCCCGAGGGTTTGCGGATGCTTGGGACGCGAGACGACCTGGCGAATGCCCTGCTGTTCGAGCTCGCGGCTGAACTGACTCTTACCTCGCCAGGTGACGTACTGCGGACCGTTGTCCGTGAGGATCTCTTCCGGCAGGCCATACGAGGCAATCGCCGAACGCAGCACTTCCAGCACCAACGCGCTGCTGGCGCTGGCGTGCAGGCCATAGCCGACGATGAATCGACTGTGGTCATCCATAAAGCCGACCAGGTGCAGCCGCCGGTTCTGCCGTTTGAGCACAAACGTGAACAGGTCGGTCTGCCAGAGCTGATTCGGCCGCGCCCGTTCAAACCGCCGCATCTTGTCGGGATGCGGCCGGGTAACACGTTCTTCCAGTTGATAACCGGCCTCGTGCAAGACGCGAGCCACGGCCCCAGGACTGGCCGCCATTGCCGGGCCGCGAACGAGCTCATCGCTAATCCGCTGGCAGCCCCACTCGGGATGGGCCTGCTTGAGCATCACAATCGTGCGCCGGGTAACCTCGGACAGCTTGCTGCCCGTCTTGGCTCCCCGCGGTCGCTCAGCCAGGCCCGCGGGGCCATGCTCGGCGAACCGCTTCTTCCATAGATATAAGGTGTGCTTCGATAAGCCCACCAACGGCGCAAAGTCACCGGCCGGCAACCCGCTTCGTTGCCACGTGTCCAAAATCAGCAACCGTTCGTGCGGCAAGAATGCCAGCCGTACTTCGTCGGGCTTGACCAACCCTCGGCCCTTCGGCTTGCCGTTCCAACCCAGCGGTCGGCGCGACAACTCGACGCCGGAGGAGAATCCCGGCTCTCTTGTGCCCCTTGGCACGGTCGCTTGGGTCGGTCCGGACGACCGGGTCTCAGGTTCTTTGCGCGGTTCCGGCGACTCGTCGGCATCAACGACGGACTGGCCTTCCTGGTCAACACCTGGAAGCGGTTCGAGCAACTCGGCCTGCGTCGCATCCTCGCCGTCCCAACTCTCGACGGCGTCATCGGAATACTCGGCAGCACTGCTATCGCTGTCGGCAGCGATCTCTTGGACCCCTTCGGGCAGCCCTCCAAGTTCGGACCCCTGATTCTCTTCGTCACCTTCTCGCGAAGCCCACGGACGATACCAATTCGCTGACATCTTGCACTTCTCCTGCGGCCAAGCCGCTGAATGAGGAGAAGGCCCTTACTCCACTGATTTACGCATTGCTAGCGGCCAAGATTTTGGGAAAGGGCACAACATTCGATCCGTATTATCGGACTGGTCGCCGTTGGCCGGGAGACGCGCCCAATGGCAATGTCGACGACGTAGCCCCAGGACAGCATGTTAAAATGAGTTGTTTATGAAGCTTCTTTGGGACGACGAGAATTACTTTTCCCATGCCTCTGGGCCTAACCGATACGACCCATGCGCGGGGAGTGTGTTCGAACCCTGCGACCTGCCACAACGGACTGCGAATTGCAACAACGGCTATCAAGTTTCCAGGGAGGGAAATGCCATGAACCGCTCGACGCGACGTTGCGCGCGCATGCTGGCGGCGTGTCCAAGAAAGGCCGTTTTCGCTGCACTATGCCATCTGGCCCTTGTCGGGTCTGCATTTCGGCCAGCGATTGCCCAGGACGACATCAATAGTCAGCTCCGAGACACTCCCGATTCGACGACAGGCATTGCCAGGGCGGAGCGGATCGAGCTTCAACGACGAGGCGGCGGTGGGGCACCAGAATCGGACATTACATTCGGTGCAGACTTTGTAGGCCGCGCTGCGCTTACAGAGGACAGCACGAGGTTAGGCGGTTTTGCAAAGGGCAATTTTCTGCCCTCGGCAATACCGGTCGCCGGCCAACCGTTCTTCGATTCCCACTGGCGGTCGATGCTGCAAGGCAACGGCAATGCTATCCGCTTAAATGTCGTCGGTGATGCTACGGACGACCTCACAGCGAGTGGCCACGTCCAAGCGTTTACCGACAGCGCGTTTATCCCGTTCAGCAACTCGACGCCCGTTAATACTGGCACGGCCAACATCACGTTCCGCGAGGCGTTTGGAAAAATAAATCGCCTAAGCGTCGGTCTGATCGAAACGGCATTTGCCGATGCGAATGCGGTCCCGACAACGCTGGATTTGGCTGGCCCGAATGCCCGTGTCACGGTGCAAGCGGCGGGCGTGGGCTCTGGACAAGGTCGCCTCAGTTATGATCTCTTTAACGGTCGCAAACAGAACGGATTTCTGGGAATCCTCAGCCTCGAGCAGGCGACGCCGCAAATACAGGTGACCCCCACGACGGGCACTTTTGCTCGCTATCCAGACTTTATTGCAACGATCCAATACAACGATGGCATCAACCCCGGCGACAAGTATTACGAGCGGTGGCACCTCAAGTTCGGCTCCGTGTTTCGTAGCTTGGGACTGGAGGACAGCACGAACACTTTCCGACAGACCGCGTTCGGCTGGGGTACGTCGCTGAGCGGGTCGTACAAGTTCAACGTGGACGCCGATCACAATGTCCACGACCGCGTACTCTTCTCGGTGACCTACGGACAAGGCATTTCACATTATATCACCGACCTAAACGCGGCACCGGACGCATTCGACGTGGCACGCACCGCCGGAAACGTCCTCGTGCCACTTCCTGTATTAGCGTGGTATTGCGGCTATACGCACAATTGGACGGATTGTCTTGCCAGCACCCTGACCTATAGCCAGGTTAGCCTGGATAGCAACGCGCTGACGGCGCTGGCAACGTCGCCTTACCGTGTCGGCGAGTACGCGGGAGTCAATCTACTGTATCACGACAACTTTACAATTCGAGTCGATCCAACAAAAACAAAGAATCTTACGTTCTATACGGGCCTTGAGTACTTATTCGGACACAAGGAAACCCTTAACGGTGCCGACGGTGATTCGCACCGCATCATGTGGGTCACGGCCATCACAAATTAACGTATGAACGTCCATGCGAAAATGCCGAATTCCTTGCGTTCGGGTGACCAACCGTCGCACCAGTCGCTGTTCGATAGTATTTCGAGGAACTCGATATCGCGAACGCAGGAGTGGCCGATGCCGAAGGCAGATCTCATTTATGAATGTGCTCTCCGCCAATTGTGCCAAGGACTTCCGTCAATCACATCGAGCATTGATACTAGAAGCCGTTATCGCGCTAATGCACTCAAGGACGTCGACTTTGCGTCAATGCGCCAACTCGCAAGCCACCAGCTAAGACCCGTCATTCATCGAGTCGGGCTTTGGCCTAAGTGCGAATCTCAACGGCAAAGAATCCCTGTCGAGCGATGGCAGTGGCGGGCCATCGAGTGCGTTCCGTTTTTACCAAGGCGCCGTCATGCTGTGCAGGCAGCTAGACGTCGAACTCCGTTAGATTGTGTGAAAGGGAGAAAGACATGTCCGTCATCGAAGACTTGAGCGTTCCATATCATCAACAGGACACTGACTACTATTGTGGAGCGGCTTGTGCACAAATGGTCTTAGCACAGATCGGCGCCGGTCTTCTGGACCAAGATAGTCTTTACATAGACAACCACAGCCATAGCAATATCGAGAGCGAATGGTTTACCGGACCCGATGGATTACAGTGGACTTTGAACAACCGCCGACCATCGACGTTCATCAATTCCTTTGCCCTATTTGCGCTTGCGAATGAAGACTCCCTTTCACGAAAGCTTGTCTGGACCATATTCCATTATCGAGTGGCCCCTGTTGCACTTGTCTACGGCTCGGCCCATTGGATTGTGGTCCGCGGTTGTGACGTAAGCCATGCGCCTGCAGGTCCCGACGACATCGGATACAGCATTATTGCATTTCGCGTGAACAATCCGTGGCCGCCCATTCCATCGTCCCTGCCCAGTCCAACATCTGCCCCTCCACCTCCACCGCACGACGACACTGACGGATGCGGCGCGGGCGGCGCGCGTGGAATCGCGGACGAGCATATCGCATACGCGATGTGGCAGTCTACCTACATGACTAGTGTGCCCGAAGGATACTGGCAAGGCAAATTTGTCGCAGTCTGCGACCCGGAACCATCACAGCAGCGCAACAATCAGCCGCCCCCTCGCCAGAGGCCTTACACAGGCGATCGGCTGCTCACACCCGAGGAGGCGGCGGAGACGGCGATCAACGGATTGAAAGACTACGGACTCCTTGACAACAATCCTTGGAAAAAGACCCTCGCAAAGACTAAGCCGGCAGCACCGTTTCTCGTACAGCGTCTGGATCGACTTGACGCCTTTTACTATATTGTACCGATGCAAGCTTCTCGAAATGCGGCACCAGCGCTTACGGCCGTCGACGCGCGCTTTGGAGACTACTGTCAATCGATCGCTATTCATGAGCGCGGGGCGAATGTTCTTGCGAATTTGAATTTTGACCGAACAACATCGCTTAAGAAGATCGTAGGGACTAAGCTCGATCTTGGCAATCAACTGGGGCGGATACCCATTCGCTCCGAAGCGGTTAGTCTCTATCCGACACTCGTATGGAAGCCTTGCCGCGAATCACTCTCGCCGTTCTATCCCTTCAGCATGGTCACGGTTGGCGATCACCGAGTCTATATCAGGGTCGACGGTCAAGTGTTCACCGCGCTCCATGATCAGGACCGCGGCATTTAGCGGCGCCGCCCAAAGGAAGAATCGTGCCCGAGATTCCGCCTGAAGAAGCCATTGCGCAAGCGCGCGATCACCTTGCGATGGGTGATTTGTATACGGCACGTGCATGGCACGTTCGCCGGCTCGATCGGGGCGAAGGCAACTACTTTTTGGTGATCCTGGAACACGGTGGCGCGGCGATCGCAATTGCGGCCGTCGGGACAAACGAAGGGGACGTTCAATCGTGGTCGCGCTTATCCGAGTCGGCCTCTCATCCGATTTCGGACGTGACTGCGGCGGCCGACAGAATGGGACTTCCCCAGGGCTGGCGAGCCGAACTAGTTTGGCAGCCCTGCCAGGCCTCGCGATCCCCGCTTTATCCACTTTGGGAAATCCGCACGGAAGGGCGCACCTTATATGTAGACCAAGGCGGAACTGTGTGGCCGACAGTTAGTTTGGGGACAATGCGCGGTTAACAAAAACAATGGCCCCACGACGGGTGACGGGCAGTGACAACCTCGCTCCTTCGAACAGTGGAATGTTAAGCCATGGAATTCTTATCTCCGTCGCTTCATCCCGGCACCGTTCTATCACCGAAAGAGCAGCGTGAAGTTGCTAGCCGCTTCCAGGAAATCGCCGACGCACACCGGCACGCGGCGCCATCTCCCACACCGCTGGACCCCCACGCCCAATCGCTCGCCGTTCAGCTAACAACCGTTTCAAAGGAGTTGAACTTCGATTCATTTGTTGCAATCCGCTTTCGTGGCGACGCAGACACTACACAATTGATGGTCGACTCCGGTTGCTCAGTCCTGGTGGTCCCATCGTGGGACAAGATTAAGAAGCTGCCAGGCTACACGACACTGGGGAAGGCATGTGAGCCGTTCGGCAGTCCGGCAATGGTCGTCGAAGGCCCCATCGAAATACCCACCCTAGGCCGATCGGTCTACACACTCGAAAAGTGCGTCTTCTATGCATGCATCGGGAAGCCGACCGCTGTCTTTGGAGCGGGGCGCCTTACACCGTGGTGCGCGAGTGAGTGGAATACGCCGAATGGCATTGGTGTCACGCTCCGCGCTCCGTTGGCATACAATCCACTGTATCCATTTGCCGAGTTCGACTACGCTCCAGCCACTCATGTCATCGCGGGGCGCGGCGCGGTGAAGGTTGCGACAGAATCGCGGCTTGTGCTCACGCGCTCAAAACCTACTGGCTACACATATCTCGATACAATTCCGAACCTTGCATGGATGTCCGTGAGGCCAACGAGCTTGGGAATCGGAGGTGCGATGACGAAATGGCCAGGCGATGCCGCCAAAACCGCGATTGCGATGGTCGATGTCGGTGGCGGTCCAGTATTGGTAAGCGATCCGGATGAACATCTTGAAGACGTGCCATGGCATTATCCCGTGGAGTGCCCCACATGGGGCCTTCCTGCGGATGCCAAATGTATCAGTGACCGTCTCACTGTGGGGCTAATCAGCGCGAATTCTACCACCAACTATGGCTATGAAATCGACACGTCGACGTTGCCCGTCGCCGTCCAGGGACTCACCTTGCAAACTTGTAAAGTCAATCCGTACATGATGGGCTTTCAGGGAATGAATATCGGCGGCATTTCGGCATTGTTCAATCGCATATGCGTTGACTACGCCAACGGCCAAGTTGGCATGAAACCAAAATGATCGGAAGCACGCGCTAGCTGAACAAAGCAGCAGCCACGCCAACACTCTGTTTCGTTGAGCCACCCAACCAGATGCGTGAACAGTTACGGGTGCGGACTCGGTAAGTGGCCGTCCCGGAATTAGTCCTAGTGCACATGTGGTTGGCAGGAGCGAAATCAAGCCGCCGGTGACCAGGAGGCGCGCAGATCATCGTGGATTGGCTTGCTCACCTCAGTACGTGAATTGCGATGCGGCTATTGACGGGATATTTCTCGGGGTGCCCGTTAAAGCAGCCAGCTCGATGGGGCGTGTGAGGCTGCCGCTCGTCAGCGCAGCGGATTGACGATAACGTGGTCCTTGTACTGCTCCAGGCGCTTCATGAACTGCCCGGTCAACAGGTGATTATGCTGAACTCGCATTTCGACCGCACTGCTCGGCGGATTCGACCAGCGCTCGTTCCACCATGAAAAGCCGCACACGTCGGGCCAGCGAGTCCCCAGCAAAAGGGTCGAGAGGGCGGCATCAGCCCAATTGGCAGCGTGCAACTCCCCTGTTGCATCGACGCAGTAGCCAAATTCGGATATCACGATAGGACGCTTACAGCGAATCTTCTCAAGACGGTCATAGATCGTTTGCATGGTGTCAGGAAAATCATATACCTCCTCTTCTTCTGCCGTCTGGGCACCATAGATCGAGACGCCCAGCCAGTCAGTGTATTCGGGGCCGGGATCGTAACATTCAAGCCGATTCCATTTCTCGCGCGGCTTATCCTCATAATTGACGTGGAAGACCCAAGTGATGTCTTCAGCCCCAGCTCCACGAATAGTGTCTACAATCGTCTTATATGCGTTGATAAAGAGTGGACCACCGGCCGGGCCCCCATTGTGCACAGCATTCCACGGCTTCCACATACCGTTCGCCTCCGAGCCCCATTCACAAATAAACGGCGGCTCGTCCTTGGCGGCATATGCCCAGGCCTCCAATTCTTTTCTGTAGCACCCGTCGACGATCGACTTCAGCGTGTACTTCGTTTCGGCCACGAACGGATCAGTCGTCGAGCGCAGATTCAACCGGATGTAGGGCACTGCACCACGAGCGTGGATCCACGTCGCTTCACAGGTGGGAAACACTGGCGACACCTTCCATTCATGATCCAATTCGACCCACGCGGCCTTTTTCTTGACCGCGCATTCATACTGACTAAGGTCTACTTCGCTCGCGCTGCCGTTATTTCCTCCCGGAAAAACACCGTGGTAGAAGTTTCCTCGAGTTGGAATACTTATCTTCGCCATGAACATGCTCTCCAGACAGGCCGGTCGACATCGCGGACAGCACAAAAACAGTTCGATGCCTCAAACCGAGAGCTGAGGAACGGATGATCGACCGTAGGATGTGCGAGGTCTACTTGAATCGTGCGCGACAGCGACGCCCCAAAGTTGGTTGTGAAATCGAGCATTGTGATAAGCCGTGGAAGGAATAACGCGGCGTAGCGAGCGAAAAGTCGAACCCTATTCGCGACAAGCTGCAGTCATCGAACTGTGGCGAGCGACAGCTTGATTCTTTGGGTTGATCCTGGCCAGTCCAATCGCAGCAAATTACGGAAGACCGCGTGCACTGCCATATTCGCATTACCGTAATAGTCTGACAAGTCATCATTCGGGTATTGAATGACCGCCCTTTTGACGAACATAACCACCTTGCCACGCCATATCGGCGGGTTAGGGTCGAACAACAACCGGGCAAAATACGGATTTGTTTGGAACGCCCGCTGACAAGCAAAGTAGAGCTGCCGATCGTCGGAAGGGTCAGTCGGCGTGACAGTACTACCGCTGCCGTCAACAATGCGCAATTGCACGGTTATTCCGTCCAAGACGTATTTTGGACGAAGCAGCATCGCGAGATCGGCAGCCTTCCGTGTCGGTGCATGGACGGTAATCACAAAATTCGGTTCTGCCCCTGAGATTGGATCGATCCGTAGATGGCAATCAGCGCCAATGGAATGAATCAGTTGCTGATAAAGGGTTTGCTCGGGTGGATTGAGATAAACAGTTGACAACGTCGGTAAGCGTTCCCATGTTCCGTCGTTCGGTACGGTAGGAGTATCCGACTGCGAATACATCATTCCCAGGAAACGATTGCGCTCTGAAGTGTCTGTCGTTTTGGGAACCCGCATCCAATAATAGTCGCCTGCGTCAATCTCGCCTCCACGAAATATCAACTCAGATCCATCCACTTTTCGCCACACTTCCGTGAAGGCTGCGCCTCCGGTCGACAATCGAGTGAAGCTATCGCCGGTTGGGCCGGAGTATTTCACTTTCAAGTGCATCCCGCGAATCACGAGGTTCGAGCGATTCTGGAAATTCAGCCCACGGCGGTCGCCCACAGAGCCCCAGTCTTTTTCTGAACTAAAGTTCGCATCATCGGGCCCAATGCCAGAACCTGTCGATTGAATCGTGTTGCATTCGACCCGATAGTCGGCGCAGAGATTGGTGAGGCGAAGCAAAGCAGGACAAGAATCGCGAGTCGTACCTTCATGATATTTGATGACCTCGGGTAGCTTATTGTCGATAGCAGAATGCCGGTCCGTAGCAGCCTACGCCATCCGGTCTTGCCATTTGCATCAGTTTCCTCGCCAATGCAACCATTCCGCTTGGCGAGTCATCGATCATTATGTTCACGGCAGCATTCAGGTAGGGCTCTGGATTTCCATTCGTTGTCCAAGCCGCTTGCAGCTTGTTGAGAATCGCCGTGTAGTGCCGATCAAATGCCACCGCCTGGCGCACATTTGGATACCCGCCTTTAGGTACTGGAGCCATCGCATAAATCTGTTGAGGTTTTGGGAACGGGAGCCTCGGGCCGCAAAACCCCCAGCCTCCGTCGCCGCATGGCTTTATACGCCGTTCCCAGAACATCTCGGCGAATCGGTAATAGTGAGCGGGTCGATTTATGGAGACGAACGGAGATCCATGCGCGCCTTCCCCCTCATCGCGGATCTTGTCAATCGCCTTTTGCGCTAGGCAGCGACAAGTGATGGCCACCAAGCCGAGCTGTCCGACCACCTGATGATTCGGTGAAATCGAGATTTGTGGGTCCTTTAAAGCGGCCGATATCGCGCGGTAGAAGGCACCGATTGTGTCGTAGGTTTTGCTCTGATAAACCGTGACGGCCTCGGCATCGGGGAACTCAATCTGCATGAAAGTGTTCCCTACCGCATTCTTGGCGATCGGCTGCAACGGAACGACTAGACCGGGTTTTATACCGCCTGGCAACGACGTGGGATATCTTGGAACGCGCGTACGATTATTGATGCGTGGTTTACCGCCCACTGCCGTTAGTAGGTTAAGGGCCGCTCCAAGGTGCCCCATTTCCTCGATGACGATGTCGTTCAACGACTGATATACTCCGCCTCGTTGGTCGATGATCGACCACATCGCGCACAAATAGGGCGGGATTGTCGAGAGCTCAAGTTCCACTGCAACTTGAAGCGCTCGCCGCACCCATCTTTGGTTTCGATCAGAAGCCGCGGTGGCCAAAAGTGATCGAATCGTGTCAGCCATGGTTTCTCGCTTATTGACGAGTTGCCGATGCGCGTGTGACCTCGACGTCAACACGTACCAATTTATTGGTCGAACTGTGGATTGTCTTAATGCACGAAGCCCATTGGCTGGCGATACCGCTCATAACGCGTTCCAAAAATTACGAGGTCTCGCAGGTCGACAGCACGTCGAGGGAGGTCGGCGAATCGTCGACGTTTCGTTAGATTGTCGTGTGTGGGGTCCGGCTGCCCGGTCGGATCGGGGACGGTGACGCCGGTCAAAAAGTCAGATAATTCAGCCATTTCAGCTGCGGGGCGATTAAAGACGTGGAAAAACTGTGTCGACGTCTCTTTAGAGTGACAGCCGTTGCAAGTATTGAGTGAAAAGAGATGTCGCGCATCCGGCGAGTATTTATCGGGCTCGGTCCCATTCCAAAAGAAGTCCGGTCGATTCGTGCCGATCGAAGAATCTTCAGCCAAAAACGGCTCTCCCTCAAAGGTGGTCGGCACATGGTATTTCTGCGCGAGAATCTGAGACTGGTTGGCATTTAGGTAGTGATCGAGTCGGGGTATCTGGTTGTATATGGAGTTAGGCGTCTGCTTCGTAGTGTCGCGGCCGATATAGCCAGTGACCTGTGTGTTGAGACGAAATTCCTTGAATAGCCAGGCCTTGCTAGTTACGCCGTCGTTGTGGCGGACCTGAGCCAGGGCACTTTCGTTCGGTTGATTTTCGGGGTTGGCTCTGCTTCGCACTATCTGGTCGGTTAACCTCTCCAACGCGGCTTTGTAGCGGGGCGACCCAAACGGCAATCGCCGCAATGCATACCACTCGGCCGCCCACTCCCGCACATCGGCAAATGAGCGCTTTCTAACCTGGTACTCCAGAATGATCGTTACGCGATCGACTGGCTTTCCTTGTGCATCGCATAGACCATAGACAAATCGGAGCTCACCAGCTCCTCCCTTGGGAGGAGGCTCGCTCAAGACCAGGTTGTCGCGTAAGTCGATGCGATTGACAATCGCCAGCAATCTAAACGGAAGATGTTCTAGCGTTCGCGTGTTACCAGATAGTGAATCCCACGCCGACAGCGTCAGACTCTCAAATTGCCCTCCGGCGCTTGTAAGCCATTTTTCAACGAGGCTTCGAGCGCTAATTCCCGTCTTCTTTTCGTTCGCGATCTCGCGCATAAGGTGACCAAGGCTCCATGTACCCAGGCCAGAGGCGCGCGGATCGTTGACGATGCGCAAATCTCGAATCATCAAGCAGCCGTCGATTACCCTTTGCATTTCCGTGGGATCGAACGGGGCATAACGAAAGCCTGGAGGCCTGAGTGCCTCGGGCGATACGAGCTCACGGCCAACAAACGTCAATGTGCTTGTGGAATAGGCACGTTCTTGACCACGTGCGCGATTTGCCCCGAACGTGCAAACCAATAAGACCGCAAGCAACCTCGTGCAGTAATGGGCATGACTTTGCATAGGGCCCCCGGTGAAGATGGTAGATGGTACCCGCCGCACCTAGTCGGGTGCCAGCATACCACCCGTACGCGTGAAGTCAACCACCGTCCCAGTTGATTCATCCCCGGATTCACGAGGTAGCGAGAGAAGTGACGATGTCCTGGAAGTTGTTCTTAAGTTTTAGGTTCGGCTCTTCATCGAAAACCAGCGACTTGGCGCATACAGTATCACGTTCCTAGGAGGCCAGGCCCATGGACGGCAGTATCCGATTGGCGGCGGAGCAACGCAAGGCGCTGTTGAAGGTCTATCGTGGCAGCGGGGACCCTCAAGCTCATCCTTGATTCGAGCCGGTGTCTCAGAGTCTAGGGCCCAGCTTAGGGTGACAAAGGGCGCAAGGAAAAACTCCAACCTGATTGGCAAGCCAGGATCGATCTTGATGATTCTGCCACTATACGAAGTGGAGGCATAGACCGCAGTGGCGTAAATGTCGGTTTCGTTCGAGACGTCCACAAAGCACTGAGAACAAAAGGCGCTCAAAGTGGGATCGCTCTCGACAATGTTTCTATAGACATAGTCGATCTCTATCGAGTTGCTGTACTGGAGAGCGGCCAAGGCGTGATTGCGATAGTACGAGAGCAGGTCGTCGTTTAGCGGAGCCTTGGCACGGCCTTTGGCAAGTGACGTCTGAAGTACGTACTCCTCATACGAGTGAGTCGAGAACCGAGGAATGACGTTGCCGAAGTAAAAATCCCCTGCACTTGGTTTGCCCATACTCGGCATGGATGAAGTCCTCAACGGACGTCGAAGCGATCGGCGGGGTCCTCGCTGAACACCTCAGCAAAGGCTACGGAAATGAACGCATCGAGGAAGACGCGGAACATGTTGAAGTCACTTTTGAAGGCTCTCGCGAGCTGCTCGAACGACACTGCAGAGACGTCAAAGCGGAGGCTCGCGTACCTTGTGATACGCGTCGAGAACGAGATGCCGGCGGCCGCTTCCGGGATCTTATCACCCGAGCTCGTACGTTGTGCATCTAACGTGGATACAGGAAGCCTCCGCCTATTACCTATAGGCCGCAGATTCGCCGCGAAACGCACCGGTAACTGGTGGTCGGTCGTCACATTGTAGGCGTTGCCTATCTCAATGCCAGGTAATACGCCGCGTATTAGGCAGTTTCTGCCTAGCGCTCATCGGGCCGACCGGCCAATCCGTCGGGAGGCTGCAGGCAGCGCGTCCGCATCGGTTCAGGACACAGGTGTAGATCATCGTCGGGGGGAAGCAACTGCTCGAAGCGCTCGAACGCGACGTAAACGGTCCAACCCTTGACGCCCAACGCAAGCGAGCCTGACAATGAATTACCAGGAGCCACCATCCGTTTTTCAACTACAGAGAGGACATGCTCCCATTCATCGAATGGCCTATCGGTTGTTTCAGTAAGCAAGGAGGAACCGTAATGGAAGGTTTGTCAAAGCAAAGCCTTGTCTTGGGAAATGCGTCCCACCAATTGGATCTCTTGACCGAGATTGTCAACTCATTTGCCGGAGCGGTCGTGCTCGCTGATACGGATGGACTGATAGTCTTCGCAAATGAGGCGGCGGCTTCACTGCTCAGGCTGACTCCCAAAGAGATAACACAACTGGTCAAGGTAGATTTTAGTGCACCGCATCCCTCTCAACCATGTCAACTAGTCCTTCCCAGTGCCGCGGCACCTCCGTTCAACCACCCTGCACGACGAGTTCGTGGTATTTCGTGCCGAGGTGAGCGGTATTCGCTGTTGTCGCTGGACAACCGGATGTGCGCGGGCGTAGACCAAGAGGTTTGCAACCGCTTATCCGCCGAGATCACTTCGGGCAAGCCCCTGACGGAAGTCTTGGATTCCATCATCCGAGTAATCGTGGATCTTGCGGGGGCTGATCGTGCGGTAATTACAACTCTCGATCGCGACCGCGCTAATTTTGAAATCGTTAAGGAATTTCTGCATGACTCCAACACCCTGCTGCTTGGAGCCCGAATACCGATCGAGGGATATCCAACGCAGATGGGGTTGCGAGACAGGAAGTTGCCAATCATCGCTCCAACCATCCGGGAGCACGCGATCTATCTGGAGTCCGACGCAGTCAGGAAATTCACTGAGCAGTTGGGAAGTCAGTCGCTCATAGTCGTTCCCATGGTGCTGCGAGGGCAGGTGATTGGGACTGTGAGCGCCGACTACATCAAGCGCGCCGTGGATTTCGGTCAGGACCACATCCAACTCTTGCAAACGATTGCCGATTATTCCGCGATTGCCATCGAAAACGCGAGGCTTTTCGAGCGCAACCGCTCGATGCGGCAGACCCAGTTCCTGCACGACCTGAGCACGCCGAATTCCGAGGAGGCGAGCCTCGCTGCCATCGCCGAGCGGCTTCTGTTAGATGTAAGGTCCATCGTGGAAATCAAGACCGCTTCACTTCAGATTTTCGGTAAGGAGCGGAGGATTCTGGCCTCGGTTGGATTCGACAAGTCCCATGTCTCACAAAGGACTCTATTGAGCCAGGAAAGCGATCCGCTCGTTCGGGACATCTTTAAGGCCGGCACGATCAAGTTCATCCCAGATACGTCCTGTGAAAAGGCATGGGTACCCCAGCATGAGACCGCGGAAGTTAAGTCCTGGGTTGCAATACCATTTAACCTGCAAGACGCCCCGCAGTTCCTCATCACACTGGATCATGACGAGACGGGGTTCTATGGCGCGATTGATGGGAGCACGTTAGAACGACTTCAGCAGTTTCAACAAAGGGCTAGCGTCGAATTAGAGAACTTCTACCTTCGTCGGCGAATCAAGTCGTTGTCCATCTTGAAACGCTTCGAGGACATCAGCGAAAACTCGAATGGCCAGGAGTCACTGGTCCGCGGCATAGTGAACGAGCTCCAGCGTGCCTTCAAATGTTCGCGAGCTGCAGTTTATTTGCGCGCCACCGACCAGTCAGGGTTGACTTTGATCTGCAGTCATGGAGAGGAACACACCTCGTCGCTCGCTGAGTATTTCATGGGCTTAGCCGATCGCAGCTTTCGATTGGCCGAGACTCAAGTCATAGACAATATATGGTCAGAGTTGAAGTGCCCAGAAGGGATGCCAGCGTCCCGGCACTCCGCGATCGTCGCGCCAATTTGCATCGGCTCCGAGGCGATTGGAGCGGTCATGATCGATAAGCTACACGCAAACGCATACGGCGGCGCTGACCGCTTTATGCTTGAGGTAGTGGCCCACCAGCTTGGATCCGCGCTCGATCGGACCGCGCGGCTAGAGATTGTCCAAAGAGTCAGTGAGCGAATCCTGGATGCGGCGAGCGCTGACGACGTACTTGACGCCCTTGCTATAGGCGTGGGCAAGATGACTCGCATGGACTGCGTCGTCTATCGGTTATCAAAGGACAAAACTCGCGTGATTCACAAGTGCCGTACTGGGGTCGTGCAGCTTCCGCATCCGCGGCTCGCGACTGGCCAGGGCCTGACCGACGAACTCATTCGGAATAACCGCCTTATTGAAGTACCCGACGTCCGTAGTGACAAGCGTGTCAATCCTGAATTGGTGGACACGTACAAGTCAATCACTGGGATTCCGTTGGCGTTGGAGGACAATGTTGTTGGAGTACTCTACCTCAAGGGACAGCGGCTTCTGACGGTTAATGAAAAGACGTTCGTGACGCACCTTGCGAATCTAGCAGGGATCGTCATTCAAAAAAGAGCCTTGCTGGAGGATATAGAGGCGAAACAGACTCACTACGAGGCGCTCCTGAATAATATGCAGCAGTGCGTCACCGAAAAGGACCGTGACTTCAAGATCATCTTCGCGAACGAGGCGTTTTGCCGTTCTGTAAACAGCACAATCGACGAGTTGAGAGGAATGAATGACTACGAATTATATGACCGGGATCTGGCCGCGAAGTATCGCAGCGATGACCAGTGGGTGTTCGACCATCGCGCGACCATGACTACGGAGGAGAAGCACCGCAGACCCAAGGGCGAGCTCACATGGGTCAAGGTCGTCAAATCGCCAATCATCGATCACGCTACCGGCGAAATCACGGGCGTACACGTCGTCTTCTGGGACATTACCGAGGAGAAGACCAACAGGCAGCGTTACGAGTCGTTGGTCGAACAGTCCCCCGACGGCATCGTTACCCACAAGCGAGGGGTAATACAATTCGCGAACCCGGCGGCCGTGCGACTCCTTGGCTACGACTCCGAGGAGTTGCTTCGGGGCAGGCACTTCCATGACTTTGTTCATAGCGATGATCGTGCGCTGGCAGTATCACAGCTTGACAAACTGCTGGAGGCGAATGGCCTAGAGTCGGTCAAAGAGATACGCTTGCTGAGGACGACCAGCGGCACAGCAAAAGTCGTTCATGTTGAGGCATCGTCGCAACGTGGTCTGATGGACGGCGAGGTTCAGGTAGTGCTGCACGACTTGACCGGCGTGCACAGAGTGCTTGACGAGATGCATCACCGCGTAAAACGGGTGTTGAATATACTTCAACTACAACTTGAAGCTTACAAAAACCACGATAGTCCGCACGTTGTTGAGGCGCTTCAGAATCGTGTGATGGCACTCTCTTTGGCTCACGGGATTCTCTATGAGGACCGGTCGCGGGGCACAATCTCCATGCAGAGGTTCCTGAACGAACTGATCGCCGCTCTACAAGACGCCTACTCAGACATGACGAGTGACATTCAGGTTGAACTGGACATCGCCGATGTTCATTTGCCTGAGAAAAGTGGCACCTATTGTGGTCTGGTGATTAGTGAATTGGTGGCCAACTCATTGTTGCATGCCTTTGGCGCGGACAAATGTGTGAACAACGCGCGGATTTGGGTCAAGCTCTCTCAGACGGGCAATGACGTGAGGTTTGAGGTCGTGGACAATGGGTCAGGGTGTGATCCGGTCGCATTGGAAAACATATCTTCGATGGGAATTGGGTTGGTACGCGACCTGGTAAAGATTGATCTTCGGGGAAATATCTACTTCGTCTGTGCACCGGGATTTAAGGCAGTCGGAGAATTTCCGCTTGACCAAGGGGACGAAAGTGATGCCTAGTTATAAGGTGTTGATTGTGGAGGACGAAGTGACTCTACAGGGAAAGCAGTTGAAGTCGTGGGTCGTAGATGCCGGTTATGAAGTGGTTGGTATCGCGAGATCGCGGGTCGAGGCCGTCGAGTTCAATCAGATCCATCGGCCGGACATAGTGTTGATCGATATCAATTTGGGCAAAAATGACCCCAACGGTGGAATCGAAGCGGCTCGGATAATTCATGCGCAGAATCGAAATGCCAAGATAATCTATGTGACCGGTAAGACGATGAAACGCGAGGACATGGACGCGGTGGCCTCAACTTTTCCAGTGGGATTTGTCAGGAAAGCAGTTCGCAAGAAGGACGTGTTATCCAATATTGACCTCGCCATTGCCATGCTGGAAGACAAGCGGCTCGTATTCGTATGCTACAGCCACCAAAACACAGAAATAATGAAGGAGATGGATAAGTATTTGAAGCAACTTTCCCACATCGGAATCGAGCATTGGGTGGACACACGGATCAGGGCTGGCGCGGCATGGAAGCAGGAGATTTCGCTGGCACTTCAACGTGCACGAGCCGCTGTAGTGCTTGTGAGCATAGAGTTGATGAACTCTGCATTCATTAGGGACGTTGAGTTACCATCGTTGCTGAACTCAACCCGCGATTTACCGGTGGTCCCGGTGTTCGTCAATGCCGTGCCTTCAATAGTTCTGGAAAAGAACGGCTTTCTGGATTTCCACGGGATCAACGCGCCTGACAATCCGCTCGATGGATGGTCAGAGGCGGAGAGAAAGCGCGACGCTTGGGTTCCTCTATTTAATCGCCTCGCGGAGCGAGTGAAGTGACCGCGCCTTGCGCCTTAGCGGGCATGCGGCAACCTGCCGTCTAACAAAATCGTTCTCCTCGCCGCGCCGACAGTTCCTGCCTAACTCACCTATTCGATCTGGGTGCAAATAGATCTGGACCCAACCTGCCACATCAACGACGGACTGCACCATGCGTATCTGCTTATTGGACACTGCTCTATCCATTCCCACCTGACCTACTACTCCGTCTGTCCTTAAAAGTCATGAGTGATTAGACTGCTGATTCGGTTTTCGCTCAAGATTGATTTCGAGGAGGGCAAGGATGCCAAGTCAGAACGAGAAGTTGCGGGTTTATTTGAAGCCCAAGGTTCGTCGGGACCTGGAGGCCTTATGCCGTCAGGGCTGTGTGTCGGCGGCGAAGGTGCGCCGAGCACGCATTCTCTTGTTCGCCGATGAAAACCAGCCGGGCGACGTTTTGCCCGATCGCGAAATTGCCGAGCGAGTTGGCTTGTGCGAGCGTCAGGTGGTACGGATTCGCCAGCAGTTCGCGCGGCAAGGCGGCGTGCCGACGCTGGACCGTAAGAAGCGATCGCGCCCCGGCACGACGCCCAAGTTCGACGGGCGCACCGAGGCGCGCCTCGTGGCGTTGTGTTGCAGCAAGCCGCCCGAAGGCCGTGCGCGTTGGTCCGTTCGCCTACTCGCGGATGAGTTGGGCCGATTGCAGATCGTGACCTACGTCTGCCCCGAGACGGTTCGCCGATGTCTCAAAAAAACCGGCTTAAGCCTTGGCAATCGCAGCGCTTCTGCATCCCGGAGCAAGACCGCGCGCGGTTCGTAGCGCACATGGAGAAGATTCTCGACGTTTACAGCGAGCCGTACGACGAGCTTCACCCCTTGATTTGCATGGATGAAGCCTCCAAGCAAATCACGAGCGATGTAGAGCCGGCGCTGCCGATGTCACCTGGTCAGCCGCGTCGCGAAGATCATCACTACCAACGTAAAGACGTACGTGCTGTATTCATCTTCTTTGATCCGTTGCGCGGCTGGCGGCGCGTCGCAAGTTGCGAGAGCCGAACGCGGGTCGATTGGGCCGAGCAAGTTCGTCGGCTGTTAATCAAAGACTACCCAAAAGCCAAGCGAGTCACCCTCGTTTGCGACAATTTGAACACGCATGACATCGCCAGCTTGTACACCGCGTTCGATGCGCCGACCGCGCACGCGCTGGCCCAACGTCTGCGGATCGAACACACGCCGCGTAACGGCAGTTGGTTAAATATGGCGGAAATTGAATTGAGCGTGTTGACACGCCAATGCATCGGCCGCCGATTCGAGCATCCCGAGCAAATGGCTCAAGCGATGAAGAGATGGCAACGTGATCGCAACCGGCTCCGTTGCCCCGCAACCTGGCGATTCACCACCTCCGATGCCCGCATCAAACTACAATCACTGTACCCAGAACCCTACATTTAAGGATAGGCAGAGTACTACAGCCGATGTCAAGGCTCCTCAGGCAACGTGTTTACGAATGTTGCGATCAGAAGCGGGGTGGATGCACCTATATGAACCGCGAGCAACGGATTGGCGGGATTGTACATTGCAGCAAACGCACCTCCCGCCAAGGCCACTAGAGTTCTTACGAGCCAGAACCACTTCGAACGGTACCGCTTTGGGAAGGGGCCGCCACGCGTAAATATCTTGTGCGCATTTAGCAGTTCCACAACGGCGCTGCCAAAGACGCCCACTCCGAACATTCCGGCATGATAGAGGTATTCGTCCAACCCTACGCCCATAAAACTGTGGCTGCTTTGCTAGTCGGGCGAGTTAACCAAATACTCGCGGAACTCGTTCTCAACGCCGCTTGTCCCTCTCGCGCGATCGCCACGCAAGCGCTTCGATAGAAGTGGCTCCCATTCCATTTGCAGCGCACTATTCCACCAACTAGACCACACTCCTAGTATCACAGCGATCGTGGATGCAGTAATAAAGCCAAAAGACATCGATTCCTTGCGTATCACATTAAGGAAGTAAACGCATGCAAAAATCCAACACATAGAGCAAATCACTGCTATTGCAAGCTGAATGATCAAGTGATACCGAGACTGCTTATAACGCGCTCGTAGTAAGCGCGCGTCACCTGGCTCCCGCTCGGCCGTCATGTCCAGAAGCATAAATAAGCGATCAAAATGGTCATAACATCCGCTTACAGATTGAGCAGCGCTAATTGTCGCTATAGACACCATTAAGAACGCTATAGCGATGTGCTGTGGACTTTGTATCTCTAGGGACAAGATATATATGACACATAGATTAAGATAAACGATCCCGTTTCGTTGAAAGAAACGCTTCAATAGTTGGATCGTTTTTGGTCGCATAGTCAAGTTAGTGGCCAGAGACGAGATGTGAGTCTATGCATTGCGTGTGTGACAGTGTCTTGCTTCAGATGGAACTGGAATTTCCGGGTGTTGGGGTTAGCATAACCCTTGAACCTGGAGGATTCCATGAGTCGCGAGCGCAAGTCGGTAGCGGGGCCAGAGAAGTTGGCTATTCTGCGGCGGTACCTGGTGGAGAAGGTGCCTATTTCGGATCTCTGCGATCAGCATGGTCTGCAGCCAAGCCAGGTCTATTACTGGCAGGCGCAACTGTTTGAGCACGGCGCGAGCATCTTCGAGCGCAAGACGGGTCGCAAGGCCAGCGCCGAGAGCGCCAAGGATCGAAAGATTGAGAAGCTCGAATCGACGCTGGCGCAGAAGGAGCTCAAGCTGGCCCAGAAGAACGAAGTCATCAGCGAGCTGATGGAGGAGAACGTCCGCGCAAAAAAAGCCAGTGGGGAACTCTGAAAGGCAACTGGGTTCCCCACGACACGCGCGACGCCGTGGTCGATTACGTGAAGCGCTGGACCGCTCGGGCCGAGCTGCCGGCGAGGCGATTGCTTGGCTGGCTGGAGTTGGCCACTAGCAAGTTCCACCAGTGGCAGAAGCGCTACGGCCAGCCCAACCAACACAATGGCCGTGCGCCGCGCGACGGCTGGCTGGCGGCCTGGGAGAAGCAGGCGATCTTGGACTATCACGATCAATATCCGTTGGAAGGCTATCGGAGACTGGCGTTCATGATGCTGGACGACGACGTGGTGGCAGTCAGCCCATCCAGCGTGTATCGCGTGCTCAAGCAAGCGGGCCGACTCGATCGAAAGTGGCAAAAACCCTCGAAAAAAGGGACGGGATTCGTGCAGCCCCTGGGGGCGCATGAGCATTGGCATGTCGACGTCTCGTATCTCAACCTGGGCGGCACGTTCTACTATCTCTGCTCCCTGTTGGATGGCTACAGCCGGTTCATCGTGCACTGGGAGATCCGCGAGAGCATGACCGAACGCGATATCGAGACGATCGTGCAACGCGGCCTGGAGAAGTTCCCCGACGAACGGCCCCGCATCATCAGCGACAATGGCCCGCAGTTCATCGCCAAGGATTTTAAGGAGTTCATACGGCTGACGGGCACGACGCACGTGCGCACCAGTCCCTACCATCCGCAGAGCAACGGCAAGCTGGAACGTTGGCACGGCACGCTCAAGGGCGAGCGGTTCCGCCTGGCGGCGCCAGAAACGCTGGACGAGGCGCGACGCGTGGTGGCTTCGTTTGTGGCGCACTACAATGACGTGCGTCTGCACAGCGCGATCGGCTACATCACGCCGGCCGACAAGCTGGCCGGGCTGGAGCACGCGATCTTCGCCGAGCGCGATCGCAAGCTCGAATCGGCTCGCGCGTTGCGTCGGCAATCGCGGCGTTCCGTGCCCGAGACGTTGTCAACCGCTTGCGAAACGGAACGCAGAGAAAGGCTAGCGGGAGTCCAGGGGGCCGGCAATGAGGCCCCTTGGTCGCCCGAGCCGTTGACCATCACAAATTAACCAAGCCCGCCGAGGGCGAAACTCAACAACCCCAACTCGCTAACACCACCGTCCCGAAATTCCGATTCACGCTGAACCAAGACAACAGCATCCCGACAATTGTATCGATAGGCATCGGCGTGAACAAGTGTAGATGACATGCATTATGGAAAGGCCTCGTCCAATGTTTCACAGCAGACTCAATGAGCTTCATGCAGACTAGCAGCCTGCCCGAGTATGATGGCTTCTAGGTCACAACTCACGGTCATGTCGTTTGGATTCCGATTCGAGTTCTTCGATTTTCCTCCTGATCAACTGCTCTATATGCTGCCAGAGATATACGCAGTTACTGGGCAAAAAATGACCGAGCCAGAGCGAATCATTGCGTGACGCAAGCAGAAGCGGATCGGCTAAATCAAGAATCGCCTCGCTGAGGCTCCATCGCCTATTTTCGGTTCCTTCGCGAAGAGCGTTTAGCAATTCGATAACGTGCTCTTCGGTTTGCTGCCGTTCGATCGCGCGGGCAGCCGAACGCCGTACGTCGAGAGAATTGTCACCTAACGCCAAAGACTTCAAGTCCTCCCCAAATGAGTTAGCCGGTTGCCAGCCACTGATCTCAGCCGCCGCGCGCCGCTCTAGCGCGTCTTCGGAGCGCAGCATTTTTAGAATTCTTCCTTGGAAAGGGTTTGATCCGTGCAAACGACGGAGAGCCCGGCCAGTTGCCCAAAGAGCTAGCGATGACTGTTCCGTAACGGCGCAATTGCAGAGTGCTTGGCTTGCTCGCGCTTGATCAATCTTCATTAGACAGCTAGGCAACATCTGTCGATCCTTCCGCGCTGCTTCCAGAGTGCTCTGGCAGGCCTGAAATGCCCCATCCGGATCAATTATCGAGAGTGCTCGAATTGCGGGCAACCGCCGTCCGACCGTCGGTCCGTCACCGTCTGCGGAATAGGCTTCATCGATAAGAAATTCTCTGACGTCGGGCGTATTTAACTCCGCAACGCAACACAACAACTCATCATCAATATTCGGCGGCCACTGTTCTCTAATTGCATCCCATACAATCTCCGCAACTGCCATTCGAGTCGCCGGACGCCGGCTGAGGTTGATCGCCAACATCTGCTGCTCAATGCCACCGCTCGCTAGGCCTGTCCGGCGCAAAACCTGTTCAAGTATGACGAGCGCCGCAGCCGAACCATTGCGCAATAATGCTAAGTTTGCCACGTGCGTATGCGACGATACATCGAGCTGTTTTGAAAATAATTCGATCGCGTCAGGATGTCTGTCCTGCAGCGCATCTAGAGCGATGACGGCTGCCCTCGTCAATTCGCTCTCTGGGCTTGCCTTTCGCAGAGCGCGCCGCACGTCTGTCGACAGGTCTGAGCGGCCACTGAGGCGGATCGCCCAAACACCCTTTGTTCGGGTAGACTCGTCGTCACTATTCAAGGCGACCAGCGCTGTTGCGACGTCGGTGTCTGTCATTGCGGCCTGATCTGCGCGAACATCTGCGAGCTTGCTGAGCACTTGGCCGAATTTGAGAACATATGCAATTACTGCTTCGTTTTCACCGAGCGCAGCGAGAGCCACAGAGGCCTCGGATTGAATCCATGGGCTTTTATCGTCATACAAGGTCTCGCTCATCGCTAGTTGACGCAGCAGCGTGCGAGTCATGCTATTGGGCCGTGCGCAAGCCCACTTAATTCCGAATAGGTGGCTGTACCGATTTTGACTCGACAGGTTGTCATTGATTAAGTCAGTGAACCCTTGACCGTTTATTTTCAAGAGAACTTTCGCAGCGTTTTGAAGATCGTGGTCCACAAAACTGTCAGCATTTGCAATCCATGAAGTCGCGACGTGTCGTAGATTGACGTCCAGGGTGGTGGCTGCCCTCGCTGCGAATCGCTCTAATAGCGACAGGCGCGATATCGCCGCGAGGCTATCGAGCGGCCGACCAACCAGCCGCCTCGCCGTCGGCATGTCGGTCATGCAAGTAGTTGAAAGGCGGTCTAACTCGTCTAACAGAAGGTCCAAGGTCCTTTCATCCATCAAATCCTCCGCACCCTGATATACAAGCGCGACCTGCCATGGAACTGAGGAGGGGGCTGACATCAGTCGACGAATCGCCTCGCGCGTCTCCTTCGGACAACGTAGCATCAATTCGCGAAGCCACGACCCACGAGTGACATAGAGCTCACCTGGCTCCAGCCGCCCCAACCCAGCTATGGCCCGCGCCGGTGCAACTCTCGCCAATGCTTTCAAAGCCGCTGACCCGCCTAGGTTCTCGCGCTCGCCAAGCCACGATTCCAACCGTGATACTTCCTCAATGTCGGCGTGCTGTTCAATACATCGAGCGAGGCAACGTACATGATTTGTGGGGATGCACGCGAATAGTGCCTCTTTAGCGTGACGCCAGACTTCACGTCCTCGGCTACCTTCCAAAGTCGCGATAAGGTATCCCAGCTCCCACGCGGGCTCCGTACTGGGATCTATTTGCTCCACGCGGCGCAATAGCCATTGAGGATCCATCCGCACGCAAGATTGAAGGGCAGAGAAGCTTCGTTGATAGGGCTGCCAATAGCCCTCTCCAACCTTATCTTGGAAACGAATTACGTTGCTCTTGTGTAATTCCCATAGCGGGTCGAGAGCCGCAGCCGTCGGCGCGTTGCTCAGAATCCGTACGCCCGTATCACGCATTGCTGAAGTGTCGTCTGCCAACCATTGAAGGGCCAATCCCGCGCTGAGTTCTGGCTCACTCTGATGAATCTGCAGCACTGCGTTCGCAACTAGTCCTGGGTAGGGATTGTAGGGATGTTCCGTCGTAGCGCGGACCCTCGCTGTCATGGGCAGAATGATTCGCCGACCGAGGGTCGGTAGCTGTGACTTATAGAGAATGTCCAGTGATCCGCCGGAGCGCAGCTGCTCCATTGTCGCCAATAACTCCGGGACGACCTCGATTAGACCACGAGCCGGCTCGGCCAACTGCCAAAGGACATCCATCGGCACGTAGCCAAGATATCGCCCGGAAAATCGCGCCTGCCACCCCATTAGTTTGATGAGCGTAGTACCTAGGTCACTAATTGAGTTCGTCCCTGCTTGAAGACGTGCTACGAGCGCCTCGGCAACGGCCCAATTCAGCAAGCGATCATGGGCAATCTCGACCCGCCCATCTTCGAGACGTCGTAACCATCCGATGCTTTCAAGACGACGTTGGGTCTCTCCAGAGATGTTGAGATTGTCCAGCGTGCTGGAAGGCCACGGATACGGGGACGATTGATCCACTACCGTTCCCGCCAGAGACCGCACTGCATCCGTATCACGCGGATAATCTGCTTGGTTACGTGCATCACGAATTCGGAGCCAAAACCGTTGAAAGAGCTCGTATTCAGTTGTTGGGGTTCGAAGACCGCTTTGGGCAACATCGCAGAATATTTTCGCAAGTAACGGACGACGCAGAATTCCTCGCACGTCGGGTGCCAAGTCGCCCCAGCGTTGCTCATGCAACTCGAGGTACTTTCGCAATTCAGGGCCGGTGAAGTCTCCAACGGTTGACACTTCGACTCGATGCCCGAATTGAATCTCTATCGCCCGCGCGACAGTTGGCAGCGTAGACATCGCGAGCCGTACGCCCAAATATTCCCAGTCAACCGTCATGAGCTGACGCGCTTCTGCCACATCCAAAACGTCATCAACGCAAACTGTCAGCCACGGATCCGCCACTTCCGGAATAGTGTTTTGTTTTTGACGAGCCAATTGCTCCAGACTTGCACTAGGCCCGTGATTCAAAATACCCTGCCATACCTCGTTAGCCGCCTCTGACAGATCGCGTTCGGCGTGACCAGACGCAGACACCGCGACAGCAAGCCCATCTTCGCCAAAACACTGCAACGCCCCAGCAGCCAATCGCCACGTTTTGCCCTGTCCACTTTCGCCCGATAAGACAAGAACTGACTTTCCGGCTGGCCAGCGGTGCGTTACTCGAACGTCTTTTTCAGGATTGTATTGCCATCCGACGATGACTTTTCGTCTCAGCCGACTCAGTCCCTTTTCTCGGTTGCTCGTCCATTTAAATAACGATTCTGCATCGAGGCCTGCCTCTTGCAAAAGTTGACGCGGATCAACCTCGACATCTCCCTTAGCGCTGCGGCGTTGACCGGGTGGCAAAACTCCTGAAAAACCAGGGCTTGCGAGCCATTCAGCCGCAGTCGTTCGTACCCCGCACGACCGACAGCCGTCACACGCTGGGCTACAGTCCCAACCTGCTCCTCGATGCTGCGCCGCCCGATCGCATCAATCAAGTCTGGGTCGCCGACATCACGTACATTCCTCTCGCCAACAGCCGCTTTGCTTACCTGGCCCTCACGATGGATCGCTTCTCGCGCCGCGTCGTCGGCTGGGAACTGGCCGAGTCGATGGGCGAGTCGCTCATCCTGGAATCATTGCAGCAAGCGATCCGTTCTCGCCAACCGCGTCGTGGCTTGATCCATCACAGCGACCGCGGCGGGCAATATGCCGGCCACGCTTATCGCGCTGTGCTTCGCCGCGCGGCCATGCGCCAGAGCATGAGCCGTGCCGGCAACTGCTACGACAACGCCTTCATGGAATCTTGCTTCGGCACGATCAAGACCGAGCTGGAAATGACCGAATACGACAACGTGATCCACGCCCGCACCGACATCGCCAGCTACCTCGCCTACTACAACACCGAGCGCCGACACTCGGCCCTCGACTACCTCAGCCCCCACCATTTTGAAACCCTAAACAACCACCCCTGATTTAAGAGAATGACCTGTCCGAAAAATGCCAAGCAGCTCAGAGGTCGGGCAGGACTAGGTCAACTATCTGCCGTATTGACCAAGGGCCGTGATCGGCTCGTGTTTTCCATTGTTCAACCATACGACAGCGCGTCGACCGAATCTGGATATCCCCTCCACCGCCAGCGGGCTCGATGAGCAGCTGGGCTTCCGCCATCCCGTCCGCCTCCAGCACAGGCGCCGAAGAAGAACTGCGCGTTGCCCAATGAGCGCTGCCGAGGATCTGATATAAGACCCCGTTAATTGTGGCCGCTCCGCCCGACTGGGTCATGAGATTCGTCTCCCAAGAATGGAAAGTCAGCTGTTGTTTTAACTCAACCGGTCGGTTGTGGGCAGATGTTTGTCGACGAAAACATTGCCCACTGGCTGAGTGGACGTCACACATCGCTCATTGTTTGGCCCGCGACTGTCGGTTGAGGATTTTCTTCGGTACGTTGAACAAATATCTTCGCTTGCCAATGATGGCCCTCGCGGGCGACAATCCGGACTACTTCGCTCCGGTTGATGACCGCACACTATCCCCCGCCGGCCCGCCTTCCACGGCCCGCACCTTCACCGAACAAGCGGAGCGGTCTCGCGCAACTTTCGATCATCGAGCACGCGTTGTGCTCGCTCGACCCGGCGCTGTCGCTCGTGACTGGATACCAGCACTCGACAGGCTACTTTTACACCGACGCCAACAAGCGTCGGTTTGCCAAGGTCGCGGTGTCCGCCGCGCTCGGGCTGTCATCACGGGATGAATATTTTCTGTGGGGTCTCTTGGCGCTGACGTTCAATCAACCGCAAGCCTCGATTGAATTCCTGGCGACCCCGCACTACTGCCTGACGAAACTCGGATAGTCGCGTCGCAACTTCAATTCATCACAGGACTTGGGAATCGCTGGCGTTTACGCAATTGGTGCATGCCGGTACAATCCTGCAGAGCCTCGCCAAACTCGGTTCAAGACAACAGTTTTGGTGCTGAGCGTCGCCAAAGAGGCTGAAATCGCCGGCGTCTTCAAACTTCGAGACAAAGAGTACGAAATCTGATGCTGCAACTTGTCGATCCATCCCTTGTAAAAGTTAATGCAAATGTCTGCGAACAACTTGCCACCGCACTTAAGGCAAAGTCGATTCCAGAGGACAGGGAAGAGATCCATTTCGAGGGCTTCGAAAGCTCCGAGTTGGAAAACCTCTTGTTGCTCGTTGTCGCCATTTGCCATCAAACATCGGCACACGGTGAGAGACCCTTGGCAGGCAAAGTGAATGGTAGGCTCTTGAAGGGGTGGGATTACTTGTTGCAGCGATTCGTGGAGGCTGCACGATCTGACAAGTCACTCGTGCAGCCCAATTACTGGGAGGACTTGCCCCCAACAGAGTTGCGCACTCTTTCGCAACTCGGATGGGCAGGATCTACTGACCGACATCAACAATCGTGCGCACTTAATCAATGATCTCGGGCAGGTATTGAAGGCTAGGGGCTGGGCTTCAGCTGCAGTGATTTACCACCAATGCAATGCAAGAATTAGCACAGGACAACCGAATCTCATCGAGAGCTTGGCGCAGTTTCGAGCATACCGTGACCCAGTCTGCAAGAAGTCTTTTTTTTTCCTTTCCCTCATGCGGAATACGGGGCTTTGGAAGTACGAGGATCCTCATCTGCTGGGTGCGCCAGTTGACTATCACGAAGTTCGAGGACACCTCCGCATTGGTACGGTTACGGTCACCGATCAAGCGCTAAAGTCGAAACTGCTGAAGCATGAACCGGTCACGGCGCACGAGGACATCGCGATACGCGCCGCGGTGTTAGAGGCCATCATGCTAATCTCAGAGCGGACAGGGCTGAATAATCCAAGTCAACTGCATTACCTATTTTGGAATGTCTTCCGAAACTATTGCACGCGTGAAGATCCAAACTGTCTAGGAGAACGGCGAGAAACCTATCTTCCACACCGGTATCAAGACCTCGCAATTCCGAACGGAAGCAAGATGGCATGTCCGTTTAGCGGTGTGTGCGGGAGCGTTCAAGCCGCGGAGCGCTATTACGACCATCTTTTCGAGACCGATTACTACTGAGGGCGGTATGTCAAGAGATAACGAGGCAGCATCCGACGACGTAGCAGCTGTCGGAAAAAAGGCAGCCGAAGCCGAAAAGGAGCAAGAGCGGGGCAAGGAACTTCATCGGGAGTTCGTCGGGATGCTCTTTGCGCTAGCCGCGGCGGAACTAGCGGTCCAGGCAGCAAACGTCGTCAACAGCGGTCTTGATTCAACGGCTTGCTTGCCAGCCTATTTCCACCTTGGCCTTGGATTCGCAATAGTCGCAACAAGTTGGGTTGGATGGGGCTGGTCGAAAAGCAGCGGTAGCGCCATCAAGTCTGTGTTTTCGAGGGATTTTATTGAATTGGCTCTGGACGTGTGGCTTGTCGTTGTTTACTTCTTTGTCGCCAAGGGCGTCGAGTTACCTGTGGCGGGTGCTAACGGAAAGCCGGTGATCACTCCGTCACTTGCCAACGAAGTACTGTGGGTAGTGGTCATTTTTTTCACCTATGTTGTGTGGGACTTCTGGACTAAGCTCGTCGTCGGTCCAAGAAAAGAGGAAGGGACGCGCCGGCTTCTAATCGTACAGCGAGGGTGGGCATCTGCCACCTGCGCGGCGTTAGCGTTCCTGGCATTTTGGCTATTGTCGCCAATGGCAGCACCAGACATGGCGCAGGTGCTCTTGGGCGACCTGTCGCTGGTGTCGCTGGTGTTTCTGTTTCGTGCCATGAAAACACGAAACTTGTACGAACTCCGTGGTGGTTGGTGGCTGATTGGAGTGCTTCTTTTGCTGTTTCTCGGGACGTTAGCGGGAGCGGCGCAGACTATGTACATCGGTCCATGGCTTCACGGCGCAGCTAGCAATCTTGTCCCATAGGCTATCCATCCAGTGCCGATTTTCGGTAGCCAGATGAACGCCAAATCGAGTGAAAACGGCAGCATCCCAGCGCGCACAGGAGAGTGTGTCTTGGGTGCAATCGCTGTTTTTATCCTTTGTCAGAAGCGAGACACCAACGCTTGCTGGCCAGTGGACAACGTACCGCATGTGACCGATAGTCCCAGAAAGTCGTCACTAATGGGAATTGTGATCAATCGACCCTATTCCGGCACCGCTCGCGCCTCCCGAAAAGTCATGCCTTTGACGGGACCGTCCAGGCGTCCCGGAAAGGCAGCCGTATTCTAGGAATGACGCGCGGCTGTGACTTGCCGCCGATCCTGCGCTGCTGTGGGACGCAGCAAACCAACGATTTCTTGGAACAGCACGATTAGAATGCAAGAAAACCCAGTACAGTGCGGCTGTCGGCGGCATACATCGCATGGATAAAGGCGCAGTGGAATAGGAAATGGCAAACCGCGAGACGAAAGCTGCGGCATCGAAGAGTGGTCGGGCGCGGGGCGCGCCGGGGGGCGTGCGGGCGCCGCCGGATACGACTTCCAGGATGTCTATGTTGCATTGCAACTCGCCAAGCTGCTCATGGGAGACCGCGATCCCCTCATTGAAGTGCTTTGGGAGAAGAAATCTCTCGATGTCGGAGGCGGTAGGGTCGAACCAGTACACGTTGATGACGCAATCATTCGACTCAGAAGTGGCAAGTGCATCTACGTGCAGGTCAAGGAGACTGCACCGTCGGGCGGTTGGTCCGCGAGGAGCTTCGCGGAGTCGGGCGTCGCCTCACAGTTCTGGACCCAGTGGGTCTCAAGAGAACCTCCAGATCGGCCGAAGACGGTTCTTCGTCTTGCTAGTTCCGGGGATGTCACTCCACTCAGAATGCTGATTGACGTAGCCTTGCGCTCAGCAACCCCAGCGGAACTTCTGAGTGACGAAGCTTCCAAAGAAACTGCTCGTGATGTGCGCGCGTTGGCGACAGCGCTTGGCCTAACTCCAGATGACTCGGCGCTTCTCGGCTTCCTGAAATCGCTTCATGCTGAGCAGCTTCCATCCGCCGAGGAAATCGAGGGTCTGATCATCCGTTCTATCGCACCGTTTGGCACGCATGCCCATGACGTGTCACGACTTCTCATTCGTCTTGTCGCGGAAAGCATGCATCTTGGACCTTCCGCTCGCTCATCATACGTAAAAGAGACGTTGCTCACGAGCTTACAAGAGCGCGGCGTGAGTGAAGACGCTTTGATTGGCGCGGGGCTACTTGGAGCACGGCGTATTCATGATGCTACATTCTGGAATATATATCGAGCGGACGTAGTGAAGTCGTTTCGGACCTTACGCGTTTACGGCCTAGATCTTGAACAGGCAGTGTTCGCAGACTTCCCGTCGTTGTTCGTGCCACTCAAGCTAAAACCGATCCGCGACCGAAAGGAAGTCGCAGACCGAGATTCTACGAGGCCGAGGTACCGGCGTTCGCTATCGGACGCGATATTGGCAAATGTCGAAGAGCGCGAGTATTCCGACTTCAGCCAGCATTTGGATGGACTGAGCCTCGGGGAAGTGCTTCATCAGAATCGCCGCATTGGACTAATCGGCGGTCCCGGTTGCGGCAAGACGACGACTCTGAAGTGGCTGGCACTCGTATCGGCGCTGCCTGGCGAGGAAGGTCAGGAGACGCGCACAGCGCTTGGTCTTCCTGCCGAGCCGCTACGACCTCTGTTTGTTCGCTTTCGCGCTCTTGCGGAGAGAGTTCGGGCGAGAGGGCTTGACGGCGTCGGTGGCCGGGTAGGTTTGGTCGCTGAATTCCTAGCAGCTGAGTTCGAGGCGGGATTCGGAGGTCGCGTGCCAACTAAGTCAGAGGCACTGAGTACCGCTGCAGAATTGCTGGCTTCAGAGGACTGCGTTTTCCTCTTCGACGCACTCGACGAAGTCCCAGATGCAAACATGCGAACCCAACTTTTTGCCGCCGTAGCTGATTTGATGGATCACTATCCGCAGGCGCGAGTCTTAGTGTCATCAAGGCCGTACGCGTTCCGTGGGGAGACGGCTCCACTGGATCTGGCGCTTGTCCAACCGCTGCCGCTCGACCGAGTGGGAAGACGATTATTCGCTCGGCAGTGGTACCAGGCAGTCCGTTCCAGGGTCGCTGTGCTGACTGACGAGGAGGCTGAGAGGCGAGCCGAGAATTTGTCAATGGCGGCAGAGTCCATGCCGGAACTCGCCGAGAACCCTCTTCTCCTCTCCATCCTTTCGCTGGTTCATTTCAACAATCACGGCCTGCCGATTGAGCGAAGCAGGCTATATGACCAAGCCACGCTTGCAATGCTGGGGCACTGGGACCGCGACCCGACAGGTCGAGACCTGGGTGCGGACACTCCCGACTGGGCGAAAGAGATTAACCTGCATGAGGGGTCAATTCGGCGAGTTGTTGAGCATCTTGCCCACGATGTGCAGTGCAGCAAAGAAGGCGGGGACTTCTCGGAAGAAGTCGCCGTCACGGGGCTTAGCCGCGGCTTACACGCAATGGCGGCATTGGCACCGACCGAAGCCATCAAAACAGCGCGATTCCTGCTTCGGCTGCTCCTGGAACGCTCCGGGCTAGTGCAGGAGCGCAGCCCCGGGGTCTTCGCGTTCGTGCATCTCAGCTTTCAGGAGTACCTGGCGGCGCGATGGTTTATCGTAAGCGGCGACGAAGCGGAGGAGGGCCTAACGACTCTGGTGGGTGATGAAAGACACGCGGAGGTCATCCGATTCGCGGCAGGGATTCTAGGATTCGAGCAGTCCGCAAGCGCCGACGCACGAGCCCAGCGGCTAATCCGTCAAGTGAGTATAAAGGACGCAGTCTTGGCCGCAGCTTGCCTCTTGGAGGCTCCGCGCGTACAGCTAGAACAGGAGACCTTGGAACGCCTAGCTCGCCGCGTGTGGACCGACTGCACGCAAATGTCGAGACGCCACCTTCATCCCTTGGCTGTCTCACGTCTGACATGGTCATTGCTGGAGTGTTCACCCCGATCTGACGACATTCTTCTGGAGTTCCTAACGCTCGAAGCTGGGGACCACCATTTTCGGGGGGAGATGGGTCGAGAAGCGGTTCTATTGCTGCTCGTAGGACGACCGACACGAGCGCTATCGAGACGACTAGAGTGGGTCTTGCAGTGTTTGGAGCGAGCCGCAGATAAACGCAGCTGGCTGCCATTATCGGAGATCGCAAGTCTGTTGCTGGTGGAGACAGGATCAGCGAGGGCCTCGGACCGCCTGTCGTCTCTGGTACGCCTGCTCATTGAGGAACACTGGGTGCAACCAGGGCGTGGGACGCTAGCTGCACGCGCGGAGCGCATTCTGAGAGAGCAATCTCAGAGCCCAGTCGGGATGCAGGAGATACGCCGAGCAGTCGAAGTAACCATGACGGTCACCGATGATGAGGCGGCCGAGCGAGGGAACCGACTGGCTTGTGCCGCCGCGAACTTTCTCTTGTCAATTAGTAGTGTCTCCGAGCCTGCCGCAATCGAATTGCTCGTGCAGAGAGGCCTGAGCGGCAAGTCTGCGGACGACGAGGGTTGTCGAGATCTCGGAACTCTCGTGCAGGACCAGCGACACCGGGACACGACCTTGGCCGCACTGGTAAAGGGGTTGGGCAGTCGCGATGAATCAATCAGACGCGGCTGTGCTCGCGTCTTGAGGGATGCTGGCGAGTTACTGCCCCCAGTCGCTCTTCTGGTGGAGGAAGAGAAAGATGAAGAGCAGCGCGCCGAGGAACTGCACCAGCGGTTGATCGATCCGAACCAAGAAGCGGCGACACTTGCGGCACTTGCAGAAGCGCTCTGGGATGATGCGGTGCTCGTCGTGTGGCGTGCTTCGAAGCTCTTAGCGGAGACAGGCCACGCTGACGTACCCGGCGTGCCACAGGCCCTAGTGAGAGCGGGTTTGGGTGCGAAGAAATGGCGTTCGCGAGCATCTGATCTGCTCCGAGGACTGCGACGCGATTCTCGTCTGGACTCCGCGGTGAGGGCGGCCCTCCTAGATGGCATTCGTCATCACGACAACTCGGTCGCTGCCGCCGCTGCAATGTTATTGGTCGATATGGACGAGGGACGGACCGGAGCGCGCGCTGCACGACTTGCCAAGGCATGTCTGCGTGACCTGAGTCAACTCGACGAGGCAATGATCCGTATTCGCGTTCTCATCGCTAGCGATTTTTGTCGCGACGTGATCAATGCCGTCGGTGAGTTCCTCGGCGATAAGAAGGCCGATACGGCCGTGGCAGGAGCGTGCTCACGAGTCATGATCGACGCCGGGTATCTGAACACTCCAAATCTAGCGGGCGCGTTGGTGCAATCAGGATTTGCTACAGAAGGCGACCAAGACCGCGTAATTGCGGGCCTCAAGATGTTACTCGATGAGCCAACGTTGGTCACGGAAACGCGCAAGGCACTCGCGGCCGGGCTCACGTCGAAGAGTAGCGCGGTCGCGTGGGGCTCTGCTCGTTGTCTTTGGGAAATCGGGAGTAGAACGGACCCAAATCTGCCAGCAGCCATAGTGCGTGCTGGAATGCCCAACGGTAGATGGCAGACGGCACGACATTGGTTGGTTGAGTTGCTGGGGCAGCCCCGGACAGCCGTAAAGGCTGTGGCCGCTCTCGACATGAGGGTGTCCGAAGCGTTGGTGAAATATGGAGGTAGGACTCCAGAGTGGGACGATGCGTGGAAGTGCTCTGACTGTCTCTTAGAAACGCAGATGTTTGAGGCCGAGCACCTCGGGGATGGACTAGTACGGGGTGGACTCGGCCGAACGGAGCGGCATTGTGAAGTCGTGGCCCAGCTGCTCGCGCTCCTCAATCCGCCAAGCCCGCTTGCTGTTGAAATCGAAGAGAAGCTCTGGGACGCAGTGACGAACAATGAAGATGTAGTTTCATGGGGCGCAGCTAGAACGCTTATTGAGGGCGCGCGGCCATCGCTGACAAGGGTCATGATGGGCGAGGACTCAGAGAACGATGATCAGGCGGTAGGGCTGGTTCGCGCACTGGTGCAGGTCGCTGCGGATCAGTCGTTGGCGGTCCATTCGCTGGATAGATTCTTGCACCAGGCAGAGACGGCTAGGACGACTCGAAATGCACTGGTCAAGCTTCTTGAGGACGATGATGGCGATGTTGCCTATGGTGCGGCACGGTGCCTGGTTGGCTTCGGTGAGACGGTCCATTCAGGGCTGATGGAGTCGCTAATCAATCATGGCTTAGGCCACTATAACCGGGCGGCTGAGGCCGGGGACCTACTGGACGAACTACGAAGCCGACCGCTCATTGCCCCTCTAGTTAATGAGGCTCTCCACCGAGCGCTTTGGAGTAAAAAGAGTCGACGGGCATGGTCGGCGGCAGCGTACATGATGGACCGAGGCGAGAGCACGGACCCCGGAGTGGCAAGGGGGGTGGTTCTTGGTGGACTCTTCGGTGACGGTGAGGGATTCGCCGAAAATTCCGACAGTCGCATCGTCACTCTACTTGACGACGCGGAGTCGCGTCAGGCGGTGCTAAACGCGCTCCGCGCCGTGCTTCTGTGGGTGAAGTGTGAACATGAAGGTGAACCCCGCGGCCCGGTGTTGAAAATCGCTGCTCTGTTGGTCTTGGCTGGCGAACAGTTGCATGAAACTCTACTCGCGGAGTTCGACCGGGATGCCGTATTCCGGAGATGGCCCATTACGCCACTGGCTGCATTGGCGCGGTCGGGCCGAGTAGATGAAGCGCGGGAAGCGGCGAGTAGGCTGGGCCTGACAAGGTTGGTTTCCGTCCTGGGTAATGAGCCCTTCCCGACTGAGTCGCAACACTAATGGATCCTTGCAATTTGCCAGGGATGTAGCGGCGCAGACGCCAAATCCGAATTGTGCCATCAAACCACCGGGCCTGTTGAAAAAGAGCAGTTTCGCCTTCAGCTAGCTGCACAGATCCCGGCGATCACGCAGTCGCGGTATGCCCAAATTGGACTTCTTCAACAGGCCCACGGTTTTTCGGCACTGCGAATATCTGAGCAGGGTCGGCTGCGGCAGCGAGTCGGATCGCTGCCCCAGGTTTGCTAAGCCCGATTACTGGGCTGTGCTTCCTGATACGCTTACCACTTTATCGCAGGTGCTTGAGTTTGATCGTGCTCGGCCTTGGCTCGCTCGGCCGGGAGCGGTGGCTCCGACAGCCGGCGAGGAATTCGCCGAGGTCCTCCTGCGAGACCCGAATCGCGGGCAGCCGGTGCACGGTCAAGTCGCCGCGTGCAATCAGGCCGTATATTTTCGACCTGCTCACGTTGAGCAGCCGTGCTACGTCGTCGACCTTAAACAACGCCGGTGTTTCAGGAGTTTCAGTCGGTGCGTCCTCGCTGCCCGGACGCGGGGCGTTGGAAGGGGAACCCATAAGATGGATGGGAAGAAAATAAAAAGCGTCGTCGCTAGTCGGTGAGACTGTGGCGAAGCAATGAGTCTTCAAGCGGCCCGCAGACCGCCGTCAAGGGAGCGAGTCGGGGGCCAGCGGTCGGCGATGGTAGCGGCGTCTCGGTTGCCGATCTGCGATCGAGCAACCGTTAGGCAACGCCGCTCGGCGAAGGCTTGCGTCATCTAAGTAACTCAGGACAACATCCTGTCGGCATGGACGCACTTCGAAGCCGGGTTCGTAGCGAATTGGGAAGCACAGAAAGCCCTTATTGGGCTCAACGAAAAGGCAATCTGGACCGCCATGAACTAGCCCACGCTGTAATTACTCAACAGCGCCCTGTCGCGGCCGATCCGCCGATGGTGCTGCACGAAGGCTGGGCCGAGTCGCAGTCGGGCCTTAGCTCCATCGAACTCGCCGCCCCAGCATTACGGCTCCGCACGTCCAATCCCAGCCTGCGCATGGCCGATCTGTTTGGGCCGGACTATTACCATCGCGAACTCGGCCCCGTGTACGATTACGGGGGTGCGTTCGTCGAATACTTGATCGCGCGCTTCGGCACAGCAAAGTTCGTGGCGATATACAATTGCTGCCGACCGCATACATTCGACGAAGATTTTCGAGTTGTGTATGGCGGATCGCTTGCTGATTTAGAAGCGACTTTTTGGAAAACGATCGACTCGCGAAAGCAACCGTAATGCTGAATTGCTCCAAGAGCCATTTCCCAGATTCCGTTCCTTTTGCGGGAATCGCCCCTGCGACTAGTCTCATCGTCGAGCTCACAGCTGGCCGAGTCTCAAAAAGTCGTCTCACGAATCAAAGTCCTAGGGTGCCATAAATCGCGCGATATTTGGCACAGCCCCGCTTGCCTTCTGGCTGTTCGAGACGCTGCTGCCAGTCCAGTCAATCATGCAAAGGGCGGCCGGTCTTCCAGGTCTTGCCATCACTCGCCTCCATCGGTAACGGAGACAACTGCTCTCAGCCTATCAGCGATGGCAAATAAAAATGGATTCGGCGGACGCCTACCGGCAAGTTTAGCTTCTCGCCCACGCAGAGCCTGGTCATCCAGCTACCTTGACGAGCCTCGGCGAAACTTTTTTGCGTGTTGCCTAGCGAGCATGACCGTCGCAATGACATTGACTCCGGCCGACGGCTTTTCGCAGCTTAATTTCTGCTGGTTTTGATGGCATATAAGATGAGGACGATCTAGCCGTAATGAACCGAAGTTCTGGCAGTCTAATGTGCAGTCAAGGCCTTCCAATAGAAGCCGATTGTCGCGATTCATGGATCGGCGCCGGATTCTGCGCCTGCGGTAGCTGATCGAAAAGTCTGCGCCCACTGGCCATTTGCTGGCCCTTGTTGACCGGCACTCTCCGCTCAACACAGGGCCGTTTTCGTAGGCTCTCCGCGAGTGCATCAACGAGAGCATCAGTCAATTCGATTTGTTGTGCCTCGCATCTTGCGGGGCGGTTGTGCTTCCCACACGACCGCCCCACAGGGGCGGTCTCTTCCTGAAGGAGCTCGTCCCATGATCGCGATTACCAAGCAACCACGTCAGGCCGCCAGGAAACGACAGAATGAACGGTTTCTCGACATGCTGCCACTGATCCGCAGCCAGGCACGCCGGGCTTTTTGCCGCCTCCGACCCGAACTCAAGCAGGAATTGGTTCAGGAAGTCATCGCCAATGCCTTTGTTGCTTTTGTGGCGTTGGTCCGCCGCGGCAAGGCCGACATCGCTTACGCCACGCCGCTGGCGAATTATGCAATTCGCCAGGCGCTGGCCGGCAGACGGGTCGGCGCAAAGACGAACTGCCGCGATGTTTCTTCGGTTGTCGCCCAACGCCGGTGGGGGTTCACTCTGGAAAACCTTTCATGGAACGGTTCCGGGGCGAACATCTGGTCGGAAATCTTGGCTGACGACACGTTGACGCCGGTCGGCGACCAGGTGGCCTTCAGGTTGGATTTTCGTGCCTGGTGGGGGACTCTCAATCGCCGCGACCGAAGGTTGGCCCGTTTTTTGGCCTTGGGCAACACGGCCAGCGAGGCGGCCCAGCGCTTTTGCGTTTCCAACCCTCGAATCAGCCAACTTCGCAGCGAGCTGCAGGTCAGTTGGCAAGCGTTCCAGGGTGAAGGTCCTCAAGGTGCAGCGGGCGCCTAACCTGATTCGCGAACAGAGGCCACATAGCCATGAAAACCATCGTCCTGGCCCTAATCGTGTTGCCCGTCGATTCAGCCTGATTGCCCGCTCGTCCGCCCAGCGACGAAGCCTTCCAGCAGTGCAACTCGTGCCGCGACATCGGCCGAACCACTGCTCGTGGGACTCCGGTTGGGCACAGCAGTGCCTTCAGGTCCGCGATGTAGTCGGGTGCGAGTCGTGTAGCAGAGTGTAGTTAATCCTCCTGAATCTCAGTCGATTAACCGAAGTTTCGCGTACCGCGTGCAGCCGAAAAACCGCCGCAAACCGTTGAGTTTTATCGAGGTTTGGGCCGTTGTGAGGCTTCTGCTCACCCCTGTCATCGGCCAGGATGAGCACGATGTTGGGACGTCTTATGGGTTCGCCGCAATAGGCGCTTTGGTGAGGCCACATGATGGCGAAAGCGGCGACGGCGCTGACGGCAAACGTAGTTATCATCGGGAACACATGACTCGCGACATGGCGGCGGTCGCTAGCCCATGAGATTTCAAAACGTAGCGAGCGCATGGCGCCTGCTCCGCAAATACATGATGATTGCCGCACAACAGGCAGAAGTATGCGCCGCCGGGACTGCACAATCAATCCAAAGCCGGACGCGAGGGGTCCGATTGAGCGCAGGAAGGCGAGGCGCCGATTGCATGGCTCGGCGTGGCTCTGGAGGCCGAATGCACACGGCCATAAAATACGCAATCGGGCTGCATGCGTTAAGACGCGAAGAAGTCGCTAATCTTGGAGCAGCTTGTCAAATACCTGGCGCTGCGCGGCCGATAGCACACGCAACAGTCGCGCACTTGCAGTCGTGTGATAATCCTCTTGCAGTTTTTCGTAGGCAGCCTTGGTGCGTCGGTCGCGTTTAATATCCTCTTGCATTTGCTGGAACGCCTCTGCGTTCTTTTGTCGTGCCGCGAGCAAGTCCTTTTCCTGTTCTGGCGTGATGCCCAAAAGCTTCGCGACTTCAGGCAAGAATAGCGATGCACCGCCAAGTCGCTGGTATCTGATGCGCTGCAACAAGGAAAACTGGACAGCGGACAGAACTTCCTTAATCTGCTGGTCGGCCGATGCTTTCTCCTTGGCGACTGCCTGAAGCCGAGTTGCATCAGCTTTCGACCCGCGGTTTCGGTCGTAATCGGCGTATACGTCGCGCAGCGACGAGCGGTATGCGTCCGAGATGGACTTCAATTTCAGCGCTTGGTCCCCTGAAAGATTCAGCTGGGCCTGCACTTTCGGGTCAGCAATGAGCCCCACGAAGTCGCCGCGACCCGCGTAACCGTCGTCGGGTTCCTGTGCCTCGCCCGTCGATGTCGAAATCAGGCAAAAGCACACAACGCTACCTAGACCTAGGGCAAATAGGTGGGTTCGCATAAATGGCCTCTTTCCTAGAGGGCAGCAGCTTGGGGGCGTCAAGTCTCCAATGATTAGACTCGATTGCTGCAAAAACAGTTCCCAAAAATGACCCGCAATGACGAGCCGTCATCGGTTGATTTGGGCGTCGCCATTGCGGGGCTTCCTTGCGCCGACGCGGCTCTCCATAAGACGTTTCCCGACGCAAGGTTAGAGGACTTTCAATTGCTCGTGTCAACGGCCTTCAGGGCCAGCGCGGGCTTAGCCTTGAGTGCACTGCTGAGCAGTTGCGGCCGGTAGGTGCCCACTTGATCCTCCATACGGCTACGCTGGCCTGGGGTGAACTGATCCATGCAAGCATCGTCGGTGTAGTCCATAAAATTCTTAATCGGGTCGAGGCCGGGTTGGGGACACGTATCACGCCCTTGATTTTCGGCGCAAGTCCCCATCGCGGGGCTTGCCTCGTATGGTGTGTCGTCCACTTCGTCGCCAGGGGCGGTGCAGCCATCCTGAAAAGTATGCCACAGGCCGAGCCAATGGCCGACCTCGTGAGTGGCCGTTTTTCCCTCGTCGTAGGGAGGCGGACCGTTGCCGGGCAACGACGAATTCAAAATGACGACGCCGTCCCGCTTAGGATTACCGGCAAGCTCATCGGGAAACGTAGCCCATCCCAGCAGTCCGCCGCCGATTCCGGCCGTATAAAAATTGAGCGTGTTTTCGGGACTGACGGCCAGCGCGGTTTTACATTGCGTTTCGGCCGCGCTTTTGGGCGCCATATTGAACCACGCCGTTTTTTTGGTCCGATCCACACCCTGCTTTTTAAAGCGAAATTGGGTTGTGGAATAGCCGATATTGAGAACCTGAATTTGCGCATCAAGAATGGAATCGGCGACGTCGCCACCCCCGGCGTCGTCTTGAATCACATGAAACTGCACGGGGATTTCTACTTGTGGAAACTGCGTTCGGAATGCGGCGTTCATTTCGCGGAACTGCCGCAAATGTCGCTGCACTTGGTTTTGCTGGAAAGCCGTAGGAACGGCGGTCGCGCACCTTCCTCCACTGCGCACGAACTGTTCAAGGCTGGCAAACTCGACTTTGCTACTGGCGTTGAGGCGGAATCCGGTCGGCTTCTTCGCGGCGGGCTCGTCGCCCATCGACCGGTACCCGAGTAGCGCCACAACAACACACAGTCCCACGACGGCAGCAGCAGTGCGTTTCATAGTGTCACCTCTCATTTTGTAGAACTTTTTCAGGGCCAAACAGGAGCGATACCCGATCCGCGAACGACGGAACCAAACGAACCGACGACGCAACGCCAACTTGGCATCCGGAATGACACGTCTGGCGCATTCCCACCGACGACTTCGGAGCACTTCGCGCGACGTTGATACCTACCTGTTGCAATAACCATCGACGACAGCACCACTGTAAAGGCAAGCCGGATCATACAGCGCTAATAGCAAATCGTCCCAGCCGTCTCCGTCCAACGAATGGTTGATAATCGATCGTCAGGATCGGTGAGCATTGCACATCGGCAAGACAATGTCAATTATCTGTACTGATACTATTGTTATTAATACACAATGTTTCTGAAGCGGCCGGCCATCGGTTACTCAGAGACGGGTCGGTGTCCGCAATAGCAACGCTGAACCGACGGTAGAAGTGCAATTGCGGGCGTCAGATCTCGATTTGTGACATTCGAGTGCGGCATCGCCTGGTGCGTTGACTGCATGGAAGCGTGATGCGGCAATGCGATTGCCATCAACGAGCAGGAGAATAGCAAGCGACCGGAACCGGCCTGACCGATTGAGTGAATGCACTCCGCACGGCAATCGTCCATTGCCCGCCGCGATTGGCACGATTGAAGCGCGAAGCGGCGGCCAGTCATTCGGCACCCACTGACAACCGTTCCGAAAATTTCAGGGGGAGGGGGGATCGTCTCGCCGATCCTCAGATAGGTCCTGCAAGCCATCGATCCCGATGAAATCATGCGATCGGCCAGAATTGACGCAGCGCTGCGGCCGGGAGGCGTGAGTAGCGTATGGCACGGGCGCGCGGCCAGAATGATCCGCGCGATTGGAGCGGGTGTTTGTTGAGTGGGATCCGTTTTGGTATTCCCTCACCCTTGCCCACTCACGGAGGGAGAGGGGATTTTTTGCAGATAGTGGCCGTAGGCGTTGTTCATGCTGGCGGCGGCGCGGGCGACTTCATCGGCCGTGATGAAACCTTTGTGATACGCGATCTCTTCGAGGCAGGCGATTTTCAGTCCGTGCGTCGATTCGATGGTTTCGATAAAATTCGCGGCCGCGTTGAGCGAGGCGTGAGTGGTCGTATCAAGCCAGGCAAAGCCACGGCCGAAAACGCGCACGCGCAGCCGTCGCTGGGCCAGGTAGGCGCGATGCACGCCGGTGAGGCCAAAGCCGCCCGGCCGATTTTGCAGACCGTCGGCGACATCGACCACGTCGCGGTCGTAAAAGAAGATGCCCGTGATCGCCAGGTTCGATCGGGGGCACGCCGGTTGTTCTTCCAGCGATTTAGGCGTGCCGTCGCCGGCCAACTCGACGATCGCGAAACGCTCGGGACTACCCACCGGGTGCGCAAAGACCGTTGCGCCGCCGAGCGCGCGGGTCGTTTCGTTCAGCACGCGCTGCAAGCCGTCGCCATAGATCAGGCAATCGCCCAGGATCATTGCCACCGCATCGTCGCCAATGAAATCTCGCGCCAGCAGGATCGACCGCGCCGGCTCCGCCGGTTCTCCTTCGGCCAGATACTCGATGCGAATGCCAAACTGCCGCCCGTCTCCCAGCAATCGCTCGAACGCGGCCTGATCTTGCGCAGTCGTGATCAACGCAATCTGGCGAATGCCGGCCAGCATCAGCACCGACAGCGAGTAATAGACGAGCGGCTTGTCGTACACCGGCAGCAGCGCCTTGGGCACGACCGAGGTCACTGGATAGAGACCGCTTAATCCGTCGCCAGCATAAAGGATTGCCTTGGGATAGCCGGCGCTCGGTGCTGGCATGGCACGGGCATTGGGGGTTGGGGATTGGGGGTCAAGGTCGGCGTTCACGGGGCATTTTGGCCGCGGCTGGGTTGCTTCGCAAGGCCGCCGCTGTGACGATGTTGCGGCGGTGTTGCGACGATGTTGCCAGAATTCGCAAGGGCGGCCGGCATTGCCATTGCCCCAAAACGCGATTGTTCGATAGAACTGCCAAACGCTATCGCGACAAACGCTGCTCGTGCACCCGCCGTTGGGAAAGGATGTGGGAAGATGCGATCTTCTTTGAAGCCGCCGTTTTCGGTGACCGTCTGCCTTGCGTTGTTGGTCGCGAGCGCGGCCGCTTCCGATCCGGATCGGACGGTCCGATCGGCCGACGACATCCTGCACGAGATCATGGTCATCCCGGCCTGGCAGATTCCCGAGGCCCTGCTTTCCGAAGCGCAAGGCGTGGCCATCATTCCCGACGTGATCAAGATCGGCTTCGTGGCCGGCGTTCGTCGAGGTCACGGTGTGGTGATGGTCCGCGACGCCGACGGCCAGTGGACTATGCCGCAATTCATCACGCTCACCGGCGGCAGCGTCGGCTGGCAGGCCGGCGTTCAGGGCACCGACGTGGTGCTGGTTTTTTTGACGAAGAAAAGCGTCGAGGGTCTGCTGCGCGGCAAGTTTACCATCGGAGCCGACGCGGCCGTGGCGGCCGGTCCGGTCGGGCGCAATGCGGCGGCCGCCACCGACGTGCGACTCAAGGCCGAAATTCTGTCGTACTCGCGTAGCCGGGGCCTGTTTGTGGGGCTGGCGCTGGACGGCTCGGCGATCGAGATCGACCCCGAGTCGCAGATGGCCTACTTCGGCTCGCCAGCCGGGCAATTGCCGATGCGGGTTCCCGAACCGGCCCTGAAGCTGCGGCAAGATCTGATCCAATTGACGCCCACCGCGCCGGCCCAAGGCGTACCGACCGAGGCGGCGGCGCCGGCAGCCACGTCAACGCTGGCTGCGACGAAGCTGCCGACGCTGCGCCAAACGCTGGCCAAGCACGCCACCGCGCTCAACGGCGAGTTGGACGCGTCGTGGAAAAAGTATTTGGCCCTCCCGCAAGAGGTGTTCGAGGGAAACAGTCCTCCGCGCGTTGAGTCGTTGCAGGCGGCGCTTGTGCAATACGACCGAGTGGCCCAGGCCCCCAAATACAAGGCCCTGGTCGAGCGGCCCGAGTTCCGATCGACCCATGAATTGCTACGCGAGTACACGCGCGTTCTTTCCGAGGCGCCGCGTCCGCAGGTTTCTCTGCCACCGCCGCCGGTGCGCTAATTCTCTCCCGCGCAAAACTGTGAGCGTTGCGACCATTGCCGGGTTACAATGGTCGCCATGTACAAGCTTTCTCAGCTCGCGGGGCATCTGCCATTTGTTTGTGCCTTAACGCTGGCCCTCGTCGGCCACGCCGCCATCGCGGCCGAGCCGACGGCCAGACGGCCGAATATCTTGTTCATCCTGGCCGACGATCAGCGGTGGGATACGATTGGTGAGCTGGGCAATCGTGAAATCCGCACGCCCAACCTCGATCGACTTGTGGAGCGCGGCTTTCATTTCAACAATGCCTACTGCATGGGGGGCATGACGCCAGCGGTCTGTCTGCCTAGCCGCACGATGATCATCACGGGCCGGTCGTTGTGGCACATTCCGGAAAACCCACGCGCGAAAATCGCGCCGCCGGGCGTACCGTTATTGCCGACGCTCGTGGCCGAAGCCGGATACGCCACGTTTCATTGCGGAAAGATCGGCAATTCCTGCACGTTTGGCAACGCGGCGTTCGGCACGAACCTCGAGACCAACGGCCGCACGGCTGAATCGGCCACCGAGCACGCGGACAAGGTCCTGGAGTTTCTCGGCGCAGGACGGCAAGCGGCCGTTTTTTGTTTACCTGGCGCCGCCGGTGCCGCACGACCCGCGGTTGGCGCCGGCCGAGTTCACGAAGCTTTATGACCCGGCCAAGATTTCGCTCTCGAAGAACTTCATGCCGGAGCATCCGTTCGACAACGGCGAACTGAAGATTCGCGACGAACTGTTGGCACCGCACCCACGCACGCCGGCAGTCATGCGGCAACACTTGGCCGACTATTACGCCACGATCTCGCATCTCGATTCCGAGGTGGGCCGCGTGTTGGCCGAAATCGAGCGGCGCGGCTGGGCCGACAACACGATTGTCATTTATTCCAGCGACCAGGGGCTTGCGGTGGGAGGGCGGCACGGCCTGATGGGCAAGCAAAACCTGTACGAACACGTCAAACCGCCCTTGGTGTTTGCCGGACCGGGCATTCCGCGCGGCCAGTCCGACGCGTTGGTGTATCTCTACGACCTGTTCCCGACGATTTGCGACTTCGCCGTGCGCAAACTCCCGCGGTTGTCGAAGGCAAAAGCCTGCTGCCGCTGATCGAGGGCAAGCAGGCCAAGGTTCGCGATTGGCTGTTGGGCGCCTACATGAAATGCCAGCGCATGGTGCGCGACGAGCGTTGGAAGCTGATCGAGTACAACGCCTCGGGCGTGCGCAACTCGCAGCTCTTCGATCTGGCGTGCGATCCCGACGAAATGAATAACCTGGCCGGCGATCCGCAATTCGCGGCGCAGCAATCGCGGCTCGAACGCCTGTTGGGCCAGGCCCGCAAGCAATTCGGCGACCCGGTCGATTTCTAGCGAGCAAACGTCAATTTGTTACACTAGCCCGAAGCGCAACAACATTATTCGAGTGCAAGCAAAGAGCGGCTAGGATTGGGTGGCCCAGACAACTTGTTGTCTGGGTCCCGCAGGGACACGAGGGTCTGGCGAGGTGCGCGGCCCCCTCAAACGCCTCTTATTGCTTCGCAACACCGACCACCTGTTGTCGGTGCCACCCCAGAACGCGACTGTTAGCACTCGAATAATGTTGGCAAGCGAGGGAAAACCGACCAAGAACGCTCGCTTGCGCTTCGGGCTAGTGAGCGTAGGGCGCGTCAACCCGCCTTGCGGTCGTCGGCGACGATGGCGAAGGGTTTGGCTTCGCGGCGCAGCAGCACGGTTTGCGGGCCGGGGAATTCGATTCCCAGCTCGTCGAACTTGTTCTTGATGCGGCGCAGCAGCTCGCGCTTGACGCCCCATTGCTGGAGCGGCCGCGTTTTGATGTGAAATTTGATCACCACGGCCGAGTCGGTTAGCGCGTCGACGCCCATCATGACCGGCTCATCCAGGATCAGGTCCCGAAAGGCCTCGCTGGCGCACAGGTCGCGGGCCAGTTGCATCAGGACTTCCATCGCGCGGTCGACGTTTTCACGGCAGGCGATGCGGATTTCGAACACCGCCCGGGCCCAGCCGTGCGTGTTGTTGGTGACCGAGGCGATTTGTCCGTGCGGGATGAAATGCACGCGGCCTTCCAGATCGCGCAGCACGGTGGTGCGCAGCGAGATTCGCTCGACCTGGCCGGCGATGTCGCCGATCTTCACGACGTCGTTCACCTGGTACTGCTGCTCGAGCAGCACCAGGAAGCCGGTGAAGTAGTCCTTGATCAGGCTTTGCGCCGAAGGCCACGGCCAGGCCCACGACCGCCGCTCCGCCGATCAGCGGGGCGACGGGAATGCCGATTTCATCGAGCACGGCCACGACTCCGCCGCCGAAGATCACGATGTTGGCCGCGTTGTGAAAGATGCCCAACAGGGTCTTGGCGCGGTTCTCGCGCTCTTCGCGATTGCCGATCCGGCCGCGATTGGCGACGAGCGAAACCAACCGCGACTCGACGATGCGCGACAGCCGCAGTAACGTGCCGACTGCCAGCAGAATGCCCAGGATCTTGGGCCCGTGGTCGAGCGCCCATTGCAGCAAGTTGTGGATCGTGAACGGGTTGTTCAGTTCGGTCACGACGGCGGCGGCCTTTTCGGCGGCCTGCCGCTTCTGCGCGGCGTCTTCGACCGCCGAGAGCTGTTCGGACTGCAAAGCTGCCAGCGAGGACTGCAATTCGTCCATCTGCGTGGTGACGTCGCGCGCCTCGTTGCGGGCGTCGCGCACGCGCTCGGTCGCCTCCAGGATTTCCTGCTTGAGCTCGTCGGTGTTGGCACCCTCCGTCAGCTTGCGAAACAACCCTTCGTTCAGCCGCTTCAGCGTCGCGTCGGCATTGTCCACTTTTTGCCGCGCGGTGTCGCGCAGTTGTCGGGCCAGGTCGATGTTCTTTTGCAGAATCTCGATCCGTTCGGAGAGGGACTCGGCTTGATGCTCCGCCTCGCGGGCCGCGGCCAACGTTTGTTGGGCCACGGCCGAGGCGGCCGCCAACTCCGCGGGATCCTCGGCCGCCAACTCCGGCACGCCCCCCAGCACGAACGCCTCGAGCGCGTCGAGCCTCCGGGCGCTCGTCTTCTCGCCAGCGCTCGCCGGCAGATGCGTGTCGCCTGCGCCGCCCTGCTGGCCCGCGGCTGCGGGGGAAGTCGCGGCGTCGGGCGGGCCATCGGCACTGGTGCCGCTGCGCAACTCTTCGATCGCCCGACGGTCGCGGTCCAGCTTCTGCGCAGCGCGCCGACGCTCTCCTGCATGGCCTTGCGCTCGCGAATGGCCAGCTCAAAGCGGTCGCGGGCCAGGGTCCACTCCTTCTCGAGTTCGGCGATTTCGGCTCGTGTCTTATCGTCGCCTTTCTGCGGAGAAGTCTTCCCAGGCTGGGGGATTTGCTTCTTCTTTTCAATGAGCTGGGAGTCGAGCTGTTCGAACTCGGCTTCGGCCTCCGCATACTCGCCGTTGGGCTGGCCGAGGCTGGCCTTCAAATCGTTCAGCCGCTTTTCATCGGACGCCAACGAACGAGTCAGCCGCGCGATGCGTTCGGCGTTCGACGGCGCCGGCGCACTTTGCTCTTTGGCGGTTGGAGCCGCGGGCGGCGGCGAGGCACTGGGCGCGACGACCGGCGGCGCCGGCAGTTGGCCAGGGCGCTCTTCGGCCCAGACAAGCCCGCCGCCAAGGATCATGGCCACGGAAACCAAACATCGGGCATTGCGCCGCGAGCGACGGTCATCGTCAGGGATCCTTACCGAGGCGGCGAGAGAGTCTTGGGGGGCGGGAGTATAGAGGATTCCGCCGCAATGGCTCAAGATCGATTCGCGGCCCGGCGGTCGATCGCCTTGCTGTCCCACGAGTTACCCGCCTATCCCACCGGCACAACATGCGTCGGCTCGACCCGCTCGGCCACTTGCCGCAGGTGGCCGGCCAGACGCAGCGCCAGGGCGACAATCGTCAGCGTCGGGTTGGCCTGGCTTGACGTCGGGAAAACCGAGCTGCTGGCGATGTACAGGTTGTCCCGACCATGCACGCGGCAGTTGCGGTCGACCACGCCCTGCGACGGACTGTCCGACATCCGCGTGGTGCCGATATGGTGTCCGCCGTACGCTCCCTCGCGCAGGATCGCCCGTTCTACGTCATCGTCCTCGAACGAGAGCCGCCCCACCTGGGTTCGCTCGAATTCCTCGGCAATCACCCGCAGCGAGTCGCGCACCGTCCGCACGTCGAGCGGCGTGTAGCGCCAATCGAGATGAAGCCTCGGCATGCCGAGGCGGTCTTGCTCGTCGGTCAACTGAATGCGGCTTTCGGGGTTCGGCATTTGCTCGGAATGAAAGTCGAGCGTGTAGCGGTTCGAGCGCGGATTGACAATCACCGAGGGGAATTTGCGGCTGGCCAAGGATCGCCGAAACAGCCAGTGGGCCGCGAATCGCGCGGTATGCAGCGGGTCGGCCAGCAAGTTACGGACATGCCGCGCCCAGATGCGCACCGTGTGCTCGCCGTCGTTGACGCGCTTGCTGAACTCGCGCGGCATCCAATGCCGCGCTAAGTACAAGGCCGACAACGGGCCCGTGCGGTGCGAGGGGTCGGCGATCGTCGGGTGGTGCATGCGGGCAATCAGGTTGCCGATTCCCAGCGACGCCTGCACCTCGGGAGCGAGCTGAAAGCGGCGGCGGCAATAGATTCCGTCGGGCGAAAGCTCGTAGCCGTGAAAATCTCGCGATCTGGGCACGTTCAGCTCCAGCCGGCCGACAGTCCCCGCGATGTGGCACATGTAGTATCGACCCAGCAAGCCCGACTCGTTGCCGATCCCCTCGCGATAGACGTCGCGCGAGGCCAGCAACAGTCGAGTCACTTCCAGCCCGCCGGTCGCCAGCACGACATGCCGCGCGGCGACCGAAAATTTCGGGCCGTTCAGGGTCGCGACGTCGAGGCGCTCGATCGCCGACGATTCCCGCCGCGCCGCCAGATGCGTGCAGTTGCTGTTGAGGATCACGCGCAACCGTGGCAACCGTTCGAGGATACGGCGATAGCGCCGGGCGAAGTCGGTGGGCCGGCTGAATCGCTCCAAGCCGTCGGTTTGCACGCGGTCGCTGGTGAAACCGGGGATCATTTCCTTCGGCGCGCCGGGCAGTGCCTCGGCGACTCGATAGGCGTTCTGGCCCGCCTCGCAGATTTGCGTGGCGCGCGGATAATAGGCGTCCAGTTCCTCGCGCCCAATGGGCCAGCCGCTGTGCGGAATGTAGGGGCGGGGCTCGAAGTCGAGCGGGTCGAACGGCACGCAGCGGCCGCTCCAGATCGTGGTCGAGCCGCCAAAGCGCCGCTGTCGATAGAATTGCGGCGGGCTGTGCAAGGCCTCGTTTTCGACCTGCCCCTCGTAAAGTTCCTGCGTCGCCGCCTCGGGCTGCCAGTCGCCCGCTTCGAGCAGGATCACCGAAAGCGGCGTGCGCGCAAATTCCAGGGCCAGAGCAATGCCGGCCGCGCCACCGCCGACGATGCACACGTCGCAACGCAGCTTTGCGTCTCGGTCAATCTTGCGTCCGTCTTGGATGGCCATCGATCGCTCCGCTTAAAACTCGTGAATAAAACACGCGACTTCGCCGGCGGGACTTCATTGCGATTGTGCGACTCGCGACGAGCCGGCGACCCGGAGTATTCAGCGATCGAACACGTCGCCGTAAACGCGGGCCACGCCCTCGGTCATGCTCAAATCCGAAAATTGCTCCGCCTGGCGAAGGTGCGCGGCGCGGCGCAATTCCGACCAGTCCACCTCGCGGCGGACGACGCGGGCAATCGTGCTGGCCAGGTCGTCGGCGTCCCCGGGCGCGGCAATCAGGCCGTCCACGCCGTCGCGAATCGCCTCGGGCACGCCTTCGACGCGCGTGCCTACCACCGGCACGCCGGCCGACATCGCCTCGAGGACCACCATCGGCAGCCCCTCTCCAAACAAGCTTGGCAACACGAACAGATCCATCCGCCGCATCTCGCCGATCACGTCCCGCGAAAAGCCGACCCAGTCGATCGCGCCTTCCAGTCCGAGCCGCGCGACCTGCTGGTGAATCTGAGTTTCATACTCGGAGTTGTAAAACGATCCCACGGCGCGCAGCCTCACCGGGACGCCTTGCGCGCGAAGGGCGGCCAGCGCGTCGATCAACACTTCCAAACCCTTGCGGGGACGAAACAGCGCCGCGACGCCAAGCGTCCATGATGCCAGCGGTGCCGGCCGCTCGTCTAACGGTCCTTGCACGGGCACGCCGTTGTGGACGACGCTGATCCGCTGCGCCGGCAGACCGTCGCGACGAGCGTGTTCAGCCACGCTATGCGAAACGGCAATCAGAGCCGCGACCCCGCCCAAGCCAAGGCGTTCGATGCGGGCATTGAATTGATTGCGCCAAAACTGCTTGTACTCGGCCGCGGCGGGGCTGTGCAGGTGGTGCACCATCGGCACGCCGGCCCATGCCGCAGCCGCGCGCCCCACCAGCGCGGTGCGCGGCGAGTGCGTGTGCAGCAGCCGATAGTCGCGCGTGCGAATGATCTTCACCAGGCGGGCCACCACCGAACCATCGAAGCGCGAGCGCATGCCCACGTCGAACAGCGGCGTTTGCTGACTGCGCCGAACGGCGGCAAAGCGGCCGTTCTTCAGACAGGCAAAGCCCACCTCGAAGCCGAATTCTTGCATCCGCGTGGCCAACAGGTCCTGCACGCGTTCGGCGCCGGCATAGAGGTCGCCGTTGATCAGGTGCAAGACCTTGATGCATGCGCTCGGCGCGGAGCGAGGCGCAGTGGCGATGCCTGCGCCCGCCGACGGATCGGCTTCGTCATGAATGGCGGACGCCATGAGCGGCCCAATGCGGTTTCAGACTTTTCGATGTGCACCACTCAAACGATAGGTCACGATCGGGGGGTCGGCAAAGCACTCGGCGGGCCATTTTGACAGCCCATAGGCCCCTCTCGAGCGGTGTGCAGTTCGGCCTCCGTGGCCAAAAACCGCGACGCGAACGAATGGGAAGAAGATTGCTGGCAGTCTTGACAGAGACCAAAACTACGCTAGGATCGCGGGCCGGGGCACCCATTCTCGCGAATTTTTCCTTTCGATTCGCCAGCAGGAACAGGCTGGAACGGCTCCCGATTCTCCACCGCAACGCGCCGACTTTCACCATTCTGCGCTGGACGCGAATCCACGCCGATGCTTCAGCCGCCAAAAACAGGAGCAGCACCATGCGCGGAGAATCCACTACGCTCTTCACACGTCGTCGCTCGTCGAAAGCGCGCCACTTGACGGGCGCACACGTTTCGAGGCGCCGCTTTCAATCCGCGTTTTGCCGGCTGGAGATCCTGGAATCGCGCATGCTCATGCACAGCAGCCCCGTGCTCGACGCCGAACACCTGGCCGTGTTTGGCGCGCGCGATCCAGGGACTGGCGTCATCACCGGCGGCCTGGTTCCCGACCTGGCGCTGACGTACATCTCGGTGCCAAATTCCACGCCGGAAAAGTGGTCCGATCCGGCCACCTGGCATTACGTCGGTCCCGCGCCGACCGATGGCAGCACTCCCAGCGCCATCCCGGGTCCCGGCGCCAACGTGCTGATTTCCGAAAACAGCGTCGTGATCGTCGACATGCTTGCCAGCGCGCCGTTGCACACGATCCGCGACGACGGCACACTGCGGTTCGATCCGCATGCCAACACGCTGCTCTCGGTCGACACCATCATCGTCGAACCGGACGGAGTCTTTCAGATGGGCACCGATCCGTCGCGGCCAGATCCTTACAGCAGCACCGGATTTGGCGAGCGGATCGACGCCGACAAGCGGGCCAAGGTGATCTTCGCCGATCTCGGGCCCATCGATCTGGCTTGGGATCCCTTGCAGTTCAGCCGCGGCCTGGTCTCGCACGGCGAGGTGAGCATCTTCGGCTCGACGGTCACCAGTTTCGAGCAATTGAACGTCGACGCAAAAGTCAAAGATAAGTCGCTGGTGTTGGCCGACGCGCCGACCGGTTGGAAGTCCGGCGATCGAGTGGTTCTCACCGGTGACACCACCACCGACAGCAAAGGCGCCAACCACGACGAGGAAGTGCAAATAGTCAGCATCGGCTCAACGGCCGATAACCACACCGTCGTCACCATCACCGACCCCAAGGTGGCCAACTGGGCCGGGCTGAAGTTCAACCACCCGGTCCTCTCGGGCTACGTTTCGGACGTGTCGCGCAACGCGACCTTCGAATCGCAAAACGTTTCGGTGGTTGCTCGACGCGGGCACGTGATGTTCATGCACAACGACGACGTGCACGTCGACGCCGCCGGCTTTTACGGCCTGGGACGCACCGACAAACGCAACGCGATCGACGATCCCGTGGTGTCGCACGATCCCGACTTCCCCAACGATCCGACGAAGATGACCACCGACGTGATCGACGTGAAGACCGGACAACGTGTGATGGTTCCGGTGGTCGACGCCGCCGGCAACCCGGTGATCGTCAACGGCGTGACGCAACTTCAAGTGGCGCGCACCGGGCTCAATCCGCGCGGGCGCTACGCGGTTCACTTCCACCGCACGGGAATCGACGAAGCCGACTCGCCGGCAACCATCGGCGACAGCTCGGTCGTGGACAGCCCGGGCTGGGGAATCGTCAATCACAGCAGCAACGTCGACGTGGAAGGCAACGTGGTATTCAACGCGGTCGGGGCCGCCTACGTGACCGAGGCCGGCGACGAAATCGGCACGTTCAACGGCAACATTGCCATCCACTCGCTCGGCTCCGGTGCCGGCATCGAGAGCCGGCAGCAAGTGCAGGACTTCGGGCATCAAGGCGACGGCTTCTGGCTGCAAGGGGGCAACGTCTCGGTGACCAACAACGTGGTCTCCGGCCAACGACACTCCGGCTACGTGTTCTTCCCGCGCGGTCTGGTGCAAAAGGGTTTGGGCACGACCCAAATTCCCGTGGCCGACCTGGTCAATCCTGCCTGGGCCGCGCCGGACAAACCATGATCGACGTGGGCAACGTCCCCTTGCGCAAGTTCCAGGGCAACGTCGCGTTCGCCTCTGGCGACGGCATGGAAACCTGGTTCACGCTGCTCAACGTCAACGGCAAGTCGCCCGATCAACGCAACCTGATCGAGGACCTGACCGTGTTTGGCACCAGCAGCGGCAAGGGACTTTTCACGCCCTACACCAACTTTACGACGATCAAGGACGTCACCCTTACAGGCAACGTGAACTCACCCCGGGGTACCGCCATATCGCGAAACGACGTCACGCGCAACATCGTCTACGACCACGTGCACGCCGAAGGTTGGGACACGGGCATTGACGTGCCGGTCAACGGCGTCAACAAAATTGACGGCGGATACTTCAACGATTTCAAAGGCATCGCGATCTCCACCGCCAACAGCCGCAGCCGAGTGGTGAAAATCAACGGCAACACCGACACCAACGGAAATCTGGATCCCGCCAACCCGCAGTTCGGAACGCTCAGCGCCACGGCGCTCAAAGGCCGCACGCAGTTCGATATCGCGCTGAGCAGCAATTTCAATCCGAAGGAAAACGATATCACGCGGCTGTTCAACCCCGACGTGATCCAAATGGGAACCGTCACCCTCAACGATACGCAGTTGTATTACAAGCAGCAGGCCGCCGACTTCAAGCCGTTCGATTCAACGTCAGCCAGCGGAGTTGCCTCGTTCGTGCCGGCCGCGTTGGTCGATCAGACCAATCAGCAACTGTTCGACAAGTATGGCCTGGCCATCGGCGGCACCGTTGCGCCGCCCACCGCCGCCGCGTCGAACCCAAGAATCGACGCGCTGCTGGGACCGAAGGCCACGTACTTGCCCGACCTGGTCTTACTCAGCAAGAAATACGTCAACGAAGATCTCGGACCGTACCTGCTGTCGTACAAAGTTTACGATCCCTCCGGCGTCAAGCCGGACAAGAACGGCTACGTGACGGTGAAAGAAACGACGCCGACGCTACTGGCCGACGGGTGGAACTTGATCACCCGCGAGATTCTCGGCCATACCCGGACCCTGCTCGTCTTCGGCGACAATCTGGGGCCGAGCTTCGTGCTCAACGCCAACTCGCCGGCGACGATCAACCTGGCCGACCTCGACAACGGCAGCACGTTCGTGATTGAAGGAGATCTGGTCGACAACAGCTTCGGCAAGAAGCACTTCTACCAGACGATCCAACTCAACGACGCGAACCACGTTTCGGCGCTGCAAACCGACGCTATCGGCCAGTTTGTGATCCTGACCTTTACGATCAAGGACTTCGCCGGCAACACCAGCACGGTGCATCTGCGCTTGAACGTTACGGCCACCTCGACGTTGATCAAGGACATCGGCCGCAAAGACCTGCCGACCATTCAACCGTCGGTCACGCTCGAAGGGCTGTTGGGCCACGCATAAAGCAACGACAAGATTAAATCGTCCGTTTTACCGGCCGAGGAAGTAGGCCTTCGACAGCTTCGGCGGCGGGTCACCGACCGGCGGCGGGGTGTGCGGGTCGCCGACCGGCGGTTGGATCGGCGTCAGCGGCACGCTGCTTTGGTCATCCTCGCTGGGATCGTGATTGCCGGGCGTCGAGTCGCGATCGAACTGGCTGGCGGCCGTTATTTCGGCCGTGTTGGTCACGGGGAACGGCGCGGTCACGGTCGCGGTGATGAACAGCGTAGCGCTGGCGCCACTGGCCAGGGTTCCAATCGACCACACGCCGGTCACGTTGTTGTAGCTCCCTTGCGACGAGACGGCTGAACTGAAGGTCAGGCCGGTGGGCAAGGCGTCGACCAGCGACACGCCGGTCGCCGTGCTAGTGCCCGTTGCATTGTTCACGATGATCGTGAACAGCACGTCGGTGCCTACCAGCGGCTGAGGGACGTCGACGGTTTTGGTCACCGACAAATCGACGGGCAGCACGCCGGCGTCGCGAGTCAGATCGGTCTGGCCGGGGGAGAGCGTGAAAGTGGCCGTCGCGCCGGTGGCCGGGTCGACGTCGCTATCGTTGGCCGTATTGCCGCCCTGGTATTGCGCGGCAAAAGCCGAACCGCTCGGAGCGATGAACTTCAGGCTGTAATCGCCAGCGGCGACGTGCGCGAATTGATACTGCCCGAGGGCATTCGTCGCGGTGGTGCCTACCACGGCGCCGTTTTGCACCAGCTGCACGGTCACGTTTGCCAAAGCCGGTTCGCCCGCGTCTTGTACGCCGTTGGCATTCTGATCGACCCACACATGATCGCCCACCGCCGCCGACGGCGTGATCACGACGCTGCTCTGGTCGTCCTCGGCGGGCACATGGTTGTTGGGCGTCGAGTCGCGGTCAAGTTGATCGGCGCCGGACACTTCGGCCATGTTGGTCGTCACGCCCGCGGCGCTCACGGCGACGACAACCGTCAACGTGACGCTGCTGCCGCTATTGACGGTGCCGACCGTCCACACGCCGGTCGCGCTGTTGTAGCTGCCCTGCGAGGCGGTGGTCGACACGAACGACAATCCCGCCGGCAGCACGTCGGCAACCGTCACTCCGGTCGCCGTGCTCAAGCCGGCCGCGTTGCTCAACGTGACGGTGAAGGTGATATTCGAGCCGACGTCGGGCGTGGAATTGTTCACGGTCTTGACCAGTGACAGGTCGATCGGCAGCACTCCCGCGTCGCGCGTGGTGTCGTTCTGGCCCGAGGTCAGCGTGAACGTGGTCGTCGTGCCGGTGGCCTGGTTGACGTCGCTATCGGCCGCCGGGTTTCCGCCCTGGTTCGGCACGGAGAAGGCCGAACCGGCCGGCGCGATGAATTTCACGCTGTAATCGCCGGGCGTAATCTGAGTGAAATGATACAGACCGCTGGCGTCAGTCGTCGTGGTGCCCACGACGGCGCCGTTCTGCAACAACTGCACCGTGACGTTGGCCAGCCCGGGCTCGCCGGCATCCTGAGCTCCGTTGGTGTTCTTGTCGACCCACACGAAGTCGCCCAGCGAGGCCGGCGGCGTCACCGTGGCGGCGGCCTGGTCGTCCTCGGTGGGCGCGTGATTGTTCGGTGTCGAGTCGCGATCGAGCTGGCCGGCGTCGGTCACTTCGACGTTGTTGACCTTGACGCCCGGCGTGGTCACGGCAGCGACGATCGAAAGCGTGGTGCTCCCGCCGCTGGCCAGGGTTCCCACGGTCCACACGCCGGTTTCGCTGTCGTAGGTGCCTTGCGCTGCGGTGGCCGAGACAAACGTCAGGCCGGCCGGCAGCAAGTCGGTCACTACGACGCCGGTCGCCGCGCTCAAGTTCGCGGCATTGCTCAGCGTGATCGTGAACGTGACGTTGCTGTCCAACGGAGGCGCGCTGTTGTTCACCGTCTTGGTCAGCGACAAGTCGATGGGCAACACGCCGGCGTCGCGCGTGATGTCGTTCTGGCCCGAGTTCAGGCTGAACGTCGAAGTCACGCCGGTGGCCGGGTTCGGATCGCTATCGGCCGAGGGATCGGCACCCTCGTTTTGCGAGGTGAACGCCGAACCGGCCGGCGCGATGAACTTCAGGCTGTAGTCGCCGGGAATCAACTGGGTGAAGTGATACAAGCCGCTAGGATCGGTCGTGGTGCTGGCGACGACCGCGCCGTTTTGCAGCAACTGCACCGCCACGTCCGGCAGCCCCGGCTCGCCGGGGTCTTGTACGCCGTTCTGGTTTTTGTCGACCCAGGCCCGGTCGCCGAAGCTGGCCAACTGCAAGTTGGCGAAATTGGCGGTGAACGGCGTCGGTCCGATCGCGTTGACGGCGTCGACCTGGCCGTCGACGGCGCTGTCGCCGGCGATCTCGAGTTGAATCGCGCCGATATCGGCGAAACTGGCGCCGGTTCCGCCGCCGACGGTGAAGCTCGAGAAGGGCAGGATGATGCGCTGCGAAATCGCGCCGCCGGTGTCGGGAATCGGCAGGCTGGCTTGCGACCAGTTGTTCGCGTCCTTATACACACGAATCGTCGCCAACCCGTTGGGATGATCGGCGCCGATCGCGAGCTGGATGCCGGTGAACGCGCCGCCGCCAGTGAGGTCCAAATGGTTCAAGCCGGTCGGATTGAGGGTCGTGCCGCCATGAACGCCGTCCCACGTGACGATCCGCTGGCCTTCGCCGGTGGCGCTGGAAGTGAACTCGAGTAATTCCTGGCCGTATGTGTTGACCGCCAGGCCCACGGCGCCGGTGGACGACGTAAGGTGGGTGTACAAAGTCCGCTGCCCACCGACCGCGGCCGCCGTGGCCAGTGCGTTGGCGTTGGTGGTCGTGGTGATCGACGACACGTCGGACGCTTGCGCCGTGCCGCCGAAATTGTCGATCATGGTGCCCGCCACGCCCTGCGCATCGACCGGCGTGATCACGATCTTGCGCGGATTGGGGTTATTGCCCTGGACGTAGGTTTGTTGCACGTTCTCCAGAACCCAATAGGTTCCCGAAGTCAGGTTGTTGAACGAGTAGTTGCCCGACAGGTCGGTCGATTGGGTGCCCACCAGCGTGTCGTCGCTGCCCGCCGCGCCGCCTTGATAGGTCCCGTTTCCGCCATCGCGATACAGGCCGATCAACACAGTCGACAGCCGGGCATCGTCGGCGGAGAGACCATTGTTCGTCAGATCGTTGAAGACGGTGCCGTGGATCAGGGCCTGGGTATCGGCCGAGAGCAGCGTGCGATTCTCGAGTGCCTCGACCTTGAGGTGGCGGCTGGGACGACCGCGACGGCCGCGTGGCTTCGCTTGCGGCGTTTCGGACAAGCCGAAAAAGGCGGCCAAACTCGAGGACAACGACAAACGGGATCGCTTGGGAGACATGCGCTTCACCTTTGCTGGGGATCCGCCGTCCGCGTGAGGGACGGCCGAAGTCGATGAACGAGGCGGGGACCAGCCGGACGTGGACTAGCGCGATCGCGCGTGTCGAACGGCCCGGCTTGCCTTTGTGTTCATCGGCCAGCTAGGTACGCAAATACAGCATTCCCAACCCAATCAACACAGCCAGCAATTGCTAGCGTGTTACCATCGGTAATCTAAGCCGACATTAATGCCCTGCGCCCAAAAATCGGTGCTGTTGAAGGCAAATTTCGGATGGCGCAAATCGCCCGCGGGCGGGGTGGGACTGTTGGCAAGCAACGTGCTGTTGACGTCGGTGTCGATCTGGTCGCCGGCCCGCGCCACGCGACTCCAATAGATGAACGTGTAGCCGAAGATCGCTCGCAGTCGCGGTGTGATGTTGTAGCCGATGTTGGTGGCAAGCTCGGGCACGACGGCAAACTCGTCGCGGCTATAGTTACCGATGTTCGTTGACTGGGCCAGCAATCCCCCGACGCTGGTCGTGGTCACGCCATTTTGCGTGGTGTCGGTCGAGCCGGCGATGTTGACGATTTCGTGCGTGTTGCCCAGCGCGATTTTCGACATCACGCTGCCGCTCCATCGCCCGCGATAGCCTTGCAGCAACATGCCGAAATCAACTCCGTGAAACTGGTTCTGGGTGTTGAATGAATCCTTGACCACGAACGAGCCGGGAATTTGCGGGTTGATCGAAGTCAAGTCCTCGCGAATCGCGACATTGTCATCGAGCCGTAAGAAGCGATAGCCGACGAACAGATCGAGCCGGCCTCCGCCGGGACCGCCCATCCCAATGCAGCACGGATCGCCGTAGCAGCTTTGCCAGCAGCACCAGTTGAACAGCAATCGCACGCCGGCCCCTTGGAACCGGGTCGAAGTTTGCACGCCCACGCTGCCCGTGACTTGGCCGGGTGCCGCGACAAGTTCAACGTTTTCGTCGTTCAGGGTCGGCCGCGTGTCGAAGAACGGCCGCGACAGAATCGGATTTCCGCCGGAGAACTGGTAGAAGTTCGTATTCTGCGTGCCCAGCGCGAAGTAATCGCCTTCGATGCCCATCGTGTTGCACGAGTTAAGCCACATGCCGGCGGTGATTCGACCTCCGGAGATGCCCGTGTTGTTCACAAGGCTGTTGCCAAACAAGATGACGGTGCCGGGAGAACCGAGAAAGCCGGGTTGGCTCACACTCGGTCCGGTCGTGACCAGCGGCGGAATCCGCATGCCTTCGGTCCACCAGTACAAATATTCGGTGCGCACCCAGAACATGCCGGGCGGCCAGCAGCATCCGCCGCTGCCACAGGATCCGCACGAGTCGCAGGCCGGATCGGTATGAAAGAAATCGCCGTCGCCGTCGACCGGATCGTAGGGGCTGTCGACGGGCTCGCCAAAAGCGGCGTCGGTTCGTGCGTTGGGATCGTTGGGCAACGGTTCGCGGGCCCGGCTGGCCGGTTCCATGCGTCCGCGCACCGGCTCGGGACCCTCCTGTTCGTATCCCACCTGGCGAACTCCGTTGGGCCGAGCGTCGCGACGCCGCGCGGGCCCAGCGGCCGCGACGTCGCCGCCGGTCGGAGGAAGAACTTCTTCAATGTCCAATCGTCGCCCTGCCCCGTTCGGGAGCGAGCTGGATTGCCCACGCACGCGCACCGGCTTGTTGATGAATTGCGAAAGATCGAGATCTTCCGGCGGCCTCAAGAAATAGCGTGGAACGCCATTCTTGTCGACCAGCGAATATTCGGCGCCCGTCCGGGCCGGGTTGGCATTCTTCTTCACCAAACCGATGGCGTCGGCCATACGCAGTGACGGCTCTGCCGCCTGCGCGCCGCCGAGCAAGTCGTCTTGGGAAAATGCCATCCGCGACGGGCTGAAGGCCGCCACGAAAAACAACGCGATCAGTAGATTTGAAGCACGCACCACGGATTGTACTCCTGCATTAAATGCCGGCGCAAGATAGGAGCCGCATGAAGGAGGCAGATAGGAAGCGGGCTTGTAGCAAAACCCGTTCTCGCGGGTCAAGGCCAAGAAATCGCAAAAGTCCCGCGCCGCGGTTTTTTGGCAGCCAGCCGTGCCGAACTCCGCTAGCAACCACGGCCCGACGACGGCAAGTTATTCGCCCGCAAACACTTCAGAATCGCGGCTGCGCAGATTGCTGTCACCCGCTTTGCAGTCAACAAGCCCACTATATATATGGTTGGTCCAGCGTTTCGTCGAACGCCTACTCCGACGGCACGGCCTTGAGCACCGTCTCCGGATCGCAAATCACCCCGCCATGGATGACGGCGTGAATCTTTCGCACGTGGCGAATGTCCTTCGTCGGGTCGGCGTCGAGGATGACCAGGTCGGCCTGCTTGCCGGCAGTGACGGTGCCCAACTCATCTTGTTGATTGAGCGCTTGCGCGACGTTGATCGTGCCGGCGGCCAGCGCCTCGGCGGCGGTCAGTCCCGAGCCGACGAGCATCTCCAACTCCTGGTGCATCGAATAGCCGGGAGGCACGAACGGTTCGGGCGAGTCGGTGCCGCACAACAGCCGCACGCCCGAGCGGTGCAGCAGACCGGTCAACTCCTGATACTTGGCGATCAGCTTGCGCCGCGTCTCGCGCGTCGACGGCGGCAGATTGCTGCCTTGCCGATACGAATGCCAGTAGTCGAGCATCCGCCTCGGCACGTGGTCGAGGTCCGTGCTCTTGTTCACTTCCTCGACGTCGTTGAGATAGATCATGTTGCGGAACACGACCAACGTCGGGTCGACGTTGACGTGGTGTTCGGCCAGCGCGGCCAGCAGCGCGTCGGCCAGCGGGTTGTGCAGATCGAGATTCGCGCGGTAGTCGGTTTGCTTGGTGACCTCCGGCGGAATGATGTAGTTGAACACCGACTCGATGTGCTCCAGGCAATCAATGCCGTCCAACGTGGCGTCCTGCGCCGAGTAGACGCCCAGGTGGGCCGTGACTTTCATGCCCGCGCGATGCCCCTCCTTGATGACTTGCCGCCCGATCACGGCCGGCGTGCCGACGTAGATCTTCAGCGTGCTCGTATTCCACCCGGCCATGTCCTTGACGAACGCCGGCACCTGGGCCGGATCGGTGATCGCATGTCCCGTGCCGTGATGGAACACCGGATCGCGATCGATCAGCGGGCTGCACAAGAAGACTCGCGGGCACAGCTCGGGATGCTGCTGCGCGTAGCGCGCGATCACGGCCTGGGCCACGATCGCGTCTCCCGTGTCGCGCACACTGGTCACGCCATTGGCCAGGAACATCGGCAGAAACTGGTCGCCCGCCACGTGCGACAAGTCGGCCAGATGCACCAGGTGCACGTGCGCGTCGATCAAGCCAGGAATGATGAACTTCCCTCGACAGTCGACAACCCGCGCGCCGGTTGGCAGTTCGACTTCGGGTCCGCCGACGCTGCGAATGCGCGCCGCTTCGATCACGACGGTCCGATCCGGATGCACGCTGCCCGCGACGGGATCAAACACCGCGCCTCCTTGCAGCACCAACGGCACCGGTTTGTCGTCGGCGCTCACGGGCGTGCCGAACGCCAACCAGGCCAGTGCGGCCGCGATTCGAACCACGCGGCCGACATTAGTAAATCGGACAATCATCGCGAATCTCCTTTCAGAGCATGATCATTATGCTCTCTGGGGGCGTCGTCGACTATCCGCGCGGCGGGTCGGTCGGCCGTCCGTTTTCGTCCTTCGCGTTGGGCGCTTCCATGGATTACAATCAGTCCGGCACGTTTCCTTCGACGACCACGGCTAAGCGGTTTCATGCAAATTCGACGCGACGGCCATTTTCCGATCGATCGCCGCGAGTTCCTGATCGCCGGCGGACTGAGCTTTTTTGGCACGAACCTGGCATTCGCCGCTCCCGCCGCGCCCACCAGCGGCTCGCGGCGCGTCGCCAAATCGACGATCATGATCTGGCTTAGCGGCGGCGCCTCGCACATCGACACCTGGGACATGAAGCCCAACGCGCCCGAAGGGTATCGCGGGCTTTTCAAACCGGTGCAAACCAGTGCCCCCGGCATCGAGCTGTGCGAGCATTTGCCGCACCTGGCGAAACAGGCCCACCATCTGGCGATCGTGCGCTCGTTGGGCGACTTCGGACGCGGCACGGGCGATCATCACGCGGGCTACTATTACAACCTGACGGGGCACGCTCCCGATCCTTCGTTCCCGCGACTGCTCAACGCCCGCACGCCCGAGCCGACCGATTGGCCGTCGATGGCCTCGGTCGTGGCCTTCAAGCGGCCGCCGCACGCGAGCCTTCCCTCGGCCATTACGTTGCCGCACAAGGAAGGCGCGCCGCAATACACCCGGCCGGGCCAGTTCGCCGCGCGGCTGGGCTTGGAGTACGATCCGCTGTTCGTCGACGGCTCGCGCGAGACTCCGCTCGAGTTCGCCGTGCCGGCGCTCAAGCTGCAAGGCGACATGACGGTCGAACGTCTGCTCGAAAAACGCGCGCTGCTGGCCGCCATCGACGACGCGCAGCGCCGTTTCGAAAACACGCCGGCCGCGAACGACTATCGCAAGCAACAGCGCAAAGCGATGTCGCTGTTGACGTCGCAACAAACCAAGAACGCGTTCGATCTGGCTTCCGAACCGCAAGCCGTCCGCGACAAGTATGGGCTAGGCATCAACTCGATGTCGATGCTGTTGGCCCGGCGGCTGGTCGAAGCCGAGGTTCCCTTCGTCACGGTCTTTTGGAAAGGGGACAAGGAGCTCGACACCCTCTGCAAGAGCGGCGGCGGCTGGGACACGCACGGCAACAACTTCAATTGCCTCAAGGATCGCCTGCTGCCCGAGTTCGATCGGCCGTTCGCGGCGCTGTTGGCCGATCTCCACGAGCGCGGCCTGTTGGATCAGACACTGGTCCTGGTTAGCAGCGAGATGGGGCGGAAACCCAAGATCGGCGATCCTCGTTCTGGCGGCGCGGGCGGGGCCGGTCGCGACCATTGGACCTCGTGCATGTCGGTGCTCTTGGCCGGCGGCGGCATTCGCGGCGGCCAGACGTACGGCACGAGCGACCGCCACGCCGAGTTCCCCGCCTCCAAACCCGTCGCGCCCGAAGACGTCGCCAAGACGGTTTTCCACGCGATGGGCATCGACGATCTGTCCGCCAGCGACCGGCTCGGGCGCCCCTTTAACCTGATGGAAGAAGGCCACCCGCTGCTGGAGCTGTTTTGAAAACCGCCGACTAGGGATTCGCCACGATGGGCCAGATCGGCGTCAAGCCAGCTTCAGTTCCGTCCAGCGCGGGTGGCGACGCGAGCAGTGACTCATCGCCGCCCTTGCCGTTGCGAGGCGAGCGGGCCGTCGTGTGGGTGTTGTGGCTGACGTATGGCGCGTTCTACTTCTGCCGCACCAACATTTCGGCCGCCGTGCCAGGGCTGAAGGGGTCGCTGGCCGACGGCGGGTTGGCGCTCGAGGCCGAGCAAATCGGCTGGATTCTGGCGTCGCTCAAAATCGCCTACGGACTGGGGCAATTGCTCAACGGCCAGTTATCGGAACGCATTTCGCCCCGCGTGATGCTGGCCGTCGGCATGTTCGGCTCGGCGGCGCTCAACGTGACGTTCGGCTTCGGCACCGGATTCCTGTTCTTGCTGTTCGTGTGGGCCACCAACGGCTTTTGCCAGTCGCTGGGTTGGACGCCCTGCATGCGCGTCGCCGCCAACTGGGTTCCCGTCCTGCGCCGCGGTCGGGCGATCGGCATCATCGGCACGGGCTACCAGATTACGTTGGGGCTGACCTATCTGATCGCCAGCCAGTCGGTGGCACGGTTGGGCTGGCGCGGAGCACTGTGGGTGCCGGCGATCCTGCTGACGGCGGCCGGCGTGTTCATGCTCGTCTGCCTGCGCGAAACTCCCCGCGACGCGGCGACGCCGGAGCTCGACGATCGACGACTGCCGCCGTGCGCGCCGCGAATCTCGTTCTCCGAGACGCTCTATTGGACGCTCTACAATCCGGCGCTGTGGCTGCTGGGCCTCGCGCTGGGACTGTTGAATGCCTGCCGTTACGGTTATCTCGACTGGGGCTTGACGCATCTCATGGAGGCGCGCGAACTGAAAATCGACAAAGCCGGTTTGCAATTCTTCGTGATCGCGATCGGCGCCGCGGCCGGGTCGTATCTGGCCGGTTGGGCCACCGACCGCTTCTTTGCCGGCCGCCGCGCGCCGGTGATTTGCATCCTGATGGCCACCTTGGGAGCCCTGTCGTTTGTGTACAACTCGGTCGTGCGCGAGAGCCCCGACGTGGCCGTGGTGGCGCTGTTGGTCGTGATCGGGTTTTGCATCTACGGTCCGCAAGTCCTACTGGTGGGCACCGCGCCGGCCGATCTGGCTCATCGAGGCACTTCGGCGGCAGCGGCCGGCTTCGTCAATTTCATGGGCTACATGGGCGCCGCGACCGGCGACGTCATCACCGGCTACTATTCCTCGGAGGCCCACGGTGGTTGGCAAGTCGCCATCTATATCTGGGCCGGTTGGGCCTTCGCCGGCGCGCTGATTACGGCCATACTCTGGAACACGACCTCGCGCAAGGTCGGCCTGCTGAGCGGCCTGATCCCCAAGTTCGGCGCCCTGGCCATGCTGCTGGCGGCCGGCGCCGCGATCGTGTACGACGAACAACCGATCGCATTGCAGGTCGCGACGTTTGCCGCTGCCATCTGCCTGTTGGGAGCGTTTGCGAACCGCTGGGCGGCCGGGCCGGCCCTTGCCGTGGCGACGGCCGGCCTGTTGACGGTCTTCGCAACGTTCGTCCGCATGCACGACGGCGTCACGTGGACCCAAAGCGCCGGCATGGTGGCCTACGGCCTGACGATGATCACCTCACTGATGATTCTGGTGGAACACAAGGGCCAACTATGCGAGTCATCGTGATTGGCGCCGGTCGCGGCCGGCGATTGATGCCCACCACCGCCGACGTGCCCAAGTGCTTCGCCGAAGTCGCCGGCCGGCGGCTGCTCGATTGGGCGCTCGACGCATTCCGCGCCAACGGGCTGGAGCGAGTCTGCTTCATCGGCGGCTATCAGATCGAAAAGGTCCAACAGGACTACCCGCAGTTCGAGTTTCGCCACAACGCCGATTGGGAGCACAACAATATCCTGGCGTCGCTGTTTTGCGCTGCGGACCTGATGGACGAGCCGTTCATCTGCTGCTACAGCGACGTGCTCTTCACCGCCGACGTCGTATCTCGTCTGGCCGCCAGCGCCGACGACATGGTGCTGGGCGTCGACACCGCCTGGCTGGCGCGGTACGCCGATCGCACCGATCATCCGCCCGACGACGCGGAGAAGGTGACCGTCGCCGGCGGCGCGGTGACGCGCATTCACCGCCACATGCCGCCGGCCGAGGCGCATGGCGAGTATATCGGCGTGGCAAAGTTTTCGGCTGCCGGCGCCGCCAGGCTGCGCGAACATTATCACCGCTGCCGCGAGCAATTCGCCGGCCGCCCCTGGCGCGAGGCGAAAAGTTTCGAAAAGGCGTACAAGATCCTGCTGTTCCAGGACATGATCGAAGAGGGCGAGCGATTCGCACACGTCGATACGCCGGGCGGATACATCGAAGTCGATACGCAGCAGGATTTCGAGTACGCACGGCAGAACTGGACCACCGGTCACCTGGGGAAATAACGATGCGCGGCAAGATCCTGTTTCCGACGTCCGTGATCGGCTCGCTCCCCCGGCCGCAGTTCGTCAAAGACCTCATCGCCGACGACTCGCCGATCGTCGGCGACGAGTATCGCCGGCTGATGGGCGCCGCCATCCGCACGGCCGTGGCGATGCAGGAAGCCGCCGGGCTCGACGTCGTCACCGACGGCGAATGGTGGCGCAAAAGCTACATCGGCGTGATTGCCGAACTGGCCCACGGCTTCGAGCTCAGTCGCAATCCGGCCGACGGTCGCCCCTGGACCGTGGTCGTCGAGAAGCTTTCTCCCAAGCAGCCGGGATTCATCGCCCAGGAAGTTGCGTTTCTCAAGCAACTCACCGCGCGCGACATCAAGGCCACGCTGCCAGCGCCGGCCCTGCTGGGCGAGCGGATGTGGGATCCGAGCAAAAGCGCCAAGGCCTATCCCAAGCGCGAAGACTTCGTGCGCGACTGCGTGCCCATCTTGCGCCGCGAAGTGGAGCTGCTGCGCGACCAGGGCGTATCGATCATCCAGGTCGACGATCCGCACTTGTGCCTGTTCGTCGATCCGCAAGTCCGCGCTCAATACGACGACCCCGAAGCGGCCGCGGACTTCGCCGTCGACATGGACAACCAGGTGGTCGACGGCATCGCCGGCGTGACGCTGGCCGTGCACTTGTGCCGCCGGGCGGGTGCGCGAGCGCGTGGCGAAGCCGACCATCGCGGCGGCTACGATCCGATTCTGCGACAGCTCGGCCGGCTGAAAGTTGGTCACATCACGATGGAGTTCACTTCGCCCGGTGCCGGCGACATGTCGGTGTTCGAACAACTGCCCGAGAACGTCGAGATCGGCCTGGGCTGCGTCAGTTGCCAGCCCGGCCAGATCGATTCGGCCGAGACGATCGTCAAGCGCGTCGAGATGGCGCTGCGCTACGTCGCGCCCTCACGGATCACGCTCAACCCCGACTGCGGCTTCGCCCCCGGCTCGGCCGCCGACGTGAGCCTCGACGAGGTCTACACCAAGCTCAAAAACGAAGTCGAGGCGGCCGGGGTGCTTCGCGAAAAACATGGGTGACCCAAATCGTCTAGGCCTGCGTTCTTGCCGCGCCAATTCTTGACCGGCTACAATCCAGGCACTGTTTCCACGCCGACCTGGAGACCTGGCCATGACTCAAACGGTCTTTCGTACGTGCACGCTGTGCGAGGCGATGTGCGGATTGCGGTTTGAGGTGGACGGCGAAAAAATCGTTTCGGTGATGCCGGACGAGGAGGACGTTTTTTCGCACGGTTACATCTGCCCTAAGGGCACGGCGATCGCGGCAATTCACGACGATCCCGATCGTCTGCGCGGTCCGGTGCGCCGCACCGCCGACGGCCGCTTCGAGCCGATCTTGTGGGAAGAGGCATTTACGATCACTACCGAACGGCTGCGGGCTATTCGCGCGCAGTATGGCGCCGATGCCGTGGCGCTCTACATGGGCAATCCGATCGCCCACAATCACGGCGTGCTGGCTTTGCGCAACGGACTGTTTCAGGCGCTGGGCTCGCGCAATCGAACCAGCGCCGGCTCGCAAGATACCAACCCACGCTTCGCGGCGTCGTATTATCTCTACGGCAGCTCGCTGTCGGTGCCGGTGCCCGACATCGATCGCACGCAGTATCTGCTCTGCCTGGGGGCCAACCCGCGAATTTCAAACGGCAGCTTCCTGACCGCGCCCAACATTCGCGAGCGGCTGCAAGCCATCCGCCGCCGCGGCGGCCGCGTGGTGGTCGTCGATCCGCGCCGCACCGAAACCGCCCGCGACGCCGACGAACACGTGTCGATTCTTCCCGGCGGCGACGCGGCATTTCTGCTGTCGATGTCGCAAGTACTGCTGGCCGAGGGACTGGCGAAGAGAACCGACATCGATCGCATGGCCAGCGGTTGGAGCGCGCTGGAACAACGTCTGTCGGCGTTCACTCCCGAACGAGTCGCGCCAGTTGCAGGCATCGCGCCCGAGACGATTCGCCGCCTGGCTCACGAGTTTGCCGCGGCCCCATCGTCGACCGCCTATTCGCGCGTCGGCGTCTGCAATAATGCGCACGGTACTGTCGCCTCGCTGGCCACCGACCTGGTGAATCTTCTCGCGGGTCGGCTGGGCGAAGTCGGCGGATCGATGTTTCCCACCTCGGTGTTCGACGCGCAACCCGTCCTCAAAATGACCAAGGCCGACGGCCACGCGCGCTGGCACAGCCGGGTGCGTGGTCTGCCCGAGACGTTTGGCGAACTGCCGGCCTCGATCCTGGCCGAGGAGATCGAAACGCCCGGGCCGAGGCAAGTGCGGGCCATGGTCACGTTCGCCGGCAATCCGGTCCTTTCGACGCCGAATGGCAACCGTCTGGCCGCGGCGCTTGAAAAACTCGATTTCATGGTCTCGGTCGACATTTATATCAATGAAACGACGCGGCACGCCGACCTGATCCTGCCGCCGTCCGGGAGCCTGTGCGACGACCACGTCGACGTGATCGGCACAAATGCCGCCGCGCGCAACGTCGCCCGCTGGTCGCCGCCGGTCGTGTCGAAGCCGGCCGGATCGTTTTCCGATTGGGAAATCCTGCTGGAATTGATCTACCGCCTCGGCGGCGGACCCACGGGCATGCGGTGGGTCGACCGCGGATATCGCCTGGCCCGGCGGGTGGGAATTCACTGGCGCCCCGAATCGACGATCGACACGCTGGTCCGCTTGGGCCCTTACGGCGACCGATACTTGCCGTTCGGCCGCGGACTCAACCTGAAGAAAATCAAGAAGGCCACGCACGGCATCGACTTGGGGGCCATGCAGCCGGGCATCGCCCACCGCGTGGTCCACCGGAACCGAAAAATGCGACTGGACGCGCCCGTGTTGCTCGATGCGATCGACCGGCTGGCCACTTCGCTCGACGACCCGCCGCCCGATGACACGCTGCTGTTGATCGGACGCCGAGAGTTGCGCAGCAACAACTCCTGGATGCACAACATACCGGCGATGGTGTCCGGCAAACCTCGCTGCGTTTTGCTGGTGCATCCCGATGACGCCGCGCGCGCGGGCGTCCGCGACGGCGACGTCGCGATCCTTGAAAGCCGCGTGCACACAGGCGAAGTGCCCGTCCACGTCAGCGACGAGATGCGCGAGGGCGTCGTCAGCCTGCCGCACGGCTACGGTCACGCGGCCAGCGCCCCTGGCAACAGGTCGCCGCCGCGCACGCCGGCGTATCGATCAACGACTGGACCGACGATCAAGAAGTCGAATCGGTCGTCGGCCAGTCGATTCTCAACGGCATTCGCGTTCGACTGCGGGCCAAGGACGAGATTCAAGCCGAAGACGCCCGAGCATCGCAACCGGCCGTGCAACACTAAGCAGTCGAACTTCCATGCGTCAGGTTTTCATGGCTCGCCTTTCGGACACCGACGCCGGCACGGACGAGTCGCTGGATGTTCACACGCATGATCACTCGGCGCCTCAATTGATTCAAGCGCTCGGGCTGACCACGGCCGTGGCCCTGGTCGTCGGAAACGTCATCGGCACGGGCATCTTCGTCATGCCGGGGCAGATCGCCAAGGAGCTGGGCGACTTCCGGCTGATCGTGCTGGTGTGGGTGCTGGGGGGCGTGCTGTGCATTTTCGGCGGGCTGTGCCTGGCGGAACTCGCGGCCATGATGCCGCGGGCCGGCGGACTGTACGTTTATCTGCGCGAAGCATACGGGCCTGGCGTGGGTTTCTTGTTCGGTTGGAACGAGCTGATGTTCAATCGGCCGGCCGCGACCGGCGCGGTGGCCATCGTACTGGCTCGCTCGCTGGGGCGAATCGGCGGATGGCAGCTCGGCAACCTGGGCGAAGTGGCGCTGGCGATCTTCGTCGTGATCATGCTGGCCGCGATCAACGTGCGCGGAGTCACCTGGGGAGGCGCCGTGCAAGTTACGACCACCGGCGTCAAAGCCGGCTTCCTGCTGTTCATGATCCTTTTGCCGCTTTGCCTGTGGCTGCTGGGCTACGGGAATTTTTCCGCCGGCAATTGGGCTACGTCCGCGTCGCCCGACTCGACCGCGTCGCTGGCCACGCGTTTCGGCATCGCGCTTTTGGCCGTGATGTGGGCTTACAACGGCTGGCACTCGGTAACGCCCGTGGCCGAGGAAATCCGGCACGCCGAACGCAACGTGCCGCGTGCCCTGTTCGCCGGCATCGGCCTGATCATGGCGCTTTATCTGGGCGCTAACTTTGCCTATCACGGCGTCTTTTCGATGGCCGAAGTCGTCGGCACCGGCGAACACGTCGCGGAGGAGATGCTATCGAATTTGCTGGGTCCGATCGGAGCGATTGCCATGTCGGCGGTCCTCTTGGTAAGCACGCTGGGAACCGTCAACGGCGACTTGTTGATCGCGCCGCGGATCTCGTTTGCCATGGGGCGCGACGGCGTTTTTTTCCGGCAACTGGGTCGCGTTCATCCGCGCTTCCACACGCCGGCTCTGGCCATCGGCGTGCAAGCCGCGATGGCCTGCCTGCTGATGCTGGGCTCCGGCCTGCTGGTCGAGTTCCACGAAGACTTCGAGCGAGACACCGTGTTCCAGGTGTTGATCAACTTCGTGATCTTCGCGGCCAGCATCTTTTACGCGTTGGGCACGCTGGCGGTGATCGTTCTTCGCTGGCGACAGCCCGAGCGGCCGCGCCCTGATCGCACCTGGGGCTATCCGCTGGTGCCGCTAGTGTTCCTTGGCGTGTACGCCTGGTTTCTGGCGCAAGTGTACAATGGCCGCCCGTTCGAGGCCCGCGCCGGACTGGCTCTTATCGCGCTGGGAATACCGGTGTACCTGGCGTTCGCCGCAATTCGACGAGCGAAAGCGCGCGCGGCAAGCGAGGATCTCCCGAGCTCATGAGAGCCTGCGCAAAGGGTGCCACTGCTGGCTTGCCCAGCAGTGTTATTGGGACGACTTATACAGCACTGCTGGACAAGCCAGCAGTGGCACCCGAAATTGCGCGTTGCGACGCTTCCGACCGCCGCTCAGACCTTGGCCGCTTGCGGCAAGGGGGCCCTGGTGATCGCACTGCACTCTTCGTTGACGTCGAACAGCTTGGCCTCAACTCGCTTGAAGGCTGGGTTGTTCTTGATCTGCTCGAAGACCGGGCCGTTCACAAAGCTCCGCGCGGCCTTGTCGCTTTCGAACAGGTAGATGCCGCCGACTTCGGAGCGGTCTTCGTCGCCAATCCAGATCTTCCAGCACAAACCCGGCTGCTGGGCAATCATCCGCGCGAATTTTTTGGTTTCCTCGGCGCCGGCCGCAAATTGCTCGGGCGTGATGTTGTGGTCGATATTCATTTGCAGCAATTTCACGGTTCAGTCTCCCTGGGGATTTGGCGTGTCGGAAATAGGGGGTCCGCCCGAGTGCGGCACTACCCAACCCTGTTCGGCAAAGCGTTAAATATAATGGCCCGCGCGAAACCGACGCAAGGGTCGGCCAGTAACCTCCACAGGTGCCCTGCATGAAAACTCCCAGCATCGAACGTGTCCGGCTCGCCCATTTGCCGACTCCCTTGGAGCCGTTGCCGCGGCTTTCGCGGCACTTGGGCGGCCCGAACATTCTGGTCAAGCGCGACGATCAAACCGGGTTAGCCATGGGGGGCAACAAGGCGCGCAAGCTGGAGTTTCTCGTGGCCGATGCCCTGGCCCAAGGCTGCGACACGCTGGTGACGACCGGCGGACCGCAGTCGAACCATGCGCGGCAAACGGCCGCGGCGGCGGCCAAACTCGGCCTGCGGTGCGAGCTGGTACTGCCGCGGATCGTTGACTGGCCAACTCCCGAGTACGAGCAATCGGGCAACGTATTGCTCGACAAGCTGCTGGGCGCACAAGCCGATTTTCCGCCCGGCGAGCAGTTTTCGCCGCAAACGCTCGAAGCGACTCTGGCCCTGCTTAAGACCCAAGGCCGCAAACCCTATTTCATCCCCGTCGGCGGCAGCACGCCCTTGGGCGCCGTGGGATACTTTCACGCGGCCGACGAGCTTCTCGGCCAGGCGCGAGACCGGCAGATTTCGATCGACGCGATCGTCGTGCCGACCGGCAGTGCGGGCACGCACGCGGGACTCCTGGCCGGCCTGTTGCATGCCGAGCACCCGGCCCACGTGCAAGGCATCGCCGTGAGCGCGACGAGCGGCGAAAAAGAGGCGCTAGTTGCCACGCTGACCGCTCAGACACTAGAACTATTGGGTTGCCCGCGAAGTGCCGTCGCCGAGCGCGTGCACGTCGACGATCGTTTCGTCGGACCCGGTTATGGATTGCCTACCGACGCCATGATCGAGGCGGTGCGTCTGGTGGCACGGCTCGAAGGCTTATTGCTCGACCCGGTGTATACCGGCAAAGCGATGGCCGGACTGATCGATCTGGTACACAGCGGCCAGTTCGCGTCGACCGATCACGTCGTCTTCTGGCACACGGGGGGCACGCCGGCTCTGTTCGCTTATCAGCAGATTTTTTAGAAGGTTACCAAGCGCCGCCGGGGACTGTCCCAATTTTGCGGAGTCCGCGGAGCAAAATGGGACTGTCCCCTTCTTTCGCACGAAAGGTCAGAGGCCCACGCATGAGCACCCGTTCGAAATCAACTTCGCAAACGACTCATCACGATTCGTTTCGCGAGCTCGGCACGTATCCGCTGCTGTCGGCCATCTTCGGTCGCCGGGCTCGGCGGTTCGGCATGGGCATGACGATTCCCGACGGCCCGTTGGCCTATCAATCGAAACATGCCCCGCTGCCGCTCTCCGACACCGAGACCATGCTGCTGGTGCTCACTGGCGCAGGCGTCAGCGGTTGGAATTTTGGCCTGCCGCACACGCCGACCGGCGCCGCCGGCACGGGCTGCAACTATCCGATGCGCCTGGTGGGTCGCGCTTACGCCAGCGCGGCCGGCATTCACGCGTCGGAGATGTTGTGGACCGACGACTCGGGCGCCTACATCACGCAATTTCGCGACCTGAGCCCCGATGAGCAGCAGGAATTTCACGCCGCGACCGATCTCGACGCGCTGATCGAAAAGGCGCGGCGGCACATCGTGAAGTTGTCGGACAAACGCGTCACGCTGCCCGCCGAGTTTCCGCACGTCGAGTCGCACAATTTCTGGGTCGCCAACCAGCCCGGCTCGACGCTGTTCGTGCCGATCGTCGATCTGACGCAGCAGGTGCTGGCCGGGCTGGCGATCGGCATCGGCGAGCGGGCCGTGATCTTCGACACGCGCCACGACCGTCCCTGCGGCGATTTGGACCGCTTTATCAAATCCGGCCTGCTCGATGCCGAGCGCAAGTTTCCGCTGGTCGACCTCGAGCAGTATCTGCTCAGCACCGCGGCCGCCGAAGTGACGATCGCCAATCACAACATCGTGCTGCTGCTGCAAGCCATGGGCCTGGGGGGCTGGTTCTATTCGGGCGTGAATCCGAACACGCTGCTCGGCGCCGCGGCCGAAGACGGCATAGCGGGCTTCGGCTTCCGCTTCACCAATCGGCCCGAGTGGGACAATCCAAATCCCGTGGGTTTGGAGCCCTACTTCGCCGGCTTCTGCCCGCCCTTTCTGAGCGACATGCGGGCGGGCGTAGCCAAATTCGTCGAGCGAAAATTCGGGCCCGGCGGCACTTACGATCCGGCCACAGCCGGGCCCTATCGCAACACCCGCGACGTCAAGGCGCGCGTGCATCGCTATACGCCGGAGTTCATCGAGTGCCTCGGCGAAATGGCCCAATACATTCACGACACGTACGGAAAGTTTCCCGCGACGCTGCCCAGCATTTACGCGCGGCTGTACGCGCAAGCGCAGCATATCGACCTGGAGTTTTACGACGAACATTTTGGTCCCGAGGCGTATCTCGAAACGCACCGCCAGCACATGAGCCACTGGCATGCGTGACGGCGCTGGTTGAGTCGGACGTGTGCCACTGCCAGCTTGTCTAGCAGCGCGAACCGAACGCCGCGGGCTCACTGCTGGACAAGCCAGCAGTGGCACACAGAAATAACGCTCTATTCGAAAACCAACTTCTTCGAGGTGCTTTATGTCGATTCCGCGCCACACACTGTTTCGCTTTCTGATAATCGTCGCGTCGTTGTTGGCAACCGGGGCGTCCACAGCCATCGCGCAGCCGGCGGCTAAGTTCACGCCCCCCGACGACATCGCCTTCAACACCGCAACCGTCATGAGCGAAGGAACGCGAATGGTTGCCGAAGTCTACGCGCCACAATCGCCCGCGACCGAAAAGCTGCCCACGATCGTGATGTCGCACGGCTGGGGCGGAGTGGCGGCCAACTTGCGGCAAGATGCCGTGGTCTTCGCCCGCGCAGGCTACCTGGTCGTGACATTCGATTATCGCGGCTGGGGAGCCAGCGACTCGCGCGTGATTCTGACCAAACCGCAGCCGGAGCGTTCGAGTGACTTGAAATTCACCGCCGAGGTGCTGGAAATCCGCGAGGTGGTCGATCCGATCGATCAGACCACCGACCTGGCGAACGTCGTCAACTGGGTCTACGGCGAGCCGCGCTGCGATCGCCAGCGAATCGGCCTGTGGGGCAGCAGCTACTCGGGCGGGCACGTCGTCTACGTCGCCGCCCGCGACCCGCGCGTCAAGGCCACGGTCAGCCAGGTGCCGGCGCTCGACTCGCGTCCCGGCGCCGTTGTCAGCGAGGCCTTGGAAACTACGTTCACCGAGGCCGCTGCCCGCACGCACGGCGAGTTGGGCTATCCGCCGCCAGGCGCCCGCGTGATCGGCAATCTGCGCGGCGCCCCCATTCGCGAGAAGCTGATGCAATACGCCCCCGTCGAGGACGCGGCGCGCGCGAAAAACTGTGCGATGTTGTTCGTGTTGGCCGAAAACGAGGAGCTGTTCGACAACAAAGACCACGGCCTGAAAGCCTACGACCGCGCCACCGGCCCGAAGAAACTGATCGTCGTGCCCAAGATCAAGCACTACGGCATCTACATGGAAGCCCGCAAGCCGGCCCAGCAATTCGCCCTCGACTGGTACAACGAGCATTTGAAGGGGAAGGGGAAGTAAGGCGCAAGATCACGCCGAATAGCAGGCCGCTGCCCCGACAAAAAATACGGCTGGGGCCGCTCAGCGGATTGCTCCAAACGAGATGGCCCACGTCAAAAAGTCGGACCAGCGAAGATGCGAATCCCAATTCTTCGACCCAGCCGCCGATCGTTGCGGTTTAGTTTGCGCAGTTTGTTCATCGCCGTGGCGCTAATAGGTTGCTGGATGGGCTATGAAGTCAATTGGATTCGCCAAAGGCACAGTGCGCTCAGGCAAGAAGGAATCGGAGTTCACAACAACGACCTCACTACCGGCTCTCCGATAGTCGTGCAGGCGCCTGGCCTGTTATGGGTCTTTGGTGAACGCGGCTATGCAATCGTTTCTTTCACAATGCCTCCTGGACACGATTGGGATTTGACTCCCGCAGAACAGGCCGACTTCAAACGAATTGCTCGACTATATCCCGAGGCCGAACCAACGGTAATAGGTCCGAATCAACGTCCTACGCCCGAACTGAAGGTACGAGTTTTGCCAGAGGCCGGCGCACGATCGGCATATGATGGTTTCAAACAGTAAGTGTCAATCAAACGGCGAGACGTCGCGGGTGGCACCGACAACTCGTTGTCACTGTTGCGAAGCAACAAGTGGGGGCATCAGTGGAATGGCGCACTCACCAGTCCTCTTGTCCCTGCGGGACCCAGACAACGAGTTGTCTGGGCCACCCGGCGAACGTGCCTTACTTGACGGGATACTTCGCCACCAGCCCCTTGGCGATGATCAGGCGTTGCAATTCGTTGGTGCCGCCGCCGACGATCAGCAGCGGGGCGTCGCGGTAGTAGCGCTCGACGTTCAGGTCTTTCGAGTAGCCGGCGCCGCCGTGGATGCGCAGGGCTTCGAGCACGATCTCCTGAGCCGATTCGGTGGCGAACAGCTTTGCCATGCCGGCTTCCAGGTCGCAGCGTTCGCCGCGGTCTTTCTTTTGCGCCGCCGAGTAGACGAGCAACCGGGCCGCTTCGATCTTGGTGGCCATGTCGGCTAGTTTGATCTGGATCGTTTGATGTTCGCAGATCGGCTTGCCAAAGGTGTGGCGTGTTTGCGCGTAGTGGATCGCGTCCTCGAAGGCCGCTCGCGCCAGCCCGACGCCGCGCGCGGCGACGTTGATGCGCTCGCTCTCCAGGCCGGTCATGATGTGCTTGAAGCCTTCGCCTTCGCGCCCGCCGACGAGGTTCGCCGCAGGCACGAAGAAGTTGTCGAACGCCAGTTCGCAGGTTTCGACCCCCTTGTAGCCCAGCTTGTCGATATCGCGGGCCACGCGGAACCCGTCGCCCCCCTTCTCGATGATGAAGGCCGAAATACCTCGATGCGGCGGATCGGCCTTGGGATCGGTCTTGGCCGCCAGCACGAAGGTGTTGCCGCGTCGGCCGTTGGTGATCCACATCTTCGTGCCGTTGATCCGATAGCCGTCGCCGTTGCGCGTGGCGGTGGTCGTGAGACGCTGCACGTCGGTGCCGGCGTCGGCTTCCGACAGTGCCAATCCGCCGCGCCGATGTCCCGCGGCCAGGCCGGGCAGGAACTGCCGCCGCTGCTCCTCGGTGCCGTAGCGATAAATAATGTCGCAGATCACCGAGTGCGTTCCGAGCGGCCCGACGACGCTCATCCAGCCGCGCGCGAGCTCCTCGATGATCATCGCGAAGGTGGTCGTGTCGAGCCCCAGCCCGCCGTAGGCTTGCGGCACGTTGCAGCCGAACAGGCCGAGCTCCTTCATCCCTTCGACGATCTCGCTGGGATACTCGTCGTCGCGTTCCAACCGGTTCGCGACCGGCATGATCGAGCGCTCGACGAACCGGCGGATGCCATCGACGATGTCTTGCCGCATCTTGTCGAGTTCGATCATGGAACGTACCTCGGAGACTTTTTGCGACCGGCCGTCGAAAGCTAATTCCGCGCGTGTGGAGCGCGCGAGCGTCCCGATAGTTTACACCTCGGCGCGAACCGCGCAACGCAGGCGCCACGGGGCCAGCAGCTTCGCGCCAGCCCTGCTGGCAGACGCATGGCATCCGCTCCCCCGTCCTGGCCGTTGGTGCTAAACGCGGTCCGGGCAGCGACTTGCCGCCCTTATCCAACCGAAAGACGTTGGCCCGACGCGCGCCCGCCCGCAACGATTGCGCAAAGTTTTTGCCCCGGGCAAAGTAGGCGTGCGCCGGCTTCCGATACTAGTTCAGGAGCACGGCGGGCGTGGCGTTGGACCAGAGCGAGCGACGCTTTAGGGAGGCAGCGGACGAACATGAAATTGGCGTTTGTCAGCTATGAGTTTCCGCCTGACACGGCCGTGGGCGGCATCGCGACCTATGTCCACCAGACCTCGAAGGCGATGCGCAAGCGGGGCCACGAAGTGGAAGTGTTTTGCGCGAGTCCCAGTCGGGAATCGCTGAACGAACGCTTCGAGGACGACGTGATCGTTCACCGCATCCGAAACGACAACCTCGATAGCTTTCGCCGCGACGTCGTCAAACAGTTCGCCGTCCGGCACGCCAGCGTCGGATTCGATCTGGTCGAGAGCCCCGAATATGGCGCGGAAGGGCTTTTGATCAAGCGACAATTTCCCGATCTGCCGATGATCGTGAAGTGCCACACGCCGGGCTACTTCGTCAAGCGGCTCAACAGGGCGCTTCGCGCCGATTCGTGGAAGGAGCGCGCCCGACGAGCGCTGGGCATCAAGCAATATCACAAGCAACACGATCGAGGATATCAGCTCGCCTTGCTCGCCGAACGAATTTCTTCGCCCTCGTTCTCACTCGGAGATCACCTGGCCGTCGACTGGGGAATCCAGCGGAATCGCATCGACGACGTTCCCTATGTCTTCGTTCCGCAGCGCGAAGTTCTGGAAATCTCTCCGGCCACCAATTTTCGCGTGGTCACGTTCCTCGGACGCCTCGAAGTCAGAAAAGGCGTCGTGGCCCTAGGCCATGCGATTCCGCTGGTCTTGCGGCGGCATCCCGACGCGGTGTTCCGCTTCATCGGAAGGAGCTGTCGCGGGCCCAGCGGCAAGCGCTCGATGGTCGAATTTCTCAACGGGACGCTCGCGGCGCACCTGTCGAACATCGAATTCATCGATCACGTGCCGCTCGATCAGGTGCCGGCCTATCTGGCGCAAACCGACATCTGCGTCTACCCGAGCCTGTGGGAAAACTTTCCCTACGTCTGCCTGGAGGCGATGAGCGCAGCGCGCGGAATCGTGGCTTCGCGCGAAGGCGGAATGAAAGACATGCTGGAAGACATCGACGGCGGCATGCTGATCGATCCGCGTGACCCGCGCGATCTGGCTGAGGGTATCATCGCGCTGCTCGACCATCCCCAGCAGCGGCAAGCGATGGGCATGCGGTGTCGGCAAAAGATCGTGCAGCATTACGCCCACGCGATGATCGGCATCACCGAAGACTACTACGCCGCCACGATCGCGGCAGCCTGATCGCTCGCATCTCCCACTAACCCGAAGCGCAAGCGAGGAATCCGCGGTTGTTTCCCTCGCTTGCGCTTCAGGCTGGCATTTACAGGTGCTTCTTGATCCAACCCACGGCGTGGGGAACGTAGTCGAGGGGCAGCTTGTGGCCGGCGTCGAAGAAGACCTGGTCCTTTGTCTTGCTTTCGATAAGCGCCTGGAGCTGTTGGGCATGCTCTAGCGGGCACAACTCGTCGGCGCGCCCGATGATCGTCAGAAACGGCCGCTCGCCGATGCCCCGCACGAAGTTTTGCGGCGCCACCAGCGACCACTTCGATTTCTCGGCCGGAGCCGCCACCGCGACCGCCGCCTTGATCCGCGGCTCGACCCCGGTCAATAGAAACGTCTGCGTCCCGCCCATGCTGTAGCCGACCACGCCGATCCGCGCCTTGTCGATCTCGGGCCGCGTTTCCAGATAGTCGATCGCCCGTCGGTAGTCGCGCGTGGTCTGAATGTAGATGTCGCTCAGCGTGAAGTATCCCTTGCGGGGGTTGTCGGACCCGTTCTTGTCGACGTAGTGATTGACCGGCGCGAAGTCGTTCTGGGATATGCGGTCGCCGTGACACTGGGCGTCGAGAGCCAGCACCGCGAAGCCGGCGTCCACAAGCGCTCTGCGCACGTTTCCGCCGCTGATGTAGTTGCCGTCGCGCCACCAATCGTCCTTCCCACCCGACCACCCGTGCAACAATAGCACGCAGGGAAACGGCGCCGCGCCGCTGGAAGGAAGCTGTAAATACGCCGGCACGAGAAAGCCCTGGGCTCCGCGAAACACAACCTTCTCGCGCAGGAGGTCGTCTTTTTTGACTTTTTCGACCAGGCGCGCTTCGAACGGAATCGTGCGGTCGTACTCGTAGACTTGGGCTGCCGCCCGGCTCGCCTCTTCGCCCAGCCGCTCGATCGAAGGCGCCAATTCATCGGCCCGCGCGGCTGCGGCAACGGTGAGAAGAATAAGCAACAGCCCAATACACGGGCGACGATTGCGTCGACGGCGCCGATCAGGCATTGGTGGCCTCGGCCGCTTTCTCGCGCAGCACGCGGCGCAGGATCTTGCCGATGTTGCTTTTAGGCAGCGCCGGCAGAAAATGGACCCGGCAGGGGGCCTTGAACCGCGCCACCTGCCGGCACACGTGCTCGATTACCTCGGACTCGCAAAGCTGGGCGCCTTGCGCGACGACCACGAAGGCCACCACGTTCTCGCCGTACACTTCGTCGGGCACGCCCACCACGGCCGCCTCGGCCACCGACGGATGCTCGTGCATCACCGCTTCCAGCTCGGCCGGAAAGATGTTTTCGCCGCCGCGAATGATCATGTCCTTCTTGCGATCGACGACGAACAGATAGCCCTCGTCGTCCAGGTAACCGACGTCGCCGGTGTGCAGCCAGCCGCCGCGCATGATCTGCTCGGTCTCCTCGGGCCGATTGTGGTAGCCCCGCATGACGATCGGCCCGCGCAGGCAGATCTCGCCCCGCTCGCCCGGCGGCAGCGGCAAGTCGTCGTCGCTGACGATGCGCAGCTCCGTATTGCAATAGGTTCGGCCTGCCGAGCCCGGGCGATAAGGCTCGGTGCGCCGGTTGGCCGTGCCCAGGCCGGTGGCTTCGGTCAGGCCGTACACCTCGCGAATGCGGCACGGATGGCGGCGCATGAAGGCCTGGGCCAGTTCGACCGGCAACGGCGCCCCGCCGCAAACGATTTCTTTAATCGACGACAGATCGTACTGGTCGGCGTTCGGATGGTTCAGCATCAAGGCCAGCATGGTCGGCACCGCGGCGGTCGAAGTGCAGCCATGCTGCTGGATGTGCGCCATGAACCGCTCGGTGTCGAACCAGCGCAGCTGAACCAGCCGGGTTTTGTCGGCCAGGTGGTCGGGCGTCAGCAGCAGGTCGTTCATGATGGCCACACCGAAGATGTGGGCGATTGGCATCGCACTGAGCACGATCCGCGGCTCCTGCCAGGCATCGAGCCGGGCCGCGTCGGCCACGGCAGCGGCGCTGGCCAACAGGTTCGAATGCGAAAGCAGCACGCCCTTCGGCCGGCCGGTCGTGCCCGACGAGTAGAGCATGATGGCGACGTCCTGGCCATCGATCCGCGGCAGCGATGTTCGCGGCGCGTAGTCCAGCACCGAATCCAAACGGATCTCCGGCGGCGTGGCCTGCGGATTGTCGGCGCCCCCTTGCACGAGAATGTGCCGTACGTGGTCGAGTCCGGCGACCGCCTCGCGCACGGTCGGCAGACGGTCGACGTCGGTGATGACCATCTGGGCCTCGGTGTCGGCCAGCACGAATCGCAATTCGGGGGCCGCTGCCTGCGGCATGACGGGAATGGCCGTGCCGCCGCTGCGAAAAATACCCTGGAACACCGGATAGACCAAGGCGTGGTTCATCATCAGAACCACCGCCCGGCCGCCGCTGCCAAACCCCAATTCGTCAAGCGCCGCGTGCATCCGCCGTCCGCGGTCGAGCAGTTGCCAGTTGGTAAAATGCTCCCCCTCGACCTCCAGGCACGAGCGCTCTCCCAGTCGTTCGGCCGAGACTTCGGCCAGTTCCGCCAGATTGTTGACCGCCATGTTTCCCCCGATGTGACTGACGTTGACCGATTCGCGCGAGCCAAAATCAAGATAGCGAATTCCGCGGCGAATACCGCGCAAAAAATGGGAATATGAGCAATTCGTCCGACCGACGGCCGGGTTTGTCATCGGGTGCCACTGGCGTCTCGCCAGTGCAAAACCGGCGAGCACTGGCAAGGTGCGGCTCGACTGAGCTCGCCAAAGTCCAGTGGCACCCGAAGTATTAGTCCGTTTTCTCGGCCGCCAGCTGTGCCGTCCAACGCTCAAACTCTTGCCGGCAATCGTCGGCACTGACGAATTTCTTCCAGGCCAACCGGGCGCGAAAGCCATATTCCCTCTCGGCTTCGACCTTGTGAATCACGTACTGCCAGTCGCACGCCGGACGCGGAAACTTTTTGACTTTGAATTTGAACAGGCTGAAGCGGATCTCATCTTGGGGGCTAAAGGTCTTGTCGAACATCATGATCAGCGTCATGTCGTGCGCGGCCCGGGCGTAGTAAAACGGCCGACTGAAACGCGGCCACTCGTACGACCACAAGTTGAGCTTGAAATTGTGATCCGCGTCGTACTCGATCGCCGGCGCGTCGGCGAAGCGATACGTGCCGCCGCCGTTATAGTCCGCATGCCCGATCGGCGCGTCGGCCGCAATCCAGCGCTCCGCGGCATGGGGCCCGTCGCGACCCAGAAAATTCAACGCCATCTTTTCCACGTCGTTCATGTAATTGGCAAAGAAGAGCACGGCATATCCGCGAGCGCCAAACAGCTTCGGATCGTGCGCCCGGCAGCGGAAGTCGAGATCGACGTAGTTGGGCTCGACCAGCGTGTAGGTCAGCGTGCTCGACATTCGCCACGAATCGTCGTGCTGATCGCGGACCAATCGCGCGGCCGGGCGACCAACCGCTCGATACAGGGCATACTTGTGATGCCTCGGCGCGAACAGGTTATTGGGCGAAGAATGCCCCGCGATAATGTGCTCGAAATTCAACCCGGCCGAGGCCCCCGGCGAATCGGGGTCGAACGCGTCGAAGTCCGCGGCTTCGCGACGATGGAATAGCGCATCGGCGCCGCTGAGCACGCGGGGCGATTGGCTGTTGTCGCGAAACAGAACTTTCAAGTCGCCATGCTCGATCGTCGCCGTTTCGCACAGCTGCCAGGTCGTATCGTCGGCCCGCACCGGCGCGAGCGCAGCGGCCAGTCCGACGGCCACGCATGCTCGAAGGATAAGTAACCTGTGCAACATTGATTTCGCGGTCATGTGAACAACCGACGGAGATGCGGATTGAGGAATCGATCCGCTGGGTCGAGCCGCGTCCGCACGACTTGGAACCGTTCCCAGTGCGGATAAAGCTCGGCCAGCTCGCGGCATGCCAGGCTGTGCAGCTTGGCCCAATGCGGGCGGCCCTGGTGACGGCGGAAGATCTTCTCCGCGTCGTCGAAAAATGCCGCATGCGGTAGTTCGGCCGCCTGATGAATCGAGATGGCCACCGTCGCGCGCCCTTGGGCCGGACTGATGAAGATTTCATCGGCCGCCACCGTGCGGTATTCCACGGGCCAGGCTACCTGAGTGTGCTTGCGGCGCATCAGTTCGCGCACTTCGAGAAAGCACTCTACGCCGCGCTCGGCCGGCACGGAGTACTCCATCTCGTTGAACCGGTTCTCGCGAACGGTCGGAAAAATCCGCCAACTGTCGTCGACCCGTTCGCGCTCGGCACTCGACAATCCGGCGGCATCGGCTGAATCCCCGGAATCGGCCGGCTGGGTCGCGGGACGGTCCGTCGGGTTGAGGGTCTTGGTGAACGCCTGGTCGTCGGTCGGATACCAGAAAAACTCGAAATGCCGATTTGCGCCGATCCGCTCGTCGAGACTCGCCAGGCACTCGTCGAGCGGCTCGCGGCGGACCTTCTCGTGCAGTCGGTAGACTGGCAACAGCCGCATCCGCACGGCCGTGACGACTCCCAGCGAGCCCAGCGAAACCTGCGCGGCGCGGAACACCTCGGCATCGATCTCGCGTGAGCAATCCAGCAAGTCGCCGGACGCCGTGACGATTCGCAGCCCGTCGACCTGGGTTGAAATGCTTCCCAAGGTCGGCCCGGTGCCGTGCGTGCCGGTCGAAACGGCGCCGGCGATGGCCTGCACGTCGACGTCGCCCTGATTTTCCAGCGCCAGGCCATGTTCAGCCAACGGCCCGCCCAGGTCGTGAATTTTGCTGCCCGCGCGGATCCAGGCCCTGCGCCCGGGCGCGTCGATCGATTCGATGCCGGAGAGTTGATCGAGCGACAGCAGCACGTCATCGCTGGCGCACAGCGGCGTGAACGAATGGCCCGACCCCGTCACGCGCACCGTCTGAGCAGCCGCGGCCGCCTGCCGCACGATGGCGACGACCTCGTCCTGGCTGGCGGGCGCAAGCAACTGCTTGGGCAGACACCGGACCAGCCCCGACCAATTCGACCATTCGAAAGCCATTGCCGAAATCTCGCGAGGGGGAGAAACTTGCGCCCGCCGGCGGGCTGCTCCCTTGGTACCGCACCGGAGGCGGCCGATCAAGGCTCGCTGCTGATAATCGTCGACAGTCGGGGCCATTTCGCCCGCTCCGCTCGTCGAGGCATTCGGCTTTCCGCGTCCGGCGCGAGCCAAGCGCTGGCTCGTCGAATCGGCGCTCCGGCTGCGCGCTCGCGCGTCGCGCCTGCTGCCGCCCGGCCGTGGGCCACGGTTGCGCACGCAGTTGAAACGTCCGCCATATCCGCAGGGTTATACGATCGAATCGCTCGGACCGCCGGCTGAGCCCAACTGATGGCGCGGCCATGCCTCACGGCTTCTTGCGCGAAATCGCGTCGTGCCCAGGCGACGCCGAGCGCCATCTGGCAGCGGATCGCCCAACGCATCGTTACCCGCCGGGTCGATGGCCAGGGAGAAATTGCGGGCAGGACAAATTGCGACTGCCAATATCAGCGTCGCTATGAGCGAACTAACGAATAGCCGATGGCCGTTTCGAACCGGGCCGCTGCTGGCGAAACGCGCACCCGAGGGTTAGAATGTGGCCCGGTTGTGACGTACACGCCGCGATGGGCACCCGAGGAGATTTGCGATGGACGGGTCGGGGCAAAACAGGGCGGGTGGCGAGTGGGGCCAGCAGCGCGACGACGAGCTTGCGCCCTCGGGTCGACGGCGACACATCAAGCCCGCGTTCCAGGCCGTGGTGCAATTCGCGCGCTTCATGATCACGCTGCCGATCGTGCTGATCCGCGGCCGCAAGGGAAACATCGACGAGGTGACGGTCTATTCGGCGCATCCCAGTTTCTTCCTTTGGCTGCTGATCGTGGTCGGTTTCATCTCGGGCGAGATCGTCTACCACGCTCCGGATTGGGCCGGCTTTTTCGGTTGGCTGTACGTCTGGGTGCTGCTCTACTTTCTGGTCACGCTGCTGTACGACTTCAGCGCTCGCAAGCTGGGCCTGTGGGTGTTGATTTTCACGCTCGTCTGGCTCGCGTCGAAGTATGTCGAGGATATCAAGAACGTCGCCGTGCTCAGCTCCGTGTTCCATTATCTGGCCACCTTGCAGCCCAAGCTCGACCCCGGCACCGCCATCGTGCTGAGCTGGCTGCTGCTCTTGCCCTGGTTCGGATCGCTTTTGCACATGGCGCTGAACGGCCGCAAGAAATTCAGCCCCAACGAAATCGGCGAGTTTCATTTCGGCGAGGGGAGCGAGCTGACCGACCGAACCGGCCTGCGTTTTCGCACCCAGTATCGCGACGTGCTGGAGACGATTCTCACCTTTGGCGGCGGCGACCTGCTTGCGGTCGACAATCACCAGAACGTCATCAAGCGCTGGGACAACATTATCGGATTGTTCTTCATGTGGAACGATCTCGACCGAGTGCTGCACCAGCGCGCAGTGTCGGAAACCGGCGACGAGGAAAGGGAGAAGGCGGCCGCGCCGTAAGCGCGCGATTCTCGCAAACGGCCGTTGGCGCGCAAATCAAGACACGCGCGCCAACACTCACGAGTGCCGGCGCGCGTGTCATTTGAAATCAATTCCGATAACAAGCGCTCAGGGCCGGCTATTTCGCCGCGTCCTTGGGCTTCTCGAACACCGCTTCATCCACGTCGCCGTTGACTTTGGTCTCGGTGAAAGTCGTGTCGATCTTCAAAACCTCGCCCAGTTGGACCTTGGTCTTGGTCGCGAGCTTGATCGGGCCGAACGTCTCGTAATCGGACGCGTCGATGGTTACCTCGACTTCTCCGAACTGCGGGTTGTTTTGCTTCAGCGACGTGCGCTTGAGCAGGTCCGTCGCCTTGTCGATGAACAGTTTCACCACCGGACCCTCTTTCGGCGTCATTTGAACGACGTAGCATGCGACGTCGCCGACGTTGGCATCCTCGAGCTTCTCGGGCTTCGTGCCGCGTTCGCCGCTCTTCACGAAGGGATTCAATTCGACCGCCTGCTTGATCTGGTTGGCCTCTTCGCCTTCGATATCCTGAATGCCCATCATGCCGTCGCGCCAGGCGATCTTGCCGTCATAGCCGTCCTTCTGAGCGAAGACGCCCAGGTCCAGCGCCCTGCGGGCCTTCTTCCAGGGAATGGCAACTTCCTCGACGGTCCCTTCCAGTTGACCGAAGGCGCCATCGACGGCCACCGTGCCTTTGCGCTCAAGCGCCTTCAGTCCCAGCAGTGCCTCGCGCCCGCCCTGAGCCTTGAGGTTCTTCGCGATCACTTCTTCCACCGTTTGGGCCACGGCGGTCGAGGCCATGACCGCGATCATCGCCGCCCCCAAAATCGCCGCCGCTCTCGGTAAACGCCAAGTAGTTGAACTCTTCATTGCAATCACCCTTTGAAAATTTTAGTCCGTCTTCGATCGATCATCCCACGCGTCCGCATCGACAACTGGCCGGGAGTACGCCCGGGCGCTGAGTATACCAGGGGTGCGCGGGCCATGCGACCATTGGCGCGATTCGTGCGCAGTTCCCCCTTCCGTCGCGCCTGGGTCGAGCATTGGCAGCCCCACTTTTCCCCGGCGAAACCCGGCAATTCAGGCCATTCCGCTGCGCGCAACAAGGCTTCCTGGACCGCCAGATCGTGATCGAGGCTGAAATCGGGATTCTCCCGTTTCATGACCACCGCGGCGAATTTTCGCAGGTCGGTGATTTGCAGCGTGGCGGCTTCCAACTCCCGGGTCTGCCAGTCGGCGTCGCCGGCGTGAAAGACTTCGATTGGCTGGATGTTCTTGTTGGCCAAATGTCCGCTGCCGAGGTGCGGAATCGCGCATGCCCCGGTCGTTCCATAAACCTCGATGCGGCGCGAGTGGGGAGCGACTTCCAGCGCGGGCACCTCGATGATGCCCCACGCCGCCTCGAAGCCGAACACGGCCAGGCCGTTGTCGATAAAGTCGCCGCTTTTGACATGATGATGGGCCAGAAACGGCGTCACGCTCTTGGGCTTGCCCAGGATCGCCACCATCAGGTCGATGACGTGGCCGGCCATCTCGAAGAACATGCCCCCTTTGTAGCGCCCCAGCTCGGTTACGTAATTGTCGTACGACCGCAGGTCCTTGGGCAGTCGGGCCCGAAATTCATAAATGCGTCCCAGCGACCCGTCGCGCGCCTGCCGCAACATCTCCTGCACCGCCGACATGTAGCGGAACAAATAAATCATCTGCACGTGCAGATGCTTGCGCTGGGCCAGGTCGGCCAGCGCGCGAAATTCGTCGAGCCGCTCCCCCGCCGGCTTTTCGAGCATCACCGCTCTGCCGCTCTCGAGGGCCAGCTTCGCCAGCGCCAGGTTCTCGAACACGCGCCCCTCGACCACCACGCCGTCGAGCGGCTCGGCCAGCAATTGCTCCGCGCTGTCGAACACCCGAAAGCCCTCGATCCGCGGCTCCCACTGCGCGCGTCGATTGCGGACAACCTGCGGGTCGGGATCGTAAAAGCCGATCAGTTTGAACTCATTGGGATGTTCGGCCACCTGGCGCACGAGCCCGTCGGCATGCGAATGCCACATCCCCAACATTCCGAGTTTCATTGCCGCAGCCCCCTGACCAAGAATATCAACCGCGCTGACGGTCGCGCGACAAGGTGTACCCGGCCCAAAGCTCCTCGATTCAAGCCGCCGTAAACGACCACAATTGTGAACGGCCCCGGCACAGTCCGCAAGCGAGACAATTCGTCATTCCTGCGTTGCCAGCAGCGATTGCGGCAGCTCGACCACTCGCGAGCGCAGGTACTCGCCGAGGCTTTTGGCTTGGGGGTCGAAGCGAACGGACGAGGCTACCCCTTCGCCCAACAGGCCGACGACGACGAAGTTCAACGCTTTCAGGTTCGGCAGCTCGTAGCGGCGAACTTCCAAGTGACCGGCTTCGGGAACGAGTTGTCGGAACCGCTCGGCCGTCAGAAAAGTTTCGAGCCACGCGTAAGCGGCGGTGTCGCGCGCCCAGATGCCGACGTTGGCGTTGCCTCCCTTGTCGCCGCTTCGAGCGCCGAACAGCGTGCCCAACGGCGCCGAGCGAGTTGGTCCGGCGGGAACGCTCGGTGACTTCATGGATTGCACGGTGACTCGAACGTCCGCGTCTCCCGGCTCGGTCGGCGGAATCGGGATCCGCGTTCCGTCTTCCGAGACGACGGCGTGTTTCGGCGCGTCGGAGGGCACCAGTGTCGGCCAATAGACGCCGAAGGGGCTGGCATCGGTCGGTGGAGTCGTGCAAAAGAAGCCGGGGTAACTGGCCAAAGCCATCTCGATAATGGCGCCCGAAAACGCCCGATCAACTCGCTTGGAATCCTGGCTCTTGACTGTCACTTTCAACAGCGCCGAAGCCTCGTGATTCGTGCTTGCGTCCGGCTTGTCGGTGCGCGCCAAGTCGATCTCGAACTCATCGAATTGGTCGACCTGCATCGCGCGTCGCAGCGTCCGTTCGACCAACGCGGATTTCTGTTCGATATCGAGGCCCGTCAACACGAACGTCGCCTGGTTGCGGTAGCCGCCCAGATAGTTCAAACAGACTTTGACCGAGGGCGGCGCCGGCTCACCCCGAACGCCCGACATGCGAACGCGGTTCGCGCCCTGCTGTTCCAACTGAATCGTGTCGAATCGGGCGACCACGTCGGGATTGATGTAGGCCGGGTTGTCGATTTCGTAGAGCAGTTGGGCCGTCACCGTGCCGACCGAAACCAGGCCGCCGGTCCCTTCGTGCTTCGTGATCACGCTCGACCCGTCGTCGTACAGTTCGGCGATCGGGAAGCCGGGGCGTTCCAGCCCAGGCACTTCTTGAAAGAACGCGTAGTTGCCGCCGGTGCATTGGGCGCCGCACTCGACGACGTGCCCGGCGGCGACCGCTCCGGCCAGGCGGTCCCAATCGTTGCGCTGCCAGCCGAAATGCCAGGCCGCGGGTCCAACGACGACCGATGCGTCGGTAACGCGCGGGCAAACCACCACGTCGGCACCCTGCTTCAAGGCCTCGACAATGCCCCAGGCGCCCAGATACGCATTGGCGCTCAAAGGCTTGGCGCCCAGCTCGCGCAGCGGCATCCCCGTATCGAGATGTTTCAATTCGTGGCCGGCCTGTTGCAACGAGGTGAGCTGCGGCATCAGATCGTCGCCCTCGACGTGCAGAATTTTGGCCTTCAGACCCAGTCGATCGCACAGCGTGCGCAGCTCGGCCGTCAACGCCGCCGGGTTGAGCCCGCCCGCGTTGGTGACAATCTTGACGCCCCGTTCGAGCGCCTCGCCGAGCACGTCTTCCATCTGCTTGAGAAAGGTGACGGCGTACCCCCGCGACGCATCCTTCTGCTGCGCCTTCCAGAGGATCATCATCGTCAGCTCGGCCAGATAATCTCCGGTCAGAAAGTCGATCGGCCCGCCGCAGACCATTTCGCGGGCTGCCGAAAGCCGATCGCCGTAAAATCCCGAACAATTCGCAATGCGTAGCGGCGTAGACATGGCAATCCTGCCCGGGTTCTTGTCACGATTCTTCGATCACGGCCAGCACCGTGCCGCGGTCGACGTGATTACCGGCCTCGACGTGAATCGCGGCGATGACGCCCGCCAGCGGCGCCGAAATCCAATGAAAGACCTTCATCGAGTCGATCACCAGCAGCACGTCGCCCGCGGCGACAGTGTCCCCTTTTTTTACTTTCACTTCATTCACCACGCCAGGCAGCGGCGCCACCAGCGACCCGGCCGCGGCCTCCTCCTGTGGTATGGGAAAACGGGGCAGCTCGACGAGCACCGAGGCGCCCAGCGGACTATCCACGTAAAACGTGTCGCGATCGCCGTGGATGTCGTAAGTTCGCTGGACGCCGGCCACTTGCATGCGGATCTGGCCGGGCGTATCGACCTGGCAACGCACGTCCGGTTGTTCCTCGCCGTCGATGCGCAGTTGCAGGCCGTCGCGATGGAAGCGGTATTCGACGCCGATGTCGCCGGCATCGCCGCGGAAGCGCGCCTGCTGAAACTGCGACGGATTATTTCGCCAGCCGGACGGCGCCCCGCCCAGCACTTTCGCCTCGCGTCGCCGCTGGGCCTGCGCAGCCAGGGCCGCCGCGGCGGCGTGCAACCGCTCGGCGCGCTCGTCGCCCAACGGCGCCGCCAGCGCCGCCGGGTCGTGGCGCATCGAGAAAGTCGGTATCGGTTTGACCGCGCAGAAAATCGGGGTGTTCGAGCATGCGCACGAGCAACTCGCGATTGGTGCGCAGGCCGTGAATGTGGGCCCGCGCCAGCGCATGGCTCAAACGTCGCGCCGCCTCGGCTCGCGTGGGAGCGTGCGCGATGACTTTGGCCAGCAGTGAATCGTAATACGGTGAAACTACCCCTGTGTCGCCGACCGCCGAATCGATGCGAACGCCGGCATCGGGTGGAAACCGAAAACGAAGCAACTCGCCCGCCGACGGCAGATAATCGTGCCGCGGATCCTCGGCATACAGCCGCGCTTCGATCGCGTGGCCGCGCAGCGCCGGCTCGCGGACTTCCGGCGGCAGCGGCTCGCCCGAGGCGATCATGATTTGCAGCCGCACCAGGTCGACCCCGGTCACGCATTCGGTGACGGGGTGTTCGACCTGCAGCCGAGTGTTGACTTCCAGAAAGTAGAACTTGCCGTCGGGCGTCAGCAGGAACTCGACCGTGCCGGCGTTGACGTATCCGATCGCCTTGGCGGCTCGCACGGCCGCGTCGGTCATCGCGCGTCGCAATTCGACGTCAAGTGCCGTCGATGGCGACTCCTCGATGATCTTCTGATGGCGGCGTTGGATCGAACACTCGCGCTCGAACAGATGCGCGACGTTGCCGTGCGCGTCGCCGAAGATTTGAATCTCGATGTGCCGGGCCGCTTCCACATACGGCTCGACAAACAGCGCCGCGTCGCCAAAAGCGGCCTGCGACTCGCGCCGCGCGGTCTCCAGCAGCGAGGCGACCTGGCCCGGCTCGCGCACAATGCGCATGCCCCGGCCGCCGCCGCCGGCCGAGGCCTTGATGATCACGGGCCAACCCAATGACGCTGCCTCGCGCAGAACCTGGTCGGCCGATTGACTGCCGACTTCGACGCTGGGCAGCAGCGGCACTCCGGCGGCGCGCATCCGGCGCTTGGCCTCGATCTTCGAGCCCATCGCCGCAATCACGTCGGCCGGCGGACCGATGAACGTGACGGCCGATTCCCGGCAAGCCCGGGCAAACTCGGCGTTTTCGGCGAGAAAACCGTAACCCGGATGAATGGCATTGCTTTGGGTCTTGCGGGCGGCGTCGACGATGGCGTCAATCCGCAGGTACGTTTCCGACGGCAACGCGCCAGCCAGCGGCACGACTTCGTCCGCTTCGAGCACGAAGGGAGCGTCACGATCCGGACCTGAACAGACCGCAACCGTCGCGATGCCCATCTCGCGGCAGGTGCGCATGATCCGCCGTGCGATCTCGCCGCGATTCGCAATCAGGATCTTGTTGATCGAAGGGGCCGTCATTGAGTCTCGCGAGTGCATGTGGTCGCGCTGTGGGTGGCACCGACAACTTGTTGTCGGTGTTGCGAAGCAATAAGAGGCGTATTGGCAAGCCGATGCCAACTCGCAAATTCCTCTTGTCCCTGGGTGGCCCAGACAACAAGTTGTCTGGGCCACCCAGCCCGTTTGTGTGGCATCGTGGTTCCTGATTTCCTCGGTCACATCCGAAAAACACCGAACGCGCTGGCTCCCTTCACCTCGGCCGACAGGGCCGCCGACAGGGCGATTCCCAGCACGGTCCGCGAGTCGCGGGGGTCGATGATGCCGTCATCAAAAACTTGTCCGCTGGTGAACGTGGCCAACGATTCCTTCTCGATCTGATCTTCCACAGCCTTGCGCAGAAACGCGTCCTGCGCTTCGTCGAATGGTTTGCCGGCCGCCTGCGCCGCGCCGCGTCGCACGATCGACATCACGCCGGCCAACTGCTGCCGGGCCCATCACCGCCGTTTTGCTGTTGGGCCACAGAAAGAGAAAGCGGGGCTGGTAGGCATAGCCGCACATGCCGTAGTTTCCGGCGCCGTACGATCCGCCGATCTGCAATGTGAGGTGTGGCACGGTACTGTTCGAGACGGCGTTGATCATCTGGGCCCCGTGTTTGATGATCCCCGCCTGCTCATACTGTTTGCCGACCATGTAGCCGGTCACGTTTTGAATGAAGAGCAGCGGAACACGATGCTGGTTGGCGAGCTGGATGAACTGGGCCGCCTTTTGGGCCTCGCCCGAGAACAGCACGCCCTGCTGATTGGCCAGGATGCCGATTTCGTAGCCCACCAGCGAAGCCCAGCCGGTAATCAGGTTGGGGCCGTAGGCCGGCTTGAACTCGTGGAAGCGCGAGCCGTCGACGATCCGGGCGATGATCTCGCGCATGTCGACCGGAATTTTCAAATCGGCCGGCGCCAGGCCCAGCAAATCCTCGGCGTCGTAGAGCGGCTCGTCGACGACGTCGACCGGCGCCGGACCGAGCTTCTTCCAGTTCAGGTTGGCGACGATTTCGCGACCGATCCGCAGCGCGTCCAACTCGTCGGCCGCCAGGTAGTCGGACAAGCCCGAGATCTTGGAATGCATTTCGGCGCCGCCCAGCTCCTCGTCGTCCGATTCCTCGCCGGTGGCCATTTTCACCAGCGGCGGGCCGCCCAGAAAAACCTTGGCACGCCCTTTGACAAACACCGAGTAATCGCACATCGCCGGCGTATAGGCCCCGCCGGCGGTCGAGTTGCCGAACACCAGCGAAATGGTGGGAATGCCCATCGCCGACATCCGCGTCAAGTTGCGAAACGACGCGCCGCCGGGCAAAAAGATTTCCGATTGCCGCGGCAGGTCGGCGCCGCCGCTCTCGGTCAGCATGATTTGCGGCAAACGATTCTGCATGCAGATGTCGAAGCCGCGCATCGACTTGCGGACCGTGAACGGGTTGACCGAACCGCCGCGAACGGTGGGATCGTTGCCGCTCACGTAGCACTCGACGCCCGAGACAACGCCGATTCCCGCCACGACCGACGCGCCGACTTCGTAATCGGTGCCCGCGGCCGCGACCGGCGACAGCTCGAGAAACGGAGAATCGCGGTCGACGAGCAGCTCGATGCGCTCGCGCACCAGCAGCTTGCCGCGCTGGTGATGGCGAGCGGACGATTTTTCGCCGCCGCCAGCGCGGGCCGCCGCCAGCAGCGTGTCGAGTTCTTCCAACCGCACGAGCACCGCGTCGCGGTTCGCTCGAAAGTGGTCCGATTTCGCTTCGAGCCTGGAAGGAAGAACCTGTCGCCGCGCCACCGATGACCTCCTGGTTGCCTATCCGAAAACCGTCTCGGAGAAGGGGACAGTCCCATTTTGCTCCGAAGACTGCGCAAGATTGGGACAGTCCCCGCCGGTTTTCGGATAGCGTCTATCTATTGTCACCGGCGCGGGGCGATTCCCTCGAACTTGGCGATGATGCCGAGCATCACCTCGTCGGCGCCCGCGCCGATCGACAGCAAGCGGGAATCGCGATAGTAACGAGCCATCGGGTACTCTTCCATATAGCCCATGCCGCCGTGGAATTGCAGGCACGTGTCGGCCACTTCGCGCACCAGCCGCCCCGCTTTCAGCTTCACCATCGAGGCTTCCCGCGTGTAGTCGCCGCCGGCGTCCATGATGCGGCCGCAGTGATAACACATCTGGCGGAGGAACTCGACTTCGGTCAGCAGTTCGCTCAGCTTGAAGTAAATCCATTGGTTCTCGATCAGCGGCTTGCCGAACGTTTTGCGGCCCCGGCAGTATTCGATGGTCATTTTGAGGATTTTTTCGGCGCCGGCCGCCGCGCCTAAGCCGCTGACGAGCCGTTCGTTCTGGAACTGCTGCATCTGATAGATGAAGCCCTGCCCTTCTTCGCCGATTCGATTCGCCACCGGCACGCGCACGTTGTCGAACACCAGTTCGGCCGTGTCGCTGGCCCAGTTGCCCATCTTCTTCAATCTTTTGCTGACGGAGAACCCTTTCGCTTCTTTGGGCACGACGATCAGCGACATGCCCTGGTACGTGTTCCCCGGCGACGTGCGCGCCAGCACGCAAAGCCAATCGGCCTGCACGCCGTTGGTGATGAACATCTTGCTGCCGTTGATGACGTAGTGATCGCCGTCGCGCTCGGCCTTGGTGGCGATCGAGGCCACGTCCGATCCGGCCCCCGGCTCGGTGACGGCGATCGAACAGACCGCGTCGCCGCGGATCGCCGGCTCGAGGAATTTCTTCTTCAACTCATGCGAACCATATTGATTGAGGGCCGGAGTGGCCATGTCGGTTTGCACGCCCATGCGCCATCGGAATGGCGCCGCAGTTGCAACGAGCCAGCTCTTCGGCCAACGCCATGTTGTACCAATAGTCCGCGCCAATCCCGCCGTACTCTTCCGGATACGACAAACCCAAGAGCCCCAGATCGCCGGCTTTCTTGAACAGCTCGTGGGCGGGAAAATCGGCGGCTTCTTCCCACTCGTCGACGTAGGGATTGATTTCCTGGTCGATGAACCGTCGCACCGTTTGGCGAAAAAGCTGATGGGCTTTCGTAAAGCCCGTGCCCGCAACCGCCGCCTTCGCGCCCGTTTCGAGTAACTCTGTGGCCATCGCAATCACTCCAAAAGAAGACGAACACTCCGCCCGGCCCGATTCTAACTGACTTCAATTCCAGATGCCATACACGGCCCCAAACAGGCTCTTTCCAGCCGCGCCGCGGTATTCTACGATTCTTCTCGTACGACCGTACGACCCTTTGAGGAGGACGAACCGTGAGCAAGTTCGAGATGATCGACGTGGCCGTCGAACCGCGGGGCGTGGCCCGGCTCACGCTCAATCGGCCCGAAGCCAAGAACGCGATGTCGCAGGCCCTGATGCGCGAACTGAGCGCCGCAGCCGGGCAACTGGTGGCCGACGAATCGGTGCGGGTGATCGTGCTGACCGGGGCCGGCGAGGTGTTCAGCGCCGGCGGCGACCTGAAGGGCATGACCCAGCAGGCGGCCAACACGCGCCAAGGGCGCATCGGCGACGCCACCGAGTTCGCCACCATCCTCTCCGAGCTCAACGCCTTGCCCAAGCCGCTCATCGGGCGAATCAACGGCTCGGCATTCGGCGGCGGCCTGGGCCTGATTTCGATCTGCGACGTCGCCCTCGGCCTGGCCGATTCGACGTTCCGCCTGAGCGAAGTCACGCTGGGGCTGATCCCGGCGACCATCTCACCCTACGTAGTAGCCAAGATCGGCGTGCCCAACGCGCGGCGAATCATGCTGAACGCCCACAAGCTCGACGGAGTCGCCGCGGCCCGGCTGGGTCTTCTCGACGGCGTCGTTCAAACGATCGACGAGTTGGATGCGGCCGTCGAGCGCGAGGTGGCCGCCGCGCTGGCCTGCGCGCCCGCGCCGTGGCCGGCGCCAAGGAGCTGATCCGCTTCGTCTGCACGCACGACGCCCAGGCGAACCTCGCCTACACGGCCAATGCCCTGGCCGACGCCTGGGAATCGGCCGAGATTCGCGAGGGCATCGACGCCTTCATGAACAAGCGCAAGCCCAACTGGCAAGCCTGAGCACCCGTGGAACCAAAACTCGCCGGCTGAGGCCGACTTGTACGGCCGCGCTGGCATCCAACCCATTGTTGGATTATTCTCCAGGTTTGCCGCATGCTCCAACTTTGACCGGGCTGCGGCGAATACGTCTGCAACTTTGAAATCGCACCTTCCGCACCCAAGACGGCCGCCACGATGACTCGTCGAAATCGATCTCTGTCTGCGTCGTTGGCAATTGTTGGGTTGGCGATCTTCGCCGCGCTCGTTCAGGCGGCGCCGCGCACCGCCCCCTCGCCGGGCTTGCGGGAGACTTCGCACAATGTGCATGCCATCGTAGGCGCCAAGATTGTCGTCTCGCCCGAGCGGACCATCGACAAGGGCACGCTGGTGGTGCGCGACGGCGTGATCGTCGCCGTGGGCGACAAGGTCGCGCCGCCGGCCGACGCTCGCGTTTGGAACGCCGAAGGAAAGACGCTCTACCCCGGCTTGATCGACGCCTATGGCGAGCTGTCGGATGCGGCCTCGCGCGCCGGAGCCAGCGACGGCAGCGGCGCGGGCTATTGGAACCGGCACGTCGTACCCCAGGTGCGCGCCGACCGGCAGTATTCCGCCGACGCCGCGCTGAATCGCAAGCTGCGCGGTCAAGGCATCACGACGCGGCTGGTGGCCCCCTCGGTGGGAATCGTCAAGGGCACCAGCGCGCTGGTGAGCACGGCCGACGACGCCGGCAAGGCGGTCATCCTCAAGGATCAGGTCGCGCTGCACCTGAAACTCACGGTGGCGCGCGGCTCCGAAGGTTATCCGAATTCGCCGATGGGGGCCATGACCCTCGTACGGCAGGCATTCTACGACGCCGGCTGGTACGGCCAGGCCTGGGACGCCTATCAACAGCATCCGGAACTTCCGCGCCCCGAGCGCAGCGACGCCCTGGCCGTGCTCGGCACCTACCTCGGGCGCAAGCCGCCGGTGATCGTCGACAGCGGCGACGAACTGTACTTTCTGCGCGCCGACCAGGTGGGCGCCGAGTTTTCGCTCAACGTCATCGTGCGCGGCTCGGGCGAGGAATATCGGCGACTAGAAGAGGTCAAGGCCACCGGTCGCGCGGTGATCGTGCCGCTCAATTTTCCCAAGGCCCCCAACGTGGCCACGCCCGAGGCCGCGATGAACGTCTCACTTGAAAAGCTGATGCACTGGGATCTGGCGCCGGAAAACCCGGGCCGGCTGGCCGCGGCGGGCGTGAAGATCGCCTTGACGTCGCAGGGCCTGAAGGACCCGGATCAGTTTTTGGCCGCGGTCCGCAAAGCGGTCAGGCGCGGTCTCAAGCCCGAGGCGGCACTCAAAGCTTTGACCGTGACGCCGGCCGAGTTGTTCGGCGCCGCCGACCGCACCGGCACGCTCGAAGAAGGCAAGGCGGCCAACATCGTGGTCACCAACGGCGACTTGTTCGCAAAGAAGACCAAAGTGCTCGAAACCTGGGTCGACGGCCACCGCTACGAAGTCGAGACCGAGCCTGCCGCCGACGTGCGGGGCCAGTGGAAAGTCGACGTCGTCAAGCCCGACGGTCAAACTGAGAGTCTCGTGATCGAACTCAGCGGCGACTCGAAGAAACTGTCGGGCAAGATCACGCGCGGCGACAAGTCGACGCCGCTCATCGCGCCCACGCTGAGCGACTTGCAGTTCGCCGCGTCGTTCAAGGGTCCGGCCATCGGCTTCACCGGGGTGGTGCAAATCAGCGCCACCGTGTCAAAGCCGGCGGCCGTGCCGATGGCCGAGGGTGGCCTGTCGTGGCTCGGAACAATTACTTGGGCCGAGGGCAACCGAACCGCATGCTCGGCAACGCGGACCGAGGGACCCAAAAAGACCGATGGTGCCGCGGCCCCGGCTGACGCGGACGACAAAAAGTCGCCGGACGGAGAAAAACCGAAGGATGACGCTCAAGGTGATGAGCAGAAAAAGGATGCCCCGGCGGACAGCACGCCGGCTGAAGTCGAAGAGCCGACCAGCGCCATCAGCCAGGTGAACTATCCGCTGGGCGATTTCGGCCGCAAGGCTCCGCCCGAGCAACCCAAGCTGGTGCTGTTTCGCAATGCCACGATCTGGACCAGCGGTCCGCAGGGACGTCTCGAAAAGACCGACCTGCTGGTCGAGTCCGGAAAGATCAAGCAAATTGGCCCCGCGCTAGCGGCGCCTGAAGGCGCGCTGGTGATCGACGCGGTGGGCAAGCACATTTCGCCGGGCATCATCGACTGCCATTCGCACGTGGCCACCGACGGCGGCGTGAATGAGTCGGCGCAGTCGATCACGGCCGAAGTGCGCATCGGCGACTTTATCGATCCTGACGACGTCAACATCTACCGGCAGTTGGCCGGCGGCGTGACGTCCTCGAACATCCTGCACGGCTCGGCCAACACGATCGGCGGCCAGAACCAGGTGCTCAAGTTCCGCTGGGGCGCCAGCGCCAAGGAGATGAAATTCGCACAGGCGCCGCCGGGCATCAAGTTCGCGCTCGGCGAAAACGTCAAGCAGAGCAACCGCCCCGACCGCGCCGGCACTCGTTATCCGCAATCTCGCATGGGCGTCGAGCAGCTGGTGCGCGATGCGTTTCGCGCCGCGCAGCAATACCGCCAGGGTTGGGACGCATGGACTCGCACCAAGGTCGGCCCGCCGCCCCGCATCGACCTGGAACTCGAAGCGCTGGCCGAGGTGCTCGAAGGCAAGCGACTGATCCACTGCCACTCGTATCGGCAGGACGAAATCCTGGCCCTGATGCGGACCTGCGAATCGTTCAACGTGCGCATCGCCACGTTCCAGCACATTCTGGAAGGCTACAAAGTGGCCGACGTGATGGCCAGGCACGGCGTCGGCGGTTCGAGCTTCTCCGACTGGTGGGCCTACAAGTTCGAAGTCTTCGACGCCATTCCCTACAACGGCGCGATCCTGCACAACGCGGGCGTGGTGGTCTCGTTCAACTCCGACGACGCGGAGCTCGCCCGGCGATTGAACCTGGAAGCCGCCAAAGCGGTGAAGTATGGCGGCGTCCCACCCGAGGAAGCGTTGAAATTCGTCACGCTCAATCCGGCCAAGCAGCTCAAGATCGACACGCAGGTCGGTTCGCTGGAAGTGGGCAAGGACGCCGACCTGGCCGTGTGGAGCGGGTCGCCGCTGTCGACCTACAGCCGCTGCGAGCAAACCTGGGTCGATGGCCGGCGCTACTTCGACGTGCAAGAAGACCGTCAGCAGCGGGCCGACGCCGCCACGCTTCGCGCGGCGCTCGTGCAGCGCGTCCTGGCCTCGGGCGAGGCGACCGAAGGACCCGACGACGGCAGAAAAGACCTGTGGCCGCGCGAAGACATCTTTTGCGAACACGGAGACCACGCCGGCCATGACTAGAAACCGTTCCATGAAAAACTTATCCGCGGTCGCTATTTTTCTGGTGACCAGCCTGTGCGTCGCTCATGCTCTCGCTTCGCCTGAGGTTCCCGGACCGCCGCAAGACCATCCGATCGCGCTGGTCGGAGCCAAAGTCTATCCGGTCAGCGGCCCACCGATCGAGGGCGCGACCGTCCTGTTTGACGGCGGAAAGATCGCGGCGATCGGCGTCGACGTGGCGATCCCCGAAAAGGCCGAGAGGGTCGACGCACGCGGCAAGCAGATTTATCCGGGCCTGATCGACGCCAACTCGCAATTGGGTCTGGTCGAGGTGCCGACCATTCGCGGTTCGCGCGATTCGGCCGAGACCGGCTCGATCAATCCCAACGTCCGAGCCGAAGTCGCGTTCAACCCCGACAGCGAATTGATTCCGGTGGCCCGCTCGTCCGGCGTGCTGACGGTGCTCACCGTGCCCACCGGCGGTGTTGTCAGCGGCTTGTCGGCCTGCATGCTGCTCGATGGCTGGACGTGGGAGGATATGTGTCTCAAGTCGCGCGTCGGCCTGCACCTGAGCTGGCCGGCGGCGATGCCGGTGGAAACCTGGTGGAACGAAGAGCCGCAAGCCGAGCGGGCCGAGAATCGCGAACGGGCCGTCAAAATGCTGCGTCAAGCCTTGGCCGAGGCGCGGGCCTATCGCACGGCCCGGCAGGCCCATGCCGACGGCAAAGGCCCCGAGCCCGATCACGATGCGCGCTGGGAGTCGCTCGTCGACGTTCTGGACGGCAAGACTCGAGTTTTCATCCACGCTGAAGACATCCAGCAGATTCAAGCGGCCCTGGCCTTTGCCGAGCAGGAAGGTCTCAAGGCGGCGATTGTTGGCGGGTATGACGCGCCGGCTTGCGCCGCGCTGTTGAAAAAACACAACGTGCCGGTGATCGTCGGCGGAGTCTATCGCTTGCCGCGGCGGAGCGGCGACGCCTACGACGCTCCGTTTACGTTGCCCGCGCGGCTGCGCGAGGCCGGCATCACCTTTTGCATTGCCGCGCCGACCGGCTCGCCCGCCTCGAACGTGCGCAACGTGTCGTACCACGCCGGCACGGCGGCAGCGCACGGACTGCCGCCTGAGGAGGCGCTTAAGGCCATCACGCTCTACGCCGCGCAAATCCTGGGCGTCGCCGATCGCATTGGCTCATTGGAAGTCGGCAAGGAAGCCACGCTCATCGTGACCACCGGCGATCCGCTCGAAATTCCGACCCATGTCACGGCAGCCTACATTCAAGGGCGAGCCGTGTCGCTCAACGACCGCCACAAGCGGCTGTGGGAAAAGTACAAGGAAAAGTATCGCCGCATCGGCATCAACAACCCGTAATTCGTCGGCGGCAAGCGCCGCAACGAGAATAGTCTGATGGGCTTTTACTCGCGAGTTATTTTTCCAAGGCTGTGCGAGCTGGCTTTGGGTCGGCCGTTCGTGGCCGAGCATCGTCGCAAGCTGCTGGCCGGCGCCCACGGCGAAATTCTGGAAATCGGCATCGGCACAGGCCTCAATCTGCCGCATTACCCCAGGCACGTCCGCAAGATCACGGCCATCGATCCCAACCCGGGCATGCACCGCAAAGCGCTGGCAAGAATCAACCAGTCCGGCATCGAGGTGATCCACCGCCTGATCGGCGGCGAAGCGTTACCCTTGCCTGACGGCGCATTCGACTGCGTCGTGAGCACGTTCACGCTGTGCAGCATCGCCGAAGTGGATCGCGCATTGGCGGAAATCTATCGGGTGCTCAAGCCCGGCGGACAGTTTCTTTTTCTCGAACACGGCCTCAGTCCCGAGCCCTCGGTGCAAAAATGGCAGCGGCGCCTCAATCGACTTCAGCGGCTGCTGGCCGACAATTGCCATCTGGATCGGAACATTCGCCAGCTCGTTGGCAGCCAGCCCTATCCGTCGGTGGAAATTGACGAGCTCTATGTCGAAAAGACCCCCAAAACGCACGGGTACGTCTCCGCCGGCACGGCAACGAAGTAGGTGAGCTCGCACGATCGGTAAGTTCCGCTTCGACCGTCATGGTTCGACGGCATTCCGGCGGTATATTGGCGTTTCGGCGGGCATTTTTCGACCTAGAGTTGCCTACTGCACTCATGCCCGCCGGTAGAAACCTCGATCGTGCCCCATGCGCACCAACCTTGCTTTGCCCGAGAGATCGGTCATGTCGTTTGTAGCGGCTCGTTGTGCTTGCGCGCTGGCCGTGGCCGGCGCGATCGTTGCGATCCTCCCGTCGGGTTGCGCAAGACCGCCGAGAGCAATGCGGGCGACGGGCGACCGGTGGTTGACGTGATCGAGCCGATCGAGCGCAACGTGACCGACTATGCCTATTTCACCGGCCGCACCGACGCGGTCGAGTCGGTCGAGATTCGCGCGCGGGTCACAGGCTATCTGGTGGAGATCGACTTCCAGTCGGGCGTCGACGTCAAAAAAGGGCAGCGGCTGTTCAAGATCGATCCGCGCCCCTATCAGGCCGAGTTGGACCGGCTCAACGCGCAAGTGCAACTCGCCCAGGCCCGCTACAAACTGGCGGTCGCCGACTATAAACGCGGAGTGGAAATCGCCAAGACTCCCGGAGCGATCAGCCAGCAAGACCTCGACAATTATTCCGCACGGCAAGACCAGGCCGACGCCGAAATCACGGCCGCCAAGGCCGCCGCCGAAAGCGCCTCGTTGAACCTCGAATTCACCAGCGTCATATCGCCGATCGACGGCCTGGCAGGCCGCAACCTGTTGACGCTCGGCAACCTCGTGCAGCAAGACACGACCCTGTTGACCACGGTCGTCTCCGAGGATCCAGTCTACGCTTACGTCGACGTCGATGAGAACACGATGCTGCGCATCCGCCGCATGATGCGCGAGGGCCGCATCCGGGGAGTCACCCAGGGAGGGCACATGGCGGTGCAACTGGGACTCGCGGACGAGGGCAACGACTACCCGCACGCCGGCGAGGTGGATTTCGTCAACAACCGCGTTTCGCCCTCGACCGGAACGCTGCAAGTTCGCGGAATCTTTCCCAATACGCGCGCCAATCCAGATGTGCCGCGACTGCTGCGCCCCGGAATGTTCGTGCGCGTTCGCCTGCCGCTGGGCGACCCGCACGGCGCGATCCTGGTCCCTGAAATCGCGGTCAGCTCCGATCAAGGCGACAAATTCGTGCTGGTCGTCAACGATCAAAGCGTCGTCGAGTATCGTCCGATTACGCTGGGCTCGCGCGAGCCGGGCGGCTGGCAGGTCGTCGATCCGGTGAAGGTGGTGCGCGACGGAAACATGGTGCGCCGCGCCAAGCAAGGCGAGGAAGGTTTCGACAGTCTCAAACCGGGCGAAAACGTGGTCGTCACCGGATTGCAGCGCGTGCGACAGGGTGTCTCGGTGCGCACGAAGCCGTACGAGTTGCCGCCCGCGGCAATGACCAACCAATGAGCGGCGCCCCGCCCGACAAACACCGCTGGACAAGCCAGCAGTGGCACCCAAATTAAGACCTATCGCATTTTTCAACAGGCTGTCGGACCATCGCCATGCTAGCCCGGTTCTTCATCGAACGTCCGATCTTCGCCTGGGTGATTTCGATCGTGATTCTGCTGGCCGGCGGCGTTTCCTCGCTGGTGTTGCCGGTGGCGCAATATCCCGACATCACGCCGCCGACGGTGCAAGTGACCGCCAGCTATCCCGGAGCCAACGCTCAGGTGGTGGCCGACTCGGTGGCCGCGCCGATCGAGCAGCAGGTCAACGGCGTCGAGAACATGATGTACATGTCGTCGCAGTGCACCAACGACGGCTCCTACACGCTGACGGTCACCTTCGAGTTGGGCACCGATCTGAACATGGCCCAGGTGCTGGTGCAAAACCGCGTGGCCCTGGCCATGGCGCAGCTTGCCCGAGGAAGTGCAGACTGCAAGGCGTCAGCACCAAGAAGCAAGTCGCCCAGCATTCTGCTGGCCGTCAACCTGATTTCGCCCGACGGCCGCTACGACGACATTTACCTGAGCAACTACGCCACGATCCAAGTCAAGGACGAAATCCTGCGGCTACCGGGCGTGGGCAACCTGACCTTCCTGGGCCAGCGCGACTACAGCATGCGCGTCTGGCTCGATCCCAACAAGCTGGCGGCTCGCGATCTGACGACCACGGACATCGTCAACGCCGTCAAGAGCCAGAACGTGCAGGTGGCCGCCGGCCAGATTGGGCAGCCGCCGGTCGGCGAAGACCAGGAATTTCAGTTCACGATGAGCACGCTGGGCCGGTTGTCGGACGAAAAGCAATTCGGCGACATCATCGTCAAGACCAGCGCAGGGCATCGGCCAGCCAGGGGGCCGAATCGAGCCAGATCGTGCGGCTCAAGGACGTGGCCCGAATCGAGCTTGGCGCGCAACAGTACGACCAGATCTGCCGCCTCGACAATAAGCCTTCGGTCGGCATGGCCATGTTTCAATTGCCCGGCTCCAATGCCCTGCAAACCGCCGACGCCGTGAAGCGCAAGATGGAGGAGCTGAAAAAACGGTTTCCCGCGGGCGTCGATTACAAGATCGTCTACGACACCACTCCCTTCATTCGCGAGATCGGTCGCCGAGGTCTTCAAAACCCTCCGCGACGCCATCATCCTGGTGGCCATCGTCGTGCTGTTCTTCCTGCAGGACTGGAAAGCCATGATCCTGCCCATGATCGACGTGCCGGTGTCGCTGGTCGGCACGTTCGCCGTGATGGCCGCCATGGGGTTCAATCTCAACAACTTGACGCTGTTCGGCCTGGTGCTGGCGATCGGCATCGTGGTCGACGACGCGATCGTGGTGTTGGAAAACGTGGAGCGGCAGATCGCCATGGGATTCGAACCCAAAGCCGCCACGATCAAGGCCATGGAGCGAAGTCACCGGGCCGATCGTGGCCATCACGCTGGTGCTCAGCGCCGTGTTTCTGCCCAGCGCGTTCATGCCGGGCGTCAGTGGCCAGTTCTTCCGCCAGTTCGCCCTGACGATCTCCTCGGCGATGATTATTTCGGCCATCAACGCCATGACCCTTACTCCTTCGCGGGCGGTGGCCATCTTCAAGGGCCAAAGCGCGGGACACGAACACCAGCGAGAAGCGCTACCGTGGTGGATCTTTGGTCTCGCCGGGGGCCTGGCGACGCTGCATTGGGGCAGCGATCCTCTGTCGAGCATGCTGGGAATCCCCATCGGGGAGGCCGCGCGATTCGTCGACGTGCCGCAATGGAAGTCGTATGGCGTCGTGGCGGCCGCCTTCCTTCCCGGCGTGCTTCTTGGCGGCGCGATCGGCTGGGCGATCATTCGCCCGGTCAATCGCGTGCTGGCGCGGCTCTTCGGCGCGTTCAATCGCCTGTTCGACCGGGTTACCGTCGGCTACGGAGCGGCCGTCGGGCGGCTGGCTCGCCTCGGCACGCTGGTCTTAGTGGTCTACGGCGGGCTGCTGGCATTGACCATGTTCGAATTGGGCAAGGCCCCCAAGGGATTTATCCCCCTGCAAGACCAGGGCTATTTGCTGGTCAACGTCCAGTTGCCCGACTCGGCCTCGGTGTCGCGAACCCGCGATGTAATGAGCAAGATCGTCAAACTGGCCCAAGGCGACCCGGCCGACGCCCAGCGCTATCCGGGCATTCCCGGCGTCGCGCACACGCTGTCGATCGCCGGGCAGTCGATTCTTCTCTCGGCCAACGGATCGAATTTTGGCTCCTGTTTCGTCGTCCTCGAATCGTTCGAGCATCGCCACGGCATCCAGACGTACGATGCAACCGTCGCCGCGAAACTGCGGGCCCTGTGCGCCGACCAAGTCGAAGAGGCGGTGGTCAGCGTGTTTCGCGCCCCGCCGATTCAGGGGCTCGGCAGCGCCGGCGGGTTCCGCTTCCAGATCGAGCAGCGCGGCTTCGTCGATCTGAACGAGCTCGACGTGGCAACCCGCGACGTGGTGCGCGACGGCAACAAGGATCCGCGCCTGGCCGGGCTGTTCAGCATGTACCGCGCCGACACGCCGCAGATCTACGTCAACGTCGACCGCACCAAGTGCGAAGCGCTGGGCGTCAACATGCAGGACGTGTTCAACACGCTGCAGGTCAACATGGGCGGATATTTCGTCAACCTGTTCAACAAGTTCGGACGCACCTGGCAGGTCAACCTGAAGGCCGAGCCCGACTTCCGCGCGCAGGCCTCCTCGATCGAACAGCTCAAGGTCCGCAACGTGCTCGGCGAAATGGTGCCGCTCGGCACGCTGCTCGAAGTGAGCAACATCGGCGGCCCGGTGCTGGTCATGCGCTACAACATGTACAACTCGTCGAGCGTCAACGGCGACGTGGCGCCAGGCACAAGCAGCGGCGAGGCCATCGGCATCATCAACAGCCTGGCCGACCGCCTGGGCGTCACTTACGAGTGGACCGAGGTCATGTTCCTGCAGATCAAGGCGGGCAACGCCGGCCTGCTCAGCTTCGCGCTCGGCTCGATCCTTATCTATTTCATCCTGGCCGCCAAATACGAGAGCTGGCGCCTGCCGATGGCCATCATTCTGGTCGTGCCGATGTGCATCCTCTGCGCGGTCACAGGCATGCTCATCGCGCGGCTGTCGGTGGACATCTTCGTGCAAATCGGCTTGCTCGTGCTGGTGGGCATGGCGGCCAAGAACGCCGTCCTGATCGTCGAATTCGCCAACCAGTTGTACATCGAGGGCAAGCCGCTGCTCGAGGCCACGGTCGAGGCCAGCCGCCTGCGGCTGCGCCCGATCGTGATGACTTCGTTCGCGTTCATCCTGGGCGTCGTGCCGCTGGTGCTGGGCACCGGCGCCGGCGCCGAGATGCGAAACTCGCTGGGGACCGCCGTGTTTTCGGGCATGATCGGCGTGACCCTGTTCGGCATTTTCCTCACGCCGTTCTTTTTCTACATGATCATGCGCATCGGCCAAGGCAAGGCGAAGCCAAAGCAACCCGACGAGCCGCAAGCCGCCGTTAGTCAACAGCCTTTGTAGCATTCTGTAACCGGGGTCTCTGACCCCTAATTTGCCGTAATGCATCCGGCCTCGAAGAGGCCGGCTACAAAGCTTTCCAAGGCTACTTAGGCTTGATTGCGACGCCGGCCCCCTTCGGCCCACAACAATTCGGCAGGCCGCAGCTGTACCATGGCTCGCAGCTGCGCGGCCAACAGGGCAGCGGCTTGGCACAGTAGGTGGATTCGCACCCGCACGTGCGGCAAGGCGGCGCCGGCAACGGCTTGGCGCGATAACAGTCGGGCGAACACGCGCATGGACAGACCGGCGGCGCGGGCAGCGGCTTGCAAACGTAATTGTCCGGACAGACGCAGCCGCAGTCTTTCGTGCCGCGCGAGGGCCACCAGCCCCACAGGCAGCCGCGGCCGTGTTCGCCCGCCAGTGCAACCGCCGGCCCACTCGCCAACCACACCACAAGAATCCAGCCGATTATCCTCGTCGACGACGTCACGGTTGATTCACCCCCGGCGCGTACACTGGACCACGGACGGGCCCTGCCGGTTGCGGCGGGATGAATGTCGGCGGTTGCACGCTCGCGCCCGGAGGGCCGGGACCGACGACTGCCGGCGGCGCGGAATATCCGACCAGCGCGACCGACGTCGGCGTCTGGACTTGCGGCCTCCGCGCGGCGTTGTCTGGGGCCGGCAAAATCGGAACGGCCGGTTTCACATCGGGTCCCGGCGGCACTTGCGGCATCTGCGGCAACGTCGACAGCTCCGCCAGACGTATCTGCCACCCGCCCCCCAACGCTCGGTAGACGTCGATCAACCCCAGCGCGATCGCGCCCTGCGCTTGGGCCTGAAGATCCTGTTGCTGCACGAGGTTCTGTTCCAGCAGCGCGACGCGGTTGAAGTCGACGATCCCGCCGCGATACTGCGCCAGCGAGATGTCCACCGCCCGCTGCGCCGCCGTGACGCTCGCGGCCAGCGAGTCTGCCCGCTGCTGCGATCGCAGGAACGTCACGAGCCCGTTTTCGACTTCGCGCGAGGCGTTGAGCACCGTGTTCTGGTAGGTCACGATCAGCTCCTGCAAGCGGGCGTCCTGCAAGCGGATGTTGTTGAGCAGCCGGCCGTAGTTCAACACGTTCCATTGAAAGGCTGGCGACGCGAACCCGTTCAGCGCGGGCGACGTGAACAAGTCGCTGACGCTTTGGGCCGATGAGCCGATGTTGCCGTTGATCGAGATGTGCGGATACAGTTCGCTGGTCGCCACGCCCACCCGCGCCGACTGGCCCGCCACGACGCGCTCGGCCCGCCGCACGTCCGGGCGCCGCGCCAACAATTCGGCCGGAACGCCCGTGGTCACGTCGACCGGCGCGGTCGGGATGTCCTTGGCGCCGAGCATGACTCGCAAGTCGTCGGGCGGAATGCCCAGCAGGATGCATAAGCCGTTGTTGGCCTGGCGAAGCTGAATTTCGAACTGCGGCACCAGGGCCTCGGTCTGCGCCAGGTTGCTCTTGGCCTGGTCGACGTCCAGCTCGCTGGCATTGCCGCCGCGAAACCGAGCGCTGGCAAACGACAAGGTTTGCTGCTGCAGCGCGACGTTGCCGCGCACCAGTTGAAGCTCGGCCTCGAGGACGCGCATTCGCACGTACGTCGCCGCGACGTCACCTAGAAGCGTGACCAGCACGTCGTCGTAGCTCTCGACCGAAGCATCGAGATCGGCGTCGGCCGCCTCGATGGCCCGCCGGAATCGCCCCCAAAAGTCCAGCTCCCAGGCCAGGTTGAAGCCGATGTTCCATTGATCGTAGAACTGATTGGGCAGAAAACCCGTGTTGGCATTGGCCAGACTGGTCGCGTTGCGCGAGTAGCTGCCGAAGGCATCCTGCGTCTGCGGAAAAAACTGGCCAACCGCGATTCCCAGTTGGGCGCGGGCTTCCAACACGCGAAAGCCTGCTTCGCGCAACGTCAGGTTCTGCTCGTAGGCCTTGGTAATCAACCCGTCGAGCACCGGGTCGTTGAACACGCGCCACCAATTGCTCATGTCGGCCGAATCGGAGCGCACGCGGACGTCGGCCGCGTCGATCCAGTCTTTTTCCACCGGCGCGGCCGGGCGAAGGTAGTTCGGTCCGACCTTCAAACCGTTTCGCACATATTCGCCAAACGGAGTGCAGCCGCTCAGCGACAACAAGACGATGCCCCAGCAGATCAATACGAGCAGTCGCCAGCGATAACGGCGCGCATCGAACGCCGGCGCAGCCCAACGGGCAACAGCGCGGCAAGGGCGGTGCGAATTGGTGCCATCTCGCATGGCGGTTCCGGGCGGAATCGTAACGGTCGTGATCGAACACAGCCGACCCACCGCGCCAGTTCGTCCTGGCGCGCGGCAGTTATTGGCGGATCAGCAATCTCTCTGTATCAGGCACTATCGTCACAACCGTCATAACCAGTCCATTTTCGGGCAAGTGAACCGCAGACCTCACGCATCCGACGCATCTTCCCGCGCGACGACGGCTGTTCGGGCATGCATGCACTGCCATTAATGCCGTTGCCTCGCGCTAGCGGCGCAATGGAGCATTGGCGAGGCGCATTGGGTCGTCGTGGAATTGCTCGGGGGCCACTGCTTGCTCAGCATCAATCGCGCGCCGCGGCGAAAGGAAGCGTGCGATCGAGCACGACGGCCAGTGGTCTTTGGCTTCGCGCCAGGATGTACCGGGCTTAGCCTGCCGCGAAAAATATCGTCCGAACGTCGCCGAGACCGATGATCGACCGGCTCCAAGTTTGCTATAATTGAAAGAGGCTAAGGGCGATTCTATTCACGCCGGAGTCACCCGGCAGGAGCACGTTATGTCGGACTTTCATTTAGTGCTTTCGTCGAGCGAGCGCGACCTGCTGGTGCGGATACTGGGGGCCCAGAGGAAGGAAAAACGGGTCGAAGTGCACCGGGCCGAGTTTTCCAGGGAGTTCCGGCATGGACTCGAGGAGGAAGAGGCCCTGATCGACGGATTGCTGGGCAAGCTCGCGCAGAGCGGTGGGCCGCAATAGCGTCGCAGACCGGACCGACAGGTGTCCGCCGGGGTTCGAGCGAATCCGAGAACCGTCAGGGACTGCCCCTTCTGCGGAGCGGTTCTCGCATAGATCTTTAAGCTTGAACTTCTCAGATGCCCTCGGTAAGGCATGCGGTGCGTTTCTGCATGGCGCATTTTGTCAACACCCATGTTGACGCGAACCGATGTTAATCTCTACCGTTGCGGCGAGCTGGACGGCTCTGGCGAGCGCTCGCGGCACGGAGATTCAGCACACTTGTGGGCGGTTCAATCGCCTCGTGTCGGCAAGGAGGCCTTGTTGTGAACGGCGATGGTCTAAAACTTGCCTTGGTGAGCACGCCTCGATCTGGCAACACGTGGCTGCGGCACATGCTAGCAGCCTCGCTGGACCTGCACGAGATCGCGGTCCACAATCCCTACGCGGTGGATTGGGGGGCGCTGCCGGCGCGCACGATCCTCCAAACTCATTGGTTGCCCGACGAGGCGCTGGAGGCGTTGTTTCAAGAGCATGGCTGTCGCGTTGTCGTCATTGGCCGACATCCGCTGGGTGTGCTGGTCTCGCTGCTGGCATACGTCCAGCACGGGCGAGAGACGGGCGGTTGGCTCGACGGGCTGGCAGGCGACGAACGCGATCTCGACGGGGCTTCGCCGCTGGACGCGAGCTTTTTGAATTACGCGACCGGCGCCCGCGCCTGCGCCTTATTGAACGTGGGAGTCGAGTGGTGGTCGGCGCCCGGGGCCGTGCGCGTGCGCTATGAGGATCTCGTCGACGATACTCATGGACAACTGTCGCGAGTGCTGGCGGAGCTTGATGTGCAAACGCGGCGACCGCTTGCCGAAATAATCTCACGATCCACGCCAGACCATCTCAGGTCCGCTAGCGTCGACCTGCACTTTCACGTGTGGCAAGCACGGCCGGGTCTCTGGCGGGGCCTTTTGCCGGCCGTCGAGGCACGTAGGATTTTCCAGGCGCAGCAAGCCGCCTTTCAAACGTTAGGATACCCGTGCGATCCCGACGAATCGCTGGGACAGATCGAGGCACGCGAGGCATGGCAACACCTAGAACTAGCGAGCATCAAGCGCAATCTTTTCGGACTGAAGCAGAAGATGAACGAGGCCGAGGCGCGCCGCTTCACGGAAGTTCAACGTTTGTCGAGCGAGTTCCAGTCGCGTTTGGCGGAACGTGATGCCCGGGCGCCGCAGGCCGATGAGCGGCAGGCCGCCGAGCTGCGGTGGCTCCGCGGGGAGGTCGAATCTTTGCAACGGCAACTCGCCGCCATGCCGTTGCAACACATCCGCGACCTCGCGCCCTGGTCCTTGGGTGTGGCCAGTGCCTTGCATCGCGGGTTGCAAAGTTGGTCCCGAGTCACCGCAGGGATCAAAACCCTGGCCCTGTTTTGTCGCCGGTCGCTGTCGTGGACCCGGGCATCGAGATCGGACCAGGAAAGCTCGCCTCATTGAAGAGCGGGTCGCAATTTCAGCCTACGGGGCGGATGGCTCGTCGACGATCTAACAGGCTGTTGAAGTATTCTGTGGCCGGGGTCTTTGACCCTGGAATCTTCGTGGAAATTCCGGCCTCACAGAGGCCGGCTACAAAACTTCGAAAGTCTGCTAAGACGCTTCCGGCGTTGAGCTGAACACGTCGCCGCCTGGCGCGATACGTTGACGCAGGGGGCGTTATTCCGGCCCCCTAGGGACCGCCGCTACAGGCCGCTTGCCCTCCCGTCGGCCTTTGCACGCCCGCACGCCATTTCTGTTTGATTATCCTGGTCGAAAATGAGATATTACGTAGTTGCGAAACGCCGGGCGTGCGCGGCGTCGCGGGATAGGAGTGGCCGCAGGGAGACTGACGGATATGAGCTTCCACTTGAACCTCAATACGGAAACGCTTGGCCATTGCCATCCGGCCGAGCCGCTCTGCCTGCCTCCCACCGCAAGCGTGGCCGAAGCACTGCGGCAGATGAAAGAGCACAATCGCGGCGCGGTGCTGGTCTGCCGCGATCAGAAAGTCGTCGGCATTTTCACCGAACGCGACGCGCTCAAAATGATGGCCAGCGGGGCGAGGTTCGACGGGCCGCTCGAGCTATGCATGACACCCGACCCGGTCGTGCTGCACGCCAGCGACCTGGTCGGCAAGGCCATCACCATGATGGCGCAAGGCGGCTACCGGCGGTTGCCAATCGTCGACGATCACGGCCGACCGACCGGAATCATCACGGTGCAGGGAATCATGCGCTACCTGGTCGAACATTTTCCCGCGGTGATTTACAATCTTCCGCCCGAGCCCCACCATGCCACGCAGCAGCGCGAAGGCGCCTGACAGGGGGAATGTCATCATGAACGAGTGCCCTTTTTGCGGCAGCGAGAACATCAAAGGTTCGGATGAATGCGCCGATTGTGGGCAGCCCCTCGACGATTCCCACCTGGCCCCGCCGAACACCGAGGTCGAGCGCAGTTTATTGCGCGACCGGATCAGCGCCTTGGTCCCCAAGAGGCCGATTACCGTGGCTGCTACGACCCGCGTCGGCGACGTGCTGCGAGTCCTGGTCGAAAATCGGATCGGCTGCGTGGTCGTGGCCGAGGGCGATCGGACCGTGGGCATCTTCAGCGAGCGCGATGCGCTGCAAAAACTCAACACCGATGCCGCCGATCTGGCCTCGCGCCCGGTGCGCGAATTCATGACGCCCAATCCGCAAACGCTGGTCGCCGACGCGAAGATCGCCTTCGCCGTGCAGCGCATGGATACCGGCGGCTATCGTCACCTGCCGATTGTCGGCGAACGAGGCGAACTGGTCGGCATTATCTCGGCGCGACATTCTGGGCCATCTCACCGACAACATGGCGCGCGAAGACTAGAACTGGTCTCAAAACTGCGGGGACTGTCCCGATTTTGCGCAGTCTTCGGAGCAGGGCACCGTGGGTCAAGCGCCAGCGCGACCCATGGTCGGGGCTGTCCCCCTCTTGAGCAGTTTTGAAACCAGTTCTAGAATCCCTCGCATGAAAGAGACTCGATTTGAAGAGCGCACCGACAGCGTGCAGGAGAAGCTGCGCCTGCTGCAAGCGGCCTACCAGGCGGGCGAGCTGGATCTGGCCATGTCGTTGGCCGATTCCATGCAGCAAAGCCTTGTCTTCGAGCGGCAGGTGCGCGGCAGCTTGGCCACGCCTGCGATCTCGGCCGAGCAATTTGTCGCCGTGAGCGACCTGCCGAAAGCATGGGGCCAGTGGGGGGCCGGCTGGAAGTTCTGCAAACCGCTGAATCTTTTCGAAACCGTCGGCATCGAACGGTCCGCCGAGCCGATCGACGTGGCAATCGCCTTTCGAGACGAGCAGGCGGCCGACCTCGGACGCGAGGTGCGCGTCGCGCGCGTGGACGCAACCACCAACGCGTTGCAAGAGGTCCCCTGCCAGGTCTACGCCGAGACTCGCCGAAAAGACGATCGCCATTGCCAGCTCGTGTTTCCGGCCGACGTCGCCGCGCACCGGCAAGCCACGTACATCGTGTTCTACGGCAATCCATTGGCCGAGCGGCCCGATTATGCGACCGACCTGCGCACCAGCGGCGAAGGTACGGGGCTGGACGTCGAGAATCAGCATTTCACGGCCCGACTGTCGCGTCAAATGGGGCAGTTGGAACGGCTGACGTACAAGCGTCAGCATGGGCTCGAACTGTACGCCGGCGGCAAGGGGCACGGCGAACCGCCGGGCATCGACTGGGCCCACGATTACGTCGACGCCGACGATTTTCAAAAGCTGCGGATGCGCAACTGGGCGCGCTGCCCCAACGAGGAAGTCGTGCGCGGGCCGCTGTGCACGCGCGTGCGCCGCTGGGGTTTTCCCTACAGCCCGATCCACCCGGTGTTCACGCCCAGCCGCGTGCACATGGATCAGACGTACGTGTTCTATGCCGGCTTGCCCTACTTCTTCAAGGAAGGCCAGATCGACATCATCAAGGACGTTGCGATCGCGGCGATGCGCGACGACGAATGGGTCTTCTCGGGCTACTCGTTTACCGACACGCTGTGGATCGACCGCCAGGGCAAGCTGCACGAAGGCAGCGTGCCGGCCGCGAGCACCGAGAATCTGTGGGGCGTCGGCTTCTACCACCGCGAGAGTCGCGACGCGTTCGTTGCCTTGTGGCTGGAGCATTCGGCCAAAGGTTTTGACGGGTTGACCCATGGCGGCGTACCCACCTTGCACTACGACGGCCACGGCCAACTGTGGAGCCGTTATCCGGTCAACCGCGCCACCACGCTCAAGGCCGGCACCACGATTCGGCAGAAGAATGCCTATCTGGTCCTGCCCTTTGAAAAGGAGCAAGCCGCGGCGAAGGTCGAGCAATTGCGGCATCAGCTCCTCAATCCCTTGGAAGCGCACGCGGCCCGGTTGCCCCGCGCGGCCGCGGCCAGCGCGACCGGCGCACTGGCCAGGCGCGGCGAGACTCAACAGACCGCGCCGCTGAAGCCCGCCATTTGGAATGCACTCGGCGATGTGCGCGACGAGCAGCTCTACAAGATCAACTCCAACGTCGTCGATCTGGGTTACGTCTACGACGTTCATGAGCACAACGGCGTCGTTTCCATCCTGGTGACGATGCCGCATCGCGGACGGCCCGAGTACAACTTCCTGGTCACCTCGGGCGGAGGCCGCATCGAGCCGGGCATTCGCGACCGACTCATGAAACTCAAGGGCGTGCGCGAAGTCGTCGTCGACTTCACCTGGAATCCCCCCTGGACCGTCTCCCGAGTGACTCAAGCCGGCCGCCGTGCGTTGGGGATGTCGGATTGAGATGATCGTGGCTCGCGCGAACACTGCGGTTTTGCCTCGCGTGCCAACGACTTGGAAAACTGCCGCCAAAAACGCTCATTGACCCGGTAATCGAACGACGATAGAAAGGAAGTTGGAGAAGCTTTGCCGATTGAATGGATTATGGCGAAATCACTGCTATCGCTGACGTTGGTGCTGACGCAACTCCTCTCGTGGAGTGCGTCGCCGATTTACCTTTGCTTATGCGGCGATGGCTCGGTTTGCATCGATTCCGGGCCCGAGAGCTGTGACTGCTGCCAGCACTCGCACGCTGACCACCCGTGCACCGCCGAAACTGCTTGCACCGACCACGATCACGGCAATCCGGGCGAACGGGCAGGCCACGAAGCCAATTCGCTGGTTGCCGACCCTTGCGATTGCACGCACATTCAAATCTCGCAAGCGCAATGTCCCACGATTATTCCGCCGTCAAGTTCGTCGGACGCCGAGCGGTTGATCGTGCTGCTGGCCACGATGCATTGCGATTGGTGTCCGCACGTCGGCCTTCCGCCAACGGACAATCCTTCGGCGAACCTGCGGACACCGCACGTCCCATCTCTGTCGCTGACCGTGCTATCGTCGGTCATCATGCGGTGCTAGTCCGCCTTCTCGGTGAACGCGTTGTCTTGCGTTGACGGTCGGCTGTTCGACCATTCCCGGTACAGGCTGCCTTGCGGCGCGCGAACTTCGTCGGGCGGCAATATCTCGCCGCTCAAATCGAGTCGCGTGCGCCGAAGGCCATTTTCGGACTCTTGCCAGAGAGAAACCATGTCTACAAGTTCCGCCGAACTGCCCAATGCGGCAGCAACGCCCTCCGTTGAGCAGCAGCCAACCGCCACCGCCTCGCGGCGCCCGTGGCGGGTCATGATCGCCCGAGGCATTCCTAATTTGATCGTCTTCGCGCTGCTCGGATGTGTCCTGGTTGTTGGGCATCATACGGGCTGGAAGATGCCCAAGGTGTCGGAATTGTTCGGCAGCGGCGCGGCGCCGACGAGCGACTGGTGCTCGGAGCATCTTGTTCCCGCGTCGGAGTGCACCGAATGCAAGGCGGAGCTGCTGCCGAAACCCAAGGAGTTCGGCTTCTGCCACGCGCACGGCGTTGCCGAATGCGTGATCTGCCATCCCGAACTAGCTCAGGTCAACGGCCCGCCGCAGTCGCCCAGCTACGATACCGCAAAGCCGCTGGCGCTGATTGCGCGACCGGAAAACAACAGCCGCAACATGCTGCACAAGGGGCGCGTGCAATTCGCGTCGGCCGCAAGCGCCGCAAAATCGGGAATCGACGTCGACGTGGTTCAAGAGCGCCCGATGGTTGATGCGATCAGCGCCAACGGAGAAGTTCTGTTCGATCCCACTCGCGTGGCGCATCTGTCGTCGCGAGTCGCCGGAACGATCGCATACGTTCTCAAGATGGCCGGAGACGACGTTCAAGCGGACGACGTTCTGGCGGTGGTCGACGCCGCCAGCGTTGGGCAAGCCAAATCGCAATTGCTGCACGCGGTGGTCAAGCGGCAGTTGTGCCAAACCACCGCCGAGCGGCTGCGCAGCCTGGGCGCCAGCGGCGGCGTGGCGGGCAAGTCGATCATCGACGCCGAATCCGCTTTGCAAGACTCCGAGATCGCGTTCATTTCCGCGCGTCAGACGCTGGTGAATCTTGGCTTCGACGTTCCCGACCAACTCCCGGCCGGCGACGCCAAACGAATCGAAGAGGAGCTGCGATTTCTGGGAATCCCACGGTGCTTGTTGGAGACGCTTCCAACGGGCACGAAAACGACCAATCTGATACCGATCCGAGCGCCCTACGACGGCACCGTTGTCGCTTCCGACGTCGTTGCCGGCGAAGTCGTCAACACGACAACGCTGCTGTTCACCGTGGCAAACCCCAATCGCATGTGGCTGTTGCTCAGCGTGCGCCAGGAGGACGCCAAATACGTCCATCGCGATCTGCCCGTCGTGTTTCGCACCGACGACGGTTCGCACGAGGTCCGCGGCCGCATCTCGTGGGCTAGCCCGGCCATTGATCAGCGCACTCGAACTCTCCAGGTGCGAGTCACGCTGGACAATCAGGACAGTCGGCTGCGCGACAAGACCTTTGGCACGGGTCGCATCGTGCTGCGCGAAGAACCATGCGCCATGGTCGTCCCTCGCGAGGCCGTGCAGTCAACGAGTGACGCCCAGTTCGTGTTCGTGCGAGACCGCGACTACCTGAAGGACGGCGCCGCGAAAGTGTTCCACGTGCGTCAAGTACGCGTGGGAGCAAAGGACGACCGCTACGTGGAACTGCTGGCGGGCGTGCTCCCCGGCGAGGTCGTCGCGACCAAGGGCAGTCCTGTCTTGCTTGCCCAATTGCTTCGCGGCAGCCTGGGCGCAGGCTGCGGCTGTCACGAGAAGTAAACACCACCGAATCGCTCTTGCCACGATGGACATTCTGAACCGGATCATCGACTTTTCCCTGCGCCACCGGCTGCTGGTCATCATCGGCGTGACGGCGGCCGCCGTGGCCGGGTTGATATCACTCGGGCATTTGGACATCGACGCCTTCCCCGACACCACGCCGGTGCAGGTGCAGATCAACACCGTCGCCCCGGCCCTCGGCCCCGAGGAAGTCGAACGGCAGATCACCTTCCCCATCGAGCAGGCGATCGGCGGCCTGCCGGGCTTGCAGCAATTGCGCTCGATCTCGAAGTTCGGCCTGTCGCAGGTGGTCGTCATCTTCGAGGACGGCACCGACATCTACTTCGCCCGCCAGCTGATCAACGAACGGCTGGCCACGGTCGAGCATGCCGCAAGGCATCGCTCGGCCGAAGATGGGGCCGGTCGCGACCGGCTTGGGCGAAGTCTTCCACTACGTCGTCACGGGCCAAGGCAACGACGTCACCGAGCTGCGCACCATCCACGACTGGGTCATCAAGCCCCCGATGCGGACCGTGCAAGGGCACCGCCGAAATCAACAGCTGGGGCGGCTACGAAAAGCAGTACCAGGTTCGCATCGATCCCGACCGGCTGATCAAGCACGGCCTGACGTTCGACGAGGTCGTCGAGGCCGTCGAACCGCAACAATCGCAACGTCGGCGGCGGCAACATCCGCCAAGCGAGCGCGAATGCTGCTGGTGCAGGGCCTGGGCCGCACTGCCGAACGTCGACCAGATCAACAACATCGTCATCACCGCCAAGGACGGCGTGCCGATTCGCGTCGCGCGACGTGGCCGACGTGGCGATCGGCCACGAAATCCGCCGCGGCGCCGTCACCGCCGACGGCCAGGGCGAAGTCGTGCTCGGCCTGGGCTTCATGCTCATGGGCGAGAACAGCCACGACGTCACCTGGGCCATGAAAGACAAGCTCGACGACGATCAAGCCCACGCTGCCGCCCAACGTCCAGGTCACGCCGGTCTACGACCGCACCGAGCTGGTCGATCACGTGATCGACACGGTGCGGAAGAACCTGTTCGAAGGCGGCCTGCTCGTCATCGCCGTGCTGTTCGCCTTCCTCGGCAACCTGCGGGCGGCGCTGATCGTCGCCCTGGCGATTCCGCTGTCGATGCTGTTCGCCTTCTCCGGCATGTTGCGCTTCGGCATCGCCGCCAGCCTGCTGAGCCTGGGCGCCATCGACTTCGGCATGATCGTCGATAGCTCGGTCGTGATGATCGAGAACTGCGTGCGGCACCTGGCCCACGCCGTCGAACGACGGCAGAAGCCGGCTCGACATCATCCGCGACGCCGCCGTCGAGGTCCGCAAGCCGACGATGTTCGGCGAGCTGATCATCATGATCGTCTACCTGCCGATCCTGACGCTGGAAGGGATCGAAGGCAAGCTGTTCCGGCCGATGGCCCTGACGGTGATCTTCGCCCTGGTCGGCTCGATGATCCTGTCGCTGACGCTGATGCCGGTGCTGGCCAGCTTGTTCCTGCCGCAAGCAAGATCGAAGAGCGCGAGCCGCTGCTGATGCGCGTCGCCCATGCGATTCACTATCCCGCTCCTGCGGTTCGCCATGCACCACAAGCTGGCCGTGATCGGCTTTGCCGCCGCGCGTGCTGTTCGTCGCCTTCGGCATGATCGCCCCCAACCTCGGCTCCGAGTTCGTGCCCCGGCTCTCCGAAGGGGCCATCGCCATCAGCGTCGTGCGGCTGACCGGCACCGACCTGGACGAGTCGATCCGCTACAACACGCAGATGGAAAAGGCCATCCTGGCCGCGTTCCCCGACGAGGTCGAGCACGTCTGGAGCCGCATCGGCACCGCCGAGATCGCCACCGACCCGATGGGCGTCGAGCTGACCGACATGTTCATCACGCTCAAGCCGCGCGCGCAGTGGAAGAAGGCCCGCACGCAGGCCGAGCTGACCGACACTGATCGAGCAGCACCTGCGCGACCTGCCCGGCCAGCGGCTGGCCTATTCGCAGCCGATCGAAATGCGGATGAACGAGATGGTCTCCGGCGTCCGCGCCGACCTGGCGCGTCAAGCTGTTCGGCGACGATCTCGACGTGCTGGTCAAGAAGGCCCAGGAGATCGAAGCCGTTCTGCGAAGCGATCCCCGGCACCGCCGACGTGACCACCGAGCAGATCACCGGCCAGCCGGTGCTTGCAAATCAAGGTCAACCAGGACCAGCTCGCCCGCTACGGCGTGCCGGCGCAAAGCGGTTACTGGAACTCGTCGAGTCGATCGGCAGCAAGCCGCTGGGCGAAGTCATCGAAGGCCAGCTTGCGCTTTCCGCTGGTGGCGCGCCTGCCCGAACGCTTCCGAGCCAGCCCCGAGGCGATCGGCTCGATCCTGATCGCCACGCCCTCCGGCGAGCGCATTCCGCTGTCGCGGCTGGCCGACGGTCGAAGTCGTCGAGGGCCCGTCCACGATCACCCGCGAATGGGGCCAGCGGCGGATCACCGTCACGGCCAACGTCCGCGGCCGCGACATGGGCAGCTTCGTGGCCGAAGCACGGCAAAAGATCGCCGACACGATCGCATTGCCGCCGGGCCGCTACCGCATCGAGTTCGGCGGCCAGTTCGAGCACCTGCAGCGGGCCCGCACACGCCTGTTGATCGTCGTGCCCGCTGGCGCTGGTGCTGATCTTCGGGCTGCTGTACTTGACCTACCGCAACGTGATCGACGCCCTGCGCGTCTTCACCGGCGTGCCGTTCGCCTGGGTCGGCGGCATCTTCGCCCTGTGGCTGCGCGACATGCCGTTTTCGATCTCGGCGGCGATCGGCTTCATCGCCCTGTCGGGCGTGGCCGTGCTCGACGACATGATTCTGGTCTCCTACGATCCGCCAACTTCGCGGCAGGGGCCTGCCGCTCGACGAGGCCGTGAGCCAGGCCGCGATCACGCGGTTGCGGCCCGTGCTGATGACGACGCTCGTGGCCAGCCTCGGCTTCCTGCCGATGGCGTTCAGCACCGGCATGGGCGCCGAAGTGCAGCGGCCGCTGGCCACCGTCGTCATCGGCGGCGTGATCGGCGCGATGGTCATGTCGCTGTTGGTGTTGCGAGTTTTGTATCTGATCTTCAACAGCCCAGTGGTTCGGCACGCAGAGCCAGCGGCGCCGGATGCGCAAGGAGGCCCGCCGCGAGAGTTGGCCTCGTCGGCGAACTGATCCCACCTTTTACGGAGGACAAAAAGATGCGTCACGCTTGCATATGTTCGATCGGTGTTGGAATTGCCCTTACGCTGGCCGTTGCGTTGGGTTGTTCCAAAAGCGCCGACAAAGCCGGCACGACAGGGCAACCGACCGAGGTCAAACCGGTCACGGCATCCATCAACGGCAACTCGGAACACCCGCACGATGGCTGGTGGTGCGATGAACATGGAGTTCCCGAAGAAGTCTGCGGCCAATGCAATTCGAAAGTCGCCGCCGAGTTTCAAAAGAAGGGCGATTGGTGCAAAGAGCACGACCGTCCCGATTCGCAGTGTTTCGCTTGCCACCCCGAGCTCGAAGGCAAATTCGCGGCTCAATACGAGGCGAAGTTGGGCAAGAAACCGCCCAAGCCCGGCGGCTGAGCGCCCGCTTCGGTGCCGATGCGCTGCGGCGCCTCGGCCAACCGATCCGTTTATGGACTGGCCTCAGCGTATCAGAGGCCGATTAAGCTGCGTGCGCCAATGGGCCGGGTCGGGATTCGACTCCGGGCCCGCGACGTAACATTCCCAGAGGTCGGCCGCCGGCGTATGTCCGTTGGCCGCAATCCATTTCACAAATTCGCCCCAGGCGGCGCCGAGTCCCTCGTAGGGACTCTGGTAGACCGTCCGCGCCACCGTCGCGGCGGGCAGTTGGCCCGGCTTCACGCGGCCGACCGGGGTCACGGCCTTCGTGACGGGCACGCCGACCTCGAAGTCAAAAATGTCCGGGTCCATTCTCAGGTGGTGCGAGAACACGGGCCCGGCGGGGCCAACGCCTTGCGCGGCGACGGCGGCCGTCACTTCGCCGATCCCAGGTCCCATCACGCTGCGGATTTCCTCCCGCGGAATGGTCAGGCGGATGAGGGCGGCCAGCTGAACGGCCGTCTCGGTGATTTGCGGCGTGTCGATCATGGCGAATACGTCTCCTATCATGGGGGCGCGCACGAAATCAATCCAGACGAACGCGGATACACGAGGCGCTCTTTGGGCCCGACCAACGTATCCGAACCACAACAACGCCAGGATAACGGTGGCCACGACTACGTTGGTACCCGTGTGAAGGGGCCGCATGCCTCCGAATAACACGTAGTTCGCGCAAAAGGCGGCAACCACAACTGCAATCGTGGCCATGGCGGCGGCCATGCCGCCCCACGACAGATTGCCTGCCGCCGCCGCTCCGGCGACGAGCAGTAACACCGCCATGATCATCATGCCGCCCGAGGTTCGCATCACGGTCGTATCGTTGGCAATAACGTCGGGCCACGATTCGCGCCCGCCTCGCCACAATTGAATACCTCCAAGACCTACAGCAGTGCCCGCCAGAAGTACCAGCATGCCGCCCGCGATTCGACAAATTGCCGCCGCGCTCATGTTCGATCTCCGACTGAGGGTGCCGCGATCCCACAACGACATCATGCTGCACCAACGTCGGCCATGATGCAAGAGCGGCTTCGGCGCGCGCCGACGAAGCGGGTCATCGGACCCAATAGCCGCGTGCAAAGTGCCATCCGACCCACCCGTGGTCCGCCTAAGCGGACAACAGCGGAGGCTTCTCGAACGACTCTCCGAGAACGTGCTTGGAATTAACGGCAAGCCAGTCGTCTAGAATGGCGGCGTAGACCTGACGGAAATCGAATTGCATCTGAAGGTCGCCGTCGACGAGTTTCGCCAGGTCGGGCGGATTTCCCACCAATCCGCCGCGGACCGGCGTGCCAGCCAGGAACACCGGCCCCGCCGTGCCGTGGTCGGTGCCTTGGGAATCGTTTTCGGCGACCCGGCGTCCGAACTCGCTGAATGCCAATACGAGAACACGGTCGTCCATTTTCACGGTCTTCAAATCGTCGAGGAACGCCTTGATCGCGTCGGAGAACTCTCGAAGCAGTCGAGAATGCGTGTAGAGTTGGGCCGAGTGCGTGTCGTAACCGCTTTGGATCGCGTAAAACACGCGCGACTGGGCACCGCTCTTGAGCAACTGCGAAACCAGTTGCAGCTGCGAGCCCAGCGACGTGCTGGGGTATTCCTTTCCACCGGCGGATTGCTTGCCCGCCTGCTGACGTTCGAACTCCTCGGCCGCGGAATAGGCGGATAACACCTGCTTGGACACGAATTGCCGCAGTGAAGTGGGTTCGCCCTGGGAATCAGGCCGTGGCGCGGCGGGCCGAAGGCCCAACGTCAGCTTGAGATCCTCGGCAGCTGCCAGCGCCGTTGCCGCCGAACGTCGACCCCACAATGCCACGGGAGTTTCCTGCTCGCCGATATAGATTGCCGGCGCCGCCGAGCCCCCCTTGTGTTGCAGCACCCATTGGTCGAGCGCGCTGCCCAGCCAGCCATAGCCGCCGGGCCGCTCATCGTCGAATCGGGCCGTTTGCCAGATCCGCATGCTGCGAAAGTGCGAGCGATCGGGGTTGGGGTAGCCGACGCCTTGCACGACGCACAGTCGCCCGTCGCCAAACAACTCCTTCGCCGGCGCATGCTGGGATGCAGGCCGAGCTGATCGTTGAGCTTGTGCAGCTTGTCGGTCTCCAGTCGCAATTTGTCTCGGGCTCGGCCGTAACCGTCGTCGGCAAAAGGCACGACCGTGTTGATGCCGTCATTGCCGCCGTCCAATTGAATCACCACAAGCGCCCTCGAGTCGGGCGCCGCACCAGCGGCCCGCGCGGTGTTTCCCAGCATGCACGGCAGCACCGGTGACAAGGAGATCAAGGAACTGGTTTGCAGAAACCTTCGTCGAGAGAGCATCGTTTTTCCTCCGACTATGCCAAGGAGTGCTCCGGCCTCGCCATCAATAATGCCACGGCCCTCGACAGCGGTCGTTCGGACTTGACCGCTTGCGTGGCCTCGACCAACTCTTGCACCGCCGACGGCGACTCGTCTCCCCAAAACAACCTGGCGAACCAGGAAACGCTTGGTTGCAATGCGGTGGCACTACCATGACGCGCGGACAATTCTTCAACGTGGGGTACGCGCGCGGGGTGCCACAGACGACCCTCGACCAGCGCGGCGGCAAAATTCGCTCGAGCCACGATCGTGCGCGACGTCAGCCAAGCTCGACCTTCATTCCATCCGCCCACGTTCGGCGGATAGAACAGATCCTGCCCCATCCGTGCCGCCCATTCGGCCAACAGCAGCGTGCTTGGCGGCGGATCGCACAGCTCCAGCGCTCGCAATGCGCCGACGATATATTCGACCGGGCCGAGCACGCGAGTTCGCAGATTCTCCGCCGAGAAAAACAGCTTCGAGCGCAGTACCGTTTCGACCCCCCAGCCGACGTCGAGCCGGTGCGCTGCGAGACCGTCGGCCAACTGCGAAAGCGCCCGCTCGTCGACCACTCCCTCGCCCATGAACGTGTGGCAAATTCGCCAGGCAAGCCGACGGGCCGTGGCCGGATGTTCGACCAGCGCCTTGATGAAATCCTCTCCCGTAAGCGGACCGCGACGGTTGAGCACAACTTTTTCGCCCCCATCGTGCCGCGCTTCAACGAATCCAAAACGGTTGCCGACGATCGACCAGCCGGTCAACGATCGCGCCGCCTCTTGGACGTCGACTTCGGAATAGTTGCCCAGGCCGAGCGTGAAGAGCTCCATCATCTCGCGGGCCAGGTTCTCGTTCGGATGACCCTGACGGTTCGAGTCGGCATCGAGCCACGCCAACATCGCCGGATGCTTCACGACGGCCTCCAGCAGCTCGCCGAACGGCGCCCGAGCGTGCTCGCGCAACAAATCGTTCTGCTCGCGCATGCGCACCAGGTCCTGCACTTTGCGGTTGCTGGTGGCAAAATGGTTGTGCCACATCAAGGTCAACCGTTCGCCCAGCGGATCGTTCGACGTAAGCATGCGATATAGCCACCATGCCTTGAGTCGCCCCGGGCTGCCCGAAGCCGACGCCGCGTCGCCGATGGTGCGGGCCATGGCGTCGAAGCCTGCCGAGACGTCTGGCGCCCCCTCGCCGCGAAGCACTCGGTCGACGGCCCGTTGTGGGCTGTCGGCCAGGTCGCGCTCGAGCTGGGCCCACGGCGCGGCGAAGGCCGCGCGGCGGTGCAGATGCACGACGCGCGGCAGATCCCAGGGCGCGGCATCGCTCGGCTCGTAAGGCTTCCAGTAATCGCTCGTCGAATGCATGGCGTGTGCTAGTTGCTCGGCCGCTTGACCGACAACTCACCAAGATCCTTGGTTTCGCCTGGAGAAAGTTGCAGATCCTTGACCACGACTCCCAATGACCGCTGCGGCACCATGACGCGCAAGTTATAGGGCAGACGCGGCGCCAGCCCCTCGATCTTGAAGTGACCTTCGGCATCGGCCGCGAAATCGAAATATCCAGGCATGGCTCCCAACTGGTTCTTGTCACCTTCATCGCTCGCGAGGCTGGCGCTTTGGAGGGGGGCACCGACGGTGTCGACAATTCGCCCCGTGATCGTCGCCCACGGCTGGAGCTTTACATGGATCGGACCGGCTTCGTCTCCTTTCACCATCACGCTGCCGGCCAGCTTACGTTCGCTGTGCAGGAACTGGACGCGGCGTGGATTGAGCGAATCAACGTTGCGCACGGTAAAGCTGGCATCCTCCAGCGACTGCCACACCGGGCCCTCGACGGCGCCGAGAACCATAGCACCCCTTAGTGGGTCGCCCGCGGCGTCGAACAGATTACCGCTAATCTTACGACCAGGCACCAACGCGAAGTTGCATTCGTTGTTCGCGCCGCTTTCATCTGGCGTGACCGCTGCCAAGGCGTGATAGTTCTGGGCCGAGACAAAGTGTGGTTCGGTGCGGAAGTGGGTCCATCCGTTGTTGGTCTCCCGCCCCTCGATCCGATCCGCGCCGACACCCTTGGGATAGTCGGAGTAATTCGAGGCCCGCACGCCGACAATGCCTCGTCCGACAAAGCCAGGCATCTGGAAGCGGCCGTCCGCGTCGGTGTGATACCAGAGCGAAAACGCGTCGGAGTAGCCAGGCGCCTCCTGACTGCGCGAATTGTCCAGAAGAACGGCGTACTCGACATTCGCCCGCAGTGGTCGCCCATCACTTGCGTCGGTCACGCGGCCACGAATCCACACGCCGCGCTTGAGCGCGAAATCGACCGTGGTTTCAGTCTGGTCCGGGTTCACTTCGGCCGGCACCGCGGAGACGATGTACGGCTCGCTCGCTGGCCCGATCGCCAACAGCATGTTGACGCCGACCGGCAAGCCATCTAGCTGGTATCGCCCTTCCGTGTCGCTGAGCGTGTAAAACATGGCATTGGGATAGGGCTGCACGCCCACTCCCGCCAGGCGATAGGCTTGCACTTTGACGCCGACAAGCGGCCGGCCTGTATCCTTGTCGCGCACCACGCCCTTGACCGGACGCGAAGGTCCAGCCACGTGATCGAAGTTTGATCCGTAGAACATTTTTGCTTGCTCACTCGGAAAGCGTCGGTCGACGATGCGAACTATCTCACCCTTCCGCGTGCGCGCGGAAATCTGGCGAGTCTCGATGCCGGGACCTTCGATTTGCAGTTCGACAATGCTTTCCCGGCCTACTCCCGCAATGCGGAAGCGGCCGTCCTTGTCACTCGTGATGTCGGGAAACAGTCGCTCGATCTGCCGGCGGAAGTTGAAGCCGGTTTGCAGGCGCAATTGTCGCCAGGCCTTATCAAACGCCGTAAGCTGGTCTTCAACCGCGGTCAGCCAGGAGTCGAGCGTGGGCTGACCGGTGCGATCGATTGCCATAACACGCACACGAGCGCCGGCGACAGGATCCCCCTCGATAGTGACGATCCGGCCTTCGATCGGAACGTCGTCGGCCACCAGGCGCAGAGTCTGATCCGCGACGAGCTCCCCGCGGCGATCTCCCAGGCTGGGATATAAGGGCAGACGTTTGGCCATCTTCCCACTGGGTTCAAAGCTCGCTGCTAGCGCCCAAGCCGGGCCGAAGCCCTCGGCCTTTGCCAGCACTTTGGCGATCAGCCACGGCTCGCTGGTTTCATCAGCATTGAACACGTCCCTGCCGACATCGAACGCAAAGCCGCCGTCCGCGTTGGTTTGGATCACCGCGATCGGGTCAGTCACCATTGGCGAGTCTTGCAGCAGGTAGACCTTCGCGCCGGCGGCCGGTTTGCCGCTGGGATCGACGACCCGGCCCGCCAATCGAATGTGGTCACCGCTCGCGGCCGGCGGAGTCGCATTGAGCGACGACTTCTCGTCGCTCGTCATGCGCACACCCGCTTTTGAGTCTGGCAAGATCGTTACGTCGCCCAGTTCGAGCTGCTCGCCCGATTTGACCGAAAACTCTTTCAGCACGATGGGTTTCCCGTCCTGATATTTGTGAAGCCGGTAAGTGGCGCCGGGAATCAGCGCGGGAAAAGTGACCCGTCCTTGCGAATCGGTCTTGGGGCCAGGCCAGTAATTCGTCCGATCGATGTTCGATACGAAGTCCGCGTCGGCCGCCAGCTTGCCGAGCTTGGCCGCCGCCGAATCGTGCTCGTGCGCGCCGGGCGTGACGATCATGTGTAGCCCTGATATGAATCCGATTTGCGGCTGCCCCTGCGCGTCGACGAATTTCGCCGATGCCTGGCCGCAGGGCTTGAGCACGACCGTGGGATCGGTACTGTCGGCTCGAAAGACTTGCGTTGCACCGAGGCGCCTTTTTGCGTCGAGGAAGTAGACGGTGTAGTCCTGATCCGGCTCCAGGCCAGGCAGTTCGAATTTTCCGCCCAGCGTCGGCGAGAACGGCCCGCGCCACCAAATGTTGATCGGTGAAATATTCAAACGCGTGACGACGACCGCCTCATCGATGGCCTCTCCTCGTTCGTCGACCAGCCGGCCGGCGACGGTTGTGCCCGGCTTGAGCGAAACGACGAGATCGATCGGCTCGGCGCCAACCGCCGGCTCGATTCGCTGGATCGCGTGGGCGTAATTTCGCTGCCCGCCCGGCTTGCCTCGGCTCAACGCCCGCTCAGACGTTTCCTGCAAGACGTATTTCCCTTCCGGACCATGCACGAGCAAGTGTCCGGGGCCCGGCAAAACGGCGATCTCGAACTTTCCTTGTTCACCCGAGAGTTGAATGCCCTGCCAACCTGTCAGAATGTCGTCCGAAACGTGCGGATTGTTCGCCTGTTGGGGAATGTATTGAATCGATGCGCCGGCGACCGGAGCGTTCGACCCGGCTTCAACGACCGTACCGCGCACTAGCACGCCGCGCGGCAGCTTCATATCCACCTGTTTCACGCGATCGCCGGTTTGCCACGCGATCGCGTCGGACAGCGGGGTCTGTCGGGCAAGGTACGCCGCGCCGTCGGGCGGGTAGGCAATGATTCCAAAGCGAATGCCGGGATGGGGACTGATGTGGTATCTTCCCGCGGCGTCGGCTCGCCCAGGAACAGAGACCATCGAGCCGTGTTCTTCCTGGCTGGCCCAAATCGTCAGCCGCGCATGGCCGGCCGGCTTGCCGGTGTCGGCGTACGTGACAAGGCCTTCGAAGAGCTGGGCTGGCGACAAAGGCAACACGGCCTCGATGCCGGGGGCGGCGTTCTTGACCAACGGCCGATAGGCGCCGTCGCGCTCGCCACGCTGCTCGGCCATACCCGAGTTCAATGCGATGTCTTGCGGCGCGAATCGATCGCTCCCCAGTGCGTCGAGATACACTCCATCGCCGGCCGGGACGCCCGTTATCGTAAACCGGCCGTCCTCGTCGGACGTGATCGGCGGCAGCCATGCGAGCGGAACGTGGTCGCCCCCCTGATAGCCCACGCCCTCTTCCAGCGGCGCTGCGTCGTTGGTCTTCTTCATGATGGACCGAATCGCCAACCGCACGCCGGCCGCCGGCTGTCCCTCGATATCGACGAGCCTTCCGCGAATCGGCTCGTCGGGCGCCAGCGTCAACGACGATTCGGTGGTCGGCGCGTCGAGATTAAGCTGCCGCCATGCGATCGCGTGTCCGTCTTTTCTTGCAATCACGTTCGCATAACTATGCGTCTTCGATGAGGCACCGACGACGCTCAATTGGTAACGCCCGTTGGCATCCGTTTTTCCTTCGGCCAGTGCTTCGCCGCCAGGCGTATAGTCACCGCCGCGAGCAGATCGAATTCGCATCGCGATGACGGCAACGTGCGTATCGGAAGCGGGCTTTCCATCGGCCAAGATAATTTGACCTGCAACCACGAAATGTTGCTTCGTCCGCACGGAAGGTGGCTCCTTCTTGGCTTGCTTGGCTGCCGCGGCGAGCTCCGCTTCGTCGGCCAGTCGAACGTCGCCCAGGTCCTTCGATTCGCCGGGATCCACCCGGATAACCACGTCCAGTGGGCCGTCGAACCTTGGCATCCGCTCGCGTGCCGGCGTCATGTGCGCCCAGTCGTGCGCCCGCAGTCGATACTCAACGCCGGGCGCAAGGCACGAAATCTCGAATCGACCCTTATCATCTGTTTCATACTCTCCAACTTGCCAATGGGCTCTGTTGGGAGGAAGTGGAACCGCGCGGTACGCGCTGGAATAATCGGCCGACGCGGGCAACCGCGGCGACCATGACAGGAGGTGGCAATTCGCCAGCGGAGCGCCGTCGCGGTCGACGAGTCGACCCTTCGCCGTGCCAGCAGGTTGCAGCTTGACCACGAGATCGTCGGGCGGCTGGCCGTTCACGACCGCGCTTCCGGCCAGGTTTCGCTCGCGATGGGCGAAAACAACGTGTCGCGAGGTCTCAGGCTCGTACGCTTGCAATTCGAACTTGTCGCCCGAGGGCCGACTCCAAATGCCCATCTGCGCCAACTTCCCCGAGTAATAGAAGCCGGTGACCGGCTTGCCCTCAGGGTCAATCACACGTCCAACCGCAGCGTTGCCGCCGTCGAGTTCCAGGTTCAGCACGACGCGTTCAGCGCTGGCCTCGGGATCGATTTCGGCCACGAGATGGCAATTCTGGGGCACCAGGATCGAAGGGCCCGTTTCCAGGGTTGTGGTGTCCAATCTCTTCCGGCTGCCGTCAAGCTGCACGAGCGTCGCGGCGCGAGGATAGTTCTGGTGATCTTGAGCCAGGAACGTGATAAACCCCGGCCCAGGCAACGCCGCGATCCGAAAACGACCGTCGTCATTCGATCGCAAACGGTCGCGTTCGTCGACGTCGAGCGATCGAGCGAATTCGTAGTTCGGACTGCCCTTCTTCACATAGTAGGCAAACGTTCCCGCCAGTCCTCTGCCGGACTTCTTGTCCGTGATGCGACCTTCGATCCACACGCCCGTGCGCAATTCGAAATCGACTTCAATGGGCCGATCCTGGCTACTGGTTTCCGCTTTTTTTCTCATGGACAAGTAGGCCACATCGCTCATGGGTGACATCGCCGCGATGCGGTTGTCGCTGCCGATCGGCATGCCTTCGAGTCGATACCGCCCCTCGGCGTCGGTCACCGCGCGAACGAAGTCCTGACCCAAACCGTTGATCCGCTCGCCGTGGCGCGATTGGCTCTTGACGGTGATGCCGGCGAGCGGAATCTTCGTATGGGCGTCGCGAACAACGCCGGCGATCGTCGCCGACGGACCTGCCACGTGGTCCAACTCCGCGGGATAGTACGAATACAAACCCAAATGCGGCGACCGACGCTCTTGCGAGAGCTCGATCTTCTCGCCCACTTCGGTGCGGGCGAATATCTTCGACGACTCGATACCGGGGCCTTCGATCAGCAGCTCAGCGATGCGCCCTTGCCCGACTCCTCGCAGCACGAAACGGCCGTCGGCGCCGGTCACCGCGGGCTTCACGATCGACCGGACTTGCGAGGCGTTGATCATCCTGGGAGTTTTCAAGCGAGCCGAATAATAATCTGCCTTGGGTTCTTTCGTGGCTTCACGCCAGGCGACAAGGTCGTCGCCCCACCCACTCCATACTTCCAGCAACGTCAGCCGCGCGCCCGTGACCGGCTGACCGTTGATATCGACAATGCGGCCACGAATCGGCTGGTCGTCGGCAACCAGCTTGAGCGGCTCGCCGACGCCGTCCAGCGCCCGCTTCATCTCGTCCCGAGACTCGGGCGGCGCTTCGTTCAGTCGTGCGCGGGCCTCCTCAAGCCACTGGCCGCTCGTTTCGTGCTTGCCGGCCTGAGACCAGGCAAACCCAAAGCCATCCTTCACCGCGACCAGTGCGGCCTGCCCAAACTGGCGCGCTGTCGAATGGATGCCAAAGTCCGCCGGACTTGCCGTAAAACGAAATGCTCCAAGAGCGTCCGTGGTCGCCACCGGCTTCCCAGCCGGAGTTAGCAAGCCGGTCGACTGCGAAACGTGGAACAAGAAATACAATTCGGCGCCCTGAACCGGTTTGCTGGTCGCATCGACGACCTTTCCCACGTATTCTTGCGGCTGGTTGCCCTGCGTAGCGGTGTGCGCAGCGTTGATCGTGCTTGCAACAACACCGTCGTTTGATGCATGGGCGTTAAGGCTCACGACCGACTTCGTCCGCACGATTTCGGGCCGCTGGTCGCTGGTGACGTCGATCGTACCGAGGTCGATTTGCTCTCCCGGCTCGATCGACACCTCCTTGGCGACGGTGCGGAATCCAATCTGAGTGCCTTCGGCGATCACGCCATACCTCGCGCCAGGCAGTACGCCTGTGTGTTCAAACCGCCCTTCGGCATCCGTGGTTGTTTTCGTCAATGTCTTGCCAAAGTCTTGGTTTGGCAGCACGTCAAAGCGAATCTCCGCCCCCGTGATCGGAATCTGATTCTGATCGACCAGCCGCCCCTTGATGGTCGCGCAGGGTTCGAGCCGCACTTTGATGTTGCGGGCGTTATCATCAGGACGCGCTCGAATCACTTTGCCGAGCTTCCGCTCCTCGTGATGCAAAAGGATCGTCCGCTCTTCTTCCGGGCCCAACGCGGTGGCGGCAAACGCCGATTTGCTGACGAGGGCCCGATGTCCGTCAGGCGTCATGCCAGTCACCTTCACGCCCGCAATCGGGCGACCTGCCGGATCGAGCGTTTCGAATTCGATCTGCTTGCCCGGGTCGAGTTCAAAATTGACCTCAATCGACGCAACTCCCTCGGCCGGGTTGACCTCCTTCATGGCCGTCGGCCAATTCTTGCCGGGATAAATCGGGTTGCGATACGTCGCGAAGTGCCCCTTCTCGTCCATTCCCTCGATTTCACCCGCGCCGGAGCCTTTGCGGTACGAATCGTCAATGGCCAGGACGCCGACAATGGCTCGGCCGGGCAGACCGACGAGGCGAAAACTACCGTCAGCCGCCGTCTGGTAACGATCCTGATACGCGCTGGTGCCGGCAGCGGTGCCGCTCGAACCAAACTCGGGCAAGGCCTGCGCAAATTCGTTCGACAAGAAGGGTAAGTAGCTGAGCCGCGCCGTCTGCACCCCCTTGCCTGTGACCTGGTTGGTCACGCGACCGGTGATCCAGATGCCTCGGTGCAGTTCGAAGTCGACCGTCAGCGGGCCGAGTCCCGGCGCGTCGGGCACTTTGGCAACGTGCATGAAGTAGGGCTGCTCATCATTCGGAATTGCAATGATTTCGTTCGCCGGGCCCTTCGGCATACCCACCAGGCGGAACCGCCCCTGCTCGTCGCTCACGGCGCGAAGCTGACGTTCGCCAATAAAACTACTTCCGGAGTATCTCCAACTCTGCACGCTCACGCCTGCGAGGATCTGGCCGGTTGCCGCATCGCGGACCACGCCTTCGATGACGCGCGTCGGCGGCAGCGTGATCGCGAAATCAGCCCCCAGCACAGGCAGCTTGTCGTTCGCTAGCGTGGAGGTGGTTTTCACCTGCGAAATAGGCATCATGTGCCGGGTCACCGCGGTCACGGAAGTCCGCGCGATCATCGGTCCCTCGAACGACAGGTCGATCGTGCGCTCGCGCCCAATGCCGGTGATGCGAAACCGTCCATCGGCATCCGTGATCAGATCGCCCGACAGGCCGGTTCCCTCGAAGGGCAATCCAGAGCCGCGCAAGTGTTTGACGGCAGTCCACGGCGGTTCGCCCAGCTTGACCGCCTCAATCCAATCGGACAGGTCGTCGCCCTTCGGCGCTTGCAGGCCACCGAAGCGAACTCGAACTCCGGCCAGCGGCCGGCCTTCCAGGTCGATCACGCGACCGGTCATGGGAACATCATCCGTGGGCAATCGCAGCACGGCTTGCTCACCCGTTGCCACGGTGTCCCACCATACCCAGTCGGCACCAAAGCCCTGCTTGAACGCGGCGACGGCAACTTCCTTCCACTGTTCTGGGCGCCGGACGTCCACGTCGAACTGCGATTTACGGTACCTGATTTCGAATTGCCCCGCTGGATCGCTTTGAACTTCGTTCAGCGGTTTGTGCTCAATCTGGGGATCCCAGTACCAGCGAACCAATCGCACAGTCGCCCCGCCGATGGGCGTGCCCGCTGAATCGAGAACTCGGCCCCGGACGGTGATCAGCTCGTCGTCGACCTCGCTGATTTTGGACTCTGGTGCTGCGGCATCGCCTTTTGACCCTCGCTCGCCGTCTGTAGTTTTGCTCTCTTCCGGCGCGGTCGCGACGTCGGCGACCGACTTTTGCGGGCCGATGCCGACAAGGCCCACGATCGTCGTGCCGACGAGACCGCCGGCGAGAACCAGGATCAACAACGCGTTGCCGACTCGCGTCGAGAGCGACCGCGACGTGTCCAGGATCCGTTGCACGCGCTGGGCGAGCATGGAACGCAGCGACACGATTGCCACGCCCGCCGCGGCCACCGGCGCGCTGGACAATTCGGCGATGTCGACCAGGCGGTGTGCGTATTGCTGGCGATCGCCGCCGTATTGCACGACGTAGTCGTCACACACCTCTTCGGCGGTGGCTTCCAGCCGTCGAGACAGCTTCCACAGCAGCGGCTGGAAAAAGAACGCCGACAGGGCCAACTGCCGAAGCAGGTTCCAATGGCAATCACGGCGTGCCAGGTGCGCCAGCTCGTGGATAAGCACGTCGCGAACCGAGAGACACAGCTCGGCTTCGGGGAGCAGCACAGCCGGCCTGCGAAGGCCAGCCAGGCAAGGGCTCGGCAAGTAGGGGCTGCGAAGAACTTCCGGCGCCGACACCCCGAGATGTCCCGCCAACTCGCGACAAGTTCGCAGAATCGCCGCGTCGGCCGGCACGGCGGCTTGGCGCAGACGAGACACCCGCCACCAGGCCGTGGCCAATCTTGCCAACCATGCCGCACCGATCAACAGCCAGGAAGCGCCGATGACCAACGCCATCCATCCGGACACATGCACCGAAAACGTCCGCACCGCCGCCGCTTGCGCTGCCGGTTCTTCAATCAGCGCTGCGCCAGCGACCGACGAGGGCACGTCGGCTTCCACCGGACCAACGGTTTGCGACGCCGGAATTTCGACGCGTGGTTCAATCGGCACCATCGATTGATCCAACTCGTCACTCGGCCCGGAAGACCGCGCAGGCGACGCCGCATCGACAGCCGCCGACGGACTGTTCAACGGGGATTCAGCGGCCGGCAAAGCGGCGTCGGCGACGATCATTTCGTCCTGTTCGTAAGTCCACGGCCGGGGCATCGCCAGCGACCAGCCGGAGACACCGGCCTGAAACAGCATCCAACTCGCGATCGGACAAATCAGCACGGCAGCCAGCGTCGTTCGATAGACCGCCGACTGCGCCGCCGAACCGCGCCGCCCCAGCAGCTTTCCCATCGCCAGGCCAATCGTAATGAGCAAAATCGATTGCAAGAACCAGTTAACGGCGAATTCGACCGCGCCGGTCGCGACGTCGAGCAACGCCATCTGCGTATCGAGCCAGTTCACGGTGCATCCCCTATTTCTTGCCGTGGCGATTGATCAACTTGCGTATCTCGTCGACCTCTTCCCGCGATACTTTTTCGTTCTTGAGCAAATGCGCCACCAGCGTAGCCGCATTGCCGCCGAACACGCGTTCGACCAGTTCGCGCGTGGCGCTTCGCTTGAACTTGTCCTCCGCCACTAGCGGAAGGAAGACGAACGTGCGGCCCTCGGCCTCGTGCGATACCGCTCCCTTTTCCTCCAAACCGCGCAACAGCGTCTGCACGGTGCTGTGCGCAATCGGTTCGGACGCGTTGATCGCGTCGGTAATCTCGCGGGCGGTCGCCCGACCCTTATCCCACAGCACCTGCATGATCAGAAGCTGCACCCGTCCCAATCGCGTTGCCCCCATGTTTCGGATCCTCCCCGGGGTTAGGCCAATCGTTTAGTACACTAAATCTATAAAAGTAGATAATGCGTGTCAATCAAACTTCAAGAAATTTCAGCACCGAGGTGCACCGGTCCAAAATACGCATCCCGAACCGGTCCGGTGACGCCGTACCGTTGTCGCCTGGCCGGCTTTCGTCGGGCTTGACCACCTCGCAAACGCCCCGCAGTCGTCCGGAAGAAATGGTTCCCCAGTGCCGCTAAGTCGTGCAGTCCACGCACAGAATCACGGCGATACCCCCTGCGGTCGGCCCGCCGCCGCTCGACGCTCATTCGAGGCACCGCGGCGCATCCGTGCGGTACTTTCCGGCCTTCAGCGGTGCGCAGCTGTCGATGCCCGTGAGTTTCGCACCGCTGGCACGGAGGTTGCTACGGAAGTGTTCCGTCTCAGACGCTCCCGGTCTTGCTGCGCGCTGGCTCGGCAGGCGTTGACGGGCCCAACGAGTTTCGTCCCGCCCGGGAGTCAGGCGGTTCCGCGGTCGGCCCGAGCGGAGCCACGGCGGCTAGAGGATGCAAACCATGATTGAATCGGCGCCCGCATCGGAACGTTCGCTGTTGGTTACCCTTGAGGAAATTGGCCAGGTCCTTTCGACCGATGGCCGCCCGGCGGAGTCGCTCCAGAACATCGTGGGGCTGATCCGCGAGCGTTTTGGAACCGAGGTCTGTTCGGTCTACCTGTTGGAGCCGGATCGCAAGCACCTGGTTCTGGCCGCCACGGTCGGTTTGCGGCCCAACGCGATTGGCCGCGTACGGATGCGCTCCGACGAGGGGCTGGTCGGACTGATCGCCGAGGAAATGCGGCCCCAGGCCTTCACCAACGCGGCGCGGCACCCCCGGTTCAAGTACTTTCCCGAAGCCGGCGAGGAAGTCTATCACACGCTTTTCGGAGTGCCGCTGGTCGACCGCGGCGCCCTGCAAGGAGTGCTCGTCGTGCAAACGGCCGAGGCCCGCGAATTCTCGGGGGGTGAAATCAGCATGCTCGTCGCGGCCACGGCCCAGTTGAGCCCGCTGGTCAGCGAGTTGCGGGCCTTGGAGCACTTCATCGCGCCGGCTTACGATCGCTTGCGGGCACTGGCTCAAAACCTGTGGTGGTGTTGGGACCGGGAAACGCAAAGCCTGTTTCGAGAGCTGGATCCGGTCCGCTGGCGCGAATGCGATCACAATCCGATCCTGTTGCTGCGGAGCATGTCGATCGACTACCTCGAGCAACGCTGCCGGCAATTGGTGCTGCACAGCCGCATCAACTATGCCTACCGGCGGATGCGCGAATACCTGGAATCGGACGAGACCTGGGGCGCCCGCAACGCCGGCGTTTTGTGGGCCCGGCCCGTGGCCTACTTTTCGGCCGAGTTCGGCCTTCACGAATCGGTGCCGATCTACTCGGGTGGATTGGGAATTCTCTCCGGCGATCACATCAAAAGCGCCTCGGACCTGGGGATTCCTCTGGTCGCCATCGGCCTGTACTACGATCAGGGCTACTTCCGCCAGCAGCTCGACAGCCGTGGTTGGCAGCAGGAGAACTACCTGGACTTGAACAGCGACGACATCCCGATTCAGCCCGCAACGGGGCTCGACGGGCAACCGATCACGGTTTCGATCGACACGCGGACCGGCCCGATTTCCGCCCGGTTGTGGAAGCTCTCGGTGGGCCGAAATCTGCTCTACCTGCTCGACTCCGACGTGCCGGGCAACGCGCCGGAAGATCGCGAACTGACCGCCCGGCTTTATGGCGGCGACACGCGAACGCGGATTCGCCAGGAACTGTTGCTGGGCATCGGCGGCGTGCGGGCTTTGGAGGCGCTGGGCATCGCACCCGGGGTGGTGCATCTCAACGAGGGCCACAGCGCCTTCGCCGTGTTAGAGTTGATGCGACGGAGCATGGAACGCGAAGGAACCACCGTCGACGAGGCGATGCGCCGCGTGGCCGGACGCACCGTGTTCACCACGCATACGCCCGTGGCGGCCGGTCACGATCGGTTTTCTGCCAGCTTGATCGAAGAGCACCTGGGTCCGCTCCGCGAGAGCATGGGCATGGACCTGCACTCCCTGATGGCGTTGGGCCGCGTCGATCCGTACAACTCCGAAGAGAGTTTCTGCATGACGGTGTTGGCGCTCAAGGCTTCGCGGCGGGCCAACGCCGTGGCCTCGCTGCACGGCGAAGTCTCGCGCAGCATGTGGCAATGCCTGTGGCCGGGCCGCAGCCAGGATGGCGTGCCGATCGGCCATATCACCAACGGAGTGCACGTGCTGTCGTGGCTGGCACCGCAGATGCAAGAGCTGTTCGAGCGCAGGCTGGGGCCCGACTGGACGCAACGGCTCGGCGATTCCGCCGGCATGGATGCGATCGGCGCGGTCGAGGATGGAGAGCTGTGGGAAACCCACCAAACGCTCAAGGCCAGGCTGCTCGATTTCGCGCGGCGCCGCGCGGTGTTTCAGGCCGAGCGGCGTGACGAACCGCCCGAGGTGATCGCCCAACTGCGGCGCGCCCTCAGCCTGGATACCCTGACCATCGGATTCGCGCGGCGATTTGCCACGTACAAGCGGGCCGATTTGCTCATTCAAGACCTCGAAGAATTGATGGACCTGGTCAACGACCCGCAAGTGCCCATGCAGTTGGTGTTTGCCGGCAAAGCCCATCCGCAGGACATGCCGGGCAAGCACGTGCTCCAGGAGATCGCCGTGCTCACGCGCGATCCAAGCTTCATCGGAAAGGTCGTGTTCGTCGAAGACTACGACATTAACGTCGCGCGCCACCTGGTGCATGGAGTCGACGTGTGGCTCAATAATCCGCGGCGACCGCTGGAAGCGTCCGGTACCAGCGGCATGAAGGTCGTTCTCAACGGAGGGTTGAACCTTTCCGTGCTCGACGGATGGTGGGCCGAAGCCTACGACGGCCGCAACGGATTCACCATCGGACAGGGCGAAACGCACGCGTCCACCGAAGTCCACGACGCCCGCGACCGCACTTCGCTCTTGGACGTCGTTCGCAACGAGGTCGTGCCGCTGTACTATGATCGAGATCGCGACGGCGTGCCGCGGGCTTGGGTGTCTCGTATGAAACGAGCCATGCGCACCCTGGGCTGGCGATTCAGTTCCGACCGCATGGTGCGCGATTATGTCCTGAAGTCCTACGTGCCCGCGGCCGGCGGCAACAGCAGCGACATGAGCCGCAGCTGACCGCGCGGCTTCACGTCGACGGCATCGGCTGCCCTCGGAGTGCGGCGCGCCTTCGGAGCCATGTGCTCACCCAGTGCCTCGTTGCTCGTCTGCCAGAAAACCTCAAGCATGGCCATCCGAGTCGCTCTGTATCACGAGACCCACTACCGTTACGACCGGCCCATCGCGCTGGGTTCGCAGATCGTGCGCTTGCGTCCGGCGCCGCACGCGCGCACGCCCATCGTCGGCTACTCGCTGCGCATCGAGCCCAAGGAGCACTTTCTGAATTGGCAGCAGGACCCGCAGGCGAACTTTCTGGCCCGCATCACGTTTACGGAAAAGGTGCACCACTTTCGGATCGTCGTCGATTTGATCGCCGAGATGACCGTGATCAATCCCTTCGACTTCTTTCTCGAGCCCGAGGCCGAAAAATATCCGTTTCGCTACGACGAGGCGCTCGCCCACGACCTTGCGCCGTTTCTGCTGCGGCAAGAGGCCGGCCCCCTGCTGCTGGCATGGGTCGAGTCGATCAAGCCGCAAGACATCCGCACGATCGATTTCCTGGTGCAGTTGATCCAGCGATTGAATCGTGAAATTGAGTACCTGATTCGGCTCGAGCCGGGAGTTCAGACTCCCGAAGAGACGCTCGCGCGTCGCCGCGGCTCGTGCCGCGACACGGCCTGGCTGCTGGTGCAAATCTTGCGGCGATTGGGTCTGGCTGCCCGCTTTGTTTCGGGCTACCTGATTCAGCTCAAGCCCGACGTAAAACCGCTCGAAGGCCCCGCCGGGGCCGAGCAGGACTTTACCGACCTGCACGCCTGGTGCGAGGTTTTCTTGCCAGGCGCCGGCTGGGTTGGCCTTGATCCGACGAGCGGCCTGTTCGCCGGCGAAGGGCACATTCCGTTGGCGACGGGGACGGACCCCACGGCCGCCGCCCCGATCAGCGGACGCCTGGAACCGTGCGAAGTTCAATTCGAGCACGTCATGCGCGTCTCGCGCATCCACGAAGATCCTCGGGTTACGAAACCCTACACCGACGATCAATGGTCGCGCATCCAAACGCTTGGCGCCGCGGTCGACCGGCAGTTGAGCGACCAGGACGTGAGGCTCACGATGGGAGGGGAGCCAACCTTCGTGTCGATCGACGACCGCGACGGGCCCGAATGGAACTTCGTGGCCGTCGGTCCCGACAAACGGCGACTTTCGGAACAGTTGATCCGCAGACTTCAGACGCGCTTCGCCCCTGGCGGCCTGCTGCACTTCGGCCAGGGGAAATGGTATCCCGGCGAGCAACTGCCGCGCTGGGCCCTGGCCTGCTATTGGCGCAACGACGGCCACCCCATTTGGCGCAATCCCGACTTGATCGCCGGCTGCGACCAGAAACTCGGCCACACGATTCTCGACGCCGAGCGATTCTTGGAGCTGCTGGCCCGGCGATTGACGGTCGATCCCGGTTTCGCCGTGCCGGCCTTCGAGGACCCGATCTACTTTCTGCGCCGCGAAAGTCAATTGCCGATCAACGTCGATCCTGCCGACAGCAAACTCGCCGACCCCGAAGAGCGAACCCGACTGCGGCGCGTCTTCGAGCGCGGGCTGAATGAACCCGTCGGCTACGTGATGCCATTGCGGCGCGATTCGGCCGCTACCGCCTGGGAAAGCGGTCTGTGGATGCTGCGCGGCAAGCACCTGGTCCTGATGCCGGGCGACTCGCCAATCGGTCTGCGTCTGCCGGTGACGAGCTTGCCGTGGGTAGCGGCGGCCGAGTATCCTTACCTCTGCCCGCGCGATCCCACGGTCCAAGTCGGGTCACTCCCGGTGCCCGAGCGATTTCAATTGCGCGGCGAATCCGTCGGCCAGCCCCGCGATGGAAAACCGAATGCCCCCCAGGGCCAGGTATCGCTGCGCGAACGCATGCCCGAGATCGGCGAGTCGGCCCCCTGGGTCGTGAGGACGGCGCTGTGCGTCGAGCCGCGTGACGGACGGCTGCACATATTTTTTCCGCCCATGGAGACGATCGAAGACTATCTGGAGCTCGTAGCCGCGGTCGAAGACACGGCCGAAGCGCTCGCCATGCCGGTGGTGATCGAAGGAGAATTGCCTCCGCACGACGCGCGCGTCAGCGTCATCAAGGTCACTCCGGACCCCGGCGTCATCGAAGTCAACGTGCAGCCGGCCCGCTGCTGGACGGAACTGAACGAAATCCACGCCGGCCTGTACGAAGACGCGCGGCAGACTCGCCTCGGGACCGAGAAGTTCATGCTCGACGGTCGTCACTCGGGCACCGGCGGCGGCAATCACGTGGTGATGGGCGGTGCGACGCCGGCCGACAGTCCCTTTCTCCGCCGGCCCGACCTGCTGCGCTCGCTGGTCGTCTACTGGCTCAATCACCCGTCGTTAAGCTACCTGTTCAGCGGGTTGTTCGTGGGTCCGACCAGCCAGGCTCCGCGCGTCGACGAAGCGCGGCAGGATGCCGTCTACGAATTGGAGATCGCATTTGAGGAAGTCGACCTTCAGTTGGCGCGGTCTGGAGAGGTTACGCCCTGGATGGTGGACCGCGTGTTTCGCCACCTGCTGGTCGACCTGACCGGCAACACCCATCGCGCCGAGTTCTGCATCGACAAGTTGTTCTCTCCAGACACGGCCACGGGCCGGCTGGGGTTGGTCGAATTTCGCGCCTTCGAAATGCCGCCGCATCCGCGCATGAGCCTGACGCAGCAGCTCCTGCTGAGAACGCTAGTGGCATGGCTGTGGCGCGAGCCGTGCCGGGCCCGCCCGATTCGCTGGCAAACGCAGCTGCACGACCGGTTCCTGCTGCCGCACTTTGCCTGGCAGGATTTCCGCGAGGTGATCGCCGACCTGAAGCGTGCCGACCAGCCGATCGAGGCCGAGTGGTTTCTGCCGCATTTCGAATTTCGATTTCCGGTCTTCGGCCGCTGCCACCACTCGGGCATCGAAATCGAATTGCGGCAAGCCATCGAACCGTGGCACGTGCTGGCCGAGGAACCGAGCCCAGGTGGCCCGGCGCGCTACGTCGACACGTCCGTCGAGCGAGTGCAGGTCCGCGTGGCCGGCTTCCTCGGCGATCGCTACGTCGTGACCTGCAATGGCCGACGGGTGCCGCTGCGCGCCACCGACACGCTCGGCGAGTACGTCGCGGGAGTCCGTTATCGGGCCTGGCAGCCGCCGAGCTGCCTGCATCCGACGATTCCCGTGGACGCGCCGCTGGTGTTCGATCTGTACGACAACTGGAACGGCCGCTCCCTAGGCGGCTGCACCTACCACGTCTCGCATCCCGGCGGCCTGAGCTACGAGCGTTTTCCGGTCAATGCCATGGAGGCCGAGTCGCGGCGCACGAATCGTTTTTTCGCGCACGGCCACACGGCCGGATTTTTCGCGCCGCCGCCGCTGGAAATCAACCCCGAGTTTCCCACCACGCTCGACTTGCGCCACGGCCGGTCCGCAGGCGCCGGCGCGTAACTACATGATTCGAGTGCAAGCAACGAACGGCTCGGATTGGGTGGCCCAGACAACTTGTTGCCCGGGTCCCGCAGGGACAAGAGGAGCTGGCGAGTCAAGATGGCCACTGCAAAACGACGCTTGTTGCGTCGCAACACCGACAACTCGTTGTCTGAAACACCGACTCCGCGAGACCGCAAGGTCGGTGTTCACCGCTACGGCCGGAACTCTCGTGTGGCGCAGTACCCGTGAATCGCCACAAAGCCGCCTCCCGGAATCGAGCCCGAGCAACTAAAATCGAAGGAAGGCTCGCCGGCGCGATCGGCCCATCAGCGACGCGGTTCGAGCGTGCCCGTCAGGTTGCGAGAAGGTTTCTATGACGTCCGCCGAGTCGATGGTCCCAGCGCCGCACTTTCTGGACGGGCATCACTTGCGGAACTACGTGGGCGTTGCCGGCCATTGGGACGAGGCGATTGGTGCGGACGGTTCGATTCGGCCTTGCTGGCAGCGCCTCGCCGATGCGCTCGGCTCGCAAAAGGTGTCCGAATTGCAAGGTCGGCAAGACCTGTGCCGTCGAATCTTGCGCGAGTCGGGCGTTACCTACACGCCCCCCGACCGCGAGCTGCACGAACAGCGACCGTGGCAGCTCGATTCCTGGCCCTTGCTGATCTCGCCCGAGGAATGGCAAATGCTCAGCGCGGCGGTCGGTCAACGCGCGCGTGCGTTGAACTTGCTGCTGAGCGACATTTATGGTCCTCGGCGGCTGCTCGAGACCGGCGATCTTCCGCCCGAGATCGTGTTTGCCAATCCCGCGTTCATTCGCGCGGCCCACGAGCTGAAGCCGCCCGACGGCATCTACCTGCATCTCTGCGCGGTCGACGTGGCCCGCTCGCCCGACGGCCGTTGGTGGGTCATCGGCGATCGAACCGACACGCCGTCCGGGGCGGGCTATGCGCTGGAAAACCGAATCGTGATGAACCGCGTCTATCCCGATCTGATTCGCGATTGCCAGGTGCAGCGGCTGGCGCGGTTTTTTCAGCATTTGCGCGACGGGCTGTTGGCCCGCGCCGCCGTGCGCGACCGCGAGCCGCGCGTGGTGATCTACACTCCCGGACCCTACCATTCGACGTACTTCGAGCAGTCCTATCTGGCCCGCTATTTGGGGTTCAATCTGGTCGAAGGCCGCGACCTGACCGTGCGCGATCAGGGTGTGTTCTTGAAAACGCTCAGCGGGTTGTTGCCGGTCGACGTCATCATGCGCCGCGTGGACAGCGATTTTTGCGACCCGCTCGAGCTGCGCGGCGAATCGCTCTTGGGCGTTCCCGGCTTGCTGCAATCGGCACAAGCCGGCAACGTCGTAATCGCCAACTCGATTGGTTCCGGCGTGATCGAGACGCCGGCTCTGCTGTCGTTCCTGCCGGGGCTCTGCCGCCGGTTGCTCGGCGCAGACCTGCTGCTGCCGCCGCTGGCCACCTGGTGGTGCGGCCAGGAGGACGCGCTCGAGGCAGTCGTGCAACAACTCGATCGGCTCGTCGTCAAGCATGCCTACGCCACTGCCGGCCCTGCCACGTTCCTGCCCGGTCAGATTCCGCGCGACGCAATGATCGCCAGGTTGACGAAGGACCCGCACCTTTACGTCGGCCAGGAGTGCGTCGCCTTGTCGACGGCTCCGACCTGGCAGGATCAGCGGCTCGAACCGCGGCATTTGATGATCCGGCTGTACGCCGTGGCCGTCACTGCCGACGAGTACGTGGTGATGCCCGGCGGATTGACTCGCTCGGGCAGTTCCTCGGAGTCCATTTTGTTGAGTGCCCAAACGGGCGGCGGCAGCAAGGACACTTGGGTGCTCAGCGACACGCCGCCCGACCCGATGACGCTGCTGCCCACGAATACGCGCTCGTCGCAGTTGAGCCGTGCCGGTTTCATTCTGCCGTCGCGACTCGCCGACGATTTGTATTGGCTGGGCCGATATGTCGAGCGGATCGAATTTGGTTGCCGCCTGACGCGCTGCTTGCTTCATCGAATGACCAACGAATCGGAGTTCGGACAACCCACGGAGTTGATGCATCTCGTCGAGCTGTTGGAATCGCACGGTCGCATGCCTCTCGATTGGGCGACAGAATCCGCCTCCTCGCTGCAAGACGTGCTATTCGCGGTCGTGTTCGACGGCGAGAATCCCAACGGCATCGCCGGCGACGTGAGCAAGGTCCATCGGATCGCCATGGGCGTCCGCGATCGCTTGTCGACCGACGCCTGGCGAATACTCACCGAATTGAGCGAGGACCTGGTGCCGGCTCAGATCTCGGGTCGCGTTTTGGACGGCGCGCCGCTGTCGGCAATGGATCGGGTGCTCGAAAAGCTCTCGGCCTTTGGCGGCCAGGCCGCCGACGGCATGACCCGCGACACCGGCTGGCTGTTTTTGGACATTGGTCGCCGTTTGGAGCGCGTGGCGAACCTGTCCGACCTGTTGCTGCATTCCGTGATCGAGCCCAACCCGGCCGAAAGCACGCGCCTGCTCGCCGTTTTGGAGATCGCCAACAGTGCGATGACCTACCAGTCTCGCTACGTCTTCGGGCCCGACGTTGCCCGCGTGCTCGACTTGCTGCTGGCGGACGAAACTAATCCTCGCTCGATCGCCTTCCAACTGGCGACGCTTTATCGCCACGTTCGCGCCTTGCGACACGGCCAGCCTGCGCTGCCCAATGCGCCGGAATTAGACCTGGTCATGAATATTTTCTCCGAGGTTCGGCTGCTCGACGTCGACGCCGTCGTGCCGCCGAATCGGCAAGGTCGGCGAACCCGACTTGCCGCACGTCTGAAGCAGATTACGCGGGCGATGAAGGAGCTTTCGAGTCTCTTGACTCGGACCTTCCTGACGCACGTGCAGCCGCCCCGTCGGTTGGGCGACCGAGCTCGATGATCTACGAGATCGTTCACATCACCGAGTATGAGTACTTCACGCCGGCCGAGGCCTGCCACAACCTGCTCCGGCTCGACCCGCGGACGATCCCCGGCCAGACGTGCCTGGAAACAACCCTCGAAGTCGAACCGGTGCCCACGAAGCTGCACACGTACGTCGACTATTTCGGCAACCGGGTGCGCAGTTTCGCGGTGCTCGAGCCGCACCAAAAGCTCCGGATCCAATCTCAAAGCCGCGTCGTCGTCGAGTGCCTGCCTGGCGCCGATCTGACCGACTCGCCATCATGGACGGTCGCGCGACAAGAGCTCCACCAGCGGCGCAACCCGGCGACCGTCGACGCGCTGCAGTACGTGTACCCTTCGCCGTACGTTCGGACCGGCGACGCGCTGCGCGAGTACGCGCTCGTGAGCTTTCCCGAGAGTCGGCCGGTTTTGGCGGGCGCATTCGATCTCACGCGGCGGATCCACGAGGATTTTGCCTACGATCCGGCCGCCACCACGATCGACACGTCGGTCGAGGACGTTCTCGAGCGTCGCCGTGGCGTGTGCCAGGACTTCGCGCACTTGCAAATCGCCTGCCTGCGTTCGCTCGGCCTGGCAGCCCGTTATGTGAGCGGATACTTGCGCACGCAGCCGCGGGCCGATCAGCCGCGCCTGGAGGGCGCCGACGCGTCGCACGCCTGGGTCAGCGTGTATTGTCCGCACAACGGCTGGACGGGATTTGACCCGACGAACGGTTGTCTCGTGGCGGACGGTCACATCGTGCTCGGTTGGGGACGCGACTTTCACGACGTCAGCCCGGTCAAGGGCGTCGTGCTCGGGGGCGTCGGCTCGACGCTGCGCGTGGCGGTCCATGTCGCGTCAACCTGAGCGCTCGGCAACGCCCGCCGTCGCGTCGGGTGTCGGCTTGCTGGGCGTTGTTCAAGTTGCGCCATCGCCCTGTTTGCGTCGGTAGCAACGCGACGAAACGGCGACACGCCGGGCAGAACCCGACCTCGCGCTCGCACACCAGGCACCAACTGTTGTCGAAGTACAAGGGGTAGCCGCAGTAGCAGCGATAGGACCGCATGGCGGTATCGAGCTAATCGTGGCCACGATTCCGGCGCGGTTGCCCGCGCGTAATCCCATGATGCGCTCGGGCAGACGGTCCGATAGCCTGATAGCATATCCCATGCCTCGGACCGCGGGACGATTGGGATTCGGGAATGCGGAAGAAATGCGGCTATTTCGCCGCAGAGTCTTGCCGGTCCTGGTAGTGCGCCAGCCAGCGGACGCCCTCGAACGGCTTGCCGTCGATCTCGGCGACGGGCCCGTGCAGCATGTTGACCGGCGGACCCTGCTGCGGCGGTTCCAGAACGACGTCGCGGCCGTGCGCCAGCGTGACCCAGGTGCTGCCCAGCGTGCCAAAATAGTACTCGCGGTCTTTGGGATACTTGTTGGCACGCGAGGCGTCGATCGGAATCCAACCCACGTCCGCCACCCAGAACTGCGCCCAGCAGTGGCAATACTTAATATCGCCCTCGGGTTGTTCCGGCGGCATCGGCAGGCCGAAAACGTGATCGGCCGGAATACCGCGCCAGCGGCACACGCCGATGAACACCGAATGAAAATCGGTGCAGTCGCCCGTCTTGCTGTCGCATGCCCAGACGGCATTGCCCTTTCCCGCGCCTGGCGCCAGATAGTTGTAAACCATCGTGCTGACCAGATGGTCGTAGATCGCGCGGCCGGCCCGCAACGGTTCGCCTTCCGGCAGCTTGATGCCGCGTGCCAATTCGGTAATGCGACCCTTGATGGGAATCATCTGCGAGTCGCTCAGATAGGGCGCGAACTCCCCTGCCGGCACGCCCGCGTTGGTCGAGATCAGTTGTTTGGCAGCGGCCACGGTCGCTTCGCGCACTTCGACGTCGTAGAGCAACTCGACCTTGATCGGCGCGTCGGCCGCGCTTTTTCCGGCGGCAACCAGGGGCAACTCATACCGGCGATAGAACAGGCGGTTTCCAAAGACCTTGTCCTTGGTGATCCGTCCCGAGCCCAGTTCCTTCGCATTCAGCAGACGAACGCTCTGCCGCTCATTCTCCGACGGCATGGGAATCCACAGGTCGACCGTCTTTGCGTCCTGTGGGATGTCGGCGATTTCGCAGACGTACTTCAGTTGAACCTTCCGCACGGCGGGGGGTTCAGCCATCGCCTCGCCCACGAAGCCCAGCACGAAAACAGCCAACAACGACCGGCAAGATAAGAAGCGAATCATCGTGCGATGGTCCTTTCTGGTAAGTCCGCAGTCGGACGCGTCCTCGACGCCAACATGCAACGGTAGCCTGAAGCTAGCGTGGTCGCTGGGCGGCGTCAAATTTTTCGCGTCGCCGGGGAAGTTCGGCCCGCCGCATTCCAACATGATTCGAGTGTTAGCAGTCGCGTTCTGGGGTGGCACCGACAACTTGTTGTCGGTGTTGCGAAGCAATAAGAGGCGTTTGAGGGGGCCGCGCACCTCGCCAGACCCTCTTGTTCCTTCGGGACCCAGACAACAAGTTGTCTGGGCCACCCAATCCTAGCCGCTCTTTGTTAGCACTCGAATAATGTTGATTTCCAAGAATCCGTGGCGGCGGCACTAGCAGCGCGGCCAAAGCCAGGACGCCGGCCAGGGCCGATTTCTATTCCAAACCTGGGAATTCCGGAGCGACCGGACCCTGTGGGGCCAGGATTGGCGGCGGGACCGATTGCGCCGCCGCGCTGCTGCGACGGCTCAATCGGATGCGACACCGCTCTTGCGCACTTGATGCATGAGCTTTCCCTCAGACTGCGAACACTTGCTTACGACGAAGCCGCCGACCGAAAGCGGCGAGCGATAAGGCACCAAGAATTCCCAACGCAAAAGTCGACGGCTCGGGGACGGGGTTCAGTAGAAAGCCGTGGGTTTGGCCGTCGATCGTGCCGTAGCCGGTAATCTGGCCCAAATCATTGATGGCCGATCCCTGCACCAGCTCCCAGCCCGATGCGGGGGTGATGAGCGAATTGAGGTCGACCATTCCATGGACGAGATCGTATAGAAATGCGTGATCGACGAAATCTCCGGTCGTGGTCGCAGCGCCCACCACTTGTCCGGTGGCGTTGATACCGTACCCACCGCTGAAGCTTCCGCCCAGCGTGCCCAGGTCGTGCATCGTGCCGTCGTACAGAAAGGCGTGACTCGCGGCATTTCCGCTCGTGTAGGCGTAGCCGGTTACCTGTCCGCTATCGTTGATGCCGTAGCCGCCGCTATTGCTCCCTCCGAACGTACCAAGGTCGTGCATCGTGCCGTCGTACAGAAACGCGTGCTCGGCGGCATTTCCGGTCGTGGTCGAAGTGCCCGCCACTTGTCCGCTGGCGTTGATGCCCAACCCAGTGCTCCGGGTTCCGCCCAAGGTGCCGAGGTCGTGCATCGTGCCATCGTACAGAAATGCATGAGAGGACGCGTCACCGGTCGTGGAGACGAAGCCCGTCACTTGCCCGCTGGCGTTGATGCCAGACCCAGCGCTGAGGGTTCCGCCCAGCGTGCCCAGATCGTGCATCGTGCCGTCGTAGAGAAAGGCGTGGTAGGCGGCATCTCCGGTTGTGTAGGCGCTGCCCGTCACTTGTCCGCTGGCGTTGATGCCATTTCCCGCGCTGATACTTCCGCCCAGCGTGCCGAGGTCGTGCATCGTGCCGTCATACAGAAACGCGTGGCCCGTGCCTCCGGTCGTGAGGGCCTGGCCCGTCGCTTGTCCGCTGGCGTTGATGCCATTACCAATGCTGTAGTCTCCGCCGAGCGTGCCCAGATCGGTGACGTTGTAACTTGCCGCCGCACAAACGGACGGCGTCCACAGCACCAGAGCAAATGCAGCGAGCGACGATGCGAAGGATTTCATGAGCGTTCTCAAGTGGTGAAGCCGGCTCTGCCAAGATGCTGGCGGCGGAGCCGCCGACCGAAAGCGGCGAGCGACAAGGCGCAAGAATCCCCAACGCGAAAGTCGATGGTTCGGGGACGACCGGGACGGCCAGATATCCGTGATAGTTTCCGGCGGCGTCGGCATACGCGCCCGCGATGTTGCTGCCGTCGATGCTCGTCGCGACATTATCAAGCACGCCCAGCGGATCATCGACGATCGTCGTGCTCGTGGCGGTTCTAAGAAAACCGTGATAGACGTTGGCGGGTGTTCGATATTGGCCGACCTTATCGGCGCCGGAAACGTCCCAAAAGTAAGTGGCTGTGGTACCGGATAGGAGAACCGATGGCGAGAATCCGACACCGATGCTGTATATCATCCCGCGTGTCACGCCGCTTATCACGGAAAATCCAACAACGAGGGTCCCGTCAATACCGTGTGCTACCGTGGCCGAAGCTCCCGGCGCGTCGAGCGTCGTGTACGTCGATCCGTCGTAGAGAAACCCATGAGTCGCAAGGGAAGAATCAACATAGCTCCCAACGACATTGCTGCCGGAGACCCCCAATGCTTGTGTGCCGTTTGAGCCCAACGGATCATCCAACGTGGTAAACGACGAACCGTTGTACAAGAAGCCGTGCGGCTTTCCCGCGGCGTCGAAATACGACCCGACAACGTTGGTACCAGAAATTGAGTTTGCACTTGTACCTTGCGCACCGAGTGGATCGTCCAGCGTCGAATACGTCGAACCGTTAAAGAGAAAACCATGCTCCTGGTTGGAAGAATCGATGTACTGTCCAACGACATTGCTGCCCGAAATCCCGAAAGCAAACGTCTGGACTGCGCCTGGAACATCCAACGTTGTGAAATTGAAGGATGTGGCGAACACTTGAGTGGCGCTGGACGCGAGAAAGGCCGCCACAAGAAATTGATGATAAGCATAAGATATTCTCATTAGCCGCGCCCTCGTGTTGCTGATTGCCGTTTGTGGTTGTCCTCTGCCGGGTTGGCCGAACGCCCGACACAAAGCCTCTGCCCTCCTACGGCCCAAAACTTGTGAACCCGAACGCAGACAAGGGCGAAATTTCTTGACAGCGGGGCCCGGCTGCTAGCTGGTAACGGCCAAGCGGGCCGGTTATCTTCTTGTAGGAATGAGATTTAGAGCGTTAGTGCTGACGGTCGACTTGGGCTCGAAAAAAACTTTCGGATTGCCGACCTTGGGCCGTGATTGCGTGCGGAGCGGGCAGAAATGAGCAGTTCGCTAACACCTGTGCCGGGAGTCAAGAAGAAGGGCTCCAAGCTGCTCGTGGCAGTCCACGAAGGTGCCGAGGGGGCACTTGCACAACTCCTAGAGCTGTATCGTCCCTACTTGTTGGCGATCGCCAACGAAGAATTTGATCCCGCGTTGCGTGGCAAAGCAGCCCCTTCGGATCTCGTCCAAGAAACGCTCGTTCGCGTGACGAAGCGATCGCCGGTCGAATTGCCTCAAAGTGAATCCGAATTCCGAGCGTGGCTGCGAAAGATCTTGATCCGACGGTTCGATTCGCTCAGAAAACGGTATCGTCGCACGGCAAAACGCCAGATTCGACGCGAGCGTTCGCTGGATGACATCGATGTTCGCGATTACCTCAAGAGCATGATTAGTGCGGCGGATCAAACGCCCGGCAGCCAGGCGGTCGCCAACGAGCGACGTGAACAGGTTCAGCAAGCCCTTAAGCGTCTGGCAAAGGAATATCGCACGGTGATTTTATGGCACAATCGAGACGGGCTCAGTTGGCCCCAGATTGGGCTAAAACTAAATCGCTCGCCCGACGCGGCACGCATGCTTTGGAAGCGGGCCGTGCAACAGTTGAAAGACATCTTGCACGACAAATCTGAACCGTCTTAAGGCGGAGTCATGGATCCTGCTTCCTCAGCCAACGACGACGAATCGGAAATCGTTCGACGATTGCAAGCCATTGTCGATCGCACGTCCAATGGCAGCTCGGTCGACTCGGCTGAAAACGACTTCGCCGAGTGTGCCGAGGTTCTCAGCCACTTTTGGAACGAATCCGCTGCAAGTGTCCCTGTTGAATCCCTCGACGCCTCGACCGGCGATCGAGCAATGGATGCCAGCGGAGCAGCCCGATCTCTGCCACGTCACTTGGGGAGATTCGAGATCCGCCGCATGTTGGGGCACGGCGGCTTCGGAGTCGTGCTTCTGGCATACGACAGCACGCTCGCCCGTGAGATTGCCTTAAAGATTCCACGGCCGGAGCTGTTGTTAGTCGGCCAACTGCGTGGATGGTTCCTCCGCGAAGCACAGGCCGCGGCCGTGCTCGATCATCCGGGGATTGTTCCCGTATTCGATGCGGGCGAATTGGGAACAATCTGGTACATCGCAGCTGGATATGTCAAAGGGCCATCGCTGGCGGCATGGCATCGCGAACACGCGGCTCCCCTCAATGCGAAGTTGGCAGCGATCATCGTTGCCGACCTTGGTGAGGCAGTTGGTCACGCCCATAGCCGCGGCATTCTGCATCGCGACCTAAAACCGTCGAACGTGCTCTTGGAGCCCAGTGTCGCGGGCACGGTGAAAGATTTTCCCTTCGTTCCGAAACTCACGGACTTCGGCCTCTCGAAACGTTTGGAAACGGTTGACAATCAATCGCTCTCGGGAGTGCTCATCGGAACTCCCAGGTATATGGCCCCCGAACAAGCTGCCGGAAAATACAAAGAAGTCGGCATCACGACAGACGTGTACGGCTTGGGTGCGATCCTCCACGAACTTCTGACAGGCGAACCGCCTTTTGTGGGAGAGTCGAATTCGGAGATCATCCAGCGAATTCAATCCGACGAACTTTCGCCAGCCAGACTTCGCTCACAACGAGTCCCGAAAGACCTGGAAACGATCTGCGTAAAGTGTCTCGAAAAAGATCAATCGCGTCGGTATCAGACGGCGGACGAATTGGCCGACGACCTACGCAGATTCGTGGCCGGCGAGCCAGTCACGGCTCGACCAATCGGCTCCCTAGCTCGTCTTGGCCGTTGGAGCCGCCGGCGGCCCGTCTTGGCAGCCCTTTCGTTGGCACTTGCACTGGTCAGCGTACTTGGCTTTGCCGGAATCACCTGGCAATGGCGGCGTGCAGAGGATCACCTGGTTAAGTCACAGCAAGAAACACAGCGTGCCGAAGAAAATCTTGCACAGGCCGAACGGACGATGATCGACCTGGCTTGGATTTTCGAGGAGAGTAACCTCTGGACGGCGGCCGACGACACCTTTCGCGATTTCATGCGGGAAAAGCTCGGGGAATACTCGACTTTGATTTCCTCGCAACACAGTGCGGACGGCCAGAAAACAGCTCCGCCGGTGAGTGCGACACTCTTGTCGCTTGCCGGGCACAAGGCGACACTTGACGGCGACCGCGAAGCCGCCGACAAGAATCTGGAAGAGAGCATACGAATCTGGTGCGATCTGTTGCGTGTTCAACCGACCAATCGACAATACCAACGGGCGTTGGCGGTGACGCTCTTCTCGTACGGAGCACATTTGCGGGACACGGATCGAGCACCGGGGGCAATCCATGGATTCCAAGAAGCCCATGCTCTGTTCGACCGTTTGAGCCTCACCGAAAACGATGATCCGGCGGTGCGACGTGCCTACGCCGACTTGCAGACGGAACTTGGCACAGCCATGGTTCGGCGAGGTCAACATTCCAGGTCACTGCCCGTTCTCGCGGACGCGGCGGGGCTGTGGCGTGAGCTAGCCGTTAGATTTCCTTCAGACCCAGATTTCGTGCACGAAGAGGCCAGCATTCTTCGCATCGCCTCGGACACGGAAAGGCGGATTCATCGTCCCGAGGCGGCACTCGCCACTTCCGGGAAAGCAGAACTGCTCCTTGCAGAGCTAATACGTCGCGTCCCGGAGCGGCTTCAATACCGCATCGAGCTTGCCCATCTTCTACGCAGCAAGGGACAACTGACCAGTGCCCTCAAGCAACGCGAAGAGACAATTAAAGCGTGGAGTGACTGCGCCGAAGCCTATGAACAGGTCGTAAAAGAAGAGCCAACTGACGTAGCCTCCAGGCGGGCACTCGGTACAGTACTGGGCAGCCTGGGGCAGATCTACGTGGAACTCGCATGAGCCGCAAGTGGCATTGCCATTGTATCGCCGTGCGTGCGATCACTTTGAGACCCTCCTTCAGGCGGACAAATTGCCTGACCAAAACGTCAATCACTTGGCCTTGTTCTATTACCAAATTGGGTTAGCGTACGACCTAGAAAAACAAGACGACGAGGCACTGGCTGCGTATCAACGAGGTGCAGAACTGTTTCGACGGTCGCTAGATCCACAGTCCGAGTCAACCCGACCACGAATAACGCTGGCCGCATGTCATGTGTATGTGGGCGATCTACAGCGGAAGCGGGGCGAACTCGACAAGGCCATTGAATCGCACCAGCAGGCGATCACCATCTTTGAGGAATTGCTCAACAAAAATCCGGGCGACCGAACAATTGACCAACGGCTCAGAAAGAGTCGTGAGAAGGTCTGGGAGATGAAGAACCCTTTTCAAAGCACACCTAGCCAACCACCCGCGGAAAACTCCCTGCCCGCAGGGAGCCCTCAGTCAAACGACTGAGCTCTGAAGCGACCTGGCTCAGCCGCGTCTTCCTGCAGATGCTGGTATCGATCGATGCCGTAAGACCAAGTCGGCGTTCGGATTGGCGGCGGGACCGATTGAGCCGCCGCGCTGCTGCGGCGGCTCAATCGGATGCCGCTGTGCGCTTAGTGCGAGAATTGCTGGCAAAAGAAACGCTGGCCATTGGGCATTTGATAACAGGCCATGCCGCAGACGCGATGCGAGCGGTTGACCATGTTGACGAAATGACCGCTGCTATTTTCCCAAGTGCTCATAGCCTGCGGAACGCCCGATTGACCCATGGCGATGTTCTCGCCGGGCGCATTGCTGTGCACCATCGAATTGTTGCGGGCCATCCACGCGCAGTGGCGGCGGCAAGATTCCTGGAGCTTCGGGTCGATGATGACCGGTTCGGCACCAAAACGTTTGCGGACCCAATTGGTGTAATCCAGCATCCACTTTTCGCCGCGCCAGAGCATGATCGTCTTGGGCTCGGGCTGTGTGGCCTCGAGCTCGGGCGACGGGGCGGGTGCAAGAGTTTTGGCCTGGCTGCTGGGCCCCGCGCCAAGCAAAGCCAGAAATGCCACGATGATCGCCGCACTGAAAATGAAACTTCGCATGATTGACTCCGATTGCCAGGGTTGTAGTAAACGAGTTTTTTATTGTGCCGACGGTCAGCGACGCTACTACCCCCTCTCTGCGAGTCCCCCAGTCGCGACATTACCCCAGCTTGCCCCGTTGTTCGCCCGAACTGCCAGCGTTCGCAGTTGCCCGATAGTCAGCGTGCGGCATGGAGAGCGTCGAGCAAAATGGCCGGCGACTGCCCCCCTCTCCGGGGACATTATTGTTAGGCGCTCGGACTCAGTTCGGTCGATACCACTGCAGCAACGGCCGGCTGATCGGCGGACCGTGTTGCGTCGTCCGCACGGCGCCCGTGCAGCTTGAGCCAGCGTGCGCGGCGGACCCAGTAGAATCGGACGGGCAGGAACAGGTCGACGACTTCGTCGGAGATCAGCAGTCCGCCGAGCACCGGCAGGGCCATCGGCGCCAGGATTTCGCCGCCGACGCCCGTGGCGAACACCATCGGGAAGATGGCGATGATGGCCACGCCTTCGGTCAGCAGCTTCGGCCGCAGCCGATGCACGGCACCTTCGATCACCGCCTGGCGCAGCTCTTCGAGCGACTGGATGTTTTCCAGGCCGCCGCGTTTTTCGATCGCCTCGCGCAGATAGACCAGCATGATGATGCCCGTTTCGGTCGCCATGCCGAAGCAGGCGATGAAGCCGACCCAGACGGCGACGCTGAAATCCATCGGCGGCGCGCTCCAGCCCTGCATGATCTTGGGAAACAGGAACATGAAGAAGGCGCCGCCGGCCAGCGCCTCGGGCACGGCCAGCATCATCAGGCCGGCGTCGGCCAGGTCGTTGTAGGTCAGGTACAGGATGACGAAGATCAGCACGATCACGGCCGGAAACACGAACCGCAACGTCCGGGCGGCGCGCACCTGGTGCTCGAACTCGCCGCTCCATTCGATGTGCACGCCCTCGGGCAGCTGAACTTTCTGCGCGACGACGCGCTGGGCCTCGTCGACGAAGCCGACGATGTCGCGGCCGCGGACGTTGAGCGTGACGTAGTTGAGCAGCCGGCCGTTTTCGCTCTTGATCATGGCCGGACCTTCGACGATCTTGACCGTGGCGACCGCGCCCAGCGGAATCAATGTTTTGCCGCGCGCCGCATGAGGCGAAGCCGCCGCGTGGCCTTCTTTGGTCGAATCGTCGCGGCCGTTCATGCCGGGACCCGACGACGCCGCGGGTGAGTTCATCGCGCCAGGCGTGTTCCCGCTCGACCCGCCCTGCATTCCGCCGGAGCTGATCAGCAGGCGGCGAATGCTCTCCTCGTCCTCGCGGCTCGACTCGGGCGTAGCGGACGCGCACCGGAAAGCGGTCGCGCTTCTCGACCGTGTAGGTGACGGCCCGGCCGCCCAGCGCCACTTCGATCTCGTTCTGAATGTCTTCGACCGAGATGCCGTAGCGGGCCGCCTGCTCGCGGTCGATGTCGATTTGCAGGTAGCCCTTGCCCATGATCGGCGCGGCGATCACGTCGCGGGCGCCGTTGATCGGCTTGAGCGCCGCCTCGATCGTCTTTGCACACTCGGTCGATCGTGTCCAGATCGGCGCCAAACACCTTGACGCCGATGTCGGTGCGGACGCCGGTCGAGAGCATTTCGATGCGATTGATGATCGGCTGCGTGAAGATGTTGCTCCAGCCGGGCACTTGCAGGACACGTCCCATTTCGTCGTCGACCAGGTCGCCCTTGGGCCCGGCTTGCCGCGGCCAGAAGAAGACGCGATCCGCGAAAGGCGGCGTCCAGATCCGTCGCGCAGCGCGTCGAACGGCTGCAAACGCCGTGTCGTCGACGTCTTGCCCAGTTGCGACGTCGATCGCCTGCTGCGGCAAAACGCTTCGACGCGGCCTCGCGCTTCGCGCCGCGTCGATCAGGCCGGCCTTGCTGGCCGCCTTGACCAGTTCTTCCATGGCGTAGCCAGGTGAAGGCTTCGGCTGCCGCGATCGAACAGCTCCCAATTGATCTGTTCGACCTGGTCGCGTCCAGAGTCTGGTCCGCTCGTGCATCGACCGCGGTGCAGCACGTCGCCGGCCAACGTCGTCCGTTCGGCCGCCCAGCAGCTTCCGCCGACGGCATTGCCACCAGCGGTCAAGCAGGCGATTCGCTTCAGCTCCAAGGCGCGGACGAGGTCGGTGATCGACACTCGTGTTTTCGAGCGCTTCGGCGACGTCGCTGCACGAGCTGCCGTCACGTCTTCGAGCGCGGGATTGGTGGCCAGCCACGCTGCCATAGTTCGGCGACGAGCTTCTGTCGATAGCGTCTCGATTTCCGCCGTCTTCGTCGGTCTTCGCCGGGCCAGTTCACGTCGCCCGTGACGCTCCATGCGACGCACCGTTTCGGCGACGGCAGTAGCGCGTCAGCAGCGGGCCCAATTCGCGCTCGAACTCCTCATACCGCAACAGGGCCAGCTCGCGCATCGTTTCGTCGAACCGTTCCAGCGCCTTTTTGCGTCGCGTCGTTGATCACGTTGGTCGATTCATCGTCGGTCCGCGACGCGGTTGACGTAACCGCCTTCTTCCAGCGCCGCGAGAACGTTGCGCGTTTGCCGCTCGGCGTCGGCATACTTGAGCACGCGCTTGGGCCACAGCTCCTTGGGTCGGAAGTTGACGAACGTCTCGACCATGTCGAGCGGCGCCGGATCGGTCGGCGTGTCGGCCCGGCCGGCTTTGCCGATGACCGATTCGACCTCCGGAAAACCGCGCAGCAGTGCGTCGCGGGCCTTCAGGTCGTCGGCCGCCTGCGTGACGCTGGCCCGCGGCACGGTGACCGGCATGTCGAGCGTCGTGCCTTCGTCGAGGGCCGGCATGAAGGCCACGCCGATCTTCGGAAAGTGGTAGGCCCACAGGCCGATGACGTCAGACTAACAGCGCATGGCTCGCCAGACGACGTGCTCGCCAAAATGCCAGCACGAAGCATCGATGATCGCGGCACGGTCAAAGCCATGAAAACAGCATTCCGAACGTGGTAGCCAGTAGAAATCGTGATCAGACTCAGCTACGGTGCGCAGCAAATGCCGCAGATGCCGACGAGGCCAGCAGAAATACAACAGCATGCCCGCTTTCCGTGAAAGATACCGTAGCGACGTACCATCGCGAATACTCCAAGAACGCGCTTCCAAGCGTCTCGACGCCCCTGCCCGACGACTGCCTGCAGCGGGAACATGCCGGCCGCCAGAACCAGCAGCACGGCGAACATCCACATCACCAGGTTCCGCCGCGGCAGGGCCCAGGTGAGCAGCGGCTTGTAGATATTGATGAAGCTGCGGACGATCCAGTTTTCTTCCTCGCTCCGCAAGCGGCCCTTGAATGAACGTCGGGATCAGCGCCGGCACCAGCGTGACCGAAATCAGCGCCACGCCGATCATGGCGAAGCTCTTGGTGAAGGCCAGCGGATGAAACAGCTTGCCTTCGCGGCCGCTGAGCATGAACACCGGAATGAACGACAGCAGCATGATCATGCACGGAAAAGAAAATCGGCCGGCCCACCGTGCGGCAGGGCGCGATCACCAGCTCGCGAATGTCGCCCGTGACCTTGCTGGTCGCCGAAATGGGCTTTCAGATGATGCGTGGCGTTCTCGGTCATCACGATCGCCTGATCGACCAGGATGCCGATCGAAATCGTGATGCCGGCCAGCGACATGATGTTGGCCTGAATGTCGATGATGCCCAGTGACGCGCAAGCACCCACATCAGCAGGAACGAAAACAGCACCGCCAGCGGCAGCGTGACGCAGATGACGAACACGCTGCGGACGTGCATCAGAATCAGCAGGATCGCGAGCGAGGCGATGATCATTTCGTGCCACATCACCTCGGTGAGCGTGTGGATGGCGCCGTGGATCAGCCGCGTGCGGTCGTAGGCCGGCACGATGTGCACGCCGGCGGGCAGGCCCGGCTGCAGCTCCTGAATCTTCTCCTTGACGCTGCTCGGTGACGGCCAGCGGATTTTCGCCGTGCCGCATCAGCACCGCGCCGCCGGTCACTTCGTTGCCGTCCTTCTCGAAGACGCTGCGGCGGAACTGCGTGCCGAGTTGCACGGTGGCGACGGTCTTGACGTAGATCGGCGTGCCCTTGACCTCCTTGATGACGGTGTTCTCGATGTCCGTCCTTGTCCTTGATCCAGCCGACGCCGCGGACGATGTACTCGGCATTGTTCTTCTGCACGACGCCGCCGCCGGCGGGCATGTTGCTCTTGGCCGACGGCCGCGTACAGATCGCCCAGCGTGATGCCGTAGGCCCGCAGAGTCCTCGGGCCGCACGTCGATCTGGTATTCCAGCGGCGTGCCGCCGACGACCGCCACGTCGGCCACGCCCGGCGCGGCGTTGAGTTGCGGCGCGATGTAGAACTTGTTCAGCGCCCACAGCTCGGCCGGAGTCGATCGGATTCGAGCGGGCTCGCCTCGACCGTGTACCAGAAAATCTGGCCCAAGCGCCGTCGCGTCGGGCGCCAGGTAGGGCACGACGCCGGCCGGCAGAAACGTGCTGGCCTGAGCCAGCTTCTCGGTGACGCGCTGGCGGGCGAAATAAAAGTCGATGTTGTCGTCGAAGATGATCGTGATCATCGAGAAGTTGAATTCCGACGACGAGCGCACCGCCTTGACGCCGGCCAGCCCCTGCAGCTTGCGCGACAGCGGATAGGTGACCTGGTCTTCGATCTCGCGCGGGCTGCGGCCCATCCAATCGGTGAAGACGATGACCTGGTTCTCGCTCAGGTCGGGAATCGCGTCGACCGGCGTGTTGAGCGACGGCGTAGATGCCCGCCACCGTCAGCGCGGCCGCCAGCACCAGCACCAGAAAGCGGTTGCGGATCGAGAGTTCGATGATTCGTTCGATCATGAAGACGGTTTCCTGTTCGGTCGACGTTCAGCTGCGTTCAAGTGAGAAACGTGCCGCCGGCGCTAATGCTTGTTGGCCTTTTTCAGTTTCGCGGCTCGGGCCAAAGTCGCTTTGGCGTTGGCCAACGCTTCTTGCTCGCACCCCTCGCAGCAGACGAAGACGGTCTGGCCTTCGATCGTCAATTTCACCGGCGCTCCCATTGACCCGAGCCGGCTGTCTTCCAACACGGCACAATAGCGCTGTGCCACGGCTTCGCGGCGGTCCGCCGGCGCCAGCTTGGTCAGTTCAGCCGTGATTTCGGCTTCCTTGCCGCCGGCAGCGGCAGGCTGGGCGGCGCGAGCAGCCTCTTTTTTCTCGCGGAAACCCGCGACGGTTTGCAACGTCGCCTTCTCATCGGCCAATGCCTTTTTACGGCACGCTTCGCAGCACACGAAAACCGTTTGATCTTCGATCGTCAATTTCACGGGCGTCCCCATCACGCCCAGACGATTCTGCTTGAGCACGGGGCAAAACCGCTGCGCTTCGGCCAGCTTCCGATCGTCGGGCGACAGCTTGGCCAGTGCCGCCTGGAGCGTGGCGCTCTCGTCTTCGGGCGTCGACGGCCTGACGACCGCGGCACTCTTGGCGTCCTTCGAGCCGCTGCTTCCCCCGAAATAGATCGACCCGGCCGCCGGATTGAGCCGCGTCTCGGCATCCACCAGAAACGAACCGGCCGTGACGATGCGATCGCCGGCCGCCAGCCCTTGCAGGACCGGATACAATGCCACGCCGTCGGGCCCCGCCATGCGCGGGCCGAGTTTGACGCGCACGCCTTCGAACTCGCTGGGCGACGTCTGACGATAGACAATCGTCTGCGCGCCGGTGTCGATTACCGAGCTTTCGGGCACGGCCAGCATCCGCGCATGCCGCAACATCTCGGCGCTCTCGGGGTCATCGGCTGCCGCCTCGACTAATCCGGCCAGGTTCTTGGGAAATACCTTAAAAGTCACCGTGGCCGTCGATCCGGGGCGCAGCTTGTGGCCGGGATTCTCGATTTCGCAGCGGATCGTCACCGTCCGCGTGTTCTGGTCCACGTGCGGATATACAAAGCTCAGCGTTCCGTGGAATGTTTCGTCGGGAATTGCCCGAGTGGTCGCCGTGATCTCGATCGGGTTGTCGTCCGGCAAGGTTTTGCGGAACTGCTGATCGAGGGGCAGGAACTCGATGTCGTCCTCATAGATTTGGGCTTGAATCCACACGGTCGACAGATCGGCTACCTCATATAACGCCGCACCCTCTTCGACGTACTGCCCTTCTTGCACGTACTTCTTGATGATGTGCCCGCCAATCGGCGAACGGATGGTGACGTCGAGGGGCGCCTGGTCGGATTTCAGAATTTCCGCGAGCTGTTCCCTCTCGATGCCCAACAGTGCGAGTCGCCGCTCGGCGCTTTCCTGGTTCTTGGCCAGGCCGGCGCGCTTGGCGTCGATCAGGTTTTGCACCGTCACGACCAGGTCGGGGCTATAGAGGGCCGCCAGCTTGTCGCCCGCCGCGACGATCTGGCCCGTTTCGTTGACGAACAGTTTGTCGATGCGGCCCGAGAAACGCGCCGAAACGGTCTTCTGGCCGCGCTCGTTGAATTCGATGAAACCCACGGCCGTGATTTCCTTGGACAGCGGCTGATAGTCGACCCTCCAGGTCTGCACGCCCGCCAGCACGACCCGATAGGGCGAAAGCTGCACGCGATTGACCACGCCGGCCGGCAGCGGTGCCTCGTGGCGGTCGCCTTTTTTGCGCTTCGAGAGCGGCATGAAGCAGATCGGGCATTTTTCTTTCGGGTTGTCGCGAATGACCGTCGGGTGCATCGGGCAGAACCACTCCGAACTTGCGTCGGCGCCGCCGGCCGCCTCGGCGCTTCGCGTCCACTTGTCGTAGTAAGCCGACAGCTTGTCCCACTGCGTAATCACCACGCCGATCAGTACCAGGATGGCAACGAATCGCAGCCGGGCGAGGTTCACCAGAATGATGAAGTCGAACCACCACCAGGCCTTTCGCCACCCGCTCAATTCCGGCGGCGCGTGGAGCCCCCCTTCGTCGACCGCGCCGGGCGCGCTGGCAATCGTTTTTCGCTCGGGTTCATCTCGATCCGACATAGTGGCGTTCCTTGTTTAGTCGCACGAAGTGTGGAGGTTATGTGTTTGTCAGTTTTCAAACGGCAGCCGTGGCGCCTTTGGCTCAACGGTTACGTCGAGTGCTAACCCGCCAGCTAACCACGGCTGCCTTGTTCTGTTGCAATCCAACCCAAAGCCAATGCCAGTTCTGCGAGCCAATCAGGCGTTGACGCAGTCCGACGCGGTCAATTCAAAGGGCCGACCGTCAGATGACGACCATCTCAGCCAGAATGGCGAAAAGATAGGCGCGCAGTGCTACTAGCGCGCCAGCAGATCAGGTCTGGATCCGCACGTGTTGAAGTTGCAACGTGCCGACGGAAAGCGGGCCATCGAGCATCGCATGGGCCGCGGCGTCGGATCGGCCGTGATCGAGGAAAATGCTCGCGGCCGTTAACGCGTTCAAACCCAGGGCGAGCGACAAATTCCTCTCGCTGCCGTCGGGCAACGGTGGATTCGTCGGCTTCTGGTTCGACGTGGGCCGCATGCAGCAGCCCATCCCGCAACAGCGACCATCCTTGGTGCCGCAGCAGCAATCTTTGCGAACCGGCACCGCCCCGGCGCTCTTTGGTTGGCCGCCAGTTGCAAGCATCCGGGCCGACACGGGCGTGAACACCGCCGCCACGCCCACGCTCATGACAAGCGCGGCGACAATGAGCAGCCGAATCGGGCGGGCAAGACGCTTCATAAAACCTCGGGGCCAAATGCCAGCTTCACTAAATTCTATAACCCGCACGGTCCGGCGGCAATTGATCCTTCCGCTGACCGGCCGATCGACCGCACAGAATAGGCTTAAGCGAGGAAAGCCGTGACGGGCAGGAAAACTAGGTTCAAGGCTCCTAATCCGCAGATCCGATTCAACCCGACATCGAGTTCTCGCAGTGCTAACCCGCCAGCTCGCCCGCCAACAACAGCCGCCTCGCAAGGAGGAATGTCGTGTCGCTCGTCTTCAGAGCGGGTATCTGCGCGCGCCTGGCGGTACTCTTGGTCGTGGCCGGTTGCCGCTTGCCGAAGGCGGCCGAGCGGCCCGATTCTGCGCTGGCCAGCGCTGCTGCCGGGTCGCGGCAGCAAGCTCGTGTTACGCCCTCGCGGACCGTTGATACATCAACCGCTTCCGCTGCCGCTGCCGTTCGACCCGCAAGTCCTATCCAACAGGTTGTCCACCGTCTGCCCGAGGCGGTGCCCGCGGACTTTCCGGACGACGGAATTTTCACGGGTCAACAGGAATTGTCCCTGCCACAACTCCTGGCCGAGGTCGAAGCGCGCAACCCGTCGTTGCAGGCGATGGTCTTTGCCTGGCGGGCGATGGCCCAGCGCTATCCACAGGCGGTTTCGCTGGACGACCCGATGTTCATGACCATGATGGCCCCGGCATCATTTGGATCCAGCACGGTTGAGTCGGCGTACATCCTGTCGGGCACGCAAAAAATTCCCTGGTTTGGCAAGCGCGGAGCCCGTGGCCAGGTAGCCCAGGCCGAGGCCAGCGCCGCGTACCAGGATTCGCAAGACACACGCTTGCAGGTGGCGCAAGTCACGCGGATGGCCTTTTACGACTATTACCTGGTCGAGCGCGAGAACGAGCTCAATGCTCAGAACCAAAGCGTCATGCGCGATTTTCGCGACAGCGCGCAGGCGAAGTACGAGAACAACCAGGTCACCCAGCAGGACGTGTTGCAAGCCGACGTCGAGCTTGCGAACGCCGAGCGCCGCCAGCTCGAATTGGACCGCATGCGCCGCGTTGCAAGCGCTCGCATCAACACGCTGCTGCGTCGCGCGCCGGACAGCGCACTACCGCCGCCTCCTGTGCGCCTGCTCCTGGCCGACGAGCCGAGGCAAGCCGCCAGCTTGCAGCGGATCGCCTTGGCGCAGCGACCCGATCTGGCCGCGTTGGCGGCCCGGGTGCGGGCCGAAGAGGCTTCGTTGAACTTGGCGCTCAAGCAGTATTATCCCGACACGGAAGTCTTCGGCCGTTACGACTCCTTCTGGCAGCCGGCGTCGACGCAGAGCGATCTGCGGGGCCAGGTGGGGGTGAACATGAACGTGCCGATTTACCGCCGCAAGTTGCAGGCCGCCGTCTGCGAGGCCCAATTCCGGCTCAGCCAGCGGCGGGCCGAATATGAGCAGCGCGCCAATGACATTCAGTATGAGGTCCAGGCGGCTCATGCCGAAGTCGAGGAAAGCCGGCTGGCGGCCGAGCTGTTTGCGAAAAAATATTTGCCGCTTGCGGAGCAGAACGTCGCCGTTGCCCGCGACAACTACGACGTCGGCAAAATCAACTTTCTGTTTCTCGCCGAGGCCCAGCGCCACGCGATCTCGTTGCGCGAAAAATATCAGCAGACGCTCACCGACTATCACCGCCGCATCGCGGCTTTGGAGCGCACCGTCGGAGGCCCGCTGCCTGCCGCAGGCCACGTCGATGATTTGATGCTCCCCCCAGGGCAAAGCGAGTGAGCAACGGCGAAGTCCCTGCCGCCCGCAAATTTCTGACGGCCGTTTCGCGCGCAAGGTCGCGCGCACCGATCATCGATCCCCACGGCCTATGGCGCCCCCGTATCTGATACGACACCTCCGTCAGCCGTGCCGCCCCAGCTGCGCAGCGCCCCTGCGGCGGAATGCCAGCGATAGCGGAGTGTCGCCCACAGGCGCCAGACATCCGGATGGCAACGGATCAAGCATTCCATGGCCATGCCGAAGCGCACGGCTGCGGAGTCGCGCACGGCCGGGTCGCGAGCGTCCAGATCGTCCAGCGGCAAAGGCGCGCCAATCCGCACGTGCACTCCGCCGTCTTCCGGCGGCCAACGCCGCGCTACTGACACCGGAATCACCGGGGCACGGGTTCGCAACGCTACAGACACCGCGGCGCTGGAAACGAAAACCGGACCTCCCAGCAACGCCGAGAGTGTGCCGGGCGTTCCGGGGTACAGAAAGTCGCCATAGATGGCAACGCAGCCGCCGCCCGCCAGGCGCGATAACATCGGGCGCAGCGCCGCGGCGGTCGTCGGAAGTAACTCCACGCGATCGCGCAGCCCATCCAGCAACAACGAGCTATGCGGCGAGCTGCGATCTCCCAGATTGGCCACGGTGCTGATGCCCAGGTCGCCGAGCACGGGGTGAAAGAAACCAAAGCCGGGATGGCTTTGATGCACGGAAAGCGCCATGACGCCGCGTCCGGCTGCGCGAGCTTCGCGCAGGTTTTCGAGGCCCGAGATCGTTACATCATCCCACTGCTTGTCCGGCCTGGCGTAGCGAAAGTCGAGAATATCCGAGAGGTTGACCAGCAGCCATTGCACGTGGCGGCGCAAGACTTCATCGAGCTCGTCGGTGGTCCAAATATAATCAAGCCCCGCGCCTGATTCTCGCACGAACGAAGCATAGCCTCCCCAGTCGCGGTCGACGGCCGCGGCGCCGACGCGCACCAACCACGCGCGGCGCTCGACCGACGGCATCTCGAGCGCGGCCGCGATCCACGTCTCGTCGCGCAGCCAGTCGTTCAGCAAGCCAGGAAGCGCGTTCACCGGATCGGCCGACGACAGCTCGCTCAGATCTCGCTCGACGCGGCTGGCTGCCGTGCGTGGCGATGAAAGAGACGACCTCGTCATGGTCCGTCGCACACCTTTTTCGGCTCGGAATCGCCGTCTTTGCTGGCGTCCTTGCGTGTGGCCTCTTTGATCACAACCTGCGTGACGCCGAACAGGTTATCGTGGTCAAAGATCGCGCGAAGTAGATGCTTTAGAACTCTGGCATCCAGGCTTGATACTTGTCCATACAACCCAGTCGGAAGATGCAGCTCAACGGTGTTCTCTGCAAGCCGCGCTGCATGCTTTTTGGGAGCAGGGCGCTTCGACTTGGCGGATGCTTTCTTTGCCATGGGGTTTTTCTCCACAAAAGGTGTTCATCTTGTTGTGACGCGACAACCATTTGCCAATAACGCCGGAGGGTGCGATATGAGTGTCGAGCGTGCACGGTGGGGTGTCAAGCATGGGATGGCCATTTTGACGGCCATTTGCCGTACATCTGGCCATTGACCCCACTTACTTGGCGTCGGGGGCCGGCTCGCGTAAGACGCCGGCCGCCTCCTGGTACAGCAAGCGAACTTGGCGCAAGTTTCGAGGTGTCTGGGCCCATGCGACGCCCTGGGCGAACCACTTGCGAGCTTCCTCCTGCTGGCCGAGTTGCCACTGTGCCATCGCCAGGTAGAACCAATCCCAGGCTTCGCCGCCGTCGCGCAACTGCACGCTCTTCTGGAGCGCCTCGACGGCCGCTTGCCATTGTGCCGTGCGATAGCAGGCGATCCCCAGAACGCTCCACGCGCCGCCGTCGCGCGGTGCCAATTCCGTGGCATGACGAGCCAGCCGCAAGGCTTCCTCCGGCTTGCGGACCTGGGGATCGGAATAGGTGCCAAGGAATCGCGCTACCTCGGTGCACAGCACGAGACTGTCGGGATATTCGGCCAGTGCCGCCTCGTAGATCGCCATTGCTTCGGCCGGTTTTTGCACCAATTCGTGCATCTCCCCCAGGGTGCTGACGGCGATCGCCCATTCCTCTCGATACATCGGCACTTCGGGATGCTCGATCCTCAAAGCTTTGAGAAGTTGCTCCGAAGAGCGCATCCGGTCGATCGCGCCCACGCGATTTCCGAGCGGAAAGCTGGCCATGCTGAGGTAAAAGTAAAACCCGGCCAGATCCTGGCGAAAGCCGGGCACGTCGGGAGCCTGCGCCACGAGTTTCTCCCAGATCACGCTCCCCTTCTTGATCAGTGCCACGGCCGAAAGCGGATTCGATGGGGGCGCCTGGGCGCGGCGATTGTAGCGGGGACCGCGAAACACGCCAGCAATCCAACTGGCATACTTCGTAACGTCAGCGTCGGAAGCGATGACTTCCTCAACCAGGTCAAGCGATTGCTTGAGCGATACCAGCGACTCGTCGGTCTGCCCCATTGTCGATTGCAATTGCGATAACCGCAAAAAGGCCGAAGCCACTTCGGCCTTGACCTGCGGGTCGTCCCCGCGGTCGCTAAGAAACTCCTTATAATAGCGCAGCGCCTCCTCGAGCAGCTCGTTGCGCAAACTCTGCAAGCCCGGCTCATCTAAAAGCCGATTCTCGCTGATCTTCGTCATGTAGTCGTCAACGGCGCGGCGCGCGCGGTGAAAGTTGGCTTCCGCCCGCTGCTGCTCGCGCAACGTCTCCTGGCGCTGGCGGGCTTCGCTGGCGAAGGCCTGCTGCGCCTCATTGCGGCGCTGTTCGGCTTCTTGCCGGGCGAGTGTTTCACCATCGAGCGCCCGCCGGGTGCGATCGTAGGCCACTGCGGAGATGATCGTCGTCAGCAGCATCGCGGCCACGGTCATGGACCCCAGCGTGGCGACGAGCGGGTTGCGCCGCATCCAGCGCCAGCCGCGCTCGATCCGGCCGACGGGCCGCGCCACGATCGCCCGGCCGTCGAGATACCGGTGCAAGTCGTCGGCCATTTCTTGCGCCGTTGCATACCGGCGGATCGGTTCCTTGGCCATGGCCTTCAGCGCGATCGTCTCCAAGTCGCGCGGCAGCCGATCGTTCAAACTTCGCGGCGGACGGGGATCGTCGAACAACACCTGGTGCAAAAGCATCCGCTTGTTGCCGCGAAACGGCATCTCGCCGGTCAGCATTTGGTACAAAATCACGCCCAGCGAATAGATGTCGCTGCGCCCGTCTACATGATGCGCTTCTCCGCGCGCCTGTTCCGGCGACATGTAGGCCGGCGTTCCCAGCACGCGGCCCTCGACGGTGATCGTGATCTCGGCGGCTTCTCGCTTGGCCAGCCCGAAGTCGACAATGTAGGGCCGGCGTTGTGCATCGATCAAGATGTTGCTGGGTTTCATGTCGCGATGCACGACTCCGCGACGATGAGCATGTTCCAGCGCTTCGGCCACGACGGCGCACAATTGGGCCGCAGCGCGGGGCGTCGGCCGGTCCGCGGCGATCTGGTCGGCCAACGTCACTCCCTGAATGAAGTCGCTGACGATGTAAATCAGCCCGTCGTGACGCCCGACTTCATACACGGTGACAATGTTCGGGTGGCGCAACTGCGCGGCCACGCGCGCTTCGCGCAGAAACTGCTCCTGGTCGTCGACCGACGTGTGCTGCGATCGGGGAATTTTCAGGGCCACGATGCGGTCCAGCTCGGTGTCGCGCGCCTTCCACACCGTGCCAAAGCCGCCCACGCCGACAGCTTCCAAGAGCTCGAAGTGCGCGATTCGCTCGGCATGGCGCCGCCCGTGGCTGATCGTGCTGGTCTCGGCCAGCAAGTTAAAACTACTGCCGCACGACGGGCAGGTCACGTCGACGAAATCGACCTCATCGACGACCTCGACGGGTTTATGGCAATGCGGGCAACGAATATGCATGACGCACCTCAACGGTCGCATTATAGGCCAGTCGAGGGCGACCGCAATGAAAAGGGCGAATCGGCATCCTCGGCAAGTCGGGCACGACGCGACGCCGCTCAGCGTAGGAATCCGCCCGCAATCGGCGACCCGATCGCATTCCGCGAGCACGCTCTCCCTGATTGGGGCCTGCCGCGATATCCTTCGTTTGCACGGCCGAGCGGTCGAGAAAGGCGCGACAAATCGCTCAGGGACCGTTCACATCGCGAAGCGCAGGCGCGCCCACGGGTCGCCGAAGTAAGAAAATGCGCGGATGGTCCAATCGTCGGGGTTCTCGGCTCGCAGCTCTTGCAAGGCTTCGCCCACGGCACGGCCGCTCAGCAGTTTCCGATACAGCGAAGCGGAAAAATGGAGCGCGGAGCGATCCGTAATGGGCCAGTATGGCGCAATGATACCCGTGGCGCCTCTGCCGACGAACGTGGCCGCGAATCCGGCAGGTTGAGCGAACGATGTGCCCACCACTCCGGTGCTGCATGCGTTCAGGTAGACGATAGGACAGGAATGTGTGACCAACATGGAGCCCCTGAAATCTTGCGCGGTCAGCCGTTGATCCTTTTCCAACAGCAGGTAGGTCAAGTCGGGATCGGTCGGGTGGCTGTTGCCATGACCCGTGAAATGAAACATCTGAATATCGTCGCACTTCAGCACCCGATCGTTGAGGGTCTTGACATTGGCCGGCGCGATGGGGTCGATCTTGGGGAACAACTCTTGAAGTTCAACGACCTCGTCCGAGGACCAGGGCAACTGATTCGCGCCGGAATACTGTGGATTGACGATGCAAAACTTTTTGACCAGCAAATGTTGCGGAACGGGCTTGTGGCTTGCTCCGGGTTTCCAGCGGCCGAGAACGTGCGCCCGTCCGAGCGCCTCGCCTTTCACCTGCTGCCCTCCCACGTTGCCGTAGGGAATCACTAGTTCCCAGGGGAAGGCCATCTCGGTGGAATTGATCAACACCGATTTGGGTCGCTCCTTCCCCTGCATCAGGTCCAGGTATTCCCGGCGGAACGCCTCAGGAAGCTTGTCCCAAAGCCAACCGCCTAGTCCGTCGAGCGACGTCAGGAAAGCCTGATTCAACGCTTCGAGCGCTTCCTTCCTCTCCGCCGCGGGCACGGACCTTAGCGCTCGAAAGGCTTCGATGTGCGGATTGATCGATTTCCAGAGATGCTCCTCCAGTTCCTTGCTCGACAGGTTCCACAGGCCGACTGGCTTGTTGTCGAAGGTGACGGGCAGATTTCGAGTTGTGATAAGCATCTTGTACGGTGCTTCGTCGGGTTCGTTAACCCCGAGCACGTGGATCACCAGGTCGCACTCTTTGCGCGACTCCGACATGATCGTGAAAGGATCAAAGTTCGACGACCCATCCCTCATTCCGCCCTGGGCGTCCTTGCCGATCACCACCGTGCGGTGCGTGACCGAACCGATGCACGCGGTGCCGAGCCAAAAGTCGGCCGAGATCTCGCGCAGCACCGGTTCGGCGCCGACACTCAGCGCGGTCAGATTGTAGGTGACCTTTTCACTGTCGGCGTCGGACTTCCGCCCCACGCGCATGATTTGCACCGGGCCCTCGGCCGACTCGAAACCAGGGGCGCTCAACAACACGGTAATGTCGACATGGGACTTGCCCTCGGCGAGCGCAATCTTGATCCACTTTTCGGCCGCCGCTCGGGCCTCGGGCCCCATCGCGCTCAGTCCCACGACCAACGGATTGGAAACTCCCTCGCGCACCTGTTCGTGAAAGTTGATATAGGGCCGACGTTCGAGCTCGACCGCGGGTGCCGGCGGCACCGGCGCAGATTCGGCGGGAGCGACATCGGAAGCATCGGCGGGGGAGCGCAGTACGTCGATCGCCTCGTCAAACTCGGCTTCCTCTTCTTCCTCTACTTCCTCATCTTCAATCTCGTCATCGCTCCCTCTTGCACCCGCACCCGTTGCGGGTCGACTCGGGACGTGGGCATGGAGGTCTAGTTCGGGCCACTTGCCATAGTCGGCCCATGCAACAGGGACTTCAAAATGATCTTCAATATCTTCCAGCGTGCGCCGCTCGGACAAGAAACCGGAGTGCCAGACGCCGTCTGCCGGTTTGAAGACGACCTCCTTTCGAATCGGGAATGAGGAAAAAGCGTTCTCGGAGAACACGCTGTCGCGCGGCACCACGAGATCGTTGGCAAGGCGGTCGCCGTCTTGGGTGAAGACCTGGCTCGTCACCTTTTTAGCAAAGCGTCCCGTGAAGAATGCATTGTCTCGCCGGGGGTCGGGCTCGTAGTCGGCAGCCGCCGCGGCGTACTCGGTCGAGCAAGCCAACGTGCCGCGGTTGAGTTGCCGGGCGATGTAATCCCTCGAACCCGCCCCCAACGAGGTCAGGCCGGGCAGAACCTCTTGCGGGCGGTTGGCCAATAGTTTGACCACCGACACGATGACTTCGATGGAATACGCTGCCCAGCCGTCGGGAAAACTGACCAGCATGTTCGTGTACGTGTCGATGAGATGGAGCAGATGACGAGGATTGGCCAGCAGTGTCCCTTGGTTCGGCGTCGCGACGAAGTACGCCTTTCGAAAACGGCCAGGATGGCCGGGCACCAGCGTGGCGCCGTGCTCGACGAGCGCTCGAGTGACGATTCCCCCACGGCTATGGCTGAGCACGTCGAACTCAAACTCCTCGCCGGGTCGCCCGCGTTTCTTCAACTCACGCAGAAACGCACGCGCATTCTCCTCGGGGCTTTGTGAAATCGTGGGATGATCGAAGCCGATCACTCGCCCCTGGTAATGCTGGTGCAGCCGGTCCATCGTCTCGCGCGGCAACAGAGTCAGGGCACCGTCGCTGGAACTGAACGTCCCATGGACCACGAGCAAACTTCGTTTGTTCGCCAGCCCGCGCCAGTCCTCGAACGGCTCGGTCGCGGGCAGCAAATAATTATCGGGCGATAACCCGCGGACCAACTCGCGGCGGAACCGCGCCTCGATCTCGCTTACGATGGCCGCGCCTGCCTGTTCGACCAGCCGACCGGCGGGCACCGCCAACACCTTGAACACCTTCCGGCCGAGCTTGGTGACCAGCGCCCGCAGGGGCGACACGGTGGCGCCGGTTCTGACGGCCTCGGCAGCTTCGACGGTACGGGTGTCGATCGTAAACGTCGGCCGGGAGTCGGCGGAAATCGTCAGCGGCCCCGTCCGCGAGAAAAAATGGTCGGGAAAGTGCCACGACAAGCCGCCGGATTCATCCTGGTATAAAACGACCGGCACCGTCTGCTCGCTGTCCGGCAGAACGGCAGGCCGCAAGACGATCCGATCGCTGCCGCTTCGCTCCGCCATCTGCTGCCGTGCGGCCGCCGACAAGGTCACGTCGACGTGAATCGTCTGTGCCTGGCGGATCTGCAGCTCGTCGAGCGCCGCCTGAAAGCGCGGATGAAGGTCCTCGTCGCCCGGCAATGAAAACGCCCGCCGATCGCTGCCGGCCGGCGTCCACAGCGTTGCGACGCCTGCAAATTTGGTAACTCGCAACGAAGTGCCGTCGCCAAACGTGACGTTCGGATCGGAGAGCTTGAAGCTGGTCGTGAATCTTGCCATGAACGAATGCCGGTTCTTAGTGGTGCCGCCGCGCGCTCAACCGAACGGGGATTGCGAGTGCCACGTCGCTCAATTTCGCGAAGGCAGCCATTGTTCAGCGACCCTCACTCACCGCCACGGGCGTAACAAGTGTGAGGTAGCCGTTACGCCCACTAACCGCCGTTATATCACCCTACTTACGATGTTTAGACAGTAGAACCGAAAGTATAACACTCGTGGACACACATTCAATAATCGACGCCAAGAACACGCTGTCCTGGACTCGTATTTTTTGTTGCATTTGATATCGACCACCGCTATCGTGGCTACATTCGTCCAAACCCGGGCCGAGTCGGCGGCGCGTCTGGTCGTCATGCACGGCGTCCTGTGCTATGGCGAGCGGGACAACGTGCAGTCTTTGCGGCCGCGCGACGCGGCCGTGGAGACGACGGCGGTGGCGGATCGTGACGGCGCCCTTTGCGGGCCCAAAGCCACCGCCCGACGTCGGACAAGGCAATACATTTGACGCGCAAGACACTAACATGCGCCGCCGCGGCGTCATTTTCCGCGAGATTGATCCTGCAAAGGGCAGCGTGACGTAGGGACGGCAATTCCTCCGGTTTGGTTGTGCACCTGTTTGGCCCCTTGGCAAGTCGAAACGTACGGAACGATAGGTCTTCGTTCACCGTTCGATCGCATCATGAGGAACACGGAGCTGCAAGATGATTCAATCCCGCGAAGCGCTGGTCGTCGCACTGGTTGACGCCGCGGAACTCGAGCACAATCTGGCCTGTCTCTATCTGTTCACGGCGTTCACTCTGAAACAGGACCCTACCGAGGGCTTGAGCGACGAGCAGTTGGATCTCGTCACCGGCTGGAAGGGCGACATCCTGCGCGTGGCTCAGCAGGAGATGGGACACCTGGCGACCGTTTGCAATCTGCTCACGGTCGTGGGAGGCGCTCCGCACCTGCGCCGGCCTAATTTTCCGCAGCCGCTCGGCTACTATCCTTTTACCAATGAGGTCAAGCTCGAAGCGTTCGGAAAAACGTCCCTTGACCGGTTCATTTTGTTTGAGGAACCGGAAGATTCGCTGAAATTTGCGGCCGAGATCGTGCCGCCGCCGCTGGAATACAAAACCGTGGGCGACCTCTACCGGCAGATTTCCGATGCCTTTGCCACGATCGACGAGGCCGCGTTGTTTGTCCGCAAAGATGCGCCATTGGACGCCGATGCGTGGGGCGGGCAAGTCATTCCGATCGCGCCGATCGATCGCAAGTCGGCACTCGAAGCGATCGCCCAAATCATCAAGGAGGGCGAGGCCCCGACCACGACCGGTCCGGAATCGCACTATCGAACTTTCAAGCGAATTCGCGACGAGTTAACCGCCGAACTGGTCAAGAGCCCCAACTTCGAGCCGGCCCGCAAAGTGATCGAGAATCCGTTGACGCGCGTGCACCGAGACTCGCCCGGAAAGACCGTCATCGACGACCCGACAACCCTCGCGGTCGCGGAACTGTTCAACGCTTGCTACATCACGATGATTCTGATGCTCGCGCAGTTTTACTCGTTTGCCGGCGAAACGACGAACCAACGCGCCGTCTTGAGGCAACAGATCAAAATGATCATGAAGGGCGTGATCCGCCCGCTCGGCGAGGCACTCACGCGCATTCCGATGGGCAAAAGCCATCCGGGTTGGATGGCGGGACCGTCGTTCGAGTTTTACGGCCATCTGCAATTCACCACCGACGTCAAGGCCTGCTGGAGCATGTTGATCGAACGGCTGGCCGCCGAGTCGGACGAAGCCGGTCGCTTGAGCCAACAGCCCAACGCGCAACCCGCATTGAAGGCCGTGTCGCAAAAGCTGGCCAACATCAAACAGAGTCTCGAGCAAGCGAAATAGAGACGCCGGCGGCCGACCGAAGCTGTTGCGAGCCGCCCCCACCCTATCGAAAGGAATCCGAAAATGACCACGGCTTACGAAGTCCATCCCTCGATCGGGATCGCGCGAGTGGGAGTCAGCGATAAGTTCTTTATCGGCCCCGAACCTGGAGGCGCCCCGCCCGTTACCTATCGCGACGCCGCCAAAAACCTGCTCCGCCAGGCGTGTCGCTTTCGCGTTTACAAGTGCGATCGGGATGATCGTGGCAAGTTGCTTTCCGCCGAAGAGGTGACGGCGGCGTCGGCACGGATCGTCTGGACCGTGGAGCTGGCCAATCGCAAGGCGGCCAACAAAAAGTTCGACGAACCTGGAAATCGAAACGCGAAGCACGCCAATCGCGATGAGCTTATGATCCGCCCTCCGGCCGTGACCGTGGACGCCCAAAAACCGACCGCGAAATTCGACACGGGTACGTTTCTCGGCGTCAAGGTCGACTTGGGCGAAGTTCAGGTCGAGTCCGGCGGCCAACTTTTGGTGCTGGGCGGACACGGCAAATCGGGATATGTCTCCACGAGCGGGCAGCCCGTCAAGATCGAAGAGTTTGCCAACAACGATCTGTGGTACGACGACGTATCCGATGGCCCAATTCGCGCCTCGATCACCCTAAACGGCGCCCCCGCGGCGATCGAGGCCAAGGCCGCGTGGATAATCGTCGCGCCTCCCGACTTCGCTCCTGAAGTGCAGAACTTCGTCACGCTCTACGACGTCGCCCTCCAAGTGGCCGTCGACCGCGGTTGGCTACAAGCGCCCCAGACGCCTTCGTTCACGCGCCACATCTATCCGATCTTGAGCCGCGCGGTGGGGTATCAATGGGTCAACGAAGCCGCGCGCAGCGGGCATGGGCCGGGAGGAGGCGGCGAATTCAGTGAGCAGTGGGATGATTTGGCCGATCCGGCCGGCGACGCGACGCTGCGCCAAGGGATCGTGCGGCGCCTGCGCGATCCGGGTCAACCGCCGCCGGCAACGATGACTCGCTCGCGAATGCCGCGCTTGCACGACGATACCAACTCTACATTAGTGTTGCCCGCGACGGCCGTTCAGTATGCCAATCTCAAAAAGTGGGAGGCCGGCCAGTTCACCAACGATTGGAAACAAGCTCAGCCGAGCGAGCTTGCGCCCGACGCGTCCGACCGCTTGGCGCTCGAGGCGTGCGCCGGCGGCGCGTTTTTCCCGGGCATCGAAGCCGGCTCGATCATGCGAGAGGCCGACAACTACAGCGAGCCGTTTCGCGTGGATGCAACTAAGCTGGTGGCGGGCCAAATCACGGCCGGCAACGCGATTCCCTGGCAAGCCGACTTTCGCGACTGCCGCTGGGAAGGGACGAACTTCATCGGTTGGTGGCCGGCCCAGCGGCCCGATCAGGTATTGACCAGCCTCACCGGCAACGCGACCGAGGAATGGGCTCGGGGCATCAACAGTTACGAAGACATGGTCGCCAATTGGCACCAACTCGGCATCGTCGTAAAGAAGACCGGCGCCGACAATCGACCGATATTCATCGAGACCGAACGCGGCACGATCCCAACCCCGTCCATTGTTTGACGAACCTTCGCAAGCGCAATCGTGGATCCATCTTGGATGAGTTTTGACGTCGCCGTGATAGGCGCCGGGCCTGCCGGTTGTTCGACCGCGATTGCGCTGGCAGAGCTTGGCTTCAAGGTCGCGATGGTCGAGCGGAAACCTCCCGGCACTGGGATCCATTTCGGCGAGTCATTGCCGCCGGAAGTTCGGCCGCTGTTCGACGCGCTGGGAATCTGGAGCAAGTTTCGCTCGACGGCCTCTCTCCCCTCGACCGGCGTGGAATCGGCGTGGGGCGCCTCCGAGCTCGAGTACCGCGACTTTCTGTTCAACCCGTTCGGAAGCGGATACCACACCGATCGCCGGCAGCTCGACGACTTGCTGCGCGAGCAGGCAGCGCAGGCGGGCGTGCAGATTTTTTGTCCCGTGCGGCTGCTGAAGAATTGCCGCACCGACGATTGCCGCTGGCGGCTGGAATGGACTACGGGTTGTCGCTCGCATGGGATCGAGTCGCCCGTGTTGGTCGACGCCACGGGACGAGCCTCGGCGATCGCGCGATCGCTGGGGGCAGTTCCACGTCAAGCTCTCGATCGGGCCGTGGCCCTGGCGATCCACGGCAAAACGATGCCCGACGCGAATCGGCCGCACCCGCGCCTCCTCATCGAGTCGGTTCCCGACGGGTGGTGGTATTCGCTGGCACTGGCCGGCGATCGAAGCGTCGTGGCGCTGGTGACCGACTGCGACCTGATACCGCGACCGCGCACGGCTCGCGAAATCTGGTGGCGCGAACGATTGGCCCGAACGCGTCATGCCAGGCATCGTCTGCACTCGCTTTCGCCCGACGGTCCGCTGCGAACTATCGCGGCGCACGGCTCGCGTCTGAGCTGCCCTGTTGGCCCGGGCTGGATCGCCGTGGGAGACGCGGCTTTGGCTCTCGACCCGCTGTCCGGGTTAGGCGTTTATCACGCATGCGAAATGGGATTGCTGGCCGCCCGCGCGCTGGACCAGTTGTTGCGCGGCGATGGCGCGGCCGCGGCGCAATACGCGCAATGGGTCCATCGGCTCGACGCCGAATCGCGAGCCCTGCGCACCGCCTATTACCGCCGCGAAACTCGCTGGCCCGAGTCCCCTTTTTGGCGCCGCCGCCAGCAATTCGCCGCCCTATCGCCCGTGGCCCGCGAAACTGCTTCGTCGGTGGAGTGAACGTCAAGCCGATCTTCGAGTTGTTCGACGGCGTGCCACCGGCGACGAGAGGGCTGCCATTGGACAACTCACGCGGAAGCCGGGTTGGGCACCAATCAAGGACCATGTAAAATAACGGGGACTAGGATCGTACCGATTCCAGTCCGAACGTTGGCGACCGATGACTCGAGGAGCACACATGAAACTGCTGTCCGAAGCTCTCCAGGAACATCCGGGCTTTCGACCTGGCTGGAATCGTGAATCGCCGGATATCGCGTTGACCAATTCCGCGTACGGAACAATCCTTCACGCGGTGGTGTGCGACGGCAACGGACAACCGCTCTACGACCAGCCACTTTGGTTGGAAGGCACTGGGGCGATTTGCGTCGATGTGGATGCGGACGAGAGAATTGGCTTGGTGCGCCACCAGCGCCCCGCGCTGGAATTTTCGTCGAAGGACAGGTCGTGGCCTGCTTCGGCGGTCAACACGCAAGGCGTATCGTTGGAGCTTCCGCGCGGCTTTCCGAATCGGGGCGAATCGCCCGCCGACGCGGCGGCGCGGGAGGCCGCGGAAGAGACCGGATATGCCGTCCTGCGCACGACGCTGTTGGGGTACAGCAACACCAACACCACGTTTTATCCAAACAGCAACGCCGTCTACCTGGTGCAACTGGATCGCAATCGGCCTTCCTCGCAAGGACCTGACCCCAACGAAACGATTCACGGCGTCGAGTTCCACGAATTGCCAATCGTTCTGAGCATGATCGCCACCGGACAGATCATTTGTGGAATGACCAAGTCAGCCCTGCTCAGTTACGTTGCCTGGCGCGCAAGTGAAACGAGCGCCGGCTGACGGCGACCGCATCGTCCGAGCCAAACATCATGGCCGCACCCGGCCTCCTCCCTTCGCAAGGCATTATCGTGTCACAGGTAGAGGCCAAAACAACACCTGGAAATGGTCGCGCCAAGATCCTTGGGATCGTGGGCAGCGCGGTACATGTCGTGAAATAACCGAGTCACACGCACCGAGCCTTGCACGCCGGCCAGTAACTTTACTATGGTCGTCGTGAACCATGTTGTGTCCCGATCGTGTACGGGCCAGAGTGCCAGCCCGCAACATCCGACGTCCTTAGCGATGAGCGCTCGCAGAAACCCACTTACCTCGCCACCGTCGAGATCTGCGCCGCGTCCGGACAAGCACGCGGCGAGGATGGCAAGATGAATGTTTCCCATCGACGGTAACATCGCGACGTCATACGGAGTAACGACTTTACCGGGCTCGTCGGGCATGCTCAAGTAGGCATGCGCCACTTGTTTGTCTTGTACATAGCTGCCGTGTCCTTCGATGATCAACCAATTCGGCTCGAACGCAATACATTCCTTGAGTCCATCCAGATTGCTAAGGCCGACATTGATTTGCGGCGCATATTGAATGCCTTCCCACAGCCTCCCCGGCCCGGCAACTCTCGCTCGCTTGGCGAGGGCCTCGCCAAGCTCATCTGCCAATGCCTCGATCGTCTTCTTGCCGAAGAGCGCTTTTCTGTTGTCGGTGGTTGCCAACAACGCGAATTTGCTGTCCACGGAAACCTCAGTCCATTGGCGATCGTAACGTCCGTAATCGATGAGTGCCGTCGCGCTGACGGAATAGTACGTCGGGCGCTGAACCGCCAGGGGTGTGTTGTTTACCACGGCTACGTGTAAAGGAAGGCGCCAGATTTGTTCCGTGGGAATGACGACCAACGCCGCTTCCGTTGATAATTCCAGCCCCTCAAGCGCTTTGTCCATTACCTCCACGCCAATCTGACAACACCATTCCTGCAGCCTCTGCCGATAGTCGTCGCCGTTGACCTTACCGGGTTGGCAAAAGTCCAGAAACTTGTCGAGGCTGGCAAGACTCGCGGCAATCGTGATCCCCGTTCGAATGTCGGCCTGACCGCCGCAAAAGCGAAAGACGCCATACTCTGTCGGCGCGTTCGTCTTGGCATCCCGTTTGGTCGCGAAGAACGAAAGAATGACGGTGGAATTCCGGTCGGTAAATTCCCGACACCGATCGTAGATGTGTTGCTCAATTTCAACCGCCCGGTTCGTATTTTTCTTTGCGAACTCCTCAAACCTCCGATAGCTATCCAGAACGGCCCCGCGAATCTTGCCATCTTCGTCACCTTCGAGTTGCAACCTCCGTGTCGTCTGCACGGCTGCGGAGGATTTGACCGAAGGGGGCGCGTCTACCGAGAACGCGCCGTCATCCGTCGCCAGCCCCGTGGCGGGCCCGGACTTCTTGGCCAGCATGTCCAGCAAGTCCCGACATCGCGATTCTTCCGACCACGCAAATGCGTCCGATGGGTGCCCGGCCGCCAGATCATGACCTATCAACTTGTCATACGCCCAGGCGAAGTGCTTGGCAAACGCGAACTTATAGATCGTCACTTTGACGACCGAGCGATAACCACGCACCATCTGCGACAACTCCTGGTACATGCGGTCGCTATAGGCCTTGATTTCGGTAGCACTTGCGCCACCTTGACCATCGCCGACACTTTTCTGAAGCTGCTCGAATCTCTGGAACGCATAGCGCACAGTCCAGCCGTATAAATCGACGTCCAACGCCTGGATGTCACCGCTTTTTCCGCGTTCTTGTATTTCGTCGATCAGTTCGAAGAGGGTGCGCAGCCGTTGTGCCAAGAAGTCACGAAGCCCCTGTCCGTGCAACGGCACTTCGCTGTCCAACATGGCGAGGTTCTGCCGGGCAAATAGCCGTCCGCGAATCCAGTGAATGTCGTCCCGCACTTGGAACCAAAGGCATTGTGCCAATCGAGGATTCTCTTGGCGCTGTTGCAAAGCTTGCTGGTTCAGAGCCTGTCCTAGCCGATACTGGTCTCCTAACGCCTTGGCGATTATCTCGGAATGTTTCGAATATCCAAGGCGACGGCTGCGCTGGTTGCCGCCAACGGCTTCTGTCGAGAAGTTGTGCAACAGGCTACATATCCCGCGAAGTAACTCACGCTGCTCCGTCGTCGCATGACGAGCCAGTTCTTGCAGTTTCCTGACAGGTTCGTTCAACGATTGAAATGCCTGGGCCAACGATCCATCCATATTCGCAAGTGCCGCGAAGGCATCGTCTAGCTGACTCTGATACACTTTGGTAACCTCCTCGTCGATCTCGCCGCCCTGGCCGCCGGGCTTGCGTTCCTCGACGCCGCTGCGAATACCGTTGCTGGCAATGTCAAAGCGACAACGATCGAGCTTGTGCAATTCGGCCATCCCCAATGCGATCCGCGTCAACTCGCGCGCTTGCGTATAGTCGCCCACGCGATAGCACAGCTTGCCGGCGGCATCGTGCCACCGTGCTACAGCGTAGGCGGCGATCAATGAAGAGTAGCGCTGCTCTTGCTCGGGACCAGACAACGATTCCCGCAGCGTCGTCGCTGCCGCTCGCGATTCGTCGAGGATCTGCAAGCCGCTGGGAAGCAAGTGCCGCACGTCGGCGGCGACCATCTTGCACCACGCGGCTCCCACGTAGGCGACGAGGGCGTCTTTGCTGGCCACGTTCAATTCTGCCGGCATTTGCACGCTGTCGCAGAGTGCTAATACTCCTTCGTACTCTTGATAGATGTCGAACCATGCATCAAAGTTGTCGATTAGCGCTAACACGTGTTGGCAAGTAGTCGACATTGCGATGTCCTCGTCAGAAACGCTCCAGAACTGTGGCCACGCAGTCGGCCCGATAGGATCGACGGCGACCGAACGCGCGGCTCGTTGAATCCCTCAGCGCACTCAAGTGCTGTTCGCGCGTCCCTGTCCCTTGGGCGGCGCGGACCATGCTTGACATTGGAAAGGCGCGGCAGATGACTGTCAATGTTTTGGTCTGGGCGGTTCACGCAGGCGCCTGCACCGAGTAACGCTACCTTCCTACGAGTATGTAACTCATGGTATTGAATGCAAGAAGCACCAAGTCTCACCCTGTACGGTGCCGCGGTAGCATCTCTCTGCAATTGCCGACCCAACTGTCCGTCATCAGGTTGCTTTTCCTGGCGCTCAGGTGGCTCGGCGGTTTGTACCAGGGCGAACCCGGCCGCTAAAACCAAGAAACCGCGGCGGCCGGGCGGAAACGGACAATTCGCGGTGCGCTAGAAGCCGCAGCTGGCTGCCTCGCCGTCGCACCCGCGGCAATTCGCTCGACGTCTGCCGCGATGCTACAATGGCCACCTGTCCGAGGCGGGCTCGGTTTGAAGCTCCATTCCATGGCGAACGGCGGGTGACGATGAGAGCAAGACTTGCCGAACGACGTGGCTGCCGGGTCAGATCGCTAAGGTTGGAGCCGCTCGAACAACGCACATTGCTCGACGCCGCGCAGTGGCATAATTACTCACATCCCTTGGACGTCGACGCCAGCAGTATTGTTTCGAGCGTCGACGCAGTGGTGGTCATCAATCGTTTGCTCCAGAACGGGCCCGGTCCGCTTCCACCCACGGTTCCGCCGGCGGCGCCGCGATTTTACGTCGACACGACGGGCGACAATTACCTTGCGCCGTTGGATGCCTTGCGCATCATCAATCGATTGATCACGCCGCCGACCGTGACCCTCTCGGCGTACATGCCCTACTCGATCGACGTCACCCCGCGGCTCCACGTAGCGGTTCATGGGCCAGCAGCCATTTCCGACCAAACCGAGGTTGACCTGGACGTGGACCTGGATGGCGACGGGTTTTTCGACGGTCCGGGCGAAAGGAACCACACCACGGCCACGTTGTTCAACGGTCTGGCCGACTTCGACCTGACGCCCGCCGTGCCGGCGAGCCCGGCCGACAGCACCTACCAGATCAAGTTGCGGGCGCGGCTCCGCGACTCCGACGCGGTCGAAGGCACCAGCGCCGTCGAGCCGCTGGTGATCGATACGCGTACTTCGAGCACCTTGAGCGATTTTGCGCACGCTTTTGACCCGGCCACACGGTACAGCGTGGATTCGACCATTCAAGGAGTCGGCTACAAGATATACAACCTCGACTTCGTCAGCCAGAATTTTCGAAGTCCGACGGAAGTCGACCGGACCGAATGGCATCACTGGATGCAGATCGTGGTGCCCGACGAAGTCGATAGCACCACCGCGCTGTTGTTCATCGATAGCGGCGGCAACGGCGGCAGCGCTCCCACTTCGGTCAAACCGGTGTTGCTCGACGCCGTGATGAAAGCCCACACCGTGGGCATCGATTTGAGGCAGATCCCCAACGAACCGCTCAGCTTTCCCGACGATCCGCCGGGCACCGTTCGTGAAGAAGACGAGATCATCGCCTACACTTTCGACAAGTACCTGAGCAACTACGGTCAGCCGGGCTACGACAATTGGCCGCTGTTGGAGGCAATGGTCAAAAGCGCCGTCAAGGCGATGGACCAGACCGAAGTGTTCGCTCAGACGTTGCCCACTCCGCTGGTGGTCGATCATTTCGCCGTCACCGGCTACTCGAAGCGCGGTTGGACCACCTGGCTTACCGCCGCGGCCGACGATCGCGTGGTCGGCATCATCCCTGGCATTTTCGACAACTTGAACCAGGGACTGCAAATGGTCCACCACGAGGAGGTGTACGGCTTCTTCTCCGACGCGGTAGTCGATTATGTAGACGCGGGAATCTTCAGCCGGTTGGAATCGCCCGCGGCTCAGGAGTTGTCGCGGATCGTCGACCCCTATCACTACCTGAACAACGGGAATTTCAATATTCCCAAGCTGATGCTCAACGCAGCGGCCGACGAGTTCTTCGTTTCGGATTCCGCGCAGTTCTATTTCCACGACCTGCCGGGCACGCAGAATTACTTGCGTTACATTCCGAACTCGGGGCACGACATGCCTGAAGCCAGCCGGATGGAATCCACCACGCCGTTTTATGACGCGATCGTTTACCAGCGAACTTTGCCGCAATTCTCCTGGACGGTCGACCCCGACGGGTCGATTCACGTGCAGACGGTGACCGCGCCGACGCAAGTCACCCTCTGGCAGGCCACCGACCCGGACGGTCGCGACTTCCGCTGGGAGTATAACGCCCCACCGCCGCAGTGGTCGGGCACAACGCTCGACCCGCAGTCCCCCGGCGTCTACGTGGCCAGCACGCCGATGCCGGCGGTCGGCTCGACGGCCTTCTTTGTCGAATTGAAGTTTGCCAGCCCGGTGGGTACGCCCTACATCTTTACGACCGAAATTCACATCAACACGCTGCAGGCGCTGCACCCCTGGAACCCCGACGCGCCGGCCGTCGCCTTCACATCGAGCCCGTTTGCGAGTCCCGCGAGCGTCGCATCAGAGTTGGCGGAGTTGATTGCCTCCGCGGCTTTGACCAGGGTCGACGACCGTGACGCGCAGAGTCCGCCGCCGCTCGTCAATCCAGCAACCGCGCCACAAGCTTCAGCTGCCCCACCCGACGCCGCCGCCAGGCCGGCGACGTCGCTCTTACTTGCGACGACCGCCACAACGAGGTCTTCCGGCGCGAAGCGCCCGGTCGGTGCAAGCGACCTGTCGTTCGACTCGCCTGACGATTGGTGGACATAAGCCGCCGCGACGAACGATGCTCTTCAAGCAAGCGGCGCCTCTCGGCGCTCCGTCACGCCTCACGGTCGCTCGGCAAGGTCAGACGGCTTGAGGCCCTTCGTGTAGGCGCCGTGTGCGAAAGGCTTGGGTCGATAGTCGCCGACCAGCTCGACGCTGCTCTTGGGGGAAATCTTGTCCTCCATGTTCAGCCCCCAGTAGCAAGCGTTGACCAACAGCCGCCGCAGCCCTTCGCTCAACAGATCCTGCGACGCGCCCATCGTCGTGGCAAACACCCGAGCCGTCTTGCCTGAGCCGCTGGCAAATGTCTTGACCCAGGCCACGGGCATCATCGGATCGTTTTGCTTTCCCTCGACCGGGCTGTCTGTGGAGTGCATGCCCGAGAGGACCTGGCCCAACACCAGCGGCTGGCTGTCGCCCCCCAAGGGCAACCGCACGGCGTAGACGTCGGTCGGTCCCCAGATGTCGCCGTCGGCGATGCCGCGCAGGATGGGGTGATCCTTCATCGCGGGCACGACCAGGCCGCGGGTGCTTTGCGAGCCGTGTTTGCCGTGGTGGTTGATCCACGTTTCGCCCAGCACCTGACGCCCGAACCCGCCGTCCCAATCTTTGCTCTGCCAACCATAGCGGGCGTAGCCCGTGTGCGCTTTCGGATTGAACGCGTGCGTTGCCGTGCGCATCCCGATGATCGGGCGGCCCGACTCGATGTAGTCGACCAGGTGTTTCATCTGATCGTCGGGCAAATCGCGGAATCGCGTGAACAGCACCAGCAGGTCGGCCTTCTCGAGGGCCTCGAGCCCTGGGATGTTGTCTGCCTGGACCGGATTGATCGTGCCGTCGGCGCGGTCGATGGCGAACAGCACGGTGCACTTGAAGCCGTGGCGCATGGCCAGAATTTTGGCCAGCTGCGGCAGCGACTCTTCGGAGCGATACTCTTCGTCGCCGCTGACCAGCACGATATGCTTGCCCTTGCCTGGCCCCGCTTGCCCCTCAAAGACAAGGCCCGCACTTTCGGCCATCGCCCCCGGCAAGGCAAGCGCCATCATCGCGGCAACCAACAACGCAGCCGACATACATCGAAAATCATCCACGGCGGCGCCTCGCTTCACGCACGGAAGGAATGAGATGAACGAACGGTTCTCTAGCGTGTCAAAAGCGGGCGATACAAGACTCGAACTCGTGACCGCTAGCTGGTCGAGCGGCTTCAGGGCTAGCCAAAATTCACCCGTTTTCCCGCAGGACAGAGCCATCTTAGCAAGTGGAGATGCTTTTGCAAACACGCTCAAAGGCGTGCACACAGTAGCGTTCCGCGGGACTATTTTGACGCGCAAAGGCGTGCATACGCCCTTGGCTTTGGGAGCACTTGGTCGCCAGCGAGAGACTCGCCAGGGTTGCGCCTGGCGCCTTCCATTTAGCTTCGATGACCTCTCGAATTCTTCGAAAACTCTCTTGGCGATCCGAGACTGGGCAGGCTATCGGCGAGCAGTTGCCGCAGCGATCGTCGCCCTGGGATCTACGTCAGAGCGGCCGGTTAAGTTCCAGGCGGAGCTCAAATGGGGAATTCGGCCAAAACTTGAAGCCATACAGGGTTATCCCCATAATGTCGGGATCACACGCAGAACCGACCCGCGGCCGGGAATCTCGCCATGCACGTTCGAAGTCCGCACTGCCACAGCCCGATCGATATTGTCGATAACTCGTCGTTGACCATCATCGACTTTCCGTCATGCGGCAGCCATTTCAGCCTGGTCGGCGACAGCGACGCGACCACGACGCCGCCAAGCGGCGCGCGCCGGCTGGCTCACTTCAAGTTGGTCCGACAACTTGGAGTGGACGCGTTCGGCAGCGACGAGAATTGCAAAGGCAATCCACCCAGCCTTGGAAAACGTCTTGAACTGTGCACACAACCTTAGAACGCAGTCCTGGAGAATCGACATGATACGACTGAAAACGAATTCGGGCTCGACAACGATGGTCGCCGTCTGGTGCGCGCACTACTCGGCTTATCGCACATGGGCACCGCCCGCGCCGATGATAAGGACCAGCCCGTTCGCGCCCTGCTCGTCGTCGGAGGCTGCTGTCACGACTACGCGCAGCAGAAGGACATCCTGACTCGCGGGATCTCGGCGCGAGCCAATGTCGTGTGGACGGTTGCGTATGACCCCGACACGAGCACGAAGCACAAAAATCCTGTCTACGATAATTCCGATTGGGCCAGCAACTTCGATGTGATCGTGCATGACGAGTGCTCATCCGACGTCAAGGACATGGAGTCGATCGAGCGAATCCTTAAACCGCACCGCGACGGCTTGCCGGCCGTCGTGCTCCATTGCGGCATGCACTCCTACCGAAGCGAGGGCTGGCCCAAGATCGTCACGCCATGGTTTGATTTCACTGGGCTCCAGACAACCGCCCATGGTCCGCAGTTGCCGATCGCCATTCGCTTTGTCATCAAACAAAGCCCGATCACAGCGGGCCTGCAAGACTGGAGCACGGTGAACGAAGAACTTTACAACAACATTGCCGGCAAGCTCTTGGATTCAGCTCAACCGCTGGCGCGCGGCACCCAGACGATCAAACGCAACGGCCAAACGACCACCGAAGACTGCGTCGTCGTCTGGACAAACCACTACCTGGGCAAGACCAAAGTCTTCGCCACCACCCTTGGTCACAACAACCAGACGGTGGCCGACGCGCGCTATCTGGACTTGGTCGCGCGCGGATTGCTGTGGTCCGTCGATAAGCTCGACGACGCTCATTTGAAGCCGGCCAAGAAAGTGTTCATCGACGAGTTGCCTGCCGCCAAGTAAGCCAGCTTCTCCATTCTTGCGCGATTCGTGGCTGAAACCGCTGGACTGCATCTTCGACTTAAGCCTGTTCCCCGAGCTTACCACATGAGATCTCTGCTGCAACCTGCCCGAGTTTGCATCGTCCTGCTGATGATAGGACTGCCAAGCGAAGGCCGAGCCGAGGACGACCCCTCGCGCAGCGGCCTTTTGCAGAGCAACGTCGACACCAGCAGCGCGGCCATCGCGCCTCCGTGGTCGATGAAGCCCTGGTTGTGGGAAGACGACGCAAACACCTCCGAGGCGGTTTGGGATCTTGTCGACGGCTGCCGAGATCACGACTTGCCCTTGGGAGCGATAATGATCGACAGTCCCTGGGCCACGCGCTACAACAATTTTCGCTTTGACGAAAAACGGTATCCGAACCCGCGCGGCATGATCGACGCGCTGCACAAACGGGACGTTCGTCTGGTGCTGTGGATGACCAACGTGATCAACACGCCCGACAGCCTCTCGGACGCCGCCGGAGATGAAGAAGATCTGTACGCGATCGGCAAGGCCAAAGGATATTTCGTCAATGACGGCGAGCCGGTTTCGTGGTGGAAGGGAAAAGGGGCCATGATCGACTACACGAACCCCGCGGCGGTTGCCTGGTGGCATCGAGTGATGGACCGCACGCTGTCGCTGGGCGTTGACGGTTGGAAGATGGATGGGTCCGCTGAACTGTTCTTCCTCACCCGCCGGCAGACGTCACGCGGCGTGATGAGCTGGCGGGATTATGTCGATCTCTATTACCGAGACACGCTCAACTACAGCCGCGCCTGCAGGTCGGATTTTGTCACGATGGTGCGGAGCGTCGATATCGCCAACTCCCGCGGTAACGACTCGGCCCATGCCCCATTCGACGCGGCACCGCTCACCTGGACCGGCGACCAACGACATTCGTGGATCGGCAAGGGCATGGACGAGGCGCTCAGAAGCGGCTTTCGGGCGCTGGAGCTGAACTACCCCTCCGTCAGTTCCGATACCGGCGGGTACCAGAGCCCGCCCCAGGAGCAGGCCGAAACGATGCCGCGGCTGTTGTATCTTCGTTGGGCGCAATGGAACGCGCTGACGCCATTTTTCCTCATCGGGGGTCACGACGAGCACCGACCCTGGAAATTCGATCCCGCATTCTTCAACACCTTTCGCCGGTACATGTGGCTCCACCGCGAGCTGGTTCCGTTCTTCTACGCGCAACAGGTTCAGACCAACTTGCGCGAGGGGCAGCTCATGCACGTCGGGCCGGGCAAACACGAATTCTTATTGGGCGACGCGCTTTTGGCCGCTGTGATGTCCACCTCCGAACCGCGTCGCAAAATCACGTTCCCCACTGGCGTTTGGCTCGACTACTGGGATAATCGCGTCGAACATCGCGGCGGAGAAACGATTGAAGTCGACGTGCCCGAGGATCGCAGCCCGCTATTCGTGCGGCGGGGCTCTATCATCCCGCTGGACGTCGAGAACGATGCGGTCAAGCACGGTAGCGCCGCCTCAAAAGGTTGGCTGACGCTCGACGTCTACCCCGCGGACGAACCGTCCGAAGCGACGATCTGGGACACGCGCGAGTTTCCGCCCAACGTGTTTCGCGATCGTAGCTTTGCTTTTTTGAAACCCGCCGCGACGGGTTTGGAAATTCGCGTCGATGGAGCACCGACCCGCGATACGATCCTGCGGGTATTGCGTGCAAACCGTCCAGTCAGCGTCAAGGCAGACGGAAACCCTTTGCAGCGGTTCGCGAGCATTGCCGACTGGGAAAAGGTCCGGCAAGGATGGACGTTCGACGCGGCGGACCGGAGGTTGTGGATTCGCCTGGCGGGCATTAAGCGTGTTGCCGTCGAGATCGACGATTAGCCCGAACGCCGAAGGCGAGATAGGATGGCCCAAAGAGCGTACACAAAATGATAAGGAACCATAACCATGCGTGATCGCCTACCAACGTCGAACGCTTCGACGGTCGACCGACGTCAATTCCTTGGCCAGGCAACAATTGTGTCCGGGGCCGCGGCAGCCGTCAGCTCGACCGGCCTGGCGCCTACACTCGCGTCGGATGCCGCCACGGTGGTCAACGGCCGCATCAAGCAGTCGATTGTCTTTTGGTGTTTCAACACGGCCGGTGAGATGTGGGATGCGGAACGCACGTGCCAGGTGGCCCGACAATTGGGAGTCACATCCATCGAACTGCTCGGCCCCGAGCATTGGCCCACGCTCAAAAAACATGGCCTCACTTGCGCGATAGCGCCGAACGGGATGCCCGGCGCGCCGTTCATGCGAGGCTTCAACAATCGCAAGTATCACGCAGAGGTGATCGCGCGCACCACCAAGATGATCGACGATTGCGCCGAGGCCGGATTCCCGGCGGTCATAGCCTTCACGGGCTATAAGTATCGTGATGCCGACGATCCGAAGAGCGGCGACATCTCGCGTGAAGAAGGGTTCGACAACTGCGTGGCCGGCTTCAAGAAGATCATCGGCCATGCTGAAAAGAAGGGTATCAACATCTGCATCGAGCACCTGAACAGCCGCGATGGTTCGCACCCGATGAAAGGTCACCCCGGCTATCAGGGAGACGACGTCGATTATGTGGCCGACATTTGTCGCACGGTTGCCTCGCCGCGCATGAAACTGTTGTTCGACGTCTATCACGTGCAGATCATGAATGGCGACATAATCCGTCGTCTCGATCAGCACAAAGACGTGATCGGGCACATCCACACCGCCGGCAATCCGGGCCGCGGCGAGCTGGACGACAACCAAGAGATCAACTATATGCCCATCATGCGGAAGCTGGTCGAGATTGGTTACGCTGGGTTTGTCGGACAGGAGTTCATTCCGACCCGCGCCCGTTGGCCGGCCTGCAACAAGCCGTCCGCCTCTGCGACGTGTGAGTGCAACGATCTCCCCGTAAAAGGCCGATCGCCAGATGGGGCAGTTTTCGAACTAAGAACCTATCCGAGAAACGCCGGGGACTGTCCCAATTTTCCGGAGTCTTCGGGGGAAAATGGGACTGTCCCCCTCTCCGAGGCCAGCTGGCGAATGAGGGTCGTGCGCAACGCCACCGCGGCCGTATTGCGCCAAAGCCGCTCGCCGAAACGCATCCAAACTGCCCAGAGCCCAGGTTGCTTGGGCTCTGGTGTCAATGTTCGCGCTGCCCGGCCGCGAGCCTCGCTAGCCGTAATGCCAACGCAATCCCACTGCCCGTCGTTACAAACTCGCCTGACCGCTTGCCGTCAACGATCGGCTGGGCAATCGCGGCTCGGAACAGCCGGCCGTCGATCTTGTAAAACTCGTATCCGGCGATGAATTCGACGTGACCTGTGGATTGTCTCATACGGCCTTGATTGTTTCGCTCTTACTTGCGCGTTTCATGGTTGCGTGCTCGTCGAGCTGATCGGCCGAGCCACACTACATGGCACGTTGGCACCGTTCACGCCGGCGACAAACGAGCTGAAGCATCCCAACGGATCTTTGCGTGAGATGGGAACCTCGTACTTGGAACAAAAGTGCGTCGCCGTGCTGTCAGTTGTCTCTGGCGTCCCGTTCACGGCGATGGACAACATCTCCTTATAAAAATCCAGCAAGTTTCCAATCTCCGATCGTGTCGCCCGGCCACCAAACACCAATCCTCTGGTGTACGCGGCTTTATCGTACTCAATCATTGCCTGCCCCTTTTGCACTGACGAAATGACGCCCAACAAGCCTATGTCAAATCGGTCTCGAGTGCGCTTTTGCCCGTGCGACCTGCAAACAACGCGCAAACGCTTGCTCAATTGAGCAGTACGTTCATGGCCGGTGACGACTAATCTCCGCGGCAATAAGGTGGCCTGGTTTTCCCACAAACCAAAATGAGACCAGACCTGGGTGGATGCGATGTTCCACTTGGTCTCGGGCGTGCGACCAACGACTAAGGCGCTTTACGTGCTTGACCGCGCTGAGCTCGGAGGCGGGGTTCCAAGGCCGTCAGATTGACATTCTCGGGTCGGCACCTCAGATTCATCGGCTAGCGCAAGGGGCTCCCATGGGCTCAACTGCGCGAGATAGTTCACACCATTCGATGTCGTTGCGCGTGTGCAGCCGCAGGGCGATTTTGACCAGGTCACCTCGATCACCGATCAAGCGCGCCGCAACGTGAGGCACCCACAGCTCCTGCACTTCGTAGCACAGTACGAGGTTGGCATCTGAATCGAGCAAGACAGTTGCGGGCGGATCCGTGTCGCGGGTCAGTGCCTCTCTCAGGGCCAAATCCGCGCTGGAGTCGGGAGCAATCGCAAGCAGACGCTGCGACCCGCCGCAACGGTTAAGTTTTGGCTGGGCCGCCTCGATGCAGTCGCGTAATCGTTGCGAATGATCAGACGAGACGGCCGAACACTTCAGCAGCGTATCGCCAATGGGTGTCTCTTTCAGGACCTGCACGATCCCGCTGCGCGCCTGAGCGCACAGCGCCGCAAGCAGCGCGGAGCGATTCGTGTCGGCCCGCTGCAAGAGCCCACACAGCCCGCCGGCCGGCTCGAGAAAGTTCGCCTGCAAGCCCGTGTCCACGGCGTGGACCAGCCTGGGCAACTGGCGTTGTAAGCTCTCGGTAATCATCGTACGAATTTCATTAATGACTGGCAGCGTGCTTACCGCTTCGAGCGCCCCGTCCCACGGCGACGCATCGGCAAACTCCTGACCCAGCCGACTCATCTCGCGTTGAAAATCGGCAATCTGGTCGCTGGCGGTGGCGATCGCTGCCAAGATCAGACGGATGACTTTTGTCATCGCACGCCCCGTGGCTTGTTCCGATCGCATCCGCACCAGACGCGCCAGCCCACTGTCGAGCTCCAAGTTGGCGTCCGTCCCGCGGGACGCGAAGAACATCCGGCGACGATGACGCGCCGTTTGCGCGACCGAGTGCAGCGCGTCTTCGAGCGCGGCCGATTCTTGCTGCTGCTGGCGCAGCTCCTCGACGATTTGGGCCTCCATGTTGCGCAAGTAACTTTCGTACCATTGTTTTGCCCGAGCCGCACGGGCGACGCGCGGGCCGGGGCAGTCGATCAGACTCAAAAGCCAGTTTCCGATCGCCGTGCCGAAGGGACCGGCCAACTGTTTGAGCTGTCCCTCCAGGGCCAACTCGAGCGGCGTGGGAGCGGGTTTGGCCGGGGGTTCCGGCGGCGACGTCGGACCGAAGAAGTTATTGATCGCCGACAGCATTTGCTGCACGTACTCGACGAGCTGGCCTTCTTGGCTCGGATTGATCGCCGCCCGAAGTTCGCTGAAAGCTGACTCCGCGCTACCGCCAATCTGGCGCTCGACCAGCAAGTGAACATCCTGGCTCAATTGCTCGACGTCGAGCTTCAGCCCCTTGGCGTGGTCCGCGGCCTGTTGCTCAAATTCGCTCGGGACACTCGGACCCGATTGCATGTCGTGCTGAGTCGCCATGGCGACCAACGACGACGGGACCGCCCGGGCCACTACCTCGCGCGAGTTTCCGCGCCAGAGATCGACCACCTCCTTGCACAACAGTTCCGTGGCCAGGCCGGGAAGTGCCGTTTGCATACTGCCAATGCGCACCAACCCGAAGCTACGCAACGAAACGCGATCGGGCGACGAGGGCGTTTGCTTGCGGCATTCGTCGAATGTCGCCGCCGCGGGCGTCATCGTGTTGAGATACAGATACGAAGCCAAAGAGTCGATCGACTGTTCGAACTGGTCATCGTTCAGATTGTCACCCAAGTGCACCAGGTACGCGTGGGGAAACGCGCCCTCAAGCGCAGCTGACGATGGAAGTCCGCAGGCGACATTTTCGTGCTGGAAATCAGACCGACTGTAATGGTACAACTCGCTCAAGCAGGCGTAGGCGTTGGCGATGGACAGGTCGCTGGCCGTGGGATTGCGGTCAGTCGCGTGGGTCAGAATGCCGCACACGCCTTCGTCGGACAGGCCAAGCTCCGCGAGGATCGTGCGAATCGCGAAGGCCACGTCGAGCACCATGCCGCTGCCGGTGCCCCCCGAAATCGATGAGACGACGAAGACTCGCGGTACGTGCGAAGCAAACGTTGTGCCGGTTGCCTGTTCGGTGGCGACGATCGACTCGGCGCTGGTGATCGCGACCAGGACCTGGCGGAGCCGCGCGAACACCTGGTCTGCGTGATCGACCAGCGCCAGACGCCCCAGCGGCCGCCGTCCTTCGGTCCGCAGCGAGCGTGGAATGTTATACAACCAGCGGCGACTGAGCCAATGCAGTTTCTTGACCTGGTCAGCCGCATAGTCGTGCGCATTGCGCAGCGGCAGCGCCACGGTTTCCGCATCCCGCAGCGCGGCGTCGCACGAGCCTTGCGTCGCTTCATAGAGACTACGAGCGTCGGTGTCCAACAGCAGCATTTGCATGGCCGGAAGCGACGTCGCCGGGCCGAGCCGATCGTGCATATGGCGCCGCAAGCGGCTGAGCATGCGCGTCGCGGTGCCGCCGAGTCCGACGAACAGCGTGGGACGCAGCGGGTCGGCGGTCGACGTGAACTCAAGTGGCGGCAGGTCGATTGCCGCTTCGACGGGGGCTGCGGGCGGCAGCAGCGGATTTCCGTCGTCCTCGAAGGGTTTGCTGTCGGCGATGCCGCTATTGCCGGGCCCATCCGCCGACGCTTCTCCGAAGACGAGCGTCTTGACGTTGGGCGAGGGAGCTCCTTTGCGCGCGTTGCCGCTGCTCGAGCGTTGCCAGTCGTGGTCCGTATTGTCGGTGCGCGATCGAATGGGCGTCGTGTCGCTGGTCGAGTTTCCGCAGGCCTTTTGCCGTCCGTCGGCCGCCGATGGCGGTCCCGTGGCCGGCTTGTCGGCGCCCATCAACGCATCGACCATTGCTCGGCAACTTGGAAATCGCTGGTCAGGGTCCTTGGAAAGCGCTCGGCCAATCACCGCTTGATCGCTCGAGGGAAGGGTTGTTAGCCGCGGCCGGGCGTGCAGATGTTGCGCGGCCAGTTGGGCGGGCGTCTTGCCGGGGAATGGCAACGCGCCGGTCAACATCTCTTGATAGACGATCGCCAGACTGTACTGGTCGCTGCGCTGGCTGGCGCGGCCGTCGAACACCTCGGGCGACGCGTAGATCGGAGTAAGTCCGCCCATCAGCGACGCGGTCACGTCCTGCAGTTGCTTGACCAAGCCGAAATCGGCCACTTTGACGCGATTTCCCACGAGCAGCAAGTTCTCCGGCTTCACGTCGAGGTGCTGCAGCGAGAAGTTTTCGTTCATGTAGTCCAGCGCATCGGCGGCATCGCGCATGTAGCCCAACAGCTCGTCGCGCGGTATGTGTCCGAGGTCGCTTTCGCGCGCTTGCTCAAAGCGGTCTTTGAGGCTCATGTCGGCTAGCTCAGTGACGATAATCAGCTGACCGTCGACGACCTCGAACCGCTCAAGCGACAGAAGGAAGGGATGGCGCACTTCCTTGACTCGATTCAGCGCCTTCAATTCGCGCGCGGCCCGCTCGTCGTTAAAGTGGCCGTAGACGAACTTGACGGCCTTCGAGAGGTCGCCGGGCGCTGCGCGCTCCAGACTTCGCCATAGCCGCCGCAGCCGATGCGCTCTTTGAGGACATAGCCCGGTATGGGCTCACTGGTTTTGCACGGATGGGACATGTCGCACTCAGCCCGTGGAGCTAGTTACTAGGCGCTGCGCACGCGACGTGTGCGTCAGGGCGGATACCGGCTGGGGGCGTCCGAAAAGATCGCCCTGCAGAAGAGAGCACTTCAGTCGGTGACAGATTTCCAAGTCGGTTTCGCTGTCCACCCCGCTCGCGATCACGGTAATGCCCAGGTCGTGACTGGTGTTGACCATTAGTTGTACTTGTCGCTCGCGGTCGTGGCCCCGTTTGATACTCCGCAACAGCGACGAGGCGAGCTTCAAATAGTCGGGAGCGACGTCCTTTTGTTCGCCGATATGCGCCTTGCCCGAGGCATAGGCGTCGTAAGCTACTTCAATATGTTCGTCCCGCAGGGCCGAGCGCAGTTCTCGGAACGCCTCGCTGTCGCACACCGCGTTCTCGGGGATTTCGACCACCAGCTTGTGATCGTCGCCCACCAGTTCGCGCAGTTGACGCAAGCCGGTCACCACTGACGGCCCATCGCACTCGACCGCGGCCAGTGCCACCAGCAGCCGTCGGCCCGGCAGCGGAACCGCTTGTTCGGCTGCCATCCGCCGGCCCAGTTTGCGCAAGCGGTCAGCCGCGCGACATTCGACGCCGTTGGACCATTGTTCCCAACGCGCCTGGGCATTCTCTCCGGCGCCGCTGCTGGCCAGTGCCTCGTAGCCGAATGTGTTTCCCGTATCCAGCTCGACGATCGGCTGATAGACGATCCGCAATCCGCGACAGGTCACCACCTCGTGTATCCGGCGAACTGCGAGAATCGTTCGCCACACCGCGTCGCTGTCCCCGGCCGCGGCCGGACGAATCACCTGGGTGGCCGTTTCACGGTCGGCCGACGGTTCGGCGGAGTAGAACGTCAGTTCAACCTCACCGATCATCAACTGGTCGCCGTTGCTCAGCGCGGCCTCTTGAATCCGCTGCCCATTGAGAAACGTGCCGTTTGTGCTTCCCAAATCGTGGATATGGTATTTCGTGCCGAGCCGCGTGATCACGGCATGTTCGCGCGAGACGTTCGTCGAGTCGATGCACAGATCGGACGTTTCCTTGCGGCCGATCTTGAACGGAAACGAGTCGAGGAACGTCTTATCGTTCGGTTCGTCGCAGGTGCTGTGGTCCAGCCAAGGAGTGGCAACCACGTGTTCGTGCATCACCTGAGTACGCATGGTTTCACCCTGTCCGGTGGCACAATGGAAAGGATTGATGCGCCGACCTGCCTGGCGGCCGCGCTTGCGCGGTAGTTTTTCCGATTTCCCGAATGGGCATTGCAAGCATAGCTTATTTGCAGCACGTCGATGGGTTGTGAGCTAAAATACCGATAGAAAGAGTCGACGGCAGCCGCGCGTTGCCATGCAAATCCGCGTCTCTCTTCAAGGACCGTAAACCATGCATCAGATCGACCGGTCGCTCTCGCTGACTATTCTGGTTGTAACGGAAGACGTGGGCTTGGCGCGGGAGTTGTCGCAATTCCTGAACATGGCCGGGTACCACACCCTCGAGGCCTCGGCCCAGCAATTGGCGCTCATGGCGCTCGAGACCGGCCGCCCACAGGTCGCACTAATTGATGCGAAACTCGCGATCCGCGACCGCTGGGCATTGTGTCGCCTGCTGAGTCAGCGTTGTTCGCCCGGCGGATTGTTCAAATTCCTGATGTTCCACGAATTGGACGAAAGCCAGTTGTGCGAAGCCTTCGAAGCTGGAACCGACGACGTCTTGTCGCTGCCGATCTGCTACGGCCAGCTGTTGGCCCGCTTGCGCACTGCTGCTCGCGTGCTCGAATTTGACCGGCGCGTGAGCCACCAATCGCCCGGCGACTCGGCGACGGGCCTGCTGGGCCCCGGCGCGTTCACGACCCAATTGCGCCGCCATTGGCCGGCGGCTGGCGATGCTGCGCAGCCTCGCGTGCATTGTGATCGACGTCGATTTTTTCGAGGCCATTCGCGAGTCGGAAGGCGCATCGGCCGCGAATGAATTGCTGGCCGGCGTGGTCGAAGAATTGAGGGCTTTGCAAACCGGAACCGAAGAGCTCGGTCGCCTTGGCGGCGATCGCTTTGGGGTCATCCTGGTCGGCGCGAACGACGAGGCGGCGCGGTCGTGGGCCGAGCACGCCAGCCACGTGCTTGGGGCAAAGGCCTTTCCGGCCGGCCGTGCAACCCGCCAAATCACGGTCAGTTGTGGCGTGGCCAGTTGCGACACGGCGCAAAACGTCGAACAATTGCTCGAACAGGCCGAGGGGGCCCTGGCCGTGGCGAAATCGTCGGGTCGCAACCGCGTGGCACAATGGAGTGCCTCGTTATCCGCAACGCGCGAGGTTCGTCGTCCCGGAAAGCCCTTTGAAGGAACAGTCGCCGGTGATGTATTGACCCCGTGTACCGTGTTCTTGCAGGCCGGCGAGCCGGCCAGTCACGCGGCCGAACTGATGCATCAGACGCAGCTCAAGGCCATTGCGGTCGTCGATACCGTCGGCCGTCTAGTGGGACTGTGCACCCAGGAGCAGGTGTCATGCAAGACCGTCGATGGTCGCTCCGGCCAGCTCGTTCGCGACGTGATGACGACCGACGTGCGGCGCTTCAGCCGACAAGAAGATTTTGCGTCGCTGATGGACTTTTTCAATCTCGACACGCTGGCCTGGGCCGTGGTCGCGCACGATGGCCGGCCGGTCGGATTGCTCAACTGCGACAGCCTGTTGGCCATGTCGGAACCGGTCGGAACGGCCGCGCTGGCGGCCGCAACTCCTTACACCGATCGCACCGAATACCTTCTCGTTCCCGAATGGTGCCCCGATCCGTGCGGTCACGCGGCCCCAAGGGCCGTCAATTGAGCGGCTCGGTTCCGCACGAACACAAGTGCCTGCCCCGATTTTGCCGCAAGGGCGCTGCTCGTGCTGCACTGCGCGTCACGCCGGCGCTCGCGCTCTGGCTCGCTTGCCACAGGTCACGCATGGGACGCCAAGACGGTAAAGTATCGCCTCGCAACGCGGTCGAAGTACTCGGGCCGCATCTCCAGCGGCAGATCGTTGTAGGCGCAGTAGTTGCGAATCTGGCTCAGCAGGTCGCGCGGGTGGCAGCGCCGCAGTGGCCGGTTGCAACGACGATAATGTTGTTCCAGCAAATGCTCCACTGCGTCAGACTCGTATTCGCAATCAAGCGTCTTGGCGCACAACTCGAATAGCAGGTGAAACTCGTTCTCGTCGGGATCGCCGATCTCGACCTTATAGGGAATGCGGCGCAGAAACGCCTCATCGGCCAGGCTGCTGGGTTCCAAGTTGGTCGAGAAGATGATCAACTGCTCAAAGGGCACCTGCAGCTTTTTTCCCGTCGAGAGGGTCAAAAAGTCAACCCGGTTCTCCAGCGGCACGATCCAGCGGTTCAAGAGCTCGGCCGGTTCGATCCGCTGACGACCGAAATCGTCGATCAACAGGCAACCGCAGTTGCTCTTCAACTGCAATGGAGCCTCGCTGACATTGACGCGCGGATCGTGCCGAATCTCCAGGCCGTCCATGGTCAGTTCGCCCCCTACCACCACCGTTGGCCGGCGAATCTTGACCCAACGGCGATCGAAGTTGGCGGTCCGTATCAGGCGGTCCGCCGCGCCTTCGATGATCTCGTGATAAGTGCTGTCAAAGAGTTTGATGATCTGGCCGTCTTCGATCAGCGCCTGCGGAATCCAAATGTGCTGACCAAAACACATCGTGATCCTTCGGGCCAAGGTCGACTTGCCATTGCCGGGCGCCCCGAATAGAAACAGCCCGGCCCCCGAGTTGATGGCCGGTCCCAGGTCCTCGAACAAGTCGGTATTGACCGAGATGTCGGCGAACGCTTCCGTCAATTGCGCGCGCTTGGGTGCTTCGCTTCGAATGCTTTGAGCTGCGACCGACAGCACGTAGTCGGCCAACGGCACCGGCGCGGCGCCGATGTAGCCGCACGCTTCCAGATACGACTGCGCCCGAGTGCGTCCCTGCTCCGTCAGGTTATAGCTATAGTCGCTCAATGCGGCCGTGCCCGTGTGGACGATGATCTGCCGCGTCCGCAGGTCGTGGAAGACGGGTTCCAACAGTCCGAATGGCAAACACAATTTGCCGGCAATCGTCCGCCCCGTGCTCACTCCCGCTACGCTGAGGATCTTGCAGACGAGCGATTCGACCAGCGAGGTGGGCAGCCCAGCCTCTTGCAGAGAATCGGGTTCCGCCGGTCGGAATGAGTCATCGGCCAGCAGCGTGGCAATGAGACTTTCGCGGGTATCTTGTGCTGTGGAAGTTGTCACGGGCATTGCAACCAAAAAGGGTCCGGATGAGAAAACCGTTCGGAATTGTCGGCCGCTCTGCTTGGCGCACGTTGGCCGATCGCTCCCTGAAAGTTTAGCTCACGATCGCCAACGACCGGCTCACGCTTTTTTGCCAGTCCATAAAACCGAGGATATCCATTGACTCATGACCACTGCGAATCAGACGCAGACGGGGGGATTCGCTGGTGCCCACACACGTGCCCCCTGTTGTCGCCGACATGGTTCGATTACAACGGCTTATCGGCTGCCGCCCAGCCGAGGTTTGCAAACTGCGCCCCGCCGGCGTCAACCGCAGCGGTGCGGTCTGTTTCGATCGCCCGGGCAAACGGGGTTCGTCGGCCTGGCTGTCTGGAGACGACGCCGGAAGCAATCGTTGACTGCTTGATCTACGGACGACGAGCTTGGGCGCCAAAGCATGGAAGGACGTCCATGCGGCATATTCACGCCGAACGGACTGTCAATTTCGGCTACAAGAGCTCCATCACGGGTTTGCCCACACTCAGGGGATGGGGCCTGCCTAAGCGATCGTGGATCAACGCCGCCGGATCGAGGCCCATGCAGTGGTACATCGTGGCGTGAACGTCAACGGGATCTACGGGGTTCTCAGACGGGTACGCCCCAATCTTGTCGGACGCGCCAAAGACAACGCCGCCTTGGATGCCTCCGCCGGCCAGCAGCACCGACTGGCACGATCCCCAGTGATCGCGACCGGCTTGGGCATTGATCTTAGGCGTGCGGCCGAACTCGCCCATGACGACGATCAGCGTTTCTTCCAGGGCTCCTCGGTTCCCAAGGTCCTCGATCAGTGCCGATAAACCGCGGTCCAGCATGGGCAACAATTCACTTTCCAGCGCGACGAAGTTCTTGGAGTGCGTATCCCAGCCGTCGCAGATGGTCATTTCATTGAAATGGATGGTCGTCATCACAACTCCCGCCTGCGCGAGGCGCCGCGCCAAGAGCAAGGCACGACCAAACCGATTTGATCCGTACCGCTCTTTCATCGCTTGCGGCTCGCCGTCGAGCGAGAATTCGTCCGCGCGCCCTTGCTGTGCACCCGTCAACGTTACGGCCTGACCTCGCAGTTTGCCGTAGGATTCACTGTCCGCGATCGCGGGACGCTGGGATTCAAGGAGCGAGAGCAATCTCGCACGACGCTCGTGGCGTTCCGCCGCGACGTCCGTGGGGCGACTCAGCGCGGGGACGGCGTCCGTTGACCCCGGATCGCCATCGACGCACAACGGATCAAAGATGGGACCCAAGAACCCGGCCCCGCCACCGCGCAACGGCGTTCGAGCCCGCTTGAACTCGCCGTCGAGGCTGCTGCGCACGGCGAGTTGAGGGATCGCGACATTGCCCGGCAGCGCAGTGCGAGGTGACGGCGACATGGCCGAGAGAATCGCGCCGTGGTGCGGAGCATCGCTGCGCTGAGGCGGACGCACGTCGTTGTCCATTTCCGGACGTTCGACGTGCCGACCCGTCAACGTGTAATAGATCATCGGGGTATGATTATGGTTGTTGTGACTCACTGATCGCACGAGCGCATAGCGATTCGATAGCTGTGCAAGCCGCGGCAAGTGTTCGCAGATGGTTAGTCCGGGAGTTGCCGTGGCAATGGGCTTGAACGGCCCGCGAATCTCGGCCGGCGCCTCCGGCTTCAGATCCCACATATCGAGATGTGGGGGACCGCCGAGCAGGTAGACCAGAATGCACGACCGCGCTTTCCCTGGATGCGCCGCCCGGGTGGCGCCGCATGCGAGATGCGGCACAACGCTGCCGGCAATCGCCAGCCCGCCCCCAACGCGCAGGAACAGCCGTCGATTCATGGGAGTGCCAGTTGACTGGACCTGATTGCGTTGCATCGCGGGGCGATTTACCAGGTTCTCGAGAAGCAGCCCGGGACTACCCCAGTAAGCATAACAGCCGGGCCAAGACCCGGGAACGGGTGCCCAGGGGGATTCGTCGACCTCCGCACGTTGACTCCCACGAGTCACCGACGGTAGCATAACCAACGACGTTGACGAGCGCCTGCGTTAAATCGGGGTGGGCAAAAAAATGCGATCCCTGCCGAATGCTTCGACTCCGATCGCACGGCGAACGTTCTTGCACGCCGGCGGGTTGTCCGCGATCGGATTGACGTTGCCGCAGATTCTTGCCGGCCGCGCGTCGGCGGCTCCCAGATCCGCCGCGGCGGCAGCGCCCACGCGCCCAGCCACAGCGAAAGCCTGCATTCTGCTGTACATGCTGGGCGGGCCGCCGCAGCAGGAGACGTTCGATTTGAAGCCCGACGCGCCCGGCAGCGCCCGAAGCCTGTTCAAGCCGATTGCCACCAATGTTCCGGGAATCCAGATTTGCGAATTGCTTCCTGATTTGGCACGGCAGGCCGATCGGCTGGCTATCGTGCGATCCGTCCATCACGACGGCAACGCGCTGTTTCACGGCGCCGGCGTCCATTACAGCCTTACCGGCTGGCCGAATTTTCCGCGCGAGGGAGAACCATTTCTCGACCGACGGGACCATCCGGCGATCGGCGCAGTGCTCAACCAGTTGCGCTCCACACGCAACGGGTTGCCCCCGGCCGTCCAACTGCCGATGTGGATCACGCAGGACGGGCCGGGACGCGAGTGGGCCGGTCAGCATGCCGGCTTTCTCGGACACAAATACGACCCGTTCGTCATGGACTATGGACACCTGAAACTAAGCCTGGACTTCAATGCGGCGCCGCCAGACGGCGGGGCGAGCCTGCCCGGTACGTTACCTGCTGGCTATGTGCTGCGCGATGACGTCGGCCGGGATCGCCTTGGGAAACGGCTGGCGTTGCAGCAGATTCTCGGACGTCCCCAGATCGGCGAAGGCACTCCGCTCGTGCGCGACTGGACGAAGCACCAGTCCCAGGCGCTTGACGTGCTCGGCGCAGCGTCAACCTGGAAAGCCTTTGCAATCGACGACGAACCCGCCTCGCTCCGCGCAAAGTACGGCGACGACAGGCTGGGAAGAAGTTGCCTGGTCGCCCGCCGGCTGGTCGACGCCGGGGTGACGCTGGTCACCGTGATCTTCGGCGGGTGGGATACGCACTCGCATCATCTGGAACACACGCGCGACCGGCTTTTACCTCCACTCAATCGTGCATTCGCTGCCCTGCTCGATGACCTGGCTGACCGCGGGATGCTCGACACGACGCTGATCGCCTGGATGGGAGAGTTCGGCCGCACGCCCTTGATCAACGGCAACAGTCCTCCCGGCCGCGACCATTGGGCCCGCGTATACAGCACGGTGCTGGCCGGCGGCGGCGTGCAGGGGGGTCAGGTCTACGGTAAGAGCGACAACCTGGCTGCCGAGCCGAAAGACAACCCTGTCCACATCTCCGATTTCGTGGCGACGATTTATCACGCGCTCGGTTACGATGCCGACACCGAGGTCGTTGATCCGCTGAATCGGCCTCACCACATCATCGCCGGACGGCCGCTGTTGAGTTTGTTCTGAACCGGCCGCGCGGTCCATGGTTGGTTGCATCCAACGGGTGGAAGTTCGGTAGGGTTGATGATGGCCCGGGAATAGCCATCTCAAATGACTCCCTGTTTTGCCAACGCGTCGATTGCCCCATCGTCCATCCCGAGCACTTCCCGCAGTGTCAACCGCGTGTGCTCGCCCAGACGGGGTGCGGGCGTTAAGGGCACGGCGGGGCTATTGGGGAACTTGATAGGCCCGCCGGTGACGCGTTGGCTGCCGTTGGCGCATGCTACCGACGGGAACAGATCGCGGAATTCGCTCTGCGGGTCTTCAACCACTTCGCGAAAATCGCGCACCAAAGAACAAGGAATGCCGAGCGCGTGAAGCGTCTGTAACCAGTGTTCGGCGGGCTGACGCGCGAAGATATCTTCCAAAATATGCTCCAGCGCCTCGCGGTTTTTCACTCTCGCGGCGTTCGTAGCGTAATCCGCGTGGAGCTCAAGGTCTTGGCGACCCATCGCACGACAGAACGCCGACCACAGCTTCTCGCTACCGACCGCCATCGTAAATGTGCGGTCGCTGGCGCGAAACGCTCGGTATGGCACAACCGCGGCAAATGAAGTGCCCATCGGACGTGGAATGATCCCGGAGCCGAGGTAGTTCATGAAGTTCGACGTCATCGCCGAGATCATCGCGTCGTACATGGCCACATCAACCCACTGGCCCATGCCGGTTCCCTCGCGAGCGCGGAGCGCCATCAGCGCGCCGATCGTGGCCATCATGCCTGCGGTCACATCGACCACGGAATACCCGCAGCGAACCGGCTCGCTTGCTGCGCCCGACCCCGTGACGCTCAGTAACCCGCTGGAAGCCTGCACGATCAAATCCATGGCCGCTTCATCGCGCGCCGGACCGTTCTGCCCGTAACCAGAAATTGAGACATAAACCAGTCGCGGGTTGAGCGCATGCAGGGCCGTATACCCAAGCCCCAAGCGATCCATGGTGCCGGGACGGAAGTTCTCCACCAGCACGTCCATTTTTTCCGCCAGGCGCTGGCAAAGCTCGACGCCTTCCGGGCGCTTCAGATCGATCGACACACCCTGTTTTCCGCGGTTGTGCCCGATGAAGTACGTGGCCTCGTCGCCGACGAAAGGCGGACCCCATTGGCGCCCCATATCCCCACCCGGTGACTCGACCTTGTAGACCGTGGCGCCATACAGCGCGAATAGCATGGTGCAGTAGGGTCCTGCCAAGGCGTGAGAAAAGTCTAATATCTTCAGACCGTCGAGAATTGGAAGTTGATCGGTTTGCGTCACTCTTAACCCCACCAGGCGATTCGGATACTTTGGCTAGAACTGGTTTCAAAACCGCTTCGGAGAGGGGGACAGTCCCATTTTGCTCCGAGGACTGCGCAAAATCGGGACAGTCCCCAGCGGTTTTGAAACCGGTTCTAGTCAATCGAGTTGCATGAAGTTTTGACGTCACCTAGTTTTAGAACGGCTGCCAGACGCAATGCCACGACGTACTCTACCGCTGCACGATAGCTCTCCTCGGCATCAAACGCAATCTCCTTGGGGCGACTGTCGCGGCTGGCGACCCAATCGGTAAACCGGAGAAATCGGAAATGACGCAGAAAGAGCAGCCGAGTGTGCTGGTCCACCTCGACGAGCGCGACGGCGGAAGCCGAATCGCAACCATCACGATCAACAACGCGCGCAAGCTCAACACATTGAATAGCGCGCTGATGAAGGCCTTTGCCGCCATTTGTGAGGATTTGGCGCACGACCAGGCCCTGCGCCGGTAGTCGTCACGGGAGCGGGCGACAAAGCGTTCGTCGGCGGCGCAGACGTCGACGAGATGGCATCGCTTAATCCTGAATCCGCGCGAACCTTCATCACACTTCTTCATGGTTGCTGCCATGCCTTGCGCGAACTGCCGGTTCCGGTGATCGCCCGCATTCAGGGATATGCGCTGGGTGGCGGCCTTGAGCTGGCCGCGGCGTGCGATCTGCGCGTTGCGTCGGATACGGCTGTATTCGGCATGCCGGAAGTGAAACTCGGCATTCCATCCGTGATCGAAGCCGCGCTGTTGCCGGCGCTTGTGGGCTGGGGCCGAACGCGCCACATGCTGCTGTTGGGAGAACCGTTCGGGGCAACGGAGGCCGCCACATGGGGTCTCGTGGAGCGGGTTGTCCTCAAGCATCAGCTGGACGATGCCGTTGAGAGCTACATCCAATCGATTCTTCGAGCCGGAGCGCGCGCCGTTCGGCTGCAGAAGAAACTGATCCGATCTTGGGAAGATCTTCCGCTACAGGCTGCCATCGAAGCTGGGATTGATGCCTTCGTAACAGCTTGGGAAAGTGACGAGCCGCGCCAGGCGATGATCGCGTTTCAAATGATGCGACGCAAGCAAGCGTCGCAGGGCGACAGAACGAATTAGAGCGTCTAACAAAATGGCCGGGGACTGTCCCATTTGGCTGCGAGCACTGCGCAATATCGGGACAGTCCCCAACGGTTTTGAAACCAGTTCGACTGAATACGACCGCCCGCCGGTCCTTGAAAGTCCTCGATCAGGTCGCTCGGGGCTTGGATGATTCTGCAATGGACCTGTCTGGTACCGAGAATGGTGGCAGGTTCCGCAGATCGAATTCCGCGGGGGGTGGGCAATCGGGATTGACCCACTGAATGACCACCGCCCATCCGGCGCTATTCTCGTCGTGTTGCAGATAGCCGTGGATCGGCCTCACGACGGTCCAGCCATCCTTAATGTGGATGCTGAGCACCGGATCAAACAGATCGCCTTTGACAACCGCATCGACATATTGTTCGACGCTCGCGGTCGAGCAGAGCTTTCCATAGCCGGGCAGGCGGCTAGCTCCGACCATTCGCCAGAGACGTTCCTCCCGCACGAGGTACCGAGTCTCGTCAGTCAGCGCGTGCGCAAGTCCATGATGCTGATGGCCAGGATGAACCATAATGTCCGCGCCATACAGAGTCGGCCCGTTGGGGTCGTGATCGAGAAAGGATCCGCCAGCGGTAAGAATATCCCAGGAGTCATCGATGTGAAAATCCATCATGCGTAGGCGAAGCGTAAAATGAACGCCGGCGACTTCATTGCGATCCGTGTCGATTGCAACGAACTGGCCCTGCGGGAAGACCTGTCGATGATCATCAAGCTCTTCGACCGTGTAGGGCGACTCCGTCGGATATACGAGCTTGCAAATCGCGATAATCGCCTCGTAGTGCGCAGGCTCGACGAGGCGAATCTGATAATTGGCTGGGAGCATGGAGGTTACCACATTGGAGTTGGAAAACACCTTTGGACGACCGACGTCGATGATCGGCGCAGAAACACGGAAGACGGCGAAGTCGACTCGCGACGTCCGGCAACTTTACCACACCGGCGAGCTCCGCGGAGGAAAATGTTGAAATCTCGGCAGTCAAGCGGGCGCGAGCGATCGCGCGTTCGCGACGCTCAGCCTTTCGGTCACTCGTGGTACGGTTCGAGCTCCAGAAAGTTGAACGATTGCTCTTGGCCAAATGTTGCCGTCGCCTTCTCGGCCGGATTCCAGTCGGAGACGGTGATTTTGGCGGTTGGCGATTTGGCTCGGAAGACAATCCAGTGGTAGGTGATCCACACGGGGATCGGTGGCTCGGGATTTGACGAATAGGCTTCGTGGAACGAACGCTTCGTATCGACCTCAACTCCCTCAAGGGAAACATCCCCCATGAACGGATGGGCCTCTTCCTTGGTTTTGTTCCGTGGGTTGACCAGGTCCTGGTAGTCGCAGGTGAACATCTTCAGCGAATACAGGCGGCCTGGCTGCAGATCCTTGATCGGCTGTGAAAATGTATTGGGCCCCTTCGCGCTCCGTTTCATCCACAGAAACGTATCGCCGATGTGCTCGGGGTCGGCGGGTCGGCCCAGGCCCATGTAGCGGCCTTCGATTCGGCCGTAGCGGGGGAAACTCTTCGCTTGAATGCTTCCCTCTTCGGCTGCGTGCACCGTCCAGCCTTCGAGCTGCTTCTCGAAATCGGCGTTCTGAACGTGCGCAAGAAAGAGCGGGTCCTTGGTCAACAACTCCGTTTTGCCGTCGATGGCATAGTGCCGATACAGTTTTCCCACGAAGCGAACCGTTTCCTCGTCGGCTTGCAGCGAAGTCCACCAGTTCAGACCGGCCATACCCGCCATCACGGGATGATTGGCGACAACGTTCATCTGCTGGTCCATCCAGACGTGATAATCGACGTTGGGCTGCTTGTTGATTCCGCCGGGCGGCATCGAAAATAGCCCGAACGTCAGCACCATCTGCTCTCGAACCGTCGGCTCCTTGCCGACCCAATCGGTAATCCCGTCGACGAACAATTGCAGGGCGTCTTTGGATTTCTGCTCGCTTGAGACTTCAAAGAGGTAGCGTTCGAGGCCGATACGAAAGTTGCAGTCGAGGATGCTATGGACGAATGTGGGTCCGATGATTTCCTGGTTCAGCTTTTTGCCGCTGCCCCCAATGTAGGCATACACCATCTTGTCTCGATATCGCTGGTCCGCGCGAATTTTTCGGAAAGCCTCTTCGTAGATCGGGTACCCGGCTCGCTCTTCGTCAAACCTCTTCTGGCGCTCGGGGGTGATTTCCTTGAGCCATTCGCGGATCGGATTGTTGACGATGAACTCATCGATAATGATGCCGTCCAGAAACGGCGTTTTCTCCATGAAACCGGTCCAGTAGTTGTAGTGTTCCTCGGCGGTCTTGGCTTGAAAATTGATCCCGACCGCGGCCACAAACCGCTTCCCCTGGCGGTGCCAATCGTCGATCATCGTCGGCTCCAGCTTGATGTTGGGCTGAACGATGAGCGTCGTCACGTTCGGCAGAATATCTTTCTGGAGAAATGGAAGGTCGTACTTGCCGTAGGATTTAATGGCCGGGTCGAAGCCCAGGCCGCAGTGCATCAGCTCGGGGATCGCCTTGACGACCAGGTGCTCAACGCGGATTCCCCCCGCACATTCCACCTTTAACGTGTGTTCTCCGAGCGAAATGTTTCTCACCGCTTCGCTACGCTGGGCGGCGTCCGCATCGCGCTGGATGACCGCGAGAGGTTCGGGCACGTCGTCGAGCTTAATCGTGACGGTCCCTTTTCCCCGGCAATCCGCCGTCACAAAGATATAGCCCGCGCGGGCGCGTGTGAACGCAAACGTGCTGCTCGGCTGTGAGATTTCCGCGACCTCGAGCAGCTCTGCGACGAGATTGTTCTGACGTTTCTCTCCAGAAAACACGACTTGCGATTCTGCCATTGCGGTCGAATTCAATACCAAGAGGGAAATCAAGTGCGGAACAAACGGGCTGATTCGCATGGCAGGTCAACTTTCGCGTTGAGCAAAACAAGGCGGTTTGCCGGTGGGCGGTGCTGCGGGCACGAGGTCGATTCACTTTCTACCAGTCTTTTTCGCTGACCACAACGCTGGCTTGAATGCGAGCGGCGCGTCCAGGCTGTGCAGGCCGCCACCATCCAGCCGTCTCAGATCAGCCGCGATGCGACTTCGTCCGCGGCGCGCTGGCCGGACTGAATGGCGCCGTCGAGATAGCCCATCCATTCGGTGGCCGTCTCAGTTCCGGCCCAGTGGATTCGACCGCATGGAGCACGCAAGGCCTCGCCAAACGACGTGAGTGCTCCCGGACCCGTGACGCCGACATAACATCCACGGCTCCACGGATCGGCGATCCAGTCCTTCTCCTTGAAGTCGGTAGGGTTCCCCGCCTGTGGTCCAAAAAATCGTACGAGCTCGTCGAGCACGGCACGTTGACGCTCCTCCGGAGTGCGGCCCGACCATTGGCGGGCAACCTCGCCGTCGCTGAAGGTGAGCAGTGCCCCTTGGCAGCCGTCGTGTGGTGAGTCGTCGAAAGTCGTCACCGTGATTCCCGTGTCGCTCAGGGCTTCGCCCGAGAATCCGGCCTCGCGCCAGAAAGGGCGATCGTACGCTGCCACATACTTGATCACCGAGCCCATCGGCATCCGGGCGGTGAGTTGGTCGCGGACGGCGGGCATCGGAGCCGCGTAGTCGATCCGCCCCGCCAATAGCGGCGGGATTGCAACGATGGCCAGGCGTGCCCGCCACATGCCCAAATCGCTGCGCACGGTCACGCCGTCGGACTCCTGTTGGATCGCCCGCACCGGCGCATTGAGCACGACGCGCGAACCGAGTCCCTCGGCAAGCCGCATGGAAATCTGCTGGGCGCCGCCCACGAAACGTTCTTGCTGAGCGCCGCCGTCGATCGAGATCAGGTGATCCAGCCCGTGCCCAGAGCGCAGATAACTCAAGAAATACAGAAATGACACGTCGCGCGGCTCCGAAGTAAGCAAGGCGCGAGTGACGAGGTCCACGAAAAGGCTCGCTCCGGCGGAGCGCAGGTGCCGCCGCTTCCAGGTTTCTACGGTCATCGAATCCCATTCGACGGCACGCGCTGCTTTCCAGGGCGCCTCGGACGGAATCTCGCGCACGTACTTCTGCCAACGCCGGTCCGTCAGCAGCAGTTCGAGCTGCGTCCACAGCGAGAACCGGGGTAGTGGCCCGTCATAGCTCGTGAGTTTACCGTGCCAGGAGAGCCGTTTGCGCCCGGTGGAGAACTGCGGGCAGCGCGCGATGCCCAACTCGGCGGCCAACGCCGCCAGGCGATTCTGTGTTGGGCCGATCCACTGCCCGCCCAGATCGATTGTGTCGCGTCCGAGCGTCGTGCTCAGCGTTCGACCACCGACGCGATCGCGGGCTTCGAGCACCGCGCACGTGATGCCGCGTCGCACCAGGTCGCGCGCTGCGCACAACCCGGCCAGGCCGGCGCCCACCACCACCACATCAATGCTCGAATCGACTTGGCCGCGGCGACTCATGATAGGCTCGCTGGTTGCGTAGACCGGCATTCCCCATGGGGACCGAGCCTGGATCCGATCCAGACTCGGAATTGCGACGATTGTATCAACGGGGCCCCAGCGTGAGTCTAGCGCGCCGCGGATTTATCTCGATTTTTCCCGTCGACGCAAAGGCCGACCGGTGGGGCAATCTTCAATCTCGCGTTGCCGCGTCGTCCGCCGATTTCGCGGTGGTCCTGCAACGCTTACCTTCCCTTGCAATAGGAGTTGACTTCACCGATATTCAGTTGACGGACCGGCCAGGCTGCCATTCACCCGTCCGACACTCTGGAGGGTATCCCATGCATCGTTCTCTGCTACATTCTCTCGTTCTGACGTCACTCATCGCCAGCGTGTCACTGGCCGCGGACAATCAATTGACCGATGCCGAAAAGGATGCGGGATGGCGGCTATTGTTCAACGGTAAAGACTTGACTGGATGGCGGTGCAACAATGACAAGCCGATTGCCACGAAAATCGAGGATGGCTGTCTCGTGCCCTACCAGTCCGGTGGATACCTCATTGTTCATAAAGATCCATTTGACGACTTCGTTCTCAAGTGCGACGTGCGATGGGACGACCCGCGCTGCAACTCGGGGGTCTTCTTTCGGGTTGAAGACCTTGCGAATCCGATCCACACGGGCTTCGAGGCCCAAGTAATGGCGGGCGATGGCATCGGAAAGCACGATATGGGGGCGATCTACGATCTGGTGGGCCCGTCCAAATCCGTCAGTCACGGAACCGGGCAGTGGAACTCGATTGAAATCAGGTGTCAGGGCGCCGATATCAGCGTCAACGTGAATGGCACGCTCGTCAGTGAAATGAACTGCGACAAGTTTGATAAGCCGGGAGTTTGTCCCGACGGTCAGGCGCACAAATTCACGCTGAAGGGCAAGCCCCGTGCGGTCAAAGATTTTGCTCGTTCGGGCTATCTGGGTTTTCAGGATCACGGTCATAAGGTGTGGTACAAGAACGTCAAACTGCTGCCATTGAAGAAATGATTTCGGCGCTGCGTGCCGGTCCGGGCTATTTCGAGACCCAGTTGTCCGACTTCGCTTCTTGCTCCAACTTCACCAGTAAACGCTCGATAAGCGCGACGGGACCGCTTCAACCACATGGCCGGCGAGCCGGATGCGCATGGCGACCTGGACGCCACTATGCCGGTAGGAAATGCCGCGCCCAAACGATCGAACACGATTCACTCAAACGGCAAGCGACGCTTATGAAAGACGCGATTCAGGACCTCTTGGTGCGCACCACCGCTAAGGTTCCGATCGGCGTCGAGAATCGCACGTGCTCCGCGCAAACGTTGTAAATCCGTCGAGCTGAAAGTGACTTTCCAGGATCAGCCGATCGGCCGCCTCTCGGCCTAACTTCTCACGCACGTCCCACAACGTCGCAGACCAAATCTTGCCGTTGTTGTGCTCATCGCGGCGTGGGCCGAAGTCGTCATAGGTTACCGGCTCGTCGACGCGCCGCAAGCCGGGAGGATCGCTTCGTTCCTTGAGGCCGATGAACAGTCCATCCCACGTCATGACGGTGGTCCGGTAGCGCTCGGGCTTCTTATCGGCGAAAAAACTGGCGGCGAAGTAGTCTCCAAAGCCTTCGCCCATTGCTGCTGCTTCGGTCGACTGCCCGAAATCGGGCACGATCGCATCTTGGATTGCGTGGCCAAATTCGTGCAAGATCGTTTCGGCATCCTCGGCATCGTCGATGGCGCCGATACCGAACGTCAACAGCCGTTTAGCAGGGCTATACCATGAGTTGTCCTGGCGGGTCCCGTTGACGTTGACGCCCACTGGCCGATCAAAGATCGCCCGCTTGCCGTGGTAGCCCAACGCTTCGAGATAGCGAATCGCCTGATCGATATGATAGTAGACCATCACCTCTTCGAAGCCCTTGTCGGTCGATCGACAGACAAAGTTGCGATCGCTGCGATGGACCCGGCGGTCCGGACGAGTCGGGCTTGTCGTGACGCGCTTGCCGTCGAGCCGTCCGTTGGTCTTCAGGTCGTGCAATGTGACCGTGGAATACGCCTCGATGGGAGGGCGGCGAGGGTTGCCATCTTCGCTTAAAAGCGCCGTATGGTCCCCCAACGCCGTCACCGGGCTCGGGTCGAACACGCTGCCGCGGCCGTCGGCCCTCGCCAGATTATCGTAGCGACGCAGCACGCCGCCAGTTTGCCCGTTTATATAGACGATCCATTCCTCGCGCGGTCGGCGGCGGGCAAGTCGCACGCGCCACGACGGCGTGAGCCGTCGCCCCTTGGGAAACCAACGCCGTCGGAGCTCTAACAGGGTCGACGCTCGCTGGTGCTTGGGCAGGGCGAGTCGGGCTCTCCGGACAGCTTCGGCCTTGCTAATCTCGAACTTGGCTTGCTTGGGCAACATCGAACGTGGCATCGCACGGTTCTTGACCATGTAGACCTGGCCATCGTTGCTGATGTGCACCGTGACATAGCCTCGATGGACCGGGTCGTTCTGGAAGAACTGTTGCAATAGAACGTGCCGGGCGCCGAGACTTTCAAGCGTCTTCTGATGCCGCAGTCCGAGTAGATCCGGCTCGAGCCCGAGCAGCTCCGCGTTGGCCGCGAGAAACGTCTTGGCGATGTTGAGTGACGCGTCGTCCTGCGCCGCGCGCGAAATCCCCACAGCTCTTTGGGCGTGCCGTAGAATTCTCCGGCTACGAGCCTATAGGAATTCTTTCGCAGCGGTTCCATGACAGACGCCTACTTCGCGTATTCGCTGGAAATCGATGCTCGTCCAACGTTTCCAACGTGAAAATGCTCTTCCGTAAAATGCGTCCTGCCCAGGATTCCCAACCCTTCTCGTGAAAATGTCAGATTCCGAAATATCTAACCTTCCTCGCGGTTCAGGAAATGAGGTGAAGGCCACCAGTCTTGCAGCCAGCCGCCCGGGTTCCTTGGTTCGTGTGGTTGGAACCCTCCTTCACGGCGCACAGGGACTAGGGCACCCTCCGTCGCAGTACCTGGCCGAGCGCACCTGGCAGCGGCTGTGGGCGACGGGCGAGGGTGGCTGACCATGAGTCTCGTTGCGACGTTTCTAAGGACGAAGGACGATCGTCCACTATTGCCGATGAGCACGCACGTACTTGTGGCAATTGACGCAACTGAGCGTCAACTGCACATACGCGGTCGAAATGCCGTCCAGATTCTTTTCCTCAGCAAGGCGGATCAGTTCATTGTTGGCGAACTCAAAGATTTTCAACTGTGCGAAATACTCGGGGGAATCGGCACGGAAAAACTTCTGCAGCTCCGTCATGTGGTTCATCGCCTTTGCGTTCTTGACCACCAAATCGTAGTCTTCACGCGTAAGCCCAGCCAGAACCTGTTGAGTGTATTCGAGCTTCTTCTCCATTAAGGTGCCAACCGCCTTCTGTTCCTTCGAATCCTTGGCCGGATCGGCGGCCATGGTAACGACTGCGGCGGCACTAATTAGGACCAGCATCAAGAGGCGTAGTCGTGTCATGTTCGTTCCTCCGAAGCATGAAAGAGAAAGGATCGTAGAGACATGCAATTGCTGTTGCTACACAACTTATCCCGACCCGCTCGACGGCGGTAGTCGGGCCGGCTCCTCGGGCTGCATCCATTCATACATCTCCCTCCGATGGATCGCAACCTGGCCCGGCGCGTCAACGCCCTGCTTCACCCGGTCGCACTGGACTTCCATGACGGTTAGAACCACGTTGCTCCGCGTGTTGCAAGCTGTTGGTGAAATCGGCCCGAATGCATTTGATTTCCTGATCCTAGCTCACTAAAGGCAAAAAGCCGCCGGCCTTCCGCCCAAGTAGCGGCTTCAGCTCGACTTTGGCACCAGGCCGGGTCGTTTGTTGGAACGTCTCACGAATCGGACGAGATTCCACGACAGCGGCGTGGCTTGTGCGAGTGCTTTGGCCCGCCCGCCGCAGGCAGCTAGAAAACGGGCTGCGCGACTCGATCTGGCGGTTCGGACAAGCGATAATCGGGCCGCCGGTCGGACGGTTACCGGCATTCTCGTCATTGCGTGCATCGCTTGCGAATCAACCTCATGGCGGATAACGTGGGCCTTCTGTATCCTACTCTGCCGCCCTACGACCCGTTGGAATGGGTCGAAAAACCGCTGAGCGAGCGCGGCCGGATGGTTTGCCAAGCGTGGGCGCTTGAGGGCTACGGCTCTCCGACGGGTGCGTATGCGATCTATGCGGTCAAGTTGCTCTTTTTTGTCGGCATGTGGATCTTCTTCTGCGGGTTCAGCTCCAGGCTGGGCGGTCTGGCGACGATCGGCCAATGGTGGCTCGCGCCGCTGGCGTTTCAGAAGGCAATTCTCTGGAGCATGCTCTTCGAAGGGCTCGGCCTGGGATGCGGCAGCGGTCCGCTCACCGGCCGCTATTTTCCCCCGATCGGCGGCTTTCTGTATTTTCTCCGGCCGGGCACGACGAAGCTGCCGCTCTTTCCGGCGCTGCCGCTGCTGGGCGGGATCAAGCGGACGTGGCTCGACGTTGCGCTCTACGCGGCGCTCGTCGTCCTGTTGCTGCGCGCGCTCGTCGCGTCTGAGTTGGATCCGCAGCTATTGATTCCCATCGCGGTGCTGGTGCCGCTCGCGGGGATCGCGGATCGGACGATCTTTCTGGCACTGCGGGCCGAGCACTACTGGACCATGACGATGTGCTTCGTGCTCGCGGGCGATTGGATCGCGGGCGATTGGATCGCGGGGGCCAAGGCCGTGCAATTGGCGCTCTGGTGGTGGGCCGGATTCTCGAAATTGAATCACCACTTCCCGGCCGTGGTCTGCGTGATGACGAGCAACAGCCCATTCACGCGCTTCAAGTGGCTTCGTAAACGCATGTACCGCAGTTTTCCCGACGACTTGCGGCCCTCGCGATTGGCGGTGGCGATGGGCCATGCCGGCACCGCGCTCGAACTGGCGGTGCCCTTGGTGTTTTTGTTGTCGCCCGGCGGCTGGTCGCTGGTGCTCGGCGTCGTGCTCATGCTGCTGCTGCACGGATACATCACCAGCAATGTGCCGATGGGCGTGCCGATCGAATGGAACGTGACCGTGGTCTACTCCGGCTTCGCTTTGTTTTGGGCCCACCCTGACGTGAGCGTGCTGGACCTTGGATCGGCGCCGTTGACGGCGTTTCTGTTGACCATGCTTGTCGCGGTGCCGCTGGTAGGCAATCTGTTCCCGCGGTGGGTCTCGTTCCTCATGGCGATGCGCTATTACGCCGGCAATTGGCCCTTCGGCATTTGGCTCTTCCGCGGCGAGAGTTACCGCAAACTCGACCGGCTCACGACCAGCGCACCCTGGGTTTATGATCAGCTCGACCGATTCTACGATCGGCCGACCGGAATCGCCTTGGTGGGAAAAGTGATGGGCTTCCGGCTCATGCACCTCCACGGACGGGCCCTCCCGGTCCTGATCCCCAAGGCGGTCGATCGGCTGCAAGACTACGAATACATGGATGGCGAGATCATCGCCGGTCTGGTGCTGGGGTGGAACTTCGGCGACGGGCACCTGCACAACGAGCCGCTGCTGGCGGCGATCCAACAGCAGTGCGGCTTCGCGGAGGGCGAGCTGCGCTGCATCTTCGTCGAATCCCAACCGCTGGGACGCTCGACGATGCATTATCGAATCCTCGATGCGAAGACCGGATTGTTGGAGGAAGGCGATTTGGATGTGCGCGCGCTGCGCGAGCGCCAGCCATGGGAGGCGAATTGAACGATCCAGACGTCGTCATCATCGGCTCGGGCCCTAATGGGCTCGCCGCAGCGGTGGCCCTGGCCCAGCAGGGCGCTTCGGTGATTCTGCTCGAGGCCAACGCCGAGCTGGGAGGTGGCACCCGTACGGCCGAACTCACCTTGCCCGGGTTCGCCCACGATGTTTGCTCGGCCGTACACCCGATGGGCATCTTGTCTCCTTTCTTTCGCACGCTGCCGCTGGAGGAGCACGGCCTGCGCTGGATTCGCCCCGCAGCGTCGGTCGCACACCCGTTGGACGATCAGCCTGCAGTGCTGCTGCGCCGTTCGCTCGACGAGACGGCCGCGGGACTCGGTGTCGACGCACTCGCCTACCGCCGACTGTTGGCGCCATTCCTTGGCGATCCTCAGAGTTTCATGCAGGACGCTCTCGCGCCGCTGGGAATGCCGCGACGTCCGTTGGTGATGGCGCGGTTCGCTCTGCGTGGGTTCCGATCGGCCGTTGCCGTGGCACGGCGCTTCGGCGGCGTCCGCGCACGAGCGCTCCTCGCTGGGTGCGCCGGGCATTCGATTCTGCCGTTGGACCGCCCGCTTACCGGTGCGCTGGGCATGATGTTTCTGCTCGCTGGACACATGGAAGATTGGCCCGTGGCCGCTGGCGGCTCGCAGGCCATCGCCGGTGCGCTGGCGAGTCTATTTCGCTCGCTCGGCGGTCACGTGAAGACCGGAGTCCTGGTGCGCTCGGTCGCGGACCTGCCCGCCGCGCGATTGTACCTGTTCGATACCAGCCCCGCGCAACTGGCCGCGATCGCCGGCAGCGTGCTACCTGACGGTTATCTGCGCCGCTTGAAGCGCTATCGCTACGGCCCGGGAGTGTTCAAATTGGATTGGGCCCTCGAAGGATCGATCCCGTGGAAGGATCCGCGCTGTCTCGAAGCATCCACGGTACATCTCGGCGGAACGCTGGAAGAGATCGCCGCGGCCGAGGCGTCGGTCTGGCGCGGCGAGCATCCATCAAGCCCGTACGTGCTGGTCTGTCAGCAGAGCGAGTTCGACCGCAGCCGGGCCCCGGCCGGCAAGCATACCGGTTGGGCCTATTGCCACGTGCCGAGCGGATCGACGGTGGACCTCAGCGATGTCGTGGAGAGGCAGGTCGAGCGATTCGCGCCTGGCTTTCGGTCTGGGATTCTGGCCCGACACGTGACGACGCCGGCGGACCTGGAGCGCTACAACCCCAACTACGTCGGAGGCGCGGTGACCGGTGGCGTGGCCGATCTCTTCCAGTTGTTCACGCGTCCTGTCGCGCGGTTGAATCCTTATACGACGCCGAACCCGCGCGTGTTGATCTGTTCCGCATCGACGCCGCCGGGCGGTGGAGTGCACGGGATGTGCGGCTATCACGCGGCGCAGACCGCGCCTGCGCCGGTTGGAACGTTTCGCGCCGGCGCCGCTGCATTCGCACTGACCATTTAACGCCGCTACCGTGGAAAGGTGAAGTTCACGTCGACCACTGCGTCGCCGCCCACGGTGACGGTCTTTCGCTGCTTGCCGAGCTTTTCATGCCAGGCTTCCAAGGTGTACTCCCCCTGCGGCAGGCCTTCGATGGCGTACGTGCCGTCGTCGTTGGAAACGCTGAAGAAAGGGTGGTCCATCACGAACAGGTAAGCGTGCATCCAGAGATGGAAATCGCATTGAATCTCGATTTCGCGCTCGGCCTTTTCGAAGATGCGCTCGCGCGGATCGGTGTCGGGCGGTTGTCCAAAGTTGAACGCCGGATTTTGCACCGGAAACGAGCGGACATTGTGGGTCACCGGATCGACGTTTGCGACCAGCAGCCGCTGGCCGACTCGCACCCCCTGCACGCGCGGCCGAAACATACAGCCCTCCTGACTGAGCACGGCGGGCTTCTCGGGCATGGGATAGTCGATCTTCGGCGCGCCTCGTTGCACGCGGACGAACGCGTTCTTCACGCCCCCGTCGCTGCTGACGATCAGGTCCTCGTCCAAGACCGGCTTGCCGCCGTGGAGCTCGGCGCACTTGGCATCCTTGGTCATATAGACGGCGCGCTGCGCGGGGGGCGAGCCACGGTAGACGACCTGCCCGGTCAGTTTCACGCCGCTCGCGTCGCCCGCCGCGGCAGCATCGGCCCCTGGAGGCGGATCGCCGGCCGCGGCCTCGTCTGCAACGGCGGCTTTCGCTGGCGTTTTGGCGCCCACCGGCGGCGCATGCTCACGCGCGGCGCCTCCCCCTTGGGTTACCGTGGTGCTTGATGGCGATCCGCAGCCGTTCGACAGGCCGAGCAGGAGAGCTGCCAGGCACGCGCACCGTGCCGGGGAGCGAAGTCGCGAACGGGTCATTTTCAATCCGGCCATCGGCTCCTAGTTTCCGGCCTTCGCCGCCACCGCCCGCGACTGGTCGGTCACCTCGTCGACGGTTCCGTCGAGGGTGATGCGAATGATCGACCCCAGCCGGCGCTCGGTGTGGCGGTTTGGCCAGTTCGAATTGCAGACCCATACGCTGCCATCGTCGCCGAACTCGATCTCGCGCGTGTAGGTCACTCGCGAGGGCATCGGGTATTCGATCAACTCCTCGGTTTTGGGAATAAACCGGAACATCGAGTCGTTGGTCGTCCCGCAGATCCAGATATCGCCAGTTTGCGGATGGACGTTAAGGGCGTAGGGAAACTGGTTTTCCTTGTCCGGCAGATCGTAAACCTTCCACTTTTCGGTTTCGGGATTGAATTTGGCGAACACGCCCGAGCCGCAACCCGGGACCCAAACCATGCCCTCGGCGTCGACTTGCAGTCGGCGCGGTCCGCGGAAGGGCGGGTTCCACTCCTTGACGTCGCCGTCGGGGACCTCGGGCCGGATGCGTCCCACGCGGTTGCCGTTGAGCTTGGTGTACCAAATGTGCCCGTTGGGCGCGACGTCGATGCCGTACGGAGTTCGTCCCCGCGATTCGCCAATGCCTTCGCCGACCGCCTGGTCGTCCGACGGCAATTTGTAGTACTTGCGAGCATTGCCGTGATTGGGATCCAGGCTATAGACGCCGCGGCCCGCGTCGGTGTACCACACGACGCCCTTCTTATCGACGCGCAGGGTGTGAGGATAAATGCCGCGCGGCGCCGGGTCGGGCGCCGACGAGACGACCAGCCACTCTTCGGTCTTGACGTCGAACTTGGCCATCTTGCCGCCGATGGCACACGTGATCCAGATGTCGCCCGCGGCGTCGCATTCAAGCGAGTGCGGCCCCATCATCATCGGTTCGTCCGAATAGGGCTCCTTGCCGCCAGGCAAGCGATACACCTTGCGCTCGGCGGTAACGGGGTCGAGACTGACCAACACGTCGTTGGCCATGTCGACCGCGTATACCAGCCCGTTATGACCCAACTCCAGATCGTGTATCATCGTCTGCCGCTTGTTGCCCATGTCCCACTCGACGACTCGCAAGGCGAGTGCTTTTCCCTTGGGCGCTTCGGGCGGGGTCCACTTGGCCCATTTCTTGGGAGCACCTTCCGCGTAGGTGTCGACGAGCCTTTTGACGATCGTCTTCTTCAACTCCGGATGCAGCGCGCCGAAGCCGTCCATGCGCTTGATCATGACCTCCCAGTCGACCGGCTGTTCCGGCGTACGGAAGCCGAACGTGCCAATCTGATGACAATAGGTGCAAGACATCTTGAAGCTCATTCGCTGTTCTGCGTCCTCGATCTTCAACTCGCCGAACAGGCTGGCGCCGGTGCGCTGTTGCAGCAAGTCCTTGGCCGGCTCCATCACGATCCGCTGGTTCTTACCGCTGTCGCCGGAAGAAACATCGACCTCGTCGGTCGTGCTGTCTTCGAAGCCAACCAGCCGGGCCCGCAACACGTACACGTCTGGAGGGAGCTGGTCCAGAATGAACCGGCCCTGCGAGTCGGTGAGCACGGAGATGCTCTTCTGCTGATCCTCGTTGATGGCGGAGATGATGGCGCCGCGCAGTCCTTTCTGAGAACTGTCCACGACGACGCCCTTGACGCTGCCGCTTTCGGCGGCCGATGCGGCCGCCGCCGCGACGATCGTGATCAACAACGCGACTTTTGCCAGCCGGATAATTCGCATCGCTCGGTACTCCTCGCCCAGTGCCTGCTCGCGCAGGTCGGCCGCGAGCTTGACGGTTATTTTCTACGCACTGATTATTGCGCGGCTAGTCCGAGAACTCAAGCTCCACGGGCTGAACCACGATATCGACCAGGTGCTCGCGAAACCTGGCCCGATCGACCGATTCCAGCGAGCGGAGGAAGGCGGCCACCTGACGCACCTCCTCATCGGTGAGGGCAATCTGGCCGATGGCGATTTCAACGCCGGCCCGCTTGTTCTCCCGGGCAATTTGTCCGTTTTCCACGTGCCTGGCGATGGCCTTTTCCAGCGTCCCGGCGCTGCCATCGCGAAAAAACGACTTCTTGGCCTGCAAATCGCGGAGCGCGGGCGTCTCGATCGGCTCTTGGGCCGTGCCGATGTTGTGTTTGGCTCTGTCGGTGAAATCGGGCAGGCGGTGGCACGCCGTGCAGTTGCCGATGCCCGTCGCGTCGCCATGGGGACGAATGAACATCAGCCAGCCACGAAAGGCATCGTCGCCAAAACCTCTTGCCGGCCGTTTGATCAGGACCCGGCCGGCCTGGTTTCCCAGGCGCGACTCCATGAAGCCCCAATATTCCGTGGCGGTCTGGTCCTTGGTGAACGACTCCTGAAGCCGATTCATCTTCATAAAGGCGTCGTAGGGGGACGTGTACTTGGCGTCGGCCACGATTCGGCCCGATTGGGATTGCGCGGCGGCGTGCCGCGCGGCACACGCGAGCACGAGCCCGCCGATCAGCACCCCAACAACGAAGAACCTATCCGGGAACCGTCGGGGACTGTCCCGATATTGCGGAGTCTTCGGAGAAGGGCACCGTGGGTCACGCGCTAGCGTGACACATGTAGGCACGCGTGTCTCGAGGTTCATCGCGGTCAGACCTCTCGTTAGATGCTCAAGCAGGCATTTCTCATTTGGGGCGGGTCTGGAGCGGATCGTGACGCTGGAATGCTCGCTATCCTACCATCGCGCCGCCCTCGCGAATATCGAATTTTGCCGCGGCGGTGAGACTACGGGAGTCTCGTCAGGCATGCACAAGCTTTTTGGGCGAATCGGGCTCGAATTCTAACACTCGAACCGGATGGATTTTCGGGGGTCAGGTCAGCATCGCCCAAGCCTCGTATCCCCATGGGAGTATTTCCTTGCAAGTTGGCGGCCCAATTTCGATAATTCACCCTGCGTTCGATTGCACCATGCAGTCAGCTCCGGACGCGGGTGGCTCGCGGTCCACCCGGAGATTTTGAAATCCTACTGATCCATGACAAGGAACAACCGATGAGATTCTCGCTTGGCCGATTTTCTTTTGCAGCCGCTGCCCTGATCGCTTCGCTCTTGTTGGGCCAGACCAGAGCGCAGGACAAAGAATGGGTTTCTCTGTTCGATGGTAAAAGCCTGGAGGGCTGGGAGAAGGTCGGCAACGAAAAAAGCGTTTGGGACGTTAAGGACGGGGCGTTGTGCGGTTCGGGACCGGCTTCGATGCTGGTCTGCGCCAAAGGACCGTACAAGAACTTCCGCTACCGCGCTGAGATAAAAATCAATGACAAAGGAAACTCCGGGCTGTACTTCCGCACGACTCGCAAACCCGGCTTCACCGACGGGTACGAAGCGCAGATTGACAGCACGCATACGGACCCGATTCGTACCGGCTCGCTGTACGGGATGTGCCACGTCTACAAGCGGTTGGTCGAACCCGACACATGGTTCACCTATGAAATCGCCGTCAGAGACGACGTTTGGAGAGGCAAGCCTGTCACGCGAATCAAGATCACCGTCAATGGCGACGAGCTATACGAGTATCTGGACTTTGCGCAGACCTTCAAGGAAGGGCACTTCGCTTTCCAGCAACACGACCCGGGAAGCAAGGTCTGCATCCGCAAAATCGAAGTGATGGACCTGCCTGGCAAAAGCCCATGATTCGGTCGACGGATTGAAACACGGGTGGAGAACCTCCGCCCGACTCGACCGTTCGACGATGCAGCACCACTGGCCGCTGCGGCCCTCGCCGGCAAATGGGTGCTTGCGCTTCGTGTCGACCAACGGGCCCGGCCGTCAGATCGTCTACCTCCACCACGGGTAATGCGGCGGCATGTCCCGGCTGGGGCGCATCGTAAATTTCGGGGGGCGCTTTTCCAAAAACGATTGCACGCCTTCACGGGCATCTTGAGAACGGCCCATATGATAGACTCCCTGCGACTCGATCTGGTGGGCATCGCTCGGATGCGATGAGCCCAGCATCTTCCACAACATCTGCCGCGAGAGGGCCACGGAGACCGCGGAAGTGTGTTGTGCAATCTCCGCGGCGAGCGACTCGGCCGCGGGCAGCAGTTCTTCGGCCGGCAGCACGCCGCTGACGAGGCCGCCCCGCAAAGCCTCGTCGGCGCCAAACAGGCGTCCCGTTAGCACCCACTCGGCCGCTTGGCTGATGCCGACGACACGTGGGAGAAACCAGCTGCTGCATGCCTCGGGCACGATGCCTCGGCGGACAAACACGAACCCGAATTTTGCCTTGTCGCTGGCCAACCGAATGTCCATCGGCAGTGTCATGGTTATGCCGACGCCCACCGCGGGACCATTGATCGCCGCGATGATGGGTTTCTTGCAGTCGTAAAGCGCCAGACTGACCTTGCCGCCAGAGTCGGCGCTTAAAGCGGAGCCTGTGTCTTCAAGGTCGCGCGCGAGCTCGGCGAACGACTCGGCGCCTTTGGATAGATCGGCGCCAGCGCAGAATGCCCGTCCGGCGCCCGTGAAGATGATCGCACGTATGTCGTCGTCTTGATCCGCCCGGCCGATCGCATCGATGATCTCGGGCTCCATCACTGCGTTGAACGCGTTTAGCTTCTCTGGCCGATTGAACGTGATGGTCAGCACGGAGTTCTTGACCTGGTAAAGAATCGTCTCATACGCGTTCGACATGGCTGGCGCCCAATTGGATCGGAGTGACGGCGGTTGATGCGCGACTGTGTCCTCACCGCCAATATTACTCGATTCGGCCGGGAACCGCAGACGACGCGTCCAAAATTATCGTACAGGCAGGACTCGGCCGGCTACGGAAACGGAGGAGTTTATTCTGGACCCCCGCGGCCTCTTGGCGTCGTGATTGGCATACAGATCCATCGTCGATACGGTCCTGCTGCGCCAGGCCAGAGTCCGAACGATCTTGAAAGTTGCCTCAAAGAAAACGCCCAGTGATCGGCCTGCCGAAGTCTCACATCTTCGACCTGCGGCTTCACCGTGGGCCCGACTTCTATTGAGGCAGGCACAACGCTCCATGCGGCGTTACTCATCGCTTTTGTCGAGCCTCGCTCCGCGACGAATGGCCAGCTTGCCGAACTTCGCCGTGATTTGATCCGCCACGCGGTCCAATTCTCGATGACGCTCCCGGCCCGGCTGATCGAACAGCTGTTGCTGAGATGTGGCGGAGTCGTCGAGTTTGTTGACGCCAAACCCAAGGAGTCGCACCGGCAGATGCCGGCGCGGCAAGCGTTTCGTCAGCAGGTCGACTCCGGCTTCCAGCAATTCCTGGGTGATGTTCGTCGGCTCCCGCAACGTCAGCGATCGTGAGATCGTTTTGAAATCGGCAAACCGCACCTTCAACTCGATCGTCCGACCTTTGAGGTCATGACGGCGCAGGCGTCGCGCGACCTGTTCGACAAGTTCTACCAACCAGTTTCGCAGCATCTCCATGTCGGAGACGTCTTCGGCAAAGGTGGTTTCGTTTGAGATCGACTTGGCCTCGCGGTCGGGCACAACCCGCCGGTCGTCGATCCCCTGGGCAAGCCGCCAATAGTGCTCGCCGGACGACCCGAACAGCTCGTGGAGTGTCTGGATCGGCATCTGTCGCAATTGCCCGATCGTGCCGATCGCGAGTTGCTCGAAGACTTTGCCGGCAACTTTACCGACGCCCCATAGTCGCCCAACCGGCAGCGGATCGAGGAATGTTTGAATTTGACCAGGCTCGACGACCACGAAGCCATCCGGTTTCTTCAGATCGCTGGCGATCTTAGCGACGAACTTGTTGGGCGCCACGCCGACCGACGCAACGAGGCGAAGTTCCGCTCGGATTTGTTGTTTGATCTGCCGACCGATTTCGGCCGAGGACCCAAAGATGGATTCGCTGCCAGTGACGTCAAGAAAAGCCTCATCGAGTGACAGCGGCTCGACGAGCGGCGTGAACTGCTCGAAGATCTCTCGAATTTGACGGGAAATTGCCGCGTAGTAGTCGATCCTCGTTTTGAGGAACACTGCATGCGGGCAGAGCCGCTTGGCACGGGCGGCAGCCATCGCACTGTGCACGCCAAACTTGCGAGCTTCGTAGTTGGCCGCCGCCACGACGCCGCGCCCTTCTGCCGAACCACCGACGATCACTGGCTTGCCGACGAGCGACGGGTCGTCTCGCTCCTCGACCGAGGCGTAGAAGGCGTCCATGTCGATATGAAGGATCATCACACTAAACCAAGTTACTCAGAGCCCGTTCACGCGCGGTTTCGTCATCATAGCCGGGTCGATGAGAGAGCCGAAGGGCTGGGCCCGCGGCCCGCCCAAGCGTGCCACCGGCACGCGATCAGGCTCCGCTCTCCATGAACTAGAACTGGTTTCAAAACCGCTGGGGACTGTCCCGATTTTGCGCAGTCCTCGGAGCAAAATGGGACTGTCCCCCTCTCCGAAGCGGTTTTGAAACCAGTTCTGGTGCCGTCCCTTTCTCGCCGGGGCCAAGGGCCAGGCGGCCTCGCGGAGTGATCTCAGACGAAGGCGGGTAGATTCGGCCACAAACTTTTGTGGTCGAGATTATAGGTCCGCTTCTTCCGCCAAATGAAGCACGAGGGATCCGACATCAGAGCCAGATCTTACAAGTCCACGACAGCAAACCGCAAAACGGCAATCACCGTTTTGGCTCGGTTCAAACGGGCCGCACTGCCGACCGCCGGCAGGTAATCTAAGCGCAGATTTCGGCTAGACTTGAGTTGCAGTGGGCGATACAAGACTCGAACTTGTGACCCCCAGCTTGTCGAGCGATCGAAGAAAGTGCCAAAAACCTCGCAAAAGCCGGCGGTTTTTACACTTACGGATTTTAGCTTTAGGCTGCTTTGGGGGTCAATTCTGGCTGCTTTCCCCGGCAAAAAGTCGCTTCGCGCGGCAGCTTCGTCACGCTTCTCGATGGCCCATCCGTTCGATTCAGGTTGATCCGCTCCCTCAAGAATCTCACGATCTAGTTTTTGCATAGGGCGCCAGCCCGGGGATGAGTTCCCATCCGGCAGGGACCTGCAGGTTCGCCCCTTTGAAGTCGTCGGCTGCTGGCTCGAAGCGGCCGCCCAAATGCTTGTGCAGGAATCGCTCGGCGACCGCCCAGAAGGAGATCCAGCTTTCCGGTCGACTATAGTCGTGTCCCTCGTCGGGGTAAACGAGATAGGTCACGTCTTTGCCATGCTTCTCGAGTGCCGAAACGAAGAGATCGGAGTGTTGCTTGGGGACCACGACATCTTTACCGCCGTGCGTCACCAGCAGCGGGCTCGTCACGCGTTCGGCGGAGTGCAGCGGCGACTGGCGGCGCAACAGCTCGAGCCCGTCGGGAGTCCGGGGATCGCCCAAGCGCTGCGCTGTGTCGCGCCACAAAAGGCTCGTGCGGCGCGCAAACAGCTCCAGGTCCGACAGCCCATACATGGCCACCCCGCAGGCAAATTCGTCCGGATAGAAGGCCAGCGTGGCGAATGTTGAGAACCCACCGAAGGACCAGCCCCAGATGCCGATTTTCTTTGGTTGGGCGATGCGCTGGTCGACGGCCCAGTGGGCCACATCGACGAGGTCCTGCTGCGACTTGCCTCCCCACTCGCGCCAGCCTTGCTCCATGAACGACTTGCCAAAACCTCCGGCGCCGCGGAACTCGACGCGCAGCGCCGCGTGGCCGCGGTTTGCCAACAGCTGCAGGCAGCGGTTGGTAAGCCAACTGTCCCACGGGTAGGCCGCGTCGGGACCACCGTGGACGAATAATAGCGTCGGCAGCGGCGCGTCGGGCAAGCCGTCGCCGTTGGCGTCGGTTCCCGGAGGCAAATAGAGATGGCATGGCAGCCGCAGGCCGTCTCGCGTGGTGGCCACACGCGCGACCTGCTTGGCCAGCGGAAATCGATCGAGCGCGCGGTGTGCCGAAAAGAGCGGCTGGACGGTTCGCCCAGACCGCTGGTACACGTGATATCGCACGGGTCCGCCGTCGAGAGGAGCGACCAGCCATGCGCGATCCTGGGCGCTGATCCCGACCGTGCCAACCGGTCCGCCGAAGCGTTTTTCGAGCAGCGCAAAGTCGCTCCGCACCGACTCGTCGATCACGTAGCGGCGGAGCTGGTCGAATTGCGCGGTGGCGGCCAGCACACGACCCGTCACCCGATCGACAACCGCTATGGGACGCATATCGGCATCGGCGTCGGTGGCCAGGACGGTTTCGCGCCCGGTCGCCAGCTCAACGGCCAGCAGTGCAGACTTGTCGCGGCCCGTGTTGTCGACCAGATACAGAATGTCGCCCGCCGCATCAACGCCGACGACCCCTTGAACGCCGGCGCCGGGTGCGCGCCCGGTATTGGAACGATCGATGTCGAGCGTTCGCAAGGGCACCCACTTGTCGTCGTCGGCGCGGCGTAGCAGCTCGAGGCTTCCGTTGGGCCCCAACTTCTCCGCGACGCGCGGCCGGTAGCTCGCGTCGAAGTGCACGGTGCGGAACTCCGACCGTTCCATGACGAGCACTTTTTCCGCGGTGACCAGATCGATCTTCCACAGGTCGTGAACCCGCGGATTGCGATCATTTAGCGCAACGAGCGCCTGCCCAGGCAGCTCGCCACTCAGTCGCTCGAGTCGCGCACTGACTCCGCGAATGGGCGTCAGGTCAATCGATGGTGCGCCCGAAGCATCGCAACTCGAGAGCCGCACGCCGTCGCTGACCTGCTGTTGCACGAGCAGGCGCTCTCCGTCGGCCGACCACCAGAGACCCAGGGGTTGTCCGTGATCGAGCAGCGCGACACGAGTTCGCGCTTCCGGATCGTCCGCGGGTGCGACCCAGGCCGATCGCGTCGCATCCTGAACCTCAATGTAGGCGATCCGCTCCCCGCCGGGGCTCAGCGCAGCGACCGGCCGGTCCGCGTCAGCGAACAGAGCGCGGCGCGGGATCAGAGTTGTGTCCGCGCTCACTTGCGCGGAACCAAGAACCACCAGACAGACGACGACCGCGGCGAAACGCACTCTTTCGTGAAGGCTTCGCGCCGGCAGGCGGCTCGTGCTGCGCAACGGGCGATCCCAACACAAACGTCTCTCAGCTCGTATGGTCATCGATTCCTCCTTGCTCGCGGCTTTTCGTATCGCGCGGAATAAGGCCAGCCACGCGGACTGACATCTGACAGCAACCGGGAACCTCGCCGCTCGGATGAGGATGATATCCAGTGGCACATGGTAAGGCCATGCGATCTTGGCCCCGATTGCCGCTGGCGACGCCGCCGCGGCGCCGACGAGCCCGACCACTGCGATTGACTCGGTGCGTTCGAGGAAAGTCATGGCATCACCTTGATGACCCAGCAATCACGTTTAGGTCGAAGCAATCCACTCGGCCCTATGATACCAAGGCGTTTACGGTGGACACAGGGAAGCATCTCTTGGGGCATCTGGACCGCTTCATTCCGTGTTGCAAGCTACCCAGGCCGTTTTGAGTGGTCTGGCGGTGGGGCTGAAACCAGATGTCCGGGGAACAATTCGGTCTGCCGGAAGGGAATCCAAATGCGCTCAGGAGGGCGTGTCCCGAGCGCTCAAGCGAGCATTTCCATCCTGCACCGGCGCGGCACGCCGACTGTGTTGGTCGGAGCGAGCTGCTGAGTCGCCGGTTTCCGCGCACCTTAGGGGTCACAGTTTCACATTTACGCCGGCGCAATCGCGGCACATTTCAAGGCGATACGCCGCTGCAATGCACGGAAGTGCTGCCGTAACTTCAAGTGGGCGATACAAGACTCGAACTTGTGACCCCTAGCTTGTCGAGCGATCGAAGAAAGTGCCAAAAACCTCGCAAAAGCCGGCGGTTTTTACAGTTACGGATTTTACCTTTAGGCTGCTTTGGGGTCAATTGGCGGCTGTTTTCGCTGGTTTAGTCTGTCCTTAGTCTGTCCGCGCTGCGGCACGAACAATTTCACGCGGCCTTCTAGGTACAACCGCGGCGACAAAGAAAATCGTGGGCGGCTCAGGTTCGCTGGCCCTGATTGAATCGCAAGAGACTGAGACAGATTAGCTCGCCGGCATGGACAGCCTTGCGCCTATTTTAATCGCCATCCGGTTTTGAGAGCCCCCTGCGCCTCTAAACTTTTGCCGCTTCCTGGCCAGAACTCTTCAAACGCCGAACGTTCTCAACCGCGCTTACCACATCCGCCCCTAGGGTCTCCAGAATTCGGCTGGCTCGCTCCATCGTCACGCCGTGATACTCATTCTTTTCGTCGCGAGAAACTTGCGTTTCGTGGACCCCCAGCGCTTCGGCAAGTTCTCGTTGGGTGAGCCCTTGATAGATCCGCATGGCAATCAGCATCCGGCCGATCCCCTGAAAATTGTGCAGCTCTTCAAACTCACCGCGTCTGAGCCGCTCGTAGCTTTCCACGTCTTGCTTGATTTGTTCGTGGAAGGTCCGCTGCGGGTCCAGGCCCCGCTTGATTTCTTCGTGACTCAGGTTTAGTTCCCGGAGCTTCTGCTCTTCGCCGCGAAGCCGCCCCTCTTGCTCGCGAAGCTGCTTTACGGCCTCTTGATACTCGTTCTCGGTTCGGATCATGGTTCATCTCCGATCTTGACAATGCCACGCGGTCTGTGGCTGTACCGTGATTTCCGAAAGGCTGCTGGAAACTCTAGCTCATGGCCAAACTCGTCCTTGATGCCGCACAGTTGTCCGTAGTGGGGAAACAATTCAACCCGATAGAAATGCCACATGGGAAGCTGCGGTTTTGGGTATTTGCGGTACGTGCTGCGACGACTCCAATCCCAGGTCCATACCTTATTTGGGTCGAGGAGATTCAGTTCTTGTACAAGGTCGCCGCTCGTGATCCGCGACCGCTCGCACAGGAAATAGCCATCGATGTCGTTGGGGTGGTCCTTATCTTCGACAAACGACCCGTCGACAAAAATGTCTGTGACGCCCACCCGCCTAAGCTGGAGCACCATAACCGATAGGTTTGTGACCAACTTTTCACGCCACTTCGCATCCCAATCTGGATACTGCTTCGCGTCCGGCCCTCGAACGAGAAACGAGTCGGCGAGTTCTTTTAACGTAAGGACGTAATCGCCCGCCGGAAGAACTCCGTCAGCCGTGAAGAATGGCAGTTTGCTCCTGGAAGGGCTCACATATCAAGCATATCTCAACTTTACATTTTTGTCAAGCTATGCTTCAGCAGCTTCGGCCGAAGTGCTTTTACCGCCCATCCGCACTTACGTCGAACATTGCTTTCGCTGCAGAAACCATGTGGAGCGGTTACGGCCCTTTGGGATGCGGGCCCAGTGGAGCAGAGCCGCGGCACATCGTGATGCGTCTGAACCCACCGGGCCAGTTCAGAAAGTTTGGTTCTGCCATTTGCGGTCGGCGAAGACAGATGGAAACCCAGATGACTACTCATAAGGTTCAACGCCTGACAAAGCTAACAAACCAGTTGGCAGAAACCCTCATGACTGCTGCGATCTGTGCTGAGGAGATACGCACCGAGATCCATGCGGAACTTGATGGCAGCGATACCGTTATCGCAGGCCGCTGGGGCGAAGCTGGACTTCGGAATTCGTCGGGCATCAGCCAGCGCCCGATTCTCGACCAATCTACACTCTGCGTCACATGGAATGCGAAATCTCTGCATCTTGGACACACCCGCGCCTTCTGGCTGCTCAATCGACTATCCCGTCGTCCCAATCAGTACGTAACTCATCTGGACCTTCTCCATGACGTCTGGGATGACGAGAACCTTGCAACCGCCACGATACGCAGCGTCGTCCGCCATCTTCGGCGCAGGCTTCGCGATGGCGGCATGGGCGAACTGGCAGCTGCGATTCGCGGCCACAACGGCCGCTACATTCTATCCCTGTGACGGTGTTGGTCGGGTTGCACGCCGATTGCACGGGGATACCCCACTGGATTGCACACGCCTGTCGCATACTGACCCCGTCGGTTCGGTTGGGCGTTGTGCCTCTGCATCTCCAATTACAGTCTTGCGGTCCGCTGTCTCGCTGACGACGCAACGCTCTTGTCGGCGCGGGCTTACCCGGGCGCCGTAGTCTAACAGTCAGCGAGGAATAGGTGCACGAACAATCGGATGACAACCAGCGTCCGTGGTGGGAGCAGGCGAAGTCGGATACCGAACCCGAAGTGCAGCGATTCCGGGCCGTGGCATATTACCGCCATTCGGCTCAGGACCGACAGGAGAACTCCATTGCCATACAGCAAGAACAGGTCCAGCAGTGGGCGCGGGAAAATGGCGTCGAAATCATCTACGAGTTTGCGGATCGTGGCAAGTCCGGCCTCACGGCCGAGGGGCGGGATGCCTTCAACGATATGATGGAGAACTGGGTCAAACAACGCAATGATTTCGACTTCGTGCTTTGCCTGGATGTGAGCCGATGGGGTCGTTTTCAGGACATAGACTTGTCAGCGACGTACAGCGCCGAGTGTAAAAGGCACGGCAAACAGGTTATCTACACCACGCTGGGAAAGCCGAAACAAAACGACCAGCTATATCAGGTCTACGTTCAGTTCGAGCGATTCCGGGCGGCTCAGTACAGCAGGGAGCTGAGCGACAAGGTGCTTCGTGGGTGCATCAAGATCGTTCAGCAAGGCTATTGGGCTGGTGGCACTCCGCCATATGGACTTCATCGATTGCTGCTCGATGAGGCGCGCAAGCCGGTCCAGGTCCTGGCGGCGGGACAACGGAAAAGCATTCAGAACCAGCGTGTGACGCTTACGCGGGGAAATGACAGACAAGTGGCAACGGTGCGACGGATCTTCCGCGAGTTCGTCGAGAACGGCCACAGCGCGCAGGAGATCTCTGATGGCCTCAACCGCGACCACATCGCTTCACCTGGCGGAGGCGATTGGAACGCCGCGAAGGTCCGCCGGATTCTGGTCAACGAGCTGTATATCGGGACGCTGGTGTACAACAGGACAACACAGCAGCTCAAAACGCCCACGCGTCGCAATCCCAAGGAAGACTGGGTGAAAACCGACGGCGCGTTCGATCCGATCGTGGAAAAGAGAATCTTCGAGCAGGCCCAACGCATTTTGGCAATTGAGGCTCTGCGGTACACATCGCCGTTCATGCTGGAACAACTGGCGCGACTCCTTAAGAAGCATGACTTCGTTCGACCCTCGTTGGTCAAGGCGGATTCCGCAGCGCCATCTTCAGCAACATATGCAAAGCACTTCGTCTCGCTCGATGCGGCCTGCCAGCAGGTGTTCGCCGTGGCTCTGACCCGTGTCAAGTCGGAGGTCGAATCGGTGCTGCGGGGTTTGGTTCAGCAAGTCGAGAACTACGAAGACTTCCTTGTAGTCAACCGCAAGTTCACAGTTTTGATTCAGCCATCGGTACCTATGCAATACGGTTACAACCAATACTGGTATTTCCGTCCAGACAGACGTGGCACGGTGGATATCACGCTGGGAGTTCCAGTATCCGGTCCTGACGACGCGAGGATCCTGGGCTTCCTGGCACTTCCCCGCTTATTGGTTCGGAACCGCGGAATTCGGCTCTTCGGCTCGTCGGAATCGCGCCTCGATATGTACGGGCATCAAGGTTTAGAGATCCTCTCTCAATTAGCGAGGTCCTAATGGATCAGGCAACAATCCTGCTGATGAAGGACCGACGGCGTGGAATGATTCCCATCGACAAGATCAAGGTCATCAACTCTCGTAGCCGCGACGAAGCCCAGTTTGCGTTGAATGTGCAAAGCATAGAGGCAATTGGCCAGATCAAGGACATTCGAGTGAACGATAAGTTCCTGGCCAAAGACGGCCAATACGAACTGATCTGCGGCGAAGGTCGCCTCATTGCCCAGAAGCGTCTTGGCAAAACACACATTCGCGCTGAGATTGTCACTTGCACCCGCAAACAAGCTTACTTGGAATCATTGGTCGAAAATCTAGCGCGCAGCCGGGCCGGCACGATGGAGTTTGCGCGCGAGCTGAAGAAGCTGCATGACGAAGGCTGGGATTACAACCGGATCGCCCAAGTGGCCTGCCGAAGTGTCGAATACATCCGACAGTACATCCGTTTGGTCGAGAACGGCGAGGAGCGGCTCATTCAGGGCGTGGAGCAGGCAGTCTTTCCAATTTCGTTCGCCATCCTCGTTGCTCATGCCGACGATGCTGGCATTCAGAACGTCTTAATGGATGCATTCGATCAAGGAATCGTAAACTGCGAGAACTTCGCGAGGGCACGCACAATCATCGCTGCACGAATGGACCAACGAAAACGAAAGGGAGGCCAGCGAAGGGCGAGCGAAGTTACGGTCGCCACTTTGACCAGCGATATTGGAAACGCGACTCAGGCCAAGAACTCCTACGTCCGAGAAGCGCAGGCCAAGGAGGGCAGATTGTTCATGCTGTTGGACGGAATGGGCACACTTTGGAAAGACATAGCTTTTTTGGAGCTGTTACGGGGCGAAGGTCTCGGACAGCGCCCAGAGCTCGCCGGCACCTATAGCACCACCCGCAATTGATTCCTCGTTTCCCATTCGAAAGGAAGAACCCTATGGACGACTCTCCATCATTGGATATTTCCATTGTCCGGCTTCGGCCGCTGCGCGACCGTAGGATTGGCAAACGGGAATACGAAAGGATACTGGCGAGCATCAGAGCCATTGGACTAATCGAACCCCTCATCGTGTATCCCGAAGGCGAGGATTTTGTGATCCTGGACGGAGTCCAGCGATACCTTGCACTATTGGAACTGGGCGTGGAAGTAGTGCCGTGCATCTTGGGAAAGCAGCGTGAGGCATTCACCGGCAATCGTATGGTCAATCGGGTCTCCCCTGTTCAGGAAAACCGCATGATCGCGAAGTCCCTCGAAGAGCTGGATGAGCAGACAATCGCCACAGTTTTGGGCATCTCGGGAATCGGCCATCGATTAAAGAAAACATTACTCAAACGATTGCACTCTGACGTGGCGGCCGCTTTTGACCAAGACAAGATCACTCGCACCTGCGCGATTGAATTGACTTATGTCAAACCAGCACGACAGAAAGAAATCTTGTCGGCCATGGAGGGCTATAAGGACTACAGCATCGCCTTCGCAAGAGCACTGGTTCTGAAAACACCGACCCCACTGCGAGAAGTGCGCAAGGGGAAAAACAATCCGTGGGACAAGACGTCTCAGCGGAAGAACAACTTACTCAAGAAATTAATGGAGACTGAACAGAAGCATGACTTCTATTCACGTTTGTACAAGCAATACACGGTCGACCTGTTAAGACTGGCGATTTTCGCACGCTCTCTACTGACCAACGACCGCGTACGGGGGTACCTGGACCAACATCATCCGATGATTGTCGCGCGATTTGAAACCATCATCGCAGACGCGAAGGGATAGGATTATGGCGAAGTGGACGCGAGAACAGATAATCCGAGACATACTTTGGCGCGAGTCAGCGGGTCTACCGCTGGCGCACGGTGGCAACGATGGCGTTGGCCATGCGCTGTACCGAGCCGGTTTGCGGATTTTTGGCTCCTGGCAAAACGCCATTGTGGCGGCGGGCATTGCGCCGGATCGGGCCCAGGTGTACGACCGATGGTCTCCAGGAAAAGTGCTGTCAGTTATTCGCTCGCTGTCACGACGACGACGCCCAATGCGCCCCGGGGAGTTAAAAGAGCGACACAACTGCCTTATTCGTGCCGCCCAACGGTTCTTTGGCTCATGGTCCAAGGCGGTAATCGCAGCCGACGTAGATCCGTTGAAACTGATGCGCACAATGCCGTGGAGTAGAGAGCGGATAATAGAGTCCATTCTGACGCGCGCCCTAAACAATGAGGTATTGGACCCGCGGACCATGCAATCAAAATCATTGGCCGCTGCGGGTGAAAGATTATTTGGAACCTGGGGAGCGGCGTTGGTGGCCGCCGGGCTCGATCCGAAACGATACATTGCTCAGACATCCGATACGTGCCGCACTGGAAGCGGTGCCATTTCGGACGAATCTAATCAGCAGATTCTCCGCGGCCCAGAAAAACGTAAGAGAGAAGGCTCGGCTCCGAGTCGCGAGAAAACATCTGACGCGGGAAATCTGCTTCCCGCTGCTGTACATAAGCCAGGCGACCATTGGTCCGACCAAGGCGTACTCCAAGCTATTCTTGCGCGTTTCTTCGAGGATCGCATGATGCATGGCACCGCAGTTCGCAAGGATGACGTAGCCCTGTTTCAAGCTGCAAGGCGGCGACATGGGAGTTGGTCAAACGCGTTGTTGGCTGCGGGCTTGGATCCCGATGAATTTCGACGGTACGGAGCACCGTCGAATAAATGTTGCCAGACGCGTTCTTCCGACTGATGTCGACTTTGAGTCTCAGCAAATCCGCGGAGTGAGACTCACGGACGACATCGAAAAGACGACATGCCATGAAGTTACGAAGAACGGGCTCAAAGTCTCGCGATTGGCAGTCTACCTCCTAGGGACTGAAATATGGGCACGCGACGGAGAACAGTTGAGTTACCACGCGAAGTCATCTCACTCACGACGTACGCACAACTCCACTTGTACCTGGCCAAATTCTCCGCTGGCGAATTGGGGCTAGTGCTCTTGCTAGGGCGGCATGGAACCGGCAAGAGCGAAGGCGTGAGGCGAGCGTTGCGCCTTTCGTCATCGAGGGAATGGCCACACGGCTCAGAAGGACAGCAGGTGCTGTACGTAGAGGGGCACATGCAGCCCTATGGGCTTTACCGCAATCTGTGGGAGCACCGCAACCAATCGGTTGTGCTGGATGATTTGGATAGGCTGTACTCCGATGCAGATTGCGTTCGGCTCCTCAAGCCTCTCTGCAATACCGAGCCAGCCAAGCGACTCACTTGGCTTACCAATCTCACGTTGAATGCAAACGACGTCCCTTCCTCGTTCACCACGACAAGCAGCGTCATTCTGATCGCAAACGAGTGGCGGACCGTCAATGCCAATGTGAGAGCATTGGAAGACCGCGCGATCATCCTGCATTTTGATCCGTCAAACGCAGAAGTTCATCGGCGCGTTGGGGAATGGTTTCAAGACCCAGAGGTCTATGGATTTATCGCCGGGATCATGCCATCCGTCAGTGCGATCTCCATGCGGCACTACTGCAAAGGGTCGCAGCTCCGACGAGCCGGTCTGCCCGATTGGCGCAAAAACTTGCTTCAAATGGTTCTTTCAGACCCGCGCCTTGCGTGCGTCGCGTCTTTGCAATACGAACCAAGCTTGCAGTCGGAACGAGAAAAGATTGAGCGGTTCAAGCATGCAACGGGAAACTCCCGGGCCACGTATTTCCGAATCAAGGCCCGTCTAGCTGGGGACGAGGCGCATGGTTGAAGGCGTCGATTGGCTTCCGTACCGCGCTGCGTTCTTGACCCGATTGATCGTCAGCACTTCATGCTAGGGGTCAAAGCTTCGCGGTTCCGTCGGTGCGACGGGCAGCTTTCCACGCAATTTGCCACTGCAAAGCAGAGATTCTCAGCCGTAAGTTCAATGGGCGATAGAGGATTCGAACCTCTGACACCTAGCTTGTCGAGCGCCGGTCTAGTCGATCGAATACACGCAAGTTACTGCAAATTAAGGGGTTCTGACTTCGCATGAATTGCAGAGTTTGCGTGATTTCGCACCCTTTTTATGCTTTTCTCTGCAATAACTCTGCAACCCAGACACGTTTGACTTGTCCAGATTATAGCTGCCACATCGTCGCAACTTTGCACCTCAGCGAGTTGGTCCTTTCGACAAAGATTCATAGCCGGATAGGACGTCGAACAATTCCTCATCAATCGAAGTCTGGCGCAGGCGGCGGAAGGTCTGATTCAGGTTGCCCATCAGTTCGTCGATGTTTTTCTCGGCTCGCTGCATGGCGGCCAGGCGGCTTGCGTTTTCGCTGGCCAACGACTCGGCGCAAGCCTTATAGAGCGAAACAAATAGATACTCGCGGATAAGTGCCCGCAGCGTCTGTTCCGGGCAACCGATGACTTCGGGCAGGCTTCTGGTCGGCCAGGAGAGGTGGGCCAACCTGAGTCCCCATTGTTCATCGAGGGGCAACAAGTGTTGACTGACGGGTTCAAATGCCGCACCGGACTGAGGACGGTTGTGGAAAAGGTATAGCTGGCCGATCTCCCCGTGATCGTAATGCGCTTCGCTTTCAACGAGAATCTGTCCGACGAGCGGAGTGATGGCGCCCGCGGAAGTCGGAACGGCCAAAAGTCCCACTGGTTTCAGACCGGCATCCGCCAGCCGCGAGTGAACGCGATCGCCGACGGCCCAGACCCTCTTTTCGCCGGGCACGGCATTCAGCGTTTTGGCGACAAAATCCGCCAGCACATCATTGAACTGGCCGACGAGACCTTGATCCGAGCCGAAGACAATTGCTGTCACGGACTTCGCAGCCGCGTCGGCGCGCCCCGCTTGTTCGACCGCGGCCGCCCTCCGATTCCTCAAACAGACAATCAGTCCTAGCTCGATGGTGCGATAATAGTCCCCTAGCGCTAGCACCGACCTTTCGTACTGTCCGATGCTCGCGGCTGCCAGGGCCTTCATCGAGCGGACGACGGATTCCAAGTCGCCCGCTCCACCGATCTTGCGGCGCAAACTCGCCAATGTATCGCTCATGGCTGCTTCTTGGTTTCGGGGCCCGGTTTTGGCACGAAAGGCGCAATTGCTTTGTCGACGACTTGCAGAATCGTTTTGTGGTCTTCATCGCTCAATTTGTTATTCGATGAGAATCGCTGAAGAACGTCTGCCGGAATGTCCGTTGCCGCCTTTCTCAGAGCCTGCTCGGCATCGCGCACTTTGCCAATCGGCACAGCGTCTAGCAGACCACCGGTTAATGCGACGAGGATCAGGATTTGTTCGGGAACGGACGCCGGCTCGAGTTCCGGCTGTTTGAGGACGGCCCGGATTCGCAGTCCGTGGTCGATGATCTTACGGGTGTTGTCATCAAGCCGCGTGCCGAATTTGGCGAACGATTCCAGTTCTGTGAACTGGGCATAGGCGAGCTTGAGATCGCCCGCGACTGCTCGGTACGCCGCCCGTTGTGCCTTGCCACCTACGCGCGAAACGGACTTTCCAACATCGACGGCGGGAAGGACGCCCAGTTCAAACAATGTTGGCGACAGGTAGATCTGACCGTCCGTGATGGAGATGAGGTTCGTCGGAATATATGCGGAGATGTTCTGCGCTTCGGTCTCGATGATCGGCAACGCGGTGAGCGAGCCACCGTGACACTCCTCGCCAAGATGAGTGGCACGCTCCAACAGCCGCGAGTGGATGTAAAAGATATCGCCCGGAAAGGCTTCGCGACCGGGTGGGCGGCGCAGCAGCAAGGAAAGCTCGCGATAGGCACGCGCGTGGTGAGTGAGGTCATCGTACACGATGAGCACGTCCCGGCCCGCTTCCATAAAATGCTCTGCGATGCTGGTCGCGGCGTAGGGGGCGATGTAGGCCAGTCCGGGCGGGTCGTTGCCTTCGGTCACGACGACGACGGTGTAATCCATCGCGCCTTTCTCGCGTAGGTTGGCGACGACCTTGGCGACCGCGGACGCACGCTGTCCGATGGCGCAGTAGACGCACAGCACATTCTGATCGCGCTGGTTCAAAATGGTGTCGATCGCGATGGCGGATTTGCCGGTTTGCCGGTCGCCCAGGATCAGCTCGCGTTGGCCGCGGCCGATCGGAATGAGAGCATCGATGACGATGAGGCCCGTCTGCAATGGAACGGTGACCGGAGCGCGATTCATGATGGGCGGCGCCGGACGTTCAATGGGCAATCGCTGGCTGGAGACGACCGGCCCTTTGCCATCAAGTGGCCCGCCCAGCGGGTCAATGACGCGCCCGATCAGACCATCGCCCACCGGCACGTCCATCACGCGACCCGTGCGCTCAACCTCATCGCCCGCGTGCAGGTGTTCGCATTCGCCAAGCAGCACGACGCCGATTTCATCCTCATCGACGTTGAACGCGATGCCGTACAGATCACCGCGGAACTTCACCAGCTCATCGAAGCCCACACCTGGAAGCCCCGAGACCTTGGCGATGCCGACGGAGACGCTGGTGATTGTGCCCACCTCACGCGGCGTCATTTGCGGCGTGAAGGCTGCCAATGTGCGGCTGATGCCTTCAAACGCCCGGTCGAATACGATGCGCAGGCTATCAGACGAGTTATTCAATGGTCCGCCTTTGGCGACGAAGGCGCCGATTCCAGGTCGTGTTTAGGTTGACACTTCGGCCCCGGATTGGCCTGCACCTTTGCATCGGGCTTAGGCTTTGCTTCCGGCTTGGATTCAGGTTTGTCATCCTCGTGCAGAAGCTCGCCGGCGCCCTTTTCCAGCGTCGCGAGATAATCGGCGATGCTCCAGGCCACCTTCTGTCCGTTGGCGGAGAGTTCGATGCCGCTGACCAACTCTGGCGCGGTGTCGAACTGGATTTGAGTTTCCGCGCCGAAAGTGTCCTTGATCGCACTTTCAATCGCGCTACGCTGTGCGGCTGGCAAATCAAACGCGCTGCGCACCAACACCGGATGGGTCGTGTTCTTGAGGGCCGCAACCAATTGCGTCTTTGCAGCGCCGTTCAACGCGCGCAGGCGGTGGACGAACACCTCGCTCATCCGCTCCTCAATGCTCGTGGTCGCGAGGTCCGCCAGCGTCTTTCGTGCGATGGCAAAGACTTGCTTCTGGGTCCAACGAATGATTTCTTGGCTCAGGTTGCGTTGTTCGTTTCGCAATGCCTCTTGGCGTTTGACACGCAACGTATCAGCATCCTTTCGTGCTTCGTCGAGCAGTCGCTGACGCTCGGCGGCGGCCTCGTCTGTGGCCTTTTTCAAAAGCGATGCACGCTCGTGGTCGAAGGCTTCGTCTTTGTGGTGAAAGTCGTCTCGCTCTTTTTGCGCTTCAGCCTTCTTCGCCTCGGCAGCCGCGAGCTGGGTGGCAATCCCTTTCTCCCGTTCGTCGATGGTGTGGAGAATGGGCTTGTATAGAAATCGCTTCAACAACCACACCAAGATGAGGAAGTTAACGGCTTGTGCGACGACGGTGAACCAATCGATGGGCATGGCTCACTTTCCTGTGGCTTGGGCAATGACGTGATTCCAAAACGGGTTGGCAAAGATCAGGATCATCGAAATCACCAAACAATAGATGGCAATGGATTCGATCATCGCCAGGCCCACGAACAGCGTTCGGGTAATGGTGGTTGCAGCGTCGGGCTGTTGCGCCAGCGAACTCAAGGCTGTCGAGACCGCGCGCCCTTCGCCGAGTGCAGGCGCGATACTTCCCACTGCGATCGTGACACCGGCAGTGATGATTGACACAATCGCGATAAGAGATGTGCTTTCCATAAAGTGACCTTTCGTTGCTGGTGATCTTGATTCATTCTCCGCGGGTGCGCGTGGCGGCCGCGATGTAAACGGTGGCGAGGATGCTGAAAATGTACGCCTGCACCATACCGGTGAGCAGGCCGAGCAGGTTCATGAAGAACGGGAAGATGAGGGGCGTGATCGTCAACAAGATGCCGACGATCATGGTCCCGCTCATGATGTTGCCGAACAGACGAATGGCCAGGGCAAACGTCCGCGAAAGCTCGCTGATGATGTTAAACGGCAGCATGATGAACGTGGGCTTCAGATAAGACTTGAGATACCCCCCGACCCCTTGTTCCTCAATGCCGAAGAGCTGCACGGCGACAAACACGGAGATCGCCAGCGCAGACGTTGTCGACAGCGAGCCGGTCGGAGGCTCGTACCCAGGAAGGATCGCGCAGAGGTTGGAGACCGCGATAAATAGAAACAACGTGCCAATGAACCCCAGATATTTCTCGGGATGATGTAGCCCCACCTCTTTGATCTGTTTCTGAATCGTAGTGACCACGATTTCCAGAAAACCTTGCCAGCGTGAGATATGTCCTTCGGTCGCGAGTCGGCGCGTGATCAGCATCGCCCCCACCGTCATCACGAGCATCAACGCCCAGGTCGTGACGATCGTGCTATTGAGCACGAGAAAGCCGTACCGCCAGAAAACCAGTTCATCAGGACTAAGGCGCAATGCTGGTCTCCTTTTCCAATGTAGACTGCTCGTCCACCGGGGCTCGTGCGAGTCGCTTCACAACCAGGACCCGCGCGATTACAAATCCAAGGAGGCATACTGCGAGCCGCGACCAATGATCCTGCGACACCAGATAGAAGCCGGCCAGAATCACAGCGGTGCGCAGCAGCAAGCTGCCCAGAAACCAGAGCGCCGGCCTCTCGGATGCGACCCCCTTCTGGACCGTCCACCAGAGGCCACCGAAGAAAAATGCACCGAGCAAAGCGCCGGCAACGAACGCCAAGGCAAGTGCGAGGAGGTCATTCATTCTGATCCTCCTCAATTTCCTTGTATTCCGAATGGACCCAATGCCAGGCGTTGAAACATCCGATGACCAAGCCCATGAGAAGCAGCATCAGTGTCCAAGAGAACTTACTCGGATAGTGTTTATCCACCCAGATGCCGAGCGCCGCGCCAATCAGGGTTGGGACCGTCACCGACCAGCCGATCAATCCCGACATTCCCAAGCCGAACCAGATGCTCTTAGTGGCTCCGCGCTGTGCCTTTAACTTGCGCGCGGCCTGGGCGCCGACCTGCCGGCTGAAGTTCTTCTCTTCATTCGCGTCATTCACGCTGTTCATTTTATTCATGTTGGAATTCCATCAAGCGGTGGATGAATCCGCTCTCCATCCTCGCCAATACCGAGCGAACGTTTTTCTCCTGTTCATCCACGTTGAGAAACTCTCGCTTCACTGCCTCGTGGAGTTTGTTGAGGTCCGTTCCGCCGATCGCATTCCGCACGGATACCAAAACATCCATTCCCGTCTTGACCAACACCCCTTGATCAACGGCGACATAAACCTCGCCGTCCGCCTCCGTTTCATAAGTCAGGATTCCTGGCGTCAAAGCTGCCGTGCAGTCGAGGCGGCGTGGCAAGAGCCCAAAGGAACCGTGCAGCGACTGGACCACGATCCGTTTCACGTCATGCTTCTCAATGAATATCTGGAATGGAAGGAGAACCTTGAGATTAATGGTGGTGTGTCCCCTGTTCGACCGTGGGTTTGGGTTCCTCAACAGGTTGCGCTGTGAGTTGTGCTTTCTGTTTGAGACCAAGATCGGCAGGACTTGCGGCCGTCGCTTTTTCCTTGGCCTCGTCGATCGTTCCGATCATGTAAAAGGCGCTCTCTGGAAAGTCCTTGAATTCGTCATTCAGGATACGCTCGCAGCCATCCAGCGCGTCCTTCAGACTGACATCCTTTCCCTTGATGCCGCTGAACTGCTCGGTCGCGAAAAACGGTTGGGTCAGGAATCGTTCCAACCGCCGCGCGCGACCGACGACGTTTCGGTCATCTGGAGATAATTGCTCCATACCGAGCATCGCGATAATGTCCTTGAGTTCCTCATAGTGTGCCAACGTCTTTCGGATATCTTGAGCCAGGAGGTAATGTCGCTCGCCGATGATGGCTGGTGTTGCCATCTTGGAGTTGGATTGGAGCAGATCGATGGCCGGGTACAGTCCCTCGCTCGCACGCTTGCGCGAAAGAACGATCGACGCTGAAAGGTGCGAGAACGTATGCACCGCCGCCGGGTCGGTCAGGTCGTCCGCCGGCACATAGACAGCTTGAATGGATGTGATGGCGCCCGTCTCTGTGTTGGCAATACGCTCTTCCAACCCCGATAGCTCCGTGCCCATCGTCGGCTGATATCCCAGGCGCGACGGCATCTGCCCCATTAATCCGGATACCTCCATGCCAGCCTGGATGAAACGAAAAATGTTATCGATGAGCAACAGCACGTCGCGATGTTCATCATCCCGAAAATACTCTGCCATCGTGAGCGCCGCCAGGCCCACGCGGAACCGGGCGCCAGGAGGTTCGTTCATCTGGCCGAACATCATGACCATGTGCGGGAGCACACCGGCTTTTTTCATATCATGATACAGCTCTTCCCCCTCGCGACAGCGCTCGCCGATGCCGCAGAACATGCTCACCCCCTGTTGATGACCCACCATGTTGTGAATCATTTCGGTGAGCAACACCGTCTTGCCCACCCCCGCGCCTCCGAACAGCCCCGCTTTGCCGCCGCGCTCCAGCGGCACCAAGACGTCAATGACCTTGATGCCCGTTTCAAAGACTTCGGACTTGGTAGACCGACTCGCCAATGGAGGAGGATCGCGATGGATGGTGCGCCACTGCACATCGGTTGGCGCCGGCAGGCGGTCGATGGCGTTTCCGAAAACGTCGAACATTCGCGACAGAATTCCTTTGCCAACCGGCACCTTCAACGGCCCACCGGTGTCCACCACGGCCATGCCGCGAGCGAGCCCCTGTGTGGGATTCAACGCGATCCCGCGGACGCAATGTGCATCGAGGTGCATTAGGACCTCGACGGCAACTTGTGACTGCGTCCCTGTGCGCAGCAGCGAGTAAATGGGCGGCAAGCGGTCGTTGAACCGCACATCGACTACGCTTCCCCGCACCGACGTGATCACACCGCAATTCGAATGCGAGGTTTCTTCAGCTGGCATCGCTGAAAGGGTCCTTTAACTTCCAAATCCGCTTAGATAGAAGCGATTGCTTAAACACCGCACCACACTATCTTAGCGTCTTGCCTTTGGATGCGATGCAGGCCATCAGCTCTTTCCGGAACTTGACGAGCGATCTGGCCTCTTCATCGTTGCGTTTAGTGGCCAGGAAATCGATGTCGATGGAACGTAGTGAGCACCTCCTCGCAGGCCCTTGGGTGCGCAGGTAGAACGTTTTCCACGTGACCATGCTCAGCCAGGGCGTTCAAGGTGCCGTCGGATATGATTTTCGCCGTGAATGGCGCGGCGAAAGCCTCGACCTAGCGGAGAGCCAGTCTGCGCGATTGGCGCAAAAGCTTGCTTCAAATGGTCCTTTCAGACCTGCGCCTTGCGTGCGTCGCGTCTTTCCAATACGAACCAATTGCAGTCGGAACGAGAAAAGATTGAACGGTTCGTGCATGCGACGGGAAACTCCCGGGCCACGAATTTCCGAATCGAGGCCCCTTTATCTTGGGACGGGAGGCATGGCTGAATGCGTCGATTGGCGTCCGTACCGTGTGTTTTTGATCCGATTAATCGTCAGCACTTTATGCTAGAGGTCACTCCTTCGCGGCTCCGTCGGCGTGACGGGCAGCTTTTTCCATGCAATTCGCCACTGCAATCGACGGATTTGCCGCCGTAAGTTCAATGGGCGATAGAGGATTCGAACCTCTGACACCTAGCTTGTCGAGCGATCGAAGAAAGTGCCGAAAACCTCGCAAAAGCCGGCGTTTTTTGCACTTAGGGATTTTACCTTTAGGCTGCTTTGGGGTCAAATGTGGGCTGTTTTCGCTGTCTTAGTCTGTCCGCGGCTTGCGTGACATTTCTTCTACATAGCTGTCACCAGCACATGCAGGAGGCAACGGTCGAATGTCTTGTGCAGTTCATCTCGTTTATCTTAAGGAAATCCATTAGACGCGTTCGTCTTTAGCTGCCAGTGTTCGCGCCGCGACTACAAGTCGTGTCCGGCATAACAATTGCGAGTAGCCAAAAATGGAAATGCAGCAAGGAAAGGCATATGAAAATCGCCATCAGCGGGGCTGGCATCGCAGGGCCGACGTTGGCGTATTGGCTGATGCGCGGCGGTCATGAGCCGACAATCATCGAGAAGTCGCCTCGCCTGCGCACCGGCGGCTGTCTTGCTTCAGATGGAACTGGAATTTCCGGGTGTTGGGGTTAGCATAACCCTTGAACCTGGAGGATTCCATGAGTCGCGAGCGCAAGTCGGTAGCGGGGCCAGAGAAGTTGGCTATTCTGCGGCGGTACCTGGTGGAGAAGGTGCCTATTTCGGATCTCTGCGATCAGCATGGTCTGCAGCCAAGCCAGGTCTATTACTGGCAGGCGCAACTGTTTGAGCACGGCGCGAGCATCTTCGAGCGCAAGACGGGTCGCAAGGCCAGCGCCGAGAGCGCCAAGGATCGAAAGATTGAGAAGCTCGAATCGACGCTGGCGCAGAAGGAGCTCAAGCTGGCCCAGAAGAACGAAGTCATCAGCGAGCTGATGGAGGAGAACGTCCGCGCAAAAAAAGCCAGTGGGGAACTCTGAAAGGCAACTGGGTTCCCCACGACACGCGCGACGCCGTGGTCGATTACGTGAAGCGCTGGACCGCTCGGGCCGAGCTGCCGGCGAGGCGATTGCTTGGCTGGCTGGAGTTGGCCACTAGCAAGTTCCACCAGTGGCAGAAGCGCTACGGCCAGCCCAACCAACACAATGGCCGTGCGCCGCGCGACGGCTGGCTGGCGGCCTGGGAGAAGCAGGCGATCTTGGACTATCACGATCAATATCCGTTGGAAGGCTATCGGAGACTGGCGTTCATGATGCTGGACGACGACGTGGTGGCAGTCAGCCCATCCAGCGTGTATCGCGTGCTCAAGCAAGCGGGCCGACTCGATCGAAAGTGGCAAAAACCCTCGAAAAAAGGGACGGGATTCGTGCAGCCCCTGGGGGCGCATGAGCATTGGCATGTCGACGTCTCGTATCTCAACCTGGGCGGCACGTTCTACTATCTCTGCTCCCTGTTGGATGGCTACAGCCGGTTCATCGTGCACTGGGAGATCCGCGAGAGCATGACCGAACGCGATATCGAGACGATCGTGCAACGCGGCCTGGAGAAGTTCCCCGACGAACGGCCCCGCATCATCAGCGACAATGGCCCGCAGTTCATCGCCAAGGATTTTAAGGAGTTCATACGGCTGACGGGCACGACGCACGTGCGCACCAGTCCCTACCATCCGCAGAGCAACGGCAAGCTGGAACGTTGGCACGGCACGCTCAAGGGCGAGCGGTTCCGCCTGGCGGCGCCAGAAACGCTGGACGAGGCGCGACGCGTGGTGGCTTCGTTTGTGGCGCACTACAATGACGTGCGTCTGCACAGCGCGATCGGCTACATCACGCCGGCCGACAAGCTGGCCGGGCTGGAGCACGCGATCTTCGCCGAGCGCGATCGCAAGCTCGAATCGGCTCGCGCGTTGCGTCGGCAATCGCGGCGTTCCGTGCCCGAGACGTTGTCAACCGCTTGCGAAACGGAACGCAGAGAAAGGCTAGCGGGAGTCCAGGGGGCCGGCAATGAGGCCCCTTGGTCGCCCGAGCCGTTGACCATCACAAATTAACCAAGCCCGCCGAGGGCGAAACTCAACAACCCCAACTCGCTAACACCACCGTCCCGAAATTCCGATTCACGCTGAACCAAGACACGGCTACATGATCGACTTCTGGGGGACAGGTTTCGCCATTGCAGAAAAAATGGGAATTCTGCCGGCAATCATGGATGCCGGCTACTCGGTTCAGGAAGTACGCTATGTCGACAGGGGCGGCCGCAGAGCAGCGTCGTTCCCAACCGACGTCTTTCAAACAATGACTAAGGGCAGATTCACTAGCTTGCCCCGGAGTGAGCTTGCCAAAGCGATCTATGGCGCTCTAGACGATCGCGCTGAGACCATTTTTGACGAAGAGATTTCGACGATCGAGCAGAATGGCTCCAGCCTAAGAGTTCGTCTTGAGCATAGCCCTCCGCGTGATTTTGACTTGGTGGTTGGGGCAGACGGCCAGCATTCCAGGGTGCGACAGCTCGTATTTGGCCCGGAGAATCAATTCGAAAGGCACCTTGGCTATCATGTGGCCGCCTTCGAGATCGATGGTTATCGCCCGCGGCAGGAACTCGTTTACGTGTGCCGTTCGGCTCCAGGTCGGCAGATCGCTCGATTCGCTCAACGTGACGACCGCACGATGTTTCTGTTCGTATTCGCCAGTGAACTAATGGGAGACGAACCGCAGAACGCTCAGGAGCGAAAGGAGGTTCTCAGGCGCGTCTTTGAGGATGTTGGGTGGGAAGCTCCGCAGATTCTGCGCCATGGAGCAGGTCGACGAGATCTATTTTGACCGCGTCAGCCAAATCCGCATGGATCACTGGTCAAATGGACGGGTAATCCTGATCGGCGATGCGGCGGCCTGTGTTTCGCTAATGGCAGGGCAAGGGTCGAGTCTAGCAATGACCGAGGCATATGTACTTGCCGGTGAATTGAGTCATTCTAGGTGCAATCCCGCCGACGCCTTCACGCAGTATGAGCTACGCATGCGTTCGCTCATTGAAAGCAAACAGAAATCGGCGCTGAAGTTTGCGGGGGCTTTCGCTCCAAAGACCAGACTGGGAATCTGGTTCCGTAATCAAATCGCCAAGCTCCTGGTAGTGCGACCCGTCGCGGAGTATTTCGTTGGACGAGACTTGTCCGACGACTTTGATTTACCACGATATGACATGTAGCGAAGCTACACTGCGACCGGCCAATGGCCGCCATACTCCGCGAGCAGAACATTACAACGTCGCTTCCAACCAGATTGTCGCGAGATGGAATGGGAGCAGGAAGTGCCTGTCCGGTAGAGCGATGCGTTTATTGCCGCCGTTCGCGATATCACTTACCGCGTCTCTGGTGAGCGTCGGCATGAGAAAGTTTGGCGCGACGTCAGACATGCTCACCCTCAGCGGTTTCCCGCTGAAACTCATGCAGTTTTTGGTTATAACAAGCGATCACGTCCTTGCGACCGAGCATGCCTAGAAGTTGTTTGGGATTCTCAAGATCGACAATCGGCAACTCGTCCAGATTCAGTTCAGTGAAACGCTTGAGCGCGGTATTGAGTTCATCTTCAGGCGTCACGGACACCACTCGTGATGTCATCACATCACACGCAATGGCTAGCCCCCAAAGCTCTTCATTGAAGAAGTGTCCGCGCACGTCATCCGCGGAGAAAACACCGACCAATCGACCGTCGGCATCTACGACCGGGAAGTAATGCTGCTTGCTCGTCGCGATCAATCGCACGATCTCCTTGAGCGGCACTCCTTGAAAGACGGTTGGCCGCTGCTTCCAGGGAACATCGCGAACTGTGATTCCCTCAAGAATGTCGACTAGTAGTTCGCCGCGATGGGCTGGCGAATCAACCCTGGAGGGAAGTTGCTTATCGTACAGCGTCCAGCGTTGGCACAGAACAAAACAGAGCACCGACACCCACAACGTTGGAACAAGCAGTGCATAGTCGCCGGTCAACTCGGAAACCATCACGATCGTCGAGATCGGTGCATGCGCGGCGCCGGCAAAGAAGCCGGCCATTCCCACAATCGCGTAGATCGCGGGCTGCGGGGCCATTTCCGGCCAGAGTTGATGGAAGACCTGGCCAACTGCGGCACCCGTACAGCCGCCAATGACCATCGAAGGTCCGAATACGCCACCAGATCCGCCAGAACCAATCGTCGCAGAAGTAGTGACAATTTTTCCGAGTGCCAAAGCTGTCAGGAGGCCGACGCCAAGGGTCGACGGATCAGTCAATGCGATTTGTAAACTGCCGTAGCCCGTACCGAACACAGCCAGCGCGCGGACATCTCCGTCAACCAACCACCAGAGCGCCAGACCAAAGACGCCGGCGCTCACTGCACCTACGACTGGTCTCAGCCACACCGAAACAGGCGATTTTTTGAAGAGCCGATGGAGCCCATAAAAGAATTTGATGTAGAGGACCGCGACCGCCACCAGCACAACGGCCAGCAGCGTCAAAGGAATCAATTCGATGAGTGACGCCATGCGAAAATCCAGCGATTCGCCGAATAGCGGCATAAAGCGGATATTCACGGGAAGCCAATACGAGAAGACGCTGTAGCTGATTGTCGAGGCGACTGCAGCCGGCACGATCACCTCGGATTCCAGGTCGGCCTCGCGATAGAGAATCTCTGCCGCGAACAGGGCTCCCGCCATTGGCGCGCGGAAGATTGCCCCGATACCGGCTCCCATCCCGACGGCGAGAAGAACTCTTTGGTCGCGAGTTGGTAGCTTTAACGCTGTTGCCAGAAACGATCCAAACCCTGCGCCGATCTGTGCAATGGGCCCCTCGCGACCTCCCGAGCCTCCGCAGCCAATCGTCAACGCGGACGCGACCAGCTTGACTGCTGGAACAATCGGCCGGATAAAGCCTCGCTTGAAGTGGTAAGCCTCGATCACCGCGTCCGTGCCATGTCCTTCGGCCTCCGGCGCCAGCGCATTGACTAGTAGCCCTGACAGAAACCCACCCGCGGCCAGGACCGCGACCAGCTTCAACGGTGAAAAATCAGCCGCTGGCGGCTTGAATAGGTTGTGCTCTCCGTCGGCGTTTGGCGCAACATAACCCGCCACTCGCTCAAGCGCGACATGTCGAATCGCCTGACCGAGGGCATCGAACGCGATCGCGCCGATGCCAGCTGCGATTCCCACAGCCGCCGACAGAATCAGCCACTTGCCGGTTGAGTGGAACGACGACAGGTGCTTCCAGAACGTTGACAACGGATTCCTCTAAAGCCCTTGGCCGGTATTCACAATGTTCTCCGATTCCGTTATGTGAACATGCCAGTCTCCGTGCGCCAACCCCTTGACAAATTCGCCGAGTTCAGTGAATTCGGCTTGCGAAGTATGAGGGATGCGACGACGGCCCATTGCCCTGCGTGCATGAGCCAATGGCAAGAATTGAGCAGAAAGTCATCGCCGGCGGTCTTGACGAAAGGAGGACCGTCGTTCAATGGCTTGTCGAAATCGGCTGGCGTAAGGCTTTCGACGACGCGCAGCGTGTTGGCACGCACCCACTTCGCGAGGCTTATTGCCGACCTTTTCTTTCACTGATCAGAATCATCGGGGGATTTAAAGTCGCTTGTTCGATCCAGGCCGAATGCGATCGTTCCAGTCGCCCGCGGTGTCGTAGCATTTGACTCGCAGCCCGAAGTAACTCGTGAATCCTTGGGTGCGTCCGCGTTTTGATTCCCCGAACCTCCAATTGAACTGCCGGGCAATTGCTGCCCTCGTTCATGGCGGCTCCACCACGCTTCGGCGTCGTCGAGGGTCCAAGTTTGCACCGCACGATCGAGCATGGCTGCTAGATCGCGTGCGGTTTGGGGACGTTTGGCTCGGCTCTTTTCGAGGCAGGCCAGGATTGCGTGCTCCAGTTCCGGGGAAACTGCCCGCCCCAATCGTTGCGACGGAGCCTCCGGGATTGCGGTGAGATGTTGCTGACACAGTTCGCCCAGCGTCCGCGCGCTGAATGCGGTCTGCCCTGTCAGCAGGAAATAGCCGACTGCTCCCACGGCATACAGGTCGCTGCAGGCATCGACGGACTCAGGCGTCTGGATCGCTTCGGGCGACATGTAAAGCGGCGTTCCGGACATATCGCTCCCGGATTGCTGGCCTTGTTTCCCGTCGTCCATGGCCTTGACGAGCCCGAAGTCGAGAACTTTCACAACGTCCGGTTCGGCGCCGCGGCGATTGAGCATGATGTTCGCGGGCTTGATGTCGCGATGCACCAGGCCTGACGAATGAGCTTCGTAGAGCGACGCGCATACCTGACGCAGGATGCTCACCACGCGCCCCTCGGGCTGTGGGCCGTCTTGCTCGACCAATGTCTGCAGGTTGAGTCCGTCCAAGTACTCCATCGCATAGTAGAACACGCCCTCCGGCGTGCGACCGTAGTCATAGATGGCCACCGTGTGGGGATTGTTGAGATTGCAAGTGATCTGCACTTCGCGCTCGAACCGCTTGATCGAGTTCTCATTAACGTGATCGACGTCCAGCATCTTGATCGCGGTTGGCCGCCGGAGCATTGCGTGTTGTCCTTTGTACACGACGCCCATCGCGCCGGCACCAATCTTCTCTAGTAGTCGATATTGCCCCAGTTGCTTCGCCTCGACAGCGGCCTTTCGAGCCTGGCGTTGAAGACGCGCAACGATGATCGTGAAGACGAAAATTGCCATTGCGCCGAGGCCGAGCAACGCGTACATCACATAAAAAGACCGCTTCAGAATCGCCAGTGGACGATAGGCCTCAGCTAAATCAAGCTCAGTGATTAGTCCGAGTTGATACTCAGGGAGCCAACACCAAGCGCCGACAGAAGGCGCCCCCCGATAGTCGCGATAGCCCTGCATGTTGACACCAGTGCTGCCACTGACTGCTGCCACACAGATCTCGGTAAGAGGCAGTTCGCGGCGTCGAACCCCCGGCCGGAACCCCTCCAGCATGTTGCCTCCCGGATTTCGCACTTGAATATTTAGGATTGAAGCAGCGTCATTCTGGTCGGGCAATAACCCCAACAGAATTAGGGCCTCATCGAATCGGCTATTGGAAACCATCAGTCCATCTTTGTTGACAGCATACGTTTCACCCGTTTGACCTATCCTTCCCAGCTGCAGAATATCCGTGAATTCCTTTTCAGGACGAATTCGCAGAGCCAGGACAGCCACGACTTGGAGATTATCGTCTCGCACCGGTGCACAGACGAACATCGTGGGCGTCCCAGTGCGCTCGCGACCCATCTTGTCCTTAACGATGCCTGCGCTCGGATAAGGAGGAGACACGGTCGACTTGCCGGCGAGCGTGCGTATCAGGAAGTTTTCATACTGCGGCACGATTTGCCCGATCATCGCCGGCGTGTCGCCCGCGACAACCCGCAGTTGCTTGTCAGCCACAACATATCCGACAAAGTCATGAGCCGAGATGCCTGGTTCCAATTCTTTCGCAAGACGAGATCGCAATTCGGTCAGGTCACGCTCGCCGACGACAGCTGGGGCGGGATCGGACTTGTTTGCGAAGTCGGCAGGCGACGCCAAAAGCTGGGTCACGGTTTTGCGAATCTCTAGGCTATTGGCCAAACTTACTGCACTCGATTCTTGCACCTTGAACCATTTTTCGAGCATTGCCCGTTCCACGGTCAAGAGCGTTTGAAGCTCTGATCGCAGGTTGTCTTCCATCGTTTGCTGAATCGAATGGCTGATCGCATACCCGACGATCGCCAGCAGCACCACGGCAACGATCGGCCAAATCCAAAGCTGCTTTTGCAGCAGCAACCGGGTTCGCGACATGGTGCGCCCGATCGACGTTTGGCCGAAAGTCATGTGGGCTTGGACGCGATCACGGCTATTGCGTGACTGACTCAAAAGCTTCGCGAGTGGATTCCACATGAGCGCCAACGCCAAGGGAAGGCGTTTCCTGTCGGGTGTCAAAGGAATGGACCAACTCGATGCTATCTTCGGCCAAGCCAGTGACGCAAGCAGCTGCCGGGCTATTCCGTTTTTAAGATCGTCTGTGGTCCGACGCCGAGAATGGGTAGCGGCCAGACCAACCGAAAAACGCCTAGAAATGCGCCATCTGTGCGAGTCATCAGGACATATGGCCTTGGTTACCGAGCGGCGACATCGTTGGAGCTGAGTGCCTGAGCCGCTGCAATGCTTTGGACATGTGGCCACAAAATATCGCGTGAACCGAACAGCCGCCGCACGGCACTATAATTGTAGTAAACCATGGCCAACCGCGCATATCAGGTATTGACGGAGCTGCTTGTCCTGCGCGCACAGGGCGGCCATCACGATGCAATCGGCTTACTGGTGCGCGTCTGACAGGATCGATGCATCGATCGCCGTGAGGCGTTGATCAACACGCGGCATTCCGCCCCTGCGCCAATTGTTCCAACAAAACCAAATATGTGAGATTTTCACGCACACGATCACGGCACGAATTTAGTTCATGTGCTAACCTTCAAGTAATCGTTAGGCTCAGCGTCTAGCGAGGCGAAGCTTGCCCGTTTGGCCGATCTCCCGCCTGAACGGGCCTTCCAATTCAGCCTGACTAACTTGTGAGGTCAAATCATGCGTTTAGCATTGAAGTATGTACGAACCTTCGTCCGTTCCGAAGATGGTCCCACTGCCGTCGAATATGCTGTGATGCTGGCTTTGATCATCATAGTTTGTTTGGCAGCGATTAAAACGATTGGGACGAATGCCAGTGCCACATTCACCAAAGTAGGGAATTCAATAGGAAGCTGACCTTGTTGTTCTACGAATGGGACCCGTCCAACCGAGTGGCGCGTTTGTTCCTTTGGCACCCGCACCGAACCTTTATGCGAAGCTAACAATGCTATCGATTGATGACCAAATCGTTCTTGCTCTGCGTCGGATCAATCAGGCGATTGACACCTGGTCGCATCATTTATGGCAGGAATACGGACTGACGTCGCCACAGTTGGCGGCACTACGTGAAATATTGGGCGGCCAGAACGTATCGCCGGGGAAGTTGTCCACAGCCCTGCATATAAGTCAGCCAGTCGTGACAGGCATCTTGGCACGTCTTGCCCGTCGCGGGCTTATTGCGCGGGAGCGCTCACGAATCGATCGTCGGAGCATAATCGCCACTGTGACAGACGAGGGACAGAAACTGGCGGCAAAAGCACCTCCTTTGCTTCGCGATCGTTTCCGAAGCGAATTGGCAAAGTTACCCGACTGGCGACAAACAGAGATCCTTGCGGTGCTGCAACGTGTGGCCGAAATGATGAACGCGCCCGAAATTGTCGAGGCGCCGTTCTTTTTCCGGGATATGAATACCGGCGAAGCAAAGGCCGAAAAACGAAGGGCAATTGCAGGGGCTTCCGTTTCGGTATCTCCGATGGCTTGACTTTTGTTCTATTCAGCAAGTTCGTAAAACTGATGTTTGTTGGCTCCGCTTGCAGTTCACGGTTCTGAAAAAAACCCCGACTTGGGCGAGTCGTAATGACTCGCCCAAGTCATAGGGCGTCCCTCTGGCAACTAGCGGAGAAGCCAGAATGCACTTGGCTTGATGCGTTAGCTTGTTATGCCACGTCCTGAATGAACTGAAATCCGTGGTAGGCTTCGTTGCCGTGTTCGCCGTAGTCGAGCCCTTCGACTTCCTCTTCGGGCGACACGCGTAGACCCAAAACCAACTTGATGCCATAGAAGCAAATCGCTCCAGTCACCACCGCCCAAACAAACACCGCGCCGACCCCAGTGGCCTGGACGATCAGTTGGTCCGCGTTGCCGCCGGTGAACAGTCCGGGCTTGGGCATCGCGACGCCAGTGCCTGTGGAAAACAGCCCCAAGGCCAGAGTCCCCCATGCGCCACAAACGCCATGCACGGAGACCGCGCCGACCGGATCGTCAATCTTTAGCTTGTGGTCGATGAAAACGACCGATACGACAACCAACCCACCAGCAATGGCCCCAATGATGATCGCGCTGGGAATCGAGACCCACATGCATGGAGCGGTGATTGCGACCAAGCCGGCGAGGACACCGTTGAGAGCCATCGTCGCGTCCCATTTTTTGAACATCGCTTTGGCTACGAACAGCGCGACGATGGCGCCGGCTGCCCCCGCGGCATTCGTCGTGCACGTGATGTGAGCGATGTCGATCGCATTGGCACCCATCGTGCTGCCCGGATTAAAACCAAACCAGCCCAGCCAGAGGATGAACACACCCAGTGTTACTAGCACCAGATTGTGCCCCGGAATGGCCTTTGGTGCGCCCTTGGCGCCGTACTTGCCAATTCGCGGCCCGAGCACAAACGCGCCGACCAGGGCAAGCCAGCCTCCCACGCTATGCACCACTGTCGAACCGGCAAAGTCGAAGAAGCCCTTTTGAGCCAACCAGCCGCCGCCCCAAATCCAGTGACCCGAGACTGGGTAGATCACCAGTGAGATGATAATGCTGTAGATCATATAAGAAAGAAACTTGGTCCGCTCCGCCATGGCGCCAGAAACAATCGTCGCCGCAGTAGCGGCAAACACAAGCTGGAAGAAGAACTTCGCCTCCAGCGGCACCGCCGTCCACGATAACGGGTCGAAATTCGTCGTGTCCTTGGTCACCTTCGTGCCGTCGGGTTGGTCAACCTCGACTTGGGCGGACGTTTCTTTCAACATGAACCCGCTGTCACCCATGAACGGGTTGCCGATGCTGAACATCACGCCAAACCCCACCAGCCAGAAGGCAAGACTACCGAAAGCGTAGTCCAAAAGGTTCTTCATGCAGATGTTTACGGCATTCTTAGCCCGCGTCAGGCCGGTTTCAACCAGCGCGAACCCGGCCTGCATCCACATCACGAGAAACGCGGCGATCATCACCCATACGGTATCGATTGCCACGCTCATCGAGTCGAGGTTCTTGTTGACGCCAGGCGGTTCTGCAACCGCGGGGGTGGCTGCCGACGCGGCTTCCGAATTCGTTGCGGGCGTTCCAGGCTCATCGGCCAGCGATGATGGACACGTTGCTACAATCAATAGCAGCGAGGCAGCGATGAGCGCTGCCAACAAACGAAGGTGCGATGCGTTCATAATGGCTCTCACAATTTGCAGAGGGACGAAACGGGAACAACAATCCGCGCTAGGGGCGGAATTCTTCGAAGACTGGCACCGGTTCGACTTGGCCAGCCCTGCCAAGCAAAAGGCAGTGATCCCTGGCACAAAGCGATGAGCGCGGCCTGAAGAAAGGGCCGAATTCAGGGCTCACAATCGGCGCAGAGGGTGCGCAGGGAATCAGCGGCAGGCTCGCACGCCGCCGGCATTACTGACGTAGAGCGTCAGATAGAGAGAATGCTCGGTCGCTGGGTTGACATTCACAACTTGGGGCATGGTCGAAGCTCTAGTCGGTGCGACTCGAATACCACCGATTGAGACTGCAATCGACGTGCCAATGCGATACTGCGGAATCAATGCCACCGCTTAACTTATTGCGGCAAAACACATTCCGATAATTTCATTGATTTCCGACGTGACTTGTTGGTTGATGCCGACAGACCGCAGCTGCCGCGAAGGTGAGCATCGGCACGCGAAAAGCGAGGCAAGTGCTCGTAGGTGATCGGCCGTCGCCGGCGCCTTGTTGTTTTTGAGGAAAATGAGAGAATGCGTTTCAGATGGCAATTTCTTGATCGAAGCGTGCGGGTCCGGGTCTAAAATGCAACCGCGAATCGAATCAAACCCGACGAATGAGCACCAACTCTATATGGTGCTTTTCATTACAAACGGCGGCGGCGTTTAAAAGCTGTCTGCGGTTGTCGCACTCTATCGCGGCTTCCTCGATTCGTCGTCAACTCTTCGGCGCTCCGTTCTTCGGGAGGCAACAATGGTGACAATACGTAGTGACTCGCAATTGGCGCTAATTGGCAGACTCTTTTGGATGATGGCGGGGCCCGCTTGTCTGCTGGTTAGCACCATCTTGATTCTCAATTCTCCTAGAACCGGCTGGCATACAGGCGCGGATATTGTGTATTGGATCGCGCTGGCGGGGATGATTCTCGGACGCTGGGTCGAGCATCGGGGTGGGAACCCCCGGAATGGGATGGGCGAACCCGCAACCGCTAGCGATCTACGACGCTACATCGTCGTCACTGCCCTCGCAGGTACGGCGATTTGGGTTGCAGTAAATATCGTCGGCAACTACGTGCTGTAAGGAGCGAACGATGGAGCAAGGGAACGTAGCTCACTTGCTCGGCGTGTTGGCTTTGATGCTGACGGGGGCCAAGTTGTTCGGCTGGTTGGCGCAGCGCATCGGCCAGCCAGCGGTACTTGGGGAGTTAATCGCGGGTGTTGTCTTAGGCGGTTCGCTGCTGGGCATCGTCGATGCGCACGCCCCGACGTTGCATTTCCTGGGCGAATTGGGAGTCGTGACTTTGCTATTCGAGATTGGGCTGGAAACCGATCTTTTCAAACTGGTCAAAGTCGGCATGGCCTCGACTGTGGTTGCTGTCGTCGGCGTCGTTCTCCCGTTCGCGCTCGGATATGGCATTTGTCGCCTATGGGGTTTGGAAAACTTGCCCTCGATTGTTGCCGGGGCAGCCCTCACGGCGACCAGCGTTGGGATTACCGCCCGAGTGCTATCGGACTTAGGACGACTGCACGAACCAGAGAGTCAGATTGTGCTCGGCGCTGCCGTGATCGACGACGTAATCGGACTTGTCATTTTGACGGTCGTGGCGGGGATGGCAGCCGGGTCCGAAGTGACGTTAAGTGGAGTCGCGGGTGTTACCGCCGTAGCGTTCGGATTCCTATTGGTGACACTCGTGGTTGGCACCTTCATTCTACCACCGATCTTGCATTTGACGCGAAGAATGGATTTGCCGGGAACAGCAACTATTGCGGCTATGATCGTGGCGCTTGGTCTAGCTTGGCTCGCCGATGCTTCCGGCTCAGCGATGATTATCGGTGCATTTGCGGCTGGTGTGCTCTTAGCGCGAACGCCCCAGTCCAAAGAGATTGAACATGGAGTGGCGAGCATTGGCCACTTCTTCGTGCCGCTGTTCTTCGTGATTGTCGGCGCGGCGGTTGACCTGCGCGTTTTGAATCCATTCAATTCCGAAAACTATGGAACGTTGGTTGTCGGTTCGCTTTTAATCGTCGTGGCCGTGGTCTCAAAGTTTGCTGCGGGCTTTTCCCCATTCTGGTTTAAGGGTCGCAAAGCCGTGATTGGCGTCGGCATGATTCCGAGAGGCGAAGTGGGATTGATCTTCGCTCAAATGGGATTGTCGTCCGGGCTATTAGATTCGGGGCTGTTCAGTGCGATTACATTGATGGTGATGGCGACTACCTTTGTCGCACCCCCTTTGCTCCGATTGCTATTGCCACCCAGTTCGGAGCCGAGAGCCGCTAGCACGCCGGAGGCCATCGACGATCTAGTGACGGAGTCTAAGTAGAGAGCATCGCATTGGCTCGCTGTTTTTTGCGTGCATCGCGCGGCTTTTCATAGCGGAATCATTTCAGTAGGCTAAGGCAGACACGATGACAGCGAGTCCCGACGGAGATCGCACTTGGTGCCAACCAACGAGGGTGAGCTTACCCAACGGCAATTGCAGAAGGTTATGGGCTTGGTCGCTCAAATTTTCGAGCAATCGCGTGGATTCAAAGTCTATCCGCCGAAAGAAGTCACCGACGATCCGGAGATTCTGTCGAGTGAGTTAATCTCGGAAAAGCTCGTCGATACGAAGTGGTGGCTTCACGTGCACGGCGGCGAAGAAGCCGTGTTGACGTTTCGCGAACTGCTGTCGCTAGTGCATCAATTACGCGAGGTTAAGCGACAGTTAGACGAAAGCCCAAAGTCCGGCAAGGTCAAGGCGGCGTTTGAGATCAAATTGAAACGCTTGCTTGAACCTGACATGGCTATTCGGTTGCTGACTTCTCTCAGCCTTGAAGGAATCGATCGCATACAGGTTCGAATCACGTATCCCTTGTTTGGCTTGCATGTTGGAGAAGAGGGAGAGGATGCCAAGCTGATCGGCGCAGCACCCGCAGACCGGCCATAACATCGTGTTCATTTTCACCGACAAGGCGCAGGCAGTAGAGTTCGCGGCGACATTTCAGCGCGGTCGGGTTGCTCGAATCGCCGACGACCTGGAGAAATTCAAGCAAGTGCTCAAGCGATGCCAACACGTGCTGGTCGCGTTCGATCCAATTTGCCGCGGCGGGCACGTCGAAGTGAAAGCAACGGCATTGGTCAAGGACATTCTGGGTGAATAGTCGCGCTACAAAAGCGCTTAAGGAACTCCGCCATGAGTACCGTCCTGCCAAATGGATCGCTGTCTGTCGCGGCCGAGGGCGTCATCAATAGGTGGTTTATCCAAAGCATTCCGGAAGCGGCCGGCGCCGCGGAATTGCTTCGGATCACTGTTTGCGCAGCGGATCATCGGGACTTCCCCGCCGCACTACACAGCCCGCTCCCTTGCTCTATACTTTCCGCCATGAGCCCGATAAGTCCTGACGAACGCGAAGCGGCTGAACGCCGCGTTGAAGAAATCAAGATCGAGATTCGGGCCAATTTCGATGGCGATGGACCGACTGAAGAACGAATCAAGCGATGGAGGGCCCCTTTGACAGAAAGCCTCGAACTTCAACCCAAGCTTGATGCCGACGAATGACCACAACCTCGCAACGCCGCTGGATTCGGTTAGGGCTTCAGGCGCTAGTCGTGGTCGTGATCGGGGTTGTCGGTTTGGGGTTGGCTTGGGTGGCCACGAACGATGTCGGGGCGATCACAGGATTCATTGTCGGGGGCATCGTAGGCGTGTTTTTCTCGGCCTACTGAGGTACGCAAGGGTGATCCGACAAACTACAAGACTCTACTGAGCCACCAATTTCGAGGGGTCGCGCACGCTAGGGGTCACTGTTTCACACTTTCGCCGCCCAATCTGGGCACTTTTCAATGCAACTCGCCACTGCAATGGACGGAATTGCTGCCGTAACTTCAATGGGCGATAGAGGATTCGAACCTCTGACACCTAGCTTGTCGAGCGATCGAAGAAAGTGCCAAATACCTCGCAAAAGCCGGCGCTTGTTGTGTTTACGGATTCTATCTTTCGGCTGCTTTGGGGTCAAATGGGGGCTGTTTTCGCCAGTTTAGTCTGTCCTTAGTCTGTCCGCGCATTTTCAGGTATACGCTCGGCCCCTTCAATTTGTGCGCACAATTCAAGACGTTATCCACTCACAAATTGGAAAACGCTCAAGTTACAATAACAATTCTCGAAGCGCCTCAGTACCTATGAAAGCGCCGGACAGCTGTTCTGCAAGAGATCACTGCTGCAGACGAACTCCCCCGACATACGTGAGATCCCACTCATCCTCATGGACGATGCCCGATCCGTCAGAGATCGATATGAACGAGAAGGCTTCGTCGATATCGGTAAACCCGTGAGCTTCGTTCGCAGCCTTTTGGACTACGTCCCCGACGACTACTTGTCGCTGCTCCTTGCCAAGAGCGGTGGCTCTCCCATACACGATCACCATCGTCGCGGCGCATGTGTGCCTATGCAGCGGGATTTCGCCACCCGGCAACACATTGACTTTCAAAACTTGCAGGCCGTTCTTGTTTACGAGTTCTTGCGCCGACGTACCTCGGCATCCAGGAACGGAAATCGGGTCAGCGTTCATAGTCGGCCTCCAATGTTAAGGATTTCTGATCGTATCGGTAACGTTGCACACTCGGACCGTCGTCTCGCCTGATAAAAAGAACGTCTGCGTGCTGCATATTCCAGTATTGATCCACGGCCTTTACTAGATTGCCGAGGTCGAATTGTTTACAGCTATAAACGTCCAGGTGAAGGGACTGGTCGGACTCAAAAAAATGAAAAGCAATATGGGAGGTCACTATTCCGACAATGCCCGTAAAGCCATACTTTCCCCTAATCGCGATCGGGTCAAAGAGTTGCTGCATGCTGATTGCGCTGACGAGCCCAGACAGAAATGTGCGCAAGTCGTCGCAAGTGATCTCAGAGCTACGACGGCCGACAGCCGCGACAATTATTGCGTGATGATGGACGACCATAGACGCATCGATGCTTAGGAAGGCTCGTCAAAAACCCTTACGCGAAATCGGACTCGCTCATCGTCGAAATCGCCGATCTTATTTTCATCCCAGTACTTCGAGTATTCTTGAGGATCTCGATCGGACAAGAATGCCCTAGCCAATGTTAGGGCTTTCTCGACGAATCCATGTGGAAGTCTTGCGCCCCCATCGCACTCGGTGACGCAATATAGCCAGAAGCAACCATTGATCACGCGTGGAACAAGTGGGAATATCTGACAGACGAACGGTTTTATGCTTTGCACTCCACACAACCCATTCTTCAGATACGGACAAGGCCCACGCTCGATGTAATGGTAGTCGTGGTCCCATTGAACAAAATGATCGGCCCCGCTGTACGCCACAATGCGCTTGCGCTCGACATCCGTGACCAACGTTCGGCCAACACAACATTTGCCATGGCAGTCCGTGCAAATAGCACGCAGACTCATCGTGTCTGGTGCAATATTCTCTCCACCTTCGGCGTGGTTGCCTTCTTGACATACGGCCTTCTCGGGCAATCTAGTCATTCAATTCGGATTCCGGTTTCGGCATCGAAATAGTGGCCTGCTGCGGTTGCAAGCTCGATAATCGTTGTTGTCTCGGACGGCCTGCTAGGTGCCCGAACCAGAACGCTGCCTGCAGCGGTTTCGTAGTGGATGACGTAGTCTGGCTCGATCCCTTCCACGAAGGCACACTTGGCAGGCAAATACCACGACTCACCCGATTTCTCGTTCTCGGCACGTCGGTTTTTAAGGACATGGACGTGATCAGGACGAAAGCCTACCAACACTTTGAGCCCAGGTCTAGCTGGTCCGCGCAGCGGGACTGGGGCAACCAACGCACTCCCGTCGTCGGTTTCCAATTGCAAGTCGAGATGCGAGTCTGTCGCGCCAACGATGGTTGCACGAAATAGATTCATCGGTGGCTTCCCAAGAAACTGTGCAGTGAATTCCGTGGCGGGGCGCCGGAATAGCTCCTCAGCGTTTCCCGCCTCAACGACCGTGCCGTCGCGCATAATTACCAGCTTATCCGCCAGCGACACCGCTTCCTCTTGGTCGTGCGTGACAAACAATGTCGTCACCCCCAGTTCTCGCTGCAATCGCTTGATCTCAGCGCGCGCCCGTATGCGCAACGCTGGTTCCAGACTACCAAGGGGCTCGTCCATGAGAAAGCATTTTGGCTCGCGCACCAGGGCACGGGCCAGGGCAACGCGCTGCGCCTCGCCGCCGCTGAGCTGGCGTGGCACGCGATCGAGCAAGGATCGAAGACCCAGCAGCGATGCGATTTGGTCGACCTTGCGTTTGCGTGCATCGAGATCCATCCCCCTTACTTTCAACGGGTATTCTATATTTGCGCGCACCGTGCGATGCGGATACAAGGCAAAATGCTGGAATACCATGGCTACATCGCGCCTTTGCGGCGGCACGTCCGTCCAATCGCGGCCGAACATTACGACTCGTCCTGCATCGGGTACCTCCAACCCGGCGATGAGACGAAGCACCGTTGTTTTACCACATCCGGACGGACCGAGTAGGACGCATAGCTGGCCTGTGGCGACCTGCATGTCGAACGACCGGACGGCGTGCGTCGCTCCGAATGCTTTGCACAACCCTTGAACTTCGAGCATAAATTCAACGCCTCAGGTGCTGTCTACGCTTGCATCAAGACGCCAATGTTGTCTCTGTAAACGCTCCGATTGGATGTGCAACTCCACACGGTCACTCCGACGGTAAACAGGAAGACGGCAATGATCGCGACGTTCTCCGAGTTGCCGTAGTGCACAATCAAAAGTCCACCAATCGCAACTAGAAGATCCAAAAAGTCCGGCAACAAATAGTACTTTACCCACTCCTTACGGGCTTCTCTGACCGACTTCAGGTAGTTCCTTAATTTGTCGCGAGCCTGGCTATTAGTCGTATTCTCGACGGTCTCATTTGTGAATATGCTCTTGAGGGCGCGCCAGAATGCAGTCCATCCCTCGTTGAATGCATGAGCAATTGACGCAATCCCAATCAGCACTAAAAGCACAAGATTTATAACAAACGGTAGTACCAAGAAACTCGCAATGTCAACCATGATGAGCATTGCCAAGAAGATGAGCCACTGCTCGACGTTTGGCAGTGCGACTGCCGCCTGAAGGATAAACAGGGACTCACATAGAGTAACGACAATTGCGAATAGAATCCGCACAAACCCCACCTGGTCAAGTAGCGTTTTCCAGCACGACTTGTTGAAGTCGATGGATCCTTCAGTTCTGCACTTCTCAGTGATTGGTTCAACAATTAGCAGCAAATAACGAAATAAGAACATGCTAATAACCAGCACTTGCAATACACCATTGATGTACGTCTGATGAAATGACATGCAGACCCCGTCGAATGGAAGACACACAACCGTCTCGCGGAAGAACGAGGAGTGGTCGGCGCTTACTTTGACGGTAAGCGCGTCTAGGCATTTCTCAAACACGAGCGCGACCAAGAGCAGGAGCAACCATCGAAGCACCGATAGGTAGAATCGCGACGGTACCATAACAAGTGTCCCTTTTTTGCAGATGCTCGTTGGCTACCTCGAACGGCGCCTCCAGGGGACAGCGCTACATCGAGGGCCGACAACACTCCTGAGGTCTTCTGGCCAGACGCCGAGCACTGTGTCATCTCCATACGGCGCCTGCCGTTAGCTCGCGCACTAAATATCGTCGCGACACGACAGCGAAGAGCGCTCCAGGCAAAAGACCAAGAGTTGAAATTGCAGTGACCTGTCCCCAATACGTTCCATGTGGAGTGATGAGTGCAGGAATGGCTACGGTGAAGGTGCGCGACTCATATCCAGTCAACATGAGCGCAAGCGAGAACTCGTTCCAGGAATTTATGAAACAGAATGCCGCTGTAACCAAGACGCCGCGGCCACATAGCGGAAGCACTTGTTTGACCATTGCACCAAGGCGAGAATCGCCGTCAAGCTGTACCCAGTCGTTAATTCTTGCCGCTTGCTGACAGTTTATGAGCGGAGGAATGGGCCTCCTCGGAACAGGTAGTGGACCAGGGACTGCAGGCGCTGTCCCAGGTCCGGTGCTTCGCCGACCGTCGGCGAAGCAATTTCTTCTGGCTTAGCTATTGTACCCGCGCCAGCAGTCGTGTGCGCGCTGGCTGGCGAAGCATGAGGCGCTTTTGGCTCGGCCGACGTGGCAGCGCTCGGCGCGCTGGCGGCCGATGCGGCGTGAACGCGCGGGCCGCGGCTGCGGCGCGGATGAATGCGCAACAGGTCGTGGGCCACCAGCGCATCACGCACCGCGCGACGATCCACGGCGGCCGCCGGGTAGTGCGTGAGCACGGCATCGGGCGCGAACTCCCATTGGGCGCGGACGACTGTGCGACGTTCGCACACCGCGTCCCAAAACGCTTCTCGCTCCATGGGCGTGAGCGGCGTGCGCTCATCCCACAACTGGCGGGCAGTCGGGCCTTGCCAGCCTTGGGGGTGCGCCAGTTCGTTGGCTAATTGGCGTGCGATTTCCGCATCGCCGCAAGTTGGTCCGGCTGGCCGCTGGCGATGCTGGGCGACCGCCTCTTGATAGCCGGCCAACTGGCCATTGGCCCGTTCGACGCCGCCGTTGTACTGCGGATGACGTTTGGGAGAGTATAAGGGGATGACGCGATGCTCGCGCAACAGGCTTTTGGTTTCATCCGCTTTGAACTGCCCGCCGTTATCGGTCTTCATGACCAGTGGCGGACCGTGCTCGGCGATCAGTTCGGCGTAAATGGCTTGTACCTCGGCGGCCGTCGCTTCGATCAGTGGCTGCCAGGCCAATTGATAGCCGCTGCCGAGGTCCTTGATTGACAAGATCCAACCATAGCGACCTTCCAGCGGCTCCCGCCGTTCTTTAAAATCCGCGGCCCAGACCGCTCCCGGGCGGCGCCACTCCAGGCGACTTTGATGGCGTTGGGCGCGGCGCCGTGCCAACCGCCGGAACCGACGCAGGATCTCAGCCACGTCGACGCGACGCAGATGGGGGAAGGCCGCCCGCACGGCGACTAGCGGCGTGCTCGCGCCGCGCTCTTTCAAGAACCGATACACTAGGTTGCGTTCTTTGCGCGAGGCGCACTGCGGCGGTCGACCACACGGAACGCCGAGCGATGCATCTCCTGCCTGCCGCCAGCGGCGGACCGTGCGCTCCGAGAGCGTCAACTGGCGAGTAACCTCAATGACTGGCACGCCGCAAGTGGCGACAGCTTGGCAGGCTGCCACCACCTGGCAACGGGCCGACTGCTTCGCCGCGCGGCGGTCGAGGTGCTGGCGTTGGATCTGACGACGCTTCACAGACCACCTCTTCACTTCGGGCGATTCCGCCGCGCCAACGCCCGCGATGGCGTTTTTTTCGGCGCCATCGCCCGCGCCACCACGTGTGGCAGCGTACGGACCAACTCGGCTTGCACTTCCACAGCGGCAGCGCGGGCTGTGAGCTCTTGCATGCGCTGCCGCAATAACCGGACTTCCTCGGCCGAGAGGGCCGGCTCTTCTTTGCGAGGTCGTCCCGGCGTGCGCGGCTCCAACAGGCCAATCGACTCGTGTAGCCAGGCAGTCCGCTGCTCGAAGAACCGTGACTGCGAGATGCCCAGTTGTTGGCACACTTCATCCACGCTGACTTCGCCAGACAGCGTTTCCAAAAACGCTTTCAAGCGTGATTTGGCGTGCTGTGAGCCAGCCAACGTATCGACCAATTCGGCCCCCTGCGGCTTACGTCCTAACCGCGTCATGCTGACGTCTCCTCGGATTGGAAGGTAGGCGGCGCTCCCGCCTAGACGTATGCCGCGTCGGGAGCGCCGCGAATCAAATGACCAACTCAACCACTCACGGCTGCGGCCGCTTCCGCCATACCGCTCTCGGACTCCTCGCAGCCATCGTTGTGACGCAAGCCACGAACGACTTGCAAGGCCCGCACACTGGCGCGCCGGGGGCGACGCCGTTTCGTACTACCGGTCTGCTTTTCCTCCTTGCCTTTGACCGGTGGCTTGACGGCCGCCGGCGCCGGAAGCCCCAGCGAGCGCTCGGCCATGCGAACCAACGCCTGCTGTCGATCGCACTCGCGCTTCAGCCGCCGGTTCTCACGCTCCAAGGCTGCTAGTTGCCGCGTTAGGTTCACCCGCGGCCCCCGCAGCGCCGGCTCGCAGGCGCTCAGCAGTCCAGTCAGGGCCCGCCGCTCCAACTGATAATACCGCGGCAAACTTGTTCCCAGCGCCTGAGCTGCTTCGCTCGGCCGCCGCACACCGGCCAGCACTTCTAAAATGGCCGCTGCCCGACGTCGCGCCGGTGATGTCCCCGTGGGCGGAGCAGGCCCCTGCCGCCGGGCCCGCGAACGTTTTTCCTGGGTACTGCTGACGCCGCTCATACGCCACCTTCCTCTCCGTCCGGTGGCTGGATCTGCGGGCGCCAGGCGTCCTGCTCGGCCGAGGTGCTGGCATCTGCCAGGGGCGGCACACTTTCGGGCCATGCCACGCCGGGCGGCTGGTCGCAGGCCTCATCCCGACTCTCCGGCGCGCCGTGTGGACAGAGTGGTGCGGGCAGCGGTTCTTCAGGAGCCGCCGGCCCCACCAATTCGACCTCTTGGCGTGGCTGGCCGGCGCGGGTCAAGAACACGCGCTCGCCTTCGGCATGCACACTGAACGGCTGACCGGCCACTTGGCCTGTCATATAAAATGGCGCGCGTGGCGTGCCCTGCCGCGACAGTTCCAGCGCATTCGACGCGACCCGCTCTCGAAGGGTTGACAGCACCGTCGGCGCGGCATGGAAGAACCGATCGGCCGGCGTCACGCCTTCCAATCCCTGATGCGGGCGCTGGAAGTTGTAATGGTCAATGAACAGGCCAATCCGCCGGCGCGCGTCCTCCAGGTCAAGGAACACCGCCCGTTGCAAGCATTCGCGCCACAGCGTACCCCAAAACCGTTCGACCTTCCCGAGGGTTTGCGGATGCTTGGGACGCGAGACGACCTGGCGAATGCCCTGCTGTTCGAGCTCGCGGCTGAACTGACTCTTACCTCGCCAGGTGACGTACTGCGGACCGTTGTCCGTGAGGATCTCTTCCGGCAGGCCATACGAGGCAATCGCCGAACGCAGCACTTCCAGCACCAACGCGCTGCTGGCGCTGGCGTGCAGGCCATAGCCGACGATGAATCGACTGTGGTCATCCATAAAGCCGACCAGGTGCAGCCGCCGGTTCTGCCGTTTGAGCACAAACGTGAACAGGTCGGTCTGCCAGAGCTGATTCGGCCGCGCCCGTTCAAACCGCCGCATCTTGTCGGGATGCGGCCGGGTAACACGTTCTTCCAGTTGATAACCGGCCTCGTGCAAGACGCGAGCCACGGCCCCAGGACTGGCCGCCATTGCCGGGCCGCGAACGAGCTCATCGCTAATCCGCTGGCAGCCCCACTCGGGATGGGCCTGCTTGAGCATCACAATCGTGCGCCGGGTAACCTCGGACAGCTTGCTGCCCGTCTTGGCTCCCCGCGGTCGCTCAGCCAGGCCCGCGGGGCCATGCTCGGCGAACCGCTTCTTCCATAGATATAAGGTGTGCTTCGATAAGCCCACCAACGGCGCAAAGTCACCGGCCGGCAACCCGCTTCGTTGCCACGTGTCCAAAATCAGCAACCGTTCGTGCGGCAAGAATGCCAGCCGTACTTCGTCGGGCTTGACCAACCCTCGGCCCTTCGGCTTGCCGTTCCAACCCAGCGGTCGGCGCGACAACTCGACGCCGGAGGAGAATCCCGGCTCTCTTGTGCCCCTTGGCACGGTCGCTTGGGTCGGTCCGGACGACCGGGTCTCAGGTTCTTTGCGCGGTTCCGGCGACTCGTCGGCATCAACGACGGACTGGCCTTCCTGGTCAACACCTGGAAGCGGTTCGAGCAACTCGGCCTGCGTCGCATCCTCGCCGTCCCAACTCTCGACGGCGTCATCGGAATACTCGGCAGCACTGCTATCGCTGTCGGCAGCGATCTCTTGGACCCCTTCGGGCAGCCCTCCAAGTTCGGACCCCTGATTCTCTTCGTCACCTTCTCGCGAAGCCCACGGACGATACCAATTCGCTGACATCTTGCACTTCTCCTGCGGCCAAGCCGCTGAATGAGGAGAAGGCCCTTACTCCACTGATCTACGCATTGCTAGCGGCCAAGATTTTGGGAAAGGGCACAGCGCTCGGATGGCGGCGACTATGTCGCGTGCCTTTCCTTTTTCGCCGCTGGCGATCGGTGGGGCTGGGACAGGCGGTTCGAGGACCTCGGCTGGAGTGGTCGGGGACTGAACCGACCGTGGCGTTGATGCTTGCGAGTAGGGTGGCTCGTCTGATGCCGGCGATGCAGGAAGGGAATCGAAAAGGCTCGGCGGTTGCCGCGACGCTTTTAGTCGCGCGACGTATGACTTCGGACGTAAGCCATCGCCTTGTCGAGCGAAGGTGCTTCTCTGTCGTCCCGCGGAGACGCGGAGGGCAAACGATCCTCCAGTTCCTTGAGAGCCATCTCCAGGGCTTCGCTCGCAATCTGACTCGGGTCGCTGCCCGGCTTCGCCTGGGAGAGGGTTTCCTTCCAGGCTTCGTGGCTGGCCTTCAGTTCCTTGGCGCAGGTCTCCAGCGTCGGCAGCAGCCTGCGCGTGAGTCGAAGCTGTTCGTGCATCTCCGGTCGTTGTTGCAGGAGTTCGAGGACGATGGTCTTGTATTGCATGGTGGTCTCCTTCGGTTGTGTAGGATACTTGGTCTTGCGGTTCTGGTGAATCAGAAGATTCGGGCGGAAAGAGAGAGGTTTGTCGCCAATCCGGCGGTTTCTTGGGCATGGTCAGGGACGCGCGGCAAAATGGCGTTCCCGACTCGTTGCTTGACTGAAAGGGTGCGGTTGGCCCTCAGCCGTTAGAGAATTTTGGCGTGCTTGCCGTGCGTCGCGTGCCACGTGTTTTGCTTGGTCATCGCGGGGGCTGCTCGGCATGGTCACCTAGACCGGCCCCGGTCATGGCCCCGTGACCCGAAGGTATCTCTCAATACCTGGGTTGCGGCGACTCCGGTCATGATGATCATGGAGCCGAGGGCGACGGACTGTAGAATCATCGCCATCCGGTCGTTGTTGCAGTTCTTCGACATCATCTGGGCCTGTGGGCCAAGGTCGCGAAGGAAATGGGTTGGGGGCATGGACATACGTACATTATAGCACTGTCAAAAACGCTGCGCAATAGGCTGAGAGCCACTTACAACGTGTTGCGGCGCATTAAACCAAGGGTTTTCAAGCTCTGCGATGGGCGTCACCCTTGTAGAGTCGCAGTTATGCTGCTTTCCGAAGAGGCACGAACCGAAACGGGGAATGAGGCCGCGAGCGAACGAGCCGAGGTCAATTAGCTGGGACGCTTACTGGTCCCAATGATCCATGTTGCGACGTACGAGCACCCGGAGTCGCAGCATTTGGGGCTGTTGGCGGCTTGATGTGTTATGTGCCGGCCACTCGGTGACGCGTGCCGTCATTGGAAAGCAAATGATGGTGCCTCTTTCGCTTGATGCAGTCAGCGGGACCCCGCCGCCGTGGGCCGACTCGGGCTTGAGATGGCGATTGAGGCGGTCGATGTTGTCCGGCCTCCCATCCGTCCGCAGACTCCCTCAAGACCTCTTTGTGTTGATTGACACATGCATGGTCACTTGTACACTATAGAAAGGGGGTGGCGGCTAGCTCAATGCCCAACGAACTGTCCCGCTCAAGGCGGGATTTCTCTTCAACTACTCGCCTGACGGCATGACCACGGTGAAATGAATAGCCCGAGCGAGACGCTCGATTGGCTATTGCTCGAACAAGGTTTGTGAGGGAAGCGCTGTTGGAATGCCGGGAATTTGAAAGGAGCCGAGTCGCGACGCTGGGTCACGGTACGCGCCGCTCCGGCGACATTCACGTTCAACATGGGAAGGAACGGATCCGGAACCACTATTTGAGTGAGTTTGCGGCGGGAATCGGGGCCTTTTCGGTCGATAATCACACCATATTACGGTCTGATCTCCAGAGGGTCGCAATTGCTCCTTCTATCGGCAGACCGATAAATGGGGCGATAGAGTGGATAAGGAAAACTGGGCGTAGCATTCTGGAAAGGTCGGTTAGAATGGGGGGGCGCGGACCCGATGTTGAATCCCGACTGTGCCAGCTCGCCTGGACAGCACTCGTTGAGGAACCATTGCCATCGAATCCGTGTTGCTGCAACCCGAAGCCGTCAAAGGTCCACTTCGCACCTGCGGATACCAGCGCCACCTGTTGCGGACTGACTTCCAGTTCGGCGACGGCGCATCGGTGCCGCTTGTTGGCTTTGCTCAAGTTCCGGCCGATGCGAGGTCAGCGTGCGTGGCTGTGCTCTCGAAGTCTGCGGAGCCGCGTAAAGCGGTTGAAGCCTGTCGGGCGATTGGCGCCCCTCTCGTCTTCGTATGTTTTGATGACACGCTCCAATGGTGGAAGCAGGGGGCAATCTCGGCAGAGTGGCTCGAAAGCATCCCTGGAAATCGGGTCGAGCAGTTTTTTAATGCACATCAAGACGACTTCTCGCCAGAAGCGATTTATCGGGCGAAAACCTGGGGCCGCTTTCGAAGCGAGTACCAACTCAGCTTCGTCGATTTGGGCCTAATGCCGCTCGTTGAGGAAGAGGTAGGCGAAGCGCTCGGCCGTCTCATTGAACGGAATGTATCCTCACTCAAGGCACGGCTGGGCTGGGACGAAGTGACGAGTCCACAGGGCCAGTGGCTCTTGCAAACGGTTTTCTGGCTTGTTTCCGGGAAAATTCTCCGCGACAAGGAAGTCGGTTCGTTTGAAAACCTCGACCTCACCGACGTGGAAGAAGTGTTCCGTCGCGTTGCGACGCACTACGGCACTGAACCATTCGCAGCTGGTTCTCAGAAGAAGCTCGTAGCTCTCGAGGAATCGGCTCGCACTATCGATCAATTCAGCAGCTTAGCTCTCACTACTACGGAATCGCTCGCATACGTTTACGAAAACACGCTTATCTCAAAGACGACCCGGTCCTCACTCGGGACGCATAGCACTCCGTCGTTTCTTGTTGACTACATTGTCGGACATCTAGCCAATTGGATAAAAGAGATTCCGGAGAATGATCGGAGCGTGTTTGAGCCGGCGTGTGGCCACGCTGCATTCCTAGTATCTGCAATGCGTTTACTTGCAGAGCTGCTCCCTCCAGAGAAAGCGGTGGTGTCCTGGTTCAGCGGAAAGTGGAATTTGGGGTGTTTGGCGTTGGCGAATGGGGTGGTGTTTGGGGTCATGCTACTAGGTTGGCTGTTTGAGCGGGTTCTTGCAGAGGGTGCTCATTGCCGCCCCTCTGCACTCCCTGGCTAGCCTCTTCTCCTGTCGTTGATCGGCAGGCCGCGGTGAGCATGATCGCTCGACGCTGCCTGCGAGCTTCCTCCAGTTTGCGGTCACGCTGGGCAAAGATCACGTCTTCGAGTCCGGCCAGTTTGTCGACAGGCGTGATGTAGCCCAAGGCGCTGTGCAGGCGGACCTGATTGTAGTGCGTGACGAACGACGCGACCACGCGCCGCGCTTCGTCGAGTTGCTGCGGCGCCGCCAGGCGGAAGCGTTCGCCCTTGAGCGTGCCGTGCCAACGTTCCAACTTGCCGTTGCTCTGCGGATAGTAGGGGCTGGTGCGCACGTGCGTGATGCCGGTGAGCCGCACGAACTCTTTAAAATCCTTGGCGATGAACTGCGGTCCGTTGTCGCTGATGATCCGCGGTCGTTCGTCGGGGAACTTTTCCAAGCCGCGCTGCACGATCGTCTCCACGTCGCGCTCGGTCATGCTTTCGCGTATTTCCCAGTGCACGATGAAACGGCTGTAGCCGTCGAGCAGTGAGCACAGGTAATAAAACGTGCCGCCCAGATTGAGGTACGACACGTCGACGTGCCAATGCTCGTGCGCTCGCAGAGGCTGCACGAAGCCCGTGCCTTTTTTCGAGGGTTTTTGCCATTTGCGATCGAGTCGGCCCGCCGCTTTGAGCACCCGATACACGCTCGATGGGCTGACCGCCACGACGTCGTGGTCGAGCATCATGAATGCCAATCTCCGATAGCCTTCCAAGGGGAACTTGTCGTGATAATCCAGGATCGCTCGCTTCTCCCAGTCGACCAGCCAGCCGTCGCGCGGCATGCGGCCGTTGTGCGCGTTGGGCCGGCCGTAGCGTTTTTTCCACTGCTGGAACTTGCTGGTGGATAGCTCCAGCCACGCCAGCAGCTTGTTGGCAGGCAGCTCGGCCCGCTCGATCCAGCGGTTCACGTAGTCGACCACGGCGTCACGCGTGTCGTGGGGAACCCAGCTTCCGTTTAGAGTTCCCCATTGCGTTTTTTTTCGCGGACGTTCTCCTCCATCAATTCCGAGATGACCTCGTTCTTCTGCGCCAGCTTGAGTTCGAGCTGGGAGATCTTGCGATCCTTGGCGCTCTCGACGCTGGCCTGCCGGCCGGGCTTGCGCTCGAAGATGCTCGCGCCATGCTCAAACAGCTGCGCCTGCCAGTAATAAATCTGGCTCGGCTGCAACCCATACTGATCGCAGAGATCCGAGATCGGCACCTTCTCCACCAGGTACCGCCGCAAAATGGCCAACTTCTCCGGTCCCGCAACCGTCTTTCGTTCGCGACTCATGGAATCCTCCAGGCTTCAGGGTTATGCTAACCCCAACACCCAGAAATTCCAGTTCCATCTGAAGCAGGACAGTGGCAAGTCGCCGCGGGCCATATTTGCGAAGCAGGTTGCACGGCGCCGATATTGATTCGTTCGCTCTTGAGCTCGCCCGCCTATCGCTCACGCTGACGGACATCCCGAATCCAGATGGATGGGATCTCAATGTCCAGGACATATTCGTGGGGGACAAGCTCGCGAAACAGGCGGAGCGGAACACGATTTTTCTTGCTAATCCGCCGTTTGCAAATTTCAAGCCGGAAGAACGCGAACGGTATCGGAGGCAGGGTGTCGAATTGCGATTCATGAACCGAGCCGCTGAAATGCTCTGGCGGACAATTCCGAAACTTTCAGCCGGCAGTGTATTTGGCGTCGTCCTTCCACAGACCTTCCTTCATAGCGTGAACGCGGCCGAGGTGCGACGCTTTCTTGTCGCACACTGCGAGCTTCAGGAGATATGCTTGTTCCCGGACAAGGTATTTTCTTTTTCGGACGCTGAATCCGCAATCATTCTTGGACGAAGACTACCGGCCCATTCACGGCGTCGGCTGATTACGCAGTATCGTCACGTCCGCGAACCGCAGATGCCCACGTTCCGAGCAAGTTTTGAGGCATCGCGAACAGAAGCTGTCCGTCAATCACAATTCATTGAATCGGAGGAATGCAGCCTTCGTGTCCCGGATCTTGCTGAACTTTGGGCAACTCTTGGCGACAAGACTGTACTGAACACGATTGCAAAGCTTGGCCAAGGCCTGATCTATCATGGCACTCATCTTCCTAAAGGAGCCGTGACATATTCCGACGAGCGGTTCGCTCGTGCCGTCCAGGGATTCGTTCATTTTGACTCTGGCTTAGAACTCAATAAGCTACCGACGCTTCGCTGGATGAATCTTTCTGATGTCGTCATTCGTCGTCCGGTGAGTGGCACGACAACGGGTGTGCCTCAAATTCTTCTGAACTACGCGCGTGTGAGTCGCGGACCATGGCGTTTGAAAGGCCTGATTGACAAGGTGGGCCGACCTGTCACAAGCCGTTTCATTGTTATTAGGCCGCGTGACCAAAGTTATTCGCTCGAAGTTCTTTGGGCTTTAATCAACTCGCCAGTCGCGAATGCCTATGCGTACACACACCTGAGCAAGCGAGACAACATCGTCGGGGATATTCGCCGCATACCGATCCCGACCGCCAGTTCATTCACGGCTGTTGATCGAGCAGCAAGGAACTATTTGGCTGGTGTGGCCGACGGAAGAGAGCCAACGGAGCTGCAAAGCCTTTTTCTGCAAATCGATGTCGAAGTATTGAAGCTCTATTCTTTTTCAGCTGACCTGGAGCGGGCTCTTCTGGATTTGTTTGGAGGATACAACCGTGTTGGCGTGCCATTCGTGCAAAGAAGATATATTCCCGACGAGCTCGACTATCCGATATGCTTAAGCGATTTCCTTCAATTCGAGGCAGACTGGTCGGCTACGAACCGCGACCGGGGCCGTCTAATCGACAAGGACATCGCTGGGACGATTTCTGCGAATGAGAGAGTTCGCCTCGGCGCCTTGCAAGCCTATGCCGACTACTATCTGGAGAAAACTGTCCCACGGCCGACTCGTATGCTCGATAAGCTAGAAAACCAGCTGATTGCAGTCTCCGGAGAGAAAAGAAGTGAGCCTGATGCCAGAGTTTGAGTATCCAAGAGAGCCGCACGCGCGACGGCACGGCCCAGAAGGGTACGCCGATTACTGCAGTTATCGTGATTGGCTTCGTGATGACTTTTCGTTTCGATGCGTTTACTGCCTCCACAGAGAGCAATGGTATGGTCGAGAGGCTGCGTTTAACATCGAACACTTCATTCCCGTGGCTGTGGACCCTCGGGGGAAATGCGAGTATACGAATTTGCTGTACGCGTGTGCGACATGCAACATCGCAAAGCAGGACATCCTCGGAGTCCCCGATCCCTGTCGAGTAGCGTTCCATAAATGTCTTCACCCAAAAAGCAATGGAGAGCTTGAAGCGCTCGATAAAGACGGCCAAAGGTTGCGAGACATTTTGCGATTGAACAGCGAAAGCAATGTGCGTCAGCGTTCGCGATGGATGCGAACATTCGCGGCTCTAAAGTCATCATTTCCCGACCTCTATCAAGAGTACATGGCATTTCCCGACGACCTGCCTGACCTGAGACCGCCAAAGAGACGCGTTCCCAAGAATACAAAGCCGGAAGGGGCAGAGAACTGTTACTTTGCTCTTCGCGAGCGAGGCACATTGCCAACGACATATTGAGGATCGGCGTCTCGATGAACGGGCCGGTCACGAAGCAAGGCTGTCGTGCGAGCACTGATAGGTTGCGGTATGGCCCCGATTCTTTGGGGCGATGAAAAAAGGCACAGTGAGCTTTTGGGGTGATGAACGCGGCGTTGTTGGCACCCACCAGAGCGGTTGGAGGCCGCATCGCTTATTCCACTGGCCTTAGAATGCGCGACCTGACCCCCGAAATCGGATCCGGCTCGATTGTTAGAATTCGAGCGTGGTCAGAATTTCGGAAACGGGGGATCTCAGGATGGCCAAGAAGCGATTTCAAGCGGAGCAGATCATCGGCAAGTTGCGTGAAGCCGAGGTGGAGATTTCCAAGGGTCAGACGATTGGTCAGGTCGTCAAGAAGCTGGGAATCACGGAGCAGACGTACTACCGCTGGCGGAAGGAGTACGGCGGTTTGCGGACCGACCAGGCCAAGCGGCTGAAGGAGTTGGAGAAGGAGAACGCCCGGCTGAAGAAGCTGGTGGCGAATCAGGCCTTGGATATGGAGATCCTTAAGGAGGCCGCCTCGGGAAACTTCTGAGCCCGACGAAACGGCGTCAAGCAGTCGAGCACGTCCGCAACGCAGTGGGACGTGAGCGAGTGTCGGAGCGTCGGGCTTGTCAGGTGTTGGGGCAGTCACGCTCGACCCAGCGGCGACAGCCGCACGTTCCGGGCGATGAGCCTCGGCTGGTGCGGCGGATGATCGAGCTGGCGACCCAGTACGGTCGGTATGGGTATCGTCGGATTGTCGCCCTTGCCGGTGCGGAGCGCCAGCAAGTTGAAGATTCGTTCCCGAGGTAGGAACGCGGACAGGTAATCACTTGAGATGGCCCTTTGCTTACCAATGAAGGACTTGAGGAGTGATCGCCTACGATTTCGTACTAGAAATCGATTGCCGTGAAGCCACTGATTTCTAAGAGGTTCGCGGCCGAAAGTTCAAGTTCGGCCGCCAGTCGCCCATCTGGGCAGATTAGGTAAGCACCAAATTGAGACAACATGACACCAATAGAACTTTTTTTGGAGGGATTGAGAGGCTGGGTTGTTTGCGTGGCGGGGCCGTCGGACGCCGAGAGCCGCTTCCACCGCGTCAAGAGCCACAGGCACATGAAGACCTTAGTCGAAGCCATTGACCGGTCTGTTCACTTCCAGACTCGTGCCGACCGTCGTAATAGAGCCTGACAATCTAACACAGAGCCACCGTCGCCTTTTCAACTATCGAAGGGACATCCTCAGGAAACACCGCTCCATCAGTTTGTGGAAGGCGCCCTGTACCTTTGAATCGTGCGCCGACGGCTGCCATTCTGCTACAATATCGCTTTTGCTACACGTTGCAACTTGTCATGTGCGCAAGTTGTCCATCGTGAAGCCAACGTCTAGCTACGCTTATTCGCCGCGCAACAGTCGCGTGGACCACTCCGCCATTGGCTTCGGTCGTCACTGAACGGTGGACGGTGATAATAGGAGACAAGGGCGATGGCCGGCGAATCCAACGATCGAGCCAACGGGTTGACGGCGTTTGACACTATCCGCAGTGAATGCTGGCGCGGCGGTCGCCCACTGGTGCCGTTGTTCGGAGCGGGCCTGTCGGCGGATTCCGGTATTCCGACAACCCGGCCGATCGAAGAATACCTTCACCGGTTGTGGTGTTGGTTGCAGATTAACGTAGTCGAGACGCTGGGCAAAGCGTCAGGCCAGCGAGACGCGTCGGACCTAATCCGCGAATACCTAACTCGAAACGGTTGGCCATATCGAAATGTTGTCAATGCGGAATGGGCAACATCGAGCGCCCTTTCCAGTTACTGGGAAGACAATAGGCACCGGCTTGCGTTTGGCAAGTGGTGGAAATGGCTCGATCGGCTGACCAATTCGGACAAGGAGTTGATGGAGGGGCTATTTAACAAGCTCGTCAGACATGCGACGCCAAACACCGCTCATCAATATGCGGCCTTTTTGGCCAAATCGATGAACTGGAGGTTGATCTTAACGACAAACTTCGATTCACTCATCGAAGTAGCACTACGCGAGGAGCAGCTAGGGTTTACCGTTTTTGAGCTTCCCGAGTCGGGACCGCTTCCTGAACCGGGTCTCGTCACCGGTAATCCGTCGGTCATCCATCTTCACGGCGGCGCCTTTGGGCTTCTCGCAGGAGGCCTCTTGGACGTTCCGCTCGACTTTCGCAGCATGCGACGGTTTCTCGAATACATTGACAAGGACGCCCTGCTGCTCGTCTTGGGCTACGGCGGCGGAGATCATCGGGTCGTCGGACTTATCGAAGAACATGCCGAGCGGTCAAAACGTTCGAGCGAAACAGCGCCCGCGGTGCTTTGGGTCGTTCGAGACGAAGCCACGAAGATCGAATGGCGCAATCCTCTTTATGCTCACACCAACATCGTGTGGGAAAAGTACTGGGACGGCGGCAGCTTTCTGCAAGAACTGTATGGCCGGCTGGCGTCCTCTCATCCGGTGAGCGCGCGTACCTATCGCGCGTTAACGCATATTCCGCCAAGAATCCTTGGCGACAACAATTCACCGCGCACGCCGATCGCAGCGCCTGCCTCATCACAACCAGATACGGACGCCCAAGCAACGGTGCCCGATAAAAACGCCGATGCGAACGTGATCGTGTTTCATCGTGGCTGGCATGGTTATGGCACGTCGGCCCGCCTGGCGAAACAAGTCGACCAATTGGTAAAGTCCCAGTCTAGCGGCCACGACATCATCTGGTGTCACCTGGAACAGTTTTTTGCGGTGGGAAGCCTGATTTCGCATCTCCAGCGTGAGTTTCGGCGTCACGATCCCGATCTGCCCCAATTCGGCTTGTTCCGTGTGAATGGAGCCGCGAATAGCGATTCAGCCGGCGTGTTTTCCAAAAACGATCCACGAATTGACTGGATCGTCGAGGCGATGAAGCGTGGCAAGTACATCGTCGCCGTCGATTCGATGGGCGAATTCTGCCCATCGTTGCATAGTGAAGAGGATGGCGGCCTAACACCGGAAATGCGCCGGCTTCGCTGCTTGTTAAAGCATCTCATTGCGCGTGCGAACGAATTCGGCGAGTCGCGTTTGTGGATCGCATTCGCGCCGCAGTCACAATCAGACGAAAAGGGCTTCGAGCACTTCGCACTGCACTATAATGCGAGTTGCGTTATGGTGTCGGAGATGAAGGCTTCGAGAAAGCCCCTTTACACACCTAAAGCTTCTGCAGAAGACCGGTGCGGCCTCCAGTCCCTTGTAGGATTGGTGGATGACGGTCTAAAAGTAACTCGCGAAGAAATCAAGCAGCAGGTGCTCGATTCTTGGAAAAGCGCGCTGCCGAATAGCTTGCGGGCGCTGCTGTTGGTTAGTTCTGTTTTTCGCCGATCGCGAAGTATTGTCGCATTGCGCCGCTTGGTCGTGCCCCTTTTCAGTGACAGCGATATTGACTCCATGAGCGGCGACGGAGAACTAGCGTCGTTTTTCGAGAACGTCGGGATGCGCATTAAGAGAGTCTGGAACCACGTCGCGACGCCGCGACAGCTCGAGGCTCTGGACCAGATGTTGCGCCAAATGCTGGATCGCCAATGGATGTTTCGTCAGGAAGGCGGGTTTTATTGGATGCATCGGATCGTGCATGAAGCGCTCCGGGATGTCGCTAGATCCGCTCCCAATTCAGCGTCCGAAGGTGCCCCTTCTGCGGCGCATAACGACCGTAGTGAAGTTGAAAGCAAAGCAACGATACTATCCACACTGTGGGGCGATCTAAACGACCTCGTGGCGATCTACTACTATGAACAGTTGTTCCGACACTCGGGCGACCGTTCTGCACTGATCGAGTATCTGTATCATCGCCGGGCCTCGCTAATGGAAACGTTGGACGCGGCGAAGTTCGTGAAACGTCTCGAAGATCTTGACGCCGTATTGCGGCGGGAGCGGGATTTCATTCTGACCCATCGCCAGTCGGACGCGCTCGTCGCCTGGATCGACGAATTCGAGATGGACGTTCTCGGAACACATATGACCGCCAGGTTTCCACAACCTACAAATGAACTGAGCGCCGTCGACGCGTTGCTCCGAGCCACGCTTTGTGACTTAAAGGCGGAGGTTCTGCGACAGGCTCGCGACGTGCAGGGATGGATTGGCGTTCGACTGAAGCAGCTTCGTGACCGCTTGAGGGAGAGCGGTGTCGCCGAGAATCACGCCGACGTGGAAGATCTTGAGAAGCTGATTGGCTCGTCCGAATGGGGTTTCAACAGAAGCCTCGTGAAGCCGTTGGTTAATTCGTTAAAGCAATCGCTCATCCCCGCCGCGGCGCTTGTCGACACGGCGGATGCAAAGAAAGTGAGTAATGGATATCGGCTCGTTGAGGAGATCATTGATGTTGCCGCGTGGGTGACGGCGATTGGCGTCGACGCAGACGAATCGACGCATGATCAGGGCCATGCCCGGCCGTTGCTACTGGCGGTCAAAGACTTTATTTACACGAATGATCGACACCGTCGCGGTCGAGGACACGGGGCCGATTGGGTGGGCGTAAGCCTCGCGCGGCGTGCATTGGCGCGGTGCTATGTACGGTTAATGGAAAGCTGCGTGTTCCACCTCTCTATGTGGATTCCAGAACGCTGCAAGAAAGAATTCGATGGTCTGCTGGACTTCGCGGAGAGAATGTTTGAGGAGGGGCGCGCCGGTTTGCAATACTTTACCGAATGGGAGGCCCGCGACCATGCTCACTATATTTGCCACCTGTACTGTTGGCGTGCTCGCGCGATGTATCTACGGTGTGGACAACGTGATAATGATGCAAACGCCGGGTATCAGTCGGCGCACCAGTTCCTCGACAATGCGGAGGCGGCACTCAAGGGAATGCAAACCGGTAGCGATCGGACGGCGCTGGCAGTCTGCAAGATGTTTCGCGCCGAGTGCCTGATGCTTGATGCAAATGACCGCTTGCAACGCACAGAAGGTGCTAGTGATAAATCCACGACGGAGAAGGTGCGAAAGCGAGCGCGGCTTTACCTCCACCGTGCGAGAATCGAACTGAACAGCGCTAGAGACCTGATGGTTGTAGGGCGACCTCATGTCGCGTGGTGGACGCGATGGCACGCACTCAGTGCTCAACGCATACACGAGAGGCTGCTTTGGCAACTCGATGATCAAGGCTCTGAGTCGCTGGACGTGTGGATGGCACCCGTCGACAAGTTGGTTAAGTATGGATGTGATTACTGTCGCGCCGGCATCGCGTGCGCTTCGGGTGACACGCGTTCTCAATCGCAGCTTAGAACGCTCGTACGGCAACTGGCGATTGTGTACGGTGCGGTGCGCGTAGTTAATATGCCCGGGACAGCGCTATTGTGCGAATCGAGTCTGGAGAGCGCATTTAGCTCGCTGAGAGTAGAGTACGCGAACGTTGACTTTGAAGAATTGCACGCCGATTCCAATCGTGCCGCTGAAAGGATTAATGTATGGAAGACGCATGATAGTGGTCGGGGAAGTGCCCGAGCGTCACTCATCGCATTCGAGGAGGTCTTGATCGGCACGACGGAATTACCGAATGATCGGATCGAGATTGGCGGAAGCCAGGTCGACGCATCGCGAACTGCGTCTCCGCTTCCGGCCAAGTAGCAATGATCTATTCATTGTTACGAGAAAGCGTGGCGGTGGACGGGTCGGACACGAAAGGTGTCGAATCCTGTCTGGGATGTGGGCACATGACCTGCCTTCCGTCTCGGACCTGGTCGCGGCCAATAAGCTGGTCGAATTGCTCGGGTCAATTGACAAGGCCCAAGGCGCTTTTGACGCGCTCGTAAAGCTCCGATGAACCGTGGACGTTGGCGCCCTGAGCGAGGGCGCTCCGGATTCATCGAATCCAGCTTCGAGATGCCTAGTCGATCCTTCGGTCGCGCCGCACTCCTTGACGGGGAGCGATTTGCGAAGCTGGGTCTCTCCTTTCCAGCAGATGCTCAGCCGCATTGCCAAGATGGAAGACGGCCGCACGCATCTGGCGTACAAGGCCGAACACGTGGTCGATTTGAAGATGAAGACCGACTTGGTGTTGGCGGCCGCGGTTTACGAGGCCAATCGCGGCGACGCCGAGACGTTGGCCGAGAGCGTGGTACAAGCGCAGAGGAACATGGTCGAAGCCAACAGCCCAGCACACATTCGCAACGCGGTAGCGACAAAGGATATCACTCGGCCGAGACGTTGGCCCTGATGAACGGGCCGTTGGGCGTGCGAACCTACATCCCCGAACCCATGCGGAGCAAACGTTGGAAGTGGCACGAGCGGCCGGCCGAACAACAAGCAGTGGTCACCGGCAATGGGCGCAGGGTGCGCGGCGTGCGTGGCAAGCGACATTGAGAAGCGAATTGACCGAACGGAGCTTCGCCCACGTCTGCGGGACCAGCGCAGCGCCGCGCTGTTGGTTGCAAGGAATGGCCAAGGTGACCAAGCGCTACCTGTTGCAAGTCGCGGCGCGAAATCTGGGCCTGATCATGCGCAAGCTGTTCGGCATGGGCACGCCGCGAGGCTTGCAACCCGAGGGAGACGCTTCGTCGCTTGTGTATCTTATCCATACTTTGTTAGCAACGACGTGTGTGACGATATGGTGCGCCTGGAGCGCTTTGCAAAGCCGCGCCGTCATCGTGCTCAAAAATCGCCGCAGCCCGCCCGGCCTCGCCCCCGCCGCCTGAAACTGCCGACTTTCAACGGACAGCTAGCCCAGATTGCAGCTGGCCTACGATCCTGCGAAGACCAAACGGCTCGCTGGTAAGATCAAGATGCGGCGGTCCGCCGCCGACCGTGACGGTGGCTCGGAGAGTCGCAGTTTTGTTTTCATCAGATGGGTTTGGGGCAGTGCCCGCGTTCCGATTTTTGTCCGTCAGCAAAGATCGCTGCCGGAGAGGGGATGCGAGATCGCGGAGCACCCTACCGGGCTTAAATACGGCGGCTATTTCCTTGCCGCAACCTCATCAAGATAATCGGCCCACCATTGCATCATTTGACGGCGCTCCAGCAGGTATTGCGCATGATTGTAAGCCGCCCGGACGTTATTTCGTTCACTATGAGCGAGCTGCCGTTCAATGACATCCGCACGAAAACCATGTTCATTCAGAATCGTACTGGCAGTGCTGCGAAATCCGTGGCCGGTGGCGCGTGAATGATAGCCCATGCGATACAGAGCATAGAGCATCGTGTTCTCGCTCATAAACGTAGCGGGCCTGTGCTCGTTCGGAAAAACGTACTGCCGATTGCCGGACTGCTTCTCCAATTCCCGAAGAACAGCAATTGTTTGTCTCGACAAAGGCACGATGTGCAGCTCTTTCATCTTCATGCGCTCGGCGGGAATGCGCCACTCCGCCTTGTCCCAATCAATCTCGGTCCATTGGGCTGCTCGCAATTCGTTGGTGCGGACGAAAGTGAACAGCAGGAAGCGGAGCGCCAACCTGGTCTGCATGCTGCCGTCGTAAGCCTCAAGCTTTCTGAGGTAGGGTGGCAGTTCACTCTCTTTTAGGAAGGAGCGATGTCGCACGACCGGCGTTTTTAGCGCGCCGCGTAAATCAGGAACCGGGTTGCGTTCAGCCCGGCCGGTCGCGATGGCGTACATGAAGATCTGCCCGGAGATGTTCATCACGCGCCGTGCGGTTTCCAAGGTTCCTTTGTCCTCAACTGCACGAAGCATGGCAAGAACTTCTGGCGCGGTGATGTCGGCAATGGGCCTTGGACCTAGCTTCGGAAGGATGTACGCCTTCAGACGGCCTTGTGCTACATCTGCGGTAATCGACGCCCATTCGTGTCTGCGTTTTTCAAGCCACTCGCGGGCGACCACCTCAAAGGAGTTGGCGTTTTTTAAGATCGCCAGGCGCTTGGCCTCTTTTTTTGTCTCGCCAGGGTCGTTTCCCGCGGCGAGCACTTTCCGTGCCTGCGCACGCCGCTCGCGCGCCTCAGCAAGGTTGACGTCAGGATACACACCCAATGCCAACAGCTTTTCCTTGCCGCCAAAGAAGTATTTCAGGCGCCAGTATTTGCCGCCAGACGGCGTGACTAAGAGGAATAATCCCTCGCCATCCGTGATCTTGTAGGATTTTGTTCTAGGCTTGGCGTTGCGGGCTTTGGCATCCGAGAGCGACGTGGGCATATGGGGTACATTCTTCCATCCTTGGGGTATCTGTTCGTAGATGTACCCCGACTTTAGGCCGAATGTCAACGATTAGTTTCGGACGGGGGCGACAGGGAATCGTCGCGAGAATGGCCGTCACACTAGCTCTTGTGGATGGTGGCGGACGAACGCGTCCAAAAGCCTGGTGCCCACGGCCGGAGTCACACTGAGCACGTAAGTGTTTGAATTACGTGCTGAAGTCCGGTGGGCCCAAGAACAGATACCCCACTTTTGTACCCCTAACTACAGAACCGACCAAAGTGGGGTCACAGAGCCTACTCGAACAGTCAGGCAAGCGCAACGCCGAATGTCAATTGGTCGGCGCCTGCTCGGACAGGGTTTTTATTAATCGTCGAATGTCCTCAGCCCGCCAAGCCGTGCATCGCGCTGACAACTTCACCGGCTTCGGAAAACGCCCCGATCTCACTCCTTCCCACCAGCTCGTCTTGCCGAGAGGAATGACGCTCAACACTTGTGGAAGTCGTAAGAACCCTGTTTCTGGAATATCGTGCATCTGGCAGCCTCTTGTCTCACTTTCAATCATTATAACATGATTTGCATGCAAATGTCTCTGAGAAAGGCTCTCAGAGCCAGTTGCGGCGGTCTCGGTGTCGAAACGGTGAAGAATACGCACTTATTTTCGCTTGGGTTAGACCGGTGCTTCAAGCGCAATACTGCAAGCTTTTGTTCTTTCGTAACATTTCATCTTCGCGGTCTTGTGAATAACACTGAGAGTGGCCGTACGCGGGCACAAAGGCCTTTGCGGCATGGCCTAAGACTGTGATTTACAAAATGAAATCTGCCGACAGTTTAGGTCTGTGTAAGGCGATGTGTAAGATTCGCCTCTTCTTCCGGTGCGGAGCAGGTGCGCGTCTAGAGATCGTGGTGCAGTGTTGACCACAGCTGCTTGGCCATGCTAGTGTCCCCCGGTGATGAGAAAGGACAAAGACGCCAAGAACACCTCGGTCGGCCTACCTCTGGAACGCATCGAGCAGAAGATTCTCCTCGTCCGAGGGCACAAGGTCTTGCTCGACGCCGATTTGGCAGCATTGTACGGCGTTGAAACTCGTGCTTTAGTGCAGACCGTAAAGCGGAACGCGGCTCGATTCCCGGAGGATTTCATGTTTCAGTTGAGCCAAGAGGAACTCGACAATTGGAGATCACAATTTGTGATGTCCAATCCATCTGCAAAGATGGGCCTTCGCCGACCGCCCTATGCGTTTACGGAACAGGGCGTTGCGATGCTTTCCAGTGTGCTTCACAGCCAGCGGGCCGTGGCAGTCAACATCCAGATTATGCGGACGTTCGTCAGGCTTCGCCGAATATTGAGCACGCACAAGGATCTGGCACGGAAGCTCAATGACCTGGAAAAGCAGTACGACCATCAATTCGCCGTCGTGTTCGACGCGATCAGCAATCTCATGGGGCCTCGGGCGGTGGGCAAGAATCGCCGAATTGGGTTCATAGTCAGCGACGATTCGAACACTGACTAAGCCGTCTGAGGGCATCGTGCCGCCAACGACGCCTTGATTTGATCGCCGAGGCGGTGGTCGTGAGATCGAGACGCCCACGATCGTCATCAGAAGCATAACCAGGAACAGCCGCTGGAGGAGCGTAAGCGGTTCGCGCTCTACCGTGCGCGCGTTCCCGGAATGCTCAAGGAATCCGGCTTGAGCGAGTACCTGAATCTGCTGAGCATCTGTCACACGTGCCGCTATAAGGGGATCAGCTTTTGGAGGTTCCTGCTATCCCAAGAACAAGATTTGATCGCAAGCGAGGCAAGCGACAGCTGAAGCCGGTGGAGACATATCCCGAGGGATACATGACGCCATTCGACAAGCTTCGACTCGCCGCGAAATAATACCGCCGACTGCAAGCGGCGGCCTTATGCCGTGACATTGTCAGGTTCCGCGAGCCGGTAACTCGTGCTTCGCCCGCCGCTAGTATTCTGCACTAGGATGCCTCGGGCGAGAAGCTCCCTTATGTCGCGAAGCGCGGTATCGGTTGAGCACTTGGCAAGCTTGGCGTACTTCCCGGTTGTAAGAAATCCCTTGAAGTCGCTCAGCATGCGGTTGATCACCAATCGCTGCCGCTCATTGACTGACCCTCGGTTGATGCGCTGCCATAGCTTCGCCTTGTGGAGCACCGCGGCAAGCGCCTGATCCGCACCGTCGATCGCACGGCCCAAGCAACCCAGGAACCATGCGAGCCACCGCGTGATGTCCAGGTCGCCGCGCTGAGCGGTCTCTAGCTCTTGATAGTATTCCTTGCGTTCCGCCGCGATTTCCGAGGACATGCTGTAGAAGCGGTCCTTCGTCCCGTCGGCGCGCGCCAGCGCCATATCGGCGATCGCCCGCGCGATGCGACCGTTGCCATCCTCAAAAGGATGGATGGTGACGAACCAGAAATGCGCAATCCCAGCCTTTAGCACCGGATCGCTAGCCGCCGGTCCATTGAACCAGTCGATGAAGGCTTTCATTTCCGATTCGAGTCGCGGGGCATTCGGCGCCTCGAAATGAACTCGTTCATGTCCGAAGGGGCCCGAAACAACCCGCATTTCCCCTGCTTCTTTGGGACGCCATTCGCCGACGGCGATCTCCATCATGCCACTGCGTCCGGTGGGGAACAACGCTGCGTGCCAAGCGAATAGACGTTCCTTCGTCAGTGGATCGCTAAACTTCCCTGTCGCATCAAGCATCATTTCAACGATGCCCTCAACGTCGCGCCCAGCCCTCGGAAGGCCGGCTACATCGAGACCGAGCCGCCGGGCGATCGACGACCGAACCTCTTCGGGGTTCAGCGTTTCCCCCTCGATCGCGGACGACTTCACGACATCGCTCGTCAGGACGGTGAGGCTGGCTTCGGTTCGCAAATCGAAACCCAACGCCTCCATTTTGCCGAGAAGCCGGCCTTGTTTGTGGCGCACTTCCGCCAGAGGGGCGGCGAGGGAATCGCCGTCCCAGGCAAGCTTCGGCCAGCCCGGCACTTCATGGATATAAGTCATATTCACCGCATCCTTTGCGGCGATTATAGCCCTTATTCACCGCAAGTCAAGCTATTCGCCGCATTTTATGCGGCGAATATGGCCCCTAATCGCCGCACGGGGGTCCGAGAAGGCGGTCAGCCGCCAGGGGATTTCCAACCGTTCCGATAATCGCACTTATGCCGGCCACCATGCTGGATCACCACCAACACCACGATCTTGACGGTGACCATCACGATCACCGTCAAGACCATGTTGTCGAACCAAGGCGAACACCAACAACAACAAAAACAGCAGCAGCATCGTACTGGTCATCGTCATGGTGACCGTCGTCATGGTCGCTGTCGTGACGGTCATCACGCTTATCGTCGTGATCGTCACCGTCTTCGTTGTCGGCGACATGATCAGATCGTGGCCAGCGAGGTTAATTGAAGGCTGTCGGAAGCAGAACAACTGTCGGTTGAAGATGTGCGCATACGTGGACTGAAATATAACGACAAGCAATCGCGAATGATCGCGGTTGCGGTCGGCGCGCAATCGGTTTTCACGGTGAAAAAGACGCCTAAGCACCGCTTAGGGAAGACGTCTGACACAACAAATGCATTCCAGCCTTTCAACAGACTGACTGTAGGCTAAGGCCTCAGTCAGGACATTTTCACCGTGAAACGCGCCGGGCGGGATTGTCCGACGATGGGACAGAATTGCCTAGCGGCCACGCATCGTGCTAGCGATGCAATAGGACGCCGGAGCCGACAGGCGGAGGCGGACTTAGAATGGTTGCGAACGCAACAAGACAGGATTGTGGCGAGGCGGTTCGCCTCCCAAGGATTGCGAGCGTGCCGTTCAGCCTGGCTTCTCGGTCAGACTGAACGGCACAAGCAGTTACGACTACTTCGGATTGCCCTGAGCATCCCGGGGCGGGTTGCCCTGCGCGTCGCGGTTGGCCTCGTTGCCTTGAGCATCCTTCGGCGTGTTGCCCTGTACGTTTCGGTCTTCTTGGTTGCCTTGCGAGTCAGCCATAATGAGTCCTCCGAAGCGGGAACATCATGTCATCTTCCCGTAACCTCATGCTCCGGGGCCTGCAACCCTTGCTAGGCGACGTTCTTTGTAACGCTGGCCGAGAGGCGAGTCAATCATCGCGAATCACGAAATCAGACGGGCTGGATGCACCCGATCACTGATTCTTTTGCTCCACGATTGGTTGAGATGCCTTGCATGGTCAAACCAAGCGGCATCCTCTGCCTCAACCTTTACCGTTGCTATAGGTCGACCCAAGAGATGGAAGTCAGCCAAGGCCTCGTGCACGGCGACCTTAGCCGCCTTTTCTAAAGGTGTGTTGTCATAGCTTGAATCGCCTGGCTGCGCCACCATCGGTCGGTTGGCCCCTTGGTAATGCATGGAAATATCGTAGTGATGATATGCCTCTTCGACGCCATACATGATGGCCATTTCATGCCACGGCAGGAGGAGCGGCTCGGTCTTGCTTTGGCGCAAAGTGCCGAGCTTGATGCAAATGGCGATAAAGCGGTAGGGCACAATGATGGCCTTGCGGTCGATATTGTATCGTGGCGTTCGTGCGTCAAGATCGCTAAGGATGATGTGATCCGGCAGCGTACCAAAGCGCTTTTGCACATAGTGAACGCCGCGGGCGAAGCTCTGGCAGAAGTCGGACACTTGCTGCCGTGTAATACCATCCAATCGCAACTTCTCATCAAACAGATTCAGCAGTTCGGAATCAACCCGGGTGCTCTCTAAAAAAGTAGCCAGTGCGTCACGAGCAGAATGCAAACGTGAGAACGAGGGTCGCCACCATCGCGCGATTCGGTCTATCCAAGGCGACCCGTTCACTACCGGCCCACGAGGCGTTGTTCAGCGATTTGTGCCGAAAGCCTGGTATGTGTGAGTCGAGTCGTCATGCGATGCATCTGCATGAGCATTCTAGAGAGAAACGGTTAACAAATTGTAAATGTGGGGTCCGGGGGCGAGCGTCAGCAGCTAGTCCGGCTTGGTGAACACCATGCACACGTCGTGCAAGCCGGGGATGAACGACGAACGGTAGACCTTGCGGCTGCTGCTCGCGCCGTGGCTGAAGCGGATAATATCGGTGCAAGTCTGGATCAGGCCGCACTCGAATGCCAGTCGCTTGGTGTGCCAGGTGAGTGGGACGAAGCCTTCCTCCAGGTCCGAGTAGTCGCCCATCAAGATCGCCAGCTTGCCGTCGGGCTTCAACGCCCTGGCACAATTCCGGATGAACCGGCCATAGCGACGCAGGAAGTCTTCCAGCGTCGGCGCGCGCGACAGGTCGCGTGGATCGTCGGCATAGAGCTTATGTGGCGCGCCACATAAGCTTTATTGTGTGGCGAAGAACATTATGTGGTGTCCGCCCAGATTACCCCTGGAACGCCGTGGGACAGCCCAGAGCGGACGCCACATAATTGTCGCTACAGTTCTCTGTAATGGCGCACCCTAAAAGCACGTCGGTGCTGGTCGAAGTAGAGGGGCTGCGCCATAGCACGGTCTCCGGTGCGGTGTAGCATGGCGATCCAACCGGCGATCCGTCGCAACGCGTTTGCCAGTATGAAGCCTGAGGATTGACGACGCCATGCTCGACCGCGAAGATGCGTTAGAGTTTTACCGCACTTCGGCGGTCGAATACCTGTTATGCGTCTTGAGTGAGCCTGCTCGGAGAAGGAGTGACAATGCCATCTGATGCCATCCGCATTCGAATCACGCCGCGCGAGCCCGTGCCCGATCAGCGTGACCCTCGTGAGGCGTTCTGGGCGGCGGCCAGGCCGGAGTCGGACTCCAACCAGACGATCGCCGAGACCGAGGCCAAGCTTCGCAGGGAGTTCGGTGTTGAACTTCGGCGTGGCCTGCTACGCGAGCTCGCGGAACCCCTCCGCACTCTCGACTCGGAACTGTTTCCTGGTTCGCTCCGGGACTTCGAACACTGGGTGTTCCACTTCATGGATGGCCCGTCATCCGACCGGGCGTACAGATACCAGTTCATCGAAGCGTTCTCCCGGCTGCTTGAGCAGCGCCAACAGGTGTTGCGCGAGAGCCCGACTCTACGAAGTGTTCAGGAACGCTTGGCGGCAGCGGCCGGAATAACCTTCTCCACTCGAATCGCCGGCTACTCCAGCCTGAACCTGGAACTCTCGACTGGCTCATTCCAGCAACTCGCCAAAGCCTTCGAGAACGATTTCGATAGCTTCCGAGTATTTCTCGAAGCGTTCGTTCCGGTCGCCTTCGCTACTGTTTTTACTGAAGACGACGCCGACAGGCTCGAGTTTGCCGTCACTATCCCGCCTTCAGCGGAGCAATCCTTCCGAACAGCCGCCACAAATACTCACGGGTCGCACATCACGGCACCTGCTCCGTCGTCTCCGCCTGTGCCGGTTGCGGCAAGCCAAAGCATGACTCGCGAGCGGGCTGAGTGGCTTTGGCGGTTGGCGAACGGTTCTTTGCTCGTGCCCGTGCTGCTCGCCCTGCTGGTCCTGTATCAAGGCATGAGGATGCTCAGCGACATCCGCGCCACCCAGTACGAGGCGCTAAAGCCAATACTGGAACACCAGCTAAAGCTTCTTGAAGAAGATCGACACCGACTTCTGCGAGAGGTACCGGCGCCCGCACCACCTGCACAGGCACCTGCGCCGACACAAACACCTCCAGTCAAATGAAGCCAACTCGGGCGGCGCATAACAACCGGTTGCAGCGGACAGTCCGCTGCGCGGCCTGCACTGGCGGCGCCACGGGGCGATTTGGGTGTGGTTCCTGAACCGCTTACAGCTTTCTCAGGAATTCCATGAGTTCCTTGTCTTCACGGTAGCGTCGATTTCTCTTGTTTGATGGGTTCTCCCCAACCTCGCACGTTGCCAGGGCTCTTTCTTTCATCTGCAAATCGACCTCAGCATAGATGTTGGTCGTTGCCAGTGACACGTGCCCCAACCAGGCGCGAATCGTGTTGATGTCCACGCCAGCCCTCAACAGATGAGTTGCGGTTGTGTGACGAATCGTATGCGGACTCAGTTGTTTCTTGCTCATCGAGGGCCGGGTTTTGGCGACTGCTTTCGCGTAGCGTTCCACGATCGCATGAATCCCGAACCGCGTCAGCGGTTGTCCTCGGCGGTTGCGAAAAACATGGTCCGATGGTAGACGGTTGGTAACAAACGGGTGTAGAGAACGGACTGTTGTGGACCACAGAGGGCAACGTCGTTGCTTGTTCCCCTTGCCGTGAATCAGCACCGACGACGGATCACGGCCCGGTATCGATCCCAGGTCGAGATCACTGATCCGAACATGCGCCGCCTCATCGGCTCGGGCACCGGTGTTGTAAAGGAACATCAGCACCGCATGATCCCGGCGGCCTTGTTCGCTGGACAGATTTGGCGCGGCCAACAACGCGTCCATCTCTTCTTTCTCGAAGTAGCTGAGCGGATGGCGAGGAGCCTTCTTGCCCTGAATCGCCCGAATTTCTCCGCACCATTGCACGAGTTCTGGGTTGTGCAAACTGATGAAATGGCTCAGCGAATGGATCGCTGCCAAGCGTTGATTGAGCGTTGCGGGTCCGGAGTTTCTCGTCTGTTGCAGATTGCGCAGGAAGGCGCTGACCCGATCAGCCGTGAGGTCTTCGACCCTCAGTTGGTCGGTCCGCTTTTCGGCAAGCTGGGAAACGAACGGGAGCAGCAGGCAGAGCGTGTCGCGGTAGCTCGTTTGCGTGTTCCGCGACAAGTTTCGCTCGGTGACCAGGTGTTCCACCAAGAACCGCCGAATCCACGGCCCCAATAAGGTGTCACTCATTTCGCCCTCCTTCCACGGCGTACCGCTCAAATCGGTTGCCGGCGTCGTTCAATAGTTCGGGGGTCATAGTGAGGTAGACCTGTGTGGACCCGATATCTACATGCCCGAGATAGGTTGATAGATGCGGAAGCAACTTTTGAACATCAGCCCCTTGCTGATACCAGGATGTCAGGCGGTGAACGGCGAAGGTATGTCGTAGGTCGTGGAGCCGCGGCTGCTGGCCGGCGCCGCCATTGCGACAGATGAGTGCGCTCTGACACAGAATGCGGAAGTATTCTTGAACCACTTCCTTCCTGATCCGCGCGCCGCCTCGCGTGGTGAAGAACGGGACGTCCTTTTCCCCTGCCCGCGAGTAGAGGTCCAAGGCGTGCCTCAGTTGCGGACCGATGGGCACCAACCGGGTCTTGGAAAACTTGGACTGGTGAATCGTCAGCCGGGCGACGTCCAAGTCTACATCGGTGCCGTCCAGGTCAAGAGCTTCTTGAATCCGCAACCCGGCGCCATAAAGCAGCACGAGAATGGTGCGCATTGTGATCGGTTCCAGGCAACAATCGCTGCGACGGCGCACGGAGTCAACGGCCTGTACCAAGCGACGCAATTCCTCGTGTGAATAGATGTAGGGCACGAAGCGAGGTGGCCGCTTTGGCACTATCCTCGGAAGCGGGGGGACGGTGACATAGCCCCGGCTGACCGCATAACGATAGAAGGAGCGCAGAGTCGTATGCTTGGTGTGCCAGGTCGAGGTGATTGGCCCGGCTCCTGCAAGGAAGGCTTGAACGCGCTCGATGCTGATATCCGCGAGGTCGGCATCGGCGCCCATGAAGCGGCCGAATCCTCCCAGGTAGCCGCTTTCCGAACAATCTTGCCAGCCCAGTGACTTGCGGTAGCCGAGATACTGTTTGATCAGGAGTTGTAGATTCATAACAGACCTCCCAGATCAAAGTCCGCTACCTTCTGGAGGCCAGTGAAATCCACCTTGGCGTAAATCCGGGTCGTGTTGGGTTGCTGGTGGCCGAGATGGTCGCCAATTTCTTTCAGGGAGAAACCCTCGGCCAACAGGTGAGTGGCACAAGCATGGCGCAGGGCATGTGGCCCGCAGTGAGGTGATGTGACGCCCAGCTTCCGCAGTCGTTTGCCGACGAGATCCCAAACCCCTCGCAACGGTCGGATCGGGGGGAGCAGTGTCAGGAACAATTCCCGATGGGCTGACTGCGGGCGCACCTCCTTGAGATAACGCAGGATCGCATCACCCACAGAACGGACAAGGGGGCAGGTTCGCACGCGCCTCGTTTTAGGGCACGGCACTCGGAGCTTCTCGCTGTCCCAGTCAAAATCCTCCAGGCGGAGATGCCGGACCTCATCGGTACGCAGACCGTAGATCGCCAGCAGCATCAAGACAGCGCGATCCCGGATATCGGCCGGGCGATCCCCTTCCGTCATCGCCAGCAACCGTCGGACTTCGTCCCACGGTGGCCCCATAGGCAATAACGAATGGGTGTAAACTCGTGGACTTTGGATCGCCGCCGCCAGACCGGCACGGCACCAGCCGCGTGTTTCCGCGAAGTGGAGAAAGACCCGTAAGTGGCTTGTCCAACCTTGTATGGTTCGCCGCGCGTAGCCATCCTGACTGATCAACCCCAGGAGTGCGTTGTCGATCTGGCCAACAGATACCGCGCAAAGTGATCCGTCAGGGATCGCGAGCCGATCGAGAACCCGTCGGACGATCGAACAGCGTTCGTGAATGGTTACGGGCGACAGGTCTTTCTCATGCCGCATGAAGTCAGCAAAGACATTGATCTTGTCGGCGAACCGGCTGGCCGGGGGCACCGGTTGCTCCAGTCGGCCAAGGAATTGCAGCCATCGGGTAGCAACGGAGACGAACGCGTCTCTCTTCGTCGTGGCCTTTTGGCGAATCTCGTCTTGCGAGATTGACACTTTTGGGCGATTTGCCAAGTCAAGTGCCTCGACAATCACGAGAAGAAGTGGGGCAAACTCCAGCAGAGTTCTGCGAGACAAGCCAAGCTCGGCAAGATGGCCAAGGAAACGGATGCGGTCGTCTGCGAGCGGGGCATTACGATGCCTGGCACGAACCGCCGGCAGACTGAAAAGCTGATCGAACATGGTCGAACCTCCCAAAGGATGTGAAGGGAAACGGTTCGACGATGATAGAGAAAAAGATTATGTGGCGCAACAAACGACGCGGACGCCTGATTTGCCGGGATCATTCCTCGCAAGGCCACATAACGCTGTACGCCACACAATAAAGCTTCTGCCGCCAATAGGCCGGATGTGCCCAAATGAAGTCGAATGCCTCGCGTGCGGTGAAGACTTCGGGGTCACACGCATCGAAACCGTCATGGATGTCCCACGACAGGCACGGGACGCCAAGTGTGTCGCACACGTCGCGGCAAGTGCCGCTGCCGGCCATCGGGTCGAAAACTGTGCCACTGGGCCGGAAGTAGAGCAACAAATCCTTGATGAGATTGCCGCCGCAGTTGCCGGGATAGGAGCGGTCGCCATACTCGCCAGCCCGGTGATTGTGATAGAGACTCGTGAGGTGCGGAACGGGACTGGCGTTGATGGGCGCCCGCGGCAGCTTGGCATAGACCGGCTGGAACCGGTCGCTCGATGGCGCCGGTGTCGCTCGGCTCATGCGGGCTGCAAAGAACGGATTGATACGTGTTGAGGTGGTCATGTTGGATTCCTTTCCTTGTGAGGCTGAAAAACCGGAGCGGGCTTCCATGCCCGCCCCGGTCGGTGAGTTACTCCTTTTTTTCCGAGGCCACTCGCAGAGTGATGCGGCCGTCGAGAGGTACGCATTCGAGCTGGACATTGAATCCGTTGCCGTCTTTGTGCGCCCATGCACTGCCGATACGGGTCCAGAACGCCTTTTGGTTTTCGCCGCGGTCGCGGACCTGGTAGACGATGTGGCTCGGGCTTTTCGAGTTGGTCGTTTCGTTGGTCTTCGTGTTGTCTGACATAACTTTCTCCTTCGTTTCGCTAGAGTTTCCGACCGCGCCAATCGCGGCCTTGCGGCACCAAAACCGAAGCGGACCAGCCGGAGCTTTAGCGTTCCGGACCAGCAGAAAATTCGGAGGGGCCACGTCTGCACACGCGCAGCACGGAAGATGGGGAGGGACCTAATTTTCTGCTTGCCGGACCGGCGACGCTTCGTATGTGCCAAGCAAGAAGGCCGCGGGGCGAGTCGGACGCAAGCGATCAAAAACGAAGGAGACCGGACAAAGACGACACAATTTGACATGAACCTCGACAAACGATGAAACCGCTGAGATCGGCTGCCACTGGGCGTTTGCGGGCGAAAGTTAACGAAGGATTAACGGTTTGGGCCGTATAATAAGGGATGTTGCGCATCATTCAAAACACGCATGTGAATGGCGCGAAGAGTTACTACTCGACCGCCGACTATTATTCCGAAGGACAGGAACTCACTGGCCGCTGGCGTGGCGAGGCTGCTCGCCATCTTGGACTGCGCGGCAATGTGAAGCAAGCTGAATGGGATGCGCTCTGCGACAACACCGATCCGCACACCGGAAAGCAATTGACGGCTCGTCTGCGTAAGGATCGGACGATCGGCTACGATTTCAACTTCCATGTGCCCAAGAGCGTCTCGATTCTCTACGGCGCGACTCGCGACGAGCGGATTCTCGAAGCGTTCCGTGATTCGGTCGACAGCACGATGCGGGCAATGGAAGAGGAAATGTCCACGCGCGTTCGCAAAGGAGGCAAGGACGAAAACCGCCGCACCGGCAATATGGTCTGGGGCGAGTTCATTCATTTTACATCGCGGCCTATCGACAATGTGCCCGATCCGCACCTGCACGCACATTGCTTTGTCTTCAACGTGACTCACGATGATAAGGAGCAAGCCTGGAAGGCCGGCCAGTTCCGGGAACTCAAGCGGGATGCTCCGTATTTCGAGGCGGTGTTTCATTCACGGTTTGCCCATAGCCTCCATGAACTCGGACTGCCGATCGTGCGCACGAAAAACGGCTGGGAGTTGGATGGTCTGGACAGGGGACTGCTCCGCAAGTTTTCTCGACGGAGGGCGCAGATCGAGGAAGTCGCACGGGAAATGGGAATCGAGGACCCCGCGGAATGGGCTGAACTCGGGGCAAAGACGCGGCAGCGCAAACAAAAGGACGTGACACTCCCGGAATTGCAGGACGTTTGGCGGTCGAGGATGTCGGCGCCGGAGCTTGACGCGGTCGCAGCGCTGGAAGCCAAGCTCGGCGGTGATGCCGACCCGACCGAACCAAACGCCTCCGCTCGCGCTTTGAAATATGCGATCGGCCATGTGTTCGAGCGAAACTCCGTGGTCCCGCGGCGCGAATTGCTCGCGACGGCCATGAAGCACTCAGTTGGTCAAGCAACCGTTGAACAGGTGTTGAGCCAGGCGGACAGAAGCGATCTGATCATTGGCGAGCGGAACGGCCGCCAGATGGCGACGCATCGCGACGTACTGAATGAGGAATGTCGAGTCATTGACTTCGCTCGCAAGGGCCGAGGAGTATGCCGGGCATTCTCCAGGTCGCCTCAACCCTTCAAACGCGACTGGCTCAATGACGCGCAAAAGTCCGCCGTGCGTTACATTGTCGAATCGCGTGATCGAATTATTTTGCTTCGCGGCTCCGCTGGAGTGGGCAAGACCACGCTCATGCAAGAGGCTGTCGAGGAGCTCGAAGAGGCCGGGACCAAGGTCTTCGCCTTTGCCCCCTCGGCTGACGCCAGCCGCGGCGTGCTGCGCGATGCCGGCTTTAAGGATGCGGATACGGTGGCAAGGCTCCTGGTTGACGAAAAGCTCCAACGCGAAGTCGCGGGACAGCTTATATGGGTGGACGAGGCGAGCACTCTGCCAATTAAGACGATGGACCAGCTTTTCGCGTTGGCTGAGAAAACGGACGCTCGTGTGCTTCTTTCCGGAGATCGGCGACAACATTCGGCGGTAGAACGCGGTTCGGCTTTGCGACTTTTAGAAGAAGAAGCTGGCCTGGTCCCGGCGGAAGTCAAAGAGATAAAGCGTCAGTCAGGGGAATACAAGGAAGCGGTGAAAGCGTTAAGCGAGGGCCGCGTGGCCGACGGTTTTAAACGCCTGAACGGCTTGGGTTGGGTTCGTGAGATTCCCGACGACGAACGTGACCGCCAACTGGCGGCTGATTACGTGCAGGCCGTCCGCCAGGGGAAGTCAGCCCTAGTTGTCTCCCCGACGCACGCCGAGGGAAACCGGATTACCACAGAGATCCGGAAGTTATTGCGACAAGCCGGCAAGCTTGGCGACGAGGAACGAGACTTCTCCGTTCTCGAAAACGCCAGCCTGACCGAGGCCGAACGCGGCGATGCCATCAATTACGCTCCAGGCGACGTATTGCAATATCATCAGAACTGCAAAGGAATCACGCGCGGCCAGCGCGTGACGGTCGACGGCAATCGTCCATTGCCCTTGCAGCACGCCGCGAGATTCCAGGCGTTTCACTCCACAAGACTCCGGCTCGCGCCGGGTGATGTGGTGCGTATTACGCATAACGGATGGACGATCGGCGATAAGCATCGCCTGAACAACGGCTCCATGTACCGGATTGACCGCTTTGACGCCAAGGGCAACATCGTCCTTGAAAATGGCTGGGCCATCGGAAAGGACTTTGGCCACCTGACGCATGGTTATGTGGTGACCTCACACGCCAGCCAGGGCAAGACGGTCGACCGCGTCTTTGTCGGCCAGTCGAGCCTGTCGTTTCCAGCATCGTCAAGAGAGCAGTTCTACGTCTCCTGCTCCAGAGCGAGGCAGCGAGTGACCATCTACACGGATGACAAGGAGGCCTTGCAGGAGGCGATCGATCAATCGGACGAGCGGGTTTCGGCCACCGAATTCGTCAACGGGAGGCACGAACAAGACCTGGTCGCAGTGCGCGAATCCCGCGAAATGACGACCGAACGAGAGAATACGGAGCGAGAAGGAATGATTTATGACAGATAACCACATGAGCCATTTGGACAAATACTTTTGCCGACCGAAACAGCAAAACCCACCTGCGGAAGACGAGCAAGACCCCGTCATCGACAATTGGGGATTCGGCTGGCTGCGCGGCATGCGCGAGATCGCACTGATGCTCGAAGTTCGGCATCGAGACGGCCATATCTCGGCGTTCAATTACGCGACGCTCGACCGCGCCGAGTTCGATCCGTCGGATGGCATCACGCTGCATTTCGGGAGCAAGACGGTCAAGATCATCGGTCGCAATCTCAACCTCGAATCCCGCCCGAACGTGCGTCTATTCAACGGCCTTCTTCGCCGGAGAATCCCGTGGATTCAGGTAGCGGACGAACCCACCGCGCTCAAAGCACCGAAGGACGCAACAGTTATTGAAGCAGTGGAATTGAAGTGACAATGTGCGGGGACGGAAGCGTATGACGGCCTTCAGCGGCCAGCTCCCGCTCGCCACCGTCGTGCCGTTTGGTGACGTAGCGCTCATGGTCCCGGCGGTGACGGTGTAGTCCTCCGTCTTGAATTGGTAAATGTCCCCTTACGCGAAACGCGCCCGCGTTTTCCAGCGCAAGGGGGACGAAGTCCGGCAATCCAGGGGGAGGACCGTCAAGGACGACCGGAGGCGGAGGGCACCGGTCTGCACGCAGCGCAGCGAAGGAAGATCGGGAGGAGGCCGCCGCAGGTCGCGTGGCACCGATCCTTGACGGCCCGGGGTCTCCCCTAGCACGGCTTATGCGAGGAGCACTTCTTCAGTCACCGCAGGCGTCCGCTTAAGGCCGCAGGCCGAGCGCATAAATGCGAATGGGAGCTTTGCTCGTCTCGTTTGGCCCGCGACCGCAGTGAAAGCCAGGCTTTGGGACGTTCGTTCGCCCGAAGTGAGATCGCCAAGTGAATTGAAACACAGATCCTGAAAGCTAAGTGGTTGATCTTGCTGAAGAGATTGTCGCACGGTTGATTGTCACACATTTGTCACGTGCGCTGGAGCCCTTCTTGTGATAAGTTGGATGAAGATGGTCACTCAGCAACTCAGGAGGACTCATGGGAGACGAACCACAACACTTCTCTGATAAGCAGCACAGTCGCATCAATCGAACAGATGAAAAAGCGGTTGAGGCCATTGACAAAGACGTACACGATATCACGATGAATAAGACTCGCCGTGATGATGAAACCGGACTTACCGCGTTAGCGGCGGGTACCATTCCTGAAATTGCTGCGGCGGCGGCGATGCCGGGAATCTTAAATACCATTAATGTCGGAGCAGCTACAGGAGGGCTTGGTCTTGCCTCAGGAGCAGCACTGATGTTTGGACCTGCTATTGCCGCCGCAGCTGAAGGAACCGCGATCACGTATGAAGTGAAGACCGCTGCGAGTACGGCCGCGAGCTACGCCCAGGAGGATAAACGCTTCAAGGCAGGTAAGGTCGATCCGGCGTTTCGACCGAAAGATGCCGCCGATCCCGACAGGCCGCTAATGACCGATTATAAGAATCTGGCGGCGATCAAGGGAATGATCGCCAAGCACCTGCCGGAAGGCAAAATAGACGGCAAGAGTGTCGAAGCCGACTTCGCTGAGATAGATTTCACCAAACCTGAAAACTACATGGCGTACCGACGTGCCATGAACCGGGAATCGGTGGCGCAGGGAAATATCAAGAAAACCGATACGTCCACTTTCCGGTGGTTCGGCGGCGGAAAGAATTCCAACAAACGCGATGCGGCAGACAGCCAGTTGAATCTGCTGGCGGCGGCGGAGAAAGACTTCGGCGACTTCGAACAGCGCGTGCTGAAATATAGCAGCGACAAGGCCAAGCAAGCGGCTGAAGCCGTTGCGAGCCACGGCGTAAGCGACCCGGCGCCGGGTAAAAAAGACACCGCCGTCCAGGCTCCCGCTGCCGCCTCCGGCGGCAAGGCGAGCACTGACAAGACGGCAAAGCGATAATAAGGCGGCATGACGATAACCGCGCTCTTGAAGCGCATCAGAACGGATATGTCCGGCTGCTTCGCAGTGTCAATTCGACAACGCAGCAGTGAAGAATGAGTTAGGGGATCGGCAATTCCAATCGCCTTTCGCGATGCATCAAAAGCCAGTCTCCATTCTCGCTCAAGGCGTCCTTACCGAGTTCTCGAAGGAAGGCGACACAGCCCTCATCCGTCGAGACGGACTCATCGAAACGTTGTGCCGCGTAGCCAAACAGGACTCCCATGGTATGGTACTGCAACGCGTGTTCAGCAAAGGCCATCTTCTCGGCGAAGGCGACGAGCGTCGCGGCAAATACGGTGATAACGCCAATGGCTACCAACGTAAAGTCGATTTCCTGGTCCGAAGTTGTGTTTATGAAAAGTGATAGTCGCAACGCGATGAATATACCGACGAAGAATGTAATTAGTCCTACGGCGTGGAGATAAGATGCATTCCGGTGTTCTTTTGGCGATGCTGTGGCAAAATAATCGCGCTGACCTTCGATCCAAAGACTCTGTATCGATGGGAGATGTTCGCGATGTATCTGGTGGTTAGCCGCTTCGTGCCCGCAATTGCTGATCCACATCCATGTGCGTAGTGCGTAACGTATCCACTCTAACTCGCCACGCTGTTTTCGCAGGTAAGAATCCTCTACCGCATCAGGCAGCCCGACAAGGTGCCAGCAAAATTGAATTCGCAATGCTTCGGCCAGGGCGCGATAGTCCTGGAACTTGTCTTTATAGCTTTTGAACTTGGCGTTCAACCACAGACAAGCTGCTAGGCCCCACAGTGCGGGGTACAGAATGAAAGTTTGCTTGAGAAACTGGTGCGATAACCCAACCGAGCTTGCAATTGACGCTCCTGTCGTCTCTGGAATGAAGAGATGTGCACAGATCTCGAACACGCAGACTGCCAAGAATGCCAGGATAAACAAGCCTCGAAACGTGTAGCGAGTCCAGTTGCCATAGTGAACCGCGAGGAGATCGGTCGCCTCAAAGCGGCTGAGAATTGATCGCGACGAGGCTGGCAGTGCCGCCGCGTCCTGTGGTGAGACCCAAACGCAAGCGGTGCTCGACGCGACATTTGCGTGAGATTTCCGTTGCGACCGTGGCAACACGATGGCCACGTCTCTATTGAACATGTCGACACGATCCAAGATCGCCTCGTAGACCATTTGGCTCTCTTTGGGTGCGGTGTGACTATTTGACCAAGTGGGGCCGTCCGCTATCGGCGGCGGATAGCAGTCCGTGCGCTGGTACGGGATGCCCTCGGTGTTTGTTGCCTTTTTTCGAGGGGTGACAATTTGGTAGACGGGACCGCGCTTGGGCGGATCCAACGGGCCCAGACCCTGCTGAGAATCGCCGAGCAACTGAAACTGAACGACCTGCCAGGTCCCGCCAACCTCGGACGTATTAAGCCCGTCCCACAAAGCAATAAGAATATGGCAATGGCGAGCGATATATTTCCCGACGGCCTGATATTGAGAATCTCGGCGTGCCGGCTCGGCAACGTTCGTTAGTGTCGTGCCCGTGAGAAAAGGCAGTGTGACCACTCTTCCAGCCTGGTCGAGTAGCTCGCGAAATTCCTGCCGGGATACCTCATCAGAAAAATCTTGTTCGTAAGCCTCTTGCGGCATCGGCAATGGAGCTACAAGGATTGCGCCGAATTCCTTGCAGGCGATGCGAGCCACCAAGCGATCGGCTCCTTCCGCCAGCGATGAAAGCACGATCAGGGGCGTGTGCGGGCATTTGCCTTTGATTTCCCGCAACGAGTTCCGCACTGAGTTCTGCAGGGCATCGCTGTCGCCGCAAATCGGGTCGCGATGCCCGGTAACACCAATCACCAAAGGAAGCAGGTACGGATTGTCGGCGATGGTGAAGGGGATGAAAGCCGGAGATCGGTCGTGTATTGTTGGCGGTTCGTGATCGCCATCTCCGAGCAGTTTTCCTGTGGTGTCCGGTATAGACGACATAAGAGGCAGGGCCCCTGAGGGATAATTAAGCGGTCAAGTACGGAATTCGGGAGCAAGGTGCAACGCTGGACATTCGGAAATTAGGAGACGCGGAGTCCAATGAAGTCGTGGATTGTCGGCGCCGGGCGGGCAAGTTCCAATCGAAAGCCGTCGCAGGCAAAGGCTGGCCAGCTCGATTGTCAGACACCCTGGCAAGTTTCCATTTGATTTCCAGCATAGTTTTGACCAACTGATCGGATTAAACGCCTGGGTCGGCTTCGTCTTGAGCGCCCCATGCTATGCCGGCCGAGCCGAACGTCAAACGCATCATTGCCTAAAAAACAATCTACTGCCAGGAACCATGCATCGGCAACAAAGTTGGATGTCTCTTGCCGTTTTCTATGCGCTCCCACTGACGATTCTTTGCCTTGAATTCGATGTAACCGTCGAACAAACGAATATGTAACTTGCTGCCATTGCGACGAATCTCCACGTACGATGTCGTGCTGGAAATCTCATCGCAGGTGAAGCGCTGTCGTCCATTGGCATCTTGTTCGGACCACAGTTTGTCTCCGGTCTTGACGAAGCGTCGTCCTCCCTCCCCTACCCAACGGGTGCGGTTATCACGGCGGTTGGGCGTCGGCGCTGGGCCGTCGCCATGCGGTGGACGGGGTTTAGGCACGATGACTGGGCGAAGAGTCACGTCAACGACTTCTCGCTGACCTCTGCGCACTACAACCTCGACGTCAGTCGTCGTGTAGCCGTCTTTCCTCGTCAGCAATTTGTGCGTGCCGGGTTGAGCGCGAAGTTCCGCTACACTTCCGTCCGGATTCCAGGAAATGTCGGCCTTGCCACCGTCGATGAATATCTCCGCGCTCGGGGGGCTCACCTTAAGAACGATCGTCCCAGCAGAGGATGTCAAATAGAACGGCGCAATTGCCAGCATAGCGAGCAGAGCGATGACCACGACCGCGATCGCAGGATTTTGTACTGCGGTGCGCCTTAGACTGGATGCCGCGTGGCTGACGAATAATGCCATTTTGGCCGGTAACATCGGCCACGCCGTAATTGATGAGGCCGGTAAACTTCGACTGCCACCTGCTTTGCCGCGCGCCTCCGGATCGCCCGAATCTGGCGAGTTCGCGCCAAGGGGAGTTTTTTTCAACTCCCCCGCGCTATCGATCTCTTCTTTGCGCACTACCCGGCGAACGACGGCGACTAGTTCCTCGGCGCACTGTTGGAGCGGGGCATCGAATGCGTCAAACCATTGTGTGTTGCTAAGAAAAAACTTCAACGATCGGGTTGGAAGCACATTCTGCACGCGGAAGGGGATAACCTTGCGCTGATTGCTCGTTGCACGCTCAATCTGGCGGAGTACACCTGACGAGTTGTTCGCATGCTCGCTGAACACCAGAACGACGATTCGGCATTGGTCGAGTCCTTCGTTAATTCCTTCGCCGAATTCCGATCCCGGGAGGATGTCTCGCGGCGCGATCCAACAAGGAATGCCAGCCGCCTCAAGTGTTGCGCAAATGGCGTCGGCGTCTCGCTTGTCTTCCGCGGAATAGCTGATGAATACATAATAAGGCCGAGCGATAGGCGCTGCGCCGCCGAATTGCAGCCCCGCCATGCTACCCGCCATGGACCAGGTTCTTGCGTCCTGGCTGACTTCATCGTTTGAAGCCAGTCCGCCGCAGGCCGCCAGTTTTCTAACGGCCTCTGCCGAAAACGGACCGCTAACCCTGGCTCCCTGGCGTACAAAATACTGATTTTCCATGGAGATCACCGGTATCAAATTTCAAATCGAAGGGACGAGCCGTTCGGGGCGGTGCGGGAGACGGTCGACTGATCCCATAATGTTGTACACGACGACGCAGCTCGAGCACTCGAAACGCCGGCGGTCGAAGGTGCAATCGGTCCGCGAACGATGACGAGACCAAAGACGGCGATCGCGAGCGGTTCAGGGGTCATAAATAAATTCAACTTTTTGGCCTTGCTTGCTTCGTTTGGTCTTGTAATTCCAATTGTAAGTGCGGTATCGGATCCAATCTCCGTCCAGGCGGAGCGGCATTGGGTCCCCGTTTTTCTGCCCGATTCCCATCGCAGTATCTCCTTCGTGAACGACCTTGATAACCCTGACGCCACCTTTCTCGTGAACCCTGACCTCGCGGAGTTTCTCAAGTGGATTGCGCCGAGGCTGCGCGCGTTTATTGCCAGTCTTCTCTTTTGGTTCCACGGGCCGCGGGACCGGTTCCGTGGATTCGTCTCCGCCGGCAGGCTCCGGTGGCACGTCGGGCGGCTTGGGGTCTGACAGCGGTGCGTTCAATTGACCAGGTGGAAGCGTTGGGTTGCCTTGCCAAAGCACTGCCCCGCCGTCCTCCGACGTCACCATGATGTCTCGAAAGCGCACTGCCGTGGCCCACGTACCTAAACCAATGCGGCCCTTGGTAAGTCGTTTGTCCGTGTGTTCAAACCACAATTCTCCGTCAAGCATGCACCGGCATTCGGCACCGCGAACTTCGAGTCGTACGTCATACCATCGATTTAGCTCGATTTTGCCAACGTGCCCCTTTCGGCTGGCTCCTTCCCAACTCGCATTGAATCGGGCGATCACATCGTGTGAAGTGTTTTTCCATGCTCCTAGCGTGAATACGCGGTAATTGTCCAAGTCGGCGAAGTTGAAATAGACCTTGAAACCCTCGGTCCCCTCGCAAACCTGTGCCTTAAGAGCAATGCTGTATCTCGACCACATGGGGTCACCGAACGCCAGCAAATTATCCCGCTCTGCTAGAGAAGACTGCACGAGCTCATCCCCATCGATCGTCCAAGCGCCATCAAAGACGTGAGCTTCTCGTACGCGATACGTCGTAGGGGCGCCCTTGTCTGCGTTGGCACTCTCGGGAAGCGGAAGTTTAGGGAGCCCTTTCCAGAGCGTCGTTTTTCCGTCCTCGGAGGTTACCAGAACGTCTCGGAAGCGGGCAGCTGTTTCCCACGTTCCTAAGCCGATACGCCCCTGTGTCAGCCGCTCGTCGGTGTTCGCAGCGCTTTGCTCATTATTTAGGAAGCAGCGGCACGCGGCACCGCGCACTTCGATGCGTACGTGATACCACTGGTTCCTGATGGCATTGCCCGGATGTATCCTTCTCTGCTCTGCGCCGCTCCATTCATCCTTGTATCGAGACGTCAGCTCGATCGAGGTATTCTGGAATCCACCGAGGGTGAAAACTCGATAGCTTGTCGGGTCCGCGTAATTGAAGAACACGCTGCAACCGTCTGGCCCATCCATCGCCATTACTTCAGCGTCGAGGTTGTAGCGAGACCATGTTGAGTCGCCGAACACGATACGACTGTCCTGCTTGGCAAGAGACGGTTGAACCAGCTCGTCGTTGTCAACCCTCCATGGTCCGTCAATGATCGGAGCTTCGTAATTGACATCAATCGGTGATATAGGAGTGATCACGGGCTTGGGCGGCACTTCACCGACCGGGTGGTCGGGTGGTACCGGCAATGGTGGAAGAGGCGTATGCCCCAAATCATCCTTCCAGCTCCACAGCCCTACCGATAATCCGGCAAAAACGCAAACAGCGATGGCCGCGCCGAACCAGCGCCAATTGCGAAAGGCCTGAACCTGAGACAACGACTCGGGCTGGTCGGTGGGAGTTGGGTGCGGACCTCCGAAGCCGTCGCCTCCGGCCCCGGATGATGGGCGCATCGGTTCCAGGCAAGTCGATCTTTCGGCCGACGTTCTGGTTCCTGAGAGCAGGCTCCGTACGTCAACGGCCAGTCGTGAAATGTGCTGCTCCAGCGGCGGATCAAATGCATCGAGCCAATGGGTGTTGCCGAGGCAATAGACTAAGGAGCCTGTCGGAGATAAATTCTCCAATCGGAAAGGAATGACCGGCCGCTGCTTGCTGATCGCCAGGTCGACCTCGCGGCGCACCTGCGGCGACTTGTTCGAGTGCCCGCTGAAGATCAGGACCATGACGCGGCTCTGATCGATCCCTTCAACGATTCCCTCGCCCCATTCCGTGCCCGGCAAGATGTTGCGGGGGGCGATCCAACAGCGGATTCCCAATTCTTCCAACTTGGCACAGACGGCATCCGCTTCGAGCTTGTTCTGTGTCGAGTAACTGATGAAGACCTCGAAAGCGCACGCGTCGCTCGACCCAGCGTTGAAGCGCAATCCGGGTACGTTTCCCGCGGTGACCCAGGATTTTCTGTCCCGGCTGATCTCGTCGGTCGGTACGAGCGTGCGGTTGGCTGCCAGCTTTTTGAGCTCCCTGGCGGTCAATGGGCCGGTAATCTCGATTCCCTTCCGAACAAAATACTGGTTTTCCATTTGCAGCCCACCATACCCGTTGCATCACGGAAAGATGAAGTCACGAATTCCGTTATTATCGCCGTGGGAAACAACTACGCAAGAACTGGTTGCGCACTGAGGAGTGCGGACCGATAAGCCGGCCGAACTGTGCTTTGAGGCGTTCCCTCGTTGCGTCCAGGCCCCCGGCAGACCTTCTTTGCTCTGCTGCCAAGTCCTGTGTGCCGGAAGGTCTTTGGGATTGTTTCCTCTTACCGCGTGCTGCCAAACCTGCCGGATCTAAAGTCGATATGATCGTCGTATAAGCGGAGGCGAAGATTGCCCGTCTCGCGACGAAGCTCCATCCTAGGCGTGCATTTGTTTGCCGTCGGGAAGCTCTTGCTCGGATCAATGGTCGCCATTTTTCTTGAGCTGACCTCGCTCGTTGTCGAAGACCCACCGACTGCGCGTATCGTCGCCCTGAGCAATCATCAGCAACGGCGATGATCCGCGCGCATCTCGTTTGCATTGAACAGAGTGAATCCAGAATGACGAGCGAGTCCTGCAGCGCGGGCCAAAATGCTGAACGACTTGCTAATTGCCGTCGGTACAGACGGAAGATAGAGAAGAGAGCGGGGGCACGGGGGCGGGAACCGGGGGCGCTGGCCCTGCCCCCGATTGCCTTCGGGTCGACATCGGTTACGTCAGACTTGGTCCCTCATCATTGCGTTGCCGCTCCAAGGCAAGGCGTTCCTGGAACGTGATCGGCGGTTTGACTGACGAAGGCTGGATTTCGCTGGGGTCAGCATCGCTTTGCATTGTCGGGTCTGAAGTGAGCAGATCATTTTTCCGCTGGCGTATTCGGGCGGTGATGGGCACTTCGGCCGACGATGATTTTTGCCGGGCGCGCTGCGGCGTCGCCTCAAGGCTATTGGCGGTCTTGATCGCCTTGATCCGTCCCGCAAGCTCGGCGGTGCTCGGTCCGGTTTCACTGCCTGCTTGGTGGGCTGTCCCGGATAGACCGGCCTTGAGTTGGTCGCGCAGACTGGTTAGTTCAGACAGATAGGCATCGGGCAGGAATGGCTTGCCCAGCCGCTCGCTGTAATCGCTGAGCTGTGATTCGGCGATGGAAAGGTCTTGGCGTACGTGATCGCATTCGGAGCCGTAGGCGCCGGCCAGACGTTCCAGTGCGTTCATGACAGCGCGCGGCCCCTGGTGGTCGCGTGAGAGCCCAGACTGGCGGGTGATCGCACCTTCCAGGTAGACATTGGGCGGGAATTGCATATGAATGACAAGGCCAAAACGCAGGCCGCGATAGATGCCGAGCGGCACGCGGGTCGTGTCGCGGACATGGCGCGGCAAGGTATCGAGTTGACCGCTCAGGATGGCGGGCACGTCCTCACGCGGGCAAGGACGGTTGCCTAGTGTGATGGGTTCGGTGGCATGAGCGCTCGCGGTGGCCTGATCCGCCCTCAAATTTGACAATCGCTCGGAAAGGCTGGCGATGCGACCTGGCAAGTCTCTAACGCTGCGGCGGGCGACATATTGCTCGTCGATATGGTTCTTCTTGAGCAAGGCGAGCCGTTGTAGTTCGGCGTCCGCCTCGGCGAGCGTAAGCACGGCCGGATTGCCCGATGCGATCGCCTTGACCTCGGCGTAGGAAAGTTCCTGGCCGCCGATGTCCTCGGTGCGCCTTTGCGCGTTATCGCCGGTCATGACCTGGCCGATGAAACGCGCCTTGGTCTCCAGCGCCTGCCACATGTAGGCGTCGAACGAGCCTTCCGTGACGTAGCGGTAGATCGCCACTTCCTCGTTCTCGTTGCCCTGGCGCAAGATGCGGCCGTCGCGTTGTTCAACTTCCGCCGGCTTCCATGGAGCATCGAGGTGATGGAGCGCCACCAGGCGTTTTTGGCAATTGGTGCCAGTCCCCATCTTCTGCGTGCTGCCGATCAGCACACGGACCGAGCCGTTCCTGACTTTCTCGAAGAGCGATTGCTTTTTCGCGTCGGACTCAGCATCGCCGATGGCGGCGATCTGCTCGCGGGGGATGCCTTGGGCAATCAGCTTTTCGATAACCTCGCCATAGGGCGAGTATCCCCACGCTGTCGGGTTGACGCCCATGTCGCAGAAGATCATTTGCGTGCCGCGCGTGGGCGCGCTCCGCCGCCAGACGGCGGTGACGTTCTCTACCAGCCTGTTGGTCTTAGATTCCGAAAAGTCCGGCGCCTCGGCAGACAACATGCGAGCGTCGGTGGCAAGCTTGCGGCCGTCGGTGGTGATGGCCAGGGCGTTGTCGACACGCGGGTCAACCTTTTGCGAACGGAGGCGGTCGTAGCGTTCGACCAGCTCCTGCTGGAGAGCGTGCTGCTCGTCTGACATCGGGCAGGCAATGACGATAGGCTTGCCGCCTTGGAGACGGGGACATGGAAGATTCAACATCTCCGCAGTTTGCACGTCGGAAAACGCCCGGAACATTTGCTGGAGTTCCGGCAGGTTGGTGAAGCGGGCGAATCGGCTTCGCGGACGCAAGCCAGCGCCATCGGGAGAAATTTCCATCGTGTCGACGACTTCGCCGAAGGTGGCCGCCCAGGCGTCGAAATGCTCAAGGCCGCGGCTCTTCAGCCCGTTGGGGTCGAGGAAGCGTTGCATCGTGTACATCTCGACCATCGTGTTTGAAATCGGCGTGCCGGTGGCAAACGTCACGCCGTGGCCGGCATGCTGCTCGTCCAGGTAGCGCGCCTTCATATACACATCGAACGCCCGCTCGCTGCCGCCGGTCTGGATGCCGGCGACCCGCTCCATCTTGGTCAGCGTCTCCAGGTTCTTGAAATAATGCGCCTCGTCGACGAAAACGTGATCGACGCCGAGTTCGTCGAACACTAGCCCGTCATCCTTCTTGTCCTGCGCGAGCAGATTCTTTAGTCGTTCCGCCCTTGCCGCCTTCTGCTTCTCGATGGTCTTGATGAGGTTGCGGTTGGCGCCATGGTCGCTCGCGTGCTCGCGTAGGAGCTGATCGTATTCCTCGATCTGTTCGATGAGGAACTTCTCCTGGTAATCCCGTGACATTCCGATCCGCTCGAACGAACTGTGCGTGACGACAATTCCGTCCCATTCGCCGCTGGCGATTTTGGCGGTCAGCATCTTGCGACGGTCGCGGCTCAAATCCTCCTTGGCGGCGACGAGTAGCCTGGCGTTGGGATAAAGCTGCATGAATTCGCGTGAGAACTGTTCCAGCAGGTGGTTGGGGACGACATACATCGGTTTCTTGATGAGACCGGCCTGCTTCATCTTCATGCCGGTGGCGGCCATCGTGAAGGTCTTGCCGGCGCCGACGACATGGGCCAGGAGCGTATTGCCAGAACTCATGCCGCGCCAGACCGCATCGTCCTGATGTGGCCGCAACTGGATGGTCTGGTTCATGCCGGGATAGTCGAGGTGCGAGCCGTCGAAGAGTCGAGGCCGCAGATTGTTGTACGTGTCGTTATACAGCCGGACGAGCCGCTCGGTGCGTTCCGGATCGGTGAACACCCACGAGCGGAACCGCTCCTTGATGAGCTTTTGCTTTTCGCGGGCGGCCATCGTCTCTTCCTGGTTGACGACGCGCTCCTCTCGGTCGCCGTGGTCGATGGTGTCGTAGATGGTCGGCGACTTCATGTTGAGCGCGAGCTCCAACAGCCAGGTGCCATTGGCGCGTGCCGTACCACACTCGGAGGTTGCGGCGACCGACTGCTTGGCGGCGTAGCCGGCGTCCAAACTCCAGACTGCATCTTTTTTCAGGTGGGCGATGGGGACCGACGAGGAATCAACATGAAACAGGTCGGCGGCGAATGCCTGAATATCGTTCTCAGGTATCCACGGCGATCCAAGTCCGGCGTCAATGTCGCCAGGCAGCACGTCCTCGGGCTGCACCGCACACAGGGCCTCAGCATTGCGCAAATTGAGGGCCGGCACGCTCGGCGGCGACCAACTTGGCTCGGACGTTACCTGAAAGGTAGGCGTCGGCGGTCTGCCAGGTTTCCGATTGCGGGTCATGGTAGATCAGCTCGCCTAGTTCGTCCTTGATATGTTCTTCTGGCTTGCCGTAGAGCGTCGCAATGTATGGTAGGTCCACGGCGCCGCGCTGATTCAATGAGACGAGCAATCCTTCCTCGGCGCTTTGGACGCGCGTGACGGGGGGAGCCCGGCCAACAACATCTCTGGACATGATGGCGGCCTTGGTCGCCTTGCCGGTCACTTCGTCGTAGTCCTCTAAGGACATGACGAGCATGGCATCCGGGTCTTCCTTGAACTTCACAAGATTGGGCATGCGGCGAATAACGCTACCGTCGGCTGTCTCGCCGAAGGTGGTTTTGTTGATGGGGCCGTAGTTTCTGTCGAATCGGTCGTAGGCGCGGCCCAATTCACAGCGTGCCTCGTCGCGGTGCGAGTCGGGCCAGCCTTCATTCTGAGATTGCAGCACGCGGCGGGCGCAGTCGCGTAATCCGATCAAGGCGGCTAGCCGCTTGCCGGTGAGCGGTCCATCCGACTTCAAGATCGCGCCGCCATAGACAACGGGCACTCCCTGGCCGCCCTGGGATTGGTAGATGACGCGATCGTCGCCTACGAAGAAGCTGCCTTCATTGATGTGCCGCTGTGGTGGCGGTGGCACGAAAGCCGGTGCAGGCTCTTCCTCGGCTAGCGACGGTTGCAATGGAGCGAATTCGGGAAGACGGTTGATGGCATCCTTGAGCCGCCCAGAAAGATCGCCGTTTCCGCTAACGCTGTAGCCTTCTCCGCCGTAGAGCGTGTCCTTGCGGGTCCAGTCCCCTAGCACCATTTCGGGATGGTTCAGGAAATAGCGATTGACCGAGACGTCCATGCCCTCGATGGCAAGCGGGGCAATGCCAAGCCAGAGCGGATCGACATGAGCCGCGGCTCGTCCAGGAGCGCGCTTGCGAAGGAACACGATGTCAGTGACGACGGCCGTGCCTTCGCGTTTGAACGCATCGGAGGGAAGGCGGATCGCCCCAACGAAATCTGCCTTCGAGCCTAAATGTTCGCGGATAGCGGCATTTGCCTTATCGAGCGTGAAATGTGTCGTGACCAGTGCCATCACGCCGCCGGGCCTTAGTGCGTCGATCGACTTGGCGAAGAAGTAGTCGTGCAGCGAGAGCTTTTGCCCCTGATAGTCGAGCTTCAGGTCGGCAAAAGGCACGTTGCCGATCACCGCGTCGATGCGGTCCTCGGGCAGCTTCGTGTCGCGAAAGCTTTCGATGCGAATATCGTGCTCAGGATGCAGCAGTCTTGCGATACGGCCGGAGATGGAGTCGAGCTCGACGCCGATGAAGCGAGTCCCTTCCTTGCCCCGGCTCATGAAATTGCCCGTGCCGCAGCCGGGTTCCAATATCGTGGCGTTGCCCGGGATGCCTAGACGCGAAATCGCATCGTGAATGGCTGCGATGACCGTCCCGGACGTATAGAACGCATTGAACGTGGTCCGCTTGGCGCTGTTGTATTCCTCGGGCGTGAGCAGCGACTCCAGTTCTTCGCCGACGGCTTGCCAGTTGGCATCCTTGTATTGGTCGATCACTGGGTCGGGGAAGATGGAAAGCGCGACCGGGCCGAAGCCGGCGAAGCGGGCGAGCGTTTGCTTCTCTTCCCGCGTCGCGGGCCGCTGTTCCTGCTCGACGGCCTTGAGCGTGCGAATGGCGGCAAGAATGTCGCGCGCCTTGCTTTTTTCGCCGCTGGCGAAAAGCACATCGGACGGCGAGGCTTCAGATTGGCTGGATCCAGCCGACGCAGGACCTAAAGGGAGTTCTGACGGCGTAGCAGGTTCACGGCGCGGAGGCGCGACCGTCGGTGGGGCCGTCTTCGTGGTCGGCGGCTCTGCTTCGGAGACGTCTGAGTTTGTGGGAAGGGAGTCGAACAGACTTCGCTGATTGCGTGATGCGCTCAGCCGCGCGACGTGTGATGACGCAGGTGCGCCATTGCCGCGTCGAGGGAAAGGTCCTCGCTCTCGTCCTGATGTGACTCGGAGGGCAAACGATCCTGGAGTTCCTTCAAGGCCATTTCCAGGGCTTCGCTCGCGATCTGAGTCCGATTGCTCGGCGGCCGGGACTGGGAAAGTTCTTCCATCCAGGCTTCGTGGCTGGTCTTCAGCTCGTGGGCGTACGTTTCCAAGGCCGGAAGCAACTTCCGGCTCTGTCGAAGCTGCTCGTGCATCTGCGGTCGTTGTTGCAGAAGTTCGAGGATGATTGTCTTGTATTGCATGGTGTTCTCCATTTGTCTCAGGGTTAAAGTTGTCCTTTGGCTCAGGCGGGTCGGCTGCGTCGGGCGGGAATAGCGACGTTTGTCGCCAATCTGGTGGTTTCCTGGCCATCGTCAGGAGCCATCAGACTGCATCGGGTCGCCGCGAGATGGCTGGCCTTCTGTTGATTTCCGAATGCACAACGTGCTCTGCCTTGCCGCATCTGATCGCCTCGCAGGTTTGAAGGTAACGCGGCCGGGTTCCTTCATAAAGACCTGCCGTCCTCGCGTTCACGACCGGACGTGCCGAATGTGTCTTTCAAAAGCTGCCTGGCCGCGACTCCGGTCATCACGATCATGGAACCCAGCGCGACGTATTGCAGAAGCACGGCCATACGCTCATTGTTGCAATTTCTCGACATCATCTGGGCCTGGGGGCCAAGATCCTGAAGATTGTATTTGGGCGGTAGCATCATAATATGTCCGAAAGTGGCCGGGCCTCTCGCGGCTCGGCCACGAGCCTCCTGTTACCGGGACATATCTTGTCCGGCCCCGAATCCCTTTTCTTGCCGGATCATGCTGCGCACTTCCTGATAAAGCTTTTCGGCTTCGATGCGCGTGCTCATCGCGAAATCAGGTTCGACGAGATGCGCCCATAGTCTGCCTGCTGAGTTCCATCTGTAAGATGCCTCCTTGAGCTTGTCGATGACAGCCTGGCTGGGCTTGTCGTCAAACTTGATCGCCATTTGGCGGTCGCGCTTGCTCTCGAAGAGTTGAACGCCGGCAACGTTGTCCGTGGCGATGGCGAACGGATCGGGAGCGAATGCGCCCTTCCTTGATCCGACTCGGCTGGCGAAACTTTGGCCGGCGCCATTGGCGTCGCTCGGTGGGTCGGCGACGGCTGTAGCAGATTCGGCGGGCGGTTCTTGACCTGGTGTGATTTCGCGTGATGACATGACGTGATCCTCCTTGATGTGATTCCGGGCTAATCATTAACCCGGATTAACCAATAATATCACAGGTCCAACCCTCTGCGCAATAGGCTGACTGCGGGTTTGCGACGATTGTTGCTTCAAGTCAATGGCCGATAGGTCGACTGCCATTAACCATTTATTAATGATTGCGCTGGCGCACGCTTCGCGATCCAGCGTTCCCGCAGGTGAGGTGCCGTGCTCCGGACAACCGAGTCTTTGAAAGAGCAACCTGTTGAAATTGCATCACTATCCGGTTGCCTGACAGTTTGTCATCAACTCTTAACACTTCTTAGACTGGCCTCGTGATATTATTTGGGCATGCAGGTCTCGATCCTGGTGTCTCTACAAAGGCACCGTTTGACTGATAGGGGAACTTGCGAATAAGGTACGCACGACATGGCTGATACTATTATCACAAAGAACACGGCGACGATGAGGCCAGACGACGTGGTCCAGGACCGACAAGTCTTGTCAATGAAGAACAAGATGATGAAGCACCTGCGGTGGAGCTCCATGCTTAGTAGCCTGAGCAAAATGGCGACATTCGTAGCCGGCGTCATGATACCTGTGGCACTTACCCTCATAGTGCCACTGATTAAGGATGTGACTACCTTAAGCGGAGCACTAGCGGCGATCTCAGGTTCTGGATTAGGCGTTGGATTTCTAGGGATGGCTGTGGCTGCGACGGTATTGGCAATTGGCACGGATTATGTCGCCTCGCGCATCTGGCAGGCTGGCAATTTTGATGGCCTTGAAGTCAACGCCCAGAGCACTGCGCATCATTTGGTGAACGAGATTATGGACAACAACCTCTGCCTGACAGAACAAAAAGCGGCACCTTGCCGTGCCGACGGAAAAAGCTGGACGCAGTTTGTTGATGCGCAAAGAAACCAGGTTCAGCAGACTCAGACGCGCTAGGTCTATCTCCCTTGTTCAGCGCCCAAGATCGGCGACTTCGACAGCGAGCTGGTCGAGGATTTTTGGCAAGCCGCCGCGGCCAACTGCCTGTGCAACCTGCACGTCATCGCCCACTACGGCCGCAACAGCCACCACATCAGCGAAGCGATCTTCAAGTCCACCGCCCGAGCGCTGCGGATGGCCGTCGAGAAAGACCCGCGAGTAACCGGCGTGCCGAGCAGCAAGGGAACGCTGAGCGGGTAGGGGCGCTGGTTGTTTCATTCACCGCGCAATTTGCCGATAACTGTCATGTCCCATTGCCAGACAATGCTAATCGCGTCGGCCCTGACCAACCGCTGGCCGTCGGCAACGGCGGCGGATATGCGCCAGCAGGCCCAGAGCGCCGGCGCCGAGAGCCAACACGAGCGACGATGGCTCTGGAACCGATTGCAGTTGCACGAAGTTGAAATTCCCCTGCCCGCCGCTAAACGCGCTGAACCCAAGTCCGGTATCACCGACGAAACTCGTGTCTCCCGTATATCCTTGGATGCGGCTGATTCCGTCGACAAATAAATTGGCCGAAGTCAACCCAGGGCTAAAGACCAGCGAATAGGTGTGGTAGCCGGCGCCCGAACCCGCCAAGGTATACGCGGGTCCCGATCCCTCGATTGAGCCCCCCGGTCCCGTGAGGCCGAACGAGTTGGGCAAAATAACAACCGTATCGCCATTGGCGTCAAGTCCGATGGCGACATCAAAACGAAACGCGCCAGTACTGATGCCGGCGGCGAGAATGCCATAGTGGTGTTCTGGCGTCCACGTGGGAGCGAGCTGTTGCACGGCTCGTGCCACTAGTGTTAGTGTCGCACCTAAGTTTGCGAGGTCCGCTCGCTGAGAAGCGGAAAACGTGCCGGAGCCATAGCCGAATTGCGAATCTAGCGCGCCTCCGGTGATATGCCAGGCTGGAAGACCCAGGTCATTGGCAAGCGGTCCGGCGGTCGACGGCGTGCCGAATGTTCCAGTAATGAAGCCTTCGGTCGTTGGATCCGCGGCGGCTTGATAGGTGATTGTGAAGGCCGCCCGGGCCGCAGGCGCAATCGACCCGAGCGCGACGGAACAAATCAGCAGCGCGACAAACAACCGCATGGCTCGCGCCGGGAAAGTGCTTCGCAATACCCTCGCAAGGCCGTTGCCATGGAGTGATTTAGTCCGGCGGATCGTAAAACGGCGACGTAAAAAGACTCCGCCCGCGAGCCCGACCGCCCCGATGCCGAACTGCGTGAGCGAGGACGGTTCGGGGACAGCGGTAATGACCCGCACCTGGTCTAAGCTCAATTGAGTGCTGAGGATGACACTGACCGTCTTACGGTCCAAACTGAGAGTAATTCCGTCGAACGTCTCTATTCCTACTAATCCAACGGACAACTCCAAGCCCCGATTTACTTCGCCAATGGGATAAAACGCTCCTGGGATTCCGAGCACCGTGTCAGTGCTATTCAAGCTTGTCGTTAACACTTCGATGCCGAGCACCGGCAAGCTGAAAGTGACGGAGCCGGATAGTGCAAGCGGCTGTGAGGGAGTGCCAATAGGGTCAAAATGAAGTAAATAACTGTCGACTCGAGTGCCGGCCGCAACCACGCCAGGAGTCAGGTTCACTGAAATGGAAGATGGAACCGTCGAGGGAAGCGAAATATCGACGGCTAGGGCGCTATTCAGTTGAACATTCTTCTGCTCGGCAATCTCACTAATGAATATGTTGCTTTCAAGTTCACCAAGGTCCAAAAACAATGGAGTGAAAAAGAGGCTGGTCACAGCGCCGGTTGTGCCAACTACGCCCGCATGGGCGAGGGCGCAAACGCCGTTCACAAGAAAGGTAATGACAATGACACGCATCGAGCGCATATTGATCTCCTGTAAAGTGTATCTCAGTCGTACGTTCAAAGGACCGGCAAAGGGGAACCGCCGGCCAGGCTAATTGTTTGGCATTTTGCGGCGTAAAACTGCTGGCGACGAGGCGCGCAAGTCCCGCAAAGCGTCCTGTTGCGGGGTAGAGCATGGCACCGGCCCGCGCGGCAGGGTCAAAATCAAATCTCCAGCGGCGGAGAAGAGATCTCGAATTGACGACTCGGTTGGTCAATTCAAACGTGGCGCCTGGAAAGTCGAACTCACTAGCGGTTTCGGGAAAGTGAAAGGAGCGACCGGACTGGGGCGTGTCGGCCAGCAAGCCTCACCATTTACATGCGCCAGCCGGACGAACCGGACAGAATAATTCAGCGGATGCGTCGGATTTACCGCACAACAGCGTCGAAAGCCTTGATCGATACATTCTGCCGGCCGATGATGCCTTCACGGACAATTCGCCGACCGACGCTTCCACATTCGTTGGACCAACAGCATCGACGCTCCCAGGGCGAGCAGGAGAATGCCGGACGGTTCGGGCACTGCTGGCCCCCATGCCAATGATTGCAAATACGTCTCACTCGCGCCGCCAAATGTGCCGTCACCGAACCAAAAGTCCGTTTGGTTATTCGTTGAACCCAGCGGAAGTGCGGCGGCGGGCACGTTGTCAATACTCAGCAATATGCCCGTTGAACTAATTGCCAAGCGGTAGTCGCGGAAGGCCGACGTGGTATCAAACGGAATGAACGGCGTGCTATCGGTGAAAAAACCATTTGAACTGTTAGTGACGAGGAAGCCAGAGTCAGCAATTCCCAAGCCTACACTCCGACCGAATTGATCGGTCATCAAGACCTCGAACCCCGTGCGCCATGTAGTTGGATCGCCCCCCGGACCAACGGTCGAAGTTACTACCCGGAGATTCAGGTCTATCTCGACGCCGCCTGGCACCGTAAAGTCGGTAATACCAACGCTCCGATCCCAATACTGTTGTGCCGCGAACACTGTGGGGCCTTGATGCAACACGCCTTGGCTCACGGTTGGGGCAGGCGACGACGTTCCGATGAATTGCCATCCCTGTGCTTCGGGCAACGTGCCAAGGCTTGGGTCGTAGATTCCGCCTAAGACGTCCCCGGCCTGACAAAGACTCGCGGCAAGGACCAATGCCGTGAGAGTGGTCTGGCGAATCGAAGGAGCGGACTTGTACTCGGTGGTGACACACACACGGTAGGAATTGTCCCGAATGAAGTGGGCGAACATTAGCGTTCTCCTCAAGGTAGAAAGTTAGAAATCTGCATGTCGCCGAACTTGCTTGGAGTGCAAATCCTCATTGCTTACATGCGCTCGCCGGCTGAAACGGACACCTTTTTTTTGCGATTATTGAGCGATCTAACGGGGGGTTGTTGTTTGAAAACGCGCATTGCCACCGCCATACTCAATGGCTACTGAAGTCGGGGGGATGGGACGCCGCTCTGAAGACTGAGGGTGGTATTGAGCTCATGGTCTCAACAAATAGGAAATCGCCATCGTCGCGGGACGAAGCTTCGCCCGGCTTGAACCGGCTGATTGCCGATGCCCGGGCTGGGTCCACCGAGGCCCTTGACGCCCTGATCGAGCAGCTTTCGCAGCACTTGTGGGCGGAACTTGGCGGAGGCCGAAAACCGCGCGGGCTGGGTCCGTCGCACGGACTGTCGGACTTGATCCAGGATACGCTCGTGCGGGTCCGCGAAAAGTTCGGCAAGTTCGAGCGGCACACTTTCACCGAATTCAAACAATGGGCTCGCGCCGTTTTGCACCGTCGGCGGCAGGAATGGATACGAAACTATCGCGCCCGGAATGCGGACTCGCAAAAACAAAAGATTTGGCTGGCAATTCGCACGCGGGTTGCATCCGAATCGAGTGGCCGGCGTGCTGGCGATCCCGCTCAGCGGCGTGAAGAGTGCGAAAGGGCGTTTGCCGCCTTCGGGCGTCTCAAGCCAAATGAGCGATTCATTATCAACCTGCGGTTGCTCGAAGGCCTTCGCTACAAAGTAATCGGCGCGATGACCGGATGGAGCGAGGAGGCGGCTCGAAAAGCGTACGACCGGGCAATTGAACGCTTGAAAAAGCTGTATCTGGGCCATGACAAACTTTGATCTTGAAAAACCGACTGATCCGGGTTCGCTGGACTCGGGCGATAGGCCGGATCCTCGCCTCTCGAACGGCTGTTCTGAGGGGCTTGGCCTACTCGTCTGGCTCGGGCAGTTGGCCCGAGACGAGTCCGTCTGCCGTTCAGCCAGGTTTGGAGTTGCCGATTCACTCGATCCGCCTCGCGTGATCGGACGGTTTCAGCTCGAAGTCCTGCTCGGCGCGGGCGCCTACGGGGCCGTCTTTCGCGCGCTCGACACCCACCTCAGGCGTCACGTCGCGCTCAAGCTCGCCTGGCCTGGCGTCTTGATGGACCCGGTGTCCAGCCGGCGGTTCGTCGAAGAACCCAAAACCACGGCATCGCTGAAACACCGGGGAATCGTCGAGGTCTACGACTCCGGCGAAATCGAGATGGCCTGCTTCATCGCCCTGGAGCTCGTTGACGGTCCGACGTTGGCCGACTGGTTCAAAGGCCAGGAACACATAAGCGTGCGGCTCGCCGCTCAAATCGTGCGCAGCGTCGCTGAGACGATCCACTTCGCGCACGCGCGAAACGTCATTCACCGCGATCTCAAGCCCAGCAATATTCTGCTGCGGCCCACCAAGGGCAGCGACACCGGCTTTCCGTACGAGCCGGTCGTGACCGACTTTGGCTTGGCACGGCGCCCGCGGCCGTCGGACCTGTCCATGGTCACCGCCACGCACGCCGTTGTGGGCACCGATCATTACATGTCCCCCGAGCAAGCCGCCGGACACCAAACCGAGGTGGGTCCTGCATCCGACATCTTTTCTCTCGGTGTGATGCTGTACGAGCTGATTGCCGGCCGGCGGCCGTTCGACGGCGAAAGCTCCGAGCAGATTCGCCAGCGGATTCAAGAGGAGGAGCCGCCGGCCATTCGTCCCGGGCGAAAAAGCGTGCCCAAGGACCTGGAAACGATCACGCTCAAGTGCCTCGAAAAAGCCCCGGGTCGCCGCTATGCCTCGGCGCAAGACCTGGCCGACGATCTGCAACGGTTTCTCGATAACAAGCCGATCAAAGCCCGGCCCATCGCAGTCTGGCAACGTGGCTGGAAATATACGAAACGCAGGCCACTCGTCGTTTCACTGGTGTCGCTGGCGATGGCCAGCGTGCTGGCCTTCACGGGCTTGGCAGGAGCCTGGATCTCCGATCGAATGTCGGCCGCACGCCAGATTGAAGCGGCCGAAGCCGCGACGGCTGTGGCCGAAGGCATCGAACGTCAGCATCAATATGCTTCCAACATTCAGCACGCCGCCGAGGCGCTGCGCCGAGGCGGGCGACGTGACGTGCTCGAGTTGCTCGAACAATGCCGCCGCATCGGCCATGAATCGGTTCGTTGCGGTGTCGAGTGGGACTATTTGTGGACTCAAGTCAACGACGCAGACCAGACACTGGCTGCGCACGACGGAGACGTCTATTCGGTTCGTTTTTCCCCGCAGGGCGGTCTGCTGAGTTCGGCTGGAAAAGACGGGCGAGTCATTCTTTGGAACACCACGAACTGGACCAAGGCACTCGAACTCAATGACCACATGGGTGAGGTCAACGTCGCCGAATTCTCCGCGGATGGCTCTCTCCTGGCCCTGGGTGGAGACGACGGACGGGTCGTCGTGCATCGCATCGATGGTTCGACCGTTTTTGATGAGCCGGTGGTTGACGGACTGGTTCTCGACATCACCTGGCTGGGCAAGGAGTTGCAATTCGCCGTAGGCGGCAAAGACGCGGTCCTGTCAGTCATCGACCCCGTCAACCACGTGCGTCGAAGCACCGCGCCGCTACCGCCAGGCGAGCCCGGCCTGGGAGAGTCCGAGATTCTCCCAACTAAAATCTCGGCGCTCGTCTACTTGGCCGAACGAAATACAATCGCGGTTGCCATGGCGCCGAGGGGCATTCATATGGTGGATGCAATTTCGATGCAAGCGGTCACGCCCTCAATTGTTACCCCGACCGGACAAGGCCTATTGTGTCGCATTCCATCCGGGTCAAGCCTGTTGGCAGCGAAATTCGATGAGGAATTCGTGATTTGGAACCCGCTTGACGGCTCCAGAGTGATCGCCACGGGCGTGCATGGAACGGCTAGGGCTCTGCGCTTCTCGGGCCACGAAGGCACAATTGTCACTGCATTTCGCAGTGGGGTGGTTCAGACTTGGGATGTCCAGGCCATCCTTACAAGTCAGCAACTGGTCGGGCGACGGTTTCTGGCCCATGACCTGAATGCCTGGACGGCCGATGTATCCCCCGACGGGTCGTGGCTGGTATCTGGCGGCAACAACGGCCAAATTCGCCTTTGGCATCGTCGCTCGATGAACGACACGTTCGATGCGCGATTTAAGGCCTGGCCATGGGCGACCGCGTTTTCACCTTGCGGTCACTGGTTCGCGGTTGTCGAAGCGCCCCTGGGAGAGCCGGGCCGGGTGACGATGTTTGATGCTCGTACGGGGTGCTCGCAATGGACGATGGAGCGCAGCCCAACACAACTCAGCCATGACTTCGAGGAGGCGAGTTATTTCGCTTTCGATCCAAGCGGCGACGAAGTGGCCTTCATGGACGCGGACTTTTCCGTTTGTGGGCATGATCCGCGCACCGGTCGAGTTATCAAGAGCTACCTATTGCCGACGCGCGATCGTGCCCAACGACTCCAGTTCTCTCCGGACGGAAGGCAGTTGATTGTGGGAGGGCGCAAGACGGCACATTTATTCTGGACCGGATCTCTGGGCGAGTAGTCGAACACTTTCCCGATGCATTGCCGTTGCATCTGGGAGTCTTCCGTACGAAGCTTGGCGACTTATGGCTACGGCAGCGCGGACGGCGGTCGTTTGACCTCAGCAAGAGCCCGGCTGGTACCGCCGTTTTGGCGCTTTCGGGAGTGTCGGATACGATTCTTGTTGCAACCGCCTCACACGACGGCAGATACTTTGCCGCTTCCGGAACGGAGGGCGTTATCTATTGTTGGGACTTCGAAGGCGGCCCAATGCCCCGTAGGTGTTTCGGACATGAAGGTCCCACCCGCAATCTTTGCTTTTCGCCGGATGACCAGACGTTAATCAGTCACGGCGACGACCACACCGTGCGATTCTGGCACGTCCCCACTTGCTCCGAACTAATAAGACTTGGGACTGCGGATGATGCCATCCGGTCAATGGCACTTAATCCCGAGGGGAACCTGCTCGTCTTTGGCGGGAATGACCGCCTTAACCGTTGCGGCCTGCAAATCCATCGCCTCGGGCCAAACCGCGACTCGCTGCCGAAAACCTTCGGCCTTCCTGCCGCGCAGCCCTGATCGTGGTTCGCGCATAGAATGAACCAGCGGTGGTAGTCGTCGCAGTGGTCGTCGTCATGTCACAATGGACACACTGCCTTCCGGGGCGCGACGCTTGTGCGACGTCTTCCTGTCGGTAAGCTGGGCTGGAGGCGCGAAGGAACGTGGGCCAGCTAGCCAATTCCCGAAACAGCCTATGGGGAAATCAAAACGCGGACAAATTGTCTCAGGAAGTGCGCGAAAAGCAGTCGGCGCGTTTTTGCAACTGCTGGAGAATCCGGAAAAACTGCTCGACGATCTCTGTCCGATCGCCAGTCAGTTGGAACGCCTCGGCCAGGAGGCGATTCCAGCATTGACTGAAGCACTGAGCCATGAAGATCCTCGGGCACGGCTAATGGCCGCCTGGCTCATCCTTCACGTGGCGAGTGAACGGCCCGGTGCGGTTGAAGATCGTCGGGTGACTTTCAAGAGCGCCCGTCTGATGATCGATGCGTTGCAAGGAAGTGACGCCGAGCAGCGTTTGTGGTCGTGTATTTTTATGACAGCTGGCTGTGTGCCCAAAGAAGCGGTTGCCGTGCTGTGCGACATACTGGAAGAGGCCGACGACCGCCTGAAAATCCTCGCGGCTGCTGCACTCACTTGGTGTGGAGACGAGTCCGCTTTGGCGTTGCCGATTCTGGGACCGGCATTGGGCAATGAGAACGACACATTGGTGGTAATAGCGGCGACCGCTTTTGGACGTCTCGGGATGCGCCCTGCGGCAGTGCAGGAAATCATTTCGGTATTTCCTACGGTGCAACCGACCGCTCAATTCCATATTCTGCAATCCCTGAAACAAATAGGATCACCGGCGCTGGCCGCCGCGAATATGCTGGGACAATACATCGAAGACCCCAAGAATCTCCCGTTTTTGCGCACGAGCGCCGCAGCCGCGTTGGGAAGCATCACTCGGGGAACCGACCATGGACTACCGGCGCTCAGAGACGCTTTGCGTTCGTCAGAGTGGCAAGTGATCGAAGGCGTGGTGGAAGGATTCAACGCGTTGGGCCGCTTTCCGGATGAAGCTGTCCAACGTTTTGCGACGCTTTTGTCGTCAGAGAACGCCGAAATGCGCGGAACTGCGGCAACGGGACTCAAGGCAATGCGCGCCGAGGCTGGCGCTGGCGTCCCGGCACTCATTCGTCAGGCAGTTGTGGAGCGGGATGTCGACGTGATGCAGGCCATAGTGGCGGCCCTTGGCGCAATCGGGCCGGCGGCCATACCTCGCCTTGTCGAACTCCTGAAAGCAGGTGATACGCAGAAGATGGCGATTGCAACAGGCGCATTCATGTTAATGGGCACCGATGCGGCGACGGCATTAGCTGAACTGCTGCGTGATGAAACAGACGACCAAGTCCGCACCACGGCAGTGATGATCCTTGGTCAGATGGGGACGAACGCTGCACCGGCGGTGCCCGTGCTGGCGGAGATGCTCGATGGGGCCGATGACGACGAACTGGCTGGATATATCGTGGGGGCAATCTTCGTTTCAGGACCAGCCGGCAAGGGAGCAACTCCCGCATTGATTCGGTGCCTGATGCATCGAAGCGATGAAATTGCTCATTGGGCTGTGCGCACATTGTGGAATGTCGGAGCCGAGGCCATTTCCCAATTGGAATTGGCATTACCAACCGCGACGGGTCAGGCTAGACGACGCATCGAAAGTGCACTGACTGGAATGCGGTCGGTCGACGAGCAACAGTTCGGGCAGTTCTACGGAATTCCGATTGAGCTTTTGCAAGAGTATTTGCTGGTAGCCGAGGTTCTTGAGGAGCGAGGGCCGACTTCTTGGCCGAAGATGTCTTTGCTGCTTGAGGAGCGTGGATTGGAACGGAGCGCGAGTACACTGAGGATAGATGTCAAAGAGCTTTCAGAGACATTGGGTATTCGGCTGAGGGACAACAAAAACAATCGCAAAGGCGGTTTGACGCCTGAAGGTCGAAAGATAGCGCGAGACATCAAGAAATTCATCGCCGCAATTCAAGAGAACGAGCCTAAGCAACGCGACAATGGTTGACAGCGGAGTGGTTTCATGGCATTAGAAATGGGGCAACCATTGAGTCCCGTAGATGTCCGCCGAGGAAGAAGTCCCCTCTCTTGACTTGAAATCGATGCCGTTTCCGACCGATCGTGTTACGATCTCGCAGCAACGTCGCGACCAGCCAAATCTATTCAGCGAGAAAGGTCTCTTTGGTTCGCGCGGCTTCGACCACGCGGTGGGCCTGAATATTCTGGCGACGATGAAGTCCGAACGCGTATTGGCCCGAAAAGCCTTCGCCGCTGCCGCCGGTCAAGCTGATCCATGCCCAGACGACCACCGACTGGAAGTCATCACGTTACTCAGTGACGACTATGTGCGATTGGGCATCAGTTCGGGCATTCACCAGACCCGCCTATTAGTCCGCGACTTCGAAACGAAGGCCGCACAGCAGGCCAAATCCGCTCGCGGTCCGTCCCGCTGACGGGCTTTCTCCTGATTCATCGGTTCTTGAACTGCGCGAAATTCTAGCGCACTTCGACTGCCTCTATATCGCCCGGCTAAAACCTCTGCCGGAGGCCGAAAACGCCTCGCAAGAGCGTCTTTTCATCCGATGTCGATCAAGGAGTACGGTGATGTCCCCATTGAATCAGCGACGTTCAAATGTGAGTGGCCAGAAAGTGCAATCTTGGGAACCGCTTGAACCGCTCTTCCAACTTCTTCTGCCAGTTTTTTTCGGCGAACGCAAGGCTGACTCGGAGGAAGAGAAAAGGGCGATTGAGCAGATTCGCCTCGCGCTAGCCTCGGCCGCCTCTCGAATCTTTCGATCTCCGCGAATGCGGGGCAATGACTGCGATCCACAGGTCGCCGTGCAAAACTGGTTCATCGCGATCCGGGCCGGCAAATACCGCTACAAGCGTGGCAAACCCTTTCACAAGTACGCGTATGGCGTCTTGAGCAACGGTTGTTGCAGCTTGGGCCGACGTGCGAAGGTGCGCAGCACGCAACAAATCCCTTTCAGTACCGTCAGCTGGACTCCCACGCCGCCGGAGCGTGCGGTTGAGAGAGAAGAACGGCGACGCCTCCGGCGAGCGTTGTGCGCGCTGAAGCGAGATGGCACTCTGTCGGGCGAGCAACACGCGGCAATCGTCTACAAGAGCTACTGGGGCCTATCGTCAAAGGAAGCGGGCGAGCGTTGCGGAGTCAGCGCCGCGACCATCGATAGGTGGGCTCATCAAGCGCGGAAGATACTGCGGAGGCATTTTCGCAAAGGGGCGTAGCAGAAGTTTTCACGTGAATTGCATGAAAAGAAGATTTCGACTTGTCCGTATTTGTGGTGGAGAGACGAGAGGCGCCGTTTAACGGCTCTGACAAGCCCAGGAATGTCACAGTCAACAAATCAAGGAGACCGTCCCGCGTTACTTGGACAACAGAACGAAAAGCGAAGTATTCCGCCGTGGCTTTGGATCGTTGGCGGAGGGATTTACGTCATCTGCCCTCTCAATTTCGATTTTGTACCAGTGCTTGGTTGGATCGATGACGCCTTCGTCGCCTACTGGTGTGTGAAACAGAGTTTCGCACCAAAGATATCTGAAAAACAATTCGTCAAACAACGAGGTGATTTATGAGCACTTTTTTTGGGTTTGTCAGCATCACGGCCATTTGCGGAACCTTGTTGGCGCTCTCGATGATGATTCTAGTATCGCTCCCGCACAGTCCGCTAAGAACGATGCTGATTCAGATTTTTGGTTGGGTGTTCGCGGCTTTTTGCGCCTCTACTGCCTTTCGCCGGTCGACATCCTGCCGGAGGCGTTTCTCGGTCCGTTCGGGTTCGTGGATGACTTGGGCGCCGTAGTCGCCGGCATCGCTTCAGCACGGGCGGCATGGAAGGCGAGTAAAGAAAAAGCTGCAACGTCGGCGGCAAACAAGGAAAACTTGGAAGTCGAGTAAAGAGCGCAAGGCGCATCGGTAATGAAGATGACACCGAAGTCACGATGAGTGAGGAAACGATGTTCCGCGAAGTGATCGAATATCTGCCAGTGGAAAAAGTCGAATGTGACCCGCAAGTGCGCAAGCAAGTCACTGACGAATCGGTGCGAGGGCTCGCCAGGAGCATGCAGGAAGTCGGGCTGCAACAGCCGATCAGAGTTCGCCGCGACGCAGCGCGGTACGTGGTGGTTGATGGCGAACGACGCCTGCGTGCGGCGCACCTCATAAAGCTGCCGGACATTGCCGCGATCGTCGAGCAGCAGTCGCTTGATGAAAGTGCAACACTTCATCGTCAGCTCATTGCAAATATTCAGCGGGATGATTTTCCGCCCTGCGAAAAAGCACGAGGCATCCAACGCCTGCTCGAAGTCACGCAATGGCCGCTGTCGGAAGCGGCAGGAAAGCTTGGGTTGTCGAAAGGAACGGCCTCCAAGCTGCTGTCGCTACTTTCTCTGCCTGAGAGCATCCAACAAGACATCGAGGCTGGAAAGATTCCGGCATCGGCCGGGTACGAGCTGTCTCGGGTTGGCGAGCCCGTGAAACAAGCGGCAATGGCTCGGGAACTCGCCGAAGGGCGTCTCACACGCGACCAAGTCGCGGGTGCCGTCAGGTCGGAGCTAAACGGCAACGCCGATCGAACGCCGGTCGCATTGAAGCGTGTTACGGCGCCTCTGGGCAACGGACTGTCGGTGACTGTGGCCGGAGAAGAGTTGACGCTGGAGGCAGTCATCGAAGCGCTTCAGGACTACCTAGGGCGGGCGCGGAAAGCGCGGACTCAAGGGCTGGAATTGAAACCGTTCATACGGTCGTTAAAGCAAGCAGCTGAAGCCTGAATGCACTTGGTCGGTGGCACGAATTCATCGAGTTGAACACGGGACAGGATTCATCTACCTGAGGTGACGAATGAACGAGGTTGCTCCGTGGGTCGTTGGTGTCCAATTTCTTGGGGGATTCGGAATCGTTGCCCTGATGCTATTCATCTGGGATCACTTCTGGAACCAGCCGCGTTCGTCAACGAAGCGCGGCAACTCCGCCTGGCAGGCCGATCACGCACTCTTGAGTCTCTCCAAGTGGGACAAGTTCACGCAGGGCGATGCCTGTGAGGGGGTACTCGCCTTGGGGGCTACGGGCTCTGGCAAGTCGACCGGGTCCGGCCAGGCCCTCGCGCTTTCGTACTTAGCCGCAGGATTTGGCGGTCTTGTATTAACGGCCAAGAATGAGCGAGCTATCTGGGAATCCTATTGTAGTAGGACCGGACGGCTTGCTGATTTGCGGGTGTTCTCTCCGTCGCAGCCCTGGCGCCTTAACTTCATGGATTTCGAGCTCAATCGCGGCGGCGCCGGCGCCGGTATAACCCACAACATCGTCCATTTACTGTGCGAAGTGGCACAGGTCGGGGATCGCCAATCCGGACAAGGTGGCCGGGAGGACGAAGGCTATTGGCGGCGAGCGATGAGGCAGCTTCTTAGTAACGTCGTCGATCTGGTGGTCATGGCCAGGGGCACACTATCGGTGCCCGATTTGTATCAGGCGGTGATCTCGGCTCCCACGTCGCTTGCACAGGTCGGCTCGGCTGATTGGCAGAAAAGTTCTTTCTGTTACCAGTGTTTGCGCGATGCCGACGCGCGCAGCAAAAGCCCTGGGCAACTGCGTGACTTCAAAATTGTCGCCGATTTCATATTGCTGGAGTGGCCGGCCCTCTCAGAAAGGACGCGGTCGGTTGTTCTTAGCACCTTCACCAGCATGATTGACGTGCTCCATCGCGGGGTGCTGGCCGAGCTATTTTGCGGACCGAACACGAACATCACGCCCGAGGATATTGAACACGGCGCCATCGTAGTGGTCGATTTACCGATCAAGGAATTCGCCGAAGTCGGCCAATTTGCTCAGGTACTTTGGAAGCTTTTGTTTCAGCGTTCAATCGAGCGCCGCAATCTACTCATGAATGACCGTCCGGTCTTTCTGTGGGCCGACGAGGCACAATACGTGACCACCGCCGGGGACTCGGCGTTTCAGACAACGTGCCGCGCTGCGCGAGTAGCCACCGTTTATTTGACACAAAATATTTCGAATTTCTACGCAGCGCTCGGCGGCGGCGAGCAAGGCAAGGCGCAAGCGGACAGTCTGTTCGCGAACCTGAACACGAAGGTTTTTCATGCCAATGGCGATCCGGTGACCAACGAATGGGCAGCGTCGCTCATCGGGAAGAGCCGGCAGTTTCTAACTAACTCATCGACGACTCAACAGTCGAGTGACTGGTTTTCGGAAATCACGGGAATCGGAGGAGTGGCACAATCGAGTGCGGGTGTCAGCGAGCACATTGATTTTGAAGTTCAGCCGCGCCGCTTTACGACATTGCGACGGGGTGGCCCTGACAATGCTTTGAAGGTGGACGGAATCATCTTTCAAGGCGGCCGGCGTTTTCGCCAAAACGGAAAAACGTGGCTTCCGGTAACCTTCGATCAGCGCTGAAGGCGTCGTTTGAGCCAACAAATAATCTCAACACTGGGGCGTATTAGAAGCAGGAGGAACGATCATGCAAGGCAATCAATCACCGAACAGCGACGGACGGCAAGCCGCCAATTGGCTGCGATTTATCGTCGAGTCGTGGGCCGTCTCGGTTGAAGTCTTTCTGCGCCGCGAATTCGGCTGGAATTACATCGGGGCTAAAGGTGCGCTGGTGTTGCTGCTGGTGCCGATGTTCATGCTGCTCTGGCCGGGGCATGACCTTCGTCCGCTGTTGTGGTTCCTGGGCACGTACCTGGTGATGTGTGTTGTGGCCCGCGCCCAGGCTTGGCAGCGGCGCAGCCGCGGTGACGCCAACCACTCGTATTACTCCGGCAGGTCGTGGCTTATGGGCATCTTTCGGGGGTGCTCGGAAGTGACGGTGAAGCAATGGTTCGAGCCATTGCTCGTCGGAATCGTGGCGTTCTTGATCGGTGAGACCAATGTTCCACTGGCGGCATACCTTCTTGGCTCGGCCGTGTGCCTCTTTATGAGCACCTTCGGCCGGGAGCAATCGGTTCGCCAGAGAGCGGCGGCTATGAACGACGCAGTGATCGAACAGGAAATCGTCGCGGAGCGTTTTCGCGAAATGCGCGGTGAGCAGTTTTAGCCTGGAGGGCTTAGATCATGGCTTCGGACGACAAATCTCGAAAGATCGGCGACGGACACGCGGCGGCCATGGCGAGATTGGGCTTGCGGGAGCTTCGTGCTGCAATGTACCCCAGCGGCAACGTGGCTCAGCAACCTGAATACGGTTTGTACGGTTCCTTGACCCCCGCAGAGATTCGTGACCAACGCGGCGGTGATGCCAGAGACCTGGAAGATGAAGGACCGAATCGAGATTCGGTCCTCGGCGACCGCTTGCAACAAGCCAAGGATCGCGATGATCGCGATGACAATTCGCGGGACCTGGAACGGGAGTAAACGGCCATGTCGATTTCAAGCGTGTTGTTCATCGTGACTTTTGTCAGTGCCTACAAACTTGGGCACTTCAATGCAACGCATCCCGGCAAAATCTGGGTGTGGTGCAAGATCCTCTGGACATGGATGCGGACGTGAGGGCGCGCGAAATGTCGACGTGTGATTTACCGTCACGTCCGCGGCTCCGCAAATGGTATCGGCGATTTCAGAGAGTTAGCGCGAATGACCCAAGACCAGATCATTCAGTTATGTCGCGGATTTCAATCAGAGGGATTTGACGGTCAAGCCGCAGCTATTCTAACCTTGGCGGCCATCCTAGCGGGCGATGCCCAGCCCGACGCGAAGCCCTTGACTGTCAGACAGGCCGCGCAGCGGTTGGGCGTAAGCGCTGATACGGTCTATGACCTGTGCCGGGATGGTCGCTTGAGATGTTTTCGAGCCGGCGAAGGTCGCGGGACGATTCGAATTCGCCCCGCTGACCTTCATCGCTTTCAAATTGAAGCTGCCTAGGCCACGACAGCCGCTGCGGTGTTCGCACCGTTTAGCACTCCGAGCAGGAAGCCTGGCTTGCTGTCAATATGGCTGTACCGCTGCTCAAGCATCCGCGTTGACGTATGGCCCAACAACTTGGCCACGACGTGAGAATCAACACCTGCTTGCAGCATCCGCGTCGCGAAGGAATGGCGCAGTGTATAGCTGCATAGCTCGGGCAGGCCCAATTTCTCCTTCAATCGCCGGAACTTGCACCTGGCGGCGTTCTTATCCCACGGGTCGCCTTTTTCTTGCCGGAAGATTGGCCCCTCGGGATGCTTCAACGCCCGCCGCTCAGTGATCGCATACGCTTCGTCGGTCAGGTAGACGACCCGCTGTCGTTTCTTGCCCTTGCTCACTTTCGTCGGGAACCGCCAGCAGCGATTTGCGCGGTCAAAGTACCGGGCCTCGACAATCCGCGCTTCGTACGGTCGGCAACCGGTCTCCCAAATAACGGTCAGCAAGTCGCGAAAGTCGTCGTAATTGTGCCCCCAGCGGTTTTCTAGCAGCTTGAGTAGTGCCTGCCACTGGGTTTCGTCAATCGTCAGCTCCCGCCGCTCTGGCTCGGGCAGCTTCGCTTTTGCCAGCGGCGAGCGGACTTCGATGAGCTGCTCATCCTCGCACCATTGGATGGCTCGCTTCGCACAACGACCGGCTCCGTTTCGATAGTTGGCAGACGTTCCTGGGTATTGTTCGCCGAGCCAGTTAGTCAGATGAAATCGCTTCAACTGAGCAAGGCGTAGCCCGCCTGGCAGGAAAGCCTTGAAGTGATCCAGATGCAGCTTGTACCAGCCGTAGGTCCCCGGTTCGTTGTTCTTGGCCGACCAAGCTAGGAACTTATCGATCAGTTCTTCAACTCGCGGATTCGGGCCTATCTGCTTGGGCCTGCCGTTAAGCAATTCCTTCAGCTTCTTTTCCGCAGCGCCTTTCTTGGTGCCAAGCTGAACTTGCCCGCCATTGACGTTGGCGTAGAAGTGCGTCTTTCCGTTGCGCACGCGCGACCGAAGGCATGACTCTCTCATGGCTGACTCCTCTTGCGTATTGCTGTTAAGGAATACGCCGGCCGCGGGCGATCATTTTTCAAGAATCGCGGTCGCTTAGTCTGTCTTAGTCTGTCCGAGACCAATCAGACCGAGGAATCAAGCCTTTCTCGTTTGCTCAAATCTTTAGCTGGGAGTCATTTAGGAAGTGGGCGATACAGGACTCGAACCTGTGACCCCTAGCTTGTCGATGTAGCTCTTCTAGCTACCTGTCTATGATTTTCACAGGGAAATTGCCTCGGCCGCCATCATAATTGATGGTTAAAGTGCTGTCAAATAGCAGCCCGTGCGAGTCTTCCGGTGACAAACGGTGACAAGCTCCATTCCAGGTTCGACCGCAGCGGACTTATCGGTAATAACACCATAATCCGCTGACAGGCATGGAATCTGTGCGCTAACGTGCCGGAATAAACTTGACTAGCTACGTGGTCTATTATCGAGGTGTACTACCGACGTGGCGGCACGACAGCGTTTCTTGAGCTAAATTTGCTCTCGGATCGCTCTTCGTCACGTCATGCTAATTTCTCACCCAAATAGGCGGGCGGATAATGTCAGGCGTGGGCCAGAAAGACGCTGACAAAGACGCGGCTCTTGTAGCCAAATTCGTGTCGGATCGCACGAGCCCGGACGGGCAATCGGCATTCAACGAACTGGTAAATCGTTACTACAACAAGCTGGTCCACATTGTTACGCAGCGTTTGAAGGGCGACCGCGATGCTGCGGAGGATATTGCCCAAGAGACGTTCATGCGTATCTTGAAGCACGCCGAGAAATTCGACCCCGCGAGAAGCACGTTCTCGAAGTGGTTCTTCTGGTGCGGCGAGAAGATTTTCTTCGACGAACATCGCCGCCGTAAGGCCAAGAAGACGCTGACCAACTACCAGACCAATCACGATTCGGTTTGGCAGGATTTTGACATGGAGGATTTGAAACAGCCACGGCCGGACGTGACTGCCCAGGTCAACGAATTCCGGCAAACCTTCTGGACGGCTGTGGACAGCTTGCCACCAGCCCAGCGTGAGGCCATCTGCCTGATCGTCGTCGAGCATCTGAGCTACCGGGCGGCCGAGGCCAAGTGCGGCGTCTACTACCGCACGATTGCAAAGCGTGTGGAGGCCGCCCTACCTGCCATCAAGGATGCCCTGGGCGATGTCCCCGATCTCCACGGCATGTCTCTGGAACGCCGCTCCGAGGTTCGGGAAGAACCAGACACGATCAAGATGCCGACCAGCAAGCGGGAAGCTGCGTAGGCCCCTACAATCGTATCTTCGCTAGCGGTAGGCCGGGAAATGTTCCCGGCCTATTTCTTTTGCGGTACACACTGAGCTAGCTAGCTCGTAGTACCGTGTATGACCCGTGCGAGCAAGCCACCGAAGCTGACACCCGCCCAGAAGCGAGCGGTTGCGCGGGGCATCAAGCAAGCCAAAGCCGGCAAGCTTACTGCCATTGATCTCCGGGATGACGCTGCGCTCGCTGCCCGCTGCAACTCGCCGCTAGTGGCCGATCTGCTTGACCAGTTCGACCGCTGGCATCACGCCATGCGCTGGCACGCTTCCGCCACGCTCGAACTGCACGGCGACGGCTCGGGGGCGATCAAGTACGAGTGGCACGATCATCCGTACAGCGAGCCCAATCAAATCGAGTTTCATTCTGTCGAAGAGCTTCAAGCCATCCTCACCGGAGTACCCAGTTGAGCAAGGAACAAGACAACCTGATCGCCCAGAAGGCTGAGCACCACCGCATGAGGTTCCTGCGTGCGTGGTTCAACGGGAAGCTGACACGTAAGCAGCGCCCGCAAAACTCGTTCTTCCGCTTCCCCGAGGGGAAATAGTCGTGCCACGCAAAACACTCACCCGGATCACCGTGTCGCCGAATCGTGCTGCCCGCAGCACCGTGTTGGTGTTCATGGACAAGCCGACCGGCCGCGACCCTGTGCTCGCGGCCATCGCCGAACTGCAAGACGACTTGCTGCAAGCGGACACGGACGAGATGGATGAAGACGACAGCGAGTACCACTGTGACTCGCAACAGTCGTTGGCCCTGGCAGCAGAGCTTGCCCAGTTGGCGGACTTCGACACCACGCAATTCCGCACGTCGGTCAAGTCGTGTGGCGTCGAAGTCGGCGAGTTCATGGTCGAGCACTTGGAGGCGTTTGCTTGAGCGAGCCCGTGTACCAAATCTTCAAGACTCGGTTCGACTGGTCGCAAGACATGCCGGCCGAGGATCGCGAGTGGGGTCCGGGCTGGACGAAGGGCCTACGGCCTCTTCGTCATTGGAACGGCACCGACTTCTTCACGATGCCGAAGGAAAACACGACGCTCGAAAAGATCGAGGCCGACGCCGCCGAGTGGATCAAAGCTTACTTCGAGCGTAATCCGCAGCCGGGCGTCGAAGACCTGAAAATCAAATGTCACTACGTCCGGTCCGAGACGTGGTGCCTTAGTTGGTTCTCCCACTTCACATGGGACATCGGACAAACGGACGAGGAAGCGTTGCGGTCGTTCTGTGAGTTCGTTGAACGCACTGAGACCGCAAACCGACGCGAAGGCAAGTACGAGAACGGTTTCTGGCGAGAGCCCTACTGCCTCATGGATGCCGAGATTCGTGGCCGTTGGTTCGGGTGGGCCGGCAGCGGCGCACCCGGCAGTGACCGAACGCCGCCACCTTGTAGGTGCGACGGCTGCAAGAAACAGGGCGTCATTCGGATCATGCACTAACTTTTGGAGGTTCTAATGGGTATCTATGCTGACCTCTTGGCGAGTGCCAAGACAATCGACGTGGGCAATACGACGGCCGTTGGCGAAAGCCGCGCGCTCGTTCGTGAATTGGAGGGCTTGCAAGCTGTTCAAGGCGACTTGGCCTATCCGTCCGGTTTTGCGGTGGCCAACGAAGTTCAATCCATCGCGGTGTATCCGCTTGGAACAGGCGTTGATGGCGGCACATTCACGTTGACTGTCACGCTGAACAGCGGCGAGACGTTCACCACGGCTGCCATCGCGTTTGGTGCCAGCGCGGCGACGATCAAGACGGCCCTCAACACGGCTGCCACTGCGGCTTCCATCTTTGGCTGGACCAACAACGACATCGCCACCAGTGGCGGTGCTCTGACAACGGCCCCGTTGGTACTGACTTTCAGCGGTGTCTCGGTGGCTGGTAAGAAGCATGGCTTGACCGTGATTACTAGCTCGTTGACCGCGAGTGCTGCACCCGCTCTGGCCGGTGCTGTTAGCGTGAACACGGATGGCCAGACGAATCGGACCGCCCTGGCGATCCTGACCCTCACTGGTGTTCTGGTGGCTGCTACGCCGCCCGTCCAAGGTCAGACCGGCTCGTACACGGCTGCGACGGCCCAAGGCTCGCCGCACCCGAACCGCCCATCGGCGGCGTTGATCCGCGCGTTGGCCAAAGAAGTTGCGGCGACTGACGCCAACTCGGCCGTCAACGCCATGAGTGACTATCGCAAAGAAGCGCGCGCTGATGCCGTGAGTACCGTCGAGAACTACGAAGACGAGATTGCCGAGAAGATTTTCGACGACGGGGAGGCCAGCGACGACTTGCTGAACGACTACGGCCACGGGGACAGCTACCACCACGAACGCCACGTCGATAAGTATTACGACTTGTCGGACGCCGCCGAAGTGTTGGATGAACTTTCGGACTTTGAGGAAACCGATACCGGCTTGTGGGAAGGGCTCGCACCACGCGAGGCGATTGGAGCCCAAGCCGCTTACACCTACGGGGCGGCCGTCTACTCGTTTTTCCAGGACTTAATCAAGGAAGTAAACGACGCCGTTACGGACGCCTTGAGTGACCTGGACGACAAGCACGCCGAGGAAGACGAAGAGGGCAAGGCGGCCGTCGAGAACAAACGCGAGGGGATACGGGAGAAAATGCGTTCAGCCTCAGTGACCGCCAAGCGGCGCGAGGCGCTTCAAGAGAAGCTTGACGACATTGAAGACTACGACGCCGACGAGCACGACGCCGAACGTGAGGCCGCCAAGAAAGCCACGATCAAGGAAACCATCGAACAATGTTGCCTTAACTTCTAAGGGAGCAAGCCGACTTCGCCGCTGGCCTGTTGGCTGAACAACGACACGATTGGAGCGATGAATGAAGATCATACGCACCGGGCCGCGAGGCGGCCGGAAGACCGTCGCCAAGCTGGACGAAACAACCGCCGAGGCCGCCTATGCTCGCCTTCGCGAGTTGGCGCAGAAAGAGGCCGACAATCGCGAAGACGTTCGGCACATTGCCCTAATCAATCAGAACATGCCGGGCGCGGGCGAGGCGCATATCGTCGGGAACTATCGCAACACGATGGCCGTCTACTCGCAGGTTTGGGCATGAGAAGCGAATCCAAGTACAGCGTCGTGTTGCTCGACAAAGACGGATACGAACTCAGTAGCCGGCCAGCGGACAATCTGAAAGAGGCGAAGGGCCACGTCCGCTACTTGCTATCGGACGACTACGCCAACATGGCCGAGTCGAGCCACGACGATATGGGAACAGAGAAGGCCGAAGTGCGTAACGCGGCCGGGGAGTGCGTCTATGATCGATTCCATCCGAGAGTATCACCATGCACCTGAACAAACGCGAGAACGCCACGATCATTGCCGCGCTTCGCCACTATCAAGCGCGGACGGAAACAACGCCCTACGTTGACAGCCTTGCGACCGACAACGGGGAGCTTGATTTGACACTACAGTTAGGGCAAGTGCCCAACGGTAGTCCCCCTACAACCGGTTGTGCGGCTTAGGGGTGGCAGTAGAAGTCTACCTGGTGCTGGCGTGTTGGTTCGGGAGGGGCGCATTGTGTCGATTGTATAGCGCTCGCGTGTGCGCTCCCTGTTGACCTGGACGCGAGCGCTAGCGCGTTGTGACCTATCACACGGGAGCGCGTCCCCGCTCGCGTTGCGTTGTGACCTGGACGCGCTCCCGCTCGCGTTGCGTCCCCGTGTTGCGTGTGACCTGTTGCCATTGTCCCCGCTCGCGTGTGTTGACCTGTTGACCTGGACGGGGAGCGCTGGCCAGCGCGGGAGCTTGTCCCCGCTCCCGCTCCCGCTCGCGTGTTGACCTGGACACGAGCGCGGGAGCTTATCCCCGTGTGATAGATCAAACGCGAGCGGGGAGCTTGACAAGCTCCCTGGACGCGCTCCCGTGTTGTGTGTTGTGACCTGGACGCAAACGCAAACGGGGAGCGGGGAGTTTGTCCCCGTCCCCGTGTTGCGTGTTGCGTGTGTCAATTCTCTTCCGTTGTGTAGTCCGTTTCGACAAACGGGGAAAGCTCTTCCCGTGTGACAGCGCTTGCGACGCGCGAAACGTCGATATACATATCGGACCCATCGGCGCGCCAATCTTCGTTGACGCGCGCCGCCGCGCGGAAAAACAATTCCAGCAAACCGCTAGCGCTGGCCACTAGCGCGGGGAGCGCGGGAGCGCGTCCCGTTTCAAACAATTCGCGTTGCGCTTCGGACGTTGTGACCTGGACAAGCGCGCACCCCTCTTCGCTCCAATCTAAATCGACGTTGAAGCGCTTTTCTAGCTCCCGTCGAAAATCATCGCGCGCCCAGTCTTTCCATCCCTCTTCGCTCAATTCCATTTCGAGATTAGAAAGCGCTTCATCATTCAACAGTGGATAATCTTCCAGCGCTTCCAGTGCGTCTAGGATAGCTTCGGTGCTTTCCGTTTCATCGGCCAGCATGGCGCTAACGTCAAGCGCTATGCCGAAGCTTCCGTAGTCCCCGCTCATTTTCTTGACGTATTCAACGGGGAAGCTTTCGACGAATTCGTTAAAATTCGCGCGCTCCAATGTGCTCCCGCTATAGTCCCCTCCCGACATATAGCGCGGGAGCGCGACAAGCTCCCCGCGCTTGCAATCGTCAACGCGAGCGGGGAGCTTATCCCGTTGTGAAACGTCCCCGAATGAGATAGCCGAAGTATCGGCAAGCTCACAAGCGCGATAGCTTGCGGGAGCGAAGCGCGAAACGTCCGGCGCGATTTTACGCAAGCGCTCCAAGCGCAGCGCTGGTCTACCGTCCGTCCATTTTATCCCTACGTGATAGTAAAGCTCGCAACAATCGTCCCCGTCTTCGTCTTCGTCCGTTTCGCGTTGCGATTCCAGCAAAGCGCCTACCGAATTCGCGCGCAGTTTTTCAACGTCCAGAAAATCGGGATACTGTGCCAAAATGTCGCGCTCTAGCTCTTCCGTTGCGAATCCCTGTTGCGCGATCATTTCCAAACAATCGTCTAGCGCTTCCCGCGCGTCGCTCCCGATTCCATAGGTGAGCGATTCTATCGGACGGATACACGTTGCGTTGACGTTTCGACATTGTGCTAGCTCCCTGTTGCGTTGTGGACGCGAGCTAGTCAAGCTCGCGTGTGTTGACCTGTTAGCGTTGCGTTTGACCGGTTAGCGTTTGCGTTTGCTTGCGTGTTGAGACAATTTCGACAATTGCGGAAAATGGACTCGCTCCCGTTGTGGCGTATCCCATTGCACTAGCTCCCCTGTTGAATTCCAAAGCGCCGCGCGAATCTAGCTTGCCTATGTTTCGCATAGTAAAGCTTGCGAGCTTGTCCCCGTTCCCCGTTGCGCCGTTTGCGTTTGCTTCCGTCAACCATTGGACTAGCTCCCCTAGTAGGGTCCGCTAACTTTTGTGGCCAAGCTCCCGACTACACAAGCAACTAAAAACCATGCGATTGCGTATCCGATAACCATTGCACTAGCTCCCGTTTCGCGTTGCGTTGTGTTGCTCCCGACAATTGAAGACTATCACGCAACGCTAGCTAGTCAAACTAGAAAATAGCTGGCCTAGCAAGATAAGCTAGCAACGCTAGCAAGCGCCTAGACTTGTGGCGCGAAAGAATTTTCCTGGACGGCGCATAGACGGCGCGCCGTCCAGGGAGCGGGGGGAGCTTGCGCCAGCTTGACGCAAAGCGCCGTTTTTCAGGGGATAAGCGCCGATAGTGGCGCTAGCGCTAACCTGTTGCGAGCGGGGAGCTTGTCCCCGTGTGACCTGTTGACCTGGACTAGCTCCCGTGTTGCCTAGCTCGCGTTGCGTGTTGCTAGATTGTGGATTCGCGGGGGAGATGATAGCAACAGGTCAAGCGCGGTTGAGTACCGCGCTAGCGCGGTAAGGTAGGCAATTCCCATTTTCCGCGCACGGTTGAGAGCGCGGATTGTAACGGTTGGGCTTGCTAGGTGCGGCTGTGCGTACCCTACCCCAACTAGGGCTATACCCCTTGGCATAACCGATTGTGACGGTTGTACCATACTGATCTAGCTCCCCGCTCCCCGTGTGTAGCGTCCCCGTGTGTAGCGTCCCCGTCCAGGGAGCGGGAGGGGAGCTAGTCCCCGTGTGTAGCGTGTTGCTCGCGTGTGTTGCTAGCCTGTTGCGTGTGACATTCTATCTATCGGACGTTGATTGATTGTCCGAACGTATTGACCTGGACAGAACACGGGGAGCGGGGAGCGTAGAATCAGGACAATCGATTGTGACGGTTGTACCGGAGGGGTCTGATTCGATTTCGGCAACGGCGAGCGAACGGCACGCGAATCGCTGCCCTATGGTGACGCGGCGCACGGCGAAAATAGGACCACCGCGTAGTTTCCCCAGGGGTGCGGTGATTGGGCGGGCGTGCGGCGAATAGGGCGGCTAATCGCCGCACAGTACCAGCCGGCCGGGAAGCGTGCGGCGGGTTGCGGCGGGTCGCGGCGGGTCGGCTGGGGAGAGGGTCAAATGTGATACGGCCCAGGCCAGAAACGTATCACCAATCGGCCGCCGCGAGATCGCTAGTTCTGGGGAGATCAACGGCCAGCGATGTCGGCCGATCCAGCAATCTTCGCCGGCCGGGTACACAGATTGGCTCGGCCAGCGTAGTAAGGAATGCGAGGGCTCAGATGTTACTCAGTTACCCGGCGTCGGGATTGAGTAACTCGCCATAAGTCCATATCCCAAGCCCACTTCCTTCTATATGTTACTGAGTTATTTAGTTACCTAAGAATCATTATACCTCTCAGCAGCTTGTAGCGCTAAATGCGCTATATGCAGGATGCCGATCTGGGTAACGGTGTAACTTAGTAACATTTCGTCGCAAGACGTGATGCTGCTGAGCCTTGTGCATGTTACTCAGTGCCTTGAGCCGCGTAACTGAGTAACATTCCCTCCCGAACCCAGAGGCCAGAAGCCAGATCGCCACCAGCCGGACCGAGGTTCGAGCTTCGCGAGGGCGAGGGTCGAACAGGTCCGCGTCAAATCTCAAGGGGTACGGGGTCAAACCCACTCGGGCGGCGCTGGCCAGAGTTCGCCGAGGTAGCCAGCCGGGAACATCTGCATGGCGTCGGCCGCCCGCTTCGTGGACTTGGCCCATCCGCAGCGGACCGCCAGCTTCGCGAGAGCACAGCGCTTGCCGAAGTCGGCGTCACAGCCGAACTCGACCTCCCCGGTCAGATCGATCTCGCTCTTGTCGTCGAAGATCAGGGCGATGGTGTCGGATCGTGCTTCAATGCTCACTGGCTTGAGCCCCGCTTCGAGCTTCTCTGAAAGCTCGTCCAGAATGAATCGCGTCATCGCATTGTCTACCAAAGTGGTTGTTTGGTCGTGGTCTATTCACACTACCACAAGCTAGCTAGCTTGACAAGCTACAGTCTGATGATAGACTGGAAATATGAAGAACATCATCGCCTACTACCGGGTTAGCACTAAGAAACAGGAAGTGTCGGGTTTAGGGCTCGATGCTCAAAAGCTCGCGATCCTCAATCATAGCAAGACCCATGCCGGGATTGTAATCTGCGAATATGAGGAAGTCGAATCAGGGAAGCGGTCAGACCGGCCGCAACTAGCTCGTGCGTTACAACACGCAAAATCCGCAAACGCCACGCTCGTCGTCGCGAAGCTCGACCGGCTCGCGAGGAACGTGGCCTTTACGTCAACTTTGATGGAGTCGGGCGTGGACTTCGTTTGTTGCGACATGCCCAGTGCAAACCGCCTCACTATTCATATTCTAGCTGCTGTGGCCGAGGATGAAGCACGTCGGATCAGCCAGCGGACGAAGGATGCGCTGGCTGCTCTGAAAGCGCGGGGTGTGAAGCTCGGATCGGCGAACCCCAAGATCGCGGCTGCTCTCGTTGGCCACAACGGCTGGGCCAAAGGCACTCAAGCTGGCCGCTTGGCACGCGCTCGCCTGCAACGGAACCGGTACAGCGTCGTGCTGCCGCTGATGATCGCTCTCGACGAGCAAGGCAACAGCCTCACCGACATCGCTCGCGCGTTGAATTCCCAGGGATTCAAGACGACTCGCGGGACGGCCTTTACGAACGTGCAGGTTAAGCGGGTCTTGCAGCGCCGCATGGAGCTAGCTGGGCAAGAAAATAGCTAAGCTAGATTGACTAGCTACCGACGTGTGTTACTATTCACGTAGAACACACGCAAGGGAGCTAGCTATGACCGAAACCTACACGATCAAGAACACGCACGTCGAGCGACTCGAAGCCGAGATCGCGGTCCTGAACAAGAAGGCCGTGAAGCTGGGCTGCCAGCCGGCCGTTCTCACCTTCCACGGCGAGAAAATCGTCACCCGGAAGGATGAAGTCACCGGCATCGAGCATCAAGTCGTCTACAAGATTGTGTCGGTCGAGGGCGAGACGCCGAAATTCGCCGGCTGGACCCTGGTGGCGGCCATCGAGAAGCAAGAATCGGGTGAAAACCTCGTCTCGTGCGTCCCCGGACAATCCCCGCCGCAAGAATATCGCACCACGGATGGTCATTGCGACCACTGCAACATCAATCGGCAGCGGAAAGAGGTCTTCGTGCTCCGTCACGACGACGGAAAGCACGTCCAGGTCGGCCGCCAGTGCATCGGCGACTTCTTGGGCACCGTTTCGCCGCAAGCCATCGTGAACCGCGCCGCCTGGGCCTTCGATCTGGGCCGGATGATGTCCGATTCCGAGCGTGATGACTGGGGCGGCGGCTGCAAAGTCGAGATCGGCTATGCGTCTTCAAATCAAAGCTAACCGCTGGTCTTGCTTCGCCACCGCAATGGCGATGGCGCTGGATATTCCAGTGGCCGACTTCTTCAAGTTGCTCGGCCATGACGGTGGCGAGATCGTCTATTCCCTCGAACAATTTGTGAAAACTACGGCGCTCGTGATCCGCAAACTCGGCTGGGTCAGCCGCAAAGTCGCCAACGAAATGGAATTCGCGGGCGGACCGAGGCCGACGTGCGAGATCGTGCTTGGTCTGTTGAGCCCTCCGAAGCATGGAAGCGATGCACGCCGGGTCTTCGACCGGTTCGTGGCCGAGCATGATCTGCACACCACGGAGCGGGACGAAAAGCTCGCGACGGAAGCCATCGCCTGGGGCAAGGCCCTCGTCACCGACGACAGCGAATACATCTACAACCTCGGCGTGGCTGTGCGTCTCGGCTACGTGAAGTTGAAGACGGCCGGCCTCGTCGCCAGCTTGATCTCGGCGTACCAGCGCCACCTGGACCGCGAAGCCGAATTGAACATGAAGAAGGCAGCCGCCAAGAATCGCAAGCACGTCGGCGTGGTCGGCGAGCGTCAATGCTTCGAGCAGTTGACGGTCAAGACGATCCGCAGCTTCGACAACGAGTGGGGCGTCACGACGCTGATCCGCTTCGAGGATGCGGCCGGCAACGTCATCGTCTGGTTCAAGTCGGGTGACACCTACATCGAAGAAGGCCAGGTCTTGGACATCACCGGCACCATCAAGGCCCACGAAGATTACAAGGGCACCCCGCAGACCGTGATTCAGCGTGCAAAAATCGGGCTACCCAAAGCCAAGAAGAGTGTCGCATGATCCAGAAGTACAAAGCCGTGCTCCGAGATACTCGCGACGGGCACGTTGCGACCTACGAGTACGGGCCATGCGATACGACAGACAAGGCGCTGATCTTTAGCTGGACCGAGAACAACTACTCGTGCGACTGCAACCGCAGCTTGTGCATGTACCCGTATGACGAATGGAAGCATCTTGAGTGCGGCAGCGGGAACAACCTGATCGAGTTGGTCGAACTTTGGGCGGACGGAGTGAAACTGATATGAGAGCGTACTTCGACAGAAGTTGATGTCCCGGAAAGAATCCTATGACCGGACCGCACCCGTTACCGTGGCGTGTCGAATACCACCAACGCTTCCCGACGTGGCATGAGAAGAGTATGCCCAAGGTCGTGGACGCCTGGGGCAACTTCATCGTCGCCCCGCTTCAGCGCGTGGGCCATCCGGGCGAGTACGACGAAGAGGCAGATCAAATCGCCCACCAGATCGTGGCCGGCGTCAACGCACAAGAGGCAGCAACAGCATGAGATTCACAGTAGTCGATGACGACGAGTACATGCGGGATGCGATCCCGCAGATCATCGGTGAACGGCTCCGCAACAGCCACTACTGGAACATCAACAAGCACGGCCGATTCACACCCGAGGCGGTCAACTACATCTTCCACGCCGGCTTCCCGATGCCCGTGAACCCGTTCCAATGAGAAACATCCTCTACTTCGCCGTCGCCATCATCTCGCCCTTCCTGATCGTCGAGTACGGGTCGATCATTTCCAAGCTGGCCGGCGTGTACCTGTTCCTCTGCGTTGTCTGCCCGATCTTCTTGATCCCGCTCTTCCTGTTTCTCGACGTGCCGGCCTCCTACGGCCGCCTCCCTCGCCGGAAATAATCTTGCTGAGCTAGCTTGACAATCTAGCTAGCAGTGCTAGTATTGTTTCATGGCAAGATTCAACACGCTCACCGAACACTTCATCGTCTCTGCGGTCGGCAGCTATCTGGAAAAGCGGTCCGCGACCAAAGACGAGCTTGTTCAGCACGTTCTTTCCATCGATTCCGCCTTTGACGGTCATAACGACCGGCTCTCGGGCTTCATCGGTGATTTCCTCGGCCATCTGGAAACGGCCGGCCAAGTCAAGGTCCAGGACGGCCGCTACGAACCGGGAGCCAACTGGAAATGAAGACGCTCGACATCGACGCTATCGCCGGCACCCACGCTCTGACCCGTGAAGACCTCAAAGCTCTTCGCCGCGCCGAGCGCGTGAGCTTCTTTCGGACGCCAACCCGTTCCTACATCAAGGCGAGCCGCGAGAAGACCGACGCCAGCGACTTCGACCTGAACCATGAGATACCGGCGTACAGCACCATCGACCTGTGCGTGCCCGACCACAAGACCTGGGACGACAGCAAAACGCCCCTCGTCGAAGTGGCTTACTGCCACCACCTGCTCTACGTGTATCAGGAAGAGGATCACTGGGCCACGATTGCCCGGCTACTCAAGGGCGGCGACCGACTGGAAATGTACTGGTATCGTGATGCGGCCACCAACGGCTACATGAAGGATGCCAACCTGCATGGCGACACGCTCAATCTGATCGTCCACCGTAGCGAGAAGGGCCGGCGCAAGAAGCTGATCTTCCTGATCGAGCGGCAAACCTGTCAAGATAACACTGCACGCATGATTCGCCGAGGCGCATACAACAATGAATAAACCGTACCACCGTGACTTCGTGAACTCTGTCGCTACGCGACTCGGCGGCCTGGAAATGGCCGAAGAGTTCTTCGAGCTACATCCTTACGTTGCAGAACTAACGAAGACGGCTTATGAACAGTACCGACTTGAGCATGTGACGCCAGAAGGTGGCGCGACGTTGTTCTTCATTCACGTCGTCAGTCCCGTTCTGCGTAAGGATCGCGAGAGAGTCAGCGTCGAAGACATCATCGATCCGAGAGATTGATCGTGCTATAACGGGACCAATGATTCTCTTTCGGAGACCTTACGCATGACTAAAGCTCCGTGGTTCGACGTAGACAAGAGCGGCTTAGCCAAGCTCATGGAAGGTCGGCCGCGAGCGTTCGTGCTCTACGAACTCTTGCAAAATGCCTGGGACCAGAATGTGACTGGCGTTGTCGTCACGGTAACGCCGGTGCCGAACAAGCCGGCTATCGAGATCACTGTCGAAGATGACGATCCAGACGGCTTCGTCGATCTGCGTGATGCTTATACGCTGTTTGCCGAGAGTCGGAAGAAGGCTGACCCGGAGAAACGTGGCCGTTTTGACCTGGGTGAGAAGCTCGTGCTGGCCCTGGCGACCGAAGCCACGATCACGACCACGACCGGTAGCGTTCGCTTCGACGCCAACGGCCGCCACACGCTGCGGGGCCGTACAGAAAAGGGGTCGATCTTCAAAGCCACAATTCCAATGACTCGTGAGCAGCTTGCCGAGCTTGAAGAGGCCGCCAAGCGAGTCATTCCACCAGTGCCCACGCTATTCAACGGTGAAAGACTCTCCCAACGATCAGCCGTCGCGGAGTTCCAGGTCACGCTGCCCACACTGATCGCCGACCAGAACGGTGTGCTGTGCAAGTCGCTTCGTAAGACGACGGTGCATGTGTATGAGCCAATCGGTCCGGCCATGCTCTATGAAATGGGCATCCCTGTGGTCGAGAGCGGAGATCGGTACGACATCGACGTAGCTCAGAAGGTGCCGCTCAACATGGACCGTGACAATGTGACGCCGGCCTTCTTGCGGGCGGCGCGTGTCGCCGTGCTGAATCATACCTACGCGCGTCTGAATACCGAAGAGGCCACGCATACTTGGGTCCGTGAAGCTTGTTCAGATAAACGAGTGAGCGACGATGCAGTCCGGGAAGTGATGAAGCAACGCTTTGGCGAGCGGGCCGTCATCTATGATCCCAGTGACCCAGAAGCCAACAAGATTTCTGTTGCTGACGGTCGCCCGCTCGTCCACGGCGGCAATCTGTCAGCCGAGGAATGGGAGAACGTCCGTCGTGCTGAGGCGTTGAAGCCTGCTGGCGTCGTGACGCCAAGCCCAAAGCCGTACTCGCCGGACGGCGACGATCTCAAGCTTATCCCCGAAGATCAACTGAGCAACGGGATGCTGCGCGTGATGCACTTCGCTCATAACGCCGCCCGCAAGCTGCTGGGCCACGGCCTCACGGTTCTGTTTGCTCGCGAGCCTGAATGGGACGTGAAGGCCACTTATGGCAAAACCCGAGTGCTTGTGTTCAACGTCCCAGCGCTCGGGCCGGATTTCTTTCTGGGTGGGATCACCAACGAAGTCATCGACCTGTTGATCCATGAATTCGGTCACGAGTATGAGAGCGATCATCTCAGCCGGAATTACTATCACACACTGACTCGGCTAGGCGCGAAGATGACGCGCCTCGCTCTGGATCATCCAGAGTTGTTCCAATAAACAACGAGCCGGAGTTTTTGGAAACCCTGCGAGAGCTAGCTTGACAATCTAGCTACGTGTGCTAGCCTTGTAGTATGGAAACAGCACAGATGATCGACTTCGACACTATTCTGACCAAAATGTTCGAGCAAGTGGAGCCGCAGTTCCGTGCGGCCCAGGTAGCTCACTACCGCGACGTTGCGGAACGCCAGCTTGAAGGCTGGAAGACTCGCATGAACGGTCCCAAGCCCGAGAACAATCGGGAAGTGTGGGACTGCATGGCGCAGCCCAGGTACGTGGTCACTGCCGACTCGAAGAAGTACCGCTACGTGTCGGGCTGGGACGAGCTTCGCGATGCGATCAACGATGGCCACTACCGGGTGAACTACGAGGCCGCCGAGCGTGACGCAAACGACTCAGTGGACGCCGCGAAGGCCCATTTCGTCAGCAAACAGGCCAAGAAGCTCGCGAATGCGACCAAAAACCACAGCGGCAAGCCGAAATTGACTGGAAAATTGTCGTTTTCGGCCCGGATTACGGGTGTTTTGAACGTCGAATTCGGCAAAGGCGACTGTTTCTCGCTCGATATGAGCATGATCGTCAACTACCGATCCGGTCGGCGCGGCTACACGTCGTTCTATCAATTCCCCGCCCGTTTCGTCGGCGTCCAGATCAAAGGCAAGCGCCCTACCGCTCGCGTCTCGGAAAAGTGGATGGAAAAGAACTTCAAATGAAACTAGCAGTGCTCAAGAGCCTCGCCGCGAAGACCGCTGAGCAAGCCTATCTGGTCTCGGTGCTCGAACTCTGGGCCGAAGTGGAAGCCCAGGGCATCGATCCCGAAATCGTGCAGGTGTTCACGTTCGTTGACGAGTTCTTGACGGCTGCTCAGAAGAAACAGCGAGAGCGAGCCCGCTTCTATCAGAAGCCTGATCCCTTCACTGATGGACCGAAGGTACTGATGTTCAACGCACTGCGACTCAAGGATGGGAGCCTGCGCAAGCTAGACCCCATGCTGAGAGCCAGATGATTGATGTACCACGTCCGCTTTTCTCCCTCGGCCAGATCGTCGCCACTCCCGGAGCCCTCGAAGCGATGGAAGAATCGGGCCAATCGGCACGAGACTTCCTAGATCGACACGTTTCTGGTGATTGGGGCGATTGCGACACAGAAGACTCCCACTCCAATGACGTAGCCTTGAAAGAGGGCGACCTTCGCATCTTCTCGGTCTACCGCACCACGAATAAGGTGAAGCTATGGGTCATCACCGAGGCCGACCGCTCTTCTACGTGCTTGTTGCTACCTTCGGAGTATTGATCGCCGACGCGATCTACAGCTTGCCGGCCAAGCCCGAGAAGCTCGTCCTGCCTGTTGCCCAGGCGGCCGTGCTCGACAAGATCGCCACGCCGGCCACGGCCGTCTTCGGCGAACCGACGATCAAGGAAGGGAAGAGCGGCTTGGCCGGCAAGAGAGTCTTCTTGATCGAGTCCTACGTCGATGCACAGAACGGCTTCGGCGCACTCGTCCGAACGAAGTGGGCGGCCGGCGTGACGCTCGACGGAGAGAAGGCCGAGCTTGTGGACGTGATCTTCAATCCCGACGACTACTCTGTTCCAGCGTCCAGGGCGTTCAACAATGTTGCACGCTAGAGCTTGACGCCGCCGTCTATGCACTTGCTGCAATACTCGTCCGTGGCGACCCGGTTCTTGTCCAGGTAGTCACCGCAGCCGATGCAACTTTCGCGGTTCCGATCTTCCTTATCGAGTGCTTGCCGCAGCTTCTTCGAGGCGTGCCGCTTCAATGCGGCTCGGGCCTTGTGCCCGTTCGGCCGTGGACTGTGGCCGCCTGCGTCGTTGTCCTGGGTGATCGACCGGGCGACTTGCTCTTTACGCTTCATCGGCGGCGGGGCTCGTCGAGTTTGAAGTCGTTTGGGCCAAACCAGTGCCAGCCCCAGGCGTAACCCGTAGCGTGGTCATCGAACTGGGCGATGACGTGCTTGCCGGTCGAAAGCGCACCGTCGTCGGTGATCTCGAAGACGATGGCCGTCTTGCCGGTCAGACTCGGGTAGAACGTGTCGATGTACGTGCCGTGTCGCTCGACGCTGCCGGCCGGCACCTTCTCGGGGCCGATCACCAGTTCCATTGCCTCGCGAATAAGTGGGTCGTCTTCGTGAATGGGCAGCAATTGATCGACCAACGCCTTCATCTGGGCCAATTCCGTGCCCTCGTAATCCTCGGGGGTCGATCTGGGCTAGCCGGTCAAGAGTGTCGAGCGCCTGTTCATCGGTCAGCGTTACGGTCATCGTTCAAACCCTTCTTGAATTCCACGATGCCCTGGCCGAGCGATCGCGCGACGCCTGGCAACCGATTGCCGAACAACAGAATCGCGATCGCGCCAACGATCAGCATCTCGACTGGTCCTAGTCCGAACATTTGTCTCTCCGATGTTGCCGCCAGCGAAGCTTGTTCGCAATTAGCGTAAAGAAGTACGCAAACAGCGTAACACCGCCACCCGCGACCGCGATCTCGACAACGCCACCGCAGAGTTGACAGGCAAGGATCATACGATCACCTTCCTCATGCCGCAGAAGTCTGCGAGGCCGGTGCATCGTTCGTTGCAGGTGTGTTGAATACGGGTCCATGCGTGAGTGTCGGCGACGGTGTGATACCTGTCGCACGCAGCAATGGATTGATCGCGAGGGTCTACCTCGAACTTGTCGTTGCACAACCGGCACTTGTAAACCGCCAAGATCGTGGCTGGCGGTCGAGGCAGCGGCGTGGTCAGTTCGCGGAGCTTGCTGAGGAAACTCATGCGCCCCTCAACTGTGCGAAGCAGCCAGCGGCGTACCAAATCTTCTTGCCGGCGTTGTAGGACATGGCGTAGCCCCAGAACGAGCACTCGCCGTTGACGGCCGACCAGTGCCCAGGCGACTTGCGCCACGAGATGTACATCTCGTCAGCGGCGGCCGGCGCTTCTTGATCGGGCCATGATTCGTTTGCGACTTCGCTGAACGTGCCGCAGTCGGGCATGTCGCGGTAGATTTCTTTGACGCGATGATCCCAGTCCTGGTGGCCTTGAATGCCGTACCGGGCCTGATAGATCGCATGATTCGTGGCCATCGCCTGCAAAACGGGGTGGTTCTTCCCCGTTCGCAGGCTCAGAACGTCAATCTTCCGTCCAGCGGCGACCAGAAGCGTATGTTCGACGTAGAGATGGCCGGGATTGTCTGGTGTAGAGGGTGCAGGCGGGTCAACAAAGTTGTAGTCGGGCGTGTGCGCAGGCGGATCGAGGAAGTTGTAATCAGGCGTCGGCTTTCTTTCGTTTTCGCTCATACTCTTCGACCGTCGCCTTGTACTTGTCAACGTCTTCTTCAAACACTGCTTGAAGAGCCGCCTTGGCATCGTCAACCGACGCTGCCTTGATCTTGCCCATGTACCACTGAACCAAAAGCTCGAACTCTTCGACTAGGGCGAAGTATTTCTTCGGCGTATCCTTGCGGAGCTTGCCGAGAGCCGCACGAGCATCATTTTTCGACACGCCGGTCTTAACCGAGTGCCATTCTGCAACCGCCCAGGACTTCTTCGGGCCAGTACCGGGCGACTTTGAATCTGTCTTCTTGCGGATACGACCAGGGCGACCAGCAGCACCCGCCTTGCGGGGCTTGTCGGCACTAACCTCGGTGACGAGGCCGGCGTTCGCCCCTACGGCCGAACGCAACTCTTCAATCGTGTCGCACTTGATCTCGCCGATTCCTTCGACTGTGAAATAGTAGGGCATTTCCGCACCTTGGGGTGAAAGGTAAACTTCCTACCCAAGTGTACGATGCTAGATAGCTACTGTCAAGTCGAGCAAGCTAGCTCTGCTAGTCCTCCTCGTCTTCATCCTCCCAGTCGTCATCTTCGTCGTCGAAGTCGTCGTCTTCATCGTCGTCGAACTCTTCATCCTCCCAGTCGTCATCTTCGTCGTCGAAGTCATCGTCATCGTCGTCCCAATCGTCATCTTCCTCTTCAACTTCGTCGAGTTCGGCCCGCAACACGTTGGCGTAGTTGCCAGCGTGCTCGGCGACGGCTTCCAGGGTGGCGACATTGCCGCCTTCGGCAAACAACTGATCGATGCTGGTGCGGATGTCTTTGATGGTCATGTTGCTAAGTCCTGTTGCTTGTCCCTGTTGCTAGACAGCTTAGAAAGTGAAAGCGTCAGGCGCGATCGCCGGCTGCTCGAAAGTGATGATGTTGAAAAGGTCTTGCTCGACCTGGACCACGATGGCCTTGATGCAGGCCGGCCCGGACCGCAAGACATCGAGCCCCTGATTGACCTCGGGCACGTCGTAGATGCCAGCGTGGACCCCAGGCTGCAAAGTGGCGAAGTCGGCCGCGCCGAACCGCTTGTAGAGGATTCGGTACTGACGGACGGACGGCTGTTCGATCTTGTTGCTCATGGATGCCTCGGAGTTCTGTGGTCACTTCACGCGGTCATGGTGTACTACGACCGTGGGCGGCGTTTGTGTAACCGCCTTTCTGAGAGATTTCCCGCGTCCAAAGAGGCATCCCACGCGGGTAGATGAACAATTTTGAGGATTTTTCCGGTCGCTCTGAAAAATCGGGCTGCTCGCCTCAACTCTATCTGTGTAGAGAACGTCACCTCGCATTGTGCAGCTAATGAACCGCGTAACAGACCCCGCTGACCCGAACCGCTGTCAAGGGGCCGCTCAGGAAGGGCAATGCTGGAACGTCGCCGAAATCGGCTGCGAGTATTGCGTCGTCCACGGTGGCAAGAGCACCCAGAACGCTGAGGAAGTCAAGTCCTACATTCTCGCGAAGATCGACTACAACCGTCGCATCGCCGAGATGGCAGAAGACTTGAACCCGATCCGCGAGGCCCAGTTGTCAGACGAATCAAGTCTTCCGGTGTGCAGTGTCAAAGGTTGCGGCAAGCCCGTGAAGTACGTTCACGAAACTCGCTGCGAAGACTGCTGGGCTGACGACCAGCAGAAGTTTCACGGGAAAGACCGAAGTGTCGTTATCCCGTTCCGCTCCAAGAAGGATTCTGAGGCGGTGTCACCCAACAAGTTCAACACTCCGAGGTAAAAATGAACAAGTCCACCGTTTATGGGACGCTCGGCGCTCTCGCCGCGTCCATCGCTCTGGTCTTTGGTACGCTCAAGTACAGCGGCAGTCCGGTTGTCACACCGACACCGACCCCCGCTCCCGCTCCCGCCCCTGTTGATCCCGCCGTCGTAGTGCCGGTCGATCCGAACGCCGCCAAGGTGGTGATCGATGCACCGGCCACAGCGAAGGCTGGTGATCTCGTCGTGTTCAGCGTGCTCAAGAGCAACGCGAACAGCTTCTCGTGGAAGATCGTCCCCGAGACGAAGAACTTCCTGGTGATTGATGGTGGTAAGCGTGCCGTGTTCAGCGGCGGTGCCTCCGGTGACTTCCTCGTCATCGTGTCGGGTGCCAAAGACAACACGGTGGACGTGAAGACGCACAAGATCACTGTCCAAGGCAGCGATCAGCCGCCGAGTCCGAATGACATCAGCAGCAAAGTCCCTGGCTGGGCCGATGGTGTCACGTCGCCGAACAAGCGCGACGAGGCCATGAAGTTGGCTCAAAGCTTCTTGAGTGTGTCGTCTACGATTGCCGCAGGTGTCGTAACCTCGCCGGCTGACATCGTGGAAGCGACGAAGCGCTCCAACCGTGACGCCTTGGGCGAAGCCGGTGTGAAGCTGTGGGCTCCGTTCCTCGAAGCTCTGAACCTCGAACTCAAATCGCAATCGGAAGCCGGTCTACTCACCGACGCCGAGGCACACGCGAAGGCTTGGCGATCTGTCGGCAGCGGCTTGAAGGCTTACGCCGAAGCCATGCCTAAGACCACGAGCATCAAGACCGGCAACGTGGATGCTGATAGCGACGGCGATGAAACGGCCGCTGCTCCCGCAGTCACCCCGACAGTCGTGAAGTCGCCCATCCCCGCCAAGAAGAAATGAGTCGTCGCCATGATTAACCGCCGTGAGATGCTCGCCATTAGCGGCGGAATGTTATTGAGTGCGGGTTCCTTCGGCAAGTTGCTTGCTGCGGACACCCGGCCGATCTATGGCGGCTGGCTCGACATTGAATCGGCACGGCAAGAGTTCATCGACAACAACCGGACTCCCTACTTCTCCCAGCTAGCGGGGGACATAAAGGGGTCCGGTAAGAACAAGCAAGTTCTGCTCTGGAAGTTCTTCGAGAAGATCACGAAGGCTCCCTTCTCCCCCAGGTTCCAAGACATCGGCGACTGTGTAAGCCAAGGCTCTGCCCTCGGCGTAGACGCGCTGACCACTGTTCAGATCGGCCTACTCGGCAAGAACGAAGAGTGGAAGGGACCGTGCTCGACTGAAACCATCTACGGTGGCGGTCGAGTTGAGGTCGGGAAGAGCAAGATCAAACGATTTGACGGAATGACGGGTGCCTGGGCCGGCGAATGGGTCCGGGACTACCCACGCCGAGACCTTGACTACCGGCTTTGGTAGTCGGAAACGGAGGGCAGCAATGATTGCTCCCGCTCGCGACTCGTACTGGCCACGCGACACGGACAAGTCGGAATTCAAACTCGCACGGAAGATGGCCTCAATGAAACCATCCGAAGGGCACACCGATGAAGCCTCTGATCGCTCTGACTCTGACACTTCTGGCTCTGATACTGGGGACGACCCATGCTTTCGATCTGGCTAAGGTTCAAACGCTGGCTGCGAAGTCTGCTGTTGGCACTGGCGATGCACGTCAAGATCAACTGGGCGGAAGAGGTCAACGAGTTGGTGGATACGGCCACTGTCATTCGCAGCGTGAGATCACGCTGGATGCCGCCTTCCCTGGCCGGCGTTCGATGGATGCGGGCGTGGACAACGCCTTCCGGCTGTTTGGCAAGTACCGTCCGTTCCACGAAGACGAAGTGATTCAAATCCTCACGGCCCGCCCAGGCCACGACCAGATCGCCTACTACAAGTGGTTCCAACTCGAACGCAAAAGGCTGGGCGTCAAAGAGTTCAACCGTGTCTACATGAACCAACCCTGGACGCCATCGCCATGAAGTTTATCCTCGCACTCACCGTCATCTTGTTCGCGACCACCTGCTTCGCCGGGGACGTTGAGATCAACGTCTTCGTGAAGAAAGCCCAGCTTGCCGCTGTGAAGGCCAAGCTGCCGGGCAAGGTCGAAACGGTCCGTGACGTGTGGGAGATGCAACAGGTCCGCCGTCCGAACCCACAAATCAATGACGCGCTGATCCACACGCCGCAATACATCAAGGTCAACACGGGCTCGGTCATCAAGGTCACGGTGCCCGAGGCAAAGCTGCGGGAGGCACTCACGCTGCTGAAAGGCACGGCCGTCGAGATCAACTACCTGGAAGACGCAAAACCCTACAAGCTCGGAACAAAGCCATGAACGACAAAGCTAAAGACGGCCGCTACGTCAGCATCGACATCGAGACCACCGGGCTCGACGAAGAGAACTGCCAGATTCTCGAACTCGGGGCCATGATCGACGACTGGGTGACGCCTGTGGAAGACTTGCCGGTCTTCCACTGTTACATCAAGCATGATCGCATCAAGGGCGAAGCGTTCGCTCTGTCGATGCACTCGGTCATCCTGGAACGGATCGCGAAGGGCAGTTGCTTCAATACACTCAAGCCGAGCGATGTTGGCGAGTCGTTGGCCAAGTGGCTGTTTGAGAACAAGGTCGAACCGCATCATGTGCTCGCGGCCGGCAAGAACTTTGCGGCCTTTGATCTGCAATTCTTGAAGAGGCTCAACAGCGGCTTCCTCGAAACGAAGTTCATCGACCACGTTCGTTTCAAGCATCGCTTCATCGATCCAGGCATGTTGTGGATGATGCCGGGCGATACGGAGCCGCCGAACACGAAGACGTGCATGGAGCGGGCCGGCCTGCCCGGCGATGTCGCTCACACGGCCGTCGAAGACGCTCGCGTTGTCATCCAACTCGTCCGCCTCGCGATGGCCCGCAAGGCTTACTGGCTCAAGCTGGAAGCGGAAGAGAAGGCCCGCGAGTACACGAGGCCGCAAGATCGGGACTTGATGGTCGAGATCACGAGATTGCCGGGTTGAACTACCTCTATGAAATCCTTGTTCCGACCCAGACAAACGCCGGCAAGCCGATCCGCACGCGCCAGCATCGGGAGTGGGATTCTCGCGTGCGACGGATCGCGGGTGGGCTCACCGTCTTTGCACCGGCCAAGGGGCAGTGGGTTTGCCCAGCCGGAGAGTTGTTTCGAGAGCGCATGATCCCAGTGCGGGTCATGTGTACGGCCGAAGAGATCGAAGACATTGCATTTATTACGGCACACTTCTACGAACAGCAGGCCGTGATGTTCTATCGGGTCAGTGACGAAGTACGCATCAACCACTATCCGCAGCCATGAAAATCGCCGTCTACGCCATCTCGAAGAACGAAGAGAAGCATGTTGACCGATTCATGGAGTCGGCCAAGGATGCTGATCTTATTGTCGTGACGGACACGGGTAGCACGGACAACACGGCCGAGAATCTGAAAACTAAGGCGATCATGCTGGGCAAGCACCGGCAGTTCGCCGTCCACAACATCTCGATCAATCCTTGGCGGTTCGACACGGCCCGCAACGTCGCCCTGGCTCTGGTGCCGGCAGACGTGGACGTGTGCATTCGGCTCGATCTGGACGAGGTTCTTGATCCGGGGTGGCGTAACGCTCTTGAGAGAGCTTGGATTCCCGGCGTCACCACGCAGCTTTGGTACGACTTCACACACTCGCCGGGCTACACGTTCCGAGCGAACTATATCCACGCTCGCCACGGCTACATCTGGCGCGGCCTGGATCACGAAGGGCTGTTCCTGGCGGCCGGCAAGACTGGCTACCCGATCTACGCACCCGGTCTGTCGATCACGCACCATCAGGATAACTCCAAGCCGCGCACCGCCATCCTCGGCCGGCTGCAAGCCGCTGTCAAAGAGGATCAGTCGGCTCGCACGGCCTACTACCTGGGCCGCGAATACTTCTACTACAAGCACAGCCGCGAGTGCATCGACACGCTGGTTGACTATCTCGACAAGCCCGATGCCGATTGGGATGTCGAACGTATGGATGCGATGTCCATGATTGCGGAGTCGTACTTCCGGCTCAGCGACATCGGCCGTTGTATTCAGTGGTACTACCGCGCGATCGCTGAGTACCAGACTCGCGAGCCTTACCTCGGGCTAGCTGCCGTGCTTTACACCGTGAACAACAAGGAACTGGCCTTCGGCCTGATCCAGCACGCTCTGCGGCTAACGAACAAGCTGACCAGCATGTACGTCAAGCCGGCCGCCTGGGACCAGACACCTTATCTTGCCGCCGCTGCCTGCGCACGAGACCTGGGTTTCATTGATAAGGCTCGTGAGTTCGAGGGGCTGGCATGATCTGGGACAGCAAGAAATGGGTCTCGCGGACCCCAGTGATAAGTGCCGTCCTGGTTGAATCGGCGAACCTCAGCCAACTCAACCGCATTTGGGCAGAGCACTCTGCGCAAGGCCAGTCATTGCAGGCGTGGCTCTGCGTTGGGCTGGCGCTGCTGGTCCGTTGGAACTTTTACCGAGTCACGTTGCCGGACCATCGTTTGGCCCGCATCTGCGTGATCGGCAGCATGGTCTTGAACACGGCGTTGATCGCCTCGGTGGTGTGGTTCAATGGCTGACGAACTAAGTCCCCAGGAAAAACTGAAACACAATTTCGAGGAACTGATCTCCCAGATGAACCGCCCGTACCGGCTCGCGAACGCCATGTTCGACAAGTTCGGCAACGGCTGGCAGTTGGAACATCAAGGGCTCGTTGCTTATGGCGACACGCCAGCGATGTTCGGAGTCGTATTCGACTTCTGGGAAACGCACGAGTTCACGCTCTGGCTCGACGGCATTCGATACGAGCGATTCGACGACTACTTGCCCTGGTACAGCACGGTCTGCGACGACGCCCTGTACGGCTGGCAGAACGGCCAAGCCTACTTGAGCTTCTCGCGTCGAGCCGTCAACCGGCAAGAGGCAATTCGATCTGCTCGCGAGCACGCCGAGATGGGTTTCGGGGTTCGAGTCAGTGGGGTGAGCGATGATTGAAGAACTATATGCCAAGTTCCTCAAGCTGACGAACGATCCAGGCGCGGCGGCCACGCTCGTCCTGGCTGAGACGATGGCCGCCAAGAACCGTCTGCTGACCATTCCCCAGGCGGCCGAGATGCTGAGCGTCAGCAACCGGAAGCTCTACGAGATGGCCGAGCGCGGCGAGATCAAATGCGTTCGGATCGGCCGCCTAGTCCGCATCGAGCCCGAGTCGTTGACCGACATCAAGCAGACCAGCGGACCGAAGCTGGCCGACCTAGAATCATGCTTCCGCTAAGCAGCGTCTTCTCGCGTGGCCTGATCCAATGCCTTTCGCAGATGGTCACTACGCTTGCGGACGTGCTGGTATATTCGATGCAGCATCTTCAAGCTCTTGTGGCCCATCAACTCGGCAATCGTCACGATGTCCACGCCACGAATGATCGCATCGGTCGCGAACGTGTGCCGGATGGCATACGGGCAGACGTGGAAGCCGAGCTTCTTCGTCATCCGTTTGCACTGCTGGATCAAGGCGTTCTTCGTCCAGGGCTTGCCCGAGTTGTTGCGGAAGATCGGGCCTTCGGGGTTCTTGAGGGCCAGCCGTCTTGTGATCGCCAGCGCCTTCTCGTTCAACAGGATGACCCGCTGGTCGGTTCGACCTTTGGCTTCTTTGGCGGGGAAGACCCAACAGGTGCCGTCGAAGTGGCGGGCCTCCACGGTCCTGGCTTCGAGGGGGCGGCAGCCGGTCTCTCGCATGATGATCGCGAAGTCGCGGAACTGCTCCCTGGGGATGGCGACGATCAGCTTCTTGAACTGGTCGGGCATCAGGTACACGTCGCGCGTGGTCGGCTTGGGCTGCTCCATACCTTCGAGCGGCGACTTGGGAATGCGGCCGGACTTCTTCGCCCAGTTGAAGAGCCGGGCGACAGCCCGGACCGCTCCGTTCAATGTGCTGCCGTTGGTCGTGTGGGCGTATCGCTTGGCCAGCCATCGCTCGACGTGGAGGGGCTTGACCGACGAGACCCGCAGCTTACCGATGGACTTGTAGAACGATTCGAGATGGGCCTTGTAGTTCTCGTAGGTGCTGGGCTCGTTGACCCGCTTTGAGTGGGCGAGGAACTCGGCCATCAGTTCCAGGACCATCGTGTTCGGACCGACTTCGCGGGTGCCGGCCATCAACTGATGATATAGTTCCCACGCCTTTTCCTTGTCTGGATCGAGCCGATGGTGACGGCCGTTGATCTTCACATACCAGCACGAATGGCTGGCTTTCCAGTACGGTTTGGGCTCACGCATGATTTATCTCCCCGAAAGTCTACGTTACAGAAACGGAGACAACTCGGGTGACAAATCGGTGACATTTGCAAGTGTGACGCCGTAAGTCGTTACGGCGTAAGTGGGCGATACTGGACTCGAACCAGTGACCCCTAGCTTGTCGAGCTAGTGCTCTAACCAACTGAGCTAATCGCCCGCAGTTCGCCGATCCGATGCGAAACAATGCAAACCCTCGCGCGCACCGGCCTTTTGCGAATCGAAACGGATTTTACCGCTCGGACTCCTTGGGGTCAAACGTCGGCGTTTCGCCGTCCACGCCGGCGATCGACAGCGACTGTCGTTGGCGCCAGCGCGTGCCATCCAATCGTGACGCCCCGGGCCTGCCGGGCTTCTAATGTCGGCAGCACGCAATGGGGGCGGTAGAATCGCGGCCATGAATGACCCAGCGAATCAAAATGCCACGGCGGCGACCCGCAGGTGCTGGTTCAACTTCGGCCCGCGCATGAGCAAGGCGCGGCTGCTGATCGTGCTGGTGGGCGTCGTACTGCCTTACGCGGCACGCATTCCGGGCATGATCACGCAGGGCCTGGGCTGGTTCACATCCTACTGGAATGGATGGCACGCGTTTTTGTTCTTCGGCTTGTTCAACGCCGTCTGCTGGGGCAGCATTCTGCTGGCGACGCTGACTTATCGCGACGTGCGCTCGGTGTGGTATCCGGCGGTGATCGGATTCGCAATGCCCGCATGGTGGCACGCCACGCTCGATCTGTCGTCAAGTTCCACCTCAGCCATCGGGCTGATGTTCATCCCGATCATGGCGCTGCCCTACGTGGGCGTCGGCTGGCTGGTGGGCCTGGCTTTCGACCGCCTGGTCTTCAAACACCCAACCGCGGATTCGAACGTCGACAGCGGCCAGTTTCGCTTGCGCAGCCTGATGATCGTCACGGCGGCGATCGCCGCGGTGTGCGGCTTGTTCGCCTACGAATGGCGCCGCATCCAATCGATGGAGCGCGAAGCCATCCGCCAATCGGTCCGCGACGGTCTAATCGAACCCGAGCAAGCCCGCCCAACGCTTGGCGTCGAAGTCGACGCGCTGAAGGCCGAGTTGGAGAAGAAGAAGCAGGAACAAGCCCAACCCATCCCCTAGAATGCGGCAATGGAACCAAGATACTGGATCATAGCTGCCCGGTCAGTCTCGACGTTGTTCTGGGCAGTCGTCTTTCTCGGTGCATGGATTCCAGATCACAAGCCTGCGTCCGACGAAAATTTCTTGGTTTTTTTGTTCCTCTGGACGATGTCATTCTGTGCGGCCGCCGGTGCTCCGTTTGGGAAAGCAATTATCGGCGGAGCGATTGGTGCCGCCCTGGCGGTTCTATACGTTGCCGTTCTGATCATTAGCATTGCGATCACCGGCGTCGGTCCTTGAAGAATCGTTTGGCAAGCGACCTTACCGCTTCTGGGCCGCTCGCCTTGCCCCAAAACCCGTTGCGTCTATACTTTGCGGCAAGACGCTGTTCGTCATGACGCGAACCGGGCCACAGGTTTACGCATCCTTTGTATCGGTGCGGGCCCCTTCGGGCGGACGAATGGCGACTTCTCAATAGCAAAGGCCCGCTCTCTGGCGGGATTGGGTCAAATCCATGCTCAAGGTCAAATTGCCGGACGGGTCGGTTAAGGAATACTCGCGGCCCGTGCGGCCCATCGACGTGGCGGCGGAAATCGGGCCCGGTCTGGCCAAGGCCACGCTGGCCGCGGCGGTCGACGGCAAGGTCGTGGGGGCAGCGCATGCCCCTGCCCGCCGATGGCGAGGTTTCGCTGCGCCTGCTGACCAAAAAAGACGCCGAAGCCCTGGCCGTGATGCGGCACTCGGCCGCCCACGTCATGGCCCGGGCCGTCATGCGGCTGTTCGACGGCGTGCAACTGGCCTTCGGGCCGACCACCGGCAGCGGCTTTTATTACGACTTCGAGCTGCAAGCGGCCGCTCACCGAGGAAGACTTTCCGGCGATCGAAGCCGAGATGGCCAAGATCATCAAGGCCGACGAGCCCTTCGAGCGGCTCGAAGAGCCGCGCGACAAGGCCATGGCCATCTGCCGCGATCTGGGCCAGACACTCAAGGTCGAACACATCGAAGAGGGCCTGGCCGATCACGCGACACTGTCGTTCTATCGCCAGGGCGAGTTCATCGATCTCTGCCGCGGCCCGCACATTCCCAGCGCCGGCGCGATCGGCGCCTTCAAGCTGCTCTCCGTCGCCGGCGCCTATTGGAAAGGCGACGCCAACCGCGCAGCAGTTGCAGCGGCTGTACGCCACCGCCTGGTTCTCGCAAGGAGGAACTGGACGAACATCTGAAAATGGTCGAAGAGGCCAAGCGCCGCGACCATCGCGTGCTCGGCAAGCAGCTGGAACTGTTCACCACCAGCCCGCTGGTCGGCTCGGGCCTGATTCTGTGGCTGCCCAAGGGGGCGATCATCCGCGGCACTGCTGGAAAGCTTCGTCAACGACGAGCTGCTACCAAGCGCGGCTACGAGCCGGTCTACACGCCCAACATCGGCCGCGTCGAGCTGTACCAGATCTCGGGCCACTATCCCGTACTACGCCGACAGCCAGTTCAAGCCGATCGTGATGTCCGAAGACGAGCGCTACCTGCTCAAGCCGATGAACTGCCCGCACCACATCATGATCTACAAGTCGAAGCCGCGCAGCTATCGCGACCTGCCGGTGCGGCTGGCCGAGTTCGGCACGGTCTATCGCTACGAGCAGTCGGGCGAGCTGGGCGGCATGACCCGCGTGCGCGGCTTCACCCAGGACGACGCCCACCTCTTCTGCACCGAAGAGCAGGTGGCCGACGAGTTCCGCGGCTGCATCGAGATGACCCAGTTCGTGCTGACGTCGCTGGGCATGAGCGACTATCGCGTGCGGCTCGGCTTCCGCGATCCCGACGAGCGACAAATACGTCGGCAGCGCCGAAACCTGGCAGCGGGCCGAAGCGGCGCTGGAAGCGGTCTGCCGCGACGCTGAACCTGCCGCACCTCGACATCGAGCGGGGCGAAGCGGCGTTCTACGGCCCGAAGGCCGACTTCGTGGTCACCGACTGCCTCGGCCGCGAGTGGCAGCTTGGGCACCGTGCAGCTCGACTACAACCTGCCCAGCCCCGAGCGCTTCGCCCTGGAATACATCGGCGCCGACAACCAGCCGCACCAGCCGGTGATGATCCACCGCGCGCCGCTCGGCTCGCTCGAGCGATTCGTCGGCGTGCTGATCGAGCATTTCGCCGGCGCGTTCCCGCTGTGGCTCGCGCCCGAGCAGGTGCGCGTGCTGACCGTCAGCGAGAAAGTCCGAAGAGTACGGCCGCCAGGTCGAAGCAGCAGCTGCGCGCCGCCGGCCTGCGCGTCGACCGGCGACTATCGGGCCGAAAAGCTCGGCGCGAAAATCCGCGACGCCCAGTTGGAGCTGATCCCCTACATGTTCGTCGTCGGCCCGCGCGACGCCGAGCAAGGCACCGTTTCGCGTCCGCGATCGCATCGACGGCGACCTAGGCGCCATGCCGCCTCGCCGCCGCGCATCGAAAAACTGCAAGCCGAAGTCGCCTCCAAGCAGGTCCGCCAGGTAGCCCAAAAACGCTCCACCGGCCTCGGCGAACGGGGCGGAGCCCACGAGTATTAATTCGCCTTCCAATAGGTTTGGGTGCCACTGCTGGCTTGTCCAGCAGTGCTCGATCTCGCGGGGTAGCACCGACAACTTGTTGTCGGTGTTGCGAAGCAACCAGAGGCATTTTGAGGAGGCCCTCGCAACCCGCTATGCCCTCGTGTCCCTGCGGGACGGGAGACAACGAGTTGTCTGGGCCACCCCATTCTAACCGTTCGTTGCTTGCATTCGATTCGTGTTGTGGCGAGTTGGGCGCGTATCTCCACTTTGCCGCACCCCGCGCCAGCGGATACGATGGAAGAAGGATCGCTCGATCGGCGGTCGGTGTTTTAGCGAACCGTCCGGAACTGAGTTGGGAAAGAGCGTATGTCGCGCCGTACTTTGTGGATATTGTTTGCCGTGGTGGTCGTTTCGGTGGCCTGCTACCAGCGGGCGGAACGCAGCCCGTACTCCCGCTGGTTCGCCGAAGTGATGGAGACGATCGACCGTCAGTACGTCGAGCCGGTCGACAACCAGAAGCTGTTCGAGGGTGCTTTGCGGGGCATGGTCGGACGCCTCGACGACTACTCGTCGTTCTTGCCGCGCCGCGAAAAAAGCTACTTCGAAGAGTCCCTCGACCAGCAGTACGGCGGCATCGGCATTGAAGTCGGCCTCGACGGTCCCAAGAAGCAGCTGGTGGTCATGAACGCTCGAGTGGGCATGCCGGCCTACAAGGCGGGCGTGCTGGCCGGCGACAGGATCGTGGCCATCGAAGGCAAGAGCACCGACGGCTTCGAAATGCAAGACGCCGTCGACTCGCTGCGCGGCAAGCCGGGCACCGAGGTCACCGTATCCGTCCAGCGCGAAGGGCACGAGCAGCCGCTCGATTTTCACCTGGTCCGCTCCCTCATCAAGGTCGATTCGGTCCTCGGCGACTTGCGGCAGGAAGACGGCAGTTGGAATTTCTTTTTGCCCGGCGACGGTCGCATCGGCTACATCCGCATCAATTCCTTCGGCGAATCGACCGTCGGCGAGTTCGAAGCGGCCATGAAATGGCTGACCCAACGGAATTGCCAAGGGCTGATCCTCGACTTGCGCAACAACCCGGGCGGACTGCTGGCCGCGGCCGAGCGCATTTGCGACCTGTTCGTGCCGGCTGGGTCGGTGATCGTCAGCACGCGCGGCCGCCACGCCCGCGAGCGCGACCGCTACGTGGCCAGCGGCAACGGCCCCTACCAGAAGCTGCCGTTGGTGGTGATGGTCGACGGTCGCAGCGCCAGTGCCAGCGAAATCGTGGCGGCCTGCCTGCAAGATCACGATCGGGCCAAGGTGGTCGGCGAGCGCTCGTTCGGCAAGGGGACGGTGCAAAACGTGATTCCGGTCGAAGGCGGCAGGAGTTTGCTGAAGTTGACGATCGCCAGCTACTGGCGACCCAGCGGCAAGAACATCCATCGCATGGGCTCGAGCAAGGAAACCGACGAATGGGGCGTCAAACCCGACGCCGAGTGCGAAGTGAAGCTGGACGACAAGAAATCGGCCGAGTGGCAGGACACGCGCCGCAAGCGCGACGCGATGCAAAAGCCCAACGAGCCGCAAGCCTCGACCGGCGCGCCCCCCGTCGCCGCCGCCGGTTCGCCCGTCGAATTCGATCCCCAACTCCAGCGCGCCGTGCAAGTGTTGGAACAAAAATTCACCAGCCCGCCGCCGGAAAAATCCAAAGCGACTTGATGATCCCCTTCACGGTGCCACTGGCGTCTCGCCAGTGTTGCCGCGCCGCACGGTTGGACGACGCACTGGCGAGACGCTAGTCTCGCACCCAAATAACCCTGTGGCATCGCGCGTCTCGCCACCGATTGCATGCGTTTGCAATTCTTGACCCGGGTGCCGCTTGCTAGCAATCAGGCTCACTGCGGCGCGGCTTCGCTGCTTATAGCTCTAAGCCATTGCCCGGCTTGCCCGCGAGTGCTGTCGCGCCGCGCTTTGCGCGGATTTTCATGCGATTGGTCCGCGAATTGCTCGTACGTTCCAGCACCATTTCACGGCCCGCGACTCGGAGGTTTATTCCGATCGCGCGGCGCTCGACGCGGTTCGAAGACGACGCGTCGAATTACGAGTTCTCTCTCGAAAGGGCGATACCGATGCCACGATCGATCCATTGCACCGTCATTGAGGTACCTGCCATGAGCGATTCGCTCGACGACAACCTGGCTGGGGGCTTTCAAGAGTTGCTTCCGTGGGCCGATCCCTACATCGCGGCCCTGATCGAAAAGCTGCGCACCTCGCCCGAGTTCGCCGACGCCGACGTCGACGCGGTCGACGAGCTGCCGCCCCCGCTGGAAAGCGACAACCCCGCCGGCGACGAAGCCTGGCAAGCCGACTGGTCTCCGCGCAACTGGCCGCGCGAGACATGACGGGAGAATTAGCCACGGGGTCACAGAGAAATAACGAGAAATGCAAAAAGCCGAGAGCCGATTTCGGGTGATGCATGTTCCGTCCTTCGCTGCGTCCTCGGTGCCCCCTCTGTGGCTAAATACGTCCCTTATTCTCCGCGCTGAATCACGGCCCGCATCTCGGCGGCGGTGAAGAACGAGCCGGTGATGCAGATCAGATGCTCGCTCGTCGCACGTTCGGAGGCCAATTGCCACGCCGCGGCCGGATCGGCGCAAACGTGCGCTTCGGTCGGCGACAACTCGGCGGCGAGCGCGGCCAGCTCCTCGGGCGCCATGCCGCGCGGGTTGTTGCGATAGCGGGTAAAAATCACCTCGTCGAACGAACCCAGCAGCACCTGCAACATGCCGCGCACGTCCTTATCGCGCGTGGTGGCAAACACCAGCAGCCGCCGCGGCGCCGAAAAGCTTTCGTCCAACACCCGCACCAGTGCTTCGACCGAAGCCACGTTATGCGCCGCGTCGAGCACGACGGCCGGATGGCGGAAGAGCACTTCGATCCGCGCCGGCCAGCTCACCGTCGCCAGTCCCTCGCGGACCGCCAAATCGGGAATGGTCCAGCCGAGCTTGCGCAACTCGCACAACGCGGCGATCCCCACCGCCGCGTTGGCGGCCTGATGCGAACCCAGCAGATTCAGCTCCAGATCGTTCAAATCGAACTCGGCGCCCGGCACGCGGTAATAAAAATCCATGCGCCCCGACGAGGGGGCGGTTTCCAGGTGCCGCGGCGGACGATAGTCGTAGCCGAAATCCGTGCCCAACTGGAACAAGGAGCAGCCGTGCCGCCGGGCCACGCCGGCCACGACCGCGCGCGGCTCGTCTTGCAACACGCCGCTGACCACGGGCTTGCGAACCTTGATGATGCCCGCCTTCTCGCCGGCAATTTCCGCCAGCGTGCCGCCCAATTGCTGCATGTGATCGAAGCTGATGCTGGTGATCACGCTGACCAGCGGCTGACAGACGTTGGTCGAATCGAGCCGGCCGCCCAGGCCCACCTCGAGCACGGCCGCGTCGACCTGGCAGTCGGCAAAACGCAACAGCGCTACGGCGGTGATGATCTCGAAGTAGGTGGGCCGATTCGAGGCGTGTCCTTCGGCCGTCGGGAGCGCGTCCATGGCGGTCACGATCGGTTGAATGCGAGCCACCAGCCGCGACAATTCCCCGGCAGGACAGATCGCGCCGTCGACCATCACCCGTTCTTCGACCCGATCCAGATGCGGCGAACTGTACAGCCCCGTGCGAAAGCCGGCCGAGCGCAGCACGCTGGCAATCGTGGCCGCGGTCGAGCCTTTGCCCTTGGTGCCGGCCAGGTGCACGATCTTCAGGGCGTCTTGCGGATTGCCCAGCCGGGCCAGCAATTGCCGCATGCGATCCAGGTGGAAGTCGCCGTGATTATAGGTCGTCGCCGACGTCCGCTCGTAGTCGATGCGGCCCAGCAGAAAATCGATCGCCGGATCGAGCCCGACCCGGCCGGCTAGCCGCTGCATCCAACGCTCTCCCGCGCCGGCATGGCGCGGGCACTCTCGCGCGCAGGAAAACGATTAACCCTGACAGGAATGGGCAAAGTACCGCTCAGGCAACCCGACCACCGGGTTCGATGGCAGTGTACCCTACTCCCGCCCGATTGTCTCGCCGACGGCTCCGGGAGTGGTGGTACGGATTTGGGAGTGTCAGGTAAAAACGCAGCGCGGTCACCTCATGGACATGATCGCGCCGGCAGCAAGGGCCGCGATGGCAGCCGCCAACGCTGTTGGCATCAGAAGGCCGTCGAACTGCTTTCGGTAAAACAGCGTCGCCAAGGATAACGCGATGATGGACATCGCAAACATCGCGATTGCGCTGCCGGTCGCCGTCCCGATCAAGAGAACGGCTACGGCCAACGCACAAAATATCCCGTCTTTGCGCGAGATGGCAGTCATGTGTCTCCCTTTCCGATTCCCAATGGTCAAAGATCGGCTGAGCTTTCACTCCGGCCCTCGCCATGCCCTCAATTCTAGCAGAGCGGGCGAACAGAAGACAGCTAGCGAACTGCTTGGCGGTGGAGTTTCAGTGGTGGTGGCGTAGATCGGGCGAGAAACTCCTTTGCCGCACCCTGCTATAATTCCGGGGTCAGCCAGTCCGGCCAGGCCTAACCATGAAGCTGCGCGACAGCGGGATGCCCGAGGAGGTCTATTGGGAGTCGCTGTTCGACGTCCCCTTGGTCCTGTCGCGGCTCGGCATTAACGCGAGCCTCCAAGACGTGGTCGAGTTGGGATGCGGGTACGGCACGTTCACCTTGCCCATCGCCCGGGCGATACGCGGCACGCTTTACACGTTCGACATTGAACCGGAGATGATTGAGCGCACCCGGCGGCGGACACGCGAGGCCTGCACTGGCAACGTGGTCTGCGTCGAGCGCGACGTGATGGAACAAGGGTTCGGCGCGCCGCGACTCGTCGATGCGGCCCTGCTGTTCAACATCCTGCATTGCGACGATCCGCAGCGATTGATCGGCCACGCGGTCGAAGCCGTTCGGCCGGGCGGCCGGGTGCTCGTCATTCACTGGCGCTACGATGCAGCCACGCCCCGCGGCCCGAGCCTGGACATCAGGCCCAAGCCCGAGCAGATTGTGGGATGGGCCCAGCGCGGTGGACGGCTGGTGCATCGCCCAGCAGTGCTGGACTTGCCCCCGTGGCACTACGGACTGATTTTCGACCGCCTCTAGCACATCCACCATGCTGGTAGGACAAAACCGCCAAAGGCGATATTTGGGGCCAAAACGGGCTCGCGGCGGGTCGCTGGGGCTCGGCTATTGCGGCTCTTCGACCACTTCGCTGCCGGCGCGGGTCGAAAGGGCTCGCCACAGACCCAGGTCGATCGCGTTGTTCACCCTGCGGACCGAGCCGTCCATCATGGCTGCGTTGACCGTCTCGGGGTGATAGCTGCGCGCCGTCAGCGACGCGTTGACGATCGCGGTCGTCGATTTGCCTTCGCGATTGGTCGTCAGATCGACGTCGTACGTGAAACCCGCGTTGGTGCACGAAACGGCCGTGTTGGGGGTGAAGGTCGAGGTAAAGCCGGTCTGCGCGCACTTGCCGTCCACCCACTCGGAATGAACCGAGTTGTCCTGCACGTTGGGACCCACGGCCGCCGAGCCGGCGTCGGGCAGGCCGCACAACGTGACGACGTCGGCCGGCGGCACCGTCAGCGCCGAGCCCGCCGCGCTGGCCTTGAAACTCGCGGTGAACGTCTTCACCTCGGCCACCATCAGCGTGTGGCTCAGCCCGTCGGCAATGTTCGACGGCTTGAAGTGCGAGTTGGGGTGAAACGTGCCCTGCCCCGGCGTGTTGTCGGCCGGGTTGAAGATCTTCCACGGTCCCATGTTGACGGCATAATTGCCGGGATAGTTCTCGGGCACGCCAAGCTTCAGTTTCATGGTGTCATTGACTTCCGACGGGCACAGGTAGGGGGCGATGCGCGTGGTCCCCAGCTTCTGGCCGTTGCTCAAAAGCACGCTGCCATAGCCCACATTGAAGTTGACCCGGGCATACAAGCCGAGCTCTTCCATGTAGGGCAAAATGTGCGCAAACACCGACCAGTTGCCGCCGGAATTGGTGATATCGCCGTTGAAGCAATAGCTGGGGGGATAGGACTTGATCGTGGTCTGGTAGTTGTGCACGCCCAGGGCAATCTGCTTGAGATTGTTGACGCAGCTGGTGCGGCGTGCACTCTCGCGGGCGGCCTGCACGGCCGGCAACAGCAGGGCCACCAACACCCCGATAATCGCGATCACGACCAGCAACTCGACCAAGGTAAAGGCGTTAGTGCGACGCGGCAGGTGGGGGCGGTGCATGGCGGGCGATCCTGGGGCGGGGACGTCGCGGGGGCGATTGATTGACGAAACTGAGACTCAATCTCATTAAGTGCCCCCAGTCTAGCCAACCCAACGGCCTCGTCAAGCACCCTCACAGTATTTTGGCCCCTATTTCCAGAGGCCCTTCAACGGGGAAACGTCGGCCTCGCCCCTGGCCAGGATGAAGCCCTGATGCCCCCTGCCGCCGGGGTGCGATGGGCGTCTCGCCAGTGAAATCTCGAATGAAACGCACCCCTGGCAAGTTGTCGGCGTCACCCCGACTTGGCGCGGCAGCCCAAGCTTCTCCGTGGGCCAGCCGTCGCAATCCAACAGCACGCCTCACAGAGCGCGAGTCGGTCGCTTGAAACAAGTTTTCGCGATCGTGTATAGTGAGTGTTTTCCGTTGGCCAGCGCAGGGACCCTGAAAGCCGCCTTTACGGCAGGCGCGATCGAACTTTAGGGCTGGCGCCAACGTATCGGACGTTGAGTCTAGGGGCCGTGCTGCAATGCCCATCGGGCTTTGTCGCGACCGCCCTGAAGAAGGGGTGGCCGCGAGCCGGCTCTGTGCGGCCAGGTCTTTGTCCGGTCAGCCTTGATTTTCGTCGGCTTCGCGGGTGATTCTCGGCAAGGTTCCCTCGCGCGGCAGCCATCCATTCCAACCGAGGAACAGCTATGTCGTCCGAGGTGATCGTCGAGACGCGCAACCTGTCGAAGGTCTATCGCGACTTTTGGGGACGCCAGAAAGTTCGGGCCCTCAAAGCCCTGGATCTGGAAATCCGGCGCGGCGAAATCTTCGGCCTGCTGGGACCCAACGGTTCGGGCAAGACCACCACGATCAAGCTGCTGCTCGGCTTGCTGTTTCCCACCAGCGGCCAGGCCCTGGTCTTCGGCAAGCGAGGCGACCGACGTCTCCAAGAACGAGCGGCTCGGCTACCTGCCCGAGGAGTCGTACCTGTATCGCTTTCTGAACGCCGAGGAAACGCTCGACTTTTACGGCCGGCTGTTCGACATGCCCGCCGCGATGCGCAAAAAACGGGCCGCCGAGCTGATCAAGATGGTCGGACTCGAACGGGCCAAGCGCCGGCAATTGCGCGAATACTCCAAGGGCATGGCCCGCCGCATCGGCCTGGCGCAGGCGCTGATCAACGATCCGGAATTGATCCTGCTCGACGAGCCGACCAGCGGCTTGGACCCGATCGGCACTCGCGAGATGAAGGACTTGATTCTGCGTCTCAAGTCCGCAGGGCAAGACCGTGCTGATGAGCAGCCACTTGCTGGCCGACGTGCAGGACGTTTGCGATCGAATCGCCATTTTGCACGAGGGCGAGCTGAAAGAGCTCGGCCGCGTCGACAGCCTGCTGAAGGTCCGCGACGAAACCCAGATTCGCGCCCGAGGCTTGAGCGAGGCGGCCCAGACTCGAAATCCGCGCGGTCATCGAGCGCCATCACGGCTCGGTGCTGACCATGGACAACCCGACCACGACGCTGGAAGAATTGTTCCTGACCATCGTCCGCGACAGCGAAGCGCGTCCCGGCCGGCGGGCGAAACAGGACAACTGACGTCCTCGCGGTCTTCCGCAGTTCCCCACGGTTCCAGCGAAGTTACAGTCTGATTCAAGTCACGGTCCGATCGAGAAGTCCCCAATCGACGCCGCACGCAAGGCTCGAAGAGCAACCCCGGCTAGCCTGTTATGGTTCTGGAAACCCCGCCCCCCATCTTCAGCGAGTGGATTTGGATCGCCTTGCCGTTCTTTCTGCAAGCGGCGGCCATCTTGGGCTTGGCGGCGCTGGCCGGCGGGTTTTTGGTCGCGGCGTTCCGCTACGGCCCGGTCGGCGGCGGCGACGTTGCCTATCGCATGCTGCGAACCGCCTTTCGCGATCTTGTTTCGCTGTCGCCGCGCCGCATCTTCGCGCTCGCCTGGCTGGCCGTGCAGGAGTCGCTGCGCCGACGCGTGCTGGTCGGCTTCGGCGTGTTCGTGTTGATCTTGCTGTTCGCCGGCTGGTTTCTCGACACGAAAACCAACGATCCGGCCACGCTCTATCTGAGCTTCGTGCTCACGGCCACCACGTACCTGGTGTTGCTGATGGCGCTGTTTTTCAGCGCGTTCAGCCTGCCGGCCGACATCAAGAACCACACGATTTACACGATCGTCACCAAGCCGGTGCGGCCCGGCGAGATCGTGCTGGGCCGCATTCTGGGCTTCGCGGCAATCGGCACGCTGCTGTTGGCCGTGATGGGCGTCATCAGCTATTTCTTCGTCATGCGCGTGCTCAATCACACGCACGAAGTCGAAATCAGCTCGCTCGAGCCGCCCGACGCCAACGGCAATCGCAGCGGCAAGACCAGCAGCATGCTCAATCATCGCCACAACCTCACGATCCACCCCGACGGCACGGGCGAAACCGACATCGCGCAGGGCCATTACCACTGAGTCGACCCGCAGACGCGAAGGCGACAAGACCATCTACGAGCTCAGCCCGCCACAGGACCTGTTCACCGCGCGCGTGCCGTCCTACGGCACCCTGCGGTTCAAGGACCGCAACGGCCGCGGCGTCGATCGCGGAATCAACGTCGGCAACGAATGGAAGTATCGCAGCTACGTCGAGGGCGGCACGCTGGCGGCCGCCATCTGGACGTTCAAGGACATCACGCCCGAGCGGTTTCCCGAACGACCTGCCGATCGAAATGACGATTCGCGTGTTTCGCTCCTACAAGGGCGACATCGAGAAGGGAATCCTGGGCAGCCTGGTGTTGAAGAACCCCAGGACGGGCCGCGCCAGCCAGATCGAAACCTTTCGGGCCAAGGATCTCTTGATCGACCAGCGACGCATCTTCCGCAATTTGACCGATCCGGCCGGCAAGTCGATCGACCTGTTCGACGATCTGGTGGACAACGGCGAGTTGGAAATCTGGTTGCAGTGCCTCGACGACACGCAATATTTCGGCGTCGCGCAGGCCGACGTCTACCTGCGGGCCAGCGACGCCTCGTTCACCATGAACTTCGTCAAGAGCTACCTGGGCATCTGGGTGCAGATGCTGCTGGTGACCAGCTTCGGCGTGATGTTCAGCACGTTCTTGAGCGGCGCCGTGGCGATGATGGCCACGCTGGCCACCCTGGTGCTCGGGTTCTTCACCCAATTCGTCTTCGACGTGGCCCGCGGCGCCGTGCAGGGGGGCGGGCCGGTCGAGTCAATGATCCGCCTGCTCAAACAACAGAACGTGACGGTGCAGATGGAGCCCGGCTTGACCACCGACGTGATCCAGACCCTCGACGGCGTGTTCATGTTCTTCATGAAGTCGGTCACCAGCCTGCTGCCCGACTTTCGCCAGTTCAGCAACGTCGACTACCTGGCCCACGGGTTCGACATTCCGCCCGACGTCGTCGGCGTGCAGCTGGTTCTCGGTCCTGGGCTACGTGGCCGCCGTGTTTGCCATCGGCTATTTCTTCCTGCGAACGCGCGAGGTGGCGCGATGAACCAACGTCAACGCTTTATTCGCAAGATCGTCTACGCCTGCGCGATCGCCGCGCTGCTGCTGCCCTTTGCGCTGGTTGAGCCAGCCGGCAACGAGCCAGTCCGACGGCGGCCTGCTGGCCAAGATGCGCAAGGACAACCAGCTCAGCCAGGCCGCGTTGGGCGACATCGATCCGGCCAGCGAAACCATCAAGCTGGCCACGCTGGGCATGCGCGGCGTGGCCGCCAACATCCTTTGGGAAAAGGCCAACTACTATCGCAAGCACCGAGGACTGGTCCAGCCTTTCGGCCACGCTCGAACAAATCGCCCGGCTGCAGCCCAACTTCATCAGCGTGTGGGTCTTCCAGGGCTGGAACCTCTGCTACAACATTTCGGTCGAGTTCGACGACTACCACGACCGCTACTATTGGGTCATCAAGGGCATCAACTTTCTCAAGGAAGGCACGACCTACAACAAGAAGGACCCGCGGCTGCTCTCGGAAATCGGCTGGACCATCGGCGAGAAGATCGGCCGGGCCGACGAGCACGTGCAATTTCGCCAGTTGTTTCGCGAAGACGATGACTTCAACGGCTCGCTTCCGCGAACCCAGCGCGACAATTGGCTGGTGGGACGCGAATGGCTGATGAAAGCCGAGGACCTGGCCGCGCAGGGCGTACCCGGTCAAGGGCAAGAGCCCGCTCTTGTTCCACGTCGCATCCGCCCATGTGGCTGATCAACTACAGCGAAGCGCTGGAAGAAGAAGGCACTTTTGGCGAGGTGGCCAAGAATGCCTGGAAGAAGGCGGCCGAAGCCTGGACCGCCTTTTCCAATCGCGACATGCCCACCCAGTACAATTTCTCCGTTCGCCTCGGCGACAAGGAACTGTACGACGAGCGCTGCGAGGCGGCCAAAGCCGAGTTGGCCAAATTGACCCCCGAGGGCCTGCGCGACAAAATTGCCGCTGAAAAGATCGCCGCGCTGAGCGAGAAGGAACGCGACAACTTCAACTCGCCGGCCGAACGCCGCACCCCCGAACAGCGCGAAGCCTTCCCCATGATCGCCGACCGCGTGGCGGTCAACTATCTGGAAATCGCCGACCGCATCACCGGCGAAAACCGCGCCGCGGCGGTCCGCTGGGCCGACGAGGCCGCCCAGGCCGAATTCGTGGCCCGCGCCATCGACACCGATCGCGATATCGTCAACTACGATTACTGGGTGCTGCGCTGCCAGATCGAGCCGACCGACGAGACCCTCTCGGCGCGCAAGCTGTTTTACGACGCAGACCAGGCGTTTCTGGCCGCCGACCTGGTCAAATCGTCCGAGCTCTACGAAGAGGGCCTGACCAAATGGCGCCAAGTGCTCGACGCGCATCCGAAGCTGCTCGACGACCCGACCCTCTCCGACGAACTGACCGACTCGATCAAGCACTACCGCAGCGTCATGCACCAACTGGACCGAAAGTTCCCCTCTTCGTTCATCCTGCAGGACGTCGTCGAGGCTAACTCAAGATTCCGCGGCACGAAGCTGCCCACGAGCGAAAATGTGCCGTCGGCCGATGCCGATCAGCCGGCCCCCAAACAGCCCAAGCCCGGACCTGGCGGCGAACCCCCAGCGCCCCAGCCAGCCGCCGAATCAAATCCGCCGACGACTCCGTAACCCGCCACGCAGATCAGCCGCCGAATTCGGCCACGCTAAACCCCGTGCACGATGACCGTCTTGAGCTCGGTCATCTCGGCCACCGCGTACTTCGGGCCCTCCTTGCCAAAACCGCTCTCCTTCAATCCGCCATACGGCATCAGGTCGGCGCGCCACTGCGGACCCCAGTTGATGTGCAGGTTGCCGCTGTCGACCTGCCGGGCAAACTGCATGGCCCAGCCGATGTTCTCGGTGAAGATGCCCGCGGCCAGGCCATAAGGACTGTCGTTGGCGATGCGGATGGCCTCGTCGATCGATTCGGCCCGCGTGACGGCCACCGCCGGGCCGAACAGCTCCTGGCAGCTGATGCGCATCGCCGGATCGACGTCCGTCACCAGCGTCGGTTCGTAGATCGTGCCGCGGCGATGCCCGCCGGCTACGATCTTGGCGCCGCCGGCCGCCGCCTCGTTGACCCAGGCTTCGACTCGCTGGGCGTCTGCCTCGCGAACCATCGGCCCCATCTTCGTCTTCTCGTCCAACTGGTTGCCGAACGTGATGGCTTCGACTTTCGGCCGCAGCACGTCGATCAGGTCGTGGTACACCCCCGCCAAGGCGATCACGCGCTGCGTCGAAATGCAGACCTGCCCGGCATTGGCATAGCCGGTGGCCACCGTGGCCTCGGCCACCTTGTTCAGATCGGCGTCGCCCATGACGATGATCGGGCTGTTGGAGCCCAGTTCCATGGTCACGCGTTTCAGTCCAGCCGCCTTGCAAATCTGCTCGCCGACGTCGCGGCTGCCGGTGAAACTGATTTTACGCACGCGGCGGTCGGAGCAAATCGCGTCGCCGACTTTGCCGCCCGAGCCGGTGAGACACGAAATCGCCAGCGGGGGCAAGCCGGCTTCCAGCAGGATTTCGATCATTGCCAGTGCCGACAGCGGCGTGTCGCTGGCCGGTTTGAGGATCACGCGTTGCCGGCGGCCAACGCAGGTCCGATTTTGTGGCAGACCAGGTTGAGCGGAAAGTTGAAGGGCGTGATCGCGGCCACCACCCCGCACGGCACGCGCAGCGTAAAACCCAGATTGCCCGCGCCGCCGGGCGCCCCATCGAGCGGCAGGACCTCGCCCGAAATGCGCTTGGCTTCGTCGGCCGATAGCTCGATCGTTTCGCGGGCTCGCGATACTTCGTACCAGCCTTCGGCCAGGATCTTGCCTTCTTCGGTGCTGATCAGCCGGCCCAGCTTATCGGCCCGCTGCCCCATCAGCTCGGCGGCGGCGCGCAGAATCTTGGCGCGGTCGTAGCCGCTCATGACCCGCATCGCCTTCGCCCCTTCGACCGCGGCGGCCAGCGCCCGCTCGACGTCGTCGGCATCCGCGAAGGGCACCGTGTCGATTACAGTGCCATCGAACGGATTGCGCACTTCAACCCGCTGGGCTTTGTCGACCCACTGTCCGGCAACGAACATCTTCATCGGACGAGATCCTTTCCAATCGACGAACGATCCAACACCTTCCCAGTAAGCGTATGATCCAAGCGCCCCACCGGCAACTCTTGCACCCTCTCCCGCGGGCCCGCGGCGAGCTTCGTCGAACTGGAGAGGGCTGGGGTGCGGAAGCAAGGGTTCAGGGTCCCGGGTTCTGCGTCCAGTGAACCCGAGTTGCATGCCGCAGCGCACGCGAGAGCTCTTCGTCCGTTCCTCGTTCTTCCGTCCCTGAACTCGGAACCCTGACCCCTGAACCCTTCTCGCAATTCTTGGGGGGTGGCCGGAAACTTGTGTTGAAAGTGACCCAGCGCTTTTGGTAATACTGCATCCAGCTGAGACGGACTGTCACTTCAGATCTGTGTCAACGGACGGAAGGCCTGCTTTGTTCTTGGGCCGCCCCCGTCAAAGTCCCGTGCTTGTGGCGGGGCTGCGCAGTGGTATTTGACTGCCTCGAAGCGCGTGGACGCGATCTGCGTGCCGGAGGCTCGCGAGCCGTTTTGGGAATGTCCGTGTGGCCACGGCGTTGAACCCAGGGATGCGGTCGGCATCTTGGACTGGGCAGTACAACGTCTCCGTGGGAAGCTCCGGTACCGACCCGCTGCAATGCTGCTTCCTCCAGCCGAAGCATTTTTTGCAGTACAAGAACAGCCTCGGCCTCCGCGAGGAAGCAGCGGCGCACGAAACAGAGTCAAGTCGCAGCGCGCGATTCAACGTCGCGCTGTGCGCCGGGCTTTTAAGCCCTGGCTTTTTTGAAATGGCCGACGAGGAGTATTGAACCACCAAGTCACCAAGAGCACCAAGGAAGAATGAAGTAGGAAAACAATCCATTTCTTCTCTTCCTTGGTGCTCTTGGTGTCTTGGTGGTAAATTCCTCCCCCCTTCCTTTTTCATCCTTCATCCTTCCGCCTTCATCCTTCCTTGGTGCCGTGGTGGTAAATCCCCTCTCTTCGTCGCGATACACTCCACTGGACAATGCGGCCGAAAACCGGCAGGACTTCGCGCCTCCCACTTGCCGCCGGCGGCATGTTAATGTTAATCTTGAGAGATTTTAGATTCCCGGCTGGCGGCAAATGCCCGTGCCGGCCGCAAAATGACCCCGTGCCGAGTCAATCCGTCCTCAAGGTAGTTCCCCGTGCCGCGTCGCGACGATCTCCACAAAATTCTGCTCATCGGCTCCGGCCCGATCGTCATCGGCCAGGCCTGCGAGTTCGACTACTCGGGCACGCAGGCCTGCAAGGCCCTGCGCGAAGAAGGCTACGAGGTCGTGCTGGTCAACTCGAATCCGGCCACGATCATGACCGACCCGGACATGGCCGACCGCACCTACATCGAGCCGCTCACCTGGGAAATCGTCGCCAAGATGATCGAGGCCGAGCGGCCCGACGCCCTGCTGCCCACGCTCGGCGGCCAGACCGGCCTGAACCTGGCGATGGACCTGGCGCAGCACGGCGTGCTGGAGAAGTACGGCGTCGAGATGATCGGCGCCACGCCCGACGTGATCGACAAGGCCGAGGACCGCGCAGCAGTTCAAGGAGGCGATGGAGCAGATCGGCCTGGAAGTCTGCCGCGGCGACACGGTGCACAACCTGCGACGAAGCCCGCACGCGTGATTGCACGAGATCGGCCTGCCCTGCGTGATCCGCCCCAGCTTCACGCATGGGCGGCAGCGGCTCGGCCATCGCCTACAACCGCGAGCGAGTTCGACGAGCTCGTCGCGCCGCGGCCTCGATCTGTCGCCGGTCCACCGAGGTGCTGATCGAGGAATCGATCATCGGCTGGAAAGAGTACGAGATGGAGGTGATGCGCGACGCCGACGACAACGTCGTCATCATCTGCTCGATCGAGAACTTCGACCCGATGGGCGTCCACACCGGCGACTCGATCACCGTGGCCCCGGCGCAGACGCTGACCGACAAGGAATACCAGCGGATGCGCGACGCCTCGCTCGCCGTGATCCGCGAGATCGGCGTCGAGACCGGCGGCTCGAACATCCAGTTCGCCATCCATCCCGCAGACCGGCCGGATGATCGTGATCGAGATGAACCCGCGCGTCAGCCGCTCGAGCGCGCTGGCCTCGAAGGCCACCGGCTTTCCGATCGCCAAGATCGCCGCCAAGCTGGCCGTCGGCTATCGGCTGCACGAGCTGCCCAACGACATCACCCGCGAGACGATGGCCTGCTTCGAGCCGACGATCGACTACGTCGTGACCAAGATTCCGCGGTTCGCCTTCGAGAAATTTCCCGAGGCCGACGCCACGCTGACCACGCAGATGAAAAGCGTCGGCGAGACGATGGCCATCGGCCGCACGTTCAAGGAATCGTTCCAAAAGGCCCTGCGCGGGCTGGAGGTCGGCAGCTTCGGCTTCGGCTGCGACGGCAAGGACCTGCTGGGGCACGCGCCGAGCAGCCGTCGCGCGACGAGATTCGCGCCAAGCTCGCCACGCCCGGCGCCGACCGCGTCTGGTACCTCCGCTACGCCTTCAAGAGCGGCATGTCGGTCGACGAGATCCACGAGCTGACGCAGCATCGATCCCTGGTTCCTGCGACAACCTGCACGAGATCGTCGAGCTGGAAGACGAGCTGCGCGGCCTGCGCGAGCTCGACGACGGTCGAGCGACGCCGCTGCTGCGCCAGGCCAAGCAGTTCGGCTTCTCCGACCGGCAGTTGGCCACGCTCTGGAACACGACCGAGATGGACGTCCGCGCCGACCGCAAGCGCCGCGGCATCGTGGCCACGTTCAAATCGGTCGATACCTGCGCCGCCGAGTTCGAGGCCTACACGCCGTACTACTATTCGACCTACGAAGACGAAGACGAAACGCCCGCCAAAGCCGGCCGGGCAGCAAGCGGATCATGATCCTCGGCGGCGGCCCGAACCGCATCGGCCAGGGCATCGAGTTCGACTACTGCTGCTGCCACGCCAGCTTCGCCCTGCGCGAGCTGGGCATCGAGTCGATCATGGTCAACTCGAACCCCGAGACCGTCAGCACCGACTACGACACCAGCGACCTGCTGTTCTTCGAGCCGCTGACGACCGAGGACGTGCTGAACATCTGCGACCGCGTGCAGCCCGACGGCGTGATCGTGCAGTTCGGCGGGCAGACGCCGCTGAACCTGGCCCGGGCGCTGTCGCAACGCCGGCGTGCCGATCATCGGCACCAGCGTCGACACGATCGAAGACGCCGAGGACCGCGAGAAGTTCCAGCAGCTGCTCGAGCGGCTGGGCCTGCAAGCAGCCGGCCAACGGCATCGCCCGCACGATGGCCCAGGCCCGCGCCGAGGCCGCCAAGATCGGCTTTCCGGTGCTGGTGCGGCCCAGCTTCGTGCTCGGCGGCCGGGCGATGGAAATCTGCTACGACCAGTCGCAGCTCGAGCGCTTCGTGGCCGAGGCGTTCATCGTCGCCCAGGGCCAGCCGGTGCTGATCGACCGCTTCCTGGAAGACGCCATCGAGGTCGACGTCGACGCCATCACCGACGGCCAGCAGGTGATCGTCGCCGGCATCATGGAGCACATCGAAGAGGCCGGCATCCACTCGGGCGATTCGGCCTGCGCCATTCCGCCCTACAGCCTGCCGGGCCCGATCGTCGCCGAAATCCGCGAAGCCACGCTGCGCGCTGGCCCGGCAGCTGCAGCGTCGTCGGCCTGATGAACATCCAGTTCGCCGTCAAGACGCGAGGACGGCCAGCCAGATCGTGTACGTGCTCGAGGTCAATCCGCGGGCCAGCCGCACCGTGCCGTTCGTCTCCAAGGCCACGGGCATGCCGCGTGGCCAAGATCGCGGCCAAGGTGATGGCCGGCGTGTCGCTGGCCGAGCAGGGCATACGATCGCGAGCCGATCCCCAGCCACGTCTCGGTCAAGGAGAGCGTCTTCCCGTTCCGCAAGTTCGCCGGCGTCGACATCGTGCTCGGCCCGGAGATGCGCTCGACCGGCGAAGTGATGGGCATCAGCGAGCGGTTTTCGATCGCCTTCGCCAAGAGCCAGCTGGCCGCCGGCACCGTGCTGCCGACCGAGCGGCACGATCTTCATCAGCGTCGCGCCGCCGGCCAAGGAGCACATGGTCGACCTGGCCCGGCGGCTGGCCGCGCTGGGCTTCAAGCTGATGGCCACCGAGGGCACGGCCCGGCGGCTGGAAGCGGCCGGCATTCGCGGTGCAGCGCGTCAAGAAGCTGCAGGAAGGGCATCCCAACCTGCTCGACTACCTGATCGACGGCGACGATGCAGCTGATCATCAACACGCCCAGCGGCAAGGGCGCCCGCACCGACGAAGGCCGCATCCGCGCCGCGGCCGTGGCGCACGGCGTCCCCTGCATCACCACGATCCAGGCGGCCGACGCCGCCGTGCGGCGCGATGGAAGCCCTGCGCGACGAGGAGATGACCGTGCAGGCCCTGCAAGATCGCTTCGCCACGCTCGTTTCGGACCCCTGACGGGAGCACGCACGATGCCGGGCTCGGACGAACAGATTTGGCACAAGCTTCTCTGGCTGGCAGCGGCCGGTGCCGTGGGCACGCTGGCCCGCTTCGGCCTGCAAGGCTTCGTGCAACGCTTGCAGCCCACCGGTTTTCCCTGGGGCACGCTGGCCGTCAACGCCCTGGGCTGCTTCCTATTCGGCATCGTGTGGTCGATGGCCGAAGAGCGGATGGTCATCAGCGGCCAGACGCGGACGATTCTGCTCATCGGCTTCATGGGCTCATTCACGACATTTTCCAGTTTTGCCTTCGAGACCAGCCAGCTGCTCGACGACTCGCAGTGGCTCTTGGCCGCCGCCAACGTGCTGCTGCAGAACGTGCTGGGCGTTGCCTTGGTTGTGCTGGGCATTGGCCTGGGACGATACATCTGAGAACCAATCCGAGAACCGTCGGGGACTGTCCCAATTTTGCGGAGGGCACCATCCGCAGGATGGTCCGGAGTAAAATGGGACTGTCCCCCTCTCCGAGACGGTTCTCGGATTGGTTCTAAACCCATGAGGGACCAACGATGAAACTGCCGTCCGAAGCTCAATTGCTGCGAATTTTCATCGGCGAGAGCGACAAGTATCACGGCCGCCCGCTCTACCAGGCGCTGGTCGAGGAGGCCCGACAGCGCGGCATGGCCGGAGCCACCGTGCTGCGCGGCACGCTCGGCTTCGGCGCCACCAGCCGCATTCACACCGTCAAGCTGCTGCGACTCTCGGAAGACTTGCCGATGGTCGTCGAGATCGTCGACACGCCCGAGCGCATCGCCGCCTTCCTGCCCGACTTGGACAAGATGATTGGCGAAGGCCTGGTCACGCTGGAAAAAGTCAACGTCATCACCTACCGCCACAACGGCGAGTGACGCTGGCGACGAAGAAACGAATGAACCACCAAGACACCAAGTGAAGAAAGAATTCATTTGCATTGTTTTCATCCTTCATCCTTCCGCCTTCATCCTTTTCCTCCTTGGTGCTCTTGGTGCCTTGGTGGTTCAATATCTTATCGTTGAAATCGAAGGGAGCGCCCCGGCAACTCCGGGCCGGCATTCTCAACCGCCACACCATGCGCGAAAACCTCGACGCCGTTGACCCACACGTGCTCGATGCCCACCGAAAGCTGGTGTGGATTATCGTACGTGGCCCGGTCGGCGATGGTCTTGGGGTCGAACAGCACCAGGTCGGCAAAGGCCCCTTCGCGAATCTCACCCCGATCGACCAGGCCGAACCGTTCGGCCGGAATGCCGCTCATCTTGCGCACGGCCTCTTCGAGCGAGAACAGCTTGCGGTCGCGCACCAGCGGCCCCAAGATTCGCGCCGTCGAACCGTACACGCGCGGATGCACCTGGCCGTCGGCGAAATAAATTCCGTCGGTGCCGAGCATGAACTTGGGATGCGCGAGAAACGGCTCGATCCACTCGTCGTTGCCGGTGTGCAGCACCGACAGCGCCGCCAGGTTCTCTTCGATCAACAAATCGCACAGCGCTTCGGCCGGGCGCTTGCCGGTACGCGCGACGTATTGCGCCAGCGTTTGGCCCTGATAGCGGGCGTTCGCCTTGCTCGCCGTCCAGGCCAGCGTGATCCGATCCAGCGGCACCAGGAAGCACGCCAGCAAACTCTCCAGCCGCTCGCGTACCGCCGGATCGCGCAGCTTCGCGCACGCCGCCAGCGGTCCGTCCTCCCAGACCTCGTACGGCAGCAGATAGTTGAACATCGTCGAGCCGGGCAGGTACGGATAGATGTCGAACGAAAAATCGACTTCGTTCACCGCCACCCGATCGACGTACGACAACAGTTGTTCAGCCTCTTCGGGCGAGCCCGCCTTCAGGTGCGAAATGTGCACCGGCACGCCGGCCCGCCGGCCGATCTCGACCGCTTCCTGCACGCCGGCCAGCGTCCCCTTCTTGTAGCGCACGTGCGTCACGTACAGCCCGCGCCATGGGGCCATCGCCGCGCGACGCCTCGACCAGCTCGTCGGTGGTCGAAAAGCACTGCGCGACGTAATCCAATCCGGTCGACAGCCCCACGGCGCCGGCGTCCATCGCCAGTTCGATTTCGCGGCGGATGATCTTGATCTCGTGTCGTCCAGCGGCCCGCGCCGCCAGCCGGCCGCCAGCACGCGTACGTTGGCATAGGGAATCTGCGCGACCGTGTTCTGCGACGTCCGCCGATCGAGCAGCGCCATGTAATCGCCGATGGTGCGCCAACCTTGATAGTCGTGCTGTTGCAAGCCGTTGAGCGAGCGGAGATAGAGAAACCAGTCGCGATAGTTCTCGTTGGTGACCGGCGCGTACGAGATGCCGTCGCTCATCAGCACTTCGGTGGTGAATCCCTGGCTCGTCTTCGGCACCAGGTTCGCGGTCTTCAGCAGCCAGCCGTCGGCGTGCGTGTGGACGTCGATGAAACCCGGCGCCACAACCAGCCCGCGAGCGTCGATCACCCGCCGGGCCGAAGCGGCGTCCGCGGAAAGGTTGCCCGACCGCGGCAATCCGGTCTTGGCCACGGCCACGTCGGCCATCTTGCGGGCGGGCGCCGGTGCCGTCGATGACCGTGCCGCCTTGAATCAACAGATCGTAAAACATCGCTGCCGCCGCGAGGGAGAGAAAACAGACGACCAATCGCCAGATTCCGCGCCGCAAGGCCAGTTGAAACTACGGCGCCAAGCGTCGCAAGGTGTAATAGGCTTCGCTCGGGAATAAGACCCCTCGCGGCGCCAGCTCGCGCAGGTGGAATTCGTACACGAAGCCCTCACGCAGGCCGTCCAGCTCGATCGTCGCCGTACGGCCGTCTGTCGGAGAGCCGCGCCGATTCGACTGTTTCGACGCGGCGGTCCAGGTCGGGTCCGCCATAGCTGGGCGTGGGCATGCGCCGATACGACGACACCGCATAGCTGGCCGTGTCGCCAGCCCGCTTGCGATCGACCGGCGCCGTGAAATGCGATCGCGAACCCGCCCCGTGCGGCGCGCACTTCGGCGATGCCCGGCGGCAGGTCGCCCCGCCAGCGCAGCCGGACCAGCGACCCGGTGTTCGCGCCGGCGCCCCAGCCGCTGTCGCGAATGTTGCCGACATAGACGTCGCCGCCGGGCGAAACCCGGCACACGAGCGGACCCTCGAAGGTTTCCTCGCCCGCCGCCGGCTCGATGCGACATCGGATAGACGGCACCTTGCCACGTCGTCGCCCACCCGCTCGAGACTCATCCGCACCAGCCGCCGCGTGTCGTATTCGCAGCCCACCAGGTGACCCTCAAACGGCCCGAACAGGTCGCGTCGCCAGCCGCTCGCGCACCTGCCGCCGGCGTTTCCAGAAAGCAGATCCCGTTGACGCTGCGCGTCCAGGGATGCGGAATCTCGACGGCGGCCGGCTCGAACGGCGGGTTCAGCCCGCGCTTGCTCTCCAGCCGGTTGATGAAGCCGTAGCGCGCGTCCCTTGACGATGTGGTTCAGCTCGTTGAACGGCGTGTAGTTGCCCTGGTTGTCGGTGACGAACAGCTCGCCCGCCGCGCGACAGCGCGATGCCCTGCGGAAACCGCAGCCCGCCGCACAGCGGCTCGATGGCGAAGCGTCGCGGGTCGTCGTCGGTCGGCTGACGCGGCACCAGCTTGATGACCGTGCCGCGCAGCGTCGCGCCGGCTTCCGTGCGATCGTCCTGCTGGCAGGGGAGCGAAACATAGTAGTTGCCCTGGCCGTCGCGCGGCAGGCCGACGGCCCAGTCGTGATAGTCGCGCGTGTGTCCCCAGCCGGAGGCGAGCAGTTCGGTGCGATCGGCCCGGCCGTCGCCATCCGTGTCGGACAGCCGCAGCAGACCGTACTTATTGATGACGTCGATCGCGTCGTCCGCTGGTCGCCACTCCGAACGGTGCGGCCAGCTCGTCGCTGAACGGCGCGAGCTTGTCTTCCAGGCCATCGCCGTCGCGTGTCGCGTCCCAGCCACACGCGCCCTTCGAGCGACGAGACGACCAGCGTGCCGTCGCGGCCGCCAGGCCAGCCCGGTCGGCATCGCCTGGTCGGTGACCGGCAGCCGCACGGCCTCGAAGCCTGGCACGACGGCCAAGCTCCTGCCGCGTGACGCTGCGGTCGATCGCCGGCAGCGGCGCGAAACTGGTCGACCGCTACGTCGGCCCGATATTCCAGTTCGCACATCAGCGGGCTGCCCGGACGAGCCGGTCGAGTGCCACGACGGCCCCCGCCGGGCTCGGCTTCAAAATCGCACCGCTGGCCGATCGCGCGGCAACGTGCAGCCGCGAGGTTCCCGACTCGTCAAGGCGGCTTGCGCTCCCTTCGGATCGACCGTAACGTCGCCGGCCAGCGCCAGCAACTCGACCCGGCAGCCGGCGGGCACCGTGTCGATCTGCACGCGGCGCCGGAAACCCGACGCCCCGCCAGGCTCGACGGCCGCCAGCGGCGAGAATTGCTGCACGACGCGCAGCGACGTCTCGGGCTCGGCGCCGGCACCAGCCGAAAGTGCAAGCGATGCGCGAACTGCACTCCACCGGCGACGTGCTCCAGCGATTCAAACTCGGTCACGTACTGGCCGGCCGGCACGGGCTGGAAGTTGCGGCCGTCGCGCACCAGCCACAAGTCGCTCTCGGGCGCTGCATCCTTACGCTTATCGATCGGGAGCAATTGCGGGATGCCGGCTTCCCAAGCCAGCTCTTGCCGCGCGTCTGCTGCCGGGCGGTGTCGCCGATCCACCACGCCGCCAGCCGGCTCGTGGCCAGATCGACCAGCACGTTGTGGCGATTCTCCAGGCCGATCACCAGCGGTTTGACGAACGTCCGGCCGCCGACCTCGATCACTTCGGTCAGCACGGCCGCCGGCTCGCTCACGCCCGGCACGTTCGCCCGTCGCACCACGCGCAGGGCGTTGGGGGCCGGCGGCGTGAAATCCTCGCGATTCAGCACCTGCCACACGGCGGCGATCTGTCGATCCGAGTCGGCCCTCGAGCACGCCGCGAATCGGCTGTTGCACCGAGGGCATTTCCATCTGCGGCACGATGCGGGCCGGATTGCACAGCCAACGCTCGAACCAGGCATGGCGGACGCGCGAGCCGATGCGCCGACAGGTCCGCCCCCTCGGCGTTGAGCGCGACGTTCTACCGGCTTCCACTTGCCGATCGCGTGACAACTCGTGCAGCCAAAGCCGTCGGCCGTCACCAGCCGCGCCCCGGCCGCGTCGATCGCCGAATCGCCGGCGGGAGGATCATCCGGCGGCGCGTCCGGGCGTTCGGGAATGCGATCCGAGTCGATGAAATGTCTCGCCAGCTCCCTGGTTTCCGCTTCGGAAAGTGGAAACTTCGGCATCCGCACCCGCAGCCAGGTTCGGCGGCCGGGCTGCGAAGCCGCGATCGACGCGGCCAGCACGTCGTCGCGCAATTTGTCGCCCACTCCGGCAAGCGACGGTGGGGTGAGTGCCGGCAAGACGTCTCGCAACTTCGAATCGGCCTCGGCCACTGCCGGCAACTGCGGCGTCAGCCCACGCCCGGCACCGCGTGCATGGCACACAAGGCAATTGCCCTGAGCCAACAAATCGCTGCCAGTCGGTTTGGCGACTCCTTCCTTCGGACGAACGCCCGCGACGAAACTCGCCACTGCCTGGCGCTGCGAAGCGTCGAGTCGGTAACCCGGCCGATTCCGGGCTGGATCGGGCTGGCCCAGGCAACTATTCTGCTCGCGATGCAGCGCCGCCGCATCCAGCTTCAGTCGCTTGTTGTCGCGCTTCGCTACCGTCTGAGGGAGCGTATGGCACTCGGCACAACGAAATTCTTGCAGCAATTCGCCGCCGGTTCGGGCTTGCGCCACGGCGTGCCCCTTTGTCGGCTTCGCCATGGGCTTGAGCGTTTGCAAATACCGCGACAGGCTTTCAATTTCTTCGGCAGTCAGGGCAAAGACCGGCATGCGATGATCGCGATTCAGAACCGCCGGATTGGCCAGCCAGCGGGTGAAGTAATCTGCGGGACGCTTGTCGGCCACCGCCGACAGATCGCCGCCGCCGAACAGTCCATCTGTCCCCAGATCGCCCACGCGGTGGCAAGCCAGGCAGCCGACGCTGCGAAACAGCGTTTCGCCGCCGGAAACGCTCGGAGGGGGCGGTTGATCGGCCGGCTTCAGCTTGTCTTTCTTTTTGTCCTTAGTGTCCACTCCTGCGCCGGGCACGGCGCTATTGCTGGCGGGGCGACCGTCTTCGCCGACGCTGCCAGCAGTTCGTCGGCCAGTCGCTCGGCGGTCGCTCGATCGAGGCCGAAGTGCGGCATCCTGCGAGTCGAGCGGTCATGCTGGGCGTCGGCTACCGCGTCGCGAGTGCCCGTCGCCAGCCACTCGACCAGCCAAACGCGCGACAGGTTGCCGGCCAATTGGTCCAGTGCCGGCGCTGGCAACGAGGCCGGCTCGCCGGCAATGTCGTGGCAAGCCGCGCAGGCGCAGCGCCCGAACCAATCGCCCGCCCTCTTCGAACGCGCTCGACGGCGTCTTGCCCTTTTCGTGAAACAGCCACCGCCCGGCGAGCGGTTCGAGCTGAAACGGGGAAGACTCCCAATACAGCGCGATCCGCGCCGACTCGTCCACTCGGGCATAGCGCACTTCCAGCGCATGGTAGCCGAAGGGCAAGTCGATCGCTTCGGCGTCGAGCCATCCGGGCTCGCGCGACGACGCCTCCAACAGCGTCTTTCCGTCGAGCGTCAGCCGCACCTGGCCCGCGGCAAAGACACGCAACCGATGCACACCCGGCGTCTGCACCAGCAGTTGCCCCTCGAACGTGGCGCGAAACGGTCCGGCCGCGATGCGTCGATCGGGCGAACGATTTCCCCACGCAAACGCGATTTCCTCGTCCAGCCGCACGTGCTCGACTCCGTCCGAGCCGACATATCGCGCGACCAGACCGCTTTGATAGGGGCTTTCTTCGTCTTCGTCACGCGGCTCGGTGGCGTCTGACTTGGGCTCATCGGACTCAGCCCAAACGGCCAAGGTGGTGGCCGCGGCGAGCAAGATGGACGCCAACACTCGTCCCGCGAGCAGGCCGAAACCCGCCCAGCGACCGCGGCACTTCGACGTGGCCATCATCGCAATCCTTCGACCAGCGCTGTGCTGGTCGTGGTCGGACACCAGTGCTGCTCGATGTGCCGCACCACCAGGAGAGTGCCGGTCGAGTGTTCGACAAACGGCCGCTTTCGCGGGTTGTACATGGTATCGGTCAGGTCGCGCACCAACACGGTGTTGAATCCCAGCCGCGTCATCTGGCGAATGCCGAACGAACGGCCCAGCACGCACATGTTGGTGTGCACACCCACGTAGATCACGTTCTTGATGCCCTCATGCACCAGATAGTTGTAGACTTCCTGCCCGCTGTCGGTAATCAGGTCGCCGTCGGCAATCGCGATGGCCGGATGTTGCCGGGTCCAGGCCTTTTGATTGACGTTCTTGCAGGGCGGTTGGCAATCGCAGCCGCCGTCGGAGTCGTCGATCGGCAGCGAGCCTTCGCGCCTGGCGTCCAGTGGGCAGCCGGCGATGGGCGACGGCGGCGCGACCGCCGGCATTTCGCGAGCCCGCCGGCGGGCGGGATGATCGCGATAAAAGTCCATTGTGTCCGAAGGGGAATGAATGATGTGCACGCCACGCGCGCGGGCCTGATCTACCAGCGGAGCCATTTGGCGCGCCAGCGCATCGCAGCGGCGCGTGGCACTGGTGCACCAATGCTTGTCCCACGTGTCGCAGATCAGAATGGCTGTTTCACCGGCCGGCCAATCGCGCACGGCTGTTTGCTCGGTGAACTTGTCTCCGTCTCCATCGCGTTGTTGCCAGCGAACGTCGAGATGAATCGCCCCCTTCGGCCCATTCGGTTCGGCGCTGGTGGTCCACGCCGCGACGGCCAGCATCAGCGCTGCGGAGCAAGCGACGCAACGGTTGAAAGCGGGAGAATTCGTCATCACGCGCAATGCTCCTCGATTGCCGAATCGTGTCAACCGTCGGTGCGAAGCCGGCTACTTCGCCGCCGCCGCCGGCGGTTTGGCCAGATACGCGAACAGGTCGGCGATTTCCTCGAGCGTCAACGTATTGAACAAACCCTCGGGCATTGCCGAGGTCTTGCTCGGAACGATCGTGTCGATGTCGGCTTTGGCGACGTTGGCCTTCTCGGCGTTGGCCTGCAATACGACGACGCCGTCGCCGGTCGGGCCGACCAGGCCGGTATAAGTCTTTCCGTCGGTGGTCACGACCGTCTTGGCGGCGAACTGGTCGGAGATCACCTGCGAGGGAAAGATCACCGACTCGACGATTTCCTTGCGCTGAAACCGGTTGCTGACATTCGACAGGTCGGGCCCGATGCCTTCACCCCGGGTGCCGTAACGGTGGCACTTGACGCATTGCGACTTCTCGAAAACCGCCGCCCCGCGTTCGACGTTGCCCGACATTCCAGTGTCGGTGGCCAAAAAGTCATTCAGTTGAGCGAAGGTCCACTTGGTGCCAGCCGCCTCGACCGGCAGCGCCGGCTCGGGCAGTTCGGGATACCGCTCGGCAAACCACTTCACCCAGGGTTCGAGCACCGCCGGACCCGGCACGCGGGGGGCAGGCAGCTTCTGCCCGGTCCAATGTTGCAGCACCGCCGCGGCGTCGGCCGCCCCTTGATCTTTCAGCTTCAATCCCAGCACGATCACCTGCCGCACGTCCTGCCCCTTGTCGTCCTTCTGCGGAGACTTCGCCAAGGCTCGCAAAACGTCGCGGGCCGCCGAGCCTTCGACCACCATCAGTGCGCGGATCAGCAGCGGCCAGTCGACGTCGCGCCGGGCCTTGGTCGTCGCCAGGGCCTGTGCCACTTCACTGCGGCGATCGGGCTGCGACTCGAACACCTCGCGCAAGTAGGCCAGGTCCGATTCGTCGCCGCGTCCCAAAGCCACAATTGTCGCCTGGGCCAACTCGCGCACCGCGGCCGAGCGGTCGGCCGCCAGGTCGCGATCGAGCCTGCGCAGCGCGGCCAGTTGCTCGGGCGTGACGCTACCCGACAGATTGCGCACCACAGCCAACGCGGCGATCGGGTTCTTGGCTCCTTCGGTGATGCGGGCGAGCTGCTCGGCGGGGGGCATGTTTTTGAGCACGTCGTTGGCGGCGTTGGTGAGATAGCCCTTGTAGCTGTTGCCCCCTTCCAGCAATCGCGCCACGTTATAAAAGTTCAGCAGTTCGCTGCGCAGCTCCGGGGTCCAGCCGGCGGTCAGAAAGCGGGCCAACATGGCCGCTTGAATCCGCTCTTCCATCGGCGCCTTGCCTTGCAGGAACGTCACCAGCCGCGGGGCCAATGTGGGGTCTTGCAACATCACCAGCAGTCGGGCCAATTCGCGATTCGCCCGGTGGTCATGCGTCGGATACCGGGCCGAAAGCTGGCCGCGCAGCGCGCTCTGCTGCTCGCCCGTAAATTCGCCCCGATGCACGGCCAACTCGATCACGCGCAGCAAATCGACAACGTCGTTGTCGCTCGGTTTCTTGTCCAGCCATTTGCCGCTCTCGATCAAGATGGCGCCGGCCGTGGCTCGATCGGCGTCCATGGTCAGCAGCGCCACCGAGCCGAGGATGAACACGCGCGAGTTTGGGGAGCCCAGCACGGTCGATTGCCAGGTGTCCTTGGGCAATCGCTCGAGCGCGCGACAGGCGGCCCATGCCACGAACGGACGCGGCTCGGACATCACGGCCAGCAGCTTGTCGACGGGTGCCGCGTGCTTCGCCCGGACCAGCGAATCGCAGGCCAGGCGGCGCACCGTCGGATCGGCATCGCCCAGCAATTCCACGAGCCGGGCGTTCCCGTCGAGCGTAGCGTGAATGCCGAGCAAGTAGGTGGCCTTGGCCCGCACCAGGGCGTCCGAGTCGCGCGACAATTGCACGAGCAGGGTATTGGCCGGCGCGGGCGAAAACAGTTGCATCAGGTCCAAAGCTCGCACGCGATCGCTCGAAGGGACTTTGGCGTTGACAGCGATGGCGACCAGGCTCGGCCCCCAGGAGTCGCCGGTTTCCTTCTTCACCGTGGCGATGGCCCGGCGAGCCCAGGCACTCGAAAGTTGCGGCTGGGCGATGGCCCGCATGATGCCCTGCGGCTGGGCCTGCGCCGCGCCGGTGCCCTCGGCAACGATGCGGAAGATCGAGCCGGCGGTGTTCCGACCGCCGACGCAGAAGTAGAGCCAGCCGTCCGGCCCAACGCCGATGTCCGAGCAATTCAGCGGCCGGCCTTCCAGAAAGATTTCACTTTGGGCTCTGTACGTGCCATCGGCGCGATCCATCGTCACCGCCAGAATTCGCCCTTGCGACCAGTCGCACATGAAGAAGGCGCCCTGATATTTGGCCGGGAAGCGGGTGTGATCGTAGAATTCGACGCCCGTGGGCGAGCCGCGGCCGATGTCGAGCGTGGTGGGCAGGCTGTCGACATAATAATTGGGCCAGGTCGACCAGCCGCTGCGCCACCCGAACTCGGCCCCAGACGTGAGATGATTGACGCGTGTGGCGCGGTACCAGGGCAAGCCGACGTCCCATTCCATGTCGGAGTCGAATGTGAACAATTCGCCGTCGCGATTGAAGGCGTGGTCGTACGCGTTGCGAAATCCGCCCACGAACACCTCGATGAAGCTGCCGTTGACGTCCGTTCGCACCACCGTTCCGCCGGGCGCCTTGATTCCGGCCGCGTGGCCGTTGGCGTCTTCATATTTCGGCGTGATCAGCTCGGCGTTGTAATAGTGATGATGCGGGCTGGTCGACGCGACTTGCGGTTCCACGAAGGCGTGGTTGCCGATCATGATGTAAATCAGCCCATCGGGTCCCAACACCGGCGCATGGGGACCGTGCTCGCCCATGCCCCCTTTGAATCGGAACAAGGTTTCGACCTTGTCGACTTTGCCGTCGCCGTTGGCGTCGGTCAAACGGTGAAAGGCGGATCCGCCCGAGGGACCCTTGCCGACGGCGAACACGTGCGGGCCGATGGCCAAAATGCCCTGGCAGTTGGTTACTTCGTCGCAGAAGGTGGCGATCGATTCGAACTTGCCGTCGTGGTCCTTGTCCTGGATCAGCAACAGCGGTCCGGCGTCGCGCGAGGCGATGATATCGCCCGCTTCGTTGAAGGTCATGGCCACGAGCGAACCGGTCGAGCCGGGGGCGACGACCTCTTGGACTTGAAAACCCTTCATGGGAGTGAAGCGGCCTTCCAGGGGCGGCGGGGGGGCTCGGCGGCAGCGACCGTGGTCGGTGCCGCGGCCGGGGAAAGCAGGCAGAGTGTGGTCCAAACGAAGCTCGAACTGAGCGTGAGCCGCGGCGATTTCATGCGGAGAGTCTCGCGGAAGGTGGGACGGTAGGTGGTACTGGCGCCTTGCCAGCGGATGCGTTCGTATGGGTGCCGCGCCGGCCAGATGCCACTGCCACAGGAACGAACATCCAGAACGCGGTAGCTAGTATAAACCAAGCCACCTGCGGATGCACGGCGGCGGCCGGCGGGAAAGTTTGACGATTTTTCGCCCCGCCACGATTGACGCGCCGCCGCCGCTGGCCGAAGCTTAACGGGTGCAGCGATTCAGGCGGACCGCTCGCGTGCGCATCGGACGTGTTGCACGCCAACTGTCTTTAGCGTCCACCCAGACGCAAAGTCTTGGGACCGTCATGAAGAAGCCCCATATCTTGATCGTTGACGCCGACCATGCGGCATCGGAGCAATACCATGCGGCCCTGGCGGCGCTCGACTCGCCCGAACTCTGCCAGGTCGCCTCGGCCGAATTGGCGATCGCAAAACTGCGCGGCGGCACGTTTGATTTGCTGATCGCGGACATTACCGGCCACGACTCCGACAGTTTCGATTGGCTCCGCGCGGCGCGGCAGCTCGATGCCGAATTGCCGATGATCGTCGTCACCGCTTCGCCCCACTTGGAATCGTCCACGGAGAGCCTGCGTTTGGGAGCGGGCGACTATCTGACCAAGCCCCTCGATCCGCAGATGCTGCTGCGCAGCGCCGGACGCCTGCTGAGCGGGCGGCGGATGGAGGCCGAGTATGAAGTGCTTCGCCGCCAGGTCGAACGGCCTTACAACTTCGACGACATGCTCGGCGGCTGCCCGGCCATGCACAAGGTGTTCGATACCATCGATCAGGTGGCCACATCCGACGTCGACGTTCTAGTGGTGGGCGAGACCGGCACCGGCAAGGAGCTGGTCGCCCGCAGCATCCACCGCCGCAGCCATCGAGCCGCGGGACCGTTCGTGCCGGTCGATTGCGGGGCAATTCCGGAGAGCTTGCTGGAGAGCGAATTTTTCGGCCATGAGAAAGGGGCCTTCACCGGCGCCGAGAGCCGGCGGATCGGGTTATTGGAGTTCGCCGATCGCGGCACGTTCTTTCTCGACGAGTTGGGTGAACTGCCCTTGCTGTTGCAAGCCAAGTTGCTGCGCACGCTGCAAGAACGAAAAATTCGCCGCGTCGGCGGCCGCGAGGAGGTCGACGTGGACCTGCGGGTTGTCGCGGCCACTGCCCGCAACCTGGACGAAATGATTCGCCAAGGCCAATTCCGCCAGGATCTGTACTACCGCATCAACGTGGTGCGTATCGATCTGCCCCCGCTTCGCGAACGGGGAGACGACATCGGCTTGCTTGCCGAATACATGGCCCGACGCTACGGCCGCGAGATGGGACGGCCGATCAAGGGCATTGCGCCCGAGGCCTACCAGGTGCTGGCGCAATATCGTTGGCCGGGCAACGTGCGGGAATTGCAAAACGTGATTCGCCGCGGCATTGCCCTGACAAAGGCCTCGATGATCGTTGTGGACGATCTGCCCGACGAACTCGTGGCCGCCGCCGGCGAAGGACGCTCGAGCGGCGCCGTGGGCTACTTCGAATCGCGCGACGAGCACCTGGGGCGTTTCGAGAGCCAGTATCTGGCCGAACTGCTGTTGCGCCATCAGGGCGATGTGCGCACCGCCGCCGCCGAGGCCAAGCTGCCGCGCGGAACCCTGTACCGATTGCTGAAAAAGCACGGGCTCGACAGCAGCAGCTTTCGCTAGCGGCTCGCTGAGGCACGTTGCGGCGGCCTGCAGGCCGACTGTCACATTTGTGTGAATCGGCTCTCGGCGGCGCGAATCGGCCGCAAACGCGGCTCATCCTGCTGAATTCGGCCCCGAAGCGATTACTCTTGCGAACCGTTCGCCCCGACTCGCGTTGCAATCGCGCGAAGCAGGATGTCGCCGGCCCATTTGCACAACACGTGCCGCTCGACCCCGCAACGCTTGGGCGGAGAAGACGTTGCAGCGTCGCGCGGAAGAATCCGTTTGCATATTTCGCGTACCGGCACGACGATTGCATAAAGGAGCCGGCAACGGGTCGCGAGTGAAGGCGGCACTTCGCGGCCCGCTCTTTTACAACCCCACGCTGGTGACGATTGGCCAGCGAACATCCCACGCAAAGGACCTGATGCCATGAAGAAAATTGAAGCCATTGTCCGCCATTTCAAGGTCGAGGAAGTCAAAGATGCTTTGAACGCCAAGGGTGTGCAAGGCATGACCGTTACCGACGTGCGGGGTTTCGGCCGCCAGAAGGGGCACATGGAAACGTACCGCGGCACTGAATACGCCGTCGAATTCATTCCCAAGTCGAAGATCGAAGTCGTCGTATCGGACGCCAACGCGCAGACGGTCATCGACGCGATCGTCAATTCGGCCCGCACCGGCCAGGTCGGCGACGGCAAGATATTCGTCAGCGAATTGAAGGGTGCCATCCGCATTCGCACCGGCGAGAGCGACGATAGTGCCGTCTAACGATAGTGCCGGCGAGAATTTTGCCAAGACGGGCACGCGATCGCGTGTCCGTCTTGGTTGGCTGATTTAGACCCTGGCTGACTGCGCGACGCGCGGGCCGGCGGCGCGAGTCGCCGCGCTAGCGACATCGGTGTATTGGCGGAAATTCTGGTGGAACAGGGCGGCCAGCTTCTCGGCCGCATCGCGATAGGCAGCCACATCGGGCCAAGCATTGTCCGGTCGCAGGATCTTCGCGGGTACGCCCGGCACCGCCCGCGGAACGGCGAGGCCGAAGATCGGGTCATCGCACGTCGGTGCGTCGAGCAATTCGCCGTTGTGAATCGCGTTGATGATCGCGCGAGTGTACGCCAAGGGGATCCGTCGGCCCATACTATACATGCCACCCGACCAGCCCGTGTTGACCAGCCAGGCTTGTGCCCGATGTGTTCGCAGGCGGTGGGCCAGCATCTCGGCGTATTTGGTCGGATGCCATACCAAAAACGCGGCGCCGAAACAGGCTGAAAACGTGGCTTGCGGCTCGACCACGCCGACTTCGGTGCCGGCCACCTTGGCGGTGTAGCCGCTGATGAAGTGGTACATCGCCTGTTCGGGCGAGAGCCGGCTGACCGGCGGCAGCACGCCAAAGGCGTCGCACGTCAGCAAGATGATATTTGACGGATGCCCGCCCAGGCAGGGAATTTGAGCGTTCGGAATGAACTCGATCGGATAAGCCGCGCGGGTGTTCTCGGTCAGCGTCGCATCGTCGAAATTCACGTCGTGCGTGATCGGGTCGAGCACCGCGTTTTCCAGCACGGTCCCGAAGCGAATGGCGTCGAAGATTTCGGGCTCCTGCTCGGCGGAAAGCCTGATGCACTTGGCATAGCAGCCCCCCTCGATGTTGAATATGCCGTCGTCGCTCCAACAGTGCTCATCGTCGCCAATAAGCTTGCGCGACGGGTCGGCCGAGAGCGTAGTCTTGCCAGTTCCGGACAGACCGAAGAACAGCGATACATCACCCAGCGGTCCCTGGTTGGCCGAACAGTGCATGCTCAGCACGTCCTGCTTCGGCATCAGGTAGTGCATCAGGGTGAACACCCCCTTTTTCATTTCGCCGGCATATTGCGTACCCAGGATCACGAACTCGCCGCGCTCGAAGTTGATGCTTACACTTGTGGACGACGTCAGGCCGGGAATCGTGGGGTCAGCCGACGCCTCTCCGGCGTTGTAAATCACATAGTCGGGTTTGCCGAAGGCCGCCAACTCGTCGCAACTCGGGCGGATCAACATGTTGTGCATGAATAACGCGTGATACGCCCGCGCAGATCAAGCGGATTTTGATGCGCCGCTTCGGATCCCAGCCGCCAAAGCCGTCCACAACATACAGCCGATCTCGGGCATTTAGGAACGAGATTGCCTGCTCGCGCAAAGCTGTAAACGAATTTTGGGGCAGCTTGATGTTAACGTTGCTCCACCACACGTCGGCTGTGCTTGCGGGATGTTCGACGATCCGTTTGTCGCGAGGGCTACGGCCCGTCATGTTGCCCGAGGTGGTCGACAGCGCTCCGCTCGAGGCGATCATCTCGCGGTCGAACTGGACTCCATGCTCGTAGAGCACAGCCACAGCCGCATTGCGGAACGTCATGGGGGCGGAAAGCCCGTGCGCGCGCAAATCGAACGGCTGTTTCATGGCGAGATCGCTTTCTACCGCGCAGACCAACGACAGTCGTCAAGACGAAGAATTATAGGTTCGTTGGCGTGGCATGGCGTGGTCTGTCGGAGGGGGGTGTGCGATTTCCGAGCGAAAAAAACGGCGGCCACAACCGCGCTGCTATCACTCGGACGTCTCGGAGGGGGCCGGCCTTGGCGGACGCGCGGTCGGTTTCTTGACGGCGGCGCGCGGCTGTGGTTTCACAACTTTCTTCCCGCGCTTGGCGGGCGCCTCGCCTTCGTCGCTCGCGTCATCGGCAGGAGGTTGCCGTAGATCCGGCGCGGGCAGCGGGTTGGCCGGCTGCGGTGGGATGCCCGGCACCAGGGGCGGGTTGGCCGGTTGGGCCGGATTGACTTTGATCGGTGCCCCCAGCCCTGGAACAGCCAACGCCTTGTCCTGACCGGGAGCGGCCACGCCGGAATCGACCAGCATGTAGCCGGACCAGAAGAACGGATGGCTGGCTTTGGGGGGCTCGGCAACGTTCGGAGCCTTTTTGACGCGCGGTTCGCGATCGGTCTCAATCGGCGTGTCGATCGAGATTTGCACACTGCGTTGCCAGGCTTCGGCCGGGCTGGCGTGGGGCAGCTCTTGGGCAAATTCGCGCACCAGGTCGAAACTCGTCTGCCCCCCCGTCCGCCAGCGGCTGATCAGAATCGTGCGAACGCCGGACGACATCAATCCGCACAATGAGAGAAACAGATCGTTGCCCGCGGCCGTGGTCTTGCGCATTCCCGATTCGGCCATCGTGTGGAACCCCGGCAGAATCACATTCTCGGGGCCGCCCCAGGGGAGCGAAAGCCAGTTGGTTAGCGCGCCGCCGGCCTTCCCACGGTCGAGTGACGCCGGCGACCAATCATATGGGCCTTCTGCCGGTTTGATGTCATCCAGCACGATCAGGCCGTTGAACAGCAAGCGGTAAACCGAGGATGCGGCCGGCAGTGCGCGCGGCAACGCCACGGCGCCGTCCACGGCGTGACTCAGTTGCTCGAACTCGGCGGTGGCCACCGATTCGTCGTCGTGCGGGTAGAGTTTGCCCAGCACGACTCCGACAGTGGGTTTCGGCTTGTGCGGCCGGCTGTAAGGGACGGCCAATCCGACCGTCGGCGCATAACGTACGCGGACGCTGGAGATCAGCATTTGCTGGTGGTCTTTTTTGCCTACGCTGAGCGCTTCGAATGGCAAATACCAGAGGATGCCGTCGGGGACGATCACGATTTCATCGAAGTTGCCGGCCAGGTCGACGTTCGACTTCTCCAGCAACAGGCTCATGACCTTGGCGGCCGTCGGGCGCCACGTCGCCTTGGAGATTTCGGCGGCGGCCAACTCGTGGTTCTGGTCATAGTTGCCGATCTCGCGCAGCAGACTCGATATCTGCTTTTGCAATTGAGTCGGCGAATGGATGTGCCAGACGGCGTATTTTTCGTTGGAGTAAAGGAACGCGTAAATGTTGCGGCTGGTCGCGAAAAAGGCCAGCAGCACTTGCCCGTCCGGCAAGCTTTGTTGAATGTCCTTGGTTTTGCGCAGCGGCGGAAAGACCAGCTCCGAGGGATCGCGTCGCACCGCGATCTCGCGGAGGATGACTTCCTGCTTCTCGCCGACATCGGCGAGCGAGGCCAGTTGGGCCGCCTGCTCGCGGCGCGCATCGGCGGCCTCTTCGACCGCCGACCTGGCAGCGAGCTTGGCGCGGATCTTCGCCGCGTCCTGCCCCAATTTTTGATAGGCTGGATAGTGGGCCAATAATTCTTGCCGCTCGAGCAAACCGCGCTCGCCGAGCAACTCTGGCGGCCCTTCAAGAATCCAGCGAAGCGCCAGCAATCGTCCGCCCATCGGCAACGTGCTGAAAAATCGATGCCGCCGGGCGCGGTCGGCGATTTCCAGGGCTAACTCCTGCTCCTTGCTGTTCTTGAGGGCCCCTTCAAACCAATGCTCGAGCGCCGGGCCATGAGGTGTGGACAATACAGTCAGGCACTCTAGGGGACTATTGGCCCAATCACTGGGGGTCGGATCGCGCAGCAGAACCTCGTACAGGGCCATGCCAACGCGGTCGCTGTAGTCGCCGTCGATATAGTGTTCGTCGGCCAGTCCGATCTGAAACATCCACAGCGAGCCGCTGCGTTGAAAGCCAAGCGCCGCGCTCATCGCTTGATCGCCGCCGGCCAGGTTGCCGGCTTGATAGGCGGCCAGTGCCGTCAAGTGGTTCATCCGTGCGCCCGTTTGGCTGATCGCCAGATCTGAGCGTGCGACGACCGCTCGCGCGCTGCCGAGCATGTTGGCCGCGCTCTCCGTGTCGCCCATCGTGGTTAAGTTCTCTGCTGCCAACAGCAGCAGCGAGGTTTGCAATTGACGATAGCCTTGCGACTTCGCCCACGCGATGGCCGGCATCAGCAGCGGATAGGGCGTTTTCTGATTCAACAACAAGTGCGACAGAAATCCCTGGCGGAACGCTTCTTCCAAGTTGATCAGGTTCGGAAAAGCGACGCTGGCATAGGTCGCTTCTTCGAAGTAGCGCGAGGCGGCCGCGAAGTCGCCGGTCTCCAGCGACAGATGTCCTAGTTCCACCAGCGCGGTGCTGGTCAACGGATGATCGAATTCGCCGCCTGCGAGAATCGCCTTCTGCAAAATCGTGGTGGCCTGCGCGGCGTTGCCCGCCGCGGCGTACGGCGCAGCCCAACTGCACGTTGACCCACGCTTCGGACCAATGGTTGGGTGGTCCCGGCCGGCGCGAGAGCACGTCGAGTACGTCGCTGGTCAGGTGATCGAATTTGGAGATTGGCCCCAAGATTTCACGCCGCCGCCGAATGGCCAGGCTCGTCGAACGAACGATCTCCGCGACATGTACCGGCACCAGCACGGCCTGTTGCACCACGCCGCCTTGCAGCACGGCCGCGCTGTTGTCCACCTGGCCCTGGCCCATCAGATAGGTTTCGGAGAATTGGCCGATGCGGGCTCCCCGCTTGCTCTGTCCCCAAGGCGTCGCGCGGCTGGCCCCCACGGTCGCTGGCCCAAGCACGGGCGGAAACTGGATGCGCATCATCCAGTTGGAATAGGCTACGTACAGTTTCAGCGCCGACTCGTAGCTGGCCAGCGCCTGCGGTAGTTGGCCCAGTTGGTAGTAGCATTCGCCCGCCATCGTGTAGGTGCAGATCGCGTCGATCCACTGGCCGGATGCAGTCCGAATGCCTCCGCGACTCTCGGCGTTGAACGTACCCAGGGCGCTGCGATAGTCGCCGTCGAAATAAAGCGGAAAGGTGTTGAAATACACCTGGGAGGGCACGCCTTGGCCGGGCAAGACTTGAGCCGGCGCGGTCGGCGCAAGCACCGCGCCAACCACGGCGATACACACGGTCAGGATCCATCGGCCGCGGCTCGAGGCGTCGGGGAGCATCACAAAGTCATCCTTTCAAGCCGCCCCGGCGCGACCCCCAACGAGCCGCTTGCATCGGTCCCAAGACCCAAACGATGCGGCCAGATCAGAGGTGTGAAGGACCGAAGCCTGACATCTATCATACCTACTTTTCCCAGCTTGAGCGAACAAGGGGGTGGCCAACTTGCTAGCAGTCGCCGCAGGCGGTGGTTTGCCCTCCGCGACCACTCGGCTGGGCCAGGCATTTTCCGAGAAGTTTCCCAATGACGTCAAAGTCTGGCATTTGGCGTTGCCGATAACCTTCGTGCGGATTGTATCGAACAGGGCAACTCTGCCGGCCGTCCAACGGGGCTGCGGCAGACGCGAGCTCGGGTCCGCGTTCACGGAGGTCCGTTTCATGCGCGCAAGCCACGAGCAACGCCACTGCTGGAGACGTACTCTGTACGGCCTCGGGTTCTGCTGGGTTTTGGGCATGACGGGGTGCCAAGTGGACATCGGCGGCCAGACGTTGCCGAGTCCCTGGTACCAGCACGATGACCTGCAATATTTCCCCCCGGGTCCGGAGTTCAAGCTGTCCCAAGAGGCGGCGGCGCAAAAGGCGTTCTCTGAGAATCGGACGGAGGAAGAACAATAACAGTCCAAGCTACGTTCTGATCGGCCGAGGATTCGGGCGACTGCCTTACGGGCTTCCGCAAAGGCGTCCTCGGGGCGATTCGAATTTATTTCATCGTTTGAGCGCGTTGCAACAAATTACGCGGTGACGGCCGTCGAGCCTGTGTGTCGATTGCGGTCATCATTGAAGTTTCGTCGAACACTCGACGTTCGGTCGTCGCGGCCAGCCAAGGGGTTGGCGGTTTGCCGACGACGCGGAGCGCGGGTGTTGGGGGGACGACGCCCTTGGCGGCTGACGTCTGAGACGATATCGCGCTCGCGCGTTTACGAGCGCGCCTCGGACGTCAGCGGCCGAGGGAATTTTTCCATCTCCGTCGAACACAAAGGATGAGCACGACCATGGACGTCCAACTGCCCGCGGTGGCACAACAATGGGCCAACGATATTCTCGTGTGGGTCGGTTTCGGGACGGTCGTCGGGTTGATGGCCAAGGCGATCATGCCCGGCCGCGACCCGGGTGGCGCCGTGGCTACCCTGTTTATGGGAGTCGGCGGCACGATCATCGGCTGCGCTTCGCTGATGTACTTTACAAACGGGCAGCGCGTGTCGCCGATCAGTCCGGTGGGCTTTGTCGTGGCCACGCTCGGCGCTTTCGCACTGCTATTCTTCTACCGCCTCTTGGGCGGACGGTTCTTCATCGAGGGCGATCAAGGCTTCCGCATGCGAATGCCCTTTTACGGCCGCCGACGTTCCTACAACTCGTCACGCATCGACGACTAGACTCGCCGCGCCCACGGCAACCGGCTGCCAAAGCGCCGCCGCGATCAAGCCCCAGCCCCGCTAAGCCAGCGCTGGATCCCCCGTTTCGCGCGCACCAATTGCGCCAGCGGTACGCGACTGGGGAAATGCGTATAGCGGCGGCTATATCGAGTCTCGGTTGCCCAATGGCGTTTGCAATCGAGATAGCCGGGCCCCAAATCGTAGGTGCGATCGCCCAGGGAAAAGCAATCTTCGATCATGCGAGCCTGCAAGACCGAGCCGGCGCCGCGGCGCCCGCCGCGGCGTCATAACCGGTCCGCAGCCCAAAGACGTAGCCGGCGTAATGGTAAGCGTAGTTGAAGGCCACCGGCTCTTCGTCGACCAGCAGCAGGTTCAAATCCAGTGCTCCAGCTGCCGCGGCGACTCGGTGACAATCGCGCAGAAACGGGCGGATCGCTTCATGCGTCAGGGTTGTTCCATTGTCGGAATCGCCTTGCCAACTGGCCCGGGCGATCCGCTCGCACTGCTCGTACCAGTCCCAACGCGGATCGCATTGGCCGCCGGTAAGTCCCGTTGGGCGATACCGCACATACTTCACGTCGCCTTGCTGAGCGAGCTTCTTTTCCGAGCGGCGAACATTATTGCGCCAACGGCTGGTGCGAGAAGCCCAGTAGGTTTGCCAACCCCCATTGGCTGTAAGATCCACCAAGGCACTCGGCTGCCAACGCTCGTCCAGCACGCCGAGGCCGGCATGTTTCAAGGCCGATCGCGTGCGTCCTTGATCACAGCCAGTTGCGTCAACCCAGGGAAGTTCGATGAAATCCCAATCGCGTGCGCTGCCGCGGACGTGGCTCAAGCCGGCCAGCATAGTGGCCCGCGTATGAGGCCCGATCGGACCGTAAAAGCTCCCCCAATGATCCAGCGGATAAGTCAGCACACGCACCGCTCCAATCCGCCGCCGCTCCGTTCGCACCACCAGCGGCAAGATGCCGACCACTCGTGAGCCGCGCGACACGACCAACACTCGCAACCGACAGTCCTTGCCGAAATGCGTCCAATACGTCTCGAGCCATTCCAGCGAGTGGAAGAACGAAGCGCCGGCGGTTTGTGCCAATAGCGCGTTCCATAGCGGTCGACAGCCGGCCAACTCGCGCAGGTCGTTGATCTCGCGAACCGTGGTCATTTTTGAGCGCATGCGACGATCGCGTCCGTTGTGGGTGCGGACCACTTTGGGTGCAAGTGCCGTGCCCGGCGGAAGTTAGTCCGCCGACTGCCAAGTTGTACTGCCGTTAAGGCCGCGCCAGCTGGGACTTATTGCAAGCCTAGCCCGCCGAGCGGCGCTCGGCCTGCCGTTGCGAAACCGCAACATCCCGCCGGGAGCGTTGTCAATCCGCCCCCATTTGCAGCTGCCAATTCGAGGTTTTGGCCTCCGCGCGAAACTCGCTCCGGGGCCCCGGTGTTCAATTGCCAGCGGATGGGTTGCAACGCCGACTTGTTGTTCCGCAACGGGTTCCCGTGCAAGGCTTTGAGAACTAGCTGAAAGGGTGTTTGGATGAACACTTGGCGATTGTGGATCGGCCTTCCCGTGGTGCTTTTGATCACGGTTGGGCGTTGCGCGGCGGCGGGGCTGGAACCGCATGCGGCGGCCAAGCATATCGATGAACTGTTGTCGCAGGAAGAGTTCGGCGGCTCGGCAGCCACGCCCGAAGGTCCAGCGGCCAAGGCTGACGACCTGACGTTCTTGCGGCGCATGGCGCTCGACCTGGTCGGGCATCCGCCCACGGCCGAGGAAATCACAGGCTACGTTTTCGACAACTCGCCCCACAAGCAGGCCGCGGCCGTCGAACGCCTGCTGGCCGACAAGCGATTCGGCGACAACTGGGCTCGCTACTGGCGTGACGTAATCATGTATCGTCGCAGCGAAGATCGGGCCCTGATCGTGGGGCCGGCGCTAGTGAAGTTTCTGGCCGAGGCGTTCAACGGCGAGCCGCACTGGGACAAGATTGCAAGCCAATTCATCACAGCCACCGGCGACGTGCGTGAGGAAGGAGCCACGGCGCTGATCATGGCGCAGATGGCCAATCCCGAGGACACGACGGCCGAAATATCGCGCATCTTCCTGGGCATTCAGATTCAATGCGCCCAATGTCACAACCATCCGACCGACCGTTGGAAGCGCGAGCAGTTTCACGAGTTGGCTGCGTTCTTTCCGCGAATCGCGGTGCGACCGCTCCGCAAGGGGGAGCAGCGCTCGTTCGCCGTGGTGTCGATGGACGATCCGGCCGGCGGCAAGAACAAGAAGAACAAGCCGAACAAGGGCTCGCCCGAGCACTACATGCCGGACCTGAAGCATCCCGAGAAGGAAGGCAAGTTGATGAAGCCGGTGTTTTTCGTGACCGGCCAGAAGCTCGACAAGGGAGTGAAGGATCACGAGCGGCGCGAAACGATCGCCGAGTGGATCACCGGCAACGGCGATCGCTGGTTTGCCAAGGCGTTCGTCAATCGCATGTGGGCCGAGTTGGTGGGGCATGGCTTTTACGAGCCGGTCGACGATATCGGGCCCGACCGCAAGTGTTCCGCCCCGCACACGCTCGACTACCTGGCCGAGCAGTTCGCCGTGAGCCACTACGACGTCAAATGGTTGCTGCGGCTGATCACCGCGACCGAGGCCTACCAGCGCCAAAGCCGCTCACGATACGACTCCGAAAAGGCGCCCTTCACGGCCAGTTGCCCGCAGCGGCTGCGCGGCGACCAGTTGTTTAACTCCTTGATCGAAGTTTTGGGACTCGACGAAGGCCCGCAGGGCGAAGAGAATTATCGCCGCGCGTTCAACGGTCCGCGGGGGCAGATGAACCTCGCGTTCGGATTCGATCCGAGCATTCGCCGCGATGAGGTGGCTGGCTCGATTCCCCAAGCATTGCTGCTCATGAACGGTCCGGAACTGAACCGGGCAATCAACGGCAAGCAGCCCACGACGTCGCTCGGGCAGCTCTTGGCCGCGGAACCCAAGGACGAGGCCGTGGTTGAAGATCTTTATCTGCGCAGCTTGGCGCGCGAGCCCAAGGGAACCGAATTGCAGACCTGCCTGGACCACGTGAAGACCGTGGAGAACCGGTCCGAAGCGTTCGAGGATATTCTCTGGTCGTTGGTCAACTCGACCGAATTTCTGAATCGAAAATAAGCCGGTGCGGGCCGTGGCGCCGGGCCATAAACGCCGTTCACCTTTCGTAGAAGGACCTCAGACTCACATGACCTTCCATTTGCGTCATCAAGTAGACGTGGCTCTGAACCGTCATGGCGTGATCCGACGCCGCGATTTTCTTCGTGGCATCACGGCCGCCAGCATCGCGGCCGGGACCGTCGGTTGGCGCGACCTGGTGGCGCTGGAAGCCGGCGAGCTGCAGAAGCGCGGCATGGCTTGCATTTTGCTGTGGATGCAAGGCGGACCCAGCCAGTTCGAGACCTTCAGTCCCAAGCCGGGCCATGCCAACGGCGGCGACACCAAGGCCATCGACACGTCCGTGCCCGACATCCAGATCAGCGACAACTTTCCACACATGGCCAAGGTCATGCACGAGGCGGCTTTGATCCGCTCGATGACCAGCAAGGAAGGCAGCCATCCACGGGCCAGCTACCTGCTGCACACCGGTTACCTGCCGACCGCCAGCGTCAAGTATCCGGCGTTCGGGTCGATCGTCTCCCAGCAGTTGGAACATTCGCAGTTGGAGTTGCCGGCATTCGTTCGCATCGGCGCCGGTTTGCAGAACAGCAGCGGCGGCGGAATTCTGGGGGTCGAATACGATCCGTTCCTGATGCCCGTGGCGGGAAAGTTGCCAACCAACACGGCGCCGGCCACCGATGTCCCTCGCTACTCGCGGCGGCTGAATCTGCTCGGCCGGCTGGAAGCCGACTACGCCAGCAGCGGCGCCAAGGAGGACGTGGCCGAGCATCAGAAGCTGTATCAGAAGGCGTCGCGGATGATCCTCAGCTCGCAAATGAATGCCTTTGATCTCGACCACGAGCCGGCCAACATCCGCGAGGGCTATGGCTCGTCGCAGTTCGGCCTGGGCTGCCTGTTGGCTCGACGCCTGGTCGAAACCGGCATCACTTGCGTCGAGGTCGTGCTCAACGGTTGGGATACGCACTTGGACAATTTCCCGCGGGTCAAGGAACTGGCCGGACAGGTCGACCAGCCCCTGGCCTACCTCTTGACCGATCTGAAGCAGCGCGGGCTGCTGGACAGCACGCTGGTGGTGTGGATGGGCGAGTTCGGCCGCACGCCCAAGATCAATCCCCGCGCCGGGCGCGATCACTATCCGCGGGCGTTCAACGTCGTGCTGGCCGGCGGCGGCATCCGCGGCGGCCAGGTGATCGGCAAGACCGACGAATCGGGCACCGAGGTGGCCGATCGGCCGGTGACCGTGCCCGACTTGTTCCAGAGCTTCTGCAAGAGCCTGAAGATCAATCCGTCTACCGAGAACATTGCCCCCAACGGCCGGCCGATCAAGATCGTCGACAGCGGACAGCCGGTCTCGGAGTTGTTCGGGTAGTCGGAACTCGGCAAGCAGGTCGGCGAATCGCGCCGCCGGGGATTTGGCAAGGCGCTCGCCGGCAGGTTAGCATGGCAGGAATGAGCACCCCTGCCGATCAACCCGCCGGTAACCCACGCCGTTTCGATTCGTTGGAGCAAGAGGCGTTTCTTAATCTTTGGCGCAGCTACGACCGGCTGCACATCGTCGAGGAAGAGCTGTTCGCCAGCTACGATCTGACACCCCAACAATACAACTCGCTGCGTTTGCTGCGCGGCGAAGGGGGGCACAAGCTGGCCACGCTCGTCCTGGCGTCGCGCCTGGTATCGCGGGCGCCGGACATCACCCGGCTGTTGGACAAACTCGAAGAGCGGGGACTCGTCGAACGCGAGCGGCCGAGCGACAATCGCCGCATGGTGCTGATCGGTTTGACCGCCGCGGGCCGGGCCCTGCTGGCCGAGCTCGACCCAAAGGTCCGGGAGTGTCACGCCCGACAACTCGGCCACTTGGACGAATCCGAGTTGCGGCAGTTGATCGCCCTGTTGCAAGCGGCCCGCCGGCCGCACGAAGACGCGAGCAGCCACTGGATGCCTTCGCTATAATGGCTCCGCCCAGCGGCCGCCCAAGGCCGCGGCACGCCCGAGGTCGAGGTGTGGCATGAGCGCCGCTAAAGCCGTCCTGCCCGAAGTGCGCCGATTCGAATCCAGCAGCGGCGCGCGCATCTACCGCATCGCGACCGACGCTTTTCCGGGCCTCGTGGTTCACGTCTACCTGGTGCTCGAAGCCGGCGAGCCGACGATCGTCGACGCCGGCAGCGGCTTTGGGAATTCCCACCAGCAATTGCTCGACGGGCTCGACACGGTGCGCAGCGAGTTCGGCGAGAGTGTGACGCTGGCCGACGTGAAGCGAATTATCATTACGCACGGGCATATCGATCACTTCGGCGGACTGGCCGCGCTGCACGCCAAGATTCCGCGGGCCGAAATCGCGATCCACGAGCTCGACGTGCGCATCCTGACCGCGTTCGAGGAGCGGGTGGCGGTGTCGACCAAGGCCATTCGGCAGTTCTTGCAGCAGGCCGGGGTGAGCGGGTCCATGCTGCAAGGATTCATGGATATTTACGGCTTCTCGAAGAAGAACGTCCACAGCCTGCCCGTGGCCCGCACGCTGGTGGACAATGAGGAGCTCGACGGCCTGCGGTTCGTTCACACGCCCGGGCACTGCCCGGGCCAGGTTTGCATCGCGCTGGGCGACGTGCTGTTGAGTGCCGATCACATCCTGCCCGAGATTTCGCCGCACCAGGCGCCCGAGAGCATCATGCCGTACACCGGGCTGGGTCACTACCTGGAATCGCTGGATAAAATCGGCCGGATGGGCGGATTCGACCTGGCCTTGGGGGGCCACCAGGGCCCAATCAAGGACGTCTACAAGCGGATCGCCGAGATTCGCCAGAGCCACCGCCGGAAGCTGGACAAGATCCTCGGTATAATCGGCGCCGCGAGCGAGCCGCTGTCGATCAACGACGTCTCGCAGACGCTCTACACGCACGTGCAAGGCTTTCACGTTCTGCTGGCGCTCGAGGAAGTCGCCGCGCACGTGGAGTATCTCTATCAGCACGGCAAGCTCACGATCGCCAACCTCGACGAGTATCGGCGCGAAGAGAACCCCGCGATCCGCTACGTGGTGGCATAGGGGCGTCGCGCTACCGCTGCGCATCGGTATGTGCGCTTACTAATAGGGCTTCGACTCGCGTTAGAACGTCGGCGTGCTCGGCGGCGACGTCGTGCTGTTCTGCGGAGTCATGGGCCAGATCGTAAAGTTCCAGTGGAGCGCCCGGCCTGGGCGCACGGCCTTCCAGTCGCCGATCGGCACGGCCTGGGCGAAGCCTTTTTCGGAGAACTCCCAGTACAGATATTCGTGGTCCTGCTGCGCTCGGCCGGCGGATCTTTCGCCCAGCAGCGCCGGGACCATCGAAATTCCGTCCAGGCCGGCGGGGGGCGCGGCGCCGGCCAGTTCGGCCAAGGTGGGCAGCGCGTCCCAAAAGGCCCAGACTTGCGAGCTGACACTGCGCGGCGTGATCTTTCCCGGCCAGCGTACGATCATCGGTACGCGGATGCCCCCTTCGTAAAGCGCCCGCTTGAAGCCGCGCAATGGGCCGGAGCTGTGGAAGAATTCCGGGTCGGCACCTCCTTCGCGATGCGGGCCGTTGTCGCTGGTGAAAAACACGATGGTGTCGTCCGCCAGCTTCAGTTCGGCGAGCTTTGCCAGCACCTTGCCGACTTGCGCGTCGAGATAAGTGATCATGGCCGCGTGATTCTTTTGCGGTTGCGGCCACGGCTCGGCTGTGTACGGGGCGTCGCTGGGCACTTCCATGCCCGCCTTGCCGGCCTCGTTGTTGGCGTGCGGCAACGTGAACGGCAGATACAGGAAGAATCTCCGCTGGGCGTGGCGATCCAGAAAGTCCAGCGCTTCACGGGTGATCAGGTCGGCAGAATATGCGGCGCGCGTGGTGGCGACGTTGTCTTTCACCACGTTTTCCAGCGGCACCTTCTGTTCGTTCTTCCACAGGTAGTCGGGATAGTAGTTGTGGGCGTGGTGTTGATTGAGATAGCCGAACCATTCGTCGAAACCTTGCCGATTGGGGATGCCCGTGGTGTCGGGCTCGCCCAGGCCCCACTTGCCGAACATGCCGGTCGCGTAGCCGGCGCTCTTGAGCACCTCGGCCACCGTGACGTCTTCGGCCGCCAGCGGCACCAGGCTGTTCGATCGAACGCGGGCGTGGCCCGTGTGGCGACCGGTCATGAGCGTGCAGCGCGACGGCGCACAAACCGTGCTGCCGGCGTAGCAGTGGGTGAAACGTACGCCCGCGGCGGCCAGTCGGTCGATGTTCGGCGTGCGGATCACCTTCTGGCCATAGCAGCCGACGTCGCCGTAGCCCAGGTCGTCGGCCATGATCCACACGATGTTGGGCCGCGGCGCCGCATCGGCGCTGGCGCACAGCGTCGCGAATAACAGAGCCGCCAGCGACGGCATCGCGCGGCGATAACTCGATAGCGACGTCACTTTTCCTGCTCCAAGAACTTCTTCGCGTTTGCCAGGGCCTTTGCTTGTTCTTCGTTCAGTTTTGGGTAGGCGATGCCCAGCGAGGCCAGCTTGCGAACGATGATGTCGGCCACGGCCAGCCGCGCCAGCCATTTCTGGTCCGCCGGAATGCGGTACCAGGGCGCGTGGGCCGTGCTGGTATGGCTGAGCATATCCTCAAATGCCGCCGTGTAATCGTCCCAAAACGCGCGCTCCTTGACGTCGGCCTCCGAAAATTTCCAGTTCTTGTCGGGCAATTCGAGCCGGGCCATGAATCGCTTCTTTTGCTCGTCTTTCGAGAGATGCAGAAAGAACTTCAGAACCGCGATGCCATTGTCGACCAGGTAGCGCTCGAACTGGTTGAATTGTTCGAACCGGGCGGTCCACAGCTTGTTGATTTTCTTGCCGGGATCGATTCGCTCCTGGGCCAAATGTTCGGGATGGACGCGCACCACCAGAACTTCTTCGTAATACGAACGATTGAAAATGCCGATACTGCCGCGTTCCGGCAGGGCGCGCGCGTAGCGCCACAGATAGTCGTGGTCGAGCTCTTCCTCGGAAGGAACCTTGAAGCTTCGCACCTGGCAGCCGCTCGCATTCACCCCCGACATGACGTGCTTGATGATGCCGTCTTTTCCGGCCGCGTCGATGCCCTGCAAAATCACCAGCAGTGCAAACGTGTTTTGAGCGGCCAGCATGGCCTGCCACTCGCCCAGCTTGACGACGTCGGCCGCCAGCTTTTCCGCGGCTTGTTCCTTCGTCGGATCCGACTGGGTGCTACCCGTCGGATAATCTTTCAGTTTGACCGTCGCGCCCTCGGGCACGAGCAACTTTTCGAAATTCATCGCGAATCAATCTCCATCCTGCACCCCCACCAGCGCGTCGCCTTGAGTTTCGAGCCGTCGCCATGCCTGACGCGGTTCGTCGGGCGGGTCGAACAACTGGGGATGAAACAAATGCGCCAGAATCTCGACGCTATCGACCAGGCGGGGACCGGAGCGATTGAAATAGGCGTTGCCGTCGACGGCAAAAACGCGACCCTCGCGCACAGCCGACAATTGCGACCAGCGATCGAACGCCTTCAACACCTGCGCCTCGACGATCGCCCGCTCGAGATCGAACCCGCAGGGCATGATCACCACGACCTGGGGATCGTACTCGACGATCTGCCGCCAATCGGCGTAGGTACTGTGCGATTGGCCCGCGGCGAGCCCGGGCTCGCCACCGGCCATGCGGATCAACTCGGGCATCCAGTTGGCGGCCAGCATTGGCGGGTCGATCCATTCCAGGCATGCAACCCGCGGGATTTTTGCCGCACGAACCCATCGGTCCGCGATTGCACGGCAGGCAGGCGGGCCGAGAGTTCCATAAGCCTTTCCTCGGCCATTTGCGACGCGCCGGTCGCTTCGCCGATCCGTCGGACGTCGTCGAGCACGTCGTGAATCGACTGGGGGTTGAGCGCCAAGATGTTCGCATGCCGCAAGGCGGGCGTGTCGCGGACCGCGGCGGCGACGTCTTCGTAGCGGACGGCGCACACGTCGCATTGCGCCTGCGTAATAATGAGGTCCGGCGCCAGCGCCGCCAGTTGCTCGACGTCGATCGCGTACAGCGCCAATTGCTCGCTCGACAAAGCCCGCACCTGCTCGTCGATCGCGTGGCTCGGCGCGGCCGATTCGACCAGCGATCGCGTCAGCCGCGGCTTGCGGGCGACCTGGGGCGGAAAGTCGCACTCGTGACTGACGCCGACAACCTGCTTGCCGAGTCCCAGCAGGTACAAGATTTCGGTCGCGCTGGAGATCAGCGATACGATGCGTTGCGAGCTAGCCATGAGCGCAGCTTAACTGGCCGGCGGCGCCGGCTCAATGGGGCCATGGAAAGGATGAAGGCAGCAAGGATGAAGGATGAAAAAGGAAGGGGGGGGAATTTACCACCAAGACACCAAGAGCACCAAGGAAGAATGAAGTAGGAAAACAATCCATTTCTTCTCTTCCTTGGTGCTCTTGGTGACTTGGTGGTTCAATAATCCTCGTCGGCCATTTCAAAAAAGCCAGGGCTAAAAAGCCCGGCGCACAGCGCGACGTTGGATCGCACTTGCGACTTAACTCTGATTCGTGCGCCGCTGCTTCCGTCCGGGATCCGAAGCCGTTCTTGTACTGCAAAAAAGCTTCGGCGGAGGAAGCAGCATTGCAGCGGGTCGGTACCGGAGCTTCCCACGGAGACGTTGTACTGCCCAGTCCAAGATGCCGACCGCATCCCTGGGTTCAACGCCGTGGCCACACGGACATTCCCAAAACGGCTCGCGAGCCTCCGGCACGCAGATCGCGTCCACGCGCTTCGAGGCAGTCAAATACCACTGCGCAGCCTTCGCCGCAGGCGCGAGAGACTTTGACGGGGGCGGCCCAAGAACAAAGCAGGCCTTCCGTCCATTAACACAGATCTGAAGTGACAGTCCGTCTCAGCTGGATGCAGTATTACCAAAAGTGGCGGCTCACTTTCAACCCAAGTTTCCGGCCACCCCCCGAGAATTGCAGATAGGGTTCAGGGGTCAGGGTTCAGGGGTCAGGGTTCGGGGTTCAGGGACGGAAGAACGAGCAACGGACGGAGAGATCTCGCTCGCGCGGTTGGCGGAAATGCGCGCGGCGACGTTGTGCGATTTACGTTTCTTGAATCGGGGACCCTGAACTCCGAACCCTGTTACTTCCCCGCGTCCTTCCCATCCGTTAGCCATTCCAGGTTGAAACGGGCGACGGTGAGGTAGCCGGTTTTGTAGCTGGATTTGCCGTCGATGCTGCTGCGTTCGTAGATGCACAGCACGGTGCCGTCGGGAAGCACAGCCAGATCGGAGTAGGCGCTCCAACTCGGCTCCAACGATTTGTTGACGGGCCAGGTTTGGCCCTCGTCGTAGCTGAGCTTGATGGAAACGTTCTTGCGATCTCGCGACTTGCCGGCGATCGGCTTGCCGGCGGCCCGATCGAGATTGTGGGGGTTGGAAAACACAATGCGATTCTTTGCCGCGGCGGGCCGGGCCGAGTAGCGCACAATGCCCGCCATGCAAATCGGTTCCAGCAATGCTTCGTCATAACGCGGCGTTGACCAGCCGGTCGCGCCGTTGGGGCTGGTCACCACCAGGCGACGGTGCTTCTTGGATTCGCAGCGGACGTTGAGCATCACGCCGCCGTCGGCCAGCTCGACGGCCACCGTTTCATTGGGGTTGATCCACTCGTCGGTGTTCGGCACCGCGATTTCGCCGCGCTGCCAGCTGGCGCCGCCGTCGTCGCTGTAAATCACCGAGGTAACGCTCGGCCGGTGTGCGTGGCCGCCGGTGCCGGTGGAGAGCCAGATCGGCACCAGCAACCGGCCATTCTTGAGCTGGATGCCGTGAGCCGGCCCGGTGGCCAGCACCTTCCAATCGTAGTCGGGACGAAACGCGTCGAACGCGCTGGTGATTTCGCGGGGCTTCGACCAGGTGGCGCCGTCGTCTTCGCTGCGCATGTAAAAGCAGCGGGCGTATTCGAGGCAGAACAGAAAGTGGACCGCGCCGCTACGGTCGACGATCGCGACCGCGTTGTTGTAGGTGACGTCGTCCGGGTTGCCGAGCTTCTGCGCGACGGCCACCGGGTTTTTGGTTTTTGGGCCCGGTACGTCGGCGATCACTTTGGGCTCGCTCCAGGTTTTTCCGCCGTCGGTCGAGCGGCGGAGCATGACGTCGATCATATCCCAGTCGGTCTTGCCCGTGCGGCGCGCCTCGCAATAGGCCAGCACGACGCCGCGCTTCGTGACGACGATGCCCGGCACGCGGTAGAGCGCGTAGCCGCCCTGACCGGCAGTGAACAGGTCGACTTTATCGAGCAGCGGCTCGGCGGCCAAAAGCGGCACGGCGGTGATGAATGCCAGCGCGGCACTGATGAGCACAACGACGGCGAAATTGAAACGTCGGATCATCGGGGTGGCACCGACAACTTGTTGTCGGTGTTGCGAAGCAATAAGAGGTATCTCAGGAAGGTCTCGCAACTCGTCAGGCCCTCTTGTCCCTTCGGGACGTGAGACAACGAGTTGTCTGGGCCACCCAGGAATTTGAAGCGTCGGTTTACGGATGGGCTCTTACGAAAACAATTCCACCAGCGGGCGGCCTTCGGAGATGCGGTGGGGACGACGCTCGCGGTCGTGGATCAGGCTTTCGGGCGGAATGCCCAGGGCGTGATACACCGTGGCGATCACGTCCTCGGGCGAGACCGGATTGCTCTTGGGATAAGCGGCGTGTTGGTCGCTCGATCCGTAGACTTGCCCGCCGCGAATGCCGCCACCGGCCAGCACGATCGACTGGCAGGCTCCCCAGTGGTCGCGCCCTTGCGCCTTATTGATTTTGGGCGTGCGGCCAAACTCGCCCAGCATGACCACCAGCGTCTCGTCAAGCAGTCCCCGCGCGCTTAGGTCTTCGAGCAGGGCCGAGTAGGCCAGGTCCAAGGGCGGCAGGCAGTATTTCTCCTTGAGCATCTGGTAGCCGGTGATTCCGCCCAGCGATCCGGTGCCGCCGTGATTGTCCCACACGTTGGCCACGTTGCCGTCGGGACAAATGTACGACCAGACCACGGTCACGAGGCGCACGCCCGACTCGATCAGCCGCCGTGAAAGCAAGAAACTTTCGCCGTATTCGTTTCGCCCATAACGATCGCGCATGGCCGCCGGATCGCGCGCAAGTCGAACGCGCCGCGGGCCTCGGGAGACATCAACATGCGAAACGCCTGCTCGCGAAACTGCTCGAGGCCTTGCGGGCCCTTGAGAGCGCCGCGGGTTTGCATCACGCGATCGTGTTCGGCCAGTAGATTCAACAGGCCGAAGCGGGCTTGCAGCCGCGTGGCGTCGACCCCTTCGAGCAGGTCGAGACTGTGCGGCGGCGGAGCATTGACTTCGCCCGGCGATTTGAGTTCCATCGGATCGTGCCGCGCGCCGAGAAACCCGGCGTAGGTGCCGGTGTAGACCACGCCGTCGTGGCCGATCGGGCGCGGGACAGTGACGCTGGCGGGCATGGCCTGTGGCGGGCTGAAATAGGAGACGACCGCGCCGGTGTTCGGAAAATCGTTGCGGCTGCGCATGTTGCGCGGCACCGCCAGCGTGTTGTTGATCTTGCCGGTCAGCGTGTGATAGACACCCACCTCGTGCGCGTTGCTGGGATGGGTGTAGGAGCGGATGATGGCCATCTTATCGGTGTGGTGGGCGACCTGCGGCATCTGATCGCAGATCTGGATGCCCGGCACGACGGTGTTGATCGGCGCGAACTGGCTGCGGATACCCTCCGGCGCGTCGGGCTTCATGTCCCACATGTCCTGCTGGGGCGGCCCGCCCCACAGATACAGCAGGATGCAGCTTTTGGCCTTCGCGGCGGAGGCCGGCAGTTTCGCCGTCTGGACGCCCGTCCCCTGCAAGCTCGCCGCCTGCTCGGCCCGCAGCAGGCCGGGCAATGTCAACGCGCCCAAGCCGGCCTGACCCAAGCGGATCATGGCATCGCGTCGATGGAGCATCGGGCAAATTCCTCTCGACAGGGTCGCGGCACAATACGTTTCACTAGCCCGAAGCGCCAGCGAGGGTCTTTCTTTGTTGTTCCCTCGCTGGCGCTTCGGGCTAGTGTATGCGATTCGGCATTGCCACTGGCGGCTGCCTATCCTACCGCGCGGCGTGGGACGATTGAAGTAGTTTATGCCCGGACGTTTGCCATGCGCGTGGCCGATCGCCAGAATGGTTGCGCGAGAACTTCGATGTTCGTTCAGGCCGTGGCCATGGGCGTCGCCGTCGAGTTGGTCGCTTGGGCACCTTTTGACGGGGAAACGGCACGCTTATGGACAAAATCATCAATCGCAAGTTCACCTTGGCCTCGCGGCCGGTGGGCATGCCGAAAGAGTCGGATTTCAAGCTGGTCGAGGTGCCGCTGCCGCCTCCGAATGCCGGCGAAGTGTTGGTCCGCTCGCTCTACATCTCGGTCGATCCCTACATGCGCGGCCGGATGAACGACGCCCGCAGCTATGCCGCCCCGGTCGAGATCGGCGGCACGATGGTCGGCGGCGTGGTGGGCGAGGTGGTCGAGTCGAACCATCCGCGCTTCGCGGTCGGCGACATCGTGCAAGGGGAGTTCGGCTGGCAGGAATACGCTATCAGCAACGGCAAGGGGGTGGGGAAAATCGATCCGGCGATCGCGCCGATCTCGCCCGCGATCGGCGTGCTGGGGATGCCGGGCCTGACCGCTTACTTCGGGCTGCTCGACATTGGCCAGCCCAAGGCCGGCGAGACGGTCGTCATTTCCGGAGCGGCAGGCGCCGTGGGTTCGATCGTGGGGCAGATCGCCAAAATCAAGCTCTGCCGCGCGATTGGCATTGCCGGCGGCGAAGCCAAGGTGCGGTACGTCGTCGACGAGCTGGGCTTCGACGGCGCGTTCGATTACAAAGCGACCAAGAACTACGTCAAGAAGCTCGAGGAGCTGTGCCCCAAAGGGATCGACGTGTATTTCGACAACGTCGGCGGGGCGATCACCGACGCGGTGATTCCGCTGTTGAATACGAAAGCGCGGATGTCGATCTGCGGGCAGATCTCGCAGTACAACGTGGAGAAGCCCGAGATGGGCCCGCGCTGGCTGTGGCCACTGATCACCAAGCAAGCCCGCGCCGAAGGTTTTCTGGTGTTTCAGTTCGCCGACCGCTTTCAAGAAGCCGCCGTCGAGATGGCCGGCTGGATCAAGGAGGGCAAGCTCAAATACAGGGAAGACATCGTCGAAGGTTTTGAGAATTTGCCGCGAGCGTTTATCGGCATGCTGCAAGGCGACAATATCGGGAAGCGGCTGGTGAAGGCGTGATAGTACGGGGTCGAGATGAAAACAACTAAAGTGCTGCCATGAACCGGTGTGCGATCATTTTGTCTTTGACACTCTCGGCGGGATGCGGCGAGACGGCGATGAATCCAGCCACCAATCCAAAGCAATCAACCCCGTTCCCGTCAGGCATGGTTGAATTCCCGTATTTGACATGTGACGGTGGCCCTCATCTCATCTTGCCGGCATCCGTCGGAAGTCGCTGGCAGGGAGTTACGTCGATTGCAAATCCGCTCGATCCGTCCACCGATTACGGTCGCGCCTGTGCCGCCATTCAGTCGGCGCGGATGGCCCTGATCCCTGTTGGCGGCTTGCAGGCCATGGTTTTGAAAGATCCACCGATGAGTGCTTGGGGGAAATCGCCCGAGGGTTGGATCGACATCTACTGCCTTGAAACGTGGTCCGATCAAGATCTCGATTCCATGATCAAGCGGGCCGTCGCCGCCGTGGCAACCTCGGAGATGACCGGTACCGGCAAGACCGTTCGGCTCGACGCGCCCGGCATGATTTTGATGTATGCCGGCGATCGGCCAGGTTCTGTCGTTTACGGTGAACACGCCATTGCGATCGCGGCAGGCGAATACGATGTGCTAGAAGGGAACTACAAAACGGCTAAAGAAGAAGTAAGGATTTATCGCCTTCGCCCCAGTGAGTAAGGTGATCGGGCGCCGTAGCGATCTTCCGTGGAACGGTAACTGACATGCGAATGTCAGGGCGCCTTGGGTTCGGGCCGGTTTGCTCCGCGCTTTGCCAGCGGACAAGAAACGGGGACATTCTGGTGTTCTGATACATGCAGAATGGGCTTCTTTTCGTTCGACTGCCTTCGCACAATAAATAATTTCCTCGAGCGGTTACCGGAAAGACGGCCGATGATCGAGACGTTCAAAGAATCGATTGCGCATCAATTCGAGGCAGCATTCTGCACGCTCAACGAATGCATGGAACGATGCCCGGAAACGGCGTGGAACGCGCCAGTGGTGAATAACAAGTTCTGTCAGGTCGCCTTTCACGCGTTGTTTTATGCGGATTACTATCTCGGTCCGTCCGAAGAGTCGTTCCGCCAGCAGCCGTTCCATCGCGAACACGGCCGCGTTTTTCGTGACTACGAGGAATTCGAGGACCGCGCGCGGTCCTGCTCTACGAGAAGAAATGGTGCAAAATCTACCTGGAGCACTGTCGGAAGAAGGCCCTGGAGGTCATACCGTCGGAGACGGTTGAGTCACTGAAAGCCCGGGCCGGGTTTGCGCGGAGGACGATTTCGCGCGCCGAACTGCATGTCTGCAACATTCGGCACATTCAACATCATGCCGCCCAGTTGAGCTTGCGACTGAGAATCGATTTCCAGCAGGACGTCCCCTGGTTTGGGTCCGGCTGGAGCGACGCGTGATGGGCAAATTGCACGGGTCGGGGTCTGAAGTCAGCCCCACCGCCAACTGTCAGGACGCCTTGGGCTCGGGTCGGTTCGCGCCGCGCTTGGCCAGCGTGTTCAAATCGACCAGCTCGGCGCGGTCGCCGGCTTTGTCCACCATCTCACAGATCAATTCGATGGCTTGGAATTTGGGGTCCGTGACGTACAGGCACGACGGGTGAGAGAGAAAATCGTACGCCGCGCCGTGGTCAATGGCCCACTCGACGCCGCGGCGGATCGCTTCGAGGAAGCCCGCGAGCTTCCAGCGCCCGTTGCGGAACGCGCCGACGTCGCTGATGGGGTTCATCGGCACTTCGATCAGGCCGCTGGGGTAGACGAACGGCTGGGCCTTGATTTGAGCGGCGACGATCGCGGCCAGCGCGGCCTCGGTCGGCTGCGGGCTCGGCTCGCCCATCGCGTGCGGCGGATACAGGCTGCTGACCCAGGTGAAGCCCAGGTCCAAGAGCATCTGTTGAATGTCGGGCCGATCCACCAGGCCTGTGGCGAATCCGCCCGGCGTGCGAAAGCCGGCCGGCGTGATGCCGACGCGCGTCTTCAAGGCGACGCTTGCCAGCCGGATATTCTCGCGAATGACTTCCGCCGGCGTGCGGCCTTCGATCAGCCAGGGCGAACGGCGAAAGCGAAACTGGATGTCCTCGGGCCGAGTGGCCGTGACGTTCACGTGGTCGTAGGTGTGGTTGCCGATCGGATGGCCGGCGGCGGCGATCTCCTTGAGCCAGTCGAGATTCTCCTGCTCGCACACGCGCCCGACGGAAAAGCAATGCAGCACGCCGCCATGACCCTTGACGCGTCGGCAGGCCTCGACCGCGTAGCGCTTGGTTTCGTCGTTGAGGTTGCCCTTTTCGTAGTCCCAGCGCATTTCTTCCCACACGGGAAAGTTGCGGCTCATCTCCAGGTCGAGCGTGATGGCGATTTGCGCCTTGGCGGGCTTCGCCTCGTCGGCACGCGACGATTTTCCAAGAAGCAATCCGGCGCCGGCCGTCAGCCCGGAAACCAGCAAGCGGCGGCGCGAATGATCGGGCAATTGGTCGTGCATGTGGGGCTTCCTCGAAGCTCTAAGGACGGTGAGCGATTGATACTAACCCGACGCGCGAGCGAGAGTCTCTTGTTGTTTTCCCTCGCTGGCGCGTCGGGTTAGTGTTCGGAAACGTCATTCCACGTCAGGCCTACCGCGCCGCCGCGCTGGCGGGCGGATCGGCTTGCAGGTAGCTGAACAGGTCGCGCAGTTCTTGCGGCTTCAGCGGATTCAACAGGTTCTCGGGCATCAACGACGTGGACGACTCGGTGATTTGCTCGATCTTGTCGCGGGCAACCGTGGTCCGCTCGTTCTTCGCGCCCAGCAGCGTCACGCTGGCGGGAGTCTGCTCGACCAGCAGCCCGGTGAGCACGCGGCCGTCGCTGGTTTGCACCAGAAAACTCAGGTACTCTTTGCGGATCACGGCGCTGGGGCTGACGATCGTGGCCAGCAGCTCGTCGAGGTTCTTGCGATTGGCGTGTGTCAGCTCGGGCCCGATTTGCGTGCCCTCGCCGAGCAACTGATGACAGGTGCCGCAATGTTTGGTGAACAGCGTCTTGCCCTCGGCCAGGTTGCCCCGCCCGGCCCGCAAGTCGTTGTTGATCCGCCGCATTTCGGCCAGCCGCTCCTCGGGCGTTCCGCCGTCGATTTTGCCCCAATGTTTTTTGACCAGCGCGTCGAGCGCAGGGTCGTTGTGCAGCGCCACCAGCCGCAACGCGTCGACCCCGACGTCCTTGGCGGCGAACTGACCCCGATCAACCCCTTCCAGAAACCGCAGCGCCCATGGCTTGCGGCTTAGCAGCACGCCGGCGGTTTTGCGCGCGAGGCCGGCTCCATCGCGGGATATTTTTCCAACAACACCGTACCGATTTCGTCGTCGTCGAATTGTTGCAGCGCGTCGAGCGCCGCCATCTGGATCGCTTGCAACCGCGAATCGCCCAACAGCTCGACCAGCGGCCGCACGCACGTTGGCCCGCCGACTTCGCCCAACAGCCGTATCGCTTCGACGCGAATGGCCGCCAGCGTGCGCTCGTCGACGGCCAGCGCGATCGCACGGGATTGGGCGGCGGGGCGACCCAGGCGGGCCGCCAGGCGAATCAAGGCCAGGTCGACGCTGTCGTCTTGCCAGCATTGATCGATCAATCGCTGGAGCTGCGGCGGGATTGCTTGGATCTTTTTCGTGTCGCGGCGGCCGGCATTTTCGGAACTTACGACGGCCTGGCTGACGAACAGCGTGCCTTCGCTCCCCCCGCGAGCAGTCGAGCGGTCCCCGAGACCCTGATCCAGCGCGGCCAGCATGTTCGAGCGATCGGCCTCGGGCGCGGCAGCCAGCAACTTGGCGCAGGCCAGGTAGCCCGGCTCGGTGGCCTCGGCCGCAGAACGGCGCATCAGCCGCGGCAGAATCGTCTCGTGCACAAGCGGCAGCTTCCACATTTCCGGGTTGGTGACCATCGCCAGGATTTCATCTCGGGCCGCCACGGCATTCCGCTCGACGGCCCACCACAAAAGCAGCGGCAGCATCGGATCGACCGCGTCCTCGCTGCGCGCGAGCAGGGCAGCGACGATCGGCAAAGACTGCCGCGTCGGCAGACGCTTGGCCGTGCAGGCCAATTGATTGCGAACCGCGACGCTGGGGTCAGCGGCGGCAAGTTGAACCAATCGCTCGGCCAGCGGCGGCGAAACGCGCTCTTCATCTCCGAGCAGCCGCACCGTCCACCAGCGGACGTCGGCACTGCGATGTTCGAGTAGTCGGCCGGCAAATTCGTCACTCAGTCCGCCGCTGACGTACAAGGCCCACAAGGCTTCCAGGGCCAGATGTTCGTCGGGCGTTTCCATTACCAGCCGGCGCAGCGGAAAGATCATTTCCGGATCGCGGCGATCGGCCAGAATTCGCCGCACTTTGCGAACATACCAGTCGTTCGGGCTGCCCAGCATGGCGACGAGCTTGTCGCTGGAAAGCGATATCAGCGGCACGGTCGGTCGCGCCTTTGCGTCCTTCGCGCGGATGCGATAGATGCGTCCGTTGGTGCGGTCCCAATCGGCGTCGGGGTCGGGATGGGCCGTGCGACGATCGCTGCCAGTCGCAGATGTAGATCGAACCGTCGGGGCCCATCGTCAGGTCGCTCGGCGCGAACCAGGTGTCGTTGGCCAGCAGTAAGTCGCCGGCATGACTGGCCGAGAAGGTCGACCCGCGGGGATGCAGCTCGTGCCAGTAGGCGGCATGGCCCAGCAGGTCGGCAGCGATGTATTTGCCGCGGAACTCGGCCGGCAGGGAGTCGCCTTGATAGACGATACCGCCGACGGTGACGTGTCCGCCGTGCAGATTCTTGTGCGGCACGTGATCGAAGTAGCCGTAGGCGTACGGATTGTGCAGGGCGCCGTGCTTGCCGAACTGCTTCCAGTAATAGGCCCCCTGCACGCCGTGCAGCATGGCGAAGCCGCCGTAGTTGGTGGAGTAAAACAGGTTGCCGTGCGGATCGAAATCGAGCCCCCAGGAATTGCCGCCCCCTTCGCAGAACAGCTCGAAGCGGTGCGTGATCGGATGGTAGCGCCACACGCCCTGCTGAAACTCGATGCCGCGGATGTTCGACGTCACCGTGCTCCCCTGGCAGCCGTACAGCCAGCCGTCGGGTCCCCAACGTGAGCGAGTTGGCCACCGAGTGGGCGTCCTCCATGCCGAAGCCGTTCAGCAGCACATCGGGATCGCCGTCGGGCACGTCGTCGCGATCGCGGTCCGGATAGAACAGCAAATACGGCACCTGCAGCACGAACACGCCGCCGTGTCCAAACGCCAGGCCGCTGGCCAGGTTCAACCCGGCCACGAAATCCTTGGCCCGGTCGGCGCGGCCGTCGCCGTCGGTGTCTTCGAGGATGGTGATGCGGTCGGCCCCTTTCGGCCCGCGCGGCGGCGGACTCGGGAACCTGTCGTACTTCGTGCGCGAGTAGCGGTCGACCGCGGCACGCTTCAAGCCGGCCGGATTGGGATATTGCAGATACTGGATCACCCACAGCCGGCCGGCGTCGTCGAACTCGATGGCCACCGGCTGGCGGACCATCGGCTCGCTGGCGACCAGTTGCACTTCGAGGCCCTCCGGCACGGTCATGTGCCGCGGAGCTTCCTCCGGCGAGTAGCCCTGGGCAAAGGCGTGCGATGCCGACAGGGTCATTGCCAGAAACAGCAGCAGCGCGGCGCCGCCGGATGAAATCAAAGGTCGAGCGGCCATCGCTTTTTTCCGAGCAAAATGTCCCAAGCGGTGTTCACGATTCACGATCGCGATCCGCTTCAAACCTAATCGCCACGCGTGGCAAAGTAAATGGTTTTTCACGGGGCCAGCGGTTGTTGCGGACACGATCGCGAACGACAATCAGGCCATACAACCCCCGATTGGGAGCGGCGCTCGATGTCGGTCCAAGAAAACACCTGTGTTTGCCAGATTGCTCGGCTGGTCGTTTGGCTTGCGCTGGCGTTTGTCGGCTTCGCTCGACCGATTGTGGCTGCCGAGCCAGCGCGCGATTCGGAATCGCAAAAACATCCTCGACTGTACTGCACCGCCGACGACTTGCCGCGATTGCGCGGCCTTCGCGAGCAGGGAGTTCACGCGCGGATCTGGCAGAATATCGAACGTTCGGCCCAGTGGTGTCTGGCGCAATCGCCTCGCAAGGAGTGGATCGCGCCGATCTCGCCCGACCCGATTTATGAAAACCTGTACGATCGGTTCTACGCCATCATGGCCGATCTGGCGATCACCGAGCACTTGGCATTCGCCTACGCGTTGAGCGGCGAGGCGCGTTACGGCGACGCCGCGCGCGATTGGGTGCTGGCCAGTTGCCGTGCTTGGAAGCGCGAAGCCGACGATGAGCCCAACGGGGCCAAGGCCTACGCCGTCTGCCGGCTGCTCAAGGGGCTGGCAGTGGGCTACGACATGGCGTTTGACCGTTTTACCGACAGCCAGCGCGACGAGGTGCGCGGCACGTTGGTCGAAATCGGCCAGAAGTATTTCGACGGATATTTTTCCACGCCCACGATCGCCGGGCCAACGTTTCACACGCACCACGCCGTGGTCGAATGGGGCTCGTTCGGCGTGGCGGCGCTGGCGCTGTTGGACGAAGCGCCGCAGGCGCGGGCATGGCTCGACGCGACAACCGCGAAATTCGAGAATCACTTGCTGCCCAGTGGGCTGGCGGCGGACGGCGCACAGGTGGAGGGGGCCACGTTTTGGGCCTCGACGATGCACTATCGGCTGTTCTTCATGGACGCCCTGCGGCGCATCACCGGGCGCGACCTGTTCGTCGACCACGCCGAGCAGATGAACGGTGATTTGGCACTGGCATCAATCGCCGCGCATCGCGGGGCCGGCTACGACCAGGACCACGCCAGCGTCGTGCTCGAGCCGTCTTACGGCCAGCTCGACTATTACGCGCCGGTGCTGATGTATCTGGCGCACCAGTATCGCCGCGGCACCGATCAACACCTGGCCCTGTGGGACGAGACGCTGGGAGACATTCAAAAAACCCGCTATGTCACGCCGCATCGCGAGCCGCTGTTATTCGAGCTGGGCGGCTACGCCTTCGTGTGGTTCGATCCGACGGTAGCCGCCAAGTGCGACGACGCAAAACTCTCGTACCAGTTCCCCTCCGTCGGCGAAGCGTATCTGCGCACCTCGTGGCAGAGCGACGATCTGCTGGTCGGGGTCCGCAAGGGAGAGGTGGTCGTGCACGCGGGCGGCATTCCCGTGTTCATCGAGCCGATGGCCGGGCGCGACGGGCCGAGCCTGACGCTTCGCTCGCTGCAAGACGACGGCCACTCGGCCACGGTTCTGTACGCCGACGACACGGGTGAAAAGTCGCTTCAGGTCACGCTCGACCGGGCGCAACGAAACGTCGCGATTCGCCGGCACATTCCGGGCCCGTGGTCGTGGTGGTGCCAGGGCACGGCGACGCGCGACGGCAACACGATGAGCTGGCCGCAAGGAGTGCGGCTGCAAGTCACGGCCGGCGAAATCGCGTCGCTCGAGCCGGAGGGCTATGGTCCGCGGCTGGCGACCGGTTTTTTGAAGCTGCAACTGGTCGACCCGGCGTTCAAAAGTTTCCCCCAAGTGACCATTCAGCCGCCGGCTGGCGACACGATCGTCGTCGAGTTGACCTTAAAGAGGTAACCATTTGGGTGCGACTGGCATCTTGCCAGTGCTGCGCCAACTTGGGCCGCTCACTGGCGAGACACCCGTCCGTCGTCAAACATCGCAGCTGCTCGAGCGGCACCATTGAATCGCCTGGGGCGACAGGAATTGAAGTTGATCCTTTCATCGTCAATGCAAAGCCAGACGGCCAACGGCAGGCGATGCTGTCACTCTCCATATTCAGGCGTAACGCCGGCTGCTAACCTGCCCATAGACAGGATTCGGCAATAGCTCGCCTTCCGTCCATTTCGAGCGGTGGCCGCAAGGCGTCTTCGTCGTCGTCAAGACAATCAACGAGGCAAAGATTTCGCGTGTTTTTGGCCAGGCTCCGTAGCGGGTCGGCAATTGCGATCGCCAAGCGATCTGAACGCATACCGCGTTGGATCAAGTAGCCTGCGCCGAGTGCCAGATGGAATGCGCTCACGACGAGCATTCCCGACGCGATGGGCCATGGGATGAAGAGCCTGTCAACGGCCGCCGTAAGCCCAGCGACCGCCGCGGTACTGACCGACGTCGCCAGGCACACGTTTGCCGGCGAAGTGGAGAATTGACGATAGGTGGCGGATAATTCTCGAACGGACATGATACAGTTCCCCCTTAGTGCGCGCGAATTGTTGGAATGGACTGCAACCTGTTGCAGCAATGACTACTGACATCAGAGACCTGCTTCGCTCAGCCCAGTGCGACCACTGGCAGGTACGTGGTCAACGTGGTGGCGGCCATGATGTACACGGGGATGCCAATCGTCACGTTGTAAGTGAAGGTCAGGCCCAGCGACGCGGTCAGTGGCAGCGTGGGGCTGGCCTCGGGAATGGCCAGGCGTTGGATTGCCGGCACTGCAATGTACGAGGCCGATGCACACAGCACGGCAAACAAGACGTAGGTTCCGACTTCGAAGTGGTAGCCGAACAGCATCCCATACAGATGCGCAAGCGCGATGCCCGTCATCGCAAACAAATTGGGTGCGATGATCCCAAAGGCGACGAATCGCCAGCCGACCGCTTTCAGGTCCTTGAGTCGCTTGGCGGCGGTCATGCCCATCTCGAGCAGAAACAGGCACAACATTCCCTGGAACAAACTCACGAACAAAGTGTCGTTGTTGGCGACGATCTGTTCTCCTTGCTGGCGACTGATGAAGCCGATGGTCAAACCGCCAAAGAGCAGGAAGGTGCCGGGATTCAAAAACACTTCGTGAAGTAATTTGCCAAGACCTGCATGCGAATCCGGCGTCGTGCCCGCGGCACGGTAACCGACCCGGCTGTGCCCGGGGGTTGGTTCGAGGTCAAGTTCCGCTGTTTCCTCATCGCTACTGAGGAGATCGTCCCCTGCGGCGGAAGGCGGCCGATCTTCTCGATGGCGAAACTGCCAGGTGTCGGACGATCCGTTGGCGGCATGGCCGTTGAACGAGCCGCCGGCTTCCGCAACGGCGACAAGTTCTTGTTCCAAGTCCGGCTGCGGAACCGCGTCCTTGGATTCGATGGTAGTTGCACGCAACCGCCGGCGCACCCGATGGGCCGCTACGTTAAGAGGTGTCCGAGCAATCCCCGCATAGCCAGCTTCCCCAGGCATATTCCCGGCCGCGTCGAGTCCGCGCCGACGCAAGCGAGACGCGATGACCAGGGCCAACAGGCAGCCGGGTATTTCCATGATCGCCAACAAGACGGGCATGTACGAGGCGAATGCGATATGACTCGCGGTCAGGACGCCCACGCACGTGACAAAGGTTCCGGCCGAATCGGATCCATAGTGCCCAGCCACCGCGGCGGCGTCGATTTTTCGCAGCCGCGTGGTCAATCCCAAGAGGTGATATGCGGCGAAACCGATCAAGAGGTTCGCGAAGAATCCGACGACCATGAATCCGCCGGCCTGGCTGATCATTTCCGGAGGAAAGCGCCGCTAATTCCTCGCCGCCGCGCCAGCCAATCGCCAGCAGTAGATAGATGGTCAAACCCTGATAGATGACCTTGGGAAAGTCAAAAGCGATTCCTAGGACAGGAACCAGAAAGCCAGCGTAGAAGAACAGCAACAACGGCTTGAAAAGATTGTGACCAATGTTCTCGATGAGTAACTGAAACATAATGCTCCTTTCGCGTTTTTCAGGCATCGCGGGCGCGCAGTCCGAGCGCAGCGCCAGCGACGACCGTGATGAGGCCAAAAAAAGAGCTTCCTCAGCAGAATTCGTGGGTGAATTCTGGCTGGGGTAAATTGCCAAGTTGATGGTAGAGGGCCAGTTCGATCGTTTCGTACTCGCGAAAGCCGTACGATTTTCTCATGGTCAGTTTCGCCTTGTTGTTGAAACCCTCAATGATACCGGCCGAAATCGTGCCCTTGGCGCGGAACCAGTTGAGCAGCAACGAGCGATGTTTCCGCAGGCTGCGGGCTACCTTCTTGAGCGGTTCTAGCCGAGATCGCATGACGCGGGCGCACCACTCGTCGAGGAACTTTCCAGCCCAGGCGTGCGATTGGTACTCCCAGAAACGTTGGAAGTCTTCGCGATGCAAATAGGCCCGCACACTTTGCAGGTTGTAGCGGAGCAATTCGGCCAGCTTGACGGTCTGCTGGTCGGTCAAGTTCTCGGGCCGTTTGAGCAAGCACCAGCGGGAGTGCTTGAGCAGCGGCTCGTAGCCGTCTTGCTTCAGTCGTCGAGCTTCGCCGGCCCGCACGTCGTCGATGGCTTCGCCCAGTTGTTTCATGATGTGAAAACGATCGAGCACGTGGACCGCCGTGCCGGCTTGTTCGGCCAGCACTTTGAGATACGGTTGCCACAAGTCGCTGCACACGAATCGCAGGCCCGCACAGAAGTTCGCGCCCAGCAGTTCCATTCCTCGGCGCAGGCAGGCTTCGGTTCGCTCGCGGCCGATCCACAACAGACGTTTGCAGCCGGGGTCGATTTGATAGACCAGCGTCAGGTAGTGGTGGCCGCGTCGCCACTGAATCTCGTCGACGCCGATGGCGCTGGCACCCGACAAATCCCGGTGCACCAGGCCCCATTGGACCGCGTGCCGCACCGAGTCGCGGACGTGTTCCCAGGTGGTGCAAAAGACCGCAGCCACCTCCTTCCAGGAGAGCCGCCGGGCCCAGCCCGCCAGAAACCATTGATAGGTTATGGTCAGCCGCGACTTGCCGGTCGACCAAGGAACGCGCTCCACCACCACGCCACAACATGGACAGTCGACACGCCGCAAGGCATAGACCCATACCACGGCGATCTGCCACAGCGGCACGAACTCGAAGCGCCTGGGCGCCAGCCGGTCGTAGCCGGGCCGTCGCTTTCCGCAGCCCGAGCAGATCGGCCGGCCATTGGCCCGTGGCTCGATCGGCACTTCGATGGTCTCCCGGCCGCCATCTGCCCAGCGTGGTTCTCCATACACGAACGACTTGTAACGCTCGACGCGATTGAGGATAGTCTTGAGTTGCATCCTGAGTCTGCCTTGGCGCTGATGAAGCTTGGTAACTCCATCTTTGCCGATCGCCGCTCAGGATGCATTTGTTTAGCCACACCACGCGTCTCTCCTGCACGAACTACCGCCCCGGAACACAGAGAAAGGCTAGCCGGGGTCCAGGGGCGGCAATGAGCCCCCTGGTCTGCGTGAACGCAAAAAAACAACTGCGGCGGAACGCCGCTCCACTACCGACACCTAACGAAAACCACCCATAGATTCTGCTATAGACCCAAAAAAGAAGAGGGCCGTGCGGCATTCCGCGCGGCCCCCTTACAAGGCAGCGAAAGTGTAAGGCCTTCTCACCGGTTAATTATTCCGGTTCCAGCCTCTTGTCGGCAGCCGGCGACATGCGCCGGCCCTCTTTTGCAAATCTCCGACCTTGTTAGTTCTCTCGTTCTCCCGATTTCAGCACGTTAAAAAAACAACGGCGCGAAATCCAATTGCAACTTCGCCCGTCTATTGTTGCGGCGACTGTTTGCAACTGTGATGCCCCAAGGGACATCACGAGCCAATCCTTACGGCGATGTAATTTTTCGCCCGCCGGAGCCGTGACGATTGCGCTCGGGGCACGCGCTTTAAATTCCAGCGACGCCAGTCTTTATTCCATTCGGCAATCAAGGGGGCGCGATGGGTAAGCGCGTCTGTCCCCTGCTTGCGGCGTAAGCAAGTCCTGCCTGCAGGCTTTGCAGATTGCGGCAATTTTCTCGTCCACGGTGCGGCTCAATAAAAATGCAAAAATTACTGACGCCCCCGCGCGGTGCGCTGCTCAGCGCGCGTCATATCAACGTGGCCATCTTTGGGTTTTGGCGGGGCGGATCGTGTAGTTCCGTGCGCCGTGAATAGCGTGTGACTTTAGGTTGACTTGCGCGAGCCGTTGTTACGTGACTTTGCTTCCGCCGGAATTGGGTCGTTGGTCTCGCCAAGGGTGGCGGAGTAAATGGTTGCCAACGACGAGCGGTTGCTGGGGTCGCAATCGCGAACGAAAATCAAACCGGATGGCGCTGGCATCATGCAAGTGCCGCGCCCAATTGGAGTTTTCGCCGGCGACACGCGAGTGGCATCGAGTGCCGCCCGGAATTCGCGGGGGGTCTGCCCGTAGGTGATTTGGCCCCCTATGATAGACGTATGGATCTGAGCTTCTTTCATCCCCTGATCGCCGATTGGTTTTCGGCGCGGTTTGGTCAACCGACCGAGCCGCAGCGGCGTGGGTGGCCGGAAATCGCGGCGCGGCGGAACACTTTGATCGCGGCGCCGACCGGGTCTGGCAAGACGCTGTCGGCGTTTTTGGTTTGCCTCGACGGCCTCGTGCGACGCTGGCTCGACGGCACGCTGGACGAACGGACGTGCGTGGTCTACGTGTCGCCGCTGAAGGCCTTGAGCAACGACATTCATCGCAATCTGGAAGTGCCGCTTGCGGAAATTGCCGAGCTGGCCGCGGCGGCCGGGCATGGGCCGCTGCCGATCCGCGCGATGGTGCGCACCGGCGACACGCCGGCCGCCCAGCGACAGGCGATGCTCCGCCGCCCGCCGCATCATGCTGGTGACCACGCCCGAGTCGCTGTACCTGCTGCTCACTTCGCACAAGAGCCGGCAGCTGCTGGGCTCGGTCGAGACGGTGATCGTCGACGAGATTCACGCCCTGGTCCGCGACAAGCGCGGCTCGCACCTGGCGCTCTCGCTGGAACGGCTGGAAGCGCTCTGCGCACGGCCGCCGGTGCGGATCGGACTTTCGGCCACGCAGCGGCCGATGGACGAGATCGCCCGCTTTCTGGTCGGCAGCCGGCGCATCGACGAGGCCGGCGTGCCCGCTTGCACGATCATCGACGCGGGGCACGTCGCGCGAGCTCGACCTGGGCATCGAAGTGCCGCCGAGCGAGTTGTCGGCCGTCTGCACGCACGAGCAATGGGACGAAATCTACGCGCGGCTGACCGAGCTGATCGCCGAGCACCGCAGCACGCTGATTTTCGTCAACACGCGGCGGCTGGCCGAGCGCGTGGCCCATCATCTGGGCGAACTGCTGGGGAGCGACGCGGTCGCCAGCCATCACGGCAGTCTGTCGCGGCAGATTGCGTCAATCGGCCGAGCAGCGGCTCAAGAGCGGCCAGCTCAAGGCGATCGTGGCCACCGCCTCGCTCGAGATGGGCATCGACATCGGCTACATCGACCTGGTCTGCCAGATCGGCTCGCCGCGCTCGATCGCCACGTTTTTGCAGCGCGTCGGCCGGTCGGGGCACTCGCTGGGCAAAACGCCCAAGGGTCGCTTGATTCCGCTGACGCGCGACGAGCTGCTCGAATCGCTGGCCCTGGTGCGCGCCGTGCGCCGCGGGCATTTGGATCGCATCGAGATTCCGCGGCAGCCGCTCGACATCCTGGCGCAACAAATCGTGGCCAGCGTCGCTTGCGAAGAATGGCAGGAAGACGACCTGTTCGCGCTGTGCCGCCGCGCGTGGCCGTATCGGCAATCTGTCGCGCGAGGATTTCGATGCCATCGTGCAGATGCTCAGCGAAGGCGTGGGCCGCGGAACTCGGCGCGGCGCGTATCTGCATCGCGACGAGATCCACGGCCGCTTGCGTGCCCGACGCGGAGCGCGGCTGGCAGCCCTCACTTCCGGCGGCGCGATTCCCGAGACGGCCCAGTATCGCGTCGTGGTTCAGCCCGAGGGAACGTTTGTCGGCACGGTCGACGAGGACTTCGCGGTCGAGAGCATGGCGGGCGACATTTTTCTCCTGGGCAACACGTCGTGGCGCGTGCTGAGCGTGCGCGGCGGCGAAGTGCAGGTGCGCGACGCCGAGGGGGCTCCGCCCACGATTCCGTTCTGGCTCGGCGAAGCGCCCGGCCGCACGCGCGAATTCTCTGCCGAGCTGTCGATGCTGCGAACCGACATTGCCGCTTACGCCGAGCAACCGGACGCCTGGCCGCAAGCGGTCGAGTGGCTCAAGGCCGACTGCGGCGCCAGCGACTGGGCCGCCGATCAGGCGCTGCGCTACGTCGACGGCGCAGGTGGCCGCGATCGGCATGGTGCCCACTTGCGAGGAAATCGTCTTCGAGCGGTTCTTCGACGAATCGGGCGGCATGCAACTGGTGATCCACGCTCCGCTTGGCGCGCGGATCAATCGGGCCTGGGGGCTGGCGCTGCGCAAGCGATTCTGCCGCAGCTTCGATTTCGAGCTGCAAGCCAGCGCCGACAACGACGGCGTCGTGCTTTCGCTCGGTCCGCAGCACAGCGTGCCGATCGAGAATCTGTTTCGCATGCTCAACGCCGACAACGTGGCGACGCTGTTGGAGCAGGCCGTGCTGGCCGTGCCGATGTTTCAGGTCCGCTGGCGGTGGAACCTGACTCGCTCGCTGGTCGTGCTGCGTCAGCAAGGGGGCAAGCGCGTGCCGCCGCACATGCAGCGGTTCCGCTCCGACGATCTGCTGGCGGCGGTGTTTCCCGAAACGGTCGGCTGCCTGGAAAATCACTCGGGCGACGTCGTCGTTCCCGACCATCCGCTGGTGCGTCAGACGATGGACGACTGCCTGCACGAGGCGATGGATTTGGATGGGCTCGTCGCGCTGATGAATCGCGTGAGTAATGGCCAGGTGAAATTCGTGGCCCGCGACACGCGCGAGCCGTCGCCATTCAGTTACGAGTTGATCAATGCGAATCCATATGCATTTCTGGACGGCGCGCCGTTGGAAGAGCGCCGAGCCCGGGCGGTGGCGACTCGGCGGACGCTTTCGGCCGACGACATGCGCGATCTGGCCCGGCTCGATCCGACGGCCATCGAGCAAGTCCGCGGCGAAGCGTGGCCGCTGGTGTGCGATCGCGAGGAGTTGCACGACGCGCTGTTGAACCTGGTGGTGATCGACGAATTGGAGGCCGCCCCGTGGTCGGCGTGGATGCGCGAACTGGTCAACGAGGGCCGGGCCACGCGGGTCGTGCGCCCGGGGCAGCGCGACTTGTGGACGGCGGCCGAAAACTGGCCGATCGTTCAGGCGGCCTTTGCCGACGCGCAGGCCGATCCGCCGGTGGTGCTGCCCGAGCGACTGCGGCGCGACGTGCCGCGCAGCGACGCCTGGGTGGCCTTGGTTCGCGGACGAATCGAACACGTCGGCCCGACGACGGCCGAGCGGATCGGCCAGTTTCTGGGGCTGGAAGAAAACTTCGTCGACGCGGCGCTGGAAGCGTTGGAAGGGCAAGGAACCGTGCTGCGCGGGCGATTCACCGAGGCGGCTCGTTCGAGCGAGACCAACGGCGAGGCTAAGAGCTTTTCCGCGCACAAGCCCGAGTGGTGCGATCGGCGGCTGCTGGCGCGGATTCATTGGCTGACGCTGAGTGGTTTGCGGCAGCAGATACAGCCGGTCGATCCGCGGCAGTTCCTGCGATATCTGGCGCGGCATCACCATTTGATTTCCGACGTCGCGTGGGGCGGGCCGGTCGGCGTGCGCGAGGCGATCGCTCAATTGCAAGGCTTTGAGCTGCCGGCCGGGGCCTGGGAGCAACGCGTGCTGCGGGCGCGGGTCGCCGACTACGATCCCCAGTGGCTGGACCATCTTTTTCTTTCCGGCGAGGTCGTGTGGGGGCGGCTGAACCGTCCGCGCCGCGACGAGGCCGACGGCCCGAGCATGGCCGCGCTGTCGCGTGTCGTGCCGATCTCGCTGGTGCTGCGCGAGGAGTTGCCGATGCTGCTTCCGCCGGACGCCCCCGGCGTGCCGCCGGTGCTCCGCGGCGGCGCGCAAGCGGTTGTCGACGCGCTGGCTAGTCGCGGGGCGTTGTTTTTTAACGAACTGAAGGCTGTCTCGCAATTGTTGCCGGGCCATTTGGAGGAAGCCTTGCGCGAGCTGGCGGCGTTGGGGCTGATCACGTCCGATGCATTTGCCGCGGTGCGAAAAATCGTCGACGGCGGCAAGTCGGTCCGCTCGCGGCGGCGCGGCCGGCAGGCGCTGCACGGCATGGCGGCGCCAATTGGCCGCTGGTCGATGTTTCCCGGACCGACGTCGCCCGCTTCGCGCGAACAGTATCTCGAGGCCTGGTGTCGTCAACTGCTGCGCCGCTATGGGGTGGTGTTTCGCGATCTGCTGGTGCGCGAGACCTCGGCGCCGAGCTGGCAGGAGCTGATCGGCACGCTGCGGCGGTTGGAATTGCGCGGAGAAGTGCGCGGCGGGCGGTTCGTCTCCCAGGTGGCCGGCGAGCAATATGCGGCGCCGGAGGAAGTCGAGCGGCTGCGACAGTCGCGCGAGGAATCCGCCGACGAGCAGTGGCTGGTCCTCTCGGCGGCTGATCCGCTGAACTTATTTGGCGTCATCACGCCGGGCGCCCGCATTCCGGCGACACATCGCAATGCGCTGGTGATGCGCTCGGGCCGCCTCGTCGGGTCGCGCCAGGCCGGCCGCGTCGAGTTTTACGAACCCCTCGACGCGGCAACCCAGTGGGCCATGCGGCGGGCCATGACGCTGGGGCGGCGAGCCGAGCCGGGCGCCGACGAATTGCACCCCACACGGCCGATTGGCCGAAGCAGCTAACCCGGCGGGCGGAAAGTTGCCCGGCGGGGCAATCGGCAAGGTGACTTCGCAGTTGTTCCAGGAGCAGTTGACGCAAACTCGCGGTCAGGTGTTCCGCCTGCAGATTCGCGAAGACGGACCGTTGTAGTGAGTCGAATCGGCTTCAAGTACAATTTCAACTTGCCCGGTTTCAACGATCCTTCCCCCATTGAGGAATCCCATGTCGCGCCGATTTTCCACTCTCGGATTCATCGCTGCGTTGGCCCTGTCGGTTTCGTTGGCCGACGCAGCAAAAAGTCGAGCAGCCGACGCGAAGCCCGGCGACAAAAAAGGCGTCGAGGCGATTCGCGTGCCGGAGGGTTTTACGGTGGAACTGGTTGCCGCGGCGCCTCTGGTCGAGCGGCCGATGCTGGCCAGCTTCGACAATCGGGGGCGGTTGTACGTGGCCGATTCGGCGGGGGTGAATTTGCGCGGGCCGGAGCTGACCAAGAACCCGCCGCATTGCATTCGCATGTTGGAAGACACCGACGGCGACGGGCGGTTCGACAAGAGCACGGTGTTCGCCGACAAGCTGATCTTTCCGCAAGGCGTAGTGTGGCACGACGGGGCGGTGTACTGCTCGTCGCCTCCCAGCTTTTGGAAACTGGTCGACACCGACGGCGACGGCGTGGCCGACAAGCGCGAGGAGTTGGTCACCGGTTTTGCCAACACGGGCGTGGCCGACGACATGCACGGCGGCAGCCTGGGGCCCGATGGCCGACTCTATTGGTGCGCCGGCCGGTTCCCGCATCGGATTCAACGGCCCGGCGGACCGGTGATTCACGAGGGGACCGCGCCGTTGGTGGTCCGCTGCCGGCCGGACGGGTCGGAGTTGGAAGTGGTGTGCGGCTCGCAGGGCAACGCGGTGGGCGTGGTCTTTACGGACGAGGGCGATATGTTCGCCAGCGGCACGTTTCTGGCTCCCAACTCGATGGGCGCGGGCTTGCGCAACGCGCTGGTGCATTGCGTCGACGGCGGCGAATATCCGGTGCGCGACCGCATGCTGAACGAACACAAGCGGACCGGCGACCTGCTGCCCCCGCTGACCCACCTGGGCGTGTCGGCGGCCAGCGACCTGATGCTGTGCCGTGGCGACGCGTTGGGGCGCGACTGTCGCGGCAATTTGTTTTCGGCCCTGTTCAACATGCACAAGATCATGCGGCACAAGATCGTGCGCGACGGCGCCACATTCACCTGCCGCAACGAAGACTTTCTGGTATCCAGCGACACCGATTTTCATCCAACCGACGTGTTCGAGGACGCCGACGGCAGCATGCTGGTCATCGACACCGGCGGCTGGTTTCGCATCGGCTGCCCGACGTCGAACGTTGCCAAGCCGGACGTGATGGGGGGCATCTATCGCGTCCGCCGAGCCGGCGTCGCGCGCATGGCCGACCCGCGCGGATTGAAGATCCACTGGACGTCGCTTTCGGCGGCCGAACTGGCGAAGCTGCTGGGCGATTCTCGTTTCGAAGTGCGCGACCACGCGGTCGCGCGGTTGAGTCAATTGGGCGCAAGTGCCGTGCCGGCCGTGTCTGCGTTGTTTAAGGGAAATTGTTCGCTCGAAACGAAGTGCGCGGCCGTGTGGGCCTTGGCGCGCATCGATGGCGAGGCGGCCCGCGCGACGGTTCGCGCCGCGCTCGACGACTCGCAAGCCGGCGTGCGGCAGGCGGCGGCCCGCGCGGCCGGGTTGCATCGCGACGCCGAAGCTTCGCGGCGGCTGGCCGGGCTGGTCAAGGCCGATGAGCCGGCGGTGCGGCGCGAGGCGGCCACGGCCCTGGGACGCATCGGCTCGGCGGCTGACGTGCCGGCGCTCTTGGAAGGGCTGAACACCGCGAATGATCGGTTCTTGGAACATGCGTTGATCTTCGCTTTGATCCGCATCGGCGATCGGCCGCAGACACTCAAAGGCCTGGAAGTGGCCAGCTCGGGCGTGAAGCGCGGCGCGCTGATCGCCTTGGACCAGATGGACGGCGGTCCCTTGACGCCGGAAGCGGTCACGCCCTTTTTGGCGCCCAGCGATCCGCTGTTGCAGCAGACGGCGCTGTGGGTGATCTCGCATCACGGCGATTGGGGCCAGGCGATGTTGGATTTCTTTCGCCAATGGCTGGCGCAGCGCGACATGGACGACACGCGGCGCGACGAGTTGAAGACGCAACTGCTGGCGTTCGCCAAGGATTCGGCTGTGCAGGAGCTGATCGCGGCGGCCGTGGCCGATTCGAGCGCGCCGGTGGAAACGCGGCTGCTGCTGTTGGAGGTGGTGGGGCAGTCGCCGATCGCAAGCTTGCCCGCGGGCTGGACTGCCCCGCTGTGGCAAGCACTCGAGGACCGCGACGAGCGGATCGTGCGGCAGGCCGTGGCCACGTTGCGGGCGCTGCCGCTCGATCGACGACCGCTGGTTTCGAGGGTCGACGCGAAGATCGATTTCCCGGAGACAAAAACGCATTTCGCCGGCACGCGGTTGTCGGAACATTTTTGCGTGCGGTGGCAGGGCCTCGTCCGCTGTCCGCAAGACGGCACGTATGTCTTTTACACCGATTCGGACGACGGATCGGAATTGTTTATCGACGGAATGCGCGTCGTCGACAACGGCGGAGCGCACTCCATGCGCGAGCGGCAAGGCGAAGTGCAGCTTTCGGCCGGCGACCACGAGTTGCGGCTCGACTTCGTGCAGGGAGAGGGCGAGGCCGGTTGCAAGATGTTGTGGGCCTACGGGGACCATGCGAAAGAAATCGTGCCGCCCAAAGTGCTGTTCCACCGGCAGCGCGCGGCGAAGCGCGGAGGCGCGAAAGCCACGGTGTCGGGCCTGTCGGCCGAGTTTTTTGAGCTGGGCGGATCGCTTGGCTCGTTTCCCGATCTGGCCGCCAGCGCGTTCGACGGTCCGCTGGTCGACGTGGCTCTCAACAGCAAGCGGCCGCTCGACGTCCGCGTGCAAGCCGCCGCGGCGGCAACGCCGCGCTTGGGAAGCGTCGAGCCGGCGCTGTTTCGATTCCTGCTGGCGAGCTTGAACGGCGAGAACGGGCCGCTGGTGCGATTGGACGCGGCCGAAGCGCTGGGCAGGTCCCGGCTCGACGACGCCCAACTACATGAACTGTGCGGCGCCGTGGCCGCCGGCGGTGTTTTGGAAGTGCCCAAGCTGCTGCGGGCATTCGAGCAATCGAAAGACGAGCGGGTCGGCGAAGCGCTGGTGGCGGCGCTGGCGCGCTCGCCGGGTTTGAAAAGTTTGCAGGCCGAATCATTAACGACCGCCCTGCAAGCATATCCCGACGCGGTCCGCAAGCAAGCCGAGCCGCTGTTGAAGCAGTTGAGCGCGGATACCGAAAAGCAAAAGGCCCGGCTGGCGGAGTTGCAAGACGTGCTGGTCGGCGGCGACATTCAGCGCGGCCGGGATTTATTTTTCGGCAACAAGAAGGCGATCTGCGCCACCTGTCACGCCGTGCAAGGACAAGGGGGCCGGTTCGGCCCCGACCTGACCAAGATCGGCGCCATTCGCGCGCCGGGTGACCTGCTCGAATCCATTGTGCTGCCCAGCGCCAGCTTCGCCCGCGGTTACGAGCCGTTTACCGTGGCGGCCGACGACGGCCAGGTGATCTCGGGCATCATCGTCCGCGAAACGGCCGATGCGATTTACCTGGTCAACAACACGCGCGTCGAGGTGCGCGTGCCGCGCACGGCCATCGAGTCGCTGACGCAGAGCACGGTCTCGATCATGCCCGAGGGGATGGACCAGCAATTGAGCCATCAGGAATTGAGCGACCTGATCGCGTTTTTGCAATCGTTGCGGTAGGGTTTTTCGCCGCGGGCGTGCAACTCGGCGGGCGGCATGGTACTTTGTTGGTCGCCGCGTGGCACGCGTAACGCTCCGTTTTTTCCATCGAAATTCAAGGGACGGATTCATGAAGAGTTTCTTGTTGACCCTGGGTGCATGGTTGTTGGCGACGACCGCGGTTGCCGCTCCGGATGATTTTCCCACGCTGGTGGCGCAGAACTGGCATCAGTGGCGTGGGCCGCAGGCCAATGGGGTCGCTCCGCAGGCCAATCCGCCGACGGAGTGGAGCGAAACCTCGCACCTGAAATGGAAAGTGAAGATCCCCGGCGAGAGCACGGCCACGCCGATCGTGTGGGGCGATCAGATTTTTCTGACCACGGCGATCAAGACTGAACGCACGATCGAACTGCCACCGCCGGACCCGAACGCTAAAAAAACGCCGTTCAATATTCAGCGGCCCAGCAACTATTATCAGTTCGTGGTGATGTGCGTCGACCGCAAGACGGGCAAGACGCTGTGGCAGCACATGGCCAAGGAGGAAGTGCCGCACGAGGGACGGCATCACGACGCGAGCTTTGCCTCGGCGTCGCCGATGACCGACGGCAAGCACCTCTACGTGTCGTTCGGCTCGCAGGGCGTGTACTGCTACGACCTGGCCGGCAACCAGAAGTGGAGCCGAGACCTGGGACGCATGACGATCTACAACAGCTTCGGCGAAGGTTCGTCGCCGGTCGTGCACGGTGATTCGGTGGTCGTCAACTGGGACCATCAGGGCGGGTCGTTCATCACGGTGCTCGACGCCAAGACGGGCGAAACGAAATGGAAAATCGACCGCGACGAGAATACCAGCTGGGCCACGCCGCTGGTGGTTGACGCCGCCGGGCGCACGCAAATCGTGGTGCACGGGGGCAAGCGGGTGCGCGGGTATGACCTGAAGACGGGAGAGCAGATCTGGGCGTGCGGAGGGCAAGGGGCCGCGGCCATCCCCTGCCCCGTGAGCGACGGCAAGAACGTGTTTTGCATGACCGGCTACATGGGCAACGCGCTATTTGCGATTCCGCTCGATTCGGTGGGAGACATCACCGAATCCGCGCTGAAGACGGAGCCCGAGAAAATTGCCTGGAAGCGGACCGTGCCCGGCACGCCCTATGTTCCTTCACCGATCCTGTACGGCGAGCTGCTGTACTTCACCGGCAGCAACAAGGGCATTTTGTCGTGCGTCAACGCCGCGACCGGCGCGCCGCTGATCGAGCGGCAACGTATCCAGGGCATCGAGAACATTTACGCGTCGCCCGTAGGGGCCGCCGACAGGATTTATTTCACCAGTCGCGAAGGCAACACCGTGGTGATCAAGAAAGGTGGTGAGCTGGAGATTCTGGCCACCAACAAGTTGGACGATCGGTTCGACGCCTCGGCGGCGATCGTGGGCCATGAGATCATCCTGCGGGGCCGCGAGAATTTGTATTGCATCTCGGGCGAATAGCGGCGCGAGAAGGTTGCGGCCAAGGTGCGGTGGACCACTGTCGCGGATACCCCATGAAACTGCCCACTCATCGTTATTCCCGGCGACTACTGCTGGTGCTGGCCTCCCTGGTATCTGCTGTGCCGGCGCTGGCGGCCGACGCGCCGGTGGAGGTGACCGTGCTGGAGCCGCCGGGCGCGAAGTTGCGTCCCACGGTCGCGGGCGATCCGTTGGTGCTGGTCAACGGCCGGACGCTGACGCCGGCGGGCGAGGTCGTGCGGACGCAATCGTACAGTTGGGGCATGGCCATCAGTCCCGACCAAACGCAGGCGGTGCTGATCAGCCAGGGGGCCATTCAATTTATTGGCCTGGCTCAGCTCGCGGAGTTGGAACGGGTCGTGCCGTTTCAGAACCCGATCAAGCGCTCGCGCGACGACGGCATGTACATGGGCTGTGGCTTCTCGCCCGACGGTTCGAAGCTGTACGTCGGCAGCGCCAATCGCGGCTGGATCGTCACGTTTGACGCCAAGACGCGCAAACAGATCGGCACCATCGCGATCGACGGCGAGGGGCACGCCGACAGTTTTCTGGGCGACTTCGTGGTCAGCGCCGACGGCCGCAAGATTTATGCGGTCGATCAGCACAACTACCGCCTGGTGACGGTCGATTTGGAGGCCGGCAAGGTCGTGCAATCGGTGCGCGTGGGGCGCAACCCGTTCGGCGTCTGTCTGTCGCCCGACGGCACGCATGCCTGGGTGTCGAACGTCGGCATGTTCGAATACCCGTTGTTGCCCGGCGTGACTCCGCTCAATCGAGCTACGGCCGGGCTGAGCTTTCCGGCATACGGCGTGCCGTCGAAAGAAGCGGAAGAGGGCATATTGGTCGGCGGAGTGTTGATTCCCGGTCTGGGCAGCCAGAACCATCCCGACGCCATGAGCGTGTTCAAGGTGAACCTGGCCAGCGGCAAAGTGGAGGCCAAGATCAAGACCGGCTACCTGGTCGGCGCTCGGCGCAAGAACATCAACACCGTCGGCGGCGCCAGCCCCAGCACCGTGGCGGTGGGCAAGCAACTGGCCTACGTCTCGAACGCCACGAACGACACGATCTCGGTGATCGACATCGAGAAAAACCAGATCGTCGCGCAGATCGAGTTGAACGTGCCGGGCTTGGAAAATCTGCGCGGGGTGTTGCCCTTTGGGCTGGCGTTAAGTCCCGACGAGAGGAAGTTGTACGTGGCCTGCGCGGGATTGAACGCCGTGGCCGTGGTCGACACGGGCTCTCGAGAGTTGGAAGGCTATATTCCCGCCGGCTGGTTTTGCGCACTGGTGCGCACGTCGCGCGACGGACGCGAGCTGTTCATCGCCAGCGCCAAGGGGGTCGGTTCGGGCAAGAACGGCGGACGCGGCTTTGTCGCGCCCGAGCGCGGCTCGCATCCCGGCGACATCATGCAGGGTCTCTTGCAGCGAGTGGCCGTGCCCGATCGCGCAGGGCTCGAGGCGTACACGAAGCAAGTGATCGACAACACGTACCGCACGCGAAAAGTCGTCGACGACGGCCGCAACCCGCTGCCGCCGATCTCGGGCCTTCGCACCAGCCCGATCAAGCACGTGCTGTTCATCGTCAAGGAAAACCGCACTTTCGACCAGGTCTACGGCGACCGAGACGGAGTGGAAGGCGATGCGACGCTGGCCGGCCTGGGGCGCAACGTCACGGTGACGAACAAGAAGCTGCAGACCGTGGCCGGCGTGAACGTGACGCCCAATCATCAGGCCCTGGCCGATCAATTCGCGCTGTGCGACAATTTCTACTGTGATGCCGACCAGTCGAACACGGGTCATCGCTGGGTGGTGGGCGTTTATCCCAACGAATGGGTCGAAGTGAACGCCCGGTCGCGCATCGAGGCCCGGCCGTTCAGCAAGGCCCCTGGCCGCCGCTACGTCAACGGCTCGAGCGCCACGGTGCTGCCCGAGGACTACAACGAGGCCGGCGCCTGTGGGAGCATCTGGCCCGCCACAAGATCGGGTTCTTCAACTTCGGCTTCGGCGCCGAGATGCCGATGTCGCTGGAGGAGCAGATCCACAAGCACACGGGCGTGCAGATGAGCGTTAGTTTTCCGCTGCCCAAGCCGCTGTTCGACAACAGTTCGCGAAAATTTCCGACGTTCAACATGAATATTCCCGACCAGTATCGCGCGGACGTGTTCGAGGAAGAATTTCGCGCGCGGTGGGCCAGCGGCAAAGAGCCGTTTCCGCGATTGCTGACCATGGTGCTGCCGAACGACCACATGTCGGGCGAACGGCCGGAGGCCGGCTATCCCTATCGCGAATCGTACGTCGCCGACAATGATCTGGCGTTGGGCCGCGTCGTGCAGCTGCTGTCGCGCAGCACTTTTTGGAAGGACATGCTGATCATCGTCACCGAGGACGACCCGCAGGGGGGCCGCGACCACGTCGACGCGCACCGCTCGATCCTGCTGTTGATCGGCCCACATGTGAAGCGGCACTACGTATCGAGCGAGTTGATGAACTTTGGCTCGTTGTTGAAAATGATTTTCACGATTTTGGATTTGCCGTACCTGAACCAGTTCGATGCTGCCGCCTCGCTGCCGCGCGACTTCTTCGGCGAGCAGCCGGATTTGGCGCCGTACCAGCTGCGCCGGGTGGACGAACGAATTTTTGACCCGGCCCTGGCCCTCAAGCCGTTCGACCGCGGCTTTGACTGGAAGAGCCTGCTCGAATCGCCCGAAATGGACGACCCGGATGACATGCGGGCGGGCTTTGACGATGATGACGACGATTGACGCGGGACCTTGGACTCAAATGATTACGGAAATGCAGGCAGGGAGATTCTGACCGTGCAACTTGCGGAAATGAGCTGGCCGGCTGTGGCCGCCTTGTCGAAGGACACGCCCGTGGTGATTCCCGTGGCGGCGCTCGAGCAGCACGGGCACCACCTGCCGGTGTTCGTCGACAGCATCCTGGTGGGCGAGATCGCGCTGCGTGCCGAACAGGTGCTGGGCGATCGGGCGCTGTTCACGCCCGTCATGTGGCTGGGCAATTCGCAGCACCACATGGATTTCGCCGGCACGATGTCGGCCTCGCCGCGAGTGTACATCGATTTGCTCATCGACATGATCGAGAATTTCATGACGCACGGTTTCAAGCGGATCGTCTTCGTCAACGGCCACGGCGGCAACAACGTGCCGGGGCAGCAGGCGTTGTTTGAATTGCGGCAGAAACATCGTACGCGCGACGACCTGCTGGTGCTGTTTGCCTGCTATTGGGCCCTGGGCGGCCAGCCGCACCTGGTCGACCCTTCGATCGAGCAGCACCAGATGGGGCACGCCTGCGAGTGGGAAACGTCGATGATGCTGGCGCTGGAACCGAAGCTGGTCGGCGACTACAAGAACGCCCAGGAGATCGACCCCGGCCAGCCGTTCGATCCGGCGTTCCGCGGCTGGACCACCCAGGACCGCAGCCAGGCAGGTCACATTGGCAAGCCGAGCGTCGCCACCGCCGCCAAAGGCGAAACCCTGCTCAAGGTGCTGTCGGCGGACGTGGTGAAGCTGCTTGAGCGCGTCGTCGAGTGGGACGGCAGCCGTTGGAGTTGAATTGAGGCTGGGGCGGTGTGTGCACACACTAACCCGAAGCGCTAGCGAGGGTTCTTCTCTGCATTTCCCTCGCTTGCGCGTCGGGTTAGTATGGGAAGGACCAAGCACACTTTTTGTAGTTAACGCGACCGGGGAGAAAGTTGATGACTGAGCCGATCAAAATCTCGCGTCGCGCGGTGTTGGCCGGGGTTCCGGCGGCGATGTTGACGCTGGCGGGAACCGATGCGACCAAAGCCCGCGCGGCCGAGCCGAAAAAGCGGCCGCGGATCGCGGCGCTGGCTACCGAATTTCGCAAGCTTTCGCACACTGAGGTGATCGTCGATCGGTTTCTGGAAGGTTTTGGCTGGGAGAGCGAGCACTATCATCCCAAGGTCGACCTGGTGTCGCTGTTCGTTGACCAGTTTCCCGCAGGCGACTTGAGTCGCGAGCGGGCGGCACGGTTCGGCCACATGAAGCTCTATCCGACGGTCGCGGAGGCGCTGTGCTGCGGCGGCGACAAGCTGGCCGTCGACGGCGTAGTGATTATCGGCGAGCACGGCAATTACCAGGTCAATGAAAAAGGTCAGACGCAGTATCCGCGCTACGAGTGGTTTCAACAGACCGTTGACGTGTTCAAGAAGAGCGGCCGCACGGTGCCGGTATTCAACGACAAGCACCTGTCGTGGAATTGGGATTGGGCGAAGGAGATGGTCGACCACGGCCGAGAAGCTCGGTTTTCCGTTCGCGGCCGGGTCGAGCGTGCCGATCAGTTGGCGGCTGCCCAGCGTCGAGATGCCGCTGGGGGCCGAAGTCGAAGAGGTGGTGGCCGTGGGCAACGGCAACCCCGACAGCTACGACTTCCACGCCCTGGAAGCGATCCAATGCCTGGTCGAGCGGCGCAAAGGGGGCGAGGTGGGCGTCGTGCGAGTTCAGGCACTCAGCGGCGACGCTGTGTGGAAAGCGCTGGCGGCCGGCTCGTGGGCCAGCGGCGGATGGGATCCCGCGCTGTTCGAGGCCTGCCTGTGCCGCAGCCACACGCTGGTGCCCGCGCGCGAGGGATTTGGTCACACGTATCCCACCGACGCCGATCTGGCGCGGATGGTGGCCAGCCCCGTGGCGTATCGTTTCGAATATGCCGACGGGCTGAAGGCCACGATGCTCTTGCTCAATGGAATGTCGAGCGACATCACCGTGGCGGCGCGGATTAAGGGGCAGGCCCAACCGCTGTCGACGAACATGCTCACCGGCGGCACCAACGACACGCAGCCGCACAACTTCGACGTGCTGGTGTGGCACATCGAAAGTTCATGGTCACCGGCAAGTATCCTTGTCCACTCGAGCGCACGCTGCTGACCACGGGCCTGGTGGCCGCGGGGGTCGACTCGCTGTTTCGCAAGGGCGAGCCGATCGACACACCGCACCTGGCAATCCGCTATCAGCCGAACCCCCACTCGACATTCCGCAAGGCCTGATCATGATCGACACGAAGACAGAACCCCAAGGCACGACCGAACGCCCTCCGCGCAAGCGCCTGGCGATCGTCACCACGATCTGGACGTACCTCTCGCACGCCGCAGCACATGGGCGATCGGTTCCTGGTCGGCTATCCGCTCGACGGCCGCTGGCATCGGCCGGCGATGGACGTGGTCGCGCTATACGTCGATCAGAAGCCCGAGGGGGATCAGAGCGCGGCACGGGCCGGCGAGTTCGGCTTCAAGGTCTATCCCACGATCGCCGAGACGCTGCGCTGCGGCACCGACAAGCTGGCCGTCGACGGCGTGCTGGTGATCGGCGAGCACGGCGATTATCCGAGCAACGCCAAGGGGCAGATTCAATATCCGCGCTACGAGTTCTTCGAGCAGATCGTCAAGGTGTTCGAGAAGGACGGCCGCAGCGTGCCGGTGTTCAACGACAAGCATCTTTCGTACAGCTTCGAGAAGGCGAGCAAGATGGTGGCGGCGGCGAAGCGGCTGAAGTTTCCGCTGTTGGCCGGGTCGAGCCTGCCGGTCACGTTGGCGGCTGCCCAACATCGAGCTGCCGCTGGACTGCACGATCGACGAGGCGCTGATGGTCGGCGTCGGCGGGTCGGACGCGATGGATTTTCATGCGCTGGAGGCGATGCAGTGCATGCTCGAACGGCGCCGCAACGGCGAGACGGGCGTGAAAGCGGTGCAGTTGATTGAAGGCCCCGCCGTGTGGCAAGCCGGCCAAGGACGGCCGCTGGTCGCGGCGAATGCTCGAAGCGGCCCTGTCGCGTTCGATGACCCGCACCGGCAAGGCTTTGGAAGACGGTCGGCCGCAGGACTTGACGCACAGCGGCGAGTTGGAAGAGCTGGCCAAGAACCCGGCGGCGTACTTCATCGAATACAATGACGGCCTGCGGGCGACATTGTTGATGATCAACGGCGCGGTGGGCGATTACACGTTTGCCTGCCGGGTGCGGGGCGAGCCGCGGATCGCTTCGACGCAGTTCGTCCTGCCGCCGACGCCCAACGTGGTCTACTCGGCTTGCCTGATGAACAAGGTCGAAGAGATGATCGCCAGCGGCGCGGCGCCGTATCCGGCCGAGCGGACGCAGCTGGTCTGCGGCATATTGGATATGTGCCTGGAATCGAAAGTGCAAGGCCATAAGCGGCTCGACACGCCGCAGTTGAACGTTCGTTACCGGGCGCCCAAGATTTCGCAGTTTTGCGGCGCCGCCTCGTTAATACCAGGCAACCAACAACCTCAAGGAGATCCAACATGAGAACGCTCTTGAAAACGACCATTGCCGCGCTGTCGCTGTTCGTGCTGGCCGGCCGCGCCCATGCCGCCGAGCCGAAAGTTGGCGACAAGGCGCCGGATTTCAAGCTGCAAGGCTTCCGATGGCAAGGAGTATGCGCTGTCGCAGTTTGCCGGCAAGCAGGCGGTCGTGATCGCCTGGTTTCCCAAGGCCTTTACCGGCGGCTGCACGGCCGAGTGCAAGGACATGAAGGCATCCGGCGGCGACATCCGCAAGTTCGACGTGGCCTACTTCACCGCCAGCGTTGACGACAACAAGTTGAACACGGACTTCGCCAAGTCCCTCTCGCTCGACTTCCCAATCCTGAGCGACCCGTCGAAGAAGACCGCCGAAGCCTATGGCGTGGTGCACGAAGGCCGGCCGGTGGCCGAGCGCTGGACGTTTTATATCGGCGCCGACGGCACCGTCAAGGCCGTCGACAAAATGGTGAACACCAAGCAAGCCGGCGCCGACATGGCGAAGAAGCTGGAAGCGCTGGGAGTGGCGAAGAAATAGCGGGCTTTTTTGGTGGGCGGATCGAGGAGATTGAACCACCAAGACACCAAGAACACCAAGGAAGAAGGAAACGTTAAGAGAATTGTCGGCGGAGCATCGGCGTTCCGTGTCGCTTGATTCGTTGTCCCTTGGTGCTCTTGGTGTCTTGGTGGTTCATAAACTTCGTCGAGCCAGAATCAGGACGAATCGGGAATTCTTTTCGACGCGTCAACCATGAGCCAGCAACAGGCGCCAATCGACAGGACTCCGGCGGCAACGTAGAAGGCGCCGTCCCATTGGGCGCGGCCTTCGTAGCCGTAATCGCGCATCCAGTCGGCGAACTGGCCGAAGAATTTGCTCGACGCGAAGCCGCCGGGCACGCCCATCGAGTTCATCAGGCCAAAAATCACGCCCAGGTGCGGGCCGCTGATCTCGGTGGTGATCGACCAGAACGTGGCCTGCTGCGAGAGCGTGGCCATGCATGCCACACTCGCCCACAGGCTGGTCGCCAGCGGCGACTCGCAGTGGATGCTGGCCACCAGGGCCAGCACCGCGACGGCCGTGCCGCAAAAACCGTAGATGCGATAGCGGAGGGGATTGCGACCGGTGACGCGGGCCAGCCAATCGTTGACGAAGCCGCTGCCCAGGCATCCGGCCGCGGCGCCGAACAGCACCAGCGACGTGAGCCAGCCCGTTTCAATCGGGTCGACGCCGCGACCGGTCTGCAAATAGGTCGGATACCATCCCATGTACAGATACGTGACGAACGACGAGCAGGTTTGCACGGTTCCCAACAGCCAGATGTTGGAGTTGCCGAGGATGATCTTCCACGGGATCGGCGGGTGGCTGGCGCCTTGCGGCGCGGACGTATTGCCGGCGGCGATCAGGGCCCGCTCGGCGGGATTGGTGCGCGGATGCTCGGCAGGGTCGTCGCGAAACCACCAATAAAAGCCAGCGGCCCAGGCCAGGCCCACCAGGCTGAAAACGACGAAGGTCGCGCGCCAGCCGATGTACTCGATCAGGTAGGCGGCCATCATCGGCGCCAGTGCCGCCCCGAGCTGCGCCGACGTGATCACGAAACCTTGCGCTGCGCCGCGCTCGCCGGGTGGAAACCAGCGGGCGATGATCCGCGCGACGTTCGGATAGGCGCCCGCCTCGCCGGCCCCGAACAAGAACCGCACCGTCACCAGCGCAAATAGCCCATTCGCGGCGCCGGTCAGCGCGGTGAACAGTGACCACCAGACGACGATGCGCGTCAACACGCCGCGCGAGCCGAAGCGATCGCCCCAGCGACCGGTCGGCACTTCGAACAGGCCGTACGCGATCAAGAACGCGCCCAGTACGTAGCCCGTCTGGTCGTTGCTCAGGCCCAGGTCGCGTTGGATCGAGGGTAGCGCCTGGCCGATGCACACGCGGTCGAGATAAAGGACCAGCGCCAACGCACACAGAAACGCAAGCACGCCCAAGCGAACCCGCGTCGGCGCGGCCTCGGAGGGCAGCGCAATCGGTTCGGCGGGAGTTTCGCGGGACGCATTCACGACTGCGGAGTGTAAGGGACGCCAAGCGGGGCGGCAAGCAAGAAGCGAAAGGTCGATGGCACGGGTGGCCCAGACCCACAAAGTGCGTCTGGGTGCCGTCAGGCACAGGAGGTCGATGTCTGCAAGTTGACGATGCGCACTCGCGGCACGCCTCTTGTCCCTGCGGGACCCAGACGCCGAGACGGCGTCTGGGTCACCCGGCACGGTCAGCACGACGCGGGTCCTGCGGCGATGCGCAACTTGGGTGGCCCAGACGCACTTTGTGCGTCTGGGTGCCGCCAGGCACACGAGGTCGATGTCTGCGGGTCGACGACGCGCACTCGCGGCGCGCCTCTTGTCCCTGCGGGACCCAGACGCCGAGACGGCGTCTGGGCCACCCTCCGCCAACGTGTGGCATTCACTGGCGAGACGCCAGTGGCACATTGGATCACGCTTCCTCACTCGGAGAATCGCCGCAGGACGTTGGCGGTGATTTTTGAGACGGCGTCGTCAACCAGCACGCTACTGGGCCAGGTGATCGAGCCGACGGAGAACACGGCGCCGCCGGTGGGCGTTTCGAAATGCACCATGTCGGCTCCGCCGTCGTTGGGGTTTCGTCCCTGGGCCAGTCGCGCGAGGCCGGGCGGCGAACTGGGCGAGACTTTGTCGGTTTCGTGCCCCGAGGCTCCGCCGGGGATGCGTTCGTGCAGACTGTTCTGGCCGAACAGGTCGCCGGACTGCAGGCCGGTGTCTGCGAACGCCCAGTGATCGGCCAGCAGCACGCGATAGGGGGCGGCGGTCATGACGCCGGCGTCGGAGTAGACGACGCCCAGCAGGTGGGCTTCGGATTCGAGCCGCATGCCAAAGCGGCTTTCGTAGCGCGGCAGCTCGGCTTGCAACTTGCGGTTGTCGCCATTGTGGGCGATCATCGTAGCCGGGTCGGGAAACGAGACTTCGCAGTTCAGGCCGTTGCCGCCCAGGTACATCAGCCGGCCGCCGCGTTCGAAGACCCAGGTTTTGACCGCGCGATACATTTGCCGCGACCAATACTCGGGATGGGTGCTGATGATCAGCACGCGATAGGCATCGAGGTCGAGGTCGCCCGCGTGCAACTGGGTCTCGGCGTACAAGTCGTAGTCGAAACCTTCGCGTTCCATCCAGCCCAGCAGCCGCCATTCGGCCGGCGCGACGTGGCAGGCGGCGCGGCCCTCGATCGGATCGGCAAGCTGAGTGGCCTCGGGCACGTGGTTGATCGGCTCGGGCCGGTCGAACGACAAGGGGGCGTACTCCTCGGCGTTCCAGGTGCCGAATTCCGGATCGTTGTAGCGACTGAGCTCGAGCCGGGCGTTGACGGTCGGCGTCGGCGGCAGCGCGTCGGCGTGGATGTAATTGCTGCGGCCGCCGAAGTTGTTGTACGCGTTCCAGGTGATGTTCGACGCCAGCACGGCGATTTTCGCGCCTGGCCACTGCGGCGCAACGATCCAGGGGAACGAAAAAAACCGTCCGCTGGCGCGTGCGCGCGTGAAAATAGTACAGCCCGCTGCGCTCGGGCGCGGTCACGAATTGGGCGTGTTGCGAACTGCCGTAGCCGGCTTTGTTCCACTGCACGCCCCTCTGCGTGTAATCGCCGTCGGGCGTGATCTGCATCGTGGCCAGCGGCCCGTGCTCGTCGAACCAGCCGATCTTGGCCGCCAGTTCCTTGTGCAATCCATAGCGCCACAAGTCGATCTTGTAGGGCTCGACCGAGTGGACACGAAATTCGGCGCGCTCGCCCGCGCGGACCCATTTGGGCCAGGCGTAGCCCAACAGGCCGTCGCCGAGCAAACGAAACTGATAGGGCCGGGTGGTCGACACGGTCATCCGCACGCGCTTCGATCCGTAGCCGGCTTTTGCGAGCGTGACGCGATACAGGCCCGGCTCGATGTCGGCGTGCACCGCGCCCGAGGCCCGCGAGCGCGCCTCGACCGAGACGTTGCCGACCTCGAATTCCAACAGCACGTCGGCCAGCGCGACGTACCGTTCGTCACTGACATATCCGACTAACATAAGGGGGACCTTATGGAAAGGATGAAGGCGGAAGGATGAAGGATGAAAAAGGCAGGAATGGTTGGCCGCGCGACAGGTCGGAGTTGGACGTTTTTGTTTTCATCCTTCAGCCTTCAGCCTTCAGCCTTCAGCCTTTTCTCGTCGACGTCGTGGGCGATGCAGGCTACGCAGTCGCCTTGGGCGACCAGCGAGGGGCCGCGCGTGGCCAGCAGCACTCCGGCGGCATTGGCCAGCACGTTGGTCGGTTCGCGGTCGGGGCGTTCGAGAAAATGAATCGCTCCGACCGGCTGACTGGCCGCGACTTCGCTGCCCAAGGGGAGCAGCGTTTCGTAGATGCCGCTCTCGGGCGCGAAGCGGTAATCGTCTCGGTTCAATGCCTGCACCCAGCGGGTCGGGGGCAGGCGTTGTTCCGCACGGGTCGTCTTTTGGCCTTGGAGGACGCCAAAGTGGACCAGCACGTTTCGCAGCCCAGTTTGCGTCGTCTGGTGAACGGCCGCCGAGACCGGCTCGCCGCCTCCCATTTCGGTCGTGACGACGATCTTGCCTTGGCGCTCGGCCTCGACGGGCAGCAGGCCGGTGCCGGCGATGTCGGCGTAAAGAAATGCGAAATCGGTGTTCCAGGCCAGCGTTCCCTCGACCATCTGGCGGCGCTGCTGGCGATCTTCGACCAGGTGCATGTGGGCGCACGGGTAAAAGTCGACGCTGCGGCCGCCGGTGTGAATGTCGACGACAATGTCGGCCAGCGGAAAGAGCACGGTCGTCAGATAGTCGGCCACCATTTCGGTGGGCGTGCCATCGGGCTTGCCGGGAAACGAGCGGTTGAGGTTTTTGCCATCCAGCGGCGAGAGCCGCGTGGCCGCCTTGGCCGCCGGCATGTTGAGGGCCGGGATCAGAATCACGCGCCCGCGGACGCGCTCGGGTTGTTGCAAAAGCTCGCGCATCAGCCGCAAAATGGCGACCTGGCCTGGGTATTCGTCGCCATGATTGCCGGCCATGACCAGCGCCGTTGGCCCGCCGCTCTTGCCGACAACCGCGATCGGAATCAACAGATTCGCCCAGCCGCCCAGGTTGTACGAGTATGGCAAGCAGAGGTGCCCCTGCTGCGCGCCGCGCGGGCGAAGTCGACGGTGGAGTGGATTTGCGTAAGCGGCATTCTCGACGCTCCGAGCGTGGGCGCGACCTGAAATCGGCGTCGGTTCTACCACACAGCCGTGGCGAATTCCAGCGGCGATAGTTCACGCCATGGGTGGCCGAACGCACTCGCTCGGGTTGGTTTTCGCGCCGCATCCGCGTTATCCTTGGTTACCTGACGCTGATTCAACAAACGAAACGACGATTGTCCCGAACCCCTTGCATAACGCCATGAAAATCACGCACGTCGAAACTTATCCGGTGGAGATTCCCGTCAAGCCCGAGCGGCGGATGATCAGCGCGCTGGGGCAGCACACGGTTTCGCGATACGTGCTGGTGCGGGTGTTGACCGACGCGGGCATTGAAGGGGCGGGCGAGGCGACGGTCATTCCGCGGTGGAGCGGCGAAACCGTGTGGGGAGCGCAGGCCCTGATCAATCGCGTGCTGGCGCCGCAGATCGTCGGCTGCGATCCGACGGACGTCGTCGAGTTGGATCGGCGGATGGACGGCGCTTGCATCCACAATTGGTTCGCCAAGAGCGCTTTGGAAATGGCCTGCTGGGATATCCGCGGCAAGGCCGAAGGCAAGCCGGTGTACGAGCTGCTGGGCGGGGCCGTGCGGCCGCTGGCGATTCGCAGCCGCTACAGCATGGCGGCATACGAACCCGAGCGGGCCCGAGCGCGGGCCAAGGAGCTGGTGGCGGCCGGCTTCACCACGATCAAGGTCAAAGTCGGGCGCGACGCGGCGGCCGACGTGGAGCGTGTGGGCGTGGTGCGCGAGGCGATCGGGCCTGACATCGCACTGACAATCGACGCGAATTGCGGTTGGGAGGTCGAGACGGCGATTCGGGCGATCCGCGAAATGGCCGACTTCAAGCTGGCGCTAGTCGAGCAGCCCACGTCCGACGGCGACTACGCCGCCCTGGCCCGCGTGCGGCGCGAGTGCGGGGTGCCGGTGATGGCCGACGATATTTGCTTCAACCTGGTGCACGCCCGCGAGCTGGTGCGCAACGAGTGCTGTGACGTGATCAGCGTTTATCCAGGCAAGCAGGCCGGCATTCGCAAAGCGAAGGAGATGATTGACTTCGCCGCGGCTCATGGCGTGGCCTGCTCGATCGGCTCGAACCTCGAGCTGGACGTCGCCACGGCGGCGATGGCCCATTTAGTTGTGGCGTGTAAGAACATGCAGGTCGAGAAGTATCCGGGGGACCTGTTGGGGGCCGATTATCACGAGATTCGGGTCGTCAAAAACCCGGTGCGGATCGAGGGTCCGATGACGACCATCGGCAGTGGACCCGGCCTGGGCGTCGAGGTCGATTGGCAGCTAGCGCGGCAATGTCGTTGCGACTGAAGGGCCCTCAGGGCCGCCGCCGCGCGAGTTCGCCCCATCCACGATCCAGATGGCGCTACTTGCCCTCTTCCAAACGGCCGAGCAGGCGCAGCAGGCCGTCCAGGATCGTCAGCGGATGGGGCGGGCAGCCGGGAATGTACAAGTCGACAGGAACGACGCCATCGCAACCGTTGTTGACTTCAGGATTGTCGAGGTACGGGCCGCCCGAAATGGCACACGCGCCGCAGGCGATCACGATTTTGGGCGAAGGCGTAGCTTCGTACGCCTGCAGTAGCGCAAACTCCATGTTGTTGGTCACCGGCCCGGTGATCAACAGGCCGTCGGCGTGCCGCGGCGAGGCGACAAACTGGATGCCGAAGCGGCCCAGATCGAATACCACGGTGCTCAGCACGTTCACGTCGGCCTCGCAGCCATTGCAGCCTCCGGCGCTGACTTGGCGCAGCTTCAACGAGCGTCCGAACAGCCGGCGTGTTTTCTCGTCGAGCGCGCGGGCCAGCCGCGCGGCGCGGCCGTCGGTAATCAGTTCGTCGCGCGTGTTGGCCGACAGGCGATAATCCTGGCCGTACGAAATCGCTCCGGCTGGGCAGGCGGTGGTGCATTCGGTGCAAAACAGACAGCGTCCCATGTCGATCTTGAGAGAATTATCGCGGGCGAGAATCGCATCGGTCGGGCAGGCCTCTGCGCACACCTGACAGCCGTCGGGGCACTTCGTCGAATCGAGAATCGGCAGACCGCGAAATCGATCGGGCAGTTGGGGCGGCGGACCCTTGGGATACGAAATCGTGCGATGCGTCTGCCGCCACCGCTCTCGAAGGATAGGAAACATCACGACTCCTACAGGTCATGCCCGCAGTACGAAAGATTAAAGCTCTTGTTGCACAAGGGAAAATCGGAAATCGCCTGATTGCGCAGCGACATCGCCAGGCCGATCCAATTGTGGAACGACGGATCGACGACTTTATAGTGGGCCAGCGCGCCGGCCGAATCGGTGATGGCCACGTGACAAATCTCGCCCCGCCATCCTTCGACCAGCGCCACGGCCAGCGAATCGGCGGCCAGCGGTCCGGCTTCAACTCGCACGGGCCCGGCCGGCAGCGCGTCGAGTTGCTCGACGATGAATCGGCCGGAGCGCTGAATCTCCATCCAGCGAACGTAAGCCCGGGCGAACACGTCGCCGGTGTGCCAGGTGCTGGGGGGAATCAGGGCGAAACGATAGATGCCGGTGGGGAAATCGCGGCGCACGTCAAGGTCAATGCCGGTGCATCGGGCGGACGGGCCGACCAGCCCAAGTCGTGAGCCACTTCGCGCGAAATGCGGCCGGTGTCTTCGAACCGTGCCTGGACCGAACGCGACTGCCACAACAAGTGCGCCGCGCCGTCGACGTCGCGCAAGGCGGGATTCAATCGCGCCAGCATCTGCTCGACGCGCGGCTTATCGACGTCAAAACCGACGCCGCCCGGGCGCACCAAGCCGCGGCCGAACCGGCTGCCGCAGATCATGGCGGTCGTGTTGAGAAAATCGCCGCGCAAGCGGCCGCAGTAGGACATGGTGGGCAGAAAACCCACGTCGCCGGCCAGCGCGCCGAAGTCGCCGGTGTGATTGGCCAGACGTTCCAATTCCAGGCCGATGCCGCGCAACGCCTGCGCCCGCAGCGGCGTCTGACAACGGCCGAGCGATTCGATCGTCTGGCAATAGGCGCTGGCGTGTCCGACCGAGGTATCTCCAGCGAGCGTCTCCATGGTGTGGATGGTGCGCTTGTTGGGCCCGCCGATGAGCGAACGTTCGACGCCCCGATGCTGAAAACCGAGCGAGATCTCCAGGTGAAAAACGTCTTCACCGTGACACTGGAAGCGAAAGTGGCCTGGCTCGATGACTCCGGCATGAATCGGCCCGACTGCCACCTCGTGAACCTCATGCCCCTCGACGTGAAAATAATCGGTGACGCCCGGCAAGATCGTCTCGCCCACGGCCCGCGACCAGGCGTCGTGGCCCGGCCGGTAAGAAGGATGAAATCGGATCGGCTTGAGCCAGGGGTGACCCAGCGGCACGACGCCCCACTGCTCGGCGATTTCGCGCTCGAACCAGTGGGCCTGCGGGCAGTCGGGTGTCAGCGAACGGGTATCGGTCTTGCACGTCGCCGCATGCCAGAGCCAGCGTGCTGTTGGCGGCGTGCGCCAGCACGACGTATAGCCGCACGCGAGCGCGACGTCGAGCGGGCGGCCGAACAGGGCCGCGATGCGGCCGCCAGCGGCCACTTCGTCGAACACGCAGCCGCGGAAGGCCTCGATTTCCAACACCGGAATGTCGGCCAAACGCACGGCCTCGACGTGCGGGACTCGCAATACTCTCTGGGATGCGATCATTGTCAGTTGCCCCCCAGCGCCAGAGCGACCTGGTGCAGCATGTCGCTCATGGTCGGCGGAATGTAGGTCCCCAACACCAGCACCGCCAGGCAGAGCACGGCGGGCGGAATGGTCGACGACAACGCTTCGCGCGAGACGACGCGAACCAAGGCAGGTCGCGGCGCACCCTGGGCCATCGGCAAGACAATGTTGGCCATGCCGATGAAGATCAACGCCAACAGCGCCAGATAGACCACTGCCACGACCGCGTGGTCGGCGTCGAGGGCTGCCTTGAGAATCGTGAACTCGCTCAAGAACGGGCCGAACGGCGGCGAGCCGGTGATCGCCAGGAATCCGGCAACCCACAAGATGCCCGACAGCGGCAGCAGCCGGCGCAGGCCCGAGACCCCGTCGACGGCCTTGGTTTCATAGGCGGCCAGGATGTTGCCGGCCACCAGGAATAAGCAGGCCTTGGTCAGCGAGTGGTTGACGGCGTGCAGCGCCGGCGCCGAACACGCCGGCCCCGCCCAAGCCCACACCCAGCGCCAGAATGCCCATGTGCTCGACGCTGGAGTAGGCGAGCATGCGCTTGAAGTCGACCTGGCCGAGGATGAACACGGCGGCGATGGCCATCGAGAGCAGGCCGAAGCCGCGCAGCAGTTCCTGGCTGAACTCGGCGGCGCCGGCCGCGACGCAAACCTGGTGGGCCCGCAAGATGCCGAGGAAGGCGCAGTTCAACAGGGCACCGGAAAGCAACGCCGAGACGACCGACGGCGATTCGCTGTGGGCGTCGGGCAGCCAGGTGTGCATCGGGGCCAGGCCCATCTTGGTGCCGTAGCCGACCAGAAAGAACAGGAAGGCCGCCTTCAGCCACGGCACGTGCAGCTTGTGCGGCGCCGGCCGAGCAGGTCGGTGACGAACAGCCCGGTGCTCTCTCCCGGACCGTCGGACGCGGCCACCGCCAGCAAGAAGTTGCCCAACAAGGCCAGGGCAATGCCGACCGAGCAGATCAGCAGATATTTCCAGGTCGCCTCCAGCGAGCGGTGCTGACGGTGGAAGTAGATCAACGGCGCGCTGGCCAGCGTGGTCGCTTCGACGCCCACCCACAGCAGGCCGAAGTGCTGGCTGGTGCAGACCAGCGTCATCGACGCCAGGAACAGCAGCAGGCAGCCGGTGAAGACGGCCTCGGGCTCGTTGCTGAAGAACAAGTGTTCCTCGTAAGTCGATATGCTTGTGACCTTTGTTCGCGGCCCAGATAGCCGACGCTGTAGACCGCGCGACGCCAGAAACAGCACGCTGATCGATGCTCAGGAAGAGCAGGCCGGGGGCGTCGATGGCGACCCAGGCGCCGGCGGGAGCAACGACGGGCGTGCCGGCCGACGAGACCGCGTTCCAGCTCGACCCAGGCTGTCGACCGTCAGGCCGGCGTGCACCAGCGCCGTGAGCACCAGCAATACTCGGCGCGGGCCGTCGGCGCGCCACCAGAAGGCGAGCAAGCCGGCAACCAGCGGCACGAAGATCAGAGCGGGGACGAGCGGACCGATCATGCGCACTTAGTCCTTGAGCGACGTCAACTGGTCGACGTCGATGTGGTCGAATTCACGGTTGATGTGAAAAATGGCGATGCCCATCACGAACACCGCCACGAACACGTCCAGCAGGACACCCATCTCGACCAGGAACGGCTCCTCCTGGGCCAGCGCCACGCCGAAGATGTAGATGCCGTTCTCCATCACCAGGTAGCCGACCACCTGCATCAGCGCGGTTTTGCGGCTGACGATCAGAAACAGTCCGATCAGGATCGTCGTGAGCGCGAACGGCAAGATCAAGGGCGAAGCCAACGGCTGCGGCGGCGTCAACCGCGACGCCATCCAAAACGAGAGACACAAAATCATAATGCCCGCCACCAGGCTGGCTACGTAGCCGACGATCGGCTCGACTTCGTGGCGGACCTGCGCGGTGCGCAGCGCGCGCGATCAATAGTGAGGGAAAGACGAACCCCTTGAGCGCCAGAATGAGCACGGCCAAAATGACGAATCGCGACTCCGGGCCGTGTCAATTCCAGCGGCAGCAGGCCGAGCAGCATTCCCTGCGCGGCGCTGAGCTGGATGCAGGCGCGCCAGCCGGCTCGAACCGAGCAGGGCCAGGTTCGCCAGCACGATCGAGCACCAAGGTTAAATCGACGGCGTGCATGCGCGTTCTACAGATCCCTCCGAATTCCAGGACCAGCGCCAGACCGGACAGGGCCGCGGCTCCGACGAGCAACTGCGGCACGCGGATCATCCGCAGTCGGGCCATCGTCGATTCGATCATCCCGACCAAAATCGCCAAAGCCAGCATGCCGGCCAATGCCACGCCAACGTCGACAATCACGTTGCCGGTGGCCACCGGCACGACCAGGCCCGACGATCAGCGAGCCGAGCACCCAGATCTTCAAGGCCGCGCCGTACAGGATGAACGCGAAGTCCGGCCCGCCGTGGTCGAGCACCATCACCTCGTGGATCATCGTCAGTTCGAGGTGGGTATTGGGGTCGTCGACGGGAATGCGCGAGTTCTCGGCCAGGAAGACGACCAGCAGGGCCACGGCGACCAGGGCCAGGGTGAGCCCGCTTTCGACCCAGCCGCCGCCGGCTAGTACCAAGTGCATTTCCGTCAGGCTCAGGGCGCCGCGTGTCGCGCGCCAGCGCCGCCAGGCCCAACAGCAAGGCCGGCTCGGCCAGGGCCGAGAACAGGACCTCGCGGCTGGCGCCCATGCCCTCGAAGGGCGAGCCGGTGTCGAGCGCCGCCAGCACGGTGAACAAGCGGGCCAGCCCGAGCAGGTAGGCCAGCAGAATCAGGTCGCCGTCGAATGCACCAGCGCGTCCGAACTGCCCAACGGAACAAGCGTGGCCGCCATCAGCACTCCGGCAGAGCGAAACAATCGGCCCGGCGCGAAACACCCAAGTGGTCGTGCGGCTGTAGACGGCCCCCTTGCCGAGCAGCTTGAACAGGTCGAAATAGACCTGCAACAGCGGCTGGCCCGTGCGCCCGCCGACGACGGCCTTGGTGCGGTTGATTACGCCGAGGAAAAACGGCGCCAAAAGCAGCGTCAGCACCAGCGGCAGCGCCGATGAATAGTCCATGCCGGTCATCGCGGCACCCGGTTTTGTTGAACGGATGGGTCTTGTGCTCGAGCCGCCGTGACGTCGACGGGAGCCGGCTCGGCGGGCGCCAGCTCGACGCCGGCGTACCACACCATCAACGCCAGAACCGTACAGCCCACATACAATACATAGACGTGCACGCGGCCGTGCTGCAGCCAGCGAAGTTTCGACAGCGCCATGGCGATCGAGCCGAACATAGGGCGATAAATAAAATCTTTCGACATGTCCGAACTCTCGGTTGCCAGTGAAGCCGATTGCGGAAACAGGCCGTTGGGCACCGACAATTTTGTACGGGAACGCAAGAACGGCGCGAAAAACTCGATGGCCGGTTGCGCAAACGAGGAAGCCGTGTATTGAATGCGGGGCGTCGATCGGGAGTAGCCGCAGCCCCAGGTGCCGCTCTCGGTCACCTCGCGGCCCGACAACAAGACGCGTCGCGCCAAGGCCAGTCCGCCAACCAACAGAACCAGCCCGCTCGATATCGCGGCGACATACGAAAGCGGAACGAGCGCCGCGTCGGCTTGCAAGGCGGTGACGTCGACCGGCTGGTGCGTCAAGCGTGCCACCAAGGTTGGAAACATGGCAACGACCCGAGGCGAGAACAAGCCGACGCCGACGCAACCGCCGGCCAACACCACGATCGGCAATACCATGCGGAAGCCCGGCTCGCTGGCCGCGGCGGCGCGATCGCTGCGCGGCACACCCAAAAACGCGATGCCGAAGGCCTTGGCAAACGCAAATGCCGCCAGACCGCCGATGAGCGCCAGCGCGGCGATCACGGCCAGCGAAAAAATGGAGGTGGGCGAAGTAGCGAGCAGCCCTTGGCTGCCAAACGACGCGCTGTAAAGCAGGAATTCGCTGGCAAAACCGTTGAGTGGGGGCAGCCCGGCGATGGCCGCCGCGCCAATCAGAAACGCGCTGCCCGTCCAGGGCATCCGCTTCAGCAATCCGCCCAATTGATCCAACTGGCGCGTGCCGGTCTCCTGCACCACGGCGCCTGCGCCCAGGAACAGCAGGCCCTTGAACAGCGCGTGGTTGAACACGTGCAGCAGGGCGCCGGTGAATCCTAAGATCATCAGGGCCGGGCTATGGGTGCTGATACCCAACACGCCCAGGCCGATACCCATCATGATGATGCCGATATTTTCGATGCTGCTGTAGGCCAACAGGCGTTTCAGATCGCCTTGTGCCAGCGCGGAGAGAATTCCCAGCACGCCGGAAGCCGCCCCCAGGCCGATCAACAGCCAGCCCCACCAGGCCCGCGGGTCGTCAACGATCAACAGCACGCGCAGCAGTCCGTAGATTCCCAACTTGCTCATGGCGCCCGACAGCACGGCCGTGACATAGCTGGGGGCGACGGGATAGGCCTCGGGCAGCCACACGTGCAGCGGCATCAGACCGGCCTTGGTGCCGAAGCCGACCAAGGCCAACAGAAACAACAAGCTGCCCGAAGCCGCGCCCGGACCGACGGCAAGGTCGGAAAACTCGAGCGAACCCTTGGCCGTGCCCAACAGCACGAACATGACCAGCAAGAAAGCGGTGCCCAGATGCGTGGCGATCAGGAACGTCTTGCCCGCCTCGCGGACCTCCTCCTCGTCGTTTTCATAGGTGACGAGAAAGAATGCGGACAGCGACATGCCTTCCCATGCCACGAGAAACAGCACGGCGTTTCGGGCCAGCACAACCAGCAGCATGCTGGCCACCAGCACGTTGTAAAAGAACAACAGCCCGCCCACTTCTCGGTGTCCCCAGTATGCCCGCACGTACTGGCTGGCATAAATGGCCGCCAAGCCCGAGAGCACCAACACCGGAAACGAAAAGAACGCCGAGAGCGGATCGACTTCCAACGAGAAGGAGCCGAAGGGCACGTCCCAAGCGTAGTGCAGGGACGACTCCTGGTCTTCCAGCAACAGAATGCGCAGCACGCCAGCCAATCCGATGCCGCAGCCGGCCAGCGCGGACGCCGTGCCCACGAACGTTGCCAGGCGCGGCCAGCGCTGAGTCGCCAGGGCCACCAGGCCGCCGGCGATCAGCACACCCATGGCAACGAGTAGCCACTGCATCTCGATCAATGCTCCGAGTTTTTGCCGATCGCGCCGTTCTTGCCGACGGTGTTGACGTCGAAGGCTTTTTCCACGCGGCGCACTTCGGCGAGAATCTCTCGCTGCGATTTCCGGCCGGAAAGGACCTCGCCCAATTTCTGGTCGCGCAGCAAGCTGGCGATGCGCGCCAGGATCTGCAAATGCGTCTGAATGGTCGGACTGAGCAGCACGAACAACGTATGCACCGGCTCGCCGTTGGGGGCGCCGAAGTCGATCGGCTTCGCCAAAAAGCAAAGGCTCAGTAGCGGCTTCGAGATCGGCAGCACGACGGGGTGGCGGGGATGCGGAATGGCCACGCCGTTGCCCACGGCGGTCGAGCCCATCGCCTCGCGCCAGGAAAAGCTGCAGCAGCATTTCGGCGTCAAAACCGTCGGGCAAGGGAATGTTGTCGACCACCGATCGCAGCACCGCGTTCTTGTCGACTCCGCGGATGTCGTAAAAGATGCCGCCGGCCTCCAGAGCCTGGGTCAAGAGCAAGTCCTCTTGATCGGACGAACCCTCGTCAAAAATCTCGAACGACAGGTTGACGTTGTGCTTGGTCGCCCACTCGAGCAGTTCGGCGCGCGCGAAGCGGTATCGGCCCTCGACGCCGTGGGCCGGCAATTTCCGTTCGGTGATCCAGCGATAGACGGTGTTTTCGGGCACGTTCAGGACAGCGGCAACGCGGCGGACATCAAGCTGCATAAGCTGCATCGATCATTACCTCGAAAAAAGAAAACGAAGGCAGTACCTGGGCGACTGTCGCGCGTCCTCGATCCCGCCGCCGAGTTTCCCTCGTCATTGTGCGACCACTAAACCACTTGAACCACGACACCGAGCGGGCACGAAAAAGCCTCGATGTTTTTTCGCGCCACGCGCGCGGCGGCATGGACTCGCGACGAGGCCATGGATGAACGATGAAGTTTGGAAATCTATCCCAGGCCAGGTGAATCGGCCCGGCGGAAGGTTCACGGTCAATCATGAAAGCAAGCCCGGCGCCGCCAGTCCAAGGTGCGCCTGGGCGGAACGAAAAGCCGAGAGGTCAGTTCAGAGATTAGTAGAGGCTGCGCATCGCGTCAAGCAAGCTAAACATTACATGTTCGTAAGCTCGACAGGAGTTGGCCGTTGAAGCACTGCGGACCGCTGAATCACTTGCTATCACGTCAACTTTGGCCGCGCTCATTCGCCAGGACCATTGGGGGGCAATGTCGAAGATTCTCGGAAAACCGTTACCCGCGACCGCCAGCGAAGGCGGCTCGCGGCGCGTCAAAATTTGCCGAGCGTGCCAGAAATATCGGCATCTTCGCATGCAATACGCGCCAGTTAGGCAAATGCGAAACCCTGAAACGTCGCCACTGAAGAAGTTGTAATCCGTTACTTCATATGCCGATACATAGTAATCGAATAGATTTCTTCCGCTAGCCAGGGTGTCATGGCGCACCAAATGCTAGTAAGGCCGAGAGTCGTTTACCGCACTCATGCGAAGGAGACGCTCCGTGGTCATGTTAATCGTCATACCGTTGGTGGGTCTAGCCGCGTTCAAAATGCTGGTCGCGAGTTGCTGTTGAGATTGGCGGGCCGCGGAACATGACACGCCGCGTAAGTGATGCGCGCGTAAGCGCCCGGCGTCGGTACGCGCCGCATTGCTCGCTTCAAGCCAACAGTTCGCTCACCACGCGGCATGGCCGGTTGTCGGTGATCTTCTGCTCCTGGGCGTTGTAGTAGAACGCCAGCTTGTTGTGATCCATGCCAAACAGGTGTAGCAGCGTGGCCTGATAGTCGTTGGGGCCGACCGGATCGATCGCCGCCTTGTGGCCAAACTCGTCGGTCTGGCCGTAGGTGATGCCCCCCTTGATTCCGCCGCCGGCCAGCCACATGCTGAAACCCTGGCCGTTGTGGTCGCGGCCACACTTGTCGCCTTCTCCCTCGGTGACCGGCAAGCGACCGATTTCGCCTCCCCAGTGCACGAGGGTCGTCTCGAGCAGGCCGCGGCTCTTGAGATCCTTGATCAGGCCGACGCTGGGCTTGTCGGTGCGGCGGCAAATCGCCGGCAGCGTGCCGCGTATGTCGTTGTGGTTGTCCCACGGCTGCCCGGCCAGGAAGAGCTGCACGAATCGCACGCCCCGTTCGACCAGGCGGCGAGCGATCAGGCAGCGCGTGCCATACTCGGTCGTCTCGGGCTCATCCAGTCCGTACAACTTTTTCGTGGCTTCGCTTTCGCCCGACAGGTCGAGCGCTTCCTTGGCGGCGGTTTGCATCCGCGCCGCAAGTTCATAGCTGGCTATCCGCGCTTCCAGATCGGCCTCCTGGGGATGAAGCTCCAGGTGCTGGCGATTCAGATCGGCCAGCAGCGCCAGATTTTCGGCCTGCCGCTGGCCGCGCAAATGGGGAGGCGGATCGAGGTTCAAGATGCGCGGCTCGCGCGGGCGGATGACGGTGCCCTGGTACAACGGGGGCAGCCAGCCGTTCGACCAATTGCGCACGCCGTCGACCGGGTGCCCGCCGGGATCGCTGAGCACGACGTATGCCGGCAGGTCCTGGCTCTGCGAGCCCAATCCGTAGGTCAACCACGAACCCAACGCCGGCCGGCCCGGCTGCGACTTGCCGGTGTTCATGTACCAGATCGACGACTCGTGGCCGTTGAAGCCGGTGTGCATCGAACGGATCAGCGCGATGTCGTCGACGATTTCGTGCAGGTGCGGCAGCAACTCGGAAATTTCGGTGCCGCATTGGCCGCGCTTTTCGAATTTCCAAGGGCTGCCGAGCAGCTTCTTGCTGGCACGATTGGCGAAGCTGTAGATGACCTCGCCCGGGTAATCGCTGCCGCTGTGTTTCGTCAACTCGGGCTTGGGATCGAACAGGTCGACGTGGCTTGGACCGCCGTGCATGAACATCGAGATCATGGCCTGCGCGCGGGCTGGCGCGTGGGGCGGCTTGGGGAGCATGTCGAGGTGCAGGTTCTCGCGCGGCATGTGCGGCGCCGCCAATAGATTCTCCTGGCCCAGCAGCCACGCCAAAGCCACGCCGCCGACGCCCAGGGCGTTTTGCGTCAGAAACTGTCGCCGCGTGCGAAGGTCAAATGGGGACATGCGATTCACTTCCTGGTGCGCGTGCGTTCATTCGGCGTACATAAATTCGTTCGTGCTGAGCAGGATTTGGCAGAGATTCGTCAGGCCGTCGACGGAGGGATCGGCGGCGCTGGGCGCGACGGGGGGCGACGACGCGCCGGCTTGCGGTGCGGCAGCCGGCGGAGCCGCCGGACTGCTTTGCGCTGCCAGGAAAGCCAACGCCCGCTCCAGCTCTGGCGGACGCGGCGCGCGGGCGAACGCCAATTGCCAGGCGGCCTGCACTTGTCGGCTGGGATCGCCGGCGGCTTCCTTGCGAATGCGCGCCGCGAAATAACCGGCCTGCTGCAAAATGAAATCGCTGTTCATCAGCATCAGCGATTGCGTGGCCACGGTCGACACCGTGCGTCGCTCGCAGTTGGTTTCCATCACCGGCAGGTCGAACACGTGCAACATGGCCAGCGGCTGACTGCGGCGGACCTGAATATAAACGCTGCGGCGAAACGCCTCGTGCCCCAGCGGCGGCTCGGCGCCGGCGGGCACGTCGACGCCGACCACGACCTGGCCCACCGCGTCTTCCTTGACCGGCACCGGCGGCCCAAACATCTTTCGATTCAGCACGCCGGTCGTGGCCAGAATTCGATCGCGCAACGCCTCGGCGTCGAGCCGGCGCACCGGCATCCGCGCGTACAGGCGATCCTCGGGATCGAGCTCGGTCGTGCGCGGCTCGCGGGCCGAGCTTTGACGATAGGCGGTCGAGGTCATGATCATGCGGTGCAGCCGCTTGAGTTTCCAGCCGCCGGCTATGAAGTCGCGCGCCAGCCAGTCGAGCAATTCGGGATGCGAGGGTTTTTCGCCCAGCGCGCCGAAATCGGCCGGCGTGTTGACCAGCCCGCGGCCAAAATGGTTCATCCACACTCGATTGACCAAGACCCGCGCGGTGAGCGGGTTTTGATCGCCGACAAGCCAGCGTGCCAGCGCCAGGCGGCGGCCAGTGGTGGCCAGGGCCGGATCCTTGGGCGCGATTTGCAGCCGCTCTCCGACCGGCGCGGCCACGGTCAATCCGCCGGGAGCGATTTCCTGTTTCGGCTGACGATGGTCGCCGCGGTGGAACAAGAACGTGGGCGGAATCTGGCCGGCGACTTCGTTGAGCACCGGGATGAAATCCTGGAAAGGTTTCTTGGCCTGGATGGCGGCTATCTGGGCATCGATCTTCTTCAAATCGTCCGCCGCCGCGGGAATGTATTGATAGAGCACGCCCTCGCTGAGATTGTTGACGCTGGGATATTCGGCCATCAACTTCTTCTGTTCGGCAGACCGCTTGTCGGCCGCCGTGCGGTAGGCCAGCCGCAAAGGCCCGCGTAGCTCGGCATCGTGCTTTTCCAGCTCTTTGTCGAGAGCTTCGTCCATGTAGGCGACCAGCTTGGTTTGGCGCTCGGCGCCGACCTTGGAGCTCTCGGCGTCGACTTCGGCCGCCTTGGCCCGATCGGCGTCGGTCCATAGCGAAACCAGCCGCTGCTCGGGCTGCCGCCAGGTTTTCCAGTTGTAGGCCGGCTCGAGCACGGCGCGCAGACGATAGTAGTCGGCCTGGGGGATCGGATCGTAGCGATGGTCGTGGCACTGGGCGCAGCCGACGCTCAAACCCAAGAGCGACGTCGAAACGATCTTGATCGTATCGGCCACGACCTGGTTGCGGGCCAGGTCCAGGTCGATGCCGCCGGTCGAGGTGCCGTCGGCCGCCATCCGCAAGAAGCCGGTCGCGGAAAGTTTGTCGATGTCACCTGGTGTCAGATTCTTGAGGTCGCCGGTGGTCAATTCGTCGCCGGCCAGTTGTTCGGTGATGAATTGATCGAGCGGCTTGTCGGCATTCAGCGCGCGGATGACGTAGTCGCGGTACTTGTAGGCGAACGGGCGGACGGTGTCGGCGGCCGTGTAGCCGTCGGAGTCGGCGTAGCCGGCCACGTCGAGCCAGTAGCGGCCCCAGCGCTCGCCGTAATGCGGCGAGTCGAGCAGGCGGTCGATCGCCTTCTCATAGGCCAAGGGGTCGTCGTCGGCCAGAAAATGGGCCAGCTCTTCCCGACTGGACGGCAGCCCGACCAGGTCGAAATAGGCCCGCGCCAACAGCACGGCCTTGGGCGCGTCGGGCGAAAACTTGAGTTCCTTTTCCCGCAGGGCATGGGCCAGAAAAGCGTCGATCGGCGTCCGCACCCGATCGGCAGAGCTGAAACTGGGGATCGGCACCGAGCGGGGAATCGGTTGGAACGACCAATAGGCACGCTCCTCGGGCGTGATCTCGAGGCCGGGGTCGAGTTTTTCCGGCTCCTGGCGAGCCGTCGGCGCGCCGGCGTCGATCCAGCGGCCGACGAGCGCGATCTCGGCGGCGGTCAATTTGCGCTCGACCGGCGGCATCTCGCCGCTTTGGATGCGCTGGAAAAGATAACTCTCGGCCGACTTGCCGGGAACGATCGCGGGGCCCGACTCGCCTCCCTGCTCCATCAGCCGGCGCAGTCGCAAGTCGAGCCCGCCTTTCGATTCCTCCTCGCCCCCGTGGCAGCGGAAGCAATGGACCTTCAAAATGGGCCGAATGTGCTGCTCATATGTGAGGGGAGCCGCGGCCGATGGAGACGCAGCGCCCGGCGGCGCATCGGCCGCCAAACCGCGCGCGGCGGAGCCGGCACAGAGAATTGCACTGAATAACCAGATGCGCTTCGAAGGCATGAATGTCCTGGCAGGATCTGAGGTAGGCAGTGGGCACGATCCGAGGCGGGCACGCCGGCCATTGTAACTGCCGGACCAGGGCAAGGCCACCACATTTTCGCCCAAGCGCCTAGGCCCCAAACGCGTCCCCAAAATGGGCTTACGCGCCGTTGGACTTCGTTCGAGCGGTACAGACATTGGCCAGAGCGCGCGATAAGATGACCCTTAGTGGCGTGATGCTCAATAGGCGTGCTCGGCCGTTGCTCGCGAAGCCTGAAAAACCCCGGTTGATCGATCCCTTGTCCTCGCAGGAAAGATTGCAGCCATGAAGTACAAGAAGCTCTTGTTCGCGACCGATTTTTCGCCGCCCAGCGACGCGGCCTTGAAATATGCCACGGCGCTGGCTCGCGATTCGGGCGCCACGCTGCTGATCGTGCACGTGGAAGAATTGCCGACAGCGTATGCCGGGGGCGAAATGCTGCTGCCGACGCCCGAGTTTCCCAATCCCGAAATCCGCCGCATGCTCGAAGCCGTGGTGCCGAGCGATCCGAAAGTGCCCTTCGAGCATCATCTGGCGATGGGCGTGCCGGCCGAGGAAATCGTCAGCCTGGCCGGCGAACTGAAGGCCGACCTGATCGTGATCGGCACGCACGGCCGCACCGGATTGAAACGCGTGCTGATGGGCAGCGTGGCCGAGGCCGTCATGCGCCGAGCAGGCTGCCCGGTTTTGACGCTCAAGGAGCACGACAAGTCGCCGCCGAGCGAGGGTTAAGGCGACGACGGGTGGTCTAATGCCCGTGGTTGCCCGTCTGCGTGCTGCAACTGGTGGCCACCAGCACGTTCGACTCGCCGGAGACTTCGACGAGATTGCGCACGCGGCTTTCGCGGTTGAGTTGCAAGACGGCGGCCTGAGCCAGTTGCTTTAGATAGAAACTGACGACGGTTCCGGAAATCTCGACGATGCCCTCGAACACCCGGCAGTTCAATTGGCGCAGCGAGGCATACTTGCTCTCCGACAGCGCACTCTTGGCGGCAATGTAGATCTGGCGATCTCGAGCCGAGACAAACTCGCATTCCGAGGGCTGGCTGGCAATGACGATCATTATGCGATCCTGATTCCATGGGTCGACGGCCGGTGGACCAAATCCTATCGGTCCAGTTGCGTGACCGATGTAGCGAATTCCGTGCCAGGGTCCATTTTCGGTTTAAATTGACCGTTTTTCGGCAAATCTGCATAATCGATGTGCGAAGCGAGCGCGCGGCTTGTGCGACAACCGCTCACTTCAGGCAGGATGGGTGAACCGCCAACGTCGTCCGCACGGCTTGAGGTTTGCACACTCCGACGGGAAGATCGCCCATTTTAGTCTTTCCCAGGCTTCCCATGTTCGCAATGGTCCTCGACAAGCCCGGCAGGAAACTACGCGCGATCGAACTGCCGGACCCGCGGCCCGGCCCGCGACAGATCATGATTCGCGTGGGCGCCTGCGGCGTGTGCCGCACCGATCTGCACGTGGTCGATGGCGAGCTGGACCATGCAAAACTGCCGCTGGTTCCCGGACACGAAATCGTCGGCACGGTGATCGACCGCGGAAGCGAGGCCCGGCGTTTCGCCGTCGGCGACCGCGTGGGGGTGCCCTGGCTGGGCACGACGTGCGGCGTGTGTCGCTACTGCCGCGCGGGTCGCGAAAACCTGTGCACCGACCCGGGCTTCACCGGTTACACGCTCGACGGCGGCTATGCCGAAATCGCGCTGGCCGACGAGCGGTACTCCTTCGCCATACCGGCCCGCTATTCGGACGTCGAAGCGGCTCCCCTTTTATGCGCCGGCCTGATCGGCTATCGCGCGCTGGCGCTGTCGGGCGAGGGAAAGCGCTTGGGTCTATATGGTTTTGGCGCCGCGGCACACCTGATTGCACAGGTGGCCGCACATCAGGGGCGCAGCGTGTTTGCTTTTACGCGCAAGGGTGACCGCGAGGGGCAGCAGTTTGCCCGCCAGCTTGGCGCTGCATGGGCCGGTGATTCGACCGAGCTACCCCCCGAGCCGTTGGACGCGGCGATCATCTTCGCGCCCCTCGGCGAGCTGGTGCCGGCGGCGCTGGCGGCCACGGACCCCGGCGCGACGGTGGTCTGTGCCGGCATCCACATGAGCGATATCCCCAGCTTCGCGTATCGGCTGCTGTGGGGCGAGCGCGTGCTGCGTTCGGTCGCCAACCTGACCCGGCGCGACGGCGACGAATTCTTGGCGCTAGCGTCGGAAATTCCGCTGCGCGTCGAGACCCAAGCGTATCCGCTGGGCGAGGCCAACCAGGCGTTAGACGACTTGCGCGGCGGCCGCGTGCGGGGGGCGGCGGTGCTGGTGCCAGACGGAAGGATGAAGGCAGAAGGGTGAAGGATGAAAAACGAAGAAGTTCTGGGTCAATCGCGTGATGTTTGGCTTGGCAGTTGATTTTTCCGCGTTCATCCTTCATCCTTCAGCCTTCGTCCTTTTCTCCAAGGGTCCTCCGATGCCCGACGCCGACGTTACTTCGCCCGAGTTCATCGAACAGCAGCGGCAAGGGCTGATCGAGTTCTTTCACGGTTTTGCGTTCTTCAAACTGATGGGCTTCCAGATCGTTGACGTCGAGCCTGGAAGGGCCACGCTGAGCATGGCGTACCGGAGCGATTTGTGTCAGCCGGCCGGCATCATGCACGGCGGCGCGATCGCGTCGCTGGTCGACACGGCGATCGCCAACGCGATGCTGTTGACCAAGGAGTATCTGGAGGCCAAGGTCACGGGCGCGACGCTGGTTTCGGTCGACTTGCGGATCAAGTATCTGCGTCCCGTTTCGGGCGGCACGGTGACCTGCGTGGCTCGCGCCCTGCGCATCGGCCGCACGATCACGCACGCCTCGGCCATCGTCACCAACTCGGCCGGCAAGGAAGTGGCGCACGGCGATTCGATCTACATGATCGTGCCCGGCGACCGCACGTCTGGGAAGAACTGAGGCGATTCAGTCGTCGTACAGCTCCGGTTCGAGCAGCTTCTTGATATCCGGCTCGTCCATGTTTTCAGGCGTGGCCAGCGTTTCGCCGGTGGCGATGCGCGGCTCGATTTTTTCTCCGCGAATGTGCGCGGCCATCGTGGTTACGGCCAGCTCGGCCATCCGCACCGGATCTTGCAGCACGATGCCGTGCATTTTTTTCGCCCGCAGCGCCACGACCAGTTCGGGTCCGGCGTCGAAGCCGATGAATTTCACCTTGCCGGCCAGGTTTTGCTCCTCCAGCGCTCGCAACAGGCCGGTCGAGACGTGCTGGCTGGGAGCGAACACGCCGTCGAGCCGATCGCCGAAGGTGAGCAGCAGTTGCTGGGCTTTGACCAGGGCCTTGTCGGCCGTGTCGCCGGCATACTCGCTCGACGAGAGAATCTCGATGGCCGGAAATTCTTTTTTCAGCACGTCGAGGCAGCCCTGCTCGCGCTGTTCGCTGCTCTGACTGCCGACGGTGTAGCGCAGCACGATCACGCGTCCTTTTCCGCCCAGCAGCTCGGCCAGGTGCCGGCCGGCGATCTGACCGCCGTGGTAGTTGTCGGTGGCAATGAAGCTGATGATGCCCTGCGCGTCGTCCAGCCCGCTGTCGAAAATCAGGGTTGGAATTTGCGCCGCGGCCGCTTCACGGACGACCGGAATCAGGGCTTGCGAATCGAGCGGGGCCAGGCAGATGCCGTCGACCCGCTGGGCGATGAAGTCTTGCACGAGGTTGATCTGCATTTCACGATCGCTCTCGGTGATCGGGCCTTTCCAGACGATGTTCACGTTGGCCTTCGCGGCGCCGCGCACCGCTCCGGCGTGGACCGATTTCCAGAATTCGTGCGACGTGGCCTTGGGCACCACCGCGATCAGCAGCTTGTCGCGCGCGGCGGCGCCGCGGCGCCGCCGGTCGATGCGCGATCGCAACCGGCCAGCAGACAGAAGCAAATGCAGCCCATGAGACCATAGCGCGAAATGAACATGGCAACTTCCGCCCGATGAGCCATTGTCGAACCCAGATGTGACGTTAACGTGATCATTACCCTGCGACCAAGGCATGTCAACGATCGAACGGCATGCGTGCATTTTGGGTGCCACTGGCGTCTCGCCAGTGAGCGTCGCAAGTTGACGCAGCACTGGCAAGATGCCAGTGGCACCCACGAAGAATCTACCACTGGCCCAAAGTTGCAATCCGACCCCAGCGGTTCTACACTCGTTGCAACCCTGAAATCCGCTTACCACGAAAGGCGACCGATGCTGTTGAGCTCCAAGCGATGGTACGAAACGGCGTACCGACGGGCCGTGATCGACATGCACATTCCCGATTGGGACGAGAAGTTCCTGTCGGAGTTCAACGCCGAGCGGTACGTCGAGATGCTGGTCAAGTCGCGGGCCCAGTCGATCGTGGCCTATGGCCACTCGCACGTGGGACTGTTCAACTATCCGACCGAGGTCGGCCAGCAGCATCGGGGGCTCAAGGGCCGCAATATCTTGCAGGACGTGATCGACCGCTGCCACGCGCACGACATCGCGGTGGTGATTTACACCAGTCTGATCTTCGACCGCTGGGCCGCCGACAACCATCCCGAGTGGCGAATGGTCACGCACGAAGGCAAGCCGCAGGGCGAAGGGGGCCGCCACGGCGTGCTGTGCCCCAACTCCCCCTACCGCGAGTACGTCCGCTCGTTTGTCGACGAGATCTGCCGAAAGTTCAACTTCGAGGGCATTCGCTTCGACATGACGTTCTGGCCGTCGCTCTGTTTTTGCGGGCACTGCCAGAAGCGATTCGCCGACGAGGTCGGCGGCGAGATTCCGCGCAAGATCGACTGGCTCGACGAGCGGTGGGTGGCTTTCGCGCAAGCGCGAAGCGTGGCTGGCCGAGTTCGCTGGCATCGCCACCGGCACGGTGCGCAAGTTGAAGCCCGACGCCTCGGTCGAGCACCAGTCGTCGACTTACCCCTTGAATTGGCAGTTCGGCGTCACGGCCCCCCTGGCGAAGCAGAACGATTTTTTGCAGGGGGACTTTTATGGCGACTCGCTGCAAGGCTCGTTCGTCCGCAAGCTGTTGGAAGACCTGACGCCCAACCGGCCGTTCGGTTACGAGACCAGCTTTTCGGTGGAGCTGCGCGACCACACGGCCATGAAGAGCGAGGCATTGCTCGAAGCCAAGGCTTCGGCGGCGATTGCCGACGCGGCGGCGTTCATCTTCATCGACGCGGTCGACCCGATCGGCACGCTCAACCCGCTGGTTCACGAACGAATGGGGCGCATTTTCGACCGTCTGATGCCCTACTATCCGCACTTGGGCGGCCAGCGCGTGCAAGACGTGGCGATCTACTACAGCCTGGAATCGAAATTCAACATGGCCACCAACGGCCGCCCGGCCGGACAGCAGGACCTGTCCGACGCGCACACCGCCAGCTCGATGCAGGCCAGCCGCCGGCTGCTCGGCGACCACGTGCCTTTCGGGGTGATCACGAAACAATCGCTGCCGAAGCTGGCCGCTCTAAAGCTGCTGATCCTCTCGGGCGTCAACATGATGGACGACGAAGAGGCGCAAGCAATCCGCGAGTGGGTGCGTGGCGGCGGCACGCTGCTGGCCAGCGGCGGTACTTCGCTGATCAACAAGCAAGGCCAGTTGCAAAAGGACTTCATGCTCGGCGACGTGTTCGGCGTGACGCTCGACAAGCCCGACTGGAAGGACCGCGAGCATTACATCGCGCCGACGGCCGCGGGCGCGAAGTTTTTCGCCCCGTTCAGCGCCAAAGTTCCGGCCTTCGCGCCGGGGTTGGGCATGTTGGTCAAAGCCCGCCCGGGCGCCGAGGTGTTGGCCACCACGACGCTGCCTTGGCCGGCGCCGGACGGCTCGAAGTTTTCGTCGATTCACAGCAACCCGCCCTGGCAGGCCAGCGACCGGCCTGAAGTCGTGCTGAACCGGTTCGGCAAGGGCCGGGCCATCTACACCAGCAGCCTGTTGGAGAACATCGAGGGCCTGCAGGGCGCCTACGTACGCCTGGTGCGGCTGCTGGGGGGCGATTTTCGCTTCGAGGCCGAAGCGCCGGCCGTGGTCGAGATGACCGTCTTTCATCAGCCCGACCGCCACCGCTACTTGCTGAGCCTGGTCAACTTTCAAAAGGACCTGCCGAACATTCCCATCGACGACATTGCGATACGCATGCGTCCGGCGGGCGAAAAGGTGCGCCGCGTGGTGCGCCTGCCCGAGGGAACGACCGTGAAGCATCAGGAGCGCGACGGCGTTGTCAGCTTCAAGGCTCCGCGGCTGGAGACGTTGGGCATGTTCGCGTTGGAAACGATGTAGCCCTTCGAACCGCGTCGTGGAGAGTAACAATCCCAAAATGAGGGCGAGGCCGTTATGAGTCTTTTTGGTAAGCGCAAAGGTCCGTCGCTGTCGCGCGACACGATCAAAAGTCCTTTGCCAGTCCAGCATCTTGACATAACCAAGCGTTACGACATTTATTGTTGGACGAACCGAGAAGAGCGAGTGTATGAAGATGTCAAGCTACTTTCCGTGAAAACGCTTGACGACATTTCACAGTTTCGCACTCGACTTGGCGAGTACCTCGAAATCGAAGCGAGGGACGGAACGAAGGGATTGATCCCCAAAATGCGAATTCAAGACCTTTACGAGCACGGAGTGCGACCGGTGTACAAGGTCGTTCAAAGTTGGACCGACCGTTCGAGTTCCCACGGCGAGGCATAGAGGATTGGATTTGTTCAGCCGCGCGTCCGCGGACGCCTTCGGGGAGGGATGATGCCGGACTATCGCAACCGTCACGTCTTACTCGGTATCTGGCAGCAATTTCCGCTGCCGATGGTGTCGCGGCTGTTGGGGCGGATGGGCTGGGACTGGGTGATTCTCGACATGCAGCACGGGTCGATCAACACCGAGACGGCCTACGAGTGCATTCACACGCTGCGCACGGCCGGCACCACGCCGCTGTTGCGGGTCAGCGTCGGCGCGACCAGCGAAGTGCAACGGGCGCTCGACCTGGGGGCCGGCGGCGTGGTGGTGCCGATGGTCAACTCCGCGGCCGAGGCTCAAGCCATGGCCGCGGCGGCCAAGTATCCGCCGCTGGGCTGTCGATCGCTGGGAGGCGACGCGGCCTGGCACTATGGCGAGGACTATCCCGAGCGGGCCAACGCCGAAACGCTGCTGCTGGTGCAGGTCGAACACATCGCGGCGGTCAACGCAGTGGAAGCGATCATGGCCACGCCGGGGGTCGACGGCTGCTTCATCGGCCCCACCGATTTGGCGCTGTCGATGGGCTTGCCGCGAAAGGAATACGAACACGAGCCCGCGCATCGCGCGGCCATCGCCCGCACGCTGGCGGCCTGCCGCATGCACGGCAAGCTGGCCTGCACGAACACCTATTCGCTTGCCGACGCTCAGGAGAAAATGGCCCAGGGTTTCGATTGCATCACGCTGAAGTCCGAGGCCGATCTGTTCGTCAACGCGGGCACTGAATTGTTGGGCCGGCTGCGCGATCAGGCCAAAGAATTCGGGGCCCGGTAGTTTTCCAAGATTTATGGCCCCTTCATCGACGGTATCAGCGCACCTTCGCATGGCCGTGATCGGCTGCGGGCCGATCGGCAACTTGCATGCGCGGGCGATTGCCGACAGCGAGCACGCCACGCTGGCGGCGGTCTGCGATCCGACACAGCGGCGACGCGAGGCCGCGGCGCGGCGGTTCCACGTTAAATCGTACGCAAGCGCCGTCGAGCTGTTCGAGATGGAAGAGATCGACGCGGTTACCATCGCCACGCCTGACCATTTGCACGTCGAGGTGGCACTGGCGTCCATCTCGGCCGGCTGCCACGTGTTTTGCGAAAAGCCGCTGGCCGCCACGCTCGCGGAAGCCGAGCAAATGGTCGACGCGGCGGCCGCGCGCGGCGTGCAGTTGGGGGTCAACTACAATCGCCGTTTCGCGTTCGGCTATCGCGCGGCCAAAGAGTGGTTGGCCTCGGGCAGCATCGGAAAACTCAACTATTGCCTGCTGCGCGTCAGCAATCGCACACCTCCGCCCGAGGTGGCCCGCACGCCCGAGGTGATGTTCTCCACGCTCTTGACGCACCATTTGGACCTGCTGCGATTCTACGGCGGCGAAATCCGCTCGCTGCACGCACAGGCCGAAGACGCTGCGCCCGGCGAGCTGCTCAAGAGCATCTGCTTGTCGCTCGGGTTCGCGGGCGGCGCGATCGGCACGATCGTGGGAGCGTATCGCGACAACCAGACGCGCACGTCCGAATGGATGGAGTTGGGAGGCACGACCGGCGCGATCGTCGTCGAGGACATGACGCGGCGGGCGACCTTGTTCGGAAACGATCCCGACCACGGGTTGTCCGCGCAGCCGAACCCTTTCGTCGGCGGCGAGGCGTTTTACGATTCGCTGGTGGAGCACGTGCAGACGTTTATTCGTTGCGTCGCATCCGGCGCGGCGGCGCCGGTCGACGGGCGCGACGGTCGGGCGGGCTTGCGACTGGCGGCGGCGGCCGTCGAATCGCTGGCCAGCGGAAAAACCATCGAGGTGAGCGATCCATGACGAGCGACGAAGCGCGGCGGATCATTGACTTGAGCCACCCTTTGAGCGAGCGGACGCCAGAGTTTCCTGGCGATCCGCCGCCGGTGATCACGATTTTCGACTCGACCGCCACGCCCAGCACCGCGGGCGAACGGCATCTCAACTGCAGCCAGCTGGCCATGAGCCTGCATTGCGGTACGCACATGGACGCGCCGTTTCATTTTTTCCAGGATCGAGCCACGATCGACCAGGTGCTGTTGGATCGCTGCATCGGAGCGACGTTGTTGGTGCGCTTGCCGTTTGACGTGCACGGGCTGTCGATTGAAGTGCAGCATCTCGCGCCGTATGAGTCGTCGCTGCGCCGGATGCGGCGGGTCGTGTTGAACACAGGGTGGCATCACCGCTGGGACGCGGACGATTATTTTTCGGCGCATCCGCTGATTACCGGGGCCGCCGCTCGGTTTCTGGTCGATTGCGGCGTGCAACTGATCGGCGTCGATACGCCCAGCGTCGACCAACCGCCGTTTGATGCGCACCTGGCCCTGCTGGGCAACGACGTGCTGATCGTCGAAAACTTGACGAACCTGGACGCGATTCCCGGCGACGTGTTTCAACTCATCGCCACGCCGCTGAAGATCGTCGGCCGTGACGGCTCGCCGGTGCGGGCCGTGGCGGTCGTGTGACAAAAGCTGAACAGCGTGTGCCACTGCTGGCTCGCCCAGCAGTGCCGTGTGCTTCGTCAGGAAATCACTGCTGGGCAAGCCAGCAGTGGCACCCCGATTGAGACCCTGAACGCTACGCCAGAATGGGCGTTACGATTTGGCCGTGCACGTCGGTCAGGCGGTGATGGCGGCCCTGGAACTTGAAGGTCAGCTTCGTGTGGTCGATGCCCAGGCAGTGCAGGATCGTGGCGTGCAGGTCGTGGACGTGGACCGGATCGCGGACGATGTTGTAGCAGAAGTCGTCGGTCTGCGCCGTGCGTGATGCCCGGCTTGATGCCGCCGCCGGCCAGCCAGACGGTGAAGCAGCGCGGATGATGGTCGCGGCCGTAATCGTCGGCGGTGAGCTTGCCCTGGCAGTAGACGGTGCGGCCGAACTCGCCGCCCCAGACGACCAGCGTGTCGTCGAGCAGGCCGCGCTGCTTGAGGTCGGCGACCAGGGCCGCCGACGGCTGGTCGGTGTCGCGGCATTGCGCTGCGATCTGCTTGGGCAGGTTGCCGTGCTGGTCCCAGCCGCGATGAAAGAGCTGCACGAACCGCACGCCCCGCTCGCCCAGCCGCCGGGCCAGCAGGCAGTTGGCGGCGAAGGTGCCGGGCGTGCGCGCCTCGGGGCCGTACAGCTCGAAAATGTGCGCCGGCTCGTCCGACACGTCGGTCAGCTCGGGCACCGAGGTCTGCATGCGGTAGGCCATCTCGTACTGCGCGATGCGCGTGGCGATCTCCGGGTCGCCGAACTCGTCGCAGCTTCAGCTGGTTGAGCTCGCCCAGGTCGTCGAGCATGCGGCGGCGCGCGTCGGCGTCGACGCCCGGCGGGTTCGACAGGTTCAAGCACCGGGTCGCCGCCGGAGCGGAACTTGACGCCCTGATACTTCGTCGGCAGAAAGCCGCTGCCCCACAGCCGGTCGTAGAGCGGCTGATCGGTCGGGTTGCCGCTGCCCTGCGAGATCATGACCACGAAGGCCGGCAGGTCGCGGTTCTCGCTGCCCAGGCCGTAGCGACAGCCACGCGCCGATGCTCGGCCGGCCGGCCAGCTGCGCGCCGGTCTGAAAGAACGTGATCGCCGGATCGTGATTGATCGCCTCGGTGTGCATGGTCTTGACGAAGCACAGCTCGTCGGCCACGTCCGCCGTGTGCGGCAGCAGCTCGCTGAGCCAGGCGCCGGCTTGGCCGTGCTGGGCGAACCTGATACTTCGAGGCCGCGACCGGAAAGCTCGTCTGCCGGCGAGGTCATGCCGGTGAGCCGCTGGCCCATGCCGGATCGAGTCGGGCAGCTCGGTGCCCTGCAACTCGCGTCGAGCTTGCGGCTTGTAGTCGAACAGGTCCATCTGCGACGGCGCGCCCGACTGAAACAGGTAGATGACCCGCTTCGCCTTCGGCGCGAAGTGCGGCAAATCCGGCAATCCGCCGGCCGCACTTGACCCGCTCTCGCCGGCCAGCCCGCGTTCGCCCAGCAGCGTCGCCAGGGCCGCGATGCCCAATCCGCTGGCGGAGCGCGAAAAGAAGTGGCGCCGGTTGAGCAGCAGCTGTTCTTCGACTCGCGGGTCCATCGGGCTCATTCCTTGGTGACGGCTTCGTCGAGATTCAGGATCAAGTTGGCCACGGCCGCGTAGGCGGCCAGCTCGGCCGGGTCGAGTCGCGCGTCGCGCGGCGCTTCGCCGACGTCGAGCAGCTTTTCGGCCGCCTCGGGATGCTGGCGAAATCGCGCGAGTTGCCGCTCGAACCCGGCGGCGAGAATTTGCGATTCGTGCTCGCTCGGCTTGCGTGCCAGCGCCAGACGAAAGGCCAGCGCAATCCGCTCGGCCGGCGTCGACCCGCCGTCGGTCATCACCCGCTCGGCCAGCATGCGGGCGGCCTCGACGAACGTCGCCTCGTTCAACAGCGTCAAGGCCTGCAGCGGCGTGTTGGTGCGCGTCTCGCGCACGCTGCAGGCCTCGCGGCCCGAGGCGTCGAAGGTCATCATCGACGGCGGCGCGATCGTCCGCTTCCAGAACGTGTACAGGCTGCGGCGGTAGAGTTTCGCGCCGTGATCCTGCACGAAGTCTCCGCCGCCGGTCAATTCTTTCCACAGGCCGGGCGGCTGATACGGCCTGCACGGTCGGCCCGCCGAGCTCTTCGACCAGCAGCCCGCTGGCGGCCAGCGCCTGGTCGCGAATCACCTCGGCCGACAGCCGAAGCCGCGGCCCGCGCGCCAGCAGGCGGTTCTCGGGGTCGCGCTCCAGCAGCTGCGGCGTGACTTTGCGACGATTGCCGGTAGGTGGCGCTGGTGACGATCAGCTTCTGCAGCGCTTTGACGTCCCAACCGCTGGCGACGAACTCGCTGGCCAGCCAGTCGAGCAACTCGGGATGGCTGGGCGCCTCGCCCTGCGCGCCGAAGTCGTCGACCGTCTTGACCAGGCCGGTGCCGAAGTAGGACTGCCAGAAGCGGTTGACCGCCACCCGCGCCGTCAGCGGGTTGGCCGGGTCGACCAGCCAGCGCGCGAGCGCCAGCCGGTTGCGGGGCGCGTCGGCCGGCAGCGGATTCAAGCTGGCCGGCACACCGGGCGCGACTTTTTCGCCCGGCTTGTCGTACTGCCCGCGCGCCAGGACGATGCGTGTCGCGCGGCGTCGGCATTTCCTGCATGACCATCGTGGTTGGAAAACTTTCCTCCAGTTCCATCATCTGCTTGCGCAGATCGGCGATTTTCCGCCGGGCAGCCTGAATGTGTGGCGGCGCGTGCTCGGCCAGGTAATAGGCCCGCAGCTTGGCCGCCTGGCGGGCCGAGCGCTCGGGCGGAGTGACGGCCACGATCGCGTCGATCGAATCGCGGGTGGCCAGCAGCTCGGCGGCGGTCGAATCCAAGTCGGTCGTATAGATCCGCACGTCGTCGACGAGGCCCTGAAACTTTGGACCCGCACCGCCGCCGCCGATGCGCAGCGGTTCGTCGGTGCCGAACGACTGATTCAGCTCGTCGAGCAGCACGTTCAATTTCTGCTTCTGGCCGTCGACGTAAACCGTCACGCCGTCGGCGACGCGCGAGCCGTCGTAGGTCACCGCCACGTGCTGCCAGCGGTCGAGGGCAAGCGGCTCGGTCGGTCTCGACGCGCAGCGCGTCGTCGAGCCAGCGCTTGACCAGGTTGACTTGCAGTTTGCCGCCGGCCAGTTGCAGGCTGTAACCCTCGGCGTCGGACTGGTCCGACATCCGCGATAGCACGGTGCCAGCCTCGAACGCGCGGACGTATCCAGGCCGAGAGCGTGAACTTGTCGAAGTAGCCGAAGCGGGCCACGTCGCCGGCGTTCACAATCGATGCGCCGTCGAACGACGCCGCGGCGCCGATCGCGCCAGGCTCGAACTTCACCGAGCCTTCCAGCGTAGCCGGCTTGCCGCTGACTTTCTCATCGGCCGTTGTGTCGAGCGGCAAATGGGCCAGAAGCGACTCGCGCGGTGCCCAGGGCAACGGTTGAGCGAACGCGAACGAGCCGGCCCACTGGGCTTCGAGTGCGACAATTTCGCCGGCCATCGCGGCGAACTCTCCTTCGGCCGCGGCCAGTTTCTGCGTCATCGCCTGCAATTGCTCCTGCTGCTGCCGCGTGGGCGCTTTGATCATCGGGGGCGAGTTGCCGCACTTTGATCGCGCGGCCTTTCTCGGGCACGTTGTTGAAGAAGGCGAAGAGCTGATAGAACTCGCGCTGCGTGATCGGGTCGAACTTGTGGTCGTGGCAGCGGGCGCAGGCCAGCGTCAGGCCGAGCCAGACGGTGGCCGTGGTGTCGACGCGATCGACGACGTATTCGACGGCGTACTCCTCGGGGATGATGCCCCCCTCGGCATTGCCGCGATGATTGCGGTTGAAGCCGGTGGCGATCCGCTGGTCGAGCGTGGCGCCGGCGAGCATGTCGCCGGCAAGCTGCTCGATCGTGAACCGGTCGAACGGCATGTTGCGGTTGAAGGCCTCGATGACCCAGTCGCGCCACCGCCACATGTAGCGGACGCCGTCGGTCTGATAGCCGTTGGTGTCGGCATAGCGGGCCGCGTCGAGCCAGCGGACCGCCATCCGCTCGCCATAGCGGGGCGAACGCAGCAGTCGGTCGACGACTCGGTCGTAGGCGTCCGGGGCGTTGTCGGCGGCAAAGGCATCGACTTCCTCGGGCGTCGGCGGCAGTCCGGTCAGATCGAGCGTGACGCGGCGGATGAGCGTTGTCTTGTCGGCTTGCGGCGAGGGCGACAAGCCGGCCTGCTCCAGCCGGGCCAGCACGAAGGCGTCGATCGGATTGCGAAGCCATGCCGTGTCACGCACCGGCGGCGTGGCGGGGCGCTGGGGCGGAATGAAGGACCAATGTTTTTGCCAGGCGGCGCCTTCGCGGATCCAGCGGGCGATCAACTCGATTTGTGTCGATGAAAGCTTCTTGCCCGAGGCGGCTGGCGGCATGTGTTCGTCGGGGTCATCGCTCGTGATCCGCCGATAGAATTCGCTCTCGTCGAGCTTGCCGGGCGTGATCGGAGCCGCGCCGTCCACGTTCGCCTTGGCGCTGGCTTCGACGTCGAGCCGCAGATCGGCCTTCCGTTGGGCGTGGTCCGGTCCGTGGCATTGAAAACAGTTGTCGGAAAGGATCGGGCGAATGTCGCGGTTGAACTCGACCGGCCGGGGCGTGTCGGCCGCGGCCGGCACGGCCAAGCCCGCGGCGATCAAGGTCGCGGCCAGAGTACGACCAAGCGCGGCAATCCAATCGGCACGGTTGGGCATGGGACACTCGCCTCGCAGCTTGCACGCCTCGATTGACGCTCGTTGAGAACTGGAGCCCATTATCGACCACGGCGCAAGCCTCGGCAAGCGATGCAAACGCAGGCCATCAGCGGCGGATGCGGGCTTTCAACTGGTCGGCGAAACCGATCATGTAGCTGTAGTCGCTGCCGATTTGAACCCAGTTGACCCCCATCTCGAAGGCTTCTTCGGCGAACTTGTCGTCGCCGGCGCCCATGCCGATGCCGACCGGCAGGCCCTTATGGTGGGCGGCGGCAACGACGCGGCGCATCGCGTCGCGCACTTCGGGGCCTTTCATGGCGACCCCCATCGAAAGCGAGAGATCGGCGGGGCCGATCACGATCGAGTCGAGAAGTGGAACTTCGGCGATGGCTTCGACGTCGGCCAGAGCTTGCACGTTTTCGATTTGCACGGAGACGAACAACTCGCGGTTGGCGTGCTGCATGTATTCGACGGCGCCCATGCGTCCATAGTCGGCGGGCCGGCGCGGGCCGAAGCCGCGATTGCCCAGCGGCTTGTAGCGGCAATCGTCGATGATGTGCCGCACCTCGGCGGCCGAGTTGACCTGCGGCACGATCAGGCCGGTGACGCCGCAATCGAGAACCGGTTTGATGATCGCGGTTTCCGAACCGGCGACGCGGACCAGCGCCGGCACTCCCGCTGCCTTGGCGGCCATCAGGTGGGCTTGCATCGATTCCAGGCTGATCGGGTTGTGTTCCAGGTCGATCCACAAAAAATCGACGCTGGGGCCGATCGCCTCGCTGACGGCCGGATCGGAAAACGTAATGCCGGTGCCCAGGCAGCGCCCGCCTTGCTTGAGCTTGTCGCGAAATGCGCGGATGTCTTTGAACATGGGTCGAACCTCTATTTAAGTGTCACGACGATGCGCCCGTGGGCCTGGCCGCTGCGGACAAACTCGAGGGCTTCGTTGATTGCTTCCAGCGGGACGTGGCGCACAATCGGCGGGCGGATCGTGCCGGCGGCCAGCATTGCTAGCGCGTCGGCCGCGTCCTGCCGAGAACCGTTGCGCGAGCCAATGATCTCCAACTCGCGCTGGGCGATGTTGATCGTGTCAATGCCGGGGAACTCGGGCTCTTCGCCGATCACGACGATTTGCCCGCCGCGAGCGGCCATCGTCGCGGCGAGGCCCATCGTGGCGGCACTGCCCACGCACTCGAAGATACACTCGGCCCCGGTGCCGTCGGTGAAGGCTTCGACCTGGGCAGCTGCATCCGGCGCATCGGCCAACAGCATCAAGTCGGCGTCGAATTCGGCGGCCATGCGCAGGCTCTGCTCGGACCGGCTGACGACCACGACGTGGGCCCCGGCGGCTTTGAGAATCTGCACCAGGATCAGCCCGATGCCGCCGCCGCCAAGCACGACCATGGTGTCGCCGACGCGAATCCGCGCACGGCGGTACGCGTGCACCGCCGTGACGACCGCGCAACTAACCAGCCCGCCGGCATCGAATCCGACGCCGTCGGGCAGCAAGAGCAGGTTGCGCGCCGGGGCGGCGAAATACTCGGCGAACGCGCCCGGCAGCGTCACGCCCAGCACGCCGCCACTGTGCAGGCATTGCGCGTCGCGGCCCGCGCGGCAGTTGGCGCAGCGGCCGCAGGTGACAAACAAGTGCGGCACGACGCGCTGGCCGACTTGAATATCGCGCACGCGCGACCCGACCGAGGCGACGACGCCGGCCGGCTCGTGGCCGAGGATGTGCGGCAACTTGGGCACGTAGGCCAGGCCGTCTTGAATGTGCAGGTCGGTGCGGCAGATGCCGCAGGCGTGCGTCTCGACCAGGACGTCGTCGGGTCCGATCGCCGGCATGGCGACCTCTTCGATCGCCAGCGGCTGCTTCAGTTTGCGTAGAACGGCGGCTTTCATTTCGAACCTGAGCGTCGTGGCGGATCGCCCAATTGTAACTCCTCTTCGACCTGTCGAATGCCCTCCACATTACGGCGGGCGCCCTCTTCCAGCAGCGGATAGTTATACAGGTCGTTGGTCAGGCTGCCGCGAAAATTCACGGCTTTGAGGGCCGCGACGATCGACTTGAGATCGAGCTCACCGTCACCGAGCGGCAGGTGCAGGGCGTAGGTTTTCCGGTCGCCGTCGGAAAAATGGACGTGGCGAATGCGATTGCCCAGCCGCTCGATTGCTTGAATGTACGAGTCGGGCTGTCCGACGCCGTAATGGCAGCAGTCGTAGAGCAGGCCGAAATTCCCCCGGCCCACGCCGTCGATCAGATCGATGACAAAGTGATTGTCCATGGTCAACGTGTCGGGGTGCGGCTCGAGGACGACATCGAGGCCGGCGGCTTCGGCCAGTTCGGCGACATTGCGAAAAAACGGGATTAAGATCGCCAGACATTCGCTCGGCGTGCGGTCGCCCGCGATCTGCTGCCAAGGGTCGTGCGTGATGAGCAGGCCCAGGTCGAGGTCGGCGGCAAATTCGATCGCGCCGCGAAAGCCGGCCAGCGTGGAGTCGGCTGCATGGTAAGGATCGACCTCGACCCAGGCGTCGAAACCGTACATCGACAGGCCGAGGTCGGCGAGCCATTCGGCGAAGGCGCGACGCGTGGCGGGCGTTGTCAGCTGGTTGTAGAACGGCGGGCGCGAGAGTTCGATGGCGTCGAAGCCGGACGCGCGGATCTTGTGGCAGATGTCCTCGACGCTGGGGTTTTCGTGGAAGCTGACGGCGTTGACGCGGGGCATGATGGATTTGGATGGAAGGCGGGTTGGATGGGAGGCGGGCTGGTGATTTCCCTCACCCCGGCCCTCTCCCGGAGGCTGCACTTTTGGACGTTAGGCGGCTAGGGAGAGGAAGGTTTTCAACAGTTTTTTGATTCGTGGTGTAATCTGGTGTTTCAGTTCAACGGCCGACAATTCGTTTTGGAAACAGTTTCGTCGCAGGGCGTTGCGCCGGTCGGCGTGGCTCGGGCGGCGCGGCAGGCAGTCCCACGGCGACAGCGATCGGTCGCGAAGTTCCTGGTGGCTTTTGTTCCATGCCCACAATTCCACCAGCGTGTGCATCCACAAGTTCAGATGGTAGCAGGCCACGTTGGTAAACAGGTTGCGGACTTGTTGCTGGCCGGCGCCCCAGACTTCCTTGATGTCGTGGAACACCTGCTCGATCGACGAGCGATCGGCGAAGCACTCCAGAATGCTTTCCACGCTGGCATCGGGATCGGTCGTGAAGAGCGGCTCCCAGCGATCCGGCTCGCGAACGATCACCACGCGAAACACTCCACCCACCACCGGCCAGGTGGCCAAAAATGTTTTGTAGGTTTTGATGACTGGCCGTCCATACAGCACCACTTCGGTTTGCTGCCAACCTTTGCGATGGGCAGCACGCTTGGCCAGCGAGATCGCTTGCGCGCCATATTTGCGCGTTCCGCCGCGATGGCCCTGGGGGCGCGGCGGCGGCAGGGTGCGCAGGCCCGCGTCGCGGCGCAGTCGGCTGACAAACGTCACACCCAGCGGCAAGATTTCTCGCAGCAGGGGCCGATACGCATACGCTCCATCGGCCACGATCCACAGCGGCTTGCCCAGCGGACGGACCACGTTTTCGGCCCATTTCACCAGTTCGGCCGCCATCTCGAGCTTGGTGCGGAACGTCCAGCGGCAACGCGGGTGCAACTTGGGCAGATCCTTGGCTTTGACATACAACAAGGCACGCAACGGCAATCCGATCGTGTGCCACAGCGGATGACGCACGACCCAGGCCAACGTCACCCAAATGTGACCGTAAATAAACTTGTGATCGTCCGGCCCCGAGGTCGGATTGTGATGCAGGCCTGCCCCTTCGACTTTCGGCCCGTAACGCCGGGTGGGCGTGTCGTCCAGCGCCAGCACGATCCGCTCGCCGGTCGGCAGATGCAAAAGCAACAGCTGAAACAACCGCGTGGCCAACGGTTCGATCTTGCGTCCCAGGCTGGCCAGAAAGTAATAATAGTCGTCGAAGTCGTCCAAGATACCTTGAGCACGCAGCCAGGTCGTCACCGTGCGACGCCCCCTGGCCAGCAACAACCCGGCCAGCACGATTGGCAAACGCCACGCCGTACGGCTGTCGAGCACAGGCGTCAACAGTTCCACCCACTCCGACCACTCCTCCGGCAGACGCCGGACACAATACGGATTTCGACCAGCCATCCTTGGCTCTCCGATTCACGGGCGGTACGCCAATACAACACCGTGGTTGGAGAGCCATTTTTATTGCACCCTACGTTATTGACCAAACCCAATTCCCTAATCTGACTTCTCCGAAAGTGCAGCCGGAGGGAGAGGGAGAATGACGTGGGCTAGCGTTTCATGCCTAGCATCTTGCGGGCTTCGGCGGGGGTGGCGATCTCGCGGCCGACTTCGCGGGCGATCCGCGCGATCTTTTCGACCAGCTGCGCGTTGCTCTTGGCGTACTCGCCGGGTGAAAGAAACGGGTTATCCTCCATGCCCACGCGCACGTGGGCGCCCAGCAGGATGGCCATCGTCAGAATGCGCCAATGCTCGTCAGGGTCCATTACGCTGGTGTTGGCGATGAAGCCGTCGGGTTTGTGATCGATCATGTATTGCATGGCCTTGGGCGTGGGCGGAGTCCAGCAGCCCCCTTTCCAGCCCAGGAAGAACGTGACCCACACCGGCTTCTTCAGCCGCTTTTCTTCGACCATCCGCAGCGCGTTCCAGACTCCGCCGTAGTGAAAGGCCTCGACTTCGATCTTCACGCCATATTTTTTCGTCACCTGGCAATACTCTTTCAACTCGTCGCGACTGTGCAGGCCGTACAGCTCGACCGGGTCGTGCCCCGGCTCGTAGTCGAAGCATTCGTCGTGGGCGTTGAAGCAGGTCGAGATCATGTCGGGCTTCTGATCTTTCATCAGATGCTTGCGCTGCGGAAAGCGGCCGTTGGCGATGCCGTATTGAATGATGGGCCGGCAGTCGCTCTTCGATCATCGTTCGAAGTTTTGCCCAGCCGGGAATATCGAGATCCGAAAGCTTGGTGCCGTCGGGCTGAATCTCCTTGTCGACCGTGTACGGCCCGTGCAGATGGCAGATGGCCGCGCCGGCGTTGACGCCCCGCACGTACTCGTCGGCGACCGCGTGCCAGCCCTTGGGCGTGGGATTGTGGGGATTGTGCGGATACGACATCGTCGAGTCGCAAGTCACGGTGATGATCAGCTTGTCCATGGCGGTTTGCTATTCCGGGGCGAAGGAGCGTTCGGGGACGGCATCGTTAGCTGGTGAGTGCGCGATCCGAATCTAGTGCATCGACACCCCGCGAACAAGCGGCCGCGCCTGCGCGGGCTCAATTTTCAAGCGCGTCGTGCTTGTGCACCAACGTGCCACCGACGGGCCTCTTGCGAGGCCATGCGGGCTGGCTATCATGGGTTTCGCCGCGGCAGGCCGAGCCACAAAGTTTGCGTCACGGGGCACGGCCAACAGAGGAGCTTTCGATGAGGATCGTTTCGGCGGATGCATTGCAGCGGATGACCACGGCCATTTTCGAGCGCTGCGGGGCCTCGCCTGACACGGCGGCGTGCGTCGCCAGCCACCTGGTCGAGGCGAATCTTGCCGGCCACGATTCGCACGGCGTGCTGCGGATCATGCAATACGTCGAAGTGATCGACGCGGGGGATCTGCGCCCGGCGGGACGATGCAGATCGTACGCGAGACGCCGGTCAACGCCGTGGTAGACGGCAATCAAGGTTTTGGCCAGGCGATCGGCCGCGATGCCACGCTGCTGGCGATTAAGAAAGCGCGTGCCACCGGCCTGGCTGCCGTGGCGGTGCGCAATTGCTACCACACGGGCCGCATCGGCACCTACAGCAAGATGGCCGCGCTGGAAGGACTGCTCGCGATCGTGACGGTCAACTCCGGAGGCGCCGGACAGCTGGTCGCACCCTTTGGCGGCATCGAGCGGCGGGTGTCGACCAATCCGATTTCGATCGCCGCGCCCTCGGGCGGGCCCGAGCCGATCGTGTTGGACATGGCCACGAGCGTGGCGCCGGAAGGAAAAGTGCGCGCCTTGCACACGGCGGGCAAGAGCGCTCCGAGCGGATGGCTGATCGACAGCGCGGGAGATCCGACCACGGACACGGCCGACTTCTACAATTCGCCGGTCGGAGCCATCTTGCCGCTGGGTGGAGCGGCAGGCCACAAGGGCGCGGGCCTGGCATTCATGATCGACATCCTGTCGGGCGGGCTGTCGGAGGCCGGCTGCTGCGAACCGGTTCCCCCGAAGATCGGCGACGGCATGCTGGCCATCGTAATGGACATCGAGCGTTTCACGCCCCTGGAGGTTTTTACCCAGCGCGTGGCAGCGCTGGCCGAGCACGTCAAGAGTTGCCCAAAGGCGGCGGGCGTCGAAGAGATCTTCGTGCCCGGCGAAGTCGAAGTCCGCCAGCGCGAGCGTCGGCTGCACGACGGCATTTCAATTCCCCCGGCGGTGTGGGAAGCGATCGAGCAGATCTGCAGGCGCTTCGGCGTGTCGATATAAGGGCCGCGTAAATGAGGGTCTTGCATTGCCAGGACTCTACGGCGCCGGCAGACCAGGACTGAAATGTTGGCATGCAGCATGTCGGCTACGTGTCGTCGACGCTCTTGGTCCTGGCCGACTTCGGCATTCCATCGGAAAGTTCAGATGCGTTTGCCGCATGACTCCAGGAACAGCCCTTTAACTTCAGATCGAATGCGACCGCAAGATGATCGGTGACCTATACTTCATTTGGTCGGATAGGCGTCGCCTGTGAGTGCAATGCCTGCCGATATCGGATGACTCGATGAAGGGGACCTCGGCTAGGCCGGGTGGCTCGTCAAAAAGTACGCCAACGTGGCCGACTACCCCTTCTCTAATAATGCTGAGAAAGGCGGGTCGATCATGTCCAAATTCTGTTGGTCACTTGTGACGTGTGGCTTGGCAATGACTTTGTCCGGTTCGTTCGAGGCCGCTCGCGCGAACGACAAGAATTCCGACAAGCAACCCGCGGGAGGCAAACCCGCTGCGGGCGCTCGCTTTCCCGGCGTGGGGAGTCCAGCGGGATCCATCCTGCCCGGAACCCGCCGAGGCCAACCCGCTGCGGGCAACAACAGTCAAGGTAGCAAGACGGTAGGCGGGCGCAGCATGCCGGGGAACATCGGAGGTGGTGCGCCTATTCGTTACGATCAAATGCAAGGGCGCGGCAGGCAGGGAAACATCGGCACTACCCCGAGCGTCACCACGGGCGCAACCCTCGAAACCCCTGACCAAGTTGGAACCCAAATTTCAATTTTTGACAGGTGGGGAAACCTCAGGAGTTCCGTCAAGCAACCAAAGATCCCTGTCGAGACCAGCGGAGGAAAACAAGCGCATAGCGAAGTCTTGATCGGCGATTATCAGCAGATTAATCCGACTGTGCCGGGAGGGACCGTGAAACCCAACCCGCTGCCGGGCCAGCTACGATTGGGTACCCAGGGAACTGTGAAGTTGGACAACCTCCCGAAGACGAAGTCGCTGGCTATTCCCAAGAACGGCGGACTGACCTTGGAACTGCCGAAGGGATCCGCAATATCAGAACATACCGTAGCCAACGGCCTGACGACTAGGACATCGGACGTACCGACGGGGGAGCGTCTCAAAACGGGAGACAAAGCCGGTAAGGTGATCGACGCGGGCCAACAGACGGCGTCTCAGAACGACGACATGCTTCACGCACTGTTGCAGGCCAAGAATCGTGACGACCTGAATCGCGAGTTGAAGAGTTTCAAGATCGCGGACAATGAGTCGCCCCGTCCACAGGATCGTGTGTTTTTTAAGTATCTGAATCTGGACAAAATAAGCGGCTTCCATCAGGAGCGGCTGGCGAAGATCGACAATTTCCAACATTGGCAACAATCGAACATTGGCCAGAAGTTGGGCCTCAAGCAACAGTTTGAATTTCAGCGACAAGGCGACGTCTCGCGGCGTCTGAACCTCAGCACCAATCTCTTGAGCGCCGGCGGCTGGGCAAAGAATCGCCAATACGGCGTGATCGCACCCGGCTTCACAACCGCGGCGTTCAGCGTTTGGTATGCCGGTGGGGGATGTTTCCCGGCGCACGCGTGGTGCCCGACCTGGTCTCCGTGGGTCGATTGGTGCTGGTGGGACGCGTGCCCGGTGCTCTATGACCCGCGACCGTATTCCTGCATTCCATGCGTCTACGCGCCGTGTTTGCCGTGGATTTACTTCGGCTATCCGCTCTGGCAGACGCTCCCCGTTGTATCGTGCGGCACCTGGATCGATGTGTCTCCGGTGGTCATGGCTACCGAGCTGGACCTGCAATTGCTCGCTGTACGGTTCGTGGATAACGGTCACCCGGAACAGAATCTCGGTCCGCGCTATCGAGTCTGGGTGAGAAACAACAGCCCGGTCCAGATCGCGACGCCGTTCAGCGTGCTGCTGCTGGCGTCGAATGAGCAAATTCCGACTGTCGACCTGCCTCAAATGGGTGTCGTCGTGCCGTCGATGGATATCGGCGAGACCAAGGCGCTCGATATTCGTTTGCCTCTGGCCGCGAATCGGCTCGGCGTCACGCCGGGAGACCATCGCGTGCCATTCACCTACCTGCATGTCCTGGTCGACGCCCATCAACAGATCGCCGAGACGTTTGAGGACAACAACGGGGCGGTGCTGGTACGCAGTGACATCCTGCCGGTCGATCCGGCGGCGTTTTCGACCGACCTGACCGCGGCGGCACCAGAAAGTTTGCTGACCATTGCCGGCGAAGGCTTTGGTCCCGAACCCGGCCAGGTATTCGTGTCGGTCCATGGCCAGCAAGCGCAGGCCGAGATTCACGGCTGGTACGACCTCGGCGTCCAATTCGCCGTGCCGAACTTTGCATTGACTCAGCCGGTCGATGCCGAATTTCTCGTCGTTCGCGGCGACAGCGCGATCTCGAATCCGCTGACCGTGCGACTCGCACCGCACAAGTTGCTTGAAGAAGTGGCGACCATTCCCGAGTCTCCGATCCCCGACGCGCCGCAATAACAAGAGTTGGGGGTGGGAGTCGTCGGTGCGGAGCTATTGAGGACGAACCTATTGCGCCCGTGGGTACACTCCGACAAACGAAGTTCTCGCAAACGGTCGGTCCAGAATTCTTGCGAACGCGTGCGAATTATGGGAAATGCGGAAATCGTATCCTTAGCTTTTCCTCGAATTCGGGTTTCCAGGTTTATCTCGACAAGCTAGGGGTCACAAGTTCGAGTCTTGTATCGCCCACTTGGACCTAAATCTCGCTGAAGTCTTTATTTAGACTACCTGCCGGCGTTCGGCAGTGCGGCCCGTTTGAACCGAGCCAAAACGGTAATTACCGTTTTGCGGTTTTCAAAAGGAGCCCGCACGATGCCGAAACTACTGCACACCTCACCAGCTTATCGACACCACAAGCCGTCAGGCCAGGCCGTTGTCACGCTCAACGGGTTGGACCATTATCTGGGCCCTTGGAGGTCGAGGGCCAGTAAGGCGGAGTACGATCGTCTGATCGGCGAATGGCTGGCCAACGGCCGCCGACCGCTGTCGGCCGCGGATGATTTGACCGTTGCCGAGCTTGCCAATCGCTACCGCAAGTTCGCCGAGTCGTACTACGTCAAGAACGGTCAGCAGACCGGCACGATGCACGGGGTGCGCGTGGCCATTCGATTCCTGCGCGAGAGCTACGGCCCGACCCGCGCCGCAGATTTTGGCCCGCTGGCGCTCAAGGCTTTGCAAATGCGCATGATCGAGGCGGGCCATTGCCGCCGCTACGCCAATGGCAACGTAGATCGGATCCGCCGGCTGTTCAAATGGGCCGTGGCCGAGGAGTTGGTCAGCCCCTTGGTTTACCAGGCATTGGCCGCTGTTCCTGGCTTGCGCAAGGGCCGCACCGCGGCCCGCGAAATGCCCCCTGTTCGCCCCGTGGACGACGCAACGGTCGACGCCACGCTCGCTCATCTGCCGGCGACCGTAGCTGCAATGGTGCGGTTTCAGCGACTCACGGGCTGCCGGCCGGCGGAGGTTTGCATGATCAGACCCTGCGACGTGGATACCACCGGGGATGTCTGGCGTTACCAACCTGCGTCTCACAAAACCGAGCACTACGGACGCGAGCGAGTTATCTGCATTGGCCCACTAGGCCAGGACGTGCTGAGACCCTATCTGCTGCGCGACAAAGCGGCGTGCTGCTTCGTGCCCGGCGAGAGCGAACACAAGCGCAATGCCGAAAAGCGTGCAAACCGGCAGTCGCCAATGACCCCTTCTCAGGCAAGCCGGCGTCCCAAACGAGTGCGGCGCCGGCCCCCTGGTGATTGCTACACGGCGAACAGTTACCGCCGAGCGATACACCGGGCGTGCGCGCTCGCGTTTCCAGTGGCCGAGGGCCTGTCGCCAGAAGAGCTGAGAGCGTGGCACGAGGCCCATCAATGGTCGCCTAACAGGTTACGGCATGCCGCCGCTACAGCTATTCGCAGGAAGTTCGGACTGGAAGAGGTCCAGGTGACCTTGGGTCACGCCAGCGCCGACACGTCGCAAATCTACGCTGAAAGAGACTATTCGCTGGCGGCTCACGTCATGCGCGAAATTGGATAAAATGCAAAACTCAACAAGGACTGGCGCTGCAACTTGGTTAGGCGCCGCACGAGGATAGGGGTCATCGCCACACACGGCGGCTAACAGGTGTTTAGAAAGGATAAGCCAACATGAAGAAGAACTCTGCCCGTAAGCCGATAGACAAGCGCGAACAAGCAGCGCAGAGTGCGGCCAAAGCCGTGGCCGTCTTGAATGCCAAAGGACTTAGTTTCGAAGCATTGGACGCCATGCTTGCGCCGTGGGCCGCGTATCTGGAACGTCTCTGTTCGGCGCTTGGACCCAGTCTAGAGCTTGCAAAGTTTGCCGATACACAAGCTGGTGTTGAATGGATTAAACAAAACTCGGGAGGCGATAAGCGGCTCGTTCAGTTTGCGGAGTATCTGGAGAAACTGAGCGGACCACTCTGGATCGTGGCGCGGATTATCGACGTCGTTCGGCGTTTGCGAAAGCACCTTGAAGACCGCGATGGCGTCATGCTTCCCGACCTCAAGGATCTGCCGGACGACTTGTGTCAGGCAGCGTCGGATTGTGCGTCTGTCGTGCTCTGCGCCGAACTGGTGCGCCGCTTAGCAAGTGCGGTTCCTCTGACGCCCCAGATTCGTGCCGAGGCTTCGGCACTCTTTGACGGAGCCCCCGAATTGGTCGCGCTGGTGTCAAAGATCGCGCAAGATGTTTTTGATTATTTGGATCATTTCACGGAACGAGGCCTCGCAATCCCAGAAACGACCTGGCGTGAGATCGCGGTCGTTGCAGAGGACGTGCCGTCGGTGGACGGCGTGACGTTTGCGGCTAGCGCACACGAACTGGCCCTGAGCATCGGTCAAAGAATGCTCGACAGCTGGACCACCGCTGCGAGTCCCATGTTCAGTAAATTGATACCGTCGAATGGACCGACCACGCCTGGCGGAGCTTTCGCAGAACGTTTAGGTCGCGTGGCCCAGTCAAGCAGTCTGAGCTTTGATTGGCGACAGGTGCTGCAAGGAATCGTGCGCGAAGCCGTGCGAGCGGCAAAACTACGGCGGCAATTGCCGCCAAAATCAACGCCGAGGCTAGAAGTGTCATTTGTCCCACCTCAGGCCGTGTTGGATGGGCAGGCTTTTGCTCTGGCCCCCGACCAGGTCGACTTTATTCAGACGCTGCTGGATGCGAACGGTGACTGGATAAGCGGCTCCCAAATGCCCGACCTTCCACGACCTGACCGAGTCTGCAAAAAACTACCAGCCCCGATTGGCGAATTAGTCGAATCCGCTGCAAGTAAGGGCTTTCGGATTCCATTATCTGCTCTGGCGTAATCACGCCAAAATTGGTCCGTCGATAGGCCAAGCCGCGTTTTCTATCTTGCAAGTCGTGGCGTTCGTGACCCGACAAATGCGAGGAGAATCCGCGATGATCGACCCGATGAGCGAACAGGTCATCTCTCTGACCGAAGCGGCGAGATCGCAGCCGGCCCGCCGCGCCGGCAAGCGCCCCCATGTGAGTTGCCTCTATCGTTGGACTCAAGTCGGCTGCAAGGGCATTAAGCTGGAGGCTATCCAGATCGGCGGAACGCGATGCACATCGCGCGAAGCCCTCGGCCGCTTCTATGACCGGCTAAGCCAGGCCGCAGGGCTCGACCAAACGCCTGCGAACTTCCGGACGCCCGCACAGAGAGCGCGTGACAACAAACAAGCGGACCACGAACTTGACCAAGCGGGTTGGTAACGGGGCCGACACGCGCATAAAGAAACCCAGCCGCCGAGCCAGGGCAGACCTGTAAAGGCAAAACGATGGCCGACGATAATGCCCGTCCGATACCTCGGCAACGCCAGGACACTTCCGCGCAAACAAACCGTGCTTACGCTCGGCCTCTTGGCAGGGTGCCTTGCAGCGAAGTCCGCGTCACCGCTCGTCACCGCAAGGACTCGGGCAATTTGGACGAGCTGGCGAAATCGATCCAGACAGTCGGCTTGCTCCAGCCCATCGGCGTCACACCGGCAAACGAACTTGTGTTCGGCGAGCGGCGATTGCTGGCCGTGCGAGACATTCTGAAACGGCCGAGCATCGAGGCTATCATCGTTGATCTGGTTTCGATTTTGGACGGCGAATTCCACGAGAACGAGTTCCGTAAAGACTTCACCGTGAGTGAGCGGGTTGCGATTGCGAATGCGATGAAGAAGGAACTTGGGAGCAGACAGGCGCGAGAACTGATCTCAAGCGATCTGAACCTGTGGAAAAAATTCCACAAGTCGAGCGCAACGGAAAAACCCGCGAGATCATTGCCAAGCGAGCCGGCTTCGGCAATGAAACCACGATGCGACAGGCCGAGAAAGTCGTCAGGAAAGGCGACGATCACCTCGTAAAGGCCATGGACGATGGCACAGTGTCGATCTCGAAAGCCGCGGAGCTTACTGAAGTCCCGGCAGAAGTGCGTATGACCGCACTGGCGGCCGCCCCAAAGAAGCGGGAGTCAGGGCGATCTGCCTCGGACTCAAAGCGGAAGCGGCGTCGCCGTAATGCTTCGACTAAAAACCAAAGTGCCCAATGCGCCGCGATCGTCAAGGAATTAACCGAAATCCGTAAAGGATTGACGAGGACCGGGGCCGCGATCCAAAAAACCGGGGGCAACACCGGCAGCCACGAATTCGATTTTAAGGACGCGATGAAGCGCCTCACGCTTGCCGGGACGTTGGTTTCGCACGTGCTCGATTCAGTTAAGTAGCACTGGGTTCTACATGGTCGGCCAATAGCCCGACAAATTCACGCGACGCTGGAATCTAGCAGCATCAACCCCCCACCGCCCACGCGCGGGCCGTGTCGGCTGGGGATTCTTCAGGCCCCGATTAGAGGAGAATAAAGATGATCGGATACTTCGTGGTTGCAGAGTGCGAGTACGCCCCATTTTTGCCGGTGGCTTTGTTTGCGGACGTGGCCGACGCCGACGCATTCGCTGCGACCGAGCCGCCCCCCAGCGTATCGCTTTTTAATAAATGGGGAGAGGATTTTCAGGCCGGCGAATTTTACCGCTATCTAGTCGTCAAGTTCGCAAACGGGCGACTGCAACCGGGATGTTCGATCAGGCGCGAAGGGGGTGCCGTATGACCCGCGACGAAAATGACATCGCCCCGGAACGCCGCCAGTACGTGGCCATGGGCGATGGCCCATTGCATTGAAGTTCTGGATCGGCGTGGCTCGTCTAAAGATACGCAAGAAGTGAAAGCGTTCGCCCGCCGCGAAATTATGCGGTGTGCCGAAGTTGCCCAGCAGTTTGCTGAACAGCAGAAGGCTCGGCGGCAATCAATGGAAGGAGGTGTCGTATGAGTAACGCGACGGGCAATCCGCGACTCTTCATTATTGCCGAGCTCTGACCACTTCGCCCCGCGACCGGGCATCACACCGGCCGCGGGGCTCTTTTTACGCACGCCTGGGCCAGCCCCCGTCAAGAGTCTAGCCCGGCGATGGAGAGTCTTCGCAGGATGGATCCTACCAAAACACATGACCCCGCGGAAATCATCCGTGCGCTGCAACTCATTCTTGGGCCCAGCCAAGTCACGGAATTGCGGGTCCTTGAAGCCGTCACGTCCCAGGACCGCAGACCACACGTCGAGAGCGGGTATTTCGACGCGCCGGAGCAGCTCGCCGCGGCCGTCGCGCAGGTAAAAAGCGCGAAGGGGTTCTATTTCACGCCGAATCCAATCAACCGGGCATTATTGGCTCGGGCGAATAACCGGGTCCGAGCCCCTGGCAAAGAGCCGCTAACCGCCGACCACGATGTTGTGGTGCGCCGCTGGCTCTTGGTTGATTTTGATCCCGTGCGTCCGGCCGGAATATCGTCAACTGATGCGGAACACAACGCCGCAATCGAGTTGGCATTTCTTGTTCGAGCTGCGCTTTCGAGGGAGGGGTGGCCCGATCCAATCGTGGCCAATAGTGGGAACGGTGCTCACCTGTTGTATCCCGTCGAGGTTCCAGTTGACGACAACGGGCTAATACAGCGTTGCTTGGAGGCGCTGGCCAATCGCTTCGACACCGACGAAGTGACCATCGACCAGGGAGTTCACAACCCTGCACGCATTTGGAAGTTGTATGGAACTTTGACGGCTAAAGGCGACGACACGCCAGAGCGTCCTCACCGCGTGTCGCGAATCTTAGAAGCACCCGATAATCCGGTCGTCGTCGAGGCGACGCTACTTGATGCGTTGCGCACACCGACAGATACCCTGCCCATGGACGAACGGGAACACCGCGGAGCAGACCGAGGGCGATCGTTTGATCTGGAGCAATGGATTCGTGACCACGGCTTGGACGTCGACGGCCCTGCGCACTGGCACAGCGGACGGCGGTGGGTGTTCAACGCCTGTCCGTGGAATGCGGACCATACCAACGGCAGTGCGTTCATTGTTCAACACGCCAACGGCGCCATAGCCGCAGGCTGCCACCACAATGGCTGCCGGGATAAGAACTGGCGCGCCCTGCGCGACTTGATTGAGCCGGACTGGGAACGCGCAAGGAAATGTGGGGAGAACCACAATGCCTCAAAACAAAAGAGGACAAGCCAAGCGACCCGCCTAGTTCTGCTCACGGAAGCTGCCGGTGTCGAGTTGTGGCATACGCCGAACAGCGATGCCCTTGCCACGATCGATGTCGCTGGTCACCGCGAAAACTGGCCTATCAAATCACGAGGTTTCCGCAGGTATTTGCAGCGACTTTACTTTCACGATGTCGGCGGCGCCCCTAATGCGCAAGCGGTTCAAGACGCACTTGGAGCTTTGGAAGGAATGGCTGTCTTCGATGGCCCCGAACATCTAGTATGGGTTCGCGTCGCAGAGCACGGTGACTGTGTGTATCTCGACCTTGCCAACGCCAATTGGGAAGCGATCGAGGTCGATGCACATGGCTGGCGCGTCGTGTCAGATCCCCCGGTCAAATTCCGGCGCGCCAAGGCAATGATTGCCCTGCCCACGCCAATGGCTGGAGGAAGCGTGGCCGACCTGAGGCGGTTCGTCAACATCGCCACCGCCGACTGGCCACTTTTGGTCGCCTGGTTGTTGGCGGCAATGTATCCGCGTGGGCCGTACCCTGTGCTCGTGTTTTCCGCAGAGCAAGGTTCCGGCAAAAGCACGACCAGCAGAGTGTTGAGGTCGCTGATCGACCCAAACGCCGCGCCATTGCGGAGTGAACCCCGTGAACCCCGCGACTTGATGATCGCGGCGAATAACGGCTGGGTCGTGGCTCATGACAATGTCTCGCACCTCCCTCTCTGGTTGAGCGACGCGCTTTGCCGGCTGTCCACCGGTGGCGGCTTCTCGGTACGAACGCTCTACGAGAACGATGAAGAAACGATTTTCGACGCGACGAGGCCCACCATTTTGAACGGCATCGAGGACGTGATCACGCGCAACGACTTGATCGACCGGGCGCTGCTGGTCAACCTGCCGTCGATCCCGGCACACCAGCGTCGGCCGGAATCCGAATTCTGGGACGATTTTGAACAAGCCCGGCCGGTTATCTTCGGCGCGATGCTGACAGCGCTGTCCGTGGCGATTCGGAATTTGCCCATCACCAGATTGGCTGCGCTTCCTCGCATGGCCGATTTCGCGGTGTTGGCTACTGCCGGCGAACCGGGTCTGGGCCTAGCACCAGGCGTATTTATTTCGGCGTACACCAATAACCGTGATGACGCCAACGCCTTGGCCCTGGAGGCAAGCCCCATTGCCAATTTCATCACGGAGATGGTTGCGTCGGCGCCCTGGCATGGCACCGCCAGCCAACTGCTAGATATTCTGAACCAAGATGCCGGAGACGGGGTCCAGCGTCAAAAGGCATGGCCCAAAAGCCCCCGAGCGCTGTCGGGCATGATCAAACGACTCGCGCCAAACCTCCGGCGCGCCGGTGTCGAAGTCGAACAATGGCGCGAAAGCGCAGGCAAGCGACACAAGATGATTGCATTGGGCCGAACAGCCCCGGAGATTTGCGGGCCCGTGGGGTCCAGCGGTCCGAACTCTGAAAAACCCGCGAGAAATGAAGCCGGCTCGGACCGCACCGGATCGCAATTGGACCTGTTCGAGGCAGAAACGGACCGAACGCAAAGCTATACGGGGCACAATGGACCGCAACGTACCGCAAAAATCCCCGCCCAATCTGATATTCTGAACGGCGCACCTGAATCGGCTGATGTGAACGACGATGACTAAGGAACTCTAACAAAACCTATTTGTGAGCGGCGGCGATTTGGGTAAGCTCCGTGCCATCACGGTGGATCTCAAAATGGCAAAGCCTTTGCTCACGGATGAGCTATGGGAACGCATCGAGCCACTTCTGCCGTCGCGCAAATCGAGCCCGAAGGGTGGCCGGCCACCGGTGCCCGATCGAGCGGCGCTGACGGGCATCTTGTTCGTGCTGCGCACGGGTTGCCCTTGGGAGTATTTGCCGCACGAGTTGAATTGCGGTTGCGGCATGACTTGCTGGCGGCGGCTGCGCGATTGGCACGAAGCAGGCGTGTGGGGAAACGTTTGGCGCCTATTGCTGGACGAGTTGGGAATGGCGGACGAGATCGATTGGTCAAAGGTGGCGTTCGACAGTTGTTCGGTCCGCGCCATTTTTGGGGGGCGCGCACCGGACCAAACCCCACGGATCGCGGCAAGAATGGCTCGAAACGGCATATTGTCTGCGACGGCGCGGGCACGCCCTTGGCAGTGGAACACACGGGGGCCAACGTCCACGACTCGCAGCAAGCCATCCCACTGATCGACGCGATTCCGGCAATCAAGTTGCCGCGCGGAGGTCGGCGAAAACGTCCGGACAAAGCGTACGCGGACGCCGCCTACGACGCCGAGGCGAAAATCCGCAAGCCGCTGCGCCAGCGCGGCATCACACCCTTCATCGCCAAACGAGGTCGCGAACATGGCAGTGGATTGGGCAAACATCGCTGCGTCGTGGAGGGTGTCTTCTCGTGGCTCTTCAACTATCGTAGACTCCGAGTGCGCTACGAAAAACGCGACGACATTCATTCCGCGTTCCTCATCATCGGCTGCTTGCTGATCTGCTGGAACCGAGTTCAGGAGTTTTGTTAGAGTTCCTAAGTCGAGTTCGACCCGTGGGAGTGACCAACGTTGACCTCGCAGGGAACCAAGGTTGTTCCCGCGTTGCAAGATACCCGCTATAAGTACAAGCGTTTCCCCAATCGAACCACGGTTCATCCCATGAGCAGCCATCCGCCGAATCTGATTTCGGCCGTACGGCAGAGATTTGCCGACGTCTGCGTGGCGGCGCTGCTTGTGGGGGCAGTTGCGGCCGTGTATCTCCTCGACAACAACTGGACGGCAGACCTAACTGCGAAGGAAAACAGCAAGGGACTGCTCTCTCCTGCCGTCAAAACGCCGGAAAGGCCAGACACAGAGCTATCCGAAACACAGGTCCCGCGCGAGCCAATGCTTGGCAAGGAGCCCAAACCCACCCCCGACGCCGATACGACTCCGGAACGAGCGACTGCTGCAGTTCCGCAGGTCGATAAGCAATCGCCGTCTGGACTTGTCGAGACAATACCGCCGCAGACGGGCTTTCCTGCTGCTAATGTTTCGGGCCCAATTCCGATCCTTGGTCCACCTGCAAGAGCCAAGAAAACGGAACAGGTTGAGTTCTTTAAGACACGTGTGTACGCCAAATCGGTGGCCTTCGTTGTTGATTGTTCCGGCAGCATGCACGGCGAGAGTTTCCAGCGGGCGCGGGCTGAATTAGCTCGCGCGATTGTCAAGCTTCAACCAGGGCAGTCATTTTGCGTCGTGTTTTTCAATCACACGCTCGTTCCCATGCTTGGCAACCTCAGCAACCCTTCGCTCGCAGAAGCCTCGCCTGCGGTAAAAACGCAAGTAATAGCCTGGATGAACTCAGCGCACGCTGCCGGCGGCACCAATCCGGGGCCTGCGTTGTCCTACGCTGTACAACTCAGACCGGACGTGATTTATTTGCTGACTGACGGGCAGTTTTCGCCCTTAAATTCGGCAATGTTCGATGAATTCGCGCGGCACAAGATTGTCGTTCAGACTCTCGGGTTCGGTAGCTCCAGTGACACAATCAATCTTCGAAATATCGCGGCCCGCACGGGCGGAACCTATCGCTCGATAACCGCCGCCGACGCGGCGTCAACTCTGTACTTAGCGCCGCCGCAGGAAGTGCGCGCCGCGTTGGATAGCGCTCGTCTTGAAGTGCGTCAGTCGGCCATTGAAGCGATTTTGGATCGCGAATTGCCCTATACCGACGAATTATTTGCGTTGCTGCGTGACCCGGATCCGCCGAAGCGGCAAGCGGTACATGCGTCTTTGGTGGCGATGGCGGCTGGTTCCGATTTCGGTCCCACAGATGGCGAGACTGAGGTGGAGCGAGCCGAGGCAATCAAGCGTTGGGGCCTCTGGTGGAAATGGCGAAAACAGGAGGGGAAGCAAATCTCTTCAATGCTGGCCGCGAACGACGTGAATGAGTGTTGGGTCGCCGCGGCCATAACGCGGCAACGAGCTCTTGACCTGCCTGACGAACTGCTCAAGGTGTTGGGGCACCCCTTGGTGCAGATACGACGCGAAGCGCGTGCCGCTCTGGTGCAACTTGCAGGTGACGCCGATTTGGGGCCGGACTCGGACGCCGATGAGAAACAGATTGCCGAAGCGGTTGCCCGGTGGAATCTATGGTGCGTTTGGAAAAATGCTCCGGAAACACTGGCTGCAAAACTGGACAGCGACGATGCGAACGAGTGTTGGGTGGCGGCCGCATTAGTTCGACAACTGCGACTGGATCTGCCTGACGAACTAATCAGCCTCTTGGTTCATCCATCGACCCATGTGCGCCGAGAGGTGCGGGCTGCGTTGGTACAGCTTGCTGGGAACGTTGATTTCGGGCCGGATGCGGCTGCGGATGCCGCAGGTATTGAAGAAGCGGCCGACAAATGGAAAGAATGGCGCGCTGAAAGGATTGTACAAGCGGCCACGGCATTAGCTCGACAGCCCGGGCCTGATTCTCCCCACGACCTCATCAAGCTTTTAGACCACAAATCCGTTCACGTTCGCAGGGGGGCAAGAGCTGCCCTGGTGCAACTTGTCGGCGATATTGATTTTGGGCCAGAATCGGAAACCGATGAGAGACAGGTTGCCGAAGCGGTAGCCCGGTGGAATCTATGGTGCGTTTGGAAAAATGCTCCGGAAACACTGGCTGCAAAACTGGACAGCGACGATGCGAACGAGTGTTGGGTGGCGACTGCGCTAGTTCGACAACAGCGACTTGATATTCCTGAACAACTGATCAAGATTTTAGGACATCCGTCGATCCAGGTCCGGAGAGAGGTGCGGGCCGCTTTGGTGCAACTTGCCGGGGATGTGGATTTTGGACCCGATGCGGCTGCCGATGCCGCAGAAGTTACAGAATCGATCAACAAATGGAATGAATGGCGCGTCGATCGAGCAAAGAAAGCAGCCGCGGCACGATTGGCCTTGCAAGAAGCCGAAGCCACGAAAAAGCTCAAGTTTGCCCAACAGCTTTTCAATCTGAATCGACTCGACCAGGCCCGGCATCGATTTGAAGAGATCGTGAAAGATTATCCCGACACGCAAGCAGCCGCAAAGGCCCGAAAAATGCTGCCGCCCTGATCAGTGGTCGGCCTGCTCTAGCTCTCCACTTGCATTGGCGTGGTGCTTGCGATTCCGATGGTCATACTGGCCATTTTCGAGTTCATTCTGTATCTAATCGCCGACTCTGGCGAAGCCGCATCGAAGCAGTTAGGATTCGAGCAGTCTGGCGGAAACTTGAAGCCGGCCAAACCAAGGGGTACAATGGCCCCATTTGTGGGATTGGGCGAGCATTGGAGGATTACAAAATGAAATCTCTGCTGATGGTCCTGATGCTGGTGTCGTGTCATTTCGGCTTGGCGGCTGAAGTCTCTCTTGTCGGCGACGAAACGAAGCTAGTGGAGGTGAAAACCAACCCGGAAGATTATCGCCGAAAAACCTTTGTTTTGACCGGCATTGCGAAAAACGATGACTACTTCAACTATGAATATCGAGACCGCGAAGGCACCTTTTATTCCATCGAGTTTCGGGAACTCTTAAAGGACGTTGAGAATAAGGATCGACTGAACGACGACCTTGGTGAACATTGTCATATTTATCTGTCGAGAGACAAGGGCCGACAAATCGCCGAGGTCATTGCCGAGGCGGCACCCAAATACAAGGCAATGCGAGTGAAGGTGACTTTACTTAGCGAGCAATGGAATATGTATTCGGTAATCGACGTCCAATTCCCCAAGGATGGGAAGTGGAGCGACTGGATTTTTCAAGGCGAAGCAACCGTCAAAGCAAACAAAGAAACGGAAGTTCTGAGAGCCGCCGAAAAAGCAAAAGAGCAGAGAGAGGCAGGAAAGAAAGCCAAAGACGAAAAAGAACGTTGGCGAACGTGGATCGTGAAGGGCAAGACAATCGAGGCCAAGTTTCTCAGTATTACCGGGAGCAAGATACAACTGCAAGACAAGGAAGGAACCAAGATCAAGGCCGACAAAACCGATCTTGGCGACGATGATCTTACTTGGATCAAGAATAGAAGCCGCAAATAGGCTCGACTACTTGAGACGTTTTTCGCTGGCTCCGTCGCTCACTTCTGGCCGACCGTCACGGTGAAGGGAAAGTTTTCGTTGGGAACCTCTAGCGCCGTGACCCTGTACTTCCAGGCGCCGATCGCGGCACTGGCGACATCGATTGTCACGGTGGACGTCCCTTCTCGCTCTACAACCTTTCCGTCGGGTGCCGTGACCGACAGTTTCAGCCGAGCGCCCTGGCTGGCGAAGCCAAGTACGAACTGCAGATCCGCAGCTTTTGTGCAGTTGTAAGTCTGGCCGACCGATCGTTCTCCGGGCGAAGTGTTGAACAGGTTTTTCTTGGCTGGCGCGAAACCGCCGCGCATCATTGTGTTGCTGACTTGCGTGTCCACGTTCGCCGTCACAGCAGTAAACACGAGATAGCGCAGTAGTTTGATTTCGGTGTCGCTGTGCTGTTTTTCGTTGTGAAATGACGTGAAGATCACGTTGCCGTCTTGAAAAGGAAACTTCACAAGCAGGAGGGCCATACGTTGTTGTCCAGAATCCGATTGAAATCCGCCGCGCAGGTAGGACGTCGTCTTCTCACCCACGAATGCGGCTGGCCGCCAGCCAGGCTGATCAAAATTGAGCTCGATGGTAGACCCGATGAGTTCACGCAGACCTGGATCGACAACCTCGGCGGTAACCGACTGTTTCGCACCCGAGTCCGCACTGGCGCGGTCGACAAACTCGGGGAAACATTCCGCAATCAAGTTGAAGTGTAAATCGGAGGCGTACAACGTGCCGCCTTGCCCGACGAATTTCCGCAACGATTCTTTGGCCTTCGCGAAAACCTGCTCGTTGCGCGTAAATACGTCGTTGCCTCGCGAACTGGTGCCTATGCGATTGTTAAGCCACGTCGAAGTATAACCCGAGCAAGTGAGAAAGATGATGTCGTAATTGGCCAGTTTTGTGTCGTCAAGCAGGTCGTCCAGGGGAAAGCTGACATGCTTGTAGCCCTCGCCCAATGTATCGAGAAGGCTTCCCATATCGTCAAATTGAGGCGTCTCGGGGGTCACGCCCAGCCGCAACTTACGCACCGGTTGTTGCTGTTCTGGGACGGTTTCCTCAACGGCGCTTTCAACAGAATCGCTCGTCGCAGGCTTCATCAAACTATCGAGCCCAAAAACTACCAGCAGCGTCAGTATCAACGCCGCGACGAGACCGGCGTCCAAAAGCAGTTGCGAAGATCCCAACCGGCGCGACTTTCGAAATGGCGTGATCATTACCAGCGTTCTCTCAAAAAGAACTGTAAAGCCGTGTCGCACCACCGAGCCTTCGCCGATCCTCAAGTTTTCGGACGTGGCGGCGGTGGTGGTGGTGGCGGCGGTCCACGCCGTTTCTCCACTGTGGGGGACGCGGGTTTAGTCGGGGAACTCGCCGGGACCCTCTGTGCCTGTTGCTGCTCAGAATTGGCCGTTGGCACGGAGGGTGTAGCGGCCTGTAGGGATCCTGTATTGGCCGATGATGATGGCTGCATAACTGGCGGTCTTCTAACCGGCGGTGGCGGCGCCACGGCAGTTCGAGGATTGGCAGCCGCCGCAGGTGACTCGACATCCGCTGAGCGCCGCTGTCGCTCATTAAATCGGACCGAATTTCTCCCCAGTTTGAAGACGTCTCCGTCCTTGAGACGCATTGGAAATTGGAGCGGCTGATTGTTGATACGAGTACCGATTTGCGAGTGATTGTCTTCAATTAAGTACGCCCCATCGGCCTGTCGCACGATGCGAAGGTGCTCAAGCTCCAAGTCTTGGTTGTTTGGCCCGAGAAAAGGCAGTGGCAGGTGCTCCGCTCGCCCAATTGTCGTTGTGGATTGGCTCAGAATGAGTTGGCGACCGGTGCGATACCCGTCAAGCACCGTTAGCCATGCGTGCTTCATCACGACCTGGGCCAGCCCGATGAAGGCCCCAATGCAGATCCCCAGAATCACGAATGCCGTTGCCCGGCTCGACATGCCTGATCCCGAGGAAATGAGTCGCTGAATTGGATCAAAGAGAATGCCTCCGATGAGTCCACCCAACGCACCGCCAATGAGACCATTGCGGACCTTGCTTCCCGAACGCTCGTACACCCCGTCCGCGACACCAATGCCCATGCCGACAAACGCCCAGCCAATGGCTCGGGGAAAGCCAACTGATTCGAAGAGAAGATCACCAAGAAAACTTCCAACCGCTCCGCCAATTGCGCCACCGACGAGACCAGGCACTAAACGCATCGCCATTTGCTTCCATTGTGCGTTTGCCATGCCTGCTACTAGGGAGAGTCCGGTGCCGACGGCTGCGCCAACAATACCGCCGACGATTGCGACCACCGCATGTCCACCAGCAGCCCCCGAGCGAAAGAACAGGACCTCCGCAATCAGCCAGCCGAGTAGAGCGGCCCAGCCTCCAATGATCGCACTGTAATAAACAAGCCTCGCCAATGACATGACGTCCTCCCCCGGTTAGCCTGATCTCCCTCAGGAACCGGGAACCTCAAAGCATAAGGGCAGACTTCCTCGTCTTCAACTTGCGGTCGCACAGGGTACCTAACGATCCGTTCCCTCCCGGATTGTCAATTGAGCGTGACTTTGCTTTGGGAGCCAACGCCCGCCCTGACGAAGTCACCGTCATTACGCCTCGAACTCAAAGCCGCTTTTACCGGGAGGCGACCTTTTTTAGTGCGCGATACTTTCAAGACGGCCTGCATTTCGATATCTCGCAGATCGCGTCGTAACGGTCCTTGAATCCGCTCCATCGAGCGCGAGATCGCCGCCCGTTGTTGCGAAAGCGGCTCAACGCCAAAAGCTCTCGCAACATTTTCCATTCTCATCGAGGCGCGTTGACGGTTGCCTAACGAAAGATCAGAGACTACTCGCCAGTAGTGGTACTGCAAATTCGCAGGCGATTCGAGTGTCGCCTGCTGAAATGCACGTGACGCTTCCCTATATTGAGCCTTCCAAAAGTTTTGCAATCCTTCGGCGAAAAAAAGACTTGCGTTCAAGCCAGACGGAGAAACGACAGTCAAATCATCCGTTTTGCGCGTGCTAGGATGGACTCCAGCGCGCAGCCAAACGGGATTGCGGTTCATTATCGCGGTACAAAATCTTTCTATCTGCTCGACCTGGGGCTCGTTACTGATACGGCCGCGTAGTACGAGATTCAAGCTTCCTCCACTTTGACTTTCTTCAAAGTAGACGCCGCTAATCATCGAGCCGGCGAGACTGGGCTGCAGATCGATCTGATCCTGCAGGTCCGCAAGAAGCTCTGACACTGGGAAGAATGCGTCTTGAGCCACGTTGATCGAATAGTTACCCGAGGGAAGCCAACTCGTGATTATGCGACTCATTTCCTGCGACTGAATCGCAGCTCGGCGGCGGTCGAAAACGCGGCGGAAACGAAAAATTCGAGTCGCAACTCCGGGATCCCTTTGATCGTCCGGCTCGACATAGAGCCACGCTCCTTGGAGTTTTGGGTTCGTGCGCATTTCATCGGCAATGTTCGCTGCGACGACATTCAAATCGACCGCGGGAATAGCGTGCGCGAAGCCTGCCTTCGCGTCCGGGGCACGCTTGAATGCTGAGAAGTTTCTGTTAAGCGGGGCGCGTGAAATTGGCGTCACCGCGTTCTGTTGAGCCCTTGCAAATCCCGCGGCATAAACAACGATCGTGGATCCTATCAGCGTCGTCAGCAGCAGGGGTTTCACAGTCATCGGCTTCGTCCTGCTCTCTTTATTTGGGGAAGTGGCAATTACCGAGCCAGTCGCCATACTACCCCACCGTCTGGGTGTTTACAATTAGCTCACTCAAGCCGGCCGCTCGTCGCCAATCGTGCGTCGTCCGTCAAAGCGTCATTTATCCGCCGCCACTTGGAAACCGCACGCGAAACCTCCTTTCTGATTGCCCGTTACCGCGTGCCGAAGTCGTCAAGCTCACCTGTTCGACCAATCGTTCTTGTAGGGAGCGTGGAGTTCTCGGGCGGTTCATAAAGTGCCCATTTTGTGCTGCTTCAGCTGGTCGCAATGGGCTCATTGAGTACCTTCGAGCTCGGTTGCCCAAATCCCTCGATGACTTCAAGAAGAGGAATTTTGACGGCCCTAAACTTGGGGGATACAATGCGGCACTACATTACTATCCAGCGGCTAGCATGGTCCTCGTCATTTATGGCATCCGCTTTTCGCCAAGCGACCAGGCGCCAGCAGGCGACTCGTGGGTCAGGCCCGCAAGAGATGGCGATCAAAAGCATAATGCTCAGACTCCTATTTGGGCTGGCTTTTGTAGTCGCCGTACTGCGCCCGTCGGCTGCACTTGGCAAGGACACAGACTCTACGATCAATTCGTCTACGACGAGATCGCTGTCGGACGCGGCGGTTTTGGCGGATCAGTATGTCAGCACCGTCTCGACGCAACTCAGGCTTGAGGCCGAAACCGCCGCTCAGCAGAAGATCGCCGATCGTCTTGAGGCGGCAATCCGGTTGGAATCGCCCGGCCACAATGTACTCAAGCAGCTACAGGCAGCCGATGACGACCTGAAAAAGGTCATGGCTGGACTTCTGCAAGAGAATGATGATTTGCTCATCGATGCGCTAAACCAAGTCGCGCTCGAACTGAAGCCACGAGAGACAGGTCTAGAGACTCAGTGGCGGGCTGTCCGCACGTCCTTAAATGCCAAGCGTATCCAACTTTTCGAAGTCAAGGCTTCGCAGCAGCTCGCCGGTCAACTCGCGTCCCTTCTGAGCGTCGATAATCGCTGGTTTTGGCTTTTTGGCTTGGTGGCAATTGCCAGCCTGGGAGGGGCGACAGTTCATGATCGCCGACACGAAGTCCGACGGCGGTTGAACGGTGGCAAGGCTCGGGCCATGGGTCTCTCAAAGTTCCTGGCGGTCATTTTGGCTCTCTTAACGGCAATTACCGCAGCGACATTCATCTTCGGTGACCGAGTTTTTCATTTGCTACTTGTGGCCAGTGCGGGCGAGGAGGCAAGCCCCCGCGACGAAATTGCAGGTCAGAACAAAGTGGCTGTGGAGAACCTTGAGGATGCGACACGCAAAGCATCAACGACAAGCGGACGATACACAAAGGTGCTGCGGCAGACCAAAGCGTCGCTGCAGAGTTCTGCCCCTTCATTGACGAAGCTGGTCGACCAATGGGAAGCCACCGTTGCCCGAAGTCAGGCCGTGCAAGCCGCGTTGCAAATCCAGTCCGTTCTTTCCACGAGACTCAAGACGGATATCGCGCAGCTCGAACAGTTGCAAGCGAGCGTTACAAACACGGCCGAGCAAACTGCAAAATACCACCGAATTCGCCAATACATTTGTGCAGGTTTGGGCGTGACCCTGCTCGGCCTGGCCACGGGTGGAGGCATATTGTTTCAGCGAGGCGTGCATCGCCGTAAAGAGAAGATCAGTAGTACCTGTCCGCTGTGCCTGGGCGAAGGCACGTTCGTATCGCTGGATGACGAGCAAAAGGGCGAGTACGCGGGGCTCAACATGGTTCAATGCAAGAACGTCATCTCGGAACAGCCCTATGAGGAATGCGATTTCATTTTTACCTCCATGTACCGCGACATTTCCAAGCTGTGCTTCCCGACTCTGGGAATTCCCCAGGCGGGAAAGACCCACTGGTTGGCCATGGTCTATCGCGAACTGAATCGTGGCAATTATCCGGAATTCGTACAGTTTGAAAGGATGAAGTCATCCAGCTCGGATAATTTTGACGTTGTTGTCGACGAAATCCTCAATCGAAAAATCGGACCGGCGGCCACTCAGACAGGTAGAATCCCCTACCCACTAGTTTTCAACTTCTTGGATCGCGACCGCTTCGGGGTGTCTAATATCCTAGTAAATATTTTTGACTACTCGGGCGAAGTGATACGCAGCCAAACGCTTCAGGATCGGCAGCGACAGCGGGCGTTGGATGGGGACGGATTTTTCTTTTTTCTCGATCCAACCGAGCCCAGTGAAACGCAATCGGAAGCCTTGGCCGGTTTTCGGGAGGACCTGCGACACATCAAGGGTGTTAAGGCGGGTGGCCAAATTCGCACGCCGGTAGCGCTGTGCGTTTCCAAAATCGATTTGATGGTCAACGAGCCATATGCCGATCCCAACGGCGGCGGTGTGATCGGCAACTTCTATCGAGACTTGGGGAGTGTTGGCTGGAACATGGATCTCGCTTCGATCCACGCCCGCTCCCAACTTATGGCACGCTTGCGTGACACGATCTGGCCCGGCTGGCAAATCGAGCGGCAAATTCACGAACTCTTTGGTGGCCGATACATGTTCTTCCCTTTGACCCCAGTCGGACTTAATGGACTTGGTGAAATGGACCTCGCTCGGCGCACGATTGCGCCGGTCGGACTCTTAGACCCGCTCCTCTGGCTGCTGCACATGAACGGCTACCCCGTGCTGTCGTAAATCGCTACAACCGAATTGAGATGCATGTATGGCGTGGCCGCTGGCGTCCGACTTCAGCACCGTTTTGCAGAACCCTGCGTTTGCGTTCGCCGACCCAGAGCTGAAGAAGGTTGAAATTGAGAAGGATGCCAATCGGCAACCGCGGGCTCGGTCAGGTGCATTTGCGAATGTTTACAAGGCGATCTACCCGAACGGAAAGGCGCCCGTCGCGGTCCGTGTCTTTACAAGCGCTTCTCCCGAGCGCCGTGATCGGTATCAGGCTATTGCTGATCATCTCGCGAATCGCCGACTGGAATGCTTGGTGAATTTCACTTATCGAGACGACGGTATCCGGTCCATGGATGGCAAGCGATATCCACTAGTGACTATGGACTGGGTACGCGGTGACCAGCTTTTTGATTGGGTGCAAGTCAAATGCGCCAAAGGCGATAAGAAGTCTCTGGCCCTAGCCTCCGACGCGTGGGTGGCCACGATCAATGAGCTACGGACTGCCCAAATCGCACATGGCGATTTACAACATGCCAACATCATGGTGACGGATGCGGGCAAGCTCAAATTGGTCGATTACGACTGCATGTGCGTGCCCGCACTTGTTGGTCGCAAGAATTTGGAAATTGGCGTCGATCCGTATCAGCTTCTCGCTCGCAATCAGGACACACAGCTCACGTTGAACCTCGACAATTTTTCGGCCCTATTTATCTTTGTTGCTCTCAAGGCCGTGGCAGCGAGCCCGGACTTGTGGGCCAACTACGTCGCCAAACCCCAATACGACAAATTACTTTTCCGCCGTGAGGACCTCGACTCCCCGAAGCAGTCGCGACTAATCCAAGAGCTGCAGCGCTCTCGGGACAAAGAAGTCCAGCGGCTTACCAAAGAACTTGTCGATCTGACGCACGTCAGGATCGACCAGGTCCCGCGGCTCGATGAATTGCTCTTCTCTTTCGGGTCGGTCGAGTCGCTGTTGAGTCAGCGTGACTTTGACGGCGCCCTGGAGCTACTAACTCGAAACAAGAAACAAGTCACCGACGCTCCGCTCCCGTTGCAGCCGCGAATTCGCGACGCCCAAGACAGGGTCAAGCACCGAGTGGATTTGGAAAAGGCGGTCGACGCAGGCGACGAACCGGCGATGCAACGGCTTTATGTGCCGAGGCTTCTGGACGATTATCCTCGCGCGCAGTCGTCTGTTGCTATTGCAAAACTCGCGCCGCAGGTGATTCCCGTTTTGCAGCGTCTGCAAACGGCAAGCCAGGTGCAAAAATGGCGTGATTTCGTGCGCGAATGGAATGCCCATCAGACTATCTTGTCGAAACGAAAGAGCGCCGAGCGGTTTGCTTCTCTGGCCCAAACCTGGAAAGCCCGCAATGACGCGTGGGATCGAGTGCTGGATCTCCTAGGCAAGCCGGTAGGACAAGACGGCACTTTGGCGACTGCCTGGGGACGATTGATTCAGCTCGGTGGTCATCCAGAAAGCGACGAACACCGCTCACGAATCGGCTCGATGCTCGAACGCGAACGGTCTTGGTCCGAGTTCAAGAAGGTGCCACGCGCCGCAAAGATGGCGGCAGATGTCCAACTTGTGAAAGCCTGGAATGAAGACGCCTTTAGGGGCTGGGATCTGGCAGAGCGCGAGCGACCGCTGGTTGAGCAATCTCGCCAACGGCTTGCGATCATGCAGCAACTTCGCCAGCTCGTCTCCCAAAAATTGGAGTACCAGATCGAAAAACAAATCATCGACTTGGGCGAGAAACTTCCACCCGACTACCACGATCGGTTGGACAACCGTATTCAGCAGGCGCGGCAGCGAGTTGCAGCGATTCGTCACTTGCGGCTCGCACTCAAAGAGCCGGCATCTGACCTGATAATTGTCGAGATTTGCCAGCGGCTTGACCAACTGCAGGGTCGCGTTCTCCTGACCTCAGTTCAAAGTGAACGGGTTGCATTGGCTGAGCAACGTGCCCCTACTCTTGCGCAGTTGAAGCAAATACCATATGACTACACCACGTCGCAGGCCCCGAAATGGGACGCCAAGCTGCTCTCGCACTGGGAAAAAGAGTTATTGCGCGACTGCCAGGACGCCCAACCCTGGTTGCCGGCGTATGAACAAGCAATTCGCCGCAAGCAACTTCTAGGGGAGCTTCAGGCGGCTATTGTGAGTTCAAACAAGATGCGCATTGCCGCCGCAGCGTCCGATCCGGACCTGAAGGGTTATCCCTTGCGGCCGGACTGGAGTCGCATAGTCCAGCAAGCACAGGCAGAAGTCAAAAACCTTCACGAGCTGCTCGACGCTTTGAAGCAAGACGACCCCTCAAGGCTCTGGCCAATTTTTAACGCGGCCGTCCTGCGGCAGAACTCGAAGATATTTTCGCCCCATGAGGCAAAGCTCATGGAGTGGATGCGCCTGGCTATTTTGCCCACGGAGAAGATCGGACTGAGTCCTCCCTTGGCCCGCAAAGGGTTGGTGGCGGACGCCAGTGCCCGCCATGCGTATCGAATTTGCTGGAACTGGCCTGATCCGCGATTTTGTGACCAATGTCTGGTTGCTATTTGCCGCAACAGACCACGCCCGAACGAAGATCCTCGCGAAATAACCGTTCACGTTCGCTTGCCCATCGACCGCAAGAGTTTTGAAGAGGGCGGCGGGAGCCGACTAGTCCATGTCGACGAAGAATGGCTTGACAGCTACGTAGTCGTTTGGGCAGTGGTGAACCTTGGGTTTCGAAGCGTTTGTAGCGAGCCGTTGATCTTGGGACGAATCGAGGCTTCCTCGAAGAGCACTCGGCAAAAACCAGGAAAGCTACTGGGATGAGCAGGCAACGATCTGAGTGGTTCCGTCGCCATGGACGGGCCGCGGTCGGACCGAGTCATTGAGCATGAACAACATCCAGCAAATCTATTGCACGCACTGCACGTACGGCAGCTCCGCGATTGAACGTCGCGACGGGGCGATTGCCGAACGTGTGTTGGGCTACAGCGGCGCTCAAGTTCGCTGGATGTCACGGAATTGCGCAATTCCTACCGTCATGTCGAGCGATTCCTCTACTACTATCTACCCGCCGACACTCCACCCGAAGAAAAACTCCGCATTGACGCCTCCCACGCTCCTCGCCGGTTCGTCTACTATCCGTCGATCAACGGATTGCAAATGCTGGGGCAAATCTCCTATCGACAGCAAGATACCGTTGGGCGACCGGGCTCGTACTTTGGACACGTGCTATTCAGTGAGCGCGATGGAGACCCGTGGAGTGTGCTTGACTGTCTCCAGCTTTGGGGTGCCGGCTGGGCCGACGAAGATTCTCCGGATCTTCCGTTCGACTTGCCTACGCTCGACGAGCTCGGTCGACTTCGACGTGGCTTGCAGCCGATTATCAACGATGCTTTGCTGCTGAGTTTTCTTAAAACACCACCAGGTAAACCGTTCGATGATCCACACGGTTTGATTCCAGAGCGATGGAAGATTACCTCCGAAGCGGAGCGCACAGCGCTGTTGACCGACGTGTTGCGAGAGTATTTGAGCCTGGGTGCAAACCGTCGCGAGAGTGTCCTGTTGGTCATTGAGCCCAGAGTCGCCGCGCTCATCTTTTACGGCGTCGCCCGGCTTTTGCCGCGAGGAGCGCTCCGCGATGAAATCAGCTTCTCGACATTCGAGCCCAGCGCCGACCGGCTGCCGGTTGCCCTGGCAGCCACGACGTTTCATCTGCCTGAAACGACGGATTTAAGGCCGGAACTCTACCGGGGGCGCGGCTATGTCAACAACACCTTCTTGAAAAAGTGCTCAGAACGCCCCCGCGCCGACGGGACGTACGCTCGGGTTGTCGTGGAGAAACTCCTGGCTACGGATTGGCCCGATATTGACCGCGTTTTGCACGGTTTTGAAACCGCGAACGCGAGAAATTCGCGAGATCTGGAGGACTTGGCGCAGACTCTGGAGCTGGTTCCCACACTGCTTGACCCGGCCGCGGAGTTGCCACACATGCAGCGGTCGCCCGTGGCCTTGAGCTATCTCGGCCACGCCGTGCGCGAGCGGCTCGCTCGCGAGCCGGCCGATTCACGACTCGTGTCCAAGTTAGTCGGGACGCGGCGTCACTTGAGCACTTTGGAGTTGATCGCAACCGATTCGAAATCATCCGAGGCCGTTGAGGCGATTCAGTTTCTGTTGCAGCGTTTGCCGGAGGATGGCTTTGCTGATTTAGTCGCCTCAGAGCAAATTGACCGGAGATTCAAAGTCGACGCGCTTTTTGAGTTTATTAAACTGCACAGCAAGTTTCCCGAGCCCTGCGAGTCGCTTTGGGGCGGACCGACCAGCAAGCGATCAGTGGAAAAAGACGCCGCAAAATCCCCGCTGGCCAAGCTGTTGACCAGACTACCCGGCGACACCCTCGATAAGCTTGCCGATAGTGTGCCCGAACCACGCAAAGATCGATTCCTATTGGCCCTGATTGAAGCCTGCCGCCGAAGTCCGGCGAAACCATCGGCGCTGAGTCTGCTGGCACGCTTAGTCCGTGAGCGGGACGACGATCAGTTGTGTGAGTTCTTATGCAATAACGCCGCAGAATGTGCGCCCGACAGGTATCCCGAACAAGAGACCGCGCTGTGCGGGCGACTTCCGGATCTATTGAAGAGCCTGCCGAGGTCCGGTCCGCAATTCGACAAGCACCTGGACCTTCTTAAAGAGTGGTTGGGTCACTTCCCCGACGTCGCCGCGGCCGAACGGCGTTTAGGTTATTGGGGCACGTTGCGGACAACGCTGCAAACACTGCGCGATGACTCGGCCATAAAGCCGTCAATGGGGCTCGGCAAGTCTGCCCTCGACCACGACGATGCCGGCAAGAAGCTCGCCGAAACCCTCCGCCTCGTTATGCCCGATCAAGAGTACCAAGACGATGTGACGGGCAGCAAAAGAGTAGCCTGCCTGCGACGGCTCGGTGAGGGCCTCTTGGGACAGTCGAATTTCCTGCCCGACGTTGTTTGGGGAAAGATCCAGAATTATCTCCAGTCCCCTACTTGGACGTCGGCAAAGCTCAGCCCGATTCCGGTATCTTCGCCAAGAAGCAACAATCAGTCGCGGAAAGAGTCGAATAGTTTGACGCGGTCGCTGCGTCCTTTCATCGTTGCGGCAGCAATGGGAGTGACTCTGCCATTGCTTCTATGGGCGTACCTCCGGTCGGGCCCAAGTGGACAGGTGGCACAGGGCACGGATTTGGAGGGCAAAGGCGCGATTCCAAGAAGGTCAGCTCCAGGGAAATCCGATTCAGGGAAGCCCGATCCAGGGAAATCCGATTCAGGGAAATCCGATTCAGGGAAGCCCGATTCAGGGAAGCCCGATTCAGGGAAGCCCGATTCAGGGAAATCCGATTCAGGGAAGCCCGATTCAGGGAAACCCGATCCAGGGAAGCCCGATCCAGGGAAGCCCGATCCAGGGAAGCCCGATTCAGGGAAGCCCGATTCAGGGAAACCCGATCCAGGGAAGCCCGATTCAGGGAAGCCCGATCCAGGGAAATCCGATTCAGGGAAGCCCGATCCAGGGAAGCCCGATTCAGGGAAGCCCGATTCAGGGAAACCCGATCCAGGGAAGCCCGATTCAGGGAAGCCCGATTCAGGGAAGCCCGATTCAGGGAAGCCCGATTCAGGGAAACCTGATCCAGGGAAACCTGATCAAGGGAAGCCCGATTCAGGGAAACCTGATCCAGGGAAACCTGATCCAGGGAAACCCGATCCGAAGGCGCTTGATCCAACAGGCAAAATCCGCGTTCAGTACGTGGGCCTTCCGGAAGTACCCTCGCCAGGAAAGGATTCGGAGGCCACAAAGGTTTGCCCAGACCTCGACATCATCGACTATACGATCCACTTTCCGGAACCGGCAAGTTTTATGCTCCCGAAGGGCAGTTGGACTGCCGCGAAGGAAGCGTCGCCCGAAAAGTCACCTGAAAGGCTGTTAGTGAAAGTGAACAACCGTCTCTTGGCCAGCTTCCAACTTTCTTATACGAGGAACGGTTTCACATTCCGATGGGCAAGAAGTGGTAATTTTAACGAAGTCGATGTGTATGGTGCCCGGTTACTTAGGGCTTGTGTATTGGAGATCCGCACCAAAGAGATACCGCTTTTCTTTGTGGCGCTTTCAAAACAATTCAAATATCGCGCACTTCCGTTCAACAAACACGGCCTCGCAGAAGTCTCGATAAAGCAGCCTGCATATGCGGCATCGAATACTTCTTCTACATACCGACCAAGCTGCGGCGAAGTGCTTTGGAAGAACCACGAATACACATTCCAGGCCGTGTTGAACGAAGCACAACAGTTTCCATTGGTCGGCATCACCGAGGACGCGCCACCCATGAATGCAGCAATCGCTGCCAAAATAGAGAATGGCAAGGTGACAATACAACTTATTTCGAATGACGGCACCGATGTAAAGCAGTTCGAGAACGCTAGAGTGTCAGCGCGATTCTATAGGGTTCTGGATGTCGGCAGTGCCGGCAAGCTGCATATCGAGGATGTTATTATCGGTACCTGGCCCGACACGTCAATTGGAGTTGTGTTAGAACAGCATTGACCTTCATCTGATGAAATACTCCCTCATTCTAATTCTGGCTTGCGCGCCCTTGGCGGGCCTGACAGCGTGGAGCGCTCTTGGCTTGCTCCGTCAGCAGGTGGTGCCGCCGGAGGTGCACAGTGTCGACTTCCACGAGGCGAGCAATCTGGCGGAACAAGCCAAAAACCGCGCTGACGGTGACGAAGGCGCGGCGCAGCAGTGGGGACAGCTTGAACTGTTCGATTCACGGCTCCATGAACTTACCGCTGCAAAAAGCGAGGCCGCAAGCCAGGTCATTGAGGCCTGGCGGCGGGCGCAGGGGACTGGCGATCTGGTCGTCAAAATCGGTGAGGCGGTTGCGGCTTCGGCCGGTGCGACCAACGACCCGCTGCGCAAGGTCGCGGAACAATTGAAAACGCTGGAAGCGCTTGTCGTGCAGCAACGGAGCGAAGCTGCCGCCGAAGTTGAAGGCGCAGATCGGATTTTTCAAGTGCTGGACCGGTACATTGAACAATTGAAGCGAGAAAAAGGAAACCTGGAGGCGCGGGAAAAAATCAAACAAGCATTGCAGTTGGCCACCGACCGGCTCGGCGCCCGGAAACCGGAGTTGGATGAAGAATGTCTCCTCTTATTGGACGCCGAACCTCTCAAATCAGCCCTCGATCCGGAATTCCGGGCGCTTATCAGCAAGCTCCGTGAAACGGCCCAATACCGTCTGGCGTGGCGGAAATTGCATGCGCATACCGAACACGTTTCCTCCAATCAGGAACTGTTGGAAGCTTATGACGGCTTCTTGCGGGCACATCCCAAGCATCCCAGTGACGTCGAAAAGCGAGCCCATGACCTTGTCCTAGCAGAACGGGCAAAGCTCCATGTGGAAGTTGCTCTGGAAGAGTTGGAGCGTTCTCCGGACCTGGAAACCTTGCTGGCTCGCGCGGAGGCTTTAACGCAGCAAGGCAGTGTTTCCCAAGACGTGAAACCCCGGGCCCGAACGCAGGTGACGAACTGGCTATTGACCAAAGGGTTCCCAGAAAAGGATCCGCCCGACTGTTTGCTCGGCAAGGATGAAGCCGTTACCAAGAACGGACGTCGTTTGATCGGGTACTTTCACTTGCCGGAGCGAGTCGATCAATGGCGATATTGGAAGAGCAGCAAAACTCGCGAGACAAATCCTCGCGGCGATGAGCAGATTGCGCAGAGCGACTTTGCGGAGTCGCCGAGCAAACCTAAGTATATGGAACTGGCCCGAGAGTACAATGAACGCCGCGAAAAGTTGGTCCGCGACCGTGCCTCAAAGGAAGAGTGGCAAGCCTTTGCTCGACGCTGCGAGGATATGCAAAAAGAATTGATTAACTATCGCGACCATTGGGGCAAAGGCGAAGAGGCCGACACCGCCTGCCGCGACTGGACGTTCGAGCTTCCGGCGGGGGTCGCACGCCAGCTGATTGACCGTTGGACCCGCTACCGGGCTATTTTCGAAAAATAAGGACTGCATTGAGCAGATCGATCGACCACTGGAACATCGACCGTCGGCGCGGCGACCGGTTCTGAACTAGCAACCTTGACTCGTCGGCTGCATGCGTAATCGGCGGCGGGTTTTTCAATAACTGCAGGAGTTCACCATGCCGTACGAGAGAGAGATCAGTCGTGAGCGTAAAGGATGTTTTGTGTTCTTGCTGGACCAGTCGTATTCGATGGAAGAACCGCTCGGGAACTCTAATCCTCCTTCCCGCAAGTGCGACGAATTGACGAAGGCCATCAATGCTTGGCTGCAGAACATGTCGATTCGCGCGAGCGGTGACTCGGGAATCAAAGACTGGATGGATATCGGCGTGCTGGGATACCGCACGGACCAAGAAGGTAATCCGATCATCGCTTCAGCGTTGCAAGGCAAATTGGCCGAGCAACCTCTAGTTTCCATTACCGAGATTGGGATGAACCCCGCACGAGTCGACAAAGTGACAGCGCAAGTACCCGATGACGAGACTGGTGAAATGATGGAAATGCCAACGGAAATGCCGGTTTGGGTCGATCCCAAAGCTGAGGGCGGCACCCCGATGTGCCAGGTGCTCCACGACGCCTGTGTCATTCTTGACGAATGGATCGCGCAGCATCAGTCCAGCTTCCCGCCGATCGTAATCAACATCACAGACGGCGAATCGTCAGACGGCGATCCAATTCCCTACGCGGACGCTTTGAAGGAACGGTGTACCGACGACGGGAACGTTCTGTTTTTCAATTGCCATCTGTCGATGACGGCAGCCGACCCATTCATGTTTAGGGCGAATGGCGAACTGCTGCCGGACGATTTGGCCCGCGTGCTGTTTAAAATGTCCAGTGTACTTCCGGAGACGATCAGTCAGCGGGCAATCGCCGAAGGATTCGACTTGGAACCTAATGCGCGCGGCATGGCCTTCAATGCCGACATGGTGACCTTGCTCAAGTTCCTCGACATGGGAACCCGCGCCGCAGCCCCGAAGAACCTACGCTGAGTGAGACATCGGCGCGTGCACGAGGACGTCCAACGATTTCGAGATTGAGACGGAAAGGTGGGTCGACAGGTGAGCACAGCTGCAAGCCCTGGTTGCGTAGTTATCTTGCTGGACGAGTCGGCCGCAATGCGAGCGGTGATGGGCGACGTGGTGGCGGGTGGAAAGCCTTCTACAAAATCAAACGCAGAGCGTGTCGCCACCTGCTTGAATTCGCTGCTCGGCCAACTGTCAAGTGGTCCTGATTTCGAACTGGCGATCGTCGGCTATAAAAGCGAAAAGGGCCAAGTCGACGTCGGAAGCCGTTGGGGTGGCTCGCTCGCTGGGCGGGAGTTCGTCTCAGTGAGCGAATTGGCCGCCGCTCCGCTGCGGTTTGAAAATCGGTCGCGCAAGTTGCCGCCGGCAGACGGCACTGTCCGCGAAGAAACAGTCAGTTTGCCGATCTGGTACGCCGCCTCGCTCGGCGAAAAAGCGCCAGAAATCGCCGGCTACAACTACTGCCGAGACTTGTTGTCACGCTGGCTTTCTAGTGCCGGTCCGGATCCAGGGGTGCCGCTGGTGGTGCACGTTTTCTCAAGTGCCTCCGGCGACGGCAATCCACAAATGGCGGTAGCTAAGCTGATGGAGGTCGCTACGCCGCTCGGCCCAACTCTGTTGTTGCAGGCCCATTTGGCGACATCGGCGGCCTTAGTGACAACTCTCTATCCGTCGAGCCTCGCTTACGTAACGCTAGGTGCGCCGCGAGATCTGTTCCGCCGGGTAAGCCCTTTGCCCGCGCACCTCGTAGATGCACTAAGGGAAGCGAGAGTCACCATCAATGCCAACGCGAGGGGCATGCTCCATAACGGCAAGATCGCCGATCTAATACGCTTTTTCGGCTTGATCAAGGCCCATGCCAAAACGTGGCCATACAAACAGACAGCGGCTACCGTAGCCGGCTCAGCGGACCCCGTTGCCGGCCCGGCCGCAGGCTCGGCAGATTTCTGCACTCGGTCAGAAGGCGCGGCGGCGGACGAAGCCTCGTTACCGAAGTCGCCAACAGGGCAGGCGGGCGGCGAAAAGGCCGGTTTGGCACTGTTCGTGTTGGATCGTTCAGTAGCGGATCCTTTTGGTGGCAACATGGAGAATCCGTGTATTAAGCTGCAAGAGCAAGCAAACGATCTGCTGAAGCAAATCTCCAAACTCAAAGATGGGCAGCTGGACGTGGCCATTCTTTCGTATGGGCTCGATGGAACGAATCAGACGGAAGTCCGTACGACTTTTGACGGTCCCTTGGCAGGCAAGACTGTCGTGCCCCATACGGACCTTGCGACCGGCGCGCTGCGCGTTGAAGAGCATGAGGAACAAGTCTCCAACGGCATCGGCGGACTGGTCACGGTAACTCGCAAAAACCCCGTCTATTACGACATCGAACCTGCTGGCAGTGCACTGCCGATCGAAGCGTTTGCAGCCGCGGGCCAAATCGCCGTCGAGTGGTGCGCGCACCATCCTGCGGCATGCCTGCCGCCGGTTCTGCTGCATTTGACACGCGGTCAGCCCGATGACACGGCAATGGAGCAGGCTGCAGCAAAGTTTCAATCCGACTCCTCCTCAGCCGGTGTTGTTTACCACCTCATTATGACGGAGTCTCCGCACAAATCGTTAGCCTACCCGGATACCGATGGCGATATCGAGAGCTCGTCTCTCAAACGTTTGTGGAATTTGAGCAGTCCTCTCTTGGGGCGGGAACGGTTGTGCAACGCGCGACCGACGATTAAGTCGAGTTCACGTGGATTTGTAATCAACGGCAAGTTCGATCTCTTCGTGGAAGGAATTAAAGACGCGTTGGCGACCACATGATGCACGTCAGCAACGAACGATGCCCATTAACTAGACGGAACGAAAGAGAACCGATGCATGCGATTTGAATCACAAGCCTATTGGCTCAGCAAAGATTCCGCATATCCTGACGAATACCAGGACGCCTTTCGGTTGGATTCCCAACGTGGTATTGCTGCAATTGCTGACGGTGTCAGTTCGGCAATTTTCTCAGGTCCCTGGGCTCGAATTCTCACCGAGGCGACGGTGCTGGATCCGCCGCAGCCTGACGATACAACAACATTTCAGGCCTGGTTGTCCCGCCAACGCGCCATATGGAGTGGCCAGATTGACCAGTCACGTCTGACGTGGCGTGAGAGGCCCAAAATGGTCGACGGCGCGATGTCGACGCTCCTATGGATTGAATTGACGCCGCTGTCGGACGATGAGAGCAGAACGCCCGATGGTTACCGCTTGCACGGCCATGCCATTGGCGACTGTTGTCTGTTTCATATTCGCGATCGGCAGCTACTTAGCTCGTTTCCGATGACCGCCGCCGCAGAGTTCGGGCTCAATCCAGCGGTTCTCGGCAGTATCAATCGCAAATGCGATCACCTCATTGAGTTTCAAGTCATGGATGGGAAGTGTTACCCAAGCGACCTGCTTGTGCTCTGCAGTGACGCTATCGCGCTGTGGGCCATGAATCGCTACGAGGCGGGGGAATCCGTTGATTGGGAGGAGTATTGGAATATGCCGGACGAAGTTTGGCGCGAAGAGATCTTCGCGCATCGTGTTGCAAATGCCATGCGATTCGACGACAGCACTTTAGTCCTGCTGCGCCCTATCCCGGAAACTACGGCATCGCCATCCACAGATGATGACCTGACACTCAGCGTCGATCGTTCTTCAGTGTTGTTCGAACCCATGGCAGGCAGTTTCGAAACTGCAGAGCTTGAAAATTGCTCGGTAAATGTTGGATTCAGAGCCCAGGATGCTGAGCCTTTTGTGCAACAGGAGTTAATTGCACACAGTACGGAGCTGGGATCTCTAGCCGCGCCTAACGAGTTCGAAGGCCTGGGAGGACAGAGTTCAACGGAAGCGACAATTCAGGGACCTGAGTCGCCCGTTGAATCAGCACCCGCACAAGAGCCGCCATTAGAGAGCGGATAAATCGCTGCGGCCAAATGTCGCGGCACAACTTCGGAAAAATGTCGAGAGCTCACGCCTATGTCGAACGTTGATGCCAAGGGCACTATTCCGCTTTGGCGAACCTTTGCAAGCTCACTCGGCGATCGCTTGCGCGGCGACAAGAAGGTGGCCCAGTTCACGCTCTGGGGCGCTCTTGGCTGCCTTGCAGGTGCCTTACTGGGCGAACTGTTATTGGCGGCCACAGGCGCCCCGCGGCCGCCCGCCCAAGCAGTTTGCTTATTGATCGACTGTTCAACCAGCATGCTCGGCAGAGGTAACGCGGAGGGTAGCCAAGGCACCAAGCTCGATGAGGTGAAGTCAGCCGCGAGCGAATTTGTCGGACGCCAAGATTTGTCCCATGACTTAATTGCGGTCGTGGCCTTCGGGTCGACCGCGAATGCGGCTACCAAGCTTGAAAAAGACGCCCCGCGGCTACGACGTGCCATTACCGGACTCAACCCCATGGGCAGCACAGCTATGGATCGCGGGTTAGACGTTGCAGCCATGCAGTTGGAAGATGCAAAGGATCCGTCATTGCAATCGTTCATAAAGAATATTTTATTGTTCACGGATGGACAGCCCGACAATCCCAGTCTTGCATTGGCGGCCGCAAAGCAGTGTCGTGAGCAAAAAATGAAAATCGTGGCCATCGGCACAGGTGACGCGGACATCGCGTTTCTGGCTCAGATCACGGGTGATCCCGCATTGGTAGTTCCGGCCCAGTCAGGAAATTTTGGAGAAAGCTTTCAGCAGGCGGAAAAGGCAATCTATGGCGGGTCGCTAGTTGAGAGCTCGCCGACTCAAGCCGGCTTCCTCAGGTCGCTACTGCAAACGATCGGCTGGAGCGCTCTGTTGGGTTGGGGAGGCTCGTTGGCCCTTATCGCGGGTCAGAATTTGTACGTGCGACGTGCCGCATTGTCGAAGAATGAACTGCTCATCGGGACGTTCGGGGGCCTCATTGCAGGTGTTCTCGCTGGTGCGGCCGGTCAACTCCTCTTTGTGGTATCGAAAGGCGGAGCTCATTTGCCACTGGCTGGCCCGGCGATTGCCGCAATTATTAATGCCATCGGACGCATCGTCGGCTGGACTCTTCTGGGAGGACTGATCGGACGAGGCCTGGCTCTCTTTGTCCCAAATCTGCAACCACGCTACGCCTGGACAGGAGGTAGTCTTGGCGGTGCTGCGGCGGCGGTAGCCTTCCTTTTCATCGCTTTCCTGGGCGATATGCCGGCACGCTTACTTGGAGCTGCAATTCTTGGCGCCTGCATCGGCCTGATGGTCGCGCTTTTTGAGGCGGCCTTCCGAGAAATGTGGTTGGAAGTGCGTTTTGGAGCACGCGAAATCGTAAACATCAGCCTAGGACCGTCGCCTGTGAAGATCGGGAGCGACAGCCGCGCCTGCACGATCTATGCGCAAGGCGCGCATCCTTTGGCCGTGGGATACCGCCTGGACGACGCAGGCGTGGAGTGCATCGATTACGCGACCGAAAAGTCGATCCGAGTGCAGCCCGGCGACGAGCGTGTCGTGGGAAACGTTACCGTAACCGTACGAGCGTCCACGACGTCGGTCGCAAATTCGGTGCTGAAGAACACAGCCCGCCCCCCGGTTACCGCGCCACCGCCTGCACCGCAAAAGGCGAAGGATGCCGCTGCAATGTCGAACACACCTGCGCCGTCTGCAACAAGCTCGAAGCCCGAAACAGTCCGCACAGTTAAATTGCCGCCGCCGCCGCCCCCACCACCTAAGCGACGACCATAGACGTAAAAGGTCGCGTGGCGGCTGCGAAAGCGAGATTGCCGGCGTCGGGACCAAGTCCAATCGAAAGTTCGACTATGGCAAGTTTTTACGATGCCGCTGTCTATGGCGGAAAACTGAAACAGAATGGTGCGAAATGACGTTAATGTTAATCGCGCAGCAAACCACCATGAGCCCTCTGGAAATCCTCGGCACGAGCCTAATCGTGCTGATATTCCTGGTCGTGGTTCTTGGAGGATACTTCCTGCCGACGATTATAGGGGCAGCCAGGGGCGTCAGGAACCTGGGGAGCCTGTTCATCGTGAACCTGTTCCTGGGCTGGTTGCTGATCGGCTGGGTGATTGCCCTGGCGTGGTCGTTTGCGGATGTGAAAAATCAGAAGCAGAAAATCGTCTACCAGCATCAGCCACCTTCAGGTCAACCGCCTCCAGGGCAGCAGCCAGTGGCCCCGATTCTGCAAAACCCCGCCGCGCCTGCCGCGGCTTCAAATCCAGCACCCTCGGTTGCACCAACATCAAAGGCTCGCATCATCCGGCTAAACAAACCCCCACCGCCCCCGCCTCCTCCTTTCAAGCCGCGGCCGTAGTTTTGTTGTGTCAACAGGCAGTTGCCCTCGTTTGGCCGGCTTTGCGCCTACGTGCACTCCGTTGAACAGCTACGAACGCTCTTACGTCTGGAAAGGCCGGACTCAGGGGGGGGCCCACACGCGACGACCAACAATCGGCCACAAGCAATCCAGCGTGTCGCCCGATTGCGCCTCTCGGGGACCGATCGCCGGTCGAGTTCGCGAATTTTTCGCGGGGGCTAGCCCCCGGTGAAAACCTTGTTTCTCTAGCGTTCTAAGTGGATCAAACTTGGAGACAAGGTCAAAAGCAGAAAGCGCTGAGTTGGTGGGGGCAGGTCAGGTAGCAACTTGAAAACTATTTTTTCGCTGGTTTCGTCCCGTACTTACCCGTGTGCGGATTGTAGTTGCCCTTCGCGCTATAGTTGTTCTTTTGCGTCTCGTCGGGCGTTGTTTTCTTGTAGGTCTGAACGTGCGTGCCGTTCTTCTTCGTGTACCCCTTGGTCGTCGAGTGAGAACTCTTGCTGCCGGTTCCGTAGCCGCCAGAACTCGAACTGCGATGGCTGGAACTCCGGCTGCTTGAACTCCTGCTTGAGCCGCTCTTGGCAAACAGGTGAGCGGCCGGCAGCACCAACGCAAACACTATCGCCAGAAGTACCGCCTTGCGCATCCGTTGCTCCCTTGATGTTGGGGTTTGGTCTTACCCATCAATTTAGCTACTAGTCGACGGGATGCAAGCATTTGCTCGGGACGGGCCTGGAATCGGGATTTTGGGCCTGAACCAAGATCATTTGCCCAGTTATATAGCATGCGCGCACACTCACAAGCTTACGTTGGGCTGACACATGACTGATAAACAATCGAAAGTAGTCGGGCCTCCAATCGTAGGACGTGTCTGGCGCGTACTTGAAGGAGCAATGATCATTGTTCGCTCCAGGGAGACTTGTGAGCAGCGTAGGCCTGCTCAGATAGGTGTCAAGCACCCCACCTATTGACGGTGTGCCTGCACCATTATAATGGCTCCCAAGGGGGCAAACTCATGAAGTTCTTTCGATACCGCCGGCCGTCGAGAAACAGCCTCCTCGGCATCACGCGCATAAAGAAGCAGGCCAAGAAAGCCGTTGGCATCACGGCGGCAATGAAGCCGGTTCGCTGGTGGGGCAATCGGAAACGCAAGATCAAGCGCGGTCTGGGCTACTATTCGACGGCCGGCAAACTCCTTCGGCTCGGCCTACCCAGCTTCATGGGGATTAGAGCGGCCAAGCCCACCCTGATTGCCCCACCGCCACGTCACCCGCGATACATCACAAGTGGCTCGCCGCTCGGCGTGCTGGTCACTCTTGGTGCAATCGTTGCCGGATGGGTATTCGTGGTCGGTGGTTGCGACCTCAAATCGCCGACGCAGCAAGTTACCCAACCCGGAGCCGAGCCAATCGCGCAGCCCGTGGCAACTGTAGCGCCGGTGAGCACGACTGCCCAGCAGGCGACAGTCGTGTTTCGGCCGACACCGCTCTCCACGCCTGCCATCCGAATCGATGAGGCGGACCACGATTTAACTGAGCCGAAAAAGCCGGCAACGCCGCGCGACTGGACTGACCGCACGGGCAAGTTTCACGCTTCAGCCATCCTTGTCGGCGTTGCCGATGGCATTGTGCAGCTAGAGAAGTCCGACCAGAAAATTGCGAAAGTCCCGCTCACCAAGCTGAGCGACGATGACTACGCATATCTTGCCACGACCGGCGTCAAAGCAGAGCCCCGCACGCTGACAGGTCGCATTGTCAGCATCACTGACGGCGACACGGTGACTGTTTTGGACGAGAACAACAAGCAGCACAAAATTCGCCTTGCGGGCATCGACGCGCCCGAACGCAACCAGACATCCGGGCAGCGTTCTCGCGAAGCGTTGGCGGCGAAGATTTTTCAGAAGGACGTGAGAATCACGTGGCGGGAACTCGACAAGTACGGCCGCACGATTGGCGACATCTACATTGACGATCGCTGGATTAACATGGAGATGGTGCGAGAGGGCTGGGCCTGGCACTATCTCAAGTATTCCGACTCCAAAGAACTGAGCGCGGCCGAGGCGACCGCGCAGCGCGGCAAGCTTGGGTTGTGGACCAAATCTGACGCCGAGCCGCCGTGGGAGTTCCGCCACAATGAAAAGAACAAGCCGAAGCCCGAGCCGGTGGTCAAGGCTCCGGCTCCATCGCCAAAGCCAGCGCCAAGGGCTGACCCGCCAAACAATGAGTCCCAAGATGAACAGGCTAGCGGCCACACCGTCACGGGCACCCCGACGTTCACTGGCCCGCGAGGCGGGGAATATCACTACAGCAAGAGCGGCAAAAAAGTGTACGAGCGCCACAAACGATGATCCACCGTACTCCCGAGCTCGATTCGGTGAAGCTTGCCGCCGACGTGGTGTCCACCGAACGCAAGATCAAGGCTGCGCAGGATGTGATTCGCGGGCAGCGGAAGCTTATCACCAAGCTTCGTGCTGATTTGGACGCGAAGCGGCGCACCGCTGGGTGGGAGTTCCCGTAAAATGCCCAGCGCTGCTGACTTTGTTGCCTATCACAACCCTGATCGGATGGGCTACGGCATCGACGGCATTACGGAAATGGCCGTCGAAACCATACAACGCTCGGAACTCGCCGCCTCATCCGTGAGTGACGAGCCATTTTTCGGTCACCAAGATACCGTCACGCAGGATTGCAGCCGACCGTCGGTGCACAAAAAGAACGAAGGGGCGTACTGCCGCTTCCGGCTGGTATTTTACTGATCTGCTTCTGCAAGGGTTGCCGGTATAATAATCGAATCGTCGTTATCGGATCGACTTGTCAAGGACGACAAGCCTGGTGCCAGGAAGTATACGACATGCCCCAATGCTCGAACGGCAGAGCGCCAGCCCAACGAAATCGCGTCGGTCGGCCAACGGATTTCAACCCTCAAACCGCGGAAACAATCATCTCGCTGGTTCGGCGGGGCAACTTCGTCGAAACCGCCGCTGCATTCGCTGGCGTCACGGCGCGCACCGTCCGCAACTGGATCGCCAAAGGCAAGCGGCGCGACCAGCCGGTCTTTGCCGAGTTCCGTCGCCGAATCCTGCAAGCCAAGGCAGAAGCCGAGATCCAGGATCTGGACAAACTTTCTCGGGATCCCGCCTGGCAAGCCATCGCCTGGCGGCTGGAACGGCGCAATCCCAAGCGCTGGGCGCACCCGCGATCCGCTACGTCGAGCACGCAAAACCAGAGCCACCGCGCCCGTTGAAAGACGTCGTTCGAGAAATTGGGGCGGTTTTGGCAAATACGTGTCACTGGCCCAACGACGAGGGTCAGTAGTCTCGGTACCTAAATCGCCTGTATCGCGGCTCTCAGGACCACTGGCGCGGGTTGTCTCACATCGCCAGACCACGGCCTGGATGTGACCATTCCTCTCGCGGCTCGCTGGCAATTCTTTCCGCCATGAAAAAGGCGCTCCAGCCAAACCCTGCGCCGCTGCATGGCAAGCCGTGAGGTCGTGGATTGCCAACCCGGTAACTACCGGATTGGATGTTCGCAATACTGCAATTACTCGGCAAAGTGCGGTACATCTTGCGACACCTTGCAATTGCAGTCGATCGGTCTAGAATGCCCATGTCCCTCGGGAATTTCGGGCTTTTTAGCGAGCCTCCCGGGTCCTTCGACAAGCTAGGGGTCACAAGTTCGAGTCTTGTATCGCCCACTTTTGTAAATGACTCTCAGCAAACGGTTTGAGCGAAGAAAGAAAGGCTGGATTCCTCGGTCTGATTGGTCTCGGACAGACTAAGACAGACTAAGCGACCGCGATTCTTGAAAAATGAATCGCTCGCGGCCGGCGTATTTCTCCTGGGAATACGCATAAGGAATCAGCCATGAGAGAGTCATGCCTTCGGTCGCGCGTGCGCAACGGAAAGACGCACTTCTACGCCAACGTCAACGGCGGACAAATTCAGCTTGGCACCAAGAAGGGTGCCGCCGAAAAGAAGCTGAAGGAATTGCTTAACGGCAGGCCCAGGCAGACGGGCCCAAATCCACGCATTGAAGAACTGATCGATAAGTTCCTCGGTTGGTCGGAGAAGAACAATGAACCGGGCACGTATGCCTGGTACAAGCTGCACCTAGGCCACTTCAAGGCGTTCCTGCCCAGCGGGCTACGACTTGCTCAGTTGAAGCGATTTCATGTGACCAACTGGCTCAGCGAACGATATCCCGGAACGTCGGCCAATTATCGCAATGGAGCCGGCCGCTGTGCAAAGCGAGCCATCCAATGGTGCGAGGATGAGCAGATCATCGAAGTCCGCTCGCCGCTAGCGAAAGCGAAGCTGCCCGAGCCGGAACGGCGCGAGCTGACGATTGACGAAACCCAGTGGCAGGCACTGCTCAAGCTGCTTGAAAACCGCTGGGGCCACAATTTCGACGACTTCCGCGATTTGCTAAGCGTCATCTGGGAAACTGGCTGCCGGCCCTACGAAGCGCGAATTGTCGAGGCGAGGTACTTCGACCGTGCCAATCGTTGCTGGCGATTTCCCACAAAGCTGAGCAAAGGCAAAAAGCGCCAGCGCATCGTGTATCTGACGGACGAAGCGTGCTTGATCGCCGAGCGGCGGGCGTTGAAGTATCCCGAGGGACCGATCTTTCGGCAAGAGAACGGCGAACCGTGGGATAAGAACGCCGTCAGATGTAAGTTCAGGAGATTGAAGGAAAAACTCGGTCTGCCCGAGTTATGCAGCTATACGTTGCGGCACTCCTTCGCGACGCGAATGCTGCAAGCAGGCGTTGATTCTCACGTCGTAGCCAAGTTGCTGGGCCATACGTCAACGCGGATGCTTGAGCAGCGGTACAGCCATATTGACAGCAAGCCGGGCTTCCTGCTCGGAGTGCTGAACGGTGCGAACACCGCAGCTTCTGTCGTGGCCTAGGCCGCCTCAATTTGAAAGCGATGAAGGTCAGCGGGACGGATGCGAATCGTCCCGCGACCTTCGCCGGCTCGAAAACACCTCAGGCGACCGTCCCTGCACAAGTCATAGATCGTATCCGCGCTTACGCCCAACCGCTGCGCGGCCTGTCTGACTGTCAACGGCTTCGCGTCGGGCTGGGCATCGCCCGCCAGAACGGCTGCCAAGGTTAGAATAGCAGCGGCTTGACCGTCAAATCCCTCTGATTGAAATCCGCGACATAGCTGAATGATTTGATCTTGGGTCATTCGTGCTGACTCGCTTCTGAAGTCTCCGATACCATTCGCGTATCTCAATCCACGGACGTGACTGTAAATCGCACGTCGAGATTTCCCCTTCCGTCACGTTTGCATCCATTTCCAGATCAACTTGGTGAATGCCCACAGTTGGCCAGGATGCCGTTGGTTGTACGCCCCGAGCTTGTACGTGGCGACACAGGCCATGACGACTAACACGCTTGAAACTGACATCGCTGTTACTCCCTTTCCAGGTCCCTAGAATCATCATCTCGATCGCCGCGATCCTTGGCTTGCTGCAACCGCTCGGCGAGAATTGAGTACCGATTCGGTGCCTCATCTTCGAGGTCGCGTTCGTCGGCGCGGCGAGACTCGGCCACCTCTCCGGGCGTCTTCGTGCCGTAGAGGCCGTACTCCGGCTGCTGGGCTACATTCCCGCTGGGATACATCGCGCCACGCAGCTCCCGCAACCCTAACCGAGCCATTGCCGCCGCGTGGCCCTCTCCGATTTTTCGGGCTCCGTCCTTCGCACCCATAATTCACTCCCTTTCCAACTAGAAGGTCTCTCCGCGAATCTCGCGAAACCGCTCCGCGATTATTTCCTGTTCATTTACCGCGTCGTTCATCTCCGCAACCCGTCTGCGCAATACTTCCTCACTGCTAAAGACGCTCACGAACAGGCAAATCGCCGCCATAAGCAGGTACATCGCCAGCGGAACGTTATGGTTGCCGATCGCCACACCAACGATGCCCACGAACAACGGCTCCACGTATTTCTTCACGGTCACTTCCGAGCAGCGCGGGAAGATCTTCATGAGACGCGGCCAGCCCGAATAGAACGAATGGGTCGTGTCTCCGCGACTTCGGCGGCGCAGGGAGTCGATACGAGCGATCACGACCATTACCAAGTACGCCACCAGAAACCACAAAAGCGGTCGCGGATCTTGGTCTTGAAAAAACAACAGCGACATCGGAGCCATCAAGAGCACCACCGCCCCCTTTGCCCCGATGTATCGCGCTCCGAACCCCGTTCGCAGAAACACCTCGACGGAAATCGCCCACGCCTCGATGGCAAATCGGGCACCAGCGAACGCTTCGGATCCGCTGGTATTCACTTGTTGTTGCTGATTGCCGGACATTTGGAGGTCTCCTGACTGTTTGAAGAAAGCTTGGCTTAAGTTTGCTGTTTGCTGGCCCGACTCGTTTTGTTTTCACCGCTGCCTGAAGGTCAGCGGCATCCACGTCTTGCCCGTCTGACGAAACCGACGGCCTCCCTGAAAGATGATTGCATCGACTTCCCAGCGGTTGGCGGGGCCACCCCGACGCAGCGTCGTAAATCTCCGAGGTTGGACCTCGAAGTCGACTTGTTCGCTCACGCCAGCGCTGCTGTGTCCGAGGGTCCGCATGCCGGTCAAGTTCGAGAACCAATCGCCCGGCTGACCCCGCAGAGCTCGCCCGCTTCCCTCGATGACAAGCCGCGGTAGCCCTTCAAGGCAATCGCGGTACGCTGCTTCCGCGACATCTTGCCACTCAGTTTGAGCGTGCGTAATGCTCGGCGGACGCGGTGCCGTTGCTCTCTCCACGCCGCCAATTGCCAGGGCGCGGGCGACCAATCGGCTATGTCGGGCGTGATCGTCTTCACGCGCCGTACCCGCTCGCGGCGGCACAGATCACAGCAAATCCAGCCCAGGACGGGATACGCGTACTTGTGGAATGGTCTGTGCGGATCGTAGCGTTGCTTTGCTCCCCTGATGGCGATAAACCACATTTGCGCTGCCACATGGGGATCGCAATCCACACCGCGAAATCGTGGAGACCGAAAGATTCGAGAGGCGGCTGCAACAAGCGCGAGATGAATCTTCTTCAGCGCTGCCTCTTCTTCCACCGACTCAGCATTGCGTTCCCCGAACAAAACCGGCAGAAGAACTTGGAAAAGTGGTTCAAGCGGCTCCCATGACAATCCCTTGCTCTCATTGTTGGACATCTTCGATACTCCTTTATCGATGCCAGTCGAATAGACACAGCGTCTGAATCAGCTTTGTCAGATTCCGCGATTGGTAAATCCTTCGATAGTTACCGACTGCTCCGGCTACGCTCTGGGCCGCTCACGCCCGAACAAATTCTTTGCCGCACTTGAGGCACACGGCGCTGAAGTCAGGCACCGCCACACGGACGTTGACGGGGCAACTGCACGACCACTTCTTTAGCTTCGAATCTCCGCGACTCGCGTACGACAGTGGCGGCACCTCGTCGGTTGGCACCGGAACGCCAAATCGGCGAAGCAGGTCTTTGAACGGGCTGTCGGCGGCATAGCCGGTCAAACCTTTTCGATCCACGAGCAGCCCAAGCTCGCGACCCTTGTCGCAGAACACTCGGTTGTGATGGCTTCGTTTGCCAACCGTGCCATTGCAAGCTTGCCAGGGCATGCAGCATTTCGTGGAGGAGGATGCCCAGCAACTCCCACGCTTCGAGAACGGGCAGGTATTTTGCGTTGATGGCAATCTCGCCTTCCAGCCCGAGACCGTTGTGCCCTTCACGAAAATGTCCCAGCACGTTGCACGGAAGCCGGTCGATCCTCAGAACCAGGCGAGGGATGTGGAGTTTAAACTCGACCTCTAGACGGTCCGCCCAGGCCTGGAGGAAAGTGGTTTCTTCTTTCCAAGCCCATTCCTCGTTTCGTTGGTGCGTCGCGAGAGTCGGATAAATTCGCGGAGCCGATCCCAATGTGCTCATGGTTACGCCTCGTAGGTGCACTATGTATACACACGACTTCTTCAAAGAATTGCCGGAGCCTTTTGCCCCGGAGCACGGTCATCCCTTGGCGTGTGTATTATTTATACACACTAGCCGGCCAAATACAAGACCATCGCCCAAGATTTTTTTTTCACGCCTTAGCCCCGAGTCCGCTTGCTCGCTTTAGCGCGCTCTTCTCCCGCCCATTTTCCCCAGGAGGCCCGGCTCAAATCATCCGGCACCAACTCCAATGGAATCAGATCGTTGAAGCTCAGGCTGCGGTCCCGCCGGCCTTCGTCATCCACATTGTCCATCTGAAATCGCCCGTGTTCCGGATGACGGCCATAGTCGGCTTGCAAGATGCTAGCACGTCCGGTTTTAGGACAACGTGCTGCCAGCCCAAACCTACGCAGTTCAGCATTCACGTACCGGGCCAACGCTTTTTTTTCGTCGTAGGTCTCTTTTGGCATCCCCGCCAGTCGTTCATTTATCGCTGGACCCAACGACCGGCCGACCTCCTCACGAAACGCGTCGCTCAACGCGACAAGGACCGAACGTCGCTCGTCGTAACTCTTCGGCAACTTTCCCACGATAGCCCTGATCGTCTTCCGCAAAGATGTAACGGCCGACTCTATCTCCTCCGACTCCCCCACATCCGCCTTCCTAGATTCTTGTTCCGATTCCAACCATTGTTGGAGTTTACTTCTGTTTTGGCCAAGGCGCAATCGGATATTGAATCGGGTGATTGGCAACGCCTCGCCTGAACGCTTGGCATGCAGGCTAATGGCTTTGTCGATTTCCGGGCCAATCTCAGCCTTTTCGTGCACCATGAATCCCAAGCTGACATGCGGCGTGCGACCGCAAAAAGCCAAATATCGTCCGCCGGACTTCGCGAGCGAAGCCCTGTCCGGATGTTCGATGACCCGTTGCGCGATAAATTCGGCGGCCGGGGTCGACTGCTTCGGCACGACATCCTTGCGAAGATCAACGATCGCTTGAAACCGTCTTCCCAGTGATTTAGCCGCATCCGACCCTGTCATGCCCTTTGTAGTATGTCTTACTTTTGTCACGACGACATCCTTCAAAAAACGTCAATTAAGATTGTCGGGGCGTTCCAGCCATTTTGTCCCCTTACGGACCTTCTTGACTTGCTCCTTCAGTATGCGGCTGTGCAACTCGGATGAAAGCGCAGGACAACTGACCTTTAGCCGCTCTTGAAGGCCACTGGGAAAATTATCCCACACGGGTTCAAAGAGATTCGACTCTTTCTGAAGCACCGCGAACAGTCGCATCCACATAGAGCAATCTGAAGCGGCAAACAGGACTTCGTCTTTAATTCGTCCTTCCGCGTCAACAAGATCATGCTTGCCAAGCTCGGGGCGTGAAATCAGTCGCTCAATGGCGACTCGAATATCTCGTAGCTCCTTCCATTCCCAATCCTCCGGGCTAGTCGTCGCGCCGTGCTCGATTAATAGCCGAGACGTGGCGAGGTCACCGCTAAAAAAGGCCAGGAGAAGTGCCGTATATCCTTGACCATGACGAGCGTCGATAACGCCGCAAGGAAGAAGCGCCGTGCAGATTTCCGCGTGCTCGAAACCAATCGCTGACATGAGAGCAGTATTGCCGAATTCATCAATCGCATTTACGTTGGCCCCTTTGTCCACAAGCAGGGCGCACATTTCGGCGAGCCCCTTTTCAGCGGCCGCAATTAACGCAGTCTGCCCATGACCTCCTTTCGCAGTCACGTCCGCGTCGAATTCCAGCAGTACATTTGCCAGTTCCACGTTTTCGTACTGCAAGGCACAAATCAACGGCGTATCGCCACAATCATTCGTCGCGTTTATTCTCGCCGGATCGTCAGCCAGCGCTTTGGCTATTTCGGCGCACAAGTCTTTGCCCGTCTTCCGCGAGCAAAGGTCAAATAGCCGTTGGCACGGATCAGCGATCGATTTTACCATTGATCTTCCAACCTGCGCGCTCCATCGAAGCGACTCAACACTCGCTAATCCAATTCTCTATTCTACATCGCATGTGGTCTATACGATTTTTCGCCCGATCATTCGGTCGATTGATTATCGCGCTTTCACCGCGTGGAGTTTAAACCACAATCCACCCCACGATGGTCGCGTCGCGTAACCTGTCCGGGAAGACTACTGCTGCCGTCGAATGCCTCGGTCGACCTGTTCTCCCGCCGCCGGCCCGGCTTCGGCGATCAGACTCGGCGCGTCCAGTTGCGGCATGACCGTTCACAGATCCTCTGGCTGGTTTTAGCTGACGGAGCACAAGAGGGAGAACGCGCTCAAGATCGCCTTCACCGTGTGGAACGTCGTGGTGCTCGATGCGGTCGATCGCAGCAGCCGCTGGGTCGACCAGCTACGGGACCTGGCCGGTCACGATCCGTGTCCGGGCGGTCGTCGAGCAACTGGTCGCGCGCAAACAGAGCTTCTTTGGCAACGAGCGCCGGATGATCGGCAAGTATCAACTCTACGCGCCCACTCACACGGCGTCCGCCTCGGCCGCTCGCCGCAGTTGCCGCACGGGGTTGCGGCAGCGCGTAGGCCTTTCTCAGCGTTCCCTCTAAATATTCCTTGACTACAGTGGCACAGTCCACTAGGCTCCTTTGGCACACTACCGCTAAGTCAAGGAGGACAATGTGATTCCACAGCGAGCTGCCCCTTATTCGCCACTGATACCGGAGCCAATCTCACTGCAATGGATAGCTCTGGTCACGCAGTCCAAGATTGCGCTTTCATCAGTGAGCGCCTGACGTGCTCCGGTTTCTGAGAGATGCTTGGAACGAAAAGAGCGCCAGGGACAAGACAAAGTTCAAGGACGACGGTGTTGCGGCTATTGCTGGTGCAGCAGGGATACTACTGACGTTCGCCTATTTTTCGCACTTTTTGAATCGTTCCCCTGAGATTCCCGCTCCTGACAGTAAACCAGTCCCCATGAACAGCGCGCCCGATTCAAATCAGTTAGAAAAAGCGCAGCAGCAATTACGCCGCGCCCTTAAGGATCCGGCAATGACCGAGTGGCTTATTGAACAGATTAAAGATCCGGCGGTAATTGAAGAATTCGTGGCCGATCCGGACATCATGAAAAACTTGCAGAGAGTGGCAGACGCGATTGAAGAAAACACCAAAGGCTCGCCTGGGCAAACGACTGAGCAGATCCGCGGGGATGGAGATTCGAAGGATATGAAGAACACCAAGAACTGGACCTACAAAGCCGTCCACGAAAAGGGGGGCCAAAGTCCAAAACGAGACTGACTCGGCGCCGACCAGCAACTAAATGTCGAAGACGGATCGCCCGGAGGTCCGCCGGCGACCGCACATCGACCTTTGTACATCTGCGATCACTTTAACACCCGCTGCCCTCATTTCGGTCGGCCGCTCGGGCTTCGTCAATTCACCGCCCAAACTGTGTCCTCTTATTTGAATCCCCTAAAAGCGAAAAGTGAGGCAGCGGCAAATCCTATTAGTGCTAGTGTATAGACGAACCGCGTCGCAGCCTTGTGCGTAACGAGCTTTCCAAACGGCATCAGAACACTTGTCAGCCATCCGACCGCGCTGTACAGACACAGTCGCTTGTCGTCGTCTTTTCTAAGCGTCATCCCAAGCCCATCCTCCAGATTGTCCAACCACCTACGCCCACATTCGACAAGCTCTGCATTTCTAACTTCGATGAGCAGAAACGCAATTGAAATGATCGCTCCGCAAAAGGCAACACCAGCCGCGAAAGTCGCATAGCGAGTCGCAATTGTCGCATTCACGGGAGGCGGAGCATTTACCTGGGGCGGAGCCGGAGCAGGCGAGATCTCCTCTCGATATTCTTTCATCGCAGTACCGTAAGCGACAAGGAGAATGCCCACAATGACAAGAAAAAAATTAAATGCTTTGAGACGTTGATCTGCGTGGTACTGAAACCAATCCCATGCGTATTTCATCCGTGCTTGATGTAGAGCGAGTTCCGCCGTAGGGGTGGCGGTAATGTGGGCGACGGGCGGTAGGTCAAGGGGTGCACTAGCCTTGGCGGTAAGATTAACATAAGCGTGGATCGTCAGCAGCGCCGATAGCGCGGCCACACAAGACAGAAGTGAAAGTCCGTAGAAGTAAAATAGTAGTCCACATGTGAATAACAGGATCACATCCAGGACTATCGCCGCGCGAATGCGAGTCTTCCCAGAGTCAGTCGATCGACCCAGCTCGACTTCTACTTCTGTGCGAACATCGATACCATCGCTTGCGCCAATCCGATCTGCTCCGGCACTTAGCACGGCCTGCGCTTGTGACCCCCTCCCGATTTCAGTACCAGTGTCTGTGAGAGAATCGGTTAGTGTTTAGTTCGCGTGTTGAGTCGGAGGGAGGGGCGTAGCCCCGACCGGAGACTCAACACGCGACGCGGTCGGGAACACCCCGGCCGGTCGATCTACGAACTTCGCGGCATACGCCGCAGGGGTCTGCCAGCCCAAGCCGCTGTGGGGCCGGCGATGATTATACTCCGCTCGCCATTCGTCTAACACGTAGCGAGCTTCGGGAACGCTCAGGAACAGTTCTCGGTTCAAGAGTTCGTCCCGCAGCTTGCCGTTAAAACTCTCCACGTAGCCATTTTCCCAGGGACTTGCTTTCTGGATGTAGAGCGTGTTCACGGCCGCACGTTCCAACCAACGCTGCAACTCTTTCGCGATGAACTCCGGACCGTTGTCGCTGCGGACGTGTTCCGGAGCTCCACGGACGGCGAACAGGTACTGCAACGTCAACATCACGTCCCGAGCCGTAAACGTCCGCCCCACCTCCGCTGCCAGGCACTCCCGAGTAAACTCGTCGATCACCACCAACAGCTTCAACTGCCGGCCGTCCTCCGTGCGATCCACGAGGAAGTCGTAACTCCAGACGTGATTGCGGTGCAAAGCCTTATGGCGGACGCAGCCGTTCTCGCTGTGCCCCGGTAAACGACGACGTTTTCGTTGCTTTCCAGGAACCTGGAAGTGCTCCTGCTTCCAGAGGCGATGGACACGCTTGAAGTTCACCCGCCAACCGGTTCCTAGGAGCATCTGGTGAACCCGTTCGCTGCCGAAACGCGGATACCACTCACACCAGCGACGCAGTTCGTCGATCAACCGGCGATCATCGTCCGGCTTCCGACGACGGTAACGCTGCGTCGAGCGAGACTGCCCCAGCACTCGGCAGATCCGTCGTTCCGACACCTGTTTCGGCCCCAAGCGACTGCGGACCACCTCCACGGTCCGACGTCGTCGCTCGGGGCTTACCAGTTTGGGCGGGCGGCCTCCCGCAGGATCTGATTGTCCAACGCCTGGTCCGCCACCAGACGCTTCAGCCGCGCGTTCTCCTTCTGCAGCTCCTGCAGCTGACGCGCCATCTGCGGATCCATCCCGCCGTACTTCGTTCGCCAACGATAGTACGTCTGCTCGCTGATCCCCAACTGCTTACAGACCTCAGGAACCTTCTCCCCTTTCCCCAACGCCACGTCCGCTTGACGCAACAGCCCTACGATCTGTTCTGCACCATGTCGCTTCTTCATGTCGAATCCTTTCCGGCCCAACGGGCCGGTTGGATTCTCTCATATTTCCTGGATCAGTTTTCGGGAAGGGCGTCACTTGTGTTGATTAATGTTCTTGTTTTTGACAAGTTTTTCCTGTTCGGCAAAGCCTGTGGCAGTCTTCACCCAGTCAGCCCCAGCGATCTTGGAAATCATGGATGCTTTCGCAATCTGCGAGTTGGTCAGATATCCGGTTTCCAAAATCACTTTTACCGGGATACGTATCGCGTGGGCGACATCCGCGACCGCCTTGATGTATCTGAAATGCTCCGGACAATCGTTCTTGTCGTCGCGAAAACTCAGAGGGAGCACCATATCGATCTCCTTTGCGCCGGCCGCAATCGCCTCCCGCGTTTGCAGGACAGTTGACGCGGTTGCCTCCAGAGTCGGCGCAGACACTTCAGGAAAGCCAACTACCGCGATCGGAGGCACATCGCTTACGCCTTCCTCCTTCATCACGCGAGAGACGATCGACACGTGTTCAGGGTACACGCAAACAGTGGCACAGTGCTCCCTCGCCGCGCGGCGGGCGGTTCTTTCCACGTCCTCCGTCTTGGCACTGTGGTTCAGGATTGTTAGGTCTACCGTCGCCATGATGCCGGCTGTGGAGTTCGCATTAACGCCTGCGGGAACTCCCACGGTCCCTTGGGGCGAATCTTCGTTCAACGTTACAGCGATACGTCTCGCTACGGCGCTGTCTTGACCAAAGAAGTTCGGGTCTGCCGCGAGCTTCTCGCGAAGCTTCTCGCGCACGTCGTCTACGATCGCATCTAAGTCGGCAACGTCGTAGATATTTGGATCACACATGGCATTTCTCTCAAGTGACCTCACTTCTCGTTCCCTCAGCGTTCAACATCTGAGGTGCCGTTATGCGCATCCGCAGACCGGACTTCTTTACTTCAGCCGCTTCAATGATAACCGCATTCTCCTGTGTTTCCATAGCATCACTTCGTCCGCCCGAATCCACTACACCCGCGAGCAGATAATGCCGTCGAAAAGCCGCACGTTCGGGCGCGCTTCCGCGCCAGGGTTGCGGCGAATGATCTTGACCGTGTTGCCGCCAAAGTGCAGCGTGATCCTCTCTGTCGGATCGAACTCCCCGCGGTCCAGCATGGTTTAATCGAACGCTGAAACGCGGCGATCCCGGTGGCGTACTTCCAACATGATCGCGGTCTCACGCACGCCGCGGAGCCAATCGAACCCCCAATGTTCGAGCGTGTCATTCTCATCGTCCGGAGCCGGACTCACGTCGAATGGCTGACGCGAGGGACTTGCTGCCGTCCCGGCCTGCCCCAGTCAGATTCGTTCGCTGGCCACCCCAAGTTCCGAACAACGCTTCTGCAACCGCAACCACTTGAGCGCCTCGCCGACGTATGAGTTTCAATTCTCTGCCCGTAGGCCAGTTAGCGCGTTCATAAGATCATCATGCGGCACGATCCATGTCAACCTAAGCGCCGATACGCCTCCATTCGCAATTCGTCGGCTCCTTCTTCACACGCTTGGCCGACTGCTACAATCGGGCAACCGAATGTCTCGCCCCCGGTTTGAAATGATTTGGTGGGATTGGCCTCTAACCGACAGTATTTGTGCAGTATTCGTACCGGCCCCACACATAATTGCCTCACAATGGTGACAAGCTATGAGTACCGAATCTTCACAATTCGCAGCGGGCGTGCCGCGATTGTTTCGTGAATTCCTTGGGGTCCTGCAATCGTCGCCGAGCAGAGACGATTTCGGATTCGTGCAAGAGTCAGAGGAGCTTTTTCGTTTTGAACGACTCTTGAGCTATCAGGCCATCTTGATCGTTGGCCCACCCTGGATCGGCAAGTCATTCGTCGCGGACAAACTCAGCCGACAAATGGCGACAGCAGGCGATCAACTCGTGCTATCGACGCCACTGCACCTGCACAGCCCCGGCGAACTTGTTCTGCCGCTGGGATGGAATGCTTGGGTTTCGTCCGGAGAATCAGCGATTTGGATCATCGACTCTCTCGATGAAGGAGAGAATATCCAGCGTAACATCCACCAGGTTATCCTTCGCGAATTGCAATCACTGGAGCCGATCGCCAGCCAGCGATTACAAGTGGTCATTTTTTGCCGCGAGACGGCGCTCCCAGATCCCCTTATCCCAGAACTTACCCGGCATTTTGGTGACAACTTTGTCGCAGCAGAACTTCTCCCGCTGACCCTCGACGATGCGCGCCACATCGTCGGCACAGGCGACTTTGATCGAATCCTCGCAAAAATCAAACAACACAACCTTCAAGACGCCGCGCAGTATCCCGCAGGAATCAAATACATCGAGCATCATCTCGATGAACCTTTGACGACAACCGAAATTTGGAAAGGTGTTCTACGAGAATTGCTGACGGAGCAGGATCCTGAAAGACAAAAAAGTTCGGTCGGAGTCCCCGAAATTGAAGAACAATTCCGCGCCGCAGCGCAGCTCGCCTGTGCAATGTCATTTTCGGGGGTTGACAGCATTGCCTGGAGCATCGCCGACCGGTCCGGCCGACGCTTAGACGAACTGATACCCGAGTCGCATTCGATTCATGGCGCAAACCTCAAAGCCGCTCGCCACGCTCTCGGCTCGGCAATGTTCGCGCGCGGCCGACGCTTTAGTCAGAAGAATATTCGGGAATGGATGTGCGCCTTTGCACTGAATGAACTGGCGCTAGGCCAGCTTAAGACTCTGCTGACCGACGGCGACGGCAATCTAAACCGCAGCCATATAGGTATTCTGAGCCTGCTGATGGAAATCGGCCGACAGGATTTGCGAGACTGGCTTCTTCATACGAACCGTGGCTTGCCGCTGCCGTCAGACTTGTCGGCCCTCACATTGAACATCGCAAAGCAAACTTTCGACCGGCTTGAGGAGATTGCCGAGTCAAGTCCCTGGGTGATCCGCCTTTGGAGTAATGACAACGTAAAACACCCTCAACTAACTGGAGTAGGCGAGGAATTGGCGAGTCGCATCCACGACACAACGCGCACGGCAGCACGGCGCGTGGTGCTATTGCAAATCGCGACCACAATCGGCGCCCGTGAAGCAGTTGACCCAGCGCTTGCCATCGTGCGCAACGGCCGATTGCCTCAAGACCTGGTCGAGACTGCGCTAATACTCGTAAAAAAGCTTGCAACTGCCGATCAATTGCAGTCAATGGAGAGCTTTGTCCGATCCGCGAAGCCGAACACGCGGATTCGCCGCGCGGTCGTCTCTGCCATCATTCAATCGTATATCGAGCAAGGCTTTTGGACGATTGAAGAGGCGGTTATGTATGCGCCCGACGCGCTAGGAGATGCTTTAGACTCAACGCACCGGTTGCAGCGTACCTTGTCGGAGCAATTGACCCTCGAAGCCGCCAGAATCGTCGTGCAACGTAAACTTCCTTATTTTCTGAGCGCTTCGAGCCACACGGACTGGACTCCCGCATATCCGCAAGAAGATATTCTCTACCATGCAATCTCGCTGATTCTCGAGCAGGATCCTCCTTCGGCTGACGATTTGAATGCGCTGATCGAGTTAGCTCTGCAACAATGGGATGACGAAACCCACCTGCGATTCCACTTCACCCCAGCTTTCCAGAAGGTCGAGACCTCCCGACAGCAACTCTACTTGGCTGATTTAGAAAAGAGCCGTCTCAACAGCGAAACGAATCCTCACCGACCCTTTCGCTGGGTGCTCATGCCCGGTGACGTGGAGTGGCTAATCCAGCAGCTGCCAGATCTCGCCGGAGCAAATGACACCGTCTGGGAGGACGTGATGATCGCGGCACGCGGTGGCGCTGAACCGATCCAAGAAAAGGCCCGATCGTTCGTTCGTGAGCACCGGCCGGCAATCTTCGAGGCCTTTACGAAAAGCGTTGCAGAATACGAAGCCTCGGAACGAAAGATTGCCGAACAGCGTAGAACAGCCGCGCAGGCGTCAAAAAAACAGGAGATTTCGATCACGGACTTCGTCGCGTCGGTTCTCAAGGCAAGCGAGCGGACCGTGCACGAGCGAATGTGGGATTTGTCGATGGTCTGTTTTCCCAGAGAGCACGCACGGCCGAGCAACCTTGTTGGCACATGGGACGACCTTGATGCAGCAACACAAAACGATGTATTAAGCGTCTGTGTCGCAGCCGTCCGCGAGTACCAGCCAACTGGCTTTACCGCAAACAGCTTTACCCGTGCGGTCCAATTCGAGGCCTGGTGCTTCCGAGCCGTTGTCAATCACCGCCTCGCCGAACTCACAGTAAACGCCGAGTTGATTACGAATTGGCTTCCTGCCCTGTTGGTTTGGACGAGCGATGCAGACTCGAATGTGATTGACGTTTGCTACCAAATCGACCCGGTCGCCACGGAATCGGTCTTTCTCGCCGCTATCCGACGCGATATGCAGAGCGGATCGCCTCACGCCGTTGCAGCATCAAACTTGGACAACAAATATTGGACACCTGGTCTGATCGAGCATGTCGCCGACCTGACAAGAAACAGTGAATTCTCCAATGAAGCACGGGCCAGCTTGCTCAAGATTCTGGCGGAACGTGATGAATTGCGTGGCATTGAGATTGCGAGCGATTTCTTTAAGTCCACCCCGAGTTCCGAGCTTGGTGACGCCGCCCTCCGCATTTTGTTGAAATTGTCGCCAGATGAGGCTTGGCCCGATGTCGAACGTGATTTCACCGCAGGCAACCTCCGTAGTTTGTTCATCCTTGCCCAGTTATTTGACATAAGCACCCGGCACAGGTTTGACGGCTGGCCCGCCGACAGGCTCTGCAAAATAGCGTCGATGCTGTTTGCCACGTTTCCCCCCAAACGAAAAGACAAGAGCCACGACGGCTTTGTCACGCCAGAATACCAATGTCGCCAGCTCCGCGACTCAATTCCTGGCATACTTTTTTATCGTGACAACAAAGGCGATCGTGAAGAATTGGATAAACTGGTTCGCCAGCAGCCGCTCCTGCAACGGTGGTACCGCCGCGCATTGGCCGAGGAAAGGGCAAAACGACTTCTTGAGACCCAGTTTTTGCCGCTCAAGGTCATTCATGATGCCTTGAGCAACCCGGATTATCGCTGGGTGCGACACGACGCCGATTTAATGGCGGTGGTTGAAGAACAACTACATATAATCGCCAAGGACATCGGCGATGACGCGGAGCTCCTCTATCGCATTGGCAAAGGTCATCCTCGGTTGCAGCGAGAGGGAGCCATGCAGGCCTATGTGTTTCGCCGACTTGCAGACCGACTGCCGTTCCGCGTCCTTGGATCGGATGCAACCATCGTAGATCTGTCGCGAGAGCGCCAAGGACGATTCTTACAGCGGAAAGACATTCTAATAGAGGCACGCTGCGTCGATGGCTCACACGCCTCGGTTGTCGTCGAATTGAAGTGGTCTGAAAATAAAGAAATGTCTACCAGCCTCTCGCTACAACTCGGCGCCAAGTATCTTGTCGCCGAGCACAGAACACATGGCATCTACCTCGTCGCATGGACGGGCAAAGTACTGGGCTGGAAAGGACAAGCTCAGGCGCCAGTGCCCACAAACTGTGATACCCTCCAGCAGGCGCTTGAACAGCAAGCGTCGCTTTATGTGGCCAAGCATAGGGACGTAGTTATTCGTCCAATTGTTTTCGATGTTACGTGGCCGGCCAAACCACAATTGCCGAGACGCCGCAAAAAGAAAACCGCGTCGACAACGAAGAAGGCACGAAAACCAAAGCGTGCTTAGATTAGGTCAGGCGTGCCGGTCTGGATACAGAGCAGGGTACTCCTTGACCCTTCGGTTGCTCTTGCAGCACCACCTATTCCTCCCTGGCCGCGATCCGGTCTCGATCTGAGAACTGTCCTGCAATTCATGCGTCGCCCGCTCCTCCTGGGTCATGAAGAAGCTGCTCACCCGAGTCTGGAAGTCGGACTTGATTGAGCACCGCCAAGTCCTTGATAACACTCCGCTGATTGACCTCACCGCGGCGAGCAGTATACTCGTAGTCGCCAATAAGAGGTAACAGCGACCACTCTGGCGGTGGGTGTAGCGGTATCCCTCGGCGATTCCGGCGGGTCCACGAATACACCACGTGTCGTGCCGCTCAGCTGCACGATACTGTAAGCAGGTAGCGCCGCACGGATCTTACTCGATACGTTTCAAGGATTTGCGAAAGTAGAACGAGAGCCATGTGGCTCTTCGCGCCATCATTCGATTATGGAGAACACAACATGAACGGCGAGAGATTCGAAGTGGTCATCACGGGTGATACGGGACTTGATTTGTATACGCGATTGGAAAAAGGCTACGCCTCGCAAGACCGCCTTGCCCCATCGCCACACGCGTCTATTGACATCGAGATCCCATCAGGGGTTGAGTTCACGTACTTGGCGTTCCGCCGCTTGCTATCAGAAGATCTAATTGATGTCGTGAAGATGATCCCACAGGAAATGAACAGGGACCAAAAGAAGGTACCGTTTTCAACGCTCCCGAAGTACTTGGTGCATCTCGAAAACTGTGCGCCGCCGGAGAAAAAGCCGATTTGGCGTGCAAGGAAGTTCGAACCTATCGAAAAAGTGTCCGCGATGAACCCCGAGCGATCGCAAGTCTCTTTTAGCAACCTTGCGGCTCCCCTATCCGCCAATTCGCCAACAGGGCCACCGAAAATTGATCTCTTGCTGATTCACGATGGAACGGGGTGTTGGCGGCGATGCCATGACAAGGAAGACGGGCTTCCTGAACAGACAACGCCGAGGGCCTTGGTTGACAGGGCACTCGGTAATCGAATCACGAAGGGTGCTCTCGACCGCAGTGACGATTCAGACAGCGACGACCCTAGTCCGTTCGATGGGCCGCGTGTGTTGGTCAACATCAGCCACGAGCTGCCCGGCGTCGAGCGAAGCGCCAATGGCGAGTTGCAGTTTTCTGATGGCCTTAGCCTGTGGTGCCAACTTGCAAAATCGCCCGAACAAGTCTGCGTAATCTGCTCCGCGGACCTATTACGCAGAACTGGCTTGGCTATCAGCCGGCGTTTGTCATGGGAGCAGACCGTAGAAGATATCCTTGCGGAGTTGGAACTCTCGGAGCACCTTCGATTGATTTCCAAATTCAAACATTTGATCGTGCGATTCGGGATGGTCGGAGCGATCCATGTCCTGAACGACCACGGACGGAGGACGGCCAATCTGGTCTTCGCACCTTCGGCCAAGGAGATGATCCACCGCGATCCAGTAGAGGATGGGCAACTATTCGGATACAACATGTTGCTAAGTGCGGCGATCGTACAGGCCTTGGCGCGCAGCCGTGTCGTTCGACCACTGAAGCCACTTACAGACTTGTTCGTTGCTGCTCTCAAAAACGGGTTGTGCAGCATTATGCAAGTCTACGAGAAGGGCTACCCAATGATCACTCCTGCGACGCAACCGTCGGCTAACGGCGACGGCTCGCGCGGCGATGCCTTTGTAAATGAGATATTTGATGAGCCGTTGAAAAGCTCCTTCCAGGGTGACTACAGACCGCCAACCCCACTCGAAGAGACCTTGGGACCAATCCTGGGCCATGCTTCCGTCCCTCCGCGCGTCGTTCATCGTCGTCCAGGAGAAGTACTTAAAGACCCCTGGCACATCCTCGGCGAAGCATTGCGGGACGGCTCCGAGGGCATCGACGAGTCGGTACTACGAATCAATTTAGGCGTAGTGATCGTCATGTTCGGACATCGTTACGTTTTGAACCGCGAATTTGGAATTAAAGTTGGGACTGATCCAGACAAACAAAAGGACGGCGGCAATTTGACTGAGTGGTTGCGAAACATCCTTGCGCGGCCCCTGCCCTGGAGCCCAAAAAGACCATATCACGTTGAAAGAAGGCGAGCGTCCCGAATTGCCGCCGCGCGAGCCGGATCTAGCGACTCATTCACACGCCAACCGAACGTATCCGGCGATCTACGCTCCGATTCGAACATTTGACAAGTTGACGCTGATCGAACGGGACGAAATCGAAAGCCTTCATAGCATTCGCAATCTGATGAAGGGCTACACAGAGAGGCAGGAGCGTGACGAGCCTCTCCGGCGTCCAATCTCGCTTGCCGTGTTCGGGCCACCTGGCGCTGGAAAATCGTTTACCGTCAAGCAAATTGCCAGCGACATCAACAATTCCATCCGAACGGCCAGCAAGAAACTCGAAATCATCGAGTACAACGTTGCGCAGATTCGAACGGTCGAGCAGCTCGGCGAGGCGTTCTTGAGAGTCGGAAGCATAAATAACGAAGGCAAGACGCCGCTGGTCTTCTTCGACGAGTTTGACTGCGCGTTCGAGGGCAAGGACTTGGGTTGGCTCAAGTATTTCTTGGCACCGATGAACGACGGAACGTTTTCCGGTACAACGCAGACAGTCAATATCGGCCGGGCCATCTTTGTTTTCGCCGGGGGAGTCTACGACAGCTTCGAGAACTTCAAGAAACCGGCGGCGCTTGAAGACGCAGATTTCTTCAACAAGCAAAAGGGCCCCGATTTCGTCAGCCGGCTTAGTGGCCACATCAACATTTCGCCTGTTAATGCGAAGGAAAAAGAAGTTAAGCACATAATCCGACGAGCGATCACTTTACGTGGGCTCATCGAGGCTCGCCACCTGACGATCCCGCGACTGGCTTCCGAGCGGCTGCAAGTCGCGAATATCGACGAAGATATTGTATATGCAATGCTCACGATTGATCGTTACCGCCACGGGATGCGATCAATGGAGGCCATTTTGAAAATGTGCAACCCAATGGACAATAAGATCGAGAAGGCGTCTCTTCCCTCGCGAGCGCAACTTGATATGCATGTCGACGCGGAGGAATTCTTCATCCGTATGTTTCGAGGAAGATCGCGACTGCACGTCGATGTTGGAAGGGCAACCGTGCCGCCCGTCGGCCAACTCGAGCCAACGACGCCGGCAGGACAAATTCCCAGCAGTCTGCCTACGACCGGCCCGGGCGCCGGACAGACCGTAACGGATGCAATAATCGCGGAGCCGTCCAAATCCCCAACCATTACAGCCGGGTCGGACGAAAACCCTGTGCAGTCGCCGCCGGAGACTGGCGACAAGGCAGTGGAGAATTAGCGACTGTGCGACTCATGATCAAGTCGCATTTGTCCAGAGACGAATAGCCGAAGCATGTCGTCCGGCATATTATCAAGGCGCCCATCACGAGCAACGAGCTGCATCTTTCTCTTCAAATACGCCTTCGCAAACGGTGGCAGTCCATCGAAATACCGCTTTATATCATGCTTGACTAGCCAATCTCGCTGTGCGTCGGGCCACATCGAAGTGTATCTTTTGGTTAAATCGGTGGGGCCATGGACGGCTTCAAAGTCGATCCTGTACTTTTCGATCTCACGTCGCTTGACGGGATCAGAAACGTAAAAGAACACCTCGGCTAGAGTCTCTGGTGACTCCGAGTGTGCGCATTCCGACTTCTCTGTTGGCGTCCTTGCCATGGGGAGGGACAATAACACAGACCTCAGCAGAAGAAAAGCCGTATTTTTACGATCCACGGTTGGACCCCGCGATGGCAGTGCCAGCACGGACTTTGCCGTTGCGCTTGTAGAATTCGTGCCCACTTGTGAAAGCAAGGGACCCAATTGATTTGAGTTTTGTCATGCCTCAACCAGCTTCGCCAGATTGGCGACGGCCTGACGGGCGAGTTTGATGCTTCCAACTTTACCAACCAAGATCTTAGCGGCTAACAGGTGCTCGATTGACAGTGAATGAGCGGCAGCCAGTTTGCGCGGCTTGCCGTTCGATGTGCGTAGTAAGCTCACCTGGGCAGATGAAACGCGAACACCCTTTTTTGCCAGCGACTCGATAACATCACGTGGCCGAGCGTGTGCGCCCAATTCGCTCCAGGCTTGCCGAATCGCCTCGGCCTTGCTCACTCCCTTGCGACCGCGATGGCCCTTTTTCGTCCGGCCCTGCCCGTATTTGATCTTATTGATGAGGGCAGTCGATGCCTTCACGCCTTGCTCTTTGAGAGCCGCCCCAATCTCTTTCACGCTTGCGCTCGAATGTTTAGCCAGGATCTTGCGGATTGCATCCGACTTACTCAATGTTTTCACAGCCATTTTTCAAGCCTCCTTCAATTGGATCAGGTTACATCCATCGTGGATTAGTATAGCCGGGAGCGATAAAACGGCAACCTTTCCGCACCGAACCATAGAGCGACTGTTGATTTCGCGTGTGTGCAAAGGTAACAAGATTCGGAAGCACCCAGGGCAAGTCATCCGACTATGGCCACTCTCCCCGAAAACAGTCCAGAACGCGGACCTGAAAAAACAAACCAAGTGCCCGCAGAAATAGGGTCCGCTAATCTGGGTGGGCATCGTGGGATCGAATACAATATGTGGTGAGCCTTCGTCGCAAGCCGATGATGGCGACAATTTGATTTGACGCGCGAGCGTCAAGACGCTGCTTCACGGAAAACCGGCAAGTTTCGTGTAGAGAAGCAGTGCCTTGAAGCCGCGCCCGAAAGGGGCGTCGGCCAGGGCACGTTCTCTACGCCCCTTGCCGGGGGTTCCGTGAGCGTCCTTGGTTCGACGCCCTCTTTTTCGGGGACCATGGCAATGGCTCGGCATGGCAAGAAATCTTCGATCGACTTCCTCGAAACGCTGCCCGACCTCCCGCTAAACGATCGACATTGGCGGGCCATTTTCAAAACCCTGCAACTTTCTCCACAGCAGGCGAGGATCGTGGAACTGATCCTCAAAAGCGCCGGCAACCGACAAATTGCCAACGCGCTTGGGATCAGCGAGCCGACCGTCAAGACGTATTTGCAACGGGTCTTTGCTCGCGCCGGAGTGCGTGACCGGATGGAACTGGCGATGCGCGTCCTAGCAATCTCTCACGAAGTCAGCGACAACCCCGCCTGTCGTCAAAACGGATGACAGACACATAGATGACAGCCAACTGGACGGCTTTTAGCGAACGCGGGTACCTAGTAGTCTTGGGCAAACCAACAACGCTGGTGGTTCATCGTGCAATCACCAAGGATCGCGATCCAGGACGCTAGTCATCTCTCTTAGTCGCCCATTTGCCAGAGACCGAAACAACTGTTGATGGCCGAGTTTCCTTCGGCAGCTGAACGTCTTCTCCAACACGCACTGGAACGACGCGCTCATGAACCAACTTCCCAAGGCCATCCACCCACGCGCATCAAACCGGTCGATGCTCAGCGTGATACCGACGCTTTTGACCCTCGCAGCCTCGGCGGTCGCCCTGCTCACCTGTCCGGAAACCGTATCAGCCGGGCTGATTACCGATGTCAGTTACCAGCGCGAACTTCGCTTCGACCCAGACATATCTTCTCAGCCATACCAAACCGGCCCGTCATTCGCCGGAATTAGCCTGCCCGTGGACCATACGCTGGCGATTGTTGGCGACGGCGTTTCAATTGCGGCCCACTACAGTTTTACGGACAACGGTTCGGCAGCGGAGTTCAGAGTTGATTGCACATCGTCGTTTACTTCGAGCAATGCCGCCTTTGCAGAAGTCAGCGACCCAGCTAACGATCAATTCCCGATTACGTTTACCACAACCCAGCCGCTTCGGTACTTCATGACTGCCAACTCAATCGGGAACGCCGTTGTAGCCGCTGAAATTGATGGTCCCGGTGGTGGTGGGATCGATACTCGATTCGTAGCGACGGTTTCCGGATTGCTTGAGGGCAATACTTTCTACCGAGTCATTGAGGGGCAATTCGGCGGACCCGGGGGCTCTAGTATTTCATCCTTTGATCTAGTCCTGACGCCCGTTCCTGAGCCGGCGAGCATCGTTTTGCTCGCCCTCGGAGCAGCCGTCCTACTTCTTCAACGGCTTTTCCATCGCCACGTACCGATTAACCCGGTGGCACACCATGACCTTCAAAACCGTCCGCCTGGCACCCGTTCCACGCGACGCGATAGCGCCGGAAACCCCACGATCCCGTCAAACTCCTGTGCGTTTCCGCTGACTGGCGCATGCGGTTAACGAGGGTTCAGTGGGTAGTGCGCCTTTGTGCGCCCTTGGCGTGGGACGAATCGACGGTTTTTCTGCGGGGGTCGATCGGGACGCGGGCAATTAAAGGAAGAATTACACATGAAGAAAGTAGCCTTGATGGGGCTGTATGGCCTGATCGGCCTGGGGTGTTGTTTGACCAGCGCCGGCCTAGCTCGCGGAGCCGACAAACCACCTAAGCCGGATAAGGAGGCGAAGCATCCCGCGATCGCACCCGGCGAGGCACTGGAAGAAGGCTGGGAAGAACTCGACCCTCGGCAGCAGTTCTTGTTCAAGCGGCTCGCGAAAGTCGAGGCGTTGCTGGACGCCCTTGAGGACATGCAGTTCAGCAACTACGGCACCCAAAGAAGGAAGGCCGCCGAGAGTGCGGCCGCGGACAGGAGCATCGTCAGGCAGTATGCCAATGGCGGCGGCCCAGTGCGCTGGACCCAATTCTACGGCCGCACGGTAGACGAGTTCTATCATTCGGGGCCAAGCCGCGCGGCCGCGATCCTGGATGGCCGCGGCAATGCCGGCGTGGCGATTTCACAGGGCTCACCCGCCCTTAAACAGCGGCCGCCGCAGTTCGACTACATTGAGAAAGCGCAGCAAAAGATCAAAGCCGATGCCGCGAACGATGTCAAATCGCTTGCCAAGAAGTACGATCAAATCGATGCGCGTCGCAAGGAACTGGAAGTCGAACAAATTACGCTTTGGTGCCAGATCGCATTTCGTGAAATTCAACGGCGCGACTTGACTCAAAAGCCGTTTTACCGCTTTGAGCCGGTTTCGCTCGTACCCGAATCCGACGCCCCCAAACAGGTCGAAGCGATGCGGGTCGCCGTGATCCTCATGAGTCGGGTGCTGAGGATCGTTGAGAAGTCCGAGGAAGACCAGGCCCGGGCGCTGCAACGGATTGCCGCCACGGTGAAGGGCGTCCGCGTCCGCATGACCGACACGTGGATTCGACAAGGGGTGCTGTCGGTCAGCGTCTCGAACGATCGGCCTGACATTGCCACGCCCAAGGGAAGATTCATTGCCTTGACGCGACACTTGGAGAACTACGGGGCCAACGTGGACGAAAGTTGCGCCCGTGCGATCGTGGACTCGAAGTCCAGGGCAGAGTTGTCAAAGTTGGACGAGAAGAAGCAAAGCTGGGACCAGCTCACCAAGTCGCTGACGGGTTTCGCGGCGGTGGTATTGGCGATGGATGAGACGGCCATCGAGCTGGCGAAAGAATGGCAGGTCCAGCCCGACCTCAGCATGGCGTTGGTGCTTGAGGAAGAGAGCACGCCATCGCTTGATCCATCGATTGTCGCATCGGACAAGCTGTCCAGCCTACGAGAAATAAGATTCCAGAAAAATGGAAAATGGGTTCCCTACGCGGTGAGCCACGAAGGCGGCGTCGCATACCTAGCCCGCAACGATGGCTCCAAGGTCCCGTTGGCGCTCGACGGGCAAATTATTTCCTGGCAGAATCCAAACGGCAATAGGCCGGAAGTGAGCATCGACGACCCGGCAACCAGCGGCGCGAAATTGGTGTACGACGACGCTCAGCCGTCGTCTCCTCAAAAGGCCAAAGGGAAAGGCAAGCAAAGTGGGAAGGGGAAGCGCTGACCATGATGGCCGGAGCAGCACCAGCTTCGCCGTAGCCCTTGAGGGCGGAACTTGGAACTCGCCTGCGTGGCACGCGTGAATGGCAAATTGTCTTTCTCGAATTTCCAATTTACTACTGTCCCGGAGCCCTCCTCGCTCGCTCGGGCTTTAGGCGCCGGCGCTCTGGGCTTGCTGGCGTATAGCCCCGCCGCCGTGTCCGACCAACCATTGTCACGTGACTTCGACCGCTTCAATGACCGTGGCACTCCGAGGAGCTGTCAAGGCGGATGGCTCACCCGCCTCCTGGATCCACGGGATGCGTCGCCGGACAAGTCCATTGAATAGCCGCACATTCGGACGAGCTTCTGTGTTGAGATTGCGGCCAATGATCTTGACCGTCTTGCCGCCGAAGTGCAGCGTGATCCCCTCAGACGGATCGAACTCCGCACCGTCCAGGATAGTGTAACTGAACGCAGAAATGTGGCCATCCCGGTGCCGCACTTCCAGCATGATAGCAGTCTCGCGTACGCCGCGCAGCCAGCCGAACCCCCAATTGTCGATCGCGTCATTCTCATCGTCCGGAGCCGGGCTCTCGACCTTCGGCCGGCCGAGATATTTGTCCAAGTAGCTGTGGCTATCTGTCATAAATCAGTCCTTCTTGCTCTCGTCGCCTTTCGGCCAACATCTCTTGATCGGGTTCACGCAGCGCGACTGTTCCCCGCCGCGGGCTCCCATTGGCGAGCTCGGTAGCCGAGATTCGCTCATCTGATTGATTGATCGCTTCTCGCAAATCGTCCTTGTGATCCGTGTAAATAGTCACGCGTTCCCTTGCCCTGGAGCATGAAACGTAGAATTGCTCCCGAGACGACGCCGGAAATGACTGGCTTGATTGGCCGACAAACACACGATCGACCGTCTTGCCCTGGCTGGCATGGGATGTCACAACATAGCCATGCGTCAAATGCGAAAATCCTTTGCTGACGGTCCAACCGTTATCGAGCACGATATTGCCTTTGTCGTCGAAGCAATCGATGCGGTACAAGGACCCGTTGTTGAGGCGATGCTTGCCGTCGTTCGTCATGCCGTTACGCGTGATCCGCACCACGTCGCCCGGCGCGAGCGTGATCGTTGTCGAATGAAATGCCTGGAACCGTGCCGACTGGTCCAACGGTAAGGATCGATCGCCATCCACGGTCACACGCTCACCGCGTGTGTGTCCAGTGGCGTTCTGGTGGTATTGCAACACGTCGCCCGGGGAATAATTGACTGAGTCGCCGCGTTCGGCTTCAGTCAAGTTGGCGTTCTCCAGCGCCACGAACGTTCGTTCGTCCGTTCCGAGCCTGCCGGCTTGCCGCAGGTTTTTGCGGATTTCTGCGGTGATCCGGTGCCCCTCGGCATGCGTCGGAGAAACAACCAGGGCGGACCGCCCCTCGCGGACGGCCTGAACGTAGTCGGCCGCCAGTTGGAGGTCACGTTCCTCGTCGGGAATCTCACGAACCCAATTCAAATCGTCCAGACGCTTGAACCCCTCGGCCACGCGTCCTTCGCTTAATGCCTTTACCGCTTCCTTGTACGCCCCCGACTGGCGCTTGATTTCCTTGACTTCCGCCGGCACCAGGCCGGCTTCTTCTTCCAAGAGCCGCAGCGCCGCCCCACGTTCCACCGAACCGTGCTGGCGACGATCGCCTGAGAGAAGCACGCGAGCGTCTTTTTTTTCCGCAAGGGCGAAGAGTTGAGCCATTGTCTTCGTGCTCAGTAATCCCGCCTCATCGACCCAGATCAATTGTCCCGCGACTTGGCGTTGAAGCTTTTCGTCGGCCAGCAGCCTTGCCACCGTGTCGGCGTCCTTGAACCCGGATTCACGCAACGTGCCCCGGCTGGCGTCGGCCGAGGGAGCGAAGGCGAACACCTTGGTCCCGGCCGCCTCGATCGTCTCGACCGCTTCCTGCATCAGCGTCGTCTTGCCGACTCCGGCCGCGCCGCGAACCACGATGATCCGATCACGCGATTCGACGATGTGCCGGACAGCAGCCTTTTGCGCGTCGCTGAGCCAATCGCGTTTGAATGCTTGATGACGCTTGGAGATTGGCCGGCACGCCCCTCGGCCATCGCGCGCGAAATCAATCACGTGGCGTTCTTCAGCCAGAACGTCGCGAGTCGTCGTCATCCGCCGGCCATTCCGCTCGCCCACGATCAAATCGCTTCGCTCGGCCTGGCGCAACACCTGCTCGACGGTCGCCTGGCCCACGGCTTGCCGCAGGGCCGTCGCCAGCAACTCCCGCTCCGGAACCACCGACTTGCGTTCGAAAACATGGCCGATCGCATATTGCACGGCGCGGGCGGAGGCATTTCCGTCTCGGGGGTCGGCATCACCGCCGAGCTTGTCCTGAAGCGTAGCCAAGGCATCAAGCTCCGGCGCCGACATCCTCGACCGCCACTCGTCCTGCAATTCGGGAATCATTAGGTTCTTGCGCTTGTGTTCCCGCGTCTTAGCCCCGAGTTCGGCCTTTTCCTCGGGGTCGTCGATTCCCATCTCGCGGGCCATCTTCTCGATCTGCGCCGTCCGGTGAGAGAATTTGTCGACCAGCGGTCTGCCGACGCCGCCGAGCTCCCAGCCTTTCCTGGTACGTTCGATTGGCAGGCCCAATTCCGCCAGCCGATGCGCAAACCTCGAATGGAATACCGCCCCGAAATACGGTGCGTCACGTTTCAATTCGCGGAACTGGCCGGCTTTCCAGGTTTGCTCTTCGTCGTCGTGGGTCGCGTTGAACACGAAGCAATGTGCGTGCAGGTGAGGGTCCGGAACCCCATTCACCGGCCTCGAAGTGAAGTGGATGTATTCACCCCACACCATGTTTCCCGTCCGGCGGTTTTCGTCCTTGCCGCCTTTTCGGACGCGCGTGGCCATTTCGGCTTCCATGTCGTGCATCGTGGCATCGACGGCATCACGGAACGCGTCGAGAATTCGTTCGTCGCGCGTCATCGCGTAGAGGAGCGAAACGCTCTTGGGTACGTGAAAATTGAAATCGTAGCCTATCGTCCGGTCCGAACGCTGGCGCGCCGTCAATCGCTCGCCGGTTTGCGGATTGATGTTGTCGCAGAGCGCATCCCACTCGGCTTGCTTCACGTCTCCTTGCAGGCCAAGACGCCTGGCTGCCTCGCCTCGCCAACGGCCGGTGAGTTCCTGGCCCTCGGAATAGTAGTCCGCGGAGGTGAAATAACTCTTCGCACTAATCACATGCGATTTCGGCGTGATCCTCAACATATCTCATAATACGCCCCAAACGGTTAACCTTTCGTTAACTTTCGCTCGCAAACGCCCAGTGGAAGCCGATCTCAGCGGGTTCATCGTTTGTCAAACGTTCATGTCGGATCGTGTTGATCTGGTCCACTCTCCTTCTTTTGATCCGCCTGAGTCCGCCCTCGATCGCGGCCTTCTTGCTTGGCACTTACGCAGGGTCGCCGGTCCGGCAAGCAGAAAATTGCGGCCCCTCCCGATCTTCCTTCGCTTCGCTTTCGTGCAGACCGGTGCCCTCCAAATTTTCCGCTGGTCCGGAACGCTAAAGCTCCGGCTGGTCCCCTGCGGTTGTGGTGCCGCAAGGCCGCGATGTTCGTGGCCGGAAACTCTAGCGAAACGAAGGAGAAAGTCATGTCAGACAACACGAAGACCAACGAAACGACCAACTCGAAAACCCCGAGCCACGTCGTCTACCAGGTCCGCGACCGCGGCGAAAACCGAAAGGCGTTCTGGACGCGTATCGGCGGTGCATGGGCTCACGCAGACGGCAATGGATTCAACGTCCAGCTCGAATGCGTACCGCTCGACGGCCGCATCGTTCTGCGAATTGCCTCGGAAAAGAAAGAGTAACTCACCGACCGGGGCGGGCACGACGCCCGCTCCGGTTTTTCAACCTCACGCAGAGCAAATCAGGAATCATCGTCAGCGGCACTGAGGGAGTGCCACCGGCAGCAATCATGCCCGTCTACCCATGACGCTGCCGAGCAGCGAAGTAGCCAATAACTACCCCGCCCAAAGCGGGGCGGTTGTTTTTTGCCTCGACTGCGGTGCCTAGAATGGAGTCTCGATATGTTCGACGTCAGCAACTCAAGCTCGCCTTGAATAGACGACATTGCTCATACGGCAATTGGGAACGTCGGTCGGCATCCAGGCTACTTAAAGCCTGTGCTGCATGGGTGATGCGTGAATTGGCAATCGTCTATTAAGCGGCTTTTGCATCTACGCTACAATGCCGCCGTGAGCATTCGCCAAGATACTCTCCCGATTGACCACGAATTAGCCTTAAGGCGAATCGAAGCCATCGACGCCGACATGATCGCTATCCAGCGGATGGCGGCGACTCAGGGGAGCGACTTGCGCGACGAGTGGGACAAACTTTTTGCCGAGCGGAGCGCGCTGGAAAGGAGTCTTTGGGCCAACGGAAAGGCCAGCGGCTAAGACCCTAAAGCATTTGCGGCAAGCGTGCTGGCCAAAGCTGTGCGCTCTCGCATGAGCGCGACAGATTGCCCGCTTGTCAGCCCGGGGTGGCCCGCGTCAGTTCGTCGAGCTGTTCGATGAATTGACTGGCGACTACGAACAGCGGTCACTGACACCGTCGTGATCAGCAGTCGCACTATCCATCGAACGCGTCAGCATGGTGTCCAGAATCGGCCAACCAAGCGGACCAGTGACGAGGTTACCCGACCTTTTGTCGGATTGGTGAAGGTTTCGCGGCGTCCCATTGTCTGGCAGTTCAGCGACCAGTTTTCACGGTGAAAATGTCCCGGCTGAGGCCATCGCCTACAGTCAGTCTGTTGAATGGCTGGAATGCATTTTGTTGTGCAGACGTCTTCCCTAAGCGGTGCTTAGGACGTTTTTTCACCGTGAAAACGGCAACTGTCGCGACAGAGCGCCGCGCCGACCAACGCGCGTCGACGCGCCAAAGGTTGGCGGTACCGATGGCCAATGTGTTGCGGTGCCGAACCACGAGCCGACTCAGTCTCCAAGGAGAGAGAAGCGAAAACCGACGCATTGCGCAGCGCCAGCCTCAGATGATCCGAACGCGACGTGAAAAGATCGACGCCGCACAGCCGGTTCACTTGGAGGGTTGGATGATCACGGGGAACGAGAGCACTGGGGCTTGCGTTGTGCCCGTCGCTTCCGCCTGCAAACCCGACGCGTCAGCGAGGAGCGCCAGCGTGATGCGCACGTCGACGTCGGGCCCTATTCCGTTTCCCTCTCCGGCATCTCGAATAGTCGCAACGTCGGTTCGCGCTGAAACACTCGTGGCTTACCGGCCGCGTTGCGATCTTCGTCGAACTGCCGGAGCAGCTCCGCCGAGGCTGCACTCGGCGCCAAGGCGTGCTGCATCGCCAGCAGGCGTCGTTCGAAATTAGGATGAGTGTAACCCATGTCCCAAAACCGATTGCGCGATCGTCCACCAAAATCCTGTACCAACGCTGACGTATTGACGTTAAAGCTAAACATACCCAACGCGTTGCCGACACTGATCGAGGCCGTGAAGCGGGGCACGGGTTGATCAGCCTGCAGACCATCGCGGACTTGATCGACGGCGAACTTGTCCGCCGCTTCTTCCTTGTGCTTCTGTTCCGTCCCGTCCGTGTTCAGGCCGGTCGAGCCGGGCGCGGCATAGCTTCCGCCGTCGCCGTGATGAATGTGCCCCAGTTCATGCAGCAGAAACAGCGCCAACAGGCGCGGTCGATCCTCGGGATTCTTGAGATACTTTGCGAAGAACGCGTCCAACTGCGGGCGACCGATCACAATCGCCTCGTCCTCCTCAGGCACAAACAGCATATCGCTCCACGTCAAATTGCTCAGCCCGACCAGATAGATCGGAACGCCGCCCTTGGTGTTCGACCACACCGTGCGCAATTTCAGTCGGCTCAGTTCGGGCGCGAGAATGTTGTTGCACAACTCGGCGGCCTTGTCCACTTCCTCCCGATTCTCCGTCGACTCGCGCCAATCGTTCTCCTTCAAGAGATCGGGTGCTCGACCGCAACCCGTGACGGCGAGCGCCGCGCAGACGGCCACGAGAAAGCGGTTCATCGCTGCAGCTCCTTCTCGAAGTCATCGACGGTCGCGCGGGCTTGCGCTTCGGACAGCATGTTGGCGTCGAGCGTGGTCCGCGTGTTCCGGGCCGCGGAGGCGACTTCGTCGGCCCGCTGATAGGACGCGGTCGCCTCGGACCCGCAGCGATTGCCGATCGACGACGAGACAGCCATCACCGCGGCAAAGACGCCGATGAGCGTCGCATGGCGGCGATTACGGCGGCGAATGAAATCGAGTTGCTCCTGCAGCGTGCGACCTTCCTCTTGCAATCGTCCGTAGAACGCGGCGATCGCGCCGATGACTGCGGCCAGCAGGAAGGCCATCCAATCGAAACCAAATGCTGCCCAACGCCAGCGGTTGCCGGTTTGATTGAGCGTGCTAATCTTGTACTTGGCCTTGGCGAATAGGGCAGTGACTTCCTGCTTCGGAACTGCCAACGTGCCTTGAAAGCCGTTGGGCAGCCCAAGAATGGTCCGCGGTTCGCGGCCGGCGCCGTATTGAACGGTAGTGGAGACGAGGATTGCGCCGGCGACGATGAGAAACAGGAGATACAGAATCGGGCGCCACATGAGAGAGCGGCTCCTATACGTTGGGTGATAAGACTCAGCGTGGACTCATTGTAACTTTGATTGGACGTCACGGTCACAAAATACTGCTGTCGGCACCGTCGTTTCGGTCACATCGCCCGAGGTGTGTCGGACCGACGCGATCGCAGTCGTCAGCCGAGCAACCCGGCAGACGCTTGAACTTGCGCGGAGGGATGGCCAAAATGGGGGCGGCGGCGGCCTTGGCTGCCGTTGCTACTGCAATCCACAAAGCGTTCCTTTTGGATCGGCCGGTATTTCTCTAGGGAGACAGACCATGCCACCAAGGCCAGCAGCGGAAGTCGTCACCATTGCAGCCATTCGCAAGTCGAAAGGCCAGCGCGGGACGCAGTTTCTGTTCAACGAACGGCAGCAAATCTTCATGCTACGGTCCGCGAAGGCGGCGGCCGCCGACAACCGACGGTTACGACAGGCGTTCCGCCAGGATGAGGCCGTCAGCGTCACCTTCGGCGACCGCAGGGGCCTGATTCAGAAGGTCGGCACCGTGTCGCCGGAGGAGTTCGCGAAGATACGCCTTGAGCGCCCGCTGCTCGATCAACCGGACCGAGTTAAAGCCATCAACGTCGACAAGATCGACCCAACCAAATTCAACATCGTTGACGAGCACCTGAAATTCAAAACGTTCGGGCTCTGCAAAAAAATCGTTCCCAACTATAAAAAAGCAAAGGAAATCTTCGACTATTGCGCCGCCCAGTCCTGCCACCTGCCCGGCCCCGTCGAAATCTCGCACTGCATTCCCTTTCAGTACGTTCGGGATGGGTGCTACGCGCGGCGCATAAGATGCGACAGATCATCGAAACCAAGTACGGGTACTGCTGCGAAAAGGTGTTCAGCTTCGCCAACCAGAATCAGGACACACTGTCGGTCCAGGCAAGCAAATGGGGAGGATGCTGCGTCACCTGGTGGTACCACGTCACCCCGCTGATTCGGGTGCGGGTGAGTATCTTGAAAATGACATTCGTGCTAGCACTCGTGATTGATCCCGGGATGTTCGATGCGCCGGTCTTGCTAAGCAGTTGGTTAACGGCACAGAAAAACACCGCGTGCAGCCCGAACGCGAATGTATCGATGTACTCGATCCAGCCCGGATCGGCGTACGCCCCGGCCAACTATCAGGGCACGGCGTTCTCGACGGACCCCGCTTACACCGCGACGGAAGCCACACTCGTCGCGTACGCAAACCTGACGACCTGTCCGTAAACCGCGCCACCCGCGAGAGCGGCGGCCGCCAGTGGAGTGTGCCATGAGCGATTCAAATGCGGATCGCCGCTACCGCGAGATGACCGTTGCAAATGTCCGGGAACTGGGCGACGCCGACTTCGCGCACGTCGCGTTCTTGGAATCCGCTCGCTTCTACCGGCTGAGCAAGCGGCGCCAGGAATATGCGTCAATCTTGTGCATTTTACGCGACGCACAGTCAACCGGGCGAGTCCTAAGCATCGGTTGTGCGTCATTGGACAGCGACCTGATCGAAGACGTTCGCGAACGGAATGCCGACAAGGACGGCTAGAAGCCGCTTTTTCACGCTGTCCCCGCCCATCGGTCACATCGCCCTTGTCATGGCGGTCTCATCGAATCGACGACGACAGCATGAACACTCGCCAACGAATCCCCGCACAAGGGCCATGAGCGCAGAGGGTTGCGGCAGCGTCACGATCGCCTTGAATGCCAACTGCCCCTAATGTGCGTAGTGGCGAGTCGATGAGCTCTTGGTCCCAGGCCAGGAAATGACGGCTCGCAGCTGCTCTCGTGCCTTGTTCGCGGTGCGGCCAGGGTTTCGCCCTTGTTCCGCGACGGCGCGCTCGTCGGCCCAATCCAAGAAGTCGCGTATTTATTTTCGCATCAGTTTCTCGATCGCGACACCACCGCCCGACAGCGTCCATTTCTTAAGTGTCGTGTCGTACTCCGGCCCGCGTTCCTCGCGCCGGGCTACTTGAACCAAGGTAGTTCGCCACAGCGGTCTTGAGGGTCGCCGGCATTTGCAAAGCTCCAGCGCCGCCGGTGCGTGCTTCGATGCTCGATCCTACGATCCGGCGGCACGCTGCGCCTCCAGCTATCCATTGCGTCCAGTCCCAGGCGCGAACCGAAAAAAGTTCGGACGCGAATTGCGTCACGATACGAATCGAGGATAATCCATCGGGATGGGCCCTTCCACGTCACAGTGGCCCCAAGCCCGCTGCTCAATTGCATGCTCAAACCGTAGCGAGGAATCGATTCATGAATTCTGGTCCGGCACGAGACTTCGGCATTCCGTTTGACAGCGACACCGGCTCAAACAACGCGATCACCGACATCACCGGCGTCTGGGTCGGTCATAGGACGCTCAATAATCCGCCAAGTATATTCTCCGGCGTGACAGCGCCGCCCGCGCCACGCATTGCAACTAGGTATTTCGCCGATAACCAGGAACCCAATCGCCGGCCTTCTAGCCCTCGCCAGCGAAACGCGAATGCAAGCGATGTGTCTTGTTCCGCGCATCCCATCGAGCGTGCGAACGACATGGCGGTCGAAATGATTTCCGCGACTTGAATCGTCTGAAGATGAAAATCGAGCACCGTTCCGGGTCGTGGTTTTTGTATGCCTGTGCGCGGCATATCATCCAGGAGTCCACGAAGCTGGTAGAATGTCCCGGTCGGGTCGATTCGCCAAAAGTCCAAATACGTGCCAAAGCCTTCGTCCTCGAATGCAGCGACCAGTGCCTCCCAGCCACCACTTGATGTGTACGGAGCGTCATCGGACTCATAACCGCCGCCACGTAAGTTGATCCAATATGTCCAGCCGCTGTGATTAGGCTTCGCGGCTTCGAGACGGTGTAGGAATTGCTCGTTCGGCAAGTGATCGGGAATGTCACCACTGACGATGACGGCAACTTCTTGGGTTCCAATCGACGACGGGACTCGCAACCCTTGTTTCGCAACCCTAGCTTCATACCGCCGTCGTCCATCGTCCAAATATGCTATGGCTGCGTCTATTGGTTCGATTCGCGCCTGATGCGAAAACCCAAACTTCTCCAAGTCGATACCTGCAAGATGTCGCCGCACAAAAGCTCCGATGTCGGCTTCGCGATTGTCGAGGCATGTTTTTACGATTCGGTCCCAATCGCGAAACGTCGCGATGGATGTACTGACTCTGCCGTTGGCCTCCAGCGTGCGCACGTAAACGGCATCACGGCGAATCAGCATGACTTCTGAATTCGTTGGGTGCTTTAGTCCAGACCGCGCAGCGACAGGGGTTGTGACTCCGGCGGGGACGACGATTACGACGCATTCCGCGCCATCACTGCGACGCACGTGTTCCACCTTAATCTCTGTGCCCTTTCCCAAAATCTTGGCCGCTAGCAATGCGTAAATCAGTGGAGTAAGGGCCTTCTCCTCATTCAGCGGCTTGGCCGCAGGAGAAGTGCAAGATGTCAGCGAATTGGTATCGTCCGTGGGCTTCGCGAGAAGGTGACGAAGAGAATCAGGGGTCCGAACTTGGAGGGCTGCCCGAAGGGGTCCAAGAGATCGCTGCCGACAGCGATAGCAGTGCTGCCGAGTATTCCGATGACGCCGTCGAGAGTTGGGACGGCGAGGATGCGACGCAGGCCGAGTTGCTCGAACCGCTTCCAGGTGTTGACCAGGAAGGCCAGTCCGTCGTTGATGCCGACGAGTCGCCGGAACCGCGCAAAGAACCTGAGACCCGGTCGTCCGGACCGACCCAAGCGACCGTGCCAAGGGGCACAAGAGAGCCGGGATTCTCCTCCGGCGTCGAGTTGTCGCGCCGACCGCTGGGTTGGAACGGCAAGCCGAAGGGCCGAGGGTTGGTCAAGCCCGACGAAGTACGGCTGGCATTCTTGCCGCACGAACGGTTGCTGATTTTGGACACGTGGCAACGAAGCGGGTTGCCGGCCGGTGACTTTGCGCCGTTGGTGGGCTTATCGAAGCACACCTTATATCTATGGAAGAAGCGGTTCGCCGAGCATGGCCCCGCGGGCCTGGCTGAGCGACCGCGGGGAGCCAAGACGGGCAGCAAGCTGTCCGAGGTTACCCGGCGCACGATTGTGATGCTCAAGCAGGCCCATCCCGAGTGGGGCTGCCAGCGGATTAGCGATGAGCTCGTTCGCGGCCCGGCAATGGCGGCCAGTCCTGGGGCCGTGGCTCGCGTCTTGCACGAGGCCGGTTATCAACTGGAAGAACGTGTTACCCGGCCGCATCCCGACAAGATGCGGCGGTTTGAACGGGCGCGGCCGAATCAGCTCTGGCAGACCGACCTGTTCACGTTTGTGCTCAAACGGCAGAACCGGCGGCTGCACCTGGTCGGCTTTATGGATGACCACAGTCGATTCATCGTCGGCTATGGCCTGCACGCCAGCGCCAGCAGCGCGTTGGTGCTGGAAGTGCTGCGTTCGGCGATTGCCTCGTATGGCCTGCCGGAAGAGATCCTCACGGACAACGGTCCGCAGTACGTCACCTGGCGAGGTAAGAGTCAGTTCAGCCGCGAGCTCGAACAGCAGGGCATTCGCCAGGTCGTCTCGCGTCCCAAGCATCCGCAAACCCTCGGGAAGGTCGAACGGTTTTGGGGTACGCTGTGGCGCGAATGCTTGCAACGGGCGGTGTTCCTTGACCTGGAGGACGCGCGCCGGCGGATTGGCCTGTTCATTGACCATTACAACTTCCAGCGCCCGCATCAGGGATTGGAAGGCGTGACGCCGGCCGATCGGTTCTTCCATGCCGCGCCGACGGTGCTGTCAACCCTTCGAGAGCGGGTCGCGTCGAATGCGCTGGAACTGTCGCGGCAGGGCACGCCACGCGCGCCATTTTATATGACAGGCCAAGTGGCCGGTCAGCCGTTCAGTGTGCATGCCGAAGGCGAGCGCGTGTTCTTGACCCGCGCCGGCCAGCCACGCCAAGAGGTCGAATTGGTGGGGCCGGCGGCTCCTGAAGAACCGCTGCCCGCACCACTCTGTCCACACGGCGCGCCGGAGAGTCGGGATGAGGCCTGCGACCAGCCGCCCGGCGTGGCATGGCCCGAAAGTGTGCCGCCCCTGGCAGATGCCAGCACCTCGGCCGAGCAGGACGCCTGGCGCCCGCAGATCCAGCCACCGGACGGAGAGGAAGGTGGCGTATGAGCGGCGTCAGCAGTACCCAGGAAAAACGTTCGCGGGCCCGGCGGCAGGGGCCTGCTCCGCCCACGGGGACATCACCGGCGCGACGTCGGGCAGCGGCCATTTTAGAAGTGCTGGCCGGTGTGCGGCGGCCGAGCGAAGCAGCTCAGGCGCTGGGAACAAGTTTGCCGCGGTATTATCAGTTGGAGCGGCGGGCCCTGACTGGACTGCTGAGCGCCTGCGAGCCGGCGCTGCGGGGGCCGCGGGTGAACCTAACGCGGCAACTAGCAGCCTTGGAGCGTGAGAACCGGCGGCTGAAGCGCGAGTGCGATCGACAGCAGGCGTTGGTTCGCATGGCCGAGCGCTCGCTGGGGCTTCCGGCGCCGGCGGCCGTCAAGCCACCGGTCAAAGGCAAGGAGGAAAAGCAGACCGGTAGTACGAAACGGCGTCGCCCCCGGCGCGCCAGTGTGCGGGCCTTGCAAGTCGTTCGTGGCTTGCGTCACAACGATGGCTGCGAGGAGTCCGAGAGCGGTATGGCGGAAGCGGCCGCAGCCGTGAGTGGTTGAGTTGGTCATTTGATTCGCGGCGCTCCCGACGCGGCATACGTCTAGGCGGGAGCGCCGCCTACCTTCCAATCCGAGGAGACGTCAGCATGACGCGGTTAGGACGTAAGCCGCAGGGGGCCGAATTGGTCGATACGTTGGCTGGCTCACAGCACGCCAAATCACGCTTGAAAGCGTTTTTGGAAACGCTGTCTGGCGAAGTCAGCGTGGATGAAGTGTGCCAACAACTGGGCATCTCGCAGTCACGGTTCTTCGAGCAGCGGACTGCCTGGCTACACGAGTCGATTGGCCTGTTGGAGCCGCGCACGCCGGGACGACCTCGCAAAGAAGAGCCGGCCCTCTCGGCCGAGGAAGTCCGGTTATTGCGGCAGCGCATGCAAGAGCTCACAGCCCGCGCTGCCGCTGTGGAAGTGCAAGCCGAGTTGGTCCGTACGCTGCCACACGTGGTGGCGCGGGCGATGGCGCCCAAAAAAACGCCATCGCGGGCGTTGGCGCGGCGGAATCGCCCGAAGTGAAGAGGTGGTCTGTGAAGCGTCGTCAGATCCAACGCCAGCACCTCGACCGCCGCGCGGCGAAGCAGTCGGCCCGTTGCCAGGTGGTGGCAGCCTGCCAAGCTGTCGCCACTTGCGGCGTGCCAGTCATTGAGGTTACTCGCCAGTTGACGCTCTCGGAGCGCACGGTCCGCCGCTGGCGGCAGGCAGGAGATGCATCGCTCGGCGTTCCGTGTGGTCGACCGCCGCAGTGCGCCTCGCGCAAAGAACGCAACCTAGTGTATCGGTTCTTGAAAGAGCGCGGCGCGAGCACGCCGCTAGTCGCCGTGCGGGCGGCCTTCCCCCATCTGCGTCGCGTCGACGTGGCTGAGATCCTGCGTCGGTTCCGGCGGTTGGCACGGCGCCGCGCCCAACGCCATCAAAGTCGCCTGGAGTGGCGCCGCCCGGGAGCGGTCTGGGCCGCGGATTTTAAAGAACGGCGGGAGCCGCTGGAAGGTCGCTATGGTTGGATCTTGTCAATCAAGGACCTCGGCAGCGGCTATCAATTGGCCTGGCAGCCACTGATCGAAGCGACGGCCGCCGAGGTACAAGCCATTTACGCCGAACTGATCGCCGAGCACGGTCCGCCACTGGTCATGAAGACCGATAACGGCGGGCAGTTCAAAGCGGATGAAACCAAAAGCCTGTTGCGCGAGCATCGCGTCATCCCCTTATACTCTCCCAAACGTCATCCGCAGTACAACGGCGGCGTCGAACGGGCCAATGGCCAGTTGGCCGGCTATCAAGAGGCGGTCGCCCAGCATCGCCAGCGGCCAGCCGGACCAACTTGCGGCGATGCGGAAATCGCACGCCAATTAGCCAACGAACTGGCGCACCCCCAAGGCTGGCAAGGCCCGACTGCCCGCCAGTTGTGGGATGAGCGCACGCCGCTCACGCCCATGGAGCGAGAAGCGTTTTGGGACGCGGTGTGCGAACGTCGCACAGTCGTCCGCGCCCAATGGGAGTTCGCGCCCGATGCCGTGCTCACGCACTACCCGGCGGCCGCCGTGGATCGTCGCGCGGTGCGTGATGCGCTGGTGGCCCACGACCTGTTGCGCATTCATCCGCGCCGCAGCCGCGGCCCGCGCGTTCACGCCGCATCGGCCGCCAGCGCGCCGAGCGCTGCCACGTCGGCCGAGCCAAAAGCGCCTCATGCTTCGCCAGCCAGCGCGCACACGACTGCTGGCGCGGGTACAATAGCTAAGCCAGAAGAAATTGCTTCGCCGACGGTCGGCGAAGCACCGGACCTGGGACAGCGCCTGCAGTCCCTGGTCCACTACCTGTTCCGAGGAGGCCCATTCCTCCGCTCATAAACTGTCAGCAAGCGGCAAGAATTAACGACTGGGTACAGTCTTTGTTGTCGCATTACAGCACACACTTGTCAGTCGCGGCTGACACCTCTACCCCGCTAATTCGTAATCCATTCCACGGGCTCGACCATCCACCGGCTAACGGTTCGCCTTCCGGAGAACGAGTACCCATATGCCAGTGTTCGGGACGGCCCGCGACTTCAGCCATCATAAATGTGTGCGATAGGCCGTCAGTGATTTGGGAAGCCCGAGTTTGCAATTTGAATTCTGCGATGGCGGCGCTGTTCAGCACAGCGAGCACTTTCGGCGTCATGATCTTCGAATCTTGTTCGAGAGGCGACGGAAACATGCTCGCCAAGCCAGGGGAAATCACGCTCTTGTAGCCAAGCGAGACAGCCAAGTCCTTCTCTGCTAGGACTGGAACAGCATAATCCGTAATAGCGCCCTGGACAGTTGTGGAGTATTTTGGATCAAGTTTGTCGAAGAGCAGCTTCAACTTGCGCCTTGCCGTTGGACTGACCGTGAGCGAGGGCACGAATTCATATTTCGCAGTCGATTCCGTGCGAGGCGCAGAAGGGCAAATAGCAACGCTCAGTGGGGTGGCAATCGCGGCGGCGTTTTGCGCGGCAGAAAACATCGCATCGCGATGGTATTGCGCATTGAGCGCTGTCTCCTCTAGGAAAGGCAGCAGGTCGACCACGTAATTGTGCATTTGCAGTTCTGGGTCACCCGTAATAGGGCCCTTTAGGTACACCGTCATGCTCGACGGAAATGCCTTGTTGTGAGATTCAAAATTCAGAAACGCCACCCCAAACTGCCTTTGGTTGTTTGTACATTGCGTCCGGCGGGCCGCTTCGCGCGACCCTTGGATCGCAGGAAACGTCAGACTTATCAACAAAGCAACAATCGCGATTACTAGTAGCAATTCGATCAAAGTAAAACCGCCAAGCGAACATGAGCGCGACTTGGTCATGGCTATTTGTTTTCTCCCCCCGAGCTGAGACAAGAAATGATCGAACACGACTGGGCACTCATCTTCTAGCAAGGAGGGGGTCGCTGTCAAGCAGATCGGTCGTTGGGTAGTGGGCCAGTTTGAATTTGGAATTCACGTGTCACGGTCCATCGCCCACGAACCGTCATAGGCCGTCCGAACGAATCCATTTGCCCCAAAAAACAATATCGCCCCGACGATCAGATAGGGAAAAATGCCGATGATGGCCGTGGGCGCGGCCCAAATGGTGGTCATGGAGATTAGCGCATTGGCGATCAACCAAAGCCCCATCGTCCGAACCGCCACACCGAACAATTCCTTTGCATTCATGGCGCCGCCTCTGATTTAGAGTTATGGACAAGATCGAGATGCGAAGGCATAATTAGACCATGCTCAAGCGCTCACGCAAGAAGCCTGCCAAGGATTGGTAGTGGGCCAGTTTAAAAATACAGGAGTTGACTTGCGAGAAGCGTTTTGACCTGCTGTTGAAGAACTGATCCATCGGCTGGCGCAACCAGTATGTCGACATGAAGTTCGAGGAGGCCAGGCGGCTGAAGGAGCCGGAGGACGAGAAGCGTCGGCCGAAGCACATCGTGGCCGACCAGGCTTTGGACATCCAAATGTTGAAGCCCGTTGCGGAGGGAAACTGGTGAGCCGTTCAGCCTTTACTACCGGCGGTTCCAAGCAGCCTCTTGCATTGCCTTGATGATAACCAGGGCAATAATAGCAAAGGCGCTAGCGGTCGCGTAAGAGCGCCAACTCCAGGCACGAACGTCAAGGGCGCCAATCAGTCCCCACCAAAGCGGAGGATAGAGCTGGAAGACGAAGGCCAAACAGAGAGCGATCCATAAAGCCTCAAGCCAGCCCAAGGCAGCTTCGTTTTTCTCGTCGTGTGGGTTCTTCACCGGCAGACACACTCGAAAGTGCCCAATCCTGTTTCGTTATAACGGCTTCGAGCCAGCCAAGGGTGGCAATTTCAGTTCGGCGCGCACTCGGTTTGCCTGGCCCGTCGTGATTTGATACACGTAAATTGACCAACCGGCGCGTGCCACCGGCTCAAAGCGCTCAAAATACGAGAAGTTATAATCATCGCCGACCTCCAAGATTTGGCTATCAGGTGAAATCGTATTGCCAGGTCCATGCAAAAAATTCACATCAATAGCATACCAGCCAGGAAGCGGGCCCAGGCTCGACGCAATCTCGGTGGGGGCTTTTATTGCCGACGATCGAGGGCCGAATGGTGGCAGGACGAACTCGATCCCCGCAAGTCGCGGATTCAGGTGCGATAAAGCGGCCAAGTGCAAGGGTTGTGCTTGCGGGTGGGCATTACACCATTCTCTTAGAAAATGCAAATCCTGTCCCCAAGCAGTACTACTTTTGACAAGATGCGCGTGTCCGCTCTTCGGTCCGCCCACGAGGGCGTTAAAATATGACAAACTGTGCGGATAAATCCACAGACTACTGCTCACGGAAAAAGCCAGAGCCATTGCAAGGGCCCATGACGCCGGATTGTTTAATTGAAAGCCTTTGGCCGCCCTGCTGCACCAGACGTACGCGAAGGGGACAGCGGGCAATATGTAGCGAAAATGGACACTGAATCCCGTCTGTGAGCTTACTAGAGCTAGAATCACCAGTCCAGGAACGACAATGAGAACTTCATCACGAATAGCGTTTATGCGTCCCCGGCGCAATCCAGTGCTGAATATTGCCAGAACAGCAATCGCCAGTGTCCCGAGAGGAACCTTAATTGCAAGTGCATATAGATAAAAATACCACCACCCGTGATTTGCCCAAACGCCGTTTAGGTAAGAGGGCATGCCGCACTCGAAGTCGGACTTCTGGGTGTCAAGACCCTGTATGTAGTTTTTCGGCAAGGGCACGGGTAGCGCAGCTAACCATGTGTCAGAAAAACGGTTGCCAACACGAGGCGGCGTATCCGCGGGAGTTTCCAAGCCCGTCAGCGTCTGACTCGCAAAAGAGTACCCAGAAAGCGAAGTATTCGAGCCTTCAAAACCATATCCAAGGTTGACTATGCAAATGCCAATTGTAAGAGAGACAGCGAGCATGAATCCTTCCCGAGCCCAATCGCGACAGCAAATGTGTTTTCGGTCCGGTAGCCGGCAAAGCATCCATAAGGTTGGCCATAACGGGTAGAAAACGAGCAGCGTAGCCTTCGTTAGTTCAGCTAGCCCAAGTACCAAGCCCAAGTTAATGGATTGCCTCCAATCAGCATGTCCCAGCCAACGCGAAAATCGGTAAGATGCTGCGAGACCCAGCGCGGCAGCAGGTACATCGGGCATAATCAGAGCGGCATTCCCTAAAATGTTGGGACAGAAGCACCAAAGGCATGCGGCGACGAAACCGGGGGCGATTCCATAAATATCTGCTGCCCAGCGAAAGCAGATGTAACCACCAAGTAAGCTGAACGGAATGCATGCCCAGCGGCCGATCACGTAAAGCCACAAGGAGCGCCTGTCGTTTGCCTTCAAGAAGTCGTCTGCCACGGCCGGTTCAGAACGTACCAATGGATCAAGGCTGTATCGCTTCCAATCTGTCTTGGGTTCGGCGAACAATACTGGCAGCGCAGCGACCAGCCGAACTAATGGCGGATTCACTCTGTATAAGTCGAAGCGGCCCAGTTGCCAATGGCTTATTCCAGCAGGCAAATGGCCGACCTCATTAAACACTGGTGAGTGTACAGACGCGCTGAATGCTAAGAGTACGGCATGTACAGAAAGAATCACGATCAGGACTATGCGATCGCGGCTTGAGGCCTCCCTCGTCCAATCAACTTCATACGCTTGCATTAATCGCGGCTTGTTGAGAGAAATCTTCGGGCAACTACAGAGGTGGCTTGCTCAGCCGAATGACCAGAGATCGAAGTCAGTTGTAGAAACGGGACCTGGAAAACCCCATCATATCAGCCGTCGCATCTACGAAACCTTTCGTCAGTCACCTAGGTTCGCAGTTACAGAATCCGGGTGTCACTTCGGTGTAGCCACTCCCTGGATCGACAAATCAATTGTTGGTTGATCCGGTGCGTCCGTGAACACTGTGAACGCATAGTCAATCGGTCCGGGATTGTTTTTGACTAGAACGGTTGTCAATTCTCGCTGTTCACCGGGCAGAAGCGTGCAAGGAAGTTCTGACGGGATCGGAGCACAGCCGCCCGGCAAACAATGCCACGACGCACCCAGGAGGCGCACTGGCTTTGAACTTGTGTTGTGCAACGAAAACGAAACCGGATGGCTACCACTCGCTACTGAGCCAAGGTCACATTTCGTGACGACTTCAACGGGAGCCTGGTTCGTAAATGCCCGAACGAGTAGCCAAGCGCCGACAGCCAGGAGCCCGATAGCAAGAGGTATTGTTGCAAACCGATCGAGAGTGAGAGCCAAATGCCTGTTCATGTGACAGTGAGCCGCCGAACGTTTTTCCGGTTCAATGAGGTATCATCCGGACAGCCTGCCTCCGGCCAAGCCATCGCCAAATAATTGCAATCCCAACACAAACGATTCCCGCCGCTGTGAGGATCAGCCAAAGCTTGCTCGCATTCGCCGTCGAGGGAGGGCCGACTTCCGGCAGCCCATACGCGGAAAGCATAAACTCTTCCTCTGGAATATCGCGCTGCAAGTATTTATCAAAGTCCCAACTAATTGACCAGTTTACCTTCTCTGCGTTAGGCCCAAATGTCAACCGTCCCTTCCGCACCATCGGCAGCTTGTCCGGGACATCCTGAAAGTCCGTCCGTTGTTTCCAATACTGTATGTCGTCACCGTCTCTCTCTACTTCAACTTGATATTCCTGAATCGCCCAATAGCGTTCGGGGTTCAAGAGAATAGTTCCGCGCTTAACACGCCGGCTCCAGACCTTGCGAGTCGGATCAAGGTTCTCGAACGTGATTGCAACCAACTTGTCTGGAAGTTGGTCACGGAGTTCTACGCCGACGATTTTGAAAGTTGGCTTACCGAAGACATCTGGAAGGTATAAATCACCGACTGAAAGCTGAAAATGCGCATAGGAATAAGCGCCTTCGTCGATCTGTTCCAAGAAACTTTTGGTAGGCTCGCCAACATGAGTGAGAAGCCACGGACGCGTTTCGTCGTACTTTTGAATGTGGAAGTCATATTTCGAGTTTTCTGCGAGTACCTTCGCCTCACCGAGCCGCTCCGTTTTCTCTCCGGCAGGAATCTTGCTTGTAGTTGAACTCAGCAGACGATTTTTGCCAGCAAACTTGAACTCGTTCAAAAACTCTGTGTCCCCTTGAGAGGCGGACCAAGTAACGCGCACCTGAATATCCAAGTGGTCGGCAAGAGCCGCGACCTGAGACCAGGCTTTCGGCGCCTCGGATTCCAAACGCGCACGAATCTCCGAGTCGGATGCCCATCCCCACGATCCTAGTGCCATTGCAGTGAGCAAGAACAGGACGCTGCGAATCGAAGCCGTCTTCATTTGTAGTCAAGCCATAGGGGATTAGACATGACAATAAACAATGCAATTACTCACTGTTGCACCGCAACTGACCGCCTCGGCCAGCGGCGGAGAGAAGTTATCTCTAAACGCACTGACACCGTCGGGCTTCTGCACCGAAGCTGAGAGTAGCGGTTGAGCCACCTCAGCAGAGGAGCGCGTGGAGTCCGAATGCGTCAGTGCAATCAACCAACTCGGTGGCAATTCATCCGCGAAGTTACGTCGAACAAACAAAAGCCGGCGGAGTTGCGGTTGTGTCTTTCTTGCAAATGCAAAACGCACTGCAAGAAGCCGGGTTAAGGCTGGGAGGATTGCACTGCCCGGTTGGATTGCCATTGCCATCGTCCAAGCATTTGTTGATACAAGGAGCACAACCCTTTACTTTGTCTTTGTTTAATTCGGTCGTGCCGTCGTCGGTGCGCCCAATGTCAGGATAGCCGATCATCAGGCCCGCAGTAATGAGGCCAACGCCGGCGAAACCCAAGAGACTCGCGAAACCTCGATCCACGAAATACATATTCAATACCTCCTTTTACGACTTGCGACAGGAACACAACCCATGGGACATGGCCATAATCTCAATCTCTCAGCAATTTCAATTTGGCTGCTCAATCGGCGGCTCGGATATGACCGACCACACGCGCCGAAATGCGAGTCTGCACGCAATCGGCGTAAACAGTCACGATGTGCGCAAAGTCTGGCTTACCGCCTATAAAACTAACTGTCACGGGCAACCGGAAGCGTCCGCGACCTTGTAAACTGACCGGCAGGCCGTCAGACACTACCACGCAGCTGCAATCTGAAATTGCTCCCAATACTTGCACAGGAACGTCCGTTAGATTCACGAGTTCCAACTCGACCTTTCGCTGCTCGCCCTGCCTGGCCTTACCCAGGTCCACGTGGTCGGGCAAAAAAACCAATTGCAGGCCCCGTAGATGTGCAGTCGCTGCCGAAAAAGACCCAAATTGATACGCAAGCCAACCGATCCTGCACCCAACAGTCAAGAGAACGCCCATTGCAATCAGGGCAGCCCAACGAATAAAACGGCTGCCCTTTGCAGGCCCAGAGCCAATCATCCTGTCCTCTACCGCATACAAGGGCGAACGCCTCCTAACCATCCGTTCCGGGATCACTTGGCCCAAGAACATCCGGAGCAGAGCGGTGCTCTTGCAAGACTTCCAAACGGAGTCTAAGCGGAATCGAACCGGAACCATCCGTGTGCACGTGAGCCACTATCTCCAGGTCGCCAAGGAATGACGATGTTGTGCCCAGGTCGATTTCAACGGTCAATAATGCCGAGCCACCTGGGGCAAGCTCACTTGGCAGTTCCCCAACAAGACGGCAACATTCACAGCTCGATTCAAAACTGACTAGCTGGACTGTTTCGTTGCCGATGCTTTGGAGATACAGCCGCCTTTCGACCCGACTCGCCGGAACGACCGCTCCCAATTCGATCAAGCCATCTGGCAGTGAGTGCCCATCAGAATCAAGCCAAACTAAGTTCGCCGGGAACGCGGACTGCGGCGAGCCGGCGAGCGTTGCCGGCACAGCGTCAACGCACCCAGCGAACATGCAAGTAATGGCCATGCCTGCAACGATGGAAAGGACGTGAATCTTTGGCGATAAAGGCATACGCGTCACTAAATCGCGTTAGAGGCAGCCCACGGTCAAGTAGTGCCCACAGATGTCAGTTAGCCTAATATACCTCGAAGCGTGCGTCAATGTCCCCCCTGTACTGAGGGCACGGAATTGCCGAACCAGGCACAACGAGCATGACTGGCGACAACGACATGCCAAGTGCGCCGGGTATAACGGACCAGCGACCTTTGTTGGTGGACAAGTGTGAACTCATTGGCGGCAGTTGCCGGACAGGTTGCACGCTTTGCAAGATTTGGGTGATTGCGTCGGTACGGCCGAGGCGGCTTGTCCTTTTGCAATTCCGGCTGGGCGCGCACCGGGAGAATCTCACCGCGCACCGCAAGCGCGCAACGAGCGCTGCCGCACTGTTGACGCATACTCAAGCTAGGCGCTTGAGCGTGACGACGGGCAGGTGTTTGTTACCCGCCTGGCACGTGATTTCCACCGGCAGCCGTGCATCGGGGGCCGACGGCGGGCCACCGCCCACGGCTGTGCGCACGGCGATCGGTGCGGCACTATTCTTGCGAGCCGACTAGGGCCAGCACAGCCCGACGAATCGCTTCCGGCAATCGGCTCCATGCCACAATTACGCGCAGCAAATCAGCGTCATTGGACGCCATCTCAAGCCACGCGGATGCGCCTCTCCGCAGCGCCAGTGCAGCGCACCACTCCTGGCAAATTACACAACCGCAAGACAGGATTCCGATTGCGTTGAAATCCGCTGTGGGTTCAAGTCCCACCCTCGGTATTCTGAGAATCCCGGCGGCGAACGCCGCCGTTCTGCTGTACCTCCGCCGGCCTTGGGCCCGCTTCAGGAATTCGCTGGCCGGACAATGTGCATCGCGGCGGTCACGCGTTGGCCAGCGAGTTCTTTCGTTCGTTCCTTTCGCTTGCCCGGGATGTGCAACATGGCGTACCAGCGATTAAATCGGCCGCTGCGGTTATTTAGGGCGGTGTTGCTCGCAAGTGCAATCTATGCCGCCTGCGGCCGCGCGGAGCCGCCGGTTTCTCCGACTGACGTGCCGGCCGCCAGCGAGGCGAAGCCCAGCCGGATCGGCGATTCTGGCATCAAGATCATAGACGAAGCGTACTAGCGTCTTCCAGCCGTGATGATTCTGATAGTACGCAATATCGACGAATCGCTTAAGACTTCCTTCGACGGAACCAATTATAGCCAAGAGCACAGGAGGCCCCGATCCCGAATAGGATCAGGCTATGGGGTTCCGGGACGACGAATGATGAAGACCACAGGCTTAGGTTGGTACCGCCCGCAACTTGATAGGGTTCAGTGATCGACGCCCCGCTGAACGTGATAAGCGCGCGGGTTACGATGAATTGATCCTGTTGCATCGGAACAACCAGAGGGGACGTCGATTGCCCGGGGAGCAACTCGCCCGCCAATATGGGTGCTGGGTTCATTGCCAAAAGCGGGAAGGTTTCCGAGTTCAACCCCTCGAGGCTAGGAAACGAATTGACCGTCAGGAAGGCCGGATCGCTGAGGGTCACAGTGTGGGTGCTGAAGTTGGTTGCCACCACCATCACAGAATTCGTCTCCGTATCGTAGCTGAATGCGCATGCTACGTCGCCTACACTGATCGCAGTGGCACCGACCCAATGAAGGTCCAGCACTTCTCGGTAACTCTCATGGAAGGTGTAGCCGGCGTTATACGTGGCAGTCGGTGGACCGATCGGGACGGTGTGATCACCAGCTAGACTGAGCGTGGTCACGTTAGCATTGGAGTCGTAAGTCACAGTGTTCGTTGCACCGTTAGGCCCGGAGACGAAGGGGTTGCTACCTGGGAGCGTTCCGCCGTGGGCAGCCTGGGTCTGGTCTCCCTCGAATAGGAAATCAAACGTACCGGCGTCGGGCAGCACAGGCTGCGAGATCTGCAGGTTTATCCGGGTCTCTACAGCCGATATGACGTCAGCCCAGACTGACTCGGATGAAGTGGCGCAATAAATTGCCAGCGCGATTGCGAATTGACTGACACCAATTGACTGGATGACGCGTTTCATTAGGCTCCTCCTTTGATCAACATTTCCAATATGGACTGAGTCTGGAACCGATCCAGACTTGCAATAGCCTCGATTGCACATCTTCACATGGCGGGTCCTCGCAGATGATGTGGCGCAGCCCTCCAGATGTGTAATCACCAAATGACCGCTCAACCCGCCATTGTGGTCCGATCTGCTTCCCCCCAGAGTGGCGAGGTGATATATTGGTGGCTGCAAACTGTCGAGGGATAAACCGCTTCGGAAGTCAAAGCAAAGTGAATCCCATCAATGACACTGCGGTCTTTTGAAGTTCTTGAGACTCGGGATCTGCTTAGCGGACTTTCCGCTGGCGCAACGTCGCTCAGCTCTGCCGTTCAATACTTAGCCGCCGAAATGGATCGCTACCAAGACAGGTTCGTCGTATATGAAGACGTGAGTTCACCCGGAAGCCATTTCTTTGCGTACGGCAAGATCCCCGATGGGAATGCCCCCGTGGACATTAATGGCTCCTGGACGGTGAATCCGCACTCGGGCGCGACCGCCATTCGCGCCGAATTCCATCCCGGTGCGCCAGGTTTCGGTGGATTTTACTTCATGAACGGCGTGCTCTCGGGGACTGACAAGTCGCCCCAGGTAAACTTTGGGACGGTCCCGAACGCCGGCGTTGACTTACGCGGCGCGACAGACCTAGTCTTTTGGGCGCGCGGCGAAAGGGGTGGCGAAAAAATCGAGTTTTTTTTGGGTGGGGTTGGACACGGCAGTCCGACTGCTCCGTTTCCAGACTCGTCGTCTCGCTTCCCGACTCAAGGCACCGAGTTCGTCCTGCAAACGCAGTGGCAAGAGTACCGAATTAGCGTTCGTGGCTTGAACTTGAGTTACGTTTTGGGCGGTTTTGGTTGGGTAGCCAGTGCAAGCAGCAATCCGACCGGGGCCGTATTCTACCTCGATGACATTTCTTATGAGTTGGACAACACACGGAGCGCCGAGCGACTCAGTGAGCCACGCTTTATTCGGAGCTACGCCACAGCTCCAGTTCAATCTGATCCAGTACGCGGTGATTTTGACTTGCGCTTTCGCAATTCAGCATTTACCTATGATAATGACCTTGCCATCTTGGCATTTCTTGCAGAGGGGAGCAGTGACAGTGTCCGTCGAGCGACGCTCGTAGGTGATGCGTTCGTATATGCCGCGGAACACGACCGTGCTTTCACAGATGGGCGTATCCGATCCGACTATGCGGCCGGCGACTTGACTGTTCCCCCAGGATGGACACCCAACGGTCGCGTGGGTACTGTCACAAGCCCTGGTTTTTATGTAGAGAATGAACAGCGATTCGAAGACTTGTGGTTCGGAGGCGATGACATTGCGGCGGTCGACGTTGGCAATAATGCTTGGACGATCACCGCTTTAATTGCTCTCTATAATCGCACCGGCACGCCAAAATACTTGGCGACTGCCAAGAGAATAGGCGATTTCATCGCAACCCAAATTGACACGGGGAGCCCGTATCAAGGCTTTCGGGGTGGCATCGCGACGGCGGAGGGTAGTCCGGTCAATCGCGCATATGCTGCGACCGAACACAATTTGGATATCGTTGCTGCTGCTACGGCTCTGTTTAATGCGACTGGAGATCCGCAGTGGCAAGCGATGGCCAACACAGCCCGCACATTCGTACTGGCGATGTGGGACGAGAACCGAAACGCGTATCTTACCGGGACAACCGGTGACGATCAGTTCACGAGAAATCCCTCACCCCTGCCTCTGGATGTGCAGGCCTGGAGCGCGCTGGCCCTGCCCGACGGTCTATCCTTACACCCGGATGTGCTCGACTCTGCGATTCAGAACCATTTGGCAACGGTCGACGGATTGACAGGATTCGACTTCAATGAGGACAAGGATGGGGTATGGCTCGAAGGGACCGGACAAATGGCTGTGGCTCTGGCCGCTGCGGGCAAGCTCAGCGAAGCCGAAACCGTACGGGTCGCGCTGCGGAACGCTCAGACGACGCCTCCATTTGGAAATGGACAAGGGATCGTCGCCGCATCGCACGACGGTGTGTCCACAGGATTTGAACAGTTTAAGTACTTCCGCTCGCTTCACATTGGAGCGACCGCTTGGCTGGCCTTCGCTCAATCTGGCTTCAATCCATACTATCAGTTCGTGGTTACCTGGCAAAATCCCCGTCAGCCACGGGATGTCGACGCAGATGGACAAATTATTCCGCTCGATGCTCTCAAGACAATTAATAACCTCATTGCATTTGGCCCTCACGATTTGACCGCACCTACAGTCGCAAGTCACGGACCTACCTTCTTCGATGTGGATGGAAATGGCGTTGTTAGCCCGCTTGACGCGCTCATCGTAATCAATTACCTCATTAGAGGGGAACCATCGATTGCAATGACTCCAATTCTGCACGACATTGGAACTCCTCTGGTAGCGGCCACCCCATCGACCAGTATTAGTCCAGTACCAATGTCAAATAACATTAATCCTGCCCCCGCAGCAACAACCGGCAGCCAAATCGCAACTCTCTCGGATTCTGTCTCGCTAAGTCAGCCCACGGTCACAATTCTCAGCGATCCGACCCCCGCATTGATATCGGTCCGAAAACAGACAAGTCGCCTTAGCTTTCACGTGCGCGGGTGTCCGCCCGACGTAGAGACTTTTACCAAATTGCCAACCACTACTTCAATGACACTTGCTACTGGAAAGTCAAGTCCGATCAGGCGAAGATAGAGCATTTTGCCTTTGCCAACCTAAAAAGCCGGTAATTGATTACGGCCTCCGACTGGCGCGAGCAGGAAGAGGGCGGCGCGCCGAGGTTCGGAATGGATCGAATCGATCAATCGCTCAACGTTTGGATTCTGCGATAACGTCCTGAATTGTGCGCACAAATTGAACCGGCTGAGCGAATACCTGAAAAGCCGTGGACAGACCTCATGGGGATTGGAACGGACATGTCGGCGACGATTCTCGATGGCGTCCGTAGTAAACAAAATGACTACAGCGCGCTGGAAGAGCAATTCCGCTGTAAGACAGGATTGAGCCTGGTTCTTCATCCGCTCGAGGCGACCCGTTTCAGGTCGATACCGAGTCGCTCGGTGAGCATCATTATTCCTGCGTGGAACGTCGCGCGAAGCCTCCGCCAGTGTCTACGCGCTCTTGCATGGTCGGACTATGTTGCCCGGAATCCCGATTTCGTCCAAGTGATCGTGGTGGATGATGGTTCCACCGATGGTTCGGTTGAGACAATCGAGCACTTCGAACTACCGTACCGGCTCCTTATTCTACGGCAGCCCCATCAAAGCCGTGCGCACGCCATGAACGCGGGGTTCGCGTTTGCTGAGGGAGAGGTGCTTATCAGTTGCGATGCGGATATGCTCCTTTCCTCATTCGCAGTCGGCGAGGCGGTCCTGAGGGTAGACGCCGAACCGCGCGCCCTCTATGCCGGCTTCCGTCGGGACATGCCTCAAGACGCTTCTGCGGTATCGGTAGATTCGATCACGCGGAAGCTGCCAGCAGAAGCGTTCGAGTTTTGGGGGGATAATCGGTTCACGTACCACTGGGATGGCCATAGCTACCCAGGTTGGCCACGTAACATGATTGTTGCCTCGGGCATGGTCAAGCTGCTAGGAAATGGCCACGCCGTGATTTTGCCGGACGGCGACCACTGGAGCCTCCCACGCATGGTGTACGGGGCACTCTTCGCCTTCGACCGGTCGTGGCTCCAGGTGTTCGGCGGGTTCGACGAGCGCTTCATTGGATGGGGATACGAGGACACCTTTTTCGCTGCGAAAGCGATAGCGGCTGGCATGTTCATAGTTCCCCTGCCGAGCCTTTCGGGGGTCCACCTCAGTCACGAGGCCCGTTCACATAGCCAGTGGGATGAGGGCGACCGCAACCGCGCGATGCTGAACTCTCTGTCTGCCAGTTCCACCTTGGAGGACATGGAACAAGGGTGGACAAAGCGCGCTCGCGCGCGGGTGAGAACCTGCCATCGTGGGAGGAGATACCAAGGAAAGATGTCGGATCGAGGAGCTGACGACTTTTGTAGAGACGTTCTCGAGCTGGCGGAATGGCCGCTTTGGCACCTGAGATACTTTGCGGCCCAGGGGCTTTGGCACGAGGCTGCAGGTGTCGCCGCAACGGCTCCGAAGGAGGTCGCCGCTGCGTCGCCTCGAATTGCCGCAGAGGCGTTTCGACGCGCCGGTGCCTTGTCCCTGCTCGAGTGCTTCCGGGGCAGACTGCCCGCGCCGAGCCCCGAAGTTGAACTCGAATATGCATTTGCCCTTTGCGAGGCGGGCGAGACGACTGAGGCGCTGCGAGTGTTCCGTCGTCTATTAGCCTCCGATGTCGGACATCGGGAGGTGCGATACGTCACTCGCGGTGGCCCCGGCAAACACTTGCGCCGCGCGAGGCGCTACCAGCAGATGGGCTTACCGATGCTTATGCAGGAAGACCTTATCGGTGCGTTCTTGTCCAGTGGCGGGAACACACCGCTGGATAGTTCCTTCCTATGCACCGAAAACAGGTATGTTCCCAAACACGCACGAATACTATAGCGACGCGGGCAGACAATGTCGTTGGGGATGTCACGATGAGCAAGATGAATGTCCTCATTTATTCCTATTTTCCCTTGCGGGCCAATCATTGGGCGGGAGGTGCGCAGACGTTTTTGGGAGAACTCATTCAGGGCTTGGCCCGCTACGAGTTTGCTTTTCGCGTCGTGTGCCCAAAGGTGCACAGGGGTGAACGGCTGCTGGAATCCCCAAGCATGCAACATTTTCCAGTGCTCGATGAGCCCGCGGAGCAATACCTGAAATTCGACGTCCGCGCGAGGAATCTTACTTTCTTTCAGGAACACCTTGACTGGGCGGATGTTGTTTGGACCATCGATGAGCCCTTCCCGCTGCGCGTGGCGCAGCCCGTCGTGAGTTCGCTTCAGACCATGGATGGATTTGAAGAGAATCAGAGCGTACTCTGCTTTCAATGGGACACGCTCGTGGCCGCTTCAACCTTTCTGGCAGACTGCGTGCGTGCCGTCGCCGGAACCGAGTCGTGGATTGGTGAGGCGCTGCCGCAAATACGAACGGTTCACAACGGTATCGACCTCAATCACTTCCGCCGCGTTGACCCGCATGAACTGATGACGCGCCTGCGCCTAACGCCCGACCGCCACTATCTCGTTTTTCCACACCGGCCCGAGCTCGCCAAAGGTTTCAACAGGGCGATGGCGGTCATGCAGAGTCTCAAGAAGCGCCGAGCGGACTACGTGCTACTCGTTCCTGCCGACCCCATCTGTGTCGGCGCGGTAAGATCTCGGCAGACTGAGTTCTACAGAGTGTTGTGGCAACGAATCCATGATGAAGGCCTGAGTGATCATATCGTTCTACATGAATGGATCTCGCCGATTGACATGCCGCCTTACCTCTCCTTAGCAAAATGGTGCCTGGTTACGAGCCTCCTCCCTGAAGGTTTTTGTTTTGTTCCAGTTCAATCGATCGCGTGCGGAACTCCGGTGGTGAGCAGCCGGTGCGGCGCGATACGAGACCGATTCGGGCCCGGCCACGGCGTATTTTATTTCGACACCGATGATAATGTTGAAGAGACCGTCGATACAATCATGAGCGAGCCGCCAAACGAGGAACTTCAAATCGGTCGGCGTTACGTCGAACAGGAGTATGACATCGCCCTCTGTGCCCGACGATATACGGAGATCCTGCGAGGAACGGTACCGAGCAGGGGTGCATTTCGCCATCGCTCGTTCGCGCGAGTCGGGGCTGCGCCGTGGTGGTACGAGGAGGGAACCATTCTCCCGGACGGCGGCATGAGGGTTTGGCATGACTTGCAGATGCGGCATGTTGATGTCGCGCCTTCCCAAGCTGCAATCCTTCGCGTCTTGCGCGAGCAAGGTCCGCAACGGGCTGAATCGTTTCAATCGGAGCAGATCCGCAGCCTGTTCGACAACACGCTTGTTCTCAGGTGTTGATCACTGTGAAGTTACCTATCGACTATCGTGGGTACTGGGCTTGGCGGAGGTGTGAACCATGATACGGCACCGCCTTATTACCGAGGACGCGGAATCAATTACCGAGCTCATCCTCGGTCAGTATGTGAGTTCCCTGTCTGCTAAGACGGCCCAAATAATCGGCGCCCCGTTGTCGTTACTCAGGAACTGGTCTTCCTCCACCGCATACGCGCTCCCGTCGCGATTGCGGTCGGCATTGATTGATTTCAAGCGGGATGAGCCAAGGGAGGGCCTCCTACTCATCCAAGGGCTTCCAGCGAATCCGGCCGTGCTCGGAGCCACCCCCTTGTCGTGGCGCTGCGCGGGATACAGCCCCGATCCAAGAGGGAATTTTGCTCGCCTGCGGATCGCTCCTCGGTGAGCCCTTTGCATGGGAAACTCAGCAGGACGGTGCCCTCATCCATAACATCGTCCCGATGCCGGAACACGCCGAAAGGCAAGTCGGTTCGAGCAGTGTGGTGGAACTCGCTTGGCACACCGAAGACGCTTTTCATCCAGGGCGCGGAGACTACGTGTGTCTCCTCTGCTTGCGGAACCCCGCGCGCGTTGCAACGATTGTGGCACACTTGGCAGGCTTTGACGCGACCGGACCCAGGTGGAGAGCGTTATGGGAGCCTCGGTTTCTCATCCGGCCAGACGACTCCTACTTTCCGAGCCACACAGCTGGGACCGGCGCTGCCGTGGCGAATCCTAGCCAGGCTGCCATGCTGGAAGCGATCAAGAACATGGCCGACAAGCCTACTCCTGTCGCAGTACTCTTCGGCCGACTAGAGGATCCTTACATACGGATCGATCCAGCGTATATGAAGCCAATCTCCGGGGACGAGGAGGCGCGTCGGGCCCTTACTCGGATTCAGGCGATGATCGAGCCTCGCCTCTTTGACGTGGTGCTGGAACCGGGTGACCTTCTCGTGATCGATAACTTTCGTGCGGTGCATGGACGCCGACCTTTCACGCCCCGATACGACGGTACCGACCGCTGGCTAAAGCGGCTCAACGTCACTCGCGACCCGCGGAAGTTGGGCGCCATCAGGAATTCCCCGCGGTGCCGGGCCTTGTGCGAATGAGGTATCGCCATGTCAAATACGCCACTCCGCATCGGACTTCTCTTCATGGGAGACGAACGCGAGGAAATCTGGGGGTCGGCCGTGACCACGCTGTATCTCGGCGAGGCGCTGTCACAGCGCGGCGCTCGAGTATGGCGGGCGTCGGCAACCGCTGACCGCGACTGGCAGCCCTTATTGCAAGAACCAACCGATTTGATAATCGCAGAGGGCGTCCCGGCCGAGTGCCTGCCGGAAGGGCTTTGGAACCGTGGGACGGTGATTGTTTTTTGGTCGCTATCAACCCTGTACTACTCGCAAGAGTCTCTTGCCGATGTCCGGTTCCACGGCGTCGCCACGAACTCGGACGCCGTGCTGGAGCGTCTCACGCGGGCGGGGGTGGCGGCAAAGAGAATCAATCTCGCAGCGAGCGCCACGTTCTCGCGTGCCAACTCCCAGGGCGCCTGTTGCCCAGGGTGTGTGTATCTCGGTTGTTACCCGCACAAATCACCGCGGCAGATGAAACTGCTCTTTGAGCCAGCCTCGGCGTTTGGCCTCTCGTTATGGGGGTACGGCTGGGAGAATTCGCCTTACTCGGCGTATGCAAAGGGCCCGCTCCCGCTTCGTGACATCCCGTTGCTCTACCATTCAGCCGATTTGGTACTCGCCCTCACGGAGGAGAGCCAAAAGGCGCTGGGAATGATCAATAACCGCATTTATGAGGCCTTGGCCTGTGGCGCGGTGGTGCTGTCCGACACGCACCCAACCTTGGAGGAAAGCGACCTGGGAAACAGCATTAATTTTGTGGGGAACAAAGCCGAAGCAGAGCGCTTCCTTGGGGAGTTCTATTCCGACCGTCGCTTTGCGGACGACTGCCGTGACAGGGCACGACACGGGCGTGCGCTCGTCCTCGGTCGCCACACCTACCAGGAGCGCGCGGCGGACTTCTACTCCTTTTATCAAGAGCTTACAGGACGGTGACATGGCTGGTAAAGCTCAAACCTATTGTCCAAGACTCTGGGACGAATTCTACATCGAGCAAAATGGTAACGTCTTCGCGTGTTGCCACCAGGGTCCCGGGATACTCGGCAATCTATATGAGGATTCGCTCCGCGAGATCTCCGAAGGGGATCGTCTTCGCGAGTTTCGTCGCCAATCTTTGCAGGGCAATCTTCCCTGTTACGAGCGATGTACTCTGTTGACGGATCGCACGCCCCCGTCGCCGGGAATTACGGAGAGCTTCCCCTACGAGGGATATCGCCGCCTGAAAATCCTCTTTTCCGAGTTCTGTAATATCAGTTGCATTATGTGCTGGCAAGATCACAGTGACCGCTCAGTCCTTCCCGCCGACCTGCTCAAGCGTCAGGTTGAACTCTCCCCATTTGACTCGATTGAAATCCAAGGCGGCGAGCCATTGGTCATCAGGGAGGCGCGACGATTCTTTGAGATTGCCGCAGTGGCCGGAAAGAAGATTTCGTTCCTGACGAACGGGCTCTCCATCTCCGACGAGTGGGCGGAAAAGATCGCCCGGCACTCCAGACATGTTCATTTCTCACTCAATGCCGCGACAAAGGAGACGCACGAACAGGTCAATCGCGGCTCGTCTTGGGAGAAAGTATGGCGCAATATCGACCGAGTAAAGGCGTGGCGCACAACGCTGAACAGCCCCCTCGTTGTCCTGGGGCACTTCACGATAGTCCGCGAGAACGTTGCCGAAGTTCCAATGTTCGTGCGCCGGTTCGGCGATGCTTTCGACGAGCTAAGTTTTTTTTACGATCCGTGCATCCCGAAACACCTCGATTCTACGCCCGATCTCCGCGAGCACCTCGCTCGTCAGCTACAAGAGGTTCCTGGAAGGCTTAGTGCCGTAGGGAACTTTGGACTCGCCCGCCTGGCCGACCTCGGGCTGCTGCCGGCGCGATCAATGGAACGCTCCGATTGAAAGAACGTTATGACTTTTTCGGAGAACGACCGCCCTCGTCCGTCGCGAGTAAGCATCGTGACCGTTACGCTCGGGCGTCCCTCGTTGAGAGAATGCTGCGCCAGCGTCGATGCGCAGACGTTCGACGATTGGCACCACTTCGTGCTAGGTGATGGCGTCCTGCCCGAAGAGTATCCTCATTCCAGGCGTAGCTCGCTCGGCTTCTCGACGGCTCTTGGCGGAACGGAACCGGCGCAAAACATGCCGGGCGGAACGCCGAATCCCTTACTGCGATGGGCGATCCGTCACCTCGATCTATCCTCATACCTCTGCTTCCTCGACGACGATAACCTTTACGCCCCGAATTTCATCGCGAAGATGGTTGCCGCGCTGGACATGAACCCGAAAGCAGGCATTGCGCTGTGCGCGGTCGAGAACCACCGTGCGACATGGCAAGCCATCGATGGGTACCCAGAATATCGCCGTTGTGACAACAGCGCCTTTCTTGTCCGCAGCACCTACGCCAAAGCAGTCGGGTTCCCTCCGGGCCGTCCCGACCGAGAATGCGTCCAAGACTACGAGTTCATTCGCGCGGTCGCGGAGCGCTTTGGCTGGGTCCGCGTTTCCGAACCTCTTACGATCTTCGGAGCGAGCGACAACACGCCGCCTGCCCGCGGTGGTATCCGTGTCGTCTATTCATGGGCCCTCCCTGTCCGCGGTGCGGAACTGGCCCGATCGGGCAGATTCGAGGAAGGTCGGCGCGTGCTAGAGGAGGCGGTCAGGTTCGACCCCCTCGATGCGTGGGCCTGGTGGCACCTCGGCGAGACTTCGCTCATTAGCGGCTACAAAGCCCACGCTAGAGAGGCCTGGGCAATGTATCGGTCGCTTCTCGACCGCCTGCCAATGTTTCCAGATGACTGGAGTGAATACTGCTACGCCCTGGGTGCTCTGCTCGGGGGCGACAGGCTTATCGCTGAACGTCATATGGAAAGAGCGGCAGAAACCGCGCATCGGAACAACTTCGCAGAGCAAATCCTCCGAGCGGAAAATGAGCTGAACCTTGGCATCTATTGGGTGCCACGGGGCTCCGAGGACAACGTGATCCGGCACGTGAGCCGTGCGCTTCAAGAGGGGCTCGGCGAATTCCTGGTCGGTGCGGCTGTCTGGAAGGCAAGAGTGCTCTCCGAGACACTAGGTTGCGTTCCGGCCGACCAAGGTCAGCGCCTCGCGTTGGAGGCCCTCAGACGCGAGATTGGCAGATGTCGCGGGGGATCTCTTCTTGGAGGTCCGGCCGCGGAGGTAGGAACTTGATAATTTGCGAATTCCGTCTTTTTCAGTACGGATGTTGCCTTGGAGAGTCAACTGTCGAATATCGCATTGCACCGCTGACGCTGATAGCGACGAGACTATCTGTTGGGAACCGTTTGATGAAACCCGATGAAGCGTGGAACGCAGCCAGTCGCTGGCTAGAGAGCGTCGGCATCCCAATGTCGGTGCTCCACAAGGGTTGCCTCGCGCAGTACGAATTGGCCGACGCTCTTCGAGTGGTCCCAACCTCGCAGCCTGTTCACGCGCTTGAGATCGGCTCCTTTGTGGGGTTGACCGCATGCGTCCTTGGTATGTGTCTGCCGGAAGGTTCGTCCATCGTTAGCATCGACCCCGGTTTTCCACTAAACCTGCAATTGCGTGAGGCAGGAATCACCGACTTTAGGCCGTGCCTGGCAGTTGCCAAGACGTTGAAACAGGAGTTAGCCCTCGGCGACAGGGTGGCATTCGTCGAGGGGTTTTTCTCCTGTCGACCAACGAGTGAGTTTAGGGGGAGGCTGTCCGCCGAGGACATCCTATACGATGGAATCCCGGTCGTCGGCGAAACCGTACGCGTTCGCGGGCCGTTTGACCTTATTGTCGCGGATGGTGAGCATTCGGCCGAAGCCGTCGCATCGGACCTTCAACTCGCCGCGTCCATGCTTCGAGATTGCGGAATCATCGTGGCGCACGACATGACAGGCTATTGGGGAGAGCGAGTGCGCCGGGGTGTGGATGTTTTTCTCGACTCTAATTCCGCTTTCGCCCTGCGGCTCGCCGATAACCTTGGCTTCATCTCCAAAGTCAAATGACGTTCCAATCTTGGATGCTTGCGCATGTTGCGGCGGAGCCCAGTTCGGACGGCGGCATCGCGTCGATGGCTACGTAACCGAATGCTAACGGTAATTGACCAAATCTTGAAAGAGGCAGCATTTATACTGGCCACTCCACTGTTCGAGCAGCGAGACGACAGGTTCCAAGGACTCTTTGCACGTCAAACTTGGATGCACGACGACTACGCGGGTCTCGTGACTCAGTTGCTGCCACTCCCGTGAGAGCTCGTCCGGTGACCTTTCCCGCGGGGGGTTCCACGAGAGGAAGTCGACGTCGCACGGGAACTGTAGCAGCCCATCCAGGGTGGCGTCTGGCCGTAAGGCCGTGAGCGCTTCCATCGGCAGTTGTTTCAGGACGGAGACGGTGTTGTCATCATACTCGCCAAAGGGCGGCGAGAAGACTCGCACGAAGTGCGGACCGAATTCCTTGCGCAAAATCGTCGCGCCTTGAGAGATGTCTGCGAGTTGGGATGCAAAGGACCGCGTTGGGCCGAACTCGTACTTTGTCTCATTTGTTGAAACGCGATAGTCGGCGTGCGTAAAGCCATGCTGGTGGATTTCAAGGGCGTTTGCGTGTATGGCCGCCAGGTTCTTCAGCCACGCGCAGACGCCGCCTTCGAGCCAACCTGGCACCACTCCGCACGAGAGTCGCAGGCCTCGCCGGAGACACGACGTGATGAACTGACAGTCAGACGGCGAGTTCCGCCCGATATCGTCCAGTCGTATGATAAGTCGCTCTACGGCCACGCGTGCTTCAGGATTGAAAGGATCTGGTGCAGACCGAACCGGTCGCGGTCGAAGACAGCATTATACTCGGTAACCTCAAGGATCGCGACTCGCGGGTCTTGGAGCAGTTCTCTGAGAAAGACTGCGACCTGGATCGGACTCAGACCAAACCATGACGGGGAGGCCGAGCCCGGCATGACGTTGGCGTCTACCACGTCGATATCGAAGGAGATGACGAGCCGGTCGCACCGCCCGAGCCAGCATAGCCCGTCCCTGGCCGCCGCCGCCGGCCCTTTTTCGATCTCGGCAACATTCACGACGCGGGCCCCGAGTTGAAAGAGCGCTACCTCCTCCTCTTCTTCAAAGTCTCGAACTCCGACAGCGAGGACCTGGACGCAAGCGGGTTCAGGCGCGACAGCGGCGATTAAGCGATGCCAGCGTTGATCTCCCTCTGCTTTTCTCCCCACGGTCAAGGCCAAACTCATCCCGTGAAGTCGTCCGCTCAGTGACGTTCGCGGTATGTGAACGTCCGGATGTGCATCCAACCAGACAACGCCAATCCGTGGGCTCCGGCCAAGCCGGCCGACAGCGGACACAAGCGCTGCGGTGGTGGAATGCGTCGCAGTGAATGCCAATAGCCGTTCGCACTCGTGCAAGAGATTGTAGGCGATTCCTGCCGTCCTCGTCAGCAGTTCCGCTTCCGTGCTGACTGCGCCCGCGGCAAGATACTGCGCGCGCACCTCGACGCCCGACGACGCCATCAGGTCGCGCCAATGCTTGGCAAGCAACTCAGCTCCGATCCCACATCCTTCCGCGGAGCCGCCGGTCTCTTCTAGGCTCACGAAGATTGCCGACGACGGGCGCTCATTCGTATGCATTTCGTCTCCGGGTTGTAGCTCGACAGGTCCACGATCCCACGGGACTCGAATAGCTCCGCCACCAAGTTCCGCACTTCGCTACGGAGTTCGTCCTCGGTCAGTCGAGTCAAGTCGAACGTCGTCTCGACGAGATACCCCGTTACTTCATGCTTGTTGTCGACTTTACACATGGCTGCCACCACTCTAACTCGATACCTCGCGCTCGGGCGCGTCAGAAAGGAACGACGCCTCCGCCACCAACCATAACAGATCACGCTGGTCTAGCAATCGCCATCCCCGCCTTGCAGCCTCAGAGAAGAAAGTCTGTGCCGAGACGGTTAGTGCCGCCCGGCACCCCTTCAGTGCAAAGATTTCTGGTCCGGCCGTTTCAAATAGTCCGTCGAGCAAACGATTGGGCTCTGCCACAAAATCGCTGCCCCGAACCACCGTTGCACCATGGACCATGATGCCCTTCGCCTCGAATCCAAACGCTCTCGCCATCAACTCCCATGGCCGGATCGCGCTGCGATCAACCAGCAGCACCGCAGGCCGACGCGCTTCAAGCCATTCGAAGGAAAACCCTTCCACGTCCTCCCCCCACCACAAGGACGCAGATGCCCGCCCTCCCAAAGCACTCTCTCCTTCCCCGTCCAAATGGGACGCCTTAAACCCGGCACAGCATGTGGCCGAAGAGAAGGGTGAAAGAGCCGCAGGGATTTCGTCCGGCAGAAGAACCAGATGAACACCAGGGGCGGGTGCCTGCATCTCACGCTCGGTCCTCGCCACCTTGCGAACGGCAGCCACGACACCGTCTAGGCCATTCGGAAGTCGGCGGGCGGAGGTAAGCGTCAACTCCCCACCAACCGCATTCGCGAGCGCCGCCACATCGCCGGGGGCGACCGTATGCACGTCAGGGTGGTGCTTGAGGCCCTCGCACCATGCCGTCTGGCCTTCATGGTACGACGGCCCTGGAATCAGTATCAGGCGAGCACGTCCGCGAAGCGTTTCCTGGGTCACGTTGAAACCGGGTCGCGCTATAACCACATCGCTCTCTTGGAGGAGTGCAGGGAGATGTGGCTCGAAGCACACATGAGTGGCCTGCGGGACCGGTTCTAGTTGTCGCCCACGATAATAGGGGCCGGTCACAAACACCCAGTGTTGTCGCTCGCCCCGCTTTATTAGGACTTGTAGCGCCCCGTATGCCTGGAAATAGAGGCGTTCGGCGCTGTCGTTCTCACCGTGCTCTCCACCGGCACCACAACTGACAACGACCAGTCTCTCTCCCGCCCGACGGTACCTGGCGCGCACGATTTCAACTTCGTGCGGTTCTACCTCCGCTGCGAGTGGTGAAACAATCGAGAAGCGCCCACTCAAGCTAAATAGCGTGTGAAGCGGTCCGCCGAAGCAAGCTGTGTCGCCCGGCTCGACTGCATCCATGTAGATGATGCAGTCATACCACCCCAGCTCGCCGTAGTGACGCATCTCCTCAAGCCCGCGGGGCGTCAGGCGTCGAATGAGGAGGATCCGCTTGAGTGAACTACAACCCGCGATGTGGCGCAAGGGGAGCAGCGGGTGGGTGTCTTCAATGAGCACGTCGGGGGCGAACGCGTTCAGAACTTCTTCTAGGACAGCTCGATATGCGGTCACTGACTCCTGGTCAGGCAGCCGGTGCAGGCCAGGCAAAGTAAGGGCGGGAATTCCGCGGCCCTCCAGCAGGTCCGTTGAACTCGCCTGGCAGACGATGAAGCAGCGATCTTCGGTTGAGCTTCGTTCGATCCCCTGGGCCAGGAGAAGAGCGCGCCGCAGATGCCCGAAGCCGATTCCGTTCTGGATGACGAAGAGGTAGCGAGACACTGCGTCACCTCGCAGTTTCTTCGTAGAGCGGGCAAACGGCTTCCGACGCCCAGCCAACAACCTCGGCCCATAACCGCTCGATCGTCCGCAGGTCGTCGAGGCGTTCCTCCAACCCGTTGAGATAGAATGTGAACCTGGAGGCCAGGGATCCCCCTGGGACCTGGCGGGCCAATTCTGGACACTCAGTTGCCAGCCCCCGGTCAACTGCCTGCAACAAGTCGAGGAGGCGTCGAGAGGCCAAACCAAATTCGTGCGGTTCGGTGATGCGCATGAAGAGCGGAGCGGAGGCGAGCCAAGCTTCGAGCGCGGCGGCGAACCTCCGCTGCACGCGGGACTCTAGCAGACTCACCTTCTGGTTGACTTTCGGACTGGCCCCCGAGGCGACATCGGTGTAGAGGCCAAAGCAGTCGTGGAAAATTCCAGACGGGACTCGCCATACCTCGGCGGTCTGAAGGCGAAGAGACAAAAGCGTATCGTCAGCCCGGGAACCTGGTGGGGTGTAGAAAAGCGGAACCCGTCCGCCCCGCACTGCCGCGACCGATATGCCGAGGTTTCCACCACTCACCCACTTTCCTCCACTAGTACTGGCGATCCGTCCCGCTGGTGGCGGTACGTCGACGAATGCGACTGATCGGTGGGGCGAACGGAACGAGTCGGGGGTGAAGCTCTCGGTTGCGATGCTGAGTGCCTCACCGAGCGCCGCCAAGACTCCCGACGAGAGCACGCTGGAAAGGTCCTGTGGTACGGGAGAAATAAACCCGCTCCAGAAGCCAAACGACACGTCGGCCCCCAGCGCGATGGCAGCTCTATGCCCACCCAGCACATCGGTCGAGTACCACACCGGGTTGTCAGGCCCTCCACCGCAAACCACCGGGTACTCGTCGTCGTCCCAGAATAGAACGCAGTCGAACTGCTCCCGGAGTGCGAGCAGAAGGACAATGTTTTTGCGGCAACCGTACCCGGCAGGTTGCGAGAGAAGGGCCGCTTCATACGGTGTCAAGCCACTTGAAACGAACGCAGCCCGAACCTGTTCCTCAGTGTGAGGACCGAGGTACAAGACCCTTTCAAATGCTCGGGCAATCGGCGCAGGGATCGAAAACGCTTCCGGAGTCTGGTTGTCGAAGGAAAGATCATAGTTGAGCAGAAGCGTGATCTCCCAACGGCCATGTCCGTAGCGCTGAAAGTGCCGAGCGAGTGCCGCGACAGTGTGCTGCGCGATCGTTCGTCCCGTAGTTATCGCCACCAAGAAACGCATGAGGAATGTCCCGCTATATATGATTCGACATGCGGCTGTGCCTCCCTGCTCCTCGCTGCCGTTCACGACCTGACGCCGTGCCTTGGGAGACGTGTCAACGATCTCCGTGCTGGTCTGGATTCCGGCGTAGGTATTTTACCGGGTCGTTATGTTGACGCCCACGTATCTCGATCTGCAGCCCGAGTCTGGGGCGCGTTGGTGGTCTTTGTCAAGTCAGACCGCAAGCTGAAACACTCCGGAGCGGCCCTCTCGGTCAGATTATTCCCACCGCTTCCAAACGTCAATCGCCCGAATTTCCCGTGCCTCCTGAGCCAAGGCACCGGATGTTGCTCGCAGGAACGCACGCCAAACGCCTGCCGTTACGATATCATAACGTAAAGACCGGCGGCGAGGTGCGAACAACAAGGAACTCCCGCCACAGTTGTCGAGGGTGGATTACTGCATGGGAGAAGGGATTGAGGTTGCGATGAGATGCACCATTCGCGATGGCAAGTTAGTCACCGAGTCATGCGAAGTAAACGCCGTCCACCATTGTAACCTTTCGTGTCGCGGTTGCTCGCACCTCTCGCCGGTCATGAGAAAGCAGGCCGTGGACCCAGCTTCCTTGTATGTGACTCTACAACAACTAGCGCGGGTCCTCGCCCCGAACCGGTTGCAAATCGTCGGAGGAGAGCCGCTCCTGCACCCAGATCTGGCAGAGGTCGCTCATGCCATCAAGCGATCGGGAATCTCCCAGTGGACACGTGTGATCACTAATGCCACGCTCCTTCACCGTTTTACCCCTGCGCTGCTCTCGCGCATCGACGAGGTACATCTGTCGATCTATCCTAGCGCGGAGCCTGATCCTGCTGAGCTTGAATCGGCCCTTGGCATGTGTTCACGTTACAACGTCCTCGCCCAGGTGAAGCACTTCGATTTTTTTCGCGAGCCTTTCTCCAGCTTGGGGACAGAAAACTCCGAGCTGGTACAACGTATCTATTCGACCTGCAAGATGGCGCATTCCTGGCACTGTCATACCGTTGAGGGCGAGTTCTTCTACAAGTGTCCACAATCGTTCTTCTTGCAGAGAGCAGGGGCTGTTGAGGCGCCCACAAGTGCAGATAGAATAGTAATTGACGGGCGGTCCTCGTTGCGCGATGAACTCCAGCGATTTTTGGAATCGCCCTCGCCTCTCCGTGCCTGCTCGAAGTGCATCGGAAGCGTGGGCAAGCTCTATCGCCACCAACAGAGTGGGCGGAAAGACTGGCAGTCCTCCCAGGAGTGTCCCACGGAAGATCTGGTGGACACGATCTACCTGGCAGAATTGGAACTCGAAAACGACGTGATCGACAACATGTGCGTACGCAGCGACTGGCAGAACCCTGCAAACGCGGGACTTGTCGTTCGTTATCCCCAACTGAGGCCCTTGAGTTGACGTACCATGGCAGCCAGGAAACGACGTAACTTTCATGGCGACCCGGCCCGCTTTCCAGTGATCACAGACCTCATCATGGAACGATTTGGACGCGAAGTCCGCTACATCGCGGACGTTGCGGGCGGGCAGGGGATGTTGACGAGTCTACTCCGCAAACAAAACTACGACGCCGTGGTCATCGATCCGCGGGGTTGGCGGCTTCGAAAAGTGCCGGGGATCGAGGCGGCGTTTGATCCGGTTGGCGCCGGGTATTACGATCTTGTCGTGGGACTTCATCCGGATGAGGCGACGCAGGCGGTCGCCATGAGCGCCCTCATCACAAAAACCGTCCTCATCCCATGTTGCAACTTCTGGGATAGGTCGCAGAGGCTGGGAACCCTCAAGCTTGTAGAGGCGATCGAATCGTTTCTGAGCAGCCATGGGGTGGCGTTTGAACGTATCACCCTCTCGCTCGACACACCGAAGAATATCGCTCTGATCACGACGCCGCCCGCAAAACGGGTAGAGTTGTCAACCGTCATCCTGCCCTCACTGGAACCGGTTCCGGGGCAAAAAAGCGGCCGCGAAAGCTGGATCGAGCGGAAGAAGCGTCAACGCAGAGGCACCAAGCAGAAATCATAAGGTCGACCACGCGAGCTGTTACCAATCTGTCTTCTCCCAGGCCAGGAGGTGGCAGGGGTAGCCTTTTCGGTCGATTGGAAGATCCAAGAGTTGTTTGAGCGGCGACAAGCCCCCTTGGATGCGCAAAGGTTCCGCCTGCCACTCGGCGCAGTAGACGGCGAGGCGGCCTCCCACTTTGAGAACTCGTAGCATCTCATCGAAGGCTTGGGCAATCCAGTCCCGGCTCTCCCGATCAAATGGAGGCTCTGTCGCAATGGCGTCCACCGATTCATAGGCGAATGGCAAGTCCACGGCGTTTCCGACATGGTGGCGCGCCCCCATTCGCTCCAGTCCCGGCGCCAGAATGGGATCGATGTCGACACTTTGCGGGACTAATCTTGCTCGGACTGCTTCCTGGATGATGCCACCCCCCCCTCCGAAAGGGTCCAGTAGCGTCTTTCCCGGCCCAGGATCGACGATGTTGACAAGGATTTGTGCGTCGCACACTGGTAACGCTCTGCGGCCGAGCTGGCTTCCATCTCCCCGATAGCCGTGAACCTCCCGGACCTCGCCTTCCGGCGTCGCGAGATGAAACAAGCGTTGGTCAGGATTTCTTTCCCGCTCCGTCGCCACATCAAGTTCATACAGGCGCTCCAGCTTTATGGCCTTGCCTCTGAATCTCGTCATGTCTGGCCGCTTCTGTCGGTAATTTGATTCCGAGATCGGGACGACAAGATCGGTGGCAACGGAGTAGCCCAAGCGCCAATAATTCACTTCCTTCAGAACGGAGACTGGTGCCCGCGTGCGCAACCAAAAGACTCCCCCCTTTTCCGACAGCGGGCCGCCCTTTAGTGTCTCCGGCGTCAGATTCTTGAGAACAGACATAGCTTCGAACTTAGCGGCTTCCACCGCCTTCGAGCGGGCTTCTCGAATGTGGAAGATGAGCAACTGTTCGCTCGAAGTGTCCAACGTGCTATCCTCGGGTCAATTTTCTCTGTCGATGGCCAGAACACGGTCTGACCGGCGTCGCGGAACCGTGCCCAAGGTTGCCGATCCGCACCTGCCGTGTTCGTCCGTCGCTCAGATAAACTGGTTTCGCAGGCACTTGGCTGGACCGTCCCATCAGTTTGACTCGTGTGAAATTATTGACAGAAGGCAAGGCTCGAGGACGAGGCGTTTCTGAATAGACCGCCTTCCGGTCGGCATCGCATGCCGTGTGCCTGATTGCAGATCATGGCCCGAATTCCCAGAGAGATTCCGCCATAAGCTCGCTTCCCAGCCCCGGATGCCGCAATAAACAGTTCAAGTTCCCCAGTCAAGCATTCTTTGATGTTGAAAGATGAATGCCGAAACGTATTGAATTCCTTTGCCCACAAATGCTGTGCCAAAGCGCGATTGTTGCCGTCGATGGCGTATAGAAAGTCGAGTTGTATATCATCCGACAACAACCCTAGGTCCAGGGCGTCTGCTGTCCGCAAGTCTATGCTTTTGAAGCCCCGCTTAGCGTCGCCCTCAATGAACGACTTGATTCTAGGTTTCTCAGCGGCCGATGAGAGCGCGTCGATAAGCCTACGGGATTCATTGCGGATTTCTTTCTTGTACTCGAACTAAAGTAAGAACTTATCCAAATCGGCCGCGTCGAGATAGCCCCGAAATGCGTTATAGCCACACAGCCGTTCAGGCATTTCTTCAAGATTCAAGCCAACCACGCTTCCCCTGGCTCTTGCTCTTCCTACGCCGGAATTGACCCTTTTACAAGCGTAGTTTCGCGGCCTGAAAGAAGGACCGCAATAGATATAGCTTGAAATGCAGATCGCCGACGGCTTCGATCACTGCATCCTGGAGATGGTCGCGATCGCCGGGCACGAAGTTGGCCAACGCCGCGTACTTGGCATGACTCCACATCGCTTCGACCGGGTTCAGTTCTTGCGCGTAGGACGGCAGCCATTCAGGTTGGCCATGCCAAAACTATAATTGCCCGGCAGGAAGGCGTAGAATCGTCTTGCAAAAAGATTTGGAAATGCGGAAGGCTGCCCGACTTTCAATCTCGGCCGTTGATCGCCCCGGAACACAGCAATCGACGGATGAACGGCTGCCGGCAAGCCGAAGGGCGGAGGGCTGGTCAAGCCCGACGAAATCCGACTGGGCTTCTCGCCGCACGAGCGGCTGTTGATCTTGGACACTTGGCAGCGGAGCGGACTGCCAGCCAGTGATTTTGCGCCGCTGGGCGACCGACATAAGTTGTTCCAGAATGTTCCGAAAAGGGAAGTGGACAAAATCACGTCATACGCCAACCGGCCGCAATACGACCAGAGGCATGCTCCCGCAAATGCGACGAACGTTGCTCCATTGCCCCCGGGGGCGATTCAGGACGCAGCGTCGGTCGCGAAGGCGATCATCGACGGAGATGTCCAACGAATCCGAATGATGAAATGCAACGGGGAGACCGAGCGTACATCTGAAAAACCGCGGACAGACTAAGGACAGACTAAACTGGCGAAAACAGCCCCATTTGACCCCAAAGCAGCCGAAAGATAGAATCCGTAAACACAACAAGCGCCGGCTTTTGCGAGGTTTTTGGCACTTTCTTCGATCGCTCGACAAGCTAGAGGTCACGGGTTCGTGTCTAATATCGCCGATCAAGCGCGAGCGAGGGTTCTTCGGGTAGCCCCGACAAGTCGTTGTCGGCGTTGCGTGGCAACAAGAGGCATATGCGCGACGCCGCGCAACTCGCCAGAACCCCCTTGTTCCTTTGGGACCAGTTGCCCGGGCCACCCTAAGAGTTTGGCGGGGGCTGGTGGGCGGCTTGCTTGCCGGGGGCTTGCGGTTGTGACGCGGCGGCATCGGGGCGGCCGTTGGCGGGAGCTTCGGCGTAGTGAATCTGGGCGACGTTGGCCAATCGTTCGGAAAGGCCGGGGATGGCGGCGGCCAGTACGTCCTCGATTCGCCGGGCGAGCACGAACTGCATTTCCCGACGGACTTCGTCGGGCAAGTCGCGCAGGTCCTTGGCATTCTGCTCGGGCAAGATCACGCGGCGAATGCCCGCTCGGCGCGCCGCCAGCACTTTTTCCTTCACGCCGCCGATGGGCAACACCAACCCGGTGAGCGTGATCTCGCCGGTCATGGCGGTGTCGCTGCGCGCCGGCTGCTTGCTGTACATCGACGCTAAGGCCGTGGCCATCGCCACGCCTGCCGACGGGCCGTCTTTGGGAATAGCGCCCGCCGGAACGTGAATGTGGACCCCCGACGAGCGGAGCGATTCGGCCGACAAGCCGAGCTGCGTTGCCTGCGACCAAATGTAGCTCTGGGCAGCGCGGCCGACTCGCGCATGACTTCGCCCAATTGCCCAGTGAGGGTCAGGTCGCGGCCGCCGGGCAATTCGACCGCTTCGATGTACAGCACCTCGCCGCCGGATTCGGTCCAGGCCAGCCCGGTGGCCACACCCGCGGGTAAGTCCTCGCGGGCCTGTTCCATGAAGAATCGCTCGGGGCCCAGCAGGTCGAGAACTTCGGCCCCCGTGATCGCGGCCGGCGCGCCGCGATTCTCGGCGTAACGGACCGCCACCTTGCGGGCCAGCTGGCCGATCGACCGCTCCAACTGGCGCACGCCCGCCTCGCGCGTGTAGCGGCTGATCACGGTTTGCAGGGCATCTTCGGAAAACTGCACCTGGTCTTCGTTCAACCCGGCTTCCTTCAATTGCCGGGGAATCAGATAGCGGCGGGCAATCTGCACCTTTTCCTCTTCGCTATAGCCGGCCAGGCGCAGGATTTCCATGCGATCCAAGAGCGGGCGGGGAATCGTGTCGAGCGTGTTGGCCGTGGCGATAAAAAACGTCTTCGACAAATCGAACGGCAGGTTCAGATAATTGTCGCGGAATTCGGAATTCTGCGCGCGGATCGAGGATCTCCAAGAGCGCGGCCGCCGGATCGCCGCGATAATCGTGGCCGACCTTGTCGACTTCGTCGAGCATGAGCACGGGATTGCGCACGCCCGCGCGGCGAATGGCCTGCAGGATGCGGCCGGGCATGGCGCCGATGTAGGTGCGGCGATGTCCGCGCAATTCCGACTCGTCGTGCATGCCGCCCAGGCTCATGCGCTCGAACTTTCGGCCCAGGGCCCGGGCGATCGACTGGCCCAGCGACGTTTTGCCCACGCCCGGCGGACCGACGAAACACAAAATCGGCGCCTTCGCGCCGGGGTTGAGCTTGAGCACGGCCAACTGCTCGATGATGCGCTCCTTGACGTCCTTGAGATCGTAATGATCTTCGTCGAGGACCGTGCGAGCGCGGGCCAGGTCCAGATGGTCTTCCGTCTGGTTCGTCCAGGGCAGTTCCAGAATCAGGTCGACGTACGATCGGGTGATTTGATAGTCGGGCGCGGCCGCCGGCAGGCGTTCAAGCCGCTTCAGCTCGCGCTCGGCCTCCTGATGCACTTCGGTGGGAAGCTTCGCTTCGTCCAGGCGCCGCCGCAGATCGTCCAACTCGGCTTCCTCGCTGGACGATTCGCCGAGCTCCTGTTGAATCGCCCGCAACTGTTGGCGCAGCAGGTACTCGCGCTGCTCGCGGCTCATTTCGGACTGAGCCTGGCTGGCGATCTTTTGGCGCAGCTCGACGATCTGGGCTTCGTGGCTCAAGAACTCGTGCATCAACTGCAGCGCCGAGAGCCGGGTGGTGGCCTCCAGCAACTGCTGTTCTTTTTCAAAATCGAGACCGAGCATCGAGGAGAGCATGTAGGCCTGGTGCAGCGGATCGGTGAATTGGGAGAGGATTTGTGCGATGCCGACCTGGGCGTCGGGCTGAGACATGGCCTGGATGCGGCCAGCCACGTCGACCATGGCCCGCTGCAAGGCGTCGATTTCGACCCCCTTGTCTTGCGGATCCGGAAACGGTCGCACGCGGCCCAGCAGGTAGGGCGTGGTCTGCTGGCCTTCGAGCAGTTCGACGCGGCGCGTGCCCTGCACGATCATCTGGATCGCGTTATCGCCGCGCTCCAAGCGTTTGATCACGGCTTCGGTGCCGACCGTGTACAGATGTTCGAAGGCGGGATCCTCGACGCGAGCGTCTTTTTGAGCGATCACGCAAATTGTCTTGTCCTCGCTGGCCATGACCGCTTCGACCGCGGCCACCGAGCGCGGCCGGCCGACCGACAGCGGCATCAGCAAGTTCGGAAACAACACCGTGCCTTTAATGGGCAGGATCGGCAGCGTGCGGGTTTCTTCCGGCGTGCTCATGAGTTGCCTCCCTTACACGTCAGCCAGACGAACAACATTCCGTCGCGATAATCGGTGCTGACGTCCAGTTCGCTCAAATCGCAGGGCAGCTCGACGGTGCGCTCGAATTGGTTGTAGGAAATCTCCATGCGGTAGGATTGGCATTCTCCTTCCAGCCGCACATCGCGCCGCATGCCGCGCACCGAGACGGTGCGGCCGCTAACCACTAACTGGACTTCCTTCGGCGAGACACCGGCCAATTCGTACTTCAAGACCCAGCCTCGCGCGGTTCGATAGGCATCCACCGCCGGCTGCCAGTGCGTTTGCTGAAACGCGCGGCCCAGCAGGGTCACCAGGTCACCACAACGGCGGCCATCCTGAGGCATGGGCGGTTTGTTCCTTAGCGAGGAAAGTGTCAAACGGTGGCGCCGCGGCTGGAGCCGGGAAGTATGCCAGGCCCCAACAAGACGCCGCCGCATTTAATTTTACCGATTCGGCGGATGAAGTGCAGCATTATTTCGCCAACGTGCAAGCGCGTGACTACGCCGCAAACACTAGCGGATCAGGAGCTGCAGCAGTTCGTCGGCGGCTTGCGTTTCATCCAGCTCGTGCCGCTTCCAGCGATCGAGCACGGGCCCGACGCGCAGGGCGCGATCTTGAAACCGCTCGGCCAGCACCTGTTGCGCGAGGCGCAGCAAGCGCTGCGCCGCCGGCTCCAACGGGTCTTGATGCCGGGGAGAGGCGACAATCGCCGACCAAAGCTCGGGGAAACCTTCCTGCTTCTTGGAGCTGACGCGCAACACCGCGATCTCGCGGCAGCCCGGCAGGCTCAACAGTTCTTTGACCTGCGACTCCATCCGCTCGGCGCCCGGCAGATCGGACTTGTGGACCGCCACCACGTCGGCCACTTCCAGCAGGCCGGCTTTCTCCCATTGCAGCTCGTCGCCGCTCTCGGGTTGGACCAGCAGCACGACGACGTCGGCCAACTCGCGCACGGCGGTGTCCCCCTGGCCTGCCCCGACCGTTTCCAGCAAGATCACGTCGAAGCCGAACTTGGCTAACAGGCGGATCATCAGATCGACATGTTCGGCCACGGCCTGGTGACCGCTTGCGGCGGCCAGGCTGCGGATGAAAAGGCCCGCGTCTTCGGGCCGACTAGGCATGCGAACGCGATCGCCCAGCAGTGCCCCGCCAGTCAACGGGCTTTGCGGGTCGCAGGCCAGAACGGCCACGGTCTTGCCTTGTGCCCGCAGGTGTTCGGCGAGCTTGCCCACCAATGTGCTCTTGCCGACGCCGGCACTTCCGGTGAACGCGACAACTGGGGTATTCTCGGTCTTGGACCCAACGGCGGCGCGAATCGCGGGTAATTGCTCGCCACGGGCCACCAAAGTCAGCAGCCGGGACAAGGCCAGCCGGTCGCGATTGCCGAAACGCACAAGCAAATCGTCAAGCATGTGTCCTGCTCCCCTCGTCGCGCAGGAAGGCGATGATCTCGGGCAACGGCGAGCCGGGGCCAAAGACGCGTGCCACGCCGAGGGCTTGCAACTTGGGCACGTCCACTTCGGGAATGATGCCCCCCACCAGCACGCCGACGTGTTGCAGACCGGCATCGCGCAGCAACTGCATGATCCGCGGGACGAGCGTCATGTGCGTGCCGCTCAGCAGGCTGATGCCCAGCCAGTCGGCGTCCTCGTCGGCCACGGTGCGCACCACCGCCTCGGGCGATTGCCACAGCCCGGGATAGATGACGTGGAAGCCCGCATCGCGCAGTGCCCGCGAGACGATTTTCACCCCGCGATCATGGCCGTCGAGCCCGACTTTGGCGAGAACGATTCGCAGGGGAGGCTGGTTTTCCATGATGGGAATGACGGAAAAAGAAGAACGGAAGATTAGCCACAGAGAACACAGAGACGAAGACGGAGATGGGGTTACGAAGAATCGCTTGACGGACGACTAGAGTGAACCACCAAGTCACCAAGAAGCGAAGAAATTCAGCGACTTATCTCTTTCATCCTTCATCCTTCCGCCTTCATCCTTCTCAGTGTTCTCTGTGTGGTCTGTGGCTAAATTCTCTTGCTTTTTAAACGACGGCGCCGCCGCAGCGGCCGAAGACGTCGGCTAGCGCGTGCATCACTTCACTTACTGTGGTGCGGGCGCGGACGGTTTCGAGAAGGGTGGGCATCAGGTTTTCGCCGGCGTCGGCGGCTCGACGAACCGCGTCGAGGGTGCGGCGCACGTCGTCGGCGCTGCGCTCGCTCTTGACGCGCGCCAGGCTGGCGATCTGCTCGACCTCGACGGCGTGATCGATCGTGAGGATGTCGAGTGGTTTCTCATCGGTCTCTTGATAGGCGTTGACGCCGACGATGAGCTTGCGCTTGGCGTCGACCTCGCGCTGATAGGCGAAGGCGGCATCGGCGATCTCGCGGCGGAAGAAGCCGCGCTCGATGGCCGCGATCATGCCGCCCAGCTCCTCGATCCGCTCGAAGTACCTTGCGGGCTTCCTGCTGCATCTGCCGCGTGAGCGTTTCGACGAAGTAGCTGCCGCCGAGCGGATCGACCGTGTTGGTCACGCCTGTCTCGTGGGCCAGCACCTGCTGCGTGCGCAGGGCCAGCGTGACGGCATGCTCCGACGGCAGGGCCAGCGTTTCGTCCATGCTGTTGGTGTGCAGCGACTGGCAGCCGCCCAGCACCGCGGCCAGGGCCTGGTAGGCGACGCGAATCAGGTTCACCTCGGGCTGCTTGTCTTGCAGCGAGCAGCCGGCCGTCTGGGCATGGAACCGCAGCTTCCACGAGTTTTCGTTGCGTGGCGCCGTAATGGTTTCGCAGCCGCTCGGCCCACACGGCGCGGGCGGCCCGGTACTTGGCCACTTCCTCGAAGACGTCGTTGTGCGCATTGAAGAAGAAGCTCAGCCGCGGGGCGAACTCGTCGACGTCCAGCCCGCGGGCCAGGCACTGCGTCGACGTAGTGAAAGCCGTCGGCCAGCGTGAAGGCCAGTTCCTGCACCGCCGTCGAGCCGGCCTCGCGAATGTGATAGCCGCTGATCGACACCGGGTTCCACTGCGGCACGTTGCTGCGTGCAGAACTCGATCACGTCGACGACCAGCCGCACCGAGGGCTCGGGCGGAAAGTACGATTTCGTTCTGGGCGTGAAACTCCTTGAGGATGTCGTTCTGAATCGTGCCGCGCAGCTGCCGCCAATCGAAGCCCCGATCCTGGGCGTTGGCCAGGTAAAACGCCATGACGACGATGGCCGGCGCGTTGATCGTCATCGACACCGACAACTTGCCGAGGTCGATGCCGTCGAACAAGCTGCCGCATGTCGTCGATCGTGTCGACCGCCACGCCGAGCCGGCCGACTTCGCCCAGCGACCGCGGATCGTCGCTGTCGAGGCCCATCAGCGTCGGCAGATCGAAGGCCGTGCTCAGGCCGGTCTGGCCTTTTTCGAGCAGGAAGCGGAATCGCTCATTCGTCTGCCGCGGCGTGCCGAAGCCGGCGAACTGCCGCATCGTCCACAGCCGGCCGCGATACATGCTGGCGTGCACGCCGCGCGTGAACGGATATTGACCGGGATAGCCGAGCGCCGTTTCGTAATCGAAACCTTCCAGATCGTCGGGCGTGTAGAGCGGTTCGATCGGCACGCCGCTGACGGTCGTGGCCGGCTGCTCGCCCGCAGGCGCTTTCTCGATTTCCTCGCGCCATTGCGCCCACAATTTGCGATCCACGGCGGTAGCCATTTTGGACGGACCCTCGATCGTTGCGGCTTTGCATGGCTCCCTCTCCTTTCGGGAGAGGGTTGGGGTGAGGGTGCCTGGCGTTTCTTGACGGCGTTGGCCCTCACCCGGCTCGCTGCGCTCGCCACCCTCTCCCGGCGGGAGAGGGGATTCACACTTTCAGTTTAGAACCTCCCGCAGGCCGGAACAAGGCGACCTACGTTTGACCCCAGCGAGGCGGCCGGCGCTCGAGAAACGCTTGCATGCCCTCAATCGCGTCGGGGGCGCGGGCGTTTTCGACCATCAGCCGCTCGGTCACCTGATAGGCCAGCGACATGTCGAGCCCCGCTTGCTCGTAAAACGCGCGCTTACCCAAGCCGATCGTGAACGGGCTGGCGGCGGCGATCTGGCGGGCCAAAGCGAGGGTGGCGGCGGCCAGCTGGTCGAGCGGGACCACGCGGTTGACCAGTCCGATCCGTTCGGCCTCGCGGCGCCGACGGCTTCGGCCGTGAGCAGCATTTCCATGGCTTTCTTCTGACCGACCGCTCGCGACAGGGCCACCGCCGGCGTGGAACAGAACAAGCCGATCTTGATGCCCGGCGTCGCGAAGCTGGCTTCCTCGGCGGCGACCACCAGATCGCAGGTGGCTGCCAACTGGCAGCCGGCGGCGGTGGCCAGGCCCTGCACCTGGGCGATGACCGGCAGCGAGAGCTGACGGATCGTTTGCATGGCTTGCGTGCAGAGGGCGAACAGCGACTCGCGCTCGACGTCCGTGGCTTCGATGATTTCGCGTAGGTCGTGGCCGGCGCTGAACACCGGGCCGGCGGCCCGCAAGATCACGCAGGCGCACGTCGCTGGCCGCCTCGACCTCCTCGAGCCGCTCGATCAACTGCCGCAGCGCCGCGCGCGACAGCACGTTGCGCCGCTGCGGGTTATTGAGCGTGATCAAGCCAATCTCAGCGTCACGCTCGAAATCGACAAGGGATTTTTCCATGACTCCATCCGATCGTATTTGAAGCCAGACAAAACTGGCCTGCGCGGCCGGCGGTCGCGAGCCGCGACGGGCGAGATACGCACTTGAAGAATCTTCTTCGTGTAACCCTACAAACTCATTCGCCCGAAAGGGTCGATCGATTTAACGCATGCAAGATTGTCCAGTGCGTATACTGGCACCGGCACCGCACCTCTTGGTGCCAGGAGGCACTGCCGGCCGCCGGAGGCTCTTCTTTATTTATGTCGACCGTAGTTCTTTGATCGCGCATCCTTTCAAATCCAGATATCCGACGTGCAGTCTCCGCCCGGGAAGCGCATCTCGTGGGCCCGCGCCGGGCCGTCGGGCTCGTCGCCGAAATCGACGAAGAACTTTTCGTTCAGCTTCATGCCGCCCTGCTCGGCGTCGCAGTCGATTTGCAATAGCGTCGAGCCGCTTGGCGATGTCGGGATAGAACTGGTTGTCCCAACTGCTGTAGAGCGAGTTGGTGACGTACAGCCGTTTGCCGTCGAGGCTGAGTTGCAGCATCTGCGGGCCGCCGACGAAATCTCGGTCGCGAAATTTGCCGCTCTTGCCGAGCACGCCGCCGAGCCAGACCTGCCCGGTCAGCTTCGGCTTCGCCGGATCGCTAATGTCGTACTGCCGAAGGTCGCCGTGCAGCCAGTTGGAAAAGTACAGATAGCGGTCGTCCATCGAGACCAGCAGATCGGTGATCAGGCCCGGCACCGGAAACGGCCAGCCCTGGTGTCGATCGATCGCCTCGACGCTCGATCACTTTTTCGACCTCCCAGCGGCCGTCTTTCTCGAACCAGTGCCACATCGTGCTCGACAGGGCCGCGCCGACGAAGCCGTGCGCGCTGTCGGGATCGTGATGAAAGCGGACTTCGAGCGGAATCATTCCGCTGGCGCCCAGATCGATCTTCTTGCGCAGGCTTCTCTCTTCCCAATCCCAGAAGCAGAGCGAGTGGCCATACTTGCCGGCCTCGACGTCTTTCAGGTCGAAACCGCCGCGAAACGTGTTGGGGGCGGCCCATTCGCTGCTGACCATCACGTTGTGTCGCGGCTGATACCAGAAGTCGTAGTTGAATTGCAACCCGCTGTTGGCTTTTTCCCAGCGGCCGACGATGTCGAACTTCTCGTCGAGCAGCAAGAACCCGCCGGGCGCGTTGCCCTGAGCGTCGCCCAGCATCGAGATCATGATCTGGCCGTCTGCGCAGGCAGTGGACGGTGTGCGGTGCGCTGAGGTTGGTCTTGGCGGCGATCTCACTCGGCTCGATCACCTTGTGCATCTTCAGCGCGCGCGGATCGGCGGCGTCGATGACGTGAATTCGCCCGGAGCGAATTCCCGGCACGATCAGGTAGCGTCGCGTCTTGCCCGAGTCGGCGTGACAACTGCTGCACGCGTTCCAGCCGAAGTGATGCAGTTCGTCGCCGGCATTGGGCATTGCCAGGCGGTGCACGACTTTCGAGTAGGTCGGCGAAGCGGGATCGACGTCGACGGTGGCCAGGTAGTCGCGCCCGTTGGAGTCGATGCCCACACGCAAGGCCGTGACGAACAAATCGGTTTCGCGCGGCGAGCGCATCGCGTCGCCAGGCGAGGCGTAGGTGCGGCACTTGCCTTCGGCGGCGTCGGCGCCAAGGGCCTGGTGTTGCCTGGAAAACACGCTTGACGATAACGCCGCCGCTGCGGTCGTTGCCGTCCCTACCAAGAATTCTCGCCGCCGCATGACAAGTCTCCGAGAGTCGTGTGAATGGCGATTGTGAGGCCGCGGCCGCATTGACGCCGGTGGCACTTGCAATTATATCTCCCAGCGGCCGTTCGGCACGATCAAAGGGCCAGGCAATCACGCTTTTCGGCCGTGCGAAGGGGCCACGCCGTGACGGGGCCTCCCTCGGATTGCACGGTAGTTCGTTGAAACCGCTTTGTGTTGTACAATGTCGACATGACCAAAACCATTCTGTTTCCCACCGACTATTCGGACGCCAGCAATTCGGCGCTACGCTATGCGGTTTCGTTGGCCCAGCAGGCCGACGCCATGCTGTTGGTGGTCCACGTCGAGCTGGCCTCGACGCCTCCGCTGGGAACCGCGGCGCCGCCAGACAACCGCCTGGCCGAGCAGGAGGCGGGTCTGGTCACCTTGCTGACCACGATTTCCGCCGCGGAAAACAAGGCGGTGCGTCACGAGTTTCGCCGCTTGAAGGGGGACCCCGCCACCGAGATCGCGCGGCTGGCCGAACGGGAACATGCCGATCTGATCGTGATGGCCACGGCCGGCCGCACCGGCTGGCGGCGATTGCTGATGGGCAGCGTGGCCGAGACGATGTTGCGCGAGGCTCCCTGCCCCGTGCTGTGCCTGAAACAGCCGCTCGCCAGCGCCCGGCCGGTCGGCGCCGTGCCCTCGGCGGCCGAAACGCGCGCCAGCGCTGGTGAGGACGACGCGGTCGTGTTTCGGCCAGACGAACAGGGATGGACGGAAGCCGGCGGGTCGCCCTCCATGGCGCTGCTGCGGCGCGCATCGAGGCTCGCGCGACCGATGTTCACATCGATCCACGGCGCGACGACGGTGATGCTGACGGCGATATGGAAGTGCGGTTTCGCATTGACGGCCGGCTGGAGCCTTACTGCCGGTTGAACCGCGAGGTGGCGCATCCGCTGGTGACCCAATTGAAGATCATGGCCGAGATCGACATCGCCGATCCGTTTCATCCCAAGGAGGGGCGAATGGATCTGCCCGGTCCGCTGGGTAACCACGAGGTGCGCATCACCAGCGTCCCCGTGCTGGGCGGCGAATCGATTGCTCTGCGGCTGCTCAACCGGCAAAACCTGTTGCGGCCGCTGGATGGCCTGGGGCTCAACGGCGACTCGCTGACGCGGCTGCACGCAATGCTCAAGCTCGGCGAAGGCGTGGTGCTGGTCACCGGACCCGCCGGGAGCGGCAAGACGACCACGGCCTATTCCATGGCGCACGCCATGGACGACGCGCAACGCAACATCGTGACCATCGAAGACCCGGTGGAATATCACATTCCCGGTTTTCGTCAAATGATGGCTGACCCGCGGCACGGCGTGACGATGACCAGCGGCCTGCGAACGCTGTTGCGCATGGATCCCGACGTCGTGCTGGTGGGCGAAATTCGCGACGCCGAAACGGCCGAGATCGCGATGCGGGCGGCCAGCTCGGGCAAATATGTCTTCACGACGCTGCACACGCGCGACGTGGCGTCGACGGTGACGGCGCTTCGCGACCTGCACATCGACAACCGCTCGCTGGCCGGCAATTTGACCGGCATCATCTCGCAGCGTCTGGTTCGCCGCGTGTGCCGCCACTGCCGCGGGCAAATGGCCATCGACGACTCCCAGCGGCAAGCCTTTCGCGACGAAGGGCTCGACCCGCCCGACTTGTTGTCTTCGCACGCCGGCTGCGAGCAATGTCGCCATTCAGGCTATCACGAACGGATCGGCATATTCGAAGTCGTCCTTCCCGACCGTGCCCTGCGCGAGGCCATCGAAGGCGGCGCCGCCGAAGACGAATTGCGCGACTTGCTGCGCTCGGGGGGCACGCCCAGCTTGCTCGCCGACGCGCTAGCGAAAGTCCGCGACGGCATCACCACGCTCGACGAAGCCCGCTCGATGACCTGGGTTTCGTTCCCGGGATAACGGGCCGATATTGGCGTTCCCCGTCGCTCCTCGGCCGCCTTTAGAGTTGGTTTCAAAAGCGAATCCGGGTGCCACCGCTTGCTTGTCAAGCAGTGCGAGTTCCGAGAAAACACTGCTAGACGAGCTAGCAGTGGCACCCCGCGAACGACCCTCTTGCTGTTTTGAAACTGCCTTTAATAGTCGGTGAGCGACTTGGGCGGCACGGCGACGCGCAGCGCGTTGAGCACGGCCAACAGATCGATCACTTCCTGCGCGATCGCACCGGCCACCGGCGGCAGAAGTCCGGCTGCGGCAAAGCCCATGCCGGCGATGCTCAACGCCATGCCGCCCAAGGCGCTTTGCAGCGCGATCGAGCGCATGCGCCGGCTGATGTGCAAGAACTCGTCCACGCGCTCGAGCGAACTGTCCATGATCACGGCGCCGGCCGCTTCGCTCGTGATGTCGCTATTCTGTCCAAAGGCCACGCCGACGGTGGCCGCCGTCAATGCCGGAGCGTCATTGATTCCGTCTCCGAGGAACAAGGTTTTGGCACGAGCCGTTTCGCGACGGACGATTTCCAATTTATCTTCGGGGCTTTGGCTGGCATACACCTCGCGAATTCCGACCTGTTTGGCGAGGTAGCGAACCTCGCTTTCGCGATCGCCCGAGACGAGCATGACTCGATCGATGCGGTGCTTGGGCATCAAATGGCCGATGAACGACACGCCGTCGGCGCGCGGCTCGTCGCGAAAGACATACGCGGCGGCATACCGCCCGTCGATGAGGACGCAGCACTCCAACCCTTCGGAAACCGCCGGAAGGCCGCCTTCGGCCGAAGGATCTTGGGCCATGACACGTTTGCGGTTGGTGATCGACACGTCGTGGCCCGAGACGGTTCCGCGCAATCCTTCGCCCGGCCGCTCGCGAATCTCACTAGCTTCCACGAGCGCGAGGCCTTGGCTTTGAGCCGCCTGCACGATGGCACTCGCCAGCGGATGTCTGGAGTAGCGCTCCAGGCTGGCGGCGTAGGTCAGCGCTTCGCCAGCGGCCACGCCTGGAGCGGGGTGTTGTTCGACGAGGTGCGGCTCGCCGTAAGTCAGAGTTCCGGTCTTGTCCAAAATGACGGTGCGGCAGTTCTCCACCTGTTCCAGCACCGCCGGATTCTTGATAATGATGCCGCGACGCGCCGCCAGCGAGATCGAACCGATGATCGCCACCGGGATCGCGATCAACAGTGGACACGGAGTGGCCACGACCAGCACCGCCAGAAACCGGTCGGGGTCCGAGCTGGCTGCCCATGCGGCCAGCGCGATCGCCACGGCCAGCGGCGTGTAGTACGCGCCCAACTGATCGCCCAAGCGGCGAATGCGCGGGCGCTGTTGCTCGGAAGACCGCATGACGTACATGATTCGAGCGTATCGCGAGTCCACGGCCAGTCGACCGGCTCGGATCGTCAACGCCGAGTCGCCGTTGATCGATCCGGACAGGACCTGCGAGCCGGGCGTTTTGGACATCGAAAACGGCTCGCCGGTCAGGTAGGACTCGTCCATTACCCCATGACCCTCGATCACCTCGCCGTCCACTGGACAAATTTCGTGCGGCAACACCAGCAACAAGTCGCCGACGGCCACTTGATCCAAGGCCACGTCAACGACGCCCGTGTTCCGCTTGCAATGCGCGATCGAAGGCACGCGTTTGGCCAGGGCATCCAACACCGACGACGCGCTGCGCAGGGCGTAGTTTTCCAATGCGCCGCCGCCTGAGAGCATCAGCACCACGAACACCCCGGCCAGATACTCTTGCAGCAGCACGGAGGTGACGATCGACATGCCGGCCAGCAGGTCGGAGCCGAATTCGTGGGCCACGAGGCGCATCAACAACGCGTAGACCAACGGTGCTCCGCCAAGCACCAACGCGACAAATAAGGGAGCGTTGTAGATCGGCGGCGACGCGCCCAACCAAAATCTCAGTGCCAGGTGCGCCACGATGGCCACGACCGACAGCACGGCAATCACGGTGTTGGCGCGGCCGTCGAGAGCCTCGCCGCGCGCATTTTCAGCGCCGCCGGCAGGCTGTTCGACAATCGGCGCTGCGGGCGTGGAGTTCATTGAGGGCGCTGCATTTCCTTTGCCGCGGTAGCATCACCGGCGCTGATCGGCGAGCACGATCGGCAGGATGATGTGCGACGGATGATCGGAGTCGTGATAGACCGTGTTGATCGCGACGCTCGTGCCGCGGTTGTCGTTCAAGGGCTCGCCGGTGTTCGGGTTCACGTCGAAGCGCGGAAAATTGCTGCTCGACACGTCGACGCGGATGCGATGGCCGCGCCTTGAAGACGTTCGAGGTGGGATAGAGCTGGATCGACAGCGGATAAACCTTGCCCGGCTGCATGAGCACCTCTTTCTTCAGCCCTTCGCGAAAGCGGGCCCGTTGGATTCCGTCGGCGATGTTCAGGTCGAACCCGCCGGCGAAATCGGCATTTGGCGGATAAACGTCGATCAGCTTGGCCGTGAAGTCGGTATCGACGGCCGACGAGGCGATCCACAAGTTCACCACGATCGGTCCAGTCACTTCCATCGCTTCGTCCAGCGGCTCGGACTGAAAGACCAGCACGTCGTTGCGGGCCGAAAGCGGAATCGGACGCTGGGCGTTCCACACGTGCGCGCCGCCGCGCTGGTCCCAGGCGCCTTGCAGCAGGATGCCGCCGCCGGATGAGATATTGCCGCCGATGGTCGGCACCGGGTTAGCCGGATCGAAGCGGAAGCTAGTCGCGCCGCCATCGGACGAGGGCTTGTTCGACGACAACTTGCCGCCTGTTTGCAAATACATCGGCGTCGCTCGGGCCCGCGCCAGCGGCCACTCTCGCTCTTCGCGCCAAGCGCCGCCGTGGTTGAGCAGGCCGGCGGCTGTTTTTCGGCCGTCGCCCGTGCCCATCACGAAGATGCGCACTGGCGTGGCGAACGGCGCCTGCTTGCCGACCGTGTTGTCGACGCCCTTGAGCCAATGGTCGTACCACTCGCGCCGCCAGGCTCGCGGATCTGCAATCGCGGCCGACGTGCCAAAGCTGACCTGTCCGTGGCTCGACGCGCCTTGCTGACCGTGAATCCAGGGGCCCATGATCAAGTAAACCGGTCCCTTGATTTTCCGCGACAGTGCCACGAAATTGGCCGCCGTGTTGCCGCACCACGAATCGTACCAGCCGCCGACCAGATACACCGGCATGTCCTTGTAGGCGTCGGTGTAATCCAGAATGTTGTTCTGCTTCCAGAAGTCGTCGTTGATGCCGTGCCCCATGGCCTCGACCAGCCAGTCCTCGTACTCGGGTATGAATTTCAGCGGCGTCGTGCCGCGGCGCAGCGGCAGGTTGACGAGATAATCACGGCGATGCTCCTTCATATCGGCCAGGACGGCGGCCGTGGCCGGATCGCGCGATTGGCGGCTCCCCTCGGGACCGCCGATGGAATAAATCCAATTCCAGAACCGCAGCTCGAACGCTCCGCCGTTGCGCATGCTGGCGTAGCCCAGGTTCGACATGGCGTCGACTGGGATCGCGGTGACCAGTTGCGGCGGCCGCTCCATGGCCATCGCATGCTGCGTGCCGCCGACGTACGAAGTGCCGATCGTCCCCACCTTGCCGTTCGACCACGGCTGCTTGCCGATCCAATCGCAACAGTCAAACCCGTCGCGGCCGTCGTCGTTGAGCATGTGCCACGCGCCCTCGGAGTGGAACCGGCCGCGCGTGTCCTGCATCACCACCGCGTACCCACGCGCGGCGAAGTACTCGGCGTCGGTCTTTCCGCCACTTTTGTCGTAGGGAGTTCGCATCAGGATAACGGGCCATTTTTCGGTGATTGCCTTACCATCGCGGGCAGGCAGATATACGTCGGTCGCCAAAGAAACCGCGTCGCGCATCGGTACCATCACGTCGATCTGCGCCGCAACCTCATACAGCGCTTCCTCCGCGCGGGCGTTCGACGCCACCAGCAGCACGATGAGCAGGAGGCCATGCATCGGGCGGACTGGAAAATGTTTCGCGTTCACGACGTCAACTCCGTCGGGTTATTTTGCGGCCAACTCTTCGCGCAGGCGGCGGGTCAGTTCAGCCGTTCGTTCGACGTTCAAGTGGAGCGGGTTGATTTCGAGCTTGCCTTCGCACAAGCCGCCGTGGCCCACGTAGCAAGGCGGCGACCCGGCGCGCAGGGCACGGCACACTTCCATGGCCGACCGCCCCAGCCGCTTTTCGTCCAGGGCGATCTCCAAGATCGGCGGGCATTCGGCCGGCCCCTCCACCAGTCGACACTGCGCGACGCCGCCCTCAAGCGTCTTGGCAATCGATTCGAGCTGTTGGCGCGCGTCAGCCAGGTGGCGATCGTAGTCGCCACGCACGAACATTTCCAGCGCCGCCAGCAGGGCCACGATCTGCTCCTTGGAGACTTTCATGCCGCGGCCGATGCCGTGCCGGGGCATGCCGAGAAGTTTTTCGCGATCGATCAATTCGCTGGGCGGTTGCCACAATTCGAAATGATCGTCCATGTCGAGCATCTGCAAGGCCGCGGGGCCGACCAGCTCGCGCCGGCCACACAGAATGCCCGTGGCTTGCGGACCGCGAATCGCCTTGCCGCCGCTGAAGGCCACCAGGTCGGCGCCGCTGGCGGCGATCGAGCGCAGATTCTCGCGCGGCGGCAGCTCGGCCGCGGCGTCGACCAGCACCGGCAGGCAGTGGGCGTGGCGCGGCGCACCACTTCATGCAACGCCGGCTGCGAGCCGCCGCCGAGCACAAACAGCACGCCGGCCGTGCGCGGACCAAAAGCCGCTTCGTACTCCCAGGCTTCGGCACGGCGAACGCCGGCGCCGGCCAAGATTTCCTGAAAGCCGACCTCGACGAGTTTCGCACCGCTGGCGCGGACGGCGTGATCGTATCCGTTGCGGTGTTCGCGGGCCACGACGAACTCGTCCGGAAAGTCGTCGCAGCAAGGCAGCCGCTCCATGCGGCCCAGATCGTAGCGGGTCAAGATGGCGGCGGCTCCAAGCGTGAGCGCGGCCGCGGCGCCGGCAGTGACCAGGCCGGCTTCAGTGGCGGTCATCTCGGCGATGACTTTTGACGCGACGCCCTGCAATTGCTCGAGCGGAACCGATTGGCCGGCTGCTTCGCGAAACGCGTCGAGCACGGCGTCGTCCATCGGCGCCCCGCCCAGCCGAGTGACGGCACCGGAAGCATTGATGATCGGCGTTAGCCCCAGTCGTTCGTAGATGCCCACGTCTTGCCTCGCGTGTTGCTTGATCCGATGTTATTTCAAAACCGCCTCGGAGAGGGGGACAGTCCCATTTTGTTCCGAAGACTCCACAAAATCGGGACAGTCCCCGGCGGTCTCGAAATAACTCTCTTACTATCGAACCCGATACCGTTCAATGATCCCTTCATCCAACTCAATTCCCAAGCCGGGTCCGTCGGGGACGCCGACATATCCGTCGACCAGGGGCGGAATATCGAGAACCAATTTTCGCGCAAGCGGCGAAGGGCGAAAACAGTATTCGACCAGGTCGCCTCCGCAAGCAGCCATCCAATGTAGCGAGGCGGCCAGGTTCACGCCGGTGCTGAAACAATGGGGCATGGCCCGGCGGCCGGCAGCCTGGCACATCTTACTCACCTGGCGGCACACCGTCAGGCCTCCGCAGATCGCCACGTCGGGCTGCAGCACGTGCACGCCTCGCTCGATGAGGTCGGCGAATCCGAACCGCGTCGCTTCACCCTCGCCAGCCGCGATCGGCACGGGCGACTCGCGGCACAACTGGCCGTAGCCTGCCAGGTCGTCTTGCGAAAGCGGCTCTTCCAGCCAGCGGATGCCGAACGGGGCCAGCAGTTTTGCGCGCGCAGCGCCGTCGGCGCATCCCACTTACAACCGGCATCGACCATCAGCTCGCAATCGTCGTGCACGGCCCGGCGCGCCGCTTCGACGTGCTCGCGATCGGTCTGGGCATCGGCGCCGAACGGTCCCCAGCCGAACTTGACGGCGGTGAGGCCCAGGGCTCGGGCTTCTTTCGCCAGGCGAAACGTCTCATCGGGCGTGTCGCCGAACAGATAGCTTGCGTACGCGCGGATCGCGGGTCGCTGCGCCGCCCCACAGCGCGTGGATCGGCTGGCCGTGCGCCTTGCCGCGTAGATCCCACAGTGCGATATCGACGCCGCTGATGGCATGGATCGCGGCACCGCGGCGTCCGTAGCGATTGGTGTGGAAATACATCCGCTGCCACAGGCCCTCGATGTCGTCGGCGTCCTGCCCGACGACGATCTCGCGCAGCCCATGGCGCCGTTCGGCAGAGCGCGGGGCTTCGATAATCGCCTTGCAGACGTACGATTGGCTGCTCACTTCGCCGATGCCGACCAGCCCGTTGTCGGCGGTGACGCGCACGATCAGCACGTCTTGCGTGCCGTCGGCGATTTCCTGCACGTCGGGAACTCGCAGATGCAGGGCTTCAACGTCGGTAATTTTCATGGCGTGCCGCGACAGCGAGCGTGATCAAGACCCGGGGGTATTGTAATTGGGGGTCCATCCGGCTCGCCAGCTACCAGAGGGACTGCGGAAAACGATTGAGCCGGCCGGGCGCGGTGCTATGATGGACCCACAACTCGAGCCGCGCCACGAGTCGGCGCAGTTCAGTGAAACCCTGGGGTTGACGATATGTTCCTGCTGGCGGAAACGACCCGGGATATTGCCACCGGCGGCATCAGCCTGGGTTCGGCCGTGGCGGTGGTCTGCTCGTGGCAGCGAAACCGTTCGATCATCCTGGCGATTATTGCCGGAATATTTTCGTGGTTTTACGTCATCTATTTTGCCCTGACGCGCCGGCCGGATGAACTCCGCTAACAAGTAACGTTGGTATTGGGAGGATTTTGCGATGAAGCGTTTCCACGAATTTTCGCAGCGCCGGTCGGCTCGCTTTAGCGGAGCGATGGTGTGCGTTGTCGGCCTTGGCCTGGCTCTCATTTGGGCCGTCGGCACTCCCAAGTCATGGGCCGAGGAGAAGACAGCCAAGCCCGCGGCCGGGTCGACGACAAGCGACGGTCGCGCGTACGACAATCGCCTGACGCGGCTGACGAGCCCCAAGCCGCTGTTGGCGGATCATCCCGAGTTCGTCGAGCCCGTGCAGGAGACGACTCGCTACGAAGCGCCGCTATTGGTCGACGACGCACGCGCCGACTTGCACGTGCGGGCCTGGCGCTTCTCGTACAACGCGCGCGGGATCATCGAGATGCCCAACCGCTTGGAAGCGGCCAAGACGGCGGTCATCATGGTGCACCCCTGGGGCGTCGACGACGGCCAGGGCTGGCGCACGCCCGAGCCGGCCGGCGCTGCCGACTTTTGCACGCCCGAGAAAAACCATCTGGCGGGGCGGCACACTCGCGAAGTGATCGACCCGTTTTTGAAATCACTGCGAGGCAAAGCGGCACTGGTCCTTTATAGCCTGCCGGGCAACGAGGACCCGATACGCAAGAAAATGTATCGCTCGTTCACGCATCGGCCCAGCGAGGCCGAGCGCGGCGACGGCGCGCGCGAGTTGGACGCCAAGCTCAACGGCTTTGTGTACCAGGGCGAGCCGGTGCCCCAGCGGCTCGAGCTTTCGGCCGACACGCCGGTGATCGACTATTTCAAGCAGTTCAGCGGCCTCGATCCCGGTCCGCGATTCAATAACGCCGGATTCTGGGACCTGCCGATTCCAGTGACCAAGGACGTTGACGTGGACCCCGACGACGTAGTGATCTACGATGCCGCGGGCTACGAGCCGTTGAAACAATTCCTCAAAGCCCAGGGCATTCGTCATGTGTTGTTGACCGGCTACGCCACCGACATGTGCTACTGCAAGACGACGGCCGGATATCAGAACCTGTCGAAGGACTTCAATGTGTTTTTGGTGGGCGACGCGACGTTGGCCACGTTTCCGGCCAACTCGAGTCCGCGGTTTGCCACCAACGCGGCGATTTCGTTCGCCAGCTTGCAGCAGTTGATCACGCAGGTTTCGTGGGTTGAATACAAGAAGCCGGCCGATCGATGAGCAGTTTTCTTCGACCGTTGGCCGCGCGACCGAAGGCCTGGTTATTCGCGGTGCTCGTCTTTGCCGGCGCGGTGCCGGTCCGCGCTCAACATGGCCAGTTCGACAAGGCGCCGCTCAACGCGGCCGACGAGGCGTTGATCTTCACGCCCAGCGGCTTCGATCATGAAGGCAAGCCGGCGGTGGCCAGCGGGCCCAAGACAGCGCGGCTCAAGGTCACGATCGTCGACAGCGCAACCGGCAAGCCGACCTTCTGCCGCGTCAACGCGGTGGGCGCGGACGGAAACTTTTATCAGCCGCAGGACAATCGCCTGAAGCCCTTCAGTCTGACGGGCACGTGGCCCGAGACCCTGGCCGGAAACCGGCCCACCAAGGCGCCGATCCGCTACTTCGGCCGCTTTTTCTATACCGACGGCCGCTTCGAAGTCGACGTGCCCGAGGGTCCGGTGCGCGATCGAAGTCTGGAAGGGCTTTGAATATCGCCACGAGACGCTCAGCACGGTGGCCGTCGCCGGCACTTCGCGCGACCTGAAGCTGCGGATCGAGCGCGGCGTGCCGATGGCCGCCGAGGGTTGGCACTCGGGCGATCCGCATTTGCATTTCATCCGCGCCAGCGACGCGGACGAGAACACGATCTTCGATCTGCTCGAAGCCGAAGACATCCGCCTGGGCATGATCCTGTGTTACAACGAGACCGACTCCTATCCGGGCCTGATGCCCGAGCTTGTGACGCCGCAACTGCGCGGACTGGGGCTGAAGTCGATTCGCGCGCGGGGCAACTATCAGATCATCTCGGGCCAGGAATATCGCAACGCGGTGTTCGGCCACATCAACCTCTTCCTGCGCGATTCGCTGGTGCTCGACGGGATGAAGCTCGATCCAAACGTCGGCCCGATGTTCGGCACGATCGGCGCCGAAACCCGGCGGCAAGGCGGCTACGCTTTTCACGCGCATGGCGGCTATGGGTTGGAAATCTGGGCCGACCTGGTGCAAGGGGCGACCAACGGCGTCGAGCTGTTGCAATTCGGCATCTACCGCGGCATCGGGCTGGAAGGCTGGTATCGGGTGTTGAACGCCGGGTTCCGCTTTCCTGGCATCGCGGCCTGCGACTATCCGGCCTGCCGCAAATTGGGCGATTGCCGCACGTACGTCCACGTCGACGGAGAGCCGAACTTCAAGGATTGGATGCGCGGCGCCGCCGAAGGGCGCAGCTTCATGACGACCGGCCCGCTGGTCTTGCTGGATGTCGACGGAAAATTGCCGGGCGACACGATCACCACTGCTGGCGGCAGCCCGCGGACCGTGAAGGCCCGCGTGCGCGTGCGCAGCGAGACCGCGCCGGTCACGCACGTGCAACTGGTGGTCAACGGCCGCGTGGTGCGAGAGCTGGTCGTGCCGCCACAAGTGGGCCAGTCGCTCGAGCTCGAAGAATCGATTGCGTTGAAGGAGCCCAGCTGGATCGCGGCCCGGGCGTATTCGACGTCGCCCAGCGGCAGTGCGGACGCCGAATCGCACACCAATCCGGTGTACGTCTATCTGGATGGCAAGACGCCGTACCACCAAGCCGATCTCGATTGGCTGTTGGCGCGGCTCGACGAACAAATCGCCGACCATCAGGCGCGCAAGGAGGCGGAGAAGGCGGTGCCGATCGAATACTTTCGGCGCTCGCGCGAGGTACTGGTCGATTTGCGCCGACGCGGTGGACAACGGGCAACGGCCGACGCGCCGAAGGCGACTGAAACGACTTCGGAGCAAAAAGACACGACGCCCGGCAGTTCGCAGGGCCAGTCGCTGGCCGACGTTCTCAAGCCGGTGCCCGCCAAATCGCCGGCCGAGGCGCTCCAATTGTTCGAAACGCAGGCCGGGTTCCAGCATGCAGCTGGTCGCCGCCGAGCCCGATGTGACCGATCCGGTGGCGGCTTGCTTCGACGAGAACGGCGGCATGTACGTGGCCGAGATGATCGACTATCCGTATCAGCCCAAGCCGGGTGCAGGCGCCGCTGGGCCGCGTCCGCTATCTCGAAGACACCGACGGCGACGGCCGCTACGACAAGAGTTGGGTCTTCGCCGACAAAATCGTGTGGCCCACCGGCGTGGTCTGCTGGAAAGGGGGCGTCTACGTCGCCGCCGCGCCCGACATCTGGTATTTGAAAGACACCGACGGCGACCACCGGGCCGACGTGCGGCGCAGAGATCTACACCGGCTTCGGCGACCGCAACCAGCAAGGGGGCGTCAACAATCTCAACTGGCACGTCGACCACACGATTTACGGCTCGGGTTCGAGCAACGGCGGCGCGATCCGCCCAGCCGACAAACCCGACGCCTTGCCGATCGTGCTCTCGGGCCGCGATTTTCGTTTCGATCCGGTGACGGGCAAGTTCGAAACGGTGACCGGCACGAAGCAGTTCGGCAACGCCTTCGACGATTGGTTCAACCGCTTTTTGTGCAGCGAATCGAAGCCGGCCTATCACGTCGTGTTGCCGCAGCAATACCTGGCCCGCAATCCGTATCTGGCGGTCAGCTCGGCGCATTGAACAATCTGGCCGCCCGGCGTGACGCCGATCTTTCGCACCAGCCCGATCGAGAAGTGGCGTGAAATTCGTTCCAGCCGGCGGTTGGCGGCCGGCGAGCGTTCGCCGACCTCGGCCGGGCTGAGCCACAACGTGATCGACGCGGCCGCCGGTTTGACGATCTATCGCGGCGACGCCTACCCGACGCGAGTATCGCGGCCAATTGTTCGTCGGCTGCTCGCAGAACAATCTCATCCATCGCCGCAAGCTGACTCCCGAGGGCCCGACGTTTCGCTCGGTGCGGGCCGACGAGAACACCGAGTTCGTCCGCACCGACCGACACCTGGTTCCGCCCGGTCAATTGCATCAACGCGCCCGACGGAACGCTGTTCGTGCTCGACATGTCGCGCGAGGTGATCGAGTCGATTCACATCGCCAACGACGTGGTGCAACACTTGGATCTGACCAACGGTCGCGACAAGGGTCGCATCTATCGACTGGCTCCGCCGGGTTTCGAAGTGCCGCCACAACCGCGACTGGGCTCGGCTACGACGGCCGAGCTGGTCGCCACGCTCGATCATCCGCGGCGGCTGGTGGCGCGACACGGCTTCGCGATTGATCTTCGAGCGGCAGGACCGCTCGGCCGTCGAACTGCTGCGCCGCCGGCTGGCCGAATCGCCCTTCGGACGTGGGGCGGATGCACATTTTGTGGGCGCTCGAGGGATTGCAGGCATTGTCGACGAGCATGATTTGTTGGTTGCTCTGGCTGATGCGTCGTCCGGCGTGCGCGAACATGCCGTGCGATTGGCTGAATCGCGGATGGCTGCCGAGCCGGCCCTGCTCGAAAAGGTGCTTGCCCTGGCCGCCGATCGCGAGCCGCGGGTGCGCTTCCAGGTCGCGCTTCACGCTCGGTGAATCTGCCGATCGGCGGACCGTGCCGGCGCTGGCCAAGATTGCCGAACGCGACGCCGACGACCGGTGGATGCGCACCGCGGTGCTGTCGTCGAGCGCCGAGCGAGCCGATCAGGTGGCGGTTGCTCTGATGGCAAACGAGGACTTTCTGAGCAAGCCGGCCGCTTCGTCGTGGCTGGAACAGCTGGCCACGATTGTCGGCGCTCGCAATCGGGACGCGGAAATCAAGCGGCTGCTCGAAGCCGTGGCCGCGCGCCGTTCGGCGCAGTGCGCGACGCTGGCCGTTGCGTTGGGACTTGGCGCCGGGCTGCAACGATCGAACCGTTCGCTGGGGACCGTCGAAGCGAGCGCCACGGCCGAAATTGCCAGCGATGCTCGACGAGTTGTTTGCCGGCGCGGCGCAAACAGCCAAGGACGCCAACGCGGCGGCTGGCGAGCGCGAGGAAGCGGTGCGGCTGTTGGGTTATGCGGGTTCGAAGAACACGGTCGACGTCCTGGCCGGCCTGGTCGATCCGCAGCAGCCGGAGTCGTTGCAAATGTCGGCCGTGCACGTGTTGGCCCGCATCGAGCGATCTCGAGGTCGCGCGGCGATTGATCGGCGCGTGGCGACGCTGCACGCCGAAGGTGCAGGAAGAAATCATCGTGGCTCTGGCGTCGCGACAGGCCTGGATCGGGCGGCTGTTGGACGCATGCGACCGCGAAGAAGTCACGCCCAGCCAGGTCACGCGCGCCACGCGCACGGCGCTGTTGAATCATTCGGACGCGTCAATCAAACAGCATGCCGAAAAACTGTTCGGCGGCGCCGCCAGTCCGCGCGGCGAAGTGATCGCCCGCTATCAATCGGCCCTGGCGCTGCCGGGCGACGCGGCGCGGGGCGACAAGGTGTACGAGCGCGAGTGCATGGCCTGTCATCGGCTGGGCGAGCGTGGCATCGCAAGTCGGACCCAACCTGGCCTTGATCCGCAATCGCACGCCGGCGGCGCTGCTGGAGGCGATTTTGGATCCCAATCGCGAAGTGCAGCCAAGTTTCGTCAGTTACGTCGTCGTCGACGACAGCGGCCGCACGCTCACGGGCATCGATCCTGGCCGAAACGGCCAACAGCATCACGCTGGCCCGCGACAAGGGCGTGACCGAGACGATCCTGAAGAAGAACATCGACCAGATCACACAGCACCGGCAAATCGCTGATGCCCGAGGGTTTGGAAAAAACCGTCGACCCGCAAGGCCTGGCCGACTTGCTCGCGTTCTTGAAGCAAGTGCAATACGACATCGGCACGCTGCCGGGTTTCGAAAAGGCGAAAGAGTGAGGCCACTCATGCGGCGAAATGTTCGCTTCGGTTGGCTCGGCGCTGTCGCGGCTGCTCGGTGTCGTTGCCAGCGCCGGCCGCGCTTCGCGGCGATGATGCGGCCGATCTGAAGTCTGCACTGGAACAGCCGCTGCTGGCGTCGGGCCAGGTAGTCAGGGACGTCAAAAGCTTCATCGAGCCGCGCATCCTGCGCATGCCATCGTACGCGGATCGGGCCGAATGGGAACAAGCGGCGGAGCGGGTGCGGCGCGACATGCTCGATCAGATCGTGTTTCGCGGCACGGCTGCCGCAATGGCGCGATGCCCGCTGCGGCGTCGAGTGGCTCGACACCGTCGAGCGGCGGGCCCGGCTATCGGATTCGCAAGTTCCGCTACGAAGCTTTGCCGGGCATGTGGATCCCCGGGCTGCTTTATTTGCCGGACAAACTCGAAGGCACGGTGCCGCTGGCGGTCCACGTCAACGGTCACGCGCCCGAGGGCAAGGCGGTCAACTACAAGCAACTGCGCTCGATCAACCTGGCCAAGCGGGGCATGCTGGTCTTGAACCTGGAATGGTTCGGCATGGGCCAGCTGCGCACGAGCGGCTTCTCGCATTACCGCATGAACCAGCTCGATCTGTGCGGCGCCAGCGGGCTCGCACCGTTTTACCTCGCGATGTCGCGAGCGCTCGATCTGGGTTTGGCGCTTGAGCATGTCGACGCAAAGCGCGCCGTGGTGTCGGGGCTCTCGGGTGGCGGTTGGCAGACGATCGTCATCAGCGGGCTCGACCCGCGCGTCACGCTGGCCAATCCGGTGGCCGGCTACGGCAGTTTTCGCACCAACATCACCTTCGACGACTTGGGCGACTCCGAGCAAGCCCCCAGCGACATGGCCCAGGTCGCCGACTACACGCACCTGACGGCCCTGCGTGCCCCACGGCCCACGTTGTTGACGTATAACGCGGCCGACGATTGTTGTTTCAAATCGGGTCACACGCTTGAGCCGTTGCTGGCGGCAGCCCGGCCGATCTTCGCGCTGTACGGGGCCGAAGACCGGCTTCGCTCGCACGTCAATCACGTGCCGGGCACGCACAACTTCGAGCAGGAGAACCGCGAAAAGCTGTACGCCGCGATCGGCGACTATTTCTATCCCGGCGACAAGAACTTCGTGCGCACGGAAATTGCCAGCGAAGCGGAATTGAAAACGGCCGAGGCGTTGAACGTTCCGCTGCCCGAGGGCAACGTCGACTTTCATCGGCTGGCGCAATCGCTGCTGCCGACGTTGCCGCGCGATCCGGACCTGCCAACCGATAAATCGGCGGCCGAAAACTGGCAGCGCCAAAAACGCGAGCAACTTAAGGCCTTGCTCAAGATACCCAACTACAAGGTCGTCGCGTCGGACGAAAAGACTGTCACCAGCGGCCCGTATGCGGTCACGACGCGGCTGTTCAAATTTGGCGACGGTTGGACGATTGGAGGCGTGGAAATTGCCTCGTCTTCGGCGCCCGGCGGCAAGACGGCGCTGCTGGTGGCCGACGCCGGCCGCGCGACCCAGGCTGCCGAGGCCGAGCGGCTGCTGGCGGCCGGCTATCGCGTGCTGGCGATCGATCCATTGTTTTTGGGGGAATCGAAAGTTCGCGGGCAAGATCCCGATTATTTGTTCCCGTTGTTCGTGGCGGCGGTCGGCGAGCGGCCGTTGGGCATCCAAGCGGCCCAATTGGCGGCGCTGGCCCGCTGGCGGCGCCAAGCGCTACCCAGCGAAAGCGTCACGCTGGTGGCGATCGGCCCGCGAGCCGGCATGGCGGCCATCGTGGCGGCAGCGGTGGAACCGGCTGCGATCGGCGGAGCAGAACTCTCGGGCGCGCTTGCCACCTTGAAGCAATTGATCGACGGCGACAAGACGGTCGAAACTCTGCCCGAGCTTTTCGCGTTCGGGCTGCTTGCCGAGTTCGACGTTCGCCAGCTCGTCGCGCTTTCCGCCCCGCGGCCGGTCGCTTTCCGCGAGCCCGACGAGCGAGCGCGGCGCGAGCTCGACAGCCTCGGCGCGTGGTACCGCCTGTGGGGCAGCGAGTTCCGTCCGGCCCGCTGATGCTCGCCTTGCGTGAAAAAACGCGCTGAATGGTTGCCTCGCCGCGCGGGCATTGCTAACGTGCAGCGATTCATCGTGCCCCCATCCGCGAGGATCCGCCATGGCAGGCTTCCTGCTTCCGCTGGCCGACGCCGCCAGCTTGCCGCTTGAGTGGCTCGACGTGCTGATTCTGGCCGGCAGCGTGGTCGGAGTGACCGCGTTTGGCATGTGGATCGGACGCAAGGAAGACAACACGACCGACTACTACCTGGCCGGCAAGACCGTGGCCTGGTGGGCCGTGGCCGGATCGATCTTCGGCACCAACATCAGCTCGCACCACATGGTGGGCATGATGGGGGCCGGGCTGAAGGAAGGGTTCGCGCAGGCCAATTTCGAGTTCGGCGCCATCTTCGGCCTGTTGACGCTGTGCTACTTCTTTCTGCCGTTCTATCGCCGCATGGGCCTGTACACGCTTTCGGAGTACCTCGGCCGCCGCTTCGACGATCGCAGCCGGCTGGTGTACTCGATCACCAACATGGCGTTCCTGCTGATCCAGATGGTCGGCACGATGATTCTGGGAGCGCTGACCATCGCCACGCTCACGGCCGATTCGCCGTACGCCATCAGCTACGAACTGGCCGTCTGCGTGCTGGCCGTCGTGGCCGCGGCGTACACGCATGTACGGCGGGCTGAAAGCGGACATCTTCAACGACGTCGTGCAAAGCGTTCTGCTGCTGATCGGCAGCGGCCTGCTGGCGGTGCTGGCCATCTGGCATCCCAACGTCGGCGGCCTGTCGGGCCTGCTGGAAAAGCAGCCGGAAAAGTTCCACGTCTTTTTCGAGGCCAGCCACCCGCGAGCTGCCCTGGAGCGGCGTGCTCAGCGGGCTGATGGTGCTGCACCTTTACTACTGGGGCACCAACCAGTTCATCGTGCAACGAACGCTGGGCGCCCGCAGCGACTGGGACGCCCGGATGGGCACCATCACGGCCGGCTTCTTCAAGCTGATGATCCCGTTTCTGTGCATCGTGCCCGGCATGGCGGCCGGGTATATCCTGAACATCGATCCGGCCACCGAGAGCGACACGGCGTTCGCCGGTCTGACGCGCACGCTGCTGCCCTCGGGCTATGGACTGGTGGGCGTGGTGATGGCGGGGCTGGTGGCCGGCATTCTTTCGACGATCGACTCGATGATGAACTCGACCGCCACGTTGTTCACGTTCGACATCTACAAGAAATACATTCGCCCGAATGCTTCCGAGATGCGGCTGATCTGGGTGGGCCGCGGGGCGATGATGGTAATGGTCGGCGCGGCCATCGGGCTGTCGTTGTATTTCGGCCAGACGAAAGGAGGCATCTTCAACCGCATGGCCGACTACAACGCCTACCTGGTGCCCGGCGTGATCGTGGCCTACGTGGCCGGCATCCTGCAGCCGCGATAACGCGCACGGCTTCGTTCGTGTGCATCCTGGCCGGTCCCTTCCTGTCGATTTTATTCGAACAAACCGCGCACTACGGATTCGACCATCAACTGCAAGCCTTTCACCGCGCCGGCCTGGCCACGCTGACGTGTTATGCCGTGCTGTTGGCCGTGAGCCTGGCGACCCAACTCGAGCGCGACAGCGAGAGCGAGCAATTCACCTGGGCGCGGTTCAAGAGCCAACGTCAGAGCGGTCAAGGCGCCCTCCGCCCGTGGTGGCAAAACGACAAACTATGGGCCGGCATCCTCGTGGCGTGTACGCTGGGCATGTGCTGGTTCTTCGCGTGAATTGTGGAAGTGAGTTGCCTACACTAGCCCGAAGCGCAAGCGAGGGAAAACTACCGGTGCTCCCTCGCTTGCGCTTCGGGCTAGTGTATTCATTCGCCCATCGTGCGAACGATCGACCAGGCGCGGTGAATTTTCTTGTTGCGGAAGTCGGGGGGAACGGTCTGGCGGGTAATTTCGTGAATCTTCGCGCCGGGGATCTGCGTAGTGTGCAGCTTGAGGCGCCGAAACTTAGTGACGAAGTAGATCCTTCCTCCAAGGGACATGCATTCCAGTAGCCGGTTGAGCAACTCCGCATGGCCGTCCTGCACGTTCCACGTGCCCGCTCGGCGTTTGCCGTCGAAGCTCGGCGGCTCGACAAAGGCCAGATCGAACCGCGGAGGGGCAGCTGGATCGAGCTGGCGGACGAACTCGATCGGATCCTGGCAGATCAGTTCGTGACGGGCCGAACGCTCGGCGCCGACGGCGATGGGGTTGAGGCGAATGTTTCGTTCGGCCCAAGCGAGCAGTCCGCGTGATGCTTCAACCGAAGTCGTCTCGATTGCGCCGCCGGCGGCCGCCGCCACGGTGCACGTGCCGGTATGCGCGAAAAGATTCAAGAATCGCTTCCCTGCAGCTTCGGCCCGCAGCAGGCCGCGCAGAATTCGGCGGTCGATGTCGAGCCCGGGGTCGTGCGATCCGGCCAGGCGGACTTCAAAGCGCAAGTCGCCTTCGTGAAGTTCGACAGGGGCTGGACGCAATTGGGCCTTGGGCGTCTTTTCGACGGCCGGCCGCGCTCCGCCCTTGAGCACCACGTTTTCGCGCGGCACGTCGAGCACTTGTGAGACGATGTGCGTCATCGCATCGAGCCAATTGCGCTGCTCGACTTCGGTGCGGATGTGCGGCCGCCGATATTGACCGATCACGACGCGGCCTTCGTACCAATCGATGGCAAGCGGGACGTCGGGGATGTCGCGATCGTACAGGCGGTAGCAGGAAATTCCCTGACGGCGGGCCCAGCGGTGCCAGTGTTTGGCCATGCGGGCGAGACGACTGCGAAATTCGTCGGCCTGCTCGCCGGCGCGCGGTGCCGGCTCGATTCTTGCTGGCTCGGCGGCGGCAGCATGCAATTCGAACTTCAACAGCCGGCATTCGATCGGCCCGTTGAAGAGCCGCTGTCGGCCGCTGGCGCAGGCCGATGTGTTTGGCGGCGTCCTGGTTGCCCGTCAGGATGTGCGCGGTGTAGTTGGGCCAATGGCGCTTCAGTGCGTCGCCGATCCGCCGGTAGACGGCCGCGATTTGTTCGGTTTTCATCCGCTCGTCGTAGGGCGGATTGACGAGGAGCATGCCGCTGGCGGCCGGCGGCGACACCGCTTCGAAGCTGGCCGTCAGCCAACGGACGTCGGCCGCCACGCCGGCCCGCTGGGCGTTGTCGCGCGCCGCGGCAATCATGCGCGGGTCGAGATCTGAGGCTTGCAGCGGAAATGGCAGATCGGGCCGCACGTGCTTGCGCGCCTCGTCGAACTCGACGTCGTGAATTGCGCGGTCGAAGTTTTTCCATCGCAGGTAGCCGAACTGTTTTCGCACCAGTCCCGGCGCGATTCGCCGCGCCATCAAGGCCGCCTCGATCACCAGCGTGCCCGAGCCGCACATGAAGTCGGCCAGCGGAGAATTCTCATCCCAGCCGGCCAGCCGCAAAATTCCCGCGGCCAGCACCTCGTTGAGCGGCGCTTCGCCTGTCGTGGCGCGATATCCGCGCTTGTGCAACGAACTTCCGGAAGAATCGAGATAGAGCGTGACGCGATCCTGATCGATGTGCAGGTTGATCCGCAAGCCGGGATCGACCAGGTCGACCGAGGGACGGCGGCCGGTGACGGCGCGAATCTGGTCGACAATTGCGTCCTTGGCCAACTGGGCCGCGTAGAGCGAATTGCCGAACACGCCGCTGTGCACCACCGGATCGATGGCCAGCGAGCCGTCGGCGTCGAGATGTTCGAGCCAGTTGGTCTGACCTACGCCCCGATAGAGCGCCTGCTCGTCGTCGGCCGTAAATGTGGCGATCGGCTTGAGAATGCGCACGGCCGTGCGGCAGCAGAGATTGGCCCGCACCAGCATCCGCAAGTCGCCGCGAAACGAAGCCATCCGCCGGCCGGGCCGCACGTCGAGGGCGCCCAGTTTCTCCAGCTCGTCGACCAGCACGCCTTCGAGGCCGAAGAACGTCTTGGCGATCATGTCGAACGGTTCAGCCACGAGCGTCCCATTCTCCCGCGCCCAGGAGTGTCTCGATTTGCGGCACGAGCGCTTGCATGGCCCGGGCGCGATGGCTCAGGCAGCCTTTGACCGCGAGGCCCAACTGGGCGAAGGTGCGGTGATACTCGATGACCTCGAACAACGGATCGTAGCCGAAGCCGAGCGAGCCCAACGGCTCGAAGCGAATGCGTCCGTTGCAGTGGCCGGCGCTCGACGGCGCAGCGTGCCCGTCGGATCGGCCAGAGCCAGGTGGCATTCGAAGTGGGCCGTGCGGCGCGGCAACTCGACGCCGGCGAGTTGTTCGAGCAATCGGTTACGATTGTCCTCGTCGTTGGCCGTCGGTCCGGCATAGCGGGCCGAATAGATGCCCGGCGCTCCGTCGAGCGCGTCGACGACCAGCCCGCTGTCGTCCCCCAGCACCCAGGCGTGCAAATGGGCGGCCTGCAGGGTCGCCTTGAGCGCCGCATTTTCGGCGAACGAATCGCCCGCTTCGTCGATCGCGAGCGGATCGCTGAAATCGGCCAGTGTTTGCAGCTCGACGGGAAGTCCAGCAAGGAGGTTCATCAACTCGGCGGCCTTCTTGCGATTGCCCGTGCCGAACACGAGCCGCGCCGTCGTTGTCACCGAGCGTTGTTGGGTACGGCTCATTAGAGGATCGCCAGCGGATTGCGTCGTTCTTCCATCGTGCCGCGCGTGACGCCGACACGATTGGCGGCGCGCAGCGCGCTCCATACTTCCTTGCCGCTCAATTGGCCGGACAATAGCTTGCGGTAGAGCTCGATCGTACGGCCGATTTCCGCCGCCGGCGCGTCGTTCAATAATTCGATGCGAAAATTGCGCACGCCGCGGGCCAGCAGTTGAGGCACGACTTCGGCCGCGCTTTGCGGCACGGCGTTGAACAGCGTATTGCGGCAGCCGACGTCCGCGGTGAGCGTGTGTTCCATGCCCACCCGGTCGCGCAGCCGCACCTGGTGCACGTCGCAAGGGCGACCGCAGTTGTGCTTGTTCGTGCCGGGCGAAAGGACCGAACAAAAGACGCAGTGTTCCATGTGGAACATGGGCATGTGCTGGTGCGCGACGACTTCCAGCCACGAGGGCGGCACGGCGGCCACCAGGTCGAGCAACTGGTCGCGATTCAGATCATACGAGGCCGTCACGCGCAGTGCGCCGAACTGACGCAGATAATCGACCGTCAGTTCGTTCGTGGCGTTGAGCGAGAAATCGGCTACCATCGGCACGCCTTGCTCGGCGAAAGACAGCAACCCGGCGAAGTTGCGCACCAGGATGCCGTCGGCGCCGTGCCGCGGCAGCACGCGCAAGATGCCCATTTCGTCGGGTTTTTGGATGCGGGGCGTGGCAATCAGGATGTGCGCGGCGCTGGCGTGCGCCAGCTCGACAGCCTCGGCGTACTGACGAATATCTTGTAGATCGGCGATCACGCTGCACACGCCGTGGTCGAGCACCGCTTGCAATTGCGCGAGCGATCGGCACAGCACATGCAACGTCGGCGGCGCAGATTCGCCGGCGACTGTTGCGGCGGCGGCGTGATCGGCCACCGATTTTCGCAGGGCGGCCAGTGTTGAGCCTTCGGCAATGCGCCGCGCCGGCGGACGCGACGCGGCTTCGTCCAATAGGCGCACCAACTCGTGACGCATTTTGCCCAGCACGCTCAGCGGGATCATCGGACTGCCGGCGATGCTGGCCTGACAATCGCGCAGTTGATAATTCGTGCCCCCCAGGCGGCCCAATTGCTCGCGCAGCACGTCGGCGGTCAGCGGATGCTTGGTGGCTTCGGCCAGCGGATCGGGGGATTCGAGCCGAATGAACAGCGCCTGCTCGGTGCGCGCCTCAATGACCAGCGGCTTTCCGACCGCGGCTTCGACCGTCAGATCCAACGGCAGGCGGCGGGTCGGGTGGGCGCCGTCGAACGTCTTTCGCAGTCGGTTGGTTAATTGCGGATCGTCAGTTTTCCAGACCTGCTGGCCGGGCGAAAGCAGTCGGGTATCAACAGCGTCGTGACCGAACGCCAGTTGCACGACGCCGTCGGCGACCGGCTCGCTGAGCGAGCGGCCGTCGCGAAAGACTGCGAAGACGCGGCCCCCCTGTTCGTCGTTTTCGGCCCGGTTGCCCGCGAACACCAATCCGTCACCGCGTTTCACCGAGGCGGTCAGCTCGACCGTCACGCGACCGCCGCGCACCGATCGCACACGGCCCAGCGGCACGCCCCGCTTGGCCGAGCTGAGGCCGGGCACCAGCATCTTGTGGTCGCAGCCGCCGAGCCAGCCGGGCGAAAAGCCGCGCGAAAACGACAGCTCCATCTCTTCCACGTCGCGCGGCGAAAACTCGACCGGCAGGCCGGCGCAAGCCGAGTCGATGGCCCGACGATAATGCCGCGTGATGTTGGCCACGTACTCGGGCGTCTTGAGCCGGCCTTCGATCTTGAACGAGCAGACGCCGGCGGCGATCAATTCGGGAACCAGGTCGTAGGCCGCCAGGTCTTGCGGGCTAAGCAGATACTTCTGGTCGCCCAGGTCAACGTCCTCGCCGTCGCAGACCAGCTCGTACGGCAGCCGGCAGGCCTGGGCGCACTGGCCGCGATTGGCGCTGCGGCCGCCGAGCGATTCGCTGGTCATGCACTGGCCCGAATAGGCCACGCACAACGCTCCGTGCACGAACACTTCCAGCGGCATGGTCGTTTGCCGGGCGATTTGCGCGATCTCTTGCAGCGAAAGCTCTCGCGCCAGCACGACACGCTCGACGCCCAGCGATTCGACCAGGCGGATCGTTTCGGCGCTGGAAAGGGTCATTTGCGTGGAGGCATGAATCGGCAGATCGGGGCACATCGCGCGCACCAGCCGCACCAGGCCCAAGTCTTGCACCAGCACCGCGTCGATGCCGGCGCGTGCCACGCGCGCGACAATTGCTTCGATGGGCGAAAGTTCACTGGGAAAGACCAGCGTATTGAGCGTGACGTACGCTTTGACCCCGCGGCGATGCAACGAGGCCACGAGCTCGTCGAGCGTTTCGAGCGCGATGTTCGTGGCTCGCGCCCGGGCGTTGAACCCAGCGTCGAGGCCGAAATAGACGGCGTCGGCGCCGTTTTCGACCGCGGCGCGCACGCAATCCAAATCGCCGGCCGGAGCCAGCAACTCGGGGCGGGGGCGAAGTGCGGAAGAGGCAGACAAGGCGTCCATGAACATCCAGTCGAGGGGCAAGAGCCGGCCCATTTGCGAAACCGGTATTTTAGCAGTCCGCGGGCGTCGCTGCACGGCGGCTTGGCTCGGATCGATCAAACCGCGACGAATGTGCTACGATGGGCCATTGCCTGCCAATGCCGCAGTCCTGGTCATCGACGCCCAACTTGAATCCGCCGATGCGCACGTTCAAAACTGTTCTCAAGTACGGCTACGCGCTGGCCTTCATTGCCACGGGCATCAGCCACTTCTGGGATCCAGCGTTCTACTTGCGGATCATGCCCGACTACATTCCCGTGGAGTTACACGCCCCCGCGGTCTATGTGAGCGGGGTGTTCGAAATCGTACTGGCGGTGATGCTGTTGATTCCCTCAACGACTCGGCTGGCCGGATGGGGGCTGATTCTGCTGCTGATTGCCGTGTTCCCGGCGAACGTCTATGCCTACCAGCATTCGCGCGAGCTATTTCCCGACCTCAGTCCGTCGCTGCATTTTTGGCGGTTGCCGCTACAGAACGTGATGATCGTGATGGCCTATTGGTTCACCCGGCCCGCGAAGCCAGCGACGGAGCCACATTAGAGCGCATCGCAAGCAATCGGATTTTGGGTGGCACCGACAACTGGTTGTCGGTGTTGCGAAGCAACAAGAGGCATTCGCGGGAGGCTCTCGCAACTGACCGGCCCCTCTTGTCCCTTCGGGACGGGAGACAACAAGTTGTCTGGGCCACCCAAGGCGGAGCGGTAGAATGGAGGCGATGGAAAAACCGCGATTTCAATTCACGATTCTCGGCATACTGCTGGCGACGTTTTGGATCGCCGTTTTCATTGGGGTTTGGGCGGCCGCGGCGCGGGCGAAACAAGATGTCGGGTTCTACGCGTTTCCGATGGGCTATGCCTTGATCGTCTCGCCATTTCTGGCCGCCGGGTCACTTTTTGGACGTGCCTGGGCCGCTGCGCTGGCCGGCCTGGTGGGGTTGGCTGTGCTGGCCGCCATACTGGCGCTGGCATGGCTTACGACATGGCGATAAATTGCATGGCGACGCGCCGTCGCGGGCCGCCAATCGAATCGCGGCAATGGATGAGTTACGATTGAGGACAATCCTCGGGTGACTCGATCGACTTGGCACTTTATACAGGACTCTCAAGCGGACATGGGCATCCTCAAATCGGTCCTGAGGTACGTCTTCGCCGGGTTCTTCGTGTTCACCGGCATTGGTCACTTCCACAATCCCGATTTCTTTCTGCGGATCATGCCCGACTATATTCCCGTCGAGCTGCACGCGCCGGCGGTGTACGTCAGCGGGGTGTGCGAGATCGTACTGGGAATCCTGTTGGCGATTCCTCGCACGATGCGGCTGGCGGGCTGGGGGCTGATCGCGCTGCTGGTGGCGGTGTTTCCAGCCAACATTTACGTCTACCAGCATCAAGAAGTCATCCCCGAGGCCAGCCCGACGCTGCATCTGTTGCGGCTGCCCTTGCAGGGCGTGATGATTGCTCTGGCCTATTGGTACACGCGGCCCGAGAAGCCGAAGGCGGTCGCAACGACTGAAGGAACGGCCTCTCACTAGAGCGATGCGCGTGCGAGAAATGGGCGGTTGTTTCCCTCGCTTGCCGGCATGTTTCGAGCACAAGTAATCACGTTTTGGCGTGGCACGACAACAAGTTGTCTGGGCCACCCAATGCGACGGCGCTCTTCGCTCAAGCGGGGGCGATCGTGTAGTCGCGCCAATCGAGCAACTCGGCAATGTCGGACATCGTGATCTCGCGCTGGTGTGAGTCGCTGACGAGCGATCGGTTCAAGATTGTGGCGAACGGCTCAGGCATGCCTTGGGCGTAGTCCGACGGGTCGAGCGTGTCGATCTGGCGCAAGACGGCCAGCAGGTTGCCACCGGTGATCGCTCGCCGTCCGGTGAGCATTTCGTAGATCATCAGGCCTAGCGAAAAGACGTCGCTGTGCGACGTGGCCGACTGGCTGCGAGCCTGCTCGGGCGACATGTAGGCGGGTGTGCCCGACAATCCGCCCGGGACCGCGGTCTCCCACGAGCCGGTTTCGGCGGTGGCGGACGTGCGCGACTCGCGGTGGGCCAGGCCAAAGTCGGTGATCTTGGCGACCCGCTCGGGCGTGACCATGATGTTGCCGGGCTTGAGATCGCCATGCACGATTTCATTCGCGTGGGCGGCCGCCATGCCCAGCGCGATTTGTCGGGCGATACTCTTGACCTCTTCGATCGGCAACTGGCCTCCATCGAGCATTTTTTTAAGCGGGTGGCCCTCGATGTGTTCCATCACGATCATCGAGATGCCATCGCTTTCGTCGACGGCAAAGACCGTGCAAACATTCGGATGGTTCAAAGCGGCGGCGGCGCGAGCTTCGTCGAGCCAGCGGCGAGGCGTGCTATTGACGCCCGGGCGGAAGATTTTCAAAGCCACGGTCCGCTTCAACGTCAGATCGCGTGCCCGATAGACCAGCCCGTAGGAGCCGCTGCCGATCTGGGCCTCGATGCGATATTGGCCGACCACGCTATTGGCGCCCAGCACGCGCGTCGGATCGAGCGTCGGTTCGTCGCGGGCCCAACTCTCGGGGCACAATCCGCCGGTTTGCAATCCGTCGAGCACGCGCAGCACTTCGTCGCTGCGGCGGCCGACGCTCAGGTTGTGCACGACTTGATATTGCAACACTCCGTTGGGATCGATGATGAACAGTCCCCGTAGAGCCATGTTCTGCCGCGGCAGATAAACGCCATAGGCCTGGCAGACCGAGCCGTCCTCGTCGCTGGCCAGCGGATAGGCCAGGCCGCCAAGCCCGCCCTGGTTGCGCGGCGTGGAGATCCACTGCCGGTGACTGTCGACCGAATCGGTGCTGATGCCCAGGATGTCGCAATCACGCCGGGCGAACTCCTCGGCCTGCACGCTCAAGGCCGTCAACTCGGTCGGGCAAACCATGGAGAAGTCGCGCGGGTAGAACAGCAGAATCAGCCAGCGATCGCGATAGTCGGCCAGCGACACGCGCTGCAGGCCCGATTCTGGCTGCGAAACACAAGAGAGCGAAAAATCGGGGGCCAGCGTGCCTACGCATGCTCCGGCCGGGGTCATCTTGTGCGCGGAGTCCGTTCGTTCGGTTGAGGCTTTCATGAATCCTATTCTAACGCACGCCTGGCGATCGACAAACGTGGGGAAATTTCGGGGGAACACGGCGATGCACTTCGCTTGCAGCCGCTTGCATTTGCGCCGGCGGTCGATTTGAATTGGGGCGGACGGCCCACACCCGCAAACCCGCCGAGACACTTTCCCATGCACGAGTGCAGCAACACGACGCGTCGCGATTTTCTGGCACGGGCCGCTGCCACGCTGGCCGGCGCGAGCCTGCTCGAGCGGGCGCCGCGCCGCTGACGGCCGCCGATAGCCCGCCGTTCAAAGTCGCCACGCTCATCAATTCGTTCTACTACTCCAGCCACGCGCACGTGATTCTGGAAAACTTCCTGGTCCCTTATTTGTTCAACGGCCAAGTGGTGCGGCCCGACATGCAGGTGTCCAGCTTTTATGTCGACCAGATTCACGCGGGCGACATGTCGCGCGACGTGGCCAAGCAGTTCAACATTCCGATCTATCCCACGATCGCCGAAGCCTTGTGTCTCGGCGGTGGGCAACTGGCGGTCGACGCGGTGCTGCTGATCGGCGAGCACGGCAACTATCCGACTAACGCCAAAGGGCAGGTGGAATATCCGCGCAAACAGTTCTTCGATCAGACCGTCGAGGTATTCAAACGCAGCGGGCGCGTGGTGCCGATTTTCTGCGACAAACATCTGTCGTACCGCTGGGACTGGGCCAAGGAGATGGCCGATACGGCCCGCGCGATGAACATTCCGCTGATGGCCGGCAGCTCGGTGCCGTTGGCCGAGCGCCGGCCGCCGATGGAGCTGCCCGCGGGCGCGAAGATCTCGCAGGCGGTTTCAATTCACGGCGGGGGGCTGGAAGGATACGACTTTCACGCGCTGGAAGTGCTACAGTCGCTGGTCGAAGCGCGCGCCGGCGGCGAGTCGGGCGTGAAGCAGGTGCAATTTCTGCAAGGCGACGCCCTATGGCAAGCGGCCGAGGCCGGCGTGTGGTCGGGCGATCTGGCGGCCGCCGCCATGGCCGCCGAAGTCGGATCCGACGACGAGCTGACCCGGCTCATCCAGTCGCGCGGCAAAACGGCCACGCGCGAGCCCACGCCGATCCACGCCATCATCGTCGACTATCGCGACGGCCTGCGCGGCGTGGCGATGAAAGTGGGCAACAACGGCATCCGCTGGAACTTCGCGTGCCAGCTCATGGGCGAAACGAAGCCGCGAGCCACAGCCTTCTACGTGGGCCCTTGGGCCAATCGCAATTTGTTTCGAGCACTGTCGCACGCGATTCAAGCGCACTTCCGCCAGAAGAAGTCCCCCTATCCGCTCGAACGCACGCTGTTGACTTCCGGCATCCTCGACGCGGCCATGGACTCGCGGCTGGCGGCCGGCAAGCCGGTCGAAACGCCCCAGTTGGCCGTCGCGTACGCCCCGCAAGATTTTCGCGCAATGCGCGAGATGGGCGCGACCTGGAAAATCATCACGGAGGACATGCCCGCGCCGAAGGGCATCGTGCCGGTGGGAATTTGAGCGAAGTGTTTGGTCGATCGATCGCTACGGCTGGCTCACCAGGATCTTGCCGACGCGCTGGGCGTTGGGAAAATTGGCCAGCAGGTAGGTGTTGCGGCCGTCGGAGATGTTGACGGTCTCGATCTCTTCGCTGCCGGTGCCGTAGGGACCGACGGCTTGCAGCGCAATTTGATGGCTGCCCTTGGGCAACTCGACTCGCAGCACCTGGATGCGATCAGGCAGCAGGCCCCAGCAGCGCGTGTCGGCCGCTTCGGTCGCTTCCCACACGACGCCTGCAACGTCGAGGCCCACGTTTAGCAGAGTGTTGCGCTTTCCGCCGATGGCTTCCTTCGCGCCGTACACAACGCTCTTCTTGACGATTCGCCGCACCACGGCCCGGGCGATGACCTCGGGATAGACGGCTTCGTACTGCTCGACCGCCATGCGGCCGACGTCGGTGATCGTGGCCGTGCTGCCTGCGGGCCGGCGGTCGACCGCGACGCGCACGTAGCTGGTGCCGGAGCCGTTGGCCACGACCTTGGGCACCTTGATTGGCGCAACGGTCGGTGGAAGCGAGTAGGTGCTGTTGTTGCTCAAGATGCGGTCGGCGATCAGCAGTGAAACGGTGCTGGGAATCTCGATGGTCTCCTGCTTGTAAGGCCCGCGGCCAACGAGCGTGAAGACGTACAGCACGCCGTTGCCGGGCGACGAGTGGCGGCCCGCGCGGGCCCGGTCGAGATCTTGCCGGCCATAGGCGAAGTCCGGCTGCCAACTGACGACCATCGCGCTGGCCCGCGCCACGTCGTCGTAGTTGGAGTGCGTCTGCTCGCGGATCAACCCGTGAATGTAGGGACCGATGGCGACCTGCTTGTACGCTTGCTTGGGATTCTTGCCATCTTTGTCCACCGCGGCGTTGATGATCTGCTGCTGTTTGTCGGTGATTTGCAGGGTGTAGGCCTGCGCGTCGGTGCCGCCGTTCATCAGGTTCGACAGGGCCAGGAAGGCGCGGATCAGGATTTTTTCGTAATCCTCGCCGGCGTAGGCCCGGCTGTTGTCGTCGGTGAGCATCGAAAGGGCACTCTCCGCGACGCTCTTCTGTTCGAGATGATCGAAGTGGTCGCGCACTTCGCGCAGCGTTTGCTCGGCTTGGTTCGGCCGGCCGGCGGTCAGGTCGACGATCGCCCGCTCGAGCTTGAGCACATCGGCGTCGTGGCGCGGATGCTTGAGCGATTTGTCGATCGTGCTGGTGGCGTGGTCCAGTTCGCCGGCAAAGAAATCCTGGCGGATCTGGCCAAGCTGTTGCACGTGCGTGCGGCAGCCGGCCAGTCCGATCGAGCAGAGTACCACCACAAAACAGCACGCGCGGCGGAACATGCTCGATCTCGCCCCCCCACGGGTGCTACGGTTTAACGTCGACCCCGGGCATCCACTAGCCCGAAGCGCTAGCGAGGGAGGTACGACGAGGACCCTCGCACGCGCTTCGGGCTGGTATCAAAAACTCGCCGTTCCTATTTCGTGCTGAACCAACGTCCGACGCGGGTTTGATGATAGTCCTTGGTCAGCGTGGCCGACTGTTTGTCGTACTGACCGGTCCGCACGTTGACCATTTCCATCGTCAGCAGATAGTCGCGCTGGAAGTTTTGATTCTCGCGCGTCGTGCCCGAAGTGAGCGTGGCGTAGAGCAGGAAGTCGAACGGCTGGCCTTGCTGTTCCATTGCGCCGACGAAGGCCCGCATGTTCTGCGGCACGAACAGCTGGTCGGGACGCAATCGGGTTTCCTGCAATCCGGCGTCGACGAACCGCTTGCTCACCGGCTGGAAGACGTGGGACTCGACAATCTTCGTGTCGATGACCTGGTAGATCTGATCCTTGAAGTCGCCGATTTCCTCGGCGCTTTTGTTCTCAACGCACACGAAACAAATGCGCATTGGCGGACGGGCGACGGGCTCGGCTCCATTCATGCTGACCGGCGTGACTTGCGGTGGCGGCGCCGCATTTCGAGCCAGCAAGCATGAGACCGCTTCGTCGACTAACGGCTTGAAGGTCTCGCCGCCGGCCTGGTGGCTGCCGACCATCTCGGGCTGGCCGGGCTGCACAACCTTGGCAAATTGTTTGCCGCGGCAGCCGGTGAGAATCAGCACGCCCGCGCCCACGAATCCGGCGCGGATCAGTTGCCGTCTGTTCATCGGAAGGAATCCTTTCCGTCCTGCGTGCTCTCCCTCTCCCGCCGGGAGAGGGCCGGGGTGAGGGTGCCTTCATGTCTGCGCCGGCCGTCTCGTCTGCCGTGCCGCTTGTACCGCGCTGCTGCCAGTCCCTTGGCCCAGCGCGGCACCTCAAGCGTTCAAAATCGGCTGATGCAGGGGGCGAACTTGAAGGATTGTGGGCGCCAGCGTTGCTGGCACGCGCACGCTCGAACTGGCGCTTGACGGTGCTGACGAGACTGTTTACGGCACGTTGACGCATCGCCCTGCCCGCCATAAACTCACCGGGTTAAGCGCAATCCGTCCAGGACTTTTCTGGCCGGCGTGCAAACGCGCAAGTCGTTTGACATTAAGCTCCAACGAAATATCAACCCCGCAGAGTGCCACCGTGGCGAACACGCAAGAAAAGCCGAGCAAGACTTCGGCCGGCTCGATCGAGCAGTTGGCGATCAACACGATTCGCACGCTTTCGATGGACGCGGTCGAGGCCGCCAAAAGCGGGCACCCCGGCACGCCCATGGCCATGGCGCCGGTGGCCTACGCGCTGTGGAACGACGTGCTGCGATACGATCCGGCTGACCCGCGCTGGCCGGGCCGCGATCGGTTCGTGCTATCGTGCGGGCATGCCTCGATGCTGCTCTACTCGATGCTGCACCTGTGCGGCGTGAAGCGGGTGGTCGATGGCAAACTGACCGACGAATTGTCGGTGCCCATGGACGAAATCCGCCGCTTTCGCCAACTGCACAGCCGCTGCCCGGGGCATCCCGAGCAGTACGAGACCACGGGCGTGGAAACGACCACCGGCCCGCTGGGCCAGGGCTTCGGCAACAGCGTCGGCATGGCGATCGCCCAGCGTTGGCTGGCGGCGCACTTCAACCGGCCCGGCTTCGACCTGTTCGACTACAACATTTATGCGCTGTGCAGCGACGGCGATTTGATGGAAGGCGATCAGCAACGAAGCCGCGTCGCTGGCCGGACATTTGAAGCTGTCGAACCTGTGCTGGATCTACGACGACAATCACATCACGATCGAAGGGCACACCACGCTGGCCTACAGCGACGACGTCGGCCGGCGGTTCGAGGGCCTGGGCTGGAACGTCGTGAAGGTGGCCGACGCCAACGACCTGGCCGCGCTGCGAAAGGCGTATCAAACCTTCGCCCGCACGAACGACCGGCCCACGATGATCATCGTCCGCTCGATCATCGCCTGGGGCGCTCCGCACAAGCAAGACACTCCCGAGGCCCACGGCTCGCCGCTGGGCGCCGAGGAAATCCGCGCAACGAAGATCGTCTACGGCTGGCCCCCCGACGCGCAGTTTCTCGTGCCGCCCGAAGTGCCCAAACATTTCGACGCCGGCATCGGCGCCCGGGGCCGCAAGCTGCATGACGCCTGGCAAAAGCTGTTCGCCGAGTACGCGAAAAAATTTCCCGACCTGGCCGACCAATGGCAGCGGATGCAACAGCCGCGAGCTGCCGGCCGGCTGGGACGCTGGCGTGCCGACGTTTCCACCCGACGCCAAGGGCATGGCCAGCCGCATTTCGTCGGGCAAAGTGCTCAATGGCGTCGCCAAACACGTGCCGTGGCTGATCGGCGGATCGGCCGACCTGGCCCCGTCGACCATGACCAACCTCGATTTCGACGGCAGCGGCAATTTCGAAGCCGGCCAGTACGACGGGCGCAATTTCCATTTCGGCATCCGCGAACACGGCATGGCCGCCGCGCTCAACGGCATGTCGCTGTCGTATGTGCGGCCGTTCGGCGCCACGTTTTTCGTGTTCACCGACTACCTGCGGCCGTCGATGCGCTTGAGCGCGATCATGCGGCTGCCGGTGATCTATATTTTCACGCACGATTCGATCGGCCTGGGCGAAGACGGCCCGACGCATCAGCCGATCGAGCATCTGGCCGCGTGCCGCGCGATTCCGCATTTGCTCGTGATCCGCCCCGGCGACGCCAACGAAGTGGCCGAAGCCTGGCGCGTGATCATGCCTCTGACCGATCGCCCGGTGGCGCTGGTGCTGACGCGGCAGAACCTGCCCACGCTCGACCGCACGAAGTACGCTCCGGCCTCGGGCGTGGCACGGGGAGCCTACGTGCTGGCCGACGCCGCCAACGGGGCCGACCCCGAACTGATCCTGATTGGCACCGGCAGCGAAGTTTCGCTGTGCGTTGCGGCCTACGAGCAGCTGGTGGCCGCGGGCGTCAAAGCCCGCGTGGTCAGCCTGCCCTGTTGGGAACTATTCGACGAGCAGGACGAGAAATACCGCGACAGCGTCTTGCCGCCAGGCGCGAAAGCCCGCATCGCGGTCGAGACGGGCATCGAACAGGGTTGGGAAAAGTATCTCGGCCCCGGCGGACGATTCATCGGCATGACCGGCTATGGCGCCTCGGCCCCCGGCGGCGCGCTGATGAAGCATTTTGGGTTTACGCCCGAGAATGTCGTGGCGCAAGCTAAGGCCTTGCTCGGTAAGAAGTGACCTCGCGGTGCCACGGGTGTGTGCCGCTGGCATCTTGCCACTGCTGAGCCAACTTGGCACGTTCACTGGCGAGACGCCAGTGGCACCCGAGACAGAGGAGACCATCCCGAGGCTCGCCGCCGATCAAGCCGGTGGTAACTGCATCAACCGGCGGAGCGGCTCTTCGGGATAGAGACAGAAGGCGCATTCTCGCGAGGCAAGGATGGCCTGCCCTCGCAAGGCATCGTGGATGTGACCGCGCTCGAGCAGCAACCGGCGCCGCGGCTCGGCCACGTGCGGCTGCAAGCCCTCGTTGGCGTCGCGAATCTGGCGACAGCGCAACCTGGCGTTCTGGGGCGTGGGCACGGTGTCGATCCATTGCCGCTTTTGCCGTGCCAGGGTCTCGACTGCGCCGTTCGCCCGGTCGGCAAAACGCTCGGGGTGATAGGTCAATTCGCGAAGCTGACTCTCGACTCGGCGGACGTCGTCCGGCGTGCCCTCGCGCCGCGCGATCGGCAGCCGAAGCGTGGCGGTGAGCGTCATGTATCCGGGAGGCTTGAGTCCGAAAAATCGTTCGACCAGCGCGTCGGTCACCTGGTCGTACTTGGCCCCGCCGATTCCGTGCAAGAAGAGATCACCCAAGAACAGCCGGGCGAACAGCGTCGTGACGAGCGCCCGGGTTCGCAACCGGACGCCCCGCGTGGCGAGGTCGGCCAGTTGCTCGGCCGCGCGATCGGCCTCGCCCTCGGGTGACAGCGCCAGGGGGTATTCGAGCGATTGCCGATCCGACAGCATGATCTGATCGCCACGCTGCCGCACGAACAATCGGCGACGGCGTGGATTATCGCGGTCCCATATCCAAAACGGCGCTTCAAGCCAATCGTCGTCCATGGCCAGATCGGGCACGGGATGCGCGGTGCTGCGAATGTGATTGGCCCGGCGATAATCCGCCACGGAGCGATTGTATTGTTCCCACAACAGCGGCAAGCGAGCCAGCAAGTGGGACGTGAACCAGTGAAAGGCAGGCAGATTGCACACCTGGCTTTGCGGAATCTCGAGCGTCGCAGCGCCCCACAAACCTTCCTGCTGATGCCGGCCCTGGGCAATGCACTCGCCCAGGATGTCGCACTCGCGCACGCGCGCGGCGACCAGCGGCCAGAACTCACGCACCATCGGATTAGGCACCAGCGAATGAATCTTCTGCGCCGCCCGCTGACCGAACGACGCCAGGCACTCGCGGTCGACGATCGCGCGGTCTTCGTACGGTATTTCGGCGGTCTGCCGGTCGAACGGCACGCTATCGACGGTCGGCTCGGCGGGCGTTCCAGTCGGCACGCGTAGCGAGGCGGTTTTGATCGTGTCGCTGTCGATGGCCAGGTTGACGGCCACGCCGCCATGTTGGCGGGCGATCGCGCTGAGCACGAAATTCTTGAACCATACGCCCGGATGAAACAACTGCGGCTGGTGGCCGGCCAGAAAAACTCGCGGCGTGGCGTCGGGCCGAGGCACGTCGCGGTACGCGCGGGTGTAGTTCCAGGCGGCTTGCACCAGTTCGCCGCGGGCCTGGTCGGCCAGGAGCGCCAGCGAGCGGCCTTGCACATCGTAGTCGTACGCGGCCGCGGTTGCGATGTTGCGTTCGATCAGATCGCCAAGGGCCGACAAAGGCGGGTCGATGAGCTTGCCGCCGTCTTCGGCGGGAGCACGCAAGCGTCGATGCACGGTAGCTTCACTCATCAGCGTCATCCGGCACCTTCGCTACACAAGGTTTTCGTGGCTGCCTGCGGCGGCGGAACTTCGGCGCTGCCGATCATTTGATTCAAAACTTTACGATAGTATTGAAGCCGCGTCTCGGAATTGTCCAACGAACCGCCGAACGAGCGGGCCTCGTCCAAATAGATCAGCGGCACGGCCAGCTCGACGATCGACAGGCCCGCGCGAGCCGCTTGCACCCAAACCTCCAGCGGCATGGCGTAGCCGGTTTCGGTAATGTGCAAACGGGTCAAGGCGTCGCGGCGATACGCTTTGAATCCGCAGAAGGCGTCGGTCAGATGCAAGCCCAGGCGTCGATTCAACTCGGCCGTGATTTCGACGTTGATTCGCCGCCGCTCGATCGGCGGCTCACTCTCGCCGGCGAACTGTTTCAGATAGCGGCTGCCTGAGACGATCTGCGCGCCAGCGGCGGCCACGACAAAATCGGGAATTCGACGCGGCTGATGCTGGCCGTCGCAATCGATCGTCACCAGCACGTCGTAGTCGTGCACAAGCGCATACTCGAAAGCCGAGCGCAACGCGGCGCCGTAGCCCTGGTTTCGCTCGTGCGTGACGCGCTCGACGTCGGATGCGCCGGGCCAGCAGTTCGGACGTGCCGTCGGTCGAGCCGTCGTCGACCACCAGCACGTGCGGGCTGGTGCGCAGCACCTCGTCGAGCACGCCGTTGACGTGAGCGACTTCGTTGTAGACCGGCAACGCGGTCAGGAATTTTGCTGGCATGCGGACCTGCGACTTTTCACGGTATCGGCGGTTGGTGAAGTAACGAGCCTCATCATTGTAAACCAATGTCCGCCGGAGGCGAATTTACGGGCGACGGCATCCGTGGGGCGGCCTAAAAGGGACGGGATCAAAGCCAGTGCAAAGGATCCTTTTCTTGTTGGCTGGCCCAGACTTGCAGCGTACTAAATTGCTCGGCCAGAACGCCGGCCAAGGCGTCGACCGCGAATCGTTCGCTGGCAAAGTGTCCTGCCAGAACCAGGCCGACACCCAGCGACTCGGCTTCGAGGCAGGCATGAAAGCGGACTTCGCCCGTGACCAGGCAATCGCACCGGGCCTCTTTCGCCGGCTGCAAGAATTCGCCCGCGCTGCCGCAGGCGACCGCCACTTTTTGCACCGGCCGCTGGAGCACACCGACCGCTTGGATGTTGTCGATCGCCAGCAGTTGCTTTACGCGCGTCACAAGGTCGGCCAACGGCAGCGGCGATTTCAAGCGGCCTTGGCGCCCGCGCCCTGAGCTGGCTCGGCGCCGGGCACTAACGGGCCTATGTCGAGCAATTGCAATCCGGCGGCCAAGCGCTGATTGATGCCCTGTTGGGCCGAGTCGAAAGCCGTGTGGGGACTGAACACCGCGATCTTGGCGCCGATCAGTTCCAACAGCAGCCGCCCTTCGCCGCTCTCGTCGGTGAGTCGCTTGAGCGGGTGAAACGGCAGAGGATGATGGCTGACGATCAAATCGGCTCGCGCCGCGACGGCTTCGCGAGCGCTTTCGGGCGTGATCGTCAGGCAAGTCATCACGCGCTCGCAGCGGCGCATCGAACCGGCCGACCAACAGGCCGACGTTGTCCCACGCCTCGGCCAGCGCCGGCGGCGCGAACTCGTCGAGAAACCGGGCGACGTCGGCGACGGTGGGCATGCGTGGCTCGTGCTGGGATGAGGTCGATTGGCGCCGCGCGTACGTGCCCTGAGACACGGCCGCGCACTGTATCTCAAATCTTAAGCCGCCGGCCGGACGTTTGGCAACAAACGGCGCGTCAAAACCGCGCATCGCGCGGACACAATTCGATGGCCCGCGAGCCGTGGGCCGCTACAATCAGTACGGATCACCCAAGGCCACGCGCGATTCACGCGCGACACGTGAGGCATAAAAACACCCTCAACGGAAAGTTTGCTTCGTGCCTGCTCTCAAGATCGCTATCCAGCTGTCGGGTTTGCGGCTGCCGTTTCGCCAGGCGCTGATGGCGGCCAACCGACTTGGCGCCACGGGCGTCGAAATCGACGCACGCGGAGAGATCCGGCCGCAGGACGTTACGCAGACTGCGCTGCGCGAACTGCGCCGTTTGTTGGAGGAGTTCGGCCTGAGCGTGGCGGCCGTGCGGTTTCAGACGCGGCGCGGCTACGACGTGCCGGCCGATCTCGAGCGGCGCGTCATGGCCACCAAGGCGGCGCTGAAGTTTGCCGCCGACCTGCGCTCGCCCGTCGTCGTCAACCAGGTCGGTCGCGTGCCCGAAAAGTCGGAAGGGGCGGGCTGGAGTTTGCTGGTGCAGACGCTCACCGATTTGGGCGGCTACGCGCAGCACGTCGGAGCGACGCTGGCCGCGCAGACCGGCTCGGAGAGCGGGCAAGATCTCGCACGTTTGATTGCCGCGTTGCCGCCGACGGCCGCGGGCGTCGATTTCGATCCGGGCAACCTGATCATCAACGGCTTCTCACCGCTGGAATCTCTGCAATCGCTGGCCCCGCACATTTTGCACGTGCATGCCCGCGACGGCGTGCGCGACCTGGCGCGCGGCCGTGGCCTGGAGGTGCCGTTGGGGCGCGGGTCGGCCGATTTTCCGGCGCTGCTGGGCGCGCTGGAGGAGATCCCCTATCGTGGCTACGTCACCATTGCCAGAGAAGAGTCCGACAATCCCGAGTTCGAAATTGGCGAGGCCGTCAAATACTTGAAGAGCCTGTAGGTTCGGGGTAGCCTGTGAACACTGGCGAAAGCAGTCCGGTGTTGCGCCATGACTCGATTCAAGGCAAGTACATTATGATCACCGCGCGGCTTATCTGCGCCTGGCCGGCTCGGCTGGCGGCCTGCCTGGGCATCGTCACGGCGACGCTGCTGGGCCCGATGATCGCGCGGGCCGACAATCCTCCCTCGGCCATCTTCGTGATGAGGGTTGACGGCAGCGACGTCCGCATGATCGCCCAATCGCCGGCGCACGACGACCACAGTTGCCCGCGCTGGTCGCACGACGGCAAGCGGGTCGCCTTCGACGTTTCCAGCGGTCCGCGCGGCAAGCGCGAACTGTTCATCGTCAACGTCGATGGCACGGGCTTGCAACTGATGGGAAAGGAAGCCCGACCCGACTGGTCGCCCGACGACAAGCAACTGGCCTTCGACGTTTACGCGCCGCAGGGTCTACAAATTCACGTCAAGAACCTTGACGGCCAGGGCGAGACGAATTTTGCCCGTGGCGTCTGCGGGCGCTGGTCGCCCGACGGCAGTCGATTGGCCACGACCGACCATCATCGCATGTGGGTCACGGACCTGGTGACCGGCGAGGAGGTGGAGCTGTTCGACAAGCGGTTCGATTACCTGTGGCCCGGCTACAACTGGTCTCCGGACGGCAAATGGCTGGTGCTGACGGCCCGGCCCGAGAAGAACGGGAAGGCGCAACTGTTGTTCGTCAGCCCGGAAGGGGCCAACAAAGGGTTGAAGGTGCGTTTCGAGGGCAAAGAGGGAGGTGCCGTATCGTTTTCGCCGGACGGCAAGCAACTGGTTTTGGACAGTGGTGCAAAAATATACCTTTTGGACGTCGACAGCGGACTGCCGCGTCTGATCCCCGGGCAGAAGGGCAAGAACAAAGATCCGCATTGGTCGCCCGACGGCCAATGGATCGTCTTCAGCAGCAATCGCCATCTCCAATGAGTCGCTTCGCGAGCAACCATCATCTGGTTCGAACGTTGGCGGCCGCCGCCCTACTGACCGTCGGCGTGGCGTCGTTGGCCAAGGCCGAGAAAGCCGAGCCGGCGGGCGATAAACAACTGGCCGATCTGTTCCATGAAAGCTGGGAGTTCTCACTGGCCGAAGATCCGCTGTTTGCCACGCACTGCGGAGACGCGCGATTCAACGATCGCCTGCCCCGAGAGACTTTGGCCGACCAACAGCGCCGACTGGCCGCCGACCGCAAGTTTCTGGCCCGCCTGGAAGCGATTCCGCGCGACACGCTTTCTCGCGCCGAGCAGATCGACTACGACATCTTCCGGCGGCTGAAGCGGGACGCGATCTCGGAACACGAGTTTCAATCGCACTTGATGCCGATCACGAATCGCTCGGGTTTTCACGTGTCGTTTCCCGAATTGCCGAAGGAGGTGCCGCTGCTGACGGTGCGGGACTACGAGAACTACATCGCGCGGCTGCGCGCGTTCAATCTTTACGTCGACGACAACATCGAGTTGATGCGCGAGGGAATCCGGGGCGGTTTTACGCTGCCGGCCGTGGTGCTGACGGACGTCGACAAGGTGCTCGCGCCGCACGTCGTGGACGACCCGACGCGCAGCCTGCTTTACAAGCCGCTGGCCGAGTTTCCGTCGACCTTCAGCGATGTCGATCGCAAGCGGCTTGCGGACGCCGGCAAAACGGCCATCACGGAAAGCGTCGTGCCGGGCTATCGAAACTTGCTGGAATTCATGACTCGCGAATACCTGGGGGCATGTCGCCAACAGGTCGGCGCTTCGGCACTGCCGCGGGGGCGCGAGTTCTATCGCTATCGCGTGCGTCACTTCACGACGTTGGACGTCGAGCCGCAACAGGTGCACGACACGGGCCTGGCCGAGGTGCGGCGGATCAAGGCCGAAATGGAAGCGGTGATCAAGCGCGTGGGCTTCCAGGGCGACTTTCATGCCTTCGTCGAATTCCTGCGCAGCGATCCGCAATTCTACGTCGACACGCCCGAACGACTGCTGAAAGAAGTCAGCCTGGTGCTCAAGCGCATGGACGGCGAACTGCCGAAGCTGTTCAAGACCTTGCCGCGAATCCCCTACGGCATCCGCGAGATTCCCGCGTTCGTGGCGCCGCGCACCACGACGGCCTATTACAAGCCGCCGACGGGCGACGGCAGCCAGGCCGGTTTCTACTACGTCAATACGTACAACCTCAAGAGCCGGCCGCTGTTCGAAATCGAGGCCCTGTCGCTGCACGAAGCCGTGCCGGGGCATCACATCCAGATCGCACTGCAGCACGAGCTTCAAGGACTGCCCGAGTTCCGCCGATTTTCGCATGCCACGGCGTTTGTCGAAGGTTGGGGCCTGTACGCCGAACGGCTGGGCCTCGAGGTCGGCTTTTATCAGGATCCGTACCGCGACTTCGGCCGGCTGAGCTACGAGATGTGGCGGGCATGCCGGCTGGTCGTCGACACCGGTATGCACTCGCTGGGCTGGACGCGCAAGCAGGCCATCGACTTCATGGCCGACAACACCGCGCTGACGTTGCACAACATCACGGCCGAGGTCGACCGCTACATATCCTGGCCGGGACAGGCGACGGCCTATAAGATGGGCGAGTTGAAGATCCGCGCGCTGAGGCGACTTGTCGGAAGAGCGGCTGGGAGAGAAGTTTGACGTCCGTGAATTCCACGACGCGGTGCTCGCCGGCGGCGCTGTTCCGTTGGACGTGCTCGAAGGCAACGTGACCGCCTATATCGAAAAAATGAATGGCAATAAACCATGAGGAGTTTGATCATGATTCGCAATGCAATGGTCTCCGCGGCGGCATTATTGTTGATGGCTCACGTGGCAGTGGCTCAGCAGCCGAGCCAGGAGGAATTGGAAAAGCAGTTTGCCGAGAAGATGACCGGGGCGACCATGGTCGGGCGGTTCACGACTGGCGAGGTGAAGAACGATCAGCCGTTGAGCGAGGATCGCTACACGCTGGGCAAGGTTTTCAAACTGAAAAACGGACTGTGGCAGTTTGAGACGCGGATTCAATACAACGGCAAGGATATCAAGGTCCCGCTGGCCGTGGAGGTCAAGTGGGCCGGCGATACGCCGGTCATTACGGTAACCAACCTGGCCGTGCCAGGCTCGGGAACTTTCAACGCCCGGGTGTTGGTTTATAAAGACCAGTACGCGGGCACCTGGAGCGGCGCCGACCACGGCGGTCAAATGTTCGGCAAGATCGTGAAAGGGGAAGCCGCGCCTGAAAAGCCGGCGGGCGATACGAAGTGACGCGGTGACCGCGGCGCGCGCTTGCCGTCGTGCGTCATTCGACATTCAGCATGATGGCCGCGGCCAGCGCAAGCGCTGCGGTCTCGACTCGCAGGATGCGCTCGCCGCAGCCGACTGCCAGCCATTGGAAACTCGCGGCCAGGGCGACTTCGGCGTCGGTCAGCCCACCTTCCGGACCGATTGCCAGCGCGACGTGTCGCGGCGTGCCGCTGGGCACGCCGACGGCCAGCGCCTTGCGGCAATGCGGCGCGCCGGGATGGGCAAGCAATCGCACGGCGTTGTTGGCCGTCGTAGTCGGAAACGGTGCGGCCAGAAATTCGGCCAGCTTGCAGGGTGGGGCGATCTCCATCAAGCGATTGCGTCCGCATTGCTTCGAGGCTTCGATCACGGCCCGCCGCAAGCGTTCCGACCCGGCCGACGATTCGCGATTCTCCGAGCGCTCGGTTTCCAAGGGCACCAGCCGCGCCACGCCCAGCTCGACCGCCTTTTCGACCAGCCACCGTTGGCGGTCCCCCTTGGGCAGCGCCACGCCCAGCGTCACAAGCGTTTGCATTTCGCGGTCGACTTCCGAGCGAGCCAGCACGGTCAACTCGATTTCCGATCGGCCGACGCACTCGACGCGGGCGGAGAACTCGGCGCCGCTGCCGTCGAACAGCGCCACTTCGTCCCCCGGCCTGGCGCGCATGACGTGTGCCAAATGGTGCGCTTCGGCGCCAGAGAGCCGCGCATGTGTCCCTTCAACGCGCGTCTCGACAAAGTAGCGATCGGCCATAAGACGAGCCATCGAGTGGAACGGGTGACCAAAGACCAGCGTCGCGGGTGCTGGCGCGGTGGCTTTGACTCAGAGCGCCTAACGAAATGGCCGGGGAGAGGGGGACAGTCGCATTTTGCCGCGAGGACTCCGCAAAATTGGGACAGTCCCCTGCCATTTTGTTAGACGCTCTCAAGCGATCGGTACGATTCTACCGAAGATGACAACGATACGGAATTATCCGCGGCCGCGTGCTAGCTGCGCGCACCGTCCCAGCAGTGCGCTAGAGATTCTTATGTATCAAGCCTATTGGGGCCTCGGCCAGTCGCCGTTTCGGGGCAATCTTGACCCGCAATTCTTCCACCAGGGCCCCACGCAAGACGAGGCGCTAGCCCGTTTGCATTTTCTGGTCGAAGAGCGGCGCACGCTGGGCATGTTGTTGGGCGCATCCGGCAGTGGCAAGTCGATGCTGCTGGACATCTTCGGACGGCAAATGGGGATCGTCGCCCAGCAGCACGCGCTGGTCAACCTGGTAGGGCTCGACTCGCAGGAGTTCCTGTGGCTGCTAGCCGGCCAGTTGGGCATCGAGGCCGCTCCGCGCACCAGTGCACTGGCCCTTTCGCGCAAGCTGGTCGATCACGTGGTGGCCAACCGTTATCAGCGGATCGGCACGGTCTTGTTGCTCGACGATGCGGACGAAGCGCAAGCCGAGGTGCTCGACCAGGTCGTGCGGCTGGCGCAAGTCGACGTATCGCGCGACGCGTGCTTGACGATTGTCCTGGCGGCCCAGCCGGCGCGAGTCAGTTCGCTGGGCAATCGGCTGTTGGAACTGGCCGAACTGCGGATCGACCTGGAAGGTTGGGAGGCCGACGACACTGCGACGTTCGTCAAGAGTGCGCTGGCGCTGGCCGGCCGCTCGACGCCGGTGTTCAGCGAAGCGGCGCTTGCGCAACTGCATCACCGCTCGTGCGGAATTCCGCGCCGGGTGAAACAGCTGGCCGACCTGGCGCTGTTGGCCGGCGCCGGCCAAAACCTGGCACAGATCGAATCGGACACGATCGACTCGGTGTTCCGCGAGCTGGGCGTAGTCACCTCGGCCGGCCCTTTGCGAGCGGTCGTGCACAGCTGATCGCCAACGGCATGCCGGCACCGTCTGGCAGCCGCGCTCGGCAAACGCTGGCATGGCCAGCAAATGTCGCGCGTGCCGCGACGAATACCATCTTGCAGTCCTTCACGGCTGCCGCCGGCGTCAGCGTCTCTGCCACACGCTATAAGTTGTTCCGTGGCAGGCTGATCTGGTAATCGGCGTGGCAATCGGTAAAATGGGGTGTTGAGCAAGTTGCCGTCCTGGCACCCACCCTCGCGAGGTCATCCACCGTGTCAAAAGCAGCCGTTGCCTCTTCGACTCTGCAGGGCGTCGAGGTTGTCGATCTCAAGGATCCGATCGTGGCGGCCGCGCTAGCCTGGCTCATTCCGGGGCTGGGGCACGTCTATCAGGGACGCACGGCCAAGGGACTGCTGTTCATGATCTGCATCTGGAGCACGTTTCTGTTCGGGTTGTTCATCAGCGACGGACGAGCGGTGTACGCCTCGTGGATCGACGGCGAGGGAGGCAAGCGGCTTCCCTATTTGTGCCAACTGGGCGTGGGGCTGCCCGCGCTGCCGGCGCTCGTGCAAACCTATCGGGTCCGCCACGGCCAGGATCCGTTCTTGGGCGGCCTGATGGCTCCGCCGATCGACGCGGCTCAGCTGAACGATTGGAACAAGACGCTCAACAAATATTTCGAGCTGGGCACGGTATACACGATGATCGCGGGTCTGCTCAACGTGCTGGCGATCTACGATGCCTGGGGCGGACCGGTGCGGTTCGAGCCCGAGGAAGAGCCCAATCGCGACGATGAACCGGCGCCCTCGGAAAAGTGAGCCTTCTGGAGCAAACGATGCCGAGCCTGCCGCTGGCCGAAATCAACGTCCTGTGGTATTCACTGCCGCTGATCGTGACGATCAGCCTGGTCTATTCTGCCACGCGACACGAGGCGATGGGCCCGATCCTGGGGCACTCGCTTCGCCTGGGAGTGATGATCGCCGGCTTCATGGCCGTGATTTTCGTCGCGCTGATCGTTGTGGGGTGGCTTCTGTAGAGCCGGGCCCGACTCAGACGAAAAAATCGGCCTGCAAGTCGGCGCCGGGCTCGACGGCGTAGTGATCGAAGTTGGTGACGCCTTCGGCGCGCAGCACTTCGTCGTCGATAAAGAAGTTGCCGGTGCACTCGCGGCTGTGGCGCGACAGGATCGCGTGCGCCGCGTCGGCCATGATGTCGGGCTTGCGCAATCGCGGATCGATCGCGTCTCCGCCGAGCAGATTCTGCACCGCGGCCGTGGCGATCACGGTTCGCGGCCACAGGGCGTTGACGGCCACGCCCTGTTCTTTGAATTCCTCGGCCATGCCCAGCACGCACATGCTCATGCCGAACTTGGCCATCGTGTAGGCCACGTGGCCGCGCAAACCAGCGCGACTCCATCGACAGCGGCGGCGAGATGTTGAGGATGTGCGGATTCGCCGCCTTCAGCAGGTGCGGCAGGCAGAGCTTCGACGTCAGGAACGTGCCGCGCGTGTTGATGCCGTGCATCAGGTCGTAGCGCTTCATCTGCGTTTCGAGCGTGCCCGTGAGGCTGATCGCGCTGGCGTTGTTGACCAGGATGTCGATGCCGCCGAACGTTTGCACGGCTTTGTCGACGGCGGCTTGAACCTGCTCTTCGAAGCGGATGTCGGTAATACAAGCCAGCGCCTTGCCGCCGGCCGCTTCGAGCTCCTTGACGGCCGTGTAGACGGTGCCGTCGAGCTTGGGGTGCGGCTCGCTCGTCTTGGCGGCAACCACGATGTTCGCGCCGTCTCGGGCAGCCCGCAGCGCGATCGCCTTGCCGATGCCGCGGCTGGCGCCGGTGATAAATAGCGTTTTTCCCTTGAGATTCGCCATGGCTTGATTCCGCCTGTTGGGAGCCTGTTTTCGGACCAGCGAGTGCAACATCCTACCGCAAGCCGCTTGTGTCGGGTAGCAGCGGGAGGGGTGCCCGGCCGACTCGCGACCGGCGCCGTCAGTTGCCAATGGCTTGAGCAACCGTCAAGATCGCGCCAACCGCAACCCCGGGCAATGCACGTCAGGTCAGCGGCATCGGCGGGTCATGGGCGTTCGTTGACACCTTGTCGTAAGCCATTTACAGTTAATGTGTTGACGTAGGTTTTGAGCTGTTGACGGCCCGCTGCTTGGGGCGTTTGCGAGGACACGTGGCTGAGAAGGCGTGGGGCGGCGTATTCGAGACGGCGACCGACGCGCGCGTGGAGAAGTTCACCGAAAGCGTGAGCTTCGACCGCCGCCTTTATGCGCACGACATCGCCGGCTCGATCGCCCACGCCCAGATGCTGGCCAAAGTCGGGCTGATCTCGGCCGCCGAATGCCAACAGATTGAGCAGGCCCTGCGCGACATTCGCCAGGAAATTGAGCAAGGCCGCTTCCAGTTCCGCATCGAGCTGGAAGACATCCACATGCACATCGAGCGGGCACTGATCGACCGCCTGGGCGACGTCGGCCGCAAGCTGCACACCGCCCGCAGCCGCAACGACCAGGTTTCGACCGACCTGCGGCTGTGGGTCCGCGACGCCATCGACCAGATCGACGCGCGGCTGATCGAGCTGCAGCGGGCGTTCGTCGGCCGCGGCGAGGCGGACCACGACTGCATCCTGCCGGCCTACACCCACATGCAGCGGGCCCAGCCGGTGCTGGCCGCCGCACTACTGGCTGGCTTACTGCGAAAAGTTCGAGCGCGATCGCGGCCGGCTGGCCGACTGCCGCGCGCGGGCCAACGTGCTTGGCGCTGGGCGCCGCGGCGGTGGCCGGCACGAGCCTGCCGATCGATCGCCACGACGTGGCCGAGCGGCTGGGCTTCGACGGCGTGGCGGCCAACAGCCTCGACGTGTCGAGCGATCGCGACTTCGCGCTCGAGTTCGCCTTCGCGCTGACCATGATCGCCGCGCACCTGAGCACCTGGGCCGAGGAATGGATTCTGTGGTCGACCAGCGAGTTCGACTTCCTCAAGCTGCCGCAGGCGTTTTGCACCGGCTCGTCGATCATGCCGCAAAAGATCAATCCCGACGTGCTGGAGTTGATTCGCGGCAAGACGGCCCGCGTGATCGGCAACCTGCACGTCGCTGCTGGTGCTGGTCAAGGGTCTGCCGCTGGCCTACAACCGCGACCTGCAGGAAGACAAGGAGCGCGCTGTTCGACTCGTTCGACACGGTCAACGCCTGCCTGGAGTTGGCCGCGCCGCTGGTGGCCGGCGCCGAGTTGAACCGCGCGGCGCATCGCCGAGCGGCTCGACCGCGGGCATCTCGACGCCACGACGCTGATGGAATACCTGATCCGCCGCGGCATGCCGCAGCGGACCGCCCACGACGTCGTCGGCAAGCTGGTGCGCAAGGCACTCGATCGCGGCGTGCGGCTGTCGGACTTGACGTTGGAGGAATTTCAGGCGGAGGATCCGAGCTTGGACGCCAGCATATATGACGTGCTGGGAGTGAAGCACGCCGTGGATTCGTTCGTGAGCTACGGGTCGAGCGGCCCGGCTCAAGTGGCCCGGCAACTGGCCGACTGGAAACAGAAGCTGGCCCGGGCCGCGAAGCGTTGAGTTTCTTGAATTTCGAGACGTGACATGCGTGCCCTCGTTTACCGATTTCCCCGGCTGCTGCTGATCGCCGGCTGGCTTGCCTTGCTAACGCATGGCGCGATGGCCGTGCCGGCGCGCGGTCAAAATGCCGACGACGCGGCGGAGGCCGACAAGCCGGCCAAGCCCGACGAGGGGGACGCGATGCCGGCCGACGACGATTTCGCGGCTGGCGACGATGCGGCGGCCGAAATACCGAAGCCGGCGGCGCCGCGAGCCAAGGCCACCAAGAAGCCGGGCGAAGAGGCCGAGTTGGGTATGTCCAACGAGCCGGCCGTGCAGGCGGTGCTCGAATCGCATCCCAAAACTCCGCGCGAACTGTTGCGGGCGATTGACATCCTGGTCGATCTCGGACACGCTCCATTGGCCAAAGCGTTCGCCGACGAACTGGGGCAGCGAAAGCTCGATCTTGCGGCCAAAGCGGCGCTGGCCGATCAGTTCAATTCGGCCACGTTGCTCAAATTGGCTGCCGATCGTGAGCTTGCCCCGGTGCTCGGAGGGTTCATTGACGATTTGTTGCGGTCGGCCGAAGCTTACCGGCACGAGCCGAAGCGGCTGGCTGCCTGGGCGAGGCAACTCAGTGACGCCAATGAGTCGGTTCGCGCCAAGCCGCCGTAGCGCTCGTGCGAGCTCGCGAAGCCGCCGTGGCGCCGCTGGTCGCGATTCTGGCCGATCCCAAGCGGGCCGCCGAACATCGCGTGGCCCGGGAGATTTTGGTGCAGCTCGACGATCTGGCGATTGCGCCTCTGCTGGGCGTGCTCGAATCGCCGGACGCGGCTCTCAAAGTGCACGTGATCGATGTGCTTGGCAGGCTCCGCGCGTCGCAAGCGGTGGCGCCGTTGCTCGGCCCGCTGGTTTCACCGGCCAGCACGCCCGAGTTGCGTGCCACGGCCGCGGCGGCACTCGACGCAATCGCCGGCCACGTACCGAATCAAGCCGAGGCGCGGCGACTGTTGGAACATGCCGCGCGGCGGCCGCTCGAGCAGTCGCGACGCGACGACGAAGAAAGCATTGCGCCTGCCGAAGTCTGGCATTGGAACTCCAAACGACACGAGAGTATGCCGATTCAGTATGACGCGACAGGCGCGGCGCTGGCCAAGGCCGTGCGGCTGGCGCGCGAACTCTATCTGCTCGATCCCGATCAGACCGCGCGGCGCCGGCTGTACCTGACGGCCTTGCTGCAAGCAGCCAAGATTCGCGGCGGTTTGGACAAGCCGCTCGCAAAGGGCGCCGGCACGGCCTACGCGGTGGCCGCATACTACGGCCCGGACGTCGTCGAGGACGTGCTGATCGACGCGATGGCCCAGGGTTACATTCCGGCGGCGACTGCCGCGGCGCAGATTCTGGGCGACATCGGCAATCAGTCATTGTTGACGCGCGGCGGCGCGGCCCTCAGCCCGCTGGCCAAGGCGGCCGCTGCGGCCGATCGCCGGCTGCGTTTCGCGGCCGTCGACGCGATCATGAAACTGCATCCGACCGAGCCGTTCGCCGGCTCCAACCACGTGGCCGACGGCTTGGGCTTTTTCGCCAGCTCGTTCGGCGTGCCACGCGTGTTGGTCGTGCACCCGCTGAGCGAAGAAGCCCAAAGGATGGCCGGGCTGGCCGCCAGCTTGGGTTACGAGAGCGACATTGCCACCAACGGGCGGCGGGGATTCGAACTGGCGGTGGCCTCGCCCGACTACGAATTCGTGCTCATTCACTCGGCGCTCGAGCGTACTCGTGCCGACGAGTTGCTGGCGCAGTTGCGTCGCGACCGCCGCACCGCCTTGTTGCCCGTCGGCCTGGTCGCGCCGCTGGACGACCTGGAGCGGGTCAAGCGGTATGCCGAAGTGACGCCTCGCACCGAAGCGTTTTTGCAGCCGCAGAACGAGCCCGAAATGACGCTCTTCAGCGGTCTGGTGCGCAGCGCGCAGGCCGCGCGCATATCTCGGCGACCGAACGGCGCGCTCAGGCGGTTGCGGCGTTCGATTGGCTGGTGGCTTTGAGCCAGCAGCCCAATCGCATCTTCGATGTGCGGCGGCAAGAGCCGGCGGTCATGCAGGTTTTGTTCGTGCCGGAATTGAACACGCGGGCCGCGACCGTGCTGGGCGACTTGGGCACTGCCAAGGCGCAGCAGAGCCTGCTCGACTTGGCCGGCCTGGCCGCGCAACCGATCGATACGCGAAATGCGGCCGCGGCGGCTTTTGCCCACAGCGTGAAACGGCACGGCATTCTGCTGACCAGCGACGAGATCCTGCGGCAGTACGATCTTTACAATACGAACGCCGGAAGCGACCCCGAGACTCACGCCGTGCTGGGCGCGATCCTTGACGCGATCGAAAGCAAGAACCATCCCAAGAACGAATAACTCCGAGCAGTGAACGCGGGCAGCGCGGCGAGACTGCCCCCGGCCCATCGCGCGTCGACGTGAATTGAAGGTTTGACATGAGCGGCTCCTACCGTGACTACGATTCGAACTCCGCCGGGCCGCCGATTCCGGGCCTGATCGGCTCGAGTCCGGCCATGCAGAAGGTTTATCGCGCTCACGCGGCAGGTGGCTCGGTCGAATGCCTCGGTGCTGCTGCTGGGCGAGACGGGCACGGGCAAGGAACTGATCGCCAAGGCGATCCACCTGACCAGCCAGCGCGCCAGCGGACCGTTCGTGCGCGTCAACTGCGGCGCGCTGAGCGAAAGCCTGCTGGAGAGCGAATTGTTCGGCCACGTGCGCGGGTCGTTCACCGGCGCGGTCGCCAATCGCACGGGGCGTTTCGAGGCGGCCCACACCGGCACGATCTTTCTCGACGAGATCAACTCCACGACCCCCAAGCTGCAAGTCAAATTGCTACGCGTGCTGCAAGAACGCGAGTTCGAGCGCGTCGGCGACACGCAAACCATCCGCGTCGACACGCGCGTGATGGCGGCCAGCAACCGCGATTTGGTGGCCGAGGTCGAAGCCGAGCGGTTTCGCGAGGATCTCTACTATCGGCTGAACGTGGTGCCGATTCATTTGCCCCCGCTTGCGCGATCGGCCGGAGGACATCGCCGAACTGGTCGGCCACTTCCTGACGGTTTACAACGAAGAGAACGACCGCTACGTGATGCACATCGAGCCGAAGGCGCTCGACGCCTTGCAGAATTATCATTGGCCCGGGCAACGTCCGCGAGCTGCAGAACTACGTCGAGCGGGCGGTGGTGATGGCCACGGGCGACGAGCTGACGTGCGACTTGCTGCCCGAGGCCGTGCTGCGCGGCCCCAAGTCGCGTCCGGCGAGCCGGCCGCGCGTCGCCGACCTGGAGACGCTGACCTACGAACTGGTGCAACAGGGGTTGGCCTCGGCCGGCCCGCAGGAAGACAACCTGCACGCCAAAGTCGTCAATCGGGTGGAACGCGAATTGATCGCGCAGGTCATGACGTCGTGCGAGAGCGTGCAGACCAAGGCCGCCACCAAGTTGGGCATCAACCGCAATACGCTGCACAAGAAACTGAAAGAGTACGACCTCGACGGAGAACAGTAGCGCATCGCCGCACTTGCCGGCGAACACTGATTTGCTGGCCCGCCCCAAACCCACGCTTGAACGTTCTGCTCAGCATGCAAACCCTCTCCGGCATCAGCTTGTTCTGCTTCGGGGCCAGCTACGGCGTAGCCTGGCTGCTGGAATTGGCGCAAGCTCTTGTCCCGCAGCCGCGTGCGTCAGATTTTCATGTTGGCCTTCGTGCTGGCCGGTTTGGTGGCTCACACGCTGTACCTCGGCTATCGGGCCGTTGAGCTGTCGGCTTCCCCCTTGTCGAGCAACTTCGACTGGTGCCTGGTCGCCGCCTGGCTGTTGATGGGCGCGTACTTGTACTTGACGTACTACTATCCGCGCGCGGCGCTGGGCTTGTACATGCTGCCGCTGGTGCTGGCGATGGTGGTCGCGGCGGCCTTCGCCGATCGCACGCCGTTTGCGCCGGGCCCGGCTTCGCGCGCGTGGGGGGCCGTGCATGGAATTTTTCTCATGCTGGGAACCGTGGCGGTGATGGTCGGGTTCGTGGCCGGCTTGATGTACCTGCTGCAAGCTCGGCGGTTGAAACGCAAGCTGCCTCCCGTCTCCGGTCTTCGCTTGCCGAGCCTGGAATGGCTGGAGAAGGTCAACAGCCGCGTGATCATCTTCTCGGCGCTGATGGTTGGCGTCGGTTTTTTGGCCGGCATGATTTTGAACCTGATCGGCGGCGGGCAGTCGGGCGAAGTTCCTGGAGCGATCCGGTGATCTGGAGCTCCGCGCTGATGCTCGTGTGGCTGGTGGCGGCGGCCGCGTTCAATGCCGTCTATCGTCCGGCCCGGCGCGGACGCAAGGTCGCGTATCTGACGATCGTGAGCTTTCTGTTTCTGGTGGTGGCGCTGGCCGTGCTGCTGTTGGTGAACACCGAGCATGGCGGAGCCAAGCATCGTGACGCGGGCCTGACGGCGGCTTCACGGCTTGTCCGGGGAGGCCGGCCATGAAGTTGCAAATGATCGGCTGCAGCCACCACCATTCGTCGATCGAGATGCGCGAGCGGTTGGCGTTCAGCCCTGACCAGGTGGGCGAAGCGCTCGCCAAGCTGCGGCAGCAATATCCGCAGGTCGAAGCCGTGCTGCTGTCGACCTGCAATCGGGTCGAAATCTACACGGCGACGGAAGAACCCCAGTGGGGACCGAGCCACGAGGAAGTCGCCCAGTTCATGGCCGACTTCCATCAGCTCCCGATGTACGAAATGTTCGACGATCTGTTCGAGCGGACCGGCGAGGACGCCGTGCGGCACTTGTTCACCGTGGCCGCCAGCCTCGACAGCATGGTCGTCGGCGAGCCGCAGATTCTCTCGCAAGTCAAACAGGCCTACGAGCTGGCCAAGGACCACCAGAGCACCGGGCCGCTGACGCACAGCATCTTCCAAACCGCGGTCAAGGTCGCCAGGCGCGTGGCAAGCGAAACCACGCTGCACCAGCGCCGCGTGAGCATCCCCAGCGTCGCCGTGGGCGATTTCGCCAGCCAGATCTTCGAGCGGTTCGACGACAAGAGAATTCTCGTGATCGGCGCCGGCGAGATGGCCGAAGAGACGCTCCGCTATCTGCAAAACGAAGGCGCGCACCACGTGACCGTGATCAATCGCAGCCTCGACCGCGCGGAGGAGCTGGCCCAGCGTTGGCAGGGCAGCGCCGCGGCCTGGGAGCAACTGCCCGAGCAGCTGGCCGCGGCCGACCTGGTGGTCAGCACCACCGGCGCCAGCCAGCCGATCGTCAGCCTGGCCCTGTATAAGCAGATCGAGCCGGCGCGCTATCAGCGGCCGCTGTTTATTCTCGACCTGGCAATGCCGCGCGATTTCGATCCGGCCATCGGCGATCGGCTGGGCGTGTACTTGTATTCGATCGACGACTTGCAGGCGGCCTGCCAGAAGAACCGCCGCGATCGCGACCGAGAGCTTCCCTCGGCCATCCACATCATCGAGCAGGAGACCGGCCGCTTCATGGCCGACCTGCACCATCGGGCCACGGCGCCGATCATCAAACGGCTCAAGGAAGGCTGGCAGCAGCCCAAGGACGACGAACTGCGGCGGCTGTTCAACAAGCTGCCCGAGCTCGACGAGAAAGCCAGGGACGAAATCCGCCAGGCATTCGAGCGGCTGGTCAACAAGCTGTTGCATCCGCCGCTGGAGTCGTTGCGCAACGAAGCCGAGAAGGGCCCGCCGCACGGCCTGCTCGAGGCGCTGAAACGGCTGTTTCAGTTGAAAGACTGAAGGCACGATCGCGCGTGCATGACGTTGCCCGAGACTTTCCCGGGTGCTGGCGAGTCGGCCGCGTCAGACCGCGTCGTCCTCTTCTTCGTCCTCGTCGTCATCTTCCCAATCATCATCATCATCGTCGTCGTCCAGATCGTCGTCGTCCCAGTCCTCGTCTTCATCGTCTTCGTCTTCTTCTTCTTCGTCCTCGTCATCGACTTCCTCCCACTCGTCTTCGTCGAGATCGTCCTCCTCTTCGTCGTCATCGTCGTCATCGTCGTCCTCGTCTTCATCTTCGTCATCGTCGACGTCGTCTTCGTCGAACAGACGAGGATTCAGGTCGCCGGGACGCTCTTCGAGGAACGACTTGTCGGTGAGTTCGAGTAGCTCGTCGAGCACTTGTTCAGAAAGGGCGGTGTTGGTCACGTTCGAGTTCCTCCTCGTCTTCGCATGCGTTGGTATGTAAGCTTTCCGAGATCCCGTCCGTGCGGGATGGAATATCGTGGTGAGGTTCGAGTTGAGCCTGGCTGGTGGATGGTGTCTTGGATGTCCTCAGCAGGTCGGCCCGGGGCAGATCGTCGAGATGCCGCAGTCCAAAGACCTGCAGGAAGCGTTTCGTCGTGGCGTACCAGTAAGGGCGTCCTAGTTCGTGGGCACGACCGGCGGTTCGCACCAGGTCGCGGTCCATCAGTTGTCGTAAGATTTCGCCACAATCGACCCCGCGGATGGCTTCGACTTCGGCTCGCTGCACCGGTTGACGATACGCGACAACGGCTAAAGTTTCCAGCGCCGGAGCCGACAGCCGAATTTCGATCGGCGAACGGTACAGTCGCCCCAGCCACGAGCCGAATTTGGGCCGCGACAACAATTGAAATCCGCCGGCCAACTCCTCGGCCCGAAACGCACTCCCGCTTTCGTCATACCAGCGGTTGAGCCGGCGAACCAATGTACGTGCTTCAGTTCCGTCCGCCAAGCCGGCAAGCTGAGCTAATTTCCGACTGTTTAGCGGCTCGCGAGCCAAAAACAGCACTGCCTCGAGCCGCGACGCGCGTTCATCGCGAACCCAAGCTACGGCCCCGCCGGAAATTTGCGGCACATCGTGCGCCAAGCGGCGCCGCCAGGAGGCGCTTGCCGGCTCGCGTGGGCGCGCCGGAGGAGCCAATGGCAAGCCAGCCCCCTTGCCGACGCGGCCCAACTGGTCTCGGAGCGAATGGCGAAACTTTCCCAAGCGTGGCAAAATGGCAACCCGCTCTGTAGACAACGGCTGTGTGAGACGCAACGTCTTAACCCGTAAAGTTAAGCGGCCCGGCCCCAGCTGGCAAGGGCCTGTCAAGGGCCACGAGCTGGGGCCCCGGAAATCGATGGTGCCGTGGCGAAAAACGGCCCGCGAAACAGCTGCGAAGGACGTGCGAAAGAGAAAGCGCGGCCCTATTGCGGCCGGCCGGCACGCCACGATTCCACGCGCTCCAGAACCTGAGCAATGGCTCGCAGGGCGTCCCGATCCGTGGCTTCGAAATGGCGCGTGTAGTTGGGGTTATTGCCGACCGCCATCTTGCAGTGAAATCGATACAGCTCCCCGTCGTTGCCCCAGGTCTCGAGCAGATAGTACGTGGCGCCGTACTCTCGCAGCTTTCGCTCCATGACGGTGAATCGGTCGGGCTGCTCCAGCGGCCGCGGCGCCGTTTGATTGGCCGCGACAGCCGAGGCGTCGTAGGCGGGCACCGCCGCTTGTCCTGGCATGGTCGCGGTAGCGGATGCATAGCTGAACGGTTGTTTGCCGGGGGCAAGATTATCGTGCGCGGCCTGATGAAAGGCATTCTCGCCGTTGGGTCGCTGCGGGGGATAAGCCCCGGCAGCCGTGCGGGCCGCGTCGGCGGGCGTCGAAAAGCTGGCCGATTGGTTGCCGCCCGATTGTGCGGTTCCGGCGGCACCGGCTGGTACGACGGCGGGCGTTGCTTGCATGCCCCAGCGCGGAGCTTCCCAGTTGGCGGTGGCCGCCGGCGAGTTGCCTTGCGACATACCGGGCGCGGCGGGCGTCACTTCGGCGAAGCCGCCAGTGGTGGCGCTGGCCTCGGGCGTCTTGCCGGTACCCCAAGCCACGATCCGATCGACCAACACGCTTTTGACGACGTCGGGAAACGCGCTGCCGAAAATGGCGGCCATCGGCACCACAATCAGACAGGCCAGCATGACAAAAATGCGAAATGCCAACACGGTCGAGGATCCCATTTCCACGTGTTCCTTGCCAAGGCCCAGAGCCGCCAGCGCCGGTTCAGCCTTCGCACAAAATCGCACGCCCCCCGCGCGCCTTGTCGCGGGGTCGGATCATAGCGAGGAGGGCGAATTTCAAGCAATGGCATTCGCCAGCGGGGGGAAACGCTAGCACGCCGCAACCCAAAACCAGGGGCCGCGCGTCACGGCCGAAGGACTGCTTTGGCGATCTGGCCGGAGTGCATGATCTCGAAGGCTTCTTTCCACTCTGGCCAGCGGCCAGACGCCGCCGATCACCGGATCGACGTCGAGCAGACCGCTCGAAAGCAGCCGGATCACGCGCTCCCAGATCGGCCAGTTGTGGCTGAAGCTGCCTTGCAGCGTGATGTTCTTTTGCACCAGCGGATCGAGGCTCGCGGCAAACGGCTGCGGACCCCAGCCGACCTTGCTGATCCAGCCGGCCGGCCGCACCAGCTCGAGCGCCAGCCTGAGCGTGGCCGAAACGCCGGCCGCGTCGATCACGCCGTCGACCCCCAGACCGTCGGCCTCGCGGGCCCAATCTTCGACGCCCGAGACAATCGCGGTGCAGCCGTAATGCTCGGCGATTTTCAGTCGCGGCCGATCGCGCTCCAATCCGGCCACGCCAACAATCGGCGCCTTGTAGCCGAGCCATGGCGGCACACAGCAGCCCAATCGGGCCCGGCCCCAGTACCAGAATGCGGTCGCCCGGCTTGATGCGCCCGTTGTTTACTACCGCGTTGTATGCCACGCAACAGGGCTCGGTCAGCGCGGCCTTCTCGATCGGCAGGTTGTCGGGCACGCGATGCAAGATGCGCGTGGGCACGCCCACGTAGCGGCGCATCGCGCCGTCGACGCCGGCGCCATATCCGCGCCGCGTGGGATCGAGGTTGTACAGCCCCTGCCGCGAGAGCGGGTTGTCGGGGTCGATCACGGCGGCCGTCTCGCTGACCACGCGATCGCCCGGCTGCCAGCCGCGCACGCGATCGCCGACCTGCTCGATCACGCCGCCGAATTCGTGTCCCAGCACGACCGGATAGTTCATCGGCCAACTGTGCGTCGACTCCCACATGTGCAGATCGCTGCCGCAAACGCTCACCGCCTCGACGGCCAGCAGCACGTCGTCGGGCCCGAAGGTGGCCTTGGGAATCTCGCGCAGCTCGACGCTGTATTTTTCCGGTCCGAAGTTGACCACTCCGATATCGCCGCCGGCCATGATTGGGCTCCTATGATTTTCGCGGCCGGTAGGCGGCTTGCACTTCGCGAACGAAATGCTTCAATTCGGCCAGCGGGTCGGCGGCACTGATCACCGGGTGGCCGATGGCGATCAGCTCGGCGCCCATGCCGGCGGCCCGCGCGCCATCCTCGACGTCGAAAGCAGCCCACGCCGATGGGGATCGAGACGGCCCGCTGCACTTCGGCCAGCCACTGCGTCGAGTCCTGCGCGGCGTCGTGCTTGCGCTGGTCGGCGCCGTAGTGCAGGTAGATCATGTGCACGCCCCAATCCGCACATTGCTTGGCCCGGGCGGCCTGGTTCTTGACGCCGATCGTGTCGGCCACGACCCACACGCCGCACTTTTTCGACTCGGCGATCGCCGAGCGAACGGTTTCGTCGGGCGAGTTGGCGCAGACGGTCATCACGTGTCCCCCTTGCTCCGCCGTTCGCTGCACGTTCTTCCAGCCCGAGTCCATCGTCTTGTAATCGGCCAGCACCGGGAAATCGGGAAAGGCCCGCACCATGTGCCCGATCGGCGCGACGCCCTGCGCGACGATCAGCGGCGTGCCGATTTCGAGCCAATCGACGCCCGCCTCGACGCCGATTTTGGCCATCGCCAGCGCCTCGTCGCTGCGTGGCGTAGTCGAGGGCGATTTGAATGACCGGCGGCTTGGGGATCTTGATCGTCAGCGATGTCAGTTGCATGGGGGGTCTCTCGTTTCAATCGCGGCTGGTGTCGGTGCATAATAGCCGCTGGACATGGTTTTAGAAAACCGCCCGCGCGGACAACGTCCACCAGCGCGTTGTCCTGGCCTGGTATGTTTGACGCCTTCGGCGTCCCGGACATTCGACCGCTCTGCCGCAAAAACAGCGACGTGCTTCTACCCGGCCAGCATCCGCTCCAGCGCCCCCAGCGCCACCGTCCAGGGCGGATTCGTCGACTGATACGTGTCCCACCACTCCAGGAGTTTGCCGGGCTCGATCGGCGCGGCGTTCCACGCGGTTAGCGCCAGGGCCAGCGTCGGCTCGTCCATTCTTGCCAGTTCGACTTCCTGGGCGGCAGCGAGCATGGGCGGGATCATGGCTAGTGGGCCGATTTCCAGTAGGCGGTCGAGACGGAGGTTGCCTTGGAACTTTGGCAGATCGAGATGCAATTGAGCGAGCAGCCAGCCGAGGCGAACCACTTCGGGCAGTTCGGCGATGGGGTTGGCCAGCACGGCTTCGATGCGGACCGAGTTGTAGAGCCAGTGGGCGGCGCCGGCGCCGCCGAGGGCCGGCTGAACGAGAATCACGTCGGCCTCGCTGACCACCAAATCCTGTTCGGTCAGCTCGAGCCACATTGTGCATCAGGCCCGGCCCGCGGGCTTCCCATTGGCCGCGCAACGGCTCGCTGCGCAGTTCCAGCTCTGCTAAAGCATCGGGATTTGCCTGTTGATAGGCCCCGTAGAGCGCGATGAGCGTCTGTGACAGCCGGGCGGCCGTCCGGCTCTTGTCGGCCGGATTGCCCAGCTTGGCCAGCACCACCTCGGCAAGTTGCAGCGGCACGTCGTAGCGCGCCGACTGCGGGATGGCGTGCTCAAAGAACCTGGCCTCATCCGCTCCGAGCGCCGACAGTGCGCCGGCCAGATCGAGCACCGCGCTGCCGATTGCCTCGGACGTTTTGGCGTCGACCAGCGTGACGCCGCGCGACATGGCCTCGGCCGCGTGCAAGCTGCTGGCCACGGTGCTCGCCAGCCAGCGCAGTTCGATTGCCATCACTTGTGCCTCACAACTTGCACAACAGACAAATCCTGTCAGCGCGAACTGACAACCGAGTCCGATTATCTCCAGCCGTGGCTTATTCGACCATCCCGCGGCTGCTCGCGCGGCGCCGGCGCAACGCGCGACAAATTTCTCGATTTCCCGGTCCTGGAGGGATTTTTACCATGGTACGAGGTCGACCGGCCGTCAATAATTCGATACGATGAAGCGTTTGTTTGGCGATCGATAGGCCGAGGATGCAAGTACGATGCTCGATCAAGAAGTCCGACGGTGGACGGCCACCGACGCCGCCGAGCTGTACGACATCGCCCGCTGGGGCAAGGGCTACTTCTCGATCGACGACAACGGGCACGTCCGCGTCCACCCGACCAAGGAGCCCGAGCGCTGCGATCGACCTGAAGCAACTGGTCGATCGGCTGCAGCTGCGCGGCATCGACCTGCCGATCCTGATCCGCTTCACCGACATCCTCAAGCACCGCCTCGGCGAGATCCACGACGCCTTTCCAGACCGCGATCGCCGAGCACAACTACAACGGCAACTACTGCTGCGTCTATCCGATCAAGGTGAACCAGCAGCGGCAGGTCGTCGAGGAGGTGCTGCGACTTCGGCAAGCCGTATCAGCTTCGGCCTCGAGGCCGGCAGCAAGCCCGAGCTGCTGGCCGTGCTGGCGCATGGCCTCGCAACGACACGCCGATCATCTGCAACGGCTTCAAGGACGCCGAGTTCATCGAGATGGCGATGCTGGCCCAGAAGATCGGGCCGCAACATCATCCCGGTCGTCGAGAAGTACACCGAGCTGGAGCTGATCCTGGAGATACGCCGAGAAGATCGGCGTGCGGCCGCACGATCGGCATGCGCGTCAAGCTGGCCGCCCGCGGCGCCGGCCGCTGGCAGTCGTCGGGCGGCTACCGCTCGAAGTTCGGCCTGACCGTCACCGAGATCCTCGCGGGCCTCGAGGAGCTGAAGACGCGCGGCATGGCAGGACTGCTTCAAGCTGCTGCACTTCCACCTGGGCAGCCAGATCACCAACATCCGCAACATCAAAGGCGGCGCTGAACGAAGCGGCCCGCGTCTACGCCGAGCTGGTCAAGCGCGGCGCCGGGCTGGAGTACCTCGACGTCGGCGGCGGCCTGGGCATCGACTACGACGGCTCGCAGACCAACTTCGAGTCGAGCGTCAACTACACGCTGCAGGAATACGCCAACGACGTCGTCTACCACATGCAAACGCGTCTGCGACGAGGCCGGCGTGCCGCACCCGACGATCATCTCCGAAAGCGGCCGGGCCGTCGTCGCCTATCACAGCGTGCTGGTCTTCAACGTGCTGGGCGTGTCCGGCCTCGGCGACGAGAACGACGTCCCGCCGGCAGCTGCCCGACGACGTCGAGCAGCCGCTCGTCGACCTGCTCGACACCTACCAGAACCTGACCGCGCGCAACGTGCTGGAAAGCTACCACGACGCCCAGCAGGCGCTCGACATGGCGCTGAACCTGTTCACCGGCGGCTACCTGCCGCTCGATGCAGCGCAGCCTGGCCGAGAACCTGTTCTGGGCCATCTGCCGCAAGCTCCAGCAGCTCGTCGCGGCAGCTGGACTACGTGCCCGAGGAACTTGCAAGGCCTCGACGCGCTGCTGTCCGACACCTACTTCTGCAACTTCTCGCTGTTCCAGTCGATGCCCGACAGCTGGGCGATCAAGCAGCTCTTCCCGGTGATGCCGATCCACCGGCTGAACGAGCGGCCGACGCGGCACGCCGTGCTGGGCGACATCACCTGCGACTCGGACGGCAAGATCGACCAGTTCATCGACCGCCGCGACGTGAAGCGCACGCTGCCGCTGCACCCCTTCAACGGCGAGCCGTACTACCTCGGCGCGTTCCTGCTCGGCGCCTACCAGGAAATCCTCGGCGACCTGCACAACCTGTTCGGCGACACCAACGCCGTGCACGTCAGCCTCGACGACGACGGCGACGTCGTGCTCGACACCGTCATCAAGGGCGACACGGTCCGCGAGGTGCTCGACTACGTCGAGTTCGACGCCGACAGCCTGATGCGGCAGCTGCGCACCTCCGTCGAGTTGGCCGTGCGCGAGGCGCGCATCGGCTACGAAGAGGCCGGCCGCTTCCTGCGGTTCTACGAAGACGGCCTGCAGGGCTACACGTACCTGGAAGAACCGCACGAAGGCTAAACTGTTCAGCCGCGCTGGCTTTTGCTCATGGCGATTCGCGGCTTGATCTTCGATCTCGACGGCACGCTGGTCGACTCGGCCTTGGATTTCGTCGCGATGCGCCGCGAGATGGGCCTACCGGACGGATTGCCGCTGTTGGAAGCAATCTCGCAGCTGCCGGCCGCTGACGCGCGTCGCTGTTGGAACATTCTGGCTGAGCACGAGCATCGCGGCGCGCACAGTGCGTCAGCGTTTCCGGGCGTGGCCGAGTTCTTGCAAATGGTCGTCGAGCGCGGTTTGGCTCGCGCGATCGTGACTCGTAACAGTCGCACCGCGACCCTAACCACCCTGGCGCGATTGAATCTGGACTTCGATCTGATCGTCTGTCGCGACGACGGGCCGGTGAAGCCGGACCCCTCGGCAATTTGGAAGATTTGCGAGACGTGGGGATTCAAGTGCGGCGAGTGCGTGATGATCGGCGATTATCGGTTCGATATCGAAGCCGGACGCCGGGCGGGGACGCGGACCGCACTGTTTTGTCCCAGTGGCGAGCCACACGCGTGGCACGACGACGAGTCGGCCGATTTCGTGCTGCCATCGTTCGCCGAACCGGCCGCATTTTGGGCCTGGCTGGCACAAATCGACCTGGAGAGGTCCGGGGGTAGTTGCTAATATCCCGCCCTGCGCGGGCCGCAGCTTGCCGCGGTCCGATTGGAACAACAGGGTTTCTCCAGCGGTGATTTTCATGCCTGTTCGATCGAGCCGTCTGTGGGCCGTGCTAGCACTTAGCGCGGCGTGCCATTGGCTTTCGCCCGCCAGCGCGCAGATCAAAGCGCCCGCTCGCACCGCCCAGCGCGAGGCTCAGCCGGCGGAAACCAATCCGCGGCCATCGAAGGCGGCTCCGCGCGAGCGGACCGACACGGCGACTCGTCCGGCAGGCCGCCCGGTCCAAGGCGCGGCCGAAGCGGCGCCGGGCAAGGGAATCATTGCGCCCGCCGCCCCATTCATTCTGACAGCGGCGGAAGAAAAGTTCCTGAAACAGGTTTTGATCAAGTGGGAAAAGGAAAGCGACAAGATCAAGACCTTCAAGTGCTCTTTTTCGCGTTGGGAAACCGACAAAACCTTTGGACCCAAGCAGCTCGATTACGTGAACTCGAAGGCCGAGGGAAACATCTCGTACGTCGCGCCCGATCGCGGCGTGTACCACGTGACCGAGCTTGAGGAATGGGACCCGAGCAAGAACGCGCTAACCAAGAAAAGCGAGGGACTCGACCACTGGATGTGCGACGGCAAAAGCATCTTCGAGTACGACCATCGAAACAAGCGATTGATTGTGCGAGACTTACCGCCGGAAATGCAAGGCAAGGCGATCTCCGACGGTCCGCTGCCCTTCGTCTTCGGCGCCAAGGCCGAAGCCCTGAAGCTTCGCTACTGGATGCGCGACGTGACGCCGCGCGAACACATCGGCAAGGAAGTCTGGCTCGAAGCCTGGCCCAAGCGCCAGCAGGACAAGGCGAATTTTCACCACGCCACGCTGATCCTGACCGATCCCGACTTCAAGCCGTTCGCGCTGCAAATCTATTTGCCCGACGGCAAGAACCATGCGGACTACGCCTTCAAGGACGCGATGATCAATGACCCGCTGGCGATCGTGAAGGGCGATTTCCTGCCTCCACGGACGCCGCTCGGTTGGAAGCGAGTCGTCAATCCGGAAGCGACCGACGCGCCGAAAACCCCCCCGCCCCCCGCCGCCGAACCGGCGCAAGCCAAGCGCCCCGCGGCGTCGCCCAAGCGCAAGTAGTTGCGGGCAACCGCTCAACGAAAGCTGTCTCATTGCCGGCCGGCCATCAGTGCTCGCGGCCAATTTGACTCCCTTTACCGCTGCGCTATAATCTCAGGGAGCTAAGCGATACTGTGATAGGCATTTACGTCAGCTCTTGGTGGCCCCAGCGGTCTTGTCATGACGCTCATCGGTGCGGTCCGTTGTGCGACGATGCGCCGCCTCGCTCGAGGCCTGGGGGGACTGTTGTTTTGCTTCACCGGCCTGTGTTTGCTGGCCGCCCAAGCGCCTGAGAAAGACGATCGCGCCGCTGAAGCGGCGGCCGCCGAACCAGCGCCAGTCGACGCGCACCCCGCCGCAGCCGCCAGGCACGTCGGGCGGCTTGTGCGCGTTCCGCTGCCGATCACCGGCAACGCCGACACACAGGTCAAGCGCGCGGTGCAAAAGGCCTTGGCCGAGATGCCGCCGAGCGATGCGCGGCCGGTGCTGGTATTCGAGTTTTCGTCACCGCAAAACAAGACCGGCCAGGGGAGCGACTTCGGCCGTGCGTTGGCGCTGGCCCATTACTTGTCGAGCCGTGAATTAAGCGGCGTCAAGACGGTGGCGTACATCCCCAAGGCCCTCAAGGGGCACGCCGTGCTTGTGGCCATGGCCTGCGAGGAAATCGTGATGGCTCCCGACGCGGTGATCGGCGAGGCCGGCTTGGACGAGCCGGCCGAGGAGGCGATCGATCCGACGGTCCGCAGCGGATATCGAGAAATCGCCAACCGGCGGCTCACGATTCCCGGCGAGGTCGCCTTGGGCATGCTCGACAAGAACCTGGAAGTGCTCCAAGTCGAAACCGAGGTCAGCCGCGAATTCGTGCTTCGCTCGGAGCTGGAAGAGTTGAAGAAGAAGCACACGACCCAACCGCCCAAGGTGCTCAGCCGGCCCGGTCAATTCATGCAGTTCTCAGGCCGGCAAGCGCGCGAGCTGGGTTTCGTCAAATTCCAGGCCGCCGATCGCAACGCGTTGGCCAAGGCGTTGTCGCTGCCGCCGGCGGCGCTGGACGATGACCCTTCGCTGCTGGGTGATTGGCGGCCGGTGCGCATTGGGCTCAAAGGCACTATCAACGGGCAACTGGTCTCGCGCGTGCAGCGGATGATCGACGATCAGATTCGCAATTCTGACGCGAACTTCATCTGCTTGTGGATCGACAGCCCGGGAGGCTCGCTCTCGGACAGCATGCACCTGGCGAACTATCTGGCCGATCTTGACCGGACTAAGGTTCGCACGGTGGCGTACGTGCCGGCTGAAGCCCGCGGCGATGCCGCCTTGATCGCGGTGGCTTGCGATCAACTGGTGATGAATCACGACGCCATCCTTGGCGGCTCAGGGGCAGAGGAGTTTTCGCCCGACGAAGTGCAGTTGGCCCGCGAGACTTTGCGCGACAACATGGCGCCGAAAAAATCGCGCGGCTGGTCGTTGAACGCCGCGCTGCTGGATCCGGAAACCCGCGTTTTCAAATTCACGCACAAGCGCGATGGGGTGGTCGAGTACTTCTGCGACGAGGAGCTACAAAAGCAGGCCGACCCCGACGCGTGGACGCGCGGCGAGGAAGTCACCAAGCCGGGGACGGTGTTGCGCGTGCGGGGCGATGCGGCGCATGATCTGGGGTTGGCGCGGCACGCCGTGCAGGATTTCTCGGGCTTTAAGCAGGCCTACGCCCTGGAAGACGAGCTGGTTCTCGCTGAGCCGGGCTGGGCCGACTTTTTGATTGATGCGCTGGCTCAGCCGGCCGTGGCTTGGCTGTTGCTTTTGATCGGCGGCGCCGCACTGTACGCGGAGCTGCAAGCGCCGGGCATCGGCATCGGCGGCTTTGTGGCCGGTGTCTGCTTCTTGCTCTACTTTTGGAGCAAACACCTGGAGGGCACCGCTGGCTGGCTGGAGGTGCTACTGTTTGCCGCCGGAGTTGCTTGCATCCTGCTGGAGATTTTCGTCCTGCCGGGTGCCACGATCTTTGGCCTGGGGGGTGGCTTGATGGTGATTGCTTCGGTGGTGCTGGCGAGCCAGACGTTCGTCGTGCCCCACAACGATTATCAACTGGCACAGCTTCGTGACTCGCTGTTGGGGCTGATCGGCGTGGGCATCGGCGTGGTCGTGCTGGCCGTGGTGATGCGCCGCTACCTGCCGCACACGCCGCTGTTCAGTCACGTCATGCTCGAGCCTCCGAGCGATGCCGAACTCGAGGACATTTCACATCGCGAAGCGCTCGTCGATTTGGAGCATCTGTTGGGCCACGAAGGCCTCGCGACCACGCAGCTAACCCCTTCGGGCAAGGCGCGTTTCGGCAATGAACTGGTCGACGTCATCGCCGACGGCGAAGTCATCAGCCGCGGAGCCGAGGTCGTCGTCGTGGCGGTCCAAGGCAATCGGGTAGTGGTCCGTTCGGCCACCGCCCGCGCTTAGATTAGACCTGGCCGAGTACCGACTGGGATTGTCCCCATCTCCGAGGCTGTCTCCGGACAGTTTCTAAGCCGGCCGCGCTTAAGTGGTGTGCGCGTAGCGAAATTGGCGAAAATCGACTAAGCTCAATTCTCGGCATTGAGCACCTAGCCACCCTATTTTCGCACTGCCATGGATCCCTTGGCCTGGTCCGCGCTGCTGTTGGTCTTGGGTCTGACCTTGGTGATGGTCGAGGTGTTCATCCCCTCGGGCGGCATCTTGGGTTTTCTGTCCATCGCGTCGCTTTTGGCCGGCATCACGCTGGCGTTCTACTATCGGGGCCCGGTCGTCGGCTTTGTGTTTCTGACCGTTGCCGCCGTGCTGGTTCCCACGGCCTTGGCGCTGGCGTTCCGCTGGTGGCCCCACACGCCGATGGGCCGGCGGCTGCTGCTGGACGTTCCAACCAGCGAGGACGTGCTGCCCGATTCGCCCCAGCGGCGCAGCATGCGGCAGCTGGTGGGCAAGGTCGGCGTGGCCAAGAACATGATGTTGCCCAGCGGGGCAGTCGAGATCGACGGTCAGACGATCGACGCGCTGAGCGAGGGAATGCCGATCGAAGCCGGTCAGCGGGTGCGGGTGATCGAAGTCCGCGGAAACCGAGTCGTGGTGCGTCCGGCCGACGATTGCCCCCGCCATCCGACGACGTACTGTCGCAGCCGATCGAATCGTTGGGGCTGGACTCGCTGGAAGATCCTCTGGCTTGACACCTCCTGGCCGACGGCCGGAGAATGGAGTTGCGCGGCGTCCTTCGACACTCCCCGCCGCCGCGCCCCAACCCGAGGAATGTTCCCATGTTCGCGGAAACCAGCGCTACGCAACTCATCACCTGGGTCGTCATCCTGGCGATCACGTTTTTCGTGCTGATCGTGTTCGCCGTCTTTGCCCGCTACTTCCGCTTGTGGATCCAGTCGGTCACGACCGGCGCGCGGATCGGCATCTTCGATCTGTTGGGCATGACCTTTCGCAAGGTCAACCCGACGGTCATCGTCCGCAGCAAGATCATGGCGGTGCAGGCCGGGCTGACCGACGAGACGGGCATCACCAGCAAGACGCTCGAGGCCCATTACCTGGCCGGCGGCAACGTGCCGCTGGTGATCCGCTCGATCATCGCGGCCACGAAAGGCCAAGACGATCAACCTCGATTTCAAGCTGGCCACGGCCATCGACCTGGCCGGCCGCAACGTGCTGGAAGCCGTGCAGACCAGCGTCTATCCCAAGGTGATCGATTGTCCCGCCCGCGGCGCGGCGCGCGAGTCGCTCGACGCCGTCGCCAAGAACGGCATTCAGCTGAAGGTCAAGGCCCGCGTGACCGTGCGCGCCAACTTGAACCAGTTGATCGGCGGCGCCACCGAGGAAACGATCATCGCCCGGGTCGGCGAGGGCATCGTCAGCGCCATCGGCTCGTCCGATTCGCACACGGAAGTGCTGCAGAATCCCGACCGCATTTCCAAGGCGGTGCTGGCCCGCCGGCTCGATTCGCAAACGGCGTTCGAAATCGTCTCGATCGACATCGCCGACATCGACGTGGGCGACAACATCGGCGCCCGCTTGCAGGCCGATCAGGCCGAGGCCGACACGCGCGTGGCCCGGGCCAACGCCGAAGGACGCCGCGCCATGGCCGTGGCCCAGGAGCAGGAAATGATCGCCCAGATCGAGGAGAGCCGCGCCAAGGTGGTCGAGGCCGAGGCCGAGGTTCCCAAGGCCATCGCCGCGGCATTTCGCGGCGGACACTTGGGCATCATGGACTACTACAAACTGCGCAACGTGCAGGCCGATACCGAAATGCGCAAGAGCATTGCCGGCGTGCCAACGACGAAGGCTTGAGCCGAAAATCCAAGATGGGCACAAGAATGGGCCTTGGCCCCTTTTTCGAAGTCATACGATGATTGGACCCGCACTGATAGCCGCTGGTGATTTGTGGAGCCTGGTGGTTCCCATCGTGTTCTTCATCATCTACGCGCTCAATCACTTGCTCTCGGCCAAGGGAAATCGCCCGCCGGCGCGCACCCCGCAACGTCGTCCGCCCGAACAGGCCCAACGGCCGCCACGACCGCCGCAGCCGCAAGGGCAGCCGGCCGACCCGTTGACGGGCGGTCCCTCGCAACTGAACGCGGAGATCGAGCAGTTTCTCAAGCGGGCCACCGAACGGCGCGGCGATCGCGCGGTGCGCGAGCGGGCGGCCAACGTCAAACCTCCGCCCAAAGCGCCTCAAAAGCCGCTCCGCGACACACGGCGCGAGCAGCCCCTTGACGTCGAACCTTTGGCCCAGCGCGAGCTGAGTTCGGTGGCGGCGTCGGTGGAAAAGCACATGGCCGATCGTGGGTTCACCTCCCGGGCCGAACACCTGGCCGACGACATCGTTCGGGCCGATCAGCAGATGGAAAGCCATCTGCAAAAAGCGTTCGGCCACCGTGTCGGCACGTTGCCGGACAGCGCTCCCAAGGCCAGCGCGACTCCGGCCACCGACTCCGTGCCGCAGGTCGTCGAAGGCATTTCGCCGGTGGCAGCGGGGGTGGTCGCAATACTCGCCGATCCGAAAAACATACGGCAAGCGATCGTTCTTAGCGAAATCCTCGAGCGTCCCGAACATCGTTGGTAGAAGAGGTAGCGGATCGTGAAGACAATCGTCCCCGGCGAAACCCGCATCGGTTGGATCGGCACCGGCGTGATGGGCGCCAGCATGTGCGGCCATCTGATGACGGCTGGCTTTGCGGCCACCGTCTACAACCGCACGCGGGCCAAGGCTCAAGGCGCTGCTCGACCAGGGCGCGCGTTGGGCCGAGACGCCCAAGGCCGTCGCGGCGGCCTCGGACGTGGTGTTCAGCATCGTCGGATTTCCGGCCGACGTGCGCTCCGTGACGCTGGGAGCGGACGGGGCGCTGGCCGGCAGCCGGCCCGGCACGATCCTGGTCGACATGACCACCAGCGAGCCGTCGCTGGCGGTCGAAATCGCCGGCGGCGGCCAAGAAGGTCGACGTGCACAGCGTCGACGCGCCTGTTTCCGGCGGCGACGTCGGCGCGCGCGAAGCCCGGCTGTCGATCATGATCGGCGGCGAAACCGAAGTGGTCGAGGCGCTGCGCCCCTGCTGGCAGGCGATGGGCAAGACGATCGTGCATCAAGGCCCCGCCGGCGCCGGCCAGCACACGAAAATGGTCAATCAAATCCTGATCGCCACGAACATGATCGGCGTCTGCGAGGCCCTGCTCTATGGCTACCGCGCGGGGCTCGATTTGAACGTCGTCATGCAATCGGTCTCGCCCGGCGCCGCCGGCAGTTGGTCGCTTTCGAATCTCGGCCCGCGGATCATCGCCGGCAACTTCGCGCCGGGCTTTTTCGTCGAGCACTTCATCAAGGACATGGGCATCGCCCTGGCCGAATCGAAACGGATGGGACTTTCGATGCCGGGGTTGGCGCTGGCCCATCAACTCTATTTGTCGCTGGCCGCCCAGGGTCACGCTCGCGACGGCACGCACGCCCTCGAGCTGGCGCTGGCCGCCATGTCGGGCATCGATTGGAATCGGAGGGGCTGACCGAGCCCGAGTGCGAGGGGGTTAGCCCGTGCACGCGTTACAACCGGCTCGAAGCGGCAAAAGCTTGGCGGAATTCGCGGCTTTTGCAATCGCCGCGGTTTGACGACGCGGCAATCGTGCGCTAAAGTTGCACATCTCGCCGGGTTGTGATGCTTCATTCCCGCCCATAGGTCCGCTCGTGCTACCCGCCGCGGACCTTCAACAGCCAGGCAGCGCTTATGTTAAGCAAACCGCTTGAACATCGGTCGGCAACGCGTCATGGTATCGTTCGACGCTCGGTTCTGATTGTCGACGACGATGAAGCCACACTCGACGTGCTCAGCGCGCGGCTGAATCGACAGGGCTTCGACACCACGACGGCCGACAACGGCAAGTTGGCCCTCACTCTGGCCCGCACCGAAAAGCCCAGCGTCATCCTGCTCGACTTGCGATTGCCCGACATGGACGGATTCGAGTTGTGCCAGGAATTGGTCGACGATGAAGCAACCAGCGAAATTCCGGTGATCATCGTCAGCGGCCTGGAGCAGCCCGACATTATCCGCCGTTCGCGAGCCGCGGGCTGCCACTACTACGTCCGCAAGCCCTACGATCCCAATGCCCTGCTGATCTTGATTCAGCAGGCAATCGACGAGGCGCAGCAAGGCTAGCGCGCTGATTGGCAACGAAGCACATTCTTAGCCGATCGGCGTTTCGACGACCGTGGCCTTGATGATCGTGACCGGCTTGGCGGGCTTGTCGACCGGTCCGGTGGGCACGACGCCGATTTTTTTCACGACTGCCAGGCTGTCGGCATCGGCCGTCTTTCCGAAGGCGGTGTACTGCCGGTCGAGGTGCGGCACGTTTTCGAGGCAGATGAAGAACTGCGAGCCGGCCGTGTCGGGGTTGGTGGTGCGGGCCATCGACAGGACGCCCGCTTCGTGCTTCGTCGCGTTGAATTCGGCTTTGACGTTATAGCCCGGTCCGCCGGTGCCGGTGCCTTCGGGGCAGCCCCCCTGAATCATGAAGCCCTTGATGACGCGATGGAAAATCAGTCCGTCGTAGAAGCCGATTTTGGCCAGGCCCAGCATATTCTTGCAGTGGGCCGGCGCCACGTTGGGAAGCATGTCGAGCGTGATCTTGCCGAGGCTCGTATCGAGCACGATTTGATATTTGTGCTTGGAAAAGTCGAGCTGCTTTGAAGCCTCGTCGACTTCCGCCTTGCGATTGCTGGCCATGCTAATCCTTCGCTGCTGGAGGGGTTACCATTCTCGTCCGTGTTGTCAGTCTGTAGACTAGCAGCGACCCCCCCTGTCCCGATAGCCGCCATTTGGGGGTGAATCGTCCGAAAGCTTACCAGGAGTCTCGACGGCATGGATTGGGTGCAGGTTTACGATCCGCTGAGCTCGCCTTGGCTGTCGACGTTGCTGGCAGCGGCGCCCATCGGCGTGCTGTTGGGACTGCTGGTCGTCGGCCAATCGGCTCCGCGCGCCGCGATTGCGGGGCTGGCGGTGGCGCTGGCCGTGGCCGTGATCGGGTTTGGAATGCCCGGCTCGGCGGCGCTGGCCTCGGCCGCGTATGGCGCCTGTTTTGGGTTGCTGCCGATCGGCTGGATCGTGTTGGCCGCCGTGTTCTTGTTTCATTTGACGGTCCGCTGCGGACAATTCGAGGTTGTCAAACATTCGGTGGCCGCGATCTCGCCCGACCGGCGCATGCAGGCGCTGCTGATCGCCTTTTCGTTCGGCACTTTCATCGAGGGAGCGGCCGGATTCGGCACGCCCGTGGCGATTTCGGCGGCGCTCTTGATCGGTTTGGGTTTCTCGCCGCTCTATGCCGCCGGCCTGGCACTGTTGGCCAACACGTCGCCCGTGGCCTTCGGAGCGCTCGGCACGCCGATCACGACGCTGGCCAAGATTTCGGGACTGGATGAAATGGCGCTCTCGCAAATGGCCGGACGCCAGTTGCCTTTCTTCTCGCTGATCGTGCCGGCATGGCTCGTGGCCACGATGTCGGGCTGGCGGGGCGTGCTCGGCTGCTGGCCGGCGATCCTGGTGTGCGGCGGCAGTTTTGCCGGCATCCAGTTTCTACACCGCCAATTATCACGGGCCGACGCTGGTCGACGTGGTGGGCGGATTGGGATCGCTGTTGTCGCTGACGCTTTTCTTGCGATTCTGGCAGCCGAAAGAGATTTGGCGCTTCCCTGACGAGCGCGAACAACTCGACGGGGCACCCGCGCCGCATTTGACTCGCCGGCAAATCGCCTACGCCTGGGTGCCGTGGGCGCTGCTGTCGATTTTCGTCTTTCTGTGGGGCACGCGCGAATTTCGCGACGTGCTCAACGGCGGCGGTCCCGACAACGCCAATGCGCTGGCCGGCGTGAGCAAGCTTTCCTGGGAAATGCCCGGCCTGCACAATCGGGTGTTTCGCACCGCGCCGGTTGTAGAGCTGGCTGCCGACTCGGACCGCGCGGCCGAGCCCGAGAAGGCGCTCTACGATTTCAATTGGCTGTCGACCACCGGCACGGGCATTTTTATCGCCGCGGTGCTGTCGGCAGTCTGGCTGCGAATACCGCCGCTGGCGTTCGTCCGACAATTCGGCGAGACGCTGAGGAAAATGCGCTGGGCCTTGCTGACGATCGCCTGCATGCTGGCGATCGCGTTCACGACCAAATACAGCGGCAGCGACGCGACGCTCGGGCTGGCCTTCACGAAGACCGGTTGGTTCTATCCGTTCTTCGCGCCGCTGTTGGGCTGGCTCGGCGTGGCGCTGACCGGCTCCGACACGTCGTCCAATGCCTTGTTCGGCAGCTTGCAGCGGATCACGGCCGAACAACTGAGCTTGAATCCCGCTGCTGATCGTGGCCTCAAACAGCACCGGCGGCGTGATGGGCAAGATGATCGACGCGCAGAGCATCGTCGTGGCGGCCGTGGCCACGGAGCAATCGGGCGGCGAAGGCCGAATTCTGCGCTTCGTCTTTCTGCACAGTGTCGTGCTGGCCTGCCTGGTGGGCCTGCTCACGCTGCTGCAGGCCTACGCAATGCCATGGATGATTCCGACGACCGAGTAGTTTGTTTTCACGAGCCCGAAGCGCAACAACATTATTCGAATGCTTGCAACGAGGGGCTGAAATTGGGTGGCCCAGACAACTTGTTGTCTGGGTCCCGCAGGGACAAGAGGGTCGGGCGAGGTGCGCGGCCTCCCTCAAGTGCCTCTTATTGCTTCGCAACACCGACAACAAGTTGTCGGTGGCACCCCAGAACGTGACTGCAAGCAATTGAATAATGTTGGCCAGCGAGGGACGCAAGACGAAGAACCCTGGTTCGCGCGTCGGGCCAGTGGGAGCCGGGACTAGCGAGATCCGGCGGCCAGCTCGGGCTCGGGCATCCACAGCTTGAGCCGGGCTTCGCTCTTGGCGCAGGCGAGATAGTGGGCCAGGCCGGCCATTGCACCGCCGAAGAAGAACAGCGTCATGTTGATCATCGGGATCAGCGACAGGTCGTGGAACATGGCGTTGGGCAGATAAACGCCGACCAGCGCCAAGAACAGCAAGCCCATTTGTCGCACCCACGGCGGGGCCGACTCGGTGTGCCACAGTCGCCAGGCCGTGCGCGTCCATGCGGTCAACAGCGCGATGAACAGGCCCATGCCCAGCAAGCCGGTTTCGGTCAGAAGCGCCAGAAACACGTTGTGCTGCACGTAGGGTCTGGCTTTTTCCAGCGGCAAGTCGGTGCTGCGATCGGACAAGTAATTCGGGCTTTCTTGAATGTATTGCCCGTAGCCGCAGCCCAACAGCGGCCGGTCGAGGAACATGTGCCAGGCAACCATGGCCAGCACGGGGCGCAGCTTGGCCGAGTCGGCGACGTCTTCGACGCTGACGTCCTGGTCGCGTTTGAAGGCCACGAGATGCTCCCAGTTGGCCACCGACGTCACGACCGCAGCCAGCACGGCGCCCCCCAGCACAACCGCGCGCCAACTGCGGGGAGTGGTCAGACCCACGACGACCAACATCCCCAGGCCGGCGCCCATCCAGACGCTGCGCGTCAGCGTGCTGTAGACGCCCCAGGCAAACACCGGCAGGGCTGCCAGCAGCAGCAACTTGCCCAGGCGATTCGCCCGCGGCCAGAACACCAGCGCCGCGCACAAGCCGAGCGCTTGCAAGATGCCGTTGCCGGCCGGATTCAACAGCGGTCCACGGCCGCGGCCCAGAAACTCGCGGAACTCGGTCGAAGCGATGTACTTGGGAAACACGAAGGCCCAGGCCTGGTGCGTTTCGGCAATCGCGGTGACGCACAAGTAGACGCCAAACGCGGCCAGCGAGCCCAACAGCCAGGCGCTGCTGCGCTCGGTGAATTCGCTCTGCCGCGCCACCCAATACATCAGGGCCGGCATCAGGTAAAAGAACACCAACTGCGCGAGCGGCAGCGCGCCGCGATACTGAAAGTCGTGCGTCAGCGTGCTCACGACGAGCACCAGCAGGAAGGCGGCCAGCAGATAGTCGGCGCCCGCGAGCGGCTTTGGCTCGATCCAGCGCCAATGCCGGTAGAGCAGATACTGAACCAGCACCACGCCCAGCAGGACGCGATCGGCCGTGAGCGGCAAGGGGCCGAGAGGAACGTTGAAGAAGGGGTGGCCAAAGCAGCAGCCGGCCAGCAGGACCAACAATGCGCCCCCAATCGGACCGCCGCGTAGAAACACCACCCCCATCCAAAACAGGCCGACTAACGCGCCGATCGCGAGCAAAAAATCCACGTGGGTATCGGTCTCTGCCGAGGGTGGGTCTGTGTGGAGTGGGGTTTGTTTACGCCGGAGCCGAGGGAGCAAAGTGGCCCTCATGCAACCATACCCCACGGCTTGCGCCCTCTGGCCCCTGCTCGGCCGCACCACAGCGGCGCCGCGGGGGCGCGACGCGACGATTGTGCCGATTGTCCGGCCGGTGATCCCGGCCATCCCCCGGCAGCAAGCGATGCTTGCGACGGCGGCTCGCGCGCCGCACAATGGGGCAGCACCCGAGATCCGGGGGGCGGTCGAGCTCAATCCTTGAGGGACACGATCATGCGCCTTTCGAAATCCTCTTGTCCCTGCGGGACCCAGACAACAAGTTGTCTGGGCCACCCAATCCTCTGCCTGGGCCTCGTGATATTGGCGGTTTTTTTGCCGCGGGCTGCCGGCGCGGCCAACGCGCCGACGAGCGGCAAGTTTCAAGCGACGGCCCAGGCGAAGATCGTGCCCTCGACATCCAAACTCGAAATGCTGTGGAACGAAGGTGAGTTCACCGAAGGCCCGGCGCCGGCCGCCGACGGCGCGATCTTGTTCTCCGACATCGGCAACCGCATCATGCGTTACGACCCGGCCAGCGGAAAGACGACCGTGTTCCGCGACCCCAGCGGCAAGAGCAACGGGCTGAAATTCGATCCGGCCGGCAATCTCGTGGCATGCGAAGGGGCCGCGCCCGGCGGCAAGCGGCGGATTTCGATCACCGACCCTCAGGGCGACGGTTCGCACGCTGGTCGACCGCTGGTCGGGCAAGCGATTCAACAGCCCCAACGACCTGGCGATCACGACCCGCGGCGGCATTTACTTCACCGATCCGCGTTACGTGGGCGACGAGCCGCGCGAGCTGGATTTCGACGGCGTGTTTTTCGTCCAGCCCAATGGCGCGGTGCGGCTGGCGACGCGCGACGTGCAAAAGCCCAACGGAATCATCGTCACGCCTGACGACAAGACGGTCTACCTGGCCGACAACAGCAACCGCCCGGACGGCAACCACCAGTTGCTGGCCTTCGCCGTGCAGTCGAACGACGAACTGACCGACAAGCGCGTGCTGTACGATTTTGGTCCCAACCGCCGCGGCATCGACGGCATGACGCTGGACACCGCGGGCAACATCTACGCCACGGCCGGCAGCGGCGAGGAGGCCGGCGTGTACGTGTTTTCCGCTCGCGGCGAATCGCTGGCGTTTATCGCCACGCCGGGCGATCCGAGCAACTGCGTGTTCGGCGTCGGCCGCGAATCGACGACGCTCTACATCACCGCCGCCGGCCCGGGCCCCAAGAAGGCGGACGGCAAGCCGGCGTATGCGCTCTATCGGATCAAGCTGGCGATACCCGGCTATCACGTGTTTCCCAAATCGGCGAATCCATAGCGCGGCCACGGGCGTCTTGGCGCGTCTCTTGTCGCGCACTGGCGAGACGCCAGCGGCACCCAAGGCACGACAAATTAGCGTAGTCGAACTCCTACGGCTTCGGCGCGACGGGGATGAGCTTGACCTGGCGCAAATCCATCACGGCCGGGCCCGGCTTGCTGCGCGGTTTGACCGCCAGCAGGTAGCGGCCGGCCGTTGCCAGCGTCACGGTGCCGATCTTTCGCGGCACGAACTGCTGGAAGCCGCCCGTCTCCTCGACCGTGGCCGTCAGCGTGTGCTGGGGGGTAGTGTTGCCGCGTGTCGTCTGCGGAGCGATTTCGAAATCGACGCGGCTGCCGCCGCTGCCGGTGCCGCAGCCTTGCAGAATCTCTATCTGGAACTCGCCCGGCTTGTCGATTTGAAAATCCCAGCTCACCCAATCGTCGGGCGCACCCAAAAGCCGATCGTATTTTTATGCGGCAACGGTTCGTAGCGGACCATGACGCCGTGAATCTCGGCGTTTTTGGCCGGCAGCGTCAGCGTGCCGTCGGCAGCCTGAGCGTCGGGCGTGTAGTGGGGATTGGGCCGCGTCATCTGAGCGTCGACCGCCTTTCGCCACGCCGCCAGACTGGCGGCCATCCGATCGGCCAGCGCCGACTCCTTGTCGATCAGGTTCGTGCTCTCGCTCGTGTCTTGCACGACGTTGAACAGTTCGCGCCGACCTCCCTCGTAGAACTCGATCAGCTTGAAATCTCCTTCGCGAATTGCTCCGCCCGGCTTACCCCCTTGAGGGCTGTAGTGCGGATAGTGCCAATACAAGGGCCGCGCCGCCAGCGTGCCCGTCTGCTTCAACAGGGGCACGATGCTGATCCCGTCGATTGGCGTCTCGAATCGCGTCTCGCAAAGCTCCGCGATGGTGGCCGGCAGATCGATGCTGCTGAGGGGCACGGCCGACGTGCTGCCGGGCTTCACGTGCTGCGGCCAACGGACGACCAGCGGCACGCGAATGCCCCCTTCGTAGAGATAGCCTTTGCCTTCGCGCAGCGGGGCGTTGTTCGTGGCCGGCGTCTTGGGCGATTCGGCCGTGGCCAGGCCGCCGTTGTCGGACGTGAAGATCAAAACCGTATTGTTCGTCAGGCCCAGTGATTCGAGTTTTCGCACGATCCCCCCGACGCTGTCGTCCATGCTCTCGACCATCGCGGCGTAGACCGGATTGTTTTGCAAACCGGGTGGCTTCTCGGCCGAGCGATAGCGGGCGATCACGTCGGGCTTGGCGTTCATGGGCGTGTGGACCGCGTAGTGCGGCAGGTACAGAAAGAACGGACGATTGTGATTTTCGTCGAGGAACTTTTCGGCTTCGGCGGTGATCCGATCGGTCAGGTATTCGCCCTCGGGCGCCTCGGCGAGCCCCGGCAGCGTCCGGCCGCCGCGCAAATAGGGAGCAAAATGGCTTTGCACCGAACCGCTCGCTATGCCGCCGATGGCCACGTCGAACCCTTGCCGCGTCGCCTCGAAGGGGGCATCGCCCATGTGCCATTTGCCGATCGCGGCCGTGACATAGCCGGCATCGTGCAAGCGTTCGGCAATCGTGATTTCCTCCAGCGGCAACTCCTGGCGAAAATCGGCCCGCAGCAAGCGGCGCTCGGCGGCGTCGGGCTGGCCTGGGATGTAATCGGTCAGGTGCAGCCGGGCCGGATATTTTCCGGTCATCAGGGCCGAGCGCGTCGGCGAACAGACCGGGCAAGCGGCGTACGCCTGCGTGAACCGCATGCCGGTCGCGGCCAGAGAATCGACGTTGGGCGTGCGATAAAACTTGCTGCCGTAGCAGCCCAAGTCGGCCCAGCCAAAATCATCAATGACGATCAGCACTACGTTGGGCCGAGCGGTGGCCGGCGCCGCGGCCGCCGGCGGAAGCCGCAGGATGATCACGGCAAGCAGCAAGAACACGATCACGAAAAATCGGTTGAACATGGCGGGCACGCGGAATTTTGGTGAGGAAGGGGTGCTCGACGAATGGTCAGGGCGCCGCTTGATTCTCGGCTGCCACGGCGGGCTTGTCCAGCAGCGGCCGGCGAGAGCGTGTCATGCATGGTATGAGCCCGTTGCCCGGGTGGCACCGACAACTTGTTGAGGCTGTCCGGGAATTCGGGCCTGGAAAACACCGGACGCCGTTGTTCCCCATACTAACCCGACGCGCAAGCGAGGGACGCTGGACGAAGAATCCTCGCTGGCGCGTCGGGTTAGTGTGCGGTAATTCCCGGACAGCCTCAACAAGTTGTCGGTGTTGCGATGCAATGCGAGGGGTTGAGTTCGGCGTCGCTCAACTCTGGGGCACCTCTTGTCCCTGCGGGACCCAGACGACAGAGTCGTCTGGCCCACCCAACGATCTCCCTCCTCGTAACCCTCTCTCCTTCTTCGTCTCTGTGTTCTCTGTGAACTCTGTGGCTAAAAATCTTTTTCTTTTTTCCCGTCAGCCAGGGCTAAAAAGCCCGGCGCACAGCGCGACGTTGAATCGCGCGATTGCGACTTAAAAATGTTTCGTGCGCCGCTGCTCCCATCCGGGGATCCGAAGCGGTTCTTGTACTGCAAAAAGAGCTTCGGCGGAGGAAGCAGCATTGCAGCGGGTCGGTACCGGAGCTTCCCACGGAGACGTTGTACTGCCCAGTCCAAGATGCCGACCGCATCCCTGGGTTCAACGCCGTGGCCACACGGACATTCCCAAAACGGCTCGCGAGCCTCCGGCACGCAGATCGCGTCCACGCGCTTCGAGGCAGTCAAATACCACTGCGCAGCCCCGCCACAAGCACGGGACTTTGACGGGGGCGGCCCAAGAACAAAGCAGGCCTTCCGTCCGTTGACACAGATCTGAAGTGACAGTCCGTCTCAGCTGGATGCAGTATTACCAAAAGTCGCGGCTCACTTTCAACACAAGTTTTCGGCCACCCCCCGAGAATTGCGAATAGGGTTCAGGGTTCAGGGGTTGGGGTTCAGGGACGGAGGAACGAGGAACGGACGAAGAGCGCTCGCGTGCGCGGCGGAATGCTGCGCGTGTTCACTGAACCCTGTACCCGGGACCCTGAACCCTCGCCTCGGCACCCTCACATGCGGGCCTCGCCTTCTTGCGGGGGCGTGCGAATAATCTATGTCGCTGACAATTGTCGATTTTCTTTGCGCGAGGATTGCCATGTTTCAAGTCCGCAAGGCCGACCAGCGGGGCCACGCCGATCACGGCTGGCTCAACACGTATCACACGTTCTCGTTCAGCGATTATTACGACCCAGCCCACATGGGCTTTCGGGCGTTGCGGGTGATCAACGAAGACCGGGTCCAGCCGGGACAAGGGTTTGGCACGCACCCGCACCGCGACATGGAGATCGTGACGTACGTGCTTGAAGGAGCGCTCGCGCACAAGGACAGCCTGGGGCACGGCGCGGTGCTCAAGCCGGACGAGTTTCAGCGCATCACGGCCGGCAAGGGAATTCTGCACAGCGAGTTCAATCCCTCGTCGACCGAGGGCGTACACTTTTACCAGATCTGGCTGTTGCCGCGCGAGCGCGGTTTGCAGCCCGGCTACGAGCAGCGCTCGTTCGACGCGGACGGCAAGTTCGATCGGTGGCGGCTGGTCGCGTCGCCTGAGGGTCGCGACGGTTCCTTGCGCATCGAGCAGGACGCGCAAATTTTTCTGGCGACGCTGGCGCCGCGCAAGCAGCTCTCGCACGCGATGCCGCCGGGGCGGTTTGCCTGGCTGCAAGTGCTGCGTGGTGCCATCGACGTCAACGGCCAGCGGCTTGAGACCAGCGACGGCATGGCCGTCGGCGAAGAGCCGGAGTTGACTCTGGAAGCCACCGAGCAGGCGGAGCTGATGCTGTTCGATCTGCCGTAAGCGGTGCGTCGTCCGAAAAAGGGGACATTCTACTTTTTTCAAAAAAGTAGAATGTCCCCTTTTTGTCACGGGGCGAGGTGCTCGCGGTGATGGAGATGGGACAGGACCGAGCGGTCGCCGATCCATTGGGTGGGAGGGCTGGCGAGGTAGCGGGCCAGCAGGTTGAGCCGGGCGGCATAGACGCCGCGGTGCTCGGCAAACGCGAGCCAGGATTCGTCGGAGCAATCGGCCGGATAGCCGGCGTCGGTCAGTTTTTGGCAAGCCGTCTCGAACTCGCCGCGATCGATGCCCGGCTGCCGATCGGCCGGGTCGATGAAGCGGCGCGCGAGGCGTCCGTGCGTCAGGTCGATCAGGGCGTGGCAGCCGACGCCGTACATCATTTCAGCCGCGGCGCGACTTTTTCGCAGGCCGATGGCGTCGCCGCCCTCCGAAGCGCGGACGGCGGTGATCAGCAGAGTCGCGGCGTCGAGCACGGCCCCCAGCGCGCTGACCCACGATTGGCCGTCGTGCGACGAGCGAAAGAACGGCAACACGGGGTACGCCAGGTGGCTGTCGAGCATCTCGGCGGTCCAGTATTCATATCGGGCGAACATGGGGGCCAGCTCGTCGATGATGCCGTATCGGCCATAGGTTTCCAGCAGCATCAGGCCGGAGGGAGGCACGCCGGCGCGCGAATCGAGCAGCAGCACCAGCACTTCGCGGCGCGCGAACGACGCGTAGAGGTTGAAGGTCAGCGAGATGACCAGCGCGACGATGGCCAGGCCGGAGGCTCCGGCCAGCGACGTCGCGACGCGGGCCAGCACGCCGGCCGGCACGAAATCGCCGAAACCGACGGTGAAAAACGACGTGGCGGCCACGTACAACGCGGTGCCGAAATCGGGCGACGCAGGTTCCATTTGATCGCCGAGGACGTGGAGGATCATTCCGAAGCCGAGGATGAGCGTCAGGCCCCACACGATCAGGAGCAGCACGAGCAGGAAGGGGGCAAAGGTGCCCAAAAAATCCTCGCGACGCCAGGCCGGATACAGCCGCAGCCCGTATCGCCGCCAGGCCGGCCAGAGCAAGACCGTGATGTGCGGGGCGACGCGAAATCGGGTGCCGGTGCGGCGTGGAACGATGACCGACTGGAAGACGTCGTACAAAACGAGCGTCACCAGCGCGATGCCAATCACCAGCTCGACGAAAAAAACCATCGCTTACCTCGCTGGCCGCGCCCTCCGGTCGGCACGGACCCCAGGCAACCAGTTGTCGGGGCCGCCCCGGACTCGGCTGGACGCCGGGACTGGCGCTGCCACTATAATGCAGCCGCTATAATGTAGCGGCTCGATCCAGCCCGCGGCAGCAAGGTTCGACGATTTCTGTCCGCGAGCAGCAGGACGTTTCGCCGCTGGCGCCCGATGCCTCACTTTTCGTGCGGTTTGACCAATCCAACGGCCGGAAGCGAAACCGAGGGGTGAACCATGCCGGAACCTCTGAACTGGTTGTTCGACACGAGCGGTTTTCCGCGGCGGTGGACGTGCGGCAGCTGGACCGACGCCGAAGGCTGGCTGCACATCGGCTCGGACATTGCCATCTGGGCGGCCTACGCCACGATTCCCGTGGTGATCGTGTACTTCGTGCTGCGGCGCAAGGACATTCCGTTTTCCAAAATCTTCTGGTTGTTCGGAGCCTTCATTCTGGCTTGCGGCACGGGCCACTTGCTGGAAGCGATCATCTTCTGGCATCCCGTGTATCATTTGTCGGGGGTCGTCAAGTTTCTGACCGCCGTCGTGTCGTGGGGCACGGTAGTCGCCCTGATTCGCATCACGCCCTCGGCGATGAAGCTGCCCGGCCTGGCCGCTTTGAACGACGAATTGACCAAAGAAGTGCACGATCGCAAAGCGGCCGAACACGAGCGAGAGCGGCTGCTGGAGAGCGAACGCGCGGTGCGCGGCGACGCCGAGCGGGCCAATCGCACCAAGGACGAGTTCTTGTCGCTGGTGTCGCACGAGCTGCGCACGCCGCTCAACGCCATCCTGGGCTATGCCCAGCTTCTGCGGCGCGCCCGGTCCTCTCCGGAAGAAATCGATGAAGCGGCCGAGATCATCGAGCGGAACGGCCGGGCGCAGCGCAGATTATCGAGGACTTGCTGGACATGAGCCGCGTCGTCAGCGGCAAGATGCGGTTGGACGTGCAGAGCATCGACATCTGTGAGGTGATCGGGGCCGCGATCGAAACCGTGCGACCGGCCGCCGACGCCAAGAACATCCATTTGCACACCGTCCTCGACCCGCGGCACGGGCCGCGTTTTGGGCGACGCGGGCCGGTTGCAGCAGGTGATCTGGAATCTGCTGTCGAACGCCATCAAGTTCACGCCCAAAGGCGGGCGCGTGCAGGTGTCGCTGGAGCGCGTCAACTCGCACCTGGAAATCCACGTGTCCGACACCGGTCCGGGAATCGCGGCCGAGTTCCTGCCCTACGTCTTCGACCGCTTCCGCCAACAGAACACGACGTCGGCCCGACAATATGGCGGCCTCGGGCTGGGATTGTCGATCGTCAAGCAACTGGTGGAGCAGCACGGCGGCACGGTGCAGGTGACAAGCGCCGGCGAAGGGCATGGCAGCACGTTCACCGTCTCCTTGCCCGTGCAGATCATTCGCGCCGGAGTCGGCCGAGGCACGCGTGCATCCGACGGCGGAACACTTCGATTCGGCCGATGGCGTTGCGCCCTCCATCGCGGGTTTGAAAGTGCTGGTCGTGGATGACGAAGCGGACGCGCGGACTCTCGTGAAACGATTGCTCGAAGAGCACGGGGCCGCGGTGATCACGGCCGGCAGCGCCGAGGAAGCCCTGCGGCTGCTCGGCGAACAGCGCCCTCACGTTCTGGTGAGCGACATCGGCATGCCGGGAGTCGACGGCTACCAGTTGATTCGCAGCGTGCGCGCGCTGGCGGACCACGAGGGAGGACGCGTTCCTGCCGCGGCCGCGACGGCATTCTGCGCAGCGAAGATCGTACGCGTGCTCTGCTTGCCGGATTTCAGGCGCACGTGACCAAGCCGATCAACCCCGAAGAGCTCGTCGCGGTGGTCGCCGCGCTGGCGGGCATCACCACGCGCAAGCCAGGTTGATCGCGCGAAGTCTTCCGCGATGCCGCACGGCGGTATCACCGCCCAATCGGTTTGCTACAATTCAGGGGCTCTCGATGGCCCGAAGGGGCTGGCGACAGGCAACTCGCGCGGTTTCGAAAGCCCGGCCGCAGCGGGTCGTGCGCGCGTGTCGGGCCCCACCAACGTCGAAAGGGTGAAGCAATCGTGACTCGCATCCCGACAGCCACGTATCGCCTGCAGTTGGGCGAGCATCTGCGGTTCGAGGATGCGCGTCACCTGGTGGGCTACTTGTCGGACCTGGGCATCGGCGCCGCCTATCTTTCCCCCTTCTTTCGCGCCCGGCAGGGAAGCAAGCACGGCTATGACGTCGTCGACCACCGGCAGCTCGATCCGCAATTGGGAAGCGAGGCGGATTTTGGCGCTCTGGCCGAGGCCCTGCACGGCCGCGAGATGGGCCTGCTGGTCGACATCGTTCCGAACCACATGGGCATCGACGACCCGAACAATGCCTGGTGGCAGGACGTGCTCGAAAACGGATCGAGCTCGCCCTACGCACGATACTTCGACATCGACTGGAATCCGCCCAAGGCCGACTTGCGAGGCAAGGTCTTGCTGCCGGTGCTGGGCGATCAGTTCGGCAAGGTGCTGGAAGACCAGCAGGTGCAGCTTGCCTATGAAGATCAGCGGTTCGTGATCCGCTACTACGAGCGGTCGTTTCCGACCGATCCGCGCACCTGGGTGTCGGTGCTGAAGCTGGCGCTGGACGCCGTGGTGGCTCAGCTGGAGCCCGACGTGGGCGAGCGGATGGAGCTGGAGAGCATCATCACGGCGCTCGATCACCTGCCGCCGCGCACCGATCTGGGCGGCGAGGCCCTGCAGGAGCGGTACCGCGAGAAAGAGGTGGCGCGGCGGCGGTTGTCGCTGCTGCTGGAAGCCAGCCCCGAGGTGCGCGGGGGAATCGAGCAGGCGATCACGGAGTACAACGGCCGCCGCGGCGAGCCGGCCAGCTTCGACAAACTCGAAGCGCTGTTGGCCGACCAGCCCTACCGCCTGTGCTACTGGCGCGTCGCGACCGACGAAATCAACTACCGCCGGTTCTTCGACGTCGACGCCTTGGCCGCCATCCGCGTCGAGGACCCCGAGGTGTTTGACGCCGTCCACGAAACCGTGCTGCGCTTCGTCGAGCACGGCTGGGTGAACGGGCTGAGAATGGACCACGCCGACGGACTGCTCGATCCCTGGCAGTACCTGACGCACCTGACCGGGGCCGTTGGCCGCGTGCTTTGCGACAATCGGGCGGCGCCGGGCGGGGCGCGCAGCCGCCGATCTATATCGTCGTCGAGAAGGTGCTGGCCCACGACGAGACGCTGCCTGCCGACTGGCCGATTCACGGCACGACGGGCTACGAGTTTTTGAACCTGCTCAACGGCCTGTTCGTCGATCGTCGCGGGGCCTACGCCTTGCGCGACGCCTACGCGCGGTTCACCGCCCGAAGCGAAAGTTTCAGCGAGGTGTTGTACGAGAGCAAGCGGGCGATCCTGGCGACGTCGCTGTCGGCCGAGTTGTACACGTTGTCGCAGCAGTTGGACCGGATTTCCGAGCAGCACCGCTGGTCGCGCGATTTCACGCGGCTGTCGCTATATCGGACGCTGCGCGAAGTCGTGGCCTGTTTTCCGGTCTACCGCACGTACATCCGGCCCGAGAGCGGGGAAATCCGCGAGGAGGATCGCCGCCGCATCCTGGCCGCGGTGCGCATCGCCAAGCGCCGCAACCCGGCCATGAGTCCCACGTTCTTCGACTTCATCGCCTCGGTGCTGCTGCTGGAAGACCCCGAGGGCTTGTCGGAAATCAATCGGGGCGAGCGGCGGCAGTTCGTGCAGAAGTTTCAACAGGTGACCGGCCCGGTGACCGCCAAGGGGCTGGAAGACACCGCGTTCTATCGCTATTATCCCCTGGCCTCGCTCAACGAAGTCGGCGGCGACCCCACGATTCCCGGCACCACGATGGAACAGTTTCACCGCCGCGTCGCGGAACAGGCTTCGAGTTGGCCGCACAGCATGCTGGCCACCGGCACGCACGACACGAAGCGCGGCGAAGACTTTCGCGCCCGGCTCAACGTGCTTTCGGAAATCCCCGAAGAGTGGGAATCGGCGATCCAGCGCTGGCAGGCCATGAATGCCTCGGCCCGGGCCGAGCTGGACGGAGCGGCCGTGCCGGATGCCAACGAGGAATACTTGATCTATCAGACGCTGGTGGGCACCTGGCCCCTGGCAGCCCTCGACGAGCAGGCCGCCACGGGTTACGTCGAGCGGATCGTGCGGTACCTCGACAAGGCGCTGCGCGAAGCCAAGCTGCACACCAGTTGGATCAATCCGTACGACGAATACGACCAGGCCGTCGCGCATTTCATTCGCACGATCCTGCGCGACTTGCAGTCGCCGTTCGCCAAGGACGTGGACGCCTTCGCGCGGGCAATCGCCGACGCGGGGTTCGTCAACTCGCTGGCGCAGACGCTCGTCAAGATGTGCGCTCCGGGCGTGCCCGACTTCTACCAGGGGGTCGAGTTGTGGGATTTTCACCTGGTCGATCCGGACAATCGCGGCGCGGTCGACTTCGAATCGCGGCGCAAGGCCCTGGCATGGCTGGCCGCGCGGGCCGACAAAGACCTGCCACAACTGGCCGGCGAATTGCTGGCTTCCTGGCCGGACGAGCGTCTGAAACTTTTCCTGATTTGGCGGACCCTGCGGTTCCGTCGAGATCACGCGGAACTGACCGGCGGAGATTTCGTGCCGTTGACGGCCGAGGGACCGCGGAAGCTGCAGCTTTGCGCCTTCGCGCGTGTCGCCGCGCCGCGGTGGACCCTCTGCGCCGTGCCGCGTCTGGCGTGCCAGGCGTGGCGCGACAGCCGGCCAGGCGGCGAATCGCCGACAATCCGCAAGACACGCCGCAAGGGGGCCAAACACGCTGATGCTTGCTGGCCGATTGCCGACTGGTGGCGCGAGACCGTGGTGCAACTGCCGGCCGAAGCGCCGACGCGGTGGCGGCACGTCCTGACGGGGCACACCGTCGATGCGGTCGAATCCCCCGACGGCCGCGTGCTGGACATGGGCCAGGTGCTAAGATATTTTCCGGTAGCCTTACTCGCCGGAGACGTCGACTAGGATCCTATTCGGCCGCGGAGAGGGGGACAGTCCCCAGCGGTTTTGGATATTCTCTAAACCTTTTCACCTCAAGCACAAAGTCACCCAATGAATTTGCGAGTCTGGCCGGGACGGCCTTATCCGTTGGGCGCCACCTGGGACGGCAGCGGCACCAACTTCGCACTCTACTCCGAACATGCCACCGGCGTTGAGCTGTGCTTGTTCGATGCCGTCGAGAGTCAGCAAGAGTCACAGCGGATCAGGCTGACGGAGCAGACCGACATGGTCTGGCACGCCTATCTTGCCCGACGTGCTGCCTGGCCAGATCTACGGCTATCGCGTCGATGGGCCGTACAACCCGGCCGAAGGGCATCGCTTCAACCCCCACAAGGTGCTGTTGGATCCGTACGCCAAGGCGATCGCCCGGGAGACGCAGTGGTCGGACGAGATGTGGGGCTACCGGGTGGGCGACCCGGAAGCCGATCTGTCGTTCGACGACCGCGACAACGCTCGCTTTGCTCCCTTGGCGGCGGTGCTCGACGAGGCGTTTACCTGGGGCGACGATCGCGCCGCCGCGAATTCCTTGGAACAAGACGCTTGATCTACGAGATGCACGTCAAAGGATTCACCAAGCTGCACCCCGAGGTGCCCGAGAAGCTGCGCGGGACCTACGCGGGACTCAGCTCGGACGCCGCGATTCGCTATCTGAAAAACCTGGGCGTGACGGCCGTCGAGCTGTTGCCGGTGCACGAGCACGTGGACGACCGCCACCTGGTCGAACGCGGGCTGGTGAACTACTGGGGCTACAACACGCTGGGCTTTTTCGCGCCGAGCGGCGCTATGCGTCGGTCGAAGCGGCCGGCGACATCGTCCGCGAGTTCAAGACGCATGGTCCGCAACCTGCACGCCGCGGGCATCGAGGTGATTCTGGACGTGGTCTACAACCACACGGCCGAGGGCAACCAGCTCGGGCCGACGCTCTCGTTTCGCGGCATCGACAACGCGTCGTACTACCGCCTGTCGCCCGAGGATCCGCGCGTACTACATGGACTTCACCGGCTGCGGCAATACGCTTCAACATGCGCAATCCGCGCGTGCTGCAATTGATCATGGACAGCCTGCGGTACTGGATCGTCAACATGCACGTCGACGGGTTCCGCTTCGATCTGGCCAGCACGCTGGCCCGCGAGCTGCACGAGGTCGACAAGCTGGGCGCGTTCTTCGACATCATCCACCAGGATCCGGTGATCTCGCAGGTAAAGCTGATCGCCGAACCGTGGGACTTGGGGGACGGCGGCTACCAGGTCGGCAACTTTCCGGTGCTGTGGTCGGAATGGAACGGCAAGTACCGCGACTGCATCCGCCGCTTCTGGAAGGGGGACGGCGGCGTGGTCTCCGAATTCGCCACGCGATTTTGCGGATCGAGCGATCTGTACGAGTGGAGCAGCCGCCGGCCGCACGCCAGCATCAACTTCGTCACCTGCCACGACGGCTTCACGCTGCACGACCTGGTGTCCTACGACCACAAGCACAACGAAGCCAACGGCGAGGACAATCGCGACGGCACGGACGACAACATCAGTTGGAACTGCGGCGTCGAAGGGCCGACCGACGACGCCAGCGATTCGGCGCGCTGCGCGAAGAAAGAAGCGCAGCTTCCTGGCCACGCTGCTGTTCTCGCAGGGCGTGCCGATGCTGCTGGCCGGCGACGAGCTGGGCCACACGCAGCACGGCAACAACAACGCCTACTGCCAGGACAACGAGATCTCGTGGCTGAATTGGGATTTGACCCCCGAACAGGAATCGCTGTTGAAATTCGTCCGCCGCGTGATCGCGCTGTTCGACGAGCAGCCGGTCTTTCATCGCCGCCGATTCTTTCACGGCCAGGCGATTCAAGGCGAGGAAGCCCCGGAGATCGCCTGGCTCGATCCGACTGGCGACGAAATGTCGCGACGAGGCGTGGGACAAGGCGTACGTCCGCTGCCTGGGCGTGCAACTGTTCGGCGGCGACATCGACGTCGACGACCACGGCGAGGCGATTTGCGGCGACACCATGTTGTTAATGTTCAACGCCGACCACGCCAACACGATCCCGTTCGTGCTGCCGCCCCCGGGCGATGGCGAGCCCTGGGAGCTGGTGTTCGATACGGCCTTCGAGAACAACGACGACGCGCCGCCGCTGGCCGACCCTTATCCGCTGCAGCCCTGCTCGCTGGTCGTGTTGCGGGCGCGCATTCCGGTGAAGGAGACGGCGCTGTAGGGCCGCGACGGGTTTACGAAGAAAAGATGGTTAGCCACAGAGCACACAGAGGACACAGAGAGTTCAGAAACCGAGAACGAAAAAAGGGGACGGGAGTCATTGTTTGGCGCCGAACAACGACTCCCGTCCCCTTTGATTTCTTATGGTTCTTCTGCCCTTCTCTCTGTGATCTCTGTGCCCTCTGTGGCTAAATTCTGAATTCTTTTTTTACACGGCTAGCAGCTCGAGGATGTGGTTGAGCGCGACGCTCAGCTGGTCTGGGGAGTCGTTCAGGTCGTATTGCAGTTCGTACACGGCTTCTTCGAGCAAGTGGACTTGCAAGAGCAGGTCCAATTGCGCGCGCGAGTTGGGCAGTAGCGACGTACCGGAGGTGGCGGCGGCGTAGGCCTTGAGAAACGCCGAGCTGCTCCAGAGGTACCAGAAGTGGGCCGCTTGCCTCAAGGCGGCTTCGGCGTCGGGCGTCACGACGCCGATGGTCAGCCACCGCGGAAGCGCTTGCGATACCGCGAAGTGAAACGATTGGATCATGCCGGCGACGTCCTCGAGGGCCGAGCGCTTGATGCGCCGCGCGGAAAGCGACAGGCTCGGCTCGCCTTCGAAATCGATGATCAGGAAGTCCTTGCCCGTGTAGAGCACGTGGCCCAGATGATAGTCGCCGTGGCAGCGAATGCGTTGTGCGGCGATCTTGGGGCCCACGACCGCGCGAAAGCATTCCAGCAACTGCTTCTCGTGATCCAACACGTCGCGCGCCAGCGCTTGGGTTGTCTCGGGCAGGGCCTTGACGCTGCCGCGCAGCCGCTGGAACGCCTGCAGCGTCCGCTTGCGCGACGACTGGTAGAGCGACCGCTGATAGAGTTGCGTGAAGGGCTCGGGCGCGAAGTTCGCCTCGACGTTGTCGCTCGCCAGCGCGATGTGCAGCTCGGCGGTGCGGCGACCCAGCAGAGCGGCCCATTCCAAGTATGCGCCGAGCAGGTCCTTGGCCAACGACGGAGCGTCGCCTCCGGCCAGATCCCACAGCGACTCGCGCGGCGTCGCCGGCGCGGCCGGACGAGCCTCGGGCGCCTGCGTCAGCACGTGCTCGAAGAACCGACCCAGCGCATCCTGGGTAAACTGCCACGCGGTGACCGTATTGGGCACGTAGCCGTGCAACACGGCCACGGTATACGACTCGTCATCGCCGACGCGATATTCCGCGGCGCCGAGCAGCGGCAGCGTGTGCGGAAACCGCACGCTGTCGTCCGCCAGGAAGCGGCCGATTTCCAGATCGGGATTGGTTCCGCTTTCCAACCGACGAAATGTCTTCAGAATGCACTTGTCGCCGAACAGCATCGAGTTGTTGCCCTGCTCGACTCGGATGGGGACCGCCGGGAGCGATTTGAGGTCGGCCAATTCCGACACGGCCAGCTCCGACAATTCGGAATTGGACCAGCCCACGAGTTCGCCGGGCGATCCTTTGAATCTGCGGCGGTCGACCATCAATCGCAGCAGCGTGGCCGAGGCGGTCGGATCGAGCGAGGCATCGAACAACACGCCGGTCTCCTTCGAAACCGACTTTTGCAACAGCGCGATCACCGGCGGCGAAGCGGCGGCCAGCTTCTCGATTTCCGGTCCCCACGCGGTGCCCAGCGGCAGCAGGTACATTTCCGATTCGCCTTCGAGATACTCGACTCGCAGCACGAGCAAGCCGGGGGCGTGGCGCACGGACGTGGTCTTGCCGAGCGGGACGTAGTCGACGATCTGCACCGACTGCAGCTTGCGCAGCGCGCCGACCAGCCAATGACGCCGGGGCAGCTCGCGCGCCAGTATCGCCTCGAAATTCTTGCGGATCCGGCCGCGATGGATTTCGTGCGGGCCCTCGGGCACGGTGAGCCTGGCCAGCTCAGGGCCTTCGGTCGTCGACGCACCCGTCTCGGCCGCCTCGCGTTCCAGCGCGAACCAAAAGAACGCGTGCGGCGACAGCGTCAGCACGTAGGGCGTCTTGCCGATCGCGGGAAAGCGCGTCTGGCCGAAGAGCTCCACCGGCCGCCGGCCGGCGAAGCGAGACAGGTCCAGTTCGACGAATTGCACGAACCGCGACAGGTTGGCCACCATCAACACGCTCTGGTCCTCGTGGTCGCGCGTGAACGCCAGAATTTTCGAGTTCTCCGGCGCCAGCAGCTCGATGCTGCCCCGTTGCAGCGCCACGTAGTGCTGCCGCAGGGCGATCAGCCGCTTCATCCACCACAAGAGCGAATGCGGGTTCTTTTGCTGCGTCTCAACATTGACGGTTTCGAACAGGTATTCGGAATCGATGATCACCGGCGAGTACAGGCGTTGCGGGTTGGCGCGCGAGAACCCGGCGTTGCGATCGGGGCTCCATTGCATGGGCGTGCGCACGCCGTGGCGGTCGCCGAGATAGATGTTGTCGCCCATGCCGATCTCGTCGCCGTAGTAAATCACCGGCGTGCCGGGCAGCGAGCACAGCAGGCCGTTCATCAGCTCGATCTTGCGGCGATTGTTGCCCAACAGCGGCGCCAGCCGGCGGCGAATTCCCAAGTTGATCCGCGCCTGGCGGTCGCGCGCGTAAACGCGGTACATGTAGTCGCGCTCTTCGTCGGTGACCATTTCGAGGGTCAGCTCGTCGTGATTCCGCAGGAAGATCAGCCACTGGCAGTCGGGCGGGAATGGGCGGCGTCTGCTGCAGGATGTCGACGATCGGAAAGCGGTCCTCCATGTGAATGGCCATGAACAGCCGCGGCATGACGGGAAAGTGGAACGCGGTCTGGCACTCGTCGCCCTCGCCGAAGTAGGCGATGGCGTCCTCGGGCCATTGGTTGGCCTCGGCCAGCAGCATGCGGCCGGGAAACAGATCGTCGATGTGGCGCCGCAGCTCTTTGAGAAAGGCGTGCGTTTCTGGCAGGTTCTCGCAGTTCGTGCCCTCGCGCTCGTACAAATAGGGCACCGCGTCCAAGCGCAAGCCGTCGACGCCCAGCCGCAGCCAATAGTCGAGCACGTCGAACAGTCGCCTGGCGGACCTGCGGATTGTCGAAGTTCAAATCGGGCTGGTGCGAATAGAAGCGGTGCCAGTAATAGGCCTTGGCCAGCGGATCCCAGGCCCAGTTCGAGACTTCGAAATCCTTGAAGATGATGCGCGCATCCTGATATTTTTCCGGCGTGTCGCTCCACACGTAATAATCGCGCTCTGCGCTTGCCGGCTTCGCGCGGCGAGCCCGCTGAAACCAGGGATGCTGGTCGGACGTGTGGTTGATGCACCAATTCGGTGATCACGCGCAGTCCGCGCGCGTGGGCCTCGCGCACGAAAATCTTGAAGTCGCGCAAGTCGCCATAGGCCGGATTGACGTCGGTGTAATCGGCGATGTCGTAGCCGTCGTCGCGCAGCGGCGACGGATAGAACGGCAGCAACCACAGGGCCGTGACGCCCAGGTCTTGCAGGTAGTCGAGCTTTTGCGTTAGTCCGGCAAAGTCGCCGATGCCGTCGTCGTCGCTGTCGTAGTACGAACGGACGTGCAGCTGGTAGATGACGGCGTCCTTGTACCACTGCGGGTCGACGCTCAGGACGGGCTCGCGATCGGGCTTGGATCGAGCTGAGCGGTCTTTTTTCATGATGAGATCGCGTTGCCGGCGTTTACGCTTTTCGATCTGCCGCCGCGCTGCGTAACACCAGCGCGGCATGGCCCGGGATGCACCAATTGTGCGTATCCACCGGGCCAGTGCCAAGGCCGCCGTAGCAAGGATCTTCGCTGGACCACAACAATTGCCAGTCGCCGCCGGCCGGCGGAGCCAACAGCGGCTCGGCCGCGGGCCGCAACTCGAGATCGCGGCCCAGGTTGATAAGCATCAAGCGGTCGTCGCCGCCGCCGCCAAAAAACCGCAGCAGAAACGCCTCGTCGCCGATCACGGCCCCATGCATGCGGTCGGCCCGCTGCGACGAAAACACCCGATCTTCGCGCCGCAAGCGCAGCAGGTCGCGATGCAAATCATAGATAGCGGCATGACGCTGGCGATCGGATCGATCGAGCTTTGAGCGCTCGAAGGTTCGCACGTCGCACGGATCGGCGAGATGATCGGCCGCGTCGTGCCCGGCCTGGCGGCGAAACTGCCGCTGATTCGCATGCCGGCCTTCGCGCACCAATTTGCCCAGATCCGGTTCATGATCGGCAAAATACAAGAACGGCGTGGAGGCTGAAAACTCCTGACCCTGAAACAGCAGCGGCGTGCCGGGCGCCAGCGCCATCAGGGCCGTCAAGGCCCGATAGCGTCCGGGCGACGTCAGCTCATGGCCGCGGCGGCCGTGGGGCGAATTGGCGACCTGGTCGTGGTTTTGCAGAAAGTTCACGAATCGCGCCGCGTCCAGGTCGATGCCCGGCGTGCCGCGTGCACGTTTTTGCCGCGCGTTCCACTGTCCCTGGTAGAGATAACCCCACTTGACCGCCGAGATCAACTCCTGGGGCGTGCCGCGGTAATCGCCGAAATAGTATTCGGTGTGACCCGTCATGGCGACGCGGGCCGCATGGTGGAAATCGTCGTTCCAAGCGCCATCCAGGCCGCAGCCCTGTTGTTGCTCGGGCCGCACGAGGCGCGAATCCTGAAGTTCGTTTTCGGCGAAGATGAGCGTCCCACGTCCCGCGGCCGAGCGGCGCACGCGGCGGCCAATCGCCGTCAGGATGTGATCGGACGAATCGTCGAGGATGGCGTGCACCGCGTCCAGCCGCAATCCGTCGACGTGGAATTCGTCGATCCAATAGCCGGCGTTGGCGATGAAGAACTCGCGCACCGGAGCGGAATTCTCGCCGTCGAAGTTGATCGCGTCGCCCCAATCGGTGTGATGCCGCGAGGAGACGAAATCGCTGGAGAACTGGCCCAGATAATTTCCCGTCGGACCGAAGTGGTTGTAGACCACGTCCAGAAGTACGCCCAGGCCGTGCCGGTGAGCCTCGTCGACGAAGCGGCGGAAATCGTCCGGACTGCCGTACAGCCGGCTGGGTGCGAATAGATTGACGCCGTCGTAGCCCCAGCCGAACTGACCGGCGAACTCGGCCACCGGCATCAATTCGACCAGCGTCACACCCAACTCGGCCAGGTCGGCCAAGTGGCGCGCGGCGGCGTTCCAAGTGCCCTCGCTCGTGAAGGTGCCCAGGTGCAACTCGTAAACCACCTGGCCGCGTAGCTCGACGCCCGTCCAATCGCCGTCCGTCCAGCGAAACGACGAGGGATCGACCACTTCAGAGGTTCCATGCGGTCCGTCGGGCTGGCGGCGCGAGGCCGGATCGGGGTACAGCCTGGGCTCGTCGTCGAGACGAAAACCATAGCGAGTGCCGGCCGTGGCGTGAGGCGAAAACCCGGCGAAATAGCCGTCCGTCTCGGGCTCAAGCTGGATCGCTTGCTGCGCCGCCCTGCGCGGTTGGCTCCTCGAATTCAACTCGCACCTTGCGGCGGCGCGGCGCCCAGACGCGAAAGTGCACGCCCCCGCCGCTTTGCAGTTCGGCTCCGACGGGTAGTCGCCGCTGGAGATTTTGACGCGTGTCGCGGGCCATGGTTGTTGCGGCGTCCTGGCGTATAACTTCCCACAGTCGTTCAAAGCATCCCGGGCGAAGGGTTGTGATCCGCGTCCCCTGGGTCGTCGTCGCTGAGCAACTCCTGGGAGTGGCTCCAACCTTGATAGCCGGCCAGCGAGCTGTTTTGTTCGAACTTGAACACGCCATTCTGTTCCGACAAGGTCGCCCACCGCACGTAGGCCAGCAATTGCTGCTCGGAACCAAACGTCGCCACCAGCTTTTGCGGCACGTGCGGCTTGGAACCATACAGGTAGTACATGGCGTTACACGTCCAGATTCCGCACTTCCAGGGCGTGCTTCTCGATGAACTCGCGGCGGGGTTCGACCTTGTCGCCCATCAGGATGCGGAACAGGTCGTCGGCGGCGCCGGCGTCGTCCATGGTGACTTGGCACAGCGTGCGGTTGGCGGGGTCGAGCGTGGTGTCGCGGAGCTCTTCGGCGTTCATTTCGCCCAGGCCTTTGAAGCGGGTGATCGTGCAGGCCCTTTTCGCCGGCGGCGCGGATGGCCGGCAGCAGGCCGCGCAGATCTTCCAGGCCGGTCGTCGTTTTCGCCGCGGCGGAGCGTGTAGCGCGGCTCTTCGCTGCCGGTGCGCTCCTGCGGGATCAGGGCTTGCGATCGTCGAAGCCCATCTTGCGCCAGGTCGGCGAGCATGGTGTTGATCGTGCGGACTTCGTGCAGCTCGACGATGTGCAGCGCTGGGCGGCCTGGCCGTTGCCGTCGGCGCGTCGACCGTCGCGTCGCGGCGGCTGCCGGTCGCCGTGCCGATCGTCGACGGTCAGCTCGCCGCCGGCCTCCTCTTCCTGCTGGGCGACGAAAGTCGTCGAGCTCGCTCGCGGCGTGGTGAACCAGTGCTCGTGGCTGCCGAGGAAGACGTGGTAGATCGGGCAGCTGGCCGGTGACCGGATCTTGCCGCACGGCGTGGGCGCGCAGGCTGATGCCGCGGCGCTCCAGCGCGACGAGCGAATCTTCCATGCGCGGCCAGCGTGCGGCAGAGCTGCGCCATCTCCTCGCCTTCGATCGTGCGGCCGTCGCCCGGCTCGAAGCACGGCGTCGGCCAGGCCCAGCGTCGAGCAGCTGGGCCTTCATTTCCTCTTCGGTCTGCACGTAGTACGTGTCCTTCTTGTTGCTGCACGCGGAACAGCGGCGGCTGGGCGACGTAGACGTGGCCGCCTTCGACCAGCTCGTACATCTGGCGGTAGAAGAAGGTCAGCAGCAGCGTGCGGATGTGCGAGCCGTCGACGTCGGCATCGGTCATGATGACGATTTTGCCGTAGCGGCGCTTGGTGAGGTCCGACCTCTTCGCCGATGCCGGTGCCGATGGCCGAGATCATGCTGCGGACTTCTTCGTTGGCCAGCACTTTGTCTTCGCGCGACTTGTAGGCGTTGATGATTTTGCCGCGCAGCGGCAGGATGGCCTGGTACTCGCGGAGGCGGCCGCCCTCGGCGCTGCCGCCGGCCGAATCACCCTCGACCAGGTACAGCTCGCACTTGTCGACGTCGCGGCTGGTGCAATCGCGGAGCTTGCCGGGCAGGCCGCCGCCGGCCAGCGCGCCTTTGCGCTCGCGGACGAGTCTTTCGGGCCTTGCGGGCGGCTTCGCGGGCTTCGGCGGCCAGCAGGCCCTTTTGCACGATGATCTTGGCGGTCTTGGGATTCTCTTCGAGGTACTTGCCGAGGTAGTCGCCGACGGCCGAGTTGACGATGCCTTCGACTTCGCCGTTGCCGAGCTTGGTTTTGGTCTGGCCTTCGAACTGCGGCTCGGGCACGCGGCAGCGAGATGACGGCGGTCAGGCCTTCGCGAAAATCTTCGCCGGTGGGGACCAGGTCTTTGAAGAGGCTCTTCCTTCTTGCCGTAGTTGTTGAGCGTGCGCGTGAGCGCCGCGCGGAAGCCGGAGACGTGCGTGCCGCCTTCGGTCGTGTTGATGTTGTTGACGTAGGAGTGGACGTTTTCGGTGTACTCGCCGGAGTACTGCAGGGCGACTTCGACGCCGACGCCTTCGTGCTCGCCGGCGATGTAGATGATGTCGGGGTGGACCGGCTCGCTGGCGCGGTTCAGGTGCTCGACGAACTCGAGGATGCCGCGCTCGTACTGGAACGTTTCGCCGTCGCCGGTCCGCTCGTCGCGAAAGACGATCCGCACGCCGCGGTTCAGGAAGGCCAGCTCCTGCAGGCGGCGGTAGCAGCGTGTCGTAGACGAACTTCGTGTTCGGGAAGATCTGCGGGTCGGGCTTGAAGGTGGTCTTGGTGCCGCGCTTGTCGGTGCGTGCCGATGCGGCGGACGTCGCCGGCGGGCACGCCGCGCTCGTATTCCTGCTGATAGACGTGGCCGTCGCGGCGGACTTCGACCTCGCACCATTCGGAGAGGAAGTTGACGACCGTGACGCCGACGCCGTGCAGACCGCCGGAGGTTTGGTAGGCCCCCTTGCCGAACTTGCCGCCGAACTTGAGCACGGTCATCACGCCTTCGAGCGTCGAGAAGCCCAGGTCGGGATGCATCTTCGACCGGAATGCCGCGGCCGTCGTCTTCGACGGTGACCGAGCCGTCGTTGTTGATCGTGACGCGGACTGTCGTGGCGTAGCCGGCCATCGCCTCGTCGATCGAGTTGTCGACGACTTCGTAGACCAGGTGGTGCAGGCCGCGGGCGGTGGTGTCGCCGATGTACATGCTGGGCCGCTCGCGGACGTGCTCCAGGTCGCTGAGGTGCTGCAGGTCCTCGGCGGTGTACTCGCCTTCGACCTTGCGATACTCGGGCATCGACGGCGCTTGGGCCGGCTCGGGGGGAATCGCCGCGGCGGCTTTTTCGATTTCGGCCGCGGATCGTTTGACTTCTTCTGCCATCGCTAATCTCGATTCTGCAAGTTGACTCCGCTATCGAACGTCCTTGCTCTCCCGTTGTTTCGTGGCGAGTGGGACAGTCCCATTTTGCTCCGGACCATCCTGCGGACGGTGCCCTCCGCAAAATTGGGACAGTCCCCGACAGTTTTCCGTTAAATAATGCCGGCCGACGCGGAGCTTGAGATCGCGGATGTTTTCGTCCGGCAACAACTCGGCCAGTCGCTTGATCAATTCCGCTTTTCGAAAGCCGATTTCCTGCACCATCGTCGAATTGGCTGACCATCACTTCCAAAACGCCCGCGGCGGACCTGCGTCGCCCGGCTGCAAGCGGCCAGCCTCGTCGCCGGCCGCCCGGCGCCAGGCCTCGGCACAGGCGTCGCCCGACTCGACGCGCGCGTAGCCGCGGCGGGCCATCAACTGCGACAAGAATGTCGCCGATCGGCCGCGGTTGTCCGATGAACGCCAGCTCCAATCGGTCTCATGATCGCGCGCCAGCGGCATGATCACGTAGCCGTAGCCGTCGTCGGTCGTGCAGACCGCGGCGCTTTCGGCGTCTTTCAGCTCGATCGTGAACGTTTTTTCGGGATCGAGCACCTTGAGGAAATCGCTCACGAAGCGCGGATCGAGCGTGATCGAAATCGCCGGGCCGCCGTAGGCGATCGGCAGCTCGACGCGCGATTGGCCGACCTCGGCCGCCCGGCCGCTGAGCACCAGCGTGCCGTCGCCGAAGGTGAAATCGACGCCGCGGCTTTCCTCGCTGGTGACGATCGCCGCCTGGCGGACCGCCGAATAGAACGGGCCGACCGCCAGCTCGATCTTGCACCGCGCCGGTCCGCTGCGGAAACACGTCGCGCCATTTCGGGAAAGCGGCCTTCGACCAGCCGCGAGTAGATCGTCGCCCGCGGGCTTCGCACCAGAATCTCGTTGCCGCGCGCGGCGAGCTGAACTTCGGCGTCGCCGTCGGTCAGGGCCCGCTCGATCAGCTGCATGGCCTTCGGGTGGGACGATCGTCATGCTGTCGCCCGAGTGTGTGCCCGCCGACGCTTTGGGCGGGCCCTTCCATCTTGGCCAGCCGGCGGCCGTCGGTGCCGACGGCGGTGATCTTGTCGTTCGCCCATCTCCAGCAGCACGCCGCCCAGGGCATAGCGGCTGCTCTCGTTGTCGGTGGCGAAGATCGTGCGGCGGATCAGTTCTCGCAGCAAGCCGGGCCGACAGCTCGTGAAAGCTGCTCTCGCTGAACTCGGCGACGGCCGGAAACTCCTGCGGGTTCTCGGCCGGCAGCTTGAACTCGCTGCGCTCGCCGCGGACCAGCGTCCCCTGCCCGTCCGATTCCAGCTGCAGCGTCTCGTCGGAGCTTTCGCGCAAGATCGAGCCAAAGCGGCCCAGCGGCAAGATGGCGCTGCCGGGCACTTGCACCTCGATGCCCGGCGACTTGAATGCGAATGCCGACTTCCAGGTCGGTGGCCAGCAGGATCGCCCCCTTGTCCGCTGACTTCGAGCTTGACGTTTTGCAGGATCGGCTTGGGGCTGCGCGACGGCACGACGGCCGCGGCGGTTTGAAAAGCAGCGAGCAGCGTCTCGCGATCACAGGTGACTTTCATGTCGAGTTGCCTTTCCTCACTTTTTGATTTCGCTTTCTCGCCAACAAGCCCGGTGGGTCTTCTTGGTTCTATTCTTAGAGAATTTTAGAAGCAGTAACAATGCGGCGGACGGCGGACGTCGATAACGTGGCAGCCGATCGTTTCAAGCGGGCAGCGGGACACGATTTGCGACTTCCGCCGGAAGCTCCCATCACGGTGCAAAAGTCGTCGGCAGGTTGTCAGTGGTTCGTCGATGGCTGTCGGCCAACCGGGCTGAATTTGCCGTCGGCTTGGGCCGGGTGTTGGTGGCACAAGCGCGAAGGTCGCGACCCCAACGGTTTTCGACAAGTTTTGGACAGCCATTTTTAAGCGTTTACGTTGAGCAGTCTCTTCAATTCGACGATCGCCTGGCGGGTGCCCCGGTCGCGGCGGAACAGCTTTTCGGTGCGGCGGCAACCGTGCAGGACCGTGGTGTGGTCGCGGCCGCCAAAAAACGCCCCAATCTGCTCCAGGCTCTTGTTCGTCAAGTCGCGCGACAGAACCATGGCCACCCCGCGCGCGGCGACCAGCGGCTGTCGTCGCAGCGGGCTCTTCAGCTGCGCCAAAGTCAAACCGAAATAGCGGGCCGTCAAGCAGGCAATGTCGCGCAGGCTGGGCATGTTCGCGCTGCGCCTTTCGGCCACGAACTGCCGCACGCGCTGCTGGTCGATCGCCGTGCCGCTCATCCGCGTTTCGAGCTCCAATTCCAGCAGCGCCGAAACGAGCGCCGGCACACTCGCGCGAGTCCGTCGGCCAGGCAGTTCATGGCCCGCTTGGGCAGCGACAAGCCGCGCGCCAACACCAACTTTTCCAGTATGGCCCTGCGCGTGGCCGGCTCGGGCAGAGCCAGCGGCACGGCCAGTCCGGCCGAAAGCCGGCTTCGCAGCGCCGACAGCAGCACGGGTGAATGGGCCGGCAGCGTGCGCGCCGTGACGACAACCAGCGCCTCGCGGTCGGCCAGCACGTCCAGCACGCGCTGCAATTCCAGTTGTGCGGGCCGCTTGGCGGCCAATTGGCCCAGGTCTTCCAGGATCAACAAATCGGCGCCGCGGATTTGGGCCCGCCAGCGTTCCAAGTCGTGGGCGTCCAGCGCCGCGGCGTAAGCTTGGGCAAACTCGGCGCCGCTTGTACACACCGTGTTCTGGAGCGGAAAGTGATGGCGCCACCACTCGGCCAGACCGTGTGCCAAATGCGACTTGCCGCTGCCGTGCGGTCCGTAGAGGACCAGCGGGCTGGCGTGCGTGGCGGTCCGATCCAAGTAGGGCCGCAGCGCGGTCGCCGCCAGAGCGTTTTCCGGACCGGCGACGAACTCCGACAGCGGGCGCGTCGTGAAATTCGGCCGCTCGGCGGAGCCCGATAAATGACCCGCCAGAGGGATCGTGAAGATGCCAGTTACCACTGCGGGTCCGTCCAATTGGCAGGTGCACAAGAGGCTGAAAAAGTCGGTAAATCGGGAACCCGAATTGTACCGTTTTTCAGCCCCGTCCGCGAGGTCGCAAACCGTCCGATTCGGCAAAGTTCCTGGGCCGAAAACCCCCCGGAATTTCGGGCCGCAAAGGGCCCCGCATCGGCCGCCCGGCGCGGACGCGAATCGCCGCGGAACGGGGCGCGAGAAAAGCCGCCAAATGAGGTCGCTTAGCTCAGCCAATCCCATTCGGGATCGGTGAGCAGTGCGTCGGCGGTCGCTGGGGCGTCGCTTGCTGTTGGTGCCGCGATCTGGGCCTGCGACGCAGCCGCGGCCGCCGTGGGCGACGCAGCGGCGGCAGGGGCCGCGGCCAATTGCGCGTAAACCGCGTCGGCCGGTAGCGGCGCTATGGGAGCCGTGACCGCCGGCGAAGCCGAAATACCGCCGCCCAGCGACACGCCAAAGGCGACCGCAGCGCTGAGATCGACGGATTCGGCGGCGGCCTGCGGCCCGGCGACAAGCGGGGCTGTCGACGGTCCGCCGGCGGCGACTTGCGGCGCCGCGGCCGGCCCGGCGCCGGGCGCGGTCGAGCGGGCAATCAGGTAGTTGATCACTTGCAGCGCGTCGATCGGCGAAATTCGTCCGTCGAGGCTCGTGTCGTAGTAGAACTTGGCGTCGCTGGCCAGCGTGGGCGCGGCGTGCGGGCCGAACGCGTTGAGCTCGTTGATTACCTTCAACGCGTCGAGCGCGCTAATCAGGTGGTCGCGCGACACGTCGAGGCGGTCATCGTCGGGCACCTGGTTCGTCAGGTTCACGTCGGCGCTGGCGCCGTGTCCGGAGAGCCGGACGATGTACGTAGCATCGGCCACGACGCTATGGCTGAGCTTGATGTGGCCCACGGCCGTGGCCGAGCTGCTGCCCATCAGGTTGAAGTCGGCGTCGTACAAGTAGGCACTCAACGCAGCGCCCGCACTCGTCTGGTTGGCGTCGATCGAGATCGTGCCACTGCGGATCGGCGTGAACGAATACCACTCGTCGCCGTTGACGCTGAGCGTGCCCATCGGCAGCGAACCCAGGACCGAGTTCAGGTTTTCGGGCGCCGGCAGCGACACGCCGATCGGCGGATCGAAATTGCCGACCACCGGCAGTGCGAAATTGTCGCCGAACTGGGCGAACAGATCGTGTCCCAGCGGCGTGGGCGTGAACGGATGATCGAGCGCGGTGACCTGGTTGCCTCCGCGGAAGTCCTCGCCGAAATCGTTCGACACGAGGAATTCCCAGTTGCCCGAGTTGCTCGGCAGGATGCCGGCGCGGCTGGGAATGAACAACCCGACGTCGGTGATGCCGTCTTGATCCATGTCGGTGGCCACCGGCAGTTCGGCGTTGCCGGGCAGGCCCCAATGGATGGTGGCGTCGACCGTGCCGCTCCAGGCCGGCTGGGTGCCGGGGCCGCCGGGCGCGAGCCGAAATTGAAATAGAAGACGTCGTCTCTCCAGGTCGCCAGGTCGATCGTGCCGTCGCCGTTGAAGTCGCCGACGATCGGCACGCCGCGCAAGCTGGTTGGCGAAACGAGGTCGCCGCCGTCGATCACCCAATTATGATTGGTGTCGAAATACCACTTGGTGCCGTCGAACAGGCCGATCTCGGCACCGTTGTGGCCATGGCCGTCGAAATCGCCGGCGACCGGCAGACCGTTGATCTGGAAACCGCCCGGTTGAATCGTGGCGAAGTCGCCGGCCGCCGGATCGATGATGCCGTCGTTGTTGGTGTCGATTAGCCAGCGGAAAGCATGGGGGGTCGAATCGAAGCCGTAGGCGGCCAGCTTGTCGAAGCCGTCGGCCGCGCGATAGCCGCCGTTGCCGTTCCACGTGGCCGATTCTCCCCGCACCTGAAGACCCGGGAAGTTGCCGGCGAACACGCCGTCGTGAATGCCCATCGGCGAGACGATGCCTTGCAGCGAGGGCACGATGCCCAGGCTGAACGTCAGATCGCGATTCGTAAAATCGTTGTCCTGGCCTTGCGGATCGGAGACGAAGTTGCCGTTGGCATCGACAAACACGTTGGCCGCCGCGTAGGTGGCGATCTCGGGCCGGCTGTCGACGGTGAACCGGGCGATGAAACTTCCGCCGGGCTGACCGTCGCCGGTCGGGAACAGCGGGAAGCCGACCGGTTCAATCGCGTTGTTCTCGCCATCCAGTCGATTGCCGGCGAGGTCGGGAATCGTATCCAGAACGGTGAGCGTGAAACGGTCGTCGGGCAGCGGGTTTTTGAAATTCAATTCAATCGACGCCGTGGGCACCTCGCCGGCAATGGGCGGGTCGTTGGTCACCACGATGCTGTCGATCGCGACGATGCCGTTGTGATCGCCGCGCACGCTGATCAGTCCGGGCGTTGCCGCGATGCCCGCCTCGATGGCGTTGCGCAAAAAGTTCGCGTCGTTGGCCGGCAGATCCTGCAAGCGGATCGTCAGGCTGTTGACCAGCGGCGTGGGGCCCTGGGAGGCGTTGTCGGGCTTCAGGCCGAACAGGTTGAAGCCGGGATGGTCGGTGATCTCGACGCCGGTGATTTGCGGGCCCTGGGTGTCGATGAAAATATCCAAGGCCGCCTGGTTCGAAAGATTGCCGGCGAGATCTTCGGCCGTGACGTGCAGATGCCGCACGCCGTCGCGCGGGAAGAGCGTCGGATCGTTCAGGTCGACCGTCGAGGTGAGATGCCAGCTTCCGTTGGGGAAGGCGTTCGTGCCGTCGAGCGGGATCGCGACGGTTTGGCCAATCTGAATCTGATCGTCGTCGATGTCGACGTACACGCGGATGATCGAATTGGCTTCGGCCACGCCGAACAATCGCGGCCGGGTGACGTTGGTGATCCGATCGGTGTTGGTCGCCGGATCGCCGACCACGCCCGAGTCGCTCCCCGGGTCGAGACCGTCGGTGTTGCTTCCGGTCGAGCCGAAGAAGACCGGCGGCACGGCCGTATCGACGGTGACGTCGAGCGAGTGCAGGCTGAAGGCGCCAAAACCGGTGTGATGCGCTTGCGTGGGGTCGACCATCTGCACCGCCGCGTTGATGTGGTGCACGCCGTCGGCCAGCGGCGTGGTAAACGTAAACACGTACAAGCCGGGGAACAGCACCGGATCGACCTGCGTGGCGAACCCGAGTGGAACGGGGTTCTGCGAGTCGTTGCCGTCGAAAATGGCTACGCGGAAGCCCGGCGTGTTGACGTTAGGGCTGAACGGAATCGGGATCACGCCGGCCGGCGGCGCGTTGGGCGTGCCGTTGCCCGGCAGATCGTTGAGCAGGTTGCCGTCGTTGAGGCGCAGATAAATAGTCGGCAGATTGCTGTGGGTCACATCGTCGAATTGCGAGCGTCCGCTGTCGCTGTTGACGGCAGTCGGCGGGATGTCGCCGGTATCGGGACTTCCGGCCACGCCGCCGGGCACGCTGCGCGAGAGCTGCAAGTTGAACGGCTGCGGCGCGGGCGTGTTGAGGATCGTCATGTCGTAGCCGTTGACGACGCTGGCGTTGGGCGACCCGGCCGGCGGTTGATCGATGCCGGTCACGGGCGGGTTCGCGCCGAAAATTCGCACGTAGTACGTCTGTCCGGCCACGGCAGGAATGCGCACGCGGGCGTCGCTCAGCGCCTCCAGGGCGCCGAAGCCGGCGGCTCCGGCCGAGGCCATGCCGATCACGTTGCCCAGCGGGTCGAGCACCTGCACGTTCAAGACGCCGCCTTGGGGCAGCAGTGCCACGTGATAAAGCCGAAAATAAACCTGAAAATCGAGGATGCCGGTCTGAGCGGCCACGACGCGATAATAGTCCTGATCGGCCGGAGTGGGCGGATTCTCGCTGCTGTTGGGAAAGATCGAGGCGTGCTGAACGTTGATGTTGGCGCCGGAGCCCAAAAACGCCGCGTTGCCCAGCGTCTCGTTCGGCTCGTACAAGTCCGGGCCCAAGAGCAGCAGATTCGGCGAGACGTTGGTGCCGGCGACTTTGGGCGAGACGGTTTCGATGTTTTTGTAGGTGATATCGGGAAAGGGCACGGCGGCCTTGTAGACGCGAACCACGCCCGAGTTGGCATCGCGGCCGCGGTTGACGACCACGAATTCGTCGGCGTCGAGCGTCGCGCCGCCCGCGTTGCTCACGACCAGGGCGTCGCTGGCATTCGGAATCCCCCCGTCGATATTGATCAACAGATTGTTCAATCCGCCGCCGACTTCTGGCGCGGGAACCACGTTGAACGTGTCGTCGCCGGCCAGGCCCAGCGCGGTGAGCGACTCGACGGTGTCGCCGAGCGTGACCGGCTTGAACGTATTGACCTGCGCGGTGCGGGCGACGGCGTCGATCGTGAAGGTGTCGCGGCTGCTGGTGCCCTGGATCGTCACCGAGTCGCTGTCGTTGGCAGCGCCGCCAAGCACGAGGAACGTGCCGGTGAGGTTCAAAAAGTTGAATACGAGTTCCGAGCCGGTTTGTTGAAACTTACCGGCCTCGGCGCCGGTGGGCGTGTAGACCAGGTTGTCGTCGGCCGGGGTTCCGGTCACCGACAGCGATCCGTCGTTAATGTCCAGCGTGACGGCCTCGATGCCATTGAGTCGAACGGACTTATCGCCGGCCGAAGTGAGGATTGGGTTGGGACCCAAGAAAAGATCGGTCGTGACGCCCGGGAGCGCTCGATAGAACAGCGAATCGCCGATCGGTCCCGACGCCCCGCCTTGCAGAAAGATAAAAGGTGTCGGCAAATTGTTGGGGTTCAGATCATAGGTAAAGCTGTCGGTGCCCGCGCCGCTGTCGACGGTCAGAGAATCGAAGTTGCGCACCGACACAATGCCGAAGCGCGTCACGCCGATGTTGTCTTCGATGTTGACGTCGCCGGCGGCATCGCCGAAGAGTTGCAGCGCTTCGTTATTGGCCGTGCCCAGCAGCGTAAAGGTGTCGAGGCCCGTGGTTGCGGGCCCTTTGTTAAAGTCGCGAAAGATCAGCGGATCCATGCCGCTGAAAGCAATCGGCACCAACGGGTAAGTGCTGGTGTTTTGCTGCATCTGGCCGGTAACCGTGCCGGCGTCGGGCGAGGCGCCGACGCTGTACGTGAACGAGTCGTTCTCGAGCGTGCCGCCGACGCCGAAGGAGTTTTGCGCCCTGCTGTCCAACCAGGTTCAGGTGTTCGATGCCCGAGAAAACCACCTGCGGCTGGGGCACATTGTTGTGAATAATGACGCCGGCACCCTGTCCACTCGGCAGCACGATCAACTGAGCAGTCAGCCCCTCGGCCGTGTCGACCAGCGTGTCGCTGCCCGTGGGATCGGCGCCATCGATGGTGATCGCTTTGAGACCGCCGGGCGTGGCGCCGATGGGCACGGTGGGATTGTTGAGGTTGACCGTGTCGCTGCCGGGCAAGGCGTTGATAATCAGGCCGTCCTTGTTGGAAAACTCGATCGGCTCCTGTTCGTCGACGCTCACCAATCCGTTGGCGACCACCGAGCCTTGCGTATAGTTGATGGCGTTGTTGGCATTCGTGCCGTTGACGGCCAGCGATGCCGCGGGCACGAGGTCGAGCACGGGTTCCAGATTCTGGAACTGCACGACTTGGGTGCCGCTGGGGCCCGTGATCGTGCTGGTGCCGCTGCCGGCTAGGGGTCCGGCGAAGTACACGTCGCTGGTCTGCGTGTCGCCGACAAATTGCGCGGGGCCAACCTGTTGCGGCTCGACGAGGTCCGAGCCGCTGCCGCTCCCAGTGCCGCCCTCCTGGAGGAGGATCAATTGATCGAAGCCTGCGCCGCCGTCGTAGCGAATGCCCCGAATCGAGTTGATCAGGCCATTTGCACTGTCGACGATCAGCGTATCGTTGCCTCCCAGCGTGTTGACGTTGATTTGCTGGACGTTGGCCATGGTGAACTGGCCGGCAAAGGAGCCATTTTCGAAGACGTCGAGCTGCGACGTATTGTTGTCGTCGCGCACGAGCTTGAAGGTGTCGTCCTCGCCCGGAAAGTCCGTATCGCCGGTCAGGATGAGCACGCCGGGCCCGGCCAGGAAGTTGACCGTCAGCATGGTACGCTCTTCGAGCGGTTCCAAGCGGAGGGAGAGCTTGTCGTTCGAGCTGAGGCGGGGGGCCAGTTTACTACGTCGCCCACGGCGCGCGCCGCGAGCGTTGCGTTTTGAGTGGAGTGACACCGGAATCTCCCAAGAAAGGCGACATCATCGAGGCATTTTTCCGGCGCCGGGAACGGCTGCGGCGCTCGCTGTTCACAATGGCGGAGCTAGGCAGTCAGGGTATTCCAACGGGAGTTATCTGTCAAACATTAATGCCCGCCAACCGCCTGATTTCGGCGACGCGAGCCGGAGAAAACGCCCATTTTTGGGCCGTGAAAACGGTCCCGCCTGCGCGAAAGAGAGCGCGCTCGCGCAAAGAAAAGGCCGGGCCTGATGGGGGATCAGGACCCGGCGCGGGGCGGGAGTATCGACCGGTGGGAACTATCAGAAGCGGAATTCGAGGCGGGTGACCAGACCATCGAAGGCGATCGTCTGGCCCAGGTTGACGAAGTTCGCGGTTTGCACGGCTTGAATGTACTGCGGCGTGGAGACGGTATTAAACCAGAAGGCCGTGTAATAGCCGGTGGCGATCCGCCAGTGGTTATTGCGGCTGGTCCAGTTGACGCCGACCTCGTACTCGACAATGGGCACGACCCGATCGTCGGCCCAGTTGGAATTGGCCTGCACGATCGTGGTGGTGGTGTCGACTTGCGAGTAGTTGGAGTTGAATCGGCCGAACAGCAGACTCAGGAAGCCCTTGCCATACAGTGCCAGGTTGGAGTTGCCGAAGTTCCATTGCCCGTCGAGCCCGGTCCGCACACCGCCGCCTTGGAAGGTGATGTTGGTGGTGGTTTGGATGGTGCCGGTCGGCGGCGCGAAGTTGCCGGTCTGTTGGAACTCCTGGTCGAGCTTGGCGTAGCGACCGCCGACGGTCAGGTTCAGGGCGTGCCGCATTCCGCCGCACAGCAGCCGGCGATATTCGATTTCGGCTAGCTGGAAGTCAATGTCGTTGACGGCACTGACCAGCGAGCTGGTCGACCCGGCGTTGGTCGACGCCGGATGCAGCACCAGCGACGAGACGTTGCTGCCGACGCCGGCCTGGGCGCCGAGCGTATCGCCGCCGTGGCTGCGAAAGTTGGTATAGCTGCCCTGGATGCTCGAGCACGCATCGAGCGCGTCGATGAAACCGACGCGGTATGCGGGACTGAAATTCTGATCGATCGTGCCAACCCGGCCATTGGGCGTGGTTCCCGGTCCGCCGACGCCGTTTTGTTGAATGGCGTGGGGCATGTTGATGTTGGTCGCCTGCAAGTACAAGTACTCGGCGAAGAAGGCGCTGCGATGCGCCCAGAACGGCGTGCACCCGCAAGGCGCGGCGCAACCGCACTGCTCGCAGGGAGTGGAGTTGACGGAGTGCTGAAAGCCGTCGTTGTCGGCGTCGGGAGCCTGCATCGGCTCGGCGTACGAAGGAATTTCGTTTTCGTCGTCGTCGCCGAACGGCGTTTGCGGGGCATCCGACGGATCTCGCCGGGCCAGCCGGGCGGGCGACGGGGCGACCGGGGGCGCGTTGCCGCGCCAGATCGACACGGTACGAGGCTGCGTGCGGCGAGCGGTCTGGTAGCTCGCGCGTTCGACTTCGATCTTCGGCTTCTCGATGGCTTTGGTCGACGATTCTTTGTCGGCCTCGGCCGAAGCCTTTTCGCTGTCGTCGCTCGCAGCCTTGTCTTCGACGTCGGCCGCGGGCTTCTCGTCGGTCTTTTCGGTGCTCTTCGCGGCGACCTTCTTGTCGACGGTGGCGGGCTTGTCGATCGCCTTGGCGGCGGCCTTCTCGGCGGCCGCGGTCGGCCAGGCCAGCAGGGCGATTGCCGCCCAAGCGAGCAGGATCCTTGTTCTAGTAAACATGGCTATCTCCCCCATTGATTGGAATAACCCACCCAAGTGCGATAGGTCGAATTGTCGGTACAACTCGAACAGCCCATACAAGTCGAATAGGCCGTACAACAGTCATCGACGGAACAATCGCTACGCTCCAAAGGCCGTGCGGCACGCGGCACAACCGGAATAAGCGGAGGAGCTTTCCCAGTTTCTCCAGGGGAGTCGCGCCAGCGTCGTTTCGGCCCCTCAAAAGGCCCAGCGCGCGTTAAGCGGCGGCGACTTTTCCGGTTGTAGGGCTCATTGGGAGGACAGAGTGCTATCGACTGGAAGCCACGAAGTGGCGAGCTGTCAAAAGCATGGGGTGGCGCTGGCAGGAAAACTAACCCGACGCGCCAGCGAGGGTTCTTCGTCCTGCGTCCCTCGCTGGCGCGTCGGGTTAGTGTGATGTTGGCAAGCCACGGGCGACTAACTGACAGCCCGGGCGATTGCAAAGGCGGCCGCGGCGGCCAGTCCGCCGATGAACACGGTTTGCCAACCGCCGCGCCATGGCTTCAGGCCAGTGAACTTGCCCTTCACGTAGCCGAACACGAACAACGCCAGCAGCGTCACCGCGACCGACGACCCAAGGGCCGTCGAGATTTGCTCGACGATCATGTAGGGCGCCAGCGGAATCAGTCCGCCGGCGACATACGACAAGGCGATCGTCAGGGCGCTGGCGCGGGCCCGACCGGCGTCGGGGGCTTCCAGGCCCAGCTCGAAGCGCATCATGAAGTCGACCCAGCGATCCGGCTGGGCACTGATGGCGGCCACGACCGGCGCCAAGTGCTCTTCGGCCAGGCCGTAACCGCGGAAGACCTCGGCCACCTCTTCGCGTTCCACGCGCGGCACCTCCTGAATTTCGCGAAACTCGCGGCGCCGCTCGGACTGGTAATGTTCGGCGTCGGTGCGGGCCGCCAGGTAGCCGCCTAATCCCATGGCGATCGCGCCGGCCGCCACTTCGGCCAGCCCGGCGGTGACCACCAGCGACGTCGTGGCCACTGCCCCGCTGAGGCCAGCGGCCAAGGCGAACGGCACGGTCAGGCCGTCGGCCATGCCGATCACGACGTCGCGGATCGTCGCGGATGCGCGAAAGTGCTTTTCGATATGCGGCGTGGTCGGCATCGTGCGCTCCCTTCGATGAAAAAAAGCGGCGACCAGGCCTGCCGGACGTCTTGCCGGCACGGTTGGCCGCGGGCGAGAATCATACCACGCGCCGTCCGATTGGCCATGGATTCCCCCGGATCGACCGCCTGCACATGATGTCACCGAACGACCCCGCGGCCTTCGCCTTGAATTACCAGCCCCGACTGCCGCGCGATCGGCAAATGGGCATCGGCTGCATCGGCGCGGGCTTCATCATGGCCGACTGCCACCTGGTGGCCTATCGGGGCGCGGGCTTTAACCCCATCGCGATCGCCTCGCGGCGGCCCGAACGGGCTCGCGAAGTGGCCCAGCGCCATACGATCGCCCGCGCGTACGACTCGTACCAGGAGTTGCTGGCCGATCGGCGGGTAGAGGTCGTCGACGTCGCGGTACCGCCCGACGTGCTGCTGGAGGTGATCGGCCAGGTCGTGCGGCATGCCGACCACGTGCGCGGCGTGCTGGCGCAAAAGCCGCTGGGCATGAATTACGAACAAGCCCGCGAAATCGTTCGGCTGTGCCAATCGGCCGGCATCGCGCTGGCGGTGAATCAGAACATGCGCTACGACCAGTCGATCCGCTCGTGCAAGTCGCTGCTGGAGCGGGGCGAGCTGGGCGAGCCGGTGCTGGCCACGATCGACATGCGGGCCATCCCGCACTGGATGAGCTCGCAGCAGCGGCTGGGTTGGGTCACGCTGCGGATCATGAGCATCCATCATCTGGACACGTTCCGCTTCTGGTTCGGCAATCCCCAGCGCGTCTTCGCCAGCGTGCGCAGCGATCCGCGAACGGCCAGGCAATTCTCGCACGAGGACGGAATCTGCCTGTATATTCTGGAATATGCCAACGGTTTGCGGGCGGCGGCCTGTGACGACGTGTGGACCGGGCCGGCCCGCGAAGGGGCCGCCGAAGATATCGCGATTCGCTGGCGGGTCGAAGGGACCGACGGGGCGGCCCGCGGCACGATCGGCTGGCCCGAGTATCCCCGGCGCGTGCCCAGCACGCTCGACTTCACGACGATTCGCCGCGGGCCGAAGTGGTTGACGCCGCGCTGGAGCGAAGTCTGGTTTCCCGACGCGTTCGTCGGGCCGATGGCCGAGCTATTGTGCGCGCTGGAGGACAACCGCGCGGGCGATATGAACGGCCGCGACAATCTGCAAACGATGGCCCTGGTCGACGCCTGCTACCGCTCCGCCGCCGAGCATCGCGCGGTGGAGCTGGGAGAAATCACGGACGAAGAGGATTAGCCACAGAGGACACAGAGAGAGGAGAGACGGACGAAGGAGAGAGAGTTATAAGGAAGGCATTGCCAGCGTTCACGCAGCGCGGGGGGCTGGACGCTGAGCACCTTCCTTATTTCTTTCTCTGTGCCCTCTGTGGCTAACTTCCGTCGTCTTCTTCATCGATCTCAGTTGGAAGTTTCGGCCAGCAGCTCGCGAATTTTTTCGCCCAGTTCTTGGCGCAGGTTGGGCGAATAGCCGATGTGAATGGTGCGGATGATTCCCTTGCCGTCGAGGATCACCAGCGTCGGCCAACCGTGGATGCCGTACTTGGTGTGGATGCCTTCTTGCTGCGGCCCGTTCTTGAGCGAGACGTAGTTGAGCTGCATCTTGTCGATGACGAAGCGGGCATCGTCGACGTCGCGGTCGCTGTTCATGCCGAGAAGCACGAATATATCCTTGGGAAATTCGTCGACCAATTGCTTGAGTTGCGGCATCGCGCGAATGCACCACGGGCAGTTGCGATACCAGAAGTCGAGCAGCACAACTTTGCCTCGATAGTCTTCCAGCGAGCGCGGCTGGTCGTCGAGATCGGTGGTCTTCCACTCGTCGGACGGCTGGTTGAGCAGCTTGCCAAACCGCTCGGCGTCGTCGAGCGTGTATTTACTCACACTAGCGTGCTGTTTCAAGGTGCTTTCGTACATCGCGCGCACGGCGGGCAGCTTGAGCTGGTCGTCGATCTTCTTCAGGTCGGCCTCGGCCTTGTCGAGAAGCTCGCGGGCGTGAGCAAAATCCTCGCGGGCGCGAGTCGTCAGCTTGTCGTATTGCTCGTTCGCGGCAAAGTAGCGGGTCGTCTCGTCGCGCAGGGCCGCGACCTCGCCGGCTTCCAACTGCCGCGAGTCGACCAGCTCGATTGTCTGAACCATGGGGTCGCCGTTTCGTCGCCCATCCGTGGTGGTCGAGGTCACCTTGGTGACCAGGCCTTTCTCACGGTCGAAGACGTAGTCGCGATGGACCGACAGCAGATAGACGAGGCTGAAATCGGTTTGAGGATCATCCTGGAAAACGCAGGTGGGGCCTTGCTCGCTCGGGCTGTCGCCGGCCTTCAATTTCCGCAGGGAGTTGTCGAATCCGACTTTCGCCGACCAGGAACCCTTCAAGCCGTCTTCGTCGGCCGGCAACGGCGGAAAGAGAACGGTTGGATCCGACTGGAAGCTCACCGTGGGATTCTCGATCAGGCGCCCCTCGGGCGTCAGACCAAAATAGCCTTCCGACGTCGTGTCGCGCTTCGTCTCCTGCTCGCCCCGCTTGCTCGACGTCGATCGCTTGATGCGCAGCAGCATCTCCCAACTGCCGTCGCTGTTTTGCGAAGTCACGTCGACCATCCATTCGGTGACACTGTGCGTGACGATCTTGACGCCGCGAGCCTCGTTTTCCTTGGGCGCGTCGGCGGTCCGATAGACCAGCTCCTGGCCGACTTTCAGTTTATAGCGCGGCAGCTCGCCGGCTCGCGCCGAGACGCTGACAAGGCCGACGGCGACGAGTGTCGTCAGGCACACACAAATGGTCAGCCGGGTGATGTGGCCGAGGGGCCGGAGTTGGGCGTGCATCTTCTCGCTCCTGGCGGAGGTGAATGGAGGGTAGCCTCGACGCGAGCATAATGGACGCGCCATGGCCGGTCAAGCATGCACGGCGCGCCGCTTTCCGATCGATCGGCTATGATGTTCGGCGGCGCCACGCGGAACCATCGGGTGGGGCTGACGGGACGGCTCGTCGAACCTTCGCGCATCCAATACGAGGACATCACGATGTGGGACGCTATGTTGAATAATATGTTCTCGCCCGAGATCTCGGTGTTGGAAAAGATCTTGCGGCCGGTGTTGGTGTATTTGTTTTTGCTCATCGGACTGCGGCTGGCTGGCAAGCGAGAGCTGGCGCAGCTCAACTCGATGGACCTGGTGGTGCTGCTGACGATTTCGAACACGGTGCAAAACGCGATCATCGGCCAGGACAATTCGGTCAGCGGCGGAGTGATCGGCGCCACCACGTTGTTGGCGGTCAATCATTTCGTGGTGCGCTTCCTGTACGGCCACGAGAAGATCGATCGCATCGTCGAGGGAGACGCCGTGACGCTCGTCGAGCACGGCGAAATCCTCGAGCAGTGTCTGGCCAGGGAATTGGTCACCAAGACCGAGCTGGAGAGCGCGGCCCACAAGCAGGGCTTTGCTTCGCTCGATCTGGTCGAACGAGCCACGCTCGAACCGGGCGGCGCGATTACGTTCATCGCCAAGAAGCCGGCGCCGGGCGAGGTGCGGCACAGCGAGCTCACGTCGCGTCTGGATCACATCAGCCGCGATTTGGCCCAGCTGCGAACCATGCTGGCGGCCAAGGCGTGACCGGCGGCGCGCGGCGCGCAAAAGGGGCTTCCGGCGCGTGGCGGCGGAAGCCCTGGAGTTTTGCGAGCAAGCAGTCGCGGCGTTACTTTGCGCCGACGAGTTGCTTCTTCTTTTCGGCGATGATTTCTTCCTGGATGCTGGCCGGCACGCGGCGGTACTTGGCGAACTCCATCGTGAAGGTGCCCTGCCCTTGCGTCATGCTGCGCAGGTCGGTCGAGTAGCCGAACGTTTCGGCCAGCGGCACTTCGCCTTCGATCACGGCGGTGTTGCCGTTCACTTCGGTCGACACGATCATGCCGCGGCGGCTGGTCAAGTTCGCCGACCACCGGGCCCTGGAACTGTGGTGGGCACTTCGATCTCGATCTTCATGACCGGCTCCAGCAGCACCGGCTTGGTCTTCAGGAACGTTTCGCGGAAGCAGTTCTGGGCGCAGATCTGGAACGCCATGTCGGAGCTGTCGACTTCGTGATACGAGCCGTCCTCGAGAATGGCCTTGACGCCGACGATCGGGAAACCGGCGACCGGGCCCTTGTGGATCGATTCGCGGAAACCCTTTTCGACCGCCGGGAATGTATTCCTTGGGAATGCGCCCGCCGACGACGTTCTCTTCGAACTCGAAGACGTCTTCGGCAGTCTTCGGGCAGGCATTCGAGCTTGCCGACGATGTGGGCGTACTGGCCCGAACCGCCGGTTTGCTTCTTGTGCTTGAAGTTGAACTCGGCCGTCTTGCGTCGGCGCTTCGCGGTAGCTGACCTTCGGCGCGCCGACTTCGACCTCGACCTTGTACTCGCGGCGGATGCGCTCGACGTAGATCTCCAGGTGCAACTCGCCCATGCCGGCGATCACCGTTTCGCCCGTTTCTTCGTCGGTGGTCACGCGGAACGTGGGATCTTCGCGGCGGAAGCGCTGCAGGGCCTTGCCCAGCTTGTCGGCGCCGTCGCGCGTCAGCGGGTTGATGGCCATCTTGATGACCGGCTCGGCGACGAACATGCTTTCCAGCGTGCAGTACTTGCGCTCGGCGGCGTAGGTGTCGCCGCTGGCGCAGTCGACGCCCAGCACGGCCACGATGTCGCCGGCCGCTGGCGCTAGTCGATTTCCTCGCGCTTGTCGGCGTGCATCTCGCACGATGCGGCTGAAGCGCTGCTTCTGGCCGGTGCGCTGGTTGTAGTACATGCTCGCCCTTGTTGATCGTGCCCTGGTAGATGCGCATGAACGTCAGCTGGCCGAACGGATCTTCGACCATCTTGAAGGCCATGCCGACGAACGGCTTGGCCGGATCGGCGTCCAGCGGGAATTTCTTCGTCGGGATCGTCGCACTTCTTGGCCTTGATCGGTGCGATCCAGCGGCGACGGCAGATAGCGCACGATGGCGTCCAGCAGCGGCTGCACGCCCTTGTTGCTTGATAGGCCGTGCCCAGGAACACCGGCGTCAGCGTCCTGGCTCTGCACGGCGTCTTGCGCACGATGGCGTGAATCAGCTCTTCGCGGACACGTCTTCTTCGGCCAGCAGCAGCTCCATCAGCTCGTCGCTGTACATCGACAGGCCTTCGAGCATGTGCTGCCGGGCCTTGTCGGCCTCGTCCTGCAATTCGGCCGGAATCGCCTCGTCGCGGACGTTTTCGCCGTTGCTGCCGTCGAAGTAGATGGCCTTCATCGTGATCAGGTCGATCACGCCTTCGAAATTGTCTTCCTTGCCGATCGGCAACTGCATCAGCACGGCGTCGCAGCCCAGCTTTTCGCGCACCTGCTGCCACGACCTTGTCGCGGATTGGCGCCGGTGCGGTCCATCTTGTTGATGAACGCCAGCCGCGGCACGTGGTAGCGCTTCATCTGGCGATCGACGGTCAGCGATTGCGACTGCACGCCGCCCACGCCGCACAGCACGAGGATCGCGCCGTCCAGCACGCGCAGGCTGCGCTCCACCTCGACGGTGAAATCGACGTGGCCCGGCGTATCGATCAGGTTGATCGTGTGGTCTTCCCACTCGACCGTGGTGGCGGCGCTGGTGATCGTGATGCCGCGCTCGCGCTCGAGGTCCATGTAGTCCATGGTGGCGCCGTCGCCGCCGCCCTTGACCTCTCGATGCGGTGAATGCGGCCGGCATAGAACAGGATCCGCTCGCTCAGGGTGGTCTTGCCCGAGTCGATGTGGGCCGAGATGCCGATGTTTCGCAGTTTCGACAGGTCCATGGGAACCTCAAGATTCACGGTCAAAATAGGGTGTCAAACAGGCCGGCGAAAAGGGACGCCGGTCGCGTCAAAAAACCAAAGGGAACAAAACCGCCTGGGCAGTCCCGATCCGCCTGAGGCGTTGCCAAGGGAACATGGCTGTGTGTGCTGGGTAGAGTGTATCTTAGGTACAGATCGGCCGGCGGCAAAGGCCAATTTGCCCTAAAGCCCTACACAGCACCAAAAATCGACCGCAAAGACAGGCCTCGAACGATTCTATTCGCCGCGAGATCGAAGCTCGGGTGGTTTGACTTATCTCATTGCGAAAATTAGGTTTTCAACATCATGAGCCCGTCCCCCCCCGAAGCTGATCGCCCCGCGGCCAATCCACCGCCCGCCGATCCACCGTCCGCTCATCAAGCGCTCACAAACGGGGTTTCGCCGAGCGGCGGCACGCAGCCCGGCGGTACGCCGCCGTCGTGGCTGGCGCAATCCCGGGGTCACGTTCGTGTTGCCGTTCGTCATCTTCATACTCGGCAATACCTTAGAACCTACGCAGAAAGGGTACGAGTGGTTCGGAATTGCGGTGCCGTATGTGGCTTATCCGTTTTTCTACATAGCCAAGATCGCCCTGACGATGGTCGCTCTGGCGGTGGTCTGGCGGGGTTATCGGCAATTTGCATTTCGGGTCTCGCCGCTGTCGATTCTGGTCGGCGCGGTGGGGGTCGTGCTGTGGGTCGGAATCTGCAAGCTGCGGCTTGAAAGCAAGCTGTTGGAACCGCTGGGAGGGCTGCTGGAACCGCTCGGACTCACCTGGCTGACCGAGATCGGCCAGCGCAGCGCCTATAACCCGTTGGAACAATGGCCCGACGCGCCGCTGGTGGCCTATGGCTTTCTGGCGGTGCGCCTGTGGGGGCTGGCGATCATCGTGCCGCTCGTCGAGGAATTCTTCCTGCGTGGCTTCGTGATGCGATTCGTCGTCGCCGCCGAGTGGTGGAACGTCCCTTTCGGCACGCTGACGCGCACCGCGGTCGTCGTCGGCACGCTGCTGCCGATCCTGATGCATCCGGCAGGCGAGATGTTGGCCGTCGCGGTCTGGTTCTCGCTGGTCACGTGGCTAATGGCCAGGACCAAAAACATCTGGGATTGCGTCGCCGCGCACGTCGTGACCAACCTGCTGCTGGGCATCTACGTGATCGCCAGCGGCGAGTGGCAGTTCTGGTAGAAGCGATCGCCGCGTAAATGGGACGGTAATTCATGTCGATGCGCCTCGAAGACTATGCGCTCATCGGCGACTGCGAAACGGCCGCGCTGGTCGGCCGCGACGGTTCGATCGATTGGCTATGCCTGCCGCGATTTGACGGCGACGCTTGTTTCGCGTCGCTTGTCGGTAACCCCGACAACGGCCGCTGGCTTCTGTCGCCGAAAGCGCGGTGCCGGGCCGCGCGGCGCCGCTATCGAGACGACACGCTGGTGCTGGAAACGTCGTACGAGACCGATAGCGGCGCGGTTGCGGTCGTCGACTTCATGCCCGTGCGCACCGAATTGCCGGTGCTCGTTCGCATCGTCGAAGGGACGCGGGGTCGCGTGCCGATGCACATGCAGTTCATATTGAGGTTCGGCTACGGTAGCGTCGTTCCATGGGTGCAAGGCGTCGAGCGCGGCATTCGCGCAATCGGCGGTGCCGATGGCGTGTTGCTGGAAGCCGACGTTGAGCTTCACGGCGAAGGTAAGACGACGGTCGCGGATTTCACGGTGAGCGCGGGGCAAACGGTCGCATTCGTGATGACCTGGTTTTCCTCGTACCGCGCGCCGGCGGCGCTGAAAGACGCCGGCCTGATGCGCGACGAAACCGAGCGCTGGTGGCGGGACTGGTCGGCGCGATCGACCTACCAGGGCCCATGGCGCGACGCGGTGGTTCGCTCGCTCATCACCCTGAAGGCGCTGACGCACGCGCCGACTGGCGGAATCGTCGCCGCGCCGACGACGTCCTTGCCGGAACACCTGGGAGGCGGCCGAAATTGGGATTACCGGTACTGCTGGTTGCGCGACGCCACATTCACGCTGCTTGCATTGCTGGGCGCCGGCTATGTGGAAGAAGCGGCCGCGTGGCGCGAGTGGCTGCTGCGGGCCGTGGCCGGCAGCCCATCGGAGTTGCAAATCGCATATGGAGTCCGCGGCGAACGGCGATTGCCGGAACTTACGCTCGATTGGCTGGCCGGCTACGAAGACTCCAGACCCGTGCGCATCGGCAATGCGGCGACCCAACAGTTTCAGCTTGACGTCTACGGCGAGGTTCTGGATGCCATGTTCCAATGTCGCGCGAACGGATTGGAGCCCGAAGCGGTTGCTTGGAACCTGGAACGGGCGATCGTGGGCTTTGTCGAGTCGGCCTGGAGCGAGCCGGACGAGGGAATTTGGGAGATCCGCGGTCCCCGGCAACACTTCACGCACTCCAAGGTCATGGCCTGGGTGGCCCTCGATCGGGCGGTCAAGAGCGTCCAGCGATTCGGACTGGAAGGCCCGTTGCCACGCTGGCAGGCGCTGAAGGCAAAGATTCACGACGAAGTCTGCCATCAGGGCTACAGCCGGGAATTGGGCAGCTTTGTTCAATACTGTGGCGGGCGGGAGTTGGACGCGGCCCTGCTGATGATTCCGCTCGTCGGGTTTTTGCCGGCCGACGATCCGCGCGTGCGCGGAACGCTGGCGGCCATCGAACGCCATTTGATGGCGGACGGGTTTCTGTTGCGCTACGCTCCTTCGAATCCGACCGACGGCCTTCCGCCCGGAGAAGGCGCATTTTTGCCGTGCACGTTCTGGCTGGCCGACAACTACGTCCTGGCCGGAAAGCGTGCCGCTGCCGAGCAGATTTTCGAGCGTTTGCTAAGTTTGCGCAATGACGTCGGTCTGCTTTCGGAAGAATACGACCCGCACGCGAAGCGGTTGGTAGGCAATTTCCCGCAGGCGCTGTCGCATATCGCGTTGATCAACACGGCAACGAACCTTTCCCACGCCGACGGCGCGGCGCGGCAACGAGTCCGGGGCTAGACTTGGCCCCGAAACGGTGCGCGGCCTGTTTGTTGTTCAGGGCCGGGCCACGCCGATCAGCCACGGCCCAGCAAGTTTTCCGGTGAGCTGTCGAGCGAAGCGCGGAGCCGCTGGCTGATCTCGGTCACGAGTTGATTGCGCACGGCGCGGTCGCCGCTCAGCTCGCCAAAGGCGTCGGCGGCGCGCAGCCGCACCAGGCTCTCTTCTAAAAAATGTTCCAGGCTGCCGATTTTGGCCGGCAGGTATTTGCGGTGCACCACAACGCACTCGGCTACCGGCTCGGGCACGTAGAGCGTGGGCGTTTTCATGGCGATGAGCGTGAGAAACTGCATGTCGGCGCAGAAATTCAATGCTCCTTCGCAGAAATCAAAACCGTCGCGCACGCTCTCGACATGAATCAACGCCGCAATCAAGCCGTACAAGACACTGCCCTTGCGCACGACTTCGGCCATCACGTCGCGAGGCGAGATGAGCGCCACCGTGGCGGTCGGAGTCCAAAGCTGCCGGCGATCGGGCCACACGTTTTCGATCTGTCCGATCATGAACCGAACGTCGGGGTAGCGCGCGACCGCGTGGCGAAAAATATCCAGGCTGAGCGGCTTGTGCCGGTCGCCCGCCATCAAAAACTTCATCCACGTCGCGCCGCTGCCGATGAAATGGTCGACGCAAAAACGCCAGTTGCCGACCCGGCCCAGCGACCGGTCGTGACGGATGACCTGCACGCGTTCGTTGGCCAAGGCGGCGAGCGCCGTGCGGTGCGGCTCGGCCGAGGCGTTGTCGGAGATCACGATTTCCCAGCCTGGGCTGGACGCGATCGACTCTTCGACCAGTGGGCTGTCGTTGTACGACGGGATGTAGCAGACGATCCGGCTCATGGCAGGCTATTTTGGCACATGCCATTGCCGCTTGCCACGGCCGGCGTGATTCGAGCGATCGATGCCGCGTTGGTGGACCCCCGTCGACGGCGACAGTATTCTGGGGTGAGACACTGCGTCACGGCAGGTGGGGTCGGTCCGGTGGAAAGAGGCCGGGTGGGACGGCGGCATGAACATCATTACCTGCGCACGGCTCGCGATTGAGAATCAGCCGCTGGCCGGCCCCAGCGCGGTCATCTGCATGGCGGACGCGCCCGATTTGCTGGCCGTCATCAAGGACTCGGCGAACGTTGTGGCGCGGCTCGACTTGATTTTCAACGACGCGACCGAGGGGTTTCAACTGGTGCGTCCGCCGACGCTGGAAGACGCCCGGAAAATTCTTCAGTTTGTCGGCGAGCACGGCGAGGCGCCCCATTTGGTTTTGCAGTGCGAAGCCGGCGTCGGCCGCAGCCAGGCGGTGCTGGCGGCGCTATTGAAAATGCGCGGCATGGATAACACGTCGGTGCTGCATCGCGGATCGTACAACCGGCGATTGTATGCCCAGCTGCTGTTGGCGGCCGGCTGTCCGAGCGAGCCCGAGCCGCTGGTGTCGATCGCCGTGCGCGTGAAGTATGCGCCGGATCGGCTGAAGCTGTTCCTGCTGTCGATGCAGCGGCAGCGGCACGAAAACTGGGAAGTCGTTGCCGTGACGGACGGCCCCAACGCCGCCGCGGGGCAACTGGTGGCCGAGTTCAACGATGCTCGCATCCGGCTGATCGAAACCGAAAAGCCCTTGGGCCGATGGGGGCATCCCTACCGGCAACTGGGCCTGGACGCGTGCCGCGGCGAGTTCATCGGCCTGAGCAACGACGACAACTATTACGTGCCCGGCTACGTAGAGCAGATGCTGCACGCCTTGGAAAACGCCGACCTGGCCACGTGCAAGATCTTGCACAATTATTTCGGCTGGCAGGTGGTCACGGGTCAGGACTTGGGCTGCTGGATCGCTCGCGCGTCGTTGGTGCGCCAGGTTCCCTGGCGAGGCCAGGACTTCACGTCCGACCGCGATTACATCCGGGCCCTGGCCGCGGTGGCCAAAGATCGCGTGGCAACGGTCGAGCGCCCGCTGTTGGTCCACAATTGAAAAAAGGTGCCAGGAACCTTATTGAAAGGTTCCTGGCACCTTTTTCTTCAGCGGTCGAACCACTTGGTGAACACGCGCTGCGTGGTTTGGCGGCCGGCTTGACCCCACGACGTGGTGAGCGGAATCTCCTTGGGGCAGACCGCCACGCAGTTCTGGGCGTTGCCGCAAACCTGAATGCCGCCGGGCGCCATCAGAGCGTCGAGCCGCTCGCCGGCGTTCAGCCCGCCGGTGGGATGCAGGTTGTAGTAAATCACCTGGCTGATCGCGGCCGCGCCGACGAAGTTGACGTCGTACGCGGCGTTCTCGCGGGCCGCGAACTGCGCGTCGGTCTCGCCCGTCGACGCGCACCAGCTCGATCTTGCGCATACTGCGGGCAAGCGTCCAGGCAGCAGCCGCAACTCATGCACTGGCTGAGCGGATAGGCCATCTCCTGCTGCTCTTCGCGACTGTCGCGGGCCGGGGCCCATGGTCGTAGTAGCCGTCGACCGGAATCCAGGCCTTGAGCTTTTCCAGCGCGCGAAACAGCCGGCGGCGATTGACGCACAGATCGCGCACCACCGGAAACTTGCTCATCGGCTGCAGTTCGATTTCGTCGGGATGCTCGGCCAGCAGCTTGTCGACCAGCGCCGAGCAGGCCTGGCGCACGCGGCCGTTGATGACCATCGTGCAGCTGCCGCAAACTTCTTCCAGGCAGTTGCAGTCGTAGGCCACCGGCGCCACGCTCGTGCCGTCGATCGTCTGGGCGCTGGCGGCGATCCGCTGCAGCACGCTGATGACGTTCATGTCCGGCTCGTGCTCCACGCGATGCCGCTCCCAGTAGCTGGGCGACTCGGGCGCGTCTTGCCGCAGCACGCGGACCTCGAAAGTCCGCTTGCTCGCGGCGTGTCCGTTGGCATGCGAATCGCTCATGACGGTCCATCGGGTTCGGATTTTGTGCAGCAGGTTCAATGCACGACGGCCGGTTTGGGCGTGGCCGCGGGTTTGCGGCGCCGTACTGGCTTTTGCCGGTGCGCGGCGGCGGACTTGGCCGCCTGGCGTTCTTTCCAGACTTCTTCGATCACCTCGGCGCCGACCAGGCCGTACAGCCGCGGCCGCGGCGGAATCAGCGACGTGTCGACCTCTTCGTACGTCAACACCGGCTCGCCGTCGGGCGTGCACGTGGCGATCGTGCGTCTTGAGCCATTTCTGCGTGTTCTCCTCGAAGCGGTCGCACCACGCTTCGGCCTGCCGGCGCCGCTCGGCCGGATCGGTCGCCTCGAGGCCGGGCATGGCGAACTCGGGCTTGAAGTGGGCGCCGCGGCATTCGTCGCGCTGCGAGCGCCCCTTGCAGGATCGCCTTGGCCAGCGGGAACATGTCGCGCAGCGCCTTGGTGAAGACCACGTTTTGGTTCGTCCAGTTGCCGGTGTCCGACAGCGAGCAGCGCTTGGCCCGCTCGGCCAGCTCGCAGACCTTGTCGTACGCCTCGCGCAAGCTCGTCGTTGTGCCGCACGACGGTGGCCGCCTTGGTCATCACCTGGCCCAGCTCCTGGTGCAGCAGGTAGGGATTCTCGCCGCCGCCGGCGCGCTGCAGCAGCGCGTCGTGCGCCTGCTGATGCTCGCTGCGCGCGCCGCTCGAACAGCGACGCCGGCTGATCGGCCGCCGTGCGCCTTGAGCGCCCTTGAGCAGCGTTGACGATGCCCGGCGCGACGATCAGCCCGCTGAAGATGCAGCTCAACAGCGAATTGGCCCCCAGCCGGTTGGCGCCGTGATACTGATAGTCGCACTCGCCGATGGCGTACAGGCCGGGAATGTTGGTCTGCTGATTGCGCGGCGAGCCGACCACCAGCCCGCCGCTCGGCGCGTGCGCTCGTAATCGACCCACAGGCCGCCCATCGAGTAATGGACGGCCGGGAAGATCTTCATCGGCACGTCGCGCGGATCGACGCCCTGGAACTTTTCGTAGATTTCGAGGATGCCGCCCAGCTTGCGGTCGAGCATCGTCGCGCGGAATGTGCGTCAGATCGAGATACACGCACAGCCGGTCCTTCTCGACGCTCAGCCCCTCGTTGGTGCAGACGTTGAAAATCTCGCGCGTGGCGATGTCGCGCGGCACCAGGTTGCCGTACTTCGGATAGCGCTCTTCGAGGAAGTAGTAGCGCTCGCTCTCGGGAATCGTCGTTGGCGGTCGCGGGATCCTGCGGCTTGCGCGGCACCCACACGCGGCCCCCTTCGCCGCGGGCGCTTTCGCTCATCAGCCGCAGCTTGTCGGCGCCGGGGATGGCCGTGGGATGGACCTGGATGAACTCGGCGTTGCCATACTTCGCGCCGGCCTGAAAGCAGCGGCTGGCGGCGCTGCCGGTGCAGACCATCGACATCGTCGAGCGGCCGTAGATCAGCCCGCAGCCGCCCGAGGCCGATCACGACCGCATCGGCCGGAAAGGCGCGAATCTCCATCGTCACCAGGTCCTGGCGCGACGCACGCCGCGGCAGACGGCCGTTGTCGTCGAGCACCGGGCCGAGGAAGTCCCAGAACTTCGTACTTCGTGACCTTGCCGTCGACGCTCCCAGCGGCGCACCTGCTCGTCCAGCGCGTAGAGCAATTGCTGGCCGGTGGTGGCGCCGGCGAAGGCGGTGCGCTTGAACAGCGTGCCGCCGAAGCGGCGCTGATCGCGAAAGCCTTCGGGCGTGCGATTGAAGGGCACGCCCAGGCGATCCATCAGGTCGATGATCTTGCGGGCCCCAGTCGGTCATTTCCTTGACCGGCGGCTGATGCTGCAGAAAGTCGCCGCCGTAGACGGTGTCGTCGAAGTGCAGCCACTCGCTGTCGCCCTGCTGCCGCGTGAGGTCGTTGACGCTGTTGATGCCGCCCTGGGCGCAGACGCTGTGCGAGCGCTTGACCGGCGTGAGGCTCATCAGGTCGACGTCGATGCCCAGCTCGGCCAGCTTCATCGCCGCCGACAGGCCGGCCAATCCGCCGCCGACGATCATTACCCGTTGCTTTGCCATGAAGGACGCTCGGTTTCGCTTGCAGTGTGGCTGGAGGTTACTTGCTCTCGGGCTCGGCCGCAGCCGGCTCGGCGGCCGGTTCTTGTTCGATTTTCAGGATGGCGTCGTGCTGGGCTTCCATCGCGTTTTCGACCTTGATCGCCGTGTTGACGTCGACGCTGGTCATTCCGCCCAGGGCGCTCAGTCCGACGATGGCCAGGCCGACGCCGACCACGACACTGACCCAGCTGGCCCGGCGCTGGGCCGCGGCGCTGGTCCAGATTCCCCAGGTGATGCCCTGCGTCCAGAGTCCGTTGGCGAAGTGATAGACGCACGCTCAGCATGCCGACGGCGTACAGTGCTTTAATCCACACCGGCCGCAGCGCGACGGCCGCGGTGCTCGAAGCGTGCTCGGGCTCGAACTGGGCTCCGCCAATCTCCTTGAACGGCGCGCCGACCAGGTGATGCAGTTGGATCACGTGGAACAGGATGAACACGAAGGCGATGATGGCCGTGACCCGCTGCATCGTGTAGCGGACATTGCTGGCGTAGGGATAGGCCTGCATGTTGGGCATCGCGCCGCTGATGATCAGCCAGCCGACCGCCGCATGGAACAGGATGGGCAGGAAAATGAACGTGATCTCGACTGGCAGCAGCATGACGCCCAGGGAATGAATGCGATCGACTTGTTCCTGAAACGCCGCCGGGCCGTTGAGGATCGTGGCGTTGGTCATCAGGTGCACGACCAGATAGGCCCCGATTGGGATCAGGCCGCAGAGCGAGAACAGCCGGTAGATCAGAAACTGGTGCCGCAGCAGAAAGGAGGGTTCTGGGGCGACGGCCGTGGCGGGCGACGGGGGAGCAGACGCAGTGTGCACGAGTGTTTTCCTAACAAATCGCCCTCGCAGTTGAGGGCGCGGCAGGCGCGGGCAACGTCAAACAATGAAAAAGTGCCGTACATCGACCAGTATAGAGGTGCACGCTCGGCTGACAAGTCGCATTCGTTCGGCGCGGCGCAGCACGCGATTTAGGCCGGGTTTGGCCAGCTGGAACCATGTTCGACGCGTTGTCATTGACGCACGGCGTGGGGCCGCGCGCGGTCGCGAAGCTGCGACGGGTTGTCGTTCGCGTCGAACGTGGACCCGTCGGCGAAAGTCCCGCCCGAGCATGCCGCCGATCGGGCAAAAGCTGCCGAATTGGCAGGAGCGGGGGATTATTTCTGCCTCCCGCAATCCTCCTATCTTATCTATCGGCGGTCATTGAACTATTATATAAGAGCTGCCCTAGAAAGGGCTTAAATGCAGTGCCCTAGCTGCGCGCGGCACGCGCGTCGGGAAACGGTACTCGACTTGCATAAAGTTGTTGGCGTGCCGAGGTTCCGGCCAATCGAAGCTGTGCAACGCGAAGCGGCGAGCGGGCGACCGGCACGCGAGCGAGACGACCGATGCGACTGCAATTTCCATCGCTATTGATCACCGACGACGATCACGATTTTCGTGAGACGTTGCGGAGCGTGTTCGAGCCACGGTTTCACACGCTGGTGGCCGGCGACGGCGAGGAAGCCCTGGACATCGTCCGCAGCCAGGAAGTCCACCTGGTGCTGTTGGACATGCACATGCCGAAGCTCACCGGCCTGGAGACGCTGCGGCGGGTGAAGCAGTTCAAGTCGCGTTTGCCGTGCATCTTGCTTTCGGCCGGCTTGAACGACTTGATCATCCAGCAAGCCCAACTGGCCGAGGCCTATTCGATCCTCTCCAAGCCGATCAGCCGCCAGCAGCTGACCAGCACCGTCGACGCCGCCATGCGCCGCATCTACAACTGGGACGGCGACGAGCCGGGCGCGAAAAAGGTGTCAGGAACCTTTTAATAAGGTTCCTGACACCTTTTTCGCGACTTGAATGAGACAGAGCGCCCCGATGGGCTTTGGGAAGTATTATGCGCGATGTCTTCCAGGGGCGATGCCCCTGGCTAAGGCAGGTTGGGCCGTTGGCCCACAAGGTCGCCGCTGCCGCGGCCGAGAACATGCCGCCGCGAGCGCGGCTTCGGAAATTGTCACAACACCGCGCGCCGAATCGCGCAATTGATGACGAACCAAAAAATGACGCGTACGAATCGGACGACAAACTCCAAATCGCACAACGTCGCGCAGCGCTCACTTCTGCTCCCGGTCGCTGGCAAACACGATCCATTGGCCGTCGGGGGACCAGTGGGGGTTGCGGTTCTTGCCTTGCTGGCCGGCCACGATTTGCGACGGGGTCGTACCCTCGACGTCGATGATGTGAATCGTGTTGTCGGAAGAGAACACCAGTTGCTTGCCGTCGGGCGAAAAGGAGACGTGGCCGCCCAGGCTTGACTCGTCGCGCAGCGTCATGCCTTTGGCCGAGCCATCGGCGTTGACGATCACCAACTGTCGCTTTGTGCCGGCCGCGGTTCGCACGGCCACCGCCAACCGCTTGCCGTCGGGCGACCAGCCACAGCCATGGAATAGCTGGGAGACCGGGGTGTCGAACAATTGCTTGCCCTTGCTGGTCACCATGTCGACGATCCGAAGCGTGTGTCCTTCTCCCACGGCCAGGCGACTGCCGTCGGGCGACCAGCGGGGGCACATTCCCGGGCCCAGGTCGACCCGTCCCTGACCGTCCAGATTCTGCACGATGACGTGCGGCCCGCTGTCCGCGGGATATTCATGGACGGCCAGTTGCTTGTCGTCGGGCGACCAGTCGGGACACGACTGGCCGGTGGCGACCTGGCGCAAATTCGTGCCGTCAACGTCGACGACGTAACAACTGCGATCGCCCCCGCCGGCGGGCATGGCTTCAAAGGCCACGTGCTTGCCGTCGTGCGACCAGCGCGGCGCGGCGTGATCGCTATAGCCGTCGACCTGCGCCAGCTTGCGCACCTCGCTGCCATCGGGGCGCATCACAAAGATCGCGCTTTGCTCATCGGCGGCGCGGGCGCTCGACGGGCAGGCCAGCAGCAGCGCGGTTAACAGCCACCAACGGGAAGAGAATTGAAGTGATTTCATCGTTGCCTCGCGGAGTTCTGTGCCTATTTCAGGTCCCGGTCGCTGGTGAAGACGATCCACTTGCCGTCGGGGGACCAGTCGGGGTTGCGGTTCTTGCCCAGCTGTCCGGCCACTTTTCGCGGCGGTTTGGTGCCTTCGACGTCCACAATGTGAATGGTGTTGTCGGTGCTGTACACCAGTTGCTTGCCATCGGGCGAGAACGACACGTGCCCGCCGAGATTCGACTTCATCCGCATCGTGACCCCCTTCGCCGATCCCTCGGCGCTGACGATCATCAACTGCCGTTTGGCGCCAGCGGTGGTTCGCACGGCCACCGCCAGCCGCTTGCCGTCGGGCGACCAGTCGTAGCCGCGAAATAATTCGAAATACGGATCCTTGAATAACGCCACTTGATCGTTGGTCACCAGGTCGATCGCGTAAAGCTGTTTGCCGTCCGAAATCGCCAGCTTGTCCCCCTTGGGCGACCAGCGCGGGCATGAGCCCCCGGCGATTTCGACGCGTCCTTGACCGTCGAGGTTGGCCACAAAGACGAGCGAACCGCGCCTGCCCCCCTGCGGGTACTCTTGCGCGGCCAATTGTTTGTAGTCGGGGGACCAGGCTGGCATCGACTGCCCGCTGACCGATTGCAAACCGGTGCCGTCGAAATTGACGACGTAACATTGGCGCGGTCCGCCGCCGACGGGCAGCACGTCGAAGGCCACGCGCTTGCCGTCGTGCGACCAGCGGGGCGAGGCGTGATCGCTGAAGCCGGCGACCTGCGCGAGCTTGCGCCTGGCTGCCGTCGACTTTCATCACCCAGATCGCGCCCGGCTCGTCGGCGGCCCGAGCGCCGGCCAGCGAAACGATCATCGTCAGCGCGGCAAACGTCAAACGCACGACGCTCGTATTTTCAACGCGAGGTTTCATCGAAAGCTCCCGGCATCGGAGAGGGGGACAGTCCCATTTTGCTCCGAGGACTCCGCAAAATTGGGACAGTCCCCGGCCATTTTGTTAGACTCTGCTTATTGCCCGAGCGAGTACATGCCGTGGCTGGCATTTTTGAGTTTGCCTTGCTTGACGAGCTCCTCCCACACGGTGCGCGGATACTGATCGGGGGGCGTGATACCGGCGATTCCCGACTTCAGGCCCGAGCTCATGGGGCCGTGCCCCAGTCGCGAGGCGTCGTCGAGCTGCGTCAGCTTGAGCCGTTTCTTGAAGGCCTTCAAGGCCGCCTTGAGGGTTTCCGGCGCGGGGGGCGGTGTGCCGGTGTCGGGGGGCGTGGCATTGGGGATTTCGTTCATAGTTGGATCTCGCTTTGGGCGGGCCAATGTTTCGCCCGCGATCGGTCTCATTTTAGATCAGTCGTCGGCGGTGTTAAAGAGGACGCCCCCCGTGGCCGAGCCTTGGCCGTAAATGTAGTTGAATCCGCCGTTGTGGGGTCGCAGCTCGGTTGGCCCGCCGTAAGGCACTTCGGGGCTCGTGACCCAAGGGATGCGCGAATCGGTCGAGAGCTCGCCGAAGCTCCACCGGCATTTCTCCGGGTTGGTGTGCCGCACGAGGACCGCCGTGTAGTGGCTGGCGGGCACCGTGGGGACGCTGCTGTCGGCTTCGGTGGCCGAGGGGCAGGAGAGGATCGCCGGCCGTTTTTTCGCCAGCGGCGGCACGGCGGCCGGGTCGAGCGGCGGATCGCCCGACAGTCCGGCCGCCAGGTTGGCGTCCTCCAAGAAATCCAACAGCACGATTTCCCAACCGCCGATCGTGCCATCGGCCGCCGGCTCGGGCAGCTTGTGTCGCACGTTGACGTAATGCGTCATCGCGATACCCAATTGGTGCAAGTTGTTCGCGCACGACGCGCACCGCGACGCTTCGCGGGCATAGTGCACCGCCGGCAGCAACAGTCCAACGAGGATCGCGATGATCGCCAGCACCACGATCAGCTCGATGAGCGTCGCGGCGACTCGGGGAGACGGGGCTCGATGGGTTCGCATCGCGGGAGACAATCGGGATGCCGCTGGGGTGTTAAAACGGGGTGCGCCGTCATGGGCGGCTACGAGAGCGACTACGCTAATTTGCTATGGTTTGGGTGCCACTGGCGTCTCGCCAGTGCGCGCCAGGACACGGGCAGGATGCCCGTGGCACCAGACATTTTAACCCGGTCGCGTTATTTCATGTGGGCCTTGGCGCGCCGTTCCATTTCGGCCGGCGGCACGTCTTCGATGTGCGTCGAAATCCACCACATGTTGCCGGTCGGATCAGTCACTCCGCCGTGGCGGTCGCCGTAGAACTGGTCGACCGGCTCCATGATCGAGCTTGCGCCCGCCGCCAGCGCACTGCGGTAGACGGCATCGGCGTCGTTCACGTACAGATAAATCGAGCAAGGCATCGCCTTCCACTGCTCGCTGGCCTCGCCCATCATCACGCGGGAGTCGCCGATTTGCACTTCGGCATGGCGGATCTTGCCGGAGGGATCTTTCATGGCATGCAGTTCCTTCGCGTCGAAGGCCCGCTTGAGAAAGTCGATCAGTCGGTCGACGCCGCTGACGACCATATAGGGGGTAACCGTGTGATAGCCATCGGGAATCGGTTTGACTGCCATGGTGGTTAGCTCCTTGTTCTGAACGCACAAAGGCGGGACGAATGCCCGTGGGGATGAACTTAAAAAGCGACTTGTCGAGCGAACACCGTTTATCAGATCAGAGCCCGCGGCCGATCGCAAGCGCGCCGGCTTCGTGCTGCCATTTTCCGGCCGACGCGGGGCTGCGCGAGCAAAAATTGCACCCCAGCTGGCGGCGGCTATACTGCGAATTTGGGCTCACGGCGCCCGCTTGGGCTTCTTGTCGACGCGCGGCGTCGGAGGCGGAGATTTTCGATGCGTACCGTTGCTCTCCGCGGCCTCTTGAAACGCTTGTGCCCTACTGCCTGGCTGCGAAAGTGGCTGGCCGGGTTGGCGCTGTGGGCGGCTTTCGAGCCGCACTTGGCGACGTCCGCGGCGGCCGCCGATCCGCCGGCTGCCAGTTCGGCGAAGGAAGTCAACCGCCTGTGGGAAGAAGCCCATCAGCTTGAAGCGGCGGGCAAGTTGAACGAAGCGGCGGCGACGCTCAACAAGCTGCTGGCGACGTTGCGCGAGAGCTCCACCGGCTCCGACAACGACCTCAACGCGATTCAAACGTACCTGGGGACCCTGCAGCTGGCGCGCGAAGACTTCGCCGCCGCGCGCCGGGCCTACGCCGAAGTCCTGCGCCTTACGATCAAGCAGTTGGGAGAAAAACACTGGCAAGTCACGGACGCTCGACAGGCCGTGGCCGAAGTCGAGTTGCGCTCGAAGCTCAGCAAAGAACAACGACAACAACTGGCCGCGGCCGACGCGGCCGGCCGAAATGCCGTGCAGCTATACGGCAAGGGCCAATTCAAGGAAGGCATCGAGGCGGCCTCGCAGGCGCTGGCGATCAGCAAGAAGACCCTGGGCGAGCGACACCCCGGCTATGCCACGACCATGAACAACCTGGCCGAGCTGTACCGCGTCACCGGCGACAACGACCGGGCCGAACCGCTCTATCTCGAGACGCTCGAAATTCGCAAGCGAATCTTGGGCGAACAGCACCCTAGCTATGCCGTGACGCTCAACAACCTGGGTTTGTTGTACGAGGCGACGGGCGATTACGGTCGCGCAGAACCGCTCATCAAACAGGCCCTGGAGATCAAAAAGAAAGCCTTGGGAGCGCAGCATCCCGAATATGCGCAGAATTTGAACAACCTGGCGACGCTGTATCACGTGATGGGCGACTATCGCCAGGCCGAGCCGCTCTACCGCCAGGCCTCGGCCGTCTTGAAGAAGGCCTTGGGCGAACAACACCCCAGCTATGCCACGAGCCTCAATAATCTCGCGGAGCTGTATCGGTCGATGGGCGAAAGCTCCCGTGCCGATCCGCTCTACAAGCAGGCTTTGGAAATTCGCAAGAAAGCGCTGGGCGAGCAGCACCCCGATTATGCGCAGAGCTTGAGCAACCTCGCCGCGCAATACCAGACGGCGGGAAACAACGCCCGTGCCGAGCCGCTCTATCGCCAGGCCTTGGAGATTCGCAAGAAAGCGCTGGGCGAGGAGCACCCCGAATACGCCACGAGCCTGTATTGCCTGGCCTCGGTATATCAGGCCAAGGGCGACTTCGCGCGGGCCAAGCCGCTACACCGCCAGGCCTTGGAAATTCGCAAAAAGGCGCTGGGCGAACAACACCCCGACTATGCCACCAGCCTCGACAGCATCGGTCTGCTGTTCGACTCGATGGGCGACATGGCGCGGGCCGAGGTGGCCTATCGCAAGGCCTTGGAGATCCGCAAAAAAGTCCTGGGCGAACAGCACCCCGATTATGGCTCGACCCTGAACCACCTGGCGTTGTTGTACGAGTCGATCGGCGACTACGCGCGAGCCGCGCCGCTGTACGCCCGCGCCGCGGACATCCGCAAGCAAACCCTCGCCGCCCGCAAGCGCTGAGTCGGCCGTCGACGAACGGCTCGGCTTGGGTGGCCCAGACAACTTGTTGTTTGGGTCCCGCAGGGACAAGAGGAGTTGGCGAGTTGAGGTGGCCTCTTCACAACGCCTCTTATTGCTTCGCAACACCGACAACAAGTTGTCGGTGCCGCCCTGAGCATGCCCAAATGCCAATCGTTATTTCTCCTCGGCGCTGATCGAAATGCAAAACGGCGCGCAGGGGGTGTCGGCTTTGCGCGACAGATAATCGATTTGCTTGACTTGCTTGTCGGGCTTGGGATTGGTCCAGCTCGTCATGTACAGCCGCAGGTGGGCGCCGATTTCCAGGGCGTATTGGTTGTCGCCCTTCCACACGACCTTGCCCTGGCTCGGCTCGGCTTCGCCGTCGACGTACCACCAATCGCGGACGTCCTCGCCGTAGGTGATTGCGATGGCTTCCTCGGTGCCGTCGTCGTAGCGCACCAGGTACTGGCCGATGGGCGTGCCGTCCTTGACCCAGCCTTCGCCTCCTTGCTGGTTCGGTCCGCCGCCATAGCACGTGGCGTGCAGGATGTGAAGCTTGGCGAATTTACGATCGACCGCGATGTCGCCGACCTTTTCCGGGAAGTCTCGGAACTGGGTGCTTCCCAATTGGATCAAGCCGGGCCCGACTTGAAACGTGACGCCGCCCAACTCCTTTTTGCCCTGGGGCAGTTGATTCAGGCTGTTGTTGGCTCCGCCGCTGCCCAGGTTATCCAGCAGCTTGCGATTTGCGTACGGCTTGAGATCGATGGCGTGGAACGTGCCGGGTTTTTCGTCGGCCCGGGCCATTGGCGTCGAAAGAAAACCGGCCGCGAAAAGTGCCGAGAACGCGCACGTCAAGAATCGAACTTTCATCGGTTGCTCCTCCGTTCCAAGGACGATTCGGAAAAAACCGCTGCCGCTTCCGGGCGTCATTATAAGCGGACAGATCGGCGGCGTGAAGAAAGCGGGTGTTGCAGCAGGGAGCGAAAAAGGTGCCAGGAACCTTATTTTAAGATTCCTGGCACCTTTTAGGACACGCTCTCGGCTTGTTGGTCGCCTTCGGCGCGGTCCTGCAACTCGGCGGCGGCGCGTTTGCGTTCGGTCTGGTGCCGGGCACGATCAGCGGGCTGGGGGAGTTTTCTTCGATGATCTGCTTGAGCTCGTCGGAGTCGATGACTTCCTTTTCGATCAGCCGGGCACTCAAAGCTCGCAGCGACGCCATGCGCACTTCCAGGATGTGACGCACTTTTTCCAGCGACTCGTCGACGATCCGCTTGACTTCCTGGTCGATTTCGCGGGCGGTCTGCTCGCTGTGGCTGTGCTCGCGCTGGAAGTCGCCGCCGGTGGCCAGAAACGGGCTGCGCGAGCTTTCGCGGATAGTTGACCCGGCCCAGCCGGCTCATGCCGAAGTCCATGACCATGCTGCGGGCGATGTCGCTGGCGCGCTCCAGGTCGTTCTGGGCGCCGGTCGAAACGTCGTCGAAGACCATTTCCTCGGCGCAGCGTGCCGGCCAGCAGCACCTGGATGCGGCTTTCCAGTTCGCCCTGCGTCATCAGGTAGCGATCGCCCTCGGGCCGCTGCATCGTGTAGCCCAGCGCCGCCAGGCCGCGGGGAATGATCGAGACTTTGTGCACCGGATCGGTGTTGGGCAGGCTGTAGGCCACCAGGGCGTGGCCGCTCTCGTGATAGGCGACGCGCAGCTTTTCGTCCTCGTGGATGATCCGCTGCTTCTTTTCCAGGCCGGCGGTGACGCGTTCGACGCCTTCGTTGAACTCGGCCATGCCGACGGCCGTTTTGCCTTTGCGGGCGGCCAGCAGCGCCGCTTCGTTGACCAGGTTGGCCAGATCGGCGCCGACGAAGCCGGAGGTGATGGCCGGCGACTTCTTGCAGGTTGACGTCTTCGTCGAGCTTGACGTTTTGCACGTGGACCTTCGAGGATCTCCTCGCGGCCGCGCACGTCGGGCCGATCGACCAGCACGTGGCGGTCGAAGCGGCCCGGGCCGCAGCAGGGCCGGGTCGAGCGTTTCGGGCCGGTTCGTGGCGGCCAGCACGATCACGCCGCTGTTCGAGTCGAAGCCGTCCATCTCGACCAGCAGCGCGTTGAGCGTTTGCTCGCGCTCGTCGTGGCCGCCGACGATGCTGCGAGCCGCGGGTTTTGCCCAGCGCGTCGAGCTCGTCGATGAAGATGATGCAGGGCGCCTTGGCCTCGGCCTGCTGGAACATGTCGCGGACGCGGGCCGCGCCGACGCCGACGAACATTTCGACGAAGTCGGAGCCGGAGAGGCTGAAGAACGGCACGCCCGCCTCGCCGGCGATGGCCTTGGCCAGCAGCGTTTTGCCGGTGCCCGGCGGACCGACCAGCAGCACGCCCTTGGGAATGCGGCCGCCGAGGACCTGATATTTTTCGGGCGTGCGCAGGAACTCGACGACTTCGCGCAGCTCTTCGACGGCCTCGTCGATGCCGGCCACGTCTTCGAACGTGACGCCGAGATCTTCCTGGGCGTACATCTTGCCGCGGCTGCGGCCGAAGGCCATCGGCGAGCCGGCCCCGCCCAGCCGGCGCATCATGAAGAAGAATGAAGACCACGAACAGCGCCGGTGACCACCAGCATCGGCACGTACGACTTCCAGGCGCTGGGGCCGTCGGAGTTGTCGAAGCGAATGTTCTTTTCTTCCAGCAGTTGCGCGAGCCGATTGTCCATCGGCTTGAGATTGCTTTGAAAGTTGACGCCGACCTTGGGCGCTTTCCTGGTCCATCTGGCAGGTGATCTTGCCGGTGACCTCGTAGCTGCCGATCTTGATGTCCTTGGGATCCGAGAAGCGGTAGACGTGCAGCTTGTCGCCCGCGCCGCGGTGGACTTCGACATAGTTCTTGCCGGTGGTCTCACCGGTGAGCTTGATCAGGGCCAGCAAGTCGCTGTACTGCAGCTTCTCCTCGGCGCCGTTGGTCAGCAGGCTGACACCCAAAAGAATCAACACGCCCAACAGCAGCACCAGCCAGACGACGTTGTTATTGATTGCCGAGGGCTTCTTTTCGGCCGGTTTTCGCAGCGGGTCTTTATCGTTTTTCATCGAGGTGATTCTTCAGGAGGTCGAAGTGTCCAGAATTCTTCGGTGCCCCGCGGCGGCGCAGCAATTGCCGTGGGGGGTGAGCGACGTGGCCGCGAAGGGCGGGTTGCAACGCGGCGCCAAGGCCCGATTGTGCGGTCGTCTGTTCATAGTATGACCTATGTTTTCAAAATACAACGAGCCCGAACCGGCGGGGCGGACGCGCGCCAGCTCGGGTTGTGATGCCCGGCGGTTTGCCCTTAGAATGAACGTTGCATGGCGGCAAACTAGGGTTTTTCGGAAAAACCGCGCCGCAAGGCCGAGCGCGATTTTGCGAGCCACGTCTGGCCGCGACCTTGTCGACGGCGAATGATCGTGATAGCAGAGAACGGCTAGAATGGGGTGGCCCAGACAACTTGTTGAGGGAGTCCGGCAATTGCCGCACACTAACCCGACGCACGAGCGAGGGACGCTGGACGAAGAGCCCTCGCTTGCGCGTCGGGTTCGTGTGAGGAACCGCGGCGTGACGTGTTTTCCGGGCACGAGTTCCCGGACAGCCGCAACGAGCAGTCGGTGCCACCCTGATGCGGCGTGATTCGTACCGTGCGTGGTGTTTATGACCCAGGAAGTTGCCAACGTGGCGGTGCTCGGCTCGACGGGCAGCATCGGTCGCAACACGCTGGAAGTCATTGCCGCGTCCCAGGGTAGCCTGCGTGCGCTGGCCCTGTCGGCCTACTCGAACTTGGATTTGCTCATCGAGCAGGCGCACCGCTTCGGCCCAAAATGGATCGTGGCCGCCGATCCGGTCGCGGCCGCGACGCTAGATCGCTCGCGGCTGCCCAAAGGCGTGCAGCTGCTGGTCGGCACCGACGGTTTGGAAACCATCGCCAGCTGCGACGAAGTGCAGGTCGTGGTGGCGGCCATCGTCGGCAGCGCCGGCTTGCGCGGCACGTGGGCCGCGGTGGAAGCCGGCAAGACCGTGGCCCTGGCAAACAAAGAAACCATGGTCATGGCCGGGCCGCTGGTGATCGACCTGGCGCGCACAGACCGGCGCGCGCATCGTGCCGGTCGACAGCGAGCACAGCGCCGTGTTTCAGGCCCTGCAGGCCGGGCGGCGCGAGGAAGTGCAAGCGCATCATCCTGACGGCCAGCGGCGGGCCCGTTTCGCAATCACACCGCCGAACAACTGGCCGAGGTGACGGTCGCCGACGCCTTGCGCCATCCGACCTGGACGATGGGCCCGAAGATCACGATCGACTCGGCCACGATGATGAACAAGGCGCTGGAGATCATCGAGGCCCGCTGGCTGTTCGACTTGCGGCCGGACCAGATCGACGTGGTGATGCATCCGCAGTCGATCGTGCATTCGCTGGTGGAATTCGTCGACGGCTCGGTGATCGCCCAGCTGAGCCCGCCCGACATGAAGCTGCCGATTCAGTACGCGTTGACGTATCCGCGGCGGCAGCCGGGCGTGGCGGCGCGGCTGGACTTTGGCGGAGCCGATGCGGCTGGATTTCGAACCGCCCGACCCCGAGCGGTTTCCGGCGCTGGCGCTTGGGCTTGGAAGTGGCCCGCGCCGGCGGCACCGCCGGCGCCGTGCTGAACGCCGCCAACGAGGCCGCCGTGGCCGGCGTTTCTGCGCCGGACGAGCTGCAGTTTACCGAGATCGTGCCCAGTCTGCCGGGCAGTTTTGGAACATCATCAATTCGACCCCAGCCCGTCGCTCGAGCAACTGTTCGAGCTGGACCGCTGGGCTCGCCAGGAGGTAATGCGTTGGGTCTGTACTCTAATCGCGGTATTACGTGGAACTTGCACCTGCTGTTGGTCATTCTCGAAGTCGCCTTCGGCTTGGGCTTGGTCATTTTCGTCCACGAGCTGGGCCACTTTCTCGTGGCCAAGGCGTGCGGCGTGAAGTGCGAGAAGTTCTATCTCGGCTTCGACATCTACGGCCTGAAGCTGTGCCAGCTTTCGCTGGGGCGAAACCGAATACGGCATCGGCATTCTGCCGCTGGGCGGCTACGTGAAGATGCTCGGCCAGGACGACAACCCGGCCCGCGCCGCCGAAGAGCGCGAGCGGGCCCAACTGCATGCCGGCGGCGGCGACCTGCCGAGCGAGCCGACGCTGGCCGCCGACGGTTCGACGATCGTCTACGATCCGCGCAGCTACATGGCCAAGAGCGTGCCGCAGCGGATGGCGATCATCTCGGCCGGCGTGATCATGAACGTGATCTTCGCGTTCCTGATGGCCATGGCGGCCTACGCCATCGGTCGTCGCGATCTGACGTGCGCCGTTTCGAACGTCATGCCGGGCGAAGCGGCCTGGAAGGCCAATCTTCAGCCGGGCGACACGGTGGTGCAAATCGGCGACTCGGGCGATCTTCCGCTGCGCTTTCGCGACCTGATGAACGCCGTGATGCTGTGCGACATCGACAAGGGGGTCGATTTCCAGATTCGGCGCGAAGGCGTGGAAGAGCCGTTTTGGGTGCACATCCAGCCCGACCCGCTCTATCAGCGGATGCGGCCGACGATCGGCGTGCAACCGGGACGAACCCGGACACTGTCTGACTACAAGGCCACGATCAGCGGCACGCCGGCCGCCGCGGCCGATGCCTTTGAACCCGGCGACGACATCGTGGCCGTGGGCGGCGAGACGGTCGGCTCGTATCGCGACGTGCTGACGCAATTGGCGCGGCATCCCGGTGAGAAGCTGCGTTTCGACGTCGAGCGGTTGCCGGCCGAGGCCAAGCAGGGCGAGCCGAAGACGCCCGAGCAGGTATCGATTGAGGTTTCGGCGCGGCCGATGCGCACGCTGGGATTAGTGATGAAGATGGGCAAGATCACGGCGGTGCAACCGAAATCGCCGGCGGCCGAGGCCGATCTGCGGCCGGGCGACATGATTGTCAGCATCGACGGGGTGGCTCCGGGCGATCCGCAGCGCTTGCCCGACCAATTGCGACGCCGCGCCGGCCAGACGATCGCGCTGGTCGTTTTGCGCGAAGGCTCAGCCGGGCAGAATGAGAAGGTCGAGAAGCAGATCACGCTGCGCGATCCGGCCTGGCCCGAGGAATCGTACGCGCCGGGCAGCCCGCTGTCGGCGCCGGCGCTCGGCGTCACGTACCGCGTGTTGAGCGTGGTTGAAGCGACCGAGCCGGGGAGCCCCGCGGCCGAGGCCCAGTTGTTGGAAAAAGACAAGCCGGCCGGCAAGGCGCAGCTTCGCCGCCGGCGATGAGATCGTGAAGGTCACGTTCGAATTGCCGAAGAAAGACAAGGACCACGCCGCGACGCAAGACGAAATCGACGAGGCCGAAGTCCTCGCCGAGCGAACCAAGCCCGTCGAGTTCGGCGCCGAGGCCATGAACTGGCCCTATTTCAGCGCGAATTTGCAATGGCTTCCGCCGGGCACGAAAGTGACGCTGACCTTGAAGGACGGGCGCACCGCCGCGCTGGCTCCCGTGGACGCCGCGGATTGGTTTTTCGCCGATCGCGGACTGAATTACGGCGTCGAGATCACGAACACGAAAGCCGATTCGCTGGCCGAGGCCGCAGCGCTGGGCGCCGCGAAACGATCGACGCGGTGCTGAACGTGTACATGTTCCTGCGAAAGATGGGCACGCAGATTTCGCCCTTGGCGCTGGGCGGTCCCAAGGCCATTGCCGAAGCGGCCGGCTCGGCGGCCTACGAAGGCGTGTCGCAATTGCTGATTTTCCTGACGCTGCTCAGCGCGAACCTGGCGGTGGTGAATTTCCTGCCGATTCCGCTGCTGGACGGCGGGCACATGGTGTTTCTGATTCTCGAAGGCATCATGCGGAGGCCGGTGAGCGAGCGGGTGGTGGTCGCCTTCCATTACCTGGGCTTCATCTTCATCATCAGCCTGATGATGTTCGTGTTGGGTCTCGACTTCGGCCTGATCCCGCGGCCGCATTAGACAGCAGCGACGATTCGTAAATGCGCGGGTGCCATGCTTGCGCGAGCGCAAGCATGGCACCGATCGTGTCCGCTAGCACGCCGTCACTTCGCTATTGCCGCGGCGGGGGCAAGGCGTTACATTTCCGTCCCCTGAAGGATTGGGCACTTGCAGCGCCATCCCCCGTGTACGGAAAGGATTCCGACGATGCCGACGAGCCTGGCCGTTTTGGCGCGACTGGTCGATGGTGAGGTGATCGGCGACGCCACGATCGAAGTGGACGGCGCCGCCACCTTGCACGACGCCGGGCCGAGCGACATCACGCTGGTCGACAAGAACGAAAAGGCCAGCCATCTGGCCGCCGCCAGCGCGCAGGCCGCGGTGGTGCCGCGCAGCTTTCCGCGCGAAGCCTTGACCATGCCGGCCATCGTGGTCGACGACGTGCATCGGGCCTTCACGGCCATCGTCACGCACTTCCGGCCGCCCCGCCCGCGCCGCCGCATCGGCATCAGCCGCGCCGCTTTGATCGACGCCACCGCGCGGCTGGGCGACGACGTCGACGTGCATCCCGGCGCCACGATCGGCGCGGACGTCGAAATCGGCGCCGGCTCGACCATCCACACCGGCGCCCACATCATGGCCGGCTGCAAGCTGGGCGACGAGCGTCACCATCTATCCCAATGCCGTGCTGTACGAGAATACCACCGTCGGGCCGCGCAGCGTGGTGCATGCCAACGTCGTGCTGGGCTGCCATGGGTTCGGCTACCGCTATTTCGAGGGCAGCCACCTGCCGTCCGCTCAGTTGGGCATACGTCAGATCGGCGCGCGATTGCGAGATCGGCGCCGGCACCACGATCGATCGCGGCACCTATGGCCCGACGATCATCGGCGACGGCACGAAAATCGACAACCTGGTGATGATCGCCCACAACTGCCGCATCGGAAAGCACAACATGATCTGCTCGCAAGTTGGCGTGGCCGGCAGCACGATCACCGGCGATTACGTGGTGATGGCCGGCCAGGTGGGCGTGCGCGATCACGTGCGGATCGGCGACGGAGCGATTTTGGGTGCCAAGGCGGGCGTCAGCCATGACGTGCCTGCCGGCGCGCACGTGTTCGGCATCCCGGCCATCGCCGAACGCGATCAAAAGATTCAGTTCGCGGCGATCTCGAAACTGCCCGAGATGCGGCGCCAGCTCAAAGCCCTGCAGCAGGCCGTTGACGAGCTAACCCGCGAGGGCCGCCCGCCCGCCGCCGGACACGCGGCGTGACAAGGAAGGCGGAAGGATGAAGGCTGAAGGATGAAAACAGAAAAATGAGTGCGACGACGTCCATCCGCCCTTCATCCTTCATCCTTCCGCCTTCATCCTCTCAGGCGGCGTCGGCGCCGGCGCGCGTCGGGCTGATCGCCGGCTGGGGACGCTATCCGATCGTGGTGGCCCAGGCATTGGCCGCCGAGGGCGCGCAGGTCTACTGCCTGGGCATCAAGGATCATGCCGATCCGGCACTCGAGGAAATCTGCCACCACTTCAAATGGATCGGGTTGGCCAAGGTCGGCGGGGTGATTCGCTACTTCCGCCGCCACGGCGTGGCCCAGGCCACGATGGCCGGCAAGGTGCACAAAGTCTTGCTCTATCAACGCTGGGCCTGGCTGCACCATCTGCCCGACTGGCGCGGCTGGCTGACGTTTTATCCGCACCTGGTCAGCCGGCGAAAGACGTTTCAGGATGACAGCCTGCTGAGCGCGATCGTCGAGGCTTTTCAAACCGCCGGCATCGCCATGAAGCCAGCCACCGATTTTGTTCCGGACCTGCTGGTGAAGCTAGCCTGCTTGACCGAACGGCAGCCGACCGCGGCCGATCGGCAAGACATCGAATTCGGCTGGCGGCTGGCCAAGGAAATGGGCCGGCTGGACGTGGGCCAGAGCGTGGCCGTCAAGGACCGCTCGCCTTTGGCCGTCGAAGCGATCGAGGGCACCGACGAATGCATTCGCCGGGCCGGCGCGCTGTGCCGCGCGGGCGGGTTCACGGTCGTCAAAGTCGCCAAGCCGCAGCAGGACATGCGCTTCGACGTGCCCACGATCGGCATGGGAACGCTGCGCACCATGTCGAGCGTGGGCGGCAAAGTGCTAGCGGTCGAGGCGGGCCGCACGATCCTCATCGACCAGCGCGAAGTCGTCAACTTCGCCAACGCCAATAACCTGGTCATCGTCGCGCTGGACGATCAAGGTCAGCAAGCTCCCGCCTGACTCCGCTCTCAGCCCGCTTCCCCCCGCGATTGTATTTCTCGATCGCGCGCCCTTGACAACCTCAGATGGATTGTCTTAGGATGCCGCTTCAGACAAAACATCTGAGTGCGTTGGATGCCGGACGATGGGTGAACGGCGAATACATTTGACCGACGCGGAGTTCGCGGTGCTCGAGCCGCTCTGGCAGCACGGGCCGCAAACCATTCGGCAGCTCACGGCGCGGATTTATCCGGGCCAAACGGTTTCCGACTATGCCACGGTGCAGAAGCTGCTGGAGCGGCTGGAGCAAAAGCGGTGCGTCGCGCGAAACCGCGCGGGTCTGGCCCACGTGTTTCGCGCGGCCGTCGAGCGCGAGCTGCTGATCGACCAGCAGCTTCAGGAGATTGCCGACCGGCTGTGCGACGGATCATGGGTGCCGGTGCTCAGCCAGCTCGTGCGGCGAGTTTCGCTGTCGAAGAAGGACCGCGAGCAATTGCGAAAGCTGCTCGAATCGGCGGAAAAATCGTCGCGCGGCGGAGGGCGGTCATGAGCGCATGGCTCACAGCCGGGCTGTCGAACGCCGTGCTGGCCACCGTCCTGGCCTTGCTGGCGTGCGTCGTCACGCGCGTCAGCCGCCACCCGCACCTGGCGTTTGCCGTCTGGCTGCTGGTGCTGGTCAAGCTCTTGATGCCGCCGCTGGTGGGCGTGCCGGTGAAGGGTTTACAAGCCGTCTTGCCGCTGCCCGCGAGGCCGATTGAAGGAGCCGACACGCCGCCGCGAGCGCTCGTCATCTCGCCGATCATGCCGGAGCCTTCATTCGAAATTGCGGCGGACGCGGACGTTGAATCGGAACTGGCCGCAATAAACGCGGCTCGGCGAGAGTTGATCGAAGCGAATGAACCGGATGATGCGGCCGTGGAGGCTGAATCGCTGCCGTTCATCGTGCCGGATTTCTTGCGGGAGTCTTGGTCGGAGGATGAACTATCCGCGCGCGACGTTTTGGCAGCGGCCACAGGCAATACTGCGGCCGCGATATCGGAGCTGGTTTCTCAGCTGGTTCCGCTGGCTGGCTGGACGTGGCTTGCCGGTTCGGCGCTATGGTTTGCCGTGGCCTTAGTCCGCGTGGTGCGGTTTCGCCGCCTGCTTGCGCACGCCACCAGCGCCGGCCGAGTTGCTCGATGAAGTCCGATCGCTCGCCGCTCGGCTGGGCTTGCGGCGCGTTCCGGCCGTGCGCGTCGTTGGCGGGCGGGTCCCGCCATGTGTTTGGGCGATGACGGGCAGCGCGACGATGCTGCTGCCGAGCGACCTGCTTGGAAACCTGTCCCAGCGGCAGCGGACCACGCTGCTGTTGCACGAACTGGTGCATCTGGCACGGCGCGACCCGCTGGTGCGGTGGGTCGAGCTGGCGGCGCTGGGATTGTATTGGTGGCATCCGGTGGCCTGGTGGGCTCGCCGCAATTTGGAGCGGGCCGAAGAGCTGTGCTGCGACGCGCGCGTCGTGGGCATGCTGCCCGAGTCGGCCCGCGCGTACGCCGAAACGCTGCTGGCCACGGTTGAGTTTCTTGCCGAATCGCGGTCGGCGCTTCCGCTGGGAGCCAGCGGCTTTTCTCACGTACATCATCTCACAAGGAGAATGGAAATGATTCTGGCAACGAACGTCACGCGTCGCGTCGGCTGGCCTTTGCGATTGACCCTGTTGGCGATCGGCCTGGCGGTGCTCCCGCTTTCGATTCACGCCCTGCAGGCCGAGCCGGCGAACCCCGGTGGCGAAGCGACCGATGCACCTAGTACCGAAGCGTCAAATACGGAAGAGACGCGGATCGAGTCGGCCGGCGCTGCAAGTTCGGACGAAGAAGAGATCTCGGTCGCCAAGAAGCCCAGCGCTGAAAAGGAAGCGCCCGACGCGCCGTCGTCGGTTGAACGGCGCCTGGACCGCTTGGAGAAAATGATCCAGTCGTTGGTCGAGCAAAAGCAAGGCAGTCGCGCGGCGAAGGAGAAGCAGATCCCGTCACCTGCTGCTGTAACCATTGACGTCGATTCACCGGCTGTCAGCAAAATGTTCGAAGCCCCACTAGAGAACATCGACCACGAGTTTGGCGTCATGATCAGGCAGGCCACGCTGAATCTGGAACTCGTCAAAACCAACTCGAAGCGCCGTGACGCGACTATTCGCCAATGCGACGCCGTCGCGACGGCGTATGAGAGCGGTGCGGTGACTCTGGACCAGCTCCTGGAAGCGCAGCGCCGAGCTGCCGACGCTGACATCTCGTACGCCCGCACGGTTTGCGACCTCTGCGGCGACCCAACGCGGCGGCACTACCTGTTCGCGCTGGCGAGTCTCGAGGCATGCAATCGAGCGCTCAAGGGCGCCCGCGAGACTTGGAAGAAGATTCACGCTCGAGCGACGCCCGGATCGACCGAGGAGAAGGCGGAAGCGCAGGTCCGCGAGCAGTATTTCCAGTTCAAGACGCAGACGCAGTCGCAGCTTGACGAGTTGATTCGGGCAAAGGCAGCCGTCGACGGGAACGCGCGGCGCACTCCGACCAAGTTGCCCGGCATCCTGAGCTTTTGGGCGCAGCCCCCAAGGCATCGGCGAAGTCGAAGTCGTGGCGTGTGTCATCGGAAGGCGAGCGGGGCGGCGGGACCTTCGAGTTGTCGAAGGACGGCGCTCGCGACAAGCAGCTAAAGACCCGTTTGAGCAAGGAGCGGTCCGTCGACGCCAAGTTGCAGGCGCTGCACGGCGAGGCCGAGAAGCTGCAAGCCGCGTGGGACGCGGCCGGTCGTGAGATCAACGAAAAAGCCGAACGCCTGGAAGCCCAATTTGAAGAACGTTCCAAAGTTCTCAGCGAAGAAATGGACAAACTCGAAGCCGAGGCGGAAAGGGCGGAACATGCCGCCGACGAGTCGAAGGAAAAGTGGCTGTCGGCCGCGAGCCCAAGGTTTCCCCCCCTCGTCTAACGCCGGTCCTTTGTTAGGATTACGAAGGAACGCCCCCGGCGGTCGAGGGATCGTGGTTTGCCGCACCGCCGCGCGGGGCATTCGCCGCACCACCGCGCGCCGGAGCCGATTGCTTTGCAGATTATCCAATATCCTCACCCGACCTTGCGCCACGTTTCGAAGCCGCTGAAGCGGGTTGATGCTGAACTGCATACCATTGTGCGCGAATGTTTGAGCTGATGTACGCGGCCAAGGGGGTGGGCCTGGCCGCCAACCAGGTCGACCTGCCCTACCGGCTGTTCATCATCAACTTGGAGTCCGATCCGGCGGCGCCCGAGGGGGAGTTCGCGTTTCTCAACCCCGTGCTCACCAATCGCAAGGGCAACGCCGAGGCCGAGGAGGGCTGCTTGAGCCTGCCCGGCCTGTACGGCGACGTGAAGCGCTCCGAGCGCGTGACGCTCAACGCCTACAACCTCGCCGGCGAGGAAGTGACGATGGACCTCGACGGCCTGTTTGCCCGGGCTGTGCAGCATGAAATCGACCACTTGGACGGCATCCTGTTCATCGACCGGCTGAGCGAGACGGGCAAGATGGCGATTCAAGAAGCGCTCGACGAATTCGAGACGCAATTCGAGGGCCAGTTCGAGCGCGGCGAGATTCCGAACGAAGCGGCGATTGCCCGGCGACTGGCCGAACTGGAAAAGCTGCGATCGTGATGGAGTCATTTTTACGACGAAGAATTTTTGAACCACCAAGGCACCAAGAGCACCAAGGGAAGAAGAAGGTACTAGGGACTTACGAAGACCCAACGGCACGGTCTGTCCTTTTTCATCCTTCATCCTTCCGCCTTCATCCTTCCTTGGTGCCTTGGTGGTTCGTGTCTCTTCGTAATTCCTTGAATTCACGGACACGAATCGGATGCGGATCATTATGATGGGCACTGGCGCGTTTGCGGTGCCGACTTTGCGGCGGCTGTATGCGTCGCCCCACGCGGTGCTGTCGCTGGTCACGCGTCCGCCGCGGCCGGTGCACGGCAAGAGCCGCGCCGAGGCCAATCCGATGCGCGAGCTGGCCGTCGAGCAGGGCACGCCGGTGCATGAGCCGGAGAGCATCAACGCGCCGGCCGCGCGGATGCTGCTGGCCGCCGATCGGCCCGATCTGTTCGTGGTTTGCGATTACGGCCAGATCCTCGCGCCGGAAGTCATCGAGATTGCCCGGCTGGGCGGCATCAACCTGCACGCCTCGCTATTGCCCAAATATCGCGGCGCGGCGCCAATCAACTGGGCGATTTACCACGGCGAGACCGAAACCGGCGTGACGGTGCTGCACGTCACGGCGAAGCTCGACGCCGGCCCGGCGATCGCGCAGCTCGTTACACCGATTGGCGCCGAAGAGACTGCCGCCGAGCTGGAGCCGCGCCTGGCCGAGCTGGGTGCGCCGTTGGTGATCGAAGCCGTTGACGCCTTGGAAGCCGGCACGGCCCGCGCGATCGAACAGGATCCCGCGCAAGCCACCAAGGCCCCGCGACTGAAGAAAGAACTGGGCCAGGTCGACTGGTCGCGCTCGGCCGAGGCGATTCACAACCAGGTGCGAGCCTTGCAGCCATGGCCCAAGACGTACACGTCGTGGCACCGCGAAGGGGGCGAGCCGCTGCGGCTGATCTTGGAACGGGTGCACGTCGAGCCCGGATTGCAAGTAGAAGCCGGCGTGCCTTCCGAGCCCGGCACCGTGTTGGAGGCCAAAGGCGACAGGCTTGTCATTGCCACTGGCGAGCAAGCGCTGGCCATCGACCAGATCCAACCGGCCGGCAAGCGCGTGCTCTCCGCCGGCGAGTTTTTGCGCGGCTATCCGGTGCGACCGGGCGAGCGATTGGGGGCTTAGGGCATTCGAAATTGCTTGTCAGAGCGAAAAATGCTACCACCATAGAATGGCTCAAACTGTTCGACTTTCTGACGAATTGATGCTCGCCGCACGCTCGGCGGCCGATGCTTCCGGACGAACGGTCGCCGGCCAGATCGAGTTCTGGGCAACGCTCGGACGCGCTGCTGAGCCGTTGTTAACCGGCAACCAAGTCTTGGCGTTGCGCCGGGTTCGAACCGTCGTGCAGTCCGTCGTTCGGGAACGACCGGTCGATTGACCGCCAAGTCCCGCTGGCCGCGAGGGCCGTGTGCGGGTTAAGATAGCGGGGTCGTTCGGGAAATGGGGCCGTGAGACTGTCGCGGACCGCACACTCTTGTACTAGCCCGAAGCGCAAGCGAGGGAAGCGGATCGAAGAACCCTCGCTGGCGCGTCGGGCTAGTGTGAGGAATTCCCGGGCGGCTCGAACGAATATGATTTCGCCCTCGCCTGCATTTGCCCGCACGCATGACCAAGCAACTTTACATCGAAACCGTCGGCTGCCAGATGAACATGCTCGACAGCGAGCTGGTCGTGGCCAGCCTGCGCAAGGCGGGCTACGAGCTGGTCGACGCTCCGGCCAAGGCCGACACGATCCTGTTCAACACGTGCAGCGTCCGGCAGCATGCCGAGGACAAAATCTACAGCGCGCTGGGCCGGCTGAAGCACGCCAAGAAGCACAACCCGCACAAGATCATCGGCGTGCTGGGCTGCATGGCCCAGAAAGACCAGCAGCTGATCTTCGAGCGGGCCCCGTACGTCGACCTGGTCGTCGGCCCGGGCCAGTTGCACCAGATTCCGCGAGCTGATCGAGCGAGATCGCCGCCGGCGGCGGGCCGCAGATGGAAGTCAGCCTCGACCGCAAGGCCGGCAGCCGCGACGAAATCGAACAGAGCTTCGAGAGCTTCGATCCGCTCCGCGATCCGCCGATGCGGCCGACGCCGTATCAGGCGTTCGTGCGGATCATGATCGGCTGCGACAAGTTCTGCACGTACTGCATCGTGCCCAGCGTCCGCGGCCCGGAGCAAAGCCGGCCGCCGGCGCAGATCGTGGCCGAAGCCCGCCAACTGGCCGCCGAAGGCTGCCGCGAGATCACGCTGCTGGGCCAGACCGTCAACAGCTACCAGCACACGGCCGGCGGCCGCACCACGCGGCTGTCCGACTTGCTCGTGCGAGCTGCACGAGATCGACGGCCTCGGCGCGGCTCAAGTTCGTCACGAACTATCCCAAGGACATGACCGACGACCTGCTGGCAGGCGGTGCGCGACTTGCCCAAGTGTCTCGCCCTATCTGCACGTGCCGGCGCAAAGCGGCTCGAACGACGTGCTGCAGCGGATGAAGCGCGGCTACACGGTCGAAGAGTATCGCGAGATGCTCGCCCGCATCCGCGAGACGATTCCCGACGCGGCGGTGACCAGCGATTTCATCGTCGGCTTCTGCGGCGAGACGGAGGACGATTTTCAGCAGACCGTCGACCTGGTCCGCGAGTGCGCGCTTCAAGAACAGCTTCATCTTCAAGTACAGCGCGCGGCCCGGCACCAAGGGCGCCGAGCTGTACCCCGACGACGTGCCCGAGGAGGTCAAGCGGCGCCGCAACAACGAGCTGCTGGCGGTCCAGAACGCGATCAGCGAGGAAGACAACCAGCCGTTCATCGGCCGCGAGGTGGAGGTGCTGGTCGAAGGCCCGAGCAAAGCCGCCAAACGCCACGACGACGACGGCGCCGTGTTGCAACTCGCCGGCCGCACGCACTGCGACCGGATCGTGGTCTTCGACGGCAATCGCCGGCAGATCGGCCAGTTCCTGGCCGTGACCGATCTACGACGCCAACGCCTTCACGCTGTTCGGCAGCGTGGTCACCGAGCACGTCGGTCCGGAAGTGTACAGCCTGTAGAATCATCGCGCTTTGTTGTTTGCTGCCTGGACCGTTCGATGCACATCGACCAACTGCACCGCTATCTCGACGAGCCGGCCGAGGCCGCCGCGTGGCTGCGCTCGCTGGGTGTTACCGACCTGGCACGGGCGCACGCCAACCTGGTGCGCATGGCCACGGCCGGCGTGACGCTCGATCTGTTGGCCGCGATCTGCGACCAATTCGCCGAGCACCTGCCGCGCTCGAGCGACCCCGACATGGCGCTGAACAATCTGGAGCGCTTCGTCGCGGCCGCGCGCAATCCGCTGTCGCTGGCCTCGCTGTTCGAGCGCGACCGCGAGGCGCTGCCGATCCTGCTGCAGATCTTCTCCACCAGCCAGTATCTGAGCGACCTGCTGATCACCGACAGCGAAAGCTACGACCTGCTGCGGATGACCGAGGGGCAGCCGGTGGCGCGCGACAGCTCGTCGACGAGCTGTGCGCCGAGGTCGCTGCGCTTGGCCGACGACGAGCCGACCGTCGACGGCGGCCTTGCGCCGCTTCAAGCGCCGCGAAACGCTGCGCATCGCCTACGGCGACATCATTCGCGGCCAGCCGCTGGACACGGTCGCGCGGCAGATCTCGTACCTGGCCGACGCCGATCGTCGAAGCCGCCGTGCGGTGCGGCCCGGCGACAAGCTCGACGCAGCAGCGCGGCGCGCCGCGCGGCCCGACGGCCGAGCCGGCCCGCTTCGTCGTCCTGGCGCTGGGCAAGCTCGGCGGCGTGCGAGCTGAACTATTCGAGCGACATCGACCTGATCTTTCTCTACGACGCCGACGGCGAGCACCGACGGCGCCCGGCCGCATGGCCAACGGCGAGTTCTTCGACCGGCTGGCGCGCGACGTGCTCAAGCTGCTGACCGAAGCCGACCGAGCTGGGCGCGGCCTACCGCGTCGATCTGCGGCTGCGGCCCGAAGGCCAGCGCGGCCCGATGGTGCGTGAGCTTCGAAGCGGCGCTGCACTACTACGACGTGTCGGGCCGCACCTGGGAACGGCAGGCGTTCGTCAAGGCCCGGCCGATCGCCGGCGATCTGGAGCTGGGCCGCGAGTTCCTCGAGCAGCTCGAACCGTGGATCTATCGCCGCTATCTGAGCCGGGCCGACATCACCGGCATCAAGGCGCTCAAGCGGCGCATCGAGCAGCGCACGCATCGCGAAGGCGCCGACGCGCACAACGTGAAGACCGGCCACGGCGGCATCCGCGACATCGAATTCGTGATCCAGTTCCTGCAACTGCTCAACGGCGGCGACCTGCCCGACCTTGCGCACCGGCAACACGCTGGAGGCGATCGCTGCAGCTGGAGCAGTGCGGCTGCCTGACGCACCAGGAGCGGACGATCCTGGAAGAGAACTACGCGTTCCTGCGCAAGATCGAGCACCGCCTGCAGATCATGTTCGACCTGCAAACGCACTTGCTGCCCAGCCGATCGCAGCCGAGCTGCGCAAGCTGGCCATCCGCATGGGCTACGCCGACGCGCCGGCGCAGTCGGCCCTGGCGGCCTTCGAGGCCGACTACAAGCAGCAAGACCGAGCTGAACCGCAAGATTCTCGACCACTTGCTGCACGACGCCTTTCGGCGACGACACCGCAAACCGAGCCCGAGAGTCGATCTGGTGCTCGATCCCGATCCGCCGCCCGAGCGGATCGCCGAGGTGCTGGGCCGCTACCACTTTCCGCGACGTGCCGCAGGCCTACCAGAATCTGATGGCGCTGTCGACCGAGAAGATTCGCTTTCTCTCGACGCGCCGCTGCCGGCACTTTCTGGCGGCGATCGCCCCGCGGCTGCTGGCGGCCATCGCCGCCACGCCCGACCCCGACTCGACGCTGGTCAACCTGAGCAAGGTCAGCGATTCGCTGGGCGGCAAGGGCGTGCTGTGGGAGCTGTTCAGCTTCAATCCGCCGACGCTGCGCTTGTACGTCGAGCTGTGCTCGTCGAGCCCGTATCTGTCGGGCATTCTGATCAGCAACCCGGGCATGATCGACGAGCTGATGGACAGCCTGGTGCTCGACAAGCTGCCCACGCCCGAGATGCTGGACGCGACGCTGGCCGAACTGTGCCGCGGGGCCGAAGATATCGACCCGATCCTGCACAGCTTCAAGAACGCGCAGCAGCTGCGCGTCGGCGTGCGCGACATCCTGGGCAAGGAAGAGATCGAGGCCACCACCGGCGCCCTGTCCGACATCGCCGAGACCTGCCTGACGCAGATCGCGCGCGTCGAATACGAGCAAGCTGACCGCCAAGTTCGGCGAGCCGACGATTGCCGAAGGGGACGACGCCGGGCAACCTTGCGAGTTGGCGATCGTCGGCCATGGGCAAGTTCGGCGGCCGCGAGATGAACTACCACAGCGACCTGGACTTGATCTTCCTGTACGAGGCCGACGGCGCGACCCTGCACGCCCGCCGCACGCGGCGCGACACGACCACCACCAACCAGCATTTTTTCAGCGAGCTGGGGCAGCGGATCATCAAGGTGGCCAGCCAATTGGGGCCCTACGGCCGGCTGTACGAGATCGATCCGCGCCTGCGTCCCACCGGCAAGAGCGGCGCGCTGGCCACGTCGCTGGCCGAGTTCAGCCGCTATTTCCTGTCGGCACGACGGGCAACTTTGGGAACGCCAGGCGCTGTGCAAAGCGCGGGTCGTGTACGCGTCGCCTGCCGCGGCGGCGCGGGTCGGCGCTGCGCTGCACGAAGCGGCATTTGCGGCGCCGTGGCGGCGCGAAGACGCCGAGGCGATCCGGCAAATGCGGCAGCGGCTGGAAGAAACGGCGACGCCGGGCAATCTGAAGCGCGGGCCCGGCGGTTTGGTCGACGTCGAGTTCCTCGTGCAGATGCTGCAACTCAAGCACGGTGCCAAGGCGCCGGCGATCATGGCCAGCGGCACGCTCGATGCGCTGTCGGCTTTGCGCGCCGCCGGCATCCTGAATCGCGACGATTGCGAATTCTTCACCGGCAGCTATCGCTTTCTGCGGACCATCCAATCGCGGATGCGGCTGATGAGCACCACCGCCCGCAACGATCTGCCCGACGACCCGCGCGAGCTGGCCAAGCTGGCCGGCCTGCTGGGTTACGCGAGTGCCGAAGGCCTGCTGGCCGACTGCCAGCGGATCACCGCCGAGAACCGCCGCCGCAGCGAGCGCATTTTCGAGGTGGTGGCGGTGTGAGGGGCCGGCGGCTCGATGGGCCGATTCAACAAACGAGGCCATTTGACGGGGAGGATTTGTGCCGAAGTCATTGACGAAATTCACTGACAGCAAAGGCCGCGTAACGCTCGGCAAGAGATTTGCCAACCGCACAGTCATTGTAAGATCGATGAGTCCAACCGAAGTGTCGATTGCATTGGCCGCAGTCGTCCCGAAACGCGAACTCTGGTTGCAAAAAAACCGCACCGCAATGGCGTCCATCCAACGTGGTCTGCGGCAAGCCCGTGCCGGCAAGTTCATTAAGAATCCGCCCGACCTGACGGCGGATCGAAAACTTGTAAAACGCTTACGTAACGCCTAAGCCCACGCGTGAATCGGGTTCTCGGTCGAATTGCGCCGTTGTTTACTCCTCTCTCGGCCACGCGTATGCTACTGCGAGGGCGGCTCCTCTCGTTGTCCCACTCGCTCGAAATAAGGACCATCGCATGGGCATTGCCGGTCGGATCGTTTTGTTCGCGCTCGTGCTGGCAGCGGCACGCACGAGTCTCGCGCAGAAAAAGGCGGAGTCGACAGGCGGCGACACGCCGTTCGATTACGATCGGGCGCGGATCGGCGACGGCGATCCGCGGCGGATCGTGGTGCCGACCAACCAGGTGCTTTCGCCGCTGGGGCGCCAGGTGACTTATGGCGGACGGCCGAACGATCTGGCGCTGAGTCCCGACGGTCGCTGGCTGGCGGTGTTGGATATCGCTCAGGTGCTCTTGATCAATCCGGCGTCGGGCGCGGTCGTGGCTCGCGTGCCGCACAAAGGGGGCAGCTACGCCGGACTGGCGTTTACGCCCGACGGCAAGCGGCTGCTGGCTTCGAGCATCCAGGGCACGATCGGCGTGTTCGACGTCTCGGCCGACGGCGCTTTGAACGCGCTCGCGCCGATCAAGCTGGCGCCGGCTGGCGCGGCCAAGGCCGACAACCTCGTGCCGGTCGGCCTGGCCGTCGATGCGAGCGGAAAAACCTTGTGGGCCGTGCTCAATTTGAAAAACTCGCTGGCCGAAATCGATTTGGAGACCAAGAGCGTGAAGCGCGAAATCGCGGTGGGCAACGCGCCTTTCGGAGTGGTGCTGGTGGGCCCAAAGGCGTACGTCACGAATTGGGCCGGACGCAAGCCGGTCGCCGGGTCGCTCACGGGGCCCTCGGGCAGCGGCGCGGCGGTGCGCGTCGATCCGGTCCGCCACATCGCCTCCGACGGTTCGGTCTCGGTGGTCAACCTGGCCACGGGCAAGGAAGAAAAGCAAATCGTCGTCGGCTTGCACCCCGCGGCCGTCATCGCCACGCCCGACGGCGCGCACGTGCTGGTGGCCAACGCCAACAGCGACACGGTTTCGGTGATCGACACGCGGAAGGACGAGGTGGTGGAAACGATTTCGACGCGGCCGGCCGAGGGGATGTTGTTTGGCAGCTCGCCCAATGCCTTGGCGACCAGCGCCGACGGCAAGACGCTGTACGTCGCCAACGGCACGAACAACGCCGTGGCCGTGATCGCGCTCGAAGTGCCGAAAAGCCGGTTGCTGGGCTGCTTCCCCGTCGGCTGGTATCCCGGCGCGCTGGTGATGGACGGCGAGCGCCAGGCGCTGTACGTGGCCAACGTCAAGGGTGTGGGCTCGCGCAATGCCGACTGGCGAGGAACGCGCAGCGTCAAAGGCAAGAGCGTGTACGGATACAACACGCACGATTACCTGGGCACGGTGTCGCTGGTTCCACTGGCGAGCGTGGCGGAACTTTCGCCGCTGACGCAAAAAGTGCTGGCGAATAATCGCATGACCGAGGCGGTCAGCGCGCTGGCTCCGCCGCGTGCGGACGCGCCGCCGCGAGCGCTGCCGCAGCGGCACGGCGAGCCCTCGCCGATCAAGCACGTGCTGTACATCATCAAGGAGAATCGCACGTACGACCAGGTGTTCGGCGACGTGAAGCGGGGCGAGGGTGACCCGGACCTGTGCATTTTCGGCCAGGAAGTGACCCCCAACGCCCACAAGCTGGTTGATGAGTTCGTGCTCTTGGACAATTTCTATTGCAGCGGCGTGCTCAGCGCCGACGGCCATCAATGGGCGCTCGAAGGCTACGTCACCGATTACCTGGAAAAGGGTTTTGGCGGCTGGCCGCGCAGCTACCCCTACGAAGGCGGCGACGCCTTGGCTTACGCATCGAGCGGTTTTTTGTGGGACACGGCCCTGGCTAACAAAAAGAGCCTGCGCATCTACGGCGAGTTCGTGCGGGCATCGATCCGCTTCAGCGATCCCGACCGCAAGGGCCGGCCCGGCTTCATGGACTGCTACGACGATTTCTTGAAGCACGCCGGCGCCGTCACGATCCAAGGCGAAGCCACGATCGGCTCGCTGGTGCCGCACGTCTGCCGCGAGTCGATTGGCTTTCCGAATATTGTGAGCGACGTCTATCGGGCCGACGTGTTCATTCGCGAGTTGAAAAAATTCGAGGCCGAGGGGGGCTTTCCGAACTTGATGATCATGCTGCTGCCCAACGATCACACTTCCGGTACGCGGCCGCGCATGCCTACGCCCGAGGCGTCGGTCGCCGACAACGACCTGGCGTTGGGCCGGGTCGTCGAAGCGGTCAGCCACAGCAAGTTTTGGGGCGAAACGGCAATCTTCGTGGTGCAGGACGATCCGCAAGCCGGCTTCGACCACATCGACGGCCATCGCACCGTGGCCCTGGCGATCAGCCCCTACGCTCGCCGCCACGCCGTCGACAGCACCAACTACAACCAGACCAGCATGCTGCGGACGATGGAACTGATCCTGGGCCTGCCGCCGTTGAACCAGCTCGACGCGTCGGCCACGCCGATGCTGGCCAGCTTCACCGACAAAGCGGACCTGGCGCCGTACGACGCGGTGCCCAACATCATCCCACTGGACCGGCTGAACCCCGAATTGAAAACGATCCGCGATCCGCGTCAATTGCATTGGGCGAAGGTCTCGCTGGAAATGCCCCTGGACGAAGTCGACGAAGCCGACGAAGACACTTTAAACCGCGTCCTCTGGCACAGCGTCCGCGGCCGCGACGACACCTACCCGGCGTGGGCGGTGGCGGAAGAGGATGAGGAAGAAGAGGAGCGGGAGGAAAAGGAACGCGAAGAAAGACGCGAGCGGGCGAGCCAAAAAGAGGCCAAGTAATCGCACCGGAATGCGGAACATATCATGCCCAAAACACGCACTGTCGGCATCCTGATCTTTGACGACGTGGAAGTGCTCGATTTTTGTGGGCCGTTTGAGGTTTTTTCGGTGGCGGGGCGAGAAGTCGCGCCCGGGGCGTTTGCGGTTTTTACGATTGGGCGGTCGCTCGACCGGGTTACGGCCCGAAATGGGCTGAGCGTGAATCCTAAAACCACGCTGGACGCCGCGCCGGTGATCGACTTGCTGCTGGTACCCGGCGGGATGGGCACGCGGCCGTTGATGCACGACGCCACATTGATCGAGTGGATCCGACAGCGGGCCGCCGCGGCCGAATTGGTCCTCTCGGTGTGCACCGGAGCGCTGCTGCTGGCCAAGGCCGGCGTCCTCGACGGACTGTCGGCCACCACCCATCACGGCGCGCTCGACCTGCTCCGCGAAACCGCACGCCACACGACCGTGCGCGACGACGCGCGCTTCGTCGACAACGGCCGTGTCATCACCTCCGCCGGCATCGCCGCCGGCATCGACATGTCGCTGCACGTCGTAGGCAGACTGCTCGGCATGGAGACGGCGGTCGCGACGGCCCGACATATGGAGTATCCGTGGGAAGGAAGTGGTTAGGGTTTGGGGGTTGGAAAAAAGACTGGCCTGCGCGGCCGGCGGTCGCGTGCCGCGACGGGCGATATACGCACTGGAAGAACTTGTGTTCATTGTGTTCAACAACCACATTCGCCCGAATGGGTGAATCGATTCTATTAATGGAGGTTCATTCCAGTGCGTCTATCGGCACCGGCACCTTGCCGGCCGCCGGAGGCATTCTTACTTTTGTGCATTGGTCTCCTTGTCCATCCATGATTTGCGCGAACCTTCCACGCGTAGCGGTCCGGCGATTGGTTTAGCGTCGCGCACGATGATGTAGGAGTCGGCGCCGGTGGTGCTGTCCCACTCGATGGTTGCCAGGCCTTTGGCTTTGGCGGGTGGCGACGGCGCGGTGCGGGTTCCTTGCGGGCCGACGGCGATGATGGCGTATTGGTGGTCGCCGGAGTTGTCGTCTTTGACGACGGTGGGCGCTACTGGAGTTACGATCGGCATGGGGCGCATTTGGCCTCCCCACAGTTGCAGGACTTCGGCAGGGTAGGGCAATCCGCCGCCGCCGAAGCCGCCGCCGCCGACTGACATCATGCCTTGGCCGATGAGGGCGTCGGTGAGGGGTTCGCCGTGGCCGGGGCGGAAGGTTTGAAAGCGGATGCGGCCGGGGTGGGTCGATCCGTTCCATTGGTCGCGCGGCGTTTCGTTCAGTTCGAGGCCTTCGCCCTGGATGATGGCCATTTGCCGCCAGGCGCCGTCGAGCCACACGTTCCACGAGATGTGTCCGGGGGCTCGGCGCAGGGTGCCGTCGCGTTCCAGCGCGTGGAAACGGTCGTCGAACGGATCGTCGATCTCGCCTTTGATCAATCGGCTGCGAACCCAGAGTCCGCCGACGGTGCCTTCGCCGACGGATTTGGCGTAGATGCCGCGTGGAATTTGATGGTCTTCGTATCCTTTTTCCCAGGGCTTTCCGGTATCGGAGACGATCAATTCCTTTCGCACGATCAGCCGATCGACGTCCAGCTCCTTGGCGCGCTGGGGCTCGGCTTTCATCAGGCCGAACGTCGTGGCGACCGACAGTACGATGGTGACGAGGCGATCTTTCATGGTGAAACTCCGTGGCGGGTTGGGCGAGGGGCGAACGAGCCGTTGTCCGCGATTATACTGGCCGCAATGGCAACGCCGCAGCAACAATTCGACGCGCGAATGTGCCGCTCGATCCCGGCCAGCGGCGCCGACTCATCATCCAGTCGGTCGCCACCGGCGTACCGGAGATCAAATCCAACGTCGCACGTTCGAGCGGTATTGTTGGTACTGCGGGCCGAATGTTTCGGCCAGGATGGCCTCTTCGACGGGAATGACGTTGCGGGCAATCAACGCGACGAACACCGGCAGCACCAACCATGGCGTGAGGCTGCCGAACAACACCGCGAAGCCCGACAGCAGGAGCACCATGCCCAGGTAAATCGGATTGCGGCTGAAACGGAACGGGCCGTCGACGACCAACTGGCTAGAGGTTTCGCCCGGCTTGATCGTGGTGTTGTGCTTGCGGAAAAGCCTCACCGCCAATCCGGCAACGAGTAGCCCCCCGATCAATGGAACCAGGCCCAGCCACCGCCAAGGCATCGGCGCCACCGTGGCGCCCGGCAGCAGTGCGTGGAGCACCGTCATGGCCACGATTGCGGCAAGCAGATAAACCGGCGGCATGACCCGAATGCGTCGCATGCGATTCCTCGACCGTCATCAATGTAGGGCGCATGGTTCGCGGCGGCAATCCGAGCGATGGGCGGGCATCGAATGGGTGCAACCCACGCTTGTGGCGTGGCCGGCTTGTTTGCCGCGGGCTGGAGATTGCCGACTCATGAGAACAGCGTGTATCATCGCGGAAAAATGTGGACGCGGAGACTCGAACCATGATCACGCACATTGCGCTGCTGCGCGGCGTCAACGTGGGGGGAAACGTCCTGACGATGGAACGGCTGCGCGAGATATTCTCCCAGCTCGGTTTCCAAAACGCCCGGACGTACGTGCAGAGCGGCAACGTCGTGTTCGATGCGGGCGGTGCTGCGGCGAAAATTTGCCAGGCGATCGAACAAAAGCTGGCCGGCGAAACGCGCCTGGGAGTTTCGGTGATTTCGAGAACGGCGGCGGAAGTGGCGCGGGTCGTCTCCGACAATCCATTTCTGAGAGAAAAAGGAATCGATCGCTCGAAGCTGCATGTCACCTTTCTCGCCGCCGCGGCGACCAGGGACGCTTTGAAAGCGCTGAGTGAAATCGACGCCGGTGGCGACCGGTTTCGCGCGTTGGGCAACGAAATCTATCTCCACTGCCCCGACGGGTACGGAAAAACCCGGCTGTCGAACAACCGGCTCGAGAAAGTGCTGGCAGTGAAAGCCACCACGCGGAACTGGAACACGGTCAACAAGCTTCACGAGATGGCCGGTTCCTAGTTTCGCGCCGCGAGCCTCGATTGCCAGCAGCGCTGGAAAACCCCCGCGAAATAGGCTGGAACTTTCGCGGCTGCTGGTGCGTCAAATAGGTGGCACGATCACCATTTTCGCTTCGAGAGCAGAGGAGTCCGACCATGTCACGGCCCAGCACGTTATGCGCGGCGATTGTCGTTTTGTCCGCCATCGTCGCGTTAGCATCCGCCGAAGAGACCAAGCGAATCACGATTACCGTCGATCGGCCGAAACCGGCTGTGCCAGCGGAAAAAGTGCCCGGCGCGGCCCCCTTTCAAGGGCAAAAGGCGAGTGTCGACGTGGCGGTTCTGCTCGATACGTCCAACTCGATGGACGGCCTGATCAGCCAGGCCAAGAGCCAGCTGTGGACGATCGTTCAGCAGTTCGCCAAGGCCAAGAAGAACGGCCAGACTCCGGTGTTGCGCGTGGCGCTGTTCGAATACGGCAACACGCGGCTGCCGGCCAGCGAGGGCTTTATCCGGCAGGTCGTGCCGCTCTCGGACGATCTCGACAAGCTGTCCGAAGCCCTGTTTGCGCTGACCACGAAGGGGGGCGACGAGTATTGCGGGCAGGTCATCGACGAAGCGATCACGCGATTGGATTGGTCGAAAGAGCCCAACGGCTACAAGGCGATCTTCATCGCCGGCAACGAGCCCTTCACGCAAGGCTCGGTCGACTATCGGGCCGCTTGCAAGCGGGCCATCGAGCACGGAATCGTGGTCAACACGATTCACTGCGGCACCAACCAGGAGGGCATCAACGGCAAGTGGCAGCACGGGGCGCAACTGGCCGAGGGAGAATACTTCAACATCGACCAGGATCGCACGGTGATGAATATCCACTGTCCCCAGGATGAAATCATCATCAAGCTCAACGCCGACTTGAACAAAACCTACCTCTGGTATGGCGACGCGAAGGACCGCGACTTTTACTGCGCGAATCAACTCGCGCAGGACGGCAACGCGGCGCGGGTCGGCGCGTCGCTGGGTCGTATTGCCGCCAAGGCGACGAGCGGGTACAGCAATCGCAATCGCGATCTGGTCGATACCCTGAAGGAAGATCGCGAGATTCTGAAGAAAGTGAAGAAAGAGGAATTGCCGGAAGCCTTGAGGGAACTGACGCCGGAGGCGTGTGAGACGTACGTCAAGGAGATGTCGAGCCGGCGGGCGGAAGTGCAGAAAAAGATCAACGCATTGGCCGCCGAGCGCGAGGCGTATCTGGCCAAGGAGCAAAAGCGCGCGGCCCAAGATTCGAGCGACGCGACGTTGGGGGACGCCGTGGTGTCAACGATTCGTAAGCAGTTGACGGCATCTGGCTTCGAGACGGCGAAATAGCCCGCGGCTGAACTTTTCCAAGGACCGCGAGCGCCACTCGAGCGAGCCATGCGCGAACGGGCGCTGGCGGCCCTATTTCACCCCTCAACGGGATCGCGCCGCTCGGTCCGGTTGGCTTGTCGACCGCCGCATTCAGGGGCATCGAAGCGGTCTTCCTCCCGTTTTCTCGACGAAAATCCCGCTAAGCGTGTTGATTGTTAGCGGGACACCCCCGCAGCGGGACTTCCAAAGGCGGTGCGATGGCCAGTTTGCCTTCGCCTGAGACGTTCACGAAGAACTAACATACCGCTCATTTCCGACGAACAACGCTCCACTAGAAAGATGGCCGTCCTGCCTGGCTTGGTTTTGTTCCTGCGCGCCACTCGCCGAGTCGACCAGCGGGGAACAGCAACGGCGGGTTGCAACGCACGCAAATATCACTCGGACAACTAGGAGATTCGCTAATGCAAAAATGGAAAATACGATTCGGTCGATCGCGATCGGCGGTCGCCGGCAAGACGATGCTGACCTTGCTGGGGCTGTTGGCTATGCCCGGCGTGGGTTTGGCCGTCCCGATCGGAATGTACATTACCGAGTTCAACTCGAGTAACGCCAGCGGCACGAACGAGTTTGTCGAGTTCACCAACCTCGGGCCGACCAACGTCGATATGACCGGTTGGAGCGAGGACGACAGCAACCGCACGCCGAACAAGGCCGGCCACTCTCTGTCTGGCTTTGGCATAGTCAAGCCGGGCGAATCGGTCATCTTCACCGAAAACACCCCAGCCGCATTCAAGACCTATTGGTTTGACGGCACTGCTCCCCTGAATGCCTACGGAGAGCCCCTGAAGGTGATCGGCCCGTATACGAATGATAACCTCAGCGGCACCAGCGACGAGGTCAATCTTTACAACGCCGCTTCGGCACTCGTCGACCGGTTGACCTATCCCGACGGCGTTGCCGGCGGCACGGCGAACGGCGTGACGCGCAATCCGAGTTCGACCAGTGCGCTCGGCGCGGGCGTGTCGAATGCGTCTGCCAACCAGCTGTGGCAGAATTCATTCATCGGCGACCCGTTCAACTCCTTTCATGCAGCCAATGACAATGCCTTGATCGGCAACCCGGGGATTTACACGCCGGCCTTGTCCTTGGTTCCCGAACCGACGACGTTGACGCTTGCGCGCTGAGCGCCTGTTTACTGGGCTTGTCGATTCTGCGGAATCGGCGTCGCAAGTTGCGCAGCCAGTAAGCTACCCGATTCGAATCCTGATCGCAAAATGCCGCGAACGGGGGCATTCGGCTTGACCGCCGGATGCCCCCATGGCGTTGCATTTTAGGGTGAATCTATCGCGCCGAGGCGGCTCGCCGCCGCCGGCCGCTTAGTAAGTAGATCGCGGCCCTCACGTCAAACAGCGGATCGTCCGACGGATCGATGCCGTCGACGCGCGGAATCGGATCGAAAATGATCTTTTGCAATTCCGGATCGGAGTCGTCGGCACGCCGGGTTAAGTCGACCGTGCCAAAATCGATCTCATCGCGGTCATCGGGCCAGACAACGGTCGAGTCGGACAAGGCGTCGCCGTCGCTTGCCAATCGAACTCGAATGCGAAACTTGATAGCGTCTTCGGCAAGTCGTTGAGACAGTTCGTCGAACAGAAAATTCGCCGACTTTTTCGCGGCGCCTTCGGCCGCGAGATATTCATTCCCGGCATCGGGAAGGATTCGGTAGCGACCAAACCGGACCGCGCCCTGCCCGTTCGTAAAGCGGAACGCGGACACCGGAAAGAACGATTCCCGGGCGAAGCTGGTGGGAATCGGTTTGGGCGCCGCGGCAAACTGCATGGCGTGGGGATGCGCGGCCAGGAACGTATCGAGCGGCGTCGGCTTCGGCGCGCCGGGCCCGCTGGCGGCCAAGGCACGGGCGAACTGCAGGAATTCTTCGCCGCTACGGGTCGGAAACCCCTCGTGCGAATGGCCGATGATATCGGTGTGAACGTGCTCCGCCAAATAAAAGCGGATCGCGATGCCGCGCGGACTGGCGGCGGCGGGGTCGTTGTCGGGCACCGTGGGCACGCCGGCAAAGTCCGAGAAACGGACGATGACCTTCGTCGATGGCCGCGCGGCGTGAGGCGCGCGTGTCAGGCGGCTCGCCTCAGGTGAAGGCGTAAATGTTCCCCAACACAGGGCCCCTTTGGCGTGAACCGGCCGGAATCCCGGATGCAGCCCGAATAACTGGTCGAACGCGTCGAGCAGTTCGCGAACGAGCGTGTCGCTGGGGGCGGATTTCGTGAAAGTATCAGTCGCCATAGATTCCTCCTTTCAAATCGGATGCACGATGAATCGGATGTGCGGTTGGGATGCCGAGGCGGCCCTCATGCTTTCTGCCTGTCAACGCAGGCCGCCCGTGATGTACAGCGTTTCGCCGGTGATCCACGCGGAGTCGGCCGAAGCGAGGAACACGGCGGCCGGCGCGATGTCGCCGGGCTGGCCGATGCGACCCAGCGGAGTCGTCGCTTCGGTCTGTTTGCGCAGGTCGCTTTCGGCAATTCCCGCGGCATGATAGCCCTCCGTTTCCACCATGCCGGGATTGATCGAGTTGACTCGAATGCGGCGCGGGCCCAACTCCTTGGCCAGCGACTTCGTCACGGCGTCGACGGCCGCCTTGGTGGCGCTGTAGACCGACACATTCGCCGGCGAATTGGTGCTGACCACCGAGCTGATATTGACGATGCTGCCGCCGTCGGCGGCGAAGTGCTTCACCGCTTCCTGCGATGCCAGGATCAGGCCCAGCACGTTGAGATCGAACTGCTTGTGAAAATGCTCTTCGGTGACGCCCTCGAGGGGCGAGAACTCGTAAATGCCCGCGTTGTTGACCAGGACGTCAAGCCTTCCGAAGGCCTTTTTCGCGTCGGAGAAGAGACGTTCGACGTCGGCTTTCTTGGCGACATTGGCCTGCACGGCGACGGCCTTGCCGCCTTGGCTTTTGATGTCGGCGACGACGCGGTCGGCTCCCTGCTTGCTGGACGCGTAGTTGACGACCACGGCGGCTCCTTCGGCTGCCAGGTGTTTGGCGATTGATGCGCCGATGCCCTTCGATGCCCCTGTCACGACGGCCACTTTATCTTGAAGCTTTCCCATGGTGTTTCGCTCCGTTGGTGGAATCCGTGATGCGCGCGACGAGGAATCGTAGCGCCGCCTTGGCGGAACTCAAGAGGCCCGTCGCGCGGCAGGTTCGTTTCGACCCAACTCGGCACGCTCGATCGCCGCTGTAACAATTCTTTCCCCTGCCCGCTTGTTGAAGTAGGGGCGGACGTGTGTCCGCCAGAAAAACTTCTTCAAACTCCCCCTGCGGGAAAAGGAATCGGTGGATCATGAAACGCTTTACAACTCTTTTGACGGCCATGGTTTTCGGTGCTTTTATGCTGCAAGCTGGCATGGTTTCGGCCAAGTCGACCAGCAACAAACATAACAACACCCCGAAGAAGTCGAGCCCGCAGAAGCACTGCAAGCCCCCGAAGAAAGACTCGAACTGCAAGCCTCCGAAGTGCCCGACTCCCAAGCCCCCCTTCCATTGCGGAACGGGTTTGCCCGGCACGATTGTCGATCCGGTGCGGCCTCCCTTTAAGTTCCCGGTGAAGCCGGTCAACGTTTTGGGCACGCAGCCGATTGTTCGCGATCATCGTGGGCTGACGAACTTCCCGACGGCGACCGTCAGTGGCTTTGGCGGAATCGTTCGCGATCATCGTGGCCCGAGCACGCTGACCGGTCCGATCGTCCGCGATCACCGTGGGATTCCGACCCGTGGTACGTCTTTGACCGGCGTGATCGGCACGGTTGGCCGCGACGCGGAGCGGGCGGCCGGCACGGTGATCAAGACAGCCGGACGGGGCCTCAATGGTCTGGAGCATCTCGGCGTCGGGGCGGTCAAGACGGTTGGCCGTGGTTTGAATGGACTTGAGCAGGCCGGCTTCGGGGCGGTGAAGACCGTCGGACGTGGTCTGAATGGTTTGGAACACGCCGGCGTCGGGGCGGTGAAGACGGTTGGCCGCGGACTGGAACAGGTCGGTTCCTCGGCACTGGGCGCCGCCAAGGTCGGGCTGTCGGGTCTGGAAGGCTTCGGCAAGACGGCTATCCGCGGCGTTGGCAGCGAACTGTCGACGATCGGCCGGGGCGTTGAAAAGACCGCCGGTTCGGTGGCGACCACGATCGGCCGTCAGGCCAAGGCGGTCGGCTCGACGGTCGAACACGCCGCTAGCTCGGTGGCCCATGCGGCCAAGGATGCGGCCAGTGCGATTGGTGATTTCTTCGGATTCTAAACCCACGATCCGGCCCGTCGGGCAACGTCGCTCGACCGAACCGCGATCTCTCAGCAGCCGGGGCCAACTCGCTAGCGAGTTGGCCCCGGTTTTCTTGGCGCTTCGGCTTGCCGTTCATGTGCACGGTCGGCGGTCTGCGATCGACAAGTTGCGATTGCAACGATGGTCGAAGTTCGTCATCGCAGGACAGTGTTCAGCGGCGCTGACCTCGGGGCCCATGAATTTCCGCCGGACATGATGCACACGACGCACGTCTGGGAGCTTGTCCGCCGGCGCCAGCGGGCTTATCCTGGTGTTGGATTCCCCGCCCCATTATCCCACCGCGATCGCGTCATGCTCGGCTCCTTGCTGGCGGCTACATGCATCAGTCTGGTCGCGGCCGGCGAAAACGCGGCCGGGCAGCCGGCGCCGACGGTCGATTATGCTCGCGACGTCCGGCCGATTCTGGCGAAGAACTGTTTTGCGTGCCATGGCCCGGACGACCAGAAGCGCCAGGCGGAGCTGCGCTTGGACGAGCGCGACGGCGCCACGCGAGAGCTGCCCAGCGGCAAGCGCGCAATCGTTGCTGGCAATCCGGCTCAGAGCGAACTGCTCGCGCGCGTGACCAGCGGCGATGAAGCCACGGTCATGCCGCCCGCCGAATGTGAAAAGCGGCCGAGCCCGCGCGAGATCGCGGTGTTGCGGGCCTGGGTCGAACAAGGGGCCGCGTATTCCAAGCATTGGTCTTACGTCAAGCCGGTTCGTCCCGCGCTGCCCGCGGTGCGCGACCGATCGTGGCCGAGAGGCGCCATCGACACGTTCATTCTGGCGCGGCTGGAAGCCGAACGCTTGGCGCCGTCGGCGCCAGCCGATCGTTACGCCTTGGCGCGGCGCGTGTCGCTCGACCTGACGGGTTTGCCGCCCACTTGGGAGCAGGCTAGGCAATTCGCGGCCGACGAGCGGCCCGACGCCTACGAACGCCTGGTCGATCACCTGCTCGAGCAGCCGACGTACGGCGAGCGCTTTGCCGCGGTATGGCTCGATCTGGCGCGCTACGCCGATTCGAGCGGGTATGCACACGATCCGCCGCGCACCATTTGGCGGTGGCGCGACCGGGTGATCGAGTCGCTCAACGAGAACTTGCCCTATGACCGCTTTACAGTCGAGCAGCTTGCCGGCGACCTGCTGAGCGACGCCACGCCCGAGCAGCTCATCGCCACCGGTTTTCACCGCAACACATTGTCGAACACCGAAGGGGGCATCAACACTGAGGAGTTTCGCCACGCGGCCGTCGTCGATCGGGTCAACACCACGATGCAGGTGTGGATGGGCACAACGTTCGCCTGCGCAGTGCCACAATCACAAGTACGACCCCTTCACGCAGCGCGAGTACTATCGACTGCTGGCGATTTTCAATAACACGCTGGACGCCAACGGCGACGCTCCGACGATTCAGGCGTCGCGCGTCGGCTGCGAGTCGCAAGTGGCGACGCTTTCGGCGAAGCTTGCCGAACGGCAACGAGCACTCGACGAGGAAACCAAACAGGTCGACGCGGCGCGGGCCGCATGGGAAAGCACCGTCGACCGTGCCACGCTGCCCAAGGAGCTCGCCGACATTTTCGCGATCACCTTGGACAAGCGCACGAAGGAGCAACAGGATCGATGGGTGGCCCATCATCGCTCGCAGCAACCCGCGTGGAAAGCGCTGTCCGACGCGGTCGCGGCGGTCAACGCCGAGTTGGCCAACGTGAGCACGACCACGCTCATCCAGCGCGAAGGTCCGACCAGGCCCACGCACATTCACCTGCGCGGCGAATTTCAAAGCCTCGGCGACGCGGTCGAGCCGGGGCTGCCCGCGGCGCTGCATCCCGCATCGACCGGCGCGAAGCTGAATCGGCTCGGCCTGGCCCGCTGGATCGTCGATGCGGAGAATCCGCTCACGGCCCGGGTGGCCGTCAATCGGCTGTGGCAGGAGATTTTCGGGGTCGGCATCGTGGCCACGAGCGAGGAATTCGGCATGCAAGGGGAGCCACCGACGCATGCCGAACTGCTCGACTGGCTGGCCACCGAGTTTGTCGCGGCCGGGTGGGACACCAAGCACTTGCTCAAACTGATCGTGACGTCGGCCACGTATCGACAGTCGTCGCAGGTCAGCGTTGATTTGTTCCGCCACGACCCGTTCAACCGCTTGCTGGCCCGCGGCCCGCGCGTGCGGCTGTCGGCCGAGGCGCTGCGCGACCAGGCGCTGTTCGTCGGCGGCTTACTCAGTGCCAAGATGTATGGTCCGCCGGTGCAGCCGCCGCAACCCACGATGGGTTTGCCCGCGGCCTTCGGCAGCAGCACCGACTGGGAGTCGAGCCGCGGCGAAGACCGGCATCGGCGGGCTCTGTACACGCGCTGGCGCCGTAACCTGCCCTACCCTTCGATGGTCACGTTCGATGCTCCCGAGCGCAGCGTGTGCAGCGTTCGCCGCATGCGCACGAACACGCCGCTGCAAGCGCTAGTGACGCTCAACGATCCGGTCTTCGTCGAAGCTTCGCAAGGCCTGGCCCGGCGCACGCTTGCCGAAGCGGAGGGCACGACCGAAGCGCGAGTCATTTACAGTTTTCGCACGGCGCTGGCGCGGCCCCCGAGCGAAGCGGAAGGCCGCCGGCTTTGCGAGCTGTACGAACAATCGCACAGCGCCCTGGCGGCCGATCCGGCCAAGGCCCTGGCGCTGGCAACCGTTCCGATCGGACCCGTGGCGGCGGGCATGGACGCTGTCGATGCGGCGGCCTGGACCGTAGTGGCCAACGTGCTCTTGAACCTCGACGAAGCGCTGGCCAAACCATGACCTCGCCCTCGCTCGAACCACTCGCGATGCAAACACGACGCTATTTTTTGCGCGAGTGCTCGTTGGGATTCGGCAGCATTGCGCTGGCCTCGCTGATGGCAGATGGTAGCCGGGCTTCGGACGTGTCGTCCGACGAACCGTTTGCGCCCGGCCGCCCCATCGCTCGGCCAAGGTGAAGAATGTGATCTTCCTGCATCTCTCGGGCGGTCCGCCGAACTTGGATTTGTTCGACTACAAGCCCGAGCTGGTCGCGCGCAACGGCCAGGACTGCCCCGAGTCGCTGGTGAAGGGCAAGAGCTTTGCCTTCACCGCCGGCATTCCCAAGCTGCTGGGCACGCCGCACAAGTTTGCGCAGCACGGCCAATGCGGAGCGTGGTTTTCGGACGCCGTGCCGCATTTGGCGGCAATTGCCGACGACTTGACGTTTGTCAAATCGGTCGCAACCGATCAATTCAACCACGGCCCGGCCGAGCTGCTGATGTACACCGGCTGGCCGCGGCCGGGCCGGCCGTCGTTGGGTTCGTGGGTCACCTATGGGCTGGGCTCCGAGTGTCACGACCTGCCGGGCTTTATTGTCTTCACCTCCGGCGGGTCGCTCCCCTTTGCCGGCAAGGACGCCTGGGGCAGCGGCTTTCTGCCGTCGGTTTATCAGGGAGTGCAATGCCGCACGGGCGGCGATCCGGTGCTGTTCCTTTCGGATCCGCAGGGAATGAGCCGCTCGGTGCGCAGGCTGAGTCTCGACGCGCTGAAGGACCTCAACCAGGTCCAGGCGCAAGGATGGGGGCACCCGGAGACGGCCACGCGCATCGCGCAGTACGAGATGGCGTTTCGCATGCAGGTGGTCGTGCCGGAGATCATGGACATCTCAAGGGAGCCGGCCACGACGTTGGAGCAGTACGGCGCGGTTCCCGGCGCTGCCAGCCTGGCCAACAATTGCCTGCTCGCCCGGCGGCTGGTCGAACGGGGCGTTCGGTTTGTCCACCTGGTCGACTTCGGTTGGGATTTTCACGGCACCGCGCCGCACGAGGACATCGGCGCCGGGCTGATCGAGCGGTGTCAAAAAATGGATCGGCCGGTCGCGGCACTGATCCGCGATTTGAAGCTGCGCGGGCTGCTCGACGAGACGCTGGTGGTGTGGATGGGCGAGTTCGGGCGGACCCCGTTTCGCGAAGGGCGCACGGCCACGGGGAAATTCCTCGGCCGCGATCATCATCCGCACGCCAACACCGTGTTCATGGCCGGCGGCGGGCTGAAGCACGGGCTGAGTCATGGCACGACCGACGAGCTCGGCTTCCACGTCGTCGATGGCGCCGTCCACACGCACGACCTTCACGCCACGCTGCTGCACCTGTTGGGCATGGATCACACCCGGCTGACCTTCCGCTTCCAGGGGCGCGACTTCCGTCTGACCGACGTCGAAGGCCGGCTGATCGAGCCGATTCTCGCCTGAGGGGCCGCCCGAGCGGGCGTTCTGGCCAGTTCCTCCCCCCTGCCAGCTGACGCGCCCGGCGATAGCGGCATTTCTAAAGGCTTTTTTCGGCCTGCCCAAAAAACTTTGCCGACCGGTTGTAACAATCGGCGGCTTCTTCCGCTTCTGACGGGAACGGCACATTCGTGCCCCGAATCCAAACTCTTGCTCGCGCTGGTCGCGGGCGACATAGCGGGAGCAATCACCCATGGCCGCCACAGCGCACCCCTTGAAAGCAGCCGTTACCGGTCGATCGGAAGCCTGGTTGAAGGACCTTTGTGCTTCGTTCGTGGTGTTTCTGATATCGCTGCCGTTGTGTGTCGGCATCGCGGCTGCCTCGGGCCTCGATCCGGCTGCCGGGTTGATATCGGGCATTGTCGGCGGGCTGGTCGTCGCTTCGATGGGGGGCTGTTCGTTGCAGGTCACCGGCCCGACGGCAACGTTGGCGGTGGTCGTCTTCGAACTGGTCGAGCATCAAGGCCTGGCGGCCCTGGCGCCTGCCCTATTCGTGGCCGGAGGGGTACAAATTCTCGCCGGCTCGCTCCGCTTGGGGCGCTGGTTTCTGGCGCTTGCGCCACCGGTGGTCGAAGGAATGCTGGTGGCCATCGGATTGACGATCGTCGCCGGTCAATTTCACGTCATGCTTGGCAGCCGGCCGCAGCCGGGCCCGATTGCAAACCTGCTGAGCCTGCCCACGGCGCTGCAAGAGTGTTGGAGTCAATCCAGCGGAGCGAGCCACTTGCAAGCCGCGTTGATTGGGGCCGTCACGTTGGCCACGATCTTTGGCTGGAAAAGCTTTGCCCCGGGCCGAGCTCGCCGCGTGCCGGCTCCGTTGGTGGGGCTGGCCGCTGGAGCGACATTGGCTGGGGTCACCGGATGGGACGTGCACTTCGTCACGATCCCGCTGCAATTTGCCAATACGCTGCACGCGTCGCCGGCCATCGAGTGGAGCCAACTGCTCAACCCGACCGTGGCCTGGGCGGGCGTCGTGATCGCTCTGATCGCCAGTGCCGAGAGCATGCTGTCGGCGGCCACGATCGACAAGTATCATGCGGGCCCGCGAACGAACTTCGATCGGGAATTGGCGGCACAAGGCTTGGGCAATATCGTGTGTGGTTTCTTGGGCGGCCTGCCGATGGCCGGCGTCGTGGTCCGTGGAGCCGCGAACTGCGAAGCCGGCGCGAAAAGCCGGCGGTCGTCGATCGTTCAGGGACTTTGGCTGCTGGTCGTGATCGCCGCCGTGCCGGGACTCTTGCGGCTGTTGCCGGCCGCCGGCTTTGCCGGAGTGCTGGTGTACTGCGGCATCAAGCTGGTCAATCTGCAAGCGGGGCGTAAGCTGCTTGAGCATGGCCTGGGCGAAATCCTGGTTTACGCGGCCACGATCGCCAGCGTGCTGTCGCTGGGATTGCTGGCAGGTGTGGCGTTGGGACTGGCCCTGGCGACGGTTCGATTGCTCGTTTCGCTGTCGCATTTTCAAGCGGACGTGTGCCATGCCGGCGGAGCGGAACAGCCGGTGGTCAAGCTCACCGGCGCGGTCACCTTTCTGCGGCTTCCGCAGCTGGTGGCGGCTTTGGAGCGGTTTTCCGGCGATCACCCGGTGCGAATCGATCTCACGGGGGTTCACTTCATCGACCTGGCGAGCCGCCAACTGATTTCCGAGTGGGAGCAGCGCCAGGCGGTCCGGTTTGCAACGCGGTAACTGATAACTCGCCAGCTCCTCTTGTCCGTGCGGGACCCAGACAACAAGTTGTCTGGGCCACCCAAGCAGACCAAGTCGCTGCTAGCCTGCGAGTCGTGTTTACAGGCCAGGGGTAGGGTTCAGCGATCGGGTTCAAGAGGTTAGGGTTGAGAGGCGACGGCACCGTCAATTCACCCCGAGCCTCTGTATGCACTTGGATGACCCATGACGCAAAACCTACTGATTTTGTTGACTGTGTTGCAAAGTGCGGCGGTCCTGGCGGCGGAGACGCCGCTCGACGTGGGCAGTCGGAAACAACTATTCATCGACAGCCGGTTTATAGCCAGGCAGGAGCGGGTCGAGCTACGCACAAACCCGGCGCAGAAGCTGGGGCCAATCCTCGATGCCCGGGGCAAGCCCCTGCAAGGGCACGTCAGCCGTGTGATCGAGGACCAGGGAAAAGTTCGCATGTACGTCGGCGCCGACAGCGTCGCGATCTATGAGAGCGACGATGCTCAGCATTTTTCGGCCACGGGCACGTCAATCGGCGGCGGCACGTTTTCGACAATCTTCCTGGACCCCCACGAGGCCGATCCGGCCCGCCGTTACAAATTGTTCCTGCTCAAGAGCAAGCAGCCTTTCGATCGAGCGACTGACGGCGTCTTTGCGAGCTATTCGGCCGACGGCGTGCACTTTACCGAGGCTGGTCGCGTGCTGCCGTGGTTCACCGATAATCCGACGATCGTCCTGTGGGACGAGCGGATCGGCAAGTATCTGATCTACGTGCGGGCCTTGGCCTACAACTCCGAAAACCAGCGCCGCGTCGCGCGGATCGAAACCGACGACCCGCTCAAGCCGTGGCCCTATCGCGAATCGAAGGAGACACGGCCGTTTCTGAGCACCGACAACGTGCCGGTGGTGCTCGAGGCCGATCGGGAGGACGATCCGTTTTCGGACATCTACTACAACGCGGCCTCGATCTATCCCTGGGCGCAGGACGTGTACCTGATGTTCACGACGCAGTTTCGGCACTTTTCGCCCCAGCGCCACCCGTTCATCCGCCCGCCGCGGCCGGGCCAGTGGGAAGACTTTGGCCTGCTCGAAGTGCAATTGGCCGTGAGCCGCGACGGCGTTCATTGGCAGCGTCCCAGCCGCGAGCCCTACTTTCCCACCGGCCTGGCCGACGAATGGGATCGCTGGTATGCGGTGATGGGCCCCGGCGTGGTGCGCCGCGGGAACTATCTTTATCAGTATTATAACTCCAGCGGCCGCACCCATGACTCGGCGATCTTGCGGGCTGAATACGAAAAGTCGGCGCCGCAACAGGGCGGCATCGGCGTGGTCCGGCAACGCCTCGACGGCTTTGTATCGGCCGACGCCGATCACAAGGGGGGCTGGCTGGAGACGCCCGTGATCACGTTCCGCGGCAATCGGCTGCGGCTCAACGTCGACACCGGCGCGATGGGTACGGCCTTCGTCGAGCTACGCGACGCCGACGGCAAGCCGATCCCCAACTTCACGCTGGCGGATTGCGAGGAGATTGGCGGCAACTTCATCGACCAACGGGTGTACTGGAAGGGCAGCCCCGACGTCGGATCGCTCGCCGGGCGACCGCTGCGCCTGTATTTCAAGCTGACGCGCGCCAAGCTGTACGCGTTTCAGTTCGTCGAGGAATAGTCGCCACGCCTGGCTGCCATGGGATGGCTGGGGCCAACGGGCGTGCCAGCGGCCCTCGTTCTTGGGGCGCTTCGTCGGGGTGGCACTGGCGTCTCGCCAGTGGGATCTGTGAGTTGACGCGGCACTGGCAAGATGCCAGTGGCACCCGAGAAGAGCATTCCGCGCGACGAGTGGCAGCGGCATCGCGGGCGTTGGGCTCGTTTTTCTTACCCGGCCCGAATTAGCCGGCGTAACAAATCCCATCCTTTTCCGCTGGATGAAGTAGGGGCGGACATGTGTCCGCCAGGAAAACTTCTTCAAACTCCCCATGCGGGAAAAAGGATTGGTGGATGATGAAACGCTTTACGATTCTTCTGGCGGCCTTGGTTTTCGGTGCTTTCATGCTGCAAGCGGGCGTCGCTTCGGCCAACAGCAAAAGCAATCACAACAACAACAACAACAAGAACTCGTGCTCGAAAAAGCATTGCGACAAGAAGCCTTCGAAGTGCAACGACAAGTGCAAGCCTCCGAAGTGCCCGACTCCGCAGCCGCCGTTCCATTGCGGAACCGGCAAGCCGCCGGTGATCGTCGATCCGGTGCGGATGCCGCCCTGGAAGATCACCCACCCGATTGTGATCTCGCCCTCGCCGATCGTCCGCGATCACCGCGGGTCGAGCTTCCCGACGGCGACCGTCAGTGGCTTCGGCGGAATTGTACGCGATCATCGTGGCACGACCACGTTGACCGGCCCGATTGTTCGCGATCACCGCGGGACGCCGGGTTTTGGCGGGTTGGTCAACACGGTCGGCCGTGACGTAACGAAGGTAGCCGGTTCGGCGAACAAGACCGTCGGCGCGGGCGTGAACGGCCTGGAGAAGCTGGGTCTCGGCGCGGTGAAGACGGCCGGTTCGGTGGTCAAGACGGCTGAAAAGGCCGCCGGCACTGTGGCCTCGACCGCAGTCAAGACGGCTGGCACGGTGGTCAAGACCGCCGAGAAGGCCGCCAGCTCAGTAGCTCATGCGGCCGGCGACGCGGTCAGTGCGATTGGCGATTTCTTCGGATTCTAAACCCACGATCCGGCCCGTCGGGCGACGTCGCTCGGGCGAACCGCGATCTCTCAGCAACCGGGGCCAGCTCGAGCGCGAGTTGGTCCCGGTTTGTTTGCGCGCTTCATGAGCGCGTAAAGCGAGATTACCGCCGGCCCGCTAGACCTGCGTCGAGCCCAGCAGATTGCCGCCCAGCGTCGGGTGGCCGATGCGTTTGTCGCCGACGACGTTGATCACCGCCGGCTTGCCGCTGGCAAAGGCGCGGCGCAAGGCGGGCACAATCTGGTCGGGCTGGTCGACGTGTTCGCCGTGGCAGCCCAGCTCCTGAAAGATGCGGTCGTAGCGAATGCCCTCGATCATGTCGAACGGATCGGTGCGGCCTTTGAGGATCGGCATCTGCTCGAAGCTGGGGCCCCAGGAACTGTTGTTCCAGAGCACGACCACCAGCGGAATGCCGTACTTGGCGGCGGTCTCCATGTCCCAGCCGCCGATGCCGATGCCGCCGTCGCCGATGACGCATACCACCTGCTTGCCGGGCCGCGCCAACTGGGCGCCGATTCCCATGCCGATGCCGTGGCCGACCGGTGCCAGCGGGCCGGCGTCGACGATCTGGCCGGGGAAACGCGCGGTCCACCAGTGGCTGATGTAGCCGGAGAGCGTGAAGCTGTCGATCACGATCGTGGCGTCGGCGTCGATCACGCTCACCAGGTCGCCGATCAGGCGGTCGGGATGGATCGGCACTTCGCCGCGGACTTTTTCGGCCCGCTCGCGGACCATCTTGCGAAAGTTCTCGCGGGCCTGGTCGACCTCCGCGAGCCACGTCGAGTTTTTACCGGGACCGAAGTCTTTCTTGCGGGCTTTGACGGCCTCGATCAGTTGCCGCAGCACGAGTTTCGGATCGCCCACGATCGCCACTTCGGCCGGCACCTGCCAGCCGACGCGCGTGGCCGTGGGGTCGATCTGCACGTAGGTGGCCTTGTCGGTCCAGGTCGGTGGCTGGCCGAATTTTTCGCCGCTCCAGAAGCGAAAGCCGACGGCGATCACCAGATCGGCCCGACCGGTGAACGGTTTTTTCCAAGCACCCTGCACCGCCAGCGCGTGGTCTTCGCTCAGGGCGCCGTGGCCGGCGCGGCGCGAATAGACCGGCGTGCGCGTCAGTTCGGCCAGTTCGGCCAGCTCGGACGCGGCGGCCGACCAGAACACGCCGTCACCGCCGACCAAAAGCGGCCGCTCGGCGTGGGCCAGCAAATCGGCCGTGCGCTCGATGGCCCGCGGATCGCCTTGCGAGCGAAGCTCGTCGGGCGCATAAATCTTCGCGCCCGGCACCTGGTCGGTTTCTTCGTCCTGGTGATAGAGGATGTTGGTTGGGATTTCGAGCAGCGAGACGCCTTGCGGCGGCGCCATGGCCTCGCGAAACGCCTGACGCACGTCGAACGAGATGCGGTACCAATCGAGCACGCGGTGCGTGAACTTGCTGAACGTGCGGCAGATGTCCGAACCGTATGCTTCCTGGAACGAGCCCAGGCCATCTTCGCCGAAGGGATGCTGGCCCGAGATGCAAACCACGGCGCTGCCGGTCAGCCCGGCGACGCACAGTCCGGTGATGGCGTTGGTCAGTCCGCAGCCGGCGGTGACGCAGCACACGCCGGGCGTGCCCGTCGATGCGGGCCCAGCCGTCGGCGGCATAGGCGGCGGCCTGCTCGTGCCGCATGTGGACCAGCTTGATGTCGTTGTTCTTCAGATTGGCCAGGATCGGAAAGGTGTGGCCGCCGTTGATCGAGAACAGGTACTTGACTTTTTGTTCTCCCAGAATCCGTCCCACCAGCGTTCCGCCATCGACGACAGCCATCGGACTCTCCAGGTTGTTGGGCGAAAAGCTCGATTCGAGCGAAACGCAGATTGAGAGAGCCCAATCTAGCGGTCGTTGGGGTGATTCGCAAGAAAGCGGCGCGGACTGGCGGTTTCGCGGCCCATCTCGCCTGCCGGCAGCGCGGTGCTAGAATTGACAGTGCCGCGGGCCGCGTCGGGCCGCGGCGAGAACGGTTGAGCCGCGACATCGCGATTGCGTTATCGAGGCACTTCATTGTTTTGCTAAAGGAGAACTGCCATGCTGCGCTGGGCTCTGATTTTCTGTATCGTCGCGCTGGTGGCCAGTGCGTTCGGGTTCTTCGCGCTGTCGGGCACCGCGATGGAGATCGCCCGGATCTTATTTTTTGTGTTCCTGGTGCTGCTGGTGATTTCGCTGGTCACCGGCCGCCGCGTGCCGCTTGACTGACGGTGCGCGCCGCACTCGGGTGCCACTGGCGTCTCGCCAGTGAACGACCTAGTTTGACTGGGCACTGGCGAGACGCCAGTGGCACACAGACCAAAAAGCGGCTTCACCGGGTCCGCACCGGAGCCAGAATTCGCGAGGCGTGAGCGGGCGCGTGGTGCAGGCGGTTGGTGGCGATCACGGCGTCGCCGACGGGCTCGATCGTGAGCGGTCGACCGGTGTTGGATTGGGGCTCGTAAAACGGCGCGCCCGTGCTGGCCACGGTGATGCGGATGCGATGGCCGGCGGCAAAAATCTGGCTCAGCCAGCCCACGTCGAAGGCCACGCTGGCCACTTCCCCCGGCTTCAAAAATACCTCGCGGTCATAGCCCTCTCGATAGCGGACGCGGCGGATGTAGTCCATGATCAGAATCGAGCGACCGTCGGGATAGACGTCGCTGACGCGGACGAACACGTCCGTGTCCGGCGCCGTGGAGGAGAGCATCAGCTCGGCTCGGACTTTGCCGGTCCATTCGACCGGTTTTTCCAGCGGCTCGCTGGTGAACGTGCGGACCTCGGCTTGCTTCTCGAAAGCCCCAGCGTCGCGAGCGCCCGGAAACGCGGTGCCGGGAATCGAGTTCGGCTGGCGCGGATCGGCCAGAAACGTCGTGTCGGGCTCGGCCGTCTCCGGCGATTTCCGATCGAGCCGCCCGCCGTGGTGCAGGTAGTAGGGCGTGGCGACGCTGGGCAGCGGCCAGTCGTCGGCCGTCCGCCACTCGTTGCCGGGCGCTTTCCGCTGATCAAGGGCGCCCATCACGTAATAGCGGACCGTCGGGTCGCGCTCGACTCCGTTGTCGACGCCGCGCAAGTAGTGGTCGAACCAGCGCAGCATGTGGGCCTCCAGGCCGAAGGTCGCGTTTTCGGGATACTCTAGCTCGGCCACACGGTTGTTCTTCGCGCCGCCGTGCAGCCAGGGGCCGATCAGCAATTGCTGCTTTCCCTGCGAGTTGGGCCCGCCGCGATGCTGGCGGCCGATGAAGCTTTCGACACTTCCGACGCACATGTAGTCGTACCAACTGCCGACGGTGAAACAGGGGACGTTCATTTTGTCGAAGTGCAGCGTGCAATCTTCTTGCCGCCAGTAATCGTCGTAGGTCGGATGCGCGAACCACTGGGCCAGCAGTTGGCGATTTTCCGCCGGATTGCGGCAGACCGCGTCCATGGTCTTGAAACGTTCGGGCTTGGTGGCGCCGCCGATGCGATAGCCCTCGTGAAACAGGCTCAAGCCCGTGTCGGTCATGTACTGGCAAACCAGGTGGGGCGGCTGGGTGACGGCCAGGAAGTTTTGGGCAAAACCGGCCTGCGATCCGCCGAAGGTGCCGATCTTGCCGTTGCTCCAGGGCTGGCCGGCGAGCCATTCGACGGTGTCGTAGCCGTCTCGCTTTTCGCCCCAGCCCAGGGCCCGATAGCCGACCCACGTGCCCTCGGAAAGTTGGGCGCCGCGAAAGTTTTCGATCACCACGACGTATCCGCCGGCTGCCAGCCGGGCGAGCTGTTCGCGCGTGCCGCGCGAGCGCGCGTTGGCATAGCGCTGCTCGTACAGCACCGGCCATGGCCCGGCGCCGCTGGGAGTATAGATGTAGGCCGACAACCGCGTGCCGTCGCGCATCGGAATCATTTCGTGCCGTTCGGTCGCCGAGCCCAGATTGGCGGCCTCCTCGTCGGCGGCGACGGCAACCGCGCAGCAGCAACTCCAACCCATTCCCGCCGCAACGACGACGGCCAGCTTGCAAATTCGCATCGCTTGAAACCTTTCTCGTGGATCGTTCGATGGATCGCTGTATCTTAGCTGGGTTGCCGGGCCGCGGCGAGTTGGTAGAATCCGCGCGTGCCAATGCAAGTCGCGGATGGTCCACCAGCGGTAAGTGTCATGAAGCTTGTCATCTATCCGCCGGTCGAACCGGATCGCTTAGAAAAAATCGTCGCCGCGGCCGGGCCAATCGAGCTGGTCAACGCGGCCGACGCCGAGGCCGCGCGCGCGCGATCGTCGACGCCGATGCTTTCTTCGGCAAGCTGACTCCCGAGCTGCTGGCGGCGGCCACCCGGCTGCGCTGGGTGCAGTCGCCGACCGCCAGTCTGGAGCATTACCTGTTTCCCGAACTGGTGGCCCATCCGCTGGTGCTGACCAACATGCGCGGTTTGTACTCGGACGTCATCGCCGAGCACGTGCTGGGCTTGATGCTGTGCTTTACCCGCAACTTGCACGTCTACATTCGCAATGCCGCCGCGTGCCGCTGGGATCCGGTGGGAGGCGAGGCGGCGCGGGTCAGTTTTGCCAGCGGGCCGGGCGTGACCAACGCCATCGATCGGGCCCACCTGAGCCTGGGCGAATTGACGCTGGGCATCGTGGGCCTGGGCTCGATCGGGGCGGAAATCGCGCGGCGCGCAATGGGCTTCGGCATGCGCGTGCTGGCGGTCGACCCGGTGCAAACCAAAGCGCCCGAGGGCGTCGAGGCGCTCTGGCCGGTGAGCCGATTGCCGGCGCTATTGGCCGAGAGCGACTTCGTGGTCATCGCCGCGCCGCATACGCCTGAAACGGCGCAGCTCTTTCGGCGCGACCAGTTGCAAGCCATGAAGCGCAGCGCCGTGTTGATCAACATCGGCCGCGGGGCGATCGTGAATCTCGACGACCTGGTGGCGGCCCTTTCGGCCGGTGAAATCGCAGGCGCCGGGCTCGACGTGTTCGAGATCGAACCTTTGCCTGCCGATCATCCGCTGTGGAAGTTTCCCAACGTGATCATCACGCCGCACGTGGCGGGCCAGGCGCCGCGGATTGCCGAGCGCCATTTGCAGGTGCTGTTGGACAACATCGGCCGCTTCGCGCGCGGCGAACCGCTGGTCAACGTCGTGGACAAAGCCCGCTGGTTTTGAGATTCTCTCGCTTTGCTGGTGTGGCACTGCTGGCTCGTCCGGCGGTCTTTGTCCGACGGCATTCACGGCACTGCTGGGCAAGCCAGCAGTGGCACATGCCGGACTTCAGACGCGACCCGAGTGTTGTCGGATGAGAACTCTACCGGCGAAGAGCCACATCGCCAGAAACGCGACGGCGATGACCAGGTTGATCATTTCCAAACGCATCGTTTCGGTCCAGGGTTCAGTCTGTGGGCCGGCGAGCTTGCCGACTCTGCTGAACTGTTTCGACCGGAAGAAGGCGCCGGCTCGATGATTGTTTAGCCAAACGCGTCAATCGGCATAAGCGTTTCCTTGCGCAATCGCTCAGTGCGTCGGCAGGCAGGTCGGCCGCCGCGTTCGCGACGCCAGGTGCCGCTTGGCTACTTTGGGCGGACGGATTGGGATTGCCGCGCGCGGCGCTCGCCGCGGGTTTTCAGCGCCGAGCGGCCCAGCTCGCCCTCGGCCCGAAACAGCCAGTCCTCGAATTTCTCCAGCCATTCGAGCGCTTTGCGATCGTGCAACTCGACCGGCGCCAGCTCGTCCTCGCGGCACTTTCGGGCCATGGCCCGCACGCGGCTGCACAAGTCGAGCAGCCGCAGCGACATCTGATCGAGGCGGTCAGGATCGTACGGTTCTAGAGTCATCGTTCTGGTCACCTTTGGTGGACAAAAATCGAGCCAGATCGGCAGCTACAAGTTGCTATGTTAGCCTGTTTTTGCCCCTGTTGTCGAGTTTCTAACGCATGGTATCGCCATTTTTTGTCTTTGGAACGCGTTGGCCCGTACAAAAAAGACCATAATTTTGTACAAAACAATGGTTGAAATATGGCCACTTTTTGTCATACCATGAGCCCATCGAGGTTTTTCACGACGGATACCCATCGGTCGGGCCATTTCTTGCACGCGGACGCTTGTTCAGGGAGGACTCCGCCATGTCGACTCGCAACTCGCCGGCCGAGTCGGCCTCGGGCCGCGGCGGCAAACCGAAACGGCCGCTGGGGCTCTCGGGTGAAGTGGCCGAGGACGACGATTGGGAGGCCCGCGACCCCGACCTGGCCGGCCACGAAATCTGGGAGCCGGCGCCCTTCGAGTTCGACGACGAAGAAGAGCCCGACCCCGAACGGGGCGACTTCTGGCTAGACCCCGATGACGAGCGCGATGACTGACGGTACCACGGCTGGTTCTGCATGAGGGCACATGACGGGAGAAACAAGCGATGATTGAGTCACCAAGGATTGAGCACGTCGAGCGACTACTGGCCGAAGGAAGACTCTCGCAGCGCAAGATCGCCGCGATGACGGGCGTCGGCCGGGCCACGGTGAGCCAAATCGCCAAGGGAAAGCGGCGCAGCCACGAGGCCTTCGAGCGGACGGGGGACGACGCCATCGAAACCGTGGGGCCCGTCCAGCGCTGCCCCGGTTGCGGCGGATTGGTTCTACACCCCGTGCCGGCTGTGCCACGTGCGAAAGATGAAGGCCCAGGAAGAGGCCATGGTGCGCGCCTTCCGCCGCCGCGTTCACCAACTGGCGTTGCGGCGGCTCATGACGGCCTTGCGCGATGCCAACGGGGTACGAGACGCGGCCGCCCGCGCGGAGCCCTATTTGCCGGTGGCCGCCGACAGCGGGCCGTCGGATTGCAGATAGCCGAACAGGTCGCGCAATTCCTGCGGCTCGAGGGTTTCCAGCAATCGCTCGGGCATCAGCGACAGCGGCGAGGGCTGGATCTGTTCGATCTCGCCGCGGGCCAGCGTGGTCTTCTGATTTTTGGCGTCGACCAGCGTAATTTCCTGCGCGCTCGATTCGATCACCAGGCCGGTCAGCACTCGGCCGTCGTCGAGCACGGCGGTCTGGGCCACGTATTCGGGGCGAACGTAGCCGCTGGGATCGAGGATGTTCAATAGCAGGGCGTCGCGATTTTTGCGGTCGGCGCTGGTCAGGTCGGGCCCGACTTTATTGCCCTCGCCGTGCAGCATGTGGCAATTGCCGCAATGCTTGACGAACAGCTTCTGGCCCGAATCCAGGTCCCCCTTGCCTGCGTTGAGCACGCGGCCGAGCACGGGCACGTACGCCATCTTTTCGCCGGGCGTGGCCGAGCGGATTTTTCCCCAGCGGGCTTCGATCGCTTGCGCCAGCATGTCGTCGCCATGCGCGAGCATCTGGCGGACCTGATCGACCGAGACGTCCTTGGCGTCGAGCTGGCCGGCAGCCACCGCCGCGACCAGCGCCCGCGACCACGTCGCTCGGCTAGCCAGCAAGCTTACGCTGCGTGTTCGCAGTGCGGCATTGAACTTGGGATAACGCGACAATATTTCAACGGCAATCGCGTCGTCGGCAAAGTGCTCGAGCGCGGCCAGCGCGGCGGTGCGAATCGCATCGGCCTGGCCCTCATCGAGCAGCGGCGTCAGTCGCGCTGGCGCGTCGGGGCCGCCGGCCTGGCCGATCGCGGCGATGAAGGCCAAGCGCACGGCCTGCGGTTCTTGCCGATCGGCCAGCCGGGCCACGGCGCTGTCGTAGGCTTGCTGGTTGCCCAGTCGCAGCGCAAAGCGGGTCACGGTCGGGTCGGAGCCTTCTTGTTGGTAAAGCTTCGCCAGCGGTTCGGCCAGCGGAGCGGGGACCTGCTCCAACCGACGGCCGGAGAATTCTTTTTCCATTCCGGCCACCAGCAGTCGCACGTCGTCGGCGCCGGGAGCGATGGCCAGCAGCCGCGCGCAGGCCGCGTATCCGGCGTCGGTTTTTTCGGCCAGCCAGCGCCGCGCCAGCCGCTCGACGATCGTGCCGCGCACCAGCGGCAATTGCCAGACGGTACTTTCCGAAAGCAAATCGAGCACGCGCTGATGATCGGTGGCGGCCTTGTTTTCGATCGCCCACCATAGCAACAGCGGAATGTGCGCGTCGTTGGCGTCTTCGTTGCGTCGTAAAAGTTGCGCCACGATTGGCAAGCCGTCGGCCGCCGCAAGTCGCTTGCAGGTGCAGGCTAACTGGCTGCGCACGGTCGGGCTCGGCTCGGTGGCGGCGAGAGCGGTGAGCCGAGCGGCGATTTGCGGCGGCAGGGCTCGGCGGTCGTCGCCCACAAGCCGCACGGTCCACGCGCGGACGTCGGCGCTAGGGTGATCCAGAAGTCGCAGCGCCAGCGCGTTGCTCCAGCCGCCGCTTGAGTGCAGCGCCCACAGGGCTTCGAGCGACAGGTGTTCGCCTTGCGTTAGATCGACGAGTTTTTCCAGTCGCGCGTAGACGGCCGGATCGCGCCGCTCGGACAAGATGCGTCGGGCTTCGCGCGGGTACCACTCGTTTTGGTGCGAGAGCAGGTCGACGAGTTGGTCGCTGGTTGCTCGCGAAAGGGGTAGCTGGGGCTCCCTCACCCCGGCCCTCTCCGGCTCGACAGAGCTCGCCGCGGGCCGGCGGGAGAGGGAGGTGGCGCGATGCGCCAGATGCGGCCGTTGGTCTTGTCCCAGGTGTCTTCGGGAATCACGTGGTTGGCGCGCTGGTCGCACCAGTCGGCCACGAACAGCGAACCGTCGGGCCCGGTGAGCGAATCGACCGGGCGGAAACAGACGTCGTCGGTCGACAGCAGCGTGCCGGCGTAGCTAGATTTGAAGGTCGAGCCGTCCGGCTCGAGATGGCTCCAATAGACGGCGTTCGACAGCAAATTGAGTCCAATGTAGGCGTTGTTGAAAGTTTCCGGAAACGCACCGCCTTGATAGACGATGCCGCCGCAGGTGACGTGGCCGCCGACGTGCCCTGCGTGCTTGACGTGCTCGAAATAGCCGTAGGTGAACGGATTATGCAGCGGGCCGTGTTTGGAAAAGCCTTTGACGTAGTAGCCCCCTTGCACCTGGTGCAGACAGATGGCGTCGCCCCAATTGGTGCCGGCGATGGCGTTGCCGTGGCGATCGAAATCGAGGCCCCAGGTGTTGCCGCCCCCTTCGCTGAACAGCTCGAAGCGTTTGCTCGCGGGATGATAGCGCCAGATTCCCTGTTGAAAACCGACGCCGCCGACGTCGGCCGTCACCGTGCTGCCTTGCGTGCCGTATAGCCAGCCGTCGGGGCCCCATTGCAGCGAGTTGACCACCGCGTGGGCGTCTTCCATGCCAAAGCCCTTGAGCAGCACTTGCGGATCGCCGTCGGGCAGGTCGTCGCCGTCGCGATCGGCAAAGAACAGCAAGTAGGGCGCCGCCCCGACGTACACGCCGCCATTGCCGATCGCCAACGCCGAGGCCAGGTTCAAGCCCGTGGCAAAATCTTTCGTCTTGTCGACGCGGCCGTCGCCGTCGGTGTCTTCGAGAATCGTGATCTTGTCGGCGCCCAGCGGGCCTTTGGGAGGGGGCTCGGGAACGCGGTCGTACCGGGTGCGCAGGTAGCGATCGACTTCGACGGGTTTCAAGCCGGCCGGCGCGGGGTATTGCAAATACTGAATGACCCACATCCGCCCGCGATCGTCAAAGGTCATGGTGACCGGCTGCCGCACCTGCGGCTCGCTGGCGAACAGTTGCACCTCGAACCCATCGGCGACTTTGAATTGCTTGAGCGCCTCCTCGGGCGCGAGGGCCTGGGCGGCCACGAGGCACGCGGCACAGAACGACAAGAGAATCGTCACGCAACCAAGAATTGGCCTTCGGGGTATTTCCATCGTCACTTGAGCCCCGTCAGGAAGGCCAGCAGGTCGGCGGCGTCTTGGGCGGTGACTTCGCTCAGGATCAACTCGGGCATGAGTGACTTTTCTTGCGGCAGCAGGGCCTCGACGTCATCGGCCGGGACGCGGACCATCTCGCTCTTCACGTTCTTGAGCAGGACGTGGTCGGCCGTCCGTTCGACCAGGAAGCCGGCATGGACCTGGCCGCTTTTGGTCTCCAGTAGATAGGGGATGAATTCCGGGGCGATGGCCTTGGACGGGTCGATGATCGTTTCGAGCAGGGTTTTGCGTTCGTATTTCTTGCCGATGTTGCTCAGTTCGGGCCCGAGCGTGCCGCCGAAGCCTTGCACGGCGTGGCAGGCTTTGCACTGGGCGGCCGAGCTTTTGAAGAAGATCACCCGACCGCGCGTCGCGTCGCCCGCGAGCGACAGGATTTCATCGGCCGCGATGGCCTTGCCCAGCTTTTTGGGGCGCTCGGCTTCGGGGATGAATCGTTCGTACAACGCGCGGACGTTCGAATCGGGATGCTTGATGGCCTTGCGCACCACGCGTTTCGCCAGGTCGGCCGGAAGTTGCTTCTCGTCGATCAGCCGCAAGAGCACGATCGCGCCGCCGGTGGAGTCGACCAGCCGGTCGGCGGCCGACTTGCGAATTTCGGGCGGAAACTTCTCGCCGGCGAAAATCTCGCGCAGCGTGCGAATGTCTTGCAGGTCGACCAGCCCGGCCAACGCGGCCTTGGCCACGACCTGCTGCGGATCGCGCAACAGAGCGGCGAGCGTAGCCGCGATTCCCTCGGGCTTGAGCCGCGCCGCCACGCCGATGGCCTGCGCGCGCGTGCTCGAATTCAGATCGGCCGATTCGGCCAGCTTGACCACGCGCGGGCCGAGCGGCGCGACGTGCAACCGTCCGACGGCGGCCAGCGCTGCGCGGCGCAGCTCGTCGTCGTCCAGCGACGCGCCGAGCGCGGCGACGAATTTTTCGTCGTCGGCCATCGCCGACCAGCCGCCGCGGCGATTCAGATTGCCGACGACTTTGTCGAGCGCCGCGCGGCGCAGCGCCGGCGGGCTGCTCCCGTTTTGCGACAGCTCCAGCAGCCGCCAGCCGGCTTCGACCGATGGGATGTTGTCGGCGCTTTCCAGCAGCAGTTTGATCGATTTTTCATCCAGATCCTTTTGCGTCAGCCGGGCCAGCAGGCTTTCGGCCGCGCGCTGGGGGCTGAGCAGTTGCAACAGCGGGAACTGCGCCGCCGAAAGCGGCTTGTCGCGCTCCAATTCCGCCAGCAGCTGCTCCTTGCGATTTTCGGCGGCGATGTTGATCGCTTCGAGCTGATACCGGTCGCTGCCGTCGTACGTGGCGGCGATCTGGGCCAGGGCGGCTTCGGCCGCGTCGCCATTCATGGAGCGAATCGCCAGCAGGACTTCGCGGCGAACCTCCGGCGCGACTGTCGCCGGCCAGCGGCAGAATCGCGGCGGCGTAAGCATCGACATGCCGCCTGAGAATGCGCACCGCCAGGGCCCGAAACGTGGAGTCGGAATTTTTCAATTGCGCGACGACAGCGCCGCGCGCTTCGCCGCCGATGCGGTCTAATACCCACAACGCGCGGGCGCGATTGTTCGGCTCGGCATCGGACAGCAAGGCCTTCAACGCCGGGACGCTGGCCTGCCCTTCGGCCAGCAATCGCTCGCGCGCCAGAAACTGCGTGGCCAGGTTGGGGCTCTTCAGGCCTTCGATCGCGTCGGCGATGTTCGCGTAAGGCCCGGGTTTGTCATGGCGCTTGAGCTTCTTACCCGTAGGCAACAGCAGGAAGATGCGTCCCTGCTCGGGATTGTTATAGCCGTGTCCGCCCACGCCGCCGTCGTACCAATCGGAAACGTACAGCCGGCCATCGGGTGCGGCCGAGACGTCGTCGGGTCGGAAATAGTTGTCCCCTTGGTTGCTCAAGAACAACTCGCTGCTTGCCCGCATGCCGAAACCGCTCAGCTCGTGGGGATAGGCACGGCACTCGCGCGGGCCGGCGTCGGTGTGCAACGGCACGTTTTTGTATTTCGGGCCGAAGGCGTCCCCCTCGTAGAAGCAAATACCGGTGGGCGAGCCGAAACCGGTGACCAGCGTGGCCGGCACGTAGCCGGGAATGTGGCCGCGAAAGTGCCAGTGGGCGCGAAAGGGCGTGTCGGGCGAAAGCCGCTCGGCGAGCTCCTGCTTGCCGAAAGGCGGGCCGCCGAACCAGCCATAGTTGCCGCCGTCCATGATCCAGCAGATGCGGACGCTTTCGTTGCCGTCGTTGTCGTTGTCGCTCAAGTAGGCTTCGCCGAACGAGCTGACGCATACTTCGTAGGGATTGCGAAAATTGACGGCCACGGTTTCCAACTTGCTACCGTCCAGTTCGCCGCGCAGCACGCCACCCCATTTGAACTTGGCGTTCGAGCCGTCGGTGCCGGTGACGTCGAAGCCGGTGTCGCCGTGCGACATCCACCACTTGTGGTCAGGTCCGAGCACGAGGCTGTGGGCCCCGTGATCGTGATTGTGGCCGCCGAAGCCGGTGAGCAATTTTTTCGGCGGACCGTCGGCCTTCAGGTCGCCGTCTTTGTCTTCATAGACCCACAGGTCGGGACTGGTGGCGACGTACACCCTGTCGCCGGCGACGCAGATGCTCATGGGGGCGAACAGGCCCTCGGCGAAGACCGTGACTTTGTCGGCCCGGCCGTCGCCGTCGGTGTCTTCAAGCACTTTGATCTTGTCGGCCGGCGGTGTCTTGGCTCCGCCGCGATACCACTGGATTTCGGCGACCCAGACCCGGCCCCGCGTATCGACGTCGATCGCCGCGGGGTTGGTGATCAGCGGCTCGCTGGCGAACAGCGAAACCTCGAAGCCGGGGGCTGTCTTTAGAGTTTTGAGCTCGGCGTCGGGCGAGAGCTGGGCCTGGGCGAGCGACGACAGCATGCCGACCCCTACGACTGCCAACGCAACCGTCAAAGCGGGAGCACCACCACGCGAATCGAACTTCATGGACGGCATTCCTGTTGGCGGGCAAGCAATCGGAGGGCTGGGGAAACGCGCGCAGAACCGCTGGGGCGGCCGCGAATTACCAGTATAGATTGGGCCGCACTGCGAGTGCAAACCGTCAAGCGGCACCTATTTGCCGACAAGCGGCGCCAGCAGAAAAGACATTTGGCGTGACGTGCTGGGCCGCGTTATGATGGCGCATGACACCGCCACTCACGGAGCTGAACAATCGGCAGGAGGATTGAGATGGTTAAGCAAGTCGTCGTTCTGACTCTGCTCGTCGTCTGCACGCTCTGCTGGATTGCCGCGACGAGCGGCGAGGATGCAACCCCAGGGGCAGCCAAGAGCGTACTCGATTCAGTCGAGCGCCTGATTGTCAAAGAGCCCAAGTATCTTTCAACGCCGCGGTATGCACTGCTCGTACTGGGCACGAAAGCCGAGTCGAAGGTGTGGATGGTAGAGGACGGCAAGACGTTGTACATCGACAGGAATGCGAATGGCGATTTGACCGACGACGGACCGCCCGTCAAGTCGAAAAATGAAACGGAATTGGGAAAACTGGCCAGCGGTCTTCCTAATTTTGACATGAACTATTTTCCCGACGACATCGCGCCGCCGCGTGGTCCTCGACTGACGGATTTCAATCTTCGCCGCTGGAACTATGGCGACAAGGAAGACAGCTATGGGCTGTCGCTCACGCTGGACGGGAAGACACCCCTGTACGCCGGCTGGTTTGGGACGTTCTGGGCAAAGTCACCCGCCGAGGTGCCGCTGGTTCATTTCGGCGGCCCGTTGTACCCCCGGCTGCTGGGGTCGAAGGAGTTTATCGCTGGACGGAATTCGACCCGATTGAACATTGGCTTCGTCACCGACCCGGCGAGAGACAAAGGCGCCGTGACGTATCTCAGCATCGACGCTCTCCCGCGGACCGTCACGCCCGAGGTTCAGATCGACTGGCCGGTTGCGGACGGAGCGCCGCCGTTGCGCACGTCGTATCTTCTGACGCAGCGATGCTGCTATTGGGCATTTTTCGACCCGGAGTTCAAGGTACCGGCGGGGGTCGTTGCGGGAGCCGCAACGCTAACGGTTTCGCTGCTCGGCGGAGATCTTCCGTTCGAGCTGGCGACCGACCAGATCGAGGCTACGGTCCGGCTTGCCGACAATCCTCAGGAAAAATGACTTGCCGTCGATGCTAGCTCTAGTCTCCCCAAAAGCGCGATCGAGCCGCGCCCGGCGAGAATGCGTGACGTTCAACGGCTGGCGACGGTCAGTCTTTTTCTGACGCCGCGCACGATCTCGTCGATTTGGAAGGGGCGCAGGCAGGTCGGTTCTTTTTCGAGTTTGAGACGCCAGGCGGTCAGGATTTTTTGCTTGCCGGACTCCTTCGGCTCGTGATTGGAGTCATCCGCGATCTGCTGGATCGTCGCTTCCCAGTCTTTGAGATTCATCGCTAATCCTTCTTGGCTTCGTTGTATTCCTCGGAAACCACTTATCTTATCCTTATCATCGGCACTTCGGGAACCGCGCCTGTTGCCGGACTTCGCCTGGGCGCGCTCTTTGTGGCTACTATTGCTGCGCCGTGATAGCAGCCATTTGGATCGAATTTCCTACCTAATCGCGCCAACAGCTAGCGTCGCTTCGTTTTCGGCCAGAACCTGTCGGTCGTTGCCATGTAGGCACGGTACCGATCGCCGAATTTTTCGATGAGCTGTTGTTCTTCCTTGTCCGTTCGAACGATCAGCATCGCGAGCGTCACGAGGCCGGCCAGCGCGATGAACCAGTTGGCCGCCAGCAGCGCCGCGGCAGGCACCAAGAACGCCAGCGTGAGATAGAACGGGTGCCGCACCCAGCGATAGGGACCGGTAGTGACCAGTGTGGCGTTGGCTCGGGTCATCACGGTGTCGGTCAAGTTCTTCGCCAGGTTCACGAGTGTCCAAAACATGAGGCGCAGCCGACCGCGCCGATTGGGGCCCCCACCCAGCGCAGCCAGAAGGGCAGCGGCAGAGCCGCCCATTGCATCCAGGCCGGATCGACCAGGTACGCAAGGGTCGCCACCCACATACACGCTCCGGCCAGACGCAACGAAACGGCCAGTAGCATTCCCTCGTCCTTGCGAGAGATGCGTTCCTTCGATTGCGCCGCCTGCCAGCGGTGGTACGCCACGACCGCCATCGTGACGCCGAGGACCAGCAGCAGGGCGACGCGAAACGGATCTTCCGATGGCATGGGTTTTCGTCTTGTGGGTTGAGCGCTCGACGGTCGGCTGTTTGGCCGGCGCCGTGGCGTCGCCAGGAGCCGCTATTCTTTTTCCTTCTTCTTCTTCTCGGCCTCTTCCTGGATCAGCCGATCGAGCTCGGCGACTTGTACCGCGGACATGTGCGCAAGCAGCACGCGGGTCTTGCCGTCGACGTCGGTCACCTGCAGTCGGAGCAAGTCCATGGCCGGGTTGCGAAAGATCATGCTCTTGCGGAAGTCCAGCTCAATCAGGTCGTCAGTCGTGGCCTGCCAGCCGGATTTCGCGAGCGTCGTGCGATAGAATTCGGCCACTTCTTGTTCCGACGTCGGTGTATCAAAGGAGAGTTGCGTTGGCGTGTCGGTGTACTGTAATAACTCGGCGTCCGCTGGCGCCGGCAGGTCGGTCGACATCAGCACGGTGCTATAGTCGATCACGGTCATTCCTCCCTGCGCGGGCGCCGACGAAACCCGAGCGGTCAAACGGACGGCATTTTGTTTGAAGAACTGCACGTCGCCGGCGGCGCCGTAGGGTTGCCATCCCTTCTCGACCAGCAGCTTGCGACAAGCCTCGGCCGTCGGACCGGCCGGCGTTTCGGTGATGTACGAGGCATCGAGCGGACCGCTGAAAAACGGTTTCACTCCGGGCGGAACGGGCAGCTTGTCGAGCGCGACGTTTCCATGATTGGTGATCGTGACGTGCACGCTGCCATCCGGGTCGGTCGGAAAGACCATCACTGACACCGAATAGCCGTTTCGCGAGAAGGTGGCGCTTGCCGACTGGTCGGTGACGAAACTGCCCGACAGTTCCTTCCAGCCCTGTTGGCTCAAGTGCTTGCGTTGGAATTCGAACACGTCCTTGACCGTGCCCGGGGCCTTGTAGGAAAGCCCAGCCACGGTTTGGGCCTGCGGGGTTTCGGCGCCCTGGACGAGCGGAAAGGTGGCCAGGTCGACCACCTGGGCGGCTTCAGACGCGGTGGTCGGCGCGCCCGGCGGCGAACCGCCGGATTGGGCCGAGCAGGCGCCGCTCGAAGTCATCAGCAGTACGAGCCCCAGCCGCGAGGCCAACCTGCGATTTGAAAATCTGTGCATCGTATCGTCCTTGATTTGTGGGGCGCAATTCACTCTCCGGGCAGCCTCTGTTATAACCAACTGCCGGCCTGGATGCCCAAAACTCCAAGCACCATGGCAGCGCGCGACGACGGCCCGTATTCCCTGGAAGCGTTATCCATGACGAGCATCTACGATTGCGAGGTGGCGACCATTGAGGGCCGAACGATGCGGCTGGATGCGTATCGCGGCCAAGTTTTGTTGATCGTGAACGTGGCCAGTCGTTGCGGGTTCACCCCGCAGTATGCCGGACTCGAGGCGATTTACCGCAAGCATCACGCGGACGGATTTTCGGTTTTGGGATTTCCGTGCGACCAGTTTGGCCATCAGGAGCCCGGCGACGAAGCCGAGATCAAGAGCTTCTGTTCGCTCAAGTACGACGTGACCTTTCCGCTGTTCGCCAAGATCAAGGTCAACGGGCGAAGCGCGCATCCGCTATATCGGCTGTTAAAGTCGGCCCGCCGAGGTTTTCTGGGCATCCGCTCGATCAAATGGAATTTCACGAAGTTCCTGGTGGACCGCCACGGAGTCGTGGTTCGACGCTATTCGCCGAACGCGACCGTGGAGCGAATTGAAAGTGACTTGCCGCCGCTGTTGGCCGACAAGTCGGTATAGAACCGATCCGCGATCCGTCAATGACGGTCCGTTTCTCCCTGGCCGAGCGCGGTTGGCGTTCTGCTTAGGAATGGCAGGTCGACGGCGATCTTGGTTCCTTTGCCGGTGCGCTTTCGATGGTGCACCGTCCTCCGGCAATTCTTGCCCGCTTGGTCATTCCCTTGAGGCCGTGCCCGCTTTTGGAGCCATTGGAGGGCGTGAAGCCAACGCCCCAGTCTTGCACTTCAAGATTGACGCGATCGCCGCGGCGGCCCAGCTCGATGCGCACGTTTTTGCTCTGGCTGTGCTTGCAAATGTTGGTCAAGGCTTCTTGCGTGATGCGATATAGGGCCTCTTCGATGTTGGGCGCCATTCTTCCCAAGCCGGCGTCCTTGACGAATTCGACTTTCACGTGCGCGCGATCTTCTTCGTCGAGCAGTTGTTCGACGGCGGCCACGATTCCGGCGTCGTCCAGGACCGGCGTGCGAATTCCGTTGATCAATCGGCGCCCTTCGGCCACCGTCCGGCGCAGGATGCCGACGACATTCTCGATCTGCGCAGCGACGGCCTCGGGTTTCACCTGGTCCTGGATGCCTTCCAGTTGCATCAGGGCCCCGGTCGCGGACTGCACCAGCCCGTCGTGGATTTCGTAGGTGACCAGCTGCCGCTCCTGTTCTTGGACCTCGATCGTGTGCCGGAGCAGTTCTTGTTCGGCTTCCAGGGCGTCGAGGGCCCGTTTGCGGTCCGAGATATCCGTCGAGATCCCGCCCACGGCCACGACCGCGCCGGCGGCATCGGTGATGGGGAACTTCACTGTGACATACGTATGCGGCCCGTCGTCGTGCGGCACGACCTCCTCGAATTCCAAGGGCCGTGCGGTATCCCGCACGCGGCGGTCGTTGGCCTGCAGCTCGGCGACGAATTCACTCGGAAACAAATCGACGTCGGTTTTGCCGACGATCTGCTGCTGCGTGGTATGGAACATATCCTCGTACTGTTTGTTGATCATCAGATACCGACCTTCGCGGTCCTTGAGATAGATAACCGCGGTGGTATTGTCGAGGATGCCCTGCAATCTCGCCTGGCTTGCGCGGAGGACGTCCTCGGCGACTTTGCGGTCGGTCACGTCGAAAGCGGTTCCGATGTACCCTATCACCCGGCCGGCGGAATCGAGCATTGCGGCGGCGGACGAGACGATCCAATGAACCGCCCCGTGCTTGCTGACAAGCCGGCATTCCGACATAAAGGGGCGCCCCGCCTCGATCGCGATCCGCCATTCCTCGGCGAATCGCACACGATCTTCCGGGTGCACGAATTGCTGCCAGCGGTTGCCCAGCGCCTCGTCGATCGTGGCTTCCACGATCTCGCACCAGGTCTGGTTGGCAAACAGACAGTTTCCGTGCGGGTCGGTGTGGATGATGCCCACCGGAGCGTGAGTCGCTAGAATCCGAAACTTTTCCTCGGCTTGCCGCAGCGCGATCTCTGATTCCGTTTGTTCGGTCACGTCGGAGCACACGCCCAGCATTTGGACCGCGGTGCCCTGCGCGTCTCGAACGGTCTCGCCGACGCCTTGAATCCACCGCAGCTGCCCGCCGGGCAGGATGACTCGATAGGTCATGCGCTGCGAGCCTTGGCCGTCGGCGATATTCAACAGGATCTGCTCTCGATCGTCCGGGTGGTTGTGCGCAATCGCATCCTTCAAGGTGCCGCCGAACGTCCCCGGCGCATAGCCGTGCATCGGCTCCATGAGAGCCGACCATTCGACCCGGTTGGTGCGCATGTCCAGCTCCCAGGTTCCCAGTTGCCCGGCTTCGATTGCCAACAGCAAGTGCTGCCTGCTCTCTCGCAGTTCGGCTTCGACAGCTCTGCGATCGACGATTTCATTCTCCAGCGCCGAGCGGATCTTGTGATCGGCCCGGCAGAAACCCACGATAGCGCCGCCGAGCACCAGGTACACAATCAGGGCTATTTGAAAATCCTGATCGAATTGCTGATCGGCGGGGACGAAATGCAGGCCAATCGCGGGGATCGTGCCGGTGAGCAAAGCCAGCACCGACGGTCCGAATCCGAGATATCGACCGCTCAGAAAGGTGCTGACCAAGAACAGGGAAAAACCATAACGGTATCCGAGCACTCCCACCAGTGAGAATCGCAGCGTCGCCGCCACAAACACGGCGGCCAAAGCCAGGCCGTAGCGCCGAAGTTGGGAGTGCATGATGGATGCCGCCTCACAGGTCCCGCTCAATCGTCCTCGACGATGGTCAAATCATCGTTGAGGGTCAGTTCGGTCTCGGGTTCGGCCTCAATTTCAATCTCCACTTCGCCTCCGCGCTCGACGTCGCTGGACGGCTGGCCCGTGATGTACAACCGCCAGGCGTCGAGCTGCTCGGGCGTCAGGCTGTTGTCGCGGGCGATCTCGTGCTTCAACTCGCGCGTGGTGTTGGCCACGTTCACGTTGACCGTCAAGCGGCCGTTCTCCTGATAGGCAAAGCGAACCTCGATCGGCGTTTGGGCCGGCAGATCTGCGGGCAGGTCGCGCACCACGCATTTGCCGATCTGCGAGCAATCTTCGGGCGAGGCGCTTTCGCCCTCGACGATCTGCACCAGGATCGATTTCTGGCCGGCCTTTTGCGTGCGAAAAATGCGCTTGGCCGTGACCGGCAAGGACGTGTTGCGCGGAATCAGGATGGCGTTGCGCTTGCGATCGGTGCGCGCGTCGGTGGCCACCACGCCCAGGCTGTGCGAGTTGACGTTTTTGACCTGGATCAGCGGCCGCTCGCCCCGGCCCCGGGCCAGCAGAATGCCGGCGTGCAAAGCGGCTCCGTGGGCCACGGCCTCGTCGACCGACACCGATCGCGTCGGGCTCTTTGCCCGACAGCTTCCGCAGCATGTTGGCCACCATCGGCATGCGGGTCGATCCGCCGACCAGCAGCACGTAATCCAGGTCCTTCCAGCCCAGGCCGGCGGCCTGCAGCGTCTGTTTGGTGGTGAACTGCGTGCGGTTCAAAAGGTCCTGCGTGATTTCCTCGAACTTTTCCCGCGTCACTTCCACGCGCACCGCCTGGCTCTTGTAGTCGCAACTGATCGAGACCTTGCTGCGGGCCGACAGGGTGCGCTTGGCGTCTTCGCACTCGCGCCACAATCGGCCGGCCGTGTTCGGATCTGTCGCGCGGATCGAGGCCGCAGGTTCGCTTGAATTCCTCGGCCACGTAGTCGACCAGCCGTTGGTCCCAGTCCTGGCCGCCCAATTGCACGTCGCCGTCGGTGGCCAGCGCCACGAATTCGTGCCGCGAATTTCCATCACGGTCACGTCGAAGGTGCCGCCGCCCAGATCGTAGACCAGCAACTTGCGCGGCGCGTTCGACTCGCCCTTGCGGTTCAAAAAGCCCTTCAGGAATCCGTGGGCGATGGCCGCGGCGGTCGGCTCGTTGATGATGTCGAGCACTTCGAAGCCGGCCATGTAGCCGGCGTCTTGCGTGGCTTTGCGGCGCACCTCGTCGAAGTAGGCCGGCACGGTGATCACGACTTTGCTTGAAATCGCCGATTTGCCGGGCCGCGTCCTGGCGCAGCTTGTTGAGCACGCAGCGCCTGCAGGGCTTCGGGCGGATAGCGGCGGCCTTGCATCTCCTTGTGAAACGTGCGCTCGCCCAGTTCGCGCTTGGCGCATTGGGCCACGTGCTCGGCCTCGGTGGCGATGGCCTTCAGCGCCTCCTTGCCGACCACGGCCTGGTTGCCTTCGAACAGCACGACGCTGGGCGTGACCAGGTCGCCTTCGGCGTTGATCAGCGTCACCGGCCGGCCCGTGTCGTCGATATAGGCCACGGCCGAATAGGTCGTGCCCAGGTCGATTCCCACCGCCGGGACCGTCGGTTTGGTCAATTCGTCATCGGAAAGAGCCATCGCCGTTTTCTCGTTTCCCCAAAGCCGTCTTCCACTTTGCGTGCGGAAAAAAACCGCGGCCGCGCCTAAGGCTGCAGAAAAGGGAGCCGCAGATGGAATACGTTCCAGTCGGGTCGGAAGACCATCAATATATAGTATCCTATGGCCAGGCCGAGCACGGCCGAGATGACATGGCCTGTCAGCATAATCATTATTTTTCGCGGCGAAGTCGCGCTCTTTCCTAGCCGCCGGATGGACGACTCCTGGTCGGTTTCGAGTTGGAACTGCTCATCTTCTTCGGCGGGCTGGTCCATTCCGGAAAAGTCGCTGCCATTGCCCGATACGGCCGGCTGGACCAGCACCGGCTGGGGCATCAGCGGCGGGACCGGCTTGAGTGCCTCCTGTCGAGCAAGCTCGGCATGGATCGCCTTGAGCCCTTCGTGCCGCGATATGACGCGCTTCCAATCGGCCACCTGCCCCTTGGACAGCCCTCGCCGGATTTCGACCGACAGCTCCTGGCCGGTCCTTTGCATCTTGGCCTTCACCTCCAGCCATCCTTCGGGCGTGAGCTGGTACTGGACTTCGATGGGAAAATGGACGGGCAAGCCCTCCGGCAGATCGCTGATCACCAGCTGCGCAACCCGCGCGCACTCTTCGGCATTGCGGCTCTCGCCGGCCAGCAGTTGCACGGTGATCATACGTTGATCGTCGACTTGCGTCGTGACCTTCGAAGTGGTGGCGCAGGGCAGCTCGGTACCGCGCGGGATGAGCACCACGTTCTCGGCGCGATCGTTCTCGGGATCGGTCCATTCGAGACCCAGGTTTTGCGAAGTGAGATCGGTGATCTCGACCTGCACGCTCGGCGGTCGGGATTCGCGCGCGGCTAGCAAATGTTCGGCGTATAAAGCGGCGCCGCGTGCCACGGCTTCGTCGGCATGCAGGTTCGGCGCGGCGGTCAGGCCGGTGTGCGATTCCAGCATTTTCTTGATCGCCGGCATCCGCGTGGCGCCACCGATCATGAGCAATTGCGTCAGGTCGCGCCACGCCACTCCGGCTCGCGACAACACCTGCTCGACGACGTCGCGGGCCCGGTCGACCAGGTCTTCGGTCAAATCCTCGAATGCATGCCGCGTGAGCGTGATGTCATCGGCGTTGCCCGATCGCTCGACGTGCACGCGGGCCTGCTGGCGGACTGTCAACGTCTGCTTGGCTTCCTCGGCGGTTTGCAGCAAGCGACGGACGCTTGGCATGTCATAGCGAGGATCGTCGCCGAATTTTTTGGCGAACGCCGCGGCCAGGTGATCGGCCAGCCGCAGGTCCCAATCGCGGCCGCCGAGTCGGGGGTCTCCGCCGACCGCCAGGGTGCGCAGCTGCGTCGGTTTGAGCTCGACGATGGCCACGTCCAACTTGCCGCCCCCCAGGTCGAAGACCAGCGCCCGGCAGCTCGATTTTTCGCCCGACGCGCGGTTGAGATAGCCCTGGGTTTCGGCAAATGCCAGCGCCGCGGCGAGCGTGTCGTTGAGCGTTCCGAGCAGGTCGAGCCCGGCGATCTTGCCGGCGTCGAGCAGGGCATAGCGCTGGGCGTGATCGAAACAGGCCGGCACCGCCAGCACCACCGCCGGGCGGATCGGCGTTGTCGCGGCCAGGTCGGCAACCAGTCGTTCGAGCAGGCAGCCTTCGATCAGCTCGGCCGGCAGCAGCTCTCCGCCGATGGCCCGCGCGTACGACGGCTGGCCCAGGTCGCGTTTAACCGCTTCGGCCGTGCGGCCCGGTTGCGTGGCGGCCGCCTGATTGGCTGCCCGGCCGAACAGCAGCTCTTCGTCCTCGAAGAACACGACGCTGGGAATCAGCATGTCCCCCTGGGGACTGCGGACCATGACGCTGCGGCCCATTTCGTCAATGCGAGACAGGGCGCAACAGGTCGTCCCCAGGTCGATTCCTACGGCGCGGCTCGGCGGCATTGAGCAAGCCGTGCCTCAACAGGCACGCTTTGGGTGTTTTGATGCGATCCACCGTGGCCGCGTCGACACGCTGGCGTCGACCGCAGCCCGAGATTTGACTGTACCCGGCCCCGGACCCCCAGGCAACCGAGGGATCGATGCCCGGTTTCACGGCGTTTTTCCGATCGGATTAGAAGATCGCCTTGGCCGAAGCGAATATACTAGGGGGCAGTGGCGTGGACCGAAGCGAAAAGCACGTTCGGAGGCTGAATCATGACGGACCTCGGCAGCATGGGAGGGCTACTGATTCCTTTGCTGGCAATCGCCGGGGGAATTGTCATCGCGCTGACGGCCGTCGTGACGTCTCATTATCGCAAGTCACAGCGCGATGAAATGGACACGACCCTCAAGTTGGAGATGCTCGAACGCGGCATGTCCGCCGACGAAATCGAGCGCGTACTGAGAGCGAAGTCCGACTCGCCCGAGGAAAGTTCGGCCCGCTAGAGGCGGATGCAACGTCCCCCACCCTTCAAACTCGCGGCGCGTTCAGCCGGCCCGCTCGGGCACCAGGATTTCGCCGCGGCCGGTGGCGAGCAGGTCGCCGTGGTACATGCGGTAGTTGGCGTGGAACATGGCTTCGTCGACGGGAAAGTCGAGGCGCCGCAATTCGCGCAATAGCAGTTTGAGAATGAGCGGCTGATCGCAACCGGCGGCGTGGAAGGTGGGCAGCAGCTTGGGCGGCTGGCTGCCGAACAGGCCCACGGTGCCGCGGCGCATGCCGGCCGCCGTGCGAATGCCGCAGTTGCCGAACACCAGGATCGTTCCGGCGATCATGTTGATGCCTGCGAAGTCGCCGCAATTGCCGCCGACGGCCAGCAGTCCGCGGCGCATGGTGTGCCCGACTTCGTTGCCGACGTCGCCGCGGATCAGGAGGGTGCCGCCGGTCATGCCGCGCGGGCTGCCGCGATAGGCCGAGCCGACCAGGTGGCCGGCATGGCCGCGAACGTGGATCAGCCCGCCGTGCATTTCGCCTCCGACCCAATCGTCGGCGTTGCCGGCGACGTGAATTTCGCCGCCGGTCATTTCGCTGCCCAAATGGCGGCCGACGTTGCCTTCGACGTAGATTGAGCCGCAGGACATGCCCTTGCCGATCCAGTGGACTCCGGCCAGGTGGCCCTCGAAATCGATGCGGCCATCGGCGGCGCTGCCGGAAACGGCGAAGAAATCTCCCAGCGGCCGCTTTTCGTTGCCGTGAAAAATCTCAAAGCGCTCGACGGCGGCGCGCGACAGCTTGCTGGCGACCTGCGGGACGAACCCCTCGACTTCGACCGGCACGCCGGTTTGGCCCTGATAGACGAGTTTGAGCGGCATGGGCCGAGTATAATCGAGCGGCAATGGGACAGACAGGACGCAAGGCGCGTGGATAGGACAACGGAAGAGACGAAGAGCAGGAATACAAAGGCAGGAAAACTAAGGCACCCTCACCCTGCCCTCTCCAGCTCGACAGAGCTCGCCGCGGGCCGGTGGGAGAGGGTGAGGATTCGTGGCGCGTGGCGGGATTATTTTGTGCGGCGGACGAAGTAGCCGGATGGGCACGGCGAAGCTGGCGCTGCCGTTCGGGCCCGAGTTGATGCTCCAGCGAATCGTGCGGCTGTTGGGCGAAATCTGCCGGCCGATCGTGGTGGTGGCGGCGCCCGATCAGGCGCTGCCCGAGTTGCCGGCGGACGTGATCATCGCCCGCGATCGTCGCGAAGGTCGTGGGCCGCTGGAAGGATTGTCGGCCGGATTGGCGGCCTTGCCCGCGAACGTGGAAGCGGCGTACGTGACCGGTTGCGACGTGCCGCTGCTAGTGCCGGCGTTCGTCGCGCGGATGTTCGACCTGCTGGGCGATCATGCGGCGGCAGTGAGCGTGAGCGGCGGATTTCAACACCCGCTGGCCGCCGTCTATCGACGTAGCCTGATCGAAGTGGTCGACGCGCTGTTGGCGACCGATCGGTTGCGGCCGCCGTATCTGTTCGACGTGGTCGCGACGCGGCGCGTCGGCGAGGAGGAATTGCGAGACGTCGATCCGCGCTTGGACACGCTGAAGAATTTGAACCATCCCGCCGATTACCTGGCGGCACTCGCGCAGGCCGGTTTCACGGCGCCGGCCGACGTGTTGGCAAAATTTAGCGCCGGCGGATAGTTCGCCGTCCCGAGGCGAGTCCTGGGCGGCACCGACAACTTATTTTCGATCCTGCGAAGTAGCGAGAGGGCTTGATGGAAGCCGCGACGCTCGCCAAGACCTCTTGTCCCTGCGGGACCCAGACAACAAGTTGTCTGGGCCACCCAATCCTGGCCGTGCATTGCTCCGATCCGATTAATTCCACAGCCGTCACTCGCAGGCAATCGTCTCGTGCTCGTGCAGGTAGTCTTCGGTGACGGGGTAGTTGCGGAAGCGGATCGAGTAGTACTTCTCGAACCACTCGGCGATGTCGGCCTCGACGCCGCGGTCGTAGTCGGGCGCGACGTGCAGCGTCTTGCCGTCGAACCGGGTCGCGGATCTCGCCCTGCTCGACGATCACCTCGGCCGGCCTTGATCACGTAGCGCGGCAGCTCGAACATCGTCTCCTTGTTCTCGTGCGGCGTGTAGATCGTGACGTCGGCGTCGGCGCCCGGGCCCAGGTGCCCCTTGTTCTTCAGGCCCAGAATCCGGGCCGGGCCGGCGCGGGTGATGATGCAGATTTCGTTCAGCGTGTATTCGCGGTCCAGATCGGCCAAGCGTCGAACGCTCGCGCACCTGCGGATGGACGCGTCTTGAGCACGTCCTGGCGCTAGGTGCGGTCCATCAGCAGCCGGATGATCTGCGGATAGGCCAGGAACGAGCCGCCGTTGGGATGGTCGGTGCTCATCACGACCCGCCACGGATCGTCGACCAGCAGGTACCACTCCAGCCCGATCGCCCATTGCAGCGCGTGGATCAGGCTCTTGTTCTTGTACTCGATCGGCGCGATGCCGCAGCCGGCTTCCATCTCGGTGTCGCTGCGTGAACCACTTGCGTCTTGTAGACGTTGCTCAGGTAATAGCCGAGCGGGCCGTCGCCGGTCATGCTGGTCGTTTCGCCGAACAGCACCTGGCCGACGTCGACCGTGAGGTTCGGGTGCGCGTTGACGTAGTCGGCCAGCGGCGGCGACCTTGGAGTTGAACGTGTTCTCGTCGCCGTCGCCGCCGCCGTAGCTGTGAAACTGGATGTGGGTCAGGTGCCCGCCGATGGCCTTCGAGGGCCTTCATCGTTTCCAGCGTCGTCGTCCAGTTGCCGGGCAGGCCGAGGTTGTTGCCGTGGATGTGGACCGGATGCGGCAGCCCCAGCTCGTCGGCGGCCTGCGCGACGCCGCTGAATGATCTGCCGCGGCGTGACGTCGAAATGCTCGACCGCTGCGTCGAGGCCGGTGACATTGCCCGCCTGCTGCTGCTTCCAGACCTCGACGCCGCCGGGGTTGACGAGCTTGGCGGCGTAGCCCTTGGCCGCGCCCAGCAGCCAGCCGATGAACGCCTTCAGCCGCTCCGGCTCGCTCTCGCTGAATCGCCTGCATGACGTAGTGGTTGTTGCCCATCAGGACGTAAAAGCCCTTGTCGATGCAGGGCGTGTCGTCGAACTCTTCGTGCGCGTGGCGGGCGGCCAAGCGGCGGAATCGCGGCGTCGAAGGCCGTCGTGTAGCCCATGCCGGCGTACTTGTAGCCGGTGGCGAACGTGCTGGGCACGCTGCCCATCGTGCCGCTGCGCGTGGTGGCGGTGCGCATGCACCGGCTCGGCCTTGCGCTTTTCCTCGGGCCGCATCTTGCGGGCGACGTTCACCTTCGGCCCGGCGATGTGGCAGTGCATGTCGACGCCGCCGGGCATCACGACCAGGCCGGCGGCGTCGAGCGTCCGGTCGGCCCGCACGGCGGGATCGGTCGGCGCGGCGACGATCCTGCCGTCGCGAATCCAGAGATCGCGCACCTGGCCGTCGACGCCGTTGGCCGGGTCGTAGACGGTGCCGCCGGCGATTTTTAGTGAGTACAAACTGGTCATGAAACGTGAGTGTGGTTTTTTGGGTGCCACTGGCGTCTCGCCAGTGCTGTGTCTTCGTTGTTGTACACTGGCGAGACGCCAGTGGCACCCCGACGGGCAGACTCTCGTGGCACCGACAGGTTATGCCCGTGAGGCCGCCTGCAACTGTTTCACCTGCATTTCGATCGCCGAGAGAACTTCGAAGTCGCTGGGGTGCGGCGAGTCGAAGGCCGGACGCAGCGGAATCGGCACGTCGTCCATGCGGTAGACGGTGCCGGGCGTGTTGATGCCGTAGGTGGCCGTCGTGAAGGCCACGGTCGCGGCGCGCGTGGTCGGCTGTTTCCTTGGCGATCGAGCGCGATGTACGGAATCGCTGCCAGCTGCTCGCGGGCCGCGCTGGCCGAAGTTCGACATCGGGTCGCAGGCGACGATCATGCGCCGCATCGGCCTCGCCGCGGGCCAGCATGTCGGCCGGTCGTGTATTCGCCCGGGTTGAATCGTGGATAGCCGCGCGACATGATTGACGCCGAACGGATAGCCGGTCTGCCAGGTGACGACGTTGTCGGCTCCGGTCACGTTGCCGTGCTCGCGCATTGGCTTGGCCACGAAGCGCGTGTAGGCGTTCATGTCGCGCACCAGGGCCAGCACGGCTTCGCTGTTGAGATGCTTGCCGCGGGTCATCGTCAGGCCCATGCCGAACAGGATCACGCCGAACTTGGCCCGCCTTCATGCGATCCATCAAGTCCTGCCAGGCCGACAGCGTCACGCCGGTCTCGTCTTCGACCGCCTGCTCGTCGAGCTCGACGCCCTTGGCGAGCGCGCGCAGAGTCCACAGCGCTTCGAAGTCGCGATCGCGGCTTGATTTGCAAGAAGATGTCGGCCGCCTTCGGCGCTTTCGGTCCTTCGCACGTCGACCAGCACGCAGGTGCGGTCCTTGCGGCCGTTGGGCAAGAACATGCCCTTGGGCATCAGGCTGTATTTGGTGAAGTGCCGCGGGTGGCTTTCGGCCGGATTCGCTCCCCAGAAGATGATCAGGTCGCCGCGATTGGCCACCTCGCCCAGCGAGCAGGTGACTTCGCCGACGCCCTGAAAGGCCATGCCCGAGGGTCCGTGGCAGACGCTGGTCGTGGTGTCGACGGTGCCGCCGATCCAGTCGCCGATGGCCACCGCGACGCGCTGGGCCTCGCAGGTCGTGTCGCTCAGCCCGTAGATGATCGGATATTTGGCCGTTGCCAGAATCTGGGCCGCGCGCTCGACCCCCTCTGCGACCGTGGCCGGCTGGCCGGCGATCATGCACGAAGGGCGGTCGTCGACGCGGTGATTGAAAAACCACGCCTTGCCGAGCACGCAGGCCCGCTTGGCCTCGATGATGTGGTTGTCCTTGACCGTCAGGTCGATGTCGTCGCAGACGCAGCCGCAGAACGTGCAGGTGGCGTCTTGCACAATTCGAATCGAGGGGTCGGCGGCGATATCGAGTTTGGAGGCAAGACTCATCAGCTTATAGCGGCAACGGCAGCAAGTCGCGGTGGCAAATCAGGGTGGGTAGGCCGGCAGGGTCTTTATTGTGACACTACCCGGACGGGAACGCCAGGGACGGCGCGGACCCTGGCGGCTGTGTCCGTGGCTCGGCGGCCGCTATAATCGGCGGGCCGGGCTGCTGTTTTTTCACCTGACTAGAACTGGTTTCAAAACCGCTGGGGACTGTCCCGATTTTGCGCAGTCTTCGGAGCAAAATGGGACTGTCCCCCTCTCCAACGCGGTTTTGAAACCAGTTCTAGCGATTCATCAACGAGGACTACAAACCGTGTCTAGCGATACCTGGGCCACGTTGGTGCGGCACGAAGGCGAAGCGCCGCGGGAACAAAGCACCTGCGGTTGGCGCGACCGGCTGATCAGCCGCGAGGACGACGGTCGGGTTGCCGCCTGGGCCCATGCCGTCGACATCGACGGCGCCGCGAACACTATCACCGGCGCTCGGCCGAGCTCTATTACGTCCTCGACGGCGAGGGCACGGTGCTGTTGGACGGCATGGCACACGCGGTTCGCAAGGGCACGATCGTGCACATCCCGCCGGGCGTGATCCACGGCGCCCGCGGCCGCATGCGCGTACTGGTGATTGGCGTGCCCGACATCGCCGACGACGATCTGTTCTTCCCCGACGAAGAGTGACGACCGATCCATGCGCTACGGCAAATCGCTCGGATTGCAAAAGCACGATGGAAGCGCACGCAGGACTGTTGCCAGCCAATTGTTGCGCAACTCCAATTCGTCGTTGGGGATTTCACCTTCGGCACTTTGAATGGTCTTCCATTCGGAATACCACACCGCTGCAACGAAGTTCACGTTCTCCGGAAGCACGTCATTCATTAGCTGTTCGCCGTTTGCTGACGCTCTGAGCAGTTCGGTCGCGCATTCGATGAGTTCATTCCGGAATTCGGAATCATCAGCATTGGGATGATTCCAATATCGCAACATGAGTTCAAGCAGCAATTCCGCTTCAAATAATCGACAAAACCGATAGGCATCATCTGCGGCTGTCATGTGGCGCGTGCTCAACGCTTTATGTTGAAGACGGGACTTCGCGATCGAACTAATTCTAATTCCAGGGCCCGTCGAACTGCGCACTGGCGTTGCTTCATCGAGCACTTGAATTTCGACATGGAGTTCATCAACGCCGAACTCCCAGATCCATCGCGCCAACGCCTTATTGTCTGAATGGTCGAGATGTTTCGCCAGGCGCGAACGCAGATTGTGCGTCTCGCCCACATACAACAACTCGTTCGATGCAAAGAACAGATAAAGGCCCTGTGACGCGGGGAGCGCTTTCGGGTCAAGTTCGTCAATGCGTAAAGACAGAACCTGTACGGGGAGCGCCACGCGAGCGAGTAGTTCGGGTTCAAGTCGTCTTGCCTTTCGTAGATTAAGAGCGGCCCACCGATATTGGAGCGGTGAGTATCCCGGGGCAATACTTGATGCAAGAATGTCAAACTCGGCTGCAAGCTCGGGGTCACAGACGATCTGATCAAGGCTGACCTTGTCGCGACGCTCAAGAAACCGAGCAGCCATTTCAGCGGCAAAACGATACTCGTCCTCATTGGGGAAACTCGTGCGTCGAGACCGCCGTCGATGACTCAACTCGCCCTGTTTCCGCAGGTTCAGCAGTGTTCGGTTGAGAATTGCGGCAGAAGCTGTCAACCCAAGACTGTGGCACCCTGAGATGAATCGAGCATTCAATTCAGGATCCGCCACAACGCGATCAGGGGAATACTCGCTCGAAACCGCATCGAGGGCATCCAAGACTTTCGATTTCATCGGGCCGCGCGGAGTTCTTGAAAATTCAAACGGGGCCTGTACTTCTTAACCAGACAACTTTGCCAGGCGAGCATCTCGGCGGGCTCGGAATATGTCGCGAACGTTTGAATTCCAAGCGTATCGGTGAACTTGCTCCAGGCGATTCGTTGTGGCTCCTTCTCGAATTGCATTAAGAGCCGTTGTCGAAGATTTAACGCTTCGCCAACGTAGAGCTTCTGTGGTTCTGTGCCACTAAGCACATATACGCCGGGCTTGTCCGCGATGCGAATGAAGTCGAGTTCCTTGACCGGTGTTGTCTTGCCCAGTCGCGACGGTGGAACCAGCACGGAACCGCGGCTTCGCGCGAGTTTCGCTTGCTTTCGCAATTTCAGCGCTGCCCATCGGTATTCGAGAGAAGTAAATCCAGGTGCAAACCGACTGGCAATCTGATCAAATTCGATGGCTGATGACGGATCGCACAGAATCTCGTCCAGGCTCTCGGCCGACCCTGAATCAAGCATGTCTTGTAATGCAATTTCACTGGCGAAGATGTAGCAATCGCAATCTTTCCAAGAAATTGCCGTGCGGGCCTTGGTTGTCAAATGTGCAAGCCGGCCGGCCTTTCGGAGTCGGAAGAGCAGAGTATTCCAAGTGCGGGCATCACCAAATAGGCCCAGTCGTTTGCAAGCTTGGACGAATTCACGATTGAGGTCAGGATCGGCAACCACACGGTCGGCCGAAAACCCATTATTGGACTGTTTGAACGCCTCGATAATTCCGCACAGCGTTAAGTTCAATTGGGCGACATCGAAGCGCGGTCCGATTGTCTTGGTTCCGGTGTTTCGACTATGTCGCGATTTTCGACTTGCCTCAGCGGTGTTCGGTGCTGTCAGAAGCGGTTCTGCGGAACCGTCAAGTGGATCACCCACGCGAATCGACTCGAGCCGTTGCAGGCCATGCTTGACATATTCCGTCGATATATCAAATGCTAGATATCGCCGTCCCAGTTTTTTGGCAACCGCCACCGTCGTAGCACTTCCCGCGAACGGATCGAGAACGGTTTCATGCGAGTTCGAGCAAGTGCGAATGATCCGACCTAGGAGTTGTTCGGGCATCTGGCAGCCGTGAAAACCAGCGCGCTCTTTGAACGTTCCGGCAACACGAGGGTAGTACCAGGTGTCCTCGGTCGATTTAAATCGTTCGGCAAGATCCTGCGGACGAAGCGTCCAAGTCTGGTCATTGTCTTGCGGTGCGGGCAGCTCGCCTGAGGACCACATGGCATCATCGGCCACCAACTCTCCAGTAGCGTCAGCCGGCCGAATAATCCAGGTATCGTCCGGAAGGCGGCCCTTTGGATTTGCGCGTTTGTCGTTGTAAACGAGTTGCCGGGCGGACGGGATTCGGTTCTCGGGTTCATCTCCGCGAAACGTGAACTTTCGACGATCCTTGACAAAGTGGAAGAGATGAGCGTGCGAGCGGCTGAACTTATTCGCGCAGTTGACACCGAACGTGTAATACCAGATCACCCAGCTTCGGCAATGGAAACCGATCTTTTGGCTCTCGATTTTCAGTTCGGCGGCGTATTCATCTCCGATTGCGAGCCAAAATGTGCCGTCGTCCTTGAGGACTCGAAAAACGGCCGATATCCAACTACGCGACCAACCGACATACTCCTCGTGCGCTTTCGAGTCGTGATAGACGTCATAGTCGTATCCGATGTTGAACGGCGGGTCGGCAAACGCGAGGTCAATGCTGCCTCGAGGAAGGGTATTCATCCCCGAGATGCAGTCGCCACACGATATCGTGTTAAATTTGGCTTCCATGTCAAACGGCTCCAATTTCCGAAGCAGCGCCATGCCCGCTCATCATATCTTCAAAATTGCCGTCGCGCAAGCCTTTCGCTGAGATTAGCGGCGTCATGGACCGCGTGAGTTTGCGGTAAGGTATGATTCTTACTAGCGCATCTTTGCCGGCCCAAGAGCCTGCTCAACACGCCCAGGGCTGCGTCGTCGAATCCGTCGAGGTTGACCTCGGTCGTGTGCGTACTGTCTGGGTGCGCGGCCGGCGCCACGTTGAAATCAGCAGCGTTCGCCGCCTCACGATCGCGAGGCGAACATCGGTGTGGCAACCCATCCGCTGCCGGCGTTCCGTCTTCCTAGGGAGCAGTACACGCCTCCAAGCGGCGAAGGGGGGCGCCGGTACGAGAGGCGTCGGCCATCCAAAAGGAACGTCTTCACCAGCAATAGGGCCGTTTTTACCAGGACAAGCCCCGAAACCGCAGGCCCTTTGGCATACCCGGCCAGATGCCTGGGCCGAGCCAACAGGGCCGCCAGGGCGTCCCATCGGGCGGTCCACTGGACTATGTTGGACGAGGGGGCACAACATGGTATAAGAATGGGGTTCGCTCGGACGTCCTTTCTGTTTAGGGAGCATCATCATGCAGGCGATGTGCAGGCTTTCGGTCGTGACGGCGGCGTTGGCGGTTTTTTCGTTGACGGCCGTTTCGTGGACGGCGCGGGCTGAAGAGGCGGTTTCCAAGCCGGCCGGCGACTCGGCGGTCAAGATCGGCCAGAAGGTCGCCGACTTCACGTTCAAGGACATTCGCTACCTGCCTCGCCAGCTTGCCGATTTCGGCGAAAAGAAGGCCTTTGTGATCGTGTTCACGACGCTCGACTGCCCGCTGGCGCAGCGCGTACCTGCCGCGCCTCAAGGCGATGGATGAAGCGTATCGCGACAAGGGCGTGCAGTTCCTGTCGGTCAACGTCGGCGCCAAGCGATCCGCTGCGCGAAGTTGCCTATCAGGCGCTGGTGGTCGACGCCGAGTTTCCGTTCGCCAAGGATTTTGACGGCTCGGTGGTTCGCGCGTTCGGCGCGACGCGCGCGGCCGAAGTCGTGGTGCTCGATGCCGACAAGCACCTGTGCTATCGCGGGCGGGTCGACAGCCAATTCCGCCTGTCCGGCGACCGGTCCGAGATCGGGCGCGAGGATTTGAGAATGGCGATCGAGGACGTGTTGGCCGGCCGCGAGGTGGCCGTGGCCGAGACGCCGATCGACGGTTGCCTGATCAGCTTTCCGAAAGCGCGCAAGCCGGCGGCCGTGACGTTTGCCGAACACGTCGTGCCTTTGTTGCAAAAACATTGCCAGGACTGCCATCATTCGGGTGCGCCGAAGCGCCCTTCGCGCTGACGAGCTATCAAGACGCGGTCGACCACGCGCCGATGATCGCCGAAGTGGTTTCGGAAGAGCGGATGCCTCCCTGGTTTGCCAGTCGCGAGCACGGCGAGTTCACGAATCGTCGCGGCATGACGTCCGAAGAGCGGATGGTGATCGAAGATTGGGTCAAGAGCGATTGCCCGCAAGGCAATCCGGCCAAGGCCCCCAAGCCGCGCGTGTTCGCCGAATCGAAGTGGAAAATCGGCACGCCCGATTTGATCATCAAGACTCCGGTGCAGAAGATTCCGGCCACCGGAGTACGTGGCCTATCGCTACATCATGCTCACCGAGCACCCCTTCACCAAGGATACGTGGATTCAAGGCGTGCAGATTCTGCCCGAGAATCCCAAGGCGATGCACCACTGCAACATGGCCTTCGTCAAGGCCGGCGACAAGCCGAGCAACCAGAACTTTATCACGGGGCAGGTTCCCGGCGGCGACGCCATGATTCTGGACCACAACGTCGGCTACATGATCCCGGCCAATTCGATGCTGGTGCTGCAAATCCACTACGTGACGATTGGCCAGGAGACGACCGACCAGATTTCGGTCGGCCTGAAGTTTGCCAAGGAAGTGATCCAGCAGAGCTTGAAGCACACGCAGGTGACGAACCTGACCTTTAAGATTCCGCCCGGAGCGCCGCACTACAAAGTGGCCGCCACGCGCGAGCTGCAAAACGATTCGACCGGTTACGGCATGTTTTCGCACATGCACGTGCGCGGCGAGGACATGACCTTTCGGGCCATCTATCCCGACGGCCGCGACGAGACGTTGCTGGTCGTTCCCAATTACAGCTTCGACTGGCAGCAGGCCTATCGCTGGGGCGAGGGAAAGCAAAAGTTCCCCAAGGGAACCAAGCTCGAAGTGTTCGCCCACTACGACAACTCGCCGTTCAATCCGTTCAATCCCGATCCGAAGAAGGAAGTGGAAGAGGGTCAGCAGACGTTTCAGGAGATGATGTACGGTTTCGTGTTCTACACCGAAGACCACGAAAAGCTGAACCTGCGCATCGATCCGAAGACGGGATACGTGATCGACCCGAACGCGGACAAGTCGGCGAGCAATTGATTTCCACTTCCGGCCCCGAGGGCCTGCGTACAGTTCGGCACGCATCGCGCTGGGTCTGCGCCGTTCAATTCGCCGGCTGCCGGTTTGGCCAGGGCTGCGGCTGATCGCTCGGCGGTTGGCCGACGACGATCGCCAGCGCTTCTTCGAAATTCGCCTGCAACATCATGAACCGCCGCTGGTCGCCGCCGTGGTCGGGGTGCAGCTGCACAACCCTTTTGCGGTAAGCGTGCTTCAAGTCTTCTTCGCTGCACGGCAAGCGCAGTCCAAAAGCGGCCACCGCGCGCGGCGTATCGCGGCGGGCCCAGCCTGGGACGCCGTGCATATAGTACGAGACGTGGACGATCCCGCGCCTTAGCGAACGCAAGTGGCGCGAAAGTCGAGGAACATGAACACGTAGCCGGCCGCCGGCACCAGGATGACCAGCGCCAAAAACACGATCGTGGCGACCAGGTCGACCGCGTTGGGCCAGGAGTTGGGCGAGGCAAATGGGTTCATCGATCTGACGCCAACGTGAGTGTTGGTGCGACAACGTATTGCTGCGGCAACCCTTCGCCCCGTGAGCCGGAATTTCCCGCTCAGGCCGCCTCGGCACCTTCAATCATAAAGCGGGGGATTGCGCCCGGCAAGATTGTTTCACTTTCATGGCGCGGCAAAAGCCGCGCCAAAACCCTCGGCCCAGCGACCGACGCTGAGTGGCGCAGACAAGTTGTTGTCTGGATCTCGAAGGGACAGCGAGTTGCGTCTCCTCGGTCAAACGCCTCTCGTTGCTTCGCAACACCGACAACGAGTTGTCGGTGCTACCCTAACCCGGTTGCTCGCAATTGACACGACCGCGGCGGCACTTAGTTGCCCAGGTCCATGCCTTCGCCGAAGTAGTATTTGCGGGCTTCGGGATTGTCGCAGCACTTCGTCGCGGGCGGCCGTGGCAGAGCACCTGGCCGGCGCGGATCACGTAGCTGCGGTCGGTGATTTCCAGCGTCTCGCGGACCTGGTGGTCGGTGATCAGGATCGAGATGCCGCGGTCGCGCAGATCGCGGATGATGTCCTGAATGCTGTCGATCGTCACCGGGTCGATGCCGGTGAACGGCTCGTCGAGCAGGATGATTTCGGGTTCGGAGACCAGGCAGCGGGCGATTTCCAGCCGCCGCCGCTCGCCGCCGGAGAGCGACATCGGCCTGCGCTTTGCGCAGCCGCGCGATGTCGAACTGTTCGAGCAGCTCGTCGCAGCGGCGGCTGGCGCGTCTTGCGGTCGATGCCGAGCATTTCCATCACGCCCAGCAGGTTGTTTTCGACGGAGAGCTTGCGGAAGACGCTCGATTCCTGGGCCAGGTAGCCCATGCCCCCTTCGCGGGCCCGGCGGTACATGGGCCAGTCGGTGACGTCCATGTCGTCGAGCATGACCTGGCCGGCGTCGGGCTCGATCATGCCGCAGGTCATGCGAAAGCTGGTGGTCTTGCCGGCGCCGTTGGGCCCCAGCAGGCCCGACGATCTCGCCCGCGTTCGACCTCGAAATCGACGCCGTCGACGACGCGGCGGCGGCCGTAGATCTTGACCAGTCCGTGGACTTCAAGCATCGCCATCTGCGAAGGTCCTCCGTGACCCAAGAACACGCGGCGCCATGCGCCGTGCGCGGCGCCGGGCTGCTGTTCAACGAATGAATCCCATGCCGGGAAAGTTGGGGATGATCGGAATCGAGACGTCCGTCAGCGGAATATACAGGTTCAACGCGTGCGGCCAATAGACGAACAGCGCCTTGCCGACCAGCAAGTCACGCTCGACGTAATGCTGGCGGCGCCAGAGCCGGGCGTCAGAACTGGCCGGGCTGTTGTCGCCCAGCACGAAGAACTGGTCGGCCTTCATTTCGAACTTGACGAATTCCCGCTGGTCGAACACGTTGCCGCCGCGCCGGCTCTGCCATTCGGCTGGCGTGGACAGAAACCGGCCAGATCGTCGGGGTGGTGCGTGGGCACGCCCCCGCTGCGATAGTCGGTGATCGTCGTGAAGCCGCCGCGGTCGTCGGCGATGTAGTAGATGTCGCGCAGCACCCGCAGGTGGTCGAGATGCACGGCGGCGCCGCGCGAGCCGATGCCGATGGGTGCCAAGTCGCCGCCGCCGCGCTCGTCGGCCTGGGGACGGTCGTTGCCCAGGTCGTCATACGTGGCTGGTTCATCGAACGCGACGACCTTGTCGTCGACCCATAGCAGGAGCTGGCGGTCGACGTTGGCGAACATCACGCGGTGCTTGCCGGCGCCGTGGACGTTGGTTTGGGCTGTGCGGCGCCAGTCGTCCAGCCCGTCGATCGAGAGCTCGGCCTGGCCGGTTTGCACGTCGAAGTTGCAGCGAAAATGGCGTCCGCCCTTGACCAGATCCAACATCACCGTGCCCGAGTCGCCGCCGACGTCCATCGTGCAGTCGACGATCAGATCTCCGACCCAGTGCAGCCCCAACATGCTGGCCGCCGGACCACGCTCCCTGCGAAGCACGCGGGTGTTGAAGGCGTAAAAGTCGGTGATCAACTGCGGCCGCACCTGGCGGCCGGGTGACCAGCGATCGTCCAGCATGGCGCGCCATTCTTCGTCCGAGGGCACCTGGTGCTCGTAGCGGAGCCACGTCTCGGCGGCAGCGGTTCCGTCGGTGTCGTACGAGCGCTCGTCGTCGGACATCTCCCAGGTGCCCGGCCCGGCCTCGTCGGCTCGGGTCTGCCAGCGCGGCGGCCAATTGTGTTTCACAAGCGTCGGGCTGACGTAGTCATTGTCGTGGACCACCTGGGCCATTGCCCGCACTTTGTTCGGGGGTTTGCGCTGGATCACGAAATCATCGTCGAGGGCTCCCTTGGCGTAGATGTCGCCGTGATAGATTTTCACTGTTTCGTTCGGCAGTCCGACGAGGCGCTTGATGTAGTAGGTGTCGGCCTCCTCGGGAAATCGAAACACGATCACGTCCCAGCGGCGCGGCTCCATGAGATGGTAGGGAACCTTGCTGACCCAGATCCGATCGCCGCTGTAACTGGGGTTGGCGTCGCGGCCCACCGCGTCGGGATCGAGCGGATCGACCGACATCGTGTAGCGGCAAACCGGGCAGGTGCAGCTGATGACCTGGTCCTGCTGGCTCACATTGCCGTTCTCGTCGCGCTTGATGTTGCCGTCGCGATCGGCCTCCTCGCTGCCGCTGGCCGAATAGCGATAGCCGCATTCGGGACACACCACGTCCTTGTGGCGCCCCATCAGCGTCGGCGCCATCGATCCGGTGGGAATGACGAAGGCTTCGGCTTCGAACGTCTTGAACAAAAAGGCCAGCGCAAAGGCGATGGCCACCGATTCGATCGTCTCGCGGATGGTCCGCGACCAATCGGAGGGGCCGGCGCTGGCCGGCTGCGGGGGTTTCACTTCGATCGGAGGCGTAGGTGTTGTCGTCATGGTTGCCAATGAGCGGAGAATGCGAAATAAGAATAGGCGAAGTACGCGTGCGTCAAACCTTCAGTCTACCTGATAAAGCCCATGCGAGCGAAGTTGGGAAAGAACGGAAATGGAATGCTCGTCAGCGGCACCTGGTCGAACGAATGCGGCCAAAAGATGAATAAAGCCTTGCCGATCAACAACTCCTGGCTCACGTATTTTTCGTCGGGCCAGAGCCGGGCGTCGCCGCTGACGGGGCTATTGTCGCCCAATGCGAAGTACTGATCGGCCTCCAGCGGAAAGACCGCGTCGTGGCGATCGTCGAAGAGATTGGGTTTGCCGGCGGGCGACCATTGCGAGGGCGTCGACCAGAAGTCGAGCAACTCCTGGTAATTCATTTGCGGCACGCGGCCGCCGGGAAAGTCGTAATCCGAGAGCGGACTTCCGCTGCTGGTGGCGATGTAATACAGGTCGCGCCACAGCCGCAGTTGACTCACCCGCATGCCGGCGCCTTGCGAACCGATCCGCGCCGGAAGCAAGTCGCCGGGGTCTGCCGCATCGGATTTCGGCTTGTCGTTGCCCAACGAATCGTAGACGGTGGGGCTGTCGAACTCGACGCTCGAGCCGTCGACCCACAGCACCATCTGGTTGTCGATATTCGCCAGCGCCACACGATGACTCCCCCGGCCTCGCACGGCGGTTTGCGCCGTCGGGTGATAGTCGTCAACGCCGTCGATCGAAAGTCGCGCCTGGCCGCTTTGGCAGTCGAAGTCGCAGCGGAAATGCCGGCCCCCGCAGATCAGCTCGAGCACCGCCGTGCCCTCGTCTTTCGTGATTTCCAGTCGGCACTCGACCATCAAGTCGCCGACCCAATGCAGTCCCAGCATGTTTGGCTGCACCGAACCGCCGCGCGGCACGTTGGTGTTATAGGCGCAGAAATCGGTGATCAATCGCGGCCGCGGTCGATAACCCTCGCTCAGCGATCCGCGTTTCAGCATGTCCCAATCCATGATCGAAGGGACGAAATGCTGATAGCCTAACCACTTCACGTCGCCGGCAGAGCCGTCGATTGCATACGAGCGGCTGCCATCGGTGCTGGTCCACGCGCCGGCGGTCGAAGGCGGCGCTTCGGGCCAAGGCTGCCAACGGACCGGCCAGCCCTTTTCGGTCATCGCGTCGACGACGTAGTCGTTGTCGTACACGATCTGGGCCATGGCGCGCAGCTTGGCGGGGCTGCGGCGCTCGAGGTGATCGTGCGCTTCGCCATCGGCCTTGACGTACAAGTCGCCGTGCCAGATGCGCACCGTCTCGCGCGGCAGGCCCACCATGCGCTTGATGAAATTGGTTTGCGCGTCGTAGGGGCACTTGAACACCGTCACGTCCCAGCGGCGCGGCTGGGCGAATTCGTAGGCGACTTTGTTGACGATAATCCGATCGCCGCCGTAGGTCGGATATTCGCGCCCGCCGTCCGTCTTCGGGTCGACATTCGTCATGTAGCGGCACATCGGACACGTGACCGCGACGACGTCGACCGTGTTGCCCGGCTGTCCGCGCTGGGCTGCCATATCGTCCGATTCGGTGCTGGCGCCGGCCTGGTAACGATAGCCGCACTTGGGACACAGCAGATCCTTATGCTGGCCCATCAGCGTGGGGGCCATCGATCCGGTCGGAATCACGAACGCCTCGGCATCGAACGTGCGAAATAAAAACGCCAGGATGAACGCCACGGCGATCGACTCGACCGTTTCGCGGATCGCCGGGCCCGTAAACCACCCGCCCACCAACGACGGCTTGGCCGGGGGCGCCGCAGCGCGGGGCTCAGTGCGGGTCGAAGCCGCGGCCTTGTTCAGGGTCGAGGTTTTTTTCTTTGCCATGGGCACCGCGAGGGCTGGGTGGACTTTTCTACGAACAGGGGGGCCAATGGGTTGGCTGGGCGTCGGCCGGGGAGTGGTTCGGAGCGGGAAATATAGCGAATTTTGACGGTATCAGGAACTTGAAATCGCTACGGGAATCGCCGCCCGACGTCGGCCCCCGATCTGCCGGGGGTATGCAAAACACGTTGCTTACCAGCGTACGACTCGACCCACGATCAGCGTTCCGGAGACGCCCGGCGACGACCACGCGCGGCTGTCGAGCGAATGGGGGCTGTTGTCGCCTAACAGCAGGTATTCGTTGGGCCCGAGGCGAACTTTGGTTTGCCGATGTGGGGAATCCTGGGTGAAATAGACGTCGCGTGCGATTTGGAGTTGCCGCAGTTCCACGGCTGCCCCCCGCGCGCCGATCGCCATGTTGCGGGCTGCGCCCCCCTGGTCGGGCGCTGAGGCGCATAGGGATGATCGAGCTGCAAGCGGTCGTCCAGGGCCAGTCGCACCCGCTGGTCTGCTAGCAGCCACTCCAACCGCCGCGGCTTGGCGTCGCCAAGGGGCCGCGCGTCGAACGAGGCCACGACTTGCCCATTTCGCTGAAGCGTGCCGGCGCCCGAGTCGACGTCGAGCCGGACCAAAAACGTCTGGCCGCGCGTACTGGCGGTCAGCAAGACGTCGCCGGTGCCGGTGGCCGAGAATTGGCAGCCCAGTACGATGTCGGAAAGCGGATTGAGCACGCGCGACTCGTCCTGGTCGTAGGGACTTTCGTCCAGGATCGGCCCGTCGAGGGGCGGTTCGCCCGGGGAGAATGCTCGCGGGTGGTGATACGTGAGCCAGTGCACGGATGCCGTTGCGGCGGTTGCGGGATGCACGAATCGGCCGCCGCTGGACTTCCAAACGCCGAGCGGGTCTTGCCAGCAATTGGGTCGCGAGTCGCGATGCCCCTTGCTTGGCGTCGCGTCGTCAACGACGATCGCCATCGCGCGTTGGTCGGCGATTGTCTTGTGCGCGACCTGGCCGTTGATCATCACGTCGCCATCGCGGATTTGCACGTGCTCGCCCGGCAGACCGACGACGCGCTTCACGCACAGCCGGTTCGACTCGTCGGGGGAGCGCAGCGCGACGACCTCCCAGCGGCGCGGCGCGCCACAGAAAGGCCGAACGATCGACGAACACCCGATCGCCGGGGCGGTCGGTGCCAGCGAGTGCATCATTGGCCGCGTGGCAATGCGGGCAGACGGCCGGGTGTCCTTCGGCGGGAAGCGACTCAATTCCGCAGACGAACTCTCGGCCGCAGCCAGTGCAGGTCCACAGCCGATGCGGGCCTCGCAAGCCCGGCGCCATCGAGCCGCTGGCGACAATGACCGGCGCCAGCAGCCCCTCGACGAGCCAGGTGTCGACGACCAGCGCGCCAACGGCGCAGCCGACGCAGACCGCGACGATCGACGCCAAGCCCGGCCGCCGGTTTAGGCGTGAGACGCGAGGCTCAAGGGGTGAGGGACGAATCCAGAAAGAGGACAAAGTTGCAAGCCCTCAGGTCTCAAGTCTCAGGTCTCAAGCCTCTTCACGTCTTGTCGCTACCCGTGTCGAGCACGGCCAGGAACGCCTTTTGCGGGATGTCGACGCTGCCGATCGACTTCATCCGCTTCTTGCCTTCCTTCTGCTTGGCCCACAGCTTGCGCTTGCGGGTGATGTCGCCGCCGTAGCATTTGGCGGTGACGTTCTTGCGCATGGCGCGAGATCGTTTCGCGGGCGATGATGCGGCTGCCGATGGCGGCTTGCAGCGGCGATTTCGAACATGTGGCGGTCGATTTCGGTGCGCAGCTTTTTGACGATCGCCCGGCCGCGGCGGTCGGCGTCGCGGCGGTCGCAGATGATCGACAGGGCGTCGACCCGCTTGCCGCCCACCAGAATATCCAGCCGCACCAGGTCGGCCGGAAAGTAGCCGATCAGTTCGTAGTCCATCGTGCCGTAGCCGCGCGTGACGCTCTTGAGCTTGTCGTGCATGTCGTAGATCACTTCGGCCAGCGGCAGGTCGAACGTGAGCATCGCCCGCGTGGGCGACAGATATTCGGTGCGCACGTACACGCCGCGGCGATCGGTGCAGAGCTGCATCACCGGGCCGATGTATTCGACCGGCAGCACGAAATTCACGCGCACGATCGGCTGGCGAAATTCCTCGATCTCGCCCGGCGTCGGGCACCTTCTGCGGCTTGTGGATTTCGCAGCGTCTCGCCGGTGCGTGGTGAGAATCTCGTAGGTGACGTTCGGCGCCGTTTGCACCAGGTCGAGGTCGGCTTCCTGCTCCAGCCGCTGCTGGATGATCTCCATGTGCAACAGGCCCAGGAAGCCGCAGCGGAAGCCGAAGCCCAGCGCGTCGCTCGTTTCGGGCTCGAACTCGAAGCTGGGATCGTTGATCGCTGAGCTTGGTCGAGCGCGTCGCGCAGCTCTTCGAAATCCTGGCCGTCGGACGGATACAGGCCGCAGAAGACCATCCGCTTGCGGCGCCCGATAGCCGGGCAGCGGCTGCGGCGGCGTCGTCGCCGGGCACGGTGACCGTGTCGCCGATGTGGACCTGGCCCAGCGACTTGATGTTGCAGATCAGGTAGCCGACCTGGCCGGCCGCCAGCTCGTCGCACGGCCGTGCGCTGCGGGCACGAACTGGCCCAGCTCGAGCACTTCGTGCGTGGTGTCGGCCTTGCAGGAAGCGGATCTTCTGGCCCTTTGCGGACGCGTGCCGTTCATCACGCGCACGTAGGTGATCGCGCCGCGGTACTCGTCGTAGTGCGAGTCGAACACCATCGCTTGCAGCGGCGCGTCGGGATCGCCCGTGCGGCGGCGGAACGCGCTCGACGATGGCCTCCAGCAGCTCCTCGACGCCGACGCCCGTCTTGCCGCTGCACTGCAAGCACTTCGTCGGGCTCGATCGCCAGCACCGTGTTCCATTTCCGCGATCACTTCGTCGGGCCGGGCGTGCTTCAGATCGATCTTGTTGAGCACCGGCACGATCGTCAGGTCGTGCTCCATCGCCGCGTAGGCGTTGGCCACCGTCTGGGCCTCGACGCCTTGAAAGGCATCGACCAGCAGCACCGCCCCTTCGCAGCAGGCCAGGCTGCGCGAGACTTCGTAGTGAAAATCGACGTGGCCCGGCGTGTCGATCAGGTTCAGCTCGTACTCCTCGCCCTTGTACGTGTAGCTGCATCGCGACCGCGCGGGCCTTGATCGTGATGCCGCGCTGCGCGCTCCAGGTCCATGTCGTCGAGCAGTCTGCTCGCGCATGTCGCGCTTGCTCGACCGTGCCGGTCATTTCCAGCAGCCGATCGGCCAGCGTGCTCTTGCCGTGGTCGATGTGGGCGATGATGGAGAAGTTGCGAATGTGTTTGCAGTCGATGTTGGGCATGGTTTGTCGTTCGGGTCGGTCGTCTTGCTTTTAGAACCTATCCGAGAACCGTCGGGGACTGTCCCGATTTTTCGGAGTCTTCGGAGAAAAATGGGACTGTCCCCCTCTCCTAGACAGTTCTCGGATAGGTTCTTATTTCCCTCACGCCGGCCCTCTCCCGGCGGGAGAGGGAGACGCTCGGGTCGCGAAATCTTACTTCTTTTGCGTGTATTCCAGGCGGGCCATTCCGGCGGCGCCGATAAAGCCGGCGTCGCCGCCTAGCGACGCGTAGTCGATCGTGGTCCGTTCGACGAGGAACGGGAATGCCCGCTGGGCGACTTCCTGCTTCACGCGGGCCAGAAATTTTCGGCCCGTGGCAGTCTCGTGTTGCCCGAACGTCATGGCCCCGCCGATCACGACTCCTTGCGGATCGATCGAATGCATTGCCGTGACGATGCCGATTCCCAAATAGCGGGCCGTGTCCATCACGATTTCGAGCGACAGCTCGTCGCCGCGCTCCGCCTCCTCGTCGATCATCAGGGCCGACAGCGGCTCGCCGCCGTCGATGCGCTTGCGCAGCGAGCTGGACCGGCCGGTGTGCAGAACCTCGTCGGTCCGCTTCACCACCGACGAAGCACTGGCGTAAGCTTCGAGATGGCCGGTGTGGCCGCAAGAACACATGCGGGCGTCGTCGTGGTAGTCGATGATGATGTGCCCCAATTCCGAGCCTGCGCTGTTTTCGCCGATCACCAGCAAGTCGCCGATGATGATTCCGCCCCCCACGCCGGTTCCGAGCGTGAACAGCACCATGCTGTGCAGCATGTGGCCGACGCCGACCCAGAACTCGCCGAAGGTCGCGGCCCGCGCGTCGTTGGCAAAGGTGACGCTCAGCCCGCAGGCCTTGCTCAATGAATCGCGAATCGGAAAATTCCACCAGCCGGGTAGGTTGCCGGGTGCCAGCAGGATTCCCTTGGGGATGTCCATCGTGCCGGGCGTGGCCAGGCCGACCCGCGCGATCTTGGCCTTGTCGAGCCCGGCCGAGGCAATCGCCGATTGCAGGGCCTGGTTGATGCGTTTGACGCCCGCCTCGGGGCCTTGGTGCACCTCGGTGGCGACGCTGGTCCAACTCATCGGCCGGCCCAGGTCGTCGACGACGCCCACCTTGACGTTCGTGCCCCCCACGTCGACGCCTGCAAAAAACGGGGGCTGGGCCTGGGCCAACGGAATGAACTGACGTGAGTGGGCCATTGCATACGCTGGGCAAGATGAGGACGGCGGCGACGGGGTCGCACGAAGCGCAACCAGAAGTAGTATAAGGGGATGGGCCTCGGGGGACAATGCGAGCTGGGGGGCCGATGTTGGAGCGTAAGCCGCGAGGATGGAATGGCTTAGCAGCCCGTCGAAGTATTGTAGCCGGCCTCTGTGAGGCCGGAATTGCCACGACGATTCCGGGGTCAAAGACCGCGGCCACAGAAGACTTGAACAGCCTGTCGGGGGTAATTCGACAAGGCCAGGCGGCCCCGGATCGCACGCTTGCGGCCTTACTTCTTGGGCCGATTCGTGAGGGCCTGGCTGCAGCGCTTGCAGCGTTTGCGCTGCGGATTGACTTTGCCGCCGCACTTGGGGCAGCGACGCGCCTTAAGCTTTTGCACGAAAGCACTATGCGGGCGGGTTCTCATGACTTCCGACTCGTTTCGACATGCGTCATCAAAGGACTTAGCGAGGCCTGGCCAGGCCCACTCGGCGGTGACAAGCGGTCCAGGATAACAGTTTCGCGGGTGGGTGTCTATTGGAAGCAAGGTGCTTTGAGTGTCCAACCAGGGCAATGCGGCGGGAGGGTGTTGGTGTGTCGCTGGCCAACTGCTCGGCTAGTCTCGAACGATCCGGTACTCGACCACCCGTCCGTCCGCCCCAAGTCGAATGACCAGCCATTCGGAGTCGATGCCAAAAAGACCGCGCTCATTGCCCAGGCGGTAGACCATATCCCAATTGCGGAAATACTCGGGTGTCGGGGGTTCTCCCAGCATCTCGACCACGTGAGCTCGGCTCAAACCCGCAAGTGTTTCCCTGGCAATAAGACCGTCAGCCATATTAAGGCGCACGCCCTGTTCGATTTTTGTCGGATCACGCCACAGTTCACCGTCGAATCTCTGAACCCAACTTCTATAGGCAAGCCAGCACCCAACGAGCGACACCATTACGAATAACGTCCGCAGCGGGAAACAAAACCAGCGGCGCTTCGGGGCGGGGGTGGGATCGTCAAGGATCAGCGATCCCCACTCCTTGCCGCACGACGGGCACAAGCAAGTCGGCAGACCGTCAGCTACGCCGCAGCCTCCGAGCTTGACTTCGCCGCGTTCGGCCTCGTCGAGCAACTCAGGGCCGGGAAGGCCGTATACGATCGGAATCACGTTCCGCGAACCGCAGCCGGGGCATGAGTCGTTCTCGCTCATGCCAGCATTTTAGCATGGCGTGCGCCTCAGGTAGCGCGTTCTTACAGCCGCGGAGCGGCGAAATGTAAATAGCCTGGGGCGTCAGCCCCAGGGACGCTTGGCGAAAAACATCGGCAAGCCCCGGAGGGGCGACACGCGCTGGAATGAGCAGCCGTATCGCCCCTCCGGGGCTTCGGTGTTTGCGATGACGATTTCCTGGGGCTGACGCCCCAGGCTATTTCATGACGCCGCTACGCGGCTCAAATGCGCCAGGACAACTCATATGCAACATTAGCGCTCACACGCATTTTTTTCTCATGCGCACGAGGAGACAATGCGCCCCGTTTCCGCATTCGGCTCCTAATCCTTCTCGCTCTTCTTCTCTTCTTTCTTGATCTTGCCGTCCGGCGCGATCTGGACTTCGAGCTTTTGCTTGTCGGCGGTTACTAGCAGCGCTTCGTAGAAATCGAGCGTCGACTTGCCGTCTTTCACGTTGCTGACTTCCTCGACGATCTTGTACGTCGCCTTGGGATATTTGGCTTCCAGCGACTGGCTGACCGCCTTGGGCAGATCCGCGGAGGCGATTTCCTTTTCGACCAGCTCGATCTTGCCGTCCAGCGACACGGTAACGTCGATGGTGCGTCCCTTTTGCTTGAGCGTGACTTCGAAGAAAGTCTTGCCGTCCTCGGTCTCTTTCGCGGCGCCGCTAATCTCGGCGGCGGGGAACATGGCCTTCACCGCTTCCAGGCCGCCCTTTGGCACGTCGGCGAGCGAGACCTTCGATTCGTCAGCGCGGGCGACCGCGACCGTCAGAGCGAGAAACGCGAGTGCACAAGTCCAGGTACGCATGGCAACCTCGTGGGCTGAGTGTCCGACGGAAAGCCGGCCTCGCACGAGACCGGTCCTGCTCCCGCAATGGCCGGCAATATACCAGTTCCACGGCCCGTTTACGCCAGGATTCCGTGGACGATCTCGCCGTGGACGTCGGTCAGGCGGAAGTCGCGGCCGGCGTAGCGGTAGGTGAGCCGCGTGTGGTCGAGCCCCAGCAGGTGCAGGATCGTGGCGTGCAGGTCGTGCATGTGGACCTTGTCCTCGACCGCGTAGTAGCCGTAGTCGTCGGTGCTGCCGTAGTGCGATGCCCGGCTTGACGCCGCCGCCGGCCAGCCACATCGTGAAGCCGTGCGGATTGTGGTCGCGGCCGTCGTCGCCTTGCGCGGTCGGCGTGCGGCCGAACTCGCCGCCCCAGAGGACGAGCGTGTCGTCGAGCAGCCCGCGCGCCTTCAGGTCGGCGAGCAGGCCGGCGATCGGCCGGTCGACTTCCCGGGCGTTCTGCGCGTGGTCGCTTCTGCAGGTCGCCGTGCTGGTCCCACTTGTCGCTGTGGGTAACCTGCACGAAGCGCACGCCGCGCTCGGCGAACCGCCGGGCCATCAGGCACTGGCGGCCGAAGTTCTGCGTCTTCGGGTCGTCGAGGCCGTAGAGCTTGCGCGTCGCCGGCGATTCGCCGGCAGATGTCCTGCAACTCGCGGCGCCGCGGCCTGCATGCGGAAGGCCAGCTCGAACGAGTCGATGCGGCCTTCGAGCGCCAGATCGGGCCCGGTGCGCGGCCAGGTGCTCGCGGTTCATCTCGCCGCAGCAGGTCGAGCTCCAGCCGCTGCGAGCCGCGCGGCGTCTGATCGTTTTCGATGAACGGGATCTCGGGCCCGATCGGCCGGGATGCTGGCGTTGCCGAGCGGCGTGCCCTGGTAGGCGGCCGGCAGGAACGCCGAGCTGCAGTTGTTCACGCCGCCGTGCGCGAGCGTCGGGCAGATCGTGATGAAGCCGGGCAGGTCGCGGTTCTCGGTCCCCAGGCCGTAGGTGATCCACGAGCCCATGCTGGGCCGGACGAACGTGTCGCTGCCGGTGTGCAGCTCCAGCAGCGCCCCGCCGTGGCGGCGAGTTCGAGCCGTGCATCGAGTGGATGATGCACAGGTCGTCGACGCACGCCGGCGACGTGCGGAAACAGCTCGCTGACCCAAGCGCCGCTCTGGCCGTGCTGCTGGAACTTCCACGGCGACTTGCAGCAGGTTGCCCGTCTGGCTCGACACGACGCGCGGCTTGGCGAACGGCAGCGGCTTGCCGTGGTCGCGCTCCAGCAGCGGCTTGTAGTCGAACGTGTCGACCTGCGACGGCCCGCCGTGCATGAACAGGAAGATGACCCGCTTGGCCTTGGCCGGAAAATGCGGCGGGCGCGGGGCCAGCGGATCGGCGCGCACCGCCGCCGCGGCCTCGTCGGCCAGCAGCCCGGCCAGCGCCAGGCCGGCAAAGCCGGCCGCCGATTGCCGCAGCATCTCGCGCCGCGAAAGCGGTCCGTGGCAGTCGCAGGCGTTCCAATGATCGTTCATGCGGGAGGCCTCTCAACAACTACGGTCTTCACGAGGGACAGTCCATTTTTGCTCCGCGGCCTCCGCAAAAATTGGGACAGTCCCACTTATTCAAGATACACGAATTCATTCGACGACAAAATCACGCGGCACAGGGCCTGCCAGGCTCGCGTGCGGGCTTCGGGCGCGGCGATGTTTTGAGCCGCCAGATCCGATTGGTAGCGGGCCACGAAGTCGAGGGCCCGGCTGGTTTCCTGATCGGTCGGCTTGCGGCTGTACGCCCGCAAGTAGGCGAGTTGCACTCGGGCCGCGTCGTCGGTCGCAGTTCAAAAGCATCTCGGCCATGGCCCGAGTTTGTCGCAGCACCAGCGGGCTGTTCATCATGAACAACGCCTGCGGCGCGACCGTGGTCGACGGACGCTTGCCGTTCATCGTGCTGGGATCGGCGAAATCGAAGGCCTGGAACACGTCGTACACGGCGCTGCGCACGACCGGCAGATAGATCGAGCGGCGATTGTTCTCGTACTTCACGTCGTTGACGCTGGCCGTGCTGGTGACGTAGGTGTGATTCTTGTTGGTCAGCAGCGTGCCGCCCATCGTGTCATCGAGCTTGTCCGCCGGCCAGCCAGGATCGCGTCGCGAATTTCCTCGGCTTCCAGGCGTCGGCGATTCATCCGCCACAGCAGCCGATTCTCGGGATCGATTTCGGCGGCCTGCATCGTTCACGGCCGTGCTCATCTGGTACGCACTGGACAGCACGATCAGCCGGTGCATGGCCTTGATCGACCAGCCCGACTCGACGAACCGCAGGCCAGCCAATCCAATAGCGGCTGATTGTCGGGCTGCTCGCCGAGCTTGCCGAAATTGTCGGGTGAGCGCACCAGGCCTTCGCCAAAATGGCCCTGCCAGATGCGATTGACCATCACGCGGCTGGTCAGCGGATGATCGGCGCGCGTGAGCCAGCGGGCCAACTCAAGCCGGCCGCTGACTTTTTCGGTGATGGGTTGTTGTGAGTCGCCGGCCAGAACGCGGGGAAACTGCCGCGGCGTTTCGGCCCCCAGCGTCAGGTGACTGCCGCGAATGTGCACTTTCAAATTCTCGGGCTTGCGCTCGGCCACCGCCAGCGCGTGCGGCAACTCGGGCAGCGTTTTTTGCAATTGCTTCCGATCTTCGCCGAGCTTCGCGAGCGCCGCCGTCGCCTCGGGCGAGTAATACCGCTTTGGCTCTTTCGGCAACGCCAGCGGGCCGGCCGGATCGAGTAGCAATTGGCGAAACGGTTCGAGAGCTTGCTTCGCGGGATCGACGTCGCGACCCAGTTGCGCATAGCGGGCGGCCAATTCGGCCAGCGTGCCCGGCCGAGGCGCTGCCAGCAGCGCGGCGGCCGTCGGCGAGCTTTCATCCAGTTGGGGCGCCGTGCCCTGTTCGTCGGCTTGCCGCCAGGCGTGCCAGACTCGCAGCACCGACTGCGGATCATCTTTCGTGCGCGCCAGGTAGTCGGCCCACTGGTCGAGAAACGCGGGGTTCAAATCGCGATTGCCGGCCACTTGTCCGACGGCGCGCAGAGTGCCGGTTGCGTCTTTGGCAAAACGGGCCGGCAGCAGGGCCAGCTTGTCGAGGTGCGGAAACGGGCCGGCGCGTTCGAGGCGGACGACGTGCTTGCCGGCGGCTAGCGGCACGACCGCTTCGATCGACCAGGTTTGGGCGTCGGGCTGCCACGAGCCGGTCGCGTTGCTGGCGGCGCTGGTCGAAAGCTTGCGTCCGTCGAGCACCAGGTCGATCGGCCGCGGCTCGGCCGCCGCGTAGCGTAGCGCCAATTGATACGTGCCGGCGGCCGGCAAATCGAAGTCGTACTCGGCAACGTTGGGCAAGGGCCCCGCGTTAAAAATGACGCCGATGCCGGCGCCGTACGTGGTGAAATCGCGCACGACGTTGCCGCGCGCGAATTTCTCGGCCTCGATCACGAGCGCGGAATCGCCGAGCTTTCCGGCGGCCAATTCGGCCGTCAGGGCGGCCAGATTCTGCCGTTGTTGCAAGCGCTCGGTGGCGGCCAGCAGATAGTCGGCCACGCGCGAGCGGGCATCGTTCAGCAAGGCCTCGTTGGCGGCGTTTTCGAGCGACTTGATCTTGTCGTTGACCGCGACGACTTGCTTTTCGTGATCCTTGAGCCGCGCCACCTCGTCGTCGGAGGCCAGCGGCCGTTCGGACCACATGGCGACGACCTGATGGTGCTGCATGCTCTTGGTGCTTTTGAATATGCCTGCCAAGGAGTAGTAGTCGGCGGTGGGGATCGGATCGAACTTGTGATCGTGGCAGCGTGCGCAACCCAAGGTCAGGCCCATGAAGGCCCGGCCGATGGTGTCGACCTGCTCGTCGATGATGTCCATCTCCATCTTGACCGGGTCGTCCTCGGCCAGCATCTTCGGCCCGAGCACGAGGAACCCGGTCGCGATCAGGCGATCGAAGGTGGTTCGCGGATCGGCCGGGCCGAGCAAATCGCCGGCCAGTTGCTCGCGGACGAACTGGTCGTACGGCATGTCCTGGTTGAAAGCGCCAACGACGTAGTCGCGATAGCGCCAGGCGTTGGCCATGGCCATGTTTTCGTCCATGCCGTTGCTGTCGGCATAGCGGGCGACGTCGAGCCAGTGGCGCCCCCAGCGCTCGCCGTAGCGGGGCGAGGCGAGCAGGCGGTCGACAACTTTGGCCAGCGCGTCGTTCGAAGTGTCGGCCAGAAACCGCTCGACCTCCTCCGGCGTCGGCGGCAACCCATGCAGGTCGAACGTGACGCGGCGAATCAGCGTCCGCCGGTCGGCCGGCGGCGCCGGCTGCAAGCCGCGCGACTCCAGCGCGGCCAGCACGAACCGATCGAGCGGACTGGTGGGCCAGCTCGAGTTCTTCACCGTCGGAAGGGGCGGATCGGCGGGCGGGCGAAACGCCCAGAAGTTGCGGTCCGCCTCGCTGATCGCGTATGCAGCGGCGTCGCTCGCAGGGCGCGCGGCCACCGGCGGCGCGTCGGGCCAGGGCGCTCCTTGCGACACCCAGGCGGTCAAGTCGGCGATCTCGTTGGCGGGCAGCTTGGTTTTGGGGGGCATCTGCACGACGTCGCCGTGGTTGATCGCGTCGATCAACAGGCTCGCCTTGGCGTCGCCCGGCTTGATCGCCGGGCCGATGTCACCGCCGGCCAGCATGCCGGCGAGCGAATCGAGCCGTAGATTGCCTTCGGGCTTCGACTCGGGACCGTGGCACTTGTAGCAACGCGCGACCAGCACTGGGCGAATTTTGGTCTCGAAGAATTTCGCGGCCTCGGGATCGGCCGGCCGCGCGGGCTCGGCTGCACGAGCCGGCCCGGCATGCAAACACATCGCCAGCAGAGACGCGGCCATCGGCCAAACCGGACGCATCATGAGTGAACACCTTGCGGCGGGCGGGCTCGATGGGCTCGAGCACCGGAGGGAAGACCCAACAAGCTAAGAACTCTATTGTATAAGGGGCGAGAATGGCTTGTAACCCCGCGAAACGACCGCAAGGGTGGCCCATTGTCGCAAACGCCTTCTGCACGACTACCTCCGCCCTAGGACGCGATTTTCTCCGGTCCTTGTGTGGCGATCTGGGCTCGGCGTACCATGGTGCGGACGTTTCGCTCGATTTCGCGCGAGTAAGGTGGGGGCATGTCGCATTTTTCCTGGACCATCGACGGCAGCATCGTCGGGCTGTACTTGCTGGCCACGATGGTTGCTGGCCTGAGCGTGCGCAAAGTTGATTCTCGGTGGGCCCTGACGGTCGCCTGCCTGGTGTGGTATTCCACGATCACCGTCTACGTCAACATCCGCGGCGCCTGGGACATCAAGAACATGCTTGCACGTTTGCAAGCCCTGCGCGACGAGCAGCAAGACGAGGCCTGACCTCGCCCGCAAACGAGGACACTGGGCCCATGAACCCAGAGGAACCGAACGTGACGCGCTCCGCGCCGACGGCCGTCGGGGCGAGCGCCGACAAGCCGGCGCACCGCACGCGTCGGCAGGAGTGGCTCATGGCGCTGGTGATCACGTATGGCGTGCTGGTTGCCGGAATGTGGGCATTGATGTTTTTTGGCGGTGATCGGCATTGGCTGGGCACGCTCGTGCTGTTTGGCCCACGCTGGATTTGCGGGTTGCCTCTGCCGCCGTTGATGATGGCGGCCGGGTTTTGGTATCGCCGGCTGCTCGGACCGCTGGCAATGATGGCGATCGTCCTATTGTTCCCGATCATGGGTTTTACAGCGCACTGGCCCGCGCGCGACGAGCGTGCGACCTTGCTGCGCGTGCTGACGTGCAACGTCGATCAAAACAACATCCGACCGGCGGTGCTCGCGGCGCTGATCGCCAGTGAAAAACCCGACGTCGTCGCGCTGCAAGAAGTCAGCAGTGCGACGAGGTACGCGTGGCCCGACGACTGGCACGTGCTGCACCGCGACGAGTTCATCCTGGCCAGCCGCTGGCCCATCACCGAGCGGCGGGTCGAGCGCTTCAGCGTGCCGCGCAGCGACACCGAGGTGGCGGCCATTTACTACGCGGTGCAATGGTCGAGACGGGACGTGCAACTGTTCAATTTGCACCTGGAATCGCCCCGTGCGGGCCTCGAGGCCGTCCTGAGCCAAAAGCCGGGAAACCGCGCCGCGGGCGCCGGGCAGTTCGCCGAAGTCACCGACCTGCGGAGGCGCGAATCGGAGCAAGTCAGCCGGTGGCTCAATCGCTTCGGAGGCGCGAAGATCGTCGCAGGCGATTTCAACATGCCCATCGAAAGCACGATCTATCGACAATCGTGGGCAACGTGGGAAAACGCGTTCTCGTCGGCCGGCCGGGGGCTCGGGTTCACGAAGCGTTCGCAAATGGCGGGCTGGACCTACGGCACGCGGATCGATCACGTGCTGTTTACCCCGCCCTGGCGCTGCGTGCGTTGCATTGTGGGCGACGACGTCGGCTCCGACCATTTTCCGCTGATCGCCGACTTCGAGTGGCAGGATTAGCCCGCGTAGCCCGCGATATCGGCCCTGCCGGCCAGTTTCGGTCGGACAGCCTACCGGGTTTCGAGTGCTCAAAGATAGGACGTCTACCGACGTGCCACCGCGGAGAACTCTCCGTCCGACAACTGGCAATCGGGCCGTGACGCGACTATTCTGAATGGATTCAGGACGAGGGCGGGCTTCAGCTTGACGAATCATCCTTTGTGAATCGAACTTTGGAATGCGTCGTAATACGGTGGCCGTGCGTCAATGGAGTGCCGCGGGATTAGCTTTGTTGTTGACGTTCGTTGCGACCGCGCAAGCGGTCGTGATTTCGTCCACCAATACCAAGGTAAACCTGGTTGCGCCGGCGAATGATCCCGGGTGGAACAACGTCGCGCATCTGTCGAACGCCAGCGCGGTTTACTTGGGCAACCGCTGGATGATCACCGTCGATCACGTTGCCGACGCGCCGGTGCGGTTTTCCGACGGCAGGGTCATCGGAATTGCGACCGGATCGGACGTGCGGTTCCACAACCCGGGATCCGTCCAGTTCTCCGTGCCCGATCTGAGGATGTTTCGCCTGGATGTCGATCCGGGGCTTCCCGCGTTGCCGATCGACACGTCGACGCCGCCGGCGAATGCGGCGGTGATGATGATCGGCGCGGGGCGCGATCGATCGCCCGATTTGCTCAGTTGGCGCAACACCACTCCAGTATGGACGCCCATTGCGTTGCCGGTGTCCAACCGCACCGGGTTTTCCCTGCTGGACACGAGGCACATGGCATGGGGCACCAACCAGGTGCTTTCCGGCGGACTGACGTTCGCCAACGGAAACACGCTGACGTTCTCCACGCAGTTTGATTCCCTGCCCAATCCGTACGAGGCGCAGGCCGAGACCGGCGACTCCGGCGGCGCCGTATTTCGATTGGAAGGCAGTAGTTGGAAGCTGGTTGGCCTGATGGCCTACGTGCAAGGGCTTGACGGTCAACCGAGCAACACCACGGCCTACGGCGATCAGACCTTATCGATCGATTTGGCGTCGTACCGCGACCAGATCGAGGCGGTTCTCAATCACGCCGATCCGGCGTGGCAGAACCATGCGAATCGTTTCGACGTGGATCATTCGGGCCTCGTCAGTCCTCTCGACGCGATGCGGGTCATGAACGAGCTCCAAGCGCACGGCAGACGGACGCTCGCCGGCGCGCCCGCGGCGTCCGATCCGTTTTTCGACGTCAACGGAGACGGCGCGGTGGGCCCGCTTGACCTGTTGCAGCTCATCAATGCGCTGATCGCCGACACGGCCAATCCGTCGATCAAAGCGCAAAGCGCGCTGGCAGTTGCGGAACCCTCCGGCGGCGTGCTGGCGGCGCTGGGCATGCTGGCGATCGCGCTGGCGCGAGGCATCGCGATGGTCCGGCGAAGGCGCCGCGCACACTGAGCCGTGCCGCGACAGACCGAGCGGCCCGTGCGCGAACTCCGCGCTAACTCCACAACCCCACGACCGGCCGCGCGTCGGAGATTTGCCAGGGGCGGCCTGCCGCCGTGGTCAATTGCGAAGCCGGGTCGATGCCCAGGGCGTGAAAGATCGTGGCGGCCAGTTCCGAGGACGTGACCGGCGAGTTGGCCGGCGCGGCGCCGTGTTTGTCGGAGCTGCCAAAAGTGCGCCCGCCCTCGAGCCCGGCGCCGGCCAGCAGCACGGAAAACACGTGCGGCCAATGATCGCGTCCGGCACCGGCATTGATCTTGGGCGTGCGTCCGAATTCCCCGGTGACCACCAGCAGCGTTTCGTCCAGCATTCCGCTGGCCGCCAGGTCGGCTGCCAGCGCCGCGATCGCCTGATCGGTGCGCGGCAGAAGGATTTGGCTGAGCGTGCTGAAGTTGTCTTTGTGGGTGTCCCAGTTCTTGTCGCCGCCGAAGATCGACGACATGCAATTGACGTGCACCAGCCGCACTCCGGCTTCCAGCAGGCGGCGGCCCAGCAGCAGCGACTGGCCGAAGAAGTTTCGGCCATAACGCTCGCGGACCGCCAGCGGCTCGGACTGCACGTCGAACGCCCGACGCGTGCGGCCCGTTTCCAGAATCGAGAAGGCCTTTTCGCGATAGGAATTCATTTCGCTGAGCGGGCCGCCGTTGTCCGCTCGAGCTGACGCTGCCGTTGAGGTTTGCCAGCAGCGCTCGCCGCTGATGCAGGCGGCCCGATTCCACGCTCTCGCCCAGGCCCAGGTCGAGCGGCCGAAAATCGTCACGGTTCGGATCGCCGCCGGGCACGAGCGGATCGTAGCGGGTTCCCAAGAATCCGGCGTTCTGCCCCGAGCGAAACTGCCCGTTGACCATCAGGTAGTCGGGCACCAGCACGAACGGCGGCACGCTCCACGAGCGGCTGCTGACGGCCGAGACCGACGAACCGATGTGCGGATGATCCTCGCGAGTGGAATTGTCGGCCAGATTCATGGCCCGGGGATAAGGGTGGCCGGTGGTCATCTCATACGCGGCACTGGGATGGCCATTGTCCTTGTGCGTCAGTGAGCGGACGACAGTGAACTTGTCGACCCCGGCGGCGAGGCGCGGCACGTGCTCGCTGAAAGCGATGCCCGGCACGCCGGTCGAGATGGTGCGAAACTGCCCGCGGATTTCCAGCGGCGCCTCGGGCTTGGGATCGAACGTGTCGAGGTGCGACGGTCCGCCCTTGAGCCAGATGACGATACACGAGCGGGCGCGGCCAAATCCGCCGCTGCGCGCGACCGGATTTTTAGCGGCCAGCGCCTCGCGCCAGCAGTTCGCTCAGGCTGAGCCCCGCAAGGCCGATCGAGCCGGCGTGTAACAGCGCGCGGCGGTTGAGCAACTTGCAAGTCACGGCCGACCTCGCGCTTAAAAAAGGGGCCTTTTCGGGCAAACCGCTGGCATGGGCAGCGGGCGCGATCTCGCGCCGGCTGCTGCCGCTTTGACCTTGACCTTCGAGTGGCTGGCCAGGAACGCTTTCAAATCCCGCGTGAACTTGCCGTTGCCGAAGGCGGTCATGTGGTTGGTCGCCGGAATGACTTGCACCTTCAGGTTCGCCATGACTTTCTCCAATTCGTCAACGCCGACCTTGAGCGGATCATCTTCACCGATCAGGGCCAGAGTCGGAACCTTGTTGGCGCGTAATTGCTCTTCGGTCACTGCCAGGCCGCCGATGCCGCGAATGCAAGCGGCCAGCGCCTTGGGGTTGTTGGTGATCATCAGCATTTGGTTGAATGCGCTGATTTGCTCGTCGGTCGGCTGCGGGGCGTTGGCCGGCGTCAGGTGCTTGATCAGCGGTCCGATGCCGTTGCCGGAATCGAGTGAATCGGCCAGTTCGGTCATGAAGCTGAGACGCTCGTCGTTGGCTTTCGACCAGCCGGCCCCGCCCAGCGTCGCGGTGATGACCCGGTCGGGATGCGTCACGACGAGATAGTTGGTCATGAAGCCGCCCATCGAGTAGCCGACGATGTGGGCTTTGGGAATCTTCAAGTGATCCATCAGGCGAGTCACGTCATTGACCATTTCTGGTCCGTACGCCTTGGGATCGAGCGGCTTGTCGCTTTGGCCGTGGCCACGGTTGTCCAGCGCGACGACCTGGTAGTCTTTCTTCAGCTTGTTGAGGATGCCCGGAAGGCCCCACTGGGCCGGAATGCTGGCGGTAAAGCCGTGGATGAGCACGACCGGTTCGCCCTCGCCTTCGACAATGTAATGGATCTTCACGCCGTTGGAATCGAAGAATTGGTCTACGGCCAACGTGCGAGCAGTGGTGAGCACCAAGACGCACAGCACGACAGCGGGAGCGATTCGGCGGATCATCGCGGCGTTTCCTGTTAGTAGAGGGCAAGGATTGGATTGAGAAACATCCCGGTCGGCCGTGGCCAGTGTCGGCACGGCGATCGACCAAAGTCGTACGCCCACTAATCTAAACCCGCCACGAGAGGAACTCAAGTTCGCCGTTGCCGGTAATTGTCGAGCAAAACGGCTGGCATGGCGGCCTGCTGGCGGATCAGTTGCGACGCGCGGCGAAAGCCAGGCCCTTGTCGAGCGCCGCGGCCAACTCGTCGACGTGAGATTTGCCGGCATTCAGTGGCAAGCCGAGGCGGATCACGTTGGCGTACAGGCCCCCCTTGCCAATCAGCACGCCCTGGCGTCGGGTCTCTTCGAAAACGTCCAGAACGGCTCGCGGGGCCGGCTCCTTCGTTTGCCGGTCGGTGACCAGTTCCAGCGCCTGCATCAGGCCCATGCCGCGGACGTCGCCGACCAGCGGGTGGCGCTGTTGCAGATCTTCCAGCTTTTCGCGCAGATACGCGCCGACAACCCGCGCGTTGGACTTCAGGTCCTCCTCTTCGATCACCTGCAACGTGGCCAAGGCGGCGGCCATCGACACCGGGTTGCCGCCGAACGTCGCAAACGTGATGCCGGGGAATTTGTCGGCCACCTCGGGCGTGGCAATCGTGACCGCCACCGGCGCGCCGTTGCCCATGCCCTTGGCGCTAACCAGCAGATCGGGCTTGACGTTGCTGTGTTCGATGCCGAACCACTTGTCGCCTGTGCGGCCCCAAGCGGTTTGCACTTCGTCGGCAATGAACAGGCCGCCATATTTTCGGGCGATGCCGACGGCCCGCTCGAAATAGCCTGGCGGCGGAACGATGAATCCGCCGGAGCCGATAATCGTCTCGGCCAGGAATGCCGCGATCTCGCCTGTCGTGCAGGTGCGAATCAATTCCTCGATGTCATCGGCGCAAGCCAGCTCGCAGGCAGGATACTTCAGATGAAACGGGCAGCGATAACAGTACGGCGCATGCGCGTGCACCACGCCCGGCACTTGAGCCGGCAATCGCTTCCAAGTCGACTGCCCCGAGGCGGCCAACGTCTGGGCGCTTCGTCCCGAGTAGCTGTGACGCAAGGTCACGATTTCGAATCGTCCCGTGGCGTGCTTGGCCGCGGCGATGGCCGTTTCGTTGGCTTCGGTGCCGCTGTTGGTGAAAAAACTTTTCTTGAGCTCTCCCGGCGCGATCCGTGCCAACCGCTCGGCCAACTCCGATTGCGGGCCATTGGCGTAAAGCGTGGAAACGTGCGACAGCTTCTTCACCTGCTCGACGATGGCCGCGACGACCTTGGGATTGCCGTGGCCCACGCTGATCGTGAGCACGCCGCCGAAGGCATCCAGGTAGCGCGTTCCGCCGTCGTCCCACACGTACATCCCCTCGCCGCGCACCAGCGCCAACGGCTCCTGGTAGTACATCGCCACGGCGGGAAAAAGATAATCCTGATGCTGTCGAACGATCTTGGATTGGGATGACGTCATGGTTCGCCTGCGAGATCTCGATGCATGGTAGTCTAGGCACGTCGCCGCGGAATGCAAGGTGCGCTCGCCAGTGCGCGCCGCGGTCACTTGGCACCGCCGCCGGCTGTCGGTAAACTGCGGCGCCGCGAGGCAAGGGGTTCGAGTTTTTTGTCCGGAGCCGCTTCATGCTGCAATTGGCCGCACAGATCGAAGAGTCCGTCGCCGCGATTCGGCGGTACTGGCCAGGGCGGCCGCGCGCCGGCATCATCCTCGGCACGGGCATCGGCCCGCTGGCCAACGAAATCCAAACCGAAGCGGCGATCGACTACGAGACGATTCCGCACTTTCTCCGTTCAACCGCCACCTCGCATCGCGGCCGGCTGGTGTGCGGTACGCTGGCTTCGGTGCCAGTCGTTGCCATGGAAGGCCGCTTCCACGCTTACGAGGGTTACAGCCAGCAGCAGATCACGTTTCCGGTGCGCGTGATGAAGGCGCTCGGCGCCGAGCTGTTGATCGTCACCAACGCCTGCGGCGGCATGAATCCGAATTTCGCGGCCGGCGACATCATGTTCATCGACGATCACATCAACCTGATGGGCGGCAATCCGCTGCTGGGCATCAACGATGATCGCCTCGGGCCGCGCTTTCCCGACATGTCACGGCCCTACGATCCGCAATTGATCGAGGTTGCTTTGGAAATCGCCCGCCGCGAGAAATTCGCCGCCCACCGCGGCGTATTCGTCTCGGTGCTGGGGCCGAACTTGGAAACGCGGGCCGAGTACCGTTTCCTGCGCATGATCGGGGCCGACGCCGTCGGCATGTCGACCGTGCCGGAGGTGATCGTGGCCGTGCATTGCCAGATGCGCGTGTTGGGTTGCTCGATCGTGACCGACCTGTGCCTTCCCGACGCGCTCGAGCCGTGCGACGTGGCGAAGATTATCGCCACGGCCAATGCCGCCGAGCCGAAGCTGCGCAAGATCATCCTGGGCATCCTGGCCCACGAGTCGAGTCGGCAATCGGAATGACGTTCTCCAGTGCACAAAACGTCGCAGCGGCCGAAGGCGCAATTCGCCGCCGCTGGTCGGTCGTGCCGCGCGTGGGCTTGATCCTGGGGAGCGGGCTGGGCGAGTTGGCCCGCCAGATCGACGTCGAGACGGAAATCGATTACGCGTCGATTCCGAACTTTCCGCGCGCGACGGCGCCGGGACACCGTGGAGCTCTCTTGTGCGGCGCGTTGGCCGGCATGCCGGTCGTGGCCATGGAGGGACGCGTTCACGCCTATGAGCGTTATTCGCCGGCGCAAGTGACTTTTGGCGTTCGGGTGATGAAGGCGCTGGGCATCGAACGGCTGATTTTGTCCAACGCTTGCGGCGGGATGAACCCGACTTATCGTCCTGGCGACGTGATGGTTGTGGACGATCACATCAATTTCACCTTTGGCAATCCGCTGGTGGGGCCGCACGACGCCGACGGCGGCACGAATTATCCCGACATGAGTCGGCCGTATGATCCGGAGCTGATCGAACGGGCCTTGGACGTCGCCCGGCGCAATAACTTTGTCGTGCATCGCGGCGTTTACGTCGGCGTAACGGGGCCGAATTTCGAGACACGGGCCGAATATCGCATGCTGCGCTACATCGGCGGCGACGCGGTGGGGATGTCAACCGTCTTCGAAGTGATTGTGGCCACCCAATGCTCCTTGCGCGTGTTGGCGCTGGCGGTGGTGACGAACGTCTGTTTTGCTGAGCAGTCGCATCCGACCGACGAGCGCGAAGTGCTGCGGGTTGCGGCATCCGCCGTGCCGAAGGTGCGCGCTATCATGCTGGACGCCGTCGAGCATGAAGCGGCGCTCAAGGCGGCGGCATTGGAATCGCAACGCCCGGGGGCTCCCAAAGCACGCCGGCCACGCAGGCGGTCATGAAGCAGGCCAGCGTTCCGCCCAACATCGCCCGCAGGCCGAGCCGGGCCAGATCGGTTTGTCGCGTGGGCGCGACCGCGCCGATTCCGCCCAATTGCACGCCGATCGAGCCGAAGTTGGCGAAGCCGCACAGGGCGTAGGTGAGCAGCACTTGCGTGCGCTCGCCGATCTGGTTGCCGTCTTCGATCCACTGGCCCAGCTGCACGTACGTGATGAACTCGTTGCTGATCATTCGCATGCCGAGCAGTTCGCCGGCCTTGCGGCAGTCGGCGGCCTCGATGCCCATCAACCACGCGAAGGGAGCGAACAGGTAGCCCAGCAGATCTTCGAGTGTGACGTCGACGTGCAACAGCCCAAGCGTCGATTCGACGCCGAAGCGGAGCATGGCGATCAGCGCCAGAAAGGCGATGATGATGCCCGCGACCTGCACGGCCAGCTTGAGTCCGTCTAGCGCTCCGGTGGCCGCCGCTTCGATGGCATTGATCGTGCCCGTCTCGACTTCGACCACCATGCGTCCGCGGGTGAGCGGTTGCTCGACTTCGGGCTGCATGATCTTGGCGATGACGATCGACGCCGGAGCGGCGATCACCGAGGCGGTCACCAGGTGTCCGGCGTCGATGCCCATCTTGACGTAAGCCGCCATCACGCCGCCGGCCACGGTGGCAAAGCCGGCCATCATGACGGCCATCAGTTCCGACTGAGTCATCGTGGCCAGGTAGGGGCGCACGACAAGCGGAGCTTCAACCTGGCCCAGAAAAATGTTGGCCGCGACCGACAGGCTTTCGGCGCCCGAGATGTTCAACGCCTTTTGCATGACGATGGCCGCCAGGTGGACGACGCGCTGCATGATGTTGAAGTGGTACAGGATCGACATCAGCGACGAGAAGAAAATGATGCTGGGCAGCACGCCGAAGGCGAACGACGTCAGCAAGTTGCCATCACCCGCGCCGCCGGGCGTATGCATGCCGAAGACAAATTGGGCGCCTTCATCGACGAACCCGAGCAGCGCGGTAAAGAGCTCGCCGAGCCTCGCGAACAGTCGTTGCCCTAGGGCGGTGCGCAGGGTCAGAAACGCGAACGCGAATTGCAGCGCGACTCCGCCGGCGATGGTCCGCCATTGGACGTGGCGCTTGTGCGAGCTCATCAGCCAGGCCAGCGCCATCATCGCGAACAATCCGACCAAGCTGATGAGCCTTTCCATGGCGCAGCAGATCCCGCCCGAGGGCATGTCGTGCGCGCACCTCAGGCGTGTCCCCAAGACCGCACCCTTGCGCGCGCGGGCCATGCTATCAGAAGCCCTCCGGCGGACGGAAGACGAATGTTCGCGCCGTCACAGCGTCCCCGGCGAGTCGAGCGTGCGATCCGATCACTCCAGCCCCAGATCGTCCAGCAGCGAATCCAGGAAATGGTCGTCCAGGTGCAAGGCGTCGGCAATCCGGTCGGCCTTGGTCAGGATGGCCTTGGCTTGGGGAGTGCCCTGGTCGTGCAGGTACTGGAAGTAGTCGGCCACCGGACCACTGTTCAGATCGAGCTTGCGGAGCCGGTCGAGCACCCAGGCGGGTACGTGAACCGGGGAACTGGCGGTGGCCGCCGTCGCCGACAGACCCGACGCGATGCCACTGTCTCCGGCCGAACTTGCCGCCGGGCCGGCTCCGATGCCGCCACCGTCACCGCCCCCAACCGGGGACATCGAACCGGCGCTGAGGTTGATCCGGACGATGTTGGCCACGTTCGCCAAGGCCAAGGACGAGTCGGTGCCGTTGACCACCTTGCTGCGATTGTGGTCGCGGGTGTTGCTGATCGACGCCGCACCCGTGGGATTGGCCAGGACGTTGGAGGAGTCGGCACCGGAGGTGGCGAAATTGAGGTTCGAGTCGCCGACCATATTGCCCCAGTAGAACACGTCGGTCGCGGCCAGGCCGGTGTGGGCGGTGTTCAAGACCTCGACTTCCAGCCAGGCCTTCTTGACGGCGTTGGCGCCCCACAAGATTTCGACGCGGTCCGAACTGCTGACGCCGGCACCAGTGCGCACGGTGATCAGAACCGGAGCCGACGCCGTGGCCCAGCCGCTGGGCGTGTTGTCGTTGCCGGTCTTGAAAATGAAGTCGCTGGCATTGATTGCCGTGTGCGAGCCACCTCCCAGCAGATCGACCATCACGCCGTTGATGCCGCGGTTGAAGCTCGACAGGGCCGTGCTCGATGCCGAACCGCTGCCGGCGATGTAGGCCGTCTTGTCGGTGGCGATCGCCGCGTCGTCGCTCGTGGTGATCGAGTCGACGCCGCCGTCCCAAGTCGACTGGTTGTAGAACAGTTGGCGTCCGCCCGTCGGAATGGTGCTGACGCCCGGGAAGTTTGGCGCTCCGAGCGTGTTGGTGATGATGGTGCCATAAGGGATGCCGTGGTTGTTCTCGTCCATGGGGTCGCCGACAGCGGTGTCAATGCTGTTGGATTGGCGGAAGTCGGTGGGGCCGACGAAGCCCGCCACTGCTTTGTTCGTGAGGTTCGAAGCGAGCCAATCGGCGGCGGTCGATCCGGTGGAATTTCCATAGCGGCCAATGTACTCGATTTCATAAGTGCCATTGACGTACGTTGCTCCCGGTTCGATGTTGGTGGTCGCTCCGGGACCGAAGTTGATCGGCGCGTACAGCCGGCCGGTGGCCGCTTCGCCGTTCTCGCTAAAGACTCCGATGGAGTCGAGGACCGTCCAATTGGCATTGCCCCAGTGGCCATCGCCGATGTTGGGCACGTCGAGGCCGTTGTTGTCGACGTCCAGGTCCATGCCGATTGTGGGCGCACTGGGGGCTCCGCCGTTGTTGACGATGAGCATGGCGGTAAAGCCGCTGTTCTCGATCACGACCTTATCCTCGCCCGGGTTCGCCGGATCAGGCTCGCCGACAGTGTTGAGGCTGCTGGTGGCGCCCGAACCCCATCCTTGCCCGCTTCCAGTGTTGATCAGGTCGGTGGTGCCCGGCGCGATCGTGGTGAAAGCACTCGCCTTCTGTCGCAGCGTCAGAAAGCCGTTCGTGCCGAACGATTCGGCGTTGAGATTGAAGATGCGCTCGACCGTGCCGGAGTTGATCGTCGGGTCTACCCCGCTGTTTTCGTTTTCGAGGAAGATCAGGTAGGTGTTCGTCAGCGCCGCGCTCGGCTCTCCCCGCAGCTCGATATATTCGTAGGGATTATCGGGGCTGCCCGGAGGATCAAAATAGATCTCGTTGATCACAGGCGACGCCGTCATCAAGCTGCGAATTTCGAGCGGTTCGATGTGTGCGCGAAAGTGGTCGTGGTGCCGGGCTGCATGAGACTCGGTGATGGAATCCGCCAATCGGCCGAAGAGGGACTTTCGAGTCATGAGGCGCTCCTAGCGAGGTTTTGAAGGTGACTTTTTCGAGTCATGGGGTTGAGGCGATCGCGGTGAACGCGACTTCTGGTTTGCCTGGGACGAGCGTCGCCGAAGGCGTGATGCGACGATTAGAACGATTGCCGAGTGATCGTCAACTAGCGTCACAGGAAACTAATAAATGTCGAACACGAAGTTTGCAGAGAAGAATCGAAACCCGCGGACAGGGGCCCGCACTCGACTTGGCCGCGGACGAGCGTGTCGCGCGCCGCGGAACCGAATTCGCGAAGTGTCCTCACGAAATTCAAACATTTCGCTCATTCGATTCTGATGGCGGCGGCTTATGCTTCCGCTGGTCCGCGGAGCGTGTCCGTGGATGCGATTGCAGACTTTGCAACCTGAACAGATGGGAGGGACCGCCGATGAGAATGAGGACGATCGCACGTGTGGCTTCGATGCCGTGGATCACCGCAATTGGCACGGCCAATGCGCAGATCCCCTTTAGCGGGCAAATGCACGATGGCGGTGCCAATGGAGAGTACGTCCAGTCCGCTCATATCGGCGACTCTTCAACCTGCGTCGACCAAGCCTTTCGCGGCACGTTTCACACGTCGATTGTCAGCGCAAAACCGACCTCGCCGCCCGCGCGAGCCGTCACGACGCTGCCGTTTCGGCAGCTTTCAAGTTGACGTCGTTTGCTGGAACAGTCTCAGCGTGGGCGGCCAAGTCACCCGGCCGCCCACGCTATATTTTTTTGAGCGGAGAATGCCCTTCCCAACCGTCGCGTTGCTGCTCCAGACGGTCGGAAGCAGGGCGTGCGCACGTTGCACCATGGAAAGAGTCCTGCAAGCGGCACGCTGCGGGCCATGCGCTCTAGTCGGCAAACACGTTGGTCCCGATGACTTCCTCGCCGTTTCGGCTGCAGAGGGCGAAGTACACGCTTGCTTCGGTGGTCTCGTTCAGGAAGTGCACCGAGCCGTCGCACATCAGGATGTTGACGCCCCCGGGGTGGTCGGAAAAAAACTCTTCCTCCCTCCAGTTGATTTCCGGTGGCGGATTGATTGCGGAGTATCCATTGACGGCCATGCTCAGCTTGATCTTGCCGAGGTTGCTCAAGCTGGCCCAAGCGCCGTCCAAAGCAGTAAAATCCTCTCCACCAGCCGGATCGCCGTTGGAGTCCGCCACGCCCTTGCCGCTGCACTCGCCGACGAGCATCGTGTGGCTGGTGCCGTCGGAAATGTTCTTGACGCTGATCGTTTTGGAGCTGCACTCTTGCGGTGCGCCGGCGCAGGGGCCGCCGCTGGTCAAATCGAGTAGAACACCGCGATAAGGGCCGTATGCCACGCCGGTTGCAGGGTTGATGACGCCCGCGGCGGGGCCCTCGATTCCCATGTAGTCGATGCACCCCATTCCTTCGCCCTTGCCGCTGTCGTAAATGCCGTTGCCGTTGAAGTCGCCGAGCCGTCCCTCGGGAGTACGATTCGCCTGGTGGCGCGCCATGCTGGGGCAAAGATACGTCGGGATCACCGTGTTGACCGGGCCGGTCAAATCCGACTTCCAGTTAGGGGCTGTACGCATGTCGAATTTGAAATTGATCTGACTAAAGAGGTTGCTCTCCTCGATATAAGGCAGAAACCAGGCACACCAAGACAACCCGCCGCTGTTGGACACGCCAATCGGCTTGAACTCGCCGGGCGGAAAATGTTTCTTCGATACCTCGAAGTTCGACATGCCGATGCCAATCTGCTTGAGATTGTTCGTGCAATGCGTCCGGCGCACGACTCACGCGCGGCCTGGATCGCGGGCAACAAGAGCGCCACCAGGACTCCAATAATCGCGATCACGACCAGCAATTCAACTAACGTAAAAGCGCAGGCGCGTGGCCTCGGTAGACATCCATCGCAAGGATCCAGACAGCGCATATTTTCTCCGTCCTCGATAGCATGTGTTGAAACCCGCCAAGTCCGTCTTTCTAAGTGCGCATCGTTAGCCCATTGTGAGCGCTGCATTCGATTCACATTCGCAGTTCGTGAAGAACGCAGATCGAATCGGCTCGACGACGGGCCGTCGCTCGAACGGGAGGCGGACCGACGAAAATCATCCAGTTCTTGCGCGCCCTGGAGCGTCGCTGGAGAGGATGTTGATGAAAGGGCGCGCGGTTGCGCGAGGATGGGGGAGAACGGTGGAGAATAACGCCAGGGCTATTCGGCGGGCAAATCGAGCGGAATCGCCGGCGCGCTGTCTTTGGTCTTGGTGAACGTGAGCTGTTTTTCGAATTCCTCGCGGCGGATGCCGTAGCGATAGACGAAGTCGCCGCGCGGGTCGAACGGCACGACGGCCCCCAGCCGGCACAGCGGACCCAGCGACTCGCGATGCACCCAGGCCAGCCACAGCCGGTCGGGGGCGGCAGCCCACAGCATTTTCGAGGTGGGGGTCGGCTGGAACGATCCGTCCAGGAAATTGCGAGCCAACGGCGCCGTGTGCAGGGTCATCGTCGCGAAGCAAACCAGCACCCAGCTCGACCAGAGGGCCATCACGATGCCGCCGACCTGGTCTACCGGCATAAAGAATCTGACTTTGACATTCGATACGTAGTCGGTGGCGGCACGCAGCACGAGCATCGAGACGCCGAAAATCAGCCACAAGGCGAGGAAGTCCCAAAGATAAGTAAAGCTGGAGTCTTGCGAATCGAACCACTCGGCCAACGGCTCGAAATAGTTCGTGGCCAGCAGCGCGGCGGTGACCACGTTGATCAGCGTGATCGTGTTGCTCCACAAACCGCCCTTCATCAGCGCCGCAAAGCAGGCGATGAACGTCAGGATGAGCAGGATGGAAATATACATGGCGGTTCCGTTATTGTTTGAGAACGCGCAGCAGTTCCTGGATCGAAGTAACGCCTCGGGCCACCAGCAACACGCCTTCTTCCTGCAACGAGCGGTGCTTGGCCTTGCGCGCCGTGGCCCGCAAGTTTTCCAGCTTGGGCGCCGTGGCCAGCACCTGGCGCAAATCGTCGTCGACAACCAGCAGCTCGAAAATTCCGGTGCGACCAAAGTAGCCGACGCCCATGCATTGCTCGCAAACGACCTCGGGATGCTTGGGGTCGATCGGCGCGGTGGGCGGGCCGATAGAGCGATTCGATGCGCCCGGCGGGCAGCCCCAGCTGTTTGAGCACCTCGGCGGTGGGCGGATAACCTTCCTTGCATTTATCGCACAACTTGCGCACCAGCCGCACGTTGAGCACGCCCGTAGCGACGCTCGCGAACTCGGCCGGCGGAATCTTGAACATCAGCACGCGCAGCAGCGCCTCGACCGCTTCCTTGGCGCGAATGCTGATCAAGACCATGCGGTTCTGGCTCACTTGTTCGCACAACATCGACAGCGTTTCGAGATCGACGATGTCGCGCACCACGAACACGTCGGGATACGTGCGGATCAGCTTGGGCAGCACCGTGGCGGGTGACTCGCCGGCGGCGCTGGAGTACGTCGTCATCGGCACGTTTTCGATGTCGCGATCCGGCTTGGCCTCATCCGACACCGCCACGAAGCTGCGCATGAAGCGGTCGGTGTGCATGAGCACGAGGTCGATCATGGTGGTCAACCCGCCGGCGGGCAGCGACGAAAACACGAACACGCCGTTTTGCGCCAGCAGCGCGTCGAGCTGGTCCTGCATTTTGGCCCGCATGCCAAGTTCTTCCAGCGATTTGAATTCAACTTTTTTTTGCGACACCTGGACGATTGCCCGCTCGCCGGTTTGCGTTCCCTGGCTGGTGATGGTGCAGGCGAATTTATCCTTGGCCACTTGCAGGCCGAACGATCCATTCTGGCGCGAGCTGCGGTCGTTGACGTTCAGCGCAGCAACGCCCTTGAGCACGGCCAGGAGCGGATCGCCGTTGAGCCGGTCCATCGGCGCGCGGTCGTGCCAGACGCCGTCGATTTGATAGCGCACGCCCACGGCTTCTCCGCTGTAGTCGAGCATGACGTGCGTGGCTCGTTGCAACATGGCGTCGTCGAGGAGCTCGCGGGCCGGCAGCCAGCCGGGCGATTGCTTTGCGGTGAGCAGGTTGATACTGTCGTCGCGTTCGGTCGCGGCTCCCATCGCGGTCAATTGCACGTCGGGGCCCACTTCGCGCAGCTCGTCGTCGGCTCCTTCCATCTTGATGCCGATGACCGCGACCTTGCGCGCCACCCAGCGGCGCAGGTGCTTGGCGGTCAGCACCTTCTCGTACGGCGGAACGTGCTTGTTGCGATAGACGATATAGGTCGTCAGCGGGGCCACATAGGCGATGAGCAGCAACAGCATGCCCACGCCGAACCAGGGCAGAAGCCACAACAGCAGGAAACACAGAAAGAAGCTGAAGAACGCGATGGGGTTCCACATCGCGTATTTGAGCTTCATCAGCTGGGCGTCTTGGCTGATCCAGTCGGTGGTGCGCACCCACATCAAGAACAGCAACCAGGCCGAGAGGATTTTCCAGGGGCTCAGGTAGGCGCCGTGTCCGCGCGAGAACGGCGCGTCGGGCGTCGGCCAAATGCTATCGCCTTCGGCCGCCGCCACTAGCGACGCATCGACGGCCAGAATGGCCAGCGCGGCGACGACCGCAAATAACCTGCGCAGCATTAGAGGATCCCGGGTTGCGAAACGTCGATGCCTTTGAGCGCCATTTTCAGCGCTTCGGGATTCGGGGCCACTTCCAGCGCCACCGCGCGGTCGATCAAGTCGTCGTCGCACCAGGTCCTTCAGGCTCATCGTGAAGTCCTGCATGCCTTCCTGCGCGCCGACATGCGGATCGCGTCGGGCAGCTTCTCGTCCTTCTCTTCCAGGATCAGCTTGCGCACCGTCGGCGTTGAAGGTCATGATCTCGACCGTCGGCACGCGGCCGACGCCCGGCTTGATCGACGGCAGCAGCTTCTGGGCGACGATGCCCTTCATGTTGAAGGCGATCGCGCTGCGCAGCGCGGCGTGCATGTTCGGCGGGAACAAGTCGAGAATACGGCCGATCGTGGTGGCGGCGCTCGAGGCGTGGATCGTGCCGAACACCAAGTGGCCCGTTTCGGCGGCGTGAATGGCCGTCATGAACGTTTCCCGATCGCGCATTTCGCCCACCAGCATCACGTCGGGATCTTCGCGGACGGCGTGCTTCATGCCGATCTCGAAATCCTTCACGTCCAGGCCGATCTCGCGCTGGTTGATCAGGCACTTGTCTTCGGTGAAGACGAATTCGATCGGGTCTTCGAGCGTGAGAATGTGCTTGCGGTAGTTGGCGTTGATCCAGTTGAGCATCGAGGCGATCGTCGTGCTCTTGCCCGAGCCGGTGACGCCGGCCAGCAGCACCATCCCCTGATCGAACTTGCACAGCTCCTCCATCGATCGGCGGCAGGTACAGCCCCTCGAAATCGGGAATCCAGTTGCTCACGCGGCGGGCCACCAGGCCCACGTGGCCCAGCTGCTGCAGCAGATTGACGCGGAACCGCCAGTCGGCGCCGTCGACGTCGCATCGCGTGGGCGAAGTCGGCCCCGCCGGTCTCGTCGAAGATCTTGCGGTTCCGCTCGTCCATCATCGGCAAGCAGCAGCCGCACCATCTCTTCGTCGTCGATCGGGCCGCGGTTCATCGGCCGCAGCGTGCCCTTGACGCGCACGATGCGGCGGCTTGCCGACCTTCAGGTGCAGGTCGCTCCCCTCGAGCTTCACCAGGCGCGGAAACAGCTTGTCGACTTCCAGTTCTTGCGTTGCGGTCGACGAAACTGTTTCGACGTCGCGGCTTCGGCAGTGGTGGCCATCGTGGCTGTCCGCGCTTGGCTCGTCCTGCGTCGTTCGATCGCTATCGCGACTGCTCGCATAGTGCCCGTCGTCGTCCGACGGCTGCGTCGCTCTAGCCGCCTCCGCACGGGAATGCCCCGCTCGCGCATCACTCGTTTCGTTTCGCTGAATCGTGTACTCGCCGAAGTGAAAAATGCTGGCCGCCAGGGCCGCATCGGCCTTGCCCATCGGTAATCGCGTCGGCCAGGTGCTCGGGCTTGCCGGCCCCGCCGCTGGCCACGACCGGAATCGCTCACCGCCTCGCTCACCGCGCGCCGTGATTTCCAAATCGTAGCCGTTCTTCGTGCCGTCGGCATCCATGCTGGTCAGCACGATCTCGCCGGCCCCCAGCCGCTCGACCTCGCGGGCCCAGGCCACGGCCTCCAGGCCGGTCGCCGCTCCGGCCGCCGTTGATGTGGACTTCCCACACCTCGCGGCCGTCCTTCTGGACCCGCTTGGGGTCGATATTGACCACGATGCACTGGCTGCCGAACCGCCGGGCCGCCTCGCGCACAAACTCGGGATCGTGCGACGGCGGCCGAATTGATCGACACCTTGTCGCAGCCGGCCAGCAGCAGGTCGCGGATGTCGTCGAGCGTGCGAATGCCGCCGCCGACGCGTCAGCGGCATGAACACCACCTCGGCCGTGCGGCGGACCACGTCGAGCATGATGTCGCGCCCTTCGTGGCTGGCCGTGATGTCGAGGAACACCAGCTCGTCGGCCCCTTCGGCTTCGTAGCGCGCCGCCACCTCGACCGGATCGCCGGCGTCGCGCAGATTGACGAAATTCGTTCCCTTGACGACCCGGCCGCGGTCGACGTCGAGACAGGGAATCACACGCTTGGCGAGCATGGGAAAATGGCGCAATGGAGGGATCTGGGTCGTTCCGAAGAGCCCGGCTGGCAGCCTCAACTAACCACCCGGATTATGCCTAACCCTCACTTTAAGCTCCCCTGCCGCAAGGGTCAACCGCCGTGCGTCGCACCCTCGCTCGCCACTGTTTCGGTCAAACACGGGAACCTGGCCCGATGCACGCGCCCTTACTCCGAAACCACCGGGTCGGAATCGGCCCGCTCGATCGTCCGGCGACAGTCGGGCAGCGATTCCAAAAACAGCTTGCCGTACGGCTTGCTGCGTACGCGCGGATCGAGAATCACGACCATGCCATGGTCGCGCTGCGTGCGAATCAACCGGCCGAAACCTTGCTTGAGCTTCAGCACGGCCTCGGGCAATTGGTAGTCGGAAAACGGATTGCCGCCGGCGGCGCGAATCGCTTCGAGCCGAGCCTCCAGCAGCGGACGATCGGGCACGCTGAACGGCAGCTTCGTGATGATCACGTTTTGCAGCGCCTCGCCCGGCACGTCCACGCCTTGCCAGAAACTGTCGGTGCCCAACAGCACGGCCCGCGGATTGGCCCGAAACCGCTCGAGCATCTGGCTGCGCGGCAGCCCGTCGGCCTGGCAGTACATGTCCAGGTTGCGCGCCGCCAACCAGCTGGCCAGGTCGGCGGCCACGCGTTTCATCATCTCGTAGCTGGTGAACAGCACGAAGGCGTGGCCGTCGGTGCGCGCCGACGTAGCGGCGAATCATCTCGCCGGCGACGCGCTCGTAGCGATCCTTGTCGGCCACAGGGTCGGGCATGCCGTCGAGCAGCACCAGCTCGGCCTGCTTTCGATAATCGAACGGGCTGCCCCAGCGTTGGCACACCGCCGTGGTCAGGCCGACTCGCGACTTGAAGAAATCGAACGAGCCGCTGCGCCCCACGGTCAGCGTGGCGCTGGTCATCACCACGGTCGACATTTTGTCGAACAGTTGCCGTCGCAAGGCCGGACCGACGTCCAAGGGCGCAGCCGCCAGACTGAGCCGCGCTCGGCCCCGCTTGCTGCGCGTCGAATCGACCCAATACACGGTCTCCGCCTCCTGCTGCGCGCGCCATTCTTCGAGCGAGGTGGCCAAAAGTTGCAATCGATCGGCGGCGGAGGTGAAGTCGAGCCGCTCGTCCTCGGGCACTTGCGGCGCCGCATGCTTCGAGCGTGCGCGCCAGTTTCACAAGCGCCGGGCGTGAGCGGATTGTCGACGATCTCGCGCTGCGTAATGCGCATTGTCTGCTTGCCGCGGCCGGCCACGAAGTCGGCAACCGAGCCAAAGAATTCCTCCGCCTGGTAGCGGCACGTTTGCACGTCCTGCTGGGCTTCGGCCAGATGGTGATGCACCAAGCAGGCCGCGGTTGGTCCGCTCGTTGTACAGCTTGCCCAAGACGTATTCGATCTGACCGGACGAAAGATTCACGCCCAGGTGGTCGCTGGCCACGGCTTCGAGGTTGTGGGCTTCGTCGAAGATCACGACGTCGTAGTCGGGCAGGATGCTGGCGCCCTGGCGGCGCAGAGCCAGGTCGCTGAAGAACAGCGCGTGGTTGACGACCAGGATTTGCGCGTTCTGCACGCGGCGGCGAGCCCGATAATAGAAACATTCCTTGTACGTCGGACATTGCCGGCCCAGGCAATTGCCGCTGTCGCTTTCGACTTCGTCCCAGACTTGCGCCAGCGGTTTGTAGTCGAGATCCGATAGCGACCCGTCGGCCGTTTCACGCGACCAATCGACCAGCGATCGCAGCTCGGCGAATTCCTCGTCGCGGCGAACAGGCTCGTGGCCCGGCTGGAGGCCAATTTCATCCGCCGCAGGCTGAGATAATTATGCCGGCCCTTGACCAGCACGGCGGCGAACTCGAGCGGAATCACGCTGTTCAATAGCGGCAGGTCCTTGTGGATCAGTTGCTCCTGCAGGCTGATGGTGTGCGTGGAAATGATGACGCGCCGCTCGGGCGCGTCCTCGGAGTGGGTCTGGCCCTGCGCCACGGCCAGGATGGCCGGCACCAGGTAGGCAAAGCTCTTGCCCACGCCCGTGCCGGCCTCGGCGATCAGGTGATGCTTGTCGCGGATGGCGGTCGCCACGGCTTCGGCCATGGCCAATTGTTCGGGCCGTTGTTCGTAATGTTCGAGCCGCGCGGCAATTCGCCCCTGGGGACCCAGAATTTCGGCCGGAGTGAGCATGTAGATCGCGCCACCCTTGGTGCACTTCGAACGCAAGTTCTCTGGCGTCTTGCCAGTGGTCGATGCTCATAAACTCTCAAACGGGGTGGCACCGACAACTCGTTGTCGGTGTTGCGAAGCAATAAGAGGTGTTGGAGGGGGCTCGCGCAACCCCCGCCAGACCTCTTGTCCCTTCGGGACCCAGACAACAAGTTGTCTGGGCCACCCAACCCTGCATGCAACCGCGGAGCGTTCAGGCTAACAGTTTGGGGCCGGGCCGGAAAGCGGCACTCGGAGCCTCGGGGGCGCGATCGTGTGCCCTTGCGGGATTGGGTCGCGTGGGCGGCTGTGGTATTCTTGGCGTGCGTCGACGTCGGGGGAAGGCCCTCTGTCTCTGGCCCGGGAAGTTGGACTTATGACCATCGAATTTCGTTGCACGCAGTGCGACAAGCTATTGCGCGTGCCGGCCGGCAGCGAGGGCAAGAAGGCCAAATGCCCGCAGTGCGGCAACGTCTTGAACATTCCCGACCTTGCGGCCGCCGCGGTCTTGCCCGAGACGACCTATCATGCCCCCGCGCCGCCGCCGCCACCGCGGCAGTCCAGCGACAATCCCTTCCAATCTCCGGCAGCTGCCGAAATGCGGGCCGAAGCGGACAGCGAGATTCGCAAAGGCTTCCATCCCACGCGCATTGACTTGGGCGAAACGCTTGGCGCCGCCTGGCAACTCTACAAGGCCAATTTCGGCCAGATCGTGCTCGGGGGCCTGGCCGTCATGATCATGAGTGTGGCCATCGGCGGAGCCGTGGCGTACGGCACGCGGGATTTGCCCTTTGCCACCCAACAGGTCGTCAGTTTTGCGGCGAACGTGCCCTCATTGTGGCTTTCGTTGGGATTCTTCGTCTTCCTGTTGAAAATTGCGCGCGGCGAGAATGCCTCATTTGACGTTCTATTCTCCGGTGGCCGCTATTTGCTGCCGGCGCTCGGCGCGTTTGTGATCATGTATCTTAGCATCATTGTCGGGCTGATCCTGCTGATCGTCCCGGGGATCATTATCGCGCTGATGTTTTCGCAGGCGTTCTGCATTCTGGTCGATCAGAATGCCGGCGCGATCGATTCGCTGCGCATGTCGGCGCAGGCCACGCGCGGCAACAAGCTGACACTGTTTGCCCTCGGTCTCGTGACGATGATGATCGTGGCGATGGTCACGCTGTTTACGTGCCTGGTCGGATATTTTTTTGTGGCGCCGTTTGCGTCGGTGGTCTATGTAACGGCATACCTAGGCATGACCGGCCAGGGAGTGGCCGTGCCGCGGTAATGCATCAAGTCCGGTGCCATGCTTGCGAAGCGCAAGCATGGCACCCCCATGACTTCGCACCCGTAAGACGTCATTGTCAGTCGCTACCGCGGCTTGGGCGCGATGGTGCCGGTCTCGGGGCTGCTGGCCGTGGCGTAGAGCTTTTTGGGAATGCGGCCGGCCAGGTAGGCCAGGCGGCCGGCTTCGATGGCGGCTTCATGGCCCGGGCCATCCGCAGCGGATCTCCGGCGTGGGCGATGCCCGTGTTCAGCAGCACGCCGTCGACGCCCAGCTCCATCGCCATCGTCACGTCGCTGGCCGTGCCGACGCCGGCGTCGACGATCACCGGATAATCGGGATCGCCTTCCTTGAGGTATTCCAGGCAGATGCGAATGTTGTTGGGATTGAGGACGCCCTGGCCGGAGCCGATCGGGCTGCCGGCCGGCATCACGCTGGCCGCGCCGGCCTGCTTGAGCCGCCGGGCGATGATCGGGTCGTCGCTCGTGTAGCACAGCACCTGAAAGCCTTCGGCCACGAGCATCTCGGTGGCTTCGAGCGTGGCCACCGGGTCGGGCAGCAGCGTCTTCGTGTCGCCCAGCACTTCGAGCTTCACCCAATCGGCGCCGGGATTTTCCAGGCCCAGCAGAATCTCGCGGCCCAGCCGGGCCACGCGCACCGCGTCCTCGGCCGTGAAGCAGCCGGCCGTGTTCGGCAGCAGCGTGTAGCGGCTGGTGTCGATGAAGTCGAGCATGTTCTGGCCGCTGGCGTCGATCAGCCGCTCGCGGCGCACGGCCACGGTGATGCACTCGGTGCCCGACAGCGCCAGCGCCTCGCCCATCAACTCGTAGCTGGCGTACTTGCCGGTGCCGACGATCAGCCGGCTGGCCAGCGTGTGGGTGCCGACGCGCAGTCGATCGGCAGCGTCGCGGTTGGGCAGTCGAGAATCGGTGGCGTCGGTGACGGCGGTCATGTGTGCTAGCCTCCTCCTACCAGGGTGACGACTTCCAAGTGGTCGGCTTCGCGCAGTTGATGCTCGCCGTGGCGGGCGCGCGGCACGAGCTCGAGATTAACTTCGACTGCCACGTGTTTGGCGGTCACTTCGAGCTTGGAGAGCAGCGCCGCGATCGTGATACCCTCAGGCACTTCGCGGGGCGTGCCGTTGACGACAATGTTCACGGGAATGCTTTTAGAATGGCCGGCGTGCTGCGTTAAGGATTGCGGATGGCGGTGGTGCGGAATTGCCATTTGTCCAGGGGGATCAACGTGGTCTTAACCTGGATCATGCTGTTGCCGCGCCCCGGCACCCAGGGCACTCCGTAGACGACCATCTGCCCACTGGTGACTTCGGCCACGTATAGCACCGAGCGGGCCATCTGGCCGGCCTGCACGTTCTGGCGGATATTGGCCACGCCGCTGACGATGCGGTAGTGCGGGTTCTTGGTGGTGGGAGTCGGCAAATCGTGCAGCACGTTGTACTCGAAGAGCGTGTTGAAGCGGCGCATCTGCACGTTGAGCACCGTGCCTTTCAAATCTCCGGTCAAGTCATCCAGCACGAATATCGCCTCGACTTCGTCGTCCATCGGCGCGGTGCAGATGGCGAAGTTTTCCTGACCGTGCGTGGCCACGGCGTGCAGCGGCACCTGCGGCCAGATGCCCGCGACGTTCAAACCCGCGACCAGCCCGGCCGCCACGCCCACCAACAGCCAGGCCAGCTTGGAGTTTCGCATGTTTGTCCGGTCTCCTTCCGTCCCTCGGGTGGCAGGCAACAAGTTGTCTGGGCCATCCGACGATCCTACCGCTTTGGCACGTCGAAAGCCAGCCAACCGGCAGTCCTGATCGCGCCTCACCAATCCCCCATCACTTTTTCTCGAAAATGACTGGCGCAGGTCGTGGGCATTTGCTAAAAAAGAGTCGCAATATCACCAGCGCACGCGTCGATGCAACGAGGAGCAACCCGAGATGTCCACCAATGGCGCATTGAATCGAAAACTTCGCATGGGCCTGGTCGGCGGCGGCCAAGGGGCGTTCATCGGCCGCGTGCACTGCACGGCGGCCGTGCTCGACAATCGCGCCGCCCTGGTCGCCGGGGCCCTCTCGTCCGATCCCGCAAAAGGCCAAGGCCTCGGCCGCCGACTACGACATCCCGCCCGAGCGGGCCTACGGCTCGTACGCCGAAATGCTCGCCGCCGAGGCGAAGCTGCCCGCCGACAAGCGGATCGACTTCGTCACCGTCGCCACGCCCAACCACACGCATTTCGAAATCGCCAAGGCGGCGCTCGAAGCCGGCTTCAACGTGATCTGCGACAAGCCGCTGACCTTCGATCTCGACCAGGCCGAGAAGTTGGCCACGATCGTCGACCGCTCGGGCGTCGTCTTCGCCGTCACGCACAACTACACCGGCTATCCGCTGGTGCGGCAGGCGCGGCAGATGATTCTGTCGGGCGAGCTGGGCGAGATCAACGCCGTCCGCGCCAGCTACATCCAGGGCTGGCTGCGCACGCGGCTGGAGCAGGAAAATCAGAAGCAGGCCTCCTGGCGCACCGATCCGACGAAGAGCGGCGCCGCCGGCTGCTTCGGCGACATCGGCACGCACGCCTACAACCTGGCCCGCTACATGACCGGCTTGCTACCCGAGTCGGTCGGCCTGCAATCTGAAGATCTTCGAGAGCGGGCGGAAGCTCGACGACTACGGCCAGGCCGTGATCCGCTTCGAAAACGGCGCGCTGGGCACCGTCACCGCCTCGCAGATCAGCCACGGCCGCGAGAACGACTTGTTCATCGAAATCGACGGCACCAAGGGGGCACTGTCGTGGCAGCAGGAAGAGCCCAACCAGATGATCGTCCGCCGCAACGGCCAGCCGCACGCCGTCTACACCCGCGACCCCAACGCCCGCTACATGAACGACGCGGGCAAGGCGGCCTGCCGCTTGCCCAGCGGCCATCCCGAAGCGTTCTTCGAGGCCTTTGCCAACGTCTATCGCGCGGCCTTCGACAACATGGCCCTGCGGGCCACCGGCCAGAAGTTCGACGCGGTCAACACCATCTATCCCAACGTCAACGACGGCGTCGAAGGCATGTACTTCATCCAGCAGTGCGTCGCCAGCAGCGCCAAGGACGGCAACTGGGTTTCGCTGAAGCATCCGCGAGCCAGGAAGTAGATCTCCCTCTCCCGGAGAGAGCGGGCCGGGGTGAGGGGAATTCAGCGAACGCGCCGCCGCAAGAAACCGTGCGTAACTTGAGACTCCCTCACCCTAACCCTCTCCCGGAGGGAGAGGGGACCAGGCGCGCAACAGCATGTCCCCGTGCCGTGTCAACTTCGCCGGTCGTTGAGCCGCGTGACGTAGTACAAGAGAATCAAGATCGACTGCAGCGTGGCGGCTACGTAGGTCCAGGCGGCCGCGTCGAGCACCTTCTTGACGTAGACGAGCTCTTCGTCGTTGATGATGCCCAGCTCGACCAGTTGTGCCTTGGCACGCGTGCTGGCGTTGAATTCGACCGGCAGATTGACCACCTGGAAGAACACGACGCAGGCGAACAGCCCGACGCCGACCCAGGCCAAAGTCGTCATGTGCAGGATGAAGCCGAGGATGATCATCCACATGCCGATGCCGCTGCCGAAGCTGGCGGCCGGCACCGCGGCGTTGCGAATCGCCAGCGGCGCGTACCCGCGAGCGTCTTGCAGCGCGTGCCCCGACTCGTGGGCGGCAATGCCCACCGCGGCCAGCGTGCGGCTTTGATAAACCTCGGGGCTGAGGCGCAACACCTTGGCACGCGAGTCGTAATGGTCGGTCAACTGCCCGGGGATCTGCTCGATTTCAACGTTGCGCAGTCCGGCCGAATCGAGAATGTGGCGCGCCGCCGCGGCGCCGCTCAACGGCGCAGGCATTTGCTGCGCTTGGGCGTAGGTCACTTTCACGCGCATCTGGGCCCACAGCGCCAGCAGCAGCGCGGGGGAAACCCACAGCAGGTAATGCCAATCAAAAAACATCATATGTCCACCGAACATGATTCACTCCTCGAATGAAAGTCCGACCATCGCGCGGGCCATGATAACTTGATGCGCCGACCGCGCCACGGACCATCGACGTCGCAGACCGCGCTGTTCTACGAGCTATTCGCCCCGGGGTTCGGCTGATTGGCTCCCCCAAGCTGGTGGTCGAGGAAGGCGGGCCGGCGTATTCTGCGACGCCACGCCAACTTAGGCCAGACCAAAAGCCGATTGGCCGGCTAAACGCCGCGGCTTCCAACCGGCTCCCCGATTGGCTCGGCAATCGGCTCGCTGGCCCCTTTGGGCTGGGCGACCGCGACCAGCCAGTACTCGACAATCCGCCGCACCGTGTCTTGATACTGCGCCAAATCGTCGGACTTGTAGTGGTAGCTGTTGGCGTGCGCGCGGTAGCAGCCCTCGACGTCGGAGGGGTGCTGCGAGGTCGACAGAACCGCGATGGGGATCGAGCACAGCTCGGGATCCGATTTGATTCGAGCGAGCAGCTCGCGCCCGGCACTCCCGGCACGTTCAAATCGAGCAGGACCAGGGCGGGCCACAACGGCGCGGCAAGGGCGTTGCCGTAGAGCAACTCCAACACCTGGTCCCCCTGATCGGCCACGACCAGCCGGTGGGCGATGCCGGATTTGGCCAACGCCCGGCGGGCAAAATCGACGTCGTCCGGGCTGTCTTCAACCAACAGCACAATCGGCAAGTGCCTGACAGCCATGGGCGATTCCTGGTCCCAGAGTGAAATAAAATGTCGAGCCTTGGCCGCTGGTCGATTCGAGCCACACGCGCCCGCCGTGCGCCTCGACCATCTTGCGCACAAACGTCAAGCCCGCACCGGTTCCTTCATAGGTGCGCCGGCTATGCAGTCGGCGAAACATGGCAAAGATCGCCTGATGATGGCATACGGGAATGCCGATGCCATTGTCGCGCACGTACAGCGTGGCTCCGTCCTGGCAGCCGATTTCGACGGTCGGCGCGGGCTTTCATTAAATTTCAGCGCGTTGGCGACCAGGTTGCGAAAGACTTCGCCGATCCAGACGCGATCCGCCTCGACGTTGCCCAGCGTTCCATCAACGCGCACCACCGCATTGCGCTGGTCGATCGCAGGGCCCAACGTTTCGAGCACGTCGGCCACGATTTCGTTCAGATCGGCCAAGGTCGGCTCGGGCCGAGTTCGCCCGATTTGCGAATAAGTCAGCAAATCATCGATCAATCGGCCGAGCCGCTGGCACAGCCCGACCAGGGCTTCGAGCCGGCGCTGGCCGTCGTCGTCGAGCTTGCCGGCGTAGTCTTCCAGCAGGATCTGGCAGTACGAGCTGATTCCGCGCAGCGGTTCTTTCAGGTCGTGCGACGCGATGAAGGTGAAGTCGTCCAGCTCGCGGTTGATCTTGGCCAGCTCGGCTGCCTTGGCCTCGAGGGTTTCCTTGATTTCTTGCAGCTTGAGCATCTGCGTGCGCATCTGAAGGGAGGCGTCTTCGCGTTCGGTCACGTCGCGGACGATGACGGTAAAGATCGACCGCTCATCGAGCGTGACGTGTCCGATGGACAGGTCCAGCGGAAATTGCGTTCCGTCGCGGCGACGGCCCAGCGATGACTGGTTGTTGCCGGCCGAGGCGCCGCGGTCGCGAGCAGCCGGGTCTCGCCAAATGTGCAGCCCTGAAGGCATCGCGATCAGTGCGTCGAGGTCACGGCCCACGACGTCTTGTTCCGCGCACCCGAACATTCGTTCGGCCGCCAGGTTGAACGACTCGATCGCACCCTGCGGGTCGACCGTGATGATGCCGTCGCCGGCCGTGCAGACAATGGCGCGAATGCGGGCCTCGCTCTCCTCAAGGCGGCGGATGAAGGGGTTGCAAACGCGCACCAACAGCGTGCCGCCGGCGATTACCAGCACCAAGGTCTCGGCTACCGCCGTCAGTGCCGCTTGTGCCAGCGGAGCCTGGGACAACAGCCGAAACTGATACGCGGTCACCGCCACCGCGGCCAGCGACGCCCACAACAGGATGGCGATCGAAAAGGCCATCAACCGCGTGCGATCGCTCAAACCCAGGCGAGTTGCCTTTGACGACGGTGGGAGCATGGACGGGTGACCGGAGTGGGGAAAGGACGGCAACGCAACGTCGGGCATGATCATTCATCGGTGCGCAGGCGCAAAATTCTTCTTATTTTCCGCAGTCGCCCTTTTTTATCCAAAGCGTTGCGACAAAATGCCGAAAAGCTTAAAACAGACTTCCAAGGAGGCCCACCGCGGCAGGCGGCCAGCCGCAAAGGCGATGCAAACGGCCTAATCGGCCTGCCTTGAGACGGTCTCTCCACGAGATTGAAGACGCAAATTGCAAATTGAGGAAGCACACGCAATGGTCAACTCGAAGTTTCTCGGCGGGTTTTGGGCAATCTTGTTCCTGCTTCTCGGCTGCGGCTTGAACGCCGGTTGCGGCAAGCCGGCCGGCACCGCCGAGCAAGGGGCGACGGCCACTGACTCACAAACCAACTTGCCCAGCGACGACGAGCTTCGCGATCGCATCGACCGCGCGATTGAGTTTACCTACAACAATCGCCACCTGGACACCAAGGACCAAGCGGCCTGGCAGATCGTGCACGGGGCGTTGGTGTACGGACGCGACTTTCAGATTTATCACGACGGCAAGCTCGTCGGGGCCCTGGACTATTTGCTCGGCGGCGGCGAGTTACGTGGCTGGACGATGCGCAAGGCCGATCACGGCGTGGATTCGCCGGTCGAAGGGGGCACGCTGACCGGCCAGGGGCACGAGGATCAGTGGCTGGGCTACTTGTCGCAATGTGGATTATCGCCCGAGCTGCCGTTGGTCGTGGGCGGGCAAACTTACAAGATCAACGATCTGATCACGCAAGCCCAGTGGGACGTTTACGACGGCATGGAGGCAACCTGGACGCTGATGGCATTCAGCACTTACTTGCCCACCGACGCCGAGTGGACCGCGAAGGACGGCACGAAGTGGAACATCGAGCGCATCGTGCGGATGGAGACGGCGCAAGATCTGGAAGCCAGCCCGTGCGGCGGGACGCACCGCATGTATGGGATCGCCGTGGCGATGAATCGCTACCTGGCCGCGGGCGGAAAGCTGGGCGACAACCCCGAGGGGACGTGGGAAAAAGCCCACAAGAAAATCCAGGATGCCGTGGACGCCGCCCGCAACAATCAACAGCCCAACGGAAGCCTGTCGACCAAGTATTTCGCGCGTCCGGCCACGTCTCCCGAGATTGCCCTGCGGATCAGCACGACCGGCCACGCCTTGGAATTCCTGACCGTCGCGCTCGATGACGAGCAGCTAAAGCAGCCCTGGGTCACTCGGGCGGTCGACCATCTGGTCGGCTGCTTCGAGAAGACGCAGAAGTTCGATCTGGAGTGCGGCGCCCTCTATCATGCGGCGCATGGGCTGGATCTGTACCGCGCGCGTCGATTCGGCCCGCGATCGGCAAAACCCGCGAGCGAGCCCTCGACCAATCCCGCACCGCCGGCGAGCGAAACCACGGCCGCCCGGCCTTAAGGTTGCGGCTCGGCGGGTGGCTGGCCCTCGGCCTGTGGTTGGTTCTCGTCGGCCGGGTTTTGCAACTGAGGCGCGGACGAGGGCGAGTTTTGGCCGTCTTCGGGGGCCGGCTGGGCAGAAGTCTTGGGCTGCTCCATCACGTGCAGAATCGTCCCCAGGCCGACCGGCTTGTCGTCGGGGTCCATGAACACCAGTCCGGCCAGCTGGCCGACCTGTCCCAGCAGGACGCTGAGCCTGCGGTCGTTGCCGCGCGCCGAACAAAGCCGCCGCCGGGATTAGACGAAATGATCACCTGCTCGTTCTTCCCGCTGCGATCGGTGACCAGCAGCTTTTTGCAGAGGATCGTGTCGGCGCTGACTTGGGCGGCGCCAACCTGGGAGGCGCTTAATTGGGCGGTGTTGACTTGTCGAGTGATCTTGTCGGTCAGCGCGATTCCCAGCGTCAGGAACAACAGCGGGTAGACGGTCCAGCGTTCGCGGGTGGACATGATGACGCGTTCTCCCGATTAGGATGGCGCCGCGAGCGAAGTCGGTGCCGCGCGGCGCGGAAATTGGCACTCACGATGCGAAAGCCGCGCGCTGTGACGCGCGGTTCGCGTTGCCATTATGGCGCCGGTGGGCAACGACGCCAAGCGGGAAGCGGTCACGAGTGCGCCTGGGGGCGCAAGGCCTGGCCGACGGTCATTTGGCGAACCAACCCAGCACGCGCTCCTTTTCTTCCTCGAACGGCAGCGGAGCGTACGTGGAGAGCATGGTCATGACGCCGGTGGGCACCGTGGCCCGCGGCGCGGTGGGCGCCTTTTTCCGAGCGAGTTGTTGTTCGAGCGACCTGGCGTGCTTTTCGGCTTCGTGCGCGGCTTCATCTTCTTCTTCGAGTCGTTCGGCTTCCTTCTGTCCCTTGCCGCTGACCTCTCCGCCGCGGGCCCGCAGGGCGAGAATCTGGCGGTCCATGGTGAAGGCCTGTTTGTTGAGCGTCGCCAGAGTGATCGCCAGGGCGTTTGCTTGTGCCGCTCGCTCGGCAGAGATACGCGAATCAATCCTGGTTAACTGGACGATTGGGTTCGGATCTCCTGGGCGCGTTTGATCGATATTCGTCGACGTCACTTGGGGTGTGATGAGCTGCGTGAGCTGTGCTTGGATGGTAATAATTTGCACGGCCAGTCGCGTGCGATCAGTCTGCAAGTTCGCCAATTGCGTTTGCAGCACGTTTATTTCTCGCTGCGCGTTGCGCAATTGCTCGGCGCTCGATTGCACGCTCTCCTGGTGCGCGGCAATGCGGCTCTTGCCTTTATCGAGAGCGGCTTTGGTTTCGGTTTGGCGCCGCTCGGCGGCGTCGGCCACATGTTTGAACTCGGCCGCGCGCGCGGTTTGCAAATCAGCCAGTAGTTCGGCAACGCCATCGCGTCCCTCGTCGAACGCGGGCGTGTACGACTGGCCAAGCCGCGCCAAAACCTGGTTTTTGCGTTTCATACGCAGCTCGTCGTTGACGGCACCCGGACGGGCCAGCTCCAAGTATCCGAAAACCGTGCCCAGAAAGCGTGCCGCCTTGAGAGCGTCGTCGGTGGGTTTGGGAGTCTTGGCGATCCGTTGGCTCAAGTCGGCCGCGCCGTCCAGCACGTCGCCATAACGGCGGTCCTGGATCTGAGCCCACATTCGGACGCAGTGGGCGCTCAATTCGCCCTTGCCCGTTTCCAGATATTGCGACAAGTGCGGCAGCGCGTCGCGATACTTGTGCTGATTGAGCAGCGCCAGGGCGTAGGCATAGTCGATGCGGGAATCCTTCGGCGCGGTGCGCTTCAACAGTTCGTATTGAGCTCGAGCCGCCGCGATCGCGGGCGGAGTGTTCTTGGCGCTCAGATCCAACAGCTTGGCGATGCCGCTGTTCATATCCGCGGCGCGCGGCGCAGTCGGGCCCGCGGCCAGGACGAGCGTCAACACGATTGCATGAGCATGACACATGGAATTCAAATTACTTGTTTACAGCGTCCGGCGCGGATGCCTTCAGCGCCGCCTGCGCGTTGTTGGGCGTGGCGGCGGCCTCCGGCGCCAAGCCGGGCACGCGCGACCCGGATGCTTGCAAGGGAGAATTGTCGTGCACCAGCAACCGAGCCTGGCCCACGAAGTAATTGTGCGATTCGCTGACCACGAGATTATAGACTTCCTTCGGCGCGACGTTTTCCAAACTCTCGATCATGACCGCGCCGTCGATTCCACGTAGGAAATCACCCACCTTGAGGTGATTCGCGGTCTGCCATCCCTCTCCTAAAACCCAAAACGGGTGCCCCACGGTCGCGACAATCGATTCGGAACCCGCCGCGATTCTGATCAACGACGTGGCCGGCCGCAACGTCATCATTTGGACGAGCTGAAACGCCAATTCGCCGGATAAGATGTCTTGCGCCAACACGCGATCACCCATTTTGAGCTGCTCGATCGAACGTGGACCCAAGAGCGTCAGAATCTGCGTGCCTGCCGGAAAGCAAGAATGAGGGACGGCATTGGCCCGAGTAGTGGTGATATTCACGTCGGTTGGCGTCGGAGAATACCATTCGCCACGCGAAACCACTTGCTTGTATGTGGGCTTTGTTTTCTGAGGCGACTTCCACCCGTAGTAGTCGTCATACTGTTTTTCCCACAGATCCGGATCGTTGGTGTTGGCAAAGCCCGTCGTCCGCTCGAGTACGAATTGCACGCGGTCGCGCAGCCACTCGGTTTTAGCCCGAATGGCTTGTGCGTCGGCTTCGATCGCCGCCGCCGATCGCAATTCCCTGTTCAATGCGACGGGTGTCAACAGCATTGCCGTCGCGAAGTCGCTTGGGTTCATAACCGATTCGAACGTCATCGAAATGTCAGCTTGTCGCCCTTCGATGAATAGCTCATGTTCATGCGAGACCATGCCGCCAGGCAGCACAAAGACGTTGAAGCGGGTCTTCATCGACCCCGGCAGCGCGGCCACCAGCCACGGCACATACGCGTGCATCGGGCGTTTCTTCAATTCGTCGGCCGCCATCGTGCGCACGTCGAGCGAGTCGGGCGCTGTCGCGCGGCGCAGCAGCACTTGCGTGGCCGCGGGTTGCGGCATGCGCCCGACCGTCTCGATCAATAAGCGATTCAATTCCGTGGCTTTCTCCGATTGGCCGTTAACGCCGAAGGCGGCTTCGAGGGCCGGCAGGGCCTCTGCGTCGGAGAGCTTGCGCAGATTTTCAATCGCCGCCGCGCGTTCCTTCCGATTGCCGTGCTCGATGGCGCTGCGCCATTTGACGATTTGCGGCTGCCAGCGCTGCGTCGCGCGCAGTTGTTCGCCGGCGCGCTGCTTCTGGTGTTCGATCTGTTTGCGCGTCAGCAGCCGGCCGTCGACCAATTGCAGGGCTAGGCCCTTCAGTGCCTCGGCGTCGTTCTGATCGAATTCGAGCACCTTGGCCCAGTGGATGCGCTCTTCGTCAGGCAGTTTGTGCTTGCGGCACCAGTTGGCCATTTCGCGATGATTGTCGGCGGTGTCGACCAGCGCGTTGCGCAATTTGCGATAGGCGGCTAGCTGCTCATTGTCGCGAGCGCGGCGCGGCACGTCGTCGACTTTGAGCCACTCGTCGTTCCAGCGGACGAAACCCGATTGCCAGCGGGCCGGTGCAAAGTTCGGATCGCGCGCAAGCGCTTGCCCGAGCAGCGACGCGCGCAGCTCGCTGGGGCCTTCCAGCTCACTCTTGAGCGCGGCCCGCACCAGATCGGCGGGGTTTCCGGAAACATTTTCTTCGCCGCGCGAAGTAGGCGCAAGCGACAACCAGCCCGCGGCGACCAACGCGCAGGCGGCAACACAAATCAGGTTTCTCATGGCAGTGCCCTCTTCTGTTTCTCTGCTCGTTCCCGCCGCGCCCTGGATGCTATTGTCCCCCTATTCTGGGCTACAAGTCAATCGAATTCTCGGCGACATTCGCGGGCCCGGCCCGGCACTGCGATTCAATTGGCCGCCTTTGCGACCGGCGCCTTTGCGGCTTGGAGGCTGTCTTCAAGCGGCTCGGCATTCGGCGCCAGCCCTGGCACGAGCACCGCCGTTTCTTGCAGCCGCGTATTGTCGTGCACCAGCAGCCGTTGGTCGCCGACGAAATAAGTATGCCAGTTGCTGACAACGAGGTTGTATGCTTCAGTCGGCGGCATGACTTCAATGTTGTCGATCACGACAGCACCGTTAACGCCGTGCAGCTGATCGCCCGCTTTCAGCGACTTGGCGATTCGCCATCCTCGGCCAGTCACCCAAAATGGATGCCCGCGCGTCGTACGGATTGCATCTGGTCCTGTGCCAATTTTCATCAACACAGTCGCCGGCCGCAACGTTGTTGCTTGAACGGCCTGGTAGGCTAACTCACCGGTCCGTGGGTTTTGTGCTAATACCCGATCACCGACTTTGATCTGCTCGATGGCCACCGGCCCGCCAAGTGCCATGACGGAAGTGCCCGCCGGAAAGCAGGATAACTGCATCACTCGCATTGACACCAAGGAATCCGAATAGCTTTCTGAAACCTGACGATAGGGCTTATCAGAACTCGCTGTCTGGTACGAATCGTTGTACTCATTCCACTGCTTCTCCAACAACTCTCGCACAGTGCCTTGCACGAAACCTGTCGTGCGCTGCAAAACAAACTGAACTCGACTGCCTAGAATCCGACGTTGTTCTCGATGCGCCTCGGCCATTGCCTCAAGGGACGCGAGGGGCGCTACCGACTCAATCGCAATTCTGGCAGCTCGCGCCGGATTCGGGGTCGTACGGTCGATCCCTCGGCGGACACTAATAAAGCGATCAAATGCGTTCACGAATATCGTACCAGCGATGGAGTATTCCGAGCGTCCTTCTTGTCCAAGTAGCGACATTTCTACCACGAGGCCACCATTCGCCATAAACGAGATCTGGTACTGAGTTCTTAATGAAAACGACTCGGGGCATGCCGCAATCAGCTGCGGCACATAAGCGTGCATCGGACGTTTCTTCAATTCGTCGGCCGCCAGTGTGCGCACTTCCAGCGAGTCGGCCACAATCGCGCTACGCAGCAGCACTTGCGTGGCCTCCGGCTGCGGCATGCGGCCTACCGTCTCGATCAGCAGGCGGTTTAGTTCCGTGGATTTTTGCGACGTGCCGCTGGCGCCGAAGACGGCCTCTAGCGCCGGTATGGCATCCGGATCCGAGAGCTTGCGAAGACCGTCAAGCGCGTTGGTATATTCTCTCCGGCCGACGTGTTCGAGGGCGCTGCGCCATTTGACGAACAGGGGTTGCCAGTGTTTCGTCGCCCGCAGTTGTTCGCCGGTACGCTTGTTTTCTTGTTCGATTTGCTTGCGCGTCAGCAGCCGGCCGTCGACCAATTGCAGGCCGAGGCCCTTCAGTGCCTCGGCGTCGTTCTGATCGAACTCCAGTACCTTGGCCCAGTGGATGCGCTCTTCGTCGGGCAATTTGTGCTTGCGGCACCAGGTGGCCAGCTCGCGATGGTTGTCGGCGGTGTCGACCAGCGCGTTGCGCAATTTGCGATAGGCGGCAAGTTGTTCATTATCGCGAGCGCGGCGCGGCACGTCGTCTACTTTGAGCCACTCGTCGTCCCAGCGGACGAAACCTGACTGCCAGCGGGCAGGGGCGAAGTTCGGATCGCGCGCAAGCGCTTGGCCAAGCAATGACGCGCGCAGCTCGCTGGGGCCTTCCAGCTCACTCTTGAGCGCGGCCCGCACGAGATCCGCGGGATTGCCCGAAACATTTTCCTCGCCGCGCGAAGTTCGCGGATGCGACAACCAGCCCGCAACGACCAGCGCGCAGGCGGCAACACGGATCAGTTTTCCCATGGCAGTGCCCTCTTCCGTTCGTCTGTCCGTTCCCGCCGCCCTGCACGCCATTGTCCCCCTATTCTGGGCTACAAGTCAATCGAATTCGCGCGATTTTCGCCCTTCCCCTCTCGCGCGTCTCGCGTAGCTCTTGGCTGACTCCCTCCGTCCCCGCCAGTCATTGCCTACTTGGCGAACCAGCTCAAGACGCGTTCTTGCTCTTGTTCGTAAGGAAACGGGGAGTAAGTCGAGAGCATCGTCGCCGGACCGGAGAGGATGGCCGCGCGTGGGGCCGCCGCTTTGGCCTCGGTGCTACGCAAACGGTCGGCGGCGTCCTTGGCTCGCTTGGCTTCGTGCATGGCCAGTTTTTCTCGGACGCCGAGGGTGCGGTTTGCCTGCTGATGCGTGCCCGAGAGCGATGAGACTTTCTGCTGCAGGGTGTGCAGTTGATGCTCGACGTCCTTTTGTTGCTTCTCGAGCGGTCTCAGGTTCGACTTCAAAATGGCCGCCTGGGGGTGCCCCCCCTGGGCCTGTTCCATTTGTCTGATTTGCTGCCTGGTCATGTTCACCTGCAAGGTCAGCTGATTGTAATTGTCCTGCAAGGTAGCCAGCTGGGGTTGAATATCGGCTAATTCTTTCGCGGCCCGTTTTTGCCGTTGTTCGATGGTTTCGATCTTTCGCTGCTCGGCGTTGGCCGCGGCTTGGGCATCGCTCTGAACCGTCTTGTCTTTCGCCGTCAGCTCTTCGGTTTTTGTCTGCTGTTTCTGCTGCAATTCGTCCAGGCGGTGGGTGACCGAGGTCACGCCTTCGGCAAAGGCGGGCGTGAACGCGTCGCCGAGCTGCGCCAACAGCGCGGCTTTGTGCTTGGCACGCAGCTTGGCATCCACGGCCGTCGGCCGCGCCACTTCCAGATACTCGAAGATCGTGCCCAACATCCGGGCCGCGTCGAGCTCGGCGTCGCCGGGTTTCGATTGCTGGTCCTTCGCCGCGCGTGTCAATCGCTTGCCCACGACCGCTGCCTGCTTGAACGCGCCGGTGTACTCGCGGTCCTGTACCTGGGTCCAGAGTTTGACCAGTTGCGCGTCCAGCTCGCTCTCGCCCTTCGCCAAGTACGGATCCAACAGCGGCAGCGCGTCGTGATACTTGTGTTGATGCACGAGCACCACTCCGTAGGCGTAATCGATGCGCGCGTCGCCACGCGCGACTTTTTTCAATTGCTCGTATTGGGCGCGGGCAGCCGAGATTGCCGAGGGTGTGCTCTTGGCGCCCAGTTCGAAGAGCTTCTCCAACTCGCCGCTGATGTCGGCGCCGCGCGCCGCGGGCACAGCGACGAGCACCAACGCGACGGCCGACTTCCAAGCGACGAGCAGCCCGCCCGAGCGGGTGATCGCCGGCCGAGCGTTGCGCCGGCGGCTGCGAAAAGAGGTCATCGCGGAGCGCCTCCGTCGTACGAGAATAACCCCTCGTGGCGGCCTGCTTCTTGAAACCACGGCGGGTAACGGTCGCCGAGATTCATTTTGCCTCGCCCGGCGGCCAAGTCAATTGAAACTACGCCGGGCGGCGGTTCGGCCGGGGCGTCAGGACGGGCGACGCGCAAAAAAAGAGGCCGTCCTTGCGGACGGCCTCGTCGTGAACCGGTTGGACACAAAAGCTGCGCGGCTAGTTCTTTTTGGCCGCGTCGCCGGCGGTCACCGAGCCTTCGCCCGTGACGCCGTTGACCTCGCCGTCCTTGGCCGCACCGCCGGCCAGGCCGGTGATCGACAGGTCTTCCTTGGGATCGATCGAGGTGTAGAACCCGAACATCATCTCTTCCCACGTCTGGTCACCGAAAGTGACGACCTTGGTGGGATCGGGATTGGCGGCGTTCTCGGTCGAATTATCGAAGTGGGCCGTGCAGTGCAGCCGCGTGCCCTTGGGCATCAACTTCGGCTCGGTCAGCATGTAGCGAAGCTGCCAGTTGAAGTCGTAGCTGGGCACGTCGAGCAGCACCTCGCGGGTACCGTCGGGATACTCGGCCTCATATTTGAAGTCCTTGCCGCGCAGGTGCATGTGGGGCGTCAAGTTCAACAGCAGCGTGTCCTTGAGGAACAGGTGCTTGGCCTTGATCTCGAAATTCGAATCTCCGGCCGGGATCTTGAAGGAAGTGTCGCCCACCAACCCGCCGCGGACCGACTTCTTGACCGTTTTGGGATCGGCAAAGTAGACGCCGACCATGCTGCGGTCTTCTTGTTCGGTGCCGTTGGGGGTGTAGTGCAATTGGAACACGAGCTTTGAGCCGGCCGGCACGAGCGTAGCCGTGCCCGGCGGGCTGATCGTGGGCGTCATGCCGGGGGCATATCCGCCGATGCCGCCTCGTCCGCCACCGTCTTTGCCGCCGGGTGCCGAGACGAAGACGATGATATGGTGCACGACCGAACGATTGCCCGGGCGGCATTCGGTGGCCTGGATCCACTTGTCGGTCTTCCAGCCGGGATCGACGGTGTAGAACTGATACTCAACGGTCCCCTCAGCCTGAACCTTGTATGGCTCGTCGCGCATGTAGAGCACCTGGTCGGGCTCGCCGAGCTGCCAGCCTTCGACGAACTTGCGCGGCTCGGGCATATCCTTGACGTTGCCCTGCGGGCAGCCGTTGTCGACCCAGGCGAACAACTGTTGCTTCTCTTTGTCGCTCAGCCGGGCGTCATTGATGAAGTGCCCGAACTTCGGATCGGCAAACCAGGGAGGCATGCGGCCTTCCTGGACGACTTCCTTGATCGTTTCGGCCCAGCCGATGACGTCTTCGTACGAGGTCAGCGTGAAGGGAGCAACTTCGCCCTTGCGATGGCATTCGACGCAACGGTCCTGCATGATGCGGGCGATCTGATTCGAGTAGGTGACGTCACCGTGCGGCTGCTGTTTGGCGACGCGGCCGATAAAGCAGCCGTCGGCTTTGACGACCGCCCGACTGACTTCCTTGCCGGCGAGCACTTCGCCGATGGCGTCGGCCAGGTTGCGCTGCGTCAACTTGGGCTTCACATAGCCCGCGCCGGTCTTGAAACCGTATTGGTCGTCGATCCGGCCCCAGTAGCGCACGACGCGCGCCTTGTCGAGCAAGAACACTTCCGGCGTGCGGACGGCGCCGAAGCGATCGGCGACTTCATTGTTGTTGTCCTTGAGCATCGGAAACTTGATATCGTTGACGCGAGCAAAGCCGCCGATTTCGCTGAGCGTGTCTTGCTGATTGGCGTCGACGGCCAGGAACACGACCCCTTGCTTCTCGAACTCTGCGGCCAGGTCTCGCAAGCGGGGCGCGTAGGTCTTGGCCAAGGGGCACTCGGTGCCGATAAAGGCCACCACGACGAGCTGATCTTTGTAGTCGTCCAGCGCGTGAACCTTGCCGCGATAGTCGGGCAGGGAGAAGTTGTCAATCTTCTTGCCGATCGGGGTGGAAGCCTCCGCCGCGATCGACAGCGACCCGCAGCAGCCGATTGCCGCAGCCAGCGCCAGTGTCCAAAATCGTCCCATCATCGCACCTCAGCTATTTTGACTATGTTAACGGATCGAAATCCCTTGCCCATCGTCTTCATTTGCACCTTTTGCGCATGGCCGCAGCGACACCACTCTCTGATTATTACCTACTGTCGACCCGGTGTGTTTCAAAAAACAGAATACCGGTTCTAAAATCCAAAACCCCGCTGCGGCGGAAAGTCGAATTTGGCCCCTTTCAGCTTCTCGAACTGCTCGCGTTGCTCGCTGGATAGGAGTGCTAAAGCCTTATCGCCAAACTCTTTCTGAAGAGCCTGAATCTTGTCGCGAATGCCCGAGCGATCGCCGCCGCTGGTAAGCACGGCCTGGATGATTTCTTGCTGTTTGTCGCCCGCCTCATCGCGCAGGGCGGCGAGCTTCTTCTTCTGTTCGTCCGAGACCTTGAGCGCCTTGACGACTTCGTCGTCCTGCAGCGCTTCCACGCCCCGGCGCTGAATGGAAAGCTCCTTCATACGGGCCGACTGCGGGGGCATCAGTACCTTATCGACCTTCGCTTGCAGATCTTTGGCCTTCTCGGTCATCAATTTCATCAATTCGGGAAGCTCTTTGGTGCGCTCCTCGGGCGTCAGATCCTGCAAGCCGGAAAAAATCTCCATGGCGTCCGACTGCATTTGCGCGGCCACTTCGGCGATCGCCTTCGACTGCTCTTCGTTCAGCTTCAACTCTTTTTGCACGGCTTCGACGCGCAGCAACATGACATTTTGCACGGCCGGCGGAATCTGAAATCCGCGGCCGAGCTGGGCCGATGCCGAAGACGTCATCAACGATGTCAGAGCCAGCGCAAGGCCGGCCAATACTCCAAGACGAAACATGACGAACACTCCTTCGGCGAATAGTGAGAGTGACGGACTCGAGCTCAGACGGTTATCGCGGGCACTTGGCATTTACGTCACGGGTGCGACGGGCGCACCAGAAAGCGCGAGCCAAGGTTTCGCATTGCGGTAAACAGCGCGCTGGTGAGGGCGGCAACTTTGGCGGCGATCGAATCGCGGGCCCTGGGGGTGACCCGCTGACTGCCAGCGCAGCAGCTCGATCGTCAAAAAACCAAATAATCGGCGCATTATCACTAGATCCTTCGGCTTCCGCAAGATGCCTTGCATCGCGGAAATCCAGAATTCCTGCTGGCTTGCCGCCTAGCCGAACAGGCCGTAAATGGGCTCCCCGGCGACCAGGCGGAAGGGCCGACCGTTGGAGTCGTGCAGTTCGGTGTCCAAATCGAGCCCGAATCGCCAGAAAATCGTGGCGGCAAGGTCTCCCGGCGTGACCGGGTTCAAGTCGGGAAACGCCCCGTTTTTGTCGCTGGTTCCATAGGACGCCCCGCCGGTGATCCCGCCGCCGGCCAGCACCACGCTATAGCACTTGGGCCAGTGGTCGCGCCCACCTGCGGCGTTGATCTTGGGCGTGCGGCCAAACTCGCCCAGCATCACGACCAGCGTCGAGTCGAGCAGGCCCCGAGATTGCAAATCCTCGACCAGTGCCGAAAACGCCATGTCGCAGGGGGGTAGCAACTGATCTTTCAGGCGGCCGAAGTTGTTGACATGCGTGTCCCAATTGTCCAGGCCGTTAGTCACCTTGTCGTACACGCTGACAAATCGCACGCCCGCCTCGACCAGCCGTCGCGCCAACAGCGCGCTTTGCCCATGCACGTTTCGGCCATAGCGTTCGCGCACGCTGCGCGTCTTCCTGGTTGATGTCGAAGCCGCGGCGCACGGCGTCGGAGCGCAGCAGGTTGAAAGCGCGCTGGTAAAACGCGTTCATGCTCCCCTGCCCCGTCGAGCGCGGCGGGTCGGTCATCTGTGCGTTGACGCGCGCCAACAGCGCCTGGCGATTCTCGAGCTCGGCGAGCGTCACGCCGGCGGGCAACTCGATCTCGCTGACGCGGAAATCGGGCCGGTTGGGGTCTTTGGTCACTTGCAGCGGCTCGAAGGCGGGACCCAAAAACCCGGAAGTTTGCCCGGGCAGCTTCACCACGTTGTACATCACGTGCGGCAGTGCCACGAACGGCGGCACCGGAGTGCCGCGGTCGGACAGATAGCTCACGGCCGAACCGAAACAGGGGAAGTCGGTGGTCGGATCGTTCGACAGCAACTCCAGGTCGCCTCGCAGCGGAGTGCGCCCGCACAGGGCCTCCACCGCCGCCGCGTTGTGGTTGCTCATCGTGTGGTGCGCGCTGCGAATCACCGCGACGCGATCCATGATCTTGGCGCAGCGCGGCAGATGTTCCGAAATGTGCAAGCCGGGCACACTGGTGCCGATGCCCTTGAATTCGCCGCGTATTTCCAACGGCGCCTGCGGCTTCATGTCCCAGGTGTCGTGATGGCTGGGCCCGCCGTAGTAGAACATCAAGATGCAGGACTTGATCGGCGACTTCGGCCCCTTGCCGGCCGGCCGGGCCGCCGCGAGCGTCTCGGCCCGCAGCAGATCCGCCAGATTCAACCCCAAGAATCCGAGCCCGCCGGCCGTCAACAATTGACGCCGGTTGATGTGAGGTCGGTCCAGCGAGTTAGCGTGCGATTGTGTGGCCATCGAGCGGCCTCAGGGCGGGGTAAAATCGCGGGGGACAATCGGCGTGGCTACCTAGCCTAGCGAACCCTCGGTGGGATAGCAAATTCTCACCCCCGGTTCGACCCTGCTCAACGCCCAGAGCCGCACAGTCTGGGTGGGCTGCTGGCAGGGCTGCGGCCAGTTGGCAAATGAGAGGCAATAGGGCACAATACGGGGACTCCCAATCTTGCACGAAAGGACGTCGTGATGCGAACTGCGATGATCGGCTTGGCGGTGGCTCTGGTTGTCTGCGGCGCGGTAGCCACGGGAGTCATGGCCCAGAAGGCGGCGCCGGCGCCGCGCACCGCTGCCGCCAAGACGGCGGCCAAGACCGACGCCAAGTCGGCGCCCGTGGATCGGGCCCGCGAAGCGGACGAGAAAGCAATTCGGCTCGGCGCCGACGCGTTCGCCAAGTCCTATAACGCGCACGACGCCAAGGCGATCGCCAATTTGTTCCTGCCCGACGGGCAGTTGATCGACGAAGACGGCGACGTCCAGCAAGGTCGCACCGACATCGCCGGCGTCTTTGCCGGCATCTTCGCCGAGTATCCCGACGTCAAGATCACGGTCGCGATCAAGTCGATTCGCTTCATCGGGCCGAACATGGCGATCGAGGATGGCACGACGTACGTCGTCAATCGGATCAACGAGCCGGCCGAGCCGAGCCGTTACTCGGTGACGCACGTCAAGACCGACGGTAAGTGGCTGGTGGCCGTGGCTCGCGACTTTTCGGCTGACGTCGCCGCGGCCGAGGACCAACTCAAGCAACTCCAATGGCTCGTCGGCGAATGGGTCGACGAAAGCCCCGACTCACTGGTGATGACCACGTATCGCTGGGACGACAATAAACGCTTTCTTCTGAGCGACTTCACGGTGCAGATCGCCGGCAAGCCAGTAATCAGCGGCACCCAGCGCATCGGCTGGGATGGGCTGTCGAAATCGCTGCGCTCGTGGATTTTTGACGCCGACGGCGGATTTGTCGAAGGCGTTTACACTCGCAACGGCAACCAGTGGATCGTCAAAACCAACGGCGTCACGCACGAGGGCAAAGCCGTCTCGGCCACGAACATCACGACGCGCACCGGCAAGGACCGCATGACCTGGCAATCGCGCGATCGGATCGTCGGCGGCGAAGCAATGCCCGACATCGAGGAAGTCACCGTCGCGCGCAAGCCGCCCAAACCGCAATGATCGCGCCTTCGCGCGGCACCACCAAGGTCCACGACTCCACGCAAATAAGGACTTCTCTCCCATGAATAAGCTCGTATTGGTATCGACGGTGGCGCTGGCGCTGGTGTTGGCCGTCGGCCATGCCGAAGGTCGTGGCGGCGGCGGTCGTGGCGGCGGCGGGTTCCATGGTGGCGGTGGCGGTGGCGGATTCGGCGGCGGTGGACGTGGCGGCGGCGGATTTGGCGGCGGCGGCGAGTTCCGCGGCGGCGGTGGCGGCGGCGCCCGCAACTTTGGCGGCGGCGGCGAGTTCCATGGCGGCGGATTTGGCGGCGGCGGGTCGCGTCCGGCGACTTTCCACCCCGCGACCGAGGGCCGCGGCAACATCGGTGGCCGCGATAGCCTCGACTTTGGAAGTCGTCCGTCGTATGCCGATCGCGGCAACAACATCAACCGCAATAACTTGAGCGGCAACAACATCAACCGGAACGACATCAACCGCAACAACTTCAGCGGCAACAATATCAATCGAAATAACTTCAATCGCAACAACTTCAACGCCAACAACTGGAACCACAACTTCATCAATCACAACGATTGGCGCCACGGCGATTGGAATAATCACTGGAATCACCCCTGGTACAATCGGCCTTGGGCCTGGTGGGGCGCGGGCATGGCGACCGGGCTGGCGGCTTCGGCGATCCCCTGGGGATGGGGCTATTATGGCTACAGCGATCCCTACTATGTCGCGTCTGATGATGGCTCAGGCGGATCGTACGACTACTCGCAGCCGATCCTGGCGCAGAGCGCGACGGCGTCCGACCAGGTCGTCACGAGCGATCAGCAGGGCGACACGCCGACGGCGGCCGACAAGGCGGGCGACCTGTTTGCCGCCGCGCGCCAGTCGTTCGAGCAGAACAACTACTCCGATGCGCTGGCAAAGGTCAACCAGGCCATCGCGCTGGTGCCCAACGACCCGTCGCTGCACGAATTTCGCGGGCTGGTGCTGTTCGCGACCAAGCAATACAAGGCCGCGGCGGGGGCGATCTACGCCGTGCTGTCAGCCGGGCCCGGCTGGGATTGGACGACCCTCAGCGGACTGTATCCCAGCGTCGAAGTCTATACCGCTCAGCTGCGCGCCTTGGAGGCCTATTGCAAGCAGCATCCCAATGAAGGCGATGCGCGGTTCCTGCTGGCGTATCAGTATCTGACCGACGGCGCCACCGACGCCGCGGTGGATCAGTTCAAGCAGGCATTGCGGATCAATCCCAAGGATCAGCTCTCGGCGCAGCTGGTGGCCAGCCTGACCTCGGGCCCCGAGTCCGAGCCCCCCAAGCCCGCCACGCCCAAGGCGCCGGCCACTCCGGTCACCGCCGCAAGTCTCGTGGGCAGTTGGAAGGCCGCGCGGCCCGACGGCTCGTCGATCACGCTCGACCTGGCCAAGGACGCGAAGTTCGATTGGAAGCTGGACCAGCAAAAGAAATCGCAGAACTTCAACGGCACCTACACCGTTGCCGACAACCTGCTGGTTTTGAATCAAAACAGCAATCCGGCCATGGTGGGGCAGGTAACTTCCAACGCCGACCGCTCGTTCAACTTCAAGCTCGTCGGCGCTTCGCCCAACGACCCGGGCCTGACGTTTCGCAAATAGCGGCCCTCGACGTTCGTGACCTGCCGCGGGTTTCGAACGCGACTGGGGCGGAGGTCGTGATGAAAATCCATCGGGCCATCGAGGCGGAGCCCACGGTAGTCAATTGCTACGCCTTTTTCGACAAGGTATTTCCCGCCTGCGGATTGTTGGATTACACCGAGGGCATGTACCACGGCGATCCGCGCACGCCCTACGACGTCGCCCAGCAGAATCAGATTCAATACCTGCTCGACGAAGTCGACTGCGGCGCGGGCGTGCGGATTCTGGACGTGGGCTGCGGCAACGGCCAATTGCTCGAAGCCGCCGCCCGCCGCGGCGCACAGGCAGTAGGCATCACGATCTCGCCCGAGCAGGCGAAGCTCTGCACCGACCGCGGGCTCGACGCGCGGCTGCTCAACTATCGGCATCTCGACAATCGCTGGTGCGGAAGATTTGACGCGGTGATTGCCAACGGACCGATCGAGCATTTCGTGCAGGCCCGCGAGGCGGCCGAGAATAGCGACGACGCAATCTACCGCCAGATGTTCGAAATCGTCCACCGGCTGATCGATCCCGCCTCGCGGATTCGCAAGTTCGTCAACACGACGATCCATTTCGTGCGCCGGCCGGACCCCCGCGTCTTGCTCGAGCGCCCTGGCGCTTTCGCTGGGGCTCGGATAGCTTCCATTGGGCCATGCTCAACCGCAGTTTCGGCGGGTGGTATCCGCGCATGGGCCAACTGGAAGCTTGCGCGGGCTCGCGGTTTCGGCTGCGAAAAACCATCGACGGCACGCACGATTATCATCTGACCAGCGAGGAATGGCTGCGCCGTGTGCGCGGCGAAATGCGGCGAGTGCGCGCGGCTCCGGGAATGTTACGACGATCGCTGGGCGTGATCGGACGCCACCCGAGACAGTGCCTGACGATGTTGGCGTGCATGCTGGTGACGCAATCGTGGAACTGGCAGTTTCGCACGTCCGATCCGCCGACTCGGCTGCTGCGGCAAACCTGGGACTTCGCGCCCGAGGCGACGTGAGCCGGCGCCGGTGAATTCGTGCGTGCATGCACCATGATAGGGTGACGAATGCGAACGTCACCCAGCGCATCGTTGCAGCCCGAGTAGCTGTGGGTGCGGTGAACGACTGCTATTCGCCGTCTAGGCCGCTCCACACAAAAACATGCGCGGTGCCTAGCGGCGTCTCAGGGACAGGCCGACCCTCGTTGGTTGCCAGGTCGGCAAAAGGCGCTTCATCACCACGAGTCACGGCGGCGAGTTGGCGACCATCGGGAGAAAACTGAACTCGGACGCCCGGACCTGAATGCGTCTCAAGCCGTGTAATTTCTTGACCGGTGCGGACATTCCACAAATAGGCTTTGCCATCCGCGCACACGGTCGCCAACGAATTGCCGTCGGGTGAGAACGCGACATGTGTCACCCAGGTGCCGTGATTCAGCGTGGCAAGCACTTTTCCCGAAGCGGCTTCGACGAGCATGATGCCAAGTCCCGAACGAGCGCGGGTCGCTAGCAGCGCTGCTCCATTGGAAATGGCGAGCACTTGCATCAGGCTTTCGCGCACCGCCTGTCGAGCGTCCGACTTGATGACCCAGCTGGGAGCATCTTCCACGGGCACTGCGCACTCTTTTCCATCGGGAGAAAAACAGATCTGCGGATGCACTTTTGGCAACGTTTCCGGGATGCGACTCTTGAACGTGCGGAAGGCATGACCGGTCGATGTGTCCACCAGGTTGACGCCGTTCGAGTCTGCCGTAACGAGCGTGTTGCCATTGTCGCAAAGCGCAAATGCACGCCCATATTCGGCCGCGATTGAATAGGACTTGATCGACTTGCGTTGCTCGAAATCCCATTCTTCGGCCGTCTGAAGGTCCACACCGGGCGCGAACAAGATCGGTCGGTCGGCCAGGAAGTGGATTGCCGGCGCGCCGTAGGCCGTCGGCAGCTCCCACAGCAGCGATCCGTCCGCGAGATTCAGGATGCGCACTTTATTGTGACGACTCCGCACGGCCAAATAACGGAAGTCGGCCGAGATTGCGACGGCTCCGGCTGGCGAGAATGGGCCAAGGTACAAGTCGGCCGTTTGCACTTCACGATCCTGCTGTTGCAGGTCCCACAACTTGATCGTACCGTCGAAACTGGAGCTGGCCAAAACACGACCCTGCGGCGAAAAAGCCAGCGATGAAACGCGGCTGCCATGTCCGGTGAGCGTTTGGGTGCAGACCTTGCGGGTCGTGTCCCAAACTCGAATCGTGCCGTCGTCGCCGCCTGAGGCAACACGATTCTGACCGGGCGAAAATGCCAAAGAAGTCACTTTGCCAGTATGCGCCGGCAGATCCACCGGCTCCGGAGAACTCTCGGAGATTACGCGCACCCTGCCATCGAGCAGACCGAGACAGACTCCGCCGCAATGCGACGGGCTGGCGACCGCCCAGGCGGAGTGAGGATTGCCACTCGCCCGATTGTTGACCAGGTCCCACTCGATCACTGACGAACCGACACGAGAGGAATCCTGGGCCGCGAGAAATATTGCCTTGCCATTGTTCTGCCAGGCAAGAGAGGCAATGGTTTGCTTTTCCGTATCCAGCGTTTGTATCACCTCGCGGGTTGCGATATCCCATAGTCTCACTACGGGCTCATTGCCGCTGGAAGCTAAAAGACCGTTGCTGAGCGGCGCAAATGCGATGCAGTGAACTTCCGTCGAATGACCCTCCAGCGTGTCCAAGAGTTCATGCGTCGCGGCATTCCAAAGTTTAATTTTTTGGTCACAACTGCCGCTGGCCAAAGTTCTCCCATCGGGCGAGTAGGCGAGCGTGTTGACGCAGCTCGCGTGCGCCAGAATCGTTGCCAATTCCCGCCCGCTGGCAGGATCCCAGAGTTTGATCGTTCCGTCCTGAGAGCCTGACGCCAACTCGCGCCCGTCGGGCGAAAAAGCCACGGCATACACTTCGCCGCGATGGCCCGTGAGCGTCAACCGCTCGCCGTGGACTCGGCGTTTGAGATGATGCCATTCGAAACCGCGCAAATCGGACAGGCGTCCCGGAGGATCGTACGGTGCCAGAAGTTCGGACACCCGTTCGATTTCACCTTGTTCAAGCCATTGGTATGCCAACCGCATCCGCGAGGCGTACAGCAACTGATTCGCGCTTTGCTCGTGTTGACTTGACGTCTCGGCACTCGCTTCGGCCTCGTGTCGCAGCGATTCGGCCGTTTGTCGAGCGGACCGCTGTTGTCCAACATAGGCCGTCGCCAATGCCACCAAGATCCCCAGCGCCGCCACGCTGACCGATATCAGGCCCGCCAGCGCCGGGCGTCGTCGGGCCCACTTCGTCGCGCGCTGCGCCGCCGATAGCGAGCGGGCAAAGGTCGGCCGGCCGGACAGGAAGCGACGCAAATCCAATGCCAGGTCATGCGCGCTGGCATAGCGATTCGACGGACGTTTCTCAAGGCATTTCAGGCAGACCGCTTCCAGATCGCGGGGCAGATCAGGACGGATGAGCCGCGGGCGCGCGGATTCATCTTCGGCGATCTGTCGCAAGACGTGGAGATCGCTTTCGCCACGGAACGGGGCTACCCCGGTCAACAACTCGTACAAGATTGCGCCCAGGCCATAGACGTCGGTGGCCGGGCCGATCTGCCCGATCTTGCCGCAGGCTTGCTCCGGAGCCATGTAGGCCGGCGTGCCGAGCAGAGCATTGCTGCGAGTTTCATCCTGCCGGCCTTCGAGGAGTTTTGCTAATCCGAAATCGGTCAGCTTCGGCACAAATTCCGCGCGCCCCGGCGGCTCGCCGTCGATCGACGATGCGTTGACCGACGACTGACGGGTCAATGTTTCCAACAGCACATTGCTGGGCTTGACGTCTCGGTGCAAAATTCCGCGATGATGGGCTTCTTCCACTCCATCCGCCAAGGCCGCGACAAGTTCCGCGGCTTGCCGGACTGGGACCGGCGCAGTGCGGCTCTTGAGCCATTGAGCCAGGTTCGGGCCATTGCAATAGGCCGACGCGATGTAGCAAAACGGCGCGTCCTCGCCGACTTCGTAAACCGCCACTAAATTGGGATGTGCCAGCGAGCCGGCCGCCTGAGCCTCGCGCAAAAAGCGGCGCGACAATTCGGGCGTCAAAACCACTTCCGGCCGCGGCACCTTGAGGGCAACCTGCCGCTTCAATCGCGTGTCGAACGCCAAAAACACCACGCCATAACCGCCACGACCCAGCTCTCGAAGGATTTGAAAGGGACCGATGTTTGCCGGCGGTACGCCCACCGAGAACCGGGGCTCGGGCAAAGCCGGCTCATGTTTGCGAGCTGATCGGGAATCGCCTTGCTGTCGAGCTCGTCGCGCTTGATCCAGCAGAGACAGGCAGGCTTGCGTGCTGCGAAGATGCGGCAATAACTCATCGGCAAGCTGTGTCTCGTCGACGGCCGTGGGCGTCACTCCGGCCGCCAATGCCTCGGAGTAGGCGACGACCAGCGAATCAAACACTTCGTCGACCACCGGTTCGTCGCCGTTGCAATCATCGCGATTCATCGCTTGCTTCCCATTTCTGGCGCAGCATTTCGACGGCCCGGCACCACAATTTGCGGGCCGCGTCGGGCGAAGTTTCCAAGATCTGGCCAATCTCCACAAACGACCGCAAGTCAAAACTTCGCAGCCGGATCACCTGCTGATAATGCTCGGGCAGTCGCTGGATGGTCCGCTCGACGGCCAGCACCCGTTCGTTGGCGATTGCGTTTCGGCGTGGCGTGGGCGCCGGGTCCACCAGACTCGCCCAATCGTTTCGGCCGTCCCCGTCATCGAGTTCCTGCTCCCGATGAACATCGCGCTTGGCGAATTGATGAAAGGACCGCGAAGCATGGGCCAGCTGATGAAGCAGAATCCGCCTGAGCCATAGCAGTAGCTGCGTCTCGCTCTTTCCATCGAAACGATCAAAGATCTCTTGGGCTTTCAAAAGCGTTTCTTGAACGACGTCCGAAGCACCCACTTTGCCCCGCACGTCAGCATCCAATTCTCGGTTGGCCACCAGCAGCAGGTATTGCCGGCAACGTTCGGCCAAGCGTCCCAGCGACTCGACGCAGCCGCCCCTGGCGTCCGCAATCCACTGCTCGACGTCGCCGGCCGCCAAGCCAATCCGACTATCCGCCGGCTCAAACCATTCGGCCCGCTCGTCGCTCGTCGCCATTACCCTAGTTCCTTTTTGAGATGCAAAGCGGACGCCCGCGGGAGGAGCGATTTTAGATCAATCATCCACATTTTTGCCTCGCCCCGGCCAACGCCAGTGTCGATGGTGCTTGCCGAGCCGTCAAGAAAATCCCAGCCAGCCGATGGAATATTTCGAAATGTTGCCTTTTCTTCGTCCGGTCCGGTCCGGTTTTGGGAACTGGGGAAGTAGGCGGGATTGTCGCCGGGCCAAGATGGACGTTCATCCCAACGTGATCCCGCTCATCCGAATGCACAGAGTAAACGAGCATCGAGGAGCCCGCTAATGACCCGCACCATAGCTTCACTGATTCTTTTCTGCGCGACCGTTCTCGTCGCGCCCCTGGCGGCTTTGGCAGTCACGATCGACACCGTGCCGGTCGGAAATATCAACAACGCCAACGATCCCGCAACCGGCGGCGTCTTTGGCGGTGTCGACCACGCCTACCGAATCGGCACGACCGAAGTCACCAACGCCCAGTACGTCGCCTTCCTCAACGCCAAGGCGGCCAGCGATCCGCTGGCCCTTTACAGCACAAACATGGGGAGCGTGGCCAGCGGCGGGATCACGCGAAGCGGCGTCAGCGGCAGCTTCACCTACGCGGTCAAGACCAACATGGGCAACAAGCCGGTGAACTTTGTGTCATGGTACGATTCGATCCGCTTTGCCAACTGGCTCAATAACGGACAGGGGGCCGGCGACACCGAAACGGGCGCATACACGCTGGGTGCTTTGGGAGCAGGTGGCGTCCCCACGGTGGCGACCATCGCCCGCGAGTCGGGCGCGACGTGGTTCCTGACTAGCGAGAACGAGTGGTACAAAGCGGCCTATCATCAGCCCGCCGCGCAGGGGGGCGATACGGACAGTTACTGGCGCTTTCCCACGGCCAGCAACAGTGTGCCCACGGTCGCGACCGCTAACAGCGTGGGCGACATCAGCAATCCGGGGACGAATGTCGCCAACTACAACTCTGGCGCGGACTGGAACAGCCAGGACGGCAATGTGACGACCGTCGGCAGCGCAGGGCTATCGAGCCGGAGCTTCTATGGCACTTCGGACCAAGGCGGCAACGTAGCGGAATGGAACGAAACCTTTTTTGGCCCCTCGCCTTCTCGCGGTGAGCTGGGCGGTTCGTGGGGTAGCAACGGCTCGGACCAGCTGAACGCCGGCTTCCGGAGCAGCTTTTCTCCGACGGTCGAGGCCAGCACTCTTGGTTTCCGCGTGGCAAGCGTCCCGGAGCCGAGCACCATGTTCCTGGCATGTCTCGCCGCAACCGGACTGGCAATCTCATCGATCCGTCGACGTCGCAAATGCGGCACCATCGAGCGTGCCGTCCGCGACCATCCTTGACGTCTAAATCGGGCAACACGTATTGCAATGAGACGCGCTGCGTCCATCATTTGTTGATTCCCAGGCATTCCGAGAAACGCTCATGAAACCGCACGCAGCTTGTCGAAATCGTTGTCGCAGCGCCGCTTTGGCGCTGGGCCTGGCAGTCGCCGCCCTCGTGTTGTCGGCCACGCAACTCATTGCGGAGGTAATCCCGCCCATCGGCCTGGCCCCAGGCTCGCAGTATCAGTTGATTTTCGTCACCGCGGGCACCCATGATGCCGCCAGTACCGACATATCGGACTACAACGCATTTGTTACCGCCGAGGCCGCTCTCAACCCGTCGTTGCCACTTGCGACATGGCATGCGGTGGCGTCAACGGTCGCCGTCAACGCAAACGTCAACGCTCCGTCCGGCGCGCTGCCGGTATACAACACCGCGGGCGTCCAGGTCGCGGCCGCGGGGGTCGGCATCTATTCCGGTTCGCTTGTATCGGCCGTCTTGGACGATCAGTACGGCGCATCGGCCTTTCCAAGGACATGGACAGGCAGCACGGGTACGGGAATAGCGTTTCCCTCGCACGCGCTGGGCGAGGCGTCTCCGGAGATTGGCTTTGTCGTAGCTCCAAGTCATCTTTGGCTCGAGGATCTGCATACAGTCGGCAATGACGCTGCGTTTCCTCTGTACGCTCTCAGCACCGCGATCACGTTCGTCCCCGAGCCGAGCGCGCTCGTGCTTGCCGCGTTAGCGCTGGTCGGCGGGTTGCCGTGCCTGAGACGGCGCACGCGACGCTAACCCTATTTCATTTTGTCGAACGACGATTCCAAGGAGCCGCTAATGTCGCACCCATCGAGTCTTGCCCGAAAGCTTATGTTTTTCGGTTTCTTGTGTGTTTGCATGATGGGTGCGCGCACTCCGCGGAACGCCTGGGCCGACAGCTATTCGTTCACGAAAATTGTCGACAGCGGGAGCGGCTATTATCTGGAACAAACAATTGGGGGATTCCCCCAGATTAACAACTCGGGCACGGTCGTATTCACGGCCCACGCCACACTTCCCACCGGCAATTTCGCCGTCCTTACCGGTAACGGTGGCCCGCTGACCGTGATCGACAGCGACGACTATTCACCGTCCCACGGAGTCTACATTCCAAACGTTGGGGCCTCGATCAACGACGCGGGCGTTGTTGCATACGAAAGAGGAGACAACTACGCCAGTTACTCCACACGCGGGATCTATACCAGCGCCGGCACAACGATCTATGAATCTGCAACGTCGGTGTCGAATGACCCACCATTTCTGCCCCCTTCCTTCGGGACAACGTCGATCAACAACTCGGGCCGGGTGGCCTTTGTCGTCACGACCGTTGGCGGCAATCGGCTGGTCACCGGCGATGGCGGTCCGCTGACAGAAATCATCGATATCCCGGCGCGCAGGGGCAGGTCAATCCGTTGCATCCCGGTGCGCTCAATAACTCCGGTACCGTGACATTTCTGGCAAATGGCGGGCCCTCGGGAACGGGCATTTACTCTGGCAGCGGCGGCCCATTGACCACGGTCATCTCCAGCGGCAATGTCTATCAACTGCCAGATATCAATGACGCAGGAACTGTCGCGCTTACCGAGCAGTTCCTCGGCCTCGTAACGGGCAACGGCGGCCCGTTGACGCAGGTTGCCGCCGGCTATGGTCCAGCAATTAATGACTTGGGCCATATCGCTTTTCTGGGCTTTAGTAATTCGAGCGTTCCTGGGATTTACCTGACTGACGGAGTGAGTCAGTCGCTCGTCGTGCAGCAGGGCGACCCGCTCGACGGATCGACGATTCAGCAATTTATCTATTCCTATGCTTCCATCAACAACCATGACCAGATCGCATTCAGCGCTTACCTGGCCGATGGGCGCGAAGGAATCTGGGTCGCCAATCCGGTCCCGGAACCGGCGTCGGCCACGCTTCTGTCCATTGCGGGCATAATGATGGTCGGTTGGCGGTTTGTGCGTCGAAGGTCCCGAACAGACTGACTTCGACGAGGCGCGATTGTTGTCGGTTCAGGCTCGACGCCCCGCCGCCGCGGCCCGTGCGATCGGCATCGGCCCCCCGGGCGGCCCTTATTTCTGACGGCGAGATTCTCCGCGCTGAACCATTCGGTATCAGCGACGCCCTCTGGAGTGAACCATCCGGTTCGACGTGCGAAGTGCAGCGATTGTGCGACGTGCGAGCCGAGGTTTGGCTCTGAGCCCCATCGCCACGTGCGGCCCAACGCGCGCTTGCACCGCATTCCTCACAACGGCGGAGGGCCGGGGTTTTTGCATTGTCGAATTCACGGCGTAAGTTTGTTTGGACAGGCCGGGGCAGGTAGTGTGCCGCTCGCCCCGCGCGCTGGTCGAGTTGAAATCGCAAGCGGCTCCCCGAAGAGTCGCCAGTCTTAGCTCGGAGAATTGTCAAATGGCAGGCCGACGTGGTTGAGTGCCTCAGGGCATTCGGCCACGTCGGCCTTGTTGTTTTCGGTCGCGGCCCAAAACGACACCGAAAGCAGACCGCGCTACGATCCTCAGGACTCGCGGGATGACGGCTTACGCCGAGCTGCGCCGCCGAAGGCGCGCGAGGTTTGGCAACAAGTAGGAGATAATCATGAGATACTGGTCGAACTCCGCGGTCCATGCGCAATTCAAAAAGCTCCGCGCCATGCCGCGCGCCATCGTGTGTTGGTTCGTCGTGGGCCTGATGGTTTTCGTCGGGATCGGCTCGTACATGAACATGTCAGCCCTCAGCGAGGCCATGACGGCGCGAGTACAACTTCGCAATTCGATGAACGCCGCGCAGGAGACGTTTTCGATTGTTGTGGATGCCGAGACGGGGCAACGCGGCTATTTGCTGACCGGAGACGAATCCTATTTGGAGCCCTGCCAGACGGCCTCGAAATTTGTGGACGCAAAGTTGGACGCCGTCCAGAGCCTGGCGACCGTGCTGCCCAAGCAAGCGGCGAACGTCGAAGTCCTGCGGGGTCTCGTCGCGCTCAAGCTTGCGGAACTCAAGGAATCCGTTGACTTGATGCGGAACCAGGGGCGTGAAGCTGCCTTGAACGTCGTTCTGACCGACGACGGAAAAAGACTGATGGATAAGATCCGCAGTTGCCTGGCCGAGATCCGAGAAGCATTCAACGAGCGGCTGCTTCGGTACGACAGTCAAATGACTTCGCTTTCGACGCGGTCGATCCTGTGGGGAATTCTCGGCAACGTGTCGGCCGCCACCCTGTTTACGATGATGTTCTTCGACCGGCGACGCGAGCTTTGCAAATACAAGCGTTTCGAAGAGCTGGCGATCGAGCTGACGCGCTCCGCCGATGCGATGCAATTGCAGATCATCCCGCAGTCGGAAGCGGAAATCGAGCCTTATGGTCAACCGCCGCGAGATTCGGCCGAATTCGTACCAGCCTTGCAGGAACACACGCTCACCGAATCGAATGTGGAAATCGAGGCGTTAGGGAAACGAGCGCGGGACTTGGCCGCTTTCGTGGAAACGTCGCGCATCCAGACCCTGATGCAGTCCGATCGGAAAATCGCGGCGATGGGACAACAAGCGCGCGAATTGGCTCGTGCGGTGGAAACGTCGCGCATTCAGACCCTCAACCAATCGGTCAATACCATCAAAGCGTTAGGGCAACAAGCGCGGGAGTTGGCTACTTCCGTGGAAACGTCGCGCATCGAGACCCTCGTGCGATCGGATCAGGAAATCGAAGCCCTCGGCCAACAAGCGCGGGACCTGGCTACCTCGGTGGAAACGTCGCGCATCGAGACCCTCGTGCAATCGGATAAGGAAATCGAAGCCCTGGGGCAACAAGCGCGGGACCTGGCTACCTCGGTGGAAACGTCGCGCATCCAGACCCTCAACAAGTCCGATAAGGAAATCGAAGCGCTGGGGCGACTTGCGCGAGATTTGGCTCGCTCCGTGGAAACGTCGCGCATCCAGACCCTGATGCAATCCGATAAGGAAATCGAGACGTTGGCGCAACAAGCCCGCGACCTGGCCACGTCCGTGGAAGTGCTGCGATTGCAGACTCTCGATCAATCGGACAAGGAAATCGAGGCCTTGGGACAACAAGCGCGCGATTTGGCGACTTCCGTGGAAAAGGCGCGGATCCAAACCCTCAACCAAACGAACCAGGAGATCCGCAAACTGAACGAAGATCTGGAACAGCGCAGTTTGGAGCGCACCGCACAGCTCAACGCCGCGAACAAGGAACTTGAGTCGTTCAGCTATTCCATCTCACACGATCTGCGAGCGCCATTGCGGGCGATCGACGGCTTCTCCCGGATTCTGCTCGATGATTTCGCCGCCCCATTGGCGGACGAAGGCAAAGTCTACCTCCAGCGGGTCCGCGACAACACTCGGCAAATGGGACATCTGGTGGACGACCTGCTGGCCTTCTCGCACCTGGGCCGCCGGGCGATCGGCAAGCATACCGTCGATCCCGGCGCGATCGTGCGCGGGTGCCTGGCCGAGATGGCCAAGGAGAACGAAGGCCGGCAATTGGAAATCGTGATCGGCGAATTGCCCTCCTGCCAGGCCGATCCGGCGCTACTGAAGCAGGTTTGGACCAACTTGATTTCGAATGCCTTCAAATACACGCGCAATAAGCAGGCGGCCCAGATCGAGATTGGCTCCCGAACCGAGTCGTCGACGCCAGTCAACGGAAATGGAAACGGGCGCGGGAATGGGTTCGCGGCCGCAAATGGTTCCGTGCCGCACGCCGCCGACCCCAAAGTAATTTATTTCGTCAAGGACAACGGAGCCGGCTTCGACATGAAGTATGCCCACAAGCTGTTCGGCGTCTTCCAGCGATTGCACCGCGCGGCAGATTACGACGGCACCGGCGTGGGCCTGGCCATCGTGCAGCGCATTGTCGAACGTCACGGCGGCCGGGTTTGGGCCGAGGCGCAAGTCGACCAAGGTGCGACCTTTTCTTTCACTCTCGATTGAGGAACATTTCCATGTCGGCACAAAATGCGGAACTTCTCACGCCGGCACCGTTCGGGCATGATTCCGAAGACATCGACGTCGGCCTTCGCCTGCTCGTGGAAAACGTGCTCGACTACGCGATCTTGCTGCTCGACGTCGAGGCACATATCGTCACCTGGAACAAGGGGGCGGAACTTCTCAAGGGGTACTCAGCCGGCGAGATCATCGGCCGGCATTTCTCGATTTTCTTCTCCCCAGAAGACGTCGAAGCCGGCAAGCCGGCCCACGAACTGCGAGAAGCCGAGGAGAATGGCCGGTTCGAGGACGAAGGCTGGCGCGTGCGCAAGGACGGCTCGCGGTTTTGGGCCAACGTGGTGCTAACGGCCTTGCACGACGCAACGGGACGACTTCGCGGCTTCGGCAAGGTCACGCGCGATCTCACGAAGCGCAGGGAGACCGAGTTGGAAATTCGCGCGATCAACGCAAACCTGGAGCAGCGAATCTCGGAATGCACCGCGCGGCTCGATGCAGTGAATAAGGAACTCGAGTGCTTTAGCGATTCCGTCTCACACGATTTGCGCGCGCCGCTGCGAACGATCGACGGATTTTCCCGGATCGTGCTCGAGGAGTTCGCCGCGCCATTGACGGACAAGGGAAAAGACTACCTGCGGCGGATCCGCGACAACGCACAAAAGATGCAACGCCTGGTGGACCACCTGCTCGCTTATTCGCGCGCGGGCCGCCGGGCGATCGTCAAGCGCTCCGTCGAGCCTGACTTGATCGTGCGCAGCTGCCTGGCGGAGATGTCCAAGGAGCAGGAAGGCCGACAGGTGGAAATCATCGTCGGCGAGTTGTGCGCCTGCCAGGCGGATTCGACTTTGCTCAATCAGGTCTGGACCAACCTGCCTTCGAACGCCCTGAAATTCACGAGCAAGCGGCAGGCGGCCCGGATCGAGATCGGCTGCCGAACGGAGCCGTCTTCAAGCGCGAACGAGAATGGCGGCGCGGCGCGCGACACAGGACCCAAAGTAGTCTATTTCATCAAGGACAACGGCGCCGGCTTCGACATGACGTATATCGACAGGCTGTTCGGGGTCTTTCAGCGGCTGCACCGCGCAGACGACTACGATGGCACCGGAGTGGGCCTCGCCATTGTGCAGCGGATCGTGCAACGTCACGGCGGCCGGATCTGGGCCGAGGGGCAAGTCGACCACGGCGCAACTTTTTCTTTCACGCTCGAATAAGGAGATCTTGATGATCGGCACTACAGACAACGGCGTCGAAATCCTGCTGGTCGAGGACAACGCGAACGACGAAATGCTCGCGCTGCATGCCTTCAAGCGGCAAAAGATTGCCAACAGCGTGCACGTGGTTCGGGATGGAGCCGAGGCCTTGGAGTACATATTCTGCACGGGAAGCTATGCGGACCGCAGGATCGAGAATCCCAAGGTAATTCTGCTCGATTTGAAGCTGCCTAAAGTCGATGGCATCGAGGTGTTGCGGAAGATTCGCAACGACCCGCGAACGCAATTCGTTCCGGTGGTGGTCCTCACGTCGTCGAGCGAAGAGTGCGACATCGTCGAGACCTACCGCCTGGGCGTCAATAGTTACATCGTCAAACCCGTGGACTTCGAACAGTTCAACGAGGTCGCCAAGCACCTGGGATTCTATTGGCTGCTGCTCAACCGCCAGCCGACGTCCGTGTGTGGATCATCGCCCGAATCTACTACGCTAACAGGGAGCACCCGTGCTCCCGTAGGGAGCGCATGACCATGGTTACGCCACTGTGCCCGCCCTCGTTCGATGAATCCTCGTTGACGCTGGCGGCGAGTCTTTCAACTTCGTACGACGCGTCCGCCGCGGAAGAATCGCGGCCGTCGGACAGCGCTCCCGTGCGCGTGTTGCTGATCGAGGACAACCTCGACGACGCGATGCTCATGACGCACACGCTTGCAACGACACACACGCCGTTTCACGTCTGCCACGTGGACTGTCTGGCCAAGGCGCGGCAACAGTTGCAAAGCGAGCCGTTCGACGTGATCCTCACCGATCTGTCCTTGCCCGACGCCAACGGCGTCGACAGTGTCATCGCTATACGCCAATTCGCCCCCACGGTACCGCTGGTGGTGCTCACCGGGCTCAGCAGCGACCTGGTGGCGCTCGAGGCCTTGAAACAGGGGGCGCAGGACTACCTGACCAAAGACGGCGCCACCGGCGACGTTTTGGAGCGGGCGATTCGCTACGCGATTCAACGCCAAAGGAATTCGGAGATGGAGCAACTGCTGGCGACCGTGCGCGCCAACGAGCGCCTGCTGGCCCGCAAGAACAAACGCCTGGCCCGGCTCAACCGGACGGCCCATCGCTTCGTCGACAACGTGTCGCACGAGTTTCGCACGCCGTTGACGGTGATCATGGAATATGTGTCGATCGTGCGAGACGGCCTGGTGGGCGACTTGAACGAGAAGCAACAGCGGTTGCTCGACGTTTCGGTGGATCGCTCAGACGACCTGAACAACATGGTCAATGACATGCTGGACGTCAGCAGGCTTGGCGCCGGAATTCTTGGTATCTGCCGCTGCTCCTGCCGGATGGAGCAGATCGTCGACCACGCTCGCGTGAACCTGGAGCGAAAGGCCGCCATCAAGGGAGTCACGATCGGAATTGAATTCGCGCCCGGCTTGCCCGCCGTGTATTGCGATCCCGAGAAGATCGGCCGCGTTCTGATCAACCTGGCGGTGAACGCGATCAAGTTCAGCGGCCAAGGAACTCACGTGCGGATCCACGTGCGTTTCGACCCCCACGCCAAAGAGGTCGTTACCGAGATTTCGGACTCCGGACCTGGCATCGATCCGCAGCGGCTTGGCGAGCTTTTCCAGCGGTTCAAGCAACTCGGGACCGAGTCGCAAGGCAGCACGAAGGGATTCGGCCTGGGCCTGAACATCGCCAAGGAACTTGTAGCCCTGAATTTCGGCGAGATTCACGTGGCGAGCGAGGTCGGCGTCGGCTCCACGTTTTCGTTCACGGTGCCGATCGACGATCCGATCGAGGTGTCGCGGCGCTATCTTGGCCAGTCCAAAGGACTCGCCGAGCTGTCGCTGCTGGAAGTTGAAGTGGAAGCGTCGACCGCGCAAGCAGTGGCCGACGACGTTGACGCCTTTCTGAGCCGTCTCTTGCGCCGTCACGATATCATCTTTCGCGCCGCCGAGCGTCGCTGGGTGCTGCTGCTGTCGGCCTCGGCGGACGACGTGGAATTGTTCTTGGAGCGCGGCCGCGACGTGTTGCAGAACACCAACCGCAATCGTCCGTACGAGCCATTGCCCGAGTTCAAACCAACGCGACTCGGCACCTGGCCGATTACCACGAGCGAGATTTTGAGCGCGGTCCGCGGGGCATTGGCTCCGAGAGAGCCGAGCGGTGCGCCGTGAGGCCGGCATCGGCAGCAGGCCGCCAGGCGAGAAGCAAATGAATCGCTATGGAGCGTCAAAGTTTCAGTGAATGGGGAGGCATGGTGCCATGTCGACATTAGGTCGAATTCTGGTGGTGGACGACGACCGCGACATCGTGGAAAGCGTCTGCATCCGGCTGCGCGCCGCCGGCTATGAGGTCGTGTTCACTTACGACGGGCAGCAATGCGTCGCGGAGGCAATCCGCCACCAGCCCGACGCGATCCTGCTCGACGTGCGCATGCCCAAGATGGACGGCATGGCCGTGCTTGCGCAGCTGAAGCAGAACCGCCAGACTCAGAGCATCCCCGTCATCATGCTCTCGGCGAGCATGGACAATCAGTATGCGGCACTTCGTGCCGGCGCCAGCTTCTTCGTCGTCAAGCCCTATGAGCCGGTGAATCTGCTGGCAGCGCTGAATTCGGCGATTCGCGACCGACCGTCCGCGGCGACCGCGCACTCCGCCGCTGAGCGGAGCTCTTCCTCAGCCGCCGACGGCCACAACGATTCGGACTTTGTCACCCACAACCTTGCCTCCATCCAGAGATCATCATGACTCCAACATTTTGGCTTCGCGACAAGTTTCGCTGGCTGGTGCTCATCGCAATTCTGGCCGTTGTCGGCCTTTTTGTCTGGGACTCGCCTTGGCGGGCCCGCCATGCCGAACGCCCCTCCGCGTCCGGCGTTGGCCAGGTCGAAAAGGCTCGCGACGCTCAAGGTGCGAGCCACCCAATCATCCTGGGGTTCGGAGTCGCGATCGTATTGTTGTTGTCCGCGGCTGAGGTAGTGCTGCTGTTGCGAGAATCGGTCGCCAAAAGAATCCTGCACCTCATCCCGCGCGCCGCCGATCTAGCTCGGGGACTGCAACAGTCCGCCCGGGAATCGCGGTTCGTGGCACCGCTGTCGGGCCACCGATCCAATGGCGGCGAAGGGCTTGGAAAGTGGCCGAAGCAGGGCAGCGCTGAAGCGGTCCAGACCAAAGCGTCCAACCTCCGGCCCTTTGCCGGAAAAACGGTCCTCATTGCTGATGACGACGTCGATATCACCCAGACGCTCGTGTTGAGATTCGAGCGCTTGGGCATGACCGCCCTGAGGACCTCCGACGCGCTTCAACTTCTGTTCGGCGTGCACAAGGTGAAGGCCGATCTGGTCGTTCTCGACGTCAACATGCCGACTGGCAATGGCCTGGCCGTCTGCGAAATGCTCAACAGCGACCAGGGCCTCGCCGACCTGCCGGTGATCGTCTACACCGGTTGCTCGAAGGCGGCGACCGTCCAGCGGTGTCGGGCGCTGGGTGCCCATTACGTGCTCAAGGCGCCCAACTCCTGGACGGCGGTCGAAGAAATTGTCTATCGCTTGTTCTCCCCCGGCGAACAGGTTCCCGTGCGGACCGACCAGGAACTGCTCGAATCAAGCGATCCGCAATCTGGATCAGCCGTTGACGCCGCGGCGGCTCAGACACGGGAATCGGGCATACGCAGCGAACCGGCGCACGACGACCTGACTGCCGACGGCCGTCCAACGTCGATATCTCAAGCGGCTGAGGTTCGGCCCCCCGCGACGCCCCCGCGCACGGCGGCGCCCAAGCGGGTCGCGGCTCACGGCAGCGGCCCCGGCGGAACCTACCGCGTGCTGGCCGTTCACGTCGAGCCCGAATTGTTGGCCGCGCTCGAAGAGCGCAGCGCAGCGCTGAGCATCGCGCTCACCAGCGAGTCGAATCCCGAGCGCGGTTACTGGCAATGTCTGTCGGAGACGCCCGACGTTGTCATGGTGGGCGTGGAAGCAGCCAATTCTCCGGCGGCCGACGTGCTGGTGCGGCTGGCGTCGAGTCCGCTTTGCGGCCAGATTCCGCTGTTGGCGATTGTCGGTCCCGAGGACCAAGACTTCGGCACAGGCGGCGCCGGGGGAATTCTAAAGACGCTCGGCAACATCGCCGACGTAGAGCGATCGCTGCGCCAGCTGTTCGCCCCCATCCGCCAGCCGGTCCGACCCGAAGTTGTCGCGGATTCGTCGCCACCCGTCGACGTGCGCGTGGACGAGCCCAATATCGTCGACGACATTGTCGCCGACGAGCCTGACGTGCCCGACGATTTCAACATGGCGGAAGCGCACGAGTCCGCCGCGGAGTCGGACGTCGCCGACGAGACTGGCGACGCGGACGAGACCGTCGGCCTTGAGAATCCCGAGCCGACGGACGTCTCCGACGGCCCCCAGCGTCCCCGACAGCGTCCCCTGGTGCTGGTGATTGACGACGATCCGGACATTTCATCGGCAATTGCCCTGCGGCTGAGCGCGTACGGCGTCGACGTGCTGCCTGCGTTCGCCGGCATGCCGGGCTACTGGACGGCGGTCGACCTGCGCCCCGACGTGATTCTGTGCGACATGCGGATGCCGGACGGGGAAGGAAACTACATCGTTGGCCGGCTCAAGTCTCACCCGCTGACGCAAGACATTCCCGTGATTGTCATCACGGGGCAAGATAATTTGGGTTTGAAGCGCGTGATGATGAGCATGGGCGTGGCGGCCTACTTCAGCAAGCCCATCGTCATGAAGGACTTGCTCCACGAATTGCGCCGGCACGTCGCCCTGCCCCAGGAGCCGCATCGTCAAGCCTCGCCAAACACGGTGAACGAGACCGTGCCGGTGGGGTGACGCGAAGCGGGATTGCCGAGGAGAATGGCCAGAATCGATCCGTCCGGACCCCAAGGTCTCATTCCTTGGGCAGCGGAGCCTGGCTAGGGCTAGCCAGATAGGCCACCAGGTCGCGCACTTCGTCGGCGCTTAGCGATAGCAACAGCCCGTCGGGCATCATCGAATTGGGGGTCGCGCGCCGCGATTCGATTTCATCCTTGGGTACCACGATCAGTTCCGTGGCGGTCTGCACGGTGACGCCGTTGCCGTCGTCGCTCTTCACGATGCCGCTCAGAACGCGGCCGTCGCTGGTTTGAATCAGCGACATTTGATAATCCTTGGCCATGACGGCACTGGGATCGAGCACGTTGGAGAGCACGTAGTCGAGATTCGTCCGTTGCGATCCGGTCAGCTCCGGCCCGATCTTGCCCCCGGCGTCGAACAGCGTATGGCAGGCGGCACAGGTTTTGGCAAAAATGGCTCGGCCGCGCGAAGAATCGGCCGCCGCCAAAGCGTCCGTCGTCAGGCGCTGTTTGTATTGGACAATCAAGGCCGCTCGATCGGCCGACGTGGGCCGCGCCGCTCCCCACACTTTGGCCAGCCGCTGGTTGACCCCCCGGTCGGCCAGGCTTTGCAGTTGTTGCACGTGAAAGGCGGACAAGTCGCCGCGCGGGATGGCCTCCTGATCGACGGCGTCCAGCAGCGCCAGCGCCCACGACTTGCGAGCGGTCAGCGTCGCGATCGCTTCTTGCTTTGCCTGCAGATCAAAGCGGGCATAGTATTTCAGAATCACTTGTGGCGTGTCGCCATCGTTGTATCCCGCCAGTCCGCGCAGGACCGCCACGCGAACCGTTGCATCGGCCAGCAGGGGTTGCAAGAATCGCGGCAAGTCCGGCGCCTTGGCTTGCGCCAGCGCGGCGATGGCCCCCGAGCGCGCGTCGGCCTTCGCCCGCGCATCGGCGGCAATTGCACGTAGATCGGCCAGGGCTTGCGGATCGCCAAAAATCAATGCCAGCAGCATGCCGCGCTGGCGGATCGCGGCCACTTTGCTGTTTGCCAGCAGACGATAGAACGCCGACCAGCCCTCTGGCGCAACGACTCGCCGCCGCCCTGCGAGCGCCTCCTGCATGCCGGTCAAAACCGATTCGCGCAGCTCGTCGTTGCCTTGAACCAGCAGCGCGACCAGCGCGGCAAGCCCAGCGGGTTCGGCCGCCGCGGCCACGCGCCGCGCAATGTACTGCCGCACGAGCGGAATCTTCGCGCTTTGTGCCAGGCGCAGTGCCCGTGACAGATCGTGCTCAACCAGCGGCGCAATTCCGTACCAGATCATCAGCGACAGGTTTTCATCGCCGATGTCCTCCGCCCGCTCGACAAGCCCCTGAGCGATCGCCCATCGGTCGTCACGATGCAATCGTTGCAAGCCGGCGGCGAGCGCCAGCCGCACCCAGGCGGACGGATCGTCCTTGGCAAGGCGCGCAAGCCTGGCTAGCACGTCGGACGTGGCGTGGCGGTCTTCCAACTCCAGTTGCACGGCCCAGCCCCGAACCACTTCGTGCGGGCTGTCCATGAGCTTCGCGAGCCGCGGCTCATCGGCCGAGCCCACGGCCCACAGGGCCCACAACGGCGCAAGCGTGCCGATGTCCGTCGACGCATTTCGCAGCATCTCGACCAACGGAGCCGGATCGATCCGCGTGCCAGACGCCGACCGTTCTTGCAAGATTCGTCGTGCGTGGCGCACCACCCATTGGTTCTTGTGGCCGGCCAGCTCCATCAGCTCGCGCTCGCCCAATTTGGCCAGATTCGTGCGCCATGGCTTGGCCTGTCCATAGGTGATCTTGTAGATGCGGCCGTTCGTGCGATCGACCACTTCGTAATTATGGCATTCGCCGGTATCGGTCCAATCGCTGACGAATACGCCGCCGTCGGGTCCATACTTCACGACCATACCGCGGAACCAGGGGTCGCCGGCGTGCAGAAAATCGGCGCCGTGACGGGCCACGTAGCCAGATGCCTGTCGCGCGAGCACGTCGCGGTTGATGCGATTGCCGTGGATATTGCAGGTGAAGACGTTGTTGCGATATTCGTCGGGCCAATTGTCGCCGAGATAGATCATTGCTCCGACGTGCGCGTGGCCTCCTCCGTAGGAGTCGTGCCGTTGGCCGCCGCGGGCTTCCTGCCACGGTCCGCCGGCCCAATGAATATGGTCAGCGCAGGTCGTCATCAGCGCGTACGAATGCGGATTGAAATCCTGGCCGAACATCCGTTGAAAGCGGGCGCCCGGCACCACGTGCCACAGGTGCTGGATCACACAGTTGGTGATGAACGTCTGACCGTACTGGTCGAAATCGAGCCCCCAGGGGTTGGTGGTCCCATGGGCCACGACCTCAAAGACGCCTCGCGTCGGGTGGTACCGCCAAACGCCGCAGTTCATCGCGGTCCGCTCGGCGTCGGAGGCGCCTGGCTCACCGAGGCGCGAGTTCGACAAGATGCCGTTGCAGCCGTATAGCCAGCCGTCCACGCCCCAAGCCAAGGAGCTGCTCACGTTATGCCGCGCGTTTACATCCCAGCCGTCGAGCTTCACCACGCCTTCGCCGTCGGGAACGTCATCCGAGTTGGCATCGGGCACGAACAGCAGATTCGGAGTCGAGCACAGCCAGACACCGCCAAAACCCCACTCGATTCCCGAAAGGTTGCTGCCGTTTTCCAGAAAGACCTTGCGCTCGTCGAACCGGCCGTCGCCGTCGCGATCCTCGAAAATCAGCACGCGGTCCTTTTTCTCGCCCTTCCAGCCCGGGTAGGAATGATTTTCCACGACCCACAAGCGGCCGCGATCGTCAAAGGTGAAGGCGATCGGCTGCACGACGTCGGGCTCGCCCGCGAACAGCGTGGCGTGAAATCCTTTCGGCAGCGTGAAGCGCTGGACCGCTTCGACCGGAGGCACCGGACCATCGACCGCCGAAGCACGGCTGACGACCAGCAACAACAATGCCCCGACCACCAAGAAGCCACGATTCATGGAGTGCCTCGAGGTCCTTCGACGTGCCGCCGGCGTCAGGCTATTCATATCGCAAGGCTTCAATCGGATCCAGCCGCGACGCTTTCCACGCCGGGTAGAATCCGAAAGCGATGCCGACGATTGCCGAGACCAGGAACGCCGCGGCGATGGCGGGCAACGATGCTGCAATCGGCCAACGCAACAGGAACCACACCAAGGTCGCCACGCTGCGTCCCAGGATAATCCCCACCAATCCGCCAAACAAACACAGCACGACCGCCTCGATCAGGAATTGCCGGAGGATGTGATGACCCCGGGCGCCGACCGCCATGCGCAGGCCGATTTCGCGAGTTCGCTCGGTGACCGAGACGAGCATGATGTTCATGATGCCCACGCCACCCACCACGAGCGATATCAACGCGACGATCAGCAGCAGGCCTCCCATCATCTTCGACATCGACCCCAGGGCCTTGATGATCTCGCTCATGTCGCGGAGATTGAAATCGTCGTTTTCGTCCGGTCGCATCTGGTGGCGTTCGCGCAGCAGGCTCGTGATTTGCGCCATGGCGGCGGGAATGTCGGCGGCGGTAGCTGCCTTTGCGAGTATTTGATCGACATTTGCAAAACGCACCGGCTGCGGCGTGTTCGCCGCCTGCGTCGCGGATTGCTGCGGATAGAGCGAACTGGATCCGGGGTAGAGGTTGTTCAGACTGTTGATTTTGGTGGATGAACCGCTCGCGGCGGTGCCGCTGCTCGCGGTCGACCCCTTGCTGGCGCCCCCACTGCTGTTGCCCGAAACTCGATACTTGATCGTGGTCCAAGGCGCCAACACGAGGTCATCCTGGTCCATGCCCATCATGTTCGCGCCCTTGTGGCCGAGCACTCCGACGACGCGCAGCGACACGTTTTGAACGCGGACGTCCTGGCCAATCGGCGACTGGGTGCCGAACAACTCGCGCGCAAGGTCGTGCCGATCACGCAAACCTTGATGGCGCCCAGCACGTCTCGATCGGTGAACATGTCGCCCTCCTCCATGCCGTTCCAATCGCGCACGGCAAGGTAGGAAGGCGTGGTTCCGTAGATCACCATCGGAATCCAGTTGCGGTTGCCATGGATGACCTGACCGGCCACTTGCACCAGAGGCGCCACGGCGCCGACAGCCGAACACTGCCGCGCGATTTCCTCGCAGTCCTGCGGAGTCAGCGTCTTCTCGCTGCCAAACCCAAAGCTGATTCCACCACTCGAGGCTGCTCCCGATTGCACGATCAGATTGTTGGCCCCCATCGTGGCCATGGTGGCTTCCAGGGCGACCTTCGAACCTTGACTGATCTCGACCATGGCGATCACGGCCGCCACGCCGATGACGATGCCCAGGGTCGTGAGTGCCGAACGCATCTTGTTGCGACGCAACGCGCCGATCGCCGTGCGCAGCGGTGAAGGGAGCAGGGCCAACGCCGGGCTCCGGCGCCGACGCGTTACGCGCGGGGGGCCGGCGATTCGATTGTCTCGGCGGCCCGCTCGGGCACCGACGGGTAAAGCTTCGGTTTGGCGACGGCCCGAGTGCTCGCCGTTTGCACGGAGGATTCGCCAGCGTCGTACGGGGACCAGGATGTCGGCACGTAGGCACTGGCATGTTCAATAGCTTCGAGAGGGGTGCGCGCATGCGCATTAACGCCGTTGTGCCCGGCATCGGTGCGCCGCTGTCCGCCATCGCCCGCGGAGCCGAGTTGCCCGTCGACGTGGGTCGTATCTTCTTCGATGAGTCCGTCGACGACGTGGATCGTGCGATGGGCATAGCTTGCCACCTGGGGATCGTGCGTGACCAGGATGACCGTGATGCCGGCGGCATTGAGCTGCCGGAACATCTCCAGGATCTCGACAGTGGTGTGCGAATCCAGGTTGCCCGTCGGTTCGTCGGCAAGCAGGAGTGCCGGCTGATTGATCAACGCTCGGGCGATTGCCACGCGCTGCTGCTGTCCGCCCGACATTTGAGACGGCACGTGATCGAGCCGATCGCTCAAACCCACGCGGTCCAACAATTGATGGGCGCGCTCGTCGGCCGTGGCCGTGGTGGGCGGCTTGGGTGAGTAGTCGAACGGCATCAGGACATTATTGAGGGCCGTGGTGCGCGGGAGGAGATTGAAGCTTTGGAAAACGAAGCCGAGCTTGTCCATGCGTACAAGGGCCCGCTCGTCGGAGGAAAAACCGCCCACTTCCTGGCCGTCGAGCCAATACTTACCCGAGGTCGGCCGATCGAGGCAGCCGAGAATGTTCATCAAGGTGCTCTTGCCGGAACCTGAGGCCCCCATGAGCGCGACCATCTCACCCTTTTGAATCGAGAACGACACGCCCATGAGCACCGGCACGTCGACCTCGCCGACGTGATAGGTCTTGGTGACGTCTTCCAGTCGAATCAATTCCATGGTGTCCTCGGGCGTTCGACGCTAGGAACCCTTCTCAACGGGCTTTTTCGGCTTGTTGCCTCGCCACTTCGGAGGCCCGAACGGATTCACGACTTCGCCGCTGCCCTCCGTTCGATTTTCGCCGAGCACGACTTCGACGTTTGTCGCGATCGGGCCACCGATGATTTCCGTGAACGAACCGTCGCTCAGGCCGACCTTGACCTTGACCGGCGAGACCAAATTGGCGTCGCCTTGCCGCACCCACACCGTTCCCCAGACGACGTCGGCGTCTGCCTCGGAATCGTCGCCGTCCGCGGCGGCAGTGGCGGGCGAAGGCCCTTGCTTGTCGATTTGATCGGGCTTGGGTTGGTATCGCAAGGCCGAGTTCGGAACCAACAACGCGTTGTCGCGCAGGTCGACTTCAAACTTGACGTCGGCGGTGAGGTACGGCAACAGTTTCAGATCGGCGTTGTCCGCGGTGATGACCACCGTATAGGTGACGACGTTTTGAGTCATCGACGCATTCAGGCGAATCTGCGCTACCTCGCCGCGAAACACGTCCTTAGGGAAGGCGTCGACGGTGAAATGGACGGGCGTTCCGATTTTCAACCGGCCGATATCGGCTTCATTGACGGACGCCCAAACCTGCATGCGCCGTAGATCCTTGGCAATCAGGAAAAGGCTCGGTGCGTTCATGGCCGAAACGACCGTCTGGCCGATGTTGACGCGCCGATCGATGATCGTGCCGTTCACCGGCGATTTAATGGTGGTGTATTCCAGATTCGTTTTCGCCAGCAGCATGGTCGCCTGTTGCTGGCTCACCGTGGCCTTGGCCACGATGACGTTCGCGATGGCGGCGTCGTAGTTCGCTTGGGCCAGGATGAAGTCGGCGTCCGAGATGCCCTTGATGGGCAATTGTCCGGCTTTCGACCCGGTCGGCGACATGCTGGTCAGCTTGAGCGAGCGGAGCCGCTGCGCGCGTTTCCATTCGGCCTCAGCCTGCATGCACTTGGCGTCCATTTGCAGCACGTTGGCTTTCGCTTGTTCCCAAGAGGCTTCCGCTTGCTTGAACTGCGCGGAATAGATGGCCGGATCGATCTGGGCCAGCAGCATGCCCTCTTCAACCGGAGAACAATAGTCGACGGTTTTGTTCTTGTACTGCGGATCGGTCCGGCCTCGAGGATCACTGCCCAGTTCTTTGATCCGGCCAACGACCTGCGCTCCGATATCGACGACCTCTTCGGGCTCAACGGTGCCGGTCGCGCCGACGGTCACCAGCAGGTCGCCGTACTTGACCTGGGCAGTCCGAAAACTGTTCTTCACCTCGCCCGCCCGGAACTTTCCGAATAAGAGCGTGCCGCCGGCCGCGAGACCGAGCACAATCGCGAGCATGAGAAGTCTTTTCATCGTGGCGGGACGATCATCTAGGGGAGCGATGTGGCTTGTTCGCTGCAAGCGTCGGTTTCTTCAAGGCAGGTTTCGCGGCGACGATCGACGTCACTTCGACATCGCCATTTGTCGGGCGGGACGCGTTCAGCAGGCATTCGAAGGCCGCTAGAATGGTTTCGGATTCCTTGGCAGACATTCGTTCCAGCGCACCCATGATTCTTCGCAATCGCACTTCTTCGTGCGCGCGCATCAACCTTTGGCCGCGCTCGGTCAATCGCAACAGTCGCACCCGGCGATCGGTGCTCTGGAACTGGCGCGTGACCATGCCCGCGCGCTCCAAGCGATCGGCGGTCTGCGTCATGGCACTCAGCGAGACGCCCATCTTGCGGCTGATCTCGGACATCGAACTGGGCTGCTTGAACAGCGTGAGGCAAACGCGGAATTGCCGCAGCGGTAGCTCGGCCGTAGCGTCTTCGTCCACGACCAGCAGGTTTTCGATGAGCCCGTGCAATAAGGACGCCAGATCCCGCGCTTGGGCGGCGCGAAACGAATCGAGCGAGAGTTTGCCTTGGGTCGCGGCCTTGGCATGGGGCGCCGATACGGCGCGCCGTTTGGTGGGAGCCAGATAATTCATGCACCCATAATATTAAGCTGCATAAAGTGATGTCAAGGACGCAACCTCAGCGCGGGGGAGAGTCGAGTCGCGCGCGGGTGACAGCGGCGCTGTCTTAGGGTTGCCGCGGCGGGCCGATGGCCGGCCCAACGGCGTCGGGCGCGTCTAGCTGAGGCGCCGGCAGCGCTTCCATCGGTGCCGCGTCGACGCCCTCGGGCGGTCGCGCGTCGACCGGAGGTAGCGAGAGAATGCCTCGTCGGTCCGGAGGCGGGTACAAGCGGATTTGCCAGCCGCCTCCCAACGCACGATAGACCTGAACCAGTCCCTGGCCGATCTGGCCCCGCGACTGCGCCCAAAGATCCTGCTGATTAACGAGCGTTTGCAGGATCAGGGCGTAGCGATTGAAATCGACGCCGGCCAGCCCTGCTTCATATTGAGCCACGATCACTTCCAGCGCGATCCAGGCCTCGTCCACGCTTTCTTGCAGGTTCTTGGCCCGGTCCTGGGCTTGCAGGAATGTGATGATGCCGTTCTCGACTTCGAGATCGGCGTGCAGTACCGTGTTTTGGTACGCGACCACCAATTGCTGGAACTGTGCATCCTGAAGTCGGACGTTGTTGAGGATGCGGCCGTAGTTCAACAGGTTCCACTGAAACGAGGGTCCCACCACGCTGTTGAGCGCTTGCGGCGCGAAAAGGTCGGAGAATGTCGCCGCCTGCCAGCCCAGCGTGCCGGAGATCGTGACGGCCGGGTACCAGGCACTTTCCGCGATGCCGATCTGTTCGGCCTGTGCGGCCGCCAGGCGCTCGGCACGGCGCACGTCGGGCCGCCGGCGCAGCAAATCGGCCGGAATGCCGACCACCACAAAATCGGGAGCCGTTGGAATCGACGTCGATGGTTCCGTGTTCAGCATCTCGGCCAGGTCGGTAACCGGCATACCCAGCAGGATGCAGATTTGATTCTGCGAGGTGCGGTAGTCGATTTGCAATTGCTTAAGCTGAGCCACGCTCTGTTTGAGGTTGCTTCTGGCCTGGGCGCGATCCAACTCGGTCACGCCTTTGCCGGCCGCCAGCCGTTCTTCGATGAACCGCAGCACTTCTTCCTGAACTTTGATAATGTTCTGCAGCAGCCGAATGCGTTCTTGCGTCGTGCGAAGTTGCACGTAGTTGCTGGCGGTGTCGCCCAGCAACGTCACCAGCACGTCGTCGTAGTCGAACACCGAGGCATCCAGGTTCGCTCCGGCCGATTGAATGGCGCGGCGAAATCGACCCCAGAAATCCAGTTCCCACGCCAGATTGAATCCAAAATTCCACTGGCTGAAGAAATTGTCTCCGATACCAAAACGGTCGAAGGCACCCGTGGCGGTCTGCGACTGCGGAAAGAAGGCTCCGACGGCGATGCCCAACTGCGCGCGCGCGGCCAGCACGCGATAGCCTGCTTCGCGAAGCGTCAAATTTTGCCCGTAGGCGCTGACCATCAACTGATTCAGCACCGGGTCATTGAGCACTGTCCACCAGCCGGCGAGGTTGTCGCTATCACTGCGCACCCGTTTGTCGGCCGAGTCGATCCACTGCTCGGCCACGGGCGCCGCCGGCGTGCAATAATTGGGGCCAACTTTGAATCCGTTTCGGAGGTAGGTTCGAGGGCTCGTACATCCAACGGTCAGAAGGATGCAGGCCGCCAAGGTCGGGGCGATCGCTCGTCGCATGGTGTGCTTCATCGGGGGCCCGGACGTGGCGTGCCTCAACTTCGAACCGTGCGGAATTGGGTGGGCTGGAGGAGAAATTCCGGCGGCTCTGCAGGATCCAGCTGGTCCCTGGGGCGGCATTCAGCGAGGGGCCTTATTCGCGGTACATCCCTCGATTATCATGCCATCGTTAGCATCGGCATTTACCGGACAATCGGTCGATGTGCGCTTGCAGCCGCGATACAACCGGAACGTCCCGCATGGCCTTCCATGAAATTGCCGCAATTTCAAACGACTTAGGGCGAAATGGGCGGTGCGCGCCCCGGCCTCGATTTGCGGGCGACGCGGACGTCTTGTTCTCCCTCGTCGTCGGGGCGGCATGCCTGTCAGATTCATAGCCCGGGGACAAAACCTTGAGAGAGGGGGGACAGTCGCCAACCGCATTGTCCAGAGGGCTCGAAGCCAGGAGCCCCTCTTCCCGCGTCATTGATCGCATCTTTCACGTCCGCCATGATAGAGCCGGTTTCGGCAATCCTGGGCGATAATGGCTGCGGGGAACGAGGACGAACCGATGACGCGGAACACAGATTCTCCGCCGTGCGATCGCGCCGTTCGCTGGCTTGCTTGTTTGGTGACCCGAGGGTGCGTGGCCTTACTGCTATGGGCCCCAGTTGCCCTCGCCGGCGAACCTGCGACGGTTGAGGATCTGCGGATCAATCAACTGCAATTCATCGGCACCCACAATAGCTACCACATCCGCGTGACGCCGACGACGGTTCGCGAATGGAACTATAACCATGCGCCGCTCGACGCGCAATTGGACGCGGGAGTGCGCAGCTTCGAGCTGGACCTGCACGATCGAAACGGCGTCTTTCAAGTGTTTCATGTGCCCGCGCTCGACGAGGGGACCACGTGTCGCCTGTTGAGCGACGGGCTGGCAATGGTCCGCAAATGGTCCGACGCGCATCCGCGGCACTTGCCGATCTCATTCTTGTTCGAGCTGAAAAAAGAGGGACCGCGGCTCGACAAGGGGATTCAAGAAGTCGACTCGACCGGACTGGATCGGCTAGACGCGGCGCTGCGCGGGGCGTTTCCCGAAGCGCGGATCATCACCCCCGACTCCGTGCGAGCGGGCGCTGCGACGCTGCGCGAAGCGGTCGAAAAGAACGGCTGGCCGAGTCTGGCCGCCAGCCGAGGCAAAGTCATGTTCATCCTGCACGACGACGGCAAGCAGCGGGATTTGTACACGCGCGACCACCCCTCGCTGGCCGGTCGCGCTATGTTTGTTCGATCCGACAACACGCGCGACGACGGGGCCGTGCTGGTGCTCGACAATCCGCGCTCCCCCGATATTCCGCGATTGGTCGCCGCGGGCTACTTCATCCGCACTCGGGCCGATTCCGACCTGCGCGCCCTTGCCGGCGCCAATCAAGCTCGCCGCGATGCCGCGCTCGACAGCGGGGCTCAGATCATCAGTACCGACTTCCCGCCGGGCGAACCGCAGGCCGAGACTGGTTACAGCGTCAAGTTCACCGACTTCGCGCCGGCACGCGTCAATCCCGTCAACGGACCCCAGGCATGGCGACGCCAACCACTGGCGCAATAGTCACGTGAGTAGCCGGTCGCATGCACGTTCGATCGAATTCATGAGAGGACCCCTGGGCATGTCGGGAATCGTTGTCGCGTCCCTATTGCTGGCTGCCGGTGCCGTTGCGGGACAAGCTTCGGTCGATGGCCCCTTGGCCGTCTGGCATCCGATCACGATCACCTTCGTGGGACCCGAGGCGGCGGACACCGATCGTTCGCCGAATCCCTTCCTGGATATCCGACTTCAGGTCGTCTTCAGCGGGCCCTCGGACCAACGCTTCGTGGTGCCGGGTTTTTTTGACGGCGATGGGCAAGGAGGTCCGAAAGGACGCGCGTGGCGCGTCCGTTTTTCTCCCAACGTGGCGGGAACCTGGCGATACGAGGCGTCGTTCCGAACGGGTGACGGCGTGGCTGTCCGACTCGAGCGCGACGCAGGAAAGCTGCTGGCGCTACCCGACCTCTCCGGTTCGTTCGACGTGTTGCCGCGCGATCCCGATGCGCCGGGCTTCTTGAAATGGGGAAGGCTTGCTTACGTTGGCAAGTACTATCTGAAGTTTGCCGACGGCCCTTACTGGATTCGCGGCGGTACCGACGAACCGGAAGATTTCTTGGGATATGCCGGGTTCGATCACACGCCGCCCAAGCATCGTTACGCCGCGCACGAAGAGGATTGGCGCGACGACGATCCGGATTGGGGAGACGGCAAAGGGCGCGGAATCATCGGAGTGATCAACTATCTCGCCAGTCAGCACGTCAACAGCATCTATTTCCTGACGATGAACGTCGGCGGCGACGGCAAGGACGTGTGGCCATGGGTCGGCCCGATCGATCCCAAGGGGAGTCTGAGCAACGACAACCTGCACTTCGACGTCGGCAAGCTGCGGCAATGGGAGATCGTCTTCGATCACGCCCAGCGCCGGGGGATCTTTCTGCATTTCGTGTTCAACGAAGCCGAGGCCGAGAATAAGCGCGAGCTCGACGACGGAGAACTCGGGCCGGAACGAAAGCTCTTCTATCGAGAGATGATCGCCCGCTTCGGTCATCACCTGGCGCTGCAGTGGAATCTGTGCGAGGAGTACAACCTGAATTTCAATTTCGGCGCCGACCGCGTGCGGGCCTTCGCCGACTATATTCGCGCGATCGACCCGTACGGCCATCCCATCACGGTGCACAGCGCGGGCGATCCGGTCAAGGAGTTGCGATTTACGTTCGGCGATCCGCGTTTCGAAATGACGTCGATTCAACTGAATCAGCGGCCGATTCACGAGGTCACCAAGGCCTTCCGACGCGAGACGCGGCTGGCGGGCCGGCCCATCCCGGTCAGTCTTGATGAATTCACGCTCGACCGAGGGCAACGTGCATCGCACCTGCCGGTCGACGACGCGGAGGGCCAGCGTCGCGAGAAGCTTTGGCCGACCTATCTTTCCGGCGGCATGATCGAGTTCATTCTCGAAGACTTGTTGCGCACCGACAGCTTCAAGACGCCCGAGCGCGAAAAGCTGTGGCGCTATACGTGGTATGCCAGGCGCTTCATGGAGGAGAATCTGCCGTTCTGGGAGATGGATCCGGCCGACGAATTGTCGCAAGGCGCGGCCACGCTGAGCGTGGGCATCGGGAAGGGGAAAACGGTTGCCATGGGGCCGCAAGTTCTTGCCAAGCGCGGCGAGGTGTATGCCGTTTATTTGCCAAGCGGTTCGGCGAGCGGGACGCTGGACCTCGCCGAACTGAAGGGCGCCGCCGAACAACGCTGGTTCAATCCGCGCAGCGGCGAATTCACGGGCGATCCGATTGCGTGCACCGGCGGCGCGCGGCGCGAACTGGGGCCGCCGCCGGCCGATGCCGGCTCGGATTGGGTGGTCTTAATCCGTCGAACCGACGCCCCCAAGCAGCTCAGCCTGGATACCTCGGGTTTTGGCGACGGTGCGCATCATTGGCGGAAGATTCGCGACGAGAATCGCGTCATCCAGGCATTGCCCAATCAGCCGGCCTATGCGCCGCGCAAGTGAACGAGATTGTGGCGAACATCCTGCTGTTTCAGCGTGACAATGGCGGCTGGCCCAAAGATTACGACATGCTGGCCGTGCTGACCGAGGAGCAAAAATCTGCTGTCCTCGCCACGCGCGGCAAGACCGATACATCGTTCGACAATCACAACATTCACGCCCAGGTCGACTACCTTGCGAGGGCGTACGCCGCGGCCGGCGACAGAATCTGGCGAGATGCCTGTCTGCGAGGATTTGATTTCCTGCTGGCGGCGCAACTGGCTGGCGGCGGATTTCCGCAAAAGTTTCCTGATCCAAAAGGATACTCCGCCCACATCACGTTTAACGACGGCGTGACGATCGGCATTCTCAACGTGCTGGAGGATGCGGCCGAGGGCCAGCCGCAGTGGAGCTGGCTCGACGCGGACCGTCGTCTCAAGGCGCGACAGGCTGTCGAGCGCGGGATTGCGTGCATCCTGAAGTGCCAGATTCGCGTTGGCGAGGAGCGGACGGGCTGGTGCCAGCAACATGATGCCAAGACGTTCGAGGCGGCCAGTGCCCGCACGTTCGAGCTGGCCTCCGCCTGTCCGCAAGACACGACTGAAATCATGCGGTTCTTGATGCGCGTTGAGTCCCCCGGCAAGGACGTTGTTGCGGCGGTCGATGCCGCGGCGGCGTGGCTGCGGCGGGTGAAGCTTTCTGGACTTCGCGTTAAAAGGGTTCCGGCGCCCGTGGAGGAATTTCAGCGTCATCGCGCGGATTTCGACGTCGTCGTGGTCGAAGACGCGGATGCCCCTCCCATCTGGGCCAGGCATTACGAAATCCCGACGGACCGGCCCGTTTTCGCCGGCCGTGACGCGGTCAAACGATACGCGCTTGCCGAAATCGAGCGAGAGCGCCGCACCGGCACTCCATGGTATGGCGGCTGGCCCCAAACGATGCTCGCCAAGGATTATCCCCATTGGCGAAGCAAGCTGGCCGGCCAAGGGTCCTCGGCCGAACATTGACAAGGCCAGACGTCGGCTCGCGTCTTGCTTGCGGCTGGCCGCGGCGCTGACTATATTGCGCGCCGCCCGCGTCGTGTCGCCACATAGATGCTCATTGAAAAATCCAATACGAGGAGAGTCGTCATGAACCGCAGCGCGTCCGCTCGCGTGATCGAGTTGAATATGGCATCCGCGCTCTTGATGGTCGCGTTGTTGCTCGGCTCCGCGGGTTTACGCGCGGCCGAGTTGCCGACCACCAAGCCCGAGGACGTGGGCCTGTCGACCGAGCGGCTCGCGCGCATCGGCGAGATGATGAAACGCCACATGGACGCCGGCCACATTCAAGGGGGCGTCACGGCCGTCGCGCGCCGCGGGAAAGTCGCCCACTTCGAGGCGCACGGCCTGATGGACATCGAGGGCAAGAGGCCGATGACCAGGGACGCCATTTTTCGCATGGCTTCCTCGTCGAAACCGGTCACCGGCGTCGCCATCCTGATGCTCGTCGAGGAAGGCAAGGTCCGGCTCTCCGATCCCGTCTACCAGTTCATTCCGGAATTCAAGGGCATCAAAGTCGCCGTCGCCAAAGGCGCCGCCGCGGCCGACGCGCCGCCAGCCGCCGGACAACAAGCCGGCACGGCCGAATACGACACGGTGCCGGCCAACCACGAGATCACGATTCGTGATCTGCTCACCCACACCTCGGGCCTGGTCAGCGGCGGGCTGAGCAGCGCCGCCGCTCGTCAAATTCCACGCGACCCCAACACCACGCTGGCCGACTACATTCCCAAGCTGGGCGCCCTACCGCTCGACTTCCAGCCGGGTTCCGCCTGGCGCTACAGCCCCGGCGCCGGCATCGACACCTTGGGACGAATCGTCGAGATCGCATCCGGCCAAACGTTCGATCAATTCCTGCAAGTGCGCATTTTCGAGCCGCTGGGCATGAACGACACGTTCTTTTCGCTGCCGGACGATCGCCAGTCGCGCTTGACCACTTTGTATCGAGCGACGCCCAGCGGGCTGGAAAAAAGTCCCATGCAAGCCGGCTTTTCCAGCAAGAAATACTTTTCCGGCGCCGGCGGCCTGATGAGCACGGCCGGAGACTATCTGCGATTCGAGCAAATGCTGTTGAACGGCGGCCAACTGAACGGCAACCGCCTGCTCAGTCCCAGAACTGTGGCCCTGATGGCCACCAATCACGTCGGAGAGCTCTTCGAAGGACTCGCCGCCGGACAAAAGGGGATGGGATTCGGTTTCACCGTGGCGGTCGTGCTCGACGCGGCCAAGGCCGAAACGCGCCGCTCGAACGGCGCCTTCGGCTGGGGCGGAGCGTTCGGCACGATTTCATGGACCGACCCCAAAGAGCAAATGTGCGCCGTGCTCATGCTCCAGCAGCGCGACCAGCAGGTGCAACGAGATTTTGAAAACGCCGTGATGCAAGCCATTATCGATTGACGCGGTCAAGGAGAACAGCATGTCGACGACCAACCGACGCGATTTCATCCAGCAGACGGCGCTGGGCGCCGCGGGAGCAGCTGCCTTGTCCTTGGCTGCTTCATCCAGCGCGGCCGGCGCAAACGAGCGCATTCGAGTCGCTTTGATTGGCTGTGGCGGCCGGGGCCGATACGACGCCGGCGTGTTCGCCGCGCGCAAGGACGTCGAGCTCGCCTACATCGCCGATCCCAATACGCAGCGCCTGGCCGAAGTGGCGAAGATGTTTGACAAGGCCAGGCCCGTCGACGATTTCCGCCGCATCCTCGACGACAAGTCGGTCGATGCCGTGATCCATGCGACCCCGGTTCATTGGCACGCGCCGGGCACCATCCTGGCATGCGACGCCGGCAAGCACGTGTACGTCGAAAAACCGTGTTCGCATAACATCCGCGAAGGTCGTCTGATGGTCGAAGCGGCGCGACGGAATAATCGCGTCGTGCAGCACGGCACCCAGGTGCGCAGCACGAGCACCATCATTGAGGGAGTCAAGTTGCTCGGCGATGGAATCATCGGCGACGTGCTCATCGCCAAGGCGTGGAACATTCAACGTCGGCCCGGGGTCGGGCCTGGCCGTGTCGTCGATCCGCCCAAGGAACTCAATTACGACCTGTGGTTGGGGCCGGTTCCGCTCGTGCCCTACCGCGATTCGTACTTCTCGGGCTGGAACTGGTCGCGTCAGTTCGGCACCGGCGAGATCGGCAACGACGGCGTGCACGACATCGACTACGCCCGCTGGGGCCTCGGGGTCCAGACGCATCCGTCGTTTATCGCTGCCGCGGGGGGACGCTATTTCTCGGAGAACGGGGCGGAGTTTCCCGATACGCAGCAGGTCTGCTATGAATATGCCCCCAGCGGAAAGTCGGGGAAGAAGCGGATGCTGATCTACGAGGAACGATTATGGTCAGCCACGTATCCCCACAATTGCGACAGCGGCGTGGAATACTATGGCACCGAGGGGCAGATGTTTCTCAGTCGTCGCGGCAAGATCGAGGTATTTTTGGACGGCCAAGGGCGCAAAGCCCTCGACGTGCCCCTCAAAGTACAGGACACTGACGACCACGTCGCCGACTTCATCGACGCGATCCGAGGCGACCGCCGACCCAACGCCGACGCCGAAATCGCCCACCTCACCACGTCGCTGTGCCACCTCGGCAATATCGCCATGCAAGTTGGGCAATCGCTCCGCTTTGATCCCCAGCAAGAGCGTTTCACTGACAACGACGAAGCGAACAAGCTGCTCGCACGGACCTATCGCGAGGGCCACTGGGCCGTGCCAAAGAATATTTAGCGGACGACATGCCCAGCGTAGAGCCTGAAATCCACCTGTCGACGCGGTCGTTGACGCGCGTCATTTTGGCCAGCTTCATCGGCACGACGATCGAGTGGTACGATTTTTTTCTCTACGGTACGGCGGCGGCGCTGGTCTTCAACAAGCTTTTCTTCCCCACGCTCGACTCGCTGGCCGGCACGATGGCGTCGTTCGCCACCTACTCGGTCGGCTTCTTCGCCCGCCCGATCGGCGGCATCGTGTTCGGCCATTTCGGCGATCGCATGGGCCGCAAGTCGATGCTGGTCACCACGCTGATGCTGATGGGCCTGGCGACGTTTCTGATCGGAGTGCTGCCCACGTACGACCAGATTGGCACCGCGGCGCCGGTGATGCTGGTGGCGCTGCGGTTCATTCAAGGATTTGGCGTCGGCGGCGAGTGGGGCGGCGCGGTGCTGATGGTCGTCGAGCATGGACATCAGGGGCGGCGCGGCCTGAACGCCAGTTGGGTGCAGGCCGGCGTGCCGGCCGGCATGATCCTGGCCACCACGATTTTTAATCTGTGCTCGCTGCTCGACGAAGATTCGTTTCTTCGTTGGGGCTGGCGGATTCCGTTTCTGTTGGGCATCGCGCTGTTGGGCGTCGGCATGTTCATCCGACTGCAAGTTTTCGAAAGCCCGCTGTTCGCCCGCCTTCGCGAGCAAAAGAAGCAGCAAGGCGTGCCGTTTTTCGAAGTGCTCCGCCGCTATCCGCGCAACGTCGTGCTGGCGATGGGCGCCCGGTTTGCCGAGAACGGCAGTTTCTACATCTTCACGGTGTTCGTGCTCAGCTACGCCACGGCCGAGCTAAACATGCCGCGCACGTCGATTCTCAATGGCGTGCTGGTCGCTTCGGCAGTTCAGTTTGTCGTGATCCCGCTGTTCGGCCTGCTGTCGGATCGTGTCGGCCGTCGACCCGTCTATCTGGCCGGTGCCGCGGGCCTGGCCGCCTACGCGTTGCCGTTCTTCTGGATCGTCGACACCGGCAACGCAACGCTCGTGGGCCTGGCAATCGTGATCGGATTGGTCGTGCAATCGGCGATGTACGCACCGCAGGCGGCATTCTTTTCCGAGTTGTTTGGCACCGACGTCCGCTATACCGGCGCGTCGATCGGCTACCAATTGGCCTCGCCGCTGGCCGGAGGGTTGGCGCCCTTGATTTCGATGGCCCTGCTGCAATGGTCTGGCGGCAAGCCGTGGCCGGTGGCGCTTTATATCATCGCGCTGTCCGCCGTGACGCTGGTGTCGGTCTGGCTGGCGGCCGAAACGCATCGCACGCATCTTGGCGAGCATGATTTGAAGACGTGAGCGCGCCGGGGGCAGTTTGAAGATCGAAGCCGCGTCAATATCCGTAATGCGCTGCGGCGTGCAGCTTGGCCTGCTCGTCGATGTTCAGGCCGACGATCTTGCGCGGATCGAACGAGTGATCGCGAGTCAGGTGGGTCCAGAAGGTCATGCCGCTGACGCCGGCCTCGGGCGGGTCGATCGTTTTCAGCCAGATTCGCAGCTCGTCGGCGTGCAAGCTCCGCAGCCACTTGCTGGGCGGCCGGCCGTGTCGATTGCGGCGAGCCGCGTCGGGCTTGCTCGGGTCGTCGTCGTCGGCAACCTCGGGTGCGTCTTCGTAGCTTTCGGCATAATACTCTTTGGCATACCTGACGTCCGCGTCGGTGCTGCGTCGCACGCCGCGCGGCACCAGGCTTTCGTCGAGGTAACCGCTACGGCCGACGTAGCGCTCGCCGGTTTTGCGGTTCACCGGCGTCGTGATGCCGGTCACTTTCCACTGGCCGTCGACCAAGGCTTCGCGCTCGTACCACTGCCAGGTGCGGTTGCCGGCGGCGGTCCAATGTTCTGGATTCGTCTTTGAATTGCCCGGTGTCTCCGGATCGCGCTCCGTGCTGCGCATCATCGCGGCGGCCAGCGAGTCGAGACCGTCGGCGCGCAGCTTTTCGGCGAGACCAAAAAGTCCCATGCCGACCCAAAAAACGAATCGTCGCCGGATCATGCGGAACGCTCAACGATAGCAACTCGAGCCGAAAGTGGCCGTCCGCGAGTCGTTGCTTCGCGCGTGGCCCGGTAAAATTATAGGCCGCCGGACAGCGAATCGATGCAACGCACAAGCCGCGCCACCCGCAAAATCCGCCCCCCCTCTCCCGCCGGGAGAGGGCCGGGGTGAGGGAAATTTGCCGGCGATTCCGAGCGCAGCAAAGCGCCGGGGGAAGGAAACTCTCGCGAGCGAGTTCCGCGCAGCAGGTCGACGCCGCAACGCGAATCCCCCTCACCGTAGCCCTCTCCCGCCAGGAGAGGGGATCCTATCCGCCGAGCTGCCACTGCTTGATGGCTTCGATGGGATGCAGCAGCATCAGCACATTGAGCGTCAAGTTGTCGCGAGCCAGGTACAGCAGCAACAGCTCGAACCCAACGTACAGCGCCACCGACGCCTTCCATGAACAGCGTGCCGCGAAGGCAACCCCGACAACACTGGCCGCCAGGTCACCCAGCGAGTTGAGAATGCTGTCGCCGGTGTAATCCAACGACGCCGTTTGTTGTCGATACCGCTCGATGACCCACGCCGAGTTTTCGAGCACTTCCCAGCCGGCCTCGATCGCCATCGCCCCGATCACGCGCCAAGCCAGCGACACACGAGAGCGCAACGGCCACAATAGGCAGAAGAAGATCACGCCGTGCAACACGTGCGACAGCGAATACGGGTCGAGCAGATGCTGCGAAGTGCAGTGCGTCGCAGCCCCGGTCCAGAATCCAAGGCCGCTCTTGCACCAGGCGATCCGTCCCTCGGCCCTCAGCAGCCCGGCGAACACCAGCGTCAGGCCCAGCGCAGCAAAAAGCGTGCGTCGCGTGAACAGTGATTGAGCGGCATCTGACATTCCGGAATTCCAGCGCTGGAATCACACCGCCGAAAAATCACGCCACGGCGTCGACGCTGCAATGGCCAGTTGCTTGACGATATACGAGGAACGCAGCCCAGCATCCCGCCCGTTTGACCGAGCACGTCGCAGGGCACTCTCATTGCCGCTTGCTACTGGGAGCGGGCCTTGATAAGCACGCCGTCGGGCCACGTCGCTCCCTCGTCGATCCAGGCGCGAAAAGCTGTCAGCTCGTCCTCGGAAAGCGCGGGAAATTTGTCGCGCTTTTTGAGTGGCGGCATTGCCAGATCGGGATCGTCACTCGAGACGCGTGCGAACAAGGGGCTCGCTCCGCTGCGGCCGGGCGCCACCGCCGGCTCGCCGCTCTCGCCGCCGCGCAGCAAGGCCGCGCGATCGGTCACCGCCATGCCGCCTTGGGGCGTCTCGCCGCTGTGGCATCCGACGCACGACCGCTCGAGGACGGGTTTGACGTCGCGCGCAAAGTCGACCGGCTCGGTGCGTCGCTTCGCTGTGCGCGGAGGCGTTGGTTTGGCGTCTGTCGCCGCGGCCCCTGCGTTCGATTTCGCCGCCACCAGATTTGGACTGGGGTCATTGCGACTGGGAACGAGCGATGGACTGCCGGGCGCCACGTGCAGCAACAGCGCCATCGTGGCCCAGGCCGTCGCTCCGGCCGAAATCCATTGGTCGCGACCGAAGGGAAATTGACTGTCGAATGGTGGCTGGAACGGCCAGGCACGACTTTGCACATACCAGGAGCCGTCGTCAAATTGCGTGCGCAGCAGAAAGTCGATCCCGCGACCCAGCGCCCCCTCGGCAGACGCCACTCGGCCGGCAAGGTGCAATGCCACCAACGACTGACCGGTGGCCCAGGCGTCGCTGTTCAGCTGCGGCAACTGCGCCCAGCCGCCGTCGGGTCGCTGCAAGGCGAGCAGCTGCGTCACGTCATCTTGCAACACGTCGGCAGGCGCGCCGGCCCAGGCGAGCCCCATAATCTTGTACGCCAGGTCCTGATGGGTGGCTGGCCGGCTACTGGCGAGCCACAGCTTGGCCTTGTCCACGCGCGAGCGGATTTGCTCTTGATTGGCCGGCGGCGCATACAGTTGCAGCGCGCGCATCGCCAGCACCGTCGACATGATCTCGCCGCCTCCCATCGGTGGCCGCGAGATGCCGCCGGGAATCCAGTGGCCGTCGGGTTTCTGGATCGCGGCCAGATACCAGACGTAGGCGTCGGTCACGGCGTCGGGCGAATGACCCAGTGCCGACAACCCCAGCAATCCATAGCCCAGCAGCTGCGGCGGGACGGGCATGGGCCGGTCCATCTCGTAGGCCGCGTCCACGCGGCGCGACCACGTGTCGACTTGTCGATCGATCATCCGGGCCACCGAGGCCTCATCGACGGCGAAGCCCCGATCGCGCGCCCAGCCCAGCGCCACGCCCTGCAAATTCTGATGATGACACGAAACGCACGTGCGACGGTTCTCCAGGAAAACGTCCGAGCTGCGCTGCATGAGCACCACGCTCTTGGTCACCGCGCCGCGAATCAGCAAATCACGTTCGTGCGAGTCCGAGGGTATTTCTCGATTCGGTGAATCCGGGCGGGGATCGGCCTTTTCGGGCGTCCCGGCGCCAGAGAGCAGCGCGACCAGTTCGGGAAAACCGCGGCGCCGGGCCCAGGTCAGGGCCGTCTCCCCCGCCTGGTTGGCCGCCGACATGTCGGCGCCGTGCTTCATCATCATTTCGGCAACCGACACGTCTCCGGTTTCCGAGTATATCGCGAAGACAATCGGCGGCGTCTTTCCGATGGGACTGCACAGTTTCAAGTCCGCGCCGGCCTCGATCAGCCGTCGGGCGACGTCAGGCTTCTGGGATAACAGCGCGTAGTTGAGCGCATGCCCGGCAAAGTTGGGATCGCTGGCATTCACTTCCGCCCCCTGGTCCAACAGCATACCCACGATCTGGACATCGGCCGTTTGCGCGGCGATTGCCAATAGCGGGTTTTGTGCCGCGCCAAACAGGCTATGAATCTGCTTGGGCTTGCATCCCCGGTCCAGGAAGAACTTCACGCTCTTGGCGTCGCTGGCATACACCGCGGCCGCCAGCGCGGAAACATTATTCTTGTTGAAAGACTGCAGATCGGCCCCTTTGTCCAATAATAGCTTGACGACTCTCAGATTGTCGGCGTACCCCGCTGCGGCGATCAGCGGCGTGTTTCCCGTTGACGTGCGCGCGTTCACGTCGGCGCCGCGAGCCAACAATATTTCGACCTTCCGCGCGTCGCCCACGGCGAACAGCAGAGCGCTTGCGCCCGCTTGTCGACCGCGTTCGGATCGGCTCCGTGGTCGAGCAACAACGTGAGCATTTCGGGCGTGCCATAAAGCGCGGCGAGCATCAGCGGCGTCGTCCCGTCCGCCGTATGCACGTTGGGCGGGGTTCCCTCGCGCAGTTGACTTTCGAACAATGCGAGATCGCCGCGCCGGATCGCGCCCAACAAAGCGTGCTCGCGCGGGCCGTCGGCGATCGCAACGCCAGTGCTGGCAAAACCAACCAGCATGACCACAAAGACGCCGATTTTCTCACGATGAATCATGGCAGTTTTACCTCCGATCCATGGTGTCGATGTGCTGGCTGCCGCAAGCAATCCGGGGGGGGCCGCGACCCTGCGGCGTTGGCACTCGCGGTCCGACGCTTGCCATCGAGGTTGAGCCCGCAGCCGACCCCGTCTCGCTGGCAGCCACGATTGTAACAACGCGCCGCCCACTCACATCTAGTAGAGCGGATATTTCTCCGTTTTTCCCTCGCCCGACTCTCCCTTGAATTGCAAATGCCGCACGGCTTCCAACGGCGCACCGCAGCATCGCGAACCGCCCCTCGACTTCGCTGACGCACCCCGTTGACGGCCATGGTATCCTATGCGCTGGGTTCTTAAAGAGGATCCTCGAATAAACGGTCCTTCGGAAGCCAACGATTCCAAGGGGGTTCCCCATGACGTCGCATCGGCTGTTTGCCGGCTTGCTATCGTGCTGTGTCGCGGTTGGGCTGCTTCAGGCCGAGGCAATTGCTGCCGGTGATTGGCAGGCAACCGGACAACGCGGGGTGATCGTTGCCGGCGGCAGCGACGCGGTCGATGCGGGCATGGCCATTTTTTCCTCCGGCGGCAATGCGATGGACGCCGCGGTGGCGACGATTCTGGCGCAAAGCGTCACCGACTCGTCGCTGTTCTGCTTTGGCGGCGAAGTGCCAATCATGGTTTACGTTGCCGAGCGGCAGCTGGTTGAAGTCATCAGCGGCCAAGGCGCGGCGCCGCGGCTTGCCACACGCGAGTATTTCGCCAGCCGTGGCGGGATACCCGGCTCCGGCGTCGAAGCGGCCGCAGTCCCCGCGGCGCTCGACGCTTGCCTGACGGTGTTAGATCGCTATGGAACGCGCACCTTTGCAGACGTGGCCGCGCCGACCCTGGCCATTCTCGATCGTCGCAAGGCGGCCTGGCATGGCGATCTTGCCGTGACGCTGCGACGGCTGATCGAGGCCGAGCAAGGTTCTTCGGGCGACCGTCGTCGTGGGTTGCGCTTGGTGGCCGACTATTTCTATCGTGGGCCGCTTGCCCGCGAATTGGCCGCCTGGTGCGAAGCCAACGGTGGATTGATTCGCTACAACGACCTGGCGACGCACGTGACCCGAATCGAAGAGCCGGTCAGCATCGACTACCGCGGTTACACGGTCCACAAGTGCGGCCCGTGGACGCAGGGCCCCTACGTGCTGCAAACGCTGCGCCTGCTGGAGGGTTTCGATCTCAAGGCCCTGGGACACAACCAGCCGCAGACGATTCATCTCACGTTAGAGGCGATGAAGCTCGCCCTGGCCGACCGTGACGTGTACTACGCCGATCCGTTGTTTGTCGACGTTCCGCTGGCGCAACTTTTGTCGCGGTCGTATGCCGAAGCTCGGCGTCCGCTCATCGATCCCGTCAAGGCCTCGATGGTCGAGCGCCCTGGCGATCCGCGGGCAAATCAAGCGCTGTTGGCTGAAACCGAGGCGCGCCGCGGCTTGGGCGGACCGGCCAACGATACGACCACCTGCCTTGTCGCCGACGCGGCCGGCAACGTCGTGGCCGCGACGCCGAGCGGATGGAGCGGCGTTGTGGCTGGCAGGACGGGCATTTGGCTGGGAACGAGGCTGCAAAGCTTCAATCTTTGGCCCGAACATCCCAACTGCATCGAGCCCGGCAAACGCGCGCGAATCACGCTCACTCCGACGCTGGTCACCAAGGCCGGCCGGCCAACGTTGGCGGTGAGCGTTGCCGGCGGCGACGGCCAGGACCAGGCCACGGTGCAACTGTTGTTGAATCACATCGACTTTGCTCTGGCTCCCGCGCAATCGGTCACGGCGCTGCGATTTGGCACGAATCATCACGTCGGGTCGTTTCGTCAGGCAAAGCCCGAACTGGGCAGCCTGCTGATCTACAAATCGGCGGGCGACGAGCTCGTCGGCGAGCTGACCCGTCGCGGTCATCAGGTCCGGCAAGTTGCGCCTCCGCTGTGGGCTCCCAGTGCGATCGCGATTGACCCGGAAGCCAAGCAACTACGCGGCGCTGGCGATCCGCTGGCTGGCCGCCATGCCGCCGGCTGGTAAGGAGCAAGTCCACGATAAACGTATTCGTACTGCGGAGCCCCGCTTCCGCGACCGCGCAATCTTGTGGCGTTCCTCAATGGAAGAGTCAATAATGGCGGCGCAAAGGCCAAGAACCATTGTCAGTTGAGAACTGTCATGGATGCAACATTCGAGTTCACCGTGAACGCGAAGGCGGCGCGGGTTGTCACGGACCCGGACCGACCGCTCCTGGACGTGCTGCGTGAGGAGCTTAATCTCACCGGGACGAAGTACGGGTGTGGCGAGGGAGAATGCGGCGCATGTACGGTGCTGCTCGATGGGGTTGCCACGCGTTCGTGCATTACTTCCGTCGCCGAGGCCGGCGGGCGGACCATCCTTACGATCGAGGGACTGGCGAGCAACGACAAGCTTCATCCGGTGCAACAAGCCTTTGTCGAGAAGCAAGCGGCCCAATGCGGCTACTGCGTGCCGGGCCAGATCATGAACGCGGTGGGCTTGCTCAAACGACTGCCCAACGCCACGCGCGAACAGATCGTCGAGGGAATGCGTGGGAACCTCTGCCGCTGCTGCAATTATCCGAATTTGTTGGCAGCGGTGCAAAGGGCCGTTGAACTTGGCGCCGAGGGCCGCACCCAATGACGCGAGACCTGGTCACCGACGAGCCGATTGAAGACGAGCGATACGAACTGCTCGCTGGGCCCTCCTATGAATTCGCGCACAGCCGACGGGAGTTCGTCGGCGTGTTGGGCGCCGGTATTCTGATCGTCGTGGCGGCGCCCAACGTGATCGCGCAGCAAGCCGAGCGCCGTCCTGGCGGATCTGACCGCGGTGGCCAGAGCGGCAAGATCGCCGATCGGCTGCACATCGGCGTCGACGGCACGGTCACCGTGTTGACCGGCAAGGTCGAAGTCGGTCAAGGTGCAAGAACCCAGGTTTGCCAGGCTGCCGCCGAAGAACTGCGACTCAATCCGGCCAACGTTCACGTCATCATGGGCGATACCGAGCTGTGCCCGAACGACGGCGGAACATCGGGCAGCGGTACCACGCCGCGGACGATTCCAAGCATCCGAGCCGCCGCGGCGGTCGCAAGGCAAGTGCTCGTCGAACTGGCGGCGACAAAGCTGCAGGCCGACGCGTCAACGCTCAGCGTGCAGGACGGCCGAATCGTTGAGCCCAAATCGAATCGATCGGTGAGCTACGCGGAGTTGGCCAAGGACGAGACGCTGAAATCGAAGCTCGATCGCGGCGTGGGGAGCGACGGCTCGATGGTGCCGGCCCAGCAGTGGCAGGTGCTCGGCACATCGCCAGGAAGGAGCGGCGCCGAGCAGATCGTCACCGGGTCGCATCGCTATCCGTCCGACATCGTACGACCTGACATGCTTTACGGCCGGATCCTTCGGCCGCCAGCCTACGGCGCTCGCCTGGTGTCGATCGACTTAGGACCGGCCGAAGCGATGGCCGGCGTGAAAGTCGTGCGGGACGGCGAATTCGTCGGCTGCGCGGCCAAGAGCACGTGGCTGGCCGCACAGGCGATCGAGGCACTGGCGCCAACCGTCCAATGGGAGCACGTGGAAGCGTCGAAGCAGCCGACGAGCGACGCTCTTTTCGAGTACCTCAAGGAACACGCGACGTCACAAGCGGCAGGCGGCGGGCGAGGCTTCGGGAGAAGCGGCGGCACGTCGCGCGGAAACGTCGAGGAAGGCCTGGCCTCGGCGAAGAAGAAGCTCCATGCAGCTTACGAAGTTGCCTACATCCAGCACGCCCCGATGGAGCCAAGGGCGGCCGTTGCCCAGTGGCAGGAAGGCAAATTGACCGTCTGGACCGGCACTCAGAATCCGACCCGCGTGCGGGGCGAATTGATGCAGGCATTTCACCTTCCGACCGAGCGCGTGCGCGTGATCGTGCCCGATGCCGGCGGCGGGTTCGGAGGCAAGCACACCGGAGAAGTAGCACTCGAAGCGGCACGGCTCGCCAAGGGTTGCGGTCAGCCGGTGTCGGTTCGTTGGACGCGCGAAGAGGAGTTCGTGTGGGCCTATTTCCGGCCGGCCGGCCTGATCGAGGTCACCGGCGGACTAGACGCCCAGGGTGGTTTGTCGGCGTGGACGTTTGCAAACTATAACTCGGGCGGCTCGGCTCTGGAAACGCCGTACAGCGTGCCGAACGTGCGCACGCAGTTTATTTCCTGCGACGCTCCGCTGCGGGCTGGATCGTATCGGGCACTGGCTTCAACGGCGAACACATTCGCTCGAGAATGCTTCATGGATGAATTGGCACAGGCGGCCGACGCCGATCCGCTTGCATTTCGCCTGACCCACCTGGCGGCGGGACGGCTGCGAGATGTGCTTTTGGCCGCCACGGAGAAGTTTGACTGGAACGGTCGCCGGAAGAAGCGCGGCGCCGGCCGCGGAGTCGGGCTGGCATGCGGAACCGAGAAAGGCTCGCACGTGGCCGCTTGCGCCGAAGTTGAGGTCGATCGAGGCACCGGGACGGTCAAAGTACGACACGTCTGCCAGGCGTTCGAGTGCGGCGCGATCCAGAATCCTAACAATCTCCGCGCCCAGGTAGAAGGATGCGTGATCATGGGTCTCGGAGCGGCCTTGCGCGAGCGAATCGACTTCGCGGATGGAAAGATCCACAACGCAAGTTTTTCCGAGTATCTGGTCCCGCGCATGGAAGACGTTCCCGCGATCGACACGGTGCTGGTCAACCGGCGTGACCTGCCGTCAACCGGGGCCGGCGAGACTCCGATCATCGCCGTCGCGCCGGCGATCGCCAACGCGGTTTTTCATGCGACCGGAATTCGCGTTCGCGCCATGCCCATTCCGACGGAAGCGCTCAAGCAAGGCAACCCGTCGGGCGAGCGGGCGTAGACCGCCAGGTCGCTCGATCGCCCGAGCCTTGTCATTCGTGGTAGGGTTGAATCTCCACGAAGTTGAACGTCTGTTCCTGGCCAAAACTGCCCGCCGGCTCCTGCTCTTTTTCCCAGTCGGACACGATCAGTTTTGCCGTCGTCCCCTTCGCTCGGAATACGGTCCAATGATAGGTGATCCAGACGGGTATCGGAGGCTCCGGACCCGACGGGTACATTTCCGTGAATGACCTCTTCGTGTCGACGTCGACGCCTTGCAAAACCACCTTTCCGATGAACTTGTTGGCCTCTTCCACTTTTTTGGCCTTGGGATGGACCAGGTCGTTGTAGTCACAGCAAAACATCTTCATGGAGTAGAGCCTGCCAGGCTCCAGGTTCTGGATGGTCTGTGAAAACGTGTTTGGGCCCTTCTCGCTGCGTTTCATCAAGAGAAAGGTGTCTCCGATGTGTTCGGGATCAGCCGGGCGGCCCAGTCCCATATAGCGGCCCTCGATGCGGCCGTACCTCGGAAAACTTTTGGCTTGGATCGCGCCCTCTTCCGCGGGCTGTAGCGTCCAGCCTTCGATCCCCTTCTCGAAATCAGCGTTCTGGACGTGCGTCATGAACAGGGGATCCTTGGTGAGCATTTCGGTTTTGCCCTCGATGGCATAGTGGCGGTATAGTTTGCCCACGAATCGCACCGTTTCCTCGTCGGCCAACAGCGACGTCCACCAATTCACCCCGGCCATCTCCGTCATCACCGGATGATTGGCTACGACGTTCATTTGCTGGTCCATCCAGACGTGGTAATCGACGTTGGGCAGTTTGTTGATGCCGCCGGGTGGCATCGAGAACAAGCCAAATGCGATTGACATGTGTTTCTTGACGCCGGGCTCCTTGGCTTCCCAATCGGCGATGCCGTCGATAAACGCTTGCAAAGTGTCTTTGGAAGCCTTCTCGCTGGATACCTCGAAAATATAGCGTTCCAGCGCGATTCGAATAGTTGCAGTCGATGATGGTTCGCACAAACGTCGTGCCGGTGTCCTCGTAGTTCACTTTTTTTCCGCTGCCGCCAAAATAGGCGTACAACAGCTTGTCTCGATATCGCTCATCGGCACGCATTCTTCGGAAGGCCTCTTCATACGGCTGGTGTGCGCTTTCGTGCCCGCTCTTGCCGCTCCGGCGCTCGGCCTTGGCGAAGGATTGTTCATGCCGAATTCATTGATAATGATTCCGTCCAAAAACGGAGCCTTGTCGAGGAAACCGGTCCAGAACTGGAAATGCTCGTCGGCAGTTTTGGCCTGAGCGTTAACGCCCACTTCCGCGACGAATTTCTTTCCTTGGCGGTGCCAATCGTCAATGACCGCCGGGGGAAGTTCGATGTTGTGTGGAACGATCAGCGTGGTGACATTCGGCAGGATGTCCTTCTTGAGAAAATCCATGTCGTACAGACCATACGACTTGATTGCGGAGTTGAATCCCAGTCCGCAGTGAATGAGGTCCGGGATCGCACTGACGAGCAGCTTATCGATGCTGGCGTCACCGTCGCATTCCACGCGGATCTGATGCGCACCCTGGGCCATATAGCGCATCGCTTCGTCAGTCGTGGCGCCACCGGCCTCGTGAACGATGACGGCGTCGCCCTTCGGCCCGCTACCGAGGACGATCTTGACCTTCCCTTGGCCCTTGCAGGACGCGGAAATGAAAATCCAGCCCGCGTCCGATCGAGTAATTGTGAACGAATTATTGGGATTCGAAATCGAAGAGACGTGAAGGAGTTCGGAAACGAGATTGTTCCGCCTTCGCTCACCCGAAAAAAGAACGTTGGCATCCGTGCCGCGGGCGAAGTCGCTAACAAGTATCGACAAAAGAATCACGGCGATAGCCGGTGCTTTCATGGTGAACCCTCTCCCTTCGTGATCAACGTGACGTTCGTATTGCCCGGCAACCGTGGTGCAGCCTTCCAACTGACGGCCGGCCGCTACTTTGGAACCGGCTACAAATCGCACAACCGTGTTCGTTAGCCGCGCAGATTGAACGCCATAGGCGGCATTATGTCCAGCGGATATGCGATTGTCACTCCGTTTCCGGCTTGCCATGCGCATTCTCAATTTCCGTTAGCGACCGGGGCGGGACCGCAGCGTGCGATTTCAAGTGTGCCGCGAATCGGCGCGTCGACGGTCGGACCGGTTCATCAAAGCGCTTAGCTGCTTAGACGACTTGACGGACCTGGCTGCGGCTATGGATTCAACCCTGCAATCAGTGCATCGAGCAATTCGTCGTCGACGAGTTGGTCTGCGGCCTGATCGCCTGCGACGAGCATCTGCCGGGTGGCAGCGGTATTCGTTTCGGCCAGGCGTTGGAAGTAGGTCGCGATCGGGCCGTTGGGCAAATTCAGGGCGTGCAGGCGATTTGCAAGCCAGTCCGGCGATGAATTCGGCGGCGATGAACCCGAGGCGCTGGTCGACTTGGCCGCCAGCGCTGAAGTGAGCGAGCCATCGTCGATGGCATGGCTTTGTTCGCCGACGAGGCTGCCCGCGGGACTAGCCGCAGGACCGGCCGTGAAATCGCCGCTAAGGGGGCCGAACGGACCGCCCGTGCCGAGGTTGATTTTGGCGGTGGTGCCGAGGTTGCTGACGACGATTCCCGCGTCGGCAGCGTCGACGGTGCCGTCGCGATTAAAGTCGCGGGGGTTGATAACCGTCGCCGCGCCCGTGAGGTTGGCCGAGACATTCGAAGCGTCCGCACCCGTGGCGGAGAAATTGAGGTTCGCGTCGCCAATTCTGTTGGCCCAGAAGAACACGTCGGCGGATGCCAGGCCGGTGTTAGCCGTGCTCAGAACTTGCACTTCCAGCCATGCGTTCTTGACGGCATTGCTGCCCCAGATAATCTCCACGCGGTCGGAGCCGCTGACGCCGGCGCCGGTGCGCACGGAAATGGAGCTCGGAGCCGGAGCGAGAGACCAGCCGCTGGGCGAGTTGTCGTTGCCCGTCTTGAAGACGAAATCGTTGGCATTGATCGATGCGTGCGAGCCCGTGCCCAACAGATCGACCATGATGCCGTTGATGCCGCGCGTGTAGCTCGAAAGATTGGCAGGCGTGGCCGAACCGGAGCCGGGTACGTAAGCGGCCTTGTCCGTTGCGACGGCACTGTCGTCCGCCGGCGTGGCGGCCGCATCGTTGCCGTCGGACTTCGAGTTGTTATAGAACAGGCGCCGAGCGACCACCGTCGCATTGCCGGTCGGCAGGGAATCGGTGATGTCGCTGACCTGGCCGGATCGGACTACGGCAAAACCCTGTTTTAGCAGCACTCCGTTTTCGGTGTACAGGCTGACGGCATACTCGCCCGGCGGAAAGCCGTCGGGATAGCCGCCCAAACTTGCCAACTTCGTCCAAGCGGTCTGCCGGTGATAAATGAAGGAATCCTTCAGGGGCGTTTGGCCGATCGGCGTCACGGTCCAACGCGCGATGTTTGTCATCCAGCGATCCTCGTCGGGCAGCAGCGTAACCCGAATGAAGCCCGAATCGGGCGCGGGCTGGAGCAGTTCGACGGCGTTGGGGATAGGCGTACCCGGCAAAGCCGGATAGTTTTGGAATGTATCTCCCATATAGTCGGCGGTCTCTACTTCGGCGGGCGCAGTGCCGATTTGCACGGTCGAGGCGACAAGGCGCACGATTCCGGGCGAGGTGTAGCGCGGATTCGGATAAGCGCGCTCGAACAAGAGCGAGGCGTGGATGGTAACGTGATCAAAATTGCCGACTTGTTCCCAGTAGGTCGGCGTGAGGAGCGTGTCGACGTTGATCTTGGAGTTCGCCACGATAAACGCGGAGTGGTAATGCGTGTGAACGGCTTTCACGCCTGCCAACACGCCGCCGTTGACGGTAACGATGCCACTGTCGTTGAGATAGATTTGCGATCCGTAGGCCGAGTCCGACGTTCCATTGAACAGGAACAGGGGATTGTTCAGCACGGTGCCGTGCGAGTCCACGTCCCAGGCCGGCTCGCTGGCGAAACCGGCGCGCGAATTGTAGACGGCAATTGGATTGTTGAACGTCACGTTGGGCGTGCCGGTCCACATGCCGAACAGACCCGCGCCCAGGACTTGCGTGTCCGTAACCACCGTCGTGCCCGGATTTGAGCTGGCCAGGATAATCATGCCCACGGCGTCGCCTCCAGCCGCCACGTTGCCAGAGACGGTGTTGCCGGTTCGCAGCCAGAAGTGATGCGTCAATCCCGTGACATTGCTGTCAGCGTTGGAAAGTTCTTCGCTTCCGGTGACCGCCACGGACAGGTTGTTCACGATCGAGTTGCCAAAATCATTTCGATCCTCCATGAAAAACCCGTCGCCGCGGGCTCGAAAGGCCACGTTGTTGGCCACGGTCACGCCCTGCACGTCGCGCAGAGCCACGAAGCGGTTGCCCGGATCGGTGACGTCCTGCCAGATGGACGAACCCGTCAAGTTGCTCGTGACGGCGCTGCCATGATCAAAGTACACCGGGTAGCGGCCTGGCTTGCCGCGCGGTCCCAGATCGCGAAACTCGACGTTGGCGAGGTTGGCCGCCGCCCCGTCCAACAGCGCGGTGTGGGCTCGGTGATTCGTGTCGCCGTTGTGTACGTCGGCCCCCACGATTTGAATGCGTCGCGTCAGGTTCGCGATTTTCGAGTTGACCAGCGTGCTGCTGCCCGTGGTGACCAGCGTGTGCCCAACCAGGTCGGGATCGGTGGGATTGGCCTTTTGTTCGTGGTACTGAATCGAAGCGCCGTTAACGGAAGTCAGATCGGCCAGCCTGGACTGTCCCTGCTCGGTGACCAGCAGCAGAGTATCGCCGCTCTGCCATCCCGTCGGCGCCGATTGGAGCGTCGCGCTGCCGGCACGGAAGGAGACTTGCTGCGACACACCCTTGCCGATGTCTTGCAAGGGACCGGAACCCAGCGCATTGAGCCATGAAGACACTGCCGCCCCTTGCAGGTCGATCGAAGCGCCTCGAAGAACCCACAAGCCCGTGTCCTCCGGATGAAAGTCGGGCATTGAAGGATCGGGACCGCTTTTCGTGTTGCCCGTGAAAAGACGATCGTCGGCGACGTGAAAGTAAATTCCGCCGTGCGTGCCGACCAGCTGGCTTCGGACAACCACCGAACCGTAGGCTTGCAAATCGCCTGCCAGCGTGACCGTGGCCGCATTGATATCGAGCTGGCGAACCTGCGCATGGTCGATCGTGACGTTGTTGGTGACGATAACGTCATCGGTTGGGCCGGGCACGCGGCCGCTGCTCCACATGGTTGAATCCGACCACAGCCCGTCGCGGACGCTGGTGATCGCAGTAACGGCAGCCGCTTGCGCGCCGAACGTGCCGATGTTGTTCGTGGTGACTTCGATAGTCGATGCTAGCGCAACGTCGGTCGGCTGCTGGTTCGACATTCCAGCCGGATCCAGGGGAGCACTCAGCGACAGCAGCGTTCGCTCTTCCAATGGTTCGATTGACAACACGAGAATGCCTCCATTTTCATGGGATATGAGCGGACCGGTGCAACGGTCAGCTTTGCCGAGCGGGCCCCGAGGGGAGTGTGATCTGCCCGGAAACCGCGGATGGATTGCCCGAGCTGGCTGCTAGCAATCCGAGGCCCGTTGCGGCAGAGTGAGCCGCCCGAGCAAACCGTGGGTGAGGCGCGCGTGACGCCACCAAGCGAGTGGGGCCGGGAAACGAGCGCGTCATGCGCTGCTCTCCTCCGTTGCTGCCCCTGCCCGCAGTGTCTCCGGTCCTGACACGCAAGTCAAGTCTTTTCGGCAGTGGGTGGGACTGGGTTCATGGGCGAGAGCGGCCCGCCGCGCGGACTTGGTCAAGTTGCGCCTGGAGATCCTGCACTTTTTCGGCACGCTCGGCGGCCAGGTTGTGTCTTTCGCCAGGGTCAGAACTCAGGTCGTAGAGTTGGCGCTCAGTAGCATTGCCGGTTTCGGTGTTTGTATTGGCGTTCACTTTTGGGCCTTTGGCGGGCTCGATGTATTTCCATCCGCCCGCGCGCAGGGCGAGGCCGCCGGTTCCATGCTCGACAACGTGGTCGCGTCCTTGCTGCGATTCGCCGAGCAGGGCGGCAGCGATGTTGAAGCTGTCAGGCGCGTCGTCCGCGCCGAGAGACTGTCCGGCAAGCGCCGCGAAGGTGGCGGGGAAATCCACCTGGCAAACAATGGCGTCGCTCACCGCAGGTTTCACCCGGCCCAGCCAACGCACGATGAATGGCACGCGCGTGCCGGCTTCGAACTTGCTGTATTTACTTCCACGCAACGAACCCCACGGCGCGTGATCGCCGAGTCTCTTCACCGCTTCGTCCTGATAGCCGTCATCCACCACCGGGCCGTTGTCGCTGGTGAGAATGACAAGCGTGTTTTCGGACAGGTCGAGCCGATCGAGCATATTTACGATTTCACCGACACACCAATCGGCCTGCACGATGGCATCGCCGCGCGGGCCAAGGTCCGTCTTGCCGACGAAGCGCGGATGCGGCACGCGCGGCACATGCGGATCGTGCAGCGCGAAGAACAGAAAGAACGGACGTCGCTGATGTTTCTCGATGAACTTCACGGCCTCGCCCGTGAACACGTCGGCCATGTCTTCATCCTTCCACAGCGCGGACTTGCCGCCTTTCATGTAACCGATGCGCGAGATGCCGTTCAGGATGCTCATGTCGTGGCCGTGGCTGGGGTGCATCTTCAGCAATTCCGGATTCGCCTTGCCCGTGGGCTCGCCGGGGATCGGGTTGCCGTAGCTGACCTCGATCGGGTCCGCCGGATCAAGGCCGACTACGCGATGGCCGCGCACATAGACGCATGGCACGCGGTCGCCGGTCGCGGGCATGATGAACGACTCGTCGAAGCCGATTTCGAGCGGGCCGGGTTTGATCTCGCCGTTCCAATCCATGTTGCCGGCGCCGAGGCCGAGGTGCCACTTGCCGACGACGCCGGTGCGGTAGCCGGCTTTTTGCAGAATCGAAGCGATCGTGGCACGGCCCGGCTCGATGATCAACGCCGCGTTGCCGGGTAGCACGCCCGTGCCTTTCTTCCGCCACGCGTATTCGCCAGTGAGCATCGCATACCGCGACGGCGTGCAGGTGGCCGAGGGCGCGTAACCGCTGGTGAAGCGCAACCCTTCGCGCGCGAGCCGGTCGATGTTCGGCGTGGGAATGCGCTTCGAGCCGTAGGCGCCGACGTCGCCGTAGCCGAGATCGTCGGCGTAGATGAGGACGATATTAGGCTTGTGGTCGGGCGCCGCGGCCTGAAGCGGAATCGATGCGAGACCACCCACGAGGGAAAAGATCGCCAGGGCAATACGCCGCGGTGCAACGGTGGCCGGAAGCGAAACGACGCAATGCATTAGAACATGCCTTCTGCGCGTTGTGCTCTCAGTGCGCCATACGCCGATTAATAGTCCTTGCGCTTTGCGGGCGGCTCTGGTTTTGTCGGCGGCGTTACGCCTTGCGCAATCATCACGCGATGCAGGGCCGCGATCGTCTCTGCTGACGGCTTGAAGTTTCCAAGTCGGTAGCCTTCGGCGATCAGCAGCGGCGTCCACCCGTATTTGTTCTTTCTGTTCCAGACCTCGATCTTGGCGCCCTTGTCGGCGAGCAGCTGGACGACCTTCGGGAGGCTCTTGTACGCTGCGCCGTGCATGGCGGTTTCACCGTTGTCGTCGACGGCGTTGACGTCGCCGCCGAGTTCCAAGGCGAGCGAGACGGCCTCGAGTGCCTCGGGCTCCGTGCCGGCCTCTTCACCGGGGGCGCGCGTACCCACTCCGGCCGCCGCCATCAGCGGCGTGCTGTTGTCCGCGTTTGGCAGCCGCGGATCGGCGCCGAGCTCGACGAGCAACCGCATGAGCGGGACGTCGGCGGTCACAGCCGCCAGCAGAAACGGCGTGGCGCCCACCCTGCTGAGAATGCCTCGTCCCGATGCGCCCTTTTCGAGCCGCAAGTTGACGTTGGCCCCGTGCGCCACGAGCTTCTCGACGAATTGCAGGCTGCTCAGGTTTCCCGAGCCGATTGGGGCCGGATCGCCCTCGTCGTCGCCTCGGTTCGGCTTGCGGACCCAGGTAATCGCGTGCAGGGCCGTGAAGCCAGAACGCTGGTCGTTCGGATCGGCGCCGGCCTCCAGCAGTGCCAGCGCGAGCTCGAAATGGCCGTTTTCGACCGCCAGGATGAGAGGGCTGGTGCCGGCCCGAGGTGCCCGGCCGGATGGTTTCTGTGGCGGCATGGTCTCGTTGACGTCGGCTCCCGCCTTGAGCAGCGTCAGGACGACGTCGGTGCGGCCTTCCCGCACGGCGAAGAACAGCGGCGTGAATCCGGAAGGCAGCGGCGTGCGGAAATCGGCCCCCGCCTCGAGGAGCGCCTCGCACGACCGCGGCGTGACCCTCGGCCGCCGCCCACATCAGGGCCGTCTGGCCCTTGCCGTTCCTTGGCGTTGACGTTGGCCCCGCGGGCGAGCAGCGCCTTGACCGGCCCGAGCCTTCCGGTGCGCGCGGCGGTCATCAAGGCCGTCTCGCCGCCGCGCAGCGTGGCGTTCGGATCGGCGCCGGCGTCGAGCAGCAGCTCGACGATCGCCTGATTTCCGTTGGTGCAGGCCAGCGAGAGCGGCGTCACGCCGTAGCGATTCGCGGCTTTCACGTCGGCCTCGGCGCGGACCAAGAGCTTCGCCGTCTCCAGGTCGTCGTGATAGGCCGCCCAGTGCAGCGCCGTCATGCCGTCGGCCTGCGCCTGGTTCACGTCGACGCCCTCTTGCAGCAGCCGGCGCACGCTGGCACAGTCCATCTTTTCCGCCGCATCCGCCAGCGGCGCATCGGCGGCGACGGCAAGAGAGCCGGCGGCACAGAGCCCGCAGACCAATCCGCAAACCGAACTGTCGTTTCGTGCCCATGCGAATATGTTACATGTTGAGCGGCTCGAACAGCTCGTCGACCTTGCCCTGGCTGTCGGCGAACGAATCGAGGCGGACGCCGACCTTGTCGAGCAGCGTCAGGTGGAGATTGGCCAGCGGCGTCGGCTTCGCATACGGATGTGCCGCCCGCCCTTCATCCGGCCGGCCGCGCCGCCGGCGACGAGGATCGGCAGGTTCGCGTGGTCGTGGACATTGGGATTGCCCATGCCGCTGCCGTACAGGTAGAGCGAGTGGTCCAGCAGCGAGCCGTCGCCCTCCGGCGTCGCCTTCAGCTTCGCGAGGAATTCGGCGAACAGCGACACGTGGAACTGATTGATCTTGGCCATCTTCGCGATCTTCTCCGGATCGTTGCCGTGATGCGTGAGCGGATGGTGCGGGTCGGGCACGCCGATCTCGGGATAGGTCCGGTTGCTGGTTTCGCGCGCGAGCTGGAACGTGATGACGCGCGTGACGTCGCCCTGCAGCGCCAGCACCTGCAGGTCGAACATCAACCGCGCGTGGTCGGCGTAGGCGGCCGGCACGCCCACCGGCCGATCGAGATCCGGCAGCGGGTTGTCCTGCGCGTCCGGCCTCGGCCTTCTGAATGCGGCGCTCGACCTCGCGGACGGTGTCGAGATACTGGCCGACCCTGGCGCGATCGGCCGGGCCCGAGCTTGTTCTGCAGCCGCGCGATCTCTTCGGTGACCGAATCGAGCAGGCTGGCTCGCTTCTTCGAGCGCGGCGCGGCGGTCGGCGGCGCTGCCGCCTTCGCCGAACAGGCGCTCGAAGACGATCCGCGGATGCGCCTCCGCCGGCAGCGGCGTCGTCGGCGACGACCACGAGAGATTGTTCTGATAGACGCAGGCGTAGCCGTTGTCGCACTGGCCGACGGTCTGAGAGCAGATCCATCGCCAGTTCGAGCGACGGCAGCTGCGTCTCCTGGCCGATCTGCTTGGCGGCGATCTGATCGACCGTCGTGCCGAGGTAGTAGTCGGTGCTCTCGGTCAGCTTCGCCCTGGCCGCGCTCAGGAAGGCGGCGTTGGAGGTCGCGTGCGTGCCGGGATAGGCGTTCCGCAGTTCCAGGTTCGTGATCGCCGTGACGTGCTCCTTGACCGGCGCGAGCGGGCTGAGCGTCGGCGACAAGCTCGTCGAGTCGGCTCTCGCCGGGCGGCGTCCAGCGGCGTGATGTCGCAGCCCATCGGCATGTAGACGAAGCCCAGGCGGCGCAGGCGAGCCGGATCGGCCGGCGTCTTCGGCCAGCGCGGTCATCGACGGGAACCATCGCGTCCAGCAGCGGCAGCGCCAGCGTCGCCCCCAGCCCCCGCAGGAACGTCCGCCGCGGCAGGGCCTTCTTCGTGATGATCATTCGCGATCTCCTCATCTGAAACGGCGTGCTGTTGACGATTCCCACGATCAGCGACGAGAAGCGGATAGTCCTCGCGCCGGGCGTCGCGGACGATCTTGCGGATGGCCGGGCGCGTCGAACGGCTCGACGCCCCGGCCCAGCGCGAAGGTCAGCAGCTTCTCCGTCAAGCGTGCCGACGAACAATCTCCGGCCGCGTCGAGCAGCGCCTGCTTCGAGCCCGGCCACGCCCTCGAACTGGCTGCCGTCGGGCAGTCCGCCGGCGACGTCGATCGGCCTGGCCCTCCTCGACGGTCCGCCAGCGGCCGACCGCGTCGAAGTTCTCGAGCGCGAAGCCGACCGGGATCCATCAGCTTGTGGCAGCTCGCGCAGGCGGCGTTGGCGCGGTGCTCGGCCAGCCGCTCGCGCACCGAGAGCGTCGCCGCGACCGTGTTGTCCTTCGAGCGCCGGCACGTTCGCCGGCGGCGGCGGCGGCGGCGCGCCCAGCATGTTCTCGAGAATCCACTTGCCGCGAATCACCGGCGACGTGCGCGTCGCGTACGACGTGACCGTCAGGATGCTGCCCTGCCGGAGCAGCCCGCCGCGCATCGCTGTCCGTCGTCCAGCTCGACGCGCCGGAACGCGGCTGCCGTAGACGTTCGGGATGCCGTAGTGCTTGGCGAGCCGCTCGTTCAGGAACGTGTAGTTGCGCCTTCAGCAGATCGAGCACGCTGCGATCCTCGCGCACGACGCTCTCGAAGAACAGCTCCGTCTCCTGCCGGAAGGCCTGCCGCAGGTTGTCGTCGAAGTCGGGGAACAGGCGCAGGTCGGGCGTGATCGCCTCGAGGTTGCGCAGGTGCAGCCACTGGCCGGCGAAGTTGCTCACCAGGCTTCGCGACCGCGGATCGGCCAGCATCCGCCGCACCTGCCGCTCGAGCACCTCGGGCTTGCTGAGCTCGCCGCGCGTCGGCCAGGTCGAGCAGCTCGTCGTCCGGAATGCTGCTCCAGAGGAAGAACGAGAGGCGCGACGCCAGCTGCGAGGTCGCTGATGCGGTAGGCCGTGCCCGGCGCAACGTCCGTGCGGATCCTGCTCGACGCGGAACAGGAACTGCGGACTGACCAGCACCGCGCTCAGCGCCATCTCGATGCCCGCGTCGAAGTCCTCCGCTCTGCGCGCGCCTCCCGGTAGAACTCCATCGGCTTTTGCAGGTCCGCGTCGGTCGACCGGCCGCCGGTAGGCCCGGCGCATCAGCGCGGCGAGAATCCGCTGGGCACAGGCTTCTTCCTCGCCCGGCATCTGTCGGCTGGCAGACGAAAATCCGGCGGCGGCTGGGCGTGTCGCCGGGACCCTTGGCCGCATACGGGCCGGTGATCGAAACCTGGTAGACCGCCGGCGAGATGCGCGGATGCCGGTGCATGTTGAAGTGCGCCTGGTACGGCTGCCGCTTGGTTTCCAGCAGCGACGACGGGTTCTTCAGAAACGTCACGCCGAGCTCGTGCGGCCCGGCCGTCACCGCGAATGCGGACCTTCAGGTGCTCGTCGACGGTCTGATGATCTTGCGTCCCGACGGGCGGCGTCACCGTGAACGACGCGCACGCGCTCGCGGTCGAGCAGCACCTCCAGCTCGTGCGGCTCCGCGCAGGCCCTCGACGTGCTCGTTGCGGTCGCGCGCCAGCCGGACCTGAATCTCGTACTCGCCGTCCTGCGGAAACGTGTACGGAATCAGCGCCCCGCCGCGCGTGCCGAGCGGCAGCCCCTCGACGTGCTCTTCCTGCGTGAGGTCCGGCCGGATGCCGGATCGTGTCGCCGCCGGGCGAGCGACGCGGGCCGCCCGACCGCCAGCCGGCTGATCTTCTGCGCCGCCGTGATGTAGCGGTCCAGCAGCGTCGGCGAGAGGTCGCCGACCGTCACGTTGTCGAAGCCGTGACTCGATTCGTCGCCCGGCAGCAGCGCCGACGGCGTCGACGTCGAGCGCCAGCAGATCGCGGATGGCGTTCTGGTATTCGGTGCGATTGAGCCGGCGGAACGTGTCGGTCCGGCCGGGATTCGGCTGCTCGCCGGCCGCGCGGTCCAGCGAAGCTTCCAGGGAAGAAAGTGCAGCTTCGTAGACGGGCTCCGCGGGACGAGGCATTTTCTCCGGCGGCATTTGCCGGGCACGCAGTTTCCGCACGACCTTTTCCCACGTCTCCGCGTGTTTGCTCACTTCATCCAGGCTGATCGTGTCGAGAGCTAACCCCGCCGTCTTCTCGGACTCGTTGTGACAGTCGACGCAGTATTGAGCGACCAGGGCACGCTCGGCTGAGGTCGCGGGGGAAGACGGCCTGGCGGGCGGCTGTTGTGCCTTGCCCACGTTGACATAGCTGCCAAACGCGAGCAGAACGGACATTCCACAGCGGATCGACGCCCTGCAGTGACTCATCAGCTCAAGCTCCCGCAGCAAACGACGCGAATGCCGAATCTGGGATTCGGGATTCTCCATGCTAACCTCGACACGGCGAACAATCGATGATCCGGGCTTGCGCCTAGTGCTACCCAACGCCGACATGCCGGAAAACCGCGTTTGTTATCCGAACAGTTCCAGGATCGGCTCGACCCGAGCTGATGGGACGGGTGAAGCCGTCCTTGCCCAGACGAAGATCGAGCGGGACGCCCAGGGCGTGGTAGATCGTGGCGCCGAGGTCCTGCGGGCGCACCGGCTTGTCCTTCACGTACGCCCCGATCTTGTCGGACTCCCCGTAGACCATGCCGCCGCGAATGCCGCCGCCGGCAAGGATGGCGGAGTAGCAGGACGGCCAGTGCTGGCGCCCGGGATTGGCGCCTTGCGCATTGATGCGCGGCGTGCGGCCAAATTCTCCGACGACCACCACCAGGGTGCTCTCAAGCAGGCCGCGCTCGTCGAGATCGACCAGCAATGCGGAAAGTGCCTCGTCGAGCCGCGGCAGGCACCAGCCCATGCCGTACGAACCGTTGCCAAAGGCGTTGCCCATGCCCATTTCGCCGCCGTGCATGTCCCAGCTCGAACTGGGCGGTCCGCCCCAGTCTTCGCCCGGAGCCGGGCCCGTCCAGCCGTTGACGGTGACGAACCCGACTCCCGCCTCGACGAGCCGGCGCGCCAGCAGCAGGTTTTGTCCCAGGGGATGCATGCCGTAACGGTCGCGCACCGCCGCCGGCTCTCGTTCCAACTCGAACGGCTCGCGTCCGCCCGCTCCGCTCGCCAACTCGAAGGCCCGGCCGTGCAAATCCTGCCACTCTTTCACGGTTCGGCTTTCCATGCTCGGGCTATCGGCAGGATTCAGCCCTTCCAGCAACCGGCGGCGCTCCTGCATCCGCTCGGGCGGCACCGCGGGAAGCAGCTCGTCGGGAGCTTTGAAACCAGGCATGGCCGGATGATTGGTTGCCGAGCCGACGAACAGCGGGCTGTGGCTGAATGCCCAGGTGGCCCCCCGTGCCGATATTCGGGGCGCAGAAGACGGGATCGCCGACGCACTTGATCAGCCAGACGTACGAAGCGACGCTGCGCTGGCTGGGTCGAACCTTCGCCAGGACGGAACCGATGTACGGAGAGTCGGCAGGCGCATCCGCCTGGCCGCTCAGGCAGTGGTGCATGGCGTCGAAATGGTTGCTGATGTTGCCGACGTGCGTCATCGAGCGGATCAGGCTGAAATGCTGGGTCAAGCGTGGCCAGGCGCGTATGCAGCTCGCGAGATGCGCATGCCAGGGACCGTCGTGGCGATGGGCTGGTAGGGGCCGCGAATTTCCGCCGGCGCCTCGGGCTTCAGGTCCCACGTGTCGAGGTGACTGGGCCCGCCGCACAGCAAGATAAAGATGCACGACTTCTCGGCAGCACCGCCGCCAAGTCCCCGCTTGCTCATTGACGGCCGCTGCAACCATGCCCGGCAAGCCCAGGCTCAAGGCGCCGATCCCGCCGACCTGGAGGAGTCGGCGGCGAGTGATCCGTGTGGGCTCGTGCCGCTTGTTGCTCAACGAAAAACTCATTGCAGCTTCCTCTGAATGCGGTCGGTGACAGCAATTGGGACGCCGAACCCCGAGCAGACCACGACCACAGTTTCGCGGCCAGGTTTGGAATTGTCAATAAAACACGTGGTTTGACGGCTCGGCCGACGAATGGATGCCGGTCGCGGAAAAACGGCGAGACGTTTGTGGAAAGACCAGCGGTGCGGCGGTATGCTGTGAGTCTGGCAGGAAGAGGTTCAAGTGCCCAGGCACGTGCTGGCGGACCGTGGATCAACTCGATCAGGAGAGCAGTCATGTCGAAAATGGGAACACCAACTTCATCGGCGTCGGTTTCTGAAGACCGCACTTTCGGCCGGTGCCGCGGTGATGGCGCCGCACGATCATCCCGAGCTCCGCCTTGGGCCGGGACGGCGCGGTCGCCCCCAGCGAGCGGATCGTGGTGGGCGGAATCGGCATCGGCAACCGCGGCACCTACGACCTGGGCTGCTTCCTGGAGCAAAAGGACGTGCAGTTCGTGGCGGTTTGCGACGTCAAGGCGGCTCGCCGCACTGCGGTCAAGAAAATGGTCGATCAGAAATACGGCAACCAGAATTGCGCCATGTATCGCGATTTTCGCGAACTGCTCGACCGCAGCGACATCGACGCGGTGCTGATCGCCACCGGACCGAACTGGCACGCCACGGCCGCGATCAACGCCGCCAAGGCCGGCAAGGACATGTATTGCGAGAAGCCCTGCACGAAGAACATCGCGCAAAGCCTGACGCTGGCCGACACGATGCGCCGCACCGGCCGCGTGTTCCAGGCCGGCACGCAGCGGCGGAACCTGCCGCACTTCGCGTTTGCCTGCGAGCTGGCTCGCACCGGCAAGCTCGGCAAGCTCAAGCGAGTCTATGCCCATCCGGCGGGCATGACAGCCATGACCAGCGGCTGGCTGCCTGCCGAGACCGAACCGGCGAAGGAAGTCGTCGACTGGGACATGTACCTTGGGCCCGCGGCCTGGCGGCCGTTCAATGAAAAGCTGCTCGACGGTTTCAATTTCGAAAAAGGCGGCGGGCTGGTCGGCGGCGGCGTGCTGGAATGGGGCTCGCATTGCGTCGATCTCTGCCAATGGGCCGTCGGCGCCGACCACACGGCTCCCGTCGAGTACAACCCGCCGAAGGATGGCCAACTCGTCGCCCGCTACGACAACGGCGTGGAGTTGATCTTCCGCGAGACGGGCTGGCTTCCGCTGGGCTCGTGCCCGGTGCGGTTCGAAGGCGAGACCGGCTGGGTCGAAGCGGGCGACAGCGGCAAGCTCGTGCTGAGCTCGCCGGAATTGCTCGCCGGCCGAACGGTCGCCGAAATCGACGGCTACCCGGCCACCTTCCACGTCCGCGATTTCCTCGACTGCGTGAAGACGCGCAGCCTGCCGAAGGGCAACGCCGACGCGGCCTGCTACGCGCACATCGCCTGCCACGCGGCGAACATCGCGCTCTTCCTGGGCCGCCAGGTGACTTACGATCTCAAGAAACACGAGTTCATCGGCGACGAGCAAGCCAATCGTTTGCGATCCGAGGCGCTGCGCGAACCGTGGCGGCTTTGAGGTTACCAGGGACTTTACCCGCGCGTCGACCATCGCTTCCGCAGTACACCGGTGCGTCAACAGCCAAAGAATATCGCAGCCACCCAGGCATAACCGATCAATCAGGACCGAAATCATGAATACAGTTCGACAATGCACACGTTGTGCCGCGTTTCTCGCGGCGTTTGTCGCGATGGCCGCCGTGGCCTATGCTGCCGACAGCCAAGACGGGGCCAAAGAAAAAGAGCTGATCGAAAAACTCCGTTCGGATTCGCCCGCGGCCGAAAAGGCGATCGCCTGCAAGCAACTGGCCGTCTACGGCTCGAAGGAGGCGGTACCCGAGTTGGCGAAGCTTTTGACCGACGAACAGCTCGCCTCGTGGTCGCGGATCGCGCTGGAAGCGATTCCCGGTCCGGAAGCCGACGAAGCGTTGCGCAAGGCGCATGGATTCGCTCAAGGGCCGACTGCTGATCGGCACGATCAATTCGATCGGCGTTCGCCGAGACGACGGCGCGGTCGATCCCTTGACCGGCAGCTGCAGAACTCGGATGCCGACGTCGCGTCGGCCGCGGCGGTTGCCTTGGGTCGCATCGGAAACGGCGCCGCGACCAAAACGCTGCGAGGATCGTTGGCGGCGCGCACCGCCGAAAGTCCGCAACGCGGTCGCCGAGGGTTGCATTCTGTGCGCCGAACGCCTCATGACTGAGGGCAAGACGAGCGAAGCGGTCGAGATCTACGACGAAGTGCGCAAGGCCGACGTTCCCAAGCAGAAGATTCTCGAGGCGACTCGCGGAGCGATTCTCGCCCGCAAGTCCGATGGAATCCCGCTGTTGATCGAGCAGCTTCGCTCGGCGGACAAGGGCCTGTTCTACATCGGCTTGAGCACCGCGCGCGAGCTGCCGGGCCGTGAAGTCGCCGACGCCCTGGCGGCCGAGTTGGCTCGCACGACTCCGGATCGAGCGGTCTTGTTGCTTGCCGCCATCGCCGACCGCAGTGATGCCGTCGTCCCGCCCGCCGTGCTCGAGGTCGCCAAAAGCGGCCCCAAGGAGGTGCGCATCGCGGCCATCGGCGTCGTCGGCCGCTTGGGAGACGCGTCCAGTCTGTCCACACTGCTGGAGATTGCGGCCGAAACCGACGCGGAATTGGCGCAATCCGCCAAAACGGCGCTGGCCGGCCTGCCGGGTGAGAAAATCAATTCAGAAATCGTTGCTCGCCTGGCCAAAGCCGAGGGCAAAACGCTGCCCGTTTTGATCGAACTGGTTGGGCAGCGGCGCATCGACGCGACGCCGGCTCTGGTGAAGGCGCTCGATCATGCCGACGCGGCGGTTCGCGGCGCTGCCCTGACCGCGCTGGGGGCCACGGTCGGACCGAAGGATCTATCGGTGTTGATTTCGCAGGTCGTTTCGCCCAAAAATCCGGACGACTGCACAGGTGGCGCGAAAGGCGCTTGCGCGCGGCTTGCGTTCGCATGCCCGACCGCGAGGCGTGCGCCGCGGAGCTTACCGCGGCGATGCCGCGGGCGCCGGTTTCGACAAGATCCAACCTGCTGGAAATCCTCGGCGAGATGGGAGGGGCGAAGGCTTTGGCGACGATTGCGGCCGCGGTCAAGGGGAGCGATCCGGAACTTCAAGACACCGGGAGCCGGGTGCTCGGCGAGTGGATGACGGTGGACGCCGCGCCGGTATTGCTGGAGCTGGCGAAAACCGCGCCGAGCGACAAGTATCAGGTCCGTGCGCTGCGCGGTTATATCCGTCTCGCGCGACAATTCGCCAAGTCGGATCAGCAGCGTGCCGAAATGTGTCAGACCGCGCTGGACGCCTCCAATCGCCCCGCCGAACAGCAGGTCGTGCTGACCGTCCTCCAACGCTATCCCAGCCCCGACACGCTCAAGGTCGCCATGAAAGCGCGGCAGGTGCCGGCCTTGAAGGAAGATGCCACGCGAGCGACGCTGGTGATCATTCAAAAGCTGGGCGCACAAGGGCGGCAACGTGCGGGAGTTGCTCAACCAGATCGGCATGGACCCGGTCAAGGTGGAAATCGTCAAGGCCGAATACGGAGCCGGGTCCAAGCAAAAGGACGTGACCGAAGCGCTGCAGAAGCAAGTTCGCGACTTGCCTCTGATTACGTTGCCGTCGCCCAGCTATAGCGCCAGCTTCGGCGGCGATCCCGTGCCGGGTACCGCGAAACAACTGAAAGTCCAATACCGGATCAACGGCAAGGCAGGCGAGGCATCGTTCCCGGAAGACGCGGTCGTCATGCTTCCCATGCCGAAGTAATCGCGCACCGTCTCGTTCACGCAAACAACGACCGCAGCGGCTGGCCGTCGGCGACGCGCCAGGGTCGGCCGGTAAGGTCATGAATTTCGGACGACGGATCGATGCCAAAACGCCAAAAGATGGTGGCCGCGAGATCGGCGGGGGTCACCGGGTCCCTGGCGGGATAGGCGCCGGTTCGATCGCTCGCTCCAAAAACAGCTCCCCCGTGGACGCCGCCGCCGGCTAGCAACACGCTATAGCAATCCGGCCAGTGGTCGCGGCCGCCATTCTTGTTGATCGTCGGCGTGCGACCGAACTCCCCCATCGCCACGACCAATGTCGTGTCGAGCAATCCTCGCGCATCCAAATCTTCGATCAGCGCCGAGAGCGATTGATCGGCCAGCGGCAACAGGTGGCTCTTGTGTTGCTCGAAGTTTTGATGATGCGCATCCCAGTTCTGTCCCTGCTGCCGGAAATCGAACACGTTGACAAACGGAACGCCGGCTTCAACCAACCGCCTCGCCAGCAACAGATTCTGCCCGCGCATCTGGCGCGCGATTCCCATCTCGGCCCCGTTGCCACCGCCTCCGCCCGAGCCGACGGCGACGGGTGCCGGACCGTATCCATATCGATCGCGCGTTTGCGACGATTCGCGCGACAGGTCGAGGGCATTCCGGATCAACTCAGTCCCGAGCAATTGAAACGCCTTGTCGCTGGAAAGTTGCCAGCGCCCCAGCGGCGAAGATTGTGTGGCCGCAAACGACTTGTCCTGCAGAGACATCAGCAAACGACGCCGATCCTCGAGCGATTTTGCCGACTGCCCAGCGGGCAGCGCGAGCGCCCCGGCGTTATAGACCCGGCTCTGCGGGTCGACGTTGATTTGCAGCGGGTCGTAAGTCGAACCTAGAAATCCGCCTCCCTGGCAGGGTACGTCAATGACGTTGTGAAACACGAAAGGCAGCGCGGCGTGCGGCACGTCGAGCTCCAATTCACGTCGCAAGTAACTCAGCGACGCGCCATAACACGGGAACACTTGTTTGATGGGAGCGAATTCCTCGCGATCTCCCGTCGGCGCTTGCCTGCCCGTCAGCGCTTCGGTGGATGCCGAGTCATGCAGCCGGTTCTGGTGATGCATGCTTCGAACGAGCGCCACCTTGTGCATGCAGCGAGCCATCTTCGGCAGATGCTCGCACACGAACAAGCCAGGCACGGAAGTCGCGATCGGCTTGAACTCGCCACGCACTTCGGCCGGGGCATCCGGCTTCAGGTCGTAGGTGTCCAAATGGCTTGGACCGCCGTAATAAAACACGATGATGCAAGCCTTGAGGGGAGGCAGCCCCGTGGGTTCGATGGGTCTCGCACTGGCCCGAGCTTGCAGCAAGCCGGTCAAGCTCAAGCCGAGCCCGCCGACGCCCAGTCTTAGCAATGAGCGGCGCGACAAGGTGTCGACAGGACTCGAAGTTTCGTGCCGTGTTTGCGTCATTTTCTGCTGACTCGTGGAACCCTGTGCGCCCTTCGCGCCGGCGGTGCATCCGCCGAGCCTAGGGGGCATGCCGACGAATCTACGCGCCAATCTGAACCCGCCGACCATTGTAGCACGCGGACCGGGCGGGCGACACGGGTGTGGCGCGAGCGACGGGTGGCGTGACCGATGAATTGCAGATCGAGCCGCGCGCCCAGTGCGAGATACCACGGGGCCAGCACTCGGCCCGGCGTGACGGCGCGCTGGCCGGGGAGAGGGGGACAGTCCCCGGCCATTTTGTTGGACGCACTTAAGGCACGGTCGGGCGCGTCAAGTCCGCAGTCGCCGCAGAAACTCCATCGCGGAGCGTGCGCCATCTTCCCAATCTGCATCACGATAGATCTTGACGGAAGCGTACTTGTCGTAGCGCACTTCATCGAGCGCGGCCAATACCGCCGCGAAATCGAGATTTCCGCCGCCAAACGGTCCGCCGTTGGATTCACAAAGATGGAAGTGGCCGATTCGCCTGCCGTAGCGGCGGATCGTTGCCAACATCGAGCGCTCTTCGATGTTCATGTGGATCGTGTCAAGCATCAGACCGGCTGCGGGAGACCCAATGCGTTCGAGCAACGCGGCTACCTCGGCCGCAGTGTGATTGAAGCCGACCTGCAAATGATTGACCGGCTCGATAACGAGCGGCACGCGTTTGTCGTCCGCCGCGCGAGCTACTCGGAAAAGCGCTTCCGTGATGCGCACGTTGGCAACTGCCGAGTCGGGCTCATCGCTTCGGAACCCTTGCATCAGGCCGACAACCACGAGCGCACCCAGGCGCTGCGCCAGTTCGACATACTCGATCAGCCGGGCAACCGCCCGGTCGCGGACCGCTTCGTCGGGGCTCGACAAGCAAAGTCCCTCATTCGAATAGGACCATCCCGAGAGCAGCGACACGACCGGCAGTCGGGTCCGTTCGGCCACGGCGGCCAATTCGTCGACCTCGTAGCCCAACGGATGCGTGGCGACCAACTCGACGCCCTGATAGCCGAATTCGGCAAGGCGCATCATCCGCGCGGCTAACTCTCCCAGTTCCGGCACGGGGTCGCACATGATAAAGCTGAATTTCATGGCTCGAGTCAGATTTGGTAATGAGTATCTGCTGATGCAAGAACGGCCAATCCTTCGGGCGCCAAATATCGCACGGTGCCGGGAACGTCGTCGCTAATCGATAATTATGACAAAGAGCGGCGTCGAAAGAAATCTGATCGATGCGAGTCTCGTCAGTAGCGGCTGCCTTCAGGTTTGCTGCTCCCCAGCGGTCGCCGGCATCAAATCTGGCATGCGACCCAAGGCAAACAGCCGGGCATTGATCGTGCATCTCGGCTCGTGGTCGTCTTCGTCGACCACGGTCAGACGTTCAGCATGCCCACACAACCGGGCATATTGCGCCACGGCATGCCAAACGATATCATAATGACGTATCGTCAGGTTCAAGGTATGCTCGCTCCAACGTGCCGGCATTCGTGAGAAGTCGGTAGAGAACGAGACCGCGTCGGCCTGGGCCGACAACCGAGGCGTTGGACATCGCAGGACAAACCTCAAATTGACCAGCGCATCGCCGTTGACCATTCGTTCGCAGATCGTGATTTGCCTGGCGGGGCACATCGATCACGGGAAATCTTCGCTGGTGCGCGCGCTGACCGGCGGCGTCGTCGACCGTTTGCCGGAAGAGAAGCGTCGCGGGATGACGATCGACTTGGGCTTCGCGCATTTTGACGCGGGGGGCGTCCGTTTCGCACTCACGGATGTTCCAGGGCACGAGGGATTCATTCACACCATGGTTGCCGGCGCGTCGGGAGTTGACGCGGCCCTGCTCGTCGTCGCGGCCGACGATTCCGTCATGCCGCAAACGCGCGAGCACCTCGCGGTTCTTGAGCTGCTGGGCATTCGAACCGGAGTGATCGCGATCACGAAGTGCGATCTGGCCGATGACGAGCAGTTGGAACTGGTTCAGCTGGACGTCGCCGAGCTCGTCGAGCCGACTAGCCTGGCCCAGGCGCCGGTGATCAGGGTCTCGAGCGAAAGTGGTCTTGGCGTCGAAGAAGTCAGGCAGGCGTTAGTCGATGCCGCGAGCCATTCGCCCCTTCGGCCGACGGACGATCCGCGGTTCCGGCTGCCGGTTGACCGCGCGTTTTCGCCCGCCGGCCAGGGGGCCGTCGTCACGGGCACCGTGTGGCGCGGGACGGCGCGCGTCGGCGAAACGCTGCTGGTGCTGCCCCAGGCCACGACCGTGCGGATTCGCCGGCTGCAGTCGCAGGGCGCCGATGTCGAAACGGTGACGGCGGGTCAGCGGGCAGCCGTCAACCTGGCCGGCATCAAGGCTTCAGAGATTCGCCGCGGGAACGAGCTGGTCACACCGCGCGCCTTCGAGCCGTCTCGCCGTGCGCTTGTCCGCCTGCGGATCCTACCCGACGCCAGGCATGCGCTGCGGCACCGGCAGAGTGTGCGGGTGCACCTAGGCGCCAACCAGACCACGGCCCAGGTGCAGATGGGACAGGGTCGCCACGAGGCCCGACCCGGCGAAGAAGTGTTCGCCATGCTGCGCTGCGCAAAACCGATCGTCGCCGAGTACGCGCAGCCGTTCATTCTGCGCCAGCTCTCGCCCGAGCGGACCATCGGCGGCGGCTCGATCATCGCGCCGATGCTTCGGCCCTCCGATCGTTTGAACCGCTGCCTGGCGGTCGCCCAAGCCCTGTCGGACAAGCAGCCGCACGTGCGACTGGCGGGCTATATCGATCTGCGCCGCGAAACGTGTTTCGACGATGCGACTCAGTCGCGCATCGGGTTGGATCGACCGCAATTCGAAGCGGCCGGCCAGCGGCTGGTGGAGCAGAAGGCGGCGCACCGCACGACGGAGACGCAACCGCGGTATGTCACGGCCCGGAGATTTCAGGAGCTCAAGCAGCAGATGGTCCGATGCTGCGAGACCGAACTGGGTCGAAGAAAACCTTCACGCCTGGTCAGCGTCTCGGTTGTGCTCTCCGCCATGAATCGACACGCCAGCGAACGCGTCTTGGCCGCCGTGTTGGGCGATCTGACCGATCGAGGCGAGCTGGTGCGGCGGGGTGATCGCGTCGGACTGCCCGCTGCCGCCGATCTTTCAAATCGGCAGCGGCAATTGCTCGATGCCCTGCTGAGTCAGTGCGTCGGCGCCGGGGCGACGCCTCCCACTTTGAAGGAATTCGCGGCTGCCGGTGGTTGTACGCTCAAAGACCTGGAGCCGCTGGTGCAGGTGGCCGTTGACGAGGGACGCCTGGTCCGGCTGTCGCCCGAGCTGGCCATCGCCTCGGAAGCGCTGGAGGGCTTGCGACAGAATCTTGCCGACTTTTTTCAACAACATCCGGCGGCTAAGATTGGTGAGATCCGCGCACGGTGGGGGATGACGCGGAAGCACGCCGTTCCGATCTTCGAATTCTTCGATCGGCGGCAGGTGACCGCCCGCTCGGGCGACCTCCACACCGCCGGGCCGCGGATTTCGGTACCCATTGACGAGACTGTCCTATGAATCCTCGCCCTGTGCACAACAAGCGGCTTCTTCCCGCCGTGGAACGTATCCTCAACCTGACTGAAGTCGTCAAGCTTTGCGAGCGGCACGGTCGAACCGTCGTTGCTCGCTGGACCCGCGAGATTCTGGACGGAATGCGAAGCGGTGGCGCCGGTGAACTGCCCGAGGATCCATCCGTAATGATCGAAAATATCGTTCGTGGCTTGAGCGAGGCTGCCCGTCGCGACGGCTCCGGGCGGTTGCGTCGCGTGATTAACGGCACCGGCGTCGTCATTCATACGAATCTCGGTCGCGCGCCGCTGGCCGCCGCGGCGGTGCGGGCGATGGTCGCGGTTGCATCGTGCGCCAACCTGGAAGTCGACCTGGAGAGCGGACGCCGCGGTCGGCGGGGAGCCGCCGCAGAGTCGCTGTGCCGCGAGATCACCGGCGCCGAGGCCGCGCTGGTGGTCAATAACTGCGCGTCAGCCACCTTGCTCGCCTTGCAGACCCTTGCCGCCGGGCGCCGAGTGATCATCTCGCGGGGGCAGCTGGTCGAGATTGGCGGCTCGTACCGCCTGCCCGACGTCTTCACGCAGGCGGGCGTCGTGCTCTGCGAAGTCGGCACGACGAATCGCACCAGGCTCTCCGACTTCGAGGCGGCCATCGACGACAACACGGCCGCTCTATTGCGGGTCCACCCCAGCAATTATCGGATCACCGGGTTTTGCGAAGAGGTGCCCATCGCCGAGATGGTCGAATTGGCGCATGCGCATCAATTGCCGGCGATCGACGACGTTGGCAGCGGCTGCTTATATGATTTGACCCGATTCGGTCTTCCCGATGAGTCGATTGTCGGCGACAGCGTCCGAGCCGGAGCGGATCTCGTCCTTTTCAGCGGCGACAAGCTGCTGGGCGGGCCGCAGTGCGGGATCGTGGTTGGACGGGCTGACCTGGTTGAGAAGCTACGATCCAATCCGCTGGCCAGGGCAGTGCGGGTCGATAAGCTGACGATTGCCGCGCTCGAAGCGACCCTGGAGATCCACCGCGCGGGAAATGCGTTTGCAGGAATTCCAGTGCTTCGCCAACTTTCGCTTTCCGCCGATGAAATCCGCGGCACGGCTGAGCGGCTCGTCGAACGACTTCGCGCGGTGTCGCCGCTGCCGAACACATTCTCGGTCCAGGCGGTCGAGTCGGCCCCCGGCGGCGGTGCACTTGCCGGGCAGACGCTGGCGAGTTGGGGCATTGCCATTCAGGCTCCGCACGTCGAGCGCGTCGCCGAAAGGTTGCGCCTGGGGACGCCCGCCGTGATGCCTCGGCTCAACGAAGGCTGTATCCTCATCGACCTGCGGACCGTCCTGCCCGAGGACGAAGAGCCGCTTTTGCTCAGACTTCTCGAATGTCAGACCGATTGAGCGCCGGTTCAATTGGCATCAGTCCATGCAGCCCCTACAATTCGATACCTGTTCGGGAGTGAATGCGGATCTGGTGACCGCCCCGGTCTTCAAAACCGGCGGAACGTCGTACACCGACGTTCGGTGGGTTCGATTCCCATCCGCTCCCGTTTGCCGAGCGGCGTGCACGTCTGACAACCTACCCGAGAACCGTCGGCGACTGTCCCCTTCTCCGAAACCGACGTAGGCCCAACGCCGAGACAGACATCGCCGTTCAAGTGGCGACTCACTCGGAGCGAACGACCGCGATCCGGCCGGCGGATGCTCTCTCGATGGTGCCGATGATCGCGGCGTCGGGCACGCCGCCGGAGCGCAAAGCGGCGAGCAAGCCCTGGGCTTCATCGGACGCGACGGCGGCGAGCAGCCCGCCGGAAGTCTGCGCGTCGCACAAGACCAATTGGTCCTCCTTGCTCATGTCGGGGGCGTAGGTAACCCAATCGGCCAGAAACCGGTGGTTGGCGTGCGTGCCACCTGGCACAATCCCCTGCCTTGCGTACTCCCAGGCAGCGGCCAAAACCGGCACACGGTCAAGGTAGACGCGGGCGCCGACGCGGCTCGCCGCCGTTACGTTGCGCAGGTGTCCGAGCAGTCCGAAGCCCGTGACGTCGGTCAGGGCGTGCGCGCCTGCGCGTGCAATGACTTCACCCGCCGCCCGATTGAGCGTGGTCATCACACCAATGGCCGCGGTGATTGCTCCCAGATTATCGGCTCCGTTCTTGGCGGCGGTCGTGATGATTCCCAAGCCCAGCGGCTTGGTCAGAATCAGCACGTCGCCGCTCTGCGCCTTGTCATTGGCCAGCACCCGATCCGGGGCCACGGTGCCGACCACGGCGAGCCCGAAAATCGGCTCTTCGGATTTGATGGTGTGTCCACCGACAATGGCAATTCCAGCTTCCGCCGCCTTGTCGGCGGCGCCGCGCAAGATCTCGACCAGCACCTCTGGCGGCAACGCGACGTCGGGAAAGCCGACCAGGCTGAGTGCCGCCAGCGGTTTTCCGCCCATGGCGTACACGTCGCTCAAGGCGTTCGCCGCCGCCACCGCCCCGAAGTCGTACGGACTGTCGACGATCGGCGTGAAAAAATCGGTCGTCAGCACGAGCGCCAGTTCGTCGTTGAGTCGATAAACGGCCGCATCGTCGGCCGTGGCACAGCCGACCAGCACGTTCGGATCCGTGATCGGCGGCAGCAACGGGAGGAGCGACAGCAAGTAGCCGGGCGGTTGCTTGGCGGCGCATCCGGCGCGCTTGGCGAATTGAGTGAGCCGGACAGGGTCGACCATCAAGAAACCTTCCACATACCAAAATCGATTGCACCCGTACGGTACGCCTTGCATCGAATCTGGGGCCGTTCAACAGTGTGACTTTCCGACATCCGCAAGGCAAGAAGTCGTACGCCCTGGCCGACGGAAAATCCGTTTGGACTTCCCTTTACGCTCGCTGTGGTGCCAGTAGAATGACAGTCTGCAAATGGGGCAGCCAGGGAAGCAGAGAGTAAGCGATGACGGGCAAGCGATTCATCATGAATGCGGGGCGCACGACCAGGCAGGGTCAACAGATCAACATCTCGAAGGACAGCCCCGAGTATCTGGCCATGGTCACGACCTTGATCATGCATGCCGACGACATGAAAGAAGCCGGCATCACGTCGGGCGGAACCGTGCGAGTCCGCTCCGACACCGGCGAAGGCTTGTTCCAATGCAAAGAGGGGAAGGTTCCTCCGGGAATGATTTTCGTCCCTTATGGCCCGCCCACCTGCCGTCTCATGGGCCAGAATACGGACGGCACCGGCATGCCGACGTCCAAGGGTTGGGAGGTGGAGATCGAGCCCGTCGCGCCGGACGCTGGCCAGCAAGCCACCGAAGGGGCGCCGTGAGCGTCTCGTTTTTTTGACAGTCAGATGACGCTGCCTTTCGAAAGAGAGATCTGAAATGAAAGCCAAATCACATGATGATGCTCAAGAGCCCCAGCGACCCGCGCTGCCGATGGATGGGGTCGAGAAACCCCAGGCATGGGAGTTGATTGACGTCGGGCGCTACCGTCCACGCCGCATTCGCGGCAGTTGTCTCGGCCGCGAGCTTGGGTGAACGTTTGTCATGCCGCCCGGTCCGGGCGACGATCACAAGCCATGAAGTGCCGCCGCGCAAGCCAGCGCTGTAGCATGGTAGGTCGTTGGAGGAATCCGTTCGACTTCGAGAAAAAAGAACGCCACTGAATCGAGGAAATCCATGAGCCTGAACATTGTTCAACACGCCACGTGCACGTTTTGCGGCTGCGTCTGCGACGACATCGAGCTGCACGCCGACGACGAGCGGATCGTCAAGACGAAGCACGCGTGCAGCCTGGGCGAGTCCTGGTTCCAGAACCACACCGCGGAGCGGCTCTATCCCGACGCGCTCGATCGACGGCCAGCCCGCCACGCTCGATGCGGCGCATCGAAGCCGCGGCCGACTACCTCTACAAGGCGCACATGCCGCTGGTCTACGGCCTGAGCAACATCACCTGCGAGGCCCAGCGCGAGGCGGTGTCGCTCGCCGAGCTGATCGGCGGCGTGATCGACAGCCACACCTCGCTGTGACACGGTCCAACAGAAATCGCCGCCCAGTTGGGTGGCAAGGTCACGTGTACGCTGGGCGAAGTCAAGAACCGAGCGGACTTCATCATGTACTGGGGCGGCAATCCGGCCGAGTGCCATCCGCGGCATTTCACCAAGTACACCCTCACGCAAAAGGGCAAGTTCGTGCCCAACGGCCGCAAGGACCGCACGATGGTTCTGGTGGACATTCGCGAAACGCCGAGCGCCAAGGCCGCCGACATCTTCCTGCAGATCACGCCCGGGCAAGGACTTCGAGGTCCTCACCACGCTGCGGGCCCTGATCAAGGGCCAGCCGGTGAACGAGGAACTGGTCGCCGAAACCGGCCTGACGCTGGAGCAGTTGCAGGACCTGGTCGACCGGATGAAGCAAGCCCGTTTCGGCGTCATCTTCTTCGGCATGGGCCTGTCGATGACGCGCGGCAAGCACATGAACTCCGCGGCCGTCCTGACGCTGGCCGCCGAGTTGAACGCCTTCACCAAGTTCGTCGCCATGCCGATGCGCGGCCACGGCAACGTCACCGGCGCCGACATGGTGATGCGCTGGACGACCGGCTATCCGTTCGGCGTCAACCTGTGCCGCGGCTATCCGCGCTTCAACCCCGGCGAATTCTCGACGGTCGACCTGCTGGTCCGCGGCGACGTCGACGCGGCGCTCGTCCTCGGCGCCGATCCCGGCGCGACGATGCCGCAGCCGGGCATCGACCACCTGGCCCGCATCCCGACCATCGTGCTCGACCCCAAGGTCACGCACACCAGCCGCCTGGCCCGCGTCCACATCACGACGGCCGCCACGGGCATCAGCGCCCCGGGAACCGTCTATCGCATGGATGAGATTCCGCTGCCGCTGCGGCCGGCGCTGAAGTCGCCGTATCCGACCGACGAAGAGGTGATCCGCCGCATCCACGAGGCGGTTGCCAAAAAGCCCGCATGGGCGCAACGGCCTGAAGCGATGACGCCGACGAACTAGGCCCCGGCGGAAGAACCGCTGCCAGCCGAACGGAGATGCGATGCTGCGAATCACCGGCGGCAAGGTCTACGATCCCGCCAATGGCATCGACGGCGTCGTCAAGGACATCTGCATCTCGGACGGCCGGATCGTCGTCGGAGGTCGACGGCGGCCGCACGATCGACGCGACCGGCATGATCGTCTTTCCCGGCGGCGTGGATATCCACACCCACGTCGCCGGCGCCGCGCTCAACTTCGCCCGGGCGATGACGCCCGAGAACCATCGCCAGGCCACGGCCATTCCTGCACACGCCCGAGCGCCGCGCCGGCCTCGGCGGCCCGACGCCCACGACGTTCGCCACCGGCTACCTGTACGCCGGCATGGGCTACACGACCGTCATCGAAGCCGCCGTCCCGGTCCTGTCCGCCAAGCACACGCACGAAGAGCTGCGCGACACGCCGATCGTGGACAAGGCGTGCTGCGTCCTGATGGCCAACAACGAGATCGTGCTGGACCTGCTCGAGGCCGGCGAGATCGAGCGGGCCAAGGACGTCGTCGCCTGGCTGATCTGGGCGGCCAAGGCGTACGGCGTGAAGGCCGTCAACCCCGGCGGCGTCACGGCGTGGAAGTGGGGCAAGGACGCCAAGGTCCATCTCCGAGCCGGTCGCCGGCTACAGCAAGGTGACGCCGGCCATGATCATCTCGAGCCTTGCGCAGATCGTCGATGAGCTCGGCCTGCCGCATCCGCTGCACCTGCACTGCAACAACCTGGGCACGCCGGGCAACGTCGCCACCACGCTCGAGACGATGAAGGTCCTGGAGGGCAACTCGGGCCCACATGGCGCATCTGCAGTTCCACGCCTACGGCGGCGACGACTGGGACACGATGCGCTCCGAGGCCGCCGCGCTCGCCGAGTACTTCAACGCCCACCCGAATCTCACCACCGACGCCGGCGCCATCCTGTTCGGCAACACGGTGACGATCACCGCCGACGGCCCCTGGCAGCACTTGCTCTACCAGCTCACCGGCCGCAAGTGGGGCAACCTCGACGTCGAGAACGAGACCGGCTGCGGCATCGTGCCCTACACCTACAAGGGAAGCAACCTGGTCAACGCCGTGCAGTGGGCGGTCGGGCTGGAGCTGCTGCTGCTCATCGACGACCCCTGGCGCATCTTCCTGACCACCGATCATCCCAACGGCGCGTGCTTCTGGCGGTATCCGGAGATCATTCACCTGCTGATGAACGCCGACGTTCGTCGCGAGCGGGTGAAAAGCATTGCCCGCGAAGGCCCAGAGCCGCACTACGCTGGCCGATCTCGATCGCGAGTACACGCTGCTGGAGATCGCCATCATCACGTCGGCCGGCCCGGCTCGGGCACTGGGGCTGTCGCAGAAGGGACACCTCGGCGTCGGCGCCGACGCGGACGTGGCCATCTACAACGAAAAGCCCGACGGCGAATTCTTGTTCCGCTATCCGCGCTACGTCATCAAGGCCGGCGAGATCGTGGTCGAGGAAGGCGAGATTCGCAATATCGAGCGAGGGCCGGGAGTTCGTCGTGCAACCCGGCGTACGACGAATCGATCGAGGACTATCTGCGTCCGCTTGTTCCAGCAGTACTACACGATGTCGTTCGAGAACTATCCGGTGGAGCTGGAGCGGCTCGAACGGCCGGAAGTCCGGCAGTTGGACGGGGCCGGCTGAACATGATCACCTTGACGCTCAAAGAGCGAACCGACGTGCCGCTCGAAGCGGAATCTCTCTCGCCCGACGTCACGGCGCTCATGCCGCACGACGCGGTGTGCGCGCCTGCCGGTGCTTCTTGGGAAAGCAGCCGTGCCGCGTCGATGATTTCTTCGAGGTCGAAGGGGAAGCCAGCGACGAGCTGGAGATTCACGGCGACGCCGGCAAGGTCAAGTGGATCGGCCGCGGCATGACCCGCGGCACGCATCGCCATCCACGGCAACGCCGGCATGCACCTGGGCGCGTACATGAAGGGCGGAACGATCGAGGTCACGGGCAACGCCTCGGACTGGGTCGGCGCCGAGATGACCGGCGGGCTGATCCACATTCGCGGCAACGCCGGCGGCCAGATCGGCGCCGCCTATCGCGGCAGCCTCACGGGCATGACGAACGGGACGATCCTCGTCGACGGCTCGGCCGGCCTCGAGGTCGGCATGCGCATGAGACGCGGGATCATCGTCGTTCGCGGGCCGGTGCGCGACTTCGCCGGCCTGCAGATGAAAGGCGGCACCATCTTCCTGCTGAGCGGCGCCGAAATTCGCACCGGCGCCTGGATGATCCGCGGCACGATCGTCTCTTTGGCGCCGATCCGCTTGTTGCCGACGTTTTCGTATGATTGCCAATGTAACCCGGTGTTCTTGCGCCTGTTGGCCAGGCATCTTCAGCCGCTGGGGATTTCGATTCCCTACCGAGACGAAGACGGCGTCTATCAAAGCTATTCGGGCGACTCGGCCGTGCCGGGCAAAGGTGAAATCTTCATCTGGCAACCGCGCGGCTGACTCGCTTGCGTCATGTGGCGATTCACCGAGTGCGTGAGACCATGCGTTTTGCTACGTTGTGGTCTGATCGAACGGCATCCGAGAGTGTCGTACTCAAGTGGATTCGATTGAACGTTCGCGGCGGCCAATTGCCAAGAAAGGGGGACACGTCATGCAGTTTCAGCAGATCATCTACGCGAAAGAGAACCACACGGCGACCGTCACATTGAATCGACCGGAAAAGCTCAACGCGTATTCCGAGGTGATGGTGCACGAGATCATCGCGGCGCTAACCGACGCCCGCGACGACCACAACACGCGCGTCGTGATCGTCACGGGGGCGGGTCGAGGATTCTGCTCGGGCGGGGACATCTCGGCTGATTTTCAATATCCGTCGCGGTATCGCGGCCACCGCTTGGAAGCCATGCTGGAGATGCGCGAAAACATGCACCAACTGGTGACTTTTTTGCGACGTTTTGACAAGCCAACCGTCGCGGCGATCAACGGCGCGGCAGTGGCTGGAGGTCTGACGCTGGCGCTTTGCTGCGACTTCCGTATCGCCGCCAGCAGCGCGCGGCTGGGCGATACCAGTCTGAAATTCGCGCTCGTGCCGGACGAAGGCGGGGCCTATCTGTTTCCGATGTTCATGGGACTGGAGAACGCGCTGAAAATGTCGCTCTTTTCCGAAGTTTATCCCGCCGAGAAGGCGAAACAGTTGGGACTGGTCACCGAAGTCGTGCCCGACGCGGATTTGATGACGACCGCGCGAGAATGGTCCGACAGACTGGCCGCCGGACCGCCGATCGCGATCCGCGTCACCAAGCGGATGATGGTCAAGCAACAGACCATGAGCCTGGAAAATGCGCTGGAAGACGCGGCCATGGCCGTCATGCTTACGAACTATTGCGACGACGTGAAAGAAGGCACCGCGGCGTTTCACGAAAAGCGCAAGCCCCACTTTCAAGGACGCTAGCCGTGCCACGGTTGGACCGAAAACGTGTCCGTTTGAAAGGCTGGCTTAGTCGGCAACTTTCAGAACGAGTTTGCCGAGGTTTTCGCCCTTGAAGAGCATGAGTAGCGTGTCGGGAAATGTTTCCAGGCCGGCCACCACGTGTTCGCGAGATTTGAGTTTGCCGGCGGCCATCCAGCCGGCCATTTCACGGGCGGCTTCGGCGTAGCGATCGGCATAGTCGAACACGACCATGCCCTTTCATGCTGGCGCGATTGACCAACAGGGACAGATAGTTTTTCGGGCCCTGAACGTCGCCGGTGTTGTTGTATTGCGAGATCGCGCCGCAAATGACGATTCGCGCGCCGCGCGTGATTTGCGTCAGCGCGGCATCCAGAATCTCACCGCCGACGTTGTCGAAATAGACGTCGATTCCCTGGGGACAGTGCTTTCGTAGCGACTCTTTGACGGCCTGCTGCTTGTAGTCGATGGCGGCGTCGAATCCGAGCTCTTCGACCAGATAGCGGCACTTGTCCGCCCCACCGGCGATGCCGACCACGCGGCAGCCCTTGATCTTGGCGATCTGCCCGACAACCGCGCCCACGGCGCCGGCCGCGCCTGAGACGACCACCGTCTCGCCCGACTTCGGCTGGCCGACGTCGAGCAGCCCGAAGTAGGCGGTCATGCCCGGCATGCCGAGTGTGCTGAGATAAAGCGGCAGCGGCGCAAGCCGTGGGTCGACCTTGGTCAGGCTCTTTGCTTTTGCGACCAGCGTATTCCTGGATGCCGAGCGTGCCGTACACATGATCGCCTACGGCCAGCGCCGGAGTCCTTCGACGCGATCACGCGTCCGACGCCGCCGGCACGCATTACTTCGCCGATGCCCACGGGCGGAATATAGCTCTTGCCCTCGTTCATCCAGCCGCGCATGGCCGGATCGAGCGACAGGTAGAGCACCTTTACCAGCACCTCGCCGTCGTTGGGCTCGCCGGCCGGCTCCTCAGTGTACTTCCAATCGCTCCGCTTGGGCATGCCGACAGGCCGGGCGGCAAGCCGGAACTGGTGATTCGTGACGGCCATGGTCGATTCTCCAGGTGAAGATATTGTCTTGAACCGACGTTTACTATTTGGGCTGAGCATGGAGCCGATCCAGACTCGCAATTGCCAAGATTGTAGCAGCGCGCCCTCCCCCGCGGCTAACGTGCCTTGGATTTTCTTAGTTTCCCCTTCGTCGCCCAGTCGGCTCGCGGTCGGCATGCTTGCGATTAGCCATTGGGCTGACTATATTGCGCACCGCCTGCCAAGAGGGGCATTGGGTTGGGATTCACCCTTGCCGTCGCGCTGGATGCGGCCAGGGCGGAGACACACTGCCGCGACGAGGCCTCTGGCTGGGCGGAGCCTTCGGTGCGATTTCCCGGACAGTCCCGAAAGTGCAACGGTAGACAGCGCTCATGGTCCAATCGCCTGACCAGCAGGTCCAAGGGGATTTGAGAACGCCGTCAATCGGGAGAAGCGATGGTTGAATTGGACACCCGAGGGAAAGTCAGAGACACCGCATCGGGCGTTTCCCGAAGAAAGTTCATCACGAAGGCCGTGACCGGCGCGTCGGCAACGGCCGCGGCCATGCTCGTCCACGACAATGCCACGGCTGCCGATCATTCGACCGGCAGCCCCATCACGATTCCCGATGAATTCGCGCAGGCCGCCAAGACGCCGGCGGTGAAGACCGACTTCCCGATGAGCGGCGCAAGTCTTTGCGCGGGTTTGCAAGGAAGAGGGGCTTGCCGCGCTCTTCTCTTGTCCCGGCAATTACGCCATCGTCAACGCGATCGCGGCAGAAGGCATTCCCACGTATTCCGGGCGCCATGAGGGCGCGATGTGTCACGCCGCCGACGGATTTTGCCGAGTCACGGGCGAGATCGCCGCCGCTTCGGGCACGGAGGGTCCGGGATTCACCAACATGATCAACGCGATCGCCGCGGCAAACGCGGCGCGCTCTCCGCTGCTGGTGTTGGCCAGCAACGTAGCCGTCCGCACCGAAGACACGGAAACCGGCATCCAGCATGGCTATCAGCAGCCGAACACCGAAGGTTTGAAGAAGTACGGCAAGCGGCTGATCACGCCTGCGCGGGTTCACGAATATGGCGCCTATGCGTTCCGCCAATTGCGCTCGGGAGTGCCGCGCCCCGTGCATCTCGATTTTCCGGCCGAGGTTTCGCGGGCCAGTTTCAAAACGGCCGGCGATCTGGACTACTTCTACGACAAATCGAAATACCGCACCGAGTCGAAGCCGCATCCCGAACCGAAATCCGTGCGGGCTGCCGTCGAATTGCTCAAGGCCGCCCAGCGCCCGATCATTGTTTCCAGCAACGGCGTATTTTACAGTCGCGCGTGGGACGCGCTGAAAACGCTGGCCGAGAAGGCCGATATCGCGGTCGTCGAATCGGGCGCGATGAAGGGACAGTTTTCGGACGCGCATCGGTTGTCGGCCAATGCGGCCCCCGGCGCGTTGGCCAGCGCCGACGTTGTGCTGCTGGTCGGTCAATATTGCATGCCCATGGTCGGCGAATTCGCTTTCGGGCCCGATGCGAAATACATCCGCGTGGATCCCAGTCCGGAGGATATCGGCCGGAACCTGCCGATCGACGTCGGCATCGTCAGTTGCGAAAAGGCCGCGCTCGAGGCGCTGGCCGAGGCCATGCCCACAATGAAGCACGACGCGTGGGTGGCCGAGATCGCGGCGGCGCGCAAGAAGTTCGAGGACGAGCTCGACAGGTTCTACGCGAAAGGCGCAAGCTACACCGACGCGGTGCATCCGGCGGTGATCGCCAAGGAATTGACCGATCTTATGTACCGCGGCAAGCTGCCCAAGGAACAAACGACGTTCGTCTCGGGCGGATACGGCATTGCCCGATACGTGCGGCGTTGGCTGCGCGGATACCGGCCCGGCCAGATCCTCAACGGAGCATATCAATACGGCGACATCGGTCCGGACGTCGGCTATGCGTTTGGCGCCGCGGTGGCGGTGCGGCACGGCGTGAGCGTGCAGGCCGCGTATCAGGGAGCTCCGGTGATCTGCGTTACCGGCGACGCCGGCATTGGCTACACGATCATGGAGCTGGAGACCGCCTCGAAATATCGCATGCCGATGATCGTGATCGTTTATAACAATAACGCCTGGGGCACCTGGACCGGCAACGCCCGAACTCCGCTGACCTTGAGCCTGCACCTGTTCCAGGAAAACGTTCGCTACGACAAGGTGGGCGAAGCACTGGGCGCGCACGGCGAGTACGTGACGAAGCCAGGAGACTTTCGCCCGGCCTTGGAGCGGTGTTACCAGATCGCCGTCACCGAGAGCCGACCTTCGATCATCAACTGCCAGGCGAAGAAAGAGTTTTGGATCAAGCAGCAGTACGAGCCGGGGTTCTTGGGCACCGTCGAGCCCGGCTGCATGGCCTACAATCATTAGTCGAGAGAATCGCCGTGATCCGCGACCGTCATGCGTTGCAAGTCGTTCGGGATGGCCTGCAGGTGTATGCCGACCGGGGAGTTTTTCGCGGCTTCAGCCAGCGCAAGACAGGGCCGGGATTGCCGGCTTTCGAGTTCGTATGGTTGATCCGCCACCCGATGCTGTTGAGCGTGGATTCGGCCAAACGCGTGCTGCGATTCAAGCGGCTCCTGCCCGGCGTCGCTGCGAGCTCGACGATGTACGCCGAACTGAAGCGATTTATCCGCGAGCGTCACGACCGCGACCTGCCCGAGCATCGCCGCGTCGACCCCGCTCGGGCCGAAGTTTCCTGCTCGAACCGTGGCGGCCTGGTTTCAATCTCGCTGGCGTTCAAAGGCAACCAGTACGCTTACGGAGTCAACCGCATCGTCAACCTGGTCCATGAATTGTTCGTGCATCTTCGCGACGCATACCCCGAGTATCTGATGGAGTATTTCGATGTTCCGCGGGAATAGCCACATCCGCGCGGGCCGCGCGGCGGCTCTGACCCTGCTTGTCACGTTCGTTGCGCCGGCGTGGCTGGGCGGCCGTTTGGACGCGGATGAGAAGGAAAAGGTTTACAACGCGGCGGCGGCAAAACTCAAAAATCCGCTTACCAGCAGTCCCGAATCGATCGAGGCCGGCAAGAAGCTCTATCAGCGCTACTGCGCCTCGTGCCACGGCCGCGGCGGCAAGGGGGACGGCGGCCAGGCGCTCTCCGGCGGCGAGCCGTCGGACCTGACCGACGACGTTTGGGATTACGGATCGACCGACGGCGAAATCTTCGTCGCCATTCGCGACGGCCTGTCGACCGACATGCTGGCCTACAAGGACAAGCTCAAAGAGAAAGAGACCTGGCAGGTCGTCATCTTCGTGCGCAGCCTGGCACGGAAGCCAGCGGAGTAGCGGGCGCGTCATTCGGACTTGTCGCTGGCAGCTTGCGGTCGATTCGCCGTCGCCCCCGCGACATACCCATCGTCTTCGGCCGACAGCGTGGCGTACCACCCGATCATCATTTCGTGCCACGTTTGCGGGCCGAACCGAACCGTGTCGCTGGGATCGGGGTTGGCCGGATTACCATCCGAGTTGTCGAAGTGGGCCGTGCACATCAGCTTCGTGCCGGCCGGCAGGGGTTTGGGTTCGGCCAGTTCGTAAGTGATCTGCCAGTTGAAATCGAACTTGGGCACGTCCAGCAAGATCTCGCTGGTGCCGTCGGGATAACGTGCCTCGTAACGGAAACTCTTGCCGCGCAAATGCATGTGCGGCGACATCCAGAGCATCAGCTGGTCGTAGCGCAGCGTCACCTCGGCGGTCACTTCGTGGTTGTCCGCTTGCGGCGGAATGACAAAGCCGCTGTTGCCGGCCCTGCCGCCATGCACCCGCTTTTTCACCGTCTTGGGATCGGCAAATACGAAGCCGATATAGCTCTGGTCGTCCTGCCGCACGCCGTTGGGCGTGTAATGCATCTGGAACGAGATTTTCGAACCGGCCGGCACGAACATCGCGATTCCCGGCTTGTTGGTATGTGCCAGACGTCCAGGCACGTAGGCCGTCAGCTTGATGCCGCGCAATTCGCCGTCGTCGGTCCCGCCGCGCGCCACGGCGCTGCGCCCTGGGCTGGCTGCCTTCGGCTGGGCCGGCTGTGCGGGTTCCGGCGTTTCTGCGTCAACGGCCGGCCGACCTAGTCGCGACGCGCCGGGCGGGATGGCATTGGCGATGATGTGGTGAACGACCGCGCGGTTTCCCGGCCGAACCTCGGCGGCTTGAATCCACTTGTCCTCGGTCCAGCCTGGGTCAACCACGAAATACTGATAATCGACAACTCCTTCGGCGGGCACCGTGAATGGTTTTGCCATCCGCACGATCTGGTGCGGCTGGGCAATCTGCCAGCCATCGGTCCATTGGCGCGGGGCCGGCAAGTCGGCCGGATCACCCTGCGGGCAGCCATTGTCCACCCAGGCGTAGATCAACTGTTTCTCCGCATCGCTCAGCCGAGGGTCATTCGCAAAATGGCCGACCTGGGGATTGGCAGACCACGGCGGCATGCGGCTCTCGGACACGACCTCCTTGATCATTGCACCCCAGCCGGCTACCTCTTCATAGTCGGTCAGGGCGAAGGGGCCAATCTGGGCGGCGCGATGGCATGCCACGCAACGATCTTGCAACAGGGCCGCGATATGTTTGGCGTACGTGACGTCGCCGCGCGGTTCGACCTTGGGTTTGCGGCCGATCAAGCAGCCCGTCGGCTGCGTGGTGGAGCGCGAAACTTCCTTGCCGGCCAATAGCTCATCGACTGCGGTGGCGAGGTCGCGAGTTTTGACTTGCGTACGCGCATAGCCGGAGCTGGAGCCGAGACCGTACTGATCGTCGATGCGGCCTCGGTATCGAATCGTGCGCTGCTTGTCGAGGACAAAAACCTCGGGATTGCGAACCGCACCAAACTGCCCAGCCACCACCTGGTCGCGGTCCTTGAGCAGCGGGAATTTGACGCCAAGCTGTTGCGCGAAGGCCGACAGGTCGGAGAGCGAATCCTGGTGATTGGCGTCGATGCCGACGAACGCGACTCCGCTTGCCGCATAAGCAGCGCTCAACTCTTGGAGCCGCGGAGCGTACTGCCGCGACAGCGGACACTCCGTGCCAAGAAATGCGACGACCACCAAGGACTTGTCCGCCAGCTCGTCGAGCGAGCGGCTGCGCCCGTGAACGTCCGGCAGCGCGAAGGGCTCGACGCGAGCGCCGACGTCGGCCGCGCGTGCCATTGCCGCTGAGATGCAGGCGATCAGCAGAATGCCCAATGTCCCTAGCGGCGTTTGGCGCGCGCGGCGCGAAGAGTGCGTGACATGTCATGATTCCTTGGAGACGAGCCGTTGGGACGAGGCCGTCGAACATCTATTTGAAATCCTGCTTCGCCCGCCTGTCAACGTCTCTATCCGGAAAATGGGCTTTCGGCCGCGGTCCGGCTGGGGCCAGCGAGGCAACCCGTTGGCAAAAACGACCGCACCGGGCTTGATTCGGCCGGGACGTAGATATCGGTCTTATGGGACGGTATGGTAATTCTTCGCGGTCGCCCGCGTGCCGCTGGGGCGTCAACAAGACCCTGGCCGAGAATCGGCCGAAGATTCTGACAAGGCAGAGAGTCCATGACGGACCACGCAAAATGGTCGGGCCAAGTCCCGTTGATTCCATTCGGCTTCGCCGCCGCGCTCACGCTGCTTGCGGCGACCTCGGCGCGGGGCCAGGAGGTGGCGCACTTTCATCACGTTCACCTGAACGTGACCAATCCCCAGGAGTCGATGCGGTTCTATCAACATGTCTTCGGCGCTACGCCGGTGAGATTTATGGGCAAGACGGATGCGCTCTTTACCGAGCGTTCCTTTATTTTGATGACCAAGGTGCAGCAGGCGCCGCCGGCCGAGATCAAAAGTGGAATCTGGCACATTGGCTGGGGCGGAGTGGACGTGCCGCACGAATACCAGTGGTGGAAGGCGCGGGGAGTGAAGATTCACACCCAGCTGTATCCGCTCGGCGACGGTTGGGTCACATACCTCGACGGCCCGGACGGCGAGCGTATCGAGATCAACACGCAGGGCCACCATCGCTATTCGCACATTCATCTGCTGGCGGCCGATCCGAACAAGACCGTCCAGTGGTACGCCGACAACCTGAATCTTCCGCTCCGCAGGCGCGAGGTGCCGAAGCCGGTGGATCTGACCAAGGTGAGGGCCTGGTCGAACGCGTTCAATTGCGATAACGTGAATTTCATCGCCTACAACCAGCCCAATTTCAAGCCGGTCCCGCCGTGGTGGGATCAGGAGCCGCTCGTGGCCTTCGAGACTTCCAAGGGAAGGCCGATCGACCATTTCGCGTTTTCGTTTCGCGAGATCGAGCCTGTGTTCGCCAAGATGAAGGCCGCAGGCGTTACGATCGTCCAGCCGATTGCAATCCGGCCGGATGACGGCGGTTTGAAGAGCTTCTTCGTCATGGCCCCCGACGGAGTGCTGGTCGAGATCGTCGAATCGAAGCCAGTGCCGGAGGGGGTCTGGGAATAGGCAAGACGGCGCCCCGTTGATGGTCGGTGTCCTATTGGGCCTGGTTTGGCTTGCTTTGGAGAGCGGGACAGCCCCGACCATGCCTCACGCTGGCGCGTGATCCACGGTGCCCTGCTCCGAAGACTGCGCAAAATCGGGGCAGTCCCCAGCCGTTTTGAAACCAGTTCTAGTGTTGCGAAACCTGGTCCGGGTGCTCGGCCATCAGTCGGGCGATTCGTTCCAACAGCTGCGCGGCTTCGGGCGGGAATGCATAGGCTTCCGCGCTCCAAAAGTTGACCGTGCAACGCAGCCCGCGCAGGGTCACCGGAACGTGCATGCTCGAACGGATGTCTTTCGTGGCCATGTTGGCCATTACCGAACCGGTTGTTCCGCCCATTTCGTCATTGACGACGACCTTGTCGGCCAGCGCATAAGCGGCCAGCGATTGACCGGCCGTGCGAATCGTAGTCGAGCGGCTCCGTAGGGACGATTTCAAGCCGGGCCGTTCTTGCAGCATGACGAGTCGCAGCTTGTCCTTGTCGACCGAGGTGACGCAGACCCGATCCAACTGCGGAAACATGTCGAACAACTGCCACACGAATCGTTCGAACGCCGGATCGCCGGCCAACGCGTTCTGGGCAGCCGATTGCAGCGCGGGGTCCAGGGTTACGGTGTCGGCCTGGGCTAAAAACTCCTTCACGCGCGGGCGCCTTCGGCGACCGGCTGAGTCAAATCCTGGTCGGCCAGCGCCATTTCGAACCAGCCGAACATCATTTCTTGCCACGTCTGTTCGCCCCAGGCGACTTCCTTGGCCGGATCGGGATTCGCCAGGTTATCGGCCGAGTTGTCGAAGTGCGCGACGCAGTGCAATTTCGTGCCTCGAGGCACCGCCTTGGGTTCGGCCAACTCGTAGCTGGTCTGCCAGCCGAAGTCGTAGTGGGGCACCCACAGCACGGTTTCTCGCTTGCCGTCGGGATACACCAGGTCGTAACGGAAATCCTTGCCGCGCAGATGCATGTGCGGGGCCACCGAGAGCAGCAGCGCATTGCGGCGGAACGTGAATTCCGACTCGACTTCAAAGTTCGAATCGCCCGCGGGGATCGTGAAATTGAAGTTGCCCGCGTTCTGCACGGCGACTTCCTTCTTCACGGTTTTTGGATCCGCGAACACCAAACCCACGTAACTGCGATCCTTTTGAGGCGTGCCATTGGCCGTGTAGTGCATTTCGAACAGCAGCTTCGAGCCCTTCTGCACGTAGCGGGCGAGCCCGTCGGCCAGCGGCTGCTGGCGCAAGCCGGGTGCGAAGGCGCCCAGCCAATTCGAACGCAGCCGGCCGGCCTGGCCGCCGGGGACCACGCCGGGCGGGACCAGGTACACGATGATGTGGTGCACCACCGCCGGATTGCCCGGCACGCACTCGAGCGCGCGAACCCACTTGTCTTCCGTCCACTGCGGGTCGATCACAAACCGTTGGTATTCGACGGTGCCGCTGGACGGCACGTCATATGGCTTGTCGGCCATGTAGAGCACCTGATCCGGCTTCGGAATCTGCCAGCCTTCAGTAAATTGGGGGGCGGGGGGCAGATCGTGTGGGTCGCCTTCGGGTGCGCCATTTTTGACCCACTGGTAAATCAACTCCTTATCGCGGTCGCTGAGCCGCACGTCGTTGCGGAAATGACCAACAGCGGGATCGGCGTGCCAGGGAGGCATCCGTCGCTCGCTCACCACTTCGCGAATCATTTCCGCCCAGCCGACCGACTCTTCATACGAACCGAGCGCGAACGGCGCAATCTGTCCCTTGCGGTGACAGAACACGCAGTTGCTGTTCAAGATGGGTGCGATGTGTTTGCTATACGTTACGCTGCTGTCGGGCACGGGCTGCTTGACGCGGCCGATGTGACAGCCCTGGCTCGGGGCGACCGGCACGCTGACGGGCTTGCCGGCCAACAGCTCGTCGAGGGCGATTGCCAGATCGCGCCGCTTGGCTTCCGACCGCTGATACGCGACTCCCTTGCCCTGAAAACCAAACTGATCATCGATCCGGCCCCAGTAGCGCACCACGCGCTGCTCATCGAGCACGAAGACCTCGGGCGTGCGCACGGCGCCAAGCTTGTCGGCGATCACGTTGCCGGCGTCTTTCAAAACGGGAAAGTCGAGCTTGAATTCGGCGACGTAATGGGCCAATTCGGTAATCGAATCCTGCTGATTCGAATTGATCGCGACAAATGCGACGCCACGATCCTTGAATTCGGCGGCCAGCGCCGCCAGTCGAGGTGCGTACAGCTTCGCCTGCGGACACTCGGTGCCCAAGAATGCGACCACCACCAGCTTGCTGTCGGCAAAGTCAGCCAGGGCCGTCGGTTTACCGCGGAAATCGCGGGCGGCAAAGTTGTCGATTTTCCGGCCCAGCGGTGAGTTCTCGCCGGCCACCGCCGCCTGGCTGTGGATCGAAGCAGTCCCCAGAACGAAAAGCAGAAATAGCCCCTGTTTCATACGTCACCTGTAAAGGCATCCTGATGGCCAACGTGCCCTTGAATGATTTCCGCTCGACGGCTCGCGATCCCCAAGCGGCAAATCACGGTCGCTCTGAGCGGCCTTCCCCCTGCAAACCAGATGCCAGCAGGAAAACATTGGACTTAGCGACCCTGCATCGGCCGCGCGCGGGTTCATTCCGCGCGCAGCGCGCGGTTTTGTCACACTCGAGAGCACACCGCCGGTGCGCCGTCCAACGGCGAGCCTGCCCTCGGAGCACGGCGCGTGGAAACGTGCGTTAGGGGTTTGACTTTCGCGCCGCGGCCGACGCACTCGACGCACGGTGTGCGGAGTCAGCGCATCTTTTTTCACGCTCGCCAGACTGGCTGCCGCTTCCCGGGCAGGCGCATTGCGGGACAAGACTCGCTGTAGGCCGGTAATAGGCACAACGATTGCTTAGCAGCCCGTTCCTTGAACGGGCCGCTAGGTGCAACTGGTTGGCATCTGGCTGAAGTGATTCGTGGGGCGGCCGGGTGAAGAACGTGGCTATGCGAGTGGCCAGCGGCATGCGCGAGGACGGCTGTCGTGAGATTTCGGCGGGCCTTCCATCGAAGGGTGGCTGACCGGACTTGAACCGGCGACCCCCAGATCCACAATCTCCAAAAGTCCTGGCCGAAAAACACCCATTTTCCCGAGCATTTCTGCGATTTTAGCCACTTGAAGGGCATTTGCAAGCCTTCGCATACAATAGCAAGAATTGCCGAGCAATCGCGGTATTTTGAAGACGACCTCGCGGCAAAACGGTAATTACCGTTTTTGTTTTCGGCCCGCATTGTGAGAGGCAGATGTGAAGAGCAGGTGCCCCTCCAGAGCTCTTCATCGAATCCAAGCGGCATTACCCAATCATCGGCGACACGCTACGCCTGACGACGGTGATAGCCGTCCACGTGAGCCCCAGAAGGATCCGTGGACTCCACGCAGTCGCTGGTCACCCAGGCGAAGCCATCCTGGGCCGGCAGTCGAAGACCTCACCCAAGCAGTGGCAGTCAGCGAGCGATCGGCCCCAAGACTCAAGCCCGATCTCTTGTCCCTTGAAGAAGCGTGCGTCGGATGGCCGAGCGATTGGCGGCCCAATAACTTGGTTTACTCCGGGGCTCTTGTTCTGCACGGGGGACTGTCAGTTCCGTTGTTATTAACTGATTTCCGCTCCACCCGCTCCAATTTTCCGAAAAGTCTCACCGCGATCTGGGCCTGGGCGGTCCATCGGCGAGCAGTTGGCGCTGCGATCGTCGCCCTTGGATCTTCGTCAGTCCTGCCCGTTGACAACTCATTCAGCAGGTGCCGGAGCCATCAGCATTGGCCTTGTCGTTCGAGTGCTGCTCCTGTTGACGGCGTTCCAAAGTTTGGGTCCCGGTCGACTACAGGTACTCTTCTACCGACCTAACAGAATCAAAACGCCGGCGGCGATCGCGAGCACAGCCAATACAAGCCCCATGTTCACAAAAGTTATGCTTACGAACGGCAACAGGCCTGTGGCGATGAGCCAAATGCCCAGCAAGAGCATGCCCAAGTTGTTGGTCCCAAGCCATTTCATTGTTCACTCCTTGTCGTCGTGGTGGCGGAAAGTACGGTCAGCGGCGCGTCAGGAAACGATCGATCAGCAAGCCCACGCGTGCCGCGGTCAGCACGGACTTGTCGTTCGAGTTTGCGGGGATGATAAGCCCGCGAACACCAGCATCACAAGGTCAACGCGCAGGAACCTCTGCTGCGTGCTGCACGTCGGGCGAAAATGATAACTTCCGTTGCACAAGCGAATGAGGTCCCGGCCCTAGACACTGGCCGCGCGCAAGCGCTCAAAAGGTGCATGCGTTAGGGTGACTGCACAATTCTATCTTGCACTCAATCTTCACGCCGCCCAGTCAGCGCACAATAGCTCGGCCTGCTTAAGCACGGTTTCCGTGGCCCGTTCTTGTTTGTCGGATGGATTGCTCAGCCCGCCGAGGAACCGTTATTGATTGCGTTGCGACGTCGGATCTCCGACAATAGTCGTTTACGCCGCCGTCTGTTTGTTTGCGCGCTCAGGAGCTTCGTGATGAAGTCCGTTGCGCTTCCCTTTGGTGACGCGTCCGTACAGGTTCAACTGCCCGATCGCACGCAGGTTGTCAAAGCTACTCAGCCGAACGCGCGTATCGCGCCAGCGGCTGACGAGGCCGCAGCCGTTCGCGCTGCACTGGAGCAGCCGCTTGGCATGCCGCGGATCGGCGGTCGCCGGGTGATGCCGGTTGCTATGGCGCGAACTCCACCAGCACCAGGCTGCACTGGCAGGCAATCACGGCCAGCACGCTCCACAGCAAAGTACTGTGAACCGCCCGCGCCACATCATCCTCCACACGCGACGGGGCGATGCCATAGAGTGCCGCGATCGTGCCTCCCAAGAAGCCAGACAGTACAGTCTTGGCCACCAAGAATTGCAGCCAGTGCGGCGCCTGATTGAGTCCGTCAACCATCAGGTTGATAGCCAGCGGCAGCGACGCGCCATCGTGACCGGAAACATAGACGATCGCCGCCACCGTGACGCCACTGGCCAGCGCCAGGATCGTCGCCAGTGACATTGCCAGAATCTGGGCAGCCACCGCGGGGACCAGCGCGTACGCTTCGACGCGCCAACCGGCCAGCGCCAAGGTCTCCAGCAATCCACCCCGCACGGCCGCGGCGAGGCGGGCAGCTTGCGCGGCACCCAGCTTGGCGGTTACCAGGCAGCAGGCGCCCAACGGCAGCACCACGCGGACCAAGGCGTGCCCTGTCACGGCCAAAGTCTCCGGCAGGAGCAACGGTTCGACCACCTCCGGCTTGGGCATGCGTTCAAAGATGAAGTAGGCGACTGTGGCGGCCACTAACAGGCATCCGACCAGGCTGAAGGCCTGCGTGCCAGGCCCGCTGGCGTCTACGAGCACTTGTCTCGCGAGGACCAGTGGACGGTGCAGACCGAGCAAGCCCCACAACAATCCAAGCGGCGCAAGTGCAACGGCCCCCAGGCGCGCTACGGGCTGCGCGACCCGAAGGACCCAAGATCCAGCGGCGTGCGGCTGTCGAGGCGCGGGTTCGAGACGCAAGCAGCCGATGACGGCGGTGGTCACTTCACCGTTACTGCCGGTCTGTCCTTGACACTCGACAATTTGCACTCTCTGCTTATCGCCCCAGTCATTCGCAGAGCGATCGTCGAGAAACATCTCCGGCTCATGCGTGATCACCATCACTACCGTCTGACCGCCGCCGGCGAGATCCTTGAGCGATTGAACCATCGCTTTCGCCGACGTTGGGTCGAGTCCAGCCGTCGGCTCATCGGCGATGACGACCGCGGGTCGACTCCCTGAGGCGTCACGGGGCATCAAACCACGAATCGCGGAAAGCCGAATCCGCTCTCCGCCCGAGGCGCTCGCCAGTCTTGACGGCAGCGGACTGACGTGGAATTGCTCGGCGAGCCGCGCGATGGCATCGGCCGCTTCAGTCGCGGCAAGCTGCGAAAACAAAGCCAGATTGTCACTGAGCGACAGTCCGTCGAGGAAGCCTAGCCGCTCGGCCTGTGGCAGAAAAGCGATCTGGCGCCGCGCCCCCGGATCGAAATCATCTTCACGCCACAGAGTATGCGCACATCCCTTGGCATCCATGACCGCGACCCTGCCACGACAAAAAATTGCCGGGTCGGATAGATTTCCGAACCCCAGCAACGCCCGCGCGAAGGAGGATTTGCCGCTGCCGGAAGGTCCCACGACCAGGTATAAGCGGCCAGCCCGCAAGATGCACGGGCGATCGAGGCACAATTGCCGTGATCCGAGGGAGACATCGAGTTGCGCGATGTCAAGATTTGGCTTGGCGTCGCGATCGGACGGCGTGGCGGTTGGCATCGGAACGAGTCACCTATCGGGCGGACCAGGCCCGGATACCGGACTGCGGCGGCCAGCAACGCGGGCAATCGACGTTCAGCGCAGTAGCGGTTGGTACACAATCCCATCCAACGCATTGGCGGCGGCCGGCGAAAAAACCAACAGCGGTGCATCGCTGATTTTCAACGAACTACGCAGGGCGAATGCAAACAGCAAGCGAGGTCCGCCTTGCCTGGTGAGCAATCGCCGCGCGGCGAAATCGTTGGCATAGACTTGAACACTTTCGAGCACTTTGTCCTGGCCCGCTTGCCACGCAGGAATCACGGCACGTTCATACAGCAAGCCGGCCCAGCGCTCGGCGAACGCGGCCCTAAATTCGGTACCCCGGTCGGTAGCCACTGTCACCAGCGCCGCGACGATTACTTCTCGATTCTCCTTCCAGAACGCCAGAGCCTCGTCCTTGAGTGCCGCCTGCATTGCCCGGCTGGTTTCATCGGAGAGGAACGGAGGGTCGGCGGAAGTGTCCCCCTTGATCTGCACGCTGCTTTTGGTCGTGCGCCAGATGCCCGCCGCCAGGCCTTTGACGCCAAGCACGTCCCACGCCCTTTTTGCCAACCGATCAATGAGCTGGTCCTCGATCGGTCGCAGCTCGGCGCGCAACGCTTCGATCGGTTTGGCCAACAGCGCCTGGTCCTGCTCGTCAAGCGAAGCCAGCTCGCGGGTGACCTCGCGAATCAAGCCGTCGGTCATCGCCGGCAGCACATTGGTTTGCACGCTCGGCCAGATGGTGTCATGCGCCAATGCGGCTTCTTCATCCGGCGTGTTGGGACTGATGAGCAGCCGCATGGCGTCACGCAGATCCAGTGACGCCGCCGCGCCTTTTAGCACGCCGCCGCGCTGCGCTTCGTCCGATAGCGGCCCCATGAAGCGAATCTTCAATCCGACCAAATCTCCTTCACGGCCAACTACCGCGACGACGCGGCCCACTACTTGGGTCACCCCATCGGCACGATCCAGATAGACGAGCGTGCCGGTCTGGGGCCGCAAATCGGCGGGCACGGCCACTTCGACTGTCTGCTTCGTCGGCGCAAACATCTCGCTCAAGACGTCGTGCGCTCCGACCACCGCCCGCCGAGCCGACGAGGTCCCGGCCACGAATATCAGCCCCACCGCCACGACCAGTAGCACGATCACACCGGCCATCAGCCGGGCCTGTCGCTGCCAGCGATACGAGAGGTCCCACATAGCGATCGACGGGTGCATGGGGTCGTGGCGCCACGCGGCAAGCCCGGGCATTCTCACCCGCAGCAGGACAACGGGCCGCATATTCTCAATTATAGTTACCTGACCGCTTTGGGCAAATTCCGAAACTTGCAACGTTACCTTGTGTCGCGCTCGGCGGATCAAGAGCAATCGCGAAGCAGTTCGAGCCGTGCCACATGCCCAGATCCGAATTTGCGGCCTCGCCGGCAATCCGCCGCTGGGACCAGCCGCGCTCGTGCAATGTCAGAATGGATTGTACCGCACCCACCCACGCCGCCACGGACGTGAGTTGTTATTAACGCAGACCCGCCAAGCAGGAAGCACTGAAAATTGCGCACCGCCGTTCAGGTCCGAGAAACAAGCCATCTCCGCGAGGTTTCCACACCGACGCAACCGCCGAGCATGACACGGCCGAGTATCGATGTTAAATCGACATGGCAACGACAGGTAGTCGGCTCAAGTCCGGTTGTGGGCACAAGCCAGTTTCTTCGGAAAGGCGGATGAGCCCACGAATCAGACCAGCGGATCCATCAGGACTTGGCTAGCGAGCGGGGCTTCACGCGGAGTTACTCCATGGTCCAACGGTTAGTAGGGCAATTGGAGCAATCGTGACCGTCACCTCGCGTCCTGGCGGAAATCGGGGGGCCGCTTCTCGCGAAACGCGGCCGCTCCCTCGCGGTGCTCGTCTGTCAGGTAGTACAACGCCAAGGCCTGAAACCCCAGCGCACCGATCCCACGGATCTGCTCCGTGTCCGCGTTGAATGACCGCTTGGCGATGGCGAGAGCCGTGGGGCTGCGGGCTAACAGGTCCGCGCACCAGCGGTCCACTTCGGCATCCAACTGTTCGTGCGGCACCACGACGTTCACCAGGCCCATCGCCAGTGCCTCGGCAGAAGTGTAGCGCCGGCAAAGATACCACATCTCGCGGGCCCGTTTCTCCCCGACTACCCGCGCGAGATACGCGGTACCAAAGCCTGGGTCAACAGAGCCCACCTTGGGACCCACCTGCCCGAAGCTCGCCCGCTCGGAGGCAATCGTCAGGTCGCACAACGTGGCCAGCACGTTGCCGCCGCCGATCGCGTAGCCTTGCACGCGGGCGATCACCGGCTGCGGCACGTCACGAATCAGGCTCTGCAGTTGCTCGATGGGAAGGCCAACCGTTCCTTTGCCGCCATAATCGCCTGCCTCCGAGTGAGACGACTGATCGCCGCCGGAACAAAAGGCCTTGTCCCCTGCCCCGGCCAGCACGATGACGCCAATCTGTTTGTTCCAGCCGGCGCGCTGCAGAGAATCGAGCATCTCCCCAACGGTTTGGGCTCGAAAGGCGTTGTGTACCTCGGGCCGGTTGATTGTGATCGTGGCCCGCCCCTCGTGCTCGCTGTAGAGGATATCCTGGTAGCTCATTGGATCCATTCCTTCCCGCGTCAACCGTGCATCGTCAAACCGCCGGAGACGCTGATTACCTGACCGGTGATATAGCTGGCTTCGTCGCTGGCGAGAAAGGCCACGATCCCGGCCATGTCCTCAGGTTGGCCCAGCCGCTTGAAGGGTATCGCTCGCTCCAAGGCGCCGCGCAGCTTCTGGCCCTGTTCGCCGGGACCGGCGAACGACGCCAAAAGGGGCGTGTCCGTGGGACCCGGACAGACGCAATTGAGCGTGATGCGCTGCGCCGCCAACTCGCGGGCCACCGTTTTGGTAAAAGCAACGACACCCGCCTTGGCCGCCGCATACACGCTTTCGCCCGAAGAGCCGACGCGCGCCGCATCCGAGGCAATGTTCACCACGCGGCCTCGGCCACGCTCGACCATTCCCCGCAGCACCACGTGGTGCAAATTCAAGGGGCCAACCAGATTCACGGCGATGAGCCGGTTCCACAGCTCGGGCTGAGTATCGAGAAAATTGCCCGCCTGGTCCCAGCCGGCATTGTTGACGAGGATGTCTGTGGGACCAAGTTTGGTTTCGATCGCCTCGACCGCGGCGCGGACGGCGACATAGTCGCTGATATCGAGTGTCTCGGCCGCCGCGCACCCGCCGATGTCTCGGATCGATCGCACGGTTTCAGCCGCCGCGGCAGCATCCAGATCAAAAATGCCGATCGAGGCACCTTCCTCGGCTAACCGCAAGGCGATAGCCCGACCGATACCGCCACCACCACCCGTGACAATCGCTGACTTGTCGCGCAAGCCTCGCATGGCTGGCTATACCATCCGCACAAAAATCGTAATCGTCCGACCGAACGGCAGAATTATCGTTCCACCGAATCGCCAAGTCCAGCTATTCGGCCCGACTTTTCCACTGCGAGCGTCATCAATGGGTCGATTGTTGACTCGTCGCAAGAAACAAAGTCAGGCTGACGACTTGATGACACGCGGAAATCAATTGCCAAAGGCTTACAAAAGTTCAAGTGCCATTCAGTCCTGACCCGACCCTTTTGTTTCGGCCAGGCAAAACAAGTGTTTCTCGCCGCGGAGAAAAAGCTGGCGGCCGGCAATGGCTGCCGAGGCGCTGACCGGCTCGGACAAATGGTTCAGGGAAACGAGCCGCGGCAATTCTCCGCTGCTGACGACGATGGTGGATCCTTCCAAGTCGGTGACGTAGATGTGCCCGGCGGCGGCGACCGGCGAAGAGTAAATGTTCTCGATGCCTTCCAAGCGGATCGCGCCGGGCCGATCTTCGCCGGTGCGCGCGTCGACGCGCGAGAGAATTCCCTGGTAGTGCGTCAAAAAGTAGAGCCCGCCGTCGTAGAGCACGGGCGACGGAACGTACGGCGTGCCACGAATGCGGCTCCAGGCGATTCGGTCGCTGCCGGTAATATCACCCTTGGCGCCGTCGAGGCGAATCGCCAGCAAGGCCCGCTTGTCGTAGCTGCTGCCGGCGAAGACCATACCGTCGACAGCCACCGGCGAGGCGACAATGTTCGACGATAGTCCGCCGCATTCCCACAGTACCTTGCCGTTGGCCAGATCGTAGCCGCGCACGCGACTGGTGCCGCTGACGATCACTTGCGTCTTTCCCGCGTGAGATACGATGATCGGTGTGGCCCACGAAGTGACTTCATTGCGTTTGACTTTCCACCGCTCTTGGCCGGTTCGCTTGTCGAGCGCGACGACAAACGAGCTGCCCTCGTGATCCCAGTTGACGATTAGCGTGTCTTTGTAAAGCACGGGCGAGCTCCCCTCGCCGTGCCCATGCAGCGATTGCATCGGGCCAAAGTCGGCCTTCCAAACCAACTCGCCCTCGACGCTGAGGCAGTACAACCCAAACGAGCCAAAGAAGGCGAAGAGATGCTCGCCGTCGGTCGCCGGAGAGTTGGATGCCAGACTGCCCGACTGATGACCCTGCTCGTGCGGCAGTGCCTCGCGCAGCGTTTTCTGCCAGAGGATCTTTCCGTTCGTGCGGTCGACCGCCAGGGCCACGAACCGGTGGCGATGGGTGACGGCGAGGTTGTCGTGATTGCCTGGCGCCGTGCTGGGGCGTGGCGGCAGCGGATCGCCAAATGCGACGGCCGTGGTGAGAAACACGCGATCGCCCCAGACGACCGGAGTGGAATGGCCGCGGCCGGGGATTTCCGTCTTCCAGTGGATGTTGGTCCCATCGGCCTCGTTCCAGCGCAGCGGTGGATCGCCGTGCGGGGCCGCGCCAGTGCCGAGCGGCCCGCGCCATTGCCCCCAGTTCTCGGCCGCCTCGCCCGCGAGCGCAGCGTGTGCCGATAGCAGGCACCAAGCCGCAAGCCAAAAGAATCGTCGCTCCAGCATGAGAGGTTCTCTGTGGGAATTCAACCGCACGGGCGACCGCCAGCATCTGTCATTCTAGTCTATGGCGGTACCTACAAGGCGAGAGAGCCCAATTGGCGGCCGTGTGTCATTCCGAGGATACGTGTGAGTTGCCGGGGCGCTCAGACTGTCCCGTCAAAGACATGACTTTTTGACGCACGCAGCGAGCGTCATCAAAGGGTGGGTTATTGGAGGGTGTCACGCGTTGACGACTTGTTGACACAGGCTGCTTGGCCCTCCATCGCCCTGGTTGCTTCCGGCCGAGCGACCGATTGGCCGGGCGGGATTCGCACCCGCTGGAAATCGCCGACTTTTCACGGCGTACTGGTTAGATGGGATTCTAAAGAATCAAGGCTGGCTCCGCGAGTTCTTGGGACGAGGAGGGACGCCAAATTGAGCCTTTGCAACAGCGTCCGCCGGCAACTGATCCGGTCGACGTGAGCGACGTCGAGCCGGGCCTTTTGCGACCGCGGTTCATCGGGCCGACCCAAATCGCTCGACCTTCACCTCGCCATATGGGCTTGCGTCGGAGTCGATCAGCGTGTGTTCGTCATTCCGCAACATCTTGTCGAGGAATGCCCGCGAGTAGTCGCGTACGATCTGAAACCGACGGTGCCTCGCCTCAAGGCTGTCCGAATCCCAAATCGCCATGTCGCTGAAGCTGACATGGCGTATCCCGAGCGCTGTGACGCGGAAACTCCCACTATCCATGCTGTTCATCAGCTCGTTTGCGCGTTTGGTCGTGGCGGCAATCCCCTCCTCGTAATATGCGCGTGACATTTTCCAGGCCGCAAGCTGCTTGTCGGTGGGAGACTCGTTGCCGTCGGTGATTTCTAGAAGCGGCTGTCGCGGGCCATGACCTTTTTTGTCCAGAATGAACGGCAACCCCTGTTCGTGTCCATCGAGGTTGATAACGGCCTTGAACCGCGTGTCCGCGAGCGCGGCCTTTGCCGCGGCGAGGCCACCGGTCGAATGCCCCACAGCGGCGACCCGTGCCAAGTCCAGTCGCCTCGCAAATTGTGTTTCGGCTTTGTCCGCATTCAGGCTAGTCAATCGGTCGAGCACAAAGCGCAAATCCGCAGCGCGCACTTCGATTTGCGATTGGTATTCCAGTTCCCTCGCTTGGGGATCTGCGGAGGTCGATGAACCGGCCGGGACGGCAGTCACAATGCGCCCATCCGGGTACGCAATCGCGCGGCTCTGAAACGGATGATCGACCGTCGCCACCAGGTATCCGTGACTGACTAGCTCTTCCACGAGACCTGTATATAGAATGCCCATGCTCCCGTAACCCGGTGAGAGGACCACTACGGGATAGCGGGCCGCCCCTGGCACAATCGGCGGTGCGGCAAACGTATGCCCTGTTATCGAGCCGAGTCGGATCGCCTCTAGTCCCAATCGTTTGCCGAGCGTACGCAAATCAGGGAAATACGGTGCACGGGCGGCTACCGCGTGTGGTTCAGCCGGATACCAGACGTCGATTCGCAGCTCGCGATGGTCGTCTTCATCCTCGGTTTTCAATTCCGGCCGCGAATCATCGGTCCAAAAAAAGGTAACTCGGCCGACCGACAGTTTTCCGGTTGGCGCGGGCAGCTCGCGGGTGCCAGTTGCAGCCATCGCCGCGACCCCCGGCAGTAGCCCGGCGGAGAGCATTATGACTACAGAAAAAGCGAGCAACTTCCTAACCGTCGAAAGTGTCATTGGTCTCTCTCCTGTATCTCTCCGACACCCGGTCCGTTGACAGCAAGGTTGCACCATTCCACAGAGGGTGAGCGATCGCAGTGTATTCGCATTCCGGGGGGCAATCTTGACCGGCCTCTTTCCATTTGGACAGACATTTCCCATTCGGGCCGCGCCTGCGACCGATCCAGCCTCGGTGCTTCGCCATCCGAACAGCGCTTTGTGCGCATTTCAAATTCGCAATGGCTGCGTGGCTGACCGGAGCCTCGTCTGTTCTAGCAACGCTCATTAGACCAATTATGCTCCGATAAATCGTTGATTTGATGGGGCTCGCAGCGGGAGCAGATCGGCGCAACTCACCGCCGCGCATCATTCCGATAATACGTATGACTTGACGGGACTCCAGGACGGTCCCGTCAAAGGGATGACTTTTCGGGAGGCGCGAGCGGTGCCGGAATAGGGTCGTTTCTTAGGTGTCCGAGGAATCGGTTGAGTTGATGCGACGGCTCGCCTTTGCTCCTGCGGCGATGAAATACCAGCAGCACACCAGCGTCTGTCGTCAGCAGCGCCCAAGTCGAGGGCTCGGGCCGAAAGTCGCGAGGCCCGGACGTCACGCTGAACGGAGATCGACTCCGGTATCCATGAAGACTCGCTCGAAGTAATCCGCGTCGCGCTTCATGCCGCCGAGGCCGACCCAGTCCTCATCGCTCAGTGCAACTCGCCAGCCTAGCAAAGAAAGCGCGTCGGGACCGACGGGGAAGCGCAGACGCGGGTCGTTACCCTCGATCACGTACCGGATCATTTCCCCGACAAGGGTGGGGGATGCCGGCGGCTTTGCGGGATTGGTGAAGAATGCATGTACGCGGCGCCCATGGGCGTAGATTGTGTTCGCAGCGTACTGGGGCAGGTTCGTGGTGGCCATGGCGGTATCGATGATGCCGGGCTCTACCAGGGCGACCTTGATTCCAAAGCCTTTGACCTCCTGCGCCAGGGACTCGCTGAAAGCCTCCAGCGCGAACTTCGACGCCGCATAGGCGCTGGAAGCCGGAAACGCGACGCGCCCAGCGATCGAAGTCACGTTTATGATGCAGCCAGAGCCTCGTTTCCGCATTACCGGGAGCAACTGCTTGACGCAACGCACGGCTCCAAAGTAGTTCGTCTCCATCACGCGCCGAAACTGATCGAGGTTTTCGTCCTCGACGGCGTTAATGCTGTAGATGCCGGCGTTGTTGACGAGCACGTCGATCGAATCCCCCATCTTTCTGAAGACCTCGACGACCGACGCGTTGTCGTCCACATCCAGAGGGAGGATCGTCACCGGGAGCTGCTCCTCGGTGGCTACTTTCTGGAGGTCACTGGCGCCTGGGTTCCGCATGGTTGCCACCACCTCGTATCCCGCGCGCGCCAGGAGTAATGTGGCGTGGTAGCCGATTCCCTTACTCGTTCCAGTGATCAGGACCTTGGCCATCGCGGTTGTCTCCCTTCGCTACTTGACGTATCCGCCAGGCCGCAAAGATACCACAATACCGGCTGGCGACGCGCGAGGTTCGACTGGCGCCTAACGACGAAACTTGACTTCCGGGGCCGTTTGTGGAATATCGTGCTGTAGAAAAACTCTATGAGAATCCAGTACGAGCCAAGCGGCGGCCTTCGTCAAACGGTCGTATTACAGGACATCCCACAAAAGGCATGGCGGCTGGCGGCACGATTCTCTGACAACTCCGAGCAAGAATTCCTTGCTAGTCGCCGAGCGGGCCAGTACGCTCGCCAGTGAGTGAACGTGTCGGTTTCGGATGGCCACCCACATTTCTCGGTTTCATTTCCTTGCTAAGGTGCTGTTATGCAACGTGTTGACGCGGGCTATCAATTGTGCACATGGGCAAAGAATCTGAGGGTTGCCCTAGCCCTTGGGGCGATCATCATCGTCGCGACGAATCTGACGTGGGCCGACGAGCCGGATTACAAGCGCACTGAGGATGTGATCTATGGCCGCAAGTATGGAACGGCGCTGACGCTCGACGTGTTTCGGCCGGCCAAGCCCAACGGCGCGGCCGTGATCCTTTGCGTTAGCGGCGGTTGGTTTTCGTCGCACGAAGCGGTGGGCCTGCCGTTCGCGGCCGAGCTACTCAAGCGCGGCTACACCGTGTTCGAGGTGGTGCACGGCAGCCAGCCGAAGTTCACGATTACCGAAGTTATCGACGACATGCACCGCGCCGTGCGATACATCCGGCACCACGCTGCCGACTACTCAATCGATCCGCAACGGTTCGGCATCACCGGCGCATCCGCTGGTGGCCATTTGTCACTGATGCAAGGCACCGCTAGCACGCCCGGCGATCCACAGGCCAAAGACCCGGTCGATCGCGAAAGCAGCCGTGTGCAGGCGGTGGCATGCTATTTCCCGCCCACCGATTTCTTGAACTACGGCAAGCCCGACGAGAACGCGATGGGGCGTGGCATCCTCAAGGATTTTCGTGCACCCTTCGATTTTCACGAGTTTGACAAGCAAACAAAACACTTTGTGCCGATCACCGACGAACAGAAGCTGCTCGAGATCGGTCGCCAGATCTCGCCTGTAACGCATGTAACTGCGGACGACCCGCCAACGTGGATCATCCACGGTGACGCGGACAAGCTGGTGCCGATACAGCAGGCAGAACTGATTATCGAGAAACTGAAGTCAGTCGGTGTGCCGGCCGAGTTGAGCGTCAAGCGGGGGGCTGCGCACGGTTGGTTTAACCAGGTCGGCGATCAGACGCTCGTTGCTGATTGGTTCGACAAATACCTAGCCGCGCCCTCCGCGGCCAACTGATCACCTTTGACGGATCGCCCGCTCTGTAGGTCTGTCGCAGTCGCGATGGCACGGCATCAATGATTTACTGACGTCTGGGCAGGATGCCCTGCAGGCATCGGCGGCAGGGTTGAACTGGAAGCGAGCAGCGGCGTGGGTGAGCTTGGGCATGCGGCCACCAGATTCTTTCAAGTAACGTTCGATTGCCGCGGCTCGCACCAGGGCCAGAACGCCCGCAATTGGAAACCGTCGATCATTCCGAGAAATCGGCTGCCTAAAGTCAACTCCGCCGCAGCGGCACGTCAGGCGGTGCCTTGCCTTGCGGAGCAATCGGGCCGTCTTGCTGGTCGGCGAGCGATCCGGCAGGCCCGAGCATGTTCTCGACAATGATGATCTTTTGCCAAATGCTGCGGGAAAGCCCGTTGGTCAAGGTAGAGAGTTGATCAACGGCTTCTAGTGCAACTCGGTCGGCAAAGTCTTGCACATAGATGGCGCCAATCTTGCTGATGAGCGACAGCAATTCGCTGCAGTAGTCAAGATAGCGCACCAGCTGATAATGCGTGTAGGTCCGCTTGGGCGAAGAATCCGTTGGATTGCCACGACCCATCACACGTTCCGGATCCTTGGTGAGCTGGTGCATGTCCACGATATGGGCCAAGGATCGCAACTCCCGCATGGCCTTGAGCGCCCTTTGACGTTTGAGCCGAACTTCCAGACCGACCAAAAACGCGATCGCAGCGCCGATCAGCACCAGGCTCGCGAGCGACGAATCGACAAGTTGCGCAAATCGCTCGATCTGGAACACGTCGCCCGTGACGCGCAGGCTGACTGCAATCTCGGCCAGCACTGCCAAGATGAATGCGATCAACAGTGCAATGGCCGCGCGCAACAACCAATTGGGCCGGCGAATGCGGTCCGCGCGCACCACGGCGTCTTTGGAGATCGTGTGTAGTTCGTTGGCAATGTTTGCGAGGCTGGAGCCGGGAAACCGCTCTTCGATCCGCCGCTGCAGAAGCCCAATGGTCTCGACGACTTTGCTCGGAGTGAGCCTGCGCAGCGAGCCGGGCTCGCGCGGTCGCGTTGAGCTCGGCGCAGAATTCGGGATCGGTCCGGGCGAATCGGGCACCATGAACATCTTGCCGAACTGCAGGAGGAGTCTTTCGGTCAATTTTTGTGGCGTTTCGCGTTTCCTAGCGCCCGCGATGTGTTGGGACCGACGCGCAGATGTGCGCGGCAACCCACGACAGATCGTCGCAGGACAGTACAGTCGAATAAGTGAATGTGCTATCCGGTCATCAGTACCCCGCCGTCAATGTTGATGGCCTGGCCGACCATCGTGGCCGCACCGTCGCTGGCGAGATACACGGCCAGCGGGGCAATTTCGTCCGGTTCGAGACGTCGACGGAGGGGGGTGAGATCTGCTTCAAGTTCCTCCAAGGCCATTCCTTGGCGATTGGCGTCGTATTCGATGCGCCGGTCGTTCATCACCGTATGAACCGGGCCAGGACAGATCGCATTAACCGTGATCCCTTGGGCCGCGACTTCCATCGCCAGCGTGCGAGTCAATCCCAGGAGACCGTGTTTGGTTGCTGCGTAAGCTGCCCCGTGCAGACTGCCAATCTTTCCGTTGATCGAGGCGACATTGATGATGCGCCCCCATCTTCGCGACAGCATGCCGGGAAGTACGGCTTTGCAGAGCAGATAAGGAGTCGTCAGGTTCACGGCCAACGTCTTGTCCCAGAAGTCGTCGTCGAAATCAACAACCGGGAGTGGCTTTGAACTGCTGCCGATACCGGCATTGTTCACAAGGATCTCGATCGAACCGACGGCCGCCTCTACGTCGGCCACAATCTGGCGGGCGACTGCTCGATCGCTGAGGTCGGCGGGTAATGCCAGCGCGGTTCCACCTCGCTTACGGATCTGACCAGCCACCTCGTCCAGTTCCCCGGCCGTTCGTGCGGTCAGGACCACCCTTGCCCCTTCCTTCGCATAGGCAAGCGCGATCGCGCGGCCGATGCCACGACCTGCTCCGGTAACTAACGCCACACGATTGACTAGCAAGCTCATCTCATTCTCCTATTCAATTGGCGACCAGAGCCGATTTATTGTTGAGAAATCGAGTGCCAGAAGCAAATGAACCGTCCAAACAAGGATGCGACGTCAAGAATGGGTCGGATTGCTGCGCCAGAGGAAGCAGGCAAACAGCACCGCAAATGCAAGATCACCGGCCGCAGCGGGCAAAACCCAAGTCGTGGCGACTTCGGTTAGCAATCGCTGTCCAAGCACCGCCACCACCCCAAGTTTTCCGATGATGCCCAGCCATATCAGGCCATGATTCTGGCTTGGATCAATCGCAACAATTCCGTATCCAAGCCCGAAGATCAACACGCAGTAGGCAAAGTCACGGTCCAGCATGCTCAAAAGCTGATCGTCCACGCTTGGCTCGTGGCCATACAATAGTCGTAGTGAAAACAATGGTGCAAGAAGCACCGAGAGGCCAATAACAATGTTCCACGCGGCACCGAGGGCGAATAACCAACGTGGCTTCAAAGACATGTTTATTCCTCGTATTGTTCTGGGCACCAAAGTGCGCCGATCTCCAATGGCCGCAATTCTAGCCGGTACCTGTCACCAAATGCATGCAGATCTCGTGACTGGCAGGCGTGCCGCAAAAGGGTCGACTATGAAGCCGTGTGTAGGTCAACTTCTTTTTGCATTTTTTCCGGCTGTGAAGTCGGAGCCTTCGCTCGTGGCTTGGCGGAAGCACGAGGCCCTGGCGTCTTGATTTTCGAGATGAGCTTTGACGCACGGGAGACGGAACTTTCGGTGCACGCGGGCCTTTCGTACATGGGTGCCGACAAATGAACGCTTTGTGTGGCCCATTCAGATCGGGTACGCTAGCAACGCCGCCGTGTTGCGGCCCGCGCACCCCCGCAAAATGGCCCCCCTGACTGAATCCCATGCCGGGGGGAGTACCGCGGGCTTGCTGACGTGGACAAAACGGGTGCTCGAAGCGAATACCGCCATGCACAGATATAACGTGCGACATTGCTCGGCGAAGTTGACTATCTCGTGCAGTTTGGCGGCGATGCTCACTCTTCTGTCAACGGCAACCGGACGGGCGCACGCGGAAGCCCGCGAATTTCGTGTCCCGGTGGGCCAGCGGCAACTGTTTTTGGATGATTATGGTGTTGCCGCGATCGAGAAACTGCACCGCCAGATGCATCGACCGGAAAAACGCGGCGCGGTGATTCGCAGTCCGCGTCCGAAGCAAACCATCCAGACCCGGACGGCACCGGTATGGGATCCGCAGGCGGAGCTTTACAAGCTATGGGTCCTTGGAATCGATGAGAACCTGTGGCAAAGCCGAGACGGATTGCATTGGACGCCCGGTCCAAAGACCAACATGCGGATCGACATGGCCGTCTATGATCCGCGCGAATCCGATCTTACCCGCCGGTTCAAGGCACCGCTTTTGAACGAGGGTTTTGCCGTGTCGGCCGACGGCGCGCTGTGGACGAAACTCGATGTCGCAAAGATTGCAAGTTCCGACGAAGGCAATTTCAGCTACGACGCGGAACGGGGCTTGTTCCTCCACACCGTCAAACGAGGCGGCAAGCACGGACGATCCGCGGCGCTGGCCACGAGCCGAGATTTCAAAATGTGGACCGACTTCGGTTTAGTTTTCCAGGCCGACGATAGCGATCAGCAACTGGGCAGGCAGAATATCGAGGCGCGGAGGGCCGACAAGACGCTCGAGCAGACCCTCTACGACGATCCGAAGGTGTACAACGTAGACGTGTATAACATGGGCGTGTTTCGGTACGAGGACATGTACATTGGCTTGCCTGCAATGTTTCACTCCACCGGTCCGGTTCCGAATTATCCGAACACCGATGGCTTTCATCTCGTCGAGTTGGCGTACAGCCGCGACCTGAAGGACTGGAGGAGGCTGGGTGATCGAGAAGCATTTATCGGCCCTTCGCGCGTCGATTCAGGGGCCTACGACTTGACGCAAATCCTGCCACCCTCGGCACCTGTGATCCGCGATGACGAGCTGTGGTTCTACTACACAGGATTGAAGTGGCGAAGCTCCTTTACTTACATCGGCGCATACCCCAACGGCGAGACTGTGCCAATTCCTGGTCGAAACAGCGATGGCGGCGCCGTGTGCCTGGCCGTGCTTCGCCGCGACGGCTTTGTGTCGCTTGACGCTGGCGAGACCGAGGGGAGCGTGTTATCTCAGCCGTTCACGCTGTCGGCAAGTAAGCTGTATGCCAATGTCGATGCGCATCACGGCGAACTGCGTGTCGAGGCCTGTGGCAATGACGGCAAGATTTTGGCCCAGTCAGAGGTCGTCCACGGCGACTTCCCTCAAGTCGAAATCCGCTGGGAGCAAGGCAAACTCATCGACCTGAAGGAGCAACCCGTGAGCCTTCGTTTCAAAATGCGCAACGCCGGGCTTTACTCGTATTGGCTGGCGGATTAGGGCGCAGCAATGTTCGCAATCATGACTGCCAACCGCCCGCGCACCGTCCGGTTTGGCTCCTGGGACGGATACGTCCGATTTTGACCAAACGCTCTTGGCGGTATGATCCCTTTGCGTCCCAATGTGCTCCAGCCAGTGGTTGATTGGGTCTACGATCCGGCCGCTCCTGCTGCAGTGTCGCATTGAGTTCGCGATAACCGATAATGACCCGCTCGGGGGCCCCATTATTCGTCGCTCTCCGTGGTCGTGAACGCCACGCGGTGCAATCGGGCAGCGAGGCAATTAATCGAAAAGTCAAGTCGGTGTTTACCCCTTGAATACTGAGGGCCCGAAGTCACCGAACGGTTCATCGCGCTCGCGGACGGCCTGTTTGAAGCCGGCCTCCCGCGCCCGGTGTTGAAACGCGTACCCCTCGGCCGTGTGCCGAGAGATACCGTCAAAAACGGTCCCCAAAATCTGCGTGGCCAGCAGGCCCGGAGTCGATTGGTTGACCAGGAGCTTCATCATGACGAGTTGATTGACGGGGATCTTCGCAATCCGGCTCAGTAGAATCTCGAACCGCTCGTCGAGTTGCGAAATCGGCGCGGCCTCAATCGCCAATCCCCACTCGACGGCCTCGAGGCCAGAGAGACAGTCGCCCGTGAATAGCAGACGTTTCGCGCGTTGGGCACCAATCCGATACGCCCAAAGCGCAGTAGTCGGAGTGCCCCACACTCGAGCAGGCGGATAGCCAATCTTCGCTTTGTCTTCAATCAAAAGCAGGTCTGAACAAAGGGCCATGTCCGTTCCGCCGGCCACACAGAAACCGTGCACTTTACAGACAACCGGCTTTTCACTGTGAAAAAGGCTCATAAATCCTCGGACATTGCGACTCATCATCGCGTAATCGATGATCGGGTCCCAGGTGCGCGATGGGTTATGATTGTCGGCCTGAACCACTGGATCAAGCGGCGAACCACTGACGCCGACTACGTCATCCGCAATGCCCTGCATCTTTTGCTCGGCTGACACGACCAGATCGTAACCGCCACAAAATCCTTTGCCGTTACCGCTGAGGGCGATCACGTGAATTCGGGGATCAAGATTGGCGAGTTCTATCGCCCGTGCCAATTCGCGCGGCATATCGAGGGTAATTCCGTTGCCACGTTCAGGTCGATTAAGCGTAATCCGGCCGATGCGATCGGTTGCCTCGTAGGTCATGGTCTCGAATTTGTCCATTCGTTGATTCCTTTTCTCTGCAAGTGACGTTCAAGATCGACGGGTCCGGCTAGGTTGCGGCACCTTGCCCCGAGTGTCCACAGCGGCGAGTGCGATCATGAGCAATTTGATTGTGACACGGCGTGCCAGGACTTATGCTACTTTGTCGATGCCACATCTTTAAATCCCATGTAGCGAGGTCATCATGGAGGGCCAGAACGTTGATTCGGGCAGCTTTTTTCGAGATGCCCGCGGCGACTTGGACGGGCCGTTGCACGGTGTCCGGGTGCTGGAGGTCACGTCGACTTGGGCCGGTCCGCGTTGCGCAGGAATGTTGGCCGACTACGGTGCCGACGTGGTCAAGGTCGAACTCCTCGGATCGCCCGACGTCGCCCATCGACTTCCGCCCTTCTTGGAGCATGCGGACCCGCCAGTCTCATTCTTTCACGCTGCCGTGAACCGCAACAAGCGCAATATTGCGCTCAATTTGAAAATGCCAAGGGGGATCGAAATACTGCTTGATCTAACACGAGAGGCGGATATCGTCGTCGAAAGCTTTTTGCCCGGTCGTATGGCGGAGTGGGGTTGTGGTTATGAACACGTCCGTGCCATTAACCCCGATGTGATCTACATTTCCATCAGCGGTTATGGCCAGTATGGACCGTATTGCAAACGGCCCGGCTACGATCCCCAGGCCCAAGCAATGTCCGGGCTGATGTGGTTGAATGCCGTCGGAGACGAGCCGCCGATGAAGGCGCCGATCTATTTTTCCGACGAGGTAACTGGCCTTCACGCCGCTTTCGCGGCGCTGGCGGCGCTCAGATACCGCGACGCCTATGGCGAGGGGCAACATGTTGATGTGTCATTGCTGGACGCGACAGTGGCATCCTGCACCGGACAGCCAACATTGGCCGCCCAAGGGCTCCCTACTCCAAGGCTGGGAAATCTGTATCCGTTCGGCTCTCCTGCGAATGTTTATCCTTGCCGAGATGGCTGGGTGTACGCTGGCGTGTTGTTGGACACTCATTGGGTAAAGCTGTCCGAGCTGCTTGGACGGCCCGAGCTGGGAACGCATCCCGATTATGCCACGATTTCTGGACGGATCGCCCGGCGAGGAGAGTTGGACCAAATGCTCGCCGACTATTGCCAGGCGCGCAACCGCGATCAAGTCATTGACGCGATTGCCGGCATCGGTCTCTCGGTTGAAAAGATTTTGACCCCAGGCGAAATGATAAACGATCGGCACATCCAAGCGCGAGAAGTAATTCAAGCCGCCAGGCAACCGTCGGGTGCCATCGTCAAAACCGAGGGACCGCCGGCAAAAATGTCTCGAACTCCCGTCCGCGTTCGACGCGCGGCTGCGCCTCATGGTTGGGACACCGATGAAGTTTTGAAAACGGCCGGCTACGATGAGAATCAGCGGGCGAGATTGCGAGACGAAGGAATTATCTGACCGCAGTGGTTGGAATCGAACCTCGTCAGGGTAATGGACTCTGGTTCCGTCGCCACTTTCCTGCAGTTGTCTGAGGCCGGGGAAATTGCATTGCTTCAGCCTCGTGTTAGCATGGGGCTACTTCCGGTGGGCCCTTGTATCCTTGGACGGTCATAGCGGGCCGGTCTGCCAGCAGTCATCTGATGTGGTTTTGACGCCACCCACGGGGAAGATCATGCACGGGAAGGCGGCAAACATGTTGTGCGATGGATCGTGCGGCCGATCGCGCCCATTCGCCGCGCGCGGCCGCGGCGCAACTTCCTGACGCTTGGCTGACGACGCACCCCGAAGCTCGTCGGTGCTGGTCGAGGTGGCGGGACCGCCAGGTGCGACAAAATCGTAAACCTCCGATTTGACGGCGATGCGGGACTTTGAATTACGAGATGAGTTCTCAGGCCTCGCTGCCCGAAGATTTGTAGGAACCACGACTTGCGGCGACGAGTGCCGCGAAAGGAACGTTTCCGAGATACTGAGTGGCGGGGCCAGCTGGGCGGTTTGTTCGGCTACACGGCCGGATTGGTCGAGCGGTCGCTGCGCAAATAGCGGACTGCTATATGAGAGTTCTATTTCGGAGTGCCCGGCGGCGTTGGCTCGATGTACTCAAACGTAAGATCACCCGTCTTCTTGCTGTCGTCGAATTTACGCCCGCTCTCATCCTTTAAGTCGGGGCCGACGCTGTAGACGATCCAGCCGGTGGAGGTCTTTTTCAGCTGAAGCGGATTGCCATCGTAAGGATCGCGCGGCAACATGGAGATAACCTCGGGCGAGAGCTGTTGCAATCTGTCGGGAAAATTTCCCTGCTTCGCCCGATATCGGTGCATCGCCAGGGCCGTTTGCGCTACAGCGTGTCGCGCATCAGTTCTGAAGGCCGCTTCGTTGGCCCCCGAAACTGAAGGCAAAATGAGTCCCGCGACGATACCCGGCCGCTGATTGGCTACCTCGCTTTCGATCGCGCTCAGACGGCTGCTGGAATCCGCATACGACCGCAGGCCAATCGCTTCTTCGTTATCACGCATGGCCCGGCGGTAGCCGGCCAAGTCGTCGGCAAGCAGGAAAACGCGATACAAGGACAGGCCTTGCCCAAACGGATCCGGCTGCTGGCGAATTCCGAGCGCCATGAGCCATTGGTTCAAATCGCTGTTATCGAGTCCGGCAAAGAGATTCAGGATGAATGCCTCGTCCATGAACAATGTACGGCGGACCAGTTTACGATAGCTGGCGCCGCCGTCGATGTCGATCACCGCCAGATCTTCAGTCGTGGGAGTCGCGGAGCGTAGAACCTCCTGTAGCGTGACCACCGAAAATTGATCGACGGCCGCCGAGACAAGCGTTGATATCAGAATCGGCTCTGTGCCCGCATGGCGGCCAATGGCGAACATGGCATTCACGTCGGTCAGCGCCAACTTCAAGTTACCCCTGCCGGCCGCGTGGCGGGCATCCACCGCCAAAAGTCGAGCCGCGGAACGTAGATCCTGCATTTCCGGCAGCAGCATGTAGACCGTGGCACGGCCGTAATCTCGCTCGAAGTAACAGCCCGGCTTGGCCGCCGCGGCGTGCAGCACGGCCAGTTCGCCGGCCCGGTCCCTCAGAAACTCACCCAGCTCCGCCGAATTGAAATCAAACTCAATCTCCGGTTCCGGTTCGAGTGCGTTTTCGGCGTCGCGCCACACCTGCGGCCACTGGCTGATCGGCCCGGTGGACGATCCGGAATCCATCGCATCGAATACCCGTTGGTATATCAAGGCAGCATTCTCGTGATCAGGCACTCGTTGCGGGGCGACAGACAGAGCGCGCGCCGTGGCCTCGGCACGCAGCTGTGCCAAACCCTGCCTAACTGCCTCATCCAGGTTCAAAAACGTCATCACGTGCAGCAGCACGGCCGCAGCCAGCGCCAGGGCCAGTTTGCCACGCGGCCACGCGACCGCGGCCGGCCCGGCGGTGTCGGCCATGCCGCGTCGGCCGCGCCGCCAGATTTCCACGCCCCCTATGAGAAAGGCCGCCAACAGCATCACCAGCGGCCAGAACCAGCCGGTATGGACCCGGGCGTTTGTTTCCAGGCTTAGGTCGGCCAGAGTGACGAATCCGTAGAACAGAAACGGCAGCAAGAGCGTGAGCAGCATCAAGATGGGTCGCAGCAGGTGTCCCTTCACGTGGGCGCTGCATGCCGTTAGCAGGATCACCAGCAGTAGCGACACTGCCAAGTTTTCGAGCCAGAGCAAGATGTATCCCATAGTCGAAGTTCCTTGAAACGGCTGTCGGAAGGGAGTTAGTGATTTGAGTGTACTGGTGTCAAAATCGGGGTTAACATGGTGCCGCTCTGGCTGCGGCCACTGTCGAGAAATAAAGCTTGCCGTGTAGCTTCGCGCCGGGACATGCTTGGCACGAGGGCTTCGATTCGGTCGGCTGTCGCCGTCGCGTCCGAGCGAGCAGACCAATGGCTTGCAGTATCACGACTGGCCGTCCACGACAGATTGGCCCACAGAACCACGAGTGCTGCCACGGCTGCAGCATACAGCCCCCAACCGCGCAGTCGCTCGCGTCGCAGTTCTTGAGCAACGGTAAGCAAAACGCGGGCGCGCAGGCCAGGCGTGCAAACTTCTTTCCCCAGTCGCCAAAGTTGCGACTCCAAGGCGTCGAGTTCCGATGGCAGTTGCTGCGAGTCCACAATTCATTCCTGAAGCGGGCCTATTCCCTCAGCCGGTCGCGCAGCCGCTCAAGGGCATAGCGATAACGGCTGGCGGCCGTATTGGCGTTAATTTCCAACACGCGGGAGATTTCGGCGAAGGTCAATTCGCCTTCAATTCTCATGGCGATCACTTCACGCTGTTCGATTGAGAGGGCCGCCAGCGCCCGGCGGAGCGGCTCGCTGCGCGGATCTTCAAGCGGCGGCTCGGGACCGGCGGCATGAGCGACCGCGATGTCAAGCGAGGCGGGTTCCTGGGCACGCCGCGCTGCCCGGCGTACTGCCTGACGTCGCAAGGAAGCAAACAGGTAGGCCGGCAAGTCGTTGACGTCGACCAGTCGCCGGCGCGAGGCGACCAGCGCAGCAAACACGTCCTGCACCACGTCCTCGGCGTCGTGTCGGCGGCCCAAGATGCCCAGCGCCGTGCGGAAAAGTCGCTCGCCAAAGCGGTCGTAGACCGTGGCAAATGCCCTCTCGTCCCCCGCCGCCAAAGTTGCCAGCAAGCCAGCCAAATCGTCTTGTTCAGTTTGCTCGTCCACACACCCTACTAGAGCTAAGAGAGCGGACGATTTGTCTAAAATTCAGAAGAAAGTCGCGAAAAACATCCAGGGCGAGCGTCACTTTTAGCTCAACGATCGCGGGAGTAAACCGAGGCACCGCTCCTGGCCGGTATCAAAAAGCAATGCCATTGGCGGGACCGTTCTGACGTCCCGTCAAGTCATACGTATTCTCGGAATAATGCGCGGCTGGCCAATTGCCGGCGTTCTGGCCTGCTGCGAGCCTCATCACATCAACGATTCTTGACAGCCTGCCCGTCTGTGGTCAAATACGTGCTCGGCGGACGGACATTGACCTCTCGCATCAAAAGTAAAAACACAATGTACGCAAGATTTATCGTTGGTCTCTTCATTTTTGGTCTCGGTGCAGCTTGGGCGTGCCCGCAGATAAGCGATGCTGCACCACAGGGCGATGTGACTCTGATGGGCACCCTCGCCGAATGGATGTATCCCGGCTCGAACTTCGGCGGCGGGCAAATGAGTGACGGGGGCAATCGGCGTATTCAGTCCGTCAAGTGCCAAGCAATGCTAACGACCGGCGACTCCGTAGAGAAGGTGACGAAGTTTTACTCTGATAGATTTGTGCCGGGACCACAGGACCCCGATGCAAAGTCAAAAAGTGCTGACGCGCAATCCGTCTCGACCCAAGACGACTCTCAAGGCCGTCCGGTCCAGCTCCGAGTGATCGTGGTTAATAGGTCCGACACGTCCACCACACTCGTCATCAGCCGAGCGGAGGGTGAGACGAAGACACACATCGCCTGGTCACATTACGTGCGTTTCAATGGCAATCGATGAGCGTAGGCGGAAGTCGTTGCCCACACGGTCATTCCAAAAGTCTCAATCGTTTTGTCGAACTCCCGAGAATGGACCCTTTGATGGCGCATCGCCGGGTAAGTTTTTAGGGGACGAATCCCTGGGCTCGCCAGAGCAGTGACTCGTGATGCCGACTGTCTACTTCCCGAACCTCTCGACGGCTCGCTCGATGGCAGGAGCAGCTTTGGCTAGGTCTTCGGGCGTCATCACCGGATGCAGTTCGATCTGGGCGTTGAATGCTAGAAACCACGGTTCGGCGAAGGTAGGAATCTGTGAGGCATCGGGCATCTCGATGAACAAGTATCCGCACCGCTGTCCGCGATCGTCAGAGAAATAAACCGCTTCGGGCTTTTGTTCTTCGAGAATCGCCTTGATTGTTTCGCCAAGCTTACCGGCCCGGGCGGCCGCGTTGCCGCCGTCGTTGGGAATGTTTACTTTGAGTAGGAATTTCATGATCGAGGGCTCCTGACAGTATATATGCGCCTCAAGCCCGAAACCGATTCCGGCTGAGGATGGCGACAATCATAACATCACGTGATGGTCCCGTGTCGAGCGTTAAACGAGTCCGTCGTCATACTTCGCCCACGACCCAATTTCCGCAGTTCCCAGCAAAGGACCGATTCTTCGGAGTGACGGCGGACCAATTTGCTAGCGCCAGACTGGCGCTGGCGCCGTCTGCGGCTACAATTGGCCCGCGGCATCGATCAGGCGCATCTCGATTTGCGCACAGTATCGCGCCGTTCAATAGCGGCCAATCGCAGAAAGTGTTGAGGCTATGTTTCGACCTGGTGGTTATGCTGCGGCGGTTGTCATGTTCACAGCAGCCGCCAGACTCTCGGCGACGACTTTGGAAATCCACGTCGTCGATAGCGGCGGACAGCCATTGCCTTGTCGTATTCATTTCATAGATGCCGATGGAACGGCGCAACGGGCTGAACAGTTGCCGTTTTGGCACGATCATTTCATCTGCCCTGGATCCGCCGAGTTACCTCTCAAGCCAGGCAGGTACGGATACCAGATTGAGCGCGGTCCGGAATATCGATCGGCGACGGGCGTGGTGGTACTCCCAGAAGACAAGAAAAGCCAGCTATCCATTTCCTTGGAACGCGTCGCCGACATGGTCGCGCGGGGCTGGTGGTCGGGCGAACTCCACGTACATCGACCGATCGAGGAGCTTCCGCTACACCTACGGTCCGAAGATTTGCACGTTGCGCCGGTGATCACCTGGTGGAACGGACGCGATCTGTGGCGCGGCCGTACGCTGCCGAGCAGCACACTCGTGAAGGTCGACGATGACCGCTACTACGACGTGATGGGTGGCGAGGACGAGCGTGAAGGCGGAGCGCTGATGTACTTCGGCTTGCAAAAGCCACTACCGTTGCCGGGCGATATGAAAGCGTTTCCTGAGCACCCTTCGCCGCTAAAATTCGTCGAGATCGCTCGCAAAAGTGCAGGCGTCTGGATCGACATTGAAAAGCCGTTTTGGTGGGATACGCCGATTTGGCTGGCGAGTGGACAAATCGACTCGATCGGTCTAGCCAACAACCACATGTGCCGCAGCACCATGTCCGAGACCGAGGCTTGGGGGAAACCGCGCGACGTCGAGCGCTTGCCCGGACCACTTGGCAACGGGTTTTGGACGCAAGAGATCTACTATCATGTGCTCGATTGTGGTTTGCGGGTGCCGCCCTCCGCGGGCAGCGCCTCGGGCGTACTGCCGAATCCCGTCGGCTACAATCGAGCCTACGTTTATCTGGGGGAGAATTTCACCCACGAACGCTGGTGGCAGGGATTGCGGCAAGGACGATCGTTTGTCACCAACGGGCCGTTGCTATTGTGCCGGGCAAACAACCAACCGCCCGGCCATGTGTTCCGGAGCGACGACGCCCTGAAGATCGACGTGACGGCCGAGTTGATCTCCAACGATCTGGTAGGTGCTTTGGAGGTCGTTCAGGACGGTCGCATTGTGCAGACGATCCAACTCGATCGGGCTGTCAAATCGCAGGCTTCGACCGCGGTGACGTTTCAGCGTAGCGGCTGGTTCTTGGTTCGCGCCATCGCCCACAATACCAAAACATTTCGCTTTGCCTCGACCGCACCTTATTACGTCGAAATCGGCCCGACGAAGATTCGGGTCAGCCGTCGTTCGGCCCAATTCTTTTTGGACTGGCTCGACGAGCGGGCTGATCGAGTCGGACAGAAGTTGCAGGATCCCGCTAAGCTGCGCGAAGTGCTCAAGTATCACCACGACGCCAAAGGCTTCTGGCTGCAGGTGATGAGTCGCGCTAATGCCGATTGACTCACTCGCACGAACCGTTTCTTCGGAGTCCTAGAAATGGTCCCATTAACGACGCTCGTCGCCAGCGTCATGTCATCCCTTTAACGGGACGGTCTTAGCGGCCAGAAGTCAGTCCCGGAGAGCCGTCGAGTTTAGTCCTTGCCGCCTTCGGTTTCGTCGGCCTAGCTGCTTGGGGCTGGCGACGGCGAAAGCGGTGAACCTGTAAAAATGATCCGCCAAGCCCCCGAACTCGACACCCTTGCGGTGGCCGCCCAGATCGTCAAGCTGGAGCGCACCGTCAAGGCGGCGCAGGACGTGATCCGCGAGCAGCGGAGAACCATCGCCAAGGCCCGCGTACAAATCGAGGCTAAGATGCGGCAGGCGGAGTGGGTTGTCGATGGCGCCGAGGACATCGAGGCATAAGCAACGTCTCGACCGCCGTTCAAGCCAGTGCTGGCAACGGGCATTTCGACAAAAAACCGCTTGCGGCCAAGAATGTTCGTCCGGTTTCGCCGGTTTTGGTGCCTCAGTGTATAGAAGCTCAATTGCGCGCTCCGCGGCGCCTGGTTCCGCATAATCCAGACGCGTGCGGTCTCCGGGGCCTGCCGATAAACCTACCAAGGTCGGCAGGCCCTTTTTTCACTGCTGGGCTGACACACCCTCAAAGACTTGCCTTGACTGGTCCAACCATATCACAATGCCGGAATGAGCGAAGGCCAAAACAGCCAGTCGCATGACCGCGAAGCAGCCCTGCTCCGAATCGAAGCCATCGACGCGGACATGATCGCTATCCAACGGATGGCGGTCACGCAAGGGCTGGACTTGCGCCAGGAGTGGGACAAGCTCTTTGCCGAGCGGACCGCACTCGAAATGAGGCTGTGGGGCGACGCAAAGAAACCATGACCCCCGCCCCTAAACGCCGCTGGTTCCGCTATTCCCTGCGGATGCTGTTCGTGGCGATGACGGTGTTTAGCGCTTGGCTCGCATTGGGCGTCCACAACGTGCGCGAACGCGAGAAGATATTTGCCTCAGAATACGTCAATTCAACGCCGATCGACGATTTGATGCCGATTCAGGTGTGTCGTCCCTCTTGACGTATGGTTCAAGCATCGGGGCCAGGTGCCGCTCAGTTCGCCACAGTGGTCTGTGCCGGCAAGAGGCGCTCTAATATCTCGAACCTGGCCGTGTCGGCTATCGAATCGCCTTGGCTCGTGCGTCGTGTTCGCCTTGCAGAGCCTTGAGTTTCTTGTAAGCCGCTTGAATTTTCGGATCAGTTACATACGGAGCGTCGCTTTCCGAGACCTGAGCGCCCGTTACTTTCCATTGCCGCTTGGCCTCCTCAAGTTGGACCTGCAACTGCTCATCGGAGAGCGTGGAGACATTCTGACTGCAACCCACAAGCTGCGATGTCAGCAACGCGAGCCCCAACAAAACTCCCCATGCCGGCCTCATTTGACTCATAAGTCGGTGCCCTTGTGCGATGATGGCCGCTCTTGTTTGGCTACAACACGACCGCAATCTACACGCGAGGAGCATCGAGCGATACGGCCCAATGGCAATTCGCTGACGCATCGCTCATGAAGTGAATCCTCGAACTGGCCGACCACGCCCGGCGCTCGGGGCGAGTGAGGCAGACTGCGATGGTGCAAATACGAAAGGGAAAAGTGCCACGACAACGGAGGCTTCGGTTGCTGGGAAAATCTGCGCTAGTGCGCCGGCTGCATGATGTCGGATGGCGCAGTGGGTATCGACTCGAATCTTCGCTGCGCGCGGGCCAGAAGAAGAGGTCGCAGGGCTTGCCGATACTCAACGAATATAGCAGGTCGCCGTATTCGGCGAAGCCGACTTTCGAGACGATCCGACTCAGTCCCTCTAGCGTCAGCAACTCCTCGCGCGAGGATACGTCCCAGAGTTTGATTGTGCGCTTCATGCCGCTACTTGCCAGAGTCCGACCGTCCGGCGAAAAAGCAAGCGTCTTGATGGAACCTTGATTCGCCGAAATCCGATCGGCTGGCACACTCCGTTGGATGTCCCAAAGGAAGATGAATTCATCCCTTCCGCCAGTGGCGAGCAGCCTGCCATCGGGCGACCAGGCAACACAATCGGCGTCGTCATGATGCCCCTCCAGAATGGCAAGAATGCTACCGTCTCGTACATGCCAGACGTGCACTTTACCATCCCGACATCCTGCCGCAAGGAACTGGCCGTCCGGCGAAAACGCAACCTCACGCGTGATAGCGCTTGGCACGAGGTTGTGTAGCAGAGCTCCGCTACAAGCGTCCCAGATTTTCACGGTCCGGTCCTCGCTCGACGATGCCACTAACCGGCTATCTGCCGAGATTGCCACATTCCACACACGGTGCTGATGTCCTTCGAGCATATGCAACAGGGTCAGGTCGGGACAACGCCACAGTCTAATCGTGTTGTCACCGCCAGCGGTCGCCAGCAGCTCGCCGCTATTTGAGAATCGAACATCGTGGATTTGATGATCACCGTGGACCTTGCACTGTTTCAGCAGTTCGTGAGTCGCCATACTATAGAGACGCACATTTCCAGAGTAGTCACCGAGCGCAACAACGCGTGAATCGGGCGAAATATCAACGGCCCGGCCCGGATCATTGTCGGCGACGCGAATCATGCCAGGTTCGGCTGCAGCATTCCAGATGCGAACCACGTTATCGTCGCCGCCCGTGGCGATCTCGCGACCGTCGGGCGAAATGGCAACCGTGAAGAGCCTTGAGTTGTTGGACCAAACGGCTCGTCCCGGCTTGCCGCTACCGGTTTCCCAAAGCTGCGCGCGTCCATCGTCCTCGGCCGAAACGACCCAACGGTCATCGGGCGTGAAGGCAACATCGTGAACGTGGCCGCGATGGCTCTCCAATGTCGCTTGCTCGCGAAGTTCGGCAGCATTCCATAGCTTAACTCGACCATCCTCGCTCGCGCTTGCCAGAGTTTTTCCAAGATGAGAAAAGGCGATGGCTGTAACCGTCCGATTATGTCCCTCGAGCGTAGCAGTTGGCCGCCGATTTGACAGGTCCCAGAGGCGAATCGACGCGTCGTCACTGGTCGAGGCCAGCATGGTGCCGTCAGCAGACACGGCCAGCATCCGAATCGGCTTCGCGTCACTCGTCATCTGCCCGCGCCCCGACCAGTCGGCTGTGTCCAGCAGCTCCAGATATGCAACACTTCCACCGACAACCAGGGTGCGGCCATCCGGCGTAAAAGTCAACGCATGGACTATTCCGTCTCCGATTTCCAGCCGCCGGACGAGCATTCCGGCCGCCACTTCCCACACCGCGCCCGCGTCCTCACTCGTGGTCGCCAGCCATCTACTGTCGGGTGAAAACGAGATGCTATTGATACCCCTATCGTGCGCGGCCCACGAGCCTTCGAGCGTTCCAACCGCGGAGTTCCAAATCCGCACCTGGCCATCTTCTCCTCCCGTGGCTAGCAGCCGGCCGTCGGGTGAATACCTGCATACGTAGACGGGCCCCGAATGCCCGGTCAGCGGCCGACCCGCATCTTGACACAAAGAATGGAGGTAGTGCCACGCAAACGAACGATAGTCGGGCATAGCCGGTTGCGGCCGATGTTTTTCGAGCAACGTGATCGCTTCACCAGTCCGACCATTACTCCATACCTGTTGCGCCAGACGCATGTCGCGTGGATACGATCGCCTCGCCTCGTCTTCGTGGATCCGCGCCGCGGTGAGGGCCTCTTCTCTAGCGGTCACCGCCTCTTCTCGGGCAGTGACGGCCTGCCGCAGCTCTTCGGTGTGCTGGCGCAGTCGGACGGTATAGAGTGCGCCGCCGGCAAGCAGGATCGCGGCAGAGACCACGCTCAGGGTCGCCAGTGCCGCGACCGCGGGACGGCGACGGGCCCATTTGGCCGCGATTTGCCAGGGGGTCAGAGGGCGTGCCACGGTTGGCTCGTGGCTCAAAAACCGCCGCAGGTCGGCCGCCAACTCGTGAGCCGTGGCGTATCGATCCGACGGTCGTTTGGCAAGGCATCTGAGCGTAATCGCTTCCAGGTCGCGCGGCACGTCCGGGCGAATACGCCGCGGCGCGAGCGGTTCGCTAGTGACTAGTTGGCGCAACGTGTCGACGTCGGACTTACCCGCGTACGGCGCCGCGCCCAAAAGCATCTCGTAAAGAATCGCGCCCAACGAATACACGTCGGTCCGAACGTCGAACTCGTCGACTCGGCCCTCGGCCTGTTCCGGCGACATATACGCGACCGTGCCGATAATCTCGCCGGTCCGCGTTTCTCCGCCCTCTTGTTCTAGCAATTTCGCCATGCCGAAATCGGTCAGCTTCGGCGACACCTCCAGGTGTTCCCCTTTAAGAAGTTTATCGCCGTCCTGCGCAATCTCTGCAAGCAGCACGTTGCTGGGTTTGATGTCGCGATGCAACACGCCTCGACCGTGCGCATGGTCGACGGCTTCAGCCAATCGCAACGCAATCGTCGCCGCTTGACGATCGCCCACTGGGACCATGCGCTGCTGCAACCATGCGGCCAGCGTGGGGCCAGGGCAATATTCGCAGGCCAGGTAGCAAATTCCGCCATCTTCGCCGACTTCGTGCAACGTCACCAGGTGCGGGTGACTGAGTCGCGCGGCCGCCTCGGCCTCGCGCAAAAACCGTCTCCGCACTTCATGGTTGGCCACCACATCGAAGCGCGGCGTCTTGATCGCCACCTTTCGCGCCAGTTGCGGATCGGTGGCCAGATAAACGATGCCCAACCCGCCGCGCCCTAGCTCGCGCTCAATTTTGAAGCGCCCAAGCGTACGCGGCGCTTGCCAGCCGCCGGCTTCGCCCAAGCGAGACGGCGTCCAGCGCCGCCGCACGCGATCGAGCAAATCGAGACAACTTTCCGCCGCGCGCAGCTCATTTGCAAGGTCGCCATCCAGTTCAGCACCCAGATCGCCAACCGAAGCGTCTCGCTCGGCGCGCTCGGTGTCGTCAGCCAACTCGCCGTCATACTGCGCCAAAAGCGATGCCAAAAGGTCCTCGCGACGGCTGGCTTCATCTGGATTCATGGGATTTGGCGCAATTCCCGTTCCAACTGACGAACCGCGTGACTCCACAACTTGCGTGACGCTTCGGCCGATCGCGCGATCTCGACTCCAATCTCAGCAAATGATCGCCGCTCCCAAGTTCGCAAAATCAGCACCGTGCGCAGCGGATCCGCAAGGCGGCCGAGCGCGGCTTGAACGCGCAGCTCCTCTTCGCGCGCAATCGCCACGCCGCTCGGCGACGGATCATCGTTTGCTTCAAAAATGGCTTCTCTGGGAGCAGTCTCCAGGGGGATTTCGCGATTGACCGATCGTTTTTGCGCGTCGCGGTAATACCGGACATTGTTGGCCAGCCGATTGGCGAGGATCACCTTAAGCCAGGCGACCAGCTCGTCTTCAGTCGTGCCTCGAAACGTGCCAAAATCACGAGCCACTTCAACAAACGAGTCCTGCACCAGGTCGGAGGCGGCCGCTTTGGGCCGCAAATCCGAGTCCAGCGACTCGTTCGCTATCACCAGCAAATACTTTCGGCAGCCCTCCAAAAGGCAGCCCAGCGCGACACTCGAACCCCCCCGGGCCTTCTCCAGCCACTGTTCGATTTGGCTGGGGCCCAAGCGGCTGTCGGTCTGCGGCTTGGCGGCAGGTTTGTTGGGGGCTAACAAGCGAAGGTCTCGCCTAATCACTAAGGAACGATTTCAGCGGAAAGCGGTCGTCTCAGTATTGTGTCTTCACCCGAAACGATCAAAGGAATTCTGGACCGGGCACGCGAGTTATTTGAAAATTTCAGTATTTTTTTGCGAATTGGGCGTCCGGTTGTTCCGTAAAGCGTTCTTTAAGGACTAGGGAGCTCGCATCCGCGGCTTTCCGGAACGGCGGTGTCCAGCCAGTATGACCTGGCGCTTCACGGCGCCGAGCGCTGGGCTCCAAATAACTTCAGAGGTCTCTTCGTTGATGATCAGGAATCGGCAAACACCAAGCAGCCACGTCTCTTTCGCTCGAAATCGATCTGTGAAAGCGGGGCCACGAAGGACAGCGAAACGCCCAGGATCAGTTCCCAATCGTCTTGATTCCAATCGCCGGGCGGTCCGAGGCCTCGAGCCGCTGGAAGAACGCCGGCTGTTGAGTGTCACGTCGCTGAACTCAGACCAAAAGACAGCGCTGATCGATGGCCTAAGTAACTTGGCGACCTGGACGGCCAGCTTGCAAAGTGATGGCCAGTTGGCTCAGCAATTGCCGCTGTTCAAAGATTCCGCGGGCAACACCCCAAACACATCGTCCATAAGCAATGTTGCCAGCCTCTCGAATGCCTTGCAGGGGTTGGACGATGAATTGGTTAATCAGCTAAACAAACTCGTACCCGGCGGTCCCCCTACAGCGAGCATTTCCATCGACGTGATCTCGGCGGCACTGCAGCAGATCAACAGAAAAGTTGGAAGCCTGACGATCGTCGTTGACAGAGACTCGGTCTCGGTGTCCCAGCCGTCATCAACTCGAGTGTTTTTCACTGTGCATCTGCAAGCGCAGCAAACGTTGTCCAGCAGTTTTGATCTCAACAAGCTGGTTGACGCTGCCCATGAGAACTTCACTGGCGCTGTGAACGCCAGCGTCCAGGGAAATCTGGACTTCTCCTTCGAGTTTGGAGTCGACCTGTCGCCAAATCTCAACCTAGGCCAAATGTTCCTGTTTCAGGCCGGGCCTTTGAGCGAAACGATGGAGATAATGCCCACAGAGGTCCACTTGGCAGCCCAGGTTGGCTTTCTTGGTGGCTCTGTTGACGGCACGTTGGCGGCCAAGGCTAGCGTCGAGCCTAACTTTCCAGCTGGGCCACCGTTGCGTCTATCGGACATTCTAGATTCCACCGTCGAGGACCTGATTCAGCTTCAGAATGTCAGCAGTTCCCTGTCGACCCACCACCAGCAGGGTGCAAATAACGTCGATGGGCTGCAGTTCCACGCCCAATTGGGCAGCGCTGTGGTGGATGGCACTGTGGATATCAATGACCCGGACCTGTTTTCAAGCCTCCCCCCGACGGTCCTTGTTAGCGGCGTCGACAAGTTCCTCAATGTCACTCCCCAGAACATCATGGGGCTACTCAATCAATTGCCCGATTGGGCGGACAGTTTGCGCACTTCGTCCGACTTCGGTGTTTCCGTCCCACTGACCGCCGACAAACTGGGAGACCTCATAGACCTTAAATCGCTGGTGCAGCAAGCGTTTTCAAAGGCCCTCCCCTCGGGTGCCAATGCTCCGCCCCCATTCACAACCGCCGAAGGCCTGGCCACACTGTTGTCCAACTCAGTGACTGGGCTCAGCTATGACACCACCACCGACCCAAATCATCCGCTACTGACTTACCAGGCGAATCTGACCGAGGATTTTGCTGCTCAATCGGTGCCTTTGAGCCTCACGTCTCAGGTCGGCAAGTTGGGGAATCTGGTTTCCACGAACTTGTTAACAGTCACGCCCCAGGCGGGTCTGAAATTCACCTTCGGCATCGATCTTTCTCCACTGGGGTCGGACTTCCAGTTTGCGATCCCTCCGTCGGCAACACAGCTGACCGCGCTCAACGGCGGCCACGGCGTCAGGTTCAATGTGGGAGTGACAGCCAATAGCGACGTACCGACCGGCCCCGGTCAGACCCCGTCAGATCCCGCCTCCAATGGGCAACTGAAAAAAGATTTGAATTTTGCGGTAATGATCAACGGTACTTCATTCAATGTCTCTTTAGCCAAGAGTGTGACGGATGGGTCGAAGAGCCCGACGTCGACTCCCAATACAAGCATCGGGGACTTGATCGGCCAGTTGAATACCGCCCTTGCCAGCGCGTTGCGTTCCTCTCCATTTGCCGGCAAGGTCTCGTTCCGTGCCAGCGCCAATGCGCTGGCGGTCGTGAGTACCGACTCTTCGATCACGAGGCTGGTTGTCAGCGGCGCGACCGCTCTGGGATTTACTGCGACTCAGACAAGCGATCCCGATATTCTCATCGCCCTTCACAACGGCCAGCAATTTACGGTCGGCCTCAAAGGCTCAACGACACTGGGCGATGTGATCAACAAGATCCAAACCACCACCACCGGGCTAGTCACCGTAACCATCGACACGCTCAATAAAAGCCTGAAGCTGGTGGACACAACCATTGGCTTCAACACCTTCCAGGTGTCGCCGCTCAACGACTCGCTCGCCGCGGCTCCTCAGGTCGGCCTGGGGCTGATCGGCAGCGAGACCAACGGCGACAGTACCATTCTAGGAACACCCCTCCACGGTGATTTGCTAGCCAATCACCTGTTTGTGCGCAATGTTTCAGCTCATGGTGCCGTCGACTTTAACACCATGGGAATCGCGGCTTCGGCGACGCTCGGCTTGGTCGGTATTTCAGTCAGCGGAGGGAGGGCCACCGCCCATGTTGAAGCCACGGTCAAATTGATTGATCCCGGCACCGTCGCCAGCGATGGGCGGATTTCCGCGTCGGAGCTGTTTAGCGCAATCACCACGTCACCCGACATCCAAAGTCTCGGAAACGCGTCACTTGTGCTGCCCGCCATTCTGACGTCCGCCGCGTTGAGCGACGCAATTCCTCAGGCAGCGACTACACTGACCGTCAGTTGGCCCGACATCACTGATCCCAATGGATTGCAACTTTCGTTCGATTCCGGGATTCTGGCCGAATTTCAGCAGCTTTCGCCGTCCGATGTCGTGACCGCGCTCAACGACGTTGTCGACTACCTGCATAGCCTCGAAGCATCTGCGCACGAGTTGAACGACAACCTACCACTATTGAACAAGAGCATCTCGGACCTGCTCAGTTTATCGGCCGATCTTGGTCAAGCTTTGAACAGCTTCGCCCCCGACCCGCAAGCCACGTTGGACGCCGTCACCGCCAAGCTCGACGAGCTTCTGGGCGGCGCGGTTAAAGTATCGTTCGATGGCACAGCACTCAAGCTTCACATCGCTTTTGCACCCTCTCCCGTTAGCCAGCAGATGGGAGTCAACCTCGACATCGCTAAACTCCTGTCGCTTTCCAACGGCAGTGCCGCCTCCACCCTTCATAATGTGACCAGCCTGATCGATACCACCGGCCAAGCCAATTTTTCCGTGCAGACCGGGGGGACTTTGAATTTGGACCTGGGTCTAGACTTGTCCAATCCCTCTGATCCGAGGCCCTTCCTCTACAACAGCACACAGCTGGCTATACAGGCCCGGGCCGCAGCCGCCGGGGTGAACTTTAAGGCGGCGCTGGGGGGGTTAGTCGGTCTCTTCGTCGAGCGGGGACAAGCGGCCCTGTCGTCCGACGGCACAACCAGTGGCAGCCCCGCCAAGTTTACTGTCCAGGTCAACGATTCCAGCGGCCGCTACTACCTGAAGCAAGGTGGTTCGCTCCAGTTTTCGACCACAGTTGTCGGTGGTGTGCGTGCCAGCCTCCCTCTTTATGCTCCCCTCGTCAGTTCTCCGGTGGGAGGCACCACCGCCGGCAATGCCAACGTCTTTTCGATCCAGATACCGAGCCTTCAGGACGTGTTGCAAGGGACTCCAAATTCGGTGACCTTGGTCACTCCTAACCTTGCCAGCCTCGTGCCCGCAACCTTCGACCTGTCGACGGCGGCTAGCGTGCTCAGTGAGGGGCTGGGCATGGCGTTGGACAAGTTGCAGGAAGCACTGGATTCGCGCGTGTTTGTCCATCCACTGCCGGTGATCGGCAACCAACTCAATAGCGCCGTGCACTTCTTCGGCGACCTAGCCACTGGTGCCGTCTCCAATCTGCGCACACTGCTTAACAATGACGTTGCCTCTGGATCGCAAATCACCGCCAGTCTGATGCAGGACGACCTGTTCAAGGTGTTGGGTCCCAACGGAGCCGGTGTGTTAGCTGACCGCAACGGCGATGGTCGGACGGACAGCAGCGACATAACGGTGGTCTTGGATACGAGCCACGTTGAATTCGATCTACGCCTGAAGCAAGACATCGATCTCGGGAAAAAATTCGATTTTGCGGCCGGGCTGCCGGGACTGGGACTACAGATTACCGGTAAGGTGGACTTGAAGGCGGGCTACACGTCCGATCTGGGTTTTGGCATTGACGCTAGTCAGGGCTTTTATCTGGCTCCTGCAGGCGATCTCAAGCTGACTGTCAACGCCACAATTCCAGGCCTGAGCACCGGCGGGAAGTTGGGTCCCGTGACAATCCATGCCAGTGACGAAGGAACCGTGTTGAACGGGACCTATGACCTCAACCTCAATCAGACCCATCAACCCCGCTTATACTTCTCGGATCTGACAAACCTTCCGCAAACCTTGGTCGGTCAGCTAACCGGCAACGCGGATATCAAACTGATGCTCGGACTGGGGGCTGCCTCCGCCACGCAAGGCGGTACGCCCCAGGTGAATGGTAATAATTCCTTGCCGTCGCTGACGAGCGATTTCGTCGTGCACTGGGCGTTCACCAACAGCAATACGGCCGGCCCAATAGATACGTTTGGAGACGCACCGCCGACCGTGGCGTTCAATAACGTCGCGGTCGATCTGGGGGACTTGATCCACAGCTTGACGGGCGGACTGTTTGCACAGGTTGAGAACGTCATCGCGCCCATCCAGCCCGTACTTCAATTCATCACAAGCGACTTGCCGTTGCTTTCGGAGTTGGGCGTTCACGTCAGCATGGCGGATCTGGCCCGGATATTTGGCCACGGTGACATCGCCGACTTTGTCGAAGCTGCGGCACAAATCTCGAATCTGATTCAAACGCTATCCGCAGCCGGCGCCAGTGGCACCTACAAACTTGGCAGCTTCCAGGTCGTCGGATCTGATCCGCGTACTGCCAGCGGTATGGATGGGGATACCGCGTCGACCACTCAGGATCCCGATCCTCAGTCACAGGACGTGTCGACGTTGGAAAGCGACGAGCATGACACGAGCGGTCTGGCCTTTCCGATCCTGGACAACCCGGTTTCAATTCTGGGGATGTTTTTTGGGAAACCTACGGCTCTTGTTACGTACACGATGTCCGCGCTCGATTTGGGCTTCCAATACGAGCAATACGTTCCCATTATCGGCTACCTGGGGGCGCGCTTCGCCGGCGCACTGAACGCCCATGCGCAGCTGGCCTTCGGGATCGACACCTTGGGCATCACTGGGGGCGGCAGCATCGCCGATGGCGTGTATATCAGCAACCGGGCTAATGCGGATGGCACAGGGCCGGTAGTCCCTCAAATCACACTGACCGGTAGCCTCTCGGCTGGCGTGGAACTCAACGTCGAGGTCGCGGAAGCCGACGTCGATGGTGGCATCAAGGCCACGTTGAATTTCACGCTCCACGATCCCGACCATGACGGCAAAGTTCGCCTGTCGGAATTGGCGAAAGAGGACTTGGATTGCCTTTTTGATACGTCGGGGTCGATCGACGCAAGTTTGTTTTGGCACATCAATATCGGCGTTGATGTTCCCTACGTCGGCTTTGTCACGCTCTTTGACCAGAGCCAGGATCTCGGCCACTTCACATTGCTCAATTACAACCACTCGTGCGGTGACGCGTTACCGCAACCACCGGTATTAGCAACCGACCTCGGTGGAGGACGTCTGCGGCTGAACATGGGGCCAAATGCGAAATACCGTCAGAACATCAATACGAAAGACGGTGATGAGAAGTTCACTGTGGCACCCGTAGCCGGTCAACCGGGAGTGGTCGACGTGATGGCGTCGGTCGACAACGTTGACTTGGGAACCCAGAGATGTTACGGCGTCACAAATATCGGTGTTACGAGTATCGTCGCAGACGGTGGTCACGGCAACGACTCAATCACGATTGAGCCGGGCGTCACGGCACGTGTCGAGCTGCACGGCGGAGCCGGTGACGACACGCTTCGCGGCGGCAGCGGCCCTGCCGTGCTGTACGGTGATGGTGGCAATGACCAACTCTATGCCGCGTCCGTCGATAGCACGCTCGATGGCGGATCGGGCAATGACACGCTCTACGGCGGACCAGGCAAAGACATCCTCCTGGGAGGCGACGATAACGACATTATCCGCGCGGGAATAGGCAGTGGTGCTACGCTCGACGGCGGCGGGGGCGACGATCAGCTCTACGCCGGCAATGGCGGCGACTTCATGTATGGAGGTGACAACAACGATCTGCTGCAAGGCGGCAGCGGCAATGATACTCTCTATGGTGGCGCCGGAGACAACGTGCTCCGTGGCGGTGCCGGCAATGACGTACTCTACGGCAGCGACTCACAATTGGCAGGCGTAGGCACCAATTATCTCGACGGCGGAACGGGTAACGACTCCCTATATGGAGCAGGCGGCAATGATACGATCCTCGGAGGAGATGACAATGACACGCTCGTCGGCGGTGACGGGGATAACATTCTACTGGGTGGCGCCGGTATTGATACACTCTACGCCAGTGATGACCATTTGTTTACGAGCGTAGCGACGAACTACCTGGATGGCGGCGGCGGGAATGACACGCTCTACGGGAGTGCGGGCAATGATACGCTCGTCGGCGGTGCCGGCGGCGACACCATCTTCGGGGAAGGGGGTAGCGACCTGATCTACGCCGGTACTTCGCAAGCCGGCGGCGGTTTGAAGGGTGACGTTAACGTTGTCTATGGCGACGATCCCTCCAAGCCTCACGGCGGCCACGACACCATTTATGGCGACGCCGGCAATGATACGCTGTACGGTGGTTCTGGCAACAACGTTATCTATGGCCTGGCTGGCAACGACTTTATGGTTGGCGGCCCGCTGACTGACTACCTCGACGGCAGCGGCGACGATGACATCATCTACGGCGGCGGTGGCAATGACATTCTCTACGGCGGCACCGGCAACGACGTACTCCTCGGCGGCACCGGCGACGACGTCCTTTCGGCAGGCGCTGGCACTAAGTTTCAGCTGCTGTGGGGAGGAGATGCGCAACCCAACGCCGCCGGCAATGATTTTCTGTTGGACCTCTCTGGCCACACGATCACCATCACCGACTTTCTGAACGCTGGCGCCGCGCCTGACGGAATTACGCCCGCGGCGGTCAATGGAGGGATCGTCGCCGGCGCGCCGTCAGATGGCAACGATACTCTCTTTGCCGGAACGGGCCTGGGCACCGTAGGCACGGATTGGCTGCTTGGCGGAGGGGGCGCGGACCTTTTGTATGGGGGCACGGGCAATGATTATCTCGATGCCGGCGATGGCAAGGACATGCTCTATGGTGGTGACCACACGAACATCCTCCATGGTGGCGGTGGTGGCGACACTCTGTATGGAGGTTTGGCGCCTTCGAGCACCCTCTATGGAGATTCCGGAGACGATGTGCTATACGCCGGTCAAGATGGTCAGGTACTTTTTGGCGGAGCCGGCGGTGACAAGCTTAATGCTTATGCACCTACGGAAGATATCAAGCAAGAGGGCAACCTCTTGGGCAACGTCATGTATGGAGACGACCTGGTTACTAATCCGGCCAGCGACGGCAACGATACGCTCTATGGCAATCTCCGCTCCGACACGCTCCACGGAGGTGGCGGCAACGATATTCTCTACGGCGATCGTCTAGCCGGCCCGAACTGGGTCTTCAATCCCAATCCAGACACGATCGGTTCCAAGGACGTGCTGCTCGGCGACGCTGGCAACGATACGCTCTACGGTGGCGGCGGCAATGACGTTCTTTGGGGCGGTGGGGACAATGACTGGCTTGAGGGCCAGGACGGTGTTGACTCGCTCCACGGCGGCGATGGCAGCGATACGCTCGTGCTTGATGTTCTCAATGTCGACCCCAACAACCCGGCGCTCCATTATAAGACCCTCGGGGGCGAAGCCATCGTCGGCAAAGGTGGGAATACTCCCACGGATAATGGCAATGCAAGTGATCCGTCGACCGATGTGCCCTTTCCCAAAATCTTGGCCGCTAGCAATGCGTAGATCAGTGGAGTAAGGGCCTTCTCCTCATTCAGCGGCTTGGCCGCAGGAGAAGTGCAAGATGTCAGCGAATTGGTATCGTCCGTGGGCTTCGCGAGAAGGTGACGAAGAGAATCAGGGGTCCGAACTTGGAGGGCTGCCCGAAGGGGTCCAAGAGATCGCTGCCGACAGCGATAGCAGTGCTGCCGAGTATTCCGATGACGCCGTCGAGAGTTGGGACGGCGAGGATGCGACGCAGGCCGAGTTGCTCGAACCGCTTCCAGGTGTTGACCAGGAAGGCCAGTCCGTCGTTGATGCCGACGAGTCGCCGGAACCGCGCAAAGAACCTGAGACCCGGTCGTCCGGACCGACCCAAGCGACCGTGCCAAGGGGCACAAGAGAGCCGGGATTCTCCTCCGGCGTCGAGTTGTCGCGCCGACCGCTGGGTTGGAACGGCAAGCCGAAGGGCCGAGGGTTGGTCAAGCCCGACGAAGTACGGCTGGCATTCTTGCCGCACGAACGGTTGCTGATTTTGGACACGTGGCAACGAAGCGGGTTGCCGGCCGGTGACTTTGCGCCGTTGGTGGGCTTATCGAAGCACACCTTATATCTATGGAAGAAGCGGTTCGCCGAGCATGGCCCCGCGGGCCTGGCTGAGCGACCGCGGGGAGCCAAGACGGGCAGCAAGCTGTCCGAGGTTACCCGGCGCACGATTGTGATGCTCAAGCAGGCCCATCCCGAGTGGGGCTGCCAGCGGATTAGCGATGAGCTCGTTCGCGGCCCGGCAATGGCGGCCAGTCCTGGGGCCGTGGCTCGCGTCTTGCACGAGGCCGGTTATCAACTGGAAGAACGTGTTACCCGGCCGCATCCCGACAAGATGCGGCGGTTTGAACGGGCGCGGCCGAATCAGCTCTGGCAGACCGACCTGTTCACGTTTGTGCTCAAACGGCAGAACCGGCGGCTGCACCTGGTCGGCTTTATGGATGACCACAGTCGATTCATCGTCGGCTATGGCCTGCACGCCAGCGCCAGCAGCGCGTTGGTGCTGGAAGTGCTGCGTTCGGCGATTGCCTCGTATGGCCTGCCGGAAGAGATCCTCACGGACAACGGTCCGCAGTACGTCACCTGGCGAGGTAAGAGTCAGTTCAGCCGCGAGCTCGAACAGCAGGGCATTCGCCAGGTCGTCTCGCGTCCCAAGCATCCGCAAACCCTCGGGAAGGTCGAACGGTTTTGGGGTACGCTGTGGCGCGAATGCTTGCAACGGGCGGTGTTCCTTGACCTGGAGGACGCGCGCCGGCGGATTGGCCTGTTCATTGACCATTACAACTTCCAGCGCCCGCATCAGGGATTGGAAGGCGTGACGCCGGCCGATCGGTTCTTCCATGCCGCGCCGACGGTGCTGTCAACCCTTCGAGAGCGGGTCGCGTCGAATGCGCTGGAACTGTCGCGGCAGGGCACGCCACGCGCGCCATTTTATATGACAGGCCAAGTGGCCGGTCAGCCGTTCAGTGTGCATGCCGAAGGCGAGCGCGTGTTCTTGACCCGCGCCGGCCAGCCACGCCAAGAGGTCGAATTGGTGGGGCCGGCGGCTCCTGAAGAACCGCTGCCCGCACCACTCTGTCCACACGGCGCGCCGGAGAGTCGGGATGAGGCCTGCGACCAGCCGCCCGGCGTGGCATGGCCCGAAAGTGTGCCGCCCCTGGCAGATGCCAGCACCTCGGCCGAGCAGGACGCCTGGCGCCCGCAGATCCAGCCACCGGACGGAGAGGAAGGTGGCGTATGAGCGGCGTCAGCAGTACCCAGGAAAAACGTTCGCGGGCCCGGCGGCAGGGGCCTGCTCCGCCCACGGGGACATCACCGGCGCGACGTCGGGCAGCGGCCATTTTAGAAGTGCTGGCCGGTGTGCGGCGGCCGAGCGAAGCAGCTCAGGCGCTGGGAACAAGTTTGCCGCGGTATTATCAGTTGGAGCGGCGGGCCCTGACTGGACTGCTGAGCGCCTGCGAGCCGGCGCTGCGGGGGCCGCGGGTGAACCTAACGCGGCAACTAGCAGCCTTGGAGCGTGAGAACCGGCGGCTGAAGCGCGAGTGCGATCGACAGCAGGCGTTGGTTCGCATGGCCGAGCGCTCGCTGGGGCTTCCGGCGCCGGCGGCCGTCAAGCCACCGGTCAAAGGCAAGGAGGAAAAGCAGACCGGTAGTACGAAACGGCGTCGCCCCCGTGCGCCAGTGTGCGGGCCTTGCAAGTCGTTCGTGGCTTGCGTCACAACGATGGCTGCGAGGAGTCCGAGAGCGGTATGGCGGAAGCGGCCGCAGCCGTGAGTGGTTGAGTTGGTCATTTGATTCGCGGCGCTCCCGACGCGGCATACGTCTAGGCGGGAGCGCCGCCTACCTTCCAATCCGAGGAGACGTCAGCATGACGCGGTTAGGACGTAAGCCGCAGGGGGCCGAATTGGTCGATACGTTGGCTGGCTCACAGCACGCCAAATCACGCTTGAAAGCGTTTTTGGAAACGCTGTCTGGCGAAGTCAGCGTGGATGAAGTGTGCCAACAACTGGGCATCTCGCAGTCACGGTTCTTCGAGCAGCGGACTGCCTGGCTACACGAGTCGATTGGCCTGTTGGAGCCGCGCACGCCGGGACGACCTCGCAAAGAAGAGCCGGCCCTCTCGGCCGAGGAAGTCCGGTTATTGCGGCAGCGCATGCAAGAGCTCACAGCCCGCGCTGCCGCTGTGGAAGTGCAAGCCGAGTTGGTCCGTACGCTGCCACACGTGGTGGCGCGGGCGATGGCGCCCAAAAAAACGCCATCGCGGGCGTTGGCGCGGCGGAATCGCCCGAAGTGAAGAGGTGGTCTGTGAAGCGTCGTCAGATCCAACGCCAGCACCTCGACCGCCGCGCGGCGAAGCAGTCGGCCCGTTGCCAGGTGGTGGCAGCCTGCCAAGCTGTCGCCACTTGCGGCGTGCCAGTCATTGAGGTTACTCGCCAGTTGACGCTCTCGGAGCGCACGGTCCGCCGCTGGCGGCAGGCAGGAGATGCATCGCTCGGCGTTCCGTGTGGTCGACCGCCGCAGTGCGCCTCGCGCAAAGAACGCAACCTAGTGTATCGGTTCTTGAAAGAGCGCGGCGCGAGCACGCCGCTAGTCGCCGTGCGGGCGGCCTTCCCCCATCTGCGTCGCGTCGACGTGGCTGAGATCCTGCGTCGGTTCCGGCGGTTGGCACGGCGCCGCGCCCAACGCCATCAAAGTCGCCTGGAGTGGCGCCGCCCGGGAGCGGTCTGGGCCGCGGATTTTAAAGAACGGCGGGAGCCGCTGGAAGGTCGCTATGGTTGGATCTTGTCAATCAAGGACCTCGGCAGCGGCTATCAATTGGCCTGGCAGCCACTGATCGAAGCGACGGCCGCCGAGGTACAAGCCATTTACGCCGAACTGATCGCCGAGCACGGTCCGCCACTGGTCATGAAGACCGATAACGGCGGGCAGTTCAAAGCGGATGAAACCAAAAGCCTGTTGCGCGAGCATCGCGTCATCCCCTTATACTCTCCCAAACGTCATCCGCAGTACAACGGCGGCGTCGAACGGGCCAATGGCCAGTTGGCCGGCTATCAAGAGGCGGTCGCCCAGCATCGCCAGCGGCCAGCCGGACCAACTTGCGGCGATGCGGAAATCGCACGCCAATTAGCCAACGAACTGGCGCACCCCCAAGGCTGGCAAGGCCCGACTGCCCGCCAGTTGTGGGATGAGCGCACGCCGCTCACGCCCATGGAGCGAGAAGCGTTTTGGGACGCGGTGTGCGAACGTCGCACAGTCGTCCGCGCCCAATGGGAGTTCGCGCCCGATGCCGTGCTCACGCACTACCCGGCGGCCGCCGTGGATCGTCGCGCGGTGCGTGATGCGCTGGTGGCCCACGACCTGTTGCGCATTCATCCGCGCCGCAGCCGCGGCCCGCGCGTTCACGCCGCATCGGCCGCCAGCGCGCCGAGCGCTGCCACGTCGGCCGAGCCAAAAGCGCCTCATGCTTCGCCAGCCAGCGCGCACACGACTGCTGGCGCGGGTACAATAGCTAAGCCAGAAGAAATTGCTTCGCCGACGGTCGGCGAAGCACCGGACCTGGGACAGCGCCTGCAGTCCCTGGTCCACTACCTGTTCCGAGGAGGCCCATTCCTCCGCTCATAAACTGTCAGCAAGCGGCAAGAATTAACGACTGGGTACAACTCAGGGACGGCTAGGTGAGTTTTTAACGAATCTTGAATACCTCACGCTTGACGGCAACCAACTTACGGATATCGACGCGCTCAAAGTCGTTGGTGCCGTGGGCCCAACGAAGCTGAAAGGCCTAAGCCTCGATTACAATCCCATCTACGACTTGAGTCCTCTTCAGGACCTGACCGCTCTTGAGGTCTTAAGCGCCGACAAGCGCAAGCATGCCTTGAATACGTTGCCTGGTAATCAGTTGCAGGGCCTTGACCAAAACGGACATTTTCTACCGTGGACTCCTCTTGTAACGACAGTTACCGTAGGTCAAAGCGGCAGTGGACACATGGTGGCGTCAACGGACAACGTATTTGCCCTGCAACAGAGCTTCCCAACGCAAAGCCCCGCAGATGCCGTCGAACTCTATGACGCACAGACAGGCCTTGCTTTCCAAACCATCGGCAACCCCGAAGTAGCGGAAGCGGTTGGATTTGGACACGATGGCACAGCTATCGGTGACACAATACTTATCGGCGCACCGTTCAACTCTAATGGCGGCAAAGTATATCTCTATGACAGTCATCTTTACATCCCAGGTGGCCATAGCAATTACTTCAACGTCTCTCAGACATTCAGCGATCCAGCGGGACAGGCAGGAGACATGTTCGGTTATTCGGTTGCGGCTGCCGAGAACGGGATCCTGATCGGTGCTCCAGGGACCAACAATGGCAAAGGCGCTGCTTATCTTTTCGACCCGTTGACCGGACAGTTGCTGCAAACCCTCGCGCCAAATGGTTTATTGCCAATGGACCCCCAACATGGCCGATTCACGGGAGATGCTTTCGGAACCGAAGTCGCGGGCACTACTACAAGTGCATATGTTACTGCTTTGCACCACGACTCTGGAGGAAGCGTGTTTGTATTTACTTCATTGAAGGACGTGCAAGGCCATGAAATACAAAATCCAGAGCCCGTAACAACTGGGAGTAACGGTCTGTACATTTCAGGAAAGTACCAATTGTTCGGCGAGCACTTGCAGGCTTACCAAAATACCATATTGATCGGCGCCGCCGATTGGTTTGGTACTAACACGACATTCCGATACCAGTCCGAGGCGCCATATTCCCAGGCAAATGTTTATCCGGGCATTACACCCGTCTCTACGCTCGGAGGTCTGTGGTTCGGGTATGTCAACGCAGACAGGAGTGGATTTGGCGCAAACAACACCCTCAGCGAGTATGACGCGTCCGGAACGGTAGTCCACACTTACGTCGATCCCGACCCTGTTGCATATGTCGGTTTTGACGACCCAGGTGCAGACGCGATTCCTGTCGGAAGCCAAGTGCTCTTTGGATCAGGTGCAGCGTATCACCAAAACCCTGTCTTTGATGGCCTCGCCATTGCCAACCTCACGCCCCTGGCTGGCTTGGAAAACCTGCGCACATTGAGTCTCGCCTACAATCAAGTCTCCAGCCTCGATGCCATCGCTCTGACACATTTGACGCACTTGTACCTAGATGACAACCGCATCGCGAGCATTACCGATCCCGCCGCTGCGAGGTCAGGGATAACTGCTGTCTTGCCTTCATTCACGCATCTGGACGATCTGTCGCTGCAAGGAAACCCACTGAATGACGATGCGTACACGATCATCACCTCACTGCCGAGTACCACCCACGTCGATTACCAACTAAATCAACGTCCGCAGTGGCTTCAGGACATTGGTCCCCAGGGCGCGCAGGGCACGCACTTCGAGTTGGACCTCACGGCTACCGATCCCGATGGCAACTCCGTCTTCTACACGGCCAGCAGCGATAACCCAGGCGTAAGCGTATCGGTTCAGGCGATTCATCTGACGGCGACGCCCACCCTCAATTTCACTGGCATCGTTTACATCACGGTGACCGCTTACGATGGACCGAGTGGTGATCGCGACTGGCATGGGCGGAGTGCCGTTCAAACGTTTCCCTTGAGCTTTGGCACTGTTTACGGACAAGTCAGCCAAACAACGGGCCAGGCATTGTCTGGGTGGACCGTATATTTCGATGTGAACAACAATGGCATGAAGGATTCCGGTGAGCCGTTCACGACGACAGATCCCAACGGCAATTACGTGTTGGCCAATTTGGATTACGCGACCGGGACCGTTCGAGAGCAGGCGCCAGACAACGCGACCAACTGGGCTCAGGACCAGACCGGCTATCCGCTTGGCCAGGCAAGGGATGACTTCGCGAATAACTTCCTGGTTCTTGAGCCACTCGCGAGCACAGGCGTACCCGAGGGAATCGCCGTCGACTACTCGGCCTCGTGGCATGATCCGAAGCCGGCCAACGGCGGTCATGTCAGCTATCTGTGGTGGGTAACCAACGGCGCGGATCAGACGATCCCGACCTCGATGGCGACCACCCAGAACTACAGCTTTACGCCACCGGACGAAGATACATATACGGTCTACAGTCAAGTGATCGACCTCGACGACCAAAATCATGTCTACCAAGTGAAAGGCTCTCTAACAACGACGAATGTGCCGCCGAGCGTGCAAATGGGGGCGCCACAGGCGGTCAACGAGGGCGACCTGGTAAGCCTAGACGCAGCCGATTATTTCACTGACCCCAGCACGGTCGATAGCCACACCTATCGGTGGCATGTTGGGACCAGCAAAGGTGTAGCGGTTGCCGATAGTACCAGCCAACTGTTCACCTTCCTGGCCGGGCGCACTGACACGTACACAGTGACGCTCCAGGTCACGGATGAAGATAACGGTATTGGTTCAGGCCAACTTGCCATCACGGCCAATAACGTGGCGCCCAGCGCCGGGGCGGGCGGGCCATATACGATCCCCGAGGGAGCCTCGCTGACGCTATCCGCCACAGCAGCCGATCCTGGCGGACCCGGCGATATCGCTAACTACAGTTGGGATATCAACGGCGACGGCATATTCGGCGACGCCACCGGCGTCAACCCCCAGGTGAGCTGGACGGAACTCGCTCATCTGGGCATCACGCACGGACCAGCCAGCTTCAATAGTGTTAGAGTGAAAGTGACGGATAAAGACAATGCAGTGACAGTCTCGCCGTCCACCGAACTGACGGTCGCTGCTTCACCTCCGACAAACGTCACCGCTGGCGGGCCATACTCGATCGACGAAGGTGATTCGCTGACTCTGCTGGCCAGCGCCAACGACCCGGCCGGCCTTGACCGTCCGATCCGTTATACCTGGGACGTTACTGGTCATGGCACGTTTGGAGATGCTACCGGATCTAACCCCACGCTAAGCTGGTCCGAGCTCAATGTCCTGGGTATCGTGAGTGGACCTGGTACCTATACGATCACGGTGCTGGCCAGCAGTGTCAGCGGTGCCACGACTATCGCATCCACGACCTTCACAATTGCCAACCTCGCTCCAAATAATGTTAGCCCCGGCGGCCCCTACACGATCAATGAAGGCGACGCGCTGCCACTGACCGCTTCGGCGACAGACCCGGCTGGCAGTGACGATTCGCTTACCTATAGCTGGGATATCAACGGCGACGGCACTTTTGGCGATGCCACCGGCTCAAATCCTACGCTAGCATGGGCGCAGCTCAGCGCGCTAGGCATCGTGGCCAGTCCAGGCGATTACACGGCGAGAGTGCAAGTCGTCGATGCCGGCGGAGCCAAGACCACCGCGTCCACGACGCTTACGGTTTTCAATCAAAGGCCCACAAACGCCAGTGCCGGCGGATCTTACACAATCAACGAGGGGGACTCGCTTACGCTTACTGCATCCGCGACCGATCCGGGTGGCAGTGGAGATCCGCTGACCTACACTTGGGACATCAACGGCGACGGACTGTTTGGGGATGCGATCGGATCGAGTGCGACGTTGACCTGGGCTCAACTCAATTCGCTCGGTATCGTCCAAAGTGGAGCGAGTTATCAGGTTTCCATGCAGGTCATCGATGACGGTGGTTTGACCGCGACATCGCCCGCGACCGCTCTGACGATTACCGCAGTGGCACCGACCTCTGTGGCTGCCGGAGGCCCGTACACGGTGGTACCTGGCAACTCACTTCGTTTGTCGGCCATCGCGATTCAGCCAGGTGGCGTCAGCCAACCGCTCACCTATAAATGGGACATCAACGGCGATGGCGTTTTTGGAGAGGCCATCGGCCAGAATCCGACATTAAGCTGGGATCAACTCCTGGCAATGGGGGCCCGCAATGGAGATTCGGTTTTCAATGTCAGCGTTGAAGCCGTCAATTCCCTTGGGCTGTCGACCGCGTCGGCAGCAGTACCGCTCAACGTGCCGTCCGTCCAATCGCAAAACGCGATGCAGCCTTTGGACGTCGACAGCAACGGCATAGTTCAGACTCTCGATGCGACGCTGGTCATCCAATGGCTGCTTTCCGATGGCATCGGACCACCGCCGGGGCCAGGCGAAAGCCCGCCAGCCTATCTCGACACCACGGGCAATAATTACCTGGAACCCCGCGACGCCCTACTGGTGATCAACTGGCTCTTGCGGTATTCTGGCGGTGGTTTATCTGCGAATTTGGCGACGGCACTTGGCGCAGCACCTTCCGCGTCGTCTCGTGCGACACCTCGCGCCCTACTGCATCCAGCGTTTAGCGCACTCCCGGACGTAGCCCTGCCGACGGCGTCTTCCTCGTCCACTGGCGACACGGGTGTTGCTTCCGCGTTGGCCGATGTGTCGACCAGTTCCGGGGGACCAAGTGCCATTTCTAGGCCTGCCACGTCAATCCCTCTGATCGCCATGAGCACTGCCTTTGACTCGGCAGAAGTGGCTGCTGTGGATGATCAGCTTATCGACCTATTGGTGGAAGCCGCGCTGCAGAACAAGCGGAAGCGTTCGGTGCAACTTGCTTTCTAAAGCGTCCAGCGAGTGACGCTGGATGGACGCGGTCGCTCGGCAACTTGCCAGCGACTGGGAGTGGGTCGCGAGAGGCGCACCATGAATGCTTCAACGCACTCGTCGGTTTTGCTGACCATCTTGCTGTTCGTAAGTTAGTTGGGCTGCAGCCCAAACAGCTACACCGTAGCCTCAGCGTTTGATCGAGAACGCCCTGAATTGTGCGCATAAATTGAGAAAGTCGACGGCATTCAAAAATGGCGGCGTGAAGCAAGCTAAAATGGTGGCGCTAGGTTGTGAAGATGTCACGGGGCACTTGATGAGCGGCCAGTGATGTGCATCCGAGCCGGCCGGGGTGAATGGTTGAATAATCCTTTGTTTTGTTGCGATTGGCAAGCCTCGGTGGCTTGATTTTGTGCAGCGGTTTCAGATTGTGCAGCCTTTGTCTTGCGGGCACGACCGTCGTCGCCGGCGTGCATTTCGGCCTGCTTTGCTAGCTTGTCGTCCGATGCTGGCGGATCGGCCGCTAAGATGTCTGCAAGACCTTGGCACCAGAACAGAAGACGCTCGTCGGAGCCTGCAATGGAATCATTCGTGTGTCCCGTTTGCGGGTCGGAGATTGCAGATTCTGGTGGGTATGGCAAGGCCGTCTTATGTCACTCGTGCGGCAACACAGTCGTCCCCGACCCCAAAACCAACAGACCATTTGGGCTCATTCATTCCGATGACCTGCCAGAAGCCGATCCGGTAGCGGACGCCGCTGAAAAGCGTCGGAAGAACGAGCAATACAAAGCGAAGCTGCCTTTCCTGATCGTCTGGCTCGCGTGTTCTGGTTATTTGGTGCTAGACGGTCTGTCGTCTTGGGAATCCGACGCGGGACGATCGTTGCTCACCGGTGTGGTCGGGACGTTCGCAACCCTCTATTGGTTTTTCTATGGCACGGAAGACTGGACTCACCCCTGGCGACAGATCAAACAGGGACTTTTTTCAATAGGCCGGCAAAGCCCCTCATCGAATCCGCCAGCGGCCGAAGAAGACGAAGAATTGCCCACCTCGTTCGGTGGATGGGTCGCGGCCGTGGTCGGCGCTTGTTTCTTGATCTGGTACTTCGTTCGCCTGGTATGGCGGATCTGCGAGTCGATACTTAACTAGATGCGATTCATACTCCATTGCCATTATCGGGTGCAAGTCCGCACTTCGTCTGGGCCTCATCGGTGCAGTGCTTCTCGATGAAGTACCGCAGATCGGAGGCCGCGAGCTGGCCCCAGAGCAACCCGCAGTCCAAGCAGGATTGCAACTCCGCACTTTTCAGGGGGACTCCTCCATTGAGCGTGAAGGTGAAGCTGCGCAGTCCTTCCGGTCGGAAGAAACCGAAAATCGGAGGACCATCATCATAAAGATGACCTGTCGTGACACAGCGACTTTTGCACTTGGGGCATTCGTCCATCGATTTAGCCTCGTTCAAGAAAAGGGCAGGTAGAAACGGGATGTTGTCTCGCGACAACAGAACGAAACCTCACCGGAAGCGCCGCGGTTCGCCGTGGACCGGTTTTTCGATCGGGTCTTGGTGGTCTCGGGCGCAGTCGATGCAACGGGACGCATAAGGAACAGCCTGCAAGCGCTGCGCGTCAATTGTGCGTCCACATTGCTGGCACACTCCGTACGTTCCCGCCTCGATCCGCTCAAGTGCCGCTTCTACCAGCTCCAGTAGCAACTCTTCGTTCTGAGAAATCGCAATCTCGCTGTCCAACCCCTCGACGTCCTGATCGGCCGGATGCGTGGGCACGCTCGAAATATCGCCCGACTTGACCACGTCCTCGCGCAGCGCCTCTTCGGCCGAATCGACTGCCCGCAGCAGCCGTTTGCGCAGCTCGATCAATTGCACCTTGAAGCCTTCTTGCTCTGTTTTATTCATGAGTTCATTCCTCGAAAACTTGACTCGATCGTGGTTTCATCACCCCGATGGCCAGCAGCCGAGAATGGGAATCGTCCGCTCTGGCCTGATCGACCTCGACAGGAACACCCTTTGACCGACTTTGTCCCTAACCGATTGAGCCTGGGCCAGCTCCACGGTCGCAACAGCCACGATTGTAACAGTTCGAGACCAGCCGTGGCACAACGTGGCCTCTTGATCAAGCACGCAATCGCGTAAAGAAAAAGCTCTTAAATCGCGAAGCGATGGCCGGCCACTGACCTAACTCCTCGAAACGGAAGCCGGCTCGATATTGAGAATTCGGACCTGTTGACCTTGCCCGCGGCCAGGTCAACGCGCCTGCCGCCGCGCTCATTGAGCGATTGCAGGCAGATCTGGAGCGAGCTGCGGAGCCAGGCAACTGATCGGCTGCGGAATCCAGTTTATAACAACGCAATCGCCGCTCACTGGGTGCGGCCTGCCGACCGGGCGAACCGAGGTCCAAGTTCTCAGCCGCGTCGTCCAGGCGGTGACCGGCTCAATCTAAGCCACCAGCTGGCGTTCGTTGGCCGACGGGTCGCGTAACACCACCGCCAGTAGCCGCCGCCACAGCGCCGCTTGCGGACGTCGAGATGCTCGACAAGCTCGACCAGGAACCGCACGTCACACGCAGGCGGGGCCGACAAAACTGCACAGGCACATTTGACATCGGCCAAAGTATTTGCGATTGGCACTGACGACAGACCGCTCCACCTTACAGGCTGGCTCCGTCTCTGCGTCCGCAGACCCGCCCGGTGGCCTTCTGGCCCTCTTGAAGGCTGCCGGCGGGTTTTTTGCTACCAGCCCGGCCGTCCCGAGCAAGCCGTCTTCTGGTACCCTGCGTCACTCCGTGGGGCCGACCGGCGCCGGTATCGCGCCGGCCAGCGCCACCCTCGCGCCGAGCGGCGCCAGCACCCCGCGGCAGCCCGCGACAACTGCCGGCATCGCCGCTACGATGGGTGGTAAGCCACCGACACCCTCACCCGCACCAATGGGTGGTAGCGCCCTATCCAGCTTACCCACATTGAAGGCCATCTCGCAAAAACATCCCTACTCTGGGTCAAAGGTAGCATTCCCAACAGGACCATTTTCGAGCCTGTTTTCGGCCAAAAAAGCCCACAGTTTACCCATCTTGAAGCTGCTAAATAATCAACCGAGCAACTATGCGCACCACCTCCAGGCGAAAAAAGCCTCGGCCGACGAGCAAAACCAACCTGTTTTTATCAACTTAGGTACACTTTCGACCTCCCAGGCTATCGATCATTCCCAGATTACAGCTCCGACCGACGACCAAATTCTCACCAAACTGAGCGCAATCCTCTCTCCGAGCCTGGCCACGATGTTCGGCAAGCAGCAGACGACGTACACGCCGCAGGCGATCCGAGGCACCTTGGAGGACCCCGAGGTCCAGAAGCAGCAGTCCCAGCAGCAGACCCAAGCCGCTCCGGCCAGCCCGATCGCCCAGTTCTTGCCGCAGGGTGGCGCAGAAGTCGGTGCTCAGCCTGCCCAGCCGCCGGCCCAGCAGCCACCTCAACAGTCTGCAGTGCCCCCTCAAGGCACCACGGGTCCGGCGATCGGTGTTGCCGCAGGGCCAATGGGCAAGGTAAACGTAGGATTAGCAGCCAAATGGCTGCCAAAACGGGGAGTGTGAACGTAGGCCAATTAAGTATCGCGATCAAGGCTGCCAACTGGCCCTAGAGCTGGCATTGGTGCCAGCCTGGGAGCTGGTATTGGTGGTCTGGCTGGGTTGGGGTTTGGTGCAGCTCACGATCGGCCTGGGACGGGCGCAGCTATTGGCGGCGGGCTGGGCGGCTTGCTAGGAGCCGCACCTGGTGCCCTCGCATGCGATGCCGCTTAATTCGTCCACAAAATGCCGGCCGGCCTCAGTGGAACGGGGTTGGGGGCTGCTGCTGTAGGTACGGCGACTCCGCGAAGCCGATTGGCCGTTGGTCTTTTCATGGTGGTACGCGAGCCTGGCCGCGGGTTGCCCCTGGTCAAAACCTTCGCCTCCTCCGCGCCGGTCCCGGGCGAGTGTGCCGCCGTTTACGTTTTCACCCTCGCTGATGCAGGCGGCCGAAGACGTTTGAGTTGTTTGCCTACGTGGTGACAGGCCAGATCGCGCAGCTCGTCACCGACGCCGCTGGAGTCGACTGGCGGCCGAAGTTCACGTCTGCGGCCTCCACCACGTGCGCCAGCCCCGTGTGTACGAGCGTACTTCCAGCTGAGGACATGCCTGATCAACACACCGGAACTCTCGACAGGCCTGTCAACCGGTAGGGCGCTGAGATTGGAAACGCCGCTTCTTCGATCGTGCGGGCGCTCGTGGAACAGTTGTGCGCGCCTTGTGCGCGCTTTGTGCGCAAATCAGACTATTTCTGACCATGCAGAGGGGTTCGCAACTGCGCAAAGAGAAAGCCCGGAAACCCTGTTTTATGCGGGATTTCCGGGCTTTTGTTTAAGGGTGGCTGACCGGACTTGAACCGGCGACCCCCAGATCCACAATCTGGTGCTCTAACCAACTGAGCTACAACCACCGTGTGTGCCAAGTAATCGCGTGGGCCACGAAATCAACGTCGCCATGAAATTATCGGCCGCGTGCGAGGCCCAGACGCGGCCCAAGATGAGCGAGGCATAAATCGTGATTGCTTACGCCTCACCCATACGCCCTAAATTACCACGAAACGGTTTGCCGGCAAAGCCCTGCTGACAGCGTCGGCCAGCGGCTACCGGCGTGGTGGCCGCGCGCGTCCAAATTCGCCTTGGTGCCACGCGGTAGAATTCGTATCATCGCGACCCTTCGATAGCCATTCGACGGTGCTGGCATGGGGGGGGCGCGCACAGCTGCTCTCGCTCACGATAGCTCCGCCAGCGCTTGCATTTCTTCGGCAGATCGCCTTTTTTCGGACTCGCAACCTTGTCGCTCGCTGAATCGTTCGCACGTTCTTACCCGGCCTGGCCGCTCGAGTCGGCCAAGCGGGCCATCGTCGTGGCGGGTTGCTGCGGCGATGGCCTACACGCAGCTGACCACGTCGCCGGCCACGGTGCAGTTCGCCCGATCGATGGGGGCCAGCGGTTTGCACATCGGCATTCTCGGCGCGCTGCCGTTGGGCCTGGTGTGCATGCAGTTGCTTTCGGCGATGGCCGTGCAACGCCTGGCGCGGCGCAAGCCGTTGTGGCTGTGCCTGTCGATCGTGCAGCGGACGATTTTTCTGCCGGCCGCACTCCTGCCCTGGCTGTTTCCGCAGGTCGACGACGCGGTTTGGATTTGGACGCTGTTGGCGCTGACCGCGCTTAACCACGGCATGCTCCATTTTGGCACGCCGCTGTGGTTGTCGTGGATGGGCGACTATCTGCCGCACAAGGGACTGAACCGTTTTTGGGGAGTGCGGCATTCGTCACAACAGTGGATGGCGGCGCTGGCGCTATTGGCCAACGCGTTGTTCTTTTTCGAAAGCGGCGTCAACGTGCGCACTGCGTTCGCGGCGATCATCACGCTGGGGGCCGTGCTGGGCGTCACCGACATCCTGCTCTTCCTGCGCGTCGAAGAACCGCCGATGCGGCACGCGCCCGAGGCCAAGCTGTGGGACGCCCTGGCCGGGCCGTTTCGCCAGCGCGATTTTCGCGGTTTCATCTTCTATTCCTGCTTCTGGAATCTGGCGGCCATGGTCGGCGCGCCGTTCATCAGCATGTACCTGCTGGAGCACGTGGGCATGGACCTGTTCCACGTGCTGCTGCTGTGGACCATTTCGTGGGTCGGCGGAGCGCTGCTTTCCAAACGTCTGGGCCAATGGGCCGAGCGCTTCGGACAGCGGCCGGTGTTGGTCCTGTGCACCGCGTTCAAGAGCATCAACATGATCGGCCTGTTGGTCTGTCCGGCCGATGCCGTACGATCGCGTTCTGGTTCCTGGCTCCGATCTTCATGATCGACGCGTTTCTCAACGCGGGCATCCTCGATCGCCAACAACGGCTTCATGATCAAGAACTCGCCGCGCGAGAACCGCAGCGATGTTCGTCGCGGCCGGCACCGGCTTTGCCGGCATCGTGGGCGGCGTGGCGTCGATCGCGGCCGGAGCGGCGATCGCGGCGAGCGACCACTGGTCGTGGGCCGCCGGCGGCTCGGTCTACGTCAATTTTCACGTGCTGTTCGCGATCAGCATGGTGTTACGGCTGGTCTCGGCCGTACTGGCCACGCAAATCCGCGAGCCCAGTTCGGCCGGCGCAGGCGTGGTGGCCGCCGAGCTGTTGCTGGCCACGCGCGTACGGGTGCGGGCGTGGCAGATTGCGCTGTCGATTCGGCGCGATGCGCGGAGCGTGCATGAGCCTTATCCCGAGGCGATCGCGCTGGGCCCGGCGGCGCGCGACGTTTCCAACCCTCTGGCAGCGCCCGCTCGCCGCGCGGCTTGAGCGGCCGGTTTTCTTGACCGATTCTCGCACAATCTCTAGCATTCAGGTTCTCCTAACGTGCCGGCTACCTAACGCGGGCTCTCGGTTTCGCAAACGCCACACAGGGACGATTCATGGCTGATTTGGAATTGATGTCCGGAGAGCCGCCGGCCAGCGCGGCGGGACCGAAACTCGCGCCCGGCCGCGCGGCTTTAGCATGGCCGAAGTGTTTGCCGTGCTCGTGGTGTTCCTGATGGTGTGGTTCGCGGGCAAGATCCTGTTGATCACCTTCGGCGGACTGTTGCTGGCCATTTTTCTCTACACGCTGGCCCACGCAGTCAGCCGCTTTACGCCGCTGTCCTATGGCTGGGCGCTGCTGGTGGTAGTGGTGCTGATACTTCTGTCGACCGGTTTCGTTTTTTCGACCATCGGCACGCGCCTGGCGCATCAGGCCAACGAGTTTACGCAAGCCCTTCCCAGCGGGCTCAAGCAAGCCCGCGACTATCTGGCCGAAGACCAATGGGGGCAATGGATCCTCGAACAGTCGCCCGATTGGGGAAGGGCCATCGCGCAAGGCACCATTCCTCGCGTATCACCGACGTGGCTTCCACGATCGCCGATTTGCTGGTGGCAATCGTGATCATGATGTTCATCGGCCTGTATTGCGCCGCCGAGCCGCGCACCTACACCAATGGGCTATTGCGCCTGGTGCCCATCGACAAGCGCGCGCGAGCCAGCGAAGTGATGGACACGATCGGTTACAACCTGCGCTGGTGGATCATGGGCCAGATGTTTGCCATGGCGTGCGTGGGGGTCATCACGGGCGTGGGCCTGTGGATCGCCGGAACGCCCCTGGCGTTGACGCTGGGCGTGCTGGCCGCGATTCTGGAAATCATTCCCAACATCGGCCCCGTGCTGTGGCTGGTCCCCGCGGCACTAGTGGCATTGACCGAAGGCCCGACGCAGGTGCTGCACGTGGTCATCATCTATGCCGTGACCCATATGATCGAAAGCTACATTTTGATTCCGCTAGTGCAGCGTCGCACCGTGTGGCTGCCCCCCGCGTTATCGATTCTAGCCGTGGTCCTCTTGGGCCTGCTGGGCGGACTCGTGGGCCTGTTGGTCGCCGCGCCGATCGCGCTAGTCGCCATGCTCCTGGTCAAGATGCTGTACGTCGAAGACCGCCTGGGCGACACGAGCCTCAAAGTCGCTGGCGAGAAGGGGCGGTGAGTATCGAGATGCATCAACCGCTGCCCGTGTCGTACCGCATGATCAGCACGGTCGAAGCCAGCACGATTGCCGCGCCGACCAGCGACAACGGGTTGAGCGTCTCGCCCAAAATCGTGACGGCCAGCAGCACGCCGAACACCGGCACCAGGTAGAGCGACGCGGAGGCCACGGTGACCGGCAGATGTTCCAGCACGTAAAAGAACAGCAGCATCGAGACGCCGTACATGAACACCGCCAGGAAGCCGAATGCCAGCCAGCCGCTGCGATCGAGGCTGGCGAAAGCGTCGACGTCGAAGGGCTCGACCCACACCAACAGCGGCAGGCTGGCCAGCGAGGCGGTGATGTAGCTGAAGATCAGGATCTCGACTTCGCCGAAACGCGCGAGCAGCCCCTTGCAGTAGACGTTGTAAAACGACGAACCGAGACAGCCGACCAGGATCAATAGATTGCCGACCAGGTAGCTCCGTTGCAGAAACGAGCTGTCCTCGATGTCCTTGACCGACATCAGGCACACACCCACCAGGCCGATGACCAGGCACAACACGCGCAGGCCGTGAAAGCCGCTCGCCCAGCATGATCGAGGCCAGTACGGCGCTGATCACAGGAATCAGCAGGTTCAGGATGGCGGCGTTCGAGGCCAGCGACAGCGTGACGCCCCAGGTCATGCCCAGCTGTGCGCAGCATCTGTCCGCCGATACCCGCTACGACAAACCGCCACCAATCATCCCACGTCGGACGGACCCGCAGCGGGTTGCGCCGCCGCTGCCAAATCAGCAGCGGCACCAACAGCACCGTCGTGATGTAGAACGGCAGGAACGTGATTGCGATCGGCTTCCAGCCGCACAGCTCCAGCGACTTGACCGCGGTCCCCTGCCCCGACCAGATCAGAGTGGTCAGCGCCAGCAGAAAGAAGTACCACACTCCGACGTGGCGCGGGATCGTTGCAGGCGTATCGGCGGGCCGATCCATCGGTCAGGGCTCCACGACGATGATGCCAAAGCGGTCCGCGCCCATCGAGCTGCCGCGAAACACGTACGGCTCGATGCCGGTTTCGGCCTCGATAGCTCGCGACGATCGCGGCCAGCGCCTCTTCGGCGTCCGCGCGGCCGAGGATGGCCACGGTCCCTCCGCCGCCGCCGCCGGTGATCTTCGCGCCGAAGATGCCGCGATCGGGCCCCTGCGCTCGGGCCAGGTCGACCAGCAAATCGGTCATGTCGCAGCCCAATCCGGTTTCGGTGTAGGCGTAGTGCGACTGGTGCATCAGCTCGCCCATTAAAGCCGCGCCGGACGCGACCGAAACGCCGCCGGCCATTCCCCGAGCCAGTTCGGCGAACAGTTGCACGCGATGGTTCTCTTCGACCGCGTAGCGCGTGCACGCTCGCACACGATACGTCACCTCGGGCCGCGCCTGGGTGAACGGGTCGACGTGCACTTTGCCCAGCACCAGATATTCGGCGCCGGTGAGCTCGAGCGGCAGTCGTTCTTCGAGCGTGCGAAACATCGAGGGCGACATGTTGGCCAGGTAACCGTGCCAACGCGGATCGGTCCAGCGGGGGATTTTGGCAGACTCGTCGAGAGACACCGGAATTCCTTCGGCGTCGCAGATCAGTTTGTAGCCCATGAAGGCCGCGGCGCGGGCCGCTTCGTACTCGACGCCGCTCACCTGGTGGCTCACGCCGGAGTCGAGGCCCCAGCAGGTCAATCCCGTGGGCAATCGCACCAGCGGCTGCGGGATACACGGCTGGCAAACCAGCGGCAGCACGCAACCTTCGTCGCCCAGCACCACCGCGATCTGGTCCATGATGCCGCAGGCGCTTTCGGCGATCACGTTTTCGACCCACTGGCACGCTTCGGCCAATTCGACGCCCGCCAGCTCGATGCCGTAGGCGCGGGCAGCCGCCTTCATCACGGCCACTTCGACCGCCGCCGACGAGCTGACCCCTTTGTTCAGCGGCACGTCCGACTCGATCAGCACGTTCATGCCACTGGCGACTTGCTCGGGGAAGCGTTCGTGCAGCCAGTGAAAAATGCCGAGCACGTAGGCCGTCCAGCGGATGCTTGGCTCGCGATTCACCAGCGCGCGGACCTGCTCTGCGTCGGCGAGCTCCGCCAGTTGAAACTCGACCCGCTCGCGCCATCCGTGCTCGCGCATTTGCGGATTCACCAGGACGATTGTCGTGTCCTTGCGCGTTTGTGCCGCGGCCCAGGTGGCTTCGCGAATCGTGACTTCGAACACCATGCCGCCGGTGTAGTCGTCGTTGCCGCCCATCAGGTCGAGCCGGCCCGGCGAACGGGCGACGTAGATCGGCAGCCCGCGGGCGAACAACTCGCCCCGTTCACGCATGGCTCGCACCGAGGCGACGAACTGGCTCATGCCAGGGCCTCGATGCTGGCCAGCAGATATTCAATCGCCTCGGGCGTCAGCCGCGGATGGATCGGCAGGCTGACGTATTGATGGAACAGTGCCTCGACAGCGCGGACATTCTCCCTCGCCGTGCCCCAGCTTTCGATAGGCCGTGGTCAGGTGGATCGGCATGTAGTGCGACCAGACTTTGATCTGGTAACGTGTGTACAGCTCCCACATGAAATCTTCCTTGCCGAGCCGGAACGCCGGCTCGACGAGCACGCAAAACACGTGGTAGACGTGCGTGTTATCGGGCGAAACACAGGGCATCGCCAGGCCGGGGATTTTCGCCAGCCGCTGGCGATAGACGTCGGCGATTTCGCGGCGCCGCTGGTTGAACCCGTCGAGCTTGCGCAATTGCACCAGCCCGACGGCGGCCTGGGCATCGGTCATGCGATAGTTGTAGCCGACGTCGGCGAAGTCGAGCAGCCAGTAGCGCTTGCCCATCGGCTGCACGGCTTCGTCGATGGGCAGATACTTGCCCTTGGGATCGTACGTCAGGCAGCACAGCGAGCGGTACGACAGCATCCGCTCGTACAACTCCTTGTCGTCGGTCGTGATCATGCCCCCTTCGCCCAGCGTGGTCATGTTCTTCTGCTGGTGAAAGCTGAACACGCCGATGTCGCCCAGCGAGCCGGCCGGGCGCCCTTTGTACGTGGCGCCGGCGGCGTGGGCGCAGTCTTCGACGATGCGGATGCCGCGCGGCCGAGCCAACGCCGTCAGGGCGTCCATGTCGCAGCACTGGCCATACAGGTGCACCGGCAGAATGGCCTTGGTGCGCGGCGTGATCTTGCGGGCGACCTCGGCCGGGTCGAGGTTCAGCGTGCGCGGATCGACGTCGGCGAACACCACCTTGGCGCCGCGCGCGGCGATCGCGTTGGCCGTCGAGATCCAACTCAAGGGCGTGGTGATCACTTCGTCCCCGGGCCTGACCTGGCAGGCGATCATCGCCAGCTCGAGACCCGTGGTGGCCGAGGTGACTGCCAGGCCGAATTTCGTGCGGCAATACGCGGCCAACGCCTCTTCGAATTGCTTGACCTTCGGGCCGCACGAGGGGGCGGAGGCTTGCAGCACTTCCAAAAGTGCCGCGGCCTCTTCTTCGCCGTAAATGGCGCCGTGGTTGAATTCGAGTTCGTAAAGCGGTTTAGGCAACTGCATCCGTGGCCCTTTCGATAACCTGACGGCAGGTGGGGATGGGCGTGCGGCAGAATTGTTGCACGCGCTGGGCGACCAGAAAATCGTCGCGGCCTCGCGGCGCCCGGCCCGGCACTGGTGAATCCTGGGCCACGACCAGGCCCACGTCGCGCCCCAGCCGCACCGCGATGGCCCGGGTCAGCTCGTAGCGAGACATCTTGTCGCTGGCGCCGACGTGAAAAATGCCCGTCGCGTCGCGCTGCGGCATCAGCTCGCCGAAAAAATCGCACAGCGTGCCGACGTCGATCGGATTGCGAAACTCGAAAGTCGGCGCGAGGATCGGATTGCCGGCTTCCAAGTTGCGTGCCACCTTATCGAGATACGAATTGCCCCCCGGCAAGGCGCTGCGCCCCAGCACCAGCGACGGCCGCACGATTGCCGCCGACGGCAGCAGTTCGGCAATCGCCTTCTCGGCCCGGGCTTTCGTTTGGCCATACCAGTTGACCGGCGTGGGCGGATCGTGCTCGCAATAGAGCTGCTTCGTGCCGTCGAACACCGCGTCGGTCGACGTGTACAGCAGCCGCGCGCCCGTGCGGGCACACTGCTCGGCGACGTTCACTGCGCCGTCGACGTTGATTTGCTCGGCCAGCTCGCGCTCGTTCTCGCAACGGTCGATGTCCGACAGGGCCGCCAGGTGCGTGACGAACTCGGGTCGAACCTCGTCGAACGCGGCGCGCACGCTCGCCGGATCGGTGATGTCAATCGCCACCGAGCGGTCGCCCGAGGCGTGCCGCGATCCGCGAAACACCTCGAATTGCTTGCCCGCCGCCAGGGCCCAACGCGAGCCGACGAACCCGGTCGCTCCAACGATCAGCAGCCGCAGTCCCATCGAGCGATCCCCCCGTACGGTCCGAATGCTTTCAGCGTTTCGCGCGCTCGGCGGCCACCAGCTCCATCGCGCGCCACCACCGCAGCGGATGATCGGTCTGGATCAGGTCGATGCCCCACTCGATCGCCTGGCGATAGCCTTTGACGTCGAGGCCAAACGGAGCGTCGGCAAACACCTGGATGCCCGCCGCGTGACAGTGATCAATATACGATTTCGACAGCAGCAGCCACCGCGTATCGACCGCGTACGGCTTGAGCGTCGTCGCCAACGCATCGACCTGGGCCTGCGAACTGACGCCGGGCATGGCGCGGATGCGCGGGTCGATCTTCTTCAGGGCCTCCAGGAAACCGGCTCCCTGGTAGACGATCGTCCGCTCGGCCAGGTGGTGTTTTTCCAGCGCCGCGGCCAGCGCTTCGGGCGTGATGTCCTTGGCGTCGAAATACAGGTTCGCCCCCTGGGGCGTTGCGGCCAGGAACTCTTCGAGCGACGGGACGTGCGTGCCGGCAAACGGCCGGCCGAACCAGCCACCGGCGTCGAGAGCTTCGATCGTGGCGCTGTCGGCTTCCCGGATGGGACCCTTGCCGCCGGTTGTACGGTCGAGGCGCGCGTCGTGCAGCAGAAAGTATTTGCCGTCGCGCGAGGGTCGCACGTCGAACTCGACGAAATCGGCGTGCAATCGAAACGCCTTTTGAAACGCCGGCAGCGTGTTCTCTGGAGCATAGCGTGAGGCGCCGCGATGACACGCCAGCCGCGTCGGCCGGGGCTTGATCTGCTTGTCCATCACGTGTGCGATGATTTCCTCCGGCAAATCCGTTTGTAAATAGTCGACGCCGTCGGAGAGCACCTTGTCCCAAAACTTGGGTTGATCCCACTGGCCCAATACCTTGGCTTGCACCTTGATGGCGCGGGCGTGAAACTCCTTGCAGATCTCGGGCGTGGTTTCGTCGGCGTCGATCTCGACCGCCGCCGGCCGCAGATCGTCGAGCCACTTGCCAAAGCCGTCCTGCGGATGCCACTTGGGCATCACGGCAATCGTGCCGCCGGAAAGCTTGCGAATGCGCGCGAGCACGTCTCGCTTGTCGAACACGACTACCTGCCGCTCGACGCCCCCGGTTTGAATCTGCTTGACCAGCAGCGCGGGATCGATATCCTTGCAGTCGAGATACAGATTGATCTTGCCCTTGACGAGCGAGAAACAATCCTCCAGCGAGAGCAACCGAGCGGCGGCAAAACGTTTGGCAAACCAGCCTCCGGCGTCCAACTGCTTGAGTTCCTCCAGCGTGTGGTCCTTGACCGCTCCGCTGCCGTTGGATTTGCAGTCCAGCTTGCCGTCGTGAAACAGTACGTGTTGGCCGTCCTTGGTGAGTCGCACGTCGACCTCGACCCATTCGAGGCCGTCTTCGATGCACATCGCGATTGCCGCGCGGGTGTTTTCCGGCGCCTGCGAGGCCATGCCGCGGTGGACCATCACTTGAAAGGCCCGCGGCGGCACGACCGGCTCGAAGAAGGCGAACGGCTGCTCGGCGGCGGTCGCCGAGAGCGTCGCGCACCACAGCAGGATCGCGGCAAAAATGGTTCGCATAGGTTGAAAGTACCGGCAAAAGGCCTGAAATCGAGAGTCCTTGAAAGTAACACGCGTCGCAGGCGCCGTCCATTGTGCGCCGATGTGCTAGATTTTCTGGGATCGACGGGCTAAATTGACGGGTTTCCGGCATTGGTGGCCGGTGATGGGATAGAAAACAGTGGGGATTCGATGGCGATCATCAAGTTCGTAAACGAAAAAAAGGAAATCCAGGTTCCCGAAGGATCGAACCTGCGCAGCGAAGCCATGCGGTGCGGCGTGGGAGTCTACTCGGGCGTCGACAAGGTGCTTAACTGCCACGGGTTCGGCTGCTGCGGCAGTTGCCGGGTGCTGATCACCAAGGGTATGGAAAACGCCAGCCCGATGGGGATCATGGAACGCACGCGCCTGAAGTTTTCGATGCCCTATGTCGGCAACGAAAACACCATGCGGCTGGCCTGCCAGACCGCCGTCAACGGCGACATGGAAGTCGTGACCAAGCCGCCGATCAACTGGTTTGGCGAGAACTTCTTCAGCTAGAACTGGTTTCAAAACTGCTCGAGAGGGGGACAGTCCCATTTTGCTCCGAAGACTGCGCAAAATCGCGACAGTCCCCGCAGTTTTGAAAACAGTTCTAGCCCCTTTTTCGGCGACGCGGGTGCGGATGTGAAGCAGGTCATCGCCATCATCAAACCCTTCCTGGCCGAAAAAGTGCTCGAAGGGCTGAAGCGCGCGCCGCTCGAAGCGTGCAGCGTCCGCGAGGTGAAAGGCTACGGCCGGCAAAAGAGCTATCTCGACCAGTACGCCGACAGCGAGTACTCGCTGGCCTTCCTGCCGAAGGTCGAAATCACGCTCTGGGTCGACGACGGCCGCGTTGAGGAAATCTTGCGCAAGATCGTCGAAGTAGCGCGCACCGGCCGCATGGGGGACGGCAAGATCTTCGTCGTCCCCACCGACCCCGCCGCGCAAGTCATCGATTTCTAAAGCGCAGCCTGGCTTCTAACCGCTCTTCCCGTGGTGCCGGGTGATCAGCAGATCGTACACCCAGCCGCCCAGCACGGCACCGCAAAGCGGGCCTACGATCGGCACCCACCACCAATGGTCGTATGCCGTGAAGACCTGGTCGCCCCAGCCGGCCAGATAGGTGAACAGCCGCGGGCCGAAATCGCGGGCCGGATTGATCGCGTAGCCGGCGTTCAGGCCATACGTCATGCCGATCAACAGCACGGCGGCACCCACCACGATCGGACCCAACGTCGAGGGCAGCGCCACGTTGCGCGAGTCGCTGACCGCGAAGATGACCAGCATCAACAGCGCCGTGCCGACCACCTGGTCGACGAACCCGCCGGGAAAATTGCTCAGATAGTCTTGCGGATAGGTGGCCCAGATGCCGGCGGTTTCCAGCGTGCGGGTGCCGCCGTCGAAATGGTCGATCGCTTCGTGATAGGTGAAAAACACGACGGCCGAAGCCACGAGCGCCCCGGCCAGTTGGGCCACGCAATACGGCAGCACCTTTCTCCAGGCGAAGCCGCGATGCACGGCCAGCGCCAGCGTGACGGCCGGATTGAGATGCGCGCCGGAGACGCCGCCGGCCACGTAGGCCCCCATCGTCACGGCAAGGCCCCAGCCGAAATTGATCGACAGGTAATCGCCGTGCGAGTTTTTGCTCAATACTACCTGGGCGACGACCCCGACGCCGAAGGCGATCAGCGTGAACGTTCCCAAAAACTCGGCCGCCGCCTCCCGCAGAGTCTCTCGCGACATTTCAAGCTGCTCCCGCCGAAATAAACCTGGGGATGAAATCCGCCGCCCTAGCGGGCCTTGGGAAACTGCCACCGGGTGAGCTGCAATTCGTCCTTGACCAGCACGCCATCGGACAGGATGACAGGGTGGGCCCAGGTGGGCGTTTCGGCGACATGATAGCGGGCCAACTGCTCGAAGTGCTTGTCGCTGGCCTTGAAGACGATCAATTCTCCTTGCGTGGTCAACGCCCACAGCACCTTGCCGGATTGCAGGACGGAGGAATTATCTCCCAGCCGCCCGTCGCTCGTCCACAGTGTCTTTCCGGTCGTCAAGTCGATTGCGAACAACTGCCCCTTTTGCGTGTGAGAGAAGCCGAACAACCGTTCGGCGTCCGCTACGGGAGAGCTCATGTACAGCGAGACTTCCTTGTTCTCCCACACCTTGTCGGTCTCCCACTCATCGTCGGCTTTTTCGATGCGGTAACGCTCGACTCCCTTTTTGATGCCCGAAAAGATCAGCGTGCCCTCGTGTACCAGCGGCGTGACGGTGTTCTGGTCGTATTCGGTTTGGAAGGCGATTTTCCAAAGCAGCTTGCCGTTGTCGACGTCGACGCCGATGCAGGCTTTCTGCGACAAGGTGACCACTTGCCGCTCGTCGTCCAACGTGCATACCAGCGGCGAAGAGTAGCCCGGCCCGTCTTCGTTGCAGCTCCAGAGGGTTTCGCCGTTTTTGACGTTCAGCGCCATCAAGGCGCCCTTATCGTGGCCGCCGACGTGTACGATGCACTTGTCTTCGTCCACGGCCGGCGACGTGGCGACGCCGTAGAGCGGCGACGTCTTTTCGAACTGCTTGGAGAATTCCCGCTGCCAGCGGCGTTTGCCGGTCTTGGCATCCCAACACGTCAGCACTCCGCCAATGCCGAAAGTGAAGACTCGCCCGCCGGCGACGACCGGCGTGCTCTTGGGGCCTTTGCCGTGCATGGCGGCGGCCGGGTTGACCTGATACGGCGCGGGGTAGCTTTGCTGCCAGAGCTGCTTGCCGTCGGCAAGGTTCAAGGCGGTCAGCGATTCATCCTCGTCGCGGCGCGTGAAGACGTAGATTTTTCCGTCGGCAACGACCGGCGAGGAGTGCCCCAACCCAACGTCCACTTGCCAGCGCTGCTCCAATCGTTCAGGCCAAACGGCGGGCGGTTTCAGACCCGCGACTTGTCCGTCGCGCTGTGGCCCGCGCCATTGGGGCCACTCCGCCACGGCGCTGTACGTGAGCACGAGGAGGAGCCAACTCAGCAGGCTGCCGCCCCAAACTGCAATTTGGCCCATGATCGTTTCCGCATTCGTGAATGGCCCAAAAGTGGAATCGCCGGGCCGAGCATCTTTCGATTGTACACGGGAATCTCGAAGAGCCCAAAAGAGGGACCGATTTGCCGAAAACCTCGGCAATTCTCGGCCGATTTCGCGCGCCAGGCCCCACCTCGCCGATCGCCAGCGGTGGTCAACCGCTGCCGCGCTGCTTCATGTAATAGCGCTGGACCTCGCCTACGCAGCTCTGGCCGTCCGCGGCCATCGTGCGGCAGCGGGCCTCGGACGATTTGGCCTTGGCCAGCAGCTCGCGGACGCGAGTCACCACTCCCTCGCGAACGTCGGCCAGTATGTCGTCGCAGGTCATGCCAAAGCAGCCGCAGATCGGGGCCGCTGTATCCTTCGGATAGACGCCGTGCCGCAAGGCGTCGCTGGTCACCCTGCGCTCGAACATGTCGAAGTAAACCACGTCGCAGGAGGCGTAGGGGCAGAAGAACGCGGTTTCGGCCAGGCCACCGCCGGCGTCTTCTTTCACGTGTGCCTGCCAGGTCTCGCGCTGCACGGCGACGCCCAGCGAGCCGCACGCCGGACAATGCAGCGCCGCCGTCTCGTCGGGTTCGCGAACGAAGGCTTTGTTCATGCCACCCAACCCACTCGAAACAGGAGTTGGATCAATTTACACCTTGGGTTCCCAGTTGGGGCGGTATTCGCGCCGCCACAAGGCCGTGGCGGCCGGATCGTCCTTAATGTGGCCAGTGGCCGGATCGAGGTTCAAAGTGTGGCCGGTGCGATAGGCGATGTTGCCCAGCTGGCACAGCAGCGTGCTCTTGTGCCCGTCTTCGATATCGGCATTCGGCCGGGCGCCCGAACGGACGCATTCCAGAAAGTTCTTCAAGTGCGGGTCGTGCCCGCCCCAGCCCTTGGTCTCGTTGACGAGTTGTTTGTCGGCGGAGTCATAGATTTTGCAGCTGTGGCCGTCGAGGATCATCGAGCCCTTGTCGCCGTAGAACCCGATGCCGAAGCCTGAGCCCTCGAATCCACGGCGGTCCCAGTTGCGCCCTTCCCAAGTGATCGCCTTGTCGCCGAAGTTGTAGGTCACCGTGTGCGTGTCGGGCGTTTCCTGGTCGTCGTCGAAGAAGAATTTGCCGCCGCCGGCGCTGACGCGATGCGGATAGTCGACGCCCAGGCCCCAGCGGCAGATGTCGAGCGAGTGGATGCCGTTGTTGCCCAGCTCGCCGGTGCCCCAATGCCAGAACCAATGCCAGTTGTAGTGCACCACGTTGTCTCGATATTCGCGTTCGGGGGCCGGACCTTGCCACAGGGCGTAATCGAGTCCGGCGGGAACCGGCGCCGGCTTGCCGTGCCCGATGGGCTGCCGCGGCGACGTGTACCAGCCGCGCGAAAACAGCACGCGCCCGATCTCGCCCGAGTGCAGCCGCTCGATCGCTTCGATCATGCCCGGCAGGCTGCGGCGCTGCGAGCCCATTTGCACGACGCGCTTGTGCTTGCGCGACGCGGCAACCATCCACTCGCCCTCTTGCGGATTGTGGCTGGCCGGCTTTTCGACATAGACGTGCTTGCCGGCGGCGCAGGCCATGATCGTGGCCGGGCCGTGCCAGTGGTCGGGCGTGGCAACGACCACGGCGTCGACCGAGCCGTCGTCGAAAATGCGCCGCAAATCGGTAACCCGCTTGGGCGCTTCACTCTGCTTGCCCGCAAGCGCGCTGACGGCCTTGTCGATCGCCTTTTCGTCGACGTCGCACACGTAAGCAACGCGGGCGCCGCCCACCTCGGCAAAGCTGGTGGCCAGCGCCGTGCCGCGACCGTTGACGCCGATGACACCCAACACGACGGCATTTTGCGGATTGTCGCCTGCCCGCGCCGCGCGCGAGGCGGCGGAAACCGCCAGGGCCGCGGTCGTCACGGCCGATTGTTTAAGAAACGTGCGCCGCGAATCGATAGGGCTCATCATTGGGTACTCGTTGTGAATTTGCCGCTGGAATGAGCGCTGGAAGCGAGATCGTTTGCGAGCTAGCAGCGGTCGTGCGGACGTTTGGATCCAGCGTCCATAGAATAACCCCTCCACTAACGCCCACGCAAGTTTTTGCCGCGATGTTGTCGCTAGTTGCGCTGCGTGCCGCGATTCATCGGCTGGCGACGTGGAATAACCGCACGGACAGCCAGAATCTCAAGAATTCCCCTTCTCCAGGCCCCCGCGTCGGCGGGTTGGGATAGTTGACATGCAACGGTCGGCGTCCGTACCATAGTGACTTCGACATGCCAGGGATTGGCGACATCCGCGGGGAGGTTGTGCCGCATCTGCTCGCTCGAGGCGCGGACGTTTCTATGCTTATGCGACACTTGGTTTCGCGCCCCATTGCGAGACGCTCTTGAGGATGATTTCCATCGCTCACCACCGATACTCTCGCGGCGCGATCCATTTCGAGGTTGCGCACGGCGATCTGGCACGGCTGGGGCGAATGGCGACATTCAGTTTATGGATTCACCCCAAGAACCGATAAAAAAAACTCCGCCCGACGCCGATTCTTCAGGACACCCGCCTTCACCCGCCGGTGGCAACGGGCAACGCGATCTCAGCGAACTGGCCGACGCGGCCGCCGAACAACTGGGCATCCATCCCTTCGTGGCGACGGTGGATGACTCCAAATCGCTGGGCGACCGGGTCAAAACGGTCCTGATCGGCAAGCCCCGCGACCTGACCGATACGTCGATCTACCACACGCTTTCGCTGGCAGCATTTCTGGCCTGGGTGGGTCTGGGTGCCGACGGGCTCTCGTCGAGCGCTTACGGACCAGCCGAAGCCTTCCGCGCCCTGCTGGTCGGCAACAAAGACTATACCTTTCTGGCGATATTTCTGGCCTTGGCCACGGCTATTACCGTGTTCGTCATCTCGGCCTGCTACAGCCACATCCTCGAGGAGTTTCCCACCGGCGGCGGCGGATATTTGGTTGCCTCGAAGTTGCTGGGTCCGCGCGTGGGCGTCGTCTCGGGCTGCGCGCTGTTGGTCGACTACGCCTTGACGATCACCGTCTCGATCGCCGCCGCCGGCGACGCGCTGTTCGGCCTGCTGGGTCCCGATTGGCACTTTGCCGGCTTCAGTCACCACGAGTGCAAACTGGCGGTCGAGTTCGCCGCGATCGCGCTGCTCATCGTGCTCAATCTGCGCGGGATCAAGGAATCGGTGATGGTGCTGGTGCCGATCTTCATGACCTTTTTGATTACGCACGCCATCCTGATTTTCGGAACGCTGGCGCTCAACGTGGGGGCGGTCGGCAGCACGGCCGAGCGGATTACCGGCGGGATTGAAACAGGGCTGGCGAATCCGGAGTTGGGCCTGTTGGGCATGGTGCTGCTGTTCTTCCACGCCTATTCGCTCGGCGCCGGCACCTACACCGGCATTGAGGCCGTCTCCAACAGCATGCCCGTTATGCGCGAACCGCGCGTGGCCACCGGCAAGCGCACCATGATGTATATGGCCATTTCACTGGCGCTGACGGCCGGCGGATTGATGGTCGGCTACCTGTTGCTCGATATCCGCTGGAATGAAGACAGGACCATGAACCAACTGCTTACCGAGGCATTCGTCGAGGAGCTGGGCGGAGGCTGGTGGGCCAACGCGTTCGTGCTGGTGACCGTGGTCTCGGAGGGCGCGCTACTGTTCGTGGCCGCGCAGGCCGGTTTCATCGACGGCCCGCGCGTGCTGGCCAGCATGGCTCGCGACTCCTGGGTGCCGCACTGGTTCGCGAACCTTTCCGAACGGCTAGCGGCGCACAACGGCGTGCTACTGATGGGCTGCGCTGGCTTGGCGGCGCTGTGGGTCACCAGCGGAGACGTCGCGAAACTGCTGGTGATGTACGCGATTAACGTGTTCGTGACGTTTTCGCTGTCCATGATCGGCATGTGCCGCCACTGGTGGGAAGTCCGTGGCACGAATCCATTGTGGAAGCGGCGGTTTGCTCTGTTCCTGTTCGGCGCGGCGATGTGCTTGTCGATCCTCAGCGTAACGGTCTTCGAAAAATTCGAGGAAGGCGGTTGGCGCACGTTGGCGGTGACCGGCTTGTGCGTGGGTCTATGCTTCTGCATCCGCCACTACTACGACGGCGTGGTGCAGCGGTTGCAGCGGCTGGGCAGCTTGCTGGAAGTCGTCACGCCCAGCGGCGCGCCGTGCGCCGGCGAGCCCGATGCCGGCGATTCGATCGCGGCGGTCCTGGTCGGCGGCTATACCGGCCTTGGCGTGCACACGTTCTTAAATGCCATGCGATTCGGGCCGGGAAGATTCAAAGGCACGGTGTTTCTCTCGGTGGGAGTGGTCGACTCAGGCAATTTCAAAGGCGCCGACGCCGTCGAAGATCTGCGCAAGCACACGGCCGACGCGCTCGACAAGTATGTCGATCACGCTCGGCGGCTTGGCATGCCGGCCGTCGGATACATGACCATCGGCACCGACCCGGTCGACGAGTTGGAACACCTCTGCGTGACGGTCAAGAAACGTTTTCCCAAAGCCACGTTTTTCGCGGGCCAGTTGGTGTTTCAAAAAGACACCTGGTATCAACGCTATTTGCACAACGAAACCGCCTACTCACTGCAGCGGCGGCTGCAATGGGACGGCGTTCCGATGGTTATTTTGCCGACCCGCGTGAAATAATCCATGTCTTTTGCCGCGGCAAATCACCAGGCAGCCCGAACGACCGGGTTCGCCTGACTCCAAGCGTCATCCCAAAGTCATCATCGGTTGAATTGGCGGCGAGTAGCACACGATGACCGACAAGCAATTTCGCGCCGGCGCAGCGACCAGCAACATCACGCCCCCCTTGGGCGTTTCGCTCAACGGTGGCATGCAGGATCGGGCCGCCACACACATTCACGACGAGCTACACGCGCGCTGTCTGGTGCTCGACGACGGGACGACGAAGTTGGCGATCGTGGTCTGCGATAGCTGCATGATGCCGCAGGCGATATTGAACCACGCCAAGCACCTGGCGCACGGCTACACCGGCATTCCGCTGGACCAGATGCTGGTTTCGGCCACGCACGCGCACAGCGCGCCGACGGCGACGGGTGTGTTTCAGAGCGAGCCCGATCCGCGCTACGGCGAGTTTCTGGCCGTCCGCATTGCCGACGGCATCCGCCGCGCGGCGCAAAACCTCGCACCGGCCAAAATTGGCTGGGGCATCGGCCGCGAAGAATCGCAGGTCTTTAATCGCCGCTGGAAGATGAAGCCCAACGTCGCGCTGCTCGACCCCTTTGGCCGTCCCGACCGCGTCAAGATGAACCCGCCGCAAGGCGGTGCCGACCTGGTCGAGCCGGCCGGGCCGATCGATCCCGAGGTCGGAATCTCGGCGGTTCGGTCCGCCGACGGAAAGCCATTGGCACTGCTGGCCAACTATTCGCTGCACTACGTCGGCGGCACCGGCGGCGGCGACGTCTCGGCCGACTATTACGGCGCCTTCGCCGATCGCGTGCAACAACTGCTCGGCGCCGACCGGCTCGACCCGCCGTTCGTCGGCATCATGTCCAACGGCACCAGCGGCAACATCAACAACGTCAATTTCCGCGAAAAGCCCGAGTCGCGCCCTCCCTACGCGCAGATCCGCAAAGTCGCCGACAAGCTGGCCGCCGAGGCGGCGCGCGTGGCTGTCGCGATCGAATATCGAAGTTGGGCACCGTTGGCGATGCGCGAAGGGCGGCTGCGGCTGGCACGACGGACCACGCCCAAAGACGAGGTCGCCCGCGCGAAATTCGTCTTGTCCAAGGCCCAGGGACCGGTGCTCAAGAGCGTTGAGGAGATTTACGCTCGCGAAACGGTGCTGCTCAACGAGTATCCGCCGTACGTGGAGACGATTGTACAGGCGGTGCGTATCGGCGAGCTAGGCATCGCCGCGTCGCCGTGCGAAACGTTCGTCGAGACGGGCCTGGCGATCAAGGCGGCCAGCCCGCTGCGGCCGACGTTCACGATCGAACTGGCCAACGACTATTGCGGCTACCTGCCCACGGCCGAGCATCACCAACTGGGCGGCTACGAAACGTGGCGGGCTCGATCCAGCTTTTTGGAGGTCGACGCCGAAGCGAAGATCCGCGCGAAGATTCTTGAATTACTGGGCGAGGTCGCGAAGGCGTGAGTCACACGTCTACGCCGCCTCGTCCGTCCGGCGACGTGTTCTTCGCTTGAGCGGTCGATAGAGCCGGGCGTTGCCTTGCTTGCCGATCGATTCCACCGCCTTCATCTCGCGCAGGCAATAGGCGATGCGCTGTGCCACGTGGCGGCGAACTCCCAGATGCTCGGCCACGTGGCCGGTATGAAACGGCGACGGCAGGCCGCCGGGCATTAACATCATCAGGTCGGACGCATGCCGCAATCGAATGCTCTGGCCCACCGACGTTAACCGTTGATCTTCGACGATCTGGTCATTGCGGCGCCATCGGCGTCGTCGGCCATGGCCCGGATAGCGCCACTCCTCGATCTCGACCAGCACGATTTCCAGCGTTAGCCTCGGGTGCGGGAAGACACGCGTGAAATAGACCAGCTCGTCGAAAATGTCCAACAGCGTGCCGCGCTTGGGACTCTGCCTGCGTGAAAGGACTCGCCCACCCGCCGCGTTTTGCTTCACCAGCAGCTTGCTGGCCACGATCGGCTTGACGACCAGCACGCGATGGTTGTCGAGCAAGCGGCGAATCTTGTCACGGATGGCCGACAGCGAGCCGTGTTGAATCTCGATCAACTCGCCGCCGCTGACCGCGTCGATGCGGTACTTGTCGAGCACGACTTCGGTGCGGGCATCGTCACCCGCGTAGAGTGTTTTCAGATCACGATGCAGCGAGGTTTCCATCGCAGGCGTCTCCTCCCTGAGAGCCGTCCAAAAAAGGCGACATTCTGCTTTTCCGAGTCCGAAAAGTAGAATGTCCCCTTTTTACTCCGTCGGCGGCTCGATGCCCAGATCGCGAATGGTCAGCAGGCTGGAAAACGGATAGCCTCGCGCGGCGAAGGCTTGCGCGCCCCCTGCATGCGGTCGATGATCGCCACCACGCCCTTGATCTTCAAGCCAAACGCCTCGGCCCGTTCGATGGCCTCCAGCGACGAGCCGCCGGTCGTGACCACGTCCTCGACGACTACCAGGTCGTCGCCCGGGCTGACGGGGCCCTCAATAAATTTTTTGGTGCCGTGGCCCTTGGCCTCCTTGCGAATCAGAACGCCCTTGAGTGGCAGCCCGCGCACGCCGGCAATCGTGATCACAGCCGCGGTGATCGGATCGGCCCCGATGGCCATGCCACCGACTGCTTTGGGCAGCGGCTGTCCGAGGTGGTCGAGGATGCCTTCAGCTATCAATTTGGCGCCAAAGGCGTCGAGCGTGATCTGTTTTCCGTCCAGGTAGTAGTCGGCCTTCTTGCCCGAGGCCAACGTGAAGTCGCCGAACTTGAGCGCCCTCTCCTTCGTCAACGCGATCAATGCTTGCTTATCGTACATTTCGTCATCTTGAGGCGGGATAAGATCAATGGACCACCAAGGCACCAAGAGCACCAAGGTACGAAGAAAGGGATGGAGGATGCAAGGGGGCGGCGGAGCGTGGGTTGAGTCGTGGGGCGAAGAATGTTAGTGGACGAGGCGCTTGATGCCTTCCTTGAGTCGGGGAACGTTGAAGTTGATCAACAAGCCGACTCGTTTGCCGGTCAGCTTGAGGTAGGTCAGGAGTTGGGCTTCGAAGAGTGGAATCATCTGTTCGACCGTCTCAAGTTCGACGATTACGTGATTCTCGACGAGCAGGTCCAGCCGCAAGCCAGATTCCAATTTAATGCCATCGTAGACGATCGGCCAACTGACTTGTCTCTGAAACGTCATGCCGCGCTTTGCGAGATCGTGACACAGGCACACTTCGTAAACGGATTCCAGCAGTCCTGGACCCAGCGTCCGGTGCACTTGCAAAGCGGCATCAACCACCTGCGCCGCGACTCGATCCACCTCTGGCGAAACAGGCTCAAAATGCTCGCCCATTTCCTTTTTTCCTTCTTCTTACCTTGGTGCTCTTGGTGCCTTGGTGGTTCAAATATCTTCGACCCGGGCAGCGCGCAGCCAGCTTACCCGATCGAGTGGCGCTAAGAGAAGCGGGTGGAGCGCGCGGCGTCAGCGGCGGATGATTACTTTCGAGCCGACCGAGAGGATGTCGTAGACGTCTTCGACGTCGCGCGGGCTCAGACTGATCGAGCCGGGCAAATCGGTGCGGCCGATTGTGTCCGGATGGTTCGTGCCGTGGATTCCCAAGTCGCTGCCCAGCCCGATCCAGCGCTGGCCGTACGGATTGTTCTGGTCGCCGGCGCCGGCGGCCCGGTCGCCGCCGTGGTAGACCGGGTTGACGACCTTGTCCGAAACGGCGAACGTGCCTTCGCGCGGCGGCTGCTCGCGGCCGATCCCGATCGGAAAGCGTCCCGCATACGACCCGTTGTTCAGCACCAAAGTCAGTTGGCGTTTTTCCAGGCTGATCACGGCGTTGAACGGACCGCGAACAACCTTTAGCCGCTCACCAGGACGCAGGTTTTGCGGATCGTCGATGCCGTTGATCTTGGCCAACAGTTGCCACGGGACGCTGTACCGCTGCGCGATGTCTTCCAGGTGTTCGCCGGGCTGAACTTCGTAGGGAGCTTCCAGCAGATGCTGCGTCGAGTAGATCACGGTGCCGGCAACCTGGTCCAAAAGTTGGTTGAGTTGCTGCTGCTCCTCGGGCGAGAGCCGAGGATCGTCGAACCAACTCGAAAGCTGCACGAGCGAAGCGGCCATCTGGCCGGCTTCCAATTCGCGTCGCGCCGCATCCATCGCGGTGGCAAAACCGGCGGGCGAACTGCCGCTCGGGGCGCCCGGCGGCGATGCGCTTTCGGCTCCGGCGGTCGCGACTCCCGGAGGCGGCTGAACCGGCGCGTTCGGATCGCGCGGCGGAATCGAGTTGGGGTCACCCGGATTCGGCACGGAAGTCGCTTGCTCGGGCCCAGCCGGCCCCGTGGTTGGCGGGCCGGCAAATGGAGGCGCGGCGGAACCGATTGTCACCTGTGGCGGTGCGCCGCTGGCGCCCGGAGGCGGATTCGTTGATGGCTGAGCGAAGGCAGGGGCTTCACTGCCTTGCGACGCGGTGGCCGGCGGCGCCATGCCCCGCGAAGCACCAAACGGCGGCGCAGCGCCCGGCGAACCGCCCGCGCCCGGCCACGCCGGTGCGCCGCTCGGCGCGGCGCCCTCGGGCAATTGCACTTTGGGCGCGGCATCCCATCCGGCCGCCACGCCCGGTGGAGGCGCGTCGTTGCCACCGTTGATGCGCACATAGACTCCATAGCCAATGCCCGCCAGCACGGCAACGATCAGCAGGGGCTTCAGCGTGTTCACAAGTTCGTCCTCCCTGACGACACCGGCGAAAAGCTCGAATGCGAGCTGGGATTGCTGCGGAAATGTGGACGCGACTTACCCCGGCTAAAGCGACTCCGTGGTTCGGTTTGCAACCCGGGGGGTAGCGCCTGTGTCTAGTACTGCGGGGGCGGATCATAAGCAATGCCGTCAAACGATGCCAGACCAAGAACGGTCGGGGACTGTTCCAATTTTGTGGAGTCTTCGCAGCAAAATGGGACTGTCCCCTTCTGCGGGACGGATAGGCACTTGGCAGCCCGTCAATGCGGTTGCAGGCATTGCTGGCAAGCTGGGAAACGCGATTGTGTTCAGCCTTCTTCGCCCGGCTCGCGCCGCTTGGCCTGCCGAAGCGTGGCGCGAATCGCCTGCAAGCGCTCGCCCAACTCGCGCTCCAGCCCGCGATCGACCGGACGATAATACTCGCGCTCGACTCCCAGATAATCCTGGGCCGTCACCGCATCGGGGCTGTTGTGGGAATATTGATATCCCTCGCCGTGCCCCAAGCGTTTGGCCGCTGCATAGTGGCTGTCGCGCAGCATCACCGGCACCGGCAGCAGCCGCCCCTCGCGCACGTCCTGCCGCGCCTCGCCGATGGCCAGGGTCGAGGCGTTCGACTTCGGCGCGCAGGCCATGTAGGTGACGGCCTGGGCCAGGTTCAACTGGCACTCGGGCAGGCCGACGAACTCGCAGGCCTGCATCGCGGCCACCGCCAGCGGCAGCGCCTGCGGATCGGCATTGCCGACGTCCTCGCTGGCGAAAATCACGATCCGCCGGGCCAGAAAACGCACGTCCTCGCCGGCTTCGAGCATTCGTGCCAGCCAGTAGATCGCCGCATCCGGATCGCTGCCGCGCATGCTCTTGATCAGCGCGCTGATCGAGTCGTAGTGCGCGTCGCCGCTGCGGTCGTATTCGACGGCTTTGCGCTGCACCGATTCTTCGGCCAGCGCGCGGGTAAACTCGACCGGCCGCTCGGCGGTCGAGAGGACGCCGACTTCCAACGCGCCCAACGCCCGCCGGGCGTCGCCGTCGCTCACCTCGGCCAGAAACTCGAGCGCGTCGTCGTGCATCCGCACCTCGATCCGACCCAAGCCGCGCTCGCGGTCGGCCAGCGCCCGGCGCACGAGCGTCTTGACGTCTTCTTTCGAGAGCGGCTCGAACTGAAAGACTCGGCTGCGGCTGACCAGCGCGCTGTTGATGGCAAAGAACGGATTTTGCGTCGTCGCGCCGACGAGGATCACGATCCCCTCCTCCACGTCGGGCAGCAGCACGTCTTGCTGCGACTTGTTGAAGCGATGGATCTCGTCGACGAACAGCAGGGTTTTGTTGCCGCTGGCCGAAAGGCGGTCGCGGGCTTCTTCCAGCACTTCGCGCAGCTCCTTGACGCCGCTGGTCACGGCGCTGAGCTGCACGAACTTGCTGCGGCTGGCGCCGGCCAAGAGGTGTGCGAGCGTCGTTTTGCCGGTGCCCGGCGGACCGTAAAAGATGACCGAGCCCAGCCGGTCGGCCGCCAGCAGTCGGCGCAGCAACTTGCCCTCGCCCAGAAAGTGCGACTGGCCCACGAATTCCTCCAGCGTGGCCGGCCGCATCCGCGCCGCCAACGGCTGCGCACGGCGGCGATTGGCGGCTTCGCTAGCTTCAAAGAGAGTCATGGCCGGCGGCTTCACCCAAGAGTTCGTGCGTTCTGGATCGCCTTGGTGAAATTGTATGCGATCGAACAAGCCTGCGGGAGCAGCCGGCGCCGACGATAGACCTTCGGCAGGTGGGAGCCGCGCGTCACAGCTGCTGGCATCCTCCCCGCCCCCCGTTGGGTCGGCATTGCCGTTCGGCGAGGAAAGTGCTATCCACTGCGTTCCAATTCTGCGAATAGGCACGTCCGATGGTCCGGGACGTTGTCCGCGAATCCAAGCAATGCCTGATTTTCGAAGAAGCATCAAATGGCGATGCCGGATCGAGCGCGCATGGTGCATCGTTGCCTTGGGTCTGCTTGGCGCCTTGGGCTGCGCCACGACGCCGTATCAATATGGCTGTTTCGACCATGCGCGGCCCGCTGGCGATGCGCCCGCGAGCGTCGTGATCGAGCATGGCAAGCCGCACAAAACGCTCGACCGCATTGCCTGGGTGGCCGGCATGCCGGGGCGGATTCTGCCGCTCAACGCCAATGTCAATCGGCACGCGATGTCTCCCGAAACCGTCGAGACGCTGAAAACTTATTTGGAAAAGAATGATCTCGCCGACGTCTACGTCTACGTGAATCACTACGACCCGGCGGGCCAGTGGCGACGGCTGCGCGAGAATCGGCTGATTTCGCCCGTGTGGCGCTATTCGCTGGGCGTGTGCAGTTTCGCCGGGTACGCGATGATGCCGAATCGCGTCTTCGGCGGCGACCGATACAATCCCTACACAAACAGCCTGTATCTCAATTCCGACGTGGCGGCCATCGCTCTCGACCAGGCCGCGATTGCAAAATACATTCACTCTCGAAAATTCCCGGGCACGTACGCCGTCATCAACGATCTGCCGATGCTTTCGATTTTGCCCCAAGCGCGCGCCGTCGGCGACGTGTTGGGGTATGCGCGGGCCGAGCACGACTGGGAGATTGAACGGCAGGCATATTGCGTCCTGTATCCCCATATTGGCGCGGAGAGCATGGGTTTCGCCGGGCCCTTGGTTTCAACGATGATGGCCGGCCCGATGATGTCGATGATGGCCGGGCCCGCCATGAGCCTAAGCGGCGCGGCGGTTGGCCACGTAGCCGGTCGCGCGCTGGCGGCGCGCCGCGATGCCGAGCTGCGCAATGCACAGCCGACCGAAGACCCCAAGCGGTTCGAGGTTCAGCAGGCGACCTACGTCGAACCTGGCGCGCCAGAGTCTGACGCCACGTCGCCGGACTCAGAGCCTCGGCCATTCGAGCCCGAAGATCATACGCCCGTAACGACCCGCCTGCCGCCGACTTGAATGTTGGCGCCGTATTCGGACAAGTTCTCAGAATAGCCGCATCTGCCCCGAGCGCGGCCGCGGCGGGAAAAACTTCGTGCAATCCAACGGCGGCATCGGCTGGTCGAGGCCGTACTTTTTCTTGAACACCTTCAAGGTCTGCGCGATCTGTTCGGCGTAAGGGCCTTGTCCTCGCATGCGGCTGCCGAACTGGTAGTTGTTCAACTTGCCGTCGCGCGTGGAACGGATGAGCGCGAGCACGCGGTCGGCCTTTTCGGGATAGTTGCGCCTCAGCCAGTCCTCGAAGATCGGGCGCACGGCGTAGGGGAGCCGCAGCAGGACATAGCCGGCCGAGCGCGCCCCGGCTTCCTTGGCGGCTTCGAGGATGGCGGGTATCTCGCAGTCGTTCAAGCCCGGAATGATCGGCGCGGTCATCACACCGACAGCTACGCCGGCCGAGGAAAGCTCGCGGATCGCGCGCAAGCGGGCTTGCGGCGTGGCCGTGCGCGGCTCCATCGTGCGGGCCAGCTCGTCATCAAGCGTTGTGATGCTCAAATACACGTGAACCAGGTTTTGTTCCGCCAGGGGGCCCAGCAGATCCAGGTCGCGACTCACGAGAACATTCTTGGTGATGATGCCCACCGGCTGGCGCGATTCGAGCATGACTTCCAGGCAGCCGCGCGTGAGACGAAACTTGCGTTCGGCCGGCTGATAGCAGTCGGTCACGCCCGAGAGCGTGATCGTTTCGCCCGTCCAGTCGTCGGCCGCCAGCTCGGCCCGCAGCCGCTCGGGCGCATCGTACTTGACAAGGATGCGGCTTTCGAAATCCAATCCCGCGTTCATGCCCAACGTCTCGTGCCCTGGCCGGGCATAACAATAGGCACAGCCGTGCTCGCAGCCGCGATAGGGGTTGATGCTGTAGCGGAAAGGGACGTCGGGGCTGTCGTTTTCGGTAATCAGCCGCCGCGTCTCATTGGGCAGAAACGCCGTCGGCAGCCGCCGCGCGTCGGGCATCGGCTCGGCTGCGTCAAGCTGCTCGAAATCATCTTCCGTGCGCACCCGCTCGAAGCGGTTCGGCGGATTGACGCCCGAGGCGCGACCGATGGCTGGCATGGGAAGTAGTGGCTGGTGGTTGGTGATTAGTGGTCTGAGAAAGAGGGCAAAACTTGGCGTGCTCATGATACTGTACAAGTATACAGTAACCGGGACGATCTGGCCAGAGGACTTTTGAGGCCCGGTTTTTCGGGAGGCGCGCCGAGCGTTTCGGCGCGGCGGGCCGTCTTGTCGCAACCACCAACCACTATCCACTAACCACTCGCACGCTAAACTGTTGCCTTCGGCGGCGATCCCACTTCAACACGTGTCACTCATGCCCGAACGCGACAGAAAGAATTCGCGACGATCCGTATGGCAGCATCTGGCGGCCCATCCACTCGATGGGCTGATCATCGCCTTGCCGATTGCGCTGTGGGGGCGATATCGGGGGCTGGATGAGCTGTTTGTTTTCGTGGCTTCATGCGTGGCGATCATCCCTTTGGCCGGGCTGATGGGGCGGGCCACCGAGCGTCTGGCGGAGCGACTGGGCACGGGGCTGGGAGGATTGTTAAACGCCACGTTTGGCAACGCGGCGGAGCTGATCATCGCGCTGGCGGCCCTATTGAAAGGTCCGCACATGTATCCGCTAGTCAAGGCGTCGATCACCGGCTCGATCATCGGCAACGTGCTGTTGGTGCTCGGCATGTCGGCCGCCTTCGGTGGATTGCGGTACAAAACCCAAACCTTCAACCGAACGGCGGCCAGCATGGGATCAACGCTGCTCACCTTGGCGACCGTCGGACTGATCATGCCCACGCTCTACTATTATGTTTTCGCCAGCAGCCTGCCGCTCAATGCCGGGCAGCTCGACGCGGTCGAATCACTGAGCGAAGAGATCGCCGCCATCCTGGCGGGCGTGTATCTGTTGAGCCTGGTCTTCACGTTCGGCACGCATCGCAACCTGCTTGGCGCGGCCGAAGAGCCGCCGAGTGATGAGCGAACGGCATCGATGGAGCCTGGGCCGAGCAAGCTTCGCGCGCTGGCTGTGCTCGCGGCAGCCACGGTGGGTGTGGCGATCATGAGCGAACTGCTGGTGGGTTCCGTGGAACAGGCCGCCAGCGCGCTTGGCATGAGCTCGGTCTTCGTGGGCGTGATCGTCGTAGCCATCGTCGGTAACGCGGCCGAGCACTCCACCGCGATCGTCATGGCCTGGAAGAACAAAATGGATCTGGCGGTCACGATTGCCGTCGGCAGCGGCATGCAAATCGCGCTATTCGTCGCCCCGGTGCTGGTTTTTTCCAGTATGGCCATGGGGCACGCGCATCCCTTGGATTTGCACTTCACGCCGCTGGAGATCGTGGCCGTGGCAATTTCGATCGTGGTGTTGGCGCAACTCACGCAGGACGGCGAGACGAATTGGCTGGAAGGGGTGATGCTGTTGGCCGTCTACGCCGTGCTGGCGTTGGCGTTTTACCACCTCGGCGAGATTGCGCCGCGCAGGCCCCAGCAGCGTGATCCGGTACGGATATCCGTCACGCGCGAACCATTCGGACCGCGTTTTCAAAGGACCGAGGCTCTGGGGACGAGCCGACGGCGCGGGGGTTCAAGCCGGCGGTCGATCGTGTCCGAAAATGACCATGATCGGCTCGTCGGTGGCGGATTTTTGGACGGCTTCGCGTCGCGTTTTTTCAGGATCATTCCGCATGGCAGTCAAGGACGCGCCGCAACGGGTGCCGCAGAAGAATCCGCTTGCCCGGCTCGTTCGAGAATATTGGCAGCAGTCGCGCCGCCCGCTGGCCAGCCTGGCGTTCGTGCTGCCGCTGTTGGTAATTTACGAGGGGGGCGTGTTGTTGCTGGGCACCCAGGCGGTGCGCAACGGAGCCGACGTGTGGCTGCGGCAGCTCTTGGACTTGTTCGGCTTCGGGCAATACTTCTTGCTGCCGGCGCTGACGATTGGCCTTCTGTTGGGCTGGCATCACATGACGCACGATCGATGGCAGATATCGGGCGCCGTGATGTACGTGATGTTTGCCGAGTGTGCGGTGTTGGGATTGATGCTTCTGGGGATGGGCCGGCTGCAAGGCCTGTTGGCACAAACACTGGCCCTGCCGCCCGGCGCCGACGAGATGCGCGCGGCGACGATTTGGCTCAGCGGCGCGGGTGCGCCGCTGGTGGGCCGGGTGTTGGGATTTGCCGGGGCGGGCGTTTATGAAGAGATGTTGTTTCGGCTGTTGCTCTTGCCGCCGATCTCAGAGTGTGGCAGGCGACTGGGGGCGCAGCGCGGATTGCGCATCGCCGGCGCCGTGATCGTCACCAGCCTGGTATTTTCGGCGGCGCACTACCTGGGCCCGCACGGCGAGGCCTTCGACGCGTTCAGCTTCAGTTTTCGCTTTACGGCCGGCGTGTTTTTTGCGGTGCTGTTCGTATTTCGCGGATTCGGAATCGCGGCCGGAACGCACGCGCTTTACGACATCTTCGTCAGCCTCGGCTGAATGGCGCAACGTGTCAAGATCGCGAGAGCGCCATTTGTTTTGCGACCACAAAATCTGTGGGTGGCGTTCGCGCGCGATCGCGAGCGACGGTGCTAGCAGGCGCGGCGCGAAAGCGCGGAGTAGTGTTCGAACAAATGTCAAGACCCTCGTCTTGTCTTTCGACGTGGTGCGAAAAAGTCTCTTTGTGCGCGGCCAGGTCGAGCTTATAATGGGCACGTGTTTTCAATCCCGTCCAAAGTTTCGCCAGCTTCCTGAAGGAGCCAACCGCCGTGCTTTCCGTAAGACCGAAGGTCGCTGAGTTGGTGTTTCAGTTGTACAGCCGCGCGCTCCATCCCGAGTTGTTCCAAATCCACAGCAGCCGCACCGTCCAGCGAGGCGAATACGAGGCCACCGTCAATATCACCAGTGCCGGCCACGTGGTCACCTTTCGCTACCAGGGCAGCCACGGCCTCACGTTCACCGAAGTGGCCACCAGCGCTCACCATCCCCTGCCGCTGAAGCGACGGTTGATCTCCTATCGCCTCAAGGGCGAAGGCGCCGACCAGGTGTGTCGCGGCGGGGCCCGCTACCAATTCAACTTCCAGCTCGAACCGGTCGAGCCGGAGGTGTTCTGGACCTTTCAGCAGGAACTGGCCAGCGACGGCGAGCGCCAGGGTATGCTCTACCGCTTCGATTCCAGCGGCCGCATGGCCTTGGGCGCGCTCAGCTACATCAATCTTCAGGCGCGCAATCGCAGCCTGCTGGTGCAGGCCTTTCACACCTTCCCCGACGATTACGCGATCGTCAAAAGCCAATCGCTTTTCGAAGTGCCGTAAGCGGCGGCCATGTCGCGGGGTGCCACTGCTGGCTCGTCCAGCAGTGTTCTTCGTTGGATGCCAATCCCAGGTTCGTCGCTCACACGGATGCAGCGACGCGCGATAAGAACCGGTCTAGCGCTTCGTTGAAAACCGACGGGTTTTCCCGCGGAGCCATGTGGCCGGCGCGGGATGACGACGAACTGGGAGCCAGCGATTGCTCCCGCGATGCCGCGCATCTCTTCCACCGTCGAAATAGCGTCGTGCTCGCCGACTATGACGAGGGTCGGCAGCGCAATCTTGGGTAGATAGTCCCAAACGTCCGGGCGCTCGGCCAACCCGCGCAGCGCCGCCGCCACTCCCTCGGGCGAGGCGGCCAAGATCTTTTGCCGCTGCGACTCGATCGTGGCGGGCTCGTTTCGCAACGTATCCGGCGCGAACAACTTAGGCAGCATCGCCACGGCCACGTACGCGGTGCCCGCGCTGTGCACGTGTTCGATCATCTTCAGTCGGCCGGCGGCCGCCTCCGGCGTGTCGGCCACGGCCCGGGTGTCGCACAGCACCAAGCCGCGCAATCTCGAAACATACTTGCGCCAGAACTGAAACGCGACGTAACCCCCCATTGACAGCCCGCAAATCACGATCGGCTCGTCGATGGCCATCGCGTTGAGCAAGGCATTGAGATCGTCGGCCATTTGTTCCATGGTGGCCACGCCGGGCACGACCTGGCTACCGCCGAAGCCGCGCAGGTCGGGGGCGATCACGCGCCAGTGCTCGGCCAGCGGTTCGATCTGCGCTTCCCACATCGCGTGGTCGAGCGGAAATCCGTGCACCAGCAGGATCGGCATCCCGCGGCCGCGCTCCACCACTTGCAAGTCGACGTGGCCGGCTCGCACGATTCGCATTACTTGGCACCTGCCTGCTGAGCGGCCAATGCGTCGCGAAAGACCTTGAGTTGCCGACTGATGGCCTGGGAGTGCGGATCGAGCTTCACCGCTTCAGTCTGGCACTTGACCGCGTTGGCATAGTCCTTCTTGGCGAAGTAGCAGTGGGCCAGCGTGTCGAGAAACTGGCCGACGCGCTTGAAATCGCTCGGCGAAGTGGCGGCGGCCCGCACCAATTCGACCGATTTCTGCGACAGGCGGATCGCCTCGTCGATGTCGCCTTCGGTGTTGGCCACCAGCCAGGCGAATTCATTGTAGCCCGTGGCATCGTCCGGCGCGTCGTCGACCGATGAGCGGCATTCGTCGACGACCGTTTTGATCATTTTCATCAGGTTGGCCCGCCGCGCCGGGTCGTCGTCGGGCAGGCGATACATGGCAATCAGCACGTCCAGATCGGTCGGCTCTTGCTCCACGGCTTTGTCCAGCAGCTTGCGTTGCTCGGCCGCATCTTTTTCACTGGCCGCGTGGCAGGCATAGTAGAAGTACATCCGGGCCCGCAAAAAGCTGGGCTTCTTGTCTCGGGGCTGCAGCATCTGCCGAATCTGCTGCAACACGTTCGCGTCGGCGTCCATGGCGTCAGTCAGACCCTTGAGCGCGTCGCCGGCCTCCCGATCGCGCCCGCGATCGTGCAGGCTGTCGCTGAGAATCGAGCGGGCATTGACCGCGTCGGGCGAAGCCACCGGACCGATCGAAATGATGTACTTCAATTCGCGGTCAGACCACTCGGTCAGTCCCCGATCCATCAGCCGCTCGACCACGGTCACGTGGTCGCGGGCCCCCTCGCCGCTGAGCTTTAAGGCCTTCTCGGCGGTCTGTTCGGCCAATTCACGATTGCCCTGCGCCAGCCGCGCTTCGCACAGCGTGTACAGCAGCAGCGCGTCGATATCGAAATTGGCGGCAAAGCGCGTGGCCACCTCGTCGATCACGTTCCAGGCCTTCCGTTTCACCAGCCAATCGACCAGTTCGGTCAACGACGCCGAGTCGCCCCGCTCGCAGAGCACCATCTGGTGCAGCACTTCCTCGACCTCGGCCGGCCTTTGCAGCCGATCGAGCAGGTCGATCTTGTGGCGCAGCAGTTCCATCACGATCTGGCTGTTCGTTTCTTGCGGATGCTGTTCGAGCGTCCGGCGATCGTCGTCGGCCAGCGCCGCCCAGGCCTTCGAAGCTCCCCCCGGATCGGCGTGGGCTTGCAGATCGGTCAAAAGCCACTTGGCCGCGGGACGCCGAGCCCGACCGAGTGTCTTGGTAATAACGCTGGCTCGCTGGGTCCATGCGGCTTCATCCGCGGCCGGCTCTTCGTCCATGATGGCCAGGGCAGCCTGCTTGGAGAGCACTTGCGATTTCTCGAACCGCACCAGCTTGCACAGCCACTCCAGCCCTTGATCGCCGGGCAGTTCGGCCAATTGCTTGATCTTCAGCAGCCGGCGCTCGTCGGTCTGGGCCTCGTAGTCCTTGAGAATCAATTGGATCGGCCGCGGGTCATCGTCGTTGGTCCAGTCCGAGCGAATCAGCCGTACCAGGTAAGCGGCCTGCGTCGCGATCTCGGGGTCGTCGCTGTTTTCAGCGTCGCACAGCGCGTCGTAGGCGTCGAAGCCCAGCTTGACCAGTTCCTGCTGGGCCCGCTGGCGGGTCGAGAACTGACCGTCGCCCAACTGTTCGATCAGCTTGGCGATCCGCTGGTCGAGCGCCGCGTTGTCGGCCTCGCTGCGCACGTCGGCCGCCGCTGCCCACGAGCCGGTCGCAAGCAGAACGAAGCCGGCCATCGCGATCCACCAGCCAGACCTCATTCGTTCCTCCCTCGCAAGCCACGTGGCATCGAGCATGACATCGAGCCGGCAGCACTGCGGCCGCCACCTCCAGCATAGCTGACGACTCCGCCCCTCGGCAAGCGAAGTCCCCGCCAACGCAGGGCAATTGCAACAGGCAATCGTCACGATCAGTGCAGTCCGTTGGGCGAACCCACGCGACAGACCGTCATGGCTTCCGCAGCGCAAGCAGCAGGGCTTGCACGTCGTACAATCGGCCGGTTTGACCGACCGCGGCCGGCGGCGTGACAACCCATTCCCAACGGGCGCGCTCGACGATCGTGAACAGCCCGGCGAGATAATCGGATAGTTCCGTCGAGCGAAGCATGCGGTACGTGCCTGCGGTCTGCCACTGGCCGGACGAGGCCAGCTCGATGTAGCACATCTGCACCGACTCGGACAAGTAGATGATTCCGCCTTCGGCCACCAGCGCCGCCAGATCGTCGACGAACTTGTCCTCCATCCGTCGAGCCAAGTGGTACAACGCGGCCGTCCAACGCGATGACTGCCGCAACCGCTCCTGCTGGCCCGGAAATCGCGACTCGAATCGATCGCCGGCACCGTGCGTCAGTGCGAAGTGCAACTGGCTGAGCACGCAGGAAGCGACGACCAGGTCGAACTTGCCCTCGATCGGAAAGACGCCAGTTTGCTGGCATTCGAGGATTTGCGACATGGCCTCGATGGCCGTCTGTGGATCGGCGCACGTTTTGAGCACGCGCTCGATTCGGTCGAGCACAGTTTGCGTGATCCCGCTCAGATCGGCAATGCGGACGTCGATCTTCCCGCGGCTGGCCGCATCAAGGCTCGCGGCATCCACGCCGCGCGCGAGCGACTGTTCATCGACGTCGTTGAGCATGACGTGCGCGAACCGCCTAGCCAATTCGGCGAGCGGAATTTCGTCACAGGCGCCGGCGCCCAGCACCACGGCCCGATTTGGCGTTACCGATTCGGCCGCCCGCAAGATTAGTTCACGGCTGGCCTCGCGATGCCGGCAGGCGCGTGGCGGCAGCAAGTACGTCCCACGAACGAGTTGGCTGGGCTCGACCGACGATTGCGGATCGTTGCTCATGGCAAGTCGTCCGCCTGCGAGCCGCGTCGAGGAACCGCCTCGGCGGCGATCGAATACCAATCGACGGCCGGCTCGAATCGGTCCGCCTTCCAACCCACCTCGGCCAGCAGCGGAGGCACACAGCGGCGGCGAATTTCGCGCGCATTCTGAGCGACACCTTCGGCGTCGGAACGCGGGCTAGCCTCGTTGAGGACGACGCCGGCCACGTCCAAGCCGTCGCGAAACGTGGCGGCCGTAATCAGCGTTTGCAGGACGTGATTGATGACGCCCAAGCGATTGCAGGCGACCACCACGAGCGGAAACCCGAACTCGAAGGCCAGGTCGGCTACGTATTCATCCTCGCCCAAGGGCGACATCAGCCCGCCGGCCCCCTCGATCACAACCACGTCCGAGCGATCGAGCCAAACGTCGAGGCCGTGACGCAATAGCGCCGCGTCGAGCGACCTGCCTTCGGCTGCGGCGGCCAGGTGGGGCGCTCGCGGCGCCGCAAACGTCTGCGGGCAAACTTCGGCCACGCTTAACGGCGAGCCGGCCGCTTTCCACAACCGCGCCGCGTCGTCCGAGACGAGCGCCCCGTCGCGCCGCGAACAACCGCTGGCCGCCGGCTTGTACACACCCACGCGATGGCCTTCGGCCACCAGCGATTCGGCCACCAGCGCAGCCACGTAGGTCTTGCCGATTTCGGTGTCGGTGCCCGTAATAAATAGTCCACGTACCGGTTTGCGCACCATGGGGCATAAGTTACCATGAGTTCGATGACCAGTTCAAATCAACAAGATACTGCCGACGCGAGTGGCGCGCTGCCCGACAGCGTCGTCGTGGCTCTGGTGCAGATGACCGGACACGCTTCGAAGGCCAAGAACGTCGAGAAGGCCGTCGCGCGGATCGGCGAAGCAGCGGCGGCCGGGGCGAACATCGTCTGCCTGCAAGAACTGTTTGCCGGACAATATCCCTGCCAGAGCGAGGATCACAGCCGTTTCGACGAGGCCGAGCCGATTCCCGGTCCCACGAGCGATCTGCTGGCCGAGGCCGCGCGCCGTCATGGAGTGGCCGTCGTCGGGTCGTTGTTCGAACGCCGCGCACCCGGCTTGTATCACAACACGGCGGTGGTATTCGACTCCGACGGATCGCTCTTGGGCATGTACCGCAAGATGCATATTCCCGACGATCCGCTGTACTACGAGAAGTTCTATTTCACGCCGGGTGACTTGGGCTTTCGAGCCTTCGACACCCGATTTGGCCGAATTGGCGTATGCATTTGTTGGGACCAGTGGTATCCCGAGGCCGCGCGGCTGACTGCCCTGGCCGGCGCTCAGATCCTGTTCTATCCCACGGCCATCGGTTGGCTGCCCGACGAGAAGCACCAGTACGGCGCCAGCCAGCACTCGGCCTGGGAGACCATGATGCGCAGTCACGCCATTGCCAACGGGGTTTTCGTGGCCGCCGCCAACCGCACTGGCAGCGAGGGGCAGCTCGAGTTCTGGGGCGCTTCGTTCCTTTGTCGATCCCAACGGCAACGTGCTGGCCCGCGCGACGCACGAGAAGGAAGAGACGCTGCTGGTCGAGTGTGACCTGGCCAAGATCGACTTCGTGCGCACGCACTGGCCGTTTCTGCGCGATCGCCGCATCGACGCGTACGGCGATCTCACGAAACGGTTTTTGGATTGAACGTCGATTCACATTTTACGAAGAGAAGAAGATTAGCCACAGAGGTCACAGAGGACACAGAGGAAGAGAAGGATGAAGGAGGAAGGATGAAGGATGAAAAGAGAATGACTGCAGCGCACGGAGGGTTCGAGGATGTTATCGAGTGCACGCATCAAAAGAGCCCTCGCTTGCGCTTCGGGTTGGTATTTGCATGTCATCCTTTTGAATCCTTCATCCTTCTCGGTGTTCTCTGTGACCTCTGTGGCTAAACTTCTTTGTCTTATTCGTCATGGCTGATACGCCCGCATCGCTCGGATATCGCTGGCCGGCCGAATGGGAGCCGCACGCGGCCACGTGGCTCGCCTGGCCGCACAATCGCGACACCTGGCCCGGCAAGTTCGAGCCCATCCCGGCGGTATGGGCGATGTTGGCGGGCACGCTGGCCGAGTTCGAGCCGGTGCATATTTTGGCCGGCGGCGAAGCGGTGATGGCCGAAGCCCGCGCAATGGTCGGCGACGTGGCCAACGTTGTGCTCCACGACATTGCAACCAATGACGTGTGGGCTCGCGATCATGGACCTATGTTCTTGTCGGGCCCCTTGTCGGCGCCCTCGTCGCTCCCGCCGGCGCTGGTGGATTGGGGATACAACGCCTGGGGCGGAAAATATCCGCCCTTCGATTTGGACAACGCCGTGCCGGCGCTGGTGGCGGAGTTGACCGCTCGCCGCCGCTTCACGCCCGGCATCATCCTCGAAGGGGGCGCCGTTGACGGCAGACGGAGCTGGCACCGTTTTGACGACTGAGTCGTGCCTGCTCAACCCCAATCGCAATCCGCAACTTTCCAAGTCCGACGTCGAGCGCTACCTGGCCGACTATTGTTGTGCGACGAAGATTCTCTGGCTGGCCGGTGGGATGGCCGGCGACGACACGGACGGGCATGTCGACGAACTGGCCCGCTTTGTCGGGCCCGCGACGGTTGTCTGCGCGCTGGAAGAGGATCGGCAGGACGGGAACTACGAACCGCTGGCGGACAACTATCGGCGGCTGCTCACGATGAGCGACGCCGACGGGCGGCCGCTGGAGGTGATTCCCATTCCGATGCCCCGACCCAAGTTCTTCGAAGAGAATCGGCTGCCGGCCGGTTATCTGAATTTCTACATCGCCAACGGCGTGGTGATCGTGCCGGTGTTCAACGACCCGGCCGACCGCGTGGCGATGGCCACGCTCGCGCGGCTTATTCCCCGGCAGGCAGATTCGCGGGCTCGACGCGATTGACCTGGTATGGGGGCTGGGCGCGTTCCACTGCGTCACGCAGCAGCAGCCGGCGTGAGCGTCAGTCAGAGAATTGTAGTCGGCCTCTTTGAGGCCGGGCCCGGCTGCGGACTTCCGGGGTCACAGACCCCGGCTACAGGCGGCTACTTCTTCAGATAGAACAGCGCCAGTCGGTTGCCGACTTTGTCGCCGGGGTTGGGCTTGAGCGCCAGCGAATGCTCGAAGCTGACCGGTTCGAGCAGCAAGTAGCGCCAGCCCAGGCCGGTCCTGCGCCCGCTGAGCGCGAAAGAAATTATTGGACTCGCCCGGCTTTCCGAAAAACGGATCGAGATCGGTGGCTGACCAGCCGTCGCGCGACTGACCGTCAACCACCAACGACGCGATGCCGGTGGCGCCGTCGGGCTCTTCGTGGACCAGCGCCACCCACCGGCCCGCGCCGGCTTGCTGGACCAGGTCGGCGGCATTGGCAGCAGGCTGAAAAATGCCGCGAAGCCGCATTCGAGAAGCGTAGTCGTCGCGAGTTTTGTCCGTCGCTCGATCGAACGACATCGACACGCCGATCTTCTCGATCGGTTTCGCGCCGCGATTGCGAACGGACACGGTCAGGCCGGCGCCGTAGGGCATCGCCAGCATGTTGACAAAGCCGTCTTTACGAGTCAGCACCAGGCTGCTGTATTCCTTATCCTTGGGTTCCAAGGGAAAGCTCAGCGCAGGATAGAAGAATCGCGCCGGGGCGGCGATGGCGGGAATCGGTTCGCCGTCGACCGTCACTTCCAGCCACAGGTCGTTGTCGGCAAGCACCGATCGTTCGGCATTCAAGCGGAGCCAATTCACCAGGCCCGCCCCGTCGAGCGAGGCCAACTGCACGCTGGTGCCAGGCTCAATCGTGCGCGGCTCGCTCGTCACGCGCTCGTAAATTTCCGCCTCGCGCACCTTGCCGCCGCTGAGCCCGTCGTGCCGATAGACGATCGCCGGCAACATGCCGCGCGGCACGCCCGAATGCTTGGGCGTGAAGCTTTCGACGGGCGCGCCCGGGCCAAACGTGACGTAGTCGATGCGATACGTGGCCGGCAGTGGGTCAGTCACCACGATTTTCAGGCTCTTGGCGAAGTTCAAGCAGGTCAACACCGGCTGTTCCTCGTGCGAAACGTCGGGCACATGATCGAAGAGGTGCTCGGCGGCGCATTCGATTCGCGGCTGCTCTTCGCCGTCGAAATAGAATGCCATCCGGCCCGCCGCATAACTGCGCCAGCAGCGCACCATTGCCCCGGGTCCGGTCAACTCGGCCAGCACGTGCTCGCCTCCCTTGGGCACCGTATGGCTGACCACGCCCGAGCCAATCTGGTCGGCGCGCGAAAGCCGTTCGCTGTTCATCAGCCGATCGAGCACGATGCCGGCGGCCGGCTCGGGCTGCGGGCGATACCAGGCGTCGAGCCCCATGCCGTCGGGCACTTCGTGGACGTACAACTCGCGGAAGCGAATCTTGCCGCCGTGATCTTGCAGGCCGATCCAGCCTTTCAGGTGACGGTGTTTCAGTTCGCTCAGGCGCGCGGTGTTCACTTGTTGCACCAGTTCGCCGTTGACCCAGGCGGTGATCATGCGGCCGTCGGCCTTGACCACCACGCGGTTCCACTGGTTCGACTTGTCGGCGCGGTCGAGCGGCGGCAGGTTGCCGTAGATGGCCATGGTCGAGTCCTTGACTTCGCCGGGCTGGTCGAGAATCTGCAATTCCATGCCGTCGCCCGAGGGCCAGCCTTCTTTCGCGGTGCGGATGGCTACGCCCGAGTTGCCGCCACGCGAAATAGTGTATTCGAAGGAGAACGTGAAGTTGGCGTACTCCTTGTCGGTCCGCAGATAGGTGAGCCCGACGTGCGAGACGTTGACGATGTCGCCGTTATCGACACCCCACTTGCCCTTGTCGTTGTTGACGAACCAGCCGCCCAGATCCTTGCCATTAAACAGCGGGTTGCCGCGTGGCTCGCTGAGGCGCATGTCGGCGAGCGTGGCTTCGCCTTGAGGCACCGACAGCGCCAGACCAAAGCGGCGGTTGGGGTCGAGCGTAAGTTCGCTGGTGACGCGACCGTCGACGATGATTGACAGGGTTGGGCCTGAGCGGCGAATGATGGCGGCGTGTCGGGCTTCGGAGGCGAGCGTGTCGATGCGTGCGCCGTCGGCCACGGTTTGGTCGCGGTCGCGCACGGCGCCGCAGCCGTCCCCTTCTCGAAGCGCCAGTTGCAGCCCCGGTCCGGAGGGGACGTCCGGTAGTCCGACCGTCCAGCTTCCGCCTGGCTTGACAGACCACTGAAAGCGCAGCTCGAAGTCGCCCAGCGTCCAGCCCGACAGCAGCGGCGTCGAGCGGGCCGTGCCGGTCAGTTGGCCTTGGCTGAGGGTCCAGCCTGCCGGCTCGCTTGCGCCATAATCCCAGCCGACCAGTGCGTCGGGCCGTAGCAATTTCAGGCCTGCCGGCTCGGCGGCTGCAAGCGAAGCGCACAGTGCGACGAGGATCGTCGCGGAGCCCAACGCAGATCGATAGGGTTTCGATATCATCCCGAGGCCTTCTCAATGGGGGAGCGTCAATGGATGTTCATTCATGGATGCCGGCGGCGGGTCGCAAGGGCAAATCGCCGGCGTGGCGGACTACAGGCCGAGAAACTCCTCCAACGCGTCGCGCATCAAATCGGCGTTGGCGTCCTGGCCGGTCCAAATCTTGAAGGCGATCACCGCCTGATTCACGAGCATGCCCAGCCCGTCGAGCGTCTGGCAGCCGCGGCCGCGGGCGTCGCGAATCAGGCGCGTTTCGGGCGGGTTGAAGATCACGTCGGCCACGACCATGTCGCGTTCGAGCGTCTCGACGGCCAGCGGCACGCGGGCGTCGGCGTCGCCCAGTCCGATCGACGTGGCGTTGATCACCACGTCGGTTTCGGCCGGCACTTCGAAGTTGCCTTCCCATTTGACGAATCGAGCCGGCACGTGGACGCGGTCGTTGATCAATGCGACCAATTCGGTGCCGCGCGTCTCGTCGCGATTGACGACGGTCATTTGCGCCGCGCCGGCCAGGCCGACTTCGACGGCGATGGCTCGGGCCGCGCCGCCGGCGCCCAGAATCACCACCAACTTGCCAGCCGGATCGGTCAGCTCGCGCAACGACTGCACAAAACCCTTGCCGTCGGTGTTTTCGCCGACCAGTTCGTCGCCCACGCGATTGACGCAGTTGACCGCGCCCATCAGCTCGGCCGACTGGCTGGTGCGGTCGAGGTGCTTGATGACTTCGACTTTGTGGGGAATGGTCAGGTTGCAACCGCGAAAGCCCATGGCGCGCATGCCGCGCACCGCGTCGCCCAGCGCGTCGGGAGCCACTTCCAGCGTTAAATAGCGCCAGTCGAGCCCCACCTGGGCGAACGCCTTTTCCATCATGTACTGCGTCGGGTTTCCGGCGACCGGCTGGCCGAAAACGGCTACGATTTCCTGAATGGCTGGGTGGGACACGGACGCGGATTTCCTGCGGAGTCGGGCACGGTTCGGAGGCGCGGGATTGTGCCGTCTATCTTGATCGAGCGACGGGGGGATTGCAACGGTGGGCAATATGGTAGCCACGACGCCGGAGGCGTTAGAATAATCTCACGGAATCCAAACCTTCGCGGCAGCCGTGGCCGCGCCGGCCGCGGCGCGGCGGGCTTTGATGCGGAGGTAGGGGGCGACGTAGCGGCTGCGGTGGCCGAAGCTGCCGATTTCGGCCGTTTCGTCGGCGTGCACAGGCTCGACGACGTCCTCGATCGCAAAACCGGCGCGGCACATTCCACCCAGCAATTCTTCCAAGCGGTGCAAAAACTCCAGCGTGCCCGCCTCGCGATGCGGACTGCCGGCCACCGGCGGCAAGGGACCGCGGCGGTAATAGGGCTCGACAATATCATAGCCGTGCCGCGAGGCCTCGATGCCGGTTTGCAGGCTCGTCGGCTGCTTGTGCTGGCTGATGTACAGTCCGCCGGAAACGACCACCCGGGCCACTTGCCGATAGACTTCCAACACGTCGCTCACGTAACACGTGCTCACCGGCTGGATGACAATGTCGAAACTGGCCGGCGCCAGCGCCGACAGGTCGTCCATCGAGGCTTCGATCGTGCGCAGCTCGAGTCCGCGTTCGGCGGCGACCTGCCGATCGAGGGCCAGCATTTCGCCACTGATGTCAACCACGGTGACCTCCGCTCCGGCGGCCGCATAGAGCGCGCTTTGGCGTCCGCCGCCGCCGGCCAGGCATAGCACGCGGCGACCGGCGATGCTGCCCCCCAGCCATCCGGCGCCGTCGACGGCGGCCAGCGGATCGCGAAAATCTTCGTCGCGGGCCGGCCGCGTGAACCGCTCGGCGCTGCGCACCCGCGCGTCCCAGGCTTTGCGGTTATGGTCTTGAGAGGACGACATCGGAAAGGTCCAGCGGGCAGGCAAGGTATGGTTTGGCTATGTCCACTGTTGAAATTGGACACACCCGCTGTGGAAGCTGTCAACAGTCGGCAAAGGATGAAGGCGAAGGGATGAACGATGAAAGCGGGTAAGAGCTCCGGACGTCACGCCGCCAGATTTACCTATCGCCCAATTGTTTATTGTCGCTTCAAGTGGATTGGCAGCGAGCAGTTCGGAAATGAATATCCTCACGTTGCTTGACAGACTAGCAAACGGCTTGTAAATTGACCGCCGTTATGGTGCGTTGGTGCTCGGCCCAGATGCTCTCTGGGTCGACGAACAGGGAATCCGGTGAAAAACCGGAACGGCCCCGCCGCTGTAATGAGCGTCCAGGATGGCCCACTCTAAAGCCATTGCCGTTTCCGACCTAAGGAGACGGTGAGAAGGCGGGTTGGTCCAAGCTCAGAGTCAGAAGACCTACCAACGCAGTGTCTTGGTTGCCCGCGAGGGACGGGCGCTAGATTGATCGTCGCGCGGTGCGCAAGCATCGCCGTGGAGAACGCCAATCCGGCTAGCCTTTCGTAGCGTTTCGCGCTTTCGTCGAGCGTGCGCCGCCGCGTCCTGACCGATCCCGCATTCGGCATCTCAGGTTCGCACCGCGCGCATTCCGATCGAAGCGCCCGCTTCGGGGCTGCGCTGAGCTTGCGCACTGGCACGCACGAGCACGAGGCCGATTCGGCCTGCGCGGGCTTGCGCGTCGCGAGCTCGTGGCGTTGAAAGGAAATTGAACCATGGCTCGACTCATTGAAATGGTTCTGAAGCCGTCCGCTCCTGGGAGGCCGTCTCCGACCGGCAACCATCGCGAGTGGCCGTGGACGCTCGTCTGCTGGTTCGCGATCGGCCTGGCGCTGATTGCTCGACAAGCGGAGGCCGTCACGGTCGACTTCGACGACTCTTCGCTGGTGTCGCTGATGGGCGGCGACACGCACTGGAACAATCCGACGCACGCCGGCACGGTCGTCGCCGGGCCGCATGGCCCCAACGTGCTGAGCACCTTCCAAAGCCGGGGCGCGACGTTTCTCAACGTCTACGACCAGACCTATCAAAGTTGGGGCGGATTCGCCTACTCGAAGGAAACCGATACCACGCAAGCGGGCTTCGGGAACCCGTTCAGCGCGTACGCCACCACGGGCCTGCGACCAGACGCCGGCAACTTCGGCGTGGCCACCGGGTATCTCGACACCGCGCCGAATGACGTTCAACCGTTTGCCTTCGATCCGCACAACCCGGACCACCTCGCACAACTTCCCAACTTTGCGCTGCCCAGCGGATACACAATCGCCAGCATGCTCGTTACAAACACCACGTATGCCGCGCTGTCGATGCGAGACGGCGATGGCTATGGGAAGAAATTCGGCGGAGAAGACGGCAGCGACCCCGACTTTTTCAAGCTGACCGCGTACGGGACCAATGCCTTGGACGCCCTGTTGCCCAACACGGCGACGTTCTACCTGGCGGACTATCGCTTCGACGATCCGTTGCTCGACACGATCGTCAACGATTGGGTGACTTGGGATCTTTCGAGTCTCGCCGGCGCGACCCACCTGTATTTCAATCTGGCGTCTACCGACATTGGCCAATACGGCATGAACACGCCCGCCTTCTTTGCCGTCGACAATATCCAGCTCGTGCCCATTCCCGAGCCTTCGAGCTTCGTGCTGCTGGCGATCGCCGGGGCCACGGCCATGTTCTTCAAGCGTCGTCGCCGGCGCTCGACTTGATTTCGCGCTGCGTCGCAGACCGCCGCGAGTCTCGAGTCTGACTTGTCTCGCAATCCCGTTGTTCGTTCGTACTTGTCATTAAAAAACGTACCGCCAATGACCTAAGGAGTCTTCCCATGAATCGTTCTTTCCCGCTCGCGATGGTCTGGACCGTGTTGGTTGCCGCCGCGCCCGCCCTGGCCGGCCCCTATTCGAGCATTTCGGGCGTGACCGCCGGAGCGCCCGACAATCCGATCGCGCCAACCAATTCAGCATTTTCGAAAGCTCGGTCGTCAATTACTCCCCGTCGCCGGGCGTGGGTCCGAACTTCCACGCATTTTCCACCGGCGTCGCCTCGCTTGGCGAGCTATACAGCCCGATGCCGGCGCCGAGCGGAGACAACACGGCATTCGACAAACGCTACGCCCCACAAAGCGGCACCGAGCCGAACAGCTTTCACAACGGCTCGACCGTGAGCCCCTTCGGCGGCAACCTGAACGACACGACCGACACCTATGGCTTCATCGGCATCGACGCGCCGGGCTCGATCACGCTGGGTTTCGGCAACAAGACGATTTTCGACGGCCCCGGACCCGACTTCGCGGTCTTCGAAAACGGTTTCAATTTCGGCGGCCCGACCAGCCTGCTGGCGGAGTTGGCCTACGTCGAGGTTTCGAGCGATGGGACCGACTTCGCGCGCTTTGCGTCGATCTCGACCAACACCGCGGCCACCCAAATCTCCGGCGCCTTCCAAGGCTACGACATGACCAACGTCTTCAACCTGGCGGGCAAGCACGCTTCGAACTGGGGGACGCCGTTCGATCTGAGCCAGCTCGCTTCCGATCCGCTGGTCACCGCCGGGCTGTTGGATTTGTCGGCGATCCGCCTTGTGCGATTGGTCGACGTCGTCGGCAGCGGTTCGCTCGTCAACGCGAGCAACTCCGAAATACCGGGCATCGCCAAGGATTCGCTTAGCAACCCGATCTTGGACAACTGGCTGACCTTCGACTCGGCCGGGTTCGACTATCTGGGGCTGCCAACGGGAGCCGTCGGCGTGGTGCATGCAACTCCGGAGCCAGGCACTGCCGTGTTGGCAAGCCTGGCCGCGACCGGCCTGGCGGTGCTTCGGCGCGGACATTTGAGTCGCTCGGCTAGAAGACTCAATAGTCGTCGCCGATGACTTCGCCTCCGGCTCGCGAACAGAGCGCGGCGAGAATGGCGTTGTTCATCGATTCGGAGAGGAAATGGGCGGAGCCGTCGGCGTACAGCGTGAACGCTCCGCCGGCGTGGTAGCTCGATATCTCCTGTCCGAAGTCGGTGAACACGTACTGAGTCGCGGAGGTTGCCGGCGTATTGATCGGCGCGGACTGATCGCAAAAGTTTCTCACGCTGATCCACAGCGAATGCATGCCTTCAGGACATTCGCCAATCTGAATCGTGTGCGCCGATCCGTCAGTGATCGCCGCCAGCGAGATGTTTTTGGCCGCGATCATGACGCCCCGCTCGGGCGTGTTGGTGCCGGTGGGCGAGCGCAACGTTCGCTCGCCGTTGATCGCGCTGTAGTCGGTGCGTCCGTACAGGTTGGTTGAACTGCTTGGCAGGTCGGCCGAATTTCGGCGCAGGTTTTCCCGCGAAGACGTGGGACACAGCAGGCCCGGCAGCACGGTGCGGCCCATCGCCAGATTCGTCGGGTCGGTATAGGGCGCGGCGCGGTTGATGCTGTTGTATAAGGCCGTTTCTTCGAGGTGCGGAAGAATGGCGGACGTCCAACTGATATTGGCGCTGGCGGCAGGCCATCCTCCGCGGGGAAAAACCTTGTAGGCGTCGTGATAGCTGTGTAGCGCGATGCCCAACTGGTGAAGGTTGTTCTGGCATTGCGAGCGTCGGGCGGCCTCGCGCGAAGCTTGCACTGCAGGCAACAGAAGCGCTATCAACAGACTGATAATGGCAATCACCACCAACAGCTCGACGAGCGTAAATCCCCAGGCGGTGCGTGCGCAACGCGCAGGCGGAAGACGAGGCATGGCAAACCGCTCGCCAGTTGGATTTCAACGGTCGCAGCCCCCGTCCCTCGCGGAGAGCTACTCGAAACAGCGTTGGTAGGTCTTCTGACTTCCGAGCCTCGGAAAGCCGGCCTTCTCGTCGCACGCCGGCCGGTCCGATGCGGAACGCCAGACGACAATGGCTCGAATCAGCTTCCCGAGAGTACACTCGGTTACAGCGGCGGGGCCGTCCCGGATTCGCACCGGAGTTCCCTGTTGCGTCGGGCAGTTTCAGCGCGAAACGCCCGACCACCAACGCACGCACCAGCGGCAGTGTAGCAACTCACCTCGAGCGATGTCAAACCTGGCCACCGTGCGCAAGCAACGAAGGCGCGAGCCGTCGGCGCCGTCACGGAACCAGTTTGGCCGGCGCGTCGTTGACGATCAAGTTTTCGGTCGTGCTCGGACTCAACCTGAAATATCAGTGATGTTGCTTTTTCCGCCCCTAGCGGAACAATGGCCAATTCCATTCACTTGTTGAGCTTCCACCATGTCCTTGGACCCGCACGACGAGCTAAGGCCAACTCCGCGATTCCGCGGCTCGCCCATGACTCCGACAGCCTTCATCTTTAGCCATGCGCAGTACTTGTCGAATACCCTGTCGCCACTTCTTGTGTATTTGATTCCCTGGCCCTTTTTCAGCACGCTTTGGAGATCTCTCGGTAATTCATTGTCAGGCTCGTACGCCTGCCGCCCGAAGTATCCAAAGATTTGGCCGATGTAGACCACAGCGTAGCGAGTGTCTTGCTTGAAGGTTTCGTCATCCTGGTGATATGGTCCATCCGACCGGATCCATTTCCCCGATCTGTGGCGATGGTACATGTTGTCTCCGCAGCATTCTCGCCAACTGCCGCCTCGCCGAGGCTTTTTATTCTGAAATCGAGGGTCCCGATAGTACGCGTCGTAGTCCAAAACTTCCTCGACCTCCATAAAATACGCCAGATAGGGGCATCCTCTGTCCGTGAAAAAACCTGCAAGCAGGTCCCCTTTGACCAAGCGCGAGTTCATGTGATTCGGTGTGCATGCAGCAACGGTGCAGTAGCCGTGGAAGGGATTGGGTGCAAACCCCGTGTCTACCGTCATCGTGTAGCTGCAAATCTTCATCTTCTGAACCTTCCCGAATCTGGAACGTTCACGGCTAGGTCGCCTGGTTGCCGAATCGTTCGAGTAACGCCTTGAGCACTCCATCCGTGACCGCCTCACTCCGCACCAGTTCTGCGGCAACTGCTTTCAATAGCGCACTGTGCTCACGCAGCAACCTCAGCGCCCTTTCCACGGCCGCCGAACGAGCCTCCCACGAGTCGGGAATGCCTTTGTAATCGGTGTCGGATGGCTCGATTACCTCCGATTCCCAGTAGTCAACGATCTCGTCGGCTTCGACCTGATCGTCTTCAACCAGGCACTCGGCAACTATCCCCGCAACGTTGATTGTAGCCTTATCCGACACATCCAAGTCCATTTCCCAGTGAGTCGTAGACCCCACCCACGTTTTTTCGCACATGGGATCGTTTGTCTGGGTCCGGCGAATGTGCGCCGCAACGCGGCCCAGGCATACTTCCGACAATCCGGCAACGGGCTCGTCTAGTCGTATAGATCTTCCTTTTCCCTCTCTCCAACAGAACACGGCGGCAACCGTCGCATGCCCGGCTTCGTGCACCGCAGCAGATTCCTTGTCGCGACAGTTGTCATCTTCAATCGGTGTCTTATCGTCCATGCCCATTCTTTCCGCTGGGTCGCACCAACTGTGCACGAAGTTCTCTCCGGCCACCGACGCGGGGTCTACCGCCGGGCGGGTTCGTTAGGCGGCGGAAAACGGGACATCAGATTCGCAAAGATCTTCACGTGGTGATCACGCCGATGAAATCGTCCGCTCATGCAATGAAAGAGCCGGACGCGTGAACGTCCGGCTCTTGCAATACACCCTCACCCCGGCCCTCTCCGGCTCGACACAACTCGCCGCGGGCCGGTGGGAGAGGGAGAAATCAGTTAATCCAAGAACCCGACCAACTCCTGGCTGCGGCTGGGTTGCTGCAGCTTGCGGACGGCCTTGGCTTCGATCTGGCGAATGCGCTCGCGGGTCACCTTGAAAATGTGGCCGACTTCTTCCAGCGTGTAGCTGTAGCCGTCGCCCAGGCCGTAGCGGAGCTTGATGATCTCGCGCTCGCGGTAGCTGAGCGTCTTGAGCACCTTGGCGATCCGGCCGCGGAGCATTTCCTGCGCGGCGCCGATGGCCGGGCTTTCGGCGCCGCGAGTCGGGCAGCAGGTCGCCGAAGTGGCTGTCTTCGCTGTTGCCGACCGGCCGATCGAGGCTGATCGGGTAGCGGCTCATGGCCAGCACGCGGCGGGCTTCGTCGATCGCGCGTGCCGGCCGCGCTGGGCCGTTTCTTCGATCGTCGGCTCGCGGCCCAGCTCGCTGCAGCAGCTGCCGCGACACGTTCCGCACCCGCGACATGGTTTCGACCATGTGGACCGGAATGCGAATCGTGCGGCTCTGGTCGGCCACGGCCCGGGTGATCGCCTGGCGAATCCACCACGTGGCGTAGGTGCAGAACTTGAAGCCGCGGCGATATTCGAACTTGTCGACCGCCCGCATCAGGCCGGCGTTGCCTTCCTGGATCAGATCCAGGAAGCTCAGGCCGCGGTTGCGATACTTCTTGGCGATCGACACGACCAGCCGCAAGTTGCCTTCCGACAGCCCGCGCTTGGCCTGCTGATACTGCGGCGTAGACCTCCTTCAGGTACTGCGACGCGATTCCGCAGGCTGGTGGGCGTTTCCTGCGTGCGCGCAGGATGTTGCGGAACTCGATGATCCAGCGGCTTGCGCTCGTGCGGCGGCCTCTTGGTCTGCGTTGTGCATCGTCGATCTGGCCTTCGAGCTCATCGACGCGGCGGCTGAACTCCTCGAGCGTGCGGATCATCGGCTCGATCCGCTGCGTGCGCAGACCGAGTTCTTCGACCAGCTTGACCGCCCGGCGACGACGGCGGCCCAGCCGCTGCCAGGCCTCGCGGCGCTGGGCCATCTTGTCGCTCTTGCTGGTCGCGATGCGATAATCGTCGCGGTTCCGCTTGAGCAGGATTTCGAGCGTCCGCAGATTGTGCGGCAACCGGCCGAGAATCTGGTCCTTTTCCAGCCGATCGGTCACCGATACCTGCACCGTGCGATCGAACGGCAGCTCGCCGCGATGCACGCGCTTCAGCACCTTCACGGCCAGTTGAATCACGTAGTCGCACTCGAGCAAGCGGCGGCGAAACTTGGCCCGCGTGACTTCGATCCGCTTGGCCAGCGAGATTTCTTCCTGCCGCGTGAGCAGCGGAATCTCGCCCATCTGCGTGAGATACATCCGCACCGGATCGTCGGACCACGATTCGCTCTCTTCGTCGACCACGGCCAGCAGATCTTCGGCCTTGGGATCCAGGTCCAAATCCAGATCGGTCCCCAAGTCGACACTGTCCAGATCATCGTCAAGATCCAGATCGCCGGCGGGTTTTTCCGATAGCTCGCTTACCTCTTCCTGATGCGGCGTCGGCTCGTCTTCGAGTTCGTCCAATAATGCGTCGTACAAGTCAACACTCCTACAGTGAGCCAATGGAAATGTGCGTCAGAGCTCGGCGTTGAAATTCGCCATTCAGGAAATTCGCTAGTCGAGAAAACTGAGATAAGAAACCGGCGCAAAGGGCCACACAGGTTGGAGTGCTGCAGGAGCAAGGCAGGTCACAAAAACCTCCTGCGAGATTTCGAGCGGCGTGATGGCGAAGCACCGGTACAAGTCCACAGTATTATCCCTAGAAGTGCAGCGAAAATCCAACAAATTCTATCACTCGTTTGTCGGACCGTAGGGCAGGCCGATCATTTGGCAAAAGATTACGTTTGGAGAAAACAACGCGACATCTTTTCTATCTATCGCAGTTTACCCAAACACACAATCGCTGCACGCCGCTCAGGCTGTCATGCGGGATGCTTCCAGGATCGAACAATTGTAGCCAGGCGCGCGCTTTGGTCTAGTAGGTCCACACACACACTTGGGCGACAGAATCCACCGCACAGGGGGTTGCTTGTTTGCCGCGGCGTCGACCGCTAGCATGACGGCAACAGTAACGACTAATTGCCTCGGCGGAATTGTGGGTCAGGAAACGCATCTCGTGGAAGCACTCCAAGGGCGATCGGCGCTGGTCAGCGGCGCCAGCCAAGGCATTGGGCTCGCTACCGCCGTGGCATTGGCCGAAGCCGGTGCCAGCGTTGCCTTTAACTATCGCGAGCGAGCCGGCGGTGCTACGGCGGCCGCCGCTCAAATCGAGCGCGCCGGCGGCCGGGCGATCCTCATTGCAGGGGGACGTTGCCGAGCAAGCCACAGTCGAGCGGATGGTCCAGCAGACGGTGGCCGCTTTTGGCCGTTTGGACATCGCCGTCACCAACGCCGCCTACAGCGACCGCGAGCTGTTTCACGAGGCCGACATGGCCGGCTTCCGCCGCACGATCGACGTGACCATGTGGGGGGCGTTCTACCTGGTGCGCGCCGCGGCCCAGCAGATGATCGCCCAAGGGCATGCCGGAAACGGCCAGGGCGGCTCGATCGTCGTGGTCAGCTCTCCCCATGCCTACGTCGCCGTGCCTCGTTCCATGGCCTACAACATGTCGAAGGCGGCCATCGACCAGATGGCCCGCACCGCCGCCATGGAGTTGGCCGAGCACAAGATTCGCGTCAATGTCGTCACTCCCGGTTGGATCGACACGCCGGGCGAACGCAAGTTCGCCAGCGAGGAGACGATCCGGCAAGCTGGCACGAAGCTACCCTGGCAGCGGCTGGGCACGCCCGAGGAGATCGGCCGCGGCGTCGTGTTCCTCTGCGATCCGGCCAGCGACTATATTACGGGAAGTTCGCTGTTGATCGACGGCGGCATTACGCTCCCGTGGTGGAGCAACCGTGGCTCGGGAGTGCCGCAGTAGCGCGTGCCTTTAGATTCCACATGCCGGACTACCTGCTGCCTTGTTCTTGTGGAAAACGAACCGCTGTCTCGACCAGCCAGGCGGGGCAGGCCGTGCGCTGTGAGTGCGGGGCGACGCTGGATGTTCCGACGTTGCGCGGGCTGCGCGAGCTGCCGCGGGCCGAAGTGGTCCCGGACGGCAAACCCTCACGCCGCTGGGAAAATCGTCACAGGGTCACGTTTGTCCTGGTCTTGCTCGCGCTGTGCTCGGCGGCGACCGCCGGTTATTTGGCGTGGATCTTGCCACCCGCGTTCGCACAGCCCACGGCCGAACAGTTCGATGCGGCCATCGGCACGGCGATTGAGGACGGCGGTGTCGAACAGACGTATGCGGCCTATCAGGGCCTTCAAAAAAAGGGCCTCGCCGAAGCCCCGTTGCAGTTGTCGCACGAGGATCGACGCACCGTCTATCACCGCAAATGGATGATCTGGGGCATCAGCGCGGCGGTCGGATTGGCCATTTGCGAGCTCGTCGCGGCACTGCTCGTGTGGCCGCGGGCGGCACGACAAAAGCGTTAGCCAGCCGTTAATCCGCGCGCCGTGCCTCCGCTCGCGGCGGGCCGCGTTTTGGGAACCGCCGAAACAATCGAACAGGAATCGACGCATGAAGGCCGCCTACATCGAAAAGACCGGACCGCCGGAAAGCATCCTTTATGGCGAGCTGCCCACGCCGCGCGCCGCCGACGGTCAGGTGCTCGTGAAGGTCGAAGCGGTCGACGTCAATCCGATCGACACCTACGTGCGCAGCGGCATGGTGGCGATGCCGCTAGTGAATCCGTACATCATCGGCTGCGATCTGGCCGGCGTGGTCGAGGCGGTCGGGCCGAAGGCCACGCGATTTCGCGTCGGCGATCGCGTGTGGGGATCGAATCAGGGGCTGCTGGGACGTCAGGGGACGTTTGCCGAGTACGCGGCCGTCGACGAGCAATGGCTCTATCCGATCCCGTCCGGAGTGGCGAGCGAAACGGCCGTCGCCGTGGCGCTGGTCGGCATCACCGCGCATTTGGGACTGGCGCAAGACGCGAAACTGGCGGCCGGCGAAACGCTGTTCGTCAACGGCGGAACCGGCGGCGTCGGCTCGGCCGTGGTGCAAATGGCCAAGGCCATCGGCGCGGTGGTGATTACCACCGCCGGCAGCGATCAGAAGGTCGCACTGTGCCGCAAGCTGGGCGCCGACCTGGCGATCAACTACAAGACCGAAGACGTCGACGCGCGCATCAAGCAGTTTGCGCCGCAGGGGATCAACGTATGGTGGGAAACGCTGCGCGAGCCGAATTTCGATCGGTCCGTCGGCCTGCTGGCCCCGCGGGGGCGGATGGTCATCATGGCCGGCCGCGAAGCCCGGCCGCCGTTTCCGGTCGGGCCGTTTTACGTCAAAGGCTGCTCGCTGTTCGGCTTCGCCATGTTCAACGCCACGGCCGAGCGGCAGCGGGCCGCCGGCGACGACATCAACCGCTGGCTGGCCGAGGGCAAGTTGAAGGCCAACATCGACCGCGTGCTGCCGTTGTCGCAGGCCGGCGACGCTCACAAGCTGCAAGAAGAAAACACGATCGGTAAAGCTGGTACGCTCTGCGGCAAGATCGTGCTCAAGCCCTAAGGGGCGATTCAAGGTGCGGCAATGGCATATTTTTGGGGGTCGGCCGCGATTGTCGTCGGGCTCTTGGTCGTGTTGCACTTTGGCTGGCGCTATGCCAGCCGGCGCTGGACGCTGCCCTGCCCTAGCCTGTTGTCGTGGGCCGTGGATGGTCGAGTGGTCGACCGGATCGCGGGCACGCAGCTCACGCTGGAGCGCATCGGCTTGCGGCCCGGGATGACCGTGGTCGAGATCGGGCCGGGACCCGGCCGGCTGCTGTTGCCAGCCGCGCGCCGCGTGCTGCCCGGCGGCAAGGCGATCGGCGTCGAGCTTCAACAGGGCATGCTCGACAAGATTCGGCGCAAGCTCGCTCGCAACGACCCGGGGAACGTCGAGTTGATTTTGGCCGACGCGACGCGGGCTGTGCTGCCGGCGGCGAGCGCCGACGTGATCTACCTGTGCACGGTGCTGGGCGAGATTCCCGATCGCAAGACGGCGCTAAGAAACTGCTTCGACGCGCTTGTGCCCGGCGGCCGCCTGTCGATCACCGAGATCATCATGGACCCTCACTTCCAGTCGCGCTCGAAAGTTGGCGAGCTGGCCGCGGAGATCGGCTTCGAGCCGGCGGAAATCGCGGGCAACTGGCGGATGTACACGGCGAACTTTCGCAAGCCGTCCGCGCCAGCAAGCGCGCAACGGACTTAAGGGTCCGCCAGATAGCGCACGAATTGCATGTCATAGGCAAAGTGCAGAAAGAAGCTGTTGGCGAACTGGGTGCGGACTGCCGCCTTCGCCAAGGATTCGTAATCCGCATGATTCTTGTCGAACAGCTGCGGATAGTGCACGGCCATCGTCTCGTAAAAGACGTGATTGAAACGGGTGTCGATCGGCTGGAACAAACGCCGCGACAGGATCGCGTGCGACAGCGGCATCTGCTCGTAGCCGCGCGTCTCAACCTTCTGCTCGCTCTGGTAAACCGCCTCAAAAAGCTCGCGATGGTGCATCGGGCTGGCCACCAGCACGCCGGTTTGAAGGATCCCTTCCGGCATGACCTCGAGCCCGTAATACTCGTACGAGTGGTTTTGATCGGCTTGCCAATGCCGCAAGTCGTGGTGGTACTCAAATCGCTGCCCGCGCAGTCGTTCGAGCAGAATGACCAGAAGATCGGGATGAATGTGAGTGCCGCTGATGACGCCGCCGACCCGCTCGACGCTCACCTGATTGGTGATTTTTGGCGCCGTGGCCGAGTTGATCACGATGTCGCTATCGAGCAGCACAATTTGATCGTACTGCCGGGCGAAGTCCTGGCTCAGGATCAGGCATTTTTGCCACGCCGGCGGTCGCGACAGCCCTCTTGGCGAGCGATCCAGCAAGTCGGACACAACGACCAGGTCGAAGTCGTGCTTCTGAGCATAGGCTCGCCAGCCGGCCTCGCAATAGGTGTGCCAGTAGGAAAGATACTGCTGGCCGATTGCCAGCGTGGCTAACGCACAGCGCGGCACGCGACACCTGCACTCTCAGCGGTCAACGGGACGTGGTGTACAGTATTCTGTAGCCGGGGTCTGCGACCCCGGAATTGTGCGCGAACCATCCGGCCTCGAAGAGGCCGGCTACAATTTTCCGGCCGACGCCGCTTAGTCGAGCCACTCGCCGTCGGCCAGCCGGGCGGGGGTGTACTCTTCGGTGACGTAGCTGATGTCCTTGGAGATCAGCGATTCGACTTCCAGCTTGAAGCCGTTTTTCAGCATCTGCTCGATTTCCTTTTGCCAGGCCTTTTTGTGCGCGAACCAGGGATAGCTGGCGATCTGCTTGGCCCGCTTGATGTCGTTGTCGTTGAGCGTGATCTTCACGCTGTTGCGACAGCTCGCAGCGCTCGAAGTCGCTGCTGCGCAGGCCGAGGAACTTGGCGTCGGGAATGGCCATCCGCTTGCGACTCGTAGGCCAGGTTGATCGAGCCCTGCTTGATCACGCTGTAGATGTAGTATCCCCAGGGATCGTTATCGAGCAGGCAATAGATCGGCAGCTTCAACTCGTTGTGCAGCCGGTGCAGCATGCCGCCGCACGCCGCGCGGCGGCTGGCCGCCGCCGTGCGTCAGAATGCAGTTGTGCTTCCGCCAGAACTTGTCTTCGTTGAACCGCTGCCAGACCGTGTCTTTTTCGACGTGCAGGATGAACTTGGCGTCGCACTTCTTGAACTCGATGACGTCCGGCTCGACGATCGACGGAATGCTGTAGCCGCCCGAGCCCATCCGCGAGCAATCGATCTCGTCGCCGCTGTCGATCGAGCGTGATCGGCCCGACCATGTCGCCGCGTTTCTGGGCGTAGAGGTGCAGCTCTTCGCGCAGGCTGTTGAGCGCGACTTCGACGTCTTCGATCATCGGATCGCATTCGGCCTGATCGTCGAACGTCTCTTCCTTGCGTGCCTTCGATCGTGTGCTTGAGCAGGTAGAACAGACCTCGGATGCTGGTCGTCTTGCCCTGCTCGATCAGCTGCTTGCAGCCGCTGGCCACGAGCATCGGTCTGCATGTAGCTCTTGGCCTGCGACAGATTGAACAGCTGCCGGCGGTTCTTGTTCGCTGCCCATCTCGATGAACCGCTTCGTCTGGTTGTAGTCGCACGTTCGACAGCGTGCGGGCGGGGATATCGAGGTACGGATCGCGTCTTCTTCTGCGGCCGTCGACGACGATGCGATCGGCCAGCCCGACCAGGTCGCTCGAGCGTCTTCTTGTCGCGCGTCGGTGAGCGTGCGCCTTTGCGGCGGCGCCGTTGGCGCCTTCGGCCGCGATTTACGAGCCTTTTTGGCCATTGCGTTTTCGCTGCTTCTTCGCGTTGCTTGCATCGGCTGTGCGGATTGCCGAAGTCGCTCGGCGTGCTCGACGATCAGCACGTTGTCGCCGAAATCTTCGGCGTCGTCCTCTTCGATCGCCTTGCCGCGCTCGTCGAGCTTCACGTCGGCCGTCGGCGGTTTTCTTCTTGGCGACCAGCAGCAGCTGGTCGTAGAGTTTCTTGCGGTCGGCGCGGTTGATGTCGCTGACGGCCGTGGCCACTTCGCCCAGGTAGCGCAGGAAGATGTTGCGCCGCTCGCCTTCCTGCTTCACCTTCAGCCGGCGGCGCAGATACATGCCCAGCTTGCGGCCGACCGCCTGCAGCGCCAGCCGCAGTTCCTTCTGAATTTCCGGATAGCTGGCGATCGCTTCCTTCGATTCGCTGGTGAACGGCACCCACACGCTGGCCATGTGGACCATGACCGTCACCGGCCCGCTGGGCAGCGGGCCGCGCGATTGCTGCAGGCCGTAGCTCCGCCAGTTGGTGCCCATCACCGTTTGCGTGATCGCGCAGGCCGCGTGCTGGAATTGCAGCGGCACGCGATTGGCGTACCGCAGCACGTTCATCGTCTGGCCTTCGTCCAGGTTGACGCTCTGCATGGCCTCGTGCAGCTTGGCGATTTCGGCCGTCTTCAGCCTGCCGGGCGATTGCCGCGTGCCGAGCTCGGCTTCCTTGAGGATCTTGTCGGCCGCCTCGCTGCCCAGGCCGTCGAACGTGCTGATCAGGAACTGCCGCAGCGTGCGGGCATCGCTTTCGCCGAGCAGCTCGCGTCAGCACTTCCAGCGGCACGCTGTTGCGTCGCCGCCACGCCGCCGTAGGCCAGGCCGACTTCGATCAGAAACGGATTGCCGCGATAGACGGCCGGCGGCCGCGTGGCCGGCGGCGTAAAACTCGCCCGGCACGACCTGGTGCAAGCCCTTGAGCAACAGCTCTTCGCCGATCGGCGAGATGCAATCGGTCGCCGGCGAGCCGATCTTGCGTCTGCTGAATCGCCTGATACAGCGCGTCGGCCTCGTTGCGGCCGATCTTGGTCGCGTTGGCCCGCGTGCTCAGCTTGGCCGTCTCGCAAATCTTGCGCGGCCACGGCCGGAGCTGACGCGGCAGAACGACGCTGGTCAGAAACTGCGAAATCGTGCTGGCCTTGGCGTCTTGCAGCATCGCGACCAGCCGGCCCAGCTCGACGCCGTAGGGATGCGGCTTGATCTCCTTCGGCTCCGGCGGCAGCTGATTCGGTCGAGCGCGCGGATAGTCGCGCTCGTTGCCGTCCGGGATCGATGTAGTGCAGCGCGACGTGCGGATTGGCGATGGCCGTCTGCTCGAGATATTCGTCGACGCTGCCGCGGCCGCGCATGAACTTGGCCTTCCAGCTCGATCGTGACCCGCGTGCCGTGCGTGCGACTCGACCCACTCGATGCCGTGCTTCTCGATGTACTTGCTGCCCTGGCTCGCCGGGCGGAATGTCGACGCCCTCGCCGCTTGCCGTTGAGGATCTCGGGCTCGTTGCTTCTTGGTGTCGATCTGGATTTCGTAGTAGTGGGCCGGCTTGCGCTCGCGAGACCTTGCGAGATGATCTTCACCGGCTTGCCGGTCGTCAGCACGCCGTACATGCCGGCGGCGCTGATGCCGATGCCCTGCTGGCCGCGGCTCATCCGCAGGCGGTGAAACTTCGAGCCGTAGAGCAGCTTGCCGAAGATCAGCGGGATCTGCTTTTTGACGATGCCCGGGCCGTTGTCCTGCACGCCGACCTTGAAGCGGTTGGCGCCGGTCTGCTTCGATGTGGACCCAGATCTCGGGCAGGATGCCGGCCTCTTCGCAGGCGTCGAGCGAGTTGTCGACCGCTTCCTTGACCGTGGTCAGCAGGGCCTTGCGCGGATTGTCGAAGCCCAGCAGGTGGCGGTTCTTGGCGAAGAACTCGCTGACCGAGATATCGCGCTGGCTGGCGGCCATCGACTGGGCCGTGGCCCGGCGGCGTCGCGGGTGGGCATGGCCATTGCTGGCGGCGGGAGCTTCGTCCTCCTCGCCAGCCGCGTCGGACGGCTCGTCGAGCGGGGCCGTTTTGGCCTTGGCGGCATTGCCGTTTTTATTCGGTTTCCTGACCATCGCTTTGCCTGACCGTCTATATAGTAGTAAAGCTTGGCAAAGTTTGCCGGACGCACAAACGGGAGGGAGCGGCTGCGCGGACCAGAGGGCGTGCATCCTTGCAGGCGCGCGACCGAAAAGATTCCGGTTGTGCAGAGTATAACGATTATACGGCGTTCGGCCAGCGCATTCAGCCCGTAGAAGCGGCAAATCAGGCCTAATTGCCATATTCGGCAGGCAAAGATTCACCCGCCGGGCTGCCTTCGGCCGAGATAGCTTCTAGGGCCGGCAAATCCAAAACGCCGCCGACCCCACCGCCGAAAAGACTCGCCGCCAATCGCCCGCCGCCAGCCGCGCCAACGACCATCCACCCCACTTCTCGGATGCCTGGCCGCTTTGGGCGACCTCGTCATTTCATCATTTCTGTTAGGAGGAACGACTGCCATGTTCCGTACCACGACGCGCTCGCTGTTGGCCGCTATGGCCCTGGCTTGGTTGCTGAGCATTTGCAGCTCGACTGCCCAGGCCGCCCACCCCGATATTTTCTACAACTTCTACGCCGCCCGCGGCGGCGGAGTGCCGGCCAATTTGTATGTCTCGCCGCGCCCGACGCCCCCCATGGTCGGGCACACCTGGAACACCTACCCGCCGTTGATGCCACACGAGTTCATGTATCACCACTGCCGTTCGTACTACAAGTATTACCGCAACGGCGGCTACACCGTGTCTCGGGTGAAGTACCACTAGAGGTCTGTCGAAAACGGGGTGCCACTGCTGGCTTGTCCAGCAGTGGCACCCGAAAGAATGTCTTTGAGTGACAAACGAGGATTTCGATATGAAATTTCGCATGATGATTTTGGCTGCCGTCGTGACGGTGGCGGCCACGGCTTCGGTCGCGCGAGTGCAGGCTTTCGACGAGACGCATCACGGCCACAACGCCCGCTGGCGCTCCACGCTACGGCCGTGGCACGGGCGCTACTACAACGTGCAGTACGGCGCGCCGCTGGCCTTGGTGGTTCCACCGACCGCCGAGTTGCAAACCGATTACAGTTGGGGTTCGGTCGGCTCGCGGATGACGCGCATCGACCATCAGTTCCAGCGCCCCTGGCCGAACGGATACTGGACGCCCTACGGGTTCCTGCCCTCGGCCCAATGGCCCAGCGACACGCGCCAGTTCGGCACGTACTACATCCGCGGCCCTTGGTAAGAAATTCTCCGCTCGATTCAATCGGGTCCCCCACCCGCGGCGGCTCTTTGCGAAAGCGAGGAGCCGCCTATTTTTGATTCAGGGTGGCACTGATAACTCGCTGACGCTGCCAGCCGCGAATCGAAACGCGATTTTGTTAGTGGCTCACTTTTCGTGTTGAAATCGGCCACTGACATTTCTATAGTCACCTCCGCTCGGCGACGCGATCGTCGGGCACGGCCGCCTTAAGTGGCTGTGGTATCCGAGCGAGCTCGACAGCATGTACTCGTGCCAATAGGCACACGTACTCGTGCCAATAGACACTTGACAACGAGTATCCAAAAAAGCCCGTTGCCGGCGTGCACACACTGCGCGCCCGGCCGCGGGCTCTTTTTTTGTATCAACAGCCAGACAGGCTTTGCGAGATTTTCCGACTTCCAGAAAAAGATCCACTAGAAATCAGGCCAGCACCTTTGCTAGTGTGACTTTCGGCAAGGCATTGGTCCGGCGGCACTCTTGTACAAGGAGAATTTGTTCATGGATGAACGATATTTCCGGCGCCCGGCGCCTCACGATCGGGCCGCGAGCACGTCGCTCGCTTCACTGTCGCGTGGTGCACGCGAGTTCTTGGAAGCCATCCTGGACGATAACGACCCGCGGCGCGCCATGCTCAAGGCCGCCAACGCGACCGAGTATGCGCCGCCAAGCGCGGCGCAGCTATTCGCGGAGGCCATCCTCGACAATCCCCCTCCGCGTCGCCCTGTGCCGGTCGCCGTCGATCGAACTGAAGATTCGGCGTCGCGGGCCGCGCGTGAGTTTGCGGACGCCATTCTCGGCAGACCACCACAAGTCGACACTCGCGAATTCCTGGCCCAAGTCTCCACTTTGCATGAACCAGAACCCGATATCCGCGAATTTCTGGCCCAGGTCTCCACCTTGCACGAAGGCACGTGGGATTCGTCCAAGCATCCTCGCGGCGGGTATCCGCAGAACCCTGGTTGGTTTTCGACGACGGACGGGTCCGGTGGCGGGGGCAGTGATCTGTCAAATCGAGGTGCGCCAAGTGGGGCGGCCGGCTTGGCTGGAACCGTGCCGATTACAAAGTCGCAACTGCCCGCAGATGCTCGCGGAATATGGATCTCGGGCACGAAGGGAAATGGCGTTTTCCGCTACAGTAATTCCGTCGAAAACCAACAAGCGGGACTGGCTGGCAAAGAAATTCGCTTCGAGAGTGAGCATATCGCGGCCGGTGGCTTTCCGCCCGAGTGGTACTATGGCGGCAACAGCCAAGCGGCGAGCGTCGAAATTGAGAGCGTAAGAGGAACCAATGCTGACAACTTGGCAGCTGATGCAGCGATGCGGCAAAAATTGGGGAATCCAGAGTGGCAACGTCCAGAGGGATACGTTTGGAATCATGCGGGACCGCGAGGCTCGAAAGTAATGGAACTGGTTGATGAAGCCGGGCACCAAGCGGTTGGTCATAAGGGACCGGGTGCCGAGCCTAGAGCCATACGACGTGCCGCTCGACGCGCCACAGGCCGGGCCGTGGCAGTGCTAACCGTTTATTTGACCGCCCGTGATGCACTTCAGGCTGCCGGAATTCTGAAGCCCGATTACGAGGTTGTCGAGCGGGAGACATATCACTTTATTGCCGATGACGGATCCGTGTTCATTGTTTGGCCGGAAGGTTTGTTCTCGAGGCCCAAGCTGGAATTTATCGCCGGCCCGCGTAGAGGAGAAACATTGACAATTTCGAACGCGGAAGTTGAGCAATATCGGAAGCTGGGTGAGAAAGAATGGGGCAAGTACATTCCCGGCAACCTGTTCAAAGATCCGCGATTCATTCCCGGCACTAAACGAAGCTCCGTACCCCTTATCAAATATGAATGGGGAGTGCCCTTTGAAGCCGGTTGGATCGACGAAAATGGCGTTCATCATTACTCAATCGCGAGGCCGCCAATCACATGACAACGATTAAGAACGCGTATGACCGGTTTTCCGCGAAACGGTTTCCTTTGCCTGGCGATGCGCAACTGTCGGAGTTGGAGCGACGACTTCGCATTGCATTCCCCGAGGACTACCGGCAGTTTATTTTGGAGTTCAACGGCGGCTACTTCAAAGAGCCGGAAATCACGCCGATTGGCGATGGCTGTCCGCAGGACACGCTCGCGATCCTTTTCGGCATCGGCGCATCGCACAAGGAAGCCGAACTTGGCCGCCCGGGCAGCACCGCGCTATTTGACGACAACGATCCGCCGAAGATCATCCCGATCGGGCGGACTGGAATGGCCGGACTGATCATTTTGGATGTCGCGCCTGGAGAGGGCAATGGCGCGATCTTCCTGAAGAAGGCGTTCGGCGACTTCTATTACCTGGTCGACGGCATCGAGGCGTTCCTCGCACTCTTGCGCGAGCCCACGTGGGCATAGTGTTCACGCAAGCCAGTCGTAAATGTCGCCCAAGCGCTCCGAGGCGCCAACAACTTGCTGTCGGTGTCGGGAACCAACACGAATCACATGACAACCATCGAAAGTGCTTACCTCAATTTTTCCAAGGAACGATTTCCGTTGCCGAGCGACGCGCAGCTTTCGGCACTAGAAGATCGGATTGGCGTCGTATTCCCCGACGACTATCGTCGCTTTATTTTGGAGTTCAACGGCGGGTATTTCATCAAGCCCGAGATCGATCCCGTGGGTGACGGCTACCCTCAGGAGACACTGGCATTTCTGTACGGCATCGGTGCGTCGCATCAGGAAGCCGAGCTTGGGCTGCCCAGCCGCACGGCTCTCTTCGACGACAATGACCCGCCGAAGATCGTGCCCGTCGGAAATACCGGAATGGGCGGATTGATCATCTTGGATACCGCGCCGGGGGAAGGTCGGGGCGACGTCTTTTTGAAGCAAGCCTCCGGCAACTTCTACTATCTCACCGACGGCATCGAGGATTTCTTCGGACTGCTGCGCGAGCCGACATGGGGTTAAAAAGGGACGTTTCGCATGGTGGCAACCTCGACAAAGTTGTCTGGGCGACCCAATCGAAAGCGAGGAGCCGCCTATTTTTGTTTGCCGCGCGGGCTCGCCGGACGCTGGCACTCGGCCAACAATTGCTGAAACTTGGGCTTCATCTCGGCGCCGCCCAAGTCGGGGTTGCTCGACTCGACTCGCTTGAGGGTCGAGCGTGCTTGCGCGACGTTGCCCAAATCCAACTGTACGCGTGCGATAGCGTAATGGGCTCGAAACCAGCGCGGCGATCCGGGCCGGCAATTGTCGGCCACTTCGCGCCATTTGGTCAGCGCGGCCTTGAGGCTCGCGTCGTCGTCGCCGCTCATCAGCAGCGAGGCCAAGTCTTCCTGCGCCTGGCCATCGCGAGGATTTGCTTTGGCGAGCGATTCGAGCACGGCGAGTGCCTCGCTTCGCCGGCCGGCCGCGGCCAGCGTCGCTGCCTGCCGCCGGGTGACGTTTTGCAGCGTGGGTCCGTCCAGTTCGTCGCGCCGCGCCAGCAGATCGGCGATGACCGTCAGTTCGAGCGAGCTGAGCTGTTTTCGCCGCTGGGCGCGGCGCCGCGAGCCAGTTCGTCGAGCGTGTCGACCAGCGACAGCGAATCGTCGACACTGATTGGGATTTGCTGCAACAGGGCCTCAGCCTCGGCAACGCGTCCTTCGGCCGCCATGGCCAGCACCAGCAGCCCGCGCGCACGGGCTTTCCATTCGTCTGGCGCATCAGCGGCTCCCTCGAGGGCGGCGGTCAATAGCTGTCCGGCTCGCGCGGCGCCCCCGGGAACGGTGTGCAGCGAAATTCGAGCGCCCGCCAGCGCCGCGGCGCGGGCCGCTGGACTCCACTCTTGCGGTGTCTTTCCGCCGGGCGCCACCACTTGCTCGAAATAGCGGACGGCGTCTCGGGCAGCCTGCACGTTCGCGTTTCCGCCATCGCGCGACTTTGCCAGCAACCCGTCGTAGCAGCGGCCGATCGCTTCGACCGCCGGCGCATACTGCGGGTGCTGGCTGTCGACTTTGCGCAAGGCTTGAATCGCCTCATTCCAGCTTTTCCGAGTCTCCAGCAGCCGGCCCAGCCACCACCAGGCTTGCGAAGCGGTGGAGTCGGCCGGCCACGTGGCCACGTGTTCGCGCAAGAGTTTTTCGTACTCGTCGAGCTTGGGAGCCGGTTCGCCCTGGGCCAACTGCGCGGCGCTGTGGACCGCCAGCAGATGCGCTCGGCGGCGCGCGGATGGCGCGGCATCGCTCGGGCCAGTTTGCCGAAGCGGTCGACCGCCGCGCGATGATGCTCGCGCTTTTGTTCCAATGCGGCGGCGGTGTAGGCGATATCAAATGCGCCTTTGTCGTTCTTTTTTTCGATTGCCCGGCCGGCAGCCTGATCGTACGCGGCCAGCGCCTCGTCGACTTGGCCGCTGCGATAAAAGCTCTGCGCGGCTCGCACCAGGGCGTCAGCGCTGTCGGCGCCGGTCGAGTGAGAAATCGAGCGGGCCAAAAGCGATTCGGCGCACCGCATCCACGCCGGGCCGTGAGATTGCTCGATCAAGCGCACTTGATCGAGCGCCGCGCGCTTCCAGCGCGCCGCTTCCTTGGCGTCGCCGCGCTGCTGCGCTCGCTGCCAGGCTGCCAGATAGGCCTCCAGCTGAGGCGCAGTTGGCTTCCGCCCAGCCAGCTTCCGTCTTGAAGCCGCCGGGTCCGGATTCGGAGATCGCCTCGTCGATCTGCCCGCGGGCCAGCGCCAGCCGAATGCGTTCAGCCCGCAATTTGGGAATCACTCTGGCCGGCGGCTCTCTCTTTTCGCAATTCGCCAGCAGTTTTTCCGCGCCGGCATAATCTTCGAGCCATCGCAGGCAGGCGATCTCGTCGAGCCGGCTGGACCATGCCAGCGGTGTTTCGAGATCCTGCCGGGCAATCGCCGGCAGCAGCTCGACTGCCTGGGTCAGGGCGTTGATCCGATCGGCCGTGCCCTGCGGATAGCAGAGACCTTGGTTGCGCAAGCAGCGTGCCAGTTGATAGCGAACGTGGGTAGCCAGCGATGCGAGCTGCGCGGCCGAAAGCTGCGCATCGTCCTTGGACACGGCGGCGCGTGCGCGTCGCTCGGTTTCGGCGGCGATCGTATCTTCCAGCTTGCGCAGCCGAGCGATCGCTCCGCGAAGCGCCGCGCGAGCTTCGTCGAGCGCCGGCCGACTGCCGCCGGCCAGTTCGGCCGTTTCGCGCGCAACTCGCCCTGGGCCGAAGCGGCCAGCGCCCCCTGCATCCGAACCAGCGGCAGCTTGGGATTCCGTGGATAGCTTCGTTCGAATTCGTCGACGACCTCGCGGGCTTGCTTCCACAACGCCGCCTGCGACTCGGTCGCGCTTTGCGCCGCGTGTTCGGCCAGCGTGCGAGACAGCTCGATCGTCATTTCCGCGCGGGCGGCGTCCGACAGTTGGGGTTCAGCGAGCCGGTCGGCACAGTACTTTTCGGCCTGCTCGAATTGCCGGCGAGCGCACAGCGCATCGAGCCGGCGGTCGTCGTCCGAGGCCGACTGTGCGTGCGGTGCCCACGCGACGGCCAGCATGAGAACGATCGCACATGAGACCGGGGTGGCACCGAAAACTCGTTGTCGGTGTTGCCGAGCAACAAAAGGCATACGCAAGAATGCGCGACACGCGTTCGCCCCTCTTGTCCCTGCGGGACCCAGACAACAAGTTGTCTGGGTCACCCCATCAGTCGCCTTTTGAGCCGCGCGAGGGCAAGTCGACATGCAGGATGCCCCGTTTTAGCGGCGCGCGGTGGGCAGTTGCGACACATCGACGTACGCGTGCTTGCCGCCATTTTGACGCGCCAGCTTGACCAGGAAATTGTCGGAGTCCGACTGTGGGCCGTAGCCGAACTCGATGGTGTTAATGCTCGTCCCCTTGTTCCGCTGCGCCAGGTGCGCCAACTGCTGTGTCGACAAGCGCGGCTCGTCGGCGTCGGTGAGAAAAAATATCACGTCGGGCACCAGGCGCAGCGCCATCTCGAGCGCCTCTTCGTGCCGCGTCGCGCCGTCGGCCGTGATGCTGCCGACGAACCTCTGCGCAAGGGCCTTGTTCTGGTCGGTGCCAAACACTAGCCGGCCGAGCACACCGGTGGGATTGAAGACTCGCGGGTGGTCGTTGTAGAAAATGATTTGAAACTGGTGCGTCTGGCCCAGGTCTTTCAAGCTTGCGATCAGCTGTGCCTTGGCCGCGCTCAACGGCGCGCCGCCATGTCCGTCCATGCTGCCGGAGCGATCAAAGACGTATACGAATTTGTAACCTTCGCCCACCACGCCGAACACGCCGGTCCGCGCATAGCCGCCGCGCATCCGAGTCGAGCCCTGCGGCTCGCCGGTCAACCCTCGGGCCGATCCCACACCGCCATCTGCCGCGCCGGATCCGACGCCCGTGGCCGAGGCGGGCAAAACGCCGGCCAGATCGATCTGCGGTTTCTCGTTCAGCAGCGAGCGCAGCGACGCGGCATCGCCGGCACCGCCCCCCTCGCGCGAATCAGCGAAGCGCCGCTCCAGCGGCGCGGGTTCGTCGTCGTAGTATTGGCCGCCAGCCGATGAATCTCTGGCCGCGTCGGTCCCGTTGCCGCCACCCGATTCCGAGTGGACGAGCGTGACCACCAAAGTGGCTTCCGAGTTCGTCCCCCGCTGAACGCTGGCGGTCCAACCGAACGTGACTGCCAGCACCAGCAGCAGCACCGTATGGGCGGATGTCGACAGCAGCCAGGGAAATGCCCAGGCGGCCAACGCGCGAACGAGATTCGTCGGTGGCTCGGCGGTTGAACTGGCCATCGCAGGGCGACTCCCAGAGAGCTTCAAGGGCTTGTCGCGTAAAGAATTGAGAGCGAGCCTCGAAATTCTAGGGCCGCTTTCAAAACGAGTCAACGCGGATGCATGTGCAGGCAGTGTATGACATCATGCCTCGAAGTCTGCCGAGGGACCTGCGGTCGCCGCCGCGCGGCCCATAACCCGACAGCGGCATTCGGGATCCGAGTATCCCCTGGCTTACGGAAAAGTAATGCTGGACCGCAAAGTGCAAACGATAGGCGTATAGCAAGGTCTACGTGGCCGTTAGAAGCAGTCGCGTGGGAGCGGGAATGACGATTTCGCACGTTGGTTTCTCCACTTTCTTGTGGAATGTCGGCTATATAATGATATTGAGGCGACGAGGCGACGTAATCTGTCCCAGGAAAGGGAGCTTTGTCATGCGTGCGAGCATTCGGTTTGGGTTGGCCACGGCGGCGGCAATTCTATTGCCTGCCGCGTTGGTGTTCGGCCACGGCGGCGGTGGTGGACATGGCGGTGGCGGTGGCGGACACGGCGGTGGTGGCGGTGGTCACGGCGGTGGCGGACACAGCTTTGGCGGTGGCGGCGGTCACAGCTTCGGCGGGGGCGGCGGCGGCATGAGCGCTCGCTCGTTTTCGGGTGGCGGCGGCGGCTCTAGCGCGCGTTCATTTTCGGGTGGCGGCGGAGGTGCAAGCGCGAGATCATTTTCGGGCGGTGGTAACTCCCTGCGCGGCGGAAATCTGAGTGGCCAGAATCATAGCTCGTTCATGAAGAACAATTTTGCCGGGCAGACGCATACGGGTGGCACGCAACACCAGGTCAACCGCCTCAACAGCGGCAACTTTTCGCGCACCACGCTCAACAGCAGCAACTCGTTCGTCCATAGCCAGAACGTCAACAATCACAATGCGAATCACTGGACCCACAACAACGGCCAGAATAACTTCGCCAATCTGAATCACAACGGAAACTGGAACCATAACGGAAATTGGAATCACAACGGCAATTGGGGCCGCAACAATTTCTTCTTCTATCCCGGGTTTGGTTTTGGCGGGCTAGGATTGTGGGGCTTCGGTTGGCCGTACTACGGATATGGCTTCGGATTCGGCTACCCGTTCTACGGATACAACTACTACGGTTACGGCGGCTACGGTGGATACGGCGGCGGCTACGGCAACTACGGCAACAACTACGTGGCGGCCTCGCCCGATCAGGGGCTTGCTGCCAACGACGTGACCGGCGCCGGCGATTTCGCTGATCAGGGTGAGATCGATTTCAAGGCGGGCAAGTATCAGGCCGCCGCGCGCGACTGGCAGCACGCCATGATCGACGACCCGAAAAACGGCGCGTTGATGATGCTCATGGCTCAAGCGCTGTTCGCGATGGGACAGTACGACGAGGCGGCCGGCGCCACGCAAGCCGGCATGCAGATGCTGCCCGAGGACAAATGGGGCGTGGTGATCACCAACTACTCGCAGTTGTACGGAAACGTCCAGGACTACACGGATCAACTGAAGGCGCTGGAAAAGGCCCGCGACGCCAAGCCCGACTCTCCGGCGCTGCGATTCTTGCTGGGTTATCATTTCGGCTACCTGGGCTATCCGAAGCATGCGGTGCGCGAGCTGGATAAGGCGTTGACGTTTGCGCCCAAGGATCTCGGCTCACGGAAGGTGCGCGACATCTTCGCAGCCAAGTGGCCCGAGGCCCCGCCGCTGCCCGCCGCCGCGGTGGAAGCGGCCAAGGAGTTTGAGAAAGCCGGCCCGCAGCCGGGTAATGACGGCAAGCCGGCGGAGGTTCCGCCACCGCCGGTGCCGGACGCACCCAAGGGGGCCGAGGCGGGCACGCCCAGCTGAGTGCGAATTGAGCCAGCGGCTGATGTTCCAAACACCATTGCTCCGGCAATGGTGTTTTTTTGCGCTCCCCGGCGCAGGCACTGGTTTTAGTCGGCGGCAGCGCCGCCCCCCCGGCGGGAACGCACTGAGCGAATCGGAAAATAATCGTTTACAGCGTTTTCCGGGGGTGTCTATAATGGCCGCAGCCCCCCGAGTCTCCCCCGGACTCGTGCGGCCTTATGCAAAGCCGACGCGCGGTCTCCCTCTCGAACCACGTCGTCGCACGGGCGCAAAACAGGCAAACAGGCGCAAGCGCTCTTTACGTCGAGCTAAGCCGCTTGGCCGCTTATCAATTCTCAGGAGTACGGGACCATGTGGATTCCAAAATGGGTGCGCGACCGCAAAAAGGGTGTCGACACGGCCATGCCGACGCAAGTCGTCTCGAATGAGGAATTCATTCCTCGACCCGCAGACCAAACAGCAGAAAGCAGGTCGAAAGCTGATCGGCGAAATGGCCGAGGAGACGATCGAAGAAGCTGGGCATGGAGCGGCGGGCCTTCATGGCCAGCAGCATGGGCCTGGCCACCTGCTTTCTGGCCAACAACATGGTCTATGGCCCAAACAGCTGCTGGGCCGTCGACGAAATCGAAACCATGGAGCCGGGCGCCTACGAAGAGAAGTATCCCAAGGGCGAATACTTCATCATGGACGTGCAGTCGCACTTCACCAATGGCCTGGCCATCGGCTTTCGCAACATGGAATTCGTCAAGAACATGGGCTTCAATCTCGAGGAAGATCGCCGAGTCCTACTCGTTCCCGAATTTCGTCAAGGAAATGTTTTTCGACAGCGAAACCGTCGATGCTCGTGATCTCGGGCGTGCCCGGCAAGGAAGAGCAATTCGAGCAAGGATGGCAAGCCGCTGGAAGGCGCGGACCGCACGCCCGGCATTGCGGCAAGTGTTGCCCAGCTGGGTGATGTCGCAAGCGCAAGAAAGACATCAACGACATGGCCGGCAGCGTGCGCGCGCTGTGCCAGGGCAACTGTGCCCCCAATCACTACTGGGACATGAAGACCAACAGCCAGGACAAGCACGCGCTGTTCGAGCAGATGGAGCGCGAGGTCAAGCTGTACGGCATCGACTCCTGGAAGTGGTATTGCCACACCGATCCGGGCCGCAGCGGCAACGGCTTCCAGCTCGACGATGAGAAGATGACCTATCCGTTCTACGAGAAATCGAAGGAACTGGGGCTCAAGTTCTTCAGCGTCCACAAGGGCTTTTCGTACCAGTCGCGCACGCTGGGCCACCTGGCCAATCCCAAGGACGTCGAAAAGGCGGCCCTGGACCATCCCGATCTGACGTTCGTCATCTACCACTCGGCCATGCAGCACGGTGCCGAACGAGCCGGGCTACGAAGAGCTGAACCACTTCAATCCCGAGACGGGCGACTTCGCCTGGCACGACGTGCTGATGAAGATCAAGGAGCGCAATCCGAAGATGAACAACGTCTATCCGGAGATCGGTTCGTCGTTCGGCACGCTGGCGATCGCACAACCCGGTGATGTGCCAGCACCTGATCGGCCGCAACATCAAGCTGTACGGCGCCGACCACGTGATTTGGGGCACCGACTGCTTGTGGTGGGGATCGCCGCAATGGGCGATCGACGCCTTCAAGCGGTTCCAGATTTCCGACGAGATGTGCGACAAGTTCGGCTACAAGAAGCTGACCAAGGACGACAAGGCCAAGATCTTTGGTCTGAACGCTGCCCGGTTGTATGGCATCGACGCCGACGGAAAAGCGGAAGAACCTTCCCAAGGACGCGTTGTCGAAGCTCAAGACGGCCTACCTCGAGATGGGCGGCATGCGCGAGAACGCGGCCTACGGCTGGGTTCGCGACGACGTGAATGCTTAAGGTATCGTCCTAACGCGCGGCGCAGGCTCTCCATCGAGGGAACTTGCGCCGCGTTTGGTTTTCGGCATGGTTCGAGCGCGAGCAATCGGGTTTTTGGGTGGCACAGACAATTCGTTGTCGGTTTTGCGAAGCAACAAAGGGCGTGTGTGAGAGTCGCGTCCAGCTCATCGCAACCTCTTGTCCCTTCGGGACCCAGACAACAAGTTGTCTGGGCCACCTCGTGTTTGTTTTTGCACCGGGCCGCGTGACCCGTGGAGGACTCGCAACATGACCAGGCCCACGATCCACTGGCTGGCACTGGCCCCCCCCACGGCATTGGCATTGCTTGCTGCGGGCTTGGTGTCGGTGCTTTCGTTCGATGGAGTCGGCCAGGCCACAATTAGTGCCGCGCCGCCGGCGAGTGCGAAGAAGACCTTGGACCCGGCAGCTTGGGGCAAAGACCACGTCGGGGCGGACCTGCCTCCGTACACCGAAAGCGGCGAGTGCCTGTTTTGTCACCGCGAACAGGTCGGCGGCTCGTGGCAGACCAACAAACACAACCGCACCATTCGCGAGCCCGTCGCCGAGGAGCCGGCCATGATCGCCCTGCGGGCCGATCCCACCACCAAGGCGTTTGCCGACGACGTGAAGTTGATCCTAGGCGACACCCGGGCCCAGCGGTTCTTGAAGCGCTCGACGGCTTACGGCAAGGCCGACCTGCTATCGGTGGTCGCGTCGTTTGGGCGCGGCCGGCGCGCCCGCCTGGAGTCGGCCGAAAAGCCGCACTGGGACGCCGAAACGTTCGCCGCCGCTTGCGCAGGATGCCACGCGACGGCGGTCAATCCGCAGACGCACGCCTTCTCCACGGTCTCGATCGATTGCTTTTCCTGCCACGGCGACGCGCCGGAAAAACACACCGAGGACGCGAAGGAGATCCTACTGGCCAAGGCCCGCAAGGACGCGCCCGCCGTGGTGATCTCGGTTTGCGCGTCGTGCCACGTCCGCTTCGGCAAGTCCAAGTCGTCGGGCCTGCCCTATCCGAACAATTTCGTCCCGGGCGACAACCTGTTCAAGGATTTCCAGGTCGACTTTGCCAAGGCCGACGATGAAAAGCTCAATCCGGCCGACCGGCACGTGATGGAAAATGTCCGCGACGTCGTCCTCGAGGGCGCGAAGGCATGACCTGCCTGACGTGCCACGACGTGCATACCGGCTCGAGCAAGAAGCATCGCGAACTGGCCGCCGAGCAATCGTGCCTCCGCTGCCACGACGCCGGCACGCCCATCAAGGGGCACAAAACGTACGAAGTGCACAGCGAACGCTGCCAGTATTAAGGGCGCGGGCGCTACTTCGCCTTGTTGGCGAATCGGAAGCGGATGTGCTCGCCGAGTACCCGGCGATACTCTGCGATGTCGACGTCGCGCTCGCTGCAGACCAGGAACAAAGTCCCGTCATCGCGAAAGTTCTCTTCGTCCCAGGCGATCACCTGGTCGTCCGTCCAATTCGGCACGTATTCGGCCAGCTTCTCGTCCGACATCTTGCTGAAATAGCAGCGCAGATTGACGTCGGTTTCGTCCATGGCCATGCCCTGGGGCATGGCTTCGTAGTTGATGTCGGCTTTGCCGCTGGTGTTACTCATAAATCGTACTCGGGTGTCGAGGCCTGAAGCTCGGGAACGCGTCGGTTCCCTGATTGTAGCCTCTTGAGGGGCGCGAATAAACACCCCGGGAGGATGTTCACTTTCGGTGTGCCAATGGCATTTTGCCAGTGTCCGCTTAACGTCCAGCCCGCACTGGCGAGACGCCAGCGGCACCCCAAAGGATGCACGTCGCGGCGTTTTTCGGCGCCCCGGCTTAGTGGCTCAGGATGACGTAAGGCCGGATCTGGTCGATCACGTTCTGAGGCACGCCGTTGCGAAGCAGATCTTCGAAATTGGCATACGGCCGGCCGGCCAGAATGTGGGCCGCCATGCCGGGCGACATGCCGGGCAGGGCCTGAATCTCTTCGACCAGCGCACTGTTCAAATCGACTTTGCGGGATGGCAGCGGGCTCGCCAAGGGCGGTTTGACGCCCGGCTCATTGGTCGCGGTCGACGGCTTCTTCGAATTCGACTTGGAGCTGGTTCCCGGCGGCAGCGTCTCGGAGCCCTTCGCGTCATGCTTGTGCTTTTCCTTGTACGCCGCCGTGAAGATCACCGGCATGATGCGGCAATAGGGCCAGTAGCACTCGGCCGGCGGCGGCGCCGGAATGGGACTCTGGCAGGCGACACACCCAGCGGGCTGCATGTCGCCCGTCGTGGCCGGTCCGTTGGCCGCCAGCACCATGCACAGCGTCAGCGAAAATTGCACACCGATCATTGGATTACTCCTTGCTCCTCGAATCCTCGAGTCTCGTGGCCTAGGCAGTTTCGGGCCGCACCGGCGACCCTGGCAAATTGTAGGTTACTCGGGGTTCGACATGCAAAATCCGCCGCAAAAGCCGCCCGACCCCAATCGTCATATTCGTTTCAAGCGTCGTGATGCGACTGGGCCAGGCTCGATAGTGGACAGGCCCGCGTGACTTGGGGCACAATGATTCGAAACGTAATGTCGCCCAATGTCCGGCATCGGCTCGCCGTGGATTTTTTCGCCGGACGAGCCCTTCGTCTCGGAGAGACCCACACCATGGAGCGCCGCGAATTCCTGGAAAACACCCTGGCCAGCACTACCCTGTTGGCTTCCGGCACGGCGGCAGACCCGGCGAGCAAGCCGGCCAGCGCTGCGGACACAACCACGCAGGGCGAAATCTTCGTCGAACGCGATGCCCCCGGCAAGCCGCACGCCGGCAAAGTGCTGGCCACGATCGCGCCGCATTCCGACGACCACTCGATTTTGGCAGGCGGCACGATCGCCAAGCTGATCGGCGAAGGCTACACCGGCTACCTGATTCGCACCAGCAACGACGAAAAAGACTCGTACGATCTCACCAGCGGCCAGACCGTGGCCGCCAACGAAGCCGACAACCAGGCCATGGCCAAAGTTCTGGGCATCAAGCAGGTGTTCAACCTGGGATACCGCAATCACCGCATGGACGACGTGTCGCGCGTTGAAATGCGGGCCCGGTTGATCTTTCTGTTCCGGCTGCTGAAGGTCGACACCATTTTGAGCTACGACCCTTGGGGGCACTACGAGGAAAACCCGGACCACTACGTGACGGCCCAGTGCGTCGAGGCGGCCTGCTGGATGGCCGGGGGTCATTTGGATTTTCCGGAACATTTCGCCGCCGGGCTGAAGCCGCACGCGGTGGGCGAAAAATACTATTACGCCCGCGGCCCGCAACTGGTCAACAGGGTCGTCGACATCTCGTCCACGATCGAGACCAAGATGGCGGCGATTCGCGCCAACCGGACGATGGTCGGCAACATGGTGCGCGAAGCGCGCGACGCGTTGGCGAGGCGCAAGTTGAAACTGCCCGAGTTGGAAGGAGACGTTGACGCGGCGATTCGCGCCTTCGCCGACGTGCGTTTTCGCGAAGGCTCGGCGCGGCGCGGAGCGGACCATGGCCTGAAATATGCCGAGAAGTTCCACTACATCGGGCCCGACACGTCGATGGACGCGTACATCGCGAAGCACGCGGTGCCGCTACGGTAGTCGCGCTGGACCTATCCGAAAACCGCTGCGGAGAGGGGGGCAGTTCCGACCATGGGTCACGCCGGGGCGTGGCCCACGGTGCCCTGCTGCGAAGACTCCGCAAAATTGGGACAGTCCGCGGCGGTTTTCGGATCGGTCCTCAATACACCAACGTCATGGCGATGGCCATCATGGCCACGTCGCCGCAGACGTGAATCACCCAGGGGGCGACGATCGAATCGGTTCTTTTGTAGACGGCCTGCAACAGCAGCTCGAAGACCGTCAAGGAGACAATCCCGATGCCCAGCGGCAGCGGCGTCACCCAGTGGTAGACAAACAGCAGGTGTTGCGCCGTGAAGACGCCGGCCGGCAGCAGCGTGCCCCACCAGGAGTTTTTGGCGGCCAGCAAATTGAAGGCGAAGCCCCGATAAAAGAATTCCTCGATCAGCGAATTAATCACGATCGTAAACGGCGCGATCAACAGCACGGTGGCCGCGTTGACGCTGAATTGCTCGTGAATCTTGGCCGTGATCGCCGCTTTGTCGAGCAGCCGGTCTCCCAAAATCGCGTAGGCGGCCAGGAACAGGCCGGCCGTCCCTGCCCCCAGCACGAGCGCCAGCGGCAGACCGCTTCGCCAGTTTTGCCTTTTGAATATCTGTCGGCCGATGCCAATGCCGTGCCAGCGGCAATATACGAGTGGTCCGAGGATGAACGACAGCTTATAGATCGAATTGGCCAGCATGCCTGTCGCTCCACAGGCAATCTGCGCGCCGATAATCGCCAGCGGCAGCAGAATGAGCGCGATCAGACTTGCCATGCGATTGAATCCCTCGCGCTATCTTAAGCGGCCCGTCTTGGGTGGCCCAGACAACTTGTTGTCTCCCGTCCCGACGGGACAAGAGGGTTTTGCGAGTTGCGCCAGCCTCCCACAAACGCCTCTGATTGCTTCGCAACACCGACAACTGTCGGTGCCACCCCCCAAATGATGCGGCCCATCTTAAGCGGCTCGGCGCCGGGCCGCGACTGCCGGCAGGGTCGGCAGTTCCATCGGAGCCCCGGGCCTCAGTTGCACGCGGCGCTCCTGCGGCCAATCGCGCACCGGCGAACTATTGGGTACGCGAGCCAGCCCGATGAGCGTCACGGCCCGCGCGGCCGACGAGAGCACAAACAGCAGCAGGTACGCCTGCTGGCTCTTGCCGCCGAAGGCCAGCAAGGCTCCGCCCAACAACGATCCGCTGGCAGTGGCCACGGCATGCGTGAAGTTGAACGTGGTCAGCACGCTGGTGCGTTCCTCCGGCCGAATGGTTTCGAAGAACAACAGGAACATGGCCAATTCATAGGCCGCCCACACGATGCCGGAGAGCGTTTGCACGGCGAGCAGGTACGCAAAATCGTTCGAGATCGCCCATAAGCCCGAGATGGGCACGATGCCCAATCCGCCCAACCACAACAGCTTTCGCGTGCCGCAGCGGTGCGCCAAGCGGCCCAGCGCGGGCAAGGAGAGCGCTTTGGCGGCGAACGACGTGGCGATCAGCGTGACGTAACTCGCGTACGACAGGCGCATCGGCCCGAGCATATACGACGTAAAGTAGGGCCCCGAGATTTGCGCCGCGGTTTGCACCGACAACAAATAGAACAGCAGCCGCCCGTCGCCGGCGGTGCGAAAGCGGCGGAAGAACTCCCTGATCGAAACACGGCGGTGTCCGTCGAGGTGCGGCGGCGGCTCGCTTTGGCCGGCCAGAAATGCCGCCGACGACGAGCGGCAGATGCCCGCCAGCGCAAACAAGCCGGCAAAGGCCCACAGCCGCTGGTCGGCCCAGTCACCCCATTGCAAGGCGATGCCGCCGGCGACAAAACCCACGAGCGTCGCGATCTGGCTGATGCGCGTGCGGCGCGCGAAGTACGAGGCGCGGATGCGCCGAGGGACGACGGTGTCGATCCAGGTGTTCCAAGCCGCGCTCGAGCCCATGCCGGCGCCCCAATAGACCGCGGCCACGGCGAACATGGCCCCCACGCTCATGCTGCCGGCCAACGCGGCAAGGCCGAGCGGCACGAAGCTGAGTGCTTGCGTCGCCGCACAGGCGACGACCCAACGTCGATGCGAGCCCAAGCGTCGCACCGCGGCCGGCGAGATCAATTGCAAGAAGGCGCCGACCAAGAGCGGAATGGTGGAAACCAGCCCCGCGGCGACCTGGCCCATGCCCATGGCCAGCACGAAGGCGGCCAGGTAGCTCTCGCCGATGCCGACCATGATGCTGCACGCCGCGCCCTCGGCGACAATCGATCGCAAGTCGCGACGCAGCGCGCGATCGTGATCTTGACGAGTCGATTCTTCGGCGGCGCCGATCGTTTGACCGAGCGCCACCGCGCGCACTCTTCGACGATTGGATTCAATTCCACGCTCCCAGCCCCGGCTTCCTTGCCAAGGCATCCACGCCCTATCCCGCCCAAAAATGAGGCGGGATTATAGCGAGGTTGTTGGCGTGCGAGAAGAGAGCCTCGCCCCGTCAATTGGCTCATTCTCGCGAGATCTATTTTTTCTTGCGCGGCGATTTGGGGTATCTTGAACCGGCGCGGACGCACGTTCGAACCGGGCGACAATGAAACCGTGGGCGAGACCAGTGTGATGCATGACGCGATTGAATCCGGCGGCGCAGCGGAGCCGGCGGTGTACATCGTTGCGACGCTCGACACCAAGGGACGCGAAGCGGCGTATCTCGGCGAGCTGCTCGCCGGCTGCGGCGTGCGCACAACTGGTCGACGTCGGCTGCGTGGGTCCGCCGACGGCGAGCGCCGACGTGCCGCGCGAAGCGATTTTTTCCGCCGCCGGATACGACGCGCAGGCGCTGGCGGCCGCCGGCGATCGGGGGAAGGCGGTGAGCGCCGCGGCGGCCGGCGCCGCGGTGTGGATGCGCCGCGCGCATGCCGACGGTCGCGTGTTGGGAGTGATCGGCATCGGCGGGTCGGCCGGCACTACGATCGGCACCGCCGCCATGCGCGCGCTGCCCATTGGCGTGCCCAAACTGATGATCAGCACGTTGGCCTCGGGCCAGGTGCGCCATTACGTGGGCGACAAAGATATTCTCATGCTCAACAGCGTGGTCGACGTGTCGGGGCTCAACCGCATCACGCGCGCGGTGCTGGGCGAAGCTGCCCGGGCGATGGCCGGGCTGGTGCGCTTCGAGTCGCCACCCTTGGCGGCCGACGACCGACCGTTGATCGCGGCCACGATGTTTGGCGTCACGACGCCCTGCGTCGAGCAGGCCAAGGCCGTGCTGGAAGAGGCCGGCTACGAAGTGCTGGTGTTCCATGCCACGGGAGTCGGCGGCCAGGCAATGGAGTCGCTTATCGACGAAGGCCTCTTTGCCGGCGTGCTGGACGTCACGACCACGGAACTCGCTGATGAGCTCGTGGGAGGCGTGCTGTCGGCCGGGCCTGAGCGATTGACGGCGGCGAGCAGGCGCGGCGTGCCACAAGTCGTTTCGGTCGGCGCCACCGACATGGTCAACTTTCATGCGCCGTCGACCGTGCCGGAAAAGTTCCGCGGAAGGACGTTCTATCAACACAACGACAACGTCACGTTGATGCGCACCAGCGTCGAAGAGTGCGCGGCAATCGGCGCCGACATCGGCCGCAAGCTTTCGGCCGCGCGCGGCGACGTCGCGGTGCTGCTGCCGGGCCGGGGAGTTTCAGCAATCGACCGCGCTGGGGGACCGTTTGACGATCCGGCAGCGCGCCGCGCGATGGCGGCGGCATTGTGCGGCGCCAGTCCGCAGCTGTCCGTCGAGGAACTCGACTTGCACATCAACGACGCCGAATTCGCCGTCGCGGCGGCCGAGCGACTGCTGGCACTGCTGCGGACCGACGCGAATCGTTTGTGACGCGTTGGCCCCAAGTGGCGGCACAAAATCGAGTATTCGGGGCCCGCGCACTACCCAACTGGCAGGGGGCGGCGCGGACCGCTACAATGCCGGCTGTTCGGAGTCGGCAATTTGCAGCGGGAACACTCGCGGCCCCTCTTTCGGAATGGGAGAGATTCACCATGACTCGCAACGTATCCTTCGTGGCCGCGCCCCTGGTGTGGCTGCTATCCGTGACTACTCTGTTTGCGGCTGCTGACCCGCTTACTGTTATACCCGACAACGCGCTCGGTCTGGCGGTGGTCAACGGTCTGGCCGACACCAGCGCGAAGCTGCAAAAGCTCACCGACAAGATGCAGCTGCCGGTTCCCGAGCTGCTGCCGATCCTCCAGTCGTTCAGCGGAGTTCAGGACGGTTTGGACGACAAGGGAGGGCTGGCGCTGGCGGTGTTTGCCGACAACCACGAGGAAGCCACCTGGGGCATGTCGCTGGCCGTGTTCGTGCCGGTGACCGATTACCAGGCGTTCATCAAACAACTTGTGCCCGACGACGCCAGCGCCACGATTTGCGAAGTCACAATCATGGGCGAGAAGTACCTCTCGGCCAAGAAAGGGGACTTCGCGGTCCTCTCGTCGACCGGCCAGAAATACGTCATCGAGCAGATCTTGGCGTCTTCGGAAAATCTGTCCGGCGCGCTGGCGCCAATCAAGCCTTGGCTCGCGCAGCAGCAGGCCGCGATCGTCGTGGCGCCGGCCGGCAAGAAACTGCTCTTCGAAAAAGCCGGCGGGCTTTTGGAAAGTTTTGGCGCGGCCGCGACCGAGGCGGGCGCTGCCGACGACAAAAAGGACGACGAGAAGAAGGATGACGCCGACGCGGCCAAACAGGTCAAGGCTGTCAAACAAATTCAGCAGTCGTTCAAAGAGCTGCTCGCGGCGGCCGATCCGGAATTGACCCAGTTGGGCGTCGGCATTCGCATCGACGAGACGGTGGCGCTGCACGTCTCGGCGCGCGTGCTGTTCACGCCCGACGGGAATCTGTCGAAATGGGCCCAGACCGTCAAGCCGCCCAAGGCCGGCCTGCTGGCGGGGCTGCCCGCGGGTAAGTTCGTCATTGCCTATGGCGCGGTCACTGAGCAACTGCATTCCGCGTTTGCGGCCATTGTCGGCCGGTTCGCCGACACGGCGCTCGACCAGTTCGGTCTTAGCGCGGAGATGCAAAAGAAGTACGCCGACGTCATGGCCCGGTCGCGGGCCAACGGGCTGCGCACGTGCGGAATCATGGGCCAGATTCGCCCGGGCGACTCGATCGCCGCCACCTCGGCCGCGGTCGAGCACGTCAAAGACGCAAAACTTTACATGGCGCTCACGCGCGAGATGCTCGACATCTTGAAAACTTCGATCGACAAGAGCGACAGCGCAAATAAGCCGGCCTACACCGTCAACGACATCATGGTCGGCGATCTGAAGGCCATCGAAGTGATCACCGACATGAGTGCCATGATCGGCGCGGCCGGTGAGGCCGACGGGCCGATCAACCAACAGATGCAGGGATTCTTTTCTAAACTGTTCGGCAACGAAGGCCAGTTGCGGGTGTACTTCACGATTGCCGACGATCACACGATCGTCAGCGCCTACAGCAAGGAGTTGCTCGAGCGCGGCGTGGCGCATGTCCGGGCCGGCACTGCCGGCTTGGAGGCCGATGCCCAGATCGCCAAAACGGACGCCCTGTTGCCCAAGGGATCGCAATGGGCCGCCTACGTCAACCCACAAGGACTCTTGCAGTGGGTCGACACGCTAATGCGGCAGTTGCTTCCGGCCGAAATGAACATTCGCATCCCGCCATTTCCGCCCAGCGATCCGATCGGGCTGGCGGCCAGAGTCGCGCCCGACGGACTGGACGCCGAGCTGGTGCTGCCCGACAGCGTGGTGGCCGGCATCGGCCAATATGTCGGCCTGATCCAGCAGATGATGCAAGGCGGCGCGCCGCTGCCATACGCGCGACATGCTAGCGCCACCCTCCGCACACTAAACACTAACCCGACGCGCAAGCGAGGGACGCGGAGCGAAGAGCCCTCGCTTACGCGTCGGGTTAGTGTGTGAACGCTCCGCACCGCAATTGACGCGCCGGGCGGCACATCGGACAATAGCGCAACCTTTCCGTTGTTTTTAATTGCGAGCCTGGTTTGTCATGAATTTCATCGCCGAAGAAGATCCCGAAGTTTGGGCCGCCATCGCCGCTGGAAATCGAGCGGCAGCAGGACGGCCTGGAAATGATCGCCAGCGAAAACTACACCAGCCCCGCCGTCATGCAGGCCGTCGGCAGCGTGCTGACCAACAAGTATGCCGAGGGCTATCCCGGGCCGGCGCTATTACGGCGGCTGCGAGTACGTCGACGTCGTCGAAGACCTGGCCCGCGATCGCGCCAAGCAACTTTTCGGCGCCGAGCACGCCAACGTGCAGCCCCACTCCGGCAGCCAGGCCAACTTCGCCGTCTATCTGACGGCCATCCAGCCGGGCGACACCGTGCTGGGGCTCGACCTGGCCCACGGCGGCCACCTGACGCACGGCATGAAGCTGAACATCTCGGGCATGCTCTATCATTTCATCAGCTACGGCGTGACGCGCGACACCCACCGCATCGACTTCGACCAGGTGGCCGCGCTGGCCCGCGAGCACAAGCCGAAGCTGATCGTGGCCGGCGCCAGCGCCTATCCGCGCGAAATCCCGCACGGCAAGTTCGCCGAGATCGCCCGCGAGGTCGGCGCCAAGCTGTTTGTCGACATGGCCCACTACGCCGGCCTGGTGGCCGCCGGCTTGCACGACAATCCCGTGCCGGTGGCCGACTTCGTCACCACCACCACGCACAAGACGCTGCGCGGCCCGCGCGCCGGCCTGGTCCATGTGCAAGGCCGAGTACGCCAAGGATCTCGACCGCACGGTGTTCCCCGGCATCCAGGGCGGGCCGCTGATGCACGTCGATCGCCGGCAAGGCGATCTGCTTCGGCGAGGCGCTGCAGCCCGAGTTCAAGCAGTACGCCCAGGCAGATCATCGACAACGCCAAGGCGCTGGCCGACGCGCTGCTGGCCGGCGGCTTGCGGCTGGTCAGCGGCGGCACCGACAACCACCTGATGCTGGTCGACGTCACCACGCTGGGCCTCGGCGGCAAGCAGGCCGAAGCCGTGCTCGAGCAGCTGCGGCATCACGGTCAACAAGAACATGATCCCCTTCGACGAGCGCAAGCCGATGGACCCCTCGCGGCATTCGCATCGGCACGCCGGCCCTGACCACCCGCGGCATGGGCCCCGGCGAAATGAAGCGAATCGCCGCCTGGATGTTGTCGGCTCTCAAAGCCCCGGACGACGCCGCGCTGCACACCCGAATCCGCGGCGAGATTTTCGATCTGTGCCAACAATTTCCCGTGCCGGCCGCGCGCCTGGCCGAAGTCGACAGCGAAGAGATGTAAAGGCGGCACTCGCTTCGCCGAGGCCAGGTTGGTCATCACCGGACCAGCACGTTGGCCGGATGTTGACCAGCGTGACGGCCGACGGTGCGTCTTGTGGAGCTGTCGTCGCCATCCGTCGGCGGAAAATATCGGCGTTTCCCGCCTGAATCTGGCACCGTGCGCCGGCCGAGCGGTGACGCTTGTTCCCGTTGCCCGTCATTGGCACGCTGATTGCATAACGAGAAAGCCGCAAGGATGGCTAATCCGCTACCGAGGAAAACTGCATTGCCTGGTCGTTCAGACGCCCCAATCGGGTATCAGCACGAAAAGGTAGCACAGGTCCAAAGAACAGCGGAAAGTGCCGTCCTTGCATTTTTTTTGCGCGAATTGAAGACGACACGCGCTGGGCGCCATTCTCGATTGCGGGTCGCAGCCCTATAATCGCAGCGGCGCGACCGGTACGTTGTCTGGCGTTCATCCCGTGCGCCCTCATCAAGCCCCATGGGTATGCCGATGTCCGAAATCAGCCAGAAAAGCCGGATTCTGATTGCCGACGACAACGGGCCCAATGTGGAACTGCTGGAAGCCTATCTCGGTGGCCTCGATTGCGAGATCGGTGTGGCGGTCGACGGACGCGACACGCTGGCCAAAGTCGCCTCGTTTCAGCCTGACCTGATCCTGCTCGACGTGATGATGCCCAAGCTCTCCGGCTTCGAAGTCTGCGAAAAGCTTAAGGCCGATCCGGCCACGCGCGGGATCATGATCTTGATGGTTACGGCGCTGAACGAATTGGGCGACATCGAGCGGGCGGTGGAAGCCGGCACCGACGATTTCTTGAGCAAGCCGGTCAACAAGCTCGAGCTGCTGAAGCGCGTCGAAAACATGCTCAAGCTGCACCACGTCACCGACGAAGTCGAACGGCTGCGGCAGTATATCGCCCAGATGGAAGACGCGACCGGCCCGCGGCGGTAGGAAGCAATCTTGGAACGGCCGCCACTTTAAGGTGGTTTTGCCGTGCTAGCAGATGGCTTTGGCAGACTGCTCTTGCCCCGTGGTGAGGGCCTGCGGTATCACGGATTCCCTCGGGCGACCCGGCTCGCTTGAGCGGGCTGCCATCTTGCGTTGGACAAGGATGTCCTGATGTCGCGCGCGATCGTCGTGGTGCCGTGCTATAACGAAGCCAAGCGGCTCAATCTGCGCGATTCAAGACTTTGGCCGTCGCACGGAGGCGGCCGAACTGCTGTTTGTCGACGACGGTAGCCGCGACGAAACACTTGAGTTGATCGAACACCTGCACCACAACAATCCGCGCCGTTTCAGCTATTTGCGTCTTGAAAAAAATGGCGGCAAAGCTGAAGCGGTGCGGCAGGGCATGCTGTCGGCGCTCGGATCAGGAGCCGAGTATGTCGGCTTCTGGGACGCCGACCTGGCCACGCCGCTGGAGGACATCGAGTCGTTCTGTCGCGTACTGGACGGCAAGCCGCGGATCGAGACGGTGGTCGGGACGCGGATCCGCTTGCTGGGCCACCGCATCGAGCGGCAGCCCACGCGCTATTGGCTCGGCCGGTTGTTTGCCAACACGGCCTCGGTGGCCCTGGGCTTGCGCGTCTTTGACACGCAATGCGGCGCGAAACTGTTTCGCGTCACGCCGACGACGGCGAAGCTCTTCGAGCGGCCGTTTCTGACGCGCTGGATATTCGACGTCGAGATTCTGGCCCGCATGCGGCAGCTTGCGGCAAGGCACGAGCTTGCCGTCATTGCGCGAGACGATCTACGAATTCCCGCTCGACGCTTGGCGCGACGTGGCCGGATCGACGCTCCGCTCCGGCGATTTCATGAAGGCCACGCTCGAGATAGCCAGGATTTATTGGACCTATCTGCGGCCCGGCGCCCGAGGTCTGCCCGACTCGCCGCCGATCCCTGGCGCCGCGATTACCGACGCGGACCGCCAGCCGAAGCGTCCGGATCAGCAGCAAGCCGCATAATGTCGGCTCGCGCGTCGCGATCAGTGTCCGGACGACAGCGCGACGGCCGGGTGCTCCAACAGCCGGCTTTCGGCCAGGCTGGTGTCGATCGACAGGTTCATAACGACCGTCCAGCGGCCTTCGGCGTCGGCCTTGCACGAGCCAGTGCGGCTGGACGACGACCGATTGGTGGACCAGCTCGAAGCCGCCTTCCGATTGGCTGACGGTTTCGATCGGGAAGGTCCAGAGGCCGGTGGGCCGCGAGAAGGTCAGGTCCACGTCGATGCCCAGCCATTCGTCGACCAGGCCCAGCTCGCCGGCGTCGGCCAGGTCGAGCTGCGTGCCGAGTTGGCCGAAGCGGCTGCCGGTCGCGACCGTAGAAGTAGCGGTCGTCGGCGCCCGCGGGCAGGCCGGCGAAGTTGAACTCGACGGCGAAGTGCAGCGGCTGGTCCGGCGGCAGGCCTTCCAGCAGGTAGGCGATTTCCAGCGTCGAGCTGCCGGCTTCGAGCGTGACGCCCTTGGTGATTCGCACGCGGCACGCCGCCAGCCGTTGCCCTGCGCGGAACAGCTGCACCTGGATGCGGTCGGGATTGCGGCGCAGCCGGGCTTCGTAGGCGCCGCGACAGGAAGTCGCCCCGCTCGGGCGCTTCGCCCCGGGCCACTGCGGCCAGCGTCGCGTCGCGGATCGTAGAAATGATCGAGCAGGCTCTTGCGCGGGTAGGTCGTCGTATTGCAGCCGCTTGTCGAGCCCTGCCTGCTTGAAGACCACGCGATCGCTGACGCCGGCCACGTCGTTGCGGCCGTCGGCGCCGGCCAGCACCTTGCGGTGATACGCCTCGGGCCGGCGGGCGAGCGTGGCCAGCAGGTTGTGGCCGATCGAGCGGACGTCGAGCTCGTACAGCTGGCCGCCGCGGCTCGGGCGCGATCAGCGCCACCAGCTTGTCGTTGGCCAAGCGGACTTCCTGGCGGCCGTCGAAGTTGAAGTCGTCGGCCGTCGGCCTCGACCCAGGTCTCGGGCGCGCTCGGCCAGCGCGATCCAGCAGATTGTCGGCCGCGATCAGCTGCGTGATAGATGGCGTTGCGCAGGTGCGGCAGGTAGACGCCGCCGAACGCGCCGTGCCAGTAGCCGCAATTGCACTGGCCGCGATACAGGCTCGTGCGGGCCTGTTCGATCAGCTCGACCGCGGGCGCCGTTCTCGATGGCCGCTTGCAGGCGGCGGCTGACCATCATCATGCGGGCAGTACATCTCGTCGGCTTCGGGATACTTGACCTTGAAATTCCGCCAGAAGCCGCCGCGCACGAACCGCGCAAGCCGCGGCCAGCGCGGGTCGTGCTCCATCTCGTGCGCGCACGCGCGTCGTACTCGACCAGCTGCTCGGCCGGCAGCACCCACTCGGTCATCTCGCGGTAGCTGCCCTCGGGCAGATAGATCTTGCCCAGCGGCGGCACGTTGTCGAGCACTTCGGCCGGCGTGGTCACTTGGATCCAGCTCTGGTTGTGCACCAGAGCAGTCGAAGAAGCGCACCAGCCAGCCGTCGTCGTAGACGTGCTTCTTCGTCTCGGGCCAGGTGCCGAACTTCTCGCCGTCGTCGCCGAAGACCACGACCGCGCTCGGGCTGCTCGCGCGGCCAGCGCGGCCCAGATAGTCGATCGTCTCTTGCGGCGCGGCGAAGGGAATCAGGTAGCGCAGCCGCTCGCTGCCGGGAAAGACCGACAGCAGGCGGCCGTCGTCCTCGGTCAGGTAGTAGCCGTGCAGTTGATCGTCCGTCAGGCCGGCGCTCTTGAAATGGAAATCGTCGAGCACCGTGTATTCGATGCCGGCGTCGACCAGGTCGCTGGTCATGCTCTGCTCCCAGACCCGCTCGGGCATCCACATGCCGCGGACCGTGGCGCCCAGGCGCTTTTCGAGCCAGCGGGTGTAGCTGCGGATCTGGCCGACGCGGTCGCGGCGCGGGAATCATCGACAGGATCGGCTCGTAGAACGCGCCGCCGATGATTTCGATCCGGCCGGCGGCGACCAGCTCGCGCCAGGCGATCGAGATATTCGCGGATGATGCGCGTCGAGCCACTCCATCAGCGACCCGCTGGTGTGCAGCGCGATCTTCAGGTGCTCGATAGCGCTCGAAGACGTCGAGGAACGGCCGGTAGCTGTCCTGGTAGGCCTGTTCGAAGACGTGGTCGAAGTTGCCGACCGGCTGATGATTGTGCAGGACGAAGACGAACCGGATGGTGTGCGACATAGGTGGCCGATGTAACGCGTGGGCGAAAGGAATGCGTGGGCGCGAGCAGTGACAATGATTAATCGGCAAACTAGCACGCCGTTTATCCAGTCGTCCTGGTCGGAATTTCTTGCGTCTCTTGTGATGTCGACTTCCAGCTCCCGCAGGAAGGCGGCCGCTTCCTCGGGCGGAACCGGATTGATGTAAAAACCGGTACCCCACTCAAAGCCGGCCGTCTTCGTCACACGCGGAATAATCTCTATATGCCAGTGATAGTGCGCCAACTCCTGGGTGTCAAACGGAGCCGTGTGAATGATGTAGTTGTAGGCGGGCCGGTCCAGGGCGGTTTCGATTTTCGCCAGCACCTGCTTCATCACCCGGGCCAGCTCCTCGACGCCGTTCTGCTGAGATGTTCTCGTAGTGGCTGGCATGCGTCGTTGGGCAGGATCCAGGTCTCGAAGGGAAACCGGCGGCGAACGGGCAAAAGGCCACGAAGCCCGGCGAATCGAACACGATCCGCTTCTCGACGGCCAGTTCCTGCTCGATCATGTCGCAAAACACGCAACGACCGCGATACCGGTAAAACTCGAGCGATCCGGCGATCTCCTCCGCCACGTTGATCGGCACGATCGGCGTGACGATCAGTTGGCTGTGCGTGTGTTCCAGCGACGCGCCGGCCGCCGCGCCCACGTTCTTGAAGATCATGCCGTAGACCAGCCGCTGGTCTTTCTTCAGATCCACCAGCCGGTCGCGATAGACCCACAACACGTCGCGCAGTTGCTCTTCGGCCAGTTCCGCGGTGCTGACCAGATGCCGGGGCGATTCGATGATCACTTCGTGGGCGCCGACGCCGCGCATCATGTCGTAGATGCCCTCGCCGCGCTTGTTCAAATCGCCTTCGATTTCCAGCGCGGGAAACTTGTTGGGCACGACGCGCACGCGCCAGCCGGGCCGATCGCGGTGCGTGCCGGCTTTGCGATAGGCCGACGATCTCGCTGCGGCGTGTGCTGCTTCGTTGCCTTCGCAGAACGGACAGAAGCTGCCCTTGGGGCGCATCGCGGCGTCGCGTCGAGAGTCGTGCGGCCGCTTGGCACGGTTCTTGGCGATGATCACCCAGCGGCCGACGATCGGATCTTTGCGCAGGTCAGGCATGGAGTTCTTTCGAAGCGCGCGCCTTTCAGGCTTGCCACATCATCAGTTCGTAGTCGGGCGAAGGGATCGCGGTCTCGATCGCGCCCTTCGTGCGGAATCCGCTCGAGCGGCTGTTCGTGCTGGATCAATTCGGCGTAGAAGTGCACCGGCGCGTCGGTGGCCGTGGCCAGGCTGCGCCACGGGACGGCGATTTCCAGAATCGTCGTCGGCCGCCGCCTCGACCCCGGCGGCGCTCACCGGCACGTCGTTGTGAAACAATTGCACCGCGGGCCGCGGCCCGGCCGGATTGCTAACCAGCAATTCGAACCCGGCCGGCTCGAGGAACACGATCCGCAGCGTGTCGACGTCGGCCAGCCGCTCGCCGCGCGCCGCCGCGCGCGTCGAACCGGAGCAGCAGCCGCTCGGCGTCGAAGCCGAAATAGAGTCTCTCGATTCGCTGCGGCTCGGCCATGGTCATCGTGCCGCGCGCGGCCGCCGCCGCGTACACGCCCGGCGTTGAGCCACTCGAAATACGTTTCGCGGCCGTCGATCTTGACGTCCAGCAGGCCGGTCGGCTGCGTGAACGGCCGGGCGTGCTCGCGATCGGCGTCGATCGGCTGCAGCAACACTGCCGGCGGCTCTTCGCCGAGCAACGTGTAGACGTTTTGCAAGTGCTTGCGAAACAGGCGATCGAACAGCCAGTCCTGGCTGCTGGAATGGCTGTCGCCGAACCACCAGAACCAATCGCTCCCCTCGGCGATGTACAGCTCTTCCCAGGCGCGGGCGAGTTCCGCCGGCGCGACGTCGCTTCGTGGCCTGCGCTCGACCAGACACTGCCCGCGTCTCGGTCAGCAGGTCCCAGGCCCGATTGCACGTCGGGATGGCCGATCCAGATGCCGAAGTTGTGGCTGATCCAACTGCCGGCGAACAGATGGCCCACCGTGTCGGTGGCCGGATGCTTGGCCAGATAGTCGCGCACGCGCACCGGCTTGATCTGCGGGTGGCTGGCCAGCGCGGCGATACAGTCCGCGAAGAAACTCCACGCCCGCCGTTGGGATAGTACTCCCAGCAGTTCTCGCCGTCGAGAATGATGCTCACCAGCGTGGGCCGGTGGCCGGCGTTGCCGCTCGGTGGCGCGGCCGATGGCTTCGAGCTTGCCGACGAAATCGTCGACGGCCTGCTCGGCCGGATAGCGCTGATAGTGAAAGCCGATCTGGTCGCTCATCGCGTGATCGCGAAAGATGATCTGCAGCGTTGTGGCCCTGCTCTTCCACGCGCCACGGGCGGTAGAGCATCTCGGGATTGCGCAGGCAGCCCTGCCCGTCGCGCGAGACCCAGCCGTCGGTCGAGCGGGCCAGGATTTCTTCGTCGGTGGCGATCCACTCGATGCCCGCCGCGGCGACCGCCGGCAATCATCGCCTGGCAGACCGAGCCTTCGGAGGGCCACATGCCTCGCGGGCTGCTTGCCGAAGACCTGCTCGTGGTACTCGACCGCGCGGCGGATCTGCGCGGCGGCGTCCTCGGCGTAGCCCTCCAGATGACGCGGCAGCTCGACGTCGGGCATCGCCTGCCGGGCCAGCCGCTTGTCGCACAGCAGCGGCAGGATCGGGTGATAGAACGGCGTGGTGGTCAGCTCGACCTGGCCCGCATCGGCCAGCTCGCGGTGCAGCGGAATGATCTGCGCCAGCAGCTCCATCTGCTTGTCGAGCAGCCACTGCTTCTCCTCCTCGGTCCAGTGCTGCCCCTTCTTGCGAAACTCGGCCAGCTCGGGAATGACTTCGAACGCGAGCGGATGGATCCACATCAGGTTGGACCAGCATTGCAGGTCGAGAATGTCGTGCTTCGTGAAGCGCTCGCGGGCCCGCGCGGCGGTGTCGACGCTCAAGCCGCGCTGCTGATACAGCTCGTGATAGCGCGGGTACGGCCGGATCATCTGGTCCGGGTTGGACCATGAAGAAATTGTCGAGCAGGTAATGGCGATCGCTCTTCGCTCAGGCTGTCGGCCGGCAGCCGCGAGACGCGCAGATGCTCGTCCTGCGTGGCCATCGATCGGTGTAGGCCGCGATCTGCGCCAGCAGGCTGGGGACCAGATTGATCGTGGCATGCACCTCGGGCACTTCCTTGAGGAGCATGGCCATGCCCCAGTAGTCCTTGGTGCCGTGCAGGCGCACCCAGGGCATGGGATTTTCGCCCGCGACGTCGTCGGGATAGTAGGGCTGATGCTGATGCCAGACCAGCGCTAGAGATAACTTCGTGCATGGCAGTCCTGTCGCCGTGGTGCACGGTCAACTGCGACTGCCGGCCATGCAATTGCCGGCGCGATACCTCGCATTCGATCGGTGGCGCGGTACAGTTCGACGTACTTGCGTGCGCTGGCGCGCCCACGACCAATCCTGGCGCATGCCGGTGGCGATCAATCGTTTCCAGATTTCCGGCTGAGTGTAGGCATCGCATGCCCGCTGCAACGCTTCGGCCAGGGCCAGCGAACTGTATTCGCCGAAACTGAATCCGTTGGCCGTGCCCGCGGCCTGCGTGCCGGGGTCGAGATTCGTAATCGTGTCGACCAGCCCGCCGGTGGCCCGCACGACCGGCACGGTGCCATATTTGAGACTGTAGAGCTGGTTCAGTCCGCACGGCTCGAAGCGGCTGGGCATGAGGAACATGTCGGCGCCGGCTTCGATGCGATGCGCCAAGCGCGTCGGAAAACTCCAGCCGCGTGGCCACGCTTGTGCGGAAACCGCTCGGCGAGCATGCTGAAGTGATTCTGATAGCTTGCCTCGCCGGTGCCCAGGATGACCCATTGCACGTCGCACGACTGCACCCAATCGCGCATCACGGCGGCCAGCAGGTCGATTCCCTTTTGCTCGGCCAGCCGGCCGACGAAGGCCGATCAGCGGCACCTTCGGCGCGACGGGCAGCCCCAGCTCGCTTTGCAGCGCGGCCTTGCAGATCGGCTTGCCGCGCTCGAACGTCTCGGCGGTCGTAGTTGGCCGGCAGGTGCCGGTCGGTGGCCGGATTCCACTCGCGATAGTCGACGCCGTTGACGATGCCCGACAGCACGTCGCGCCGGTGTTGCAGCACGCCTTCCAGCCCGCAGCCCAAGGGGGCCGTCTGAATTTCCTCGGCATAGCGCGGACTGACCGTGTTGAGGCGGTCGGCAAACACCAGGCCGGTCTTCAGCAGGTTCAAGCTTGCCGAAGAACTCCATCTGCTGCCAGTTGAAGTATTTCCAATCCAAGCCCGGTCAGCAGCATGTCCCAATGCCAGAACAGGCCCTGATAGGCCATGTTGTGGATCGTGAACAGCGTGCCGATGTGCTCGTAGCCCGGCACGCCGCGATATTCGATTTTGAGGTACGCCGGCAATCAGGCCGGTCTGCCAGTCGTTGGCATGCAGCACGTCGACGTGCAGATCGAGCAGGCGAATCGGCTTCCAGCACGGCGCGGCAGAAGAAGACGAACCGCTCGCAGTTGTCGCGGTAGTCCTTGCCGTCTTGCTGATAGAGTCCGTCGCGGTCGTAGTACTGGTCCTGTCGAACCAGGTAGACGGGCACCGAGCTGCCGGGCAAGTGGCTCTTCAAGAAGCTGCCCGTCACCGTCTTGCTGCCGATGGGCACGTCGAAATCGATGCCGGTCGATTCGATCGGCAGGCCGCAGTCGCGCATTTGCCGATAGGCCGGGCAGGATCAGCGTCGGCTCATGGCCAAGCTTGGCCAGCTCGAGCGGCAAGGCTCCGCAGACGTCGGCCAGGCCGCCGGTCTTGGCGAAGGGGACCGCTTCGCTGGTGGCCAGTAGAATCTTCACGCGTGCGTTCTCCTTGACGGCCCGATCCGACGGGCCTTTCCGCCGCAATCGTTGCGTTCCCTACAAACGATACGCTTCGAGTGTGCCGCCAGATTGTATCAGCGTCGCCGCTCGCCCCGCCGCCCGTCTACCTTCAGGCTACCAAAATCGAGCGGAAAATGACAACGCAAAAGGAGTTGCGCGAGCCATCCAATGGCGACACCTCAAGCGTAGGCCACAAATTGGCGAGATTCCCCGCAAGAAGTGCGAGATAATTTTGCCAGACCCCGGCCATCGCTCGTGTCGGCGCACGGACGGGATCACCACCGCGCTAAATCTGCGACAGGTTCGCGCCCATCAGGCCGACTTTGATTCCATTTTTCCGCAGCACGGTGGTTGCCTTGCCGTTGACGGTTAACAACACGAGCAATCCGATGCAAGGGATCAGCGCCAGAATCCCCAACAGCACGCCGACGCCCGTCGTGTAGACATTGACGGCCAACAGAAAAATAAAGACCGTGCTCGTAATGCCGACAATCAGCAGGCCCAAGGCCAGAAAAATCTGCAACTCGGGCGGCAATGCGAATTGGGCCCCGATGGCGAGAAGCTGAATCAGAATGCAGGTGATGACTCCCTTTTGGTACTTCGCGACTTTGCGCAGGTCTTCAATGTTTCCACTGTTGATGCCAATGACGTGCGCGTCGGTGGCAGGCGATTGGTAGGGATTCTGCGACATGTCGAAGTCTCCGTGCGCTGGGTACAACTCGAGTTCGAATCGCCGTCCCGATCCCTACGCCGCCCCTATACCAGTGGGGGGATGGCCTGCGACAATTTATTCCGTGGCCCAGCCGCGTGCAAGCCAGAAAAACGGGGCGCTCTAGTCCGGCCCTAACGGCTCTTTAGAAACGCTTCGATGCGATCGAAGCCTGCCTTGAGCGTGTCGAGGCTGGTAGCGAACGAAATCCGCGCGTACCCTTCGGCGCCGAAGGCCGAGCCCATCACCGTGGCCACGTTCTGCTGTTCCAACAGTGCCAGGCACCACTGGGTCGAGTTGTCGACGCGCGTGCCGTTGTAGGATCGGCCCAAGTGGGCCTTGATGTTGACGAACGCGTAAAAAGCACCGGCCATGTCGGGGCAACTCAGCCCGGGGATTTCGGCGATCCGGCCGCGAACGAACTCGCGCCGCTTGGCGAACTCAGCGAGCATCTGGCCGACGCATTCCTGCGGACCCTCGATCGCGGCCAGCGCCGCGTATTGGCTGACGCTCGACGGATTCGACGTTTCCTGGCTCTGCAAGTCGGCCATCGCCTTGGCCACGTTGGCCGGCGACAGCGTCCAACCGATCCGCCAGCCGGTCATGGCGTAGGCCTTGCTGACGCCGTTGACGATCACGGTGCGCTCCTGCAGGCCCGGCCGCACCGTGGCAAAGCTGGCGAAACGATGGTTGCCGTAGATCAGCCGCTCGTAGATCTCGTCCGAGACGACCAGCAGGTTCTTTTCCAGCACGACGTCGGCCAGCGCCCCAATTCTTCGGGCGAATACATCGTGCCGGTCGGGTTCGAGGGCGAGCACAGCAGCAGGATCGTCGAGCGCGGCGTGATCGCCGCGCGAAGCTGGGCCGGCGTGAGCTTGAAGTGGTTCGACTCGTCGGTCGGCACGATCACCGGCACGGCGCCGGTAAGCTTGACCAGTTCCGCATAGCTGACCCAGTAGGGAGCCGGAATGATCACTTCGTCGCCCGGATTGCACAGCGCCGTGAACACGTTGTGCAGCGAGTGCTTGGCGCCGTTGGAGACGACCACCTGCGCGGCCGAATAGCTCAAGCCGTGCGTGGCCTGATATTGCTTGGCCATCGCGGCGCGCAGCTCGGGAATTCCGCTGGCGACCGTGTAGTGCGTGTGGCCGGCTTTCATCGCGGCCACGGCCGCCTGGCAAATGTGCTCGGGCGTGGTGAAGTCGGGCTCGCCGACGCTGAAGTCGTACACCGTCTTGCCGCTCGCTTTCAAATCCTTGGCCTTGGCCGCCATGGCCAGCGTGGCCGAGGGCTCGAGCGCCTGGACGATTCGTGAAATGGACGGCGGCATCGGACGACTCCCGGAAAAATACGGACTGGGCGAAGCAAACACTCCTAGGTGGCAGCCCTCGGCTGCCTGCTTGACGCTTCGAACCGCAGAGTGCGACAATCATAGTAATTTGAAGGTTCACTTCCAAGTGGCTGCATGCGCTCCCACGAGCGCGCGAGCCCATCGCTCCCTGGCGAAATCATGGTCCGTTCTCGCATCGGCATCTGGCTGATCGGCGCAAAAGGTGGCGTGGCGACAACAGCCCTGGTCGGATTGACCGCCCTGAAAAAAGGCCTGATCTCGCCCGCCGGCCTGGTCACGCACTTGCCCTGCTTCGCCGACTTGGAGCTGGCCGATTGGAAAGACTTCGTCATCGGCGGGCACGACATCCGTGCGGGAAGGCTGTACGACGAAGCCCTGCGGATGCACACCCAAAGTCGGGCCATCGATCCGGATATTCTGGCCAAATGCAAGGGTGAGCTGGAAAAGATCGAGAACAATTTGCGCAGCGGCGTCCTGCTCAACGTCGGCTCGGCCATCGAACAATTTGCCGACGCCGATCTGCGCGGCAAACGCGACACGCCCCGCTCGGCCATCGAGCGCATCGGCTCCGATTTGACGGCCTTTGCCGCGGCGCATAAGCTGGCTCACGTGATCGTCGTGAACGTGGCTTCGACCGAGCCGCCCGTCGACACTGCGCGACTGCCGGTGCGGTGGAGCCAGCTGCAAAGGCTGCTCGACAAGCCGCGCGCCTGCCCGCTACCGGCCAGCTCGCTGTACGCCATCGCGGCGCTCGAGTTGGGCTATTCGTACATCAACTTCACCCCCTCGCTGGGCGCGTCGCCGCCGGCGATCGGCGAGTTGGCGATCGAGCGCGCCACGCGACACATGGGCTACGACGGAAAGACCGGCGAAACGCTGCTCAAGAGCACGCTAGCACCGATGTTCGCGCATCGAAACTTGGAGGTGATGAGCTGGGTCGGCCACAATATTTTCGGCAACCTCGACGGCAAGGTGCTCGACGACCCGGCGAACAAGAAATCGAAAGTCACGGCCAAGGACCGGCTGCTGCGCCCGATCCTGGGCTACAGCCCGCAAACGCTGGTCTCGCTCGAATATATCGCCAGCCTCGGCGACTGGAAGACGGCCTGGGATCACATCCATTTCAAGGGCTTCCTCGGCACGCCGATGACGTTGCAATTCACCTGGCAAGGTTGCGACTCGTTGCTGGCCGCGCCCTTGGTTTTGGATCTGGCGCGGTTCACCGAGCGCGCCTGGCGCAACGGCGACGTCGGCACGCTGGGCTTCCTGAGCAGTTTCTTCAAAACTCCGTTGGGCTGCGACGAAAACGACTTCGGCCGGCAGTTTCAAATGCTCGAACAATGGGCTGCTAGCATCGGCGCTCAGCCCGCTTAACGCGCGGCAAGCGCGTCGGCGATTTCGCTTGGAGCCAGGCGCGCCGATAGGACGATGCGGCACCGCGAGACCTACTCGCGCGCGTGTCGCGCCGCGAAAACTATTTTCACTTCGAGTCCGATTTCAGCGGAACTCGCCTTGACGCCGTGCTCTTAAAGCTGGTTCAATCCGCGAACCTGGGGGATCGGAGCAGTTGCCAGCGCGGTTGGAACTACAAACTTCAAGAGCAACGCAACTGCCTGCACCAGGAAGCGAACGAAGGAGAGGCTGGAAGTTTTTGTCCAACGCGAAATGGAACGGGTAATGGATCCCGATGGGGATTCATAACGATACGAGTTGATCTCGTACAGCTCGAGGCGGCTTCCCCTGTCAGGGTACCCAAGGGGAAATCACGCAAGCGATTCGGGTACTCGCAAACGAGGAGCCACGGATATGGCAACCAAGAAAGCTACGAAGAAGACCAGCAAGAAATCGGCCAAGCGCTCGACCAAGTCGAAGTCGTCGGCGAAATCGTCGGCCAAGCGCTCGCCGAAGAAGAAGGCCCACAAGGCCGGCAAGCGCTAAGGCGCCCTGGTGACAAAAACCGACGAGAAAGGCCGGCCCACTGGCTATTAGTGGGCCGGCCTATTGTTTTTACCGCATTAAGCGGCCCTCCAGCACCGGGGTGACATTGACCAAAACCTAGTTGCCTGCTAGGGTTACAGTAGCAAACTAAATCTCTATCTGCCGACCGTGGAGCGTCCGCGGTCACCCGCGTTACGTTACCCATTTTGGACGTTGTGTTGGACAGTTCCACGAAAGTCGCAGACTCGCTCGCAAGCCCCACCTCCGGATTTCAAAGCCTCGCCCTGTCCGAGACCATGATGGTGTCTCTGGAGAAGGCCGGGTATCTCGAGCCGACCCCGATTCAGGCCGGCTTGATCCCTCGTGCGCTCGACGGGCATCGACGTGATGGGCCAGGCCCGCACCGGCACCGGCAAGACGGCCGCCTTCGTCATTCCGATTCTGGAACGACTGCAGCCGCGCAAGAAAGGACACGGTCCCGCAGGCGCTGATCCTGGTGCCCACGCGCGAGCTGGCCGTGCAGGTTCGCGAGGAAGTCGTCAAGCTCTCGCACGGCCGCAAGATTCACTCGGTGGCGCGTCTACGGCGGCAAGCCGATTCGCGGCCAGATCGACAAACTTTCGCGCGGGGCGGAAATCGTCATCGGCACGCCCGGCCGCGTGCTGGACCACATGGGCCGCGGCACGCTCAAGCTCGACGACCTTTCGTTCGTCGTCCTCGACGAAGCCGACCGGATGCTCGACATCGGCTTTCGGCCCGACATCGAAAAAATTCTGCGTCGCTGCCCGCACGCGCGGCAGACGCTGCTGCTGAGCGCCACGGTTCCGCCGCCGGTCGAACGGCTGGCGCGCAGCTACATGCGCAATCCCGAATCGCTGAACTTCTCGCCCGACCGACATTTCGGTCGAAACGATCGAGCAGTTTTACTTCACGGTCGACCCGGAGCGGAAGTTCGAGTTGCTGGAACACCTGATCAAGCGCGAAGATCCGCGGCAGGCGATCGTTTTTTGCCGCACCAAGCGGGGGACCGACAAGGTCGACCGCCGCCTGACCCGGCGATTCGACAACGTGGCCTGCATTCACGGCGACTTGGCACAAAACGCCCGCGACCGCGTGATGGCGGCGTTTCGCGAAGGCAAAGTTCGCGTTCTGGTGGCCACCGACGTGGTGGGCCGCGGCATCGACGTCAGCAGCATTTCGCACATCATCAACTACGACATTCCGCAGTTCTGCGACGACTACGTGCATCGCGTCGGCCGCACCGGCCGCATGGGCCGCGAAGGCGTGGCCTACACCTTCGTCACGCCCGAAGAAGGCAACGAGCTGACGCGGATCGAGATGCGCATCGATCGGCTGCTGAAGCGCGACGACGTGCCCGGTTTCGCGGCCGTGATGCGCGAGCCGACCGCCCCCGTGCGCCCGCCCGCCGACGGCACGGCCGATGGCACGAGCCAGCCGGTCGAAGAGGCCAAGAAACCGGCTCCGCCCCTGTACGGCCGCGGCGGCCGCCCGCTGCGCAGAATTCGCAAGGGATTGTAAGAGCCTGGGTGCCACTGCTGGCTTGCCCAGCAGTGTTTTCGTTGGCCGATTTACACGGCACTGCTGGACAAGCCAGCAGTGGCACACGTCATCCTTTTATCAGCGGTCGGTCGTGAATTCGTCACGCAGGAATTCCGCCACTTCTTTCCATTGTTTGGCGGCCGCCGCAAAATCGACCTGCATGGCGCGGACCGTGGTCGGCGACTCGACTCGCGCGCTCCCTTTGGCCCCGGGATGCAGCGGGATCTGAGCGCTTGCGGAATTGGCCAGCTTTTCCTCGATCCGCGGCGTGAGCAAAAAATCGACCAGCGTGCGGGCATGCGCCGGATGCGGGCAGCCCTTGACGATCGACAGCGTATTGGGAATGAACAGCGTGCCCAGTCCGTCGGGCTGTTGATCGGGATAGACGATCGTCACGTCCAGGCCTTTTTCCAGCTCGCCGATGGCGTCGTCGGTGTCGGTCAAGCCGAATGCCAACTGGCCCGAGGCCACCGCGACGGCCACCTGTTTGTTGCCGCTCATGATTTTCGCGTTTTGCTTCAGCTCGCGAAAGAATTTTCTCGCCTTCTCGTCTCCCCAGGTCTCGAACAGGCAGGCGGCGTGCGTGGCGGTGGTGCCGAACAGCGGTTTGGCAATGCCGACCTGGTCCTTGAATTTCGGATCGACCAGATCGTTGATGCTCTTGGGCCGCTCGGCCTCGGCCAGCAAACGCGTGTTGACGATCAGAATGCGCGCCCGGGCCGCAAAGCCGTGCCAGGTGCCCGCGATCGAGCGGTGCATGGGAGGATATTCCCCTGCCAATGGCGGCTGGTAGACCTCGAGCAGGCCCATCTGCTCCAGGCGCAGCGTGTGCAGTACTTCGTTGTTCCAAAACACGTCGCAGCGCGGCCGCCCGCGCTCGGCGATGATGGCCTCGACGAGGCCCACGGTCTTGGTTGACTCGGTGTCGAACTTCGGCAGTACCCGCAGACCCGTGTCGTCGCTGAATTCCTTGAGAATCGGGTCCGAAAACTCGGCGTCAAGCGCCGTATAAACGACCACCTCCTTGTCGCTGCCAAACCAACACCCCGTCGTCGCCAGGCAAACAATCGCGAGAATGACGCAAGAGAAAGCAGCGGTGTAACGCGACCGTCGGACATCGCTTCGCATCGGTTCGCTCGCAAGGGTGTGCGGAATTCCGAAATGCCGGCATTTCAACAGCTCGTTAGCATCGCACGTGGCCAGCCGTCTTGTCCAGCCGCTCGTGCAGCCCCACCGTCGGCGACGTAGAATGGAACGATCTTCCCAGGAGAGTCGCCCGAGGTCGGCGGCTGTGGCTTTGATGACGTGTCGGCGAAGCGACTCCAGAGTCCTGCGTTCATTCTTGTGTTTTTGCGCTGGCTGCCGGCGGCTTGTTCTGCCGGGCGTGCGGCGCTGACGAAACGAAACCCGCCGCGCCGGCGGGCATTCGCCAGATCGAGTCGAAACATCTGACGCTGATCACCGACCTGCCCGCAGGCGACGACGTCGACGCGCTGCCGGCGATTTTCGACCAGGCGTTCCCGCAGTGGTGCGCGTACTTCGGCGTGGACGAAAAGCAGCACGCCGATTGGCACGTCCGCGGTTACTTGATGCGAGCCCGGGAGCGATTTCAGGCCGCCGGACTGTTTCCGGCCGATCTGCCCGAGTTCGCCACCGGCTTCGCGCGGGGCGACCGACTGTGGGTCTACGATCAGGCCAGCCCCTACTACCGCCGACACCTGGTGCTGCACGAGGGGACGCATGCCTTCATGGACGCGCTGGCCTCGGGCAAGGGGCCGCCTTGGTTTTCCGAAGGCATGGCCGAACTGCTGGCCACGCACCGCCTGGAAGACGGCAAGCTGGTGCTGAAGTACTTCCCGCGAGACCGCGACGAAGTATCGAAATGGGGCCGCATCGAGATCGTGCAGACCGCCTACGCCGCGCGTTGCGCGATGAGCCTGGCGAAGATATTCGCGTTCGACAGCCGCGTCGAGCTGCAAAACCATTGGTACGCCTGGTGCTGGGCCGCCACCGCGTTTTTCGACGGCCACCCGCGCTATCAGTCGCGCTTTCGCGATTTACACAAGCAGGCCGGACAGCCGAACTTCTCAGGCGAATTGCGGCGGGTTTTTGGCGACGATTGGAACCGCATCCAGGAAGATTGGCAGGTGTTCATCGCCAACCTCGATTACGGTTACGATTTTGCGCGTATGGACGTCGAGCCGGCGGCCGGCACGCCGCTTCCGCCGGGCGGAAAAACCGTGTCGGTGGCCGCCGACCGCGGCTGGCAATCGTCCGGCGTGCAACTGGCGGCCGGACAGAAGGTTCGTCTGCGTGCGACGGGGCGCTACCAGGTCGGCAACGATCCCGGCCCCTGGTGGTGCGAGCCCGGCGGAGTGACGATCCACTACTATCGCGGATTGCCGCTGGGAATCCTCCTAGCCGCCATTCGCTCCGACGACCCAGCGGCCAAAGGCCCCAGCGGCCTGTTGAAGCCGATCACCGTGGGACTCGAAACCACGCTTGAATCGCCGCACGCCGGTACGCTCTATTTTCGCATCAACGATTCGGCCGGCAGCCTGAACGACAACGCCGGCTCGCTGGAAGTGGAGATCACAACGGAAAGGATGAAGGAGAAAAAATGACGGGAAGAAGCATTTACCACCAAGGCACCAAGAACACCAAGACAAGAAGAATTCAATTGCTATTGCATTTCATTCTTCCTTGGTGCTCTTGGTGCCTTGGTGGTTCAATAATTCCCTTAAGCCGTTTCAAAAAAAAGCGGAGAGCGGTGACCTACGGGAATGCGTCGAGAGACGCGTCGCTATCCAAGTCCTTCTGCCATGAGTCGAGAAATCTCCCTGGAATTGGAATCCTCGGCGGCTGCCAATTCGCGGGCGACTCGTTCCCGCCGCTCGACGGGATGGTTTTGGCTCAGCTTCCATTTTCCTTCAATCCGGCTGACGCGGATGCGAAAGCCGACAACCATCTTGACCATCTTCTCGAAAAACGGAGTTGCCGGATCGATGGCCCAAGGAATTGGCATCCGCCGTTCATAGGTTGATACATAATCCTCGACAACTTGTGCCGTGGCCCGCTCATCGTCGATGATCTCGCACTCTCCATAAACGTGAACGGCGACATAGTTCCAGGTCGGAACGACGTTTTCGGCCTCGTACCAACTGGGCGAGATGTAGGCGTGCGGGCCGGAAAAGACCGCCAAAACCTGCTGGCCGGAAATCTCCTGCCATTGAGGGTTGGCCCGCGCCATGTGCCCCACCAACTGGCCACTCGGCCCGGTGCCGCGGTTCAATAGCAGCGGCAGGTGGGTGGCGAAGTGCTCTCCTTTCACCTGGGAGACGAGCACGCCAAAGCTGTTCGCTTCGATGAAGTCAAACAGCCGGGTCCGATCGGATTCTGCGAATGCCGCGGGTACGTACATCGTTGATGATATCCTTTCGATTACGATTTTGAGCACGCAGGCGAGCTAATCGCGATTTGATCCGCGAACCAGCCCAAACGCCTTGGCGTCCAGATACTGCCCGTCCTTGAGAAATTGGCTTCGCAGGTAGCCTTCCAATTCGAAACCGCACTTCTGGAGCACTCGGGCCGAGGCGTCGTTGATCGAGAAGACGTGGGCAGTGATTTTGACAAGGCCCAGGTTCTCGAACGCATGCCGGCAGATCGTCCGCAGCACGGCGGTCATGATGCCCCGGTTCCAAAACGACTGGCCCAACCAGTAGCCGATTTCGGCTCGATGCGACTGACCCAAGACAAGACCGTCGAAGCCGATCCCGCCGATTAACCGATCACCGTCCATTCGAATCGACCATTTGAACGGTGGCTCGTTCTTCTTGGTTGCCTCGTCGATGCCAGCAAACCATTTCTCGGCGTCGGCGGCCGTATAGGGAAAGGGAATCCGCAAGGTGCGGTCGTAGATTTCCCGATTGTTGAGCAGTTCGACCAGCGCATCCTTGTCCGAGCGTCGGATTTCCGTGAGTCGGATTCCGTTGCCAACGTCGAGAATCATCGGCTCGGCTCCCAAAGGTTGGAGAAGACCTGTTGCTTCCTCAGACAACCGCTTGGGCCGCCAGGTTCGGCGATTGCGCCTCTTGGACGTCCGGTTATTGGCCGTTTCGTGGTTTCTCAAACCAGAACAAACAAACTCAAGATCAGCATAAAGACCCACATGCCGACGCCGATCACCACTCCCTTTCTTGCACGACCCAGCAACGCCCAAATCGCGGGGAAGATGCACGACCACCCCAGTGCGGCCAATGCAAGCGTCTCGTAGACTTGAAACTGGCCTGGCATGAGTCGGGGATGCGGTTGGCGGCCAACACGCAGAGCCCCAAGCCAAGCGGCGACACCGACCCCGACCCAGAACGTGGCCAGCATCATGTCTTTGATCGTGATTTGGTAGCGCATCCGGCGCATCTCTCGCCATTTGCTTCGGGCACGAAGAAAGAGCAACTCCCGACCCGCACAAACAGCGCCGCTACTTGGCCTTGGCGGTCATCTGCCACAGACGCAGAGCGCCGTCCTGATGTGGCGTGGCCAGGCGTAGCGAGTCGGCATGCAGATCGAGATCGCGGGCGACGTCGGGCAGCTTGAGGTTGAAAAACTCGGCGGGCTGGTCGAGCTTCCAGAACAGCAGGTGGCCGCCGTCGTGGCCGCCGTTGGCGCCGATGATGAATCCCTCGCGATGGAATTTGACGCCGGTCAGCGGGCCGCGAACCTTGGCCGAACTGACCAGCTGTTGCTGCTTCGTCCCCTTTTCGAAATCGAAGACCACGGCGGTCGGATTGCCGATGCCGGCGAAGGCGTTGGAGACTTCGGTAATGCCGCCGCAGGCCAGGAGCCCGCCGTCGGCGGAAAAATCAATCGAGCGCACGCCGCCGATGTCGGCGCCAAAGCCGGCGTCATATTTCCACAAGGCCGAAGCGTCGAACTGCCGCAGTATCTCGCTGGTGGCAATGTCCCACTCGTATACAACTCCCTTCAGATCGCCCGAGACGATCACTCCGCGCTGCGGATGAAATGCGACGTTGTACACGTGGTTGGCGTGGCCGACGCAATCCGTCAACAGCCTGCCGTCGATGGCGTCCCAGATTTTCACCAGGTTGTCGTTGCCGGCGGTAGCCAGCAGTTTGCCGTCGCGACTGACAGCCACGGCGCGGACCCAGCCGCGATGGGCGTCAACGGTGCGCGTCGGCTGCGGCGCCTCGGCGGTGGCATCCCACCAGATCAGCCGCCCGTCGTAGCCGCCGCTGTAAAGCGTGCTGCCCGAGGGATGAAACGCCAATGCCCGAACCCAACTGTCGTGGCCAACCAGCGGCGTGGCCTTTCCGCTGGCCAGGTGCCAGCGCTGGATGCTGTTGTCCTGCGCCGTGGCGAACACGAATTGTCCGCTGGGATCGAAGCGGCAGGCCAACAGCGGGCTGGCGTGCTTGAACTCGCCGACCATGTGGGTTTGCTTGGGATCGGTTGTGACAGCGGTCGGCGCGGCAGGTTTGACTTCGCCGGGCGCGGCGGGTTTTTCGGCGTCGGTCATGTCAGCAGCTCCCGGATCGGCTCGGCGGCCGGATCGGCCATCGGAATGGCTCGGCCGCCCGCGTCGAACTTGGCAGTCGAGTCGACGCCCACGGCGCGCAGGTAGGTGTGGAACAGATGGCCGTGATCGACCTGCCGGTCGGCTACGGCGGTGCCGTTCTCGTTGGTCTTGCCGATGACGGCGCCGGTTTGAATGCCGCAGCCGCCGAGCACGACGCTCCAGGCGCTGCCCCAATGGTCGCGGCCAAAGAACTTGTTGATCTTGGGCGTGCGGCCGAATTCCGACATCACGACCAGCAGCGTGCTCTTCCAAAGTCCGCGCTGCACCAGATCGTCGACCAGCGTGGCGAACGTCCGGTCGAACTCGCCGAGCTGCTCGATGTGGAAGTCGAAATTCTCGTTGTGCGTGTCGTAGTTGGAGTGGTGCACCTGCACGCAGCTGACGCCGTTTTCGATCAGCCGCCGGGCCAGCAGGCAGTGGCGGCCGAACTCGTGCGTGCCGTAGCGATCCATATCGGCGACGGGCTCTTTCGATACGTCGAACACGTCGCGGCGGTCCATCAACTGCTGGGCCTGCTCGAACGACGACAGAAACGCGTCGCTTTCGGCCGAACGGCGCCGCTTCGCGAAGTGGTCGTTGACCTGCATGCGAAACGCGTTGCGCTGCCGGTCGGCTGCTTCGGTGAGGTTGTCGGGCCGGGCCGTGTTTTGCGGCGGCTTGCCGTTGCCCAGCATGATGCTAGCGAATTTCGGTCCGAGGAACGCCGCGTTGTTGCTCGTGCCGCCTCCGCCGCCCGAGGCAATGTGAATGTGGCCCGGCAGCGGCGAGTTCTGCGGCGCCAGCACCTTGGCCCCCACCGCGCCCAAGTGCGGATAGTCGGCCACCGGCTCCTGTCGCCGGCCGGTCGTCATGCAATAGTGCCCCTTGCCGTGGTCGTCTTCCTTGGTGTTGACGCTGCGCACGACGGCCAGGTGGTGCATTTGCTGGGCGGTGTACGGAAGCAGCTCGGAAATGTGCAAGCCGGGCACCGAGGTGGGAATCGCACGGAACGGCCCGCCCGTGTCGGTCTTCGGCTTGGGATCCCAGCTTTCCAACTGGCTCAAGCCGCCGGCCAGCCAGATGATGAGGATGTGCTTGTGGTTCGCATTCAACTCGGGCATGGCGGCGTGGAGCAAGCGCGGAACGCCGATTGTCGCGGCGCCGGCCGCGCCGGCCGCGCCGGCCATGGCCCCCAAAAAGCGACGTCGCTCGATCACGTGTTCACCCGACTGGCACGCGTAGTGGCATTTCATATCCGTTTCCTCCCACGATGTGTCGTGGCGTCTTCGTGAAGGGGCCGTCTTTGAAAAAGGGGGATAGTCCCCGGCTAATGATTGAAGCGAAACTCCGCGGAAGTCAACAACGACCAAACCATCTCCCGCGCGGCCGCCGCGCGGTCGGCCTTGGCAGCCTCCCAATAGGCCGACACTTGCGCCAGCTCGTCGGTCGTTGGCCGGCGCAGTCAGAACGGTCAAATAAAGTTCGTCAGCCAACATCGCGGGCTGGTCAATCTTGGCCAGCCGCTCCGTCAGATTATTGTTACCGGGATTCAACCAGCCCGCCAGCAATCCGCCGTTGGCCAGAAACAAGGCCTGATGGACCGTGGCTTGAAACGTCGCGGCCTGGCCGGGCTGCTGGCCGAACAGCGACACGAACGAGGCGATGTTGCCGCGCAGTTTTTCGTCGACCTTTTCTTCCAGCAGTCGCGTCTCGGCCTGCGCACGTTGCTCATCCGTCAGGTTGGCGATCGCCTCGGCGTCTTTCTTGGCTTCGGCGCGGAGGCGGCGATCTGGGCGTCGACCAGTCCGGCGGCTTGCATCGACGACCAGGCGAGTTGCTCGGGCGAAAGGGGCTTGAGCGGGGCCAGCGTGAAGCGCACCGTGGCCCGCTCGCCCAGCGTCGACCAGGCCTGCCCGGCCGCGGCCCGTTCGGCGGCCGCTTTTTCGGCAGCGGCTTTGACGGCCGATTCGCCTTGGGCCGCCTGCTCGGCAGTGGTCGAGGTTTGCGTCTTCAGCACGGCCAATTGATCGGCAGCCGCTAGCGCGGCGACTTGCGAGGCCGCCGCCGCGGCGAAGCGCGCCTGGCAATCGAGCGTCGCCTGCGTGTCGGCGATGCGCGCGGTCAATTCTTTGTGGCTGGCCTTGGCGGCCCGTGATTTTTCGAGAGCCGCGCGCGATTTCGCGTCGGCCGCGTCTAGCGCGGCCCGGGCCGTCGTCACGCCGGCCGCGGCCAGTTCCAGGGCCTTGTCGGTCTCGGCCAATTTCAACGATTCGGCTTGCAGGGCCGGGGTCTTTTCGGCGACGGTCTTGCGAGCCGCGGCCAGTTCGGCATCGATCGTGGCGGTCTTGGTTTTGAACACGTTGGTCGCTTCGGAAATTTCCTTATCCTCGGGCAGCCTGGCCAGGGCCACTTTCGCCTTGTCGCGGGCTTCGACGAGAGCCTTCAAGATGACGTCTTTCGCCGACACGTCCTTGACGGCCGCCGCCAGCGCCGCCGAGATCTCGTCGGAAGTTTTTTTCACTTCCGCGCGGGCTTTCTCGGCCGCCTCGCGCGCCGCGGAACTTTTGGAGAATTGCTCGTACGCGGCATTCAGGTCGACGATCGACTGCGACGCGGCCGTTTGAAGCGGTTTCAGCTCTCCGTCGAGCCGGGCCGCTTCGGCGTTCCACGCCGTCAGCGACGCGGAGAGGGCGGCCGGATCGAGCTTCATGTCGGCGAAGTTCGGCGTTTCGCTCGAACGCCCGTAGGCGCGCGAAAGCGCCAACTCGCGCAGGAACGCTTTGGCGTCGAACTTCATCCCGACCAATTCATCGGCCAGCAGCGTCACCAATTGCGACTGGACGGCCGGATTGCCGCTGTGGTCGACGTCGAGCGGATGCACGACGCCGCGCCCCATCATGTGGGCCCACAGGCGATTGGCCAGGTTGCGGTTGAACGCGGCGCTCTTGCCACTGGTGGCGTTGGCCGCCAACTGCGCGCGGCGGCTGTACTTGGGCACCGGCCGTACGTCCTTGGCCGGCGCGACGACGTATTGCTCGTCCTTGGTCAGCATCGGCTCGCTCACCGCGACGCCGTCGGGCATTTTTGGAACCACGCGGTCGCGCGCGTCGCCGGTGAACACCGACTTGTAGTTCACCTCGCCGTCGGCCTTCTCGGCGTAATAGGTCTGCTTGGCCTTGGCGTCGACAAACAGCGTGCCGCGGCACACGAACGCCATCAGGCCGTAGTAGTCGGCCTGCAAATAGTCGTCGATGATCGGGTGATCGTGACACTGGGCACATTGAAAGTCGCGGCCGAAGAACAGCCGGCCGACGTCACGGGCCAGCAGGTTGGGGTCGCCGCCGCGGTCGATGTAAAACCGGGCCGCCGGACGCAGCGCCGGATCGACCCCGTCGGCCCCCAGAATCTCGCGGGCCAGTTGGTCGAGCGGCTTGTTGTCGGCAAAGCTCTTGCGCAAATACTCTTGCCATTCGGCCGCCGGGATGCCGGGCGAGGGAGCGCCGGGCGTGGCTCGACGCTCCATCAGCATCACGTCGAAGACGTTGGCCATGTGCCGCACGAACTGCGGCCGAGCGAGCAGCCTCTCGACCAGCGCCGCGCGTTTGTTCGGGGCCGGGTCGTCGAGGAAGGCCCGAGCGGTGGCCGCGTCGGGAATCGTGCCGTTGAGATCGAGATAAACCCGGCGGAGAAAATCGGCGTCCGAGGCCGGCGGGGCCAGCGGCGCGAAGCTGGAACTTTCGACCAGCTCATCAATGCGTTCGTGCAGCGGTTTTTGTGCCGGCGGCGCATCGTCAGCGCGGGCCGGAACGCCGTTGAGCGCGAGCGCCAGCACAAGGGCCGAGGCCACTCGCGATCGCCAATCGCCACTGGTCGCTGTTCGAAGCATCAAAGCTTCTCCGGCGCGGTTTGGAAGGAGGGCCGCCAACAGGCAGGAACAAACGCGAGGGAATGTCGGTATGTAGGGTGCTGCAATCCGACAGGGCGCATTATCCGCGTCGTCGGGATCACATATCAATGCACGCCAATATGATAAGGGGTGGCGCGTCCCGCGCCAAGCATGCTAGCAGCCGCACTCTAAGTAACGACAGGCTCGCGTTTTGGCTTGCCCTGGTTGCTGGCGGCCGTCTCGCGCATCCAGTGCTGTAGCTTCTCGGCGTCGGCGGAGACCGTTCGCGCGCCGGCGAATAGGGTGCCGGCAAGTGCCAGCGACACGAGCGGCAATAGATACAGCGCCGAATTGAGCCCGTGGGCGCGGAAGGGCAGTTTTCCGGCGGCATCCAACGTCGACCAATCGGCCGCGTCTTCCGTCACCTTCTGCTGGGCGAAATAATCGCTGGTCTTGCCAATCACTGTGGGGCCCAAGGCTCCGCCGAAGACGTACATCGCGGCAAAGTAGATCGCCATGGCCGTGGCGCGCAGAGACGGCTCGATGACGTCCTGGATCGTCGAATAGACGGTCGCGTAGTAGACGTACATCATCATGCAGCCCGTTCCGAACAGCAGGCTGAAGATCAGCCACTCGCCCGCGGGCCGCGCGAGTGCGAAATACATCAGCGGCACCGACAGCGCAATGGCGAAGGCGGCCAGCAGCATGCGGCCGTTGCGGCGGCGGTGCAAAATCGCGTCGCCCAGCATGCCGCCCAGGATCATGCCGGGGATGCCTGCCAGGCCATACACGGCCATCGTCACGTAGCCCGCCGACTGGGCGTCCAAGTGATGCACCCGGATCACCAGCGGCGTGAGGAATCCGCCGATCGCGTACATGTTGAAATTGTGCAGCGCGCCGGAAGCGATGATCCAGCGCATGGTGGGAATCGAAAGCACTAGCGCATAGGGCGAACCGGCGCGCTTCTGGGAACCGACGTCGTGCACTTCGGTACCGCCCCGCTTGGGCTCGGTGAGCATGAACGCGCCAACCGCGCACAGCAGGCCCGGCACTAGCGCGACGAAGAATGCCGATTGCCAGCCCCAATGCTTAGTGACGATGCCGCTGACCAGCAGCGCGGCCGCATTGCCGATCGGCAGGCCGAGCATGAAAATCGACATGGCGCGGGCGCGAACGACCGCCGGAAACAAGTCGCCGATCAGCGAATTGGCCGCCGGCGCGCAGCTCGCTTCGCCGACGCCCACGGTGAGTCGCAGGATGACCATTTGCCAGAAGTGCTGCGCGAATCCCGAAAGCGCAGTCAGGATGCTCCACGCCGTGACGCCGAAGGCCAGGATGCGCGAGCGATTGAACTTGTCGGACAGCCGGCCCAGCGGCACGCCGACGGCCGCGTAGAGCAAAATGAAGGCCGTGCCAAGATAACCGAGTTTCGCGTCGTCCAGGTTCCAGTCCACCGCGATCGCCTCGCCGACCGCGCCGATGATCAGGCGATCGTAGAAGTTCATCATGTTGATGGCGAACAGCACCGCCAGCGCGAACCAGATTTTTCCCTTCGACATGCAACGCCCTTTGCGGCCAGAAGAATGGAGATCGCCCGGGCGATCGAGCGGCACGATATCCGATACTAACCCGAAGCGCAAGCGAGGGTCCTTCTTTCTTCTCCCTCGCTTGCGTTTCGGGTTAGTGTGGAGAACCACGCGCCCGATTTTCGCCAGGCGTTGATTGTTAGTTGCGCATAAGCAAATCGCAAGCGTTTTATGAAGAATGTGGAGAATCGGGCCGACTCGTGCCAAAGCGCGGCGATGCCAGGCGCGCGACGGAGCGCTTTGGGCGGAGTCTGACGGCGGCTCCCCTTGACGCTGGCTCAGCCGATCCGCAGTCGCTCCCACTTTAGCTGAAAGCCGGGGCGATCGAGTATCTCGACGTTCACCACGCCCTTCGGGCGGCGGCCCAGGGCCAACTCGACCAGCGAGCGGCAGACGGTGCGGCCGATGTCGCGAAACATCTCGTCGGTCCAGGCAATGGCATGGGGGGCCAGCAGCACGTGCTCGAACTGGCCAAAACGGTGCGGCTCGACCAGTGGCTCGCCGACGAAGCAGTCGAGCGCCGCGCCGGCGATGCGGCCGTGCCGCAAGGCTTCGTACAACGCGTCCTCATTCACGATTCCCCCCCGCGCGGTGTTGATCAGATAAGCCTCGGGCTTCATCAACGCCAGCTCCTTGGCGCCGATCAGGTTTCGCGTCTTGTCGTTCAAGGGGCAATGGATGGAAACGAAATCGGCCTGCGCCATCAATTCGTCGAGACTCACGAGCTTGACGCCCATCCGCTGGGCGACGGCCGGATCGAGAAATGGGTCGAACGCGATCGGCGGATTCATGCCGAAGCCGCGCAGGAGCTCGATCAGGGCCCGGCCGATCCCGCCCATGCCCACCACGCCCAACGTGCGATCGCGCAGCTCGCGCCCCATGTAATTGACACGGTCGCTCCAGCGGCCTTCGCGAACAATCCGATCCTTGGCGCGGATGTTGTGCGTCAGGGCCAGCATCCAGCCGACCGTGGCCTCGGCCACCGAACGATCCACCCCGCCGACCGCCGTGATCAGGGCCACGTCGGCCGCGGTGCACGCCGGCACGTCGACCGAATCGTAGCCGACGCCAAAACGGCCGATGGCCAGCAAGTTGGCCCCTTGCGACAGGCTGTGTGCCGTGACGCGCGGCCCCAGCACGATCACGGCCTGCGCGTCGCCGATCTGCGCCGGATCGATCTCGCGCAGGTTCTCCTTGAACGGCGTGCAGGGCATGCCCGGCTGCGCTTCCAACACGCTCATGCCGAAGTCGCGATAGAGCGGGTCGCCGTCGGGCTTGTGAAAATCTCCGGTCAAGGCAACGCGAAACACTCGCTGGGAAGCGTGCATGAGAAAGACACCTCGCTGGCAAATCGAGAGACGACTGCGCAGGGAACTCGACTACTTGGGACAGCCATCGAGTGTACAGCACTTTTCGTCGAGCACCAGCCGCTGCGGCAGGTCGCCGGCGTAGACCCAGATCATGGCCATCGGCGCCTTCGAGTTGTTGACGAAGTAGTGGCAGCGGCCGCGCGGCGCCAGGGCCGTGGCGCAATCGGAAAGCTGATAGTTGCGGCCCTCGACCACGCAGGTCGCGACGCCCTCGACGATTGTGATCGACTCGTCGAAATCGTGCAGGTGGCAAGGCAGCCGGCCGCCGGGCTGGAAGATACCGTAGCCGCCGCTCATGCCGCTGGTGCCCAAGTCGCGATTGAAATAATCCTGAAAACGGGCTCCCGCGTTCGGTTCATACCACGGCGTGATCGCATGCCGATTGACTCGCTCGGCGCCCGCCGGAGCGCGGTCAGAGGGGCCCATCAGTCGCTGCGCAAAATCGGGCGACACCAGGGTCCGCTGCGGATCGTGCGTGTTCATCGCCACGTGGAACTGCGCCGGGCGGCCGGTCGAGGTGTTCATCGCGGCGTGCGGGGTGCCGGCGGGAATGAACAGGTTGTCAAGCGGCTGCATCAGATAGCGCCGGCCCTCGACTTCGACCGCCGCTTCGCCGGACAGCAGCGTGATCGCCTCGGCGTGCGGGTGGGTGTGATAGGGGAGCGCCGCGCCGGGCATGAAATGGACAATGCCGGTCGTCAGGTTGCGCGCGTTATTGTGGGCGCCGACCATCGGTTGCAGAATCACGCCCCGCTCCAGCTCGACGCGCCGCGCTGTCGACCGCGTTTCGTGCGCCTCGGGCCGGTCGGGCGCGAAGCCGGCGGGACGGGTCGCGGCCAGCGGCTTTTTGGCCGCCGATGGCGGGAGCCGATCGGGCATGAAGTCGGGCGTAATCTGCCTGTCCTCGCCGACGGCACCCAGAGCGCCCGACAGGCTCCGCAACAATAGCCCGCCGTCGAGCCCGACGCCCAACAGCGAAAAGCCTTGTTGGCGGCGCTCGTCGAGGTTTTCGTTGCTGGTGGCAATCAGGCCGCAGTGCTTGCCGTGGCGGCGGATCGTGTCTTTGATGGCCAAGAGGCGTTCGGCCACGCCGGGTCCTTCCCACTGGCCAGGATATCCGGCGGTCGACGAGTAGTCGGCCGGTCCGAGAAAGAACGCTTCGACGCCGTCGACTTTGCAAAGCTGCTCGATGTTCTTGCCGGCCTTGACCGTTTCGATGATCGGCACGACCAGCACGTGTTCGTTGGCGTCGTCGACGTGTGCCGAAAAGCAGCGGCCCCAGCAGGTGGCCCGCTCGGCGCCGATGCCGCGGACGCCGTCGGGCGGGTAATGGGCGTAGGCCACGGCCTGACGCAACTGCTCGACCGATTCAACCCACGGCACGACCACCCCGTCCGCCCCGATGTCGAGCGCGCGCTTGATCAGGCCCAGGTTCAACTCAGCGATGCGAACCAGGCAGACGGTGTCGCTGCGGACCGTGGCCCGAATGTGTTCGAGGATGTCGCTCCAGTCGAGGTGCCCGTGTTCGGCGTCGACGACAACCCAATCGAGGCCCAGGGCAACCGCCATTTCCGAGATGCTGGCCGATTCGAGCGTGACCCATAGGCCGTAGACGCTGTGGGATTGGGCCAGCTTTTGCCGCAACTTGCGAATGGCGGGCGTTTTCATCGGCGCTTGCAGCGGCTGGTATCTGGGTGCCACCGGCGTCTTGCCAGTGTCTCCCCGTTGTGGTGCTCGCCGTGCTCAGATTCGGCACTGGCAAAATGCCAGCGGCACCCCCCGTGGCGGCCTCGACATATATAGCACATTTGTCTCGACGGCTGGGCAGGGCCAACCCAGGAAAATCGCGGTTCCGGCGTAAAAAGCATGATTGCGAGTTGCAGACGGCGGGCCTAGAATCGCCAAAACCATGCGGAAGCGACGGCGCGCGCTGGCCGCCGCTTGAGTACCATTCCAGGTCCGCGGGTCACACGGTTCGGTCCAGCAACGTTTGCAGGAGACACTGAAATGATTCGCCGTGCATTCACGATGCGGCTCAAGCCCGGCTCGCTTGCCGAGTATCGCTATCATCACGACAACATCTGGCCCGAGTTGGTGGCCGAGATCGAGCGCAGCGGCATTGCCTCGATCACCACGTTCCAGCGCGACCTCGATCTGTTTTTGGTTTCGGAAATTGCCGACGAGGCGGCCTGGGACAAGCTCTGGAATTCGCCGGTGCACCAGCGCTGGGCCGAAGTGATGCAGCCCTTGATGCACCTGCGAGACGACGGCATTGTCGACGCCGGCGAGTTGGTCGAGGTGTTTCACATCAAGACCTTCGGCCAAACGAACGGCCAGGCGCCGGCGCAGCGCCAGGTGGAATGTTCGAGCCTCTGGCCCAGTTCGCGACCGAATCGACCACCGAGCCGACGCTCGAAGATCGACTGCTGGCCAGCGACGCGTTATGGCGCGATCCGAGCGTTCAGGCGGCCGTGGCGGCCATCGAAGCAACGGTGGAACTGATGGCGATGGAAGAAGTGGCCGCGGAACCGAGTGCGGAGCCGGCCGGTGCCGAGCCGGCCGCGGCGCCGCCGGTCGAGGTCGAAAGCGCGCCGGCTGCCAAACCCGGTCGCAAAATGGCAGTGCGTCGGACGAAAAAGAACGCCGTCAAAAAAGCGCGCGGCAAGAAAAAGGCGCCCGCCAAGAAAACCAAACGCAAGGCGGCCAAGCGCCCATGAAGCGCGGTCGAAAGAAGGGGCGCAAAATGGCCGCCAAAACGGCGCCCAAGAAAGCGGCGAAAAGTGTGCCTAAGAAGGCCTCGAAAAAATCGAAGGCCAAGAAAGTCAAGAAGACGACCCGATAGAAGCGGGCTAAAAAGCGCGGCTAAGGACGAGTCGCCATGGACGAGCTCAAGGGTAGAATCGCGGTCGTGACCGGCGCGGGCGCGGATTGGGACGTCGGGTCGCTCTGGGCCTGGCCGAGCGCGGGGCGAGCGTGGCGCTGGTGGCTCGCAATCCGATTCAGTTGCTCGATACGGCGCGCGCGATCCACCAGGCCGGCGGTGCGGCCTTGGCTTTGCCCACCGACGCGTCGCGCCCTGAGGCGGTCGAGGCGCTAAAGGCCCGCGTCGAGGCCGAGTTCGGACCGCCGCAGATTCTCATCAACGCCGCCGGAGTTTTTGGGCCGATCCAGCGCATCGAAGACAGCGATCCCGAGCGATGGATCGAAACGCTCGCGGTCAACACGATCGCGCCCTATCTCACCTGCCGGGCCTTCGTGCGAGGGATGATCGAGCGCGGCTGGGGGCGGATCGTCAACTTCAGTTCCGCGGCAGCCTTCCACGTGCCCGGGCCGCTTAACAGCGCCTATGGCACCAGCAAAGTCGCGCTCAATCATTTCACGCGCCACCTGGCCGCCGAACTGGCTGGCACCGGCGTCACGGCCAACGCGATCCATCCCGGCGAAGTGAAGACGGCCATGTGGGCCGCGATCCGCCAGGAGTCGCAGCCTCTGGGGCCCGAGGCCGACGGCTATCGCGCATGGGCCGAGCACGTCGCCCAAACCGGCGGCGACGATCCGCAAAAGGCCCTCGACCTGGTACTGGAATTGATCGACGAGAAGTCGGCCGGCGTCAACGGCCAGTTCTTGTGGATCCACGGCGGATTGCAGACGCCGCTGCCGAGTTGGTGAGCGGTCGGTTGGCCCTCGCTGCCAATGACCTTGGGCGGGACTCGATCAGGAACCGCCGCATCGCAACTCATCCGTCGACTTGGCGCCGCGATGGAATAACCACGCGACCAGCTCGTTGGCGCCGCCGCGGCGAGCGGCGTCGAACGGCGTCAGTTTGTCGTAGCCGATCCAGTTGATATCGGCCCCACGGTTGAGAAGATACTCGGCCGAGCGTTGCTGCCCGCCGTGGCACGCGCACCAAAACGCGTGCGTCACCTCGTCCGGCTGTGAATCCCCTGGCGACGATGAACGGGCCGACCACTCAGGCAAGGCTGCGCCGGCAAAGTGAGCCTCGACGCGATCCATCAGCCCCAACGCCGCGGCTTCCCAGAGCGAAGTCTTCGCTCCGCGTTCGACCAGGCGTTGCGCGGCCTTCCATTGGCCGAATGCCGTTGCGTCGGCGATTGGAGTGCCGCCGCCGATCACCGCGCCGGGCGCTTCGATATCGGCTCCCAGATCCAATAGCGCGTCCAGCACGGGCACGTCATCGCTGCTGGCGGCCCAATGCAGCGGGGTTTCGGTATGCGGCCCGGCAAATCGGCCGTTCACGTCAGCGCCGGCGCCCACCAGCGCGGCGACGATTCGCGGTCCGTTGGGAAAGTGCCCGGGCCAGTCGGTCGCCACGTGTAGCAGCGTCCGCGACATTTCGCAGGAGTTGGTCTTGGCGTTGCCGCCAAGCCGTACCGCCGCCAGCCCCGGATTGTCAGCCAGCATTTGCTGGAGCGCTTCGACGTTGCCGCCATGGATCGCTTGAACGACGGCCACAGCCAGCGGATCGTCGGTGGAGAGGTACTGCATAGACGTGAGCTAATTGAGGCGGACAGAGCTACTTCACTCGCTCAAAGACGTACTGCTGCTGCGTCGGCGGCGTCCAATTCCTGCGGTCGATGCGCATGGGAAATCGGGTAGGCTTCGCGACGGGAAAGTCGAGCGACTCGGGCCGTGGCAAATTCACGTCGGCCAGCATGATCGTGAGTCTGTCGTCCTCAATCGAGTACAAGCCAAGCTGGATGCCGTCGTTGCGCATGATGTCGATCTCGCCTACGGCCGCGCGCACCTGAAATCGCGATTCTTGCGTTTCGAGGATGGGGTCGGTGCCGACGCGCATCGCCAAAACGTCGAAGCAGAAGACCGCCGTGTATGGGGTCGTGCGGCCGGTGCCTGTCCAGGTGCCCTGAATGTCGCCCGGACCGGCGTTGACGGCCAGGGCAATAGCGACCAGGGCGTACATGGTTGATCCTCCGAGGTTCTCGCTCGCCGCCGAATTACAGCAAGGCCCTGCTGGATCGCCAAAATTCGGTCGATTAGCGGCGCGGATCGTTTCCAAACCTCGCTCCGACCGTCTCATGCACGGCGTGGCGAGATCAACAGGCGAAGCTCCGCGGCGATTCTCTCGAACACTCGTGGCCAGTCGTCAAAGCTCTGCTGGCGAAACAGGCGCATGGTGGGATACCAGGGGCTATCCTCGCGATCATACATCCAGCGCCAATCGGGCGCAGCGGCAGCGCGACCCACACCTGTACCCCCAGCGCCCGGCCAGGTGGGCAATGGCCGTGTCGGAGGTCACGACCAGATCGAGTTGGGTCATGATGGCCGCGGTGTCCATGAACGGGCCATGCTCCACGTCAACATGGTCTCCCAGATCGCGGACGGCGAACATGTTGGCGACAGAGGCTAGCTGTTGGCTGCCGGGTCCCTTCTGCAAGCTGACCAGCTCGACGCCGGGCTGCGCCAACGGGGCAAAGTTCGCCAGCGGAATCGAGCGGAAGCGGTCGCTGCGGTGCGTCGGGTTGCCTTGCCAGGCGATGCCGACGCGAAACGCGCCCGCGTTGCCCAGTGTGCCGCGCCACCGCTCGACAAGCTGGGGATCGGCCTTCAGGTACGGCACGCTGTGGGGAATGGTTTCCAACGTCGTGCCGAAGATGCCCGGCAGGCTCATCAGTGGCACGTGCAGGTCGAAGCCGCCCGGCGCGGTTCCCTTCGCGAACAAACCGCCAAAGCCCGATTGCGTCAGCAGCCGCAGCAGCGGCTGTTGCACTTCCGCGATGACTTTCCCAAGTTGGCCCGCGGCCAGTGGCAGGTAGCGGATGAATTGCAACGTATCGCCCAGCCCCTGTTCGGCATGTACTAGCAGCGTGCGGCCATAGAGCGGGCTGCCGTCCCATTGCGGCTCGCCGAAGCCGTGCGTGGGAAAGTCGGGGCAGCGCCAGCGCCATTCGTAGCCCGCCCAGCCCTCGGAAAAATCGCCCTCGGCAAGCCGCGCAAGCGCGAGATTGTAGTGGGCTTGGGCATACTCGGGCTTGATGCGCAACGTCTGCTGGTAGCACACCGTGGCTTCGGCGACACGCCCTTCGGTCTTGAAGACATTGCCCATGTTGTTGAGCACTTCGGCAAAGTCGGGTTGGTACTCCAACGCCCGTTCGTAGCAGTCCATGGCTTCGTTCAGTTTGCCTTGCGACTTCAACACGGTGCCGAGGTTGCTGATGGCCTCGGCGTAGTCGGGCTTGGCGCGGATCGCGCTCTGATAGCAGTCGATGGCCTGTTCGGCGTGGCCCTGGTTCTGATGGATCACGCCCAGGTTGAAGTGGGCTTCGGCCAAATCGGGATCGCACGAAAGCGCCCGCAGGAAACATTCCACCGCTTCGGCCAGGTGGCCCTGCTCTTTCAATACGCTACCCAGGTTGCAATGCGCGGCCGCAAGGTCGCTCTGCAGGGCCAAGGCGCGGCGGTAGCAGGCGATCGCTTCGTCCCAGCGAGCCTGCGCGTGCAGCAGCGTGCCGAGATGGTGGTGGGCTTGCGCCAGTCCGGGGTCGAGGGCCAGCGCTTGGCGAAAGGCGGCAATGGCCGCATCACGCTCGCCCAACGATTGCAGCGCCAGCCCCAAGTTGAGTTGGGCCTGGACGAAATCAGGCTTCAGCGTGATCGCCTGGCGGTAGCTAATGGCGGCTTCTTCAAGCTTGCCCTGCTCGGCCAGAATCGCGCCCAGCGTGTTGTGGCCGATCGCGTAGCGGCTGTCCAGGCCGACGGCCTTGCGACAGCAGGCCTCGGCCTCGGGCAGTTTGTCCAGCGAACGGAAGACTTCTCCCAAGTGGTTGTGAAAACTGGCCTGCGCATTGTCGAGCTGGATGGCCCGGCCGATGTGCTCGAGCGCCGCGTCGAATTCGCCGTGCGCATGCTCGATCAAGCCCAACAGGTGCCAGGCATCGGCGCTGCGCGCGTCGTTGGCGAGCACTTCCTTATACAGCCGCTCGGCTTCGGACAGGTTGCCCTGCTGGTGCAGTTTGAGAGCGCGGTCGAGAGTTTCGGTGGTCGTGGCCATGAAGTCGGGCATCTAGGATAGGCACACTAACCCGACGCGCTAGCGAGGGCTCTTCGTTGCTGCTCCCTCGCTAGCGCGTCGGGTTAGTGTGCGCCATTCATCGTTTCTACTTACTCTACAGGTCGCCGTGACGAAAGCGACTGCAATTCAATTCGGCGGCGATGCGCGCAAACACGTCGGTCCAATCGCCGAACCGCGTCTGGCGGAATAACCGCATCGTCGGATACCAGGGGCTGTCGTCGCGGTCCAGCAGCCAGCGCCACTCGGGCACTTGCTGCAGCGCGACCCACACCCTCACGCCGAGCGCGCCGGCCAGGTGGGCAATCGCGGTGTCGGACGTAATCACCAAATCGAGGCTCATCATCACGGCCGCGGTGTCGACGAACGCGTCGCCGTTTTCATCAAGCGTCGCCGCCAGGTCGACCAGCGGCATGCGATCCGCCAGGGTCGCCACCTGCTCATGACCGGGGCCTTTTTGCAGACCGAACAATTGCACGCCGGCCAGGCGCGCCAGTGGCGCGAAGTGTTCCAGCGGTATCGAACGGGTCGCGTCGCCGGGATAGCCGGGATTGCCCTGCCAGGCGATGCCGACGTTGAAGGCGGCCGGCGCGGCCAGTTGTCGCCGCCAGTGTTCGATGCGCGCCGGCTCGGCGAACAGGTAAGGAATCTCGGCAGGAATCGACTCAAGCCGTGTGCCGAACACTGCCGGCAGGCTCAAGAGCGGAAGGTAACCATCGAAGGCCTCGCCGCGGGACTCGGCGGTCACCAGGCGATCGATGCCCGCGGCCGTTCGCAGCAGCGCGTGCATGGCCCGCGGACACTCGAGCAGCACTTCGCCAGCGGACCGCTGTTTGACCAGCGGCGCGTAGCGCACGAATTGGATCTCGTCGCCGAGCCCTTGTTCGGCTCGCAGCAGCACGGCCCGTCCGGCCAGCGGCTGGCCCTGCCAGCGGGGCTGAGCAAATGGCGGACGCGCGGCGCCCTTTACGCGCCACCGCCATTCGTACTCCTCCCATCCTGCGGCGAAGTTGCCCAACATCAGCCGCAACAAGGCCCGATTGCGATGACCCTCGGCCAGGTCGTCCCGGATGGCCAATGCCCGTTCGTAGCAGTCCATGGCTTCGTCGAGTTTGCCTTGCGACTTCAACACGGTGCCGAGGTTGCTGATGGCCTCGGCGTAGTCGGGCTTGGCGCGGATCGCGCTCTGATAGCAGTCGATGGCCTGTTCGGCGTGGCCCTGGTTCTGATGGATCACGCCCAGGTTGAAGTGGGCTTCGGCCAAATCGGGATCGCACGAAAGCGCCCGCAGGAAACATTCCACCGCTTCGGCCAGGTGGCCCTGCTCTTTCAATACGCTACCCAGGTTGCAATGCGCGGCCGCAAGGTCGCTCTGCAGGGCCAAGGCGCGGCGGTAGCAGGCGATCGCTTCGTCCCAGCGAGCCTGCGCGTGCAGCAGCGTGCCGAGATGGTGGTGGGCTTGCGCCAGTCCGGGGTCGAGGGCCAGCGCTTGGCGAAAGGCGGCAATGGCCGCATCACGCTCGCCCAACGATTGCAGCGCCAGCCCCAAGTTGAGTTGGGCCTGGACGAAATCAGGCTTCAGCGTGATCGCCTGGCGGTAGCTAATGGCGGCTTCTTCAAGCTTGCCCTGCTCGGCCAGAATCGCGCCCAGCGTGTTGTGGCCGATCGCGTAGCGGCTGTCCAGGCCGACGGCCTTGCGACAGCAGGCCTCGGCCTCGGGCAGTTTGTCCAGCGAACGGAAGACTTCTCCCAAGTGGTTGTGAAAACTGGCCTGCGCATTGTCGAGCTGGATGGCCCGGCCGATGTGCTCGAGCGCCGCGTCGAATTCGCCGCGCGCATGCTCGATCAAGCCCAACAGGTGCCAGGCATCGGCGCTGTGCGCGTCGTTGGCGAGCACTTCCTTATACAGCCGCTCGGCTTCGGACAGGTTGCCCTGCTGGTGCAGTTTGAGAGCGCGGTCGAGAGTTTCGGTGGTCGTGGCCATGAAGTCGGGCATCTAGGATAGGCACACTAACCCGACGCGCTAGCGAGGGCTCTTCGTTGCTGCTCCCTCGCTAGCGCGTCGGGTTAGTGTGCGCCATTCATCGTTTCTACTTACTCTACAGGTCGCCGTGACGAAAGCGACTGCAATTCAATTCGGCGGCGATGCGCGCAAACACGTCGGTCCAATCGCCGAACCGCGTCTGGCGGAATAACCGCATCGTCGGATACCAGGGGCTGTCGTCGCGGTCCAGCAGCCAGCGCCACTCGGGCACTTGCTGCAGCGCGACCCACACCCTCACGCCGAGCGCCGGCCAGGTGGGCAATCGCGGTGTCGGACGTAATCACCAAATCGAGGTTCATCATCACGGCCGCGGTGTCGACGAACGCCTTACTGTAATCGGTGTCGATCTCGTGCCCCAGATCCTTGATTTTCAACCGCTCGGCCAGCGGCGGCAGTTGATCCTGGCCAAATCGTTTTTGCAGGCTGAACAGTTGGACGTTGGGGCAATCGGCCAGCGGAACAAACGACTCGAGCGGGATGCTGCGATAGGCGTCGAGCGCGAAAATCGGATTGCCCTGCCAGGCGATGCCGACTTTGAACTTGGGGATCTTCGACAGTTTTCGCCGCCAGATCGCGACGCGCTGGCCGTCGGCCGACAAATAAGGAACGGTTGCGGGGATGGTTGTCAGTTCGGTGCCAAGGATCATCGGCAAGCTCATGAGCGGCGCGCAGAATTTCGGCGATTCTCCGTCGAGCTTTTGGTCGACGATCCGGTCGATGCCCGGCGCGCTTGCCAGCAGCGCGTGCAGGATGTTGGGAGCCCGCAAAATCACGCGCTTGCCGCGCTGCTGGACCAGCGGCGCATAGCGAACGAACTGAATCACGTCGCCGGTCCCTCGTTCGGCGATCAACAACAGCGTGCGGCCGGCGAACGATTGTCCTTCCCAGCGCGGATAGGGCAAGCCGGGCGGCGGTACGCTTGACGCCTGCCGCCGCCATTCGAACTCCGGCCAGCCTTCGGCGAAGTTGCCCGTCAACAAGCGAAGCTCGGAGCGGTTGCGGTGCGCGTCGGCGTAATCGGATCGACGCGCCAGCGCCGCTTCGAAGCACGCCAACGCCTCGGACAACCGGCCCCGCGCTTGCAGCAGGACGCCAAGGCCGTTGTGGATCTCGGCATTGTCCGGCGCCAGCTTGAGGGCGCGTCGGAAACTGGCTTCGGCCACTTCGGCGCGGCCCATCGCGAAGCAGGTTTTCGCCAGGTTGTGGTGCGCCTCGGCGAAATCTTCTTGGAGCTCGACGGCACGCTGGTAGCACTCGGCGGCCGCCCCGAAATCTTTCCGCAATTTGAAGATCGTGCCCAGGTTATTATGGGCCGGCGCGTAGTCGCTCTTGCCGCGAATGGCGTTTCGATAACACTGCTCGGCCGCGGCCGTGCGATCCTCGGCTTGAAGAATCGCGCCCAAATCCAAGTGGGCTTCGGCCAGATCGGGGCAGAGATCGACGGCTCGTTGGTAGCACTGCTTGGCCGCGCCGTTGTCGCCGCGCGCTTGCTCCAGCAGTCCCAACTGATGCCAGGCGTGGGCATTCGAAGCTTCGGCCTCGAGAATCTCGCGACAACGGCGCTCGGCTCCGGCAAGGTTGCCCTCGCGGCGAAGCCGAATGACGGCGTTCAGAGCATCGGCAATCGTGGCCATAACACCAACGCTTTTGTTTTCCGGGGGTGGCCCAGACAACTTGTTGTCTGGGTCCCGAAGGGATAAGAGGGCCTGGCGAATTGCGAGTGCCCACCCCCAACCGCCGAGCCGGACCGCTATTGGAAATTTAGCTTACCCGAGGCCGCGACGAAAGCGTTTGCAATTCGGCTCCGATCCGCGAGAACACGTCGGCCCAATTGCCGAACCGCGTCTGGCGGAACAGCCGCATCGTCGGATACCAGGGACTGTCGGCGCGATCCAGCAGCCAGCGCCAGTTCGGAGCAAGCTGCAACGCCACCCAGACGGGCACGCCCAACGCGCCGGCCAGGTGGGCGATCGCCGTGTCGGAGGTGATCACCAGATCGAGGTTCATCATCACGGCCGCCGTGTCGACGAACGCGTCGCCGTTTTCGTCGAGTGTGGCGCCCAGGTCGATGATGTTCATTCGCTCGGTCAGTTCCGCCAATTGCTCGCGGCCGTGGCCTTTTTGCAGACTGAACAATTTCACGCTTGGGCATCTTGCCAGCGGAGTAAACTGTTCGAGCGGCACGGAGCGAAAATAGTCGCCGGTGAACGCCGGATTGCCCTGCCAGGCGATGCCCACCCGAAAGGCGTCGCCGCCGGCCAGCTCTTGCCGCCAGCGGGCGACACGCTTGGGCTCGGCAAACAGATAGGGCACGCCGGCGGGGATCGTCTCAATGGTCGTGCCCAGAATGGCCGGCACGCTCAACAGTGGAACGTAATAATCGAACGTCTCCTGGCTCAAGTCGTCGCCGACCAGCCGATCGATGCCCGGGGCGGTTCGCAGCAGCGCGTGCAGCGCGGGCCGGCATTGCACGAGCACGCGGGCACCTGATCGCTCGGCCACCAGCGGGGCGAAGCGAACGAACTGAATCATGTCGCCCAGGCCCTGTTCGCCCCACACCAGGATCGTGCGGCCGGGAAGCGGCTGACCCTCCCAGCAGGGTTGGGCCAGCGCGGGTCGGCGAAACTGCGGCATTTGCCAGCGCCACTCGTAATCGGCCCAGCCTGCGGCAAAGTCGCCCAGCAACAGCCGCAGCAAAGCCCGATTGCGATGCGCTTCGGCGGCGTCTGGCGCGCACGTTAAAGCCCGTTCGAACAGGGCCATGGCCTCGGAGAACCGGCCCTGCACCTGCACCAGTGAGCCGAGATTGTTGGGTGCTTCCCAGTCGCGCGGCGCCAGTTCGTTCGCGCGGCGAAATTCGCTTTCGGCCGCGTCCAAGCGCCGCAGTTGAGACCAGGTGTTGGCCAGGTTGTAGTGCGCGTCGGCATAGTCGGGCCGCAGAGCCAGGGCCTGTTGAAAGCTGGCCGCGGCCTCGTCGAGCAAGCCGGCAGCCTTCAGCGCGGTTCCCAAGTTGACGTGCAGCTCGGGCGAGTTGACATCGAGCTCGACGGCCTTGCGGCAGCAAGCAACTGCCTCGTCGGTGCGGCCCTGACGGCTATAGACGAAATTAAGGTTGTTGTAGAAGGCCGGATCGTGCGGAAAGGCGGCGATCGCCCGGCGGTGGTAACTTTCGGCCGCCTCCAATTCGCCAGAACGAAACGCCAGCACGCCCAAGCCATTCAGCGCGTGGCCCTGTTCCGGCGCGGCTTGCAGAATCTGCTCATAGATGAATCGAGCCCGATCGCGATCTCCCCGTTCGAGGGCCTGTTCGGCCAGAACCAAAGCTTCGGGAAGAGTCGGCACGAGGGATTCTCACGAGGGAAGCGGTGCTGGGCCCGGGTGGCGGCGTCCTGATGGATGATTATAATGAGGGGCGAACCTTGCGTCCCCGCGGAGAGATGTTTTTTGACACTCTCCACCCACCCCGCGCGCCTCGACCCGCCGCGCACCCTCGTGACTGCTTCTAGCATGCTCTCGTCCAAAGTTCATCGTCGCGCTCAACGTGTCAGCGGCCTGCTGATTGCGCTGGCTGGCGGATGGCTGCACGCGACTGGCCTGGCTCCGGCGGACGAAGCCGCCGCCGCGGCCAAAGTCGCCACGCCGGAGGGCATCGAGTTCTTCGAGAAAAACATCCGTCCGCTTTTGGTTCAGAACTGTCTCAACTGCCACGGCGAAAAAAAGAAGGGGGGTCTGCAGCTCGACTCGCGGGCCGCCATGCTCACCGGCGGCGACAGCGGCACGGCCATCGCGCCGGGCGACCCGGACGGCAGCTTGTTGATTCAGGCGGTGCGCTGGCAGGACGACCCCAAGATGCCTCCCGACGGCAAGCTGCCCAACACGGCGATCGCGGCCTTAACCAACTGGGTCAAGCTCGGTGCGCCGTGGCCGGCCGATCGAGGCGCAACGCTGACGCCGGCTTCGGCGGCCGAAGCCCGCAAATCGCACTGGGCCTTCCAGCCGATCCAGATGCTGCCGCTGCCGAAAGTAACGCGCGCCGATTGGCCGCCCACGCCGCTCGATTTTTTCGTGCTGGCCAAGCTCGAACAGCAAGGCCTGGCACCCTCGCCGGCCGCCGACCGCCGCACGCTCATTCGCCGCGCCAGCTACGACCTGACCGGCTTGCCCCCTACGGCCGAAGAGGTCGACGAATTCGTCAACGACGCGGCCGGCAACGCGTTTGACCGAGTCATCGAACGGCTGCTGGCGTCGCCCCACTACGGCGAGCGCTGGGCGCGGCATTGGCTCGACGTGGCCCGCTATGCCGATACCAAGGGCTACGTGTTTACCGAGGACCGCAAGTATCCCAACGCGTATCGCTATCGTGATTGGGTCGTGCGGGCCTTCAACGATGACGTGCCCTACGACCGGTTCCTGATCGAGCAGATCGCGGCCGATCGATTGCCGCCGGCTGCCGACAAAAGCGCGCTGGCGGCGATGGGATTCTTGACCGTCGGCCGGCGCTTTCTGAACAACCAGCACGACATTATCGACGATCGGCTGGACGTGCTGACGCGCGGCACGATGGGGCTGACCGTCACCTGCGCCCGCTGCCACGACCACAAGTACGATCCGATTCCGACCGCGGATTACTATTCGCTCTACGGTGTGCTGGCCAGCTCGGTCGAACCGAAGGAGCCGGCCGACCTGATGACGCTGGCCGACGCCGACAAGCCGTTCGAACCCTACGTGTTCGTGCGCGGCAACGCGGGCAATCACGGCGAGAACGTGCCGCGGCGATTCTTGTCGGTCATCGCCGGCGAAGATCGTCAGCCGTTCGGCCCCGGCAGCGGGCGGCTGGAACTGGCCCGCGCGATCGCCAGTGCCGACAACCCGCTGACGGCCCGCGTGATCGTCAATCGGGTTTGGCTGTACCTATTCGACGCCGGATTGGTGCGGACGCCAAGCGATTTCGGGCTGCGCAGCCAGCCGCCTAGCCATCCGGAATTGCTCGACTACCTGGCGGCCTGGTTGATCGCCAAGAACTGGTCGCTCAAGGAACTCCAGCGGATGATCGTCTCGTCGGCGACGTATCAACAGGCGAGCTTCGAAGTGCCCGAGTGCCGAAAGGCCGATCCGGAGAATCGATTGTTGTGGCGGATGAATCGCAAGCGTTTGGATTTCGAGGCGTTGCGCGATTCGCTGCTGGCGGCCAGCGGCCAGCTGGACCGCACCATCGGCGGGCCGGCCGTGGAGTTGACCACGACGCCCTGGAGCCGCCGGCGCACCTTGTACGGCCTGATCGATCGGCAGAACTTGCCGAGCCTGTTTCGCACGTTCGATTTCGCCAGCCCCGACACGCACAGCCCGCAGCGGTTTACGACCACCGTGCCGCAGCAGGCGCTGTACCTGATGAATAGTCCATTCCTCGGCGACCAGGCGCGCAGCCTGGCTGCCCGGCCCGAGTTGGCGAGCGCGGCCGATCCAGCAGCGCGGATCGCGCGGTTATACGCGCTGGTATACGGCCGCAAGCCGAGCGAAAATGAATCGCGTCTGGGCCAGGCATTTCTGGTCGACGAGCAGTCGCCTGACCCGGCAACGCCTTCGACGCCTGCACCCGCCGACTCGCAGCAGCTTTCGGCCTGGGAACGCTACGTGCAAATCGTGCTCCTCTCGAACGAGTTTGTATATGTCGACTAAAGAAACACGTCACGATTTGCTGACACGGCGCGAGTTGCTCGCGCGCAGCGGCATGGGCTTTGGCTCGCTGGCCTTGGCGCAATTGCTCGGCGGCAGCGGGATGCTGGAAGCGGCGTCGGCGTCAGAAGCGGCATCTGGCGCGACGACACCGCTCAATCCGCTGGCGCCTCGGGTGGCCCATTTTCCGGCGCGGGCGAAGCACGTCATTCACCTGTTCATGAACGGCGGACCGTCGCACGTCGACACGTTCGACCCCAAGCCCGCGCTCGACAAGTACGGCACGGCCAGGCGCTGCCGATCGAACCTGCCGACCGAGCGGAAGACGGGCGCCGCGTTTCCCTCGCCCTTCAAGTTTCAGAAGTACGGCCAGAGCGGCATCGAGGTCAGCGAGCTGTTTCCGCACGTCGGCCGAGACATCGACGACATCGCCGTCATCCGCTCGATGCACGCCGACGTGCCGAACCACGAGCCGTCGCTGCTGCTGATGAATTGCGGCGAGGCCCGGCTGATCCGGCCCAGCTTGGGCTCGTGGCTGACCTACGGCCTGGGGACCGAGAACCAGAACCTGCCCGGCTTCATCGCCATGTGCCCCGGCGGCTATCCGATCCAGGAATCGCAGAACTGGCAGGCCGGCTTTCTGCCCGGCGCCTACCAAGGCACGTACATCGACACCCAGCACACCGAGATCGACCAGCTGATCGAGCACATCCACAACCGCTTTGTGCCGCGCGACCAGCAGCGGCGGCAGCTCGACCTGCTGCGGCAGCTGAACGACGAGCATCGCCGCCAGCGCAGCGACGACTCCGCAGCTCGAAGTCGCGCATCCAATCGTTCGAGCTGGCCTATCGCATGCAGATGGAGGCGGCCGACGCCTTCGACGTCAGCCGCGAGCCGCAGGCACATTCTCGACATGTACGGCCCGGGCACGCAGGCGCGGCAGATTCTGATCGCCCGGCGGCTGGTCGAGCGCGGCGTGCGCTTCGTGCAGGTCTGGCACGGCGCAGGGCCAGCCGTGGGACAACCACGACGACATCGAGGTGAACCATCGCAAGCTGGCCGGCCAGTGCGACCAGGCGATCGGCGCCCTGCTCGACGGATCTGAAGCAGCGCGGCCTGCTCGACGAGACGCTGGTCATCTGGGGCGGCGAGTTCGGCCGCACGCCGACGGTCGAGCTGCCGACGACGGGCTCGAACGCCGGCAAGGTCAACGGCCGCGATCACAACCACCACGGCTTCACGATGTGGCTGGCCGGCGGCGGCGTGCAAGCGGCGGCATACGTGCACGGCGCCACCGACGAGTTCGGCTTCCAGGCCGTCGAGAACCCGGTCCACGTCCACGACCTGCACGCCACGATCCTGCACCTGCTGGGCTTCGACCACGAGAAGCTCACCTACCGCTACGCCGGCCGCGACTTCCGCCTGACCGACGTGCACGGCAAGCGTGGTGAAGGAATTGATCGCGTGACGCGCGATTCGTCGTTAGGCGTCCGTCCGACACCAGCCCGAAGCGCCAGCGAGGGAAGCAAGCGGGCACCCTTGCTGGCGAGCGAACGCACGCCGTAGGCGTGCAACATGTCAGGCCAGGGCAACGCCCTGGTCAACTTGGTGCCCATAAATTGGCTTGAGCCCTGTAAGGGCGCCACACGTTCTGCCAGCACCGATATGTGTCGCCCTTACAGGGCTTGCCCGGTCCGCGCGGCCACGGAGACCACAGCGCGTTGCCCTGGGCTGGCATGTTCGACGCCTTCGGCGTCGGCTGGAACCGGTCGCTCCGTCTCGGACTTGCAATCACCGTAGGCTATGATGGGGCGGCGGCATTTTGAAAGCTCGGACGGACTACTAATGCGTTACATCGTTGCTACTATTGGCGCGATCGTCGTCTTTGTCGCTGTATTTATCATTTCTCTCGTTTTGCGCTCATTTGTTCCACAAGTGTTGGGACAGAGAATTTCCATCGGACCATTCTGGACGGACCACATCCTCGGATTCGTGTTGCCGCCACTCGCGGCGTACTCATCATTTTCCGGCACATTGCGACATTATCGAAATAAGGATCTGAAGCAGTCGAATTCTGGCCCTGACTCCCCTGTTGAATAACTGGCGCCGGCCCGCGCGAAGATTTGTCCGCACCGCCCGCGCGCGGTACAATGTCGCGCAGTGCCCCCTACGAAAAACCTCGCGGCGATGGATTGGGTCGAGGAGACGCGCGATGCGGCTTCGCGTTGGTTACTTAGGATGCTTCGGATTGGCAATCGTGCTTGCGCTGGCGAGCTACGCCCGTGCGCAGGTCCTGCAATTGCCGTCGTTCCACAGCTTTGGCGTCGATACCACGGTGATCGTGCCCGATAGCGGCGGGGCGCGGTTGGGGGACGTCCGGCGGAGCAGTTCGGGCACGAACAGTTTTAACGGCATTCCGCGCAATCGGGCACTGGGCCTCGACCGTCAGGCGGCCGGCGCGCACGTGATGGCCCGGATTCACGATCCGCAAGCGGCTGACGCGGCGCTATTGCAGCAGGCTCAAGGGCAGCGACGCGGTGAGTTTGTCCGCAAGCTGTTACCACGGGCCGCGGCCGATCCGCTTGTGGGCAGCGTGGCCGAGATGGAGCAGCGTCGGGCGCAGCAGTCGGCACAACAAGCCGGGGCGCAGCTGCACGAGGCCGAGGCGCTGTTCGAGCGAGCGCGGCAGGCCCAGGCCGCCGGCAAATCGTCAGTGGCCGGGGTCTATTACCGCATGGCGGCCCGGCAAGCCAGCGGCCCGCTCAAGAAACGGATCGAAGCCGAGTTGAGCGCGCTCAAGCCCGGCGCGACAAGAGCCGTCGAGCGCGCTGGCGAGGTATCGTCAGGCCGATAGCAGCGTCGCAGCCCGCCCGACGCGACCGATCGGGTGGCCCAGACAACTTTGTTGTCTGGGTCCCGCAGGGACAAGAGGGCGCGGCAAGTTGCAGGAACCTCCCACAAAAACCCCCCTCTTATTGCTTCGCAACACCGACAACGAGTTGTCGGTGCCACCCAAAAAAGCGATTGCCGCTTACGTCTTCGACTTGTTCCGATCGGACCTGCTGACGACGTCGAGCACGCGCCAGGGATGGAGGCCCGGTCTTTTCGTGGGCTTGCGTTCCGCGAGCACGCTGAGGAGGAACGTCTTTTTCTTGCCGTCCTTTTCCGAATACGTGACCGTATAGATGTATTCCGCAATGGCCCGACCCCCCTCGGTGGCCACGGCCGACGTTTTGTAATACCGCGCTTCGGCCCGCGGGCCCAACGCCAAGAGCGTCCGCACCGTGGGATTGCGAACGAATCCTTGCAGCTCCCCTCGGGCGTCCTTGTCGCTGCGAAAGTAGAGCCACAAGTCCTCGTCCAACCCCTGGCGCATGTCGGGCGAGAAGCGCAGCATGAGCACTTTTTCGGGCTCGCCCTCGCGCAGGAACTCGAACCACTGGTCGGCCACCGGCGTGCCTTGTCGCCAAAGAATCGCGTAAGCGCTGGCCCATTGAGCCACCGGAGCAACCGCGAAGGTCACCGACAGTGCCAGCCCCGCAAGCGCCGCCTTGCGGCCGACGCGGCTGGCGTCGCGCCGAATGCGGCCCAGAGCGATCAGATTGATCAGGATTCCCAGCGGCGGCAGCAGCCACAGGATTGAGTCGAGCATGGCCGACGACGACAGCATACCCAGCAGCAGCCCGGCCACGGCCCAGCGCTCGACCGAACGGTATTCGTCGAGCGGATCGTTCGCCTCGTCGAGCGAAGGAGTCAATGCGGACTCAACCATGAGGTGCGCTTCGGCAAGGCCGGAGAAAGAACGCGAGCGAGTCAATCACCCTATCTTGCGATGCTACCCCGGCGGTTTTAGTCGATCAAGGGCAGACCTCGGGTGCCACGCAGGGCGCACGCGTCGCGCCAATCGCGGGGGAGGCGCGCCAGCAGAAGGCTCGGCCCCACGGGGCGATTTTGGCCGCTTCGGCACGTCCGAGCCGGCTGGCGATCTTGCTGGACCCGGCTCCTGGCGGCCACTAGAATGGTTCATGTGCACCAGATCGTCCGGATGGCGGGCGCACTTGCTCGCCGAGCTAACTCATAGGAGTCCCGACCATGTTTCGAACTCTCGGCCCGTTTTGCGCCTCGATGGCGCTAATGTTTCCGACAATCATGCTTCCGGCAAGCGCCGCAGCCGGCGATCTCAAAGGGGATTACCTCGAAACGCGCACCTGCGATGTTTATACCGGGCCCTGCTTCGCCAACGGCCAGGCTGGGCTGACCGGACGCGACGCCATCATGGCTTGGAGCGTCGATCGGGGCACCTACGAAGGGGTCGATCTGGCAGGGCTCAAGGTGGTTGTCGTGACCACGGCCACCGACACGCTGGGCTTCGGCGGCACGCTGATCGTCCATCCCGAGCAGATTCGCTCCGTGATCATCGTCGACGCGGCCGCGACGCCGCGCCAGCGCGACGCCCTGGTGCAATTCGCCTCGCAGTACGCCAAGCACGCCGGCGAGATCGTCAAAGTCGTCAGCGCTCCGATCGACATGAATCTGGATCATTTCGCCATGGTCGGCACGCTCGAGGCCGGCACGATTGTCAAGATCGTGACCCGCAAACTGGGCACCGGCGATTGCGTCTGCTCGAACGAAAAGACGTTCTATCCCCCCTTGTGCGACGTGAAGAATGCCAACGCGGCGTTCACGGTCGAAGGCCAGTTTTCGGGCCCCGGATTGGGCACTCGCTGGTCGAATCACAGCACGCGCAGCGCGTTTCTGGCCAGTTTTTCGTATTGAAAAACCGCGGCCAGGCCATTGAACCCCTTCTTTGAGAAGTAATTCGAAAACCGCTGAGGAGAGGGGGACAGTCCCATTTTGCTCCGCGGACTGCGCAAAATTGGGACAGTCCCCGACGGTTTTCGGGACAACACCGCGGGTGCCCGCCAAGGCGCCGGCGGTGTGTTTGTTTATTTTGCCCGCGGCCGGCGAGCGCGACTATAATCACCAATCAGCGGGACGCGGCAGACGTCCGACGACAAACCTCAGCGGAGATCGGAATACCATGAAGAAGCGGCTCGTTGCGCCGGCGTTGGCGATTCTACTTGTCACCGGGCCGCTCCTGGCGGTCGACTATCGCGTCGAGCCGCTCAAGGAAGCACCCCCCGCGAGTGAACTCTCGGCGGCCGTCGCGGCGCAGCTTGCGCCCGAGGGCTTCAAAGTCATGCAGGGCGAAAAACGGACGCGGTGCGAGGTTTGGCTGGCGAAACAGTGGGACGCGAAGGCCGATTTCAAACCGTCCGACACCGTGCTCGATCCCTTGCAGATCGGAACGCTGGTCGGCGCGATTCGATTCCCGCGCAAGGCGGAAGATTTTCGCGGTCAAGATATTCCCGCGGGCGTCTACACGCTGCGATATGCCAACCAGCCGGTTGACGGCAACCACGCAGGCACGTTCGAAACACGCGACTTTCTTTTGATGCTGCCGGCCAGCGCCGATCAGTCGCCCAAGCCGATTGCCGAAGCCGATCTGTTCAAAGCCAGTGCCCAGTCGGCCGGCTCGAGCCATCCGGCGATCATGCCGCTGGTCAAAGCCGAAGGCGACGACAAGTTGCCCGCCATGCGACACCTGGAACAGCAAGATTGGTGGACCGTTCAGTTCGCGGGCAAGAGTGCCAAGGGCGCCAAGATTGTGCTGGAGCTGATCGTGGTGGGCAAGGCCGCCGAGTAGACGGCGATACTAACCCGAAGCGCAAGCGAGGGACGCAGGACGAAGAACCCTCGCTTGCGCGTCGGGTTAGTGTGCGGTATCCCCAGACTGCGACAACAAGTTGTCTGGGCCACCTGATCCTAGACAGGCGAGCGGAGGCGGCGGCGCGATGTTCGAGCGATCTTCAATCTTGCGGAGCGTTGGGCCGTTGGCATTGCTGCTGTGCGCGCTGGCGCTGCTGGCGGCCGGCGAGCTGAGCACCACGACCGAACCGGCCAGCGGCAATGGGGGTGGCGAGAGCAGCGCCAAAAGTTCTTCGGCCGGGAGAAGGCGCTTCACGACCGAGTACGTGACCGGCAAGGTGGTCTGGCTCGACGAGGCCCTGCAGCGGCTGTACGGCGTGACGGCCGATCCGGCGGTCGCCGAGACGCAAGTGGCGTTGGAAACGGCCGGGGGCCGTTTGCTGCCCATCGTGCCAGACATTCCCGGTCGGGCGTTCGTGGCCGATTCGCGTTTGCGCAATATCGAGCTGAAACTGCTGGTCCGCCGCTACGCGGGCGTGCCGATGATTCAGGTCATGCGTGTGCTCAAGCCCACGGCCGACGGGCTCTACGAAATCGATTATTGGTGCGACGTTTGCGCCATTTCGATGGTCACGCTCAAGGCCTGCGAGTGCTGCCAAGGCCCGACCCGGCTGCGCCAGCGCCGCGTCGAGGACAACCCGGACGCGAGCGTGCCATAAAACTTGTCGCGCGTGCGTGCGGCGCTTGCTTTCCCGCCCTGGGGCCGCTTATAACACTCCAGGACTTTGGGTCGTTGGCAAACACGTCGCGCAGAAGGCAAACGGTCTTTCTTTCCCCAGCATCCTAAGGGGGCATCCATGAGCAAACCTCAACCACCCGCGCACGGCAAATCGGGCGTCAGCCGCCGCGCATTTCTCAAAGGCTCGGGCGCCGCAGCGGCCGCCAGCGCCCTGGTCGGCGGCACCGCGCTGGCCGCCGACGAAAAGAAAACCACCGCGATCGTCGGCCCAGGCAAGAAGACGATCACGCTCAACGTCAACGGCAAGCCGCGGCAAGTCGAGGTCGAGCTTCGCACCACGCTGCTCGAAGCGCTTCGCAACGGATTGAATCTGACCGGCGCCAAGCCGATCAGCTCGACGGCTCGAGCGGCGGCAGCACGGTGATCGTCGATGGCAACCCGGTCAGCGCCAACTCGATGCTGGCCTGGATTGCGTCGGCAAGCCGATTGAAACCGTCGAGAGCCTGGGCGGCGACAAGCTCGACGCGGTGCCGGCCGCGTTTGTGCATCACGACGCTTCGCAGTGCGGCTTTTGCACGCCCGGCTTCGTGATGGCCGTGAAGGCATTTTTGAAAAAGAACCCCAAGGCGACCGAGGCGCAGATTCGCGCGGGCTTGAACGGCAACCTTTGCCGCTGCGGCACCTACGCCAACATCATTCCGGCGGTCCTCGACGTGGTGAAAGGAGCCGGCAATGGTTGAATACACTTGGCCCGAACGTGGCAACACATCCGTTCTGGGCGTCAGCCACAGCAAGATCGACGGCCCAGCCAAGTGCACCGGCACGGCCAAATACAGCTACGACATCAATCCCGACGAAGATGCTGTTGGCCCGCGTGCTCGGCTGCCCGCAGGCGCACTGCAAGGTCAAGTCGATCGACACCAGCGCCGCCGAAAAGGTGCCGGGCGTGGTCGCCGTGCAAGCGATCAAGAAGCCGGGCGACGAAATCCAATGGCAGGGTGACCTGGTCGCCGTGGTCGTCGGCGAAACCGAAGGGGCCGTGGCCGAGGGCCTGGCCGCCATCAAGGCCGACTACGAGCCGCTCGACGTGTTCGTCAACGAGGAAGACTTCCAGGCCGCCGAGGCCGCCAAGCGAACCGCCAAACCGGCCGGCAAAGTCGTCGCTCAAGAAAGAGCCCGAGGACGACAACGACAAGGACTTCGAAAACAAGGAAATCGCCCGGCTGTTCAAGGAAGCGGCCGCCGTGGTCGAGGGGCGACTACGGCGTGCGGGCCATCACGCACATGTGCCTGGAGCCCCACGGCTCGACCTGCGAATGGAAGGACGGCAAGCTGACGGCCCATCTTTCCACGCAAAACGTCTCGGGCACCGCCGGCGGATTCGCCGTCCGCTGAAGCTCACGGCCGACGACGTCACCGTGCACTGCGACTACATTGGCGGCGGGTTCGGCAGCAAGTTTGCCGCCGACACCTGGGGCGTCCTGGCCGCCCAGCTGTCGAAAGAGCTGAACCGGCCGGTCAAGCTGATGCTCGACCGCGATCTGGAATTGAAGAACGCCGGGTCGCGTCCCTCGGGTTTCGCCGACGTGAAGATCGGCGCCGATTCACAGGGACTGATCACCGTGTGGGATTCGCACCACTGGTCCACCGGCGGCTTCGAGGTGCTGGGCGCGTTGTCGCAGGACGTCATGCCCTACGTGATCGTTCCGCCCAACTATCGCCGCAAGGCGACCGCGGTGAAGACCAACACCGCCCCGACCCGCGCCTGGCGCGCGCCCAACCATCCGCAAGGCTGCGCCATGTCGCAAACGGCCGTCGACGACATCGCCGCCAAGCTCGGGCTGGACAGCTACGACGTCTTCATGAGCAACCTGGCCAACGTCTCGAAGGACCGGCGGCCGTCTATGCCGAAGAAATGAAGATCGCCGCCAAGCTCATGGATTGGAAAAGCCAAGTGGCATCTGCACGGCAAGGGTCCGGCCAACGGTTCGGTCGTCACCGGGCTGGGCATGGCGATTCACACCTGGCAAGGCGGCGGCATTCCGTCGAGTTGCACCGTCAAGATCCATCCCGACGGCGGCGTCGAAATGTTCGCCGGCAGCCAGGACCTGGGCACCGGCACGCGAACGGTATTCGCCATCGTGCTGGCCGAAACGTTTGGACTGCCCGTCGAGGCCATCAAGGTCAACATCGGCAGCTCGAAGTTTCCCAACAGCTCGCCCTCGGGCGGAAGCATCACGGTGGGCAGCGTTACCGAATCGAGCCGCCATGCCGGGCTCGACGCGTTGGAGCAGATCAAAAAGCTGGTCGCCGATAAGCTGCAAGTCGGCGCCGACACCCTGGTCGCCAGGGATGGCCGCATCCAGGACAAGAGCGACCCCAAGAAGGGCCTCAGTTGGAAGGAAGCCTGCAGCCTGCTGGGCATGAAGCCGCTGGAGGTCAAGGGCGCGGCGCTCCGGGGCCAAAGCGTCGAGGCTGTCGAGTTCGGGCGTGGCCGGCGTGCAGATGGCCGAGGTCGCGGTCGACCGCGAAACCGGCATCGTGAAGATGAAAAAATTCGTCGCCGTGCAAGACATGGGCCTGGTCGTCAATCCCAAGACCGCCAGCAGCCAGATCTACGGCGCCATGATCATGGGCATTGCCTACGCCCTGTTCGAGGAGCGGATCATGGATCGCAAGACCGGCGCGTTTCTGAATGCCGAATGCCGCCGACTATCGCCTGCCTCGATTGGGAGACATCGGCGAACTGGTCGTGGAGATCTATGAGCCCGACTCGGAGCGGGCCCGCGGCGTGATCGGCCTGGGCGAGCCCCCGGTGATCAGCCCCGGCGCGGCAATTTCCAACGCGGTCTGCAACGCGTTGGGCGTGCGCGTGCCGGTGTTGCCGATTACGCCCAAGCAGGTTCTCGACACTTTGAAAGCGAGGAAAGCCTAAGATGAAAGCTTTTGAATATGCCGCGCCGCGCACCGAGCCGGAAGTCTTGGAGCTGCTTTCCGACGAACGCGGAAAGACCGAAGTGCTGGCCGGCGGCACCGACTTGCTGGGCCTGATGAAGAAAATGCTCGTCACGCCCGGCCGCGTCGTCAGCCTGAACCACGTCGATTCGCTGCGCCAGATCGACGTCGACTCGCAGGGCCTGCGCATCGGCGCCACGGTGACGCTGGAACAACTGCACGACCATCCCGCGTCAGCCGACTACCCGGCCCTGCGGCAGGCCATCGCCGCCATCGGCAGCTTGCAATTGCAGGCCCAGGGCACGGTTGGCGGCGAACTTTGCCAGCGGCCCGCCTGCTGGTATTTTCGCGATGGGCATGGCCTGCTGGCCGATCGCGGCAAACGCGTGGCCGAGGGGGACAATCGCTATCACGCGATTTTTGGCAACTCGGGTCCGGCCAAGTTCGTTTGCCCGTCGCGGCTGGCGCCGGCCTTGATCGCGCTGGGCGCGCAGCTTCGCATTATCGGACCCGGCGAGGCCGACGAAACGCTGTTGCCCTTGGAGCTGTTCTTCCGCACGCCCAAGGACGAGCAGCAGCGCGAACACCTGTTGGAGCCCAACCAGATCGTGGCGCAAATTCTGCTGCCGCCGCCGGGCCGTCGCACCAGCGCCTCGTACGAAGTGCAGCACGGCAGCGGGCCCGACTATCCGTTGGTCGCCGCGGCCGCCTCGCTGGCCATGCGCGGCGGCATCGTGACCGACGCGCGGATCGTGCTGGGCCAGGTGGCGCCCACGCCGTGGCTGTCGAAAGAAGCCGCCGCCAGCATCATCGGCTCGCCGGTGAATGCCGAAACGGCCGAATCCGCCGGCGATGCCGCGGCCTCCGTCGCCACGCCGCTGAGCGACAACGAGTACAAAGTGCAGCTAGCCCGCGTCGCCGTGAAGCGAGCCCTGCTGCTGGCCGCCGGATTTGCAACCGGAGGGTTTTAGTATTCCCGTGGTGATTCGCGCTTGGCGGTTGCTCACCGACCGCGTGTCGCTTCAGTCTCTTCACTAACCACTAACCACTAACCACCAACCACCACCATGCCCTACGAACGCTCCTTCGACGAATCCGGCGACCCGCTGCAAGTAGTCTGCCGACATCTGCGATCCAAGGCGATTTTCGTGGCCGGCCAGATGGAGCCGCCCGCCGACATGCAGCAATCCGGCAGCGGCCACTGCTGGTGCAATCACACCCAAAACGTCTTCGGTCCCGACAACGAAGTCGTCACCCGCCGCGCCTGCGACTCCGCCCGCGCGTGCTACGAGGCGGTGTTGTAAAGTGCGGGATCTTGGTGCGACGAGGAACTTTCGAACCACCAAGGCACCAAGAACACCAAGGGAAGAAGAGATCGAGTGGGAAAACGGGACAACGGAAAGTAATCGGCGTTTCGCCGCGCACTTTCCGCTCTTACCTTAACTCCTCTTGGTGCTCTTCGTGCCTTGGTGGTTTCAATTCTTCCGCGTGTTCGAAACCAACTCACGTCAAGCCGGCAATCGGATCCGCGTGGTAGACGAAGTGCGGGCGATTGCTGGAGTCGTGCCAGGCTAGCTCGCGGGGAATGCCCAGGGCCTCGTAGATCGTGGCGGCCATGTTGTCGGGCTTTTGCGGATTGGCGGCCGGATAGGCCCCCATCTTGTCGGTCGAGCCGACCACGTTGCCGCCTTTCACGCCGCCGCCGGCGAAGAACACCGTCTGCGTGCCCCAGTGGTCGCGCCCCGGCCCGGCATAGAACTGCGGCAGCGTCGAGATTTTCGGCGTGCGGCCCATTTCGCCGGCCATCACGATCAGCGTGCTGTCGAGCAGCCCGCGATCGGCCAGGTCGTCGAGCAATGCCGACACGGCGCGATCCGTCGGCGGGAACAGAAAATTCTTCAAGTGCGGAAACGCGTTGCCGTGCGTGTCCCAGGTTTCGTTGTTGCCCAGGTTGACCTGCACCATGCTCACCCCGGCCTCGACCAGTTGCCGGGCGATCAACAGCGACCAGCCGAACGTGTTGCGGCCGTAGCGGTCGAGCAATTTCGGATCGGCGTCGGTCACGTTGAAGGCCCGCTGCGTGTCGCGATCAGCCAACAGCGAAATCGCCTTCTGCCGATGGCGGTCAAAAGCTTCGTTTTCGGCCACCCGCTCGAGCGCCGCCTGCTGATGGCCGATCGCCTTGAGCAGATCCAGCCGTTCGCCGAACCGGTTCGAGTCCATGCCTTCGGGCAGCGACAGGTTGGGGGCCTGAAACGTCATGTCCTTGGGATTTTCGCGCCCGCGGGCGTGATGAAATCCATACTCGGGCCAGGCCCCATAGGTGAGCGCGTCGAACCGCGAGTAGGTGACGAACATCGGGTTGCGATTGGCGCCCATCTCGCCGGCAAACTGGCCGGGAATGACGCGGCCCTCGCGGTGGATCAGAACCTCGGGCAGCACGACCGACGGCGGCACGTTGTTGCGCGGCGGGCAAACAGCGTTGGCGATCGCCGCCATCGACGGCCAGTCCCCCGGCCTGGGCTTGACGGGATCGAAACCGACCGGCAATTGCGAGCGGCCGGTGAGCATCAGCAGGTGTCCGCCCGAGTGGTCGGGCTTCGAGTGTGCCATCGAGCGCACCAGGGCCCACTTGTCGCTCCGCTCGGCCAGCATCGGCAGGTGTTCGCAAATCTGGATGCCCGGCGTGCGGGTGGCGATCGGCTTGAACTCGCCGCGGATCGTATCGGGCGCGTCCGGCTTCATGTCGAAGCTATCGTGCTGCCCCAACCCGCCCGACAGAAAGATATAAATGACCGCCTTAGCCTTCGGCTCCCGCGAGCCGCCTGTGGCCGCCGGCGCCGCCATGGCCCGCAAGCCATCGACGTGGTTCATGCCCAAACCCAGCAGCCCAATCGCCCCAGCCTGAATGGCGGTGCGTCGCGAGACCGGCAAGTGCTCGGGCATCGACGAGCGATTTCGGTGCATGGCAGGTCCACCTCCCAAAGGCAGGTTCCGGTGGGGTTGTTTTAACCGCAAGGCAGGCAAGAAGGCCCCCTTACCTTACCCATTCACGCGGCTGGATGCAAGAAATGAGTGTGCGGGCCAATTTGAAATTAGCCTTCGGCGGTGCTGCACTGGTCCGTCAATTCGTCAAACCGCTCGCTGTTCCCAGGCAGATTTGCTTGTCCAAGTTTCCAGCACCCGAGGAATGTATTTGCGAAGTTGCGATCTGATTTGGCCAGTGCGTCAACCCGCGGAAACAACAGCTCAAAATGATCTTCTAGAAGGTGCTCAAGTAGGCAAGTTGCAATCGCACTCTGCAAGTCTTGATCCTCAGTCGTACCCCACCGCGCCACAAACTGCCAAACCTCTTGCGGATCCGATTCGACGTATTTCCCGATCGCTATGATGGCCTGCCAACGGGGATCGCATTCGCCGTCCGGTGCAGGTGCGCCAGGAAGAAGTGCCTCGGCTATCGAGATTCTATCGGTAATTTCCATGACGCCATCATAACCGACCAGGATCGCAGGTTGATCCATACAATTCCGTCGTTGCCATGGCCGAGTGGGGTTTTCAAATCCAACGAGATACCGCATAAATCTGCGTACTCTTTTGCTCGGTTTTGCAACTCGGAGTTTGACATGGGGCAGCGCTGGTTAGACGGGTATTCCTCGGAAGTCGACGTGTACTTGCTCATCAAGGGCGAGCGCTACGATGTCGCGCAGATCGGCGGCGGCTCATTGATTCTACGCGGAAACCCCGTCATTGCGGCAAACACGCAGGCGACGCTGGTTATCATTGTCGACGGCGTCGAGGAGCGGCAAGAGATCCACATCTGCGAGGACGTCCGCCACGAGGAACCTGTGGCCTTCTTCTAATGCGGCATCTCGAAGCGGGGGCAGTCCGCTGACGTATTGTAGCCGGCCTCTGTGAGGCCGGAATTCCCAGGCAGATTCCGGGGTCGAAGACCCCGGCTACAGGATCCTTCAGTCGGCTACGCGTTGCGCGCCTCCGCCCGGCGCCCCGCGGCGACCAGCGATTCCAGTTGCCCGGCCATTCGCTGGAAGACGCTGGGCCAGTCGTTCCACTCCGCCTGGCGGAACAGGCGCATGGTGGGATACCAGGGGCTGGCGTCGCCTTCCAAGAGCCAGCGCCAGTCGGGGACGAAGGGGACGGCTAGCCAGACTTCAACACCCAAGGCGCCGGCCAGGTGGGCGGCGGCGGTGTCGCTGGTGATGACCAGGTCCAGGTTCTTCATGATGGCGGCGGTGTCCATGAACGCTCCCGCGGTCGTGTCGACCGCTTCGCCCAAATCCAGAATGCCCCACGACTCGGCGACGTCAGTCAACTGCTCGACGCCGGGGCCTTTTTGCAGATTGACCAGCGTTACGCCGGGCACCTCGGCCAACGGCGCGTAATGCGACAAGGCAATCGAGCGCAGCGCGTCGCCGGGGCAATTCGGATTGCCCTGCCACACAATGCCGATCTTGAATCCCTCGCGCTCAGCCAGCCGCGCGTGCCAATCGCTTACCAACTGCGGATCGGCAAACACGTAGGGCACGTCGGCGGGGATCGTGCGGTGGTCAGTCTGCAAAAGATGTGGCAGGCTCAACAGCGGCGCGCAGCAATCGGCCGCCGGCGCCGGCGACGAGGCGGTTGTTGGGGGCGAAAGCCACTGGTCAACGCCCGGCGTGCGGGCCAGGATCGGATGCAACACCGACGGGCACTCGACGATCACCCGCGCGGCCCCGTTGCGCTTCAGCTCAGCCGCGTAGCGAATGAACTGCAGCGTGTCACCGAGCCCCTGCTCGGCCACCAGCACGATCGTGCGGCCGGCCAGCGGCGAGCCGTCCCACAGCGGCCAGCGCGGGCGGAACTCCGGAAAGTCGCGCGAGCGAAGCCGCCACTCGTATTCGGCAAAGCCTTCCGAAAAGTTCTCGCTCAACAGCAGCGCCACGGCCCGATTGTGATGGGCCTCGGCGTAGTCCAGGCGAAATTCCAGCGCCTGTTCGAAATGCTCAAGCGCCGAGGCGATCATTTTTTGCTTCAATAGCGCGATGCCCAGGTTGTACAGCGCGTCGGCATTGTCGGCCCGCAGTGCCAGGGCCTGACGGTAATTGGCCTCGGCCTCGGCGAAGCGGCCCTCCTCGGCCTCGACGATGCCCAGGTTGTTGTAGGCTTCGGCCAGCTCGGGCTTGAGCCGGATCGCGGCTTCGAGCGAGGCGGCCGCTTCGGCCAGTTTTTTCTGCTGCGTCAATGCGCAGCCCAAATTGAGATACGCCTCGGCGAAGTGGGGCCGGAGTTGGATCGCGCTGCGAAACCAGTCGACCGCCTCGTCGAATTGTTTGCGCTGGACGCACAACGTGGCCAGGTTGACGCAGGCTTCGGCCGAGTCGGGCTTCAGCCGCAAGGTTTCTCGATAGGCGGCCATCGCCGCATCGATCTGGCCGATTAGGGCCAGCGCCGCCGCGTGCTCGAAATGCGCCTTGGCGTCTTGCGGCTTGAGCCGCACCGCTTCACCAAATTGCGTCGCCGCCTCGGCCAGCCGATTTTGCTTGTGCAGCGCGCGGGCCAACTCGGCATGGCCCTGGTACCACTCGGGCGCCAGCCGCACGACTTGTTCATAGGCGTCGATCGCCTGTTCGACCTGGCCGTTTCGCAGCCGCGCGTTGCCCAGGTTCAACCAGGTGAGCGCCTGGCCCGGCTGAATCGCCACCGAGCGTTCAAAGCTGGCGATTGCTTCGGCGAAACGGTTTTGCTTGGCCAGCAGCACGCCCAGGTTGTCGTGCGCGGCGTGATGCTCGGGGTTGATGCGCAGCGCCCCGCCCAGATTTTCGGCCGCTTCATCCCACTGGTTCAAATTGATGCAGGCGGCTCCCAGCAGGTTGAGCAAGTCGGGGTTTCCCGGCTCGGCGGCCAGAAGCTGGCGATAGATTTGCCGCGCCCGCTCAAATTGACCGCTCTGGTGAAAGTGCAGTCCGCTGGCCAGGGCCTGTTGGTCCGGCATCGGGGCATCGCCTGGCTTGGAGTGGGTGCGAAAATGACACTCATTAACTATACGCCGTGCGGGTACAAGCGGCCGAAAATACGGCCCAAAGCGGCCTCGCGGCGATTTTCGCACGCCAATTGCCATCCGCGCGACCGGTCTGTACGGTATGTTTTCAGCGGAATCCAGCAGAGCGACTGCGTTAAAATGCCCGGTGCCACGGGCATCTTGCCCGTGTCTTGATGCGGACTGGCGAGACGCCAGTGGCACCCCATGCATGAAAGCGTAGCGTAGTCGTTCGACCAGCGAAGTTTCATCCCCCCGCCCCGGCCGCATCCCGCGCTGCGCAACCGTCATGGAAACACGCCCAAATCGCCGCGCCTTCGGCGCCCCCGGCATCGAGCCGCGCTGGACGCGCAGCGACAAGATGGCGATCGGCACGGCCTATTCGGTCGCCAGCCGCATCTGGTTCACGCTGGCCGCCGGAATTGTCAGCGAGGTGTACTATCCGACGATCGATCGGCCGCAGATCCGCGACTTGCAGTATCTGATCAGCGACGGCACGACGTTTTTCCACGACGAGCGGCGCCACCTGAACAGCGTGGTCGAACAGCTTCATCCCAGCACGCTCGGATATCGCATGACCAACACGGCCATCGACCGGCCTTATCGCATCGTCAAGGAGGTCATCTCAGACCCGCACCATCCGACGCTGCTCGTGCACACGCGCGTCGAGGGAGACGAAGACCTGCTGTCGAAACTTCGTTTGTACGTGCTGCTGGCTCCGCACCTGGAGATGGGCGGCGCGGGCAACACGGCGTATCTCGACGACGTGGCCGGATACCAGGTGCTGATGGCCCACAAGGGGGCGACCTGGCTCGCGCTGGGAGCCTCGATTCCGTTTTTGCGCCGCTCGTGCGGCTACGTCGGACAAAGCGACGGCTGGAGCGATCTCGACCACAATTACGAAATGGATTGGGAGTTCGACCTGGCCGATAACGGCAACGTAGCGCTGATGGCCCAGCTCGATCTGGCGCAGCGCGCGAGTTCACCCTCGCGATGGCCTTTGGCGACAGCCAGCACAATGCCCAGACCACGCTGGTGCAATCGCTGGGCATCGGATTTGCCCAGCATCGCGAGCGTTTCGTCCAGCAATGGCATCGCGTCTGTGGTCACGTCACGCCGCTCGACCGGGAATCGAGCGACGACGGCCTGCTCTATCGCCGCAGCCACAATTTGCTGCTGGCTCATGAAGACAAATTGTTTCCCGGCGCGATGATCGCCTCGCTCAGCATCCCATGGGGCGAAGCCAAGGGGGACGAAGACCTGGGCGGCTATCATCTGGTATGGCCCCGCGACCTGGTCCACAGCTCGACGGCGCTATTGGCTTCGGGAAACCACGACACGCCCTACCGGTCGCTGATCTACCTGGCCTGTTCGCAGGCCGACGACGGCGGGTTTCATCAGAGCTTTTGGATCGACGGCGACGCGTATTGGACCGGCGTGCAGCTCGACGAGGTTTCGTTCGCGATTCTGCTGGCCTGGCGCGTGAAGCAGGCCGGCGCGCTGGCCGACTTCGATCCCTATCCGATGGTGCTCAAGGCCGCCGGATTCTTGGTCCGCGAAGGGCCGGCAACGGCCCAGGAACGTTGGGAAGAAAACAGCGGCTATTCGCCGTCGACGTTGGCGGCCAACATCGCGGCCCTGACTTGCGCGGCCCTGTTCGCGGCGGCCAAAGGCGACGACGCGACGGCGAAGTTTCTGCAAGAGTACGCCGACTTTCTCGAATCGCACGTCGAGCGCTGGACCGTCACCACCTCCAGCACGCTGATCAAGGAAGTGCCGCGACACTACATCCGCATACTGCCCACCGAGATCGGCAATCCCGAGCCGATGGAAGACCCCGATCGGGCGCTGGTGGAAATCAAAAACCAACCGCCCGGCGCTCGCAGCGTCTTTCCGGCCAAGGATATCGTCGACGCCGGCTTTCTCGAACTGGTGCGCTACGGCATCCGCAAGCCGGGAGACCGGCTGATCGAGGATTCGCTGCACGTGGTCGATCGCTTGCTGCGGGTCGATACGCCGTGCGGTCCCTGCTGGCGGCGCTACAACCACGACAGCTACGGCCAGCGCGACGACGGCGGGCCTTTTTTGAGTTGGGGACGGGGCCGAGGCTGGCCGCTGTTGACCGGCGAACGGGGGCACTACGAACTGGCCGCCGGACGCGACCCGGCTCCGTATCTGCGGGCCATGGAGCGGTTTGCCGCCGGCGGACTGCTGCCGGAACAGATCTGGGATGCGCCCGATCTGCCTGACGCGCGGATGTGGTTGGGCGGGCCGACCGGCTCGGCCATGCCCCTGGTTTGGGCCCACGCCGAATATGTCACGCTGACGCGATCGGCTTCGGAAGGCAAGGTGTACGACTTGATCCCCGAGGTGGCCGAGCGTTATCAGGCCGGCCGAGGCCGTCGCGATTTCGAAATCTGGTCGTTCAAGCGCCACGCCCGGTCGATGCCCGCGGGCTCGACGTTGCGCGTGCAAGCCCCCAAGCCATTCAAGCTGCATTGGAGCGACGACGAGTGGCGGCAGGTTCGAGACACGCAAGCCACGGCCACGGCCCTGGGCATCTATTACGTCGACATTCCCACCACCGCCGCCCAACGTGCCCCCATTCGCTTCACCCTGTTCTGGTCCGGCGAAGATCGCTGGGAAGGCCACGACTACGCGGTAACGATCGACGCGTGAGACGCGGCCCTGCAAATCTACGCCCGCAGGATGCTGACGCGGTGCGCGAGGAATCCCAACGCCGCTCCGGCGACGAGTCCGGCGCCGTGCGCGGTATTGGCTACGTTCATGCTGGGGCTGATCAGGCATAGCACGAACCAGGCCATCATCCAGAAGGCGATGTCAGGTCGCAGGTAGAGCCCGCAGGTGGGATCGAGGCGGCCGCGCACCCAGGCATAGCCGAACAACCCGTACACGACCCCCGACATGCCGACGAAATTGGGCCCCGAGACATAGTTTTGACCCAAGTTCGAGGCCAGCGCGATAACCAACACCAGCGCGATGTAGCGCCACCATCCGATCCGCCGCTCGATGATCGTGCCCAGGTCGTACAGCCACCACATGTTGAACAGGATGTGCATCAGGCTGGCATGCAAAAAAATGGGCGTGATGAGCCGCCAGACCTGACCCCGCAGGATCGCCGGGGTGGAGAACATCAAATCCGACAGCGGCAGATCGGCGGACGCAAGAAACGCCAGGACGCTGAAAACGATCATCGACATCGTCACCGGGCGGCGCCGCCAGGGGTTGCTCCACTCGTTGCGCATGTCGATGTAGTTTTTCTGGATCTTGCGCTGTTTTTCGGCCGCCTCGCGACGTGCAATCTTGGCCGCGCGTTCGGCGGCCTGATAGCGCTCGTCATTGGGGCGCTCGCGAAACTGGTCAAGCTCTTCGCGGCTGCGCGTGACCTGGTTCTCGTCGCGAACCCAGATGGCCCACTCGTTGCCGGCGGGCTCGACCTTGGTGCCGATGCCCAGCGTGAGCAGGTAATTGGAAAAACGCTCCGCGTCTTGCTTGATCGAGATCGTGCCGGCTTGCCGCATAACAGGATGTGTCAACTAGGGTGGGAAAAATCGGCGGGCCACGCCGTGAGAATTCATGTTGCGCGTCCAACCGTCGCGCCGGCCGCTCAGGCTTCAACCCGCACGCGCTCGACGCCGTTGGCGACCATCCATTCCAGCCATTTTTCTTGTTCTTCGCTGATTTCCACTTCGGCCTGGTTTTCGCTGTCGAGCGGCGAAACGAGCGTCAACGTTCCCACGTCGAGCCAGCGCCGCGCGTCGGCCAGGCTGATCCAGTATTCGCCGGCCGCCAGCGCCGGCGAGCCGCCCTCGCCCGACGGCGTCATGAAATAGGCGACGTCATGCTTGAACCGCGCCGGCATTTCCAGTGGCGCCAGCTCGGGCCGATCGACGGCATAAACCCGCATCGTCCACCCCCCGCCAGTTGCTCGCTCGTTGCAGATTAGCCTACCAAAACAGCGCGCCGCTGGCCACGCGGGACGAAGCGGGCAAATAACCCGAGAATTATGCGAGGAACGCCCGCAATACCACCACGGTTCGTATTACACCGCACCGGCTGCTCTGCTATAATTAACGGTATGAGCAAAATAACATCGCCCGAAGAACACAAGCAGATCTCCGACCGGCTCGCGATTGTCCGCACGCAGCTTCGCGAAACCGGAGCGACCGCCATCACGCCCACTCCCGAGTGGGCCGCGCTGCGCAAAGAAATGATGGTCCTGGTGCGCAAGCTGAAGTAGCACGCGGCGCACCATCGAGATCGCGAGTCCGTCCCTCCTTGGCCAATACCGCGGCCGACCGATCGGGAGCGCTCTCGCTACATGCTTTGCCCGGCCAGATAGCCGGTGCTCCAGGCGGCTTGAAAATTGTAGCCGCCGATGGGGCCATCGAGGTCGAGCACTTCGCCGGCCAGGTACAAGTCTTCTGCCAGCTTGCTTTGCATTGTGCGCGAGTCGATTTCGTCCAGCACGATGCCGCCGGCGGTGACTTCCGCCTTCTTGAAGCCCAGCGTGCCGCTGACGGGAATCGCCAGCCGCTTGAACGACTCGACAATGCTCGCGCAGCCCGAGCGCCAAGCTCCGCGGCCCTTGCTTCGCTCGACAAACCGGCCACGGAAAGCAGCGTCTCGATAAGCCGCCGCGGCAGAATATCGCCCAGCAGACTCACCAGTTGCTTCTTGCCGGCGCTGGCCGCCTGGCTGCGCAGCGAGTCGTCGAACGCCTCGCGCGACAGCAGCGGCAGAAAGTCGCACTCCAGGGCCAGCGACCGCGGGCGCGGATGGCCGCTGACGGCGCGACTCACGTCGAGCGCCACCGGTCCAGAGAGCCCGAAGTGCGTGAACAAAAACGACCCGCGCCGCTGGGCCAGCGATCGTGTTGAGCTTGTCGCGTCGCCGCCGGCCCCTTCGACGACGCGCACCCCAACGTCGGCGATCGTGACGCCTTGCAGTTGCCGAACCCAGGCGGCGTCGCTGGTGATCGGCACCAAGGCCGGGCGCGGCGTGACGATCGTGTGGCCGAACCGCCGGGCCCACGTGTAGCCCTCGCCGATTGTTCCGCACCCCGGGTACGATTGCCCGCCGGTGGTCAGCAGCAATTTGGCCGCGTGAATCGCGCGTTTCGAAGTCTTCAACCGAAAGCCGCCTTCGGCGCGATCGACGTCGACCAGCGGCTCGTCAAGTGCCAACTCGCACGCCGTGCGGCGCAGCCGGCGCAGCGAGCGCCGCCAGCACGTCGGTGGCTTTGTCGCTTTGAGGAAAGACCTTGCCGGTGGCTTCGACTTTGGTTGTCACACCTTCGGACTCGAACAAGTCGATCGTTGCGTCGACGCTGAGAGCGGCCAGCGCCGAGTGCAGAAACCGTCCCTGCGGGCCGAAGGCCTCGACAATGCCCCGGTTGTCGGTGGCGTGCGTGATGTTGCAGCGGGTTCCGCCCGACATCAGAATCTTGACGCCCGGCTTGCGATTCTTTTCCAACAACAACGTGCGCCGTCCGCGCTCGGCTGCCGCCGCCGCGGCAATCAACCCCGCCGCTCCCGCCCCCACGACGACCACGTCGTAGGTTGCACTCCCATCGGTTGACAGAGATTCGCTGCTCACCGGGTCCTTTTTGTTCCCTCGCGCCTTGCGGCAGAGGGCGTCGGGTTACTTCGGCCCCTTCGCCTGCTCGTCGGGAAACGTCTTCACGATCAGCCCGTGCATTTCGGCCACCACCGGCGCCAACTTAGGATCGCCGGCCAGGTTTTTGAATTCGCGTGGATCGTTCTGGTGATCGTACAGTTCGGTCCCCTTCTGGCCGTGGTCCCACTCGGTGTATCGCCAGCGCTCGGTGCGCACCGAGCGGCCGGGAAACCCTTTGCGCTGCACTTGCGTGAACGCCGGCCGGTTCCAGGTGTGCCGCGGATCTTCCAGCAGCGGCCGCAAGCTGGCCCCCGCCAGGTTCGAGGGTGGCGTCGTGCCGCACCAATCGGCCAGCGTCGGATAGATGTCGATCGTCTCGACGATGCGCGGGCAGCTCTGCCCGTTCCCCTTGGCGGCTGGCGCGGCGATGATCAGCGGCACGCGGGCCGACTCTTCGAACAGGCTCTGCTTCATCCATTGGCCGTGCTCGCCCAGCAGGTATCCGTGGTCGCCCCACAGCACCACGACCGTGCGGTCGGCCAGCTTCAACCGGTCGAGCGCGTCGAGCACGCGGCCGACCTGCGCGTCCATGAACGAGATCGCGGCGAAATAGGCCTGCGTGCACTCGCGGCACTGTTTGTCGGTCAATCCATAGTTGAGCGGGCGAATCTGCTCGGCCGGCTCGGGAATGTCGTCCTGATCGTCGGCCGGGTTCGTCGGCAGCTTGATCGAATCGAGCGGATACATCTCGAAGTACTTCTTCGGCGAGACGTAGGGCGTGTGAGGCCGATAGAAGCCCACGCCCAGGAAGAATGGTTCATTTTGGTGCGCTTCGAGCAGGCGGATGGCCTCGGTCGCACTCTTGCCGTCGGTCTGCTCATCGTCCGCGCCGTCGGCCGCGTAGAACGACATCGCCGAGCCCAGCCCGCGTCGCGGCGTGTAGTTGACGACCTTGCTTTCCTCGTCCTTGTCGCGGCCGCGCGGATTGACGACCTGGTCCCACGACTTCGGATCGTCCAAGCCGCTGGTGCCGATTTGCCCCGGCACGCCGTAGTGGAAGATCTTGCCCACTCGGGCCACGAAGTAGCCGCTCTTCATGAAGCACTGCGGCAGGGTCATGGCGTCGGGCAGAATCGTGCGAAAATCGGTTTGCAGCTCGAAAATGCGCGTGGTCTCCGGACGCAGACCGGTCAGCATCGAGACGCGGCTGGGGCTGCACAGGGGAAACTGGCAGTAGGCGTGTTCGAATCGCACGCCCCGCGTCGCCAGCCGGTCGATGTTCGGCGACTTGACCAGCGGGTGGCCATAGCAGCCCAGCGACGTATTGAGATCGTCGACCGCGATAAACAGCACGTTAGTTTTTTCCGCCCCGCGGGCCGAAAGGCACGCCAGCATGATGGCGAAACAAAAAAGCGACCGAATGTAGCGCCGCATGGCGACTGCTCCTCATGAATTGGACCGGCGATCGGACGGCCTGCCCCGTGAATCCGCCTATCTTGCCGGCCCTCGGCCAGCAACGCAAGCGGCGCTGCTCGATGGTGTCTGAACAGTGTGGTGCTGGTGGGCCAGCCGTCAATCATCCGACTCCTTAAAACGGACGTACACCTGGCTCTCTGGAAAAAGACGTCTCGCATGATTGACTTGGCCCCGCTCGTGCGGCTTTAGGGTCCGTTCGGCCGACTCATAGTCGGTCCAATGCCACGAGAATGATTCGGCCCTCTCGTCGTCGATAAGATGCAAGTTTATCGTCGGGTAGCCATTCTCTCCAAGCAACCTCAGCGGCCACGGTGCAGTTATGGAAGCCAATTCAGTTCCGATCCAAATATCGGTGTTGGAGTAACTGACATCCCTTTGGCGAAGGAAATCGTGTCGCTGGCGCATCCAATTCAACCCGTACCCGAGCCCGCAGCCGACCACCGTCACCGCCACGAACAGCGTCCGCAGGGAGAACCGGAACCAGCGACTTTTGGGGGCGGGGGTCATGGCATTCGGTTAAGGGCGACGTTCAAACGGAAATCGCTGGCCGTGGGCTAGCCATTCGTTGAGCGCACCGATTGCCGCGCCGATTAAAACGTGAAACACCAGAATCTTTGGATCGAATTGAATTAGACGCGCTCGAGAGATAAACATCGCATACACGCAGCCGCCTAAGATGGCATAAACGACGGCTTTGCGCACGATACCAAGGGTCGTTGCCGTCGGGCTCGATTCCACGACAAGCCCCCACGGCCCAATAATCCGGAACCAGTGGCGTTTACGGGCGGCGGTCATGGGGTGATTCATTATCTTCGCGAATCTCAGCGATGCCAGACCTGTACAGCCTCACAAGCAAAACGATCCCCAGGCAAGACAGCGATCCGCCAAACCAAGAGAGAATAGCCAGCCCGCGATATTCGCTAGGCAACATGGCACTCGCATGGATGATTGGCCAAATCAGCACCCCAAGCATTCCAGCACACAAAGCTCTCAAATACCAACAAGCGACGACGGGGCCGAATCGCTTGTGAACACCGTTTCGTCGGTCGGACGCGGAATGCTGGCTATCGCTCATTCCGGCATTGTACCAAGGGCCGGTGGACGAGAGTTTGCCAGCGTGTCGGGTTTCCGCAACTCGTGGATCGTCCTCGGGACGGCGGTCAAGCCGCTGACGGCGAACCGGCGATGGAACACCACCGTAGGGGGAGGGGGCGGAGACGGTCAGCCCGGATTCTCACAAAAATATCCCGCGTTCCAATAAAGGACCCCTCACAGCGAATAGAATAGCACGTGGGCTCGCGCCGGCCTCTGCGTTTGAGAACATTCCAGGAGAACGACCATGTTGCAGCTTTTGACGAGTAACCCGTGGCTGGTCGTGTGCATTTTGGCCGCGCTGGTGATCGTGACCTGCGTGGCCATCGTGTTCATCACCGACTACCTGCGCAAGTCGCAGCAGTCCGAGATCGATGCCGCGCTCAAACAGGACATGCTGAACCGCGGCATGTCGGCAGCCGACATCAAGACCGTGCTGGAGTCATGCGCCGACGGCGAGGCCCAGCGGATGGCCTTCCACCAGAACAATCAAGGGGTTCGCGTCGGGCTCGGCAAATTCCAGGTCGAGGTCGGCGGCGCCAGTCCGCGCTCGCCGGCAGCGGGCGAATCGACGTCGGCGCGCGGCTAGAACCGCCTCGCGGCTGCCCATCAACCCCCGCTGCCCAACTGCGGGTAGAGCGAGTAGCCGCTGGTGTTGACGTCGATCTTGAAAAGCGTCTTGCCGGCCGTGACGTACAGCGTCTTGAAGTCGGGCCCGGCAAACGTCAGGTTCGTCAGCACGTCTTCGGGTATCGGAATCCGACCCAATAGCTTTCCCGAGGGCGAGACCACGTAAATTCCGGTGAGCACGTCGGTCGTCTCGTGCGGATTGCGGGCCTTCAACACGCCGGCGGCAATCCACAGATTGCCCTGCCGGTCAAGCCGCATGCCGTCGCCGCCCCGGCCGCGGCCAAAATCAAACACCAGCCGCTGAGCCGACAGCGACCCGTCGCCGCCGACGTCGAAGGCCCAAATCTTACGGTTCCCGCCGGCCACGTTGTGACTGTCGACCACGTACAACGTTTTGCCGTCGGGCGTGATCGCCAGGCCGTTGGGGCGTCCGATCGCCGGTTGCGACACCGCCCGCCGCACCGTGCCGCGATCGATGCAATACACCGCCTCGCAGCCCATCTCCAAACTGGCCAGATCGGTCCAATAATAGGGATCGGTAAACCAGATGCGCCCCTGGTGGTCGACACACACGTCGTTGGGGGCGTTGTAGCGTTTGCCTTCGAAACGCTCGGTGAGGACTTCCATCTGTCCGGTCGCGACGTCGGTGCGCACGAGGCGTCGGCGACCGCCGGGCCCGAACTCGGCCCCCTCGCAACTGATCAGCCGCCCCTCGGCGTCGAACGTGTTGCCGTTGGTCCGCCCGCTGTCGGCGCGAAACACCGACACCGCGCCGTCGGGCGCCATCTTCAAGATGCGGTTGCCCGAGATATCGCTGAAATACAGGTCGCCGCTGGCGTGCCACGCCGGCCCTTCCAGAAAGCAAATGTTGGCGGCCGTGCGCGCCTTCGTGTCAGGGCTGACCAGCCCGGCGGGCAAATCGACGTTGTACATGGATGCGGTTCCACGGTGAATAGGCGCTCGCGTGCACTAACCCGACGCGCCAGCGAGGGCTCTTCGTTGTTTTCCCTCGCTAGCGCGTCGGGTTAGTGTGAGCCATGGACCGTTCCTGGTTAGGCGGCCCGCCCAGTATATAAGATTCGGCAAGAACAATCGTCTAGCCGGGCCAAAAGTTATTGGACAGCGATGTCCGCCGCCTCTTGCACGAGGGCGACCCCGTGGCCGAAGATAGCGTTCATGCAGCCGCTCGCTGGAATCAAAATCGTCTCGACCGCGTTCAACCTGCCAGGCCCGGCGGCCGTGGCGCAGTTGCATCGCTTTGGGGCCGACGTGGTCAAAGTCGAACCGCCACATGGCGACCCGATGCGACTCAACTGCCCCGATCTCTATCGCGACTTCCTGGGCACGCAGCGGGTTGTGCAGCTCGATCTGAAGCAACCGGACCAGCGACGGCAACTCGACGAACATCTGGCGGCGGCCGATCTGCTGCTCACGTCCACGCTTCCCTCGTCACTGGAGCGACTCGATTTGAGTTGGGCGAAATTGCACGCCCAGTATCCAAGACTCTGCCAGGTGGCGATCATCGGCCACGCTCCGCCCGACGAGGAACTGACCGGCCACGACCTGACCTATCAGGCCAGCGTCGGATTGGTCAACCCGCCGGCCATGCCCGCGACGCTGCTGGCCGACATGGCCGGCGCAAACCGCCGTCACACACGCCCTGGCGGTGCTTTTGGAGCGGTCGCGAACGGGCACGGGGGTCTTCAGCTACGTGCCGATCGCCGGCGCGCTCGACTTCTTCACGTTGCCGATCAAGTACCGATTGACCACTGCCAACTCCCGGCTGGGCGGAGCCTGGCCCAATTACAATATCTATCCCACCCGCGATGGCTGGCTGGCCGTGGCGGCGCTCGAGCCGCAGTTTTGGGCCAGACTCAAAGAGCTGCTAAACGTCGGTGAGGGGACCTACGAGCAAATGAAAGCCATCTTCCTCACCCAATCGGCCGACCACTGGGCGCGTTGGGCCGCCGAGCATCGCCTGCCGCTGGCCGCCGTCCGGGCATGCCAGCCGGCTTGAGTTTTGCGGCACTGCGCGCCGGGGTATTGCCGCGCGTTGGCGTGCGTTACAATCGACGGCGGCCCCCTCTTATTTTGTTTCCACTCCCTCTCGAATCGCGCGAGCCCGAGAAAGAGCGAATCATGCACGGCTTGATCATGGACTTCCAGTTGACGATTCCAGCGATGCTTCGCCGGGCGGAGCAGTTGCACTTCGATCGCGAGATTGTCACTCGATTGCCCGACAAGTCGATCCACCGCTACACCTACGGCGACATGGTCAGCCGGGCCAAGCGGTTGACGCTGGCCCTGCGAAAGCTGGGCGTCGAGAGCGGCGACCGCGTGGCCACGTTCTGCTGGAACCACTACCAGCACCTCGAAGCCTACGTGGCGATTCCCACCGCCGGCGCCGTGCTGCACACGCTCAACCTGCGTCTGCACCATAACGACCTGACGTACATCGCCGGCCACGCTGGCGACAAGATCGCGATCGTCGACGAAGTGCTGTGGGATCTGTTCGAAAAGTTTCGCGACACGGTCGACTTCAAGCACGTCGATCGTCGTGCGCAGCAGCGGCAAGCCGCTGCCCGCAGGGAACGCTCGACTACGAAGCAACTGATCGCCGACGCCGACGAGTCGGAGTTCGTCTATCCGGAAATCGACGAGCGGCAGGCGGCCGCCATGTGCTACACTTCGGGCACCACCGGCATGCCCAAGGGCGTGCTGGCCTCGCATCGCGCCATCGTGCTGCACTCGATTGGCCAGCGGCATGACCGACACGCTCGGCCTGGGCGAACTCGACGCCGTGATGGCCGTGGTGCCGATGTTCCACGCCAACGCCTGGGGACTGCCCTACACCTGCATGCTGGTCGGCGCCAAGCAGGTCTTTCCCGGGCCAGCACCTGGATCCGCCCAGCTTGCTCGAGTTGTTGGAAACCGAGCGGGTGACGATCACGGCCGGCGTGCCGACAATTTGGCTGGGCATGCTGCAAATCCTGGACGCCGAACCGAACAAGTACGATCTGTCATGCCTGCGCGCGATCCTCACCGGCGGCTCGGCGGCGCCGCGCAGCATGATCGAAGGCTACCAGGAGCGGCACTGTTTGCGCATCTTGCACTCCTGGGGCATGACCGAGCTGTGCCCGGTCGGCACGATCGGCAGCCTGCCGCATCGGTTGTCCGAGGCGTCGGCCGAGGATCGCTATGCGTTTCGCGCCAAGCAGGGCCGGCCCTGCCCACTGGTCGAAATTCGGGCCCGCAACGAAAACGGATTGATCCCCTGGGACGGCCAATCGATGGGCGAGCTGGAAGTGCGCGGACCGTGGATCGCCAGCGGCTACTACCATCGGCCCGACGCCCAGACGTCGTTCACCGAGGACGGCTGGTTTCGCACCGGCGACATCGTGGCCATCGACAAGTTCGGCTGCCTGCACCTGCAGGATCGGGCCAAGGACGTCATCAAAAGCGGCGGCGAGTGGATCAGCTCGGTGGCGTTGGAAAACGCCCTGATGGGCCATCCGGCCGTGGCCGAAGCGGCCGTCATCCCCGCGGCGCATCCCAAGTGGGCCGAGCGTCCGCTGGCCATCGTGGTGCTGAAAAAAGAGCGCAAGGCCACGCCCGAGGAACTGATCGCGTTCATTCAGCCTCAGTTTGCCAAGTGGTGGCTGCCCGACGCCATCGAATTTGCAACCGAAATCCCCCGCACCTCCGCCGGCAAGTTTTTGAAATCCGCGCTGCGGGAAAAATATGGCGATTACTACTGCCGAGCGGCGAGTGCCAAGAGTGCGTGAGTTGAGAATACAAAGAATTTAGCCACAGAGCACACAGAGGACTCAGAGACGAAGAAGGAGATTGGTTTACGAAGACCAAGGAGCGAATCAAGGCAATCGCCGTCCTTTTTCATCCTTCATCCTTCCGCCTTCATCCTTCTCTGTGCCCCTGTGCCTAATCGTCTTCTCCCTTTTTTTGAGGAGTATCGATCATGCCACAACCGGTTGTCATCGAGGCGGTGCGGACGCCGTTTGGTCGTAAGGGCAGCGCGTTTCGCGAGCTGCGGCCCGATTCGCTGCTGGCCGGCGCGTTGACCGGGTTGTGCCAACGCGCCAAAGTCGAGCCCGCGAAGATCGAGGACGTGGTCACCGGCTGCGTCACGCAGGCCGGCGAACAGGGAGCCAACATCGGGCGCCTGGCCGTGCTGCTGGCCGGCTTTCCGGTCGAAGTGCCGGCGGTCACGCTCAACCGCATGTGCGGATCGAGCCAGCAGGCGATTCATTTCGCCGCCCAGCAGATCGCCGCCGGCGACGCGCACTACTCGATCGGAGCCGGCGTCGAGCACATGACGCGGGCGCCGATGTTCAGCGACGTCGGAACGCTCGATAAACTCAATCCCGAGTTGGCCCGCTTCAATCTGGTGCACCAGGGCGAAAGCGCCGAGCGGATGGCCGAGAAATTCAAGATCACGCGCAAGGACGTCGACGAGTTCTCGATGGAAAGCCATCGCCGCGCCAGCGACGCGGCGCGCGAAAAACGCAACGCCGAGATTCTGCCCACCGCCGGTCTGGACGCCGCCGGAATCCAGTTGATCCTGAGCCGCGACGAGGGCATTCGCGACAAGCTCGACCCGGCCAAGATCGCCTCGCTGCCGACCGTGTTTCGACCCGACGGCAACGGCGTGGTGACGGCCGCCAACTCGAGCCAGATTTCCGACGGCGCCTCCGCCGTGCTGCTGTGCGATCGCGAGGTTGCCATGAGCGACGGCTTGCGTCCGCGGGCCCGGTTTCTGGCCCGCGTGGCTGTCGGCGACGATCCCACGCTGCAACTGGCCGGCGTCATTCCGGCGACCCGCAAGGCACTCGAGCGGGCCGGTCTCTCGATCGACGACATCGACTGGATCGAGATCAACGAGGCCTTCGCCACGGTCGTGCTCGGCTGGGCCCGCGAATTGAAGGTCGACCTCGACCGCGTCAACCCCTGGGGCGGAGCGATCGCCCACGGGCATCCGCTGGGCGCGACCGGCGCCGGGCTTGTTCGCCAAAATGCTCGCCGGCCTGGAAGCCACCGGCGGCACGCTTGGCCTGCAAACCATGTGCATCGGCCACGGCATGGCCACCGCCACGATCATCGAGCGGATTTGAGTTGGCATGCCGCAAGCAACGAACGGCTCGGGTTGGGTGTCCCAGACAAATTGTTGAGGTTGTCCGGGAATGGCCGCACACTAACCCGACGCGCAAGCGAGGGCTCTTCGTCCAGCGTCCCTCGCTTGCGCGTCGGGTTAGTGTGGGGAACCGCGGCATCCGGTGCCACCCTGAGCCGCAGGGTGGCCCAGACAACTTGTTGTCTGGGTCCCGCAGGGACAAGAGGGTCTGCAACGTTGCGAGAGATTTGCTCCAACGCCTCTGATCGCTTCGCAACACCGACAACAAGTTGTCGGTGCCACCCCGGTTTGAGTCTTCGCAGGGTGGCCCAGACAACTTGTTGTCTGGGTCCCGCAGGGACAAGAGGGTGTCGATTGGTGCGCGGCCTCACTCGAACGCCTCGTATTGCTTCGCAACACCGACAACGAGTTGTCGGTGCCACCCCATTTTGTCTCGTGCTGGCTGTCACCTTGTTCTCGGCCTCTTCTCTGCATGCCCAATCCGCCGCCACACCCGAGTCGCGGGCCGTCGCGTTTCTCGCGGTCGAAGTGCCCCGCTGGTCGCGCGAGAACAAGTGCTTTTCGTGCCACAACAACGGCGACGCGGCCCGGGCCTTGATGATGGCGGTCAAGTCGGGCGATCTGAAGCTGCGGCAGCCGCTCGACGACACGCTGCGCTTTTTGGCGACGCCTGAGAAGTGGGACGACAACGGGCCCGACGGGCCGTTCAAGGACAAGAAGCTGGCCCGCGTTCAGTTCGCGGCTGCACTGACCGAGGCGAACCGCGCGGGTCTGCTGGCCGATCGCAAGGCTTTGGAAAAGGCCGCCGAGCTTGTGGCCGAGTTACAAACCGCCGACGGCAGTTGGCAAACCGACACGCCCGAGCTGATCGGTTCGCCGGCCACGTACGGCCGCGCCTTGACGACGTGCATGGCCACGCGCACGCTGGCCGCCGTCGGCGGAAAAAAGCACGCGGCGGCGATTGAACGGGCGCGGCACTGGTTCGAAACAACGGAAGTCAAAAGCGAGCTCGACGCGGCCGCAACCCTGCTGGGCCTGGCCGGCGACGCGACGTCCGCCGCGCGGGCTCGGCGCGAGCGCTGTCTGCAACTAATCCGCCGCGGGCAATCGCCCGAAGGCGGCTGGGGCCCGTTCGCCACCGCCCCGGCCGAAGTGTTCGACACGGCGCTGGTCCTGCTGGCCCTGTCCGCCGAGCCCAGTTCGCCCGACGTAGCGCCGATGATCCAGCGCGGCCGCGCCTACTTGATCGCCGCTCAAGAACCCGCCGGCAGTTGGCCCGCCACCACCCGCCCCTCCGGCGCCGACAGCTACGCCCAACAACTCTCCACCACCGGCTGGGCCACGCAAGCGCTGTTTGCGACGCGGGCCGGCCGGCAATGATTTCAACACCTTCTACTCCGCCGATTCGCTAGTCGTGACCGTGACGATATCACTTCTTACAACGCACGGGACGTTGGTCGCATTCGCAATTGTTTGACCAGCGTGAACGAGATCACGATCAGCATGGCCGAGAGCACCCACAATAGCCCAAGCGCACGGCTTCCCTTGATCGCCACGAACGACTAACTGAAGCTCTGATATTTCATCGGGAAACACCCTCGCTTTTCCTTCAGGCTGCCAAATGCGCGTCCCATGCACAATTTCCCATCGCACGATGTCCCTAAACGGGAAGGACTTGCCTGCGCGAATGAGCGATGCCTGTTGATCGATCAACGATATCGACAGTATCGGTCCGTGAGAATGCTCTGCCGAAAATGTTGCGCGCACGAATATGCACGCGACAACGAAAGTCAAAACAGATGCGATCCCCACTCCGATCGTAAATGCTACTTCGCCGCTCGGAACTATGCCGGCCGCAAGTGCGCTCACGACTCCAGATCCAATCGCAAGCGTTGTGAAATACAGAATCAGCCCGCGCGGCGGCCTAACGGGGATAATTTCGATAGACTGGCCGCTCGTGGTAAGCACCCAACGATGCGGAGGCCCATACCAAAGCTTGCCCGTTAATCGCGGCCATCGAACAGGATCAATTTCCACAATTGATTTCTTCCCCCCTTCCATGCGCTCGCAACCACTCAAGGCTCGGGCCCAGCGATCGTGAAGGGGATCGAGACGCTTTTGGTTTCGATCTTCTTTTGGATGGGGGCGAAGACATCGATGTCGAACGCGTGGTTGATCGAGTTGCCGGCGAGGTCTTCCAGCGTGGTGTTGGCGAGCAATTCGTAGGTGCCGGGCTGCCACGGCTTGGTGGGGGTGAAGCGCCAGCAGGTTTCTTGGTCGGTGATTTCAATGGCGCCGGCGATGGGATCGGAAGACTCGGAATGCGGCGCGTCAGCTTGGGCCCCCTCACCTATCCTCTCCCGGAGGGAGAGGGACCGGATTGACAAGACGCGGTCGAGCATCGAGTGGTCGAGGGGCTCGCCGAAGCGGACAACCAGCGGGTCGGTGGTGCCGGCAGCGGGCGGTTCGATTTTCCATTTCGTTGGATCGACGGGCTCGTCATCGGGGGCTAGTGCGCCGAACGATTTTTTTGCGGACTCGGTAAGCGGCGCCCCGCTGGCGTCGAGCCAGTCGCGATCGACGACTAGCGTGTAGCTTTTGCCTTCTTCCAGCACGGGGCCGAGATCTTCGCGGGGTTTCAGGCCGCGCTTGACGCGGCCAGGGTCGCACAGCAGGGTGAAGCGCTTTTGGTCGCGGTCCCAAAGCTCCTCGCCCAACTCCAGAAAGGCCCCCTCGACTTCCTGGCCGTCGGCAGAGAGCAAGTGAATATGGCGATAGGCCTCGCCGCGGCTCATCGGCGCGGAAAAGTGCAGGTAGAATTTCAACTGATTCTCCGGCAGACGCTCGGCGGTGGGATAAATGTGCTCGACCACCGTCGGTGCTTGCGCGGGCCGCTTGGGAATTTCAAACTCGCCCGTGACGTCGGCGATCGATGGTGCAGCGCCGGGCAGCTTGGCCCGATGCAACACAGCCAGATAGCGCAAGCCGGGCTCCAACGGATAGCGGGGCGTGAACCGCGCCGTGCCACCCTCGATAGACACTTCGCCGCCCATCGCCGGCGGATCGGCCAGGTCGTTGGCGACGTGAACTTCGATAATGGCCGCTTGGCGCGCCGCATCGAGCCTGGCAATCGCCGCCAGTTCTTGCGCTTCCAGCCCGACGACGTCGAATGTGCCCTGCGGGCCGGACGTGTTCAACTCAATCCGTGCAGTGCCTGACTTGACTTCCGCCACGTCGAGCGTCGTCGGGGAGTTGTGCCCGCAGCCGCCCAGCGCGAGCCAGACGATCGACAGGGTCAACCGGCAGAGCGTGGCACGCATCGCGATGAGTCTTTCGGACATGATAAAAACGCGCCACGGATGGCCGAAAACCGACCACCCGTGGCGCTGCGGTAGAAATATCCGGCCGCTTACGGCAGCGCAATCGCTTGCAAGTTCATCGCGCCGGTGTCGGACAGCACCAGCAGCAGGGCGTGGTCCTTATCGAGCTTGTCGAGCTGCACGACGCCCTTGAGGTCCTTGATGGTTTCGTAGGGCAATCCAGCGGTGCCGCCCCCCTTGATGTGGTCGGTGATGCCGCCGGTCTGGTCGATTTTGCCGACGTCCACCTTCATCACGCCGCGCGTGTTGTTGGCCATCAGCAGGTAGTCCTTGCCACCCTTTTGATAGACGATCATGTCGAGCGGCTTGTTGCGATTGCCCAACTCGGCAATGGTCGTGCCTTTCACCTTGCTGCCCGGCTTGAGATCCGAAAGCGGAAACTTGACCAGCGGAGTGCAGGTGTAAGCGGCCAGCACGTTGGGTTGCCCGCCGATGTCGAACACGGCAAAGGTGCGCACCGGCGACTTGGTTTCGAACAGGCCGTGGGCCGTGTGCCAGATTTCGACGCTGGCGCCGTTATCGACCGTGGTGAACGGGAAGGGGATGACTCGCAGCTGCGAGCCGAACTCCTCGTTCGACAAGCCGGCCACGATCACCTGGCCGCCGGCGAATTGCAGATCGGTGGTCACGTCCTGGCGGCCCTTTTCCTTGGGCGCGTTGGGGATGGCCGCCTTCGAGAACATCACGTCCTTGAGCGAGAACTCACCCAGTTTGCCCGACGAGTCGACGCGAATGATCACCGGCTTGCTGTCGGGGCCCTTGCCGCGCGACACGGTCAGAAACGCGCTGCCGGTGGCCGGATTGACGGCCAGGTCGTTGATCAGGATTTGCTGCGACGTGGTGCCCAGCAGCGTGGCGATTTTCTCGTCGATTTTTTCGACGTTCAAGGGCGTGCTGGGCGTTCCGCCGGCGGTGTCGCCGGTGGCGATGGCATAGATCGTGGCGCCGGCCGTGTCGCCGACCAGCAGGATGTTCTGCGGAGCGAACGTGGCCGGTCCGGCCGATTTCAATTCGGGCGTTCCCTTTTGCATGCCGGCCGTCAGATCGGCGGCACGGCTCGAGCCGAACATTGCGAGTCCTGACAATACGGCCGTGAGAAACAAGCTTCGCGTCAACATATTCGTACTCCTATGGCTGAAAAATTTGCCTGGGTATTCTTCTTCGTCATCTTCCTTCCAAAAAGTTCCCGCACGTCTACTTCTTTTCGCGCTTGGCTTCCCAATCGCGCATCACGACCTCGCCGTTACGCTCGCGTTCGGTTTTGCCCTTGATCGTGTCGCCGTCGACCTTGCCCTTGTACTTGGTCTTGAAGGTGTTGCCGTTGCGCTCGATTTCGGTCGTGAAGCTGACTTCGTCGTTGCGGAACACGCCGTCCTTGATGGCGATCTTATCGCCCATAGGCAGGGCGACCTCGCCGGTGAGCTTTTCGCCGTCGGCCTTCAGGGTCAGCGTCAATTCGATCTGTTGTCCGTCGGGCCTGCCGAATTTCCATTTCCAGGTGCCGTTGGCGTCGGCCGCGGCGCTGGCCGTGGCGGCCAGGCAGCTCAATACCAACAGAGCGGCGGCAAATCGCTTCAAAAAAAACATCGATTGCATCATGGTCGGTACCCCCTTCGTAGAAGTCCGGTAAGTGAATGCCTGAAACATCGCCGGCGTCGCGGGATCCCCCCCGGCGTCGTCGACGGAAAAAGCTATTTCTTGTCGCGGGTGGCCATCCAATCGAAACTGCGCGACTCGCCGTTAAACTCGAATTCGATCTTGCCCTTGAGCGAGTCTCCCTCGACCTTGCCCTTGTACTTCGCGGTCACCTTCTGACCGTCGCGCTCGCGAACGACATTGAACGCGACTTCATCGTCCTTGAACGTGCCGTCGCTGATGTCGGTCGATTGATCGCCGCGCGAAACCTTGCCGGTCAGCTTCTCGCCGTCCAGCTTAAGCTCCGCCGAAATCTTGATTTCCATGCCGCCTTGAGTCGTGAAGGTCCACTTCCAGGTTCCATTCGGGTCGGCCGCGTTGGCGGCGGCCGACAGACAACCCAGCGCCAGGCACAGCCCGGTGATCACTCGCAGTCGAAAACGCGATGGGAGGCAGATCATGATTCGCAGCTCCAGAAAAATGGGGGTGGACCGCAGCGGCGCGGCCAAGTCGTCTAGGTTGATTTCCGCGCCCGGCACATGCCGCATATCATGACACTCCCGCGCGCGTGCGTCAAAAAGAATCCGCGGCGGCAGCCGACACCCCCAGGACAGGGTTGGGGCGATTCGTTTCGACGCTTCCGCGCCGGCAATTTTGGCTGCCGCGGGATCAAGGGCCGCACTGGCCGCGATCAAGGGTCGGCGCCCTGTTTCTCCGGCGGCGGCTGCTCGGTAATGAGCCGCGCAGCGCGCCCCCGGGTGACGTAATTGTAGGCCCATTGAAACAACACCAGTACCCGGTTCTGGAACTGCGCCAGGTACATCACATGAATGAACAGCCAGGTGATCCAGGCCACGAAGCCCGACAGGTGCACCCAACCCAGGTCGGCCACCGCGGCGGCCCGCCCGATCGTGGCCATGCCGCCGCGATCGTGATAGCGAAACGGCGCGGGGGGCAATTGACCCTTCAACCGACGCTGAATGACCCCGGCCGCGTAACGCCCCTGCTGCATCGCCACCGGCGCCAAGCCGGGCAGCGGCTCGCCATTTGTGCCTTTGCAGTTGGCAAGGTCGCCGACGACGAAGATCTCGGGGTGGCCCGGCAGCGTGAGGTCGGGCTCGACCGCCAGCCGTCCCCCACGGTCGGTCGCCAGGCCGGTTTCGCGGGCCAGCGCCGCGCCAAACGGAGAAGCCTTGACGCCGGCCGTCCAAAACACGGCCCGCGAGAGAATCGTTTCGGTCTGCTCGCCGACTTTCACCGTCACGCCGTGCGCGTCGAGATCGACGACCGCGGCCTTCAAGCGCACCGTGACGCCCAGCCGCCGCAGGCTCGCTTCGGCCTTGTGCTGCAAGTCAGGCGGGAACATCGCCAGCAGGCGATCTTGTGCTTCGACGAGCAGGATCTTGGCGCGCGCCGGATCGATATTGCGAAAGTTGCCGCGCAGGGTGTGATGCGCGACTTCGGCCAACGCCCCGGCCATCTCCACGCCGGTCGGACCGGCCCCCACCACCACAAACGTCATGCAGGCGAGCTGCTTCTTCGGATCGGTTTCCAACTCGGCCTGCTCGAACGCGCCGAGCACCCGGCGGCGAATCGCCACGGCGTCCTCGATCGACTTCAAACCCGGCGCCCACTGCGCCCACTGGTCGTGGCCGAAGTAGTTGAACTCGGAGCCGGTGGCCACGATCAGCGTGTCGTACTCGACGTGGGGCTGAGCGTGGTGCGCCAGCAGCAGCCGGCGCCGCGCGACGTCGACGCCCGTCACGTCGGCCATCAGCACGCTGGCGTTTTTCTGCCCCCGCAGCACGGCCCGCAGCGGCGCCGCAATGTTGGCCGGCGACAGCGCGCCGGTGGCAACCTGATAAAGCAGCGGCTGGAAGAGGTGAAAGTTGCGCCGATCGACAAGCGTTACGCGGGCACTGGCGCGCTTGAGCGCTCGGGCGGCGTACAGTCCGCCAAACCCGCCGCCGACAATCACGACCCGGTGGGCGCGTTGCATGAGATTTGGCAATCCCTTCTTGCTCCTTATTCCTCGTGGCAGATAACTCAGGAGCGCGCCGCGGATCGCAACTGGGTGGAAGACGTCTCGTCGCGAAACAGGCTCTCGGGTACGGCCTGGCATATCGTCGCGAGTGTCTCGGGCAATTGCAAATCGGAGAGTGTGCAAAACTGGCCCTCGACCGTGCGGCCGAACACCAGGAATCGACAGCCGCACACGGCAATCCGCTCGAGCGCCGCTTGCATGGCCGACGGCTGGCCGCCGTAATAGCGGACCTGGCCTACGCGGGCGATCGTGTCGGCGCCGACCACGAACACGGTGCCGGGAAACAACTCGGCCTTGTCGACGAATTGCGGGGCGCGCGAAAGCCAAAGATCGTGCGGCGGCGAAAATTGCCGGGATCGCTCGTCGATTTCGATAAAGTCCAAGGGCGGCTTGTCGACGTTTTCGATCGAAATCTCGAACGCCACGCGGTGCCCCAAGATCCGTTCTGCCAGCGCCGCCATCTTTCGATGCCCGTCGTGCAAGGGGTGAAACGCGCCGGGAAACAAGGCCGGCGGCGCGGCTTGCTTACCGCGTGCGCAAATCGCACGCACACGCCCGGCCAGCAGATCCTGTTGATCCCGCGGCGCGACGATCCGCGTCGACGCCAGCGGCTCGCTCTCGGTCAGTGGCACGTCCAGTCGGCCCACGGCGCCGCAGGCTTCGGCGAGCAGGTTGAGCACCAGGGCCGACACCAAGGCCTCTTCCTCGGCGCGGGTGCGGCGGCCTTTTTCGAGGACCACCGAAACCGTCGCGGTGGTGTCGGCCGATTGCCAGGCCAGGTGAGCCCGATGCTCGCCACGCTTAGGCCGGTCGCTGGCCAGGCTAGCGGTGCAAGCCACGCCGCAGGTCGGACCGGCCGGGTCGTACTTTTGCGCCTTCAGCAGCGCCGCCATGGCCATCGCCCGAGCGGTCGCCGAAGCGCAATATTCGTCGGGCTTGCCCCCCAACCATTCGCCCAGCGCCTCGGTCGAATAGGGGACCGTGGCGGCCAGGATCGAACGCGAAGCACCAGGCACGCCGAGCAACGCCGAGATCGCGCCGCTGCCGCCGCCGGTCAGAGCGATCACCAGCTTCACGCCCCGGGCGTGGATTTCGTGAACGAGTTGTTCTTGCGTAACGCTCGCCACGGCTGGTCCTCGGCTGCGTAGCAATGGCCCATTCTGGGTGCCGCTGGACTTCGGCGAGCTTAGTCGAGTCGCATCTTGCCAGTGCCCGATCAGGCATCGTCGCTTTGCATCAAGCCACTCGCGCCCACGTGCCAGGACTACGGTTTCGCGCCGGCGGCTGCAACCCGTGCCACCAGGTCGGCGGCGCTCGGTCGGGCGATGAAACGGACCGGACGATGCAGCCAGCGGACGGTTCCCTCGTTGTCGACGAGCAAAATCGTCGGGGCGGCGCAGTCGCCGCCGTCGGGCGCAAAGCCGGGGTTGATTACGTCGATCTCGCCCGAGAGCTGCTGTCGCTCGTCGGAAACAATTGCCAGGTGCGGGAATTGGCGCTGCGTCTCGGCGGCGGTCTTCAAATCCTCAAGCGTCACGGCAACCACGCGGGCTCCGACGCGCTCAAAATCTCCGTGGGCACTCTCGAGCTCGCCGAGTTGCGTCATGCAAAATGGACACCAACTGCCTTGAAAAAACACAAGCACCGTCGTGCCCGGCTCCTTGAAGTAGGACTCGTCAATCTCTTTCCCATCGGCCAGCGTCGCATGAAACGCCGGGATCGGGCTGCCTTCGTTGATCGGACCCGTGTACTTGGGAAGAACCGTGAGCAGCAGCAGAAAGCACCATTCCAGGCCGGCCAGGGCGACGAAGAACAATGCGCCACCAATCCGCCACCATCGCGGCCGCGAAACCGCCGCTCCCAGGACGAGCACGGCGGCAATCGTGCCGCCCACTGGCAGATACCAGGGCGTGATTAACGCCTTCAGCCAAAACACCTGCGCGAAAAATGCCAAGACAACCGCCACCGCAAGGATGGCTCCGGCCCAAAAGAGGAGCCTCGTCGACTTCTTGCCCGGTCCGTCAGACAGAGCGGGCGTGGAATCCACAGTCGTGCTGGCGATGCTCATGGCGTTGCCCGTAGTTCATGCTGCTTGATCGAAACGCTTTCGTAATGGCTATTCTAACCGCGGCAGCGACCGTGAATAGGCACGCCGGCGGCAAGTCTGCCAGGGTGTCAGTCGCGCGGGAACTGGTCGGGGTTGTCGGTGAATAGGGCGTCCACTCTCAACTCGCGCAGGAAGTAGTTCATCTCGTCTCGCACCGAGCGGAACTCGCCAATCTTATCGGGACGAAACGTCCACACGGTCACGCTCATGCCCAGATCGTGGGCCTCCTTGACCATTTGCACTCGCGCCAGCACGTCGGCCTTGTTGGGGGCAAATCCGTCGGCGAACTCCTTCATGGCCTTGATCCGCTCCGCGGTCGTGTCTTTGGATTCGGTCAGGTAGACCAGCGGCAGCTTGCAGGCGTGATCCTTCCGCAGCGCTTTCAGGCTCTCCGCGCTAAACGACTGGATGACGACCGGCGTTTTGGGGTCGGCCCCCGGCGTGTCGAGCCGGTTCGCCTTGAGCACCGCCATCACGGCCTGCTCCATGTTCAGCCCGCGTTGGCCGTAGACTTCCGGAGCCTTCGTTTCGGGAATGATGCCGGCTTTGCCTTTCACCAGCTCGATCATCTGCTGAAACGTCGGCACGCGAGCCCCGGCGAACTGCGGCCCCTTCCACGATCCGGCGTCGAGCTTTTGAATTTCGGCCAGCGTGAACTCGGCCACCGGCCAGGTCTTTTTTCCCTTCTCTTTCTCTTTCACCAACTGGGCCCGATCCGGAAATACTTCCTCAACATTTGTCGTGCGCTCCAAGCCGCTGTCGTGCATGCACACCAGCACCCCGTCCTTGGTCAATTGCAGATCCGGCTCGACAAAGTCGGCTCCCTGCTTCAGCGCCAACTGATACGCCGCCAACGTGTGCTCCGGCGCATCCCACGACGACCCGCGATGGGCGATCAGCGTCGGTTTGGTGTACGGAGCAAACGCCTTCGGCGACTCGGCCAGCAGCGAGTTAGACACCCAGAAAGCAGCCAGGATTGCCAGCAGCCAACGCATGCAATAACCTCCGTCGATTTGAAAACGCCGGGTGGATCTCGGTTGTTTGCCGAGCGGTCGGGCCACAGGTTCGACCGCGTGCCAGCCTACCGCAGCCGGATACTCTCCGACAAGCCAGCTGCGGCACCCGCCACCCGACGAAACCGATTCCCCGTCGAAATGACTCGCGCGAACAAGATTCCTCGCGCCGCGGCGAATAGGGCCTGAGGCCCATGCATGCAATCTCGCCAGCGAATCGTCGACTATCTTGCCGCCGCGTGCATCGTGGTCGCATTTGGCGGCCTGTTCGTCGGCCGTTTGCTGATCTATCCCGTGGCGACCGCATCGGGCACGTTCCTGGAACGGGTTGCCGCAAAATCCGAGGACTGGGACGTCGGGCATCGCTGGATGCTCGTGGGCATGATCGGCGTCATTCCGGCCGCCATCGGCCTGCGACGTGCCATGCACGAACGGTCGCCCTGGCTGACCGATGTCGGCGTGGTCTTGACGATCTTCGGTTCGGCGCTGGGCGTAGGCCAATTCGCGCTCGACTTTGCCATGCTGGCCGCGTCCCAGATCGAATCGCCAGAAGCCGGTGCGCAGTTTCTCAAGGCGCTGCAAGCCGACTCGTTTGCCCAATGGGCGTTCTACAAACTGCCGGACGTCTCGCAGTTGGGGTTGATCTTGTTCACAATCGCCCTATGGCGGCAAGGCGCCGGCTGGCGACTCCAAGCGGCCGTCGTCACCCTGGCGGCCGCGGCCTTCCTGGTCGCCCCCTTCCTGTTCGGCGCGATGGGAGTTCGCGTGGCGCTGGGGCTGATGTTCGTCGGATTCTCGACCGTGGCCTGGAAGATCGCCCTGCACCCGACGCAGCCGAGCGCAACCTTCCGCTGAAGCGAAAAAGCTCCATCGCCGAGCCCGTTCGTCTTTCGCGGGGCTCGTCGCACCACCGCGCGATTGTTGATGCCGGCTTTGTCGCCTTCTTGGAATTCGTTACCGGCGCACGTTACAATATGAAGCTCCGGCTTCTGGAAAAGGATCCGCACGATGACGAAATGTCTGATTGCCATCATCCTGAACCTGGCGCCATTCGCGGCCGCCTTGGCCGCCGACGATGTCACGATCGAGCGTCTCTTCGGGCCGGAAATCCCCGGCAAGTACAAACATCCCCCGTCGATCACCGAGCTGGACAACGGCGATCTGTACGTCGTCTATTACGGCGGAGATGGGGAATACGAGGGGGACACGGCCGTGTTTGGATCGCGATTGGCCAAGGGGGGCAAAGCGTGGAGCCGGCCCAAGATCATCGCCGACACGCCCGATCGTTCCGAAGGCAATGCGGCCATCTGGCAAGCTCCCGACGGTCTGGTGTGGCTGTTCTACATCACCAACTACGGACCGACCTGGTCGACCTCGCGCATCAAATACAAGCTTTCGCAGGGACCGGGCCCAGACGTGGACCGATTCGGACATGCTGGCCTTCGAGCTCGGGTCGATGGTCCGCGGCCGGCCGATCGTGCTCAACGACGGCGACTACCTGCTGGGCGTCTATCACGAGACCGGCGAAGACCGGGAGCGGACCGCCGCCGATACGTGCAGCTTCTTTTTCCGCTACAACGCCAAGACGAAAACGTGGACCGAGTCGAACCGCGTCTCTTCGGTCGAGTGGCAATCTGCAGCCGGCGCCGGTGCAGATTACCGACGACTATCTCGTCGCCTATTGCCGGCCCGGCGGCGATTTCGAGCCCAACCCCAAACGCTTCGTCATCCGCAGCGAGTCGCGCGACGGCGGCCGCACGTGGAGCAAGGGCGAAAACTCCCAGTTTCCCAATCCCAACTCCGCAGTCGATTTCATCAAGCTCCAAAACGGCCATCTGCTGCTGGTCTTCAACGACACCAACGTCGACGATCGCATGCCGCTCACCGTGGCCATTTCGACCGACAACGACAAGTCGTATCCCCACCGCCGCAACATCGTCAACAAGCCGGGCGACACGGCCGCCTATCCGGTCGCGATTCAAACCCGCGACGGCAAGATCCACGTCGTCTACACCTCGCAAAACCGCCAGGTGGTCAACCGCGCCGTATTCGACGAAAGCGCGATCCTGGGTCACAAGCAGAAGTAGCCGGCCAGTTAGCCGGGCTCAGCTTCGCGGGCCGACCGTTACCCAAGCCGACACGGTGGAGCGAAGGCCGGGGTTGCTCTCGAAATGCGGACGCGGAGGCTTCGCCACCCTGCGGAAGAAGTTTCGCCGGGTCTGAAACGCTTCGGCCCGTGTAGTCCGTACCCACTCAAACCCGACCGGCCAAACTGGTCTGGCGGGGCCTTTCTTCGGTAGTGGTTCACTTTGAATCGACGGACTATTCCAGTGCGATCCAAATTGGCCACCCTGGATAATACGTGTAGGAATACTCGGGGCTTATCGAAATCGCCCACGCAAGATATATGAGTCCGACGGCAAGTCCGAGTGCGCCGCCGACACGGCCAAGGCGCCAAGGGACGCCGACGGCGCCCAGTGCCGACATTGGCAGAAGCAGAAACATCAGACTGGCAAGCACAACGCCGCTACTTGTGTGGGCTAGGATTAGGTAGATAGCGCCAGAGGCGATGAGCAGCAAAACCGCTGCGAGCATTCGTTGATCGCTCAACTTATTATTGGCCTCGCTCATCCCCCCATTATAGCCGCTCGACTGGTTCACTTTGACCCCCGGACGACAAGGGACTGGCGCGGTATGATGGGGACATGCGAGTACCGCCTATCACAACCTGCACAAGCGTGGGCGTGTTGCTGGCGGTCCTGCTAATGGCTCCAAACGTGGAAGCGAATCCCAACCACGGCCCCACGCTTTACACAAAGCTGATCATAAGTTTCATGCTGGTCGGCACGGGATTCCTGATCGGTCTGATGATTCACAGCCTGCAAGACAAGTCCGACGGACCACCGCCAAAATGACCCGCGACCTTTTCTTCGCGCAGTCGTCGAGAGACCGTTGGAGTGATATAATGCAAGGAGTTCTCGCAAATCGAAGGGCGCGCCCATGATCTATCACGGCCATATTGAAAACGGTCATGTTGTCCTTGATGAGCAGGTTGCTTTGCCCGACGGCGCTCAGGTAAGCGTCCACATTCAGGAGGAGCCCAAACAGGTCGACCAAGAAGCACCTGTTCGCCACTACTTTGGGTCGATCTCCAGCGGCGATGCCCGCTCGGCGGATAATGCCCGGATTGATGAGGACCTGGCCCAGGCTTACGGGGCAAACACGTGATGCTGCTCGATACCTCGGGGTTGCTTGCGTGTTTGGATGCCTCGGAGTCTCGTCACGACAAAGCGGTCGCATGTTATGACAGTCGGGCAAGCCGGCTGACTCACAACTACGTGTTGGCCGAATTGATCGCGCTCGCGCAGGTGCGTCATCTGCCGCGCGAGCCGGTAATCCGTTTCGTTGCGCAGCTTTCGGTCGATCGAGACATTGAATTGAATTGGGTGGACCGAGTCCTGCATCATCAGGCGGTCACTCTGCTCGCCGCGCAGCTCGACAAGACCTACTCGCTGTGCGACGCGGTCAGCTTCGTACTCATGCGCAATCGCGGCATCCAAGAGGCGCTTTCAACAGACCATCATTTCGAGCAGGCAGGATTCTCAATCCTGCTCAAATGATTCTCGGCGGCGTCGGTTGCGATCGTCGGATGAGTCGAGCATGTTCATCTTCGCTGTACGGGGCCTCGTGGGTCTGGCGGGGCTTTTTCCGTAGCTCTCAATTACTTGCCGAGTCGTCGTGCAACGTGCCCGGCAACGGAGCCAGATCGGGGGCAACCAGCGCCTCTCGTGCTGCCGGCGAGAACAACGTTTCCTTGCGATAGTGCGCCAACAGCGCGGTCAGTCTCCCGTCCAGCAGGTCTGGATTGCGCGCGCAGAATTCCTCAAACGAACTGGCGCCCTCGCAGCGCCGCATCCGGTCGTCAATCAGAATCAAAAACACCTGAGTGATCGTCTCGTGGTAGGCCAGCGTCTTGTTGAGCGTCGCGTTGTACCGCTTGATTCCATCCCGCACGATCGGCAACACGCTCGCCAGCGTTCCTTGCTGCAAATAGAGCCACGCCATCCGGACGTGCGCCCGATGCGTCCACAGGTCTTCGGGAAGCACGCACTGCTGAAAAGCCCTCAAGAATTCCGCATCGGTCATGGATCAAGAATCTCCATAACTCCAGGGCCACGCCGAGGTTCCTTGCCAAGGGGCCGTCGGCAATCGAGTCTACAGGTCAGCCTTGTTTACTTGCTGTAGTTCTCCCCGGCAACGTCAGCCGTCCCCACCCTTTGAAAATTCTTCAATCCCCGCCCCAATCCCACCCAACCCCCGGCGAATACCCACTGGAGCGGCGGTTTCGGTTGTCCGTCGGCACTTTTCGTTGGACCTAATGCGTGGAGGATTCGAGCCATGATCAGAAAAACGTTGGTCGCTGTGGGGGGTCTGTCGCTGTTGATGGTGCTGTTCTTCGGCCGGGATGCCGCCAGTTACGTCCGCACCTCGTTCGGCTGGGTCAAAGACTCGGTCAAAAGCAGCGTGCCGGTCGAGTTCGAGATCGAACGGGCCCGGCAGATGGTCAAAAACCTGGTTCCAGACATCCGCAAAAACATGCATGTCATTGCCCAGGAAGAAGTTGAGATCGAGCGTTTGGACAAGCAAGTGGCCCAGACTTCGGCTACGATGGAGAAAGACCGGGCCGAGATTCTGCGTTTGAAGACCGATTTGGCCACCGTTCAGCCGGTTTACAACTACGGCGGCCGCAGCTACACGGTGCAGCAGGTGAAAGTCGACCTGGCCAATCGTTTCGAGCGCTACAAGACCCACGACGGCACCCTGGTCAGCCTGCGCGAGATTCAAACCGCTCGCCGCAAGAGCCTGGACGCCGCCCGTCAGAAGCTGGAAGGCATGCTGGTCGCCAAGCGGAACCTGGAAGTCGAAGTCGAGAACCTGGAAGCCCGTTTCAAGACGCTGGAAGTCGCCCAGACCACCAGCGACAGCAACATTGACGACAGCCAGCTGGGCCGGGTGAAAGAGTTGATTACCGAAGTGCGAACGCGGTTGAACGTCGCCGAGCGGCTGGTCAACGCCCAGACGCAGATGGACGGCGAGATTCCGCTGTCGACGCCGCAGTCGTCGGACACCATCGTGGACCAGGTCACGGAGTATTTTAGCGGCGCGCACGACGCCCCCAGCGTGGCCGAAGCCAAAACCAGCGCGGCCCACTAGTCGGTTGGCCGCCGGCAACAACCCGGGTGTAGGGAGACTGACCAGGACGCGCCTCCCGCACCCCGACCTTCGCCCACCTCGGGCGAAGGAGTCAGGAGAGCCCGAGGCAGGAATACCGATCATGTACAGCTCCGCCCGGCCCGTATCAACCGACTCGGCAGCTTGCGTACCATGGATTGAACGTGCCGTGAAGAATTCATCGAGCAAGAGCCGTCTGTTGTTGTGGGTCGATGCGGTGGGTGGATTTTTCATCTGTCAGGGGGCCGAGGTCACGTTGGGGCAGGCCGTGCCTGGCAGCACGGTCGACGTGCCGCTGCTGGCCGACCTGTCGCGGCATCATGCCACGATTCGCCGCGATGAGGAGGGCTACACGATCGAACCTTTGCGAGACGTGCGGTTGAATCGCCAGCGGATCGAAGCCATAAGTTGGATTCACGACGGCAGCCTGATCGAGTTGGGAGGAGCGTTGCAAATGCGTTTTAGCCGGCCCCATCCGCTGAGCGCCACGGCGAGGCTCGACTTTGTGAGCAATCATCGGACGCAGCCCTCGGCCACGGCGGTGCTGCTGATGGCCGACACCTGCGTCTTGGGGCCGGGCGCGAACTGTCACGTGGTCTGCCGGCACTGGGAGCACGACGTCGTGCTGCACCGGCAGCATGGGGGTTTGTACTGCCGAACGGCCGGGGCGTTCGAGGTCGATGGCACGCGATACCAGCAACACGGGCCCTTAACGGGGCATTCCCACGTCATCGGCGAACAATTTTCGTTCAGCCTGGAGGAAATCTGATTTCGGCGGCCACGCTCGGCGTGTCATAATTTCAAATGGGGGGACCGGGTTGTTTGGCACGGTGAAAACCGGCCAGGCGAACAAACCCCGGCGGGAAGAGAAGGTTGGCGATGCTCTCGCGGATGGAAAACACGGCCCTTACGTTAGAATCAATCGACGAACCGATGGACGCTCACGCCACACATCCCGAAAGCGAAACGCCGCGCGGCGGCCCGCTCAAATTCTCGTATGCCACCGGCTCGCGGCCGCTGGCCGGCTACACGATCAAGCGCGGCATCGGCCGCGGCGGCTTCGGCGAGGTCTATTTCGCCATCAGCGACGCCGGCAAGGAAGTCGCGCTCAAGCTGATTCGCCGCAATCTCGACGTCGAGCTGCGCGGCGTCACCCAGTGCCTGAATCTGAAGCACCCCAACCTGATCGCGCTGTACGACGTCAAACAGGACGAGCAGGACGATAGCTGGGTGGTCATGGAATACGTCACCGGCGAGATCGCTCGAAGACGTCGTCCGCCGGCACCCCGACGGCCTGCCGCTCGACGAAGCGCTGGCCTGGATGCAGGGCATCGCCGCCGGCGTGGGCTACCTGCACGACCACGGCATCGTGCATCGCGATCTGAAGCCGGGCAACATCTTTCGCGACGACGGCCTGGTGAAGATCGGCGACTACGGCCTGTCGAAGTTCATCTCCTGCAGCCGCCGCAGCGGACAGACCGAGAGCGTCGGCACCGTCCACTACATGGCGCCCGAAGTGGCCAACGGCCGCTACGGCAAGGAGATCGACATCTACGCGCTGGGCATCATCCTCTACGAGATGCTCACCGGCCACGTGCCGTTCGAGGGCGAGAGCGTCGGCGAAGTGCTGATGAAGCATCTCACCGCCGAGCCGTCCCTCACCGAAGTGCCCGCTGCCTATCGCAGCGTGATCGCCCGAGCATTGGCCAAAGATCCGGGCCTGCGTTTCGAGAGCGTGGGCCAGATGATGTCGACGCTGCCCCCCTTGGCGGCCACGATGGCCTATCGTCCGCCGATTTCCGAGACGCGGGCCGTCAGCGATGCGGCGCCGGCAACGCCTTTCCCCGCCACGCCGCCCCCTGCCCCGCCGCAGCCGGCGCCAGGAGCTGGGGCCGCGTACGCCGCCGGCGCTGCGCCAATCGTGGCCGCGGTCGTCGACGAGGAACCGATTTGGCGGGCCATTCGAGACGGCTGGCGCAGCTCGCGCGAGTATTGGGACAGCTTCAACACGCCCACCAAGATCGGCGCCGCGGTGCTGGGCATCATTTTCTTGTCGTACGAAGGCACCTGGTCGTTTGTGTTTAGCATCGGACCTCCGCTGGTCTTTTTGTACGTCGGCTATCGCATCGTGCGATCGATTGTGCTGAAGCAGGAAGCGCGGCGTCACGCCGGCGCCGGCGGTGGCCAAACGGGCGCCGCGGCCTCAGCACGGGCCGCTTACGGCGCGGCGGGCTCGCCGGCGGCCGATCCGCGGCCGGCCACGGGCGAGACCACGGCCTACCGGCCCGCGGCCAACTACGTGGCCGCCAGCGATTGGCGCAAGGCGTCGCAGCGCCACTGGAAGCATCGCAAGCCCAAGCGCCAGTGGCGCGAGCAGGCCGCCGCCGCGCTGGTCGTCAAAACGCCGCGCGAACGCCTGGCCGAGCTGGCCGGATCGATGATGTTGGCCGCCGCGGTCTCGGCCGCCATGAGCATCCTGGCGATCCTCTTCAGCGGCGCCCCCAGTGAAAAAGAGCAGTTCGCCTGGCTGGCCGTCGTCAGCGTCGGTGGCGCGTGGGCGATCCTGATTCCCGCCAAGTTTTGGGAAGGTTCCCAAGGCGATCACACCGTGCGACGCTTCGCCCTGCTTATCGCCGGACTGCTGGTGGGTGGACTGGCCTATGCGGCCGCCGACACGCTGATGATCAAGTTTCCCGAAATCTCGGCTCCCAACATCAATATCAAGAGCGTGAATATCAAGCAGCTTCACTCGTTCTACGGCGTCAAAGACGGCTCGCCGCTGTGGCAGGCATACCTGGCTTACTTCGCCCTGCTGTTCCCGGTCCTGCGCTGGTGGCGACAAGCCGATCCGCTGCGCTGGACGCGGCTGAGCGTGTGGACCACGGCGGTCTGCGTGTGCGTAGCCTGGCTGGTAAGCCAGATGGTTCATTTTCCACAACCGTGGGGGATGATGGTGGCCGCCATCATTTCCATCTCGGTGCAATTGGCCAGCCCCTTCGTGCCCCAACACGCACGCCTGGGGCGGCCCAGCGGCCAGGAGTCGTAGCATCATGGTATCCTTCGGGCTTGGCGGCATTCTGCTGGCACTGTTCATCGGCTGGGTCACCCTGTCGGTGGGCGGCGCCCTGTTGCGCTGTGCGGTGCGATTGTTGCCCCTGCTGTTGCTGGTCACGGCCACGTGTCTGGGAGGCATGGCGCTGTTCGGCGATAGCACGCACATGACGAAAGTCAGGTTTGCAAGCGACTTTTGGCCGGTTAGCGATACGCCGTGGCCCACTCCGGTGCCCGGCCGCGCTTCGATGCGCGAAGGATTGCCGCCGTTTGATGGTCTGCCCGCCGAGCCTCCGGTCGAAATTCACGCGGACCAGCCCACGTGGATGATGGTTGCCCTGGGGGCCGTGCTGGTCATTTGTGGCGGCTTGCTGGCCACGCGCCGTCGTCCGCATTCGGCAGCGCACAAAGTCCTGACTGTCGTCGGCGTGGCTGCCACCGGGCTGATCGTGCTGGCGGTTTTCAATCCGCGCACGCGACATGCATCGCACGACCCCGATCGGGTCGTCCGTGCCGTCGCGAGCGCTCACGAACCGGCGTCGACGGTCGTCAAGGCCCACAAGGCGAAACGCCCGTCGCGCGCCAAACGGCCGACGCGGCCCGAGGAGCCGGAGTCGGCCATTGGCGAACTGCCGGCCCGCGCCGGAGAGATTCCGGTCGCCGCCGAATTGGCTCGCGCCGCTGAGGCGACTGCCCCAGCCGTCGCGCCCACGACGGTGCCGGTGCCGCCGCCCGCTTCCCCGACGGCTCTCGCTCCCGCGCCGGCTCCAATCGCGCCGGCCGAGCTGCCATCGAATGAAACGAAGCCTGCCGAGACGACGCCCGCCGAGACGAAGCCCCCGGTGACGCAATCCAGCGAACCGAAGCCTGCGGAACCGAAGCCTGCGGAACCGAAGCCGCTCGAGCCGAAACCGCGCGAAACGGCGGCCGGCGAGGCATCGCTCGCGCGGCCCGATTGGGTCGAAGCGCCGGGAAAACTGATCGGCTCGACGTATCGCATCAGCGTCAAAAGCGGTTTGTATGTCGACGTGCCCGAGTGTCAGCGGGCGCTGGACGAAGCGATCAAGAAGGCAGCGGACCACTACGTCTACCAGTACCGGGGCGAAGGCGCCGCCGAATTGGTCGACATTCCGCGCGAGTATTTGCGCGAGCACGTCAAGCGGGCCGAGTACAGCGAGGTCGTCACGGTTTCGCTTGGGCCCATGCATCAGCTTCACGCGATGCTCGAGTTCGACGACGAAGCGCGGGCCGAGATTTACAATCGCTGGCGCGACGCGGTAGTGAAGCAGCGGTTGTGGTACACCGGATCGGCCGCCGCCCTGGTTTTGGCATTGCTCGGCACGTTCTACAGCTATCTCAGGCTCGATTTGCAAACCGGTGGCGCGCACAAGGGCCGGCTGCGGCTGGCCGCCACGCTGGTCGCCTTGATCGCCGCCGCCGGCGCGCTATTGGCACAGCGGGCCGTGCCCTTCTAAGCAGTGCCATTCGCGGCGTCGCCGTGCTAAGATATGCATTCGGCTGCGGGATCAGTCGAGCTATTTCGCCGGCAGTGTCTTGGCTTGTGCTTCGAGCGGTTTTGTTATGGTGCCACTGGCCCCTTCCGATCAGTTGCTGGTGAATCGCATTCGCTCCGGCGAGAGCGACGCCTGGAGCGAACTGATCGCGCGTTTCGAGGGCCGGCTGCTGGCGTTTGTCGAAGGTCGGCTGGGCCGCCGCAACGCGGGCGAAGACGTCGTGCAGGAGACGTTCCTGGGCTTTCTCAACAGCCTGCCCAATTTCGAGGACTCGCGGCCGCTGGAAAGCTACCTGTTCTCGATCGCCGCGCACAAGCTGACCGATCATTTGCGCCGCGAAGGCCGACGGCCGACGCTCCCCCTGGCCGCCGGCACCAGCAGCAACCCCTGGGAGCCGCCCGATCGGGCTCGCGCGGTCTCGAGCATCATGCGCAGCGGCGAGCGGCGCGGGCTGGAAGAAGCCGCCATCGTCGAGTCGCTCACCGAGCAGATCGAGCGCTTGAAGAGCCGCGGCGAATGGCAAAAGCTGGCCTGCCTGGAACTGCTGTTCGTGCGCGGCTGGGCCAATCGCGACGTGGCCGTGCAGTTGAAGATGACGGAACAGACCGTGGCCAATTTCAAATTCGAGTTTCTCGCCCGGCTGCGCACGCTGATCCGCAAGCAGGGTCTCTCCGAAGACGTGTTTCCCGAATTACAAGAATAAGAAGAAAAGCATTTAGCCACAGAGCACACCGAGGACACAGAGACGAAGACAGAAGGAGGGTTACGAAGAGGAACATTGGTTTACGAAGAAAATTCGACCGCCGTTTTTTTGTCCTTCTCTGAGTGCTCTGTGCCCTCTGTGGCTAATTCCTCTTCTTCGTTATTTCCGAATTTGTCTCAACGATTCATCCATGGCGAAACCACTTAAAGAAGCCGATTTGGAAGCCTATCTCGACGAGGCGCTGAGCGTGCCGGCCATGGCCGCGATCGAACGCGCGCTGCGCGACGACCCGAAACTGGCGCAACAATTGACGGCCATCAACGGCCGCCGCGACGCCGGAGTGCATTCGCTGGGCGAGATTTGGCGGCGCCACCGCCTGAGCTGTCCAACGCGTGAACAGTTGGGCAGTTTCCTGCTGAACGTGCTCAGCGCCGACGTGCGCCGAATACATCCGTTTTCACCTGGAGATTTCCGGCTGCCGCACCTGCCAGGCCAACCTGGACGATCTCAAGCTCCGCCAGGTCGACGAACCGGCCGCCGTCGACACGCGCCGCAAGAAATACTTCCAATCCAGCGCCGGCCACCTGCGTAGGCGGTGATGGCGAGACACGAAACGGCTTGAACTGGGTGGCCCAGACAACTTGTTGTCTGGGTCCCGAAGGGACAAGAGGGCGTGCCGACTTGGGCGGTATCCCTGGATCGCCTCTGGTTGCTTCGCAACACCGACAACTTGTTGTCGGCGTCACCCAGGAGGTTAGTATCCCTTGCTCCGGCCGCTTGCTCGGCACTTGCGGGCAGGTCAAAATAAAGTCCCGCTCCCGGCTGCCGTCCCCCAACGATCGACACCGAGATTCCACCGCCATGATGCTCCGACTTTCGACCTCTCTGGCCTCGCTGATTCTCTCGACCAATCTCGTCGCTTGCCTGGCCGCCGATCTGACCCGCGCGGTCGTCGTGACGCCGCCGACGCTCTCGCCGCGGGAAAAGAAGGCGGTCGACATGCTCCTCGACGAAGTGCACAAGCGGACGCAAATCCGTTGGCAGGTCGTTCATGCCTGGCCGGTGGGCGACGCGCCAGTCGTCGCCGTCGGACCCGCTTCGTCCATCGCCGCGTTTGCCGGCAAACTCGCCGATGAGCTCGGCAATCAGCCCGCCGCCAAGGCGGCCGAAGGATTTCGCATTCGCGCCAAGGGCGGGCAAGTCGCCATCGTGGGCAACGACGAGCGCGGCGTGCTGTTCGGCATCGGCTATCTGCTGCGGCATTTGCACATGAACCCCGGCAAGATCACGCTCGACGACGACGTCGACGTCACCACGGCGCCCAAGTATCCGCTGCGCGGCCATCAGCTGGGCTATCGGCCCAAGACCAACAGCTACGACGCCTGGGACCTGCCTCAGTGGGAACAATACTATCGCGACCTGGCGGTGTTCGGCTGCAACGCGGTCGAGTTGATTCCGCCGCGCAGCGACGACGACGGCCACCAGCCCGCATTTTCCGCTGCCGCCGATGGAGATGATGACCGGCATGTCGCGCGTGGCCGACGAGTACGGCCTGGACGTGTGGATCTGGTATCCGGCGATGGACAAGGATTATTCCGATCCCAAGACGGTCGAGTTCGCGCTGGCCGAGTGGGGCGAGGTCTACAAGAAGCTGCCGCGGATCGACGCGATCTTCGTGCCCGGCGGCGATCCGGGTCACACGCAGCCGAAGTACTTGATGGCGCTGTTGGAAAAACAGACCGAGCTGTTGCACAAGTATCATCCCAAGGCCCAGATGTGGGTCTCGCCGCAGAGCTTCAACCAGCACCTGGCTGGAGGAGTTTTACGCCATCATGCGCACCGAGCCGACCTGGCTGAGCGGCGTCGTGTTCGGTCCGCAGGTGCGCGTGAGCTTGCCGAAACTGCGCGCGGCGATTCCGGCCAAATATCCGATCCGCCACTATCCCGACATCACCCACAGCCGGCAGTGCCAGTATCCGGTGCCCGACTGGGACGTGGCCCACGCGATCACTTCGAGCCCGCGAGGCGATCAACCCGCGCCCGTTGGGCGAGGCCACGATCTTTCGCCTGCTGCAGCCCTACACGATCGGCTTTCTCACCTATTCCGAGGGCTGCAACGACGACGTGAACAAGGCCGTGTGGAGCGGCTTGGGCTGGAACCCCGATACGCCGGTGATCGACATCCTGCGCGACTTCGGCCGCTATTACATCGGCGACCGATATGCCGACGACTTCGCCCAGGGTCTGTTGGCGCTCGAGCGCAATTGGCAAGGCTCCCTGCTGACCAACGAAGGCGTGTACGCCACGCTCAAGCAGTTTCAGTCGATGGAGAATGGCGGCGACCAAAGAGACATTGAACAACTGGCGCTTCCAGCAGGCGTTGTATCGGGCCTATTACGATGCCTACGTGCGGGCCCGGCTGATTTACGAAACGCGAGTTGGAAGAGCGGGCCATGGATCGGCTGCGCGAGGCCGGCAAAATCGGCGCGGTCGAAGCCATGGCCTCGGCCGAAAAGATGCTCGATGAGGCCGAGCAGCGCGTCGCCACCGATTGGCGGCAGCGCGTGTTCGACCTGGCCGACGCCCTGTTCGCCAGCATCAAGATGCAAACCAGCGTGCCCAAGTACAAGGCCATCAGCGTCGACCGCGGCGCCACGCTCGACACGCTCGACGTTCCGCTCAACAACCGGCTGTGGCTCAAGTCGCGGTTCGACTCGTGCTGCGCGACCTATCGGTCGAGGCTGAACGGCAAAAGGGCATCGACGAAATCGTGCAATGGACCAATCCCGGCCCCGGCGGTTTTTACGACGACCTGGGCAAGCTCTATTTGCAGCCGCACCTGGTCGTCGGGCCCGGCTTCGAGAAAGATCCGGCCTTTCTCGAGTCGTCGCACACCGGCTTCGCCGGCTTCGGCCCCATGCGCGTCTCGTGGAAAGATCACGCCGAATCGCTGCTGGAAGCCCCGCTGAAGATGCGCTACGATCAGTTGGACCCGGCGGCGCAGTACAAAATGCGCGTAGTCTACGCCGGCGACGGGCTGCAAAAGAAGATCCGCTGCATGGCCAACGACACGATCGAAATCCACCCCCTGATCGCCAAGAAAAACCCGCCCGCGCCGGTCGAGTTCGACATCCCCGGCGAAGCCACGCGCAGCGGCGAATTGAACCTCAGTTGGTTTCGCGAGTCCGACCTGGGCGACAACGGCCGCGGCTGCCAGGTGTCGGAAATCTGGCTGATGAAGAAGTAACACCGGCGTCGACACGCAATCCTCTTATTGAACAAGCGGCAGCGATCTTGGATCCAGGAGCCAGCATGACACGAGCATTCGTAGCCGCGACGGTTTTATGGAGCGCTCTGGCCGGCGCCGCGCTGGCCGCCGACGTTCGATGCGGCGCGGCGGCGGTGAACATCGAGTCGGACGATTCGATGGTCATCGGCGGCGGCATCGGGCCAGGCAAGGCCACCGGCCAGGAAGGGCTGCTGAGGGCCGTGGCCGTGGTGCTCGAAAAGCCGGGTGCCGGCAAAGTGGCCATCGTGGCTTGCGATGTGCTGTTCGTCCAGCGCGACTTTGTCGACGCGGCTCTGCGCGATATCGAGAAGTCGACCGGCATTCCGCCGGCCTCGGTGCTGGTCAACGCCACGCACACGCACCACGCGCCGACCACTGCCACAGTGCACGGCTACACGCGCGACGACGAGTTTGTCCGCCGCGTGCAAGCGGCCATCGTCAAGACGGTCGAGCAGGCCAACGCCAGGCTGGCCGGCGGCGACTCGGAGTTTCTCTACAAGCTGGGCGAAGAGAACACCGTTGGGGCCAACAGCCGCGTGCTGCTGTCCGACAACACGATCTGGTGGACCGGTCCGGCCACCGACTCGCTACGGCACACCGGCCCGTTCGACCCCCAACTGCCCGTGCTGGCCTTCCGCGGGGCCGATCAAAAACTGCGGGCGTTGCTCTACAATCACTCGACGCACACCATCGGCACCCGCAAGCCGGGCGTCCGCTCGCCCAGCTTCTACGGCCTGGCCGCCCAGGAGCTGGAGGCCGAATTGGGCTGCACCGTCGAGTTTCTCGAAGGCGCCTCGGGCTCAACCCACAACATCACCGGCATCACGGCCGACGATGCCGTGCGGCGGATGAAGAGGGCCGTCGGCGAAGCGCTGGCAGCAGCCGAGCCGCACGCAGTGACGAAGCTGGTCTCGGTCAAGCGGCCGTTCGAGTTCAAGGTCCGCACGTTCGACGAGACGACTGAGGACGAAAAAGTTTCGCGCTACTGCCGCAAGCGAATCCCCACCGGCGCCGATGGCGTCATTGCCGTGTTTCGCGACATGCGGCAAAAACTCAAGACCGAGCAAGGCAAGACGCGCGAGACGGTCGTGCAGGCCATCGCCATCGGCGACGTGGCCATGGTCGGCGTGCCGGCCGAGTACTTCACGATCTTTGGCGTCGACATCAAGAAGCGCTCGCCGTTCAAGAACACGGTCGTCGTCGAATTGGCCAACGACTGGATCGGCTACCTGCCGAATCTCGAAGCCCACGAGTTGGGCGGCTATCAAACCTGGATGGGATTACACAGCTACGCCGAGCCGGGAACCGGCGAACGCATGGCCGACGTCGCGGTTCAAATGCTCGAGGAGTTGGCCAGGCAGTGAGAAGGTGTGAGGCGTGAGGCCCGAGGCGTGAGGTAACAGCGGAAGCCACAACGCGCATGACATCTTCTTCGTCCCTCAGGTCCCAAGTCTCAAGCCTCAAGCCTCTGCTGGCCGTGCTCGCGCTGGCCTTCGCTTCAACCGGCGTCGCCCGGGCTCAGCAGCGCGAGACGCCGCTGTCGCCCGAGGAGGAGCTGGAGACGTTCCGCCTGGCCGACCCCCGCTTGCTGATCGAGCTGGTGGCGGCCGAGCCGAAGTTGGACAGCCCGGTCGCCCTTTCGTGGGACTCCGACGGCCGGCTGTACGTGGCCGAGATGATCGACTACCCCACCGGTCCGACGGCCGGCCGGATTCGCCTGCTCGAAGATCGCGACAACGACGGCCGCTATGAAACCGCCACGGTCTTTGCCCAGGGCTTGAAGTTTCCCAACGGCGTGCTGGCCGCAAACGGGGGCGTGTTCGTCACCGCGGCGCCCGACCTGCTGTTTCTCAAGGACGCCACTGGTGACGGCGTGGCCGACGAAAAACGGGTCGTCTTTACCGGGTTCGCCGAAGGCAACCAGCAGTTGCGGGCCAATGGCCTGACCTGGGGCCTGGACAATTGGATCCACGGCGCCAACGGGCGCAGCGACGGCACTGGTGCGCCGACCGAACGACCCGCCGGAAAAGGCCGTCTCGATCCGCGCCCGCGACTTCCGCTTTCGGCCCGACGGCAGCCAGTTCGAGGCCACCAGCGGCCAAAGCCAGTTCGGCCAGACGAGCGACGATTGGGGCAATCGATTCCTGTCGTGGAACACGATTCCCATTCGCCATGCCCTGTTCGAACAGAGTTTTTTGGATCGCAATCCGCGTTTCGCCGCCGAGGGCGTGCGCGACATCGCCGAATCGTCCGACACCGGCCGCGTGTTTCCCATCAGCCCCCGGCCGCAAACGTTCAACCGCGAGCGGACCGACTATTTCAACGCGATGTGCGGGCTGACGATCTTTCGCGGCGAGAGCCTGGGCGCGGAATACGTCGGCAGCGCGTTTGTCGGCGAGTCGCTCACCAATCTCGTGCATCGCCGCATCTTGACGCCGGCCGGGCCGACGTTCGTCTCGCGGCGCGGCGAGCACGACCGCGAGTTCCTGGCGTCCAGCGATTCGTGGTTCCATCCGGTCTACATGGCGACCGGCCCCGACGGCGCGCTGTATGTCGTCGATTTTTATCGCCGCTGGGTCGAACACCCGCAATTCGTCCCCGAGGCCCAGCGCGGCGCCGTCGACTGGCGCCAAGGCAGCGGGCACGGGCGGATCTGGAAAGTCAGCCGCCGCGAGCTCACCTGGCCTCCGCGCCCCGCTCCGCGTATGTCGGCCGAATCGACCGCCGACGTCGTGAAGCATCTCCACTCGCCCAACGGCTGGCAGCGCGACACGGCCCAGCGCGTGCTCGTCGAGCGGCGCGATCCGCTGGCCGCGCCCTACCTGCGGGCCATCGTTCAGCACAGCCGGCTCTCGCAGTCGAAAGTGCACGCGCTGGCTGCGCTCGACGGACTATCGGCGCTCGACGACAGCACGCTCGCGCGCGCCCTGGACGATGGCGAAGGGCATGTCCTGGCCTTCGCCATGCGGATGGCCGCGCTGCGGATGGCCGCTTCGACGCCGTTGCGCAATGCCATGCTGAAGATGGCCGATTTCCCCAATCCGCTGGTGCGGTTTCAACTGGCCGTGTCGCTGGGCGCGATCGAAGGCAACGAAAAAGTGGCCGCCCTGGTCAAACTGGCCAATCTCGAAGCGGCCGACCCGTGGATTGCCATGGCCATCGCCGGCAGCCTGGGCCGCTCGTGCGGTGACTTCTTGGATCGCCTCGTCGCCAGCGATAACGATTGGCGGCAGAAGCCCAGCCCCGCGCAGATGAAATTTCTCGCCCGCGTGGCCACGATCATCGCCAGCGGATCGGACGAATCGCAACTCGCCGGGTGCTTGAAACTGGTGACGCACGCTCAGTCGCAGGCGGTGGGGCCGGGCGACCTGGCGATCGTGACCGGATTGGCCCAAGGTCTCTCCGAGCGCGGACAGTCGCCGCGCGCCATGCTCACGCACCCGTCTGCAAGCGCAAAGCCAAGGTGGACCGGGATGGCGGTGCTCATCGCGGCGGCGCGCACCATGGCCATGGCAAATGACGAATCGCTCGCGCATCGCCTGGCGGCGGTCGAAATGCTCGGTTGGGTCGACGACCTGGCCGGCCCGATCATGACCGCCTTGCTCGATCCGAAGCATGATCCCGCCTTACAAGCGGCCGCGGCTGCCGGCGTTTCGCAGGCGGACAAACCCACGGCCGAGTCGATGTTCGCCCCCTGGCCCACGATGACCACCGCCACCCGGCGGGCGCTGGTCAGCGCGGCGCTTCGCTCGACCGTGGCCACCGCAGCGCTGGTCACGGCGGTGGAAGCCGAGCACATTCAGCCCAAGGAGCTCGAACCGAGTGTGCGCGATGCCCTGTCCGCGGTTCGCGATCCGATTTTGCAGCCGCGCATCAAGCAGCTCTTTCAAAACGACGCCGTTGCCGACCGCACGGCAATCGTGGCCCGCTTCGAGCCGGCGCTGAAGCGCCCCGGCGATCACGATCGCGGCGCCGCGATCTTCGAGAAGCAATGCCTGACGTGTCACAGCGTCCAAGGCCGCGGGCAGCGCGTCGGGCCCGATCTGTCGGGCGTCGGCGCTCGGCCCAAGGAAACGCTGCTGGTCGATCTGTTCGACCCCAGCCGGCAAGTCACACCCGACTTCGTGGCCTACACCCTGGTGACGCGGCAGGGACAGGTATTCACCGGGCTGCTGGCCTCGGAAACGGCCAGCGGCGTCACGCTGCGGCGGGCCGAGGTGCGCAAGACTTCGTGCCACGCTCGCAAATCGAAGAGTTGCGCGGCAGCGGCAAGTCGCTCATGCCCGAGGGACTGGAGCAGGTGCTCAGCGAGGAAAATGTGGCCGATCTGGTGGCCTACCTCGCGGCTCCCGACGCGCGGCTGTTTTCGCAGCCGAAATGACGCGCCGCGCTGACGCCGGCGCACGATGCGCACGATTGTACCGATTCTAACGCCCACGGCGCGCGTCGGGTTTGCCAAATTGGCCCCGCTGGATCGAAACGCTCTGGATAATCGAGCTATCTTTAGGTACACCTCTTGAAGATGTCTGCATTCGCGGACCGCCAACTGGGAGATTGCAACATGATGGGCCACTCGGCTGCGGTGCTCTATGCGCTGGCCACGATGGCGTCCACCTTCTCCACGGAGGTTGCCTCTCTTTCGCACAGCCAATTGACCGCGGGGCAGAAATTCGAAGTCCAGACCGCCGATCGCGTTTATCGGGGCGAGCTGGTCGACCGCTCGACCGGCGAATGTCAGATGCAATCGTCGCCGGACGGCGCGAATTTCACCCCGCCCCGCACGGTCTACCTGCTGGGCGCGACGGCCGGTCGCCAGGCCCGCCAAATGCTCGTGCTGATGCACGAGGTGAAAGTGGGCCAGAAGATGGAACTGGGCATCGGCGACCTGGAAGCGAAGAACCGCCGTGTCACTGGCGAAGTCCAACGCATACGGCTGTCCGAGTAGAGACTCGCATGGTGCCACTGGCGTCTCGCCAGTGTGCGTGCACCGGCAAGATGCTAGTGGCACCCAAAAAAATCAACCCACCGACCGAATAGTCGCCTGCGCGGATCGCATACCGAGGCCCGATCTTGGCATTCGCGCGCACACGCTTAAAATCCGCGCGATGGCCTCTTCGATCTCGTCGGCCGCGCTAGTTGCACCCAGGCTGAATCGTAGCGAGCCGGCCAATACGGCTTTGCTCGCGCCCATGGCCGTCAACGCGGCCGAGGGCTCGCTCGATCCGCTGGCGCAGGCCGAGCCGGTCGAACAGGCCACGCCGGCCAGGTCGAGCGCCATCAACAGCGACTGACGCTCAAGGCCCACCAGCGCCAAGTTTGACGTGTTCGGCAAGCGCTCGACGGCGGCTCCGTTGACGACGATCTCGCCGTCGTAACCCGCCGCCAGGGCCGACTCCAGCCGGTCGCGCAGTAAGTTCATTCTTTCGGTGCGCGCCGATCCTTCGCGCTGCCAGGCCTCCAGGGCCGCGCGAATACCAACGGCCAGCGCTACCGACTCGGTGCCCGGCCGCAGTCCTTCCTGCTGAAAACCGCCGTACAACAACGGCTCGAGCCGCAGGTCGTGGCGCGCCACCAGCGCGCCGATACCCAGCGGACCGTGAAACTTGTGCGGCGCCACGCTCATCGAGCTGGCGCCCAACGCGCGAAAATCGACCGGCAGCTTGCCGACCATTTGCACCGCGTCGGTGTGCATCGCGATGCCCAGCGCCGCGCACCGCCGGGCAATCTCCGCCACCGGCTGCACCACTCCGGTTTCGTTATTGGCCAGCATGACGCTCACCCAGCGAGTTTTCTCGCACAGCAACGCATCGAACTGGCCGAGGTCGACGACGCCGTCGGACGTCACGCCGAGCCGGTGGATTTTCCAGCCGCGCCGCTCCAATGCCGCGGCGGTCGCGGCCACGCTGGGATGCTCGATGACCGAGACGATCGCCTCGCCGCAAGCGGCAAGCCGATCGTGGCCGCCGGCAAGGCTCAATAGCGCCAGATTGTTGGCTTCGGTGCCGCCGCTGGTGAGGATAACCCGATCGCACTGGCGGCCCGAAAGTTGGGCGCCCAGCATGCGGCCGATCCGTTCGCGCGCGTCTTCCAGCGCCTGCCGGGCTCGGCGACCGATTTGATGCTGGCTCGACGGGTTGCCAAACCTCTCGCCTTGCCACTCGGCCATCGCCGCGGCAACTTCTCCCAAAAGCGGCGTGGTCGAATTGTGGTCCAAGTAGATCGGGTTCATAAATGGCGCTTCTCGTCAAACAAGGGGATCCGGCGCGTGTCCTTCCAAGATTCGTGCCGGCTTGATTTTAGCAGGTTACCGCCCCGCGTGACGGGCATTAATCGGCATTGGGTGTGAGATTGCCGCGCCCCGGCGCGTTATGATGGACCTGGTATCGGTGGCCAAGAGCGGGCGACCGCATTCGTATCGAGCATCGGCTGGCATGGAATCGGATCGCGCAGCGACGAAAAAAGGACCCGCCTGCCCAGGGTGCGGCGGTCGGTTGCGGCTGCGCGCCGATCAAATCGGCACGCAGGTGACCTGTCCGAAGTGCAACGCCACGTTTATGGTGGGGCGGCCCGGGGCGCAGCCGACGGCAGCGACGTCGATGGGCGATGACGACGCGTACGAGCCCGAGATTCCGCTGAAGCGTTCGTCGATCGTCCCGGATGAGCAGGCTCCGGACGCAGTCCCGCCGCCACCGCCGGCCCAGTACGATGCCGATTGGGAGAACGTGGTGCCGCAGCGCGAGCCGCCGCACGTGCGTCCCCTGCAAATGGAGCCGGACTACCTCGAGGCCGCCGAAGCCAAGGGCCTGCTGCGGCGGGAAGTCGTCGTCCATCCGCCCAAGTGGACCTTCTTCTCCGGCGTTTTCCTGTTTCCCTGGCAAGGTCCCAACATCGGTCGCTGGGCGGCCATGAGTTTTGGCTTGAGCATCTCCGGCGCGATGAGCTATGGGGCCTTGAAGACCGTGGGCCTGTTGAGCGGTTACCTCACCGACGTCGATTTTGGCGGGCTGTTCCTGATGATCTTTGCCATCATCATGCTGCTGGCGGCTGCGTCCTACTCGGCCGCCTGCGTCTGGTCAGCGATTCAAGACACGGCCGATGGCCACGACCGAGTGCTCGAGTCGTCGATGCCCGAGTGGGACCAATGGCTGTTCACCTTGCTCGGCATGGTCATGCTGTGGGCGGCTTCGGCCTCGATCGGCTATCCGTTGAGCCTGATCCGGGAAATCGGAATCGCGGGTATTTTTGGAAGCAGCATGTTGGTGTTCCCGGTGCTGCTGTTGTCGTCGATGGAGTGCGGATCGTCGATCCTGCCCTACTCGCCGCCGGTGTTGGCGACGCTCCGTCGCTTGTGGTGGGGTTGGCTTGTGTTCTACGTGCTGACCGCGCTGCTGCTGGTAGGCTTTTTCGCGCCCCTGGTGCGGGGGCTTGCGACCGCGCCCTATGCGACCTTGCTGGCTGCAGGGCCAGTGGCGGCCGCCATTCTGCTCGTCTATGCGCGACTTCTGGGCCGAGTCGCCTGGCGCACCTCGGGAATGCCGCCCGCGGTTAGCGAAGACGCAAACGCGCCGGGAAAGTTCTCCAAGCGCGGCCGGCGCAGACGGCGGCAGATTTGGGTCGAGATTCCCGAACACTTGGGTGGACCGGACAACTTGTTGTCTCGGTCCCAAGGGGACAAAAGAGGCTAGCAAGTTGCGAGAGCCCCCTCAAACGCCTCTTCGTGTTTGGCACCACCGACAGCGAGTTGTTGGTGCCACGCCCGCACGCCCCAAAACAGACTTTTGAAGTATTCTGTAGCCGGGGTCTTTGACCCCGGAATCGTCGTGGGAATTCCGGCCTCACAGAGGCCGGCTACAATACTTCAACGCCTTTACGGCAGCACGGCGAAGACTCGGGTGGGCCCACCGCTGCCGGTTTCGATCTTCATCGGCGCTACCACCAGAAAGAATCCGCGTGGCGGCAGCATGTCCAGATGGGTCAGGTTTTCCAGACCATAGCGGACCGCTTTGCCCAGTGCATGGTGCACCGCGAAGTCGCGCGACAGGCCGTAGTCGACGCTCATCGTGTCCAGCCCGATGCCGCGAATGTGCCGCTGCTCGATCAGGAAGTGCACGGCCGCGGCCGAATAGCCCGGGAAGTGCAGCCGGCTCATCACGTCCTTGCCCTGATAGCGATCGGGATTGCGCCAGAATCGGCTCCACCCGGTATGGGCCAACACGACCGCGCCCGTGGGAATCGGGCCGTGGGCCGCCTCGAACCGCTGCACGTCCTCGAGGCCGATACGGTAGTCGGGGTCGGCGCTCGCGGCCGCCGAAACCTCGATCAACACGCCGGGTGCAAACAGTTGCAGCGGGGGAATCTGATCGACCGACGCCTCACCGCGCTCGAAGTGGTTGGGAGCATCCAGGTGGGTGCCCAGGTGCTCCGGCGAGCAGAAGGCTTTTGACAGCACGCCATCTTTTTCCAGCGTGGCGATGGTGTTCAGCTCGAACGGCTTGTAGTTCTCAGCCGGCCAATAGGCGTTTTGCGGGTTCAGCGGCCAGCCCAGATCGATCAGCCGCAGCTTGCCATCGGCCAGATCGTCCAAAGTGGGGGCCGCCGCAGGGCGCGCCTGGTTCGGTGATTCGTTGCCGGGCGCCTTGGGCTCGCTTCGGCCTGTCCGCGGCTCGCTGCCGGCGGCCTTGCTGGGGCCGGCCGAGTGCAGTTCCAGGGCCACGTTGACCAAAATGCCGCCTGCCAGTGCCAGGCAGGCTTGTAGCCAGCGTTTCATGTCGCCTCTCTGTCGAAGTCGAAAAACACCCGTCGCGATCGCGTGTTGGTGCCCGAGAAAAGTCTAGTCCGCGGCCTCCGGCGGCGCCGCCGGCCAGCGCGTCCGCTCGGGCGGATCGTAGGGGATGTGCGGGGTCGCGAGCCGCCGTCGGATCGGCCACGGTTCCGACGCCCTCAGCCGCCGCCTGGGGGTCAATTGGCGTTTCGTTATCCTGGCCTTGGTGTAAACTAGTTGACGACTGCCGGCGCGATCGTCAATATTCCAATAATCGCCCTCTGCCGCTCCCTCTCCCTTGACGGGGAAAAGGCCGAGCGCGAGCGCGTCGGACGCACTGGTCGGCCATGCCGTTTGGAAATCTCCGACGAACGGCCGCCGGTTTTCGTCTCTTGGTAACGCTGTCTCATTGAAAGGGCATTGGTATCGACCGCAATCAGAGGATCAACGAGCAGATCCGTATTTCGCCCGTCCGGGTCATTTCCGCCGACGGCGAACTGTTGGGAATCATGAACACGGACGAGGCATTGACGCGGGCTCGCGAAGCCGATCTGGATCTCGTCGAAGTCGCCCCCAACGAGCGGCCTCCCGTCTGCCGCATCATGGACTATGGGAAGTTCAAGTACCAGCAAAAGAAGCGGCAAGGCAAAGGGCACACGCACCAAAGCAAGATCAAAGAGATCCGGGTTCGGCCCAAGACCGGCGAGCACGACATCGGCTTCAAGCTGAACCAGGCGCAAAACCTTCTTGCAGCACAAGGACAAGGTGATCGTGTCGGTCATCTTCCGCGGCCGCGAAATGGCGCACATCGAAGAAGGCCGCAAGGTCATCGACCACATCATCAAAGAGCTGGAAGAAGTCGGCAAGGTCGAGGCGCCCCCCTCGCACCAGGGCAAGCGCATCGTGTGCATCCTGGCGCCGAAGTAGTAAGCAGCGTCGCCGGGTGGCCCAGACAACTTGTTGTCTGGGTCCCGAAGGGATGAGAGGATTCCGCGGATTGCCAGGCTGCGCTCAAGTGCTCTTGTGTTGCCGTGCAAGTCCGAGAACGAGTTGTCGGTGGCGCGGGTGGCCCAGACAACTCGTTGTCTCACGTCCCGCAGGGACAAGAGGATGCCGCGGATTGCCAGGCTGCGCTCAAGTGGCTCTTGTTGCTGTCCAACACGGACAACGAGTTATGCGTCGCGCCCAGGGTCGCTCGCCGATCCGGCACGTTCCGCCCACTTTCATTGGGACGATTTCCTCCCAAGGCGCCCTTCTAATGCTGGCGACAAACCCTATAATGGCGGGTTCACTCTGGAACCCGATTTCACTTGAATCCAACGGGCCGGCGGAACTGGGGCAATCCCTCCGCGGGCTTTAACCTGACTACCCCCCAGCGATCCATGCCAAAACAAAAGACTCACAAGGGCGTCAAGAAGCGGTTCCGCCTCACGGCCAAGGGCAAGGTCAAGCATCGCCAGGCCGGCACCAGCCACCTGGCCGCGCGCAAGACCCACAAGCGCAAGCGGCATGCTGCGCGGCACGACGGTGTTGGCCAAGGAGTTTACGGCGCAGATCGGCACGGTCCTGGCCGGCAACAGCTACTAGTTCTACGACCCACGGCCCCACGCGGGCTCGCCGGGTCCGACACGCGCGCGGGCGGTACAACGCTTGCCCAGACATCCTGGGCAAGGGCCTGGACGTGCGACCGAGTGATGAAGGTGATTCGCCATGCGTACCATCAAAGGTGCCGCGCGCAACAAGGCCAAGCGGCGGCTGTTCAAGAAAGTCAAAGGTTATCGCGGCGGCCGCGGCGGACTGTTCCGCACCGCCAAGGAAACGCTGGTCCGCGCCGGCGTCTACGCGTTTCGCGATCGCCGCAGTCGCAAACGCGAGTTCCGCAAGCTGTGGATCATCCGCATCAACGCCGCCGTGCCGCGAGCGCGGCCTGCGCTACAGCGAGTTCATCCACGGACTGGAGAAGGCCAACATGGGCCTCGACCGCAAGTCGCTCTCGGAAATGGCGATCCACGATCCGACCGGCTTCGACGCGGTCGTCGAGCGGGTCAAAGCCGCCCTGGCCGCCTGACCGCTGGTTGATCGGGGTGCCACTGCTGGCTTGTCCAGCAGTGCCGCGGACGTGCGTGCCAAGAATCACTGCTGGGCAAGCCAGCAGTGGCACCCGCCCGAGCAATCGTGTCATCGATCGGCGCGCGGCTCTTGGCAATTCATGGATCGAGCACTCTTGTTCCAGCCGCACCTCAGCCATGGCTCTTGCTGAATTCCTCGCCGAGCTCGAACAATTTCAGGCCGCCGCCGCCGCGGCATTCGCTGCGGCCACCGACGGCGACGCGCTCGAGGCGGCTCGCATCGAGTTCCTGGGCGCCAAGAGCGGCCGGCTCAAGAACGTGCAGAAGCAGCTCGGCACCGTGCCGCGGACCCGACAAGCCGGCGGCCGGCAAACGGTTCAACGAGGTCAAGACGGCCGTCGAGGCCGCGTTCGCCGCCGCGCAAGATCGCGCTGGCCTCGGGCGCCGTCGAAACCGGCGCAACGACTCCGTTCGATCCCACGCTGCCCGGGCCGCGGCCGCCGCTGGGCCATTTGCATCCGCTCACGCAGACGATCGAAGAGCTGAAGGACATCATGGGCCGGCTCGGCTTCACCGTGGCCGACGGGCCCGAGATCGAAGACGAGTGGCACAACTTCGAGGCGCTGAACATTCCGGCCTCGCATCCGGCCCGCGATCCGCTGGAGAATTTCTATCTGGCCGTCGGCCGGCGTCGCCACCGGCGAGCCGCTGCTGCTGCGCAGCCAGACCAGCACCGTGCAGATTCGCGTGATGGAGAAGACGCCGCCGCCGGTGCGGATCATTTCGCTGGGCCGCGTCTATCGGCCCGACACGGCCGACGCCACGCACTACCCGATGTTCCACCAGATCGAAGGCCTGCTGGTCGATCGGCACGTGACGATGGCCGATCTGAAGAGCGTGCTGCGGCTGTTCGCCGCCAGCTTTCTGGGCGGCGACGTGCACATTCGCTTCCGGCCGTCGTTCTTTCCGTTCACCGAGCCGAGCGTCGAGGTCGACATGAGCTGGCACGACACGGCCGGCGGCGCGATCCGCTGGATCGAGATGGGCGGCGCCGGCATGGTCGACCCGCAACGTGCTGCGCGGCCGTCGGCTACGATCCCGAGCGAGGTCACCGGCTTCGCCTTCGGCCTGGGCGTCGAGCGGGTCTGCGCCCGGCGGCACGGCGTGACCGACATTCGCGAGTTCTACAAGCAACGACGTGCGGTTTCTTGCACCAGTTCTGATCGACCGGATCGCTTCTGCAATGTACGCCGATGCTCGTCTCCTGGAACTGGCTGAAGCAGTACGTGACGCTCGACATGACGCCGGCCGAATTGGCCGAGCGGCTGATGATGGCCGGCCTGAACCACGAAGACACCGAGCCGGTCGGCGACGATCTGGCGATCGATCTGGAAGTCACCAGCAACCGGCCCGACTGCCTGGGGCACATCGGCATCGCCCGCGAAGTCGTCGGTGCTGTGGGACCGCGCGCTGAAGCTGCCCGCGGCCGAGCCCGCGCGACAGGCGCCACGCCGGTCGACGAGCTGGCGCAGGTGCGCGATCGACAGCCCGCCGCTATGCCCGCGCTACACGGCCCGCGTGATTCGCGGCGTGAAGGTCGGGCCGAGCCCCGACGTGGCTGGTCGATCGGCTGGCGACGGTCGGCATCGCCGCGATCAACAACGTGGTCGACATCACCAACTACGTGCTGATGGAATGCGGCCAGCCGCTGCACGCCTTCGATCTGGCCAAGCTGGCCGGCCGGCGAGATCATCGTCCGCCAGGCCCGCGCGGGCGAGACGTTCAGGCCATCAACCACAAGACGTACACGCTCGACGCCGGCGATGTGCGTGATCGCCGACGCCGAGCGCGCCGGTGGCGCTCGGCGGCGTGATGGGCGGCGCCGACACCGAAGTCGCCGACACGACCACCGAGCTGCTGATCGAGAGCGGCCGAGTTCGACCCGCTGTCGATCCGCAACACGGCCCGCAAGCTGAACCTGCACAGCGATTCGTCGTACCGCTTCGAGCGCGGGCTCGATCCCGAGGGGGTCGATTGGGCCAGCCGCCGCTGCTGCGAGCTGATTCTGGAACTGGCCGGCGGCGAGCTGGCCTGCCGGCGTGCTCGACGTCGGCGACAAGCCGCCGCCGCGCGAGCCGATCACGCTGCGCTTCGCCCAATTGCGGCGCATGCTGGGCATCGACGTCGACGCCGAAGATCGCCCGGCAGATTCTCACCGCGCTGGGCAATCGCGAGCTGCGCGGCGGACGAGCGACAAGTCGAAGTGGTGCCGCCCTACGCTGGCGGCGCGACCTGACGCGCGAGATCGACCTGGTCGAGGAAGTGGCGCGGATCCACGGCTACGACAAGATTCCCGAGGACGTCAGCGTGCCGATGGCGACTTCGCATCGCACCGAAGTCGACCGCGTGCTGTCCAAGGTGCGGCACGTGCTCACCGCGGCCGGCTTCGACGAAGCGATGACGCTGAGCGTGGTCGAAGAGCCCTGGTCCGAGGCGTTCAGCCCCTGGACCGACGCTGCGCCGCTGCACTCGTCGATGCCGGTGTTGCGCCGCGCCGACCGGCTGCGGCGCAGCCTGGTGCCGAGCCTGTTCGGCGCCCGCCAGACCAACGAATCGCTGGCCAACGCACGCGATCGAACTGTTCGAAATCGCCAGCGTCTATCTGCCGCGCGGCGGGCAATTGCCCAGCGAAGAGCTGATGCTGTCGCTGACCAGCGGCGGCGACTACTTTGCCGTCAAGGGCGTCATCGAGGGCCTGCTGGCGGCGCTCGATCCGACAGCCACGTTGGAAGTGCGCGCCACGCGGCAGGAATTGCTCGACGCCCAGCGCTCGGCCGAACTGCACGTTCGCTCGGCTGCGGCAGGCGAGTTGCCGCTGGGTTATCTCGGCGAAGTGAGCCCAGCCGCCCTGAAGCGATTCGAGCTGCGCGGCGCGACGACGGTGGCCGAATTGAAACTCTCGACGCTGGTGCAAATCGCCAACCTGATTCCGCGGCACGCCGAGATTCCCGCCTTCCCGGCGGTGAGCCGCGATCTGAACCTAGTCGTCGACGAAATCGTGCGCTGGGCCGACGTCGAGCAAACCGTTCGCCGCGCGGCCGGGCCGGCCGTCGAATCGCTCCAGTTCCAGGACGTCTATCGCGACGCCCAGCGGCTCGGCGCCGGCAAGAAGAGTCTGCTGTTCACATTGACCCTGCGCTCGGGCGAAGGCACGTTGACCAACGACGAGGCCGACCAGATTCGCGCCCGCGTGGTCGAGGCCTGCGGAGCTGCTCACGCGGCCCAATTGCGGGCGTGATGCGATCCACAGGGACAGCGATTGGTTCATATTGGCCCGAAGCGCGAGCGAGGGTTCTTCGTTTCGATTCCCTCGCTCGCGCTTCGGGCTAGTGTTGCCATCCTCGGGTGGCCCAGACAACTTGTTGTCTCACGTCCCAAAGGGACAAGAGCGCCCCACCAGCGGCGCGGCCTTCGCGAAGTGCCCTCCTATTGCTTCGCAACACCGACAACGAGTTGTCGGTGCCACCCCAGACGCAACTTGGACGCGAAACGCGTTGGCGCTGACACTCTTCGCTACTTCCCGCCGGCAAAGCGTCGCGGTTTCACGATGAAGCTCGGCTGCCGCGTGGGGGACGAGCCCGGCTGGCTGTTGGCGCGGTCGATGCGAGCGGTCATTTCCATGGCTTGCTGCAAGCGGAATTGTTCGAAGGCGCGTCGGCGGATCATTTGAAACCCGCGCTGTTCGCCCGAGCGCCGCGCCGCGTCTTCCAGGCCGCCAACTTTTTCATCCAAACTTCGCACTGGGCCGACCCGGCGGAGTCTTCACTCGAAGCCATCCGTCTGCCGACGTCGCGCAATTGCCACAGCGTGCGCAAGTCGTCGGGATCGAGCGCGTAGCCTTCGTCACCGACGAAGATTATCTCGCCTTGCGTGTGGTCCAGGCCGGTTTGAATCGCCTCGGCCAGGCCCAGCCGCACGGGATGCCGGATTACGTCCAACTGCGGATAGCGGGCGGCCAGCTCATAGGCCACTTCCGCCGTCTCGTCGGTCGAGCCGTCGTCGACGATGCACAGCTCCAGTCGGTTGCTCAACTCCGGAAGCACGTCCAGGATCTCGGTGACGCCGGCTTCCAGACTGAGTTGGGCGTCGTGGACGGGCAGGATCACACTCAGCACGTTATTCAAGTAGACTCCTTTGCCTCGAACAGTTCGCCGCAGAAACGCTGTTTCGAATGCCGGTTCGCCAGGTGCACGGTTGGTCGCGGAAGCCCCGCACGAGACGTCCGCCCGCGACGCTTGTCTTCGCCGGCGAGCGGTCCACTATTGATCGGACGCCCACGCCTCTGGACTCAAGAGAAGCGAGCCGAAATACCGCCTGTGCAAGCTTTAGCGCTCGGGCAGCCCCGTGGCGACACGCCATGCGGATTGGACTTGGGCCGACCGTGGCTCCGCGCGGCCGCCGGTCGCCCTCGCGACGATTGTTGTCATCGGAACAGCCCACACAGACGGACCGCTCATAACCGACGCACGCATGACATGGTGCTTTGGTGTACGGTCTCCCTTGGCAAAGACGTTTCGATGTGGGAACAGCCGCGATAGCGGCGACATGTAATAGCCTGGGGTGGAAACCCCAGGTCCAGGTCGCACCAAAAAGCGCGTGAGCCCCGGAGGGGCGACGCCATCGGCGCCCTGGTATCGCCCCTCCGGGGCTTCGATATCCCTTGAAACGTGTTTCCTGGGGCTGTCGCCCCAGGCTATTACATGCCGCCGCTCCGCGGCTTAAGCGGGCCAAAACGCTTGACGCCGCGCGCCCACCGGCTAGCGTAGTGACACCACACATCTTGCGTTGGCATTTTGGGAGAATCCTTCGATGACACGTGCAACATGGATTCGGTCTTTCGCTGCGGCTTCGTTCGTTGTTCTGCTTGCTTGCGGCTCGATGGCACTGGCGGCCGACAAGTATCCCAGTTTCGGAAAAATCGAGCGAAAAGATCCGCGCTTCGACAAGATCGTGCCCGTCGACGCGCACATGGAGAAACTCGGCGACGGCCTGATCTGGTGCGAGGGACCCGTGTGGGTCAAGGATGGCGGCTATGTGCTGTTCTCCGACATCCCGCGCAATTCGGTGATGAAATGGAAAGAAGGCGAGGGGCTGAGCCTGTTCATGAAGCCGGCCGGCTTCACCGGCATCGTGCACTACGGCCGCGAGCCGGGCAGCAACGGGCTGCTGATGGATCCGCAGGGACGCGTGGTGTTCTGCGAGCATGGCGACCGCCGCATCTCGCGATTGGAAAAAGAGGGGGGCAAAAAAACGCTCGTCGACAGCTATCAAGGCAAGCGGCTCAACAGCCCCAACGACGCGGTCTACAAATCCAACGGAGACTTGTATTTCACCGATCCGCCCTACGGGCTGCCGGGCGGTTATGACGACCCGCGCCGCGAGCTCGATTTCTGCGGCGTGTATCGGCTGGGCAAGGACGGCCAGCTGACGCTGTTGACCAAGGACATGTCGCGGCCCAACGGCATCGCGCTGTCGCCGGACGAGAAAACGCTGTACGTCGCCAACTCCGATCCCGCCCAGGCGGTGTGGATGGCGTTCGACGTCAAGCCTGACGGCACGCTGGGCAAAGGCCGAGTGTTTTTCGACTCGACCGATTGGGCCAAGGCCGGCAAGAAGGGATTGCCTGACGGAATGGACGTCGACGACAAGGGCAACCTGTTTGCCACCGGCCCCGGCGGCGTGCACGTGTTCGCCCCCGACGGCACCCTGCTGGGCACGCTCGACACCGGCGTGCCGACCGGAAACGTCACCTGGGGCGACGACGGCAGCACGCTCTACATCACCGCCGACACCCAACTGGTCCGCATCAAGCTCAACACCAAGGGCGTGCGATTCTAATGCTATAATGTCGCCAGAGGTGATCCGATGCGCTGGCTGGCGAGATCTCTGTTGGTGGTGGCGTGCCTGGCGTCGGCGGCGCTGGCGGCCCAGGCCAAGCCGCGCGTCTCGATGGAGCTGCTCACCAAGGCCGGGCTGCCGCCGACCGCGGCGCAGCAGTGGTCGAAGGTGCTCACCGACCTGGGCGTCAGCGGTTTGCAAATCCGCACCGCCGCTCCAGGCGATGAAATGGGCATCACCGAACAGGGTGGCAAGGCCGCGAAGTCGTACAAGGTGAAGGGCATCCTGGCGGCCGACAACGTGCTCTACCTGCCCGGCGGAAAGTTCGCGCTCACCGACACGGCGCGGCTCAAAAAGTGGCTGGCGAATCTGGCCGACCAGGGAGCCGCGGGCGTCACCGAGCAGCGAGCCGCTTTTGGGCTGCTGGCACGCGCCTTTCAGCAAGTCAACGACGACCTGAAACAGCCGGTGGCCTTTTCCACCAAGGACATGTCGGCCGCCAAGGCGGTGGCGCAGGCCGCCGAGCAACTCAAAATTCCGTTGGCAATCGACGACGCCGATCGCCGCGCGCTGGCCGCGGTCAAGCTGGCCGACGAACTTCAAGGCCTCTCCTCGGGCACGGCTCTGGCCGCGATGCTGCGGCCGGCGGGACTCGTGTTTCGGCCCGATCGCCCGCAGGGAGGCCAATTGCAGTACAAGATCGGCCGCGCCGAGGCCGATCGTGAGGGCTGGCCCATCGGCTGGGAGCCCCCCACCAAGGCCAGCGACCTGTTGCCCCCGTTGTTCGACTTTCTCAACGTCGAGATCCAGGACATCCCCGTGTCCGAAGCCCTGGAAGCGATCGAAGGCCGTCTCAAGGTGCCCTTCGTCTACGATCGCAACGCCATGGCCCTGCACGGCGTCGATCCGACCAAAGTGCAGGCCAACGTCCCCAGCAAACGCATGACCTACAGCCTGATCCTCAAAAAGGTGCTGTACCAGGCCAAGCTGAAATTCGAGCTGCGCCTCGACGAAGCCCAGAAGCCCTTCCTGTGGATCACGACGATCAAGCCGGTGCGAGCGGCGGCTGGGGAATAGGGTTGAGAAGACGGTGGAGCGGCGAGCTCGCGCCGACGCGATGCCAGATCATTCAGCGTCGTTAGTCTTGTGCGGTGGGGCCGCCGGGTAGATCGTAATTCTCAGCGACGTGTTCGCGCTGGCCATTCGCTTAAGCGTCGAGTTCGTCAGTCCGTCATTGAACGCCCACGGCTCGTCGCCGCAATCATATCCGATGTTGAATTCTCGCTTGCTACACCCGGCCCATAGTTCCTCGGCTTCGCCATCGATTGCTTCGATGGCATCGAGCATCACGCGGATTGTCGCTTCGGGTTCGTGTGGCTCAACTTCGTGCTCGACTTCCAAAATCGAATACCACTGACCGTCGCCGGCTTGTTCAACGTTGAGCGGGCGCACTCCGCGTTTTTCCAATGCACTGGTCAACGGCTTCAAGTCGCGTGACGCGACCAAATCCAAGTCGGTGTTTAGGTATTGAATTGCCAAACGTTTGGGGGATTCGTTGTTGCATTGAAAATTCCGGATCGCGGCCGCATATTCCAACGCCTGCCGGATGTCTTCATCGTCGAGTTCTGGATACTCGGTGTGAAGTTCGATGCGGTTGGGATGGACAGCCAAGGCCTCCAACACACGACGCACTGTAAGACGCAGGTTACGAATGCAGGGCTGGCCATTGAGTTGGGCCGGATCGGACGTGATGCGGTCAAAGGTTGTCATCGCTCGATTTCTAAAGTGAACTGCACTCCGGCACTTCTACCGTGTGCCTTGCCTTCGTCTTCCACTCGTCTAACTCGCCATCGTCTCCCACAGCAGCCGATAGTATTGCATCACGCGCACCGGGTCGGCCGGCACGTTGCCTTCTTCCAGCAGGGTCCAGCCTTGAAAATTGGCCTGCTTGAGCAGCTCGAAGAGTTGCCGCCAAGGGTAGCTGGAAATCAGGTCGTGAATGTGGACCGTGCCGAGGCGCTCCTTGACGCTGTTGAAATTGGCGGCCAGTCCGGCGCCGGCCAGGTCTTCGTTGTTGCAGTTCCAGCACAACTTCGAGCCGGGCTGCTTCGAGACGTCCATGATCTTGCGGATCACCGGGATCTCGGAGGTGCCGCGGCCGTGAATTTCCAGCCGGATCTCGACGCCGTATCCTTCTCCGAACGCGGCCACTTCGTCCAGCGCCGTGCCGATCTGCTCGATCGTCTTGGCGACCGGCACGCCGGCTGGCAGGCTGTTGGGACGCACCTTGACGCCCGATCCGCCCACGTCGTGACATAACTTGATGAAGGCCTTGGTCTCTTCGATGTTCTTCTTCAGCACGGCCGCGCTCGGGCGACGTGGAATTCGCAGGTCGTGCCCAGCCCGACCAGTTCGACCTGGCTGTCGGCGAAACGCTTGGCGACTTCCTTGCGCTTGGCGTCATCGATCGACGGCTCGACGCCGTGCTTGTGCGTGGTGCGCAGCTCGACGCCGCGAAAGCCGCTCTTTTCGCAATTCTTGATCAGCGTGGGCAAATCCCATTCCGCGCCCCATTGGTACGTGACGAGTCCCAGTTGCATGGCATGTGCTCCCAACTTTGTCCAACGTTCGTGCGGTTTTGTGAGCCTATCCGAGAACCGTCGGGGACTGTCCCAATTTTACGGAGTCTTCGGAGTAAAATGGGACTGTCCCCTTCTCCCCGACGGTTCTCGGATAGGCGTTTAGCTCCGTTATAACAGCTCGTCCAACTCGCCAACCAGCCGCTCGAAATAGGCCAGCGCCGTGTCGACGGCCTGGGGCTGCTCCATGTCGACGCCGGCGCCGCGCAGCAGGTCGAGCGGATACTTCGAGCAGCCGCCCTTGAGGAAGCCGAGGTAGTCGTCGAGCTCCTGCTGGCCGCCGCTGCGTCACGCGCTCGGCCAGGGCGATCGCGGCCGACAGGCCCGGTGGCGTACTTGTAGACGTAGAACGCCCGATAGAAATGCGGAATGCGGAAGCATTCCAGCGACAGTTCGTCGTCGAGCGCGAAGTCGGGCCCGAAGTAGAGCTCGAGCAGCTTGCGGTATTCGCTCTTGAAGCGTTCGACGGTCAGCGGCTCGCCCGCCTCGGCCAGCGCGTGCGTGATGCTTCTCGAACTCGGCGAACATCGTCTGGCGGATGATCGTGCCGCGGATGGCGTCGATCTCGCGGTTGATCAGGAACGCCCGCTGCTTGTCACTGGTGGCTTTCTGCATCAGGTGACGGGTCAGCAGCTGCTCGTTGAACGTGCTGGCCACCTCGGCCACGAAGATCGTGTAGTTGTAGTACTGAAACGGCTGATGCTTGGCCGAGTAGTAGCTGTGCATCGAGTGGCCCGCCTCGTGGGCCAGCGTGAAGACGTGGTCGAGCACGTCGGGCTGATAGTTCATCAGGATGTACGGATCGCCGTCGAACGAGCCGGCAGCTGAACGCGCCGCTCTGCTTGCCCTGGTTCGGATAGCGATCGCACCAGCGGCCGTTCGAGCCCCGCTTCGAGCACGCCGCAATACTCGCTGCCCAAGCGGCTCGAGCGCGGCGAGCACGAGCTTGACCGCCTGCTCCCAGGTGTGCCGCGTCTCCAGCTCGCTGAGGATCGGCACGTAGGTGTCGTAGTGATGGATGTCGCGCAGCTGCATCTTCCGCCGCCGCAGGTCGTAGTAGCGGTACAGCGCCGGCAGGTGGCGGTGCACCGACGGCGATCAGGTTGTCGTAGACCGCTACCGGCACGTTGTCGGGAAACAGCGAGGCGGCCAGCGCGCTTTCGTAGTTGCGGGCCTTCGCGTAGTACACGTCGCGCTGCACCGAGCCGGCTCAGCGTGCGCGGCCAGCGTGTTTTCGTGGCCCGCGAACTGCGCGTAGTACTGATGAAACGCCTTCTTGCGGACGCTCGCGCTCGGGCGAGTGCAAAAACGACGAGAACGAGGCGTTGCTCAGTTCGACCAGCTCGCCCCGCTCGTTCTTGACGGTGCCGAATTTCAGGTCGGCGTCGGTCAGTTGGCGAAAGACCTGGTTGGCCGCGTCGGCCATTTCGCTCTGCATGGCCAGCAGCTTTTCCTCGCGCTTCGCCGAGCGTGTGCGGCTTGTAGCGCAGCAACTGCTCGAGCGCCAGGCGAAACTCGGCCAAGGGCCTGGCGGCCAGAAACGTCTCCATGGTCTTGGCCGGGATGGCCATGATCTCCGGCCGGATGTAGCTGGCGGCCTGCGCGGCCCGGCTGGCCACGTTGCGATAGCGGCCGATCATCCGCTGGTAGGCGCTGTTGGCCGTGTCCTCGGCCGTCTTCAGAAAGGCATACGTGCCCAGCCGCTCGCCGACGCGCTCGAACTCGGCGTCGAACTTCAAGCACGCTGCCAGCATCTTGGCGTCGCTGGCCAGTTGTCCGCGAAATTTCTCATAGCCGGGAATCTCTTTTTCCCAGGCCAGAAACTCCTTCTCCCAAGCCGCGTCGTTGGCAGCCAGGCTCGAAAGGTCCCAAGTGTCGGCCGCTTTGACCTGCTCGCGGCGCGGCAGTTGTTTGATTTTCGTCATACGCTCGTCAAGGTTTAGGTTAGGGACGACGGAAAAATAAATTCGGCGTTCTAACGTTTTCGTCGTGCCGTCGTGCCGTTGTGGTTTCTTTGCCCGGTCTTAAATTACCACAACGGCACGACGGCACGACGAGGAACAAGAATCCGGAAGTTATTTTTCCGTCGTCCCTTAGGTCACGGTTCCGGCATCAGGGACCGAGAGGGCCGGGTCGAGGGAGATTATAGATATAAGCGCGGCGGCGAGCGAGGGTTGTAGCCGGCCTCTGTGAGGCCGGGATTCGCACGAAGATGCCGGGGTCAAAGACCCCGGCTACAGAATACGCCAACATTCTGCCAGCCGAGAGCGGCCCGCCGTGCTACCAGCGAAAGATGGCCGTGCCCCAGGCCAGTCCTCCCCCGAAGCCGCTCATCAGAATTCGATCACCGCGGCGCACGCGCCCCTGTTGAAAGGCCTCGTCGAGCGCCAACGGCACGCTGCCGGCCGACGTGTTGCCGTAGCGGTCGAGATTGATGATCAGTTTGTCGCGATCCAGCTTCAGATAGTCAGCGGCCGCGTCGATGATCCGCAGGTTGGCCTGATGCAGCACGAACAGGTCGATGTCGCTCATTTCGAGCCTTGCATGCGCGAGCACGTCGGTGATCGTGTCGCACAGCACGTGGATGGCCCATTTGAACACGCCCTTGCCGTCCATCCGCAGCAGTTGCAGGCCGGCGTCGAGCGCCGCGTGCGAAGGGGGCACGCGCGAGCCTCCCATCTCCTTGTACAACATCTCGGCGCCCGATCCGTCGGAGCCAAGCGTGTAGGCCAGCAGCCCCTGCTCGCTCGAACCGGGCGCCAGCAGCACGGCGCCGCCGCCGTCGCCGAACAGCGGATAAATCTTGGGATCGCTGGGTTCCACAATCCGCGAGTTGCAATCGCAGCCGATCACCAGGGCCATCTTGCTCGCGCCGGTGGCGATATATTGCGAGGCCGTCGCCAGGCTGTAAATGAATCCGGCGCAGGCCGCCGATATTTCGATGGCGGCCGCCGACAACCCGAGCCGATCTTGCACGGCGCAGGCGCTCGATGCCACCAGCACGTCGGGCGTGAATGTGCCCAGGACAATCAAATCGACCGCATCTCCCGCCACGCCGGCCTGTTCCAGGCAGCGGCGGCCAGCCTCGACCGCCATCTCCGTGGTCGCCATTTCGGGCGGAGCGTGACGCCGCTCGCGAATGCCGGTTCGCTGCACGATCCACTCGGGATCGACCCCCAGCTTGGCCAGGTCCTCGTTGCGGACCACCGGGTCCGGCGCGTAGCTGCCGGTGGCCAGCGCCTGCACGCCCATCAGCGTGTGCAATATCGACGGCTTGTGTCGTTTCAGTTGATCGGCCATGCACCACTATATCACGGGTAGACGCGGCTCATGAGGGGTATGCTAACGCGCACGATCGGTCAAAATTGCTCGCGCGCCACGTCGATCCAACGCCGCTCGCCGTACGATTGTATTACCGCGTCGGCCACAGTCTGGGCCTTCAGCCCGTCGTAAAAGCTGGGCACCGCCGGCGCGCCGGCCGACGATCGCCGACACGAACTCCCACACCAGATCATAGCGAAACACCGTGGCCGGCTCACCCCAGCTCGGATCGCGGGGACTATCTTTCGACTTCAAGAATTCCGCGGGCACGTCCCGTGGAGCGAGGTCGCTTCCGGTCTTGCCCACCAGCACGCTGTTGGGCATGTGCAACTGGTAAACGGCCGAACCCTCCGAGCCGTTGATCTCGGCCCACTCGTGTCCAAAGCCGCGGCGACCATATCCCTTGGCCAGCGTGGTGCCTTCCCACACGCCGGTCGCGCCGCACTGCGAACTCGCCGATGATGCTCGACCAATCGTCGACGTCCGAAGGGGCACAGGCCCCGCCCTCGTTGGTGACCGTGCGCGGGGCAAAGCGGGCCAACGCGCCGCACACGCGAGCAATCGGCCCCAACAGGTCGATCGCAAAATCGATGCGATGGATTGTCATGTCGAACAGGTCGCCGGCGCCGGCCAGGTGGGCGTATTGCCGCCAGCCCCAACTGGTCTCGGGCCAGTCCAAAAAACGCTGGCTGCGAAAATGCCGCGGCTCGCCCAAGCTGCCGCTGGCCACCAGATGTTTGAGGTACCGCATGGCCGGCGCGAAGCGATACGTGAACGCGGTCATGTGCACCACCTCGGCATCGCGGGCCGCATGGTACATCTCGCGCACTTCGCCGGCGTTCAAGCCCAGCGGCTTCTCGCACATCACGTGCTTGCCGGCCCGCGCGGCCGCCAGGGCGATTGGCCGGTGCGTGTAGTTCGGCGTGGCGATGATCACGGCGTCGACGTCGGGATCGGCGCACAGAGCTTCCGGATCGGTCGTGACCTTGCCGACGCCCCACTCGGCCTTGCGCTGTGCAAGCAATTCGGAGTTGGAGTCGCAGACGGCCACCAGCGTGGCCCGCGGGTCGAGGCGCAGAGCCGGCACGTGGTGGTAGTCGCTGACTGCGCCGGCGCCGATAATGGCAACGCGAACCGGCACGCTTGGGCTGGGACGTATCATCTCCGACGGCCACTCCCGTGCCGTTGTGCCGTGGTAGCGTTGTGATGTTGTGCTGCCGTGCCGCTCGAAAGAACTCGCGAAGGACGCCCCGCCTGGCTTTCCCCATTGTCGGGAAGCCCACAAGGTAAGGATTTCAACCCCCGGGCTCAAGACCACTGGAGGCCAGAGCCTGCTCTGGGGGTAGGTTGCAGCCGACGTTCAATGTGCCACAATGACGTCGAGATCAAGAACTGGTTTCCAAAACTGCGGGGACCGTCCCGATTTTGCGCAGTCTTCGGAGCAGGGCACCGTGGTCCACGCCCTGGCGTGGAACATGGTCGGGACTATCCCCCTTTTCGAGCAGTTTTAGAATCCAGTTCCAATAGAAACGAAGGCCTGTCTCGGTTTTGAAGGAGCAAAAGCAATGGGACGACCGATTACGCTGTTCACCGGGCAATGGGCCGACCTGCCGCTGGAGGACGTGGCCCGCAAGGCCAGCGAGTTCGGCTATCACGGGCTGGAGCTGGCCTGCTGGGGCGATCACTTCGAGGTCGACAAGGCGCTGTCCGACGACGGCTACTGCGCCAACCGGCGCGATTTGCTGGAGCGGTACGATCTGCAAGTCCACGCGATCAGCGCCCACCTGGTGGGCCAGGCCGTGCTGGATCGGATCGACGAGCGCCACCAGGCCATCCTGCCCGCCGCACGTGTGGGGCGACGGCAAACCCTCCGGCGTCAACACCCGCGCGGCCGAAGAGCTCAAGCAGACAGCCCGCGCCGCCCAGCGGCTGGGCGTGGGCGTCGTCAACGGCTTCAGCGGCTCGAGCATCTGGCACCTGCTGTATTCGTTTCCGCCGACGCCCGACGCCATGATCGAGGCCGGCTTCGAGTTGTTCGCCGAGCGGTTCAATCCGATTCTCGACGTGTTCGCCGAATGCGGCGTGCAGTTCGCGCTGGAAGTGCATCCGACCGAGATTGCTTTCGACCTGATCACGGCCGCCCGAGCGCTGGCGGCGGTCGATCGTCGCGAGGAGTTCGGATTCAATTTCGATCCCAGCCACCTGATCTGGCAAGGGGTCGATCCGGTCGAATTCATCCGCGCGTTTCCCGATCGCATCTATCACGTCCACGTCAAGGACGCCATCGGTCCGCCTCAACGGGCGCAGCGGAATCCTCGGCAGCCACCTGCCGTTTGGCGATCCCCGACGCGGCTGGGAGTTTCGCTCACCCGGCCGCGGCAGCGTCGATTTCGAGGAAATCGTGCGGGCCTTGAACCAGATCAAGTACGCCGGGCCGCTGTCGGTCGAGTGGGAAGATGCCGTCATGGATCGCGAGGCCGGCGCCAAGGAAGCCTGCCAGTTCGTGCAAAACCTCGATTTTGCCACCAGCGGCGCGGCTTTCGACGCGGCATTTTCAGCCAGCTCGACCGAGCGGGCATGGTAAACTAAAGGTTCCGAATCGTTGGATTCATGAAGCCCAAAAAAATGGCCTGCGCGGCCGGCGGTCGCGAGCCGCGACGGGCGAAATACGCACTTGAAGACCTTGCTTGGTACAACCCAACCAACCCATTCGCCTGAATGGGTGATCGATTCAACTTGTTGAAGATTGTCAAGTGCGTCTATCGGCACCGGCACTGCACCTCTTGGTGCCAGGAGGCACTGCCGGCCGCCGGAGGCTTTTTTTCCGTCCCTTCATCCCGTCCACGTCGTAAATCCAATAAGTCGATCACCAAACTAACGGCAATGTCCTAAAGGCCATGTCGCGCGCCACGGCTTTCATGCTGCATCTTATTGTGATCTCGACGCTGGCCGGCGCGACGGCTCGCGGTGAAGACGTCGCGCAGGCGCGGGCCGCGCTGTATGCCGGTTACGGCAAGAAGCTCGACCAGCTGGCCGCCTGGTGCCAGAAGCACGATTATCCCGAGGCCGTCGAGACGCTGCGAGCGTGGCTGCCGAAGCGAGATCCGGACCAGCTCACCCTGTTTGTCTTGCCTCCGCTGGGCGCCGGCGCCGACGCCGAGCGGCCGCGCAAGAATGACTGGCGCAAGGATTGGCAGCCGCTGCGCGAGGAACAGGCCGAGTTGCTGTTCGCGCTGGCCAAACGGGCCGTGATCGAGCATCGCCCCTCGCTGGCCTACGAACTGGTGACCGAAGCGGTGCGCGAGGACCCCGACCACAAGCTGGGCCGGCGTTTGCTGGGATACGTCAAGTTTCGCGACCAGTGGCGGACCCCCTTCGAAATCCGCCAACTCAGCTCCGGCAAGGTTTGGACCGACGAGTTCGGCTGGCTGCCCAAGGCGCACGTCGAGCGGTATGCCAAAGGCCAGCGCTATTACCAGGGCCACTGGATGTCGGCCGCCGACGAGAAGGCGCTGCGCACCGATTTGAAGCACGGCTGGCGCGTCGAAAGCCCGCATTACGCGGTGACGACGAACCACAGCCTCGAGGAAGGCGTGCGGCTGTCGCGCGAGTTGGAGACGCTGCACGCCATCTGGCAGCAGGTCTTCATGCCGTTTCTGGCCGACGACGTCGAATTGCGGCGGCGATTCGACGGACGCGTGTCGCGCGGCGAGTCCAAACAGCACAACGTGGTCTACTACCGCACTCGGCAAGAGTACAACGATGCCCTGCGCGCCGACCAGCCGAAGATCGAGATGACGCTGGGCATCTATCTGGATGGCGCGCAAACGGCCTACTTCTTTGCCGGCGACGACCAGGAGCCCGGCACCGTCTATCACGAAGCCACGCACCAGTTGTTTCAAGAATCCGGCCCGGTCGTGGCCAATGTCGCCCGCAAGGAGAACTTCTGGATCGTCGAAGGCATTGCCTGCTACATGGAATCGCTCGCGGCGCACGACGACGAGCATTATTTCACGCTGGGGGGCGCCAATGCCGGACGCATGGCGGCGGCCCGCCATCGCCTGCTCGAAGACAAGTTTTACGTCCCACTGGCCGAACTGGTGCACGTCGGCATGGATTCGCTGCAACACGACTCGCGGATCGCCAAGCTCTACAGCCAATGCTCGGGCCTGGCCGATTTCTTCATGCACGACGGCAATGGCCGCTACCGCGAGGGACTCATGCGCTACCTGGCGGCCATCTATTCCGGCCGCGCCACGACTCGCACGCTGGCCGAAGCGACCGGCACCAATTACGAAACCCTCGACCGCCAATATCGCGAGTTCATGAGCCGCGCCGCCGAGCCCGACGCGTCCCCGCCCGCCAGCGCGCCAGCCAACCATACGCCAGCCGAACCCGCGCGTTAAAACGACGCGTTCCTTCGACCACTAGCCCGAAGCGCAAGCGAGGGAATGCCAAAAGCGATCCCACGAACAGCAGGATGCGTTCATCATGAACCGTGAAGCCAATCGTTCCGCGCGTGTCCGAAATCTAGTGACGCTCGGCGCCCTAGTCGTCTTCCTGCTCTTCGATGCCGCTTTGGCGATGCAGCTGTTGCGCGACCGCGACGCCGGCACCAAGCTCGAGACGGAGCGGACTCAAGAGATCAGCGCGGCGCTGTCCGAAGTCGAGCAGCAGCGCCAACGCGCGAGCGACCTGACCGACCAGGCCGAGGCGATCGTCGCCGAATTCGCCAATCCAAAGGTCGACCGTCCGAAGGCAGACCCCAGCTCAAAGCCCGAACCATCCGAACCGCGACCCACGCCATGAACGTCCGCTTCCTTCATCCACTGCTCCATCGCCTGACGCAGGTCGCGCTGGTCCTCTCTGTGCTGGCGATGTGCCTGCTGCTGTGGCTGCGGCAAAATGAGGCCTCAGCGCATCGCGAGCGGCTGCGGGCCCTCGATCAGCTGCTGGCCGAGGAAAAACAACAGCTCAGTTATGCCAACGAGCTGGTGATTCGCGCCCAGCAGACGTTGACCGACGTCAAATTGCGGAAGGCCAGCTTGGAAAAGCGTTTGCCCGAAACACCGGCGGAAAAGCCGGCCGCGCCGTAAGCGCGGACATCGCTGGCACAGCCGCTCCCGCGCTATTCGCCGCCCCGCGCAGCCGCTATGATGGTCGGCTTGCGGCTCGCGGAATCATCGACACGTCGGGAGTTTTACCGTGCGACCTTGGAAGCTTTCGGAAGTCAATTACGCGTACATCAAAGAGCACCGTTACGAAGTGGCGGTTCTGCCGTGCGGGGCCACCGAGCCGCACAACCTGCACCTGCCCTACGGCACCGACATGTACGAGGGCACGACGGTCGGCGAAAAGATCTGCGAGGCGGCGCACAATCAGGGAGCCAAGGTCATCCTGCTGCCCACTATTCCCTACGGCACTGAGACCAACCAGATGGCCTTTCCCCTGGCCATGAACATCAATCCCTCCACGTTGTTCGCCGTCATCACCGACCTCGTCATGTCGCTGGAGCATCACGGCATCCGCAAGATCGTGCTGCTGAACAGCCACGGCGGCAACGATCTGAAGCCCATGCTGCGCGAGCTGTACGGAAAGACCACGTCGCACCTGTTCCTGTGCAGTTGGTATCAGGCCATCTCCGACGTCCACGCCGAGCTGTTCACGCACCACGACGACCACGCCGGCGAGCTGGAGACCTCGTTCGGCCTGGCCTACTTTCCCGAGCTGGTCGGCCGGAACGAAGACGGCACGCTGATCGCCGATGATGGCCGCGTGGCCTCCAGCCGTTTCGACGCGGTCAACAAGGGCTGGGTCTCGATCACCCGCCCCTGGCACCTGCTGACCACCAACTCCGGCTCCGGCTATCCCCACGCCGCCACCGCCGAAAAAGGCCGCCGCATGATGGACGTCGTGGTCGCGCGTCTGGCCCCCTTCCTGGTCGAGCTGTCGAAGTCGAAGCTCGACGAGAAGTTTCCGTTCTAAATCCACATCTCCTCGCAACTCCCTCTCCCGCCGGGAGCTTTGCACAACAAGCCCCCCTCTGCACAAAAACCCTAGCGGCTGCACAAAAACTAGCCGGGGAGGCTCCCCGTGACTAGGCGAGCCCCCTGGATATGGTGCGCGGTACTTGCGGCAGCGCTAGGTCATTGTGTTGTGGCGACGGTGCCCGATGTACTTCTGCTCTGCATCCAGCCATCGATAGCAACAAGTCGTCGTGTGGTGTCTCCCGAAAGCGTCCTCGTAGTAAACCATTCCGATCAGGAATACCGTGTCCGCGTCGGCAAATGCGCGCTCGATTGTGTGTGTGGCTCGGAACGTGTGCTCATTATTCGGCGACAGGACGACCTCGTATTTAGAGTCACCGGCACGCAATTTCTCAGCGACTGTGACAAATTCTTTAGACAAATCAATGGTATCTCTCGCCCTTACGAAAGACTCGACAATTTGGCGGTAGATGTAGGCCGGAGTCTGACCAGTGTTCTTAATGCATGCACTGGTACTACTCAGGGTCTGCCCCGGCACAATGCTTCGATAGGCAAGCCACGCACGTTGCTCTGTGCGTCTTTGCTCAGCCTGATTCCGCGCGAGACAGAATTGAAACACAGCAACAATTGTCAAGAGGGCAGTGAAGTATGCGATGGGATTCCGCAGATGGTCCCGCCAGTTGATCGCAGGCTGGCTCTGTTGTGGGGCGACTTGATCTTGGCGTGGCCGACTATGTGGATCGGATTGAGCTTGCGTGAGCGCGGCTGGTACTGGCTTGGGAGTTTTGTTTTTGGCTCCGGGGTCCTTTTCGTTCTCGGCGGCCAAGTGCTCTGGTACTTGACGGGCTTCTGTTTCAGTTGGGGATGGTGGCTGTAACCGCGAGGCAAACGGGATGGCAAAAGTAACCATAGCGCAGAACAGAAACCCGATAAGAATTCCCGTGAAAATACCCTCACATTTGCTCGACGCCTGTTTTTCTGGGTCTATAGCAGAATCTATGGGTGGTTTTCGTTAGGTGTCGGTAGTGGAGCGGCGTTCCGCCGCAGTTGTTTTTTTGCGTTCACGCAGACCAGGGGGCTCATTGCCGCCCCTGGACCCCGGCTAGCCTTTCTCTGTGTTCCGGGGCGGTAGTTCGTGCAGGAGAGACGCGTGGTGTGGCTAAACAAATGCATCCTGAGCGGCGATCGGCAAAGATGGAGTTACCAAGCTTCATCAGCGCCAAGGCAGACTCAGGATGCAACTCAAGACTATCCTCAATCGCGTCGAGCGTTACAAGTCGTTCGTGTATGGAGAACCACGCTGGGCAGATGGCGGCCGGGAGACCATCGAAGTGCCGATCGAGCCACGGGCCAATGGCCGGCCGATCTGCTCGGGCTGCGGAAAGCGACGGCCCGGCTACGACCGGCTGGCGCCCAGGCGCTTCGAGTTCGTGCCGCTGTGGCAGATCGCCGTGGTATGGGTCTATGCCTTGCGGCGTGTCGACTGTCCATGTTGTGGCGTGGTGGTGGAGCGCGTTCCTTGGTCGACCGGCAAGTCGCGGCTGACCATAACCTATCAATGGTTTCTGGCGGGCTGGGCCCGGCGGCTCTCCTGGAAGGAGGTGGCTGCGGTCTTTTGCACCACCTGGGAACACGTCCGCGACTCGGTGCGGCACGCGGTCCAATGGGGCCTGGTGCACCGGGATTTGTCGGGTGCCAGCGCCATCGGCGTCGACGAGATTCAGTGGCGACGCGGCCACCACTACCTGACGCTGGTCTATCAAATCGACCCCGGCTGCAAACGTCTGTTGTGGATCGGCCGCGAGCGAACCGAAGCCTGCCTGCGCCGAGGAATGGAACTGCTGGGCGCGAACTTCTGTGCGGGCCTGCGATTCGTGTGCAGCGACTTGTGGCAACCGTATCTCAAAGTGCTGGCCGAACAAGCCGGCACGGCGGTCCACGTGCTCGATCGTTTTCACATCATGAAACAACTGGGCGAAGCCATCGACGACGTGCGGGCCGGCGAAGCTCGACGACTGAAGCAAGACGGCTACGAGCCGCTGCTCAAGCACTCCCGCTGGTGCTTGCTCAAACGGCCCGAGAACTTGACCGACCAGCAGACCGTCAAGCTGGCCGAATTGCTCCGCTACAACCTGCAAAGTGTGCGGGCCTATTTGCATCGCGAAGACTTCCAACGTTTCTGGGAGTACCAATCGCACGCCTGGGCTGGAAAGTTCCTCGACGAGTGGTGCGCCCGCGTCATGCGATCTCGGCTAGAACCGCTCAAGAAGGTAGCCCGCAGCCTGCGGAAACATCGCTCGTTGCTGCTCAACTGGTTCCGCGCCAAGGGCACGATTTCGGCCGGTATCATTGAGGGTTTCAACAACAAGGCGAAACTGACCATGAGAAAATCGTACGGCTTTCGCGAGTACGAAACGATCGAACTGGCCCTCTACCATCAACTTGGCAATTTACCCCAGCCAGAATTCACCCACGAATTCTGCTGAGGAAGCGTTTTTCTTCATCGTCGGCCATCGGTCGCTCGCTTGTAAGGTTATTTCGTCGCGCCGCGTACCAGGCGTGGCATCCTAGTCATTTTTTGGGAGTGATCGTCGCATCCTTGAGATCGATGGCGTTGATGTTGAGAAAGATATGACTAATTACACCATCCACATGGACGGGCGTATCTTTTTCCGCAGTTAATAGAAAGGTGTGCTTTGAAAGGTCAATGGCAGCGTGAATCCAAACCGATGGCCGATCTATCGACTGAAGTTCCACAATGGTGCTTTCGTTGCGGTACGTGAAGCTACGGCTTAGTCGTCCGTCCCAAGAAACCGGCACACCGATAAATCGCGTAGAGGTATTTTCTTGTTCCAGCGGCACGGTTGTCTCAATTGCCTTTTTAATACTCGCTGGCGTTGGCTGTTTGTGCGTGTCTGAAATAATTACAGGCTCATCCGAAAGGACTGTAACTTGACCCCCCAAGTCATATTTGTTCTGTGCGCCTGGTGCTTCATGAGCAGTATTGCTCTTGGAATCCGGCTCGCCATCATGGTTCGGCCGGACGTTAAACCAGCAAAGGAGATAGCCTGCGGTGAACGCAACCGCGACATATCCAAAGAGGGCGCCGTGCGCCGTAGGAGAACTCGCTTCTGTAGGTGATCTGCGCCGATCGCATCGATCAGGTTGACCGCCACCCCGATAACCGCAACCAGCAGCGCAAACATGCCGGCAGTCCAAAGACTCATCGTAAGGCCCCCCATGAAGGCAGCACGAACCAATTGGATCAATCTAGTGTCAGCACAGACATGGGACAAATCTTTTCCGCCGTTTAATCGGCCGCGCAGCCCCATGGCCGCGCGTCGAATCTTGGCGAGAGTGTGTCCGCCAGAGTGCCGGATTAGCTGCCCTTCGCGTTGCGCAGTGGTTTTGGACAGGCAATCCCTGATCCACACCGAAACGCTCAGTCCCGCAGGTCAGGCCGATGGTCTGACGATTTGACCTCGTACATTCGCCGCCGGTCGTACCGGCCGCCGCCCGCGCAGGGCAGTATCCGTGGCTCGCCACACCCATGGGTTACACATGCGGAACGACGAAGAATGTCAGGCACGAGCGTGACTGACCTACGACGCCGTCCGGCACCAACCACTGACCACTAACCACTTCAAAATTCTCGGGGGGTGGCCGGAAACTTGTGTTGAAAGTGAGCCAGCGCTTTTGGTAATACTGCATTCAGCTGAGACGGACTGTCACTTCAGATCTGTGTCAACGGACGGAAGGCCTGCTTTGTTCTTGGGCCGCCCCCGTCAAAGTCCCGTGCTTGTGGCGGGGCTGCGCAGTGGTATTTGACTGCCTCGAAGCGCGCGGACGCGATCTGCGTGCCGGAGGCTCGCGAGCCGTTTTGGGAATGTCCGTGTGGCCACGGCGTTGAACCCAGGGATGCGGTCGGCATCTTGGACTGGGCAGTACAACGTCTCCGTGGGAAGCTCCGGTACCGACCCGCTGCAATGCTGCTTCCTCCGCCGAAGCTCTTTTTGCAGTACAAGAACCGCTTCGGATCCCCGGATGGGAGCAGCGGCGCACGAAACAGAGGAAAAGTCGCACGCGCGATTCAACGTCGCGCTGCGCGCGGGCTTTTTAGCCCTGGCCTTTTTGAATGGCAGACGAAGAGTATTGAACCACAAAGGCACCAAGAGCACCAAGGAAGAGAAGAGATGGATTGTTTTCCTACTTCATTCTTCCTTGGTGCTCTTGGTGTCTTGGTGGTAAATTCCTCCCCCGTCGTTTTTCTTCCTACGAAATTGCTTGGTGTACTTTGTGCCTCGATGGCAAGTGCCTTCCAATCCATTCCGCGGAGCGCCGCACTACGCGATGATCTCGCGGATCGGCCGGCCGAAGTCGATGGCGAGTCGCTTTCGGCCGGGGATTTCGAGTCGCTTGGGGTCGAGGCCCAACTGGTGCAGCACCGTGGCGTGGACGTCGGTGACGTAGTGGCGGTTCTCGATGGCGTGGAAGCCCAAGGCGTCGGTCGCCCCGTGGGCGATGCCCCCTTTCAGCCCGCCGCCGGCCATCACCACCGAAAACGCGAAGGGATGATGGTCGCGGCCGTCGGTGCCTTGTGTGCCGGGCGTGCGGCCAAACTCGGTGCCGATCACCACGATCGTCTCATCCAGCATGCCGCGCTGCTTGAGGTCCTTGATGAGGGCCGCGATCGGCTGGTCGACCTGCGAGCACGCCTGGCTGTGATTGGCCTTCAGGCCGCCGTGCGCGTCCCAGGCGCCTGCCCCGCCGTTGGAGCCGTGGAAAATCTGCACGAAGCGCACGCCCTGCTCGGCCAGCCGCCGCGCGACCAGGCACTGGCGGCCGAACGTGGCCGTCTCCTTGCGGTCCAGTCCGTAAAGTTTTTGCGTCGCCTCGGTCTCGGCGTCGCAGTCGACCACCGCGGGCACGGCCGTCTGCATGCGAAAGGCCAGCTCGTACGATTGGATGCGGGCCCGAATGGCGGCGTCCTGCGGATATTCAATGGCGGCCAACTGGTTGAGCCGCGAGATCAGTTCGAATTCCCTCTGCTGCTCCTCGCGATACACATCGGCCGGCACGCCAAAGGGCAACGGGTTTTTGGGATCGACCCCCAGCTGCACGCCGCTGTGCTCGGGTCCCAGATAGTTGGCGCCGTGCGCCCGATGCCGCCGCAGCAATCGGCGATCGGCGTGCCGAGCACCACGAACCGCGGCAGGTTGTCGCTCACCGAGCCCAGGCCGTAGTGGATCCACGATCCGATGGTGGGAAACGGGCCTTCGAGCACGTGGCGGCCGGTGTGAAACTGCAACTGGGCGCCGTGGTCGTTGTCGGTGGTCCACATCGAGCGCACGATCGCCAGGTCGTCGGCGCAGCCGGCCAGGTGCGGCCACCAGTCGCTGATGTCCAACCCACTGGCGCCGCGCTTCGCAAAACCGACTTGCGGCGGAAACAACTTCAAGCGCAGCGTGCCGTTGACGTTGTTCTGCACGAAGGGTCTGAGGTTGTCGTTGACGAACGTGGCGGTCAGCACGTCCTTGTGCGGCGTCTCGCCAATTTCCTTGCCGGCAAATTCCGTCAGCGCCGGCTTGGGATCGAAGCTTTCCAGGTGGCTCATGCCGCCGACCAGGAAGATCCAGATCACGCGCTTGGCCTTGGGCGTGACGTGCGGCAGGCCGTGGGGTACCGCAAGTGTCTCGGCCGCGCCAGCGCGGGCAATTCCATCGCCCAACAGCAACTCGCCCAACGCCAGCCCCGTAAACCCCATGCCCACGTCGGCGAGAAACGCGCGACGCGAGGGTTGAAGGACAACGGGACGTGGGTGGATCGGCATCGGAAGGCGAGTGGTTGGTGGTTTGTGGATAGTGGTTGGCGAAGAAGAGTCCCATCGTTCAGGCCGCTGGTCTTCGTATCTTACCACCAACCACTACCCACTAACCACCACCCACTGCCCGCTTCCTCCTCACCTCACTTCGGCCGTCGGCGCGGGCTCGACTTCCGACTCGCTCAACCTGACCGGACGGTCTTTGCCGTCGAGCCGGCCATAGGCGCGCAGTTGCGGAATGGTGAGCGCCGCGGTGATCACCACGGCCAGCGTGCCCAGGCCGCCGCTGACCACGGCGAACACCGGCGAAGTGAAGCGAGCCAGCGTGCCCGACTCGAATTCGCCCAGCTCGTTCGAGGCGCTGATGAACATGCCGCTGATGGCCGAAACGCGTCCGCGCATGCGGTCGGGCGTGAGCATCTGCACCAGCGTGTGGCGCACCACCACGCTGACGCAATCGAAGGCCCCGGTCGCCACCAGCGCCAACAGCGACACCACGAACCAGGAGGAAAGTCCAAACACGATGATCGACACGCCGAATCCGGCGACCGCCCACAGCAAAGCCTGGCCAGCCTTCGCCATTGGCCGGCGATGCATCAGGGCCAACGACATCAACAGCGCGCCCACCGCCGGCGCCGAAGCCAGCCAGCCATAGCCGACGGCGCCGACTTCGAGCACGTCGCTGGCATACACCGGCAACAGCGCCGTGGCGCCGCCCAACAGCACCGCGAACATGTCGAGGGCCATGGCGCCGAGAATCACCTTGTTGCTCCACACAAAGCCGATTCCCTCGCCCAGGCTCTTCAGCGTGGCCGACTGATGAGGCTCGCTGGCCGCATAGCGAGTCACCCGCAACAACGAGGCGATGAAAAACAAGGCGGCGGCGGCCTGTGCCAGATAAACGATGTACGCGTATCCAAACCAGGCCAGCGACCAGCCGGCCAACGCCGGGCCGGCCACGGAAGCCAATTGAAATCCGCCCAGGTTCCAGGTCACCGCGTTGGAAAAAATTTCGCGCGGCACCAATTGCGGCACCAGCGAGCTCTTGGCCGGCTGCTGAAACGCGCGGGCGACGCCGATCAGTGCCAGGCACACGAACATGCCCGCGATGTGCCACTGGAAAAACGAGACCGCCGCCAGCCCGAGCGAGGCGATGCCGCTCAATCCGACCGCGCCGATCAAAACCCGCTTACGATCGCTGCGATCGATCACGTGCCCGGCCAGCAGCATCAAGGACAGGACCGGAATCACTTGGACCAATCCGACCATGCCGACCATAAACGTGTCGCTGGTCCGCTTGTAGACCTCCCACACGACGGTCACCGACTGCATCTGCATGCCCAGGATCGACAGGATGCTGCCCAGCCAGTAGCGACGGAAGTTGATCCGCCGCATGGCCGCATAGGCATCGTGTTTGTCCTCGGTCTCGGGGTCGGGCAGTTCGTCGGATTCGGAAATGGGCATGGGTTCGAAGGCGGTCAATCGCGGCTGCCGAGCAAATGCCTATCCGAAAACCGTCAGGGAGAGGGGGACAGTCCCATTTTGCTCCGAAGACTCCGCAAAATCGGGACAGTCCCCGACGGTTTTCGGATAGGCTCCAAATCGTCGGCGCGGCCATCGGCGGGCCGCGCTCCATTATGACAAGCCCGCCGCTCGGGAAAATACCACTGTTTGGCCGCGACACACCGACACGACACGGCCGCCGGGCAGAATGTTCGCTCGCGCCGCTGCCGCACATCAGGGGCCGGCGGAGGATTGCAGCCGCTGGGGCGTCTTCACCGGCCAGCCCAAAGCCCGGTAGAGCATGAATTGTGCCGCGTTGTAATCGATCACCGTGCGCAGGTACTCGCGTCGCGCTTGTGCCAGGGCTTGCACCGATTGCAGCACTTCGATCGGCAGGCCCTTGGCCTGTTCAATGCGTTCGAGATTCTGTTGTTGCGAAGCCGTCGCGGCATCAAGGCCGATTCGGGCAGTCGCCATCTGGAGCTTGCGAGACAGGACTTGGGCCTGGGCCTCGACGACTTCGCGGGCCACTTGGTCCATCAGCGCCAGTTGCCGAAATTGGGTGGCGCGGACGGTCGACTGCGCCGCGCGGCGGGCCGCCGCTTCGCCGAAGCCGAGGTTGCGCATTTCCCAATAGGCGATCGCGTCGACGTCGAGCCGGTCGTGAAACGGAGCCAGCTTCTCGTTGATGCCCGCGCCCATGCCGCCATAACTGGTTGCCATCACAAAACTGGGCAACAGCACCGACATGCGTTCGCGCCGCAACCGCACCACGGCCTCGGCCACCAGCGCACGGCTTTCGGCCAGCTCCGGCCGCTGGGTCAAACCCTGGGCGACCAACTCCTTGACCGGGGTTTCTGCCGCCACAACTTCGATGGGAGCTATCATCGGCTCGATGGGCTCGAGAATGACGGTCGGATCGAGCCGCAGCGACTGGGCCAGGCGGGCGGATGCCACGCGCTGCCCTTCCATCGCCCGCTGCACGTCGTTGGTGCGCACCGCCAATTCGGCCCGGGCGCGATTCGCGTCCGACCGCAATCCCTCGCCCGTGTCGGCATACGCCATCGTGACGTCGCCCAATTGCTGTGCGTCGGCGCGACTGGCTTGCGCGATCACGACCTCTTCGCCAGCGCGCAACAGCTCGATATAGCCCAACGTCACTTGCAACAGAGTGTCGTTAGTCGCGGCGACCGCCGCCCGCGAGCGTGCTCCGGCGCTCTGTCGAGCCGCCAGCGGCTGAAACAGCGCGTCGGCCAAACTGAAATTGGCGTACAAGCCGGGAATCGGCGGCGAGCCGGCGCCGTATCCCCCGCGCCCAAGCCGGCATAAAACGCCCCGCGGCTGTTGATGATCTGCGCGCCTTCCACGCGTTGGATCGCCCCCTCGTGCCGGTTGTAGTTGACGCCGCCGCGCACCGACGGCAGCCACAGCGCGTTGGCCGCGTCGACGTTGGCCATCGCCAGGTTCACTTGCTCGCGGCAAAGGCAACTTGCAGATTGCCCGCATCGGCCAAACGCAACGCCGTGGGCAAGTCGATCGGATAGCCGCCCGGCTCGGCAAGCTTCCTGGGGCTGACTTCTTCCGGTTGATGGGCAACCGCCCGCACGGCCCGACGCGAGGATGTTCGTGTAGGACCGCTAAATCCCACGGTCTCGATCGGCCGTTCGACCGGCGGCAGCCGGCGCATCGGACCAGCGCCGGTTGGCGGCGCAGTCGTTCGAAGCAGTCCCGGCGTCGCGGCGCGCGGGTCCGGCGTGTCGGCAGCGTGCATCGCAACCGGCCCGAGGGTTAGCATGCCTAGCAGGGCAATCCAACAAGGGACTTGCCGCATCTTGCCCGATCTTCCTATCTGCGAGCGGCGTTGTGGGCCCGCGGAAATGCGCGCGCACCTGTCCGACGCCCCGTCCTCTCGACAATCGGGCTGAGCGAGGAACTGGGTTTAATGAAAGCGGCGAGTTTGCCGAATAGGACGCGATTACCGCCTACTTCACGGCTGCAGGCTCGACAAGTTCCACCGCCTGGCCGTCGGTCAAGCTAGCACCCTTATCCTGGATGACCCATTCGTCGCCGCTCAAGCCCGAGGCGATTTCGACTTCGTCGGCGCTCTTGATCCCGACAACGACCGGCTTGCGCACCGCCTTGCCCTCTTCCAAAACAAAGCACCAGGGGCGGTTGTCCTGGATGACCACCGCCGCCCCCGGCACGACGACCGCGTTCTCCCGCTCGGCCAGGTCGATGGTCACTTGGGCATACATACCGGGCCGCAACTCGCCGCCGGCATTGGGCACGTCGACTTCGGTGTGCAAGCTGCGCGTCGTGGGGTCGAGCGCCCAGGAGGTGCGTGCCACGCTGCCCGCGAAATCGCGGCCGGCCAAAGACTGCACGCGCACCACGGCCCGGTCTCCCTCGTCGGCCAGCGGAGCGTCCATTTCGGGCAGATCGACGAACACCCTGACGCGATCGGTGCGCACCACGATGAACAACGGCTGGCCCGCGTTGCCGCCGCCGGCTTGGGCGAAGTAGCCGACGTCGGCGTTGCGCTGCGAGATGGTGCCGTCGAAGGGGGCTTCGATTCTCAGATAGTTCACCATGGCTGCCGCGCGGGCTTCGTCGGCTTCGGCGACAAGCCGGCGGGCGCGCATGGCGACTTCGTCGGCTCGGGCCTTTTCCACCTGCGCCACGCTGCCAGCCACGGCGGCGACGGACGATTCGATCTTGGCGTCGGCTTCTTTCCGCGCGGCGTCGGCCGCCAGCATTTGGGCTTTGGTTTCCTCCGCCAACTTCTGCGTCACGGCCAATTTGGAAACCAACTGCACCATGCGGCCGTATTCGGAAGTCCAACGCTCGTATTCCGCGTCGACCCGTGCCACGGCGGCCCTCGATTCCTTCAAGCGGGCTTGAGCGCTGACGGCGTCTGCCTCGGCCACCTTGATCGCTGCTTGAGCCTGCTCGACGTCGGCGCCTGCCTGAGCCACGAGGGCTTTCTTCTGCTGCAATTCTTGATCCACCTCCGGCGCCGACAACTCGGCCAGCAGCTGTCCCGGCTCGATCATGGCGCCGCTGTCGTCAAAACGCGGACCCTTCACGGTGTCGCCGATGTCGACGCGATAGGTTTCGACGTAGGCGGGAATCTTGGCGAACAGCCGGGCCTGATCGAACGGCTCGATTTGCCCGGGCTGCGTGATCTTGCGGCGAATCGTCTTGCGCAGCGGTTTGGCCACCGTTACACGGGGGCGTGGCGCTTCGGCCGGCGCGGCCGCCGGGGGCTTGGTGGTTGCATCGCCGGACTTGCTGCAACCCAGCGCGCCGACCAATAGCGCCGTGGCCGGCAGCGCGAAGCACACACGGGCGAGCCAACGAACATCGGTCATGCGTAACCTCCGGCGGGTTTGACGATCGCGGCGGTAGCCGGCGAGTAGTTGGAGCTTTGCGGATCGTCGGGATCGAGTGATGCCGACCGCGCCGAAGCGCGCCGTTGCACGATGGCGAACACCGCCGGCAGGACGAACAAGGTCGCCAGCGTTGCCGCTGCGAGCCCGCCAATGACGGCGCGGCCCAACGGAGCGCTCTGCTCGCCCCCTTCGCCCCACGCCAGCGCCAGAGGGAGCATGCCGGCGATCATCGCCAGGCTGGTCATGAGAATCGGTCGCACCCGACTGCCAGCGCCCTCGATGGCCGCTGCTATGGCGCTGGCCCCCTCGCGGCGGTGATGCTCGGCAAACGTGACCAGCAAAATGCCGTTGGCCATGGCCACGCCGACCGCCATGATCGCGCCAATGAACGATTGGATGTTCAACGTCGTGCCCGTGATGAACAGTGCCAGGCAGACGCCCACGATCACGGCCGGCGACGTCGAGAGCGTGACTAAGGCCAGCCGCAGCGATTGGAAATTAGCCGCCAGCAGCAAAAAAATCACGACCACGGCCAAAGCCAGGCCGAGCCCCAGGCCCGCGAACAATTGCCGCATGGGCGTGATCTGGCCGCGAATGTCGAGGTTCACCCCCTTGGGCGGTTCGCCCGCTTTGTCGGTGGCCCTCTGCACGTCGCGGCTGACGCTGCCCAAGTCCTCGCCGCTGATGTTGGCCGTCAAGCTGATTTGCCGCCGCATGTTGTAGCGGTCGAACTCGCCGGGCATCGTGCCGGCCTTCACCTCCGCCACGTCCTGCAACAACAGCTCCTTGCCGTCGGGACGTTTCAGCGGAACGGTTTCCAGATCGTGAAGGCTCTTGGTCTGCGCTTGCGGAATCTGCACCTGAACTTGATATCCGATGCCCGTCTTGGCATCGGGCCAATAGTTGGGCACCACAAATCGCGACGACGACGTGGCGGCCACCAGCGAGCGGGCGACGTCAGCCGGCACGACGCCGCTCAAGCCCGCCTTCTCGCGGTCGATGTGTACGTCGACCGTCGGGTAGTCGAGCGATTGGGCGAACTGCAAGTCGCGCAGGCCGCTGATTTCGGCGAGATTCTTACGAATCTTCTCCGCATAGGTCCGATTGTCAGCCATGTTGGGACCGCTCACGGCCACGTCGACTGGCGTCGCCGAACCGAAGCTCATGACCTCGTTGATGATGTCGGCCGGCTCGAACGACAGCCGCAACTGCGGCATGCGGACTGCCAGCTCCCGCCGCAAATCTTCCTTGAGATCTTCGATGCGAATCCCGCTGCCGCTCTTGAGCGCCACGCGCAACAGCGCCTCTTCCGGCCCGCGCGACCATTGAAACACCGCGTTGATCGGATAGGTCGAGGGAATGGTGCCAACGTAAGCCAGCGTGATCTCGACATTCTCCCGCCCGACTTTATCTTCGATGACTTTGAGCACCTCCAGCGTCAATCGTTCGGTTTGTTCGAAGTGCGTGCCGTCGGGAGCCCGCATGCGCAAACGAAATTCACCTGCGTCAACGAGCGGAAAAATCTCGCTTCCCAAACGGCCGCCCACAAAAAACAAGATCGCCGCGCTGGCGGCCAGGTAGGCCGGCACCAGAATGATTCGCAGCGCAACGAGCCTGGCCAGCGAAGCGCGAAAACCGGCGCGCAGCCGGCCGATCCGCGGCGATTCATGAGGATGAACGTGTCGCAGCAACAACGTAGACAGTACTGGCACAAACGTGCTGGAGAGAATATACGAGGCCACCATCGAAAATCCGACCGCCAGCGACATCGGCACGAACAGCGATCGGGCCGCCCCCTCCATGAAAAACGACGGCAGAAAGACCGCCAGAATGCAGAGCATGGCCAACAGCCGCGGAATCGCGGTCTGCGCGTTTCCCAGCCGCACGGCGCGGGCGATCGATCGGGCGTGTGCACGAATTGCGTGTGGATGTTTTCGACTTCCACCGTGGCCTCGTCGACCAGAATGCCGACGGCCAACGCCAGCCCGCCGAGCGTCATCAGGTTGATCGTGTTGCCCGACAGCCACAGACCGATGACGGCCGCCATCAGCGCCAGCGGGATATTGAGCACGACCACCAGCACGCTTCGCCAGTCGCGCAGGAACAGGAGCACCATCAGGCCGGTCAAGGACCGCGCCCAGCAAGCCCTCGGTGGCCAGCCCCCAGATCGCCCGCGTCACGTACGGCGATTGATCGAACTCGAAGCTGACGTGGATGTCGTCGGGCAGCACGGCCTGCATCTTGGGCAGCGCATTCTTGACCTCGTTGACGACGCTCAACGTCGACGCATCGGCCCGCTTGGTGGCCAGCAGATAAATCGCCCGCCGGCCGTTGACCAGCGCATATCCGGTGGGAATGTCGGAACTGTCCTGAATCGTGGCCAGGTCGCGCAGATAAATGACCGGCGCCGCGCCGGTGCGCATGGGAATGTTGCCCAAGCTCCTCGATCTTGCCGACGATCGAATTGAGCGGCACGATCGGATACATGTCGCCCACGTGGACGTTGCCCGAGGGGCTGATCGTGTTGCCGCTGGCCACCGCCGCGATCACTTCTTCCGGCGACACGTGATAGGCTCGCAGGCGGTCGGGGTCGACGTTGACGACGACCGTGCGCTGATTGCCGCCGAACGGCGGCGGCGCCGAAACGCCAGGCAGCGTGGCAAACATCGGCCGCACGCGAAACAGCGCCAGGTCCTGAATCTCGGCCAGCGTGCGCGTCTCGCTCGACAGCACCAGGTAGCCGACCGGCACGCTGCCGGTGTCGAACCGCATCACGAACGGCGACACTGTGCCCGGCGGCATGAACGCCCGCGAGCGGTTGACGTAGTTGATCGTCTCGGCCATCGCCTGGGCCATGTTGGTGCCGGGATGAAAGAAGAGCTTCATCAGGGCCACGCCCTGGACGTTCTTGCTCTCGACGTGATGGATGCCGCTGATGTACAGGAAGTGGTACTCGTAGTAATTCGTCAGACAGCCCTTCCATCTGGGCCGGATCCATGCCGCCGTACGGCTGGGCCACGTAGATCACCGGCAGGTTGAGCGCCGGGAAAGATGTCGACGTCCATCCGCCGCACCGCCCAAAAGCAGCCGATCGCGATGGCGACAATCGCCACCATGACCGTGATCGGACGGCGCAAGGCCAGTTGAATGAGATTCATTGGGGGGCTTTCGCGACGAAACCAGTGCCGTACTTAAGAATAGCTCGCCGGCCACGCGATGAGTAGCAGATGGGAGTCCGATAACCGGCCGCAAGTGACCGAAAATCGCCCTGCTACGTACCGCACAACTCGGCGATTGGGGTGCCGTCGGCCGGCACGGGAATCGGGCGGCCGGAGACGTCGTTGAATTGCAATCGGGCCGTGTCGATGCCCAGATGGCGATAGACCGTCGCCAGGAAATCGTTCACGCCGGTGCGCCGCTCGATCACTTGCTCGCCGCGGACGTCGGTGGCGCCGATCACCTGGCCGGTGCGCATCCCGCCGCCTGCAAACAGCATCGACGTGGCGCTGGGCCAATGGTCGCGGCCGGGCTGGCCGTTGACGTAGTTGATTTTCGGCGTCCGCCCAAATTCGCCCGTGACCACCACCATCACCCGCCCCTCGAGCCCGCGCTGGTAAATGTCCTCGATCAGCGCCGTGACCGCCTGATCGAAATTTCCCGCGCGGGCTTTCATGGCGTTAAACACGTGATGGTTGACGGCGTGATCGTCCCAGTTGTGCACCATGCCCGCCTCGGGGCCAGCCAGCGAGGTGGTGACCAGATCGACCCCCGACTCGACCAGCCGTCGGGCCATCAGGCACTGTTGCCCCCAACTGGTGCGGCCGTAGCGATCGCGGACACCCGGCTCTTCTTTCGTCAGGTCGAAGGCGTCGCGCGTGGCTGGCGATGTGAGCATATGCCAGGCTTGCTGCTCGAACGAATCGAGCGCGGCCATGTTGCCCTTGAGGTCGAGCTGGCCGCGGAGCCGATCGAACTGTTGCCGCAATCCAAGCCGCGTCTCCAATCGCTCCACCTGCTGCTTGCCTCCCAGGCCGATGTTGGGCACCTGAAAATTGGGCGCGTTCGGATTTCCGCCGATCGAAAACGGCTCGTAGTTCAAGCCCAGGTACGCCGAACCGATGTAGGGCACCCCCGGCACTCCCACGTAGTTCGGCAGCGCCCGCGTGGCATCGCCGCGCAGGCGGCTGACGATCGAAAAGCAATCGGGATGGTCGGGCTTGTTGCGCATCTCGCGCACCGGATGGCCAGTGAACAGTTGCTGCACACCCTGTTGATGGCAAAAGCCGGTATGGACCATCGAGCGCAGGATGTTGAACCGCTTGGCAATGGCGGCGTGCCGCGGCAGCAGTTCGCAAAGGTGCGTGCCAGGCACGCGGGTCGAGATCGGCAGGAAGGGCCCGCGAAACTCGTCGGGCGCACTGGGCTTGGTGTCATACGTTTCCAGGTGCGACGCCCCGCCGTGCAGCCACACGACGATGAGCGCCGTCCGATCGCGCGGCGCCGCGACGCCCGCCTCGGCCCGCAGCTTCAACAGCGCCGGTAGGCTCAGGCTGGTCAGCCCGGCAATGCCGCAGCGCATGAATTCGCGCCGGCCCATCGGCTGCGCGGCAATCTCGCGACAGAAAACAGTCTTGCGATCGGTCGGCATGGCGGGGTCCGATTGGGGGCGGGATCGCACTCATTGTAGTCGATGATTCAGGCGATGAAAGCCAATTCCGGCCGTCTGTTGCATACCGGCCACTTTCACGGCATGATGGCGAGCAACTTTTCATCGTTGTGAGGGACACCATGTTGCGACATCGATTGATCGTCGTCGGTTTTCTGTTGCTGGGCGTCGAGGGAGTCTCGCGCGGCGAAGCACCTCCGTGCGGCACGGAGGAAGTCGGGTTCAAGCCGTTGTTCAACGGCCGTGATCTCGAAGGTTGGGAAGGCGTGACGAGCGACGCGTTGGCTTCGTGGAAAGTCGAAGACAACATGCTGGTGTGCACGGGCCAAAAAGGAACCTGGCTGCGCAGCAAACAGCAGTACGACGATTTCAACGTGCGGTTGGAGTACAAGCTGCGGCCTGCGGGCAACTCGGGCGTCTATCTGCGCGTGCCGGCCGACGGAGCCCATCGCGAGGGCGGAGGCGTCGAGGTGCAGATTCTCGACGACGCGGCCGAGCGATATAAGAATATCGGACCGGGCCAGTTTTGCGGCAGCGTCTACAAGGTCGCGCCGGCCACGCGGCACATCAGCCGGCCGGCGGGCGAATGGAACACGCTGGAAATCAACTGTCGCAGCACCAGCTATCGCGTCACGCACAACGGCGTGGTCATCGTCGATGCCTCGGACGAGCAGTTTCCCGAATTGAAGCAGCGGTTCGTCAAAGGCCACCTGGGGCTGCAGAACCATGACGAAGAAGTCTGGTTCCGCAATTTGCGGATCGGCCCGCCGCAGCCGGCCAACGCGGCAGCGGCGAGCCAATAGCCGCAAACCGTGGCAGCCGGCGCAGGGCGGAACTCCGGACCGAAAGCGGTGTTTACTTGGGGGGCGACAAACACGGTGAGTCTCGAACTCTTTTTGCAGGTGGGCTCGATCATGCGACATTCAAGGGCGGCGGCCAGGCTGAGCGTGGTTCTGCTAGGCGCGATGAGTTGGCTCGGGTGCCCGGCGGCCGAGCGTGCGGTGGCACAGAATCCCTTCGTGACCCACAAGCCGAACGTCATCGTCATCGTGGCCGACGACTTGGGTTATGCCGAAGTCGCCTGCAACGGCAAACAGGATATTCCCACGCCGCGCATTCAATCGATCGCTAAAAACGGCGTCTGCTTCAGCAACGGATATGTCACCTGCCCGGTGTGCAGTCCGACGCGCGGGTCTGTTAACGGGCCGCTATCAACAGCGGTTCGGCCACGAATTCAATCCCGGGCCGGCGGTTCAAGCGCAAGACAATTTCGGCTTGCCGCTCACGGAAATCACGCTCGCCGACCGGATGAAAAAAGCCGGCTACGCCACCGGCATGGTCGGCAAGTGGCACTTGGGCTACAAGTCCGAGTACCATCCGCTGCGGCGCGGGTTCGACGAGTACTTCGGTTTTCTGGGCGGGGCCCACTCATACATTAACAGCGAAGTCGACCCCAACAATCGCATCTATCGAGGCGAGAAACAAGTCGAGGAAGCAAGCTATCTGACCGACGCGTTCGGCCGCGAGAGCGTGGCCTTCATCGACCGACACAAGCAACAGCCGTTCTTTCTGTATCTGACGTTCAACTCGGTCCACGCCCCGCTGCAGGCGCCGGCCAAATACACCAGCCGCTTTCCGGACATCAAGGATGAAAAACGACTCACCTTCGCCGCCATGCTGTCGGCCATGGACGACAACGTCGGTGCCGTGCTCGATAAACTACAGCAGGAAAAACTCGATCAGAACACGCTGATCTTTCTCATCAGCGACAACGGCGGGCCGACGCCCCAGACCACCTCGAAGAACGACCCGCTGCACGGCTTCAAGGCGAGTGTCTGGGAAGGAGGCATCCGCGTGCCCTATATGGTGCAGTGGAGGGCCAAGCTGCCGGCTGGCAAGGTTTTTGATTCGCCAGTCAGTTCACTCGACATCCTGCCCACCGCCGTCACGGCCGCTGGCGGATCGTTGGCCGGCGACCACGCACTCGACGGCGTCGACCTCGTGCCGTACCTCTCCGGTGCCAACCCCAAGCGCCCGCACGACACTTTGTATTGGCGGTATGGCCCACAGTGGGCGATCCGCCAGGGAGACTACAAGCTGCTCCAGCCGCTGCAAGGCCCGACGCAACTGGTCAATCTCGCCGCCGACGTCAGTGAGCAGCACGACCTGTCGGCTGAAAAGCCCGAAGTGAAAAAGGAGCTGGAAGCCGCCTACCAAAAATGGAATGCCCAGCTCGAACCCCCCCGCTGGAAACCCCCAACGCGCCGCCGGCAACGCCAAGGGAAAGGGGAAAGGCAAGGGCAAGGCCCGCAAAGCGCAGCAGAATTGACAACGTCGTGCTCGATCGCAAAGCCGCGGTCATGTTTTCCGCGCTTTGGCGGTCGAACAGCCGTTAGGTTTTGTTCACATGAGTTACATCTCTGCCGAGGAATGGGAGGTCTTGAGCCTTTTCGAGGTGGAGCCCACTCGTTTGGATCTCGATCAAGGCTGGCCTTACAACGACTTCGTTTACCAGGTCGAGAGGGGTGGCCTTTCGATGTCCTTTGCAATTGCACCAGCCTACAAAGACGTGCGAGTCATTGTCCGCCACGGGAATCAGAAAGTGTATGAGCTAAACGCGGTTGGCGTGGACGACGTGAAATATGAGAAAAACGATGGTGTGGAGGTGCTTGAGATCGTCCTCTCGGCATTCGAGTCGCTGCGTCTGACGGTGAAGCCGAAGATCGAAATAAACCATTCGGCCGACCTGAAGGCTCCAGGCGCCTGAGCTTCGAAGGTTGGAAGGTTGGCCGCCCCCTTCGGACTCACGATTAAAAAAGCCTCTGGCGGCCGGCAAGGTGCCGGTGCCAATAGACGCACTGGACAATCTTCCGTGCGTCGAATCGATCGACCCTTTCGGGCGAATGGGTTTGTTGCGTTCAAGCAAGAGGTTTTCCAAGTGCGTAAATCGCCCGTCGCGGCTCGCGACCGCCGGCCGCGCAGGCCAGTTTTTGTTTGGCTTTGTAACCTCCTCAAGTCAGTAACCTATTTCGCCACGCCCTACCTGCCGTCGGCTTCGCACAAAAACCGGCGGGTTATTTCATGGCGGGGCGACTCGAAAACCTGCTCGGGCGGGCCCGATTCCAGCACGCGGCCGGCGTCGAACAGGTGGATGGTGTGGGCGGAGCGGCGGGCCAGGCGTAGCGAGTGGGTGACTACGATCATCGTCTGGCCGGCGGCCGCCAGGTCGGCGATCACGGCTTCCACTTCGGCCGCCATCCGCGGATCGAGCGCGCTAGTCGGCTCGTCGAACAAGAGAACTTCCGGCTTCATGGCCAGCGCCCGGGCGATCGCCACGCGCTGCTGCTGGCCGCCCGAGAGCATGTCGGGCGTGTGGTTGAGCTTGTCGGACAGTCCGACGCGCGCGAGCAGCGTCTTAGCCTCCTCGACGGCTTGCTCACGCGAGTGGCCCAGCACGTGCATCGGCGCTTCGATCACGTTGCCCAGCGCCGTGCGGTGCGGGAACAGGTTGAACTGCTGAAAGACCATGCCAACGCGCCGCCGGACCTGGCGCAATAGCGGCCCGCGCTGTTTCGGCGGCAAGTCGGGTCGCAGCTTCACGTCGGCCAGGTCGATTTCGCCGCCTTGAAAATCCTCCAATCCGTTCAAGCAGCGCAAGAACATCGTCTTGCCGCCGCCCGACGGGCCAAGCACGGCGCAGACTTCGCCGCGCCGCACGGCCAGCGTGATGCCGTCGAGCACAACGTGATCGGCAAAACGCTTGACCAGCGCCGTCACGGCCAGGGCCGAGGGATTGTCGTCGCCAGTCATGGTTCGTTCCTGGGTTGCCGTGCCATGCGCTTTTCCAGCACGGCGGCCAGCCGCGCCAGCGGGATGCTCATCAACAAATACAGCAAGGCGGTCATCGCGCCCAGTTCCAACGTCGCTCCCGTATTGTTGGCCTGCACGCTGTATTGCTTGGTCAACTCGACGACCGTAATAACCGAGCACACGCTGGTGTCCTTGAACATGGCGATGAAATCGTTGGTGACCGGCGGGATCACGATCCGCGCGGCTTGCGGAATGAGGACCCGTCGCAGGGCCAGCGGGCGCGACATGCCCAGCGCCAGTGCGGCTTCCATCTGTCCGCGCGGAACGGCTTGCAGGCCGGCGCGATAGATCTCGGCTTCGTAGGCCGAGTAATTGATCGCCAACCCGGCCACCGCGGCGTAAAAGGCGGGTATGTTCCAGCCGAGTTCCGGCAGCAGGAAAAAAATCACCCACAATTGCAGCAACAGCGGCGTGCCTCGCAACAGTTCAATGTAACCGATCGTAATCCAGCGCAGCGGCGCTGGCCCGTACATCCGGCCGATGGCCACAACCAGCCCCAGCAGCATGGCCAACGGCATCGACACGCAGGCCAAGAGGATTGTCATGCCGGCCGCTTCGACCAGGATCCAGCCACGGCTGCGAATGACCGCCCAGCCGCGCACTTGGGTGGCGCGAATGCCCAGATCGTCGTCGCTCCGCCCGGCCAGCGACGCAAGATCGTGCTGCGGCTCGGTCCACAGGCCGTACTTTTCGTAAACCCCCTGCAATCTTCCGTCGGCCAGAAGCGTTGCCAAGGCCCGATCGAGCGCGTTGCGAAGCGCGGCGTCGCCCGTGCGGAGGAAGATCACGTAATAACCCCGCCCGACCTGCTCCCCGATAGTCGTCAGGCCGGCGAAGCGATCGCGATAAAACGTGGCGGCCGGCAGATCGGCCAGCGTGGCGTCGAGCTTGCCGTTTTCGACTTCGCGCATGGCGTCGGTCGTGCCTTCGTACATCACGATTTCGACGTCGTCGGGAAAATGCTCGTTCAGGTAGTCGTGTGCGGCGGAGGCTTCCAGCACACCGATCTTCTTCTTCGATTGTCCAGCACGTTGGCGAAGATCGTCCCAGTGCTTCAATTTCGGATTGTCGGGCCGGCCGAGCAAGATCAGTTGATAGACGTAGTACGGCCGAGTGTGGGCCATCTTGCCGGCGCGGGCCGGCGTCAGCTCGTAGCCGTTGAGCACGACGTCGATCTGTCCGGTCGCCAGCAGCGCCGGCAGGTTCTGCCAGGGGCCTTGAAAGAACTGAGCCTTCACACCGATTTCCCCGGCCAGCAGATCGGCCAGTTCGGCTTCGAAGCCGATCATGCGCCGCGGCTGGTCCGGGTCGGGATAGACGTAGGGCCCGCCACCCTCGCTGTCGGCCCCCCAGATCAGCCGCCCTCGGGAGCGGACTGCCGAAAGCGAATCGTCCAGCGCAGCCGCCGCGGCATGCCCGGCGTCCACCAGCATCGAGCAGAACAACAAAATCAGCGGCAGCCATCTAATCATCGGTTGCGCCAATTATAGCTTGCGGCGTAGCAGCGCGACTTAGCTACTCAATCCGATATAAGTGCGTGCCAGTGCGCAGGAAGATCACGCCGTCGACGATGGCCGGCGATGCCTGCGCGTTGCCGTCGAGCTTGTTGGTAGCCAGCGTTTCGAATTTCTTGCCCGGCGCCAAGACGGTAGTGGTCGCCTGCTCGTCGATGCAGTAGATCCGCCCGTCGGCATAGACCGGCGAGGCCCAGAACTTGCCGGTCAGGCGCTGCTGCCAATGCGGCTGGCCGGTCGCCGCGTCGTAGCAGACGGCGATGCCCGCGTCGCTGATCGTGAGCAGCTCGTTGCCGACCAGCAAGGGCGAGACGTCGAGCGGCACGACGGCCCCCTTGGTCACGTTCCACACCTTGGCAGTCTCTGTAATGTCGCCTTGTCCACCGGGCTTGATGGCATAGAACGTGGGCGAGCCGAAACCCGAGGCAAAAAACAACAGGCCATTGCCGTATACCGGCTTGGAGACGTTCGAGTATCCGCTGAACGTGAAGTACCACAGCTCATTGCCGTTGGCCGGATTGTGGGCAACGATTTCGTCGCTCCCCAGGCTAACCAGCTGCGTGCGTCCCTCCAGATCGATCAACAGCGGTGTGCAATAGGCCATCGGCACTTCCAGCTTGCCGATGCGGCGCTCTTCGCTGATGTGTGCGCGGACGTGCTTCCAGCGGATCTTGCCGGTTCGTTTGTCGAGCGCCACGACGTACTGCACGTCGGTTCCGTCGCAGTTGACGATCAGGAAATCCTTCCAGAGCACCGGCGATCCGCCGGGCCCGTGCTGGTGATTGTATTTCAGTTCCTGCGTTTTCCAGATCACCTCACCTTTGGTCGACAGACAGGCCGTGCCGTGTGCACCGTAATGGACGTACACGCTATTGCCTTCGATAACCGGTGTGGGCGACGCGTGGCTGTTGTTGCCGTGAATCGAACCGGGATTGTCGAGATGAAACACCTCGACGTCGTGCAGAATCTTGCCGGTGGCGCGGTCCAGCGCGATCGCTCGCAGCGAATGCCCGTCGTCGACAGCGGTGGTGACCCAGATTTGCTGGTCTTGAATCGAGGGGGACGACCAGCCGAGCCCAGGCAGCGCGACCTTCCAGGTGACGTGCTCCGTCTCGCTCCAGGTCAGCGGGGCAGTCTTCGACGAGGAGTGACCTTGGCCGCCCGGCCCGCGAAACTGCGGCCAGTCGGAGGCCGAGGCTACCAGCGGATAGACGGCGACCATCGCGAAGAAGGTAGAGACTCGTCGCATCATATCGGGTTACTCGCTTTTGCTTTGGAGGTTAGCATTTTCGCGTCGCGGCGATTTGCGCGGGCCGCGACGAAAACGCGGCAGCGGTGGCCGGCGAAAGATAGAGCGACTCATAAGTAACGTCTTTGAGGCCCAACAACGTAGATTGCGTCGAGCGCCCGCGCAAACTTCGAGGTGCACCAAATCCAGCGTCTTGGGCAGCGGCGCGCCGAACCGCTTGTCGCCGGTGCGGCCATCATAACTCACGATATAGCAGCACTGTCGTCGGTTCAAATCGGCCAGGCAATCGACGAACTCGTTATGCGTGATCTTCGGCGCATATCGCGTGTCGCGCACGCGGCTGACGCCCTGATAGGGCGGGTCCATGTAAATCAGATCGTCGCTCGTACATCGCTCGAGCACGGCTTTGTAGTCGAGCGAGGTGACCTGCGCCCGGCCCTTTAGCAGGGACGACGCGCCCAGGATGCGCGAGCGCATTGCGTCGGGCCGCGCGCCTTTGCGGCGATTGTCTGGCGTGTTGTTGAATTCACCGAGTGCGTTGTAGCGGACGGCCGCCTTGACGCATCGCGCCAGCAAATACAGAAAATGTTCCGGGCGATGCGACTCGTTGAACAACTGGCGAACTTCGTTGAAGTAATCTCTCTCGCGCCCCGCCTGCTGTTCCCATAGATTGCGGTAATTCCGCGAGATCGCTTCGGGGTCGTGGATGATCGCGTTCCATAGGATCGCCAGCGGCTGGTGGGCGTCATTGATCCAGAATCGGCCGGCCAGGTTTCCGTCTGCGGCCGCCAGTGAGACGGCCGCCGAGCCCGCGAAGGGTTCGACCAGTCGCGACACAGTGCCGGGAGCGTGCTCGAGAATCGTCGCCGCCAGATTGCGCTTGCTACCCTGATAGGGAATGGGGTGGGGAATGCAACTTCTCGGCATGGGGCGTTCAACTCCGGCGTGTAGGCTACCACGTTGCCGCTGGAATTTGTAGTGCACATTGCACGGACATGCCGCACCAAGCGCGGTTTGCAAACGGCCGATGTTTGCGATATATCTGATGGTTTGCCAACTTCGATTCGAGAGAAAGTCTACCTCCATGGCTCTGAACAAATACAGCTCGCGCAGTCACGCAGCCCAAGTCGCAGGGCGCCAGCGCAGGCCATGCTCTACGGCACCGGCCTGACGCGACGACGACATGCAGAAGCCGCAGGTCGGCATCGCCAGCGTGTGGTACGAGGGCAACACCTGCAACATGCACCTGAACGACCTGGCCGCCAAGGTGAAGGAAGGCGTGAAGGCCGCCGGCATGGTCGGCATGCGGTTCAACACCATCGGCGTGAGCGACGGCATCTCGATGGGCACCGAGGGCATGTGCTACTCGCTGCAATCGCGCGACCTGATCGCCGACTCGATCGAAACCGTGATGAGCGCCCAGTGGTACGACGCCAACATCTCGCTCCCCGGCTGCGACAAGAACATGCCCGGCTGCCTGATGGCCATGGGCCGGCTCAATCGCCCGTCGCTGATGATCTACGGCGGCACGATCAAGCCGGGACTCGGCCGGCTCGGCGGCACGGACGAAAAGCTCGACATCGTCTCCGCCTTCCAGTGCTACGGCGAGTTCCTGGCCGGCACGATCGACGAGAAGACGCGCCAGCGAAGTCGTGCGCCAACGCCTGTCCCGGCGCCGGCGCCTGCGGCGGCATGTACACGGCCAACACGATGGCCTCGGCCATCGAAGCCCTGGGCATGTCGCTGCCGTACAGCTCGTCGATCCCGGCCGACGATCCGGCCAAGCTCGACGAATGCCTTCGCGCCGGCGCGGCGATTCGCGTCTGCCTGGAGCGCGACATCAAGCCGCGCGACATCATGACCCGCGCGGCGTTCGAAAACGCGATGGTCGTCGTGATGGCGCTGGGCGGCTCGACCAACGCCGTGCTGCACCTGATCGCCATGGCCCGCGCGGTCGACGTGCCGCTGACGATCGACGACTTTCAGAAGGTCAGCGACCGCGTGCCGTTCCTCGCCGATCTGAAGCCCAGCGGCAAGTACGTGCAGGAAGATCTGCACAACGTCGGCGGCACGCCGGCCGTGATGAAGTACCTGCTCGAAAAAGGCCTGCTCGACGGCGACTGCCTGACCGTCACCGGCAAGACGCTCGCCGAGAACCTGCACGACCTGCCCGGCTTCAAGCCGGGCCAGGACGTGTTCCACCCGCTCGAGAATCCGATCAAGCCGACCGGCCACATCCAGATCCTGCGCGGCAACCTGGCCGCCGACGGCGCGGTGGCCAAGATCACCGGCAAGGAAGGCACGCGCTTCACCGGCCCGGCCAAAGTCTTCGACTCCGAAGAAGACATGCTGCACGCGCTGGAGCAGCAAGGAGATCGCCAAGGGCGACGTGGTGATCATTCGCTACGAAGGCCCCAAGGGCGGCCCCGGCATGCCCGAGATGCTGACGCCGACCTCGGCCATCATGGGCGCCGGCCTGGGCAAGGACGTGGCGCTGATCACCGACGGCCGCTTCTCCGGCGGCTCGCACGGCTTCATCGTCGGCCACGTCACGCCCGAGGCCCAGGAAGGCGGGCCCGATCGCGCTGGTGCAAAACGGCGACAGCATCACGCTCGACGCCGCGACGAACTCGATCACCGTCGACGTCAGCGCCGACGGAGCTCGCCAAGCGCCGCGCGAACCTGGAAAGCCCCGCCGTACAAGGCCACCCGCGGCACGCTCTACAAGTACATCAAGAACGTGAAGAGCGCGTCCGAAGGCTGCGTGACCGACGAGTGACGAGCGCGAAACGGCCCCGCTCGAAGCCGAATCCGGCAAGCCGGTCGACAGCTCCGCCGACTCGGCGGAAATGACCCCCGAACAGTTGGCCGAGGCCAAGCGGTACGGCCGCGCGGAACTGATTTGCGAACTGGCCGACAAGGCCCTTGACGTCGGCTTCCTGTCGTTGATGGCGTTTGTATGTGCGGTGCCGCTGGGCGAATGGCTCGACCAGCAGGTGCACGCCGAAACGTCGCGACTGGCGCTCGTCTATCTGATCATCACCGCGGCGCACATCTGCGTTTCATTTCCGCTGTCGTTTTACTCCGGCCACGTGCTCGAACACCGTTTCGGCCTCAGCCACCAGACGCTGGCGCGTTGGCTGCTCCGCTATGCCAAGCGCAATTTGCTGACGGTGGCCTTCGGACTGGTGATGTTCACCGGCTTGTATTGGGTGATCTGGCTAACGGGCGCCTGGTGGTGGCTGGCGGCTGCCGGCGTCTTCTTCGTCGTTAGCGTTATCATCGGCCAGCTGATGCCGGTGCTGATCTTGCCGCTGTTTTACAAAATCGAGCGGCTGGAAGATCCACAACTGGCCGAGCGCATGACGCGCCTGGCCGAGGGCACCGGCTTGTCGATTGAAGGCGTCTACCGCATGGGCATGAGTGAGGAAACCGCCAAAGCCAACGCCATGCTGACCGGCCTGGGCAGCACGCGGCGGGTGCTGATGGGCGATACGCTGTTGGACGGGTTCACGGGCGATGAAATCGAGGTCATTTTTGCCCACGAAATCGGCCACCACGTTTTCAGGCACATCCGCAAGATGATTGTCGCCGGCGTGCTCTATAGCCTGCTGGGATTCTGGATCTGCGACCGGTTGCTGCTGTGTTGGGCGCAAAGCCAGTACGGGCCCGTCGACGCCCATCGCATGCCGCCCAGCACTTTGCCGCTGTTGATGCTCGTGCTGACCGTGTTTGCCCTGCTGTTGGAGCCGCTGCAAAACATCATCAGCCGGCGCTATGAACGGCAGTGCGACCAATATGCGTTGCAGCGGACTGGAATGAAGCAAGCTTACGTCTCGGCGTTTCGTAAGTTGGCCAAGCTCAACAAGAGCGATCCCGACCCGCATCCGTTGGAAGTGTATTTGTTTCACAGCCACCCGCCCATCCAAGAGCGACTTGCGATGGCCGAAGAGTGAGAACCGTCTCCCGGCGGCAGAGCTGGAGAAACAAGAAACACTCACTCCGGCCCTCTCCCGGCGGGAGAGGAAGGATTGCTACAGCAGCACGGGCGTGAAGCACAACACCGGAATGCCCAGCGAGACCATGCCGATCGCTCGTCGCCAAAATCCCAACGGCACGTCGTCGTCGCGCGTGGGCGGATGGTCGACGCCCAGTAGGATTACCAGCACCAGCATGATCGTCCAGTTGTAGTGCTCTCCGAGGACGACGAATAAGATGGCGGCGATCAAGAACGTGCGGGCCACCAGATCAGCGCGGCGCCCGAACAGGCCGTAGATCACGTGTCCGCCATCGAGCTGGCTGATGGGCATCATGTTGAGCCCCGTGATCAGCATGCCGACCCAACCGGCCATCAAGAGCGGGTTATTGTTTTTATCCAACACGGCGTCGTATGGCAGGTCGGGTCGCAAATAGCTGGCCAGCAACTTGAAAAGCAATGGATCGCCCAACTGAAAATCGGCGACCGCGCCAGCGATGGTCGCGTGCTTGATGCCGAACCAGATGATCGGCAGCGACACGATGAGCCCCGCCCAGGGGCCCGATACGCCGATATCGAACAGTTGCTTGCGGTCGGCTCGCGAGCCTTCCATGCCGATCACCGCCCCCATCGTGCCAAAGGGCACCACTGGCACCGGGATGAAGAACGGCAAGCTGGCAGGCACGCCGTAGCGGACGGTTTGCAAAAAGTGGCCCATTTCGTGCGTCAGCAAAATGCCAATCACAGCAGCCATGTATTTCAGCCCTTGCATCCAGTTGAGCGAGATGGCTCGTTCGACCTGCTCGTCGAAATAGAGGGTCGGGTTCCAATTCAGCGATCCGACCAGAAACGTGCTCAGGCACGTAGCCACGAACAGAAATGCCGGCAGGGCGACTCGCCGACCTCGGGGCGAAACAAGGTCGTGGGGCGTCAATTGTCTGAGCGCCGGCTGCGAGGCCGCGGCAGCGTCGGGTCGTTGGCCCGGGGCGTGTCCCGGCCAGCGCAGCACGGCTGGTTCGGGCTCGTTGGGCACCCGTGCTGCGTCGTCGCCAAGGCCGGTTTGACTCATGACTCCAGCATAACAGGAGCCGTTGGCATTTCGGAAGGGCCTTTTGACAGAGCCTATTGACAGGGCCCATTTTGCTGCGAGATCGGCGGCGCTACGAAAGTACAGCGCTCTTGAACGTGTTGCCGCCGGCTAGCTGAGCGGCCCAAAGGCATAGCGATGAGCTTTTGAACAGCGCGTGGGGTACCAGATTCTGCGTGGGGATGGTTACGGTTGACAGCCCCACGCTGATCGAGATGCGGGTTGCGCTCTCGGGGCTGTCGGCGGGCACCAGGTCGCGAACGTCGCTCACCAATTCATGGCAAAGCCGGCCGGCGCGGCGCTGATTGCAGTCGGCCAGCGTAAGGGCAAAGCGATATTGGCGGAGCGGCGTGAAACTGGCCTGCGGGGCGGCGCAGCAAGCGCATCGGTCGTGAACCAGCCTCGCCAACCGCGCTGCTGGCCGTGCGCCGTGCGCGAGAATTAACTTCGGGAACGCGTCGATTTCGATCAGGGCTAAACTCAAAGGCCAACGCGACCGCCAACAAGCGTACGCTGTCAAGGCCAGGCATTCGAACAAAGCGCTCTCGGTGTCAATCGTTGTCGAGGTCGTGGCGGGCGAAGGCAGCAGGCTTTCGACGACCGTCTCGTCGCACTGCGACACCATCGCTTTGACAGCCGCCGTCGGCAAACCATAGAGTTGCCGAGCGCGCGCGACGAAACGATCGATGGTGTGGCCCGAGCGTGCCATTGCGACGATGAAGCGGCGATCGAAGTGGATGCAAAAAACAGGCCTCGGCAACGGCCAGATAACGCATTGCCTAGATGGGACATTGCCTATCGAAAAAATAGCCTATGACGGCCGTGCCGGCGCGATTGAAACGGACAAAATGGCGGGATTGCCGGATCTGCAGGGACGCCGATTTCGGAAGTTCCAGCCGTAAGGCCATGACGCGGTCACGGCGTGGCGACGACACGGCCATTTTCGTGGCGATTATGCCGGCAACCGAGGCTCGACCGTCAGCCGCTTATATTGGCCGCTGCGCCAGCGAGGAATGTCGTTCTTGTAGTAACCCGACACGCGGCTTTCGCTGGGTCCGCCGGGCAGATTCGTCCAGGCCTCGTCCGTGCCCAGGTCGGCCACGAAATGATACGACGGCGCGAACGACGCCTCGCGTCGCGCTGCGCGCAGCAAGTGCCCTTGAAACGGCGTGGCGTGGCAACCCGGCAGTGCCATCTCGCGCGTGTGCAAGCCAAACGCCCGGCCCACGAACCGACTCTCGACAAACCGATTCGTGAAATGAAAGCCGTTGATGGCCGACCAGGGCTCCTCCTTCTCGCCGGCCAATCGCTCGGCGGCGCGGCGGATGAGCGACGCCTTGTCGCGGTCTCGCCACCAGGTCGAATCTTCTTTAACCAATAGCCGATCGATGGCCGTGAGGACCATCGTCGAGAATCCCACGCGGCTGCACAGATACATCATCCGCCGCCAGCCGATCCCCTGCTCGTGCCCAAAGATTTCCAACAGCACGTTGCGGTACAGCCGCGAAAACAGCGTCGCTTCGTAGCTGTCGACCGAGTAACTACAATCCCACTTGCTCAGGCGGTCCTTGATTTTTCCTTCGCTAAGGCAGGGCAAGAACACCGCCAGCAGATCGCGGGCTTGCAGGCTGACGACGTCGTATTGCAGCGCCTGCATGTCCTCGACCGTGGCCGAGGGCATTTCTCGCAGCCGCTCGACGATGCGGCGTTTGCGATAGTCGGGCACTGGCTGCGTGACGAGCATCGGCCCGCCGGGCGCGTTGATGTCTTCGTTGGCGGTGGCCACGAAACCTTCCGGCGGATCGTAGACGTGCGGCAAGACGCTGGTCGACAGCTTGCCACGCCAGTGATTGTGCTTGTCCCAGGCCGGAATCGGCAGCAGGCCGTGGTGTTCCCTCGGCCGCCGCGGAAACCAGCCGTTGGCCTGCATGCCGATGTGCCCCTCGCGGTCGGCGAACACCCAGCACAGCGTCGGCAGCGGGCACTCGCGGACCAGGTCCATGGCCCGCGACGTGTCGCGCGCGGACACGACTTCGAGCCAGGTGGCGATCGAGCGGCCGGCGCCCAGTTGATCGCCGATCCACGCGGTGCTCAGGTAGTAACCCGCGCGCCGGGCGCCAGATCGGATTCCAGCGTGCCCTGTTCGTTGTGAAGAATGTGCATGACTTCCGCCGCGTGTCCTTTGCGCGCGATGCGCTCTTCGCGCACCTGGAAGTCGATCCACTCCTGCCCGCGGCGATATTGCCACCGTCCGTCGTCGCTGCCGCGACAGTCTTCGATGAAGTAGTCGCTGGTGTCCCCCTTGAGATACGTGACGCCCCACGACAGCTCGCGAGTTCGGGCCACGGCGAACAGCGGGCAGCCGGGCAGCGTGGCTCCCATCACGTAGTGCTCGCCGTCGTCACCCCAGTGCAGCTCGGCTTCGTACCAGATGGCCGGCAGGCGGTTGACTTCCAGGTGCGGGTCGGAGGCGATCAGGGCGGAGCCGGTGGCGCTGCGCTTGGGACTGACGGCCCAGGCGTTGCTGCCGGCCAGCCGCGGCAGATCGGTAATCAACTCCAGCGCTTCGTCCGAGAGCTGACTGGCGATATTCACGCTGCGAGAGCAGCTCGAAATCGGCGTCGTCCAACAGCGGGCTGAACAGTTCGCGCAGTTTGTCGGGCGCCACGCCGGCTTGAATCAGGTCCAGCAGGATGCGTTCGTTCTGCTGCTGTCCCACGGCCAGACCACCGAAGCTGAGCAGGTTGCCCATCAGCAACACGGATCGTTGATTCCAGGGCTGCGGCACGAAGCCGATGGCCCACATCGGCAGCGAGCGGCCGGAATCCTTCAATGCCATCGTTGACCCCCTCGCAGTAGGCGGTCAGTTGGTCGAAGGTCTTGTCGTCGAGGTTGCCCACCTCGGCATCGAGATGTTGATACAACCCGGCGCGGCGGAAAAACCGGTCCATTTCCAGCAGCTCGGGCTTGTCGGCGATCAGCTCGGTCGACTGGCCGCTGGCCACGGCCCGCGAAAAGAGTAACTGCGTGGGCCGGTCGATGGCATGCATGTAGCCCAGCCCATACAGGGCCTCGCGCCATGAGTTGGCCGAGATGTGCGGCACGCCATGCAGGTCGCGGGCCACGCTGAAGCGCCGGCGGGCGTTTTTCGTAGGGAGGAATTTCATGCACAGTCCATAATGCCGATCGACACCTTAATTGTAGCACGCTGGGCGAAACTGGCCCTCGCGCGCAACCGGCGCGCCCGTTACAACCCAACCTGCGCCGGCGACGTGGCCGACCGCCAGCACGCGACATTTTGATCGCGCGAGACGCCGCGCATGCCAGATGCCAAGGTGCACGGAGAGATCGATTGCGACGTATCAAGCTGATGCGCGCGACGGGATCGAAAGGGTGAGCGACTGCTCGGGAGAGAAGAATCGGCGAACAGAATCGACATGTGGCGTGGCTGGCTTGGCGAAAAGCATCACTCGCGCGGCCAACCAAACGACCGAAGTGCGCCGTCGATTACTCATGTCGCCACTAGCGGCTAGTTACGGCAGTTGCCTATTTGCGGTGGCGGATTTTGGACCGCATACGACGTTTCTTGCGACCGAGTTTTCGCCGACCTTTACCTGTTTTCTTCGTGCCCACACACCACTCCGTCGAGTTATTCGAAAGTTTGAGAAAGAGGGACTCCGCCGCGTTGCCGGCGGACAAACGCACCATCGGCAAAAAACGCCCGGCGCGCCGCGTTTCGCCGGGCAGCGAACCCGCGATTCTACCATTCTGGCGAGTCGGTGGGCAATAGCGGCCCGGCACGCGGAACAATGCGGTGAATTACCGCGCCCGTGGCACTGACAAGGGATAATCGGGGATGCGGCTTAGCGGAGCGGCGCTGGAGTCTCGCCAGTGGGCTCCAAGTGGACTTGGCACTGGCAAAATGCCGGTGTCACCTGGAGCGTGCGTCTGCTGTGCGTGACGGCGCATTAAAGAATAAGTCGTCTGGCTACCCGGTCGGCCGCCAAGCGAAAATCGTGCTCATTCGACGGCTCAGCCTGCCAGCGACATCGGGCGGCGGCGACCGCGGATTGTTCGCTGAGAAGATTGCTCGTCCCAGTGGGGCAGCTCGGCTCGCAGAATGCGCACGCTCCTGGGTGCTTCGATGCCGATCTTCACCACGTTGCCTTTCACTCCGAGCACCGTGACGGTCACACCTTCGCCAATTTGAATCTGCTCATTCTGCTTGCGACTGAGAACTAGCATGGCTCTTCTCTCCCTGATATGAGGGGCCTGCGAGAATCGATTCTCGCGTGATCCGTGTTGGACGGCCGATGCAAAGGGCAAACGCGATGCCAGAGACGAGGGAATTCGCGCGACGCAACGAAAGTGCACCAGGCATTGATACTTCAGGTTCGCGAGCGGCGTTACGAGCACAGCGACAGCTGCCGACCGCTGGCTGTCAAAATGGCGCAGTGGTGTGCTCTTTAATGCCACACTGGTAAGCTTTCGCGCAGCTTGCGCAGCGGCGACAGCAGGCGGCGCCCGGCATCGAGCAACCACATCAAGGATTGGGGGGCGAGGTGGCGATTAGCACCACTAGCGGCTCGGTGCCGGTGTTCTCGATGCCGTGCTCGCACCAGGGGCGGAGGTAGACGAAGTCCCCTCTTTTCACCTCACGCTGGTAATTCGCAAACGTCATCCGTCCCCTGCCCTCGAGAATGACGTACGTCTCTTCGGTCTCGTGCGAGCCCGGCGGCAGTACGGCGTGCGGCGGCACGAAGAACATCGTCAGGCTCATGTTCTTCGACGGCGCGTTGGGGTTCACCGGATGTACGACCCGCACGCCGACGCCGTGGCAATCCGGATAGGCCACGGGCACGCCATCTTGCACGGTGAGGATGATCGGGTCGACCGCATGATCGGGCTTGGGAATCGTCGGCGGCCGGCCGCTCGAGTAGCCCTTGTATTGCGTGATGCGCGCCATGTGCGAGAGCCTGCTGGTGGGTTGCGATCTGGGCTGGAACTGTCCGAAGACTGAGTTTATCGGCGATTCCCCCGATCGTCCATGGCGTCGCCTCGCGTATTAGTCCGAAGCGCGAGCGAGGGGCGAAGGGCGACATTCCCGCGCTCGCGATTCAGGCTCGGAAATTTGCACTCGCCGCCGGCTTGCGCGTATCATAACGGATCGTCCAATCACTCTCCGCCGCCGGCCCTGCGCGACGCGCGAGGGAACCCGCTGTCCGCTTCCGAGGAAATCCTGCGATGAAACTGCCCGCTGTCCGACGTATGACGCTTGCCTTGGCGATGTTCCTGCTGGCGGCCGTGCAGGCGACGGCTCAGACGACTTTTCCCGGTGCCGATTGGCAGGTGGCTAAGCCCGAGTCGCAAGCGATGTCGTCGGCCGTGTTGGAAAAGGTCGGCCAGTGGCTCCAGGACAACGGTAGCAAATCGGGGATGGTGGTGCGGCACGGCCGGATCGTGGGCCAGTGGTATTTCGACGACGCCAGGCCCGACAGCAAGCACTTGATGTATTCGACGAGCAAGTCGTTTTCCAGCACCGCGGCCGGCTTGGCGATCGCCGCGGGCAAGTTGACGCTCGACAGCAAGGTGGGCGATTTTTTCCCCGAGGCCAACCCGCCCGCGAAGCGCGAGATCACGGTCCGCCAGTTGTTGTCGATGACCTCCGGAGCGCACAGCGACAATTCGATTCTCGCCCGCAAAGATTTGTTCTCCTACGTGCTCAACGATCTGCCGATGGACTTCGTGCCCGGCGAAAAGTGGGAATACAACAACTCGGGTTTGTCGCTGCTGGCTCCGGTGCTGCACAAGGCGACTGAACAAAACATCGACCAGATTCTTGACGAGCAGGTTTTCAAGAAGATCGGCGTCCCGCGCGAGGATTGGACATGGGAAGACCGTGACGGCATGCCGATTCCCTATTCCGGCTTGCACATCACGGCCCGCAGCTTGGCCCGCTTCGGACTGCTGATTCTGAACAAAGGTCAGTGGAGCGGCAAGAAGCTGATCTCGCCCGATTGGGTGAATGCCGCAACGCACGCCTCGCAGTCGATGAACAAGCGCTACGGATTTTTGTGGTGGAACAATAACGGGGCGTGGCCGGGCGTGCCGGCCGACGCTTTCGCCGCGATGGGTAAGTTCGACAACGACATGCTGATGGTGCCCAGCCTCGACTTAATCGTGATTCGCCAGGTGGGCGACGACTCGGCCAACAATCGTCAGCTCAAGATCGGCGAGCTGTTCGCCTTGGCCGCTTCGGCCGTGACCGACATGAGCCCCTCGCTCAAGCTGCAGGAAACGGCCAGCGACGTGGAAGTCGAGCGGGCGTTTCCGAAATTGAAATTCGACCGCCCGCTGCTGCTGACCCATGCCGGCGACGGGTCGAACCGGCTGTTCGTGGTGTCGCAATGGGGCACGATCTTCACGTTTGCCAACGACGACGGCGTGGCGGAGCCGAAGGTTTTTCTCGATCTGCGGCCGAAGACCGTGTTCCAAGAGAAGGAATTCGAAAAAGGAATGATCGGCCTGGCGTTCCATCCCCGCTATCGGGAGAACGGCGAGTTCTTTGTGTGCTACACGCCGACCGGCACTCCCAAGCCGAACACGGTCGTGATCTCGAGGTTTCACGTTTCGAAGGACCATCCCGACCAGGCCGACCCCAAATCCGAGGAAGAGTTGCTGCGGATCGAGCATCCGTTCTGGAATCATAAAGGGGGCACGCTGGTGTTCGGGCCCGACGGATACCTGTACATCGCCGTCGGCGACGGCGGATTGGCCAACGATCCCTACGGCAACGGCCAGAACCTGAAGACCATGCTGGCGAAGATTCTGCGGATCGACGTCGACCACAAGGATGCCGGAAAACAATACGCGGTTCCCAAGGACAACCCGTTCGCGGGCCAGGGCGGCAAGGCGCTGGGCGAGATCTGGGCCTACGGCATGCGCAATCCGTGGCGGATCGCCTTCGACCGTCAGACCGGCACGCTGTGGTGCGGCGACGTCGGACAGGACCTGTGGGAGGAGATCGACTTGATCGTGAAAGGGGGCAACTACGGCTGGAACGTGCGCGAGGGCCTGCACAAGTTCGGCGCCAACGGCGCCGACGCGCGGCCCGACCTGGTCGATCCGATCTGGGAGTACCACCACGAGACCGGCAGGTCGATCACCGGCGGACACGTTTATCGCGGCAAGAAGCTGCCCCAATTGGCCGGCTGCTATCTGTACGCCGACTTCGTGACCGGAAAACTGTGGGCGCTGAAGTACGACGAGCAGAAAAAGGCCGTGCTGGCCAATTACACGATTGGCGGCAACATCATGCCCATCATGTCGTTCGGCGAGGACGAGCAGGGCGAAGCCTACTACACGACCGACACGGGCCAGATCTATCGATTCCGGCAGGTTGCCAAATAGTAAGCGTGCCGCGTTGGCAGTCGCGCCGCCAATGCAGATTTGTTAGACCGTGGTGCGCAGGGGCGGCTCCGCCATGATCAACATTCACGATCTACCGCTCCTCGAATCGTTATGCCAGCGACTGCCAGTCGACACGTATCGGCTGCGCCGGCTGCGCAACGTGTTTTACAAAAAACACGGCACGACCGAAGCGGCGCTGGCCGAGTTGGCCGAACCGCAGCGGGCCGCGTTTGCCGAGCAGGTCGAGTTTCATGCCCTGCGTCTCGATGGCCGCAGCGATTCTTGTTTGGACGGCGCCAGCAAGCTCATCTTTCGCACTTCGCAAGAGCTGCTAATCGAGTCGGTCATCTTGAGAATGACGTCGGGCCGCACCGCCTTGTGCGTCTCCACGCAGGTCGGCTGCGCGGCGACTTGTGATTTCTGCGCTACCGGCAAAATGGGCATCGCACGCAATCTTTCAGCCGCCGAAATCGTCGATCAACTGATACAAGCCGGTCAACTGCTGGCGAGCGAAAACCGCGCGGTGCGCAACCTGGTCTTCATGGGCATGGGCGAACCATTTCACAACGAACAACAGCTTTACGCGGCCATCGACGTGTTGAGCGATGGCGGCTGCTTCAATTTGAACCTGAAACGCTTGTTGGTTTCGACTGTGGGCATTCCCGACGCCATGGTGCGCTGCGCGCGGCGCTATCCCGATGTGCGAATGGCGCTGAGCTTGCACAGCGCGCGGCAGGAAGTGCGGCGGCGAATCATGCCAATCTCGCAGCGTTACAGCCTGGCCGAGCTGCGCGCGGCACTGGTCGAAGTGACCGCCATTCAGCAGCACGAGGTGATGATCGAGTACCTGCTACTCGAAGAGGTAAACGACTCGCCGCAAGACGTCCAGGCGCTGGTCGAATACTTGCGCGGCATTTCGGTGCATATCAATCTGATTCCGTACAATCCAATCGTCGACGCGCCGCATCTGGCCGCCAGCGACGGCCAGCGCCGCGAGCAGTTTTCGCGATCGCTCAAGGCGGCCGGCTACCCGGTGACGACCCGCTATTCGCTGGGCGCCGACATCGCGGCGGCCTGCGGCCAACTGGTCCGCCAGGAACATCGTTCTCGCGCTTCCCAGCGGGCCACCTGACGGCCGAAGATTCGAAAGAGTGCCGTCCCCAGCCCGGCTTTCGCCGCGCACGCCGTTGGGTTAAGGTGAATGGCCCGGGGGGGGTATTGAACGGATTTCCCGCAATTAGCGACTTGAGCCGATCGACATGAGAAACACATTGCCGGCAAGCATCGGTGCTAATGGCTGGGTGTGTCTGCCCGCCCTCGTTGGCCGTTGCCGCCGATACTGCCGACAAGGACTCGCTTTCGGGCGCAGTGCTGATGCTCGCGGCCGCGAGCACGACCGATGCGCTCGAAGCGATCAAGGCCGAGTTCGTCCGGCTCCATCCCCGTGTCACGCTTCGCGTGAGCTATGGGGCCAGCTCGGCGCTGGCCAAGCAAATCGACGCCGGCGCCGAGGCCGACCTCTTTCTGTCGGCCAGCAGTGAGTGGGCCGAGTTCTTGAACAAAGCAAAGCTGATCGACCGGCAGCGCAACCTGCTGGGCAACGAGCTCGTGATTGTCACTCCGACCGACTCGAAACTGACGATCAAGGGGCCACGCGACCTGGTACACCCGGACATCCGGCACTTGGCGATAGCCGATGCCAAGGCCGTTCCGGCCGGGGTGTATGCGCGGCAGGCGCTCGAAACGCTGAACCTTTGGAAACAACTTGAGGCCAACGCGACCGGCGCCGGCGACGTGCGGCAGGCGTTGCATTTTGTCGAGAGCGGTGCGGCCGAGGCCGGCATCGTCTACGCCACCGACGCGGCCGCCAGCAAGGGCGTACGAATCGCTGCGCGAATCGACCCGAAGCTCTCCGATCCGATTCGTTATCCGCTGGTGTTGCTCAAGCGCGCGGCGCGGAACGCGCCCGCCCTGGCGTTTTACGAAGCGCTCGGCTCGCCGGCCGCCGCCGGCGTCTTTCGCAAGCATGGATTCATCGTGCCGGCCACTGCCGCGGCGTCCCCCGACAAGCCTCAGGGTGAATGAACTGTGATGTGGCCTTTGAGCGCGGACGAATGGTCGGCAATGCGGTTGAGCTGTCAGGTCAGCGTGTGCGCGGTGCTGGTCAGCTTGCCGGCGGCGGTGGCGGTGGGCTATTTGCTGGCCCGCTGGGAATCGCGATTCAAGTGGCTGCTGGAAGTGCTGGTCAATTTGCCGCTGGTGTTGCCGCCGGTGGTGACCGGTCTCTTGCTGTTCGAGCTTTTTGTGTCGCGCGGTCCGTTGGGTCGCGTGCTCGATTCGTGGTTCGGCGTGCGGATCGTGTTTACGTGGTGGGGAGCCGCGGTGGCGGCGGCGGTGGTGAGTTTTCCGCTCATGGTGCGCGCCATTCGGCTGGCGTTTCAGGCGGTCGATCCGCGGCTCGAGATGGCGGCGCGCAGCTTGGGGGCCAGCCGGCTCGACGCGTTTCTCAGCGTCACGCTTCCGCTGGCCAAAAGCGGCGTGTTGGCTGGCTGCGTGCTGGCATTCGCGCGCAGCCTGGGTGAGTTCGGCGCCACGATCATGGTCGCCGGCAACATCGTCGGCCAGACGCAAACCATTCCGCTGGCGATCTTCAGCAGTTTCAATCGGCCCGGCGCCGACGACGAAGTCTGGCGGCTGGCCGGCATTTCGATCGCGCTGGCGGCCGCGGCGCTAGTGGCCAGCGAATGGCTGGAGCGGAGGCACGCGGCTCGTGAATCGACTTAGCTTTCAATGCCGGCATCGCTTTCGCAGTGGCTTAACGCTGGATGCCGCGTTTGACACCACCGCACAAGTCACCGCGCTATTGGGTCCGTCGGGCGCCGGCAAAACCACCATTCTGTACATGATCGCCGGGCTATTGCGCCCGCAGTCAGGCACGATCCAGATGAACGACCACAGCTGGCTCGACACCCGCCGCGGCGTCAACGTGCCCGTCGAACGACGTCGTGTCGGATTCGTGTTTCAAGACCATCTGCTTTTTCCGCATTTGAGCGTCGAGCGCAACTTGATGTACGGCCGTCGCCGGCGGGCAGGGCGATCGTCGGCGATCGATGTGGCACGCGTGATTGAGGTCCTGGAACTCGCGGAACTGCTGGGCCGCGCAGTGCGCAATCTTTCCGGCGGAGAAAAACAGCGCGTGGCGTTGGGCCGCTCGCTGCTCTGCGGGCCGGAGCTCCTGTTATTGGACGAGCCGCTGGCGGCGCTCGACGATGCAATCAAGAATCGCATTCTGACCTACCTGGAACGCGTCGTCGCTGAGTGGCACGTGCCGACGATCTATGTCAGTCACAACGCCGGCGAGGTGCGCCGCCTGGCCGACTATGTGGTCGTCATGGAGCAGGGGCGCGTCGTGTGTTGTGGGACCAAAGAGGCGATGTTCGGCAGTTGACGCTTCGGCGCCTCATTTCTCCGGCGGCTGTGGGTCCGGTTTGTTGGCCGGCGGCGGGGCCTTGATCAGCCCCTTCTTCACGTACTCGTCCACGCCCAGCAGCTTCGGATCGGTCGAGTTTTCGCCCGTGATCGGCGGGATCGGACGAAAATCGAACCACTCGCGATACGGAATCTTGCCGGGCGGCTCGGGCATGGCCACGGCAGGATTTCCGAAGGAGTTCATCCACAGATCCGAGTCGGACGACAGCCGGCCTTCGTGAAATCGAAGTTCGTACTTGATTCCGTAGTGCGGAGTGCCGTGGACCATCTCTTTTTCGATGCGGCCGGTATAGACGTAGATCAATCCGTCGAGATTTCCTCTCGCGTCGGGTGAGCCCAGCGGGACGTACGCCACCCAGCGCTGGCCTTCTTCCAACGTCTCCAGCCGCGCCGGCTGCTCGTGCAGCGGCGATGAAATGTTTTCATACAATTTTGGGCTCAAGAACACCGAGGCCATCAGGTCCTTCGAAAACAATTGGTTTGCCGTCTTCGGCGCGCGTTCCAATTCCATCCGCAGGTAGACGCCGTCGGCCGGCGTGGGATCGCCCTCCTGCACGGTCTCGTGTCGGGCATCGCATAAGGAAATATGAAAAACGGCCGTCAGATAGTTGCCGTTGTTGAACAAGGCCGGGTTGCGTTCGCAATTTCCGCGGTAGTAGGTGCCGGCGACTTGCTTGGGATGGTCCGGACGAATCGGCACCGGAGGCGAACCGTAGATCGTGCCGGCCCAAGGGCTGCTGTCTCGCATGCTCTGCGTCCGCAGTTGCGCTAAATCGCGATTAAGCTTCATTTGATGGCCATACATCACCGTCGACGCCATCCCCGCCGTCACCAACAACCACATCAGGGCAATTTCCCGCGATCTGACTTCGCTCGAAAACTTGCAGAACCAATGAGCCTTGCCGCGTGCCCACGGACGGTTCTTCTGGTATCCCGCCTTGCGCGCAGGACCACCAGCATGCTCAATTGCGCGGCCAGGAACGCGATGATAAACGGCCAGACTTGCCTGTATTCGAATTGATGCTGTGTAACGAATTGGCCGATCGCGGTAAGCCAGCGATCGAAGAACCAAAGGTTCGGACTCACGGCCAGTTGGTCGCTGGCGTCGGGCCATTGCGACCCCTGCTCGACCCAGAGCTTGAGGTGTTCGATTTCCCGGGAGTCGAGCGGCTCGGCGTTCTTAGGCATGCGGTACGTCCGCTCGTGCGACGCCACACGCGCGACGAGTTCGTTGGTTTCGAGGGTCCCGCCGACGATCGGCCTGCCCGAGTCGCCCCCGGCCTTGGCCAACATCCGCGAGTCGAGTCGCAATCCGCTACTGTGCCGCTGGGCGCCGTGGCATTTGAGACAGTGCGCCGCGAAGATCGGCTGGATGTCGCGAGCGAAATCGATCGTTTCGACGGCCGTCGGTGTTTCGTCGCTTGAGTCGGCTTTTTGCGGCGCCTCGGCCGCGTAGGACGGTTCGGGTTGCGGTTGCGTTTCGGCTGGCGGCAGCGTTTCATCGCGGCCGACGGCAAGATGGCCGAAAGACCCGGATACGGTTAGCGAGGCGACGACAGCCGACGACACTAGCCAGGACGCCGCCTGGGCAACCGTGCGCCGCGCGCGCGGGTCGAGCGACGGGTTGTGCTCCCGTTGTGCACTGGCTTAGCTGGCTAAGAAAGTCGTACATGGTGCGCGGGGCTTGATGCATTGCGCTCGCCGGCCGAACGGTTGGCGATCGCAGGGCGCTCGCAAATGCTCCAACTTTCAATCATACCCTTCGCATCCCACCGTGATAACCGTCGGCGGTCGAGCGCCACTTTGCACCCTGCCCGCGGTCCGCGTATACTGGTCGGCGATCACACCGCCTTTCGCGTGGAGAAGAGTATGAAATATCATGCCCTGGCCGTCTTTTTGTCGCTTGTGTTCCTGGGCGCCGATGCCGCGAACGAGAAGGCGGTCAAAGAGGATTTGGAAAACTTCCAAGGCACCTGGACCGTGGTGTCGATGGAAATGGACGGCAAGGTCCTGTCCGAGGAAAAGCGGCAGAAAATCAAACTGACGATCAAGGGCGAGGATTTCACATTCGATAACGGCGACGGTCCGGAGCCGGGCCTGTACAAGATCGATCCCCGCAAGGATCCCAAGGAACTCAACATCGTGATCACCCAGGGCCAAGATAAAGGCAAGGTGTATCTGGCGATCTACAAGTTCGAGGACAGCAAAATGATCCAGTGCATGGAGCTGTCGAACAAGAACCGCCCGCGCACGTTCGCCGGCAAGGCCGGTAGCGGCTGCGCGCTGGAAGTGTGGCAGCGGCAAAAGCCGTAGTGACGATTCCGCGAATCGGCCGCGTGGCTTGCATGCCGTGCGGGCCTACCGTTCATGCAACAAGACAGCCAGGCATCACCGGCCGCCGATCCCGCCGCCGCGGCCCCCGCCCGTGCTCTGTCATGGAACGTGCGCCTGTTGGGACTGGCGAGCCTGCTCAACGACATCGCCGGCGAAATGATCTACCCGCTGGTACCGATGTTCCTGTTGAACGTGTTGGGCGCGGGCACCAGCGCCCTGGGAGCGGTAGAGGGCGTGGCCGACTCGATGGCCAGCATCGTCAAGCTGTGGTCGGGCAGCCTCTCCGATCGGGCCGGCAAGCGGAAAATCTTCGTCGTGGCCGGCTATGCGATGGCGGCCGTTGCGCGGCCGATCATGGGTCTGGCGACCAGTTCCTGGCAGGTGCTGGTGGTCCGCAGCACCGACCGATTGGGCAAGGGCATTCGCGCCGCGCCGCGCAACGCGCTGGTGGCTGATTCGACCGACCCGCGCGTTCGCGGCCGCGCGTTCGGCTATACCCGCGCCATGGATCACTTGGGCGCGGTGATTGGCCCGCTCGTGGCTTTCTCCTTCTTGTGGGCCCGGCCTGATCAACTGCGCACGCTGTTCTTGTTGGCCGCCATCCCCGGCGTGTTGGTGGTGCTGCTGGTCGTGTTCGGCCTGCGCGAGAAGCCCATCGAGACCCGCGCGGCCAAGGGTTTCCAATTCACCCTGAAGCCGTTCGACCGCGATTTTCGCGTCTACCTGCTGGCACTGGTAGTTTTTTCGCTGGGCAACTCTAGCGACGCATTCTTGCTGGTCCGCTCAGGTGAGTTGGGCGTGCCCGAGGAAATGCTGCCGCTATTGTGGGCAGCGTTCCACGTCGTCAAGAGCGCCGGCAGCATGTTGGCCGGCCCGATGGTCGATCGGCTCGGCCCGCGCCCCTTGATCTATGCCGGTTGGGTCATCTACGCGCTGATCTATCTGGCCTTTTCGCTGGCCACGGGTGACGGCGAGTGCTGGACGTTCTTTCTCGTATACGGCCTGTTCTACGCGCTCACCGAGCCGGCCGAGCGGACCCTGGTGGCCAACTTGGTCGGCCCCGAGCGTAAGGGCCTGGCTTTCGGATGGTTCAACTTCGCGGTCGGCATCGTCGCGCTTCCGTCGAGCCTCATGTTCGGCACGCTCTACGAGTCGTTCGGCCCCCGGGCGGCGTTCACTACCAGCGCGGCGCTGGCGCTGGCGGCCATCGTGCTGTTGGCGGGCGTGGGTCGAGGCCAGCCGGCGGACACGGTGCGGTAGCCACACGTTCGGCGGTGCGGTTTGCGCAAGTTTGCCGATCGCAGACCGAACGCCGCCGCCCCAGCGGTTTCACAATCGAGTGGGCCCAACGCGTCAGCGTAAGCGATTGACTGGCCATGGCTTTTGAGTTGTCAAGACTACAGTTTAGTACCCAATGTGTTGGCCAAGCCAGGAATGGCTAGAGAGTCCATGCAGATAAGCCGATCAACATTCGTATCGAGATCTGAATGATTTGAATATCGCCGGGCGCTGCACCAGTGCTCGCTTACTCTCGAAGTTTTCGCGCGCTGTCGCCGCATTCTTTGCGCGAGACAACCCGAACCAGGCGCTTCGGCGCCCCAGAGCCGCACAGCGTTGCTGCCCCGCGCCTGTGCGGTTCTCTTGCGCGCCCGCGGAATTTCAGACGGCGAGGAACGACGAGTTGGCCGAACTCCGATCGGCAAGTTGACCGGCCTTGACGATGCCCCCCTGCATCACGGCGATGAATCGCGATCGATCTTCCAGCACCGCGATGTCGGCCAGCACGTCGCCGTCGACCACCAGCACGTCGGCCAGTTTGCCCGGCTCGAGCGTGCCGAACTCGTCGCCGCGGCCCATGATCTCGGCGCCGGTTCGCGTGGCGCAGCGGATCGTTTCCAGCGGGCTGAAGCCGACGTACTTGACGAAGAACGTCAGCTCCTTGGCATAGTGCCGTGCGGATTCCAGGCGAAGCCGTAGTCGCCTCCCATGCCCAGGCGGCCCCCGGCCCTCAGAATCATGCGGGCGCTTTCGGCGCCGCCTTCGAGCGTCTCCTGGTGGCCGTCGATGACCTTTTGCGGCATGCCGAACTCCGGTCCGTGCACGATGCTGGCGTGCTCGAATTGCAAGGCCGGCACAACCGGCGTGTCCGCGCTCAAGCAGCATGTCGAGCGCCTCGGCGTCCATGAACGTGCCGTGCTCCAGCGTGTCGTAGCCGGCGCGCAGCGCGTTCTTGATGCCCGCGGTGGCGCGGCAATGGCCGGTGACTTTCAGCTCGTGGTTATGGGCCTCGTCGACCACGGCGTGCATCTCCTCGAACGTCATGCACAGCGTGTGATGGTCGTTGGTGTCGGGCGCGGCGGCATCGCCGGTGGGGTAGGTCTTGACCCATTCGACGCCGTCCTTGACCAGCTTGCGCACGGCGCGGCGTCCTTCGTCGGGTCCGTTGATGAGCAGCACCAGTCCTTCCATGCCGATCTTGCGAAAGTCGGGATTCCAATCCATCAGTCCGCCGACGCCGCAGATTTCGCGGCCGCTGGCGGCCAGGCGCGGCCCCGGCAGCAGGTCCTCCTCGATCGCCTTCTTCAGCCAGACGTCGATGTTGAACAGGCTGCCGCCGCTGCGCGCCGCCGTGTAGCCGCATTCGAGCGCCAGCTTCGCGTTGGCCGCCGCCAGCAGCGTGACGTACTCGACCGGATACTTGATGTCGAGATCTTCCAGGTTCGCGACGTTGAAATAGGTCGGATGGAAGTGCGCCTCGACCAGGCCGGGCATGATCGTGCCGCCGCGCGCGTCGATGTGCGTCGCGTCAGGAGGCGTGGCCGGCGCGCCGGCCGCCGCGCCGGCGTAGACGATTCGTCCATCGCGGATCACCACGGCCGCATTGGCCACGGCCCCCGCGCCCGTGCCGTCCACCAACTGTCCGCCGTCGATCCGCGTGGTTCCCGCGGCTGTTTTCATGCTGCTGCCATCCTCGGGGTTTTTGCGGCATCGATCGCGAGTTGCACCGTCGCCGACGCGTCGTTATTCTGCAACCTGAACCCCCGCCAAGCCAATCTAGGGAAGGCCCCCCAGCGTGTCAAACATGGCCCGTCCGTTCCGCCGGGGTGGCACCGGCAACTTGTTGAGGCCGTCCGAGTATCGCCGCACACCGACCCGACGCGCCAGCGAGGGTTCTTCGTCCAGCGTCCCTCGCTGGCGCGTCGGGCTAGTATCGGATCATACACAACGCCGCGCTTTCGCGACCCGAATTCCCGGACCGCCTCCACAAATTGTCTGGGCCACCCGGGCCTGTGGCATTGCCCTGCTGTTGATAACGCTCTGTGCTGCCACAGTCTTGGCCGGCGCGGAGCCTGAGGCACCAAAGCCGAAGAAGATCGTACTCATTGCTGGCACGATTCATCAGGGACCCGGCGGACATGCGCCCGGCACGCACGAATACGAATTGACCGCGCGGCTCTTGAAGCGTTGCCTGGAAACCGCGCCCAGCATCGGACCGGTCAAGGCCGAGGTGCACTTCCGAGGCTGGCCGCGCGATCCCAAAACCCTGGACGACGCCGATACGATCGTCGTTCTGTCCGACGGCGCCGACCGCAATCCGCAAGATCATCCGCTGTTGATCGGCGACCGGCTGTCGACGTTGAAAAAGCAAATGGATCGCGGCTGCGGACTGGTGGCCATCCACTGGACGGTCTTCGTGCCGCGCCGGCACGGCGGAGACGAGTTCCTGGAGTGGATCGGCGGCTACTTCGATTTCGAAAGCGGCGACGCGCCGAACAAGTGGTATTCCAAAATCCAGACTACCGCGACCTCGCCGAAACCCGCCACGCCCGATCATCCGATCTGCCGCGGGCTGGCTCCGTTTCCGCTGCGCGAGGAGTACTATTACAACATCCGCTTTCGCCCCAACGATCCGCGCCTGACGCCGATTTTGAGCACGCCGATTCCCGACGAAGCCAAGGAGCAGGTCGTGGCCTGGGCCGTGGAGCGGAAAGATCGCGGGCGGGGTTTCGGTTTTACCGGCGGCCACTTCTTCGAGAATTGGGGCCAGGAAAACTTCCGCCGCATGGTGCTCAACGCGATCCTGTGGACCGCTCACGCCGAAGTTCCGGCCGCGGGCGTGCAATCCGCGTCGCCGTTGGCAGCCGCTGTACCACCGCGTGAGCCAATTCAGGCCTTGATCGTGACCGGCCACCAGCATGTCGCCCACTTGTGGCGCGACACGACTTTGGCCCTGCAAGAAGCACTTCAGCAAGAGCGCCGGTTACAAGTGACGGTGGTCACCGATCCCGAGTTTTTAGCCAAAAAAGAGCTCGCGGGCTACAACGTCGTGCTCCTGAACTATTGCAATTGGCAGCGCCCGGGTTTGAGCGACGCGGCCAAGGCGAACTTTCAAAAATATCTGGCGGACGGCGGCGGTCTGGCGATCATCCACTTCGCAAACGGCGCGTTCCACGCTTCGCTGCCCCAGACGCCCCCTTCGGATTGGCCTGAGTATCGCAACATTTGCCGCCGCGTGTGGGACCATGCTCCCGGCCGCAGCAGCCACGATCCGTTTGGCCGCTTTCAGGTGACGATTGCCGCCGATCACCCGATTACCGAAGGTCTCAACTCGTTTGAGACGATCGACGAGTTGTACTGCAACCAGGCGGGCGATTTGCCGATTGAGGTGCTCGCCACTGCCCACTCGACAGTCACAGGCAAGGACGAGCCGATGGCGTTTGTCCATTCGTATGGCAAGGGCCGTGTGTTCCAGACCGTGCTGGGCCACGCGGCCGAATCGATTCGCGTGCCGGGCGAAGCGACCCTGATTCGGCGCGGAGCCGTGTGGGCTGCCGGCAGGCAGCAGGGACCGATCGCGACGCGGCCGGCCGAGGCCAAGACCGCGGCCCCGAAGCTCATCCCCGAAGGCCGCTTTGGCGCTGCGCTCGATGCGCGGCAGGGCGCGGCCTGGGCGGCGCGAAAAGAGGTTTACGACAAGCCCCCCTTAACCGTCGAGTGCTGGGCCAAGGTCAACAGCAAGTCGGGCTTCAATGTGCTGGTGGCGAACAGCGCCAAGGAATCGGCGGAGCACTGGGAAATCTACACGTGCGCCGGCAGCGGCGAATTCAGTCTCTATCTGCCCGGCTATGCTCCGGCCGAGATCCGCTCGGGCGTCGATGTCGCCGACGCCAAGTGGCACTACGTCGCGGCCGCCTTCGACGGCGCGCAGGCCACGCTCGCCATCGACGGCAAGTTGGCGAAACGAACGGCGATCGCGCGCACGCGCAGCGGCGGTCCGCCCTCACCTTTGTTCTTCGGCGGCATTCCGGCCCACGGAATCGGCTGCGACGGCTTTGTGGACGACGTGCGAATTTCGAACGCGCTTCGCCCGCTTGACGCGATCCCCTCGGCGCCGTTGACCGCCGACGAGCAGACCCTCGGGCTGTGGCATTTCGATCGCATTGAAGGTGGCAAGGTCGAGGATGTTTCGGCGACGAAGAACCCGGCTGTGTCCGGAGCTCGGCCGGAGGCGTTAGCTCCGCTGTTAACGCGCCAGGTGGCCCAGAACGACTTGAAAATAATTTCGATCGACGCTTCGAGCGACGAATCGTTCTTGTCGATTCGGGCCGACACGATGGGCCGGCTGTTCGTCGGCGGTCGCGAGGCGCTGTTCGTATACGAGCCCGACGCGGACGGGGGCTACAAGCCGAAGCAGTTGCTGTATCGGTTTCCGCCCGACAGTTGGATCACCGACGTCGAGATCCGCGGCGACGATTTGTACGTGATGACCAACGCGGCTTTGTACCTGATTCCGCGCGGGCGAGTGGCGCGCGAGAATTTGTCGCCCCGTCGCCTGGTGTGGGGCTCGCCGGTCGATTTGCACGTGACGTATCACGGCCTCGCCTGGGGGCCGCAAGGCGATTTGTATTTCTCGTCCGGCGATCCGTTGTTGAACTTCGGCGATTTCGCCAACCGGCCCGATCATTGGGGGCATTGGACGGTCCACACCCAGCCGGAGGGAACGAAAGTGCCCTATACCGGCATGGGCGGGTTTTTTCGCTGCAACAGTGACGGCGGCCACTTTCAGGTCGTCGCCGCCGGCACACGAGGCGCGGTCGGGCTGGCATTTGATCGGCGCTGGAACTTGTTCTCCAACGACAACGATCACGAGTCGATCGCCGACCGCTATTCGCCGGCGCGGCTGCTGCATGTGGCGCCGCACGCGCATTTCTTTTGGCCGCGCGGCTGGATCGCCAGCATGACGCCCGACCGGTGGGATTTGCTCGAAATCGCCAACACCGGCCTGGGGCGCGAAGCGCCCGTGGGACAGACCTATTACGACGAGACGCTGCTGGGAGAAAAATATCGCGACAGCCTGCTGCTGGCGCGGTGGGCCCAGCGCAAGATTGACGGCTTTACGCTTTCGCCCCGTGGAGCCAGTTTTGCCGCGCGCGAGTTTCCGCTGCTGGCCGGGGCAGAAACGGCGCGGCCCGTCGGCGTGGCGGTGGGCCGTGGGGGCCGGGTGTTCGCGGCCCTTTCGTACATGGCCGGCAACGACTGGTCGCCCAAGTATCCCAGCGAACTGGTGATGATCACACGCGCCGACGATCCGCCGAGCTGCCCGTTCGAACCGTATGACGCGCCAACCGCCTCGAGCGAGCGCTTGTGGAAAGAGCTGTCGAATGCGTCCTGGTCGCGGCGGCAACAGGCCCACGTCGAAATTCTGCGGCGCGGCGGCGATCTGCCGGTCGAGGCGATCAGTCGTCTCCAATCGATCGATGCGGGCGACCCGGCGATGATGCACCTCCCCTGGCTGGCCGGCGCCAGCGGCCGAACCGAGGCGCGAGCGGTGCTGGTAGCGCTCACCGCTCACGCCGACGCAAATATTCGCGCGCAGGCCGTACGGGCCTTGGCCGAATTTCGACAGCTTGACGCTCCGGCCGAAGTGTTCGTCAAGGCGATGTCCGATGCCGACTTGCAGGTCGAGCACACGGCAGTCGCGGCGCTGTTCGATCGCAGCGAGCCGCTGGGCAATGCGGCATTCAACGCGCTCGTCGCTGGCCCGGCGCGCAGCGGCGACACCTATCTGCGGCAAGCCAGCGCGTTTTTGCTGGCCGAACGGGCCGATGCTACACAATTAAATTCGCTGCTCGCCTCGAATGACCCGCCCGGGCGACTGGCCGGCGTGTTGGCCATCGGCTTCCGGCTCACCGTCCCGCCGGCGACCGGCGAGATTCCCGCGCAGCTTCCGCTGCGCTACGATTCGGGCAACGCCCAATTCACGATCCAGTACGCGGATGCCAAGATCGATCTGAAAAAGCTGGGGCGAGTCGGCAGCTTCACCATCGCTGAACGTTGGAAGACGGTACCGCCGAGCAGTGAGGAGACGCGGTTGTTCGAGATGCTGATCGGCCGCCTCGACGACGCGGACGATCGGGTCCGCTTGCAAGCCGGTTACTTTCTGTCGTTGCTGGGCGACGCGCGGGCCGACGAGCTGGTGGGCAAGATGCAGCGGGCGACGCTGCTGGCGCGCTTGACCGCCGCGCCGGCGACTAGCGTCAAGCAGGCCTGGATGATCGGCCCCTTCGACGACGCACAGGCGGGCTTCGACGGCGTCCATCCGCCCCAGGAAGGTCCAATCGACCTCGCCGCGCCGATTACCGAGGGACATTCGCGGCTCGAATGGCGCACCGTCACGGCTGACGGCGCGTTCGAGCTCGCGAAGCTTCCCGGGTCGATGCAAGCGGCGTCGAGCTACGCCTATTTTCGCCTGCAAAGTTTGCAGCCCGAGCGCGTGCTGCTCTCCGCCGGCACCGGCCAGCGGGTGATATTGTGGCACAACGGCCGGCAGCTGCCTTCGACCGAGAGCCCCTGGGTGGTGACGCTTGAACCGGGCAGCAACGACATCCTGATGCGAGTCGCACACGGACAAGAGCCTGCGAGATTGTCGCTGGACTTTCAAACGCCCGGCCGCGTGGCGGCAACACTGCCCGAGCGGCTCGGCCTGGCGACGCTTGCCGAGCGGATCAAGAGCGGCGTCGACAGCATGGGCGCGGCCGTGCCGGCGGAATTCTCTGGCGTCGATTGGACCGCTGCCGCTCAGGCGGGCGACGCGCAGAGAGGCCGGCGATTGTTTTCGGCCGACGCGCTGGGATGCGTCAAATGCCACGCGATCTTGCCAAATCAGAAGGGAGGTGGCGCTCCGTCGCTGGCCGACGCGGCCCGTCGCTTCACGGTTTCTCAGTTGGTTGAATCGATCCTGATTCCCAACAAACAAGTTGCGCCAATCTTTGGAACCACGACGATCGTCACAGACGACGGCAAGTCGCTTACGGGGCTAGTGGTTGAAGAGGACGAAGAACAGCTCGTGCTGTTGTTGCCCACGGCGACTCGGCAAGCGGTGCCCAAGAGCACGATCGAAGTCCGCAAGCTGCAATCGACTTCGCCCATGCCCGGCGGCTTGGTCAAGACGCCGGGCGAACTGGGCGATCTGCTGGCGTACCTGTTGAGCCCCGACCCGCAAGCGCCCTAGCGTGCGCTACAGCGCCATTCGCCAACCCTGCCACGGATCGGCCATGCCCGCCATCTACGAACACGCGATTTCAGTAACCCCCGACGCGATCGATCGCCTGGGTCACGTCAACAACTTGGCTTACCTGGCATGGATGCTGGACGCGGCTTTGGCGCACTCGGCCGCGCAGGGCTGGCCGCCGGAGCGTTACGAACAGCTTGGCTCGGGCTGGGTCGTGCGCTCGCACCAGATTAAATACCTGCAATCGGCCTTTCTCGCCGACGCGATCGTCGTTCGCACGTGGGTGGCCGACATGAAGAAAGTCTCCTCGACGCGCCGTTATAAGATCGTGCGGGCCGGAGACGGCGCGCTGTTGGCGTCCGCCGCCACCGAATGGGCGTTCGTCGACTTCGCCAGCGGGACGCTGCGGCGGATTCCCGAGGAAATCTCGGGCTCATACGAGCTGGGCAGCGAATAATTCCGGCCGAGCGTCTCCGGTTCACAGCCATTTGCGAAATGACCAGGCCAGGCGGTCGCGATAGCGCTGCCACCAGGTTCGCCGACGGCAATAGGCGGCCGTGACGCGCACGCTGTCACGCATTTCACGCTGGCAGACGTGCATGAGCACTGCGCCAGCCGCAGTGAGTGTATCGCCGCGAAAAACTCCAGGTTCAGCCGCAGGCTGCGGGCGTCGAAATTGCACGAGCCGATCACGCTCCACCGGCCGTCGACCACCATCACCTTGCTGTGCAACATGCGATCCGTGCGCTCGTAGATGCGCACGCCGCGCTTTAGCAGATACTCGTAAAAGTGCCGAGTTGCCCACTGCACGACCTTCACGTCGCTTTGGCCAGGAACGATGACCCGTACGCGCACGCCCCGCTTGCGCGCCCGCAACAGTTCGCGCAGCACGCGGCCCAGCGGAACGAAGTAAGCAAACGACAGCGTGATCTCGTGGCGCACCTGCCGAATCAGCGGTACTAGAATTCGCTGCGGGCGGAGAAATTTGAGCTGCGGCCGCGAATCGAAGAAGAACAACGCCTCGCCGTCGATCGGCGTGGCCGCAATCTGGTCGACCGCCCAGCGCGGCTGGCGGACCGCGGGCAGGCGATGCACTCGATTCCACAGCCGCCGGCACGAATCGGCGATTTCGCGTTGCCGCGGACCCACGAGGCGGACGTGCACGTCGCGCCAGCCGGCCGACGCGGGCAAGTGCCGCTGTTTGGCGTCGGCCGTCGAGTGAATGCCGCTCTGATCGACAATGTTCATGCCGCCGAAGTAGGCGATCGCGTCGTCGACGATCAGCAGCTTGCGATGATTGCGCTGGTTGAGCGCTTCCAGAAGCCGCAACGCGTAGATGGCTTCGCCCAGCCGGTGAAAAATATGCACCTGCACTCCCGAAGCTCGCAAGCGGTTGTACAGCGCCGTCGGCGTGCTGAAACTTCCCCAGGCGTCGACCATCAGCCGCACGTCGAGCCCGGCCTGGGCGCGCTCGGCGAGCGCCGCGGCCACGGCCATTCCGGCGGCGTCGTCGGCGAAGATGTAGCTTTCCATCCACACCCGACTCCTGGCCGCCTTGATGTCCTCGATCATGGCGGCGATCATCGGGGGCGACTCTTCGAAGATCGTCAGCTCGTGGCCGGCGACTTCCACCCGCGCAAGCCCCACGGCCGCGCTCGCGCTGCCGGACGATGAAGTGCGATCGGTGAGCGACATGATCCGCGAATCCAAGACGGGAAACTGGCCGGCGACGCCGCGAGTACCGGCTCCAGCGTAATTCTACGCCCAAGACGTGTACGCGGCGGAGACGAATTTAGGGGTTGGGGGTCTGGGATCGGGGATTCGAGGGTGCGAATCACTCGTCGCTATGGGCGCAGGCCGATCACGGCGCCCACCAGGAGTCGAGGCGGGCGCGAAGCCGAGTGACGCGGTCGGGGTTGGCGGCCGCCAGATTCGTGTTTTCCAGCGGATCGGAGGCCAGGTCGTACAATTCCAGCGAGGCGTTCGGCTCGTTCTTCGCATGCGGGACGATGAGCTTCCAGTTGCCCTCAATGATCCACCGCCAGCGCAAGTTGGCGGCCGGGTCGTGCAGATCCACAGCGTTGTGGGTGAAGCATTCGCCGTAGATGGCCGTTCGATCCTTCACTGCCTGCTCGTCGAGCAGGTTGATACCCTGCGTGGCTTCGGTCAGCGGTTGGCCCATCGCGGTCAAAAGCGTGGGCATCAAATCGATCGACATGGCCAACTCGTTCGACATGGTCGGCCGCACGTGAGCCGGCCAGCGGACCACGATCGGCGTTCGCAGGCCACCCTCGTACTGCGATTGTTTCGACTTGGAGGCATATCGCGGACCGTCGGGATTCTGAATCCAGCCGTTGTCAGCCAGGTAGACGACGATCGTGTTGTCGGCCAGGCCATGTTTGTCCAAGTGATCGAGAAGCTCGCCGACCGTTTCGTCAAACCATTCGATCATCGCCCAGTAACGGGCCACGCTCGGAGACGGCGTCTTGTCCTGGTATTTCATCAGCAGCCGCTCGGGTGGCGTGTGTGGCTCGTGCGGCATCATGGGGGCGTACCAAACGAAGAACGGCTTGTTTTGTTGGCGTGCCATGTCGATGAAATCGTAGATCGGCTGCATGGTCTGGCGACCGATTTCGAGTCCCTGGTCGCCATGCCGTTCGCCCCGCGTCATACCGTGCGTGAATCCGCCGTGGCTGTATTGCCCCTGCCACCATTTGCCGGTCTGCAGGCTCAATAAGCCTTGCCTGGCGAGCATCCGCGGAAGCGTCGGCACGGCTTCGAGGTGCGCGTTCATCACCTCGCGCCCCTGCTTGAATGCGACCGACTTTTGAAACTCACCGGGCTTCATGCCTGGCGGAAGCGGCGGATCGTTGCTGGTCACCTTGTGCTGGTGCGGATAGAGGCCGGTGATAATCGACGCCAGGCTGGGACAGCACAAGCTCGAAGGCACGTGGCCGCGCGTAAACGTCCGCCCTTGCCGCGCCAGACGGTCGATGTTCGGCGTCTGCACGCTGGGATGACCCATGAACGAATAGTCGGTCCAGGCCTGGTCGTCGGAGATGATCATCACGACATTCGGCGGCCCGGCGGCCCGAACCGGGTCGCACGTCATGACAAACAGCAGCGCCAACGGCAAACCGAAACGTTTCACGCTGCTGCTCTCAAGAGGGATCGGGATCCCAACAGGATTCAGTCCACCGCACGAAACTACGCCCGGAGGGATTCGAACCCCCAACCCTCGGTTCCGAAGACCGATGCGCTATCCAATTGCGCCACGGGCGCGTGAAAACCGTTTTTCAGCTTACGGTGTTCCTCGGACTTCGACAAGCGGCCGCTCCAAAGCGAGGCGGTTCGGCTTGAGACGTCGGGCGTGGCATGTTATAAGCGCAACAGGCCGTGACGCCTCGGGGGCGGAGATTTTTCACGGTTCGCGCTGGGCGGCCGCGGCGGGAGGTCGACGCCGCCAAGTGCAGCCGTAAACGCCCGCTGTCTTTGGCCGTCATCCGGCTCGTCCTTGACGCCATCGAGCCGTGTGCCAATCGTCGACCTGGTGCAATCCTTATGGCTCAGATCACCCTACGCGTCCTCGATGGAGCCGATCGCGGCCGCGTTTTCGAAGAGATGCCGACGCCGGTGACGATCGGCCGCGAGGAGGGAAACTCGCTGCAGCTGAACGACGAGCGGGTCAGCCGATTCCATGTCAAAATCCAGGAGGACCAAGACAAGATCGTGATCACCGACCTGGAAAGCACCAACGGCACCAAGGTCAACGGCGAGGATATTCAACTGCGCATCCTGCGCTACGGCGACATCATCACGATGGGCCGCTCGGTACTGCTGTTCGGCTCGCGCGAGCAAATTGCCGGGCGGTTGGCGGCGTTGCGCGGCGAGATGTCGGGCACCATCGGCCAGGAAGACCAAGCCCGCGCGGCGCAGGCCGGCTCGCTCGACTTCGAACTCAACTGGAGTGCCGACCCGGACGTGCAAAGCACGCTGCACACGCTGGTGGCGCCCGAGCTGCCTGAGCGTCTGAGCCCCGGGCAGGCCGCCCAGTTGTGCGAGCTTTTGGAGTACCTTCACATCCGCGTCCGCGACCTGCTGGCTTCGGTCACGATCAAGCCCGACGACGAGCGCGTCACGCTCGAACCCCGCCAGTGGCAAAACCTGGTCGACCTGCAAGCCCGGCTAGCGCTATACCTACGTGCCATCGGTCAGCCGCACGAAGAGGAATAGAAGGTGGAAGGATGAAGGCACAAGGATGAAGGCAGACAGTAGTTCCAACTTTCGCTTATGGGCTTAGATCGACGCAAGGTATTGAGCCGTCATGTAGTAAGGCGGCGACGGTTTGGGCGATCCAATCGAGCATTCGTTTGTAACGGAGTCGTTCGAGTCGCAAAGTCATCGTGGGACCGCTGCCTTCGGCCAAGCGCGTGGCGTGAATCCAGACCCAGAGGTTTCGCAGGATCAGGGCGACGGCGACAAACACCAGACGCAGACGTGGGCACCGCGTGCAGGTGTGGATGCGCGCTTGACGCATTTGACGGTAACTCGATTCGATGCCGAACCGCTTGCGATACCGCTGGCGAATGTCTTTGGGAGAGCCCTTCACACGCCAGGCAGCGAACAACAGCTTTTGTTGGACATGTTTGTGGTCTTTGCGATTGCGATGCGTACGATACGTGACGCATACGGAGACGGTCACTTGTTGCTTCTTGTTCTTCAGCGTGTGTTGATACCAGCCCGCCTTCTGACGCTTGATCCAATGCAGGCCGGTGGCGGCGCGGCGCTTCTTGGAGCGGCGCCCGCGAAACATGGCGGGCATCAAGAACGGCAGTTTTTCGCTCTGCAACCAGGTGATCACCGGCACGTTGAAGAACGCGCGGTCCAGCAGCACATACTTGATTTTCAGGCCGATTTTGCGAATTTGCGCCAGCAGACGCCGCAGCGCGACCACCAGCGTTTCGTGCCGCCGCACCCACGTCAGTGCCACGGTGTAGCGCTGCCCGTGCTGCACGATGCAGGCTGTGCCGTAGGCGTGAAACTTCGTCGTGCCCTGGCGCGGCTTGCCGTAATACAGTTCGTTCCGACTTTTGTCGGGCTCGCCATAGTAGGGCACCAAATGCCAATCGATCGCCACACGCCAGGAATGGCGCAACAACCGTCGCGGCAGCGGCGCGGACAGCGCCTCGTTCAACCGACGTTCCAACGACTTCAGAGTCTTGGGCAGGCCGTCGGACAGCGCATTGAACACGGCCTGGTCGGAAGGCGCGTCGGCCAAATCGCGACAGGCGGCATAAATCGAGATCATCCGGGCGGCCGCCCGCAACAAAACATTCCAGGTCACCCTGGCCGTGCACAGCCACCCATGATCCTCTAATAGCTTTGCTTGCAGCAGCCACCCGATGGCCCACCCGTGAACTTCGCCAGCAGTTATGGTATGACTCATCCTTGAACGCATGGGACCCCTCCTTGGCTTGAGTTCTTCAACACAAACCAATCTGAGGAGGACCCTTGCGTTCACCTATAGCAATTCTCTGAACTTGGAACTACTGGATGAAAAAAAGCCCTGGCCTGCCCAAGGACTTTGGGAAGCTCCGGGATTTTCCGTTTTCATCCTTCATCCTTGTGCCTTCATCCTTTCTCCCACTGGGTGCGCCGCCGGGGAACCGCTAGAATGCGTTTTGTCCTGCTCTAAAGATGGATCGTTCCTGGTTCGAGCTCAAGGAGTCGCACGTGAGCGCGCCGCCGTTTGTTCATCTGCATTGCCACAGCCATTACAGCCTGCTGGACGGCGCCAGCCCGATCCAGGGCCTGGTCGAGCGGGCCAAGGCGCTGGGCATGAACGCCCTGGCGCTGACCGATCACGGCAATCTGCTACGGGGCGCTCGAGTTCTATCAAGAAGGCCAAGGCCGCGGGCATCAACCCGATCCTCGGCTACGAGGCCTACATCGCCCCGGGCAGCCGGTTTCAAAAAGACGCCGGCGGCATGAAGGAGGCCAGCTACCACCTGACGCTGCTGGCCCAGAACCGCACCGGCTTCCAGAACCTGATCAAGCTGGCCTCGCAGGCGTTTCTGGAAGGCTTCTATTTCAAGCCGCGGATCGACAAGGAGCTGCTGGCCGCCCACAGCGAGGGCATCATCTGCCTGAGCGGCTGCGTCTCGGGCGAGTTCAGCCGCACGCTCTTGCAGCAGCACGGCGACGAGCCCGACTTGACGCAGGCCATGGAAATCGCCGGCCTGGTTCCACCAGACGTTTCGGCGACCGCTACTTCATCGAGATCCAGAACAACGGCCTGGAGATTCAGCGGCTCGCCATGGAGGGCGCCGTCGACGTGGCCAAGCGGATGGGCCTGCCGCTGGTGGCCACCAGCGACGCCCACTACGTCAACCGCGAGGACGCCGACGCCCAGGACGTGCTGCTGTGCATCAACACCGGCAAGTTCCGCACCGACACGAACCGCATGCGGATGGAAGGCGACCAGTTCTTTCTCCGCAGCGCCGGAGGAAATGTACGCGGCGTTTCCCGGGCTTCGAAGAGGCCGTCGCGCCGCAGCCAGGAGATCGCCGACAGCGTCGACATCGAGCTGGAGCTCGGCAAGCGGCATTTCCCCGCCTTCACGCTGCCGCCGGAAAAGACGGCCCGACGACTACCTGCGCGAGCTGTGCCTCGACGGGCCTGCAGGAGCGCTACGCCGACGACGCCGAGCGGTGCGTCGGACGGCGAGCTGGCGCCCGACGGTCATGGACCGGCTCGATCGCGAGCTGTCGGTGATCAACAAGCTGGGCTTCGCCGAATTACTTTCTGATCGTCTGGGATTTCGTCCGCTTCGCCCGCGAGCAGGGCATTCCGGCCACGGCCCGCGGCATCGGGCGTCGGCTCGCTCGTCTCCTACGCGCTGTATCTGAGCCACGTCTGCCCGCTGAAATACGACCTGCTGTTCGAGCGGTTCCTCGACGAGAGCCGCCGCGAAGCGCCCGATATCGACATCGACTTCTGCAAGGACCGCCGCGGCGAGGTCATCCAGTACGTCAAGGACAAGTACGGCGCAGACGAACGTGGCCCAGATCGGCACGTTCGGCACGCTGGCCGCCCGGGCCGCGATCCGCGACGTCGGCCGCGCGCTGGGCATGCCCATCCCGCGCGTCGACGCGATCGTGGCCATGGTGCCCGACGAGCTGGACATCACGCTCGACGAAGGCGCTCGAGAAGAGCGCCGACCTGAAGAAAGCCGTACGACACCGACGCCGAGGTCCGCGAGCTGCTCGACCTGGCCATGAAGATCGAGGGCCTGGCCCGCAACGTCGGCACGCACGCCGCCGCCGTGGTGATCGCCGACCGGCCGCTGACCGAGTACGTGCCGCTGCAGCGCGTGCAAGGACAAGGAGGAAGTCATCACGCAGTGGGCGATGGGCGACGTCGAGCCGGCCGGCCTGTTGAAGATGGACTTTCTCGGCCTGCGCAACCTGACGATCCTCTCCAAGGCGGTCGACCTGATCGAGCAGACGACCGGCCAGCGGATCGATCCCTACAAGTTCCCGCTCGACGACGCGGAGACGTTCGCCCTGCTGTGCCGCGGCGAGACGAAGGGCATCTTCCAGCTCGAAAGCGGCGGCATTCGCGACCTGCTGCAGAAGATGAAGCCCGACCACTTCCGCGACATCATCGCCACCAACGCCCTGTATCGCCCCGGCCCGCTGGAAGGCGGCATGGTCGACGACTACATCCAGGTGAAGCACGGCCGCAAGCAGGCCGACTATCCGCACCCGGTGATGAAGGAGGTGCTGGAAGAGACGCACGGCGTGATGGTCTACCAGGAGCAGGTGATGCGGATTCTCAACCGCCTGGGCGGCATCGAGCTGGCCAACGCCTACACCTGCATCAAGGCGATCAGCAAGAAGAAGCTGCCGATGATCGCCAAGTACCGCGAGGAGTTCATCGCAGGGCGCCGATCGCCAAGGGCTCGAACGAAGGCAAGGCCGAGCGAACTGTTCGGCATGATCGAGAAGTTCGCCGGCTACGGCTTCAACAAGACCCACTCGACCGCCTACGCGCTGATCGCCTACATGACGGCCTATCTGAAGGCCCACTATCCGGTCGAGTTCATGGCGGCCCTGCTGTCGGGCGACATCGCCGGGCCGCAATTTCAAGAAGAAGGACTCGCTGGTCGAGCATCTGGAAGATTGCCGGCGGATGGGCATCGACGTGCGTGCCGCCCGACGTGAACCGCTCGGACGCCGATTTCACGGTCGCCGACGGCAAGATCTGCTTCGGGCTCTGCGGCCATCAAGGGCTGCGGCGTGCGGCGGCCGACGGCGATCTGCCGCGCGAGCGCACGGCGCACGGCCCGTTCCGCGAGCCTGTTCGATTTCTGCGAACGGGTCGATCCGGCGCAGTCGAGCCGCGCGGCGATCGAAACGCTGATCAAGGCCGGCGCCTTCGATTCGCTCGGCGCCAAACGCTCGCAGCTCATGGCCGTCGTCGATCGGGCCATGCAGGCCGGCGCGGCCGCTGCCGCCGATCGCCGCAGCGGCCAGAAAGGGCCTGTTCGACGACGCTCGACGAGCCGACGACCAGAGCCGCGCGACCGCTCGACGCTTGCCCGACCTGCCCGAGTGGGACGAACGCGAGCGGCTGGCCACCGAAAAGGAAGTGCTCGGCTTCTACCTCACGCAGCCATCCGCTGGCCGAGCACGAGCAGACGCTGGCCACCTATTGCTCGCACACCACGGCCGAAGTCGGCCGAGCCTGCCGCACCGCACCGAAGTCATGCTCGGCGGCATGCTCTCGGCGATCAAGTTTTCGCACACCAAGAACCCGCAAGCCGGGCAGCACCACGCCAGGTACGCCATGTTCGACCTGGAAGACATCGCACGGAGCTGATGCGCTGCATCATCTGGCCGGAGCAGTTCGCCAACTACGGCCACCTGGTGCAAGCCGACGCGATCGCTGGTCGTGCGCGGCGCGGTCGACCGCCGGCCGGGCAGCGAGGAAGCCAACCTGATCGTCAACGAGTTGATCCCGCTGGCCGACCTACACGGGCGGTTCACCAAGGGCATCGTGATTCGCGTCAGCGAGGAGCGTCACACGGCAGCGCGGACTCGAACAACTGCACGAAATCCTGCGCGGCTATCCGGGCAGTTGCGAATTGCAGTTGGTGCTCTGCCTGGCCGACGGCAGCCGGGCGGTGCTGAAGTGCGAAGGAATGCGGGTCGATTTGAACGCCGAGATGCGTTCGCGGGTGGACGCCCTGTTGGGCCCGGGCAATTTGCGGCTGATCGCGGCCCCGCCCTCGGTCAGCAAAGCGCCTCGCTCCAACGGCTCAGCGCGGGCCCTGGCACGGGGCTGAAAACGGGCCTATTCCCGCGGATTTCCGGGCGTTTTCAAGCCCATTGCGGCCGCCGGGCCGAGCGGCGACGCCGACATTGGTTGCTTTACCTAAATTACCCAATTAAGATCAAGGGTGTGATTTCGCAGGGAAGCGGACAAACTTTCAATTCGTCCAACCTAGCGCTTCCACCCACGTTGTTTCTGCTTGGATTCATGGGGTGGAAGCGTTTTCGGAACATTTCTTTTCGGCCGGGAGAGTCTGGGCATGCGTTTTCCAAAGCACCATCTCCAGACGGTCGGGTTACTGGTGACATTCGGTGTGGCGGGCGTCGTCGCTACGATCGCCTCGGCGCAAACCCAACCGCCCGTCCCGTCTCCGAATGCCAGCGGCGCCAACGGCGTGCTGGTCGACGCCGATGGCGTATTGCGCTTACAGCATTTTCCAGATCCCGGTGGAATGCTAGTGCGCAAGCGCGTGGCCGAAGCCAAGGCCCATTTGAATCCCGAGGTGGCCAAGGCCAGCAAGCTGCGAAAGGTGTCGATCAATCGACTCGAAGCGGCCATTCGCGCGCAGCTCGACAAAGGACAGCCGCCAACCGAGGAGATGCAATTCCTGGCCGGTCTGACCCGCGCTCGATATTTGTTCTACTATCCTGAAACCAAAGACATCGTGTTGGCAGGTCCGGCCGAAGGTTGGGCCGCCGACGCCTCGAGCCGCGTGTGCGGCATTGAGAGTGGACGGCCCGTTTTGCAACTGCAAGATCTCGTGGTCGCGCTGCGTGCTTACGCGCCCGGCGACCGCCCAGCGTCGGTCATTCGCGTTTCGATCGATCCCACTCCCGAAGGCTTGAACCGCCTTCAGGCATTCTTGCACAGCGTGGGCACGACGATTACGCCGGACGACGAAGAGATGATCGTCAACGGCCTGCGCACCAATCTGGGCATGCAGAACATTGTCGTCGGAGGGATCGCGGCGAATACGCATTTCGCGCAAGTGCTGTTGGAGTGCGACTATCGCATGAAGCTGATCGGCATCGGCCTGGAGACGCCGCCGGTGCGGATGGTGAGCTACGTTGACAAGGCCACTCCCAGCAGCAATCGCAAAGCCGTGCAGCGGTGGTATTTCATTCCTGATTACAACAGCGTGCGCGTGGCCGCCGACAGCCTGGGGCTGGAACTGGTCGGCAACGTCGTGAAGCTGGTCGGCGAGGACCAGGTGGTGCAGAAAGACGGCAGTCGAGCTGCAACCGGCAGGGGAGGCAGCAAGGCCAGCGAGCTGTTCACCAAGGCTTTCACGGCGAAGTATGCCGAACTGTCGGCTCACCTGCCGGTTTTCGCCGAAATGCGCAACGTCATCGACCTGGCCATCGCGGCGGCGTTCATCCACCAGCAGGACTTTTATGGGAAAGCCGGCTGGCAAGCGTCGACCTTCAATGACGAGCGGGCCCTGGCCGTGCAAACGTACACCGCACCGCTGCAAGTCGAATCGGTGTGCACGGCCGTGTGGAAGGGCAACGTCCTGATGACGCCCATCGGCGGCGGAGTGACCATTCATCCGCGCGAGGCCTTGCAAACCCGCAACACCTTGCCCGACGAAGACGGCAAGGTTTCGGAACTCCGCGAATCGATCGGCCTCAAAGATCTTCCGGCCGAGCGGTGGTGGTGGGATTAGGCCACGTCCGAATCCTGGCCCGCTCCTCGGGTGGCACTGGCGTTCCGCGAGTGTTGATCGGATCGGCATCGGGTGTGCACCTTGCCGGTGCCGTTTTTCCCCGTGCTTGCCTTGCCGCGTGAAGTGGTTATGCTGCAATTTCCAGGGGCACTCGCACAATAGTTCGCGAGCAGAAGGCATGACACGCATTGGGAAATCGGCGTACGGCGAGTCGGCTTTCACTCGCCGCGCGAGCCGTGGCGTCACGCTGCTCGAGTTGATCATCGTCCTGACGATCATCGGAATCATGCTCGCCATGTTGTTCCCGGCCCTCATGGCGATGCATCAGCACGCGTTGCGCACCGATTGCGAAAGCCATCTTCATCAGCTGTATATCGGGTTGTCGACGTACGTCGACGTCAACCGCTCGTTTGTTCCGCCGCCGCCGGACGACAATTATCCCGGCGGCTGGTCGTTGGCGATCTTGCCGTTCATCGAGGAGACGGCCCTGGCGAACATGTTTGACGTCGACCAGCCGCTCACGTCGCCGAAGAACCTGGCTACCGCGGCCCATCGTCCTTATCTGTTTGTCTGTCCGGTGATGCCGGAAGACAACAGCACGCTGAAGGGAATCGGCATCACGCACTACTTGCTGGTCGTCGACGCGAAGATGCGCACTCAAGATCGGCGGCGAATCAGTTGGTCCATCCGGGAAGCGCCCGAGGGAGCGCGCTACCCCTGGTGCTCAAGTCCTGAGATTCTGCCGGAAGAGGCCACGTATCCGCCGCCGCACCCCACGGCATTTGGCTTCTGAATCGCGTGGAGCGCCGCGATTCTCTAGGGCGGATCAGCGCGCTCCACGCGGTCGACCAGCACGACCCGCACGTCGCAGACGTTGGTGTCGGTGGGCCCGGTTTTCAGTAGCGACGAGAGCGGCTCGAACCAATGGTAGGCGTCGTTGCGGCGCAGATAATCGGTCGGGTCGAGCCCCAGCTTCCCGGCTTCGTCGATCGCGCGGGCGTCGGCAAAAGCGCCGGCCGCGTCCGTGGGCCCGTCCTCGCCATCGGTGCCGCCGGAGAGAATCAGAATTCCGGATCCGCCGTCGGGTTGCAGCCGCTGCACAGCGGCCAACACCAGTTGTTGATTGCGACCCCCCCAGCCGCGCTGCGCGGCGTTGACCAGCCTGACTGTCGGCTCGCCGCCACTGATCAGGCAATCCGCTCCGACTCGACGCATCTTGAGGGCCGTCTCGGCCAGTCGGCGTCCGACGTCCTCGGCGGCTCCCTCCGAGGTCGCGGCCGATTGCGCGATCGACGAATAACCCAACATGACGGCTTGCCGTGCGGCCGCGTCGACGGCCAGTGCGTTGTTGCCGATCACCAGGTTGGTTACACGACAGGCGATCGCCTTGCGCGGCTGCCGCCTCTGCCTGACCAGAACGTCGAAGACGCTCGGCGAGATGCCCGCCTCGCGCGAGGAGTATCGCTCGAGCACCGCGAGTGCTTCGTCTGAGGTGGCCGGACTTTCGACCGTCGGTCCCGACGCAATCAGGTCCAAGGGATCGCCCAGCACGTCGGAAATCACCAGTGCGATCAGCCGGCCCGCCCGACACGCGCGGGCCAATCCGCCTCCCTTGATCCGGCTCAATTGTTTGCGAACCGTGTTCAATTCCTCGATCGGCGCACCGGCGGCGCTCAGATGCCTGGTGACGGCCAGTTTGTCGGCCAGCGTGATGCCTTCAATCGGATCGGGGAGCAAGGCCGAGCCGCCGCCCGAGATTAGCGCGATGCACACGTCTTCGGGTCCGAGCGCCGAAGCCAACCGCAGCATCTCGCGCGACCCGTCGACGCCGGCCTGCGTGGGCTCGTTGACGCCGGCCGGCCGCGCGGCGTGCAAATGGATGCGCGCCAGCGGTCGCCGGCAATTCTCGGGCACGTGCACCCAGCCGACCAACTGCTTGGCGTCCATCAGCTCGGGGCCTAACGCTTCCTCCAGACCGGCGGACATGGCCGCGCCCGCTTTGCCGGCGCCGACAACCAGGATGCGCTCGACGCCGGCCAGTTCGATCCGGTCGGGGCCGATGACCAGGGCGCCCCCCTGCACGCGCACGTTTTGGCGCACCAGGGCGTCGGCCCGCACGGCCTGCACACCGGCGTGCCAGATTTCGAGTGCGTCGCGGCGCAGTTGTTCGGCAGTTCGCTTCACGGGAGAGATCCGCCTTGTGGACCAGGTCGAGAGTGTCCGTTGATGCTAACCGATTGCAAGGGCGCCGCAATGGGTTTCCCCGCTGCCGAAGCGCCTGCCCGTGTGGTACGATCAAGGCACTCTTGAGAGTCGAGAGCCACTTACTTTCACGCGGACTACTTCATGGCACGTTACGCAATCACGATTTTCTTGAGCGCCTTTTTGCTATTTCAAGTGCAGCCGCTGATTGGCAAATTCATTCTCCCGTGGTTCGGCGGCAGCCCGGCCGTGTGGAGCGCGTGCATGCTGTTCTTCCAGGCAGTGCTGCTGGCCGGCTATAGCTACGCACACCTGGTGACCAGTCGTCTCGCGGGCCGCAGTCAGATGATGTTGCATCTGCTGTTGCTGGTCGGTTCCCTCTGGTTTCTGCCGATCGCGCCCGACCCGGCGGTCTGGAAGCAATCGGCCGAGGACGCGCCGACGTGGCACATACTGGCCTTGCTGGGAGCCACCATCGGCCTGCCCTACTTTCTGCTCTCGTCCACCGGGCCGCTGTTGCAGGAAGACTTTCGTCGCGCGACCGGCCGCACTCCCTATCGACTCTATGCGCTTTCGAACGTCGGGTCGCTGTTGGCCTTGCTCACCTATCCGTTCGTCTTCGAGCCGCGGTTGTTGCTGCACACGCAAATTGCCGGTTGGTCGTGGGCTTACGGGGCGTTTGCGTTGTGCTGCGGCTGGTGCGCACTGGGCTTCGCGCGAACGGTGGATCCGCTGGCGGTTTTCGAAGAGCCGGCGGCCGAGCAAGTCGATGCCCAAAGCGGCGGCAAGCCCACGTGGCGCGACGTTTTGTTGTGGCTGTCATTAGCCGCCTGCGGATCGGTGATGCTGCTGGCCACGACCAACCAGTTGTGCCAGGAGGTCTCGGCGGTGCCGTTTTTGTGGGTGCTGCCGCTGGCCCTCTATTTGACCACGTTCATCATCTGCTTCGACCACGAGCGATGGTATCACCGCAACACATTCTTGGTGCTCTTGGGCGGCGCGATGCTGTTGGCTTGTTATGCGATCATCGAGGGCAACGGGCTGAGCGCCTGGAAGCAACTCGCCATCTATTCGACCACGCTGTGGGTCTGCTGCATGGTCTGCCACGGCGAGCTGGTGCGTGCCAAGCCCGCGGCCCATCATGCCACGCTATTTTACTTGATGGTCTCGGCAGGCGGAGCGTTGGGAGGCGTGATGGTGGCGCTGGTGGCCCCGCTGGTGCTCAACGATTTTTGGGAGTATGAAATCGGCCTGGTGGCTACCGTGGTGCTGGCGTTCGTGGCCACGTTTCGCCAAACGTCCGGCTCGCCGAATCGACCCCGTTCGGTGTGGGTCGCAGGCGGCGGACTGAGCCTCGCCGTGGGCCTGGCGGTCGGCTGGTTCATCACCGTTGAGCAGAGTTCCGCGGACATCGAGTCACGAAATCTCGAAACCACGCGCAATTTCTACGGCGTGTTGCGCGTCAATCAGGAAGAGAGCATTCGTGACGACAATGGCGCCAAGCGAGAACTCATCCATGGGCGCATCGAGCACGGACTTCAGTATCTCGACGAGGACAAGCGCCGCTGGCCGACGACCTACTACGGCCACACCAGCGGCGTCGGGCTGGCGATCAATCACCATCCGCGCCGCGCCGCCGATTCCTCACCGGGCGGCGGCGCTGGAGAAGCCGGTGCGGGCACGCTACGGATTGGCGTGATCGGTCTTGGCTGCGGCACGCTGGCCGCGTACGGCAAGCCGGGCGACACCATTCGTTTTTACGAAATCAACCCCGAAGTGATTCGCATTTCCGAGGAGTATTTTACGTATCGCGCCGATTCGCAGGCCAAGGTCGACGTCGTGCTGGGTGACGCCCGCGTCAAGATGGAACAGCAACTGGCGGCCGGCGATCCACAGCGTTTCGACGTGTTGGCCGTCGACGCCTTCAGCAGCGACTCGATTCCGATGCACCTGCTGACGCGCGAATGCGCCGAGCTGTTCGCCCGACATCTCAAGCCCGACGGACTGCTTTGCATGCACGTTTCGAATCGGTTCTTGGACTTAACCGGCGTGGTGCGCGGAATGGCCGAGACGCTGGGGCTGGATTGCGTAAGAATCGACTCCAGCAGCGACCACTCGGTAGGGCTCGACCACTCGACGTGGATCATCGTCACGCGGAACAAGAAATTTCTCGCCACGTCAGAGGTGCGCGACGCGATTCGACCCTGGAAGAAGAAGGATCGGCCGCCGCTGGTGTGGACCGACGACTACGGCAGCCTGTGGCAAGCGCTGAGCAGCTCGGACGATGCCGACGGCGGGGACGACGACGAGCAAAAGCCGGCCGAGGAATGAACGAAGGAGCGCGGGGCGATCAGGAGCCGGCGCGAATCGGGGTGCGCCCGCTTGTTGGGCTTGCTGGGCCGGCCCCGCTCGGCCGCGCTCGACGACCTGAATCGTGACGTCGTCGATCCAGGCTTCGCCCAGACCTGAGAGCGCCAGCGTGATCGCCATCGAGCCTGCTCGCGGGGCGACGCGATAGAGCGTGATCTGCCGCCAATTCACATCGGCCGCGACGCGCTGCGCCAGAGCCTCGCCCGAGAGCGTGTCGATCACCAGCAGTCCGTCCACGCTGCCGACGATTGGCGCCGCGACGCGAACCCAAGCTTGAATTTGCAGGAGTTGGCCTCCCTCGACGTGCACGGCAGGGCTGGTGACCCACAACGACGGCGTTTCCACGACCGGCGGCGGACTCTTGGGATCGCTGGCAACCGCACGCAGCCGCAGGCCCGTGCGGCCGCTGTGCGCCGCCGCCGGCGTCAGATCGACCGCCGTGGCAATGCTCGATTGAGCCGCCTGCGGCGAGCGCCGCTCCTCGTGCTGGTAGTGGATCCATCCGGCGCGCCCCATGGCCTGGAGATCTTCGAAATCGCCGAAAGGCAGTCGGTTTGGACCCCGCGCATCGGAAGCCAATTCGGCGGCAAACCGATAATGTTCGCTCAGCGTGGCGAAGCTGGCCGTCCATGGGTCGCTCAGCGGCCACTGGGATGCGGGCATTGCGTTTTCCCAGTGGGCCCGCTCGATCAGCCGCAATGTAGACAGTGCGTGCCGCGCCTTGTAGAAAGCCCCCGGCGCGTCGTTTTTGGCCAATAGTGCCTCGCATTGCCGCATGTCGGTCTGAGCGGTGGCGCGCAACGTCCGGGTGGCGGGAATCGCGCGGCCGACTTCGACCAGACGCTGCTCGGCCGCCTCGACCAGCGACAACTCGCCAGCGGCCAGTTCTCGCGTCAGTTGGACGGCGCGCTGCTGCATCTTCGCGATTCGCGACTTGAGAGTGCCGATCACCAGCGCGTCTTGCGTGAAAACGACCAGCGAGTCGCGCTCCTGGTCATCGAGGATGACCCGCGTGCCCCCCGCTTCGCGCAATCCCTTCAGCGGCCGGAAGCTGACCGGAGAAAGTTCGTAGGCGTCGTAGCCTTCAGGCACTCCCTGCACGCGGAAGCTCAACATCTTCACCACGCTGGCGCCCATCACCAGTTGGCTGTTGGGGGGCGCATAGATCGGCATCAGCAAGCGGCTGCGGTCGGTTTCGATCACCGGTCCGCTAGCGTGTGGATCGCTCGATCGGGCGCCGGCGGTAAAGTTGCCGGAGGCCGGCCAACGGTCGATCAGGTCGAGCTCCAGGTTCATCAATTCCAGCACGGCCGCGCGGTGGCGCGTGGCGAGGTCATCGGCGTCCAGTCGCGAGCGCGAGGCGAAGCACAAGCCACGCGCCCCGCCGGCCAATGCCGCGCGGATCAGCATGCGAACTTGCGACTCTTGCAGACCCAGCGGCGGCGCCTGGCCGCCGGACAGCAACGTCAGTTGCTCGGCCAGCCGCGGCATCGGCTCGGTTTGAACCGTGACCCACAGCGGCGTGCCCGGCAGCACCAATTGCGATCGTTCGCGCAGCCAGGTGACGTAATCCGTCAGTTGCAGCGTCGTGCCCAACACGTCGCGCCGCGCGAACAGCAGGTTGACCGGCGGCCGCGTGTAGGCTTGCAGATCACTCTCGGCGTCGCAGGCCATCGGCCGGCCGCGCGGGTCGGCGGCCTGCACCAGCTTGGCCCACTGTCGCGTGGCGGCCAGCTCGCGCGTTGCCAGGCCGCTGCCCAGGTCCCACACCAGCACCGGGTCGAAGGGACTGCCGATCTTGGTGGCGGACGAACCCGTCGAACGTGCCTCCAACTCGGCTGCCGGCGGCGGCGGAGCGATCACCCACATTCCCAGTCCGGCCGCTTCGCGCATGAACTCAACGTTTGGCGTCCGCGGCATGCGCACGGCGTTAAAGCCAAGCGCCAGCAATCGCGCCAACGGCTCGCCTTGATATTCGATGATGCGCGGGAAGAACGGCTTTCCGCCCACCAGCAGCAACGGGCCGCTACGATCGACCGCCGGCACGCTCGCGCCGCCGGGCCAGGCCGTCGATATGTCGGGCGTCGATAGAATCGGGCCGCTGAGCGTCGCGGACGCTGCGACCGCGGGGCCGGCCGCCTGCGGAGACACGGCCCCCGCGATTTCGAAGTCGTCGACCCACACGTTGGTCACGCCCGGCCCGCCGTAGACGTTGATCAAAATGCGATCGACATACGCTTCGCGCGCATCGACGTCGCGTCCGAACTGGGTCCGCAGCACGCGCACTTGCCGCTCGAGCGACTGCGGCAAGTTGTCGACGCGCAACTGTTGCCACGAGCCGACCTGCGAATAGGCCGAACCGCGCACCAGCGTGACCAATGGCTTGCCGTTGCGCGGGTCGATGCTGCGTGGCAGGGTGACTCTGGCCAGCAACTGCAATCCGGGCCGATCGGCCTTCAGCCAGATGCTGGGCACCAGCTCGCTGATGACCCGGGCGGTCAGCAGCGGGTGGCTGACGTAGACGTAGGTGCCGTTGTTGCCGCGGACGGTGAGGCGCTCGCACGAGCGTCCCGAGTGCGCTCCCTGCGAGATCCGCTGGGGGCCGTCGATCTTGTAGCTGGCGTCGCCGCCGGCATCGCGCAGGCTGGCTTCAGGGCCCTCGAAATCGTCGCGCAGCACGGATTGGGCGACTGCCGGTGGGGCGGCCAGCCCGAGCAGGGCCCAGAACAGGGCAATGGTAAATGCGAGCCGCTGGCGCATGGCTTTTCGCGGGAATCCAGTGGAATCTCGGCTGACGCGTTGCGGTTGACCCGACCTGGGTAGCCGCTTGGGTGGCGGCGAAAACGCAACGCCTCGGCGGCGGGCGGGGATTTTTGTAAGTCGAGCTTGTATCAGCATTTGCGGAGTTCGGCCAGATCAGGTGTTTCGTTTTTTCTTTGCCGCGCCGCCGGCATCGTCCGTTGGATTACGCCCTCAAGCTGTTATACTGAAAGGTCTTACGAGCCAGACTCGGGCCATGGGCCGCACTCTGGCACACGGTCTGCTTTGCTACCAAGGCGTCCCCCTAACCTGCAAGCCACCAGAGAGCAACCCATGAGCCATGCGTCGCGGATCGAGAAGTCGCTGCCGGAAGAAGTATCGTCCGACCTCCAGGAATTGGCCGCCGCGTTGAGCCAGTTGCCGCTGGAGCATCGGCAGCAGGTTGAGCCCCTGTTTGCACGGGTTCTCGACAGCACGAAGCGTCGCCGCCGGATTTTGGGGCTGGTTCAAGATGCCTTGGGTCAGTTGCGGCTGGATATGAAATACCTGATGTTTGATCTTGAGGCCACGCGCCGCGAGCGCGAGGAGTTTCGCCGCAAGCTGGAACAAGCGTAAAGCACTCGTGCCGGTGCGCGTCCGCGGGCTCGCCGCAAATATCGGCCGGCCATCTGCCTCCCGTCGATTCCGGGTCCGCCGCCCTAGGCAACGCCGCGTCGTTGCGGGTCGCGGGCCTGTCGAATACCATGAAGGGCGACGGGCTTTATTTGAACTTTCCCACCCGCGGAGGTGTCTGGGGAAAGCAGGGGCGAGCCGGACAGAAGAGATGGAGACTGGCCTGATATGGTCGAGCTGTCTGCTGAACAATTCGCTCAGCGCGCTTTCGACCTGAATTTGCTGGACGAACGGCAGCTGCAAGAGATCTGGGGCCAACTCGGCAGCCGCCAGGTGTCGGGCGACGAGTTCCAGCAGTTTTTGCTGCGCCGCGAGCTGTTGACCAACTATCAGACCGAACGCCTGCTGCGCGGCGATCGCACCGGATTTTTCTACGACGATTATAAAGTCCTGTACCTGATCGGCACCGGCACTTTCGCGCGCGTCTATCGGGCCTCGCACAAGACGACCGGCGAAATCGTGGCGCTCAAGGTGCTCCGCCGCCGCTTCGCCGAAGATCCGGAGCAGGCCGACCGCTTCTATCGCGAAGGCGAAATGGGCGCCACGCTGAAGCACCCCAACATCGTCCCCATCATGCAGGTCGTCTCCGAAGGGGACACCCACTTTCTGGTGATGAAATTCATCGAGGGGCGCAACCTGCGCGAGTTCATCAAGATTCGCAAGAAGTTCGAGCCGGCCCAGGCCACGCACCTGGTGGCCGACGTCGCCAACGGGCTCAGCTATGCCTTCGAGCGGGGCATTTGCCACCGCGATTTGAAGATGTCCAACGTGCTGGTCTCCAGCCGCGGGCAGGCGATGCTGGTCGACTTCGGCCTGGCCGCCGCCGACAAGAACCTCAGTGACGACGCGCTGGCCAACAACCCCAATCCGCGCACCATCGATTATGCCGGGCTCGAACGGGCCACCGGCGTGCGCAAGGACGATCCGCGCAGCGATCTGTATTTTCTCGGCTGCCATCTTCTACCACATGCTGACTGGAAACCCGCCGATCTACGAAACGCGCGACCGCATTCAGCGGCTCAGCAAGAGCCGCTTCCAGGACGTGATCCCGATTACGAAAGCCGCGCCGGAGCTGCCGCGGCACATCACGGCCATCGTGAATCGGGCCATGGAAATGAATCCCAACGATCGCTATCAGTCGCCCGCCGAGATGCTGGCCGATCTGAAGGCCTCGATGGTGAAGCTGAACGAGCCGTACACGCCGCCGGCTGAGGAAGAGCCGGTGCCCGCGGCGCCCGCCGAACCGGCTGCGCCGGCGCCCCTTGCGCACGCTGATGTTCGTCGAGTCGAACGTGCAGCTGCAAGACATCATTCGCGAGCGCCTGAAGAAACACGGATACCGCGTGCTGGTGACGCGTGACCCCGAGCGGGCCTTGAGCCGTTTTGTCAGCGGCGACAAGGCGGCCGACTGCGTGATCTTCAGCACCGCCGAGCTGGGCGAGCCGGCGCTCGAGGCCTTCAATCGCTTCGGTGACGGCCTGCACACTCGGCCGATTCCCGCCATTTTGCTGCTCGACGAGCATCACAAATCGTGGAAGAAAAAAGCCAAGCTCAACGACCACCGCGTGGTAATCTCGATGCCGATCAAGCTGCGTCAACTCCGCGAAGTCCTGGCCAAGCTGGTGCCGAAGAAAAAAGCCGAAGAGGAACACGAAGGATGAAGGCAGCAAGGATGAAGGATGAAAAACGACGGGGGGAGGGATTTACCACCAAGACACCAAGGAAGAATGAAGTAGGAATACAATTCATTTCTTCTCTTCCTTGGTGCTCTTGGTGACTTGGTGGTTCAATAATCCTCGTCGGCCATTTCGAAAAAAGCCCGCGCGCAGCGCGACGTTGAATCGCGATTGCGACTTAAAAATGTTTCGTGCGCCGCTGCTCCCATCCGGGGATCCGAAGCGGTTCTTGTACTGCAAAAAGAGCTTCGGCGGAGGAAGCAGCATTGCAGCGGGTCGGTACCGGAGCTTCCCACGGAGACGTTGTACTGCCCAGTCCAAGATGCCGACCGCATCCCTGGGTTCAACGCCGTGGCCACACGGACATTCCCAAAACGGCTCGCGAGCCTCCGGCACGCAGATCGCGTCCACGCGCTTCGAGGCAGTCAAATACCACTGCGCAGTCTTCGCCGCAGGCACGAGAGACTTTGACGGGGGCGGCCCAAGAACAAAGCAGGCCTTCCGTCCATTAACACAGATCTGAAGTGACAGTCCGTCTCAGCTGGATGCAGGTTTACCAAAAGTGGCGGCACACTTTCAACACAAGTTTCCGGCCACCCCCCGAGAATTGCAGATAGGGTTCAGGGGTCAGGGTTCAGGGACGAAAAGGCTGATCTGCGCGCGCCGGCGGCCGCTGTGCCTCCTGGCACGATTGCATGCGCGCGCCGGCGGCGAATGTACGAAGAACCCTGTTGCGGCGGGACGCAAACAACACGTGGCCGGGAACCCAGCATGTCGCGATCCGATCGTCAGGCCATTGGCCTGAGCTACACGGCTAAGGAACCCAGCCGGGCAACGCGGCGGCCTGCTTCACCCAGGTCGCCATCTGCGCCTCGTCGAGCTGGTCGCCTTCGTGGATGTCGATCCAGCGCGCGTCCTTGCCCGTGCCGCCGGGCGGGACCGGTCGCAGCGACGTGCCGCGGAAGAAGGTCACCTTGACGTAGCGGGTGAAGACGTGGAACGACAGGAACCAGCCCTGGCCCTCGATGCCGTAAAATGGCGAGTTCCACTTCACGGCCTTGCGCACGTTGGGCACGTTGCGCACGATGAGCGCGTCGAGGCGCTTGCCGAGGTCGCGCTTCCAGCCCGGCATCGCGGCGATGTACGCCTGCACCGGGGCGTCGCCGTCCGCCTTCGCGATTTGCGGGTTGCCGCCCGAGAGTCGCACGACGGCGACTTTCTTGCCTTTTCGCCCCTTGATCGGCCTGGCCTCGCGCGCACTTGGCTTGGCCTTGTTCGCCGGCGGGCGATTCTGGGCCACCGCGGCCTTCACCAGCGCCTTGAACGCGCCCGCGTCGACCTTCTCTCCTTCGTGGATGTCGATCGCCCTTCGCGTGTTGCCTTCCAAGCTGGAATTGAAGAGGCGCGCTGGGTCCGGGATGCTGGCCCCGCGGGCGAACGTGAGCTTCACGACCTTCGTGTACGTCTCCCCGGTGCAGACGATCCCGTCGTGCGACCAGACCGGGATGCCCGCCATCGCATTCGACGGCTTCCTCCATTTCCGCTCCTCGATCATCTCGGGGTCGGCTTCCAGGATCAGCGCCCGCATGCGGGCCAGGGTCTCCCCGCGCCATTCCCCCCGGTCGCGGATCGGCTGGTCGATGAGCCGGGCAGCGGGTTTCCCGGTCGCGCGCTTCGCTTGCGCAGCGGGCTTAGCCTTCGCGCCTGCCGTCGGCGGGGACTTGGACCTGGTGGCCGACTTGCCTGGCTTGCTTGCGCGCGACGCGCCCTTGGCCTTCTGCTTCGTCATGCTCTCGGTCACCATCATGCAGCCAGCATTCGATGACGGCTCACACCGTAGCCGTTTTCGACCGGTTGAATCGTACAGCAATCAAGTCCCGACAATCACGGCAGTTCGTCCGCGGATGCATCGACGTCGGGGTCGCATTCCGTTGCCTGTTGTTTTTCAGGGAGCGTGTCGTCATCCCCAAACAATGGTAGATTCCGCGACTTCGGCGGATTCCGTTCCGCGCCGAGTGACTTCCGCCATGCCGCGGGCACGTCGAGAGCGCCGGCGGCCCGCAGCTCATCCACGGAAATCAAGTGTTGGTCCTTCACAGATCGCCTCCATGAGTTTTGCTTGGGCCGGTTCCATCTCCACGAGCAACGCCAGAACGTTCAAGACGTTCAACAGTTCGGTCGTATATTCGGCCAGCCAGTGGTCGGGTTGGATGTCTCCGAGTTTGGACGGTGGCCGGCGGTCGCCGATGATCGGCCGCTCCCGGTTTTTCTTACGGTAACTGAACCACTGCGTCAAGACGCGCTTGCCGGAAACCTCGTAGTGCCACACCGCGGCAGGCACTTTGTCGATGAAGCCCTTTCCGACGAGCAAGCGGTGCCTCGTTTCATCGTACTCGATTTCGTCGGGCATGGAATCCGCATCGTCCGGGATTGCGCCGTCTTTGGGGATGCGCGGCGCTCGTTCTTTCGGCAGCCGCGGCGGCCCCGGCGGGCGATGCGCCTTCGGGTCGGCAAAGCGCTCGCCGAACGTGTGCAGCCAGATCACCCGCCGTCCCAACTCGACCGCTTCGGCGAACAACTTCGGCTGGGCCGTGATGGGGATGCGCAAGCCAGGTTGAGCCAGATCCTTTTGAAACCGCGCGGTGTACGCCGGGTTGGCCGTCACGCCGGCCAGGTACGCCAGGAAATCCTCGGCGGTCACAGGCGTCTTGCACTTCGTCGTCAGAAACTCCAGGAGCTGTGGAGGCAGATTCGGCGTCGTCGCGGCCGTGTCTCGCCAGAGAGGAAAGACCCGGCCGCCGCGACCGTTGTAGTGATGCAAATCAGGAATCAACGTCGTGAACGAGAGTGCCGGGCCGGTCGTCGGTGAACGATCGCTTGGTGCGGTCAGATACACCTGTTTTTCGCCGTGAGAGCGCCACAACTCGGGGTTGGGCTGATTGATTACGCGGCTATCAGGAATGATCCATTGACGGTCGAATGAGCGATAGCCGTAATGCATCGGTGGCAGACAATCACCCTTTGCATCAGCGACAGACTTTGGCTCATCGGGATAGGCCGGCAATCCCTTCACGATCTTGTTGACGTGCTTATCGCCCGGCTGTCCGCCGCGAAGATGAGGATGAAATAGTTCCTCCTTTTCTTCCGGTTTCGCTCGAACGAGCCTTCGCCAGCGCAGTTGTAGGGATTCCGCATCGGGCGCGATGATCCACGTTCGACCCGGCATGACGCCCGAACCGTTGTACGCAAACAGCTCGTCGAGGGCCGGATAGCTGGCCCATTCGCCGGTGGCCGCGGGCAGAAACGGCGCTCGCCAGTCGGTCGAGCAGTCTTGCCAGACTTTGGATTCGAGTTTGAGCTTGGCCAGGGCCGCGAATTTTTCTTCGCGCTTGCCGACAGGCAACACGGTGTATTTGACCGCGGCCGGCTCGTCGGCCCCCTTTTGCTTCGACCGCGCCGCCAACACGATGCACACCGGTTGTTGCACGGCCTGAAAGATGCGCGTCGGTACGTCGGGTTGATGGCCTTCAGGCGAGCAGTCGATCACCCAGACGCGGTCGGCCGTCGCGGCGCAGGTAATCGCGCATCCGCTGAAAGCCCGGGCCGTTGAGGAAACCGGCGACCGTGATGAAGCAGACGATCCCCGTGTCATTCGGCGAGTCGCGGTCGAAGACCTTCCAGGTGGCCCACCGCCAGAAATAGACGTAAAGATTGCGAAGGTGCTTGGCATGAGCGCCGACGCCCCAATCGACCGGCGGAATCCATTGGTTCAAGGGCGTCCTTCTTCAATCCAGCCGCCGCGGTCCTTCGCCTTTTCCTTGTACGGCGGATTGCCGATTACGACCGTGATCGGTTCCGTCCGCTTGATCTCGTTGGCCTGCAGACGGGAATCCGAGATTGTGCGGTACAACGAGCCCAGTTCCTCGACCTCCGCATAGGGGTTGTCGAGCGTGTCGGTGACGAACATGCGCGGGACGGTCCGTGGCGTCTTGCCGATCAGCTCGATCAGCTCGGCGTACACGCGCAGTTGGGCGACCGCGAACGGGCCGAGCTGCATCTCGAACGCGATCAATCGTCCGATGGCCGACTCGATGGCCTGCGGCACGGCGCCCGCGCCCTGGTCGGCTTCCACGTCGGCGGCGATGCGGCGCAGCACGCCGAGGATGAAGGTGCCTGTTCCCACGGCGGGATCGGCAAGCGTCACATCCGCCGACGCCAGGCCGGCGCTGCGGTCGAAGTGTCGGCGCAGCACGTCGTCCACGAGGCGGATCATCGGCCCGACGACTTCCGGCGGCGTGTAATACGAGCCCGTGAGTTTGCGCAGCTTGTTGTCGTAGACAGCCAGAAAATCTTCGTAAAAGTAGAGCCAGGCGTCTGGTTCTCCCTTGCTGACGGAGTGCCAATTCACGGCGTCGAGCACGCGGACCAGCGCGCCGAGCGAGGTCTTCAGAGTCGCATCGTTGTCGACTTCGTCCGTCAGCAGGCGCAACGCCGCCCCGATCAGTGAGTTGGTCCTGCCGAGTTGCTTGGCGACCTGGTCCAGCCCTCTGCCGAGACGAATGTCGCTCGACCGGGCCATTAGCAGACCGAAGGTGACGGCCTGCGCATAGCCGTCGGCGAATTGCTGATCGTTCGCTTCGGGAAAGAGGAGCTTCCGCCAGTCGGCGGCAAGAGCCGTCAGGGCCGGGCTCTTCTCGGCCAGTTGTTCGGTCACTTCGTCGCGCAGCAGGCGGCAGAGCCGCGCCGAGACCTTGGCAAGTTCGGCGGCGGACTTCGGCGGAATGGGTTCCCAGCGAAGAAAGTTGTCGAACCGCGCGACAAGCTCTTGGGGAGCAGCGAGTTTGGCCCCCGACGATTCGACATCCCCCTGCAAATCGACGATCGAGCCCACCAGTTCGCCGTCTTGCCAAAGGCTGAACGAGTTGCCATCGGTGTACAGCACGTTGGGAAGGGATTGCAGCTTTTCCCATTGTTCCTTGTCGTGTCCTTTGTAGCGGCGTGGGTCCGCGCCTTTGCCGGGCGCCTTGACTTCCACGAAACCGACGAGCACGTTTCGCAGCGTGATTGCATAATCGGGACGCGTCTTCAGTGTGGACAACGACGATTCGCCGACCGCCGCGAACCAGTCCCCCTTGAAGCCGCACAGCTCCGCGAGATCAGCGAAGTGCCCCTCCAGCGGAGCACGCAGTTGGTCCTCCGGTTCGCCGGTGGCGCTCGGATTTGAAAGTTTTGCTTTTGTCTCGGCGCCAAATCGTGCAACGGCCTTTTTCAAGTCAAGCATTAGACGGGCGCCGGGGGCTGGTCGTTGTACCGATATGAACGATGCGGGGCTCGAATCATATCAAATTGACGTCAAAATACGGAAGGCTAAGGCAGCCGCGGGACTCAGGCATCAAATCGGCCCGGCGCATTCCACTCGTCGCGAGCGAAAGCCGGGTGCTCTAGCTGGGCAGGTCGACGTTGTGATAGACGTCTTGCACATCCTCGCAATCGTTCAGCATGCTGATGAACTTTTGGAACATGGGCAAGTCTTCCGGACTAATTGTCTTGCTGGTCCGAGGGAGGAAGGTGATCTCTTGGATTTCCAACTCGGTTCCAGGAAACGCTTGCAATAGCGCGGTTTTGGCTTTGTAGAACTCGCCGGGGGGCGCGAAGATCGTCAGGTAGTTATCTTTGCATTCAATCTCATCGATATTGACGTCGGCATCCAACATCGCTTCGAGCACTTGCTCTTCATGGTCCCCTTTGAAGGACAGAATCGCCACCTGGTCAAAGAAATGGGCAACGGAACCCGTGGCTCCCAATTTGGAGCCGGTCTTCGTGAAACAATTGCGGACGTCGGTAATCGTGCGTTGATTGTTATCCGTCAAACAGTCGACGATGACCAAGGAGCCCCCAGGACCAAAACCTTCGTAACGGGCGGACACGAAGTCCGCCCCGCCAGCGCCGCGGGCTTTCTCAATCGCTTTTTCAATGACGTGGGCAGGAACCTGATCACGTTTGGCCTTCTCAATCAGGGTTCGCAACGCCGGATTGACGTCAGGGTCCGCGACGCCATTCTTGGCGGCAACGTATAATCGCGTGCCATACTTGGAGTAGAGCTTCGATTTCTGGGCAGCCGTCTTGAATATCGCATTCTTGCGATTTTCGAAATTTCTTCCCATAACCAGACTTCTTCGTCTTGTGGCCGTTGATGCTACGATCAGGCGAGGTCGAAGCGATCAAGGTTCATCACCTTGTTCCAGGCCGCGACGAAGTCGTGGACGAACTTCTTCTGCGCGTCGGAACTTCCGTAGACTTCCGCCAGGGCGCGGAGTTGGGAGTTCGAACCAAAGACCAGGTCGACACGCGTGCCGGTCCACTTCAGTTCGCCCGTTTTGCGATCGCGGCCTTCGAACACGTCTGCGTCTTTCGAGACCGGCTTCCACTCCGTGCTCATGTCGAGCAGGTTCACGAAGAAGTCGTTGGTCAGCGCCTCCGGTCGCTTGGTGAAGACACCGTGCGGCGCTCGCCGACATTGGTCTTCAGGACGCGCATGCCGCCCACGAGCACCGTCATTTCGGGCGCGGTCAGGGTCAGCAATTGTGCCTTGTCGATCAGCAGCGCTTCGGCCGGTACGGTGTATTTGCCCTTGAGGTAATTGCGGAAGCCGTCGGCGATCGGGTTCGAGCACGGCGAAGGATTCCACATCGGTCTGCTCCTGCGAGGCGTCCATGCGTCCCGGCGTGAAGGGAACCGTGACCTCGTGACCGGCATTTTTCGCCGCTTGCTCGACGCCTGCGCAACCGGCCAGCACGATCAGGTCGGCCAGCGAGACCTTCTTGCCGCCCGACTGCGGCGCCGTTGAACGCACTCTGGATGCCTTCCAGAGTCTTCAGCACCTTCGCCAGTTGGGCAGGCTGGTTGACTTCCCAATCCTTCTGCGGCGCCAGGCGAATGCGGGCGCCGTTCGCACCGCCGCGCTTGTCGGAACCGCGGAACGTGGACGCCGACGCCCAGGCGGTGGAAACCAGCTCCGAGACGGACAGACCGGAAGCCAGGATCTTGCTCTTCAGCGAGGCGATGTCCTGCGCATCGATCAACTTGTGATTCACCGCGGGAATGGGGTCCTGCCAGATGAGTTCTTCCGCCGGAACCTCCGGGCCGAGATAACGCGCGCGCGGGCCCATGTCGCGGTGCGTCAGCTTGAACCACGCCCGGGCGAACGCGTCGGCGAGCTGATCCGGGTTCTGCCATGAAGCGCCGCGAGATTTTTTCGTAAGCCGGGTCGAACCGCAGCGGCAAGGTCGGTGGTCAGCATGGAAGGCGCGATCCGCTTCGACGGGTCGTGCGCATGCGGCACCGTGCCGGCGCCGCGCCATTCTTCGGCATCCACTGATTCGCACCGGCCGGGCTCTTCGTGAGTTCCCACTCGTAGCCGAACAGGTTCTCGAAGAAGTTGTTGCTCCACTTCGTGGGCGTGGTGGTCCAGGTGACTTCCAGGCCGCTGGTGATCGTGTCACCGCCCTTGCCGGTGCCAAAGCTGTTCTTCCAGCCCAGGCCCTGCTCCTCGAGGCCGGCCGCTTCCGGCTCGGGCCCCACATCGGACGCCGGGCCGGCGCCGTGGGTCTTGCCGAAGGTATGGCCGCCGGCGATGAGCGCCACCGTCTCCTCGTCGTTCATCGCCATGCGCGCGAAGGTCTCGCGGATATCCCGCGCCGCGGCGACCGGATCGGGATTGCCGTTCGGGCCTTCCGGGTTGACGTAGATCAGCCCCATCTGCACGGCAGCGAGCGGATTTTCGAGATCCCGGTCGCCGGAGTAGCGCTTGTCACCCAGCCAGGTCTTCTCGGCGCCCCAATAGACGTCCTGATCCGGCTCCCAGACGTCCTCGCGACCGCCGCCGAAACCGAAGGTCTTGAATCCCATCGTTTCCAGCGCGACGTTGCCGGTCAGGATCATCAGGTCGGCCCAGGAAATCTTGCGGCCATACTTCTGCTTGATCGGCCAAAGGAGCCGGCGCGCCTTGTCCAGGCTGACGTTGTCCGGCCAACTGTTGAGCGGCGCGAAGCGCTGCTGGCCCCTGCCGCCGCCGCCGCGGCCGTCCCCGATGCGGTAGGTGCCGGCGCTGTGCCACGCCATGCGAATGAACAACGGGCCGTAGTGGCCGAAGTCCGCCGGCCACCAGTCCTGCGAGTCGGTCATCAGCGCCGCGAGATCTTTCTTCACCGCCGCCAGGTCGAGGCTCTTGAACTCTTCCGCGTAGTTGAAGTCCTCGCCCATCGGATTGGACTTGGAGGAATGCTGGTGCAGCAGTTCGAGCCTCAACTGGTTCGGCCACCAGTCGCGGTTCGACGTGCCGCCGCCGGCGGTGTGTTGGAAGGGGCATTTGGCTTCGGTTGACATGTGTTTTCTCCTTGAGCGACGTAAGCTGTTCAAACAGCGCTATGTTTATACGGGATCGTTTTACCGACCGTCCAGGCTCGATCGAGATCGTTCATCGGCGGACACGACCTATGACCTTGCGTGTTCATTTACTCTTCCATCCGTGCTTGACGGACTCCGCTGGCTCGAATCGTACCGCCAGTCGCCACACGCGGCAATCTAGGCAGGTCCGGATTGTGGAGATTGGATTTAGAACCTACCCGAGAATGGTCTCGGAGAACGGGACAGTTCCTGACGGTTCTCGGATCGTTTCATAGGCCAAAGGGATCAACGCTGTGCCGCCTCGGTCCGACACACCGATGCGCGGCCGTTGTCGCGGCACGCGGGCGATGCAAACAATCCTGAGCCAGGGCAACGCCCGGGCGATGGGGGCACCCCTCAACGCTTGAAGCCTCGGTCAGGACGCCACGCGGTTTTTCGTTCGCCGATTGGTGACGCCCCTTCAGGGTTCGCCGAACAACGCTTCGCGACCTCGACCAGGGCGGGGGAGCGGCTTTCTGCGACTGGGTGGCCGCAATCCTTTCAGACCCTCCTCAAACGGGGTCTTGCCAAGTATTCTACGTGCTCCGAAGGATGCTGGGATTACACCTGGTGCGTCCTGGACGAGTCAGCCCGCGGCGCACCGCTGTTTACGCGGCGGCAGGGGGAAGTCGCACTTTTTCATCAGGGGAAATCGCAATGTACGACATGAAGAACATGACGAAGTTGAAGCGGTTCGGTGAGTTGGCGCCCGAGGCGTTCAAGGGATTCGTGGACTTCGACGCGGCGGCTTTCAACGATGGAGTGATCCCGCTCAAGTACAAGGAGTTGATGGCGATTGCGGTGGCGCTGACGACGCAGTGCCCGTACTGCATCGAGATCCATGCCCAAAGGGCGAAAAAGGCGGGCGCAACCGAGCAGGAATTGGCTGAGACGACGTTGGTCGCGGCGGCGCTGCGAGCCGGCGGCGCCATTACCCATGGCACGCACACTTTGGGCTGACGGACCGCATTCGCGGGCGCCAAACAAGGGCCAATTCCTGGCGGTGTTGGACGCGTACGGCTGAGGGGCGGATGTTTCGAACCAGAGGTTGGGGGCTGGGGTTGAGGGGCTGGGGACGGAGGCCTATGAAAAACGACCCTTGTCCCGTTCGCCGACCAACGCTTCGCGACCTAGACTTGACCGGGTGCGGCGCGACCGGTCTTTGGGGTCCACCTTAGGCGGCCCCCGCGTGCTGCATCGGTCGCAAAGGAACCGTGTATGTCCGGACGAATGCTCGATTGGCTGGTTGGAAAGTGGCAGTGGCCGTATGCCGCGCTGTTTACCGCGGGCTTTCTCGGCTTGCTCGCGCCGCTGGTGTTTCGCTATGCCGGCACGCCGCTGGGGCTCGTCTATCTGCAACTGCCCATCTACATGCTGCATCAGTACGAAGAACACGCCGGCGACCGCTTTCGCTTGTGGGTCAATAACATGATCGGGCACGGCCGCGAAGTGCTCACTCCGATCGCCACCTTTTGGATTAACTCGCTGTTGGTGTGGCTGCTCGACGTCGTCGCGCTGTACCTGGCGTGCTTCGTCGATCTTTCGCTGGGACTGATCGCCATTTATTTGCCCATGCTCAATGCCTGCGGACACATCGTGCCTGCGATCCTCAAGAGGCAGTACAACCCCGGCCTGGCGACGAGCGTCTTCGTCTTCCTGCCAGTCGGCCTGTTCAGCACCTATTGGGTGTCGCGCGCCGCGGGCTGCGACGTGCAGGACCACCTGCTGGCCTTGGGAGTGGCGATCGCGGTGCATGGCACGATCATCGCCCACGTACGCCGCAGGATTTCGTACCTGTCGCGGGGGGAAGTCCACGCACTGGCGGCCTGACGCGCGGCGTCCGATTCTCTTTTCGGTGGTCGGCGCAGGATGTCGCGGCGGCACCGTCTTGAACTTGCCTGCTGCCTTTGGCAGACTTGGGTCTGCAACGCAGCGCTCTTTGCGCTCCGATCGACCACTCTCACTCCCAGGAATTGTCGTCCGATGAACATGCCTCGAGTGCGACCCGTTTCCAGACAACCGGTCCTCCACAATTTCGCAGTCCTCGTGGTTTTCGTGGGGGCGACGTTGGCAATCTTGTTGGTCGGCGGTTCGACGGCGCAGGCCCAGGTCGCGCAGGCGGAGCCGGAATATACCGGCGACGATCGCATCGAAAAATGGCAGGGCAAAACGGTGCTGGCCGTGACGCCGCATCCCGATGACGAAACGTTTACCTCGGGTGGGCTCTTGTCGATGCTGGCCGCGCATGGGAACAACGTGCAGATTTTGATTTACACGACCGACAACGCCGGCTCGAACGATCCCACCATGACCAAGGAAAAGCTGGCCGAGATCCGCCGCGGCGAGGAAGAAGACGCCTGCGCGATTCTCGGCATCCCCAAGGACCATATCACCTGGCTGGGTCACGACGACGGTATGTTGGAATACGTCGATCGCCGCGAGCTGACGAAGCAGGTGGCCCGCGAGATTCGCCGCCATCGCCCCGATGCCGTGCTGTCGATCGATCCCGGTGCGCCATACGAGCAGTGGCACAAGAGTGACCATCGCAGTGCGGCGGTGATCACGGCCGACGCCATGCGCGCCGCGGCCTGGCGTCTGTATTTTCCCGAGCTGGAGCGCGAGGGTTTCAAACACCACAATGTGCCGTTGGCTTTTTTCTTTTTTTCGAACCAGCCCAACTACACGGTCGACATCACCGACGTGCTGGCGAAAAAGGCGAAGGCGGCGGCCGCGCACACCAGCCAGTTCGGCGATATGCTCAAGAGCTACGACGCCAACAAGCTGGACGAAAAGCGCGAGGGCCTGGCAAAAATGCTCATGGCCAGCCCCTTGATCAAGCGGAAGAACGGCCGGGTCGTGGAACAGTTTCGCCGCACGTCAGCCTATGGCGGATAGAATCCACGAAGGGTTGCCGTCGCGCCGGTTGCGATACGGAAACGCAGGTCGTCGCCTGGCGTTGCCCTGGGCTGACGTGTTCGACGCCTTCAGCGTCTGCTCCGTTTTGTAGGTCAGTCACACCGTGCCTGACAAACTTCGTCGTTTCGCATCGGTCGCGCACGGGGATGCGTGACCTGCGGGGACTGCCCTGCGTACCGGCGGCGAATGCACGAAGAGCTCCGTTACGGCCGGAGCACCATCACACGTGGCCGGGAACCCAGCCTGTCGCGATCCGATCGTCAGGCCTCCGGCCCGACCTGCGGAGAATCGGGCAGTCCCCGGCGGTTTTCGCAGGGGTACTTGCTCTCGGCGGGCCGCGACGTCGATGGCCGCATATTCGTCACAATTGTTAAAGTCGAGTGCCTTGCGGGCTCGAAGGTATGAGTTAGGGAAGGCTGTCATGGGCACATGCACCGATCGCTTGAGGTCGAGTGCTGGCACGGACTGCTGATTCGTGCATTGTGCGGCAATCGTGTGTTCCTGGAAAAGTGCCTAGGCGCTTGGTCCCCCATCAGTGCCGATCAACCCGGGGTTATGGAAACTCCGGCAGCCTTTGCCAGACAGCACTGGCGGCGTGCATGCGGTCGAAGCCCCGTGTGACCCAAGTCGACAAGCTCAAAACTCTTCCCGTGGGAGCCGAGTGATGATGAGACTATGGCTCGCTTGCCTGTCGCTGTGCCTGGTGCTGTTGTCGGTTTCAGCATTTGCGGACGAAGACGAATTAACGGCGCCAGACATGCACGAGGAGGCGCCCGCGACGGTATTCGAGCGTGAGACCATCTCGGGAGACGGCTGCCCGTGCCAGAATTGGTCGTTCTGTCCGGGCTGGTTCGCTGGTTTGGGCGGAAGTTATAACTCGGTCAAAGTCGATCAGAATTTCGGCGGCACGGCCACGACCAATGTTTTCGAAAGTGGCGTCCTGACGGCCACCGGAAGCGCGGGGGGGCCTGCGCCGCCCTTTCACCAAACGCTCACCACCTTTGCTCCGGTGGCTCAACTGGGCTACTTCCAAAACTTTGGCGACAGTGAGTGGTCGTGGGGTGCCAAGTTTTCGTACAAATACTTGGGCCTGACGTTCTCCGATCAGAACATCAATTCTCCTCAGACCGGCTCGTTCACCAGCACGGCCGATCCTCCGGTCACCACGCCCTTTACCGGAAACGCGATCGCGCTGTCGGCTCAGACGTCGGTCAACCATCAGTTGGCGTGGTTGCCCTTCGTGGGACACTCCTTTGGGAACGGACGATTCTATTTGGGTGGCGGGCCGGTCGTCTTTCAAACTCAGACGCGAGTTTACGACTTGTCATCGTTTGCGGACCTCCCCAATTCATCGGGTGGCACCACGACCACGAATATCGGCGGCGCGCCGCTGAATCTGGCCGGCAACAAGTGGATGTGGGGCGGCGCCTGGCAAGGGGGCGTGGTGTACTACCTGCGACCCCATTGCTTCCTCGACTTCAGCTACGACTTCATGGTCACGGGCAATTACACGACCGTCTACCCGACGCCCACCACGAGCGTGCAAGGCACCACCACGTACGTCACCTTGATCAATTACACCATGGTTCAGCGTGTGTGGGCGCAGTCGTTGAACGTCACCTTCAATCTGAAGTTTTAGGCGGCCGCGGCGCCTGGAAGAGTCGGAGGGAAGAGAGAGGAACGAAGAACCCTCACCCGGTTCGCCGACCAACGCTTAGCGTCGGTGGATCGGAACCACCCTCTCCCGGCGGGCGAGGGTTAGGGCTTGCCCAGCTCGATGCCCATTTCGCGCATCAGGATTTTCATGTCTTCCCAGACTTCTTTTTTGGCGGCCGGGTTGCGCAGCAGGTAGGCCGGGTGATAGGTGCACATCACGCGGATGCCTTGGTAGTCGAGAAACTTGCCGCGCAGGCGGCTGATCGGCGTGTCGGTCTCGAGCAGGGTCTGCGCGGCGATCGTGCCCAGGCAACAGAGGAATTCGGGCTGAATCAGTTTGAGCTGCCGGTCCAGGAAGCCGCGGCAGTTGGCCACTTCGTCGGGCAGCGGGTTGCGGTTGCCGGGCGGACGGCATTTGAGCACGTTGAGGATATACACGTCCGCGCGAGAGAGCGTGCAGGCCTCGATGATCTTGGTGAGCAATTGTCCGGCACGGCCCACAAACGGCTCGCCTTGCCGGTCTTCGTCGGCCCCGGGCGCTTCGCCCAGAAAGCACAGCCGGGCGCGCGGGTTGCCCACGCCAAAGACCGTTTGGGTGCGGGTTTCGGCCAACTCGTGGCAGGCGCGGCAGGCGGCCACCTCGTGGCGGATGACGTCCAGCGAATCCCCTGTCACCATAGACTGGGCAGACCGCGTTCCGACCGACTCCATCGCGGCGACGCTCGGGCTAGCGTCGGAGGGCGTTTTTGCGCGCTGTCCGCCCGCGGCTTGCGGCCCGGCCGAGGTAACTGCTTGACGCCCGCGCGCGAAAGACTTTCCAGCCTCTGCACGGCTGCCAGGACGGCCGCATCGGCCATCGGCTTTCCTTCGAGGGTCATCGGGGCGGGTTCTCCGGAGGTTTCCATTCGATCGGGGGCTCGCCGCGCTTTCGCCAGCCGCAATCCAGTATTACGACGAACCCCAAGCTCGCCAAGGGCGTAGGGATAGTGCCGCGCCGATGTATCAGGCCCCGTCCCCTGGTTTGCCGCTGTGGAGCGTTCAACGCTATGATGGAGCGACCCCCGACGGCTCTGGTTGGGGAAGCCGCCCGAAGAATAACGTCAACCGCTCACTGGCCGGACCAAGTCATGGGGATTCCACAGGTTGTCATCGTCGGCCGGCCCAACGTCGGCAAGTCGAGCATTTTCAATTGGCTGGCGCGCAAGCGGCTGGCGATCGTCGACAACACGGCCGGGGTCACGCGCGATCGCGTGACCTATCTGATGTGCGAGCACGAGCAGTACTTCGAGCTGGTCGACACCGGCGGCATTGGCTTCGACGATCCCGACAACCTGACCAGCAAGATCGACGAGCAGATCGACACGGCGATCGAATCGGCCGACGTGATGCTGTTCGTCGTCGACACGCGCGGCCGGCCTGATGCCGCTCGACCAGGAAGTCGCCCGGCGGCTGCGCTACGTCGACGCGCCGGTGATCTGCGTGGCCAACAAGACCGACGACGCCAGCATGGACAGCGCAGGCCGACGAGTTCTACCAGCTGGGCCGCGGCAAGCTGATCCGCGTCAGCACGATGCAGAACCGCGGCCGGCAATTGCTGCTGGACATGATCGTCGAGCGGCTGCCCAAGTCGGACGGCCAGCCGCGCCCCGACGCCGAAGAGCCGGTGATGAAGGTGGCCATCGTCGGCCGGCGCAACGTGGGCAAGAGCACGTTCGTCAACACGCTGGCCCAGGCCGAGCGGATGATCGTCAGCGAAGTCGCCGGCACGACGCGCGACAGCGTCGACGTGCGGTTCGAGCTCGACGGCAAGAGCGTTCGTGGCCATCGACACGCCCGGCCTGCGCCGCAGCAAGAGCATCACCACCGACATCGATTTCTACAGCACGCACCGCGCCCAGCGCAGCATTCGCCGGGCCGACGTGGTGCTGATGTTCTTCGACCCCACGCAGCGGATCAGCAAGGTCGACAAGCAGCTGTGCGACTACATCGCCGAGCAAGTACAAGCCCTGCATCTTCGTGGTCAACAAGTGGGACCTGCAGGCCGGCGCGATGCCCACCGAAAAGTGGGTCACGTACCTGCACGACACGTTTCGCACCATGTGGTACGTGCCGATCGCGTTCATCACCGGCCAGACGGGCAAGAACGTCAAGGCGCTGCTGAACCACGCCCAGATGCTGTTCAAGCAAGCCCGCGAGCGGGTGTCGACCGCGCGACTTGAACAAGGTGGTGCGCGCGGCGCTCGAAGCGAATCCGCCGCCCTTGCATCAGAACCGCCGGCCGAAGATCTACTACGCCACGCAGGTCGGCGTCCAGCCGCCGACGATCGTGCTGTTCTGCAACGATCCGAAGGCATTTCGGCGAACCCTATCAGCGCTACCTGCTGGGCGCGTTCCGCGAGCACTTGCCGTTTGCCGAGGTGCCGATCAAGCTCTATCTGCGCAAGCGCCAGAGCGGCGACCGCCGCGCCGAGATCGATTCAGACGCCGAAGACCCGGAAGTGGTCGACACGAGTGCCACCGACTCGGCGTGAGGGTGGCCGGGAAATCATCGCGCCTGATCAGTCCAACTGGGAGAGTCCATTGAATCATTGCCTGCACATTTCGAGTTTCCGCGTCGTGCTGCTCGTTGCCGCCAGCTGGATGGCGCAATCAGCGCCATGGCGCGGGCCGGCTTTCCGGAGTTAGTGCGCCGCGTGCCCGCCGAGGCCAACGCCATCATCCTGATCGACGCGGAGCGTCTGTTTGTCAGTCCGATCGCGGCGCGCGAGAACTGGAAGAAAAAACAGCTCGCCGATTTCGCCGAGCGGCCGCTGGCCGTTCCGCCCCAGGCCACCAAAGTGGTCCGCGCGGCGCATGTCGACTTGCAGTCTCACGAAGCGCACTGGGAGATGGTTTTGATCGAGCAGCCGAGCTTTCGCTCGCTCGACGAAATTGCCAAGCGTGAGAAGGGATACGTCGATAAGATCGCGAGCACGAAAGTCGCCTGGTCGCCGCGCGGGGCCTACGTCGTAAGCCTCGGCAAGGGCGCGCTGGGGTTGTTGTTTCCGCCGAATCGGCAGTTCTTGGCGCGTTGGCTGAAGCAGCCCTCCGGCAAGATTTCCGACTATTTGCTGTCGGCAAGCCGATCGATGGCGGCTGCCGAGCCGCAGCTGCTGTTGGCCCTCGACCTGGAGGATGCCATCGATCCCGAGCGGGTGCGGGCCGTGCTCAAGGGTTCGAAGGGAGTTGCCGACGCCAAGGGTGATCCGGCAGCCCTGGCCGGCGTATTGGAAGACCTGCGCGGAATCAAGTTCGAAATCGTCTTCAAGGACAAGCCTTGGGGGCGGCTGATGTTGGAATTCGGCCATGACCCTGCCGCGCTGGCCGGCGTTGCCAAGCCGCTGGTGATGGAAACGCTCGATCGGCAGGGAATGGCGCTCGACGACATCGAGGCGTGGGGCGTTACGCACAACGAGAAGAGCATCTCGCTGCACGGCGAGCTGAGCGCGAGCGGGTTGCTGCGGTTTGGGAGCTTGTTCGAGCTGCCGTCGATTGAGCTCGATCCCTCCGAGGAGCCCGTGGTTGCCGATAAACCGCAGCTCTACGCCACGCAAAATCATTTTAAAGCGGTCAACAAACTGCTCGATGATTTGTTTGCCCAAAAGAGGAATGCGGCCACATGGGGACAGCTCGGCACTTGGGTTGCCCAGTACGCCCAGCGCATCGATCGGCTGCCGCTGGTCAACGTCGATCCCGACATGACCAAGTACAGCGCCGGAGTGGCGGACGATTTGCGCCAGATTTCCTCTTCGATCAAGGGGTCCGGAATTCGCTCGGGAGTTCAATCCGCGGACACCTTTGCCGCCTATGGTGGCAGCACGTATGACTACTACGGCGCACGGGCCGCCGATGCGGACCAAATGGCCAATCGGGCCCGCGAGCGAGGTACCAGCGCCCTGACGGGCACGCAAATCGCCGATCAGATCCGCGCGGAGACAAGCCGTGTTCGCCGGCAGATGACCGAGCGCTATAAAGTGGAGTTCTAGCGCTCTAGCCGGCACTGGCGAGATGCCAGTGGTACCCGAGAACGGACCATTAGGCGATCTTACGCGGCCGCTCGCTCGGCGGCCGAGGCGGCTCGGGCGTTGGACCACAATGCCCGGACCGCGGCCCAATAGGTGGGAAATACGGTCTGGCAATAGGTCGATTCGGCGGGCAGGCGGGCCATCAACCGGCGATGGGCCCGGCCCAGGTTGTGATAGGGAATTCCCGGGAACAGGTGGTGCAGCGCGTGATAGCGCAGGCCGAGCGGGAAGAACAGTTCGGTCCAAAACCAGCCACCGCTGATGGTGACCGAATCGGCCAGTTGCTCGGCATGCGTCATCGTTTCGCCGGTGTTTTGATAGCGATGGGCGGCCAGGTTGCGGACATAGTTGAGGCCCAGGATGAACATGGCCAGGCAATACATCTGCACTAGCCGCGTCCAGGGATAGACCCCGAGCAGGACCACGCCCAGCATCAGGACCAGCCGCGCGGAGCAGGCGACTTCAAGCGCTGCCCACGCGCGCCGCGGGGCGTTCCGCGGAATCATCAGCCGATGGCGGTAGTTGAACACATAGCTCGACATGTGCTCCAGCGCCCAACGCCGCAGCCGGGCGTTGACGAACGTGATCGGGCTGAGCAGCAGTCGCAGGGCGATATAGCCGGGCAGGGCCGGCACCTGGGCGAAGAACCGTAGGATGCCATGGCGGCCGGTGCCCAACGGCAGATACTCGCCGTCGCGCAGCGTGCCGTAGCGATGGCTCTTGTGGTGGTCGATGTGGTTTTCGTAAAAGTGCGAGGGCATGACCATCGGCACGCCGCACAGGGCGTTCCAGCCGACGCGGAAAGAGAGCATTTCGCCGTTGCGCATGTGCGCGATTTCGTGCACGTAGCTGCCGGCCCGAAATAGCGCGAACCCGCAAATGGTGAAACTGATCAGTTGTTGGGCTGAGCCGAGCTCGGAGGCGAGATAGACCGCGCCCATGGAGTAGCCCACGGCCAGGGTCAGCAGCAGGTCGGTCCAGTAGATCCAGGGTTTGTGAGCGAACAGGTCGGCGACGATGGCGCGCGCTTCGGCGATGGCCAGCGCCTCGGCACGGGGGTTCTCCGGCCGGACGCGCGGCCGACGTGGGGCCGATTTCGCACGAGTTTGCTCAATCATATTGGGGGACGGTCCCGAATTCGAGAATTCCGGTATTTCCGGTCAGCGGCTGTTTCAGGGCTGCGTTGACTTCACGGCTGCGGTGATGGGATTGGGGGGTTCGCTTCGCAGGCTTTGCAAAGTTTGGGCCGCTCCCGGCGCGGTTTTGAAATACCTCATAAATCGGCGCAGATTGATCGGATCGTTTGCTTTGGAGAAATATCGGCTGCGTCATCGAAGCGGATTAAAGTTGGACGTTCGGATACGCTAGCACGACTTGAGGGGTCTTTGACGCGCGGCTGGCCGGGGGCCTTGGCGGTCCCTTGTGGGCCGCCGCCACGAGGGCTATCATCGTTGGTTTAACTCGTTGGGGCGCCGCCGGTTTCTCACCGCGGCGGCCGCTCGCGACGGCAGGAGTTTTGCAATGCGGCACGTGTTGTCGGCGGTGGTTCAGAACGTACCGGGTGTGCTAGCTCACATCTCGGGCATGCTCGCCTCGCGCGGCTACAACATCGACAGCCTGGCCGTCGGCGAGACCGAAAATGCCGACCTGTCGCGGATGACCTTTGTCATCGTGGGCGACGACAACGTGCTCGAACAGGTCCGCAAGCAGCTCGAGAAGGTCGTCACCGTGGTCAAGGTGGTCGACGTCAGCTCCCAGGACTTCATCGAACGCGACCTGATGCTGATCAAGGTCCGCGCCGCGCTGGGCGGACGGCGGAGTGAAATCCACGAACTGGCCGAGATCTTTCGCGGCCGCATCGTCGACGTCGCCACCGAGGAAGTGATCGTCGAAATCTCCGGCCAGGAACACAAGATCGAATCGTTTATCGACCTGATGCGCCCCTTCGGCATCGTCGAGCTGGTGCGCACCGGGCGCATCGCCATGGTCCGCGGGCTGCGGCAAAGCGTCGATGCGGCGCCCGTTGAATCGAAATACGGCGAATTCCCATAGATCGAATTGCCATCCGGCACGTCGGGTGCGGACCAACAGGTTTCGAGTGCTTGCAACGAACGGAGAGGATTGGGTGGCCCAGACAACTTGTTGTCTCCCGTCCCGAAGGGACAAGAGGCTCGGGTGAGGTGTGCAGCCTCCCTCAAACGCCTCTTATTGCTTTGCAACACCGACAACAAGTTGTCGGTGCCACCCCAAAACCCGACTGCCCACACTCGAATCATGTTGGAACGCGCTCGCAAGCGCATACGCGGGATATGATCTGTCAACTTTGAGGAGTGAAACAGCGAATGGCCAAGATGTACTACGACAAAGACGCCGACCTGTCGCTGCTGAAGGGCAAGACGATCGCCATTCTGGGCTACGGCTCGCAAGGACACGCCCACGCCCAGAACCTGCGCGACAGCGGCTGCAAGGTGATCGTCGGCCAGCGGCCCGGCAGCGCCAACTACGACCTGGCCAAGAGCCACGGCTTCAAGCCGTGTCGAGTGCCGAGGATGCCACGAAGCAGGGCGACCTGGTCAACATCCTGCTGCCCGACGAAGTGCAGGGCGACATCTATCGCCAGCGATATCCGCGGCAACCTGCAGCCGGGCAACATCCTGATGTGCTCGCACGGGTTCAACGTCCACTTCGGCCAGGTCGAGGCCCCGCCGGGCGTCGACACGGTGCTGGTCGCCCCCAAGGGCCCCGGCCACCTGGTGCGCAGCGAATTCGAAAAAGGGGGCGGCGTGCCCTGCCTGATCGCGCTCAACCCCGGCGCCAGCGAAACCTCGCGGGCCCTGGGCCTGGCCTATGCCAAGGGCATCGGCGGCTGCCGCGCCGGCGTGATCGAAACCACCTTCGCCGAGGAGACCGAAACCGACCTGTTCGGCGAGCAGGTCGTGCTGTGCGGCGGCGTCAGCGCGCTGGTCAAGGCCGGCTTCGAGACGCTGGTCGAAGCCGGCTATCAGCCCGAGATGGCCTACTTCGAGTGCATGCACGAGCTGAAGCTGATCGTCGACTTGTTCTACCAGGGCGGCTTGAACTACATGCGCTACAGCGTCTCGAACACGGCCGAGTTCGGCGACTACACCCGCGGCCCGCGGATCGTGACCGACGAAACCCAGGCCGGAAATGAAGAAGATTCTGGACGAGATTCAGACCGGCCAGTTCGCCCGCGAGTGGATTTTGGAAAACAAGGCCAACGCCCCGACGTTCAAGGCCATCCGCCGCCGCGAGCGCAGCCACCCGATCGAAGAAGTCGGCCGCAAGCTGCGCCGGCTGATGACCTGGATCAACGCGAAGGAAGTGTAGGAGGAGGGGTTGGGGGTTAGTGGATCGTGGTCAGAACAAAGAGATCCCGGGCAGTGTCCTTTTTCATCCTTCATCCTTCCGCTTTCATCCTTTGTCTTAGGAGTGTCGCCTGATGAACGCGCACGTTGATGCCCGGGAGATTTTCAGCAAACTCGTGCCCGGCGATCGCGTGGAAGTGGTGCACGAGGTGAAGGTCGGCTCGTCGAAGACTTGGAGCACTAAGACAATCGGCATGGTGGTGAACACCGAGCGTCGACGGCAGGGCCTGCACTATCGGCGGAATCCTGACGACAAGGTGTTTGCCGACATGATCGTGCTGGAGCGTGACGATGGCGAACAAACCACGATCACGATGGATGAATTCACCGAGTTGAAGCGGCTGAAATAAATCCCTCTCCCTCCGGGAGAGGTTAGGTGAGGGGGCCGCACGCTGACGCGAAGCTTGAAGAGGCGATTTTAGTGGGGAGGATTTGCTGCGGCTCTCCCTCACCCCGGCCCTCTCCCGGCGGGAGAGGGAGATAGCGCGGGCCTCGCGGCCTATAATGGAAAGGCTGGGGCCTATTCACAGCGCACCGCGCAAGGCGTGCCCAGAACCTGACCGCGCGATTCGATCTATGAGCCCCAGCGAAGACGTCACGCACCCGCTGCACACGCATCACGAGCGAGCGTTTCACGCCAACCGCTTCGTCTATCCGGTGCTCAGCCGACGCTCGGGCGGCATCTCGTTCGGCGTGAATCTCAACCCCGACAAGGTCTGCAATTTCGATTGCATCTACTGCCAGGTCGACCGCACGCGGCAGAGCGAAACGCACGTTTGTCGAGACCGACGCGCTGCTGGCCGAGCTCGAGAGCGATGCTGCGCGCTGGTCGCCTCGGGCGAGCATCTACGAGACGCGCGAAGTTCGCCGACACGCCGCCAGCACTTGCGGCGGCTCAACGACATCGCCTTCTCCGGCGACGGCGAGCCGACGACGTATCGCAACTTCGACGAGATCATCGCCGCCTGCGCCGCCGTGAAGGATCGCCACGGCCTCGGCCGACGTGAAGATGGTGCTGATCACCAACGCCAGCATGTTCCACCGCCCGCACGTCGAGCGCGGGCTGGCGATTCTCGACGCCAACCAGGGCGAGATCTGGGCCAAGCTCGAAGCCGGCACCGACGCGTATTATCAACTCGTCGAGCGCACGCCGATCCCCTTCCGCCAGATTCTCGACAACATCACCGCCGCCGCCCGCGTGCGGCCGCTCGTGATCCAGTCGCTGTTCATGCGCATCCACGGCGAGCCGCCGCCGACGCGTCGAGCTGGAAGCCTTTTGCGATCGGCTGAACGAGATCACGGCGGCCGGCGGGCAAGCTCAAGCTGGTGCAGATCTACACGATCGCCCGGCGGCCGGCCGAAAGTTTCGTGACGCCGCTGACCGACGCCGAAGTCGACGCGATTGCCGAATTAGTCAAGACCCGCACGGGTTTGTCCGCGGCGGCGTTTTACGGCGTGCAATCGCAAGGGTAAGCGACCTCGGGGTCGATCGTCTCGCGTTTTTCATCCCTCATCCTTCCGCTTTCATCCTTTCTTCTCACTCCGGCAGGGGCTTTCCCTTCGTTTCCGGCGCGAAGGGCAGCACGACGAGGCCTAGCAGGAAGATGCCGCACATGGCGACGCCGGCCCAGCGCATCGGCTCTTCGTGGTGGGCGAAGATGGTGCTGGTCAGGTAGCCGAATGTGAAAGGACCGATGGCGGCGACGAAGCGGCCCACGTTGTAGCAGAATGAAGTCCCGGTGCTGCGCAGCCGGGTGGGGAACAGTTCGGGAAAATAAATCGCGTAGCCGCCGAACAGCGCGAGTTGGCAGAAGCCCATAATGGGAATCATCCAGAACACCTGGCTGCGGTCATTCATCGTGCCGAAGACCATGGCGGTACTTAACATCGCCAGCACGAAGGCGATGGCGAACGCCGGCTTGCGGCCGATGTGGGGCGTGACGCGGCTGTAGGCCCAGATACCCAAGAAGCCGCCGACGTTTTGCAGGATCAACGTCAGGCTCATCCAATAGCTGACTTGCGTCGTGATTTCGGCCGGTTCCATGCCGGCGGCCTGGAATTGCTTGGTGAACACGGAGCGAAACAAATCGACGCTGAAAAAGCCGATGCCCCACAGCCCGACCACGCCGGCAAAGGCCATGCACATGCCGACGATCGCGTTGCGCCGCCAGCGCGGATCGCCGAACAGGGCCGAGTAGGAGCCCAGCGCCTTGCTGGGGTCGTGGCCTTCGGCCGTGGCGACGGCCTGCCAGCGTTCGGGCTCTTTCAAGCGGCGGCGAATCAAGATCGCCAGCAGGGCCGGCACCGTGCCGACCACGAACATCACGCGCCAGGCGTGCACCGGCTGGTCGAAGATGTGCCAGCCTTCCAATCCCCCGGCTCCTTCGATGCTGCCCAGCGCCATGCCGATGACCGCCGCGCTGATGTTGCCGATGGCCGACAGGGCTTGCAGCAAGCCCAGGGCGTAGGGCCGAGCTCGATCGGGCATGACTTCGGCCACCAGCGACACGCCGACGGCGAATTCGCCCCCGACACCTAAGCCGGTCAAAAATCGATACAACGCAAAATCCCAAAACCCGATCGACAGCGCGCTCAAACCGGTGCACAACGAATAGACGAGGATCGTCCAGAGCATGGTTTTCGCCCGGCCGATGCGGTCGCCCAGCACGCCAAATCCAAGCCCCCCGAGGCCCAGCCGATGAGGAATATCGCCGTGGCCAGCGGCCCGTAGAAGCCGACGTCCTTCGGATCGGCAGGCGTGCCCGGCGAGGGGGCCAGCAGCTCGTTCATCGCCGGCACCCGCGCCAGCGTGAACAGCTGCTGATCCATGGTGTCGAACATCCAGCCCAGCGCGGCTACGCTCAGCACGAACCAGTGATAGCGGGTCAACTCGTGATACCATCGCGGCTGGGCAGGATTCATCATTGCGGTTGCAGACCCCTAAAGTAGTTGGGCCACGGCTGATTCGGACCACGCCGGCCGCTGTTTTGCCGACTAGAGACGGCTATCGTACACAACCGCGCAGGCAATTGCGACTGGATAGCCCCAGGGGCGAGCACGGCCGCGGGAAACGATCGCCGATCCCGGTTAGGGCCAAGAATGGCCGCTCACTCCGACCCCAGCATTTCGCAAATTCGCGCGGCTGCTTCTTCGCCGCTGCGAATGCAGTTGGGAATGCCCACGCCGTGGTAGGCGTTGCCGGCCAGCGCCAGGCCCGGCCAGCGGGCCGTCTCGCGCTCGATCGCACCGACCAGTTCGCAGTGGCCGAGGTGATACTGGGGCATCGAATTGGGCCAGCGGGCAATGTCGCACAGGATCGGCTCTCCGCGCGTGGCCAATAGCGCGTGCAACTCCTCGGTGGCGATCGCGCGCAGCTCGTCGTCGGGCAGCGCGGCCAGTGGGCCTTGGCAAGCGCCACCGATGAAAACTCGGACCAGCACCGCGCCTTGCGGGACCCGGCCGGCGAACTTCACGCTGGCAAAACTCCCGGCCAGGATCCGCCGGTTTTCGATCGCCGGCACGACGAAGCCAAACCCATCGAGCGGATGCGAAATCTGGTCGCGCAGGTAGGCCAGCGTCACAATCGCGGTGCCCGCCGAGAGAATGCAACGCAAATCGCCCGCCAGCTCGCCGTCGAGCGTCGCCAGCAGCGTGGACGCACGGTCGGCCCCAACGGCAACGATCACCCCCTGGCAGGCGATGCACTCAGACGCGTCTGTTGAGCTGACATTTTCGGGTGTTGAGCTGACATTTTCGAGTGCCACTGGCATCTTGCCAGTGCCTTGCTGTTGTCTCCGCGTCGTTGCCAGGCGGACCTGCCACGTACCGGACGGATCTCGCGTGATGCTTTCCACCGGCGTGTTCAGTCGCGCGCAGTTCTTGGGCAGCCGCTCGGCGATTGCCTCGACCAGGCTGGTCAGACCGTCGCGCGGAGCGACGAACAGTCCGTAGCGTGCTCCGCCGGCGTCGTCCGGCGCTCGGGCCGACGCTCCGACGCGCTCGGCGCTGCGTTGCCGCAAGCCGCCCCAAATCAAACTGCCGTGCCGGTGCTCCATTTCGACGAATCGCGGCAAGGTGGCCCTGAGGCTGAGCTGCTCGGCGTCGGCGGTGTAGATGCCGCCCACCAGCGGCTGCACGATCCGCTCGAACGTTTCGCGTCCCAGTCGCCGCCGGGCGAACGAGGCCAGGCTTTCGTCGGTGGTGGCCTTGCGACGCGGCACGAGGACTTCGCCGAGCAGCCGAATTTTTCCCCAGGGGCTCAAGATGGGCGTGGTCACCAGCGGCCAGATGCGCGAGGGGGCCAACAGCATGAAGCCCGGCGGAATGCGCTCGAGCCTGCCGCGATGCACGACCATCGCGTTGCGCTCGCTGCTGGCGGTGGGAATCAGCTGATCGGCAAATCCGATGCGCTGGCAGAGATCGACGGCCCAGGGGACGTCGGTAATGAAGTTGTCGGCGCTGCGCTCGATCAAGAACCCGTCGCGGCGCACCGTCTGGAGCACGCCGCCCAGCCGCTCGCCGGCCTCGAGCAGAACCACTTCCACGGTCTCGTCCAATTCCATGACCCGATGCGCCGCCGCCAGGCCGGTGATGCCACCGCCGATGACCACGACGCGTTTTCTTGTCAGGTTGGAGTCGTTCACAAGAGGCGGATCTTGCTTGGGTTAGATCAGCCGGCACATGGATTCAGGCGATCCCGTTGTCGGTCCCCTGATCATAGACCCCCATTCGGCAAAAATCTCCGCCAATATGCAATGCCCGCGCACCGCCGGTCGATTTGACGCGGGCCGTCGGGCCAATCCATAATAGGCCATTGATCGGATAGCCTTGGACTTCTGTTTTGTTTTGGGGGAGAGTCACCGATGAGCCAACGACGAGCCCACTCGATCGCCGTTTTTGTTGCCGCGGCCACGCTGTTTACACTCCTGGCGAAAGCCCCTTCGGCCTGGGCGTTGCCTCCGTTCTGGAAGGAATTCGAGGCCAAGTACGTCAAGCCGGACAGCGCCGACGAGAAGGAAAAAGCTTTCGCCGCCGCGGCCACCAACGCCAAGACCGCCAAGTGCTTTGTCTGCCATGCGCCGGGCACCGACAAGAAGCTGCGCAATGCCTACGGCAAGCAGCTGAGCATGATCTTGAAGAAGGACAATTTTAAGGCCGAGCGGCTCAAGGACGAGGCCGACAAGGTCAAGGCCGAGATCGTCGCCGCGCTCGACGCGGTGGCTGCCATGAAGTCGGGGGACGACAAGTCGCCGACGTATGGCGAACTGATTGCGCAGGGCAAGCTGCCCGGCGGCGACCCGCCCCCGGCCGTAGCGGCCGAACCCGGCAAGCCGGAACCGGCACCCGCGCCAGCGCCTGCGCCTGTCGCGAATCCCTTGTCGCCGGAAGCTGTAGACGCGATCGCCAAGATTCAGAAGCTCGGCGGCACGGTGCAAGCCCTGGCGATGAACGACGCTTCGCTGGTGGTCGACTTTCACCTGGGCGGCACCTCGCTCAATGACGAAGGCCTGGCGCTGGTCAAGCTGTTGCCCAAGGTCGTGCAACTCGATCTGAAGGATACGCAGATCACCGACGCCGGCCTGGCCAACCTGGCCGCCATGGCCACGCTCAGCCGGCTGCACCTGGAAAAAACCAAGATCACCGACGCCGGCCTGGCGCACCTGAAAGATCTGGGCAACCTCGAATACCTGAACCTCTACGGCACCGCCGTGACCGACGCCGGCTTGGAGCACTTGAAGGGGCTCAAGAACCTCAAAAAGCTCTACGTCTGGCAATCGCCGGTGACCGACGCCGGGGCGGCCAAGCTCAAAGAAGCCCTCCCCGGCGTGACCGTGGTCAAGTAGCCGCCAATTCGTACCTCAAGTACCCCGTGCCTGGATGTCAACGTGCTTGCCCCGTCTCCGCATTGCAAGATCGATCGGTTATGATGGGGGTATGGAACGGATACGCCGACTCACCAAACGGCAGATAGTTGAAAGCGCGGTCTGGCTTTTGATCGGGCTGGCGCTTGTTGCGGCCATTGGGTGGCAAATACATTTCGATAACGCGGCCTATGAAGCCCGAAACCCATTTCATCAGAAGAACGGTTGGCATCCCTATCACAATGCATTTGAGACCGGACTTGCACTTTTCGCGGTCTTCGGGGCATGTGCGTCCATCGGGCTGGCAATTGGCGTCTTGACACGCCATCAGTTGGTGTGGGCGGTGGCCGGTGTCGCCGCACCGATCGCAACGCTTGTCCTGCTCAATCTTTTCTACTGATTGCCCACCCATCAGCAAATGTTGATTGCTTCGTGGAAATGGCTTAGAATATCGCTCTGCGAAGTCCTGCCCCCCAAGCCTTCCCGCCTTGCTTGCCTATGTTGTGCGCGTGTCGCCATCTTGTCTCCGCGTCTCTGCTCGCAGTGGCCCTCGGCTGTTGCGCGGCACGGGCTGACGACGCACCGGCCGCGCCGACCACAGCTTCGCCGTCGGTTGCTGGGGCGGTCAACTTCGAGTTGGACGTGATGCCGATCCTGACGGCCAAGGGGTGCAATGCCGGGGCCTGTCATGGCAAGGCGCGGGGGCAGAACGGGTTTCAGCTTTCGCTGTTGGGTTTTGATCCCGATTTCGACTTTGGCGCGATCGTCGAGGAAGGCCACGGACGGCGGGTTTTTCCGGCCGCGCCTGAAAATAGCCTGTTGCTGAGAAAGGCCTCGCTGCGGCTGCCGCACGGTGGCGGGCTGCGGCTGGCGCCCGATTCGCCGGAGTACGAAACGGTCCGCCGTTGGGTGGCCTCGGGCTTGCCTCGTTCGAGCGCCGGAGCGCCGGGCTTGAACGGCATCACGATCGAACCGCCCGAACACGTCCTGGCCCAGCGCGGCGGCGAGCAACTTCGGGTGCTGGCCCACTATTCCGACGGCTCGCTCCGCGACGTCACGCGGCTGAGCGATTTTCAGTCGAGCGAAATGGGCGTCGTCACGGTGGACCGCGAAGGCGGACGGGTCACCGCGGGCGAGCTGGCCGGCGAATCGACGCTGATGGTCCGCTACATGAACAAGATCGCCACCTGGAACACGGCCATTCCGCTGGCCGGCACGGTCGACGCCGCGGTGTATGCCGCCCTGCCGCGCAAGAACTTCATCGACGGCCAGGTGTGGGCCAAGCTCGAAAAGGTCGGCACCGTGCCCAGCGAGCCGAGTTCCGACGCCACGTTTTTGCGGCGTGCCAGTTTGGACGTCATCGGCCGGCTGCCCACGCCCGACGAGGCTCGGGCGTTCCTGGCCAGCACGTCGCCCAACAAGCGCGAGGAGCTGATCGACGGGCTGCTGGATCGGCCCGAGTACGCCGACTTTTGGGCCAACAAGTGGGCCGACCTGCTGCGGCCGAACCCCTATCGCGTCGGCATCAAGCCCACCATGGCCTTCGACGCCTGGATACGCGAGGCGTTTCGCCAGAACATGCCGTACGATCAGTTCGTGCGCGAGCTGGTGACGGCCCAAGGGAGCACGTGGCGCAACGGCGCGGCGACGTTGTTTCGCGATCGCCGCACGCCCGACGAAATCACGCCGATCGTCAGCCAGCTCTTTCTGGGCATCCGGCTGGAGTGCGCCAAGTGCCATCATCATCCGTTCGAGTCCTGGAGCCAGGACGATTTTTACAGCCTGGCCGCCTACTTCGCTCGCGTGACGCACAAGGGCGAGGGCTTGTCGCCGCCGATCTCCGGCGGCGAGGAGATCGTGTTCGTCGCCGAGAGCGGCTCGGTGGTGCACCCGATCACGGAGAAGGTGCTCGAACCGCGTCCGCTGTTCGGCACGGCCCGAGCGATCGAGCCCGGCGAAGACCCGCGCGAGGCGCTGGCCGACTGGATCGCCTCGGACGCCAACCCGTTCTTCGCCCAGGTGATGGCCAACCGCGTGTGGGCCGACCTGATGGGTCGCGGGCTGGTCGATCCGGTCGACGATCTGCGAGCCACCAATCCGCCCAGCAATCCGGCCTTGCTGGCGGCCCTGGCCGACGATTTTCGCCAGCAGCATTACGACCTGAAGAAACTGATCCGCCGCATCATGACGTCGTACGTGTACGGCCTGTCGATCGCTCCCAACGAGCGAAACGTCGCCGACACGCGCAACTATTCGCGCCACTACCGCCAGCGGCTGCGGGCCGAGGTGCTGCTGGACGCGGTGTGCGACGTGACGGGTGTGCCGGAGGACCTCGGCGGCATGCCGGCCGAGTCGCGTTCGATGGAAATCTGGACCCACCGCGTGAGTTCGCTGTTCCTGGACGCGTTCGGCCGACCCGACGCCAACCAGGACCCGCCCTACGAGCGCGTTTCCGACGCCACGGTCGTGCAGGCGTTGCACCTGATGAACTCGCCGGCGCTGCACAAGAAGGTCACCAGCGACGAGGGCCGGGCGGCCAAGCTCGCGGCCAGCGACAAGAAGCCGCACGAGATCGTCGAGGAGCTGTATCTGCTGACGTACAGTCGATTGCCCACGCCCGACGAGCAAACCGCGGTGGGCAAGGTGTTCGAAGAAAACCCCAATCGCCGGCAGGCCGTCGAGGACCTGCTGTGGGCATTGATGAATACCCCCGAGTTCGTGTTCAAGGATTAAGAAACTACCCGAGAACTGTCGGGGACTGTCCCCTTCTCCCCGACTAAGGAGGCGAGTGTGGCCATCTACAAAAACTGCCAGGGCATGACGCGCCGCGATTGCCTGCAGTTGGGGCTGGGCATTCTCGCCGGCGGCAGCTTTGTCGATTTGCTGCGGCTGACAGGCCAGGCGGCGGAAACGGCCGTGGCGGGCCCGCCTTCGGTACGGCGGCCGGCCAGTTGCATCCTGATCTGGATGGACGGCGGGCCGACGCATTTCGAGACGTTCGATCCCAAGCCCGACGCCCCGGCCGAAATCCGCGGCGAGTTCCGGCCGATCAAGACCAAGGTTCCCGGCGTCCACTTCTCGCGAACACATGACGCGGCTGGCCGGCATCGCCGACAAGATCGCGGTCATTCGCTCGGTCTGCCACAACCAGGGCAATCACGGCGCGGGCAACCACTACATGATGACCGGCTCGCCGCCGCGCATTCCGGTCGGCTGCGGCGCGTTCGTCAGCTTCCATCCCAGCCTGGGCTCGGTGACGGCGTACGAGCGGACCGCGCCCGAGGGTCTGCCGGCCTATTTCTCGATGCCCAGCATGTCGCGCTCGGGCGGGCCGAACTTTCTGGGCGCGAAGTATGCCGCCGTTCGTGCGTCGCTGCCGATCCGGACGAGGCCGACTTTCGCGTTCGCGACGTGGCGCTGCCCAAGGGCCTGTCCGACGATCGCTTTCACGCCCGCCGCGATCTGCGCAAGCTGGTCGATCGCTTTCAGCGGATCACCGACAAGGCGGCCGCCGATCCGGTCAACGCGCTCGACGAGTACTACCACCAGGGCTACAACCTGATGACCAGCTCGGCGGCGCAGAAGGCGTTCGACATGCACAGCGAGCCCGAGACGGTCCGCGACGGCCTACGGCCGCAACGCCTTCGGCCAGCGGGCCCTGCTGGCCCGCCGGCTGGTCGAGGCGGGCGTGCCGTTCGTCACGCTGTACGACGGCGGCTGGGACCATCACGCCGACATTTTCGGCGGCCTGACGAAAAAGCTGCCGCCATTCGAGAACGCGATCGCCGCCTTGATCGAAGATCTGGACGCCCGCGGACTGCTCGAGACGACGCTGGTCGTGGCCCTGGGCGAATTCGGCCGCACGCCGAAGATTTCGACGCTGGCCGGGCAATCGCGAGTCGGGCCGCGATCACTGGGCCAACGCCATGTCGATTCTGTTCGCCGGCGCCGGCACGCCGGGCGGGCCAGGTCGTCGGCGCCACCGATCGCAACGGCTACTCGGCCAACGAGCGCATCTTGTCGCCGGAGAATTTCGTCTCGCACGGTCTATCGCAAGCTGGGCATCGATCCCGGCAAGATCTATCACACCCCGCAAGGCCGCCCGACGCACCTGGTCAGCGATCCCACGCCGATCTCGGAACTGATGGGCTAAACGGCTCGTTGAAAAATGGGGTGCCACTGCTGGCTTGTCCAGCAGTGTTTTCTTGACAAATACGTAGCACTGCTGGACAAGCCAGCAGTGGCACCCGAACTCAAACCCGATTCATATTGCTAGATGAATCAGCCAGCATTTCAACGGCTGCCACAAGAACCCCTCTCCCATCGGGAGAGGGGCAGGGGTGAGGGCTTTTTCTCTCTTCCGCTCTCGTTCCTCGCCGCATTCGTCACGATTGTCTTCGCCCTCCATTCCGCCCGCGCCGCCGGCCCCGAAGTCAAGAGCCTGCTTCCTTCCGGCGGCCAGCGCGGCGCGACGGTCGCGGTCACCGCTAGCGGCAACTTTCCCAAGTGGCCGGTGCAAGCCTGGGTCGATCGGCCGGGCGTGACCGTGACGGCTGCGGCGGACAAGGGCAAGCTCTCGGCGGCCGTGGCCGCCGACGCGGCGCCCGGGGTGTACTGGATTCGCCTTCATGACGCCGACGCGGCGGCCGCCGTTCGACCGTTCATCGTCGGCACGCTCGCCGAAGTCGTCGAGCAAGAGCCGAACAACACGCCGGCCACGGCGCAAACGGTCGGCACGTCGACCGTCGTCAATGGCCGGCTCGGCTCGGCCGGCGACGCCGACCTGTTCGCGGTGCCGCTGGCGAAGGGGCAGACGCTGGTGGCCGCGCTCGAAGCCCACGAGACGCTCGGCTCGCCGTTCGACGGCGTGTTGCAAATCGTCGGTCCGCGCGGGAACGTCGTGGCCTACAACCACGATCAGCGCGGGCTCGATCCGGAAATCGCGTTCGTCGCGCCGGCCGACGGCGCGTACCGCGTCCGCGTGTTTGGCTTTCCGGCCACGCCTAACAGCACGATCGCGTTTGCCGGCAGCGATGCATACGTGTATCGCCTCACGCTCACCATCGGCCCGTTCGTCGATTATCCCTGGCCGCTGGCGGTGACGCGCGGTCGCGAGACGCGCGTGGAATTGATCGGCTGGAATTTGCCGGAGCCACTCAAGTCGATCGTGGTTCGCTCCGACGGCGACTCGGCCGACATTGTCGATCCGCAGTTAGCCAACGCCGTGCGCGTGGCGGTCGAGCCGCACGAGACGATTGTGGAAGTCGAGCCGAACGCCTTGCCATCGCCGCAGCCGATCGGGTTGCCCGTCACGGTTACCGGGCGCATCGAAAGCCCGGGCGACGTCGACGCATTCGCCTTCGCCGGCAAGAAAGGCGAAGCGGTGGAATTTCAGCTCGAAAGCCGCGTGCTGGGCTATCCACTCGATGGAGTGCTCGAACTGACCGACGCGTCGGGCAAATCGTTCGCGCGCGTCGACGACGTTGGCGCAGCGCGCGACGCGGTGTTGGCCTTCACGCCGCCGGCCGACGGGCAATATCGCATCGCCGTTTCGGACCTCAACCGCCAAGGCAGCTCGCGGCACGTCTACCGGCTTCGCGGCGCGGTGCCGCAGCCCGACTACGAAGTGACCGTCGATGCCGAGTCATACGTCCTGCCAGTCGGCAAGCCGGCCGAGATCACGCTTTCGATCGTCCGCCGCAACGGCTTTGCCGAGCCGATCGTTTTCAAAGCCACCGGCCTGCCCGACTTCGTCACGACCGCGGCCGCGGAATCGACTCCCACGGGCGGCGCATCGAAAACCGTGAAGCTCGTGCTGAACGCGGCCAGCGGCGCATTTTCGGGCCCTTTCCGCATCCTTGCCGAGAGCGGCGGCCCCAGCAAGCTCGCCCGAACGGCCACCATTCCGCTGCCGACGCGCAGCGCGCGCATTGCCGACGTTTGGTTGACCGTCAAATAAAGGTTCCTGGCACCTTTTTAAAAGGTGCCAGGAACCTTTATTTGGGCTCATCGACTTTTCGAGGGCGGCCGCGGGGGCGGAGCGTGGTTTCCAGGCCGAGACGCGCTGCGGCTTTGTCGGTCCAAGAATCCTCGCCGAAGGGATTGCCTCGCATAACACTGCGACGCAAGGCGGTCAGCTCTGCCTGTGATTGCGGTTCGTTGACCCAATCTCGCCAAAGTCGCGGACGCGATACCGGCCAGGCGGAAATCATCCGGCGACTTGCAGCATCTCCATGCGTTACTCGCCAGAGACTCCCCCATCGCCAGGCCTCGGCCTGCTTCACGAGTTTTGCTCGCAACGCATTCCGCTCGACGTAGCGACACACCGAGTAGAAGTGATCGTCTTCTTGGATCGGAAACGATTTGAATCGTCCCTGATAGACATGCCCAGTGCCGGCCGTTCCATGATGGGCATGCCAGCGCTGTGTGTGGGTGAGCGTCACCCAGCCGATGAATTGCGACAATTCTCGATCTTTGCGCGGCCAAACCACGCAATGCCAATGGTTCGGCATTAGGCAGTATGCCAGCAGACGAGTCTCAAAGCGTTCGATGCCTTGTTCGAGAATGCGCTCGAAAGCCTGATAATCTCCCGGTTGTTCAAAAATCGACAACCGCGCATTGCCCCGATTGAGCACATGGTATACCCATCCCCCCGGAGTCGCCCGCGTCGGCCTTCCCATACCGAGACAATTTAGCGGTCAATCGCCGTTTCGTCAATAAAAGGTTCCTGGCACCTTTTCGAGGGGCGGCGCTACTTCGCCGCTTCGGTTTGCACGTTGGCGGGCTTGGAGCCGACTAGCTTGGCGGCTTCTGCGGCCAGGTTTTGGGCGACCAGGCCGCTGGGGTCGCAGCCGGAGGCGATGCGGCGGATCTTGCCACCCTTCTCGATCAGAAAATTGGTGGGCATGGTCTTGGTCTGGAACGTGTTCCAACTCTTGCCCTCGGTGTCGACCGCGTACAGCATTTGCAGTTTCTTCTGCTTGACGTAGCTTTCGACTTTCGCGTCGGGCTCCTTGAAGATGGCCACGCTCACCAGGCCCTTGTCCTTATAGGCTTCGTGCAAGGCTTGGAAGTAGCCCAGTTCCTTGTCGCAGCCGGAACATCCGCAAGTCAGCCGCACCAGCACCGGACCCTTGGCCGTCAGTTGGGCCAGGTCGATCAGCTTGCCGTCGGCATCCTTGATCTTGAAGTCGGGCGCTTGCTCGCCGATTTTCAGGCCGGTCTTTACCGCCGCGGCTTCGTCGGCGGAAAGTGAAACCGCGGGCAGAACCAATGCCGCTACGGCAAACAAGGTCCAGGCTCGTTTCATCGTAGATTCTCCAGGGGAAGAGGCGGTTGGTGGGTCGTGTTTGGTGGGTTGTGCACGGGACCGGCGGCGGCTGGTTTCACGAGCTGCCTGCCGCGATCCGGGAACTTCAACAATATATCCGGCCGCACGGGCCCCAAGCAAGCCAAAGGCGCGCCCCAATCAGGATTGTCTCGTTTGCACAGCCATCGCTATGCTGGATCTTGATGCTGGCAAGAAAAACGGCTTGAGAAAGGGCGGCATCGGCCATGTTTGTGCGTGCCGCGGGAATTCTGATCGTCGTTGCGGCCCTGGCCGCGGCGATCTTCTACAGTCAGCATCGCAGCGAACCGCTCAAGGTCTCGGGCCTGATCGAGGCCGACGAAATTCGCGTCGGCTCGCGCGTCGGCGGTCGGGTGCACCGAGTGTTCGCCGTCGAGGGCCAGCGGGCCAAGACGGGCGAAGTCCTGCTCGAGCTCGAACCGTTCGATTTGCAGGAGAAGCGGACCGAGACCGAAAAGACGCTCGAAGCAAGGCGGGCCGAATATGAACGCCTTGCAGCCGGATTTCGTGTCGAGGAAATCGCCGAGGCCAAGGCACGTCGCGATCAACTGGCGGCCCACGCCGAAAAGTTGGTGCGCGGGCCGCGCCCGCAGGAGATCGCCATTGGCGAATCCCAGCTCGAACTGGCCGAAGCCGAGCTCCAGTTGGCTCAACTCCAATACGAACGGACCAAGGCCCTGGTCGATCGCAGCGCCGCCTCGCGCGATGAGATGGACCGCGTCAGCAGCGTGTTGAAGACGTCGCGGGCCCGGGTGCAAGTGCGGCGCGAGGAGTTGTCGCAGTTGAAGGAAGGCACCCGCAAGGAAGACATCGCCGAAGCCAAAGCGCAGCTCGACGAAGCCGACCAGGAATGGAAAATGCGCACCAAGGGTTTTCGCCCCCAGGAAATCGCCCAGGCCAAAGCCGCCATGGAGTCGGCCGAGGCGGCGCTGGCCACGATCGATCGGCAATTGGAAGAGCTGAACGTCAAGGCGCCCGTCGACGGCGTCATCGAGGCCATCGAGCTGCATCCCGGCGACCTGGTGGGCGCCAACGCGCCCGTGATTTCGCTGATGGATACGCGCCACATGTGGGTTCGCGCGTACGTGCCCGAGAATCGGCTGCAACAGAAGGTCGGCCAGAAAGTGCGAGTTACCGTCGACAGTTTTCCCGGTGAGTCGTTCGCGGGGCATGTTTCGTTCATCGCGCGGCAGGCCGAGTTCACGCCGGGCAACGTGCAGACGCCCGAGGAACGCTCGAAGCAAGTGTTCCGCATCAAGGTCGAGCTGGACAGCGGGCTGGATCGGCTGAGACCCGGCATGTCGGCCGACGTCTGGCTCGACGGTTCGCTCGACGAGAAGACCGGTGCCAAGATCGACACGAAACCGGACGCGAAGCGTGACGGGTCCGAGGACCGACCATGAAGCCGGTGGTCATGGACGTGCGCGGACTGTCGCGACGCTTCGGCGAGTTGGTGGCGGTCGACGACATCAGCTTTCAGGTTGAGCGCGGGGCGATTTTTGGCTTTCTCGGCCCCAACGGCAGCGGCAAGAGCACCACGATTCGCATGCTGTGCGGCGTGCTCGAACCGAGCGGCGGAGCGGCCACCGTGCTGGGCTACGACGTAGCGCACGAAGCCGAATCGATCAAGCGCCGCATCGGCTACATGTCGCAAAAGTTCAGCCTGTACGCCGATCTGACCGTGCGGGAAAACCTGGAGTTCTACGGACGCATTTACGGACTCGACGCGGCGCGTCTGGCCGAGCGGATGCGCGCGGTCGAGGAGTTGACCGGGCTCGACGCGAGCCGGATCGATCAACTGGCCGGCACGCTCTCGGGCGGCTGGAAGCAGCGGCTGGCGCTGGCCTGCGCCATGATTCACGACCCCGAGGTGCTGTTTCTCGACGAGCCGACCGCGGGCATCGACCCGGTGGCGCGGCGCGACTTGTGGGACTTGCTGTTCGCGCTGTCGGCCCGCGGCGTGACGCTGTTCGTCACGACCCATTACATGGACGAGGCCGAGCGCTGCACCGACGTGGCCTATATCTACAACGCCCGGCTGGTCGTGTGCGGCAAGCCGCAGGAGCTGAAGCACCTGGCCGAGGTGACGCCGAGCGGCACGCGCCGCTGGGAACTGGAAACGCCTTCGCCCACCGAGATTCTGGCCCGGGTGCGCGAGATTCCAGGCGTGCGCGACGCGACCCTGTTCGGCCAGACGATCCACCTGCTGGCCGACGATACTTTGAGCGAGGCGGAGTTGCTGAAGGGAATACACCCTCACCCCGGCCCTCTCCAGCTCGACCGAGCTCGCCGCGGGCCGGCGGGAGAGGGGGAAGACGGCGTGTCGCTGCGTCCGATCGGGCCGACGCTTGAGGACGTCTTTGTCACGCTCACCCGAGCCCGCGACGAGCAGCGCAAAACCGTAAATGCTCCGTCGGCGGAAGAAAAAACGGTCATCGCCAAGTCTGAAACGACGCCGCCCGCGGTGGCCAGGCTCGCGGCAAGGCCGGTCGAACGGGCTCGCGGGGGGCGGGGATTTCAGGCGATCTTTCTCAAAGAGTTCTCGCACATTCGCCGCGAGCCGGCCACGCTGCTGTTCATGTTCGTTATCCCCGTGTTTCAAACTCTGATATTCGGCTTCGCGATTCAAACCGAAATCGAAAACATTCCGACCGTGGTCTACGATCTCGACGGCCGGCAACATAGCCGGGAATTGATCGAGGCGTTTGCCAACACGCGCACGTTTCGCATCATCGAGCGGGTTTTTGACGAAGACTCGTTTCGGCATGCTTTGACCTCGGGCCGTGCCAAAGTCGGGCTGCGCATTCCGCCGAACTACAGCGAGCGGCTGATGCGCGGAGAGCAAGTCGGCGTGCAGGTGTTGATCGACGGCAGCGATTCGCAAGTCGCCACCACGGCGCTCAACACGACTAACTTGCTGGGCATCGCCCGGTCGCGGCAGAAGATTCAGCCGATGATCGAATCGTACGCTTTCGTGCCGTCGCGCAACGCGGTGGGGCGGGCGGCGGTGCCGATCGAAATGCGGCCGCGGCTACTCTACAACCCCGACCTGGAAAGCTCGCACTTCTTCGTGCCCGGCCTGGTCGGAATCATCTTGCAGTTGGTGACGCTGTTTCTCACCGCGTTTGCCATCGTACGCGAGCGCGAACTGGGCACGTTGGAGCAATTGTTCGTCACGCCCGTGGGGCGCGTCGGGCTGCTGCTGGGCAAGCTGATCCCCTACGCGATCGTGGGGTTCATCGAAACGTTAATCGTGCTGGCGGTGATGATCTACGTCTTCCGCGTGCCTATCCACGGCAGCATCCCCTTGCTGTTGACGCTCGCCAATTTGTTCTTGTTGTGTTCCCTGGGACTGGGATTGTTGGTTTCGACGGTGGCCAAGACGCAATTGCAGGCAATGCAATTCGCGTTCTTGCTGATGCTCCCCTCGGTGCTGTTATCGGGGTTTGTGTTTCCGCGCAACGCCATGCCGCTGCCGATCTATCTGGCGACGTTCGTCATTCCGGCCACGTACTTTGTGGAAATTCTCCGCGGCATCGTGCTGCGCGACGCCGATTTGATCGACCTGGTGCCGCAAGTGATCGGGCTGGGCACTTGCTGTATGGTCATTTTGGCGCTGAGCCTGACCCGTTTCCGCAAGCAGTTGGCGTAATGCAGGCGAATGTTCCCACACTAGCCCGAGGCGCTAGCCAGGGAAGGACGACGAAGAACCCTCGCTAGCGCTTCGGGCTAGTGGGGGCAGCCCGCGGCGTCGCCAGTTGCTTGACAGGCCGGCGAATATCGAGCCTACTGGTGTGATCTTGGTTTCGCGCCATCTTGCTTCCACCGCCGAGTCTCCATCAGGTTCATGCCATGAACAACGTTCTTTGCCGCGGTGCCATAATTCTGCTCTGCATTTCCGCCGGCGCGACGGCCGCCGAGCCCAAGCAAGATGCCGCGGCGAAGCGGCCCAACGTGTTGTTCATCGCGGTCGACGATCTGAACCACTGGGTCGGCTACCTGGGCGCAATGCGCAGACCATCACGCCCAATATCGACCGACTGGCGGCGCGCGGCGTTCGCTTCACGCACAGCTACTGCGCCGCGCCGGTTTGCAACCCGTCGCGCACCGCGCTGATGTCAGGCCTGCGGCCGTTTACTTCCGGCGTGTATGAAAACAACGACGACTGGCGGACGGTTATCGCCGAAGACCTGCCGCTGACGACCGCGTTCCGCAAGGCTGGATACTACGTCTGCGGCTCGGGTAAGATTTATCACGGCTCGTATCCGCGGCGCAGCGAATGGGACGATTACCTGGCGGGCGAAGGGGGCGACCCGAAACCCACGGGGGACACGGGCGTGGGGGGCATCCGGTTCGCGCCGCTCGATTGCCGTGACGAGGATCTGCGCGAATGGCGAATCGTCAACTATGGCATCGAGCAATTGAAGCGCAAACACGACAAGCCGTTGTTTTTGGCGGTCGGTCTGCACAAGCCGCACATGCCTTGGAACGTGCCGCGCAAGTATTACGACATGCACCCGCTCGACAAGATTCAGCTTCCGCCCACCACGGCCAACGATCTGGACGACATTCCGCCGGCCGGCGTCGCGATGGCTAAGCCCAACGGCGATCACGCCGAGATCCTCGCATCGGGCCGCTGGAAAGAAGCCGTGCAGGCCTACCTGGCCGCGATTTCGTACGCCGACGTGATGATCGGTCGGCTGATCGACGCGCTCGACGCCAGCGAGTATCGCGACAACACGATGATCGTCTTTTGGGGCGACCACGGCTGGCACTTGGGCGAGAAACAACATTGGCGAAAGTTCGCGCTGTGGGAAGAGGCGACGCGGGCACCCTTGATTTGGGTCGTGCCGGGCCTGACCAAACCCAACAGCGTCTGCGAGCGGACCGTCGATTTCATGTCGATCTATCCGACCTTGACCGACCTGGCCGGGATACCCACGCCCAAGCACGTCGAGGGCAAGAGCATTCGCTCGCTGCTGGCAGATCCGCGCGCCGCCTGGAGCGATCCGGCCATCACGACCTACGAGTTCAAGAACCACGCGGTCCGCAGCGAGGCGTTTCGGTACATCCGCTACGCCGATGGTGGCGAGGAATTCTACGACGAGTCGAAAGACCCGTACGAGTGGAAGAACCTGGCGGGCGAGCCGGGCTTTGCGTCGGAGCAGACAGCGCTGGCCAAACATCTGCCGGCGAAAAACGCGCCCGACGTGTCCGACAGCGCAGGCGGCAAACCGAAAAAGGCCGCCAAGCAAGCTGCCAAACAGGCCGCCCGAAAGGCCAAGAAAAAAGCAAAAGCCGACGGCGATCCCTGAACGTTCTAATTGCGAGGTTACGCGGCCATGCGACGTTGTTGGATCCTGTTCGCCTTGTTCGTGGGACCGCTGGCTGTGCGGGCCGATGCGGCGCCGCGTCCTAATATCGTGTTCATCCTGGCCGATGACTTGGGCTCGCACGACGTCAGTTGGCGCGGCAGCGAAATCAAAACGCCGAATCTCGACAAGCTGGCAATGGCTGGGGCTCGGCTGGAACAATTTTACGTGCAGCCGGTCTGTTCACCGACGCGCGGAGCGTTGATGACGGGTCGCTATCCTTTTCGCCTCGGCCTGCAGGTTGGCGTGGTGCGACCCTGGGCCCAGTATGGCCTTCCGCTCGAAGAGCGCACGCTGCCGCAAGCACTGGCCGCCTCGGGCTATCAAACGGCCATCGTAGGCAAGTGGCACTTGGGACATTTTCGGCCGGAATATCTGCCAACGCGGCGCGGCTTCGATCACCAGTATGGCCATTACAACGGCGCGCTCGACTATTTCACGCACATCCGCGACGGCGGGCTCGACTGGCACCTCGACGACCGCGTGAGTCACGACGAGGGATACTCGACGCACCTGATCGCCCGCGAGGCCGTGCGGCGCATTGCCGATCGCGACCCAAAACGCCCGCTGTTTCTGTACGTGCCGTTCAACGCCGTGCACGGCCCGCACCAGGTGCCCAACAGTTACAGCGAGCCCTACGCGCAATTTCAAGGCGAGCGACGAATCTACGCGGGCATGGTGGCGGCCCTCGACGAGGCCGTCGGACGAATCGTCGCGGAAATCGCCAAACAAGGGCTGACCGACAACACGCTGTTCGTTTTTTCCAGCGACAACGGCGGACCGGCGCCCGGCGAAGTCACCAGCAACGGGCCGCTGCGGGCCGGCAAGGGCACGATCTATGAAGGGGGCGTCCGCACGTGCGCCTTCGCCACCTGGCCCGGGGAGATCAAGCCGGGCATTCAAGTCGACGCTCCGCTGCACATGGTCGACTGGTATCCCACGCTGCTCAAGCTGGCCGGCGCGCCCTTGGAGCAGTCGCTGCCTCTCGATGGACGCGATCTGTGGCCGTGCCTCACCTCCGGCGCGGCGTCGCCACACGCCGAGATCGTGCTCAACAGCACGCCGCAGCACGGCGCGATTCGGGTGAAAGACTGGAAACTCGTGCTGGCGGGCAACGTCGGGGTGGGCGACGGCGAGCGCCAGGTGCCGACGCTGGTGGAACGCGAGCGCGAGGGCAAGTTGCGCGTGGAGCTGTTCGATCTGGCCGGCGACCCCGGCGAGAAGCATAACCTGGCTGACGATCGGCCCGAGGTCGTCAAAGATTTGCGGGCCCGGTATGACGCGCTGGCCCGCCAGGCCGTGCCCCCCAATGCTCGACCGAAGCCCCCGGGTTTCCAAAGTCTGAAGGTCTGGGGACAGCTTGACGAATGAGATTGCGTAAGGCCGCGAGAAACATGAAAGGTTGATACGAGTCAGTTCCAACCTGGAGGAACCATGCCGTGACGCTCCCTTTGGCCATCAACAAGACGCTTCAGTTTCGCGGTGGGCAGGCCATCGGCACGAGTTACCAGTGGCCCGGCGGACAATATTGCGCGATCCACACCGATAAGGGCTTGGTCGGCTGCGGCATTTACGACATCCGCGCCGCCAACGAGTTCAGCCTGGCCGTGGCCATCGCCCGCGGCACGCCGGCCAACCCTCTGCGCGAGCCCGAGGATTTGTTCAACGCCAAGATACTCGAAGTCAGCAAGGCGGCGGAAAAGCTCGGCGTGTCGATCGGCATGACCGGCCGCGAAGCCGTCGAGAAGCTGCTGACCGCGAAATAGCCCAGACCCGAAAAGGTGCCAGGAACCTTTTAAAAAGGTTCCTGGCACCTTTTCGGGTCTGGGCCACCCGAGACTTCACTTGCCCAGCAGCTTGGTCGCAGGCGGTTTGGTCTGTTTGTTTTGCGGGACGTCGATGCCGACCGATTGGGCGCCGCTGACCACCACGTGTTGCAGCTTGACGGCGTAGACGATTTTGTTGGCCTTGGCTTCGCGCCGTCCGCCGGAAGTGCCATCGTAAAAGATTTCGGCCAGGCTGCGGCCGTCGCCTTCGAGGATGAGCTGGTCCTTGGCTTCGTCGTAGATGACCTGGTGGCCGCGGGCAACGAATTGCGTGCCTTCGGCCAACACGTTGCCGCCGGCCACGAGCTCGAAACGGCCGCGCTGCTGTTTGTCGCGAGACTCCATTTGCCGAACCGTCAGTTGCTTGGCATCCAGCACGATTCCGTCGGGGCCGACACTGGCGGGATCGTCGGCATTGAGTTTCGCGTCCCAATGAGTGACCGGTCCGTAGACGGTTTTCGTCGGCTCGCCAAAGGTGACTTCGCGGCGATTCAAATTGCCGGTGATCGACCGCTGGAATTGCACGTTGAGATACGCCAGCTCTCCGCCGACGTTTTTCTTCCGCGCCGGCGGGCGGGGCTGCGCGGGCGCACCGGGCTGCGTGAGCGAGTCCTGGGCGTCTCGCGGGCCAACGTGCGTGACCGTGCCGGGGCCGAGCCCGCCGATGTCTCCGTTGACGCGATTGAGCGACAGGTCGAAAGCCTCCATCTGGTCGAACGAGCTTTGCTGTCCCTTGTCGTCGAAATCGCGGCTCTCGAGAAAGCACGGTCCATAGCAACGCAACACGGCCAACTGCGGCTGGGCGGCCGACGCGCCGCGCGAGCCGGCGTTGAGATTCGAAAAATCGACCGGCCGATTCAATTTCGCGTCCAGCTTTTCGGTGCGCAGAAACTGCTGCTCCGACTTTGCTTCGACGTTGCGCTCGAACACGACCACGTCGGACTGAAAGTTCATGCTTCCGCGCCAGGTGACGTCCATCGACTGCGGACGCGGCACCGGCCGGCCGTTGAAATCCTGTTCCATGGGCATCGTCATTCGGCCGGGCCCGTCGATCCACAGCCGGTTGGTTTGCTTTTCCAGCTCGATCGCGTCGCCGCGCAAGATCATGCCTCCCGCCTCGAGATAGCCTGGTCGGCCGGCGACGGTGACGCGCGTCTGATCGGTGTTGGCGTCGGAAACGTGCAGGCGATCACCCTGCACCACCAACGGCTTGCTCCCGGCTTTGGCCGGCGTGATCTCCTCCAGGTGCGCCGCCTTGTCGAGCGTGACGCCCGATACGGCGAATTCCTTTCCGTTGGGCACAAGCGTGAGCAGCATTTCGTTGGCTCGCGCCGAAAATCGTTGCGACGAAGTCCGCCGCGCCTGCGGCGCAGCCGGTGCCTGTTCGGCGGCCTGGGTGGGCGGCTGACCGGCAGTCAGCGGCGCCTGATCGCCGGGAGACGCTGCTGGCGGCGCTGGCTCGGCGCCGGCTTTCGGACGCTCGATCACGGCTTCGAGTTTTCCCATCGTGCCGGTCAATTGGGGCGAGTCGATCACCACGGCCCCCTGGGCCAGCACGCGCTGGATTTGCCAGGTTTCGCCCCCCGCGGCCGGTCCACCGCCGGCACCGATCAGAGGTGACTGGCCGCCGGCATCGGTCGAGTTTTGCAACGAGACGGTTTTGATCGTGGCGACTCGATCCGATTGCGGCGCGGTTTTTGCCGGGAACAGCCAGGCTTGGATCTGGCCTTCCTCGACGATCTTTCCCTCCACGTCGTAGCGGTCGTTGGCGGTGACCTCGCCCATGCCGGCGAAGCGCACTTCTGCGCCGCCGTGTAGCGATGCGACGTGCTCGGCTCCGGCGGGCTCGAAGCGAAACTGCCGCGACCACTCCGCATGATATTTGCCGGCCGGATTGTTCGGCAAGTTGCCTTGAACCACGCCGGGTCCCATGGCCGTCAGTCGGCCGATCGCCCCGGCCGGAGCCGGCCAGTAATCGAGCCCCGCGCAATGGACGTAGATTCCCCGCGACGGCGAGCGGAGCGTGACCGGGTCGCCGCGGGCTTCGAGCACGCGTACTTGCAGGCCTGACGTTTTGCTGGACGTGCCCGGCGCGGGGGGCGGTTCGGCGGCCGGAGATTTCGCGTCGCCGTGCTCGAAAAAGGCGGTCAGCAATTCGCAGTTCAACAGGTCGCTCGGCCCGATGCCCAGTCGCACCACGTCGACGCGCTGACGAAACGAAGCCGCGTAGCGGACAAAGTCGTACTGGAACGGGCCTTGGCAGGTGATCTTGATCGGGGCGTCGCTCGGGTTTTGCTTGCCCGCCGCGCCCGGAGCCAGCGGCCCGTCGCCCAGTTCCAGGTGCATGACGACGTCGCGATTGAGCTGCAGCGTGCGGAGCGTGCCGGTTCGCAGGGCGCCGTTGGGCCCGGCTTCCTCGGTGAGAAAGATTTCCATGTCGCGGCCGCTGCCGTGACTGCGTCCCAGTCGAAACTGTACCCCCTCGGGTGTGTGTGCGCGGTTCTTGTTCAGCACCACGTCGCGCGTGGTGATCAGCAGGTCGTCGGTGGCCCCGGGGCGGCTCGGCTCGCGGCGAATCGTGATCAGCCCCTTCAGGCGACCGCCGACCAACTGCCGCTGATTGAGGCTGACGTTGTTGGGCACGATCGGCGGATCGAACTTGAGCGTTGCCCCCTCGGCGGCGCGCATGATGATCGGCGGGACCTTTGACAGGCCGGCCTCGGCCCCCTTGGAAAAGAACAGCAGTGTGCAGTTCTTCAGCTCGATTTGCCCGTCGGGAAGGGGCTTGGGTGTTTTGAATAGCAGCATGCTCTGTTCGCTTTCCCAGATCGCGGGGTTGTCGAGCTCCCACGACCCGGGGGGAAAGAACCGGGCCAGGGCCTGCTTGCGCCGAGGGGGCGTCGCGGGCCTCGCGCACCTGGTCGTCGCTGGCGCGGCTGACGGTCTTCTCCTCGATGGCCGGCTCGATCATCGGCACGGCGATCAGCCAATACAGCCAGTAGGCGGCGACGACGGCTAGAAAGCTGCCGATCACCTGGCCGCGCGCGGCCATGCCCGACAGCCGGCCTTGCAAAAGCGTGCGCACGCGGGGCAATGCCACCTGGTACGTCATGGTCCGTCTCAGGTGGTGTACTTTTGGATCAGGTCATTCCAGCGGCGCTGGGCTTTGAGAATCACCTCGATCGTTTCGCGCACGGCGCCGTCGCCGCCGCCCAAGCTGGGTAACGTAATGCGCGGCTTGGCGCACCTCGGGACAAGCGTCGGCCACGGCCACGCCCAGGCCCACGGCGCGCATCACTGGGATGTCGGGCAGATCGTCGCCGATGAAGCACACCTGGTTGGGTTGCAGCCCCAACTGCTGAAAGATTTCTTGCGCGACCGGCAACTTGTCCTCGGCGGTTTGCCGCACGATTTCGACGCCCAGTTCGGCTGCGCGGATCTTGACGATGTGCGAGCTGCGCCCCGTGACCAGGCCGAAGCGATAGCCGGCCCGCTGCCAAAGCTTGATGCCCAGGCCGTCGCGAATGTGAAACTGCTTGGTCTCGATGCCCTGGTTGTTGAACACGATCTGGCCGCCGGTCAAGACGCCGTCGACGTCGGCCAGCACAAGCTCGATATCGTGGCAGCGTTGTTCGAGTTTCATGCGCATTCCCGCGGCGGAATTCGGGGCGACGAGCGGCGGCGCGTGGATCGTGGCGCGACCAGGTTGGTCGACGGTGTCGGCCAGCGCGGCTTCGGGAAACAGGCCGACCACGTCGGTGATGTCGACGAGGCCGACCGGCCGACCGGCGTCGTCGATCACCGGCAACTCGCTGATTTTCCTCTCCGCCATGATAGCGACTGCGTCGACCATCATCGAGCCTTGCGGCACGGTGGTGGGGTGGGAGGTCATCACGTCGCGGATCGGGCGGTCGATCGCGGCGTCGCGGCGGCTCTCGAACAGCCGCGCCAGGTCGCTGTCGGTAAACACGCCGGCCAGGCGGCCCGCCGCGTCGGTGAGCATGATCGCGCCGGTTCGGCGTCCGGCGCGGCTGTGCGTCGACGAACACCTCGCGCACGCTTTGCGAGTCGAGCGCCAGCCGGCAGTCGGCCAGCGGGCGCATGTACTCGTCGACCTTGCTCAGCTGGCGGCCCAAGTTGCCGGCCGGATGGAAGCGGGCAAAGTCTTCGCGGCGAAAATCGCGCATCCGGCTGGTCACCAGCGCCAGCGCGTCGCCCACGGCAAGCATGGCCGTCGTGCTGGTGCTGGGCGCCAGGCCCAACGCGCAGGCTTCTTGCAGCGGGCCCAGTTCGATCGTCACGTCAGCCGCTCGACCGACCGTGCTGGCGCGGCGGCCGCTGACGGCGACGATGCCCACGCCGAACTCGGCCAGCGAGGGCAACAGCCGAACGATCTCCTCGGTCTCGCCGCTTTGCGAAAAGATCAGCATGACATCGTCGCCGTGGACCCGTCCCAGGTCGCCGTGCACGGCTTCGGCCGGATGCAGGTAGTGGCTGCGCGTGCCGGTCGAGGCCAGCGTGGCGGCGACCTTTTGCGCGATCAGGCCGGCCTTGCCCATGCCACTGACGATCACGCTGCCCCTGGCAGTGGTAGAGCGCGTCGACCGCGCGGCAAAACTCGCCGTCGAGTCGCCGCGACAACGTGGCCAGGGCCTGGCCCTCGAGCGCGATGATTTCGCGCGCGTAGCGCAGTTGTTCCAGCGGGGTCAACCTCTGGTTGCTGGCACGCTCGCTGCTGCTCATAAACGACGCGTCCGTGGTGTTTTCCGCTGCCGCCTCGGGGTCGGCGGATTGTATCTTCGAGCGGCCGCTCGGGCAATGTAAACCCGCGGCGCACACGGCAAGCCGGCAGCAGTGGCTGCTTTGCGCCGAATTGCCTATAATGGGGCCGCGTTTGAAGCGATTTGTAATGTTTCTCGTCAGAGCCGTTGGGCGGCGACTCGGCTGCTAGCACCCCTGGGCCGAAATTTTGGGAGAACCCGCATGATCGTCACCACCAAAGAGCTTTTTCAGCAGGCCTACGGCAAATACGCCGTCGGCGCCTACAACATCAACAACCTCGAGCAGACCGTCGGCCTGTTCCGCGGCAATCTGGGCCAGAAGAACTCGAACGACGAACCGGTCGATCCGGCAAAGAGCGCCCCGTTCATCATCCAGATTTCGCGCGGCGCGCGCGGCTTTACCGACAAGCGGTTTCTGGAAGCCATGATTCGCACCGCCGAGGAGGTTTTTCCCAAGGCGATTTTCGCGGTGCATCTCGACCACGGCACCGAAGAAGTCTGCTACGACTGCATCGACAGCGGCTTCTATTCCTCGGTGATGATCGACGCCTCGCACGAGACGTTCGACGAGAACATCGCCATCACGCGCCGCGTCGTCGAGCGGGCCCACGAGAAGGGAATCTCGGTCGAGGCCGAGTTGGGCATGCTGGGCGGCGTGGAAGAAGACATTTCGGTCGACGCCGACCATGCCTGCCTGACCGATCCCGACCAGGCGGTCGAGTTCGTCGAGCGCAGCGGCTGCGATTCGCTGGCCGTGGCCATCGGCACTTCGCACGGCGCCTACAAGTTCACCGGCAAGCCAGGGCTTGCACTTCGACCGCATCGCGGAAATCCAAAAGCTGCTGCCGGGCTTTCCGCTGGTGATGCACGGCTCGAGCAGCGTGCCCAAGGAATGGGTCGAGCGGATCAACAAGGCCGGCGGCAAGCTGGGCGACGCCAGCGGCGTGCCCGAGGACCAGTATCTGCCGGCCGCCAAGCTGGGCGTGACCAAGGTGAACATCGACACCGACGGCCGGTTGGTGTGGTGCGCGATTTATCGCGAGACGTTCCGCGACAAGCCGGGCGACTTCGACCCGCGCACGCCCGGCAAGCCGTTCATGGCGGCCTACGCCGACTACATCACGCACAAGAACCAGAAGCTCGGCTCGGCCGGGCAATTGGAACGCGTCCGCGCCGCCTTGACCGGGCAACCGGTTTGAGCAGAGACCGTGATTTTCTCATACTAGCCCGAAGCGCAAGCAAGGGTTCTTCGTCGGTTTTCCCTCGCTCGCGCTTCGGGCTGGTATGTCCGGGTGGCGAAGCAACAAGAGTTGCGTGACGCAGGCTTCCGCGCCGCCCGTTTACCTCTTGTCCCTTCGGGACCCAGACAACAAGTTGTCTGGGCCACCCATTCGACCTTACTCCGTCATGTCGCTCGACAGCGGCTCGTTGTCGGCGGCGGGGAGTTCGAGGAATGCGCGGTCGGCGCCTGCCTGAGGGCGCGAAAGACCCACAGCTTTTGCATCGGCTTTTCGCCGTCGTTCTGCGCGAAGAAGTGATGGCCGATGCTGCCCGGCCGATCGCTGGCGCAAGTGACCAGGAACATCTGGCCGGGGCCCAGTTTGACGCTCGTGTTCAGGTCGTCGAAGACTTGCTTGCCGCGCTCCGGCTTCCAGATGAACATGCCATCGCTGCCGGTGACGTGGGCTTTGACTTCGCCGTGGTGCAGCTCGAACTGCACGTCGATGCGCACTCGGGCGTCGGGCTCCTGAAAGACGTGCAGCACCAGCCGTCCTTCGGCCTTTTGATACGTTTTTCCCACCGGCTGCCCGTCGCTATATCGCAACAGTGAGATTTGCTCGAGCAGCGGCGTGATGACCTGGTCGTGGCGCTTGCCCGGCAGGAATTGCAGGACGCGCAAGGTCGTCGTCGGTTCGGATTCCATCGGCACCAGCGATTTTTCTTCGGCCGAAAGCTGCTCACCGGTGACGTTGAGCAGTTCGGCCAGCGCGGTCGGCAAGTGAGGGCCGACCAGGCCGGCTCGCAGACCGTTCTGGCTCAGTTTGCGTCGCAGCTCGGGCGAAAGCGATTGCTCGTCGACTTCGCTCCACAGGGTCTCAATTCGCGGGTCGCCCAGCGGCGTGGGAGCGGCGAATACCTCGAGCGTCACCATTTCGCCCGAGCCAGAAAGCGGCAACAGCGGCGAGCGTCCCTTGGGCTGCCGCTCGACGACCTTGCAGCCGACCTGCGCAACCAGCGCAGCAAACAGCGCGAAACAGCGCACGGCCGGGTGCATGCCGAGTTCCTGACGAGAAAAACGAAGGAAACGCCGAGCGATGGGAAGATCTTCCGAGCGACGTGAGGGGCGTAGATTAGCGGCGATAGCCCGAGCGTGTCAACCGAGGTGAGCCGCTTCAGCCCGACAACATCATTCGAGTGCAAGCAGTCGCCTCGTGTTGTGACACCGACAACTTGTTGTCGGCGTTGCGAAGCAACAAGAGGCGTGTCGTGAGAGTCCGCACACTCCGCCGGTCCTCTTGTCCCTGCGGGACCCAGACAACAAGTTGTCTGGGCCACCCATGCTGGCAAGCACGGACAGGCAGGATTGCATCTCCGCGCGTGCTAGCTTAGCTGGCACGGATCAACTTGGGAGTGGGAATCTTCTGGCCGAAAATGCGGCCGTGATTGCGATCCAATTGAGCAAAATCGTACCGCAGAAAATCGTACGTCGGGCCGGGCGGATCGAGCGACAGCCATTTGCGCGCCAACTGGCTCACCAGTGTGTCGTATTGCTTTTGCGAATGCGTGTGGGCGTAGCAGCGGCCGGGATGGCGGCGCAGATCGCCGTCGAACTGGGGACCGATGTGCCACAACTCGTGGACCACGGTGGCCAGTTTTTCGTCGAAGGTGCGATCAAGAAACCGCGGCAGGTAAAAACTGAGCAGGTAGAGCATCTCGCGCCCTGCCGAGTCGTACAGTCGCTCGACCGTCCAATCCCGCCCGCGCCGCCGGCCGCTCAGCTGGCCCTGCTCGAAGCGCAGCGGCGTCAGCGTGGCTTGCAGACCGTGACGGACGCGCTTGCGGGCCTGGCAGAAGCGAATGGCCACGCGTTGCATGTCGACGTGCGAGAATTCGTCGAGGCGCGAGGTGACGTCGGCGCACAGCCGGCGCATGTGCAGGGTGAAGTCGAAGTGGCCGGCGGCTTGCGAGCCGTCCGGCCTCGGAGAAGGGGACAGTCCCATTTTACTCCGAAGACTCCGCAAAAAATCGGGACAGTCCCCGCCCGGTCTTGGATCGGGCGTCAGCCGGTGGATTCGCTCGTGCCCTTGCCGGCGGTCTCGAAGCTGGGCCGAACGGCGCGCTGGCTGACGCGATCGCGCACGCCGACGAATTCGAGAATCGCGCGAGTGCCGGCGTCACCCAGCCGCGGCTTGGCCAGCCGCAGCACGCGGGTGTATCCGCCCGGACGATCGACGAACCGCGGCGCGACCTCGGCGAACAAGATGCGGACGGCCTGCTTGTCGCCCAGCAGTTGCATGGCCCGGCGGCGAGCCACGACCACCGGCGCGATGGCCTGATTCCACTGCTGATACTTGTCGCTCTTGCGCCAGGTCTTCCAGGCATCGCTGTTGCGGGCGGCGGTGGTGCCGAGTTTTTCGGCTTCCTGCATGCGCCGGCAGGACGTTGCGGGCCAGCGTGATGCAGCGCTCGACCAGCGGCCGCACTTCCTTGGCCTTTTCGACCGTGGTGATGATGCGGCCCTTGACCTTGGGCTTGTTGTCGTCGTTCGTCGGCGTCCCGTTCGGTCAGAAACAGGCTACTGGCCAGGTTCTTGAGCAAGGCCCGCTGATGGGAGGGAGAGCGGCCGAGCGTGCGGCCTTTTCGTCGATGTCGCATGGCAAGTTGCGTTTCTTCAGGGGACCGCTGGTCGAATCACGGTCGTGCTGCTGGGTGACGGTTCGACGTGCTGCAATCCGCTGGCTAGCCAGTCGTGCATCAATGCTCGTTGGCTGCTAGACGCTGGCGGCGGCGGGCACGCGCATGCCCAGTCGCAGACCCAGCTCGGCGAGTTTTTCTTGCACTTCGTTGAGCGTGGTTTCGCCGAAGTTGCGCACTTCAAGCAGTTGGTCCTCGTTGCGGCGCACCAGGTCGCGCACCGTGTGGATGTTTTCCGATTCCAGGCAGTTGGTGGCCCGCACCGACAGCTTCAACTCGGCCAGGCTCATGTTCAAGCTTCGATTCGATCGCCGCGTCGCCGCCCGCGCCACCGCCGCCGCGCGGCCGCGGCGTGCACGCGCGAGCCCAGTTCGCTGTACTGCACGAACGGGTTCAAGTGCTTGCGCAGAATCTTGGCCGATTCGACCAGCGCCATTTCCGGATGGATCGAACCGTTGGTCCAAATCTCGATGCGTCAGCTTGTCGTAGTTGGTCTTCTGGCCGACGCGCGTTTCTTCGATCTCGTAACGCACGCGGACCACGGGGCTGTAGACGGCATCGATCGGAATGATGCCGATCTCCTGCACGTTGGGGCTGTGCTCGCTGGCCGGCACGTAGCCGCGGCCGTTTTCGACCACCATTTCGATCACGAACGGCACGTCGTCGGTCAGCGTGGCGATCACGTGGTTCTTGTTGATCACTTCGACCGAGTCGTCGGTCTGCACGTCGGCGCCGGTCACCACGCCGCGGGTGTGCTTCTCGATGCGCACCACCTTGGTCGAGTCGGTGTAGTTCTTGACCACCAGCGACTTGATGTTGAGCACCACGTCGGTCATGTCTTCGACCACGCCGGGCAGCGTGGTGAACTCGTGCTGGGCGCCGTGAACCTTGATCTGCGTGATGGCGCTGCCTTCCAGGCTCGACAGCAGAATGCGGCGCAGTCCATTGCCGATCGTGACGCCGAAGCCGCGCTCGAACGGCTCGGCCACGAACTTGCCGTAGGTGGGCGAGAGGGTCTTCGGATCGCAGGTAACCAGACTGGGCAGTTCCAGCCCACGCCATCGAATATGCATGTCATGTCTCCGTAGCAACGAGCGGATCGGCTGGCGGCCCGCAGGGGCCCACCACGTTTCGAGGGGGCCAGCCGGTGGATGGTTCGGGTGATCGTGTAGGGTTAACTGCGAGCAAAGCTCGATAATTACTGCGAGCAAAGCTCGTGTTTATTGCGAGCAAAGCTCGATGATCAATTGCGTTTGCACCGGGATCGAGATGTCGTCGGCCTCGGGCAGCCGCACCACGCGGCCTTCGGGAATGCCACCTTCGATCAGGCGTCAGAAAATCGGGCACCGTGCGGCGATGCTCGGCCAGGTTCGCCTGCACCATCTGCAAGCTCTTGGCGCGGTTCTTCACGCGAATCACGTCGCCCAGCGCGCACGATGTAGCTGGGAATGTCCACGTGCTGGCCGTTGACCGTGATGTGACCGTGCGAGACCAACTGCCGGGCCTGCGCGCGGCTGGAGCCGAAGCCCAGGCGGTGCACGACGTTGTCCAAGCCGGCGTTCGAGCAGGCTCATCAGCGCGTTGCCGGTGTTGCCCTTGGTGCGCGTCGCCCGGCCGAAGTAGCCGCGAAACTGCCGCTCCAGCACGCCGTAGTAATGCTTGACCTTCTGCTTCTCGCGCAGGTGCAGGCCGTAGTCGGTCTGCTTGCCGCGGCGATACTGGTGCATGCCCGGCGCGGTGTCGCGGCGCTCGATGGCACACTTGGGCGTGTCGCAACGGGTGCCCTTCAGGAACAGCTTCAGCCCGTCGCGACGACAGAGCCGGCAGACGGGTCCAGTAATACGAGCCATACGTTTCTCGAGGTTGTGGTTGACGTGGTCTTTTGGGTTTCGCGGTGCGATTGGGCGTGGCTTACACGCGACGTTTCTTCGGCGGACGGCAACCGTTGTGCGGCAGCGGGGTGACGTCTTCGATCGATTTGATCGTCATGCCGGCGGCCTGCAGCGCCGTGATGGCGCTTTCGCGGCCGCTGCCGGGGCCCTTGACGCGCACGTCCAACTTCCTGACGCCGAACTTGACGGCCTTTTCGGCGGCCTGCTGCGCGGCCATCTGCCCGGCGAACGGCGTGCTCTTGCGGCTGCCCTTGAAGCCGCTGGTGCCGGCGCTGGCCCAGCACAGCGTATCGCCCTTGGTGTCGGTGATCGTGACGCTGGTGTTGTTGAACGTCGCCTTGATGTGGGCAATGCCCACCGTCACGTTGCGTCGCGTTTTGCGTCGCTTGCTTTTGGCCACGTCGATCGAACTCCTCGAAATTGAAAACGTTTGGGATGAAAGCGGCCGGGAATTCTGTTTTGCGGACCCCCTGAGCGACGCGGCGGCGGAACGAGTCGCCCGGGCGTTACGCGGTCCACTGTTTTACCTGAGATCCTTCACGCCCTTCTTGCCGGCCACGGTTTTCTTGGGGCCCTTGCGGGTGCGGGCGTTGGTGCGCGTGCGCTGGCCGCGAACCGGCAGCCCGCGGCGATGCCGGATGCCGCGATAGCAGCCGATGTCGCGCAGCCGCGAGATGTTCTGCGCCACCTGGCGACGCAACTGACCTTCGACCGTGTAGTCCTTGTCGAGCAGCGCCGCCAGCCGGGCCACTTCGTCCTCGTGCAGATCGCGGGCCTTGGCCTGCGGATCGACGCCGGCCTTGTGGCACAGCTCGCGGGCAATCTGCGGACCCACGCCGTACAGGTACGTCAGCGAGATCACCGTCGGCCGATCATTGGGAATGTCAACACCCAGCAAACGCGGCATAAAACTCAACTCCTGTATTCAAGTCCGGCAACATCTCAGCGCGGCGAATTGACACGCCAACCATGAATCAACGCGGACGCATGCGTGAACGGGAGGGCCGCACGAACCCTGGGGGCATCAAAACCGCATCCGGGTCAAACAGCCGTTGCCTCAACCCTGACGTTGCTTGTGCCGGGGATTGTTGCAAACCACGAACACCACGCCCCGACGACGGACGATCTTGCAGTTTTCACAAATTCGCTTGACGCTGGCGCGGACTTTCATGGTGGAAATACGCTGACGGATTGCTGCGGGTCCAAAACGTCTGAATATAAACCCTCATGGGCCCTTGCTTCAAGTCCCCTGGCACGAGATTTTCACGCTGTATTGGTTGCAAAACCGCTTCGGAGAGGGGGACAGTCCCATTTTGCTCCGAAGACTGCGCAAAATCGGGACAGTCCCCAGCAGATTTGAAACCAGTTCTAATCGTTGGCAGCATGCTCGAGCGCGCTAGCGCCGGGCCGCTTCCTTGGCGTCTGGCGGGCCCGTGAGCACCCAGGGGCCGTCGTCGGTGATGGCAATCGTGTGCTCGAAATGAGCACTGGGCCGGCCGTCTTGCGTGGCCTGGGTCCAGAAGTCGGGCATGCTCTTGACGTGCTTGCTGCCCATGTTGACCATCGGTTCGACCGCGATCACCAGGCCTGGTTCGAGGCTGAAATCGCCGTTGCGCCGCAGCTGGGCGCTGACAAAGTTGGGAACTTGCGGGTCTTCGTGCATTTCGCGGCCGATGCCGTGCCCCACGAAGCTTTCGACCACGGAGAAGCCGGCGTCGCGGACAAACGTGCCCATTTCGCTGGCCACTTCGCTCCACCGGCTCCGCTTGCCCATCAGCTCGATGGCCAGTTCGAGCACGCCTCGCGTGACGTCGAGCAGCCGCTGCACGTCGGGGTCGAATCTTGCCCACCGGGTGCGTGACCGCCGAGTCGCCGCACCAGCCCTCGAACTTGCAGCCGGTGTCGATGCTGACGACGTCACCTTCGCGCAGCACGCGTTTGCCGGGAATGCCGTGCACCACTTCCTCGTTGACCGAGATACATGTCACGGCCGGAAATGGGACTTTGCCGGGCACTCCTTTGAACAACGGGATGGCCTTGTGCTCGGCGAAAGAACTGCTCGACGGCGGCGTCGATTTCGCCGGTGGTGACCCCCGGACGCACCAGTTCGGCGGCGATCTGGTGGGCTTGCCAGACCAACAGCCCGGCTTTGCGCATCTGAGCGATTTCACGCGATGACCGAAGGATATGCATTGCAGGTAGGGGTTGGCTACAGGGGTCGGGAGTCATGGAGTCACGGATTGCGGCGCGAGATGTGGCGTCTCATCGCCAGCCCAGGTCTGGGAATCACCGATTCCCATTCCGAGCCCGCAATCCTATGATCTATTCTACACGTTTTCGCCGCCGTTTTGGCGCGTTCGGTTGACGACGGCTTGAACTCGGCGAAAAACGTCGCCGGGCGTGCCGCCGCCATCGATCGCGTGCAGCAGGCCCTGCTTGCGGTAGTAGTCGGTCACCGGCGCCGTCTGGCGTTCGTACTGCTGCGAGCCGTTCGCGTACGATGTCCGGCCGATCGTCCTCGCGTCCGCGGGCCGACAAGTCGGTGAATCAGCTCCTCGACGTCGACTTCCAGCTCGAGCACCAGGTCCAACGGGGTGCCACGGCGCGTCAGATATTCGTCCAGCGCCTGGGCCTGCCCCAGCGTGCGGGGAAATCCGTCCAGCAGGTAACCCTTCTTGCAATCGTCCTGATCGAGCCGCTTGCCGACCAGTTGCAGGATGATCGGGTCGGGCACCAGCTTTCCGGCGGCCAGGTACTGTTGCGACAGCAGGCCCAGATCGGTCTTTTCGTGGCAGGCCTGACGCAGCATTTCGCCGGTCGAAAGGTGCGGAATGCGCAAGATACTCGACCAGCTCGGCAGACTGCGTGCCTTTGCCGACTCCGGGCGGGCCGATGAAAACTATCCGCATGTTCCCTTCCCCCGGGCATCGCCTCGCGGCAGGCGCGCGAATACGTCACTCGTTGCATGCGTGCCGGCGGCGGTGCGCGGGGCCGTCAATCGAACACTTCTCGTCTCTAGCCCTTCTCCAGCAGACCCCGATAATTTCGCATCACCAGGTGGCTGTCGATCTTCTGCACCAGGTCGAACGCCACGCTGACGGCGATCAGCAAGCCGGTGCCGCCGAAGAAGCTGGCCACCTGGTAGGGATACCGAGACGATGCCGGCGATGATCGTCGGCGTGATCGCCACCACCGCCAAAAACGCCGGCCCCCACGTAGGTGATGCGCACCATCACTTTTTCCAGATAGTCGGCCGTCCGCTTGCCGGGCCGATAGCCGGGAATGAACGTGCCGAAGTTCTTCAGATTGTCGGCCATGTCCTTCGGGATTGAACGTGATGGCCGTCCAGAAATAGCAGAAGAAGTAGATCAGGACCACGTACAGCACGTTGTAAAGGAACGACGTGCCGCGCGTGAAGACGTCGTGCATGGTGCGCCCACAGCGCGCCGTTGGGATAGATGGCGGCCAACTGCGTGAACAAGATCGAGGGAAACATCAGCAAGCTGCTGGCGAAGATGATCGGCATCACGCCGGCCTGATTGACCCGCAGCGGCAGGTACTGCCGGGTGCCGCCGTACACGCGGCGGCCGCGGACGTGCTTGGCGCTTTGCGTGGGAATGCGCCGCTGGCCGAGCGTGATGAACACCACGCCGGCCACGACCGCCACGAACAGGACCATCAGCACGATCAGCACTTCCAGCCCGAGCTTGCCCGCCGCCGCCGCCCAGTTCGAAGCTGGACTCCTTGCAACAGCTGATATCCGGCGCCCGGCATGCCGGCCAGAATGCCCGCCATGATGAGCAAGCTGATGCCGTTGCCGATGCCGAACTCGTCGATCTGCTCGCCGAGCCACATCAGGAAGATCGTGCCGGCGGTCATCGTCATCACGGTGACGAACTGCCAGCCGAAGCGTCAGCTGCGCCGTCGATCGAGAAACGCGTCGTGCACCAGGCCATTGCTTGATCAGAAAGCCCACGTAGACCCAGCTTTGGCCGATGCACAAGCACGACCGTGGCATAGCGGGTGTATTCGTTGATTTTCTTGCGGCCGCTTTCGCCTTCCTTCTGCAGCCGCTCCAGCGGCCCCCAGACGCTGCCCAGCAACTGGAAAATAATCGAGGCCGAAATGTAGGGCATGATGCCCAGGCCGAAGATCGTGATCTGGTTCAACTGGGCTGGCGCTGAACACGGCCACTTGCTGAGAACAGCTGGCCCATGCCGCTGGTCGCGCTTGAAGAACGCGGTCATCGTGGCTTGATCGACGATCGGCAGCGGAATCTGCCAGCCGACGCGATAGACGGCCAACAGCGCCGAGCGTGAAGCAGAATCTTCTTGCCGCAGCTCGGGAATCGTGAAGACGACGCGAATTTTTTCCCACATGGCTCGCTCCGTCCTTCCGAGCGCAAGTCGCTGACGGCGCGAATCATCCGTAGCGCTCGCGCCGCGAAGCCGAGATCGATCGCGATCATTGCCGTTGGATCGACGTCCGACTGGCCGCTGCGTCCGAGCAAGTTCGCCGTGGCTCGCGTGCGCATCTCGCGCGTCTGCGGCTGACTTGGCTGACTTCGCGGCTTCTTGGCTTCGCCCTTGACGACCGGCTTCTTGCCGGGCAGCACGATCGCCTCGCCGCCGGCCTGCTTCGATCTTTTCCAGCGCCGACTGGCTGAAGCGATGGGCCGAGATCTTCAGCTTCTTGGTCAGCTCGCCGTCGCCCAGCACCTTCAGCATCGTCGAAGCGGCCGCTTGGCCAGGTGCTTGGCGCCGCAGCGACTCGAGCGTGACTTCGTCGCCGGCTTTGAACGCCTCGTCCAGATCGCCGACGTTGACGACCGCGACCGTCTTGGCCCAGCGCGTTGTGGAAGCCGCGCTTGGGAATGCGGCGGATCAGCGGCATGCGCCGCCTTCGAAGATCGGCGGCGCCGTCCAGCCGGCCAAGCTGGCCCTGGCCCTTGTGGCCGCGGCCGCTGGTCTTGCCGTGGCCCGAGCCGGTGCCGCGGCCGACGCGCTTCCGCTTCTTGTGCTTGTGAATGCCGCGATGGACGTCGTCCAGATTCATGTCAGCGTCACTCCTCGCAGCCGCTCGACTTCGTGCCGCGTGCGCAGCTGTGTCGAGCGCGGCCATCGCGGCCTTGACGAGGTTGATCGGATTGTTCGAGCCGAAGCTCTTGGTCAGGATGTCGTGGATGCCGGCCGCTTCGCACACGGCCCGCACGCGCGCTGCCGGCGATCACGCCGGTGCCGGGGCTGGCCGGCACCAGCACCACGTGGGCCGCGCCGTAAGCGGCCTTCGACCGTGTGCGGAATCGTGCCGCCGTCCAGCGGCACGTTCGACCATGCTGCGCGAGCCGTCCTTCGACGGCCTTTTCGACGCTGGGCGGCACTTCGTTGGCCTTGCCGTAGCCCCAGCCGACCTTGCCGCGGCCGTTGCCGACGACGACCATGGCCGCGAAGCTGAAGCGGCGGCCGCCCTTGACCACCGCGGCGCAGCGCTGGATCTTGATGACCTTTTCGATCAGTTCGCCTCGGTTCGCTTCGGCCACGATGTCATGCTTGGCTCACGGTCAGTTCGCGCTCGATTGAGGTCGCAAGTCTGATTCGGATCTGGACGTCGAATGTTCTGGCTGCTCGATCTAAAAACTCAATCCGGCTTCGCGGGCCGCGTCGGCCAGGGCGGCCACGCGGCCGTGATACTGGCAGCCGCCGCGATCGAAGGCCACCTGCTTGATGCCGGCCGCCAGCGCCCGCTCGGCAATCGCCTTGCCGACGGCCTGCGCGGCCGCTTTGTTGCCGCCGTATTTGCAACTCGCCGCGCACGTCCTTGTCGGTCGTGCTGGCCGCGGCCAGCGTGCGGCCCGCGGCGTCGTCGATCACCTGGGCGTACATGTGCTTGTGGCTGCGGAACACGGTCAAGCCGCGGCCGCTCGGCGCTGCCGCGAATGCGCTTGCGGACGCGAAACTGCGCGCCGCTGCCGCTGCCGTGCGAATTGTCTTTTCGTGATTCACGGTTCACTTCCGCATTCGAACGTTAAACGGTTGAACAACTCGGACCAGTCGAAACACATGCGGCTGGCTGTTACTTCGTCACCGCCTTGCCGGCCTTGCGGCGCACCTCTTCGCCGTCGTAGCGAATGCCCTTGCCCTTGTACGGCTCCGGCTTGCGCACGGCGCGCACTTCGGCGGCAAACTGGCCGACCATCTGCTTGTCGCTCCCCTTGATCACGACGTGCGTCTGATCGGGGCAGGTGACCTTCAGGCCGGCGGGAATCGGCAATTGCACTTCGTTGGCAAAGCCGACCCGCAGTTGCAGCACGCCCTTTTGCACCGCCGCCAGATAGCCGACGCCGACGATCTCGAGCTTCTTCTCGTAACCCTTGGTGACGCCGTCGACCATGTTGCGAATGACCGCGCGGGTCAGCCCGTGCAGCGCCCGGGCCTGCCGCGAGTCGTCGCGTCGCGCGATGACGACCCGTTTCTGCGCTTCGTCGTACTTGGCCGAGATCTCCGGCCGCAATTCCCCACGACAGCTTGCCCAGCGGGCCTTCGACCGCGACTTCGCTGGCCCGCCAGGCTGACCTTCACGCCGGCGGGCACGGGGACGGGTTTTTTTCCAATACGGGACATGGCTCACTCGCTTTCACCGAGGCGGATCGTTTCACCGCCCGCAATGCTACGAAAATTCTGCTTCGACAATTTCGCTACCACAGTTCGCACAGCACTTCGCCGCCCAGCTTTCGCTGCCGCGCTTCGCGATCGCTGATCACGCCGCGGCTGGTGCTGATGATCGAGATTCCCAGTCCGTTGAGCACCGGCCGCAAGTCCGTCGGCGCCGCTATACACGCGGCGGCCCGGCTTGCTGACGCGCTTGATGTGGCGGATCACGCGCTCGCCGTTGGGGCCGTATTTCAGTTCGATGCGCAGCTCGGTCGACCGGCTCGGCTTCGACTTCTTCCCAGTCCCAGATGTAGCCTTCGCGCTTCAGCACTTCGGCCAGGCCGCGCTTCACTTTCGAGAGCGGCATGTCGACGTGCGGCCGCTCGACGCGCACCGCGTTGCGGATGCGGGTCAACATGTCGGCGATGGGATCGGTCATCATGTTCGGTAGGGTCCCTTTTACCAACTCGCCTTTCTTGACGCCGGGAATCAGCCCTTCGTCGGCCAGCTTGCGGAAGCAAATGCGGCAGATGCCGAACTTGCGATACACGGCCCGCGGCCGGCCGCACAACTTGCACCGCCGCACGCGACGACTCGTGAACTTGGGCTCGCGCAGCGCCGCGGCAATTTTCGATTTACTCGCCATGCAATGTCCTGTCCAAAAAATTCTCAATCAGTGTCAAACGTCTCGAACGACCATTCCAACCACGCTCCCTAGGCCGCTCCCGCCTTGCCCGCCTGAACCTCTTCGACCTTGAAGGGCATTCCAAACGCCCGCAACAATTCCCGCGATTCGTCGTCGCTGTCGCCCGAGATCACGATCGTCACGTTCATGCCTTGCGGCGCGGGTGAACTTGTCGGGGTTCAGCTCCGGAAACACCAACTGCTCCGACAGGCCCAGGCTGTAGTTGCCGTGGCCGTCGAAGGCGTTGGGATTCAGCCCGCGGAAGTCGCGCACCCGCGGCAGCGCCAGCGAAATCAAGCGGTCCAGAAACTCGTACATCCGCGGTGCCGCGCAGCGTCACCTTGCAGCCGATCGGCATGTCCTCGCGCAAGCGGAAGCCGGCGATCGCACTTGCGGCTCTTGGTCACCAGCGGCTTTTGGCCGGTGATCTGCGCCAGCGCCGCGACGGCGTCTTCCATGTGCTTCTTTTCGGCGATCGCGCTGCCCACGCCCATGTTGACCACGATCTTTTCCAGCCGCGGCAGCGACATGCGGATTCGTGCGGCCGAGCTTCTCGGCCAGCGCCGGCAGGATTTCCTTCTCGTACCGCTCCAGCAGCCGCGGCGTCGGCGGCTTCGCCTGCCGGCTTCGGCGGCTTCGGCTTCTTCGGCTTTCTTGGCCATGATCTTGCGCTCATGTCGGTTTCGCATTGCTTGTCGCGGCTTCGCGTCGCGTCCTGTCTTGCCGGCGAGCCGCTTGTCGCTTACTTGTCGGCTGTCGCTTCTTGGCGTGCGGCCGGCGCGATCTCGCCGATCGCCGGCCTTGCACTTCTTGCAATAACGCTCCTTGGTGCCGTCGGCGCGGAACCGGGCGCCGGTGCGCGTCGGCTTGCCGCAGGCGGTGCACACCAGCAGCACGTTCGAGATCGCGATCGGCATTTCCTTCGACAGCCGGCCGCCTTGCGGGTTCTTCTGGCTGCGGCGCATGTGCTTGTACACGCGGTTGACGCCCTCGACGACGACCTTGCCCTCTTCGCGCAGCGACCTTCAGCACCTTGGCCGCGCGCGCCGCGGTCTTCGCCGCGCGATCACTTCCACGATGTCGTTCGACTCGAATATGCATCACACCACCTCGCTGGCGAGGCTGACGATTTTCATGAAGTTGCGGTCGCGCAGCTCGCGGGCCACGGCGCCGAAGATGCGCGTGCCGCGCGGGTTCTTTTCGTTGTCGATGATCACCACCGCGTTGCTGTCGAAGCGCACGTAGCTGCCGTCGGCTGCGGCGCGTCGGCTGCTTGCAGCGGACGATCACGCCCGCACCACGGCTCTTCTTCTTGATGTCGCTGCCGGGGATCACGCTCTTGACGCTGCACACGACGATGTCGCCCAGCCCGGCCGTGCGCCGGTGCGTGCCGCCCAAGCACCTTGATGCACATGACTTCCTTGGCCCCGGTGTTGTCGGCCACGTTCAGCCGGGTTTGCATCTGGATCATGGTTCGACGACTCGTTGCTATGGACGCAAGCGGCGTGGAATCGGCGCTTGTCGCTGGTTGGTCGAGATTGTGTTTCTACGTTGCGTATCGTTTGCTTGCTTAACAGTCGCTTGCCTAACTTCGACGTCGCCCTTGACGGCCGCACGCATGGCCGCGATGTCGACCAGGCGGCTCTTGGTGACCACGCGCACCAGCTCCCAGCGCTTGGTCTTGCGAGCGCGGGCGGCGACTCGCGGATTTCGACCGTGTCGCCGACGTGCGACTCGTTCGGTCTCGTCGTGCACGTGGCACACCGTCTTGCGGCGCAGGATCTTGCCGTACTTCGGATGCCGCACCAGCCGCGGAATCTCCACGCGCCGGGTCTTGGCCGTCTTGTCGCTCGTGACGACGCCAATCGATACGTTCTTGGGCATGGCGTTACTTCTTGTGGACGACAGTTTGTGGACGTTGTTACTTCTGCGAGGCGCTCGGGGCGGCGCGCTCGGTTTGAATCGTTTTGACGCGGGCGATCAGCCGCCGCGCTTGCGCAATTCGCTGGGCGCGTCGAGCCGCTCGGTCTGCGCCTGGATCCGCAGGCGGAACAGGTTCTCGGCCGCTTCCTTCAAGCGTCAGCCGCAACTGCTCGTCGCTCATCTCGCGAAGTTCAGCTGGCTTTGGTCATGGCTGCGTTGAATAATAGTTGCGTTGAATGAATTTGCGTTACAAGGTCAAGTCGTCCGCCGCTTGATGAACCGCACGCGCACCGGCATCTTGTGGGCCAGCCGCGCGAAGCACATCCGCGCCGCTTCCTCGGACACGCCGCCGAAATCTCGTACAACACCGTGCCTGGCCGCACCACCGCCGCCCAGAACTCCGGCTCGCCCTTTCCCTTGCCCATGCGGGTTTCCAAGGGAATCGAGGTGATCGGACTTGTGCGGGAAGACGCGGACGTAAAGCCGGCCTTCGTTGCGCAGGTACTGCTGCGCGGCGACGCGGCCGGCTTCGATGCGTCTGCGCACTGACCCAGCCGCCTTGCGTCGCCTGCAGGCCGAAGTCGCCGAAGACGACGCGGTTGCCCCGCGTGGCGTCACCTTTTATACGTCCTCTTTGGCTTTTTCGGTGCTTGACCCTCTTGGGCATCAGCGCCATCGGTCTGCGTCCTCGTGATACATGCCTTGGTTGATCCACACTTGGACGCCGATGTGTCCCTGCGCCGTCATCGCTTCGGTAAAGCCGTAATCGATCTTCGCCCGCAACGTCGACAGCGGCATGCGAGCCGGCGATCTGCTTTTTCGCGGCGCGCCATTTCCGCTCCGCCCAGCCGGCCGGCCAGTTGAATCTTGATCCCCTTGGCGCCGGCTTCCATCGTCGTTTCGATCGCCCGCTTCATCGTGCGGCGGAAGCTGGCCCGCTTGGCCAACTGCTCGGCGATGTCCTCGGCCACCAGCTGGGCCACGAATCTCCGGCCGGGCAATTTCCTCGATCTTGATGTTGATCCGCCGGCCGACCAGCTCTTGCAGCTCGTCCTGCAGCCGCTCGACTTCCTGGCCCTTGCGGCCGATGATGACGCCCGGCCGGGCCGTGTGCAGCATCACCTTCACTTCGTCGCGGGTCCGCTCGATTTCGATCTTGGGAATGCCGGCGAACTTGATACTTGTCCTTGACGAACTCGCGGATCTTGTGAGTCTTCGATCAGCAGGTTCGCAGAACTCCTGCTTCGAGGCATACCAGCGGCTCTTCCAGCCGATCATGATGCCGGTGCGAAATCCGACCGGATTGACTTTTTGACCCATAAAATCTCACTTTCCGAATCGTAAATCGCGTCTTACGCGCAACATCGCTGCCGCGTTGCTACGCGCAACGTTACACCGCGTCGACTGCCACCCGAATGTGCGCCATCCGCTTCTTGATCATGAACGCCATGCCGCGCGCCCGCGGCCGAATCCGCTTGAACATCGGCCCGCCGTCGACGCGGGCAGTCGACCACCACCAGGTCGCTGCACGTTCGGCGCCCGGCGATCCTCGGCATTGCCCAGCGCGCTTTTGCAGCACCTTCTCCAGCATCCGCGCGCCGCGCTGCGGCTGATACCGCAGCAATGTCCAGCGCCTCGTCGGCGTACTTGCCGCGAATCAAGTCGGCCAGCGGCCGCACCTTGCGGGCACTGATCCGGGCGAATCGATGAGTGGCTTCGTATGCCATGATGTATTCGTTCTGTTTCTGTCGCGCTACGTCGTCCTGCCGAGTCGGCTGCGCGTTGCGCCGGTGCAGCTGCCGCGGCGGCTGCTCGGCTTCCTTCTTCGCCCTTGCCGCCGTGGCCGCGGAAGGTGCGCGTCGGAGCGAACTCGCCCAGCCTGTGACCGACCATGTCTTCGGTCACGAACACCTTCATGTGCAGCTTGCCGTTGTGAACCATGAACGTGTGGCCGACGAACTCCGGCACGATCGTGCAGGCCCGGGCCCAGGTCTTGATCGGCTCCTTCGCGCCCGCGGCGTCCATCCGCTCCACCTTGCGGAACAGCTTCGGATCGACGAACGGACCTTTTTTTAGTGATCGTCCCATCGCGTTGCTTGTCTAGCTGTCGCTGAGTCTGAGCTCGTGCGATTGGCTGTTGACTGCTGTCTGCGAGTTACTTGAATCTTGAGCTGACCGTAGCGGCGCGAACGGCGCCGACGGACGATCGCCGAGTTCGACGGCTTGCGGCGCTTGCGGGTGCCGCCGCCCTTGGCCGGCTTGCCGGTCGGGCTGACCGGATGACGGCCGCCCTTGGTGCGGCCTTCACCACCGCCGTGCGGATGGTCGATCGGGTTCATCGCCGTGCCGCGGACGTGCGGCCGGCAGCCCATCCAGCGATTGCGACCGGCCTTGCCCACCACGACCGCTTCATGTGATCCGCATTGCCGATCGCGCCGATCGTGGCCCGGCAGGCCGCCGGCACGCGGCGAATTTCACCGCTGGGCAGATTGATCTGCGCCCAATCGGCCTCGCGGGCGGCCAGCGTGGCGCTGACGCCGGCCGAACGGCACAAACGGCCGCCGCGGCCCGGCTGCAATTCGATGTTGTGAATCGTCATGCCCAGCGGAATGTTCCGCAGCGGCAGGCAATTGCCCACCGACGGCGGCGCATCGGGCCCGCTCATGCACCTGGTCGCCGGCCTTCAAGCCGTCGGGGGCCAGGATGTAGCGCTTCTCGCCGTCGACATAGTGCAACAGGGCGATGCGGGCACTGCGGTTCGGATCGTATTGGATCGAATGCGACCTTGGCCGGCACGCCGTCCTTGTTGCGGCGGAAGTCGATCAGCCGGTACATGCCGCTTGTGGCCGCCGCCGCGATGCCGCGCGGTGATCCGCCCCTGGTTGTTGCGGCCGCCCGTGCTTGCGCTTGGGCACCAGCAGGCTCTTTTCGGCCTTGGCGCCTTCGGTCAGCTCGGCGAAGTCGCTGACCGTCGCGCCGCGGCGTCCCGGCAGTTGTCGGTTTGTATCGTCGAATTCCCATGATCGTTGTCTTTCCGCAGCTCAATTACAGAAGCCGTACTCAGCTGCAAATAATTTCGTCTAGAAGAAGTCGATCCGGTGCTCCGGGTCGCAGCGTGACGATCGCCTTCTTCCAGTCCTTGGTGCGGCCGCTGCGAGAACGCGCGTGCGGCGCGGCTTGCCCTTGCGATTCTGCATGTGCACGCGCAGCACCTTCACGTTGAACAATTCCTCGACCGCCCGGCGCACGTCGTCCTTGGTCGGCCATGCGCGATTCACCTCGAAGGCGTAGGCGTTGTGCCGCGTCGAGCGGTGCATGCCCTTTTCGGTCACCAGCGGCCGCAGAATGATCTGGTGCGGCTCGAGCAGAATCGGCGCGTGCTTGCGGCTCGGCCGTTTCGGTGGTCATGACTTCGCCTTCTTCGCTGATTTCGCCTTAGCGGCGCGCCGGCTTCTTGGCGCGCGGCTTGGCTCGCCTTTTCCGTCGTCGCCGTCTTCGTGCTTGCTGCTGCTTCGAACGCATCCAGCGCCGCCTTGGTCATCAGCAGCCGCCGCGGCTTCAGCACGGTCAGGGCATTCAACTCCGCCGACCGGCGACACGCTCACGCCCTGCGATGTTGCGGGCGCTCTTGTACACGTTGACGTCGTGCTCGGCCGTGGCCACCAGCAGGCTGTCGCCGTCGCAGCTTCAAGCGCCTTGAGGATGGCGGCCATGTCCTTGGTCTTGGGCGCGTCGAACGCCAGCTCGTCGATCAGCGTGACTTCGTCGTCGCGAATCTTGCGAGGCCAGCGCCATCCGCGTGGCCAGCTGCACGGCCTTGCGCGGCAGCCGATAGGTCCAGTCGCGCGGCCGCTTGGCGAAGATGTGTCCGCCGCCACGGCGAATACCGCTGCGCCGCGAGCCGGCCCGGGCGTTGCCCGTGCCCTTCTGGCGATACATCTTCTTGGTCGAGCCGGCCACTTCGCCGCGGCTCTTGGTCTTGGCCGTGCCCTGCCGCAGGTTCGACTGGTACATCACCACCGCGTCGTGCAGCAATTGCTTGTTGATGCGCGGCGCCAGCTCGGCCGGGTCGATTTCGTACTGGCCCACGTCGTTGCCGGTTCGGTCGTAAACGGTCAGGCTTGCCATCGCTCGCTCTTTCGTTCGCTCGGCTTACAGCTTGTTCGTTTCCCGGATCACCACGTAGCCGCCGTTGGGGCCCGGCACCGCGCCGCGGACCAACAGCAGATTGTTTTCCGCATCGACGCGCACCACCTTCAAGTTGCGCATCGTGCTCCGCTCGTTGCCGTATTGGCCGGCCATGCGGCGGCCCTTGGGCACGTGGCCGGGAAACTGGCTTTGGCCGCTGGAGCCGGCGTGGCGATGCACTTTCTTCACGCCGTGCGTGGCCCGCTGGCCTTGAAAGTTGTGCCGCTTCATGACGCCGGCGGTGCCGCGGCCCTTGCTGGTGCCGACGACGTCGACGCGCCTTGACTTCGGCGAACATGATCGACGTCGAGCTTCTGGCCGACCGCGATGCCCTCGGTCGGAGCCGCGGAACTCGCGAACGAACCGCTGCGGCTCGCAATCGGCCTTGGCGAGCAGCTCGACGCCGGCCTTGGCCCGCGCCTTGGAGCGCTTGCTGTCGAGCTTGGCGACGTGACCACGTTGACTGCGACTGGCCAGACGGCGGGGCTTATCGAGAAAGCCCAGCTGCACCGCTTCGTAGCCGTCGCGCTCGTGCGTGCGCAACTGCAGCACGTGGCACGGGCCCGGCCTGGATCACCGTGACCGGGATCACGTTGCCGGCTCTCGTCAAAAACTTGTGTCATCCCGACCTTGCGGCCGAGTAATCCGATAGCCATCGCAGTATTCCCTGTGGTCTGTTGCCCGCGGGAACTCGAAGACTCAATGGCCCCGCGTTTACCCGTCGAGCTTCCGTGTGCATAGGTATCGCCGACTTGCTCGAATTACCTACTGGCTTCCGATGCTGCAGTCGTTCTCGACTTGTAGTGTATCTAGTGCCTGCTCGCCGGCCTTGATCTTGATGTCCACGCCGGCCGGCAGGCTCAGCTTGTTCAGCGCTTCGATCGTCTTGGCCGTCGCCTGCACGATGTCGATCAGTCGCTTGTGCGTGCGAATTTCGAACTGCTGCCGGGCCTTCTTGTCGATGTGCGGACTCGACAGCACGGTGTACCGCTCGATGCGCGTCGGCAGCGGAATCGGACCGTGCACTTCCGAGTTGGTCCGCTTGGCCGTATCGACGATTTCCGCCGCGCTCTGATCCAGCACCGAATGGTCGTAGGCTTCCATCCGGATGCGAATGATTTCTTGCGAATGACCAGCCACAAACAGCTCCCGTCTCCGTCGAAACCCCCGAGGGAAGGCTTCGCAGACCAGCTTAAACGACCATGCAGACCAGCTTAAACGACCATTTCGATCAATGGGTAAACCGCGAATGTTAAATCTTTTGCGTCAAAGTGTCAACGCCCCCTGTTGCGAGAAAACGCCGCCAACGGACATATCCGGCAAACGCTGGCGACGGTTCACCTTTTGGCAGTCTTCCGACGAAAATGCAACCGTGGGCCAATTGGCAGCTCAAAATCACCTTGGCTGGGAAAAACCTGCCCTGCTCCTGGAATTGCTTAACGCCGCGAGTCCGCAGGCGTCAAATGTATTCCACCCGATTGTGCATTTCCGCCGCGTCGCAGATTTCCCACATCAGGCCCAAGAAGCGTACCATTTCGCCAATCGTTCGAGAGTGCTGGCGGCAGTAGACGATGCCGGCATGGTCCGCTCCGCTGCGGTGAATCGCCAGGAAATCCGTGTCCTGCGTGAAGACGACACGGCCCTCTCGGCGCGCGAATTCGAGATTTTCGAGATCGCTCGAACTCAGCAGGCCAGCGTCCTGCGCGGTCGTGACGTCGATGCCTCGTTGCCGCAGGGCGATCGCCACGGCCGAGGGCGCACTCTCGTCAAGATGAAACCGAATCGTCGCCGGCACTGCGTTGTCTCAGCTTTTCTTCGACGAGCGAGGGGGATTGCGCTCGAAGCTGCTCAGCGAACTCTTCGCCAACTCGGATTTGGGCCCTGATCTCGTCCGCGTGGTCCCAAAAGTATGCCAAAGCGGCATGCACGTCGGCCAAGGTAATGCCGGGGTGCTCGGCGGCAATCTCGTCGGGCGTCAAGCCGCCCCGTTCATGCCATACGGCGATGTTTTGAACCGTGATCCGATGCCCGGCGATGCGAGGCTTGCCGCCGCAGACACCGGGCGTCGTCACAATGTGTTCGCTAATGACCGGAAGGGTCGTGTCTGCCGCAGGATTGCTTTCCATTCTCCTAGTATACCTCGCTCGGGCCCGGCCGCTACATAAACGCGGCGGCAACTTCCTGCGGCGCGGGGCCGTAGGCGGCGGGCTCCATCGAGGCAGGTGGCCCGGCCTTGGCTCAGGCCGCGCATGGCGCTGGAGTAGCCGAACAGATTGGCCAGCGGGGCCTCGGCTTCGATCACCGCGTTGCGGCCGCGGTGCTGCGTGTGCGTGATGATCGCCCGGCGCTGCTGCAAGTCGCTGATGAAGTCGCCCAGATGTTCCTCGGGCGTGGTGATTTCGCAGCCGCATGATCGGCTCCAGCAGCACGATGCCGGCCTCGCGCAGGCCCTTGTCGAAGGCGTCGGCCGCGGCATAGCGGAAGGCGATTTCGTTCGACTCGGTCTCGTGCACTTCGCCGCCGAGCACCGTGACTTTGACCTGCATCAGCGGGAAGCCCAGCAAGCCGCCGCCCTGCCCTTGCTCGGTCAAGCCTTCGATGACGGTCGCCAGGTACAGCTCGCGGCAGCACGTCGGCTCCGGCGGGCACGACCACCGCGCCGGGGCCGCCTTGCGGGAACGGCTCCATGCGAATGCGGACCTTGGCGAACAGCGTTTGCCCGCCCTGCTGGCGATGGCACTCGCCCGTCACCTCGGCCGGCGTGCTCGATCGTCTCGCGGTAGCTGACGCGCGGCTTGTGGACGCGCACGTTGAGCTTGAAATCGCGCAGCAGCCGGTGCTTGATCACTTCCAGGTGCAGCTCGCCCATGCCGCTGATCAGCGTCTGGCCGGTCTCCTCGTTTTCCTGGGCCCGGAACGTCGGGTCCTGCCGCTTCAGCATCTCCAGCACGTCGGCCAGCTTCTTTCGCTCGGCCGAGCTTTCCGGCTCGATGGCCATCGAGATGACCGTCTCGGGAAACTCGATCGATCTCCAGCAGGATCGGCTGCTTGCGGGTCGCACAGCGTGTCGCCGGTGATCGAGTGCCGCAGGCCGATGACGCCGACGATGTCGCCGGCCGCGACGCTGGGCACCTGCTCGCGGCGGTCGGCCTGAATGCGCCACAGCTGCGGCACGTTTTCCTTCTTGTCCTTGCCGGGGTTCAAGCACGCGGCTGTTGGCCTTCAGCTCGCCCGAGTAGACGCGGACGTAGTGCAGATCGCCGTGCTTGTCGGCCTCGATCTTGAACACCAGCCCGCAAAACGGCTCGTCGACCGACGGGCTTGCGGATTTCCTTGGCGTCGCGCTTCTTCGGGATCGACGCCTTCGACCGGCGGCACGTCGGCCGGGCTGGGCAGGTAATACGCCACCGCGTCCAGCAGCGGCTGCACGCCGATGCCGTCCAGCGCCGAGCCGCACAGCACCGGCACGATCAGCTGCATGCACCGTCGCCTCGCGCAGCACGCTTGCGAATCAGCTCCGCCGGCACCGGCTCTTCGTCCAGCACCAGCTCCGCCAGCTCGTTGCTGAACTCGAACAGCTGCTCGAGCATCTGTCCGCGCCACAGCTCGGCCTCGTCGTGCAGCTCGGCGGGAATTTCGGCTGACGATCGACTTCGCGGCCCTGTCTTTCCTGGTCGAAGGTCGAGCAACTTCATCTCGACCAGGTCGATCACGCCGCGGAAGGCGTCCTGGCACGTGCGGCGGGCCGGCGCCGACGGGAATCTGCATCGGCGACCGGATTGCGCTTCGAGCCGCTCGCGGATTTCGTCGAACGTGCCGTCGAAGTCGGCCCCTTCGCGGTCCAGCTTGTTGATGAACGCGATCCGCGGCACGCCGTACTTGTCGGCCTGCCGCCAGACCGTTTCGCTCTGCGCCTCGACCCCTTCGCGGGCGCTGAACACGACCACGCCGCCGTCGAGCACGCGCAGGCTGCGCTCGACCTCGGCCGTGAAATCGACGTGGCCCGGCGTGTCGATCAGATTGATCGTGCACGTCGTTCCACGGAAACGTGACGCAGGCGGCGTAGATCGTGATGCCGCGCTCCTGCTCCTCGGGATCGTAGTCGGTGATCGGTGGTGCCCTTGTCGACCTCGCCCACCCGATGCGCTGGCGCCGCTGTAGAACAGCATCCGCTCGGTGACCGTGGTCTTGCCGGCATCGATGTGGGCGATGATGCCGATGTTGCGGAGCTGTTCGAGTTTTCGTGCCATGGGAGCGAGTCTGTTGAAGAAACCGCGTTAATCGCAAGCCGATATTCTGGCGAATTTGTCAGTCGTTAACAACGCCGCGCATGAGAACGCCGCGCGGGAACGTAAACTTCCTACGCGGCGCGTCGTATTTTGGGATGTGCCGGTCTGCCAGGCCAGCGTCTACCAGGCGAAGTGGGCGAAGGCCTTGTTGGCGTCGGCCATGCGGTGCACGTTTTCGCGGCGGGTCATGGCCGCGCCTTCGCGCTTGTAGGCGGCCACCAGCTCGTCGGCCAGCTTCTCGTGCGTGGCCCGGCCCTTCTTCTCGCGGACCGCCATCAGGATCCAGCGGATCGCCAGCGACTGCTGCCGGGTGCGGTTGACCTGCATCGGCACCTGGTAGGCGGCACCGCCGACGCGCTTCGCGCGGACTTCGATCGCCGGCTTGACGTTTTCGACCGCCTGCGTGAAGACCTCGATCGGCTCGACGTCGCGCGATCCGCTCCTTGACGATCGTCCAGCGCGTCGTAGAACACCTTCTGCGCGGTGCTCTTCTTGCCGTCGTGCATCAGGCAGTTGATGAACTTGCTGGCCAGCATCGAGCCGTACCGCGGATCGGGCTTGAGTTGCTTGCGGCTGGCGGTAATGCGGCCCATAGTGCGAGTGATTCGCGATTGGCGATTAGCGGTCAGATGATCTGAGCTGGAATTCGGTGACTGCAAGCTCGCTTATCGCTGACATCGCTCGAATCGCTGACTCGCAGCTTCTGACTTAGCGCCTTCTTCGCTCCGTAACAGGCTGCGCGATTGCTTGCGGCCTTCGACGCCCAGCGTGTCGAGCGCGCCGCGGACGATGTGGTAGCGCACGCCCGGCAGGTCGCGGACGCGGCCGCCGCGCACCAGCACGATCGAGTGTTCCTGCAAGCTGTGCCCTTCGCCCGGGATGTAGACGGTGACTTCCTTGCCGTTGGACAAGCCGCACGCGGGCGATCTTCCGCAGGGCCGAGTTCGGCTTCTTGGGCGTCATGGTCTTGACCTGCAAGCACACGCCGCGCTTCTGCGGGCAGCTATCGAGCACCGGCGACTTGCTGAACTTTCGCGGCATTTTGCGCCGCTTGCGCACCAATTGGTTGATTGTCGGCATGGAAAGCAGTCTTTTTGGGGGCAAAGGCGTCGAGGACCCAGGGAGCATCCCCACCGGTGAATCCCCCAATCTAACGAAATGCGGGAGGCTGTCAAGAACACGTTGCATTTGTGCCGGCACGGTATGACCCAATCGATCGCTGGCCGTGGTCGCCAACACGGTTAACGGCAATTCGAGGGGTGCTTTACCCGTTCACGAATGAACGTGCGTTCCCAGCTTCGGCATGTGCGGCAGGTGGTGCTGCGAGGGCGGCTTGGGCGGATGGACGTGATGGGCTTTCGTGGCCGCGGCCATTTTTTGCGCCGCGTGTCTGGCCTGAGCCGCCTGGTTGGCCTGCGCCATCGGATTGGCCAGGGCCGTTTGCCGGGACGATCGCGTCGCATTGTGGACGGTTGTTGCGTTGCCCCCGATCGCCGCTGGGTTGGAGCGGGGCGCGCCCGGCAGCGATACATAATGCGGTCGCGAATGTGTGGAATGCGTGCGCGGCATCCGCATCACGTAGGGCCCGCCCGAGATAATGCGCACTCGCAGCGCAAGGTCGCCCTGGGCGGTCACCGAGACGAGCTGTCCGGGCCGCAGCATCGCGGCGGAGAGCGGCATATTTCGCGAATGCGTTGACGTGAATACCGTGTTGGGCCCGACGGCAAAAGTGCGCAGCGAGCCGCGTAGCGGAATGCCGGCGCCCGCGGGGTTCATCGCGCCGCCGCGAAGCTGGTTCGGAACGGCGGCGAACAGGTTGACCCCGTTGGCGAGATTGTTGTTGACCAGATTATTATTGGCCGGGTTGTTGTTATTCCTTTGCGTCGCGATCTGGAACGACGCCGGACCGACGCCGACGACCAGGCCGTGTCGGCCGTAGATGGTCGCCACCCGGCCACCGGGGGCATTCGCGCCAAGATTGGCCGCCGCGGCAGTCGAGACTTCGGCCGCGAGCATTGCCGACATGGCGAGCGTCGCCGCCGCGAAACGAATGGGCGAGAATTGAACCGCGGAGAAATGAATCGCCGCGGAACGAATCACGGATAGCGTCATGATCGCCTCCCGTGGCGCGTCGACGTCGTCGGCCGCGGTCGAACTTCGATCGTGAAGTCGACGCACGCGCTGGTTGCCACTGACTTCAATAAAACGCCGCGCCACCGGCGCCGTCAAGCGCGAAAGCCAAGCTGACAAAAAAGTAACGGAATCAGCCAGGATGCGAGGTTTTGGTCGCCAAGCCCGCGAGCAACGGCACGTCGCGCGAGACTCGTCCGCCGCGCGTCAGTCGCCGCTTTGTTTGCTCGCGAACATCCACACCAGGATTCCCGCCGCGACGGCGCCGATAATCAGCAGTTCGACGAGACCGAGTCCACCAAACATGAAACACCTGGCCCTTTCCGGTGCGTTGACCATGGGGCAATTTCGCTCTCGCTCAGCCCATTATACAATGCTGCGATGGATCAGGATTCGAAACAGGACGGCCCGCCTCCGGACGACGCTTTTCACTACCGGCTGCGGGTGCGCTATTACGAGTGCGACGCGCAGAAGGTCGTGTTCAACGCCCGCTATGGCGACTATGTCGACGTGGCCGTGCTAGAATACATGCGAGCTTGCGGGCTGGAAGGGACGCTGGTCAACGGGCCATTGGACTATCAGCTCGTCAAGCAAACCCTGGAGTGGAAGTTGCCTGCCCGATTCGATTCGGTGCTCGATATTTCAGTCCGCGCGCTGCGGCTGGGCAACACGTCGTTCACGATGGGCGTCGAATTTCGCGTCGTCGGCGACGAGCGAGTGATTGCCCAGGCCGAAACGGTGTACGTGCTGACCGAAGCGGTCACGCTGGCCAAGGCACCGCTCGGCGACGAGCTGCGCTCCGCCATGACTCGCGGGGCCGCCGGAGTGGTCGTCGACCACGCCAACTGCCGGCCGGTGTGAGCCGACGCGGCTGGGTCCATTTCTTGCGCAATTGCGCAAAAGAGCGCCGCCCTGGCGAAGGGCGACGATGCCGTCCAGCCACGAGAAGGGCGGTTTGGCTTGCGTGGTTTTGCGGGCCTGGCAGAGCGATTCGACCGTTTTCGAACGGTTAGCCGTCGGTGCCTTCATCGTCATCATCGTCGACGATCTCGACCAGCTCCTCCTGACCGCGGCCGTCGATGATGTCGGAAAGGTAGTTCATCTCCTGCTTCACGCCCTCATTGGCAGCTCGAAGTTGAGTGCGGGCGGCTTGGATCCGATCGATCAATGCTAATTGCTCGTTCTTTTCAGCCGGGAAAGAGATTCTCAGCGACTCGAAGTCAGGGGCTTGTGTGCGACGGCGATTGCTGTGGCCGGTTGTGATGGCCCGAAATGCACGTTGATAGTAACGAGTGCGAAGCAACACTTGGAGAAACTCGGGCAGCAGGCGGTCATCGGTGATCTGATAGATTGGAAATTCCTTTGTCACCAGTGCACCGTCAAACTCAGTGGAGACAAATCCCATGCATCCCTTCCAAAGGTCGATCGACGAATACACGATGTCGCCGGTTCGTGCGGCGTACCAGGTACCCGGGCTGTCGGCGAAGTAGGCTCCGATCCAACGCGGCGGACTTTTCCCCCTTCCCGGCGACACGCTCGCGAATTTCACCTGTCTGGGCGATAGTCATAACTTTGAATTCCGTGTCGGCGTCGCGCTCTGGATCAATCTCTTCCAGTCGACGTGACATGACCTTCGAGAGCGGGAGGGTCACCCAGCCCTTTGGAGTCGGACGCGCGGCCTCGCGTTCGAATAGGTGATACTTCGGGTCGAGCCTGTTGCTGGAATGGGCGAGCCAAAGGCGATCGAAAGGGACGGCCATGCAATCCGGAGAGACGCTGCCTTGATAATTGTCCGGGTCCGCGTTAAACCTCTCCCATTCCCCGAGGACGCATCCATTCACCTTCGGTTCGAGCGGGTCGTCGGCTGCGGTGACGTACAAGTCGTTTTTGTGCCAAGGTGCTCCCGCTGGCGAATAGCCGACGTGATTGGCGTCTGCGAGAAATACCTTGTAATTGATCCCGGCAGCGACGATTGCGTTCGCAATGGCCGGTGCTTCCTCGGTGCCTTCGGCAACCTCGGCAGCGAGCGCTCTATCAAAAGTCCGTTTGTCCTGCTTCTTGAACTTCCGGAAGAAAAGGATTGACGTCTTGTTTTGAGCCCCCGCTTTCCTGAAGGCATGGTCGGGAAGAGAAACGATTGCTTCCACACGACCGGATTTCGTAATGAAGCGTCGTACCTGAGGACAATTGGAGCCCTCGCCCTGATTATTCAAAAGGCCGTCTGGCAACACCAAACCTAGCCGGCCGTCGGGCTCAAGGAAATCAATGCACCGCTCAAGGATGATCTGCTCGGAGTCGATCTTCTTTCGTCCCGCGGCGACCTTAAAGTTCGCGAGCGTGTTCTGACCGAGCTGGTCCTGGTCGCCTTCTTCGATGTTGGTGCCGAAGGGTGGATTGCCGACCAAGAGAGTAAACTTTTCCTTTGGCGGGTTGAGTCGCGGATTGTTGAAAACCGATTCAAGGCAAGAACGGTTCGCCTCGATATTGGTGTGTCCGTCATGATGAAGCAGCAAGTTGATCTTGCAGATTCGGGCTACCACATCGTGGAGCTCGATGCCGTACACATGATTCAACGCAAAGTCGATCTTCAGGCGTTGCACCTGATCGGCTGGCTGGCCTTTGAAGGAACGGTCGACGTTGTGCCAACACTGTAGGAGCACATCGAGGAGAAAGCCGCCGCTGCCCGCTGTGGGATCGAGGACGTAGTCGGTATGCTTCACGTCGAGCATCCCGACGGTGAATCGTGCGAGCTGTCGCATCGTGAAGTATTGGCCCAGTCCACCACGGAACACAGAGCCAAAAAACTGCTCGAATGCTTTCCCGATGCTATCGACATCGGTTCGGGTGTAACTCACCTCTTGGAGGATTCGGACGACCTCCGCGATTTTCGCGTCGGGAAGGTCAATCCGTGAATCGGTTGTGAAGACAGTTGGGTCTGTCCGGCATGCTTCCTCGAATAGATCATGGATGCGATTCGCTACGGCTGCGATGGTTTCCTTGGTTCCGACCTGAAACCGGCGAGGTTTGCCGTCGGGCGTGGTCCGCTCATCGACAACCTTTGCGAATAGCAGCTTGCTCCATTCGTCAAAGGACTTCATGGGATCGCGGCGACCGCCGGACCAGATTGCAGAGTGTGCTCTGCGGGTTTTCGATTCAAGGATGTTTGTGGCTGCGGGCTTGATGTCATTGTCCGATCCCGCGATGAGGGCAAATTCCGGGATGTCGCCGTACTGGTTCGGCAAAACATTGCGGGTGCCGAGACGGTTCTGTTGTCGCTCCGTGGGAGGAAAGCTCGATCGATCGAAAAGGATCGAATCCGTGGATTCATCGTAGAGAGCTAACGGGACGGACATCGAGTTGGCATTGCCGAAAAGCTGCTCGATCGCTTGGGCACGCTGAGCGGCAGTCTGGTCGGCCGATTTGTTTTCGACCACAAGGTAAGGATCCCGGCAGGCATCGTCGCGAAAAACTACGATGTCCGCCCAGTCATTTGGCGTGCGTCGTGGGACGACGATTTCCAATCGAATGCGATTAGAAGGGTAGTCCTTCTCGACGATGAGCCAGGCGACCGTAACTGCCCGGACCCATTCCTCGGGATCGTTCCAATCGTATTCACGCTCATGGTTGAGTGTATAAGTGATGCGATTCCCGTCGATCTTGATGATTCGGCGGCGAATTGCCTCTATCAACGACGGGTGGGCAAGGGCATCATCGGCACTTCTAATTGCAATGCTTGTCACTCGGCCCGCTCCTGGTCGGCGATCGGTAGTCAATTTTCGTCGTGATTCGAGGCGGGCCTGCTTCGAATGGTTCCCGGCGTTCTTGGTAGATTTGATCCGTGACATCGTAAGATTTTGGGCGTCAGGTCCATTGATGCCTGATCCGACGACCGTCCTCTGGAGGTTGACGGAACTGCGTGGATCGTCCAACTGCGTCATGCTCGCAGAGGCAGCTCTGCAAGTCAATCTGGTCGTCCGCCAGCAACAAGTTTAGCTGAATGCCATCGCAAGCTCACGTTCGACAGAACGGATTGCCCGAGCGTAGCGATGCCGGGATGTGCGCACCCTCAAGCGCGAAGGCCATGTTGACCAAAAGTAACGGAATCGAACACGAGACCTGGTGCTCGCCACCTATCGGCAGCAGCGGCGCCGAAAGAGGCCATGGCCTCGTCGGCAAGATCCAGAGACACAATCGCTGGGCGCGGCGGCGGTCGGCGGGCTTTTGTCTAACGTGATCGGGCTGATCGTCAGTTTGCCGAGATCACTATGGTCGGGATTGATCTTGGGACTGTTCTTTTGGATGTTGGCGTAAACGCCGGTGACCGTCAGATGCTTCGCCGCGTCATTTCTGCAATGACCGTTGACGGTAATTTCGTACGAATGCGCCTGGGTCAATGTGCCGATGACCAATCCTAAACTGAAGCTTGCGTTGTTAGGAACCTCAGCGGCACCAGGGAATGGCGGCTTGGTTATCCCCGCGGTCGTGTCCTTCACCGTAACTGTGAAGTCGTCGGCCAGCGTGCAACCCGAGCTGTTGACCAGTTCCAGCTCGACGTTGATTTCGACTGCCTGGACAGTCGTCGCAAGCAGGAAAAGGACGGCGCCAGGGGCAACCCAACGTTGTTTCCAAAAGTCTGTCGTCATGATGCATTCTCCCGAAGTACAGGGGGGGCCGTTCTCGTTAAGCGTGGGGGGATTATACTCGACTCTCGGCTCGCACGCTCAAAAAGAAAGCCGCCCGGCAAAGGGCGGCTTTCAAAGCCTTTGGAAGAAAGTTCTGTCGCGATTTACTCGCCCGAGGGCTGGTCTTCGCCCAACAGGGCTTCCAGCGCACCGCTGCCGCTGGGGGTCTTGGTGGGGGCTGGGCCGTTGGTCGATTTTTCTTCCTCGACGCCGTCGAGCAGCGGGAAGCTGCGCGGCGAGGACGCGGTCCTTCTCGGCCGCCAAGCGCTTCGAGCGCCTGCGGCCGAATGCGGACTTCCGACTCCTGGAACGTGTGGAAGCCGGTGCCGGCCGGCATCAGGTGGCCGAGGATCACGTTCTCCTTCAGGCCGACCAGGTGGTCGACCTTGCCGGCCAGGGCCGCCTCGGTGAGCACCTTGGTCGTTTCCTGGAAGCTGGCGGCCGAGATGAAGCTGCGAGCTTTGCACCGCCGCCTTGGTGATGCCCAAGCAGCTGCGTGCTGGCGGTGGCCGGCTTGGGCTTGGTGCCCTTGGCCGGCGTCGCCGCCGAGGGCTTCGATCTGGGCGTTGACCTGCTCCGAGCGCGTCCTTGGGCACGATCGTGCCCGTCGGCGAACTCGCTGTCGCCCTTTTCGCGTGATCTTCACGCACTTGGCCAGGTTCTGGTTCACCGCGCGGAACTCGAACTTGTCCATCACGCTGCCGGGCAGCAGCGTCGGTGTCGCCCGGCGTCTCGATCCGCACCTTGCGCAGCATCTGCGCGACGATGATCTCGATGTGCTTGTCGTCGATCTCCACGCGCTGGCTGCGGTAGACGTTCTGAATTTCGCGGACCAGGTACTGCTGCACGGCTTCCTCGCCGGAGATGCGGAGGATGTCGTGCGGCACCAGCGGCCCATCGACCAGCGCCTCGCCGGCCCGCACGAAGTCGCCCGCGTGCACGCGCAAGTGCTTGCCGTGCGCGACCAGGTGCTCGCGTTCGATGCCGCTTTCGCTGCGGACGATGATCGTCCGCTTGCCGCGCCGCTTTTCGCCCAGCAGCTCGACCGTGCCGTCGATCTCGGCGATGACGGCCGGGTCCTTCGGCTTGCGGGCTTCGAAGATTTCCGTCACCCGCGGCAGACCGCCGGTGATGTCCTGCGTGCCGCGACACTTCGCGCGGCGTCTTGGCCAGCAGCGTGCCGGCCGAGATCATGCTTGCCTTCGGCGACTTCGATGTGGGCCTTTTCGGGCAGGTAGTAGAAGTCGAGAATCTTGCCGCTGGTCGTCTTCGAGGACGACCTGCGGGTGCAGGTCGCCCTTGTGCTCCATGATCATGCGGCGCACGTGACCGCTGGGGTCCTTTTCGATGCGCATCGTCTCGCCTTCGATCACGTCCTCGTAGCGGACCTTGCCGCCGACTTCGGCCAGAATCGGGATGCTGTGCGGGTCCCATTCGCAGAGGACTGCGCCCGGCTTGACTTCCTGATTTTCGTCGACCAGCAGATTGGCGCCGGCGGGAACTTCGTACTTCTCCAGCTCGCGGCCCTTGGGATCGACGATCGACGATTTCGCCGTTGCGGGTGAGCACGACCTGCTCGCCGTCGTCGTTGCGTCACGACCTTCGAGCCGGGTGAACTTGCACGATGCCGCCGCTTCTTGGCCTTGATTTCGCTTTCTTCGACGTCGCGCTGACCGACGCCGCCGATGTGGAACGTACGCATCGTGAGCTGCGTGCCCGGCTCGCCGATGCTCTGGGCGGCGATGATGCCCACGGCCATGCCCTCTTCGACCAGCGCGCCGGTCGACAGATCCATGCCGTAGCAGCGCCGGCAGACGCCCAGCGGCGCGTCGCAGGTCATCGGGCTGCGGACCTGGATCTTTTCCAGGCCCAGCTCCTCGATCCGGCGGGCGATGTCGGCCGTGATCAGCTCGTTTTCGCGGACGATCACTTCGTCGGTGATCGGGTTGACGATGTTCGCCCGGCTGACGCGGCCGCGGATCGAGTCGGCCAGGCTCGACTTCGACCTTTTCGCCGCGGTAGATGACGCCCTTGGTGATGCCTTGCGTCGTGCCGCAGTCGTCCATCGTGATGACGACGTTCTGCGCCACGTCGGCCAGCTTGCGGGTCAGGTAACCCGAGTCGGCCGTCTTGAGGGCCGTGTCGGCCAAACCCTTGCGGGCACCGTGCGTCGAGCTGAAGTACTCGAGCACCGTCAGGCCTTCGCGGAAGTTGGCCTTGATCGGCGTTTCGATGATCTTGCCCGACGGCTTGGCCATCAAACCGCGCATGCCGGCCAGCTGGCGAATCTGCTCGACGCCGCCGCGGGCACCGGAGTGGGCCATCAGGAAGATCGGGTTCACGTAGCCCGGCTCGCGGGTAGTCGTTCTCCAGCTCGGTCATCATTTCGGTGGTGATCCGCTCGCGGGCGTGCGTCCAGGCGTCGAGCACCTGGTTGTAGCGCTCGCCCTCGGTGATGATGCCGCGCTGATAGAGCTTGTGATCTTGCAGCACCTCCTTCTCGGCGTCGCCGATGATCCGCGCCTTGCTCGGCGGCGTGATCAGGTCGTCGGTGGCGAACGACAGACCGCTGCGCGTGCTCTCGCGGAAGCCGAGCTGGTTCATGTCGTCCAGCAGGTCGATCGTCTGCGCGGCGGCCGAGGATCTGGTAGCAGTCGGAGATGACGCTCGCCAGTTCGCTGGACCGCAGCGGATGGTTGTAGAACGGCATGCCCGTCGGGCAGGATCGACGTTGAACAGCACGCGGCCGACGGTCGTGTCGATGATCGCGCCCGGCTTGGCCTGCGTCGTCCATCGTCCGTCTTCAAGCGGCGGTTCGTGCGGCAGCCTGCACCTTGATGCGGGCGTGCGTGTCGACCTTGCCCAGCGCGTAGGCCAACTGCACTTCGTCGAGCGAGCGAGAACATCATGCCGTCGCCCTTGGCGGTCGGGCAGCGACATCGTCAGGTAGTAGCAACCCATCACCACGTCCTGCGACGGGCTGATGATCGGCGCGCCGTTGGCCGGGCTGAAGATGTTGTTCGTCGACATCATCAGCGTGTGCGCTTCGACCTGGGCCTCGATCGACAGCGGCAGGTGGACGGCCATCTGGTCGCCGTCGAAGTCGGCGTTGAAGCCTTTGCACACCAGCGGATGGAGCTTGATGGCGTTGCCTTCGACCAGCACCGGCTCGAAGGCCTGAATGCCCATGCGGTGCAGCGTGGGAGCGCGATTCAGCAGCACCGGGTGATTGCGGATCACCTCTTCGAGGATATCCCAGACCTCGTCGTCCTTGCGCTCGAGCATCTTCTTGGCGCTCTTGATCGTGTCGGCGTGGCCCAGCTCCTTGAGCCGGCGGATGATGAACGGCTGGAACAGTTCCAGCGCGATCTTCTTCGGCAGGCCGCACTGGTGCAGCCTGCAGGTCCGGGCCGACGACGATCACGCTGCGGGCCGAGTAGTCGACGCGCTTGCCGAGCAGGTTTTCGCGGAACCGGCCCTGCTTGCCCTTGATCATGTCGGTCAGCGACTTGAGCGGCCGGTTGCTGCGAGCCGAGCACCGGCCGCTTGCAGCGGTTGTTGTCGAACAGCGCGTCGACCGATTGCTGCAGCATCCGCTTTTCGTTGCGGATGATGACTTCCGGCGCGTTGAGGTCGACCAGCTTCTTGAGCCGGTTGTTGCGGTTGATGATGCGGCGATAGAGGTCGTTCAGGTCGCTGGTGGCGAAGTTGCCGCGAGTCCAGCAGCACCAGCGGGCGCAGGTCCGGCGGAATGACCGGGATCACGTCCAGCACCATCCACTCCGGCTTGTTGTCGCGAATCGCGGATCGCTTCGACGATCTTCAGCCGGTTGATCAGGTCCTTGTTCTTCTGCTTCGAGCCGGTCTCGTTCAGCTCTTCGCGCAGTCGCTTGCGAGAGCTTCACCAGGTCGAGCTCCATGCAGCAGCTTGCGGACCGCCTCGGCGCCCATGTCGGCCTCGAACGTGCCTTCGCCGTACTGCTCGCGGGCCTGCGCGGTATTCTTCCTCGGTGAGCAGCTGCTGCGTCTTGAGCGGCGTGTCGCCCGGATCGGTGACGACGTAATCCTGGAAGTAGATGACCTTTTCCAGGCTGGTGGTCTTCATCGTCCAGCAGGTTGCCCAGGCGGCTGGGCATGGCCTTGAAGAACCAGATGTGCACGACCGGCGCGGCCAGCTCGATGTGGCCCATCCGCTTGCGGCGCACGCGGCTGTGCGTGACCTTGACGCCGCAGCGGTCGCAGATCATGCCCTTGTACTTCATGCCGCGGTACTTGCCGCAGGCGCATTCCCAGTCCTTTTCCGGGCCGAAGATGCGCTCGCAGAACAGGCCGTCCTTTTCCGGACGGTAGGTGCGGTAGTTGATCGTTTCCGGCTTCTTCACTTCGCCGAACGACCAACTGCGGATGTCGTGCGGCCGGGCCAGGCTGATCTTGACCGCCGCGTAATCGTTAATCCGATCGTAAGTGGTTTCGCCGATGCTCATACGAGCTCCTGCTCGTGAGAAATCGGAAGTCGGGTCAACTTCTGCATGTCGATTTAGCGGCTTATGGCTGCAGCGATGCATCAACTCTACGAACTCGAGTCCAGTCAACTGGACACGTCTAAATCGCGTCGCTTTCTCCAACTGCATGTTCAGCCCCAGGCCGCGGATTTCGTTGGTCAAGCACGTCGAAGCTGGCCGGCGTGCCGGCTTCGAGCGTGTTCTCGCCCTTGACCATCGACTCGTAAATCTTCGTGCGGCCTTCGACGTCGTCGCTCTTGACGGTGAGCAGCTCCTGCAGGATGTACGCGGCGCCGTAGGCCTCCAGCGCCCACACTTCCATTTCGCCGAACCGCTGGCCGCCGAAGCGCGCCTTGCCGCCCAGCGGCTGCTGCGTGATGAGCGAGTACGGGCCGGTGCGCGCGGGCGTGGACCTTGTCGTCGACCAGGTGGTGCAGCTTGAGCATGTAGATGTAGCCGACCGTGGTCTCCTGCTCGAACGCGCTCGCCGGTGCGGCCGTCGTACAGCTGCGCCTTGCCGTGCTCGGGCAAGCCCGGCTTCGTCGAGCGCGTCGTGGATCGTCCTCTTCGGTCGCGCCGTCGAACACCGGCGTGATCGGCCTGGAAGCCGAGCTTCGCGCCGGCCCAGCCCAGGTGCGTCTCCAGAATCTGGCCGACGTTCATACGGCTGGGCACGCCCAGCGGATTGAGCAGGATCTGCGACCGGCGTGCCGTCGGCCAGGAACGGCATGTCTTCCTCCGGCAGGATCTTGGCGATCACGCCCTTGTTGCCGTGCCGGCCGGCCATCTTGTCGCCGACCGAAATCACCCGCTTGGCGGCGACGTAGACCTTGACCATCTGCAGCACGCCGCTGCGCAGCTCGTCGCCGCGCTTCATCGAGTTCAGCTTGCGGTCGCGCTCGTCGATCGCCTGCTTCGACGGCCGGCCACAGCTGTCTTGTAGGCCTTCTCGACGTCCGCCTTGCGCTGCGGGCTGCGGATGTCGATGCGCGTCGATCTTGAACGTCTGCGGCCTGCTCGGCGACGAACTTGTGCTCCTGATCGCGGACCAGCGGCGTGCCTTCGTCGTCGGTCAGCGTGCTGCTGCAGGATCGTCTTCGATCTCGTCGACCATCGCGCCGAACGCCGCGGCGATCTTGCGCGTTGCCTTCGGTTTCGGCCGTCCTTCAGCGTCCTTCTCGAACTTCTTGCGCTCGTCTTCCGACAGGCTCATGCGGCGCGAGAACTTCTGCGTGTCGATGACGATGCCTTCGACGCCCGAGGGCACTTCCAGCGAATCGTTCTTCACGTCTTCGCCGGCCCGGCCGAAGATGGCGTGCAGCAGTTTTTCTTCCGGCGTCAGCTCGGTCTTGCTCTTCGGCGAGACCTTGCCGACCAGGATGTCGCCCGGCCGCACGTACGTGCCGATCCGCACGATGCCGTTCTCGTCGAGGTTGCGCAGCGCCTTTTCGCTGACGTTGGGAATGTCGCGCGTGAACTCCTCGCGGCCCAGCTTCGTCTCGCGGATTTCGATGTCGAACTCCTCGATGTGGATCGAGGTGTAGGTGTCGTTCTTGCACCAGCTCTTCGCTGATGATGATGGCATCCTCGAAGTTGAAGCCGTCCCAGGCCATGAAGCGCGACCAGCACGTTGCGGCCCAGCGCCAGCTCGCCCTGGTAGCGTGGCGGCGCCGTCGGCGATGACCTGGCCCTTTTCGACCTTCTCGCCGACTTGCACGATCGGCTTCTGGTTCTGGCAGGTCCGCTCGTTGAGGCCGACGAACTTGCGCAGCGCGATAGCACGTCGCTGCCGATCTCGATCCGCGTCGGCATCGACGTAGGTGACCGTGCCCTTGTCGGCCGGCGCGGACGACCATGCCGGAGTTGCGCGGCCACGTCGCGCTTCCATGCCCGTGCCGACGATCGGCGGCTCGGTGACCAACAGCGGCACCGCTTGCCGCTGCATGTTGGAACCCATCAAGGCGCGGTTGGCGTCGTCGTGCTCCAGGAACGGAATCAAGCCGGCCGAGACGCCGACCATCTGGCTCGGGCGCGACGTCGATGTACTGCACCTTGTCGATCGGCACCATCTCGAAGTCGCGCGCGATACCGGGCGATGATCGTGTCGCCCGTGAATCTTGCCGTTGTCGACCGGCGCGTCGGCCGGCGCCAGATACGCTTCGCTCTCCTCGTCGGCCCGCAGCCACACGACTTCGTCGGTCAGCTTGCCGTTGTGCACCTTGCGGTACGGCGTGACCAGGAAGCCGTACTCGTCGACGCCGGCGTAGATCGCCAGGCTGGAGATCAGGCCGATGTTCGTGCCTTCCGGCGTCTCGATCGGGCAGATGCGGCCGTAGTGCGAAATGTGCACGTCGCGGACTTCGAAGCCGGCCCGCTTGCGGTTCAAACCGCCCGGGCCCAAGCGCCGACAAGCCGCCGCTCGTGCGTGAGCATCGACAGCGGATTCGTCTGGTCGACCACCTGCGACAGCTCGCCGCGGCCGAAGAAGTATTCGATCGCCGCCGAGATGCTCTTGGGATTGATCAGCTGCGCGGCGTCATGTCCTCGACGTCCTTGAGGCTCATCCGCTCCTGCACGGTGCGGCGGAGCTTGAGGAAGCCCTTGCGCAGCTCGTCGCGGCCAGCTCGTCGATCGTCCGCAGGCGGCGATTGCCCAGGTGGTCGATGTCGTCGACCTCGACGTCCGGATCGCCGTTGCGTCAGCTTGCATCAGGTACTTGATCGCGGCGATCAGGTCCTCGGGCCGCAGCGTCATTTCGTCTTCGGGCACGTTCAGCTCGAACTTGCGGTTGATGCGGAAGCGGCCGACGCGGCCCAGGCGATAGCGGTTGGTGTCGTAGAACTTCTCGTGGAACAGCGCCCTGGCCTTTTCCAACTGCGGCGGATTGCCCGGCCGCAGCCGCTGATAAATCCGCAGCAGCGCCTCTTCGTGGCTGCCGGTGGCGTCTTCGGCCAGGCTGTTGAGGATCAGCGGCATCTTGGCGATCGGGCATGACTTCGACCGAGTTCAGGCCCGAGGTGCAAATCAGTTCGGCCACGTTCTTGGTGATCTTCTGGCCCGCCTTCGACGATGACCTCGCCGGCCTTGTCGCTGCCGGCCGGATAGACGATGTCGTCGACGGCGATCTTGCCTTCGATCTTGCCGACGCTGCGGCCGTCGACGACTTTCTCGGTCGTGGTTTCGTAGAACGACGCGGATCAGCTCGGCGTCGAGGCTGTACTTCGGGATCCATCGCCCGCAGCAGCGTCATCGCCGAGAACTTGCCGCTCTGGTCGATGCGGACGCTGAGCGTGTCTTTCTTGCGTGACGTTCAGCTCGATCCAGCTGCCGCGCTCGGGAATGATGCGGCAGCTGTGCAAGCGGCGCTCGCCGGCTTCCATTTCGCTGACGAAATCGACGCCGGGGCTGCGGTGCAACTGGCTGACCACGACGCGCTCGGCGCCGTTGATGATGAACTCGCCGCCGCCGAGCATGATCGGCATGTCGCCCAGGTAGACTTCTTCCTCGATCGGCTGCTCCTTGGTCAGCCGCAGCCAGACGCGGAACGGCCGGCCGTAGGTCAGCCGCAGCTGGCGGCATTCGTCGCGGCTCGTAGCGCGGCTTGCCCAGCTCGTAGCGGAGTATTCCAGGCGCAGCTTCTTGTCGTAGCTTTCGATCGGGAAGATCTCGCGCAGCACGCCTTCGATGCCCTGGTCCTTGCGCTTGTCCGGCGGCACGTCGTACTGCAGGAAGCGCTTCGTAGCTGCGGGTCTGAATTTCGGTCAGATCGGGAATCGGCATGCGGTTCGCGGCCGCTGCCGAAGCGACGGACTTCCTTGGGTCGCAAGACGTCGTTGTGCCGAAGTCGCCATAGGAGATCGCTCCTAGCTGAACGATAGCGGTCTGCAGACGATCGAACGGACGCCGTGCGCATCGCCGGCACAGCGAGCGCGCAGTCGCGCACGCGCGAGCCAATCACACATCGTCGCCACGTGGCAAACGAATCGGACTCAAGCGATTGTCCGGCCGCGCCGGCCGCCTATCGCGTGCCGTGCCAGCACGGCTCGCGGCGATTCTGCGCGAACGAATCAGCGATCGCAGCAGATTCGCTACTTGATCGAAACCGTCGCGCCGGCTTCTTCCAGCTCCTTCTTGAGCTTCTCGGCATCTTCCTTGGAGACGCCTTCCTTGACCTTGCTGGGCACGCCTTCGACCAGGTCCTTGGCTTCCTTCAGGCCCAGGCTCGGTGATCGCGCGGACGACCTTGATCACGCCGATCTTCTTGTCGCCGAAGCCTTCCAGCACGACGTCGAACTCGGTCTTCTCTTCCTCGGCCGCCGCGCCGCCGCCGCTCGCCGGCCGGGGCGGCCATCATCACCGCGCCGCCGGCCGCCGGCTTGATGCCGTGCACTTCTTCCAGGTAATCGCTCAGCTCCTTGGCCTCCTTCAGCGTCAGGCCGACGATCTTGTCGCCCAGCTCCTTCGCGCCGGCGGAAAACTCACGGGTTGCTTCGTCAGTTGCCATCGCAGTTCTTTCCTTTCTCACTTGGCCGTGCGGCGACGTCGGCAGCTCGCAGCCGACTCGGGTCGATCGACTGGGTCGATGCTATGTCTTATGCCCGGAGACAATCTCCGGTGCTCTGGTCGTCTGTCACTATCGCGTCACTAGTTCGCCGTTGCATTCGTCGCACTCGCGGCCGCGTGCCGCGGCCGCTTCGGCGGCGGCGCGTTGCCTCGGCGCGGCGCTTGCCGGAGCCGCCTCTTCCTCCGCGCCTTCACTCTTCTGCTTGATCTGGCTGGCCAGCGCGCCGCCGGCGCCGATCAACTGGCTCGACCAGCCTGGCGCCCGGGCGAGAGGATCTGGCCCACCAGCATGCTGAGTTGCTCCTCGCGGCTGGGCCACTTGCTGACCTGCTCGACTTCGTCGGCCGCAGCAGCTTGCGCCGTCCATCACGCCGCCGCGTGGCGCGAACGGCTTCGAACTCCTTGTCGCCGGCCAGCTTGCACGACTTCCTTGGCCAGCGAGACGATGTCTTCGCCGCCCCAGACCATGGCCAGCGTGCCTTGCGAGCCCTCGAACGCCGCCGCCAGCGGCGTGCCCTCGGTCGCCCGCCGGGCCAGGCTGTTCTTGACCACCATCAAGCTTGATATTCTTCTGCCGCAGCTGCTTCCGCAGCGCGCTGGTGTGATTGGCTGTCGAGGCCGACCACGTTGACCAGCAGCACGTCCTGCACGCCGTCCAGCTCGCGTCTGCAGATCGATCGGTAACCAGATCTTTGACGAATTTGCTCATGGTCGGCAGTCCGCTGTCGGCTGTTAGCTGTCAGCGATTCAGCTAGCGATCGTGATCGTCTGGCTCATGCGTCGACAGCTCGACAGCTGACAGCTTCGTCTACACTGCCAGCCGATACGCCCGGGGCTCATCGTGGCGCTGACGCTGATGCTCTTGACGTACTGGCCCTTGACCGCGTGCGGCTTCATGGCCTGGATCGTGGTCGATGAACGCTTGAATGTTTTCGGCCAGCTTCGGCTGCGTCGAAGCTCAGCTTGCCGACCACGGCGTGCACGATGCCGCCGGCGTCGTTGCGGAACTCGACCTTGCCGGCCTTGTATTCCTTGACCGTCTTGCCGACGTCGGGCGTGACCGTGCCGGCGCGCGGCGAGGGCATCAGGCCGCGCGGACCGAGCACCTTGCCCAACGGACCGACGAGGCCCATCATGTCCGGCGCGGCGATGCAGGCGTCGAATTCGGTCCAGCCGCCCTTGATCTTCTTGGCCAGCTCTTCGCCGCCGACTTCGTCGGCGCCGGCCGCCTTGGCCTGCTTCGGCCTTGTCGCCCTTGGCGAACACGACCACCCGCAGCGTCTTGCCGATGCCGTGCGGCAGCACGATCGAGCCGCGCACGAGCTGATCGGCCTGCTTGGGATCGACGCCCAGGCGGATGGCGATCTCGACCGATCTGGTCGAACTTCGCGCTGTTGAACTGCTTCAACAGGGTGACGGCCTGCTCCACGCTCACCGGGGTGCTTCCCGGGTGCTTTTCGGCGAGCGCTCGCAGTCGCTTGGCGAGTTTCGTGGTCATGTGTGGCTGACAGTTATGTTTGGCTGACGGGGAATGGTCGTTTCGGTCGACAGCGGACGCCGCTGTTTCTTGGTTTAATCGGTAACGTTCATTCCCATGCTGCGGGCCGTGCCCTCGATCATCCGCACGGCGTGCTCGCCGTCGCGGGCGTTGAGGTCGGTGCCTTTCAGCTTGACGATCTCTTCGAGCTGGCTGCGGGTCACCTTGCCGACCTTTTCCTTGTTCGGCACGCCCGAGCCCTTGGCGATGCCGGCCGCCTGCTTCAGCAGCGCCGCCGCCGGCGGGCTCTTGGTGACGAAGTCGAAGCTGCGATCGTTGTAGACGTTGACCACGACCGGAATCGGCATGCCGCCGGCTTCGCGCGTCCGCTCGTTGAACTGCTGCACGAACTGACCCAGGTTGATGCCGTACTTGCCCAGCGAGGTGCCGACCGGCGGCGCCGGCGTGGCCTGCCCGCCGGGAACCTGAAACTTCGCCTGCCTACAAATTGTTTTGCCATGATTTCTAGCTGTCAGCTGTCAGCTGTCAGCTGTCAGCCAGAATCCGCGACTGGCTGACAGCTGACAGCTGACAGCCATAGCTCCTCTACATCGCTTCGATCTGCCAATATTCCAATTCGACCGGCGTGCGTGCGGCCGAAGATGTTGATCATCACCGTCACGCGGCCGCTGGCCTCGTCGATGCTGTCCACTTCGCCTTCGAAGTTCTCGAAGGTGCCTTCGTTGATCTTCACCCGGTCGCCCTCGTTGAAGTTGATCTTCAGCTTCGGCGCCTCGTCGGTCTTTTCTTCCTGCTTGGCGACGATCCTGGCGACTTCGTGCGGCAGCATCGGCGTCGGCTTGCCGGCCGCGCCGGTGAAATCGCCGATGCCCGGCGTCTCGCGCACCAGGAACCACGTGTCGTCGTTGATCTCCATGTGCACGACGAGGTAGCCCGGGATACAGCTTTCGCTTGACGACCCTCTTCTTGCCGCCCTTGAACTCCGTGACCATTTCGGTCGGCACGATGATGTCGCCGAAGTAACTTGTCCAGCCCGGCCATCTGCCACGCGCCGCTGCAGGCCCTCGCGAATCGATTCCTCGCGGTTGCTTTGCACCTTGAGGATGTACCAGTCCATCTTGGACGGCTCGTCGGCGACCGGCGTCTCCTCGATCGGCCCGCGGTCGGCGTCTTCGGCCGGCTCTTCCGCGTCGGCCTCGTCGCTCCTCGTCGGCTCGGCGCTCGCCGTCTTCGGCGCTCTCGGCCGCGCTCGCGGCATGCGGCGCTCGGCTGGCTCGACGTCGCGGCATTCGGCGACTGCGTGCGCTCGGCCGTCGGGCGCGAGCTCGGCTGCGTCGGCTCGAGCGCTCGCCGGCGCGTCGGCACGTGCGCCGCGGCATCGTCGAGTCGCCGATCGTCGCTGCAGTGGCTGCGCTCGATCGTGCCGCGGATTCGTCGATCACGCGTTGCATTCCTCGGCCGATCGTGCAGCCGTCGCGTGCACGCCGCAAGCTCAGCCGACTATCCATCGACATGCAACCGGTCAACAGCAGTCTCCAGAACAGGTCGTAACGCGAACAGCACCGCCGCCAGGAAGAAGATGCAACAAGATGACCACCATCGAGCTGCGAAACAGCTCGCCGCGCGTCGGCCAGGAGACCTTGTTCATCTCCGCTTCGACCGCGATCAAAAAATCGGCAAACGCCGGCATGTTCACCAGCCGAAACGCCAACCACGCCCCAACCACGAACAGCACCACCGGCAGACCGAACTGCCACTCGACGTGCCATCGTCGACCAGATACGCGCTCAATCGCCAGGCCGCCAGCAGCAACGCCGACGCCAAACGCGGCGAACGTCACCTGCCGGGCAATCCGCCCCTGGCTCCGCTTGTACAATCCCAACTGAAACAGCTCGCCGAAAGATCGGGCGTCACTGTCGCGTTCTTCTCTTTGGCCATGGCTTCGTTCCGCTCGTCACTGCCCGGTTGCGGCCGCGCTCGTTGTCGGCATCCTCGCTGGCATCGTTGCGGCAACTGCGCCATGCGTCCTGCCGGACAGCGCAGCGACTCGCTTCGCGCAATCCTCGCTGCACTCAAACCTCGACTCACCAATCGACTCGACCCACGACTCGCTCGGCACTCTCGACGGCAACTGCCCGACGTGCCGCCGCACCGCTTGAACTGGCAGGGGCGGCGGGAATCGAACTCGCAACCTCTGGTTTTGGAGACCAGTGCTCTGCCAATTGAGCTACACCCCTGTAGCGCGCAGGCGCATGGAGGCCGGACGCCGTTAATCCTCAACTGCCGACATTCTTTCGACTCGGCTCATTCGCTTATCGCTGCTACTCGAGGATCTTCGTCACCACGCCCGAGCCGACCGTCCGGCCACCTTCGCGGATGGCGAAGCGGACGCCGTCGTCCATGGCGATCGGCGTGATCAGCTCGACGCTCATCCTGGCGTTGTCGCCCGGCATGCACATTTCGGCGCCGCCCATCAGCTTGGCCGTGCCGGTCACGTCCGTCGTGCGGAAGTAGAACTGCGGCCGGTAGCCGCTGAAGAACGGCGTGTGCCGGCCGCCTTCTTCCTTCGACAGCACGTAGACTTCGGCCTCGAACTTGGTGTGCGGCGTGATCGAGCCCGGCTTGGCCAGCACCTGGCCGCGCTCGATTTCCTCGCGCTTGACGCCGCGCAGCAGGCAGCCGACGTTGTCGCCGGCCTGGCCCTGGTCGAGCGTCTTGTTGAACATTTCGACGCCGGTGCACGATCGTCTTGCGCGGCTTGTCGGTCGAGGCCGACGATCTCGACTTCGTCGCCGACCTTGACCATGCCGCGCTCGATACGACCGGTGGCCACGGTGCCGCGACCTTCGATCGAGAACACGTCTTCGATCGCCATCAGGAACGGCTTGTCGACTTCGCGGACCGGCTCGGGAATGTAGCTGTCGATCGCGTCCATCAGCTCGCCGATGCACTTGTTCGCTGCCGGATCCTTCGGATTGTCGTAGGCCGGCTTGCGCGGCGCCGCGGATGATCGGAATCTCGTCGCCGGGGAAGCCGTACTTGCGTCAGCAGCTCGCGCACTTCCAGCTCGACCAGCTCCAGCAGCTCCGGGTCGTCGACCAGGTCGACCTTGTTCAGGAACACGACGAGCGCGCGGCACGCCGACCTGGCGGGCCAGCAGGATGTGCTCGCGGGTCTGCGGCATCGGGCCGTCGGCGGCCGACACGACCAGGATCGCGCCGTCCATCTGGGCGGCGCCGGTGATCATGTTCTTGATGAAGTCGGCGTGGCCCGGGCAGTCGATGTGGGCGTAGTGCCGCTTGTCGGTCTCGTACTCGACGTGGCTGACGGCGATGGTCACGGTCTTGGTCTCGTCGCGGACCGTGCCGCCCTTGGCGATGTCGGCGTACGACTTGAACTTCGCCAGCCCCTTGGCCGCCTGCACCGCCAGGATGGCGCCGGTCAGCGTGGTCTTGCCGTGGTCGATGTGACCGATCGTGCCGACGTTGACGTGCGGCTTCTTCCGTTGAAATGTGTCCTTGGCCATTCGTTATCTCCCTGACTGTCTCAATCGGGCATGTTGACGGTTAGACTGAACTGTCGAATTCACGCTGTCTCGAACGCACAGCTGTATCGACTCGCTGACCACAAAGCTGCTGATGGGACTCGAACCCATGACCTCGTCCTTACCAAGGACGCGCTCTACCAACTGAGCTACAGCAGCCGAGTCGTCGCTACGCTCGGCAGCCGCGCCGACATTCCGACTGGTCACGCTGCTCGCTGCCGTAGCTTGCTCGACTCGTCGTTATCGCTACTTGCTCGATCTGCTCGATTCGATCCCGCTCACTCGCCGAATCGCCTTCAAAGCGGGTGAAGGGAATCGAACCCTCGTCATCAGCTTGGAAGGCTATTGCTCTACCATTGAGCTACACCCGCGCTAGCTAAATGCCGCAATGCCGAAGTTCGACTGCCGAATCGAACCGCTCGTCACTCGAACTTCGTCATCTCGCATTCGACTTTCGTCATTCGCTCGACACTCGCATTCGCTGTCATTTCACAGTGGGGGGTACAGGATTCGAACCTGTGAAGGCAGTAGCCATCAGATTTACAGTCTGACCCCTTTGACCGCTCGGGAAACCCCCCTGTAATTTCAGACCGTAACCGCAAGTTTCAAGGGCGGGCTAATCCCGGACTGTCCAGCTCGCAAGATCGTGTTCGTGCCCAACACAGTCTTGCCCGAGAGCCAATTGACAACATCGTTGTCCTGCTCGCAAGCGGACTTACCAACTGTTTCGCCGATCCATCCGCGCCGACAAGGCCGTCCCCATCCGCGCCGACAAGCTAGCGGAGGGACTTGAACCCACAACCTGCTGATTACAAATCAGCTGCTCTGCCAATTGAGCTACGCTAGCCTTCAAGTCCCCCCACGAAAACCACTAAATATAACGAACTTACGAACCCTTGCAATATGGGGCCCGTTCCAGACGTCGAAAAAACCCATTGGAGCCGGGAAAACAGGCCCTTTCCCTCCAACCCGCGCTGCGCGAGAGCGGGTCTGCTCCAACGCGGAAAAGTGGGTGCGACGGCCGAAAAATCACGCGGTGCAAGAGCCGGCGCAAGAAGGCTCCCCAAACGCATCCGTCGCCACGCCAGGGCGTGTCGTGGGCACTGTTGGGTGAGTCGTTCGCCAGCCTCCCTTTCTCGCTCGATCCCCTGACTTGGGGCACCAAGGAAACACCCGCGCACCGAGGGGCAACGCAGGGTGTTGGTCATTTCGCACGGTTACAAACGGCCGCGATCAATTGCGGGCCCGGCACGTCGATCTTTTCTTCCTGGGCGGCCATGCCGCAGCTTGGTCAAAGCCCGGGCCTCGATCTGGCGGATCCGCTCCTTGGTCACGCCCATCTCGGCGCCCGACTTCCTTCAAGGTCAGCGGCTCTTGGCCGTGATCCAGGCCGAAGCGGCTGATGATAATCTTCTGCTCGCGCTCGTCAAGCCGTTCCAGGATCTTGCCGATCTGCGCCTCGCGCTGCGACTGCGCCCTTTCCTGCTCGTACTGGTCGCTGCGCTCGTCCTCCGTCGCTGCCGAACATCTCCGCCTGGCTCGTGCGGAAGCGATCGCGCTGCGCGATGCTCGTCGGGAATCGTGCGGGCGAAGTTCTTCATGATCGCCCAACTGGCGTACGTGCTGAACTTGTTGCCGCGGGCGTAGTCGAACTTCTCCACCGCCCGGATCAGCGACATGTTGCCGTCGCTGACCAGCTCGAAGAAGTTCTCGCCCGGCCCGACGTGCCGCTTGGCGATCGAAACCACCAGCCGCAGGTTGGCCCGCACGATCTGGTTCTTCAGTCGCCACGGCCTGCTCGTAGAGCGGTTCGATCTCGTCCATCACGCTGCTCTTGGCCCGCGCCGGATCGAGCTGCTCGCGCAGCTTCGGCGGCCTTGTACTTCAGGTAGTTGAACTTGCGGAACAAGTGCGCTTCCTGCTCGCGCGTCAACAGCGGCACTTCGTACAGGCTGGCCAGGTACGGCGGCAAACCGGCCGGCAGCCGCGCCTTCTTGGCCGGCGTTTCGCTGGCCGGCATCTCGGCCAGGATCGACCTTTTCGGCGTCGGCGCGGCCGAACTGCGGGTTGGGAATGAAGTCCAGCGGCAGCTCCATGATCCGCCGGGCCCGCATCTCGTTGATCATGCGGTAGATGCTGGTCTTCGTGCGGCAATAGCGCTTGGCCAGCGTCGTCGACCGACGCGCCGCGGCGATACTGCTGGTAAATCTTCTTCTTGGTCGTCCTCGGTCAACGGGCCGGTGCTGTCCGGGAAGATCGCCAGCTCCGGATGCTCCTGGTCGAACTGCTTCAAGCGTGTAGCGAATCGTTTCCACGCTGCGGCCCATTTTCTTGGCAATCCGCTCGGCGACGTCGGCCGGGCCGCCGCCGGCCTGGGCCAGGCGCCGGGCGCGCTCGATGATCTCGCCGCGCTCTTCGGCGTCAGTTGGCTGAACCGCGCACCGCGGCGCACGCGCTCCTCGTTGCGCGCCACGAACCGATCGACCGAGCTCTGCAGAAAGCCGACCCGCTTGCGGCCGTCGAACACGAACCGCCGGCTGACCAGGCCCTGCTGCCGCCAGCGCGAAATGGTCTTGGTCGAAACGTTGAACAGCTTGCTCAATTCTTCGACCGTCAGCACCCGCTCGCCGGCCTCGTCGGCCGGCACGTCGGCCGCGTCCGAAAGATCTTCGACGAACAGCCGCAGATCGTGGCCCGCGTCCTCGCCTGAGAGCTTCAGATTCGGGAACGACTCAGGCCGATAGTCGGTGATCCGGTAGCACAGATATTCGTAGGTGTAGGTGCGACGGGCATCGAACTCGGCCAGCAGCTTTTCGGCCCGGTTGACTTGCTCGATCTTCTTTTCGCGCGGAGCGAACCGAACTTGCTGATCGCGCAGTTGACGAATGATGGGGTTCAAATAGTCGCTGTGCATGGCAACCTCTTCACTTTCAAAGATCCCGACGGTGTTCCATGCGACTCCGCGCCCGACGAGATCGACTCCTGGTCTTTTTCTGCCCCTTCTGGACTTAGGAAAGACGTCCCTGGACCGCTCCAACACCGAAAGGCTTGGGGGCCCACCATTTACGCACTTATCATTTTTACAAACGGTGCTTGCCTTGTGAGTATCCTTTGCTACGTAATAAAGTCGCCATGGATCGAAATAAGTTCGCGCAAGCTGTGCCGAATTTTCCATCCCTACCGGCTGCCGGCCCGGCCCCCCGCCGGCCGATGCCATCCTCTTTTTATACCAAATCTTACGAATGCTGGCCCAGCTCAGATTGCTAGCGTAATTCTGCCCCATAATGGTGGGTTCCAGAAATACGCTGCTTCTCCAGTCTATTCGCTGACTCGTTGGATTGAATTGGCAGCCCGGCCGAAGTCGATGTAACCCATTGACCGTTTTGGCGCTCTGTCGGGCTTGCCGGGGTCAAAGTGCAAATCATATGCCGCATCCCACGGAAGGGGGCTTGAGAATGGATTCCAGCCGCATACACCGTACACCGGGGCTGCCGGGACGGTCCCACTTCTCCAGAGCCCATGCAGCCCTTTGGCACGGTCTGTCCCAGCTGGCAATTCTGCCGCCAGCCCTGGCACTTCTGGTGCTGTTATTTGTGGCAGTTCCAGGGCTGCGGGCTGCCGATTTGGCCGAAAAGCACCTGCTCAAAAGCCAGCGCCAGCCCCAGGAGCTGACCCGAGTCGAGGTGGCTTTGCAGGTCGGCGGCGACTTGAAGCTGGTCACCGATGGCCAGCCCAAGCAATTGCCGATGAGCGTGGTGGCCAATCTCAAGTACGACGAGCGGTTGCTGGCCACCGACGGCGCTCGGCCCACGCGCTCGGTGCGCTACTATGACGACGCCCGAGCCGTGATCAAAGTCGACAAAGGGGGCGAGAAGCCGGCGCTCGACGCGGCGCATTGTTTGATCGTGGTGGAAAAGGCGCTCAAGCGGGCCGCCGTGTTGTATTGCCCCGCCTCGCCGCTGAACCGCGACGAGCTTGACCTGATCGACGTGCCCGGCAATAGCCTGCTAATCGATCAATTGCTGCCCGCCGAAGCGGTCGCGCTGGGCCAAACGTGGAAACTGTCCGACCAGGCGCTGTGCGAGTTGCTCGGCCTGGAAGCCGTGAGTTGGACCGACGTCGAAAGCGTGCTTGGCGAAGTCATCGACGGCGTGGCCCAGATCAGCTCGGCCGGATCGCTCAGCGGCGCCGTTGGCGGGGTATCGACCGAGATTGAACTCAAGGCCAAGTACCGCTTCGATCTCAAATTGCAGCGCGTCACCTACTTGGCGATGTTGATCAAGGAAAAGCGCGCCGTGGGCCACACCGGGCCGGGCTTGGACACCGTGGCCAAGCTGATCGTGACCTTCAGCCCGATGGGCTCGTCGCAACACCTCACCGAGGCGGCGCTGGCCACCGTTCCTGAGAAGTTCACGACCGAAGCCTCAATGTTGAGTCACACCGGCATGGCTGGTGGGTTTCGCTTCCAATACGACCGCCGCTGGTACCTGACGAGCGAGGATCCGAAGCTGGCCGTGCTACGGCTATTGGACCGCGGCGAGCTGGTGGCCCAGTGCAACATTTCGTCGCTGGCGGCCGGCAAGAAAGCGTCCGCCAACCTGGCCGAGTTCCAGCAAGACGTGAAGGAATCGCTGGGCAAGAACTTCGGCCAGTTCGTCGGCGCCACGCAAGGCGTCAACGACACCGGCTACACGGTATTTCGGGTCGTCGCTCAAGGGGTCGTTTCACAACTCCCCATCGAGTGGATCTACTACCTCATCAGCGACGGCAAGGGGCAGCGCGTCACTCTGGCCTTCACCTTCGAGCAGGATCTCGAAGAGCGTTTCGCCCAGGCCGACCGCGTCCTGGTCAGCCAGCTCCGCCTGACCGACTCCCCCACGCCCACCGCCGCCAAGCCGCCGGCGCAAAGCGTTCAGGCGAAATAGCGGGAACCGGCGATGTCGTGGCCGGCGCTGCGTGAAGGCGCGGTCGGTCGCGTTCCTCGTCGCGGGGCCGTCGGCGTCGATGATTACAGGCCTTTCACCCACCGTCTGCTGGCATGGATCCCGGCTGCTTTTTTCGGGCGACGAAGAAAATACTCGGCATGGCGATAGCCGTGCCGTGTTTCGCCAGCAGGAGTCGAAGCATGCTTTTGAACTTGCCTGCCAGCGAGCGCCCTTGGAACTCGACAAATGCCGTTGGGCGGCAAGAAATCTCGGCGAAGCACGCTGCCAACTCAGCCTGCATTTGTGGCACATCGAACGTCGTCGTATGGCCCCAGCGATGGAAAACGTGGCGACAATTCGGGCAGACCGCCACGTTCAATTCCAGGTCTTCCCGGTAGGGCACCGTCCCGATGAGATAGCCGCCGGGCTTGAGCGTCCGATGAATTTCACGCAGCCCGGTTTGCCGCTGCTGTGCCATCAGGTGCTCGAAGACTTCCGACGCAACGACAAAATCGAAGTGATGATCGGGGAATGGGATCGCTTCGATGGATCCCGCTTGCGCCTGAATCCCTTGCTCGCAGAGCCGGTTGACTGCCGTTGCGTCGGGATCCAGCGAATAGCTCAACCAACCGAAGCCCTGCGCGGTTCGTTCGAAATTGCCGTCGCCGATTCCAATATTCAAGACATGCGGTTTTGGCGTGACGGCCAACCGGCGGATCTGGCGAAGAATTGCCGCGTGGCGTGCATGCGAGGCCCGAAATACCGATGCCGGCGCATGATTCTGGAAGTGGGCCCAAATGTTCTCTTGCGCCGGCCCCGTGCTCATGGTCGAGATTTCCAGTCGCGCGATCGAGGCACATGAGCTCCATGTTCAGCGTCGCGGCGAAACGATCCGATCGAAAATGATCCAACGATTGCCCGCGGCTACCATCACCAGTCGCGTGCCTTTTGCGAGTGCTCTTCCGGTCGAAGGTTTGCGTGATCGCCTTGAATTGCCGACGCTTCGCCCGCCGGTCCTCGATTGTAAATGTGCGTCATGCGCCAGTCAAAGCTCGCGGGCCGCGTGCGGCCGACGTATCGGCCCATGCGGCGCCGCCGGTCTCGGATGCTTCACTGCAACCCCGAGCCATTGCCGGCCGAATTGCGAATAAGGGCCAAGAAATGTAGCGCCGCGACGAATAAGGTCGGACGGCAATGCGTTGACTCGCCCAAAACCGTGATGGCTGGGGGATCCTCACTTGACGAGCACCTCGATGCGATCCATCGAATGCCTTGTAGTGACGGCGGCACTGGTCACGGCGCTGCGAGCAGGCGGCGCGGTGCCGGTCAAACACGTCGAAGAGCTTGAAGAGCGGCTGGAACACTTGCGGCAGGACGTGAAGATTCCTGCCTTTTCGGCGGCCATCGCGCGGGACGATTCGGTCGTTTGGGCCAAGGGTTTTGGACTGATCGACGTGGAAGGTCGGGTGCCCGCCACGCCAGATTCCTGTTATCACCTCGCGTCGCTCACGAAAACCTTCGCCTCCACGGTCATCCTACAGTTGGTTGAGGCCGGCAAGGTCGACCTCGATGCGCCCGTCTCGAAGTATGGCATCGCGCTTGACGAGTTTCAGGGCGTCATCCGCGTCAGGCACTTGATGAGCCATACGTCCGAGGGCGTCCCGGGGTCGCAATTCAAATACAACGGCAACCGCTACGCATTGCTGGATCAGGTCGTCCAGTCGGCCTCGGGCAGCACGTTCGGGCAACTTGTGTGCGAGCGCATCGTGCGGCCTTTGAAACTCGAGCGTACGGCGCCCAATATTCTTGACCCGACGAATTTCGCTTTGGCCGGACATGACCAGGCGGCTTTTGCGAGCAATTTGGCCCGGCCTTACGAGCTTGATCAGGGTGGCCAGTTCAAACGGATCGCCTACCCGCGGCTATTCAGTTGCTCGGCCGGCTTGATCTCATCGGCGCCCGACGCGGCCCGCTATTCGATCGCGCTGGACCAGGGAAAACTTCTTTCGCAAGAGTCGCTCGCTCGCGCGATGGTCCGAAGGACGACCGAGGACTCCCGCAGTCTGCCGTACGGTTTGGGCTGGATTGTCATTGAGCACCGTGGCGTCAAGCTGGTCTGGCACTACGGTCTGTGGGTTGGCAATTCGTCGCTCATCATCAAGGTGCCTGCGAACGGGCTTGCCTTTGTTGTGCTGGCCAATTCCGAGCGATTGACCTCCTCGTATTTTCACGGACGAGGCGAATTGATGACGTCACCCTTTGCGCGGGCTTTCATTGAAGGTTTTGTCACGGGCGATGGCCAGTTGCCCGACGCCGTGAGCGCCGAGTAGTCACTTGCGAACCGACCGACGAGGGCACAACGCGGATGTCGAACCCATCGCGGCGGATCGCCGTTGCCCTGTTGGGGTTGATCCTTGGGCTTCTGGCCGTGGGAGTCGTCAGTGGCACGCCTGTGCGGCACGTCATTCAGAGCCTGCCCGCGGCGTTGGCGCTTGCTTTGGTAATCCGGCGAGTCCCTGGTGCGGCCTGCGCGGCGTTGCCGGTGTTCGGTGTCTGGCTGCTGATCATGGTCGCGATCTGGCTGTTTCTCCTCGGTCTGGCGCGAATCACTACGGGGCACTTTTCGCCCACCGAGATTGCGCTCACCCTCGTCATTGGCGCGTCGTGCCTGGTCGGTCTGAGTCAAACCTTTCGAACTCAGCCGATCGCAAGCCGCATGACGCGAGTTGCATGGGCCATCGCCTTCACCGCGTTGCAGCTCGCGGCGCTATGGGCCAGCCTCCGGTCGGCGTTTGAGCATATCTGAGCGGCCGCTAAGGACCCGGTCGGCGACCTAGAAAAAGGATGGAAGATGCTCCATAATCAGGTGCACAAGCCATGGCAGCCAAACCGAAATCCAACACCATCGACGAGTACCTCGCGGCCTTGAGCGACGACAAGCGAGCCGCTCTCAACCGGCTTCGAAAAATCATCAGGGCCGCGGCGCCTGAGGCTGAAGAGTGCATCAGCTACCAGATCCCCGCTTTCCGTCACCACGGAATGCTGGTGGGCTTCGGCGCGACCGCGAACCACTGCGCCTTCTACCCCATGAGCTCTTCCACGGTGAAAGAGCACCGGGACGAGCTGGCGGGCTACGATACCAGCAAGGCCACGATCCGCTTTCAAGCCGACAAGCCCCTGCCGGTCGCCCTGGTGCGGAAATTGGTCAAGGCTCGGATCGCGGAGAACTTGCATGGAGGACGAAGACGAAAATAGCGAGAGTTTTTTGCGGCCCGCGCGAATCGCGTGTCATCAGGAGGCGGCCACCTGGCTCGACTCGCTGGACCCCCAGCGGAAATCCTGCCCACCATGATGGAGACCCTGCCGTGTGGAACTTCTACGGACCGAGGCGGAGATGCCGGGGCACGGTGTCGCGGCGCGACGTATTGCAGGTCGGCGGGCTGTCGTTCGCCGGACTCCTGCTGACGGACGTCTTGCGATTGCGGGCCGGCGCGGCCGCGAATGCGGCTTCGCTCACCAGGCGAGACAAGTCGGTCATCATGATTTGGATGCGCGGCGGGCCGTCGCACATCGATAATTTCGACATGAAGCCCGACGCTCCGGCGGAAATCCGTGGCGAGTTTCGGCCGATCCCGACCAACGTGCCCGGCGTTCACATCTGCGAGCACATGCCGCTTTTGGCCGCCACCATGGACAAGCTGGCGATCGTGCGCGGCATCAAGTCGAACGATCTCGGCGACCATACGCCGCACTACATCATGACGGGGTCGCCGGACCGCGGAAAGCGCCCGGCATTCGGCGCGATCGTCAGTCACTTGCAGCCGCGCTCGGACGGACTGCCGCCGTACGTCAGTCTGATGTACAAGCCGCCGGGGTTGTACGACAACGAAGCCCCGCTGTACCTTGGCCCGTCGCATCGGCCGTTCGTGCCCAAGGCCGAGGGCCTGGCGAACCTGAGCCCGGCAACGGACGTCTCGCTCGACCGCTTGGACGATCGCCGAAAACTGCTCCGCGCGCTCGATGGGCTCAATCGCATGGCGGATCACAACGAGGCGATGTCGGGCGTCGACGCCTTCACGCGGCGCGCGCTGGAAATGACCATGTCGACCAAGGCGCGCGACGCATTCGACGTGTCGCGAGAGTCGGCCGCGACGTACGCGCGGTATGGAAAGTACTGCGAGCATTTCCTGATTGCGCGGCGTTTGGTCGAGGCGGGCGTCCCGGTCGTGACGTTGAAGGTCGGCGACTGGGATACGCATGAAAAGAACTTTCGCGACATGCGCGATCAGTTGCCGCAGCTCGATCGCGGGTTCCACGCGCTGGTCACCGACTTGCACCAGCGCGGCTTGGACAAGGACGTGGCCGTGGTCCTGTGGGGCGAGTTTGGCCGCGCTCCGCGCATCTCGCGCGGCGACGGCCGAGATCATTGGCCCGAAGCGGGCGCCGCGGTTATCGCGGGCGGTGGATTCAAGGTCGGCCAGGTGATCGGCGAAACCGACTCGCAGGGCGCCCGAGCCAAGAGCCAACCCTACACGCCAGCCAACGTGCTGGCCAATCTGTATCGCCATCTTGGCATCGACCCGGCCACGACCATCCGCGACCACAACCAGCGGCCCATGCCCGTGCTCGACGATCGCGAAGTCGTGCGCGAACTGGTGTCGAGCGTCTAACAAAATGGCCGGGGACTGTCCCAATTTTGCGGAGTCCTCGCAGCAGGGCACCGTGGGTCACGCGCCAGCGCGACCCATGGTCGGGACCCTCCCAGTCTCCAAGGCCATTTTGCTAGACACTTTTAGATATCAAGCGAGTGGGGGTGCTAACGCCGTACGGCCGCCGCGACATGAGCTATGCTACGAGCCGCAGGCGTGACCGAAACGCACAATATGGTATAAGGATCGAGAAGATTGGCCGGCGTCGGCATTGGCACACATGCACCCGGAAACAGCCATGCACAAACTACTCTTATTTGTCGGCATCCCGATTCTGCTGGTTGCCGTGGTCGGTTGCGCCAGCGACGTGGGCGGCGGACCGTTTGTGCGCCGAATCACAGCGCATTGTTGTCACCCTTTGCCGGTGAATGGATTTTCGATTTCGAGAAGACGCTGGATGCCTTCAAGGATGCCGGCAGAACCGACGACGAGATCGCGAGTCTGCGGAAACTCTATGCGGAGAATCCGCAATTCTGCAGCTTGCACCCCAATATGAAGATCACCGGTGACGTGGTGGTGTGCGCCGGCGTTCCCAGTGCGGAGTACCGCCTGTTCGCCATGCATGATCATGACGGCAAGGTATGCGGCAAAGCCTGGCATCATGAAGATCGTTTTGATCCCGGGGACATGAGCAAGTGTCGTGTTCGGCTCGCGATCAAGGACTCGAACCTTTACATGGACGTCAAAATGCAGGACGGCTCTCCCGATTTGAACGATCCCGATCTGCGATCCATGCCACCGGCCGAAGGCGGGTCTGCGGCGAACTGCGACGCCGACAAGCCAGCAGGCAGCAATTGGAGTGAATGGACGACTTACGTTTTCTCCCGAAAGCCATAAGCTTGCAATCTTCCTCGCGGCGGACGGGGTCCCGGGTGCAAGCCGTTCGGCTGCGAGTGGGCGTCTCGGCCAATACGGAGCCGCCAACCTCGAATGCCTAAAAGAGCCGCCGCGCCATTGCCGGCCCAAATGCCGATATGCGAAACTGAACTCTCGCGGCGGTTTCGCGCCGCGCTCGCGCCCGAGGGGGGCGAAACGATCCATCCGCGAGGTCTGCGATGAATGCCACCGAACCGGCGAACGCCGGCAATTCGACTCCACCGCCGGGCGGGTCCTCAAGCTCGCCGCCAAAGCCGGCGCCGCGGCTCTGGCCGGGCGTGCTGCTGGTGGCTTTGTTTTGGGGCCTCGTCCTCGGGCTACGCTTTGCCGACCCGGCGATCTCAACTTCGTTCATCAGCACCATGGCGGCCTCGGCGCTGCTGGGGCTAGGCTTCGGCATTTGGTGGCTCTCGAACCGCCGCATCTCGTGGGTCAGCCGACTTTCGGGTCTTGCCGCGATGGTCCTCGGCGGAGTTGTCGCGTACGTATTGAGCGATCCGTCGGTCGGAGGGCTCGGCCTGATGCTGTTTGGAGTTCCCATGGCGCTATCGGGCTGGGTGGCGTGGCTGCTGGTGAGCAGAAATCGCTCCGAGTCCACGCAACGCTTGGGCCAGGTCGTGGTCGTGGCGCTGGTCTGGGCCAGCATGACGCTGGTCCGCGTTGACGGAATCGACGGCGACAACAACGCCGCAGTCGCCTTGCGGTGGGCGCCGTCGGCCGAAGAAGTCTACCTTGCCGAGCGCGCCAAAACCGCCAGTGTTTCCACGGAGCCGGCGGCCGACGAAAGGCCGGATGGGCCGCGGGAATTGCAGCCGGGCGATTGGGGCGAATTTCGCGGGCCCAATCGCGAGGGCGTGCTTCGCGGCGTCAAGATCGCCACCGACTGGAACGAGCACCCGCCCAAGCAGCTTTGGCGGCAGCGGATTGGCCCGGCATGGTCGAGTGTGCTGATTATCGGCGAGCGACTCATCACGCAGGAACAACGCGGCGAGAACGAAGTCGTGGTCTGTCTCGACACCGCCACGGGCCGCGAAATCTGGAGCCATGCCGACCACGTTCGCTATTCCGATGGCCAGGCCGGCGCCGGTCCTCGGGCCACGCCCACGTTTTCCGCCGGGCAGATCTACTCGCTCGGCGGCACCGGAATTCTCAATTGTCTCGACGCGGCCAGCGGCAAGCCGAAGTGGAAGCGCGAAGTGGCCGTCGATTGCGCCGCACCGCTGCCGCTGTGGGGTTTTTCAAGCTCTCCGCTGGTCGCAGGCGGGCTGGTCGTTGTCTTCGCCGGCGGAGAGCCGAAGGGGCTGGCCGCTTATCGCTCCGACACGGGCGAACCGGCCTGGACGGCTCCTACCGGCGAGATCAGCTACAGCTCGCCGCAGCTGGCCTCCGTCGCCGGTCAGTCGCAGATTCTGTTTTTCGGCATGCGCGGACTCTCGGCCTTTGAGCCCGAGACCGGCGAGGTCGCCTGGCAATACGATGCTCCGACCGGCGGCACGTGGCGGGTCGTGCAACCGCGTCAGATCGACGACGATGCCTTCCTCATCGGCTCGGAAGATCTCGGGCTGCTGCGGCTGCAAGTTTCCTCGGGCGAGCCGACGGCATCGCCGCAAGCCCTGTGGACGACTCGAGCCATGCGGCCGGCCTTCAACGACCTGGTGTCGCACGACGGCTTCATCTATGGATTCGACGAGGCGATCTTCTGCTGTCTCGACGCCAAGACCGGCCAGCGCCGCTGGAAAGGTGGCCGCTACGGTCATGGGCAGGTCCTGCTGCTGGCCGATCAACCGCTGCTGGTGGTGACCACCGAAGCCGGCGAAGCGGTGCTCGTGGCCGCCAATCCCGACAAGCACGAGGAGCTCGGTCGCTTTCAGGCTGTGAAGGGCAAAACCTGGAACCACCCTGTCATCGCACACGGCCGGCTGTTCGTCCGCAACGACGAGGAGATCGCGTGCTTTGAAGTAGGGGTGCGGGAGTAGGGTTTAGGTGTTAGGGTTTAGGGTAGCGAATCAACCCTCAGTTTCTTCGTCCCGCTAATCCCCAACCCCTCTCCATGACCATCCGCCGCGAAGCCACGACGCCGGGGGCGCCCGCGCGTTGGATTCTGATCTCGCAACTCGACCACGCCCGGCTGGCCGGCGAATTGGCCAAGCATTGGGGCGCGGGGGACTTTGCGCCGCTGGTGCCGCGCGACGAACTGTTGTGGGCGATCTACCATCACGACGACGGCTGGCGCGAGTGGGAGCAATCGCCCGACGTCGATCGCGCGCGTGGCTGGCCCCGTTCGTTCACCGAAATGGAGTTGGCCGATTCGCTGCCGATTTGGACCGGCTCGATTGAGCTGGCGGCGGCGGCCGGGCCGTTGCAGGCGTACGTGGTGGCGGGCCATTTTTGTGCGCTGCTCGAACGGGTCGTGGGCTGGAGGCGTGGTGCCGCCGGTTCGCAACAAATGCAACACGACGCTCACCCGTTTCTGGGCCGCTACCAGGGCTTGATGGCCAACTGGCTTCGCGACTGGCAGGCCGCTGATCCGGCCGTCAACACGCGCGCGTGCGCCGACTTGGCCCTGCGGCAGCTTCAGTTCTTCGATGCTTTGAGCCTGTGGTTCTGCTGTGCCCCGGCGACCGAGCCCGAGGGCGTCGAGACCCCCGGCGGCCCCGTTTTGACGCTCAAGCCGGCCGATCCCGAGCACATCCAATGGGCCCCCTGGCCGCTGTCGCTTCCGCGATTGAATCTCGAAATTCCCGGGCGGGCAGTTGCCGTCGGACACTACTCAAACCGGGCCGAACTGGCCGCCGCCCCCTCGCAGCCGGTTTTACTGCGCTGGCAGGTGCAACCGGACGCGCCAAAAAGTTGACTCTCCCGCGTAAACGCAACGGCGTCAGGCTCTGGAAATGACGTTCTAAAAATCGCCTTGGTTATACGAGCGTGCGCCTTCGCTCGAGGCGCTGCTGCCACACGCTTGCGAGGCGCTTGGGCTCATTTCGCTTGCTGGAAATAAGCCACCATTTCGACTTGTAAGCAGTTATCCCCAATCGACCAAGCACCCGCTGAACGTGCCGGTCACCGGCGCGTAGCTGCCGGTAAAGAAATGCCGATGGGCCAAACATGCCTTGGCGGCAATAGTGCATCCACCCAGCCAATGTTTGACGCTTGTGGGCCAACGCCAGCAGTGTTTCCGGCTGAGCGGACCTGCAACTCAACACGTATTTCTCTGCGAGCGTCCTGGCAGTTACCCAGTGGTCGCGGCTGATAGTTGTTCCGCGCCTTTGGGTCACATTGATACTGTGAACCACCTGGACTTTGCAGTTCAGTTGAAGCCCAACTTCTCGGCGTTTTTTGTCATTGACCACGACACCGCGGCGGTTGATTTCAATCTCTATCATTCTGATGGCGGCATCACCGGCAACGATGGAGTTGCCTGACACAACAAAATCGTCTGCGACCCGCGAATAACGTGATCGCTGCGCCCCGACAAACGAAGAAGCGCCCTGGTCGGTCCGCCAAAAAAATAAGTTCAGCGCGTCGTTGCTGATTGGCGAACCTTGTGGGATTCTACCGCGAACGGTGCACAGCATCGTGAGAAGTCGTGCCGTCTCGCTTCGGAATCCCAATAACCGCATTTCTTTGTAAAACGATTTTGGCGAAATCGACGGATAGCAATCTTTAGCGTCTCGTGTCCAAACGGCCTTTGAGCCGAGATGACGGCTCGCGCTGGTGAAACATGATCGCTTGCGAACACCGCCGTGGGCGGCCGGATGGAAAAGCCGCCGCTTTTGAAACCAGTTATGAAGCGATTTGAGCCGGCGCTTGGCGGGCTTAAAAAGAGGGTCGATGCGCCGGACCTTGCGCCCCACTTTTTGATCGCGGGAGGGCTTATAGTGCTGCTCGATATTTCTGGCAAAGCACCACGCTGACTCTTCGGACATTCCGAGACCTGCTGCAACGTCAGCCGGCACGATTCCGCGCACGTCCATGATTGGTCGTATCCTCCGACCTAAGTATTTCCTTCAGTTGTTCCTCAACTTGCACAAGATGATCAATGCCGCGCTTCAGCTTGGCCATCGTCGGATTGGCACTTTCGAGCCCGGTAACTGACTCGACGCTCATTAAGATCAATGCTTCCGAGGGAAGCCCAAACGCCTTTGCCAATTTCCGAAGCACTTCAATTGACGGGTGCCGTTGGGCACCCTCGATTAGGCTCAAAAATGAAACACTAACCTTTGCCCTTTTGGCAAGGTCTCCGAGTTTCCAGCCTTTGGCCTGACGTAATATGCGAATTGTCTTTCCAAGGTCGAACACCCTGTTGGACTCCATAAAAAGCAGTCTAAAAAGGACAAGCAACCCCTAGATTGCTACCTGACTTGGAGCGCAATAATACCGTCGAGTTCACGCTGCAAAATTGAGGCCAATGCTTCAATTCGAGAGCTAATATCGACCGCATTTTCCGCAGAACTAACTTGGCCAAGCCGAGCAAGTTGCTCGATCACTTGGGCAAGTTGAACTGCGTCGCTCACTTTCCCCCCGCTCAAGCGAGTCTTGGGCAACTTTTTGAGTTGCTTCCGAATCGCAACCGCACGATTTTCAACCGTACGGAGTTCTTCGCGGACTGCTTGAGCGCACAAACACCGGCTACCATGCCCTTGAGACATATATTCTCCTCCATAGGGTTGGTTTGAGGAGGCGATTAAGCCCCCCGGGGGGAAGTGCCAGGGAACCCGAGACAGTCTCGGGTAGTCCTTGACTGGTGCTACAAGTAGCACGCTGATCGCGGCGCGGTGCCGCCCCCGAGCACGCGAGTGCCGGGAGTTCGCACTTTCCGGAGCGCCCGGAGAGTGGATTGGAGGAAAGCCGGTGTTCAAATTGTCAAAGATCGACTGGACCATTTGCGGCCAGCTAGGTCTCGTTTCTAACAGATGTGTCAACGTAAGTCAACGGTGGCAAAAAAATTTACTAAAATTGCTCTCTGGTCCGCAGTACTCTTCGGTCTGGTGAGGGTGCAGTCGGCGCTTCCGCGGTTGAATCTCGAAATTCCCGGCCGGGAAATCGCCGTCGGCCGCTACTCAAACCGGGCCGAACTGGCCGCGGCCCCCGCGCAACCGGTTTTACTGCGCTGGCAGTTGCAACCGGAGGGGCCAAAAAGTTGACTCTCCTGCGTAAACGCAACTATACTCAATGGTTCGGAGCGCCGGATCGGGCAGCCGGCGGCCTTTTTTGCACTTCACCCAAATCGCCTGCAATCACCTGCTTAACGCCGGGAAGACTTTGATCCGCCGCGTATCCATTCATCGACGCCACTTGGCCCTGGGCTGTCTGTTGGTCCTTGCGGGCGCGACTCGCGTTGGGGCTGCAGAGCCAAAACTGGCGGCTACCCCGACGGCGACCAGCGGCAAGGTCGGCCGGTTTCGCGCGGTGGTGCCGGGCGTCGAAGTAACGATTCCGCCTGACCGACAAGAAGAAGAAACGCTCAGCACGCACGACATCGTCGAAATTTTGCAGGGCATCCCCGGACTCGATTGGAAGCCCAAGCTGGCGCCCGAGCAGCCAGACCCTTTCGGAGATGGCGACCAAGACGGTCTTTCGGCGCGACATCTGGTGCCTCGAGTTCACGTTCCGCCCGCCGCGCATGATCTGGGTCGACGAGCCGCAGGCCAGCGGCAAGATGCAGCGCAAGCTGATCTGGTACATGATTTATCACGTCAAGAACACCGGCAAGCATCTGCGGCCGACGAAGCAATCGGACGGCACGTTCGTGGTCAAGCCGGTCGATCGCGAGGTGCGATTCTTCCCGCAATTCGTGCTCGAGGCCGAGGAGTACAAGAAGGCCTATCTCGATCGCATCATTCCGGTGGCGATTCCGGCCATCCAGCAGAAGGAAGATCCCAATCGCAAGCTGCTCAACAGCGTCGAGGTCGGCAGCAAGCTGATCCCTGTCAGCACCGACTTGGTGGACAAGAGCGTGTGGGGCGTGGCGACTTGGGAGGACGTCGATCCGCGGATCGATTTCTTCTCGATCTTCGTGCAGGGCTTGACCAACGCCTACCAGTGGGACGACCCGGCCGGTGCGTTTAAAACCGGCGATCCGCCGACCACCGGCCGCGTGATGACCGAAAAGACGCTGATGCTCAACTTCTGGCGTCCGGGCGACGAATACGTCGAAGACCAGCGAATCATCCGCTACGGCATCCCAGGCAAGGTTGACTACAGTTGGATTTACCGATAAATTGACGGGTTTGTCGGACGTCTTTCAACTACAGTTAGCCCGAACCAATAGCCCACGGCCCCCTGGCCCAAGAAGCCACAGCTGGCGGTCGCGGCGGAGAAGTAATCGCCCATGGCACATAAGAAGGGACAAGGCTCGAGCCGCAATGGCCGCGACTCCAACGGCCAGCGACGCGGAGTCAAAAAGTTCGGCGGCGAGCGGGTCGTGCCCGGCAACATCCTGGTCCGCCAGGTCGGCACCAAGTTTCACGCCGGCGCCGGCGTCGGCCAAGGCTCCGACTACACGCTGTTCGCCCTGGTCGAAGGCGTCGTATCGTTCGATCGCGAAGGCCGCCGCGTAAACGTCGTCGGCGCTGCCTGACGCTGACCGCGCAAGAAGTTTCGCCGTGCGTGCATCAGTTTTTCCAGGGGTTTGCCCAACGCGGGCAACCCCTTTTTTGTTTTTCAAACGATCGGCCGCAGAGTTCTCCAACTTCCTTCTTCTTAACTTTGAATTCTCTGTGCCCTCGGTGGCTATGCCCTTCTTCGGTAATTCGTACGTCTTATGTTCGTCGATCGCGTCACCATTCAAGTCGAGGCCGGGCGCGGCGGTGACGGGTGCGTCAGCTTCCGGCGCGAAAAGTTCGTGCCGCGCGGCGGGCCCGACGGCGGCGACGGCGGCGACGGCGGCAGCGTGATCATCGTTGCCCACGAAGGCGTCGACAGCCTGGCGGCGCTCTCGCAGCGCAAGCACTGGCATGCCGAAAACGGACAGCGCGGCGGCAGCTCGAATTGCCACGGTCGAAACGGCAGCGACCTGGTCATCGAGGTTCCGCCCGGCACGCTGGTCGCCGACGCGAAGGCAGGGCACGTGCTCAAGGATCTGGCCAAACCGGGCGACAGCGTGGTGGCCGCGCGCGGCGGCCACGGCGGCAAGGGGAACCTGCGTTTCAAAAGCTCGACCAATCGCGCCCCGCGTCAGAGCCTGCCGGCGGGCGAGGCCGAATCGCGGCTGCTGACCCTGGAGCTTAAAGTCATCGCCGACGTCGGCTTGATCGGCAAACCCAACGCCGGCAAGAGCACGCTCTTGAGCCGACTGTCGCGGGCCCGGCCCGAAATCGCCGACTATCCGTTCACCACCAAGTTTCCCAACCTGGGCATCGTGCAGGTCAGTTTCGATCGCTCGTTCGTGATGGCCGACATTCCCGGGCTGATCGACGGCGCCCACCTGGGCGCCGGCTTGGGCCACGAGTTTCTGCGGCACATCGAACGGGCCGGCATCCTGGTGCACCTGGTCGAGCCGTTTCCCGCCGACGGCAGCGATCCAATGGAAAACTATCGGGTCGTGCGCAGCGAGTTGGAGCAGTATGATGTCAACTTGGGCCGCCGGCCCGAGATCGTCGCGGTCACGAAGGCCGAGTTGCCCGGTGCCGCCGAGGTGCGCGAAGCGATGGCCGGCCAGTTAGGCGGCGACGTGTTGGCCATCTCGGCCGTCACCGGGGCCGGGTTGGATCAATTGTTGAGAGCCATTGTGCGAGCGTTAGACGCGCGGAGCCAAACGTAACGCCGACCGAGCCTACGAAATCGCATGGCACAACCCAGCTCGTTTCCGTTGGTCGCCGTCAACATCGGCAACAGTCGCGTCAAGCTGGGCGATTTCGAGTTGCCGTTGGCCGAGCCGCTGCCCCATCCCAAACGCTCGACGGCCGTCGGTCTCGATTGGAGCAACGCCGATTTGACCGGCTGGCTGCCGGGCGATCCGGCCGATTACAGCTGGAGCATCGCCAGCGTCAATCGGCCCGCGACCGCGCGGATTGTCGAGTGGCTGCAGCGCGCAAGGTCGCCCGCGTGCAATTGTTGTCGCACACCGATCTGCCGCTGGAGATCGATTTGGTGCGTCCCGACCTGGTGGGCATCGATCGCCTGGTCAATGCCGTGGCGGCCAATCGCTTGCGCCCCGCAGACGAGCCGGCCGTGGTCATCGACATGGGCAGCACGATCACGGTCAACCTGATTTCCAAACAGGGAGCGTTCTCGGGTGGGGCGATCTTGCCGGGCATTGCCATGTCGGCCCGCGCCCTGCAGCAGTTCACTGACCTGTTGCCGCTGGTCGAAGTCGTCTCCGAGCCGGAGCTGCTGGAAAGGTCGACCGCCGGCGCGATCCGCTTTGGGTTGTACTGGGGGACCGTGGGAGCCGTGCGCGAAATTGTCTCTCGGCTGACCGACGGCCCGGTCCCGCCGGAAGTTTTTCTCACCGGCGGCGGCGCGCCGACTGTTTCGGCGGCGCTGGCCAAGGCCAGCCAGCGCCCAGCGCAATTCGTGCCGCACCTGACGCTCGCGGGCATCGCCCTGGTGGCCGCGACAAGCGCGCCGGCAAAGGGATCACGGTGACCGCGCCGCCTGCCACAGAAGTCGTGTTGCTCACGCCCGAGGGGCGCGCGGCAGTCGCCACTCTGCTGGTTGAAGGTCCGCAGGCAACCGCCCTGGTCGGCGAGCTGTTTCATGCGGCCAACGGTCGGCCGCTGGAGCGGCAGCCGCTGCTGCGAATCGTCTTCGGCCGCTGGCAGTCGAACGACTCAGGCGAAGAGCTGCTCGTCTGCCGCCGCAACGAAAATCGCCTCGAGATTCACTGTCATGGCGGTCGCGCCGCGGTCGCCGCCATCATCGAGGCGCTCGTGCAACGCGGCTGCCGCGCTGGCGACTGGCGGCAGTGGGTACAAGCGTCGGTCGCCGATCCGCTTGCCGCGGCGGCGCACGTGGCTCTTGCCCAGGCGACCACCGAACGCGCCGCGGTGATACTATGGGACCAGGCATCAGGCGCGCTTCGACGGGCGGTCGACGAACTAGCCGCGCTGATATCCGCCGGCGACGCGCAGCTGGCGCTAGCGCGCGTCAATGTGCTGCTTGAATTTGCTGCCGTGGGCCAGCACCTGATCAAGCCGTGGAATGTGGTCTTGGCCGGACGGCCCAACGTGGGCAAGAGTAGCCTGATCAACGCGCTGGTTGGCTACCAGCGAGCGATCGTGCACGTCACGCCTGGCACCACGCGTGATGTCGTGACCGCCGCGGCCGCCATCGACGGCTGGCCGGTGGAGCTGGCCGACACGGCCGGTTTGCGCTTGGGCGCCGATCCACTCGAGACCGCCGGCATTCAACTGGCGCGAGATCGCCTATCGGAGGCAGACCTGGTGGTCTTGGTGTTCGACGCCGCAAGTCCCTGGTCGAGCGACGACGAAGCGCTGCTGCGGGAGTGGCCGCTGGCGGTGTGCGTGCAGAACAAGTGCGACCTGATTTCTCCGAGCGAGCGAATGGCGGCCCGCCGGGTGGGCCTGTACAGCAGCGCGCTGCGTGGCGAGGGAATCGACGACCTCCAGCGCGCGATCGGTGCTCGGCTCGTTCCACAATCGCCCCCCGCCGGCGCGGCCGTGCCCTTCCTGCCCTCGCAAGTCGAGGTTCTGGCGAGAATTCGCGAGGCGCGTGCAGGCCGAGCAAGTCGGCGCGGCCGGCGAGTTGCTGGCGCGGTTCGAGTCCGGATCTACCCGGGCTTAATCTGGCGAGCGTTGCTAGCGTCGGCAGGCAGCTCGGCTTGGTCTGGACGCAAGCGGGCGCCAACGTCATACTTCCCCGCCATTTTCTCTGTCCGCTGACGAGGAACCGAGTCATGCTTTTCGATGTGCTGCGCCGAAGTTCGTGGATCACTCTGGCGATGGTCGCGTGGATCGCGCTTGCGGCGGCCGCAGTTGCGCAACAGCGCCGCGTTGCCTCGGCCGGCGACGACGCTCCGCCGCCGCCGGGCGATCCGACGCAGGCCGCCGACGTGCTGATCAGCGACTTGCCCGAGGTCGTGCCCGCTATTGTCACCCAGCAGCCTGACGTCCGCGATCCGGCGGCGCCGGCCCGGCTGCCGGCGCTCGGAGCCTCGCAACAGCCAGCGCCCCTGTCGCCCAAGGCTAATCCGCCTGAGCGGCGTCCGGCAGCGCCGATCGACGCGGCCAGTTTGAAGGGCGTGTTTCCCGGCAAAACCTCGCGGGAAGAGTTGCATGCCGCGTGGGGGAATCCCAAGAAGACCGAACGAATCGCCGGCGGCTACCGCGAGACGTACGATCTCGAGCCGTTCGATCACGTGCGAGCCACGGTCGTCGACGACACGGTCGACTCGCTGACTATTCGCCTGCAAAAACCGATTGAGGTCGCCACGCTGGTCGAGCGGCTGCAAATCGGCGACGTCGAGGCGGTCGACGTGTTTGACGAGGCGGGCAAGCTGCTGGGACAGTCGTTTCCCGAGCGTGGCGTGCTATTCGGCTTCACGCCGGGGTCCGATCCGCCGCACGTCTTCCAGATGGTGCTCGAACCGATAAACGCGCTGCCGTTTTTGGCTCGCGCCGAGGTCCGGCTGGCCAGCCGATACGACGATTGCGTGGCCGATCTGAAGCAGGCACTCGAACTGGCGCCCGAGAGCGGCCGGACCCATTGGCTGCATGCCGAACTGAGCCTGCGCGCGGGCGAACTCGAGCAGGGGCTCGAATCGGCCCGAAAGGCAGTGACGCTTGCGCCACGAGAGTCCGAATACCGCTTGACGTTGGCGCGCATCATGGCCGAACGGGGAGAGTACGCGCAAGCCGCCGAGCAACTTCGAAAAATCGTCGAGGGCGCCAAGGCGACGCCGATCATCGCGGCCAAGGCTCATTGCCAATGGGGCGACTGCCTGGCGGCCGACTCGCCGCACGATTACTACCAGGCGCACCAACACCACCAGCAGGCCATTGAAATTGCCGAGCCGCTGGCCCAAAGCCCAGCGATCGCGGTGCGCCGCGCGGCCAAAATCTTGCTCGTCGACGCGCATCTGGCCGTGGCGCACGACGTCGGGTGGGGACGCTGGCAAAACAAGTCGCAAGCGCTGGCCAAATGGCTCGACAAGGCGCTGGCCGAGGCCGACGACGTCGTCGAACACGACGGCGCCGACGACGAAGTGCGGCTGCGGGTGCACGAGGGCGCCCTCGCGGCAATCGCCGGAGTCACGGACCCGAGCGACGCGTCGAGGTGGATCCGCGGGGCCACCGAGCTCGGCGCGCAAGCCATCAGCCAAGCGGCCGATGCGGGCTACCAGGCGCACCTTGCCTGGCGGCTGGGCGCGGCACTCACCGATGCCATGGAAATCGAAGCTGCGCACGCGCATCCACAACAGGCGCTGGAGCTGGGCAAGCAGGCCCTGACCTATTTCGAGCAGGGCGAACCGGCGGGCCGGCAATTGCCCATGCACGACTTGCTGCGCGGGCGCTTGTGCTATCGGCTGGGCGCGATCTTCGCCACCGAGAAATCCGATCATAAGCAAGCCCAAGCCTGGTTCGACCAGGCCGTGCCGCTGCTGGAGAGCAAGAGCTCGGCGACGGCAGCGGCAAACACGGCGCGGCAGGGCGAAAGCTACGTCAGCATGGCCGTCAGCTACTGGGAAGAGAGCAATCGCGCCGAAGCGCTGCGGCTGACGCAGCAGGGCGTCAAGCTGATGGAACAGGCCGCCGCCGCCGGCAAGCTCGACAAGTCCGCGCTCGTGCTGGCCTATCGCAACCTGTCGAGCATGCACCAGCAACTGGGCAATGCCCCGCAGGCCAAGCGATATGCCGAGCTGGCGGCCCGCAACGACAAGAGTGCGACCAAGAGCAATTCGCCGGCCACGGCGCGACCCCCGATCAAACGCTGAAGCGGATATTGAGAATGTCGCCGTCGCGGATGACGTAGTCTTTCGGCTCTTGCCGCACCAGAGCGTGGGCCTTGATCTCACGTTCGCTGCCCAGGCGGATCAAATCGTCGCACTGCATGACTTCGGCCCGGATAAAGCCGCGGGCCAGATCGGTGTGGATGTTGGCCGCCGCCTCCAGTGCCGTGCCCCCCTGGCGCAGCATCCAGGTGCGGACCTCTTTTTCGCCGGCGGTGAAGTAGAGCATCTGGCCCGAGGCGTCGAGCAAGGTGCGCAGCAGTGCATCGTGATCGTAGCCGGCGATGCCCATCTCGGCACGAAACGCGGCACGGTCGTCGGGGCTCATGCGGGCCAGTTCCAGCTCCAAACCGGCCGGCGCCGAAATGGCCCGCACCGGCGGCGTCCGTGCGGCAAGCTGCTCGACGTACTGCTGGGGATCGGCCTCGTCGTCGGCGACGTTGAACAGCACGAGCTTCGGTTTTTCGGTGAGCAGGCGAAAGGAGCGGGTGACTTTCAATTGCTCGTCGCTCATCTGGGCGTCGTGCAGCGGCGTGCTCGACTCGAGGGCGGCCAGCAACGGCTCGAGCGCTTCCAGCTCGGCCAGCTCCGCATCGCGATTGGGGCGTGGCTTTTTGACGCTGTCGCGCAGCCGCTCGACCCGGCCGGAGACGATCTCGAGGTCGGCCAGCAAGAAATCCTCGGCGAAGCTGGCGACGTCGGCCAACGGATCGCTGCCGCGGGCGAACGCGCCGACCACCAGCACCAGGCAGCCCGCTTCGCGAATCTGGGCCAGCCGCGTGGCGTTGCCCTCGTGCGTGCGGCTCAAGCCGGCCGTGTCGACCAGTTCGAGCGAAGCCAGCGTGATCTTTTTGGGATGGTAGACGCCGCACAACGGCTCGACCCGAGCGTCGGGCACGGCCGCCATGGCGCTTTGCGAAGCGTGCGCCAGCGCCGCTTCGGGCTTGACGCCGGTGAGCCACTCGAACAACGTGCTCTTGCCCGAACCCTGATAACCGATCAAACCGATTTTCATAGCCGAAAGCTGATCTACGAATGTTTTATCGCCGGCGGGCCAGCGCGCGTTCCAATTCGACGAGCGCATGTTCTACCGCGAGGGCTTCGCTGTTGTCCAGGGTGCGGCCTCCGAACCGCACGCGATAAAACAATTCGACGATGCGGCGCGGCAGATGGGCCACGCGGCGATGCTCGATGCTTTCGGCCAGGTTTCCGCCGGCTGCGTGGGCAAATTCATAAGCGGTCTGCGCGGGACGCCGCGCGAAGCCATGTTGCGCCAGCGCCGCTTCCAGCCGGCGGTACATTTCCAGCACGGGCGGTTCGCTCGACGCTCGCGCGGTTCCCACCAGCCCCAATTTCCGCAGGGCGCGCAGCAGCCAACCGACGGCAAAGTAGCCGAAGGCGACCACCAGCGAAAAGCCGGCCGCGACCAGTCCGCCGCGCCAACTGAACCAATGCCGCCGATACCAATCCCAAAATGTGCCCACCGGCGAGTTGGCGACGGCGTGAAAGCGGGCCTGCCACACCTGGGCGCTGACAAGGTTATCCACGGCCGCGCTGACTCCTTCGGAGAGCGGCTGATAGATACCCTGTTGCTGGCGCTTCGAGTTCAAACCCACCACGTAGTTGCTCCACAGCACGCGGCCGTAATCGAGACTCTGGCGCAGGCGAGCCAGGATTCCCCGATCTTGCCCGGCTTGTCCCGCATCGGTCGATCCTTCGGTCGGATCGAGCACCAGCCAGGCGCCGCCCCCTTGCGGATCATCGGGCGATAATTCGTCGGGCGGCACGTCTTCGGGGCCCAGGTAGACCTCGACCCAGGCGTGCGCGTGCAGTTGCTGCACCTGGTAGTACATGCCCAGCGGATTCCATTCGCCGCCTTTGAATCCGATGGCCATGCGGGCCGGAATGTCCTGGCTGCGGAGCATCATCACCAACGAGCCCGCGAAATACTCGCAATGGCCCAGCGGGTGCCGGACCACGAAATCTTCCAGCGGATCGAGCGCGCGGTCGCGCGGTTGTGAATTGAGACTGTAGAAGTAGCGGCCGGAAAGCCGCAGATGATCGTTGAGCACGTGCGCCGCGGCCACGCGATCGGACGGATCGACGTTCTTTTCTCGCAAGACACGGGCGGCGGTTTCGCGCAATCCGGGCAGCGGATCCTCCTGCGAATCGGGCCCCTGCGGCATTTGCAGCAGGTGCCCCAGCGCCCTGCGGCCGGGCGGCGAACTGCAAGGCAGGTAAGTTCGCTGCTTGTTGCCGACGATGCCAGTCGTTGCGACCTCGAACTCGATCCGCTGCGAGCGGAAATCTTCCTGCCGCGCGAGCTGCTCACAACTGGTGTCGATGCGAAGTTTCGGGTCGTTCTTCAACGCGAACACCGGGACGACGCAGAACAGCTCCGCCACGTCCAGCGGCTCGACCTCGATTTGTTGCCTTACGTACGAGGTTTGTGATGCGCTGGGCAGGGCGATCAGCCCGCTGGGATAGCCTTGGGTCCACTCGCCGTCTTCGTATTGCGTCACCACGGTCCCACGAAACAGCGGTTCGCCGGCCAGTTTGAACGGGCGGGTGCCGAGGCCGCGAAAAAATCGGATTCGCATGACGAGATCGGGATTGTTGACGATCTCGCCGAGTTCCGCCAGCGTGACCTTTTTTGAAAACCCTACCGCGCGCAGCGGCTCGGTCGTGGCCACTTCCCGATTCTGGATGTTCCACCGCGGCAGGACGAAGAACAAAACCGCCGTGACCGCGACGGTCACGGCGCAGATGGAAACTCCTTGCCGCAACAACCCCCAGCCCACGCCGCGCGAACTCGCGGCGCAGTTGCCGTACAACGCGGGCGGCTGGCGACCGAGCGGCCCGCTTGCCGCCGCCGAGCCGTCGGCCGGCCTGGCCTGCGGAACGCCCGCCACGCGCAGGTCAAAACGGGCCGACTCGTTGGACAGCAGCAGCAGCGCGAAGGTGACCACGCCGGCCAATAAATACAAAAGCAAACCGACGCCAAATAACGGGCCGGGCACCAGCGTCGACGCAATCGCCATTTGTCCCAGGCTCAGCATCGCCAACTGCCAATACGAGCGCGAAGTCTTGGGCTGAAATAACAGTACGTACTGCAAGTACGATTGCAGATTGGCCACCGCGAGCATCTGCCCGTGGCGGTCGATGGAGAAAGCATTGGCCGCGGCCACGGCGACGATTCCCAAAGCCACCCAGTCGGCGGTCGCGCGGCCCAGGTAGAACGACTTCCTCACGTCGGTGACGACGATCGAAACGACCACCGCGACCAGCGAAATCACGCTGAGAACGGCCGAACGCTCGCCCACGCCCAAGAGCATCGTGGCCACCAGGATCAGCACCGAGACCATGATTCGCAGCAGATGATCACGCGGCACGTGTCGCATACAGTCCGTTCTCGTCTCTTAGTCTTGGAAGTATCGCGCCAACTCGGCGCCGGCCACGTTGACACTCTTCAAGCGGCGGCCGGCCAGCGCAACGTCGCGCTCGGCGGCCGCCGCTTGAAAAGCGTCCCAATCGATCGGCCGCGTGCTGATCAGCAAGCAGGGCATCGACGGCGGCACCAGCGACAGGGCATGGCCCAGCGAACGGGGAAACCCGCTGTCCGAGTGCGCCGCGGCCAAGGCCAGCGCGTCCATCTGCTCGTGAAAAAACAACGGCGAGGCCGGGCCCGTGCGATCGAGCGGCTCGGCCGCCGCCAGGCTCAGCACCATGTGGTGTCCCGGCTGGCGGCAGGCTTCGGCGATCACCGTGGCCACAAAGCTGACCGCTTTTTCCACGTTCTCCAGTTGCTCGTCGCTGGGCGCCAGCGGCTGCCACAGGTCGACCAGCAGCGCCAGGTCCTGGCGGCGGCGCTGCTCGAATTGCCGCACCACCAGCGAACCGCGGCGCGCCGAGGTGCGCCAATGAATCCAGCGGCGGTTGTCGCCCGCCCGCCAGTCGCGCAGCCCGTAAAAATCGGCCTCCAACAGGCCGCGCCGATGCATGCGCTGGCTGCCGGTGGAATCTTCGCGCACCACTTGCGCCCACTCGTGCGAAAGCCGCCCGAACTTCGGATGCACCAGGAGCACGTCGCGCTGGTCCAGCACCACGCTATGCCGAACGAGCCCCAGCGGAAATCGCGTCGAGACCTTCAACGGTCCGAAATGATAACGGCCGCGCTCGCTCAGATATCCGTGGTAAGAGACCTGCCTGGTTTCGCGGCGCTCAATGGCCGGAAAAAACACGCCGACGTCCAGCGGCGGCTCGCGGTGCTCGGCGGTGGTCTCGCGCTCGACGCAGTCTTCCACTTCCAGGGTCCACAGGCTCAACCATCGGCGGAAGTTGGTCACGCCGAGGTCGACCGAAAGCCGTCCGCCGGCATACAAATGCGGCGGCAGCTTGCGCGCGACCTTGAAGCGCCGCAGTGCCACTCGTCCGTAGATCAGGCTAAACACCAGCGGTCCGGCCAGCACGCTTCCCAACAGCATCAGCAGGTTCAGTTGGCGCAGGGTTCCGCCGACCAGCACGGCCAACATCACGAGGATGTAATACCAGCCTTCGCGACAAATCCTGATTTGGCGTTGGCGAGCCATCGGTGCACCCTATTTTCCGTGTAACCAAGCTCCGAGGCGGTAGTGTCAGCGCGCGCCCGCAGGGCTCCCGCTATTTTAGCAGCCCGGCCGCCGTGGCGGGCCAAGTGCCAATCCGAAAACCGCTGGGGACTGTCCCCCTCTCCGTGAGCGGTTTTCGGATAGGCGCTATCGCGGGACGGGAATCTCGTCGACCAGGCGGTTGACGAGCGACTCCAGCGCCCGGCGTTGGGTGCCCTGCAAAAACCCTTTGGCGATCACGCGGTGCGACAACACCGGCACGGCCAGACGTTTGACGTCGTCGGGGGTCACAAAGTCGCGATTCTCGATCAGCGCCAGCGCCTGGCTGGCCCGGTACAAACCCAGTGCCCCGCGGGTGCTGACGCCGACGCGCAGCTCGTCGCAGTGCCGCGTTGCGTCTACGATGTCCAGCAGGTACGAGTTGATGCTGTCGTCCATGGTCACCTGCCGCACCGCCTGTTGCAGGGCCACAACCTGGTGGCCGTCGAGCACGTGCTGCAAGTGGTCGATCGGCTGGCCCGAGCGGTGGCTGGCCAGCACCTGCATTTCGTCGTCCCGCTCGGGATAGCCGACCGCGATCCGCAGCAGGAAGCGATCCAGCTGGCTTTCGGGCAGCGGATAGGTGCCCTCGAACTCGAAGGGGTTTTGCGTGGCGATGACCATGAACGGCTGCGGCAGCGGATAGCTTTGGCCGTCGACGGTCACCTGACTGTCGCTCATGGCCTCCAACAGCGCGCTTTGCGTGCGGGGCGGCGTGCGATTGATCTCGTCGGCCAGGATGATGTTGCCGAAGATCGGACCGCGCGTGTAGACGAACTGGCCCGTTTGCGAATTGAAGACGTTGCCGCCGGTGATGTCGCTGGGCAGCAGGTCGGCGGTGAACTGGATACGGCAGAAGGCAGCCGAAATGCTTTTGGCCAACGCTTTGCCGATCAGCGTCTTGCCCACGCCGGGCACGTCTTCCAGCAGCACGTGATCGCCTGCCAGCAGGGCCACGACGCACAGCCGCACGACGTCGGATTTGCCGAGCACGACCGAGCCGATATTGGCTTCCAGCTCGGCCACCAGGTTTTGCAACTGCGTCGCCATGCGCCGCTCCACTGACTACTCTCGCCGAGCGAGGCCTCCCCTGCCCGACCCGCCGTGCACGCCCGGCCCCGCACAGTGTGCGTCCGCTATGGCCCCAATCAACCCATCCTAGCTCGCACGGACAGGTCCGGTCTAGTCCCGGAGAATGCAGGTGGCAGGCCGCGGAGAATTTGACTCGCCCGTCAGCCAATGAGAAAATAACCCTGCGGTATCGCCGCCAGGGAGCGTTCCAGGCTGGGGTGCTTCAATCCGCTCGATTTCGACTTTGATATGGAACTGCCCGCCGAACTGGATCGAAACGTCAGACGCGGCTTGCGCCGGGTGCTCGCCGGCACTGCTGGGTGGCTGCTGGCGCTGGCCGTGTCGATGGTTGCGTCCGCGCGTGCCGCCGAAGAGCGCGGGGCAACGTCGCTCGACATCGGCGGCGAAGTGAATCGCCCACGACAATGTTTCGCGGTCTGCGTCGGAATCGATAAGTACCTCGACGGCTGCGGCTACGGCACGCTGAAATATGCCGGGCGCGACGCGATCGGCGTCGCCGAGGCACTGCTCGGCTCGTGCAAATTCGACCGAGTGCTTCTGCTTACCGACGCCGACGTTCCCCAGTCGCTTCGCCAGACTTACCCTGAGCCGCGCCTCACAGTGGTTCGCGACGTTTCGCGCAACGCGGTGCGCGACAACGCCGAACCGTTATTTCAGCAGGCCACCGGCGCCGACGACCTCGTGCTCTTTTATTTCGCAGGGCACGGCGACGCCAAGCCGTCGGCCCATCTGATTGCCGGCGACTATCACCAGCAAAAAGACCCGGCAAAAACCCTGTCGCTGAGCAGTATCTTCGACTGGGTATTAACCGGTGCGGCGAAGGCGTCCAACCGGTTCTTCATCTTCGACGCCTGCCGCGCCTCGCCCGACGGCCAAGCGGGCGCCGCGATGAACCCGAATTTCTTGCTCGGCCTGACCTACCCCCAGCATCGGCTGACCGTATTTTCCGGCTGCAGCGCCAGCCAGTCGGCCATCGAGGACGACCAACTTCAGCACGGGCGCTTCACTGCCACGCTGATCGACGCGCTGGGCGGCGCGGCCTTCAAGCAGGGAGAGCAAAACCTGCTGGTCAGCCACGTGGTGGAATATGTCACCGGCCAGTTCGAAAAGAAACCCGGCTGGTCGAGCCAAACTCCGCGAGAGATTTCCTCGGCCGACCGTTTTTTTTCGTTGGCGCATCGCGATCTGCCGGCCGCGGCCCCGGCGCTGGCGCCGGCGCCGGCCAAAGCGGTCGAACGCGCGATTGTCGAGCGGTTGCACAAGGACGCGGTGCGCCATTATCTGCACAATCACCTTGAAGAAGCAGACGCGCTGCTGGAATCGGGAGCCAGCGTGCTCGACTCGGTGGCGAGCGCGGAGGCATCGACGCGGCAGTTTTGCGGACAGCTTCGGGCGGAACGGGCCCGCGTGCTGTATCGGCTCGGCCGTCGGGATGATTGGCTTCGCCAGGCCGGCCTCGCCGAGAAGATGTCGCCCGAGGAGCCGGTGCTCCGCGAACTGACCGGCTACCAATTGATCGCCGACCGCGAATTCGCCAAGGCCAAGACGTTGCTGGCCGACGCGCTTGCACAGCGTGCCGACGACGAGCAAACGGCCCCCTACCTGCTGTCGCAGTTTGGCGTGGCGCTGTTCAACGAGAAGGAATTTGCCGCGGCCAGCGACGCGTTCGAAAAAGCCGCCGTGCGCAGCGTGTCCCTCGAACGCTTGGAGAACGCGGCCGCCAACTATGATCGCGCGGCTGTGTGCTGCTTGAAAACCGGCGACGCCCAGAAGGCCCACCAGTTGGCCAACCGGGCGTTCGAATTGGTCGGCAAGGTTCGCCAGGGAAAACCGACCGCGGACAAGGCCGACCTGATCGAGCAGCTGTCGAGGGTGATCGACAATTTGGGAGATCGCAAGGACGCCACAAATGCCTGCGAATCGTCGCTGGCGATGCGAAAACAGGCGCAAGGCGAGTCGCATCCCGGTGTTGCCCACGCTCTGACAACGTTGGCGCAGTTCCAAGCGGCAGGCGGCGATTACCAGCAAGCGGACAAGCTGCTGCACGAGGCACTGGCCGTTCGCGAAGAAGCGTTCGGCAAAGACGATCTCGCCGTAGCCGACAGCCTGACCCAGATTGCGGTGCTGCATCAATCGCTGGGCGAGTTCGACCGCGCCGAGCCGTTGTTCAAGCAAGCCTTGGGTATTTGCGAGCAGGCGTTTGGAAAAAAGGACCGAGACCGCGCGGCCAGCCTCGATCACCTGGCGAAGCAATACAACTCCAAGAACCAATTGTCGCAATTCGCGGCGATGGTCGTCGAATACTACAACGCCGCGGGCAGCCTGAATGACGTCTCGGATGCGATCCGATTCGCGGCCAATGCCGACCGCTTACCGCAGGTCGCCCGCCGGTTGTCGACGCAATTGGCCAACATCGCGATCGAACGAGGCTATCGCACGCTGGAAATCAGCCCGTTCAGCGTCGCTCGGCGGCAGGGCGACGACGTGGCGGCCGACGTGGGCACCTTGGGAAAACTTTGTGCCGCGGAGCTGCAACGACAGCTAGTCGCGGCTTACGGCGACAAGTTCAACGTCGTCGTGCGCAACGCGGACGAGAAAGCGGGCGCGAACGTCGACGCGTTCATTGCAGGCACGATTGGCAATCGCGCCGGCGCCGACGTCGATCTGCAGTGCCGGCTGGTTGCAACCTCTGGCGAGCAGCTTGCCGCTGTCCGGGACACGGCAAAACTGACCGAGTCGGAATGGGCCCTGTTGGGCGCCAGCGCGCGCATCAAGTCGCCCGACGCACCCGAAGAGCGCGATTTGCGGCACGGCGTTGACCAGCTCGACATGCTCGCCCAGTCCGCTCATCCCATGGCCAGTCCCGACTGCCCCTACAAGGTCTACATCATCGTCGACGGCAAGAAGATACCAGGCCACTTCCAAGGGAACGATCTGATCGTGCCGGTTCGCCCAGGCCAGAAATTCGAAGTCCAGATCGAAAACAACAGCGGCGAACCCGCGCCGATGCGACTCCTGGTCGATGGTCGAAATTCGCTCCCGGCAGTCGACCGCAAGAAGGAGTTCGCCACCGAGACCGTGGGACCGCGCGTGAGCACCGACGACGCGCGCTTCTGGGTTCTGGATCCCAAAAAATCCAAAACGTCTCGCGTTCCGGGCTACGTGCGCGCCGGCGGCCAATCGGCGAAGCCGTTTGTTTTCGACAATGTGAAATCGCTCGACCCGAACGGCGCCTCGCGCAATGATCAGCTCGGTCTCGTCACCGCCGTGTTCTATGACCAGCCCAAGGAACGTCACGGCCATGCGGTCGGAACGGGTGACGAGAGAACGGAAAACCTGTCGACAAAACCGAGCGCGCCGCCGAGCAAGGTCCGTTGCATCATCAACATTCGCTGCGTCGATCCCGATGCGGCCAAAACCTCGAAATGAGCCCCACCGATCATTCGGCTTTGACGTAGACCGGATTCGACAGGATCCACGGGCGGGGCTCGGCGGCGATCGTCAGCCAGACTTCGACGCGGTAATTGCCCGGCTTGTCGATTGGCACATCGATGGCGCTGCCGGCCTGCTCGTGGACGACTTCGCCGTTGCGCACGAGCTTGATCGTGCCGGGCAGCGGCGCTTCGGCGCGCAGGTGCAAATCTTTGCCCAGGGGCACTTCGCTGCCGATCGGCCAGTTTTCATTTCCGCGATCGGCCCGGTAGACGAAGCCGGTCGGATCGGCCAGCCAGTCGAACGCCACGTAGGCACGGCTCGCCTTGAGCGCGTCCCATACGGCCGCCTCGGTCACCTCGTGCATCAGTAAGTGCGTGCTGACGTGATGAAAGCTGCGCGCGTAAGGATCCATGTCGAGCTCGAAAATCATGTCGCCCGGTTTTTTCCCGATCAACAGTAGTTTGAGCGGCGGGATTTTATCGGGATCCAACTTTGCCAGCTTCTGCCCCAAGCCGTCTTCGAGCTGCACCTGGCCCTCCTCGTTCAACTTGCCGCGAAAAGCCTGGTTGTGATGGGCGTCGTTGGCCGACACGCCGGTGTGGCGCGCCTTCAGGCACAGCTGGTCCCAGCGCTTGAGGTAATCGGCCGGGTAATCCATCAGCGCGCCGAAAACTTCCTGCGGATACTGTTTCACCGCCGGGATGATGTCCAGCATTCCCAGCGGCGACCGCAGCGAGGCCAGCAGCTTGGGCTCGTCCTTGAAATCGGCGTGGGTGTTGTAGATTTCGCTGCCGGTCAGCCCGTCGATCTCCCAGTCCATCCGCTCTTCCAGGTGGCACAAGAAGATCAGCCCGTCGGTGGCACGCACGGCGTTGGCAAATTCCTGCTTGTCCTTGGGGGCGTCTTTTTGAATGCTGCTCTTGGGGTAGGCCAGATAGCCGCCGGTCTCGGCCCCGGGAATCACCAGCACGCCGTCCTTCATGCCGTGGTGCCCGTCGTTGACGTAGTCGTAATGGCCGGCCGGATGTTCGGAGAACATGATCACGCGCACGCCGACCTGCTTGGCTGCGGGAATGATTTCCTCAAGCTTGCCGCGGCTATCATGCGAAAAGGCCGAGTGGACGTGCAATAGGGCCCGCACGTCGTCGTAGCCGCTCTTCAGCGAGACTTCGCGGCGCTCCTTGGCCAGCGATTCGATTTTTTCGTGCGTGGCCCGCAGTTTTTCCAGGCCCATTCGCTCCAAGGCATCGGCCGCAGCATGCCCCGCGTCGCCGAGCAAGACGATGGAAATCAACAGGCCAACCGAGGAACGAAGCGGGTGCATGGCATAACTCCGAGACGGACAAAACGGCGGGTAAATCGCGAGGTGCTTCCTATCGTAACATGCTCGGCAGCCGAGAGAAACAATTCCGCTGACTCTCGCGGCGGCGCGTCATCTGAACTGGTTTCAAAACCGCGTCGGAGAGGGGGACAGTCCCATTTTGCTCCGAAGACTCCGCAAAATTGGGACAGTCCCCAGCGGTTTTGAAACCAGTTCTTGATATACTGCCCGCCGGACGGATTCCCCCTTTCTATCGCTGTTCTTGCCGCCATGCCCTATCTGATTGGGACCGACGAAGCCGGTTACGGGCCCAACCTGGGGCCGCTGGTCGTCTCGGCGAGTGTATGGTGGGTCAGCGATCCGCCGGCCACGGTTGACTTGTATCAGAAGCTCAAGCGGGTCGTGTGCCGGGCGCTCTGCGCGGCGGCGCGGCCTGGCGGCTGGCCATCGCCGACTCGAAAGCGCTATACTCCCCCGCCGTCGGATTGCAGTCGCTCGAACGTGGCGTGCTGGCGGCGCTGGCGCTGGTCGACCACTGCCCCGGCGACTGGCTCGACGTTTGGCAAGTGCTCGATCCCGCCGCGCTCGACCATTTGCCCTCGATGCCCTGGCACGTCGACTATGACTTGCGATTGCCCCTGGCTGCCGACGTCGACGACCTGGCGTCGCTGCTGCCCAAGCTGCGGCGCGGGCTCGACCGCGAAGGCGTGCGGCTGGTGATGCTGCGCAGCCGGGCGATTTTTCCCGAGCAGTTCAACCACTCCAACAGGGAGTGCGGCAACAAGAGCGGCACGCTCTCGGCGGTCACGCTGGCGCTGTTGGCCGAGGTGCTCACCGACTGCCAGGGCGAGGAAGTGCTGATCGTGTGTGACAAGCATGGCGGAAGAAACAGCTACGGCCCGCTGTTGCAGAAGCAGTTTCCCGAGCCGTGGATCGAAGTGCACCGCGAGACGCTTGCCGAAAGCGTTTATCGCTGGGGGCCGAGCGAGGCGCGGATCGAGGCCCGTTTTTGCGCCCGCGGAGAGTCGTTCCTGCCGACGGCGCTAGCGTCGATGACCTCGAAGTATCTGCGCGAGCTGGCGATGCGTGCCTTCAACGATTTCTGGTGCTCGCGCGTGAGCGATTTGGCACCGACCGCCGGCTATCCGCTCGACGCCCGACGGTTTCGCAGGGCCATTCAAAAGGCCCAACGCGAATTGGGCATCGCCGATCGAATCCTGTGGCGCGATCGGTAGTATACTGTGGCCGGGGTCTGTGACCCCGGAAGCTCCGAAGGATGCCCGGCCTCGCAGAGGCCGGGTACAATAACTCAATATCGCAACACGATTCGCACAGGCTCACATCATGCTGCTTTACATTGTTCGCCATGCCTACGCCGGCCAACACGGTGATCCTCGCTATGCCGACGATGCCTTTCGCCCGCTGACCACCAAGGGGCGCAAGCGATTTCGCCGCCTGGTGAAAAAGCTGGCCCGCCGCGATTTCGCTCCCACGCTCGTCGCCACCAGCCCGCTGGTGCGTTGCCGCCAGACAGCGGAGGTGATTTGTGATCGCGTTTCGCCGCCGCCAGAACTGGTCGAACTGGACAGCCTCAAGCCCGAAAGCCAGCTGGATGCGCTCGTGGCCTGGACCAACGAGCAGGGGTCCGAAGCGGTGGTCTGGGTCGGGCACGCGCCCGACGTCGATCAACTGGCCGCGATGCTGGTCGGCGCACAGGACGGCGCGATTGTGTTCGCCAAAGGCGCGATCGCGGCGCTGGAATTCGACGATCAAGTCGCCATCGGCCAGGGGCAGCTGCGCTGGATGGTGTTTCCCAAGGTGGTCGACTGACCGATTCGCACGCTCGTCGGACGCGTGTCTTCGTACGCGCATCCGGCGGCCTTGCGACCGCGAAACCATGATCTACACCGTTGCGATGTCCGCTTCCGGAAATAGCCGCTGAGTTCAGGCGACCAATTCATCACGAAAGATATTGTCCGAACACTCCCGTTCGTTGAGCTCGTTCAGAACGTCCTTAACCGTGACGCCCTGAACCCGGAAGCACAGTATAAAACCCGCGAGCGACGAGCGCCCGCGGGCTTTTTTATCGATACGGTCGTGACCGCCGTCAACGTTGAACCCGAATTCAAGCAGTACGACGCGCCTTGATGCGCCGGCGCCGACAAACATGCTCGTGGCGGCCAGCGCCAGCAGCGTTAGCGTCAGGCTGGCCGGTTCGGGGACGAAGTTGACTCGTTCGCCGCTGGCCAGCGCACTCGTCTCCAACCAGTCGACGTATCCGATCGAGCCGGCATTACCCGAGCCGACACCCAGTTGAATATCAACGATCGTGGCGCCGGTCAGCCGAGTGCCGTAAGTTCCGTCGGCGAGCCATTGGTTGATGGTCAGGCTGCTATGGGGCAGATTGACCGCAGCGCCGATGGTGCGATCGAACATCCACCAGGTGCCGTTGGTGGGATCGATGATTTGCGTGACCCAAGTTCCGATCGGCGTCGAGCCGGCATCCGGATTGTCGTACGGCTCGTAGATGAAGACCTTGTCCCAGTTGTTCTCGCCGATGCGCGAGGACGAGCCCGTGCTCCCGTAGTCGGTCGTCTGTAATCCAAGTTTCAAAGCCGGAGCCGGAGCGCCGACGGGACCGTCCTTATACCAGCGGTAGGATGCGGTGAGGCCAGCCAATCCGCCCAAACCATTGGTGTCGACGTAGGCAATCGTGGCCTTGTCATTGCTTGCCGGCGACAGGAGATTGACCGAGCCGTCGCTACCGGCCGGACCGCCGCTGAACTGAATACGCGAGTTGATGTCCGGGGCGGTTGTCGCGTTCACACCGGCGACGCGCGTATCCTCCGAGTTCCATCCATTCTGTCCAAGCGCGGAGACAAGAATCTCTGCACGAGCGCTTGCGGAATGCGCCGCGACGATCGCCGCGACGGTGAGGACCATGGTTCTTCTGATCATTAGCATTTTCCCTTTCAGGGTCTCTAGCGCGACACTTCCCAAATGTGCTGAGCCAGAAACCGATCCTGGCTCGCATGAACCACGATTGTAACAGCAGCCCCCCTCTGCGTTTGGCACGAAGTGAGTTTTTCACCGTATTTCCGCCGGATGCCCCGCTTTCTTGGTTCGCGTGACTGGAATTATTGCTCCGGCAAGCTACTTTGCCGGCGTGCCGCGCTCCTAGATCGCCCACTTGTCCCCAATGCCCAGCACTGGCCACGAGGTCGGCAGTTGCCGGCCCGCTTGCAAAGGAGGCAGTTATTCATGAGGGCCGGAACGATGCGATAGAGCGCGACTTTGGAATCAAACGTGGCGTTGCGGGAGACCATCCATTCCGACATGGCACGGCGCTGGCGCACCTCGTGCAGGTTGCATCCCAGCCAACAAGCGAAAACCATCACCGCCACGAACCGTGTCCGCAAGGAAAAGCGGAACCAGCCGCGACTGGGAGCGATGATCTTGCCCGCATCTTAACAACCCGCCGCGAGCAATCGCTGCCACGGCATCGCCAGCCAAAGACCCCGGCCCTTGAATCGAGAATGATTATTGATATACTTCGGGCGACCTCGACAAACTTGCTGCGCCTCTGGACCTCTCTCTCCTTCTAGGCGGTCGACCCATAATGAAGCCGGCACTGGCCGAGTTGATCGGCACGTTCACGTTGGTCTTCATCGGCGCCGGCACCGGAGCCATGGCAGCCACCTCAGGCGGCGGGCTCGTGGCAGTGGCCCTGGCCCACGGACTGGCCTTGATGGTGATCGTCTACGCCTGGGGAAGCATTTCGGGCGCGCACGTCAATCCGGCGGTCACCTTGGGCGTGGCCGTGTCGGGACGCATGGAATGGCCCAAGGCGATTGTCTATTGGGTCGCGCAGTTCGCCGGAGCCGCCATCGCGGCCTACTTGCTTCAATGGCTGCTGCAGGGCGTACTCTTGAAGACCGACTTGGGCGCAACGATCGGCAGCTTGACCCCCACCGCGGCCAACGAGGGAAGTGGAAACGCCGGCAAGGTGATCGTCGTCGAAGCCGTTTTAACCTTCTTTCTGGTCGTGGCCGTGATGGTCTCGGGCATTCACAACCGCAACACGAACCTGGCCGGCGTGGCCATCGGACTGGTGCTCGCCATGGACATTTTCTGTGGTGGCCCCCTGACCGGCGCCAGCATGAACCCGGCGCGCACGTTCGGGCCGGCCCTGGCCGACAATGACTTCTCATATTTGTGGATGTACATCGTGGGACCGGCTGCCGGTGGAGCCGTGGCGGGCGTGCTCATGGAAAAATTCTTTTTGGCGCCCGACAACGGGCCAAAGGCCGCGCCGCCCGACGCGCGCGACAAACGCAGGAGATAAAACGACAATGAAATATGCAACCAAGACGTTTGGCGGTGTGTCCCTGTTGGCAGCATTAACCTTGAGCATGGTCGGTTGCCAGAGGTCGCAGACGAAGCCGGCCGCGGACAAGGCCGATAAATCGTCGAGTTCCACCGACGCCGCCGCTGCCGAAGGTGCCGCCGGAACCGCCGCCGAGAACTCCACAGCCGGCACAAGCGCCGCGCCGGCAGCCGCGTCTGGCGCCGCTGGCAAGCAAGTCATGCTCGGATCGCCCGAGTTGACCGCGGGCATTCCGGGCGAAGGCCCGTTGAAGCTGGCCGAGATCGAAGCCTGGTTGACCGATCCCAAAAATCACGAGACGCTCGACTTCGTGCTCCCGTTGGGGCTTGCCGCGGGCGCCAGCCAGGTGCAAGGGCTCGACAAGAACCCGCTTACGCGGGCCAAGATCGAACTGGGCCGCCAGCTCTATTTCGACCCACGCCTCTCGGCCGATTCGTCGATCAGCTGCGCCAGTTGCCACGATCCGGCCGAGGGTTTCGCCAAGCACACGCAATTCGGTCTGGGGATTCGCGGCCAGATGGGCGGACGCAATTCGCCGGTGAGCTACAACCGCATTCTCAGCGCGAACCAGTTTTGGGACGGCCGCGCGGATTCGCTCGAAGCCCAGGCCGTGGGGCCGATTGCCAACCCGATCGAGATGGGCCACACCCACGAGGCCTGCGTGGAGTGCCTCAAGGGCATCCCCGGCTACAAGTTGCAGTTCGACAAGATCTTCGGCAAGCTGGATATCGACACGGTCGGCCAGGCCATCGCCTCGTTCGAGCGGACGCTGGTCACCGGCCCTTCGCCGAACGACTATTACGACCGCTTCCAGCCCTTGGAGAAACTCGACCCGGACGATTTGAAAGACGACGCCGAGGCGTTCGCCAAGTACGAGGCCGCATTGGCTGACACTAAGGCGCACCCCATGTCGGACGCCGCGAAGCGCGGACGCGTGCTCTTTTTCGGCGAAAAGGCCAAGTGCACGGCCTGCCACGTCGGCGCCAACATGACCGATGAAAAGTACCACAACATCGGCATCGGCATGGACAAGGAAAAGCCCGACATCGGCCGCGAGGAAGTCACCAAAGATCCCAAGGACCACGGCGCCTTCAAAACGCCCACCATCCGCAATGTGGTTCTTTCGGCTCCTTATATGCACGATGGCAGCATCAAGACCCTGGAAGAGGTGATCGAGTGGTATGCCAAGGGGGGCCACCCGAATCCGTCGCTGAGCGAGAAGATCAAAAAGCTCGATCTGACCCCCCAGGACAAAGCCGATCTGCTGGAATTCATGCAGGCCTGCACCGGCGAGTTCCCCACGGTCCAGCGCGGCCGGCTGCCCGAATAATCGCGAGCAAACCCGTCGCGGTTGTCGCGAAATGGTAGCCGGGGTCTCAGAACCTGGCGTGGCGCGCCGAATGGCCGGCCTCGACGAGACCGGCTACAATTCTTGCGCGGGCCGCTAGACTTGAAGTGGGCCGCCAGCGGCCCATTGCGCGCGGCCCTGCGTGGCTTCGCCCCGTACTTCTTTCTCTATCGCCTCGACTGGCATGCCGCTCGAAAACGACGAACTGTACCAGGATCGGATCCTGGACCATTACGAGGAGCCGTTCCATCGCGGTCCTTGCCCCGCGGCAACGCACGCGCACGAGGATGAAAACCCGCTGTGCGGCGATATGATTCGCGTCGAACTGGCGATCGATCCCGACGGCACGATCCGCGAGGCCTGGTTCGAGGGTGACGGCTGCTGCATCAGCCAGGCCTCGGCCTCGATGTTGATCAAGCAGATCGACGGCAAGGGCGTCGAAGACGTCAAGCAATTCACAGCCGACGACATGCTCCGGCTGTTCGGCGCACGCCTGACCCCGAATCGGCAGAAATGTTGCCTGCTCTCGTGGCGTGCCCTGCAAACGGCCATCTATTCGCCCGTTGCCGGCGACGCTCCGGGGCACGCCCCCGACGCGAGGACGCCATGAGCATAGCCGCCCGCGCAACCCTCGACGTGGCTCGCATCCGCGCCGACTTCCCGATCCTTTCGACCGTGCTGCATGCGACCGCCGAGCGGCCGGGCGTCCCCTTGATTTATCTCGACAACGCCGCCACCACGCAGCGGCCGCGGCAGGTAATTCAGGCAATCGTCGACACCTATGAAAAACATTACGCCAACGTGCATCGCGGCATCCACTGGCTGAGCGACCAGAGCACCGACTTGTTCGAGGAAGCCCGCGGCAAGTTGCAGGCGTTCATCGGCGCCGCCGCGCGCGAAGAGATCATCTTCACGCACGGCACGACGGAGAGCATCAACCTGGTGGCCCGGGCCTGGGGCGACGCGAACCTGAAGCCGGGCGATGAAATCCTGTTGACCGAGATGGAGCACCACTCGAACATCGTACCCTGGCAGCAGGCCGCCGCCCGCACCGGGGCGATCGTCCGCTTTTTGCCCATCACCGACGACGGCCAGTTGGACCTGGCGGCGCTCGATCGATTTCTGACCCCGCGCACGCGGATGGTCGCCGTCGCCGCAATTTCCAACGTGCTGGGCACGATCAACCCGGTCGGACAGATCATCGCCGCGGCGCATCGCATCGGGGCATTGACGCTGGTCGACGCGGCGCAGAGCGTGCCGCATCAAAAGACCGACGTGCAGGCGCTCGGCGCCGACTTTCTGGTCTTCAGCGGCCACAAGATGCTCGGGCCGACCGGCGTGGGCGTGCTCTACGGCCGGCGCGAACTGCTCGAGGCGATGCCGCCGTTTCTGGGCGGCGGCAGCATGATTCGCCGCGTCACCGCTGCCGGTTTCGAGCCGGCCGAACTGCCCGCCAAATTCGAAGCCGGCACGCCGCCGATCGTGTCGGCCATCGGCCTCGGCGCCGCCATCGACTATCTCAACCAACTTGGCATCGACGCCATCCACGCCCACGAACGCGCGCTGTGCATCCGGGCCCACGAGGTGCTCTCGTCGATCGCCGGCTTGAAGTTCCTGGGCCCGCCGCCCGAGCGCAAGTCGGGCATCGTCAGCTTTACGCTCGAACGCGTCCACGCCCACGACGTCGCCCAACTGCTCGATCGCCAGGGAATCGCCGTCCGCGCCGGCCATCACTGCGCCATGCCGCTGCACAAACGCCTCGGCATCAGCGCCAGCACACGAGCGAGCTTCTATTTCTACAACACGCCCGCCGAAATCGACCAGCTCGCCACCGCCATCGAAGAAATCAAGCGACTCTTCCGGCGCAAGTAAGTGCCGCGTTTTCATCCTTCATCATTGCTGCCTTCATCCTTTCCATCTTACGCCAACAACTCTTTCACCACGCGCCCACTGACATCGGTCAGGCGAAAGTCGCGGCCGGCGTAGCGGTAGGTCAGCTTGGTGTGATCGAAGCCGAGCAGGTGCAGCACCGTGGCGTGCAGGTCGTGGACGTGGACGCGATTTTCCACCGCGGCGAAACCGAACTCATCGGTGGCGCCGTGGACGTATCCGCCGCGGACACCGCCGCCGGCCAGCCACATCGAGAAGCCGTAATGATTGTGGTCGCGGCCGTTGAGCTGCGGCAACTCGGCCACCGGCGTGCGGCCGAATTCGCCGCCCCACATCACCAGCGTGCTGTCGAACATGCCGCGGCTCTTGAGATCGGCCAGAAACGCCGCGATCGGACCGTCCCAATCGCCGGCCAACTGGCGATGCTGATTTTCCAGATTGTCGTGGTTGTCCCACGGCTGCCCCGCGCCGCTCCAGACTTGCACGAACCGCACGCCCCGCTCCAGCAGCCGTCGCGTGATCAGCAGTTGCCGCCCCTGCAGGCCTGTCGCCGTACTGCTCGCGCATCGCTCTTGCGGTTCGCGGTTGATGTCGAACGCCTCGGCGGCTTCGCTCTGCATGCGATAGGCCAGCTCGAACGACTGGATGCGGGCTTCGAGCGTGGGATCGTTTTGCCGTGCCGCCAGATGCCGCCGGTTGAGCCGCTGCACCAGGTCGAGCTGCTGCCGCTGCTCGGCCGGCGAAGTGGTCTTATTCTGAATGTTCTCGATGAGCTTTTCCAGCTCGGTGTGCTTGCGTGTCGATGTAGGTGCCTTGATAGGCGCCGGGCAGGAAGGCGGCCCGCCAGTTTTGCGTGGCCACGATCGGATATCCGCCGGGGCACATGGCGATGAAGCCCGGCAGGTTCTGGTTTTCCGAACCCAGGCCATACGTGACCCACGATCCGAAACTCGGCCGCGGCAGCCGGCCGTCGCCGCAGTTCATCAGCATCAGCGACGGCTCGTGATTGGGCACGTCGGCCGCCATCGAGCGGATGATGCACATGTCGTCGACGTGCTGGGCCGTCTTGGCGAACAGTTCGCTGACTTCGATGCCGCTTTGGCCGTATTTGGCGAACTGCGAAGGGCGAGCGCATCGCCGCGCCGGTCTTGCGCTCGGTGCGCAGATTGTTGCCCGGCAGCGGCTGGCCGTGCAGTTTGTCCAACATCGGCTTGGGGTCGAACGTGTCGACCTGCGACGGTCCGCCGTTCATGAACAGATGGACCACGCGCTGGGCCTTGCCGGCAAAGTGCGGACTTTTAGGCGCCAGCGCGCCGGCAGCGCGCGCCACGGATGACAGCGCTCCGTCGGCCGCCAGCACGCCGGCCAGGCCCAGCATGCCGAAGCCCGTGCCGCTACGGCACAGCATTTCGCGGCGCGAGATCGGCGGCTCGGGTCGTCGGTCGTTATCCATCATGCGGTCAAGTAGCCGTTCGACTTTGTTGAATTGCCGGGTGCCACGGGCATCTTGCCCGTGTCTTGGCACACACTGGCGAGACGCCAGTGGCACCCCAGCAAATGGCAAGTTAACGTCGTTACACCGGTGGGTTCGACCTCTCAGTTTCCGTCAATCGACAAACACAAATTCGTTGGCCAATAGCAGGCTTTGCGCCAATTCGTCCCATGCTGTCGGGCGCGCGGCGGCGGCGCTGATGAACTGCTGGGCCCAATCGGTTTCTTCGGCGGCTGGCTCGCGCCCAAATGCCAGGCGATAGAGCCAGGCAATTTTTTTTCCGGCGTCGGCTTCGCCGGCCACCTCGGGCCTCGCCAGCAGGCTTTTGGCACTGGCCAGCACCAGCGGATGGTTCATGAAAAACAGCGCCTGCTGCGGAATCGTCGTCAAGCTGCGCTCCGGGCTGGTCGAATCGGGGTTGGGAAAATCAAACGTGCGAAACACGCCCGGCAGGTTCAGCCGGTCGATGAAGCCGTACAGCGTGCGCCGCGTGGCGGCCGCGTCGTTCATATCCTTGACCGGCGCCCCGCCAAGCGTGTTTTCCAAACGGCCGGCCACTGCCAGCAGCGCGTCGCGCGTGGACTCGAAGTCGAGCCGGCGACGATTCATCTTCCACAGCCAGCTGTTTTCCGGATCGATCTTGCGGCACTCGGGCCGATCGTTGCTGGCCTGTTGATAGGCCGCCGAGAGCACGATCTGGCGATGCAGCGCCTTTAGCGACCAGCCGTTCTCCATGAACGACCAGGCCAGGTAGTCGAGCAACTCGGGATGCGTCGGCGGCTCGCTGCGCAGGCCGAAGTCGCTGGGCGTGCGCACCAGCGCCGCGCCGAAATGGTGCATCCAAACCCGATTGACCAACACTCGCGCAGCCAGCGGATTCGCGCGAGCGGTGATCGAGCGGGCCAGCTCCAAGCGGCCGCTGCCGTGGACGAACGGCGCCGGCTCGCCTTCGGACAACACGCGCAGGAACCGGCGCGGCACTTCGTCGCCCAACTGGTTAGGATTGCCGCGCACGAAGACGCGCGACTGGACCGGCGTGGCCAGATCCTGCAAGGCCATCGCCCGCGGCGGCGCCGCCGGGCCGCTGGCACGCCACTTTTCGATCGCGGTCAGCAAATCGCCGCGGATTTTTTGCGCGGGCCGGTCGGGCAGCAACGCCAATTCGCCCAGCGACCCGAGGGCCAGGTTGGGCGGCGCTTCGGGGCCGTAAAATACTTGCCGCAGCGCTTCGGCGTCGACTTCACTCAGCGCGGCCGGCGCCGGCTGACTCGCCGCGGCGGCCTGGGCCAGCGCAGCCTGCCACAGCTTGTCGGCGCCCGACAGCAGTTCGCCATAAATCCGCGCCGCGTCGGCCAGATCTTTCAGCGGCTTGCCGAGAAACGCCCCGACAACCAGCGGATTGATCGGCCGCTCGCCTTGACGCTCGGCGATTAACTTTTCGACCGCCGCCGGCGCTTTCACCGAAAACTCCTCGGGCGGCAGCGACGCCAATGCATGCCAGATGGCCAGCACCGGATCATGCCCCTTGCGGCTGCGCTCCAAAAACACCTGGTAGCGGATGATCATCGTGGGATTCAAATCGTTGCCGTCGGCCAGCAGCATGAAATCCTCAGTGGTCGGCTTGTCTTTCAACGCGTTGGCGGCCAGCAGATACTCACTCGCTCGGCTGCGAGCTCCGTCGACCAGCTCCTTGTGCTTCTGGGCCATGTACTCGCTCAGCTTCCGCTCGCGCTCGGCCAATTCCTTGGCGAACGCGGCATAGGCTTCGGTCTGCGGCGGTTCTTCGAACAACGGCGGAATCGTCGGCTCGACCGAACTGGCGAATACGCCGTACAATGCGTAGTAGTCCTTGGTCGGGATCGGATCGAATTTGTGGTCGTGACAGCGGGCGCAGGAGACCGTCAGCCCCAGCAGGCCGCGCGTCACCACGTCGATGCGGTCGTCGATCACGTCCTGCTGATTGTTCATGAAGCCGTTGCCCAACGTCAGAAAGCCGAGGGCCGTCAATGCGCGCTTGTCCGATGTCGCTGGCAACAGGTCGGCCGCCAGTTGTTCGACGACAAATCGGTCGTAGGGCAAATCCTCGTTCAGCGAGCGGACGACATAATCGCGATACGTGTACGACCAGGGAAAATTGCCGTCCTGAAACAGCACGTAGCCCTTGGTATCGGCATAGCGGGCGACGTCGAGCCAGTGCCGGCCCCACCGCTCGCCATAGTGCGGCGACGCGAGCAGCCGGTCGACCACGCGCTCGATCGCCGAGGGCGACTCGTCGCACGAAAACGCGTCGATTTCTGCCGGCGTCGCCGGCAAACCAATCAGGTCGAACGTGAGCCGCCGCAGCAGTGTCGGCTTATCGGCCGGCGGCGAGGGAGTCAGCCCACGTTTTTCCAACTCGGCCAGGACGAAGCGATCGATGGGCGTCTTGCTCCACGCGGCGTCGCGCACCGCGGGCGGCGGCGGATCGCGCACCGGCTGCAACGACCAATGGCTGCGCTTCGCAGCGGCGATTTGCGCCGTTTCGGCCGCGGCCTGCGTCTTGGCGAGCGACGCGGGATCGTCCTTGGGCCACGGCAAGCCGCGCTCGAACCCAGCGCGTCAGTTTGGCGATTTCGATCGCGTTGAGCCGGTCCCCCTCGGGCGGCATTTCCAACCCGTCGTAATTGATCGCCTCGATCAACAGGCTGCCCTTGGGCTGACCCGCGACAGCCGCGGGTCCGCTCTCGCCCCCTTTGAGCAGCGCCTCGCGCGAGATGAGCGACAAGCCGCCCTTCGGCTCCTTCAGCTCGCCATGACACTTATAGCACCGCGCCACCAGCAGCGGCCGAATCTCCTTCTCGAAGAACTCCGCGTCGGCGGGCGTCGACTCGGCAGCTGAAACTCCCCCCGGCATCAAGGTGAGCAACAGCAATGCCATGAACAAGCCATGTCGGGTGCCACTGGCGTCTCGCCAGTGCTCGTCCCGCAGATCGCACCGCTCAGCACTGGCGAGACGCCAGTGGCACCCAGCAGATTCGTGAATCCTCTCGCATAGCGCATAGATTATTTCTCGCGCGTCTTGCCGAGCTGCTGAGAATTCACCGGCCGCTGCCCCCACGGCATCGGCATGGTCGGCGGCCTGCGGTGCCGGTCGCGGCGCACGTCCTTGGGCCGGTCCTTGAACCAGGTGACGAACCGCACGAGCTGCTTGACCGCTTCTTCGTACACCTGCCGGCCCTTCTCGGCCGTGGCCAGCTCCGGCTCGCCCAGCACGCCGGTCTCGGAGTAGCTGCTGGTCCACGAGATCACGGTCGCCGGGCCGGCGCGCGAACAGGTCGACCCAGTTGAACGGGCTGTTCTCCTCGTTGAAGCTGATCGTGCCGCTCTTGATCTTGTCCTTGCGGACGTTGTCGCCGTCGAGGTACAGGTACAGCGACGTCTCCAGCTCGCAGGCGTGCGCGCAGCCGCCGGGGAACTTGCTCTGCCGCCAGCGCGGGCAGGAACTCCTTGTCCACCGTCAGCAGGTTCCACCAGGCGGCCAGCACGCACTCGGCGTCGGTCTCCAGGTTCGTCCGCCGGGCGACCAGGTCGAGGTTCGGCATGTTCGAGCCGTGGCCGTTGAGCAGGATGATCTTCTTGAAGCCGTGGTAGGCCAGCGACTCTTGGTGATGTCGAGCACGTGGTGCATGAAGTGCTCGAAGTCGTTGTTGATCGTGCCGGGAAAATCCATCACGTGCCCGGTGTAGCCGTAGGCCACGATCGGCAGCACCAGCATCTTGTCGGGGATCTGCTCGGCCGGCGCCGCGGGCGATTCCGCCGGGACAGACCAGGTCGACGTCGAGCGGCAGGTGCGGCCCGTGCTGCTCGACCGCGCCGCACGGCAGGACGCAGACCTTGCCCAGCTCGACCGCGTCGTTGATCTCGGGCCAGGTCAGCTTCTCGTAGCGATATTCGCTCTCGGCTCGGCTCGTCATTTTTCTCCTCACTCGGCTCGTCCCTTGGATGCACCCGCGGCGGTCAGTAACATGAGTATCTTCGCAATCGGCCCGCGGTTCAACCAACGAAACCCCCTTTCAGCATTGAAGATACACGCATGAAGATCACCGCTGTCCGCACGCTGGCCCTTTCGGGCGCGACCGACGATCACGGCTGGCCCGGCGGAACCGATCCCAACGTGCAATACAACACGCTGGTCGAAGTGGTCAGCGACGAGGGGCTCGTCGGGCCTGGGCAGTTGCTACACCACGCGGCCACTGGTCGAGGCGTCGCTCGCGCTATTGAAGCCGCTGTTGATCGGCCAATCGGCGCTCGAGCCCGAGCGGGTCAGCGAGACGCATGCGGCAGATCGATGTTCTGGCTCGGCCGCGGCGGATCGGTCGAGCACACGATCAGCGGGCTCGACATCGCGCTGTGGGACCTGTGGGGCAAGGCGCTCGGCCAGCCGGTTTCGAAACTGCTGGGCGGCAACTATCGCGATCGGATCAAGCCTTACGCGTCGATGCTGTTCGACGACCCGCCGCTGCTGGCCGAGAAACTGCAGCGAGCAAGTCGCGCGCGGATTTCGCGCCATCAAGATGGGCTGGCGGCCATTCGGCCGCGTGAGCCGCAAGCTCGACGAGCTACTGGTCAAGACGGCCCGCGAAACGGTCGGCGACGACGTCGAGCTGATGGTCGACGCCGGCGGCAGCGAACAGTTCTGGCCGCACGGCGTCACGCTGGGCCCGCGAGACCGCGCGGATGCTGGGCGACTACGGCGTCACGTGGTTCGAAGAGGCCCTGGTGCCCGACGACGTGGAAGGCTTCAACGAGCTGCGCGCAAGCTCGCCGGTGCTGATCGCCACGGGCGAAGTGCTCACGCGGCGGCAATCGTTTCAGCCGTTCATCACGTCGCGCGCCGTCGACATCATCCAGCCCGACCTGACCAAGTGCGGCGGCCTGAGCGAGGGCCGGCGGCTGGCCTGGCTGGCCTACGATCACGGCGTGCTGCTGGTGCCGCACGGCTGGAACACGGCCGTCGGCGTGGCCGCCGACCTGGCGCTGTCGGCCGCGATGCCGGTCGCCCGCTGGGTCGAATTCCAAACCGGCGTGCCCTACATCGAAGAGCTGGTCCTGCCCCGCTTCCAACTCGACGCCGAAGGCTTTTTGCGAGTCCCCACCGGCCCCGGATTGGGAATTGAATTGAACCCCGACGCGTTGGGAAAGTACGCGCGGCGGTGAGGGATCGCACGGCAACGCGAACCAAGGTTTCAGCAACCAAAATCTCTTCTCAGCCGGCGCGGTTGCATTCAGCACTGCGGTCTGCGGGTGCTGACAATTCTTCGTCTGGTGGCGGGGTGGCCGGAAACTGGTCGTTACAAACGGCGTCCCGGCTTGCTAGATTTCATGCCTGACTGAGCGACGCTTGTTGACGCGCTGCTGGTCAACAACTTGATGACCCGGGTATCCCGAAGAGCCTGGCCAAGGGGCCGGGTATCCAAGAGAGCCCTTTGCTGGACTGTTAGTGTCCGGCGGAGGGCTCTTTTTTTGTGGAATCTGTGAAGAGGACGTTCATGGATCGTTACAAAAAGACCGCTGATGTCGCCGGCGATTCGCCGCCGAGCGAAGCCTGGCTGTTCGCCCAAGCCATTCTTGGCAAGCCGATTCCAGACCCGTACGTGGCGGCAAGACGTGCTGCGCCAACAGCGTGATCAACTGGAGCGGCTTGCACAAATCTCGTCCAGGCACGCAGCGCAACTTCGCAAGCTGCAAAGCTCCGAAGCTGAAGCCCAACGTAACCGTGAATCGTTGGTTTGGGCAGCCGGCATTTGCACCGAGGCAGAGGCGAAGCTGCGCGAGTTATCGCGTGGGGAAGCCGAAGCGCGGAAGGCGCAAAAGTGTTGGGAGCGGTACTATGAGGAATACTTGGCAAGAATCACGGAATGGAATCCCGACCAACCGCGACAGTCCAAGGGATCGCCTGACCGAGGTCAGTGGGTTGCAAAGGGCGGCGGTGGCGGTGGCGGGACAAGCAGCGGCGAATCGCCTTCATTCCTTGATAGGGTCATCCAACGCAATCGGACAGTCGCTGAACTGACTGGCATTGTCACACCGGGAATGATCCGCTCCACGCGAATCGCGGCGGAGCTGCAGTCCGCGGCGAGCCTTCCTGGCGAAATCGCTCGTGCGGCAGCCGCGGGGCTTGGCACCGGCGGAAAGGCGGTTGTCAATGGCTTCGCGACTGCGGTCAAGAATGTCGCCACTCTGGGGCTTAGCACTATCGAACTTGAACTAATCGGCGTCAGCAAGGAGGACCGCGACCGCGGGTACGACACGGCAGTGTCAATCTCTACGGCCAGCGGCCAAGTGCTCATTGCCGTGGGAACCGGCGGAATGGCGTCAGCACTTAGCAAGGGCGGCTCGATTGCTCGGGCCGCGAGCGGCGCGCTTGTTGCATTTGACGCCGCAGGTAATGCGGTTGGTGTGGTCCAGGGCGTCTATGATGCGACTCAAGATGGCGTGAATATCAGCAACGGAGCGAAGATCGCAGGAGGGTTTTTGGGGCTCGGGGCCAACGCCAAAGCAGCGCGGGATCTAAGTCGGGCCGCCGCTGCACGCCGACTTGCCGAAGTCGATTAATTTGTCGCGAAGCTTCCGCGGAAGGCCACGCCAACAAAGTCGCCTGCGAATCAGTATGAAATCAAACACACAGGACCCTATAATTACACGGTCTCTGGTGGCGGCGAATCGTTCGACATTGACGGCTATCGGGGCACAACGATCCTTGAAGCAAAGCACATAGACAAGCCGCAGAAGAGTCCATACGTGCCGGGCTCGTCCATTCGGGATGACATCCGGTCACTCATATTGAAGAAAGTTCGTCGAGATTTGACGAAAATTCGCACGATCATTAAAAGTGGAGCGTCTCCTTTCAAATCAGTAGAAATAATCACCAATTCTCCGGAGGCGAAAAAAGCGTTCGAGAACATGCTCAAGGAATTATCTGTGCCAGGTACGGTGCGACTGGAACCATAGGAGCATAAGCAAACACCATGCAAAGTCTTTTGCTTTTTAACACCGACAAGCGGCCGTTTACTGTCGAGGCAATCCAGCGCATTTTCAAGTCTGTCCCGGGATTCGGAGAGATACGATACAACACACCTGTCGGAACTCCGATTGAAGCAAACTATGTTGAAGACGACGACTTTACGTTGGTGGACCTCAGCGTGGAATGCGACACGATTTCAATATCCGGAACGACGAACGCCGCCCTACGTGCCGCGTTGATCCTGCAAAGGCATCTTGACGCTCCACTCCGGATAATTGACCTCGACTACTCGTTCGATCTTGTGCTCCGAAATTTTTCGAACGTCGAGGAGTTGCGGGCCGCGATCGATGAAGCCCAGGCGCATTGATCAGCAAAGTCTCTATGCAGCGCAAGGCAAGGGATTCGAACTCTCATCCCCCAACTTCGCCGCCTACGGTGATCGCCGAGGCAATTGAGCTGGGGCCAGCCAATCTGCTGCCGGCTCAACCGGTTGTCAGGACCCACTTGGTTTCGCGATGCGCGATCGTGCGTGGACAAATCGCGTGAAGTGTCCGGCGATCCACGCCAGCAGCAACGCGAACAGGCAGTGGCCGCTGAGCATGAAGGCGTCGTAATCGCCGAATTCCTGCAGATGTTGGCCGCTGCCGTATATGAGCGAGGGATTAGCCGACGGGGTCGGCGCCGCTGGCGACGAATCGTCAGTCGAGCCGATTGACATCATCCCGCGGCCGCCGCCCATTCGTCCAGGTGGGTAAATCCGTTCGTAGCCCGCCTGCAAGATTCGCGTTGTGATCAGCCGATCGTCGTTGGACATTCCCGGCTCCGGATCACGCGACACCCACAAGTACGCGCTGCCCGCGATGGCGAAGCCGAGCCAAAAGAATCGGGTTTCGCGTTGGGTGGCCACGGCCGCGAGTATGGCCACTAGCAACAGGCAAAGTGTGAACGAGAAGAACAGGCTTCCCAAGAGCGGCGTCGAACGGACCAACGCCACGCAGCCGAAGGCGCACACGAAGATGATGGCGAACAGTTCGCGGAGGTTGAATCGCATGGCGGGGCTCGATGGCGTTTGATGAGAATGGGATACTGAAGACTGGGCTTTAACTGAATTCCCCTCACCCTAACCCTCTCCCGGAGGCTGCACTTTCGGAGAAGTCAGATTAGGGAATTGGGTTTGGTCAATAACGTAGGGTGCAATAAAAATGGCTCTCCAACCACGGTGTTGTATTGGCGTACCGCCCGTGAATCGGAGAGCCAAGGATGGCTGGTCGAAATCCGTATTGTGTCCGGCGTCTGCCGGAGGAGTGGTCGGAGTGGGTGGAACTGTTGACGCCTGTGCTCGACAGCCGTACGGCGTGGCGTTTGCCAATCGTGCTGGCCGGGTTGTTGCTGGCCAGGGGGCGTCGCACGGTGACGACCTGGCTGCGTGCTCAAGGTATCTTGGACGACTTCGACGACTATTATTACTTCCTGGCCAGCCTGGGACGCAAGATCGAACCGTTGGCCACGCGGTTGTTTCAGCTGTTGCTTTTGCATCTGCCGACCGGCGAGCGGATCGTGCTGGCGCTGGACGACACGCCCACCCGGCGTTACGGGCCGAAAGTCGAAGGGGCAGGCCTGCATCACAATCCGACCTCGGGGCCGGACGATCACAAGTTTATTTACGGTCACATTTGGGTGACGTTGGCCTGGGTCGTGCGTCATCCGCTGTGGCACACGATCGGATTGCCGTTGCGTGCCTTGTTGTATGTCAAAGCCAAGGATCTGCCCAAGTTGCACCCGCGTTGCCGCTGGACGTTCCGCACCAAGCTCGAGATGGCGGCCGAACTGGTGAAATGGGCCGAAAACGTGGTCCGTCCGCTGGGCAAGCCGCTGTGGATCGTGGCCGATGGAGCGTATGCGTATCGGCCCCTGCTGCGAGAAATCTTGCCGCTGGGTGTGACGTTTGTCAGCCGACTGCGCCGCGACGCGGGCCTGCGCACCCTGCCGCCGCCGCGCCCCCAGGGCCATCGCGGCGGAACGCGCAAATATGGCGCCAAGCGATCTCGCTGGCCAAGCGTGCTGCCCATCGCAAAGGTTGGCAGCAAACCGAAGTGGTGCTGTATGGACGGCCAGTCATCAAAACCTACAAAACATTTTTGGCCACCTAGCCGGTGGTGGGTGGAGTGTTTCGCGTGGTGATCGTTCGCGAGCCGGATCGCTGGGAGCCGCTCTTCACGACCGATCCCGATGCCAGCGTGGAAAGCATTCTGGAGTGCTTCGCCGATCGCTCGTCGATCGAGCAGGTGTTCCACGACATCAAGGAAGTCTGGGGCGCCGGCCAGCAACAAGTCCGCAACCTGTTTACCAACGTGGCCTGCTACCATCTGAACTTGTGGATGCACACGCTGGTGGAATTGTGGGCATGGAACAAAAGCCACCAGGAACTTCGCGACCGATCGCTGTCGCCGTGGGACTGCCTGCCGCGCCGCCCGAGCCACGCCGACCGGCGCAACGCCCTGCGACGAAACTGTTTCCAAAACGAATTGTCGGCCGTTGAACTGAAACACCAGATTACACCACGAATCAAAAAACTGTTGAAAACCTTCCTCTCCCTAGCCGCCTAACGTCCAAAAGTGCAGCCGGAGGGAGAGCGGACCGAGAGAGTCACTGCTTCTTTTGGCAACGAGCGAGCGCCGAGAGGGCCCAGCAGGTGGCGGGCGTCGAGATGAACTGGTCTTTTTCGTGCGGGTCGCCGTTGTCGAAGTAGACTTGGATCGGGTCCGATCGGGTTTTCACGTGCCACGTGCCGTCGGAGCCTTGCGAGCGGAGCAAAAACTCGACGCCGCGCTGGCACTCGGGCGCGCTTGCGGGCAGGCCGGTCTCCATCAGCAGGTACAGCGTCTGGCCAGTGGCATAGGCGTCGCTTTGCATTGCGTCGAGCTGCGCCCAGCCGCCGTCATTGTGCTGTGCGGCCAGCACCGCCGCGCGGGCTTTTTGAAAATCCTCGTCGCTCGCCCCGACCAGCCGCAGGCCCCACAGCCGGGCGACCTTGTCCTCCTGACTCTTGGGTGTCGCAGCCAGCAACCAGGTTTTGGCTTTTGCGATCGTGGCATCAACTGCGTCTCTTGCTCCGCCGGCTTCGGCGGGGGAAAATTTTTGCAAGCAGGCAACCGCCAGGGCGGTGCAAGTCTCGAGCGAATCTTCCAGCGGCGGACGGCTGGTGTGCGGCTGCCAGTGGCCGTCGTCACGCTGGATCTTGACTAGGTACGTGGTCATGGCCGCGGTGGTCTCGTCGGGTGTCCAATTGGCCAACGCCAGTGCCGCCATGCCGTAACCGACCGTCAGCCCGCGCCCGCCGATCCCCTCGCCCCCCTTTTCACCCGCGCCAATTGTTCTAACTGAGCGGTGAACGACTGGTGCGTGAATTCGGCCTGCGTTTTCAGAACCGCCTCGTCGACGGTCAGCCCCGCCTCGCGCGCACTGACCATCGCCAGCATGGGCAGCATCTGATGATGGCAGGAGAAGCACTTGCGATGCTCGGGATAACGCGTGGCCGCTTTCTCGACCATTGGCACGCCGGTCTTCAAAGCCGACGCGATGCGATCACTGGTCGAAGGGTTGGCTGCCGCAGCCGGCTCGTCCGCCCGACCAGGCACGAGCGACGCGCATACAATCGCGACGAACTCGAACAGACGAGCGCGCATCGGTCGATTCTCCGATTATTCCGGCTGTGGAGAGGGGGGACAGTCCCGACCATGGCTCACGCTACCGCGTGACCCACGGTGCCCTGCTCCGAAGACTCGGCAAAATTGGGACAGTCCCCAGCGCTTTTCGGACTGGTGCTTAGCTTACACCAGGCCCGGCACCGGGTCACGCTCGTCGAGCAGGTACATCGGCCGGCCGTTGTTGTCGGGAATCGTCAGGGCCGGATCGATGCCCAGGTGCTGATAGAGACTGGTCAGCACGTGGGCCGAGGTCATCGACAGGCCCTTGGGCGATTCGCCGTGGGCGTCGGTTTCGCCGATGGTCTGACCGGTCTTGAAATTGCCGCCGGCCAGCACGCTGAAGCCGGCCCGCGGCCAGTGATCGCGCCCCGCCGAGGCGTTGACGCGCGGCGTGCGGCCGAACTCGCCCCACACCACCACCGCCACGTCCTTGTTCAGGCCCCGTTCGTGCAGATCGCTGACCAGGGCGTGAATGCCCTGATCGAGATTGGGCAGCATGTCCGCAGCGCGCCGAAATTGTTGCCGTGCGTGTCCCAGCCGCCGACCACCAGCGTGACCACCGAGATGCCGGCCTCGACCAGCCGCCGGGCCCGCAGGAAGTCCTCATTCGGCTTGCCGTATTTTTCGCGCACCGCCGGGGTTTCTTTGCCGATGTCGAACGCCTCGCGGGTTTTGCTCGAAGCGACCATGTCCAAGGCCCGCACGGTGTAGGCGTCGACCCCGGCCAGGGCGCCGCGATAGTCGATGTCGCGGCGGATCGTGTCCAGATGGCTCAACAGCGTTTTACGGTCGGCCAGCCGGTCGAGCGATACGCCGGCCACCAGGCCCAGGTTTTCCAGCCCCGGCCCGGTCGGCACAAACGGCCGATGGGCCGTGCCGCAGTAGGCCGGGTCTTCGGAGAGCGGCTGGTTCATCAGGCTGACATACGGGGGCAGGCCGTCTTGCCGGCCGCGGAAATAGCTGACCACCGAGCCGAACGCCGGGCGATTGACCCGCTCGGGAAAGCCGGTCCATAGCGAGTGGGCGCTGTGCTCTTCGACGAAATGCAGGCCGCGCAGGATGGCCAGCTTGTCCATGATTTTGGCCTGGCGAGGCATCAGCTCGCAGATTTCCATGCCCGGCACATTGCCGCGAATGGGCCGGAATTCGCCGCGAAACTCGACCGGCGCCGCCGGCTTCATGTCGTACATGTCCAGGTGCGACGGCCCGCCATGCAGGAAGACCATGATCACCGATTTGCCGGGCGTCGGCCCGACGCCGGCGCGGGCCGGCTGCCGAAACAAGTCAGCCATCGAGAGCCCGCCGACCGAAAGGGCCCCGACCCGCAGAAAATCTCGCCGCGAAATCCCATCGCAAAAGCGTCGACGCCGTCCAAGAAAGGTCAACATCGCAGGACTCCTTAAACGTGAGGCGGGGTGGGGGGTGGGATGCCTACGCCCGTCATTGTACCCCTCCGATCCATCAATGCAAGCTTATATGATGGCCCCGCCGGCCGCCAAATGCAGCTAGAACGGCAAAGGAACAGAAAAGGTTCCTGGAACTTCTCAGGTGTTTGCTATTCCTGCGGTCCCGCGTTCCACCAGCGGTTTCAAGAATTGGCCCGTGGCGTTGTCGCTGGTCGCCGCGATCTCTTCCGGCGTGCCGGTGGCGACGATGTGGCCGCCGGCTTCGCCCCCTTCGGGGCCGAGGTCGATGATCCAGTCGGCCGTCTTGATCACGTCCAGATTGTGCTCGATCACCATCACCGTGTTGCCCAGGTCGACCAGCCGGTCGAGCACCGCCAGCAGCTTGCTGATGTCGTCGAAGTGCAGCCCGGTGGTCGGCTCGTCGAGAATGTAGAGCGTGTTGCCGGTGTCGACGCGGGCCAGCTCGGTGGCCAGCTTGATGCGCTGGGCCTCGCCGCCGGAGAGCGTGGTCGACGACTGGCCCGAGCGTCAGATAGCCCAGCCCGACTTCTTGCAGGCTGTCCAGCAGCCGGGCGATCTGCGGGAAAGTTCTCGAAGAACTCGACCGCCTCGTCGACGCGCATGTCGAGCACGTCGGCGATCGAACAGGCCGCGGTAGCGGACTTCCAGCGTCTGGCGGTTGAACCGCGCCCCGTCGCAGACCGGGCAGGTGACCGTAGAGATCGGGCAGGAAATTCATCTCGATGCGTCGCACGCCCTGCCCCTGGCATTCCTCGCAGCGGCCCCCTTTGACGTTGAAGCTGAAGCGGCCCGACTTGTAGCCGCGCTGCCGGGCCTCGCGCGTGCCGGCGAACACCTTGCGAATTTCGTCGAACACGCCGGTGTACGTGGCCGGATTGCTGCGCGGCGTGCGGCCGATCGGCGATCTGGTCGATCTCGCACCATCTTGTCGATCTGGCTCACGCCGCGCAGGCTGCGATGCGGGCCCGGCTTGGGCCGCGACGCCGCCCAGCCGCCGCACCAGCGCCCGGGCCAGCGTTTCGTTCACCAGCGAACTCTTGCCCGAGCCGCTCACGCCGGTCACGCACACCAGCACGCCGACAGCGGAAACCGCGACGTCGACGTTCTTGAGATTGTTGGTCGTCACGCCTTCGATCGTGATCGAGCGCGTCTTGGCGACTCGGCGGCGCCGCGCGGGCACGGGAATCGATAGCTCGCCCGACAGATACCGGCCGGTGAGCGAGTCGGGATTGCGCGCCGACCTCGCTCGGGCGTGCCTTGCGCGACGATCCGCCCGCCGTGCAGCCCGGCGCCGGGGCCCATGTCGACCAGGTGATCGGCGCTGCGCATGATGGCTTCGTCGTGCTCGACGACCAGCACGGTGTTGCCCTGCTCCTGCAAATCGCCGCAGGGCGTCGATCAGTCGCTGATTGTCGCGCGGGTGCAGGCCGATCGAAGGCTCGTCGAGCACGTAGCAGACGCCGACCAGGCCCGAGCCGATGCCGGTCGCCAGCCGCACGCGCTGCAACTCGCCGCCGCTGAGCGTGTCGGCCGGGCCGATCGAGCGTGAGGTAGTCCACGCCCACCTTTTCCAGAAACTCGAGCCGCCGGTCGATCTCGCTGCCAGATCGGCCGGGCGATCGGCTGCTCGTGCTCGGCCAACGTCGAGCGCACGCGAACCATGCACGCGCCTGGCTGACCGCCATGGCCGTGATTTCGTGGATCGCCAGGCCCCCGAACGCGACACGCGCGGGCCTCGGGCCGCAGCCGCGCGCCGCCGCACTCCTGGCACACGACCGCGCCGCGAAAGCGCTTCGAGCCGCTCGCGCGCGGCCGGCTCGCATCGCCGTGGCGTATTCCTTCTCCAGCAGCGTCAGCACGCCGAGAAACTCGCTTGCCGTCGCCGTGCAGCAGTTGTTCGCGCAGCCGCGGCTTGCAGCGTCGCGAGCGGCGATGTTCCAATCGAAGCCGGCCGACTTGAGAAAGTCGCGCAGCTGCGTCTTGTGGCTGCGCATTTCGCGCCGGCGTGGCACCCTTCCACGGCGACGATCGCGCCCGTCGGCCAGCGACAGGCTCTCGTCGGGCAGCACCAGCTCGGGATCGAATTGCAACGCGGCTGCCCAAGCCTTCGCAGCCGGGGCACGCACCGTAGGGACTGTTGAAGCTGAACGTGCGCGGCTCCAACTCCTCGAAGCTGATCTTGCAATTCGGGCAGGCGTAGAGCGTGCTGAAAAGCTGCTCGTGCCAGGCGGCCTTGCCGCGCGGCCGTCGGCTGCGCCGTTCGGCTCGCGCGGCTGTCGAGATAGCTGACCAGCACCGCCCCTTCGCCGTGCGCCAGCGCCAGCCGGATCGCTCTCGGCCAGCCGCGCGTCGACCCCTTCGCGAATCACGATCCGATCGACGACCGCTTCGATCTGATGGTTCTTGCGCGGCGCCAGCTCGCCGACTGCCTCGACGTCCAGCACCTCGCCGTCGACGCGGACGCGCACGAAGCCCGCCTTGCGCATCGCCGCCAGCACGTCCTTGTGCTGCCCTTTGCGCCCGCGGACCAGCGGGGCCATCACGATCAGCTTCGTGCCCGTCGGCAGCGCCAGCAGATCTTCGATGATCTGCTCGGGCGATTTGCTGGCGAATCGGCGCGCCGCACTGGTAGCAGGCCGCGTCGCCCAGCCGGGCAAACAGCAGCCGCAGGTAGTCGTAGATTTCGGTGACCGTGGCCACGGTGCTGCGCGGGTTCTGGCTGCCGGCCCGCTGGTCGATCGAAATGGTCGGTTGCAGGCCGTCGATCAGGTCGACGTCGGGCCGTTCCATCTGGTGCAGAAACTGCCGGGCGTAGACCGACGAGGCTTTCGATGTATTGCCGCTGCCCTTCGGCGAACAGCGTGTCGAAGGCCAGCGAGCTTTTGCCCGATCCGCTGGGCCCGGTGATCACGATCAGCCGATCGCGCGGCAGATCGACGTCGATATTTTGCAGGTTATGCACTCGGGCGCCGCGGATCCGCACGACCTCGGCGTCCGCCCCGTCCACCTGGGCTGGCACTCCGGCGGCTGAAGCCGTGGCGACGGTCGCTGCTGGCGATTCGACACTGCCGCTCATCACTCGCCCCTGTCGGCCCAAAGACAGAATCTCCCAACTTGTCAGGGTACCACGGAACTAGGACCGCGGTAAAGCACTACCGGCGCGCCTTGAAACTTGAAGCCGCTCGGGCTCGTACTCATAATGTGGGAAACGCACGCAGAACCGGCCAGCGGATAGGAATCGCGCCATGCACGTTCGTTGTCCGCACTGCCACAGTCCGATCGATTTGGTCGATGGTTCGTCGTTGACCGAAATCGATTGTCCTTCGTGCGGCAGCCACTTCAGCCTGGCCAGCGACAGCGACCCGACCACGACCCTGCAAAGCGGCGCTCGCCGGCTGGCTCATTTCGAGCTGGTCCGCGAGCTGGGCATGGGCAAGTTCGGCAGCGTGTGGATGGCCCGTGACGGCGAGCTCGGCCGCACCGTGGCAATCAAGATTCCGCGCAAAGGGGCTCTGAACGCGGACGAAACCGAGATGTTCCTGCGCGACGCTCGGGCCGCGGCGCAGCTGAAACACCCGCACATCGTCGGCGTGCACGAAGTCGGGCGGCAGGACGACACGCTGTACATCGTCAGCGATTATGTCGATGGGGCGAATCTCAAGGAGTGGCTGACTGCCCAAAAACTCTCGTTTCGCGAGTCGGCCGAGTTGATCGTCAAGGTGGCCGAGGCCGTGCAGCATGCCCACCAGGCTGGCGTCGTGCACCGCGATCTGAAGCCGGGCAACATCATGCTCGATCGCGACGGCCAGCCGCACGTGATCGATTTTGGCCTGGCGAAACGCGAAACCGGCGAGGTCACGATGACCGTCGAAGGCAACATTCTTGGGACGCCGGCCTATATGTCGCCTGAGCAAGCCTGGGGCAAAGGGCACGAAGCCGACGCCCGCAGCGACGTCTATTCCTTGGGCGTGATCCTGTTCGAGCTGCTGACCGGCGAGCTGCCGTTTCGCGGCGAAGCGCAGATGCTGCTGCTGCAAATCCAGCGCGACGAGCCGCCGCGGCCGCGCAAACTCAACGCCCGGATTCCGCGCGACCTGGAGACGATTTGTCTGAAGGCCATGTCAAAAGAGCCGGCTCGGCGATTCCAGACGGCGCAGGACATGGCCGACGATTTGCATCGTTGGCTGGAGGGAAGGCCGATCGTGGCCCGCCCGATCGGCTCGCTGGCGCGCGGTTGGCGGTGGACGCGGCGCAATCCGGTGGTGGCAGGCCTGGCGACTGCGTTCGTCTTCACGCTGGTTTTCGGCACCATCGTGTCGACTGTTTTTGCGATTAAGGCGGCATTGTCAGAGCGAGCGGCACTTTACCTGACCCATGAGGCGACTCAGGCGCGGCTGCTGGCGGAAGGGAACGCGAGCGCGGCGAAGGCCTCCGCAAAAGCGGCGGCGGCCTCCGCAAAAGAAACTCTCCAACAAAAAGAGTCAGCCCGCAAGTTGCTCTATGTGTCGAACATGAGCCTTGCCCAGGCGGCGTGGCGAGACGCGAACGTCGAACGCGTGCTCGATCTGCTCGAACAACTTCGACCAAAAGCGGGTGACGCCGACATACGTGGCTGGGAGTGGCATTATCTGTGGCGGCTATGTCACGGTGAGATACGATCATTCTCGGCCGTCGCTGATCCTGAGACCAAGACCAATATTACAGGCCTGCTGTTGAATGCCGTGGCGGCAAGACTGGCAACGGCGACCTCGAACAGCAAGGTGCGCCTCTGGGATTTCGAAACCGGCAAGGAGTTGCGTGCTTATCCTCGGGTCGCGGTTCCAACCGAGGGCATCGCGCTGAGCTCAGACGGCCAGCGGCTGGCGACGATCGGAGTCGATCGACGCATCAGCGTTTGGTCCGCCGACGCCGATGCGGCGATTAGCACATTCAGCGGAGCTGGCGGACGCGAAACTGAAATCGTCGTCGCGTTCAGCTCCGACGGTCGGCAATTGGTCACGGCACTGTCTCGTGGCTCCATTCACCTCTGGGATGCCGCAAGCGGCGCGGGAATACGCACATTCAAAGGTCACGAAGGATTCGCCGGCAACGTCGTGTTCAGCTCCGACGGCCGCTGGATGGCGTCGGCCGGGATCGACCGGACGCTGAAGCTTTGGGACGTCGAATCCGGCGACATGCTGCAATCGTTCTCGGGCCACGATGATACCGTGTACGCCGTGGCTTTCAGCCCGGACAATCGGCGCTTGGCCTCGGCGAGCGGCGACAAGACATTGAAGCTGTGGGACGCCGAGACGGGCACCTTGCTGCGCACTTTCGCGGGCCACAACGGTAGAGTCTTCGACGTTGCTCTTGACGGCGAGGGCCGCCGCCTGGTTTCAGCCAGCGCCGACAATACGTTGAGGCTGTGGGACGCCGAAACGGGCGCCCTGCTGCGTACGTACAAAGGGCACGTTTCCGCGCCGGTCCAAGTCGCATTCAGCTCCGACGGACGCCAGATCATCTCCGCCAGCGGCGACAATCGACCGATTTGTACGGTGAAGCGCTGGGATGCCGAAAGTCCGCTCGAACATCGAACGCTCAAGGGACATTTGAGTCCCATCAGCGCGATTGCTTTCAGCACGGATAGTCAGCAATTGGTGTCCGGCAGCCACGATCGAACAGTGAAACTCTGGAACCTCGAAACTGGTAAAGCGCTCCACACGATTTCGGGTCATGCCGATTGGGTTACGACGGTCGCGTTCAGCCACGACGGACGTGTATTAGCCTCCGGAGGCCGCGACAGTACCGTGAGAATTTGGGACGCATCGAGTGGGATGTCACTGCGGTCGCTCCAGACGGAAGCTGGGGTGTCCTGCGTCGCGTTTCTGCCGAACGGTCGACAGGTGGCCTCGGCCTGCGGCGGCGGGGTCATTCAGTTGTGGGATGCCGATACGGGAACGCAGCTTCAAACGTTTGGCGCCCGCGGCGGCGTGCAGTCTCTCGTGTCCAGTCCCGACGGTCGAAGGCTGTTCGCCGGCAGGCTCGACGGGACGGTCGTCGCGTGGGACGTCGAATCCCCCGACAGTCCAAGCACGCTCAGGCAACGCTTTGTTCGTGGTGGCGATGTCGCTATCAGTCCTAATTTTCGGCAATTAGCGTTGATAGCGGCCGATGGATCTCTTCGACTTTGCGATGCCACGACCAACTCGGAAATTGGCGCGTTCGTTGGGCATACGGATGGCGTCCGAGCCGTCGCGTTCAGCCCGGATAGTCGGCGCGTGGCCTCTGCGAGTTTGGATGGAACAATAAAGCTGTGGGACGCCGAAACCATTACCGAGTTATTCACCATCGTCTGCAGCAGGCCTGCATCGAAACTATGCTTCAGCCCCGACGGACGTTGGCTGGCGACGGCGGTCGGGAGTTTCATCGAGCTCTACGACTCTCACACCCGGGCCTCGGACGGGAAAGACGAGCGGTCTCTTGCCCAATGAATTCGAAACCATGGCGACCCGCGCCGCGACCGTCGACGACCGTCGCGCCGGCGAACCGCCCGTTCGGGCGACGTTTGCCGCGCCGGCTTGGCGCCGGCTTTTCGACTTTCTGGCCACCATGATCGAGTGGGGATTCGGCACGGTCTCGCTGATTGTCGGACTTTCCGTGCTGGCCACGATTCCCGTCGTGCAACTGCTCAGCCTGGGATACCTGCTGGAGGTCAGCGGGCGGGTGGCGCGCACCGGGCATGTGCTGTCGGGCTTCGTCGGCATTCCGCAAGCGGCTCGGCTGGGGCGGATCGCCGTGGGCGTGACGATTCTCATGGTCCCGCTGTGGATCGTTTCGTCGCTCCGATTCTCCGCGCGGCTGATCGATCCGGCCAGCCGAGCGGCGCAAGCCTGGGACGCGGCGCTGGCGGTTCTCAGCGCGGTGGTGCTGGTGCAGATCGCGTCGGGCTGCCTGCGAGGCGGAAGAATCCGGCACTTTCTTTGGCCGCGGCCGATTAAATCCTGGCGGCTGGCGACGCGGAGCGGCGCGTATGCCGGCGCCCGCGACGCGCTGTGGGATTTTTGCGTTTCGCTGCGGCTGCCATACTATTTTTGGCTCGGGCTGCGCGGGTTCGCCGGGGCCGCGGCGTGGCTGGTCATTCCGGTGAGCATGCTGGCCGTGTCGTCGAGCTTGCCGGCGGGGCTGGCGCCGCTGGTGGGCCTGTTGGGCGGAGTGCTGATGTCGCTGGTCGTCGCGCACTTGCCGTTTCTGCAAGCCCGCTTTGCCGACGAGAACCGCTTCGCGGCCATGTTCGAGTTGGGCGTGCTGCGGCGGCGGTTCGCCCGGGCTCCCTTGGCGTTTTTGATCGCGCTGGCGCTCACCCTGGTGTCGGCCTTGCCGCTGTATTTGCTGAAGATCGAAATCGTCCCGCGCGAGGCGGCCTGGCTGCCGAGTTTGCTGTTCGTGGTCTCGATTTTTCCCGCGCGGCTGGCGACCGGCTGGGCCACGGCCCGCTCGAAGCGCAAGTCGCCCAGGCATTGGTTCTGGCGCTATGGCGGCCGGCTGGCGATGCTGCCGCTGTTGTTGGTGTACGTGTCGATCGTGTACTTCACGAAGTATCTGTCCTGGTACGGCGTGTGGAGTCTGTACGAGCAGCACGCGTTTCTGGTGCCGGCTCCGTTCCTGGGCCTGTGAGCGGATACCTGATTTCGTATTTCTGGGTGGCACCGACAACTTAGTGTCGGTGTTGCGAAGCAAAAAGAGGCGTTTGTGCGACGCCCTCGCCACTCGCCAGGACCTCTTGTCCCATCGGGACGTGAGACAACAAGTTGTCTGGGCCACCCAACGGCTCCGTTCTTGGGGCTTGTGAGCGGATAGTACCTTGCTGTCACGCTATCGGCAGGTGGATCGTGAAGGTGCTGCCGGCGCCCAGCGTGCTTTCGACGGTGACGCGGCCGTGATGGGCCTGGACGATGTGCTTGACGATGGCCAGGCCCAGCCCAGTGCCGCCCAGCTTGCGGCTGCGGGCCCGATCGACGCGATAGAACCGCTCGAAAATCCGCGACAGGTGTTCGTTGGCGATGCCGCAGCCTCGATCGGCGACGCGTATTGCGACTTCTCCGTTGGCTTCTGCCGCGCTGACGCGAACTTCGCCCCCCGGCTCGCTGTACTTGATGGCGTTGTCCAGCAGGTTCAACACCGCCTGTTCCAGCAGCATGGGGTTGATGCTGGCCGTCAGTTGGGCGTCGCACTCGAGCGACACGCCGATGCTGCGGTCCTGGATGGAGCCCTGGCAGGTATGCAGCGCGCTGTCGATCACTCCGCGTATCGGAGCGGTCTCAAGCTGGATGTCCTGGGCGTCCTCGCTTTGCTCGATTTTCGACAGGCTTAACAGATCTTCGATGATCGCGTGCAGCCGGTCGGCCTGCTTGGCGACGATTCGCAGGAAGCGCTCGGAGTCGACCGGGTCGTTGAGAGCCCCGTCGAGCAGCGTTTCGACAAAGCCCTTAATCGACGTGATCGGGGTTTTCAATTCGTGCGACACGTTGGCCACGAAGTCGCGGCGGATGTGTTCGAGACGGCGAAAATCGGTGACGTCGTTGAGCACGATCACGGCGCCGATCGCGCGGCCGGCGGAATCGTGCAGGGCCGATCCGTGGGCCTGCATCACGCGCTGGCGGTCGCCCAGCAGTTCCACGTCGGCTTCGATCGGTTCCTGGCAGGACAGCGCGCGGCTGATGAAGCGACTCAGATCGGCGTTGCGGACCACTTCGCGCAGCCGCCGGCCTTGAGCCTGCGATTGGTCCAGCCCCAGCAGCCGGCCCGAGGCGGCGTTCATGCTGATCACCCGTTCCTGGCTGTCGACGGCCAGCACTCCCTCGGCCATGCTGGCCAAGACCGCTTTCTGTTCGTTGTTGTTCTGGATCATGACGCCGATCCGCTCTTGCAATTGATCGGCCATGCGATTGAAGGCCTCGGCCAGCTCGGCCAGTTCCTGCGGATCGGGCACGGCGACTCGAGCCGACCACTGGGCGGCGGCCAGTCGCAGCGCGGCCTGGCGGATTTGATCCAGCGGCCGCCCGATGTCGCGCGCCGCGCGCCATGCCAGCGGCGCCGCCAGCGCCGCGGTCACCAGGCCGGCCGCCAATAGCCAGACGCGCATTCGCGCCAGCGCCCGTTCGAGCGCCGCCAACGGAGTCGAAAGGTACAGCACGCCGAAAAGCTGGTCGTTGCGCAGCACCGGCGCAGCCAGGTAGATCACGCGCTGATCGAGCGCCGCGTTGTAGCGGATTTCGTCGTGGCTGCCCCCATCGAGCGCCTTCTGAATCTCCGGCCGGCCAAGTTGTTTTTCGAGCTCTTCGGGCCGACCGAGGCTGTCGAAATCGACGCTGCCGTCGGGCCGCAACAGCGAGATGCGCACGCGGGTGAACTGCTGGTAGCCGCGGCACAGCCCGGCAAAAGCGGCGCGATCGGCGGGAATCTCGGGGCCCAACTGGGCATCGAGAAATTCGGCCGCCGACGCCAAGTCGTCGCGCATGGCGCAAGAACGACTGCTCGAATTGCACCAGCGCCGTCCAGCCCACGCCGAAGGCCGCCACCAGCGCGATCAACGCGTACGAAGGAAAGACGTGCCACAGTAGCCGACGCTTGGGCATGGCTACTCCTTGAAACGGTAGCCAACCCCTCGCACGGTTTCGATGTATCGGCCCAGATCGCCCAGCTTTTTGCGCAGCCCCGCGACCTGCACGTCCACCGAGCGCTCCGTCACCGGATAGTCTTCGCCCTTCACCGCGTCGACGATCTGGGCCCGCGAAAACGCCCAGCCGGGCTTACGCGCCAAGAATTGCAGCAAGCGGAACTCGGTGAAGGTCAAGTCCACCGGCTGGCCGCGCAGCAGCACTTCGTGCCGGCCCGGGTGGATCACTAGCTCGTGAATCTTGATCGTCGTCGGGTCGTCGAGCGACTGGCTCATCTTGCGCCGCAGGACGGCGCGAATGCGGGCCAGCAGCACGCGCGGGCTGAAGGGCTTGGTGATGTAGTCATCGGCGCCCAGCTCCAGGCCGCTCACGACGTCCGCCTCTTCCGTCTTGGCGGTCACCATCACGATCGGAATGTGCTGCGTCTGGGGATCGTTTTTGAGAACTTTGCAAACGCCCAGACCGTCGACCGCCGGCAGCAGCAAATCCAACAGGATCAGGTCCGGCAATAGTGCGCGGGCTTCCTGGATTGCCGCTTCGCCGGTCGACACGCAACGTACTTGATAGCCTTCTTTGCCCAGGTTGTAACGGATGAGCTCTAGCAGGTCCTCCTCGTCATCGACGACGAGGATGCGTTCAGTTGCCATAGCCACCTTTTCCGCAAAACCCTCGGATCGCAACAGTCGGGTCATGGATACCATGGCTGGATTAGGCAAAGGTTAGAGTTGTATGTGGATTTTGCGTGGATCGGTGCCCTCGTCCGCTACGCTTTCGGGGCGTGCCGGACGCGGGCCAAATTGGCCGTGGACCGCAAGTTGAAACATCTTATCCGCAGCTGGCGCGGATGGCTAGCACAGTCGAGCGTGGGCAGCGCGATTGGCCCCTGCCGGCGATCCGTGCTACAAGAGAGCAACCTGGCTTGGAACACGCCCGATGCTGACGCTGCTGCACATTTCGGATCTTCACTTTGGCCGTCACTACGTGCCGACGGTCGGCGAAGCACTGCTGCGCTCGGCGGCCGATCTCGCACCCGACGTGATCGTGGCCAGCGGCGATTTTACCCAGCGGGCCAGGGTTCGGCAGTTTGCCGAGGCGCGGGCAGTGCTCGACCGCTTGCCAGGCGTGCCTTTGGTGGTCGTGCCCGGCAACCACGATGTCCCCCTGTATCGCGTCTTCGAACGCGTATTCCGGCCCTACGCCAACTATCGGAAAGCCATTTGCGACCAACTCGACACCGTGTTGCGCCGCGACGAAGCGGTGATCGTGGCGCTCAACAGCACGGCCCCCTTGACGGCGATCACGGGCGGACGCGTGCAACGCTGGCAGCTCGACTTTTGCGCCAACGCGTTTCGCGATGCGCCCTCGGGCGCGGCACGCATCGTCGTAGCTCACCACCATTTCGCACCTGCCCCCGACTATGCCGACGAGCACGACGTCATGCGGGGCGCACGCAAGGCCTTGGACCGCTTTACCGAGCTCGAAGTCGACCTGATCCTGGGGGGGCACTTGCATCGTGCCTACATCGGCAACTCGCTCGACGTCTATCCCTGCGGCGACCGCACCGGCGGCATCATCATCGTCCAGTCAGGCACCACCACCTCGCGGCGCGGGCGGGCCCGCGAACGCGAAAAGAACTCGTTCAATCGCATCCAGATCGGCACAAGCACGATCCACATCACGCACTTCATGTACTTCCACGAACAGGGCGGTTTCGTGCCGGTCAGTCGCCACGAGTTTCCGCGCCGCGGTCGTCCCGGCTTGGACAACGCGGGGGGCGCGGACTGAAACGCGCGGCGACGTGGCGCCGCGCGGAGGAAGCTCGGGTGGCACCGACAACTCGTTGTCGGTGTTGCGAAGCAGCAAGAGGCATGTCGGGGAGAGTCCGACACTTCGCGGGTCCTCTTGTCCCTTCGGGACCCAAATAACAAGTTATCTGGGCCACCCAATCCGCGCCTGTCTGCCGATGGACATTACCGCTCGACATCGGCCTTGGGCAGCGCCTTTTGCAACTCCGCGGCGCCTTCGCGGGTAATGAATGTGCGGTTAATCCACACAAACTCCAGCGTGGCAATGGGCTTCAGGTGCTCAATGGCTTGGTCGGTAACGCGCGTTCCGACCAGGTTGACATTCTTGAGATTCGTGATGTCTTTGAGGCACGCCAGGTCTTTGTCCGCGACCGCTGTGTTCCGCAGGTCTACTTCGTAGCCGCCGCGTTTGAAGTTAATCTGGCCGCCCAGATCCTGCACCTTGGCCACCGCCTGGCTGTGTTGCGGCGTAACGGTCGAGCCGCAGCCGGCGGCCAGCGCCATCAGCAAGGTAATCGCCAGTGGGCGTCGGATGTCACCGCTGGGCTGATTTCGGACACCGTCACGGAGCATTAGACGCAATTCCCCTCGGCCGTCGGATGATATCTCCGAATCTGATTTTAACTGAGCCAAAACAAAAAATCTGCCAGTGCGCAAAAAACTCGCCCGCTGTCCAGCACGGCCAGCGCAGATCCTGCGGCCCGCCCTGGACGCGATAAGAGGCAGATCTGAACCTCGGAAAAAACGCGTCGGCGGCGACGGACGCCGAGTCTTCCCGGCGCGCCGCTCGGGTTATTCCGACGGACAATTACGGTCGTCCCGACAGGCTAATCGGCGTCGTCACCTTGCGCGCGCTCCGGTTGACCGGGGCGGCGCATCTGCTGTGGCGGCAGGACGTCCTTGATGTCCCAGTCCTTGGGTACCGCGATGTCAAACCAGCCGATCATCATTTCTTCCCAGGTCTGATCGCCCCATCGCACCGGCTTGGTCGGATCGGGATTGGCCGGATTGTCGGCAGAGTTGTCGAAGTGCGCCGTGCAGTGCAGCGTCGTGCCCTGCGGCAGGTGCTTCGGCTCGTCGAACACGTAGCTGGTTTGCCAGTTGAAGTCGTACCGCGGCATGTTCAGGATCGTTTCCTTCTTGCCGTCGGGATAAATCAGTTCGTAATGAAAATCCTTGCCGCGCAAATGCATGTGAGGAAAGACCGAGATCATCGTCACGTCGCGCCCATAGGTGCGAGTCGATTCCACCTCGAAGGCCGGATCGCCGGCGGGAATCACGAACATGGCATTGGCCGCGTTGGCCGTGGCCACGCGATGCGTCACGTTGGCCGCGTCCTCGAACTTGATGCCCACCGAGCTGCGGTCTTTTTGCGGAGAGCCGTTGGGCGTGTAGTGCATCTGGAACACCAACTGCCAGCCGGCCGGAATCAGCTTGGCCATGCCCGGCGGCAAGACATAAGGACGCGTGCCCGGCGCAAAGCCGCACAACTGACCGAACGACGCCTGGCCGCCGCCACGACGACCCGCGCCGCCGCGGCGTTCGCCATTTCCGCCGCCGTCACCACTGTCACCCGCCGGCTTGTCTGTCGCGGGCTTTTCTGCCGCCGGCTTCGCGCCGTCGGACGCATTGGCGCCGCGCCGTTCCCGCCGCCGCCGGCGCCACCGAACAGGCCCATGCCGGGCGGCTTCATGAACACGATCATGTGGTGCACTACGCCGCGGTTGCCCGGCATGGCCTCGGCCACTTTGACCCACTTGTCTTCGGTGAACCCGGTGTCCACTACGTAGTACTTGTAGGGCACGGTCCCTTCGGCCTGCACGTCGACCTCTTCCGTCATTTGAAACACCACGTCGGGCCCGCCCGGAATCCGCCAACTGCCGGCGTACTGCTTCGGCTCGGGCAGATCCTTGGGATTGCCTTCGGGCGAGCCGGCGGCGACCCACTTGTAGATCAATTCCTTCTGGGCTTCGCTCAACGACAAGTCGTTGGCAAAATGGCCGTACTTCGGATCGGGATGCCACGGCGGCATCCGCCGGTCGCGCACCACCTCTTCGATCATCTCGGCCCAGCCGACCGCGTCGTCATAGCTCTGCAAGGCGAATGGGCCGATCTGGCCCGGCCGGTGACATTCCACGCAATGGTCGGCAAAGATGCGGGCAATCTGTTTCGAGTAAGTCACGTCGCTGTCGCCCGCCACCTTGCGCACGCGGCCGATCAGGCAGCCGATCGCTTCGGTCGACGGCTGCGCTCACCGGCTTGCCGTCCAACAGTTCGTCGATTGCCGATGACAGCTCGGGATGGCTCGACTTGGGCCGTGCGTAGCCGCTGCCGGTCTGGAAACCATATTGATCGTCGACGCGCCCCACGTAGCGAACCACGCGCTGGCCGTCGAGCACGTACACTTGCGGGTTTCGCGCCGCTGCCAATTTGTCGGCTAGCGTGTTGTTGAGATCCTTCAGCAGCGGAAATTCGATGTTGTGCACTTTGGCGAATTGGGCCATTTCGGTGACCGAATCCTGACGATTCGAATCGACGCCGACGAATTTCACGCCCTTCGATTCGTATTGCTTGGCCATCTCGGCCAGCCGTGGGCCATAGAGTTTGCTCAGCGGACATTCCACGCCCAGGAACGCCACCACGATCAGCTTGGCGTCCTTCATTTCGTCGAGCGAGCAAGTCTTGCCGCGAAAATCCTGTAGCGAGAAAGCATCCAGCTTTTTGCCCAGCGGAGAAGTCGCCACTTCGTTGGCCCCCACGCTAGCAGCCCAAGCGGCGCACAACGGCACGACCAACAACAACTTGTAAACGTGGCTCATAGGGTTTGCCTTCCCGAGATTGGAGAGTCCAACGGAACCAATCAACGCGCGGGGGGTGTACTTCTCGACATCCCATAATATCGTTGCAACAGCCCGCCGTGCAATACTTTCTACCCTTCGGCCGCCGGGTGCGGTTTCGAGAACCGTCGGGGACTGTCCCGATTTTGCGGAGTCTTCGTGGGAAACGGGGGCTGTCCCCTGCTCTGAGACGGTTCTCAGATAGATTCCAAAAGTCGAGAATGACCTCCCGGGCGTCGGGCCGCAGGGGGGCGCGCACCAAGCCAGGCTAGGTCAGGCCATGGCCAGCACGATCGGCTCTGGCCTTGGAGCGTCACGAAAATCGTCAGGACCAGGCCTGACCTCCCTGTCTGGATCGTATCTAATGAGCCAATTGAGCAAGGTCAACTTTGTGATGGCCAGCGCGTCGAAGGGCGAATTTCTTCCAGGGGCTCTCTGGAAGCGCACGCCGGAGCAAATGCAATTGGAGGCGTGAACGGGATGAGCATCCGACCGATTCTGCTGGTGGCGTTATTGGGCGCGTTGGTCGAGGGCGGCGCTCGAACGTCGCTTTGCGCCGGCGAGCCCAGTGCGGTCTTTGTGATGAAGGTCGACGGGAGTGAATTGCGGCGAGTGGCGGAAGTGGACGGCTATCCGAATCTCGGTGCGCCGCGCTGGTCGCACGACGGTACGCGACTGACGTTTGACGCCGCGCGTGGCGATTCGATCGCCCACCGCTGGTTCTTGATCAACGCCGATGGCAGCGGGTTGCGGGCGATGGGCCCCGGCGCGCACGCCGATTGGTCGCCCGACGACAAACAGCTTGTGTTCGGCGTCGGCGAGAAGGCCCCGCTTACCAAGGGCATATGGGTGCAAAACGGCGACGGACGGGGACGCCTGTCGCTTGCCGAAGGCGGCCACGCGCCGCGCTGGTCGCCGCAGGGTGGCGCCTTGGCTTTCATCGGCGACAAGTCGCTGGAAATCCTCGATATGATCGACGGCGGGCGGCAAAAGTTGAAGGTCCCCTCCGGCGTCGCGGCGGGGTTCGATTGGTCGCCCGACGGCAAGCAATTGGCCTTCGTCACCACGGGCAGCGACAAAAACGAGCTCTGGATCGTCGATGTGTCGGAGAACGAGAGAAAGAAGAAGCTGCTCACCGGCGACATCGACGGCTACCTGGCCTGGTCGCCGGATGGCAAGCGATTGGCGATTGCGCATGCGCGGCAGATTCACTTGATCAACGTCGACGGCAGCGGTGCGCCGCAGCCGATTCCCGGACAAAAAGGGAACAACCGCATGCCGGCCTGGTCGGGCGACGGGCAGCGGATCGCCTTTGCGAGCACTCGCCAAACGCCGGCGCTACGGCCGGTCGCCCGCGCAAAACGCGCACTCCGCCTGGAGGAAGTGAAACGCCACACGCGGGGCAACATCGTCTATGGGCTCGCCCTGAGCCTCGACGGGCGGCGGGTCTTGCTGGGCGGAAAACAGGATCTGGAAATCTGGAATATGGACAACGACGAAACGAGCCGCCTGGAGTTCCGCGGAGAATGGGTCGCGCTTTCGCCTGACGGACACTCGGTCGCTCTGTGCGGTCCGCTTGTCAAGATTGCGCTGGGGAACATTGAAACCGGCAAGCCCGTTCGCGACTTGCCTACCGGCAGTATGTGTACCAACGTCGAGTTCTCCCCCGATGGCAAGCGGGTCGTCTGCGGCACGATCGACAAACAGGCTCTCGTGTGGGACGTTGCCAGCGGCAAACGGATCTGCGTTTTCGAGAAACACGATGCACCCATCACGCGTGTCGCGTTCTTGCCCGGCGGCCAAGAGGTTGCCTCCAACGGCCAGGACAAGGTGCTGCGGATATGGAATGCCGAAACGGCCCGCGAGCGACTGGCCATCCCCCATCCCGAAGTGGTTTGGGGACTGGCCGTCTCTCCCGACGGGCAACTGATCGCCACGGGCACCGGGGGACACACCGAGGGCAATCCCATCATGCAACGCGTGACCGAGGGCAAAGAGTACGATATCAGGCTCTGGGACGCAGCCACCGGCGAGTTGGTTCGCGACATGAAGGGTCATACGAACGTCGTCTACGCGATCGTCTTTTCGCCGGACGGGCGCACGCTGCTTTCCGGCGGCTGGGACGGCACGATTCGGTTGTGGGACGTGGCCACGGGCGACCAACTCGCCAGCGTCCAAGGCCAGGGATCGGTCTTTGTCCTCGCCGTCACCCCCGATGGCGGCCAGCTGGTCGTCGGCGGTGGCGAAAACCGATTGGCGAACGCGAACATCCGGCGCTATCCGGGCGAGCAGGTGCGCTTGTATCGCATCGTCGAGGAAGAAGCCCCGACGCAATCGGTTCCCGACTGAGAACCGATCCGAGAACCGTCGGCGGCTGTCCCCTTCTCCAGACGCGGACAGGTTTTAAAAGTCGAGCACGACCTGCCGGCCGTCGGGCCGCCGGGGGGCCCGCACCAGGCACACGAAGGCCACAGCTGCCAGGCACGGCAGCAGGCTGGCCGCCAGCACGATCGGCTCGAATGAGTAGCGGTCGGCCACCTGGCCGATGCACCAGGTTGAAATCAGCGTTCCGGCCCCCGCCGCCGTGCCCCCCAGACCGCTGCCGCTGGCCACCGCTCGCGAGTGGAACACATCGGCCGGCAGCGATAGGAACATGGTCGAGCAGGCCGCATAGGCAAAATTGCCATAGGAAAACAGCACGATCAGAGTCGCGTAGTCGGGGGTTCCCAGTGCCAGCGCGATCACGATCATGCTGGGCGCGAACAGGGCCAACACGGCGCGGCGCGAACGCCCCACTGGCCAGCCGCGGCGGATGAAATAGCTCGACAGCGCCCCGCCGGCGAAGTTGCCGACGATCGAAGCCGCCAGCGGCGGTGCCATCCCCAACACGCTTTCTTCCAGCGAGAATCCCCGCGACTTGAGAAAGATCGGGAACCATTCCGAGATGAAGAACCAATACGGGTCGAGAAAGAATCGCCCCAGCATGATGCCCCATGTCTGCCGGTACGAAAGCAACTGCCGCCAGCCGACCGGCGATAAGCTCTGCTCGTCACGCTGGCTGCCGGTTTGCGCCGCTTCGATGTGCGTCAGCTCTTGCGGCGAAATGCGCGGGTGTCGTCGAGGCGGATGGTAAATCGCCAGCCACGCCACGACCCACACCGCGCCCAACGACCCGGTCAACACGCACACCGGCCGCCAATCGCCGAACCACTGAAACAAGGCCAGCGCCAGAAACGGCGCGATCACGCCGCCGATCGCCGTGCCGCTATCGAACAGCGCCACGGCCCAAGCCCGCTCGCGCGGCGGAAACCACTCGCTCGACGCCTTGATCGCGCCAGGCCAGTTGGCCGCCTCGCCGGCCCCTAGCAGAAATCGCAGAGATCGAAATCCGGTAAGCGACTGTCCCGTCGCCGTCAGCGCCGCGATCAGCGAGTAGAACGACACGCCGATCGCCAGGCCGCGGCGCGTGCCCAGCCAATCCAACAGCCGCCCCGAAATCGCCTGCATGACCGTGTAGGCCACGCGAAAACTGATCAACAGCGTGCCGAAATCGGCATTCGTCCAGCCGAACTCCTCGCGAATCTGCGGCGCCAGCGCATTGAACGTCTGGCGATCCACGTAGTTGATCACCATCGAAGCAAACACCAACGCCGCGATCCACCCACGAAGATTTTTCACTTAAACCACCCTCGACCGTTCGCGACATCCAATCAGCCAAGCTCAATACGATGGCATAACAATTCGCTGAATGCTAATGTATTTGCAGAGACGCAACGCGCCGGCCCGCTGCTCGGCCGATTCTGGTTTCCGATCGTGTGCGCCGCAGCGTTTTGAGGACCGAAGACCGCCGACGATGCATCTACTGGAAGAAAGCAATTGCATCACCATTCGTACAGGGTGCGCGGCCCTCGCCGGTCGCTAAGCATGGGGTCGTTAGGCGGCCTTGATGAAGAAGAAAGCCGATTACAAACTGGCCCTGCAAGTCGTCGGCGCGGTTGTGCGCGAGTGGGATCCGTACTCCTTGCTCGCCAGTGGCTGTCCTGCCGATGAATTCGATTCAGAGATTGCGAGTATGGTAAGCCAGATTCCGCGCATCAAATCTGAACAAGATGCTGCCCTGGCGCTGTCGCGTGTGTTTACGTCTGCCTTTGAAGAGGAGCGTTTCACGCGCGAAAAATGCCAAGAGGCGGGAGCCAAGTTGTTTGCGGCGTTGTTGGCAAACGGCCTTGTCCAACCTTGACCTACTTGCCTTCCTCCTGGGAATAAGGCAGGTCTTAGGCTCTTATTGACGGCGCCTTTTTCGGGCTGTCCTTCAGAAGCCCGAGCCGCACCAGGCTTTCGGCGGTGGCGACAATCGCCTCCTCGTTCGAACGCGGCGCCCAGCCCAGCATGCGCTTGGCCTTTTCGTTGGTGGCGTTCTTCGTCTTGCCGAGCTCGGGCAGGATCTGCTTCACCGCCGGATCGCGCAGCGCGGCGATGCGCACCAGCCAGTTGGGCAGTTGCCGCGTCGGCACGCGCTTGGCCGACGCACCCATGCGGCTCTTCAGCACCCTGGCGATGTCGCGCATCGACATGAAATCGCCGGCGACGGCGAGGAAGCGTTCGCCCTTGGCGGCCGGATGAGTCATGGCGCGGAGGTGCAGATCGGCGACGTCGCGCACGTCGACGACGCCGAAATAGAGCCGCGGGCAGCCGGGCATGGCGCCGTCCATCAGGCGCTGCACCAGGAGGATCGAGGTCGAATAGTCAGGCCCCAGCACCGGTCCGAACACGCCCACCGGATTGACGACGGAAAGCTCGAGGTCGCCGCCTTCGTTGGCGATGAAATCCCACGCCGCGCGTTCGGCCAGAGTCTTCGATTTCACGTAGGGGCGCACGTCGTCGCCATCGGAGTCGGTCCAGCTCGTCTCGTCGAACGGCGCTTGCTGCGGCTTGTGGCCATAGCCGATCGCCGCGAACGACGAGGTCAGCACCACGCGCTTGACGCCGGCGTCGCGCGCGGCGCGCAGCACGCGGAGCGCGCCTTCGCGCGCGGGCACGATCAGCTCGTCCTCGTGCTTGGGGATGTTCTGCGGAAACGGCGACGCCACGTGCAGCACGTACTCGCAGCCGGCGACGGCCTCCGACCAGCCCGCGTCGTTTTCGAGATCGGCGGCGACGAAGCGACAAGCGATCGCCCGGCTCGGCGCCGCCTTCCTTCAGCATGGCGCGCACGTCGCCCTCGCGCTTCAGGCTGCGCACCGTGGTGCGCACCTGATGGCCCGCGGCCAGGAGCTGCAGAATGCAGTGGCTGCCGATGAAGCCCGACCCGCCGGTCACCAGAATGGTGCTCATCGCTGCCTCCTTATGGTTTAGCCAGGCAGGTCAGTCCTGACCTCCTTGACTAGCGCGACTCGGTCGGCACTTCGAGGCGGGGGCGCTTGCCGTTGTGGACGCGGGCCGGCTTTGGATTGTTCCACGTGTTCTTCCAGAACTGCGCGAATACCGCGCCGATGCCGGAACGCACGGTCTGGTGATAGTCCGAGCCGGGGGGCAGCTCTTGCATCAGCCGGCGATGCGCCCGCCCCAAAACGTGATAGGGCAAGTTCGGGAACAGATGGTGCAGCGCGTGATAACGCAGGCCGAGCGGCACGAAGAGCTCCGTGACGATCCGCTTGCCGGGCAGTGTGATCGAATCCTGCAACTGCCCCAGGTAGCTAAGCTGACCCTCGTCGCTCAGATAATTGTGCAGGCACAAGGCGCGGATAAAGTTGAGCGACAGCACGGACGCGGCTATCACGAACATGAGCGCCACACGCGTCCATGGCAGTACGCCCAATCCAACGAGCACGATCGGACACCATACGCGCAGGCAGCAGGCCACGTCGAGAAAGGCCCAGTATCCCAGCGGGGTGCTGGGCGTGATCTCCAGGTGATGGCGGAAATTGACGACACCGAACGACGAGAATCGCTCGAGTAGCCACGGCCGAAACGGCGGCCAGACAAACGACAGCGGCGTCAGAATCAGGAACCGAAACACGACCAGGTAGGGCCACACCAGCGTGAGCAGCAGGAAGTAGCCGATCGTGCGCGGCGGATCGACGCCGAACGGAAGGTATTCGCCGTCGCGATCGGTGCCATAGCTATCGCAACGGTGATGATCCAGGTGATGAGCGTAGGCGAACGACGGAAACAGCAGCGGGATGCCGCACAGCAGGTCCCACGCGATCTGGAACGAATGCAGGTTCCCCGAATGCAGGTGGACGAGCTCGTGCACGAAAGATGACGCGCGAAAGATCGCGAAGATGGCCACGACGAAGCACGCGCCGCGCAGCCAGGGCATGCCCGGCGTGTCGAGAAATGTCAAAGCGCAGCCATAGCCCACGCCGATCGTCAGCAGCAAGTCGCCCCAATAGATCAGCGGGTTCGGCACGGCCAGATCGCGCACGGCCGCCTTGGCCTCTTTCAACCACGGAGGAAAGTCGTGCTCAGTCGTCGTGTGCGAGTCATGCGCCTGATGGATCGTGGACATGAGCGCGAAATCCTTTGCGACGAGGCGCGCCGGCCGAAAGGGACCATTGACCTGGAATTCGGCGCGGCGAAAATCGACCAGAATCAATGATCGTATCGTGGTTCATCGTATCCTGGAAGTCTCAGGCCGGAACGAATCCCAGGAGGGCCCGGCTGGGCCCAGCCGATTGGGTTACTGCGGGTGCGGCACCCTGGCACAAACCGGACAATCGTTGAACTTTAGCAGCGCGGTCTACTTTCGATTGTTGATAAACACGATGTACTTCCCATCGGGAGACCATGCCGGGCTGTGATTCTTACCGGTCTGCCCCGGAATTAACTGGGCGCCTTCCTTGCCGTCAACGCTGACAACGTGGATTTTGTCGCCGGAACTAAAAACCAGTTGCTTGCCATCGGGCGAAAAAGCCACGGCCCCGCCGAAGTCGTTCGCCAGTCGCACTCTGCGGCCAAACCGCGCACCGCGAGAATCGACGATCAACATTTGCGCGGGGCATTCGGTTGAGGCCGAACCACAACCGCCAACTTTTTGCCATCGGGCGACCAGTCGAAACCGCTGAAAATCGATTCCACCGGCTCGTCGAACAAGAGCGTCTCCTCGCCGGTCACAAGGTCGACAGTTCGCAGCATCGTCAGATCGCTCAAGGCCAGTTTGCCGCCGTCGGGCGACCAGCGCGGGCTTCGGCCTCTTGCAATGAGCTCCGCCCCTTCGCCGTCCGAATTCTGGACGAAGATTTCCGGCGAATTGTTGCCGCCTAGGAAGCGCTGCGATACGAGTTGCTTGTCGTCGGGGGACCAGTCCGGCATCGAGTGGGTGCCCAACTCTTTCAGGTCGGTCCCGTCGGCATTAATGCGATAGTGCTTGCGGACTTTGGTGCCCACGACAAGAACTTCGAAAGCAACTCTCTTTCCGTCGTGCGACCAACGCGGATACCCATGGCATGAATTTTCGTCCACGCGCGCCAGTTGACGAGCGCGTTTGCCGTCCGCTTGCATGACAAAGACTGCGTTGGGCTCGTCGACAGCCCACACAGTCGCCGCAATCGAGGATAGGACCGGTACAAGCGCGACGGCAAGCCGGAGCCGACGCCAAAGGTCAACCATAGTTGATTTCTCCCGTGGTCAATTCTTCTTGCTGGTTGTTGCCGGGGCGGGGGAGTCTTCGATCAATTTCGAGCGCGTTCTCGATGAGGATTTCGCCGGTCATTTCGCCGAGTGACGTTTGCGAGACGTATTCGTAGCGTTTGAAGCTGTTGAAGTCGACTTTGGTGAGGATGTAGCCGAAGGCGTCGTTGGTGAGGCCGAACGAGCAGGTTGTTGTCTCCCTTCATGTGTCGTTTGAGGTAGTAGCCGATGTTGGGCAGGGCTTCGCCGGGAATGGTGAGGATCTGGGCGTTGCCGATGTTGACCAGGTTCATGCGGGTCGTGATCGACTTGTCGTCGTTGTGCGGGTATTTCAACGGGGAGCCCATGATGATCGTCCACATCAGGTTCGAAGCGACGGGGAACTTGACCTCCCGAGCATAACAGGCGATCGACGGGGTCGGTCTGCGGTTCGGCGTCCTTGACGATGCGCTGGGCTTCGGAGGCCATGAGCTGGCCAATGCGGAGGCATTCTTCCCAGGTGCGCGAGTCGTGCCATTTGGCGTGGAGAGGATCGGAGGGGTTGTCGAGCCGGCGATTGTCGGCGGTGATCATGCCCCCTTGCGCACCGTTCATGAACATACCCATGCCGCCGAGGTCGGCTTCGAGTTTGTCGCACAGAGGGCCGACGAGGTCGGGGCTGACCAGCCCGAGCCCATTGCCAAGGACTTCGGGATGGATCGCGTAGTTGACCAGGGTGCCGATGGTCTTGCCGGCGGGGGTGATGGCCTGGATGACGCTCATGCGAGGGTCGTAGAGCTCCGGAGCGTAGTAGTTGTAGGCGATTTTTCCCTTGGCTTCACCGGTGGCGATCTTGAGCTGAGCGGTCTGCAGGTTGTCGAGCGCCTGATTGATGGCGATGGCGGCCTGATTGCAGACGAAGTCCATGTACTTGAGATCGCCCGAGGTTTTGCCGTCGAGGCCGGGGAAGCCGTAGCAGTCTGGGGCGCTGTGCGTGTGGGTCGAGCCGATAAGGATGTTGTCGGCGGGGATGCGGGGAACCTGCTTGTGAACGCGGGCGCAAAGGACGGAGGGGAATCCGAGCAGGTCGAGCTGGACGATGGCGACTTTGGTTTCACCCTGTTGGAAGACCATGGCGCGAGCCGTGAGCTCGCCCTGCTTGCCGGTGGAGGGTTTGCCCGGGCCGACGCCTCCAGAGACGGGCAGCAGGGGATTGGGCGTGATGATCGCCTTGCCGACGCCGACTTTGAGTTCGGCATGTGCGATCGAGGTGAACGAGCAGGTGAGGATAAGCACCGTCAGGATTCGGATTCGGAGCATGGCGAGGTCTTGGGGTTGGGTGTGGTGATGAATCGGATAAAAGCCGGGAGCAACTCCGACCGGAGGTTCAATTCGCGACGCGGTCGACAATATCCCGAGCTGGCCTATCAAACTTCGCGCTGTACACCAAGGAAGCTGTACGCCAAGGGAATTGCCAGCCCAAGCCGCTAGCGGCCGGCAATGATTATAGTACGCAGGATTATAGTACGCAGCGGCGGCCCACTTCCACGGGGGGCAGTCTGGCAAGGGCAGGCCTCACTCAGTCTGACCATTGTCACCCTGCTGGGGGCACGCCCAGCGACTTGCCGCCGTCGATGCGCAGGGCCGTGCCGGTTACCAGGGCCGCCGCGTCGCTCACCAGGTACAAAATGGCCTGGGCGACTTCCTCGGGCGTGATCATCCGGCCCAAAGCCCTGGCCAGCGGGCTGGCATCGATGAATTGGCGTTCGGCGGCCGCGCGATTTTTGGCCGCGGCCAGACCTTCTTCGATGATCTCGGTGTTCGAGACCGGGCCCGGGCAGACCGCGTTAAAACGAATCTTGTCCGCCGCGTGGCACAGCGCCAGGCTGGCCGACAGGGCCAACAGGGCCGCCTTGCTGGTGCAGTACACGGGGTCGTGGGCCCGCGGCAGCAGTCCTGCGTTGCTGGATGTGAACACCACCGCCCCGCCGCCGGCGGCGCGCAGGTGGGGGATGGCATGTTTGCATGCGAAAAAGCTCCCCTTCAAATTCGTGTCAAGGCAGGCGTCCCACTCGGCTTCGCTGACGTCGGGAAGCTGCCGTTCCAGATCGATGCCCGCGTTGCTGACCAGGATGTGCAGCCCGCCGCCGTCGCCGGCCGCCCGCTCGATCAAGTTGCGGACCTGCTCTTCGCTGCGCACGTCGCAGGCCAGCTGGGTAATGCCCAGCTTGGCGAACGCGTCGGCGTTTTCGGCTCGCACGCGAAGATCGCCTGTGAACACGCGGGCGCCATGGCGGGCCAGCAGCAGGGCGGTGGCCCGACCGATGCCGCTGGAGCCGCCGGTCACGACCGCGACTCGATCCTTGAGGTCTTCCGCCATTGGGCCGCCCGGTCTCGCAGCGTGGAAGGCCAACTTCTAGAACTGGCTTCAAAACCGCTTCGGAGAGGGGTCAGTCCCATTTTGCTCCGAAGACTGCGCAAAATCGGGACAGTCCCCAGCGGTTTCAAAACCACTTCTAGACATCGTAGTAGTGGACAGTGGGTAGTGGATAGTGGTTAGAAAGGACGGTTGAAAAACGCCTTGGCAACCAATCGCAGCCGCCAACCATCCGCAAAACCGCCGAAACCATTCTCCGGCAGCGGTTTTGAATGCTTTAGAGCCCTGTCTTCGTCACTGACCACGAACCACGAACCACTACCACTTGCGGCTTGCCGGTGTGTTACATTAGAAGTCCAGATAGGGGAGTCTCACCGCCCAAAAACCACGAGCGAGCGGCCCGGTGGCGATCAGCGAATCCTCGGCCCAGCGATACCAGCTGCAAGATCCGGACGTGCGGTTGATGCTCGAGGTGCGCGACGACAGCGCCGCCGCCTTTGACGAGTTGATGCTGCGCTATCAGAACCGGCTGGTGACGGTGCTTGAGCACCTGGTGGGTCGGCGCGACCAGGCCGAGGACCTGGCCCAGGAGGTCTTTTTGCGCGTCTATCGGGCTCGCAAGCGGTACGTGGTGGGCGCGAAGTTTTCGACCTGGTTGTACACGATTGCCAACCACGTGGCGGCCAACGCCCTGCGTTCGATGTCGCGGCGGCCGGAAGTGAATTTGACGGCTCGACCGAATGACTCGGCTGGCGTCAGCGCGCTGGACAAGATGGCACTGGCCGCCAGCGGCGCCATGCCCGCCCGACAGTTGGACAAGGCCGAATTGCGCGACGTCGTGCGGGCCGCGTTGGCCGGCCTCAGCGAGCGGCAGCGGATGGCCGTGCTGCTGAACAAGTTTGAGGGCATGAGCTACGCCGATATCGCCACCACCATGAACATGTCGCCCCAGGCGATCAAGTCGCTGTTGTCGCGGGCGCGCGTGAACCTGAAAGAGATTTTGGAACCCTACCTGGAGAACGGCACTCGGCCGCAGTAAGACCGAGACCGCAGTCAAGACGAGACAACTAAGGGTTCGATTCTTCCGACGAGCGAAAGCCATGGCAGAAAACTCACCCATCGATTCCGATCAACTGCACGAAGAATTGACCGCTTATCTGGACGGCGAACTGGATGCCGAGTCGGTGCGGCGCGTCGAGGAGCGGCTAGCCCGCGACTCGGCCTACCAGGCCGAACTGCAGCGGCTCGAACGGGCCTGGGGCCTGTTGGACCGTCTGCCGCGCGCCACGGTCAACGACTCGTTCACCCAAACCACCATCGAAATGGTGGCGGTGGCGGCCTCGCGCGAGGCCGACGCCGTGCAAACCGCCCTGCCCCGCCGTCGCCGTCAACAACAAATCACGGGCATTGCCAGCGTGCTGGCGGCGCTGGTGGTCGGCTTTGGCATCGGCCATTGGATGTGGCCGAACCCCAATCAAGAGCTGCTGCAAGACTTGCCCGTCCTGCAAAACTTCGAGCGGTATTACCAGGTCGACAACATCGACTTCCTGCGCCTGTTGGAAGAGCAAAACCTGTTCGCCGAGGGAGACAGCGACCATGCCGGCTAGTTGGTTCAAGCGGGTTTGCTTGTGCACGGCCTTCGCGGCCGGGGCAGTCGCTTCCGGTACGGCCGTGGCCAGCGACGACGCGGCGGCCCGGCGGTTGCAGATCGCCCAGATGTCGCCGGGCGATCAGCAGGAACTGCTGCGTAAGCAGGAGCGCTTTCTGGCGCTGCCAGCGTCGGAACAGAATCGGCTGCGCGCGTTGCAAGCCTCGATCGATGCCGACCCGCATGCCAAGGAACTGCTGCACGTGATGGCCCGCTATCACGAATGGCTCAAAACGCTGTCGCCCAGCGAACGGGCCCAGTTGGGCGAATTGCCCCCCGACAAGCGCGTCAAGCGAATCAAGGAAATCCAGCAAAAGCAGCATGCGACTCGCTTGCAGCAACACCGGGCCCAACTGCTCTCGTCGCAAGACATGCACGCAATCGTGAAGTGGAGCGAAGACGTCGTGTGGGCTCATCGCGACAGCCTGCTGGCCGACCTGCCCGAGCCGCGCCGCAAGGCCTTCGAGGCGATCGATCCCAAGAAGCAGCATCACGCGCTGCTGCTGACCGTGCTCGACCGCTCGCGTCGCGGCGGCGGCCCGCACGCCCTGACGGCGATCCACACGAAGGACATTGAGACGCTGCAGGCCCAATTAGGCGAACCGGCCAGGCAGGAGCTGGCCAAGGAATCCAGCCTGCAAGAGCAGCGCAAGATCGTCATCGGCTGGATCCGGGTTGCCATGCAGCAACGGGCCGAATCGTGGCAAGCCTCGCGCCGCGCCAGCCGATGGTGGACGACGACGTCGCCGAGTTTTTCCAGAACGATTTGAAGCTGCAGCAAGACCGGCTGTTGCGGATGCCCAACGATCAGATGCGCGAGGAGCTGCGCCGCATGTACTGGGAGCACGAGCGCGGCGAGCCGGGTCAGCACCCCCGCCCCGGTAAGGGCCCCGATCGCGGCAAAGGCGGCCCCCGTGGCGGCCGCCGTCCGCCCATGCCCCCTGAGAAGGCCAAGGCGGGCGAAGCGGACAAGCCGTAGGCCCGAGACAAGCCCAATCCTGCAGGAGTCCACACACATGACTCAAACGTTCACGGCGTATATCGAATTCGACGGCGAGACCGGTCTATACGTCGGCACGATTCCAGGGCTGATCGGCGGCCACAGTCAGGGCGCGTCACTCGATGAGCTTCAGCAAAACCTCAAGGAAGTTGTCGAACTCATCCTCGAAGAACGCCGAGAGCGCGGCGAGGCGGTTGAGGTCGAGCCGTTTGTAGGAATCCAGCAGATCACGGTCACCGGATGACGTGCGCTTATGAGCGAAGCCCGACAACCTCGCCTTCGCCGGTTCCGATTTTCTTTGCGGACGATGTTCGTGATGCTGACGGCGGTCGCCTGTTGGCTGGGCTACGAACTGAATTGGATTCGCCACCGCCATGAATTGTTGGAACAGCCCCACTTCCATCATTCAACCGACGCAACGAGTCTCTACGGCGCAAATTGGGTAGTACGACCAGCTCCGCAGCCCGTGCGTGCACCGGGATTGTTGTGGCTATTTGCCGAAAAGGGGATAGTCGACTTGATGTTACCTGTCGAACTCGAGCGATTTGACATTTCCGACTTGCCCGAATCCTATGAGGAAGCGAGGCAGGCAAAGCGATTATTCCCAGAGGCCAACGTAAGCGTCTATCCGCGGGGTAGCACCAACCGACTCGCTGAGGCTGTCCGTGAATTGCAAGCCACGAAGTGGCGACCTGTAAATAGCCTGGGGCGGAAGCCCCAGGAAAACTCGAGCCAATAAGATTGCCCAGCCCCGCAGGGGCGATACCATGCCGGCGGCCAACAAGGCAGGTGTCACCCCTGCGGGGCCTCTAAGATGTTGGGGCGACCCACGAACCTGGGGCTTCCGCCCCAGGCTATTTACAGGTCGCCCCAGCGGGCAACGCTGTGCGGTATTCTCCGAAGGGAAATCGAAGCCGATTGCAGAGATTTCGATAGCGTCGGCCCGCAACTGAAATGATCTCCTTGCTGTCATTTTCGAAGAAGCCGCAAAACACCGCAAAAAAATACCGTACAGCGTTGCCCAGCGGGGCTCAAGATTCGCCGCATAACTCCAACGACTTACGAGCAACTTTCGCAGTGTGGCACCGACAACTCGTTGTCGGTGTTGCGAAGCAATCAGAGGGCGTGGGTCATCGATCGCAACTGATTGAGGCGCGGACAGCGAATCCCTCTCATGCCTGCGGCACCCCGACAACGAGTTGTCGGGGCCACCCACAACTGCGCGCGACTTACCGCGCCGCGCTCGTCAGCCCCGGAATGCCCGTGCACAAGTAATACGCCTTGGGCGTGGCCAGTTCCAGCAACGCCGCCAGGTCGATTGGCTGCTTGCGGCCCTGCGTGCCCAGCAGCATCACCTCCAACAAACCTGCGGGCCGTTGAAACTTGATGACTTTCACTTCGTGCTTGTCGAGGCCGGTCAGTTCGACGGCCCGATCGATGGCGTCCTCGATGAAACCGAGCTGGTCGACCAGGTGGTTTTGCAGGGCTTGCTTGGCCGTGAAAATCCTGCCGGTGAACACCGTATCTTGCGCAGCCTGGTCTTCGCGCAGCTTCGCCCGGCTGGCCAGCACGATCTCTTTAAAACCTTCGAAGCTGGAATCGACGAGCCCCTTGAGGATCTGCTGCTCCTCGGCGCGGATCGCCTCGGGAAATTTTCGCGTGGGGCTGCCCATCATTTTCAGCGGGTTGCTGGCGATCGAATCGTCGGCGATGTTGAACTTCTCCAGCAGGCCCGAAATGTCGTAGTGCGGAATGATCACGCCGATCGAGCCGGTCCAGGTGGTCGGCTCGGCGTAGATCGTATTGTCGTTGTCGCCGGCGGCCATGGCCACGTAGTATCCGCCGCTGGCGGCGACGCTGCCCATGCTCACCACCAGCGGAATCCGCCGGTCTTCGGCCAGTTTCTTCAAGTGATGGTAAATGTAGTCGCTGCCGGTGACGGTTCCGCCGGGCGAATCGACGCGCAGCACGACGGCTTTGATCGAGTCGTCGTCGCGGACGTGGTCGATCTGCTTCTTGACGAACGTTTCGTCGCCCATGATCGTGCCCTCGACCGAAATGATGGCGATCTTGTCGGCCGCCGTCTTGGAGAGCGAGTGCCAATGCTCGTGCAGATCGGTGTCCCGGTCGGCGTCGTTCAGGTGCTGATAGGTGCCGACGATCCACAGCAGGACGATAATCAGGAAGGCCCACTTGAAGATTCGACCGAACCAACTGCCGCGGGGCTGCTCGACGATCACGCGGATCGGGCCGCGCGCCGCATCGGCGAGGTATTGAGAACGGGCCGCATCGTTCGGGGGAGGCACGTTTTGGGCATCCATGGCATTTCCTTGCGTTGGGGGGCGGACAACCGCGGGCGATAGCAGCGGCGCGCGCCGCACGCCACACCCGCTCGGTTCGCGAGCATTATACGCCGCGACGCGCCGATCGGCAGCGGCACTAGCACGCGTGCCGCCGGCCATCGCGCCGCCGCACTCAGGGGGTAGGCATGGTGTTGCCAAACAGTGCATCCACGCGGTAAGCTACGCCACAAACTGATCGCGAACCGATGTCGGCGCGCTTGGCATTGTTGCAAGGAGGATCCGAGTGTTTGTCGCTGCTTCAAGCGAGTGCTTTCCCACCCTGTCGCTGGACGGAGTGCTGCAACGGCTGGTGGACCTCGAGTACACCGGCATCGAGATCGCGATCCACGAAAACGGGGGCCCGCTGAAGCCCTCGGCCGTGCTTGCCGACTTGGAACATGCGGTGGCCAGTTGCCGCGAGACCTACCGCCTGACGATCGCGGCCTACAGCATCGACATCGAAGCCGAAGGCGATCTGTACTATCGAGCAGTTCGCCGCCTGCTGCCGGCTGGCCAAGGCCACCAAGGTCGTGGCGTTGACGGTTCCGGCCGCCGAGTTGGGCACCCCGTTCAACGCCGAAATCGAACGCTTGCAGCAATTGGTGGCCATCGCCTCGCGCGAGGGAGTGCTGGTGGGCGTCAAGACCGAAACCGGACGCATCACTCAGGATCCCGACACCGCCGTCGTGCTGTGCGACAACGTCAAGGGGCTCGGCATCACGCTCGACCCCAGCCATTACATCTACGGACCTCACGCCGGCGACAATTACGACCAGGTCATCCCACACGTCATCAACGTCCATCTGCGCGACACCACCAAGGACAAGCTGCAAGTTCGCGTCGGCCAGGGCCAGATCGAGTACGGCCGCCTGATCACGCAACTGGCCAAAGTCCACTACAATCGGGCCCTGACCGTCCACATCACCGAGATGCCCGAGGTCGACCACGCCGCCGAAATGCGCAAAATGCGGCTGCTGCTCGAAAGCCTGCTGTAGCGTCTCCCTTGGTGAGCCAGTGTCGCGCTGACGCCTCGGTGTTGCGAAGCAACAAGAGTCGATTGCGAGAGGTTCTCGCAACTCACTGGACCCTCTTGTCCCTTCGGGACCCAGACAACAAGTTGTCTGGGCCACCCGATCCTTTGCCTTCCGGCGATCTTTCGCCCCGGGTGTTTGCTTTCGCATCCGGCGTATACTACGCTAGGCGAGCGCTGGCATATCGATCATTTTCGGCTGCGCCGCTCCAAAGCAAGGGAACTGTAATCATGAATCACCGATTTGCGTATGCTCTCGCCGCCGCGGCCGTCGTGCTGTCGGCCACGATGAGCCGGGCCGAGGATAACGCCTCGAACATCACTTGGAAGAAAACCCAGCTCGACCCAAAATTTCGCAGCGAGGGAGTCGCCGTGGGCGACTTCAACAACGACGGCAAGCTCGACGTCGCCGCCGGCAGCGTGTACTACGCGGCGCCGGATTGGAAGATGGTCTCGATCCTCGAAAAGCCGGAAGAATTCGATCCGAATCGATACAGCGTGTCGTTTTGCGATTTCGCCGAAGACGTCAACGGCGACGGCCGCAGCGATCTGATCGTGGTCGACTTTCCCGGCAAGCAGACCTGGTGGTTCGAGCAGCCCGAGAAGCCCGGCACGCCCTGGACGCGGCACCAATGCACGCCGATCACCAACAATGAGAGTCCCAGTTATCTCGACATCGACGGCGACGGCAAACGCGAACTGCTGCTGGGATATGACCCGGGCCGTTACATCGGCTTTGCCAAGCCGTCGGCGACCGGTTTGTGGAAGTTGAATCCCGTCTCGGCCGCCAACGCGCCGGGCACCGAGCGATTTTCGCACGGCATCGGCGCCGGCGACATCAACAAGGACGGCCGCACCGACATCCTCGTGATTCAAGGCTGGTGGGAAGCCCCTTCCGACAAGGCACAGTCGACCTGGGTGTTTCACCCCGTGAATTTCGGCGAGCCCTGCTCGCAGATGTACGTTTATGATTTCGATGGCGACGGCGACAACGACGTGCTCTCGTCGAGTGCCCACCAGACCGGCATGTGGTGGCACGAACAGAAGCCTGACGGCTGGGAGACGCACGTCATCGACAAGAGCTTTTCGCAGACGCACAGCATGTGCCTGGCCGACATCAACGGCGACAAGCTGCCCGACTTCGTCACCGGCAAGCGCTGGTGGGCCCACGGGCCCAAGGGTGACGCCAATCCCGACATGCCGGCCGTGGTCTGCTGGTTCGAGTTGACCCGCAAGGATGGCAAACCGGTGTGGATCAAGCACCAGATCGACGACGACAGCGGCGTCGGCACGCAGTTCGAAGTGGCCGACGTCAACGGCGACGGGCTGCTCGACGTCGTGACGTCGAACAAGAAGGGTTCGTACTACTTCCAGCAAGTGCGCAAATGATTCGGTGCGCCTTCGTTGCTGTCCGCTGGGTGATTTGCAACGCCGCGTGTTGGCTGGCGCTGGTGTTTGTGGCCGAGTTTGTCGGAAGTGCGAGCGCTGCAGCGCCCGCGTCGCCTCCCAACGTCCTGCTGATCCTCGCCGACGACCTGGGCTATTCCGACCTGGGCTGCTACGGCGGTGAAATCGAGACGCCCAACCTCGATCGCCTGGCCGCAGGCGGCGTGCGCTTCACCCAGTTTTACAACACGGCCCGCTGCTGGCCGTCGCGGGCCGCCATTCTCACCGGCTACTACGCGCAGCAGGTCCGCCGCGACGCGATTCCCGGCATCGGCGGCGGTAACGCGGGTCAGCGACAACCGTGGGCCCGGCTGTTGCCCGATTTTCTGCGACCGCTCGGCTATCGCTCCTATCACTCGGGCAAGTGGCACGTCGACGGAATGCCGGTGCAGCACGGATTCGACCGCTCCTACGCACTGATGGACCAGGACCGCCATTTTTCGCCGAAAGTCCACTTCGAGGACGATCAAAAGCTTCCGCCCGTCGCCCCCGACAGCGGCTTCTACGCCACCGTCGCCATCGCCGACCACGCGGTCAAATGTTTGAAGTCGCACTACGCCGAGCATGCGGGCAAGCCGTTTTTCCACTACCTGGCGTTCACCTGTCCGCACTTTCCGCTGCAAGCGCCAAGCGAAGACATCGCCCGCTACCGCGAACGATTTGCCGCCGGCTGGGACGTGTTGCGCGCAGCGTCTGGAGCGGATGAAGAAGGCCGGCCTGGTAAGCTGCGATCTTTCGGCCCGCACGCCCGGCGTGCCGGCCTGGGATTCGCTCAGCGCCGACGAAAAACGCGAGCAGCAGATTCGCATGTCGATTCACGCGGCGATGGTCGACCGCATGGACCGCGAAATCGGCCGCGTGCTTGATCAACTTCGCGCCATGAACGCGCTGGACAACACCCTGATCCTGTTCATGAGCGACAACGGCGCCAGCGCCGAAAAGGTTTTGCGAGGCGACGGCCACGATCCGCAGGCTCCGCCCGGTTCGGCGCTGGTATCAGTGTCTCGAACCGCCCTGGGCCAACCTTGCCAATGCGCCGCTGCGGCGCTCGAAAATCTTCGTGCATGAAGGGGGCATTTCAACTCCCTTGATCGTCCATTGGCCGCAAGGCGTGGCCGCGCGCGGCGAGTTGCGTCACAACCCGGGCCACCTGGTCGACCTGGTGCCGACGATTCTGGAACTGGCCGGCGGCAAGAAGCCCGACACCTGGCAGGGCCAGCCGATTCCCGCCGCTCCTGGCCGCAGCTTGGTGCCCGTCTTTGCCAGCGACAACAGCGTGGTGCACGATTATTTATGGTGGTACCACTCCGGCAATCGTGCCCTGCGCGTCGGCGATTGGAAGCTGGTGTCCGAGGGCGAAAAAGGTCCGTGGGAGCTGTACGACCTCTCCACGGATCGCTGCGAATCGATCGACCTAGCCGACGATAAACCCTTCGTCGCCAACCTGCTCGCCGAAACCTGGGAAAAGTATCTCGCAGAATTTCGCCAACTGGCCGAGCAGCAGCAATAACAAAAAAGGGGACGGCAGTCGTTTCCAGGAATTGACTCCCGTCCCCTTTGTTCCAGTTTTAGCGGCGATCAGTTGTCGTCGCGGTCCTCGCTCAAGCCTTTGCGCATGCGTTCGAGTTGGTCGCGCATGCGGTCGAGCTCGCGGGTCATTTCGCTCAAGCGTTGTTCCAGCGAGCCTGGCCCTCGGCGTCCGCGCACTTCGGGTGGTCCGCCGGGCCCATCGGGGCCGCCGGGTTCGCCATGTGGCGGACCGGGAGGTCGGCGAACACCGGGACCATCGGGACCGCCTTCGCGCGGCGGTCCAGGCGGGCGTCGCGCATCCGGTCCGTCGGGACCTTCATGCGGCGGGCCGGGAGGTCGGCGAGGTCGATCGGGTGCCTCGGGTCCGCCGGGACCAAACGGTGCGGCCAGGTGGATGCGAAACGGGCGTCCCAATATCGCCTCGACATGGGGGCGCAGCTCGTCGGGCAGTGCCGACAAATCGCCTTCCTTCACGTTCCAGGTCTTGTCACCCTGTTTCACCTCGACTTCGGCGGGGCCCTTACCCTGCTTGTGAATGTTGACCGTCAGATCCTCGGGAAACTCGCTGGCCAGCAGCGTGCCGGGCGGAAAAATCTTGCCCGGCTGAAAAAACTCGAGTCGCAAGTCGCCGCCGGCCGACTTGAGCTTGTCGCGAATGACCCGCTCGATTTCACTCACGTCAACACCCTTACCCGGCGTCAAGCCGCCGAACGGTCCGCGACCGGCCGCCGGCCCTTCATTTTTCACCGGCGTAATCGAAACGGTCACCGGCTTGCCGGCGCGAATCAGTTTGATCGACAACTCCTTGCCTTCCGATTCGTCGACGGCCTTGAACAGATCGTCCAAGTCCTTGATCGGGTGTTCGCCAATGGCCGACACGATATCGAACGCCAGAATGCCCGCCTTGGCCGCCGGTCCGTCCGGCGCCACGTCCTCGACCAGCGCTCCCTGGCCCTTCAGGTCCAATTGCTTATCGAGCGCCTCGGGCAAGGGCGCCACGTGCATGTCGAGCCGATACTTGGACGGAGCGTGACGGCGAATGCCGCGAACGCCTTCGCGAAAGTCATCGATCACACCGCGATCATGCGGCCGCACGCGCTTTACCTCGTCCCGCGACTCTCGTCGGATGTGGGGCCCGGCGTCCTTCGGCGTCGGGCGCTCTTGCCCTGGCGGCGGACCCTCGACGGGTTTCGGCCCCGCGTCACCCTTCGGTTCATCGTCGGCCCGCAGGGAGCCTGTCGATAAAACGGCGATTCCAAAAACGCCGAGCCAGCCGGCCCGGCGAAACCACGTTGCAGATCGCATGATGAATTGCTCCTCTCTAAAAGGGATGAAGGCGGAAGGATGAAGGACGAAAAACGAGGGGCGTGTTGAGTCCGCATGCGCGGTCGTTCTTCTCTTTCCTTCTTAGTGTCCTCTCGGTGGTCTCCGTGTGCTCCGTGGCTAGATTCTTTCTAACTTGAATGAATGTGTCACAACGACTGCACGAACTCGGACGAGCGAATGTCGACCTGGTCCACCGGCACCATCAAGCGCCGTCCATCCGACATGTCGACGGGCACCAGCCGCTGCCGGCGAACGACTTCTAAACCGGCTTGCCGTAGCTTTTCAATCAAGCTGGCCGACACACTCGCCTCTTGAGCCACGGGCCACGTCGCGTCGTCGCTCGTCGCATCGTCGACCGGCAAATCGATTTCATCAGCGACGTCGCCGTCGCCGGCCAAGGCCAGCTTGACCGTTTGCCACACCGATGGGGTTGGCGCAGTGGACTCCGCGTCGACAGCGTCGATCGCAATACGATTGTCTACCGTTATCGCAGGCGGCGCCACGGCCAGGATTGCTTCTGGGGCAGCCGGTTCGGCGATGTGCAGGCCGGGAAATCTTGTTCCGAGTCCAAACGCCACCAGCAGGCTGGCTGCCGTAGCCAGGCACAGCCCCCAAAAGGTCGCCGTCCGTCGTCGACCACGCCGCTGCGCGAAGGCCAATTGCGTGTCGAAATTGTGGTCCGCGCCGACGTCGCTCGCGTCGCGGTCGCCGAGGATCGGCTCAACAGCCGCGAGCGACAGTTGGTCGCGCCAAGTCTGCGATTCGAGAAACGCCAGCGCGCAGCGGCGCCATGCGCCCGGCTCGTCGTCGAGCATGGCCAACAACTGGCCGCGGTCGTGCGGGCTCAACTCGCCGTCGACTAACCGATCCAACACGCGAGCTTCGTCGCGGCGAAAGTCGTCAAGAATCGTCATGGCTTCACCCCCACGCTTGTCGTTTCCGTCTCCGACTCGATTTGAAAGGCCGCCAGTTCTTGTCGCAGCCGCTGGCGGGCTCGATGCAGCCGGCTTTCGATGGCGCCTTCGGTCGTGCCCAGGTGATGGGCCAGTTGCAGGTACGACCAGTTTTCGCTGTACTTCAATAGCAGGATTTCGGCCTCGCGCCGCGGCATTCGGCCGATCGCCTGGCGTACCGCTCTCTGCCGTTCGTCGGCCAGCAGCCAGGCAAGCGGATCGACTGTTCGGCTGTCGTGTTCCATCGGCCGCATGCGCTCGGCATACCGGGCGGTCAATTTGCGGCGCCTCCCCAGTTTGCGTCGATACAACAGCGACTGTATGATCGCCAGCCGATAGAGCCACGGCGCCGCCTTGGCCGCATCCGCCAGCGGCGCCTGCTGCCGAACGGCCGCCAGGGCCACTTCTTGCATCACTTCGTCCACCGCCGATGCCGCTCCGACGCGCGCCAGCACGACCGTTCGCAACCAGCGGTCGTGTTGCACCAGCGTGGCCTGCCAATCAATCGGTGGCATCGGTGAGCCCAGGACGCGTTCCTCGAAAAAGCCCCATTTGCAGCTTTCGGCCCCCGTTCAATCAGATAGTTGCCGCAGCCGGCCCGATCTTGCGAAGAATTTTGATAATATTCGGACCTGCCGGGGGATTACGGCCGCGGCACCACTTGAAACGAAGGAGAGTTGGACGGAACCATTCCACATCTTCGCATTCTACCAAGACGGCGATGCATGGCGGTTTCCAGTCCCGCGCGGTTCCCCTAAAATGAAGCCGTTTCCGAATTTACATTTCGCGAGTGAGTTATCCAACCATGGCGCAAGCCCACTCTTGCTGGCTTCTCAAATCGGAGCCGGACTGTTTTTCGATTCACGATCTCGCGGCTTGTCCTCGGCAGACGACTTGTTGGAGCGGAGTGCGGAATTTTCAGGCGCAACTTCATCCGCGACCAGATTAAACTCGGCGATCGAGTGTTATTCTACCACTCGGGCGCCGATCCGCCCGCGGTGGCCGGCACGGCTGTGGTCGTGCGCGAATCGTATGCCGATCCCACCGCCTGGGATCCGCGTGACGACCATTTCGATCCCAAGGCCTCGCCCGAGAACCCCATCTGGCAGACGGTCGACATCCGACTGGAAATGATCTTTCCCGAGCCAGTGCCGATCGGCACCCTGCGCGGCGTGCGCCAGCTCGCGCAGATGGAGCTGTTGCGCAAAGGCTCGCGGCTGTCGGTGCAGCCGGTCAGGCCCGGCGAATTCGAAATCGTCCTGGAACTGGCGAAAGCCTCTGGCAAGACGCACAAGCACGCGGCAAAGCCAACTGCCGCGAAACGCAAGAAGTCCGCCGCCCGGCGATGAAATATTCGTATGATGACCGGCCGGCGCTGGTTTTTTGGCCCGTTGGTCGCGGTCGAAATTTGAAGTAAGATGCAAGCTGTTCGTCGCAGGGTGCAGTCGAACGGTACAAAAGTCGGCAAGGTGGCCGAGGTTCGAAGGACTTGAGAGCATGCTGTACGCCCACTTGGAAGCCCGCGAGCGCAAGGTGAGTTCGCAGAACGGCGAAGACGGCGTGATCGAAGCGCTGTTCGAGAAGTTCGGAGTCACGAACCAGTATTGCGTCGAGTTCGGCTGCGAAGACGGCCTGGAGTGCAACACGGCCCACCTGCTCGACCAGGGTTGGACGGGCCTGCTCATGGATGGCGGAAACGTCTGCAGGCATCCGCGGGCCAACATCCGCCAGGAATTCATCACCGCGGAGAACATCAACGACCTGTTTCGCAAGTACGAAGTTCCGCAACATTTCGATCTTTTGTCGATCGACATCGACAGCAATGACTTTTGGGTCTGGAAGGAGATCACGGTCCGGCCGCGGGTCGTGGTTATCGAATACAACTCGCACGTTCCTCCCGATCTGTGTCGGGCGATCGTCTACGAGCCGGAGTTCGTAAATCTGGGCACCGACTATTTCGGGGCCAGCCTGGCCGCTTTGAAAGAACTGGGCCGCCGAAAAGGCTACACGCTGGTATATTGCGAGCGGGCGGGGGTGAACGCCTTTTTTATCGCCAACGAGATCGTGCCCGCCGATTTTCGGCCGCGCGCGATCGAAGCCATCTATCGGCGTCCGAACTTCTTCTATCAGGGTTGGCGCTATCCGCCCGACACCCGGCAGATGATCGACCCATTCCTGGAAACCAACGAAGGTTATTTCCGCGCCGACGTCGCCGTCACGGGATGGGGTTATGGCGATTAACCGGGTTCTCAACCTGGCAAAAGGCGGCGGCTGACAAAGGGTGGCCGTCGGGCGGCTTAAGTCTTCATAATTGCACGACTTACATGCCGCCGGACTGCATCGAGGAAAACTTGACACCCCCGCCAGGCCGGTCTATTATCGAAGTTGCGGCTTCGATGTGCGTAAGTCCCGTCCCTCTGCAGGCATAGATGCCCGCGCGACCCGGTGCGCCACGATCGGGGCTTGCCCCCTGTTCAAGCGCGCCGCCCCCGCAATAAGTCTGGTTCAGCTCGCGGTCTGAGGTCTCATGGCGCTCGTCTTCGAAATCCTGCTCGGCGTGATGATTCTGGCGTCGTTCTTCGTCGCCTACATGAGCGCCAAAACCTGGAATGTCTTGCAAGTCGTGGTGGTGGCGTTCGTGTTCCTGGGCTCGGTGGTGTTTTTCTACCTGGCCGCCCGCACGCTGGTCACGCACAACGCCTGGCGCACCCTGGTTCAAAAGCAGCAGGTCGAGCTGGACGGCTTGCACAAGCAGACGCAGCAACTCAACGACGGCGGGCCGATTGACGACAAGGGGCAGCACGACCCTAAAGGCATCCGCCAACTGAGAGAGGATCTGCACAAACTGACCATCAATCGAGGCGGCGTGCTTTTTGATGTGGCGGTCGAGGGCGTCAAGGACGGAGTGGTGCAACTGACGCTCAAGTCGGCCGACCACGGGTTGGTGGCCAACTCGGTGCTGTTCGCGTTCGATCAGACTCCCTTTGAAGAAGGGGGCCGCTATCAGGGTGAGTTCAAGGTGGCCGCCATCGGCGAAACTGCCACAGCGGTCCAGATTGCCCCGAACCTGCCGTTTTCGCAGGCTCAGATGCAGCGTTTGGCTGCCGCCAAAGGCCCCTGGACGTTGTACACGGAAATGCCGATTGACGACCCCGCCGTGTTCGCCCGCCTGGACGACGCTGCCCGCACCGCGCTGCTGCCGGCAGCCAGCGCGGCCGAGTTTGCCCAGGAGAATCGCAAACTGCGAGATTACAATCAATTCTTCCACGAAAGCTACGTGCAGCAAGCGCTGCTGGCCGATAGCGTCAGCAAGCTCGCCAGCAACATCGAGCGGACCGAGACGGCCAGCAAGGAAGCCGCCACCGAGATCGCCTACCGCGAGACGGAAAAAACAAACCTGCAGGCCGATTTGGAGAAGTTCCAGTACGAACGCAAAGCCATTGCCGCCTATCAGACGACCCTGGAAAAGCTGGTCGCTCAGTTGCGCGATTCGCTCAAGGCCACTTATCTGGCCAACCGGACCCAAGCGGCCGCATTGACCGCGACCCAATTGAAGGCCGCGGACGAGATTAACCGGCGCACCGAGGAAGCCGAAGCCCGCGCTGAATTGAATGCCACCCCGGCCAAACCGTGACGCCCAATGACCGCGCTGGCGGTGGGCGGAACGTGCCCCCCGGCGCTCGGATGCACTTTCCGCGGCTTGCCCCCTGCGATATCTTTGAATGCGCGAGGTCTTGTTGAGTTTAGCGCGCGGGCCATCTCTCTAACGGCAAGGAATCCAGCGCCATTCCAGGTTGACGCGTCGCAAGCACGTGCGAATGCGGCACCTGGCCAACGTGACAGGCTACCATGGGGATCTACGACCGAAGCTACATTCGAGAAGACAACCGCAGCTCTTGGCTGAGCGGCCGGTCAATGGTCGTCAATCTGATTCTGCTCAACGTGGCGATTTATCTGGCCGACCTGGTTTTCGATAACCGCATCTCGGACGTATTGAGCTTGAAGTCCGATCTTTTCCAGCGCCCTGGCAGTTCTGGCAACTGCTGACGTACGGGTTCGTGCACGACCCGCACGACATCCGGCACATCCTGTTCAACATGTTTGGACTGTGGCTGTTTGGGACCGATGTGGAGGCGATTTACGGCCGGTCCGAATTCGTGCGAGTGTATTGCACGGCAATCGTTCTTGCCGGCCTGGCTTGGGCGGGCTTCGCGGCCGTGTCCGGCGGGCCGCCCTTGGTTGGGGCCTCGGGCGGAATCATGGGAGTGATGATCCTCTTCGTGATGCACTTTCCGCGGCGGGTGTTTTACATCTGGGCCATTCTTCCTATCCCGGCCTGGGGCTTGGGGGTGATGTACGTGGCCATTGACCTGCTGGGCGCGAGCCACAACACCGACAACGTGGCCCACGTCGCGCACCTGGCTGGCGCGGCATTCGGCGGGGTTTACTTTTACACTGGCATGAACCTGGGCCGGCTGGTTCCGCGGCGGGTTTCGACGACGCTGTTTCGACTGCGTCCCCAACTGCGCATCCACGATCCGCAAGAAGACACGCGCGACCTGGGCCAGCAAGTCGACGAGATTCTGGCCAAGATCAGCGACCAGGGCGAAGCCAGCCTCACCAAGAAAGAGCGCAAAACGCTGGAAGAAGCCAGCCGCCGCTATCAGCGGCGCCGCGAGTAAGGCAGCGATCCGAGAAGCCGTCGGGGACTGTCCCGATTTTGCGGAGTCTTCGAAGCAAAATGGGACTGTCCCCCTTTCCCAGACGGTTCTCGGATCGATGCAAAGGACATTCATGCCCCACGCCGACAAGCCCACGCCGTCCAAGTCGACCGTCGACGAAATTCGTTCCCGCTTCGATGCCGACGTCGAGCGGTTCAGCAATCTCGACACCGGCCAGTCGGCTACGATCGACGCACCGCTGGTCCTGGAGCTGATCGCCGGTGCCGCATCGGCCGTCTCTCCGCGCGCCACGCGCCTGCTCGATATCGGCTGCGGCGCCGGCAACTACTCGCTCAAGCTGCTCGAACGATTGCCGGGGCTCGACGTGACGCTGATCGATTTGAGCCGTCCGATGCTCGATCGGGCAAACGAGCGCGTCGGCGCCAAGACGTCTGGCGCAGTCCGCGTGATTCAGCAGGATATTCGCCAGGCCGAGCTGCCCGTAGAGCACTACGATATCGTCGTGGCCGCCGCCGTGCTCCATCATTTGCGCGGCGATGACGAGTGGCGCTCGGTGTTTGCCAAGCTGCATGCGTGCCTTCGGCCGAGCGGGTCGCTGTGGATTGCCGACCTGGTCGAGCATTCGCTGGGTGAAGTCCAGTCGCTGATGTGGAACCGCTACGGCGAGTATCTGGCTGCCCTGCGCTCGGACGATTATCGCGAGCAGGTGTTCGCGTACGTCGAACGCGAGGACTCGCCTCGTCCGCTGCTATTTCAGCTCGACCTGCTGCGAGCCGTCGGCTTCAGCAAGCTGGAAATCCTCCACAAGAACAGCGTCTTTGCCGCCTTCGGAGCGATCAAATAGCCAAGCAACGCGCGAAAAAGGTTCCAGGAACCGTTTTCTCCGTCTCGGCCTTAGCCGGCCGCCTCGAATGCAAATCCCTTGCGCTGCGGGCGGCTCAGATGGCCATTGGCCTCGTCGTCGCCAACGAACGACTCCTTGTCGGGATCCCAACGCAGCTTGCGCGCCAGACGCATCGAGATATTGGCCAGGTGGCAGACGCTGGCCGAGCGATGCTGGCTGGCGACGTCTGACAGCGGTGCCCGGCGCGACCGGACGCAGTCGAAGAAGTTGCCCATGTGATTGATGATCGCGTCCAGCTTGCCCGCGCGCGGAGGCCGGGCGAGATTGTCGTACGGATAGAGCGCGAAGTTCTCGCGCGCAGCGGGCGCTCGACGAGCTGGTCGACGGGTCCGCCGGCCAGCGTGTTGCGATTGACGAAGATGTGGCCGCCCTCGCCTTCGAACAGGACGCCGTTGCGGCCTTCGTCGAGAATTTCCATTTCCACCCCGTCGGCGTAGCGCAGGCGGGCCGCGAAGCTGGTTGGCACGTTGTAACAGTCGGCCACTTCGGGATACGTGGCCCGGCCTTCGATTTCGACCGGTCCCGAACCGTGCATGCCGATGGCCCACTGCGCAATGTCTACGTGGTGCGCGCCCCAGTCGGTCGTCTGGCCGCCCGAGTATTCCCGCCACCAGCGAAACGTATAGTGCGAGCGCTCTTTGATATAGGGCACCTCGGGCGTCTGCCCTTGCCATAAGTTCCAATTCAAGTGCGGCGGCGGCGGCTCGCTCGGAAAAGGTCCGCCGGTGGCGTTCTTGCCCAGCACGACCGAGACTTTTTTGACCCGGCCGATCCGGCCGGCACGCACCATCTCGCAGGCCAGGCGGAATCGCTGGTCGCTTCGCTGCCAACTGCCGACTTGCACCACGCGCCCCGATCGGCCGACCTCCTTTGTCAGCAGTTTGCCCTCATCGATCGTCAGCGTCAGTGGTTTTTCGCAGTACACGTCGCGGCCGCTGCGGCAGGCGTCGATCACCATGGCCGTGTGCCAGTGGTCGGGCGCGCCGATCAGGATCACGTCCAGATCGCTCCGATCGAGCATGGAGCGATAGTTTTCATACAGCTCGGCTTTGCCGCCGAACTGCTCTCGGGCCTTCTCGGCAACCTGCCGATCGACGTCTGCGATGGCCACCAGGTCCCCCTCGGCCAGCGCTTTTTCAGTAATAACCGATCCCTGGTAGCGCATGCCGATGGCCCCGATGCGAAATCGGTCGTTTTTTGCGCGGGGCTTCTGCCGATCCTCGGCGTCGGCGGTGAATACGTACGGGTTCAATAGACCCGCCGCCAAAGCCGTGCCGGTGAGCTTGAAGAAACCGCGTCGCGAAGGACTGCTGGGATTCATGGCTGCGGGGCCTTGCATTTTTGGAACTGAGGGGGATTGTCGAAGTTCGGCGGCACGCGTGCAAACAAGCCGCCGCCGCGTCATGTTGCCAGCATTGTCGTGCGCGCGGGCTGAGTGGAACTCGCGGGGTAAACCGTGGCCGAAAAATCGCCCTCCATCGGGCCCCAGGCTCTTGACGTTGCGCCGTGTGCTATCATACCCTACTCTGCTGGCCAAATGACCTTGCCACGCGGCGTCGCGCCCCTATAATCCCTTGGTTTCAGACTTGTCGAGCGACCCTGCTGGCTTGTGGCGGAGGCTCCGAAGCGGCCATACGATGCGGGTGTAGCTCAGTTGGTAGAGCACGACGTTGCCAACGTCGTTGTCGTGGGTTCGAATCCCATCACCCGCTCTGACGTTCCACGATCGTTCCTGTGCGATTTTTTCGTTTTCGCCGCGCTCTTTCGGCTTGCCGATGGGATTGCGCGAGCGCTGTTACGACCGACGCTGATACGACCGACGATTTCATACGAGCGCATCGATGTCTCCCGAAAAACAAACGGACGAGTTGGTCGAGGGCGAAGCCGGCGAGGGCGAAGCGCCCGAGGTCGAAAAGCTGAACCTTGTCGTCAAGGTCGACAGCCCCTCGGCTTGCCAGCGGCACGTCACGGTGACGATCCCGCGCGAGGACATCGAGCGCTACTTCGACAAGGCGTTCAGCGAGCTGATGGCCAACGGCCCACGTGCCCGGCTTCCGCGCCGGCCGCGCGCCGCGCAAGCTGGTCGAGCCCCGCTTTCGCAAGGACGTGACCGACCAGGTCAAAGGCTCGCTGCTGATGGACAGCATGACGCAGGTCACCGAGGACCAGAAGCTCTCGGCGATCAGCGAGCCCGATTTCGATCTGGCGGCGGTCGAGGTGCCCGACGAAGGGCCGATGACGTTCGAGTTCGACATCGAGGTGCGGCCCGAGTTCGACCTGCCGCAGTGGAAGGGCCTGAGCGATCGAGCGGCCGATGCGCGAGTTCACCGACGAAGGACGTCGACAAGCAGCTGGAGCAGATTCTGGCCCGCCACGGCCGGCTGGTGCCGCTCGACGGCCGCCGCCGCGTCGGGCGACTACATCACGTGCAACCTGACGTTCAAGAACGGCGACGGTCGAGCTCTCCTCGCAGCAAGGAAGAGGTGATCCGCATTCGCCCGGCGCTGAGCTTCCGCGACGGCAAGATCGAGGACTTCGACAAGCTGATGAACGGCGTCAAAGCCGGCGAAACGCGCGAAGCGACCGCCAAGCTCACCGCCGACGCCCCCAACGAATCGCTGCGCGGGCAGAAGATCACCGCCGTCTTCGAAGTGCTGGAAGTCAAGAAGCTGGAACTGCCCGAGCTGACGCCCGCGCTGCTCGAGGAACTGGGCGACTTCGACATCGAAGGCGAGCTGCGCGACGCGATCAAGGAAGACTTGCAGCGGCAGTTGGAGTATCACCAGCAGCAGCAGGCCCGCCAGCAGATCACCGCCGCGCTGACCGAGTCGGCCAATTGGGAACTGCCGCCGGACCTGCTGCAAGCGGCAGAGCCGCCGCGAGTTGGAGCGGGCCGTGCTGGAACTGCGACGCAGCGGCTTCAGCGACGCCGAAATCCAGGCCCACGAAAACGACCTGCGGCAGAACAGCGCCGCCTCGACGGCCCGGGCGCTGAAGGAACATTTCATCCTGGAGCGGATCGCCGAAGATGAGAAGATCGACGCCAGCGCCGAGGATTACGAGGCCGAAATCGCCCTGATCGCCGCGCAAAGCGGCGAGAGCGTCGCGTCGCGTGCGGGCCCGCCTGGAGAAGGCGGAACATGATGGACGTGCTGCGCAATCAGATCATCGAGCGCAAGGTGATCGAGCTGGTGCTCTCGCACGCGAAATTCAAGGACGTGCCCTACAAGCCCGAGGGCGCGGAAACCGAAGCCCTCGACCAGTCCGCCGGCGGCGAAGCCGAGGAATCGGAGATTCCCGAGGCCAAGCACCCGGGCGAGGCCGAGCCGCTGCGCACTTCGAAGGAACACGGATAGAATCAGGTAGCACGACGAGCTGTCGGCTTGACGCGCCTGGCCGCTTCACCGGAGGAAGCCGCCGCCGGAGCGGTCATGGAAGACGGTTTTTGTCGTGCTTGCAAGTTGACCAATTACAAGCTGCCGCGCCCCGACGGGACGCGCCAGAAGGACCGAACATGGCCTATCGCGACTATCAGCGCCAGCGGCAGTTGACGCTGGGCGACTTGCTGCTGGAGAACCGCATCATCTTGCTGCAGGGCGAGATCCACGACGGCAACGCCAACGAACTGGTGATGAAGCTGCTGTACTTGCAGAGCGAGAATCGCCGCAAGGACATTCACTTTTACATCAATTCGCCCGGCGGCAGCGTCACCGCCACGCTGGCGATCTACGACACGATGCAGATTCTCGACCTGCCCGGTGGCCACGTATTGCGTCGGCCTGGCCGCCAGCGGCGGCGCGGTGCTGCTGGCCGGCGGCACCAAGGGCAAGCGGTTCGCCCTGCCGCACGCCAAGGTGATGATCCACCAGCCCTACGGCCAGGTCGGCGGCCAGGTTTCGGACATCGAAATCCAGGCCGACGAAATCCTCAAGACCCGCGAAGTGCTGAACGAGATTCTGGCCCAGCACACCGGCCAGCCGCTCGAGCGGATCGCCAAAGACACCGATCGCGACTACTACATGACCGCCGGCGAAGCCAAGGAATACGGCATCGTCGACGACATCCTGACGCGCCCGCCAATCACCGGCGACGGCGAGGAAGAAGAAAAGGCGTAGCATGCCGCGGACTTCGCACGGTTTTTGAATCTCCGCCGGCACGAGCCCCAAAATAAAGCGCACGATCTTATGCCCCTGATTCCCTTCGTCATCGAAAAGAGCGGCCGCGAAGAGCGGGCGATGGATATCTACAGCCGCCTGCTGAAGGACCGCATCATCTTCCTCGGCTCGCAGATCAACGACGAGGTGGCCAACTCGATCGTCGCCCAGACTGCTGTTCCTGCAGTCGGAGGATCCCAAGGCCGACATCCACCTGTACATCAACTCGCCCGGCGGCAGCGTCACCGCCGGGCTGGCGATTTACGACACGATGCAGTTCGTCACCTGCGACGTGGCCACCTACTGCATCGGCCAGGCCGCCTCGATGGGCGCCGTGCTGCTGACCGCCGGCGCCGCCGGCAAGCGCAACGCGCTGCCCAACTGCGCGGATCATGATCCACCAGCCGCTGGCCGGCATGGAAGGCACCGCCGAAGACATCATGATCCACGCCAAGGAATTCAAGAAGATCAAGCAGAAGCTCAACCACATCCTGATCAAGCACACCGGCCATCCGCTGGAGAAGATCGAACACGACACCGATCGCGACCGCTTCATGTCGGCCGAGGAAGCGCTGGAATACAAACTGATCGACCAGGTGATCGAACACATGGAAACCAAACCGATCGCCAAAGTCGAATCCTGATTGTTGAGTGCGTCGGGCGGCCAAGGAACGGCACGCCCAAAACCGGGCAGCTTCACTTCCCGCACATCAGGTTGCCCGCGAGTGTGGCAATAACAATTCGAAGCGATCACGGTCCGGCCAACCGGCGCGCTGCGCGCTCAGAAAGTCGGACCGCTGGCCGCCAAGCGATTTCCTGTCGCATGAGGCTGACATGAGAACGTTGCAACTCACTCTGCTCGCCCTGGCCCTATGCGCCGCTGGCTGCGCGACCAATTCGACCACGCTGCTGGAGCGCGATCTGCGCATGCAGGAAGACAAGATCTATCAACTGCAAGCGATGCTCGACGACTCGTGCGCAGCCCGCGAGTCGACGATCCGCGAAAACGAGGCCCTCAAGCGCGAGCTCGCCGGTGGCGATCCGGGTCCCGGATCGGACCGCGACCGTGATCGTGATCGACGCGGCAGTCCGGGCCGCGGCGGCGACCTGGTTCCACCCACGGTCGAGTTGCCGGGTTCGTCGTCGGATGACGATCCGTCGCGATCGCGCGGCCGCGGCAAGTCGCCCAAGCTCGAAGCGCCCACGATCGAGTTGCCCGAGCCCAGCGACTCGCCCGGAGTCGAAATGGACCCCGGCGACGCCTCCACCGTGCTCGAGCGTCGGCCAACCCAGTTGGTGATCAATAAGCGGCTCACCGGCGGGCTGGACCGTGACGGCCACGACGGCGACGAAGGCCTGCTGGTCGTGTTCGAACCGCGCGATGCCGCCGGCCATCTGGTGCGTTTCCCCGGCACGGTTTCGGTCGTGGTCATGGATCCGGCGCAGGAAGGGGCCGCGGCGCGCGTTGCTCGCTGGGATTTCGCCGCCAACGAAGTGACCAGCCATTTTCAGAACACCGTGCTGGGCAAGGGCCTGCAATTCGAACTCCCCTGGCCCTCCGATCCGCCCAAGAATCGACAATTGCAACTGTTCGTGCGCTTTACCACCGAAGACGGCAAGAAGCTGACGGCCGAAACGTCGATCGAGATTCGTCCTCCATCGGACATGCCGGGCGTGGATCGCCAGACGCAGAGCAACTCTTCCACACCCAGCGCCGCCCGTCCGCCGCGCAGCCGCGCGCCGAGCTCGCGAATCAAAACCCGGTCATCAAAAGCCGAGCCGCCGCGCGGCCTGTCGGCGCCGCGCCACACCGATTCGGCCGCCGCCGAACCCGAAGAGGACGGTGACGAAGAAGCCGTCGAGGAACAGCCGGTGCGCCAAGCCTCGCGACCGGATCGCCCGGAGTGGAAGCCGTATCGGTGATACGGTTCGCGCCGCTCGGGTGTGCCACTGGCGTCTCGCCAGTGCTTTGTCAACTCGGGAGTCCACTGGCGAGACGCCAGTGGCACCCGAAATGATCCGGCTAATGCACGCGAAGCCCCGGCCTGGCGCCCGAATCGGGGCTGAGCAGGAAAATCTCCGTCCCGCCCGCCCCGGCCGCCACGACCATGCCTTCGCTGACGCCGAAGGTCATTTGGCGCGGAGCCAGATTGGCGACGCACACCACCAGCCGGCCGACGAGCGTCGCCGGATCGTAGGCGCTCTTGATGCCCGCGAATACAGTTCGCTGCTCGTCGCCCCCCAGCGACAGCGTGAGCTTAAGCAGTTTCTTGGCCTTGGGCACTTCCTCGGCCGCGATCACTCGGGCCACGCGCAGATCGACCTTGGTAAAGTCGTCGATCGAAATCGTTTCGCCCACCAGCGGCTCGTTGGCAAGGGCACCCGCGTCGTCGGGCGCGGCGCCACCTTCGGCCGGCGGCGCGGCGGCTTGTGAAGCGGCAGGTCCTTTCGGGGGCACGGCGGATTCGGTCACGGCAGGCTCCTCTCGGCTTTCGGCGATCATGGCCTCCACCTGCGCGGCCTCGACCCGTTTCATCATGTGCGTAAATTCGTTGATCTTGACGCCGACCAGCGGCTGACGGGCGTCGTCCCAGTGCGCAACCGCCTGGCCGAACAACGCGTCGCTCTGACGCTGCAAGTCGGGCAGCACCGGCGCCAGGTAGATCACCAACTGGCGGAACAGGTTCAACGCGATCGTGCAACTCGATTGCAGCTCGACTTGCCGCGAGACATCGTCGCGCAGCTTCCACGGCGCTACGCTGTCGACATATTGATTCGCCCGATCGGCCAGCGCCATGACCAGCCGCATGGCGCGGTTGTAGTCGCAGGCTTCGTAGGCTGCGGCGATCGCCTCGCCTTCGGCCGCGGCCTGGGCAAACAGCCCGCCGTCGTCGGGATACGTCGGCGAGAATCCCAGTCTCGTGCGACGAACTTGGCCGTGCGGCTGGCCAGGTTCACCACTTTGCCGACCAGGTCGGAGTTGACCTTGTTGACGAACTCCTCGCGGTTCAGATCCAGATCGTCCAGGCCCGGCCCCAGCTTCGAGGCGTAGTAGTAGCGCAGGTACGCCGGATTCAGGTGGTTCAGGTACGTCGACGCGCGGACGAACGTCCCCTTGCTCTTGGACATCTTCTCGCCGTCGACGGTCAGGAATCCGTGCATGTGGACCTTGGCCGGCAGGCTGAAGCCGGCCGTCTTGAGCATCGCCGGCCAGAACAGCGTGTGGAAGTAGGTGATGTCCTTGCCGATGAAATGGTGGATTTCCACCTCGCGGCTCCGCCACCAGTCGTCCAGTTTCTCGCCTTCACGCTGGCACCACTCGGCCGTCGAGGCGATGTAGCCGATCGGCGCGTCGAACCAGACGTACCAGTAATTGCCCGGGCTGTCGGGAATCTCGAAGCCGAAGTACGGCGCCGGCCGCGAAACGTCCCAATCGCGCAGCGGCTCGCCCAGAAAATGCCCCGCCAGGTAATTGGCCACCTCGCGCTGCAGGTGATCGCCGCTTTGCGTCCACTCGCTCAAGAAAGCCGTGCAGTTGCTCGATGTGCACGAACAGGTGCTTGGCCGATCGCAGCTCGGGCGTGGCGCCCGACAGCGTGCTTTTCGGATTTTTCAATTCCGTGGGGCTATAGGCCGCGCCGCACTTGTCGCAACTGTCGCCATACTGGTCGGCCGTGCCGCACTTGGGACACGTCCCTTTGACGAACCGATCGGCCAGAAACGTGCCGGCCACTGGGTCATAAAGCTGCGTCACTTCCTGCTCGCTGACCAGGTCGGCTTTGCGAAGGGTCGCCCAGATCTCGCCGCACAGCCGGCGGTTTTCCGCGCTGTGCGTGCTGCCGTAGTTGTCGAACTGCGACGTCGAACCGCTCGAAATCGGCCAGATGCGAACTCGCGCATGTCGGCGATCACGGCCTCTTCGCTGCGCCTCTCCTGCCGGGCGCGGATCATGATCGCCGTGCCGTGCGTGTCGTCGGCGCAGATGTAAATGCACCGGTTGCCGCGCAGCTTCTGAAAGCGGACCCAGATATCGGTCTGGATATACTCGACCAGGTGCCCCAGGTGAATGTGGCCATTGGCATACGGCAGCGCCGCGGTGACCAGGATTTTGCGCCCGTCGGTCGGCGCTGGGTGTGCGGTCTGGATCGGTACGGCGGTCACGAGGGCGAGCCTGTTAATTTTGGGGCGATGTGAACGGTGAGCATTGAGTGAAACGGGCAATTGTACAGCGGAGGGGCATTTTGTGTGAGCCCTCTGGCGCCACGGACGTTCGCGGGTGTTGGGCGGTAATTTGAGAACGCCGCGATTTTACCTCCAACTTGCCGATTGTTTGGAATTGAGGGAAGATGGGGCGTCCTCTCATGCCGGATTGTCCATCGCAGCCGATGCGTGGCGGAGCGTTCGTTGTGGAGAAGAACCCGTTCCGCCGCCGAGCCATTTTGATTGCGATCGCAGCGTCGATGCTGGCCTCGACTTGGGCGCTGATCTCGATGTCGTACCCCACGAAGTTTTCACTCTGGCCGAATATCGGCGAGTCGCGTCGCTACCTTTTCGAGCTGGCTCGCGGTTTGTGTTTGGTGCAGCCGTATTTGCTGGCGGCCTGGGCGGCGTTGGGGCCGGAGCACTTTGCGACCCGCGTCGGCCGCTCGACGCTGATGCTGGTGGTCTTATGGACGGCGCCGGTCTGGTGGCGGCCCGGTCCGTGGACCGGCGTGCCGCCGACCTATTGGATTCAGTTGGCCACGATCGGGTTCCAGTTTCTATTGGCGGCCGTGCTGCTGATGTCGCTGCGCATTGCGCGGGGGTGGCGCATCGTCCCGCTGGAAACGTGGCACCAGCGCCCAGAAGAGCGCGGCGAAGTTTTCAGCCTGCGCGAATTCTTCATTCAGATTCTCGGCTTCGCCATGGTGCTCACCTACATGCGCGCTTTCGCCGCGTTCGGCCTGTACTTGCCCGACGGCAAACGCGTGCTGATGGGCCTGCTGCAAGACTCCATTCGAACTGCGCTGCTGGCCCCGGCGGCCGCCCTTTGCATCGGCCTGGTGCTGGCCGTCTCCAAGTGGCGCGGCTACTTCCGCGGCGTGATGATGGTTCTGGCCGTGCTGCTCATGTTGCGCGTCTACGCGGTGTCCGTCACGGGCAATTGGAACTTGCCGCTAACCGAGTTTCTGTTTTTGGCCGCGACGGTTGCCTACTTGCTTCTCATCCGCGTGGCCGGTTTCCGCTTGTGGCGCAAGTGTGATCTAAGCACGGTGTTGGCAATATCCAACGAATCGAGCCCGGTGCCGATTCCTTCCGCATTGGACGGCCAGTCATGAGAGCTCGCCTCCGCCGCTGGACATGCCTGGGAGTGCTTGTGGCAATCCATGTCGGCAATAACGCCCTGTTTGACGCCGGCCCTCCTCAGTATACATATGTCTTCGTCGTCAACCTCGGGGTTTTGTTCTCGCAGTCCCTCGTGTTGGCGATCTGGGCAGCGCTCAGTCAGGGCTCGATGGCTGTTCGCGTCTTCGGTGCGATCTGGATTCAGACCGCGCTCAGTCTGCTCCCGCATTGCATGAGACCGGACGACTCGAACATCCATTACTCGGCGGTGTGGACAACCGCGGTGGTCATGCTGCTCGGTGCCACGGGCGTGTTAGCGGTCGTGCGGTCGAAGTTGGGCTGGCAACTTGAGTGCACCGCCTCCACCGAAGCGAAACTGGCCGCGCGGAGACGCAAGCTGTCGATTCAAGATCTCCTCTGGATCACGGCGCTTGCCGCCGCGGCATTGGCGACGGTCCGCATTTCGCTCAATGCAAGCGATTTTGTGGACTACCGTTCGCTAATCGAGCTAGCCATTCTTGGAATGGTCGTGGGGCCTGGCGTGGCCTTTCTGGCCCTGCCCTGGATGCGGTTGGTGCTTGGGCGCAGCGATCGTCGGACTGTCTTCCCCATGGCAATTGGCGGCGTCATTGCCGGCTACCTCGCCGTCTTCATATTCACGCGCACCAGCGTCCATACCCTTGCTTTTGAGTCATTTGCATTGACCGCCGGTTACGTGTGCAGTCTGCTTGTCAGCCTGGGTCTGTTTCGTGCCGCCGGTTATCGTTTGCGTCGCGCGAGCGACCCGTCGACCGACGATTCAGTAACCTCCGGTCCGGTCGTGTCGACAGTGGAGTTGCACGCATGAAGAAACGAATCCGCCGTTGGTTGTGTTTCGCCGCGCTAGCGGGATTTCACCTCGCCAACAACTTCGCGGTCGAGCACATCGACCAGGCCACTTCGTTGCTCGGCTCCGACGCGTTTGGTTTTGTCTTCCTGGGCGCCCTGGCTTCGCAGCCGGTGCTGCTGGCGATTTGGGAGGCGCTGGGCCGAGGCCATCCGGCCATTCGCGTTCCCGGCGCAGTATTGGCGCTGACCGTGTTGTTCAGCGTGCCGCTCTATGTGATGCCGTCGCACGGCTCGCAGTTGTCGCAGAGCATCATGACCGGCGTCCGCAGCATCCTTTGGTTTGGCGGCGTGGCGGCGCTGGTCGGCGCGGCCGGCTTGTTCGCGTTGCTGCGATCGAAGTTCGACTGGCAAGTCGAATCAGTCGAGTCTCCCCCGACGGCGCCGAACGCTCGGCGGCGCGGCAATTTCGCGCTTCGCGACCTGTTTCTACTGACCGCGTTGGCCGCCGTGGCTGTGGCGACCGGCAAGGTCGCGCTCGAAGTGTCCGACCTCGACGACCTCGAAATGTGGACGGTCCTCGGAGGCGGCGGCTTGATCGCCGGCTTCGTCGTCGCGCTGTTCGCGATGCCGCTGGTGCCGCTCGTCCTCGGGCACGCCCCGAGACGCGGCGCGCTGTACAGCGCGATTGGCGCCATGGTCGTCACGCTCGTTTTGCCCTTCGCGGCGCCTGGATTCAAAACGCCGGAGCGAATGCAAATCATGCTGGTCCCGCTGGGATTCTTCGCCAGCGTAATCCTCAGCCTAGGCCTCGTGCGGATCGCCGGCTATCGCCTGCGGCGCAAAGACGATATGCCACTGCCACTGCCCGAACACAGCGGGCCGCAATCGTGCGCGCCGAACGCGTGACCCATGAATCACAATTCCCTCAGGCACTGGATTTTCTTGGGCGGACTGGTCGTCCTGCATCTGCTGAACAACGCGATCTTTTTTGGCAGATTGCGAGTGAGTGACCGAGTGATGGTATTCCTGCTGACGAGCATGGTCGCCCTGTCGCAGGCGGTGTTGTTGGCTGCCTGGGCGGCGTTTGGAAGCAGGCATGTCTTGATGCGATTTTCTCAATCACTGTGCATCTTGGCGCTGCTGTGCCTCTCGCCCTTGCATGCGGCACTCCGCGGTGGAATTCCGCCTGAACCGTTGATAATTCTGATGGTTCAGTGCGTTCTATTCGTTGGCAGCTTCTCGGTGTTCGAGCTGGTCGGCCGCCGCACGGGCTGGCGCGTGGTTCGATTGCGCGATTGGCCGACGAACGAGCCTTGGCCAACACGCGGCAAGTTGACGCTGCGACAATTATTTGGCCTGACGGCTTTGGCAGCCCTGGTGTTCGCGCTGGTCCGGCTTCCGGCCGATTCCCGAGCATGGTTGCCCAATCCTTCACAGCTGATCATTGCCTTGGCCATGTACGCTCTGGCAGGTTGCGCGATCGGGGTGTTATTTTCTCCCCTGGTGCGTGTGATATTGGGGCAGGGTGAACGCCGGCGCTGGACGATTCGTGCGGCGCTATCGGTCGGCACATTCGTCGGTTTGTTTTTGGGCCTCGGGGCTTGGTTGTCGGTGTTTGCATTCACGGATGTGTGGCAGATCGCGGCATTCGTGACGAGCATCTCCGCGAGCCTGTGGATGCTTCGCGCCGCCGGTTATCGCCTGGTCGCCATGAAAAAGGTGCCAGGAACCTTAAAATAAGGTTCCTGGCACCTTTTTGACGCCCTAGGCTACTTATATGTCGCCGCTGGCGCGCCTCAGCGCTTGGCGGTCTTGGGTGTGCCGATGCAGTACAGGTTCTTCTCGCCGCGCAAGAAGATCTGCCCCTGGCTGATGGCCGGCGAGGCATAGCAGAATTCGCCGAGCTCGTTTTCGGCCACCACGTCATACTTGGGCCCGGGGCGGACCACCGTCGTCTTGCCCGAGTCGGAGCCGAAATAGACCAGGCCGCCGGCCGAGACCAGCGAGCTGCTGTAGTGTCCGCCCAGCCGCGACTTCCACATTCGTTTGCCAGTGGCCGCCTCGAAACAACTCCCCACCCCGCCGTCGGTCACCACCAGAAAATATTCCCCCTCGGCGATCGGCGATGGCACGTAGCCCGCGCCGTCGGTGGTGCGCCAGGCGATGTGCGTGTCGGTGACGTTGCCCGACCCGTCGGGACGGATCGCCAGCAGGTGATATTCGGGAAAGCCGGCCGTGAGAAACAGCAATTTGCCGTTGTACACCACCGAAGCCACGAACTGCTCGGTCGGGCCGTCGATGATCCAGTGCCGCGAGCCGTCGTGCGGGTCGTAGCTGGCCACGCATTTGCTGCCCGAGAGAACCATCTGCGTGCGCCCGTCGATCTGGCGAATGATCGGTGTGCAATAGCTGCGAGTTTTGTTTTCGCGGTCGGTCTTCCAAATCGTTTTGCCGCTGGCCCGGTCGAGAGCCACGAGATAAGCGTCGCCGTCGTGGTCGCCGTTGACGATCACCTTGTCCTCGAACAGCACCGGGCAGCTGCAGTAGCCGTGCTTGCTCGAAAACGGGCCCGGCCGCACCGACCATTTTTGCCGGCCCTCGAAATCGTAGGCCGCCACGACCATCTGGCTGCGATCTAGAAACGTGACGTACACCAGCTCGCCGTCGGTGGCCGGAGTGCTCGAAGCGAAGCTGTTGAGTTGATGTTTATCTTCCAGCGGCGACTCGAGCACGACCTGCTGCCACAGCATTTGTCCCGAGCGGCGATCGAAGCACAGCAAAACTCGCTGGCTGGCTTCTTCCAGGCAAGAGACGACGAAGATGCGGTCTTGCCAAACGATCGGTGAGGCGTGTCCCGTGCCCGGCACCGGCACTTTCCAGATGACGTTCTTCGTCGCGCTCCATTCGACGGGAATGTTGCTTTCTTGGCTGGTGCCGTCGCCGCGCGGGCCGCGCCAAGCCGGCCAGTCCTCGGCCGACGCGACGCCCATGGCGGTCAACAACACGACACACGTCAGCCACAACAGTCGGCAGGAAGCCATCGGGCACGATCTCCAAAAAGTCGGCGGGCAAGCGGGCGGGTGAAACGCGGGCGATTAAGCGTTCGATTGTAACACGCCGCTGGGCCGGTAAAAACACGCTAAAACGACTTTGCCCAAATCGCTTCTTGCACCGCTGGCGAGATCCCCCTTTGCGGATCCGGCGTCGAAGGCTAACATTTTGAGCAACGTCAACGTGCAGTCCGCGCCGAGCCGGATTTCGGCCGCTGCACGGCGTATCGAACTGAAGGTTTCTATGCCTTGGCCCGTCCTCTCCTGGGATTCCAGCCCCGTTTCGCCGGCGCAGTTTACGCTGGGCATCGTGGGCCTGATCTTCGGCCTGCTGATGTTCAGCCAGGTCACGCCCGACGTGATCCTGATCGGCGCCGTGGCCCTGCTGCTGGTTAGCGGCATCTTGACGCCCTCCGAAGCTTTGGCGGGCATGTCCAACGAAGGCATGCTCACCGTGGGAATCCTGTTCGTAGTCGGCGCGGGCGTGCGCGAGACTGGCGGCGTCGACTTCATCGCCAGCCGTCTGTTCGGCCGACCCAAGACGCCGACCCGCGCGGTGGCTCGCATGATGGTCCCCACGATGGGCCTGAGCGCCTTCATGAACAACACGCCGCTGGTGGCCATGCTGATTCCGGCCGTCAGCGATTGGGCTCGAGCGAATCGCTTTCCCGTTTCCAAACTGATGATTCCGCTCAGCTACGCCGCGATCCTGGGCGGCACCTGCACGTTGATCGGCACCAGCACCAACCTGGTCGTGCAGGGCATGCTCATCAAGAGCACCGGCCGCGGGCTCGACATGTTCGACATTTCCTGGATCGGCATTCCTTCGGCCATCGTCGGCGGCGCGTTCATTATTCTGACCAGCAAGTGGCTGCTGCCCGACCGACGGCCGGCGATCAGCACGCTCGACGACCCGCGCGAGTACACCGTCGAGATGCAAGTCGCGCCCGACAGCCCGCTGGTGGGCAAGACCATCGAATCAGCCGGCCTGCGCCATCTGCCCGGGGTGTATCTGGCCGAGATCGATCGCGACGGCAACATCCTGGCCGCCGTCTCGCCCCAGGAGGAGTTGCGCTCCAACGACCGGCTGCTGTTCGTTGGCATCATCGAGTCGGTCGTCGACTTGCAGCGCATTCGCGGGCTGATGCCAGCCACTGACGAAGTGTCGAAGCTCAGCGCCCCGCGCCCGCAGCGGTGCCTGATCGAAGCGGTGGTGTCGAACAGTTGTCCGCTGGTGGGCAAAACCATTCGCGACGGGCGGTTTCGCAACACGTACAACGCCGTGGTCGTGGCCGTGGCCCGCAATGGCGAACGGCTGCACAAAAAAATCGGCGACATCACGCTGCGCGCCGGCGACACGCTGTTGGTCGAGGCGCATCCATCGTTCGCCGACCAGCAGCGCAACTCGCGAGACTTCTTTCTGGTCAGCCGGCTGGAAAACTCCAATCCGCCGCGGCACGATCGGGCGCTGATCGCCGTGGGCTTGCTGCTGGCCATGGTCGTGATCGTGAGTTTCGAATGGATGTCGATGCTCAAGGCCTCGATGCTGGCGGCCGGATTCATGATCTTGGCGCGATGCATCACAACCGATGCCGCCCGCCGCAGCGTCGATTGGGAAGTGCTGCTGGCCATCGCCGCCTCGTTCGCGGTCGGCACGGCGCTGGAAACCTCGGGCGCGGCGCGCGAAATCGCCGAAGGAATGATCCACATGGCCGGCGGCAATGCGTGGGTCTCGCTGGCGGTCATTTACGGCGTGACGCTGGTCGTGACCGAGTTGATCACCAACAACGCTGCCGCCGCCTTGATGTTTCCGTTCGCGATGGATACGGCTCACGGCCTGGAGGTCAACTACATGCCGTTCGTGATCGCCGTAATGATGGCCGCGTCGGCCGGCTTCGCCACGCCCATCGGCTATCAAACCAACCTCATGGTCTACGGCCCCGGCGGCTATCGCTTCAGCGACTACCTGAAAATCGGCGTGCCGCTCGACATCCTGATCTGGATCGTCACGGTGGCCCTGGCCCCGCTGGTGTGGCCGTTTTATTAGGTATTCGCCTGGCAGCGAAACTGATGTTGCCCGCATCGGCAGCTTCAATATACTAGACGCGTGTATAGTATCGCCTAACGGCGTGCCCCTCGTTCTCCCTCTCCCGCCGGGAGACGGCCGGGGTGAAGGAATTCGCATGAGTGGGTTTCTATTGCATATCCGCGCGTCAACAAAAATTCCCTCACCCTAACCCTCTCCCGGAGGGAGAGGGGAATCCAAGCAGGAGCCCTTCGGCCATGGATGTCGCCGCATTCTTGAACTCGATTCGCAGCCGCGATTTCTATTGCGGACAGCTCGAACACGTTGAAATTCTCGCCGAGCGGCCGGGGCAATTCGCCGAGCCGGCGCGGCCGCTGCCAGCCGCGCTGGCGGAGCTGCTCGCCGCCCGCGGAATCGACCGGCTATACTCGCACCAGGTCGCCGCGCTCGAGCTGGCCCGCGCGGGTCGCGACGTGGTCGTCGTTACCGGCACGGCCAGCGGCAAGACGCTGTGCTACAACCTGCCGATTTTGGAAACGGCGCTGGCCGATCGCGAAGCCCGGGCGCTGTACCTGTTCCCGACCAAGGCGCTGGCCCAGGACCAGCACAAGGGTTTGCTGGAGCTGCTCGCCGGCAGCGCGGCAGGCGAGCGAATCGCCTCGGGCGTGTTCGACGGCGACACGCCGACCGCGCAGCGGCGCCGCATCCAGGCCGAGGCCAATCTGCGTGCTGTCGAATCCCGACATGCTGCACGCCTCGATCTTGCCCTATCATCCCAAGTGGAGCCGGTTCTTCAGCAACCTGCGCTACGTCGTGCTCGACGAAATCCACACCTATCGCGGCATTCTGGGCGCCAACGTGGCCTGCGTGCTGCGCCGGCTGGCCCGAGTCTGCGAACACTACGGCGCCAGCCCCATCGTGTTGGCGGCCAGCGCCACGATCGCCAACCCGGGCGAACTGGCCGGCCGGCTGCTGGGACGCGACGTGGCGGTCGTCGACGACGACGGCGCGCCGCGCGGGCGCAAATACTTCGCGCTGTGGAATCCCACGCCGCTGGGCAACGATCGCCTGGCGCGCCGCAGCGCCACCGACGACGCCGTGCTGCTGATGGTCGAAGCCATGCTGGCCGGCGCGCAGGCCCTCACGTTCACCCGCACCCGGCAAGCGGCCGAGCTGGTCCACCGCTACGTCAAGGAGCAACTCGCGGCCCGGCATTCGCAGCTGGCCGATCAGGTGCGCGCCTATCGCGGCGGCTATTTGCCGATCGAGCGGCGCGAGATCGAATCGCAATTGTTCACCGGCGAGTTGCGCGGCGTGGCGGCCACCAATGCGCTGGAGCTGGGCGTCGACATCGGCTCGCTCGACGTGGCGCTGTTGGCCGGCTATCCCGGCACGATCGCCAGCACCTGGCAACAGGCCGGTCGCAGCGGCCGGCGGCACGACGAGAGCCTGGCCATCCTGCTGGCCGGCAACGATCCGGTCGATCAGTACTTGTCGCGGCATCCCGATTATTTTTTTGCTCAATCGCCCGAGCACGCAGTGGTCGATCCGGACAATCCGTACGTGCTGGCCAACCATCTGCAAGCGGCCGCGTTCGAGCTGCCGCTGTCGGAGGCCGACGTCGAGCGCTTCGGCCCGCTGGCCCTGCCGATCGCCGAGGTGCTTTGCGATTCGGCCCAATTGACCGAAGTCGCCGGCCAGTTTTATTATTCCGGCGGGCAGAACCCCGCCGCGCGGATCAGCTTGCGGCACATGAGCGACAACACGTTTAGCATCGTGCTGCGCCGCCGAGCGTCTACGGCGTCTCCGGGTGCCACTGGCGTCTCGCCAGTGCATGCTGTCAAACACGGGCAAGATGCCCGTGGCACCCTCAAAGATCACGAGGTGATCGCCAACGTCGACGCCATCAGTGCTCCGGAGCTGGTCTATCCGCAGGCGGTCTACCTGCACAACGGCGAGTCGTATTTCGTCCGCGAGCTGGACCTGGACGGCAAGGTCGCCTACGTCGAGCGTCACGAGATGGACTACTACACGCAGGCCGTGCTCGAAAGCAGCGTGGTGATCAAAGACGAGCGCAACAACCGCGCGGGCGTGCCCGGGTCGCTGCTGGCCTATGGCGACGTCGACGTGACGTGGCAGACCGTGGCGTTCAAGAAAATCAAGTTCGGCACTCGCGAGAACATCGGCCAGGGCCCGGTCGACATTCCGGCGCAAACGCTGCCGACGACCGCCGTGTGGCTCTCGCCCGACGAGTCGCTGCGCAAGCAGATGAAAGCGGCCGGCTATCGCACCAGCGAAGGAATCGTGGGCTTGCGCAACCTGGCCGTCGTCGCCCTGCCGATGGTCGCCATGTGCGACAGCCGCGACTTGGGCGGCGTGGTCGACAGCAAGAACCTGGGCCACAGCACGATGATTCTTTACGACCGCTATCCCGGCGGGCTTGGCTACTGCGAAAAAGGCTTCGACCAGCTGGAGTCGGTGCTGGCGATTTGCCACGAGATGGTCCGCGAGTGCCCGTGCGAGGAAGGCTGCCCGAGTTGCGTCGGCCTGCCCAACCTGCGCCCGGCGATCCACAGCGATCCCGACCTGACGCGCGGCTATCCGATGCCCAACAAAGCCGCCACGCTCAAGCTGTTGGAATTCCTGTGCGATGTGGCGTCTGACGGGTGTGCCACTGGCGTCTCGCCAGTGAGCGCGACACACGGGCAAGATGCCCGTGCCACGCGGCATTCGCATTAGCGCTTGGTGCCGATCTGCCGTTGATAGCTGGAATTCTCGGCAGGAGGGGTATCCGCGGCCTGCAACAGATTCAAGTACGGGCTCACGGTCGGGCCAATCGAAGAACGATCAGCGCGATCTTTGGCGCGCGGATCAGCTTTTTCAATTCCAGGATTTCCTGCTCGAGTTTTTTCACGGCACCCGCGTCGATTTCGTCCCGCGCGAACGTGACTTGCACCTCCGGGTCTCGGAGGTGATCACGAAGTAGTTTCAAAATCTCCTGTTCTGCTTCCACCAAGGTTTTCCCCCCTACGTTGACGCGGCCGTAGCGCGGACCCAAGGGCAGGTTGCCATCCGATTCGACGACAATGGTCCGATGGATTTCAACCTCCTGCGGCTCCACGACCACTTGCAGCGCGTCCCCCGGCGCAATGCGCTGCGGACCCGCTGGAGCCGGTGGTTTCTTGCTGGTCAACAAATCGGATGGCTTTGACTTAGGGGCCAATCCCGCCGGGGTTTCGCCCGGCAGTATGGCCGACAAATTCGACCGGGTTGGCTGAGGGGGCAATACGCTCGTCGGATACCCAGGAGCGTGCGATGTTTGCTGGATTTGCACCTTCGGCTCTTTGAGCAACGTGGCAAGATGTTTCTCGACCGCTTGCTCGGCTTCAATGGCCGTCTTTCCCGCCACATTCACCCGGCCGAATTTGGCTCCGAGCGCCACATTTCCCTGAGGATCCACGTTCAAATTCATGTTCATGCTGGCATCTTGCGAGACGACTTCCATTCTCAGAGAGTCCCCCGGTGCGATCCGACCGGGCTTCGCCGCGACGGGCGCCACTGCCGCAACGGGCGCCACTGTCGGGACCGGCGGCACCGTCGAGACGGGTACGGAAGGTTGCTTGGGCGCGACTACCGACGGGTACGGGGAGTAAGTTCCCGCCACCACGGTGCGCGGGCCGTCGAAGGTGAGCCGCACGTTGATCATCGGCGTGACGTGGCGAACCTTCTTGTACAGATCGGGATCGTCTTTGCCGGCGCGGTCCATGTTCGATCGGAGATGAGCGCTGAGAGCGTTCATGAGTTGAGACTCGGCCTCATGCAGCGGTTTGCCGCCCAGCTCGATCTTGCCATACGCCGAGCCCAGCGAGATCTTTCCCTCGCCGTCCACCGTCACGTTCGTGGCGGGACGCAGCAATAGCGACACGGCTCCGCCCGAGAGTTGCTCCGCATTGGTTACCACGTCGACTACCAGCACGTCGCCCGGCGCGACCAACCGCGGGCCTTTCGGCGGGGCCGCCGGGCCGAGTTCGGCCGCCGCCTCTTTCGCGGCAAATAGCTCCCTCAACCGAGCCACCAGCACGGCCTTGTGTTCCTCGAGTCGTTCTTGGAGTAGGTCGAGTGTATGCCGCAAGGCCTTGAACTCCTTCGACGACTGGTAATCCGGGTTGCTCATCTCCGTGGCCATTTGCACATGTAATTCCGCCATCTTTTCAGTTAATTGCAACACGACCGGGTCCTTGCTAATCTCCTGCTCAACCAAAGCGGCATTCAGCCGACGGACGAGTTCTTGCTTGGCCTCGGCGGGTTGCGGCTTCGGCTCGCCAACAGCGCCGACTAGTTCGGCCTTTGCATCGACCGGCGGGACTAACGACGGTGTCTCTTTTGGCTTCTCGGGCTCGCTGGCCGGCTTCTGGCCCAGGCAGGCCGCGCCGCCGACCAGCAGAATGGCGATCGGCAATACGAATAAATTCCAGCGGCGCGGACTGGCGCTTTCCAGCGAACGAAGGTTTTCCACCAGCATGACGACTCTCCTCTCAAGATCGGAGGTGCGGCCGCCGATGCCCAGACCGGCAGCCAATGTGGGACGGGAAAAGTTCGACGAGACACGCGTGAGAAACTCGGCGTAATCCACGGCTTCGCCTCCAGCCTGCGCCCGGCGCGGGCGGCCTGCGCATCGGCCACGTAGTCCTGGCAAAGTTGCAACTGCCGCCGCAGCCACCACAACAGCGGCTGATAAAAGTAAAACCATCGCGCCAGCCCGCCGAGCGACCAGCTCCAAACGTCCCCTCGCGCGACGTGCGACCACTCGTGGGCCAGCACCCACCGCAAGCGCTGCGGGTCATCCTCGGCAAGCAAACTTTCGCTCAGCACGATCGTCGTCGGCCGCCAGGCCAGCGCGCACGGCTGGCCAGCCCGCGACGAAACGACCAGCGCCACACGGTCGCTCGCCGGCCCGGCGATTTGTCGCAGCATATGGCGACACGCCTCATCGGCCGGCCGCGCGAGCGCAGCAGCCGTTTCACCGCGATCAGCCCCACCAGCGACCAGGCCAGCATCGCGGCCACGCCAACCGCATACGCACCGACAATCCAGACGCGAAAGTCGGCCAGGATGTTCCAGTCCAGTTCGCGCGGTGCCGGCAGGATCGCTGGCGGTTCGAGTGCCGACGGTTGCAATTCACTTGGCTGCGCTTCGGCTGCCGCGATCATCTGCGCCGCCGCCGGCATTTCCAGTTCGGGCACAGGGCCGACAGCGGGCGCTTCGTTGACCACAGTCTCAGCCGGCAGGGGTTCGAATGTGGGTGTCTCGATGGGACCAACAGGCGTCTCCATCGGAGCCACAAATGGAACTTCCACTCGCGCCGCGGGTGGCACCATCGCCGGCGTCTCGACAACCGGCGCGTCGACAAGCTCCGCACTGGCCCCCTCGAGCTTCGGCAACACGCCCCAGCGCGGATAGCCCGGCAGCAACCCGAGGACCGGCACGATCAGCAGTCCGACAAGCGTCCACTCGATCACGCGAATCCGCCGCGCCGGCTGGCGCACGATCAGCACGGCCACCGAGCCGATTGCTAAAAGCACCAATCCGGCCAGAGCCGCCTGCGCAAGCATTGCGTACAGCGCTTCAAATCTCACGATGGTCGCCATGTTCAGGCCCTTTCGGCGGCGTCACTGGATTGCGTCATTCGGTTGTGAAATCACTTCGTTGCGGATTCGCTGTTTTTCCGTCGGTGCGCGTCGGCGATAATCCGTTCCAGCTTCTTCAATTCGCCGGCGCTATGGTTTTTCGATTTGAGCAGGCTGACGACAAACTGGTCGAGCGCCCCGTCGAACACTTTGTCCAACAGCCGAGACATTTCGCGGTCGCGGCTGTGTTTGGAGCGATAGACGAACGTGCGGCCGCGCAGTTGATGCGTGACCAGGCCTTTTTCGTCCATGATTCGCAGCAAGGTCTGCACGGTGTTGTAGGCCAGTTCGCCGTCGGGGCACATTCGCTCGTGCACTTCGCGGACGCTGGCCCAGGGCGTGTCCCACAAAATCTTGAGTATCTCGAGTTCTCGGCCCGAGGGAATTCGCTCGCTCAACAGAGCACCTCCGTGGCAGGATTGAAGAACCACCTAAGAACTTAGGTCATTGTGCGCGAGAGAAAAACCCGTGTCAAGAGATGATACCTAAAAATTTAGGTGGCTGAAGAACGGGGTTTAGGGGTTGGGGATTAGGGCTTAGTATGCAGCTCGTCTTCCACACGAATCCCTAACCCCCAACCCCTAATCCCTATTGCATCACGCACCGCAGCCCGACGGCCGCGTCTTTGAATTCTCGCGCGGCCGGCTGCCGATAGCTGCTGGTGAGTTTGCCGGCCGGGTCTTTCCAACTGCCGCCGCGCAACACCCGGCGTGCGGCGTCGCCCCCTTCGACCCAGGCCGAGCCGTCGGCCGGGGCGCCGGCGTAGCTGTCGTGCCAGGCGTCAGCGCACCACTCCCACAGGTAGCCGTGGACGTCGTGCAACTTCCAGGCGTTGGGCCGCTTGGCGCCCACCGGCGGATCGTTGCCGGCCGCGTTTTGCGTCGACCAGGCATGCTCGTCAAGATCCTTGACGTCGTCGCCGAACGAGTAGACGGTCGAGGTGCCCGCCCGGGCGACGTATTCCCACTCGGCCTCCGACGGCAGCCGCACGACCTGGCCCGGCGCGATCAGTTTCGCCTGGCGCAGCCGCTCGGTCACCTTGCGGCAAAACTCGACCGCATCGTCGTACGAGAGCATTTCGACCGAATTGCGCGGGCCCTTCCAGCGGCTCGGGTTGTCACCCATCACGGCTTGCCAAAGATTCTGCGGCACCTCATAGCGCGCGACGCTGAACGGTTTTTTCAGCGTGACACGGCGCGGCGGCCGTTCGGCCGCTTCGCCGTCGGCGCGGCCCATCGAGAAATCGGCCGGAAAGACGCCTTGGCCCGGCGTGACGTCGACAAATTCGCCGCGGAAGGTGGTCAGCAGGGCCAACTCATCCGCCGGAGGGTCGGCGGCCGCCAAAGTCGCGCCGATCGACAAACCGAAAACGACAGCCAATATCCGGCGCTTGTGCATCGCGAAAAATTGAGGGACGGTCCCCCCTCCGAGCTGTCTGAAGAAGAGCATTACTTCGACGGGCTCGGCCGGCCGTTGGCGTCGACGCCGCCTTCGTGGGCACTGCCAAAGTTGCCGGCACGGAAGGCGTCGGCCATGGCCAGCGGCACTTCCGCTTCGGCCAGGATCACGCAGAGCCCGATTCTCGGCCACCGGGCTTTCATTTCCTGCTCGCGGGCAATGGCGTTGGCGCGACGCTCCTCGGCCTTGGCCCGGGCCACGCGAGTGTCGGCTTCGGCCTGATCGGCTTGCAGCCGGGCGCCGATGTTCTCGCCCACGTCGATGTCGGCAATGTCGATCGAGACGATCTCGAACGCCGTGTGCGCGTCGAGCCCGCGGTCGAGCACAGCCTTCGAGATGCGATGCGGGTTTTCCATCACTTCAAGATGGCTCTCGGACGATCCGATCGAGGTGATGATGCCCTCGCCGACGCGGGCGATGATCGTCTCTTCGGTCGCTCCGCCGATGAGCTGGGCAAGGTTGGTGCGCACCGTGACGCGGGCCCGGATTCTCAATTCGACGCCGTTTTTGGCCACGGCGCTCAAATGCGACTTTTTCGACTTGGCCGGATCGGGGCAATCGATCACCTTCGGATAGACGCTGGTCCGCACCGCTTCGAGCACGTCGCGGCCGGCCAGGTCGATGGCCGCGGCTCGATCGAAATCCAGGTCGATGTCGGCCCGATGGGCGGCGATGATGGCGTTGATCACGCCCGGCACGTTGCCGCCGGCCAGGTAATGGGCTTCCAGCCGGCGGGTGGTGATGCCGGTTTGCGGATCGCTGCCGACGCCGGCCTGCATGGCCATGATCTTGGCTTGCACGATCACCCGCGCGTTGACCTGCCGCAGGCTCATGCCGATCAGGCTGAGCGATGCTCACTCGGGCGTTCGACATGTAGGCCTGGAACCATAGCTTGCCATAGGCCAACATCGCCACCATGAACATGAACACGAACAGCACGGGAATGATCGCCAGCGCCAGCATCCACCAAGGCGTGTCCGGCAAGTCCTTGACGAATTGCTGTGCGATCAGGGTGGGCCAAATTGCAGCCATGAGTAAACCTCGCCTCGAAGTGATAGCCACACTACGCGTCAGCATAGCCGACCGCCAACCGCCGTGCCATGCGTGTGGATCGTTCCTCGAAAGATACCCCTACTCGATCCAGCCGCCCCCCAGGACCCGGTTTGCGTCGTAGCAGACGACCGCCTGGCCGGGCGCCACGGCGAACTGCGGCGTATCGAACGCGACGTGCAAACGGTTGCCGGCCAGCGCCGTGACGGTCGCCCCGACTGGCCGGGCGTTGTAGCGGATCTTGACTTCGCAATGCTGCGGCTCCGGCGACGGGTCGACCAGCCAGTTGGCGCGGCCGGCCGTCAGCTCGCCGCGGGCCAGCTCTTGCTTGCTGCCCAGCACGACGCGCCGCGTGTCGCTCTCCAGGCGGATCACGAAGCGGGGCTCGCCCAGCGCCACGCCCAAACCCTTGCGCTGGCCGACGGTGAACCGCTCCAGCCCGTCGTGCGTTCCCACGATCCGGCCGTCGCTGGTCACGATTTCGCCGGCCGTGGCCGAGGCGCCGCGCTTGCCGCGGATGAAGGCGGCATGGTCGCCCTCGGGCACAAAGCAAATCTCCTGGCTGTCGGGCTTGTCGGCCACGCGCAGACCCAGTTCGCTCGCAATGTGGCGGATCGTCTCCTTGCGGTAGCCGCCGATCGGCAGCATCATCCGCGCCAACAGTTGCCGCTCGATGCCGAACAGCACGTACGACTGATCTTTGGTTTCGTCGACGCCACGGGCCAGTGCCGGCCGGTCGTCCGGTGCGCTTCCGGCCAACAGTTGGGCGTAGTGGCCGGTGGCGACAAACTCGGCCCCCACGCTGTCGGCGTAATCGAACAGCCGGCCGAACTTGATCCAGTTGTTGCACATCACGCACGGGTTGGGCGTGCGGGCGGCCGTGTATTCGTCGATGAAGTAGTCGATGATCCGGCTGAACTCTTCCTGGAAATCGATCGCGTAGAAAGGAATGTCGAGCAGATCGGCCACGCGGCGCGCGTCCTGGGCGTCGCTGGCCGTACAACACCCTTGCTTGTGCCCCAGCCGCCGCGAAACGATCGGCAGCCCCGCATCACTCCCTCTCCCGCCGGGAGAGGGCCGGGGTGAGGGTGCCCCGGAGCCCGCCTTCCCCTCGACGCCAGCCGTCACCGCCACATCCCGCGCCGCCGAATCCGTCGAGCACGTCTCGCTCACGCTCTCGCCATGGCGCATGAAGACGCCGATCACGTCGTGCCCCGCCTGCCGCAGCAAGTGAGCCGCCACGCTGCTATCCACCCCGCCCGACATAGCCAAAACGACACGCGACACCGGAAGCGATCCCCCTTCTGATTTGCAAAAAATCCAGCCCAAGCCAAGAGCATCAAGTCTAGCCGTCGCCAAAACTTCCGGCAACCTGAAGGAGTGCATCGGGGAGCGCCGGCCGCGCCACAATTGGAACCGTTATTAGGCGGCTCGCGGGTATTTCATCGTGCGCCGTGTCGCTTCCCGCGGTTACAATGCCGGAATGGACCCAGACGTTCAATTCACTTTTGTTGCGCCGCCGCTCAGGATGATCCTTGCGATTGCAGTAGTCATTCTAGCGGGGGCCGGCGTGGCCTCGGCACTCTTGGTGTGGGTGTTCTCCAAGAAGCGCCGAGATGACTGACAACGCCATGACCCCCGCCCCCAAGCGCCGCTGGCTTCGGTTTTCGCTGCGGACGCTGTTCGTCGTGGTGACGGTGTTTGCGATGTTGGCTGGAGTCTTGCCGACGACGGTGGCGTGGCTCTTTCCACCAAAACCTGCCGCCAAACTCCCCCCGGAAGTAATCACGATAATCGGTCCCGCGGCTGACGTGCCTGTGCCCGACCCACGGACTTGGATTGATCGCAACTTTCCAGCAACACACGAATCACACAACACCTATCCACCCCCTGCTACAATGCCGGCATGGTAGACGCGCCCCGAGACCGCCAATCCCAATACCAAAGCGAACTGGTTAGTGTCTATTTAGCGTTTCATTGTCGAGATTGCCGATGAATCAAGGCTTGCAAAAGCGGAGTCGCGGGACGGCCTCGACAGACCTCTTGGCCATACTCATTCCCTGTGCAATCGGGACACTCCTTGGGTATCTAATTGGGAAAAATCTCCCCGGAGCCAACGACGGCATTTTTCATCCCGTTCTTTGGACAACTCCACTGGGACTGTTTTCGGGAATTGTTGTAGCGGCGACGCTCGGTAGCATTGCCCGCTGGAGGCGCGGGAAGTGACTCGCGGCCAGCCGCCAGTGTCGACGCGCCGCGCGACGGGATGCGTGCAGTTGGCAGAGAGGTATTCCGTCGATGACCCCCGCCCCTAATCGCCAATGGATCCGCTTCTCTCTGCGAACGCTGTTCGTGGTCGTGACGGTTTTTGCAGTCTGGCTTGGGTGGAATCTCCACATTGTTCGTCAGCGGGAGCACGTGTTGGATTCCCTGGAGCCCGACCATCGAATCTTCGCCGAGGGCGAGTACGCGAATCTCGCGATTGTCGAGGACAAGCCGCACGTCGCTAAAAGGGGATTATTGTCCCCGAGCGGCTCGCTGCCTGTTTCGTGGCGTTTGCTCGGAGCGAGACCAATCGCGATGACCATCTATGCTCAGGTCGGCGTGCTCAATCACAAAGCGCAACCTATAAGGGCGCTCTTTCCCGAGTCGCAGGTCGTGGAGCTGCGACAGTAGCGCGGCCCAGCAACACACTAATTGGCCACCACCGACGGAAGTCTCCCTGCTACAATTCCGGAATGGGCGAAGACACACGCAGCCGTGGGCCCGGACTCGCGAAGTTTGGGTTTTTGTTGGTACTTATTTCGGGCATCTACGTCATCAGCAGCGGTCCTGTGCTTGCCACGGCTTTCTGGTTACGCGAAGCCACGGGTTGGAATGGCTTTTATTCAGCATTGTGGATCTATTGGCCGCTTCTGATCACTTCTGTCGGGAAAGAATATGTCGACTGGTGGGTTCGTCTCTTGGGGACCGTTGGACCCGGCTGATGATGACCCTCGCCGCTCCTCGCCGCTGGTTCCGATTCAGTCTGCGGACGCTGTTCGTGGCGGTCTTGCTGCTGGCCATTCCTCTGGGCTGGCTCACGGTCCAGCTCAAGTGGATCAGGGATCGGCATGAGGCACTTCGCGGCCTCACGCAGTCTCGGGCATTCATACTGGATTGGAGCAGCAGCTTCGTGCGCGATCGCGATGACGTACTGCCCTGGTCCCTCAGGCTCTTCGGAGAGGCTGGCGTGAGGCAAATATTCATCCTTCACGGCCAAGAGTCAGAACTAGAGCCATTGAGGCTGCTGTTCCCCGAAGCTGAAGTAACGGCCGATAAATCGCGGCTTTGGGGATCGCCATCACGACCGGCAACAAACTAACCGGACACCACCGCGCTAGTCTGGCGCCTGCTACAATGCCAGAATGTACGAGATTCTCTTGGCTCTGGAACTGCTCACCCTCCCGCTACGGCTTGCACTGGCTCTTATCTGGTGGCTGATCGCGATGATCGTTGCTGCGTCCAGGGCAGCAGCTCGAGCATGGCCGCGTACCACACGAGAGGCTGACGGCCCCCATGCCCCCCGCCCCTAAACGCCGCTGGTTCCGGTTCTCGCTACGGACGATGTTCGTGGTGGTGACGGTGCTCGCGGTGCTCTTAGGCTGGATCGTCTATCAGTTCAATTGGATTCGGCAGCGACATGAGCTGCTTGCAGAACAAGACGCGGTTACCCAACAACTGAGACTCGTCCTGATGCCGCATTTTGTGGTCAAAACGCGGGGGATGCTTTGGTTATTCGGCGAAGAAGGACGCGGAAATGTGGATCTCGTACTGGATGGGCGTGACCCAAGTCGGCCGCCTGACACTGAAAAGGAATTAGAAAGGGCAAAGCGACTATTCCCGGAGTCGACTGTCAATGCAATCGTGATTCGAGACTTTCCCCCCGTCCGTCCGCTGTACGCTCCCCGCCCTCCCGCCGAAAATCCAGCAACACACTAATTGCCCACCACCCCACCCCCGGTAGTGGGCATTTAGTGTGTTGATGTTTTTTCGATCAGGTCGCGGACGGTCCATTTGCGGCCGGTCAAACCACTTGCGACGGCGGGGGTTGTTTTCAAGGTGCCGTGCGTCCGGCAAAAATTGTAATGGGCGATAAACAGGCCCAGCATGGCTTCGTGATTGGCCCACTTCTTGGAGAAGCCATTCGAGAGCCGCGTCATTCTTCGGATGAACGTCCGCAGATTCAAGTTCATCCGCTCAACGTGACTTGTGCAGGTCCGATCCATCCGGGGCCAGTTGTGAACCGCCTCTTTCTTCATAGAGATTATCCGGGCCGGCGAGTACTGCCGCTGATCGTCTTGCGAGGTCTTTCCGTAGGTCTTAATCACCATACCAAAATCGACCCGGCTACCAAAGGTGCGCGGCACTGAATCGCGGTACGGGCCGAAGCCATCGCTCGACAAGTGGAACCGACCACCAGTGGATCGCGCTAGCTTCTTGCAGAAGATGTCGGTGTTGAACTGGTCGCGCTTGCCAAGCTGCCACGCGATGAGCAATTTCGTGTTTCGCTCAATCGCGGTGAACAAAAAACTGTCGCCAACTTCGGGGCCAAAGTCGTTTTGAATGGCGGTCTTTTGCTTGCAGTAGATATACTGCCAGACTTCGTCGATTTGTACGTCGGAAACGGCCAGATTGCAGAATTCGTTTTGCATGTAGCGGGCGCATCGCTCGCCCACCAGAATCATCAGGTCCATTACGGTCTGTTTGCAGACGTTATTGAGGCGGGCGGTCGCTCGCACACTGACGCCCTCGCAAAGACACTTGATGATTTGCTCGGCCAGAGCCAAGTCAATCCGCATCTCGCCCAAGAGACTGCGCGGGGCCTCTGTCCATGTCTTGCCGCACAGGCAGCACTGGACGCGCGGGTTGCCCTTGCGATCCTTCCCAAATTTCCGGGTCTGGTCATGTTTGCAACTCGGGGCAATCATCATCGCGGGAGTCTTTCCGTTTCTTCGGCTCTCGCTACAATCCGTTTGTCTGGACTGAATTGGGCGAAAGCCTGGTTTTGTTCTGCGCCCCGATTCAGCCTTGCCGGGCCGAGTCGGGGTTTTTCTTCATGCCTTTATTGTAATACCGTAATACGATAAATCAATAGGGAATCGGGCTTGCCAGAAAGATTTTTGGTATTACACTTATGGCATGAAAGCCAAACGCGGCAGACCGCCCATAGACCCGGCCTTAAAGGCCTCTGAAATGGTCCCGATCCGCATGACCACGGCCGAGCGGGACGAATACCGCCGCGCTGCCGAGCGCGCCGGCGTAAGCCTGTCCGAATGGGTGCGGGGGTGCCTGTCCAGGGCCGCTAAGCGCAGCGCCAAGGGCTAAGCGGAAAGAGTGGGAATCGAACCCGTTCGGCGCACGCCGACCCCTATCGCGGCTTATAAGGCCGCTGCGCCGCCAAGGCGCGGGACGCTTTCCGGACCTAGGGGTCCGGAAGACGCGTTATTCCAGTTGAGCCGGTTGCATCCATAACGCACTGGACACTATACAGGGGGATCGAGTTCGCCCCTAAAATGGGCGTTATCAGCAGTTGACAATTAGTTTAGCTTTATCTAAACTTTCTATGGTCTACAACTACCCCCTAACCGAATTATTAGCCGATGGAACGTGGGGGGTTGTGCGTGCTGTAATCTGCGCAAATGGCAGAAACTGGACGCGTGAGTTTCTGGACGGTGATCTGGCGAAAATCATCGTCGGTAAGTTTCCCGCAGTCAATGCGTGCGAGCGATGCGTGGCGTGGTTTGAGCAGCTCGCGGAAAAGGGCCGCCTATCGCCGAAGCGCTTTCACAACGAAGCGGCAAATTTTTTGTCGTGCTGCTTCGAGATTAAGCGGAGGCAAATCAGGTTCCCTTGTTTTCGCGATGGCAACGCATGGATCATCACGCACGGATTTTTCAAGCCAGGGGCGACAAAAGGTCTGGGGGCATGGCCATCGGAGCAAGTAGAGCGGGCAATTAAATTGAGGGCGGAATACAACAGCCGAAAAACGTTATTGCGAGGATAGTCAACCGGATGGAAGAAACACGCGAAATCAGTTTGGCTGAAAAACTGAAAGGCACTAAAGAAGGACGATGCCGCCTTCTCACGGAGCGCGCCATTATTCGAGTAACCGAACAACTTGAAGAGGCTATGGATGTGCGCGGCATGAGCCGCGCGGACTTAGCGCGCGAACTGGGTCGAACGAAGGGCTGGGTAACGCAGCTTTTAGACGGGGAGAACAACAAAACAATTCGTACCGTCGCATACGTATTTGCCGTTCTCGGCGCAGAGATGGAAACGGGCTATAGCTTTCCAGACTGCGCACGGCCAGGCCACGCTCGATCAAAAATAAGAGTCACATTCGATGTCCCGGTCGACGCGAACCTGTTCAGCAGAGAGATGATCCGGAAAGGCCTGAGTACAAAATTTGCGATCAAAAGAAAAATATCGCGGCATCTTGCTGATATTGCACTTACGGGTGGCCTGGACCAATGACACTCAAAAAGAAGCTGGGCTCGAATCGAAAGGCCATCCAAGCGCCGCAATTTCCGGTGCGATTTACAGACATTCGCCTGCTAGAGAGCATTTCACGCCAAGCCATCGAGCGCGAATCTCTTCCTACCAATAGCGCCATTCACGTGCAGGTCGAAATCGGTGAGTACCAGGGGAGCCTGGCGCCGAGCTTGGTCGCGAGACCAAAAGTCACGTTTGTGGGCTGGTACGATGGCAAGTCCAATAAGGATGCTGCAATCTTTGTGTCTGTGCAGTACCAGTTAATCTATGAAATCCAGAAAGGCCACAAACTGTCCGAGAAGCAACTACAGGCCGTAATCACGCAGATGTGCATGCTGCATTCGTGGCCGTATTCTCGCGAAATAATTCAGTCACAAATTAGCCGCATGGGATTGCCGCCGGTCCTGCTTCCGTTGCTGGCCATGCCGCCGCAAAAGGAACGTGCACGAAAGGCCGTCAGGCAAAAATAGTGCGGCTCTAATGGTCACGGCCTGCGTCGGCTGTTTGGACCAAATGAATGACACTTGCCTCTAGGTTTTGCATATGGACTTCGACGTATATTGTGACGAAAGCCACACCGACGTTCTTTGCTCGAAGCTGTCGACGGCTAAATACTTGATTATCGGCAGCCTTTGGCTGCGGACCGATAACCGCTCAGCATGCAAAGCGGGTCTTCATCAATTGCGCAAGCGCCATGGCATCAAGTCAGCAGAATTCAAATGGCAAAAGGTGTCGCCCAATAAACTCGACTTTTACATTGATCTCATTGATTGGTTCTTCGCCCAGGATACCGCTGTCAGATTTCGCTGTATTGCTGTAGATCGACAGCATGTTGACCTAGTTAAGTTCCACGACAGTGACCAGGAGCTGGCGTTTTACAAATTCTATTATCAACTCCTTCATCATTGGATTCTTGATTTCAATAGCTATCGGGTTTTTTGCGACTTCAAGAGCAATAGGCAACACGACAGGCTCCCAGTTCTCAGAGACTGTCTGGAATCGTCAAACCTCAGCTCCAAGATTCAATCTGTTCAATCTGTGAGATCTTCTGATTCTGTTTTGCTTCAATTGGCTGACATCTTGACTGGCGCCGCCTCTGCAAAACTAAATGAGCGATTGCGAAAAGACAGCGCCAAAGAAACCGTTGTCGAGAGAATTGAGCAACGCCTTGGGGGGGAGATCACGCACACTTGGATGAACGAACCAAAGTTCAATGTGTTTGTTATTAACCTGCAAGGCGGATGGTGATGACGCCGGCTCTCCTGTCGCTTGTATCGCAAGACGCATATCTCGCCTATTATGCGAGAAAATATTGCTGTGCGCCGGTAGTGGCTCACGATGGAGTCGAGGTGGCATTTAGGAGAAAACGGTTCTATCACTGCTGCTTTAACTCGGCGTACAGGAGTGAGGTTAAAACTACATTCGCGCATGACCGCGCGGAGAGGCTCGATTGGATCGAGGCCGTACTGTGCGATAGCACGTTACCAATGCGAGTCGGATGGAATCGCGAAGAGAAGCGACTTGATGATCGCCGGCGCGTTTCAGTTTTGGCGCCCGACTATGCAGTGGTGATTCGATTCTCGAATGCAGCGAGAACCGAAGCCGAGTTCGTTACGCATTACGTCGGCGATCCAGAAACAATCGCCAAGATACTGGGTAATCCAGCGTGGGCGTAAAAAAACCGCTGATTCGCGCAAGGCGGGCTCAGCGGTAAGCCTTTGTGGGTTCCACTGCACTGGGCAGAGAACATGTGTATTATCGGTCGCGGGCCAGGCGCGTCAATACCTATCGAAAATTTACTTTTCGTCTTGGCGCTGCCGTAAGTCGTTGTTCTGAAAAGGCTTGCGATTCATAGCGCAAGCAGAACCGCTATCAGAGCGTGATATCGCTCTTGACTGATGAAGGTTTTGTAGTAATTCCTCGTGATTTGCCACTTGCGCCGATTGCATCGCCCACCTTTCCGGCTGATCTTCGATATATAAGATCCACATAGTTAATGCCTTACGCATATCGAACCGAGATCCAAAGGATGACAAAAAACGACAAAGAACGACAAAGGAACACAACGATCGCACCCCCCAAGCGGTTAGGAGTCAGGCTGCCTGGACACTTGGTTCCGTGCAACTCTAAATCGCCAGCGAAAGTCATTCAGGAAACTGCCGCCGCGACCTTTATCTGATTCTAAAATCAGGCCCGACAATGTGCCCCGCCCCTAAGCGCCGCCGGTTCCGAGTCGCGTTGATCGCTGGTGCCGTGCTGGTTGCGATCTATGCAGTTGGGTGGTGGTTTATGGAAGTAATCCCAGAGGATCAGCGGCCACCCGGTTCTCGTGTGGAAATCGTCCCGCTACCACGCGACGGCTTGGCGAAATTCCCGCCGCTTCCGGGAGGCTTAGAACCGAAGCCATTGCCGACGCCGACCGCAGAACCCGGCCTCCAAAATCGATCAACACACTAAATGCCCACTACCCCACCCCCGTCGCTCACAAAACCCTAACAATCGACCCTTATGATCTAGCGGCGGGATGGACGGACCATCGCCCTGCCGGCATCGGGCCGAACTGGCGATGGCTTCGACGGCAGGATGGCTGGACTGGGCAACAAGCGCAACGGGGTGGCTTCAATCCTGCGGTCGCAATGCTTTCTGGCCCGGGCACGCGGACCGCTGGCGCCGGCGTGCAGCAACAGGCAATCTTCTCGGCGTGCGCACACGATATCGACTCGCGCTGGCTCGACGCCGGCAGAAATTGGACGCCCCCTGATGTCCCTGGTCCGCTGGACGTTTGCGATCCTCTCGGCCTCGCTGCTGGCCACCGTGGCTGCTTGCTCGGCCCGGTCGCGCGGCGACGATGGGGTCGACACGATTCGCGTCACCGGCTCCGACACCATGGTCGTGTTGACCAACGGCTGGCGCGAGGCCTTCAATGTCGATCATCCGGCCATCTCGGTCACGGTCCGCGGCGGCGGCTCGGGCGTGGGCATCGCCAATTTATGTGCGGGCAAGATCGAGATCGCCACGGCCAGCCGGCCGATGAAGCCCAGCGAGATCGAAACCGCCCAATCCAATACCGGCAAAGTGCCCAAGGAGTTCATCGTCGCCCGCGATGCCCTGGCCATCTACGTCCACCGCAAAAACCCGCTCGACAAGATTTCCATCGCCGAGCTGGCCGACGTCTACGGCGAGAACGGCACGATCACGGATTGGAAGCAACTGGGCGTCGACAATACTGCATGCTCCAACGGCAAGATCATTCGCATCAGCCGGCAAAACAGTTCGGGCACCTACGCTTATTTCAAGGAGGCCGTGCTCGGCAAGGATGGCGAATATAAACAGGGCTACACCGCGCAAACGGGCTCGGCCGACATCGTGGCCCTGGTCTCGAATACGCCCTGCGCGATCGGTTACAGCGGCATGGGCTATCGCGATGAAAAGGTGAAAGTTCTGAGCCTTTCCAAAAACAAAGGCGACGCGCCCGTCGAGCCCACCGTCGCCACGGTGCAGGACGGCACTTATCCCATTTCGCGGCCGCTCTACATGTACACCCTGGGCGAACCCACCGGCGCCATCCAGGAATTCATCCAATGGGTGCTCTCGGCCGAAGGCCAAAAGATCGTCCTCGACACCGGCTACGTGCCCGCTGCCAGCACCCAGCCGGCGACTCCACAAAACCCGGCGCCTGCCACCGCACCCGAACCGAGCGCACCCGAAACCCTAACTCCAGCCGGCGAACCCCAACCCCCGACCCCTAACACCTAGTCCCTCCCTCCCCATGCCCTCCGCCCCATTTCACGACGCACACGCACACGACCCGCTGCACGGAGCTGATCGCTCGCTCGCGGTGCGGCTGCGCGCGTTGCCCGAGTTGCTGATCGAGCTTTTGATCCGGCTGTGCGGCTACAGCGCGATTTTTTTCGTGTTCGGGATATTCTTTTTCGTGTTTCGCGAGGGTGCGCCGATGCTGTTCGGCAAGTTGGACCTGGTGGAGTTTTTCACCAGCACGAATTGGAACCCGGTATCGGCGCATCCGCACTACGGCATCTTGGCGCTGCTGGCCGGCACGGCCTCGGTGACGGTGCTGGCCATGCTGATCGCGGTTCCGCTCGGCCTGGGGGCGGCGATCTACGTGTCGGAGTTTTCCAGCCCCAAGCTCAAGGAAGTTTTGAAAATCGCGATCGAAATGTTGGCCGCCATTCCGTCGATCGTGTGGGGCTTCATCGCCTACATGATGCTGAATCCGCTGATCATCGCGGCCACCGGCGCGCCGATCGGCGTGAACGTTCTCAACGCCAGCATTATTCTGGCGCTGATGAGCGTGCCGGTGATCGTGTCGGTGGGCGAAGACGCCTTGAAGGCCGTGCCCGACTCGTATCGCGAGGCCGCGCTGGCGCTGGGCGCCAGCCGCTGGGAGATTGTCTATCGGGTTTTGTTTCCGGCGGCCAAGAACGGGTTGTTGGCCGCGGTGCTGCTGGGCGTTGGCCGGGCCATCGGCGAGACCATGGCCGTGCTGATGGCCACCGGCCATGCCAACCAAATCCCACGGAGCGTGTTGGATCGCGTGCCAGACGCTGACCGCCACGATCGCCGCCGAACTGGGCGAAGCCGAACAGGGCGGCGATCATTATCGCGTGCTGTTCGTGATCGGCATCCTGCTGTTCGTCATCGCGTTTGTCGTCAACTTGACGGCCGACCTGGTCGTCAAGGGAATCCGAGGCAAACAAAATGGCTAACGCGACTGCCGAACGATTCCGCTACTTCGTCTCGCCTCCCATGGCCGGCGGCAAGATCCAGCTGACACGGCCCAAAGTGACGCAGCCCAATGCGATGCGGCTAACGGCAACGGCGACGACGGAACGCCTGTCCGTCCGCTGAAAAGCGTACAGGAGGCGCTGCGCACGATCGGCAAACGCCACGGCGGTGCTACACCCTCGGTCAAGAAGCTGGCGGGCTACGACCGTGTCGACATCTATTCGATCGCGAAACCCAACGTGGCCCCGCCCGCTGGCAAGAGTCCCCGCTACGAGTTCTACGTCGATCCGTTGGGCACCAGCGACGCGCGGGGCTCGGGCACGGCGCACGGCCCCCTGGCCCGACCTGGACGCGGCGCTGGCCGGCGTGGCCCGGCTCGACGAGCAGGGCGCGATCACGCTGGCGCCAGGCGAGCATTTGAGCCTGGTCGGTGCGCGAAGTGTTTTCGGCCACGCCGGTCGATCGCAAGAAGCGCAGCCGCCGAGCGGATCGCCGAATTGGTGCTTCTTGACGATGACGATGATGCTCATCGTGCCCTTGATCTTGATCCTGACGCACCTGGTGACCAAGGCCTGGCCGGTGCTGTCGCCGTCGTTCTTGTTCGAAAACCCGCGCAACAACATGACGGCCGGCGGCATTTGGGCGCCGCTGGTCGGCACGTTCTACCTGGTGTTCATTTCGCTGTTGGCGGCCGCGCCGATCGGCGTCCTGGCCGGCGTGTACCTGAACGAATATGCCGGCGACAACTGGTTCACGCGGGTCGTCAACCTGGCCGTGGTGAACCTGGCCGGCGTGCCCAGCATCGTGCACGCGCTGTTCGGCGTGGGCGCGTTCGTGATGTTCGCCGGCATGGGCGCGTCGGTGCTGGCCGCTTCGTGTACGCTGGCCGTCATGACGCTGCCGGTGATCATCACCAGCACCAAGGAGGCGCTGGCCAGCGTGCCGATGACGTTTCGCGAGGCCTGCTGGAACATGGGCGCCAGCCGCTGGCAGACGATCCGCACGATCGTGCTGCCCAATTCGATCAGCGGCATTCTGACCGGCGTGATCCTGCAGGTTTCGCGGGCCGCCGGCGAAACGGCCCCCATCCTCTTCACCGGCGCCGCCTATTCGGTGAGCGTGCCCAACAAGGGTTTGGGCTTCTTCTTTCCCTACGCGCTCGACAAGGGCTGCATGGCCCTGTCGTACCACTTGCACGTCGTGCTCACGCAGGTCAAGGGGGCCACGCCCGAGCAAATCGCCTCGGGTGCCGGCATTCCGCTGGAACATTTGCAGTACGGCACGGCCGTGGTGCTGATCGGGCTGGTGCTGTTGGTCAACAGCGCGTCGATCGGCCTGCGGATGGTACCTGCGATCGCGCAAGAAATGGTAACGCATGGGCTCGATCGGCATCGAAATCGAAAATCTCTCGGTCAGCTACGCCGATCGGCCGGCGCTGCGCGACATTTCGCTCGACGATCCCGCCCAACCAGATCTTCGGCATCATCGGGCCGGCCAACTCCGGCAAGACCACGCTGCTGAAGTGCATCAACCGCACGATCGACTTCATCAGCTCGGCCAAGGTGGAGGGCCGGGTGCGCGTTGGCGGGCAGGACGTGCGCGACGTGGCCAACGTGTTCCAGCTGCGGCGGCGGATCGGCATGGTGTTTCCGCTGCCGGTCGGGCTGCCGCTTGTCGGTCTACGACAACGTGGCCTACGGCCCGCGGCTGGCCGGCCTGCGGCAGCGCGGCGAACTGGACGCGCTGGTCGAGAAATGCCTGCGCCAGGCGGCCCTGTGGGACGAAGTGAAGGACCGCCTGGACCTGCTCGGCACCAAGCTCTCCGGCGGACAGCAGCAGCGGCTGACGCTGGCCCGGGCGCTGTCGCTGCGGCCCGAGATCCTCTGCCTCGACGAGTTCTCGATCGCCATCGACCCGGTGACCACGATGAAGATCGAGGACGTGCTGCTCGAGCTGCGCGAGCAGATGACGATCGTGCTGGTGACCAACCTGGTGCAGCAGGCCCGGCGGCTGGCCGAGCAGACCGCGTTTCTCAATAGCTCGCGGCTGGTCGAAGTCGGCGAAACGAAACAGATCTTCACCAAGCCGGCCCAGCAGCTGACCTACGACTACGTGACGGGGAACATCGGCTGATGGCTAGCGACGAAGCGGTTTCCTACAGCATTCGCACCCGCGACCTGAATCTCTGGTACGGAGATTTCCAGGCCCTGAATCACATCGAGGTCAACATTCGTCACACCTGCGTCACGGCCCTGATCGGGCCCTCGGGCTGCGGCAAGACCACGCCTGCTGCGCTGCTTCAACCGCATCAACGAGCGCTACGGCAACGTGACGACCACCGGCGAAATCACGATCCTCGGCAAGAACATCTACGACGCCGACGTCTCGCTCGGCCGAGCTGCGCAAGACGGTGGGCATGGTCTTTCAGCGGCCCAATCCGCTGCCGATCTCGATTTACGAGAACGTGCTGTTCGGCCTCCGCGTGCACACCGAGCGCGGCGCCTTTCAGCCGCAGCGAGCGCGACGCAGCTGGTCGAGTCGGCCCTGCGGGACGTCTTTCTGTGGAAGGACGTCAAGGACCGGCTGCACAGCAAGGCCACGCTGCTGACGCTCGAGCAGCAGCAGAAGCTGTGCATCGCCCGGCTGCTGCCGCTCAAGCCGCGCGTGATCCTGATGGACGAGCCCTGCTCGGCCCTGGACGCCGAGGGGACGCAGGCCATCGAGTCGCTGATCGACAACCTGCGGCAGAAATACACGATCGTCGATCGTCACGCACAACATGGGCCAGGCCGCCCGGGCCAGCGAGGAGTGCATCTATATGCTGCTGGGCAAGGTGGTCGAACACGGCAAGACTCAGGACATCTTTCTGCGACCCGCAGCGCAAAGAGACCGAAATGTACATCGAAGGCCGCTACGGCTGAGCCGCCGCGCCGCGGGTGGCTGATCTTTACAGAACGGCCTGTGTGACGGAAACTAACGCTAGGCGCGAAGCGCAGGCGAGGGATCTTCGTAGTCGGGTGGCCCAGACAACTTGTTGTCTGGGTCCCGAAGGGACAAGAGGAGCTGGGGTAGTACGGGAGCGAAGATCACGCGCCTCTTATTGCTTCGCAACACCGACAACGAGTTGTCGGTGCTACCCAAAACAGCCTCGTCGAGCGCGACCGCGGAGCGTGGACACAAGCATCATGGCCAAACAACTGCCGCGACAAATCGACGCCCTCAAGCAGAAGATCCTGTTCGTCGGCACGCTGGTCGAAGAGGCCATCGCCAAGGCCATCTCGGCGCTGATCAATCGCGATCGCAACCTGGCCAACAGCGTGATCGAGGCCGACGCCGAGATCGACCGCATGGAGGTCGACGTCGAGGAAGAGGTGCTGAAAATCCTGGCCCTCTATCAGCCGGTGGCCGCCGATCTGCGGTTCGTCGTGGCCGTGCTCAAGATCAACAACGATCTGGAACGGATGGGCGACCTGGCCAAGAACATCGCCAAGCGGGTGGTGTTTCTGGCCAATTGCGAACGATTCGACCTGCCGGTCGATTTTCGCGGCATGGCCACCCGGGCCCAATCGATGGTCAAGGACAGCCTCGACGCGCTGGTGAACTCCGACCCGGTGCTGGCCCAGAAGGTGCGCGACTCGGACGACGAAGTCGACGCGCTGCGGCGGACGATCGAAAAGGAGATCGAGCAGCAGATCGCCGCGCACCCCGAGCGCACCGAGTGCCTGCTGCGGCTGCTCGTCGGTGGCCCGGCACCTGGAGCGGATCGCCGACATGGCCACCAACATCGCCGAAGACGTGATCTACATGGTCGAAGGCGAAATCGTCCGCCACCACCGCACCACAGAGCCGTTCTAGAAGACTGGCAGCTTAGGCCTGCTTGCCGATTTGCATTAGCAATTCGGGCACGGCTTGCAGGCAGCGCTTGGCTTCGGCCTGGACCTGGGCCAGCACGGGGGCGATCTGCTGCAGGTCTCCGCCGTTGGCCAGCCGTTCGAGTTCGGCGGAGCGGGACCGAAGATCTTCGGCCGACAGATTGGCCGCGACGCCCTTGAGCGTGTGCGCTTGCAGGGCGATTTCGGCGGCATTGCCCGACTCGGCCGTGCGCGCAAGCCGGCTCAGCAGGTCGCCCGAGCGATTGGCGAATTTTTGCAGAATCATCGCACAAAATGTGGCGTCGCCCAGGCAGCGGTGCAACAGGCTTTCGAGATGGAAAGGGCTCGCGCCATTGGCCTCGGCGTTTTCAGTCGTCGCGCCGATCGTTCGCTCTGCTTCTTGGGCGGCGGTCAACAGCGAGTCGATCGTGCCGATCAATTGGCCCGGGTCGATCGGCTTGGTGACGTACGCATCCATGCCCGCCGAAAGACACAGTTCGCGATCGCCTTTCGCGGCGTTGGCAGTCAGGGCCACGATGGGCACGTGCTTCACCGCGTCGGGGGTTGACTGATCGCGTTCCCGTTGACGAATGGCTCGGGTCGCTTCGAAACCGTCGAGGTCGGGCATTTGACAGTCCATCAAAATGAGGTCGTAGTTGCTGTCGCTGAACAATTCCAGCGCCGCGCGGCCCGTGGCCACGATGTCGCAATGGTAGCCGGCCCGAAACAGGATTTCGGACGCCACGGTTTGATTGATTTCGTTGTCCTCGGCCAACAGGATGCGGGCGTTGGAAAAAGTCGGCGTCGCCGGACCGCGCTTGGCAGCCGACGTTGGTGCCGCGCCGCGCGTCAGCGGCCGGCCAGAGGCCGCCACAACAATCGCGTCGAACAATCGCGATTGTCGAACCGGCTTGGTCAAGTAACCGCTCAGCCCTCGGGCGATCATCCGCTCGCGCGACATCGATTCGCCGGTCGAAGTCAGCATCAGCAGGACGGTGTCCTTCAGGGCGGCTCGGCGTTTGATCTGGTGGGCCAATTCGAGACCGTCCATTCCGGGCATTTGCATGTCGAGGATCACCATGTCGAATGGCTGTCCTTCGGCCGCGGCCCGCTCGAGGATGGCTAGCGCTTCGGCGCCGCTTTTGGCCATGGCAAAGGCATAGTTCCAATTGGTCAGGTGAGCTTGCAGGATTTCCAGGTTGGTCGCGTTGTCGTCGACCGCCAGGATCCGCAGCTCGGCGGCGCTGGCCGGCGGCCGGCGGATGTCGCGAATTTGCGGCCGCTTCTCCAGCGGGACGGTGAAGTCGAAAGTCGATCCAACGCCCAATTCGCTCTCCACGCCGATCGTTCCCCCCAGCCTCTCGACCAGGTGTTTGGAAACGCTCAGGCCCAGACCCAAGCCGCCGTGTTTCCGCGTGGCCGAGGCGTCGACCTGCGAAAACGACTTGAACAGCCGATCCATTCGGTCGCGCGGAATGCCGATGCCCGTGTCGCTGATCGAGAATCGCACGTTGGCCGAATCGACCGTCTCGTCGATCACGTCGACGCGAACCAGCACCGACCCGTGCTCGGTGAATTTGACCGCATTGCCGATCAGGTTGATCAGCACCTGCCGCAGCCGGTCGGCGTCGCCGCAAACCATCTGCGGCACGGCCGCTTGCACGTGCAAGGCCAGGTCCAGGCCCTTGGCCTCGACGCGCGCAATGAACATGTCGGCGATGTCTTCTAAGAGTTGATGCAGGTTGTAGTCCGAGCGGTCGAACTCCAATCGGCCGGCCTCGATCTCGGAAAAATCCAGCACGTCGTTCAACAGGCTCAGCAGCGAATCGGCCGACACGCCGGCCACCCGCACGTAGCGCTGCTGTTGCAAGCTCAGTTCGGTGCCGCGCAACAGTTCGAGCATGCCGATCACTCCGTTGAGCGGCGTGCGAATTTCGTGGCTGATGTTGGCCATGAATTGGCTCTGCGCCTGGCTGGTCGCGGCGGCAGCCTCGCGCTGTCGGGCGACTTTCTCGCCCCGTTTCTGTTCGGTGATGTCCTCGACAAAGCCCTCGAAATAGACCAGCTCGCCCGCGGCGCTTCGCACACCCCAGGCGTTCTCCGAAATCCAGATGACCTCGCCTCCCTGCCGGTACACCTGCGATTCGAAATGCATCACGGCGCCGTTGGCCCGCGCCATCCGTGCGAACTCGTCGCGGCGCAGCGGATCGACGTACAACTCGTGGGCGATATCGTTGATCGTCGAGATGATGGCCTCGGGCGAACGATAGCCCAACAGCCGAGCCAGCGTGGGATTGACGCGGAGAAACCGGCCTTCGGGAGTGGTTTGAAATATTCCCACAGTCGCATTGTCGAATGCGCCTTGAAGATGGTCGGTCTCGCCCGACCCGGCGTCCGGGCCACTTGCAACCAGCATGCCCGCGTCGAAAACTTGGGCGGTCGGGCAGTCATTCGACGGCAGCGTGCGATGCTCCATGACGATCTCGACCATAATGACGAACGTAAGCCAGGTTGCATTGATCGGGAAATTGGCGGCCCGAGCCGACAAACCAGGACAGCTTCAGCGCCCTGGACGATGGTGAAATGTAGCACGGCCACATTGGCCGACGGTCGCCGAACGGCCACAACTGCGGACCGAATGTTTTCGGTCGATCCGGGAATGCGTTTTGTGCCGGTTTTCACATCCGATCATTCCGCGCCTGTCGGTCCCCAGAGTGAGGCCTTTGCGGCCCACCCGACAACTCGGTAAATTGCATCCAGACGCCGGGTGCCACCGCCCGTCCGGGGTGCGACTGGACTCGGTGATGAGTTTGGCACGGCCTTCATAGCGCAAAGAGCCATCGTGACGCAAACAACCGGCAGTTGGTCGCAGGTGCAAGTGGCCGGCCATGCCTGCGAAGTGTACGAACCGCCGCGGCCCAGCCCCCACGGCTACGCGGTTATCTATTTGCACGGCGTGCACGTCAACCGCATCAACGATAAGCCGGCGTTCGTCGAGCTTTTCGATCGCCACGGTCTGCGCGTTGTCTGCCCGCGCACCGAGCGCAGTTGGTGGACCGACAAGATCTGCGAGGAATTCGATCCCCAGATAACCGCCGAGCGCTATGTCGTCGAACACGTCCGCGCGTGGATGTGCGAACAGCTACGCATCGCGCCGCCGGCGATCGCACTGTTGGGCACGAGCATGGGCGGCCAGGGCGCGCTTAAGATGGCGTTCAAGTATCCGCAGCTTTTTCCGGTGGTCGCGGCCATCTCGCCGGCCATCGATTACCACCTGCGCATCGACGAAGGAGACGAGACGCTCGGCCTGATGTATCCCGATCGCGAAGCGGCCCGCCAAGACACCGCCACGCTGCATGTGCATCCCTTGAACTGGCCGCGCAACATGTGGTTTTGCTGCGATCCGACCGACCTGCGCTGGCACGAAAGCGCCGACCGGCTGCGCATGAAACTGGCGGCACTGGGCATCCCTCACGCGTGTGACCTGGAATCCAGCGGCGGCGGGCACGGGTTCGAGTACTACAACCGCATGGCCGAAAAAGCGCTGGCGTTCATTGCCGAACGACTCGACGCCGAGCGGCTGCGAGTGGTGTAAAACCGATGGAAAGAAAGTCCGATCGGACAGCAAATCGCCTCGGCGGTCGGTCGCGACGAGAATCAGGGCTCATGAACGCCTTCGCAAGCTGCCCTGTCGACGTCCAAGCGCCAGCAACTCCACGAGATTCTCGTCGATCATGCTCCATACGTCACCCCTGTCCCAGTCCGCCCCAGCCGTTCGCCACATGGTCGCCGTGACCGAAAGGCCAAACGTCACGCGCGCGTCGCCGTGGTCGCCGCCGGCCGTGAGACCGTTGGCACTACCTGCGACGCTCGCAACCGTGGCGACGCTCGGACTGCTACCGCTGGGGGTGCTTGCCGCGGGACCGGCCACGATTCCTCCGCCCCCGCCAGCACCAACCGGGGCGAAGGCGCCAGCAGTGAGATTGATCCGGGTAAGCGACGCCACATTCGCCAGGGCCGCGGACGAGTCGGTGCCGTTCACCGTTGTGCTGCGATTATGATCGAGTGGGCCGGTAATGCTCCCATCGCCGCCAAGGTGGGCCAGGACGTTTGCCGAGTCCGAGCCGGTGGTGGCGAAGTTCAGGTTCGAGTCGCCGATCAGATTGCCCCAGAAAAACACGTCGGTCGAGGCCAGGCCGGTGTGGCTTGTGGCCAGGACTTCGACTTCCAGCCATGCCTCCTTGACGGCATTGGCGCCCCATAGGATTTCGACGCGGTCCGAACTGTTGACGCCGGCACCGGTGCGCACCGTGATCAGAACCGGAGCCGGCGCCGTGGCCCAGCCGCTGGGCGTGTTGTCGTTGCCGGTCTTGAAGATGAAGTCGCTGGCGTCGATCGACGTGTGCGCGCCGCCGCCCAGCAGATCGACCATCACGCCGTTGATGCCGCGCGTGTAGCTCGACAGTGCCGCACTCGACGCCGAGCCGCTGCCGGCAATGTAGGCCGTCTTATCCGTGGCGATCGCCGAGTCGTCGTTGGTTGTGACCGAGTCAGTGCCGCCGTCCCAAGTCGACTGGTTGTAGAACAGTTGGCGGCCGGCAACGGTCGAGCCCACGGTAAACGTGCTGCTGGGAGTCGCGGTTTCGGCATTGCCGGCGGTATCGACGATCGGCGTGCCTTGCAGCGTGACGTCCAGCTCATAAAAACCCGCCGCGCCAGTGATTGCCAGCAAGCTGTCCAGCGTCCAGGTCAAACCGTTGTCGTTGGTAGTGACCGTCTGCGCCCCCAGCAGGTTCGAACCGTTGTCGCGCGTCAATTGCAGATCGGCAAGATTCAACCCGGTGACTGGTTCGGCGAAGGTGATCGTCATTTGTCCCACCGGGCTGGTGCGCGGGTTGGGCGTGACGGCTACGATGTTCGCCACGGGCGCTTGCGTATCGACCACGATCGGCGAGCCGGCCACCGGAATCGACGGCGACTTATTAAGTTCGGTTTGGGTGGCCGAGATGGTGTGACTGCCGTCGAAAAAGCCGATGTTCGTCGTGACGGTGGTTGAAGATCCGTTGGCCGTCGCACTGCCGACGACAACGTTGTCTGCCAGCACGTACACCGTGGCGCCGTTGACGGTGCCGGTGACTTGAAACTGCAGGGCATTGTTCAACTTGGTGATGCCGTCGGAGTTGGAAACGCCCGTATCGCTCGCCGGTAACAGGCTCACGCCGCTCGGCTGCGCGCTTGCGGGAAGTTGATTGCCGAAATCCTGCCCCGTCACGTCGCTCGTGCCTGGCAAGACGACGTTGTAGAAACCGCTGACCGGCACTGTCCGAGTATACGAGGGTTGCAGCACTTCGCCGATCTTGTAGTTTCCGGCAAGCAGGCCCGGAAACTGGTAGTTGCCGTTGCCGCTACTGACGGTGCTTGAGTCGCCCGTGCGAATCTGCAACGACCAGGAATGGAGCGTCCCGGTATTGAGACTCGCATTGTCCTTGACCGTCAGCGTCCAGTTACCGTTGGGGTTGATGCCGTTGAACATCGACAACGGCGTCGCGGGTTGAAACGTTCCGGAGATGTCGTTCGTCCCGCCAATAATCGACGCCACGGCGGCGTCGTCCAACGTCGCCTGGATATTGCCGTTACTGCCGACAACGCGGCTCAGCAACGTTACCTTGACGTTGGTGGGACTGGTCAAGGTAATGGACAGATCGTTGCCGAAGCTATGCGTGATGTCAAACGTCACGTCGACGTCCAGAACTACTCCCGTCAGCGCCGCGTTGATGACCGACGTTCTGGTAGAGTTGTTGGGTAAGAAGACGGCCGTGCTGTTGCTGAACGTGTGGGGCGTGCTGACGTCGTAGGCGCTGTTGTTATTGGCGTCCTGATAGACCGTCCAGCCTGACAAGCCCGGTTCGCTCTCCAAGACGCCGTTGCCGTTGACGTCGTTAAAGACATTTCCCGAGATCGAGCCGGAGCCGACCAGACCCGAGACGATCAGGTTTGCGATCGGCGTGCCGCGCCCGGTGACCTCGTCGTAGCCGGAGAGCGTCGCATTGCCGTTGGAATCGAGCACGACGTCGTGAAAGTCTGAATTGGGCAGTCCGTAGATCGCCGGCATCAATCCACCCGGACCGTCATAGGGCGCCAACCCGTCCAGCGCGCGACCCTGGCTGACAATCGCCACCAGTGCCGCCCAGGCGGGTGTTGAAAAACTCGTTCCGCCGACGGCGCTCCAAGGGGTCGACGCGCCGTTGGTGAAAATGTCGTAGATGGCGACGCCGGTGGCCGGATTGGCGTCGAAGGACACGTCGGGCATCGCTCGGTGCGTCGTTGATCCAGAGACGAACGGCGCCTGGTAGCTTTGCAGCGGCTCGAACAGGCTCTCGCCCCCACCGCTGCCGGCCCAGGCCGCGTCCGAGATATAGTCGTAATTGTTTGCTTGGGTGTCGAGCGACAACGTGGTTCCGCCGACCGACAACACGTTCTTGGAAATTGCCGGATAAAAGCCAGGCGGTCCGTTGTCGCCCGACGCGCCCAAAAATGTGACGCCGTCTCTGCCCGACGGAGTCGTGAACGTGGCATCGAAACCCGATTCTTGTGACGCGGTCATCAGGCTCTCGGCGAAGCCCCAACTCATCGAGATCGCCACCACGCCCGGCTGTTGGCGTGCCCAGTTGACGCCGGCAAACAGGTCGTTGGAATTTGCGCTGTTGGCCTCGACCAGGATGATGTTTGCACCCGGTGCCAGGGCATGCGCCCACTCCACGTCGAGCGCCGTTTCCACCGCCCAGCCAGCGTTCGTTGTCGTAGGAAGCGTCGTGCTTCCAGTCTGCGACACGCGCAAAAAGCTCGGCGGGGCGGGAATGCCGAACTGCGCGTCGAACCCAGCCAAGTTGTCGTCCATGTTGGGATTATGGAACGCATCGATGATGGCGATCGTCTGGCCCGCGCCGTCGCCAACGACACCGCCGTTGAGCGTGATCTGATCGAAGCCGTAAGCGTGGCGGATCTGGGCGGGCTTCAGTCCATTGTCCGGTCCGGCGGTGGCGGAAGGGCTCGCGCTGAAGAGTCTCAGGGGCCGCACCATGGGCTCGGCCACCGGCACACTCGCCAACTCGGCAACCGACTGGTCGTTGGGCACCGCCGACAGCAGTCGCCGGTCCTCGAGCACTTCGAAGGAGAACGGCCGACGGAACAGCCATCCGCTCGTCGGGCCGGCGCGCGATGCCTCAACGGATCGATGCTTGGCCAGTCGGCCGTGCGCGTATTTCATACGGGATAGCTCTTCGGAACTGCCCAGGGCCCGCGATGGGAACGCCGCTGCCCAACGGCGTCGAGCCAGCCTCCAGAATAGCGGTTGACCACTCGATTCCGCAAGGATTTTTTGCGTGTTTTCCAGTAAATTGTGATCGTCCGGGACTTTGCGCGCTCCATCCAGGCCCCACAATCGGCAACTTGAGGCAAGACCGACGTCGCTCGGCGAAACGCGTCCCACGACGCATGACGCGCGACGCCTCCGGCGATGGTTGCCGCTGCAGCGGATCGGCTCCGTGTTGGCCCAGCCCGGGCGAACGGCACGCTGAAGCCGTGGCGGTTTTGCGCGGGGCCCAAACGATACAATCGGACCCACCGGCGCTGGGGGCACGCCCCTTGTTGACAACCCGACAAAGCGTCGTTAGTCTCAACTTAGAACAGAGTTACCGCTTTTCTCTCAAGCGAGGTCCTCGCCTCGCGCTGCGAGTTTTCAAGCGAGCACGCTTGCGACGATCTCGTCCGGCGGCGCGTTGGGTAAAGCAAGGCAGTCAATGGCGCGGTTACGGCCGGCGGTCGATCAGCACGCCGGCTCGCGGTACCCTTTGGGGTCTTGAAGTCTTTTCAATCGTCACGTTCAACTCGAATCGACGGATAAGTAATGGCCGCCAAGAAAGTGGATTTTACCGAAATCCTTATCCGCCAAGGCACCATCAGCGCCGATCAATTGACCGAAGCCAAGCGGGTGGCGAAGACGTCGGGCAAGAAAGTGGCCGATACGCTCAGCGTGCTGGGTTACGCCACCGGCGACGAAGTGATGCGGGCCATCGCCAAGGAGCACGGGCTGGACTTCGTCGATCTGAACGAAGTCGTGATTCCGCCGTCGATCGTCGAACTGGTGCCCGAGTCGGTGGCCCGCGAAAACGCCATTCTGCCGCTGGCCGAGGAAGACGGCGCGCTGAAGGTGATCGTCAGCGATCCGTTCGACTTCGACACCTTCGAAAAGCTGCGGTTCATTCTGAATCGCAAGATCGAAATCGCCCTGGCCCCGCGCGAAAGCATCCTCGAGGCCATCAACCGCCATTACGGCCAGATGGACGACGAGAGCGCCGACTCGATGCTGCAGGAATTCACCGATACGGCCATCGATTTCACCGAAACCGAGCAGGAATCGCGAGGCGGCGAGGAAGTCGTCGACGAAACCAGCGCCCCGATCGTGCGGCTGGTGCAGCTGATGATCAGCGAGGCCGTGCAGCTGCGGGCCTCGGACATCCACGTCGAGCCGTTCGAGGACCGCGTGCGGATTCGCTACCGGATCGACGGCGTGCTGGTCGAGCGCGACAGCCCGCCGCGGCGGCTGCTGGGCGCCCTGCTCTCGCGCATCAAGATTCTGGCCAAAATGGACATCGCCGAACGCCGCCGGCCGCCAGGACGGCCGCATCAAGATCACGCGTCGGCGAAAAGGAGCTCGACCTGCGCGTCAGCATGCTGCCGACCAACCACGGCCAGTCGTGCGTCATGCGGCTGCTGGACAAGGACAACATCAAGGTCGGCGTCCGCCAGTTGGGCCTGTCGGAAAACGACTTCCAGACAGTTCAAAAGCCTGATCCGCCGCCCCAACGGCATCATTCTGGTCACCGGGCCCGACCGGCTCCGGAAAGACCACCACGCTCTACGCCGCCCTGAACGAGCTGAACCGGCCCGGACCGCAAGATCATCACGGCCGAGGATCCGGTCGAGTACTACCTGCCGGGGATCAACCAGGTGGAGGTGAAGCACAACATCGGGCTGGACTTTGCCAAGATCATCCGCGCCATGTTGCGGCAGGCTCCGAACGTGATCCTGGTCGGCGAGATGCGCGACACCGAGACGGCTCAGATGGGAATTCAGGCATCTTTGACTGGACACTTGGTTTTCAGTACACTACATACGAACGATGCGCCCGGTGCTATTACACGTATGATCGATATGGGCGTGCCCGGCTATCTGGTCGCCAGCAGCGTTATGGCGATCCTGGCCCAGCGCCTGGTGCGCGTGGTTTGCTCCAAATGCAAGCAGCCGTACACGCCACCGCGACGCGTCTTTGGAGGCCGCCGGCATCACGCCCGAGATGGCCGCGACGGCCAACATTCATGAAAGGCAAGGGCTGCGGACATTGCTCGAAATCGGGCTATCGCGGGCGGATTGGGCATCTTCGAATTGATGATGATGACCACCAAGATTCGCGAGCTGGCTTTCGCAGGGCGCCTCGACGCAGGACATCCGCCGAGCGGCCATTTCTCAAGGCATGACAACACTTTACAACGACGGCATCCGCAAGGTGCTCGAAGGGCATTACGACGATCGAAGAGGTCTTCCGCGTGGCCAAGCAGAGCCGAGAATGAGTGCGTCGACGGCCGCTGCGATCGGACCGCTGGACGAACCAGCGATCGTCTCGAGTTGGCGACGCATGCGGCGAATGATCCATTGTCGCCGCATGTCGATAGACGCGACGATCTGCCAGCGCTGTGCGGATGGCCGTCCGTCGAGTTGCCATCGGTGCGATCGCAGGCGACTGCGGCGGCAACGACATGTCGATCCGACGCATTCCGCACCGAGGCGCGGCGAATGCGCGGAGCAATGTCGGAGCGAATAGCTTTCGCCGTCGGCGCGAAGTCGGTCGATCGACCGAGCCGGCCGCGGCTTGGTCCGTCGACACGCCGAGCAAATCGTCCGTGGTCGGAACAGCGACCGAGACGCCGTGCGACTGTTCGGCATTCGAGTCGAGCTGCTCGCGGATCGCTTGGCACGCCGCCGGATTCTCGGCAGAGAGGAATGAGCGAACTATGGGAACGATTCTGATCGACAAGCTGCTGCACGCCGTGCGTCAAGCAAGGCGCCAGCGATCTTGCACATCACCGTCGGCCAGCCGCCGGTGCTTCGTCATGCACGGCCGCATGCGCGAAGCTCGAAGACCAAGGTGCTCGAGCCGGCCGACACCGTGGCGCTGATGAAGAGCATCACGCCGGACCGCTGCCAGCAGGAGCTGCAGGAGGTGGGCGGCTCCGACTTCGGCTTCGCCTTCGGCGACGCTGGCCCGCTTCCGCGTCTCGATCTTCAAGCAGCGCGGCAACGTGGCCATGGTGCTGCGGCAGATTCCCAACAAGCTGCTGACGCATGGAGGAGCTGGGCGCTGCCGCCGGTCTGCAACGAGCTGATGCACGCGGCCCCGCGGGCTGTTTCTGGTCACCGGGCCGACCGGCTCGGGCAAGACGCACGTCGCTGGCCAGCATGATCAACTATCATCAACGAGAACTTCGACCACCACATCATCACGATCGAAGACCCGATCGAGTTCTACCACTACGCACAAGAAGTCGACGGTCAATCAGCGCGAGGTCGGCGTCGACGTGCCGAGCTTCTGCCGAGGCCATTCGCCGCGCCTTGCGGCAAGACCCGGACGTGATCCTGGTCGGCGAAATGCGCGACCTGGAAACGATCGAAGCGGCCATCACCGCGGCCGAAACGGGCCACATCGTGTTCGGCACGCTGCACACCACCGGCGCCCAGGGCACGGTCAACCGCATCATCGACGTGTTTCCCGACCAACCAGCAGGAGCAGATCCGCACGCAGCTTTCCACCGTCGATCATCGGCATCCTGTCGCAGGCGCTGCTGCCGAAGATCGGCGGCGGCCGCGTCGCCGCCTACGAGATGCTGGTCGTCGACTCCGGCCATCGCCAACCTGATTCGCGAAAACAAGACCTTCCGCATCACCTCGGCGATTCAAACCGGCGCGCAAGCACGGCATGCATGCTGCTCGACGACCACCTGTTCAAGCTGTGGCAGGACAGGCACTGATCACGAAGGAAGACGTCCTCGGCAAAGTGCAACAACGCCGGACGAACTGGCAGCAGCGGATTCGCCAACGCCGAACGCGGCATGTTCGACGACGAACCGGACGAAGCAGCGGCGAAAGACGCGGCGTAATGACGGCTAAGCGCAAGCTGAATCGCCAGTCGCATGACACCGAACTCCTGACACCTCAACTCCTGAACTCCTCATCTATGGCCATTCGTCGCATCGGTCAAATCCTGGTCGATCTCGGCTTCATCACCGACGATCAGCTGGAGCTGCTGCTCGAAGAGCAGCAGCGAGCGCCCGGGCCAGCTGCTGGGCAAAGTCGCCGATCGACATGGGGCTGATCACCGACGAGCAGCTGGCCCAGGCGCTGGCCGAGCAGATGGGCATGCAGGTGGTCAGCCTCGGCCGACACGGTGATCCCGCCCGACGTGCTCGACCATGGTCACCGAGCCGATGGCCCAGCTGTATCGCATCGTGCCCGATCGAGCTTCCGCGACAACACGCTGACGATCGCCATGTGCGATCCGCAGAAGCTGTCGATTCAGCGACGAGCTGCGGACGTTCCTGGGCTACGACATCCGCGCCGTGGTGGCCACCGAGCGCGACGATGCTCAAGGCGCTCGATCGCTACTACGCCGCCAGCAGCGAAAGCGTCGAGAGCCTCGTCGCCGACATGGAGGACGACGCCGAGCTGGCCGCCGCGGCCGAGGCGGCCAGCCGCGAACGGCCCGATCGACCTGACCAGCGTCGAGGCCCTGGCCGACAGCGCCCCGGTCCGCAAGCTGCTGAACATGGTGCTGCTGCTGGCCATCAAGGACCACGCCAGCGACTTGCACTTCGAGCCGTTCGAGGACGAGTTCCGCATCCGCATCAAGGCCGACGGCGTGCTGTACGAAATGGTGCCGCCGCCGCGGCACCTGGCCTTCGCCATCACCACCCGCATCAAGGTCATGGCCAACCTCGACATCGCCGAGCGCCGCCTGCCGCAGGACGGCCGCATCGAGCTGACCGTCGGCGGCCACCCGGTCGATCTGCGCGTCAGCGTGCTGCCCACCATGTTCGGCGAAAGCGTCGTCATGCGGGTGCTCGACCGCTCGGTCGTCTCGCTCGACCTGGACAAGGTCGGCATGGACGCCGAAACGCTCGACGAGCTTCCGCGAGGTCATCGACAAGCCCAACGGCATCGTGCTGGTCACCGGGCCGACCGGCTCGGGCAAAACGACCACGCTCTACTCCGCCCTCAACGAGCTGAACACGCATCGAAGACAAGCTGATCACCACCGAAGACCCGGTCGAATACGACATCGACGGCATCATCCAGGTGCCGATCGACGCGTGCGATCGGCAACACGTTCGCCCAGTGCCTGCGGGCCATCCTGCGGCAGGACCCCGACAAGATTCTGGTCGGCGAAATCCGCGACCTGGAAACGGCCGAAATCGCCGTGCAGGCCTCGCTCACCGGCCACATGGTGTTCAGCACGCTGCACACCAACGACGCGCCCAGCACGATCACCCGGCTTGCGCGACATGGGCGTGCCGCCGTTCTTGATCACGGCCACGGTCGAGGCGATCCTGGCCCAGCGGCTGGTGCGGCGCATCTGCACGCAGTGCCGCGAGGAGATCACGCCCACCGCCGAGATGCTGGCACGATCTGGAGCTGACGCCGGCCGACATCGCCGGCAAGAAGTTCTATCGCGGCACGGGCTGCGACGCCTGCAACAACACCGGCTACAAGGGCCGCGTCGGCCTGTTCGAGCTGATGATCATGAACGACGACCTGCGCGACATGATCATGCGCAACGCCTCGCCCGACGAGCTGCGCGACGCGGCCCGCAGCACGGCATGGTCACGCTCCGCGACGCCGGCATGGACGCCGCCTTCGACGGACGCACCACGCTCGAGGAAGTCGTCCGCGAAACGATTCTGGAAGCGTAAGAAGCAGTGGTTAGTGGTCAGTGGATAGTGAGCAGTGAACGACAACACATCCCAACCAAACTAACCACTAACCACTGACCACTAACCACTACACCCAACCATGCCAACCTTTCAATTCGAGGCGATGGACTCGACCGGCGCACGAGATCAAGGACGTGATCGAAGCCCCGACCGAGGAGGAAGCCCAGGCGACGATCCGCCAGATGGGCTACTTCGTCACCAAGATCACGGTCAAGAAGAGCCGCAAGAAGGCCGACGCCGACAAGGCCAGGCGGCAAGAAGAAGCGCGGCTTCGCCATCGGCGGCGTCAGCAGCAAGGTCCTCACCACCTTCACCCGGCAGCTTTCGATCCTGCAGGACGCCGGCCTGCCGATTCTCGCGCAGCCTGCGCATTCTGGAAGACCAGTCCAAAGCCGGGCCGCTTCAAGAACTCGCCTGATGGACGTCTGCGACGAAATCGAAGGCGGCGCCACGCTCTCCGAGGCCATGGCCAAGAGCCCCAAGGCCTTCAACCGCCTGTACGTCAACATGATCAAGGCCGGCGAGGCGGGCGGTGCGCTGGAAGTCATTCTGCAGCGCCTGGCCGAGTTCCAGGAACGGTCCGCAGTCGCTCAAGCGCAAGGTCAAAGGCGCGATGATCTACCCGGTCGTCGTCATCATCGGTGGCCGTCGGCATCTTGACGTTCATCATGATCAAGATCGTGCCCGCGTTCCAAAAGATCTTCGACGACTTCGACACCGACGCTGCCGCCGATGACCGTCGTGCTGATCGCCATCTCGCAATGCGGCCGTCAACTACTGGTTCTTGATTCCCGGCATTCCCGTCGCGCATCTGGCTGTTCATCAAGCTGATCCGCAAGTTCAACGCACGGCCGCGTCGGCTGGGACCTGTTCATGCTCAAGATGCCCGATCTTCGGCCCGCTGATCGAAAAGAACATCCTGGCCCGCACCACGCGCACCCTGGGCACGCTGGTCGCCAGCGGCGTGCCGATTCTCGAAGCGCTGAACATCACCCGCGAAACCGCCGGCAACGCCATGTTCGAGAAGCATGTACGGCAAAGTCACCGAATCGATTCGCGAGGGCGAGAGCGATCGCCAAGCCGATGAAGGAACACTCCATGCCGCAGCTTCCATCCCGTGACGCGCGTTCTTCTGGTTCTTCTTCATGCGGCGGGCCGGTCGGCCTGCTGTTGTACCTGATGCAAATGAAGCAGCGCGTCGTCGACGACCTGGTGGTCAACATGGTCGACGTCGGCGAAGAGACCGGCGAGCTCGACACCATGCTCTACAAAGTGGCCGACACCTACGACGAAGAAGTGGCCGTGCTCACCGAAAGCCTGGTCAGCCTGATGGAGCCGCTGTTGATCATCGTTCCTGGGCGGGATGGTCGGCTTCATCGTCATCGCGCTGTTCATGCCGCTGGTCAAGCTGATCACCGACCTGAGCCACTGAGTTTCCGATCCCCTCTCCCGCCGGGAGAGGGTTCGGGCGAAGGAGGCCGATCGTCATCGCGCCGCCCCCGCGCCCCAACCCTCTGCCTAAAGCGGCGAGAGAGCCATTAGAATTGTCCCCTCTCCCACCGGGAGGGGGCTAGGGTGAGGGGGCGCCAGTACCCGCGCCCCGCGAGTTACGACATTCATTTTTCGAAGAAGGAATTGCCATGGACGACGCACGAACGCTCACCGATCGCCGCCCCCCGGCGCCCCGCCGCGCCTTCACGCTGGTCGAAATGCTGGTCGTCATCACGATCATCGGCATCCTGGCCGCGCTCACGACCGTGGGCATTCAGAAGGCCCTGGAATTCTCCAAGCAAACGGCCATCAAACTCGAGCTCGATAACCTCGATCTGGCCTTCAAGTCCTACAAGGACAAGTACGGGTCGTACCCGCCGTGCGATCTGCGCTTGGATCCGACGGCTATGACGGTCACCGATCCCGGATACAACGCGCCGCTGCGAGCGCACCTTGCCAAGGCGTTTCCGCGGTACACGTACGCAAACAGCACCGCTCTGGAAACCGACTTGAAGACGGCCGGCATCGACACGAAAAACTTCCGTCCCGACCAGGCGCTGGTGTTTTGGCTGAGCGGTTTCTCGCCCGACGTCACCAACCCCTTTGTGGCCTGGAACTCGCCGTTGAAGACGCCCCCCTTGTTCGATTTCGTCAAAACCCGGCTGCTTCAAGCGCCCACGGGCGCTTTGACTTCGGCGATCCCATCTTACTTCCCCTCGGGGGTCACCGTCAGTTCGGACACCTCGTTTAATCCCGCGAAATGGACCGGCGGCGGCGCGCCGTACGTGTACTTCGATTCGCAGACGTATGGCATCGCGCCAACGATGACCGTCGCGGCTCAGCCGTACGCGTTCAACGCGACAGTTGGCTCGATGCCCAATCCGCTGACACCTGCCAACGTGATTTTTTCCGGCGCCGGTCCGGCTGTGCCGTACTGGAACGACGTCAACGGTAACGCGCTCACGAACGCCACGGCGGATTTGAACACGAATGAGACCTGGGCCAATCCCGACTCGATTCAAATCATCTGCGCCGGGTTGGACGGCAAGTATGGAGCGGAGCAGAGTCCCGCGGTCATCCCGCCGGCGCGGCTCTATCCCACGGGCACCGCATACGACGTGGCCGGCGCCGACGACGACAACATTACGAACTTCTCCGTCAAGGCCCGCATCGGAGACGCCAAGCCATGACCGCCCCACGCACGGTTCGATGTGGGTGGCCCAGACAACTTCTTGAGGCCGTCCGGAAATTGCCGCACACTAACCCGACGCGCAAGCGAGGGCTCTTCGTCCAGCGTCCCTCGCTTGCGCGTCGGGTTAGTGTGGGGATGCGCAGGGCCCACTGGCGAGACGCCAGTGCCACCCGCTGTTGCGCCCGCCGGCGCCCGCGCCGTGGGCCGGCGGGCTTCACGCTCATCGAGCTACTGATCACGATCAGCATCATCGCCATCATGGCCTCGATGATTCTGTTCGCCTTCTACAGTGCCCAGCAGATTTCCAAAGAGCAAAAGACCAAGGCCCTGATCGCCAAGCTCGACGCCATCATCAAGGCCAAGTACGACTCGTTCCGCACGCGGCGCGTGCCAATCGTGTTCCAGGCCGACACGTTTGACGACACCAGCGGCGACGGGATTTGGCAGTCAGGCGAGAATCTGTTCTTCGATTGGAAGAACATCGGCACTTGGGATCCGGCGCCGACTCCCGCAGAGGCCGCCAAGATGCGACTCGATGTGCTGCGCGACATGATGCGCATGGAGTTGCCCGATCGGTGGACGGACGTGGCCGATCCGCCCATAACGCCGTTCGAGTATCCCGCTGGAAACAAGATCGCGCGCACGGGGGCTGCCCAGGCAATCTATCGGAAATGGCAGGTAATTTCTCCGTCTCCACCATTTGCCAGTGCCGAATGCTTGTACATGATCGTGATGAACGCACTCCAAGAGGAAGGCGATTCAAACGACGTGTTCCGGCCGGATGATGTTGGGGACGTTGACGGCGACGGGGCAAAGGAATTCCTTGACGGGTGGGGCCGCCCGATCAAGTTCGTTCGCTGGCCGGCAGGTTTCCAGTTTTCGGAGTTGCAGATCGCCGCAACCGGATCGGCTAGCGGGAGCACATCGATTACGGTGACTGGTGCGAACCTCAGTAGTTCCGCTGGTTCGTACATCGGAGGCGCGTTGGCCCAGTATCTGCCGGCATCTGCCGATCAGCCGGCCATGCTCGACACGACGATGATGGCGAGGATTGCCGGCTATCAGTACGCGGCCCCGAACGCGACGATAACCCCGCCGTCCATGCCGGCACCGCCGAATTTCAACAACCAATCTGTCATCATGCAGCCCGATCCGTTTGACCCATCGGGCGTCTACGGGGCCATGCCCACGTCGGTGCCTCCCTTCGCGCCTCCATTTGCAACGTATCCATTGATCTTTTCGGGTGGCCCCGACAAGTGCTATGGGATCATGGTCGACAAGGATTCGGCGGCTCCGCTGCGATATGCGGATGCCGCCACTACCAAACTCAATCCCTTCGTGGTTATCACCGAGGCGGTTACGCCAGCACCCGTCACTAGTTTGATGGGCACGGCGCGAAACGATGACAAAGAAGAAAACTACGTGAAGAGTGCCTGGCTCGATAACATCCACAATCACATGATCACGTCCAAGTAACGCCATGCACTCAGCCCTTTGCGACATCCGAACGCCTCGCCACGCGGTTGCCAGCCCGCGCGGGCTGGTGCTTCGCGCGCGACTTGCCGCGCGACCGGCGCGCGGCCAAGCGGCGGGGACTGTCCCAATTTTTTGCAGTCTTCGGAGAAAAATGGGACTGTCCCCTTCTCCCTGCCGCGGCGTGACGCTGCTCGAGCTGCTGATCGTGATGACCATCCTGCTGATGATCACGGCCGCCACGATTCCGATCGTGGTGCCGGCCATGCAGAACCGAAAAATGCGCGAATCGGCCCGGCTGGTCAGTTCGTATATCTCGGGTGCCCGCTCGCGGGCCATCGAAACCGGCCGGCCCGTGGGCGTCGTGTTCCAGCGCTTCAACGGCCTGCCCTTCTCGATGAACCTGTCCTACGTCGAAGTCCCGCCGCCCTACTCCGGCGATTCGGCCGGCGCGACGATTTCGGTGTCGCCGACCGGAATGGTCAACGCCATCGCGGGCGCGCAAATCGGGCTGATTCGTTACGGCGACACGATCAAGCTGAACTTTCACGGGCCGACTTTTGTCATCGCCTCGGCAACGGCCACCGACCCCGAGGCCGGCAAAGCCGTGCCCGATCCGGCCACCAAAGCCTGGCGGCTGGTGACCGCGACCGGCACGATCGCAAACTTTCCTGCCGCGTACGCCACGGGCACGCCGTTTCAAATCTTCCGCCAGCCCGTGCGCTCGTCGGTGGCCCCCTTGCAATTGCCCGAGGGCATCGTGGTTGATCTGTTGAATTCGGGCATCGGGTTGAACGGCTCGTTTCAGCCGGCAACGCCGGTCGTGCCGTCGATGTGGATGACGATGCCGCCGGTCACCTTCGATCCGATCGTCGTGTTCGCTCCCGGTGGTTCGATCGCCTACGTGACGAAGCGCAGCGCATCGGCCGGCAGCAGGCTCATCCGCCCCACCGAGTCGATGTATTTCCTCCTTGGCCGCCGAGAGTTGATGGGAGACGTGTTCAACAAAGACCCCACGATGGACACGCACGACGAAAATCTGTCCCCCGGCGTCGTCGGCGCCAACGCCTATTTGTCGAATTACTGGATCTCGATCGGTTATCAGACCGGCCAGGTGGTGACGAGCGAGAACGCCACGAACGTCGGTGCCGTCAACGCCGCCCGCTCGATTGCCGTGCAGGCCCAAAGCATCGGAGGCCGGTAACGATGAAACGCGAATTCCGAACGAACGCGCGCGAATGCCGCCGCCAAATTGCCGGGTGCCACTGGCATCTTGCCAGTGCAGCGTCAACTCGGAGCGTTCACTGGCGAGACGCCAGTGGCACCCCAATCAGTCGCATCAGCGGGTGGCCCAGACAACTAGTTGTCTGGGTCCCGCAGGGACAAGAGGGTCTGGCGAGGTGCGCGCCCTCCCTCAAGTCCCTCTTATTGCTTCGCAACACCGACAACAAGTTGTCGGTGCCACCCCGGAACGCGACTGCAAACATTCGAATAATGTTGGCAAGCGAGGGTTCCTCGTCCTGCGTCGCTCGCTTGCGACTTTTGATGTTGCGCGTTTTCGCTGGCGCCGCGCGTATGGCGTGGATGTCCCGGCAAAGTCCGGCTCGCGAATGCACGCTGAAGGCGTGCAACATGTCAGGCCAGGGCAACGCCCTGGTTAGCCCGCCACCCATCCATGAATTGAGCCCTGTAAGGGCGCCACACGTTATGCAATCACCGATTGGTGTCGCCCTTTCAGGGCTCGGTGGTTATGGGTTGTCACGTTCCCCAGGGCGGTGCCCTGGGCTTTCATGTGTGACGCCTTCGGCGTCAAAGAGCACGTCACGGAAAAGGGGACATTCTACTTTTCGTGGGTGGCCCAGACAACTGGTTGTCTGGGTCCCGCAGGGACAAGAGGTTTGCGGCGGTCAGCGTTGTCGATTGCGGGCAGCGTCTCGCCATCCCCTCGAATTGCTTCGCAACACCGACAACGAGTTGTCGGTGCTACCCAGGAACACTCGGCGGGGCATCAGCCTGCTCGAGGTTTTGATCTCGATGTTCGTGATGCTGATCGGCCTGCTGGGCGTGGCGGCCATGATCCCGGCCGGCCGGTCCGAAATCCTGGCAGGCTCCAAAGTCGACCAGGCGAACATGGTCGGCCGCGCCGCCTTCCGCGACCTGAAAATCCGCGGGTATTTGAACCCAGGGGCAACCGTGTCGCCGTTCAAGGCGAATTGGCAGTGGTACGATGTGTCCGCCAAGTCGGCCAATCCGGCTTGGGACTACACCAATCCAGCAACGCCATTCGTGATAGGCGGCAGTCCCTCAAACCAGGCGGCGGTCGCCATCGACCCGCTCGGCTCGTTTGCCGCGGCGAACTTCGGTCAAAAGTTCCCGTCCGGCGCGACGGGCCTTTACCTGACGCGCGTGTTTCCTTCCACCCAATTCGGCGTGCCGGCGAATGCGGCCACGGGAGCCGCGCTCGCCGATCCCGTGTTCCGCTCGGCGGCCGATCTCATCCTTACGCCGAGCGCCAAAGGCCGCGACTACCCGCCCGAGCAGTTGATGATGGGCAGCGGCGCCAAGCGGTCGTCCGACGGCAACTATTCGTGGATCGCAACGGTCGTTTCCGACCCGACGCAGTCGGCCCTACTGGGCAAAGTCACCGTCTCGGTGGCCGTCTTCTTCAAGCGTGACTTGAGCAACCCCAGCACGGCGGAAACGTCGTGCAAGGTCGGGCTTTCCTCACAAATCATATACACGAAGTCGTCATCGGGTGTATTCGTTCCATCGTCGCCCGTCGACATACAAATCCTCAATCCGCCCAAGCCGGTCCGGCCGGGCCAATGGATCATGCTGGCCGGCACGATGACGCGCGACTTCAAAAACGTGGCCCTGCCGGTTCCGCTCAGTTATGCAAAATGGTATCGCGTGGTTGCCGCCGACTCCACGGACGCGTCAAGCACCGCCCAGTTCGTCACGCTGTCTGGCCCGGACTGGCCTGTGCTTCCGCCTCAGTCGAATAACAGCGCCAACACGACAACCGCCTGGCTGTTCGACAACATCGTTACCGTCTACGAAAAAAACATGCGGCTGGAAGTGCCGTGAGGAAATAGTGGTTAGTGGTCAGTGGTTAGTGGTCAGAGAGGGACGACAAAGACAACGCGGAACGACAAGGAAGGCGCCCTCTTGCTTTTCTTCTCTAACCACTGACCACTAACCACTACCCACCACTCGGGGCAGGAACAGAGAAGGTGTTGCCATGAAACGTTGGCCCAAATTCAAAACTCGACGCCGGCGCGATCGACGCGGCGTGCTGCTGCTGGTCGTGCTCAGTTTGCTCGTGCTGTTCACCATGATCACGGTGACGTACATGCTGGTGGCGGGCCAGTATCGCCGCAGTTCGCGCGCCGAGGGCCGCGCCGAACAATATGGCGACGACTATCGCAAGCAGCTCGACGAGGTCTTTGCCCAGGTCGTGCGCGGCACGATCAATCCCCAGTCGGTCCTGCAAAAACACGACCTGCTGAACACCCTGTACGGCACCGACGGCGTGACCGGTACCACCTCGCGCTTCGACCCGGTGGCCACGGGCAACCAGCAGTTCCTCGATATCCAAGTCACCAGCGGCCTGTCGAACCTGGTCGACGCCGTCTCGGGCACGGCGTATCCCTACCCCACGTCCGCCCAGTTTCAGACCGCCGGCTATTACAACGGCTGCGTGCTGACGTTGACCAGCGGCCCGGCCAACAACCTGAGCATGCGCATCGTCGGATGGGCTTATGCGAGCAGCACGTACCTCATTCGCGTGATGCCGATCGATCCGCAAGGCACGGCGGTGACCAACATCATCGGCAACGGCGCCTATACGTTTGTGATCAACGGCCGCCCATTCAACGGCACCGGCTTCGGCTTCAACACAGCGGCCGCCGCCACGGCGCCGACGCTGCTCAACGCCGACGACGGCTCCGCGGCTCCTGGTCCCTATTTCCAAGCGCTGCTGCCCAACGGCAAATACTTTGTTCCCACCGCAACGTATCCCTACTTTGGCGGCATCGGCGGCGCCGACAGTGACTACACCGCGGCCGATCCGCAGCACATGCTGCTGGCCTACTCGCCGCTGAACGCCACGCTGTCGTCGCAAATCCTCCCCTCGCTGCATCGCCCCGACCTGGTCAACTACTATGCTTCCAAGGCCAGCGTGCCCTGGAGGCAACTGCCGGTCGACTTGCTCCGCCGGGTGATGCTGCGGCCGCTGGGCGCCGGCATGGGCACGCCCAACCCGGATCATCCGCAATTCACCGGCAGCAATCCGACCTTCGACGCCATCAACGGCCCCTACGACGTCGACAACACCGGCGACGGCGTCGCCGACAGCGTATGGGTCGACGTCGGCATGCCCGTTCAAACCGCCCCCGACGGCCGCCGCTTCAAACCCCTAGCCGCCATCCACGTCCTCGACATGGACGGCCGGCTGAACGTCAACGCTCACGGAAACATTGCCCAGGTGGACGCGAACTACTCCGCGGCGATCAGCCCTGGCGCGGCCGCGGCCCCAACGCTGGCCAACTACATATTTAACGCGGCAGGCACTAATACCGCAGCCGTCACGCTGCCGCGCGGCAGCGGCTATGGCCCGGCCGAAATCAATCTGGGAGCGATCTTCCCCAACGTCGGGGCCTACCAGAACTTCCTCAAAGGAATGACGCCAACGTCGGGCACCACCCGCTACGAAGGCCGCTACGGCGAATTCGCCACCGCCAACAGCACTGTCTATAACGGCTACCCGCTGCCGGGCATCACCAGCGGCTTCGGCGCCGACGACCGCCTGGATCTGCTCAAGCGGTTCGACATGCCCAACGGATTCAACTATTACTCTTCGCCGCTTTCGAACTACGGTTCGCCGAGCGACCTTTGGGGCCGCGGCGCGATTGCCCTCGACTACGCTGGCCAGCCGCTTTACTCATTTTTGACTCGGACGGCCAACAATCCTTTGGGCCAGTTGGCCAACCAATATCCCGAAACTCCCGGTGATCCCTACGCGCTGAATTTATTTCGGGGCCGTTTGGCCGGAGTCGTGCCGACGCCGGGCGATAATCCGTTCTCCGTCGGCGAGTTGGAACGCATTCTGCGCCAATTCGACGTCGACGCCAGCGCTCTGCCCGACCGCCTGCAATTTCTGCTGAATCAGGGCGCTGTCAACACCAACGACCTGAAAAACCTGATCACCACCGACAGCAACGATTTGCCCAGCCCGAACTTTTTGGCGACGCGAGAAATCGGCGGGTTGCTGCGTACGCAGAACCAGAGCACGACGTATCCCAACACCCTGCCCGGCGGCCTGGGGATTGTCGAACTCCTGAAGGCGAAACTGATTCAGGGCCGTGGTTTGACGTTGCCACTTAGCGCCACGGACCAGCTAACAATTAACAACGACATCGCGACCATGTTGCCATCGGAACTGGTTGCCGGCGTACGCTTCGACTTGAATCGCCCCTTCGGCAACGGCTTCGACGACGACAGCAATGGCGTCGTCGATGAGCCGACAAGCAACGAGTATTCGGCCAAAAGTGAAGTGCCAGGCAGCTTGAGCTCGCTCTATCCCGCGGCCACGCTGGGGTTCGACCTGAACAACGACGGAAAGATTGATTCCACGGCGAACTCCAAGACGAGCGATCTGCTAGCCCGGTATCAATACGCCAAGCATCTGTACATCCTGATGATGCTGCTTTCGGACCAGACATCCATGTGGGCGCAAGATCCAGTCGGAACCTTGGTCAGTCCTGCACAACTTCAGGAGCTCACTGCGCGTCGCATTGCCCAGTGGGCCATCAACGTCGTCGACTTCCGCGACGCCGACTCGATCATGACCCCCTTCGAGTACGACGTGAATCCGTTCAACGGCTGGAGTGTCGACGGGATTTTGGGAACCGACTCGACTGGCAACACAGATGACAACGGAGCCGAGCGACGCCTGGTTTGGGGTGTCGAATCCCCCGACTTACTGCTGACGGAATCGTTCGCGCTACACGATCGGCGCGTGGATGATACCGCTTCCGATCCGACCGGGAAAAAGCTCAAAGAGCCAATTGGCATCACGCCGGACGATGACGTCGATCAGATCCGAATCCCAGAAGGCTCCGTTTTCTTTGAGTTGTATTGCCCGCGTAGCGGCAACCTGTCGATGAAGAGCGCTTATTCGGCGGACTTGTACGACAACAGCGGCACACAGCCCATGCTCAATTTGGGAAAAATGGCCCCGGCAGGTGCCGCAACACCGGCGTATCCGGTTTGGCGCATTGCGATCACCCAGAGCCGGTTCAATGCGGCCAGCGGCGCGACCAATGACATCTACACGCGAGTCAGTCAGCATCCGGATTTTTTGACCTTTGACCCGGTGCCGAGCACCGGCACCGCCACCGATCCCATTCACGGCAGCGTCTTCGACACGGCAAACGCAATCGGAGCCGCTGCCCCTGGCGCTGTTGCGATCGAGCGGTACGTCTGGTTTTCATCGACCGACCCGACCGGCAATCCGGATGACACGAGAATTTATTACAACAAGTCGAATACTTCAACATTGCTGAATCCCGGCCGCTACGCGGTGGTCGGGCCGCGCGCCACGACCTACGTGGGAAAGAATTCAGGTACCAACACTCCGGCCGCGCAGAGGTTTGATTTAGACACGTCGGGGACCGGAACCGTATCTTATACGCCGGCCAATGCCAACCCGCCCAACGGAACGCCTACCAGCTATCCCGCGTTGCCAATTATCTGTTCGAGCGCATTGATTCCAACGGGCGGGTTTACGAATGGCGTGGGCGTCAGCGTTACGGAACCGCTCCCCACCGCCATCACCGGTTACTACACTTACCCAACTGTGGCGGGGCCGATCACAGGGCCGCCGATAATCAATGACAAATACCCCGCCCCGTTGGACCAGCCATTGGACAAGACCGGACCGTTGGGTCAAGAGAATCTACTGGCCACCAAGATGACGCCGAACTACAAAACGGCGTTGTTGCAGCGATTGGCTAACCCGCTGCTCGCGTACGACGCGACCACGAATCCGTATATCACGGTCGATTGGCAGCCGATTGACTTAAACGTCTTCTCTGGAGACACCACGCTGCCGCCGTCGAGTGGCCCGCCAGACCCCGACGACCCTGGCTACACCAATCCGAACACGTTGCCGGCGCTGGGCAGTCGCGAGCGTGGCCTGGGTACGGTCGCCGCACCACTTCCCAACTTGTGGACGTCGTTCCCGCAACTAGTTCCCAATGTAGACGCGACCAAAGGGGCGACGGCGGTCTTCGACTACAACATCAATCAATCGCTTGGTTACATCAATAAGAAGGTCGGCACAGCTTGGGGAACCGGTGCGCCGAACCAGACGCCTACAAACTACGGATATAAGAATGCTCCGAATCCGACCACTTCCACCAGTGGGCCGTTCCCCTGGCTGACCTGGAATAATCGGCCGTTCGTCAGCAATATGGAATTGCTGCAGGTGCCGGCGACTTCGGCCGAGCAACTGATGCGGCAGTTTTCGACCGCGACCGCGACGGACCCATACTACCCGAGCAATAACGCATTCAAGAGTCCGTTTTCGCATCTGTTGAACTTCACGCTTTCGTGGGATGGCACGCCCGGCATGGCAAGCTATTTCCATCGGCTGCTCGAGTACGTGCACGTTCCGTCGCAATTCGTCGGCACCGACACGGTGTTGAACCCCACGAAATTCGGTGGGGTTCCGCTTCTCAATGAGAAGGAAATGGTGTCCTTTTACCACCCGCCGTTCAACAGGGTTTCGAATTATCGCGATCCGGGCCGGGTGAACCTCAACACGATTCCCGGCGACGCGGCAAACGTGACGAGCCTGAACCCCGTGTGGGCTGCGCTTCTCAATGGCAGCCAGGGACCAACCTGGCAGCAACTCGTCACTGCCCGCCGCGGCGAGAATACTGTGGGCAATAACGTTACGACGTTGAACGCGACAGTTCCCAGCGTGTTCATGAATCCGTTCCGCTCCTCCGGAGGCGCGGCGTTGGGGCTGCCCTATGCTGGCACCGCGGCTCGGCCGGAAGTGAACGTCACGCTGCTGCGGCCTGATCCCACGGCCCCGCCGCCGCCCGCCCTGGCCCCGCCCTTGTTCGCCTACAACTCGGCGAATCCATACGACAATCCCGATCGCAACCCCGCCTTCCGCTATGCCACGCTGAATCACTTGAGCAACCTGGTCACCACGCGGTCCAACGTGTATGCCGTGTGGATCACGGTCGGATACTTCGAGGTTACGCCGAACCCGGGCGGAGTCGACACGGTGCATCCGGACGGCTATCAGCTGGGGCAGGAATTGGGTAGCGACTCGGGCCAGATCACCCGGCATCGGGCCTTTTATATCTTCGATCGCTCGATCCCGGTCGGCTTCGAGCCCGGCAAAGACCACAACATCGACCGCGCCGTGCTGCTGAAACGGTTTATTGAGTAAGGGGGGGAGTAGTGATTGGTGGATGGTGGGTAGTGGTTCGTGAAGAGGGTAGCCACGCACTGCTTGACAAGCCAGCAGCGGCACCCGGCGGCGCGCCGGCAGTCTTCTTCACCAACCGCCAACCACTATCCACTAACCACTTCCTCCGCGTCCTGGCGGTTAGTCTTTTCCTGGGTTCCGCCGCGCTGGCCGCCCAACTGCCGGCCCGCCCGGTCAACGTGCTGGTGATTTGCGCCGACGATCATGCGGCTTACGTGACCGGCGCGTACGGCAACGCGCAGGTTCGCACGCCGGCCATCGATCGGCTGGCGGCCAGTGGAATTCGCTTCGAGCGGGCGTACTGCAACTCGCCGGTTTGCACGGCGTCGCGGCAATCGTTTTTGACCGGCCGCTATCCGCGTTCAATCGGCGTCACGCAGCTACAAACGGCGCTGCCGGCGGCCGAGGTGACGATGGCCGAAACGCTCAAGCTGGCCGGCTTCGACACGACGGCCATCGGCAAGATGCACTTCAACAGCGATCTGAAGCACGGATTCGACCTGCGCGTCGACACGCCCGACTATCGCAAGTGGCTGGCCGAATTGCCCAATGAATCGAACTCCCTGCCCGCCGGCGTCGTGCCTCCGGGTATCGAAGTGCAGCCGCCGTGGCGTCCGTTCAAGGATCCGGCCCGGCTGTGGCTCAATAGTTTCTGCCGGCCGATGGGCACCCGCGACGCGCGAATGGACGGCACGTACTTCGCCGAACAGGCGGCCGACTATTTGCAAGCGCCGCGCGACAAGCCGTTTTTCCTCGTGGTCAGTTTTTACGAGCCGCATTCGCCGTTCCGCTTTCCGCTCGAATTTCGCGGCCGGCACGAGGCCTCGCGGTTCACCGTGCCCCCGCCCGGGCCCGAGGACGACGAGCAGATTCCCGAAGTGTTTCGCGAGCTGACCGCCGCCGAAAAGCAGGGCATCAACGCGGCGTACTACTCGAGCGTCGAATTCATGGACAAGAACGTGGGCCGGGTCTTGGACGCGCTCGACCGTTCGGGCCAAGCCGGCGACACGCTGGTCATCTATCTGAGCGATCACGGCTACCTGCTGGGCCAACACGGGCGTTTCGAAAAGCATTCGAGCTATGAAGAGGCGATCCGCGTCCCCTTGATCATGCGTTTGCCGAACCGCATTGCCCCCGGCCGGCGAACGCGGGCCTTTGTCGAGCTGGTCGACCTGGTGCCGACCATTTACGAGCTGTGCGGTTATCGGCCGACCATCCCGCTGCAAGGCCGCAGCATGATGCCGCTGCTGGCGGCCAAGACCACGAAGCATCGCGAGCACGTGGTGGTCGAATATGCGCCGAACGAAGAGGTGATGATCCGCGACGCCGACTGGAAGCTGGTTTTCGAGCGGGGCGTCGTGCGTCGCACCGACGGCTACGACACCGGCCGCCCGCTTCGGCCGCACGTGTTTCGGCTCTACGACCTGTACGCCGATCCCGCTGAGATGAAAAACGTGGCTGCCGACCCGGCCAACGCGGCCACGCTCAAGCGGCTGACCGACCTGCTGGTGGAGCATCTGGTCAAAACGATCCGCCCCGGCGGGCCTCTGCCCGACGCCACCGATTCGCATGCCGTGCTCGATTTCTGCGTCCAATCCCGCGACGTCCCACCCCCCGGCAAACGCGATTAAAGCCGCGATCGTTGTCCTTGGGTGGCCCAGACAACTTGTTGAGGCTGTCCGGGAATTCGGGACTGGAAAACACCGGACGCCGTTGTTCCCCATACTAACCCGACGCGCAAGCGAGGGACGCTGGACGAAGAACCCTCGCTGGCGCGTCGGGTTAGTGTGCGGTGATTCCCGGACAGCCTCAACTTGTTGTCTGGGTCGCGAAGGGACAAGAGGCTCCGGCGAGTTGCGAGTGGCCCCCAGTCACCTCTTGTTTCGTCGCAACCCCGATAACGAGTTGTCTGCCACCCCGAGGAATAGGTTCCTGGAACCTTTTTCCGGCATGGAACCTTTTTCTGGCACCTTTCCCGGCAGACGAGGGCGCTTTGCCGTCCGGTCGCTGCTCAGTTATCCTATGAACTGGCCCACCGGCGCCCCTTGATCCACCCCCACCCGCGCGAGAGACCACGTGACCACGGGCTTCTCGACCAGCATCCGACGCCTCACGCCCGCCGCGTTCGCCCGGTTCGCCGCCGTGGCGCTGTCTTTCGTCGGCGCCAGTGCGACCGCGGCCGACTCGTCGACACCGCCGCCAAAAGTCGAATTCGCCCGACAAATTCAGCCGATCCTGGTCGAGCATTGTTTCCAATGCCACGGGCCCGATAAGCAAGAGTCGGGCTTGAGGCTCGACCTGCGAGCTGCCGCACTCAAGGGGGGCGACTCAGGCCCGCTGGTCACGCCCGGCAAAAGCGCGGCCAGCGAATTTGTGCGGCGCGTGACGTCGACCGACGACGACGAGCGGATGCCACCTCCGGGAGTGAAAAACAAACCTCTATCGGCGGACCAGATTCAAGCCATCACCTCCTGGGTCGATCAAGGGGCCGACTGGCCCGAAGGCCGAGGCGGATCGACGCATTGGGCCTTTCAGCCGATCGCGCGCCCCGATCCGCCGGCGGTGAAAAACTCCGCCTGGGTCCGCAATGCCATTGATCGCTTCGTGCTGGCTCGGCTCGAACAGCGCGGCATCGCCCCATCAGCCGAGGCCGATCGCGCCACGCTCGTCAAGCGACTGAGTTACGATCTGCTGGGCTTGCCCGCCGACGTGCGCGACGTCGACGCATTCGTCCGGGACGGCTCGCCGGACGCATACGAACGGCTGGTCGATCGGCTGCTCGACTCGCCCCATTTCGGCGAGCGCTTCGCCCGGCACTGGCTCGACATGGCCCGCTACGCCGATTCCGACGGCTATGAAAAAGACAACCCTCGCCCCGATGCATGGCGCTATCGCGACTGGGTAATCGACGCGGTCAACGCCGACATGCCGTTGGATCGGTTCACCGTCGAGCAGTTGGCTGGCGATCTTGTGAAAGGCGCCACGCCGCTCGATCGCCTGGCTACGGCCTTCAATCGCCAGACGCTGACCAACACCGAAGGGGGCGCCGATCAGGAGCAGTTTCGAGTCGAGGCGATCTTCGACCGCGTGGCCACCACCGGCACCGTCTGGCTGGGCCTGACCGTGGGCTGCGCCCAGTGCCATTCGCACAAGTACGATCCGATCTCGCACGAGGAATTCTACCGGCTGTTCGCGTTCTTCAACAACGGCGACGAAGTAGACGCCAAGGTGCCGCTCTCCGGCGAATCGCTGGCGAAGTTCACGCAAGAAAAACACGACGCCGAGCAAAAGTTGGCCAAGCTCGAGCCGAAGCTCGAAAAGATGCGAGCCGACTCGGCGGCCAAGTTGGTCGAGTGGGAAGCCGGCCTGCACGCCTCGCCGGCGACACCGCTCGAGTTTCACCCCGTCGAGCTCGTCGGTGCGGTCTCGAGCGCCGGCGCCGAACTAAAACTCCTCTCCGACGGATCGTATCTGGTCACGGGCAAGAATCCGGACGTCGACAAGATCACGATCACCTGCAAAACCGATCGCGACGAGATCACGGGCTTCCGGGTCGAGACGCTGGCGCACGACTCCCTGGGCGGTCGCGGGCCGGGCCGCACCGAGCACGGCAATTTCGTGCTCGGCGAGTTTCGGGCCTTCGCCGCGGCCACGTCCGACGTCACCAGTAAGGAACGCGTGGCCATCGAACATGCCGAAGCCGATTTCGCGCAGGACGAGTTTCCCGTGGCCAACGCCATCGACGGCAAGGAGCCAACCGGCTGGGCGATCGCCCCGCAGGTGGGCTGCGATCACTGGGCCATGTTCTTCGCGAAAAAACCGATTGACGCCAAGGCCACCCCTTGGCTGCAACTGGTGCTCAGTCAGAATCACGGCCTGCAGCACACGATCGGCCGCTTCCGCGTGATGGTCGTCAGCGGGCGCGATCCGCTGTTGGGCATTCCGCCCAAAATTCGCGATGTGCTGGCCGTGGCAGCCGACAAGCGCAGCGGCGAGCAGACCAAGGCGCTGTCCGATTATTTTTTGTCGCGAGACAAGAAGTTCAAGGAGCTGGCCGACCAGGTCGCCACTCTAAAAGCTCGTGTCGCAGCCGAGCCAGTGATGAAAGTTCGCGTGATTGCCCAGCGCACCGAAAAGCCGCGGGCCAGCCACTTGCTGCATCGCGGCGATTTCTTGCAGCCCGAGGCCGAAGTGCGTCCCGGCACGCTGGCCGTGTTGCCGCCCATCAAACCGCGCGCCGCTGGCACGGCCGACCGGCTCGATCTGGCCGCCTGGCTCGTCGAAGCCGACAATCCGCTGACGCCGCGCGTGACGGTTAACCACTTGTGGTCGAACTTGTTTGGCCGCGGCATCGTGCGAACGGCCAACGATTTTGGCGTCCGCGGCGAGCGTCCCACGCATCCTGAGCTGCTCGATTGGCTGGCCACCGAACTGGTGGGCCGCGGCTGGAGCCGCAAGGAAATGATTCGCCTGATCGTCTCTTCGGCCACCTACCGGCAGGCTTCGGCCAGCCGGAGCGATCTGGCCGAAACCGACCCGCTCAACGATCTGTTCTATCGACAGAATCGCTATCGGGTCGAGGCCGAGATCGTGCGCGACCTGGCCCTGTCGGTCGGCGGTTTGCTGTCGGGAAAAATCGGCGGGCCGAGCGTCTTTCCGCCGCTGCCGGCCGGCATCACCGATTTGAGCTACGCGAACAACTTCAAATGGAACACCAGCACCGGCGAAGATCTTTATCGCCGCGGCATGTACACGTTTTTCAAGCGCACCGCCCCGCATCCGAACCTGACCACCTTCGATTGCCCCGACTCGAACACCACCTGCGTCGAGCGCCGCACCTCGAACACGCCTCTGCAAGCCCTGACCACGCTCAACAACGAATCGTTCGTCGAAGCCTCGCAGGCTTTGGGTTGCCGCTTGCTGGCCGCCGGGCCCATGACCGACGCCGAACGGCTGGCCGTTGGCCTGCGGTGGTGCATCGCCCGAGCGCCGAATGGCGAAGAAGTGGCGGCCTTCGCCGAGCTGCTCGCGGCGAGTCGCAAGTGGTACGCCGAAAACCCCAGCGAAGCGCCCAACGCCGTCGGCAAGACGCCACCGCCCGGCGTGCCCGTCGACGAAGCCGCAGCCTGGGTCGCGACCGCCCGCATCATGTTGAATCTCGACGAATTCCTGACGCGCGAGTAGGACCGCGAGTAGAATAACAAGCACCCGATGAAACCCAAGCAATCCAAAACGACTCCCAGGGTGCCACTGCTGGCTCGTCCAGCAGTGCATTCACAGGCGCCCGCCCCCAGCGAAATCCCCAACAGCCGCCGCGAGTTCCTGACCAGCGCCGCCAGCGGCTTGGGAATGCTGGCCCTCGGCGCCGCCATGTCCGACGACGGACTGCTCGCTCCGCAATCGGCCCACGCGGCCACGGTCTCGGCCGTCAACCCGTTGGCGATCAAGCCGCCGCACTTCGCTCCCCGCGCCAAGTCGTGCATCTTCATCTTCATGGAAGGCGCCCCGAGCCAGGCCGACTTGTTCGACCCCAAGCCGAAGCTCAACGAGCTGCACGGCCAGAAGCTGCCCGAGAGCATGACCAAGAACGTGCGGTTCGCGTTTTTGAAAAAAGACACGGCCACGCTGCTGGGCACGAAACGCAAATTCTCCAAACACGGCCAGTGCGGCATGGAGCTGTCGGAGCTGATCCCGCACCTGGGCACGGTGGCCGACGATCTGCTGCTGGTGCGCAGCATGCACACCGACCAGTTCAACCACCATCCGGGCCAGCTGTTGATGCAGTGCGGCCGGGCCAGTTTCGGGCTGCCTTGCATGGGCTCGTGGATCACCTACGGGCTGGGCAGCGAGTCGCAAAATCTGCCCGGCTACGTCGTGCTCACCGCCGGCCGCGGCTCCAGCGGCGGGGCTTCGCTGTGGCAGAGCGGCTTTCTCCCCTCGGTCTATTCCGGCGTGCTGTTTCGCAACAAGGGCGAGCCCGTGCTCAATTTGCAAACGCCCGCGGGCCTGTCCAACGAGTTGCAGCGCAAGGGGCTCGACGTGCTGGCCCGGGTCAACGCGGCCCGCTACGAGCAGCAGCACGATCCGGAAATCGCCAGCCGCATCGCCAGCTACGAATTGGCCTTCCGCATGCAATCGAGCTGCGCCGGAGCTGATCGACCTGGCCGGCGAGACGCAGCAGACGCTCGACATGTACGGCCTCGATCGCAAAGAGCCCGACATCAAGGCCGCCCGCGGCGGCGGGCCGGGCCAGTATCGCTCGTTCGCCACCAATTGCCTGCTGGCGCGGCGGATGGTCGAGCGCGGCGTGCGCTTCGTCAATATCATCCACGCCTCGTGGGACCACCACTCGAACCTCGACGTCGAGCTGCCCTACAACGCCGAAATGGCCGACCAGCCGATCGCCGCGTTGATCAAGGACCTCAAGCAGCGCGGACTGTTGGACGAGACGCTGGTGGTGTGGGGCAGCGAGTTTGGCCGCACGCCGCTGGGCGAGAACCGCGGCGGCAGTGAAATGGTCAGCGGCCGCGACCATCACCCATTTGCTTTCAGCATCTTCATGGCCGGCGGCGGAATCAAGGGGGGCCAGGTCTACGGCGAGACCGACGAAATCGGCTGGTCCCCCGTCAAAGACCCCGTCCACGTCAACGATTTTCAGGCCACGCTGTTGCGTCTCTTCGGCCTGGACCACCTCCGCCTAACCCACCGCTTCCAAGGCCGCGACTTCCGCCTGACCGACGTCGGTGGGAATGTGATCGAGAAGTGGCTGGCGTAAGGGCGAAACGGCAAGCGCGTTCATCGCGACCGTAACGCTACATTGCCGCGCACCATGTACGAACGCGCAGCAATCGCGGCCGCAAACGTTGCACGGCGATTTGGGTCAAGGACTCGGAGATACTGCAAAAGCGCCGAAAAAACACGAGGTTGGCGAAACAAGCGGCGCAGAATCCGGCGCATTTGACGCCGATTTGGCCAATGTTGTCGCCGCCTGGCCTGCGCCTGCATAGCCGATGCGCCGGGCGATATTGGCTCTGATCGGCTAGGCATGGTGGTCGCAAGAAACGTTGAACTGTTGCAACCGCGTTATTACAATTGCGTGCGCGGTTTAGCGAGTCCACCTTTATGGAAGTGCCGTTCAAATCTAGAGAAACGCTCGATGCTCGTGTGGCCCATTCGATCGCGTCATTGCCTCGTTTTTGGAGGCATCACGTGTTGTGCGTTGGCAGCGCTGCCAGCTTCGGCGGCATCTATTGGCGCTGTTGCCGGCACGGCTGGCAGGTTACTGCACACAAGTAACGGCGGCGCGGCCTGGACCCCACAATCCAGCGGCACCACCACGAACATAGACGGCATCGACTTCGCTGATGCTCTAAATGGCTGGGCCGCAGTCAGCAACGGAACGGTCCTGCATACGACCAACGCCGGCGCGTCGTGGAGTGCACAAGCCAGCCTAAGCGGTGTTATTGGTCTTAATGCCGTGGACTTCGTAGACACTCAAAATGGTTGGGCGGTGGGCAATACTTCGTCGCTCCCTGCTATCGCGCATACTAGTGATGGTGGCGCAACCTGGACCTTGCAATCGAACCCAATCAACTTTTTCACGACTCTCACCAGCGTGTCCTTCGTGGATGCGCTCAATGGTTGGGCTGCGGGGGGTACCGGCGTCGTCCTGCACACAAGCGACGGCGGCTCAAGCTGGACCAAACAGGTCAGCGGAGTTCCCAACATACTCAACGGCCTCCACTTCGCGGACATGCTGAATGGTGTCGCGGTAGGGACCCAAGGCACAATCATTCGTACCATTGACGGTGGTGCCAATTGGATTCATCAGGTCAGTGGCACCGGCCAGCAACTCAACGGAGTGGACCTTGTAGATGCCCAACATGGCTGGGCTGTAGGTGCAAATGGCACAATTCTACATACGAGCAATGGAGTTGATTGGGTTTCGCAATCGATCGGGATCGCCCCAAATTCCCTCAATGGCATAGACTTCGTCGACGCCTCGACGGGCTGGGCCGTCGGCGGCGCTGGCATCATCGTGACGACGATCAACGGCGGCGCGAATTGGGCGTTTCAAAGCAGCGGCGTCAGCAATACATTCACCAGCGTGGTATTTGTCCCTGAGCCGAGCGCGCGGCTGCTGGCGACGATAGCGCTGGCCGGTCTATGCGTGACGTTGCGAACGGGCCGAACAGCCCGCGGCTCCGCATCTCGATCGCGGTAGGTGGCGGCGCAGAATCCGGCGCATGTGACCCCGATTTGGCCAAGATCGTCGCCACTTGGCCCTGGCTGCCCGAGCCAATCCGCAGGGCGATGATGGCCATGGTTGGCTGATCGTGCAAACGCTCCGGTGGCACCCGCTGCACTATTAGTCTCGGGTCCTTTCCGAGGGGCCCGGCCTGGCGCGGGTCGCGACCCGGCGTTGTAGTCATCGCGAAAAGTCAGAATACCGACCACCAACAGCAGCAGCACCACCACGACACTTCAACAGACCCGGTGGTTAGATGGGATTCGTAAGATTCAACGCTCGTCCCACGAGTTCTTGGGACGAGGATACATGCTGAGCCAGGCAGAGTCGGTGCGACATCGCCAAGCCGTTGAGCGCGTGGGTCAATGTGACGTCGATGTGACCGACCCACAAAGGGAGTGATGATCGGCATGATGTCGTGGCTCCTTCCGACGCGTCGTCAGAGTGCGCCGTAGACTCGACGATGAGCAGCGTCTAGGCGCCGAGCAATCCAAGCCCGGCTGCGACATGAGTCAGCTTTGCGAACAGCGCTGGCCACGGCTCACTTCAGCGACGTGCAGCAATCGGAGAATCTGGGGCGCACCTCGTCTTGCATTGGCCAACTGGTAAGCCTCCGCCAACTGCATCTATCAGTAACCTTTAGAGAACTGGTCAGCGCGCGCGGAATGCTGCGAGCCTGCCCGGAATTGTTACCGTTGCACCAATCCGAAGAGAAACGGCCTGGCGAGCAATAGGCCGGCCACGAATCCGCCCACGTGTGCTGCGTACGCGACCCCGTCTCCCTCCGAGCCGCCCCCCAGCAGCCCCATGCCGCTGATGAGCTGAAACAGAAACCACAGCCCGACGGCCATGTATCCCGGGACTTCGGTGACCACGCGCAGCATAAGCACCCGCACGCGCCGACTTGGGCACAGAGCAAGATAGGCTCCCATGACGCCCGAAATCGCACCCGACGCTCCCAGGCTGGGAATCAGGCTACTCGGGCCGTTCAGATTCATGACCACATGGCTCAACGAAGCGATGATTCCCGTCAGCAGGTAGAAGGCCAGGTATCGGACGTGACCCATCCGGTCTTCCACGTTGTCGCCGAAGATCCAGAGGAACCACATGTTTCCCAGAAGGTGGGCGATACCTCCGTGCATGAACATGGAAGTCAGCAGCGTCAGATAGACGGACCCGGGAGTTGGTTGCAGCCCCGGTGTGGCATATTTTTGGCCACTGACAGGATCAACGATCACGCGGTCTTCGGTGACAATATCCTTGCCGGTTTTGATCTCGGCAGGCACCGTAGCCAACTTGTAAGTCAATGTTTCGTTGGCGCCCATGCCCTGGAAAACAACGAACACGAACACGTTTACTGCGATCAGCACATAGTTGACGACGGGCACAATACGCCGGTCTGAATTGTCGTCGCTGATGGGGAATACCATTTCGTTTCTCCAGCTGTAGCTCCGGCGCATTGGGCGTGGCAATGTCGCGTCATGATCATCGGCTACTAATGCGACTTGCCCACCAATTCCGGCTGTTTGGTTCGGCCGAATCCGACATTCGTCTCGGAGTTGAGAGTGACGTCGTTGCCCGAAAACTTCAATCGGAGTGTGACGATAAACGGCGTTTCGTAGAAGCAAATCTTGGCCGTGAATGTTTCGTTCGTCCAACCGCCGGCGGTCCCCGAGAGTTGCTGAGACAGTGGCCCCCACGCCGCTTGTCCCTGATGCCATTTGCCGCGCCCGCAGACGATCCGCTGCTCCGCTCCGTCGACGCGCGTAATGAGCGTTTCGTGACCGTCGACTGCATCTTGCTCCAGAGTCATTGCTTCGAGCTTAAGATCGTTCGCGGGGAAAAGGTACTTCCTGACTGAGATCTTCGTATGTTCGCCGTTGCTTTCGGGCAAACGCACGGTCAGCCCTTTCAGTTTTTGTTGGAGCCGCTGCCCGGCCTCGTCATCGGAGGCTAAGGCGGACGGCTTCATGGCCGGCAGGAGTTTCTCCCACACCAAATTCAGGATCGCCTGCATGTCTCTGACGCCGCTGGTGATCGCGATCACGGCATCCTGCTCAGGCAGCACAATACAATATTGGCCAAACGCCCCATCTCCGCGATAGGCGCCGTTGCGGCAGCGCCAGAACTGGTAGCCATAGCCCTGATCCCAATCGCTGTCGGGATTGCTGCCGTTGGACGTTTGCCTGGCGGTCGCCGCCTCGATCCAGGTAGCAGGCACGAGTTGCTTGTCGTGCCACTTGCCCTTCTGCAGGTAGAGCTGACCGAACTTCGCAATATCTTCGGTGCGAATGCTCAGGCCATAACCGCCCGTCGAGATGCCTTGTGGGCTCGTTTCCCAGGTGGGCCGTTCGATCCCCAGGGGCTCGAAGAGCCGCGGCTGGAGGTAATCGAGCACTGTCTGTCCGGTCGCCTTCTGAACGATTGCCGACTGCATGTACGTTGCCGACGTGTTGTAAAGAAAATGGGTGCCGGGCTTGAAGGCAACTGCGTGGGCCAGGAACGTCTTCGTCCAAGGCTCCTCGGAAGTTCGCGGCGGCTCAGTCTGATGACCGGTCGACATGCGGAGCAAATCGCTAACCCGCATCGCTTTGAGGTTGTTGCTCGGCTCGGACGGAGCGTCGTTGGGAAAGAATTTCAGCACGTCGTCATCCAGGCTGAGCTTGCCCTCGGCGATAGCCAGGCCAACGGCCGTGGACGTGAAGCTCTTGCTCAGCGAGTACAGGGAGTGGCGAGCCTCCGCGTGATAAGGCGACCACCAACCCTCGGCTAACACCCGGCCGTGACGCACGAGCATGAAGCTATTCATGGAATCGACTTTGTCGATCGCCTCGATGAACGACAGCACGGCTGGCGACGAAACGCCTTGCGCTTCAGGGTTGCTCCGCGGCAGTTCGGCCGAGTGAGAGACGGAGCAGATCAAGGCCATCAGGACGATGAGGCATCGAGTCTTCATGGGATCGAATGTCCTGGCAGAAAAATCCGAAGGATTACGGGCAAGAGAAGCGCGACTAGTCTAACCCCTAGGTCAAGCCTTCGCCAGAAACGGTCGATTTTTCGGAGTCCGAGAAAAGGGTTGGCTTTATTGGACGGCAGTAGGTGCTTCAATACGGGCTGTCCGTGGAAATGATCGAATCCCGACGAGGCGCGGTGACAGGCCGCCGATTGAACTTTTTGTGGTCGGCGACCGAGAGTGGCCAAGGCCTGTAATAGCTGCCGGTCAGTCACTTATCGCGACTTCGGCACGCCGAGAAAGTGGCCGTCGGCTGCGGCTGAGCCAATGCCTGCCGGCGAGCCCGAGCAATCCGAGCCCCAGCAGCAATCCGGCGCTGGGCTCGGGAACGGGGGCGCCAGAGACGGCAAAGAAATCCACCGGCCCGTACGCCACCTTGTACAGTTCCATGTAAACGAGAGTCTTCAACTGGTCCGCCGGCGACAAGGAATAGTCGTCCTCGAACATATGCACCGGGCTACTATAGAGATAGCCCGACCAATCGCCATTTCGAAACACGATGCCGGTAGTCAAGGCATTGGTACCATTGTCAAGCCAGTTAGTGTCGTGTGTCGTGGCCAGTACCGTCGATGATCCATCCGTAAAGTGCAGTGTGGGAGTCCAATATGACTCCGGTCCCGAGACCAGAAAGGAAAGCGAACTAAAATGGGCCGGCGTCGTGAGCACGAGCGTCCCATAGTCGACGACCGCGTTTCTACTGGTGAAAGGCTGGAACTGAAAAGTAACGTTGCTGTTGAAGGCGCTGACGAAGCTGCCGCTGCTCGGCAGGCCCGGCCACGGCGAGTTGGGTGAGCCATTTTCATAAAACACCCAGTCCCCTCCAAAGGTGTTGCCGTAATGGTCGGCTGTCGTGCCTGCTGCGGGGCTGCCGGCCGTCTTTTCCGCGATCACGTCATATTGCCAACCGACCAGAGGAATTGGAAGTGATGCAGCCTGGGTCGCGCAAGGAGCTGCGACAATCGCCGCGAGCCCGAGCAGCCAGCAAACTGCCGGGCAGATCGTGCGACGAACCAAGAGCGTGGATTCGACTAGGGACAACATTGCGGTCGTGAATGGTTGTCGGCTCATGTGCGGACTCCCAAAAAAGGTGCCGTCAACGGTCTGTTTTTTTGGCAAGCAAAGAAAAAGGACGCTCTCGTTCCACCGGTAATGGATGGAGCGCAAGCGTCCTGTTTCTGGACCGCGTCGAGTTGTTGTGGTCACTAGCGTACTCCTTCTCAGGCGGTCCGGGCACGTCGCCGTGAACGCCGCATCAAAACAAAAAAGGCACCGGCGGCTTCTCCCGCCGGGCATGATTATCGTCAACCCAAGCTGGAAGAATGCATCGATGCCTTCTGGCAAGTCAGATAAGAAATAGAGATGCCTGAGTATCGCTGCCGTTTATTCGGCGGAGCTTGGCAATGACCCTCGGGCTATTTGGTGAGCGCAAGTCCAGCGCGAGTGTGACCGTTAGGCCCCCCGCCGTCAAGCAATCCCCCGTCCCATCCCGGGGAATTCGCCAAATAGTCGCCAAACCGGCTCTGGGGTCGCGCGGCACGATGCGAGTGCTGTGCCGCAAATGGTTGGTTTGGTTGGTTTCGTAACCGGCCAAAATCCAGCGCAATGCGCGGTGCGCGTTATTCCGAGTAAACGTATGAGTTGTCGGAACGCACAGATGGTCCCATCAAAGGCATGAGTTTCCGAAACTCGGGCGGAGTCTCGCAATTCGGTCGTTTGACGGGAGTCTCAAGAATCGACGCTTTTTGTAAGCGACCGGCGGACCCCATGGGTTTCGTTGCATCGCTCAAGCAGGCCGCAGGCGTTATTGCTTCGTCCAGCGGTTTGGAAGCAAGAGACGAAGTTCATCGCGGGATGGAGCGAGACCGAGTAGCGGAAGCCGCGTGAGAACGTCCCGCAGATAGGCGAAGGCATCCAGGCCGTGGCGGTGGCAACTGGCGATGAGACTAAAATGAATGGCGGCGGCCTGGGCGCCTCGTTCGCTGCCGCAAAAGAGCCAGTTCTTCCTGCCGATTGTCAGACCACGCAGTGCGCGTTCGGCTCCGCCATCGTCGATCGCCAGTGCGCCGTCGGTGGTGTATCGTACCAGCGCCTGCCAGTGATTGAGCAGGTAATCCATCGCCCCGCGGAGCGCTGCCTTGGGCAGGAGCTTGGGCTTTTCCGCTTCCAGCCAGGCGTGCAGCGTTGTCAGTACCGGCACCGAGCGCTGCTGGCGCACATCGACGATGCGATCTTCCAACTCCTCACGTGGCAAGTCGCGCCACTCGTCGGCGCAGTGCGCCTTGAGCTCACGCTCGACAGCGTACAGCTGCCCAATCCGGGCTAGCACCAATTCGGCACGCGGACGATCCGTAGCGCGGTCCTCAAAGAAGTTCCTCCGTCCATGCATCCAACAGCCGACCTCCAAGATCAACTGCCGCGGGTGATTGAATAAGTCGTCGTAAATCGGCGCTGCATCGGCTTGCAAGTAACCCCGAAAGTTCCGTAGGAAGTTCTTGGGCCCGTCTCGCCCATGACCACTGGTATAGTCAAACACGATCAACGGATGGCGCACATCCCCGACGTACGTGTGAAAGTAGCCTGTGCATTTCAACTTTCTCCGGGCGTCGCGAATCTTGACCGTGGTGTCGTCCGCGTTGACCACGTAGGACGCCAGCACCTCTGCGATCATCAGTTCGTAGAGCGGGAGGAACAGATCGGCGCACTGCATCGCCCAGCCGCAGGTAGTCTGGCGGGATAGCTCTACGCCATGGTGCGCCGAGATGCGCTGGAAGCGATTTAACGGAATGTGGTCGGCGTATTTGCTGGTCAGTACCTGTGCCAACAGCCCCGGTCCCGGTAGCCCCCCGGCAATCGGCTGTGGCGACTTGGAGGCAGTAACGACGTTCTGCTCAGCCAGCGTCAGGCCGCTTTCCGGCAGTAGCTGTCGGCGGGCATAGGTCAGCTGCACGTGCCGGATGACGTACAGGCAAGACGGTTCCCACTCCAGCTGCTCTGTCACTTCTCGGCCAATGACGACCAGATTCTCAACGCCGCCCAGTGCTTCTTTCTCGGGGTCGGTCAGATCATGCAGGACCTCGCGCCGCTGCAGTTGATCGGGTAGCCGCCGCCGGCCGTGGCTAGGTTGCTGTTTTGTTGAGGATGTCGCGGCAGGCGTCTCATCGGGAGAGTGGTCGCCAGCGGCCATTGGTGAGGCCTGTTCAGTCGCGACGGCCTGGTCTTCCGCTGCGGCGACGAGCAGGTCGAAGAGGGAAGTCTGCCGGGGATCGAGCTTCTCGCTCTTCTTGCCGTACAGCTTCCGCAAGAGCAGCGACAGGCGATGCTCCAGATCGCTGATGCGACCGTCTCGGCTCTGCAACTCAGCGAACAACTGCGCGACGAGCGACTTGAGCACCGCTGCGTCATCCGGCAGCGTCGTGGGATCGACTTGCAAAGCAGCCGGCGGAGAAGAAGTGGCATCCCTGCTCATAGTGCTGGATGAAACACCGACCGCTGCGGAAAGATTCGCCGGAATACGAACGTTTTCACTGCGTATTCACGCGGTTCGACGATACCGCTTTCGTCGGCGTCCGCTCGCCAAATCAAATCCGCCCAGCAAGCGGACCAGCTGAGCATAGGTGAGCTCCATGCCTTGCGCGTCGGCGGTCGTCAGCAGTTGGAACGTACCCCGCTCCAGACGCTTGTAGAAAATGCAAAAACCGTCTTGGTCCCAAAACAAGAGCTTCAGACGGTCGCGATTCCGGTTCACGAACAAGAACAAGTGACCGTCCATGGGATCTTGCTCAAAGATCTCCCGTGTGCGACCCAATAAGCGATCGAAGCTGTAGTGCATGTCGGTGGGGGTTGTGCACAAGAAGATCCGTACGTCGGAATAGTTGGTCATGACTGGGACGTTTTCCAGGGACGCATCGTGCCCACGACACGGATGACTTCCACGAGCACCAACTCTCCTACGCCCAAGGGCAGTCGTACGACGCCTCCATTCGGCATTTCGATTTCGACCGGAGACGCTTTGAGGGTGATCGGCACGAAGGCCACGTTGCCCGACTCGATCTTTTCTCGATCGACGTGTTCTCCGGCTATCGACTCCGGGATGCCTTGGCAAAGTCGTTCGGCCCAGCGGTAGTACGTGGACTTAGAAATGCCTTCTTGAACACAGAAGTCGTCGATGCTCAAACCACTTGCTTTCTGGTTCTCCAACCGCTGCTGCCATTCCAAGTAATCATCCAGGTCGCTGGCAGGCCGTCCCATCGCGCGTCTCCCAAAGAGTGTCGCTCCCGGCACTCAATCTACGCGACCTGACAAGTGCGGGATCCGGCGGACGCTTACGATGGATTCGTCGGACTGAAGCAGCGTAACGGTTCCGTGAACCACGTCTTGCGGACGTATTTGTCCGACGGAATGCAGTGTCGCGAATTGCCCGATCCTCTCTGGATCCCTCGTCACGCCGCCCGCGTGTTCGTCTTCGGCAACGCTCTGTGGACGTTCGTCGGCAATAATTGGCAAACGACGTCTGGAAGTTTGTCCGCCTGAAGCAGTGGGCAACGCTGCGCTACGGCTTCTTGGGAGGCAGTGGCAAGCCGACGAACTCATTGATGACGCCGTCGGGGTCGGCGATGAACATAATCCTGGCCAGGTTGCCCAGCGGGAAGATCGGCTGCTCAATTTTCACACCGCTCGATTTGGCATCATCGCTCACCGCATCCAAATCGCGCACGATGTACTGAATGTACCGCAGCCCGCGCGCTTTCTCCCACCGGCCTGAGTGTTTGGGCAGTGCCGCGCCGAAACTCGCCAGCGTGATCGTCGTGTTGCCGTGACGATAACGGTACAGCTCGCCGCCCTCAGTCGCGGGCACCTTTTGGGGGTCCAGCTCCTCGAAGCCAACAAAATCGCCGTAAAACTTGCGGCTCTTTTCCAGATCGCCCACCGTCAACTGTACCTCGATCGTGTCGAGTACTTTGTCGGCCACATCGGCCGGCGGAATCACCAACGCCAACTCGCTGCCGTCGGGATCGTGGGCGATCGCGCGGCTCCACCCGCGCGTACCCGGCTCGGTTTCGAACTGGGGCGCGGGCAGTCCGTGCTCCTTGAACCGCGCGGCCAGGGCCTGCGGATCACGAAAAAACAACGTCAACCGGCGAATGCCGATGGCGGCGTCGACTCTGCCCGTCTCGGCCGTCTTGGCCGCCGGGCTGTGCAGAAACTTAATCTCTGTGCCACCCACCTGGTAGCGGGTCATTATGAGCCCGCCCGGCAAGTTCAGGTTGGACATCGGCTTCAGCGCGAGCACTTGTCCATAAAAGTCCTTCGACTTCTCAACCTCGCCGACCGACAGTACTAGGTTCACCGACGGCTTCAACATCAAGTTCGGAATGTCGACGTGCTGGGCCGCGTCCGCGCCGCGCTGGGCGGTAATCATTACCGAGATCGCCCCGACCACGAGAATCGTTCGTAGAATCACGATGCGTCCTTTACGTCGAGTCGAGCGAAATGAGGTAACCGTTTGAGCGACGTCTAAAATTGTCGCCCGGCCGCAAGCCGGATTCAAGCTATGCGGTCCGTCTTCCGACAGCCCGCGGTTGGGCCAGGAACCAGACATCGGGGAGCGATCTCACCAGTGATTGCGTTTCTGACGCCGGCGGCTATTTGCGTCATCTACCGGTCGTTTTCTCGGATTCTTAGATTAGCCTGTATCGCCCACTCATAGTAGACCGAACGCCGAACGCTGTTTGCGTTGCCTGCTCGCGTTGGGCAGTGTGGCCTCAAGACTCCCAATTCCTCCGTATTGTGCGGAGAAATAAAAATGGTCAGCCACCCATGCAGCGGAAACCGGGGAAAATCCCGTCCTACTGTCTCCGTAAGGCGTCCGGCCAGGCTGTGGTCTGCATCGATGGTACGGTTCGCCGCTAGGTGCAAGTCATCGTGCAAGCGGAATACGCATTGACGGCAAGGAGGGTCGTGACGGCGATTAACGTCAGCCAGTGGAGTGCTGCGGTGGCTCGTAGGCCATCAAGTGAAGCTCCCAGCTCGCCAAGACATGGCGCAAAAGTCAGCGAGCCAGGTTGCGGAGGATTTCGAATGGCGGTTCGTAAGCCTTTTGGCCTTCTTCACGCGACGTGAAGAAGTTAAACAAGTAAACGCCGTCGGCTCCCGCATTGATGAGCTGGGTCGCCGCGTGCCGATATTCGTCGGCGGTGAGATTTTTCATCCCGCTGCCCTTCGTGCACTCGATGCCGCCGTAAATCGGGACGGTCGTGATGACCTGCTTCCACAGGCCGATTGGCAGATCGCCTCGCTCGTGCAAGAACTCGGAGACCGCCACGAAATCGACCCAGCCGTGCTGTACCCAGGCCGACACGTCGCAACCGAGCTTTCGCGCGGTCTCGGGCGTCGGTGGCGTGCGACCGTAGTTCGACGGCACGCGCACGGCGAGCACCAGTCTCCGACCGCGCTGGCGACCGACGTCGTCGAGCATCTTACGAACTCGCTCGACCAGCAAGTTCATTTTGGCGACGCGTTGCTCAGTCGAGCCGTCCTTGAAGAACGTCGGGAAGCGGTTGAAGTCGAGTTCGATGCCGTCGGAGTCGTAGCGCCGGACGGTTTCCTCGATCAGCCGAAACGTGTAGTCGCGGACTTCTTCACGTCCGAAGTCCATCGCTCCCTTGCCACGATATTGCTCGGTCCCCAGCCGCCACTCAGGATGATCCGCGAGAAACTGCGTCCGGAGAAAGTCGTTGCCATGGTCGTCATTCATGCGAAACGAGAGCAGCACCTCGCGACCGCGCCGTTTCGCTTCGGCCAGCATAACCGAGTACGGATCGATTCGATTCTCAAAAAACGCTTGTAGATTCTGGAACCGCTGCTTTTCGGATGCTGGCCAATTTTCCCGCTCTTGGGCGGTCGACAACGCGCCGCGCATCGTGCCAACCTTTGTCGGATAGTACATGACCTGCGCGTTTACGCAGACCAGAATCGTATCGACACGGCTCCCGTCGTAAGCGACCTCTTCAATCAGCCGCTTCAAGTCGTCCCCGTTCACCGCCACCGGCCCCTTGCCGCCAGCCTTCGTCGATAGACACGAATCTCCATCAAAGTTGTAAAGCACCCGGCGCGTCTGTCGCGGAGCCTTCTCGGCCCTGTCTGGTTCCAGTCTCAGCACGCCGTTTGCGCTTACGACTCCCAGTCGCGCGTCGATGGCCGTCCCCACGGGATCCGGGCCGGTCTGTTTGAGTCGGCTGCGAATTTCTTTGCGGAGCCATGTGTAGACGGAATAGTCGGCGTAAGGGGTGTTTCCGTGCGGCTGACCGGTGACGGTGTTGATGTCTTCGTTGAAGGCGGGATTCTTGGCGAATTCCAGTTTGATGCGCTCGATCAATCGAGCATTCACCTCGGCGGCTGGCAGTCCGTGCACTCCCGCCAACAGGAAGTTACCCGAATCGCAGAAGAACCATGAGCCACCATAGCAATAGGCGCCGTTGTGACCGGGCAACAGCGAGCCATCTGCGGCGGAGATCACTCGCAGACCGTAGGGGGATTTCACTTTCTCGGAGGTGCGATAGTGCGTCAGCACTTGCTCGTCGGTCAGCACCTTCCTGCCGAAGACTGCGTAGGTCAGCGTTGCCCCATAGAGCGTGTCCTGGCCGAGAATCTCCTGTTGTTTGAGGCTGGTGGGCATGAAACCTAGTTTCACGTTGAAGATCCGCTGATAGGCGGCAATCGCCCGCTCGATAGCCTGTTCGGTGACGGGCAGACCCAATTCCTTGGCAGCCATCAGCGCCCCGCAGTGAAAACCCTGGTTGCTGGCAGGCGCGTCGTCATCGTCGTAGTGCAGGACGTCCATATAGGTTTTCCAGCCCTTGGGATGCGGTGCGCCGGGCAATGGAGGTGGGATATAGAAGCCGTCTCTTTCGTGTTGCTGAATAAACTCATAAGCCTTGCGGGTTAGAATTTCGTTTACCGTGCCTCCGGCGCGTCTCGCCAGTGCGGCCCAGATTAAGTAGTATTGCGCGTTTTCCTCGTAGTCCATGCGGTGCCAAAAGACGGCACGGTACGCCTCGATGGTCTTCTCCGGGTCGTTCAGTCCCAGCGCCGAGTAGATGCCAGTGCTCACCCATTGCTTCCAGCCGTAGGTCATTCCGGAAATGAAGATGTACTTGCCGTCTCTCGGCTGGCTGTTTTCATCGCGCATAAGATTCCGGCGCAACAAGTACAGCGAGGTGTTGCGCAGGATGGCTTCCAGGGCCGATGAGTTCCAACCTTTGGCGTTCGCGACCGCGAGTTGGGCAGCAACCTGTGCGTCGTAGTGGTTGCGAGCCGGACTGGCGAAGACCCACGTGGTGAAACGTCGTGTTTCACCAGCGGACAGAGATTGCCAGCCGTCCATTTGATACTGGTACGTGTCCCGGGCGTCCTCCGGCGGCTTGATGATCATCGTGAAGGGATCGCTCCCATCGCCCGTCAGAACGGCTAACCGACGCATCGGGGGATCGATTAATACCTGGCAGCGATTTTCCCAGAGACCGGGCGAGTCTGCGATGAGGCCAAAGACGCGATCGGATGTTCGCAGCATCGCCACAGGAAACGTCTGGTTTCTGCGCTCTCGCACTCCCGTGTCATACACAACCCGTGTCGCTTCCGGGCCCGAAAAGGAGGCGCATTCGCCCTCCGGGGCCATCTCAAGTGGAAAGTTGACGGAGAATCGTTGTGCTGCGTCCGCTGTCACTTCCAAAGTGCGTTCCAATAGCGACGGATTCTTCTGGGTGATCCGCAACCGCAGCGTCAGAGCACCGATCTTAGTAGGGCCAAGATCGACAACGCCGTCGCGCTCCGTTCTCGCACGAAATTGAACTGGGACAGCCGTCGCCCCCGGCAGCAGCAGTTCCACGCCTGCAGGCGCAGTATCCGTCGAGCGTCCAACCAGTGCGTCGCCGGACCGATATTCCACACTGACAATGCCGCCCTTCTCAACTACAGTGGGGCGCAGTTCGATGACTTCCGCCTGCGCCTCGATGCAGGCGAAAGTGCAGCAAAGGAGTAAGGCGAGGTAAAACAGTCGCGTCGCAAAGAATGGCGAGCTGATCTCTGACAAATAGTGCTCTTGGGGATCTCGGGGCTTCATGGACGTCCTTCGCAATGCTTGCATTAGGCACGGGGTGATGAGATCAATCGGTCATTGGCGAACCGTTCCACTCGGACGCAACTCTCGTGGCCACAAAGAGAAAGCTCTTCGACGTTCTCGCCGCTTCCGTCGCGGGGTACCACCTCGATCGTAATGGGGCATGCGCCGTTTCGGCGTTGGCCAATCACTCCTCCAACCAGAACGAGTACAGTTTTGCTTTTTGCAGAGTGAATCGTAGGTTCACAGTCTTGCCTTTCAGGTGGGAGAGATCACCCATCTTCCAATGCACATCAGTTCGTGCCTGATCGCTGTCGATTGCTTTGGAGATCGCCAGTGATTTCCGATCGCGATCCAAGACCTCGACATCCAACGAACCATTGGCGGCATCGACGTTGACGAACATCTTTGTTCCACGGACCACAAACGGTCTTGTCAGCAGTGTCCCTGGCGCTTCGCCGGCATCGAGCGAGATGAAACCGTCACGTCGCAGCACGGCCAGGCAGACAGCCCCCTTGTCGGGAAAGTAGTCGTCGTAGCCAGGTTCGTTCCCGGATGCCACGAAGGCGTAGTGCTTGATGCCGGTGTAATAGAACCACAACTCGTCGTCGCGGACGACGGCGCGGACGGACCGATGATAGTCTGGAGGTCGTAGGCTCCGGCTCCGAGTGGCGAGGCTTCGAGGAATGGCTGGCGTTCGGCAACCCGCTGCCAATGCACCAGATCGCGGCTTGTGGCCAGTTGGATGTTGTAAAAGCCCGTGTAGTCGCCGTACTTCCTAACTGCGTCGCGCATGGCCGGAGACAGCCGCAACTTGTCAAACCCCGGCCAACCCGGCGGGGCCTTGCCCGTGTGGTGATAGATCGAAGGCAGGCCGATGTAGAGTCCCTCGTAGTGAAATACGCCCATGTTGTAGATCTGCACGCTGTAATGTTCGGGCGTGTCGTATTCTGTTTGCTTCAGGGCCGGATTCTTGAGCCGCTCGGCAATTCGCTTCCGCCCGATTTCCTGATCGAGTTCATCCGCGTGGAAAACGACGCCATAGTCGTGCCACGTTTTGAAGTCCCGGCTCGTGGCAATCGCCACTGCCCGCCCAAAAGGACCGCCACGCTTGACCGAATGGATGAACAGGCCCTCCCGTGGATCGTAACTGAAGTTGCCCTCGTCGCTACTGGGGATGGAGGGCACATCCAGTTTCGTCCATTGGATGCCGTCCGGCGAAACCGCGAAGCCCTCGTTGAGCAACGCGGCCTTGTATCGCCGCGCGGGATCTGCGTCGTGCGGATCATTGACCGCATGGTCGATCCGCATGTTCGGAACAGGGCCGGCCGTCCAGTGCAGCCCGTCATGGCTCACTCGAAGCGGTTGATCCGTACTCATGACCCACAGTTTGAATTGCTTCGCCTCGGAATCCCAAACAGGTGCTGTTCGCGTCTGGATCGTCTGCGTAGGATTCGCACTGCGGATTACGGCGCCCCGCTTTTCCGGCTGGTACATCGTGCGGTGCAGATGCTCTACTTTTTCGATGACCTGGTCGTCCAGGAACAGTTGCCGCTGTCCGATGGGGATATGGATTGCTTTGTCTTCCGCTCCTGACGCATCATCGCCATGAGACGGCCACGCAAGTCCGAATGTCATCAACACCAGCACAAAACATCGCATGCAACGCTTTCCTTCGAGTTGAGTGTCACGGTTTGATTTGAATCTTCGCCAGGTCGATACTCGTCCTGCCTTCTTAGGACGAATAGCTGAGCTTCAGCAGGTCGTCATGCCGAACCAGGCCGGGGTAGCTGCCGTCACGGCCGCTGGGCAAGAGACGGGGCTGGTCGCAAAGGTCTGCGCGGAACAACGCGCAGTTTGAATTCAGCGTCAATGCGGCTCAATTGCAGGGAACCTCTGACGTTCGTCCCGCGTTGTTAACCGACATTTCCCATATGGGCTGAGCCTGAAACCGATCCAGTCTCGCAATGGTCGCCATTCTAACAACGCGCCTTCCCCCCCGCGTCTAGCGAGTGGTGAAAGTTCTGTCATTTTCTCGGCCCTCGCCGGCGAGGGCGTTTTTTTCGGCCGGGGAAACGGGCCGACGGCCCTGGAGTTGTGTTCCGACCCGAAAAACGTTCGTTAAGCGGCACGGTCTCAGAAAAGACGACTTTCCGGGACTGCGGGTCGCGTGAGTGTCGGTGCAGCCTGCTCACAATCGAGCAGACTGTCCGTCTGTGGCACGCTGAGCCAGTTGCGCAAGTGCGATTTAGGTCATCTCATTATCCTGCCCTTTTGTGGCACGCGGCGCGCCCTTTCTTTCGATCCCAGCGTAGCGATACAGGGTGCTCTTTGAGATCTTCAAAGTGGCGCAGATGTCGTCAACGCCGATGGACTTGTCTTTCAAGAGCTTGTTGGCAAGAACGATTCGTCGATCATTTGTCTTCATCGGCGGGCGGCCGCCCTTGCGACCACGGGCGCGAGCCGCCTCCAGACCGGCTTTCGTCCTTTCTTGAATGAGACGACGCTCGAACTGTGCGAGCGCCGAGAAGACCATAAAGATCAACTCACCCGACGGTGTCGTCGTGTCGATCGCCCCATCGCAGACGGAGCGGAAGCCGATGTTTCTGTCGCGCAACTGATCGATCAGCGTCACGAGGTGCCGCATCGATCGTCCCAGTCGATCCAGCCGCCAGACAAGCAGCACATCCCCGTCTCGAAGTTTTGCAAGGCAGGTTTCGAGTCCGGGTCTTTGGTGCTTTGCGCCCGATGCCTTGTCGGTGAAGATCAGTTCCTTGGCGACGCCGTACTTCAGAAGAGCGTCGATTTGGAGCGCCAGGTCTTGGTCCTGGGTACTGACGCGGGCATACCCGACAAGGCGAGCGCCGTCGGATGCGTCAAACATGGGAGTGCTTTGTTTTCAGTCTTGATGTGCGTCTGATCCTTTGACGCGGAAAGCCATCCCAGAGTTCCCAGATGCCGTCCCTTGAATTGATTGGAGGCAACTTCGAGCTGAAACCGATCACTCCGCTAAAGATGCGCAAACCAGTTCTTTGTCACTCCGAGCGAAGACGCACCGGTTCGCATAGGCTGGCGGAGCCCAGACGAACTTTCTGCCCTCATACGAAAAAGTCGGTTCAATTAGGGTCGTGCGGCTGATCTCGTGATATCCTTCGCCACTCAGCCGCGCGAGAATCAGTTCCCCTCGGTCCGTGTAGAGAAACGTATTATCCCCATTCATGGTCAGATGGATGCAGGCGCCGCTGACGAGGTCCGTAACTTCGTCCGTGCGCCACAGTTCATTTCCAGTGGCCGCCTCCACACACACGAAGTGTCCCGACGTCCGGGCAGAAAATACATGGTCGCCTCGAAGAAGCGGCGTCGAGGTATTGCTGAAATTGCGGCGAGCCGGTGATTTCGCCACCGGCCAAAGCACGACGGCGGCCGGCTTTGTCGAATCGAGTTCCATCATCAAGGCCCCGATCAGCAGCCTGTTCCCCTGCGTGACTGGGGTGGAAACAGCCGAACTCTGATTAACGGGTCGCGTCACCTCGCGCCAGCAGACTTCTCCCGTTGCCACGTCGACGGACGTCACGGCCTGCTGAGACCAGACAATCAGCTGTCGCTTGCCGCCGGCGCTGACGACGATTGGGGAACTCATCGCCGCATAGTCCGTTACGGCGCGCCAAGCGGTCTTTCCGGAATCCTTGTTGATCGCAATCACACAAGCGGTCGGGTCGTCGATGCATCGGCCTTCGTAGATGATCAGCAGGTCGCCTTCGATCAGCGGCGACGCATACGTCCGGAACTCTTTTACCTGGTACTCTTTGTCGAGCGCCGTCTTCCACAGGAGTTTCCCATTGGTCGCGTCGAGGCAAAGAAGGTCCGTTTTCCCGATCGTATAGACCTTCTCCTGATGGCAGATGGGCGTGGGAATCGGCCCCTGAATAAATTCACCCGGGTTTGCTTCGGGATACTCCGCATCATTGAGATAAGTCCAAAGTGGTTTGCCACTCTCGGCCTCGAAACATAGCACGCGTTCTTTGCCGATCGGCTGGGATAACTGCACATCGGTCAGGAAAACTCGGCCCTTCGCGACGATCGGACTCGACAATCCCAGTCCGACCGGCATCCGCCAGCGGAACTTCAGTCCGCTCGGCGGGAATGCTTTTAGCACGCCTTGCTCGGTCCAGGCACCGTCGCGGTTCGGTCCCCGCCATTGCGGCCAATCTTCGGCGCGCGCCGCTACGACGAAAAATAGCGAGATAAGAACGGCGATCAACTGCTTCTGCTTCACTTGGTTTTTGCACAACGATGAGATTCGGCCGGTCCTGATACGGCGCCAAGCCCATTGTACTGCAAGCCGATCGGCCCCGACACGCTTGGACGATGCGACAGACAGGCCCAGTATCACCGAGTCTGCATCGGCTAGTATCCCGAAAATCGGTCGTTTGTTCGGACCTCTCACGAAACGCATGAGATTTCGGGACAGTCGTGAGGCTCGTCCAGCACCATAGCTCTCGTTACTACTCGCAATAGCTGGACCAAAACGTCCGGGCTACAGGGCCGCTATCCCGTTCCGTCCCGCCGGTGGTTTCAGCTCGGACTGCAAACGATGATCCATCGCAGTGGCGCTGCATTTAGTCGCCCAATTACTTCTTAAGAGTTCGTCCTCGGGCAGGTCGTCCGCGAAGCTTGCCACAAATCTCCCTTGCTTGTCGATCAAAAACATGCTCGGCCACTCGTTGACGGCGTGGCTCTTGGCGGTCTTTCGCCCCCATGCAGACCATAGAGCACGGCCAAGGCAGGAAGAACCGCGGCTGAACCGATGAGGAAATCATTAGCGTTCTGGCTTGCCTGGGAAAAAAGCGACGGCCGGTGTTGAGCCACTTCAGAAGGCGATATAGCCCGCCGTGGATCGCAAGTACAACGTTCCCTCGCCAAGCCGCGAGACCCGCAGGAGAGGGCTCCCGGACCAGCTAACCTAACGACGCGACATCGTACTCAAAGCTAAATCGGTCCAAAGATTGGGTGGCATCTCAGCTTCGAGTCCAGACGAACAATCGAGTTTATGGGCACGGCCCCGTTGCGTCACGGTCGACGGTACCACTGCGGCCCTTCATTATCTCTGGTTTCTCGCAGAATTGCATTTGTAGAGTTCGAGCCTCTGCCGGAGTCCCGCGTCCCTTGGTATTTGCGCGGCCGCCCGCAACGTTCCTGGCGGCGGAGCTACTTTGCCGGCGACGCGATATTGAATTGCGCCCGTTCTTCTTCGGTTAGCTCGCGGCCGGCGACGTCGCGGGCTTCCTCGATCAAGTCCTCGATGCGCAGGTTCCACAGCCGCGCGGTCCCATCCCAACTTCCGCTGGCCAACCATTGGCTGTCGGGCGTAAACGACAACGCGTGGACCGTGTTGCCGTGTCCATTCAACAGGGCTGACTTCGAAGAAGTGTCGAGCGTCATACGGTCCCACAAGCGAATCGTGTTGCCGCCGGCGGTCGCCACCCAGCGTGCGTCTGCGCTGATGGCCACCGCATAGACGTTCGATTCATGCCCACGCAGAACAACGGAGCTTGCATCAGGATGCAAAGCGCCAAGGTCCCATACCCGCGCGGTGGGGTCATGACTTCCAGTGACCAACCAACGTGAGTCGCCGGACGTTGCCAAACTGACCACCATGCCCTTGTGCCCCTTCAGGTCGACCGAGCTGGCGGTGGGATCGGTTGATTGCAAATCCCATAGACGGGCCGTCTTGTCGTAGCTGCCGGAGATCAACCAGCGACTATCCGGGGTGACTGTCATGCATGTAATCCGCTTGCGATGGCCGCTCAGTGCCAGCGGCGCTTGAGTCGCTTCAAGCGTGGATAAATCCCACCGCAACACTGCGCCGTCGGCGCCGCCGGTGATCAGCCACTGTCCGTCGGGGCTGGCGGCCATGGCGGTGATCGGCTGTTTATGGCCGTGCAATTCGATCGGTTGCGTCGGCGGGTTGGCCGACTTTAAATTCCAAACTCGTACCACGCGATCCGCTCCGCCGGTGGCCAACCAGTTGTCGTCAGGACTGATCGCGATCGCTTCGATTGGTGAACCAAGGACGATATCGACGCACCTGGCCGCAGGGTTTTCGGCCGTCGTGTCCCACAGCTTGGCCGTATGTCCCCACGACGTGGCAAGCCAATGTCCACTTTTGCTGAAGGCGAATCGCAACAGAGAATGGCGCACCTTGCCGTCGGCAAGCGGCAGAAGTTGGCCACGTTGTTCGCCGGATTTTAAATCCCACAGGCCCGCCGTATTGTCGCGAGACCCGGTAACGAGCCACCGCCCGTCGGGACTGACGCCAAGGCTGTCGATCTTGTCCGTGTGTCCGCGCAGCACCGGCGCGTTTGCGTTTTCGCGGGTCGAATTCAAGTCCCAGATGCGCGTCGACGCGGCGTTGCTTCCCGTTACGATCCACCGACCATTCGGACTGATGGCAACCTTGTCGACCATTGCATCGTGACCTCGGATCACGAGCGGCGCGGCGCTGGGCTCGGGATTGTCCAGTCTCCAGAGCCGCGCGGTATTGTCCCAGCTTCCCGTGACCAACTGCCGGCCGTCGCCGTTGAACGCCATCGCGTCGATCGCGTTTTCGTGCCCCCAAAGAATCTGAGGTTTGGCCGCCGGGTCCGAGGCCGTGAGATCCCAAACACGGGCCGTCTTATCCGAATGGCCGGTAGCGAGCCAACGGCTGTCGGAGCTTATCGCTAGTTGCAAAACGCCGCCGGCACACGGCAACACGACCGAGCTTTCGGCCGGTTTGACCGTCGTTAAATCCCAAAGTCGTGCAGTACTGTCGTTGCCGCCGGTGACCAGCCAATGCCCGTCGGGGCTGATCGCCGCGGTCCACACAAAATCCGTATGTGCGGTCAATTCAACTGCTGACCCGGTTGGGTCGGCCGCGGATAAATCCCAAAGTCGTGCCTTCGTATGCATGTGCACCGTCACCAGCCAATGCCCGTCGGGACTGATTGTCAGTTCCTTGCAGCTGCTGAGCTCATCTTGAGGCAAGCGCAACACGACCGAGTTAATCGCGGGATCGGGCGCCGTCAGGTCCCACACCCGGGCGCTCTTATCCCAACTGCAAGTGGCGAGCCGCCGACCGTCCGCGCTAAAGGCGAGCTTGTCAACGATGCCGGTATGGCCAGTTAGCACAAAGGACTTTCCGTTCGGGGCTTCGGTCGTGAGATCCCATAGGTTCACATTGCTGGGATACACGCCAAGGGCGAACCAGCGTCCGTCGGGGCTAAAAGCGCCTGCAAAGTTCGTTGCGGGCTGACGGCGCGACGTGCCGGGTTCTTGCAAGGTCAGCGAATTGGCCGCCGGATCGGGCCGATTGAAGTCCCAAATCTGCACGTGCCCGCGGCTGCTCGTCGTGGCGACGCGTTGTCCGTTTCCGGAAACCGCAACCGTTCGAAGGCCGTGGCCGTTGTCCGTCAGTTGCTTGCCACCAAAGTTTGCTAATGCTCGGCGTAGTGCATCCTCAGCTTCGGCCACGCGGGGCTCACCGGCGCGCATGGTAGTTTGCACGGCTTCGACCGCCAGCAGCAGGCTGCGTTGCGGGCGCAACGCCAACGAGTCGTTCGCTTGCGCGGCCAATCTCTGGGCGTTGGCGCTACGCGCCAGCCGCTCGGCCTGCTCCCGTTGCCGCCGCTCGGCCGTTTTGGCTGACTCCTCTGCCTTTCGTGCCGATTGCTCCGCCGTCAAAGCCGCGGCCGTGATGTTCCGCTCGGTTTCCGCTTCGGCGCGCAGGTCGTTCTCGCGATAGTAAGCAATCATCGAGATCATGGCCACAAGGGCCAACAACGATATCGCGGCTGCCGAGAGCGACGCCACAAGGGGATTTCGCCGGCACCAGCGTCCCAGCCGTTCTCGCGCCCAATCGGCCGGGAGAGAATAGGCTTGCCGGACAAGAACCGATCGAGCTCATCGGCCAGAGCACGGGCCGTGGAATAACGCCGTACGGCGTTTTTCTCCAGGCACTTGAGTGTGATCGTCTCAAGATCGCGCGGAATCGTGGCATCCAGTTGACGCGGCGGCACGGCGTCCTGCTCTTGAACCAACCGGAGCGTGTCCAGCACGCTGGCGGCTTGAAACGGCGGACGTGCGGTGAGCAGCGCATATAACGTAGCTCCCAGCGCGTAGACGTCGATTGTCGGCCTGCTCAGGCCCGACTCGCCCGACGCCTGCTCCGGCGGCATATAGCTGGGCGTGCCGACTAGTTGCCCGGTGATGGTCAGTTCATCGGCCGTCGTTTGACGCGCCAATCCAAAGTCGGTGATGCGTGGGCGCCGATCGCGGTCGAGCAAGATATTCGCCGGCTTCAAATCGCGGTGAATGACCCCCATTTCGTGCGCATAGTGCACCGCCTCGGCAACTTGCAGCATGAGCCTCGCGGCATCGGCCGGCACCCAAGGACCTCCCGCAAGCTGGTCGGCCAGGCTGGGCCCTTCGACGTAACCCATCGAGAAATAGTGTTGGCCGTCGACGGTGCCCACGTCAAACACCGCAACGATCGCGGGATGATCCAGCTGCGCGGCGGACCGCGCTTCGCGTTGAAAGCGCTCGACCGCCTCTTTGGAAGCCAACTGACCGGCCAGTATCATTTTGACCGCGACAATGCGATTCAAGCTGACTTGTCGAGCCTTGAAGACGACCCCCATGCCACCCCGAGCGATCTCTCCCAACAGTTCGTAATCGCCGAAGATGCCGATTGCCGGTACGCTCGCTCCCGAATCGTGGGGTGCGACCGTTTCCTGGCTGACTTGGCGCGAATCTCTGTGCGTGCCGGCGCGTGCTTCTTGCAACACGAGCTGCACAATCGCGCCGCTGTCGGAAAATCGACGCTGATAATCGAGTTCGGCAAGAGCCTCTCCCGCGTTTTGACGGTATTCCATTTCGATCGCCAACAGTTCCCGCAGCAGGGCTTCACGCTCTTGCGAGTGCCACGATTGGATCCACGCCTCGATTGCAGGCGAATCGCCTTGCCGAAGCTCCTTTTCGAATTCCAGACAAATCGCGTCGATGCGTTGCCAGGCGGACAGCGGAATCAACCCAATTTCACGCGGATCGGCACAAGGAGACTGCATCGAAGTAAGCTCTTGTGGGAGGCGGTTTGCAGGGAAAAAGTATTCCCGTATATAGTAGTTGCTATTGGAGCGAATGAACCGCCATCAAGCTATTGCCGGCGGTTGTGGACATTTGGTCACGCGCCGCAGGAAAATGATGATGTCTGGGCATTCCGTCACGCAATGGATCGAGCAGCTTAAGGCTGGGGAGCAATCCCTTGCGGCTGAGCGGCTCTGGGACCGATATTTCCAGCAACTAGTTGCAGTAGCACGCGATCGCCTCTCCGTGCTGCCAGTCCCGTCGTCGACGGCGAAGATGTCGCCGTTAGCGTCTTTAGCAGCCTGTGTTTAGGTGCGTCCAAAGGCAAATTCGCAAAACTGCTTGACCGTGACAATCTTTGGTCGCTGTTGGTCGCGATGACCATTCTGAAGTCCCGCGAGCGAATTCGCCACGAGCGGCGCCAAAAACGGGGGGGCGGAATGATCGTCAACCAGATTTCCCCTGGTAGCAACGATTCGGTGGCCGATTGCATGGCCGATGCCATCTCCCGAGAGCCGTCACCCGAGTTCGCAGTCGCCATGGCCGAACAATGCGGCCGGCTGCTTGATGGCCTGGAGCCCGAGCAGCGGCAGATTGCCAATCGAAAGCTCCAGGGATATACCAACTCGGAGATTGCCGTGGAATTGGGCTGCGGGGTCCGCACCGTCGAGCGGCGGCTGTCCATTATTCGACTAACCTGGGAAAAACTCGACGATTAACCTGGGAACAATTCGATGATGCGACTTCGTCAACCAGTTGAATAAATCTGTGGCGGACCAAGACGGGCAATGGCAATAGTTCCTTGGAGGCCCAAACGTATCAACCGCCCGAAGTTCGACCATGGATGCCATCATCGCCATTGCCTCCTTGCTCTGCATGGCCGGCCCGGGTTCGCAGGCGAACCAAATCTTCGACGTGGTCGACTCGCCGGTCGCACTCGGCTCGTCACGCAGCGCAATCGTGCAGCAATTGACGAAACTGGCGCCGGCAAAGGACGTCGATTATCGAGTCAAGCATGCCTACACGCTGGCGCTGATCCACGAAAGCCGCTACGCCGAGGCGTTGACCTCAGTCACCGATCTGATCAAGTCGAAGCCCAAATACCTGCCCGCGCATCACGCTCGCGCGTGGTTACTGCTAGCTCTTCGGCGTTACTCCGATTCTCTGGCAGAGCTCGAGACCACGGCCAAGCTTTTGCCAAGCGGCGAGTCGACCGGCGACGAAGAGCTTGAGTACATTGAGGCCGCTCAGTTTCTAGGCACGGCGTTTGGTTTTTTAGAAGGTCCGGCGGAGCCGTTCGTCAAAGAACCGGTTCGCACCCAATACAAAACGCGCATTCTGGGCCGCCTGACGCCCAAACGTCGCGCCGTATTTGACGAGCAATCCAAGGCCGTGGCCGCGCGGCTGGCCTACCTTCAAAAGAACGACGAGGAGGCCCGCTCCAAGATCGGCAAGAAAAAGCAGCTCAATTTGCAGGCCGTCGAGCACAAGCAGGAGGAACTTTCCAAAGCTCAATCCACGGCGAAAGCACAGGCCGAGGCCACGGCCGAGCGACTGCGAAGCGAGTGGACCAAACTTCAGGACGAATATGCCAAGGCGACCGCCACTTACAACACGGCGCAGGTGCAGGCCGTTTCGCTCGGAAACCGGCGAAGCGCAGCGCACACGGAGTTGGCATTGCTGCGTCAGGCACAGTACGACCGAAATGGCAAGGCAGTCTCCAGTGGACAGGACGCTTATAATCGCCTGGCGCCGAACCTGCGAAGCACGATCGCCGCGCTCGACACGCAACTCATCCAGGTCCAGTTCACGATGAACCAACTCCTTCAACAAGGCGCCATGATCGAAAACAAGATGGTACAGATCGCCGCGGCCGGAGAGGAAGTTGGCGAAACCTTTGCCATGCAGGAGCATGTTTTCGGAAAACAGGCGCGCGCAATCGATGGCCAGAAGAAGCGGGCCGAAAAAGCCGTTGCCGATAAGCCGACGCGTCTCAGCGATCGCTACCGCGTATTCCGCATGTATGACGACTTTCCCTACGACGCCGAAAAAGAGCGCATCCTTGGCTCGCTCGACGAATCGTAATCGAAGAGTTAGCTAGGCCGGTAGTTGCATGACTGCCGACCGCGATCACGCCACGTGGCGGGCCGGATGACTCCTGCAGCCTTCAGGCGGCCTTGTAGTCTCCCGCAAACTGGCACCCAAGCCCAACAGCGCGTCGCGGATTTCGCCGTGCAGAACCGCCAGAGCTCGGGTTGATCGAGCCAGGCGTTGGGCTGTGCTATCCCATGAAGTGGCCGAAAGCGGAGGATTCGATTCGGGAGTCGGACTCTGGCGTCGCATCGGTGCGGTCTTGCGACGAGAGTAAGAGCAAGCAGGAGTCGAGCTGTTCTGTGAGCATTTTCAGTGCGCGTCGCCCGACCTGCAAGTCGTGATCAGCCGAGAGGGTGTCGCGACTCGAAGACTGCATGTCCTGCGAAGTGTCCCGCAGCAAATTAATTGGTCTGGCCGACCTGAGATCGGTTCGCGCCTGACATTGGCCTATCTCTCGATTTCTTTCTGCATCCGAGATTTCCTTTGGCGGGTCCACGGGATTTTTGGCAATTACCTCTCAATGGATCACTCGACAAGAGCGATCCTCGTTTTCAGGGTCTATAGCAGAATCTATGGGTGGTTTTCGTTAGGTGTCGGTAGTGGAGCGGCGTTCCGCCGCAGTTGTTTTTTTGCGTTCACGCAGACCAGGGGGCTCATTGCCGCCCCTGGACCCCGGCTAGCCTTTCTCTGTGTTCCGGGGCGGTAGTTCGTGCAGGAGAGACGCGTGGTGTGGCTAAACAAATGCATCCTGAGCGGCGATCGGCAAAGATGGAGTTACCAAGCTTCATCAGCGCCAAGGCAGACTCAGGATGCAACTCAAGACTATCCTCAATCGCGTCGAGCGTTACAAGTCGTTCGTGTATGGAGAACCACGCTGGGCAGATGGCGGCCGGGAGACCATCGAAGTGCCGATCGAGCCACGGGCCAATGGCCGGCCGATCTGCTCGGGCTGCGGAAAGCGACGGCCCGGCTACGACCGGCTGGCGCCCAGGCGCTTCGAGTTCGTGCCGCTGTGGCAGATCGCCGTGGTATGGGTCTATGCCTTGCGGCGTGTCGACTGTCCATGTTGTGGCGTGGTGGTGGAGCGCGTTCCTTGGTCGACCGGCAAGTCGCGGCTGACCATAACCTATCAATGGTTTCTGGCGGGCTGGGCCCGGCGGCTCTCCTGGAAGGAGGTGGCTGCGGTCTTTTGCACCACCTGGGAACACGTCCGCGACTCGGTGCGGCACGCGGTCCAATGGGGCCTGGTGCACCGGGATTTGTCGGGTGCCAGCGCCATCGGCGTCGACGAGATTCAGTGGCGACGCGGCCACCACTACCTGACGCTGGTCTATCAAATCGACCCCGGCTGCAAACGTCTGTTGTGGATCGGCCGCGAGCGAACCGAAGCCTGCCTGCGCCGAGGAATGGAACTGCTGGGCGCGAACTTCTGTGCGGGCCTGCGATTCGTGTGCAGCGACTTGTGGCAACCGTATCTCAAAGTGCTGGCCGAACAAGCCGGCACGGCGGTCCACGTGCTCGATCGTTTTCACATCATGAAACAACTGGGCGAAGCCATCGACGACGTGCGGGCCGGCGAAGCTCGACGACTGAAGCAAGACGGCTACGAGCCGCTGCTCAAGCACTCCCGCTGGTGCTTGCTCAAACGGCCCGAGAACTTGACCGACCAGCAGACCGTCAAGCTGGCCGAATTGCTCCGCTACAACCTGCAAAGTGTGCGGGCCTATTTGCATCGCGAAGACTTCCAACGTTTCTGGGAGTACCAATCGCACGCCTGGGCTGGAAAGTTCCTCGACGAGTGGTGCGCGCCGCGTCATGCGATCTCGGCTAGAACCGCTCAAGAAGGTAGCCCGCAGCCTGCGGAAACATCGCTCGTTGCTGCTCAACTGGTTCCGCGCCAAGGGCACGATTTCGGCCGGTATCATTGAGGGTTTCAACAACAAGGCGAAACTGACCATGAGAAAATCGTACGGCTTTCGCGAGTACGAAACGATCGAACTGGCCCTCTACCATCAACTTGGCAATTTACCCCAGCCAGAATTCACCCACGAATTCTGCTGAGGAAGCAACAAAACAAAAAGGTTTCTGTTGGTTAGCACCCCTCGTGCACGACGCACGGCCGTGGCTCGGACGCGTCGTTCCGCGGCCCCGTACAATGAACCGACGTTTCCCATATGGGCTGCGCCTGCTACCGATCCAGTCTAGCAATGGTCGCCATTGTCGGGTACGAAGAATTGTTGCGGCGCGCCGGACCCCGTGCCCGTCAGTCCGTCACCAATGAAGAACAACTTGCCGCAGTACGTCGCGCTTGCCACACGTGAGTTGCGCCCAAGGCTAGAGCCCCGAAAAGTAGTAAACTAATTGCCGCCGGCTCCGGCACGGTGTGCCAGGAAAATCTCGTTTCGAATCCCGCAAACGAATCACCAAGGTCGCCACCGAACTCATTCGTGATCGACACGGTGGGAGTGTACAGTGGATCGAACGTAACATTACCGACGAAAGTGACCAGGGACAGCGCGAGCATATAGTCGGTATTGGCTGACAGAACGAAGACCCCGCCGCCCGGAGTGACGCCACCATTCAATGAGCCGGGCGTGACTATTGGCCCCACAATTTGATAACCATTGCCTGTTAGCGACGCGGTATCCTGAACAAATCTTGCGATACTTGGTCCGGTGTGATCGTCCGGATTGAGTCGCTCGTAGAATTCGAGTCGAGCTTCGGACGTCGTCCGCGTGGAACTGTTGCCGCCGCCGTTGACCCACTTAGCGTGCGTACTCACGACGAGGTCGCTGACTTCGACGGGAACGTTGCCCACCGAGAAGGTTAGAAACCCGTCGACCCGGACAAAACCTAAGCCCGGGGACCGGGGCAGTTTGTAGTCCCAGTCACCAGTCAGTGATAGTCCTACGGAATTCGCCAAGCTCGTGTTGGTGGCAGTTGTGGTGAAGTGCGTGAACGCGCCTGGCGCCGGGTCGCCGAAATTATTATAGTCTTCTGAGAACATCAAGGTGGGCACATCTGAATAGATTTGAGCCTGCACAGGCCGCGCGATGAAAAGGCACTGGCTCGTTGTCGCCAGTGCGGCGCAGATGAACGGAGCACTCAATAAGCTTCTTGCGAGTGACCGGCCGTATCGATATAGCATAGTGCGAACCTCCGGGTTTAAGGGTGTATCTCCAAAAGTTGGCCTTGAAAACGGCTTCCTCAGCAGAATTCGTGGGTGAATTCTGGCTGGGGTAAATTGCCAAGTTGATGGTAGAGGGCCAGTTCGATCGTTTCGTACTCGCGAAAGCCGTACGATTTTCTCATGGTCAGTTTCGCCTTGTTGTTGAAACCCTCAATGATACCGGCCGAAATCGTGCCCTTGGCGCGGAACCAGTTGAGCAGCAACGAGCGATGTTTCCGCAGGCTGCGGGCTACCTTCTTGAGCGGTTCTAGCCGAGATCGCATGACGCGGGCGCACCACTCGTCGAGGAACTTTCCAGCCCAGGCGTGCGATTGGTACTCCCAGAAACGTTGGAAGTCTTCGCGATGCAAATAGGCCCGCACACTTTGCAGGTTGTAGCGGAGCAATTCGGCCAGCTTGACGGTCTGCTGGTCGGTCAAGTTCTCGGGCCGTTTGAGCAAGCACCAGCGGGAGTGCTTGAGCAGCGGCTCGTAGCCGTCTTGCTTCAGTCGTCGAGCTTCGCCGGCCCGCACGTCGTCGATGGCTTCGCCCAGTTGTTTCATGATGTGAAAACGATCGAGCACGTGGACCGCCGTGCCGGCTTGTTCGGCCAGCACTTTGAGATACGGTTGCCACAAGTCGCTGCACACGAATCGCAGGCCCGCACAGAAGTTCGCGCCCAGCAGTTCCATTCCTCGGCGCAGGCAGGCTTCGGTTCGCTCGCGGCCGATCCACAACAGACGTTTGCAGCCGGGGTCGATTTGATAGACCAGCGTCAGGTAGTGGTGGCCGCGTCGCCACTGAATCTCGTCGACGCCGATGGCGCTGGCACCCGACAAATCCCGGTGCACCAGGCCCCATTGGACCGCGTGCCGCACCGAGTCGCGGACGTGTTCCCAGGTGGTGCAAAAGACCGCAGCCACCTCCTTCCAGGAGAGCCGCCGGGCCCAGCCCGCCAGAAACCATTGATAGGTTATGGTCAGCCGCGACTTGCCGGTCGACCAAGGAACGCGCTCCACCACCACGCCACAACATGGACAGTCGACACGCCGCAAGGCATAGACCCATACCACGGCGATCTGCCACAGCGGCACGAACTCGAAGCGCCTGGGCGCCAGCCGGTCGTAGCCGGGCCGTCGCTTTCCGCAGCCCGAGCAGATCGGCCGGCCATTGGCCCGTGGCTCGATCGGCACTTCGATGGTCTCCCGGCCGCCATCTGCCCAGCGTGGTTCTCCATACACGAACGACTTGTAACGCTCGACGCGATTGAGGATAGTCTTGAGTTGCATCCTGAGTCTGCCTTGGCGCTGATGAAGCTTGGTAACTCCATCTTTGCCGATCGCCGCTCAGGATGCATTTGTTTAGCCACACCACGCGTCTCTCCTGCACGAACTACCGCCCCGGAACACAGAGAAAGGCTAGCCGGGGTCCAGGGGCGGCAATGAGCCCCCTGGTCTGCGTGAACGCAAAAAAACAACTGCGGCGGAACGCCGCTCCACTACCGACACCTAACGAAAACCACCCATAGATTCTGCTATAGACCCAAAAAAAAAGGCACCGGCGGCTTCTCCCGCCGGGCATGATTATCGTCAACCCAAGCTGGAAGAATGCATCGATGCCTTCTGGCAAGTCAGATAAGAAATAGAGATGCCTGAGTATCGCTGCCGTTTATTCGGCGGAGCTTGGCAATGACCCTCGGGCTATTTGGTGAGCGCAAGTCCAGCGCGAGTGTGACCGTTAGGCCCCCCGCCGTCAAGCAATCCCCCGTCCCATCCCGGGGAATTCGCCAAATAGTCGCCAAACCGGCTCTGGGGTCGCGCGGCACGATGCGAGTGCTGTGCCGCAAATGGTTCCTTTTACGGGGACTCACCCCTGCAACGGCTCCAATGGTCGAACGCACAGTTAAGCGGTCCGAAGAAGTCGTCTCACAAATCAAAGTCCTAGGGTGCCGTTAATCTGCGTTATATGGCACAGCCCTGCTTGCCTTCTGGCTTTCGAGACTCTGCTGCCAGTCGCGCCAATCATCCAATGTGGCAGCCGGTCTTCCAGGTCTTGCCGTCGCTCGACTCCATCAATAACTGAGACAACCGCACTCAGCCTAACAGGGTCGACAAATATGGATTCGGCGGCCGCTGACTGGCAGGTTTAGGTTCTCGGCACCGCAGAGCCTCGTCAGCCAGCTACCTTGACCAGCGGCGGCGAGACTTAGGATGTACTCCAAGCCAAGCGCCGGGGAGTAGCGTCGCGGCCGCGTGAGGTGGACCCCAATCGTCTGACCCTTGAAAATCTCGACCTCGGCTTCACGCAACTTGCCGATAATCTGCTCCGCTTGAAAGCGCTTCTTGGCCATCCTGAAATCCCCCGTTTCCAAATTCTGACCAGGTCTCGAATCCTAACATTCGAGCCGGATCGGTTTTCGGGGGTCAGGTCAACTATGTCGGCAATCGGGTAACGTTCCAGCCAAACCGCACAATTATCGCCTCGCCGAAACGCGATGTCCAGGAACTCATGCCTGATCGCGCTTGTGCTTCACGTAGCGCGGCTGGTAAAGCTGGGCGGCGAAGTCGCCGGGCACGCGGAAGTGGGTGGCCAGGCCGTAGCCGACGTCGGCAATCTCGTCGATGAACTCGACGCCGCGAGCTTTCAGCTCCGTGACCGTCGCCACGATTTCATCGCAATAGAACGAAACGTAGTGCGTCCCCGACGCCTGGCCGGCCACGGCCTGGTCCACCGGATGACAACCCATGTCCGCCTCGGGCAGATCGAAGATCAGCCATCCCTCGCCGACGTCCGTGAACGGAAACCCCAGCTTGTCCCGCAGAAACGCCCGCAACGCCTCGGGCTGCGACGTATAGAACATGGTATGAACGCCCCGAATCATGGCAACTCCTCCAATCGGCGGACCCGCTTGTGATGGTAATCGCGCGCATTGATTGTAACGGTCCCGCACGCCGCTGGGTCTAGCCGCGCGTAAGCGAGCTGGTGTAGGGGTGTGGCGGAATCAAACCCCAACAAGCCGCCGCCAAAGAAAATCCCGTCCAAAAAATTTGACAGCAACTAAAATTGTGGAGATAATTCTTTGTGGGTGCGACGGCTGGTGGAACTTGCCGATTCGGCCCAACACGGGGATAACACGCCATGGACGGCAACATCTTCGATTCGTATTTGTCTTTCTGCAGCCCCTTTCGGTTGGCTCCACCCTGGGATTTCGTGAGGGTGGATGCGCAAGCCTTTAGCGGACCCCCGGATCCCGCCGCGGCATTGGCTGCCCTTCTGGCAATCTATATCGAGCAAAGTCTCATCGACTCGGGCATCGCTCGACCGAATGCAAACGGTTGCCTGGAAATTCATCCGTTCTTGTCGATACCCGACGCACCAATCATTGCGCTTCGCGATTCAACGTACGGCTCGTTGAATAATCCAGTGAATAACCTGATGACCAAATTTGGCTGCGTCACGGGCCATCGCTACCCGTTATTTGCAACTTTACGTGACAAACACTCCTACTCGGCGATTGATAGAACTTGGCCCGAATTGATTCTGACCGGCGATTTGGAGGACGCAATTTTGCTGCGAAGTCTGGGGTTCGCAGCTGCGCCAATTGTTGGCGTTTCAGAACTCGACAACTACGGACTGCACCTTCTGGGCAGATACTTCGGTGTGAAGCGTCCTGAGAACCTTCGCTTCCGTGATGACAAATGCACGCCGCAGACGCGCACACCCGCAGAAAAAGCTGCTGCGCAGCGCAATTACGCACCACCAGAATTGATGTCCCTGCCGGGGTGTCACAGTGTGGGCGCAGATGCTCAAAATTTTGTGACGATGACCATTGCCAACTGGTCGCCGAAAGATCTTTCGCTCGTCGAGCCTCCAGCTATCCGCTTAGCCGTTCGGTACCTTCGGGACCTGAATTCGTTTCGAGGTCATGATCTGTTCGACGTAAACCTATGGGCGCCGACGAGTCATCCCATGGCGTCGATGAAATTCGCTCTGGCCAGACACGAACTTGGTTGGGCGAAGCGCGCGATCTTTGACAGTTTGGTTTGGGATAAGCGCAGCATGGCAGTGATTCCGGAAAACAAGCCGCCCATTGACATGGCAACTGCCATCGAACAGTTGCAAGACGCGTTCTTGCACGACTCGGGGAACTCAGATTCGAAAAAGCGATCTGAGGCAGCCCTCGCCGCCTACCAATCAGTTGTACAACGAGATCTCCTCGGGCCGATCACACAGCAGACCCAGGCGATCGCCGATCCATTCGAGCGCGCAATACATGCCCAGTGGGCGGATCTGTATGCGCTGTTTTTGGAGAAAATGCTCGGCATTCGCGAAGGGATGTTCGCTGGCCTGAAAGTTAATCCACGAAATCGCGAAATCAACGACAAAAAGGGCGACCCAAAAAATGTGTCTGAGTTGTTGGCAATCAGCAAGCAGTTGCTGGCTCTTACAAATCGAGTACTTCCATGCACAAAATGCAAACCAATTCGCAAGCCAGCCTCGCACACAGCGAGCAGCAGCTCGCGGCGCTTGGGCGGCTCGGACTGAGCGATGATGAACTAATAGCGCTACGTCACCAGGGTTATGTCCAACGAGACGAGCGGCTCGGTGGAGAGCGTGGCTACTGGCGGCTGCGCTTTCGACACGAGGGCCGCATGCGCACGGTTTATCTGGGGGCCGACGACGCGTCCGTTGCCGAGGTACAACGTGAATTGGCAGTACTGCAAGCAGCACATCACAGCAACCGTAAACTGGTACGTGCCGTTAGGCAGAGTAGACGAGCACTGCGGCAGGCCAAGTCGCAGTTGGCACCCATTTTGGCGGAACTGGGTTTCCATTTTCATGGAGACGCGGTGCGGAAGTTTCGCAGGGAATCACGTTAGGATGGATCTTGACTCGAATTAAATAATGGACGGACTGTCATGGGAGGAGGACTTGATCATGGACGAATCTCAGAACGAAGGCCCGGTTGCTGTTGAAGTTGCCGCAAGCGCCGCTGAAACAGCTGAAGCAATCGCCGAATCGCCTGCGGCCGAACAACCCAATCTGCGGCTTGCGGATCGCTTCAAACACATCGACGATTATCGGGTTGACACGCGGAACTGTGCCACCGCGCTGACGGCCGCTCTGCAAGACGTTGGTGCGGATCTGATGGAAGTTGAGGCCCATATGGCCGAAGCATTCCGCGACGCCGTTCAGGCAGAACCCCTGACGATCGAGAGTCTTGAACTTTATTCTCCGCCGATCGATCTGTTGATCCGCTTAACCAAACAGATTGCGCAAGTATCCCAGCTTGGGATGCGATCGGCCAAGCAGGACCGTTAGAGAGGTCAATGAGCGAAGAAATCACGGTTCTGCGCCCCAACTCACTTGGGGGGCTTGGCTTGCCGCACCTGTCATCCGGGGCCTCGGAGGGTTGGGAGGGAACGGTTACCGAGTCTAAACCCCCAGCGCAAGAGCGCGTCATATGCCGGTATAGCGCAATCGGACGTGCAGGCGTTGCTACCTCAGCAGCGAGCCGGAGGTGTCTGGCCAAGTGCATCGGCCAGTTGTTATTAACTGCGGCGGCACCAGGTGTCCGGAACCAGTGCCCAGCCAGGCATCTGGTCCAATATAAATATATCGTACAGCGTGCCAGCGAGAGGTATTTCTTGCCAATGAGGAGTCCCTCAAACTCCGTCTGGACCGCACCCTCTCGGCGTCATCGCATGCCCGTTATGCTCCCGCGCGTCCATTACCACAATTGCGACACCCCCACTGGGCACTCGAATCCAAACCCTGTCGCGAACATTTAGTGTATGAGAACACGGCGAGAGCCTCTGCGATTTTCGTCGCGGCCGATCAGGTTGGCTGGCGGCGTCGCGAACCGCTCAGCTGCTGCTTGAACTCGGGGAACTGGGGATTAGCCGAACGCCGGCGACCACCGCCAATATCTCTGGGGTGGGAATGTTCAATAGCTAAAAAGTTTCAACCTCGTCTTTTTTGGCTGGCCCCCGGGCGCACCGCCGCTTCGGAGTCGTGAACGAGAGCCGGCCCTCGTGAGCCCCGTCCACTCCACCACTGGGCGCGAGTGCGCCCGGATGGCTTCATGCGGCAGTGGCCGGATTTTTTGCTATGCGGCTGCCACTTGGCCAGGGCACGCATCACCCTGGAACCGCTCCCAGTTTGCTCTTAGCAGCCTCCGGAGCTGGCTGATCCTCGGCGAGCTCAAACCAAATCGCCTGGCCGCGCCGCCTGTCGATTCACCCATCGCCAGGGTCTTCGCAATGCGGCGGTCTCTCACCGACAGCGACCGAAGCCAAGCGGCGACGTCGATACGCGCAGCCGCAATATCCGCAGGCCCGGCATGGCGGTCTTCGACGAGCACCTCGCGCCACTCGCCCTTGTCGTTGTCAAACCGGTCCAACCGTTCGACTAAAATTCCAGACGCTGCATGCGCATAGGGCGACGTGACATCGTTGAGGTTAGGCTTTGTGCCGACCTGCCTCCCGTCCAAGACTTGGCGAATCGCGTAGTTCGCCAGCGGCGTGGCGTAAGCAATGTCGGACTTGCCGCGGCGGACTAACCTGGCAAACGCACAATACGCGTTGGCCAGGACTTCCTGAACCAATTCTTGCTTGTGTTCCGGTCGAAGGCGACGGAAAGCCACACTTGCTTGGCTGCTAATCAGTGGCAGCATTTCCAGGAACCGATCGTGATGCTGTTGCTCGATGGACGGACACGGTTTCTGCACGGGAGCAATCATGGGATCTCCTCGGATACTTGCGGACCGCCGTGTAGGGCGGTCCTGTTGGATGAAAACAAGACCGCCCTGGCACCGTGCCGAGGCGACGAAGATTGGCACTGTGAAGGGGCGTCAGAGGCGCTGGGAGAGCGCCGAGATCAGCACTGGATCAGCACCGCAGGTGCGGCCTCGGGGCTTTTGTAAAGCCAGGCATCGGCTGGGTGCTAGCCACCGCCATTTAGATATGCCCGAAATCCGACCAGAATTGAACTGGTCGGACCGCACAGCGCCTTTGACGTGCGAAGACAATCTCGAGGCGACGCTCAGACCGCGACCTTGGCGGTTCTAAGGCCGGCGCGTTCACCTGTTGGAAACCGATCAGTCAGCCAGTCAACGAGCTCCTCGCATTCTGATTTCCGACATCAGTTTTGATGCAGGGGAGACGGAACGTACTGTCGACGCAGGCCTTTCGTGCATCGCTCCCGATAAATGAACCGCGTCTCGGACAGCCTCACATTGGCCTCGGCATCCGCAGGCCGACCGACATCGGGAAACAGTTGTTGCACTCGAGGTCGTCAAATATCATAGACAGATCCGCCGCGAATCCCCCCACGCTCAAGTTTGAGAACGTTCATGCCACGTCAGATTGCTCTCCTGTCGTTTGTCGTTTGCCTCGTCCTCGGCGCGCCGTCCTTGCAGGCGATCGAAAACTCCAATCCGCTGTCGGATAAAGCCCGTTACTTCCAGCAAGACCTGCTCGAAAAGCACTGGCTTGACGGTCTGTACGTGTCCATCGTGCCTGCCGCGCCTGCGGGCACAAAGCTCGACCACACTGTCAACGAACCGGGCAACGTCATTCATGCCGGCGTGTGGACGGGACGCTATTTGGCGGGCGTTGGATACCAATACGCCGTCACACGCGATCCCTGGGTTCGTGAACACGGCGGACAGATCCTTCGGGCGCTCCGCATCTTGCAGGAAGTGACCGGCAAGCCCGGCTTGCTCGCGCGAGGTTATGTGAAAGGACACGGTCCGGTCATGGATTGGGAGCGCGACGGGGCCGACTCACGCGAGTGGCATCAAGGAAAAGGAGCGTATGCCGATTATCGTTTCTACGGCGACGTCAGCGTGGACAACTTCAACGCCGTCCTTTATGGCTACGCCGTGTACTACGATCTGGCGGCCGACGACGAGCAGAAACAGTTGATCGCCCATGACGTCGACCGGCTGATGACGCACCTGCTCGACAACCAATGCCGGATCATCGACGTTGACGGTGAGCCGACCCAATTTGGACATGTGGGCATCGATCCGGATCCAGCCCGCGATGACTATTACAACCAGCTTTACGCCGCGCGACAGCGGCTGTACGGCGCGGCGAGCGCCGAAAAGCTGCCGCTTCGGGCGTCGTTGATGTTGCTGCCCGACTTGCTGATTGCCCACCGGGCGACGGGCAAGTCGCGCTATCTCGATTTCTACAACCGGGTGGTCGCCCGCTGGAAAGACAACCCAGAATCGGATCTGTTCCGCCAACCGTTTTCGCTCGAGCGACTCGCGCGTGCGAATCACAGCTCGGAAGGCCAGAGTTACGAAGCGCTCTACAATCTGATCCGCTACGAGCGCGATCCGGCTCTGCTGGCAATCTACCGCGGCTGGGTCGACTCGCTATGGGACATGAACTGGATGGAAGGCAACTCGTTGTTCACCTACATGACGCTGGCTATGTTGCCCGAGTATCGCGCCCGAGAATTCCTGGTGAATCACGCGCTGCGCCGGAACAAGTTCGGCACGCGGCCGAGAGTCTACAGCAGGCCAACGAAACGCTGGCGCGATTTCCGATCGATCGCGTGCTGCGGCCTGTGATGAACTCGCTGCGCGCCGATATCGAGTTGAATCCGAATGTCGATCGAGCTCGTCAAAAGCAAGCGGCCAAGCCCGTGCCAATCGACCAGCGACCGCACGACAACGAATATGAATGGAAAGGAAACCCTTATCGACTCGACGGCTGGCTGAAACCCACGGTCGTGGCGATGCAATTCTCCTGCGACGATGTGTTGGCGGCCTGGTTCGCCGATAGCACGGGCCGCGTGTATCGCACAATGGATGGTGGTAAGTCGTGGCAAAAGGCTATAGCTGGCTTGATGGGCGCCTCGGCCCAGAATCTGATCGCCTCCGAACAACGTTCGTATGTTGTCTGGGCGCAGACCGACAAAGGAGTTTTGGTCACGCGCGACGGCGGCCTGAGTTGGCGAACCGCTGATGAAGACGCGCCGACATTAACCGCGCCCAACTTCAACAACTGGCTGAAGCTTTCCGAATCGATCTGGCTGCGCGTGAACGCCAAGGGCGAATTGGAGCGCAGCACCGATGACGGTAAAACGGCGCAAGCTGCCATGAACGGCTGGCGTATTCCGCGGGCACAATCAGTGCTGCGCATACCACGCGGCGTCGTGGCCAGCGGACCCGGCGGAACTTACGAATCGCCCAACGGCGAAACCTGGAGCGAACTGAAACTCTGGCGCGAAGATGAAACCGGCGCCGCTGACTTCCTGCACGCCTACTGGATGGGCCGCTACTACGGTTTCGTGCCGGCCGCCGCGCCGCGACCGTAGTACAAAGCAACTTTGAGAGCCGTCCGTCTTTGGGCCGTGCCGTTGATCTGCGAAGGTCCACATGAACCGACGCGCGACCACCTTGCCGTTGCTTTTTTCGGGGGCGTCGATGACAAGGAGCGATGTGTCCGATTGGAACGCGGATTCTTTGCTCGCTCCCAAGGTGGCGTCGATAGTTGCGAGCGGTTCGCTCAGCGACTTGCGGCGGCAGCTGGTTGAAAACGGACGGAACTTTCTCGGTAGGCGGCGAAGACTCGGGCGATACATAGCGTGGCCGTTTCAATTTCTGAGGTATACCAGGGCCATCACAGCCCCGTCATGACCTTCCAGCCGTATTCGCCGGTGAAATATTGCGGACATCATTCCCATGCGCACTCCCAAGCGTTTTGCCGGACCGGACCATGCCGCGGCACTCGTTGCCAAACTTTCCATCCGGTATACACGTGCGCCATCCGTTCAACCCCTAAGAGGAAGAGAGGACCATCACGCACGAGGAATTGCTGAGTTTCCGGCCCAAGAGTGGTTTTTCTCGCAGGGAATTCGTCGTCACAACGCTGGCCACCGGTTTTGCGTTGGCGGTGCAACCGGTCTCCGCCGAGACGATCACGACCGACGCGACGGGACTCACGGCAGGCGAGGTCAAGGTTCCAACGCCTGACGGTCAGATGCCAGCCTACCGTGCCATGCCTGCCAGCGGCGGGCCGGTTTCCATTGTCCTCGTCGTGCAACAGATTTTCGGCGTTCACGAGCACATCAAGGATCTTTGCCGCCGTCTCGCAAAAAAATGGCTATCTGGCGATCGCCCCCGAACTGTATGCGCGACAGGGCGACGTGTCGAAAATTGAGGACTTGCGAGAAATCATCTCTAAGGTCGTCTCTAGAGTGCCTGACGCTCGGGTGATGTCAGACCTCGACGCCACCGTGGCTTGGGCCAAAGCGTCTGGCCTGGGAAACACGGCAAAACTCGGCATCACTGGGTTCTGCTGGGGGGGCCGCATCGTATGGTTGTATTCGGCACACAACCCCAACTTGAAAGCGGGCGTCGCCTGGTATGGACGGTTGGTAGGCGATTCCGACGAACTGCATCCCAAGAACCCAATTGTTCTAGCGGGTTCGCTCAAGTCCCCTGTCCTGGGGCTTTATGGCGGTTCCGACAGCGGCATTCCCGTGGAATTGGTCGAGACAATGCGCGCAGCGCTCAAAGACGCCAACAAATCCTGCAAACTCATCATATACCCAGACACTCCCCACGGCTTTAATGCCGATTACCGTCCCACCTACCGCAAGGAACAGGCCGAAGACGGATGGAAGCGGATGCTTGACTGGTTGAAAAAGAACGGGGTTGCATAGCGCCCGCGCAATGGGGCGAAATGGCGCTGGGCGATTCGCGGAGTGACGTTCAATTCGACCGCGAAAAACACGATGCGCTGGGGCGCCAGAAGCGACTTCATGCGCCATTGAACGGATGGAGATTTACGGGATCCCGGACAACCTTGATCTCAATTGGGTTCACTCGTTCTTGCCGCCGCTATCGATCCGGCGCTCGATCCACAAATGGATGGCCGCAGTCACGCTTGACCGTCTGAACCGTTTGCCCAGCGTGAAACATCCGACATGGCTGGAGACTATTTGCTACCAACGTAGTCCACTTGCGGCCGCGGTTCCGGTTGGACATTGTATTTGCGCGACGCTGACTTTGCCCATGTGATTTGTTTTAGGCCATTGGTCAGTGTCTCTCACCCGGTTTGCGGGCTCGCTCGAAGCAGGTTCAATCCCAGGGCAATTAAAACGAGCCCTCTCAGCTTCTCCAATAGTCCCACGATTCGTTGATTGGACCGAACTGTTCGGCTCGCAAACGACGTCACAATCGCGATGACACGACACTAAATCGTGCCGGTAGTGAGAAAGATCGATCCCAGGAACAACAGTGGAGGCCCTGGTTCTGATCGGGCAGTTGTACGACGTGGAATGTTAGGCCCCGTCCGCGCCACCACCAGGCGAGTGGGCGCCTTGATGGCTTCGCGCGGCAATGGCCAGAGTTTTCGCTACGCGGCTGCCAATTGGCCAACGCATGCTTCACCCTGGAACTGCTCCCAGCTTCTTCTGAACAGTCCCCGGAGCTGGCTGGTCCTCGCCGAGCTCAAATCAAATCGTCGGGCCAAGTCGGTCGTGGTTTCTCCCTTGGCAAGAGTCTTGGCGATGTGGCGGTCTCTCATCGGCAGCGACCAAAGCCAGGCGGCGACGTCGATCCGCGCAGCAGCGATCTCCGAAGTGGTACAAGTGTTTGATCAGCCGCGTGGTTTGCTTGGCCTGGGCTGTCAGGTGCTCGACCGAAGGATTCGCCAAGGCGTGACGTGCTGACGCGAGATGAACCGTCGGGCACTCGGCCGCGGTCGCTTGCCCGACGTCGCGACTACTTCCCGCTCGCCCCGATGCAGTACAGATTCTTCGTCGAGCGGCTGAAGATTTGGCCCCGGCTGGGCACGAGCGCGGCGCGGAAGATTTCGTCGTCGCCGGCTTTTAGCTCGCTCTTGGCGACGACTTCGATTTGTTCGCCCGGCTTCACGACGAACGTCTCGCCTTCGTCGTTCTGAAAATACGCCCGGCCTTCGCTCACCAGCGGCGACGCGGAGAACTTTTGGCTGACGCGCTCTTTCCAAAGTTCCTTGCCGGTCTCGCAGTCGTAGCAGTTGAGCACTCCGCCCATGCTCATCACCAGCAGGTACTTGTCGATCACCACGGGCGAGGGCAAGTCGCGGCCCGATTTGCGGGGCGTGTGCCAGACGCGGTGCTCGGCCGTCACGTCCCCCTCGCCGCCGGGACGCACGGCATAGACGTCGCCGGACAGGCCATTGACGACGTACAGCAGGCCGTGGGCATAGGCCGGCACCGGCTCGCCGCGGCCGTTGAAGCCCTGGCACCACCACAGCTCGCGGCCGGTCTTGGGATCGTAGCTGCGCACGCCGGCGTGGCTGTTGAGAATCAGCTCTTCGCGCCGGCGTGCGGATGAGCGAGGGCGTGCTCCAGCCGCGAATGACGGTGCGCGGCGTATTCCAAACCGTCTCGCCGGTTCGATAGTCGACGGCCATCAGCGACGATTCGGCCGATTCGCTGTCGCAATTCTGCACCACCGTGTCGCCATAAAAAACCGGGCTGGCCGCGGTGCCCCACGGACCTTCAAAACGACCCAGGTCGCGCGACCAAAGATGCTTACCGTCGAGCGTGTAGGCGTGCAAGCCGCCGCGGCCGAAGAAGGCCACCAGCACCTTGCCGTTGGTAGCGCAGGTGCTCGAGGCCCAGCCGTTCATGACGTGCGACGGCTCGGGCTCGCCCGTCCAAGCCGTTTGCTCCCATAGCAGTTTTCCGTCGCGCCGGTCGAGCGCGAAGACCACCCGCTGCCGGCCTTTTTCCAACGCCGTCGTGAGAAAGATCTGGTTTCCCCAGATGACCGGCGTGCTCTGTCCGTCCCCTTTCAAGCCGGCCTTCCAAACCACGCTGTCGGCCGACCATTTCAACGGCAAGCCGGTCTCTTCGCTGTGGCTGGTGCCCGAGGGCCCGCCCCAGCCGGGCCAGTTGACCTCGGCCCGCGCCGGACCGGCCGCAATCAGCGCGGCGGCGGCCAGCAATGCCCAACGGCTCCAACGTCCTGTCGCCATGCGCATCGGGAATCTCCTGGCTGCAAAATCAGCGTGGCTTGCGGCGTCGCCAGTTGACGGCGAATTTTGGAATTTACACCAGGTCGGCGATCGGCTTGCCGTCTTCGAGCATGTACACGGGCCGGCCCGCGGTGTTGGTGAACTGGGTTTGCGGATCGATTCCCAGCACGTGGAAGACCGTGGCCATCAGGTCGAGCGGGCGAATGGGCGTGGATCGCGGCACGTCGGCCTTGGGCGAGCTCTCGCCAACGACCTGTCCCATCTTCAATCCGCCGCCCGAAAGCGCCAGCGTGCTCAACGGGGCCCAATGGTCGCGGCCGGCGTTCTTGTTGATCTTGGGTGTGCGGCCGAATTCGCCGGTGATCACCAGCAGGATCTGATCGGCCAGGCCTCGCTGGTGGACGTCCTCGACGAAGGCCGCAACGGCGTGATCCAACTCGGGGCTGCGCTTTTCCATTCCGGTTTTGATTTGCTGGTGCATGTCCCAGCCGGCGTACTGCATCGTGACGAATCCGCAGCCGGCCTCGCACAGCCGCCGGGCACGCAGCAACTGTTCGCCCACGCCCTTGCCATAGCGGGCCACGGTTTTCGGATTCTCGCGCTTCAGGTCGAACGCTTCCGGCGCTCCGCCCATCACCAGGTTGAAGGCCTGCTCCTCGAACCGATCCATGCCTTCCATCGCGCCCGTGCGATCGACCACGCTGTTCATCCGATCCAAGCTGGCCAACAGCGTGCGGCGATCGTTCACCCGTTCTTCCTTGACGGCCAGCGACATGTTTTTCAGCGCCTGGCCGTCGGGATCGAACGCGGCGTAGGGCGAACCCAAAAACGCCGGACCGTCGACGCGAATGCGGTTCATGGCGACATACGTGGGCATGCCGGTCACTGGATGGTTCGTACCGCGGATGCGGGCCACGATCGACCCCATCGACGGCTTGTTCGGCTGCCCGCCGTTGTCGACCGCGCGGTTGTCGTAGCCGGTCATCACGAAGTGCGTGCCGCCGACGTGCCCGCTGTTGTTGTGCGCGAACGAACGGACGAAGGTCATGCGGTCGGCCGCGCCGGCGATTTTCGGAAACGTGCCGCCGATCGTCACGCCGGGAATCTTGGTGGCCACCTCGCCGGTGGTGCTGCGAAATTCGACGGGGGCCGACATGTTCGGGTTGAACGTTTCGACGTGCGTCGGTCCGCCCGCCAGCCATAGCCAAACGACCGACGTGTTCTTGACTTTCTTGCCAGCTTTGGCCGCTTGGGCTCGGGCCGCCAACAGGCCGGGCAGAGCCAGCGCGCCGGCGCCCAGCGCGCCAACCCGCAAAAACTCGCGTCGCGTGTTTCCCTCGCAATCGCGATAGCTGCGATCGCTGATGACGTTGAACATGGCTAAGCCTCCATCAATGCCCCAGGCCAAAATGTCAATCAACCAAAATGGATCGGTTGCGCCAGTATAGCGCCGTGTATTAAACCCTTCAACTGGCGGATCGGACCGCGCGCGTCCGGACGGCGCGCCGAAAGGCCATCCCCGGCCGAGGTTACGGCTGTTTGAGGGTGTCTAAACCTGCTCGGGCACGACGAACGGCTGGCGGTAAGGCCGAGATAGCATGGGATTGGCCGCCTCGGCGCCGGCGCCGACGAACCGCTCCGTTTTGGCGTCGAACTCCAGGTGCTTGCCGACCATGTATTCGGTCTCTTCCAGATTCATGCCGACCACCTTCAAATTGTCGCGCAGGTTCTCGAACGCCTCGACCACACGTGCGTTGCTTCCCACCGACTGCGCTGGCCTTGTCGAACTTCGCCGGCTCGCCGAGCCGATACGAGATGTTGGCCAGGTGGCACAACGCGGCCGAGTAGTGGGCGACTTCGGCGTTGGCGTTGACGTCCTCAGGCTTGCGGCTGCGCACCGCGTGAATGAAGCTGCCAAACGTTCCGCCCGGCGTGACGTGGGCCTCGGGCCCGACGACCTTCTCGCCCTCGGTCGAGCCGTTGCGATAGAACTTGTCGTCGCGGATGACGCCCTCGGTGGTGTAGTACTCGTTCGAGACCTTGTTCGGCAGCTTCGTTTCGTTGCCGACCAGTCCGCGAACTTCGAACACCAGCAGCGCGTCGCCGTATTCGAAGACGGCCATCTGCGTGTTGGGCGTCTGGCCTTGATCCTGATATCCGAATCGTCCGCCCAGGCTCCACACGCTGCTCGGGCAGCGTCGCATCCTTGATCGCCCAGCGGGCGACGTCCATCTCGTGCACGCCCTGGTTGCCGATGTCGCCGTTGCCGGTGTCCCAGAACCAATGCCAGTTGTACGGCACCAGGTTGGCGTGGTACGACTGCTCGAGCGCCGGGCCGAGCCAGATATTGAAGTCCAGCTCCGCCGGCGGCGCGCCCAGCGGCTTGGTGCCGATGCTCCACCGCGGCTTGCAGCAGTAGCCCTTCGAGACCAGCAGCTTGCCGTACTTGCCCGACTGCACCGCGGCGATTTCGCGGGCCCGCTCGAGGCTGCTGCGCTGCTGCGTGCCGTGTTGCACGACGCGGCCATACTTGGCGGCGGCTTCGACGCACTTGCGGCCTTCGAAGACGTTGTGGCTGATCGGCTTCTCGACGTACACGTCCTTGCCAGCCTGGCAGGCCCAAATCGTGATCAGCGAATGCCAGTGATTGCAGGTGGCCACGGTCACGACGTCCAGGTTCTTGTCGTCCAGCGCCTCGCGAATGTCCTTGACGCATTTCGGATCGCCGCCGCCGAAACCGGCCACGGTCGACTTGCGCGAGTCGAACCAGCGGGTATCCGGATCGATCAGATACGTGACTTGCACGTTCTGATCTTTGAGCTCCTTGCCGAACCCGTCGATGTGCGACTGCCCCCGGCCGTGGATGCCCGCCACGCCGACGCGGATCATGTCATTGGCTCCCAGCACCCGCCCCGAGGACTTCGTGCCGGCGATCGTGAACAATCCAAAAGCCGTGCTGGCGGCGGCAGACGATTTGACAAATGAACGGCGGGTAATTCTGGCCATGTCAGGTGGCTCCATGCGGGGAGGGACGAGCGGGGGACGATTTGGGAACTTATTGTAATGCAAGGGACGGGGGCAAACCAGTAACCGGCCGGGCTGATTGTGGGCCCGCTTTGACATAGCTCGGCCCCGTCATGCTCGACCGGGATTGCGACCTGAAAAAAGGAAGAAATCGTTCCGCCCCCGGCCGGGTTTGCTAGACTGAAGGCAATCGCCCGCTCGCTCGGCATCGGGTGGCAGTCGATACGTTCGGCGCCGACTTTTTTCGAAGGAGTGTGAAATGAAACGTGCATTGATGGCATCGAGCTGGACGGCTGCGGCATTGGCGATTGCGCTGTTCACAGTCACCGCGGTCACCCGCGCGGACGACGATTCGCGCTCGAAAAACAACAAAGGCCGCCGCGGCGGCGACGCCCGCGCCAATAGCGGGAACAAAAATAGCAGCGGCGGCGGCAACAACAACAGCGGCAACAACAATAAAAACAACAACAGCGGCAAGAATAACTCAGGCAACATCACCCCGCGCAACGTCGCCCCGCGCAACGTCAACCCGGGCAACATCAACCCGGGCAAGAATAGCGGCGGCGGAAAGCAAAGCGGCGATAAACTGCGCAGTGCGCGACGGTAATCCAGGCGCCGGCGGCGATAATAAGCCTCACACGCTCAATGACGGAAAGTCGCGCGATAGCGGCGGCGTCAGGCACCACGTCAACAAAGTGCCAGGACAAAACGGGTGGAACAATTGGAACAAGGATGGCTGGCACAAGAACAACTGGAACAACAACTGGAACGCGCAACACCAGCATCACCACCACGGCTATTGGAACAACGGCATTTGGATCGCGCCCTGGGTCATCTCCCGCAACCTGCCCTGGGTTTATCTGCAGCCCGTGCAGCCGATCGTCAGCGGCCAGAAGTGGCTGGGCGTCACGTATGATCCCTACGATGGCGGCGGCGCCTACGTTACCGGAATCTACGAAGGAAGCCCGGCGCAGCAAGCCGGGATCGAAGTCGGCGACGTCATCGTCTCGCTCGACGGCGTCGATGCCACCCAGCTCGGCAGCGTCGTGCAAGCCTCCGACGGCAACGTCGAGTTACAAGTGCTCAGCGGCCGCACCGGCGAGTTGCTTTCATCAAGAGTGAATCTGATCCGATAAAAACAAACGCTGCATTGGTGGAATTCGGCACCACAGTCCCGCAGGCGGTGCGTGAAGCAACGGCCCGCCACTCAACTCAAACCACTTGCGGCGTGCCCGCCGATCGCCGCAACTGCCCGCAGGCTGCGTCGATCTTGTCGCCTTTGCGCTCGCGGACGAAAACGTTGATGCCTTCGTCGCGAAGGATTTCGAGAAAGCGATTGACCGATGACGACGACGGCGTGCGATAGGGGAGCCCCGCGACTGGATTGTAGGGGATGACGTTGAGCAAGGCCGTGCGGCCGCCGAGTAGTGCCGCCAGGCGACGCGCGTGGTCGGCCTGGTCGTTGAGGCCGGCCAACAGCACGTATTCGAAAGTCAGCCGCCGGCCCGAGACTTCGAAATAGTGATCGGCGGCCGCCAGAATGTCGGCCAGGGAAATGTTCTTGCTGACTTTGACCAGTTGATGGCGCAGTTCGTCATCGGGCGCATGCAGCGAGACGGCCAGGTTGTAGCGGCACTGCAACTCTGCCAGTCGATCAATGGCCGGCGGCAGGCCCACGGTCGACACGGTGATCCGCCGGGCGCTGATTCCTAGCCCGGTGGGCGAGCTGGCCTCGGCCAGCGCCGGCAGCAGCGCGTCGAGGTTCGCCAGCGGCTCGCCCATGCCCATCACGACCACGTGGCTTAGCCGCTCCCCTTCGGCCAGCAGGCGATCGAGCAGCAACATCTGCTCGACGATTTCTCCGGCGGTCAAGTTGCGCGCCACTCCGGCCAGTCCACTGGCGCAGAACACGCATCCCATCGCGCAGCCCACCTGCGTGCTAATGCAAATCGTCCTTCGCGTGCCGTCGCGCAGCAGCACGCATTCGATTTGCTGGCCGTCGGCCAGTTCGACGAGCAGCTTTTCAGTGCCGTCGTCGGTCTTTTTGTGCTGTACGACCCGCGTGGTCCACAGGCGGAAATCGGCCGCCAGCAGTTCGCGCAGCGATTTCGGCAAATCGGACATCTGGTCCAATCCGCGGGCCCGGCCAGCGAACAACCAATGGCGGATTTGCGTCTGGCGGAAGCGCGGCAGTCCGCGCTGGGCCAGCCAGTTTGCCAGGTGATCGTCGGACGGTTCGAGCAAATGAATCATGCCGCGCGAGGCACAGGGGAACGGCATCGATTGTTCGAAGGGGCGCCGATGGCGGGGCGAAACATTTGCGCAGTGCCAAGCACCCATTCCATTGTGACGCTCCGCCCGGCGGTTTCCTACCCCCGCCGATTCAATTGTCGCGCCGCGCAGACGAAATTGACACGGACCCCCGGCGCGGGTGACAATGGGGCGGCACGGGTGTGACGGGTCGCGCATCGGTCTCGAGTAACGAGCGCGGCGATTTGACCGACGACAATTCTCAAGCAAGGAATCTCGCAAATGTCGCAGCCCATGAACCCCTACGATCCGGTCGAGCCTCCGCGAGAGGGTATGAGCGGCACCAGCAAAGTGCTACTGGCCTTCGGCATCGGCTGCGGCGTCCTGCTGGTGCTGTGCTGCGGCGTGTTCGGCCTGGGCGGCTTTTTCATGTATAAATTCGCTCAGAATTCCCAGGTCACCGAGCCCGACAAGATCCGCGCCGTCACCGACGATATTGTGGAAATCAACATCCCCGAGTCGCTCGAGCCGAAGATCGGCTTTGACGCGCGCGTGCCGTTCAGCGGAAAGCCGTTCATCAAGGGGGCGATTTATTCCAACGCCGCGGACAACAGCCAGTTGATCGTGGGCCAAATCGACGAGGCGTTCGCCAACAGCGGTGACGTCGAAACGCACATGCGTCAATCGATGCGAGAGAGCGGCCACGGCAACCAACAGCAACTCAAGACGCTCGAATCGGAAGACTACGAAACCACGATTAACGATCAGCCAGCCAAGTTCAAGATCAGCAAGGGTCTCGATGAACGAACGAAAGACGAATTCTTCGAAGCCATCGGCTCGTTCCACGGCAAGGGGGGCGCGGCCATGTTGATCCTCAGGTTCAAATCGCCTGACTACTCCAAAGAGCAAGTGATGGACATCCTCAAGTCGATGAAGTAGGGATCCGGGCGGCGAATGGCGCCGCGATTGACGACACAGAGGAGAGTCCTCATGACCAGCGACGTCGAGCGTGCCGACCGTCCCGCGCTCAGCGGCGCCGCCAAAGTGCTGTGGGCGTTTGGCGCGGCGGGCCTCGTGTTGTTGGCCGTTTGCGGCGGCGGCGGATATTGGGCCTACCGCATGGACGCATCGTCCGCGACCCAGGATCCCGACGCGATCCGCCGGACGACCGACGAAATCGTAACGATCGCCATCCCCGCGTCGCTTGCCCCGCGCAACGGCCAGAACGGCAACTTATTTGGCGCGAAACAAGCGCGTTACTTTGGCAAAGACGTCGGCACTCTCACGCTGACTCAATTCAATGAGACCGTGCTTTACCTGCATCCGAATGAACGAGAAAAAATCAAAAACCAGGCCGAACGCCTCAAGCCCAAGGCGGGGCAACTCATGGTCGTCGACGTTGACGTCTTCGAATCCGTGATTCACGATCAGCCTGCCACGTTTACGATCGGAAACGGAACCGACGACGCATTTTGGATCGTGACCGGCGAGTTTCAGGGCAAGGATGGTCCGGTCTTGATGGAAATGAACGTCGTGGCGCCCGCGTTCACCAGGGAACAGGTAATGGAGTTGCTCAAATCGATGAAGTGAGCTGCCGGGTTCGGCGCACGACGTTGGTTTGGATGGCGCGATCAGTCGCCCAAAATCTCGCGCAATCGCTCGGCCAGCTGGCCGCTCGCCAGCGCCGTTTCCAACGCGTCGAGATCGGCGTACAACTCGTGGCTCAGGAACTTGACGGCCCAGTTGTGCGACATCGGGCTGACGGCGATCACCGCTTTGCCGTGTTGATAGGCCTCCCACATTTCGATGGCCGTGCCCATCGAGGCCTCGGGCACAAAGGCCAGCACCACGTCCACCTCGCGGCACAGCCGGTTGTGATGGAAGAAGACCCTGCGGCCTTGCTCTTCGTCGTAGCTGAGTGAATCGCTGTGGTCCGCCAGCGGATCGTAGATCTCGGCCCCCGGAAAGTGGGCCGCCAGCAGATGCCGCAGATGGGCCCGGTAGTCTTGATTGTGCAGCGCCGCCGCGCGGTGCGAGCCCTGCATGATGCCGGCCAAAAAGAAACGTAGCGGCCTGGTTGGCATGGATGTTGGCCGAGTGTGAGCCGATATCTGTTGCCCGAAGAGTCCATCGACTAGGATAAGGGGCGACGACCCCATCCGACAAGCCGCCCCAATCGAGCCCACAACAACCGATGGCAACGCAAACCAAAACGGCCAAGAAGAAAACTTCGGTCAAACCGAAAGCGCACGGCGCGTCTGCCGAGCGATTAGCTGTCGGCGCGGCCGCGCCCACCGTCGACGACAAGCGGGCTTTCCAGATGGTCATGGAGTTGATGGCCATCCCGGGCACCAGTGGAAAGGAGCGCGGCGTCGCCGAGTACATCACCAAGAAACTGCGCGAGGCCGGCGCGCCGGCCTCGGCCATCAAAAGCGATAACGCCCATACGAAAACGCCGATCGCCGGCGAAGTCGGAAACCTCGTGTTTCAGCTGCCGGGCACGCTGCGCGCCCCGCGACGGCTGCTGATGGCCCACATGGACACCGTGCCGATTTGCGTCGGCGCCAAGCCGGTGCGCAAGGGGGACGTCGTCCGCTCGGCCGATCCGAAAACCGGACTGGGCGCCGACGATCGCTCGGGCGTGGCGGTGGTGCTCAACACGGCCTTGGAGATCATGCGACGCAAGCTGCCGCACCCGCCGCTGACGTTTTTCTGGCCCATTCAGGAAGAAGTCGGCCTGCACGGCGCGCGTCACGCGAAGCTTGCGCTGCTGGGCAAACCACGCCTGGCGTTCAATTGGGACGGCGGCGCCGCCGATAAAGTCACCCTGGCCGCCACCGGCGGATACCGGCTGCAAATCGAAATCGAGGGCCTCGCCGCGCACGCCGGCGGAGCACCTGAGCAGGGCATCAGCGCCATCGCCATCGCGTCGCTGGCCATCGCGAGATTGGTTCGCGATGGCTGGCACGGACTGATCCAAAAAGGCCAGCACTCGGGCACCAGCAACGTCGGCATGATCCGCGGCGGCGAAGCGACCAACGTCGTGACCGACCACGTAGAACTCAAGGCCGAGGCTCGCAGTCACGATCAGGCATTTCGCAAACAAATCGTCGCGGTCATCGAAAAAGCCTTCACCGATGCCGCCGCTGCGGTGCGCAACGTCAAGGGCGACTGCGGCCGGGTGCGATTTCACGGACGCAACGATTACGAAGCTTTTCAATTGCCCGACGACGAGCCTTCGGTCGTCGCGGCCGAGCGCGCCGTCCGCGCCGTCGGGCTCGAACCGACGCGAGCGGTCAGCAACGGCGGATTGGACGCCAATTGGATGACCGCCCACGGCATTCCCACGGTGACCTTGGGTTGTGGACAAATGAAGATTCACACCACCAGCGAATATCTGGATATCCCCGCTTTTCAACAGGCTTGCCGGATCGCGCTTGCAGTGGCGACCGAGGTCGGCTAGCGGCTGTTTTTTGGGAGCCGGCTGGCGCTCGATGCTCGTATGGAACTTGACGACGAACTTTGCCTGTGCTTTCACGTCTCAAAGCGGAAGGTCATCAATTACATTCGGGTCGAGAAGCCGTCGCGGCCGGGCCAGTTGAGCGACTGCTTTGGAGCCGGGACCGGCTGCGGCTGGTGCCGCGGCTATTTGCGGCGGCTGTTCGACGAGCAGCAGGGGCGCGCCGGCGAGCCTGCCTCGGACCCGACCGCCGAAGAGCATGCCCGGGGTCGTGCCAAGTACGTCCGCGCCGGCGGTGGAACGCCGCCACCGGGCGCCACCCCGATCGATCCGCCCACCCCTGAAGCCGGTTAGGCCGATAAGCGCGTCCCGCTGGCCAGGTTCGGCTGGCCCAATTCCCAGCCTGGCCATGGAAAATCGGCCGGAAGCTTTTGGCACGCTCCAAACTAGCGGCCGGTCGGCGAATCTATTATGATAGGGGTCGTTAGCCGCGGGTTAGAACCGCCTTTAGGACGGTGCCGACCCGTCTCCCACCATCCACGCCCATCCCGTGTGAAAGTGCACAAAATGGCACGCAAGCTACTTAACCGCAAGGAGTTACGCGAGGAATCGGATGCCGCCGAACGTGAAGGCAAGCCCAAGAAGACGGCGGCAGCCAAAACCGAGCCCGATGCCAAGAAGAAACCGGTTAAGCGAAAAAGCCGTGCCAAAACCGCCAAGGAAGTCCGGCTCAAGGCATTTTGGGGCGTCTTCAACCAGTCTATGAAACGTGTCGCCCTGTTCGACTACAGCCAGCGCAAGCAGGCCGACAAGAAGGCCGTCGACCTGTCGACTTCCGCCAAAACTCCTCATTTCGTCCAGCCGGTCAAGGAAGTCATCGAGGAATAGCCTCGTCAAGTCATCGAGAGATAGCCTCGGCCTTGCCGCGCACGGATCACAAGGGCGTCGCGCCCGAGGGGGCCAACGCTCGCGCTTCGGCAACTTGCCCAACGACACCCGGCACGGCAGCCGTCCTGCTTCGAACCGCGCAGACCGTTGCTTGACTCTCGCGGCTCGCCAATCGAAAATCGCAGATGCGCGTTTGGGCGGCTTCCGAGAGCGCCCGACCGCTTCGCGTGCATTTCGCGCGCTCCATGCGATCGCGCGTCTCGGCGCTACGCAATCTCCTTGGAAAGCAAACGCTTATGGAATTCAAGCCGGGCCATACGGTCGGAATCGACTTGGGCACCACTTTTTCCACGCTGGCTCAGTTGGATCAGGAAGGCAATCCGGTGGCGATTGCCAACGACGACGACGAGGTGGAGACACCCAGCTTGATCCTGCTGGCCGAAAGCGGCCACGTGGTGGTCGGGCCCAGCCGCATGCGGGCCGCCATGGAAGATCCCGACCACGTCGTCGACCGGGTCAAGCGCTACATGGGCATCGCCGAGTACAAGCGGACCTTCGACGGCCGCGAGATCACGCCCGAGTTCCTCTCGGCCCTGATTCTCAAAAAACTCCGCCAGGACGCCGAAAAACGGATCGGCAAGATCGGCAACGCCGTGATTACGGTGCCCTATTACTTCAACGACGCGCGCCGCAAGGCGACCGAAGACGCCGGCCGCATTGCCGGGTTGCACGTGGTCGACATCATCAACGAACCGACCGCCGCCACGCTGACTTACGCCTGGAAGCGGGGCGAGTTGGGGGCCACCGGCGGCGAACAACGGCCCCACCTGGCGCTGGTCTACGACTTGGGCGGCGGCACGTTCGACGTGACCGTGGTCCGCTACACGCCCAGCCACTTTCAGGTGTTGGCCACCGACGGCGACGTGCACCTGGGCGGCATCGACTGGAACGATCGGTTGGTGGATTACGTGGCCGAGGAATTCAAAAGCCGCCACGGCAAGCGATCCGCGCGAGTCGCCGGCCACCTTGCAAATGCTGCGGCACGATACCGACCAGGCGAAAATCGCCCTCTCCGAAGGCACCACCGCGACCATCTCCTGCCGCCACGACGGCAAGGCCATGTCGCTGCTCGGTCACGCGCGAACAATTCGAGGAAATGACCGCCGACCTGCTGCAGCGCACCAGCGACACCGCGCAGCTGGTGCTCGAACAGGCCGAAGTGACGACCGAGCAGCTCGACGCCGTGGTGCTGGTCGGCGGTTCGACGTTGATGCCGAAGGTGTCGCAAATGCTCAAGCAACTCACCGGCAAGGAGCCCTACACGGGACTTTCGCCGCACACCGCCGTGGCCCAGGGCGCCGCCATTCACGCCGCGATCCTGGAAGCCAAGTTTCGCGGCGAATCCAGCGAGCTGGCCGAACGCATTCGCAAACTGCTGCGCAACGTCAAGCAGGAGGAGGTCAACTCGCACGGGCTGGGCATCGCGGCCCGCAATCCGAAAACCGGCAAGACGATCAATCACGTGATGATCCCCCGCAACAGCAAACTGCCCACCGAGGTGAAGCGCACGTTTGTCACCAGCGAACCCAACCAGCAGCGGGTGAACATCAAGGTGATCGAAGGCGACGCCCCCGATCCGGCCGCTTGCTCGCTGTTGGGCAATTGCCGCATCACGGGCCTGCCCAAGAACTTGCCCAAGGGTTCCCCGATCGAGGTCATCTACGCGTTCGACGCCTCGGGCCGGGTGCGCGTGCGGGCCCAGGACAAGACCGGCGGCAAAGAGGCCGAGATCGAAATCGAGCGCAAGGGGGGATTGAACGCCAGCCAGCTCAACGCTTTCACGGCGCTGGCCGATATCTACCGGGTCGACTAACTACGCCCGCTGCGGGTAAGATCACGCACACCCGATCCACAACTTCGATTGCCTCTGCCACGTTGCCATGTCCAAAACGATCGACGTCTACCGCGATTGGCTCAAGATCGCCGAACCCACGCGGCCGCTGAACCATTATCAACTGCTGCGGCTGAAGCAATTCGAGGACGATCTCGCCAAGGTCCGCGAACACTACCGGGCGATGAACGCACACGTCCGCAAGTTCGCCGCCGGCGAATATGCCAAGCAATCGCAAGACCTGCTGAACGAGCTGGCCAAGGCCATGCTCTGTCTGACCGATTCTCGCCGCAAGGGAGAGTACGACGCGACGCTGGGCCGCAAGACCGGCGGGCCGGCCAAGGCGCGCACCTTCGAGCAGATCTTGCTGGCCACCAAAGTCGTCGACCAGGCGGCGCTCGACAAGGCCCGCAATTTCGCCAAGGCGATCAACGTCGAGGTGCGCGACGCGCTGGTGCAGCAGAAGCTGGCCAAGCCCGAGGCCGTGTTGCCGGCCTACGCCGAATCGATCGGTCTGCCGTATCTCGATCTGTCCGACATTCCGCTCGACCCGGCCCTGATCGCCCGCGTGCCGAGTGTCATCGCCCGGCAGCACTCCTGCATTCCGGTGATGGTCGACAACAAGCAACTGCTGATGGCGTCGCCCAATCCGATCGACCCCAATGTCGAGGAAGAGTTGCGGCTGCGGTTCAATATGCCGGTGCGAACCGTGCTCTGCACGCCGTCGAACATCAACGACGCCATTGCCAAGCACGTGCCGCGCGACGGCTCGACGCCCGAGCCGGTCGCCGCCGCGGCACCCACCGCCGCTGCCCCAGTGCCGGCAGCGGCCCCCGCACCGGCGGCGCCGGCCGCGTCCACGCGCCGCACGACGCCGCTCAACGACGAAGAAAAGAAACAGCGGTTTTTGTATTCGATCCTCTCGCTGAACGTCGGCACGTTCACGATGGTCGGCTGCGCCAACTTCACGCATCTTTCCGGCTGGATCTACGTTCCGCTAGGCCTTGCCCTGGGCGGCATCGCCTTCGCGATCACGTGGAATCGTATGTCGCGGTAAGACGTCTCCGACAGGCTCAGACGTCGCAGGCTCGCCTCAGCCCAGGAATTTTCGCAACCGCTCAGACGTTTCCGCGCGGCCCAAAGCGTTCTTGCCAAAACCTACTTCGGCGCCGGCGGCGACGGCTTGCTGCTGGTACTCGGGATAGTTGGTCACCAGCATCACGGGTATCGACGACCAGCGCGGGTCGGACTTGATCGCTTTGATGATCTCCAGGCCGTCGTCGCCGTTGGCGTCCAACTGCCGATTCACCAGCACCAGGTCGAACGCACCGCTGCCCAACTGCACGAGCGCATCGGCCGCGTCGTGGGCTTGGGCCACTCGGGCGTCAAAATTGCCTTCGATCAGACGCCGAATCGACCCGTGGTCCATTTGGCACTGGCCAACGTCCAACACTTTTTTCATGCGATCAGACCGTGACTCAGTCTTGCACTGGCAAGATGCCAGTGGCACCCAAGGAGATTACTCGTCCTTGCTCTCGATGCAGAACAGGTGATCCTTGTCGGCGATGAACAGCTTGTTGTTGGCGACTACCGGCGTGCTGTAGACCGAGCTGGACATCGGGTTTTCGGCGATCAGTTCCATCTCCTTCGAGAGCCTGAAGACGGCGATGTCGCCGTCTTCGTCGCCGATGTAGACCTTGTCGTCGACGATCAACGGCGAGCCCCAGGCCGCGGCCAGCATGTCGTGCGTCCAGTAGGGCATGCCGGTCTTGGCGTCGAGGCAATGGAACAGGCCGCTGAAGTCGGCCACGAACAACAGTCCGTCCTTGATCGCCACGGTGCCGCAGGTGCGGTGCATCGTTTCTTCGAATTCGATCTTGCCGTTCTTGTTTCCGATCGTAACTGGCATAGTGCCAGACGGCGGCCGAGTTGGGATTCGCCCGGGCAACTTCGCCGGCTTCCTTGTTCACCGCCTGCATGCGCTGGTGCGGAATCGGCTTGGTCAGGTCGGCGACGTTGAAGGCCAACTCGGGGCTGACGTCGCCGCGCTTGGTCGGATCGATGCACCAGAAGTGGCCGACCCCTTCGCCGTGCTCCGGATCTTCGCCGACGCCGACATACACCATGCCCTCGTAAATCACCGGCGTGCCGATGATGTGGTTGCGGTCGGCCCGGCCGCCCAGCACGTACTTCGATTCCTTCGGATTGCAGTCGAACTTCCAGAGCAACTCCGGCTTGCCGTCTTTGGCTGGCATCGCCGCGGAAGCTATACAGCCAGCCGTCGCCGCCGCCGAAAATCACTTGCGGCACGCCGCCCAACACGGCGATACGCGGGCGACGACCATTGGCCGTGCAGCACGTTGGTGCCCGGCGAATTGTCGGTCCACAGCACCTTGCCGGTGTTCTTGTCCAACGCCACGAAGGTCGGCGCGCTGGGCGCCGGCAGGTTGATGTGCCCTTCGTCGACGCCGTTGGACGTGTTGACGAACAGCACGTCGCCCACGGCGGTCACCGAGCAACTGCACATGTTGTGCTGCGAGACGCCCAGCTGCTTCATCATGTTCAAACGCCAGATGACGTCGGCTTCGTCCTTGTCGTCGGTGTTGATCAACTTGTAGACGCTCAGCCGCGTGGGGCCTTCGGCTCGCAGAACCACTTCTCGCTCGACGCCGCTGGCGGGCTTGAACGTGATCGTGTAATTCGGACCATTGGCCACAGGCTTGGCGTCGTCGGGCAGCGGCAGGCCGGCGGCCTTGAACTGATCGGCCAGGCCGGTTGTGATTTTGCCGGCTTTCAACCCCTTCTGGGCGTCGGCCAGCTTGTCCTTGGCAGGGTCGTCGTTCTTGACGATGTCGAACAGCCGGCCGGGGTCTTTCGTCACTGGCCCGTTGTCCTTGTTGTCGTGAAAGCCCTGCGTGTCCAGGCATACCACTTCGCCGCGACTGGTGACGTACCAGAGTCGGTTGCCCTCCACCAACGGCGTGGCGCAAATGCCTTGCAAGGGCCAGTCGTGCACGCGGCCAGTGGGCAGCTTTTCGTTGGAGTGCTGCCACAGGAATTTCCCGTCAGCTTCGCTAAAGGCCAGCAGCACGCCCAGGTCGACCGTGGCCGGATAACGCTTCACATAGCCGCTGCCGTTGTTGCTGCCGACGTAGACCTGGCCGTTGGCGACCACGGGGTTGCCATACGACTGCGAGCCGAGATGCGAGACCCACTCGACGTTTTTCGACCCTTCTTTGATCCACTTGCCGCTCTTATCGAACGATCCCAGGGTCCATTCGGTGGGAATGTTCTTTCCCTCGGGCGTGTTGTTGCGCAGCGTCGAACCGCCCCACTGGCCCCAGTCGTGCGGGCCGATGCCCTTGGGCGTCAGATCGAGTTTGACGTCGGCGTTCTTGGCGGGCGCCGCCTTGGCCAGCACGGACTCGGTCTTGGCGGGCGGGGCGGCGCTCAGCTGCGCAAGGCCGATTACGGCCGAACCTGACAGCACGATCCAGGCAAATGTCCAACAAACCTTTTTCATAGCGAAGGGTCTCTCGCGGTGTTTATTTCGCGGCGTTCTTGGTAACGAGCACGTTGTCGATAAATATCTCCGCATCGTTGTCGGAGCGTTCGGCCAGATCGCCTTGGGTCTCGATGTGGATCGCGTTGCCGAACAGGCCGGGGCTGCCAACCACGTTGGGCTCTTCATCGACCGCTTCAATCGTCCAGGCGTCGGGTTCCGTTTCGCCCCGCTTCCAGACCTTGGCTTTAAGCACGGCCTTGCCGTTTTCGGCCGCGGCGCGGAACTTGATCGTGTACCACTGGTTCTTTTGCCACGCGAACGGCACCGATTTGGAGAACCGTCCCAACTGCGGGGTCCACGAACGAATCTGTACTTGCTGACTCGCGCCCATCAAGTCGCAGGTGTAGCGCTGGGCGATGACGCCGGCGTCGGGCAGTTTTTCGCTCTTGGTCGCGCCCATCACGTCGGCCTGAATCGTGTAATCGTGCAGAGCCGTGTGGCCCATCCATGATTGGCTGCGCGTGCCCTTGGGGATCGTGGTCAGCTTGACCATGACTTTGTTACCGTCGATTTCGCGGATCACGTGACGATACCGGGCGCCAACCCAGGTGATCGGCACTTCGCCGTCGGCAAAGTCGAACTTCCACGGCAGATCGGGAACCACGCGAATGCGCGCCTGTGCTTGCATCTCGCCCACTTTGGCGGTCAGCAGCGCCGCCGCGTGGGCCGCGGCGCTGGCGCGCCAGAAAGCGGCCTTCCTTGTTGATTTCGCCCGGTCCGGCCAGAGAGAAATTCGCGGTGCCGTTGCGCAAAAACTGCCCGCGCGCATTAAACAGTCGCACCGTGAAGTTCTGCTTCATACCGGGCTTCAACAACACTTCGGCCGGCACCACCTGCACGCTGGCCGGCTGATCGTCCTTGCCGACCGGCTTTTCCTTCGGCGCCTCGGGCCGGGGGGTGGCGGACGGCTTGGCGTCGGCCTTGCCCAGGCAGTACATATTCGCCCCGGTCGGTAGATAAATGCGGCCGTGCGAAATAATCGGCGAGCCGGTCACTTCGTCATCCTCACTCAAACGCAGTGTATTGATTTTTTTCGCGCCATCCTTGGTGGGTTGAAAAACATGCCAGGCGCTGGTCGAGCAGGCATAAATCTTGCCGTCGCCGTATACGGGACTGGACCGCACGATCGTGCCGGTCATTTTGACAAATTTGCCCACTTGTTTGCCGCTGTTGACGTCGACGATGTACATCTTGCCGCCGTCATCCAACGAGTAGAGTCGCCCGTCGACGAGCAGTGGGGAGCCTTTGCCGTCCATGGCAGCAACGCGCCATAATTCGCCTGTCTTAGTGATGTCGCCCGTCTTCGATCCGTCGATGCCGACGATGGCCCCCATGGTTACGTTGTCGATATTCTCCTCGGCGTGGGCCATGTAGACGTGATCGTGATCGATGACCGGCGAAACGTTCAGTCCGCGGCGGGCCGCGAGTTGAAAATTCCAGATCGGTTTGCCGGTGCGCGGCTGCCAGGCATACACGCCGCCGTCGCCTGAGCCAAATACCATCGCCGCCTGGCCGTTCAGCACGCCGATCGCCGGCGTGCTATAGGTCGTGTCCTCGGGCAGCGGCCGTGTGCCGTTAACCCAGATCGGTTCGCCGCTGTCTTTGCGAAACGCCAGAAAGCGATGTGCCGGACGGGCCATGTCGCCCCAGCCGGTGAGCACGCCGCTGATCAGAACCAGATCTTCGAAGATGACGGGCACGTTGGTGCGTCCGCCATAGGTTGTCAGCACGCCGTACTCTTCGTTGAGCGAGTGCTTCCAGAGAGTCTTGCCGGTTTCGCCGTCGAGGCACTGGAAATAGGCCCCCACGCCCATGGCATAGACGTTGCCGGTAGTCGGATCGCCGACACAGCTCGACCAGCCAACGCGTTCGGCGGGGGCATCGGAGAGGAAGACGTTGAATTTGCTTTCCCAGATCTTCTTGCCGGTGGCGGCGTTGACGCAGACGACTTTTTCGCCCTCGCGGGTGGTGCCCGGCTCGCTCCGGACGATCGTGTACAGTTTGCCCCGCATCACGATCGGCGTGGAGATGCCGCCCAACTCGGCGTTCTTCCACAGCACGTTCGACTCCGGCCCGCCGGCGGGGTCCCAAGTGTCGATCAAACCCGTTTCGCGCGACACGCCGTTTTGCTCCGGTCCGCGCCAGTTGGGCCAATCGAGCGGGTCGATTTTCGCGTCGGAAGCGCGGGCCGTTTGCGGGCAGGCGGCCAGCAGCATCGCGGCAGAAACACAGACAATAATGGCCCACACACCCAACGAACTGCGATCGTTCGATCTCATATCCGACTCGCGCTGGTTTGCCTGGCAAAAGGTGCTAACACGACGGTGACTCATCTAGAATACGACGCGCGGGATAGCGGAGCAAGCCACGGCGGGGGTGTGTGGTCGAAGGTCGACGAAAAGCCTAAAACAACCAATTCTTGAAATTCTCGCGCGCCTGCCGCGCGGCCGTTTCGATGCCGGCGCCGCTGGGCGCAAAATGCCTGTTCGGCCGGGCCCAGCACACCCCTCAATCGAACCATTCGTCGGCCGGATCGAATTTCGGATAAACGATCACCAGCACCTTCATCTGCCCCACCGCGCGATGGCGGACGCCAGGGGGAATCAGAACGCAGCGGCCGACGGCCAGCGGAATCTGCTGGCCGTCCAATTCCATCCGCGCTTCCGCAGAGCACTCCAGGATATAGTAGACCTCGGTTAACCGCCGGTGGTAATGCACGCGTGCGTCGGCCGAGATTTCGGTTTGGTGAATCGTGGCCGGGAAGTCGCTCACGTCGGTAAAAGCGCGGCGAGCCGTGCCGCAGGGACAGGCCACGCCCGCGATGTCGGCGAAGTCCACCACTTGCGCGCGTGCTTGCGTCGTTGGTTGCGGCATTGTTGCACTCGACGGCGCGGTCATTTGTTAAACCGTAATCGTTAGGCAAGAGCACGGGCCAGCGGCACGCCGGGACCGCGGCACGCCGCTCGGACATGGTCGTAGGCGGCATAAAGTCCGCCAATTCGCGCCGCCGCGCGGGGCACGTTCGGCCTGCCGATCAGGGTTCAGCTAACCGGCAAGCTCACCATAGCAGATCGCCCGCCGATGGGCCACAAGCGACGCTGGCGTGGCGTTGCAATCGACAAGGTTTGACTCGCTTACGCGCGTGGAAATCTTTACGCAACAGTTGATGTAAACCATTCACTGAAAAATACTTCTGCGCTCTCAAGGGCTCTGCGCCACCCAGCCGATACGGTAGTTGTTACCCGCCGAGGATCGCGTGCCACCAGGCACGTACAAGGGCGCGTCAGGGCAACCGGCTCGGACTTTTCGAGTCAAGGATTGGCTCGACCGGTCCTGACGCAATAAACCGTGTGAACTGCTGGTTCCGACCCCACCTTCCCCACCTGGCACTGCCCATATACATACCGAGGCCGGCTCTGACTTCCTCAGGAGCCTTCCGTTGGTCGTAGCTGCTCGTGTCCGCGTGCCATGCGCGGGAAGGGTGCGAAGTGGTTTGCCAGTCAGGGTGCATGCTATCCGCAGTTCAAGTAAAGGAGACGTTGCTCGATGAAATGGAACATGGTTTTTGGAGCGCTAGTAGTCAGCGTAGGCCTATGCAGCCAGAGCTTTGGTTTTGAGCTCCTGGAGCGCATGCTTGGCCTGAACGACTGCGGCTGCAACAGCTGTTGCCAAAAGTCGTGCGAACCGGCTTGTGGCTGCGATAAGGGTTGTGAACCCGCTTGCTGCCGAGAAAGAGCTTGCTGTGCAGCCCCTTCGTGCTGTGCGGCGCCGGCCTGCAATGCAGCGCCGTCGTGTGAAGCAGCCCCGTCTTGCTGTGCAGCTCCGTCGTGCTGCCAGAAGTCGTGCTGCCATAAGCGTTGCCACGGCCACTGCGGTCTGTTCGCGGGTGTCCACGAGGCGCTGTTTGGTTGCTGCCACAAGAGCTGCTGCAACAGCGGTTGCAACAGCTGTGCTGCCGAGCCGGCTTGCGGTTGTGCCGCTGCCGCCCCGGCTTGTGGTTGTGCCGCTGCCGCCCCGACCTGTGCTGCCGAGCCGGCCTGCGGCTGCAACAACGGTTGCAACAGCTGCTGCAAGAAGAGCTGCTGCAAGAGTCGCTGCCACCACGGTCTGCTCCACGGTTGCTGCCACAAGAGCTGCTGCAACAGCGGTTGCAACAGCTGCTGCAATGCCGAACCGGCTTGCGGTTGCGGCGCCGGTGGTGCCACCACGACGACGTCGGCCCCGGCTGACGACGCCGCCCCCATGCCGCCCGCTCCGACTGCCGACCCGTCGGCGTCGATCCCGAGCAATCGCCGCATGGTGACCGCCAGCAGCAAAGTCGTCCGCCACAACTAAGCGTTAACAGTTGCGGACGTTCAAGTGTGATCTGAACCTGCCCGGGACCAAAAATCCCGGGCAGGTTTTTTTATTGGGACAGCATAAATAGAACAGACGGCTTGGCCACGGTTGTTGCCCCGTTAAGGGTCGACAGGATGGCCCAGACAACTTGTCGAGGCTGTCCGGGAATTCGGACCAGGAAAACACCGGACGCCGGCGTTTCCCATACTAACCCGACGCGCAAGCGAGGGACGCTGGACGAAGAACCCTCGCTGGCGCGTCGGGTTCAAGCGAGGGACGCTGGACGAAGAACCCTCGCTGGCGCGTCGGGTTAATGTGCGGCAATTCCCGGACAGCCTCAACTCGTTGTCTCACGTCCCGCAGGGAAAAGAGGTTTTGCCGGTGACGACGCTGTGATGCACACGCCTCGTATCGGTCTCGTCACACCGACACCGACGGCGACGACAAGCCTACTTCTTCCCCCCACGCTCCACCAGCCCGGCCGCGTAGCCGACCAGGTCACCCCGCTCGCGGCAGACGGCCATCAACCGGTCGTAATTGCCGGCCATCCGCGACAGCTCGATCAGGCTGGGAGCAAAGCCGCTGGTGCGAGCGCCCGCGGGCATCAGCTCGGCCGCCGCTGCAATGGCTTCGTCATACCGCTTGAGCCGCGTCAGCAAGGCCACGTAGACTTCGACCGCCGCGGTGCCGCATTCGTCGATCGAAACGTTCTGCGCCCGCTCGCGAAAGTAAGCCAGCGCCTCGTCGGCCTTGCGGCCCGTTTGCGCGCCAAAAAACAGTCCGTGGCTGGGATAGACATCGGCAAACGGCTCGTCTCCGGCAAACTGAAACTGCTTGCCCAGCCGCCGGCCGTACTCGGTCAGATCGTAGGCCAGCGCCAGGACCTCCGGATCTTCCAGCAGCCGCGCGAAGCGGACCACCGAGGCCAGGTGCGTGGTGTCGACGTGATAGTTGTTGTCCAAGAACAGCCAATCTCGCTCGGCCACCAACTCGGCCAGCGTCTGCTCCTTGGGCTCGCTGCCCTCCTGCCGCGCGACGTCGGCCCGCACATTGCCGAGCAATTCTGCATGCAAATGGCGCAATAGCAGCGCGGCGGCGGCCTGCTGATCGGCGCGCGAGCGGTTCATCAGCGAACCCTCGAACGTCGTGATCGCGTTGCACGTGCCGTAATTCTTCAGCACCAGGGCATAGCCCAAGGCCGGCGCGACCCCTTCGTGCAGGCCGATCTCGATCAGATCCTGCAAGTTTTCTTCCGAGGGCTCCATCTTCGCCAGTGCTCCGGCCACCAGCGCCCGGTCGCCCACGGGCCGCAGATACATCCACGCCTCGCGCAGTTTGCCGTCGTCGAGCAGCAGCGTGCCGATCTCGCGGCAAGCCGCCAGATAGGCCTCTTCGACCTGCGTCCGCAGCGGCTCGTCGAGATCGTCCAGCGAGGTGGTCAAAATCACCGGCAGCCCCAGAGCGTGCCGCGTGCGCATCAGCAGCACGTCGAACAGCTCATGATATTTCTTCTCCGCCTTCAACCGCTCCGCCAGCGCATCGAAAACCGACTCGATCCCCCGTTCGGCCAGCCGATTCTGCAATTCATCAAACGTATCTTGCGACATCCGAGGGGCTCGGGGGGTGAAGGCGGGGAAAGCGTCAACGCGGCACGGCAGGAACGACAGACCCTCAATCGTAACACGGTGCCGCTCGACGTGCCATCGGGCGCCAATGGGTGGACGAACAATACCTGATTATGAATTTCCTACCTGCCTTCCGCGAGACCCTCGCCCTGGACCCAAACTTTTTGCACAATGGAGCGAAACACTCGGTGCACGCCCAACCCCAGGACATGCCATGCAGGTTTACGAATTTCAAGCTTTTGGATTCGACTCGCTCAAACTCGTCGAACGGCCCGATCCGCGCGTGGGCCATGGCCAGGCATTGCTCAAGATGCGGGCCTTCTCGCTCAATTATCGCGACCTGATGATGGTCAAAGGGCAATACAATCCCAAGCTGCGCATGCCGGCCGTGCCCTTGTCGGACGGCGTTGGCGAAGTCGTCGAGATCGGGCCCGGCGTGACGCGCGTCAAGGTCGGCGATCGCGTCGCCGGCGCGTTCATGCCAGGCTGGATCGCCGGCGAGCTGACCGAAGCCAAGGCTCGCACCGCGCTGGGGGGCGGCGGGCCGGCGGGCATGCTGGCCGAAATGGTCGTGCTCCCGGAAGACGGCCTGGTGCACGTGCCCAACCACTTGAGCGACGAGGAAGCCGCCACGCTTCCCTGCGCCGCGGTCACCGCTTGGCACGCCCTGGTCGGTGAAGGAAACCTCAAGAGCGGTGACACCGTGCTGGTGCAGGGCACCGGCGGCGTGTCGATCTTCGCCTTGCAACTAGCCGTGCTCGCGGGGGCGCGTGTCATCATCACTTCCAGCCGAGACGACAAGCTGGCCCGCGCGATGAAGCTCGGCGCCACGGACGGCATCAACTACCACACCACGCCCGAGTGGGACAAGCGCGTGCGCGAGCTGACCGGCGGCGTGGGCGTCGACATGGTCGTCGAAGTCGGCGGGGCCGGCACGCTCACGCAGTCGATGCGCGCCGTCAAGAGCGGCGGCCAGATCAGCCTGATCGGCGTGCTCACCGGCGGCGCGGGCCAAATCAATCCGCTGCCGATCCTGATGCGCAACATCCGCGTGCAAGGCATTTTTGTCGGCACGCGCGAAATGTTCGAAGCCATGAACCGGGCCATCAGCCTGCACAAACTGAAACCGGTCGTCGACCGCGTATTCCCCTTCTCCGACGCCGTGGCCGCCTTCCGCTACATGGAAACCGCCGCCCACTTCGGCAAAGTCGCGATTCGGGCGTGAGAAGTGGTTAGTGGTTAGTGGCTAGTGGTTAGTGATCGGAAAGTGCTGGCAAGCGCCAGTCCCCGCTCCGGCGTCGTTTTCATCCTTCATCCTTCATCCAGTAGTTCCAAGTTCAGAGAATTGCTATAGGTGAACGCAAGGGTCCTCCTCAGATTGGTTTGTGTTGAAGAACTCAAGCCAAGGAGGGGTCCCATGCGTTCAAGGATGAGTCATACCATAACTGCTGGCGAAGTTCACGGGTGGGCCATCGGGTGGCTGCTGCAAGCAAAGCTATTAGAGGATCATGGGTGGCTGTGCACGGCCAGGGTGACCTGGAATGTTTTGTTGCGGGCGGCCGCCCGGATGATCTCGATTTATGCCGCCTGTCGCGATTTGGCCGACGCGCCTTCCGACCAGGCCGTGTTCAATGCGCTGTCCGACGGCCTGCCCAAGACTCTGAAGTCGTTGGAACGTCGGTTGAACGAGGCGCTGTCCGCGCCGCTGCCGCGACGGTTGTTGCGCCATTCCTGGCGTGTGGCGATCGATTGGCATTTGGTGCCCTACTATGGCGAGCCCGACAAAAGTCGGAACGAACTGTATTACGGCAAGCCGCGCCAGGGCACGACGAAGTTTCACGCCTACGGCACAGCCTGCATCGTGCAGCACGGGCAGCGCTACACCGTGGCACTGACGTGGGTGCGGCGGCACGAAACGCTGGTGGTCGCGCTGCGGCGTCTGCTGGCGCAAATTCGCAAAATCGGCCTGAAAATCAAGTATGTGCTGCTGGACCGCGCGTTCTTCAACGTGCCGGTGATCACCTGGTTGCAGAGCGAAAAACTGCCGTTCTTGATGCCCGCCATGTTTCGCGGGCGCCGCTCCAAGAAGCGCCGCGCCGCCACCGGCCTGCATTGGATCAAGCGTCAGAAGGCGGGCTGGTATCAACACACGCTGAAGAACAAGAAGCAACAAGTGACCGTCTCCGTATGCGTCACGTATCGTACGCATCGCAATCGCAAAGACCACAAACATGTCCAACAAAAGCTGTTGTTCGCTGCCTGGCGTGTGAAGGGCTCTCCCAAAGACATTCGCCAGCGGTATCGCAAGCGGTTCGGCATCGAATCGAGTTACCGTCAAATGCGTCAAGCGCGCATCCACACCTGCACGCGGTGCCCACGTCTGCGTCTGGTGTTTGTCGCCGTCGCCCTGATCCTGCGAAACCTCTGGGTCTGGATTCACGCCACGCGCTTGGCCGAAGGCAGCGGTCCCACGATGACTTTGCGACTCGAACGACTCCGTTACAAACGAATGCTCGATTGGATCGCCCAAACCGTCGCCGCCTTACTACATGACGGCTCAATACCTTGCGTCGATCTAAGCCCATAAGCGAAAGTTGGAACTACTGTCATCCTTCATCCTTCATCCTTCGCTTGACTGCCTCCCTACAATAGTGCGTCTCGATTTCTTGTAGGAGAGTCAGCCATGTCCCCCACTACACGATGCGTTAGCGACGCTGATGCCCATCCCGAACCGCTGGGCCCCGGCCAACCGGCGCCGCAACTGCCCGTTTCTCCCGACGCCGAAGAGGCTCAGGCGCTTGATGCCTTTTCGACGGTCGTGGTGCGCGTGGCCGACTCGGTCATGCCGACGGTGGTCAACATTCGCGCCGGCCAGGGCCGAAATGGCGGCTCCGGCTCGGGGGTGGTCTTTACGCCCGACGGATTCCTGCTGACCAACCATCACGTGGTGCGCGACAAGAGCGAGGTTCGCGTCCGCTTGACTGATGGCCGCGAGCTGCACGGCCGGGTCGTCGGCGCCGATCCGTGGTCTGACCTGGCTGTCGTGCAAGCCGACGCCACTGGTTTGCCCTTCGCAACGCTGGGCGATTCGGCGGCGCTGCGCGTGGGGCAGTTGGCGGTGGCCATCGGCAGCCCCTTTGGATTCGACTCGACTGTGACTGCCGGCGTGGTCAGCGCCCTGGGCGCACGCTGCGCAGCATCACCGGACACCTGGTCGACAACGTCATTCAGACCGACGCCGCCTTGAACCCCGGCAACAGCGGCGGGCCGCTGGTCGACAGCCGCTCGCGCGTGATCGGCATCAACACGGCAATCATCCAATCGGCGCAGGGCATTTGCTTCGCGATTCCAATCAACGCCGCCAAGCACATCCTGCCGCAATTGATGCAGCACGGCCGCGTGGTGCGCGGCTACCTGGGCCTGCACGGCCACAACGTGCCGATCGCCCGGCCGCTGGCCCGCTTCTTCGACATCGCGCAAGCCACCGCCGTCGAAGTAGTGGCCGTCGAGCCCGGCGCCCCCGCCGACCAAGCCGGCATCGAACCCGACGACCTGATCGTCACGCTTGGCGACGAGCCGGTGACCAGCGTCGACGACCTGCACAAGCTGCTGACCCAACTCCCCGTCGGCGTCCCCAACTCGGTGATCATCCTCCGCGGCCAAAAGCGCCTGCAGCGATTCGTCCTGCCCGAAGAATACCCCCACTGGGATCCTGCCAGGCGGTAAAATGCCGCCGACTTGGCATCGTCAGTCGCGGTACTGTTATTTAGTACACTGTTCGGTAGAATGGTCTCGCTGCGGCAATTTGCCCCTTGGCGGCCTACTCGGAAGGGTCGTCGCCAGCCATCGCGATGCCGGACCATACATCCACGCCGACTGCGGACAATATCAAGGATTGCTTCTAAGATGGCTGTCGAAGCGGGCTTGGTCGACCGCGTCGACTTTCTGCGCACCAATGCCGGACGCGCCCTGGCCGGACCGCGCCGTGCTGAGTTGGGGCAGTTTTTCACTCCCCCAAACGTGGCGCGGTGGATGGCAAGTTTGTCGGATCTGCCGGCCGAAGACATTCGTCTGATCGATCCAGGCGCGGGTGTTGGAACGCTATCGGCCGCGATCGTGGCTGAATTTTGCAATCGACCGTGTCGGCCAAGGTCCATCCATTTGTGCGCCTACGAGGTTGACGCAGACTTGCAAGGCTATTTGTCGTGCACCGTCAAGGAATGTAAACGCGCATGCGACCAGGCCGGAATCACATTCTCCGCTGAGGTGATTGCGGATGATTTCATCCGCGCGGCGGCTGAAATGGTGGCGGACTGTCCGTTGTTGGAATCGCAACATCGCGAGTTTGATTGTGCCATCCTCAATCCGCCGTATCGCAAGATCAACAGTCATTCCGATACACGGCGGCGGCTCCGTGCCGCGGGAATTGAGACCAACAATTTGTACACAGCCTTCCTATGGCTCGTCTTTCGGCTGTTGCGGGCGGGCGGCGAGATGATTGCAATTACGCCTCGCAGTTTTTGCAACGGTCCCTACTTTCGGCCCTTCCGCAAGGCGTTTCTGCGTGAAATGACGATCCAACGGATTCATGTTTTTGACTCGCGAACTGCGGCCTTTAGCGATGCGGATGTCTTGCAAGAGAACATCATCTTTCGCGCGACAAAAAGCGCGCACAACGACAACCTGCTAATTTCGTCATCCGCGGGCCCAGACGATCAGGACGGCGTCTCTCGCGAGGTGTCGCAGGCGGAACTGGTACGTCCGAGCGATCTTGATTCCGTGATCCATATAGTCTCTGACGACCTCGAGGCCCGAATTGCAGATCAGGCGACTGGTTTTGCCGCAACGCTGGACGATCTGGGGCTGCAAGTCTCGACCGGTCGAGTTGTTGACTTTCGTTCGAAACACGCTCTCGCGTTTGAACCCAATGGCCAGACGGTGCCGCTGATTTATCCCATGCATTTCGACGGAGGATATATTGCTTGGCCAAAACCGAATAAGAAGCCCAACTATTTGAAGGTGGGGCCAGACACGCAAGGACTGCTCGTTCCGGAAGGGATGTATGTACTGGTCAAACGGTTCTCGGCAAAGGAGGAGAGGCGACGAATAACGGCAGCCATCTGCGATCCAACCCGATTGCCAAACACACAATATGGCTTCGAAAACCACTTAAACTATTTCCATCGAAAGGGCCGCGGGTTTGCACCGTCGCTCGCCAAGGGGCTCGCCGCATACCTCAACTCGACGATCGTAGATTCCTATTTTCGACAATTCAGCGGACATACTCAGGTGAACGCGGCAGATCTTCGCAGCCTGAAATATCCGAACTCGGAAATACTCGCGCGCATCGGAGATTTGATTGGTGAGAGTTTCCCGATTCAGGAAGAGATCGACCGGCTCATTCGAGAGGAATCAGGCATGGCAGGTACCGATCCGGTCAAAGTCAAGCGACGCATTGAAAATGCACAAGGCGCTCTCCAGGCGTTGGGGCTTCCCAAGGCGCAGCAAAACGAGCGCTCGGCGATGACGTTGCTTTCGTTGCTAGACCTGAAACCCCAATCGAAATGGACAAAAGCCACGAACCCGCTTCTCGGCATTTCCGAAATGATGGATTGGTTCGCCGACCATTATGGCAGGCGGTACGCGGAGAATACCCGCGAAAGCGTTCGACGACAAACGATCCATCAATTGCTCGAGCCTGGAATCATTGTCATCAACCCGGACGATCCAGAACGTCCCACGAACAGCGGGAATACGGTCTATCAAATCGAACCCGGCGCGCTGGAACTACTTCGTACGTTCGGAACAAAAGAATGGGCAAAGAATCTGCGTACCTGGCTTAGTTCCGTCGAAACTTTGAAGGCACGGTACGCGAAAGAGCGGAAAATGAAGCGCATCCCCCTGATGCTTTCGACAAGCAAGTCTATCGACTTATCTCCCGGCGGACAGAATGTCCTCGTGAAAGAAATCGTCGAGAAGTTCTGCCCCCTATTCACGCCGGGCGGCAAACCGATATACGTCGGCGACACCGACACGAAATGGGCATATTTCGATGAGGTTGAGCTGGCCGCACTGGGCGTAACAGTCGAGGCCCACGGCAAGATGCCTGATGTCGTCGTGCACCATGTCGAAAAGAATTGGCTGGTTCTGATCGAAGCGGTAACTAGCCATGGACCCGTGGACTCCAAGCGGCGCGACGAACTCAGCCGCCTCTTCAAAGGGGCAACCGCGGGGCTTGTTTATGTAACTGCGTTCCTCGACCGCTCGGCAATGATGCGATACCTCGGTGACATTTCTTGGGAAACCGAGGTTTGGGTCGCGGATGCCCCGTCCCACATCATTCACTTCAACGGCGAGCGATTTTTGGGGCCCTACGAAGAATAAAGCAGAGCAGCCCGTCTCTCCTCGCGAGTCCGCGAAATCTTTTCGCCCGCTATTGACTACGAGCATAGTCTCAATTGGATTGACGACGTACGTAGTCAATCGGAGTTCGAAGATGATGTCGCCTGCTCACGAGCCGCTGGGGCACCTGGAACTGGGCGTCTTGCAGTACATCGCCGATCACCACCCTATCAGCGTACGGGAGGTGGCTACGCATTTCGCCGAGACGTCGGGCCAGGCGCGAACCACGCTGCTGACGGTGATGGAACGCCTGCGGGCCAAAGGCTATCTCAAGCGACGCAAAGTTGGCGGAATGCATCGCTACACGCCGACAGTGGCCATCGCCGAGCTGCTCGAGCGGCTGGTGGGCGATTTCGTCGACGACGTGCTGGGCGGATCGCTTTCGCCGTTTGTCGCCTATTTGAGCCGCTCGTCGCACTTGAGCGACGACGAGGCTCGCAGTCTCGCCCGACTCCTCAAAGGCATTGAATCGCGTGAACAAAGGGACAAGTCATGAGCCAGTTCTTGCATACCATCGAACCGTGGGTCGAGTTGACCGGCGCCAGTCTGTGGCGGGCCAGTTGGCAGGGGGCGATCGCCATCGCGGCCGCCTGGGCCATCGCCCGCTGGTGCACGTTCCTTTCGCCACGGGTCGTCTGCTGGGTGTGGCGATTGGCATGCCTGAAACTGCTCGTGGCGTTGTTCTGGATCCAGCCGATCGCCGTTCCTGTTCTGCCCGCCAATCCTTCCCTGAACGTCGCGGCCTCGGACGGGTTGGCTGAACCACTGGCTGCGCACCCGGCATTCGAGCCCGTCGCCGCGGCGGCACCTGCCGATCGTCAAATCCCCGCGACCGCCCTGTTGATCGATCCCCAACCCGCGAGGCTGTTGCTGTCGACCTGGCTGCTGGCGCTGTGGCTGGCCGGCGTCGCGTGCGGCGTGGCGATCACCGCGCGGCAATGGCGATTGGTGCACCTGTTGCGTCGCGCGGCCGAGCCGGCGTCGAGCGATCTGTTGCATCAGGCTTGCCGGCAAGAGGCCGAACGGCTGGGCGTGCGGCGGCTTCCGCAACTTCAAATCACGGCGCAAGCCGAGAGTCCGCTGTTGGCGGGCATCCTGCGGCCGACCATCATTCTGCCGAACTCGGCCCTGCACGTCTTCGACGCCGCGGAGCTGCGCGTGATGTTGGCCCACGAGCTAGGTCATCTCAAGCGGCACGATCTGCTGTGGAACTGGCTGCCCATGGTGGCTGGCTGGCTGTTTTTTTTCCAGCCGTTGGTTTGGGTATTAATGCGGCGCTGGTCGGAAGCGCAGGAAGCGGCCTGCGACGAGCTGTTGATCCAGAACCAGGTTGCCCGCCCGGCCCAATATGGCCGGCTGCTGCTCAAGCTGGCGACCCATTGGCCGCGTGAGCCGCGCTCGTCGCTGGCGGCCGCCGGCGTGCTGGGCGCCTATCGCAATCTCGAGCGCCGCATCCTGGCGATGACTCAAGTCAAGCCTTTCTCCGCCCGACGCCTGACGTTCGCCGCCGGCGTGCTGCTGTTGATCACCGCTACCGGCATCGTTCCGTGGCGCCTCGTGGCCCAGCAGATCGAGCCGAAGCGCGGACCGAGTCCGCCGAGCAACGGCACTTTCGCCGCCCCAACAGCCCCGACCGACAAACAGGCCGCCGACATGGCCGAAGCGGCCGCCACCGCCGTGGGCCTCGATCCCGCCGAGCGCACAGCGCTCGTCCGGCTGCGATCAGCCGGCGCGATGATCGGCGACGTGCGCACCGGTCGGCCCGCCCCGGCTCTCTCGATCATAATCGCTCAAGGCTGGAAGGGAACGTCGGACGATCTCATGATGCTCGGCGAATTGCCTGCCATCGGATTCTTGACCCTCGATCTCGATCACCTCGCCGGCGACGACTTATCCGGCCTTAAGTTGAAAAAGCCCATTGAAGATCTAAACGTCCTGCATGCCACCGACGCCACGCTGGCCAAGGTGTCCGAACTTCCCAAGAGCAACCGTCTGTCGTTCACGCAAAGCAAGCTTGCGGCCGAGGGAAGCCGTCAGCTCGCAAAGCTGGCCGACGGCATCAAGCGCCTGCGCATCGACGGAAACTATCTTCCCAAGTCGAACGGCCCCCTTCGCGGCATCGACGACGACGGCCTGAAAGCGATCGGCGGCATCCGCAGTCTCGAGTCGCTCGAGTTCATGCTGTTGGGCATCACCGACGCCGGGCTCGCGCACCTGGCCGGTCTCGAAAACCTGGAGCGCCTGGTGCTGAGCATGTGCCCGGGCGTGAAAGGGCCCGGCTACGCCAGCCTGGCGAAGCTCAACGCCTTGCGCGGCCTGTCGATTCACTCGATGCCGATTGACGCCGAAGCACTTAAGGCGCTGGCCCGACTGACGCAGATTCGTTCGCTCGTGATGCAACCCGAAGAGCCCATCACACTCAAGCCGGCCGACGTCGCCGTTCTCGGCACGCTGGTCAAACTAACGGGTCTGACGTACATGGGCGGATCGCGCGGCGGCCGAGAATCGAAAGATCCGGGCTTGGGCGACGCTCTACTTCGCGTGGCCGGCCAACTTCCGGGCCTCAAGGTCGTGAGCGTCCAGGATGCCGCCACCGGTGACGAGGGACTCGACGCCCTGTCGAAGGCGTCTCACCTCGAAGGCCTGTTCCTTGGCACGGTCCGGCTGACCGATCGGGGGCTGGCCGCAATTGGAAAGCTTCTCGCGCTGAAACATCTCGCGCTGGGCGGCGACGGCCGCGTGAGCGGCGAAGGCCTGGCGAAGCTCGCAACCCTCGTCCACGTCGAAATCCTCAGCGTGAGCGTCAAGGGAATTATCGACGACGATTTGCCGCGCCTGGCCGACCTGCCGAAGTTGGAACACCTGACGCTGGCCAGTTGCGACGTTACCGGAGCGGGGTTCAAGGACCCGGCGCAACCCTGGAAGCTCACATCGCTCACGCTCAACCAACTGCCGATCGACGACGCGGGCAGCGCGTCGTTGCCGTCCTTGTCCACCGTGGAAAAGCTCACGCTCGTCAACCCGCGGATCACCGATCGCGCGCTCGAAGACATCGCCAAAATGGTCAACCTGCGCGAGTTCAACCTGGGAGAGGCTTCTGTAACCGTTGACGGACTGCTGAAACTTGGCGAGTTGAAGCAACTCGTCGCGCTCAACCTGCGGCAAGTCAAAGTTTCGCCCACGGACGTCGATCAGCTCAAGGCCGCGCTGCCGAAAGTGCAAATCTCGTATAGTGGCTTCGCGCATTGGATGCCGCTCGGTTCGCACGAGGGGGTCTTCGTACCGAAGAAGAAAGACGACGTGAAAGCAAAAAACTCCAAGACCGGCGACAAGGATGCGAATGAATCGACGAATGCCAAGAATTCTCGGGATCCCGATACCGAGGCCGACGGCGGCTCCAAGATGTTGCGAGAACTTCGCCGGGCGAGGGCGCCGCTTTTGGCATCGATGGCCAAGGATAATGGCTATGGCCTGGCGCCGGGCGAAAACGTGAAGCGTATTGCCCCGCCGTTTCCGCCGATCCGTATGGAATACTACCGCATCGGACATTCCGGCCAGGCAGACTTGGAGCCCAATGGCCCACAGTCGATGCTGTTTGGATCGAAGGACGGACGGCTGGAGTGGAGGGGGATGAAGTTTGGGTCGGGCGACTGTGATAGTCTGAGCGGCGTGCTCTCTTCCGTAGCGCAACTCAAGACTCAAATGGTCGACGGACCTGATGACCTGCTCGCAACGAACATTTCCGGCGACTGGGTGATTCGAGAGGGTTTGGCGAGCGACCAGGCCGTCAAGGATCTCGAAGCGATCCTGCAAAAAGAGTTGTCCTTGCCGATCAAGTTGGAATTCCGCGAGGTTGAGCGGCCCGTGTACGTGGCGCGAGGCATGTACCACCACACGCCGCTCCCAGGCCAGCCCGCCAAGGAGAAACTCTATCTGACCGACGAAACGATCGAGACCGATCCGATTGAAATCTTCGGGAAGCAACTTGTGCCGAACAGTGGCTCCGGCGGCGGCACCGGCAACTACCGCGAGTTCCTGGATTGGCTGGGGCGATGGATTTCGACTCCCATTCTTTCCGAGGTCGAGTCGCAGCCGAAAAACCAGATCAGTTGGCGCCTGCACGGACAATCGCCTCAGACCGCCCAGACGCGCGACGAAGACCATGCGCCTCAGTTAGTCCTCCCCAACATCACCGCCCAAACCGGGCTCACGTTCAGCCAAGAAACCCGCCCCGTGAAGATCTTGTTTGTCGAACCAAGCAAATGACGTGCTGGGAATCAGCGACGACGACCCGCCCACTCCCTCTCCCGCCGGCCCGCGGCGAGCTTCGTCGAGCTGGAGAGGGCTGGGGTGAGGGTGCCGAGGCGAGGGTTCAGGGTCCCGGGTCCAGGGTTCAGTGAACGCGCACAGCATACCGCCGCGCGAGCGAGAGCGTTCCGTCCGTTCTTCGTTCTTCCGTCCCTGACCCCTGACCCCTTCTCGCAATTCTTGGGGGGTGGCCGGAAACTTGTGTTGAAAGTGAGTCGCGACTTTTGGTAATACTGCATCCAGCTGAGACGGACTGTCACTTCAGATCTGTGCCAATGGACGGAAGGCCTGCTTTGTTCTTGGGCCGCCCCCGTCAAAGTCCCGTGCTTGTGGCGGGGCTGCGCAGTGGTATTTGACTGCCTCGAAGCGCGCGGACGCGATCTGCGTGCCGGAGGCTCGCGAGCCGTTTTGGGAATGTCCGTGTGGCCACGGCGTTGAACCCAGGGATGCGGTCGGCATCTTGGACTGGGCAGTGCAACGTCTCCGTGGGAAGCTCCGGTACCGACCCGCTGCAATGCTGCTTCCTCCGCCGAAGCTCTTTTTGCAGTACAAGAACCGCTTCGGATCCCCGGATGGGAGCAGCGGCGCACGAATCAGAGTTAAAGTCGCACGCGCGATTCAACGTCGCGCTGCGCACGGGCTTTTTCGCCCTGGCTGACGGGAAAAAAGAAAAAGATTTTTAGCCACAGAGTTCACAGAGAACACAGAGACGAAGAGGGAGAGAGGGTTTAAGAAGGTGGAGATGGGTTGACGCCGTTAATTGCCTTTTTCATCCTTCATCCTTCCTTGGCGCCTTGGCGGTAGATCCGTCCCCGTCGTCTTTCAGAATTCACGCCAGCAGCTCGTCGATGGCTTTGCCTTTGCCGTCCTTGGTCACGTAGAACGGGCGGCCCTCGGTGACGAAATGGGCGTCGGCAGGAATGCCCAGGGCCTTGTAGATCGTGGCGTGCACGTCGGTGAGCGCGACCGGATTCTCGATCGGCAGCATCGGATGCCGTTCGGCGGTGCGGCCGTAGACCAGGCCCGGCTTGAAACCGCCGCCGAAAAACAGCATGCTGTTGGCGCTGCTGAAATGGCCGTGAAAGCCGTACATTTTTTTGTCTTCGATAATCAATTGATCGCCCGATTGGCCTTCGGCGAACCCGATCGGCTCGACGCCCGCCTTGGGCTGGTTGGCGATCGTGCGGCCGAACTCGCTGGCCACCACGACCAGCGTCCGCTCGAGCAGTCCGCGGTCGGCCAGGTCGCGAATCAACTGCGCGATCGGACCGTCGATCTGTTTTTTCATCTCGACCATCCGCGACTGGCCGTCCTCGTGCATGTCGAAACCGCGGAACGGGCCGTACTGATATTCGACCTGCACGAACCGCGACCCGGCTTCGACCAGCCGCCGGGCCAACAGCAGCCCGTGGCCGAAGCGTTGGCCGAAATAGTACGATTCTTGTCCTGCACGTCGCCGCGGGCGATCCTGGGCTCGTAGGCCGCCAGCGTGGCGGGCTTCTCGCCCTTGGCATAATCGAAGGCCCGCTTGACCGGCGAATCCATCATCGCGCGGGCATTCTCGATCGATCTTCATGTAGTCCTGCGGCCTTGGGCGAATGGCGCAGCGACGTCGGCCGAAAGCCCGTTGACCGATTGCAAATACTTGAGCCGCCGATCGATCCGCTCGACGCTCATGCCGGCCGCGGCGCTGAGCGTCGCCAGTCCTTGCGTCGGATCGGGAATCATGAACGGTGCGTATTTCACGCCGTAGAAGCCCGGGCCGATGTACTCGCTGATGAACTGCTTCTCGGTGTCGCTGGTGTCGATGTCGCGGCCGATGTAGATGTACGGCGGCACGTTTTCGGCCTCGCGGGCCCAGCGTGCGGGCCATCGCCGCGCCGATGCTGCGGCGCCTTGAGCCCGACCGGAAACAGGTAGCCGGTCATCATGTAGTACTGGGCCTTCAGGTGCACCGCGCCGAACTTGGTCTCGTTGGTCAGGCTGCGCAGCACGGTGCCGTGTTGCATCACCGAGGCCATCTCTTCCAGCCCTTCGCCGAATCGCAGGCCGTCGACCGCCGTGGGAATCGAAGGACACGTGCCCAGCAGCTCGCTTCCCTTCATGCCGGCTTCGAAGGGGGTGTACGATTTCGGATCCCAGGTGTCGGCCTGTGCGACTCCGCCGGGCAGCCAGATCAGGATCACCGAGTCGGCCTTGGCCACCAGCTTCGCCGCGCCGCTCGTCGGCCGCCCTGACGGTCTGGGCCAGCGAGCTCAACGCGCCGGTTGCCAGCCAGCGCGCCGCCGGCGGCCAGCGAGCGTTTGACGAATTGGCGTCGATCCATGTTGTCGGCCATTGCCTAAGCCTACTTGATGTATTGAAACTCGGGGCTGCACACCAGAGCCCACAGGATGTCTTTCACTCCGTCGCCGGGCGACTCGGCAGCTTGAAGGTACGCCCGGCCGGAGTTTCTCTCGGCGGGCGTGGCCGGCCGGCAAAGCGTGGCCCGATAGAGTTGGTCGACCAGGCGCCGCGCATCCTGCCGGCCGGCAGCGTCGGCGATCAGCGCGTTGCCGTAAATCATCTCGTGCAGTTCCGAGCCGTTGAGCAGTTCCAGGGCTTGCACCACCGCCACGTCGTCGGGCCGCGCGGTGCTGATTTCGTTGCGCGACGCCGGGCGGCCCAATGCCCGCGTCAGGGCGGTGGAGCGAATGTCGAGAAAGCACCGCTCGGCCGGCACGAACTGGCCGCTGGCCGCCACGCGAATGCTGTCGAGCAGCTGTTCGGCCGAAAGCCGCCGCAACGCTGGGCGATCGGTACAGCCGCGGCGCATTCTTCTGACCCGCCGCAAAATGATCTTCCAGTCGAGGATCGTAATCGAAGCTGATACGTGCGGCTGGTCAGGATCAGGCGGATGGTATGTTTCAGGTCGCAGCCGTGCTCGACGAAATCGTGAGCCAGCCATTCGAGCAGCTCCGGATGGCTGGCGGGCGTGTCGAGACGAAAATCGTCGGCCGGCTCGAACAAGCCCAAGCCCAGGTAGCGCTTCCACAGCCGGTTGACGATCGTCTTGGCAAATCGCGGATTCGCCGGATCGGTGATCAGTTGCGCCGACCAGGTGCAGCCGTCCGTCGATGTCGGCCGGCACACTGTCGCGGCATGCCGGGCATGTCGAAGGGGAAACGGGCCGCCACGGTGTGCCCGCTTTTCAACTCGCAGCGGATGCGCTCCAGGTCGGCGGCGGCGAACAAGCCGGCGAAGGCCAGGAAGCGGTCCTGCGGCCATTCATTGTTCTCAAAGTGGTCGTGGCAACTGGCGCACTTCATGCTGGTGCCCAGGAAGACCTGGCCCACGTTGGCGGCCGTTTGCAGCGTGACGGTGTGGTCCTCGTTGCGGACGTACTCGATCGTGAACTTCGTGCCCAGCACGTCCTGGGTCTCGGCCCCCTTGCGGCCGGGCATGGTGGGATCGAGCAGCTCGGCCACCATCACGTCGAACGGTCGGTTCTGCTCGAAGCTGGCCAACAGCCAATCGCGATAATTGCCGCGCGTCAGAATGCCGCCCATCCACGCAGCACGTTCTGGCTGGCCAGCGCGTCCTCCCAAAAGGCCGTCCAATGGGCCGCGTAGTCGCTGGTGCGGGCCAGCAACTGATCGACCAGCTTTTCGCGCTTGGCCTGGCCGCCCGACTTGGCTGCGCCGCCCGACGACGCCAGAAAGCGATTGGCTTCGTTCGAAGTCGGAATCGACGCCGATGACGTCCAGATAAACCCGCCGCAAAAACGTGGCGTCGTCGCACAACGCCGGCTCGATCGTTTCCGCGCCCGACGGCCACTTTGCCGCAATGAACGCATCGATCGGATTGAACACGGGCGCGTCGACCGTCGGGCGCGGCCGGCGCGGGGGGCAGTTGCTCGAACCGCGAGTGGCGGCGCTCGACGAGCAGCTGCTCGCTGTCCGGCTCGGCGGCGCGGCGAATTGGCCGCCAAGAACATCGCCGCGCTCGCACAAATGAACGCGACCACCGTCGGCATTGTCACGCTGGGACGACGCCGTCGAACTGTCGCGCGAAAGCCCGTCAGCATGATCTACATTCCTCGCTGGCCGAAATCCGCCGCCTGTGGCTACTTGGGATTATTGTACGAAGGACCGTTAATATCGGAATCGGCAATGATCTCGTGGCGGAAATCGACCTTGGGAAGCGCCTTGCCACCGTCCGATCCTTTGACCGTGTGCGGCACGTATCGAACGTACGTCTTTTGCAGCGGATCGTAAAATCGGTCCCCCTTTTGAAAGATCGGCCGATACTCGGTGATTTCGCCGAACCATGGTGGACCGACGACCTGCGCCGGAATCCAATGCCCCTTGCCCTGCTGGTCCATCAGATAGAATTCGGGATAGTCGTGTCCTTCGACCCACACGGTGCGGGCCGGAATGCCCGACAGCCGGCACATGCCTACGAACAACGCGCTCATTTCCTCGCAGTCGCCGCAGCGATGCTCGATGGCATACAGCGCTCCGCGGAAGTCGCCGTTTTCGAACTTCACGTTGTCGCGGGTCCAGCTCCAAAACGTCTTGATCGTCTCCCAGGGGCCCGCGGCGCCGCTGGTCTTTCGCAGCGACTCGGTCAGCTCGATCATTTGCGGGCTCTTGGTCTCCATGCCCGGGGCGATGCCTGCCACCTGCTCTCTCAGCTCCACCGGAGTGCCACGCGGCATTTTCAGCTCTTCGCCGGCAATCGAAAACTTGGTCCGATAACGGGTGATTTCGTACAGCCGTTCGACAAACGCCGAGCCGCCTTGCGGAATCTGCGGAATCTGAAATTTCAAAAGCGCGGCCTGGCCCTTGAGGATTTGCTCGTTGCATTTGCACCCCGGGCTGATCTTTTGACTGATCAAGCGCACGTGCTGCTCGGGCCAATCCATGGGGATCGGACCCGTGGCGATCACGTTCTTGACCGGTCCGTCCGGCGCATCGACGCGGATCACGACTTTCAGCCGGTAGGTGCGCGGATCGGCCAATTCCAGCGCCGGGTCGGGCGTCGCGAACTGGTTTCTCGCCGTAGCCCCAAACGCGGGCGTACCCAGCGACTTCGCCGCGGCACCGCCTGCAGTCGACTCGTCGGCCCGCGATACGCCGGCGTCGGCCGGCAGCGTCGTATCTTCTTCCGCGACGACGGTGTCTTCGACAACTTCGTCGGCCCAAATGCCAGCCGACAGAGCCACGTAGCAGCCGGCCGCCGCCATCAGGGCGATCGATGGGAGCGGCAAACGAACGATGCGCATGTGACCTCGTGGGGGCGTGAGCTGGCGAGCCTCAGTTCCAGAAGCAAGCCGGTCTTCCCTCCGCGCCTGCCTGCGAGCCCCAATTCAGGGCTTCGAAAATGCCGTTTCAATATAGCCAGTATGGTTGAAATAGGCAGAATTGTCAAAGTTATCCGGCGTTGGCCGATGTCGGTAAAACCAGCAGAACCAGCCATTTACGGCTGCGCGGCCGAACGCGATGACCATTGGCCAGCTGAAGGCTCAGCCGGGACCGGGCGACTTGAGCCCGACCGCGATCTTTGCCGCAGGCATCGCACATGCCCGGGCGGCGGCTGCGGCGGCCAGGATGGCGTCCGCCGGTTCATGGGGTGGAAGCTGTGCCAAATCGGTTTCGCTTCGCCCTTCGGCCAGAACGATCCGTCCGCCGCGTGCAAAGACGGCATTGCCGCCACCTGCGCGATGCGCCGCGAGTGCGGGTTCGCGCTCGTCGGTCGAGAACAAGATCAACGAGCCGCCGCATTTTTGGGCCAAGATCGATCCCAGCGGCTCGCCTGCCTTGAGCACGACGGCGCCGCCGGGCAAGACAACATCGCTGGCGGTGCGATAAATGAGGGCTTTCTTTTCGGGCGAATCCCATTCGGCGAAATCGAGTTTCAGCCCCTCGCCGATCGCCGTGACCACGGCCACGTGGCAGCGGTCGAAGCCCAAACCCTCTTGCAAGATGCCGTCCAGCGAGGCTTCGAACACGGCCGCTTCGACATAGGGATGCAGCAGCATGCTGCGGGCATCGTCGGCCCCGCGGCAGTCGCCGGACTTGACGATAGTGTCGCCGACAAACATGCCTTCAACCGAAGCCAGGCCCACTTCGCGGCCCGTGTGGGTCAACAGGCGAGCCACCCAGCGGCTGACGATGGCGGTGTGCTCAGCGCCCATCACCGAGACCAGCGGGATGCGTCCGTCCTGACCTTCCGGAATCAGCGTGGCCAGGATGGCCTCGCCGACCGGTCGCGGCTTGCCCGACTCGGGCTGAACGTGCATTTGCAGTCCGGGACCCGCGTTGACTTCGATGATCGTGGCTCTCTGTTCCTCGGGCGACCGACTGACGTCGTCGGTAAGCAGGTCGATCCCGGCAACGTCGAGCCCGACCACGCGGGCGGCGAGAGCGGCCATCCGAACGTATTCCGGATGCACGTCATCGGTGACGTCGAAGGCCAGGTTGCCGTTGCGCTGAATCATGACCGTCTGGCCCTTGACCGGCACCGAATCGGCCCGGTAACCCTGCTGATCGAGCAGCAACAACACGGGCGGACCGAGCTCGATCTTGTCCAGCGGAAACGACATGTCCTTGCCGCGCCGCGGATCGGTATTGAGTTGCGACTCGATCAACTGCGCGATGGTCTGCACTCCGTTTCCCACCACCTGGGCCGGATTGCCGCGCGCGGCCGCGATGAGTTTTCCATCCACGATCAACAGCCGATGCTCGGCGCCCTCGGCAACTTGTTCCACCACGATGTTGGGACCTTGTTGCGCGGCGAAATGGTATGCGGCCTCGACCTGCTCGCGCGTCGAGATTCCGACCACGACTCCACGTCCCTGGTTGCCGTAGCGCGGTTTGACGACCACGGGCACGCCGATTTCCTGCGCCGCCTTCCACGCATCGGCTGGGTCATTCACCGGACGGCCGGTCGGAACACTAAGGCCGACCTGGCGCAGCAGCGAGCGCGTCAAGTCTTTGTCCTGGGCAATCGTCTCGGCCAGCCCGCTGGTGACGTCGGTCTCGGCGGTCAGAACTCGGCGCGCCGCAGCGCCGTGTCCCAATTGCACCAGGCTGCCGGAATTCAGTCGGCGCACTGGAATGCCTCGCTCCCGCGCGGCGGAAACGATGGCCATGGTGCTCGGGCCCAGGCAAACATTATCGGCCAAGTCGCGCAGATTCTGGATCTCGAAGGCGACGTCGAACGGCGAATCATGCACCGCCGCCAGGCACAGCCTTCGCCCGACTTCCAGGCACGCACGCCCCAGAGGCTCATCGTCGCAGCGAATGGCGACGCGAAACAAGCCTTCTTGCAAGCTCTCGCGAGCGCGGCCAAAACCAAAATTGGAGCCGGCGCGGGTTTGCAACTCCAAGGTCACGTGTTCCAGGATGTGAGCCAGGTACGTCCCGGTCCGCAATCGCTCGAAAAAACCGCCGCGCGTGCCGATGCTGCATTCGTGCTCGATCATCTGCGGCAGCCAACGCATCACGCGGTCGTTGAAGCCCGGCATTTGGTCCGAAGGCGAATCCTTCAAATCGCCCAGATCGACCCAAGCCTCGAGCACGGGCGATTTGGACCAGATGTTGGGCCCCTGCAGCGCTAGGATTTTCCGAAATTCCATGTCCGTTCGACGACCTCGCCCGCCTGTCACCTGAAGTATATATGTTCTAAAATCGAAAGTAGAGTAGAGAGGATAGACCGATCGATGCGGCGCCGGCAAGAGCAAGCCGACGGCGCACGTTCGACTCACCCGGAGTCAACCCCTTGGACAGCGATAACGGCCGGCGCGTGCCTGGTAGATGGCACCAGCAGATTTCAAGCCAGCTTGAACCAGGCGAGATCGTGCTTGCCTGGTTCTTGAGCGACTTGAATCACGATTTGCACTACGCCGAGAGTCTGGTGATATTGACCAACCACCGGCTGATTACCGTGTCGGACTCGAGCCCTGAGACCAAGGGTTCGACGCTCGACGGCCTTGCATCGAACGGTACCGTCGTGCGCTTCTGGCCCGTGGACCAGATAACCTCGTTGCGTGCCCGCGACCGTTGGGGGCTGGGTACGCTGGATTTGGAGGGTCGGGCCGGCCCATTGGCCCGTTGGCGCTATACGGTCGGCCGCGCGGCACCTGCCCACCGTATGACTGAGCGCCTGGCGAGTCTCTCGCGCGGCAACCGCGAAGAGGACGAAACCTGGGAAGAAGCGGCGGGCGAATCCGAGGGCGCATTCACCCCTCCCTCCGCCGGCGCGCTATTGCGATTGATCAAGTTTGCCCGTCAGCGCGCGGGTCTCATGAGCTTGGGCTTCGTCCTGACCTTGGCTGCCACCGCCGCCGCATTCGTGCCGCCCTACCTGGTGGGGCCGCTGACAAACCTGCTCACCGGCGAAACCCCGGTGCCCGAAGACGAACGCATGGGGATGGTCGCGTCGTGCCTGGCCGCCATCGGCGGCTTCGCGCTGCTCACCTGGTTGCTCACCTGGGCCCGGGGCATCGTCATGGCCTGGGCCAGCGAACGAATCAGCTCGGACCTGCGAAATCACACGTACGCGCATTTGCAACGTTTGTCGCTGGAATACTTCGGCGGCAAGCGCACCGGCGACCTGCTGGCTCGCATCAGCAACGACACCGAGCGCATTTGCTACTTCCTGTCGGACAACCTCGTCGACTTCACGACCGACGTGCTGATGATCCTCGGCACGTCGGTGATCTTATTGTTGATCAACTGGAAACTGGCATTGGCGGCACTCCTGCCCTTTCCGCTGATCGCCTGGCTGGTCTACTATGCGCGCAATCACATGCAGCGTGGCTTTCAACGTGGCGGCCGGGCTTGGGATAACATGACTAGCATTCTGGCCGACACCATACCCGGCATCCGTGTCGTCAAGGCATTCGCCCAGGAAAAACGTGAAATCGACCGCTTTGGACGAGCCAACGACCAAATCGTCGCGGCCAACGACCGCGTCAACCTGGTTTGGACGTTCTTCTGGCCGATGATTGCGCTGCTCAACCAGTTTGGCTTGTTGATCGTGTGGGGGTTCGGCGCTTGGCTGATGTACCGCGGACGCATCGACTTCGGCACTCTCAACCAGTTTCTGGCCTTCATCACCCTCTTTTTCTACACGCGATTGGAGTCCATGAGCCGAATGTTCTCCAATACGCAGCGAGCCGCCGTCGGCGCGCAGCGGATTTTCGAAATCCTGGACCGCGTCGCGACCGTGCCCGAACCGACCGATCCTGTCCATCCAGGCCGCTTGCGGGGCGAAATCGAGCTGCGCAACGTCAGCTTCCGCCATGGCAGCCGGCCGGTCATCGAATCCCTGAACCTCACGATTCGACCTAAGGAAATGATCGGCCTGGTCGGCCCCAGCGGCGCCGGCAAGAGCACGCTGGTGAACCTGGTGTGCCGTTTTTACGACGTGGCCGAGGGCGCGATCCTGGTCGACGGCGTCGACATCCGCTCGTTTCCCGTCGAAGAATATCGCCGGCACATCGGCGTCGTGCTGCAGGATCCGTTTTTGTTCTTCGGCACCGTGGCCGACAACATTGCCTATGGCCGCCCCGACGCGTCGCGCGACGAGATCATCGCCGCCGCAAAAGCCGCGCGAGCCCACGAGTTCATCTTGCGGCTGCCGCTGGGTTACGACTCGCTGGTCGGCGAGCGAGGGCAATCGCTCTCCGGCGGCGAGCGGCAACGCATCTCGATCGCGCGGGCCCTGTTGATCGATCCGCAAATCCTGATCCTCGACGAGGCCACCTCGAGCGTCGATACCGAAACCGAGCGCGAAATTCAGTTGGCGCTGGATCATCTCGTGCAGGGCCGCACCACGATCGCCATCGCCCATCGACTGAGCACGCTGCGCAAGGCCGATTGCCTGGTCGTGCTCGAGCATGGGCGCATCGCCGAAATCGGCCAACACCAGGATCTCATCCTCAGCGACGGAGTGTACGCTCGGCTGCATCGGGCGCAGGAGGAACAGTTGCAGCAGGTGCCAGGCGATGCCCGGAGTGCCAGTGCGCCTGAGTGGCCGAATTCCTGCGCCAAGTCATTCGGCTCGCAAACCCGGTCGATCGACGGACAGAAACTTGATCGGCAACCTTGTGCGTCCGTCGAGGGTCAGTTGCGCGAGCGCTTCGCCCAGCACGCAGGTGAACTTGAATCCGTGGCCCGAGAGTCCAGCCGCGAATGTCACCTGCGGATGTTCGGGATGCCGATCGACCACGAAGTGAGCGTCGGGCGTCATCGTATACATACAAGTAGTGTGGTCGGTGCAATCCGCCGTGGCGCCGCTCATGTATTGGCTTACGAAGCCGGCCACGCGCCGCTGGTCGGCCAGGTCGATCTCGCGATCGACGGCTAACGGATCGGCGACGACTGCACCGCCGGTGTGTTCGGCAACTTTGACGCCTCGGGGATCAATTTGCGGAACTCCATAAAAGCAGCCTTGCGGCAGATCGTACAAATAGCCGGGACAGCCGCAGTCGGCCCGATAGGCCTCGCCGCGAGTGCGCCACCAATAGAGCGGCTTACGGCGCACTTTCAGCGGAATGCCGAGCTCGCCGAGGAGCTGGCTGGCCCAAGCACCGGCCGAAACGATCAGCCGATCACTGGTGTAGGTACCCTGATCGGTTTCGACGGCGACTCCGGTCCCTTCCGCGCGCCAGCGGCGGACTTCCTCGCCAACGCGCAGCTCGGCGCCCAACCTCGTGGCCTGTTCCGCATGCGCTTGCACGCACCGCTCGACCAACAGGTATCCGGCCCGCCGCTCGAAGATCGCTTCGCAGGAACTCGGGACACGAAACCCTTGGAAGCGTGCTTCGGCATCGCGGGCCGAAAGATTCTCGATTTCCAAGCCGTGCAGTTGGGCGCTGGCGCGCACGCCAGCGAGGACTTCGCCCTCAGGTGGCCCGACTTGCAGCAGCCCCACCTGGTGATAGAGCGTTTGGCCGCTGCGTTGCTCCAGCTCGTGCCACAGCTCGAATGCTCGCAGCACCAGCGGCACGTAGTCGGGGTGCTCGTAATAGGCCTGGCGGATCAGCCGGGTCTGGCCGTGCGAGCTGCCGCGATCGTGTCCTGGCGGAAAGCGATCGAGCCCAAGCACGCGTGCTCCCCGGGCGGCCAGGTGAAACAGCGCCGCGCTGCCGACACCGCCTACTCCCAACACAATCGCGTCATAGCCGGCCATGATGCCTTCAAAGCTCCGACGGCGCAGGGAGGAGAGCTTGCCGATACGAACCCTAACGCAGCGATTCCAACGGCTTCAGCCGCATCGCAGAAATGGCTGGCAAAAATCCGCCGACGGCACCCATCGCCAGCGCCAGCAGCAATCCGGCCAGCAGCGTGTCGGCGCCGATCACCAGTTCGAGCACGACGAATTTTCCGCCGCCCCCTTGCCCGCCGCTCACGATGCTAGTGGCGGTCCACCCATTGGCCAAAAACCCGATCGCGCAGCCCAGCAGCCCGCCGACTAGCGAGATCGCCAGGGATTCGAGAAAGAAGGAGACCAGGATTTGCCACCGCGCGAAACCGATGATGCGCAGTACGCCGATGTCCTTGGTTCGACCGCTGATCGCGGCGAACATCGTGTTCATGACGCCGAACACGCCGCCCACGGCCATCACGATTGCCACGAACATGATCGCAGTCGAGAATTGGCGATTGGTTTCCGAAAGCTTGGAGAAATAGACGGTTTCCGGCTGGGCCTGCACGGCCGCCTTCTTGAAGTTCGCGGTCAAATCGTCGGCCAATTGCAGGGCCGTGGTCGCGTTTGGCGTCCGCAAGACGATCGACGAATAGGTCTCTTTTCCGAACATCGGCCCGACCAGACCCCGCTTGGACCAGATTTCCGAACCGAATGTCGAGCCGGCCGATCGCATGATTCCGACGACGATCCATTTTCGCGGGCCGAGGTCGAAGACGTCGCCGACTTCGAGCCGCTCTTTGCCGCGGTCGTTGCCCATTTGGCCGGCCACTCCCTCGCCCAGCACCGCCTGGATGGCTTGCTCGCGCGAGTCGCCCGACGAGCCGGGCAGCCCCTGCACGCCCGATTCGGAAAACCACTGGCCGCCCGGATAAAGTTCCAATCCGTGCACGCGGGCGGCGACGACTGGGTCTTCGACGCCGCGGACCTGCGTGAAGCGGCGCCGCTGCGGCCGGCCCGGCTCGAGCGACAACGGTTGATTGACAACCAGGTACGCTTCGTGGCTTGCCAGCGGCTGACCGGCGGCGTCGCGCTCGACCAACGGATGCCGGTCGATGTCGGCAGTGTCGCTGAAGCCGAGGTTGCTCACCAGTTCATCGAGAGCGCCGTCGGAGAGCACGATGACGTTGCCCGGCTGGCCGCTTTCCTCGGTGAGCTTGTCCATGCCCGTCACGAAGCCCAGCATGACGGTTTGCAGGGAAATCACCAGCGTGAAAGCCAGGGCCGTCAGCACCGTGGTGCGCCAGCGAACCACCAGATTGCGAGCGTTGTAGCTCAATGGAATCTTTCCGACGATGACCAGCAGCGCCAATACCACGGCGGCAACGGCCAGCGGGATCGCCAACGTCATGGGAACGCGGAGGCTGAACGCGAGAAGCGGCGGCAGGGCCACCGGAGAAGATATCGCATAAGCAATCATGAGAATCGATCCCGAGAGCTATCAAGCCACCTTGGAAAACACATCGGAAACTTTGACCGTTCGCGCGGACCAGGCAGGCATGATGCTGCCGGCCAACGATGTGAAGGTTCCGATGCCCAGTCCCCACCAGAAGGCGTTGGCCGGAATGAAGAACACCGGAAAGAAGGCGATCGGAAACGACACGCCCCCTAGCCAATGGTTGACGACGAAATACGTCGCGCCGGCGCTGACCACTCCGGCCAGAACGCCGATCAACATCGCTTCGCCCAACACCAGAATCAGCAATTGTCCGGGCCGGAAGCCGAGCACCTTGAGCACCGCCATTTCCAGACGGCGCTCGCGGACGCTGATGCTGATCGCGTTGGAGATCACCAGCGAAAGCGTGACCAGGATTGCCGGCGACAAGAGCCACCGCATGCCCCAAATCAAATCGCGGTAGGCATCGAGAAACGCGGCAATGCCGGACGAGGCGGTTTCGCATTTGACCGCTGGATCAGTATAGAACGGCGAATTGGCGATCTGGTCGGCGACTTGCGAAAACTGCGCGGTGTCGGCCACGCGAACCCACACCAGGTTCAAGCTCTTGGCAGCCATCGGATGCTTCTTGCCGGCGTGGGTGCGCGCATAATTGTCGAGCGCGTCGTTGATATAATCGCGGTTGATTACGGCGCTCTGGTCGTAGCGGCCAGGGGGTAGCGCGCCGACGATGTCGAATTCGAGATCAATGTCACGAAAATTCACGCCGTAGAGCTTAATGCGTTCGCCGACTCGCTTATTGATTTGCGTCAGCTTTTTCGGGCCGATAAGAATGGCCTTTCGGGTGGTTTCCATGGCGCGAATGTTGGCATCCAGCGTTTGCTTGTCATCGGCCGGCAAATTGTCGAGATCGTCCATCATCGTGGCCAGCTTCTTGGGCTCCATTGCGAACGCGAACACTAGGTCTTCACGGCTGCGGGTGCCGGGCTGGAGCGCGCCGCCGAAGAATTGCCACGTCATCGAGTCCAGCGGCTGAATGTCGCCCGGATTGCGTGCCGCGCCCTTGGCCAGGCTGTCGGCGTAGGCAAACGGCATCTGGCTGGGGATTTGCCAGCGCTCGGTGACGATCGCTTTGAGATTCGAGGTCTTTTCGGCCATCACGCCGTCGAGCAGATTGAGCACCGACCAGATCAGCGTCACGACAAACACCAGCACGATCGTGCCCAGCGCCGTCAACGTGGTCCGCAGCAGGTTGCGCCGCAGATTCTTGCCAATCAACAGGATGTATTTGGTCATGGAAACTCGATTGCCGATGAGGGCGAGTGTGCGGAAGGCTCGAAACGGCTACGGGCTGGGCGCGACGAATTCGCTGCCGACCAGCTTGCCTTTGTCCAGATGCTGCGTGCGGTGGGCTCGCTGGGCCGCTCGGGCGTCGTGCGTCACAAGGATGATTGTCTTCTGCACCGCCTCGCGCAATTCGCACAACAGGTCGAGGATTTCATCGGCCGACTTGGCGTCCAGGTCACCCGTCGGCTCGTCGGCCACGATCAGCGCCGGATCGGTCACGATGGCGCGAGCAATTCCGACGCGCTGCTGCTGGCCACCGGAAAGCTGCCCGGGGCGATGGCTGTCGCGATTCGTCAGGCCGACCAGGTCCAGCGCGGTCTTGACTTGCCGCTTTCGCTGAGCTGCCGACAGCGGCAACAACAGCAGCGGCAGTTCGACGTTTTCGTACGCCGTCATCACGGGCAGCAAGTGATAGAACTGGAAAACGAAGCCGATGTTGCGCGTCCGCCAGCGGGCCAGTTGCGATTCAGACATCCGCGAAATCAACTGACCGCCGACCCATACTTCGCCCTGGCTGGGCCGATCCAAGCCGGCAATCAGGTTCAGCAGCGTCGTCTTGCCCGAGCCGCTGGGGCCCATCAACGCCAGGAACTCGCCCTCGGGCACCTCCAGCGTCAGATCGTTCAGCACGTCGAGCTGTTCACTGCCGCGGGTAAAAAACTTGTGAACTCCCTCGACGCTCACGATCATCCCGTCCGATGGCATAATCCGCTCCGCTCTGTGGGTCCTGAGACTCTGGAAATCAAACTCTGGCAGGTTTCAAGCGTCGATGGATGCTGGGACGGGCAGGTGTTTGACGCTATTTGAGGAACGACACGACGGCACTCATTTCCGGCTTCAGGAACACCCCTTCTTCTTCGGTCGGAACCGTCAGCTTGACGCGCACCGGTATGGCGCCCTTGGCCCGATCGGCGATCGGCATCAGCCGCGACACGACGCCATCGTATACGCGATCGGGAAATGCTTCGGCGCGAATCTTGCACTTTTGGCCCTTATGTACCCGAGCGACGTCGCGCTCCTGGATCGAAAGATCGACTTCCAGGTCGGCCAGGTCGGCCATTTCGCACAAGCTGAACGAGCCGTTGAATGCGATCGGATTGACAATGTTCCCTTCCTCAGCGTTCTTCTTGAGGATCGTGCCGGAAATCGGTGCCACGATCGTGCAGTTGCCCAATCGCCAGTCGGCCTTGGCCAGATCGGCTTCGGCCTGTTGAACTTCGGCACTGCGCCACGTCGATGCGCTCGACGCGCGGGCCGTCCTTCATCAGCTTGAGATTATTCGATAACTTGGCGGCGCGGCGGTCCATGGCCTTATAGGAACTTTCCGACTGCTCGTAATCGCGCTCGGTAACCGTCTTGTTGGCGCGCAAACCGATATTGCGCTTCCAATCTGCATAGAGCTGATCGCGTTGCGCTTCGGCTTCGGCCAGCTCGGCCTTGGCCGCCGCGATTTCCTCGGGTCGATTGCCCTGCTCCAATTCCAACAAGTGGTGCTTGGCCGACGCGAGCACGGCTTTGGCTCGAGCGACGTCGGCCGTGTAGTCGACACTCTCCAGCTCGGCCAACACGTCTCCCTTTTGCACTCGCATTCCTTCTTCGAAGCGCAACGACACAATCATGCCGTTAACTTTGGGGCTGACCAGGATCTGATGGGCGGGAATGATGTAGCCCTTGGACTCCAAAGTGACGTCACCCACGGGAGCGACGGGCGCGACAATCGGTGTGGTGGTCGGCGCGTCGGTAGTTGCGGACGGCGTTGCTCGATCCGACGAAACGGCCGTCGCGCCGCCGGCCAGCAAGTCCGCGACAGTCTGTTCGTGCGTCAGCCACCACCATCCAGCGCCACCGGAGGCGGAAAACAGCAGCAGGGCGACCCACAACGACTTCCGCTGCAAGAGGCCGGGCGCGGGTTCGGAGGGCATGCTCAACGAGCGCACTCGATCGCTCAACGAAGCCGAGGATTTTGCCGGTTCAGTGATGGCCAAGCAGCATGCTCCCCTAAATTCGCGTCGCGCTCGCGCGAACTCCGATGCACCGTCCTAACGTGTTGGCTAGCAACAGGCCGCCGACTGGCTCGCATTCCGCGCAAGTCGCCGCAAGGCCTTTGCCAGTCATCGTTAACTTGATTCCCGCCCCGATTCATCGTAGCAGACGGGGGCTCGAAAACAACCAACGCACGCTAAACCCATGGCGGCCCGTGGCCCGGCACGTACGCGTTGGCCAAACAGTAGATTTTCCCCCGTAAACCGCCGATACAGGATGAAATCGAGTTTTCCGGAACGCCTGGCATCAGCCGTGCGGCTCTGCGTCAGCGCGGCCGGCAGACACCGCAATCGAAGCATCCTTTCGAGTGTACCCCGAAGCCAACAATCGATGACCAACATTCTGCCAATTACCACCAACGTGGCGTCCGAGGGAATCGGTAAAATCGCGGAGCGTCAACTGCGCCGAGCCCGTATTTCTTTCTCAAGATGCTTCGTTGCGAATTCGAGGGGGGCGTGCTGACGCTCCGTGGGCATGTGCCGTACCGGCAATTGAAGCAGTTCGCCGAATCGATCGTATCGCGTGTCAATGGAGTGGAGGAAGTCGTCAATCGCGTGGAGGTTTTAGACCCCTTCGCGGTGCCTATCCGCGTTCAAGCGGCGCGTAACGCCGGATAATCGCCTTGGCGGCGCGCAGGCCATCAAGCGCCGCGCTGACGATGCCGCCTGCATAACCGGCTCCTTCACCCACTGGATACAGTCCGAGCACGCCCGGGCTCTCCAGCGTTGTCGCGTCACGTGGGAACCGCACTGGCGAACTGCCGCGCGACTCCGGCCCGACCAGCGTCGCGTCGCGCAGGAACTGGCCCCTCCAGCGGCGATCCAAAAGCGGCAATCCGTGGTCGAGCGCCTCAACGACTCGCGGCGGCACCAAGTCGGAGAGCTCGGCTGCGACCACGCCGCGCGGATAACTCGATGGTGGGTTGCCATGCGTCGGCCGCCGGCTCAAGAAGTCGCCGGCCATTTGGATCGGACATTGAAAGTCCCCGCGACCGACTTCGAACGCGCGTCGTTCGTAATGGCGCTGCAACATCATGCCGGCGAGCGTATGCGGCGATCCGAATTGCTCAGGCTCCAACGTGATCATCAGACCGCTGTTGGCAAATCGCGAATCGCGCTTCGAGAGGCTCATGCCATTGGTGCAAAAATGCCCGCCCTCGGAGACGCTCGGCATCACATAGCCGCCGGCACACATGCAAAACGAAAACACGTTGATCGGCCCGCGGGCAACCAGCGTGTAATCGGCCGCGCCGAGCTTCTCCTCCAAGCGAGCTGAGCCGTATTGGGCCCGGTTGACCTGCTCTTGCGGTTGCTCGATGCGAAGTCCAATTTGAAAGGGCTTGGGCACCATGGGAACGCCACGGCGAAACAGCATTTCGTACGTGTCGCGGGCGCTATGACCGATGGCCAGCACCAGCAGCGAGGTCTTGACGTATCCCGAAGACGTGGCCAATCCGCGGATCCCGCCGTCGGCCAGATCGAGGTCTTCCAGCCGGCAGTTGAAGCGAAACTCGCCCCCCATCGCGACGATGCGCTGTCGCAGCGCTTTGACGACCGCCGGCAGCCGATTGCTCCCCAGGTGCGGCCGGTGATCGTACAGAATGGAAGGCTTGCCCTTGCATTCGGCGAACAATTCAAGCACGCGGCGTACATCGGGCCCGGAGCCGCGACAGGTCAGCTTGCCGTCGCTGAACGTGCCCGCGCCCCCTTCGCCGAACAGATAATTGCTTTCCGGATTGTGCGGACCGCCGGCGTCAAACGCGCGCATGTCGTCTATCCGCTCGCGCACGCTTCGACCACGCTCCAGAACGATTGGCCGATAGCCGCGTTCCGCCAGAAAGTATGCAGCAAAGACTCCTCCGGGCCCCGACCCGACAATCACGGGCCGGTCCGCCAGCGGCGCCGTGCCCGGCGGAGGAATCTCGAACGACGGTTCGCTATACCCCTCGGCCGTCACACCGCGCGCTCGCCTAGCGACGCGCTCGACCAGTCGGCCCTCGCCCTCGGGCAGCGCGACTTCAAGAGAATACACGTAGGCAATATCCGACTTGTCGCGGACGTCGAGACTTTTGCGCAAGATTCGCCAGCGCTCGATATCGGCAGGCCGCACGTCGAGCGCCCGGGCCGCGCGGCCCAACAGCGCGAGCTCCGGCTCTTCGATGCTCATGCGGATATTGGAAAGACGAATGGACATGCTGACTCGCGGCGGGGCTGCGCCCGTGGAATCCTGCGACAAGATGGGGGTCATGCGATGCGCCAGCACAGCTCGGCCGGTTGCGAAACCTTCGCATCACATTCCAGTCGGAATCCGCACCGCAAGCCGGATTCATCAAGCAAGTGCGGGAAACAGGACTTGAACCTGCACGGTGTTACCACCACTAGGCCCTCAACCTAGAAATCGGCGCATCTCTCTTGCGTGGCAAAAGTGTGTTAAAGCGTTGCAAAGTGCAGTTTTTCGGCCGTAACAGCGGGGTTTTGCACTTCTTCAAAATGGGGTTTGCATGGCCCCGTTTGTCCCCTTTTTGTCCCCGATTTCGACCACTAGGTCTCTTGTTAGATCGCAAAAAAAATCGGGTAGGATTGCGATCCTAGCTTGAATGCGCCGCCAGTGGAAGCACCCGTTCGGATTTCCAAATGTGTGACGGCTCCGCTGGTGCGTCATGTTGCCGTTGCGGCGCACCAGTTGTGGAAAACGGTCGAGCGAGCAGACCAACTCCCGATCAACGGTTTTGAACGGAATCCGGTTGGCGTAGTAATCCAGCGCCGTCGAATACCGATCCCGACAACGCTGCGCGAGCTTTAGGATGAACTCGTGAAGTCCCGCGGCATATGTCGAACCACGGCGGCAGCCTCGGATTTGCGCTCGCAATCGCTGCGTCCAAAAAGAATGGAGTCAGAGCGAATTGCCCTAAGCCCTTATGCCAGTTGAGTACCGAAGGCGGGACTTGAACCCACGGCGAGTTCGGACGCAACAGCCGATGCCTCTTGCAATTGCGTGATTTGTGAAGAGTGCCGCGCTGCATTGGCGCTGCGTTTTCTACGCGGTGACTGGCTTCATTTGGCCTTAGTTGACGCCGATTTGCAAAGAGTGGTCGCCGCTTGGCCCGAGCTTCAAGCGCCGATTCGCAGAGCGATTGTCGTGCTGGTGACGCCGCGTTGCAACGGCGCGGGTGCCGGCGTTGCGGCGGGAGCGACGACCGCAGCTTCAACTCAGCGGTTCAACAAGGCGCGGCGTCTTGTTGAACCGCGTCCCCCTATGCCACAAGGTGGCCCGGAACCTCAGGCTGCTTCAAAACGATGGATCAGCACTCGACGACGCCAGACATAACCGAGCAAGGTCAAGGCACTGACCCCGACCAAAGCCAGGGTGCTGGGCTCGGGGACAGGGGTGGCGACATATCCATGATATGTCCCCTGACTATCTAAAAAGAGCCCCACGACCTGGACAGCGGCGTTGGGCCCGTGGGCAAAGGTGTTGGTAGCCCCCGGGACGTCTATCGTGGTGAAGGACGAACCGTCCTTCAGATAGCCATGCTGCATCCCCGTGTTATCAGGCAATGAACCCTACGACCTGGCCAGCAGCGTTGATCCCGGTGGCAAGGGTGCCAGTGGCACTCGGAACATCGATGCTGGTAAAGAACGAACCGATCTTCACATAGCCGTGCAAGACGCCATTGGCATCAATGAAGTCCCCCACAATCTGACCGGCGTCGTTGATAGCGCCGGCGTCGGTATAGGTGCCGCCCGGAACATCGAACGTAGTAATGACATGCTCCGTTTTCGCCTGCCCCGTAACGCCTAAAAGCACGATCAGAGCTACCACCGCAATCATCCGCTTTGTTCTCATTAGATCGACCTCCATGGCTCACGATACTGGCTTCTCTACAATTCCTCCGAGCAACCGACCTCGATAACCTTCCTCCTTGAAATCACGCCCTCCCCTGATCTAAGCCTCTCCCGCTATATCCGATCCGTAGCGCGGGCTCTCCTTGACGTCCCTCGACTTCTCGCCAACATGGGCCTCACCCACGGGCGCAGCGTATTACTGCAGCCACTCGATACCGTCGCCACGCGGTCTTTAACATTACGTTCGGTCCTAATAGCTCCCGCATAAAGGACCATACTGTTAGCCTCACGGACGACACACGGCAGCGGTTACGTTAGTCACCTCCCGTTGGTTTGCAGACAGCAAAACGCGTCGTGCGCCCTCGGCGCGAGCCGTCACAGGTCGCTCTTGCGTCCGCTATGCACGCCTCACCGGGATGATGCCGCGTTACCTACAGAGGGTTGCATGGCGCCGACTTTTTCGGGCCGCAACCAACGGTCATTATATGATGGATCGAATTATCGTTCTACGAGCTGCCGTTGGGGCTGGGCGCGCTAGTCGCGACGGGAGCTTGTGCGCCAGTGATAGATCCGCAGCCCCACCGCGCCGACGGCCGCCAAGCTAATTAAGCCGAGTTGGACAACGAATTGATCTTGCGAGACCGCCGGCCCATTTACCCAACGCAACAAGGGGGCCAAGGCAAGCGTGAACCAGCAGGCAAGTTCTATGTTATCTCTTCCCACTCCAGTTCCTCGCTCCATTCGTTCCAGTATCGCTCATAGCTACCGCGTCCCGTTTGAATCCCAGTAGCCATCATACGCCAGGGACCAGCGAATTTACTTGACTCTTCCCCGTTACCCCCTACAATTGCGCGCGTCCAGCCTCGGAGGGAGGGTCGCGCATGCGCTTCTTTAGGATCACGGTTCCGCGGCTTCTTTGTGCCGGCACCTTACTAGTCGCCGCGACGCTCAAATCGTATCAGCTTTTGACGGACCACGCGCTCGGCACACGGCTATGGCAGTTCGCGCTGATTGAGTTCGAAGTATTGCTTGCGGCCTGGCTGCTAAGTGGGGTTTTGCCAGTATACTGCCGGCGAGTCGTTTTTAGCGCATTTGCGGTTTACGCCTGCTATGCCCTTTACCTTGGGATTACCGGAGCGGAGTCGTGCGGCTGCTTCGGTCGTGCCAAACTGAGTCCCTGGTGGACTTGTGGCATCGACGGGGTCATGTTGCAGCTTCTATGGCGCTGGATTCCAAGCGCTCGGCATGCGCGCTTAGGGCATTTGTTGGGAGTTGGCATGGCTCCCGCGATCGTTGGCACTGTGTTGATCGCAATTACTGCTGCCCAACCGCGTACGGCTAGCGCAGACGGAATCGTATTCGCGGATAACTTCGTGGTGCTGGAACCTGAGAAATGGCTTGGCAAGCCATTTCCATTGTTCGAGCACCTTGAATCCCCCGATGGGCTTCGTCAAGGACGGTGGAAGTTGCTCTTCTATCATAATGATTGCCCCAAGTGTCGGGCATCGCTGCAAAGCTATGAAGCGACCGCAGCCCGCGTCGATCGAACACTGGACGACGTGAAGATAGCGTTAGTTGAAGTCCCCCCGTACACGTCTGAGACCTGTCACAAGAGCAGCGAACGCATGACGTATCTTCGCCTGAAGGATGAGTACGAATGGTTTCTAACAACACCGTGTGAAATCACCCTGCAGAATGGCCGTGTGCTCGGGATTGTCCTTGACTAGAGTGCCCCCCAGACAAGTGCACCGCGTCGCGAAAGGAGAATGACGTGTGGTTAGCTCAGTTCGGAGTCGAGCGCGATTGATCGTCGGATTACTTTACTGCGCACTTGGTTTGTCGGACTTGGTGCTAAGACGCTATTTCAAAGCCTGAATTGGTTTGGCAGTATTCTGCCCTCGCGTAACGCAAGGCCTACGCGTTGCAGATCTCGTGTCGGATGAACTGTGCGAAAAAGTCGAGTCACTTTTGCAGCCAGAGCCCCATCGACAGGTTTGCTGATCGCTTCAATACTCACCCTGCATACGGGGCTCCTTGCCTGGAATGCATGCCGACAGGCCCCGGTCACTTCAGAGGTCGGGCATCTCCCAGCTGGCATCAGCCATTGGAAGTTCGGCCGTTTTGACTTGTACCGGGTGAATCCGCCGCTCGCGAGGATGGTGGGTGCGCTTCCCGTCCTGCTTGCAAATCCAGAATGCGACTGGAAGAGCTACAGCACGGATCCGTTGAGCCGCAATGAAACATCCGTCGGCATGGACTTCATGACGGCAAACGGACCGCGGGCTTTATGGCTCTACACACTTGGTCGCTGCGCATGCATTCCATTCAGCATTGTCGGTGCATGGGTCTGTTATCGCTGGGCCCGCGACATCTACGGCATCCCTTCCGGCCTGATGGCGATCGCGCTGTGGAGTTTTTCTCCAAGTATTTTGGGCAATGCACCGCTAATGATGCCCGACGTGCCGGCCGCCGCCCTCGGTGCGTTGGCCAGCTATACCTTTTGGCGATGGCTAAGCAATCCGACTTGGGTCCGCAGCGCCACTGCTGCAATTACTCTCGGCATCGCCGAACTGACCAAAGCCACGCTGGTCATTTTCTTTGTCTTGTGGCCGCTCCTCTGGCTTGCGTATCGCCTGACAGACAGTCATCGGCGGCATGTTCGCGAATGGCTTCGCGAGGCAGGTATGCTCCTAACATGCATGCTAATTGCGTTATATGTGCTCAACTTGGGCTACGGGTTCGAGGGTTCATTCCTGCCTCTGGGAGATTATCGTTTTCAGAGCGATGCACTCACGGGGCACGCCAGCGAAAACCGTCAACATTCGCCCGGCAATCGCTTCGTGAGCACTCCCCTGGCCTCCCTGATGGTACCGCTTCCTAGGAACTACCTTCAGGGGGTTGATCAACAAAAAGTCGATTTCGAAGCGGGGATGCGCTCCTTTCTGCATGGCGCATGGAGCCACCATGGCTGGTGGTACTTTTATCTCTACGCGCTTACCATCAAGCTTCCCTTGGGCACTATCGTTCTGGCCGGGGCCGCGGCAGCGGTCAGCATTGGTTCTTACCCATATAAAACGTCGCCGCGCGACGACATGATCGTCCTAATTCCATTGGTCGTGATTCTCGCATTTGTAAGCTCACAAACCGGCTTCAGCATCCACTCGCGATACGCGTTGCCGCTCCTTCCATTCTTCTTCGTATGGGCCAGCAAATCGGCCATGGTATTTCAGGGAACGTTACGCGGCCTGTCATTCTGTTCGGCAGCGCTTCTAGTCTGGGCGATTGGCAGTAGCTTATGGTGTTATCCGCACTGCCTTTCGTACTTCAATGAAATCGTCGGCGGCCCGGAACACGGTCACGAGCATTTACTCGACAGCAATGTCGCCTGGGGGCAAGATCTCTGGTATCTGAAGGAGTGGTACAACGAGCACCCCGAAGCGCGTCCACTCCGTGCGGCTCTGTTTAGTATCGTCGATCCGCGGTTGACGGGAATTGAGTTTACTGTTCCACCCCTAGGCCCCAGCGCCCAGGATTCCATCAGCGGCGGCCACCAACATTCGTTGGGTCCCCAACCGGGCTGGTACGCGATCGACGTTAATTACTTACATGGGTGCGATCGGGCAATGCCGGACGGAAAGGGCGGTCTCGCGTTAACGCGACTCAATGATCGAGATCTCGCCTATTTCCGAATGTTTCCGGCTGTCACAACGGTTGGGTACTCGATTCGCATCTTCTTCATATCGCACGAACAGGCAAACGTCGTCCGGCACCGTTTGAATCTCCCCCCCCTGGACGCGGAATTCCGAAATCGCGTTATGTCAGATTGACGGGCTGGACCCTCAGCATTGCAGGACCAGTAGGTATAACGTCACGAGCCGCCCAGCGCGACAGGGGGCTCGCAACACATCCGCAATCCACTCCTGCTTAGGTTCGGCTAGTTGTCGCTTTGGGCACACAATAAGGGCCCGTTGAAAACCTCTTGCTCCCTCTGCAGAGGATGGGAAAACTGGGAAGCTGTTGAGATCCGGTTTTCCTCAGGGAGGTAGGCCGACCAAGGGCAAAACCTACTGGGCCGCCACCGCCTAACAGCCAGGACAGGTGGCCGCACCTGACAAAAAAATTTATTTGACATGCATATGTAGCCTCGCTATATTCGCGAGCAGTATTCGGCTCTTCCAGAAAAAATGGAGGGTTAGTTATGAACCGTGGAGTAATAGCAACGCACAGTTGGTGGCTAGTGTCCGTGTTCTCACTTGCTGTGGGCGTTATTTCCCTCGGGCTTGGCCCGCCGTTGACTTCGTCCGCTTTCGCCCAGGGAAGCGGTTGCAGCGACGAGTCTCCGTGCAGCGAGGGTAATGTTTGCTGCAATGGGTCGTGTATAAATCCAGAGACGGATTCCTGTAGCAATTGTAACTGAGCAGTAGTGCACTCCCAGAAAGAACCGCCAGTCGTGACGATGTGTTCTGGAATGGTACCGTGCGAAGATCTTAGATTGTATGTGTTGAGCGCGACCACTTTGTGGTCGTCAGGCACGGGGCGTCTGATCGACGGGTGACAGACGTGATGCGATCGAGATGGCGAACCTTTGTCGTTGGTTGTTCAATCATGTTCATGCTGGCGTCGGCCGGCCGCTTGGCGTGGCATCTGCTCGGCGCTGGTGTTTTGGGGCCTCGGATCGCGTGCCAGAATCCGGTATTCGATGCAGGGGTGGTGCCGGAAGGTACCGTACTGATCCACGAGTTTCTGCTGCGGAACACAGGCACCGCACCCGTAGAGATTCTTGGGATTAGAAAAGGGTGTCGGTGCGCGACCGTTGGCAAGGTGGTGGAAAGGATCGATTCCGGCGAGGAATGTACGATAGTTGTGAAGGTGTATTCGGCAGGGAAGGTTGGCCCGTTCAGGACGACGGTGCTATTGCAGACGAACGATCGTTGGCAACCCAACCTGCTGCTATCGATTGCGGCAACTATCTCGTCATCGGAAACGTTACCGTCGGAAGGCTAATTTGTGATGCCAGCCATGTGGCCGCGCTCTAGCATAGTCAGCTCACCGCTCGTTCGCTGGGCGCGGGGTGCGCTTTGGGAGGCGTTTTCTTGTTGCTTCTCGTGCGGCTGGCGGGGATTGGCAACGCCGCCGATGAGAGCGCAGGGCTGCCAGAGATTGCACTCCTTAGCGCCAAGGTTGATCTGGGAGATGTGATTACGCCGTCGAACAGCCGGCCCATCGTTACATTCGTGAACAAATCATCGCAACGACACCGAGTGATTGGCGCCGCAGCGTCGTGCGGATGCATATCGTTTGAAGGAATTCCCGGCGAATTGCCACCAGGAGGCAGACTGAATGTACCGGTCTTTGTTAAGCACAGTCCCGTGCGAACTACGACTGACTTTCGGTATCGGGTGTTTTTTTATACGGACGATCTGCAGCAACGCCCGTTGGTTGCGGTGGTTGTCGGGCGTGGGCTCTGCAAAGAGCGTGAAGTGTCGGGTGGAGTTTCCGTTTTTGCTGTGCCAGATACTCGTTTGAAAAGGAGGCAATAAAATGCGTGTCCGATTTCCATTGCGCGGCGCGGCGTACCTGTGTGGGACGGGTGGCTTCGCACTCTTGTTTTCGCTTCTGACTAGCGCCCCCCAGCCTGCTTTTGCACAATTTACGCCCTCTCCAACTACGGCAGAAGCGTGCGCAATCGCAGCCTGTGGGGTAGCCTGCAGTAGCACTTGTACGAACTCGGGTGCGATATGTGCGGGAGGCTGCGCCAATCGTGCACTCGACCCATTTAGCTCGTGCACGAACCTCGGTTGTGGTTGCCTTGTCAGTACCGCCTATTCACCCGGCACGTGCTACTGCTATTGAGTTTTGGTCCAGATTAGTCGTGCCTTCTCGTGGCGACGCAGGCATTGCTCACGGCAATGTGGCTTCGCGTGTTGTCGCTACGAGGTGAAAATAGTGTGCTTTTCGTCCACATGGCACGCTCGGCACATGCTTTCTAGGAGGACTGGCTTGGTGCGAATGTGGGGGTTGACGAGCCTGTTCGTTCTGCTTCTGGCTTCGGGCAGCTGCTTCGGAGATGACCAGGATCAAGACCGATTGCGCAGCCGCCTGCTCAATGAGGGCCCCAAAGGGTGGAAGCAACTTGCGCAGTTGTCCGATCGGATCGACCTTTCTGGTACAATGCGCTTTGAGAGTCGCAACCTTGGTTCGGACGCTCCCAATTTCAGCGAGTCGTGGCGGTATATGAGTCACGGCCGATTGAAGAAGGGTGTGCGCCATCGCGATAGGTCAGGTAACGAGACTGACAACGGGTTCGTGATTGGCGCGAAGTATAATTTTGCGGTGGCAAAAGATGGGCAACAGGCGTGGCGGGCCACTTACATTGGTCCGAAGCGAAGTCAGATCGACAAGATGCTCACCAACACGGTTCAACGGTTCGTCATGGCGCCGTACGCCTTGGATGGTGAACCCTTGGTTGCACTGTTCGACAATCCAGATTTTAAAGTCAAGGATGTCGAGTTACTGGATCGGTCTGGAAAGGAACTGGTTTCCTTTTCGTTTGAGCAGAGGTCTTCTCCTGAACGCAAAATCAAAGTTGAGGGAGGTCGGGTTATCGTTGACCCGTCGATGTTGTGGGCCGTGCAAGAAGTGGATTTGGACATCGATAAAAGTAATGTACACATTAGCGTTTCTTACGGACCGAGCGACTCGGGTCGGCCAGTCCTGCAATCGGTGTCCAACTTGGCGACAACCAAAAAGCCGCGCGAACAGGAATTGTCGTTTGTCTTCGACAGCTATAAATACGCGGATGTTCCTGAGTCCGAATTCACATTGGCGAGCTTTGACATCGACGCCAAGGCGCGGTTGACTGGCACCGCCCCACCCAGCCAGTTAGACACGACGATATCGGCCGCGCGAAAGGCGGGCATTGCCGTGAGCGCCTTGGTATTTCTGGTCACGGCCTTTATGCTCTATCGCCGCCATCAGCTGCGTGCTCAATCAGCGTGAGAACGTCGGGGGAAAAGTTCCGTGAGACGGTCGTGAAACATGCCGATAAGCTTGGTTTGCAATAGGAACGGCGGTGCGCTGTGCAGCGCCCCAGCGGTCGTCGTTGATGGACTTACGAAGAGATTTGGTCCATCGGTCACGGCGTTTGAGAACGTCACCCTTTCTATTCAGCCAGGTGCGGTGTACGCCCTCGTAGGCCGTAACGGCGCCGGCAAGACGACGTTGCTCCGTATTCTGGCTGGCCTGTCGAAAGCCAGTTCGGGAACAGCATCGGTGGCGGGTATCGACGTGCGGGATGTGGCAACGCTTCGCCAATACGTCGCCTATATCCCGACGGAGCCGATCTATTACGAGTGCATGACGCTGCGGGCGACGATTTCTTTTCTCCGAGCGTTGTATGCGCGTTGGAACGACGATTGGTGCATGGAGCTTCTGGGGCGATTTGACATCGACGTGAATCGCAAAATGGGGGAATTCTCGCACGGTACACGAGTAAGGATAGCGATTGCCCTCAGCTTGACATTTGCACCCAGCGTGCTGTTAATCGATGAGGCTGCGGGGGCTCTCGACCCCGCGATGCGTTTTGAAGTGCTGCAATTGCTTAAGGCCCAAGCCTCGAAACTGGGAATGGCCGTCGTCATCTCCAGTCACATAATTGGCGATATTCAAGAGGTTGCAGACTGGATTGGTATCATCCACAATAGACATCTTGTTTGCAGCAGCCAAATAAAGGAACTCTGCACTAAGGTCAAGCGGGTACGCATTCACGACCCGCCCGCTGGAATTGCGGATTGGACTCTAGGCAGCATGCTTGCTCAATATCGGGGAGATGGAGAGTGGACATTTGTGGTGGCGGACTACAGCCCGATGTTCCTAAGCAACTTGACGGAGAAGTGCAACTTGAAGAACGTCGAAGTGCAGGTGATGAATTTGGAGGAGATCGTGCGCGCCTATCTTGGCAACTCTACAGCCGCCAGCTCGCCGCACTCGTGAGGAAAGACGCCACGGTGTTCAGAGCGGCTTTCTTGGTTATGATAGCCGCTTGTGCCGCGCCACACGTCCTCTCTCTTGTCTACTTGGCGGCCAGTCCGTGGGACGCTGACCTCACACTCTTTGAGATTTCCCGCGCATGTTGCATCAGTCTATTCGTCGGAGTCGGATTTGCGACAATGCTGGGCGCTAGCGTCATGGGCTCCGAATACACGACGGGCACGATTCGATTCGTGAGTTCGCTGCCCGTGGCGATGTCACAGGTTATTTACTCAAAGATTCTGTTCTCGCTCAGTTGCCTGTGCACCGTGTGGGTCCCCAACCTGCTCCTAATGTGGGCGATTTCCGCATTATGGCAGCACCACCTGAAGTATTTCGGGCGATTTGACTCTGGCGAAATTGGTGTCGCCGTACTGGTCGTCAGCATGACTGCGTTTTCGTTTGCATGGTGCTGTGCTGCCTGCGCGTTGAGTTCAGGGGCGGCTGTTGTGATCGCGGCACTACTACAGCTTCCACTGTGGCTTGCTCTAGGAAATCTCGGGAGGAAGTTGTCGCTGACTCCATCGTGCATCGTATCAATCGGCGTGATGGTAGCGGTCGTCGCAACGACGTTCGGTTCGTGGCTTTATTATCGTCGCTCAACGGTCTGACGAGTGATTTCCGTCAGTCTCGGGGCTGCCCTTGCAAGTTGTTACGCAGGTGCGTGTTTGTCGTCAATCGGCAAACAACGCTCCTCATAGCGTGTTAGCAGTGTGGAACACTCGGTACGTCCCCATACTGCAGTGCTAGTAGCCAGAATACAACTCGGCGCATTTGCCTGGCCGAGCCGCCGGCGTGGCGGTTCGCGGTTGAAAAGGCCCCTCATGGAGCGCGGCTAAGCCGGACAAGGTGCGTGTGCGTAGCGACCCGCCTCTGGAAATCTGCCGACGTTGGCACTACTGTAAGTAGCAACAGTGTGTACCTACAGGAGGCTCTCATGTCCGACGTCCAGGATACGCTGGCCCGTGCAACGTCATATCGGCTCGCTGGCCAACTGCAAGCGGCCGAACAAGTCTATCGCCAGCTTTTACTAGCTGACCCCACTAACGCCGAGTATGCCTTTCACCTGGGTGGTCTGTGTCACGCATTGGCAAAAGCGGATGAGGCAGTGGCTCATCTGACGCATGCAGTGCGCATGAGGCCTGGCTACGCCGAGTCGTACAACCGGCTTGGTGCCATTCTGGCACAGCAGGGAAAGCTGGAGGAGGCGGCTCGGTGTATGCAAGAAGCGTTACAAATCTGCCCCGACTATGCCGACGCGCACAGTAACTTGGGCATCGTGCTCATGAACCAGGCAAAACTGGATGAAGCGGTGGCCTGTTATCGACGTGTGCTGCAGATCAAGCCCGACTTCGCGGCGGCCCACAACAATCTTGGGCTTGTGTTGCAAAAGCAAGGACTGACAGATGAAGCGGTCAACTGCTATCAACGCGCGCTGCAGATCAAACCCGACTTTGCCGAGGCCCACACCAATTTGGGGACCGCGTTCAAGGACCAGAACAAGCCTGAGGAGGCGATGACCTGCTACCGACAAGCCCTGCATATCAATCCAAATTACGCGGAAGCCCACAACAATTTGGGTAACGCTTTAAAGGAGGACGGCAGGTTAGATGAAGCCGCGGCCTGCTATTCGCGAGCCCTGGAACTCCAACCGGCCTACGTCGAGGCCCGCAGGAACTTGGGAGTCGCCCTTCAAGATCAGGGCAAGCTGGATGAAGCCGTCGCTTGCTTCAGAGCGGTGCTCGAGCTCAAACCGAGCGATGCCGAAGCACACAACAATCTGGGCGTCGCCCTAAAAAATCAGGGAAAGCCCGACGAGGCTATCCTGTGCTTCCAAACGGCGTTAGCAGTGAAGGGCGAATCTGCTAGTGTCCACTATAACCTCAGCGTTGTCTTCATCGATCAAGGAATCTGGGATGAGGCAATCGCCTCGTGCCGCAGTGCTCTGGCGCTCGAGCCTGACTTTAGGGTGGCCTACCACAATCTCGCCTTCGCCCTTATGCAGCAAGGCAGTCTCGATGAGTCCGCAGCCTGCTGGCGCCGCGTACTGGAAGATGAGCCCGACAATGCAATCGCACACAATAATCTGGGCACCGTTTTGGAACGTCAAGAATGCCTAGACGAAGCGCTGGCCTGCTACCATCGGGCCGTCGATTTGAAGCCCGATTATGCCGAACCCCACAATAACTTGGGCGTCATATGGGAAAAGCGACGGCTTCTTGACGAAGCGATCGCGTGTTACACCCGCGCAATTGGAGTCAAGGCAGACTTTGCCGAGGCCCACAGCAACCTGGGGAACGTTTTCAGGGAGCAAGATAAGCTGTACGAGGCGCTTGCTTGCCACCAACGGGCGCTGCGAATCAACCCGAAACTTGTCAGCGCTCACATCAACTATGGCATTGCTTTGGAAAAACAGGAGCGCCTAGACGACGCAGTCGGGTGCTATCGGCGCGCACTTGAACTCGACCCCGATTCCTCCAAAGCCCTTAACAATTTGGGATCTGTATTCCTAAAGCAAGACCGCCTGGATGAAGCCGTGGAATGCTGGCGCCGGGCCTTGGAATTGAACCCTAACCTTGCTGAAACCCTTAATAATTTGGGCGTTGAATTGGAGAAGCAAGGTCACTCGGACGAAGCGGTGAGCTGTTACCAGCGCAGCTTCAAATCAAGCCAGATTTTCCCGAGGCCGAGTGTAACCTGGGTAACATTTGGAAGGAGCAAGGCGAGCTAGATGAGGCTGCGGCCTGCTACCAACGTGCCCTCCAGAATAGGCCTGACTTGGCCGAGGCGCACAACAACGTCGGCGCGCTTCAGGAAAATCTAGGCAATATGGTCGAGGCCGAAACGAGCTACCGAGTCGCCCTGCGGCATCAACCGACCTTTGTGGTTCCACTCGCGCGCCTGGCAACAATGTTGGGAAGCGAGCTACCCAAGAAAGACCAAGACATTTTGGAGCATCGTCTGAACCATGGCCAACTGAATCGATATTCTCGCGCGCGTTTGCTGTTCGCTCTGGCGCACGTGCTGGACGCACGTGGCCAGTATTCTCGAGCGGCCGAGTGCCTCCAGGAGGCCAACGCAATCAGCTTGGCATTGAACCAGCGGCGCCGCCCGTATTCTTCAGCGAACGATCAGCAGGTTGTCGATGGGATGATTGCCGCCTTCGAGCGTGACTTGTTCGCTCGACTGGCGGGCGCGGGCTCCGAGTCTTTGCGGCCGGTCTTCGTGTTCGGGCTGCCACGCTCCGGCACATCTCTCATCGAACAGATACTGACGAGCCATTCGCTCATTCATGGTGGTGGCGAGTTGCGGTTCGCTGGACAATTGTTCGATGCTCTGCCCAGCATACTTGACCGGCCTCTTTCACCTATCGACTGCATCTCTGAACTTACTCCACCGATAGTACGGGGCATCGCCAAACACCACCTGGAACTCCTAGCCGCGGTCGACGGAGGTCGCGCAGAGCGGATCGTTGACAAAATGCCCGATAATTATTTGCATCTGGGGCAGCTTGCAGTGACGTTTCCCCGCGCTGTGTTCATTCATTGTCGACGCGATTTGAGGGACGTCGCCGTGTCATGCTGGATGACGGACTTCCTTCGAATTCGCTGGGCCAATAATCGGAAGCATATTGCCAAACGATTTGAATTGTACTGCCGCATGATGGAGCATTGGCGTGCCACGTTACCAGTGCAGATACATGACGTGGATTACGAAGAAACGGTGACCGATCTAGAAGCAGTGGCTAGGCGGCTGATTGCGGCATGTGGTTTGGAGTGGGAACCCGCCTGTCTGGCGTTCCACCGCAATGAGCGCCCAGTGCTCACGGCTAGTGCAGCTCAGGTGCGCCACCCTGTGTACACGCGATCGGTAGCACGCTGGAGAAACTACGAGCGCGAATTGGCCGACCTGTTTGCCGCACTACCATTGCGATCCCCTCCCTGATGTGCTAATCGGTTCAATCCTCGAATGCCTGGATCGAGAATCTGCCCAAAAGTGTTGAATTTCTTCAGGCAGAGCCGAAATGCCCAAAAACCAGCCATGGGAAACCTAGGCTTTTGCGGTGACCAAAGCGGTGCAACGCCGACAAGGCGGAGGCTGTGGGGATCGAACCCACTTCGGATCTTGCCGCAACCACGCAACTGCCATGCGGTTACGCGTGTTGCAATGACTGCCGCGCTGCAATGGCGCTGCACGGCCGGCGCCCTGAATGGCTCAAAGTGGCGTTCGATGACGCCGATTTGCAACGCGTCGTGGAATCTTGGGCCAGCCTCCCAGCGGGCATTCGGACGGCAATTTCGTCGCTCGCAGGATTGCAACTCCGCTGACCAGAATAAAACGAAGCGCGTCTGCATTTCCAAACCGAGCAGCTTGGCGCTAGCCAAATGCGCGCCCAGGACACGCCCTCATTTGCACTTGGGGGAAACAGTAAGTGGCTTCGTTGAAAAATGGTTCGCTGTCGACTTCGCCGCTCCAGTGCATCGCATTGTTATCCCGCGATTTGCGGTATGGTTGCGGGACAGAGTCAAAGGGCAACCAGCTCGGCGAGCTTGGCCGCGACATTTGCCATCGGATCTTCTGCAGTGCTCAGGCCGCTTCGCGAGCCGAGCAGAGGGCTGACTTCGCGGAGAGCTTCATACGTCGTGTCGTGCACGATGGGAACGAGCTGGTCACGCGCTAGGAGTGCCGAAAGCTCTTTGTCGGCGATGCCCTCTCCTGGGAGGCGGCGCAGCAGCGCAGGGGTCACCAGCACGATCCCGACTCGCGACTTCGCCAATCCCTTGTCGATTTCGCGAAGCAACGGCGTGCCGAGGGCGACGTCCTTCTCGCTGAACCAGACCGAGACACCGCGCGACTCGAGCAGATCGTGCAGCTCCTTGGCGGCCCCTTTCCGGTCGTCCCACGCGTGGCAGAGAAAGACGTCCCGAAGTTCAGGCAGGGACGCTCGCTTCTCGACGCTTTCGCGGACCGGCGTGAGCGTCCGCACCTCGGCAGGCGTGTACACCACGGACGAACCTGCTCGCGACCACCGCGGCCTTACGCTGCTGCCGGACCCGCCGACACTGCTCCGACCGCCCCCGCTGCTCGCCGACGAGGAGTAGGATGAGGGGTAGGGCGAGGGCGAATATGAGGATGTAGCCGCGTAGCCGCGAGAGCGGCCACCACATGCGGGGCAGGCCGCTGCCGCGCTCGCTGTGCGATGGCCCCGTACTGGTGCTGTGCATCTAGCCATTTCGAATTCCTCCTATTTGCAATAACTCTTTCAATTAGCGGGATAACGATAAATGGACTGAAACCAATCTGCCTAACGGATTAAGCAGGCCGAACCATTTTCGGCGCAACTCCAGCCGTTCGCAAGGTCTGCCGCGCGGACTAGCCGGTCTCAGCACTCTTGACCGATGCGACTTCCGCGTCTTCCTTTCTGCGATCGGTTGCATCGACCGCTGTGAGACGCTGGTCGGCGTTCGGGCAGCGGTGTGTTTTGCCGACCGCAGTTTCCGCAGAGATATGCGCAGTCAACCCGATGACATTCGGCCGTTTTATAAAGGCTTAGTTACTGACCAATGTCGAACCGTCCTGAGTCATCGATGGACGGTGCGAGGATAGCAAACCTGACGGCCCCCGATACATACAGCTCAGTGCGGCATCTTGCTTCTGCTACCTCGACTGAGGCAGCAATGCGAGGGAGGGCTGCGGGACTTGAATCTACAACGAGTTCTGCCACAATCGCCAGTGATCGTTGCCCAACATTGATGTTCGCTGATTAAGCCACACTGAACGATGGAGCGTTTCCACTGTTGGAGCTAAGCTTGATGCACCGGTGGCTCATGAAAGTTACCCAGCTACAGGCAACTCGGAACTTGTGCAGACAAGTCGCTGGATCGCGTATTAATGTGATTACGTCGCCGTAGGCGAGGCTGTCCCGACCACTTAGCGACGCCCGATCAATTTGCATTTGCACGCCCTCGTCCAATCGCAACGGTGCCAAAACCTCGACATGACCCAACCTTATCGATCCGTTCTAACATCGATGATAAGATAAAGCCCCACTTCATTGCTCCTCAGTCGATGCGCCAAACGCTCGCATCAAAATGTTGCAGGCCGACCACACCCATCATCTCCGGATACCCGTTCCCGCGTTGTCATGCTACGTTTACGGAGACCGGTAGAGAGGCAATTCCATTGGCCACCACACGTAGTTGCATCGCTCCCGTGTGTGCGGCCGGTGGAACCCAAAAATTTGTCGTGACTATTTGATCAGCGCGGGTAGCCACCCCCATACTGGAATGACCGGATGTGCGGCAATATACCACATTTCCGGTCGCGGGGTCCGTGAGGCGCACCAGCGGGTAGTTTGTGGCCATCGTGGCATCATCCCCGTAGCTGACCGCTTGTGACCATCCATTGAGCCGGACACCGGCGATTTGGTACGTGCGGCCCCGCTGCACGCTCCCTGGATAATTTGTAATGATCGGTGCCCACTCTGGGTCTGGAGTGCCGTCGGGCGTGTAAACCTCGATATCGGATGATCCATTGCTGAAGAGGACTTGCCCAGTTGGTAGCAGCAGCATGCGGCCCTCGAATGGCGGGCCGCCATTGTTCGGGGGAGAAGCGATGGGGTTGAGCGTAGTTCCGTCAAACACGTAGAACGACGTCGGCGGTAGAAAGTCGCTCGCATTACCGGTAACTGGGCCGACGGCGCAAAGCACGTTACCGTCAGGCAACAGGCTGGCTGGTGCGTCTTTCGCGCCAAGTTGCAGTCCTGCTGCATTTCTTGGAAACTGAGGACCAGATCGCCATTCGCCCGGTTGATTATTCGCAAATCCGGAGACGTAGATCCCAGTCTTCCCAGTGGCGCCGACTGCGAACAAAGTTCCGTTCGGCAATAGAATTGCTGGGCCGATTTCCAATGATGACGCCTCGACGAGGTCTTGACTGGCGAGCAGCGGCGCCGCTGGGACCCATCGTAATTCAGGCGTCAGGAATTTTTCGCACCTAGGATGGTTTTGGCACTCGGCCACAAAGACGGAGCCATCGCGCAACAGCGTCCACGTTTCTTCGCTGCTAGTGTCACTCTTGTCAGGTGCCGATGTCCAACTGTTCGTGGCGGGATTATAAATTGACACTTGGTTCGTATCCATGGAACCGAGCAGGAGGTTCCCGTCCGGCAACACACAGCATGGCGCGTCGCCGATATGTACCCATCCTGGAGTGGGAATCGACGCCCACCTGTCCGTGGTTGGGTCATAGACTTCGGCCGTATTCAGATCCACTTGACCGGCAGCGCCGCTGTATTCTCCGCCGGCCACAAAAATTCGGCCGTCGGCCAAGACGGCCGACGCGAAATAAAGCCGCGGTTGGCTCATCGAATGAAGCGCCATCCACGTACCGTTGACGTAGTCTCCGGATGAATCTGGCGCGAGCTTCCACCAGGCAATGGAGTTCTCCTCCTGGCACATGACGGTGCCATCGGTCAGCAAGAGCATGGTACTGGCGTGAAAAGACGGCTGATGAATCAACGGATGCCACGTCCCCATCGATCTCGCGATTCTGGTCGATTGCTTGCCCATATTTGCGTGTCCTTATTTCAATGTGTACGGTTGGCATGGTTCGACGCCATCGGCACTTTCGGTTATTGAGGAATCTCGCGATAGGCGTTCTCATAGAATTGTGGACCTCCGGTCGAGGTTACGTACCACACGGAATTGGACCCGCCGCATCCGCACACATTCGACTCCTTGTCGTAAAAATACCAAGTGAAAATGCCCCCTTCGGTGCCGACAGAGGAATATACCAGGTATCCGCCGGCCGTGGTGTCATGATACGTCAGGCTCGCTAGGTAGTGGCGGCATACACCGTCGGCACCGACGAACCAGTATGCGCCAGTGCCGGTCTTGCCGTACAACTGAAAGGTTGAGTGGTGTCCGCTAAATATCCGTTTGCCGCTGGTCTGAATGGACGCAGTTCTGTTGGAGACCGATGCTTCAAGCCTCCCGGGCACAGCTTCATTTCGCGCCGCTCCCGCTACACGAGTGCTGGTCTTTGCAATTGCGACGACTTTCGGTGTATCTGGTTTCTGCGACACTCTCTCAACGGGTGAGCTGCTTGCGCCGTGCCGCGCCGCAATCGTGTGAGTGACAAAGTGTTGGTCATTGGCGCTCAATCGTTCCCACTGGCAAACGCGGACCTTGCCCGTGGAATCCCGCAATCTGACCGTCGTGCCACGCATTTCCACAAATTCGGCTTCGATGTGAGATTGGCCTGTACGATCCGTCCATTCGCGTGAGTAGGCGCACGGCGCGATCAAAGAAAGCAATAGGGAGCCGCACAAAGACAATTTCATAGGACCACCTCATTTGCTTGGAGCCTGGTGGGATCACCCCCGTTCAGGCGGGCATGCTAGCAAACATTTGGGCAATGTCAATAAGCTAGGTAATATAATGATGATGAATGGGATACGTAGGACGTATCAAAAACATTTTGCAGCACGAATTTGAGGACTGAAAAAAATCCCTCGGGGAGGGACGTTACGTCGACGTTTGGGCCGACGCTGTGCGCTGGTCGGACAAGCACACAAGTCAACAAAAGCGATCAAAATAAGCTCAGTCCAGAATCGGCGGGTTGCCGTTCGCGCCCGAGCCAAACAAATGGATGCGGATAGAGCACATCGTTGGGATCGGTCTTTGTCGCTTCACCAGTGGGCGGACCACTCAATACCCAAATGACGACACAACCCGAGCGCTAAGATGATTGCGTCATCGTCCGGCGAGAATTTATAATTCGAGTCCGATTATACGACGCGGTGGTGATCCTGCCCCTGCAGCCGCCGACGGTACCCTGATGCGCGGCGGGTAGTCACATGCGCGGCTTCAAGAAACCTGATTGCGCACAGTAAGGAACACGCCATGATGCGAGTGTTAATTGCGGTCACGGTGCTGATGGTTGCAACCGAGACCTCGTGGGGCCAACGCGCGCCAACAGCTTCTGCGGCGCTGCGAAGCCGTCCCCGTAGCTTTTCACAAAAGACGGTTACGAAGCAGGGACTTGAAGTGCAGCTAGATCAGCCGAGTCTTCCGGCGTACTCGCCGCTACGGTTTGACCTGCACGAGTTGCAGGCCGATAGACAACCGGCCGATACGGAGCTGAACGCGATTGTGCGTCGAATGAACGAGTTGCAGGCCGTCGTGGAACAGGCGACGAAGCTCGCAGACGCTTCGACGGATAAAGTCGTTGATCGTTTGCGATTCCGTCAGGCGGAGGCAGTAGGACAGTTGAAGAGCGATCTCACGAATCTGCTGATTGCGAGTCTTGTCAATGCAAGGCGGACGGGAACGGACACGTCGGGTCAAAAGTACGACGACGTTACTTGGGTTTGGTCGTATCGCAGGATAAATGGTCCTGAGAACTGGGGACCTGCTGTCGAAACATCTCCCAATCGCGTGCTGCTGATTCCGGTGCTCAACCTGCTGAATCGCGAGGAACTTGAGGCGCACACGGTTCCGGACTTCGCAATCGTCGATCCGGTGCGGTCAGGACCCGACCCGAAAAGCCCATTGAACGGCCCCAACGGTTTTGATGTGATCAACCTCCACACTCACGGCCTGAATGTCTCGCCGAATTGGCCCGCGGACAACGTCTTTCGCGAAATTCATCCAGGACAGTTGAAATTCTTCGTTTACCAAATCCCCGCCGACCAGCCGGCAGGTACGTACTTTTATCATCCGCACAAGCATGGCTCAGTGGCAACTTTGGTTGACGGCGGTATGGCGGGACCACTCATTGTGCGTGATCCACACGTGGGGCTTGATCACCTGGGCGAGGTGAGCGGCTGGAGCGCCGCTAACGAGTCGATCTTGATGTTTCAACAACTCACGCTTTACAAGCGTGACGAAAATGCCACCGCACGCTTCATTCGGCCGGACTTCTTTGCGCTCAAAGATTTGAAGCTAGACTACGCGGAGAAATGCACGAGCCGCGCGGATATTCAGCGAATTGCGCGCCGCATGCAAGGTCATGTCACACCGGCACAGCCGCCCATCGTTCGTAATGACATTGAGACTTGGGTGAGCGGCGTGTTCCAGCCTGTGCTCTTCCGAGACATGGCGATTGGTGAAATCCGGCGTCTGCGGCTGATCCACGCCGGAGTGGAAGACGTGATAGATTTCACCGTTGAACCCATGGACCCCAATGGGCCTCCCGCGATCCTGCAAGTAATTGCCTGGGATGGCATTGCTTTGCAAAAGCCGTATTACATTTCCGGCAATCACCGTCTTCGGCTCTCGCCCGGCAATCGGGCAGACGTGCTGGTTTCAATACCGAACGCGGCCGCGTTCGCGGCCGGAGCCGCGCCGCTCCGGTATGCCATCGTCGAGCACGACAAACTCGCCACCTTGGCGACGTTTACCGTCGATCCCGGAAAGAATCCTGCGGGTCAGGCCGCGTTCGTCTCGGACCAAGACGCCGCCTCGATCTACACGCATTGTGCGCCGTCCCTGACGTCCGCGCCGACCGGAAACGTCGAGCCGTTTGATATTGCGTTCAAAGACGCCGACCTTGACGAAGACGGAAACTATACGCCTGGAATTTTTCAGATTAATGGGAAGTATTTTCCAGAAGATCAAAAGTCGTTTCGTCTGATGCAGCCGAAGATGCTTCGATTCAATGTGACACTTGGCGACGGCCCTCATCCACTGCACATTCATGTTAATCCGTTTCGCGTACCGGCGAACCCGAGCCACGGCGCCCTCGGCCTGCCGACGTGTGAGTTTTGGGCCGATACATATCTGATCCAGCCGAACGGCCCCGTGCAAGTCGTGATGCCATTCAATAATTGGACGGGTGAATCGGTCAGCCATTGCCATATCCTCGATCATGAAGATGCCGGCATGATGAATCTAATCCAAATTCACCCGGCCTCGTTTAGTTGGCCGGAGTTCCCCTTGGTCAAAGTCATGGACGAGCCGTTTACTCCGCATGAAGCAATTACGAACCTTAAGTCCACTTGGCCCGAACCTGGGGCGCGCGTGGCTGCCAGTATTCCGAACATCGTTTCGGTGTTCTTTTTCATTCCTGGACGCCCCGCAGAGACGTTTTGTCCGCATTGTTCCAACGCGGTGCGGGCAGTAGCCAAGTTTCGCTGCGGATTGAAGAACCCGCGTTCCGTGCGGGTCGTCGTCGTCAGTGCGACCGATCCGAACGCGATGCCCGACCCGAAGTCGTTGGGATTGCTGCCGTCGCTTGACATGCTCTGTTCCGATCCGGAGTTACGAGCCTTTGAGTCAATCGCGCTGATCGACTCCACGCCCGTACTTACCGATCACGGCGAACTCCGCTTCCCCAAAGCGTTCGAACCCAACTCGCGCAAGCCCGTTTGGCCCGCGGACGTAATGCACGGCCTTTTTATTATCGATTCGAGTGGCATGGTCGTGTCTGCTCGACGAGCATTTTCAGCGTTCGACGAGACGGTGCAGATCATGTATGAAGTTGAGTTGGCCGGGCGAGGTCGCGAGGCAATAATGGCCGCGTATCGCCAATTTGAAGCCGAGGGCAAGTCGCAATCCACAATCAAGCGGCTGGAACTGCAACGCTCGCGTTTTGAACAACGTCTGAAGGCATTTGACGCGAAGCAGGAACGAGACAGGGTTCGTCGCTGAACCCACGGTCAATGAGCACTACTCTTCCCGGGGACCGAAGTCATCAGCCGCGTGCTTGTGTTGCTCGGGGCAATACTTGATGTCGTAGCCGCATTTTAGGCACCTTTCCTCGGGGGCCTTCGTGTAGACGACCCATTTTTTCAGCTTGATCTCGCGTTCTTCGATTCGTCGTACCAAGTGGCGGCGGGTCTTGGTGCCAATCACTTCGATGCAGTCGCCATCTTCGCACTTGACGTCGCAATAGGCCTTCGTCATGTCTTCGGCTTGATAGACGTGGACGCACACCTTGGCTTTGACAATAATCGGCTTCAGGTCCTCATCGGCGATCATCGTGCAGCATTGCTCGCACCGGCACTTGGTGCAGTTGCCGAGCGGCGCGTTCGGATTGAGGTCAGACCAGTCTGGCTGAGCTGGTGTCTTGCTTCCCTTCGCGTCCGGTACATTCGTCGTGCAACATTTGGCCGGGTCTGCGTGCGGCAAGTTGGCCGGCCGCGGAATGCCCTGCAATGCGGCCGCGAGCAGCGACGTTTCACCAGACGCGGCTTGCTTCGCGGAATCTCGCGCAGATTTCGTGCTGACCAGTTGCATAACCGGGCGGCTTGATCCTGCAACGGCCGGCTCTGGCGTCGCCTCTGCTTCCGATCCCTCTACCGCCGGCTCGACTGTGGTCGCTTCTGATCCCATTTCGTCAATCGGACCAGGCTCTCCGCCGTCATCGAGGATAGGTGCAACTCGGTGGTGGACATCTGCGTCCGCACTTGAATACGGCACTTCTGGGCAGTCCTTGATCTCGACGCCGCAAGTGACACACTTGTGGACCCAGACTTTGCAAATCTTGGGCTCTTGCTCGACGACCTCTTTGATCTTCTTGGTTTCGACGAACTGCCGCACCGTTTTAGTACCCAAAACTTCGATGCACTTACCGTCCTTGCATTCTTTACAGCAGTAGGGGACGGTTTTCTCTTGCGGAATGTGAACGGTATAGCACTTTCTGACTTTCACGTCCTGGGGAACGACAAACTCCTCCAAAACCCACTTGCAGCAATTCTTGCATTTGCACTCGGGGCAGTCGCCTTTGCCGATTTTGACTAGGGCAGAGTCATTCTTCGAGCCGGCCTCATTCGTCGTCGCCGTGACGGTGTTTTCGATGAACTGCTTGTGCAAATCGGCGGGCTTGACCTTGTAGCTACCGGTGTAGACCGCGTGGGCTCCGACGGCCAGCATTGCGGGCGGGGGCGTTGGGCCGGTCAGCTTGACGTGCGGATCGAGCACGGTAAGCAAGGTCAACGGACGGTTGCCGGTGTTGGTCACAATGACGGAATAGTTGATGACCTGACCGACCTCGCACACCTCGGTTGCGCCACCTGCAATCGACGCAGTCTTTTTAACGGTGAAGTTGTAGTCGCACGGAGCAGTCGGAATCACCGGAATGACCGCGGTCGCACTTTGACAGCCGGCCTCTATCGTTTCGGCCGTGACGGTGTTGGAAATCGAGCGATGACGGAGGTCGTCCGGCTGAACGACGTATTGACCGGTGTAAGTCAAAATGCCACCTGGAGCCACGACAACCGGTTGCGGCGGACCCGCGAGTTGGACGAATGTGTCGTAGACGAGAGTCACTGTCAGCGAGGCGGTTCCGGTGTTGGTGATCGCGACCGTGTACTTGATGACATCTCCTACCTGGTCCACTCCGGCGCCACCGTCGGCGACGACGGCGTGTTTCGTGATCGTGAATCGATGATGGGGGTGGGGATGCGGACAATGACCGTCAGAACAGTGGTGGCCATGCATGCTGGTCTCGTGGAATGCTTCGGGCGACGCCTGCCCAGGGCCATTGCGGCCGGCTGACTCCACACCCGATTCGGAATTGGCATCTTCGGGAAATGGCAATTCATTTAGGCTTTCTCCGCTCGCGACTCCACGCTCATCTTCGACGGACGCGAACAGGTGGGGCGTTGGCAAGGCGGCGGATGCAATGAGAAGCACCGTCAGGAGACTTCTATAACGGTTCACGGTCGTACTCCTTCAAAACCGGCAGTGACAATCTGGGGACAGGGGGACAAGGTGCGATTGCTCCCCACCACGATGCCATATCGACACCCCGTTGTGGGAATGCAACATCCCTAGAAACGTAGGTCACGCCGGATGGTGCGACAAAGGTCGCCAGAATGACTTCGATGGCAATCTAGGAAGCGTGGTTCCGGTCGCAACGGATTGGGCCCAATTAGTGCCTTAGCAAACGCTGGCAAGGATTTGACACTGATCAGATGGTCGTTTTGTTAAATTGACCCCGCCGGTCGTGACGATAATACCGGTTGAAGGGGATATTCCGTTTGCCAATGATATCTCCGATATTTTCGCGGGGAGTTTTGTCATCTCGCCCGTAAGGACTAGGAACATGCGGCAATCTTCGAGCTCCCGGTCAACTCCTCGGCGGAGAAGAATTGCCCGCCTCATGGTCACGGTTCTGGCGGCGTCATTCACGAGCGTCGCGACTGCGGCGGAGGATGTCCCCGCGAAATTCGACTCAACAGTAACTTACAGTACGGCCGTTGGTGCTGGCTCGCTATCTAACCACGCCGATACCCCGCCGAGCACCGGCGTTCTGCGGCAGACCACGCTGACGACGACGAATGCGCCCATGGTTGAGCTGCCTGGGCCGGCCGTCGAACCAGAAGAAGTTCTCATCTATCCGGCCACTGAGTCTTACCCTGGAGCAGGCTGGCAACAAATGTCGGCCATGGCAGACGCGGATCAGGGGATCAACCATCAAGCCAGAATTACGCCGCACGCGAATGGGCGACCAGACCGGGCCACAACGACCTTTTTTTCTTTGCCCTTTGGACAGTGGCGTGATCAGCCCGAGCCTGGCACATTGCAACTAAACGTCGGTTACGCCGGCCGCGCCGCCGCGATCCTCGACAGTACGCGTCTCAACAGTACTGTTGCCCAGGGCAGCCTCCTGCCTGCCAGCATCCCGGTACAGGGCCAACCGTTCTTTGGACGCCGGGAGCAAGCGACGGTGCAAGGCACGGGCAGCGTCTTTAACCTGAACGGGAACAAGGCGTCGACCGCCGGCGGATATGGAACGGCATCTGACCCCAACGTCAACGTATTCGCCTCGTTGATTATTCCAAGCTTTGCAGATGGAGGAGGGAGTATTCTTCAGCAAGCATATGCACAGTATAACCAGTGGGTGGCTGGCCTCGGCGAGACGGCCTTGGCGGATAACACGTCTCTTCCTGAGACGCTTGACTTCGCTGGGCCGAATGCCCGCATCACCGCGCTCCAGGCCGGACAAGGCAAAGGCCAGGGTCGCTTGAGCCGCTACATATTTTCCGACGGCCAGCGGACCGGCTTCCGTGGAAACTTGAGCATCGAACAACCGACACCGGAAATTAGAACGGTTACGGGCACCGGCACTATCGCCAGCATTCCCGATTTCATCGCGACCCTGCGATACTCCAACGGCATGCGACTAGCATTGGACCCCAAGCAGCCAGATAAAATCACCTTCATTGAGAATTGGCATATCCAATACGGTTCTGTATTTCGTAGCCTGGGCTTACAGAATGCAAACAACTCCGCGGAATACGCTTTTGGGTGGGGCTCGTTTTTGAGCGGCGTCTACAGAATTCCCGCCCGGGAGTGTCTTACGGCGCGTGACGGTGTATTTGGCTCGATTACTTACGGAGAAGGGATCAGCCATTACATCATGGATTTACAAACTCCAGGCATGATGCTGGCCACGAGCGGCAACGACGCGGTGGTGAACCCGACCAACGTCCTGGTGCCGTTGCCTGCTTTGGCTTGGTTTACCGGCTACACGCACAATTGGACCGATCGATGGCGCTCTACGGCGAGCTTCAGCCAGGCCAATCTGTATAGCCCTGGCTCGCTGGGAGCCAATGCAAGTCCCTTTCAGTACCGACAAGGAAACTACGTTGCCGTCAACCTGCTGCGTCACAGCACTGTCCAAGACACGACGACTCAGAAAAAATCGCATGCTTTGTATTATGGCGTCGAGTTCTTATGGGGGCAGAAACAAACGTTGAACGGCGCCGAGGGACACGACGAGCGCCTGATGTTTGTCATGGCTGTTTCGAATCCCACCGATTGAGCAACCCGCCGAACCTGCTTTGCGTCGGGCCACGATTGGCCTTTCCCTCACGGGCTAATTGACCGGTTAGCTGGTGAGAGCGAATCGCCGGTTTGGGACAGCCGCGACCAGGTGCAGGAACCGCGACTCATCGGCATAACTTCCTTCTAGCTGTTGGCGATTCTCGCCGGTATGTCGCATTTCGTAGCGATTGTCGATTTGCGCCCTTAATTCGGCGGCCGGTATTCTCGGCGGCCAGGCACTGCCCAAATCAATTGTGCGCACAATTCAAGACGTTATCGACGCAGGCAGGCGATTGCGCGCTCAGGACACGCCCGTGTTACGCGCAGTCAGGGGCGCTGCTACATGCGACCCAGAATCGCGCCTCAACATACGTGACCGCGTCGGATTATGCGTGATCCAGCGCAACCTCCGGTGCGAGCTGTTCACGGACGACAGTCGCTTCCTTGGCCATCCATGACCCAAACTCGCGCAGCGGATGTCGGAAGTACGGATAGAACCACCAGTTATATCGCGCCAACTGCTGGTCCAGTGAATAGACCTCCCAGCTCCGATCCTTATCTTCGCTCGCACTAATGGTCCGTCTGAATTCTTCGACGAGTGAGCGCAAGTCCTGTCGAGTCGACTCGACATCATTGAGCGTGCCTTCTGGATCGAGCAATTTGCCGAGTTCCTCCAGCGACCCCCTTAATTCAGAAGGCATGTCCAAGCGCCGAGCTAATTCTTTTGCTTCAGCGGCCGCCGTCCTGTTCCGTTCGACGAGTGCATTGGCTTGCGATTCCAAGCCTGTGCCTAATGCCGCAGGGCTCAATACTTCAGTAGGCGGCGGTTGGATCAAGAGCTTCACCGATTGGACCAATTGGTCGATCGCTGTCCGCAATTCAGGCGATAGAACACTGGGCTTTGACGTTTCTTCCAATCGTTGGACCACTGTCAGGAGTTGTCGCCGCGTCGTTCCTGAACACTGAGGCAGCCTCATCAACGCGCCCCCGAAAGTGATCAAATCCAGTTCAATCAGACCTGCAATTGCCCACAAGCGCATTGCATGGTCTGAAAGTCCACGATCACGTTCGCAGAGGTTCCTAGCTAGACCGAGCTGTGCATGAATCGCATCAAACTCAGATAACGGCTTGTCACTTTCCAAGTCAAGCAATACGAAGGACAGAATGATGTCTTGAACCAGCGCCCAAGTTTGTGAACGATCCGTGTCGAACGCAATGCGATAATGCTTCCGCGCATCGATAAGATTCGAATTCAAGTTTAATTCGGCGCTATTGTACAGCGCGTCGAACATGTCACCTATCGCTAGTCGTTTGGCAGTACTCGCGAGTCGGCCGTGAACGCGAGCTATTTGTTCGTCTCGGTGTCGGCTGCGACGACCATTCCGGCGCCACCGACGATCTAGGTTTTCGAGCCGTCGCCGGGGCTCTTTGATGCGATCGTCGAATTGATGTCGAAGCTGAACTACGCTGTCGCCAATGTCGCCCTGTCTGTTTTCGGACTGCAAATGATGTTTCCACACTTCGTTCTGATATCTGTCGGAAAGTGAGAACGTGGCGAAGATACCATTTAAGGCCCTCTCGAATTGCATTTCATCAAGTTGATCGTCAACGTCAGACGGAAATGCGGCGTAGGCTACCAAGCTTGCCCAGTCATGGGTCGTTGGCAGTTGAGTTTTCATTCGGCGACGCAAATCAAGCAAGACCACGCGCGGATCGTCGCCCCACAGAAGCCCGTGATAAAGGCGGTCGACCATCAGTACAGACGCATGAAACGACAACGGAAACTGCGATGCAACCACCAACGGGACGCCAGCCTCGTGAAGGGCGTGCGCGATGCTCGCGCCAGCCCCAAACACGGTCCCAACGCCACCGCTGTTGCAGCTTGCCAGCGTGACCGTTGTCGGAAGGGCCAAATCCGGATCAGCCGTATCCCGCAAAGTCCGTATCATTGAAGCGAGTCGCGACGCACTCACTATCTGCGAAGACATTCCATCTGTCGGATGCGCCAAGACGAGTCCGTATCGTTTATCTGCACCTTCAAAAAAGACGTCGCCATGCGCGAGAAGATGAACATGTGAGTAGCGCTGTCGAGCAAGTTCGGCTTCGATCTGATTCTCCGAGGCGTTCGGGAGGACGGTGAGCAACTCGGCGAGTTTTCGGGGCGAGCGATCTGGATCCAAGCCTTCGGTCGCGTCACGCCCAACCCAGGGGTCGACAGCCCGGCGCAATGCAAGCAAATGGGCCGGCACAAGGTGCTGATGCGCTAGCGGCAGATGCCAAGCGAAAAGGATGCGTTGAGGGCAACTGCTCGAAAACCATTTTGCCGAAGTTGCATTCACGCGGCGCACACGCCGAGTGATCGATAGCGGGGCTTGGGATTGGAGCGACAAAGGTTGTCCAGCGCCAGGAAAACCGTTTGGAGAGTTGGCCAATTCAAACGGCAGCAGCGCCAGTTCGGATGCGGAGAGCACGAGTTCGAAGTGCGTGAATTCTGGAGTTTGGGTGTCTCCGTGACGGCAGTTGGACAGTTTCAATTCCGAGATCAAGCCGGGCATAGTGGCAAGGAATTTTGCCATTTCATCAGCAGTAATGTGAAGTTGCATCTCCCGTTGCCGCTCTTGGGCTATCGTTGGCGTTCGGTTTTCCGGGGAGCCCTCAAGCTCATACGCCAACGACTCGTGAATTGCCAAAAACTGGTGGTGTTCATAGGGGACCGTAACCGTCTCGGCCGCGTGGTTGCCGCACAGCGCAAGATACCGTGTCAATGGGGACAAGAGCTGATTGTGCGGCGGACCATGCCGTAGAATTTCGAGCACAACGCTTCTCATGTCATTTCACTCCAACGTGAACTGCGTTTTCTCTAAGGGGGCAAGCAGGTCACCTGCCTCATGTGCACGGCATAAGTCCGCAATCACTTTGCCATCCTGACTAATTATTCGCGCGACCGCTGGCCGCGACGTAATTAATCCAGCCTCCTCGAGTCGAGATCGCTCCCCAGAATGAATCGCCTCATAAGCTCTCTTGAATTGGAGGTCATCACGCAACACGCTCGGTGAAAGCTGAATGAGGCGTACCCAGGCTCCTGTATTGAAGTAAAACGATTGAGATGAATTTCGCCGCAATGCTCGTTCCAAATGCGTGTGCCCAGTGACGACAAAATGAACGTCGGACCCGATCTGCTGGTCCATCTCGCGGTAAGTATCATCGGACGCGGACAAATCAAAACTGCGGTCGTCTACGAGGTCTTTCAACGACCGTCGTAAGGACTCGGCCGCGTCGATGCCGCGCAATCGCGAGGCCCAATAGCTGGCCAAACTAAGTTTTTCCCGCTCCCCTACACCCAACAGGGCTAGCGGCTCCACTCCATCGCGTAGCCACCGTTCCATGCGGGAACTCCAAACATCGTCACCGAGGCCAACGGCTTCTGTGGGCACGTTGGCAAGACTTCTGTGGATCAAATTGTCGAATCGACGAGCCGCCGCACGATCGATATCGTGGTCTTGGACTTCGACACCTGCCTCGGAAAGAAACGGGATCCAACTTCGCAGTTTTCCTCGGGTCCAGCGGCCGAAGACTTCGGGTAGAGCCCGAAGCGCATCAAGAATGTCGCCAAACGCACCATCGTTCAGCGTCATGGCAATGACAATGGGTACTGCTCCGTCCGTTTCTGGCTTCAACAAATCGACAAACGGGTACTTTTTCTTAAGCCGGTTCATCACGCCTACGACCATCTTGCTGCCGGCGTTGGGCGTCCAGTCTTTAATCGACCGACCTTCCGCAGCACAACATCCGATTCGACGCAGCTGTTCGTAGTTCGTATAGTTCCAAGGATCCACGTCATTGCCGTGAACGCAGAGTACATTCGCTCGTCCAACTCGACACGTGAAGCCGATGCCGTCGAATGCAAGTCTGATTCGACCTCGAGCAGCGGAGTCGCTACCGGATAGTAGATCGAGCAGGCTTTCGCGAACCCAAGGGAGCGCTAACTCGAGGTCGTGGTTCCCGAGGGTAATAGTAAGCGTTCGATTTTGCGCACCAACAAAGTCACGCAGCGCAGTCCAAACTTGTTTAAATGCCTCGCGACCTTCAATGCGCTTCAGTTTTTCAACGGCACCGGCCGGATCAAAGCATGCCGCGTCGGGCTCGGCTAGAAAGTCGACCATATCGCCGTTAATGCACAGGCCAACTTGCCGATCGACTGGCCGCTTTCGAATGTCATCGATAACTCTCGCAAGCAAAGGTCCGTGGCTAAAAATCTGGAAGCCTGGATCTCCTCCCATATGCAAGTCTGAGATCACGTACAATTCGTCGAGCTTAACCTGAGCTTCCATCGTATGCCACCGAGTGAGTTTGGCCAAACGGTCGGACAACTAATTCAGCTTAGCGCGTGTCATTTACGACCCTCTAGCGAGGCTACCTGAGTACCAAGATGCGCATCGCAAACACTCAGAAGAGTTGTTCGGGGCGCGGGCGCACAACTGGCGTTCACAGGCTGGTGTCTCACGCTCTCATGCTAAGCTCGCGGACTGGCCAGTCAATCACGTAATGCTCGCAATACTCGGTCTATACGAATACGGCACACTCCAGTGAGTGTAAACCTACGCGGAGTGTGATTGATGACGCGCGGAGGCGGAATTCGCTGCTCTCGGCGTAACTGAAAGACTACCTTGTATTTGCGTCCTTGCTGGACTTGCGCGGTTTTTGTAATACTAGCCTGGCGGCGAATAGACTGATTGGTGGTCCGACGCGGCTGCCAACGAGCTTTTCTTCAACCAATTTTCCTTCCCCACCCGACGGATGCCCCAATCGCCGTCGTAACCCAAGCATAGTCTCTCGCCCTCCGACGTACGTCACGACATCCAGTGTCGTATGCCATGCGTGCCTATCCCCCACCCCGCCCATGCGGCGGCCGACGTGCAAGAAGTAGCCGAACTTCGGCCTGCTCATCCAGGCTTCGACGTGCCAGCTCAGCGCTTGTCGGTACGACGCCGTCGCTCCCGACCTGCGCGGCCTACCCGCGCGTCATGGCGTACGGCAGGCGTAGGTCTTGCCTTAAGCCGACTCTGAATTGTCTTACGTCACACGGGCACGTGCGCTCACGGACTGCCGCTCCTCAAAGGGAAAAATCCGTGGCATACCCCGACATGGCGTTACGCACGACATGGCTTACGACAGATGGGTACGACAAATCGTTGACTGCAAATTACGACAAGGGTTAGGCTTAAGTCATCATATTTGAATTCTTCGTTTTGGCTTATGTCCCCGACGCCGATTTCAGGCTTCATCACCAAGAAAGAAACCGCCGAATTTTTCCAGCGATCACACCGGCAACTCACGCGCGACCTGGCCGACGCGATGAAAGTGCAGAATCCTAAAGTGCTCGACAACTGTCGATTGCACACCGAGGACGGCGAGACCCGAGAGGGGATGGGCGTCACGCCCGAACTGCTCGACGAACTTCGCATCAAAGGCAAGAATCCGGTGTGGTATCTGCGCGTCACGTGGCTGGAAAAAATCTATGGTCGTCGCGGTCGCCCGCAGCGTCGTGAACAAACTCCTGCCGACGCGTTCACTGCCGCTGCCGAGGAGGGGAGTGACGTGTCGTCGCGGCCCGACCTGGTGCATGTTCTGCGGGAACGCATCAAGGGATTGGAACAGGACAAGCAGGACCTGCGCGATGATATGAAAATCAAGAACCAGCAGATTGCCGATCGCGTGGAGCGAGAAAAAGAGACCAACGCCTTGATCCGGGATTTGCATACGCTGATGGCCGATCTTCAACGGCGATTGCTGCCACCGCCGACGCAGACACCACCACCGCAAATCATGGACGGCCGGACGGATGAACCCCGACCAACGCAACGTGCCGAAGAAGCGGTTGTGACGAAATCAAAACCCACTCCACCGCCGACGATGCCGGAGAAGGGGAGTCGGGTTCCGACCGACCGGCGCCACAAGCGTAATCAGTCGCGCCAGAAACCAGCGATGAAAAAGCCCGCCATCGTCAAGAAGCCGCCGCAGAAAACCGACACGGTTCCGACACCGAAATCCAAAAGCCTCTGGTCTCGCCTGTTTTCCCGGTGAACGTGACCTTGTATCGAGATACCCGCCCCGCTCTGGCAGCCACACGTGCCAGACGTCCGGCTCGGCAGTTTCGCGTAAGAGGTCAGTTTTCAAACCGATCCCTTACGCGAATTCTGGGCCCGAGAAAGCTGATCTGCTACGCGATTCTAAAACTGACCTCTTACGCGAATTGCTCTATAAGGAAACGTAAACGTTTGTTGTCTGCAAACGTAACCACACAAACCGGCGACGGCTGTCGCCGTGTGTGTTCTTTATTTTTCTGCCGTTGCTGTTCTTGACCCTCGACCGATCTTCAAAGGCACCCCAGTCCCCAGTCCGACCACGGTTCGGCAAGGACCATCTCACGCTGGCCGACTGGCCGATCGGGACCGCGACGTTTCAACAGCGAAAAGGAGATAATGGCGAACAACGCGATTTCGCGGAGTTCGTGATTCACCGGCCGGACGGCACCCGGCAGAACGTGACTTTGGAAAGTCCCTCGCGCATCGGCCTGCCCACAGCAGGGGATCATGACATCCTGATTGCCCTTCTGCTCTTGGCCAAGCAGCAGGACTTCAATTCAGACATTGTGCGGTTTATGCCGTGGCAACTTCTGAGAATCATGGACTGGCCAATCAATCAGAACAGCCTGCACCGCTTGCAGGTCTCGCTCAAACGGCTCAAGGGCCTCACGGCGACCTATGAGAATGTGTGGTACAGCCGCAGGACGAGGAAAGTCGAGTCCTGCCTGATCACCGGGATTCTCGCCGAAGCGAAGATTGTGTTTCGCAAGGGCCGACGGGCGGACGGTGCTCTGCCGGAGAGTTACGTGCAATGGACGCAGCACATGCGCCTGAGCCTGGAAGAGGGGAGCGTCGTCGACCTCGATCTAGACCTCTATTTCTCACGCAGCCGGCCGGGTACGAAGAATCTCCTGCGGCACCTCAATAAAGTCTGGCATGCCGGCAAAAAGCCGAAGCCCTATGCCCGCGATTTGAAGGAACTCGCGTGCGGACATCTCGGCATGACGGACTGCAAAGATTTGAAGCGGAATTTTCAGACTCTCGTGGCTGAGCTGGAATCCTGCGGTTATTTGAAACCGGTCGACACCACTGTGCGGTACGAACGGATTCGTCCCGGAATTTGGCGCGTGAATCTGGAACTGCACCCGGACCAGGTGCGGACCAAACAGGCAGCAAGTGAGCCGGTTCGCAAGACGGAAACGGCACCGAGTGCGCCTGCCGCCGATGCTGCCACACTCGTGTGCCTTTACCATCGTCATCGTTTTGGAACGACCGACTACGTGCCGCGATCACACGAAATCAGCCGCGCCAAAAAGCTTCTGCAGGAGCACGATGCCGCCACGCTCACCAACCTCGCGGCCAGCGTGGCCCGCATCGTCGAATTGCAGTACCGTGGCGAGGACGTGTATTTCGGCGCGGCCGTGCCCCATTTCATTAACGGCGCAACGCGGCGTCAGAAGCGACAGCGGATACATGAACAGCTGGAGACGCAACAGATCGAGGAAGCCGATGACGATGCTGCGATCCGCGAGCAAAAGCGCCAGCGACATCTACGCCGGAAGCAGTTACTGAGCCAGTGGAATCAGTTGCCTGAGGACGAGCGTGCGAAGTATCTCACGTTGGCAGTTGCCAACGCCCGAAGCGATTTCGATCGGAGACGCCTTTCCCGACCGCAAGCCGTCGATGACCCGCCACGCGAGGCACTGGAAGAAATGTCCCGCGGCGCCCGGCCTGACTGAGCGGCTCGCAGAAAACGGTTGGCTCGAATGGACATCGCACAACTGAACGGCGACAATGCTGGTCGAGGGTTCGAACGACAACCACCAATAGGAAAGGATGACGCAATGGGCGATAAAGGCGGCAAGAAGGATAAGGAAAAGAGCAAGAAACAAAAGGCCAGCAAACAGGGCCAGTCAGGCAAAGGGCAGCAGAACAAGACGCAGTCGAAGTGAGCTGCCCCACGATTGTCGGATCCCAAGCGTGGCCAATACGGCGAGCAGCCCGCTGCGCGGTCGTGGTCGCCGATCTTCCACGGCACCCAATGTCCCTTTCATGTAAGGCGGTTTTCCTATGCCAAATACACCAGGCGATAGACCGGGTCACGGTCACCACAAGGTTGCGGCCGCGATTTTTGTCGGCGCGCTTATTCTGGGCGCCGCGATGATCCTGTCGGCCGAGTTGATGAAGCCGGAACGATACGAATTCCATCCCGCTTCCGATCCCAGTAAGTACATCATTTATGATCGGAATACGGGCCGGGCCACCGCCGCGGAATTCGACGCCAAGAATCCCATGGCGCCGCTCGTCGACTGAAGCCACAACGAACGGTCAAATCGATCATAAACCGAATTCACCCCGGATTTTCAAGGAGTACATTGTGGAACTTTTCGCGCTCACCATGTTTCCCTTTGCCGCAATCGGTTATTCACTCGTGTACCTATTGGGTGGCGGCGGCATAGGCGGAGCCATCCTCATTTTTATCGTGGCGAAGATGTTGGGCGATTGAACGGGGGATGCCGTAGGTTCGCGCTGGTCGTCATGGCCCAACCCGTGTTCTGCACGTTATAGAGTCCGTCACCGCCCCCGTTTTTAGTCCGCCGATGCTGACGGGGGTGCCGGCGGAGTGCCGGCGGCCGGAGGCCGACCTGGCAACAGCTCTGCTAAGCGCAGAAACGCCTCTAGCAGGGGACTACGCTCGTGGGACGTTCCGCCCCCGAGCCCCCGTCCGGCGACATGCCCGCTCGCTACGCTCAACTTTGGGCTGCTTCGGCCGGGGGCTCGGGTGCTTCGCCCCTCGCTTCGTCCCACACTCGCCCCGGCCTACGCCGGGTACTCTGGCTGGAGCCGGACGCCGCCGCTGCTGAACGCAGCGGATACAACAGCTCGCCCGCTGTTCCCGCTTCAAAGAAAAAGAAGCCCTATCGCGCGATAGGGCCGTGTCCGAGGCTCACAGGTAGCCGGGATCAATAGCACGAGAGCCGACGTGCTCATCGAGGAAATCCCTCGCGTCCGAGACCATTTCGCCATAGTCCCTTGTTTGACTTGGGAACCAGCCGAAGGCCTCGGCAAGCCGCGGCATGTCATCGGCGCTTTGGAGGAAGCAGCTTTCCCCGCTGTCTCCTCGCACGATGTAGCATCCGAACGGATGCGACTCCAAGGTCACGATCATCGCAGTCCTCCTTTGGAAAGAGCATCGGAACTGCGAAGCATCTTGCTCCTCAGAAGTTGTCCGCGCAACCGGCTACATCCCGTCCTTTCTGCAGTCAGGGCAAATTCCCAAATGCGTCCACCAGTCGAAGACGCTGAATCCGGGTGGTTCATCCCCTAGCGGATGCGTCTGCGCGGCTTCTGCCGGACTCTGCACTTGATCCACGTACTCCCAGCCAGCTGCAATGGCATCCTTCAAGGCCTGCTCTGAAATCCCGTCGAAGTCCTGTCGGTCGCAGTACATGCAGCCAAGTCGCACTTCATTACCGAACCTCATGCGTTCCTTTTCAGGTGGCGAACCTAAGAGTTTGATCAATTCCTTGCGCTGTTGCCTTGAGATTTCTCCACGCTGCTCAGCGCATTCAACGCTTTTAGCACAGCACGCTCGCAGTATGCATTTGTCCTCCAAATTCAAATCCGGACTATCAATCATCGCTTTTGTCCGTTCGACTTGGGGCCTGAGAATTTCCATGTATTCGTTCATTTGAAAGTTGCGAGTAGTTCTTGCCATTCTTCAGCGGTCAGGTTCTCCGGCTGGCGTCCTTTAAACTTCCCGCCGGCTGTCGTGCCCGACCAGGCCAGCCGCACCGGCACTTTTTCGGCGAGCACGGGTAGCGCTTGATTCGTCCCGAGGATGCCTTCTTCGTCGCAGTCGAGCATCAGCGTGACCCACCTGGCCCGGAGATCACGGGCGAGAGATGCTTGCGTAGGAGTGTCGTGGTGGCCGAAAAAGGCTGGTCCCACGGAGAAAGTCCGCGCGACCGCGAACGCCGCGCCCCCGCAAAGTAACCCTTCGGAGCATAATTCCAGCCACGCGAACCCAGAAAGCTAGGCGACCGGGGAGAAAACGGAGAAAAACTCACCGCGCGCTAGACACAGTGGGGGGGTTGGGGTCTACAATCATGGCTATTGCCAGCCTGGATCGGCTTCAGGTTCAGTCCAGATGGGAATCGTCGGGACGATAGCTCGGCCTGTACAGCAACCGGGACTTCACCATGCGTCGAGGTCTTCAATTCCTGAAGCGGGCCAAGCGATCCGAAGGTCGCACTACCAAACCGCGACGGCACGCTCTCGGGCTTTCTGTCCACCACCGCCGACTATTCTTCGAAGAAGTGGAGCATCGGCGGTTGCTGACGATTTCCTGGACTGGCGGCTCGATTATTTCAGACACAACATGGTTTGCGGCAAATGGCACCTACGACCTCTCTGGCAGTGTCTATGTTCAAAGCGGAGCTACGCTAACAATCGAGCCCGGCGTTCAGGTGCAGGGCAGCGCTCTATACGTAAACAGCAACGGCACCGGCGGGTCGCTCGTGGCCCCAGGAGTGAACTTCACCGACGACGTGTACCTGAACGCCAACGCCACAGCCAACCTCAGTGGGAGCCGTTTTGTCACGACCAAGATTCACGTTGACGCCCAGTTGGCCAGTTCTCTTGCCGGCAGCATTTTCCAGCCCAACTCGACCGTGGACATTCTGGGCGGCAACTTCACCAGTTCTGCGACCCTCCCGTCCATCTCCAACGTCAACGGCTATTACTTGGAGGGTTGGCTTTACGTCCAAAGCGGCGCGACCCTCACCATCAACAGTCCAAACACGATCAGCGGTTCCGCTCTAGACGTAAACAGCAACGGCACCGGCGGGTCGCTCGTGGCCCCAGGAGTGAACTTCACCGACGACGTGTACCTGAACGCCAACGCGACGGCCAACCTCACTGGGAGCCGTTTCGTCACGACCAAGATTCACGTTGACGCCCAGTTGGCCAGTTCTCTTGCCGGCAGCATTTTCCAGCCCAACTCGACCGTGGATATTCTGGGCGGCAACCTCACCAATTCTGCGACCCTTCCGTCCATCTCCAACGTCAACGGCTATTACTTGGAGGGTTGGCTTTACGTCCAAAGCGGCGCGACCCTCACCATCAACAGTCCAAACACGATCAGCGGTTCCGCTCTCGACGTAAACAGCAACGGCACCGGCGGGTCGCTCGTCGCGCCTGGAGTGAACTTCACCAACGACGTGTACCTGAACGCCAACGCCACAGCCAACCTCAGTGGGAGCCGTTTTGTCACGACCAAGATTCACGTTGACGCCCAGTTGGCCAGTTCTCTTGCCGGCAGCATTTTCCAGCCCAACTCGACCGTGGACATTCTGGGCGGCAACTTCACCAGTTCTGCGACCCTCCCGTCCATCTCCAACGTCAACGGCTATTACTTGGAGGGTTGGCTTTACGTCCAAAGCGGCGCGACCCTCACCATCAACAGTCCAAACACGATCAGCGGTTCCGCTCTAGACGTAAACAGCAACGGCACCGGCGGGTCGCTCGTGGCCCCAGGAGTGAACTTCACCGACGACGTGTACCTGAACGCCAACGCGACGGCCAACCTCACTGGGAGCCGTTTCGTCACGACCAAGATTCACGTTGACGCCCAGTTGGCCAGTTCTCTTGCCGGCAGCATTTTCCAGCCCAACTCGACCGTGGATATTCTGGGCGGCAACCTCACCAGTTCTGCGACCCTTCCGTCCATCTCCAACGTCAACGGCTATTACTTGGAGGGTTGGCTTTACGTCCAAAGCGGCGCGACCCTCACCATCAACAGCCCAAACACGATCAGCGGTTCCGCTCTCGACGTAAACAGCAACGACTCCGGCGGATCGCTGGTGGCTGTGGGAGTGACGTTCAGTAATCAACTCGTGCTCGGGGCGAGAAGCGCCGGGATACTTGAGTTCGATAAGTTTACCTATGCTGGTTACAACTATTTTGATGGCTACATGGCGGCCATCGTCACGGATAATGACTTTTCGGCGTCGAAGGCTGAGGCCCAGGGCACCGTCGGACTAACCGTCAATCTAAAGGGCAACTATTGGGGAACGACCGATGTAGCCGTCATAGGCCAGACACGGATTTACGATCACGCAGACAGCACATTTCTCCCGGTCATTGATTTCTCGTCGCCGCTGCTCGCCCCGCCGGTGCCGCCGGCGGAGGCTTGGCAGCGCCAGGTGTACAAGCTTTCTACCGCCACGTTTGACGGACCCGGCAATGACATCAATCTGTGGTTGGGCGATGTAATTGCAGGTCAGCAAGTACAGGTGTACGTTGGCCAGACATTGGAAGACCTCCATTCCATCGGCACCTTTACCAACAGTGGCACGTCGCCTTGGTTCGTCTCCCTAGACATTCACGCGGCGAATCCATCTCTGGCCGAAGCCGAATATGTCGCGGTCGGAAGTGATAAGCCCGTCATCATCCTCTCCGCCGTGGGACTACATCCAAATCCCACCGACTTGTCGGAGTCAGGCTATCAGCAATATCCGGCGATTACGGGCAGCCAGCCGCAGCCTCAAGTGAATGATTACACCAATGTTGCCCAGCTATATCGTTGGAACTGGGATTCACCGAATCCCTCTTTCGTCCCAATGCTGGACTCGCAATGGCCAACGATCGACTGGAGTAAGCCCACAATAATTTTGACTCACGGCTGGAATGATAGTCTCGATATTTCCACTAACGGCTTAGACACGAGTGGGAATAAGCAATTTATTTGGACTTTTGCCGAGACGTTCAGGGGCGGCCGGACACTCGATCAGTGCAAGGCATTCAACATCCTGGCCGTGGATTGGAATGACGGTGGCTCCAAAAACGACTCAGACCCGGACAACAACCCTTCCGACTTTCTCAATATTCCCGACGCTGAACAGTCAGCGGCGAACGGGGTTGCTGCAGCTTACGCTCTCGCAGGACGCTTAGTCGCAAAAGTGGGGTCCAACCTCAGTCCACAGAATATGATGCTAGTTGGTCACAGCAATGGTGCTGGCTTCATGGGAAGTCTAGCGCTGTCATTGCATTCGATGTTGCCTCAAAAACAGAAAATCGCAGAACTCGTCGCGTTGGACGCTCCTACTTTAACGCCAGCGTGGGTTGAGGTGAAGGTGGCAGCGGCGTCAGTGGCACGGGTGTCAAACTACTACATGCCGGGTTGGTGGAATCTTGGCTTCGGTGCGGCAATTGATGACATCTCGAATCTATACAATTTCAGCTTGGACAAGCCTATTAGCGACGATGATTTGAGGCAACACGGAATTGTCGGGACTACTGATTATTTTGGCCACATCGAAGTCGCTGAGCGCTACGCCGAATCTGCGGGTGTGGATGCTACTTGGGGATTTCAAACGTCCAAGCTTATGAACAGTAGCGACCCGTATAAGAACAATTCCTACTGGGTAGAAGAACTGTCTCAGCAGCAAGACGTATTTGTTCCTGTGGCGCGGTCGGAACTGAGCGGTGAGGAGCTAAAAGCTGAGGCGCAAGCAGCATTTGCCACGATCACCCGAACAGTGTATTCCATCTTGGAACCTGGAGTTCGTGTGGCCCAGGATGTATCGCAAGTACTGAAGGGCGTGGTGAACGACGCGACTCTTTGGAGTACGGGGTTGGCCAATTCACTCCTGCTTCACTTCCAGGCGCACAGCCCCGTCTACGGCTCCATTGATGTGAACATGCCCTCCGATGCCGACCTCTTAACGTTCAATCTGTCGGTCGCAAATCCCGGCAATAGCGGCGATCACCTGCTAGTGATGATCGGCGATGACGTTGTGCAGGACATTGATTTGGCGTCTGTTCAATCAGTCGGAGGAGTAACGGAGCAGGTCTGGGTTAACAACTACGCCGGGCAAGCGGAGACTGTGCAGTTTTACATGCCCTCTCCTGCTGATGTGTCTAGTTCCGCAGAGTTTTCAATCTCTAATGTGAACTTCGTTGCCGTAAACTTCCCACCCGTTGCCTCGTGGAACCCGAACGGCGTGGCAATCGACGATTCCACGGCCACATTCACAGTGACCTATACCGACCCAGACGACTCTGTGCTGTATTCCACGATTGACGGCAATGACATTCTCGTGACCGGACCCAATGGATTCAGCCACCTCGCGGCATTAGTGACCGTGGATCAGCCCGGCGATGGCTCGACGCGCACCGCGACCTACCGGATCACAGCGCCCGGCGGGGCGTGGACGCCGGCCGACTCCGGAACCTACACCGCCATAATGCAGGCGAACCAGGTGATTGACACGAGCGGCAATTACGTGGCGTCGGGGGCGTTGGGCGCCTTCACGGTGAATGTCGCGCCGCCGACGCTTACCACGATCAGCACTCTCGCCGGCGCCACCGAGGACACGCCGTTTACCATCAGCTATGCCACACTGGCCGCCGCCGCCGACGAGGCCGACGTGGATGGCGATCCAATTAGCTTCCGGGTCGAGTCCGTCAGCAGCGGGACGCTCACCAAGAGCGGCGTGGCCGTGGTGCCGGGCACGACGCTGCTCTCGACCGCTGAGAGCCTGGTGTGGACGCCAGCCAGCAATCTCAATGGCACGCTCAATGCCTTCACCGTCAAAGCCTTCGACGGCGCATTGGCCTCCAGCACGGCGGTGCAGGTAAAGGTCTCGGTTGCAGCGATCAACGACGTGCCCTCGTTTACGGCGGGCGGCAACCGGTCGGTGTTGGAAGATGCGGGGCGCAGAGCGTCGTTGGCTGGGCCACGGCCTTGAGCGCCGGTCCGACCGATGAAGTCGGTCAGGCGCTGAACTTCATCGTCAGCAACAACAACAACCCGCTGTTCGCCGTGCAGCCCGCGGTCGCTGCTAACGGCACGCTCACCTATACTCCGGCCGCTAACGCCAACGGCACTGCCACGGTCAGCGTGCAAATCCACGACAACGGAGGCACGGCCAACGGCGGCGGCGATACTTCTGCGATCCAAACATTCACTATCACCGTGACGGCCGTCAACGACGTACCCTCGTTTACGGCGGGCGGCAACCGGTCGGTGTTGGAAGATGCGGGGGCGCAGAGCGTCGTTGGCTGGGCCACGGCCTTGAGCGCCGGTCCGACCGATGAAGTCGGTCAGGCGCTGAACTTCATCGTCAGCAACAACAACAACCCGCTGTTCTCCGTGCAGCCCGCTGTCGCTGCTAACGGCACGCTCACCTATACTCCGGCCGCTAACGCCAACGGCACTGCTACGGTCAGCGTACAGATTCACGACAATGGCGGCACGGCCAACGGCGGCGGCGATACTTCTGCGATCCAAACATTCACTATCACCGTGACGGCCGTCAACGACGTGCCCTCGTTTACAGCGGGCGGCAACCAATCGGTGTTGGAAGACGCGGGTGCGCAGAGCGTGGCGAATTGGGCCACGGCGATCTTGGCGGGTCCGCCCAACGAGTCGAGCCAAGCCCTAGACTTCATCGTCAGCAATAACAACAACCCTCTATTTTCTGTTCAACCGTCGATAGCTGCCAACGGGACGCTGACCTACACGCCGGCGGCAAATGCCAACGGCACGGCCACGATCACCGTCACACTGCATGATGGCGGGGGCACGGCCAATGGCGGTCAAGACACGTCGGCTTCGCAGACCTTCACGATCACCGTGAACCCGGTCAACGATGCGCCTTCGTTCACGAAGGGTGCGGATCAGACGGTCAACGAGAATGCAGGCGCGCAGACCGTGTTGAATTGGGCCACCGCGATTTCCGCCGGTCCGCCAAATGAATCCGGCCAGGCGCTGAACTTCTTGGTCAGCAACGACAACAACGCATTGTTCTCAACGCAGCCTGCGATTTCGCAGACAGGTACGTTGACATTCACGCCGGCTCAGAATGCTTCCGGCACGGCCACGGTGACGGTGCAACTGCACGACAACGGAGGCACAACCAACGGCAGCGCGGATGCGTCCGCTTCGCAGACCTTTACGATTACTATTCCTGCCCCGGCAGTCAACCATGCCCCTTCATTCAACGTCGGACCCGATCAAGTCGTTAGCGAGAATTCATCCGCCCACGCAATTGCAAATTGGGCAACCGACATCTCCGCCGGACCACCCGATGAATCTGGGCAAACCGTCACATTTCAGCTGGTGGTCGGCAATCCCGGCCTGTTCTCCGTGCAGCCCGCCGTCGATTCCGGTGGCACTCTGAGCTTCACCGTCGCCAATAACGGCTTTGGCTTTGCCAGCGTTACTGTGGTACTCAAGGACAACGGTGGCATGAGTAACGGCGGCATCGATGCGTCGGTCCCAAAGACATTTTCTATCGCCGTGCCGAACCAGGCGGCGGCATGCCAGAATCAAAGTGCGCCGGTCGATGTCAATCACGATGGTATCGTGAGCCCGCAGGACGCATTGATTGTTATCAACGATTTGGTCGCCAGCAGCGGCGGACACGTTGTTCCGACCGTCCCGCCGGCCCCGCCGACCTACTATATGGACGTGAATGGAAATGGAAGCGTAACGCCCAACGATGCATTGGTTGTCATTAACGACCTGATCAACCACGGCGGCTCGCACTCGCTTCCAAGTGCGTCGCCGACCGCGACTCCTTTGGTCAGCGTCAACGGAAGTGGAACCCCAGCGCCGGCAGCGACAAGCGCTGATGCGGGCCTGGCTTCGGCTTTGGCCGCCACTGCGGCAAGCTCAATTCCCGCCGTGCCAGCGGCTCCGCCTTGGACCTCCAGTCGACTGATTCCCCTTGACTTCAACCAAAGTACGATCGCCAAGTATTTCGAGCAATTGGCGTCCGAGAACACCGCGAACGCCGAGGTCATTCTCCCGGAAGCCGATCAGATCACCGATCCTCAGGACCTGGACGATCACCTACTCGACGCGCTCCTGGCCGGCCTGAGATTGGGGTAAGTTCCGGATTGATTGCTGACAGGCCCCGCCTGCTATCCCGCCGCAGAGCCGCTCGTGATCGCTTTTTGCTCGCGGTATTGTTCACCAACTGCGGTATGCTCTGGTTGTGCTCCTCCGCCTCCGCACCCCGGCGACCAATGACCGCGGCCCGCTCTACGCGGAGCAGGCCTTCGCCGCACTGCACCAGGCGAACGCTCAGCGGCTTCCGCTTCGTTTGATCTTTGGCATTCACGCCGGCAGCGTTGGCCTCTTTGTCGCCGCCCCGAATATTCTGCAATCGCTTGTCGAAACTCAATTTTATGCCAACTATCCCGACTGCACGCTCGACCGCTTGGCGGGCGATACGTTCGACTCAACTAGCGGCGAGGAGATTCTGCACATGGATTTGTTGCTCGTGCCCGATCTATTCCCGTTTCGTCGCTACGCTCAATTTGAAGATGGTTTGAACCGCGTGACCGCCGATCCGTTGATGGGGATCCCGCAGAGACACCTCGATCAGAAGGCTCTCGCAGCAGCGTCCGCAATCGCACGTGCTCTTGATCGAATGATCGCACTCGAAGCACACTTCGCACTCATCCGGATCATGCTCGCCGTCTTCATCCAGTTGATGTTCGGCGGGGTTCATGCAGATAGAAGAAAGGCGGAGCAGGCTATCACGGAGCGCCCTCGTTTACAAAGGGAAATCAGCCAAGTGCGTGCATCCTCCCCGCAGCGTGCCACGGCCAGGTCGTCGTTTTTCGGTCAGTTTCCAATCGCCCCCACGGCACCCCGCGTGGTATACTGGTAGTATGAATCCTGTGTCCGGTACCGGCCCAACCCTCCGCGAAGCGTCGCCATATCTGCGTGACGATGCAGAGTGCATCGCTCGAATCCTCGACGTTTCGGAGCGAAACAGCATGATTGAGGGCCTGCCGGCGTTCGACGAGGCGTTGCGGCAGTCAATTCGCCACGATCTGGAAGCGATCTTCAGCGGCTCCGCGCCAGCGCCTCGGCGATCAGCGTAGTTAATGCTGCGTGGTCGCGCTTGAACGCTATCTTTGCCGCCGCGATATAGGCGTCGGTTCCGTCTGGCGAGTTGTCATACGCCAGGAGCGGCCGGCCTGTTTGCGCAGCCAAAAGATCGGTCAGCAGCTTGATTGTCCGGGCGTTTCCTTCCCGGAACGGGTGGATCGTCAAAAACTCACCTTGAATCTCGCCAGCGGCTCGGCAGAACGCCGGGTCATCGTGGATCACGCCGGCCGGCCAGCGGGATAAAATCGAGCGTTCAAACTCCTCCATCGACGATCCCAGGAAATCGGGTGGCGGCCAGGTGGTGCCGGGCTTACTGATCCACACCGTTCGCCAGCGGCCGGCCCAATCGTAGATATCGCCGAAGATGGCCGTATGAATGTGCTGGACCAATGCGCACGTCATCGGCGAATCGGTACGCACCTCACGAAGCAGCTGCCCGTACGCGCGAGCCAACGCTTCTTCCTCGGCCGTTTGCAGGGCATCCAGTTCCGTAATGCCCATCTTATTAACCATGACCGTCCGACTGTCGTCGACGTATTGGTCTTCGACGTTTCCGGACGCGTCGTAGCGATCGCGGCGCTTGCGTGGTTTCTCAGCCATGCACGTAAGCGTACCTCCCCGTGCCGGTCGCGTGCAATCGCTTGCCACGTGGCCACAGTTCGGGCACTGTAACCCCCTTATGTCCGATCGCCCCATTGAAGGCAAAGAGGTGACAGCGCTGCTCGACGCCCTCGGCCAGCTCAAGAGCATCATTGAGGAGCAGCTCGCATCGATTCACGATCGGCTTGAGCACGTCGCCGAAGTCGTGCGCGAGGCAGTTGAGGAACTTGGCGTGATCCGTGACATCGAGGATGAAAAACGTGCAGACATTCAGTGGGCTGTCAGAAATCAGCAGCCAATCTTCCAGCTAACAAGCATGCCCGCGGACCCCGCGGCGCCCGACTGGGCTCAGCACGTCAACAAGCTCACGCCGGCCGACGTGGCCGACGAACCTGATCGCCCAAGCACGGCTCGCTATCAAGGCAACCTCTGGTCGGACGACGAAAAGTAGGCACGTTCCCCACCCGCGCGCACCGTCGCTTACGCAGGGCGGGCCAGGCGCACGGGCGCGTTGACCGTCGCCTCAAACTCCGCCAGGTCGTCATCAGATAAGCCATCCAGGACGTTGCACCAACTCGGTAGTTCGTCGCCGGCCGCCAACGGGCCAGTCGGCTCGGCATCCACCGTCTTGAGAATCAGCACAATGTTGGCAGTGGCTTCCAGTCGCTGACCGAAGACCCGTTCCACGACCGCGCGATCACGGGGATCGATGTCGCTGAGCTTCTTGATTATTTCCATTTTCCAAGAATACCACGAACCGGGCGCTCGTTGCACGCCGGATCGGCATCGTATTCTCGGGCACGGCTGCCGGCACGAGCGCTCCCGAAAGGGGACGATTGTTTGACGGCGTCGATCGTTTCGGGCAATGTAACCCCCTTATGTCCGACCGCCCTATCGATGGCAACGACGGTGCGGAATTGCGTTCCGCAGACGTCTTCTAGCACTACCCTTCCGCCAAGCAGCGATCACGGCCGGAAGCAGTCGCGACGAGACGATCCCCGATTCAAACGACTTGAGCAGGAGCGAGTCCGCTTCGAGCGGTCCCAGCTCCCACCCTTGCAGTTGGACAAGAGGTTCGCGGCGCGAAGACTTGCGAACCTGCGCTGCACCTGCCGCTCGGCTTCCTTGACGGCGGCTGCGGGCGTGCTGGTAAGGCGGTGTCACAAACCGGCCTGACGAGCCACATGATCCAACACAATTTCTATTCGCCATTTTCCCAATCACACAGATGGCAAAGGCACTCGATATTCTCGAAACCAGCGGCAAGAAATATTTCATCGACGAGCGATTGCACGAGTTGCGGAACATCGACAACCCGCACGAGGTTATCAGTTTTCCGGACAAAGCGTCGTTCCGGCAATACGTCGAACAGTCATCAACTCTCCAGTTGCGTCATTTTCGGGCAAAGGTCGAGAGCGTCGATTGGCTCGAAGCCGATTTTTTCGCCCACGACCTGGCCGAAGCTGAGACGAAGGCCAAATCGCTCGACGGCGGGCTGTTCAAGGTCAAACGCAGCGACTGGGAAATTACCGACGTCGAGGAGGTTCCGCCTGACAAACCGTTCGATCCCATCGGCTGAAACGCACACAAAGAGAAACAGCTTTTATTCGCCATTTCTCCTATTAGCCATGAATCCTTCAGTTCCCCAACATCAGGCCCAGACCGTGAATACGGTGCTTGAGTCCATACAAAAAAGCAAGCTTCTTCCGAAGAAAGTTCTGGAGTTGCTGCCGCCGCTCGAATCGACCGAAGGCCAGAAAGACCCGAAAGCGGTCGTGAAGTTCTTTACACCGGATTCTTCCTGGACGTGGTTCGGGATCGAATACGACGGCACCGACCAATTCTTCGGCCTCGTTGACGGCTTCGAACGCGAGCTCGGTTATTTTTCGCTCAAAGAACTCCTCCGTGTTCGCGGACATCTTAACCTGCCCGTCGAGCGAGACTTGTATTTCGAGCCGACGCCTTTATCCGAAATTTCCTGAGCATCGCCATGAGTACCGCAATCACCACACCACCGGCCAAGACACGCATATCAACACTGGAAGCGCTTCGGCAGCTTGACTCGTTTATTCGGTCGAGTGAAATCGCCCGCGACTACGAACAGAGCGGTCGAGTGAAGGGGAAGCCCAAGGGCAAGCCAAACGGCCAGGCGGTCGTTGAGAATGTTGCGGCCCAATAGTCGAGAAGCCATTGTCCCGCCGCGACATTGATGTTTTCCGAGCCGACACAAAATGAGCGTCGGCTAGAGGTCTCAGAAGACAGTTCGTTGAATGGGAATCTTGTCCATTTTGAAAAAGGTGCTTTGTGTTCGATACAGCGGATCTCTTGGAACGGCTCGATCGAATGGAGGAGATGATCGGCCGATTACTAAAGCAGCCACAGGAGAAAGACTGGTACTCACCGGCTGAGTTCGCCGGGCTGATCGGCCGGGCTGAATATACGGTTCGCGAGTGGTGCCGTTACGGCAGAATCAAAGCCACCAAGCGAGCCTGCGGGCGCGGCGGTGCGAAGTCAAAGGAATGGATGATCTCCGCCGAGGAGCTGAAACGATTCCAAAGTTATGGGCTGCTGCCGCTACCCAAACACTGATTGGATGGCGGCTTGGTGCTTGTCGGGGAAACTATGAGCGTATCGCTTACGCATGGCCTCAGTATGGTGACCCATCCACGAGTCGATAATCCGCTGATCGAGTCCGCGGGCGGCACAGTTACTTGCAAAGGAATGCCGGAGCACGTGCCAGCCCTTGAGCTTCGCCCATTGACTGTCGGCCAACGTGAATTCGAAGTGCCTGTGAGCCTCGTCGCGGGCGAGCGCCGTATCGGGCTTCCATTGGAATGTCGGACCACCCGTACGCCCGGCGAGCCACTTCTTGAGCGACTTCGCCAGCAACGGCGACATGGGCACCGATCGCGTGCCGTGGTGCCCGCGTTCACGCTTCCGCTCGCGGATCGTGATGACCTTGGCCTTGAAGTCGATATCCTCCGCCTGGCTGCGGATGAGTTCGCTACGGCGGGCCCCGGTGTGGGCCGCCGTCAGCAGCATGGGATAGACGTAGGGCTTGTACGACTTCTCCTCAACATGTTTCAAGAGCTTGGTGATTTCGTCCGTACTCAGAAACAAACAATCCCACAGCTTTTCCGGCGCTCCGTTCTTGATGGCTCGCTCGACCTCCTGCCACGTCTGGAATCGCTGGGCCTCGGTCGTTGGCGGATACTTGAGCTTCCGGCCCGGGAATTCGCCTTTGAGCTTCGCGTGACTTGCCGCCCAGGCCCAGAGCCCGCTCAGAGTGATCACTTCCTTGCGAACCGTGATTGGGCTGATCTTTCCACCCTGGCGATTCTTCTCCTTCACGCGCCGATTGACGTAGTTCTGCAAGTCGTCGAAGGTGAGCGAACCAAGCGGGGTCCGCTTCCCCAGGATGCGGGCGGCGTGGCCGACGTGAATCCGCATGGTGAGCAGGGTGCTCTCTTCCAGGTGGCCCTCGGGATTGCCCGTTACGTATTCGTCAAACAATTCTCCGAGCTGCAGGATGCTGCCATTGGTCGGCTCGTGCGTCACTCGGCCATCCGTCGCCACGAACAGGCCGACGTCGGCCCCGGTCGGGATCGTGATACGGCCCTCGGCGATCAAGGCAAGCGTACGCTCGGCCGAGGCGAGGACATGCTTGGCATCGCTCGCGGAATCCACATCGAGCGTGTGACCGTACTTCCGTCCATGCAATCGGAAGACCAGTCGGTAGCTCGTGCGGTTCGGGAACTGGCGGGTCTCAAGCGAGGCCATATACAACCTCCACGCAAACTCAATGCTTGTCCCCTTTCTGTCCCCTTTCGCTTAGGCGACCAATAAAAAAGGGCCTGCGATATTATTCGCAAACCCTTACTGTAAAACAAGTGCGGGAAACAGGACTTGAACCTGCACGGTATTACTACCACTAGGCCCTCAACCTAGCGCGTCTGCCAATTCCGCCATTCCCGCGTCGACCAAGGCAACGCTTTCGAGTCTACGGCATTTGAAGGCCGAGTCAAGGCAGCGAATCGGCCACCGGCGGTCGGACCGCAATTGATTTCAGCGAGGACGGCGGATTTGATTTCAGCGAGGACGCCGCTGGACGAGCAACACGATGCGATCGGCTTCGTCGGCCAGCGGATGCGATTGCAAGATCTCGTCGGCGATGTCGATCAATTGATTCGCCGGCAGGCTCAGGCCGGGCGAAAGCGCCAAGGCCAGCCGACCGTCGAGTGCCGCGAGCACCCGCTCGTCGCAGTCGCTCAGGAAGCTCGTGCCGTACACGATCAACAGCTCGCCGGGCGCCATGCCGCGGCGCACTTCGGACGGCCGCACTTCTTCCTGCGAGCCCAACGGCACCGTCGGACCGAGTAGCGCCATGACGTCATCCGCCGACCGCTGTGCCACAACGCGCAGCGGACCGGCCGCGGCGAACTCGCACGACGATTTGCGCGAATCGAGAATCGCCTGGAACAAGCCAGCCGTCTGGTTGCCGGCCGAACCGGTCCACAGGATCGAATTGACTTTTTCCAACAACTGGGGCGTCGGCCTGCGCTGCGCGCCGAACGCGCGGGCCGCCGCCCGCATCGCCGTGGCGGTCAACGCCCCGTTCACGCCGCGCTGGGCCGCGTCACCGGCCAGCACGGCCAGGCTGCCGTCGTCGAGGGCAAACCAATCGTAAAACGTGCCGCCGATGGATCCCGAGTGATAGGCCTTGGCCGCAACCTGCCAGCCTTCGATCACCGGCGCGATGCGCGGCAGTTGCTCTTGTTGCGATCGCTCGGCCTCGGCGATTTGTTTAGTCTGGTCGCGGGCCGAAAGCGCTTCGTCCACCAGCACCTGCCGCTCCAGGTCGGACGCCAGGCGGCCGGCCACGACTTCCACAATGTTCGTCTGCGCGTCGCTAAAGTCGCGGGCTTCGCGGCAGAAGACCCACAGCGTGCCCAGCGGCATCGATGGACTCGACACCGGCACGCACACGCACGACTGAAAACCCTCCTCGGGCACGCGCCAATAGTTGTGCAACTGGTCGTCGGACAACACGACGGCGTGGCCCAAGAGTGCTTCCAGATCGGCCAGTGATCCGCGCAGCGGACGCGGCGGATCGGCCAGTCGACGGCGCGGCAGGCCCCAACTGGATCGCAGCTTCAGTTCGGTGGTCGCCGGATCGAGCAGGTACAGCGCCGCGGCCTGGCAGCCGATGGCCTCGGCGCCGCCTTGCAGCACGCCTTCGAGCCGCTCGCCCAACGGTGGGCCGTCCTCATCGTCGGTGCGCACTACCAGCGGCACGCCGGTGGCCAGCTCGGCTTCGCGCTGCCACAGCGCGTGGCGTATGGCCAAAAGCTCGGCCCACAGCTTGCCCACGGCGCCGGCCAAATGGCCGGCCTGTTCCAACGAGATTCGAGACGCCGCGGCGGCGGAACCTTCAGTTGAAATAAGCCTGATGTGCCCGGGAGAGTCTCCAACGCCCGGATCGACCGGGGCGGACCACATCAGGTTCGATTTCGAACTGGGAATCGGGCCGGCGGCCACTTCGAGCTGCCAGCCGGTGGCCTGCTCGAACGCCTGGCAAAGCTCGGCGAGACTCGCCAGATCTTCGCCGGCAGCCGCCTGCGCCTCGGAGTTAGTATCGGTAACGAGCTTGAGATAGCTGGGGATTTGTTTGATCACGCTGGCGCACGGAAAGGGGCTGTTTGGCTGACAAGTCCTTTCCATGACACGCGTTCGAGCCACGAGGGGTGCTGGCAAAATTTTGCCAGCGGCAGGCCGCGCGGCCGCGGGCCGGCAGCTTTGCCCAATCCTCAGACTCCTCCTTGAGCGGCAAGCTTTACATCGGCACTCGCGTGGTGCCGGCTGAAGAGCCAATTGCGAAACTCGAGTCGTGCTTCCGAGGGGTGGAAAGGGACGATTGGTCAACTCGCGCGGCACGGCCGGAATTGCCGGAATAGAAGCGCCAGAAGGACTTGCCGCGATCGGCCCGCGCGGCCGCCGTGCCGCTTGCGCACCATGCCGCAAGAAAAGGGGAAAGTCGGACACTCGTTGGAAGACGCACGAGGAGTCGGTGCACCGACGGGAGCCGGCGAGTGCGTTTCGGGTGGACGAAGAGACGGCCCTGCGCGGGCGGCGGCCGGCACGGCCGGCGGCGAATATACGAAGAATCCTTTTGCTTCGTATATTGCCACCCGGGGCTCCCGGGCCGCCGGAGGCTTCTTCATCTTGGATCTCTGGAAAGTTCATGTCCGCGTGTCACGTTCGCTGCTGGGCACTGCTCGACAAGCAAGTATCAGAACTCGACAAAAAACGCCCGCGCGCACCGCGACGTTAAGTCGCGATCCACGCGCGCGCGCGAATGGAAAAAAATTTGGGCGCCGCTGCTCCTCCCGGGGCCGAGGCTATCTTGATTTTCCAAAAGAGTTTTTCGCCTCGGGTGGAGGCTCTTCGTGCAGCAAGCGCCGCGGGACAATACCGGGCTCAACCGGCAGGCGAGGTTCTTCGGCGCGAGGAGATCGGGCCCGTGGACACTGAGGCTCAACGGACCGTCTCAACACAGGCGCTTCATTTCTGGAGAACGTTGCCCCCGTCTCCAGGCCCACTCTGCGGTGTGCCGGCTACCAACTCGGATCCGACCGTCCAGCACGCAAGAGGTCGAATTCTTGCGCACATCGACAGAGAGCTAAGCCCGGGACGCAGACTAATGCCACTAGGCGACCACGTGAGCCAAGATAAACCCACGCCCCCCTTAACGCCCCGCTAATTAGGAATGGCGACCTCCAAAAGACCAGCTCAGCCCGAATCGGCTGAACGGAATTATCCCGAATCGACTGGCTCGATTTCTAGTGGAAGTTTTTTTGGTGGGAAGAATTTTTTCGGGGGGGTGGGAGTAGGGGTCAGGGTTCGGGGTTCAGGAAGGAACAGACGGCCCTGCGCGGGCGGCGGCCACTGTGCCTCCTGGCACGAGTACATCCGAGTAGTTTTCTCGTTGTGTCGTCGTGTCGTCGTGGTCATTTGAAACCGACCATAAAACCACAACGACACGACGGCACAACGAAAACGAGGGCTCTTCCTTTTGTCACCAGCGCGCAGCCGCGGATGGCACCGACAACTTGTTGTCGGTGTTGCGAAGCAACGAGAGGCCGTTGAACGCCAGGCCGCGCCGCGCTCAGGGGCACCTCTTGTCCCTGCGGGACGGTAGACAACAAGTTGTCTGGGCCACCCGCGAAGAGACGGCCCTGCGCGGGCGGCGGCCGGCACGGCCGGCGGCGAATATACGGAGGAAGAGGAAGCGGTCGTCATTGGATGGCCAGTTAGGGTTGCAGCGGACAACTCGTTGTCGGTGTTGCGGAGCAATAAGAGGCCTTGATGGAGGCTTTCGCAACTCGCCTCGCCCTCTTGTCTCTGCGGGATGTGAGACAACGAGTTGTCTGGGTCACCCACGCGCGGCCGCCTACGGCTTCTCCGCCTTCACCTCGGGGGGAAGTTTCAAATCGATTTCGCCGACGTTGACGGGCGCTCCGCCCTCGGGAACTTCGACGTGGGCGGTCCAGAGGATGCCGTTGACGATGAAGCGGCGGAAGGCTTCGATCTCGAAGTTTTCGTGAAAGTGTCCCAAGGTCGTGCCGAACGAGCGGCCGCCGCGCGCGTTCGGTCGCTCGAAGGCCCAGGCCACGGTCTGCACCCGGCCGTCGACCGTCACTTGCAGCACCGGCTGGGTCCGCTCGTGGAATTTCAGGTTCAGGTAAAACTCGTCGTGCAGCGGATACGTCTTCCAGCCGCGGCAGATCGGGTGTTCGGGCACGACTTGCACCAGCGGGCTGGTGTTCACGTTCAAGCCCGAGTGGGCCGTGTTGAACCAGGCCCCCAGCACGTTGAGATAGTCCGGCCCGCGCTCGGGATTGGCGTCGGTTGCCCAATGAATGGTCGCGTACCCCACGCCGGCGGCCATCAGTTTTTCGAACGCCTCGCGATGCCCGCGCGAAAGGACAATGTCGCCGGCGGGCCGCGAGTAGTAAACCAGGCTCTTCACATTTTCCAGCGTCGCCGGGTCTTGCGGCCAGTCTTTCGCCACGACGGCCTCGACCCCCGCCGTCAGCCGCAGACACTGGGCCAGCATCCGGCACTCGTGCAAATACATGTGCGAGGCATAAGGATGATCCGGCTCGGTCCCGACCAGGACGATCTTGGTTTTCGCGGCGTCCGCGGCGAGTGCCGGCGGCACGATTCCAATCACGGCCAACACCACCAAAAGCATTCGAGCCATCACGGCAGGCCTCGCGGTTTTAGATTCGATCGCAGTCCCAGGCCGACTCGGCCGGATTATAGCAGGCGCTCAGCCTCATTGTGCCGGGTGCCACTGGCGTCTCGCCAGTGAGCGCCCCGAGTTGACGTAGCACTGGCGGGACGCCAGCGGCACCAAAAATCGTCGCACTTCAAGCGGTCGCTCCGCAAACTTGCATTCGCACCAGTGCCGACTTAAACTGATCGGTACCGCGGGAGTAACTCAGTGGTAGAGTGCTAGCTTCCCAAGCTGGACGTCGCGGGTTCGAATCCCGTCTCCCGCTCTTGACTTACGGCGACTGATCCATAGTATTGCAGAGTTACTTGCAGACTTTGGAGGTGGTCGTATGGCAAAGAAGAAAACGAAAGTAGCCCGTAAACGAGAGCCGCAGCCGTTCTTTCGCGAGTTCAACCAGACCTGGTATGTGCAACTCGGCAAGCGGCAGATCAAGCTCGGCAAGGACAAGGACGCCGCGTGGGAGGAATACCACCGGCTGATGGAGAAGCGTAAGAAGGTCGAGAAGACGGCCAACATGACCGTCTGTGCGGTGCTCGACCTCTTCCTTGATTGGGTGAAAGACTGGCGATCCGAGGGAACGCATCGCTGGTACTCTGAGCACCTGAGCAACTTCGCTCGCCACACTGGCGAGCAGCTCAAGTTGCTTGAGCTTCGCGAGAAGCACGTCACCACCTGGGTCGACGCCGCTCATAAGGATTCGGCACCCGACACGATCTATGGGGCGATCCGCAGTGTCCAGCGGGCCATGAATTGGGCAATCAAGCGGGGCCTGCTGCCTGAGAGCCCCGTGAAGGGCGTGGAAAAGCCTCGGCAGGAGCCCCGAGAAGTCGTCATCAGCCCCGAGCAGTACAAAACCATCATTGAACGCTGCCGCGACCAGCACGCTGTAGACCTGTTTACCGTGCTCTGGGAAAGCGGCTGCCGGGTCCAAGAGATTCGCCGCGTTGAAGCCAGGCACTTCGTTGAGGCGGAACGCTGCTGGCTGTTTCCGCGAAAGCAATCGAAGGGAAAACGCTCGCCCAGAATCATTTACCTGAACGACGTGGCTTTCGAGATCACGAAGCGACTTGCGGAGGAGAATCCAGAAGGCCCGATCTTCCGAAACAGCCAAGGAAAACCATGGACGAAAAATGCCATCGTCCTGCGGTTCGACAAGATTGTGCGGCCTTCGATCAAAGAGTGTGCTTACTGCCGCGACCATGCCGTCGCTTTCCTGCGGGGCATGTTCGTCTCGGCGGCCGAGAAGAAGGGCCGCACCTACACCTACGTTTGTAAAGCCTGCATCAAAAAGAAGAAGCTCACCAAGGAGATGCTGGGCAAGATCGTCCTGCCGATTGTCGGCCTTGAGGAGGCCTGTGCGACGAGCTTTCGCCACTCGTTCATCACGCGGGCTCTCAAGAATCGCGTTGCCGGCATCACTGTGAGCGTCCTCGTTGGCCACGCCGATACGCGAATGATCAGTCGCGTTTATTCGCATCTTGAGCAAGACCCCGTTTTTCTGCACGAAGAACTGAAACGGGCAACAACATAAACCAAGTGTCCTACTTGAGCCTTAAATGTCGGAATGATCCTGTCGGCCTTGGGAGATGTTGCGGCTGGTCCTCTGCACAGCCGTCGATATATTCGAGTAGGCTCTGTTCGGAAATTCTGAGCGCCGTCCGACGGCCGAACCGATGGGCTTTCAATTCACCACGATCAATCGCCGCATAGACGCTGCCGAGGCTCAAATTCAACCGCTTCGCCACGTCCTGAACTTTGTGATACATGACTCCACCAAGGAATAAGTTGTAAGACCATCCTTGGCGGGATTCGATCCATCGATAGCCGAGCCTCATTCTCCGTTCGTTATTGACGCTGACGTTTTGACTGTCGCCACTGGCGGCTTGAGTATCGCGCGGAGCTCGCCTTTCACGTCGAGCCAGATAGGATCGATGAAGAGAACTTCGGGCCGCAAGCTATCCTCGGTGGCCATGCGCACCTGGTTCGCGATCGGGCTGTCGGCCAGTGTGTCGAACAGATTCTTGATCCGTTCAAACGAGCGGCAAACGATTAAGAGTCGCACGATGTGGCGACCTAGCTCCGGCCAATGACGACGATGTGTCTGCTGGCCGAAAAAGTTTTCCCACGCGGAAAATTTCTCACGCATTTGAGCATGGGTCATTGTCGAGCGGTCGTACTCGAAGTAGGCGGCCAGCTCCCACGGCGGAGCTGTGGGGAAACGCAGTCTGGCCGCACCGTCGGCCCAACACGTCACCGTCTTCCCGGCCGCCGTTTGGAATTCCTCGCAAAGGATAATGCGTCGGGGCAGAGATTCCGTGGCCTTGGAACCCGGCAGGGGATCGTACTCCATAATCCATTGCGGCGGCTCAAACTTCGCGAGCCGGCAGGCATCGTCAAACGCGAAGCGCACGCGGATCATGCCCAGACGGTGTAAAAGCGTGTCATCCTTGGGCGGGTCGCCGCGGCCGGCGCGCTTCGGCGCTGGCCAGTCAACCGGTCGCGCTGGCGGATGTAGGTAAGTGTGGTGCGCGGATCGGCGTGGCCGGCGAAGTCTTGTAGATCGATGATGTCCACGCCACTTTCGCGGGCAGTGGTCATCGACAGCCAGCGGATGGTTGTCCGCATTGACCAGGGGAAGGGCCGCAAGGACCGCTATGTGATGCTCTCGCCCCGGCTCTTGGAATCGCTGCGCCAATATTGGAAGAGGTTTCGTCCAACCGACGTGCTTTTTTTCGGCAGAAAGCGCGACCGGCCCGTGGCGTGTGTGACTGTCCAGCACGTCTTTCGGAGGGCGGGCCGTGAAGTCGGGATCACCAAACGGGTGACACCGCATGTCCTGCGACACAGCTTCGCGACGCACCTGCTGGAAGCCGGGGTGGACCTGCGCACTATCCAAGCTCTGTTGGGGCACCGCTCACTGCAAACGACCGCCGTCTACACCCACGTTTCGGCCGGAACGATTCACGCCGCGACGCGGCATGTGGATCTGCTCAGCTTCCCGAGGGAGGCAGCGCCCAGCCCATGACGCGCCATCGGCTCGAAGTGGCTGATGTATTCCGGCAATGCGGTGAACAATTCCTGGAAGCGTACGGTCCCGTGATCTCCTCCGATCAACGGCGCGCACTGCAAGCGATAGCGGCCTGTCGGACACGAGCTTTGGGCGGCCACGTGGAAGAATGCAACCACTGCGGCCATCGACGGATCGCCTATAACTCGTGTCGCAACCGCCACTGCCCAAAATGCCAAGCGCTGGCTCGCGCCGAGTGGCTGGACGAACGAGCAACAGAGCTTTTGCCGGTGCCATACTTCCACGTCGTGTTCACGTTGCCTGACGCAATCGGCGCATTGGCTCTCCAGAACCGCCGCGTCGTCTATGGCATCCTGTTTCAGGCTGCCGCCGCGACGCTCTTGCAAATTGCGGCCGACCCCAAGCATCTGGGCGCGCAGATTGGCTTTCTGGCGGTCCTGCACACCTGGGGGCAGAACTTGCTGCACCATCCGCACGTTCATTGCGTAGTCCCGGGCGGCGGCTTCAGCAGCGACGGGGCACGTTGGATCCACAGCCGCAAGGACTATTTCTTGCCGGTTCGTGTTTTGAGCCGTGTCTTCCGCGGCAAGTTTATCGATCTGCTCAAGCGGGCCTACCATAAGGGGAAGCTGACGTTCCACGGCAATCTCAAACCACTGGAGCAGTCGCAACAGTTCCAGCGCTGGCTGGACGTGGCGGTGCGGACCCAATGGGTTGTCTACGCCAAGCCGCCCTTTGGCGGACCTCGGCAAGTGCTCAAATACCTGGCTCGCTACACGCATCGTGTGGCGATCTCGAATCAGCGGCTGGTAGCTCTGGAGCAGGGCCACGTGCGGTTCAATTGGAAGGACTACGCCAATGGTGGCACCACCAAGCTGATGACTTTGGATGCCCTGGAGTTCATGCGCCGGTTCTTGCTGCACGTGCTGCCGAGCGGATTTGTGAAGATCCGCTACTATGGCTTCCTATCCAATCGCAGGCGCTTGGAGAAGTTGACCGCGGCGCGCCGGTTGCTTGGAGTACCCGAACAGTTGCCGGGGGCGCTCGAAGAAGGCACCGTTGCCGTCGCTGTCCCGGACGATGTGCCCCACGAGCGTTGCCCAAACTGCAAACAAGGACGGATGCACCTGATTGAACGCTTGGAACCGCAGCCAAACGTTTTCATCGGTTGGAAACCAGAGGCATGGGATACGTCATAACACGACTGTGCTGGGTGGCGGAGTTTACGACCTGCTGTGCCGGTCTGGGCGCCGGTGCGCAACAATCATCATTGTGGCCCGGCTTTCGAGCCGTCTGGCAGTCGCTTCAGTTGGTCCGGACCCAATCCATAGCACCTACATGCCGCCGCTCGGCCGCTGAAGGCTGCCCATTTTGCAAGCCGTCGGTCCCTCGGCAAAGCGTTCAATTCCCATAGCCGCGTCCAGCGTGCGGTTTCGTTCAATAGGTTGTATCCGCTGTGCCGACCACCCGACCGATCAGCGTCTTTTGGAAAGCATCCCCACACGGCTGTCTAACCGATCCGGCGAAGGCACATCGGATACAACTCTCTGCATTGTGCGTCATTGAGCCTTTCGGTCCCCTGACTCGAATGCTGAGCCTCAACAAATTGGCATCCTATCGCGGAAACCTCGCTAGTTCGGACGTTCAGCCGGTCGTGATCGACGGCACCGTGACAAGCCCACTCGAACATGCTTTGGGCGTTTGGCAAGGCGACTGAGGCCGACGGTCGGGCGTCCCCGGGAGATTGGAGACGGCGGCCCGGCGGCCGGCGGCGAAGATCGGACGGCGGGTGCCCGCGTCGCGGTCATGGCGAGCGAAAGAGAAACCCACGGGCGGGAAACCAGCCGTGGGTGTGGTGCCCGTTTAATACTCGCCGGGCAACAGGATCGTCGTGGCCGAGCGATCCCATTCGGTGATGATCCAGAACTTCGTCGCGTGGTCGGCATGATAGGCCGAAAGCAGGCGGACTTCTTCCTCAAGGGCCCGATCATTCTCGTGCCCATCGTCGGGGCCAACGTCGTCCCAATCGCCGCGGGCATGACGCTGCAACGCCGTCGCGATCTGCTGCTGCGAGAGGGTTTTGAGGACGCCCGGTGTGGCAACGATCTGGCCGAGGGAGAATTTCTGTTTTGCCATAGCGTATGAAAGGAAAAAATAAAAATGCCGAAGCCGCCGCGATGAGCTGCCTGAGCAGTTCGGGAATATGCCTGCCGCATTCCGCGCTCAAGGGAGCGAGCGGGGCCAGGCTTTGCCTGGCCGTCTGCGCAGGTTCGCCAGCCCACCGAGCGCCGCGAACCTCTTGCCGCGGACGCCGCGATCGACCTTGAACGCATTAGGAATTCGGCAGGCTACACTTGCTCCGACTGCGACAGCGCACTAAACGTTCCACAGGTTACGACTCTCCACGACTTTCAAGCTTAGGCAAATTGGCCTCGGCCGGGGCAGCTTCGATTTCGGCTTGGGTGAGGCCGATTTTGGTGCGCAGCTTATAGCCAACGGCCCCGGCAGCGAGCAGCAAAAACCCAGCGGCGAGAATAGTGGCGGGCAGGTCTGAGAGATGAAAATCCATGTGAACGACCTCCAGAGACGGAGGGCGCACGTTCAGGCAGCCCCCGTCTGAAACGGGTTAGCCTGAACTGCTGAGCGGGAGGGCCGTTCAGGTCCCGATCACGATGACCGGAGACTGAGGCGGGATGACCAACAGATCAGAAAAAGTCGTTAGGTTTTTTATTCTCGCTGTGTTCTCGCAACGTTCAGCCGCACGGGCGGTATCGCCATTCGTCCTGGGGGCGACAGCTCCCGAAAGTTCTGTGTTGCACTTCTGCGATTTTCGGCTTTATTCCCTCCCGCATTGACCCGGTTTTGCAGAGGACAAGTAAAAACTCCACGGCAAATCAAGTCAACCAACGAATCCTAAAATGTTCCCGATGCGTTGTCAAGCAATCGAATCGGGCCACGCGCGTGCGATCGCTCCATGGCCGACGTCCCGAACCGACGTACATCACTGCGGACGGTGAAAGATCAGACCAAGAATCACGGCGCTCGACGCGCCCGCAACAGGAGACATCGAGGCCTTGATCCAAACCTCCGAGGACCAAATCGACGTCCGCGAGCAGCTCAAAAATCTTGCGATGGGTGGGAGTCTGCGGTGCCGCAACCGGGGGACAAAAGGATCACGGGCTATTCGCCGGTGATCAAGCTCCGGATCGCGGAGAATTGTTTCTTCGGCCCGGCGTCGGCCGGGGTGATCCAGCGGACGGCCGTGTCTGGCGATTCACGCAGGCGGGCGACGGCCTTCGCAAAGGCGTCGTCACGACTACGGGCTTCTACGTAGAAGCTGTTCAAGCTGACGTTGTACAGCATGGTCAGGTTGGGAAGCGGATAAACGCTTCCCTGGCTGCTCGGCCGCACGCCCGGAGGCAAGGTGGAGACCGATCAGGTACTACCTTGCCGGAGGGATCGGCCGTGCCATTTTCGGGAAGCGTTGCCGCTCGTGGGTGGGCAACAAAACAGCACACAGCCTACAAACTTATCGTGGGGGGCGACTTCTCCGGTCGCTCGGCGACCGAGCCGAACGAAGGCACCACCGGGGGCCGAAGTGAGGCGGGGTGCTGGGGCGTAGCCCCGGCTATTCTTCGGGCAGCGTGGCGGACCGTCCGGCCCTTGGGTGGTCAGCGTGCAGAGCCACGCTGGGCAACCACCCGCAGAAGAATAGCCGGGGGTCGAACGAGCAACGCGAGAGAGAGTCCCCGGCACCCCAGAAGTCGCGGTGGGATATACAGATACAAAGACACCCACAACCCGTTCCCGACCCGGTCACCGACAAACCTCTTTGGAACGGGCTGGGAACGGGTGCCCAGGACGGTACTCCTCAAAGGAATCGGTTGCGCCGTTGCGCCGGAGCCGCTATCGTCCCCCGCCTTGCCATCGGGCAGGGAATCTCAGCGTTGTGACCGCTCTTTTCCTTTCACCGGAGGACTACTGCCATGATGCACAAATCGCGAACGTGGTGCATTTTCCTGATTGCTACGAAAGAAGATCTGGCCCACAAACTCGCCGAGTCGACTTGGTGCCTCTGCACCGCTTTCGAGATCGGCAACTATCTTTTCCTCAACGACGCCACATCCGAAGATGGAGCCGCCGAGTATGCCGTGCTGAAAAAGCCGGTCACGGCCGAGGCTCCCTACATGCAGATCGAAAGCATTACTGCATCGTGGATGTCCGAGGATCGCCTCCTCGAATTTATCTCCCGGACGCTTGCCGGCGAGAACGACGCGTCGGATTGGGCCCGGCCTGTTGAGCCCAAGCTGGAAACCTCCGAGCAGCACGAATGCTGCCATCGCTGTGCGTGACGGATCGCCGTCACCGATAGCCCCGTCTCCGAGATGGGGCTTTTTTGAAGGCCTCCGCCGACCGTGTGGGAAGATGGGCAAGCATGGGCCAGGTGGCCGGAAAATTTGGTGGTCTAGGCCACATCTTCTGTTAAAATGCTAGCTACCAGACTGCACGACGCAGTCGTCGCGAGGACGCGAAATGAACCCGTATCAGTCGCCGCATGGCGGCGGAATCTCAATTTCCGAATCGGAGCGACAGACGAGGGCCGCTGAATCGACGGCTCGCGGCACATGGGTTATGGCGTTCGCTACCGTCTTCGCTGCCGGTGTCGCTGGCGTGAGCGTTTTCTGGAACTCGGTTGATTTTCGGCTGCATAGCGAAATCCCAGTTGCCCAGATTGCTAATCCGTCTCCTGCCGTTGGGCCCCAGTCCCCCGGCAGTGCTGCTCCTAATTCTTCACCGGCTACCGTTGTCCCGCCCCACGACCAAACGGAACAGGACGGCCGAGGTTCGCCTATCTCGCGGCCGAAAATTGAACCGCCGCAAATAGAGGGAGGTTCGGCGCCCGCTTCGGGTGCAGTAGATCATGCCGGCGAAACTCACCCTCCGATTTTAGGAGTGCCCCCGAAAATCGAGACGCCGAATACTATTGATAATTCGGGGCGACGTCCAGCACCGCGCGATCCCCCGCGGCCTGATTTGCGCCCATTCCATTCGGTCGACGGAACTGTGGAGGCCATGAGCAATGGTCGAATTTTCAAGAAGAATGTTGCCGGCCAAATCATACGTGAGTTCAAGCCCGGAGAGCCGGAGTACGCTCGTTACCACGCAAGTTTCTGGCCTACGAGATACTAGTCCGATTCGGCCATTAGATTCTAAAGAGCCCCCAGTCATTTCTGACTGAGGGCACTGTCCATCGGTCGATCGTTCGATTCAGCCGGCAATTGCCGTCGATTCGACGTCGATCACGTCGGGAGGATTCAAGAGCCGCTGCAATTGGATCGTTTGCAACGCGGCTTCTTGCGGGTTCGACTTTTGCCTTTCCTTGAGAATCTCCGTAAAGCAGTTCAGCAACGAAAAGCCATTTCTTCCGGCAAACTCCGGATGGCGTGGATTTCTCCACTCCTTGATCACGTCGGGCAAGAGCCGCGACGAGACGATTCCCGTTTCAAACGACCGCAGAAGCAGCGAATCCGCTTCTTGCGGCGACAGATCCCACGCCTGCAACTGCGTGATGCGTTGTGACGCGGATAGCTGATACTCGTGCAATCCGAGCACGGCCTGGGAAACGGCTTCATTGAAGCGAAGCTCCCCGAACCGAGTGTGACGACGGGCGATCACGACTTCCGAGCTGAACGCCAAGTTATCGCACACAAAACAGCGAGTGCCCATACAGAGCCCGATCGGGAACGACTTGTCCGTCGAGTTCCGAATCCCAACCGCCAGGCTGACTTCATCGCTCACTCTCGTCTTGAGACGAAACGTGCCGAAGAAGCGTTGGTTGTCGCGTGCAACTGAGAGCTGCATTTCCTCGATTCCGAACCCGGCCCCGTCGAGCGTTTCAGCAACCCGATCGAGCACGACCGAGTGTTTGACCGGGAACCAGGTGTCGGTTGGCGGCGGGGCTTCGATCAGTGCCAATTCTCGGCGATCGACCGCGACCGCTCCGCGGTGATTCATCAACGTAGCTTGAGCCATAACGACTCTCCTTCGGTGTGATGGAACAGTATCCCGGCCAAGGAACATCCTTAACGCGGCCGAGCACTATGCCCGAGACCCGAACGAGTAGAAGTGAATGGAGTTGACGGCTAGGAAGAAATGTTGCGGAAGGACGAACTGTCGCAACGGACGGAGTTCCCGCCGCCCAGTCGTCCCCATCCGGTTGCAATGAATAAACCGTACGATATCATTATTGAGTTACCCCAACGCCAATAACCTGCGAATGCTCCACCTCTTTGCGTTGTCGCCGTGTACCTTTGGGCGGACTCGTAAAAAAAAGAAACAGCTTGCAATGAGCGCACATGCGCAACCGCTAAACGTCGACGCGTTGCCACCGAAGCCCAAGGCCGACTCTGATCAATTGCTTTGCGTTGAGATGCTTTTTCCGACGCTCTCCGACGCACTTTTCGACGGCATTGATCTTGTCTTGCTAACATGCACGTCGACGACTGAAGCTACCGCCGAGGTAATCCCCTCCTTATCGATCATCAAACTCGCTAAGTCTAAACCCCATGTTGTCGTTTCCGCCTCGGAACTGCATTCAGCTCTCTACGGGGCACAACCTACAGCCCATGACACTCCCACCAACCGCTCACTCACGACCATAATCGCGATCGCTGAATCCGCCGAGTATCGTACCGAGCGGTTTCTCGACTTGGGCACGATCGTTTTTCATCGCGCTCTCGACAAAACACTGCAACACGCGTTGCAGGGCCTAGCCACTTCGCTAGCGACGATCGCGCGTCAAAGTCTGAACGTCTTGAATGATCAATTTGCATCCTTGGCCCATGAGCGCGCTCAATTGCCTCGCGGCAAGACGGTCAGCGATACGGTATCGTTATTCTGCATTTACATTTACGAGCGGTATGGCATACCTGCAACGTATCTCAACTACGACCATAAGTCGGGCACGTGGCTCTCCACTCAGAACGGTCCCGGCTCCGTCGCGTTACAAGCCGAGCTCGCTAGAGCGAACGTGGACAAACTTGCATTTGCAAAGCCGATCAGTGGATACGAGCAGGACCATTTCTATGTCCTTATCCCTTTCGCGCATGATCCATCACTTCGATTTGTCCATCATTTGATTGTCCTCCAACAAATGACGGAGTTTTCCGCTGCGACAATCGCGAGGATTATATCGCACGTGGAATACTACTCGACGGTCGTCACCCACGAATCGCAAGCCTCGCTGCTTATGTATCTGTCCGGAGCAGCGGCCTCATTGTATTCCACGTTTCAGCGCCCAGAGTCGTTCCTTCCGGACACCTACCTCGACGACTTTCGTGCTTTGATCGACGGAGCCCTTCAGGCAACCCTGCAGGCGACTAATGCTTTTAGCGCTACTTGTCGCCTATACGATCCGCGTACTCACGGCCTTGCACTCTTTGTCGAAGTGGCGCACCCGATGACGGCAAAGATAGTTGCAGACCACGCGTCAACCGTAATTCCAGTGCGCGATTGGATGGATAGTGTAAACGCTCATACATTCGTGACCAAAGCTCACGCGGAGTACACGTATATTCGAAATATTCCGAAGTTGCTGGATGGCAGCACGCCAAAACCGGCCCCCGAGAAAAAGAAGGTGTACCTGGCGCATAGAAAAGATACCGTCAGCGAACTATGCCTGCCACTAAGCTTCAAGATGCATACAAAGATCGGAACCCTCAATTTTGAGTCTCCACTTGTCGACGGCTTTAAGAAAGATATTCCATTTCTGCAAAGCGTTAGGGAAGGGCTTGAACATTGGCTTGCGCTGCGACTTGAATTAAATGACAAGTACTGGCTCGCTGGCCGGAGCCAGCACTATGCCAGCTTCCATGAGCTGCAGCAGGCGCTCGATGATCCAGCAGTGAGCACAAATGTGCGAGTTCGCATTAGACAATACCTTGGCACAGAAAGCGCCATAACCGACGCGTTGGAAACCGCCCGACTTGGCGAGTTATGCGACTTCTGGACTAGTTATGTGAACCGCTATTCCAAAACGGATCTGCGTGTATGCGCTACTGTCGGTCGCGAATACAGGCGCCGTATCAGAGCGCGATTGTCTGCGGCTTGCCGGCTTGATGTGCGAACGCCGGACCTATTGGTTTCTCGGCGTACCTTTGACATGCTAACAGTTATACTTCGCAATCTGCTCGACAATCTGCGAAAGCACGGAGACTTTGACTCCGATACCCTGGAGGTGCGCCAACTGCGGCCTCGATCGCTCGGTGCAAAAGGTGCCGAACACGGTGAATTGCATGTGCTCCTCCGCATGTCCGTTCCTCTCTATGAGGATCAGTTGGTTGCGGACTGCTTACGCCCAACCCATTCCTCCGAGCGAGCGCATTATGGTCTCTTCATTTGCGGAATGCTCGCCAGAGAGCTTTCGGGATTCACCTATATGCACAATGTCCCTGACGAAGGACGCGCCATGCTAAGAATTACTATTCCCTTGGGTCCACATATAATTCGAGACTCATAGTGGAATAACCTGACCACGCGAGAGCTACGCCGCTCATGTGCCTCAAGGAGACCAACGGTTTCACATATGCTACGAGTTCTGATTCTTGAACCAACTCCGGATGCCGACAACCTGCTGCGAAAGGGGTATGCGCAGGTGTTCCAGGACATTCCGGCTGAGGCGGAGATCACGGTTATTAGTGATGGAAATCCAAAGGCGGCACGCGATCTCTTCTCGACCCAAATCGTCGATGTCTTTATTACTGACTTGACTTTTGGAAGTGACGACACACTTGAGGGCCTCAATCTTTGTCAGGTTGTAAAACAGGAGCACCCAGAGCTTTTCGTGATTGCCAACACAAAGGGGCCGCTCGACTTAATGCGATGCTACAATAAGCTTCCACCACCGGATATGTTTATCTCAAAGATGCGGCTGCGCAACGAGAAATATCGGAAGTACGTGACATCAGTCTTACGGGAGCGTGTTCGCCGAAATACGATGCTCCGAGTCGGTATGGATGGCTCGGGCAGCCGAAGCCAGTTTTCATCAAAAGGTGGCAAGATTGCGCTTGAGTCCATGCTGCGGTCAATTACGTTTTCCGGTCATCTGGTTGAATCACGTCGTACCGTGCACGACGTGACACTTGCGCCGATGGAAGGTGGGCTGAGTAATGCGGAAGTGTACCGAATGATCAGCCGGTCAGCGGGAGGACTCGAATGTACTCGTACCGTCATTAAGGCCGGGGACCGGGAGGACATTGAGAAGGAAGTAGGGAACTACGACGCATATGTACGGTGGTACCTCCCATACCGCTGGCGGCCAGAGGTCGTCGGGGTGGCTTATACGAGGAAACACGGAGCGATATGCTATTCGTTTGCCTATAACGATGACGTGCCATTTAGTACAATAACCGAAAAGCTGACCGCTGGAGATATAGAGAGCGTCGGTCGGATTGCAGATACGATTTTTGCGCCTTCCTTCCAACGATGGTACCATCAAGGAAATGTTTGTAAGGAAGAGAAAGATATTGCTCAATACTATTATGACTGCTGGCTTGCTCGTGGGGCGGAGCATCGACTTAACGATGCATTGGCGAGTGCGTTGCCGGCAGAGCGTCGGTATGAAGGGGATCTCATCACATGCAACGACCTAAGAGTGTATTCACCAACCCGAGCGTTGCTTGGTCGTGATTGGGGCCACTTTACAAGTTGTCTGACGCACGGAGACATGAATACGAGCAATGTGCTTGTCGCCGGTAGGGACGACGTGACATTTATTGACTTTCGTCATACCGGGCGGGGGCACGTCTTCTTAGACTTCGTGGTCTTCGAGATGAGTGTGCGGACGCACTATCGGCATAGCTCGTCGTTTGAGGATATGCTGGCGGTGGAGCAAGAAATCGTAAACGGCGGTAGTAGTAATAGCTCGATCGAGGCGACGTCATTTGTGGCGGTCGTCCTTGCCATTCGACGATGCGCAGCTGACAACTTCCCGGACGAACCGTGGCAGAACTACCTATATGCGATTGCCATGAACGGATGTCGAGTGCTTATGTTCAAGGGGTTCGAGGCTAGTCAGCGACGGCAAGTCGCTGCGTGTGTCATGGTAACTCTTGAGAGACTTGACGGGACGTAGCTGCACAGGGTTCTTTTTGCCTTGTACCTGCCCTTGGACGCGTTTCCCTGTGTGGAAAGACGGCCCGCGTGCATCGCCGTGCGTGATCGCGGGAGAATGCTCATTTGATCGGCCCGAAGCGGCGCCGTAGTAAACGGCGCGAAGAAAGGCCAAGTAGCGCTCGTGTTGTTCCGGCTCAATGCCGACTGCGGCACGATACCGATCCCGGAAGAGCGCGGTAAGCAGTGGCAGATTTGCAAGCCGCCAAAGGCGATGGACTTCAGCAATTGACAAGGCGTGCTCCAACGCTCGCCGAGCAGCGTCCGGCGTTTCGGGAATTGTGAATTCGGGTGAAGTGCCAAGCATCGATGGAAAAATAGCTCTTGGAGACGTGAATGTAAAGCCGAGTTTCGGCAGAAAACCATTGCGCCATCGCGTGCAATGTATGGCTGTGATAGCTGACGCCGGTGCTGAGTGTGAGGTTCGCGCAGGCGATTTCGATCGAAGTTAGCGCCGACCGACTGCCCGAGTTTCGACGGTTTCCCCGGCCGACAAGGCCAATCGCGGGCCCAAAGGCACACTGACGCCATTGCATTGTAGACGAACCTGGAGTCGTGGTTTGTTTCGAGTCGGTCGTAAATCGTAGTTGTTTTGTATCGCCCATAACATTTAGTGAGCCTTGGTGCGGATACCGATAATTGCCTCAGCTTGTTCTCAAAAGAGCTTCACAATTACGCCACCGCCATGTGCCCGCGGGCAGTTTCCAAGTCCCTGGGTACAGGTTTTCTTCCGCCGCCGGTAAAGAAGAGCGGCGGGCATCATGCCCACCGCTCTATTGCGATAACTTCTCGACTTAGCCCACAACGACCGCTTCATCGCTGAGATAATGAAGTGCCATTCGCAGCACTTCGATCGCAGCCGGCAACTCGGCTAGCGAGAGCGAACCGGTGTACTGACGCTCACCCTCCGACATGTAGCCCTTCTGGAGGCTGACCGTGTGAAACGTTCTGCCCTCGCCGGCGTTCTGGAGGAAAATGGACGCCGACACGTCGCCGATACGCACGATGCGTTCCGGCTTCTTCTTTTCTGATGCCATCGGACTTCTCCAATCTGCTGTGAAGTGAAGGAAGCAATCGCTTGCCCTCTGGCGACGCGCCAAAGGTTGACGAGAATACAATCATTCTCTTCTTTGCGCAAGCACCGGGGACTCATTTAGTTCGGCGCCAAATCGGCTATGATCAAGGTCGGAAAACCTCAATGATCTATTTTCGGCGCCGAACGAACCAATCCTACTTGCGCTGATTGAAGCGGCCGAAATCGGGTAAGCGTCAAGTGCGGCACGTCTTGTATGCTCTGCTAGCCTTGAGTCGTGGGGCACACGACATCAGGAGGCTTGAGCATGGCTGGACGCGCGCGACGTCGGAACGGAGACAAGGAACGGTTTTGGCGGCAGGTGGTGGAGGGACACGCCGGCAGTGGACTCTCGGTACGTCAGTATTGCTCGGATCGAGGGGTTTCCGAGCCGTCATTCTTCGCTTGGCGGAGGGAATTAGCCCGACGTGATGCCGCGGCGGACAAGCCAGCCAGGTCCTTGCAAAGGCGAGTCAGCGCCCGGGCAATGAGCCGGCGGCCGGCAGCGCCCCGCTTTGCTCAGTTGCAGATCGCGCCCAGCGAACTTGCCAGCGGCGCCTGCATCGAGATCGCATTGCCGACAGGTATTCGCATCCGGGTTCCGCGCGGCGCATGCCAAGACACGCTGACGAGCGTGCTTGGCGCGCTGGAGCGTCGGCCATGCTGAGTGTCTCGGGACAAGTCCAAGTGTTTCTGGCTCTGCAGCCGACCGACATGCGAAAGAGTTTTGACACACTGGCCGCGACAGTACAGGAGTTGCTGCAGCAGGATCCGCTGTCGGGCCATCTGTTCGTGTTTCGCTCGAAGCGCGGGGACCGGGTCAAGATTCTGTATTGGAATACGCATGGCTACGCGTTGTGGTACACGCGATTGGAGCAAGGGACCTTTCGCTTTCCAACGCCTGCTGCCCACGAGAACGCCACCAGCCTGACAATCTCGGCTGCCGACCTGGCGATGCTCCTGGACGGTGTGGACCTGACGAGCGTCCAGCGCACGAAGCGCTATCGACGTACTGCCTGTGCGACGAGTTGAACTTCGATTGTCACACGAATATTTTTCTTCGTGGATGAAACCTTTGGCCCGACTCGTGGGTTTAATCTTTCCATGAGCACGGACGCCTTGCCACTGCCGGAGCTTTCCGAATTGCCCGACGATCCGCAGACGCTGCGGACGCTGGTGTTGCAATTACTCGAAGCGCTGCGGGGTGAGCGCGAGCAGCGGGAACAATTGGAGCATCGTCTGGACCTCATGCTCCGCAAGCTCTACGGTCGTTCGAGCGAGAAGGTCGATCCAAACCAGTTGGCGCTGTTCGACACGGCACCTCAAGAGGTGGCAGCAGCGCCACCGGCGTCGGAGGAAAACGATCAACTCCAGACACGCGGCGGCCACGGACGTCGTCCCAAGCCGGATCATTTCCGGCGAGTGGATATGGTGCATGACTTGAGCGATGCCGAGAAGGCGTCCCTGGCCGGCGATGGCCAACTGGTGCTGATCGGTGAGGAAGTGACGGAGCAATACGATTGGCAGCCCTCCAGCCTGTACGTCGTGCGGCACATTCAGAAGAAATACGCTCGGCGGCCGCAGCTTGTGGAGAGCGGCCCCGGCGCGCACCAGAAGAACGTCGTCACGGCGCCCAAGCCGCCGCAGCCGATTCCCGGCGGCATCGCCGGACCGGGCCTATTGGCGCAGACCCTGGTCAGTCACTATCTCGATCATCTACCGTTTCACCGGCAGGAACGGATCTACGGCCGCCATGGCCTGCCGTTCTCTCGGCAAACGACCGATGGCTGGTCGCTGGCGCTAGCCGAAGGCGTGCTGCCCCCGTTGTATCGGCTGATGATCGAGGACGTATTGCAATCCTACGTGGTCAACACCGATGAGTGTTAGGCGACGGTGATGACCAATCTGTTGACCGTTGACGAAGTGGCGGGGCAGCTCAACGTGAGCAGGTCGAAAATATACGGCCTGATTGCGCGGGGCGAATTGACCGTTCACCGGCTGCCCGCCATTCGGGTCTCGCAGGAAGACCTATGCGAATTTCTCGCTAGCTGCCGCCGTCCGAAGTCGCCGCGGAACGGGCCAGGGCCGAGAATGATCAAACTCAAGCATCTGCGTTAATGTCGATGCCATCCGTTGGACTTCGAGCGGCCATCGGCTCAGGCAGAGATAGTAAGCCGGTGTACTGCCGGTCGCCTTCTAAATCGAAGTTGGCCACGACCCTATTCAAGCCCCAAAGCAGCCTTCAGGCAGCGATTGACGTGCTGCATGGTCGCGGCCGGCAAGCTGCCGATCTTGCGAAAAATTAGTTGCTGTTCAACCGTGAGCAGGTTTTCGCAGGTGATTGCCGACGGATGGAGCACGCCCGCGGCGTTGCCTTCGGCTGTGGCGGGATCGAGAAAATACTGCGTCGGCTCGTGCTGGGCCCGCTGCGTGGTGCGGGTGATCATCGCGACGATCGTATTGGTGAGCCGCGGATTATTTTTGTCGGTCTGGACGACCACCGCGGGCCGCACTTTGGCTCCGCGGCCGGAGCTGAACGGATAGTTCATGAGAACGACGTCGCCGCGATGCACCGTCATTGCGTTTTACGGTGAGCGTCGTAGTCGTTGTAGTCATCCATGGCCGGATCATCCCAGCCGGCGGCGCCGGCGACTTGTTCCTGAATAGGATACGTTTCGCGAATGTCGAACGTATCGTCGCCGATGAGAGCTCGGATTTTCTCGTAAGTGCCGTCTGGCACAAGCACCCATTTTTCCTGCGTAGCGGCGTCGACGACATACACGGGCTGGCCGGGCTGCCGCTCGTCGATCGCCTGACGCTGTTCACTGGTGAGCTTCGGGGTCATACCCCTATTTTAGCACAGATTAGCCCGGCAAGGCTAGGCGAAGGCTGCCGCCAGCTCGCGTTCTACCGAGCCGACGGCTCGGGTGTAGCGGTGCCGGGACGTGCGTCGCGTGACGTCGGCCGACTGGTCGGCCGCGGTCTTAATCGGTGGCGGCAAGGTGGCCTTGGGGTACTTGGCCTCGTAGGTGGCCACGAACAGGTCGAATGCCTTGTCGGCCTCCGCTTTGGTCGGCGCCATCCAGATCTCGTGCAGCTTTTCCTTGGCCTCGGGCTGCAATCGCTTGGGCAGCTTGTCGAGCACGTTGGCCGTCTTGTGAACCCAGCAGCGCTGCTCGCGCGTGGTCGGGATAGACCTGCGGCAAGGCCTTCCAAAAGCCCAACGCACCGTCGCCGATGGCCAGCTTGGGATCGACCACCAGGCCGCGCGACTTCACGTCCAACAGCAGCGCCTTCCACGACTGTTCGCTCTCGCGATAGCCGTCGGCCACGGCGATCAGTTCCTTGCGGCCATCCTCCGTCGCGCCCATCAAAACCAGGATGCATTGCCGATCTTCTTCCAGGCGGATGTTGAAGTGCACGCCGTCGGCCCACAGGTACACGTACTGCTTCCCCTCCAAGGATCTCTTCGTCCACTCCTGGAATTCGTCCTCCCAGGTGCTCTTGAGTCGCGTGATCGTGGTGGCCGACAGGCCCGCGGCCGCGGACCGACCAGCGCCGCCAACGCTTCGCTGAAGTCGCCCGTGCTGACGCCCTTGAGGTACAGCCAGGGGATCAACTCCTCCAAGCTCTTCGTCTTGCGCAAATACGGCGGAAGAATCTTGGAGGAGAAGGATTCGGCTTCGTCCGTCTGGCCGGCGATCGAGCACGCGCGGCTGTTCGACCTCGATCGGCCCGACGCCCGTGAGAATCGTTCGCTTGGGCAAGCGGCCATTGCGGACCACCTGGCGGTGGCCAGCTTCATCGCGCAGCTCGCGATGCGACTCGATCCACTCGGCGACTTCCGCTTCGATCGCCTGAGCCAACATCCGCTGAGCGCCGCTCGCGAAGAATGTCCGTCAACACGTCCTGCGACGTCGGGGCTGGCAAAACCAATCGATCTCGGATAGCTTCATGCATGGTGGCGTACTCCTGGGGAAAATGGGTCTTTGAACAACCAAATTCAAACCCAAGTACGCCGCCCTTTTCAACTCACCTCATCCACAACTTTCGGTTATATCTCCGATGGAAGTGGTCGATACGTGCGGCACTTGGGAAAAATGAACGCTTGGAACAAAGATCGCGGCTTTGGATTTATTCGACAGGATGTGAATGGGCCTGACGCGTTCGCGCATATCAGTGAGATCGCGGGAGCTGTTGGTGACATCGTGATTCCCGATGGGACCCGTGTCGAATATGACATCGCGGACAGCGGTGATCCCGACAAGCCAAAAGCTGTCAACATCGTCACGCTGGATTGGTCGCCCAAGCCGTTGGCTACCTAGGTCAACTCGGCCCCTTTTAGTGGCTGAGCTGGATCGGCAACTCCTTGACCGCTTCCAGTGCCTTCTTCACGCGATCGTAGATTGGATCGTTCTCTGGGAAGTGCCTCTGGTGAATTCGACCCTCCAGCCGGCCATGTCACACGGTCGGGACTTGGTGTAATTCAGCCGGCGATAACAAAGCGGCGGCCTTCATTTCGGGAAGGAGTGAATGACGACCACCGCGGTGGTCGAGAAATCGCGGCGACGTGACGGGGTACAGCGTCGTCAGATAATCTGTCAGTGTGATGCCGTAGAACAGCGTGCGATTCGGGTCGCTGATGACGCGGGCCGCAGTCTCTAAAATGTGCAACATGCGATCGCGGGAGTTTTGAAGGCAGACGAACAGCACGCGAAAGCGGGCTCCTGGCTTGGCGGATTGGAAGGCATCATAGGTGCGAAGTTTTCGCTCGATGCTCTCGGTATCCTTGTCAGACCGCACGCGTTCGCTGCCGGTGTCGATTTCCGCAAAGTAGCGAAACGTCTCGGCTTTATTTGTCAGGAGAAACGAGCAATCCGGATAGACTGTCTGACCGCCGGCATCGAGGCGGATCGTATTCTCCCGGCGGAAGCCGGTAAGCTCGGCTCCGGAACGATGGGCCGCCACTGCCGTGTGCACGATGAAGTCGCTGAGTGCTTGCTGGTGGCACTGCCGAACAAGGGCGATGGGCAAACCATGTCCTTTCGGCGGCTTGCTGTCGGGCCCATGCACTAGTTGATAGCCGCGGCGTGTGAGCACGTAATAGTTCTCCGGCTTCACGGAGCGAATCACCGCGTAATAATATGGTTTGACGAGCTTCGCTTCCGTCATCCGCTGCATCCGCTGCCGAACCATGCGATTGGACGGGAACGACTCAGCCCAGGTGCCGCTCAGTTTCTCCAACTGTCGACCAGTGAGCGGAGCATAGTCGAGAGCTGCGAGCAGCTTTAGGTCTCGGGGTGTGATCTGCCAGCCACGAACGGAGCTTGCCATACGGTTAGGCTGAGCGTAATGTGCCGAACCTTTATTCGCTACCAAACTCCCTTGCATGCCCGAGCGAAAATCATCCTTCATCAAAGTCGATGAGCTGCTGCCCGAGGTGAGCCTCGAACAGGCGGCGGCGTTCTACGGCGTATCGCTGCCGGAAATGCGTCAGGTCGGCGACGAAGTGCGAATGCGTTGCTTTCTTGCGTGCGGCCGGAGCGAAGAGACCGGCGATCGGGCGATTGCCGTGCAAGTCGATAATCCGGTGAAGCCGTGGAAGTGCCACGTCTACCAATGTCAAAAGGGCGGCAATCTGGTCGGGCTCTGCGATCTTATGGCTCCCGGCACCAACGCCGGTGGGAAGCCCCGGGGCGAGCGATTCAAACAGATTGCGGCCGACCTGATGGCCATCACTCGCGGCGAACAGCTCTCCCCTGCTGATCGAACGACTGCGGCGGCGGCAGTCGGCAAGCGTGATGTGATCCTTTCCGAATTTCGGACGGACTGCGGGCTGGGGTGCCGCTGGCGGAAGATTGTCAGTCAAGAACAGCAAAGGCAAAGAAACAAAGAACACACACAGCGACGGCAGTCGCCGGTTTGTGTGGTAACGTTTACGGAAAACAACTGTTTACGTTTCCTTATAGAGAGATTCGCGTAAGGGATCAGTTTTAAGATCGCGTAGCGGATCAGTTTCTTTGGGGTCGAAATTCGCGTAAGGGATCGGTTTTCATACTGACCTCTTACGCGAAAATGCCGAAGGCCAAACCTCCCTCTTTCGGCCGCCAGGATGCTGAATGAATCTTGATGAGCGAGCACGTTCAACGGGTGAAGAGGCGGGACCAGAGGCTTTGGGATTTCGGTGTCGGAGACGCGTCGTTTTTCTGCGATGGCTTCTTGGCGATGGTGGGCTTTTTGGTGGCTTGTTTCTGACGCGACTGATTTTGCTCTTGTCGCCGGCTTTTTATAGCCCGACTCCCCTTCTCCGGCATCGTCGGAGCCGGAGTGGGTTTTGATTTCGCGACAACCGCTTCCTCGGCACGTTGCACCGGGCGGGATTCATCCGTTCGCCCCTCCATGATTTGCGTCGGCGGTGTTTGCGTCGGCGGAGGCAATCGCCGTTGAAGGTCAGCCATTAGTGTGTGCAAATCTCGGATCAAGGCGTTGGTTTCCTTTTCACGCTCGACGCGGTCGGCCATTTGCTGGTTCTTGATCTTCATTTCATCGCGTAAGTCCTGTTTGTCAGCTTCAAGTCCTCGGATTCGTTCCCGCAGAACGTGCACCAAGTCGGGACGCGTAGCTGCGTCAATCCCCTCCTCCGCGTCGCCGTTGAATACAACTGACGGCCTTTGATCACGACGCTGCCCGCGACCACGACCGCCGTATGTTTTTTCCAGCCACGAAGTACGTAGATACCACACCGGGTTCTTGCCTTCGATGCGGAGCTGGTCGAGAAGCTCCGGCGTGATACCGATCCCCTGCCGAATTTCGCCGTCCTCGGTGCGTAGCCGACAGTGATCCAGCACCTTCGAGTCCTGTATTTTCATCGCGTCGGCCAGGTCACGCGTGAGCTGCCGATGGGATCGCTGGAAAAGTTCTGCGGTTTCCTTCTTCGTGATGAAACCTGGAATGGGGGTCGGGGGCATACGTCAGGACGGTGACAAGGAATTGGTGGCTTAAGCCTAAACCTGGTCTTGAGTCGCCGTCAACGATTTGGCGTACCCCGACGTCGTACGTCATATCGAGTTTGCCATATGGTGACGTGCGTCACAGATTTTTCAGCTTGAAAACTGGCGGCGAGCTGATTCCCGCGCGAATGGCGTAAGACAATTTGCAGGCGTCTTAAGGCATGACGTACGACTGACGTACGGCATGACGCACGGGTAGGCCATCGAAGCAGGGGAGTGACTCTGTCGTACCGCCATGTTTTTAGTTGGCGTGTCGACGCTTGGGAAGGCAGGCTAAAGTAAGCGGAGGCTGGCGCGATTCGCAACGGAAGCGGAGTGGGGGAGTCGTACGCCACTGGCGTACGACACTGTGCATCGTTGACACACTCTCGGGATGAAATTGCTTGCGTCTGGTTTAAGACTTTCCTTGGGCCATCGCAAGACCTAGTCGGAAAGTCAGGCGGTGGCGCGGGACGACGCCTGGCGCGGTAGATTTAATTCTGCGACTTCCATTTGGCTGATGCCGCCTAACTGAGTGAGGCGAACTCTGAATTGCCGGACGAATCGTGGTCCTGAACCAGTCTATATGATCAATGGCAGATCCATCTGTGCAACTCGGTTAGTCCTCCTCGACCGATGCACATCATATCACAGCAACCCGCGATGTCAGGTGTCGAAGCGATGGCATGTGCTAACTAGTGGCGTTGCGGCAAAGCTCGGTCAACCGCATGGCAAGAGTCTCATCCGCGATTAGCACGTTCGTCACTTGTGCGTGCAAAGCTGCCAACACTGCTTCCGCCTTATCTTGACCACCAGCAACGAGCAGTGAAATGCATTTTTCGCTATTGGCCAAGCTTTTCATTTGAGCGAAAGACAATGATCTTTGCATGCGGCTGGATATTTCTGGAAGTGCGACGTGCCTGCCCTTGTGATCAACGGCGCAATAACCAACTGCCGCACGAATTTGGGGATAACGTCTTAGTAGGGTCTGCGGACTCAAACCAATATGCTTTACGAATTCCAGAGCGGTGTAGCCGGTTTTCCACGGTCCGACTCCTAACGCCACAACGGATGCATTCTTTGCGGCGGTTTGCACCTGGTGCAACTGGTCTCGCAGCGGTCGTGTGCGATAGTAGGGCAACTTTAAAGGGCGCACTGACCGGCACCTCGTCGCCAAGCGGATTGTATTCTCGTAGGCAGATACTGGATAGCTAGGTGGGTCGGCGGCAAGTGGAATGGCTGTCGTGATCCGCAGCTGGCTGATATCTAGCGATTCCACTAGCTCAGCGATCGTATTTCCGGCGTCTAGGACGAACGTCGCCGAATCGATACTTGCTGACTCCACATAGCGCGCAGCAGCATCGCCCACATTTCCAAGACAGACAACTACATCGCGGATTCTCGATGCGCGAAGGAGCAGCTTTAACTCGCTCTCGATGGCGACGCACCGCGGGGGCACAACCACCGTTCTCACTAGCCCCAGGCGCTCGGCGTCTTGTTTGAGCCGTGTGACGGAAGCAGGGGTCAGTCCCAAAGTGGCCGCCACCTGGGAGCCTGAGAGAGATTGGTTATAGAGAAGGTGGCAGACTTCGAGGGCTTGGCGCAACTTGCTTCTAGGATATTCGCCGAGGGCTCCGTCATTCGCTTGGTTTGGGCCCATCAGGCGATTAGCCCCCAGAAAACTCAACTCGCTCCGCTAACCAATAGGATTATCACGAAAACAACGCCAAGTCTGCCCACGGCGCCGGCGCACAAATCAATCACCGGATGGATTCTACTTCGAAATCTTCAATTACTTCAACTGCGTCCTTGCAAGTATCGAGGATCTGTTTCCGCAAACGAATTGCATCGGCAGCAGGGCACTCGACGAGCAAAGCGTTCAAGTTGACCAATGGTTCGATACCAATAGAAAAGTCCAGTGTCCGGCGCAATTCGCGGATGCACTCCTCCACCCGTCGCGCGGACGCTTCAGTCACGGCTTGGATGGCTTCACGCGACGGGCGCCTCATACGATTCGATTCAATCGCAAGGGCCTCTGGATTCGAACGGAGTCGGACAATGAGTGTCATAGTTCAAACCAATGAAAGAATTTTCACCCCACCTGCAATAATTTTACACCGGCCCAGCGGGCCGGGCAACAGGCTTCCCGGGTGCTCGCACTGCAGGCGAATCCCACTTCTTCCTCGGCTAATCATGCCGCATGGCCTTAAAAAGTTGCCGCTTGCCCCTACATTCTACCAGCGTAAGAACTTTGAACTTGCAACGCGTCCGCGCGAAAAGAAAAATAGGGCAACTGCGTGCTCCGGGCCACTGACAATTCGAATCGGCGTTCGGACGAACCGGCCCGAAAACGTAAATACCTGCGTTGGCCGCGATTATAGGTGCAAGTCGAGATAATCCAATGCCCTATGAAAATTCGGTATCCCGTTGCCCCACAGCTCTGGCTTTCCCCCAGCGCCATGCGCGGTGCGGATCAATGATTGCCTCAGCGCAAAGGGGGAGGCTTCCGGACGAGCCCTGCTCAATAAACCGCACAACGCACTGAGATGCGCTGCTGCGCATGAAGAGCCGGTACACCAAGCGTAGCTTAATCCGTCGGTTTCTGGATGCAACGGAGGCACGCAAGAATAGACGGAACAGCCCGGAAGGACCAGATCGGGATCTTTGCCTGAACCATCCCAGACCTCCCCATTTACGGCAATTGCACCGCAACTCAGGACATCCGGGAAGGCGGCCGGATACATCGATTCGCCAGGCCGATTACCGATAGCAGCCACCAGTGTAACACGCTGGAAGTTCGCGTTGCGCAATAATTCGCCAAGAGCTGAAACGCTCTGAGACCAGCGGCGGACACCGACTGACATATTAATGACGTCAACAGCGCGATACTGATCGCACAACCAGTCCAACCCCACGAGTAGGCTGCTAACGAGACCACGTTCTCCATCAATAACCGAGACCACCTTTAGCTTGGCCTGCGGGGCGCCACCAATTGCTGGTCCGCTCTCGCGGCCTCCAACGATAATTCCAGCCATTGCGGTCCCGTGGCCGGCGGGATCAAACGAATGAGCCGGTTGGAGAGTGCCTCCCGGCTGCACTTTGGCAAAGTCCAAGATTTTGCCGTTGAGCTCAGGATGCATGTCATAGACACCAGTATCCGCTATGCCAATCAAAGCCCCATTGCCATTATGGCCATCGGTTTGAACGGTTGGCAGCCCAAGCCGATGCCAACCCCACGTAAACCCGTCTCGGTGTTCAAACGGCTCGCCACTGGTCGCGAGTGATTCGAGTTGCTCGTGGGGCGTCGTCGCGACACGCGGCCGAATGGGTGAAATTGTAAAATCCCGCGCTATTGCCAAGACCTCCGGGAACTCAAATAGCCGTTCGACGAGTTCGCTCGTGCCTGGACAGATCAGACAGTTGAAAAAGGGCAATGACTTTACTTGGCTAGGTGACATAACACCGCACAGCCCGCGACGATGCAGAACATCTCGGACCCAAGGGTCATTGTGCAACCATCCGCGCACACGGTCTTGCGCGGCCGATGCGTGGGTCCGCGCGATTCGGGCTCGTCGTTCACGGTTGTCCTGAGTACGCGGTGACTCAACGAGAAATTCCAGCTGTTCGTTCGAAAGCTGCTGCGTGAAAAGAACGATGATTGTACTCACACCCGATGACCGATCTGCTTCCCAGTCCGCTAACGCCTTCGCGGTCTCCCGTGTAATTTGATCGCCTTGTGCGTCGCGATGAATCCGAGGTTCACAAACTTCCGCAAATAGGGGCGCTGTCGCCATTCCATTCCTCCTGTAACGGCTAATTACTGTCCGACTGAGGTAAACACTAAACGTGCCTCATCATTTATCCTGACCTTGGCTTTTTCTCATCGAGAACCTTCTCGGGAATTCGTTCAATTTCGCCGAGTGTAATGACCTCTCTCTCTTTGTCTCCCGAGCGAGAGCGGTCGACGGTGCCCGGGCTGCGCGCGAGGAAAATCAAAATCACAGCCCCGGCCGCAGCGAACGCCAAGCCGGGACCTTGACCGTTGATCACGAATCGCTGGAACGAAAACTCAAACTGTCCGTCGTTCACGCCACTGCGATACAACACAAAACCCAAACAAATACAAAGAATGCCTCCGGCCGCGATGAGGACACGGTCGACAAAACGAATCCAGAGCACATTCATTTGGTTGCCCTTTTTTCTAGGAGCTGAAGAGGATCCAAGAATTATTGGAACTGCTTGACACGATTCTCTCTCCTCGGGCTCTCAACGTAGCTGAAACCGGCACGTCCTCGCCCTTACGATTGGTCGAAGCTAAGCCGGCCGGGGGGTGCATTATGTCGTTCCAACGCGCAACTGTCTACGAACAAATTCGCAGCGACTGGCAAGTCATACAATCGCCAAACAGGATACCGGTTGCCCGGAAATCCGCTGTGGGTTCAAATCCTACCTTCGATACTTCTCGATTCTCAAAGGCTTACGGCCATCGGTCTTCGCGATCTGCGAACTCTGCAAGCAAGGCAAGTAGAGGTACCGACAAATCGGCCTCCCAGTCGGGATAGAGCAAACCGATTCGGACAGCTTTCAGACCGATAATGAGTTAGGCCGGCCGCTCAAGTTTCGATGTCTAGTGGGCTAATGTCGCCCCACCGCTATCTGATTCCTCGAAATTGCCTGGCAGCACATGAGCGGCAGTTTACCGGAGGGCAACCAGATAGGACACTAATCTTTTAGCCATTCGACGCCTTTGACGCTTGTTACCCAGCTTTCACGGGTTAAAATCCCGTTTATGAAAGACTGGTTGAGAAACTTGCCGTCCGCCATTGGACGATGGCTCTGGTGCATTTGTCGCCCATGCCGGTACGCATTCGCAGAGGATGTTAAAGCCCCAGACGCGAATGGATTCGATGGGCACCAACCCCTGGGATTCTTCGCGACCTTGCTGACTACTCAAGCAGCAGCATTGGTGATTCTCGCTCAGGGCAACACCAGTGAGTTGAGATTAAAACACTATCTCATATACTTCGCGTTCGCAGTGCTCCCGTTGGCTGGAATCGTTGCCGTTGTTCTCCGAAGCGCAACGCTCCAAAACAACATCCTCACTAGCATTTACAACCAGGCCACGCTCACGTTCGGGCGCTGGGTCTTGCTGTACGGCCTCATCCTCACTATCGGTCTGCCGGCATTGGGATGGTGGGGCTGGATTCCAGGACAGAAAACTAGAATAGATTTCACCGACAGTTTCATCCGCTGCCTTCCAGCTCAATTTGGCGAAACCGAAAAGCTACAAGGACACTCAGATCCAACATTAGACGATTGGACTAATTCAATTTCCAAGGGCCTTGAACCGCCATCAGAATCCCGCAAGGTGCTCATGGTGATAGAGCAGGACGGATCATTCACAGAGAATTTCCGCCGTTTCCCCGCATGGATCACGTTCGCAAGCAATGCTGTTGCAAAGGGCGGGCAAGCGTATCTCGTACGAAAGACGGGCGCGAGTGACATAACTCCGTCATTTTTGGTGCAACGTCTTCTGCCCAGCGAAGAAAGCGATATTCAAACACACGTGATTGACATCGTGAACCCAGATAAAGGTGACTTTCTAATGCTGTTCCTGATTGTCGGCGAACGATCCACGAATCAGGCCTTCCCGCCAGGCACAAACGCGTCGGACTATGGATTTCAATTACAGACTAGGTGAGCCAAATGAAAGTGACATCCCGAACACGAAGATTCTGCTGTGCCGCGTATTTTTGCATGTTTTTATTCGCTGCATATCCTGCGTATGCTGGAAAGATCTCGGGAACTACTGTCAGCCTAGATGGGGTTCAGATACAGCCTGGCGTTGAAATTAGCGCACGTCGAATCAATTCGGTTGGCATTCCCGATCGCACTATTTTTGTTCGCGCAGTCAGTGGCGCGGACGGGCGTTACCAAATCGACGTAGGTAATACGCCAGCCGTTCAACTCGTCTTTAGAAACGGCCGAGTCAGCACGACATTGCAACGGCTAGGTGGACTCACAGATATTGCGGATTTAATTGTGGTCGCGCCGGCGAGTCTGGTGGAGCAAGACTACCCGCCATGCTATTCACCGTGCGGACCAACGCCTTTTGCCCGCGCCGCTCGGCAGCACCAGCCCAAGACGCAGATAGCAATCGCGCCGCGGCAACCCGAGACCATACCCGTACCGGAATTGCGGACTTGGACCAGTCGAGCCGGAGGCGCAGTGATGGCGAAACTTGTGCGGGTTGAAGGTGCCAAGGCTTACTTTGAGCGTGACAATGGAAAGCGGGCATCAGCGATTGTCGCTGACTTGTCTGTTGCAGATCAAAAGCAGATTAGCAGCTGGCTAGATTCTCGAAAGTTAGCACAGGGAGCGAAAACGAGATAAGTGATAAGCAGGGACGGTCGATCGACGACGGGGGGAGAGGGGAGTGCTGGCAAGGTGTCGCGTCTGAAAAATTGCAGAGTTAATTGCAGAGTTGAGGGTGAAAATGAGGCGATTCAGTGCGATCTCTGCAATTCATGCAAAGTCGGAAACCCTTATTTCTCTGTAACTTGCGTGTTGTCGGTGGATCACTTGCGGGCTTCCCAAGCTGGACGTCGCGGGTTCGAATCCCGTCTCCCGCTCTTGTCGATTAGACGCCAAGTGCCCGCTTCAGGCACTCGTCGATCTTGGTCATCGTCGATGGAGATAGCGACCCAATGACCTTCAAAACACGCTTTTGCTCAAGCGTGTACAGGTTTTCGCATTGCACGGCCGACGGCAATCGCAAACCCGATTTCTTGCCTTCCGGCGTCGAGAGATCGACGGCAACGTGAGTGTCCAACGAGCGCCGCAACTGGCTGGTGATGAGCGCGAGGATCGTGTCGTCGAGAACGCTGTTCTTTGCGTCAGCCTGCACGACTAAGGCCGGCCGAACTTTCCTGCCCGTGCCATCGCTGTATGGGTAGTCGACGATCACAACGTCGCTGCGCTTCATGAGGGGCGCCGCGGGTCGAGGTCGTTGTAGACGTCCATTGCAGGATCATCCCAGCCGGCCCTCTTGCCGGCCTCGCGCAGCAGCCACCGCTGCTCTTCGTCGGACAGGGGTCCGTCGTCGAACAAGTCTTTGATCCGGTCGTAAATCTCGGCGCGAATCAACACGTACCGCTGATCGCCATCGACGATTTCGACCGGCTTGCCGCCGGCGGCTTCAATCGCGGCTTTGAATTCGGAGGGCATGTTCATACTCCAATCCTATCTCCCGTGGGCTATACTGGGCAAGAACAGCCGGTAGAATGGCCGGCCATCCCGCGTCAAATGTGCCTTTACTTTCACCCGTTCGGGACGCTCTGACATGAACCATCACAAATACACCTTGTTGGCTATCGTCGCCTCGCTGCTCGTATTCGCATGGGGCGCAACGGCCGCCGAGCCCGACTCTACCGCCAAACCGAAGCTGACCAAGACGGACGTCGAAGGCATGATGAAGTCGCTTTCGAACTGGGGGCGGTGGGGGGCCGACGATCAGCTTGGCACGTTGAACCTGATCACTCCGGAAAAGCGCAAGGCGGCGGCGACACTGGTCACCGAGGGGGCGAGCGTTTCGTTGGCGCACGATGTGGTGAAGACCGAGCAGTCGGGCTCGGGGCCGTTCACGCACAAGATGATCGCACTGCCGCAACAGGTCGACGCCGGCAGCGCCATGGACGAGTATCGAGTGGCCTATCACGGGTTCACGCAGACGCACCTCGACGCGCTGTGCCACCTGTTCTACAAGGGCAAGATGTATAACGGCTTTTCGCAGTCGGAAGTCACCGAGCGCGGGGCCGGCAAGCTTTCGGTGGCCAACATGAAGCAGGGCATCTTTACCCGCTGCGTGCTGATGGATCTGCCCAAGCTGCTAGGCGTGCGGTTTCTCGAAGGGGGCCACGCGATTTATCCGGCCGATCTCGAAGCCTGCGAGAAGGCCGCCGGAATCAAAGTCGAAAAGGGGGACGCCGTGTTGATCCGAACCGGCCGCTGGGCCCGCGGCCAGGAGGAGGGCGATTGGGAGATTCTCAAAAGCTCCGCCGGATTGCACGCCTCGTGCCTGCCGTGGCTCAAGACTCGCGACGTGGCCGTGGTCGGTAGCGACCTGGCGCTCGACGTGCTGCCGTCGCGCGTCGAGGGTTTTGAAATGCCCGTGCATTGGGTGGTCGTCGTGGCGATGGGCATGCCCATTCTCGACAACCTCGACCTGGAAGCGGTGAGTAAAGCCACCGAAGCCCGCAAACGCTGGGCGTTTTTGTTGACCGTCGCGCCCTTGGCCGTCGAAGGTGGCACCGGCTCGCCGGTCAACCCGCTGGCGACGTTTTGATACGAAGAGACGAAGAGAATTCGCCACAGAGGGCACAGAGGACACAGAGAGACGAAGAGAGAGAGAGTTTTTACGAAGAGGTGTTTGATCAAAAACTCAGAGTGAACAATCAAGGGGCCTAGAGCACCTACAAGCGCAGAAATTCAAGTGCTTTCCTTTTTCATCCTTCATCCTTCCGCCTTCATCCTTCTCTGTGCCCTCTGTGGCTAATCTCTTCGTTGCCTTTCGTTTCACCGCGCCGCCTGCGCCGTGCTGCCTACACAATACACGCGCTGCGACGTGCGGATGATTAGCTTGTCGCCGACGATGATCGGCGTGGCCATGCCCATGTCGTCGTCGGCCAGTTTATTCGTATGCAGGATTTCGAACTGGCTGCCGGGCTTGATGACGAAGGTCACGCCGTCTTCGTTCAAGCAAAACAGCTTGCCGCCGTACGTCCACGGCGAGCTGGTGAAGCCCTTGCCCTCGGGTATCCGCTTCTTGGGATAGATCTCGCTGCCGGTGTGGGCGTCGTACGCCGCCATGAACCCGCGATCGTAGAGAATGTACAGCGTGTCGCCCAGAACGAGCGGCGTGGGATGGTAGGGGCCGATCTTCTGGCTACTCCAGACGATCGCCGCCGTGCTGGTTTCCTTTTCGCCCGGCGAAATGTCGCCGCTGGCGCCCGGCCGAATGACGTACAGCGGGTTGCTGCCCCACACCACGTGCCCGGCGGCCAGATAGAGATTGCCGAACTCAGCAAACGGCGTGGGCACCGCCAGGATACTCTTGCCTTTGATTTGCCACAGCAGCTTGCCGTCGAGATCGTACGAGCGGCCCCAGTTGATGCCGGAAACGACCAGTTCGGTGCGCTGCTCGTTCTCCCACACGAAGGGCGTGGCGTAGTTGGTTTTCTCGTCGCGTTCGACTTTCCACACGACGTCGCCGGTTTTCTTGTCGAGCGCCAGCAGATACGACTTCTCGTCATTGTCGTTGACGACGTACACGCGGTCCTTGTACACGATCGGCGAAATCGACGTGCCCCAGCCGTACTGAGTTTCACTCGGCTGCACCATGTGCTTCCACAGCAGCTCTCCGTTCATGTCGTAGCAGAACAGGCCCACGTTGCCGAAGTAGGCGTAAATGCGCTGGCCGTCGGTGGCCGGCGTTTCCGAAGCCAGCGTGTTCTTGATGTGGTGCGGCTTGGCCGGAATCGCCTCGTGCGCCGTCTTTTCCCAAAGCGTTTTGCCGGTCTTCAAATCGAGGCAAAAAACTTTCCACTGATGAACGTCGGTCGGCTTAGGATATTTGTTGGCGTCGACGTCTTCCAGATAAAGACCCTTGCGCGGCGCGGTTGTCTCGCCCGTGTTGACGCACGTGGTGAGAATGACGCGGTCGCCCGAGACGATGGGCGACGACCAGCCCAGTCCCGGCAGGTCCGACTTCCAAACGATGTTTTCGGTCGTCGTCCAGCGGTCGGGCGGCGTCACGCTGCCGGCGGTCGCCGGCGTTCGGGCAGCCAGAAACCGCGGCACCTGCTCGTCGGCCCGGACAAAACCGCAGCAGCAAGCCAATACGAGCCAACAAGTCCACGTCGTCGTGCGCATCATGTGCAGAGCTCCCGCGTGCGAGAAAAGGTCGCGCTGTAATAACCGATTCAAAAACCGGAATCGTAGGTTCGCGTCGGCCTTGGGGGCGGGCCCGCAGTGTTTGATGCTATCCGGCGCCCAATGCAAGCGTCAAGATTTCAGGGCGAAGAATTCCGCCCCTGCTGGCAGTGCCGAGGCACGTCGCGGCGACCATGCGATGATCCGGGGCAAGAACCCTGCCATCAACCCTCGTCGTTCTCCAAATCTCATTGCTCGTTTTTGCCCGACGAAACAGCGTTGCCGCGGCGCTCTTGTGGGCCAACGGCCCAACCTGCCTAAGCCAGGGGCACCGCCCCTGGGACGCAATCCGACCAACCCGATTCTCGCCAGCCGCAACGCGGCGAACTGACTTTGCGCACCTGGCCGCGACTGAGACAGGGCGCCCCGTCGTGCCTCCTGGTAGAATGGCGAAATGACCGATCTGACGCCAATATTCCGTCCACGACGGACCCGTCGATGACGCGTGACGCTGAAAATCGCGGGTACCGCTCCAGCCAAAAATGGCTGCTCGCGGCGACCGTTGCACTTGCCGTTTGCTCAGCCTTTACTTATTGGCTCACGGCCGGTCCAAACGACGAGCTTAGCCGACTCGTGGCCGAGTTCAGGCATCACAGCGGCGCAAGACTGGTGTTCGAGCGCGACCAACTGCCCGCCGGCGATTACCACGAGGTGATGGTGCCGCTGACACCCGAGGACCGCGAAGATGCCGCCCGCATCGCAGTCCATGAAGCGCACAAATTCCCTCGGCGATATCTGGGCCGGCTGGGCCTTTCCGCGGTCGGCATTTTTCAAGCCTGCGCGTCGACTCGCGGCGACGGCTTTCGAGAGTTCGACGAGGAACTTCAAGGCTATCGCTACTACGGCATCTACAACGGTTCCAACGCGATCGCCGCGGCCTATTACTCCGACCGCCAATTGCCGCTCACGCTGAATCACGAGATTTTTCATCACATCGACCGCGTGGCGGGCCTTAGCAATCGAGGCAAGCTCGACGCTCGCTGGCTTGCCGCGCTTGCCGGCACTGAACTTTACCCGGCCTTAGAGTTGAAGCCCGATGCCCTGGCCGCGCTCGAACAACACTCGTCGGGCGAGATCTTGGAGGACTCAGTGAGCGACTACGCGTCCGCAAATCCCAAGGAAGATCGAGCCGAGACCGCCCGCTATTTGCTCAGCACTCTGCCGGACGCCTTGGTGCAAGCCGCCCGCCGGCCGGAATTGCTCGGAAGTCAGCGCATCCTGCATGTATTGGCGACCTACCGGCAGGTGCCAAACGGCAATGGTCCCGACATCAATTGGTTTGTCAACGTCGCCCTGGACCGAGTTGACGACAAGGGCCGGGCAACAAAGCCCTAGCCGCCTCTGGCCTTGCCAATCGGCCCGCTGGTACAATCGTGCCTGCTGGGCATGTCGCCTCTCGTAAGGCCGACATTTTGATCCCATCACACACATCACCTTCTTGGCGGGAGGAATCGGGCCATGACACTCAGAATCTTGCGATCACAAGCAGTCGCACATTGCTCAGTCGCAGCCGTCTTGATGGCAGGCATGATCTCGGTGGCACTGGCCGATTCCCAGGAGCTGATGGTGCCGATGCGCGACGGCGCGAAGCTGGCCACGAATGTCTTCCTGCCCACGGGCGATGGCCCCTGGCCGGTCGTGCTCACGCGCACGCCGTACAACAAGGGCAAGGCCGCCGAGCGCGAGAAGTCAGAGTCGCAGTATCTCAATCGCGGCTACGTGCGGATCGTGCAGGACTGCCGCGGACGCTTCGCCAGCGAAGGGGCCTATCGGGCGTTCATCGACGACATGGAAGACGGCTACGACACCGTCGAGTGGGCAGCGAAGCAGCCCTGGTCGAACGGCAAGGTGGGCATGATCGGCGGCTCGGCCATGGGCATCACCGCCAATCACGCCGCCATGAGCGGCGCGCCGCACCTGCTGTGCAACGTCGTGATCGTCGGCCACGGCAGTTCCTACCACTACTCGGGCTATCCCGGCGGCGTGTTCCTGAAGAACCTCAACGAAGAGTGGCTACGCCGCCAGGGCGTGCCGCCAGCCGACGTGCCGCGGCCTATCCATCGCGTGTATGACGACTCGTTCCGCACGCGCGATATCGAACATTGCTTTGCAAACATGAAAGTGCCCACCCTCAATATCGGCGGCTGGTACGACATCTTCAGCCAGGGCAACATCGACTGCTTCATGGGCCTGCAATATCGCGGCGGCGAAGGAGCCAAAGGCAACCAGAAACTCGTGATGGGCGCGTTCGGACACGGACAACTGGCCGGCGACCTCAAATATCCGGCCGATTCGGGCCGCCAAGATCTCGACTTGTCAATACGCTGGTTCGACCACTGGCTCAAAGGCATCGACAACGGCGTCGAGCGCGAGCCGGCGGTGCGCTATTACATGATGGGCGACACCTTCGACTCAACCGCGCCGGGAAACCAGTGGCGAACGACCGACGTCTGGCCGCCGAAGTCTCAGATCACGCCCTACTACCTGCAAGCCGGCCACAAGCTGTCGACGGCGGCGCCCAAGGCCGAGGCCGGCTCGGCGGACGCGGCGGACACGTTCGTCTACGATCCGAAGAATCCCGTGCCAACCCTCGGCGGCAACAATCTGATGCTGAAGCTCGGACCCATGGACCAGCGCGAAGTGAGCGGCCGTAGCGACGTGCTGAAATACGAAACCGACGCGCTGGCCGAAGCGGTCGAAATCGCCGGACAGGTCGTCGCCGAGCTGGCCGTCAGCACTGACGCCGAAGACACCGACTTTACGGTCAAGCTGGTCGACGTCTATCCCAACGGTTACGAGGCCCTGGTGCTCGACCAGGCCTTCCGGCTGCGCTTCCGCGAAGGTTTCAACCGCATGGTCCGCGCCGAACGTAACAAGGTCTACCCCATCAAGGTCAACCTGTGGTCCACGGCGCTGGCCTTTAACAAGGGTCACAAGATCGCGGTCCACGTCAGCAGCAGCAACGCGCCGCGATTCGAGCACCACTCGAACACCTGGGAGCCGCTGGCCAGCTACGAGCAGTCCGTGAAGGCCCACAACACGGTCCATCACGACAAGGTCAATGCCTCGCGGCTCATGCTGCCGGTCACGAAGGTCTACGCATCGAGTGCCGCCGCGGGCGGCAATTGACAACACGGTCTCGAGTCGTTCGTCATGCCTTGGGTGCCACTGGCGTCTCGCCAGTGCGCGTAAGGACACGCGGCAAGATGCCCACGGCACCCGATATTTTTGAGCGGTCGGAGTGCGAGATCGTTGGGTCCGCCATCCTGCTCGCCGGGCGCGTCAGGCGGCCTGATGTTGGCGAAGCGGAGATTCTACGGCCGGAGTGGTCTTGGCCGTCGGACGAACGCGGCGAAAGCCACCCATCAGCGCCGGCAGAAAGTTCGGCCATAATCGTTTGATCAGCCATGCCGTGTGGGCTCCGAAGCCCAGTACCACCGTGGCACGATTGCGGTGGATCGCGTGCAACACGCGCTCCGCCACGACCTCGGGTCCGATGCTGATCCATTTCGAGGGCGCTGGCGCCGGCCGCGATTCCTTGGCGGTCATCGTCGATGAGAACAGTCGCGTGCGCACGAACCCCGGACAAACGACGGTGACGCCGACGCCGAACTTGGCCAGCTCGCTGCGCAGCGATTCGCTGAATCCCACCAATCCGAACTTGGTCAGACAGTAGGCCGAGACCCGTTTGAAGGCCACCAGGCCGGCGATGCTGGCGATATTGACGATTTGCGCCTCGCCGCGCTGTTTGAGCGTCGGCAACAGCCGGCGAATGATTTGCGCCGGGGCCAGCAGGTTGACCGCCACGAGCGAATCCCATTGCGCGTCGGTGATCGAGTCGGCCGGTCCGTAAAACGCCCGGCCGGCGTTGTTGATCACGATGTCGACTCCGCCCCATTCGATCAGCAGCTGATTGAGGCACGCGTCGAGGTCGTCGCGATCGGTCAGATCGCAGCGCCAGGCGAGCACGCGCGTGCCCTGTTCGCGCAGTTCGGCGGCCAGCATTTCCAAGCCCGCGGCGTCGACGTCGATCAGGCACAATTCGGCCTGTTCCCGGGCCAGTGCGCAGGCGATTGCCCGACCGATGCCCGAGGCGGCGCCCGTCACGATTGCTTTTTTCCCAGCGATGACTTTCACGGCTTACCTCGATCTATTTTGCGTTGAGAAACGCGGCGCTACGCCGCGCGGCGCTTGTCGACGGCGCGCCCGAGCGAATGCGAATCGAGCGGGCGCGCGTCGACGCGTCGCCACGCTTCAAGTCGACCATTTGATTCAGATTGCCGCGCACGGCAACGGCCCGGAATTGTCCGTCTTGCAGCGCCACGTCCATCGGCATGCCGTACTTCGGCGCCAACGTGACGTGCGTCGTGCGATCGATCCGGCTTCGCGGAACCGGCGTCAACCGGAATCGTCTGCCAATCATCGCCACCATCATTTTGATGGTGACCATTCCCAAGGTCTTGGCGATGCAGGTGCGCGGCCCGGCGCTGAACGGAAGATAGGCGTGGCTGTCGGGATCGATGTCGAACCAGCGCTCGGGACGAAATTGCTCGGGCTGGGGAAACACCTTCGGATCACGGTGCGTCGAATAAATGCTCAACACGACGTAGTCGCGAGGATGAACAGCCAGGCCGCCCAATTGGGCTTCAGCCCGCACGCGCTTCGCGATCCAAGGCACCGGCGGAAGCAGCCGCATGCTTTCGTTGACGACCGCGTCCAACAGCGGCAACTCGTCCAATTCCTCGATCGTCGGAGTCTGGTCGCCGCAGCGGTCTACGAGCTCTTCGAGCAGCTCGGCCATGATGCGCGGATGCTGAGCGAGCAGAAAGATCGACCAGATCACGGCCTTGGCCGTCGTTTCATGGCTGGCGCCGAACAGCAGGACCAACTGCCCCACCAGATCCTCGCGCGACATGCGTTCGGGGTTTTCGCGATGCACGCTGATCAGCCGATCGAGCAGGTGCGTCGAGTTTTCGGCGGCCGGCTTTCGCTTTTCGATCATCTCGAGCATTTGGCTTTCGAGCCGCTCGGCCCCCTTGAGCAACCGCCAATAGGGCGTGCCGGGCAGATTCACGGGAAACAGCCAGACGCTTTGTGAAAATCCCTGCTTGAGCAAGTCGGCGGTCATCTCGGCCAGGCGAATCGCCTCGGCCAGATCCTCGCCGGCCAGCAGATTCTGTGCGGAGATCAAAAGCGAGATGCGGCTGATGCGCTCGCTGACGTCGATGGTCTGGCCGACCGGCCAGGCGTCGAGCTGAGCGCGCACGACTTCGGTCATCTGTGGGTAGTGTTGGCGGGCGGCCTTGGGCATGAACAGTGGCGCGACCATCCGCCGCTTTTCGCGATGTTCTTCGCCGTTGAGGCCGACCAATCCCTTACGCAGCCGATTTTGTGCCGAGCCGCGCGGACCGCGAATCGAAAAACCGCCCGACTGATACGTTTCGGTGTCGCCCAGCACTTGTCGGTTCAGTTCGGCGCCGGAAACGATCACGCACTGCGGCACGCGCTGGCGCCACGGCATTCGCTCGCGTAACACGAGCATCGGGCCATACTGCCGGTGAATGTCAGCCAGCGTGCCCACCTGATCGCGAAAAAACGCCAGGTAGCGCTTCCAGGCCGCCATTCCGTCGAGCACCGGCGGCGCGCCAGTCGTCGGTGAAGATACTCGCACGGCATGGTCCTTGGAACGATACGATCCTCATGATGGGCCCTTTCCATTTGATCGGCATAAACCTTACAAATCGTTCGCATCGCCAGGAATAAACTTCTCTAACGGCTGACGGGCGAGATTGGGTAAGATACTCATACGACTCATGGGAGCCAGCGGGGTCGATTCGCAGTCTGGTCAATCGGAAAGGACGCCCGAGAATGCCCATGTTACGGCCGTGGATGGTTTGGGTGTTGCGAATTGCTGGCACATACAACATTCTGGCCGGCGTCGGGCTGCTGGTCGGATATCACGAGGTGTACCAGATGTTCAATGCGCCCAAACCGGCGCTTGTGCTGCCGATGCAGATGCTGGGCGTAATGATGGCCCTGTTCGGCGTCGGCTTTCACCTGGCGGCCAGCTATCCGGCCCAAAATCGGCATTTGCTGCTGCTGGGCTTTTGGAGCAAGTTGCTGGGGTTCGTCCTGGCCAGCTACACCGTGGCGCGCGGCCAGTTAGGGCCCGAATTCTTCGTGGTCGTGATCTTCGCCGACCTGGTCTACGTGCCGACGTTGTGGCTCATCCTGCGCCATCTGCGCGGTGGAACGCGGGCAATGACCGTGCCAGAAGATTACACGACTTTCGCCAGTTCGCCCCGCATGGCCTCGAACACGCTGTCCCAGTCCCCACGCGTCGGCTGACGGAACAGACGCATCGTCGGGTACCAGGGGCTGTCATTCCGTTCGAGCATCCAGCGCCAGTCGGGCACCTGCGCAAGGGCTACCCAGACTGGCACGCCCAGCGCGCCGGCCAGATGGGCTGGTGCCGAGTCGCAGGTGATCACCAGATCGAGGTTGCGCATGATGGCCGCGGTATTGTGGAAATCACCGAGTCGGTCGCCGAAGTCGACGATCGGCTGGCCGCACCAATCGGCCAATTGTTCCCGTCCGGCTCCCATCTGCAGACAAACCAAGCGAACGCCCCTCGTAGCGGCGATCCCGGCAAACTTGACCAACGGAAAAGAACGCGCACGATCGGAGGATTGGGTCGGGGTGCCTTGCCATGCGATCCCAATCTTAAAGAGCGGCTCGCCGCTCAGCTCATCCTTCCATTGCTCGATCGACGGCTGGTCGGGCCGCAGATAAGAAACTCGAGCCGGGATCGTTTCGAGCGACGTGGCAAAAATGCCCGGCAGGTTGAGCATGGTGGTCCAAAGATCGAATTGCGGCAGCGGCTCCCCCCGCGACAGCACGCCGTCGACGCCCGGGCAACTGGCCAGCAGGCGCGCCAACGGGGGTTTGCACTCGACGATGACCCGAGCCCCGAGTTGCTTGACCCACTCGGCGTAACGCACAAATTGCAGCGTGTCTCCGAACCCCTGTTCGCTGTGCAGCAAGATGGTGCGTCCGGCGAGCGGACCGCCGGTCCATTGGGGCTGTGGCAGGGGCAGTTGCACCACGCCGTCGCGTTTCCAGCGCCATTCATATTCCCGCCAGCCTTCGGTCAGTCGTCCCGTCAACAGGAGCATTACGGCAAGCTTGTAATGGGCCTCGGCATCGTTGGCATCGATCGCCACCGCGCGACGACAGCAGGCGATCGCGTCATCTGGCTTTGCCTGGCTTGCGTAGACGGTACCCAAGTTGTGGTGTGTGCTCGAATCATTCGGATTCAGCTCCAGCGCCCGCTGAAAGGACGCGGCCGCCGCGTCGAGCGCTCCCTGATTGTTGAGCACCGCACCGAGTATGGCATGTGCATGGGCATCGCTGGGGCTCAGTTCCACGGCCCGCCGGCAACAGGCAATGGCGTCGTCCAGTTGGCCCTGGTTCGCCAGTACGCTGCCCAGCATTTGGTGCGCTTTGGCAAAGTCGGGCCGCAGGCTTACCGCCCGCCGCAAACAGGCCGCGGCCTCGTCCAAGTTGCCGCTCTGTCCTAGTGCCGACCCAAGATGGTACTGCGCCTTGACATGATCTGGATCGAGCCGGATCGCTTGCGTCAGGCTCGCAATGGCTTCGTCCAGTTTGCCCAGGCCGCTGCATGCCAGGCCCAGCAGAAACCAGGCTTCCACATGGTTTGAATCGACCGCGAGCACCACCCGGTAAAGCCACTCAGCCGCTTCCAAGTCACCGCCCAAGTGAGCGGCCTTGGCCTGGGCAAGAGTTTCAGCGATGGTGGGCACAAGAATTCCAGCGCGATGACGGAACTTCAAGGACAACCGCCAGTGTAAAACAAGACGGTTGAGCGACAAAATATCCAATCGCGCAGGAGCACGATCGACTCGCGCGTAATACGCGCCGCGAACGGCCCGGCCCTCGGCGTCGGACATGCGGCGAACGTTGCCCAACCCCATGCCTACCAGCACCGACTTGGGAATCGAACCGGCCGTGGGCACGTCCTCGATCGCCGGTGTGGGGCCGAAGAATCTCGGGGCCAGGAACATCGGGTAGACGTGGTTTTCGTAGGGCGAGCGGCCCCAAGTGTTGTAGCCGGTGAACCACCAGAACGGCCAATTCGCCGCGATACCCCACAATTCATAATTCGGCACCAGCACGTTCCCCGGGAAGTAAACCGCGCTGCCGACAAGACCACGATTCGAGATCAAGCTGCCTGCGCCGGCGACGCCGACCAATGTGAAGCCGTGCGTAACAAAACTTCGCGCCACCACATCGCGTTGGGCAGCACTCGGTGCGGTCGCGCTTGTGTGAGCAAACGCAGGCACTATGGCCGCTCGCTCGTAGTGCCGATAGATATGGCTCGCTCCGCCGGCGTGCGACGGACCGATCGCCGAAACGTGAAATCCGCCGCCAAAGCCAGCCGCGCCCAACCCAACGCCGCCGGGCCCGTGTGCGAAAGCGGCCGAAACGCACAACACAATCATTGCGGCAGCCAGCGTCGGGCGAAACCATCGAGCGTCAGGTCTCATATTTGCCCCTCGATGAAAACGGCGCAACTTCATGCCGTGCACGGTGCACGCACGATTCTGGCCGATCATTCTAAGGGCAAGGTAATCCCCGCATCAAAGAAATGTTCCCGGGCGTGAAGCCGGAGAGCTCGCTGGCCGAGCCGCAATCAACGAAAATGCGCAAATGGCGCAAACAGGGCAAAGATCCGCAGGTGTTTTGGGGTTCCGCCGGCCGACTTCGCGCGGCTCACCGCGCGTGTCCCACTAGCGCCGTCGGATCATAGTTCGGGATGCGGACACAGAGAATGTCGGCCCGAGCGAGCTGTTGGCGGTCGTAGTGGGTTTCTTGGCGAGTCGTGGTCGTGGGGCGGAAGCTGAGCAGCTTCGGGGGAACCGGGACCGAGACTTTTTTCGGCACCGAGAGCGTCAGACTCCCGTCCTTGACGGCTTCCAATCCACCCAGGCGGCGCACCACTTTGTCGGCCACCGCCAGTTCGACCGCGCAAGTCGTCTGCGCGGGCGGGGCCTCGGCCAGCGTCGGAATGACCGGCGGCGGGCTCGCCGCCGGGGTTCGCTTTTCGACCGTGGCCGCCTCGCGCGGAATCCACAGGAATTCGTCGGACTGCCCCACGCTCGACTTGGTGAATGCGTGGCCCAGCACGGGAATCTTGGCCAGCACGGGCACACCGTACTCGCGACGATTCTCGGCGACGCTGCGTAGCACAAGCCAGCGATCGTTGAGTTTGACCAGGTTCCCGGTGAACCGCTGCACGGCGCCGTGGCGCTCGGCGCGAATCGTGTAGCCGTCGCCCACGACCAGTCCCAGCGCACTGCCCGATGCCGCGGTCTCAGACAGGTTCTGACCGCCGGCCCTCGTCGGGAGAGCCGCCGAGACAGCCGCCAAGATCACCGCGACCGACCACCCATGAATTCGACTTGCGCGCATGGTTTAGCATCCTGCGAGTGCCGCAAAGGACGAGAAGGGGCGGAATCTATAGAGCAAACCCCAGCGGCTCGCAAGATCAGTCGTGGCAGCATATCACATGCCTGCGTTGACTGCGCAACAGCAATGAGCCAGTGCAAGCAAGCGGGTTTTGGGGTGGCACCGACAACTCGTTGTCGGTGTTGCGAAGCAATAAGAGGCAATCGAGGAACGCCGTCTCAACTCGTCGGACCCTCTTGTCCCATCGGGACCCAGACAACAAGCTGTCTGGGCCACCCGATAACGGCGGTCAATTCGTGCCGGTGCCATTGGCGCCCGGGGTTTCGGCGGCCGGATTCAGGGCGGGTCCGGCCGGGCTGTCGGTGCCGGTCGGACCGGCATCATCGCCGCCCGGAGCGGTCGAAGTGCTGGGGTTGCCCACGCCTTCGGCGCCGGGGTTGCAGCCGGCCAGGCCAAGCACCGCGACGCCGACGCCAACCAAGAACAGCAGGTTTTTCATGCATTACATCCTGTTTTGTGTTTTTATAGATTGCCCGTGGCGCCACCACGATGCACCGGGGCCCCGCTACTGAGAACAGAGGTTTAGAACAGCGGCGGACGTCCCAACTTGCGGCGAACGATCGCCCATTGTCCGGCGTGCATCACCCAGTGCGTTCCCTGCATCACGAATACGTCGCTGGTGTTCTTCAAGAAACTCCGCAGCGACTCAGGCGCCGGCTGGTCCAGCTCGGCGTCGCTCATCGTCTCCAGCACGGCCAGCGTCCCGGCCCGCTGCTGGTTCATCGCCTCGACATATTGGGCCTTGGTGAAAAAGTCCTTCGGGTCGTCGCTCTTGGCGGTGTCCTTTTTGTGCTTGGCGCGAAAGCCGGCGGGCAGTTCGGGCATCGACTTGGGCCGAACCGATTCCATCATGTCGTGCTCCGCGGCAATCAGATGCCCCAGCTGCCAGGCGATGTGATTGGTCCCGCTCACCGGCCGCACGAACAAATCGGCGTCGGACAAATCGCCCAAGTACGCGTCCACAATTTTTTGTCCGGAGACGATTCCGGCCCTCAGCGCTCGACGACTGTCCATGGCACAACTCCTTTCGATCCCCCCTGGAAACGCATCCCCGCGGAACGCATCGCTTCGATTGTAGGGGCGCGACGGCAGCGTGTCACGAGCCAACGCCAAGCGAGAAGCGCCAAATCGCCGATCAGGCCTGCCGCGGAAGCGCCGGGAAGGGGGGGCTAGATGACGCGGCGTCGACGCCCAAAGACCAGAAAATAAATCAACGCCAGGACCGCCATGACCATGGCCGTCGGCTCGGGCACGGCATTGAAGGGGCCCGATTTGTGGTCCTGCGCGTGAGCGGGAATTTCATCCCTGCCTCCCACATGGGCACCGCCGACGGTGCCGGTGACCGAGCTCGCCCAGGGTGTCGAGCGTGCCGATGTTTGCGGGTGAGTTTCTGACGAATGGGATGCCGCAGGTGGAAAAACGGCCGCGTCGAACGCCGCGGCGTCGAATGCCCCCGCGCCGAATGTCGCGGCGTCAAACGGCGCTGTGTCGCCCGACGCTGCATCGCCTGTCGATGCGTCGGCCGAGCCTGCATCGGAAGCCGGCGCCTGCGAAAACAGGTCGACCTCTGCCGCCGCCGACGGACCGGCCAGCAGGTCGTCGATCGCGTCCAGCGCAACCGCAAGCGGCGATTGCCACACGACCAGCGCAAGTGTGCACAATGTAGTGAACAAAGTCGACTTCATTTGCATCCCTCTCGCCGTCGGGCCAGTTCCATGACCCGACACGCCGCCTCGCTGTTCCGAGAGAGCGCCTGGTAAAATCGCTTTCCGCATTATGCCATACCATCGAGTTCTTACAAGGAAAAAACTGAGGATTCTTGCCAATATTCCTGGTTAGCAGCCAATCCCCAACAAGGGAGGGGCCGTGGCGGCAAGATTCGCAACGGTCATGCCAGAAGTTCGGTCACGACGCGGCCCTCGCCCGCCACCGGCAGCGGACGGCCCAGCCGGTCGTGAATCATTGTCTGCGGGTTGATTCCCAGCAGGTGGTACATCGTGGCCAGGATGTCCTTGGGCGAGACGGGCGTGTCGACCACTTCACTGGCCGTTCGATCGGTGCGGCCCACCACGCGGCCCCGCGCGATGCCGCCGCCGGCCAAGGCCGAGCAGTAGGCCCGCGACCAATGGTCGCGCCCGCCGCCCTGCGCGCTTTTGATCTTCGGCGTCCGCCCATGCTCGGTGATGCACACCACCAGCGTCTCATCCAGCAGGCCGCGCTCTTCGAGATCGAGCACCAGCGTGCTGAAGGCCGCGTCGAAGCCCGGGCAAAGCTGTTCCTTCATCAGCGAGTAATGATAAAAGTGCGTGTCCCAGGCGCTGTTGACCAGGCCGAACTCGTCCCAGAACACGCTCACCAACTTGGCTCCCGCCTCGACCAGCCGCCGGGCGACCAGCGACGACTGGCCGAAAAGCGTCGTGCCGTATCGCTGGCGCACCCGCTCGGGCTCGCGATGCACGTCGAGCGCAGCGCGCATCTCGGTGCTGGTCAACAGCGACATGGCCAACTCCTGATAGCGGTCGAAGCTTTGCGTGCGGTCGTTACCCCGCCCAGAGCGCGCCTCGTCGAATTGTGCCAGCAGGCTGCGGCGCCGGTTGAGCCGGTCGAGCGTGATCTCGTCGGGCAGCTGGGCTGCCGACAGATCGAAGCGATAGCCGCTCTTCAGCGGCCCGTAGGGATCGAAGCAGGTGATCGTGTCGGGCCCGAACGTGTAGGTCGACTTGCGCGACCCCTCGCCGTGAAAGTCGGTGCACACCGGGTCGTACGCGGCGCCGAGAAACGCGCCGAACGGTCCGGCGTTGTCGCCCGCCGCGTATTGCCGCCGCGAGCTCAGCCGCCAGGGCAGGCACACATTGCGCGGAATTTTCGCCGCCGGCGCGTGCGGGTCGTGCTGGGCCATGTAATCGACCACCGAGCCGATGAACGGCCAATGCCGTGGATCGCGCGGGTTCATCTGCATCGGCACGTCGATCTGCGGATTCGACGTCACCGAGTAAGCCACCGCGTGCAGCGGAAACGGATGCGTCATCGAACGCACGATCGTCGTGCGGTCGAGCATCCGCGCCATGCGCGGCAGCAGCTCGCCGATCTGCACGCCAGGGATCGCCGTGGAAGTGGCTCCCAAGTCGCCGCGAATCTCGCGCGGCGCGTCGGGCTTGACGTCGAACGTCTCCAGTTGACTGGCCGCGCCGTAAAGATAAAGCAGAATGCACGACTTGGCCCGGCCGAACGAGCGAGCCAGCGCCGCGTTCTGCTCGGCGGCTTGCGCCGCATGCTGCATGCGAAACAGATCCGGCAACGCCAGCCCAATCGCCCCCAGCGAGCCCGCCTGAAGCAGATCCCGCCGGCTCATCGAGCCGTGCGATTGCCGATAAGATCCGAGCACGCGCAGCATGAAAAGGAATTCTCCCGGAATGTCGACCCACTCCCGGAATGTCGACCCATGAATCATATCCGCGCGCGGGCGTCCACACTACTGAATTCTAACTGCGGAGCGAGGTAGCGTGCACGACTCAGCCTCGTTTCATTTCGGCGTATCGTACGAATCCATTTCGGGATCGTTCCAGTCATCCTGCATGACCTTCGCCGTGTTGCCGCGCATGTCCGCGGGGTTCAAATCGTCCGAGTCGACGACTTGCTTCAGCCGCTCGTAGAGCTCCGCTCGCATGACGATATAATGCTCGCCCTCGTCGACAATCTCAACGGGACCGCCGTGGGCAGCCTCAATCGCAGCTTTGATTTCGGAAGGCATGTTCATACTTCAATCATACCTCGGGCGGCGGGCACGCGGCAACTTGAGTTCGCCGCCCGATTGCCGCCGCGTACGTCGTCGCCTACGCCTTCGGCTTGGGCAGGCTCGAGCCCATGCGCTCTTCCCAGCGCTTCATGATCTCTTTCCAGTTCGTGTATAACACCCCTTCGCGTTCGAAGGCGGCTTTCATCGTGGGGTCGGCGAACATCTGGGCTTCCCAGGCGCGCTGCTGCCAGGTGCCGGTGATGGCCTTCATGGTGTCGGTCAGCACCGAGGGGTGGAAGATGATCTCGTTCAGGCCCGGCGACAGCGATTGAACCAGCGCGATGAACTTTTCCTTTTTCTCCTCGTACGTCTTGGCCTCGGGCGCGGAATTGAAATCGTCGAGCTTGGGCAGCTTGTAGGCGGCCAGCAGGGCGATCGACTCGTCGGTGATCGGGTAGCCTTGCTTCTTGAACTTCGCGGTCACGGCCGGCGACTGCTCGACCACCATCGCCGGAATGCGATATTCCTCGGCGACCTTGAGATAGGCCTTGGTGAAGTCGATCCGCGCGTAGAGCGTGCCCATGTGCGTGTCGATGTGGCCGGGACGAGTGCCCTTGGCGATGGCGCGTTCGACCTGGGCGCGGATTTCGGCTTCGATCTCCTCAGGCTTGGCACTGCGGGCGGTGTCCAACACGCCGCGCCATAAGAACCCTTCCTTGTCGACCATGCCCGGCACTTTGTCGCGACCGGCCACCGGTCCCCAGCGATACCACTTCCACTCGCTGTTCATGGCCAGGTGCAGGCCCAGATCGTAATCGGGGTTGTCCTTGTACCAATCGGCCATCTCGTTGTACCAGGGGCAGGGCACCATCAGCGCCGCCGACTGAATGTGGCCGCCGGTCAACAAGGCCTTGCCCGCCAGGTTGGCTTCATAGCACATGCCGATGTCGTCGGCATGCAGGATGAGCACCTTCTTGCCGGCCGGATAGCCGAGCTTCTCGGCCCAAGTCTCGCCGCGCGCCGACTCGATGGCGACAATCGAAAACAATCCCAGCAGCGCGACAAAACGAAACCGGCCGAACGAAAGATTGAACATGGCGAGAGCAACCTCAGTTTTAGATGGACGTCATGGTGATTGGCGAGACTGATTCTGGATGCGGTGGCGACGGCAGTCAAGCTGCCTGCTTCCGTATTTCCTGGACGGAATTCATGAACCACCAAGGCACCAAGAACACCAAGGAAGGATGAAGGCGGAAGGATGAAGGATGAAAAAGGAACAACCCGGAATGTCAAATCTTCTTGGTGTTCTTGGTGCCTTGGTGGTTAGTCTTCTTCGGCTCTGGGACCGGCGTTTACTTCGCCTTCTCACCGCCCAAGATGGCCGATTCGTCGAACGTGGCGTGATTGATCACGCTGCGCTTGTAGGAGGTGTAGATCAGGTGAATCTTGCCGTCTTTCGCTTGGATCGCGTAGGGATAGGCGTAGTCGTGGTCGCCGACGGCCACGTCGCGCTGGAACGGATAGGTCTTGTCGGCGTCGGTCGAGATGGCCACCGTCAGCGGCGTGCGTTCGGTACCGCTGTTGTCGTAAACGAGCATCAGGTGGCCGTTTTGCAATTTCAGAAAATCGACCGCGGCGTTGGGATTGGGAAACTTCGTGTCCTTGCCTTCGCTCCAGGTTCGGCCGCCGTCGCGCGATTCGCTGCGAATGATGAACCCCTCGGTGCCGGGCCCGTAGCCGCCGCCGCGACGGCAATAGGCCACCAGGTAGTCGTTGGTGATCTGAGCCACCGACGGCTGAATGTTGCCCTTGGGCGAATGGATGCGGTTGGTCTCGCTCCATTTCTTTTGCCTGGGATTGAAGCGCATGAACAACGACGTGCTGTCGGCGCCGACGATTTCGGTGTCGTGACCCGTTTCGCGGTAGACCGGCAGCAGATAGTCGCCGTCGGACAGCAGCAGCGGACGGCTGCGGACCATCATGCCCTCTTCCAGAGCCACCAGGAACGAGTCGCTCCAGGTTTCGGCGTTGTCGCGCGACAGCTTGGCTTTGATTCGCGAGGTGCTCCAGGTGTCGCCGAAGCGGCAGACGTAGAACAGCCACGCAACGCCATCGGGCGCTTGCCAGACGACGGCGTTGCCGTCGGAGTAGAAAGGCGTGTCGGCGATGATCTTCGGGCTCGACCACCTCGTCTGGCCTTTTTTCTTCCGCATGCCGTAGACAGCCGTCACTTCGGCATATTCTCCGTCGCCGCCGTAATAGGCAATGTACAAATCGCCGTTGGCCAGTTCCTCGATCGTGGCCGGATGCTTGTACTTGCCAGGAAATTCCGTGCCGATCACGCGCTCATAAACGATATCGTCAGCCGCCAACGTCAGCGCGGGCAGCAAGGCGATCACAACAAACGCAAAAACGACTTTCGTCACGTGGATCGTCTCCGATGGGGGGCGTGCAGAGCGGTTAGTTCGGAAATAAGTCAGCGGCGGTCCATTCCACACCGTAGATGCTGAGTTCGTCAATGTTCTCCAACACAACTTCCCGAAAATGCGTCCCCAGTTCGTTGACGATCAACAATGGTCCGATCTTCGGACCACCACGAAACGCGGCGGATCGGTATGCCGCAACGGCAACAAATCTGCCGTCCGGCGACCAGCAGGCGGTTTCGGGGCCAACTCGCTCAGGCAGGACAATGGATCGTTCACTCAATCCATCAACAGCAATCACACGAATGCTCAGGTCGCCCGTTTTTGCATCGAGGTGCTTTGCACACACCACTTTGCCCGTGGGGTGGAAACGCGGGTACCAGTAGTATTCAAATTTTTTGCGGGCCAGGGGCTTTAGCGCCGTTCCATCGGCGTGGGCGATGTAAAGCTGCGCTCCCGTCGCAGCCGCATGGGTGTCCCAATGCATCGCGATCCACTTTCCGTCATGCGACACGTCGAACAAGTCGTATAAAGGCGGGATTGATATCTGCTGCTGCTTGACGCCCTCGCTGTCAATCTTCCAAACTTCATTTTCCTGGCCCCAATACACTTCCCCGTAATAGTCTCTTTGGGCGGGCTTGTTGACGCTTGTGAATAGCGCCTTTCCGTCTTCTGTCCAAATGGCCAGGCCGGCCGACCCGGCTGCTCCGGTCGCCACACGGCGCGGATTCGCGACAGCTTGCAACGGCAGCAGATTGACTTCCGGCGGTTGCAAACGCCCGTAAGCAACCCAATTTCCGTCGGGCGACACGCGAGGCGAACACGAATTCCCACTATCGACGAGAACTCTCCATCGGCCGCTGCCAGGTTGGATCGCTATCAATCCACTGACCGTCGTTTTGTCGCCACCTTTGTTCGTCGTTAAGTATGCTGAGGCCACAATGGTCCCGGAAAGTTTTTCGCTGAGCGGTTCAGTCGGTTGAGATCGTTCAACCTTGGCCGTGGGATAGTCGGCGTCGATGGTGCTTGCGAGACGACCGTCTCGCGTCGTCGAATCCATGGGTTCCCAACCCTTCTCGTGGAACGTCAAAACCATCCGCTGAGTAGTCGTGCCGCTGGGCCAGGAAATACGCCGCTGCAAAGGTTGGTACTTCGCATTTCCGCTTGGCACGACGCGGATGTCCAGCCGATCTCCTGCGAACGGTCGCACGCTGAAATGACCTTGAACGTCAGTTTTCGCGGCGACGGCTCCAAGATGCTGATCACCGTTGCTCCACGAAGTTAGCACCACTGTGGCTGCGGCTGGGGTACCTGTTTCGCCAACAACAACCTGGCCGTCGACATTTCTGTCGAGCTCCGTGCTTATCACAACAGGGGCCAAATTCTTATCGATCAGAAACTGCCATTTCTGTCGCGCAACACGTTCATCGTCAATTTCAAGAATCACTTCTGTATCGGCGCTAAGGCCTTCCAGAGCGAACGTGCCGTCGTCGCGCGTGACGGACGGTCGTGGCCACGCTGACAAAAACTCGGGCGGGGTCAAAAACGCAAACCATGGATCGACGCCCTTGGCCGTCGAACGGATCGAGCAAAGCTTCACGGCCACACCGGGTAGGGGGCGTCCCCGTGGATCAAGCACCCTGCCAGGCAGCGCGACAACTCCATTCAAGCGCAAAATTGCATCCCGCGTTTCTTTTCCGGATTCCAAGAAGCACCAGGCAAGGCTGTGCCCAGTACGATACGCAAAGACGCAGACATCTTCGGAGGCCTCAATCGTGCGGACTTCCATCCGATACCGCCCCAGCTGATCGGTTGTAGCCTTGGCTAGCACGGAACTCATCCTGCTGCCAGCCCGAGGATCATCTTTTGGTCGAACGCTCGATACGACCGCGTTTATTTCGGCGTCGGCGAGTGGCTGGCCATTGGAATCAAGCACGGTGCCATGTAAAACAGCGACGTCCTTTTGACGATCATTTGCAGTTGCCGCCGGACCGGGTTGTCTGCCCTCTTGGGCCGAATTGGGTTGCGCCAATACAATCGTTGGCGAGATGCTTACGAACAGAGTGGTCAGAAGGAGATGCAAATAAGCGCGCATGGCCCATGCCTCAAGTTGATCGTCACGCATTCCAAAGAAACGAAACCATTTTAATGCCGGGAGCAGCAACCCGAACGCATCCCGGCGCCGGGGGAATAACGGCCCATGTCGCGCGGTCTCGGTTCCGCTCTGCGTCGGGCCAAGACCCCGCGGCAAACAACCTGGGTGTCCTGCGACCATTATGGATGACTTGCCAGCGGTTTGCGAGCGGGCTCTGAATTCGCTGGATTTCCAATCGGCCGTCGACTAGATTCGCAATCAGCGCCACCTGCGCACCGCCACCAACACCTGCCCCACACCTTGCCCGAGAGTGCCATGCCGATCATGGCTCGCCTGCTGACTGCCATTTTGCTCGTTGCCGTTTCTGCCGTTGGCGAACTTGCCCGGGCAGAAGACACCGGCGCCGGCTCGCTGGTCATTATCGGCGGGGCCCTGCGTTATGCGCAAAATGACGTTTGGAGCCGCATCGTCGAGTTGGCCGGCGGCGCCGGCGCGAAGATCGGGGTCTTTCCGACCGCCTCGAGCGATCCCTTGAAAAACGGCAGTCGCACCGTCGCCGCGCTGCACGCCGCCGGCGCCGACGCCTTTCTGGTTCCGCTACGGGTCGTTGTCAACGACCCCCTCCGCGTTAATGGCACCAACCCATCCGGCAACGTCGACGTCGACTACCAGCAAGCCGCGGCCGATCCCAAGCTCGTCGAACAAATCAAGGGGTGCGGTGGGGTGTACTTCATCGGCGGTTCACAGGAACGAATCACGCTGGCGCTGGGAACCAGTCCCGGAAATCGCACGCCCCTGCTCGAAGCGATCTGGGACGTCTATCGCCGTGGAGGCGTCGTGGCCGGTTCCAGCGCCGGCGCCGCCGTGATGAGCCACATGATGTTTCGCCAGTCGCGCGGCGTGCTGAAGTCGTTGCAGGAGGGCATCAAGGTGGGCCAGGAACTCGCGCCGGGATTGGGCTTTCTGGACTCCGGCTGGTTTGTCGAGCAGCACTGCCTGACCCGCGGGCGTTTTGGCCGCGCGCTGGTGGCGATGCGAACCCTGGAGCTCAAGTACGGCGTCGGCGTCGACGAAAACACGGCCGTCGTCGTGCGGCGCGGCCACGAGATGAGCGTGATCGGCTACAAGGGTGCGATCGTCATGGACCTCTCGCAAGCCACGACCGATCCGGCAATCCAGGGCTTCAATCTCAAGAACGCCCGGCTGAGCTACCTCGATCACGGCGACGCGTTCGATCTGACCCGTTTGCAGCTGACGCCGTCGGCCGAAAAACGGGCCGAACCAACGATCGATCCCCAAAGCGCCTCATTCCATCCAGCCCGCGACGACAAGCTGGTGATCGGCGACATCCTGGGCAAGACGGCGCTAGCCGACCTGCTGGGCAAGCTGATCGACAACCGCCAGAGCGAGGCCATTGGCTTGGCGTTCGACGCAGACGAAGCCCGATTGCGATCAACCGCGGGTTTTGAATTCCGTGAGGTGGACCCCAAGTGTTGGACAGATTTGGGGCTTGGATAAGATGTAGTGTCACTGGTGCTGGCGGCCCGTGAGACCCATACCAGGGGTCTCGCGCGGCCGCGGGCTGCGAGTTCGGTTTCGGCTTTGGAAAATCGTCCCCCTTAAGTCTGCTCTCGGTCAGAACACCGAGCGCGGCGGTTTTCGTCGCGCTCACTTATGCCGCCGCGCCGAAGTACACTTCCGCCGGCGTGCGGTAGCCCAGGGCCTGGTGGATCCGCCGCTGGCAGTAGAACTCGAAGTAACGCGCCAACGACTGCTGGGCCTCCCAACCGTCGGCGTAGTCCTTCAGATACACCTCCTCGTACTTCACGCTCCGCCACAGCCGTTCGATGAACACGTTGTCGATCGCTCGCCCGCGGCCGTCCATCGAGATCGCCACGCCGCACTTCTCCAATCGGCCGGTGAAGGCCGCGGCCGTGAACTGCGATCCCTGATCGCTGTTGAAAATCTCCGGGCGTTTCCTGGCGAGCGCCTCGTCGAGGGCCTCCAAACAAAAACTCCCTTCCAAGGTGTTCGACAAGCGCCACGCCAACACGTAGCGGCTGAACCAATCGATCACCGCCGTCAGGTACAAAAAGCCGTGCTGCAGCGGAATGTAGGTGATGTCGCTGGACCACACCTGATCGGGCCGAGTGATCGGCAGATTCCGCAGCAAATACGGGTAAATCTTGTGTCCGGCGGCCGGCCGCGTCGTGGCTCGTTTCGGATAGATCGCCTCCAAGCCCATGCGCCGCATCAAGCGCTGGGCGCGCTTGCGATTGACGCCCAGTTCGAACGCCATCTTGCGGCTGCCGTAAAACGGCGTTTGCAAATACTGTTCGTCGATCCGCTTCATCAGCGCCAGGTTCTCGGCCGTCTCGCCGACCGGCGCGTGGTACCAGGTGCTGCGGCAGGCCAAGCAGCTCGCACTGCCGGGCGACCGTCAATTGCTGGTGATTGGTGTCGATGCATCGTCGTAATGCCTCAGGCGAGCTCGGCAGATTTTTGTTTCAACCACTCGACCTCCATCTTCAGGCGGCCGATCTGCTCGAAGAGTTCCTGCTCACTGGCGGCCGTCTCGTCGCGCCGCATGCGACCGTCCTCGAACAGGCCGGACGCTTGGTCCAAGAGCTGCTTCTTCCAGGCCGTGACCTGGCTGGTATGCACGCTAAACTCGCCGGCCAACTGGGCCGTCGTCTTGTCACCTCGGACCGCCGCCAAAGCCACCTTGGCCTTGAACGCAGCCCCAAACACCCGCCGCTTCCGCGTCATGCTGGCACACTCCTGATTCGGCCGTTCCCGCTCCCGGAAACCACACCTTATCAGCGCGCCCAGTTTTTGGGGTCCACCTCACCGTTTCTATCGCGCCGCCGACAGCCTCGGCTGGTTCACCTCGGCCGGCGGTGGTGCCGACTACACCGTGTCCAACATCCATCTCGACGTCCGCCCCATCGAAATCGCCGGCCCGCTGTTTAAGTAGCGCTTCCAAAAAAACGGATTAGCCACAGAGCTCACAGAGGCCACAGAGAAGCACGGAGAGAAGGATTGAAATTCACAAAAGTCTGCAATTGTTCGACAATGACCTCCAACCTTTGTACCTCTTCGTGTCTCTCTGGAATTCTTCGTACCTCTTCGTAACTCTCTGTGCCCTCTGTGGCTAATCTTCCGTAATTCGTAATCCATCACTTCTAGCGCAGCTCGCGCCAGGCGGCCATTCCGCTTTCCGGCAGCGATTTGCGATAGTAGCCCTGGATCGGAATCTGGAACGCTCGATCTTCGGCATGCTTTCGCATGACCACAAACAGCATGGCGTTGTCGGGAATCTGCTTGCCCCTCATCAAACCATACAACGTCTCTCGATCGCGAAGCTGGACAATCGACCGGTCGTTGATCTGGGTGATGAAGATGCCAAGCATCGAATATCCGTTGGCCTCGGCCAGGTCGAAGAACAGGGTCGGTTGCAGGGTGTAAAATCCATGATCGATCCAGCCCGTGAAGGGGCTCTCGTGCATCATCATGCCCCCCGGCACCGTGTAATCGTGGATCGTGCGAAAGACCTGCGCGATGTTGAAGATGTGCTCCGCCGTTCCATGGTTGATGACCACGTCGAAGCGGCGGTCGAGCACCACCGGCAAATTCAGGTCGAGTCGCTTTGCGATCGCCGTACCCTCGAAATCGATTGCCTGCATCTCGAACGGCGTGAAGAACAGCTCGTAATAAATCTTGGCGATTGCGAACACCCACTTGCGGTCTTCGAGGCCCACTAGCTCCGTGATCCGTTGCACCAGCGCGTCGCGACGAACCGGGTCGGCCACGAACCGCTTGACGTCGTCGGCCAAGGCCATCGGATTGATGTCGCCGTACCAATTGGCTTCGCCAACTTCAAGCAAGGCTCCATTCGTCGGCAGCAAACCCCGTTGGAACAGGTCGCGAGTAATGTAGTACTGGGTCGTGGATATCGCCATTGTAATCCTACTCGTCGTACAAGAGCACTTTCGTTTTGCCGTCGCTCCTCGCGTAGCCGCGGTACAGGCCCTCGCAGTTGTAGGGCGCGGCGAAATTGCCCTTGGCGTCCAGCGCGATCACGCCTCCGTCGCCGCCGGCCTCCTTGAGCTTGCGCCGCACGACCAGTTCGGACGCCGCCGCGACGCCGAGACCCTTGTATTTCATCAGCGCATTGATGTCGTGCGCCACCGCGTAGCGAATGAAATACTCACCGTGACCAGTGGCCGAAACGGCACAGCCGTCGTTGTCGGCGTACGTGCCCGCGCCGATGATCGGCGAGTCTCCCAGGCGGCCGAACATCTTGTTCGAGATGCCGCCCGTCGAAGTCCCGGCCGCCAGATTGCCCGAGCGGTCCAGCGCCACCGCGCCGACCGTGCTCCACGGCTGGGCGGGCGCGGCCGGCGCGTCCGCCTTGGCGCCATTCTTGTTCGCGCGCTCGGCTTCCTTCTTCCACACCTCTTGAATTTGCCGCCAGCGAGGTTCGGTCCAGAAGTACGACGGGTCGACGATTTCGAGGCCGGCCTTGGTGGCGAACACTTCGGCCCCGCGCCCGACCAGCATCACGTGGGGCGATTTTTCCATCACGGCTCGGGCCGCGGAAATGGGATTCTTGATGATCGTAACGCTCCCCACCGCGCCGGCCCGCTTGCTCTTGCCCTCCATGATTGAAGCATCCAATTCGTTGCGGCCTTCGTGCGTGAACACGGCCCCCTTGCCGGCATTGAAATGCGGCGAATCTTCCAGTATATGAATGGCGGCTTCGACCGCGTCGAGGCCGGTCGCCTCGGGTTTGGCCAACGCCGCCGCGCCGGCTTCCAGCGCCCGCTGCAAATCGGCCCGCAGCGCCTTTTCAAGCGCCGGCGTCATCTCCTTCTTAGGCACGCCCGTGCCGCCATGCACGCCCAAAACGACATTCGCCACCGGCGCCTCGTCGGCCAACGCGGCAAGCGCGGGCAGCGCGGCCAACAACGCTACCGAGAGAATGAAGCGGTTCGACATGCGCGAAGCTCTCAAAAAGAAGGGTAACAGGATCGGCCGAGCGGACCGGTTCAAGATAAGCCCCCCGCGAAACCCACGCAACGCCGGAAGCCACGTAGCCAAATCGATCCAGCACAGCACTGCCGCGCTACTGCCCACCCTTGCACGGCCTGACCGACTGCGGGATGATGAGGGGGCCTCTCGCACCTCGCTTTTTCCTCGGGATCCAATCGTCCGATGTCTGACACTGCTGCTTCCGCCGCGCCTGAAGTGCGCGAGATCGCGCCCGGCTTTGCCACCGGCCAGGCGATCCTCAAGCCGCGCAAGGCGCGCCCCTTTTATGGCCGCCACCCTTGGGTGCTCGACTCGGCAATCGCGCGGATCGAGGGGAGCGTCGCGGACGGCGACGTGGTCGACCTGCTCACTGACGCCGGCAAGTTTGTTGCCCGTGGAATCTTCAACGGCCACAGCCGCATTCGCGTGCGACTCTACACCTGGGACAACACCGAGGCCCTCGACGAAACACTTTGGAAAACGCGGCTGCGCACCGCCATCGAGCTTCGCCGACAAATGGGACTCGACCAGGCCGACGGCGCGGCGCGGCTGGTATTCAGCGAAGCCGACGCACTGAGCGGGCTGGTCGTCGACCGCTATGCCGAGTGGCTGGCGATTCAAGTCACCGGCCTGGGCATGGCCCGACGGCTCGACGAAATCTGCGCTCTGCTCACCGAGCTGACGCATCCACGCGGCATTTTCATCCGCACTGAGAAAGGGGTCGCCGCGGCCGAAGGCATCGAGCTGCGCGACGGGCTGTACCAGGGCGAAGCGCCGCGCGGGCCTGCCTTCATTGTCGAGAACGGACTGCGCTACGGCATCGATCTGGCCGAAGGCCAAAAGACCGGCTTCTATCTCGACCAGCGAGACAATCGCCGCGCCGCCGCCGCCTACTGCCGCGATCGACGCGTGCTCGACCTGTTTTGCTACAGTGGTGCCTTTGGACTCAACGCCGCCGTGCACGGCGCGGCGCGCGAAGTGCTCGGCATCGACACCAGTCAAAAAGCCGTAGCGCTGGCCAGCGCCAACGCCGAGCTCAATGGCGTCAAAAACGCCCGCTACGAAGCCCTCGATTGCTTCAAGGCGCTGGCCGGTCTGGCTGCCAACCGCGAGCGGTTTGGCGTCGTCATCGTCGATCCGCCCAAGTTCACCCGCAATCGCAACGCCGTCGACGAAGCCCTGCGGGCCTACCACCGGCTCAACCGCCAGGCCGTCGAGGTGCTCGAACCGGGGGGCATCCTGGTGACGTGCAGTTGTTCGGGGCACGTGACCCGCGAAGATTTCCTGTTCATGCTGCTGGGCGTGGCCGAGCAAACCGGCCGCGACATTCAAGTGCTGGAAATGCGCGGCGCCGCGCCCGACCATCCGCTCAGCGTCACCTGCCTGGAAGGCGAGTATCTGAAGTGCTTCATCTGCCGGGTGGTATGACGGCGGGCACCCCGCCGGCGCTGTACGCCACGACCGCGCAGCCCCTGGGACGCCGCCCGCCCAGCCCAGTACTCCCCAGCCGCAACGCGGTGACTTGCCAACTGAAGCATTGTAGCCGGCCTCTATGAGGCCGGAATTCCCGCGAGGATTCCGGGGTCAGAGACCCCGGCTACAGAACGCCGCTCGGCCGCGGTCTTTTGGCCCCCGGCCGCCCTGGCCGGCCATTCCACTTGACCCTGGCCGCGCGGGCGCCTACGATATTCAAAGTGCCGGTGCGAACGTGGTGCCGGCTGGACCAAAGGTCTCGCGGGCGAACCAGGCTGGACTGGAGGCTAGCGGGATGGTCAACAGTTGGAAAGGAGGTGACCGCATGTGTAGTGGCAACCAGAGGTGGCTCGTCTGACGAGCAGCCGACGGGCTGCGGACCCTGCGAAGAAACCTTCCTCGCGCGGACGTCAGTCAGCCAGTTTTGAAACCGATAACGGTGGAGCCGGCCGAAGCAACTTCTTCGGCCGGTTCTTTTTTTGCGTGGATAGGGTTTTTGACGTCCGCAAAGGGAATTGGCCATGCAGCAACGCTAATCCGGGGATCCGCCGCGACGGCGCGCGCAATCGGCGCAGCTTTGGCGGCCTCTTCCGCTTAACCGTCATGGGCGGTTTCGGGGGACGTTACTATCGCTTTTTTGCGTCGTACATTGAATTGTCGAGTGTTGCGGAACCGATCATGCAAAGCTAGCATAGATGGTCAAAGTGCACCGCTGGCGTTCTGTTTTCCGATTGAGGAGGATTTTCTGATGCGGCGGATTGGCAGAGTAGTCATGGTCTGGGCCGTGGTGTTTTTAACGGCGGTCGACCCTGCGTCGGCTTGCCGATTCCGGCGCCGTTGTTGCCCGCCGCCGTGCTGCTACACGCGCTGCGTGCCATGCTGCCAGCCGGTCGTTTGCTGCGAGTCGTCGCCCTCGAGTGCCGAGCCATCGCCGACGCCCGCCGACGCTCAGTCTCAGCCGCTTCCGGAACCGACGCCGGCGCCGCTGCCCGAACCCTCGTTCGAGCAACCCGCGCCCCCGGTGCAGCCGCCTGCCGACGACATGCCCGAAGAGCCCGCGCCGCGCCTCCGGCCGAGGAGATGCCCGAAGAGCCGGCCCCCGCGCCGAAGCCGGGCAACGACGTCGACGACCTGTTCAAGGATGCCGACGACAAGACTGCCCCCGAAAAGACCGAACCGGCTGAAGAGCCCGAGGCGCCCAAGACGGAGAAGTCGGATGATGCCGACGATCTGTTCAAAGAGGCCGACGACAAGGACAAGAAGGCCGCGGCGGTCCGCTCGGCCAATGACGAATCGCTGGCCAAGCTGCGAGCCGAAATCGAAGATCTGTTCGGCGAACCGGCCGACGCCACCGTCTCGAACTCGATGCGGCTGTGGTCCGACAACACCGGCAAGTTCCAGGTTTACGCCCGGCTGATCTCGGTGAACGACACGCACGTCCGGCTGCTGAAAGACACCGGCAAGTACACCACCGTGTCGTTCAATCGCCTGAGCCGCGCCGACCTGGCATTCGTTCGCCAACACGCAACTAACACGATTGCCCAGAAATAGCGAGTGCCACAACTCGAATGTCCGCGCGTCCGTGTCGGGATCGTGATTGAAATCTAGACGCTCGCGCGAGATCGCTATAATGGCCGCGGCGGTTCCCACACGGGACCGCCGCGGTTTTTTTTGATGCGCTAGCAAATCGAGGGCCGACCATGCGGTGGTTGAAACGTTTGTTCGCGCCGTTGCTGGTGGCGGCCGTCGCCGTGGCCTCGGCTGCGGAGCCAAAATCGTTGTTGCTCATCGGCCAAGGGCCCGACGGTCATCCGCCGACAACGCACGAATACATGGCGGGCGTCGAGCGGCTGGCCAAACTGCTCGCGCCGACCGAGGGCCTGACGGTGCGCGTCGTCAAAGCCGACGGGCCGTGGACCGAGGGGCCGCAGTTGCTCGCCGACGTCGACGGTGCGGTACTGTTCCTTTCCGAGGGAGCCCGCTGGATTCAGGCAGAGCCGCGACGCCTCGACGCGTTCTCGCGGTTGGCCGCTCGCGGCGGCGGGCTGGTCGCGCTGCACTGGGCCATCGGAACCAGGGCGGCTGAGCCCATCGGTCCCTTTTTGAAGCTGCTGGGCGGGTGCCACGGCGGGCCCGACCGAAAATACCAGGTCGTTGAGACCGAGCTGCGCGTCACCGATCCGGCGCACCCAATCGCAGCCGGCCTGCGGAACTTTCGCGCCCGCGACGAGTTCTATTATCAGTTGAAATTCGTCGAGCCGCCGCAATCCATTCTCCCCGTGCTCGAAGCGATGATCGACGGCCGGCCCCAGACCGTGGCCTGGAGCTGGCAGCGGCCCGACGGCGGCCGCTCGTTCGGATTCAGCGGCCTGCACTTCGACGAAAACTGGAAGCTACCCGAGTATTGCAAGCTGCTCACGCAAGCCACGCTGTGGACGCTAAAGGTGGGGGATTAATTTCTGGTGCCGACGAACGTTTTCGCCGACGCGGACGACTTGGGGCTTGGTGCGGGTCAAATCGATCGACCGCCGCAAGTTGTCAAAAAAATGCTTTAATCGCCTTTCAAACTGTGTTAGAATTTTTCTCGGAGTCAGGGTCGAGGCATTCTCTTTAGGTTGGCACTCGCGCCAACACTCGGAACAGCGGATGTACGCGCGTTCGTTGAGAGCTTGGTTTTCTTCGCTCGATCCGTCGGAGTGGCATGACTTCGACTATCTGCGGCCAGCCGCCGGGCATCGGGGAATGCTTGTCCCGCTGCTGGTAATTTTCGCGATTGCCGTCGCGGACGTCTGCTTCGCGCGCACGACGATGGCCATCCTCTACGTCGTGCCGCTGCTGCTACTGGCCCAAGCCGGCGAGATACGCTACCAGGGGCGGATCATCGGCCTGCTTGCCGCGCTGACCTTTAGCGCTTACCTGATCAAGAAGATGATGGACCCCAACGGGTCGTCTACGAGCTATTTTCACTACACTTTGCTGAACCGCGCTTTGGTCGTGGCGATGCTCATCGCCGTCGGTTGGGTGTTGCGGTTTTGGGTCCGTTGGCGCGAGGAGCAATCCAACCCGGAGTTGCCCGACGAGCTTCGCTATCAGGATCGCGAGATCAGCGCGACGCTGGCCATGGCGGTGTGCGCCGCTGGTTGTGGTGATCGTCCTGGTCGATTACTTCTCGCCGGCCAATTTCAATCTGGCCATCTTGTATCCGATTCCGCTGCTGATTTGCATTTGGACGCGCAGCCGGAAGTTGATGTGGACGATGTTGGTTCTTCTCTTGGCGCTGGCCGCGATCGCGCAATTTGTAGGCCCGCCGACAACCGATCCCACGCCCGAGGCGATCCGTTCGCTGTACCGCAATCGCCTGGTCGCCGGCTCGGCTATGCTCGCGATGACCGCCATCGTGCATTTCTGGATCGGCCGCAAGTAGATCTCGACGGGCTGCCAAAGCCGTGCTCGAGTTAGGCGGCCCCGCTCTTTCCATTTTCATCCTTCATCCTTCCCGCCCTGCCTCATCTCGACGCATCCACTGGACAATCTCCAGGCAGCGGTCCGCAGCAATCGCTCGCCGCGGCCGAGTGCGCTGCTGTGATGCCTCGCCGCAAGTCCAGATTGTCGTTTGACTAAAGGAGCACCTTGCGGTTTTGCATTCCTCACGTGCCAGCACCGGCACGGAGATTGCACATCGCAGCCTCGCCCTGGTATTGATCCAAGCCCGCAGACATCCTGACACGAAATCCCATGCGGCACTTCCTTACGATCGCGATACTGCTCATTTGCGTCTGCCAGAACTGCGTGGCCGTGCATGCCTTGCAACGCGGAAGCAGTGGCTCCGAAGCGGCCGTCGGCCAGCATCAGCAGCCGCTGCATGTTCCCTGTGTCCGAGCCGTCGACTGGGCACGCTGGTGCGCCACCGTGAAGTCCCTATACGGCAGCCAACTGCCCCTCAACATTCGCACGGCTACCGGCGGAAGCTGGATCGAACCCCTGGATGGCCGGCCCGGCTCCGCGCCAAGTCCGACTTTGCAATCGCAGCTCGTTCGCTTGCAAGTCTGAGCCAACCGCGCCAGCCACGCGCTGGCTTTCTTCTTGGCGGTTGTTCGTTCCGTTCTCAATTGCGGCCCCAGTAACGGTTGCCGGATTATTCCGGCCCGCGCCCGACTCGGCAACTCCTTAGGCTTGCCCAAGAGCGAGATTGCGGCGCCTTCCGTCGAGTTGACTTTTTCAAGTGCAGGTATTTGTTGAGCGTCGGCGTTTCCTTTGTGTCTCTGTCCTCCCGTGTCCCTCTGAAAAGCGAGGTCGTTATGAAGAATCTAGCCGTCGTGCTGTTGCTTGCGTGCTTGGTCGCGCTGCTGGAATGTGGGTGGACGCATTCGGCACAAGCACAAGAGTCGCCGGGCGATACCCCCGCGGCCGAAGCGCAGCCGCCCGCCGGGCCCAAGCCTTTGGATCGCGGCGACAACGCCTGGATGCTCACCTCCTCGGCGCTGGTGCTGATGATGACCGGTCCCGGCTTGGCGTTGTTCTACGGCGGACTGGTGCGCAAGAAGAACGTGCTCAGCGTGATCATGCAATGCATTTTCTTGATGGGACTGATGACCGTCATCTGGGCACTGTATGGCTACTCGTTGGCCTTCGGCGGCGCCGACGCCTGGATCGGCAACGGCGACTACCTGTTCATGAAGGGCGTCCAGGCCGAATGGGTCGACGGCGCTTCGGTGATTCCCCAGCACACCGCGTACAACATTCCCGTGCTCACGCACATGCTGTTTCAAGGCATGTTCTTCATCATCACGCCCGCGCTGATCTGCGGAGCGTTCGCCGAGCGGATGAAGTTCAGCACGATGGTCGTGTTCATGATCCTGTGGGGGACGATCGTCTACTGCCCGCTGGCTCATTGGGTGTGGGGCGGCGGAATTCTGGCCTATGGCTCCGAACACGCCGTGAAGTACGGAATGGGCGGCGCGCTCGACTTTGCCGGCGGCACCGTCGTGCACATCAGCTCGGGTGTCTCGGCCTTGGTCTGCGCCCTCGTGCTGGGCAAGCGCCTCGGCTATGGCACCGAGCCCATGCCGCCGCACAACCTGACCTACACCGCCATCGGCGCCACCATGCTGTGGGTCGGCTGGTTCGGCTTCAATGCCGGCAGCGCCGGCGCCGCCGACGGCGTTGCCGCCAGCGCTTTCTGCGCCACGCACTTTTCAGCCGCCGCCGGCGCGCTGACCTGGGCCGCCATGGAGTGGATGTTCAACGGCAAACCCACCGTGCTCGGCGCCTGCTCCGGAGCGGTCGCCGGCCTGGTCTGTATCACGCCTGCCTCGGGCTACGTCCTGCCGATACAATCGCTGATCATGGGCGTGGCCGTCGGCGTCGTTTGCTACCTGGCGTGCACGGCGCTCAAGAGCAAGTTCAACTACGACGACTCGCTCGACGCCTTCGGCGTGCATGGCGTCGGCGGAACGCTCGGCGCGATTCTCACCGGCGTGTTCGCCACGCGTGCCGTGCAGGATCTTAACAAGAGCGGCGATCACGCCTTGGGCCTTTTGGAAGGCGGCTCGCTGCTCACCGGGCAGATCGCCGCGACCGTGATCACCTGGGTCTTCGCAGCCGTGGTCACGTTCGTGCTGCTCAAAGTGCTCGACGCCACGATGGGCTTGCGCGTCTCGCCCGAAGACGAAAGCGCGGGCCTGGACGTCACGCAGCACGGCGAGGAAGGCTACATTTTTCTGTGAGTCGTTGTCTCTGAAGTCTCTATGAGCAGAATCTGGCCTTCGCTTGGCCAGAGGGACGCCGAGGCTTGGGTGGTTCGCCACCCAGGCCTTGGTTTTTTTGTGGCGCGCCGGGCGTGTCGCCAGTGGGCAGGGTGCCACTGCTTGCTTGTCAAGCAGTGCCCGCTTGGGTACAGAGCTGGAAGCTCTCTTGTTCGCGCACGGCAAACATGGGTGCCTTCACACGTTCCGGCCGTTATACTTTCGCTCCGATTCGTCGCGCGCCGCAGGCTGAGTTGTATTAGTCGTCGCGTGCCGGCAATCCACGGAGAAAGACGTCCATGTCCGTCGAGATCGTGCGAGCCGACCTGGGCGAGCCGGCGCATCAGCGGGCGGTCGTCGAGCTCGTTGACGCCTACGCTCAGGATCCGATGGGCAATGGCCATCCGCTCTCCGGCGAAGTGCGACGCAATCTGATCCCTGGCCTGCGAGACCATCCGACCACGCTCGTCTTCCTGGCATACCAGGATGACATTGCGATCGGAATCGCCGTCTGCTTTCGTGGGTTTTCGACATTCGCCGCGCGCCCGCTGGTCAACATCCATGACCTGGCCGTGCTGCCCGCGAATCGCGGACAAGGCATCGGCCGCAAGCTTCTCGATCGTGTCGAGCAACACGCGCTGGCGATGGGTTGCTGCAAACTCACGCTCGAAGTGCAAGAACGCAACCAGCGCGCCCGGCACCTCTACTCGGCCTTCGGCTTCGCCCAAGCCGAATACCAAGAATCCGCCGGCGGAGCCCTGTTTTATTCCAAGACGTTCTGATGTTAATGCCTGAATGCCTGGGCGACGTATGCTAATTCGCAAATCGCAACTGTTGGCGATTGTGGACCGACCTCGCAACCCTCTTCTAGCGGCGCAGTTGCGTCATAACGCTTCGAATCGACACGCTGACTGACAACCGTCGCAGGCTCCCTGGAACCTTGCGAGTTGGATTTTGACAATTGATGGTTGTCAACCCGATGGCGGGGGATTTTATGTTCGCTCCGTTGGGTTGCCAGTTATAATTCAGCGTGGTTGATGAACATCTCAAGGAGGGTCCGAACATGACGCGAATTCGATACGATAGTGCAGTGCGCGAGGGTCTCGCAAATGCGATTCGAGACGCCGAAGTAGTCGCCCTGTACGATGTCGATTTCGAGAAACAGCAATGGGTCTGGAACAAACGCAGTGCGAGGATGGTTGCTGTTGGAGCCCCGGCCCATAAGTTGGACGTGTTGGAAATTGGGGTTTCCACAGAAAAACTCAGCGAACTAAAGTCGCTTGTGACTGGGATCAAGGATGGCCCCGCGTCCGGTTGAATGTTGCCCTTTGAAGATCAACTGGCGGGTTTGATAGAAGCCATCCGGCAACAGCTAGGAATAGAATTGGCGTCGAATGGCAACGCCGGGCTTCCGCATCAGCCGAAAGCCCATCGCGTATTCAAAATATCGGCCGGTGAAATCACTGCCGACCGTCGCCACCAGATTCGCCAATTGGCTGAGTCTCGCGGGATTCAAATCACCCGCCAGCCCTGCGAAGTAATCCCGCCGCGAAAAACTGAATACTTCTATTTTGGCCCGATGGTCCTCGTCAAACCCGACTGGGTTTACCATGTCACGTCGCGGCAAAGGCACCGTTTGATAAAAACAGATGGGCTGTTGCCAAGTAATGAAGAACGACAGGTTTCCAAAAGTCGGCAAGACTGTGAAGGGAACGCCTATGTCTGTGCAAAACCAGGCGCCCCGGACGACGCTAACGCACCGCACGGCGATAGTGCGCACTGGTGGCTAGGGGAGAAAGTCAGACGAGGGGAAATCCTTGAATCGGATGCGGTTATTCTGGAAATCGACATTTCCAAAGCGCCTAACGTCACGCTGTTTAAGGATGACCATTGGAGCGCTACAGGTATCGTTGTCCGTGGCGTCGTGCCACCGGAGGCGATCCAGCTTTTCTACCAGGCACTATGATTGCAGCGCATCTAACGATTCAAGCCCATTTCGCGGCTTTGTAGTTTCCCTTTCCAGCGCTGTTCGGACCTAATGATGTCGTCGGTCGTCAAAGCCGTTCCCGCAACTTCGAGAATCGAGACTTGATAGTCGCTGGGGTCGCGACTCTTGAGCCCAACATTGCCACCGTGGCCCGTGTGGATATAGTCTTGCCAGCGACGCCAAAAGCCATCTTCGGCCGTCGCAGACCCAACATATTGCTCCCGAGTCTTTGGGCACGTTAAAAGATAGATTCCCTTGCACGATTTGAGAACCTCTATCCAACTTTTCGGTAGGCCGTTGATCTGTGACAGCGGCTGTGCAAATTCCAGAAATCCAGGAAAGTTTGGCTCCTGAAAGGTGGCTCGCAATTCGACGATAGGTTTGTCACGCCGATCGGCACGTTGAATCCACCGACGCTTCCCAGTGCCCCACTCTATGAATAGCTTGCCCTCCAAATCGGCTAAGCCAACTTCAAGCGTCAGTTTATAGACATCGCAACTCCCAGCTTTATCCACACCGTCCGCGTGTGGCCACCGGGTATCTTTCGCCAACGGTCCGCGATACTTGACTCTATAGAGTCCGATGAACAACGTCTCGCCTGTTGGCGTGCCGACGAATGATGCCCAACGTCCCGCTTTGAGATATTTCCGATTTTCAATGGATTGATGCGATTGATATAGCTCAAAGTGAGGTCGATTGTCGCGCCACAATTCATAGGGAGTGCGCCCCTTTTCGGAGCGTTGATCCTGATGACGCACGAGGCGCACATCGCCCAACGGAATGTTGGCTTCCCGTAAGATTGTGTTGAACGTCAACGGCATGTTCGTGCTCTGTCTTGGTTCAGCGTGAATCGGAATTTCGGGACGGTGGTGTTAGCGAGTTGGGGTTGTTGAGTTTCGCCCTCGGCGGGCTTGGTTAATTTGTGATGGTCAACGGCTCGGGCGACCAAGGGGCCTCATTGCCGGCCCCCTGGACTCCCGCTAGCCTTTCTCTGCGTTCCGTTTCGCAAGCGGTTGACAACGTCTCGGGCACGGAACGCCGCGATTGCCGACGCAACGCGCGAGCCGATTCGAGCTTGCGATCGCGCTCGGCGAAGATCGCGTGCTCCAGCCCGGCCAGCTTGTCGGCCGGCGTGATGTAGCCGATCGCGCTGTGCAGACGCACGTCATTGTAGTGCGCCACAAACGAAGCCACCACGCGTCGCGCCTCGTCCAGCGTTTCTGGCGCCGCCAGGCGGAACCGCTCGCCCTTGAGCGTGCCGTGCCAACGTTCCAGCTTGCCGTTGCTCTGCGGATGGTAGGGACTGGTGCGCACGTGCGTCGTGCCCGTCAGCCGTATGAACTCCTTAAAATCCTTGGCGATGAACTGCGGGCCATTGTCGCTGATGATGCGGGGCCGTTCGTCGGGGAACTTCTCCAGGCCGCGTTGCACGATCGTCTCGATATCGCGTTCGGTCATGCTCTCGCGGATCTCCCAGTGCACGATGAACCGGCTGTAGCCATCCAACAGGGAGCAGAGATAGTAGAACGTGCCGCCCAGGTTGAGATACGAGACGTCGACATGCCAATGCTCATGCGCCCCCAGGGGCTGCACGAATCCCGTCCCTTTTTTCGAGGGTTTTTGCCACTTTCGATCGAGTCGGCCCGCTTGCTTGAGCACGCGATACACGCTGGATGGGCTGACTGCCACCACGTCGTCGTCCAGCATCATGAACGCCAGTCTCCGATAGCCTTCCAACGGATATTGATCGTGATAGTCCAAGATCGCCTGCTTCTCCCAGGCCGCCAGCCAGCCGTCGCGCGGCGCACGGCCATTGTGTTGGTTGGGCTGGCCGTAGCGCTTCTGCCACTGGTGGAACTTGCTAGTGGCCAACTCCAGCCAGCCAAGCAATCGCCTCGCCGGCAGCTCGGCCCGAGCGGTCCAGCGCTTCACGTAATCGACCACGGCGTCGCGCGTGTCGTGGGGAACCCAGTTGCCTTTCAGAGTTCCCCACTGGCTTTTTTTGCGCGGACGTTCTCCTCCATCAGCTCGCTGATGACTTCGTTCTTCTGGGCCAGCTTGAGCTCCTTCTGCGCCAGCGTCGATTCGAGCTTCTCAATCTTTCGATCCTTGGCGCTCTCGGCGCTGGCCTTGCGACCCGTCTTGCGCTCGAAGATGCTCGCGCCGTGCTCAAACAGTTGCGCCTGCCAGTAATAGACCTGGCTTGGCTGCAGACCATGCTGATCGCAGAGATCCGAAATAGGCACCTTCTCCACCAGGTACCGCCGCAGAATAGCCAACTTCTCTGGCCCCGCTACCGACTTGCGCTCGCGACTCATGGAATCCTCCAGGTTCAAGGGTTATGCTAACCCCAACACCCGGAAATTCCAGTTCCATCTGAAGCAAGACAGCTCGCGCATGAAGTAGAGGCAATAGTATATCCCGCCCGAACCCGACGCCGCATCGCCTTGTCCCCAATCCATGCTATTCCTCGCGGCCTAAACCGCTCGGCGGGCCCGGCTTCCGGCCAAAATGGTTGTCAGGTTGGCCGGGGCGACGTATGCTAATATGTTTGCCTGAAATGGCTTTCGGCAGCGGTTTTTATCAGCCCTGGGGAGGTTTTGTGGCGTCGACTACCAAACTACGTGCCGGACAGAAGATGCAATCGGGCGCCGACATTCTCGTGGAGTCCTTGGTCAACCACGGCGTGGAGATCGTCTTCGCCTATCCCGGCGGGGCCAGCATGCCGCTGCACCAGGCGCTGACCGCGCTTCAACGACCAGCATCCGCACGATCCTGCCGCGGCACGAGCAGGGCGGCGGCTTCGCCGCCCAGGGCTACGCCCGCACGCACCGGCAAGGCCGGGCGTCTGCATGGCCACCAGCGGCCCCGGCGCCACGAACCTCGTCACCGCCATCGCCGACGCCAAGCTCGACAGCATTCCGCTGATCGCCATCACCGGCCAGGTCGGCACGCCCGTGATCGGCACCGACGCCTTTCAGGAAACGCCGATCGTCGAAGTCTGCCGCGGCATCACCAAGCACCACTACCTGGTGACCGACGTGAACGACGTCGCCCGCGTGATGCGCGAGGCGTTTCACATCGCCACCACCGGCCGGCCCGGGCCCGGTGCTCGATCGACATGCCCAAGGACGTGCAGCAGGCGCAGATCGTGCCCGACTACGACGCGCCGATGAACCTGCCCGGCTACCACGTCGAAGACCGCAAGGCCAAGCCCGAGCAGATCGCGCAGGTCGCCGCCGCGATCAAGCGCGCCAAGCGGCCGGTCATCTACGCCGGCGGCGGCGTCATCATGCGGCGGCGCCAGCGCCGAGCTGCGCGAGCTGGTGCAGCAAAACCGGCATTCCCGTCACGATGACGCGTGATGGGCCTGGGCGCCTTTCCCGGCGAGCGACCCGCTGTCGCTCGACATGCTCGGCATGCACGGCACCGTGTACGCCAACTACGCCGTCGAACGAGGCCGATCTGCTGCTGGCCTTCGGCGTGCGGTTCGACGATCGCGTGACCGGCAAGGTCGTCGGAGTTCGCCAAGCACGGCAAGATCGTGCACATCGACATCGACCCGTCGGAGATCAACAAGAACAAGGCGGCCCACATCCCGATCGTCAGCGACGTCAAGTACGCGCTGGCCGAGCTGAACAAGATCGTCGAAGCGCCCGACGACCTCGCCGCCTGGCACGCGCAGATCGCGGCCTGGAAAAAGACCGATCCGTTCAAGCTACGACAAGAACGTCCGACGGCATCTCGCCGCAGCACGCCATCCACGAGCTGTGGAAGCTGACCACGGACCGCGACACGATCATCACGGTCGGCGTCGGCCAGCATCAGATGTGGGCCGCCCAGTTCTACAAGTTCAACCAGCCGCGCACGCTGGCTCTCCAGCTGCGGGCCTGGGCACGATGGGCTTCGGCCTGCCCGCCGCGATGGGCGCCAAGGCCGCGCATCCCGACAAGCTGGTGATCGACATCGACGGCGACGGCAGCTTCCTGATGAACATCCAGGAGCTGGCCACCTGCTTCTGCGAGAAGCTGCCGGTCAAGGTGCTGCTGCTGAACAACCAGCACCTGGGCATGGTCGTGCAGTGGGAAGACCGCTTCCACGCAGGGCAACCGCGCCCACACCTATCTCGGCCCGATCGACCATCCCGAAGCCATCGGCCAAGGCGACGGCCGCGAGCCCGGCCGAGCCGCTATCCCGACTTCGTCACGATCGCCAAGGGCTTCGGCTGCGGCGGCCGCTACGTCGCAGGAGAAGGCCGACCTGGCCGCCGCCCTGCAAGGAGATGATCGACTACCGCCGGCCCGTACGTGCTCGACGTCGAAGTGCCCTACCAGGAGCACGTGCTGCCGATGATCCCCGCCGGCATGACGGTCAAGGATTTGATCAAGGAGTAGGCGCGGGGGCAAACTAGCCCGAAGCGCAAGCGAGGGAGCATCGGTTATTTCCCTCGCTAGCGCTTCGGGCTAGTGTAAACATTCACGGGTCGCAAGCGATGAACCGCATCCTGAGCTTGCTTTTCCTGGCACTCGTCGCTTTCGCCCTCACGTTCATCGTGGTCAAGATCGTCGGCACTTCTCCTGCCGAACCTGTGAATACGGATCCGCCGCTCGCCGCATTGCCGCTTCCTCGACCGCCAGGCCCCGCTCCACCCGGCATGGCATGGATCCCTGGTGGCGAGTTCACGATGGGCAGCGACGATTCTTTCGCTCGCGCCGACGAAAAACCGCCGCATCGGGTCCGCGTCGACGGCTTCTGGATGGACGAAACCGAGGTTACCAACGCCCAGTTTCGCAAGTTCGTTGACGCGACAGGATATACGACCACCGCCGAGCGCAAACCGCTGTGGGAAGATCTGCAAAAGCAGCTTCCGCCCGGCACGCCGAAGCCGCCCGACGAACTGCTCGTGGCTGGCTCGCTGGTCTTTACGCCCACGCCAACTCCGGTGCCGCTCGACAATCACGCCCGCTGGTGGCGTTGGCAGCCGGGCGCCGACTGGCGGCATCCCGAAGGGCCCGAAAGCTCGATCGACGGCAAGCTCGATCATCCGGTAGTTCATGTTTCCTGGGAAGACGCGGCGGCTTATGCCCGCTGGGCCGGCAAACGTCTGCCGACCGAGGCCGAATGGGAGTTCGCCGCCCGCGGAGGCTTGGACCGCAAGCCGTACGTGTGGGGCGACCAGCGCCCGAGCGACGCATCGGCACGCGCCAATATCTGGCAGGGAAGCTTTCCGAATTCCGATCTGGCGGCCGACGGTTTTGCCGGCACAGCGCCGGTCAAATCGTTCGCGCCCAACGGCTATGGGCTGTACGACATGGCCGGCAACGTCTGGGAGTGGGTTGCCGACTGGTATCGCCCCGACACCTATTCTCGCCGCGCGGCGGCGACTGCCGTCTTGAATCCCGCCGGCCCACTTGATAGCTTTGACCCGCAGGAGCCGTACACATCCAAGCGCGCGATCCGCGGTGGTTCGTATTTGTGTAACGACAGCTACTGTGCCGGCTATCGGCCCAGCGCCCGCATGAAGACCGATCCGCTCACGGGACTGTCGCACACCGGCTTTCGCTGTATCATGACGCCGATGGCTACTTACACGCCGCCGCTTCGCGGCTGAGACATTCGCAGGCGGATTTTTGCAAAGGATGACGAAAATGTTCACGCGCAACCGGATGCAGATCGTTTTGACGCTGGCCGTGGGCGTGACGCTCGGATACGCCGCCGCCAGCGGCCGCTTCGCGCCCGGCACCGAAGCCAGCGCCGCGCCAAGCCGCTCGGCCGACTCCATCAACGCCTCGGGTGCAACTGCTGGCTTGCCCAGCAGTGCCTCCGAGCCGACCAACTGCGAAAGTTCCGCCTGCTGTCTCACCACCACGCGACAAGAGCTGCTGCTTGCCCAAGCCAGCGGCGACGCCCAGCAGCCCAAATCGACCCGTGCGCCGGGCGCCCCCGCGGCCGGCTCCGGCAAAAAGCCGAACGTCCTGGTTATCATGGGCGACGACATCGGCTGGTTCAACATCGGCGCCTACAACCGCGGCATCATGGGCACCAAGACGCCGAACCTCGACAAGCTCGCGGCCGAAGGCATGATGTTCACCGATTATTACGCCGAGCCCAGTTGCACCGCCGGCCGCGCCAACTTCATCACCGGCCAGCTTCCGATTCGCACCGGGCTGACCACCGTCGGCCAGGCCGGTGCCACCGTCGGCATGCCGGCCCAGGCGCCGACCATCGCCACGGCGCTTAAGAGCCTGGGCTACGCGACCGGCCAGTACGGCAAGAACCACCTGGGAGATCGCAATGAATATCTGCCCACGGTCCACGGCTTCGACGAATTTTTCGGCTACCTCTATCACCTCGACGCCATGGAAGACCCGGCCTGGCATTCATATCCGCCGGCGCTGAAGGACAAGGTCGGCCCGCGCAACATGCTGCATTGTACGGCCACCGACAAGGACGACCCGACGGTCGAACCGCGGTGGGGCAAAGTCGGCAAGCAGAAGATCGAGGACGCCGGCACGCTCTATCCCAAGCGGATGGAAACCGTCGACGACGAGATTCTCGACTACGCGCTGAAGTTCATCGACCGCTCGAAGAAAGACGGCAAGCCCTTCTTCTGCTGGCTGAATCCGACCCGCATGCACATCATCACGCACCTGTCCGAAAAATATGCCAAGCAACAGACGCCGGAAAACGGCTGGTACGAATATGAAGCCGGCATGGCGCAGCTCGATGACATTGTCGGAGCGGTGATGAAGAAGCTCAAGGACGCGGGCCTCGACAACGACACGATCGTCGTTTTCACCACCGACAACGGCGCCGAGAACTTCACCTGGCCCGACGGCGGCCAGACGCCCTTTGCCGGCGGCAAGGGCACCGTGCTCGAAGGGGGCCTGCGCGTGCCCTGCATCGTGCGCTGGCCGAACAAAGTGCCGGCCGGAAAGGTTGAAAACCAGCTCATGTCGGGCCTCGATTGGTTCCCGACCTTTGTCGCCGCCGCCGGCAATCCCAACGTCGTCGACGAGCTCAAGAAGGGCAAGAAACTGGGCGATCGCGACTTCAAGGTGCACCTCGACGGCTACAATCAACTCGACTTCATCACCGGCAAGGGCCCGTCGAAGCGGCAGGAAGTCTTCTATTTCGCCGAAGGCACCCTCGGCGCCGTGCGCATCAACGATTTCAAATATCGCTTCATCGATCAGCCCGGCGGCTGGCTGGGCGGAACGGTCAAGGTCGACTGGCCGATCTTGACCAACCTCAGGCTCGACCCGCTCGAGCGCACGGGCATGGCCGGATCGCTCAACTACTATCAGTTCTTCGTTCACGAGTTTTGGCGCTTCGTCTTCGTGCAGCAGGAAGTGGGCGCGTACGCCCAGACGTTCATCGAGTTTCCGTCCATGCAGCGCGGCGCAAGCTTCAACATGGAAGCCGTGAAGGAGCAAATCCAAAAGGCCATCGAGGCCCACCACGCGCGCTAGGAATTCGCATGTTCGCTCGCAATGTCCGCCGCGTGGTTACTGGCGTTGTGCTAGTTGTGATTTGCGGTGCGCCGGCCCGCGGCGCCGATGCGCCCGATGACCTGCCTTCCTGGAACGAGGGCCCGGCCAAAGCCGCCATCGTCGCTTTCGTGCGCGCCGCAACCGACAAGAGCAGCCCGCAATTCGTGCCCCCCGCCGAGCGCGTCGCCACGTTCGACAACGATGGCACGCTGTGGGTCGAGCAGCCGCTCTACACGCAAGTCGTGTTTGCCGTCGATCGGGTCAAGGCCCTGGCCCCGCAGCATCCCGAGTGGAAAACCGCCGAGCCGTTCAAGTCGATTCTCGCCGGCGATTCCGACCTGGCCCGCTTTAGCATCACCGATTTTGCCCGCGTCGTCGCGTTCGAGAAGTAAAGCGGCTTCCAGCCCTCGCGCTGGCAGCTTGCGCCAAGGCGAACGCGCCTGGCTGTCGGATCGATGTCGCGCGGATTCACATCATACTTATACTTCTCGTGGCACTCACGAGGAGACACATCCACCGCAGTACCATCACACCACGTGTTTTCGAGACAGCCGGCGATGTCTCATTTCCCGGCCTACGCAAATGTCTCTTCTCTTACCGCTAACGATTGCACGCTAGCAATTCGAGGCGCCTGCAAGCGGTGCTTTTGCGACGTCCTTGGCATTCCAGGTACTTTACGAATCCGAGTCATTATGCGAGGCCGATTTCGCATGCGTTATGGATGCCGGCCGATTCTGTTCAATTCACCGACAGTATCAATGGTGCCGAAAGTAAGGCAAGTGCAAATGCACCTGATTCAAGCCCCGGCGTCTCGCGGGACGACCTCGGCACCCAGCAACAACACAGCCTAGTACAAGGACGTACGACCATGCGATCAGCTTTTGCAATCGTCTTGTGCGCGCTGGTGTTTTCAGGGTGTGCCCATCGCCAGCTTCGTTGGGACACGGTTAAACAATCGGGCACGCTTACGACCATCTTTGAGCAGCAAGTGCTTGACAATGTTGCAATGTTTGCTTTCAACCCGGATTCAACGCCGTTCTTCGCGTTTCCAAATGCGGGCGGATCGAACGTGCAAGACGGCGCGCAGGTTCCGTTTGGAATCAGCTGGAACAAGCTCGGCTTTAACCTGGCAAACACCGGGGTGACGGCATCCCGCTCCTTGGTCGAGTCCTGGACGCTTACACCCATCACGGATCCCAGAAAGCTGCAGCTGATGCGCTGCGCCTATCAACAGGCAATTTCCCCGTGCCTCGGCGGTGGCTTGTCTGGGGAATGCCCTGACTGCAACCGACTGTTGAAGAACTTTTACACCGGCAATCCGGATACCGGGCAGATTCCGTCGTCCAATGAAGCGTCTGGCGCGGTAACGATCAAATGCGTTGGAACCAATTGCTGGTTTGGGACAGGCTGTCGGAAGTGTATTCCAAAAGGCTGCCCGTGTCTAAAGGTTGGACACTATTGCGGACTCTATGTATGGGTGCTTCCGGGCGGCCAGGAGGAATTGACCAAGCTAACGTTTGCGATTATGGACTTCGCCATTTATGAGCCGGCCAAGACACCGGCGAAGCCGCCCCAGCCCACCAAGGAAGTCACCTTGTATTTCGACGCCAGCAATAATCCGACAACGCCGGATCGCGCAACGCGCATCGAGAAGCTCATCGTGCCCGTCAGTTCAGCACACCTGCTGCAATTACACAACAACCAGCGCCCCAGTCTTACGCAAGCGGACGTGTCGCCGCCCGAACCTCTGCCACCGGTTCAGTCTCGGACGCCGATCCCGAACTCCGAATACCTGCAATTCCAACAGAACCTGCAAACGTTGGCCCCGCAATCGAATCCGTTCCCATAATGCGTCCCGCGGCATTGCCGGTCGCGGCCGAAGTCGCCAACTCGCCGATCGGCACCTTCTCCGACGCCCTGACGGCCGAAGCCAAAACGCGCGGCTGGACCGTCATCAGCATGAAGCACGACTGGAGGCGCGCCTTCGCGTTCGAGAAGCTCTCGCAATAAGTCGCATGACGACGTAGCGGTCTGGCTGCCGGAGGCTGTCGACCGATGCGTCTTGCGAGCTCTACTTGCGAACAAATTCTATCTCGATTGTGGGAATTCCTGGCCCCGGCTCGCCTGCCCTGGATGGCATCAACGGCAGATCCGGATTGCCGGCCGCGGAGCGGCGGTGCAAACGCTCGCGGGCGTGGCAATTTGATTGACGTGAGATTCCCGGCCTGACGATATGCAGCTATCGGGGTCGATGGGCGATCGCGGTCCGCCCAACCGCCGCGGCGCCAGGCTGCGATCGACTCTTTGACGCGGCAGGTTTCCGGCCAATCCCGCCGCGCCAAACCGCCCACCCTCGAAATAACGATCACGCCACAGCTGCGCGTACGGCCTTGGGAGAATCCAGCATGTTGTCGATGTTCCAGGCGCTAGAAACCGTTCGCCGCCGCAAGTCCGCCGCCGCGCGGACGTCGCGCCCCGTCATGAGGCGGCTATGGTTCGAGCCGCTTGAAGATCGGCAGCTCTTGACGACCGTGCCGTTCACGATCACCAACAACACGACGATCGATTCGGCGGGCGACTTGGCTTACGCCGACAACAATATTTTCATCGAACTGTACGGCCAGGACTATTCGGCCGCCGGCAACTATTACTTCTTCAATGCCGCCGGAACGCCTGCGCTGACGACCACCGCCCTGGCGAACGACCAGGGCCAGCGCGTGGTGGAGTCTTTTCGGCTCAGCGACCTGACGAAGACCGGCACCCACACGTACACGATCGATCTGCCGCTGACGCTGCCGGGCACGTCGTACGGCATCCAGGCGGCGCGGATGTACTTTTCGATGGGCGCGGCCGAGGAGCTGACCATCAACCCCGACGCGATCGGCAGCGTCAACGCCCCGACGCCGAACAACACGTTTGACGACTTTATCGAGTTCTCGCTCAACGCGCCCAACAATCCCCAGGGCAATCTGAATATCGACACCACGAACGTGGATCAGTTCGGCGTCCCGATCCAGATCGCGGTCACCTCGACCGAGAACCTCGATCCCGCGCTGGTGGGCATCACCGCCACGCGCGCTTCGGTGATCAGCCAGTTCCAGAGTTTTGTGAGCACGCCGGGCGATCCGTTTGCCGTCTGCATCTGGCCCGCTTCGGATCCGACCTACGGCACTTACCGGATCTCGAATCCCACCGGCGTGTTCGACGGCATCAATCCGGCGATCAACCAGGTGCAGGTCCAAACCACCTTGCAAAACGCGATTGGCCCGACCGACTCGGTCATCAACGTCTATACCGGCGCCGCGTTTCCCGATCCCGCAGTGACTCCGTTTTTGATCCAAATCGACTCGGAAATCATGCAGGTCACCGGCAGCTCGCAGCGATCCGATAAAACGACCAACTGGGCGGTGCTCCGCGGCCAAAGCGGCACGCAGGCCGCCGGTCACTCGTCGTCGACGCTCGTCAACTTCGCTCAAAACGCCGTCACCGCCACGCAAACGACGATGACGGTCGCCGGCGACACCAATTTTCCGCAGTCGGGCTCGTTCTACATTCGCGTGGCCTCGGCCGATCCGAGCAACTTCGAAGTCATGCTGGTCACTGCCCAACGGACGAACCTTGACGGCACGGTTACTTGGACCGTCACGCGCGGACAGGCGGGCACGCAGGCCGTGGTGCACGTCGAAGGTGCGCAGGTCTATTACGACGCGTCGATCAACCTGGCATTGAACCACTACTTCGATCAGGCGATCGACGACCTGTTCACCCGGCACGACACCACGCCCACGCTCAGCGTGTTCTCGAATGCCGACGGCGGCGCCGGCAAGATTTATGCGGGAACGGTCCAGCAGACCGGCCAGAACAACGCCACGGTGCTGCGCTTCGTCGACCCCGACGACTCCAGCATCACCTACGATATTTACTATCCGTTCTTCACAGACAACAACTACCTCTGGTTCGGCCACACGCCCGCCTTGACCCCGCAAGCCGCGCCAAGCTGGGTCGCCAGTGCCGATTTGGCCTCGCTATCGCCGTCCGAGATGGTGTTCGCCTGCGACGGCGTGTTTGCCGACAGCGCGTATCAAACGTTGGTGTCCGGCGCCAACATAAAGGTCCTGGCCGACCTGGAAAACCAGGTGGTTTCGGCCCTGAATCGCGGCGTCGCGCAATTGGCCGGTTACGCCGCGACCGACTCCTGGCAGAACACCAGCAAGTATTACGTCGCCAACGGCACCAACGAGGTATGGAATCGCTACGCCGAGTTTCTCCACAAGAGCACCGTCAGCATCGCCAAATTGAACTATGGCTTCGCCTTCGACGATCAGGCGGGTCAGGCCTCGGACATCGGCGCCGGCAGCTTTACCAACGCCGCCATCACGCTCGCGCCCTGGGCAACCAGTACCAATCCCGATCCGAACCCGAATCCGAACCCCAATCCGAACCCGAACCCCAATCCCGATCATTCGCACATTTCGCAACGATGGATCTTGTCGTCGACGACTCTCAGCCAGGTGCCGCCGGGTAGTCAGTCGACGCCCTCGCCGCAAACGTTCTCCGCCCTAACGACGGTTCAGCTATCCTCGCAACCCGCCCTCGACGCCGTCATGTCCGCCCTCGCCAGCAGCCAATCCAACCCGTCGCACGACGACGATCCGTCAACCGGCTCGTCCGCATCGTCATTGCCTGCCAGCACAATCCCCTCGATCCGCAGCCTGTTAAGTCGTGGCAAACGTTGATCGAGCGGCCGATGCTTCGAGTTTGAGAAGTAAAGTAGTTTCCGCCGCCGGACCACTTCTTGCCATAACGCACGGGTTGCGGCGCGGCTATACTACACACCACTTCTGGCGCCTGAGGCAACAACACCGATGCACAGTACAGTTCGTCAACGACTGATTCTAGCAATAATTATCGGCACGCTTCTCGGTGCGACAATCGCCCGCGCCGAAGACGCCACCGTCCTGCGCGAACTCCAATATCGCCCCGGCTGCAAGGCTTGCACGCTCGACTTGGCGATGCCGAAAGATCGCGGCAGCGCGCCGCGCCCGGCGATCGTGGTCATACATGGTGGCGGGTGGATCGAAGGGGATAAGTCGAGCTTCTCGACGGTCGACAAGCGGGCGCCGGCCAATATTTTGGATTTCGCAGGCGCCGGCTTCGTGGCCGTGACGATCAACTACCGTCTCGCGGGCGAGGCCCCGTTTCCAGCCGCGCTCGACGACTGCCGCTGTGCCGTCCGCTGGCTGCGGCGCACGCCGCCGAGTATCACGTCGACGTCAATCATATCGGCGCCTGGGGCAACTCGGCCGGCGGCCACCTGGCCTTGCTGCTGGCCATGATGCCGCCGGATAAACCCGGCCCGACCGAGGCCCACGCCGGTCAGTCGAGCGCCGTGCAGTCCGCCGTCAGCGACAGCGGGCCGATCGACCTGGTGGCTGGGCACGAGCAAAACCAACTGCGAACCGTCATCGAAAAATTCATGGGCGGCCCACTCGACGCCGCGCGCCGCGCCACCTACGAGCGCGCCTCGCCGTCCAGCTACGTCGCCGCGGCCGATGCGGCCGGGTCGGCTCGAAAAATCCCGCCGCTGTTGTTGATCTATGGCGTCGTCGACGGCCAGGTGAACGTGACCACCGCCGACGCCTTCGTCGCCGCCCTGGGCCGCGCGGGCCACCAGGACCTCAGCTACATTCGCCTGGCGGGCGTCGACCACTGTCCGCATTCGCTGGCGCGCATTCCCTACCTGCAGCCCGTCGTCGTCGAATTCTTCCAACGCACGCTGCGACCGGCGAAAATTGCCAGCTAGCACTCGACTTTTCTACCATCCGCGAGTGGCGTAAAATCATCGCAGAGGCCCGCCGACGTGACGGGCAACTTGAAGTCTAACTGACGCGGAGCGTCAACCATGTCAACCGAAGTGGAAGCCAACGACAACCTGGAAGTCACGCTCGACCGCATCATGTCCGAGTTGGACGAGGCAACGGACGAACTGCCCGAGGACGCGATCCGTTATGCGCAAAGCCACCGCGAGCAGATCACGCCACGCCTCATTCAGGCAATCCGCGACGCCACGGCCCGTGCGGCGGCTGGCGACATCCCCGAGGGCAACGCCCACTTCTTCGCGCTGTTCCTGTTGACCGAGTTTCAGGCGAAAGAAGCTCTACCCGCCATCCTCGACGCCATCTCTTTGCCAGGTGGACTTCCGCACGACCTATTTGGGGATGCGATCACGTCGGACCTCTGCAGCATCTTGGCGGCGCTGGCAGGCGACACTCCGGAAGTGTTCGACGCCTTGATGCAAAACCGATCGCTCAACGAGTACGTGCGATGGGGCGCCGCCGACGCGCTGATGTACCTGGTTCGCGACGGTCGAATGACGCGGAACGAGGCCGTCGAACGCCTGAGGTCTCATCTGCGTACCGCGATTGCCAACCGCGACGCGGAAGCTGTCGGACCGCTGGTGATAGTTTTGGATCCTTATTCTCCGCACGAAGCGTTGAGCGACATCCAAGAGGCGTTTCGACTCGGTCTGGTCGACGACGGAATGATCGGTGTTGAGGAAATCGAGGAGAGTGTCTCGAAGGGTGACTCTTATTTTCAACGGTCACTCGACAACTGCCGTCCGACCGGAATCAAGGACACGGTCGAGGCTTTGCGCCACTGGGCCACTTTCTTGGACGAGCCCGAGCTGGACTTGGCGCCGGACTTTGAGTGGCTTGAGTCCGAAGAGGACTACGTCTCTGCCGATGCGCCAGTCCGGCTGGCACCCATTCGCAATACGCAGCCCCGCGTCGGACGCAACGATCCCTGCCCCTGCGGCAGCGGCAAAAAGTATAAGAAATGCTGCGGCCGTTCTTGAGCTCTCCCATGGCGCCGATCGCTGCCGTCCGAGCGCCGGCCTTTAGCGATTCTTCTCGCCCTCCTTCGTACGCCGGTTTTCCGAAAGCGATTTGCGCAGCAGGAACTCGATCTGGCCGTTGACACTGCGCAAGTCGTCGCGCGCCCAGCGTCTGAGTGCCTCCAGCACCTTGGGATCGAGGCGCAGCAAAAATGTGTCGCGCAATGCCACTGGGCACCTCTCTGCGAGTCGTTCATCGCGAACCAACGTCATTCGAGCGCAAGCGATTGCTTTTTGCGGGTGGCACCGACAACTTGTTGTCGGTGTTGCGAAGCAATAGGAGGCATTTGACGGGGGCTCGCGCCTCGCACCGCCCCTCTTGTCCCTGCGGGACCCAGACAACAAGTTGTCTGGGCCACCCCATTCATTCTCTACGAGTAGATCGTGCCCGTGTTGATCACCGGCTGCGTATGGCGATCGCCGCATAACACCACCAGCAAGTTCGAAACCATCGCCGCCCGTCGCTCGTCGTCCAGTTCGACCACCTTGCCTTCGGCCAGACGCGCCAGCGCCATCTGGACCATGCCCACGGCCCCTTCGACGATCTTAGTGCGCGCCGCAATCACTGCCGTCGCTTGCTGCCGCTGCAACATGGCCGATGCGATCTCCTGGGCGTATGCCAGGTGGCTGATGCGGGCTTCGATGACCTGCACGCCCGCCTTCTCCAGCCGCTCTTGAATGTCCGCGCGCAACTGCTCGGAAACTTGCGTGGTGTTGCCGCGCAGCGAAACCTCGTGGTCTTCGCTGTCGTATGGATGCCGGCTGGCCAGCACGCGCAGCGCGGCTTCGCATTGCACCCTCAGAAAGTCTTCATAATCGTCGACTTCGAACAGGGCCTCGGCCGTGTTGACCACTTTCCACACCACCACCGCCGAAATGTCGACCGGGTTGCCGTCGCGATCGTTGACCTTCGAGGGCCGGCCGGTGGTGCGCGTCTTGTGTTGCAGTACGTGGCCGGCCGCGTCCTTGATTTCGGGCGTCGAAGACTCGCCGGTTTCGAAATTGCGCACCCGTAGCGAAATCTTCTTCTTCATGAAAAACGGATTCACCCAATAGAAGCCCGATTCGTTCGCCGTGCCGATGTACTCGCCGAACAACGTCAAGACCCGCGCCTGGTTCGGCTGGATCGCCATGAACCCGAACAGGCCGACCAGCGCGGCGACTTCGCCGAGAATCACGCCCAGAATGAACAATCCGTGCGGCGGGCGATTCAGCCACGCGGCCACAAAGGCCAGCCATGCCGGGCCTCCAATCATCAGCAGCAGGATCACGGCCAGGTTGATCCATCCGGACGGCGGGCGATAGTGTTTCTCCGCGATCATGGTTCACCTCGGAAAAGTGGCGGCTTGCTGGGAATATATCATAATGATATCATAATGATACTATGCGTCAAGAGGCGACGAGCCTGCAGCGAACGGTTCGGCTTGGGTGACCCCGACAACTTCGTTGCGGCTGTCCGGGAATTCGGACCCGGAAAACACCGGACGCTGGCGTTCCCCATACGAACCCGACGCGCAAGCGAGGGACGCAGGGTGGCCCAGACAACTTGTTGTCTGGTTCCCGAAGGGACAAGAGGGGTTTGGCGAGTGCCGTGAGGCTCGCCGGCGATGGCCTGTTGTGGCGCTGCACCACCGACAACGAGTTGCCGGTCCGAGCCGCCGATCTTCTGCTCGAAGAGTCACGCCTTCGCGGCGATTGTTCGCCGCTTCCGCGCAACAACCAACAAGCCGACTAAACCCAGCCCGCCCAAGGCGATCGTGCTCGGTTCGGGCACCGGCTCGTAGGTGTACAGCACGTGGGCCGAGCCGCCCCACGAAAACCCCTCGCCGCCCGGCCCCGTCCCGACCGCCGGCGTGCTCAACGACGACGAGCCCGAATAGAGCCAGCTCAGCGTGACGCTGCCCGGCCCAGTCAGGGTGTTGAAGAAGGCGCCGGAAGTCAGCGTCAGAAACGCGCTGTTCGCGTTGAACGAGTTCGATGACGTGCTGGTCGTATAATTGTCCATGAAGTTGATGGCAAGGGGACCCATTGGCTGACCGCCCACGTCGGCCGGACCGTTCAAACTGATGGCCGAGAGACCAATCGGATTGCCGATGCTCAGCCAGGTGCCCGTCGTCGAGGCGGCGAACTCGAAGTCCGCTTGAATCAACGTCCCCAGCGCTCCATTGAAGCGCGAAACCGAGGCGGTCATCGTGCCCGAGATGTTCGTCGACGGCGCATAGACGGTTTGTATGCCGCCCCCCGATGCGCCTGCCTGATCAAATACCGTGGCCGATCGCGCGACGTCGGCGATTGCCGAACCCAGAAGCATGGCCGCCAGCGCAGCCACAAGTCGCGTCTTCGTCAGATTCTGATGGATGCGGATCATTAGCGGCCTCGCCTTTCAAGTGACGTGAAGAGACAACAAACGCCCAGGAATCTTGGCCTCGAGCGAGGCTCCGGATTCCTCGGCATTGTACCATCGCGCCCGCGCGGCCGCGCCCTGCGCGGCGAACTTTTTCAACCGGGGCCTAAGGCCGACTCGGTCGCCTGCATCAACCCGCGCATGTACCCGAACGCGAATAGGCGACCTTTCATCGTGTAACCCGGCTCGCCATCGTCCTCGCCCACCAGTTGCGGCACGTGATCGGGACGCATCGGCCCGTCGAATCCGACCTCTCGATATGCGCGCATCGCGGCCACCATGTCTGTCTGCCCATTGTCGTGAAAGGTCTCGGCGAACGATTCGGCGGTCCCGCGCACGTCGCGAAAGTGAACGTACTGAATGCTGCTGCCAAGCCGCCGGATGGCCGCGGGCACGTCGACTCCCATCTCCGCAAACGTTCCCTGGCAGAAACAAATCGCATTGCTCGGGCTGCAAACGAGCGCGACCAGCCGCTCGAAACTCTCGACACAGTTCATGATTCGCGCCTTGCCGAGAAACTCTCCCAACGGCGGATCGTCCGGATGCATCGCCAGCACGACGCCGGCCTCCTCGGCGACTGGAACAAGCTCGTGGAGCAACGCCTCAAGCCGCGTCCACAGTTCCTCGGCCGAGACTCGCGCCGCCGGCGGCGCTTCCCGCGTACCCGCGCTGTCATGACCCATCAGCACCGCCCGCTCGGCGTCGTGCAGGTCGAACGCAGTGACCTTCGCTCCGCCTCGCTCGGGCACGTCCAGACGCGTGCGCACCCAGTCGGTGCCCGCCATGAAGTTGTAACAAAGGATCCCCACGCCGGCGGCGCCCATGTTTCGTACCAGCGACTTCAACGCCTCAAGCTCCGCCCCGTCGTCGCAACCAAGCTTGATGTTCTCGATAGGCAGATAGCCCTCGATCACCGACAACCGCAAGCCGAATCCCTCGATCCGACTTTTAACGTCGAGCAAGTCCCCCAGTGCCGGCCCCGGGTATCGCGTCACAACGTCCGTGACGCCGCACTGCGCCGCCAACGCAAGGTTCTCGTCCGACATCGGAGTCAGCACCGTAGCCAGCCGCATCGTGGATCTCCCAAAGCCGCAAAGCAAAATCTCGCCCGAGCCATTCTAGCCAAATCCCCACGCGAAATCCGCCTGGGTGCCACTGCTTGCTTGCCAAGCAGTGCTAACTTGGCGTAGCCTCCGCGTAACGCGCGAAAGTGTCAATCTCCTCGATTACCAGAAATCAAGAAGCCTCCGGCGGGCGGTGAGCCACCGCGGGCGATATACGAAACACGAGAACTCCTCGTATATTCGCCGCCGGTCGTACCGGCCGCATGGCCGCAACCACTACGACGCTGCCTCCTGGAACGCCTCATTACGCGGTTGCTCAGAAAGAGGGACGACCCCGCAGGACATCAGATAGTCCGCCGTCTTGTCGAGGTTTTCCGGCGGCCGCGTCGGGTCAGCGGCGTCGCCTTCGGGCACCCAGATGATCATTCCCTCGCGAGCACGCGTGAGTAGTACGCGGTAGGAGTTGGCGAGGTAACGACGCGCGTCGCTGTTCCTAATCGTCTGCCACTTCGTGCCGGATAGGCGTGCCTAGGCCCACCCACTGTTGGTGATTGACCACAGCAGGTCGCCTCCCCAACACAGACAAACGAAATCAAGCTCAAGCCCTTGGCAAGTATACTCGTTCGCGGGCACTTCGAGCGCGAACGACGCTCGAATATCTCCAAGGGGATTAAGGTACCAGTGGGCGATTTCGTTGCCTGCAGACGCGTCGAGTATCAGCCCCAACCCGTCGGCGCAAACGACGCGCCCCTGAACTCGCAAGCAATCCATACCGGCGCTCGCCGCGACCCATTTGACGTAACCAGACCTTGGCAGCTTCGAGCGAACGGGTCAAAAAAAGTGGATAGGGACCCAGTGAGTTTGCAGCCACGGCGGCTTCCGATGATCGACCCTCGATCGCCAGGTCTACCCACCGACTGACCAATGGTGACCGGAAGCTTCGCTGAGGCACGCGAAGTTGCAAATCATCATCTATAATCACCTTCACATTTGACGGCAAATCCCCAAAAACAAACGATCCCGCAGATGCGCCACCCGTGATTACATCCGGTGGAACGAAGACCATCCATCGCTCTCGCTCAAGGCGCGGCATTCGCCGCAGCGCATGTCCCCATCCGAGAACGCCCTCTTCGCCGGCATTGATTTCCTGACCACCGCCCACCAAGCACACGCAAACACACCAATCCGAGTGCCGGGACATGATGTCGAGAAGTATCGCCGGTTCAGACGCCGATCGCCCGAACTTTTCCTTCCCTTGCTTCGCATCCCAAGCACGCTGCGCCTCGTCGAAGACTATTACATGCTCATGAGGCGGCGCCGTCGGAGAACCCTGCAAACTCTCTCGAAGGAAGTCGCTGATGTGTTGGATCCTCGCTCGCACATCACGGCGGATATCTTCTAAGGTCCGTTCGTCGCCGTTATTCCGCCGCCGTTCGCGCTCATCGTGCGCAAGTGCCTCGCGAAGCACCGTGACTAAAGGTGTGTTCCCAGATAAGTAGACGATGTCGCCGGCTTCCTCCGCGCCCGTGGCAATCGCACTGTGCACGACGTGAAGACCTGCCAGCGTTTTGCCAGATCCAGGCACCCCGGTAAGTACGAGCAGGTAGCGCCGCCGAAGCTCACGCGCTTGCACGATCAACGAGACCAGTCTGGCCGCAGCGGCACGCAGGTTGTCCGCATCGGCATTGGCAATGCTCCGTACGTCATGCCCAGCGAAGATGCTTGTTGCCGCCTCTATGACCGTTGGCACGGGCCGATAGACGGCACAGTCCCACGATTCTGCGACGAGTTGACCGTCGCGCAATTCCGGCGGCAGTGCCGCGACGTAGTGGCACAGTCCCTCCTCGCCGACCGCTTGCACAGGTGCAACGGTTGCCCCATGCCGTACGAGTTCGGAACCGCGATGTATACTTTCTGTCGTCGATGCGTCGGTACTCCAAAGCACTGGTAAGAGATGCCGGCCGCGACTTCCAGCATGGAAGTCTCTGAGATCCAAGGCGTACTCCTCGACCTGCCGCACATCCGCCGCCGCGAACCTCATCGCCCCCACCTTGCACTCGATAACTACGATGAGTGGACCGGCGAGAACAACCAAGTCGATTCTGCGGCGAAGTCGATAGAGAGGGTATTCGAGAAGAACGGACCAATTTTTCGCATCAGCGCGGAGTCGTCGAAGCTCTATGAATGTTAGTTGCAGCTTCGGAAGAACTTCCTCCCAGGCGAGCGTCTGCCGAGTGTACTGGGAAGCGAAGCCATCCCCCGCATAGGCAGCCTGAAGAGCGCCTAGTAGCTGTTTGACATCGGATTCCACGAACGCGTCGAGCGTCCGTCTAACGTACGCGGGCATTCGAAATCGCTAGAAGTGGCATCCGTGCAATTGAACTCTTGGAGGCTAATGCGCAGTGCAAATGGGCTGTACGCTGGAATCCGCGACAAGTCAAAGCGTAGCAAGTGGTTGCCAATCCTACAATCCGCGTGCTGTGCGTTGCACGGATTCTAGGTTTCACGCAGCAGGCGTCGCGGCTGTTTGGCGCCACCAAACGCGGAAAAGAAGGCGCGGCGGTGCATGGGGTGCGTTACAAACAACGCGGCCACGTCTGCCGTATATTCGCCGCCGGTCGTACCGGCCGCCGGCCGCGCAGGCCAGTTATTTTGTCCGCCCATACCATTTGGCACGGCCCATCCCGCCCGGTAGAATCCAAGCGCTGCAAACGATCGATTTCGGCGGTCAACGCGCTCAACACCATTCCTATCCTTGGGAGAGAAGCCATGAAATTCGCACGCTTACTGTCGCTCGCGGCCGCGGTCGCCTTATTGAATGTCGCGGTGGCCTTTAGTGGCGAGGTAAAGATCGAGGGGGTTCACATTTGCTGCGGCCAGTGCGTGAACATCGCTCAGGCCACGCTCAAGGGCGTCGACGGCGTGAGCGACGGCAAGGCCGACAAGGATTCCGGCTCGATCACGCTCACCGCCGCCGACGACAAAGCGGCCGACGCGGCCATTGCCGCGCTGGCCAAGGCCGGCTTCCGCGGCACCGCCAAGCATGGCGACAAGACTCTGGCGTTCCCCGCTTCGAACGCCGAGAAGGGCGCCAAGGCCGACACGGTCACCATTACCGGCGTCCACCTCTGCTGCCCGGCCTGCTACACCGCCGCCGAAAAGGCCCTCAAGGCCGTCGACGGTGTTGCGGCCGTCAACGCCGACAAGAAAGCCAAAACCCTGGAAGTCACCGGAAAGGGAGTCGACGTGAACGCCACGCTGGAAGCCCTCTTCAAAGCCGGCTTCCAAGCGTCGGTCAAGAAATAGTGGATGAAATAGTGGATGAAATAGTGGATAGTGGTCAGTGGATAGTGGTTAGAGACGAAGAACGGCGCGTGCCACTGCTTGCTTGTCAAGCAGAGCTGCCCCGCTCCCATCGCTGACTGACCACTGACCACTAATCACTGACCACGAATCACTGACCACGAATCACTGACCGCTAACCACGACTCTCGGCACGAGCCTGGCCAGGCCGAGCGTGGCCCATGAGGCCGAGGCGCAGTTGATCGGCGTCAACAACTTCGAGCTGCCGGGCGAGCCGTCGGGGGTCGATCGAGAAATCATCGGCCAACTGCCGTCAGCCGCTTGCGTGGCGACCAGGAAGTCGATCCCTCGCTTGATTTCCGCTCGTTCGGCCGTATAACCGGCGAGCGACAAGGCGTACAAAGTCTGGCCAGTGGCAAAGGCGTCGCTCTTGGGTTCAGGCACCGTCTGGCTCCAGCCGCCGTCGGGCCGTTGCAGGGCCAGCAACTCGTCGATCGTGGTCTGCAACGCTTCGCGCGGCTTACCCGAGCGAGCCCCCAAGAGCACCTTCATGGCCTTGTCTTGATGCAGATCGGCCGGCTTGGCAGCTTCCAGCCAGGCGATCGCTTTCTGTAGCGCCACGCGCTGCGATTCCGATGCGTCCGCACCGGTTTCCGCCTCGAGCGCCATGATGATCCACGCGGCGTCGGTCGTCTGGCTTTCGTTAATCGGCGGCCGGCGCAGCCCGGCAAACCACTCCCACGAACCGTCCGCTTGCTGCTTCTTGACGATTTCCTCCGCGATCAGCTTCAGGCTTTGCTTTTGTCCCTCTTCCAGCGAAGGCATCGACCGCGCACCGACGGCCAAAAACGGCAGACCCATGTTCAGCCCTCGACCCTGGGGGCGCGGGTCGGGTGGGGCAGCCGGATCGGGAAAGATCCTCGAAGTCATCAACTTTTCCTTGCTGCCCAGCAAAGACTCGATCTTATCCGTCAGGTATTTCTTGTCGATCGCGTAGCCCTGTCGGTCGGCCTCGCCAAGCGCCGAAAACGGCATCCCCGCGTGATGGCAGGCCGCGCACCCGCGCGTGCTCAACCAGGTCGCGCTTTCCGTTTGCAGATAGGGGATGGCGCGCTCGATGGCCTGCTGAACCTGCTGCGGCGTCGCGGGCGGAATCGAGACCGGTGCAGTCGCAGCCGGTTCGTCTGCCAGGACGAGCCGCGAAACGCAAAGCCCTAGAACAAACACCGCCAGCAAAGACGTGCGAGCCATGGATCGATCCTCGGTAAGCAACATCAATCAACGAATCACGCGCAACGGCCGAACGCACCTCGATTATAGACCGAAGTCGTGACCGACTTCCAGCGTCGGCGCTCTACACTTCCACGCCCAATAGCTTGCAGGCGTCCTCGTAGCCGGCGGCGCGGAAACCGTGCTTGTCGTCGCGGTTATAGCCGTAGGCGCTGCTCGTGACGCGCGCCAGCGCCACGATCTGGCGCCAGCGGAACGCCGGACGAATCGTGCGGTACTCCTCGCGAACCGTGTGGAAGTATTTCTCGCCATGCAGGCGCCCGTCTTCGCTCACCGCATACTTGAGCATCAAGTCGAGCGCCGCTTCGACGCCGTGGCCGTTCTCGCCATAGATCTGCACGGCAGCCGCGGCGCGCCCTGGTCGTTTTGGCGAATGGCGTCTTCGGTTTCCGCGAGCAGCCCGACCGCATCGCGGGCTTTCACCTGGGCCCGATGCTCGTCGGTCGGGTAGGGGGGCGTTTCGAACGGCTTCGACTGAAGGCCCGCGTGGTAGGCCGCCACGATCAGTCCGCTGACGGCGTATCGCGGCTCGGCGATCCGCACCATGTTCCGCCACGCGTTGGTGGCGTCGGACGAATGCACGCCGGCCGAATCACCGTGAGTGCGCCAATTCTCGGTCCCTTGTCGCAGGACGTACAGGTTCGATGCCAGGGAGATCGCCTCGCCGATCACCTCCGGGTCGATGCCATCGGCCAGGGCCGCTGCCACAGCTTCAGCCGCTTTATCGCGCGGGCCATTGTAGACCGCCAGACAAAGTTCATTCACGGCCGCGTCGCCGGGATCGCGCTTGCCCAGATGCTTGCCGTCCAGCTTGTACTGGTCGACCAGTTTCGGCACCAGCGCGCGAATGGGTGACGCAGGTTGGTTGCGCTCGATGTGCTCGCGTTCGTGGTCGGCGCACAGCCGCACGCACTGGCGCAGCATCGAGTACGAATACTCTTTACCGAGCAAACCCACCAGCCCGTAGGTCCGATGGGCAAACACGAATCGGTGGACGTTGAGGTCGTCCTGGATGGCCGGTTGCAAGGCGTTGAACGCGTCGAGCGGCGAGCCGCCCACGCCGGCCAGCAGCTTCTCGCCCCGCGCGACGTCCAGCTTACGGCAGGCGTCGCGAATCTGGGTGCCGACATCCCCTTCCGAGGCATGCTCGGCCGCGTGAATGGCCTCGAGCGTGGCTTTCGACGCGCCGCCGACGCTTTGGATCTGCTGTGCATTGCGATACAACACCTTCAGCACCGGCAGTGCCTGGCGACGATCGGCCAGCATGCGGCTCATCTCCAACGCCGGCAGCATCGCCATCGCCGTGTGGAATCCGACATAGTCGCAGCCACCGAACGTGACGGCATTGGCCAGGGCGCCGGCCCCGGTCAACTTCTTCAGATCGCATTGACCCTGCACGACCATTTGGGCCAACATCGGCTGCAGCTTCTCGGCCGGGGTGCTGCGCATCAGTTCCACGAGCGAGGCATACTCGCCCAGCGGGATAGCGTCGGAACCCTCGTTGGCAAACGCGGTGGAAAAGCCCATGTCATTTGCCAGGGACGTACCCAGCCCGGCCGCCAGCATGCCGCGACCGACGTCTGACAGGAACGCGCGACGATTGGTGCGATTCATAGTGAAACTCCCTTTAATCTGTGAGCGGGGGCGGTGAAAGGCGGCATCCGACGTAAGCCGGTCTCTCTGGTTTCTAGAACGCGGCGGCGTTACACAAGCAACGGCTTGAAACTCCCCCGAGGTCGCAATCCAGCGTCGGCAACCTTAGATAACGGCAATTTCCCCCCAGATGCTTGGCATGCTGTAACGCCGGACGGTTAATATAGATAGGATCGCGCGCAAGGCATGCGCGGGGTAACTCCAGAACGCGTGAACGGGGGCGGCCGTGGAACCTTCTTGCCCTGATTCGGTCGAACTCCGCGAGTTTGCTCTCGGACGCGGCAATCCTGCGCGATTCGACGCCCTTGCCGATCATGTGGAGGGCTGCGCCTCTTGCCAGCACCAGCTGGACGAATGGGACGGCTCCACCGACGAGCTCGTCGATCAACTCGGGCGCCTGCGCACCGCCTCCCACCTGGGCGACGTTAGCGAAGAACCCTGGAGCCAGGCGATCCTCGCCAGCGTCTCGCAAACGGGCCACGTCCGCTCGCGAATCACCGCCGACGTGGGGCGAGAGCTGGCCCGTCGCCTGGGCGAAGGCCCGGTGCGACTCGATCGCTTCGAGCTTCGCTCCGAGCTGGGGGTGGGCTCGTTCGGCTACGTGTTTCAAGCCTGGGATCCGCGCTTGCAACGCGTGGTTGCACTCAAGGTGCAGCGCGCCGGCAGCCTGGCCTCGCAAGAAGAAGTCGAGCGGTTCCTGCGCGAAGCCCGTAGCGCTGCCCAGCTCAAGCACCCGTCGATCGTCTCGATGTATGAAACCGCTCAGACCGAGGACAACGTCTGGTTCCTGGTCTGCGAGTACGTCGACGGAGTCACGCTGGAAGAACGGCTCAAAGACGGGCCGCTGCCCCCCGAGTCTGCCACCAGCGTTATCGCCGAATTGGCCGATGCCTTGCAATACGCGCACGAGCAGGGAGTCGTCCACCGCGACGTCAAGCCGTCGAACATCATCATCGATCGACACGATCGGGCCCACTTGATGGATTTTGGCCTCGCCAAACGCGACTCGGGCGAATGGACCATGACCTCGGAGGGCCGCGTGCTGGGAACGCCAGCCTACATGTCGCCCGAGCAGGCAGCAGGCACTTCGCACCAGGTCGATGCTCGCAGCGACATCTACAGCCTGGGCGTGGTGCTGTACGAAACGTTAACCGGCGTGCGTCCCTTTCACGGCAACCGGCGAATGCTGTTGTTGCAAGTGATCGAGGACGAACCGCGCTCCCCGCGCGCGGTGCGGCCCGCGGTGCCTCGCGACCTCGAGGTCATCTGTCTGAAGGCGATGAGCAAGACTCCCTGGCGGCGCTATCAGACGGCGCGCGAGATGGCCGAAGACCTGCGGCGATTCGCCCAGGGTCAGCCGATCCTGGCGCGGCCGATGGGCACGCTCGAGCGCACGCTGCGCTGGTGCCGTCGCTACCCGTTGGCGGTGAGCGTGCTGGCCGCGGTGTTGATCGGCTCGGTAGCGGGCTTGTGGTATCTGTCGAGCCTGGCCGAGTTCTTCGTGCGGCAAACGGCCCTCGAAAGCGCGCGGCTGGAAACCAATATGCTCGACGAGGTCTGGCGCTTCTACAGCGACGAGATCTCCGATATCGATCCCAAGACGTCCAGCATCACGATCACCGAGAACTATCGTCACGTGCATCCCTCGCTGCCGCTGCCGGCCACGTTTGCGATCGATCTGGGCGAACGGATCAGCCGCCGCAGCCCGGGTATGGAAGTCCGCGTGTTCAGCCGGCATCCTTGGCCGACTCGCAAGAACGGCGGACCGCAGAGCAAGTTCGATGTGGCCGCGCTCGAGTGGCTGGAAGCGCGGGCGAAACCTTCCGACGATCCGCCCACCGAGTACTCGCACTTCGTCGACGAGGACGGGCGCCGCAAACTGCTCTACTACACGGCCCGCCACATGGAAAAGAGCTGCATTGCCTGCCACAACCATCCCGACAGCCTCAGCCCTAAGAAAGACTGGAAAGAAGGCGACGTCGTGGGCGTGCTGAAGATCGTGCGGCCGCTGGAGCGAGAAATCGACAACACGCAGGCCGGCTTGCGCAGCGCCTTTTTGCTCATGGGCACGATCTGGTTGCTGCTGTTGGTGATCAGCGTCGCCGTCACCGTCGTCGCCCAGTATCGACGAAAGGGAGCTTCTCCATGACGGAGAATGACCACGCCGATGATCGTGCGCGATCGGGCGGCTCGACGTCGCGCAGTTTGTTGGCCGGCGCCAAGCTGGATGACCCGTCGGCCTGGGAGCGCATGGTGCGGCTCTACGCGCCCTTGGTCGCGTCCTGGTGCCGGCGGTGGGGCGTGGCCGAACAAGACGTCGGTGACCTGTTGCAGGACGTGTTCTCGGCCGTCGCGAGCCATCTCGACCGCTTTCGCAAGGAGCAACCCGGCGATACCTTTCGTGGATGGATGGCGACCATCGCGCGCAACAAAGTCCGCGACCATTTTCGTCGTCGAGCCGGCGAGCCTGCCGCGACCGGCGGCACCGAAGCCGCCCTCCACATGCAGCAGATCCCCGATCTCAACGCGATCGAAAACGTACCGGCGCTTTCCGACGATCCGCTGTTCGACGAGTTGCTGCTCAAGGCACTGGAGTCGATTCGCGCCGAGTTCCACGAACGTACCTGGCAAGCCTTCTGGCGAGTCGCCGTCGACGGCCGCACCGCCCTCGACGTCGGCGCCGATCTGAACATGAAACCCGGCGCCGTGCGCGTCGCCAAGTCGCGGGTTCTGTTACGCCTGCGCCGCGAACTAGGCGATGCGACCGTTTAGAGCCTATCCGAAAACCGTGGGGGACTGTCCCAATTTTGTGGAGTCTTCGAAGCAAAATGGGACTGTCCCCCTCTCCGAGACGGTTTTCGGATAGGCAGTTGGCCGTTGATACGAAATAGAAAGAAACCTCCGGACTTCGGCGAGCTCCCCTCGGCCTGAGCTCGGGACGAAGGCAGTCGAGCCGCCGGCGGTGAGCCACCGCGGGCGATATACGGAGAGAATGATTCTTCATTGGGTGGCCCAGACAACTTTGTTGTCTCACGTCACCGCGAGGCTTTCGAAAAGCTGATGGCCGCCGGCGTGGGTTACGTGCTTCCGCCGGAAGTGAAGGCGGATAAGAAGTACGCGGCGGCCTGGCGCGACAGAGCGATGAGTTTCGGCCGACGCTGCAGGCGTCGAACATGCCAGCCCAGGGCACCGCCCTGCGGTTTAGGTAGCCGCGTCAATCCCGAGCCCTGTCAGGGCGACACAAATCGGTGAGCGCAATACAAGTTTCGTCCTTACAGGGCTCCAGGAATTTGATGGCTCTCCAGTCTACCAGGGCGTTGCCCTGGCCTGACATGTTGCACGCCGACGGAGCTCTTTGTTGCGCCGCGCCTGTGACAAGGAAGCGGTGTGAGGCTGCGTGAATGCGGCTATAATCAAGGCGTAATCCCAACCAAAACGTCAGGGCACTGGATATGGGGCCGCAATCGGAACTGTCGGAACCAGACGCGTTATTGGTAGCCGGCTGGCGAGCCCGGCAATTGGACGATCGCCACGACTTGGCCCACGGCTTCTTTACCCGTGGCCTGGAGCTAGCCCGTTCGCAACACAATCCGGTTGCCGCTGCCAAAGCGCTGCTCGCATTGTCCAATAACCTACTGTGGTATTGTCCCAAAGAGATCGACGAATCTGATCTCACAGGCGACGGCTTGTGCGAAGAGGCATTGAAACTGTTCCGCGAAGCTGGAGACGAGTCGGGAGTTGCCGCGAGCCTTCGCGCACTTTCGAGGTTTGACGAAAGCCTCGCGATTTGTCAACGAATCAACGATCAAGTGGGGGTCATTCTCAACTTGGAACGCCGTGCAGTCCATGTTGCAATTGGCAATAACCCGCAAGCCAGAGACCTGTGCAAACAGGCCATTGCGCGAGCGAGGGAATTGGGCGACAAACAGGTTCTTGCCGACGTGCTCACGACTACGGGAATATGTTGGCGCGACGAGGATCGTTTTCGCAGAGCCGTCCTGGTAGAGGCGGCACAGTTGTACGGGGAACTGGGGCACGGACGACGTCGTGCCGAAGCGATTCAAATCTGTGCGATGCTGGCTTGCGATGATGACTTGTCATTGAAGGAACAACTTTGGAACGACGCTTGCGCCATCTGGCATGCACTCGGGCGCTACGGTATGGAAGCAGCCTGCCTCGATACGTTGTCAGGCATAGCCGAAGAGCGCGGCGATCAAATTACCGCGACCCAATTGCGGAAGCGCAGCGAGGCTGTCGCCAAACTCCCCGAAGCGTGTTGACGCTGCGCGGCATGGGTGGCCCAGGCAACTCGCTGTCTGGGTCCCGCAGGGACAAGAGGGGCGGGCGAGTTGCGAGAGCTACTCACAACGCCTCTTATTGCTTCGCAACACCGACAACGAGTTGTCGGTGCCACCCTAACCTGCACTAATCCGACGCGCTAGCGAGGGACGCCGGACGAAGAACCCTCGCTGGCGCGTCGGGTTAGTATGCGCGGCCGACGTGCCGCCTCAATACGGATGCAGCTCCCAGCCCGAGAGTTGCCGCTGGACTTCTTCCAGCGTGAGGGTGACTTGTGCCAGCGGCGGGCGGGATTCTTCGGGGCGGTCTAGATAGGAGGCGGCGCGGTGCTGGTTGTCGACCTCCTGCTCCAAAGACAACAGCCATACCGGCACGTCGAGGCCCACGCCGGTCGGCTCTTGGGTTAGCTCGTCGGTTTCCTGCTCGAGCACTTCGAAGGCAAGGCACGGTCCGCCGTCGGGATTGTGGCGCGTGCGAACGTCGTCCATGGCGGGCTTGATCAACGCGCGCACGCGGTCGATCGCCAGCGGGCGGGTGAACCGTTCGGCCAGGCGGTCGGTGACGGTGGGCAGGCGCATGGCATATTTCTTGCGCAGCTCGGCGCAGCGGTTTTGCAGCGAGTCGGCCAATTCGCCAGTCCGATCGGCCAGTGCCCGACGCCACATTTCGGCCGCGCCGCTGCGGCCGCGGCGGACCAGCATCGAGTGCGCGATCATCACCGGCTTCAGATGCCAGGCGACGCGGTCGTAATGCACCCGCAGGCGCAAGAAATCCAACAGCGTGTACAACAAGTCGCCGCGATCCGATTGCGTGGTCGTGCTGTTGTAGTCGCGATACTCGGAGTAGTTCTCGACGATCGCCTCGATCACCAGGCTGAGATGTTTGACCGCGTTGGCGCGCGAAATCTTGTCGTTCAGTTCATCCAGCAACTTGAGCGGCTCGTCGGGCTCGGGTTGTTGTTCGAGCTGCGCCAGCCAGGCATCGACCCCCTGGTGTAGGATGGCCCGCAGGTTGCCCATGTGCAGGAATCGCTGCGTGAACAGATCGCGGCCGTAGCGTTCGATGAACCCGACCAGTGCCGCCCACGCCTTTTCGTCGGAGATTTTTTCCAGCACCGAGAGCCGCAGCGTGCGGCTGTGGGCCAGCCACTGCTTGAGCAGGGCCTCGGTGACCTGTTCGAGGCACTCGACCAGGTCATTGTCGGCCTTTTCGCTGCTGTCGCTATCGGAATTGCGCGCGTCGACGTCGTCCGCATCGTCCTCACCGGCCGACCAGTCCTTCGACATGCCCACGAGGGCTTCGGCGATCGCCTCGTATCCGGCGGCAAACAGCCGGTCGTATTCGCTGATGGCGCCGGCGCCGACCGGATTGGCCGATTCCATCAGCCGGGCCGCTTCGATCAGCTGGCAGGTTTCAGCCAACAGGCCCAAACGGGGCAGCCACTGCAACAGATCGCGCACGGCCTGTTGCAGCGTGCGTGCCTGCACCATGCGGGCCGGGTCGCCCCCTTTGCCCAGCGGCACGTACAACAGCGACTGCGAGCGCAGGCTTTCGAGAAAGCGCGGCCAAAGCCGCTGCACATGGGCCCGATCGCCGCGCACCACGGCCCGCAGGACGTCGTCGAGCAATCCCGAGTTTTCACTCGCCCCCTCGGCGACCGGCAGCGCGGCGCGGATCGAGCGGGCGGCGTCGGCCGTTTCGATCGTGGAGCCGATGATCTTTTCCACCAGCATCTCTTTGACGCCTCGGCGGCGGTCGAACTCGAGCAGCGAGTCGCGGCTGGCGGTGGGGGGCGGAATGCGCCGCGCGTCGACGGCCCGCAGCAGCGCCAGCAACTGCCGCTCGTTTTCGCCCGCTTGTTCGAGCCACCGCGCGAGCGTTTCGTCGGGCATCGGCGAAGCTGCCTGCGGACCGCATGCCAAGGTCGCTTTTTTCCAAAGCGATGCCACGGAGCGCAAAAAGGCCAACCGCTCGCCAACCCGGCGGGCCTCCTGCTCCAACTCGAAATCGGTGGCCGGCGGCGCGCCGCTCTCGAGCATGTCCGACTCGACGCCGTCGCCCGTACTGTCGATGTAGACCATCTCGTCGTAAGCCGCACGAAATCGATTCTTGTCGTCCTCGTCGTCCTCCTCATCGCGGTCGTCCATGCCCTCGTCATCGTCGTTATCACTGTCGGCGGGTTCGTGCGTGCCGATTCCCAGCAGGTCCAGACTGGGGACTTGCCAGAAATCCTCGGCGTTTGCTTCCAGCAACTCGAAGAACTTGCGGACCAGCGCTTGCCGCTCGTGGGGACGCATGCCGGGCGAAACGGGTCGGTCGCCCAGACAGACTTCCGCCAGCCAGCGCTGCGCCAGCGCATGGAACGAGTATTCCCCCTGCTTGAGCGGAATCATGCCGGCCTGGCTGAGCCATTGCATCAACAGGGCCATCGCGGCCACCAGGTCGGGCTTTTGCCACAGCGCGCCGACGACCAGCGCGTAGGCCTTGGGCGAGTTGAAATGCGAGACCCGATCGCGCCAAAAGGCGATGTCGCCGGCGGCCGCCCCCGCCTGTCGAAACGCGGTCAACGCTTCGGCAACCTGGCTGGCCGATTCGTAGGCCTCGGCACCGGAGAACGCTTCGAGGCCGTCGACGGTTGTGGCCGCGAACTGGTCCCACCAGCGGGTCAACTCGCCCATCCGCCGCGACAAGGCTTCTTGCAGCGGCGTGTCGTCGCGCACTGCCGCCTCGCTCCACAGTCGGGCGTACAGCCCGATGATTTGATCGAGCAATTCGATCAGTTGGTCGAGCCGGTGATCGGGCACGCTGTTTTCGGGCGAGGGGAAGAGGCTGAAATTGCCCTGAAATCCCAGGATATTCCAAGGATCGACCATGGCCCCGCACTCGATGGCCCGGTGCAGCAGATCCTCGATCTCCTCAAGCGCGGTCGAAGCCCCGGCGAGCTGACCCGCTTCGATCGCCAGGTGACCGGTCGTCAGCCGGCATTGGATTTTGCAAGCCATGCGCGCGGCGGCCACGGGCACGATCTGGGCCTGGTGTACGGCGGCTTGCGGATATCCCATCCGCGCGAACAGGATCGCCAGGTGTACGTGTTCCAGTTGCGCGGCTCGGCGGCGCGCAAGCTGTTGATTGAGATGCTGCCGGGCGGCAGCCAGCGGCTGCTTGCCCGAGACGGCCTCCGCACGCAACCGCTCTCCGTGGGCGCCGCTCTGTTTTTTGACGAATTGCTCGTAGAAGGCGTCGCGATAGGCGGCGATTCGCGGCAGCAGCGTGGCCAGCGTGGTGGTCGAATCGTGGGCGTCGGGTCCGCTGCCGCTGGTGCCCGAGGCCATCAAAATCGTGCCGCATAGCACGGCAGCGGCTTCCAGCAGTAGCTCGTCGCGCGCCAGCTCGCCCGGCGCGTCGACCCGCTCCAGCAACACGTCGAGCGTGACTTGCTGCAAGACGAACCGGCGATAGCGGCCCTGGTTGTCGAGATGGTGCGGGTCCCACTGGCCGAAATGATAGTTGGGCCGCTTGTTCACCGGATGGTCGAAGTCGTAGGCCCGCGGGTCGAACGCCAATTCGTCGAGCAACTCGGGATCGAAATAGGCCTCGCCGAGCAGGGCCGCGTCGGTGCCGCGCAAGATGTCGAGCGCGCGGCTGACGATCTCCTGGTAGCGGCCGGCGCCCACTGGGGCGCCACGCACATAGAGCGGAATCGGCCTGATCCACTCGTGGGCGTACGGCTCGATGCGCTGGACGGTGCGCAGCACGGCGACCGGGCGATAGCCGATATAGTCGTTCACCCGCGCGATCGCGCCGTCAACAATCCGCTCGGTTTCGTCCCAGGGAGCCCCCTGCTCCAGGATTGCCTCGAACACGCGGCCCAGAAAAAACGGACCCCAAATGTCGCCGTCCTGCTGATGGAACAACAGGTCGCGATGAAACTGGCGGTAGCGGGTCGGAAAGTCGTCGATGGCCAGTTGCAGCACCCTTCGGGCTTGCTCGACGTCCTGGAAAGCCGCCGAGTGGCCCGAGAGCTCATCCAGATGCCCATGCAACAACCCGCCGGCGACGCGAAAAGTGGGCCCATTGTAGCGGCCCCCCAGCTCGATCGAGCCAAACAGCTCGTTGAGATTGCGAAGGAACTGCGGATCGGCGGTTCCCGACGAGAAGTTCAAATAGCCCAACAATTCCTGCCAAAGGGCGGGCCTGTGGGTGCTCTGGCGGCGAGCGGGCATGAGTGCGGGGTTCCCCCTACGAGCGGATTTTTAATATCGTAGGAGATCGCAGGCGAGTTGGTCTAGCGGGTCGACTGCGGCCGCCGGCCATTTGGCCCCCGCGCCAGCGGTTCGCCGGGTGGCACTGGCAACGTACCACCCAGCGCGATTTTGTCGAGTTTTTTGCCTGCCGAGTGACTATCATGGAGCATGAGGCTCTGCCCGGGCGTTGGCTCGGGCCGATTGCTGCAATTCAAGGTTTGCGCCGGAGAATCAGTCGATGCGGCGATCGTCGCGTTGGATATTGGCAGTCGCAACGGCTCTTTGTGGCCTGGCATCGGTGGCTCACGCGGCCACGATGGTCGCACAATCGCAGGCTGCCCGCCATGGCTTGACCCGCGCGTGGTACGCGCAAGTCGGTTCGCCGCGCTCGACTGGTCCGATTTCGCACGTGCATTACCATGCGGGCATCGTGCTGGTGCAGACCACGCAGGGTATGCTCACCGGTTTAGACGCCGAGACAGGGCGCACGCTGTGGTCGACGCAAGTTGGCCCGCGCGGGCGGCTTTGCACCGAGGCGGCGGCGAATGACGACTATGTCGCGGTGGCAAACGGCTCGGTGTTGTTCGTGCTGGACCGTGCCCGAGGCGAGATTCTGTGGCAGAAGCAAGTCACCGGCGTCCCCGGGGCCGGACCGGCATTGACGGCCACGCACGTCTTCGTGCCGATGATCACGGGTCTCATCGAGGGGTACGAGTTCGAGAAGGGCGCAAAACAGTCCCCCTGGAAATACAATTCGGCCGGACGCGTGCTCGTTCCGCCCCTGGTTACTCCCCAGTCCCTGAGTTGGACCACGGAGAAGGGCTACTTCTTTGTTGCCAGCCCCGAGGCTCAAGGCATTCGCTATCGGTTGGAGACGCGTGGCGCCATTCAGTCGCGTCCCGGATATTGGACGCCCAATTTGTATGCCTGTTCGACCGACGGCGTCGTTTACGCTTTGAACGAGGCCACGGGAAAGATCGCGTGGAAATACTCGGTGGGCGACGCGATTTTTACTTCGCCGGTGGCCATCGAGGACAAGGTTTTCGTGACGTGCGAGCTCAGCGGTATGATCTGCATTGATGCAAAGACTGCGGAACAGGTGTGGGTCTCGCCGAGAATTGCGCAGTTTCTGGCGGCCAGCCCCACGCGCGTCTACACCTGCGACAAATTGGGCCGACTGGTCGTGTTGGACCTGAAAACCGGCAGCCGCGTGGGCATGATGCCGCTGGACGAGATTTCCATAAGATTGACCAACCCTCGCAGCGACCGGGTGTATCTGGGGAGCAGCAACGGCGTGGTGCAGTGTTTGCACGAAGTGGCCCTGAAATCGCCGGTGCTTCATAATCCGCCTAAGCCGGAATTGCCCGAGCTCAAGGCCAAACTGAAAGAACCTGGCGAAAAGGCCGTCACGCCGAAAGCAGATTCGGCCGACGAGGCGGCCGAAGATCCCGACGCGCCCGCCATGGAAGAAGACAAGCCCAAAGCGCCGGCCGAAGGCGACGACGACCCGTTCGCGGATAAGCCCTGAGCGGCCGATTGAATAACGGGTGCGACTGCTGGTTTATCCAGCCGTGCCGTGCAAACTCGTCGTACAATCACTGCTGGACGAGCCAGCAGTGGCACCCCGTCTAAGACGAGCCAGCGCGGGATCGGGAGTTGACGCCGCGCGGTCAACTTCTTACACCAGGGGTTGTCGCGCGCGCGCCGTCGCGTCGCTTGGTCCCCTGAAGTGTCGCCTCTCTGCAGCAGTCTGACGTCCATGGAATCGCCCCCGATCCGCCGCGCTTTGATCAGCGTCAGCGATAAGCTGGGGCTGGTCGAGTTTGCCGACGGCTTGGCGGCCTCGGGCGTCGAGCTCTTTAGCACCGGCGGCACGAGGCGTTTTCTGGAAGCCGAGGGGCGCACGGTCCGCGACGTGGCCGAGTACACCGGGTTTCCGGAAATGCTCGACGGGCGCGTCAAGACGCTGCATCCCAAAATCCACGGCGGCATTCTCGCCCGCCACGACCGGCCCGACGATCTGGCGGCGCTGGCGGCCCACGGCATTGTGACGTTCGAGCTGGTCATCGTGAATTTGTATCCGTTCGAGGCCACGATTGCCCGGCCGGACGTTGCGTTCGACAAGGCGGTCGAGCAGATCGACATCGGCGGGCCGAGCTTGATTCGCGCGGCAGCCAAGAATCACGCCTTCATCACCGTGGCGACCGACCCGGAGCAATACGCCGAAATCCTGTCACAAATCAAAACGCACGGCGCGACCACGCTCGAGCTGCGCCGCCAACTGGCCCAGGCGGCGTTTGCACGTACGGGACGTTACGACCAGGTAATCGCCGAATACCTGGCCAGCCAAGTTGAGCCCGAGCTGCTTCCGCATCGCTGGCACGTCGATCTGCGCCGCCGAGAAGTTCTGCGGTACGGAGAGAATCCGCATCAGCACGCGGCGCTCTACGCGGAGGGGGAAGCGGGCGACGCCGGCAAGGGGGCCAGCCTGGTGGCGGCCGAGCAGTTGGCGGGCAAGGAGCTTTCGTACAACAATCTTCTCGACTTGGACAGCGCGCTGGCGATCACCCGTTCGCTGGCCGAGCCGGCCGCCGTGGTCATCAAGCACAACAATCCCTGTGGAGCGGCGACGGCCGGCCAATTGGCCGCGGCCACGCGGGCCGCGCTCGATGGCGACCCGCTCAGCGCATTTGGCTCGGTGTTGGGCTTCAATCGTCCGCTCGACGCGGCGACAGCCGAGGTGTTGGCCGAGCCGGGTCGATTCGTGGAAGCCATCGTGGCGCCCGACTTCGATCGGCAAGCCCTGGAGATTCTCACCACGCGACCCAAGTGGAAGGCCAACGTGCGGCTGATGAAGGTCGGGCGGCTCGACGGAGAGCCGGCGCGCTGGCAGCTGCGGCAGATCGAAGGGGGAATGCTCGTGCAAGAGGCCGACCTCGCGGCCGATCGCGAGCAAGAATGGAAAGTTGTCACCGCAGCCGAACCGCAGGCGGCTCAGTGGGACGATCTGCGGTTTGCGTGGACGCTAGTGCGGCACGTCAAATCGAACGCCATCGTGCTGGCTGCGGGCGGGGCTCTGCTGGGCGTCGGCGCGGGTCAGATGAGCCGCGTCGATTCGGTCGGCATCGCCGTGGCCAAGGCGGGCGAACGGGCCAAAGGCAGCGTGCTGGCGTCCGACGCATTTTTTCCGTTCGCCGATTCGATTCACCAGGCCGCCGCGGCAGGCGTCGTCGCCGTCATTCAGCCCGGCGGTTCGAAGCGCGACGACGAAGTGATCGCCGCTTGCAACGAACACAAGATCGCCATGATTTTCACCGGCCGCCGGCATTTTAAACATTAACCGATTACCGGTTGGAAAGAAGAAGGAAGAGAATTAGCCGCAGAGGACACAGAGGACACAGAGAAGGATGAAGGATGAAGGATGAAAAGACGGCGAATGAATTTTCTTCGTAAAGCAGTTTTTCTCTTCGTAAGCCTCTCTCCGTCTCTGTGTTCTCTGTGAACTCTGTGGCTAATTTTCTTCTTTGCTTTTTTGAGAGCAAAGAGCGTCATTGCATGGGCAGCGTGCTGGACAAGATCGTGGCCACGAAGTGGGGGGAGATTGCCGCGGCCAAGGCGGCATGTCCCGAGGCGGCGCTGCGCTTGCTGGCCGAGGCGGCCGAGCCGGCGCGCGATTTCTTTTCGGCCCTGTCCGCGCCGGGCCCGATTCGGCTGATCGCCGAGATCAAAAAGGCCAGCCCTTCGGCGGGCGTGATTCGCGAAGATTTTCAGCCGGTAGAAATCGGCCTGATCTACGAGCGGCATGGGGCGAGCTGCTTGAGCGTATTGACCGACGAGCCATATTTTCAGGGGAACATTGAATACTTGCGACAGGTCCGTCAGGCAGTGGCGCTGCCGGTGCTGCGCAAGGATTTCATTCTCGACAGCTACCAGCTGCTCGAAGCCCGCGCGGCCGGGGCCGACGCGGTGCTGCTGATCGCCGAATGCCTGGACGACTGCAATCTTCGTAAACTGCACAACGAGGCTGTAGCGTTCGGCATGTGCCCGCTGGTCGAGTTGTACGAGCCCGAGAATCTCCAGCGCGTATTCGACGCCGGCGCCACGTTGATCGGCGTCAACAACCGTGACTTGCGTTCGTTCGAGACCGACCTGGAGCACACGCTGCGCCTTCGAGACAAGATTCCCGGCGAGTGCGTGCTGGTGAGCGAAAGCGGCATTCGCACCCGAGCCGACGTCGAGCGCTTGAGCGACGCCGGCGTCGACGCCATCCTGGTCGGCGAGACGCTGATGGCCAGCGAGGACATTGGCGCGGCGGTCGATGCGTTGCTAGGACGCTAGGGGCGGTGCGCCTTAGAATATCGCGTATGCAAACGCCAAGGATTCAGATCACCGGAGAGGGCATTGGCTGGGCGGCTTTCTGGTTCGCGCCGGCCGCGCTTGCGCTGCGGTGGATTGCCGGCAACGAAGGCGTGCCGCTGACAATCTGGTGGGTCACACTGGCCATCGCTGGTTGCGGCGTAGTCGTTTCTTTATTGGGATTTGGCAGAATCTACGTTCTCCTGTGCGTAATCCTCTTTTGTGCGGCACTGCTCACGATGCGGTTTTGGATTGGGATGCTCGTCGCAGGGAGCTAAGGAAGGGAGGCGACCCGTTTTATACCAGCCCGAAGCGCCAGCGAGGGAGGCAAAAACGACGATCCTCGCTTGCGTTTCGGGCTGCTGGGGCTCCGATTTCAGTCCAATTCCCACTTAGCGTTGAGCCGGCAAGGCCTTATAATGCGGCCTCGCCGACCGGCGGCTCACGTGCTCGCGCATTTCGCCCCAACGACACCCCGATTTCGAGGCACGCATGTCAAGCACCCTGAGCTCCATGTCGCAGATCGTGCGGGGGCTGGTTTCGCTGGTCATTCTGGCGCTCGTGGGCAGCGGCGGCTGGGTGGCGTATCGGGCGTACGACGAGCGGTCGCAGCTCGACACGGCGCTGCGCGAGCGGACCGCCGAGCTGGCGGCCAAGACGGCCGAGGTCGAGCGGCTCACGAAACAGAACCAGAAGCTCAACCTGGCGATTCGCCTGTTGAAAATCGATCACCGCGTGGCGGAAATCATGGTGCTCGATCAGAAGCCGGGCGCCGAGCATCCGACCACGAAATTTCAGTTCGTCGAAGTGACCAAGGGCGGCGACCCAATTGGCGCGCCGAAGGTGTTCACCATCGAAGGGGACACGGTCTATATCGACGCCTGGGTGATCAAGTACTTCGACGACCTGGTCGAAAAGGGAGACCCGCTGCGCTCGACGTCGGTGTGCCTGTTCCGCCGCGTGTTCGGCGAGTACCAGGAGCCGAGCGAAGGCTTTGCGATCGATCCGTCGGGCTCGCGGCCGGCGGTCTACAGCCAGGGCAATGAAATGTCGCCGCTGGAGAAGGACATCTGGGCCAATTTCTGGCAGTACGCCAACGACCCGGCCAAGGCGAAAGCGGCCGGCCTTCGCGCGGCCCACGGAGAAGCCCCCTCGATTCGCGTCTTGCCCGGAAAGCGCTACAAGCTCGAACTGCGGGCCTCCGGCGGCCTGTCGATCGTCACCGAGGATCTCCCCGGCAAACGGGCCTCGTAGCAGCGTTGGCGCTTGTTCACGTCGGTTCGACGTCCACCAGCAGACGTCCCAATTTTCGGCCAGTCACGCTGAGCGGATAGGCTTCCAGATCGTCGGGCGCACCCACTGCCAGGCGTCGGCGGCCAGTTTGGGCATTCGCCCGCCATACTGCGCCGTATAGCAATCGAGCGTGATGCGAAACCGTGTGACGCCGTGCTTGAAGGTGGCGATCCGCCGCGGCGAGTCGATGGCCAGGCCCGATTGCTCGCGGGCCTTCTCCAGCAGTTCCTGTTCGAGCGCCGCACCGCGTCGAGCGGCCAGCGGGAAGCGCAAAAAATCCCACAGCCCCGCCCAGCGCTCGCCGGCGGGGCGCCGCCGCAACAGCAATTTATTCTTGCGCCACACGACGACCGCCGCTTCGCGCACGGCCTCGATGCGAACTTTCGGCGCCCGCAGCGGAATCTGTTCTTGCGCGTCGAGAGCCAACGCCCCGCAAAGTTCGTGCACCGGGCAACGCGCGCATTGCGGCGCCCGGGGCGAGCAGACGAGGCTGCCGAGCTCCATCAAAGCCTGGTTGAACTCGCGACAACGACGTTTGGGCAGCACGGCTTCGGCCGTCCGCCACAACAGCTGCCGGCCGGCCGTGCTGGCCGGATCGCCGCGAAAAGCGATCAGTCGGCTGAACAGCCGCACGGTGTTGGCTTCCAGAATCGGGGCCGCCAGGTCGAAGGCGATCGACACGATCGCGCCGGCCGTGTAGCGGCCGATGCCCGGCAGGCGGCCGACGATCTCGACGGAACGTGGAAACACGCCGGCGTGCTCCTCGACGAGCACTCGGGCCGCACGATGCAATTGCCGTGCGCGCCGATAATAGCCGAGCCCTTCCCATTGCCGCAGCACTTCGCGCTCGTCGGCTTCGGCCAGCGCGCCGATGGTGGGGAAAGCGGCCATGAAGCGCGCGAAATAGGGCACGACCGTGGCAACCTGCGTCTGCTGCAACATGATTTCACTGACCCAGATCGCATAAGGATCACGAGTTCGCCGCCAGGGCAGGTCGCGCTGGTGCCGGCGATACCACGCCAGCAACCGCCGAGCGAGCGCTCGCCGCCAGTTGGCGTCCGGCAAGCGGAACTCGAGCGGCTGCGAGGAGGTTGCTTTTCGGGCCATCGAGAATATTTGTCGGCTAATCCGTGGGAAGGCGGGGTCAGTGATCGGATTCTAGGGACAAAAGCCCCCTGGCAACAAGGCCCGCATTCGCGCGATGTGTCGGCGCACTTCGCCGCCGCGCTTGCCAGTGGACGGCCGGGTGCCGTTGCATTAGGCTGCTAAGGTTCCCGCTTACTTGGTGGTTCCAACCAACAGAGTGCGCCCGCGTGCCGTCTCAGCCTTCCCGCCGCAAGAAGTCGAATGCCGAAGGGCCCCCGCGCTCGAAGCGAACCGGCGACAACCGCGGCGGGCCCGCGCGGCAAGGAGCCTCGGGCGTGCGCGTCCGCAGAGTGGCCGGCCAGGAGGCCTGGGAGCTGGTGCATCCGCGCTGCGCCCGCGATCGCCAGGAGGATCTGGAAGAGGTCCGCAAGATGCTCGACGCGGGCGAGGTGGAAGTGGCGATGGACGAATGCCGCTGGCTGCTCAATGGCTGCAGCGACTGTCTGGAAGCGCACCGGATTCTGGCCGAAATCGCGCTGGGCGAAAACGATCTGCCGCTGGCGCGGGGACATTTTGGCTACGCGTATCGCTTGGGCGCGCAGGCGCTCGAGCAAGCCCGGGTTCGCGGACCGCTGCCCTATCGGTTGCCGGCGAATAAGACGTTTTTCGAGTCGGCCAAGGGGCTGGCCTGGTGTTTGAAGGAACTGGGCAAGCGCGAAATGGTGGCGGAAGTCGTCGAGCAGATGCTCGCGTGTGACGCCACCGATCCGCTGGGAATGAAGGGTCTGCTGGCCGATTCGTCCGAAGCATAGGGGCGAGCAAGCGGCGAGACCGCGTCGGCGGTCATTTGGCCGCGCCGTCGGGCGTCACGATCTCGGTGGTGCCCGGCTTGAAATAGGGCGACTGGCCGGTGTACTCGATCTTCACGTTGTCGCGTTCCTTATTGGCGAGCTTCTCGAACAAGTCGGCCCCGGCGCGCGATTTCATCAAGTCGACCACCTCGGTCCACTGTTTGTTGCCGCGCCTGACGTCCGTGACGCGGATCAAGTGCACGCCGAAGGGAGTCATGACCGGCTCGCTGAGGCCATCCTTCTGGAGCTCGAAGGCGGCTTTGGCAAACGGTTCGAGCATGACGCCATAGCGTGGGAAGTAGCCCAAGTCGCCCGCCTTGCGGCGGCTGGGCCCGACGGAGTATCGTTCGGCGGCCTCCTCGAACGAGATCTTGCCGGCCTCGATTTCGGCGCGGATCTTCTTGGATCGCTCGACCACTTGTTCGAACGATTCATTCGGGCGTTCGGCGCGCAACACGATGTGGCTGGCACGCACGAGAGTTCCATCGTAGTCCGCGTGATGTTCCTTGAAGTACGTTTCCAACCCTTCGCTCATGTAGCGCTCGAGGTATTTGCCCCAGCCGGATTGCCAGGCCAGCTCCTTGCGGAAGACCTCAGCGGTCACGCCGCGTTGTACGGCGTATTGCTCCAACGTCAGTTGTTGCGCCGCCATTTGGGCCTTGAGCTTGTTCATACCCTTTTCAATCTCGGCGTCGTCCAGGTAGCCGCCGTCTTTCTGCATCGCCAACAGGGCCAGCCGCCGATTGATTAATTGATCGAGCGTTTCCGCTTTGGCCCGCGTGATTTCCTTGGTCTTGTTCGCGCGACTCTTGAGAATGCTGTCCAGCATCACGTCGACTTCGGCCACGAACAACGGATCGCCGTCGATGGTGGCGGCAACCGGCGGCAAGGGCGCGGCGGCGGGCTGTTCGTCCTTCCCTTCGTCGGCGGCCCGCGACGCCGAGGCGCCAGCCAAGACGCACAACGTCACGCCGATTCCCAGCCAGGTTCGCCCCTGAATAACGTTCATGAGTTGGTCTTCTTCTTTCGAGGTCCGGATGATAGCAAACATGGGTCAGGGTAAGCGGAGATCGCGAAACTCGTAGTCCACGGACAATTCCAGGATCGTGATCGGCGTGCGGTACACGAAGTCGAGCTTGCTGGGGTGCTCTTTGAGGTCAAAAAAATAATTGATGCCGACCTCGTCCTTGGCCTGCCGGGTTTGTTCGTATCCGCCCGGCTCGGCCCGCGTCCCGGCGGCGTCCACGAAGTACGCCTCGTTGTCCAGAATCCAGCTTCGATGCGACTCCAGGGCGGTCGACGGATCGTCGAATTTCACGCGCAGGCTGACTTCCCAAACTTCGTTGTTCCTGCGCACCTGGTCGATCGTGACGGTGGCGCCCGCCTTGCGCTGTTCGACGCGTTTGGGCGGCGCGTTCTTGGCGGCCACGTTCGGCGTGCGAAATCGGAAGTCCTCGACGGGCCCGGGCACCAGCGCCAACAGCTTGCCTTTGAGCGAACGGATTTTTTCCGTGCTCCGCTTGGGGAGCGACAAGGGTATTTCCAGTTCGGCCGCCGAGATGCCCTCGCGAATCGTGGCTTCGGGCTCGGCGTCGGCGCCGGCCACGGCGATCGCGTCGCCGTCGTCGCCCACCGCGCTCACCTGGCCCAGCGGCTGCAGAATCGCGAACGGCTGCAAGCGCGGTTCCCAGGTGGCCTCCATGTAAAATTTCAGAGATTGCATCTTGTCGCTGCGAAGATCGCGAACGGCTTCGAACCGAGCCGGCTCGAGGCGAAACAGCCCGGCGTAGACCGCTCGGGCGGCGCGCGGCGAGTCATCGCCGGGCCGATTGATCACGAACGCGCCGCGCTGGCCGGTGAACCCGTACAGCGTCAGGTCGGTCTTGTCGAGCACCAGGTCGAGTGCCTTCCAGAATTGCGTTTTTTCGAAATCGACGCTGACCTTGGGGTCGCTCTTTTCCTGGCCGAAGGCCTCGCGGTGATCGGTAATCGGATTGCCCGTCTGTTTGGCGACGGCCGCCAGGACCTCGGAGATCGGCAAGTCGGTTCCCTTGAGCGTGACCGTGGTCGGCTCGGCGGCCGCGTTGGCCTGCGCTTGCAGCACCTTTTGCTGCACGCGCGTGACGCGCAGCGCCACTTCGGCCGGCGTTCGTTCGCCGATCACCGGCAGCAGCGGCAATACGGCCGGCCCTAGCTCCAACAGCTTGCGCTCGGCGTCGTCGCGTTGGCTCAATTCGGATGCGTCGAGCTGACGGACCAGCCGCGCCACGTCGTCGGCCAGTTCGCGACTGGCAGCCGGCTCGTCGGCGGGCGCCAGCAGAAGCCCTGTCCATAGCAGCAAGCTGATCACGTGTTTTGCCTCTTAGCTTCCGTCGTGGCGCGCGATATGCCGCGCGGGCCGCCCGTCGAGTCCGCTTTGTCAATTTTATGCGCCCCCGGCGATTGCTGCCAGTGTTTGCGCAGCCGGCGGAAATTTGCCGCGGGCCGGATTCTGCCGGTCGAGCGGAAAAAAGGGGTCATTCGAGGCGAGCGCCGGCTTGAAACTGCCGGCCGCTTAACGCCCAGACCGTGTCGCCTTATTTGGAGGCCTAGGCTTACAAGTGGCTGCCACCGCTTTCTTTTACACGCGGAATGGAGCGCGGCCGATCCGAGCACGTAGCAAAGAAAGGCCTGAAAACTCGTGTTGCGCACACCACTTGCATGGATTCTGGCCGCGGCGCTGTTCGGAGCCGCACTCGCGCCGGCCGCTGCCGCCGAACGGCAGCGCTGGACGATGTTGGTCGACATCGACGGCCGCCAGGTGGAAGGCATGCCGCTGTCCTGGTCCAGCCAGCGCGTGTTTCTGCTGGCCCGCGACGGTCGGTTGTGGGATTTTGTGCCGAAAAAGGCCGACAATTTTCGCAAGACGAGTTCTTTCTTCAGCAGCTACTCGGCGGCCGAGATTCGCGCCGGCCTGGAACGCGAACTGGCAGGCAAGCTCGAAGTGACCGGCACCGGACACTACCTGGTCGCGCATCCGCGCGGCAAAGGCAGCCAATGGTCCGAACGCTTCGAAGATCTGTACCGCTCTTGCGTGAACTATTTCACGCTGCGGGGCGTTCGCGTGCACGAGCCCGACTTTCCGCTGGTCGCCGTGGTATGGCCCAAGCGAGAGGATTTTCTGCGCTATGCTGAAACCCAGGGCACCAAGGTCCGGCAGGACGTTATTGGCTTTTACTCGCCGATCACCAATCGCGTCACGCTGTACGACCTGGGGGCCGGGAAATCCCATAGCCGGTTCTTTCAGCAGAACGACGCCACGGTCATTCACGAAGCCACTCACCAGATGGCTTTCAACATTGGCGTGCACAACCGCTTCACCACCACGCCGCTGTGGCTGGCCGAGGGCTTGGGCACGATGTTCGAGGCTCGCGGCGTGTGGGACTGGCGCAATTATCCAAACCAGCGCGATCGAGTGAATCACGACCGTCTGAAGCAGTTTCGCATGTGGCTAAAGACCGGTCGCAAGGCCGGCGCTTTCGCGGGCCTGCTCAGCACAGATCGCCAATTCCAGAGCAACCCGGCCGCGGCCTATGCCGAAGGCTGGGCCTGGGTTTTCTTTCTCACCGAGACGTATCCGCAAAAGTTCAGCGAATACGTGCAGCGCACCGCCTCGCGAGCCGATTTTGTCGACTATCCGTCGGCCAAACGTCTCAGCGACTTCACCACCGTCTTCGGCAGCGACCTGCGCATGCTCGAATCGCACTTTCTGCGATTCATCGAAAAGCTCGATTAAGGCGAGCGGGCGATCGAATTGCAATATCGGGCGCAAATTGCGAGCATGGTGTCGCCCGTGGGACCGTGATAGGATATTCGCGCCCGGGTGCCACTGGCATCTTGCCAGTGCTGCGTCAACTCGGGCTGTTCACTGGCGAGACGCCAGTGGCACCCGATTTCGTCCGCCCCGCCTCAAACGTGCTCCCACCATGTCGAAATTCAAGGTTTTGCTGACTGACTATGCCTGGTCGAACTTGGACATCGAGCGGCAGACGCTGGCGGAAATTGATGCCGAGTTGATCGTCGCGCCCAACGGAGAAGTTGGGACGTTGACGGCGCTGGCGGCCGATGCCGACGCGATCATGACGAACTGGGCCAAGGTACCGGCGGCCGTGATCAACGCGGCCCCCAAGTGCCGGATCGTGGCTCGGCTGGGGATCGGGCTGGACAACATCGACGTGGCCGCCGCGACCGTGCGCAAGATGCTGGTCACCAATGTGCCCGACTACTGCCTGATCGAGGTGGCCGAACATGCCCTGGCCCTGCTGTTGGCCCTCAGTCGCAAGGTGGCTTTTTATCACCACCAGACCAAGGGCGGCGGCTACGAGCTGAAGGCCGGGCCGGTGTTGCGGCGCATCGAGGGGCAAACCCTGGGCATCGTCGGGCTGGGCAATATCGGGCGACGCCTGGCCCAGAAAGCCGCCGCGCTGGGCTTGAACGTCATCGCCACAACGCGCGGCGGGCGAGCGGCCCCGTCCGGCGTGCGCTACTGCTCGCTCGACGAGTTGTTGGCGCAGAGCGATTACGTCTCGCTGCACCTGCCGCTGGTGGCCGAGACGCGCAAAATGATCGGCGCGGCGCAACTGGCGCGCATGAAGCCCACGGCCTACCTGATCAACACCGCCCGCGGTGGGCTGATCGACAACGAGGCCCTGGCGGCGGCGTTGGCCGGCGGCAAGCTGGCCGGCGCGGGCTTGGACGTGCAGGAGCCGGAGCCACCCGATCTAAGGACGCCCCCCTGGAACGATCCACGCGTGATCGTCACGCCGCACGCGGCGTTTGTGTCGGAAGAGTCGCTGGCCAATTTGCGCTCGCGCACGGCCCGCCAGGTGGCCGCGTGCCTGCGGGGCGAGCTGCCCGAGAACGTCGTCAATCGGTAGTCCGCCTCGGGCGCAGCCACATCCGGCTGAATCGCCACGATCGGCACAATCCGACCGCTCGGCCGAGCGACACGCTCTGCGTTTTGACCCCGGACCCCCCGTAACCTATAGCTATTTAGGGAAATCGGGCCAGTTTATGCCCGGACGCGCGCCCGAATTGCGCGTGCGCCGGAGGCTATTTATGCCCGCACTCCCCCTGCAACGCTTGGCGTATTTTCGTGCGTTTACCGTATTAACCTCGCACTCGGCTCCCGCGACACTTCTGCTGCGCGCGTGGGAGGCCGACGTGTTGGGCGTTTAGCACCGAAGCCTTTATCCATGGACGATCCAAGCCTTGCCACGACGCCTGACGCTGCTCGGGCGCCGACCGACTTGGGCTCGCCGGCGGAACGCCGAAAACGCGCGCACCAGCTGCTTTCGACGCAGCGCACGCAGCTCGATCGCTTGGAAAACGAGTTGACCGAGCGCTTGCAGCAAGTGTCCGACGAAATCGCCCGCGAACTCGAGGCCAGCCGGGTCGATCCGTCGATCCTGCCGGCGGCGGCACAGGACGCCCGCGTGGCGGCACTCGAACAGCAAATCGACGAGCTGCGCAAGCAGCTTGCGGCTCAACACGACGAGTTGAGCCAAGCCCGCGTTAAACTTGAGCACGCGCGGATCGGCGCGGGCAAGGTCAAGCAAGAGCTTCGCATTCGCGAGGCGTTGCTGACGGAAGCTCAGAGCCAACAGGAAAAGAAACGGCTCGAACTGGTGGCGCTCACCGAGCAACTGGCCGACTTGAAGTCCGAGCTGGCCGCCGGCCACCAGCGGCAAAGCGAATTACAGCGCGCGTTGGCCGCCCGGAGCGAATCTCGGCCGGCCGTTGACGATGCCCGAGCGTCGGCGCTCGAAGAGCAGGTTGACGAACTGCGCCAGCAACTTTCCGCCCGGCAGGACGACCTGGGCCAGACTCGCGCGCAGCTCGAAGCCGCGCGAATCGAAGCGGGCAAGTTCGAGCAAGAGCTTCACATCCGCGAGGCGCTGGCCGCCGAAGCGCAAAGCCAGCAAGAGCAGAAGCGCGTCGAACTGGCTGCCCTTGGCGAGCAATTGGCCGATGCCCAGGCTCAATTGGCGGTGGCGCGCAGCGCCAGGGCGAATTGCAGCGTGAGCTAAACGCGCGGGGCGATGCATCGTCGAGCGTTGACGAAGGCCGAGTCGCCGAGCTCGAGCGACAAATCGACGATCAGCAAAAACGCCTTTCGGCTCGGCAGGACGAACTGGACCAGACCCGCGCGCAGCTCGAACAATCGCGGATTGAAGCCGGCAAGTTCGAGCAGGAGCTGCGGATTCGCGAAGCGTTGGTCGCCGAAGCGCAAAGCCAGCAAGAGAAAAAACGGGTCGAGCTGGCCGCGATCGGTGACCGATTTGCCGATGTGCAGGACCAGCTTGCAAAAGCGCGCCAGCATCTAGACGAATTGCAGCGCGAACTGGCCGAGCGCGACGTTCAGTCGTCGGCGGTTGACGAAGCCCGATTGGCCGCGCTCGATGGGCAGATCGACGAATTGCGACAGCACCTCGCGGCCCGCGAGGACGAACTGGGCCAAACTCGCGCAGCTCGAAGCGGCGCGGATCGAAGCGGCCAAGTTCGAGCAAGAGCTGCATATCCGCGAGGCGTTGGCCGCCGAAGCGCAAAGCCAGCAGGAAAAGAAGCGCGTCGAGTTGGCCGCGATCGGCGAGCAGTTGGCTGATGCCCTGGCCCAATTGGCGGCCGGCCGCGAGCGTCAGAGCGAATTGCAGCGCGAGCTGGCCGCGCGCGGCGAGTCGTCGGTCGATGAGGCCCTAGTCGCCGCGCTCAAGCAGCAGATCGAAGAGCAGCGCAAACACCTTTCGACGCGGCAAGGCGAGCTGGTGCAAGTCCGCGCGCAGTTGGAGCATGCTCGGATTGAAGCCGGCAAGTTCGAGCAGGAGCTGCGCATCCGCGAGGCGTTGGCGGCCGAAGCCCAAAGCCAGCAAGCCAAGAAACGTGTGGAACTGGCGACGACGAGCGAGCAGTTGGCCGATGCCCAGGCCCAGTTGGCCGCCGCTTACGAGCGCCACGACGAATTGCAACGCGAATTGGCCGCGCGCGACACGCAGACATCGACGGCCGACGAGGCGCGACTGGCCGCGTTTGAGCAGCAGATTGACGAATTGCGCGAGCGTCTGAAGGCCGGACAAAGCGAGTGGAAGCAAACCCGCGCGCAGCTCGAGGCGGCGCGGATCGAGGCGGGCAAGCTGGAACAAGAACTGCATGTCCGCGAAGCTCTGGCCGCCGAAGCCCAAAACCAGCAAGAGAAAAAGCGCGTCGAGGTGGCCGCGCTCGGTGAGCAGTTGGCCGATGCCCAGGCCCAATTGGCCGCCAGCCGCGAGCGGCAAGCCGAATTGCAGCGAGAGCTGTCCGCCCGAGGCGAGCAGACGTCGGTGATCGACGAAGACCGACTATCCGCGCTCGACCACGAGATCGACGAGCTGCGTCAGCATTTGGCGGGCCGCCAGGAAGAGTTGTGCGAGACTCGCTCGCAACTCGAAGCGGCGCGAATCGAGGCCGGCAAGTTCGAGCAGGAGCTTCGCATCCGCGAATCGCTGGCCGCCGAAGCGCAGAGCCAGCAGGAAAAGAAGCGCGTCGAGTTGGCCACAATCGGCGATCAGTTGGCTGATGCCCAGGCCCAATTGGCCGCCGCAAACCAGCGCCTAGGCGAATTGCATCGCGAATTGGCCGCCCGCGGCGAGGCGGCGCCGGCAGTCGACGAGACCCGCATGACGGCGATGCGGCAGCAGATCGACGAATTGCGGCAGCAACTCGGGCTGCGCGAGGAGGAATTGCGCGAGACTCGCTCGCGGCTCGAAGCGGCGCGGATCGACGCGGGTAAGTTCGAGCAGGAGCTTCGCATTCGCGAGGCGCTATTGGCCGACGTTCAGGACCGACAAGACAAGAAGCGCGTGGAATTGGCCACGACCAGCGAGCAGTTGAGCGACGCCCTGGCCCAGTTGACGGCGGCCCGGGCACGGCAGGACGAATTGCGCAGCGAGGTGGCCGGCCAAAGCGATCGATTTTCGGCACAGCGCGAAAAGATGAAGGCCCAGCGGCGCCGTATTGCGCGGGATTTCAAAGCAAGGCACGCCGCCCAGCTGGCCGAAGTCGAGGCGCACCGCGCCGAGGTGGCGCGGCTGCAACAGGCGCTGGACGCAACGCAGGCCGACGCGAGCGGCTCGCCCGCCGAACCCCGTCCCGCCGCCTTGGCCGGCGATCCGCACGTCTTCGACAAGCTGCGCGGCGATCGGGACAGCCTGGCCGAAAAACTGGCCGCCGCCGAAGCCAGGCTCGCATCGACCGAAGCCGACCTGTCCGCGGCCAAAGCCCTGTTTGCCGCCACCGAAACCGAGCTGTCGGCGGCGAAAGTCAAATTGACCGAGGCCGAAGCGAAGCTCGGCGTCGCGTCGCAGTCCGAGACCGACAATCGCAAGAAAGATGATCTGCAGCGCCGTTTCGAAATGGCGGTCGAAGAGCTGCGCGACATGAAGCACGCTTACGCCGAGCTGGAAGCCAAATTGAAATCACGCGGCAACGCGGCGCCGGCCACCGTGGATCATTCGGGCGGACTCGATTGGGAATCGCAAAAACAGCGGCTATTGGCGTCGCTGGCGGCCGACGATCGCGATGACGAAGAGGCCGTGGTCGAACGCAACACGATCGAGGGCACGATCCGCATTACCGACCAGATCGTGGCGGCCAAGGACAAGGAAATCGCCGAGCTCAAGCAGCAGCTCGAACAAGCCGCCGGCGGATCGGGACGCACCTCCGCGGTCGCCGAACTGCTCGACGCCGACGAAATCATCCGCCAGGAACGCGAGCGGCTGTTGCTCGTCCAAGCCGAATGGCGCGAAAAGATCGGCCGGGCCGAAATCGACATCTCCGTCGAGCGGGCCAAGATCGGCCGCGACCGCATCGAGCTCGAAGAGAAGATGCGCACCTACCAAAGCGATCAGGCCCGACGCTCGGAAGACACGCCCACGGTCTCCGAGGCCGGGGGCAAGCCCACGCGCGGCCGCTGGCTGGCCCGACTGGGCTTGAAGGAACTGAACGACGAGTAACGGCGGCGCCAAGAACAGCGGGCGATTACTCTTCGGCGGCGGGCACGCTGGTGGTGCGAGACAAGACCTGCTCGGCCGCGGCCACGCCCGAGGGATCTTGCTGGCGCAACCGGGCCAGCGCCTGTGCCGCGTTCGTCCCCGGGCAGGCCAGCAAATAGCCGACCACGGCGCACCGCGTCGCCGGCTGATCGTAGCGCGGTTTCGCATACAATCCCGCGATCCGATCGAGCGAGCCCCAATCGTTCCAGCGGGCCAGATCGGTAATCGCCGCTTCGGCAAACTCGGGCCGATCGAGCAAGTGCGAGAGCGCGCGCTGCAATCGCTCGACAGGAATCGCGCGCCCATACTCGTGATAAAACCGCAGCGCCGTCAGGGCGTGGCGCACGTCGCCGTCGGCTGCCCGTGGGTTGGCCAAGATGCGTGACTCGATCAATTCCAGCCCCGTAACGCCGCTCAACAACAGGTAACCCCCCAAAATGCCGTCGAACCCGGCCCGAAAATCGTCGTCCGGCGCGACGATCAATCCGCGCAAGAAATCGGCGCAGGCCGACCGCTCGTCCGGCGTGACGCTCAGTCCCACCGCCAGTCCATAAAATCCCTTGCGGTCCTGCGGAACCCGCGGATCGGCCAGCCAGCCGCGCATGCGGGCCATCGGTAAGCGGTCGGCCACGCGTGCGACTTCGTCGAATCGCGCATGCCCGAATTCGAGGTACGCGTCCTGGGCAATCAGCGGATCGGCATGTTCCAGAAACGGAACGAAGTAGCGCAGTCGCTCGACCGTAGGCGTCTTCAGCGACGGAGCCCGGCCAAAATATGCGTAGCTGGTCTCGTCGACCGCCACCGCGTGCCAGGCCAGTTTGGCCGCCGGCACGTCGGCCGCGCCGCTGCCGAAGATCAACAGCAGGGCGCCTGGCCTGGCGGCGACGTCGAGCGCGAGTTCGAGCGGATCCTTCACACTCAACCGATCGGCCCCCTTGAGCACGCGATGAAGCCGCACCCTGGTGCGCTTTTCCGACGAGTCGGCAAGCAATTCGGCCAGCGCCGCGACGGCCGACTGCTCGCGCCATTGGCACAGCGAGGGTTTGAGCTCGGTGCAAAACGGGCACGCGGCCAGCGGCCGCGCGGCGGCCGCCAGTGAGATGACCGTCAACAGCACGGCGGCGCGCGGGCTACTTGACCTCTTTGCCATCGAGATGATAGATGGCCAGGTGTTTGCCATTCGTGGGATCTTTGACCTCGCGGATCGAAAATGTGCCCTCGACGCTCACCGGACGCACCGTGAAGGTGGCCACGGCCGGCGGCGTCATTTCCACGAGAATGCAATCGTGCAGCAACGCCCCGGGTCCAAAGCAGCATTCCATGTTGTCGCGCACCAGCACGAACCGCATGATGCCGGTCTGTTGAAAGCTGGGCAGAATATAGCCGCGGATCTTGATCGGCTTGCCGTCGAGCTTCTTGACTTTGTCGCTCAGCAATGAGGGCTCATAGGGATCCCCCTTTTTCATGTCCAGCTTGACTTCGTCGAAGGTGATTTCCTTGGCCGGGCCCGCTTCAGCACTCTTGCGCTCGGCCGCCGCCAGCGCACCGCCGCTGGCGAGTGCCAGCGCAAACAGCAGGGCAGTGGTTTTGCGTGAGCCGGGCATCATGCTAAAAACCGCTATTCCAAGTAATCGGCTTGCAGGTGATAAAACACGCCCCCCTTGGCGCCGCCGACAGCCGCTTGCTGCGGCTCGACGTGGAACACGCCCCCTACCTTGTGCAACCGCGGCTGGTATCTCAGGCGAAGCGGGTCGGTCAGCGTCACCTGAATGCGGTCGGTGATCTTCGGGTTGCCGCCGAAGCAGCAGTCGCCCTGATCGCGGACCAACAGAAACTGCTGAATCCCGTCCTTCTCTCGGCCGGGATAGATGTAGCCTTTAATGAAGATTTTTTTGCCCTCCAGTTCCAACGCGCTGGGGGGAACTTGCTGGCCGGCCTCGGCGGGATCGGGCTGCAACTCGGCGTAGGAAACGCGGTCGTAGCCGTCGGGCAATTCCGTCAGATAGGCGTAGGTCAGCCACGCGGGTCCGCAGATCAAAAATACGATCGACAGGATCAATCCCGCGTGGGCCAGGCCCAGGCCCGACAGCTCGTCGCCGTGCCGCTTTACTTTCAGCCAGGCGAACGTCGATAGCGCGACGCCGATGACGGGAATCGCGATTAGTATCCAATCCAGGATGGCCAGCGTTGACAGCAGCCCGACCACCAGGCTGGCGACCGCGGCGGTGCTCAGCGATCGATATTGCTCGTAGCTGTCGGCGGCCGATTCAGGGGCGTCAACTTCGATGCTCATGGATGCGTCGTTGATGATAAAACTTCGGCGCTACCGGTTAGCCGGCGGCGTGTTGTCCGCCTTTCAAGATGGCCCAGAAGGCGCAACCCAGCAGCACGGCCGCGCCGGCCAGGCCGCCGAAAATGGACAGATTGCCGATCGGCGGGGCCGGCAGTGCGGCGTCTTTCGCCAGCGGTGCCGCCAGCCCGCTGTCGGTTTCGCTGGCCGCGGCCGGCACGGGCTCGACCGACTGCGATTTCGCCGGCTGCGGTTTTGCGGGGGCAGGAGCCGACTTGGCTTTCGGTTTGTCAGCGTCGGTGTCGGCCACGGGGGCCGGCACGGGGCCGTCGTCTTCCGCCGCCGCCGTGTCGTCTTTCGCGGGCGCGGGATTGTCTTTCGCCGCCGCGGCGCTTTCGTCGTCCTTGGCCGGTTGATCGCCGCCGGCGGCAACCGGTGGCGCCGCGGCGCCGGCCAGCGGGAAGAACGAGTTGGCACGCTTCACGCTCTCCGGGTCGAGCTTGGTCAACTCTTCGATGCGCTCCTTGGCCACGGGCAGCGGACAGGCGCGCAGGTAGTTGATCACCGGTACGCGGACCCAGCTCGATTCGTCGTCGGCATTCTTGAACAAATCGACCAGCCGATCGACCACCGACCAGTCTTCCCAGCGGGCCAGGTCGGGGATCACCAAGTCGGCCAATTGCGGGCGATCGAGCATCGTGCGGATGCCCTCCAGCAGCCGCTCGCGCGGAATGATCTTTTCCTCGGTGCCGTGGAACCGCAGGGCCATGATCGTGGCGTAGGTGTCGGTATATTCGGCGTCCTTGTTTTTCAGATACAGGTCTTCGACCAGCGCCATGCCCGAGGGGCCCTTGAGCGTCAGGTAGGCCGCCACCAGCGCGTCGAGCGCGCCCTTGGTCGTGCGATCCTTGGATTGGATCATCTCTTCCATCAGCGGCAGATCTTTCTCGGTGCCGCACACGCCCAGCATGGTCAAATACAGGCGGCGACGGCTGACCGGGATTTGCGGGCTCTTGATCCACTCCATGATCTTGTCGTGCTTCAAACGGCCCTTCAGGTCGACCACGCCCGAGTAAGGGGCCTTGGCGAACTCGTCATACGCGTCGCGGGCCAGCATCTCGTCGCTGTCTTCCAGGTAGTCTTGAAAGTAGGCCAGCCGGTCGGCGCCTTCTTTGGGCAGTTCGATGGCCTTGGCCACGTAGGCTTCACCGCGCTCGATGATCGCGATTGGCGTGCCCCAGTTGATCGTGGGCGGATCGATGCCCATGATCAGGAACTTGGTGCCCAGCGGGCTTTCGCCGAAGTACACCGTTTCAATGGTACGATTTTTGCCGAGGGCTTCTTCGCCTTTGAGGATTTTGACGATCTCGAATTTTGCCTTCGCCAAGTCGGCTGGCGCATTGGCGGCCGCGTCGCCCGGTTTCGGCGGCACCTGCACCAGCTTGGCGATGACCGCCACCTGCGAGTTGTTGATCTCTTCGCTGAAGGTCAGCGAGACGGCGGCACAAAACGGACAGGCCGTGGACCGCTCGGACCACAGGGCCACGCTGGTGAACGAGACGCAGCCCGCCAGGAGGGCACCCCAGCCAATTCGCGACAGGGTTGTCATGCGCAGGATCCTTGCAACAAAGGGTTTTTGAGCGGCACAGTGGGATTATTGCGGGTCACGCGCGGCACTCGGCCGAGGGCCACGCTCACGTCGTGTTGTCCAAAGGGATGGCTTGCTGGCTCGCGGTTTTCACCGGTTTCCGAGGGCGGCCATCCTTGGCACACGATTGAAGCGGCTAGGGGGTTGCACTCAAGGCTTTGGCGACGTCGGTACGGTAGGCCGCCAGGGCGGGCAAATAACCCACCACCGAGGCCAGCACGATCAGCGCTGGTATTATAACCAACTCGTAGCCGACAAACTCCAAAAAGCCGATCGAAACGCCGGTTTGCACGGCGATCCAAGGACTTAGGGCCGCGATCAACGCGTGCCCCACCAACCAGCCTACCACACCCCCGGCCAGGCTCAAGAGAATGGACTCCAAAAGCACGATGAACATCACCGTCCGCCGCCCCGCGCCCAAGGCCCGGATGACGGCAATCTCGTGCCGCCGTTCGCTCATCGAGTTATAGATGCTGACCAGAATGCCGATGCCCGAGACGATCACGATCATCACCGTCAGTCCCAACAACACCAGCCGCAAGGGATCGACAAAGGTCATGAACAAGGTGCTCATTTCGCGGATCGGCAACACGGCCTGCGCCACGGACTCCTTGTTGATGCGCTTGATCAACTCCGGGGCGTACAGTTCCGGCGGCGCTCCGCCGATGCTGGCCGTCAGCACCAGGATGGACGTGACCTCGCGCTTCTCGACGGGCAGCGGTTCGTGCGAGTGCTCGCCATGCTCGTGGTGGTGATGCCCCTCGGCGTGTTCGTGCCCCTCGGGATGCTCGTGGTGCCCGCCGTGTTCGTGCCCCTCTTCGTGTTCGTGCTCGGCGTGTTCATGCTCGTCGGCATGCTTCGGGTGGTCCTTATCGTCGTCGGCCATTTCCGCGTCGTCGTGCTTGTGGGCGTGTTCGACGCCGTCGACTTCGTCATGGTCATCGGCGTGCTTGTCGTCATGTTTGTGATCGTCGTCGGCATGCTCGTGTTTGTCGTCGTGCTTCTCGTCGGCGTGTTCGTGCTTATGATCGGCGTCGTGATCGTCGGCGTGCTCGCCGTGCATTTCGTGATCGTCATCGTCATGTTTGGCGGCCGGCTCGTCGTCGGTCGCCTTGGCGTGCTCGGGAATCAGATAAAAACCTTCCATGTTGATGAACAGCCCGCGATCGTTGGGCGTTCCGGTCGGCTTGAGCACACCGCGGATGGTGAATCCCTCGTGGTGATGGTCGTCTTGCGCGCCGCTATGCGCGGGCTGGAACTCGTCGCCGACTTTCAGGCCGGTTTCGCGAGCCACGGTCGAGCCGATGACGGCGCCGAAGTAGTCGTCTGCCTCGAAATTCTCGCCCTTCTCGAATTCATACTTATGGCCGCCGTAGTCCAGGTCGTTGAAGAAGGCCGGCGTGGTGCCGATGACGCGGTAGTCCTGGTAGACGTCCCCCATGCAGATCGGAATCGCCTTGTCGACGTACGGCTTGAACTTTCCGTCGATGAACTCCTGGTAGTAGGAGTAGGGAATGTTCTCGACCGGCCGGCCCAGGTAGTAAACCGAGTTGAGCACCAGCTCCAGCCGGCCCCCTTTGGCGCCGACGACGAGGTTGTAGCCCAGGCCGGAATTGTTCAAGAACGATTTGTTGATCACGCCGTGAACGACCAGCACGGCCACGACCAGCATGACGCCCAGCGCCATCGAAATGCCCGTCAGGCTCGAGGCGAGTCCTCGTTGTTGAATGCTGCGCCAGGCAATTTTCCACTTGCTCATGCTACGGCCACCGCGTGGTTGAAGTCTTCCAGCCGGTCGACGCGCGAAAACTGCTCGGCCACGTCCGGCGTATGCGTGACGATCAGCAGGGCCACCTTTTCTTCCTTGCACGTTTGCCGCACCAGGTCGATGATCTGCTGCTGGTGGCCGGCGTCGACGTTGGCCGTCGGCTCATCGCACAACAGCAGCTTGGGCCGATTGGCCAGCGCTCGGGCCACGGCCACGCGCTGCTGCTCGCCGACCGAGAGCATGGCCGGCCGGTGCGTCAGGCGATGTTTCAATCCGACCCGATCGAGCAATTGCCGGGCCCGCGTGGCGTCGGGCCGGCTGCCCGCGAACGACATACCCAGCAGCACGTTTTCCAGGGCCGAAAAGCCGGGCAGAAGATTGAAGGTCTGGAAGACGTAGCCGATTTTGTCGGCGCGAAAGCGGTCGCGGCCGGCCTCGCTGAGCTTGGTGATGTCGCAGCCGTCGATGCGCACCACGCCCGCGTCGGGGCGGCTAATGCCGGCGATCACGTGCAGCAGCGTGGTTTTGCCGCTGCCGCTGCGCCCATCAGCACCGCCTGCTCGGCGGTGCCCAGATGATATTCGCGCACGTCCAGAATCGGCAGCGTGGTGCCGTCGGGCTCGCGAAACGATTTGCGCAGATCCTTGATCAACAACATGGTGGTGGCAGGATCGGGATGATTTTGAGGAGGGAAAATCGTCGCTCGGCGGCCGTGGGAAAGCACCGAATGCGTTACATCGTATTAGGTTATCGCAGGGCGACAAGGCCAGTTTCTTGCCGCGCACAGCGTCCCTGGCCGTTTTTACGCGGCTCACCGCAGCCTGGTTCAGACCGAGGCGCGGTTTACTGGGCGATCTCGGCGTCGGCTTCGATCTCGATCAGCATGGCCGGATCGACCAGCCGGGTGACTTCGACCATCGTGGCCACCGGGCGGATGTTGTGAAAAAAATCGCCGTGTGCCCGGCCGAATTCTTCCCAGCGGCTGACGTCGGTGACGAACATCCGCGTGCGGACCACGTCGTCCAACTTGGCGCCGGCTTGGGCCAGTGCCCGCTCGATGTTTTGGAGTGCTTGCACCGTCTGGGCGTAAGGATCGTCGTGGCCGACGATCTGTCCCTTGGCGTCGGTGGCCGTCGTGCCCGCCACGTATACCCGGCTGCCGACCTTCACCGCGCGGGAATATCCGATGATGGGCTCCCACTTTCCGCCCGACGAGAACCGCTGTCGCTCAGTCATGAGTTACGTCCTTCTATCACGAAGAAGAAGAATGAAGAAGAATTTAGCCACAGAGTTCACAGAGGACTCAGAGACGAAGAAAGGAACATGGGTTTACGAAGAGGTGTTTGATGGACGGTGAGAGCGGACCACCGATGCTTCAAGAGCACCATGGATCGAAGAAACTCCGGTGCTTTCCGTTTTCATCCAGTAGTTCCAAGTTCAGAGAATTGCTATAGGTGAACGCAAGGGTCCTCCTCAGATTGGTTTGTGTTGAAGAACTCAAGCCAAGGAGGGGTCCCATGCGTTCAAGGATGAGTCATACCATAACTGCTGGCGAAGTTCACGGGTGGGCCATCGGGTGGCTGCTGCAAGCAAAGCTATTAGAGGATCATGGGTGGCTGTGCACGGCCAGGGTGACCTGGAATGTTTTGTTGCGGGCGGCCGCCCGGATGATCTCGATTTATGCCGCCTGTCGCGATTTGGCCGACGCGCCTTCCGACCAGGCCGTGTTCAATGCGCTGTCCGACGGCCTGCCCAAGACTCTGAAGTCGTTGGAACGTCGGTTGAACGAGGCGCTGTCCGCGCCGCTGCCGCGACGGTTGTTGCGCCATTCCTGGCGTGTGGCGATCGATTGGCATTTGGTGCCCTACTATGGCGAGCCCGACAAAAGTCGGAACGAACTGTATTACGGCAAGCCGCGCCAGGGCACGACGAAGTTTCACGCCTACGGCACAGCCTGCATCGTGCAGCACGGGCAGCGCTACACCGTGGCACTGACGTGGGTGCGGCGGCACGAAACGCTGGTGGTCGCGCTGCGGCGTCTGCTGGCGCAAATTCGCAAAATCGGCCTGAAAATCAAGTATGTGCTGCTGGACCGCGCGTTCTTCAACGTGCCGGTGATCACCTGGTTGCAGAGCGAAAAACTGCCGTTCTTGATGCCCGCCATGTTTCGCGGGCGCCGCTCCAAGAAGCGCCGCGCCGCCACCGGCCTGCATTGGATCAAGCGTCAGAAGGCGGGCTGGTATCAACACACGCTGAAGAACAAGAAGCAACAAGTGACCGTCTCCGTATGCGTCACGTATCGTACGCATCGCAATCGCAAAGACCACAAACATGTCCAACAAAAGCTGTTGTTCGCTGCCTGGCGTGTGAAGGGCTCTCCCAAAGACATTCGCCAGCGGTATCGCAAGCGGTTCGGCATCGAATCGAGTTACCGTCAAATGCGTCAAGCGCGCATCCACACCTGCACGCGGTGCCCACGTCTGCGTCTGGTGTTTGTCGCCGTCGCCCTGATCCTGCGAAACCTCTGGGTCTGGATTCACGCCACGCGCTTGGCCGAAGGCAGCGGTCCCACGATGACTTTGCGACTCGAACGACTCCGTTACAAACGAATGCTCGATTGGATCGCCCAAACCGTCGCCGCCTTACTACATGACGGCTCAATACCTTGCGTCGATCTAAGCCCATAAGCGAAAGTTGGAACTACTGTCATCCTTCATCCTTGCTGCCTTCATCCTTCTCTGCGTCCTCTGTGCCCCTGTGGCTAATTCTTCTTTTGTCTTCTTATCCTCGTCGTAGGGCGCGGCTCATGTCGCGCTGCATGGTTTTCTTTTTTAGCACTTCGCGTTTGTCGTAGAGTTTGCGGCCCTTGCAGATGCCCAGCAGTACTTTGGCGCGGCCTTCCTTGAAATACATTTTCAAGGGCACCAGCGTCAGACCCTGCTCGAAGGCGCGGCTGGCGAATTTCTTGACTTCGCGGCGGTGCATCAGCAGCTTGCGGGGCCGTTTGGGATTGTGATTGAACTGGTTGGCTTGCACGTACTCGGCGATGTCGCAGCCCAAGAGCCAGACTTCGCCTTCCTTGATGCGGGCGTAGGCGTCGTCGAGCGTGAGCGTGCCTTTGCGCAGGCTTTTCACTTCGCTGCCGACCAGCACGATGCCGCATTCGAGCGTGTCGAGCACTTCATATTCAAACCGCGACTTGCGGTTCTGCGCGATCAGCCGCTCGTTGTCGTGCTCGCGATCGGCCGCCTTTTTTTTCGGCGGTTTGGCCGCAGTCTTGGCAGTTGGTTTGCCGGTCGGTTTGGATTTGGGCTTGGCCGTGGGAAACTCGCTTTCGATGGCGTGTTTTGCCGTCAGCGATATCGGCCCGCAGTGGCCCGAGACCGACCTTTGCCGGCGGCAATCCAACTGGTACAGTGGCGCGCGACGGAGAATTCAAACAGCAACGCCTTCACCCGTCCTTTTAACCTTTCGCCGATGCCGACTCAAGCCTGCCAATTCGTTCGAGCCACTCGACGCGTGGTGCCGCATGCCTGAGCGGCCCGCCGACTTCGACCGCGTGGCCGACCCGGCCGTCGAAACGTTTCTGCTGGGGCAGATCGAGTTCGAGGCGGCGCTGGCCTTGCAGCAGCGATTGGTCTTCGAATCCGGCGGCCGAGCCGACGGCCAGATTGCACTGCTGCTGTGCGAGCATCCGCCGTTGATTACGGTCGGGCGGCTTGGCTCGCGGGCACACGTGCGCCTGTCGCCGCGCGAGTTGATCAGCCGGCAGTTGAGCGTCCGCTGGGTCAATCGGGGCGGCGGCTGCCTGCTGCACGCGCCGGGCCAACTGGCCGTCTATCCGATCGTGCCGCTCACCTGGCATCGCTTCACGGTGGGCCAATATCTGGCGCGGCTGCAAAGCGGAATTTTGGCCACGCTGGCCGAGCTGAACATTGCCGGCCAGACGCGCCCTGGCTCACACGGCATTTGGGGACGCACCGGGCAGTTGGTCTCCTTCGGCGTCGCGGTGAAAAATTGGACGACATATTTCGGCGCCTACATCAACGTCGACCCGGCGATGGGCAATTTCCGCGCGATCGAATCCGATCCGGCCGGCCATACGCCGGCCAGCTCGCTGGCGGCCGAGCGACGGCAGCCGGTGAAAATGGCCGCGGTGCGTGCTACAATGGTGCGGCACCTGGCCGAGGCGCTGGGCTGCCCGCGATACCATTTATACACGGGCCATCCGCTGGCGGCCCAGCTTTCCAAAACACGGCGTGAAGCGGTACCGCATGAGCGCTAGTTTGCCGATCATTTCGCTTGTCGGGTCCGAATTGCCGGGTGGTGCGCACGCGGGCGCTGGGAGATCTAAGAGCGCGCTCCCTCACCCCGGCCCTCTCCCGGAGGGAGAGGGGGGGTTGCGGCTGCCGCGGTGGTTGAAGAAGAGCCTGCCGGTTGGCGATGGCAATCATTTCACGGCTCGACTGATCGAAGAGTTGGGTTTGGAGACGGTGTGCGAAAGCGCTAAGTGCCCGAACCGCATGGAGTGCTGGAGCCAGCGGACGGCCACCTTCATGATCATGGGCAACGTCTGCACGCGGCCGTGCGGTTTCTGCTCAGTGCCCAAGGGCAAGACGACGGCGCTGGAACTCGACGAGCCAGCCCGGGTGGCCGAGGCGGCCTCGCGGCTGGGATTGGCGCACGTTGTGATCACGTCGGTAACGCGCGACGATCTGGCCGACGGCGGGGCCGAGCATTTTTATCGCTCGGTACTGGCCGTGCGCGAAAAGACCGGCGCGGCCGTGGAAGTGCTGACGCCTGACTTCCTCGGCAAGCCGGGCGCGGTCGAGCGCGTTGTCGAGGCCGCGCCTGACGTGTTTAACCACAATACCGAAACCGTGCCCCGCTTGTATCGCCAGGTGCGCGGCCGCAAGAGCGAGTATCGCTGGACGCTCGAATTGCTCCGCCGCGTAAAACGACTCAACCCGGCGATCAAGACCAAGAGCGGGCTGATGCTGGGCTTGGGCGAAACGCACGAGGAGCTGTTCGACACCTTGGCCGAGTTGCGCGACGTAGGCTGCGACTTTTTGACGCTCGGTCAATATCTTCGCCCCACGCCTGAGCACCTGAGCGTGGTCCGCTATCTTCCGCCGGCAGAGTTCGACGCGTTGGGCCGCGCCGCCCGCCGGCTCGGTTTCACCCAAGTCGCCAGCGGCCCGTTCGTTCGCTCGAGTTATCACGCCCGCGAAATGGCCGAGACGGGTGAAAGGATGAAGGCGGAAGGATGAAGGATGAAAAAGCAAAGCAATTGTATTTCTCTTCTTCTTGGTGCTCTTGGTGCTCTTGGTGTCTTGGTGGTTAAGGATTCTTTTTCTATGTAGCGCGGATCGCGCGAGGCGTGCGCCATTGTCCGTCCAACGTTACGAACTTGTGTTGCCCGATCTTGGCATGGCCGACATTCCGGTGTTGGCCAGCGTGTGGCTGGCTGAAGCCGGCGCGGAAGTGGCCGAGGGGGACCGCCTGTTGGAAGTGGTGGCAGGCAGCGTCACGGTCGATTTACCGGCGCCGGCCAGCGGCACGCTGAGCGAGATCTTCGTCGGCGAAGACGATCCGCTGGCCGTCGGCCAACTTCTGGCCGTGGTGACGCTCGACGGCGACGATGAAATGCCGTGAGACATTTTGATGACTACCGCCTCGCGGCATGATCGCGGCTTGCTCGAAACGCTCGTCGGCGACGGGCGGCCGCTGCTGCTGTTTACGGGTTTGAGCCTGGTCCTCTCGGGCGCGTTTGCCCTGTTTCTGTCGGCGACCGGCCATTTTCTGCCGCACGACATCGAGTTCCTCGGCATGCTGCCCGAGCAGCTTTGTGCGATCAACGAATGTCGCATCGTCCATTTCATGTTTCACGATCGGGTTTCGTTCGGCGGTGCCTTGATCGCGATCGGCTCGCTGTACATGTGGATGGCCGAGTTCCCGCTCGGTCAGCGCCAAGCGTGGGCGTGGTGGGTGTTTCTGATCAGCGGTACGCTGGGGTTCAGCAGTTTTCTGGCCTATCTGGGCTACGGCTATTTGGACACGTGGCACGGCGTGGCCACGCTTGCCCTCTTCCCTTGTTTCATCGTCGGCATGGTGCGTTCACTGGCGACTTTGCCGCGCCCGGTCGACGTCCGCTGCCTGCTCGCGCCGGGCGCCGCCGTTGCATGGCGGTCGTCGTTTGGCTTCGGTCGGGCGTGCCTGTTGGCCGCCACCGTGGGCATGATCGCCGGCGGACTGACGATCATGACGGTCGGTATGACCACGGTGTTCGTGCCGCAGGATCTGGATTACATGGGCATGACCGCCGGTGAGATCAACGATATAAATCCGCGACTGGTTCCGCTGATCGCGCACGACCGGGCCGGCTTTGGCGGCGGTGTGTGCACGTGCGGTGTGGCCATGCTGTTCTGCGTGTGGTGCGGCACGCCGTCGCGCAGTCTGTGGCAAGTGCTGTGCCTGGCCGGCACCGCCGGATTCGCCACGGCGATCGGCATCCACCCGGTCATCGGATACACCGACGCGCTGCATCTGGCGCCGGCCGTTGCCGGAGCCGTGCTCTTCGGTACCGGCCTGATGCTGACCTTCAAGCCGATGGTTGGCTCCAAAGAGATTCACTAGCGACCGAGTTCGAAAATCGCATGCCGCGAAGATTCAGCGGGAATTTGCAACCCGGCTGATTTCGTCGTGCAAGAGTTGGCTCAAGACGGCGAATTTCACGGGCTTGAGCAGGTGGTGGTCAATGCCGGCTTCGAGCGATCGCTCTTGATGGTCCGCATCGCCGTAGCCTGAGATGGCGATGATTGGCACGTTGGCGAATCCTGGTTCGCCGCGGATATCCTTCGCCAGCTGGTAGCCGGAGATTTGCGGCATGACGATGTCGAGCAGGATGACGTGGGGGACGAAGTTCCTCACCTGGTCCAGTGCCTCGGTGCCGTCGACGACAATCTTGACGGCATAACCCTGCGCTTCCAGCAGGATGCCTAAACTCGTGGCGACCTCCGCGTCGTCATCGACGATTACCACGCGAAGTTTTTCTTCGAAATCATCCCCCACGGGGATTGCCTCTGGTTAGCGGTCCGAGGATGGCCTAGCCGCAGGGCATCATTAAAGCACGGCTAACCACTTATGCAAGTCGTCGCGGACTCGCGTCTCCCGTTTTCTCCTAGCGCACCAGTTCCAGCGTTCCCCACAGGCTGGGATCGGAGGCGAAGGGGAACTCAAAGCCGAGGCTGAAATACTGCTGGCCCAGCTCGCGGTCGAAGATGAAATAGGTGAAGCCCAGCTTGGGATGATCGGCCGGATTGAAGCCGGTCAGGGCCGCGGTGGGGATGAACACCGAGAGCACGTAGCCGCCGACGCGTTTTTCGCTGGTGACGCGCAGCTGACCGGGGCGAATCGGATTGGCGTTTTCGCGTGCCCGATCGACCAGCAGTTGATCGGCCACCGGCTCTTCCAGATTCCGCCCGCCGCCGGAGGGCAGAAAGATGAAGCGGTGACAGAACCGGCTGGCGCGGTGAATGTTGTGCGTGTCGCGAGTGTCGATCCACAACTGCAATCCGTCGCTGTCCTCGAGCTTCGTCTCGCGGCACCAGCTGGGATGCCGCTTGCCCTCGACGCGCACGCTGAAGGCCAGGCCGGCCTCGCTCCAACCGGCCCGCACGTCGGCAAACGACTGCTGGCCCTCGAGTTCGCCCAGCGACGGCAGCCGGCACTCGCTCAGCAGTTCTTCCGGCGCCTTCGCGCCCAACGCCGTCTGGTAAAGGCAAGCAGTCGCAAAGCGAAACAGGAATCGAGTTGGCAGCAGCGGTTCGGACATGGCGGAGAGGGGTTAGGTGTTAGGGTTTGGGGTTTAGGGGACGAAGAAAGTTTGCTCGCGCGAGCTTATGCTGGGTGACCCAGACAACAAGTTGTCTGGGCCACCCAACTCGATTCGTTTGCATCGCATTTCATGCTGTCGCGCCGGCTACTTTCTTGCCGCCAGCGGGCAGGCTGGCCAGGTGTTCGGTCAGGAATTGGCGCAGGTCGCCTTTCTCCAAGTCGTCGGTGGTATGAAAACGCAGGCGTAGCACGTCGTGTTGCGGCCCGGTTTGAAACTCGCGGTCGGCGCCCAGCTCGGTGACGCGGCCCAGCGCGAAGCGCCCTTTGGGTCCGGTGAGCACCAGGTCGACGCCGGCGAGCCGCTTGGTGTAGATGCGTGGCCCACGGCTCGCGCTGCTGAGGCACGAACACGTGCACCACTTGCTGGTTGTTCCACAGGAACTGACCCTCGGGCGCCGTCTCGACCAGCAGCTCGCAGAGCTCTTCGAGCACCTCGGCGTCCCACTGCGGCGGCTTGCCGGGCGGAAAGCCCTTGCGGGCGAAATGCCACTTCTGGCCCAGCACCTTCCAGGGCATGACGTCCTCGGGGTTCTGCCGCACGCGCTCGGCGAACTTGTTGAAGCCGGCGACCGCCGCGTCGACGAATTTCCAGAACGCCGGCTTGTCGATTTCCTCCAGCGAGTGCACTTGCAACTGCACTTCCTGCCACGGGCCGCGCAGATTCTTGCACTTCACGCGCGGCTCGCGGCCGTAGACCGGCAGGTCGGGCATGTCGTTGAGCGGCTTCAGCTTCGAGCTCGGCGACCAGCGTCTCGCGCTTGAACGTGTTCTTCGCCACGCGGAATTTCAGCTTCAGCAGCCACTCCTCGCCGGTGATGGCGTGCAAGAACCAGCCGTCGGCTTTTCGTCGGCGAGGCGATCTCGACGATCGTGCGGTCGTTCCAGTTCGTGTCGCCGAACTCGCCGAGTCGCCTGGATCCGATCGATCGACCTGCTCCAGGATCCGGCCGTCCCAGCGGCAGGGCTGCCCGTTGCGGCCGACGCGATCGCTGCGTGTGCCAGCGGCGGCCGTCGGCCTCCCACGGCATGCGGGCGTCGCGGCCGACCTCGGCGATGTCGACGTCCCCTCGCTGCTTCTCTGCTTCGGCGGCGAAGTCGTAGACTTTGCGCTTCACGTGCGGGCCGGCGGCCAAGGCACTCGGCGCGAGCACCTCGCCGGTGTGCGAGCGAGTGCTCGGCTGCGACGTCTTTGCGCGCATTCTGGCTTCGCGGCCGGCTTACGGCGTGCGCGACGATCGTCCTCCGGCGTGCCGCCGGCGACGACGTAGCCGCCGCCGTCGCCGGCCTCGGGGCCCAGGTCGATGACCCAGTCGGCCGTCTTGATCACGTCCAGATTGTGCTCGATCACGACGACCGTGTTGCCCAGGTCGACCAGGCGATTGAGCACGTCGAGCAGCTTGGCGAGGTCGTCGAAGTGCAAGGCCGGTCGTCGGCTCGTCGAGCAGGTAGAGCGTCCGGCCGGTGTCGGGCCGCGCCAGCTCGGCGGCCAGCTTGACGCGCTGCGCCTCGCCGCCGGAGAGCGTCGGCGCGGCCTGGCCGAGCGTCAGGTAGTCGAGCCCCACGTCGCACAGCGTTTGCAGGATGCGGCGGATCTTGGGAATGTTCTCGAACAGCTCGACCGCCTCGCCGCACGACATGTCGAGCACGTCGGCGATCGACTGGCCGTGGTAGCGGACGGCCAGCGTTTCGGGGTTGTAGCGCCGGCCGCGGCAGGTGTCGCACTCGACCCACACGTCGGGCAGGAAGTGCATCTCGATGCACATCTGGCCGTTGCCCTCGCACGCCTCGCAGCGGCCGCCCGGCACGTTGAAGCTGAACCGCCGCGGCGTGTAGCCGCGCAGCTTCGCCTCGGGCAGCTGCGCGAACAGCGTGCGGATCAGGTCGAACACGCCGGTGTACGTCGCCGGGTTCGAGGTCGGCGTGTTGCCGAGCGGCTGCTGATCGACGCGGATCACCTTGTTGATCTGCTCGACGCCGCGGATCGCGTCGTGCGCGCCGGGCATGGTGCTGGCGCGGTGCAGCGTGCGGGCCAGCGAGTTGTAGAGCACGTCCTCGACCAGCGAGCTCTTGCCGCTGCCGCTGACGCCGGTGACGACGGTGAAGCGTGCCCAGCGGAATGCGGACGTCGATGTTCCGCAGGTTGTTGTGCCGCGCGCCGACGATTTCCAGCCAGCCGCCGGCGAGTCGGGAGTCGGCGGCATGCGGCCGGGTGACGTTGGCGACCGCGGCTGCGGCGGTTTCTTCGCGGCGCTTCGCCTTCCGCTTGCCGCGTCTGCCTGCGGCCACTCGACCGCTCGGCATCCGCCGATTGCGTCGGCACGGGGATCGCCTTCTTGCCCGACAGATACGGCCCGGTGACCGAATCCTCGTTGCTTGGCGACTTGCGCCGGCGTGCCGCGGGCGACGATCTGGCCGCCGCCGTCGCCGGCGCCCGGGCCGAAGTCGAGCAGTTGATCGGCGCCGGCGATCGACTTCGCGGTCGTGCTCGACCACCAGCAGCGTGTTGCCCAGGTCGCGGAGTTTTTCGAGCGCGCCGAGCAGCCGGCGGTTGTCGCGCGGGTGCAGGCCGATCGTCGGCTCGTCGAGCACGTACAGCACGCCGCACAGGCCGCTGCCGACCTGGCTGGCCAGGCGAATGCGCTGCGCCTCGCCGCCGGAGAGCGTCGGGCGCGGCGCGGCCGAGCGTGAGATACTCCAGGCCGACGTCGACCAGGAACTGCAGGCGGTTGCGGATCTCGCGGACCAGCTCGCCGGCGATCTTTCGCTCGCGCGCGGTCGAGCTTCCAGGCTTTGAACTCGCTGCGAGCAGCTCGCCCAGCGGCAGGCGGCAGAATTCGTCGATCGTGCGGTCGCGCAAGCCGCACCGCCGCCGCGTCGTCGCGCAGCCGGCTGCCGCCGCAGGTCGAGCACTCGACTTCGCCGACCAGATGCTCCCACTTGCCGCGCAAGGCGGGCGACAGCCGCGCCGCTTCTTCGAGCGCCGGATAGAGGCCCTTGTATTGAAAGCGGAACAGCGGCCGATCGGTCTTCTTGCGCTTGCCGTCGCCATGGACGTCGATCCACTCCTCGCCGGTGCCGTGCAACACGGTGCGCCGCTGCTCGCGCGCTGAGCTGCTCGAACGGCACGTCGAGCGGCACGCCCGTGTGCGGCCGACAGCGCCGCGAGCATCCGCTGCGAACAGCGGCTGGCTCAGCGTCCGGCCAGAGGCCAACCGCCCCTTCGGCCAGCGTCAGCTTCGGATCGCGCAGCAGCGCCGCCGGATTCGCGCCGGTCTGCGTGCCCAAGCCCTTCGCACGCCGGGCACCAGCCGAGCGAGCTGTTGAACGAGAAATTGTGCGGCGTGAGCGGCTCGAAGCTGCGGCCGCAGCGGTCGCAGGCGAAGTGCTGGCTGTGAATCTCGGTCCGCCACTGCGGCTTCGGGCACGTCGTCGTCGCGGATAGGCGACGTGCAGCACGCCCTTGCCCAGCGCCAGCGCGTTCTCGACGCTGTCGGCGATGCGGCGTGCGGGCGTCGGGCCGGACGATGATGCGGTCGATCGACGACTTCGACCAGGTGCTTGCGGCGGCGGTCGATCGTGCGGCGGCTCGTCGACCGAGTACGTCTGCGCCGTCGACGCGCATCCGCGACGTAGCCGGCGCGCGCGAATCTCGTCCCACAGCGTTTCGTACTTGCTCGCCGACTGCGACTTCCAGCGGCGCCATCAGGTAGAGCTTCGTGCCGGCCGGCTCGGCCATGCATCTTGTCGATGATCTCGTCGGCCGTCTGCGTGCCGATCGGCATGTCGCACGTCCGGGCAATGCGGCTGGCCGAGCCGGGCCAACAGGATGCGCAGATAGTCGTAAATCTCGGTGACGGTGCCGACGGTCGAGCGCGGCGTGTGGCCCATGTTCTTCTGCTCGATGGCGATGGCCGGCGACAGGCCCTCGATGTGCTCGACCTTCGGCTTCTGCATCTGGCCGACGAACTGCCGGGCGTAGGAGCTGAGGCTTTCGACGTAGCGCCGCTGGCCTTCGGCATAGATCGTGTCCATCGCCAGCGAGCTTTTGCCCGAGCCGCTCAGGCCGCAGCAGACGGTCATCTGGTCGCGCGGGAATCTCGACGTCGATGCCCTTGAGATTGTGCTGCCGCGCGCCGCGGACTCTGATGATCGTGGCCTGCGGCACCGCGCGGCTGTGCGCTTGGCGGCGGTTTTGGCCGGCTTGCCGTTTTGCCGCGCGGCCGCGCCGTCGAGCGTGGGCTCGCAAGGCCCGGCCGGTGTACGAACGCTCGTTGGCCGCGATCTCTGTCCGGCGTGCCGACGGCCACGATCTCGCCCGCCGCCTGCGCCCCCTTCGGGCCCGAGGTCGATGATCCAGTCGGCCGTCTTTGACCACGTCCAGATTGTGCTCGACGACCAGCACCGTGTTGCCGGCGTCGACGAAGTCGTGCAGCACCTTGAGCAGCAGCTGGATGTCGGCGAAGTGCAGCCCGGTCGTCGGCTCGTCGAGCAGATAGAGCGTCGGCCGGTGCTCTTCTTCACCAGCTCGCGGGCCAGCTTGATGCGCTGCGCCTCGCCGCCGGAGAGCGTCGGCGACGGCTGGCCGAGCTTGAGGTAGTCGAGGCCCACGTCGTGCAGCGTTTGCAGCTTGTGCCGGATCGTCGGGAATGTTCTCGAAGTGCTCGAGCGCCTCCTGCACGTCCATTTCCAGCACGTCGGCGATGCTCTTGCCCTTGAAGCGGACCTGCAGCGTCTCGCGGTTGAAGCGGTGCCCTTCGCACACCGGGCAGGTGACCCAGACGTCGGCCAGAAAATCCATTTCCAGCCGGTTCGAGCCGTTGCCTTCGCACGCCTCGCAGCGGCCGCCGGCGACGTTGAAGCTGAACCGGCCCGGCTTGTAGCCGCGGCGCCTTCGACTCGGGCAGCTGCGCGTACAGGTCGCGGATCTCGTCGAACAGCTTGATGTACGTGGCCGGGTTCGAGCGCGGCGTGCGGCCGATCGGCGACTGATCGATGGCGATCAGCTTGTCGAGCTGCTCGAGCCCTTCGATGCGGTCGTGCTCGCCGGGCTTGCCTTCGCCGCCGTTGAGATCGCGCCGCAGCGCCTCGACCAGGATGTCGTTGACCAGCGAGCTTTTGCCCGAGCCGCGACACGCCGGTGACGCAGACGAACGCGCCCAGCGGAATCTCGACGTCGATGTTCTTGAGATTGTTGTGCCGTGGCGCCGACGATCACGCAGCCACTTGTCGCCGATCGGGCGGCGTCTGCTCGGGCACTTCGATCTGTTCGCTTGCCGGACAGGTACTGGCCGGTGACGCTGCGCGGCGCTCGGGCGATCTCGTCGGCGTCGCCCGTCGGCCACGACTTCGCCGCCGCGCACGCCGGGGCCGGGGCCGAAATCGACGATGTGGTCGGCCGCCCGCATCGTGTCTTCGTCGTGCTCGACGACGACGACCGTGTTGCCCAGGTCGCGCAGCTGCGTCGAGCGTGTCGAGCAGCCGGTCGTTGTCGCGCGGATGCAGGCCGATCGACGGCTCGTCGAGAATGTAGAGCACGCCGACCAGGCCGCAGCCGATCTGGCCGGCCAGGCGGATGCGCTGCGATTCGCCGCCGGAGAGCGTCGGCGCGGTGCGGTCGAGCGTGAGATATTCGAGCCCGACGTTGCTCAAGAAACCGAGCCGGCCGCGAATTTCCTTGAGCACTTCGGCGGCGATCGTCTGGCCGCGTGGCGTCGAGCTCGAGCTCGCTGAAGAACTCGACGGCGTCGCTGACCGGCAGATGCGCACACTTCGGGCAGCGATCGGCTCGGGCTGGTCGGCGAACTTCGGATGCGCGCGTGGTGATCGTCACCGCGCGGGCCTGCGGATTGAGCCGCGCGCCCGTCGCAGTCGGCGCAGCGCATGACGCTGCATGTACTTTTCGAGCTGCCGCCGCTGCATCTTGCTCTTGCGTGTTGCGGTACTTGTCGAAGCAGCTCGGGAATGATGCCCTCGAACTGTGCCGCCGTATTTGTTGCCCGCGGCGCCGCTGCGCCAGGTGAAGGTGATGTGCTCGTCGCCGGTGCCCCACAGCCAGAGCGTGCTTGCAGCTCGCGGATCGAGCTCGTCCCACGGCGTTTCGAGCATCGTGCCCTTGGCGCAAGCTCGTGGCTGCCGCTCGATCGTGTCGGCCACGCCCTGATAGATGTGCCGCCGCCAGCGGCCCATGTCGCGCCACGGGCCGACCAGCTCGATGCAGCCTTGCTCGAACGACAGCTCGGGGTCGGGCACCAGCCGCTCGGGATCGAAGCTGTAGATCTCGCCCAGGCCGTCGCACTGCGGGCACATGCCCTGCGGGCTGTTGAAGCTGAACAGTTGCGGGCTGGGCGGCTCGAAGCTGAGGCCGCAATGCGTGCAGGCGTAGTGGGCCGAAAGCTGGATGTCGCTGCGATTTGTTCGGCGGCGCTGGCGGCGCTTCTTCGCTGCGGCGCGTCGGGCGTTTCGCCCCGCTTGCGTTCTGCGCGATCGCGGACTCGGCGCGGCTTGCGGCTCGTCTTCGGCTTCGGCCTTGCGATCGTCCACCGCGACGATCAGGTTCCCCTGCCCCATCTTCAGCGCCAGCTCGACCGCTTCGGCCAGCCGGGCTCGCGCTTGGCCGGCCACCAGCCGGTCGATCACGACTTCGATGTTGTGCCGCATCTGGCGGTCGAGCTGCAGATCGTCGGTCAGCTGCACGACCGGCCATCGACGCGGGCCCGGACGAAACCTTGCTTGAGCAGGTCCTCGAACAGGTCGCGGTACTCGCCCTTCTGGCCGCGGATGAGCGGCGCCAGCACGACGAAACTGCGTCCCGGCGGGCAGCTGCCAGGATCCGCTCGATGATCTGCTCGCGCGTTTGGGCCGTGATCGGCCGGCCGCACTTGCGGGCAATGTCCCTGGCCCGACGCGGGCGTAGAGCACGCGCAGATAGTCGTAGATCTCGGTGATCGTGCCGACGGTCGAGCGCGGATTCTGGCCCGACGATTTCTGCGAGATCGAGATCGACGGGCTCAGCCCGCTGATGTAGTCGACGTCGGGCTTGGGCATCTGCCCCAGGAACTGCCGGGCGAAGCTGGACAGGCTTTCGACGTAGCGCCGCTGCCCTTCGGCATACAGCGTGTCGAACGCCAGCGAGCTTTTGCCCGAGCCGCTGACGCCGGTGAGGCAGATCAGCTGGTTGCGCGGCAGCGACGAGATCGACGTCCGCGCAGGTTGTGCTCGCGGGCGCCTTTGATGACGATATCGGAAGCAGCCATAGGCTCGGACAGTTTGCTTCTGGGGTGCGATTGAGAACCTATCCGACAACCGCCGGGGCGAGGGGGACAGTCCCATTTTGCTCCGAATACGGCGCAAAATTGGGACAGTCCCCAGCGGTTTTCGGACAGGTTCCAAGCGTATTGTCGGCGAATCCCGAATTGTAGGAGCCACGCCCACGAACTGGCTAGTTGGAAAATCTCGGCGAATGGCGAAATCGGCGGATGCCGCCGCGATCAGTCGTGATCGCGAGCGCCTACATGCCCCATGCTAGCGGCACGGCAATCCGATCTGGACCGCAGGTGGGGTTTTTGCGACACTCCCGCCGCAAATCGACGATTTGGGTGGCCCGGACAACTGGTTGTCTGGGTCACGAATGGACAAGAGGGTCTATGGCGCCGCAAGAGTCTCCCTCAAACCCCTCTTGTTGCTTCGCAACACCGACAACAAGTCGTCGGTGCTACCCAACGATCGATTGCTTGTGTTGAAATTCGTTTGCTCGACGCATTCCAAGTCCCGCCGGCGTGGACACTTGTTCGCGTGCATGGTCGTGAATACCAATCGATGTGCGCTCGTTGCTTTGACGGTTGTGGCGATCTGGCTGGCCGCCGCGCTGGCGCGCCCAGACGCCGCCGCCGACTTCAACGCCGCCCGCGTCGCAGCCGTCCGGTTTTTGGAGCCGCACCAAGAGCATGTTCGCGCGCCCGCGCCGCGCAAACCGGCGACGCCGCAACGACCCGGCCCGAAGTTGCAACCGGCGCTGCAAAGTCCGGGATCAAGCGAACTAGCTGGTTTTCACGTGGCCCGCGCAAGCCGCCGCGAACGATTTCTCAATACATGGCCCAAGAGCGACCATGATCCGCATCGCATCGTTGTCGATCGTCTGGACGTGCTGCTGGTGCGCCATGGCCGCGGCCGCTGGGCCCGCCCCGCAATTGGGCAAGACGCCCGGCGCGACCAAGGAGATCGTGCCGCTGCGCTGGCTGCAAGGAACGGACCGAGAGGATCCGGCGGCACGACAACTCGAGAGCCTGGGCGCAGTCGTCGAAACAGAACGCGACGAGCGCGGGGCTGCTTTTCTGGCCGTGACCTGGAACGGCGGCGACGAAGGATTAGAAAAGCTCGCGGCGGTGGGCCGCTTGCGCTGGCTCGATCTGTCGCGCACCAACGTCACCGACGCCGGACTGCTGCACGTCGGCAAGTTGCAGCATCTGACGGCGCTCAAGCTTCAGCAAACCCGAGTCACCGATGCAGGGCTGGCCAACCTGCGCGGGCTGGTGGAGCTCGAGGCCCTGGGCCTGCACGACACCAAAACCTCGGCCGCCGGCCTGCGCCATTTGGCGGGGCTGGCGAATCTGAAAATCCTCAATCTCGGTTGGACGCAGACGGGCGACGCAGGGCTGGCCATCGTCGGCGGCTTCGGCCGGCTCGAAGAGCTCTACCTGTTCGACGCCAAAGTCACCGACAAGGGGCTCGCGCACCTGGCGCGGCTTCGCAATTTGAAGGCGCTCAAGCTCTCGTACAACGAAATCACCAATCAAGGCGTCTCGCACCTGCGAAAAATGCCCGCGCTCGAAGCACTGTGGCTCGACTTCACGCAAGTCGGCGACGCCTCGCTGGCTTATATGTTGACTATGCCCAATCTGCACGGGTTGTACCTGGCCGACACGCAAGTCACCGACGCCGGACTGGTCAAGCTGGTCAAACTTCGCACGCTCGAAGTGCTCGATCTGTCGAATCTGCCCATCAGCGACGAAGGCTTGAAGCAACTGGCGAATTACCCGAGCTTGCAGATGGTGTCGCTCGAAGGGACGAGCGTGACGAGCGACGGCATGGCATCGTTGGCGCGGCTGGTCAACTTGTCGCAAATCAATCTGGCCAGTACGGCGGTCGACGATTCGGGCATCATGGCCCTGGCTGGGCTCAAGCAATTGACGGCGCTCAACGTGTCGCAGACGCGCGTCACCGACGCGGTGCTGGCCGTGGCCGAGCGCTGGCCGAAATTGGAGCAACTCAACGTTCGCGGCACGAAGGTCGAAGCCAGCGTGCTCGAAGCGGCGCGCCAAACGCGGCCGAACTTGACGATCGTTCGATAACCAACCAACTGTAGCCGGCCTCTGTGAGGCCGGCCATTTTTTTGGGCAGTGCCGGGGTCACAGACCCCGGCTACAGGCGTCCTCGCCGAGGCGGATCAGTGAATCTCATGAAAACTTTGACTTCAGTCGCGATGGTCGTGATGTTGTTAGCGGCACGCCTGGCGATCGGCGAAGACTGGCCGCAATTTCGCGGGCCCGACGGACAGGGACACGCAGCGGCCACGGGCCTGGCGACCCACTGGAGCGAAACCGAAAACGTCCGCTGGAAAGTCGAGATCCCCGGCCTGGGTTGGTCGTCGCCGGTGATCAGCGGCGAGCGCATCTGGATGACCTCGGCCGTCGGCGAGCAGTCGTTGCGCGCCGTTTGCGTCGATCGCGAGACGGGTCAGGCCGTGTGCGACGTCGAAGTGTTCCATCAAGACGACCTGGGACGCATCGCCGCCAAAAACAGTCACGCCTCGCCCACGCCCGTCATCGACGGTCGCCGCGTGTTCGTTCATTTCGGAGCCCACGGCACTGCCTGTCTCACCAACGAAGGAAAAATCATCTGGGCCCGGCAGTTGCCCTACGACCACCGCCACGGCCCAGGCGGCTCACCGGTAATTTGGAAGGACCTGTTGATCGTCAGTTGCGACGGACCCGACGAGCAGTACACCACGGCACTCGATAAGCGCACCGGCGAGGTTCGCTGGAAGGCCGATCACCCGGGGCTGCAAGCCTATTGCACGCCGATCGTGATCAAGGTCAACGGGGTCGAGCAATTGATCACCAGCGGCGGCGAAGCGCTGATCGCTTACTCGCCGGCCGACGGAAAAGAATTGTGGCGCTGCCGGCACAGCGGTCATTCGGTCGTTCCGCGCCCCGTGGCCGGCAACGGCCTGGTCTATTTTTGCACCGGCTATTGGACCCCTGCCCTGCTGGCCGTTCGGCCCGACGGCCGCGGCGACGTGACCGACAGCAAGGTCGAGTTCACCCTGCGGCGCAGCGTGCCGCACAATCCTTCGCCGCTATTGGTTGGAGACCGGCTGATCCTGATCAGCGACCTGGGCGTGCTGACGTGCGTCGACGCGCGCGACGGCAAGGAGATCTATCGCCAGCGCCTGAGCGGAAGTTTTTCCGCCTCGCCAACCCTGGCCGACGACAAGATTTTTATCTTGAACGAGGCCGGCACGATGTACATTCTGGCGACCGGCGACCAGTATCAATTGCTGGCCACGAACCATCTTGACGGCCGCTCCCTGGCCTCGCCGGCGTTTGTCGGCGGCGCCATCTACCTGCGCAGCGACACTCACCTGTACCGCGTTGAAGAGCCCAAGAACGTCCAAGCCGGCGCCGCCGTCTCGCGCCGCGAAGCGAGGACGCTGGTGCGGTAGGACACAGCGTCCTCGCCTGCGTTCCTACTTGCGATTGACCGTCAGAAACGTGCCGGCGTATTTCGGGCCATTGGACTCGCCGCGGTAATAGATGACGAGGATCGTGTTGGGCGCGGCTTCCAGAACTTTGCAGTAGGAGTCGCTGGCCGCGAACTGGAAGGCGCCGGTCCACGTCTCGCCGTCGTCGAGCGAAAAGATCAGCCAGCTTCCCGGCCGGGCGTACGAGCAGACGATGACGCCGTTTTTCAGCGTGACCAGGTAAGGGCACACGCCTCGATCGGCGATCGGCAGCGGCGGCGTCCAGGTTTTGCCTTCATCCTTGGAGCGCGTGACGTACAGCGGCGTAGGGAAGATCGGCACCTTGCGAATTCCGATTCGCCCGCCGCTCCGCATGGCGCACAGGATGTCTCCGTTGGCCGCGCGCGTCAGATCGGCTTCGTTGAAGCCTTCTTGCGTGACCGCCGGCACGACCGCCGTGGACTGCACGCCCGAATCGGGGTCGGCGCCGCGCGCCAGTTGGCGGTCGTAGGCGACGGTGATCGGATGCCGCCAGGTGCGGCCCTTGTCGGACGAAAACACGACCACGGTGCGGACTTTGAGCATGTGCAGCTCGGCCGGATAACCGTCGGCCGGGATGTTGTCTCCCTTGAAGTTGCCGTACATCGTGGCCATCAGATCGCCGTTCGCCAGGCGGATTGCGCCATGATGCATAAGCAATCCGTCGTGCGAGTCTCCATCGTCGCCGCCGGTCGCGGTGGCTTGGGGCGTATCGAGGAGCGCCGTTTCTTGCTGAACGGTTTTCCAGTTGTCCAGCGAACGCCGTTGGGTCAGCGAGAACTTTCCGTCGTTGCCTTTGACGCTGGTGCGATAGATGCTGAGCACTTCGCCGTTGCCCAGGTTGATCGCGGTTTTGTCGTCCGGCCCGCGCGGGCCTTCTTTCCAGGTGTGACCGCCGTCGCTGGACCAGATGCCTTTGTCGTGTCTCAAGACGACGATCCGCCCGTCGTCGAATCGATGCGCGATGGCCGATTCGGCGGCGGCGATGGGCACGGTGTCTGCGACTCGAACGTCGAGGCCGGCAATCGGCGGGACGATGATCTTCGGCCCGTCCGCCGTGCAGTAGCGGGGCAGCCCCAGCAGGATCAGCGTCACAATTAGCGTAGATCGATTCAACATACGCGTTCCCTTCTATGCTATCGAGCAATCATTTTCCGGTGATCTTCTGAAAAAGGTTCCAGGAACCTTTTTCAGAAGATTGAGCAGTGGATCCCTTTCACTTGCCATCGTGCGTTCATGAAGCCTCGCGGGCGATCCGCCCGTGGATGTAAACGTCGCTGCCAGAGCGTTCAATTTGTTGCGAGGTCAGGGGCAGGGCGCCGGCCAGCAGGTCGAGGCCGGTGCCGCCGATCGGACTGGGCGCTTTGGTGCCGCCGACTATTTTTGGCGCGATGAAAACGTGCACTTCGTCGATCTCGCCCGCGTCAAACAGGCTGCCCAAGACCTGAGCGCCCCCTTCGACCAGAACGTTGGTCACTTGCAGGCGTCCCAGCTGGTCAAGCAGAGAAGCCAGTCGCTCGGCGTGCGTCTCGCCGGAGCACATCATGACGACGCAGCCGGCCGACGTCAGTCGAACCATCTCCTTGGCGCGGGCGGATTCGGAGACTGCGACCGTCACGTTCGGCATCTTCTTGTCGCTCGCCGTGCGCACCAACTGGCTCGACGAGGCGAGCGACGCGGATGAATCGAGCACGATTCGCGAGGCCGTGCGCGGCCCCGGCGGCCGGGCCGTCAGCAACGGGTCGTCGACTTCGGCGGTTTTGCGGCCGATCATGATCGCGTCCACGCGGCCGCGCAGCCGGTGCACGATGGCGCGCGACGCTTCGCACGAAATCCAGCGGCTGTCGCCAGTGCGCGTGGCCAGCTTGCCGTCGAGCGTCATGGCCCACTTGGCGATGATCCAGGGGCGTCCGGTCGTGACCAGTTTCAGATATGGCGCGTTCAACTCGCGGGCCAGCGATTCGAGCAGCCCGACTTCGACTTCAATGCCGGCCCTTTGCAGCTCGGCGATCCCCCCGCCGTCGACTTTCGGAAACGGATCGCGTTGGGCGACAACAACTCGACGAATGCCGGCGGCGATCAGGGCCTTGCTGCAAGGGGGCGTCTTGCCTTGATGGCAGCACGGTTCGAGCGTGACGTAGGCTGTGGCCCCGGCGGCGCGTGGGCCGGCCGCCTCCAAGGCTTCGATCTCGGCATGCGGCCCGCCGAATTGCTGGTGAAAACCCTCGCCAACCGTTTCGCCCTCTCGCACGATCGTGCAGCCGACCATCGGATTGGGCTCGACCAAACCTTCGCCGCGCGCCGCCAACTCGATCGCGCGGGCCATGTGCGAAACGTCGAATTCGATGGGATCGGTCGTCACCGGGTGCCACTGCTGGCTTGTCCAGCAGTGTCTTGAAACTCAACGAGCGACCACTGCTGGACGAGCCAGCAGTGGCACCCCAAATGCGCTGCAAACGCTAATCCATACCGGGAGTCCAGAGGGCCGATTTTTTGCCGCTGGGTTGATCGCCGCCGGGAGTCCAGATTTTACCGGGCTCGGCCGCGGTCGAGCCAGGCACGACGATGCCTGGCGCCTCGGCTTGGGCCGCGGCGGTCGGCCGACCGTCGGGCCCGATGATGCCGGCCTCGGTGAGAATCTGGAACAGCGCCTGCGCCACTCCGGGCTCGCGAATGTGCTGATCGCGCACGTGGTGTAGCAACGAGTCGGCTTCGGCCACGTCGCCGCGCGCGATGCGCAGCGCCAGCTCGGCCAGATCCCAGGGGGCGGTCGACGACTTGGCGGCTTCGGCCGCGTCTCGGGCTTGATTCAGATAGCCGATCGCTCGCTGCGTGTCGGGCTCGACCTGGGCCAGGATGCCGTACACCTCGGCTTTTTCAATCTGCTTGTCGAGACTCGGCCGGGCCAGCACCTCGTGCGCCAGCTTGACCAGCGCGCGATATGCCGATAGTGGTCGGCTCGGCGGTACAGGTCGATCAACTCGTCGTCCGACAGCGACTTGACGTCAACGCGTCCCAAGCGGGCCAGCGGCAATTCGGCGGTGGAAACGTGGCGGGGGTTGATCGCTTCCTGCGTCGGCAATCCGAGCTTGCGGCGCAACTGGTTGAAATCGAAATCGGAAGTGACCTGATCGGGCGCCAGCTCGAGCAGCAAGATCGCGGCCAGCAGTTTCACTTGCTGGCTCGGATCGGTGGCCGCCTGGCTGGGCGTTTTTCCGCCCAGCAACTGCTGCGGCAGCTCGGGCCAGCGGTTGAGCAAGATTTCGCCGCGCTGCTGATTGATCAGCGCCAAACGCTTGTCAGGGGGCGTATCGTCGGGCAGGCGCCAGTTCCAACTCAAAAGGTGCTGCGCGGCCGGCACGTCGCCGGTGACTTCATCGGCTCCGGGCGCGCCCAGTGCGTCGCCGCCCACTTCGGCGGCCACGGCCTTTGCCTGATCGAGCTCGGTGCGATAAGTGATCAATTCCAGGCGCGCGGCCCGATCGGTTTGCTTGCCGAACAAAAAAACCTGGCCGACGACGCGCGGAATCTGCTCAATGCCGAGATCTTTCCCGCTGTCGGGCACCGCGCGATCGAGCAGCCAATAGGCCCCTTTCGGCGGCGGCTGATCGGCCGTGCCAAGCCGAGCCAGGTCGATCGGCATCTGCGGCGAGCGCGGGTTGGCGGCCAGTCGGGCCTGCAAAGTATCGACGTCGTTGACGGCGAAGGGGGTGGTGAGCAGATCGACGCGATCGCCGGCTTCGGCGTCGAGCAGTTGCGCCAGGGCTTCGGCTTCGACGGCGTCGTCGAGCGGCACCGGCTGTGCGGCGAATTTGCGCCAGGCTTCGATCGCACCCGGCGTGTCGGCCAGCCAGGTGCGCAGCGTGGCGATGTTGTTCCAGATGGTCGGCCAATCGCCGACCTTGGCCGCCAGCTCGGTCAGGTTTTTGCCGGCCAGCCGCCAGGCGCCGCGCAGCGCCGGTTCGAGCGCAGCGTTGAAGCTGCCCTTCCACAACGCGTCGTCGGGCGCTTGCAGCAGCGGCATGTCCTGTTTGGCCAGCAGCGGCACCGACGGCGAGTTGTTGAGCCGCATCAGCAATTGCAATGGCCGCTGATCCTTGCTGCCACCCATGCCGATTTGCAGCACCAGGTGCGCCTGGCGGCAATCAGTTGCTGGTCGGCCACCAGCGACTGAGCCACCAGGCCCAGGGCATCGTAGACTTGCGGCGGAATTTCGTTCGCGCAATGTTCCAGCGCGTCTTGCAGCAGCCCGACGGCGGCCGTGCCCCCCTCCTTGCCGGCCGTGATCGTGGCTTGTTCGGCCAGGGCCACGGGATTGGCCGGATATTTTTCGCGGAACGTTGCCAGCGTGGCCTCGGCCTTGGCGTCCTGGCCCAGTTGGGCTTCGAGCATGGCCTTGATCGACAGCAGGCAGGCGCGCTGGGGAAATTTGGCCTCTAGGCTGTCGATGTACTCCAGGCAGCCGGCCCGCTGTTCGCCGTCGAGCATCCGCTGGACTTTGTCCAATTCCGTCAACAGGTCGGAGCAGCAGAATTTGATCTTCTTGCCGGTTCCGCCCGGGCAAGGCGTATAGGGATCGATAGGCATGAGAAAAATGCTTTCCGAGTCGAGAGTGCGGCGTGAGCGGCAAGCCGTGATCGTAGCACAGCAGTGGCCGAATTTCGAGCGGCCCGAGAGGGCGATCGAGTCTCAACTCGGATTGGCCGTGAGCTCGCGACTCTCCGCAATGGGATGTTTCGCGGGCGCGCGCGGCGGCAACGCTCACTCGCGATTGCTTGTGAACACGAGCCACTGGCCGTCGGGAGACCAATCGGGGTCGAAGTTTTTGCCTTTCTGGTCCGGCAGCATCTGCGGCCGCTGTTTGCCTGCGACCTCGACAATCATGATCAGATAGGCGGCCGAATACGCCAGTTTTTTGCCGTCGGGCGAATAGCACACCGTACCGGACATTCCGCCCGCGGTTTCCAAGCGAGCCTGCACGCCCTGGTCCGCTCCCTGCGGACTAACGATGAGCAACTGCCGGCGCGGCCCTTGAACGGGCTGGGCAACCAGCGCGATATGCCGCCCATCGGGAGACCAGCAACAGCCGGCGTATAACAAGGCAAAGGGCTCCTCGAACAAGGCGCACCGTTGACCGCTCACCATATCGACGACGTGCAGCATGCGGTTCTCGACCATGGCCATCTGACTGCCGTCGGGGGACCAGCGCGGGGATTGTCCCGTGGCAACGAGGTCGCGGCCCTGGCCGTCGACGTTCTGCACGAGGATCTCGCGTCCGTTGTCCGAGGCGATCTGCTTGCCGTCGGGCGACCAATCGGCACGCGCCCCAGGTCCGAGTTTTCGCAACCCAGTGCCATCGGCATTGACGACAAACAGATCGTCAGTTCGCGCATTAAGATCCGTCGCGTTGAACAGGACTTGCTTACCATCCCGCGACCAACGAGGCGACTCGTGGTCTGCGTAGCCATCGACCTGGACTAATTTGCGAGCCTGACTGCCGTCCACCTTCATGACGTAGACTGCGTAAGGCCTTTCCGCGCCCTGAAGCGGCGCGGCTGCTAATGCCAACACGAACGCGAGCACCAGGTCGCGAGCGAATTTGACGCGTTGCCTTGGAAACATGGCCTTGATCACGGTTCCTAAAAGGAGTCGAATCGGACGGAATGCCGGTGCGTCAGGAGGCCATCGACCACTCGCTGTCGGTGTTGCGAAACAACAAGAGCCGCGTGAGCGAGGCTCGCGCCGCTTACCAAACCTCTTGTCACTTCGGGACCCAGATAATACGTAGCCTGGGCCACCCAATTTTGCATCCCATCGTCGTCTAACGGGCGCCGGCCAGGGCGGTGCGCTTGTTGGCGATGAGCGCCAGCAGGGCCCGTTGCGGGTCGGTGAACTTCTTCACGCCTTCGGCCATCAGCGTCGTTTCGAGATGGTCGATGTTCAGATGCTTATCGATGTCGTCCAAGACGTCCTTGGGAGGCAGCTTGTCGATCTCGCGCTGAAAAGTGCGGCCGCTGGCTTCGATGGCGTCGTTGGTGGCCGGCGGATTGGTTTCGATGTCGCTGCCGGCAAACGCGGCGGCGTACTTCCAGGGCGGATCGCCGGCCTTTTTCGTGCCGGTGCTGGCGAACACAATTTCCTGATCGAGCGGTACTTTCTTGTTGAGCCAGAACTGGTGGTTTTCGGCCCAGATGCGCTTCGCGCCGACGATGCCTACCATGCCTTGCGCGGCGGGCGAGAGTTGCGGCACGTGCTGTTCGGTGTAGACGTCGACGCGCGAAACGAAAATGCTGTACACGCTTTTGAATTTGCCGAGATTGCCGTGCCGCTGGGCACCGCGCCAGATGGCGTTTCGCGCGGCGCGATACTGGCGCTCGGTGAAGGTGAGCGTGACGTTGAGCGTGATGCCAGCGGCGGCCAGCTCTTCCAAGGCGTCGATGCCGGCCGGCGTCGCCGGCACTTTCATCATGCGGTTGGCTTGCCCTTTCGACCAGTGTTTACCCAGCTCGATGTACCGCGCCACGCGCTCGTCGTGCGGCGGGCCCTGCTGGGGATCTTCCAACAGCGGATCGAGCTCGAAGCTGACGTATCCGTCGTTGCCGTGGGTTTGCTCCCAGACGGGGCGAAACACCGTTTGCGCAGCACTGACCAGCTTGTCGGTCGTGTGCCAGGCGATTTGTTCGTCGCTCAAGTGCTGAGAGATAAGTTGTTCCAAATCATGATCGAACCGGCCGGTCTCGATCAGGTTGGCGATGATGATCGGGTTCGACGTGGCACCGGTGGCCCCCAAGGCGCGGTTTTTGGCGACCAGTTCCGGATCGATCGAGTCGAGCCAGATCTTGGTGCCGCAGGCGATCAAGGAACGAAGCGGGGAGCTCATGGCGGTTCTCAGTTGGGGTGCGAATGGGGGATCGGTCACGCGGATCGCCGACGGGCCACGCCAGACCCTGGCGTTTGCCCAAATTCCTGCTCAAAGGACCACTTTGGCCGGCATTGCTTGCTTAAAGCCTAAAGGCTGCGACACGTAAGTCAACAGTCGAGCCCGAGTCCCCGAAACGCGTGTGTAACCGACGCCGCGAAGGGGTCCCGAACGATTGGCGGCCCACCGCCAGATTCGGCAATGCAGCCGGCCGTGAGTTTGGGGCGTTTGGCAAAACAATTCCTTTTTTTCCGGTCCTAACGATTATTCCTGGTTTGGGGAGCCGTCAGGGTCCGATTTTAGGCATACGCTGATGGTCGACCTTCAGCGGACGTTTGCAATTACAGCATTGAAGGCGCCAGCAAAGGGGCGAATCGTGGCCGTGGTAGTGCGGAGAACAATCTTGCCGCTCGGGCTGCTGCTCGTCGGGCTGACCTCTTGGGCCGCTGCCCAGGGAAACAGTCTGTTCGGCCTTAGCCAGGGCGGTGCCGCGCGCTCCGCGCAATACGACGCACAAAACGATTACCCCAGCGAACCGCTCGGCTTTCGTGGCGCGATGATGGAAACCGCCGTGGCTTCCGACCCGGCGCCGACGGCCGGGATGTTCGACGACGAGAGCGATCAGTATCCGCAAATTCAGGAACCGATGGATCCGGACGCCCCAGCGCCGGCGACCAGCTCGGGCGAATGGGTGCGCAACGGCTGTTGGTACGTGCAGCACAACGTCACCTACATTAGCCGGTCGACGTCCATTAAGAACTCGATCAAGCTGGCAAACGATCTCAGCTTCGCCACGTTCGTGTTGACGCACGATCGCGCGTTTTTGCAGATTCCGGTGGGACTGGGTTACGAACCGGGGCTTCGTTCGACCTTCGGGCGATACTTGGGCCGAGATATTCGCAACCGCGATCATTCGATCGATTTCACGTTTCTGGGTTTGGCGCATTGGGGCGTCGCGGGCGGATTGACTTCGTTGCAGCCGGATGCCCTGTTCTCGGATATCGATCCCTCGTTCCACGTGCCGGCTTTCAACGGATCGAACACGCAGACTTTCAACGAGACCTCGGACTTCAACAGCTACGAACTGAACTATCGCATCGACCGACGTTTGTCGCGAGATCGGATGACCTACACCCGCGACAGCACGTGGATTCGCGAATGCACTCCCACCGCGTTGCCGTCGTTGATTTTCGGCATTCGCGGGCTGGGGATCAACGAGACGCTGGCCTGGTTCGCGCAGGCCGGCGGAACGGTGCCCGCCAACGGCGCGTACCACGTAGCCACGCACAACGTCATGGTCGGCCCACAAGCCGGCTTGGACTGGTTTTACGAGCGCAGCGACTGTGCGCGGGAATTCGCACCAAAGGCGGAGCGCTGGTCAATTGGGCCACCCAAAGCAGCCAGGTGCAGATCGTCGATACCAACGGCACTCCGCTGATCCCCAATCGCGACGAGCACGCCAAGGACCATACCGCGTCGTTTATCGGCGAGCTCAATTTCATCGGTCAGTATCAGATTCGGCCGAAATTCGCGTTTCGCGCTTCGTACGACTTGATCTGGATCACCAACGTCGCGACCGCGCAGAATCAACTCACGTTCAATCCCAACACGATCGCCGAGATCTCGGATTCACACTCAGTGTTCTTTCAGGGACTTACATTGGGCTTCGAATTGTTCCGCTAGCACGATGGCCGCTACGCGGCGAGGGAGCGTTGTCGACCGCGAGCACGACGCGAACGGTCGAGCCGACAGTGCGAAAAGGAGTGAAGATACAACGCCAACAGCGGGGGTTCGTCCCTCGCTTCGGCATGGACGCCCAAACGTTGGGCAGTTACCCTGGTGCTTTACTTAAAACTGGTGATGCGGCGAATGCAGTGCGCGGCCGTACGCCGCGCAGCGTGGCTTGCGCCTTCGTCGAAGACCAGCTCACCGGCTTAGCCGGCGGGCGGATAGGAACCGTGCGCTCGTGCTCGACAAATTTTTTATTCGGCATAGCTTCAAAGTCATCCTGGTGGTGCTGTTCCTGCTGCCCATCCTGTCGCGCGGCGCGCAAGGCGCTGTTGAGCAACGACAACAACGTGCACGACTGGCTGCCGACGACCTATGACGAAACCCAGGATTTCAGTTGGTTTCAGGAGCACTTCGAAAACGAGACGTTCGTCCTGATCAGTTGGGACGGATGCACGCTGGACGACCCTCGGCTCGAACTGTTGGCCCGCAAGCTCGTTCCGCCGCCGACGGCGGTGCCCGAGCACGTCGGCCCGCTCAAGAAGCCCGAGCCCCCCAAGCCCGCCGACGACTTCTTCTGGAGCGAATGGTTCAAGAAGCCCCAGATGGCGGGCGGCAATCCCGACGGCCCCCTGTTCAAGAAGGTCGAAACCGGTCCGAGGCTGCTGAAACGTCTCACCGAGCCGCCGCTGAATCTCTCCGAAAGCGAAGCGCTCAAGCGGCTCAGCGGGCTGTTCGTCGGACCCGACGACAAACAATCGTGCGCCGTCGTTACGTTGACGACCGAAGGCAAGCGCGACTTGCGGGTGACGTTGAAAAAGCTCTACAGCGTCACCATCGACGAGCTCGGCCTGTCGAAGGACCGGATTCGCATGGGCGGGCCGCCGGTCGACAACGTGGCCATCAGCGAGGAAGGCGAAAAGACGCTCATCCGTCTGTTCATTCCCGCCGGCATCGTGGGCTTGAGCCTGGCCTTCTGGTGCTTGCGCAGCGTGCGGCTGACGACCATGGTTTTCAGCGCCGCGCTGTATGCCGGCGCCATCAGCCTGGCGATCGTGTACTACTCCGGCGGCTCGATGAACGCCATTCTGCTGACCATGCCGGCCGTGGTTTACGTGGCCGGCATTTCCGGCGCGATCCATTTCGCCAATTACTATCGCGACTCGGTGGCCGAAAGCGGCGTCGAAGGCGCGCCGGCCCGGGCGCTCAAACACTCGTGGCTGCCGTGCACGCTTGTCGGCCGGCACGACCGCGGCCGGGTTGATTTCGCTGTACACCAGCGACCTGGTGCCCATCACGATCGTTCGGCATCTATTCGGCGGCCGGCGTGATCGCCACGCTGGGGCTGTTGTTTTTGTTCCTGCCGTCGTGGATGCAACTCTGGCCGATGCGGCCGCACAGCTTGTTGGACGGCGAACAACCGAAGGCCGAAGACATCGACTTGCCCGTCCGCTGGCGCAAGTTCCTGCAGGGCGTGCTCGACCATCATCGCCTGGTGCTCGTCGGCCTGGTGGCCATGATGGTGATCTGCGGCATCGGGCTGACGAAGATCAACACGTCGATCAAGCTGACCAAGTTGTTTTCGCCCGACGCCGACATTATCCACAGACTACGAATGGCTCGAAGCCAAGCTCGGCCCGCTGGTGCCGATGGAAGTCATCGTCAAGGTCGACACGGAAAAGTGCCCCATGACGTTCCTGGAGCGGATGGAAATGATCCGCGAGATTCAGGACAAAATGCAAGACATTCCGGACATCGGCAACACGATGTCGGCCACCACGTTTGCACCCTCACTCAAGGCAAAGCGCTCGGGGCCGCTGGTCAGCAAGGTCATGGTGCGCAATGCGCTAAACACGAAGTTGGAGCAGCACCGGCAAGAATACATCGACGGCGACTTCTTGGACGAAGACGGCTCGCAGGAACTGTGGCGCATCAGGGCCCGCGTCGGCGCGCTCAACGACGTGGATTACGGTGAATTCAAAAATGACATTCGGGCTCGCGTCGAGCCGGTGCTGGCGGCCTGGCGCACGCAAATTGGTCGCGGCCGCCGAAAAGAAGGCTGCCGCCGCTGAGCCTGGGACCGCCGTGGCGCCGCCGTCGGCCGCGAACGATAGCATGGGAATCGAGTCCGTCTACACAGGGCTGGTGCCGGTGGTCTACAAGGCCCAGCGCGAAATGCTCAACGGGCTGGCCTGGAACTTCGTCACCGACCTGCTCACGATCGCCAGCGTCATGACGTTGGTGTTCTGGGATCTGTCGGCCGGCTTGATTCTGCTCATTCCGTCGGTGTTCCCGATGGTGATCGTGTTTGGCATCATGGGTTGGCTGGGCATCGTCATCGACGTGGGCACGATCATGACGCCGACGGTCGCTCTGGGCGTGATCGGTCGACGACATTGTGCACTTTCTGATCTGGTATCGTCGCGGGTTGTCCGACGGCAAAACCCGCAAGCAGGCGACCATGCTGGCTTACGAGGGCTGCGCCCGGGCCATGTATCAAAGCTGGGCCGTGCTGGGGTTGGGGCTGGCCGTGTTCGCGCTCAGCTCGTTCGTGCCCACGCAACGCTTCGGCGCGTTGATGTTCACGCTGTTGACCGCGGCGCTGATCGGCAACCTGCTGCTGCTGCCGGCCGTGCTGGCCAGCCCAATGTCGTACTTCTTCGGCCGCCGGCTGATCAAGAAAGTCGATAAGTCGAAATCTGGTGCCAGTCCGACCGACGTATCGACCCCCGGGCCAAGGCCACAAGTCCGCCGCGACACGTCGCATCCCGTGCGGACCTGATCGCGCCATCACGGCCTGCGCGACAGAGCACGCGGATCAAGAGGGGTTTACTGCCCACGCGTAGTGCGTCAACGTTATCCTGCAGGCTTGGCAAGCGAGATTTCCAGGCCGATGCCGTCGACGCGAATCTGGCAGGATCGAAAGCGGCTTTCGCATGCCATGCGGCTGAAATCGTCCTGGCGATAGGCTCGCTTGAGCAGCGTGTGTTTGAAGATGAATTTCGTTATCGTCGAATTTACCCGGCCGAGGTGCATCGAATGGACCTCGGCGTCAATGTCCGCCGGGGACGCGTCTTTCGACAGGTCGATGATCAAGGCTCTGCCGCCGGGTTTGAGGACTCGATACATTTCGTCGAGCGCCCGAACCGGACGCGAGAAGTTCTTGAAGGCGGCTCGGCAGACGATGAAATCGAAAGAGTCGTCTTCGAACGGCATGGCGGCCGCGTCGCCGTGGTGAAAGACTGCCGCGACGCCCGCGTCATTCGCGTTCCGCGTGGCCATCTCAACGAACGAATGGCTGATGTCCAGTCCCACGACACGGTGGTCGCCGAGGCGGGCCAGTTCGATGGCCAGGAATCCCGGGCCGGGCGCGACTTCCAAGACGCTGCCGCCGCGGGGCACCAAAGCGCTCACCATTTGGGCCGACTTTCGGTAGTCTTCGATGTTCCGGCCCGTGATCTTGGCGTACCAGCGGGCAAGAAAACCTTCCAGCGGCAGGCCCCTATAACCCTTCTTGCCCGAGGGCATCGTCGGCGCAGTTTGCTGGCTGGTGGCGCTCATTGTGACTCCTGACTGTGGGCCGCGGACGGGACGGACACTGACGTCGCGGGCCGACTGACCGAGCCGACCTGGCATTCGATACAGTATTCGCCTGGCCGAGGCGATTATTGCACCCGCAGCGAAACGTCATCCGGGGATTCCGATGCCGCGGTGCCAGCGGCAAACGGTGGGCTACTTGTTCGGTCCGCGCCGGGTGATCGCCACCGATTAGCTGATGCCGCAAACGGCAAAAACGAGTCGCGTCGCATCGTTTTCCACATCCGCGACCTGCTGGGTGGCCGGTGTTCGACTATATTGAGGGCCGATTCACGACGGCTCAATCCATCGGCGGTGCCTGGCCAACGGCCGTCGTTGGCGGCATGGCAGTCACCGCTCGGCTCGTGATTGCGATGTCGATTGGGCGGACGACACCTCAGGAAGACAACCGATTCAGATAGCGAAAGGCACGTGCAATGACGACTAAGGCAGGAGTTTGGATCGACCATAAGCAGGCTATTGTGGTTCTGCTTTCAGATGCAGGCCGGGAAACTAAGAAGTTCAAAGCAGGCACGGAGCAACCTGCTCGGCCAGCAGGTGGCTCACGCTCGAAGAACAAGTACACTCCGAATGATTTTGTTGCCGACGATCGGCGAGAGCGAAAGCTCGAGAACGATCGCAAAAAAGTCTACGACGCGGTGCTCACTTGCATTCGAGGCGCAGACGCGCTGTTGATCTTGGGTCCTGGTGAAATCAAGGGGGAGTTCAGCAAGCACATCAAGGCGAAGAAACTTCGCGGTCTTGCAGTAGAACTGGAAACGGCCGATAAGATGACGCCCCGTCAGCTTGCCGCCAAAGTGAGTGAGCATTTCACCAAAATACCTCCGGGCAAACCCCGTGTCCCGAGAACGAAGGCCAAGGGCATTTCAGCAAAGCGGACGAAGAAAACCAGCAAATAGGCCTTAGGGCCGACGCCGCACGCGATTCGATTCCGCCTCGGGAGCGGCTGCGACGCTTGGACGGCCGACATGGGCTACTCGTTCGGCCGGCGCAGCACCAACGCGACCGATTGGCCCATCGCCGTCTGGTTGAGCACCAGTGCGGCGGGCTTGTCGGTCTTCAAGGGCGCGCCGTGCACGACGTTGATCGGGCAATCGGGGTCGGCTTGTTCGAAGTTCAGCGTGACGGGCACCTGGCCAGTTTGGAAGGCCACGAGCGAGGCGATCAGTTCCACCGCGCCGGTGCCGGCGCCCAGGTTTCCGAAAAAGCTCTTGGGCGCCGTCACCGGCACGTCGCCGAGCGTGTCGCGGATGGCATTCGCCTCGACCCGATCGTGCAGCATCGTGCTCAATCCGTTGGCGTTGACGTGCCCCACGTCGGCCGGCTCGATCCGCGCGTCGCGGAGGCTTTGATTGATGGCGGCGCGGATCGCGGTGCCTTGAAAAGGTTCGCCCGGAGTGCAAGGCTCGAAGGCATTGGCGAAGCCGGCCACGCGAGCCAACACCTTCGCGCCGCGGGCCAGGGCATGCTGCCGGCTTTCGAGGATGAACGCCGCCGCCCCCTCGCCATACACCATGCCGTCGCGGCGGGCGTCGAAGGGGCGCGAAACCTGCGTCGGTTCATCATAGCGGGGTGACTGCAGCGCCGGGTCGCGAAACGTCCAGCTCAACGGATGAATGCGCGATCCGGTTCCGCCCACGATCATCACGTCGGCATGGCCCCGCTCGATGACGCGCAAGCCCTCGGCAACCGCCAGCAGGCTGGAAGCCTCGCCCAGCACCAGCGTGTTGTTTGGCCCACGCGCGTCCTGCGCGATCGCCACGTGGCAAGCCGGCATGTTCGGCAAGTAGCGCAGCATCCACAGCGGATACATCTCGCGGATGGCCCGCTGGTCCCAGCGGGCGTATTCGAACTTGTGGTCGGTGATGCAGTGGCGAAACGCGTTGACCAGCTCCTCGGGCTCGACGTGAATCATGTCGGCGCCGAACACCACGCCGAAGCGGTCGGGCGACACCTGCTCGGTTGTGATGCCAGCCTGCTGCGAGGCCATGTGGGCCGAGGCGAATGCCAGTTGGATGCCGCGCGACATGACTTTCAGGCTCTTTCGCGGCGTGACATATTGCTTGGGATCAAAATCGATCACTTCCGCGCCGATGCGCACCGGAAACTCGGGCGTGTCGAAGAGCGGCAATCGACGGACTCCGCTTTGCCCGCCGATCAGCGCGCGTTCCACCGCCTCGTAGCCGATCCCGATGGGACTGGTTACGCCGATTCCGGTGATCACGACTTCTGGCAGCGGTGAAATCATGGTGTCAATCGACCAATCAGGACCGATCAGGTTGTAAGCCGAGCAGTCAGGCGTTCGACCTGTCAGCCTCCGGCGCCGCGAGCAAAATTGGCTGAAACCGCCGGGGTTTCCTCGGCGCGGCCCGGATCATCTTGAGGCACCGGGCGCAAAGTTCAACGGATATGAGAGTTAGAGTAGTGAATATGGTATCGCTTTATTTCCGGCCGAACAAGCCGCCAACGGCCGCGGCTTGGGAGTTTGACGGGGCCGCATCAGTTTGAGTCCAAAATGGTTGATTTTTTTCCGATAGGAGGATAACACTGAAGCGGCCGTGTTTGCCGCATTCAGCGGCGCCGGTTTTGCGTCACGGATGTCCGCTTGGGTCGCATGGGCGATCCACACCTGGCCTCGGATGTCTGGGTTGATGGCGTAGGACTTGGAATCGGTTTCCCCCCAGTATTTGCGCGTCGAGAGGACTCGTCTGATGGCAGACAAAGCCGCCTCGCAGGCTGCGTTTTCGTTGGCTCAAGCTCGGCACATCGTTAAGGATTTGTTCACCCCCAATCCGACGATCTATTGGGCCGACTTTCTGTTGTCGCTGGTGGGTGGTTCGGTGTGTTTTGTTTTGGTGCGTCGTGTCCTGACGCCGTTTTCGATTTCTCAGGCGATCGTGTTTCTGGTCTGCGCCTTGTGCTATTATCGGGCCGTGCTTTTCATCCACGAACTGGTTCACATGCGAGACAGCAAGACGTTCTGCAATTTCCGGATCGCCTGGAATCTGATGTGCGGCGTCCCGTTCTTGATGCCCACGTTCTTGTATTACACGCACGTGCATCATCACATGCGCAAGCATTATGCCACCCACGACGACGGCGAATATCTGCCGCTGGGCACGCAGTCGCCGTGGCACATTTTCGTTTATATGTGCCAGCCCTTCGTGATGCCGGCGATCGCGGTGGTGCGGTTCTTGATTCTGGCCCCCATCTCGTGGGTCAGCCCGACGTTTCGCGATTTCGTCCATCGCCGGGCTTCGTCGATGGTGATCGATGCCACTTATATTCGCCCCTTGCCAACGCGCCAGGTGCTGCGGATCATGCGGCTGCAGGAAGTGCTGTGCTTCTTGTGGACCGTCGGCGTGGCCGTGGTGCTGATCACCGGGCTGGTGCCGATCGGATTCTTGATCACGATCTACTTGCTCAGCGTCGTAGTTCTGTTTCTCAACGCCGTGCGAACGCTGGGGGCCCATCGGTACATCAACTCGGGCGACGAGGTGACTTTCGTCGACCAGCTGCTCGACTCGATCAACTATCCCCGCCATCCGCTGGTGAGCGGTTTGTGGGCGCCGGTGGGCTTGCGGTTCCACGCCCTGCACCACTTGTTCCCGTCGATGCCCTACCACAACCTGGCCCGGGCGCATCGCATGCTGATGGCCGAGTTGCCCGCCGATTCTCCCTACCGGCTGACCGAAAGCCCCAGCCTGACCGCGTCGCTGGTGCAACTGTGGCGCACCTCGCGCGCCGCCGGACAAGCGGCCGAGCGCCAGCAGGCTCCGACACGTCCGCGCCGCATGAGCGGCGCGGGCGGCAAGGATGAAGGCGGAAGAATGAAGGATGAAAAACGAGGGCTGAACACGGCGGCGGCACAGGGGTGAAGCCTGGTTCCGCGTGGCTTTCGTAAAACGATAGCACGGCCACTCTACGGCAACTGATGCCCTAGCTTGTCGCGCTTGGTGGCGATGTAGCGGGCGTTGTGCTCGTTGATCGGGCGGCAGGATGGCGATCTGATCGACGACTTGCAGATCGAAGCCGCCGTAGATGAAGGCGTCGGTCTTCTTGGGGTTGTTGGTCAAGCAGGCGAATCTTGGTCAGCCCCAGATCCTTCAAGAGTTGAATGCCGACGCCGTAGTCGCGCGTGTCGGCCTTGTAGCCCAGGGCCAGGTTGGCCTCGACCGTGTCGAGCCCCTGGTCTTGCAGGGCGTAGGCCTTGATCTTTTCGACCAGTCCGATGCCGCGCCCTTCTTGCGGCAGATAGACCAGCACGCCGGTTCCTTCGCCGGCGATCATCTCCAGCGCCATGTTGAGCTGGTCGCCGCAGTCGCAGCGCAGCGAGCCGAGCACGTCGCCGGTGAAGCAGGCCGAGTGCAGCCGGACCAGCGGCATCGCGGCCCGCGTCGGGCTCGCCCATCACCAGCACGAACGGCTGCTGCGATTCGTACTTCACCCCGTAGAAAATCAGCTTGAACAGACCGTGCCGCGTCGGCAGCTCGGCCTCGGTGACGCGGTAGACCAGTTTTTCGCGCACGCGGCGATAGCGAATCAACTCCTCGATCGAGATGATTTCCAGTTTGTGCTGTTTGGCCAGCTCGAACAGCCGCGCGCGCGTGGCCCGATCGCCGCTGGGCCCGAGCATCTCGCACAGCACGCCGCCGGGGGCCAGTCCGGCCATCCGCGCCAGGTCGACCGTGGCCTCGGTGTGGCCGGCGCGGCGCAGCACGCCCCCTTCTTTGGCCACCAGCGGAAACAGGTGGCCGGGCCGCACGAAGTCCGACGGCTTGCTGGCCGGATCGATGATCGCGCTGATCGTGCAGGCCCGCTCTTGCGCGGTGATGCCCGTTTTCGAGCTCTTGTGATCGACCGGCACGGTGTATGACGTGCCCAGGAATGACGTGTTCGCCTCGACCATCGGCGCCAGCTTCAGCCGTTCGGAGACCTCGGGCAGGATCGGCATGCACAGCTGGCCGCGGCCGTGGGTGATCATGAAGTTGACGATCTCGGGCGTCACCTTTTCGGCGGCACAGATGAAATCGCCCTCGTTCTCGCGGTCTTCGGCATCGACCACAATCACGATTTCGCCGCGGCCAATGGCGTCGATCGCGGCTTCAATCGTCGAAAAGTCACCACCCACGTTGTTGCTGCTTTCTGGCAAGAGAAAAACGCGCCGGCCACATGCCCGTGCAGTCGGATTTCCGGGTCCGACGCGGAAGTGCTATTATAGGACTATCAGGTTGCCATACCAAGGCGCGCGGGGGACGTCGTATGAACGGCCGAATGAAATTTTGCATGATCTTGGGGTTATGTGCCGGGGCGTTGGCGGTTGGCACGACCACGTTGTTATCCGCCGGCGAGTTCCAAACCGTCCGCGACGTGACCTACGTCGAGCGGGGCGGCGAGCCACTGGTGGCTGACATTTGCGTCCCGAACGAGCCGGGTCCGCTGCCGGCCGTGCTGCTGGTTCATGGCGGGGCCTGGCGGATGGGCAACAAGGCACACATGCGGATTTATGCCGACAAGCTGGCGGCGGCCGGGTTCACCTGCGTTTCCATCAACTACCGACTGGCGCCGAAGCACACTTTTCCGGCCCAGATCGAAGACTGCAAAAGCGCGGTCCGCTGGATGCGCAAGAATGCTGACAAATACAAAATCGACCCCACGCGCGTCGGCGCGGTGGGCTATTCGGCCGGCGGGCACCTGGTGGCCCTGCTGGGCGCGACCGATCCGTCGTGCGGCCTGGAAGGGCCCGACGCCGACGCGACCAGCACGCGCTTGCAATGCGTGGTGGCTGGCGGCGCTCCCTGCGACTTCCGCCTGATGCCGCCGCAGATCGACCGACTTGCGTACTGGCTGGGCGGCACCCGCGGCGAAAAGCCCGAAGCCTACGAATTGGCCTCGCCGCTAAAATTCGTCACCGCCGACGATCCGCCCACGTTATTCTTCCACGGCGACGCCGACTCGCTGGTGCCAATCTTCGGAGCCAAGGCGATGATCAAGCGGATGACCGAAGTCGGCGTGCCGGCCGAACTCTGCACCTTGCCCGGCGCCGGCCACGTGCCTGCATTCCTCGATCCCAAGGCGTCCGACGAGACCGTCAAGTACTTCGAAGAGCATCTGAAAAACGGCGCGAAACCGGCCGCCATAGCGAATTGAACGGGCCATACATGCTGGACCGCGAAGAATACGTTGAGCAGGCCCACTTTTTTTCGACACTGGCGCTGCGCAACCAGATGGGCACCTCGACGCAGGACTTGTTGAACATGGTGCGCGAGGAGATTCTCTCGTCCACCAAGCTGCCGATGGCCATTGATTTTCTCAACGGCGAGCTGAAGCTCAACGGCGTGTTCCACACGGCCATGGCCAAGCTGGGCCACTACTTCACGCCGTTTCAAACGTTCGTCGTCGGCGAGGCCGAGAGCGACACCGGGCGCTTCGACATGCTGTTGGCCTTGCAGATTCTGGCGGCCGAAGCCCGCTATCGCGCGGCCGGTGCCACGACGCAGGGCGTATTTCTCTACGAGTTCGAGTCCCTGTCGCGCAATCGGCTGGGCTACGATCGTGGGTTGGAGGCGATCGCCGGCGATCCGATTTTCGACGAGCCTTGGCGCGAGTGGATGGGCGTGGTGCGGCGACAGGTTGGCCTGGTCGATTTTGCCGATTTGATTTACGTGCGCAGCGAACATTTTGCCCGTCGTCAGCAGCACTTTGGCGCGGAGGTCGACGCGGCCGACGCCGAACGGCCGGCGTTGTTCGGCGAGGGCGAGGGCCGCATCGCGGTGGCCAACCGCGGCAAGGATCCGCTGTTGTTGTTCAACGCGTTGCACCGCCACCTGGGCTACCCCGAGGTGCCGCGTCCGCCCAAGCCCGACGAATCGCCGCAACTGCTGCCCCAGCTTCTGCGGCGCGTCGAGCGCAGCGAGGCGCGGCTGAAGCTGCTGGAGGAAGAGCTGAAGGGAGGCATCGACCTGACAAAGTTCTACGCCGGCGACGAGCCCGGAGCCCAAAAACCCCTGGAATAACCGGGGAATCGCCCCGTTTTGACCGCCCGCAATGCTTGCGGCAACGCCAGGGTCCGTTGTGCTTGCCGTGCTATTGCACCGGTGGTACATTTAATTGAGTCTGACGATTTGGCAAGCGTTGACGATTCGTGTGTTGACGGTGCGAGATAGATCAAGAGAGCCTCTTTGCTTTTGCACGGGCATCCTGTGGACCGCGAGTTCAGGCTGATCTTTGCGTTAATGGGGCGGGTCGTCCGGACGAAACCGCGCCGCAAGGCGAGACGCTGTAAGCTGGCACGCCACACGCTGAGACGCTGTAAGCTGAGACGCCGTGGACCGAGAATTGCACACCTCCTTCCGTATTCGGGCCAACCTTCCTGCCCGTGCTCGGACCCAATTGGCTGCCGCCCCATGCATGCGTTGACTTCCTATCATGCTAGACGACACGCTAGCTTGAAGCCGACTTGCCAAGTCGCCATGCGACCTCCCGCCGCGCTGGTTTCCGCCTGCCGATCGTTTTTGAAGTGCTGTCATTTCAAGAAATGATCGGCCAACAGGCACCTCGACAACCTGGCACACCCGCTCGCGCACGCTATCGTCCGAATTGACCAACAATGACTGAGCAGCCCTTGCTTGACCCCCCGAGCGTTTTCGGGTATTTGTCCCCCCTCTTTGCTGACTAATCGAACCTTGACGCAGCTAAGGAACCCATAAAGCTCATGGCCACCACGACTCCCACCAAGCCCCTCGTCGAACTGGACGCCGCAACCGTTCGCTTCTGCGGCGACTCGGGCGACGGCATGCAGTTGGCCGGCACGCAGTTGACCAACACCTCGGCCCTGGCCGGCAACGACATCGCCACGTTTCCCGACTTTCCGGCCGAGATTCGCGCCCCGCGCGGCACGAAGGCCGGCGTGAGCGGTTTCCAGATCCACTTCGCCAGCACACGAGATTTTCACGCCCGGCGACCAGGTCGACGCCCTGGTGGCGATGAACCCGGCGGCGCTGGCGACCAACCTGGCCGATCTGCGTGCGCGGCGGCATCCTGATCGTCAACAAGGACGCCTTCGACGACAAGGGCCTGGAGCAGGCCGGCTACAAGACCAATCCGCTCGAAGACGGCAGCCTCGACGGCTATCAGCTGTTCCCGGTCGAGATGACCAAGCTGACCCGGCTGGCCGTCGAAGGCCTGGGCCTGAGCCAGAAGGAAGCCGACCGCTGCCGCAACTTCTTCGCGATGGGCCTGGTCTTCTGGCTGTACGACCGCTCGCTCGAGCCGACGCTGCGGTACATCGACGAGAAGTTCGGCAAGATGCCGGCCGTCGCCGAGGCCAACCGCCGGGCCCTGCAAGGCCGGCTACAACTACGGCGAAACGACCGAGGCCATCGCCAGCCAGTTCACGCGTCCCCAAGGCCAAGCTGCACGCCCGGCACGTACCGCAACATCACCGGCAACCAGGCCCTGGCCTGGGGCCTGATCGCGGCCGCCAGCGGAGCGGCTGCGAGCTGTTTCTCGGCAGCTACCCGATCACGCCGGCCAGCGACATTCTGCACGAGCTGGTCGCGCCACAAGAATTTCGGCGTCCGCACGTTCCAGGCCGAAGACGAAATCGCCGCCATGACCTCCGCCATCGGCGCCGCGTTCGGCGGCGCGATGGCCGTCACCGCCTCCAGCGGCCCCGGCATCGCGCTCAAGGACGAAGGCATCGGCCTGGCCGTGATGACCGAGCTGCCGCTGCTGATCATCAACGTGCAGCGCGGCGGCCCGAGCACCGGCTTGCCGACCAAGACCGAACAGGCCGACTTGCTGCAGGCCATGTTCGGCCGCAACGGCGAGTGCCCGGTGCCGGTCATCGCGGCCCGCAGCCCGGCCGATTGCTTCGACGTCGCTCAGGAAGCCTGGCGGATCGCCGTCGCGCTACATGACGCCCGTGTTGCTGCTGACCGACGGCTACATGGCCAACGGCTCCGAGCCGTGGCGGATTCCCGACGTCGACGACGCTGCCGCCGATCGAGGTCAAGCATCCCGGCCCGCCGACGAACGGCGACGCGTTCCATGCCCTACGCCCGCGACGAGCGGCTGGCCCGCCCCTGGGCCCTGCCCGGCACGCCCGGGCTTGATGCACCGCATCGGCGGCCTGGAAAAGCAGGACATCACCGGCAACGTCAACTACGACCCGGACAACCACCAGCACATGGTGAACCTGCGGGCCCGCAAGGTGGCCGACATCGCCAACGACATTCCGCCGCAAGACGTCGACGGCCCGGCCAGCGGCAAGCTGCTGGTGCTCAGTTGGGGCGGCACGTACGGCGCCTGCGCCACGGCCGTGCAACAGGCCCTGGCCGAAGGGGGCTCGGTGGCCCACGCCCACCTGCGCTACCTGAATCCGTTGCCGGCCAACCTGGGCGACATCATTCGCCGCTTCGAGAAGGTGCTGATTCCCGAGCTGAACCTCGGCCAGTTGCGGATGCTGATCCGCGGCCGAATTCCTGGTCGACGCCGTCGGCCTGAACAAAGTCCAAGGCAAGCCGTTCGCCGTCGCCGAAGTCGTCGAGAAGATCGAATCGATGTTGAAAGAGAAGTGACCCTGTAGCCGGGGGACTGTCCCCCTCTCCCGGATAGACAATAAAGCAATTATTGAACACCCTGTGGCCCCCGGAACTTCGAGAAAACGCAATGAGTACTGAAGCAGCCTTGCCCGTTCTGACCCCCGCAGATTTCGCCAGCGACCAGGATGTTCGCTGGTGCCCCGGCTGCGGCGACTACTCGATCCTCGCCCAGATGAAGAAGGTGCTTCCCGACGCTGGGCATGCCGCCGGAGAAGACCGTGTTCATCTCCGGCATCGGCTGCTCCAGCCGCTTCCCGTATTACATGAACACCTACGGCATGCACTCGATCCACGGCCGCGCGCCGGCGGTGGCCACGGGCCTGAAGATCGCGCGGCCCGATCTGTCGGTGTGGGTCATCACCGGCGACGGCGACGGCCTGTCGATCGGCGGCAATCACCTGATGCACGCCATCCGCCGCAATCTCGACCTCAACATCGTGCTGTTCAACAACCACATTTACGGCCTGACCAAGGGCCAGTACTCGCCCACCTCGCCGCTGGGCAAGGTGACCAAGAGCACGCCGGTGCGGCGCGATCGACAATCCGCTGCATCCGCTCTCGGTCGCCATCGGCTGCGAAGCGACGTTCGTCGCCCGCTCGATCGACGTCAACATCAAGCACCTGGCGATGGTGCTCAAGCGGGCCGCCGAGCACAAGGGCACGTCGTTCGTCGAGGTCTATCAGAACTGCAACGTGTTCAACGACGGCGCCTTCGACTACGCCACCGACCGCGACACGAAGGCCGACACCACGCTCGAGCTGGAGCACGGCAAGCCGCTGATCTTCGGCAAGAACCGCGACAAGGGCATCCGCCTGAACGGCATGGAGCCGGAAGTCGTCGAGCTGGGCAAAGGCATCTCGCGAAGACGATCTGCTGTTCCACGACGAGAACGCCGCCGCGCCGAGCCTGGCCTACCTGCTCAGCCGCATGCCGCAGCCCGAATTCCCCGAGCCGATCGGCGTCTTCCGCGACGTCTCCGCCCCACGCTACGAAGAACGCCTCAACGAGCAAATCGTCGCCGCCCAAAAGCGCGGCAAAGGCGATTTGAAAGCGCTGTTCACCAGCGGCGAAACCTGGACGGTGGAGTAGGCGGTTGATTCGTGGTTTAATTTGAACCCAAACGGCAGGAATCGGGCGCAAGTTCGATTCCTGTTTTCTTTGCTTTCGGCCGAGCGTGCATGTATGCTCGTGTGCGCATTCATCACCGGCAAGACGGTGGGCATTCGATGGGGTCCATCACTGTGGCAAAGAAGATTCAAATAGACGAAAAGCCACATGAATGTGACATCTGTCGCCATCGCCATCCGTTTGAGATGCCCGACGAGATTATGACGGCCGCCCGAACGGGCAACTTGGTCGTTTTTGCCGGTGCGGGCGTCAGCACCGAGTCATCCCTCGTTTTCCCTTTTTCGCTCTACGATCAGGTCGCACAAGAAATGGACTTGCCCGAGAGTTCGTCACTCGCATTTTCCTCGCTGATGTCAGCGTATTGCAGCCGCCCGAATGGGCGGAGAAAACTACTGACATTGATCAAGTCTCGTCTCGACAACATTGAGTCTTTTCCGCAACTTCTTCGGGCTGCCACGTCCTTCCACTGCGAACTCGCAACTGTTCCTCACTTGACAACCATCGTGACAACGAACTGGGATGATTACTTTGAGCGCTTTTGCGGTGCAACGCCCGTAGTTACCGAAAAAGACTTTGTGTTTTGGGATCTCCCCGGGCGAAAGGTCTTCAAGATTCACGGCTCTGTATCGAATTATGGGTCGATCGTCGCAACGGACCAAGATTACGCCGCGTGTTATCGCCGGCTGCGAAGCAAGCTGGTGGGCGCCAATTTGAAGATGATGCTCGCCACAAAAACGGTTCTGTTTGTCGGATATTCACTGCGCGACCAGGACTTCAACCGTGTTTACGCCCTTCTTCAGCATGACATGGGCGAGTTATTGCCACAGGCCTTCATTTTAACATTAGAGAATGAATCAGTTGATTGAGGTGGACCCCAAAAACTGGGCGCGCTGATAAGGTGTGGTTTCCGGGAGCGGGAACGGCCGAATCAGGAGTGTGCCAGCATGACGCGGAAGCGGCGGGTGTTTGGGGCTGCGTTCAAGGCCAAGGTGGCTTTGGCGGCGGTCCGAGGTGACAAGACGACGGCCCAGTTGGCCGGCGAGTTTAGCGTGCATACCAGCCAGGTCACGGCCTGGAAGAAGCAGCTCTTGGACCAAGCGTCCGGCCTGTTCGAGGACGGTCGCATGCGGCGCGACGAGACGGCCGCCAGTGAGCAGGAACTCTTCGAGCAGATCGGCCGCCTGAAGATGGAGGTCGAGTGGTTGAAACAAAAATCTGCCGAGCTCGCCTGAGGCATTACGACGATGCATCGACACCAATCACCAGCAATTGACGGTCGCCCGGCAGTGCGAGCTGCTTGGCCTGCCGCGCAGCACCTGGTACCACGCGCCGGTCGGCGAGACGGCCGAGAACCTGGCGCTGATGAAGCGGATCGACGAACAGTATTTGCAAACGCCGTTTTACGGCAGCCGCAAGATGGCGTTCGAACTGGGCGTCAATCGCAAGCGCGCCGAGCGCTCGATGCGGCGCATGGGCTTGGAGGCGATCTATCCGAAACGAGCCACGACGCGGCCGGCCGCCGGACACAAGATTTACCCGTATTTGCTGCGGAATCTGCCGATCACTCGGCCCGATCAGGTGTGGTCCAGCGACATCACCTACATTCCGCTGCAGCACGGCTTTTTGTACCTGACGGCGGTGATCGATTGGTTCAGCCGCTACGTGTTGGCGTGGCGCTTGTCGAACACCTTGGAAGGGAGTTTTTGTTTGGAGGCCCTCGACGAGGCGCTCGCCAGGAAACGCCCGGAGGTTTTCAACAGCGATCAGGGATCGCAGTTCACGGCCGCGGCCTTCACCGGCCGATTGGAGAAGTGCGGCGTGGCGATCTCGATGGACGGCCGCGGGCGAGCGATCGACAACGTGTTCATCGAACGGCTGTGGCGGAGCGTGAAGTACGAGGAGGTGTATCTGAAGGACTACGCCGACGGTTGGGAGGCCCAGCAGTCGTTGGCGCGTTACTTCGAGTTCTACTGCCAGCGGCGGATCCACCAGGCCCTGGGCTACCGCACGCCGGCGGAAGTGTACTTCGGCGCGGCGGCATAAGTGAGCGCGACGAAAACCGCCGCGCTCGGTGTTCTGACCGAGAGCAGACTTAAGGGGGACGATTTTCCAAAGCCGAAACCGAACTCGCAGCCCGCGGCCGCGCGAGACCCCTGGTATGGGTCTCACGGGCCGCCAGCACCAGTGACACTACATCTTATCCAAGCCCCAAATCTGTCCAACACTTGGGGTCCACCTCAGATCGCTTTCGGCACCTCGGTATGACGCCGATTATCACCGACGCAACGTACTTCATCGAGGTGCTCAAGCAGCACCTAATTCAAGAGCGGTTTATGGTCGATGACAAACGCTTTGCAGGTGTGTTTGCCGAGGCGAGTGCAATCCGGGACATACACTTCAGGCTGTCGTCAAAAATCAACGTCAAGAAATATCCGGACGTTATCTATTGCATGACGTATCAAGACGGTATTTTGGATGGGTTTGATCGAATTGGCGCGAGGCTTCACACGGGCGAATATTCATGCGAATCGCATGTTGCCCAACTCGTCCGCAAGTACGAAGAGATTTTCCACGAGAAGGTGAAGGCCAGAAGATACGCGGACGCAGCGTACGCGTCCGGTTATCGCAACGCGTTATTATTTCTGGTCCTTGACGATGCGAGCCGGAAACATTGTCCCCGCTATTTCGTCTTTGGGGGCCCGGAGGAAATTCGCACTCTGGCCGCGTTTAAAGAATTCTGTTGCCGGGAAACGCCGCTCGATAAACGTGCAAATAAGCGAGCCCAACATCTCGCGAAACGACTTGTCGATGGACTGGTCTTTCACCATCGTCCGGTATTGTGAGGAACCGCCGTATTCCGTTGTCGTCCAGTCCGGCATGCCACGCACGGCGCGAGGCCACTTGGCGACGCCAAAACGGTGTAAAGTAGGCTAGTCCCGCACTGACGTCATTCGGGAGAAATCGCCATGGCCGACATTCGCCAGCAAGGACTTCGAATCGCACTGGTCGTGTTCGGCGTCGCTTGCCTGTGCTTGTATCCGCTGATGATCCTCTGGCCATCCGGCTGGGCATGGCAGCCGGGTCAGCACGAATACGAGCAGATGCTTGTGGGGATTTACGCAACCCTGGGCGTGTTCCTGCTGTGGGCCTCGAAGAAACCTGAGGCACATCTGAGCCTGATCTGGTTCGCCGTGTGGACGAGCGTTGTCCACGGCGGAATCATGGCCGTGCAAGCCATCGTCGATCCGATGGAGCACGGTCATCTGCCGGGCGACGTGGCGGCGCTGTTTCTGGCCGCAATCGTTCTCGGCGTCCTCACGCCACGAAGGGTGGCCCGGTAGGTCACGCACGGCGTGCGTGACACTGTCGTCCGCTCTTGTCACGCACGGCGTGCGTCGACCTACTCGGCTGCAAGATTATTATTTCGCCGCGGACTGGCGCTGTTCGCGGTTGATGCGGTAGTTGTCCAGATCAGCGCGAACTTGCAGCAGGTCTTTGTCGCTCAGCCGCTGCTTCGTGCTGGCGAGCATCGAGATGAAGTGATCGATTTCCGCGGGCTCCATCGGATAGCCGATGTTTCCTTTCGGGCCGACGGACGTCGACAGGACCTTGCCCGAGTGGTCGAGAATCACCATCCAGGGCACGCCGCTGGAGTTGGCGGGCAGGAAGCGCGCGGCGACTTCCGCTCCGTTCGGCATGCGCATCGTGTCGAGCTTGAGGTCGACGAAATCGCGGGACAAGACGGCGTCGTGGTCGCCCAGGAATTGGGTCAGGATTTTGCACCAGCCGCAATAGGGATTGCCGACGTGCAGCAGCACGCGTTTGTCTTCGCCGGTTGCCTGCCGCAGGGCCGCGGCCAGCAGGTCTTCGGCGTTGACGGGTTCGCTCTGCCATTTCTTGAGAAACGTCGCGACCGCCTGCGGATCGTGCTTGGGACCGATTTCGAGCGAACTGGTCTCCTGGTTGGTGAGCACCTTGCCCTGGTCGTCGAGAATGGTCAGGTGCGGGAAAGCGTACTTCGTGTCCTTGCCGCCGTAGCTTTGCATCAGTTCGCGATTGCTGTTCGAATCGACCAGGACCAGCTCGTATTCCTCGGCCACGATCGGATGAACGAGCACGTCTTGGTGGAACACGTCGTGCAGCTTGTAGCACCAGCCGCACCAGTTGCCGCCCCATTCGATGAGCACATGCTTTCGTTCCAGCCGGGCCCGCTTGACTGCCGCGGCAATGATTTCCTTCGCGTCGGCCTCTTCGTCATAGATCGGCTCGCGCTTGGACTTCGCCTCGCCGGCGGCCGCCTTTGCAGCCGGCGCGTCGCTCGGGGCAGCCGGCGGCTCCGCGCGGCCGTTAGCGGCAAAGAGTGCACTTGCGAGCAACACCGCACTAAAGTTCTGCAACGTCCGATGCAATCGCTGATGTGGCATGTTGCACCTCCCCTGCTAGTGAGAAGAACGAACGCAAGAAGTTGGCGGCCAATACGCGACCGCCGCGACTTTCATTGTATCGCTCGCATGCATTCCGCCTAGCGAATTCTCGAAGCCGGCCCGACGGCCGGCGCACTCGGCTCGGACGGCGTGCTACGGGCTGTGGATGCCGCAGTGAACTTACGTTCGACGACAATCACCACGACGATCAGCGCGGCGGCAGCGCAGGCCGGCCGTCGCGCACAGTGCGCATGACTTACTTGGCTGGCATTCAAAACCACAGCCGCACTTGGAGACCGGGGATTGGCGCCCGTCGCCGGAGGCCCCAGGCGGCCAGGGCGACGAGGCTTGCGGCGACGAGGATCGCGGTGCTGGGCTCGGGAACGGTTGCTACGCGGAAACCAAGATCCCAGTTTTCGCCCAGCGCCGGGTAGAAACTGCGGGCGTCGGCGTTGAAGTCGCTGGCGCCGATGCCGGCCCACGATCCGCCACGGATCTCGCGGAACTGCCCAGCGCGCACGGCCTCGTTCCATTCCAAGACATTGCCCCCTTGATCGAACGTGCCGTACGGGCTGGCAGACGCGGCGTACGCCCCGCCATCGGTCAGGTAGTTTTGCTCCGTGCTGTAGCTGTCTGTTCCGGTCACCGCGTAACCGTCGTTGTAGCCGTTGGCACTTGCGTCGTCGTAACGAAAATTGGCCGTGTTGGATGGCGTCGGTGCGCCGCTTCCGGGCGGCTGGTCCGAGTACGGTTGCATGTTGCTGCGCGTCGGATAGGACCAATAGCCGTCCGCGTCGCCACCTCGCGACGCAGGCTGATAGTAGGCCGCCTTATACCATTCGTTCTCCGAGGGTATGAACCACCTGGCGTCGGCGTTCCGGGTCACGGCGCTTAGGTCCTCCCTCGTGTTGGCACCGTTCAAGGAATACGCGCCGGACTCGGTCGTGGACGCGTTCTGCGGGCCCGTCGGCTGTCCGTTGTGCAGCCAATTCACGAAGCGAGCCGCATCGCCCCAACTTACGAACGTCACGGGCTTGTTCGGCGAACCGAGGACGCTGTAGGAGTAGCTGCCCGAGGCGCCGCTCTGCGCGATGCCGGCCGAATTGGGATAGGTGGCCATGGCCGGATGGTAAAGATCATACGTGTCGGAAGCGGCGACGGCGTTGAGAAAAGCCGTGTACTGGCCTACCGTGACTTCGGTCCGGCCGATTCGGTAATCGTAGCCCACGGCGCCGAATCGCGCATTTTCAGGATTGTTGTTCGGATAGAGTTGGTCGGCAATGTTACCGGCATCGCCCACCGGCACCGTGTCGATCGTAATCGCCGAAGCGGGCAAGAATGGCAGAAGAATTGTTGCCAAGGCGGCAACGAGCAATCGTGTGGGGTTCATTAGCTGCGTCCCTGAAAGGTGCCAAGAATTGGCGGCCAGCTTAATCGCCCGCCCGCCAAAAAGTCAAGGAAAACCCGCCCGCCTTCATTCCGAGCATGACGCCGCACCGCGTGAAAGTCGTGGGCCGCGGCGGCAATCAGAACGCGTGTTTTTGAATCACTTCTCAAGCAGATCGCCAGCGGCACTCGGCTCGGACGGTCTGGTTCGGGCTGTGGATGCCGCTGTGAACTTACGTTCGGCGACAATCAGCACGACGATCAGCGCAGCGGCGACGCAGGCCAGTCGACCGGCGGTGCGCCAAGCGGGCGCGAGCGAGCGTAAGCGGGGCAGTTCGACGGTCCACGCCAGCAGCGGCGCAAGCAGCAGGCTCGCGGCCAGGCCGGTTGACAGCGCGCCGAAAAAACGACCCATTAGGATGACCGAAAAGATGCCGATCACGCTCATCCCCAAGCTACCGCGGGTCGAAGATTGCGGCGGGACGACGTGCGACGGCCAGCGCTGCGCCGGCGAGCGCCGCGGCCAGGCCCAGTCCCAGCAGTCCCCCGCGGTAGTAGCCCGAAAGCATGACCGTGACGGCTGCCGCCAGCGCGTCGAGAAAGAGCACCCACAGCACGACCGGCGTCGAAGTCCGCGATTGCAAGCCGGTAAGCATCGTCCACACGAGCGCCAGAAGTGCCGCCAGTCCGCACAAGACCGCGGTCGCCTGAGAGGGAGACCATTCGGCCGAGCCAGGACCGTTGAGATCGGCCAGGTAGACCGAATCGTGCAACAGGATCGGCGCCACGACGGCGGTCAGACCGAGGCGCACGATCCACGCCACGCCGAGCGAGCGCAGGGTCGCGGCCAGGGTTTCGACCGCGCATGTCAGCGGCACCAGCAGCGTCAGAAAGCGCGCGCGGTCTTCGAGCGGCGGCCAATGCGGCCACAGATCGGCAGCGCCGCTGGCGGCCAAAACGCCCGCGCCGATGGCCCAACTCCAGCTCGCACCGAGTCGCCACGGACGCGGCGCTCCCCAGGCCGCCAACCGCATGACCGCTGCCGCTGCGAGCGCCCCAACCAGCACCACCCTTGCCAGCAGGACGACGTCCAACATTCGCCCCACCTCCCGTAACGGATCGGCAGCGTTCCTACTTGGCCACTTGGGTGGCCCAGACAACTTGTTGCCTGGGTCCCGAAGGGACAAGAGGCTCTGGCGGGATGGGCGGCCACACTCAAGCAGCTCTTATTGCTTCGCAACACCGACAACAAGTTGTCGGTGCCACCCCAAAACCCGACTGTTTGCCCTCGAACAATGTTGAGCGGCAAAATTGGGACAGTCCCCGACGGTTTTCGGGAGTGTTCTTACTTGGCCGCTTCGATGCCGACGGAGATCGGAATCTCGTCGCCCAGGGCACCGAGCTCGGTGTTCACGCCGAAGTCGCTGCGCACGATTGCGAACGTCGACACCAGTCCGATCCGCTTCGTTCCCTTGGGAAATTCAACCACCTTGTCGCCCCCCTTGAGCTTCAAGGAAATCGGCTTGGTGACTCCGTGCAGGGTCAGGTCGCCGGTGACCTCGAAGCCTCCGTCGACGGCTTTGACTTTCGTGCTTTGAAACGTCATGTTCGGAAACTGCTTGACGTTGAAATAGTCGGGCGCGCGAAGGTGCTCGTCGCGTTTGACGTTGTTGGTATCGATGCTCTCGATCGGAATGGATATCGCGAACGACGACTTGGCCGGGTCGGCCGTATCGATCGTGATTTTTCCCGAGAAGTCGTTGAACCGCCCATGGATGTTGCTGATTTTAGCGTGCGAGATCATGAACGAAATCGAGGAATGCACGGGGTCGACCGTGTAGGTGTCGGCCGCCCGCGCCACGCCGCACGTCACGAGAATCATCGCCACAATGAGCCGCCGAATTGCCGCTGTCATAGTTGCACCTTTGACCAAAGTTGGAGGAATTTAAAGCGAGAGCATCATAACTCCTTGCCGCGGCCAACTCCACCTAATGGGGAAAAGTCCGGTGACGAAGAATTTTGCCACAGAGGCACAGAGAAGGATGAAGGCGGAAGGATGAAGGATGAAAAGGCAAAGCACCGGAATTTCGACGATCCTTGGTGCTCTTGAAGCCTCGTTTGCCCACTCTCACGGTCCATCAAACGCCTCTTCGTAAACCCATTCTCCTTTCTTCGTCTCTGTGCCCTCTGTGCCCTCTGCGGCTAATCCTCTTCGTCCGACCAAAGAATTGTTCACGCATAATCCTGCCAGGTGGGCTTGATGATCATGTCGTGAACGTGGGCGCGAGGCGGCAGGCAGGCGATCATCAGGGCGGCGTCGGCGACGTCGGAAGGCTGGAGGATGCGAGACAGGTGATCGGCGCTCAAGGGCGAGGGGCGCGAACGCAACAGCGGCGTGTCGACCTCGCCGGGGCACAGGTTCGTCACGCGGATGCCGTTCTTGCCGTCTTCCAGCGCGGCGGCCGTGCCCAGCGCGGTCAGCGCGAACTTGCTGGCGCTATAGGCGACGCCGCCGAGCATGCTGGCGCGGTGCCCGGAGATCGAGTCGATATTGATGATAAGCCCATCCTTGCGGGACCGCATTTGCGGCAGCACGGCCACCATGCAGTTGTAGACTCCGGTGACGTTGACCTGCATGACCATGTCCCACGCTTCCGGGGCCATGTCGGCCAGCAGGCGTTTTTGCGTGTTGATGCCGGCGCTGTTCACCAGGATGTCGATCTGACCCAGGGTTTCATCCGCCCAGCGAAACAGTTGCGCCACGCTGTTGCGATCGGCCACGTCGAGCGTGTGGGTGAGAATGGCGGGCGTGCCTTGCCAACTAGCGGCGCCCTCGCGCAGCTTGTCCTCGCGTCGGCCGGCGATCGCCACGCGGCAGCCTTCCTTGGCAAAGGCGACGGCAATCGCCAATCCAATTCCCGTCGCGCCGCCGGTGACCAGCGCCGTTTTTCCCGTCAAACGCATGATGCGGTTTCCTTGTTGGTCCTGCTAAAGTGCTCTACGAAAGCGTTTAGCCACAGAGGCCACAGAGGACTCAGAGAAGGATGAAGGCGGAAGGATGAAAACGGAAAGCACCTGAATTTCTAGGCTCCTTGGTGCTCTTGGTGGTTCACTCTGATTATTCATCAAACGCCTCTTCGTAAAAACTCCCTCCTTCTTCCTCTCTGTGGCCTCTGTGTGCTCTGTGGCTAATCTTCCGTATCCTCCGTAATCCCCAGACCGGACACGGCTCCGAAACCAAACTGTAACTTCCGCGACGCCCGACGCAAGTGCCCACTGCGCTTGCGGCCAAATCGGCGGCGGCGATAATGGCGGAATGTCCAAACCGCCGCGGCAACTCGATTCGCGCATCGCCATCGTCACGCCGGAAAACATCGCCTTTCATTACGTTCTGGCCGGCCCCTTTCGCCGGCTGCCGGCCTATCTGATCGACATCCTCATCCGCCTCGGCATTCTGGTGGCGATGCTGCTGGTGGCGCTGCTGGCCGGCATGGCGGGCGTGATGGGGCTCGGTGTGGGCGTGTTTCTGGTCTGCTGGTTTGTCCTCTCCTGGTTCTACGGCGGCATCTTCGAGACCCTGTGGAACGGCCAGACCCCCGGCAAGCGGCTGATGGGGCTACGCGTGCTGTCGCTCGACGGCCGGCCGATCAACGCCATGCAAGCCGTTCTGCGCAACGTCTTGCGCGACGTCGACGCCATGCCGCCGGTCAGCTTTGGAGTTTTTGTCATCCCGTTGTACATGCTCGGGTTGCTGGTGATGGCGGCCAACGATCGCTTTCAGCGCTTGGGCGATCTGGCCAGCGGCACGATCGTGGTGGTCGAGCAACGTGCGACCCTGCGCGGTTTGACGCCGATAGCCCGACCCGAGGTGGTCCAGTTCGCGCAAACTTTGCCGTCGGGTTTCGTCGTTCCGCGGGCGATGGCGCAGGCGCTGTCGGTATACGTGGCGCGGCGCGAATTGTTTTCCGCCGCCCGGCGATTCGAGATCGCCCGCACGCTGGCCGAGCCGCTCGTCGACCGCTGGGGACTTCCGCACGACACGAATCCCGACCTGCTGCTGTGCGCGCTCTATTATCGCGCGTTCATTGCCGATCCGACGCAGCGCGACGTCGCCGTCCCGCCGGTTCCGCCCCCCGCACGACCGTTTGCGGAGGCCGTCAGCGCATGAAAGTTGCCCAACTTCTGGAACTGCGCCGCCAACAATGGCGCGACCTGGAGGCCTTGTGCGGCCAGCTCGAGCGGCGCCGCCTTCGCTCGCTGGGGGGCGCGGCCGTGTCGCGGTTCGCCAGCTTATACCGCTCGGCTTGCGCCGATCTGGCGCTGGCCGACGCCTATCAGCTTCCGCCCGACACGGTCCGCTACCTGCACCACCTGGTGGGCCGGGCCCACAACCAGTTGTATCGCAGCCAGACGTTTCGCTGGCGCGAGTGGGGCCGCGAAATGTTCCACGATCTGCCCTACAAGCTGCTGCGAGATCGGGCCCTGTGGCTAGCCTTCACCGTGTTTTGGGGCCTGTTCGGCTTGTCGATGCTGCTGGGATGGTCATCGCGCGATTATTGCAAACAATTGATTGGCGAGGCGGGGATGGCCGGCTTTCAGGAAAGTTTTTCCAAGCCCGTCCAGGGGCGCGACCCAAACGCCAGCGGAATGATGACTGGTTTCTACGTGATCAACAACGCCGGCATTGGCCTGCAATGCTTTGCCGCGGGCCTGCTGTTGGGCGTCGGCGGGCTGTACATCACGATTTCAAACGCCGTGCAGCTCGGCGCCGTATTTGGTTTCATGCTGACGGTCGAACAGCGCGGCAATTTTCTGGAGTTTGTCACCGCCCACGGGCCGTTCGAGTTGACCGCCATCGTGTTTTCGGCGGCGGCCGGCATGCGCTTGGGCTTTTCGCTGATTTCCACCGGCGGGTTGTCGCGCGGCGAGTCGCTGCGCCGCGCGGCGGTGCAGGCCACGCCCACGATGGGGGCGGCGGTGGTGCTATTTTGCCTGGCGGCGATGATCGAGGGCTTCCTGTCTCCCTCGTCGGCCCCCTACGCGCTGAAGGCGGCCACGGCGGTGGCCAGCGCTTTGGTGCTGATCTTATACGTCGTCGGATTGGGATCTCTGCGGAGGACGTGACGTGCAGCTCGATCAAGCTCGAATTTCCATCTGCGAACGCTCGTGGTCCGACAATCTCGACCTGGCGCTGCACGTGATCCGCGCATGGATCGGCGCTGGCTGTTTGCGCTCTGGTGGGCGTCTTGCCAATGGTCGTGCTCAATGTGATGGTCATCGAGAAAATCTATCCCGACGCGTTTCAAGACGAGCTGTCGACCGGCTCGATTTGGGTGGCATTGATGCTGGTGATGATCGAGGCTCCGCTGGCCACGGCGCCCATTACGTTGTATCTGGGCCAGGCGCTGTTTGTCGAGAGGCCCAAGCCGCTGCCGCTGCGCGCGGATTTGTGGCTTGCTTGCCGCAAATGGTGCTGTTGCAGGTGCTGCTGCGCATCGTGTTGATCGTGCCCGTGGTGACCTGGATCGTTCCCTATGCCATCTGGCCGTATCTGAACGAAGTCATCTTGTTGGAACGCAATCCGCTGTTCGGCCGCGCCGGGCAAATTTCGACGCTCAGTCGCAACTCGCTGTTGCACCGCGGCGACAGCGGCGATTTGCTGGTGCGCGCGGTGGCGCGTTGATCCTGGCCGCGATGTTGATCACGGCGATCGATTGGACGGAAACGTTTCTGCTGAAAAACCTGTTCGGATTCGAGCCCGACTGGATCGCCAGGATCATCGAGCTTCAAGTCGCGATGTGGCTGGTGGCGGTCTATTTCACCGCGGTCCGATTCTTGGGCTACCTCGACCAGCGCATTCGCAACGAAGGCTGGGAGGTCGAATTGTTTTTGCGCGCCGAGCGCGACCGGTTAACGAGGCCCGCGGCATGAGCCGAAGCATGGCACAAATGCTGGCCGCCACCCTCCTGGCCACGACGTTGTTGGCCATGGCTGTTGCAGCCCTGCCGGCGAAAGTTTCGCCGGCCGGCGAACAGGCGGTTGCCTCCGGCCGCGAGGCCCTCGACAGCGCGGTTCGGCCTCCCTGGTACGATGCTGACAAGGACGCGCTGCAGCCGGTGGATTTGCCCATCAGTCCCAATCTGTCCTGGCTGAATTGGTTGGCCGAGCCGATCTATATCGTGACCGTCATCACGATCGTCATTCTGCTTGCGATCATCGCCGTGTTGATCGTGCGCATGTTGCTCGAACGCGAGGGCCGCTCGAGCCCGAGCAAGACTCGCGTCGATCCGCTGCTGGCGGCCGATCGGGTGGAAGCCCTGCCGTTTCTGGCCGAGCGATCGCGCGACGACTTGCTGGGCCAGGCCCGCCGCCACTACCAGCAAGGCAACTACAGCGAGGCCATTATCTACCTGTTCAGTTACGAACTGGTGCAGCTCGACAAGTTTGCGTTGATTCACCTGGCCAAAGGCAAGACGAACCGCCAGTACCTGCGCGAGACGGCCAAAGCGCGGCCGCTCGACCGCATGCTCGAACCGACTATGCTGGCCTTCGAGGACGTCTTTTTCGGCAGCCGTACGCTGGACCGCGACGGCTTTGAAGCCTGCTGGAATCAACTGGGTGAATTCGAAAATCTTCTGTCGCGCGCCGGGGCCGTCTCATGACAAGCCGCCCGCTGAACCGACCCCGAGCGAGTGCTGCCCTGTTGCTGCTTTGTGCCGGGCTCCTTTTGATCTTTTCGGGTTGCCGCCAAGGCCTGAACGTTTCGTACGGCGAAATCGCGCCGCGCTTTGCCCCGGCCAGCGTGAACGGGACCGACGTCCTGGCCGCCATGTTCACTTCCGCAGGACACGAAGTGGCCACGCGCCACGTGCTGATCGCTTCCAGCCTGGACTCGGTGCAGACGATCGTCTGGTTTCCCGACGACTACTCGGCTCCCAGCGAAGAGGTTTGCGAGTGGTTTGACGCCTGGCTGACGGAGAGCCCCCAGCGCACGCTGGTCTACGTGGGCCGCGATTTCGACGCCGCGCCCCAATACTTGGACAAGATGCTCCCCTTGGTCTCGAAACAGCAACAAGCCGCTTATCGCGACCTGAAGCAGAGGATCGAACTCCGTGCCGGTTCCGGCAAGGCGCGCCAACTCGAATGCGAATGGTTCGACGTCGAGCCGCAGGCGGCGCGCGAGACGCACCAACTGGCCGGGCCATGGAGCAAAGGCGTCGATGCGGCCAAAACGGAAATCGAATTTTCGGAAAAATTGGTGTCCAAGGAGTCGACGCCCAAGGAGCACGCCAAGACCTTGCTCGCGGTCGATGACCAGGCGTTCGCCTGGCGAAAGACTCGGGAGGTTTGGGACGATAGCCAACTGATCGTGGTAGCCAACGGATCGTTCCTGCTGAACGTGCCGTTGGTCAACCATCAGCATCGCATATTGGCGGAGAAGTTGATCGCCCAGGTGGGTCCGCCGGATCGGGTCGTGTTTCTGGAAAGCGGGCCAGGCGGGCCCCCCGTCGAGCCGCGCATGGGCGACTCGGCGCTGTGGCGGCTGTTCAAAGCCTGGCCCGTGGGCGCCATCCTCTTGCAATTCGCCGTGTTGGGCATCATCTTTTGCTTTGCACGCTGGCCCATCTTCGGACGTCCCCAAGTGCCGGCCATGGAGAGCACCTCGGATTTCGGCAAACACGTCGACGCCGTGAGCCGGCTTTTGCAACGCACGAAAGATCGCAACTACGCGCTCGAAAAATTGCCTGTGCCAACCGCCGCCGCCCCATCAAGCACCAACCACTAACCACCAACCATTTCGCATGACCGACATCCCCTCGATCCCTCCGGGCTCTCCGCAAGCGCCGCCTATCGCTCCCGAATTCAATCGGCCGGGCGCTGCCGCGCCGTCCGCCACGTCGCAGGCCCTCACATCACGAGCCCCCGCTTCGGCCACGGTGACTCGCATCAAGTCGCTGTTCGACCGCATCACCGCCGAAATCGCCAAGATCTACGTCGGCCAGGACGAGTTGGTGCTGGGCACGCTGGTGGCGTTGTTTTCCAGCGGACACGTGCTGATCGAAAGCGTGCCCGGCTGGGCAAGACGCTGTTCGTGCGGGCGCTGGGCCGGGTGCTGGGCTGCCAGTGCGGCCGCATCCAGTTCACGGCCGACCTGATGCCCTCGGACATCACCGGCGCGCCGATCTTCGACATGAAGCAGCAGGAATTTCGCTTTCGGCCCGGCCCGGTCTTCACGCAATTCCTGCTGGCCGACGAAATCAACCGCTCGCCCGCCAAGACGCACGCGGCGCTGCTGGAGATCATGCAGGAGTATCGCGTCACGGTCGAGCGCACCAGCCACAAGCTCGAAGCGGCCGTTCCTGGTGCTGGCCACGCAGAATCCGCTGGAGTCGGAAGGGACCTACAACCTGCCCGAGGCGCAGCTCGACCGCTTCATGTTCAAGATCGTGGCCAATTATCCATCGACTAGCGAAGAAGTTGCCATCTTGAAGCAGCACGGCCAGCAGATCGATCTCGACGCGCGGCTGGCCGAAACGTTGCGACGTCGTCACGTCGGCCGAGGAGATCGTCGAGGTCACCGGACTGTGTCGGCCAGGTGCACATCGAGGACAAGCTGTTCGACTACATCAACGCCATCGTGCGGCTGACGCGCGAGTGGCCGCAGTTTCATCTGGGCGCATCGCCGCGGGCGGGCATCGCCCTGGTGCAAGGGTCGCGCACGCTGGCGGCTTTTCGCGGCCGCGACTATGCCGTGCCCGACGACGTGGTCGACATTGCCACTGCCCGCGCTGCGGCATCGCGTCATCCTGACGGCCGAGGCGGAAGTGGAAGGGCAGAACGTCGACGAATTGCTGGGCGACTTGATTCGCTCGGTCGAGGTGCCCCGGCTTTGAACCCCCTGCTACCGCTGGCGATTTTGACGTTGTTCCTGGCCGTTCTGGGCTACGCGAAGCAGATCTACCCGCGGCGACTGCTGGTTGTGTGGGCCATCGGGCCGGCTGTGATGTCGCTCGGCCTGGTCGCGGGCCCGCAGTTCGCGCCCTGGCTGATCGGGTTCGACGGCATTCTGTTATGCGTGCTGCTGTTGGACCTGGCGAGCGTGCCGCAAAAGAAGTGGTTTGCGTGCGAGCGGCAGATGGGGCGCGTCGCGTCGCTGCGCAAGCCGCATCCGGTCAACCTGACCATCAGTAATCGCTCGCTGCGGCCGCTGGCCGTGTGGGTGCGCGACGACGTGCCCGAGGCGTGCGACGCGCAGCCCGAGCGAGTTCGAGCTACGCCTGCCGCCGCAAAGCCGCTCGACGGTGCACTATCAGCTCGAGGCCCGCCGCCGCGGGGCCTTTCGCATGGAAGCCGTTTATCTGCGAGTCAGCAGCCGGCTGGGGCTTTGGCAGCGGTATTTGACGTACCCGGCCGAGAACGACTTGCACGTCTATCCCGACATGCAGCAGATGAGCGAGTACGCCCTGTTGGCCCGCACCAATCGCTGAGCCTGGTGGGCGTGCGGCGCACGCGGCGGATCGGCCAGGACAACGAATTCGAGCGGCTGCGCGACTACACGCTCGACGACAATTACAAGCACATCGACTGGCGCAGCACGGCCCGCCGCGGCAAACTGACCGTCAAGGATTTTCAGGCCAACCAGAGCCAGCGCGTGATTTTCCTGATCGATTGCGGGCGGATGATGACCAACACGGCCGGCGGCATCAGCCTGTTGGACCACGCGCTCAACGCGACGCTGATGCTCAGCTACGTGGCCTTGCGCAAGGGCGACTCGGTGGGCCTGTTGTGCTTTTCCGACGAAATCCAGCAGTTTCGTGCCGCCGCGCGGCGGCATGAACCAGATGAACCGCCTGCTGCACGCCTCGTTCGACCGCTTTCCACAACTGGTCGAGTCGCGCTACGACCAGGCGTTCGTCTACCTCAATTCGCGCTGCCGCAAGCGGTCGCTGGTGATCCTGATGACCAACGTCATCGACGAAGTGAACTCGAACCAGATCAGCGGCTACCTGACGCGGCTGGTCGGCCGGCATCTGCCGCTGGCCGTGTTGCTGCGCGACCACGCGATTTTCGACGCCGCGGCCCTCGCGCCGGCCGCCGTCGGAAGCGCCGACGACGTCGCGCTGTTTCGCGCGGCCGCGGCCAACGAGATCGTCAGTTGGCGACGAAGCGTGCTCGCTGACATGGAGCGGAAAGGCGTGCTGTCAGTCGATGCATTTCCGGAGCAGTTGACGGCGCCCCTGGTGAATCGCTATCTCGAGATCAAGGCCCGGCACTTGCTTTGAGCGGCCGGTGTTCGCGCCGGCATTCGATCGCTCTTCGCCCAAACGGGCCCGTCAGCATAGAATTTGTCTGGCCCGAAACGCGAGCTGATTGCATCCGACACTAGACGCGAAGCGCGAGCGAGGGTTCTTCGTCGTCTTCATCCGCGTCCCTCGCTTGCGCTTTGCGCCTAGTGTCGGAATGTTACATTCGACAGAGCCCATAACCGTGCCAAAAGCCCTCAACGACAGCCAGCTCGCCCAGATCGAGCAGAGCACGCGCCAGATCGGCCAGTATCTGTTCGACCATCTCGCCGCTTCCGCGCCGAGCGTGCTCGATCGCCGCTGGTGGGACGACCGCATCATGGCCTGGGCCATGCAGCGACGAGTCGGTCAAGGTGCAGATGTTTCGCTTCGTCGACGTGCTGCCGATGCTGTCCACAAGCGAAGCGGTGACGCGGCACCTGCACGAGTATTTTCAGGACGTGCGCGAGTATCTGCCGTCGGCCGTGCGTCTGGGGCTGGCCGTGGCCACGCCACGCTCGATCGCCGGCCGGGCCCTGGCCCTCGCCGCGCGGCGCAACGCGATGGGGCACGCCCGGCGGTTCATCGCCGGCACCACGCAAAACGAAGTGCTGGCCGCCGCCATGCGCGAACGGAAACTGCGCCGCGCCTTCACGCTCGACATCCTCGGCGAGGCCGTCACCAGCGAGCCGGAGGCCGACCACTATCTGCAAGCCTACGTCGATCTGATCGAGGGCACGGCGCCGATCGTCAACGCCTGGCCGGAAGTGCCGCAGATCGACCGCGACGCGTCGAGCGAGTTGCCGCGCGTCAACGTTTCGGTCAAACTCTCGGCGCTCGACAGCCAGTTCGATCCGATCGACCCGCCCGGCACGACGCGCCGCGTCGCCGAGCGGCTGCGGCGCCTGCTGCGCGTGGCTGCTGCGCACCGGGCCTTCGTCAACATCGACATGGAGTCGTACCGCACCAAGGACCTGACGCTGGCCATCTTTCAACAGGTGCTCAGCGAAGACGAGTTTCGCGACAGCACGGACGTCGGCATCGTGATCCAATGCTATTTGCGCGACGCGGCCGACGACTTGCGCAAGCTGCGCGATTGGGCCGCCGAGCGCGGCCGGCCGGTGTGGGTGCGGCTGGTCAAGGGTGCCTACTGGGACTACGAGACCGTGCTCGCCGGTGCCACCGGCTGGCCGATTCCCGTATTTCGAAACAAGTGGGAAACCGACGCGAACTACGAAGCGACTGACTCGGTTCGCGATGCTGCATCACGAACACCTGCGGCCGGCGCTGGGCAGCCACAACCTGCGCTCGCTGGCCCACGGCATGGCCATGGCCCAGCACTTGGAAGTTCCGCCGGGCGATTTCGAGTTGCAAATGCTGTACGGCATGGCCGACGCCGAAAAGCAGGCGCTGGTCGACCTCGGCTACCGGCTGCGGATCTACATGCCCTACGGCGAACTGATCCCCGGCATGGCCTACCTGGTGCGCCGGCTGTTGGAGAACACTTCGAACGAATCGTTCCTGCGGGCCAGTTTTGCCGAGCACGTCTCGGCGGAGACATTGCTGATGAACCCTCAAGATCATCGCGCGTCGAACGACGCCGCGCCCAACGGCCTCGCCTGGCCGGTTCGCGCCGAGCTATCACAACGAGCCGCCCACCGATTTCGGCCGGGCCGAGAATCGCGCCGCCATGCACGCGGCGCTGGCCGAGACCGAGCGGCAATGGACGGCGACGTATCCGCTGGTGATCGGCGGGCAGAATTTCGCGACTTCAAAGGTGTCGGTGTCGATCAATCCCTCGCACAAACAGCGTTCCGTGGGTCGGGTTGCCGAGGCCGGCGTCGAGCACGCGGCGGCGGCCGTTGACGCGGCCCGCGCGGCACTGGCCGATTGGTGGAAGCTGGGCGCCGCGCGGCGGGCCGAATACCTGCGCGGGGCGGCCGGCTGTCATGCGGCGACGGCGCTTCGAACTGGCGGCCTGGGAAGTGCACGAATGCGGCAAGCCGTGGCGCGAGGCCGACGCCGACGTCTGCGAGGCGATCGACTTTTGCGAGTACTACGCCGCCGGCGCCGTCGCCTTGGCAAGCCCGCACGGCGTCGACGTGCCGGGCGAGGAAAACCGCTTCGAGTACATGCCGCGCGGCGTGGCCGCGGTCATCGCTCCTTGGAATTTTCCGCTGGCGATTCTCACCGGCATGACCACCGCGGCACTGGCCACCGGCAACACGGTGGTGATGAAGCCGGCCGAGCAGTCGCCGGTCATCGCCGCCAAGCTGATGGAGATTTTCCGCGAACTCGAGCTGCCGCCCGGCGTGCTGAATTATCTGCCCGGGCCAGGCGAGACGGTCGGGGCGGCGCTGGTCGAACATCCCGACGTGGCTCTGATCGCCTTCACCGGCTCGCGTGCGGTCGGGCTGGCGATCAACGCCCGGGCGGCGCAGGTCTCGGCCGCCGGGAAACTGAAAATGCGTCAAGCACGTGATCGCCGAGATGGGGGGCAAGAACGCGATCATCGTCGACGACGACGCCGATCTGGACGAAGCGGTGCTGGGCGTGGTGCACAGCGCGTTCGGCTATCAAGGCCAGAAGTGTTCGGCCTGTTCGCGGGCGATCGTGCTGGACGCCGTCTACGACGCGTTTCTTGCGCGGCTGGTCGAAGCCACGCGCAGTCTGAAGATCGGTCCGGCGGAAGATCCGGCCACCAGCGTGTCGGCCGCTGATCGACGGCGAGGCGTTCGAGCGAGTGCGAAAGTACATCGAAATCGGCCGCCAGACCGGCCGCGAGGTGCTGGCCATGGACGTGGGCCCGCTGGCCAAGGAGGGCTTTTACGTCGGCCCGCACATCTTTGCCGACGTGCCGCCCGACAGCCGGTTGGCGCAGGAAGAGATTTTCGGCCCCGTGCTGGCCGTGATCCGCGCCGCCGATCTGGACGAGGCCATCCGCATCGCCAACGGCACCGACTACGCGCTGACCGGCGGCATCTTCTCGCGCAGTCCCGCACACTTGGAACGCGTGCGGCGCGAGCTGCTGGTCGGCAACCTGTATCTGAATCGCGGCATCACCGGCGCGCTGGTCGGGCGCCAGCCGTTCGGCGGCTTCAAGATGTCGGGCATCGGCACCAAGGCCGGCGGAGGCGACTACCTGCTGCAATTCGTGCTGCCGCGCACGATGACCGAGAACACCATGCGCCGCGGCTTCGCGCCGGTGGCGGAGTAGTCTCCGCTGGGTGCCACTGGCATCTTGCCAGTGCTGCGCCCAACAAGATGTTTCACTGGCAAGATGCCAGTGGCACACAGAGGGACAAACAGGGTCGGGACTTCGACGCGGCTCAGAACATTCCGCCGCCCATGCCGCCCATTCCTCCGCCAGTGCCTCCACCCATTCCGCCGCCTCCTTTTGCCGTGCCGGGAGTGGTTCCGCCCGGGCCGCCGGCACCGGCAAGCGCTTTGTGGGCGCGGAGGGCTTTTTCGATTTTGGCGTGCGTATCGCGCGTGTGGCGGATGATCAATTTGCGGCCGCTGGCCCGGGCGTGTACGCCGGATTGCTCCCAGCTTTCCGGATCGATGGCGCGCATCTCCTTGAGCAACTCCATGGGTCTCGCCTGGTCCGAGAGCGCGTACGCTTTGGTTATGATGTCGGTTCCACGGTCCGCTTTTTCGGGAGATTGAACCCCTTGGGTTGGCGGCACGCGCAGCTGACGGATGCTGGCCAACAGGCGGGCCACTTGTTCGTGGACCTCTTGCGTCTGGGAAATGACCAGGCTGGAAGTGATGCGCGACACCGCGATGCTGCCTTGTCCACCGAGCTCGCCCCAGGTTAGCGGCATGACGCTGGAGGTAATGACCTCGACCAACGGGCCGAACTCCTGGCGGGCGGCGCCGACAGTCGCCCTACCGTTCTGCACCAAATCGGCCACGGGATAGACCGCCAGGGTCATTTCGCCCGCTGCCTGATCACAGGTCGTGACTACGACAGTTTCGTTTTGGATGTGATAGGTCAGGTTCAACCGCCCCAACAAAATGTCGAGTGCCGCGTGCGCCGTCACCTGCCGTAAATCACAGCTCACCGGGGTATCCGGGCCGATTCCTGCTTCGTCGAGTGAGCACTTATCGAGGAACACGGGAAAATCGAATTGCCGCGCGATTTGTGCCAGGGCTTCATTCAGTGGGAGTTCGTCGAGCGTGATATCGGTCCGGACGGTCGTCTTCTGGGAAAAATCGCGCAGGACGGACAACTCGGCGGCACGCAGTGCCCAAATCGCGTCCCCGCCCGGCTGCTTCTCCTGCTTCGCGCGACTCTCGCGCAGAGCGGCCAGCACGAGCTGGATTTCTTCGTGCATGCGCTCGGTCTGCGAAATGACCAGCGTGCCCTGAAAGCAGGAAATTGACCCCTGTCCACCGACTTCGGCCCAGGTTAGTCGACCGACGGTGTCAGTCAGAATATTGACGAGCGACTCCGGGTCGTCAACGTTGTCGCCGGCGCGATTTTTCCCGCGAATCAGATCGTCGACGCGATATACGCTGGTCAGCAACTCGGAACTGGCCTTGTCGACCGTGGTGATGAACAACTTTCCGTTGCGAATCGAGAACTGGCCGGGAGTCGGCGCGCGCAAGATATTGGCCAGCAGCGAACGCACCGAGATACGCCCGACGTGAATTGCCGGCAACTCACTTTCCAGGGCTACTCCCGCTTCGTCGAGCGCATTGCGGTCGAACTGGGCGTCGATCTTGAGTTCGCGCAGGAAATCTGCCAGGCTGCTCAGCGTGGCGTCGCCGAGATCGGCCACGACGACCTGGTCGAGCAAACGATCGACTGCCTGGTCCTCGGCCGACCGCGCGGGTGCGACGCCGACTTGCGAATTCGCGTCTGCCGCCGGGCGCTCTTCGGCGCCCCCCGCCACCGCCGCGAGCAGAAACGTCAACCCCACCGCCGCCGACAAATGGATCGCGAGACGCTGGTTCATGTGCGTAAGCCTCCTCTGAAAGCCTGCTGAGAAAGTGAGCGGCACGAGGGCGGTTCCGGCGCCGTCGTGCGATTTCGCGCAGCCTACACCTTTGGGGCACAAGATGCAAGAAAAGCGCAGGGGGCTGTGAGAAACGACGTGCCACTGGGTGCCACTGGCGTCTCGCCAGTGAAAGTTCTCATTGGAATCGGCACTGGCAAGATGCCAGTGGTACCCGAGAGCGATGAGATGCCCGCGATGCCGCCCCGTCTGGCCCGCGGCGTCAGACCCGCGCCAACTGTTCTTGCGGCTCGCAGAGGGCCTGTTGAATCGCGATGAACTGGTCTTCGTGGGCCAGGAAGGCGTCGACCACGTCGGGGTCGAAGTGCGTGCCGCGGGCTTGGACCACGATCGACTTGGCCTTTTCGTGCGAGAAGGCGTCCTTGTAGACCCGCTTGGAAGTCAACGCGTCGTACACGTCGGCCAGAGCCACGATCCGTCCGCACAGCGGAATTCTGCCGCCGGAGAGTCCTTCGGGATAGCCCGACCCGTCATACCATTCGTGATGGCTGCCGGCGATGTCGCGGGCCATCCGCAGGTAATGGGCCGCCGGATACTCCTTGAGCGCCGCGTCGAGCGTGTTGGCGCCGTGCGTGGTGTGGGTTTTCATGATCTCGAATTCGTCGTGCGTCAGCGGCCCGGGTTTGAGCAGGACGCTGTCAGGGATCGCTACCTTGCCGATGTCATGCAGCGGGCTGGTCAGGTAGATCAGCCGCACGAAGTCGGCGTTGACCTGGTCGTGGAATTTCGGCTGTCTGGCGAGGTGCTCGGCGATGACGCGCGAATAGGTTCGCACGCGTTCCAGGTGGGCGCCGGTGTCGCTGTCGCGCGATTCGGCCAACTTGGCCAGCGCGAAGATCAGCAGGTCGCGAGTTTCCAATCCCAGCAGCCGTTCGCCGGCCCGCACGCGCAAGGTCAGCTCGCTGGGCTGGAACGGCTTGCTGATGAAGTCGTCGGCTCCGGCCGACATGCCTTCGACGGTGTCTGACGTCTGGCTGCGCGCGGTCAGCAAGATGATGTAGATGTAGTTCATGAAGCCCGACGCGCGGACGTTGCGACACAGCTCAATGCCGGTCATGCCCGGCATCTCCCAGTCGGAGATGAGCATCTGGCAATTGCCCTCGTGCAAGATTGCCAGCGCATCGCTCCCATTGTCGGCTGTGATTACCTCGTAACCACTGCGTTTGAGCGTGTGCTCTAGCAGATCCAAAGCGATCGGGTTGTCATCCACGATCAGGATTCGCATCCACCGACTCCGAGGGAGCGCTAGGGGGGAACTTCGGGCCAAAGCTCGTCCACCGCAGCGGCTTGCGCGCGGCGGCAGGGCCTGGAAAACCTAGTTTTCTCCGCCCCTTTAGTCAATGAATCACCGCACTTTCCATCCGGCATTTGCACGGCGCGGTTCCGGCTATTCAGCGGCGGCTCGCGCCGTCGCCGGTAGAACCGGCACGACCGCTGCGGCCGGGCCCCTGGAAGACGCGCGCGAGAGCTCGTGCCGCAACCTAAATTTGAGCCAGTGCGAGACCCCATCGGTCTTGCCAGCGGTTAGGGGTGCGCACCTTCTGCGCCCACGAGCATGAATGCCAGCGAAATCGAGCACGATCGACCGCGCACGGCGCCCGCGTGGCACCGCGCTTGGTCGCATTGCGCCTGGTCGCTGATGTTGCTGACATGGCTGATGTGCGTACTGGGAGGCATGTTTGTGCTGTGGCGATACGAGGCCACGCCGGGGCCCGTGCACACCGCCGACGTTGACTGGCCGGCGGCAAGTTCGATCGTGCCCAATCATGAGCTGCCGACGCTGGTGATCTTCGCCCATCCGCGCTGCCCGTGCACGAAAGCGACCATCGCCGAGCTGGAAGCACTGATGACGCACAACCAGGGCCGCGTTGACGTCCGGGTGTACTTCTTTCAGCCGACCGACCGGCCGCGCGACTGGTCGCAAACCGACCTGTACGACGCGGCAGCGGCCATCCCCGGCGTGAAGGTGGCAATGGACCCGGACAACGTGGAGGCCAATCGATTCGGCGCAAAAACGTCGGGATATTCGATGTTGTTCGACCGCCGAGGCAAGTTGTTGTTCGCCGGCGGAATCACGGCCGCGCGCGGCCACCAGGGCGACAACGACGGGATCGCGGCAATCGGGACGTTGCTGAGTGGTGGCCAGAGCGAGACTCAGGACACGCCGGTTTTCGGTTGCCCGCTGACGGACCCCGTTGACTGCCCCCAAAGGAGTTCTGTGCCGTGATGACTGGCATTCACGAACAACGGCTGTTCGGCGCCGAGATTACTAAACGAGCCAACAAGCTATTGGCCGATCAGTTCGCGGCATTGAATCATCGCACTGACGACTTATTTGCATTCCTGATGGTATTGCAATGGGTCGCCGGCATTTGCGCGGCGGCGTGGGTCGCGCCGCACAGCTGGGTGAATTCTGGAGCCGAGACCATCACGCACATCTGGGTCGCTCTGGTGCTGGGCGGGTGCGTGACGGGCCTGCCGATTTACCTGGTGCTGACGCGCCCCGGCACGCGATTTACGCGTCACGCGATCGCGGCGTCGCAGATGATCTGGTCGGCGCTGTTGATTCAACTGACGGGCGGACGCAGCGAGACCCATTTTCACATCCTGGGGTCGTTGGCTCTGTTGGCGTGCTACCGCGACTGGCACGTGTTGGTGACGGCCACGGCCGTGGTGGTGCTCGACCATTTCCTGCGCGGCGTGTTTTGGCCGCAGTCGGTCTACGGCAGCCTGATGGCCGAACCGTATCGTGTGATCGAGCATGCCGCGTGGATTCTGTTCGAAGACACGTTTCTGGCGATTTCGATTCGGCAAAGCGTTCGCGAAATGTCCGACATCGCAGTCAAGCAGGCGCGCCTGGAACGGACGAACGAGGTGGTGGAATCCGAGGTTCGCGATCAGACCCGCGAGTTGCACGTTTATACCGAAAAACTGGAAGACGCGCGCCGCACGCTCCAGGAGCAGGCCTCGGCCCTGGCTCTGCAAGCCCGAGACCTGCACGAGGCCCGCGCCAACGCCGAGGCCGCCAACCTGGCCAAGAGCGAGTTTCTGGCCAACATGAGCCATGAAATCCGCACGCCGATGACGGCGGTGCTGGGCTATGCCGACGTGCTGCTGGAGCACCTCGAACGGCCGGAGAACGTCAAAGCCGCGAAAACGATCAAGCGCAACGGCGAATTCCTGTTAGAGATCATCAACGACATTCTCGATCTCTCGAAGATCGAGGCCGGCAAGCTGGCGATCGAACGCATCCGCTGCGCGCCGAACAAATCGTCTCGGACGTGGCCGGGTTGATGCGCGTGCGATCGGACGCCAAGGGCCTGCCGCTGGTCGTCGAGTACGAGGGCGATATTCCCGAATACGTGCTCTCCGACCCGACCCGAATCCGGCAGATCCTGCTCAATCTCGTCGGCAATGCCATCAAGTTCAGCGACCGCGGCCAGATCAGGCTGCGAACCCGGCTAGTGCGCGCCGGCGAAGATGCGGCGGCACTGCGGTTCGACATTGTCGATCAGGGCATTGGAATGACAAGCGAGCAGGTGGCCAAATTGTTCGTGCCGTTCACGCAGGCCGATGCCACGACCGCGCGGCGATTCGGCGGCACCGGCCTGGGACTGACGATCAGCATGCGGCTGGCCGAAATGCTCGGTGGCACCATCTGGGTGGAGAGCACCCCGGGCCATGGAAGCACGTTCAGCGTGACTATCGCGACCGGACCGCTGGACGGCGTTCGCATGCTCTCTCGGCCCAACGAGTCGCTGCCCACCGAGCGGGCCACCCGAAGTTTGACCGGAGACGTGACGCTCAATTGCAGGGTCCTGCTGGCCGAGGACAGCCCGGACAACCAGGACCTCGTCTCGTTCGTGTTGAGCAAGTGCGGAGCCGAGGTGCATGTGGCGGACAACGGGGCGATTGCGGTGGAGCTGGCATTGGCCGCCGCTGCCGCGGGCAAGGCGTTCGACGTGATTCTCATGGACATGCAAATGCCGGTGCTCGACGGCTATGACGCCAGCCGGCAGTTGCGCGCCGGGGCTACACCGGTCCAATCATCGCCTTGACGGCGCATGCGATGCGCGACGACCTGGAGAAGTGCCTTGCCGCGGGGTGCGACGACTACGCAACCAAACCCATCGACGGTCGCTTATTGGAGCTGGTGGCGCGTCACGCCGGCGGGCGCGCCAATTCCGACGTCTGCTCGTCCTGATCTAAAACGACTATACCCCGAGTGGGGCGTAGTCGAGTATTTTGAGGGGGGCTATTCTACCCCATTGACAATCGCTTGGTCATTCGACCAAGGCATCGCACCCGATGGAGTGCAGGCGGATGCCTTCAACGATTCGAGCTCAGCTCACCAGCCACGCTGCTGCGCTTCAGGCGCGGATTGCAGAGCTTGAAACTCAACTCGCGCAGAATCGCGAGTTGGTTTCCAGTATGCAGAACATCGAGGCCCTGGTTCGTCGGCACTTGACGGACCTCGGGTTTGGGGTGGGACTGTTCACGGCCGACTTGCGCCGCTTGGACTACCTCAGTCCCAGCGCCGAGCGCATTCTCGGGTGCACCCGCGCGCAGCTGGCGGCCAATCCTATGTTGTGGATGCAGCCGATTGATGCACACGACGCGCCGCGGGTGCAGGAGGCTTTGGCAGCGGCGCTGGCGGGCGGCGACGCGGAAGTGAGCTATCGGGTTCGCCGTGATGCGGCGACCCGCCGGATTCGCGCGATTTTCGCCTGGCCCGAGTTCGGACAAAGCCCCGTACCTGGTCATTCTTTTCGAGGACGTCACGGATCGCATGCTCGCCGAGGAAGCCTTGCGCAAGCGAAGCCAAACACCGGTGGATCGTCGAGACCGCCAACGAGGGAATCATTTTGATGGACGCCCAGTGGCGTGCGACGTTCGTCAATGACCGGCTGACGGAAATCATGAAAACCCCGTCCGCGGAGATGCTGGGCAAGCACGTTTTCGAATACATGGCCCCTGCGAACCGGGTGCGCCTGCAAAACATGATGGAACGTCGAGAGCAGGGAATCAAGGAGACGTATCAGACCAAGGTTGCGCTTCGAGACGGTTCGAATATTTGGCTCGCCGTGTCGGCTAGCCCCCTGTTCGACGAGCAGGGGCGTTTCGCTGGCTCGTTGGCGATGGTGTCCGACGTCACCGAGCGAGCCGTGGCGGAGCAGTCCGTCCGTGAAAGCCAACAACGCTTTCGAACGTTGGTGGTTCATTCTCCGATGGGCAAATTCCAAGGCGACCTGGCCGGAAATTGCGCATTCGTGAACGACCGCTACTGTACGCTCGCGGGTGTTGCTGCCGACGAATGCGGCAACTACGGGTGGCTGCGCACGGTGCATCCGGAAGATCGGGACCGTGTGCTTGCCGCCTGGCGAGAGGCATGCGTTTCGCACTCGGAATTCGCCATGGAGTTTCGATTCCTTCACGACGACGGCACTGTGCGCTGGGTGTTTGGCAGCGCGGTCCCGCTGGACGGCGCCGGCGAGGAGAGGGGCGGTTATTTGGGAAACGTGCTCGATATCACGCAACGCAAGCAGTCCGAGGAAGCGCTGAGCACCAGCGAGCAGCGTTTTCGGCTCTTGAGCGATTGCTCGCCGGTCGGCATCTTCCTGTCGGACAAGGTCGGCAACTGTATCTACACCAATCCGCGGTTGCAAGTCATTTTCGGTTATGATTCGCGCGAGTTTCTAGGTCGAGGCTTCGCCAAAATTATTCATCCCGATGATCGGGACGACGTGTTGGCGGCCTGGTTCAAGATGGCTCCCAGCTGCAATCTGCACAGCGTCGAGCGGCGGTATGTCAACAGGCACGGCAAGGAACTTATGGTGCACGTGCGATCCGCGCCGCTGCTCTCGTCGAGCGGCGAGGTGTTGGGACGCGTGGGGACGGTGGAAGACATCACCGACCGTCGCGAAGGCGAACAACAGCTGCGGCGCAGCGAGGAACGGTACCGCGTGTTGGCCGAGAATTCGACCGACATGATCTCGAAACACACCCCCGATGGCGTCTACCTGTACGTCTCGCCGGCCTGCCGGGCCTTGCTGGGATATGATCCCGAGGAGCTGATCGGTCGCAGTGGCTACGAATTCTTTCACCCGGAAGATCTGTGCGCACATCGCGCGAGCATCACGCGGCGATGGCCCCGCCGCATGGCACCACGACGCTGGTGTATCGCATCCGGCGCAAGGACGGCGAGTACATATGGTTCGAGACGGCCGCGAAATCCATTTCCGATCCAGACATTGCGGGCGCGGTCAGCGTGATTGCCGTGTCGCGCGACATCTCGGAGCGAAAGCAGATTCAAAAAAAGCTGCATGAAAACGAAAAAATGGCTTCCGCGGGACGTATGGCCGCGCGCGTCGCACACGAAATCAACAATCCTTTGGCTGGCATCAAGAATTCTTTTTTGCTCGTCAAAGACGCCATTAAGCCCGATCACAAGTATTTCGACTACGTGACCCGAATCGAATGCGAGATCGATCGAATTGCCCGAATCGTGGGGCTGATGTTCGACCTCTATCGTCCCGGACCGGTCGCCGCGCGCGAGATCGATCTCGGCGCTGTGATTGGCGATGTGGTGGCGTTGTTGACAGCGACCGCGCCGCGCGCGACGTGAAGATCAAGGTGGACGCGTCGGGCGTGGCCGAATTGGTTTGGCTTCCCGAGGATTCGATCCGGCAGATTTTGTACAACATCATTTCGAATGCCATCGATGCCTCGCCGGTCGGTGGGGTGGTGACCGTCAGGGCATCCTTGGAAAATCCCGTGATCGACATACTTGTTGGCGATCAAGGAGGCGGAATCTACGAAAATCTCCGATCGCAGATTTATGAGCCGTTTTTCACCACGAAGCACGAGCATGGGGCGCGAGGGTTTGGTTTGGGCCTGTCAATTTCCCGTGGACTTGTGGAAGCGATGCAGGGATCTCTCGACTTCGAATGTTCACCCGGACAGGGAACGGCGTTTCACATCAGAATACCCGTAGGTCGTCAAAGGGGGTGAATTAGCGAATGCACGACGCGATTCGGATTTTGTTTGTAGACAACGAACCGACGTTCCTTGATTCGACCGCGGAGCTTTTGCGCCGGGAAGGCTATCCGTGCGACGCCGCCTCGGACGTCGAGACCGGATGGCGGCTGTTGCACGAGAATACCTATGACCTGGTGATTACCGACATCAACATGCCGGGCAATTCCGAGTTAGAGTTTGTCCGCGAATTGGCCGCCTTTGCCGGCGGCGTGTCGATCATTCTTGTGACCGCTTACCCATCGATCACTTCGGCGGTCCAGTCGATCGAGTTGCCGGTCATAGGCTACCTGGTCAAGCCGTTCGACTTTCAGGAATTGCTGGCCAAGGTGCGGATCGCGGCCGAGAGCGTCGGCGTGCAGTTGGTCGTGCGCGGCGAGCTGGCACGGCTGCAAGAATACCGCCAAGACTTGTTGAATATCGAGAAGGGAATGCACTCGCCCCGGGCGGCCCGGGCACAGCAGCTTGAGGCGCTGGTCGCCATGACCATGCGCAATGTCGTCGAAGGGCTATCGAGCTTGCATTCCATGGTGCAGGCGGCCGGCGGCCAACCGCCCAGTTTGCCGGCGGTGCTCCCCGGCGATTTGCGCGAAGCCCTTCACGACGCCGTGGCCACGCTGGAACGCACGAAGGGGGCCTTCAAGTCCAAGGAACTTGGCGAGCTGCGCAAGCGGCTGCAGGTGTTGTTGAGAACGTGAATCAGCTATCGTCCTCGGCGAACGGTTCCAACGGCGAATGGTTGAATATTGACCAGCGTGCCGAAAATAATTTGATCGGCGAATTGTCGGATTGACAAAGACTTGCCGATAAGACATAAGGATTGGTGAAGACTGGCTTGCCCGCTCTGGGGGCTAGCCGCCTTGTCGTGCGGGATGTACAGGCCTGCAAGTTGAAGGCACAGTCGAACGGCTCTTTCGAGGGTCGTTCGATTGTGCCTTTTTTTTTGGTCACGACAGGACAACGCGAGAGCTCGGACGGCCAAAAGCCGCTCTTGGCAGGCATTTCGTCCATCAAGGCCCGGGACAGAGCCTTACATTTCGCGGATTCCATTCGACAAAAAGGTGTGCAAAATGGAAAACGGCAATGGCCACATACGCGTACAGTTAGTCGATGATCAGGTTTTGATTCGAGAAGCGCTGGCTCGGTTGATTGGGGCCAGCGCCGGGATTGAAGTCGTTGCCATGGCCGGCAACGTGGCCGAGGCCATCCTCTACGCCGAGGAACTGCAACCCGACGTCGTGTTGATGGACGTGCTCGAGGACGCCGGTGTTTTTGAGGGGATTGGCGCAATCTGCCAGCGCTGTCCACGCGTGAAGCTGGTCGTGCTCGACGAAGCCCCGCGAGACGCGCACGTGCGGGCAGCCCTGCGGATCAACGCGGCCGGCTATCTCACCAAGCACCAGCCGCTGGTCGAAATCGAAGCGGCGTTGCGGCGAGTGGTTCGAGGCGACCGGGTTTTCGCCCCGGAAATTGCCCGCCGCCTCGTCCTGACCTCCGACGGTGTGCAATTGACGGCCGACGCCGGTGAAAGCGCGATCTCTCGGCTCACCCCTCGCGAGACCGACGTGTTGATCTATTTGGCGCAGGGCCAATCCGTTAAGCAATGCGCCAAACTGCTGGGCATCGGCGTAAGCACCGTGGGAAATCACAAATCGCGGCTGATGAAAAAGCTCGACATCCACAAGACCGTGGAGTTGTCACGCCTCGCCATACGCGAAGGGCTGGTCCCCGACGGCCGAAGCGTCGGAAGACCGCAGCCTGTTATCGTCAACGGAGTATTGCATTAGAACGGATCCGAAGAAAATTGTCGGGGACTATCCCAATTCGGCGGCGGGCGCCGCCTGCAGGACGTTCTGGGAGAGGGATGGAGCCCTTATCCCCGACGATGGTCGCGTGGGCCGCTGAATCGTCGGCAATCAGCCCGGACCGGCCAGCCCGCGCTCGATCGGAACGTCGAACAGTCGTGGGCCGTCGTTGGCGGCCAGCGACGTCGCCACCCGTTCGGCCAATTCGTCGGGTTCGGCGACGCGTTGCGCCTTGACCCCCAGCGCCTCGGCCAGCGCGACCATGTCGACCTCCGGCCCCGTCAAGTCCATGCCCACGAACTTGCCCGCCTTCGCCGCCGGCAGGCCGAGACTGCCGGCGCCGGCCTTCAAGATTTGATACTGCGCGTTGTTGCAGACGACGAACGTCACGTTCAGCTTATGGTGGGCCGCCGACCACAGCCCCTGGATGCCGTACATCGCGGCCCCCTCGCCGAGCAGCGCCAGCACGGGCCGCTCGGGCCAGGCCAACTTGACGCCCAGCGCGCAACCCAGCCCCCAGCCAAGCGCCCAGCCGCGATGGCCGAAATAGCCGCTCGTGTTGCGCAGCGCGCCCAACCGCTGGAAGGTGGTGTTGGTGGTCGTAACCGCTTCCTCGATCACCGCCACGTCGGCCGGCAGAATGCGCGCGAGGCTCTCCATCAGCACGCTGCCCGGCATGAGCCTCGTGTCGCGTCGCGCGGCAATCTGCTGGCGCAGCCTGGCCTGGGCTTCGCGGTGCGACCGGGCACGGGCTTCGCCGCGTGCGGCCGCCTGCTGCCGCCGCTCGCCCGACATTCGCTCCGCCAGCAACGCGTCCAATTCTGCCAGGCCGACCTTCGAATCGCCGAGCAGCCCGACTTCCGCAGGGTAGTTCTTGCCGATCTGCATGGGGCTCTCGTCCAGGTGTACCAGCCGCAGGTGACGCGGGATGGCCGGCTGGTCGCCGCGATAGACGTATTCGCGCAGCAGATCCATGCCGGCCACCAGCAGCACGTCGAATTCGGCCAGACGCTGGTTGATTTCGGGTGCCCAGTGGCCGATGATCTGCGCGTAGAGCGGATGATCGGCCGGAAAGCTCAGTCGGCCGTGCGTGTGGCCTGGCTCCGAAAACACTGGCGCTCCCAACCGCTCGGCCACCGCCACCAGTTCGGCCACGGCATCGGCTTCGTTAACCCGACTGCCGACCAGAATGGCTGGATTACGAGCGGCGGCCAGCAAGTCGGCCGCGGCGCGCAGGGCCTCGAGCGGCGGACGCACGCGGTGGGCCAGCGTCGTCGCCGGGGTCAGGTCCAACTCGACCCGTTGCATCTGCACGTCCATGGGCAGCGACATGAACACCGGGCCCGTCGGCGGCGTCAGCGCGATTTGCATCGCGCGGCGGACCGCGCTGGGCAAGTCCTCGAGCCGCTCGACCTCCACGGACCATTTGGTCCAGGGCCGGGCGACCGCGACCATGTCGCCCCACAGGATCGGCTCTTGAAACTTGAGCCGCCGATCCTGCTGGCCGGCGGTGACCAACAGCGGCGTGCCCTCGCGAAAGGCGTTGTAGAGCATGCCCATCGCGTTGCCCAGGCCGCAACTGATGTGCAGATTGACGACGCCCAGGCCGCGCGAGGCCATGGCATAGCCGTCGGCCATGGCCATGACCGGCACTTCTTGCAGGCCCAGGATGTAGCGAATCCGCGGCTCGTCGACCAGCGCGTCGTTGAGCGGCAGCTCGGTGGTGCCGGGGTTGCCGAAGATGGTCGTCACGCCGGCATCGGCGAGCATCCGCAAAAAGGCATGAATGCCGCTGATGGCCGCCACGGCTTACTCGAATAGGCTCCGCCGCGCCCGACGCCAGACTATCTGGCGCGCCAATTCGACCGACGCGGATTCCCCAGTTTACGGGAAGGGGGCGGCGAATCAACCGGCTCCTGGTGGGAAACTGCCCGGCCGAATTCGTCGAACATCATGCCTGCAGACGGATCGTCCTGCGGCATCTCATCGCTTGGCCCCGGTCCCGGGTCGGTATACGGCTCGTCGGGAATGGAGTCGGCGGGAATCGGTTCGGCCTGCTCAGGCTCCCCGGTGATGGGGCGGCCTTCGACCGCCTCGGGCTGTCTTGAATTCCCCGGCGTGCCGTTGGAATAGGTCGAGTCGCGTTTCCGCCCGGCGAAGCCACCACAATCGTCGCACGGATCGCAGCAGTTCGGCGGAATGCTGAACCACTCGTTCCAGAAGACTTCACCGCATTGCGAACAGCACCAGCGATCGCCGCCCGACCCACAGGTGCCACAGCAGCAGCCGGCCTCGGCGGCCAGCAGCACGGCGATCACAGCCAGATACGACCAGCGCAGCGACATCGTGATTCCCCCCATGAACGAAGCGTCAGGCGGCTCGGCGGCACCCGTGGGTGGCCCAGGCAACTTGTTGTCTGGGTCCCGAAGGGACAAGAGTGCTGACCCGGCCGACGGGCCTCACGCCAACGCCTCTTGTTGCTTCGCATCACCGATAACGAGTTGTCGGTGCCACACGCAAGAACGCCGCCTGCACTCGAATATCTTGGCAAGCGTCCCAAGCCCCTTGGAGTCTCTATCGGCCGAACAATCGCTGGAATCGAGAAAATCGGAACAACCGCTACCGCTTGCCCGACAGCAAGCGTTTGGCCAGTTTGCCCCAACGCCCTGGAAAACGGTTGGTGGCAATCGCGGCCAGCTAGCTATATATTTGCGGGTTGCCATCCCTGTTCGAGAGCGAGAATCGCTCCGCAAATTGTCCCCTCCACCCGTAGGTGCCGCCGTGCCTCAACCGCTGCCGATCCAAGCCGTCAACCACGTGGGCCGCATCACGAAGCGCGTCGACGCGAGCCGGGCCTTCTATCGCGACGTGCTGGGCTTTCGCGAAGTGGCTCGGCCCGACTTCAATTTTCCCGGGGCGTGGCTGTACAACTACGGCATCATGATTCACCTGATCTACAACGAGGCGGCCGGCGACCCTCAGGGCGAAATCCAGACTCGCCACGACCACCTGGCCCTGCATTGCGAGGACCTGGAGCTGGCCGAGCGGCTGCTGAAGGAGCACGGCGTGCCGTATCGCAAGAACGTGATCGCCGACCGCGGCATCACGCAAATCTTCTGCCGCGACCCCGATGGCCACCACGTGGAAATCGGGACGTACCCGGCGACACCGGCGTACGTGTGAGCCGTCCTTGGTTGCGCGCGACAGCGCAGCAAAAACGCCACGCTCAGGCCCAGCGCCTGCGCGTGGCGTCCACCAGAATCGCGGCGAGTTTGGTTTTGCCGTCAGCTTGCCTTGACTTGGATTTTCTTGGGCAGCGCTTCCTGCGACTTCTTGAGCTGGACGTGCAACACGCCGTCCTTGTACTCGGCCTTCACGTCGTTTTCGTCGACGGCCGAGGGCAGTTGCACCTCGCGGCGGAAGCTTCCGAAACGGCGCTCCTGGTAGATGTACCCCTTGTCGTGCTTCTCTTGGCTTTCCTTTTTTTCGCCCGAGATGACCAGCGTGTTGTCGTGGATCGACAGCTCCAGCTCGTCGGCCTTCACGCCGGGAATTTCCGCGCGGATGAAGACTTCCTTGTCGGTCTCCTCCACGTCCAGGGGCGGTCCCCAACTGGCGACCGCGCCCCAAGGGCGGTCGCCCCAGTTGAAGGTGTCGTGCAGGAACGAATCGAACAGCCGATCCATCTCGCTGCGGAACCCGCCGACGGGCGATAAGCTGGATTCTTCGGGTCGTTTGGTTCTCCAAGGTATCAGGGCCATGATCGTGTTCCTCCTTTATCGGGTCTTCGTTTGATCACTTAAGTCGCACGCCGTGGTGCCGGCCGACGCGGGTCAACCGGCGGCGTGGACCTCGATCTTCCGGGGCTTGGCTTTGTCGGCTTTGGGCAGATGGACCTTCAGCACGCCGTCGGCGTGCTCGGCATGAATGGCGCTGGGGTCGATCTGTTCGCCGACGCGGAACGTGCGATAGAAATCGCCGATTCCATACTCGGCCAACAAGAAACGGGCGCCATTTCTATGGCGCGACTCGACTCGGCCTTGGATGGTCAGCACGCCGTCCTTGAAGTCGATGTCCACCGCGTCGCTTCGCACGCCCGGCATGTCGGCCACCAGCAGCACCTCATCGGTCTGTTCCAGGATGTCGACGTTCGGCCGATAGCACTCACCGGTGCGGGTGCGTTCGGCGCCGCCTTGCTCGTTTTGTTTGACGTTTACTTCGGTCGCCATGATTTTAACTCCTCCTGTGCCGTGCGGCGTTGAATGGGTTGTGGATTGCGTTTGCGTTGGTAGGGTCATTCACTTTCCGGGCGTAACGGTGATTTTCTTGGGCTTGGCCGACTCGGCCTTGGGCAGCTTGATCAGCAGGACGCCGTCTTTCAGCGTGGCCTCGACCTTATTGGCGTCGACGTCGTAGGGCAGTCGCAACACGCGATTGAACTCGCCCACGCCTCGCTCTTGCCGATGATAGGCCATGCCTTCTCGCGGTTGGTCGCCGCGGCGGCCGCGAATGGTCAGGTCGTTGCCGATGACCGAAATGTCGACGTCCTCGTTTTTCATACCCGGCAATTCCGCTTCGGCGAACAGGTTTTCGCCGTCTTCCCAGACGTTCAGGGCCGGAAAGCCGCGTGCTGGCGCGGCAAACCGGGCGGGCGCGGCGCCAGTGACGGGGCCAAAAAAGTCGCTGACCAGCCGGTCCATTTCGTCGCGCAATTGTGGAAGGGGATTGAAGCCGTTTCTTCGCAATACCATGGTCGCTCCTCCTCGGGGTTGGATGCTTGATTTCGTGAATGTTTTCACGTACTGCCGGCGCTTGAGATTTGCGAAGCGAACGGCATTTTGCGTCGGAAATGTGTTTGTCGTAGCTAGAGTGGAAAGGAAGCAAACCCGATGCCAAAAATGCAATGGCGTCGCAGTCGCAACGCCGCCAAGAACTTGCGAACGAAGGGCCTGTTTTGACGGCAAATTCGGCCCTGTCATTCTGGCAGGGCGGCAACGCGTTACCGCGCCAGAATTGCAGCCGCGGCGATTTGCCGCGAAAGATTACAATGCCAGCATGTCGCCGTCACGTGCCGTTCAAGCGTTGATGATTGTTTCGCTGCTTGCGTTGTCTTGGCTGGGCATGATGGTGGTACATGAGTTGGGGCACGTGCTGCACGCCTGGCTTAGTGGCGGATCGGTTGCGCGCGTGGTGCTGCAACCGCTCGAGATTTCGCGGACCGACGTGTCGCCTAATCCCCATCCGCAGTTCGTCGCTTGGGGCGGCCCGCCGTGGGGAGCGTTGATTCCCCTGGCGGCGGCCGCGGTGACGGTCGGCTGGTCATGGCGTTACGCATACCTGGCGACGTTTTTCGCCGGCTTTTGCTGCGTCGCCAATGGATTGTATTTGGCCGCCGGATCGCTGGCCGCGGCCGGGGATGCCGCCGACTTGCTGCACCATGGCGCGCGTCTTTGGCACTTATGGGCCTTCGGCGTGCCGGTCACGCTGCGGGGGTTCTGGCTTTGGAATGGGCTGGGCCGGCATTTTGGCCTTGGCGTACCGGGTGGAGTCGTCGATCGAAAGGTCGCGCTGGGATTAGCTGCGGCCCTATCCGTGCTCGCGGTCCTGGAAGTTCTGTTTTCTCCGCGCTGAATCCGTGGGTAGTGCGCCAGTTGCCATCGGGTATAGTAGGACTTCGTCGACGCGCGACGCCCATCCAGAAACGCGAGACTCGATTGAGCAATTCCCCGCAAGATGCACCCCTCGAGACTGAATCCGACACGCTGCGCGAGGCGCTGTGCGCAACCATATCGAATTGCCCGACGACACGATCGATATGCTCGACCGCTATTGCCGCGCGCTTTGGAGCTGGAACGAAAAGCTGAATCTGACCAGGCACACGGATTATGAAAAATTCGTGGCTCGCGACGTCGTCGACAGCCTGGCGCTTGAGCCGTTTATCGACGCCGGCGATCGCGTGCTCGACGTGGGCACCGGCGGCGGAGTGCCGGGCGTGGTGCTGGCCATCGTGCGCCCCGACCTCAAGGTGGCGCTATGCGATTCGGTCGCCAAGAAGGCCAAGGCGGCGCAGGCGATCGTCAGCGAGATTGGGCTCAATGTGCCGGTCCATCACGCCGCGGCCCAGGCGGTCTTGCTGGAGTGTACCTTCAACACGTTGGTCGCACGGGCGGTGGCCCCGCTGGTCAAGCTGCTGCGCTGGTTTGGTCCGCAGTGGGAATCGTTCGACCGCTTGCTGGTGATCAAAGGCCCGGCCTGGATCGATGAGCGACAGGAGGCCCGCGACGCCGGACTGCTTCAGCATTGGGAGCTGCGCAAGCTGGCGGCCTATCCATTGCCGGGCACCGACAGCGAAAGCGTCGTGCTGTCGATCCGACCGAAGGGGGATTGAAGCTACGACGCGGTGCTTTCCTCGTACACTAGCCCGAAGCGCGAGCGAGGGTCTTATGTTCGATTCCCTCGCTCGCGCTTCGGGCTAGTATGTGCTTCCTACCGTCGCGCTTTGCTCTTGATGCGCTCCGTCAGCTTGGCGACGAAGGCCGAATACTCTTTGCGCGAGTCGGCCAGGCCGGCCGGGGTCTTGCTGCCCTTGCCATTCACGTAGTCCAGCACGATTTTTTCCGCGTCGACGAAATCCTGCGCGATCTCGGCAACGTCGGCGGCGATATTGATGCGGGATGTTGGTCACGCCGTTGGCGTCGCCGTGCAGCAGGTCTCCCGGATCGACCACCAGCCCGCCGACGCGCACCGGCATGCCCACGTGCAGAATGTGGCAGCAGGCGTGCGAGCAGATCGTCGAGCCGGTGAAGACCGGGTAGCTGATGGCTTTGACTTGCAGCAGGTCGCGTCCGCCGCCGGAGGTGATCAGACCCACCGAGCCAAAGCCTTTGTAGGTCGAACACATCACCTCGCCGAACGTGGCTCCGACCGGCGGATCGTCCAGATCCTGAAACACGACCACGGCCGGGCCGGGCAGTTCGGCAAAGCCTGCCACTTGCATCTCGAGCGAGCCGTAGGCGTCACCCTTGCCGGGAAACGCGCCACTGCGAAAGGCCGCCGTGCTGGCGAAGCCGACCATCGGCGGCATCTCGGGAAAGTTTGCCTTGATGCTCGCGTTCATGAAGCCCTGCGTGCGCGGCCGAACGTCGAACAGTTCGATCACGTTGCAGATCGTCGGCGTGTCGAATTGAGCCAATCGCTTGAGCGTCTCGGGAGTAATGGCCATGAGCTTTCAAAAAGGGGACGGAAGTCGTTTCTCGAAAAACAAAAAGGGACGGGAGTCGATTTCGAAACAATGACTCCCGTCGCCCTTTGTTTTAGATGTCGTAGTACAGGCAGAACTCGTACGGATGCGGCCGCAGCGCGCATCGCGTCGACTTCCTTCTTCCGTCTTGTACCAGATCCAGGTGTCGATCACGTCCTGGGTGAACACGTCGCCGCGGAGCAGGAACTCGTGGTCGCGCTCGCAGCGCCGTCGAGCGCCTCGTCCAGCGAGCCCGGCGTCTTGGGCACTTCGGCCAGTTCTTCCGGCGCCAGGTCGTAGATGTCCTTGTCCAGCGGCTCGCCCGGGTTGATCTTGTTCTGAATGCCGTCGATCACCGCCATCAGCATCGCCGCGAACGCCAGGTACGGATTGCAGCTCGGATCGGGGCAGCGGAACTCGACCCGCTTGGCCTTCGGGCTCGGGCTGTACATCGGAATGCGGCACGACGGCCGAGCGGTTCCGCTGCGAGTAGGCCAGGTTCACCGGCGCCTCGTAGCCCGGCACCAGCCGCTTGTAGCTGTTGGTCGTCGGGTTGGAGAAGGCCAGGATCGCCGGGGCGTGCTTGCAGCAAGCCGCCGATGGCGTACATGGCCATCTCGCTCAGGCCGGCGTAGCCGCTGCCGGCGAACAGCGGCTTGCCGCCCTTCCACAGCGAGATGTGCGTGTGCATGCCGGAGCCGTTGTCGCCGAACAGCGGCTTGGGCATGAAGGTGACGGTCTTGTCGTACTTCTTGGCGACGTTCTTGATGATGTACTTGTAGATCATCATCTTGTCGGCCATCCGCACCAGGTCGTCGAACCGCATGTCGATTTCGCTCTGGCCGGCGGTGGCCACTTCGTGGTGCTGGGCTTCGACGTCGAGGCCGCACTCGATCATCGTCTGCATCATCTCGTTGCGGATGTCCATCAGCTGGTCGGCCGGCGGCACCGGGAAGTAGCCTTCCTTGTAGCGCAGCTTGTAGCCCAGGTTCGGGCTTTCCATCGCGGCCGCGGTTCCACTCGCCTTCGACGCTGTCGACGTGGTAGTAGCCTTCGTGCGCGTTCTGGTCGAAGCGCACGTCGTCGAAGATGAAGAACTCGGCTTCCGGGCCGATGAAGCAGGTGTCGGCGATGCCGGTGCTCTTCAGGTAGTTGACCGCCTTGCGGGCGACGTTGCGCGGATCGCGGCGTGTAATCTTCGCGCGTGATCGGGTCCTGGATGTTGCAGATCATCACCAGCGTGGGCATCGTCGGTGAACGGATCGAGGAACGCCGTTTCGGGCTGCGGCACGACGAGCATGTCGCTCTCGTTGATCGCCTGCCAGCCGCGGATGCTGGAGCCGTCGAAGCCCAGGCCGTCCTCGAAGACGTCCTCGTCGAGCTTGCTGACCGGGATGGTGAAGTGCTGCCACAGGCCGGGAAAATCCATGAACCGCAGATCGACCGCCTTGACGTCCTTTTCGCGACACAACGCCAGCACTTCTTTCGGAGTCATAACCGTTCCCTTTGCCGTCATAGCGTCACCGTCTCCCTAGGAGGTTTGAGGTTCCCAAAAGGAATGAGTTGGAAGCGAGTGAAAATTCAGGGACGTCTGCCGCCGCTGCCCGCCGTTTTGCGTCCATCGCGGAAAGGCGACTAGCCGTGCATCATAGGAAATCGCCAGCGCGATGCAACAGGCGCAGCGAATTCCCATGCGCCGCCCGGCACCGCCGACCTCCCGGCAGTGAACGGCACGCGAGGCCAGTCACTGGCAAGATGCCAATCACACACCCACTTCCGAGACTCCGCATGCCGCGAGGCTGGATAAACCGCGCAAGAAATCAGCCCTGCCAGGCGGCCCATCGGCCGAGTCTGGCAGGGCTGGAAGACTTTCGGGGGCGGCCCCGTGGGTCATTTGATGAACAGCATCTCGCGGTAGGTCGGCAGCGGCCACAGGTCGTCGGCCACGATGCCTTCCAGCTTGTCGGCCACGTCTGCGCACGGCCTTCATGGCCGGGATCACCTTGGTCTGGAAGTGCTTGGCTTCGGCCAGCAGGTCGCCGCCGCCGTGGTGGTCCATGGCGCCCTCGAGCGTGGCGATGTTCTGCTCCAGATCGCCGACCAGTTTCGTCACCGTTTCCAGCGTCCCCATGTGAACGGCGTAGCCCAAGACTGCCTTAAGCGAGGCGGCCGTGCCGGCCAAGCTCGCCCTGGTAGCGGTACGCGGCCGGCAGAATCATGGTCTTGGCGATGTTCAGCGCGGCCTGGCTTTCGGTGTTGATGTCCTTGCAGTACCGCTCCACGTAGATGTCGTAGCGGCTGTGCACTTCACGCTCGCTGAGCACGCCGTACTTGCCGAACACGGCGATGATTCTTCGGCGCGATCAGCGCCGGCAGCGCCTCGACCGTGTTCTTCAGGTTCGGCAAACCCCGCTTTTCGGCTTCGGCATGCCACTGCTCGGTGTAGTTGTCGCCGTTGAAGACGATCGCCTTGTGCTCCTTGATGATCCCTTGCACCAGGTTCTGCACGGCCGCAGTTGAGCTTCTTCGGATCGCCGCCGGTGGCTTTTTCCAGGTTCGTGGCGATGTAGTCCAGGCTCTCGGCCACGATCGTGTTGAGCACGACCAGCGGGCCGGCGATCGATTGGCTGGAACCGACCGCACGGAACTCGAACTTGTTGCCGGTGAAGGCAAACGGGCTGGTGCGGTTGCGGTCGCCGGCGTGCTTGGGCAACGGCGGCAGCGTATCGACGCCGATCGTCAGCGTGCCGGCATGCTTCGAGCTGACTTGGCGCCGCCCTTCTCGATCTGCTCGAAGACGTCGGTCAACTGGTCGCCCAGGAAGATCGAGATGATCGCCGGCGGGGCCTCGTTGGCCCCCAGGCGATGATCGTTGCCGCTGAAGGCCACGGCGACCCGCAGCAGGTCGGAGTGCATGTGGACGGCGCGAATCACCGCCGCGCAGAACACCAGGAACTGGGCGTTTTCGTGCGGGTTGTCGCCCGGCTCGAGCAGGTTGCCCACCGAGCAGCCCATCGACCAGTTGACGTGCTTGCCCGAGCCGTTGATGCCGGCGAACGGCTTCTCGTGCAACAGGCAGGCCATGCCGTACTTCTGGGCGACCCGCTGCAGCGTGATCATGATCATCTGCTGATGATCGGTGGCCACGTTGGCGTTTTCGAACACCGGAGCCAATTTCGTATTGGGCCGGCGCGACTTCGTTGTGCCGCGTCTTGACCGGCACGCCCAGCTTGATACAGCTCGCGCTCGGTTTCGAGCATGCAGGCCAGCACGCGCTCGGGAATGGCGCCGAAGTAGTGATCTTCGAACTCCTGGCCCTTGGGCGGCTTGGCGCCGTACAGCGTGCGGCCGGTGGCGATCAGGTCGGGCCGCGCAAAATAGAAGTTGCGGTCGATCAGGAAGTATTCCTGCTCCGGGCCGGCCGTGGCCGTCACCGGGCCGACATTCGTGTGGCCGAACAGCTTCAGAATGCGCTGGGCCTGCTTGTTGAGGGCCTGCATCGAACGCAGCACCGGCGTCTTCTTGTCGAGCGCTTCGCCGGTCCACGAACAGAACGCCGTCGGAATGCAGAGCGTCGTGCCGTTGGGGTTTTCCAGAATGTAGGCCGGGCTGGTCGGATCCCAGGCCGTGTAACCGCGGGCTTCGAACGTGGCGCGAATGCCGCCCGAGGGAAAGCTCGACGCGTCGGGCTCGCCCTGGATCAGCTCCTTGCCCGAGAACTCGGCCAGCGCGCCGCCGTCGTCGGTGGGCGTGAGGAAGCTGTCGTGCTTTTCGGCGGTCAGCCCGGTCAGCGGATAAAAGACGTGGGCGTAGTGCGTGGCGCCCTTCTCGATGGCCCATTCCTTCATGGCCGAGGCGACGGCGTCGGCCACGGTGCCGTCGAGTTTCTCATTATGCTTGATCGTCCGCTGCAAGGCGCTTGATAGACGCTCTTGGGAAGCCGATCTTTCATGACTTTGTCATTGAAGACGTTCGCGGCGAACAGCGTCGCCGAGGGGGTCTCCCTGAAATTCAGGGCATGACCATTTGCTTTGTAATTGGTTACTGCCGCAATGGCTTCCAAGCGTGCACTAGTCAAGGTCGCGACTCCTAGCAAAAAAGGTGAAGGGGCTGAATTCCGCGCAGAGGGACACCAGCCGAGCAGCAAAAAATATGCCGATCGCCAGCACGGACCGCACGCGAGACGCATCGATCCAGGCTTAAGTTGGACAACGAAAACACGTTATAGTCGCTGGTGGAAACGCTGGCGAGGGCCACGCGGCGAAATGGTTTCGCCTAAGATCCATGCAGCCGCGGAACGTCCACGCGGAAAGAAGCATATTTTCTAGGCATGCCGCGCTGCCGCGGTTCTAGTCAGGAGCCGCGGCGCTGGCTTGCACCGCTGCGACGTCGTTGGAGGGCGGTTTGGCCGGCGTGTTCGACGTCTGCTGCCCGCGGATTCGCTCGACTAAGGCCAGAAACGCCGGCACGAGCACCGGGCGTACCACGCACGTGTCCAGCATCACCCCCAGCGAAAGCGCAAACCCCAATTCGCTCATGCCGCGCAGCGTGCCGCTGGCCATCGAGATGAAGGTTCCGGCCATGATCACCCCGCAGCTGGTGATGATGCCGCCGGTGCGCGCCACCGCGCGCCGAAGCCCTTCCAGGGGCCCGTGGCGCCGCTGCTCCTCGATCACGCGAGTCACTAGATAGATATTATAGTCCTCGCCGACGGCGATCAGGATCACGAACAAGAAGATCGGCACCTTCCAATCGAGGCCTTCGAAGGTATCGCCGTACAGCCAGGTGAAATACTGTTCTGTGGCCCCGATGGTGACGTAGTAGCTGAACAGCACCGAGGCAATCAAATACAGGCAAACCAGCGGCTTGCGCAACAGGATGATCAAGACCGCCAGGACGGCCAGCATGACCAGGCGCTGGATCAGCAGTTCGTCGCTCTGGGTGACGGCGGCCAGGTCGCGAATTCCAGCCGTGGTGCCGACAAACACGAATTTCGCGCCGCGCCACGGCGAATTCGGGTCGTCGCCGAGGCGCGCCAGATAGCGGTCCAACTGATTGAGCTCGTCGAGCGCAGCCGGCGCGAACGGTTCGACGTCGAACACTACGTCAAAACGTGCCACGTCCCCCTCGAGGTCACTCACATGCGTGAGAAACAGGGCCTTAGTGGTCTTATGTTCGCGGGCGGCCAGTTTTTTCAGTCCTTTCGAGCGAAAGGGTTGGAAATAGCCCGGCTTGTCTCCGGTTGGCGCCGCCAGGCTGCGCACGCTCTGCACGCCCGCCACGTCGTACAACGCCTTGGTGAGGCGGCCGATCTCCCGCTCGCCGTCGGGCGTATCGAAATGGGCGCCTTCCTTGAGGGCCAACACCGTGACCGGCGACATTTCGCCTGGGGCGAAGTGCCGCTGGGCCATCTCGGCGCCGACAACGCTGGGACAACTCTTTTCCAGCTCATTGAGAAAGTTGTAGGTCTGCCGCACCGATAGCCCTTGGTAGGCGAGCGGCGAGAGCAACACCACGCTGGCCAAGAGAATGGGCCCGGGCCAGCGGATGATCACCCCGCCGGTCCACTGCCAAAAACCGTTGAAGCGCCCCTGACCCGGCGGTTCGCCCGCCGGATCGGCGTCGCCCGAGTCAACGACTCCGCTTCGCACACGAACGCCGAAGGGCCAGAACAAGGCCGGTCCGGCCGCGCGCAGCAACGCCGGGGCCAAGGTCAGGCAAGCCGCGAGCGTGACGGCCAGGCACAGCGCGATGGCGGGGCCGCTGTTGCGGAATTTGCCGAAATCGGCGAAGAACATCATGCTCAGCCCGCAAATGGTCGTCATGGCGCTGGCCACCAGCGCCCCGCCCACGCGCCCCACCGCTTCGGCCGCCGCAGCGCCGCGCGCCAGCCCGTGTTCCAGCTCTTCCTTGTAGCGGGAGATCAGGAACAGACAGAAATCGGTGCCGGCCCCGAACAAAATCACGATGATGAAAATCTTCGTGGTCGTGAAGATCTTGAAGTTCCACCAGGAAAAGCCTTCGACGCGCGAAAGTTGGGTGAGCATCGCCAGAATGTCGGTCGACACGACAAAGGCCACGCCGATCGTGGCCAGCGGCACCACCACCAACAGCGGCGCCCGATAGACCAGCAGCAGAATGATGACGACCAGGGCGATCGTCGTGACCTCGGTGTTGCGGATGCTCTCGGCCATGCTGCGCAGCATGTCGCCGCCGATGGCGGCCGAGCCGGTCACGCCGACGTTCAGACCCGGCGGAGCATCCTGGCGGGCCTCGGCCAGCATCTGCTGCACGCGCTCGAGCAGGCGGATGTTGCCGGTCGACATGAACTCGTTCTTGATGCGCAACAGCGTGACGGCGGCCTGGCCGTTCTTACTGATCCGGCTGATGAGCTTCTCGCCGGCAATCTCGGTGTTGCGATTCCAGACTTCCACGATGGGCAGCTCGTCGTCGCTTTCGCGAAATCGTTCGGCCAGCGAATCGGACCACTGCAAATCGGCGCTTGTGAGTCGTCCGTCGACCCGCTCGACCACGATGCCCAGCGTGCTCTTGGATTTTTGATCGGGAAAAGCACGGTTCAGCAGCCGCTCGCCTTCGACGCTGGGCAGATCCTCAGGCAGATACGCCAGGTCGCCGTCGTGCGTGACCTGTTCCCAGCGCGGCGCGATCGCGTGCAACCCCGCGGCCAGCAACACCCAAGCCGACACAACCGACCAGCCATGGCGCGCGACCCATGTTCCGAGCCGGTCGAACATTCTCGTGCCGCCTTCCTGGGATCTCGCGCCTTCGTCGAGTGGGGGTGCCATGCTTGCGCTTCGCAAGCATGTCTTGGCCAACGTTTGAGCACATGCTTGCGAAGCGCAAGCATGGCACCCAACATTTCGCGCCAGCGCGCTGAATTCCTATGGGAAATCCTAGCGGCATTCGCACGCGATTCCAAGTGCGGCGTGCCGCGCACGGGCCTTTCGTGGTTGAGCTATTCGCCGTCGGGTATTTGGCCCGATCGCCGAGGATGGCTGATTCGATTCACGCAGCCGCCGAACCGTGGCTGACCAACGGGAGGCCGGAATTCCGCCGATAACCCGTGGTGCGACTTGTTCGGTCTCCGCGTCGAATCGGAAATCCATCCTCGGTTCCGTGTGTCGCCACACGAAAGCTCCCCACGTGAGCACACGTTGAACGAACCTGTTGCCAGGCCCAATTTCGGAATAGCGACGTTCGTGATCCGGCATCGTGGCGAGCGTGTCAAAAATGGGTCGTTTTCTCGGAGACGGAAAAACGGATGCGGTTGTTGAGGCGGTTCCCGCAGACTGTCGCGACGGCGGAAAACTCACTCCGCCGCTCGCTTCACTAATCCGCGCGCAAAAGCAACTTATTTCATCCTTTCTTGTCCCGTGGGACGGATTTCGCTCGCATACGAGCCCAAACTGGCCATGGTGACGCTCACTCTTTGGGCAGCTTGCCGGCTGTGGCCGGATCGTTAGGCGCATACTTCACAAATTGCGATTACAGCAATTTTCTCACTGGGCTGGGGAGAAGAGATTCGAGTCGCGTCTCTTATTTAGCAGCTTTCGGGTCAAACCATGTGAGTCCCCACCCATGGCCATCGAGGTCATAGAATGCATGCTGGTACATGAAACCATAATCCTCCGGTTCGTGCGCTTTCGATCCTCCAGCGGCGATGGCCTTTGCTACCATTCCATCGACGGCCTCACGGCTCTCGAGCGATAGGCTGAGTAGCACTTGGCATCCTTTCGTCGCGTCTGCAATCGGCCTCGGTGATATCTGCTTGAACTGCTCGTGAGAAGCAAGCATGACGGAGATCGTGTCGCTCACAACAATACACGCCGTAGTATCGCCGGTGAACTGTGGATTACGGTTCAGGCCGAGTGCTTCATAAAAGGCAGTCGACTTCTTTACGTCTTTCACAGGCAGAGAGATGAAAATGCTAGTTGGCATAAAAAGAATTGGTCGGGAAAAACAGGGTGGATTATTTTGAAAATTCCGTCAGCGCTCGCATGAGAGGCACGCCCAAAGAAATTGCGAGAAGCGATAGACCAGCTGCCCAACCGTATTCGTCGTTTTCTCGGACTCTCGTCGAAGGTTTTAGATCGAGACTGCGGCTTTGATCATTTACAATGTGCCCGATGGGCGTCTCGGGTGCAATCCATTGTTCAGGGGTTTCGCCGCCGATGAACGTGTATCCGTCTTTCCAGAATCGGCTTAAATCGTTGCCAAGTTAACGTCCTTAACCCCAGGCGCCGGCCGCATGAGCAGCACGTCGGTTGAGCAAACAAAAACGACCGCGCAGGACGGATTCGGATCCGCCGGGACGCCTCCGTCTAACACGCGGCGGTCGGCCGCCGGCGACCGTTTGTATCGAGTCGTTTGGCGGTGGCACTTCTATGCCGGAATGATCATCACGCTCCCGCTGATCGTGGTGGCCGCCACCGGCGCGCTCTACATCTTCAAGGATGAGCTGGAAGGGGTGCTCCACCCCGGGGTCCTGTACGTCGAGCCGGCTGCCGAGCACGCCACGTACGAGCAGCAACTGGCCGCGGCGCGTGCCGCCGTCGGCCCCGACGTATCAAATCGGGACGATGCAGGTGTTCATGAACCCCAAGCGGGCCACCGAACTGGCGATGGGAGGCGAAAAGTTTCAAATGGGTTACGTCGATCCCTATCGGGGCCACTACCTGGGCTCCGTCGAGAAGGGGGGCTTTTCCGACATCGTGCTCACGCTGCACCGGAACCTGTTCCTGGGCACCACGGGCCGGATCGTCGTCGAGCTCACCACCTGCTGGGCGATCGTGCTGGTGGCGACGGGAATCTATCTGTGGTGGCCGCAAAAAGCGAACCAGGTGTGGGGCGTGTGGCTGCCGCGATTGCGGGCAAAGCCTTATGTGGTGCTGCGCGACCTGCACTCCGTCGTTGGCTTTTACGTGGCCGTCGTCGCGATCGTGATCTCGCTGACCGGCCTGATCTACACCTACGTTTGGGGCGTTGGTTTTCGGTACGCAGCGCAGAAGACCGAGGCCTACGACTTGATTATGAAACCCATGCTGTCCAAGTCCGCACCCGAGGCCAAAGACCTGTCCATCGACCGGATCGTCGAGATTGCGCAGCAGAAAATGCCCGGCAACAACTTGACGCGTCTGGTTCCCGCGAGTTCCCAACGGGGCGTACATGGTCACTGCCAACAATGAACGCGGCCCCGGGGTCAACGAGATATTGTTCATCGACCGCGCCTCGGGCGAGATCCTGGAGGACCACTACAACAGTCAGCTCAAGACCATGTGGTGGTTGGGGACGTGGAACTATCCGCTGCACGTCGGCACGATCTGGGGCCTGCCGACAAAAATCATTTGGCTGGTGACCTGCATCATCCTCATGACGTCGCCCGTGACGGGCGTCTGGATGTGGTGGGAGCGTCGCCCGAGGGGCCGGCTCGGCCTGCCCCGCCGCGTGGACGCCCGCCGCCCCCGCTGGCTAGTCGCCACGGTCACGGCGACCAGTATTTTTCTACCCGCGCTGGGCCTCTCGGTGGTGGTGGTTTTGGTAATTGAGTTCCTGATGTCGCGATGGCGCGCATGGGCTTAACTGCCAACGGGATATCGGCCATTTGGCACAATTCGCCATCAAAGGCACGGATCTGAAAATCCTTCCTTAAACGGCACCGTGTCAGAAATGACGACTTTCCGGGACTGTCGATCCAGTCGGCGGCAGTGACCACCGCTCAGTATCGAACCGGTCGGCCGCTTGCGGCATACCGAGCCGGTCGCGCGTGAGCGCCAAGTCGTCTCGTTATTCGGGTAAGCGACCGGCGGACCCCATGGGTTTCGTTGCATCGCTCAAGCAGGCCGCAGGCGTTATTGCTTCGTCCAGCGGTCTGGAAGCAAGAGACGAAGTTCATCGCGGGATGGAGCGAGACCGAGTAGCGGAAGCCGCGTGAGAACGTCCCGCAGATAGGCGAAGGCATCCAGGCCGTGGCGGTGGCAACTGGCGATGAGACTAAAATGAATGGCGGCGGCCTGGGCGCCTCGTTCGCTGCCGCAAAAGAGCCAGTTCTTCCTGCCGATTGTCAGACCACGCAGTGCGCGTTCGGCTGCGCCATTGTCGATCGCCAGTGCGCCGTCGGTGGTGTATCGCACCAGCGCCTGCCAGTGATTGAGCAGGTAATCCATCGCCCCGCGGAGCGCTGCCTTGGGCAGGAGCTTGGGCTTTTCCGCTTCCAGCCAGGCGTGCAGCGTTGTCAGTACCGGCACCGAGCGCTGCTGGCGCACATCGACGATGCGATCTTCCAACTCCTCACGTGGCAAGTCGCGCCACTCGTCGGCGCAGCGCGCCTTGAGCTCACGCTCGACAGCGTACAGCTGCCCAATCCGGGCTAGCACCAATTCGGCACGCGGACGATCCGTAGCGCGGTCCTCAAAGAAGTTCCTCCGTCCATGCATCCAACAGCCGACCTCCAAGATCAACTGCCGCGGGTGATTGAATAAGTCGTCGTAAATCGGCGCTGCATCGGCTTGCAAGTAACCCCGAAAGTTCCGTAGGAAGTTCTTGGGCCCGTCTCGCCCATGACCACTGGTATAGTCAAACACGATCAACGGATGGCGCACATCCCCGACGTACGTGTGAAAGTAGCCTGTGCATTTCAACTTTCTCCGGGCGTCGCGAATCTTGACCGTGGTGTCGTCCGCGTTGACCACGTAGGACGCCAGCACCTCTGCGATCATCAGTTCGTAGAGCGGGAGGAACAGATCGGCGCACTGCATCGCCCAGCCGCAGGTAGTCTGGCGGGATAGCTCTACGCCATGGCGCGCCGAGATGCGCTGGAAGCGATTTAACGGAATGTGGTCGGCGTATTTGCTGGTCAGTACCTGTGCCAACAGCCCCGGTCCCGGTAGCCCCCCGGCAATCGGCTGTGGCGACTTGGAGGCAGTAACGACGTTCTGCTCAGCCAGCGTCAGGCCGCTTTCCGGCAGTAGCTGTCGGCGGGCATAGGTCAGCTGCACGTGCCGGATGACGTACAGGCAAGACGGTTCCCACTCCAGCTGCTCTGTCACTTCTCGGCCAATGACGACCAGATTCTCAACGCCGCCCAGTGCTTCTTTCTCGGGGTCGGTCAGATCATGCAGGACCTCGCGCCGCTGCAGTTGATCGGGTAGCCGCCGCCGGCCGTGGCTAGGTTGCTGTTTTGTTGAGGATGTCGCGGCAGGCGTCTCATCGGGAGAGTGGTCGCCAGCGGCCATTGGTGAGGCCTGTTCAGTCGCGACGGCCTGGTCTTCCGCTGCGGCGACGAGCAGGTCGAAGAGGGAAGTCTGCCGGGGATCGAGCTTCTCGCTCTTCTTGCCGTACAGCTTCCGCAAGAGCAGCGACAGGCGATGCTCCAGATCGCTGATGCGACCGTCTCGGCTCTGCAACTCAGCGAACAACTGCGCGACGAGCGACTTGAGCACCGCTGCGTCATCCGGCAGCGTCGTGGGATCGACTTGCAAAGCAGCCGGCGGAGAAGAAGTGGCATCCCTGCTCATAGTGCTGGATGAAACACCGACCGCTGCGGAAAGATTCGCCGGAATACGAACGTTTTCACTGCGTATTCACGCGGTTCGACGATACCGCTTTCGTCGGCGTCCGCTCGCCAAATCAAATCCGCCCAGCAAGCGGACCAGCTGAGCATAGGTGAGCTCCATGCCTTGCGCGTCGGCGGTCGTCAGCAGTTGGAACGTACCCCGCTCCAGACGCTTGTAGAAAATGCAAAAACCGTCTTGGTCCCAAAACAAGAGCTTCAGACGGTCGCGATTCCGGTTCACGAACAAGAACAAGTGACCGTCCATGGGATCTTGCTCAAAGATCTCCCGTGTGCGACCCAATAAGCGATCGAAGCTGTAGTGCATGTCGGTGGGGGTTGTGCACAAGAAGATCCGTACGTCGGAATAGTTGGTCATGACTGGGACGTTTTCCAGGGACGCATCGTGCCCACGACACGGATGACTTCCACGAGCACCAACTCTCCTACGCCCAAGGGCAGTCGTACGACGCCTCCATTCGGCATTTCGATTTCGACCGGAGACGCTTTGAGGGTGATCGGCACGAAGGCCACGTTGCCCGACTCGATCTTTTCTCGATCGACGTGTTCTCCGGCTATCGACTCCGGGATGCCTTGGCAAAGTCGTTCGGCCCAGCGGTAGTACGTGGACTTAGAAATGCCTTCTTGAACACAGAAGTCGTCGATGCTCAAACCACTTGCTTTCTGGTTCTCCAACCGCTGCTGCCATTCCAAGTAATCATCCAGGTCGCTGGCAGGCCGTCCCATCGCGCGTCTCCCAAAGAGTGTCGCTCCCGGCACTCAATCTACGCGACCTGACAAGTGCGGGATCCGGCGGACGCTTACTTATTCGGTGGATTTTTGGGAGTCCGAGAAAACGTATGGGTTGTTGCGACCGTGGCACGCAATTCAGGGCCGGTTGCCATTGGAACGCATCAATTCGAAACAATCGTAGGGCCGACAGGATTTGAGCGGTTAGAAAAGCACGCGCTGACATTTCACGCTATTCACTGGTTGTGCCGACAGTTGCGTTCGAAATAATATCGCGTCGCTTAACGCGCAGCGAAGGCCTCCCGAGAGCAGTTGCTCTCGTTCTCGCACCTTAGAACCGAGCTTCTCCGCGGTCCTACTCTTCGCCACGCGTCTTGCCTAGCCACCGCGGGACCGTTCGCTTGTATTGGAGATAGGTTTCGCCGAATTGCGCTTCCAAACCGCGCTCCTCGCGCGGCAGCACGACAAAAGTCCCCAACACTATCGCGGCTGCGAGCGTGACGAAGATGGCGGCGCTGCCATAACAAATCGTCCACCCGACCCAGAGTGCCAGTTCCGCCAGGTACATCGGATTGCGCGTGAATGCGTAGAGGCCGCTGGTCAGCAGATAGGGGGAGACAAAAACCTCCACCCTCTCAGGCATTCGATGCACGTTCCGCAGTCCCGTTACGAACGTCCAGATCAAGAGCGCGATCCCGACGAGGACCGGGACTAGCCCGAGCAGGTTCCACATTCCGGGCCGGCCGTCGATCCATCCGTAACGCGTCGCGAGCAACGAAATAGCCCACGGGACGACACCGTGCGCCAACGGCATTCCCACCACCCAAACAACGAGACCCAAAACGAGCATCGTCCGGCCGGACATACTGGTCTCTTGTGGTTTGGTTTTCGTGGTGCCGCCACGGGTGGATTGTCACCGCGCAAACGATTCTACCGGACGGTGCCGCCAACGCACGGAGTTCGCGAAACGCTTCAGCGGTGCCGGAATAGGGTCGTTTGATCAGATTCTCAAGAATCAAAGGCTGTTCGCACGAGTTCTTGGGACGGCGCAGGCTCCGCGCGCCCGTCATCCGGGCGATGCGGCAATCAGCCTTACCCGCCGAGGTCGATGTGACCGCAGACAGTTTCGCACTGGCCGTCGGGCGTGGCGTCAAATCGACCGAGGCACTTTGTACTTGTTTGAATGTGCTGCCGACTCAATCCTGTCGCGCCGCTTCTAAAATTACTCGGCGGACGGCCTTAATTTGGAAATCTTCGGGGTCCGGTTCCAGATCCTCATCTTCGGCCACGGTTTTCACGCTACCCCATTCCAAGAATGTCTCACGAAAGCTCTCGATTGAGACCGGACTTCGACTGTACATATCCATGACATTTCCGCCACCGATATAAAACACGTGATGCCCTTCCTGGCCTCGGTACCTGCTCTGCATCTCGTCGCTCAGTCGCTCAAAGTAGGGGTTATCGAACCACACTTCATCGCCGGGCAGAAATTCTTCATCTTGGAAAACCTCGCCCTCCTCCGGGTCCGGTGCGTCGAACAACGTTCCAATCCCGTCCTCGGGCAGATCATTGGGGATAACCTTGCCCCGCAGCATGTCGTCGAGTTCGGCGAGTTGCTTCGCGTCCGCCACATCAATCAAGCCCTTGAGCATCACCAGCGTCGAAAGCTTTCGGCAGCGGATACCACTGGTGGTCCGCCAGAGGTCCTTGATCGCATCCGAAGGCTTTCGCCGGGGGACGTAATTACCTTCCTCGTTCTGCGTCCAGTATTTCGGGTTGCGCATTTCGGGACGGCCGCGATAGGCGCGAGGGAAGTACGCCTTGACCGTGCTGACATTCTCAACAATCTTCAAGCGCAGCTTGATCTCCTTATCCGAGAGGTCGGCAGCCTGAAGTTCGTCGTGCGCCACGTTCAGTAGCTGAGACAGCGTTTCGCTGTCAATCTTCGGATCGCTCGACGAGTCGTCCGGCCCTTGCGCGGCCGCAGCCGAGCCGATCGCCACAGCGATCGTTACCACGATCGCACACCATGAGCGGCGAAGTGCCAACGTGAGCGTCTGTTTCCAATTTGTTGCGCCGCGGGCCATTCGTAATCTGCCCATCTTCATGTCTCCTGTTCCGGGACCCAGAGTTGTTACCGTCAGCGCTACCGGCGAATCGGTCCGATGGAGAGTGCGTCGATCCACGTCCAGACTGCCTACGTGCGGAGCGAGCCCTCGCCAGACGACGCGCCGCAGCCAGCATTTTACCCGGGAATCGCTTTGCTTGCCTCGACCGACGCCAGCTCAAAAGATATTACGAGGCTAAAACGTACCAGAATCCCTTGGTTTTCTGGCTCGTCTCAGAAACCATAAAATGATGGTTTTTTGCTCATTTCACGAACCGACACTTCGTCGTTAGCGTCATTTGCGCTCGCCAGATTACGGTATCATGGCGGGGCAATGACCAAACCCATATGACCTCCATCTGCTGCGGAGCGTGCCGACGTTCGCGGCGGGAGAACACCATGACAGGCCGACTCCATCGACGCGGCGGCGTTTTCACTTTAAGCCTGCTGCTCGTCCTACTTCTGAAGGGCGACAAATCGGCTCACGGGGATGAAGCTGGCGCTCCAGCCGTGTTGCCTGGGGAACACCAACTTTTCTTAGATGACCTCGGGATCGAAAAAACCCAGGGCATCCTCCGAAATCTCCATCCTGCCTCGCGATCTCCGAACAATCCAGTGCTCACGGCCGATCGGCAGTGGGAGCACTATTGTTCGCAGTACGGAACCGTTCTTTTTGATGAAAAGGCGAAATTGTTTCGCATTTGGTATTTGACGATACCGCGCGATAGGGGATTGAGGACTCTCGATGTCGGTCAAGGTCGCATTAGAGCCCCGCACACGACGCTGGTTGGCTATGCCGAGTCACCCGACGGATTGCGCTGGACCAAGCCCAACCTTGGACAGTTCTCATTCGATGGCAACGATCAGAACAATCTGTTGTCGTTGGGAATCGACAATTGCGAGGGATTGTCGGTGCTCTACGAGCCCCAAGACCCGGATCCGACACGATGCTACAAGGCCATCTACTGGGACCACGGCTCCGGGGGATACGAAGAGCGCGACGGCAAGCCCTTTAGCAAAGATGGTCCTCGTGACGGATTGTACGCCGCCACATCCGCCGACGGCATCCACTGGAAGCGCGTTTCCGACGGTCCAGTCATTGCAAAGTATTGTGACACGCAGCAGAACCTGCTCTTTGATCCGCGGCTGAAACGCTACGTTGCTTTCAGCCGTTTTGGAATGGGCCGAGTGCTCGCTCGAAGCGAGAGCTCCGACCTGGTGCACTGGTCCGAACCCGCGCGCGTGCTCGAATGCGACGCAGAGGATGGGCCAGGCGCACAGATCTACGGCGCCGCGATCGATTTTTATGAAGGCGTGTACCTGGCAATGCTCGCCATTTACCACGAAGGTACGGACGCCACGATTGACACTCAATTGGCCACAAGTCGCGATGGTGTCCATTGGACACGTGTTGCGGAACGCCGTGTCTGGCTTCCGCTCGGCGACACTGAGTCATGGGAAGGAGGAATGGTTAGGGCCGCCCCGCATGTGATTCGACGCGGTGCCGAGTTGTTGGTGTTTTACGGCGGAGTGCACGGCGCTCACAATCGGCCCGGCTATTCCGCGGTCGTTCGCAAACACCGCGGCGCAATCGGCCTCGCCGTCGCGCAGCGCGATCGATTTGTTTCGTTGGACTCGGCGGACGAAGGTTGGATCCTCACGAGGCCATTTCAACTGCCGGCAGGTTTGTTGCATCTCAACCTCGAGGCAACATCCGGTGATTGCCGCATCGAGCTGTGCGAAGCCGACTCGCAAAGAGTCCTGGCTCGGTCGCTGCCGATCACCGGAGACAAACTCGATGCTGCCGTCACGTGGGATGGTGACAGTTTGGCGGCCTTGCACGGCAAGACAATTCGCCTGCGTTTTCATTTGCATGAGGCGAAGCTGTTTTCCTATTGGTATGACCTGAAATGATCTGCAGAGTTCGTCGTCCTTACTAGGGCATCCTTTCGAGATTTCGATTTGCCTTCCGGATGAGATGCCTCCCTCCGTCCACATGTATTCTGGGGCATACATTGAGAAGGGGCCAAAAAATGGTTGGTTTTTCAACGTTGCCTCCCGCTCCGACTACCCGCGGTTAACTCCTACGCCGGCGGTCCCGAGACGCCATCTCGCAAATCAAAACCCTGTAAAGCCGTTGCCGCTGTCGGTATTTGGGACTTCGCCCGACGTGGCAATCGCGTTGCCGAAGCAACCACGGCCGAACCTCAGGCAGGCTGCGTCCCCGTGATGTTCCTCGGTCTCTTCCGCCGCGCAGCCGAACAGCCCGTTTACCGCTTGGCCGTTTGACGGCGAATGGCCTGCACGGCGGCTTGCACGCCGGCCGCCAGCACCACGTCGTCCGCGTCGCCGCTGGCGGTGACCTGCCCGCCCACGGGTTTGGCGGCTTCGCGCACTTCCTGGGTCGGCTTGACGCCCACGTGGCTGATCGGATTGCCGTTGGGAGAGTAAAACTTGGCGGTCGTCAGCCGCACGCCCGAATTGGCCAAGGTCAGCGGGAAGATGCCCTGCACCGAGCCCTTGCCGTAGCTGCGGTGGCCCACCAGCTCGCCGCGATGATGATCGCGGATGGCTCCGGCGAAAATCTCACTGGCGCTGGCGCTTTCGCCGTCGATCAGCACGACTAATGGCACGCGCCAGGTGCCGGGCTTGTGGGCGGTGTAGTTGTAGTCTTCGAGCGAACTGCGACCGCGCGTCGACACGATGATTCCGTCTTCGAGGAACTTATCGGACACTTCGACCGATGAAGTCAGCAAGCCGCCCGGGTTGCCCCGCACGTCGATGATCAGGCTCTTCATGCCTTCGCGGTGCAATTTCCACAAGGCCGCGTCGAGGTCTCGGCTGGTGGTTTTCTGAAAGCAAGTCAGCTTCAGGTAGCCCACGCCATTGACGGTATCGATGATCTTGACCTCGTCGACGCTGGGCACTTCGACGTGTTCGCGGCGGATGCTGAGCCGGCGGACGGCATTGGTAGGCGTCACGGTGGTGACCACGACGACGGTTCCTTCCTGGCCCTGCAACAGGTCGGCCGCCTGGTCGGTCGACAGGTCGGCGGTGGCCCGGCCATCGACTTCGGTGATGCGATCGCCGGCGCGGATGCCGGCCCGCTCGGCCGGGCTGCCCGTGATCACCTTGACGATTTGCAGCGCACCGCCATTGGCCTTCAACTCGATTCCCAGGCCGACGAAGTTACCTTCGATCTGCGAATAGACGTCGCTAAGCTGGTCGCTGGTCAGGTAAGACGAGTAGGGGTCCAGGGCGCCGATGGCCCCGCAGGCATATTCCATGGCGATCGCGGCGGCGGGCATCTGCCATTTCTGGCGACCCATCTGGATGGCCGCCGAAACCGCGTCGATAGCTTGCTGTCGGGTTTGCACCGTGCGGCCTTGAATCGCGCGTTGCAGTTGGGCGGAAATGGCGCCAGCCTCCTCGCTGGTTTTGCCTCGCAGGTTCTGCTGTTGAAAGGCCTTTTCGCGGATGGCGACCGCCAGGCCCTGCGTGCCTCTGGCCACCAGCGATGCCCAATCGGGCGTGGTGACGTAGTGCGACTCGATCTTCAGCAGGATCTCGGAATACAAGCTGACGGCCTGCCGCTCGGAGAGCGTGTTCAAGGCCTTCAGAAAGCTGGAATCGCCGTAGCGGCGGCCCAGGTCGTAGTGGATTTTCGCCAGCGTGTGCCGGCTGCTCAGCGTGGGTTCGTCGGGGTGGTCGCGGAGGGCTTCTTCGTAGATCGAGAGGGCTTCACCCCAGCTATGCTCGGCCTCGAGCTTCGAGGCGCGGCGCAGAAAGCCGTCGATCTCGTCAGCGTTCGATCGGTCGTTCCGATCGAACGACGAATCGGCGGTGTTCGGCAGAATGCGGATTTGCGCGGTGGCCGACGACGCAAGGCCCAAGACTAACAGCGCAAGAAGCAGCCAACTTCGCCGCTGTGTGAACTTTCGTCCCATGGGCTCCTTCCGTATCGGTATGCGCGTCACGATGCCGCTCGACCCGTCGCACGGCTGACACCTGGCGATGAGACCGAACCGCAAGGTTCGGCACATGAGCCAGCCGCGGACGTTTGCTTCCTGTTGTTACTGGTGTTGGCGGCCGGGAAGGCGGGTCAGAGCTTCGGCCAAATGCAATATAGAACACGAACCTGGGAAGGTCAAAAAAGGCCCGAGAACTTTTTCCGCGTCACACGCGGTGCAGCCCCTACAGGCGTCACCAGGGGGTGCACTCGGCGACGGCTGGATGCGGCGTAGTCAAAAAATGATTCGCGCCGTATGCGCTTGGCGAAGCGGAAGCGCACAACGTGCACGGCATGCGTGCGCCGGCGGCGCGAAACGGCGACTTGCGCCTCGCCGGCACAGGCGGAATAAACCGACCGCGCGGCCAAACCGAAACGGCCCAAAGCGGCGGCGCAGCGATGCCGCAATCAGGCCCTGCTACCAGGCGCCTGCTGCCATTACTGGACAGTTACGAGCCGTCGTTTTTGGATCGAGGCCGTCTGTTTCTGGCACAGAATCACCGCGTCGCGCGCCAGCTGGCCATCCAGCAGCGGCGACGGTTTGCCGCTTTTCACCGTGCGCACCGCCTCGGTCAGCTCGGCGGCGAACGAGTCGACCGGATCGGCCGATTTCATTTTGGGGCGATGCGTCTTGCCGTCGGCGGTCAGCACCGTCAGCGGCATGTTCAGCTCCGGCTTGCCGTCGATCACGGCGAAATCGTACAGCAGCGTGGCGCGCTGTAAGTGGATTTCGAAACCGGCGCAAAAACCGCGCCCCTGCTGCTGGATGACGCCGCTCATGGCACTCACGACGAGCGCCGGATCTTCGAAAATGAATTGCGACGTAAAATACTCGGCGACTTCGCCCCGCATGCGGCCGCTCGTGAAAACGGCCTTGGGCATGCCGCACAGCAGGCGGATGAAGTGCGCGTCGTGCACGTGCAAGTCGAGCATCGGTCCGCCGACTTTTTTCGGATCGTAAAAATCCTTCAGCCACTGCGGATCGGAAATCACGCGCTTGAAGTGCCCGCCCAGCAGCCGTCCATATTTGCCGCTCCGCACAGCCTGGTGCGCAAACGCGTACTCGGGAAAAAACGGCAGCACCTGGCCGATCATCAATTGCTTGCCGGCCGTCTTGGCCGTGCGCACCATCCGCTCGGCATCGGCCGGCACCAGCGCGATCGGCTTTTCGCAAAACACGTGCTTGCCCGCCCGCAGCGCCGCGATGGCCACCGGCGCGTGCGCTGCCGGCGGCAGGCAGATGTCGATCATGTCGAGCTTGTCGTTGGCCAGCATGTCGTCGAGCTTTTCGTATTTCTCGATTCCCGAAAGATCCATCTGCGTGCCGGCCGGGCCAAAGTTGCCTTTGATCGTCCGCCAGTCGCCGGCCAGCCGCGCGCGATCCTGCTCGCACATCGCGGCCACCTTCACCCCCTTGAGCTTCTGATAGGCCAGGTAATGGATCATGCCCATGAAACCGATGCCCGCTATGCCGACTCGAATCATTGCGTTAGTCTCTGCTCTGATGCTGATTGTGGTTTTCCAAGTTTTCCTCAATTCGCACGGTTTCGCGTACCACAGCCACGATTTCCAAGACCGGCCTTGTAGATGGCGCCCGGGCCCGAAAGCTCTCGACGGAGGCCCACGAACGTGCGAAAATAGTTTAGCTGACCTTAAGGGGCTGGACCATGACGCATCGCGAGCAAGTTTTGCAGCAGGCTCTTTCTCTCCCGCCCGAGGATCGGGCGTTCTTGGCCGCGGCTCTCGAAGAGAGTCTCTCAGCCGTGGAACCTAGCGTGGACGAGTCCAGTGCGGCACTGCTCACAGAATTGCAGCGACGTTCGTCCGCGTATCGGGCGGGCACGAGTGATGCGAGACCCGCAACTGACGTACTCGCTGAACAGCGGCGACGCCAGGCCGGTGAGGCCAAGACGTGATGCTCCGCATTCTGGCGGAAGCCGAGGCAGAGATTGATTCCGCCCGGCGGTATCTCAATGAGCGATCGGCCGGACTCGGGGGCCGCTTCCTGGACGAGCTGGCCGAGGCTCTCGACGCCATCGGCTCGCGGCCGCTCAGTTTCGCCAAGCTTGAAACTTTGCCGCTCGATCAGCCCTACCGTCGTGCATTGCTGGCGACGTTTCGTTATGCCGTGGTTTTTGAGATGCTGGAAAGCGAGATTATCGTGGTCGCGGTCGCTCATGCGAGTCGCGAGCCGAACTACTGGCTCGGTCGGCCGTCATAAGAAAATGGCGCGCAGCGGCCCGACGGGATTTGAACGCTACATCTTCCGGCCGCTCACGCCAGGCTGCTCAGGTGTTCTTCGACGATCGGCAGCAGCTCGTGAAAGTCGGCCGGCTTCGACAGCACGCGCAGGATGCCGGCCTCGACGGCCGGATAGACCACATCGATCGTGGTGTAGCCTGTGAGAAAAATCCCGGCCATCTCGGGCTGCGTTTCGCGCAGCAGCCGGAACAACTCCACGCCGTTCATGCCGCCGGGCATCAGATAGTCGATGATCGCGATGCCGTACTGCCGCTGGCCGACGAGCCGCAATGCCGTCTTGCCGTCGACCGCCACGTCGGCTTCATAACCGCAAGCCGTCAGAAGCTTGGACATGACGTCGCACGTATCGCGGTCGTCGTCCACAAGCAGGATCGGAAGTTTCGCGTGTTCAGAGTTCGCCGGATTCATACGCCCTACCTCGACTTGGCCCGGCAAGTTCGCCCGCACAAGTCCGTTAATGAATGCCCCATTGACAGGTGACGCTGGCGGCCCAATTTCACGGTCGCGGCATCCCGCGCGCTGAATTGAGTCGGATCGACGATACCGAGAAGTGACGTGTTAGTTGAACTCAAAACGGCGGTGGGGCGGCCGTTTGAATTACCTTTGCCTGCACCTCAATTTTACTCCAATGCGTCTTGCCATGTCAAAATCGTCATCGCTTTCGATCGAGCTTTTTTCCGCGCACAAGATGACCGCGACAAGATTGTAACCAAATTCACAAATAGCTTTTCGCGGTTATTCCGCCTGCAAGGCACAATCTCCGCTTGTCACGCCCCCGGCCGACGCAGTTTCGTGGCGCTCCAAAACCCGAACCCGGCGCCCAGCATTTCGGAGGGAATCAGCAGAATTGCCGTGAGGACGAACAACCCCTGGGCGTCGCCGTCGGGAAGATGACTCACATGGTCGGAACTCATGGCAATGAAATGGAAAAAAACTCCAAACGCCAGGCTGGCGGCCATCGAAAACCCTAGCAGCAAGGCGCCTGCCGGCGCGTAGCGAGTCCAATACAACACCAGCGCGACCAGCGGAGCCAGCGTGATCACTACCCCGACAAAAGCCTGTTGCCAGGGATCCAAACCGACGCCCAGTTCGCGATGCGCGAGCCCGTGAACCGTGGCGATCACCTGATGCAGTAAAACGATTGCCGTGGCCGCGATGGCGATTCGATTCATGGTCCCACCAGCGTTTGAAACTTTTGGAAAGCGCCTTCCCACACGGCGGCGTCGCTCGGCTCATAGCGGTCAACCGCGAAACTTTCGCGCACCACCTCGCGCGCTTCGGCGATCGAGCCGACGTCGCCCGCGGCGATGGCTTGCACCAACAGGTTTCCGATGGCGGTGGCTTCGACCGGCCCGGCCAGCACGCTGCGCTGACAGGCGTCGGCCGTGGCCTGGCACAGTTGCCGATTGTGGGCTCCGCCGCCGACCACGTGAATCGTATCGATCCTCCCGCCGATCAATTGTTCGAGCCGGACCAGCACTTGCCGATAGCGAAGCGCCAGGCTTTCTAGCGCGCAGCGCACCACGGCGCCCTCGTCGGCGGGAACCGGTTGATTGGTGCGGCGACAGAATGCGCGGATTGCCTCGGGCATGTTCGCCGGCGCCAGAAATGTAGGATCGTCGGGATCGATCATCGAGGCCAGCGGTTTGGCCGCCGCCGCGAGCCGATTCAAGTCGTCCCAACTATGGTTGGCGCCGGATTGATTCCAAACTCGCCGGCATTCTTGCACCAGCCACAGTCCGGCGATGTTCTTCAGCAGCCGCGTGGTACCGCCGACGCCGCCCTCGTTGGTGAAGTTGAGCGCAAGGCACGAATCGTTGATGACCGGCCGCGGCACTTCGGCGCCCATCAGCGACCAGGTGCCGGAACTGATGTAGCACCAATTGGGGCGCTGGGCCGCGCCGCCGACGGCTGGCACGGCCACCACGGCGCTGGCGGTGTCGTGCGTGCCGGGCAGCACCACGTTGACGTTGGCCAGCGACGTCGCCTCGGCCACGTGCGTGCGCAGCTTTCCGAGCGTCGTGCCGGGCGTTGCGATTTCGCCGACGATGCGATCCGGGATATCGAAACTGGCCAACAGGTCGCGGGCCCAGGTCTGCGTGCGGGGATCGAAAAACTGGGTGGTGGTTGCGTTGGTCAATTCGTTGGCCTTCTCGCCGGTCAGCAACCAATGGAACAGGTCGGGAATCATCAGCAGCCGTTCGGCGCAATCCAACAGCGGCGAACCTGCCAGACGCATCGCCCACAGTTGATAGAGCGTGTTGAACTGCATGAACTGCAGGCCGGTCTGGGCGAAGATTTTTTCGCGCGGCACGACGGCCATCGCGCGCTCGAGCAGTCCATCGGTACGCGGATCGCGATAGTGGATCGGGTTGCCCAGCAATTCGTCGCCCCGCCCCAAGAGCCCAAAATCGACGCCCCAGGTGTCGACCCCGACGCTAGCGAAGTCGCCCAGGTGCGCGGCGCCGGCGGCCCGCAAGCCGGCCAGCACGTGGCTCCACTGTGCCAGCAGGTCCCAATACAGATGGCCACCAGCAGCCACGGGGCAGTTGTCGAAGCGGTAGATTTCCGACAGCTTCAAGACCCGGCCATCGAACAGCCCGGCGACGTGGCGCCCGCTGGAGGCCCCCATGTCGATCGCCAGGTAAGCGCGTGGTGCCATGAGGGGGAGCCGCTCGTCGCAGCGCGATGCCAGTAGCGATGAAATTCAACCGATTTTACGCCCGGCTTGTCAACATGACGCCCCGAGCGGCGCCAGTCAAGAGTGAGGTTCCATAAGGACTTGCGGCAAGACGACAGCCGCTTCTCGCGAGTGATTGCAAATCGCCTGCCGGTGAAGAACGCGAGTGGGCCGGGCCGATACTAAGGCGGACGAGCAATAGTTGACTTTGATAAGCAACATAAGTATCATTCAGGCCTTGCGTACGCCAATGACTTCCGGACTGAGTGCACCCATGACGGCATCCCTCGGCGCTTTGCCATCGTTGCCTCTCCTTGGCGCCGAGCAAAAGCCCGTTGGGGCCGCGCCCGTCGTCGCCACGGCCGAATTTCTGGACGAGCTGCGAGCCTACAGTTCTCAGCTCGATGGCGCCGGACCGCGCGAGATCATTGCCTGGGCGGTCGAGAAGTACTTTCCCAAGCTGACGATGGCCACGGCTTTTGGTCCCGAGGGCTGCGTGATCATCCACCTGCTCTCCGAGATCGAGCCGCGCACGCACGTTTTCAATCTCGACACCGGCTATCAGTTCAAAGAGACGCTCGAACTGCGCGACCGGATTGCCCAGCGTTACGGCATCGAAGTCGAGATGCGCCGCGCCGGCACCACGGTGGCCGAGTACGAAGCCCAGCACGGCGGGCCGCTCTACAAGACGAATCCCGACCAGTGCTGCTTCGATCGCAAGGTGAAGGTGTTGCGCGAGTCGGTGGTCGGCTGGAACGCCTGGATGAGCGGCATCCGCCGCGATCAGAGCAGCGATCGGGCCGGCGCTCAGATCGTCGGCTGGGACAAGAAATTCGGTCTGGTGAAGATCAGCCCCCTGGCCAATTGGACCAAGAAAGACGTCTGGAAACTGATCACCGACCACAAGATCCCCTACAATCCGCTGCACGACCAGGGCTACACGAGCATCGGCTGCTGGCCCTGCACGCGGGCCGTCGCGTTCGGCGAAGACGAACGAGCGGGCCGCTGGAGCGGCACCGCCAAGACGGAATGCGGCCTGCATTCAAAAGACGACTAGGAAAAAGGATGAAGGCAGAAGGATGAAGGATGAAAACAGGAAAGTCGTGACGTAACGCAGTCTGTGGCGGCACGCCATTCATCCTTCTGCCTTCATCCTTTACCTCATGAAAGTTTCCGCCAAGACTGAATACGCTTGCTTGGCGATGCTCGAATTGGCCGCGCATTATGGCTCGGGCGAGCCGCTGCGCATTCGCACGATCGCCGACGAGCACGGCATTCCGTCGCGCTTCCTGGTGCAGATTCTGCTGCAGCTCAAGGGGGCCGGATTCGTTTCCAGCACCCGCGGGGCCTCGGGCGGATATCAACTGATCAAGCCGCCCGAGGAAGTTTCGCTGGGCGAAGTGATGGCGGTGATCGAAGGCCAGGAAACCGAAGTCACCAGCACCACCGAGACCCACACGCCGACCGCCCGCGTGCTGGTCGGCGCCTGGCGCGAAATCGCCCAGGTGCAGCACGACGCGCTGTACGCCATCACCTTCGGCGACCTCGTCTCGCGCATCAAGCGCCAGAGCGAGAACATGTTTTATATTTAGCGCGGCTGGCTGAGACAGCTCGTCCCGTTGGTCCACATGATCGCCGCGTTGCAGCTGGGGACGTTAGCCGGGAATTCTCAGGGCCGAAGGCCCGGCGCCGCCTAAGCCAGGGGCATCGCGCCTGGAAAGCATCGCGCGTGATAGTTCCAAAAGCCCCAACCGGGCGCACTGTCTTAATCACGAAGTTAACCACGGTGCCATTAATACGCGTGGCATTGAAGTCAGCTCGCCGCGTCGCGGCTGGGTAGAAACTGGGCAGGGCGGACCGCGTCCCACGGGCTGCGCCCCTGGCTGAGTCAGGTTGGGCCGATGGCCCACACTATCGCCGATACGCGTGACATGCCTTGGACGCCGCAGGCGTCAAACATGCCAGCCCAGGGCAACGCCCTGCGGTATCGATGGCCGTGCGGACGCGGCGAGCCCTGTAAGGGCGATACAAACCGGTCGTTGCAACACGTGTGGCGCCCTTACAGGGCTCGGGTCATTCTTTGGCCGCCCATCGACCAGGGCGTTGCCCTGGCCTGACATGTTGCACGCCTACGGCGTGCGTCTGCGGAACCCGCGCATCGGAAAAGGTTCCAGAAACGGCACTGTCCGGCTTCTGTGTTGCTAAACGCGGCCAGCAGATCGCCTTAATTGACGCGCATGACACGTGCTTCCGGAAACAATCGATCGATCCTGTCAGCTTCGTGTTCCGTAAAAGATTCTCCCGGAACATTGATGAAGGCTACCGGATTTGTTCCGAGGAGCCGCAATCCAATCGGAAGCTGACGTGTCGATATCTTCCCACGGACGGCAGGAACCATCTTCTCAAACTCGTCATAGGTGATAACCTGCCCGTTCTCGGAAACGATGCGGGCCATTGCTTGATTTCGCTGCCGCATAATGTTTAGGTTCCAGCCCAGCCAACAGGCAAGCACCGTTACTACTACGAACAGCGTCCGCAGCGAGAAGTGGAACCAGCGGCGTTTGGGGGCGGGCGTCATTGCGTCAGTCGGAGATGGGGCCGAGGATGCCGGAGTCCGCATTGCGGGCGATGCGGGCCTCCGGAAATAACGATTGAATGCGGTCGCGCTCTTCCGTAGAGAACGTCTCGATTGGCAGCCAGATTTCAGCGACGTATTCGGCTCCCAGAAGCGATACGATTCTCGGCACGCCGGGCTCAGTTGGATTGATCGAATAACCAACGCCCTTGCTGTACATCCCGCCGCGCGACTCGACCAGATTGAGCATCTGTCTACGCTGCTGCACATATCGCAAATTCCAACCCAACCAGCCGCCGACGATGGTCACAATGACAAGGAAGGTTCGCAGGCTAAATGTAAGAAAACGTCGCCGTGGTTTATGGGCTTCGCTCATTTCAGTATTCTAGCGATGCGGCGGATATGCGGCGCGGAGGCGGCGTGCTTCCCTGCCTGCGGCGCCCCACCCCCTGTTCGCCTCGCGAAATTCCCCTATACTCATGGTCTTTTACTCGCCGTCAAAGTTGTTGTCTTGTGCTGGAAGGAATTTGGAAATGGCTGACTTGATTGCCCCTCATGGTGGACTTTCGGAACCGGTTTGTTGCACGATTGGCGCGGGCGAGCTCGACGCGTTTAAGGCGACTTCCGCCTCTCTGGCAAAGGTGCCGGTTTCGGACGCCGATCTGTCGACCGTCTATCGCTTCGGCGACGGCGCGCTGAGCCCCTTGACCGGGCCGATGGATCGGCGACCTACAACCGCGTGCTCGACGAATCGGTGATCGAACACAACGGCAAGCTCTACGCCTGGACGATTCCGCATCGTCGCTGCCGGTCACGGCCGAGCTGGCCGGCCAAGCTGAAGCCGGGCCAGAAGGTGGCGCTGACCAACTCGGCCGGCGAGATCGTGGCCACGCTCGACATCAGCGACGTCTTCGAGTGGGACAAGCCGCGGTATATCAAGAGCGTCTATCTGACCGAGCGGACCGATCATCCCGGCGCCGACATGGTGCTCAAGGGCGACGCCGACAAGACGCATCTGCTCGGCGGCACGATTCGCGTCCTGCCGCAGCCGAAGAATCCCAAGTTCGGCAAGTACGTGCTCTCGCCGCGCGAGGTCCGCAAGCTGCTGGCCAGCAAGGGCTGGAACCGCGTCGTCGCCTTCCAGACCCGCAACCCGCTGCACCGGGCCCACGAGTACGCCCTGGTCTACGGCCTGGAAACGCTGCTCAAGGCCGGGCACAACGCCGGCGCCGTGCTGAATCCGCTGATCGGCGAGACCAAGGGGGACGACGTCAACGCCGACGTGCGGATGCACACCTACGAAGCGCTGATCGACAACCGCGGCTCTGGGCGAAGGCGACAGCGATCCGGCGCTGTGGGGTCCGCGCAAGGAGTCGGTGCCCGATCGCGTGATCCTGCTGGGCCTGGACATCAAGATGTTCTACGGCGGCCCGAAAGAAGCGATCATGCACGGCATCTACCGGCAGAACTTCGGCTTCACCGACATCGTCATCGGCCGCAAGCACGCCGACGCCCCGTACCACGACGGCACGCCCATCTGGGGCGATTTCGACGCCCAGGAAATCTTCGGCAAGCTCAAGGGCGATCTGAAGATCCAGCCGGTGAAAGTCGGCTTCGCCGCCTACTACGAATCGGTCGGCCGCGTCGACCTGATGGAGAACCACAAGGACGAAAAGCCGGTGTTCATCTCCGGCAAGGACGTCCGCAAGACGCTGCTGGAAGGCAAGACCGGTCGACCCGCGGATCATGCGCGAAAGCACGTCGAAGATTCTGGCCGAGGCGATGGCCGGTCAGCAATAATACGCGGGCCGCGCGCTTAGTGTGGAACTGCGTGCGTAATGATCAGCGCGAATGCCATGACGATACCGGCCAACAGGCCCAAGGCGAACGGCACGCCGAGCGCCGCCAGCAAGCTGGTGCCGCCGCGTCGCGCCAGGACATGTCCCAGGTAGTGTTCGTCCGAACCCTGGCGCGGGCCTCGGCGATCAAGCGTTCGGCATGAGCCAGGTACCACGCGTTGCCGTACAGGCCGCAAATGACGGCCGCCGCGACGTTGCCGATCAAGCCGACCCCGGCCGGAATGGCCGGCAGGCCCATGACCGTGACGAACACGACATACTGGGCAACCACCACCAAGGTCGTCACGCCGTAAAAGATGAAGGCGACGCGGTACATCTTTCGGTAGCACATCCACATCGCGGTCAGGAAAAAGGCGGCCCAATTCATTCCCACCTCGGCCTGGGGGTCTTGCAGGCGCGGGGCCCATTTTTGAAGATAGTAGTTGGCCTTTCCACCGACGAAGACTCGCAACTCGTCGACTTGCGATTGCACGTCGGCGGTCGCACCGTATGCCGAACGCACGGCCGCGGGCGGCCGGTAAGGGTTTTCCAGGTTGTCGAATTCAGCGGTTCGGGACATGCGGTCGTCCTCTTGTCGACAGTTTTGGGATCAGGTCGAAAGTGCGCGTTTTGCCGCCGGTTGACGGCAATTCTCCCCGTTGGATCGCGGGCTGCAGGGGGATAGGCAAACCTAGCCCGAGAAATCCAGCCGGGCCAACGTGCTTGCCGAACCGCGCAAGAGAATTGCCGGCCGCCGGCCGATATTCCGCGCCGTCCGTTCCTCATCGCGACGCTATAACGCGCGCAATCCGCGCGGCCGTTACCATTGAGAGGCGCCCCATTTGGAGCCGACGGCCCCGGTCGCTCCGGCACGAGAGACGTCGAACAGAGGACCGCGCGTCGGCTAGAATGACTGGCCGCGAAATTGCCAATGCCGTGTCGCAAGGCCACACGAGTCAAGAATCAGGGTCAATGCATGGGCGCGTTCTACGGATCCGTTCAGATCAAGGCCGACGACCGCGAGCAGATCCTGGCGGCTGCCGAAGAGCTCGCCGAGCGGCTTGCCATTCGCTGCCTCGTGGGGCCCGTCATTTCTGGCTGGGTGGGCGTTTATCCCAGCACGAATGGACAAGACGAGAACGTCGGTGCGGCGCTCGCCGAACGATTGGGCGGGACCGTCTGGCACGTGCTGGTGCACGACAGTGATCTTTTGGCGTATTGGCTGTGGCACGACGGCACGCTGGCGGTCTCTTTCAATTCGTGGCCCGGCTATTTCGACGCTGCCGATCTCGACCGCGAGGAACGAATGACCGGCAACGCGGAAGTGTTGGCGCGCCTGCTCGGGGGCGATGTGAACGAGCTGCAAGCGCTGCTCGGTCGTGGGAATAAGAATGCGGACGAATGTCTCGGTAAGTTCGAGCGCATTGTGGGGGTGAAAAACCTGGCCACGGCCTATGAGTATCTCAAGGAGGGCGAGACCGAGGGCATTCGGGGATGGAGAAAATTCAAGGAACTGCCCAACTCCGCGCTCGACCAGAAAAAGCGCGCGGCCCAAGTCAAGACGCAGGCCCTGCAAGCGCTGAAGAAGCGAGGGCTACTGCTGCGGCACGAGTCCATCGCAAAAGATCAGATTACGCCAGCTTGTGCGGCCTCAGGCGGTTTCCTGGTATTCCGCTCGGACTTGCCGATGCGCACCACGCGATATCCAGCACCGAACGCCAGCCCTCAGGACTTGCCGTGGGATCTGAGCGGACACTTGAGCGCTGTCGCGAGTGACGCTTCAGGCCGGCGCCTGGCAATTGCCTCGTGGGAGCGCCTTGAAATCTGGGACGCGACGAGCGGACAACGAATCCGCGAGCTGCCCGACGGGGGTGCCACGCTCGTGGCGATCAGCGCCGACGGAAGGCTTGTGGCAAAGAATTCTCACATGGCTGTGAAAGTTTTTGACGTCAACGACGGACGACTGGTCCTGTCGGCGCCCTGCGAGGCGACGTCGCAAAAACTGGCGCTCCATCCGTCCGGCGATTGGGTCGTCGTGGCTCACGAGCGAGTTGCGTTCAGGACGATCAAGCAGCCCGACGATTGGCGATCGGTACCGCTGATTGAAAGCACCGTTGCACCCGGACAAGAAGAAATGCGCGGGCGGAAATTTGGCTCGCCCGATATTGACACCCTGATTCGAGTCTTTCGCGAGCGCCACGAACAAACCGCGCGGGCGGCTTGGGAAGGTCGGACCGTTGCCGACGAGGAACGCCAACGAATCGCCGCCACGATCGACGAAGCCGCGACCAAAATGCGCTTGCAATTGGAGACGATGCGCCGCGCAAACCAGCTCTGGAAACACGAATCGATCAAGTACGTGGGCTTCAGTCGCGACGGGCGATGGTTGTGGGTCGCCACGAATCGAGCCCTCTGGGTGTTCGAGTGGTCCGACGTCGTGACGCGGGGCGAATCGGCCCAGGCGACGTGGTGGTTTCCCACAAGTCGCTTCGAACCGCCGACCGAGCGCGATGAGCATATCTGCGCCATTGCCGAAGAACACAACCAGCCGGCGATCGTCGTGGGAACCTGGAACGGACGACTCCATCGAATGCAGCTGGAGACCGGCGAGGTGCAAGAGCTGATGCAATGGCCGGAAGATCATCCGTGGGAGGTAATGTTGACGCCCGATGACCGCTTGCTGGGGTGTGTGTGCCGGACGCGCCTGCACATGAAAGCGTTCGACATCCGGGACCCTTCCAGTTTGGACTACCAGGACCGGCCGAGCTGGCAGATATGGGACTATCGAAAACTGCGCGATGAGGCGTCCCAGCCGGGATAATGTCAGCGCGACGTCGCTTCGCGACTGGGCTCGCACATCGAAAGATTTCCCAGTCGGGCGGCGTATGTGCCGACGATGGCCCCCAACACGCTGCCGGCGATCACGTCGCTGACAAAGTGATAGTTCATCGCGACCAGGCTGACGAGCATGGGCAGGCAGATCAGAGCCAGTAGCGCGCGGCAGCGCGGCGCCGCGATCCACCACACCGTGGCAAAGCCGAGAATCCTCGCGGCGTGGCCCGAGGGAAAGCTGCCGACGTCGTCGCCCCCTTCGAACGGATGAAAACCGTAGGTCCCGTTGCCGATCAGCGAAGGGTTGTCGTTGTGCCACGTTTCCGGCCAGTAGCGGCCGCAAACGTCGCCCAGCGACGTGCGGACTTCATCGGCCACGATCAGGCTCAGGCAGGCGACGCCCAGGGTTTTCTGCCAGCGCGCGAGCGGTCCCCAGGCTCGACGCACAAGCAACAATGCCAACACAAGCGGCGACCAAGTTTGCACGATCGGCGGCGGATCGGTGAGCCATTGGAAGAGCGGGACCTTTTCGATTTGGTGATCGTGGACATAGAACGCGACCGGCCGATCGATCCAGAAGTAGCATACTGCGACCACGACAACACACGCCGCAATTGCCGCCAACGTATGCCGCAGCAGCCCGCGAAAGTCTTGGTCGTCGATCATCGTCAGAGCTCTTCGCTAGTGGCCACGACTTCCGCAATCCGCGCGGCCGTCACCGGCTCGATGATGCCCCGTTCGCAGATGATGGCCTGAATCAGCCGCGCGGGCGTGACGTCGAACGCCGGGTTGTAGACGTCGATGCCGTCGGGCGCGGTCTGCCGGCCGAAGCCGTGCGTGATCTCGCGCGGGTCGCGTTGCTCGATCGGAATCTCATCGCCGCCGGCGATCGACAGGTCGAACGTGCTGATCGGCGCCGCGACGTAGAACGGAATGTCGTGGGCCGCCGCCAGCAAGGCCACTCCATAGGTGCCGATCTTGTTGGCCGTGTCGCCGTTGGCGGCAATTCGATCGGCGCCGGTCACGACCGCTTGCACGCGGCCTTCGCGCATCACTTGGGCGGCCATCGAATCGCAAATCAACGTCACCTCGATCCCCCGCCGGAAGAGTTCCCAGGCCGTCAGCCGGGCGCCTTGCAACAGCGGTCGCGTTTCGTCGGCAAAAACGTGCAGCCGCTTGCCCGCTTCGTGCGCGGCGAAGAAAACGGCCAGCGCCGTGCCGTAGTCGGCCGTGGCCAGTCCGCCGGCGTTGCAGTGCGTCAGCACGCCCTGGCCGTCGGCCAACAGCGCCGCGCCATGCCGGCCAATCCGCCGGCAGCAGTCGCGATCTTCGGCTTCGATCGCGCGGGCTTCGTCGAGCAGCGCATCGATCATCTTGTCCGGCGCCATCGTGCCGCGCAGGATTTCGGCGCGGCCGCGCATTCGCTCCAAGGCCCAAAACAAGTTGACCGCCGTCGGCCGGCTGGTCGCCAGATATCGGGTCGTTTCCTCCAACCGCTCGAACAGCGTCGCTTCATCGGCTGCCGCGCCTTGCAGGCCCAGGCACACGCCGTACGCCGCCGCCACGCCGATCGCCGGGGCCCCGCGAACCCGCAGCGACCGGATCGCTTCCCAGACGTCCGCCGCGTCGCGGCACTCGATGACCTTCGTTTCCAACGGCAACAGCGTCTGGTCGAGCAGCGCCAGATAGCCGTCGGTCTGACCAATCCACGCCAAGGTCGGCGGCGGCGTCGGCAAACGTTCAGGCATGAGGCACCGCTTGTTCGGAGACGTCCATATTCAAACGCTGAACCGCGGGCTGCACGGCAAGCCAAAGGTCTTGGCGACCGCCTCGTTCGTAACCTCGCCGGCCATGATGTTGATGCTGCGGGCGACGGGCCGCGACTCGGCCGCCGCGGCCTCGATGCCCCGCTTGGCAATCGCCAGCGCCCACGGGAGCGTCACGTTGCACAGGGCGTAGGTGCTGGTGCGGCCGACCGCGCCGGGCATGTTGGTCACGCAGTAGTGCAGCACGTCGTCGACGATGTAGGTCGGCTCGCTGTGCGTCGTGGGCCGGCTGGTTTCGACGCAGCCTCCCTGGTCGATGGCCACGTCGATGATCACGCTGCCGGGCTTCATCAGCTTCAGGTCGTCCCGCTCGATCAGCCGCGGGGCCTTGGCCCCGGGAATCAGCACGGCGCCGATCACCAGGTCGGCCCGCGCCAGCTGCTCGCGGATCGTGTGCCGGTCGCTGAACAGCACGTCGACGTTGGCCGGCATGATGTCGTCGAGATAGCGCAGCCGGTCCATGTTGACGTCCAGCAGGCAGATGTCGGCCCCGAAGCCGGCGGCCACCTTGGCCGCATTGGCGCCGACGACGCCGCCGCCCAGGATCGTGATGTGCGCCGGCGCCACGCCCGGCACGCCGCCGAGCAGGATGCCGCGGCCCATTTGCGGCCGTTCCAGATACTTGGCCCCTTCCTGAATGCTCATGCGGCCGGCGACTTCGCTCATGGGCGTCAGCAGCGGCAAGCCGGCCCTGATCGTCGCGCAACGTTTCGTAGGCCACGGCGGTGATGCCGGCACGCCAGCATCGCCTCGGTCAGCCGGCGATCGGCGGCGAAGTGAAAGTAGGTGAACACGATCTGCCCGGGCCGCAACAGCGGCCACTCGGCGGGCAGCGGCTCCTTGACTTTGACGATCAGATCCGCCTGGCCAAAAACTTCGGCCGCCGTGGCGACCAGTTCGGCCCCGCTACGTTGATAGGCCTGATCGGCCAGGCCGGAGCCCAGCCCGGCGGCCTGCTTCGACCAGCACGCGATGGCCGGCGCGCACCAGCTCCTCGACGCCGACCGGCAGGATCGCGACGCGGTATTCGTCGCGTTTGATTTCTTTGGGAACACCGACAATCACGAACGGGGCCCTCGCGGGAAATTCGTTGGCAACCGGCGCCTGGGTGGCGCAAGCTCGGCATTATATTAACGTATTCGATCACGGCGCGCGCGATTCGCATGAATGATAGCACCGAGACCAACGGCGGCGGATTAGGCATTTCACGCAAGCAAGCGCGGCGTTGAGCAACGCACTGGATATTCGCGTTTTGCTGGCCGATGGCATTAACAAGTGGCCTGCCCAAGTCATTTCAGATCTTTCCCCTCCCCTCACCATGTTTCACGTAGCCCTTTTTACGTTGGCGCTGCTCAGTGGCGATTGCCCCGCGTGCGGCGACGGCCGTGCGCCGACCGACGCATTCGGCTATCCGGCCTACTATGGTCCGCCGGGCGTTTATGGCCCCCAATCGGTGACGCGTGGCCGGCTGGGCTATGGCATGGGGACGCCTTGGACGGTGCGGCCGCTGGTGCCGCGCGCGGCCATCGCGCAGACGATTCCACGGCCGGTGGTGGGCTGCGTCGGTCAGAATTGCTATTCGACGTACCGGCCGCCCGTGCCCGGCTTTCCGTCGTTCGACTATCGCACGGATTTCAACTATCCGTGGAGCCAGGCCCCCTGCGCGCTGTATCCCCGGCATCGCAGTGACGTCGAGCTGAACCTTCCGGAGCCTGAACTGGTTCCCGCGCCGCCGGCGCTCGAAGCGCGCCGCAAAGGTGCTACGACGCTCCAAGCGCGACGCGCGACCGTCGTGGTATCCGACGAGAATCCGCGCGCGTCGGCCCGTCGCTAAAAGTTCGACCTCACTGGAATGTCGGGTGCCACGGGTGTCTTGGCGCGCACTGGCGAGACGCCAGTGGCACCGACGGCAAGACAAATTAACGAAGTCGACCTACGCCCCCGCGCGATCAATACCGAAGAATGCACCACAGGGCGCGGAACCCGTCGCGCCAGCGGATCTTCTTGCCTTGCGCGTAGGTGCGGCCCGAGTAGCTGATCGGGCGTTCGTAGATGCGCACGCCGGGAATCCGCGCCACCTTGGCCGTTAATTCCGGTTCAATGCCGAAGCCGCGCTCTCGCAACGTCGGCGCGATCTGTGCGATGATTTCGCGGCGAAACACCTTATAGCACGATTCGATGTCGGTGAGATTCAGGTTGGTCGACAGGTTCGACAGCAGTGTGAGCATCCGATTGGCGGCCGAGTGCCAAAAATAGAGGACGCGGTGACTGTCGCCGGTGAACCGGCTGCCGAAGACGACGTCGGCCTGGCCTTCGATGATCGGCTGAATCAACCTCGAATACTCGCTGGGGTCGTATTCCAGATCGGCGTCCTGGATCAGCACCACGTCTCCACGGACGTGGGCAAAGCCGGTTTTGAGCGCCGCACCCTTGCCCTGATTTGTTTCGTGCAAGATCAGCTTGAAGTCATCCTGCCCGCGATACCTTTCGAGCAAGGCTCGCGTGCCGTCGGTGCTGCCATCGTCGACGACGATCAGTTCGCAGCGGATTCCACAGTCGCGCACGCGCTTGATCACTTCGTCGAGCGTGTCGACTTCGTTGTATACCGCGATCACGACGGAGAGCAAAAAGTTTTCCGGCAGCCGGAATATGCCCAGCCGGCGGCACACGGCCGGACCGAGCAGCCGCATCAGAAACTCGATCGAATCGAGCGCGTCGGCGGCGTCGTCGCCCGAGGGTTTTTGCCGCCATTGCAGCAGAAAGTCTCGCAGTTGCGAAAGCGAAGGCGTGGACGTTTCGTCGATATTCAAGGGGCTCACCCCACACGGTTTGGGCAAGCCGCGCGTCGCGGCTTCGGCCATGTCATCCTAAGCCACCGGGCGGCGCCGATTCAAGTGCCGCGCGACCGCCTGCCGCAAGGTCCGCGAAAGTCTGCGCCGAAATGGCGAGAAATTCCAAGCGAGGTTGCCCAAGTGCGCGTGCGGGCGCCATTGCGCGGTGGCTTGGCGCCAGCGGCGAGCGATTCCCGCCGGCGAATCGAGAGCAGTTTGGCGGCGATTTGCAAGTCCCATTTTGCGCAAAAAAAATCGAGCCGGAATGTTGCTTGACATTTTCGGCGCTCGTCGCAAAATGTGCACTGCTTCAGTATGACAATTTTGCGAATCGATCAACGCCGAACTCTCGGTGTTGTGGCTGACCAGGAAGGCCGAGTGCGGAACCTCGGCGCCGACGTTGGCAATACACGGCTGGGTTCGTTGCGCTTGAAAAAATACCCTGTCGCGCTGCGCCCGCACCAGCTTCGTGGCATTGCCTCCTTCAGTGGACCGTGTATGCGAGTTTGAGAAAAACGGCTTGGGGGGCGGCGACTGCACGGATCGATAGTCGACGGCCCTGGTCGTGGCACGGAGGCCCCCCCTAGGTTTTTCACGCTGTACTCGTCCCGCCGACCCGCGGGATGCGAACGTGTCCGGCTTTCGCGTTGCGGGCACCTGAGGGGTAGAATGCCTTCCAGTTGGATTTGTTGTCCGGATTGCGGCGAGCTGCCCGATCGAAGGCGCCGTCCCAAGGGCCGAGCGCCCGCTTGCCGCGCCTTTATTACGATTGCCACGTTTCATGCCGCGCTGTCTGGTTGCGCTGGGTTCCAATCTGGGTGATCGTCGGCAGTCGATCGAGCGCGCCGTCGAATGGCTCGCGTTGCAGCCGTATATTGACTCGGTTCGATGCAGCTCGCGGCACGAAACCGCACCGATCGGCGGCCCGCCGGACCAGCCGCCCTTTCTCAACGCGGCGGTTTCGTTTGAGACGACCCTGTCGGCCGAGGCGGTGCATGCAGTTTTGCAAACAATCGAAGATGCTTTGGGTCGGAGGCGCGTAGCTCGTTGGGAAGCGCGACCAATCGATCTGGACTTGCTGCTGTACGGCGACGAAACCATTGACACGCCGTCGCTCACCGTGCCCCACCCACGCATGGCGTGGCGGAGATTCGTGCTGCAGCCGGCCGCCGAGGTGGCGGCCGAAATGACTCACCCCGTGATCGGCTGGACAATCGGCCAACTGCTCGACCATCTCAACGCCGCGCCGTCGTACGTTGCGCTTTCGGGGCCGGCGGGCAGTGGAAAGACGGCGCTCGCCGAGCGTTTGGCCCGCGCGTTTCACGGCCGGCTTGTGAGCGACCCGGGCCCAGAATCCGCGTCTGGCCCGGCGTACCAGCGGCAGATACAATTCCTCGACCGCCGACGGCAGTCGCTTGAGCGGGCAAAATGGCCCCAGGATGAACTGCTAGCGGTCAGCGATTTTTATTTTGACCAGGGCCTGGTGTATGCCCGGGTTGCCTTGGAGGGCCAGGATCTGGGCTCCTACACCGAGGCCTGGCGAGCCGCCCGGGCGCAAGTGGTGTTGCCGAAATTGCTGGTCGTGCTCGATACTCCAAGGGCCGGCGGGTTGGCTCCGCGGTCGCTCGATTTTCCGGCGTCCGATCGCGTGCGAGACGAACTTTTGAGGTTGGCTGTTCGCGGCGGCGCGGGCCCGGTGTTGGTGGCCGACGGAGCCGATCCGGCGAGCCAGTACGACGAAATTGCGGCAGCCATTCAATCGATGCAATAAGTGGGCCACACGGTTCACCAGACCTTCGTCGGCGGGCTGCATCAGGCGATCCATGAGTATTTCAACCAAGAGTTTGCCGCCACGCCTGGTCCAGACGGCCGCCGAACTGCGAACGCTGGTGGCTGATGCCCGGCGTGCCGGCAAGTCGATCGGCCTGGTGCCCACGATGGGAGCGCTGCACGAGGGACATTTGAGTCTGGTGGACGCCGCCAGCAAGCAGTGCGGCTTCACAGTCGTGACGATTTTCGTCAACCCCGCGCAGTTCTCCGCGGGCGAGGACTTTGGCCGATATCCGCGCATGCTCGAAGCCGACTTGAAGCTACTCGCGGGGCACGGGGCCGACGTCGTCTTCGCGCCGACGACCGAGTCGATGTATCCTGTGGGACACGCCGCGCACGTCGAAGTGGGCGGACCGGCGCTGCCGTTGGAGGGCCAGTTTCGGCCGGGCCACTTTCGAGGCGTGGCCACGATCGTTCTCAAACTGTTCAACCTGGTTCAGCCCCACCGCGCCTATTTCGGCGCAAGGACTATCAGCAATCGCTAGTGGTGCGACGGATGGTCGAGGACTTCGACTTGCCGATTCACGTCGAGGTCTGCCCGATCGTGCGCGAAGCCGACGGACTGGCCATGAGCTCGCGCAATGTTTATCTGTCGGCCGACGAGCGGCGCCGGGCAAGGGCCATACACCAAAGCCTGCAATCGGCCAGGCGCCTGGTCGAGCAAGGCACGACCGATGCGCGGGCCATTCTGGCCGCAATGGAAGAAATGCTCCGCCAGGCCGAGCTGAAAGTCGATTACGTCGCGCTGGCCGATCCCGACACGCTCGAACCGGTCGAAGTGGTCGATCGGCCGGTGATCGCCGTCATCGCCGCCCGCGTGGGCGCGACGCGATTGATCGACAACGAACGGATCGGATAAAACGCCTGCTGGGGCATACAACCCAAGGACCTCGATTCGAGCAAACTCGTCATGTGTCAAACGCTGTGGATCATACCGCGACAAATTGCCGGCATCGACGTGTTCGGCTTTGGCTGGCTGCTGGGCATCTGGGCCGTCGTCGCGGCTGTGCTCGTGGCCTGGTCGCTTCGCCGGCACGGATGGAGCGCCGAAACCCGCGGGCACCTGTCGGTGTTGGCCGTGGCGGCGCTAGCCATCACGGTGGTGGTGCCGATTGTTTCCGAGCCCGAAGGGCTGCCGATTCGCGGATACGGCGTGATGCTGTTGATGTCGGTGCTGGCCGGCATCGCTCTGACGCTGTATCGCGCGCGGAAGATCGGCGTCGACCCGGAAATGCTTTTGTCGCTGGCCACCTGGCTGTTCATCGCAGGCATCGTCGGAGCCCGGGCGTTTTACATCATTGAGTACTGGCAAAAATTCCAGGAGCCGACGTTGCTGGCGACGCTCGGCGCGATGGTCAACCTGACGCAAGGCGGACTGGTCGTTTACGGTTCGATGCTGGCCGGCGGCGCGGCACTGGTGGCGTTCGTGTACAAGTATCACCTGCCGGGCCTGGCGCTGGCCGATCTGATCGCCCCCGGCGTCGTATTGGGCGTGGGACTGGGACGGCTCGGCTGCTTTCTCAACGGCTGCTGCTACGGCGGCATCAGCGACCTGAGCTGGGCCGTGCGGTTTCCCGAAGGGACGCCGGCCTATGCCGACCAGGTGCAGAAGGGCGAACTGTTTGTGCACGGCTTGATATTCCAAGGTTCGCCGCGCGACCCGGCCGTGATCGACCGGGTTAAGCCCGACTCGCCCGCCGCGCTGGCCGGACTAAAAGCCGGCGACCGCGTGACGGCTATCAACGGCGCCAAGGTCGCGAGTGTCGAAGACGCCCAGTTGCAATTGCTGAAGACGTTTGGCGAGGGCAAACGACTGTCGATCGCGGTCAACGGCGCAGCCACGGTCAAGAGTTGGACGTTGGGTCCAATCGAACGCAGCCGGCCGGTGCATCCCGCGCAGATCTACAGCCTGATCGACGCGCTGCTGCTGTGCCTTTTACTGTTGGCTTACGAGCCCTTCCGGCAGCGCGACGGCGAATTGACGGCCCTGGTGCTGACGATCCATCCGGTGTCACGATTCTTGCTCGAAATCATCCGCATCGACGAATCGGCGGTGTTCAATACGGGGCTGAGCATTTCGCAGAATATCAGCGTGGCGATTTTCGCGGGCGGAGTTCTGTTGTGGATTTACCTGTTTTGGCGGCGGCCGCGAGGTTGCGTGTGGCCGCTGGGGGTGGCGATGGCCGGCTAGCGGGCTGCGGATGGTCGCAAATGCCGGCCAGCCATGACGGTAGGACGATTTGACAAGCCTGCTCACCGGCCCAACAATGGCAGTGGAAGCGGTCGCGAGGGGCCAATTTGGCGGGTTTTTCGCGTTCGGGGTCGCGCGGGCGTGACGGAACTTTGGCTTCTCCCGAGGCGTCCAACTGTTGGAGCGGTTGTGAAAGACGACGCCCAGCTCATTGTCGAGGCATTGGACGGCGATTCGGCCGCGTTTGGCCAATTGGTCACCCGTCATCAGGACCGGTTGTACAACACGCTGGTGCACGTCGTCGGCTCGACCGACACGGCCAAAGACGTGGTGCAGGACGCGTTCGTGCAGGCTTACGTGAAGCTGGAGACCTTTGAGCGCGCAAGCGCCTTTTACACCTGGCTCTACCGCATTGCCTTCAACCTGGCGATCAGTCGCCGCCGCCGCGAAAAACCGCACGTGTCGATCGAACACGCACGCGAAGTGCTGGGCCACGAGCCGATCGACAACACCGACCCACCCGGGGCCCGATTGGAACAGAGCGAACGAGCCTGCCAGGTACAGCTGGCACTGGCAACTTTGAGCGACGAACACCGCGCGATTTTGATTTTGCGAGAGGTGGACGATTGTTCCTACGAACAGATTTCCGAGATTTTGGACCTGCCGATCGGAACCATCCGCAGCCGGCTGCACCGCGCGCGGCTGCAGTTGCGAGATCAACTTAAGGGCATTTTCCAAGCGGACGCAAAATAGTTTATTATCCCCCAGCCGCCGAGCCGGGGCCAAGTTCATGACCGCAGAACCACGCGAAGAACTGATCAGCGCCTATGTCGACGGCGAATTATCGCCCGACGAGCGCGCGCAGGTCGAAAAATGGCTGGCCGAGAGCGCCGAGGCTCGGCAGCTCTACGAAGAGCTGCGCACGGTGCGAGCCAGCCTGCAATCGCTGCCTCGCCATCGGCTCGAACAGGATCTGGGTCCTTCCGTGCTGCGTCGAGCCGAACGCAGCGTGCTCAGCGGCGAAAAGCGACCGGCGGTCGAGGCCGCCATCGACGATACGTCCGCAGTCAAGCCAGGGCGCACCGACGTGGTGCGCCAGTGGTGGGCCCGCGGAGGCAAGCGGCGAATCATCTGGCCGGCGGTGGCGCTGGCCGCGGCCTTGTTGATCGCGATGTTCGATACCCAGCGTGAACCGCCCCAGCGCGAAGTGGCACAGAACGCACCGCGCGACATGAAAGAGAACAAGAAGCTGGCCGACGGCTTGGCTGGCGAAGCCAAGGACCAGGCCGCACCCCAAATGTCGGCGCGGCCTTCCGTTACGCCGTTGAGCGCGACGCCCGGCGAGGTCACGACCGACTTCGATAAATCCCATTTCTATTCGGATCCGAAGACCCCGGGCGATTCTTATCGCAAGGCCAAGGACGACATGGGCCTTGGAAAGATGTCCCAGCCGGCCGCGGTGCCGCCTCCGTCCACCGTGGAACCATCCAAGGCTGCCGGCGGCGTCACCGAGTCGCCCAAGGGCAACACGCTCGGCCGTTACGCGAAGAAGTCGGAAAACGCCGGCGCTTTGGACGAACCGATCGACCTGGTCGTGATCGACGTAGACGCCGAGTTCATCAAGGACCAACAGCTCGAAAAGGTGTTCAAGACCAACAACGTCAGTTTCAAGCGTCTGGACGCCGAGGGGCGACAGCGAGACGTGCAGTCGCGTTCGAAAGCACAGCAGTCCCAGGCACTCGGCGTGCAGGAGCTATACCAGTGCAACGCCGCGCCGAACAGCTCAATCAGATCCTCAGCGAACTGAAGGAGCAGCGCAGCCAGGTGTCTAACGTAGCGGTATCCAACTTCTTGGTGACCGACGAGGCCGCGAGTGCCGCGCGCGGCGGCGTCAAGGTCGCGCCGAATGCCGCGCCTGCCAAGAAGCCCGGCGCTGGCGAGCGGCTTTTGCTCAAGCAGCGGTCCGAAAAGCTATCCGAACTGCCCCCGGTCACGTTCTGGCTGCGCTGCGCGGACGGCAACGAACCGGCCCAAGGCAAAAAGTAGCTTGCCTTTCCACGGCTGGCTCCGCGCCCCGGCCCGCGGGCGGTTGGCGTTGCCGACCGTGTTGCGGTACACTTTGCGTCGATCCGTTCGCGCGTTTCTCCGGTCCTACGCATCAAGGAAGTTTCGTCATGAGCGTCACGATTCGCGTGCGTCCCAATGGTCCGCTGTTGATCGAAGGCGACGTGGTCATCCTCGATCAAAACGGCAACCCCTTCCCGCGCAATCCGGCCAAGCCCAACGTGGCACTGTGCCGCTGCGGGCAATCGTCGCGCAAGCCCTTTTGCGACGGCACGCACAATACCTGCGGATTCCAATCGGTCGAGATCGCCCCAACGCCGGAAAACAGGCCCGAGGCCTGAGGCTCGAGGCCTGAGGACGAAAAAGAAGGCCGCTTATTCTTTCCTCAAGCCTCGGGACTCATGCCTCAGGCCTCCGCTAACAAGTTTTCCCCAATCGCACTCGGCTGAGCGCGGCGCGCGTTCAAGTGTGGAAAACTGTGCCACGCGTGACGGTTAGGCGGAGGCGCGAGAGCACATTTTTGTCGCGCTCGCAGACGAGATTCTATCGCGCACCGCGCGATGTGTTAGAATCGCGGCACGTGGCCGACTCTTGACGGCCTTCCGGAATCGCGATTTCCCCTGGCAGAAGCGACAACAACGCATGGATTCGGCGCTGATCGAGCAAACTTCCGAGCAGTATTTGGGCCAATGGAAGCGACTGGTCAGCACGACCAACTGGGAGAAAGGGCAGATCATCCACGCCTGGCGCGAAGCGCTGCGGGCCGAAGGCGCGCCGGCCGCCGAATATTCCGACGACGCCTGGAGCCGTCGCGTGGGCAACGTCACGCCGCAGCACGTCGGCCGCTTGCGACGGGCCTGCGAGCGGTTTGGCCCGACCCGCGACGAATATCCCGGCTTGTACTGGAGCCATTTTCAGGCCGCGCTCGATTGGGACGACGCCGAAATGTGGCTCGAAGGGGCCGTGCAAAACGGCTGGTCGATCTCGGAAATGCGCCACGAGCGCTGGCGGGCCCTCGGGCAACTCGCCGGCGACGAACCCGACGAAAATGAGGCAGCCCTGGCAACCCCCTGGGATGAAGACGCCGAGAGTGCCGACGCCTCGGGCGAAGTCGTTTCCGGCGTGTTGGGCGTGGTCCGAGCGCCGGATCGGGCCGAGTCCGACGAAGACGGCGACGAAACGAGCGACGGCGAAGAGGGCTACGATCGCGCGCAATTCGACGCCACCGAGGGATCCGACGCGAGCGACGGCGCCCGAGTCGCCGCGGCCGTGGTTCGGCCCTTCGCCAGCTTGCCGCCGCTGCCCCCGGACGTCAACGACGCCTTCGAGGCCTACAAGCTGTGCATCTTGCGCCACAAGCTGGCCGGCTGGCAGGAGATCTCGCGCGACGACCTGCTGCTGAGCCTCGACGCGCTCAAGCAGTTGGCCCTGCAACCGGCCGACGCGTAAGTCTCCCTCCCCCACCGGGAGAGGGCCGGGGCGAGCGCGCGTCAAAGCTTGACTAACAGCTTTGCGTTGGTTGTCGGCACGATCCGATGATTGCCCGTGTGGCGCCACTCCTCCAGCGTTGGACCGCCGACCAGCAGGACGAACACGATCACCGCGACCATGCAGGCACCACCGATGTGCTTGTCAGGTCCCCACGCGGCACCCAAGAAGGCGGCAGTCGGACCGCACAGCAGCACGGCCAAAATCGGCGCGGCAAACACTTTGTCATAACCCGGGATGATCCACCGCAGGGTAAAAATACGCCCCCACAGATTGATTGGCGGTCGATAGTTCTGGCAATACAACATGACCCGCCCGGCCGTCAAACCAAAGGTCGCCCAAACTGCAAATCCGAGAATGAAGCTGCGAGTTTCTTGTGGCATGGGATTGGCCGTCATGCAGTACAACCACCAGCCGACGAGCAAGCTGACCATCGTGCCATCGACAATGCTGATGCCACGCGTCCGGAGTTTCGGCCGGATGGTGTCAAAGGGCCAACCCAAGCGCACAGACAGATCGAGTTTGAGGTGTTTGTCAAGCGTCGCCAACGAAGGTTCAGGCTCGGAGATCGACATCAGCCACGGCTTTGCCCAAGGAAATCCATAAAGCGACCGTCGCAAGCCCGCATAGGCCAGGGGATAAACCAGCGCGGCCAGGCACAGCGCGGTGGTCGGATCGAACCAGAATCGAACAGCCAGCCCGAGGCCGAACATGACCGCGTACGCATGCGCCTTGCAGCCCGTCGTGGCCAGCGTGCCGCACTGCGCCGCCAGATAAACCATCAGGAACACCAGCGGCACGCGCAGCACGCTCACGTTTGCGTCGTGCAACAGCAGCATCACAATGCCCAGCAGCACGCCGTCGCGCGGCGTCAAATGAATCGGTCCCAGCGGCAGCGGCTTGGGCATGTGCCAGGGAGTTCGCGCCAGCCAGCTGCCGTAACTCGGCCAGGCGAGCGGATGCAGCGAGTTGGCCCGCAGTACGCCAAACACGCCGCACAAAATGAGCATCATGCTGTCGCGCAGGCGCAGGATTTCCGGCCCCAGAGCGACTTGCTTCCACCAACTCCACCAGGCGTATGGGGCTTCCAGCATGAGACAGCATGCGAACATCGCCGGAATGAACCATGCGGGTCGCACCCAGGCGCGAATCGGCCGAAAACCAAAGCGAATCATCGACTACTCCTCTCGCAAGTAACGGTCGATGTTGCTTTGCGCCTCGGGAAAGATCAGTCGCTCCAGCACGAGCGTCAGCGGTCCGTTGCAGCGGGTTTGCTGCCGTAGTCCCTCCGGCGTGTCGTAGGCCAGCAGCTCGCCGTCGCGAATCACTACGATGCGGTCGGCCAGTTCCTCGACGATTTCCGGCACGGGCGTGGTCATGATCACCGTCGCGTCGTGCGCGGCCAGATGCCGCAGGATGCGCTTCAGCGTCAAGATGCCCGAGGGATCGAGCCCGCCCGAAAACGGCTCGTCCAACAGCAAAAAGGGCGCGTCGGTGACCAGCGCCGAGCAAATCGCGATCTTTTTCTGCTGCCCGTTCGAAAAGCTGCGAATCGGCCAATCCCCTTCCCGCGCCAGCTCGAACACGTCCAACAACCGCTCGACGTGGTTCATCAGGCGGTCGTCGGCGACGTCGTACAGCTCGCCGACGGCGTGCAGGAACTCGCGGCCGGTGAGATCCTTCGGCAGCCAGGGATGGTCCGGTAGGTAGACCACGCTGTGACGAATCGCGAGCTCGTCCTCGATCGAGGCGCGCCGCGTGTGCCCGTCGAATTCGACAGACCCGCGTTGCGGCGAGAGCACGCCGGCCATCACGCCCAGCAGCGTAGTCTTGCCCATGCCATTGGGACCGACAATCACGACCAGTTGGCCCGGTGCGATTTCGAGAGTGACTCCCTTCAAAACCGGGCGCACGCCGTAGTGCTGTACGATGTCAACGACGCGAAGCATTGGAAGACAGGGGCTTGTGGATCGTGATTAGTATGAACGCGAGCCGACAGTTCCCGCTCCCTCCGGGAAAAGGTTAGGGTGAGGGATCCTAAGACTTGACGACACTTCCGACTGCATTTCACGATCCATCAACCACTAGCTTTTCGCCGCGTACAGCTCGGCGAATTCCAGGATCCAGCGGTCGACCAGGTCGCGGAACGAGGCGATGTCGACGTGGGCCAGCATTTGATACTGGTTGCGGTTGTAGACTTCCTTGTTGCGAATCGTGCCCTTGGCCGCCAGCTCCAGCACGTGCGACGACGAGAACGGGCGCACCACGACTTCCAAACGGCTGAAGAAGGTTTCGCGCCGGCCGTCGTTGAGCGACAGGTCGTCGCGGGCGATCGCGGCGCCCCAGCCGCGGCTGCCGACCAGCGTCTCGTAGCGGAATCCGGGAAAGTGCTGCGGCAATTGCTTGACGCACTGCTCGATGTGGTCGGAGAGTTCCAGGCGAAACTGCGAATGCAGCCGTTTCAGCTCTTCCTCGCCCATGGCCTGTTCGGCCCGGGCCTGCGCCGCCGCGTCCTGCGAACGCTGTCCGCGCTGAATCGCTTTTTCCAACCGCTGCTGAAAATCCATGGCTGCTCGGCACTGCGTCTAACGTAAAAAGCGTCCAACGGGAACTGCGGTCGAACTCAAACCCATTCGCTCGAGTGGCACTGACAACTTGTTGTCGGTGTTGCGAAGCAATAGGAGGCCTTTGACCGCAGGGCGTTCGCACCTCACCTGACCCTCTTGTCCCTTCGGGACCCAGACAACAAGTTGTCTGGGCCACCCAAACCTAGCCGCTCGCTGCAAGCACTCGAATCATGTTGTCAAGCGTCGGGCTTCGGCTCGTCCGGTTGGCCTTCGTCCTGCGTCTTCAACTCGAGGAATTGTTTCAAATCGCCGAAGGTTCGCAAGGGCTCCTTGCCGGCCTTCATTTCGTTGGTCAGCGGGACCAGCGGCTTGGGCTTGCGCTCGGGGCGCGGTTTGAACGCTGGCTTGGTGCCCGCGGCTCCCTTTTCGAAGCGGCGCGCGTCGCCACGCTGTTGCGGTCGTTGCGGCCGGCCCTGGGGTCGAGCCGGACGGCGATCGCGGGGCGGCGGGGCAGTGGCGGTCTCAGTTCCCGCTTGGGCGGTCCCCCCGTCGGTGGCCTCACCCTGGGGGGCCGCGACGGCTGGCGCCGCGCCGGCTGCCGGGCGAGCGCCGCGCGGGCCGTCGCCTTTGCGCTTTTCACCGCGGCGCGGCGGCGGCGTGCGCGGCGTGCCTGGCGCGATCATGGTCAGCGAAACGCGGCGACGCGTCTTGTCGATTTCGTGCACCCAGACTTTGACGATGTCGCCGACCGAGACGACTTCGTGCGGATCGCGGACGTACTTGTTGGCCAACTGGCTGATGTGCACCAGGCCCGTGTCGTGCAGGCCGATGTCGACGAAGGCGCCGAAATCGACGACGTTCAGCACCGTGCCCGACAGCTCCATGCCCGGCGTCAGATCGTCGAGCTTGATGACCCCCTTCTTGAAGATCGGCGGGGGCAGATCCTCGCGCGGGTCGCGGCCCGGCCGGGCCAGCTGGGCCAGGATATCCGTCAGCAGCATGGCGCCGGCATCGAGCTGCGCGGTCAGGCCGTCAAGCTCCAACTGGGCGGCCCGCTCGGCGATCCGCGCGGCGGCCTCTTTTTCGGCCAGGTCGGCCAGCGTGCATTCCATCTTTTCGAGCACCTGCTGGGCCAGCGGGTAGCTTTCGGGATGAATCCAGGTGGCGTCGAGCGGATTGTCGCCGTCGCCGATCTTCAAAAAGCCGGCCGCCTGCACGAACGTCGCCTCGCCGAAGCCGGGCACCTCCTTGAGCTGCTCGCGATTGCGAAACGGACCGTGCTGCGCGCGATAGTCGTACAGCCGCCGGGCCGTCAGTTGGTTCAAGCCCGACACGTAGCGCAGCAGCGCCGGGCTGGCCGTGTTCAGATCGACGCCCACGTAGTTGACGCACGACTCGACCACCGCGTCCAGCGAGGTGCGCAGGTGCTTGGCCTTCACGTCGTGCTGATACATGCCGACGCCGATGCTGGCCGGATCGATCTTCACCAGCTCGCTGAGCGGATCCTGCAGGCGCCGGCCGATCGAAATCGCGCCGCGCAGCGTGGCGTCGTACTCGGGAAACTCCTCGCGGCCCAGCGGACTGGTCGAATAGACGCTGGCGCCCGCTTCGTTGACGATCACGTACGCCACGCCCGCGTCGGCCAACTCGGTGGCCAACAGGTCCGACATCAATTCTTCGGTCTCGCGGCAGGCGGTGCCGTTGCCGATGGCCACCACGCTGAGCTGATGCTGCTTGATCATCTCGACCAGCTTCGCGCGGCCTTCCAGCTTGCGCTCGGGCTTGCCGACCAGGTGGATCACGGCCTGGTCGAGCAGGTTGCCGAATTCGTCGAGCGCCGCCAGCTTGCAGCCGCTCTTGAAGCCCGGATCGATGGCCAGCACGCGGCGGCCGCGCACCGGCGTTTGCAACAGCAGGTTGCGCAGGTTGCGGGCGAAGACGTCGACGGCGTGCGACTCGGCCCAATCGGTCAGCTCGCGGCGCACTTCGCGCTCGAGACTGGGAAAGACGAGTCGCGCCAGCGCGTCGCGCCCGCAGCCGCGCAGGAAGTCGGCGTGCGGATGGTCGGCCTCGACGAGCTCGTCGACGGCCGCCTGCATGGCTTCCAGGTCGGCTTCGATCTTGACGCGCAGCACCTTGGCCCGTTCGCCGCGATTGATCGCCAGCACGCGATGTTCGGGGATGCGCTCGCAGCGTTTCGCTGAATTCGAAATAGTCGCGAAAGCCCTGGGCGACCTTTTCGTCGGCTTCGGCCCGCGCGCTGACGAGCTTGCCGGTGCGGTTGAGAATCTTGCGGAGCCGTTGCCGCAGATCGGCCCGCTCGCTGAAGCGTTCGGCCAGGATGTGGCCCACGCCCAGCAGCGCGTCGGCGGCGCTGGCGACGCCCCGGTCGGGATTGACGAAGTCGACCGCCCGGGCGTCCAGGTCGGCGCAGCTCGGCGAGGCCTCGACCACTTCGTCGGCCAGCGGCTCGAGGCCCCGCTCGCGGGCCACGGTGGCCAGGGTTTGTTTCTTCGGTTTGAACGGCAGGTACAGATCTTCCAGCCGCTTGGTGCTTTCGGCGGCCTCGATCTCGGCGGCCAACTCGGCGGTCAGTTTTCCTTGCGATTCGATCGACCGCAGGATCGTCTGCTTGCGCTCGGCCAACAGCCGCATTTTGATCAGCCGCGACTCGATCTGGCGAATCTGCTCCTCGTCCAGGCCGCCGGTCTGATCCTTGCGATAGCGGGTGATGAACGGCACTGTGTTGCCAGCATCGAGCAGTTCGACGACGGACTCGACCTGGCGGAGCGAGAGCTGGAGAGTTTGCGCCACCGGCCTCAGGTCGATGGCGACTGTGTTGGTGCTACCCATGCAGAATTTACATGTGGCGGTGTGGATTGGCGCAAATGTTTAACCGCGTTTGACTTGGCGCCCTGGCAATCTAGCGCTTGGAGGCGGCATTGTCAAGGTTCCGCGAGCCTCAGCGACGGGCGCTCTTCTCCAATTTACCCAACAAACCCTCACCGCGCGTGCGACCGGCGCCGCGGGCCTTACCGCTGCCATGAGGTTGCGGAGAAAAAACGGAAACTTCGGACAAATGAATCAAACCCGCAGCACTCCTTTTGCCGATATCAGTGCGCAAGGGCGGGCGTAGACAGCATGACGTGCATGCGCGGCCGCGCGAAGAGTCTTGACACTGACGGATTCGACGGCGGTTCAACGAGAACTCAGACGTAAGGAAGCGTCCCATGGCTCGAAGCCAACTGCGAGTGTACTACGGTCCTCAGAGCGACGTTTGTGCGGCGGTTGCCGAAAGCAAAGAAGCGAAGGATTCCGTCACGGTCGCGCTCAGCGAGATTCTTCCGCTGTTAGCCGACGCGGTTCGCAACGAACGTACTTGGCTCAGCGATTTCGAGGACGACCCGATCACGATCTCGACCGACCTGTACGAAGTGATTCTGGCCTACCAGCACTATCGACGCCCGTCGGCCTGAGCCGCCCGCTGAAAAGCCGGCAAACGCCCCAAGGCCAACCCACGGCCGGTCGCGCCGCACTGCAAGCCAACTCGCAAGCAGCCTGTCGCAATACGCGATTCAGGCTGCTTTTGATTGCGCGGCATCTTTCTCGCAGCGTGGGCAGGAAGCTTGCCTGATGGGCTTTCGCAAGGGCTTTGTCAGGCACCGTGTGCCTGACCTACCATGGGGCGGCCCAACGGGCAATCTTTTCGCGCATTCGCCGGCGCTGCCTCGAAGGTATAATTGAGGGGGTTGGTGCCCCACCAAAGCGCGCGGCGAAGTGCGGCAACCGTGAAACGATATTGGTCGGTCTTTGCGAGGAATCCGTGTGAGCGATCGTGAAAACAACCCGGGCCAGAGCCCGCTTTCGAACGCCGACGAAGCGGCGCTCGTCAAACTCGAGGAGACGCTCTCGGAGGGCAACGGAAAGCTCGACCATTCGCGGATCGTCGACCTGATCGAGCAGATCAAGGAATCGGCCGACAAGCTGGCCGCCGACCAACCATCGCGCGGCGATCTGAAAATCCTCAGCCGCACGCTGCGCGAGCTGCGCTACGCCTTCAAGGTCTTCACGCCCTATCGCTCGCGCCGCAAGGTGACGGTGTTCGGCTCGGCCCGCACGCCGCCCCGACGAGCCGACCTATCGAGCAGGCCGTCGACGTTCGGCCGCGCCATGGCCGAGCACGACTGGCTCGTCGTCACCGGCGCCGCCAGCGGCATCATGGAAGCCGGCCACGTCGGCGCCGGCCGCGAAAACTCGATGGGCCTGAACATCATGCTCCCCTTCGAGCAGTACGCCAACCCGATCATCGCCGGCGACCCCAAGCTGGTGCACATGAAATACTTCTTCACGCGCAAGCTGATGTTCGTCAAGGAGTGCGACGCGGTGTGCCTGTTGCCCGGCGGCTTCGGCACGCTCGACGAAGGGCTGGAAGTGCTCACGCTGCTGCAAACCGGCAAGCGCGACATGGTGCCGGTCGTGTTTCTCGACGCGCCCGGCGGCACGTTCTGGCAACCGACTGTTCAGCAGTTCGTCGAACGACGACTGCTGGCGCGACGGCATGATCTCGCCCGACGACCTGTCGCTCTACAAGCTGACCGACAGCGTCGACGCGGCCGTGGACGAGATTCTGCAGTTCTTCACGCGTCTACCACAGCATGCGGTACGTGAAGAACAAGCTCGTGTTTCGCTTGAAGGAAGCGCCGACGCCCGAGCTGGTCGCGGCGATCAACGACGAGTTCGCCGACATCGTCAACGGCGGCGAGTTCATCGTCGGCGGGCCGCTGCGCGAAGAAAAGGACGAACCCGACCTGGCCGCTCACGCCCGATTGGTCTTCCGCTTCAATCGCCGCAGCCTCGGCCGCTTGCGGCAACTGATCGACGTCATCAATCGCGGCAGTATCGAGCCGGTTGCGACGGGCGGCTGACGCCGTCAGTAGATGGCGGGTCTTGATTGCGGGCCGCCGCGGCCGGTCGTACACTGTACCTCGGCGGCGTTTGGCGCGCATTTACATGCGCCGTGCGGGTCGAGAGTCGAGTCTGGAGCTTGTCGCATGGCAAACGAGTGGTACGTCCAGCAGGGCGGAAAGCAGTATGGGCCGATGACGTCGGCCCATCTGAAGAAGCTGGCCACCGAAGGCAAGATCAAGCCGGACACCACCGTGCGGCTGGGAAACGAAGGCGCCTGGGTGCCGGCCTCGCGCGTGCAAGGCTTGTTTGCGTCGCCGGCCGATGCGCCCACCGTGCCGCAGCGCAAAGCCGCACCCACCGTGACCAAGTCCGGGCCGCTCGCGGCGAAGCCTATGCCGACAGTTCCAAAGGCTGCGCCGACAGCTGCAAAAGTCACCCCGGCCGCGGCCAAGGCAGTGCCGCCGGTTGCCCCGCTGGCCGCGCCGCCGCTTGCTCCGCCGCCGGCGCCGGTCATGGCCGGGAGCATGGCTCAACCGCCGTGGGCCCGCGGCGCCGTTCCCAAAGCCACGCCGATTGACGGCGGATCGGTCACTCCCAAAATCGTCGGCGGCGTGGCCGTCATCCTGGGCGCCGTCGCGCTGGCCACCTGCTGGCTCCCGTTCCTCGGCGGACTGATCGGCTGGACAGGCATTGTCGCCGGCAGCCTGGGGGTGCTGGTGGGAATCGGCGGGTTGGTTGTCGCGGCGAAGAACAAGGGCTCGGGCCTGATGTTGAACGTCGGCGGCACGAGCAGTTCGGCCGTTGGACTGGTGCTGGCCGTGGTGCTCGGTGTGGCGTTCAATCTGTTCGGCAGCGCCGCGCCGGTCGTGGTGCAGAAACCGACGTTGCCGCCGCCGACCGCGCCGCCGCCGGTAGCCACCGTGCCGAAGGAACCCGAACCCGAGCCCGAGCCGGAGCCACAATGGACCGACGCCAGCCAGTCGTCGATCCAACAAGGCGACGTCAAGGCCAGTGTCGTGAGCGCGAAAGTCGAAAACGTGCGCTTGGAAAGCGGCGATCTGTCGCGGCTCGGCAAACAAAAGTCGCAGCCGATGTTGAAGATCACGGTAACGGTCGAAAACACGTCGAAGGACAAGATCATGGAAGTTCCGCTGTGGCACGGCGGCGGCGGCGAACTGCCGGCCGGACTCGGCGACTTGGTTGGGGGCGAACTGGGCAAAGCCGTGCAAGGGGCCTCGGCAAGCGTGAACCTGGCCGACAACATCGGCAACAAGTACAAACAATCTCCCACCATGATGCTCTTCGGAAACACGGTGACCGTCGGCAAGGATAACGCCGTGCGTCCCGCCGCCACCGCCAAGGCGGATCTGGTGTTCCCACCGCCCTTGGACACGATCGAATACCTGCGGCTGGAGTTGTCCCCCGCCGGCTTCGGCGGCACCGAGCCGCTTAGATTCCAGATTCCCAAGTCGATGATCACCGGCTTGGCGCCGCCGGCCGGCAACTGATGTTGGCTCGGACAGTCGAGTGGCGCGTCCGCCGCTTATTCGCGTCGACGTCTCGAATACGTCTGTTTGTGAATTACTTGAGGACCGCATCATGATCCGCCGTATTATCGCCGGGCGAATCTCCGCGGCTGAGCGCAAGTTGGGTGTGCCGGCCGATTATTTGAAGCACATCCTCGACGTCTCCCTGCGGGCGTTTTTCAAGTTCGTCAAGGTCATGCCGCTGGCCGAGTATCGACGCGTCTTGCCAGTCGAGCCCTATCACGTTGCCCGGCTCGTGGCGACGCAGGCCGAGGATTGCGGCCCGTGTGTGCAGATCGTGGTCAACCAGGCCAGGCACGATCGCGTTTCGCCCGACACGCTGCGCGCGGTGCTGGCGTCGCGCCCCGACGACTTGCCGCCCGACCTGGCCGACACGTACCATTTTGCCGAAGAAGTCGTCAAGGCGTCGGGCGAGGAAGGACAGTATCGCGAGCGGATGCGACAGCACTACGGCGAAGAAGGACTGGTCGAGCTGGCCCTGGCGATCGCCGTCTGTCGGATCTTTCCCGTCACGAAACGCGCGCTCGGCTACGCCCAGAGTTGCTCGGCGGTCCGCGTTCAGGTGTGACGCTGCAAAAAAGGCGACGGCGCTCACTTCGCCTCGCGCACTGCTTCGATCAAATGCAGGACGTTGTCGACGGGCGTTTGCTGCAAGATGCCGTGGCCGAGATTGAAGATGTGGCCGGGCCGGCCCGCGGCGCGATTCAACACGTCGCGGGCGCGTCGCCGGATTGTTTCGCGATTCGTCAACAACACGGCCGGATCCAGATTGCCTTGTACGGCTTTGTCATAGCCGACCGCGCGCCAGGCTTCGTCCAACTCGATCCGCCAGTCGATGCCGATCACGTGGCCGCCGGCTTGCGACAAAAGCGGCAACAGCGCGGGATTGCCGGTGGCGAAGTTGGATCACCGGCACGCCGGGCGTGATGCCCTCGATGATCGCCTTGGTGTACGGCAACACGTAGCGGCGATAATCGTCCGGGCCCAGGCAGCCGACCCAACTGTCGAACAGTTGCACCGCCTGAGCGCCGGCCGCGATTTGGGCGTTCAGATAAAGCGTCACCGCGCGGGCCAGCCGCTCCATGATCGCCTGCCACGCACCGCCATCGCCGTACATCAGACTCTTGGTGTGCAGATAATTGCGGCTGCTGCCCCCTTCGATCGCATAGCTGGCCAGCGTGAACGGAGCGCCGGCGAAACCGATCACCGGAATCTCGCGCGGCACGCCGGCCCGCGTCAGTTTGACTGTTTGCATCACGAAGTCCAGCGGCTCGACTGATTCCAACTCGACAAAGCGCTCGACGTCGGCGGCAGCGCGGAGCGGATTGTGGATCACGGGCCCGTCGCCCGGCGAATACTCCAGCTCCATGCCCATCGGTTCCAGGATCGGCAGCAAGTCGGAGAAGATGATCGCCGCGTCGACCCCCAGCCGATTCACCGCGGTGATCATCACCTCGGCGCACAACTCGGGATTTTTGCACAGTTCGAGGAACGTGGTCTTTTCGCGCACCTCGCGATACTCGGCTCATGTATCGCCCTGCCTGGCGCATCAGCCAGATCGGCACGCGGTCGCACTCCTGGCGGCGGCAGGCCTTCATGAACGGTCCGTCGTCCCACGGGCCCGAAGTTAAAGCCGACGCCGATGCGGGCGCAACATAAGCGGCGGGCGCTTTACGTTCGACTTTTACAATTGGACTGCGGCCGGACAGCTCCCCTGCCCTTTTCGCGGCGGCCGCCACGAGCTGGCCCATCTTCGAGTGCTCGGGCTCGACGTCGACTTGGAATTCCAGTTCATTGAGTGTCTCGCTGGTGGTTGGCCCGATCGACGCGATCATGGCGCGCGCCATGCCGCTGCGCAACTGGGCGGCCAGTTGCAGCCGGTCGGCCATCCGCAGCAGATTCACGACCTGGTGGCTGGAGGTGAACATGGCCACGTCGATCTCGCCGGCGGCGATGGCCCGCACGTTCGACTCCAGCGGGCCGACGTCGAGCGGCAGATCCCAGCGATAGACTTTAACGCAATTCACTTTGGCGCCGCGCGCTTCGAGCCCCGCCACCAGGCTGGCGTTGGGCTGACCATATTCCTGCAGGCCGACAGTTTGCTGGGCGACGTTGACGTGCTGGTCGATGGTCGAGAGGACTTCGCGCCACGTGTTCGGCTCGGGCACGCGATAGGTGGGCTCCAGCCCCAGCTCTTTGAGCACAACCACCGGCTTGGGTCCGCGAGCGATGGTAGTAATGTCGGAGATCGCCGCCAGCAGCCGCTGGCGGTCGACGTGCCGCTCGACTTCGGCGATCAGATGGCGAATGCCGACGCCGGTCATGAAGATGATGATGTCGATCTGCCCGGTCATGACCTGGTGGGCAAAGTCGACCGCATCGCGATTTTCGCTGATGGCGACTTCGCGCATGGAAGGGCTGACCGAGGCGACGCCGCCGAAGCGTTCGATGAGACTGGCCATTTCGGCGGCGCGGCGGCTCTCGAAAGCGGCCACCCGCAGTCCAGCGAATCCGTCGGCGGCATTTGGCATGAAACGGCCCCAGGGCAACGCGATGCCGAGCGCGGCAGACGCGCGCGGCGGCGAGCGTTTCATTTTACCCGGCGGCGGCCCGATTGTCCCGGCGCGATCGCACCGCGAAATGCGGAGCGAGCGTTGGGAAAGGCGTGAAAATGCCCGCGCCCTCAATAAACGAACCGGCAGCGCGATTGGTGGATCGCGCTGCCGGTCCGAAGCACCTCCGTGTATTTCAACTCGTCCGTGAGCGTGCGGAGAACTAAGCCCGGCGCCAGGCGCGGCGAGAAACGCGTCCGTTACGACCGGCGACGCTCTGGACGGCCTTGGGCTCGGCCGGCGCGGCGCTGGCCACGGGGGCCGGCGGCGTGCTGTCGGCGGGTGCCGCAGCCTGGGCGGGTGCATCGGCCGGAGCCGGGGTGGCGGCGGTGCCGCCGGTGGTGCAGGTGCTGCATGCCGATCCGCAGCTGCCGCAGCCCTTGCGATGACCGCGAGCGAACGATTCTTGTTCGCACAAAACGAGCGTGGCCACGGCCAACACGACGATGCCGAGCCCAATCTTTCTGCTCATCATCAAAAGTCCTCCCAAAAAACTAGGTTGCAAAAACAACGAACTCCTATCGCAAACGGTACGTGAATTTCATCGCTGAGCGCAAGCGCAGTCCGACGCCTAAAGAGTCCAGCGTGGATCGGCTTCTTGGATCGTCGCCATTACAGGGCGAAACGTGGCATCTTCGCCACGCGGCATGATCGGCGGTAAAACCGCCGGAGGTTCTTCCGGTGAACCCCGCTGTGCCCGCACAAGCCTCTTGATAAAAGCGGGACTTACAACCATCCGTACATACTCGCACACGTGTCGCGAGTGTTGCGGCGTAGCTTAGGCACCTCGCCGCGCGAGTGTCAAGTAGCTGGCACGCCGTGCGCGTCGCGGCGAATTTGCGCAAACCACTACGGCGCAAGCAATGGCGCGCCGCGAGAAAATTACTTTTCCAGCCCATCATTCCCCGAGGAAATAGACCCTGCCGCGACCCGCGCCGCTGGTGTATCTTCAAGAGAAAACGTGCGGCTCCGATTGGTTTTGTCGCATACTAACCCGACGCGCAAGCGAGGGCTCTTCGTCATTCGACCCTCGCTCGCGCGTCGGGTTGGTGTGCGGAAGCACGGCTTGCACAATTTCCAACCCAGTGAGGAATCGATGCCTGTCGACAAAGCGGAATTCCGTCGGGCGCTGGGACACTTCGCGGCCGGCGTCACCGTGGTGACGTCGAAGTTCGACGACGGACAACTCGGCGGCATCACGGTGACCGCCTTCACGTCGCTGTCGCTCGAGCCGCCGCTGGTCTTGATCTGCATCGACAAGCGCGCTCGCATCCATGACCGATTGCAGCTCGGCGGCAATTTTGCCGTCAACATGCTTGCCGAGGATCAGGAGCTCGTGTCGCGCCGCTTCGCGCAGAGCAAGGACGATCCGTTTCACGAGCTCGGCTATCGCGACGGCGTTGGCGGCGCGCCGTTGATCGACGGCGCGATCGCCACGGTCGAGTGCCGAATCGTCGAACTGCTGCCGGGTGGCGACCACACGATCGTGATCGGCGAGGTGGAAGCCAGCCAGGTGCGCGAAGCCAGGCCGCTGTTGTATTTCCGCGGCGGCTACGCCCAATTGGGATGAAAGCGCGCGGATGTCGCGCCGGGGCAACGGTTCAGCAGGGCAAGGTTGCCCAGCGGCCGGCCATCCCCGCGAGTGCTCGTTCGATGACAACCGCCTTCCAACGGCCGGCGGGCGCGGATTCGACGATTGCCAGTCGCTCGAGCTTGTCCAGCGCGTCGCCGATCTCGAAATCGACGTCGCGCGCGGCATGCACTCTCAGAAACGCCTCGATTCGCTCGTCGAGCTCCTCGGACGTCCAGCCGGCCGCCGGAGCGTGGCGCCATAGAAAGAAATACGCTAGCATCGCTTCGCGGTTTTCTTGCTCCTCGGCTTCGTCGAGCAGGCGGTGGATCGCACCGGCGTTGTTGTCGAGGTTTTGATAGTACAGGCTCTGCGTCAAGTTGAGCTGGTACTTCTGCCGTGTGTTGAGATAGCCGTACAGCGAGCGCACGCCGTAGCCGATCGTGCCGCCGATCAGCGCCAGCATTCCATAAACGCCGATGATCGCGAACAATAGCGCGCCTTGCACCAGCTTCCACACCGTGATCGTGATGCCTGAAAGCGTCGGCAGCAGGATCTTGACGCGGTCGAGCATCGACATCTTGAACTGCGTGCCGGGCAGCAGCATGTCGAGATCGGCCTTGGGAATGTCCTTGAAGAGCTTGATGTGGACGTCTTGCGTGTCGAGATACTTGGAGAAATTCTGGCCGGTACGCAGCCGAAAGATCACCGCCAGCCGCTGATAGACGGGCACCTCGACGGCTTCGGTGCGGAGGCGATTCTTGAGCCGGCGGCGATAGCGCGTGCCGATCACGTCACCCCGGGCGTAGATCTCCAAGCGTTCGAAGATTTCGAAATCGATCTTCAGGTTGATGCCCCACTGGCTGCAATTGCCCAGCGCCGCGTCGATCTCTTGCTGGGCCAGGCGGCGAAAATTACCGCGCTCCATCAGCCAGCCGAAGCGGCGGAAGAGAATCTCTTGCTGCTTTTCCAGACCTTCGTTCGAGAGTTGCGCGGCGCTGTGCGTGTCGGCGTCGGGATCGAACGGCGCGTAGGCGTTCTTCAATTCTTCCAGCGTGCCGTGATATTCGTTGTGCACCAGGGCTTCGAGCAATCTGCAGAACCGGCGGAACGAAGCCGCGTCGGATTCCGACAGACCTTCGCTGCCGACCAGCGTTTCGACCAGCTCCGCCTTGCGCAGGGGGATAAACTGCTCGCGAGGCGGGCCGGCCGCGCAGCTTTCTGGATTCTGGGCGGTTCGTTGCAATTCGGCTGCCGGGCGCAAGGTGTCGGACCTCGGTCCGGCCGCTCGCGGCGCGTGATTTTCGACGGTTGACATCGGGAGGTGCCTGGTGGACGACGATGCGATTCAGGGTTGCGGCAATGGCGATTGTAGCCGCGCGGACGCGTGACGGGCCAGTTGCCCCCCCGCTAAAACCTCCGGGGGAAGCGACCGATTTTAGACGTGGTGCGGACCAGGCGACGGGGCTGCGCGACGGTCTCGCCTTGAGCTATGATAAATCCTTCGGCCGTTCTCCGTACTCGGATTAAAATCGCGGCCTATTTTTTCGGGGAATCCCTGCCATGAGGCGTATTTCGAGGTGTTGCCAGGTGGTGGCATGCGGCTGGTGGTGCATCTTCGCTGGCACGCCGATGGTGGCTTGCTTGCCGGCCGGCCACGCGTGGGCCGACGAGCCGGCAGCGGCCGCCTCGGACACAGATTCGGTCGCCGACGAGTCGATCCCGGCTTCCAAGCAGTACAAGGGCCGCGTGATCGCCGTGACGATGCACTACTTGGGCGCCCCCTGGTTAACGCGTGATTCACGACAGCGCGAAGAAGATTGCGTCATGCTGTTGAAGGCCTTGAACATCAAGCCGGGCCAGGTGGTGTGCGACATGGGCTGCGGCAACGGCTTTTATACGCTGCAACTGGCCAAGCTCGTCGGACCCGAAGGGCGCGTGCTGGCGGTGGATATTCAGCCGGAAATGCTGCACTTGCTCTCCGAGCGCGCCAAGGAAGAAGAGATCAGCAACATCCAGCCGATTCTCGGCACGCAAACCGATCCCAAGCTGCCGAGCGAAGGCGTCGATTTGATTTTGCTGGTTGACGTGTACCACGAGTTTTCGCATCCCGAGCCGATGTTGAAGTCGATGCGTGCGGCACTGAAACCCGGCGGACGGATCGCCCTGGCCGAGTTTCGCAAGGAAGACCCCAAAGTGCCCATCAAGCTCGAGCACAAGATGACCAAGAAGCAGATCCTCAAGGAGTTTCCTCCCAACGGCTTCAAACTCGTCGAGCAGTTCGACAAGCTTCCCTGGCAGCACCTGATGTTCTTCGAGCGCGAGTAGCGCACCCCCAGACTTTGGCCTGCCGGGGGGCAAGCTCATTTGCGATAGAGTGGGTGCAAATGCATGCCGACTAATTGCCAGTCATGGCATAGCCTTTTGTTAAGAGGACGTTTGTCGCGCACGGACAAATCGCACTAACCCATTGGTGGCATGGGGTCTAGGAAGGAAATGTTGCATTATTTTTGCACTCGAATTACAATAACCCTACCTGTCTAGGCGGGGTTTCACACCGCTCATGGATTCGATCTGGTGAGGCGAGCCACGAGGCACGGGCCACGGTTGCTAATGAACATGAACAACGCGCGGGAATAAATTGATTCAGCGCGCCGGAACATGAATCGGTCGCAGGGGCAAACAGCGCCGATTCTCGCTTGAGGTATTGATACCGCCATGTCTGATCTATCGTCGATTGCCCCCAGCATCGACAGCAAGGGCCCGCCCGCGCGGGATTCCGTCGATTGGGTTCTCGGGCAGAATCCTGCCATTCGCCAGATTGCGCTCAATGCCCAGCGCGCCGCCAAAGCCGACTGCACGGTGCTGGTCTCCGGCGAGACGGGTACCGGCAAAGAGCTGTGGGGCAAGTTGATTCACGATTGTGGGCCCCGGGCCGGAAAGCCTTTTATTCCGGTCAATTGCGCCGCACTCACCGTGACCCTGGCCGAGAGCCAACTCTTCGGGCACGAAAAAGGATCGTTCACCGGCGCCGTGGGCCGATCGGCCGGCGTGTTTCGCGCTGCCGAAGGGGGCACCGTCTTTCTCGACGAAGTCGGCGAGATGCCGTTGGAATTGCAGCCCAAATTGTTGCGCGTGCTGCAACAACGAGAAGTGACGCCGGTCGGAGCCGCCCATCCACTGCCGATCGACGTGCAAATCATCGCTGCCACGAACCGCGATTTGGCCAGCGACGTGGCCGACGGCCAGTTCCGCGAAGATCTTTTTTACCGGCTGAATATGGTCGAATTGCACGTGCCGGCGCTGCGCCATCGGGTCGAGGATATCCCCGAATTCATCGAATTCTTTTCGCGCCGCTTTGCGGCCCAATACAAGCGGCCGACGTGGCACCCGGACGCCGACACGCTCAAGCGATTTTGCGAATTCCAGTGGCCAGGCAACGTTCGGCAATTGTCGCACGTGATCGAACAGTCGTACGTGCTCGATTGCGCTCCCAACCTTCCGCACGTCGGGCCGGCGGTGCCCATCGACACCACGCTGCCCTACATGGACCTGACGAAGCTGCGGTTTGCCGCCATCCACCAGGCATTGCAGGTGACCCGTGGGCACAAGGGACGAGCGGCCAAGCTGCTGGGTGTGCACGCCAACACGCTGACTCGGATGCTGGCGCAAATGGAAGCCGAATCGATCGAATTCTCGTTGTCGCCTGTGTTCCGCGGACGGCCTCGCCGCCCGAACAAGCCGCGTTAGCGCGGGCTTAATTGGGGCGGCGGCAACTGGCGCGCTGCCAGCCCTGCCCCTGCTAGCGGCGGCATGGGCCGCCCTGCTCTCCCGATTCCGTGGCTCGCTTGGCCCTGCTTTGTGTTCCTGGGTCGCTCTACCCACGCCGCCCGGCCCGCGCCGGCCTCGACGAGGCCTCCTAGTGCGGTTTCACCAGGTTCGTGAAGGTGTCACCGTCTTGCACTCGTTGGCGAGCGGCCTCTGGGGGTGGCCAGCGTTCATTTTCCGAGGGCTTGCGGCGAATTTCTCTTCGCTCGCGAAAAATCACCAGCGCGATGAAAGTTCCTCAACGTTGTGAGGGTCGCGGCAAGTGGGTTGTCCGTCGTGGCTTGCAGCGCGGTGCCGCTGAGCGCGCCCCTGTAATGGTGAAATCGTCGGACCGCACGACCGGATCAACCGCGCAGCCTTGTGCAGAACGCAACCCCGTAATCACCCGAAAAACTACAAGCTTCTTGCGGTTTTCTGTTGATTCGCGAGTTTCGGTATAGCACTTGCTTTCCCACCTCTACGGCATTTCCGGCATACGACCACCTGGAACGGGTTGTGCGCCGGCTCGACGGGCCGAAGCAAGGCGCGCCGAAGGTCAGAGGAGCGGACACCAAGGCTTAGCAATTCCTGACAAATCCTATTTCTTGATCAGAAGACAACTCATGACCTATCGCGACGGCAAGACGATGACGGCCCGCGGGCAGATCCAGCTGCGGTTTATCAAGCCCCCCGCCAAGCAGCTCAGCGTGTTTCAGTGTTTGATCGTGTCGGCCGACCCCGAGCGCCGGGCGATGTTCGAGCGCGCCGCGGCGGATGGCGGCTGGAAGACATTCGTTTGCGCCGATGCGGGCACAGCCCTGACTCACATCAACCGATCGTTCGTGGATCTGGGCGTGGTCGACCTGGAGGGTCAGGTGGCGGACACGTTTCGACCGGTAGTCGAGCAACTCACGGCGCGCAGCGGACTGCTGCTCATCGTTTGCGGTCACGAAGGCGACATCGACGAGGAAGTTTGGGTCCGCCAGTTGGGCGCCTGGCTGTATTTGCCCGGCGTCGTGGAAAGCAGCAACTTCGCATTGCTGTGTGGCGAAGCGAGGCAGATCTCCGAACGGCTGCGCAAGACGAGCATTTCGGAACGCTCGACCGGCACGCCGCTGGTGCAGCGCAAGGCTCATTGATAAGTTTTCGAAGTTTCAGAGGCCTTTTTTGAGCGGGGCAGCAGCCCCAAGCGAGGAACATTATGAACATGCCCAACAGGTACAACCAGGAGCAGGAGTTCGAGTATCAGGTCGGCGAACCGCGAGTCGGAAAAACCAAAGAGTCTCGTCAACGCCGCCCGCAATACTCGCGCACCAACCGTCCGGCAGTGCACAATGGCATTCATCGCCGGCGGAACAAACGGTTCGCTTGGTAGAGTGCGCCCGACAACAAACGAGTTCGTTTTTTACCAACCGCACGGTGCCGCGTCTAATCTCAACCTAATTGGATTAGGCCACCCAAAAAAGGCGCACACACGGCGGTTGGTTTTGCGCTGCGCACACCGCGAGACGGCGCGCAGCCCTGCCCCCACGGCCCCCGACGCCACGCTACGGCCGTGCCGTGGGACTATCCGGCGCGTCGATGCGGATGTCGGCCGCGCCGGCCGCGCAACCGGCGGCCCCTTCGACGAACACCCGCACGTGACAGGCGCCCCGAGCGCCCGAGGGCACCTCGAGCTGCGCGGCAAATCGACCGTCGACCAGTTCGATCGCGGCCGATGCCAGGCGGGGTTCGTTGGCCTTCTCGTAGACCGCGGCGTACTCGTCCAGTGCGTTGAGATCGAACTTGCCGCGGCGCGGCGGTTGAAACGTCAAGCGGTCGCGACGCACGACCAGCTCGACCGCGCAAGAGCCGTCGACTGGAGAGCGCCCTTCGACTTGGATGCGATCGCCGGCCATGACCGTCGGCGCGACTTCGAGCGTCGCTTCGTGCGGATGGGGCAGACGCAACAGCGGATCGCCGATCAGGTTGAACAGGTCCAGGTGTTCGGCCCGTTCGGCTTGCAGGTCGTCGCCCGAGGGGCTGAAGGCTTTGGCCAGCGCGTCGAGTGCCGCGCGCTGGCCCGTGCGCTGGGCTCGCGCAACGTACTTCGCTTGGCCGCCACGATCGCCTCGCCGATCGTTTCCGGCTTGTTGCCAAAACACTCGTGCAACAGCTCCGTGCCCATCACGGCCATGGCGTATGGCATCGTCATGCGCGAGCCGCAAATGATCGCCACCGGCCCGCCGGGACTCCGCAGCATCTCCTCGGCTAGACAATCGCGCGGCTGATCGAAGGCGCCGCTGTAGCAGGCCAAGAAGCAGGCGATCGGCGCCCCGTGCCGGCACGACAATGCGCCCGCGTCCTTGCTCGAAAAGATCGGAAACTGTGCGCCGGGCACATGCACGTTGTCTACCGATTGCTGTTGGCCGTGCCCGATATACACCCAAAACAGGCTCCCCTCGTTGAGCCGATCGATGGTCACGTTTTTGAACTGGCGCGGATCGGGACAGTACGGGCTTTGCCAACTGCCGTAAGTCATCGTCGTGGTGTACGGCGCCGGCACGCCGCCGGTGATCAGCGTTTTGGCGGCCGATTCCAGCACCGCGTCGGCCACCGCGCCAAATCCGCCCAGGCCAGCGACAAAATGCACGCTACGCCGCCAGCCGCCGAAATCCGTGCTCGTCTCGTACGCCAGAATTCGCTCGACCATCTTGCTCAGTTCGGCTGCCGAATCGCACGTCAATCGCCCCACGGCCAGCTCCGGCACACGGTCGTCATCCAGGTCGGCGTACCAGTTGTCGGTCGCGATCTCCTTTTCGGATCCGAACCGCACGTTCACCACGGCGTCGGCGTGATGCGTCGGCACGCACCGCTTGCGCACTTCCGCCCGCCGCGACATGGCTGGGTCGGCATCGCCGACGAGCACCAGGAAACGCAGGCTACCGGCGGCAGCCACGCGCCGCACCTCGGCACGCAGCTCGATGGGCGATTTCAGGTTCGAAATCACCGCCAGGCGATGCCCCTGGCTCTCGCGATACTTCAGCCAGGGCGTGAGCGCCTGGCGAAATTCCTGCGGGCAGACCACGAGCGTATCGACGTTTTGCCCTGCGGGCGCGCCGATCAAACACAGCAGCAATAAAGGCGACATGGCGATCTCCCGTTAGCGGCCGTGCCAGTCTATCGGATCGAGCCGATTCTGGAGAGACCGATCTTCGCGACCCCCATTCTTCACTCCGCGGCGGCCGATAACTCGATTGGCTTCGGCGAGCCGATTGACGTATGATAGGGCGGGCCGGCAAAGCGTGCCACGGCCGCGTAAAGCGCGGCTGGAAATGGATCTCGTTTTGCGCCCAGGTTTCGGTCGCGATAACACGTCAGCGAGTCGTCGAGCATGATCGTTCCCCCTCGCCATGCGAGCGCCAGCGTCTTTGTCCTGGCCCTGCTGCTGGCCGCAAGTTGGACGGCGCTTGCTGCCGAGCCGGACGCAGTGGCCGACGGCGTCGACCCCCAACTGGCCCGCCAGGTTCGAGAGGCGCTCGTGGCGCTCGATGCCGAAGCGTTTGCCGAGCGCGAAAAGGCGGCCGCCCGGTTGCAGCGGCTGGTCGAAAATCCGCGGCTGGGCGAGTACCTGGCCGCTCAATTTGCCGCCGCCTTGCTGGATGGCGAGACTTCGTTCGAAGTTCGCGCTCAAATCGAGTCACTGTTGAAACAATTGCCGCCGGCGCCCAAGCCCGCGGCCGAGCCGAAGCCGTCGCGATCCGAGATGGTTCCCTTGCTGGACCGGCTCAACAGCGATTCGTCGGCCGCGCGCGACAGCGCCAAACGCCGCCTCGATTCGATGTTGGCTCACGTCGAGCTGATCGGTCCGGTCATGGTCGAGGTCAAACGTCGCCTGGCCGATCCGCTGCTGAACGTGTCCATTCGCCGGGCGCTCGAGCCGGTGCTCGATAAGGCGCGCGAAATGTGGGTGGCTGCCGATCCGGCAAGTGTCCCGCTGCCGCCGGTCGCGGACGAAGAAATCGCCGGTTGGATCGACAACCTGACGCACCGCGAAACGCCGGATGCCGCTACACGAATCGCCCAGGCAACGGCCCGACGCGAGTTGATTGATCTCGTTGTGCGCGACGATACCCGTCCGCGCGTGCTGGCCATGCTCGAGCAGAGGTTTCCCGCGGCGCAGGTGCCGGGCCCCGACGCCCGGGTTCAGGAAATCGTCGACTTCGCCAGGCCCGGGATGGCGGCCGAAGTTTGGAGCCATCAGCCGGACAATTGGGAAATTCGGCGGCACGAGACCGTGCAGTATTTGATTATCGGCGTGCCGCAATATCCCGAGAATGCGCAGTGCGCCACGCACTTCGACCGCATCGACGATCGCACGGCGCATTGCGTCAGCGGCAACTCGCTCAACGAAGGCAATTATCCGGTGGGCGTGGCCATTCCGCATCCGACCCCCGGCCACGAAGTCATGTTTTACCTGAACAACCTGTCGACGCCGCGGCGGCGGCTGGCATACGAATATCATTTGAAGCGCGACGAGGGCCAACGGCTTTTGGAGATCAGTCAGCGGACGCTGACCGACTTCCTGGCTCACAAGCGCGTGCTCTCCGAGTTTCAGATATTGTTGCTGGCGCAACTCGATCCGCATGCCGTATCGCGGTTTGTCGGCCCGTATTTTCAAGCGGTGAGCGACGAGCGCCTGTTCACGGCCGGCAACGAACTGGCGGGGCAATTGACGGTGCACGGCGCCATCTGCTTCCTGCTCTGTCGCACCGGCACGCGCGAGGCGGTGCCGGCCTTGGAGCAGACGGCCCGATCGGGCCGGCTGGGCAAGCCCTCGTACGAAAGCCCTTTCCAGATGGCCTGGATCGCCGCCCTAGCCATCGCCCAGCGAGATCCTTGGCCCGAAGTCGACTCCTGGCTGGCGCGACAACTCGACTCGCGCGAGGTGCTGGTGACAAACGTCGACCCGAAGCCCGAATTGGGCGCCACGGCCGCCGCGATCCTGTTGAATCGTCATGACCTTTCGGCGGGTTCCTTCGGCTTGGAATCGGCCGGAGAATCGACGGCCGACCGGTTGCAATTTATAGGCTACCGATACGCCTCGGACAAGAGCCGTCAGGACGTGCAAAGCTGGTGGGCCAAGCACTCCGAAGCAACCAAGAAATCGGCGCCGTAACCCTCTCCGTCGCGAGAGGGTGGCTTGCGGAGCAAGCCGGGTGCGGCTGCGTTCCGCATATACTACTTCGCCCCCGACCAAAATTCTCGGGGGGTGGCCGGAAACTTGCATTGAAATCGAGCCGGTGCTTTTGTAATACTGCATCCAGCTGAAACGGACTGTCACTTCAGATCTGTGTTAATGGACGGAAGGCCTGCTTTGTTCTTGGGCCGCCCCCGTCAAAGTCTCTCGCGCCTGCGGCGAAGACTGCGCAGTGGTATTTGACTGCCTCGAAGCGCGTGGACGCGATCTGCGTGCCGGAGGCTCGCGAGCCGTTTTGGGAATGTCCGTGTGGCCACGGCGTTGAACCCAGGGATGCGGTCGGCATCTTGGACTGGGCAGTACAACGTCTCCGTGGGAAGCTCCGGTACCGACCCGCTGCAATGCTGCTTCCTCCAGCCGAAGCATTTTTTGCAGTACAAGAACAGCCTCGGCCTCCGCGAGGAAGCAGCGGCGCACGAAACAGAGTCTTAAAGTCGCGCGCGACTGAACGTCGCACTGCGCGCCGGGCTCACCGCCCTGGCCGACGGAGAAGAAGACGAAGAGTTTTTAGCCACCGAGGACACAGAGGGCTCAGAGACGAAGACAGACAGAGGGTTACGAGGAAGGAGATCGTTGGGTGGCCCAGACGACTCGGTTGTCTCACGTCGCGAAGGGACAAGAGGCGCCCGTGACTTTCGCGACAATCCCGCAATCCCTCGCATTGCTTCGCAACACCGACAACGAGTTGTCTGCCACCCGCGCGTGACCTGTCTGGCTCCAACCCCTGTGTTAGAATCGAGGGCGATGAAACTTCCAGGATTCGGGCTTCGCGCGCTGTTTTTGCTGACCGCCATGCTAGGCATGGTCTTCGTTGCCAGCGCCAAGTGGCCTGTGACCGATATCTCAATCCTGAATCGCTCTCAGGCGCAGAAAGAAAAAAATAGCCGACCGTTATCATCCACTGACCCCTGAGGATTGGCGGGACGCGACAGTTCGGTGGCGACCTCCAACTACCAAGGAATGGATGCTTAGGAGTGGGACGTCTGCAGCCGCTATTATCTCCGTCTTCGTATTCGCTGGGGTGTGGCACGCCAGAAACTCAAAGGCCGTTTCCAGCTAATGCGTTTTTCCCGGATACGGTCTCAAAGTGGCCCACTTCCGGCCCTTTGCGCAGATTGACACAGGCCCGCAATCACCGTTATACTGCGGGCGGATTGGATCGCGGGCCGATGCTTCCTAGGCGAGGCTCCGCGTGAGCCCACCGCACCGGCTTCCTACCCGCCCTGCCCTACTGATCGGCCCATCATCGGAGGTACGCGTACGATGTTAAGGATCCCCGGACAACTCGGCAAAGACCTTTGCGATCCAGGCTTGGGCATGACCCGGCGGGATATTTTGCGCGTGGGGGGCTCTTCGATTCTGGGGCTCAGCCTGGCCCAAGTGCTCCAGTTGCAAACGGCCAATGCCAATAGCGGCGCGACCACGGGCGGCGGCCCGGGATGGAACAAGGCCAAGAGCGTGATTCTGGTCTACCTGCAGGGCGGACCGAGCCATCTCGACCTGTGGGATCCCAAAGATGAACGTTCCCGACAACGTGCGCAGCGTGTTCAAGCAGATTCCCACCAAGCTGCCGGGCGTCAACTTCACCGAACTGCTGCCCAAGCTGGCGCAAGTCAACGACAAGATGACGATGATCCGCTCGGTCAGCTATACGCCGGTCGGGCTGTTCAACCATACGGCGGCCATCTATCAGATTCACACCGGCTACACGACCGACAAGGTCAGCCCCTCGGGACAGCTCGAGCCGCCGAGCCCCAAGGATTTTCCGACCTTCGGCTCGAACATCGTGCGCATCAAGCCGCCCACGGTGCCGATGCTGCCCTTCGTGATGCTGCCGCGTCCGCTGCAAGAGAGCAACGTGGTGGGCAAGGGGGGCACGGCCGGGTTTTTGGGCCGGGCCTACGATCCGTACTATCTGTATCCGTCGGGCGACGACATGGATATGAACAAGATGGAGCGGATCACGGTCGACGACTTGAACCTGCGTCCCGAGGTCTCGTCGAGCCGTCTCGAGCGCCGCGCTCGGCTGCGCGACGTGATCAACAAGGGCATGCCCGACGTCGACAAGGCGGTTGCCAAGTACGACCTGAACGAATACTACGACAAGGCGCTGGGCCTGATCATTTCGGGCCGGGCCCGCAATGCGTTTGATCTGAAGCAAGAGTCGGACGCGACGCGCGATCGCTACGGCCGCAACACGTTCGGTCAAAGCTGCCTGTTGGCCCGCCGCCTGGTGGAAGCCGGCACGCGCGTGGTCGAGGTCGTGTGGCCGAAAGTGGCCAATTCGGACAACCACTCGTGGGACGTGCACACCGGGCTTTCGACTCCGCATGCGAAACCAATCGGCCCCCATGCTCGACGCGGGCCCTGTCGAGCCTGATCGCCGATCTGGATGAGCGCGGCATGTTGAACGACACGCTGGTGCTGGCCGTCGGCGAATTCGGCCGCAGCCCGCAGCGCGGCGTGAGCACCTCGGGCAACGCCAACAACGACGACGGCCGCGACCACTGGCCTTACTGCTACACGGCGTGCATCGCCGGCGGCGGCATCAAGCGCGGATTCGTATATGGCAAGAGCGACGCCACCGCTTCGGCTCCGTTGGACAGCCCCGTGCATCCGATCGAGCTGTTGGCCACGATGTACCACGCGCTGGGCATCAATCCCGCCACGATCGTCTACAACCACCTGAACCAGCCGCGCGAGTTGGTCAAGGCCGAAGCGGTCACCAAGTTGTTCGCATAACGACAGGATTGGGTGGCCCAGACAACGTGTTTTCGGGGTCCCGCAGGGAAAAGGGTGCGCGCGGCAACGCAACCTGCCGCTCGCGACAATCCATTGATATCCCTTTCCGGCCCGGGCGCAAAGCCCGGGCCTGTTGTTTTTCGCAGCGCCGGCTGCTTTCCCCCCATTTCCGCGAGTCGGCCGGCCGAAAGCTTGCGGTCGGTTGGGGCGCCGGTCAAAATAGCGGCTTCGTTACCGTTGAAATGCAAGAACGACTTCTGTAGGAGATCCACCCCATGTTGCGGCGACCCTTGTTGGCCTTGGCGATCGGCTGGGTTCTGGCGGAAAGTGCCTGGGCGGCCGGCGCGGACGCGTTTACCGATCCGGCCAAGGCCGGCCCCGACTTCGCCGTGCAAGGCGAGTACCAGGGCGAACTGAAAAACGACGATCAGAGCATCAAGATCGGCGCGCAAGTGATCGCGTTGGGCGACGGCAAGTTTCGCGGCGAGTTCCTGATCGGCGGCCTGCCCGGTGACGGCTGGAAAAAGGGGGATGCGCAAATCGGCGTCGACGGCGAAACTAAGGACGGAGAGACCGTTTTTCAAGGCGACATGGGTAGCGCGAAAATCAAGGATGGCAAGGTTGGCGTGTTCGATCCGGGCGGGACGATGATCGGCACCATGATGAAAGTGGAGCGCAAAAGTCCCACGCTCGGCGCCAAGCCGCCCGCCGGCGCCAAAGTGCTGTTCGACGGCGGCAACGCCGACGCTTGGACGGACGGCAAGATCGTCGAGAAAAATCTGCTGTTGGCGGGCACGCGCAGCAAGGAATCGTTCCAGGACTTCACGTTCCACATCGAATTCCGCACGCCGTTCGTTCCCAAGGCTCGCGGCCAGGCCCGCGGCAACAGCGGCGTGTATTTGCAGAATCGGTACGAACTGCAAGTCCTCGATTCGTTTGGGCTGGAAGGAGCCAACAACGAATGCGGCGCGTTCTACTCGATTCGCGAGCCGCTGGTCAATATGTGCTATCCGCCCCTGGCGTGGCAAACGTACGACATCGACTTCACCGCGGCGCGATTCGACGGCGAAACGAAAACGAAGAACGCGCGCGTCACCATCAAGCACAACGGCGTGACGATCTTCGACGATTTCGAGTTGCCGAACCTGACGCCCGGCGGCGAGGCCAAGGAAGCTCCGGGCAAGGGCCCCTTCCTGCTGCAAGCGCACGGCAATCCGGTGACGTATCGCAATATTTGGGTCGTGGAAAAGAAGTCATAGCCGCGGCCCCGCCCGCGAGGGGCACCGCGCGGCGGGAAGTTTGTCGCGCTGGTGGGCAATCGACAATTTATCCACATCGACTAGAACGCATAACCTGCCGCGAAAGGAGTTCCTTTTGCGGCAGGTTTTTCAATTTTTCGGCCTGCTGCCAGCGATTCTTTCGCCGATCGGCTGTGGCCGATTTTATTTCTCGGGCGATCTGCTAGCATGGTGCCTATTCAGCCATCGGAGTGTCCGCGATCTCATGGTTTCCGAGGCGGTTTTTCCTGCCGAATGAGTCGGAGGTGCCCCATGACCCGTTCTGTCGAAGCAGCCGCACGCGAGGCGAAAATCGTTGAATTGAAGCGTCTGATTACCGCTGGCCGGTACGAGACGATGGAAAAGCTCGAGGACGCGGTGGACGCCTTCTTGTGGAGCGAGCAGGATCGCCTGCAAAAAGAACTGGACGATGGAATGCACGAAATCGCCCGCGCCCATCCGAAATGACGCGTCGAGACTCTTCGAGGAGGCCTTTGGCCGGCGCGTCGAAAGCTTGAATCTTTCTTAGGCAATCCTTGTGAGTTTTTCGCCGCTGGTGTACGTTCGCGGCCAGTCCAATCCAAGTCGATTCGCGGTGCGGCGCTACGATCGAACTCGTTTGGCACGAAATTTGACGGCTGCTTTCGTGCGACCGTGGCGTAAACTTTTGTGTCGGCGGCTACTTCGAGTCGCTTTCGAAGCTATAATCTCAATTAGTTGCGGCCTTGGGAAATCGGCCGAACCCGGCGCGGTCAAAGTGCCGATGTAATGCGCTAACCAAAAACCAGGGCCCCCGCTTCCGCAAGGAATCGGCCGCCTTGATGTTCCGAAACTTCAAACCTCTGTAGCCTTTAAATCCGTCGGGAGGACCTAACTATTTGCGTGGGCTTGGGTCAATTCAACGACTAGTGCCTAGCACGGTCTGACCCCGCTCTTCTCGCAGCGACTCCTCCGTCGCATTGGGCTAGAGGTTTGATTATACCGGGTCACGGCCACGTCCAACGGATGGGGCCGTGGCCTTTTTTATGCGCGGGCGGCGGCAACGCAATCGGTCCGTACCGTCAGGCGAACGTGAGCTTGACGGTGATTTGCAAGAGTGTCAGCAAGTCCAACGCGTTGTGGTGTAAGATCGCGCCCACGGCGCCCGGCTGGCCGCTGCGCACGAACTCGTGATACGCCGCCGGCACCTGCGCGCCCGGCAAATCATCTCGCCGCCAGCGATTGCACGCATAACGCTCGAGCGTCTGCAGCTTGCAGTTGGGCAATAGTCCCTTCCAGCGTCGCCGGGCATGATGCAGCAGGTCGCAGTGCGCCAATTCGGGCCGCGCGTCGTGCTTGCCCAATCCGTTCGAGGAGGGCGCCGTGCGCCGCGTGCATGGCTTGCAGCCGCGCAAATCCTTGCCCAAGTGATGCCGCGTGCTGCGATCGTGAATCATCGGCCAGTCGAAGCTTTTTCCGTTGAACGTTACAAGCACGCGATTCTGTCCGGCTATTTGCCAGAGCGTTTCCAGCAAAGCCCGCTCTTCGGCATAGTCTCGGGCAAAAAGCTGATCAAGCACCAACATCCCGTGCGTATGTCGCACGAGACCGGCCAGAAAAACCATCGAGCCGGCAAACCCGCAGGTCTCTAGATCCAGAAACAACGTGTTTTGCGGAAAGTGCTCGGCAACGTCCGCCAGTTCGTGGTGCAGCAGGCGCCCCGACCGGGCCGTGTGCGCGGCTGCCTGGCGGGAGATTGCGCGGTCCGCAAGCGCATCGAGTCGACTGAGCGGCCGACAGAATCGCAAGTGCTTGCCCGAGGCGTTTTCGTGCACTTCGCCACGTCCCAGCGGATCAGCCAGCGTCAAGTCGAGGGCGGAAGGCAGCGCCAGCGCGTTCGATTCGGTCACACTTGAGGCCGCAGCGCGGCCGTGCGGACCCGCCGGCGGCGAGCGGTGAAGCCGTTCCAACCGTGCGCGAATTTCGTCGCTGAGCATGCGCGCAACCGTCCTTGGTCGTTCTTTCCGCCGCAGCAAGTCCGACGACGATCTTAGTGTGCGTCGTGCTGGCGACACCAGGCGAGAATTTCGGGAATGCTGGGGCGTTGTCCAGGCGTCAACGCGGGCTTGGCGGCGGCCGGTTTCGGCGGGGTCGCGGCCGCAGGGGGGGCTTCGACGGCCCGCGGAGGATCGGCGACCGGCGCGGCCTTGGCGGGCGCGGCCGCTGCTGCCGCCACGGCGGGTTGTTTGGCCCGCGCGGCTGCCAAGATGTCGGCGGTCGATTTCTTGACCCCCGCCGCCGCTGCCGGCTTTTCGCCTGCCGGTGCGGGGGCTCCCTTTGCCGCGCCCTGGATGCGGGCCATCTCCAGCGGCGAGAGTTTCTTCTCGCCTGCCGCAACTGCCGGCTTGGGATCAGAAGTTTTGGCGGCGGGTTTGGCAGCCGGCCTGGCGGCAGCATCATGCTTCTTGGCTTCGGCCGGGGCCTCGGGCTTGGGCACGACTTTCAAGTAGTTGAGTTCGATGTCGTACCAGCCAATATTGGCCCAGGCGTCGAATTCGACCAGCGCGCGGCCGTTCATATTGATCGTCTTAACCTGGCCGGTGTGCCCCTCGAAACGACGCAATTCGGGGACGCTGGCGTCAACCACCACGTATTTGTCGGTGAGGTCGCGCTTGAGTTTTTCGATCTGATCGAACACGGGTACGTCCGTTTGCAAAGGGGGGAGCACGATGGAGCAGCCCCGAAGGAACAGGTATGAAACTGCCATTTTTGCCCATCTTGTTCGCCAAATCAAGATTGAGCCCGGTTGAATTCTCTTTTTCGAGGCGAAATACGGTGTTACCTACATGCGACAGCCCAGTCGCCGGCTCAGTCCGGCAGTCGGGTAGAACGGCACGCCGTGGCGCACGCACTTGACGCACCATCCGACGTGGACCAAATTAGCCAGCAAGGTTTCGGGGTACTTCGTTTTGGTCATGCGCGACATATTCGGCGCGATGAAATCGACAGCAGGGGGCCCCCGACACCACAATCCGCGGGCAAGCGTTTGAAGGCACACGAGCGACCGATGAGCATCCAGCCTGACGATCCCATCCGAGTCTTGTACGCTGGCGACGGCTGTTCGCGGCACGCCATCGGGGCATTCCCCCAGACCAATCCCGAGATTCAGTGGGTTGAGGCCTCATCGCCCGAAGAACTGGACCGCCTGCTGTGGTCGGGCGCGATTGAACTTATTGTCAGCGAGTTGGCCGCCTGGGGCGGGTACCCTCTGGAAATCGTTGAGTTGGTGCGTGGCCATGGCGCGCCGCGTCCGATCATCATCGTGACTGCGAACGGTTCGGAAGAGTGGGCCGTGGAGGCGATAAAGCGCGGGGCGGTCGATTACATCTCGTCCAAGACGCCAAGCTATCGCGAACGCCTGAGCGAGCGCATCCTGGCCGTGGCGCGCGGTGAGGCCAAATCGGCTGATTGTCCAACCGGGCGAACGCGGGCCGCCAGGCAGGGCGACCTGCTGTTTGCAGAATCGATGAGCCTGTGTTGCATCGTAGGGTTCGACGGCCGAATGAAGCGTTGGAATCCGGTGTGGAACCACGTGCTGGGCTACAGTCACGATGAGATGATGTCGCTTCAACTTGAAGAGATCGTCCATCCGGGCGATCTCGCTTCGGCGGCCGAGTCCCTGGAGCAACTCAGCTCGGGGCGAACTGCGCATGGAATTGAAGCCCGAATCCGCTGCAAGGACGGTTCCTTCAAGTGGATCCGGTGGGATGCCGTGCCAGGCTTGGACGAGCAAGTGTTTTTTGTCACTGGCCAGGACATTACGTCGCGCAAGGCCATCGAAGAGGAATTGCGCGAAAGCCAGGAGCGATTTCAACTCATTGCCAGCGCCACCAAGGAGGCGGTTTGGGACTGGGACTTGCGTACGGACCGCGTGTGGCACAACGAGGCCTATTGCCGGACATTTGGCGTGCCCGATGAGGCCGGCGTCGGTACGATCGAGTGGTGGCGGCAGCGAGTCCATCCGGAAGATCGGGAGCGCATCTTGGCGTCCATTCCCGCGCCGGTCGTGGACGGACATCAGCAGTGGGTGATGGAGTACCGATTCCGGCGCACGGACGGTACCTACGCCCAGGTATTCGACCGGGGATTCGTCATCTTCGGTCGCGACGGAGATCCGGTGCGCATGGTCGGCTCAATGTTGGACGTCTCGGAACTGAAGTGCACCGAGGAAAAGCTGCGGGAAAGCGAAGAGCGCTTCGCACTGGCGGCCAAGGCGACGCGCGACGCCATTTGGGACTGGGACCTGCGCCAAGGGGACGTATGGCGCAGTGACGGATTTCAAACGCTCTTTGGCTACGCCCGCGAGGAAGTCGGTACGGACTTCGAGTGGTGGATGGATCGGATTCATCCGGACGACCGCCCTCGCGTGTTGGCGCAAGTACCCGCGCCCGGCCCCGCCGATTCGCAACAGAGCGCGTTCGAATATCGTTTCCGCCGCCGCGACGGCACATATGCCGACGTGTTCGACCGCGGTTTCGTGATGTTCAACGCCGAGGGCAAGCCGGTGCGGATGGTCGGATCGATCATGGACATATCCGAGCGCCGCCGCGCCGAAGAGATGGTCCACATGCAAAGAGCCGAGCTGGCGCATATCGCCCGAGTGAGCACGATGGGGGAAATCGCCACTGGGCTGGCGCACGAACTGAACCAGCCCTTGACCGCGATTTCCAATTATGCCGAGAGCTGCGCGGCTGGTCGCATCGAACGCGCCCAACCGTGACGACAAACTGCTCTCATGGATCGAGAAAATATCGTCCAACACGCATCGCGCTGGCGAGATGATTCGCCGTCTGCGGGGCTTTACCCGGAAGTTGGAGCCGCGTCGCACGATCGCCGACGTCAACGTACTGGTTGAGGAAGTGATCGAGTTGATGGAAGCTGAGACGCGGCAGCACGACGTTCGCCTGCGGTGGGAGCCAGCCGAAGAGGCGTACGCGACGGTCGATCGTGTGCAAGTTCAGCAAGTGATGGTCAATCTGCTGCGCAATGCGCTGGAAGCGATGGCCGCCAATGAGCCCCAGGAGCGGCAGGTGACCATCGTGGCCGCATCGGTGGACGGCATGATCGAGATTTCGGTGGAGGACTGGGGAGAAGGCATCCCGCCGGAAGACCGGGACCGCGTCTTTGAAGCGTTTTTTACGAACAAGCTGAGCGAAGTGGGGATCGGATTGTCGATCAGCCGCTCCATTATCGAAGATCATGGCGGCCGACTATGGGTCAGCCCGAATCTTCAACAAGGCGTAACCTTCCATTTCACGTTGCCGATGTCAGGAGTGCCACATGCTTCAATCGCCCACAGTATCCGTCGTGGATGACGACGAGCAGGTGCGCGAGTCGCTTGCCGCGCTGATTCAATCGATGGACGTCGAAGTCGAGTGCTATGCCTCGGGCCAGGAATTTCTGGACAACTACTCGCAGTCGCGACCGGGATGCGTCGTGCTCGACTTGCGCATGCCGCAAACCAACGGGCTGGATGTGCTCGATGAGCTTTCGGCGCGTCACATCCACGTGCCGGTGATTATGATCAGCGGACACGGCGACATTCCTGCCGCCGTTTCAGCCATGAAGGCCGGAGCGATCGACTTTTTCGAAAAGCCGTACCGCGGTGCGGCCCTAATGGACTGTGTTCGCCGGGCGATCGACCTAGACATTCGTAATCGACGAGTACAAGGCGAACGCAAGCAATTGCTGGCCCGATTCGAGAGCCTGACGGCGGACGAGAAAGACGTTTTGCGACTGACCGTGGCCGGAAAACCCGATAAGGCGATTGCATTGAAGCTCGACTTGAGCCTGCGGACGATTCAATTGCGCCGTTCCAGCGTGATGCGCAAGCTGGACACCCACTCTCGGGCCGAGTTGATTCGCCTATACCAGGCCCTGGAACAGCCGGAACCTTAAGGAAGTTCGGCCTCGCGGCTTTGCTGCGCGGCCAGGCCAGCCGGAGAGGTCAAAACACTGGCTGGATGCTCTTCAAGCGCGCTTCGGTGGCGGCCATCAGTGCGTCTTCGGCGGCTTCCGATTCGGCCTCGTACGTCACTGAAAAGCGCAGGTACGCGCCGGCGTCGTCCCACGGAACCGTGCAGATCGAGTGTTCGGTGATCAAATACTGGCTGGCGGCTTCGGCGGTTTCGAACGTCGGTCCACCGGCAATTCCCCGCGGACTGCTGGCGTAGATGAAGTAGGAGCCGCCCGGCATCCGGCAGTCGAATCCGCAACGATTCAGCGTGGCCACCAGCTTGCGGCAACGGCGTTCGTATTTTTGCCGCACCTGCCGTGGAATGCTTTCGTCGTCGAGCGCCGCCGCGGCGGCCATTTGAATGGCAATGAACTGGCCCGAGTCGCTGTTGTCCTTGACGTCGGCAAACGCCTGCACGATCCGCTCGTGCCCACACACCCAGCCCAATCGCCAGCCGATCATGTGGAAGCCCTTGGACATCGAGTGCACCTCGACGCCGACCTCCTTGGCCCCGGGAACCGACAAGAAACTGAGCGGCGCGCCCTCGTAGGTCAGCATGATATGGGCGGCGTCCTGCACCACTACGATCTCGTTGCGAAGTGCAAACTCGATCACGCGCCGGTAAAAATCACGCGTGGCCACCTGGCCGGTCGGGCTGTTTGGATAGCACAGCACGAGCAGCTTGGCCCGCTGGCGCACGTCGGCGGGGATCGAATCCAGATCGGGCAGAAAGTCGTTGCTCCGGCAGCAGCGGCAGCGCATGCACCGATCCGCCATAGTATTTGGTATGCGTGCCGGCCACTGGATAGCCGGGCACGGTCATCAGCGTGACGTCTCCGGGATTGATGAACGCGGCCGGCAGCATGGCCAGCGCCGTCTTCGATCCGATGCAATGGTTGATTTCCTTGACCGGATCAAGTTCCACGCCGAAATTGCGGTGCATGAAGCGCGCGACCGCTTCTTTGTACGCGGCGATGCCCGTTGTCGGCATATCCGCGGTTTTCCGGGCGGTTGATTTCACGCGCCATCACGGCGCGCACCGAATCGGGCGCCATTTCGTCGTTTTCGCCGATCCCGAAATCGATCAGCGTTCGCTCGGGTGGTCGGCCAGGGCCTTGCGCTTGGCGCGCTTGATCTTTTCGAACTTATAGATCGCCGTGCCCTTGCCATAGTTCTCGCCGCCCACGCGCTCGGCGAACAGACGCTGAAAATACGGTTCGCTCATTCTGCACTCACTCGGGAAAATCGCGATCGAATTTCAAACGCGTAGCGTACCGAAGCCCAGGGAGCACGGCAAGGAGTGGAAACCGGGCGAATTTTTCATACTTGTCCGAGGCGCAAGTGTCACTTCACTTCCAGCATCCGCTCGAGCGCCACCAGCGACCAGCGGGCCGTTTCGTCGTCGACCTCGATCACGTTCACCGGCGTGCCGGCGGCCAGGTTCTCCAGGCTCCAGCAGAGGTGGGCCAGGTCGATGCGGTACATCGTCGCGCACATGCAGACGACCGGCGAGAGGAAATGAATCTCCTGCTCGGGATGCTCCTGCTTCAGCCGGTTCACCAGGTGCAGCTCGGTGCCGATGGCCCACTTCGTGCCCGGCGGGGCCGCTTCGACCTCGCGAATGATCTTGCCGGTCGAGCCCGGCACGTCGGCCTTGTCGACCACTTCCATCGGGCACTCGGGATGGACCAGGATCTTGATGCCCGGGCACTTTGGCGCGGAACAGATCGACGTGCTCCGGCCGGAACATCTGGTGGACGCTGCAATGGCCCTTCCAGAGCAGCACCTTGCTGGCGCGCAGATGCTTCGGCCGTGTTGCCGCCCAGCTCGTCGCGTGCGGATCCCAGACCGGCATTTGGTCCAGCGGAATGCCCATCGCCTTGGCCGTGTTGCGGCCCAGGTGCTGATCGGGAAAGAACAGCACGCGGCTGCGTGCGCGCGAACGACCACTCGAGCACCGCCGCGGCGTTGCTCGACGTGCAGACGATGCCGCCATGCCGGCCGCAGAAGGCCTTCAGGCTGGCGGCCGAGTTGATGTACGTGACCGGCGTGATGTCGCTCGGTGTCGATCACCTCGCCCAGTTCCTCCCAGCGCGTCTTCGACCTGGTCGATGGCGGCCATGTCGGCCATCGAGCAGCCGGCGGCCAGGTCGGGCAGCACGACGGTCACGCGCTCGCCCGCCGCGGTCCGCCAGTTTCTCGGGCCGGTTGGCCAGGATGTCGGCCGTCTCGGCCATGAAGTGGACGCCGCAGAAGGCGATCGCCCGGCAGTCGCCGCTGTCGGCGGCCATCTGGCTGAGCTGATAGCTGTCGCCGCGCAGGTCGGACAGGGCGATCACTTCGTCCTGCTGATAGTGGTGGCCCAGGATCATCAAGCTCGATCCCATTGTCGCGCGCACGATATTGATCCGCTCTTGCAGCGTGGAATTATCGAGCGATTTATAGGGGGCCAGTTCGAACGTGGCCGGACCCTTGGTTGGCGAGACAATGCTCATGAACGACCCCCATCTGGTGCGTCTCGAATTGAGCCACGGGCTTACGGCAAGTGCGGTTTCCGGCTCGTTTCAATTGAGCACCCCGTTCAAGTATATCCCCAGCCGCAGCGCGGACTAGGGCTGAATCCGGCCGGCTTCCGCAGGCAGCACCCGTGCGGAATCGGCCGCGCGGAATCGGGCACACTTGAGCAGAAGTCTTGGCATTCCGCTTCGTTTACAGGTTAGAATCGACCTTCCGGCCTCGATCGACCGCGGCGCTTGCGCTGCGTGCCGCGGAGAATTCCGATTGCGAATTCCTGGCAAGGAAGCACCACAGTATTGCTCGGCCGCGGACGATGATAGTGGACAACAGACAGCGTCAGCGTGCGTGTGCAGAGCTCGCGGGAGCGGTCGGGATCCCGGTGCGGAGTTCGATTGATGGCAAAAGTCATGGTCACCGGCGCTACCGGGTTTATCGGCTCGAAGCTGACGCGTCGGCTGGTCGAGCAGGGTGACGAAGTCAAGTGCCTGGTACGCAGTCGTTCGAAGACCGCCGACCTCGAGACGCTGGGTGTGCGATTGGCGGTGGGAGACGTTCGCGACGCCGAGGCGGTTCGCGCGGCAGTCGACGGAGCCGAAGTCGTCTATCACCTGGCCGGCCTGACCACTGCCTTTACCGCCGATGAATTGATGGCGGTCAACGGCACGGCATTTCGCAACGTGGTGTCGGCCTGCGCGGCGCGTTTGACCCCGCCAACTTTGGTTTCGGTTTCGTCGCTTGCGGCGGCGGGTCCCGCGCCCGACAATCGGCCGCGCATCGAAAGCGATCCGGCGGCACCGGTCTCGAACTATGGCCGCGCCAAGCGGGCCGGAGAATTGATCGCCGAAGAGTTCGCTGCGCAAGTACCGATCACGATCGTGCGACCACCGATCGTCTTCGGTGAGGGCGATCTGCTGATGCGCAACTTGTTTCGGTCCGTCTTTCGCCTGGGCATTCACGTGGCCTTTGGCGTTGCGTACTCGCGATACTCGTTGATTCACGTTTCGGACCTGGTGGACGCGCTGTTGTTGAGTGCGCAGCGCGGCACGCGGCTGGTCGCCTCCAGTCCCGGCTCGACTTCGAGTTCGTCGCAAGGCTACTACTTCGCGGCCAGCGACGAGCAGCCTACGTTTGCGGAGCTCGGCGTGTTGATCGGCTTGAGCCTCGGCCGGGCAAGAGTGTTCGTCTGTCGCAGTTCGCGGCCGTATCTGCTTTGGTCCGCCGCCGCATTTGCCGAAGCGGTTTCCCGGTTACGCGGAAAGCCGTACATCTTCAATTTCGACAAGGCCCGCGAGGCCCAGGCCGGCTCGTGGACCTGCTCCGCGCAAGCCATTCGCGGCGATTTGGGCTTTGCCCCTCACGCTCCTTTGATCGATCGACTGCGACAAACCGCCGATTGGTATCGCCAGCAGAATCTGCTGTAGGCCGTGGGTCACATCGTGCGACTTGCTTGGCACCTGCGCGTGCTCTTATCATGTCAGGCATCGCACCTGGGAGTGATTCGAACATGGCCGCGCAGAACTCGAAGGGCAAGTCGCCTGGATCGGCGGAGGGGCATCTGGCATCGGCGCTGCGGTGGCCGAATTGTTCGCCGCCGAGGGGGCCCGCGTAGCAGTGGCCGACGTGCAGGCCGAGCTCGGTGAGGCTGTGGTCCGGCAGGTGGGCCGCGCGGGGGCCTGGCCATGTTTACGCCCTGCGACGTCGCGCGCGAGGCCGAAGTTGGCGCCTCGATCGAGCAGGCCATCGAGCAGTTCGGCGGTTTGCAGATCGTTGTCAACTGCGCCGGTGTCGTTCACGTCGGGCCGCTCGACGAGACGAGTGAACGGCAGTGGGACGAATTGATGGCCGTCAACGTCAAGTCGATCTTCCTGTCGCTCAAGCACGCGATTGGACATTTGCGAAAACACCGTCGCAGTTACGTCGTCAATATCGGCTCGGTCAGCAGTTTCGTCGCGCAGGCGCTCACGCCCGCGTACGTCGCGTCGAAGGGGGCCGTGCTGCAACTTTCGCGATCGATCGCCTTGGACTACGCCGCCGATGGGCTGCGCTGCAATTGCATTTGTCCCGGCATCACGGACACGCCGATGTTGCGATACCACTTGAGCACCACCGGCGACCCCGAAGCCGCTTTGCGCGAGCGGCTGCGGCGCGTGCCGCTGGGCGTGGCGATGCAGCCGGCCGACATCGCCAAGGCCGCGCTCTATTTGTCGTGCGAGGACTCCTCGGGCATTACTGGCACCTCGCTGGTCGTTGACGGCGGATACCTGGCTGCCGCCGAGTGGAACACGACGCACACCCGGTTCATGGAACCTTGAAACCGCCCGCATTATGCAACTCCGATTGGCCTGCGCCGACTTCAGATTTCCGCTGCTCGAACATGACCGCGTGCTCGACTTGATCTCGATGTTGGGATTCGAGGGGGTCGACATAGGGTTATTCGAAGGCCGATCGCATTTGTGGCCCTCGCGGGTCTTCAAGAAGTTGGATCAATCGGCTCGCGAGTTATCGGCCAAACTGAACGATCGCGGGTTGCGGGCGGCCGATATTTTTTTGCAGACCGCGCCCGACTTCATTTCGCTGGCGCCCAATCATCCCGACCCTCGACGACGGCGCAAGGCCCGGGATTTGTTTTTGCGCACGCTCGATTTCGCGACCGCTTGCGGCAGCCGGCACGTTTCGGCGTTGCCGGGCGTGCATTTTCCCGAAGAGCCGCGCGCGGCGTCGCTGGCGCGCTGTTGCGACGAGCTGGCCTGGCGGTGCGAGCAGGCAGCCGGCAACCAGCTGGTGTTCTCGGTCGAGGCGCATGTCGGCTCGATCGCGCCGCGACCGATGGCCGCGCTGGCGATGGTGCACAAGACGCCAGGGCTGACGCTGACGCTTGACTACACGCATTTCACGAAGGCCGGCATTGCCGACGACGAGATCGAGCCATTGGTCGCGCATGCCAGCCACTTTCACGCCCGCGGCGCCCGCAAGGGGCGATTGCAGGCTTCGCTGGCTAACAATACGATCGATTACGCCCGGGTGGTGCGGGCCATGCGGCGCTGCAAATATTCGGGCTATGTCGGCATCGAATACGTGTGGATCGACTGGGAGCACTGCAACGAGGTTGACAATCTTTCCGAGACGATCCTGATGCGAGATTTCTTTCGTAAGGCCATTTAGACGGGACGATTGATGCGTGCGAAGACATCCTTGACGTTGGCCTGGATACTTGTCGCGTTCAGCGCGTCGGTGAGCCCGTGTGCAGGCGCCGCCGATCCGCCCGCGATTTCCATCCATCCCGATAATCCCAAATACTTCTTGTTTCGCGGCAAGCCGCTGGCCTTGATCGCGGCCACGGAACATTACGGCTCGGTGGTGAATCGGCCGTTCGATTTCGAGCGCTATCTGGCCGACGCGGCCGACAAGCGGCAGACGATGACGCGGACGTTCTTGCTGTTTCGCGAGCAGCAGTCGAGTCGCAATCCCAGTTCGCCAATTAAGCCCGAGTCGCCCGACTATATCGCCGCCTGGCCGCGCGTGGGGCCCGGCAAGGCGATGGACGGCGAGCCGATTTACGATCTGGATCAGTGGAACGAGGAGTTTTTCACGCGGCTGCATCGGTTCTTGGCGCGGGCCTCGCAGTTGGGCATCGTCGTCGAATTGACCCTGTTCAGCAACACGTATGGCGACAACGTTTGGGCGCTGAATCCGTTGCGGTCGGCGAACAATGTGCAGAAAATCGGCGCGGTCGAGTGGCAGGACTACACGAGCCTCAAGAACAAGGCCCTCAACGAACGGCAGTTCGCTTACGCCTTGAAGGTCGTGCAAGAGACCCTTCGCTACGACAACGTCGACTACGAGATTTGCAACGAGCCGGGGGGCGGATTCGCGGGCCACGCCACGCCGGCCGACGTCGACGCCTGGCAGGCGGAGATCGGCCGCATCGTGCGCGGCGAACTCGAACGGCAGGGGCGCAAGCACCTCGTGTTCGCCTCGCAGGCGTTCAGCTACACGCCCAAGTTCACGCAAGAGCTTGACGCCTCGTTCAGCGGCAAGCTGGCCGACGCGGTCAACGCCCATCCGCTGCCCGACACCGTTTTGGGTGGGCGGACGTATATGATGGGCAACTTCATGTCCAAGGAATTGAAGCTGGCCGAAGTGGCCGATTTCTGCCGCGCCACGCAGGCCTTTGCCAAGCCGTGCGTGCTGGACGAAGACAACGCCGCGTCGATGTATCGCGACGCGATCGGGTGGACGATTCATCGCAAGCGGGCCTGGGTCGCGCTGCTTAGCCAGGCGCACTACGATTATATCGATTTTTCGGTGACCGTCGGCAGCGAGGCGGGCACGAAGGATTCGAGTGTGCAGATTCGGACCTGGATGAAACACCTGTCGGAATTCGTGCTCGGATTCGATTTCGTGCATGCGAAGCCCTTGGCCGATTGGATCGAGCGGAAGCCCGAGCACCTGGTTTCGGCCGCGTTGGGCAGGGCAGGGGAGGAGTATGTCGCTTACCTGGCCGACGCGCGCGAAGTGACCGACAAAACGGCTGGCGAGCCGATCGCCGGCGAAGTCGCCTTTCATCTTCCCGAAGGAAACTATCGGGCCAGCCTGTTTTCGCCCACCACCGGCAGCCTGTCGCCGGGCGTTAGAATTCAGGGCGGATCGCAGGCGGTGCGGTTCGATCTGGGGGAATTTCGGCACGACATCGCGCTGGTGGTCCGTCGCGAGCCGTGAGGCCGGCTGGCTTGCGCGGCCCGATGCGGTAAACTGATGGCCGAGGGGTTGATCCCACGCCATACCATCGAGGGTCGAGCCATGCGCCGTCGCATCTTCTTTGCTTTGTTCGCCGCCGCTTGCGGCATCGCGGTTTTTGTTCGGGCCGACGAGAAGCCGCGCTTTCCGGGGCCCACCGAGAAGGGCTTCTTGCTTCCCAACGGCTGGACCCTGACGCCGGCCGGCGAGCAGGTGATTCTCAAGGACCTGCCGCTGAATATCATCCCGCTGGCCGACAATCGCCACGTGCTGACCGCGTCGAGCGGCTACAACGCCCACGAGTTGACGCTCATCGACTTGCAAGCCAAGGCGGTCCAGCAGACCGAGACCGTGCGCCAGAGCTGGTTCGGCCTGGCGATGACACCGGCGGCCGACAAGTTGTGGTGGAGCGGTGGCGGCGGGGCGGCGCTGCATGTCTTTGATCTCAAGGACGGCAAGCTGGCGCGGGCCGACGGCGGCGATCCGACGACCAAGCCGGAGGGGGCCAACAAGAAGAAGTTTCGCAGCGGCGTGGCGCTCGACAGCCAGCGCAACGTGCTCTACTCGCTCGACATCGACGCCGGCAGCCTGATCGCGATCGACCTGACCGGCAAGCAGCCCGAGCGAACCGCGGCACTGGGCGGCCGGCCGTACGACGTGGCGATCGCCCGCAACGGCTCGCGGCTGTACGTTTCGGATTGGGCCGGCCGCGTGGTGCTGGCCGTCGATCCGGTCGACTTGCGGGTGTTGGCCAAGATCGGCGTCGGCGAGCATCCGAACCAGATCGTCGCTACATCCCAAGGACGATCGCCTGTTCGTGGCCTGCGCCAACAGCAATCACGTGGCCGTGATCGACACCAGCCGCGGCGTCGTGACGGAGACGATTTCGACCGCGCTGTTTCCCAAATCGCCCGAGGGGAGCACGCCCGACGCGTTGGCGGTTTCGCCCGACGGCGAGAAGCTGTACGTGGCCAACGCCGACAACAACTGCGTGGCCGTGGTCGACATCGAAGCGCCCAACCGCAGCCAGGTGCAAGGCTTTATTCCCACCGGCTGGTATCCGACGGCCGTGGCCGTGACGCCCGACGGCAAGCAACTGCTGGTCGGCGTCGGCAAGGGAAATCAGACGAAGGCCAACCCTATTCCCAAATCGTCCGAGCCGTCCAAGGTCGACGACCCGGGCAATCGGCGGCGGCCCTATCCGTACATCGGCACCACGCTTTCCGGAGCGCTGTCGATCGTGCCGGTGCCCGACGCCGCGCAGTTGGCGGCATACACCGAAGCCGTGTATCGCAACTGCCCCTATTCCGACAAGCTGCTCACCGACGCGCCGTATCCGCAGAAGACGGCCATTCCAACCAAGGTGGGCGAGCCGTCGCCGATCAAGCACGTGATCTACATCATCAAGGAAAACCGCACCTACGACCAGGTGTTCGGCGACATCGGCCGGGGCAACTGCGATCCTTCGCTGGTGATGTTCGGCAAGGACGTGACGCCCAACCATCACAAGCTGGCCAACGAGTTCGTGCTGTTGGACAACTTGTACTGCAACGGCCACGTGTCGGCCGACGGGCATCCCTGGTCGACGATGGCCTACAACACCGACTACATCGCCCGCAATTGGGCGCTGACCTATTCGGGCCGCGAGGGGGTCGACGACGACGACGAGGGCGATTTGCATAAGGCCCCTTCGCGGCTATCTGTGGGACGCGTGCGCGCGGCACAACCTGAGCTATCGCAGCTACGGCGAGTACGGCGGCCGCGTCAGCCAGCCCGACGGCACGTTCAAGATGGAAGGCCGCGTGCCGGGGCTGGTCGGGCACATGTCGCCGACGTATGGGATTCCGAAGATGCCCGGCGACCGGACGCGCGACACCGACAACGTCGAGGCCTTTCTGACCGAGTTCCGCGAATACGAGAAGAACAACAACCTGCCGCAATTTCATCGTCATGAGCCTGGGCGAAGACCACACCAGCGGCACCAAGCCGGGCACGTTCACGCCGCAAGCCTGCGTGGCCAGCAACGACGTGGCGCTGGGCCGGCTGGTCGATGCGGTCAGCCGCAGCAAGTACTGGCCGAAGATCGCCATCTTCGTGATCGAGGACGACGCCCAGAACGGACCCGACCACGTCGACGCGCATCGCACGGTCGGCCTGGTGATCAGTCCGTACGTCAAGCGCAAGAGCCTCGACAGCACGCAGTACACGACCGTGAGCATGATCCGCACGATCGAGCTGATTCTGGGGCTGGAGCCGTTGAGCCAGTTCGACGCCGCGGCCCGGCCGATGTTCGCCTCGCTTCAGCGACAAGGCCGATCTGATGCCGTACACGGCCGAGAGCCGCGCGAATCGACGTGAATGCTAAAGAACGACGAACTGGCCTACGGCGCCGACCGGTCGAGCAAAATGGATTTCAGCGAGTACGATCGCATCGACGATTTCGAGCTGAATGAGATTCTGTGGCGTTCGATCAAAGGCAAAGACGCCCCGCTGCCGCCGGCCGTGCGCCGTGCGATCGCGTATCGGGTCAATCCGCGGTAGAAGAATAAAGGCGGAGGAGTTTTAGCCACAGAGCACAGAGTTACGAGAGAAATTCAAAGAGGACCCAGGAATGATGAAGAACCGGCGATCGATGTTTTTTCTTCGTAAACCAACTTTCCCTCTTCGTAACGCTCCCTCTGTCTTCGTCTCTGAGTCCTCTGTGATCTCTGTGGCTAAAAATCTTTTTTTCTTCGTCTCCGACAGCCAGGGCTAAAAAGCCCGCGCGCAGCGCGACGTTGGTCGCGGCCGCGACTTTTCCTCTCCTCATTCAAAATGTTTCGTGCGCCGCTGCTCCCATCCGGGGATCCGAAGCGGTTCTTGTACTGCAAAAAGAGCTTCGGCGGAGGAAGCAGCATTGCAGCGGGTCGGTACCGGAGCTTCCCACGGAGACGTTGTACTGCCCAGTCCAAGATGCCGACCGCATCCCTGGGTTCAACGCCGTGGCCACACGGACATTCCCAAAACGGCTCGCGAGCCTCCGGCACGCAGATCGCGTCCACGCGCTTCGAGGCAGTCAAATACCACTGCGCAGCCTGCTCTTGCGAGCAGACTTTGACGGGGGCGGCCCAAGAACAAAGCAGGCCTTCCGTCCATTGACACAGATCTGAAGTGACAGTCCGTCTCAGCTGGATGCAGTATTACCAAAAGTCGCGACTCACTTTCAACACAAGTTTCCGGCCACCCCCCAAAAGTTTTGCAGAGGGTTCAGGGGTCAGGGTTCGGGGTTCAGGGACGGAAAAATGCTGTGTCACGCACGGACTGCGATGACCTACCGGGTTTCAAATCCCGCCACGCCCAGCCATGGTCCAAATAAAGAGTCCCAAGACACCGCAAAGTAGCAAGCCAATGATTGCGCCGCGGCGCGCCTCTCCAAACAGTGCTCCAATAGCTACTGGGATTGGACACAGCCTGAAAAAGACGATGGCCACAATTGCCCATAGGTGCTGGTCGGCGTAGGGCTTGAAATCTGAACTCCAAGCCCCAAGAGCCATCGAAAACCAAACGATTGCAACGAGCACATTTCGAAGCCGGTACTGCAACGTACGTTTCTGAGAGAAGCCAGAGATCGGAGTCATTGTCGCAGACTTTATGTCAGTGGTGTGAACCGCTGGAGCGCGTCTCGCGAGTCGAGCTCACATCAACACCCCGCCCATGCCTTGCGCTCGGCGCCAGGCGGAGAGTTGGCCTAGGTGGACGGCCTGGTGGGAGGTCAGGACGTGGACCATGGCGACGCCGATGGTGGGGAGCAGGGGGCGGAGGCGGGGGTTGGGAAATTCGCGGTCGAGAAATTCGGGCGTGGCGGTTTGGACTACTTCCAGCAGGCGGTGGTAGTTCTTTTCGTAGGTTTCCAGCAGGGCGGCTTTCGATGGGTACATCGCGCGATCGGTGCTGGGCTGCGACGACGGTTTGAACAGGTCGACCCATTCCTTGGACATGCTGGGCGGCAGGTCGAATACGCGGGCCATCGAATCGAACACGAAGGCGACGTGCCCGAGCACCCAGGCGGCGTGGTTCATGCCGGGGAGCGGCTGGACGCACATTTTTTCATCGGGAATGTCCGCGACCAGTTTTTTCGCGTAGTCCAGATGCAACTTGCCGACGCCCGCCACGTGTTGGAACAGCATGTTCGATCTCCTGCAATCCTGTATTTGAGCCGTGTAGCGGCGGTATGTAGATAGCCTGGGGCGTAAGCCCCAGGAAGTCGTTTTCATCAACGTCACAAGCCCCGGAGGGGCGGCACGAAGCTAGGCTCATGCCCACGGTGTCGCCCCTCCGGGCTTGCAGCGCGCTACCGTAACGTGTACTGGGGCTTACGCCCCAGGCTATTATATGACGCCGCTACGCGGCTCAAATCGATGACGCTGCTGCTGCATCGTTTTCAATGACGCTGCCCCGGCTCCTCGTTTATTTCTTAAACGGCACGTGATAGCCGGCAACTTTCAGCCGGATGCGGTACAGGCTTTTGTCGATCGACAGGTAGAGCATGGTATCCTCGGGGCCAATGCCGAATTCGCAGTTGCTGGGCATGCCGACGGGCTCTTTGTCTTTGCCGGCCGTTTGATTCGGCGGGCCGGTGGGAACGAAGGCCAGCTCTTTGCCGGTTGGGTCGATGACCATCAGGCCGGGGCGCTTGAGGCTGCGGCAGGTCAGATAGATGTTGCCCTGGGTGTCGACGCAGATACCGTCGCAGCCGTTCTCGACGCCGAAATCGACGATCGTTTTTCGCGGTCCATTGACCAGGCCATCGGGCCCGAGCGGGAAGGCGTAGACCTTCATCGCCCCCGGCTTGGGGGTGGGAGCCGTGGGATCGATCTTGTCGGTGCCGTTGTTGTGATCGCCGACGTAGAGTGTCTTTTGATCGGGGCTCAAGGCGACGCCGTTGGGCTTTTCGCACTCGTGCGTGATTTCGACCACCGAGCCGTCGGTGTTGATACGATACACGGCCCGATGCTCGAGCTCGCGCGGCTCTTCGCCGAGATAGCGCGGGTCGGAAAAGTAAATCCGCCCCTGCTTGTCGATGCACAGGTCGTTGGGGGCGTTGAATTTTTTGCCCTGGAACTTGTCGGCGATGGTCGTGCTCTTGCCGGTCTTGGTGTTCCAGCGCGAAACGCGGCGTCCGCCGTAGTCGGCTCCTTCGCAAGCCACCAGGTCGCCGTTGGCGTCGCAGGTCAGGCCGTTGGCTTTTCCGCTGTCGGCGGTGAAGACGGTGGTTTTGCGCGTCTGGGGATCGAAGCGCAGGATCATGCCCGGGTCGGCGCCGAAAGGCATGTCGGTGAAGTAGACGCTGCCGTCGGGTGCCACGGCCGGGCCCTCGGTGAGTCCGCCCTTGATGTTGGCAGTGCGCGTGAAGAGCAGTTCGAGCTTGGCCCCCTCGGGCACGATCGGATTTTCGGCGGCCGTCAGTTGGCCGGTCGCGGTGGCCAGCGCGATGGCGAAGAGCGTGGTGGTGAGCGTGCGCATTCGAGTCCTCGTGGTTGGGGCGGTTTACGCCGGGGCGAGGGGGACAGTCCCATTTTGCTACGAAGACTCCGCAAAATTGGGACAGTCCCCAGCGGATATCAGGCACCCCAATGTAACCCGCGCGGGGGCGATTCTCAAACGGTTTCGACGGGCACCGCCAGCGAGCGGCAGACCTCGGCGATGGACTTCCAGGTGGTGTCGTCCAGCTCGATGCCGGCGGCCAGGCGGGCGGCCTTGGTGCGATCTTCGATTTCGCCGGGCATCAGGATATCGCCGCCAGGTTGGGTCTTTTCGGAGCTTTTGACCCACTCGATGAACCGCCGCACTTCGGCGGCGAAGGCGGCGTCCTCCTGGAATAATTTTGGGTCGAGATAGATCGAGAGCATGCCGTTGGCCAGCCGGTGGGCGTTGGCCGGGTTGCTGGCTCCGCCGCCGCTGAGTGCGCCGGCCAGAATCTCGGTGATGATGCCCAGGCCGTAGCCCTTGTGTCCGGCGATCGACAGGATCGCGCCCGGCGGATCGCCGTAGAACACCTTGGGATCGGTGGTGGGCTGGCCGGTGGAGTCGATGATGCAGCCCTCGGGCACGTTGACGCCCTTGTTGAAGGCGACTTTCAATTTGCCTTCGGCGATCGTGCAACACGACATGTCGAGCAGGATCGGCGAGCCGCCCTTCGACCGGCACGCCAGCGGCGATCGGGTTGGCCGAAAGCCGGCGGTTGATGCCGCCGAACGGCGCGACGAGGATGCCGGCGCCGCTGGTGTTGACGAAGTGCAGCGAGACCTTGCCCGCGCGGGCGGCCATCAGCGGCCAGTCGCCGATGCGGCCCAGGTGGCCCGTGTTGCGCAGGGCGATGACCGACACGCCATGTTTGGCCGACTTGTCGATGCCCAGCTGCGTGGCCTGCTCGCCGATGCTCTGGCCGAAGCCGTATTGTCCGTCGACCACCGCGATCACGTCCGTTCTCGAGCACGACTTGCATCGTCTGGTTGGCTAGCACCTTGCCGGCGCGGAGCCATTCGATGTAGTAGGGAATGCGAATGACGCCGTGCGAGTCGTGGCCGACCAGGTTGGCCTCGGTCAGGTAGCGGCCGATGCGCTCGGCCTCGGGCGGATGGCAGCCGGCGGCGGCGAAGATGTCGGAAGTCAGTTGCTTCAGTTTCGCGTGCGGGATTTTCATGGAAGAGGGTTCGGGGTCCAGGGTTCGGGGTTCAGGGGAGGCGGACAAATTTTTGCAGGCTGTGGCAATCGCGCGCGACTAGGCCGCGGTTGGCGCCGGCGGACTGGGTGACTTCGCCGACGTACAGGTCGCCGAAGCGGTCGATGCACACGTCGTGCGGGGCGAAGAAGTCGCCGGGGGCGCAGGGATTGTCGCCGCCGCCGAAGCGGGTTTGCAGCTCGCCGGCGAGGTTGAAAATGCTCAGGCGTCCGCCGGTCGGGTTACCCGGCGGAGCCTGGTTGCCGTCGAACATACCGGCTCGCCAGCCGAGTTCGGCCACGTAAAGATTGTCGTGCGTGTCGATGGCCACCTGACACGGCCGGGCGACGTCGGTCCACTGGGCGACAAATTGGCCCTCGGACGTGAAGAGTTGCAAACGGCTGTTTTCGCGGTCGGCCACGTAGACGGTGCCGTGCCGGTCGACGGCGATGCCGTGCGGCACGTGAAACTGGCCCGGTCCGGCGCCGGGCTCGCCCCACGAGGCAATCAGGCGGCCGTCGGGCGAGAAGCGATGCACGCGGGCGTTGCCGTAGCCGTCGGCGACGAACATTTCGCCGCCCGGCGACAGCGCCAGGTTGGTCGGAAAGTTGAACGGCGGTCCGGAGCGTTCGATGGTGCGATAGTCGACGGTGCGGGCGCCGGTGTCCGAGTGACGTCCGCTGGTGCCCAGGGTCAACAGCGGCCGGCCGTCGGGGGTGAATTTGCGCACCGTGTGGTCCATGTCGTCGGTGCAGTAGACCGCGTCGTCGGGCCCGATGGTAATGCCGTGCGGCCGCGAGAAAACGCCTTCGCCCCAGGAGCGGAGATATTTACCCTGGCGATCGAACACGATCACGGGATGCTTGCCGCGGTTGAAGACGAACACGTTGCCCGCGGAGTCGGTGTCGACGCCCGCGACTTCGACGAAGCTGTAACCCGACGGAAGCTGCTCCCAGCCGGCCTGCACGGAAAAGCGAAACGCGCCGCTGCCGACGAAAGTGGGCGCGGCGGACGTCGAAGCTGGGGCAGGGGAGGTCATCCAGTTTCCTTTTCGAATACTCGATGGGGTTTATTCGACGGGCACTACGCTTCCGCGTTCGTCGGGGGGCTCGGGCAAAAACAGCGCCGCCGCGGCCGCGGGGATGAACAGGAAACCGGCATAGAACAACACCAGGCGGAAGTCGCCCACCTTGCTGAACAGCCCGAAGAACACGGTGCCGAAGGCTGCCGCGATGCGGCCGATGTTGTAGCAAAAACCGGCGCCGGTGGTGCGCAGCAGCGTGGGAAACAAGGGCGGCATGTACATCGTGAACAGCGCGAACAGACCCTGCGACGCGCCCATCAGGGGCAGGAAGTACCACATCTGGTTGTGATCGCGCGGCGTGTAATAGGTGAGCGTCATCGACAGAAAATAGGTGCAGCACAGTAGCGCGATCGAGCGGCGATAGCCGAACGACCGGGCCACGGCCGCCGCCAGAAAATTGCCGACGATCGATGAAATCATGACCAACGCAAATGCCATGCTGACATACTGATTGCGCTCGGCGTCGGTCCAGTCGGCGACGTCGGGCAAGTTGCGCAGATGCTGCAGGCTACCAAAACGAGAAGGCCCAATGGGCCGTCAGCGACAGCGCGCAGACCAGGATCGTCAGCAGCGTGATCCGTCGCACGTCGCCGCGAAAAAGATCCAACACGCCCGGCTCTTCGTGAACGTGTTCCAACTTGGCCGCGTGCCATTGCTCGGTCTCGGGCACGGCTTTGCGAATCCAGAGGGTGATCAGGGCCGGCAAGATGCCGACCAGAAAGACCGAACGGTAGGGCAGGGCCGACATGCAGAACGCGGCCAGCGAAGCCAGCATGACGCCGCAGTTGACGGCGGTTTGCAGCACGGCCGCCAGCCACGGCCGCCAGCTGCGCGGCCAGGTTTCGCTGAGCAACGCGGCGCCGACGGCCCACTCGCCGCCGATGCCCAAGGCCGCCAGAAAGCGACAGATTAACAAGATGCCACCAGGTTTGCGCGAAGTACGACAGCCCGGTGAACGCGGCGTAGGTGAGGATCGTCAGCATCAGCGCGCGGCTGCGTCCCATGCGATCGCCGATGCGGCCGAAGAATCCGCCCCCCAAGGCCCAGCCCACCAGGAACGCTGCTTGAATAATCGAGCTGTAGCGGCCGACCTGCGGATCTTTGATTTCAACGGCCAACAGCTCGGCCACGAACGGCGCGGCCACCAGCGTGTAGAGGTGCATGTCGAGGCCGTCGAACAGCCAGCCCAGCCAGGCCGCGATGCCGCTCTTCCACTGCGTGGAAGAAAGATCTTGCAACCGTGTAATATCTTGTGTCTCGCCGACGTGGGCGGCCGACGGAGAAGCGGGGCGCGGCGGATCGACGACGGCGGGCTTGGCGGTTTTCATGGAGGGCTATGTCGGCGGGGAGTTTTCGGACGGACGCGACGCAATGGTGGCAAGATACTCGGTTTTGAGGGCGGTTGCTAGGTTCCGCGCGGCCTCGGACACTATACTGGGGGCGAGGTTCGCAATGCATAAAACGCTGCTAGGAATGCTGTGGGTGTTGATTGCGTTCGGCTGCTCGGCAGCCCGGGCTCAGGATGCGCCGGCGGATCCGGCGGCGGCCGCCAAGGCCGAGTTCTTCGAGCGGCAGGTGCGGCCGGTTTTGGTGCAGCACTGCTACGCCTGCCATGGCGAGAAGAAGCAGGAGAGCTCGCTACGGGTTGATTCGCGCCGGGCTGCTCAAGGGGGGCGACAACGGGCCGGTAATCGATCTGGAGAATCCAGGTGACAGCCGGCTCCTCAAGGCGATCCGCCGGGAAGATCCCGATTTACAAATGCCGCCGGAGCCGGCGAAGAAATTGCCCGACGCGGCGATTGCTGCCATCGCTCGCTGGATCGGCGAGGGGATGCAGTGGCCGGCGGAGGCGGCTCGCGCGGCACCGACGCCGGCCGAGGCCGCCAAAAGCCATTGGGCGTTTCAGCCGCCCAAGGCGCCGGCGATTCCCACAGTGCGGCGGGCCGATTGGTCGAAGTCGCCGGTCGATTATTTCGTGCTGGCACGGCTGGAAGAGCAGGGGATGACGCCCTCCGAGCCGGCGGAGCGGGCCACGCTGATCCGCCGCTCGTCGATCGATCTGGTGGGCTTGCCGCCCAGTCAGGAAGAAATCGCGGCCTTCGTTTCCGATCCGGCACCCGACGCGTTCGCCAAGGTGGTCGATCGGCTGCTCGAATCGCCGCAGTACGGCGAGCGCTGGGGGCGATACTGGCTCGACGTGGCCCGCTACGCCGACACCAAAGGCTACGTCCGCCTGGCCGAGGAGCGGCGGTTTCATTATGCGTACACGTATCGCGATTACGTCATTCGGGCCTTCAACGAGGACTTGCCCTACGACCGGTTCGTCGTCGAGCAGTTAGCAGCCGATCAGTCGCCGGTCGGCGACGACAAGCGTTCGCTGGCGGCGTTGGGCTTTTTGACGCTCGGGCGGCAATTCACCAGCAACAAGTACGACGTTTTCGACGACCGCATCGACGTGGTCTCGCGCGGGCTGCTGGGGTTGACGGTCACCTGCGCCCGCTGCCACGACCACAAGTACGACCCGATTCCGACGGCCGACTACTACTCGCTGTACGGCGTGTTCGCCAGTTCCGAAGACCCGATCGTGCCGCCGCTGATGGTCACGCCGGCGGGCGACGCGGCCACGCAAGCCTTCCAGCTCGAATTCGAAAAACGCAAGCAGGCGCTCGACGAATACGAGCCAAAGCAATACGCGGCGCTCGTCAATGAATTGCGAGAGCATTGTGCCGCATATTTGGACGCGGCGCTGGCGGGGCGGGTGCCGCTGCAGCAGCCGCTGCCGATTTGGCCGGGGGAAATTCGGCAGTTGGTCGTCAATCGCTGGCTCGACTATATCGAGGCGACCGACAAGGACGATCCAGTGTTCGCTCCGTGGCACGCGCTGGCGGCGCTGTCGGCTCAAATGCCAGACGACTTCGCGGCCGCCGCGGCGGGGCTCGTCGAGCGGTGGAATGCGTTGCCGGACGGAGCGACCGGCAAGCCCATCAACGGCCTGGTGAAAAAACGCTTGATCGCACAGCCGCCCAAATCGATGGCCGACGTGGCGCGGGCGTACGGCGAGCTGTTTACTCAGGTGCATCGCCAGTGGCAGGGCCTGCTGGCGTCGACCACCGCGGCCGGCTCGGGCGTGCTTGAGCGATTGCCCGAGGCGGACGCGGAAGCTCTGCGGCAGGTGCTGTACGCTCCCGACTCGCCGGTGGCGGTGAGCGTGCAGGAGGCCTTCGCGCAATATCAGTACGACGCGCCGATTCACAACGAGATCACGGCCCGACGCAACGCGATCAACCAGCATCTGGCCAACACGGCGCAGGCACCGCCGCGGGCCAATACGCTGGTCGAGTGCGCAGTGCCGTATGAGCCGCATATTTTCGTGCGCGGCAACCCGACGCGGCCGGGGGCGCGTGTGCCGCGGCAGTTCTTGCACGTGCTGAGCCACGACGATCCGCGGCCGTTCGAGATTGGCAGCGGCCGACTGGAACTGGCTCGCGCGATGGCCAGCCGCGACAATCCGCTGACGGCACGGGTGTTGGTCAATCGCGTGTGGATGCATCATTTCGGCGCGGGTCTGGTGCGCACGCCCAGCAATTTCGGCCTGCGCGGTCAGCCGCCGACGCATCCCGAGCTGCTCGACTATCTGGCCACGCGATTCGTCGACGAGGGCTGGAGTATCAAGAAGCTGCACCGCTGGATGATGCTGTCGAGCGTGTATCAACAATCGAGCCACGATCGGGCCGAGTACGCTGCGCGATCCGGAAAATCGGCTGCTGTGGAAAATGAACCGCCGCCGGCTCGATTTCGAGAGCTTGCGCGACGGACTGCTGCTGGCCGCTGGGCGGCTCGACCTGACGGCGGGCGGGTCGAGCGTTGATATTTCGTCGGTGGCGACCAACCGCCGCACGGTGTATGCCCTGGTCGATCGCCAGGGTCTGCCTGGCATGTTGCCGACGTTTGATTTTGCCAGCCCCGACTCGCACAGCGCCGAGCGCTACACGACGACCGTGCCGCAACAAGCGTTGTTCCTGATGAACAGCCCGATGCTGGTCGAGATGGCTCGGGCTTTTGCCGCCCGGGCGGACGTGAAGCGCCTGGAGGACAACGCGGCCCACGTCGCCCGAATGGTCGAGATCGCCTGGGGCCGCAAACCGACCGAGCGCGAGACGCAGTTGGCCTTGGAGTACATCGCAAGCGATCAAGGCGCGCCGGCGGCCAGCGGATCGCTCGACGCTTGGGAGGCCTTTGCGCAGACGCTGTTGTTGTCGAACGAGTTTATTTACGTCGAATAGCCACAAACCAACACGGGCAGGGGACTGTCCCAATTTTTGCGGAGTCCGCGGAGTAAAAATGGGACTGTCCCCCTCACACTTGGCGAACGCCATGACGAACATCAAACCAGATTGCGGATGCGAATCTGCCGCCAGCGGCGGTTTGTCGCGGCGAGAGCTGTTAACCCGCTCGGGCATGGGGCTGGCGGCGCTCGCACTGATGCCGCTATTGCCCGAGGGGATTTCGAACGTGGCGGCCGGCGAGGCCGGATCGCTCAATCCGCTGGCGCCCAAGCGGCCGCACTTTCCGGCGCGGGCGAAGCGGGTGATTCACCTGTTCATGAATGGCGGGCCGTCGCAGGTCGATACGTTCGACCCCAAGCCGGCGCTCGAGAAATACGCCGGCAAGGAGTTGCCCACCGGCAACTTGCAGACCGAACGGAAAACCGGGGCGGCGTTTCCCTCGCCGTTCAAGTTCAAGAAGTACGGGCAAAGCGGCATCGAGGTGAGCGAGCTGTTTCCGCACGTCGGCGAGCACGTCGACGACATCGCGGTGATTCGCTCGATGGTGGCCGACATTCCCAACCACGAGCCGTCGCTGCTGCTGATGAATTGCGGCGAAGCCCGGCTGCCGCGGCCGAGCATGGGGAGCTGGCTGACGTACGGTCTGGGGAGCGAGAACCAGAATCTGCCCGGCTTCGTTGCCATGTGTCCCGGCGGGCTGCCGATTCAAGGGGCGCAAAACTGGCAGATCGGCGTTTCTGCCGGGCATCCACCAGGGGACGTACATCGACACGCAGCATGCCGAAATCGAAAAGCTGATCGAGCATGTCAAAAGCCATCACATGACCGCCGATCGGCAGCGGCGGCAGCTCGACCTGCTGGCGGCTTTCAATCGCGAGCATTGGGAACGGTCGGAGCGCGACTTGCAGCTTGAAGCCCGGATTCAATCGTTCGAGCTGGCGTATCGCATGCAGAGCGAGGCGGCCGAGGCGTTTGACGTCAGTCGCGAGCCGCAGCACATTCTGGACATGTACGGGCCGGGCACGCAGGCGCGGCAGATTCTGATCGCGCGGCGGCTGGTCGAGCGGGGCGTGCGATTCGTGCAAGTCTGGCACGGGGCGCAGCAGCCGTGGGATTCGCACAACGACATCAATGATCACGCCAAGCTGGCCAAGGAGTGCGACCAGGCGATCGGGGCCTTGCTGACCGATCTCAAGCAGCGCGGCATGCTCGACGACACGCTGGTGATTTGGGGAGGCGAATTCGGCCGCACGCCGACGATCGAGCTGGCCAACCCGTTGATCGGCAAAGTGAAGCTCAACGGCCGCGACCACAACCATTACGGCTTCAGCATGTGGCTAGCTGGCGGCGGCGTGAAAGGGGGCATCACCCACGGCGCCACCGACGAGTTCGGCTTCAAAGCCGTGGAAAAACAGGTCCACGTCCACGATCTGCACGCCACGATCCTGCACCTGCTAGGCATGGACCACGAGCGCTTCACCTTCCCCTACGCCGGACGAGATTTTCGGCTGACGGACGTGCACGGAAGGGTGGTGGAGGAGTTGATTGGGTGAGCGGCGGTACCGTGTTCCGCGGCATGCCCCTCTTGCGATCCGGTGGGGCAGTACGTCGGCTCGAACGCCACGACGTCAATAATCCCACCGCTTGTCCAGTGCCTTTGAAGTATCTGATTATACGCTGACGAACTCGTCATGCTGTGCGCGATTCAAAATCGGCAATTGCAATGTGTCGTCCCACCACGCCGACTCAACGCCGACGAGGAATGGCCCATTAGAGAGTGCCGTCAATCTCTCAGCGTATTTTGTTGCCAGGCGACTATGAATCCACCGCACAGGATAGCCTTGTAGTAACTGCCTGACGATTCGGAGTTCTTCTGGCGGCCGGGCGCAGAGAATGCACAAGTGAATGCTCGTCATCGTGGACCTGTTGAATAAAGCGGATTGTTGTGTAAACCCTCTTCTTAAAATCCGCCTCATGGTACGACACTGTCTTTACGCTATCGCCAGGAATTGCCGGATCAATTGGCGTGATCATCGCGATATTGTCTATATACGCAGGCTCGAGAGCCAGCTCTAGGAATGCGCTCAATGCATCACGGTGTGGTCGAATTTTCCATGGAAGTCCACTGATCTCCTCCCGCGGCACGCAATGCAGGAAATTGGCTGCGAGAAGTTTCCCCAGCGCCGTCATGATATTGTCTCTGGCGAAGCCCATTGTACCGAGCACTCGGAGCACAGTCTGCACATCTTCGACGCCGTGCTCCAATAGGCTAAGCAGATGTACGCCGACTAGCAGGTCCCTGGGATTCGCGCCTCCATGCCCAGCGTTGAATAGATTTGGCAGGCGAGTGCGAGTTGGATCATACGCTCGATATCCGCCGGTTAAGGTAGCATCGAGGCATTCGTATCGAGACAGTTTTTCTTCGCCTCGACGAAGTCTCCACGCCTCATACGTTACTCGACCGCAAATCATGCCCTTCCAAAGAGACACTTCTCTGCGAAGATCTCCATCGGTCATGTCTCGCAGTAGACGGAAATACGATTTTGTTACTGCGAAGAACCATCGCAAGTACTCGTGAAACTGACCGGCACCTTGTATTTGCAAAGAACGCGACATGATTTGCGAGCGCAATTCGCCAAATCGCGTGTCCAGAAGTGCAAAGCGGTCGAGTTCTCCGACGTTGATTCGCTCGATCGGTAGTCGGTCCCAACCTTCGGATTGAAGAATATCGATGGTTGAAGGCCACAGCGGGACATAAATTCGGTATATTCGGAATTTAGAAAGATTCAAGAGGTGTTGAATCTCTCCTAAAATCCTCCGTTGTACGTCCGGAGGTACTTGGTCCATGTTATCAAATACAACAACTAACCACTTGAAAGCTGTCTGGTTCGCAAGCGTCTCGATGGCCTTATACACCCAGTCACTTACAGATTTCGTATGCGGGAGCTGTCTGTCTATCGAGACACCGTAGTATTCACATCGTTCGCGAATCACACTTTGCACGTAGTCAAAGAAGTGATCCGCGAACTGTTTTGGCGTTTGAATCGCTTGTACTTCAAAATGGAGAATAAGCTTTCCGTCAAAAGAAGCCCGATAGGGACTATGGTGCGGGCAATAACACCTCAAGTAATAGTCGAGCAAAGTGGACTTACCACAGCCGCGCGGCCCTTCGAGGCAGACGAGCTTGTGACCATCCTTGTTCCAAAACTGCTCGTCGATAGTTCTCTCCAGCTGCCACTCCCCAAGCTCCTCCGTTTCCAGTGTACGGCGATCAATATATAAAGCTACTTCGTCGTGTTGAAACGTACGCGGGCGGGTACTACGCGGTGGCAAGATGGATGGTGAAAAACAGGTGTCTATGCAGGCTTTTAGTTCACGGTCGGCTGCAAACGGATTGAAGTCTGGTACTCGGAACGCATCGTCATTGTCTCCGTAAAGCGCCTGTCGATTGTGCGTCATCGTTTACCTCGCCTATGGTAAAACACGCTGGTGGCTGACCAGAACTATACGCAATCCACGTTAGAAATCAGTTCGACCTTCAATGTGTGAGCGTGCGTATTATTACAGACACCTCCTGGCGCAAACAATGGGGCCGAAAGTAAACCAGCCAGGGCGCGTCATTGTAGCACTGTAGGGCAAGTCTCGGCTTGAGGATCGCTTCGCATCGCGACGAAGATTGCGAGGCCAAGGCCTGACCCACGCGGAATTCAATCGCATAGGCTCTTTTCACGGCTTCATCACGCCGCACACCGGCGGGGCCCAGCCTAGGGCGTTTTGCTCGGCGACTAGTTTGTCGAAGCGGGTGGTGATGCTTTCGGGCAGGGGGGCCATGCGGCGGATGCGCATGTCGATGTGGGCGCCGATGTGCTCTTGGGTGGCGGCCAGGGCGCCGGTTTCGTCGATGGTCATGAAGTGCATGAAGTGCAGACGCTTTGCGGAGCGGTCGATGGCGCGGCTGCGGATTGTGACGTGCTTGCCGATGTGCACTTCGGACAAGTAGCGGATGTGGGTTTCCAGGGCGAAGCTGCCCATCTGGTTGGCCAGAAAGTAGGCGTCGTTGAAGCCGAACTGGTCGGCGAACTTATCGAAGGCGCAGCCGAACAGGAACGTGTACCACAGCACGTTCATGTGGCCCATCTCGTCGCGGTAGCTTTCGGGAATCTCTTGCCGATGCGTGACCGGCAAGCCGGACAAATCGAGCGGGGGGTGTTTTCGGCTCATCATCCGTCCTGGGCTTATCCTTCCTTGGACTTGTCGAAATCGGCGAACGTCTTGCCGCTGGTTCGGCCAGCTCTTTCAACAGCGGCGCCGGGGCCCACAGGCTGCCGTGCTGTTTTTCGAATTCGCAGATCTTGTCGTAGACCTTCTTCAGCCCGACGGTGTCGGCATACCACATCGGCCCGCCGCGGAAGGCGGGGAAGCCGTAGCCCAGGATGTAGAGCATGTCGATGTCGACGGCTCGCAGGGCGATCCCTTCGGAGAGGATGTTGGCCCCTTCGTTGACCAGCGCGTAGAGCGTGCGTTCGAGGATTTCTTCGTTGGTGATCGCGCGGCGCTTGATGCCGGCCTTGGCGGCGGTTGCTTCGATGATCGCCTGCACTTCCGGATCGGGCATGGGCGTGCGGTTGCCGGGTTCGTAGTGGTACCAGCCGGCGCCGGTCTTCTGGCCGTAGCGGCCGAGCTCGCACAGTTGATCGGCGACCAGCGGCACGCGAATGCCGGGCGGCTCGAGGTGCTTGAACTCCTTGCGAATCCGCCAGCCGACGTCGAGGCCGGCCAGGTCGCCGACGGCCAGCGGGCCCATCGCCATGCCGAATTCGTACAGCACGGCGTCGACCTGTTCGACTTTCGCCCCTTCTTCGAGCAGGAACTGGGCTTCGCGCTGGTAGTGGTGGAACATGCGGTTGCCGACGAAAGCCGCGGCAGTTGCCGACCAGGATGCCGACCTTGTTGAGCTTCTTCGAGAGGCGCCATCGAGGTGGCGATCACCGCGTCGCTCGATTGCTTGCCGCGCACGATTTCGATCACCCGCATCACGTTGGCCGGGCTGAAGAAGTGATGGCCGATGACCTTGCCGGGCGCGAGGTGGCCGAGGCGATTTCGTCGATGTTCAACGTCGAGGTGTTGCTGGCCAGGATGGCGTCGGGCCGGGTGACTTTTTCCAGTTCGGCGAAGACTTTTTTCTTCAGCGCCATTTCCTCGAACACGGCCTCGACGACGATGTCGGCCTCCTTGAACTTGTCGTAGGTGATGGTCGGCTCGATCAGCGCCATCCGCTCGTCCATCTGCTTTTGCGTCAGCCGGCCCTTGGCGACGGTGGCTGCGTAGTTCTTCGTGATGATCGCCAGGCCTTGTCCAAGGCCTCCTGGTTGATTTCCTTGAACAGCACGGGGATGCCGGCGTTGGCGTAGTTCATGGTGATGCCGCCCCCCATCGTGCCGCCGCCGACGACGGCCGCCCGCTTGATCGGGAATTGGCGGCAGGTCCTTCGAGATGCCGGGAATCTTGGCGACGGCCCGTTCGCCGAAGAAGACGTGGATCAACGCCTTGGACTGATCGGAGAAGAGGCACTCCTTGAACAGCTCGGCTTCTTTGGCGAGTCCCTCGTCGAACGGAAGCTTGGTGGCCGCTTCGACCGCGTCGATCGCCTTGCGCGGCGCGAGCAGTCCGCGCGAGCGTTTTTTCACGGCGTCGCGGGCGGCGGCCAGCGCCTTTTCGTTTTCGGCGGCGTTGGCGATTTTGTCTTTCAGGTCGCGGGCCTTGCGCGGCGGCTTGCCCGACGCGGCCATCTCGCGAGCGAAGGCCACGGCGCCGGCCAGCAGGTCGCCGTCGATGATCTTGTCGATGATGCCCGCGGCCAGGGCCTTGGGGGCGGGAACCGGATCGCCGAAGGCGCACATCTCGGCGGCCACGGCGACGCCGGCCAGACGCGGCAAACGCTGCGTGCCGCCGGCGCCGGGGATGATTCCCAGTTTGCACTCGGGCTGGCCGACCAGGGCGGAGGCGACCGCCACGCGATAGTGGCAGGCCATGGCGGTTTCCAGTCCGCCGCCAAAAGCGGTGCCGTGAATGGCGCACACGATCGGCTTGGGGCAATCTTCCAGCGTGGCCAGCACGGGGTGCAGGCCGACGCCGCGATCTTTCTGGCCGGAGGTGATCTTGCCGAATTCCTTGATGTCGGCGCCGGCGATGAAGGTCCGCCCGCCGCCGATCAGCACGATGGCTTTGACGGAGTCGTCCTTCTGGGCGGTCTTGACCGATTCCATAATGCCCTCGGGCACGCCGGGGCTCAGCGCGTTGACGGGCGGGTTGTTGATCGTGATGACCGCGACGTCGCCGTCTTTGGCGAGTGTGACCAGATCGCTCATGGGTCGAATCCTCGTGGTGGCTTTGTCAAAATGTGCATTTGTTATCGAGTGGTTTCAGTCGGTAGGCGCGGTGTCGGTCGATTCGGACACCAACCCGATGCGCAAGCGAGGGTCTTCTTCAAGTGCTCCCTCGCTTGCGCGTCGGGTTAGTATAAGAAATGCGGGGCCGCACGGAACTTCTCCGTCAGGGAATGGGGCGGCGTTTGAGAAACTCGACGATGTGGCCGGCGATTTCCTCGCCCTTGTCTTCCTGCAAAAAATGTCCGGCTTCGTGGATCGTGATCTCCGGCTCGTCTTTGGCCGAGGGAATCAGCGCGCGGAAGAACTGATCGCCGCCGGCGGTGACCGGGTCCTTGTCGGAAAACATCACCAGGGCCGGCTTGGTCCAGGTTTTCAGCATCGGCCGCGGCGGACCGCATGTAAGGCAAGGCCTCGGCGTCTTCGGAAATCGGCACCAGCAGCGGAAACTGGATGGCTCCGCCCTTGTAGCTCGGATCGGGATAGGGGGCGTCGTAGGCGGCCACGACCTCGGGCGGCAGATTCGATGACCGTCGCGTTCTGGCATCACGCCGCCGACTTCCAAATCGTCGCTGCGCGTGGCATAGGCCCTCCAGGCCATGAAGGCGGGCGAAAGCGGCTTGCCGCTGATCGGCAGGCCGGTGTTCATGATCACCAGCCGGGCAAAACGCTCGGGCATTTCAGTGGCGATCGGCAAACCGAGCAGCCCGCCCCAATCCTGCCAGACGAGCGTGATGCGCTTCAGATCCAACTGCTTGACGAACGACAGCCAGCGCGTCGTGATGCAGCGCGTAGGTGTACACCTCGCGTCCCACGGGTTTGTCGGAACGGCCGAAGCCGATCAGGTCGGGCGCGATCACGCGACCGTGCTTGGCCAGCGTGGGGATCATCTTGCGATACAAGTAGCACCACGACGGCTCGCCGTGCAGGCAGAGGATCGGATCGCCCTGCCCTTCGTCGAGGTAGTGCATTCGCAAGCCGGCGCCGACTTCGACATAATGCGGCGCGAAGGGAAAGCCGGGCAAATCGGCGAATCGCTCGTCGGGGTACGCAGCGCCTTCATCGCGTGACTCCTGTGGCGCGTTTTTAGAGGCAGGCCTCGAACAGCCCGGCCGCCCCTTGTCCGCCGCCGATGCACATCGTGACCACGCCGTATCGGACTTTGCGGCGCAGCATCTCGTTGGCGATCGTGCCGACCATTCGCGAGCCGGTCATGCCGAACGGATGGCCGATGGCGATCGAGCCGCCGTTGACGTTGAGTTTCTTGGCCGGTCGATGCCCAGCCGGTCGCGGCAGTAGATCACTTGCACGGCGAAGGCCTCGTTCAGCTCCCACAGGTCGATGTCTTCGACCTTCAGTCCGTTTCGCTTCAGCAGCTTGGGCACGGCGAACACCGGGCCGATGCCCATTTCGTCCGGCTCGCAACCGGCCACCGCGAAGCCGCGGAAAATGAGCTTCGGCTTGATGCCCAGCTTTTCGGCCCGCTCGCGCGACATGAGCACGCGTGGCCGACGCGCCGTCGGACATTTGCGAGGCGTTGCCGGCCGTGACCGAACCCTGGCCGCTGTCGGGATCGAAGTAGGGCTTGAGCGCGAGCAGGCCTTCGAGCGTGGTGTCGGGCCGGTTGCACTCGTCCTTGGTGATGGTGTGCTCTTCCTTGCCGACGACCTCGCCGGTCTTCTTGTCGAGGATGCCGCGCGTGACCTTCATCGGCGCGAGTTCTTCGTCGAAGCAAGCCTTCGGCCTGAGCCCGGGCGGTGCGCTGCTGGCTGGCCAGCGAATATTCGTCCTGCGCCTGGCGGCTGATCTTGTAGCGCTTGGCGACGACTTCGGCCGTGTCGCCCATGACCATGTAGATGCCCGGCTTGTGCTCCTTGACCCACGGGTTCGGTTCCGCCGCGACGGCCGGCGATGGCGGTGATGCTCTCGACGCCGCCGCCGATGGCCACGTCGACCCCTTCGTTGATGATCTAATGCGCCGCCAGCGCGATGGCCTGCAAGCCCGACGAGCAGAAGCGATTGACCGTCGCGCCGGCCACGGTCACCGGCAGACCGGCGCGGATGGCGGCGACGCGGGCCACGTTCATGCCTTGCGTGCCTTCGGGATTGGCACAGCCCAAGTAAACGTCTTCGATCTCGGCGGGATCGAGCTGCGGCAACTTTTTCAGGACGTCCGTAATGCAATGGGCCGCCAGATCGTCGGGCCGGGTAAGGTTGAACGAACCTCGAAAACTCTTGGCCAGCGGCGTCCGCGAACTGGCAACCACAACGGCTTCTCTCATCGCACGATTCTCCCAATTCAAAAACAGCTCACGTCGCGCCCGCGCGGGCGGTGACGGACGCGAGGGATAGGAATTGCCCGCCCAACTCATGCCCCATCCATGAGCGTCCCATCCGTGAGCGATCCGCCCGAGGCCAGGCGTGGGCGCTGGCCGCGACGGCAAATTCAAGCTCCAGGGGGTCGCGGCGGGCAAAAACCCGGCGACCCAATTGGCGCCTACCGTCCGTTCGGTAGAATGTACACCGTCACACGCGGACTGAAAAGGGACCGGCCCAGGGCGGAGGCATTTTTTTCCCGCGGCCCCCTCGGGCACGCAGGTCGGAGTGCCGCTTTCTTGTGGTGCCGCGAGACCTTGGGGCCTGGCTGTGGGTAATCTATATCCTGCGGCCCGAGAGGTCCGGCGAGGTCCGGCCCGAGAGGTCCGGTTGCGCGTGACATGGCGAGGGTAGCACCAGGAGACGACCGCGATGTTGAATCTGGCCATCGTGTTGACCGAAAGCGCGCAGCGCTTTGCCGATCGCCCGGCCATCCTTTCCGACAACCGCACGTTGACCTACGGCGAGCTCGACGCGCTGACCAGTCGGCTGGCCAACGCGCTGGTGCGACTCGGATTGCAGCGCGGCCAGAAGGTCGTTCTGATGCTACCGAACATTCCCGAGTTTACGATCGCGTACTTCGGCGTACTTAAGCCCGGCGGGGTCGTGGTGCCGATCAACGTGCTGTATAAGGCTCGCGAAATCGAATTCTTGCTGGAAGACAGCGAAGCGATCGGATTGATCGCCTGTACCGAATTTCTGGACGAAGCGCTGGATGCCTATCGCAATGTCGAAACGTGCAAGCATCTGATTCTGGTCGACTTTACGAAACCGGCGCCGGCGGTGGCCGATCGTGGCGTGCACCGCTTCGACGAGCTGCTCGAATCGGCTTCGCCGCAATTCGAGATCGTGGCCACGACGCCGGAAGACACCGCGGTGATCGGCTACACCAGCGGCACCACCGGCAAGCCCAAGGGTGCCGAGCTGTCGCATTTCAATTTGTTCTACCAGTGCCGCGTGCTGCCTGAGTTGACGGGCGAGCCGCGGCAGCCGGACGAAGTGCGAATGGCGGTGCTGCCGTTGTTCCACTCGTTCGGTCAGAGCTGCGTGCAGAACACGGTGCTGGCCTTGGGGAGCACGATGTCGCTGATGGTGCGTTTCGACGCCGGCAAGGCCCTGGAAAAGATCGAGCGCGACAAGGTGACGCATTTCGCCGCGGTGCCGACGATGTACCTGACGATGCTCAATCATCCGGATCGGGCGAAGTACGATCTCAGTTCGCTGCGGATGTGCGGCAGCGGCGGCGCGCCGATTCCGCTGGAAACGCTCGACACCTGGAAGCGGCACTACGGCTCGCCCATTCAGGAGGGCTACGGCCTGACCGAGACTTCGCCGACGGCCACCTGGAGCCAGGGCCCGGTCAAACCGAAGTTTGGTTCGTGCGGCAAGGCCATCTGGGGCTGCCAGATCAAGATCGTCGACGACGAGGGCAACACGCTTCCGATCGGCAAGGAGGGCGAAGTGCTGATCCGCGGGGTCAACGTGATGAAGGGCTACTACAAGCAGCCCGAAGCGACGGCGCAGATCTTGAAGGACGGCTGGTTCCACTCGGGCGACATCGGCAAGCTCGACGACGAGGGCTACCTGTACATCGTCGGCCGCGTGAAGGATATGATCCTGCGCGGCGGGTTCAATATCTATCCGCGCGAAATCGAAGAGCTGCTGTACGAGCATCCGGCCGTGGCCGAAGCGGCCGTGGTGGGCGTGAAGCACGAAGAGCTGGGCGAGGAGGTGAAGGCGGTGGTGTATCTCAAGCCCGGCTGCCACGCGACGGAGGACGAAATCCAATCGTACTGCAAGGAGCGGATCGCGGCTTTCAAATATCCGCGGATTGTCGAGATCCGCAAAGACCCGCTGCCCAAGGGCCCCTCGGCCAAGATTTTGAAACGCGAACTGATCGAGGAGCACGAGCGGGCCCGCACCGCGACGACGCACTAGCCGCCTGTGAAGACTCGTATGCCAATGCTGGCTTGTCCAGCAGCACCGAACAAATCGTCCCAAAAGCACTGCTGGGCAAGCCAGCAGTGGCACCCACGCACTGCGCCGCCGATCCGCCTGCGGAAGATTCAAATCCCCCCGGAAAATGCCGCATCAACCTTGAAGGAGCAATCGCGATGGCTTACGAAGAAATCCTCTATGAAGTTTCCGACCACGTCGCCACGGTCACGCTCAACCGGCCGGCGAAGCTCAACGCCTGGACCATGAAAATGGAGAAAGAGGTCGAGCAGGCCCTGCTCGTGGCCGAGCACGACGACCAGGTGCGCGTGATCATTCTGACCGGCGCCGGCCGGGGATTTCTGCCGGGGCCGACATGGCCAACCTCGACGGCCTGGCCCACGGGAACAGCAGCAGCGAGCAGATTCGCGCGACGTTGAGCGAGCGATTCGCCGGCCCGCGCCGCGAGGGAGCTCGGGCGGATTTTCAAAAGACTTATTCCTATCTGCCGGCCATCGACAAGCCGATCATCGGCGCCATCAACGGCGCGGCGGCCGGATTGGGGTTGGTGATCGCGTTGTATTGCGACATGCGCTTCGCGTCGGATGCGGCCAAGTTCAGCACGGCTTTTGCCCGGCGGGGATTGATCGCCGAGCACGGCATCAGTTGGATGCTGCCGCGCCTGGTGGGCATTGCCAACGCGCTCGATTTGTTGTTCTCCGCCCGCTTGATCGACGCGGCCGAGGCGCTGCGGATGGGACTGGTGAGCCGCGTGATTCCGCAGGAGCAATTCGCCGCCGAAGTTCGCAAGTACGCCCTGGAGTTGGTCCACGCCGCGTCGCCCCGTTCGCTGCGGGTGATCAAGGAACAGGTCTACAACGGCCTGTTTCAGACGTTGGCCGACGCGATCGACGTGGCCAACGAGGAAATGCTCAAGAGTTTCGCCAGCGAGGACTTCAAGGAGGGCGTGGCCCACTTCCTCGAAAAACGGGCCCCCGCCTTCAAGGGACGATAAAAACGTGAAAGCCAGCACCGAGGTCTCTGTGTTTCACATCGGGATACCCAACCCGATGTTCGAGGGCGCGATCAATCTGTACGTCATCGCCGGCGATCCGCTGACCGTGATCGACACCGGCATCGGCACGCCGGAAGCGCTGACGGCGATGGAAGCGGGGCTGGCCGCGCGTGGGCTGACGAATCGAAGGCATCGGACAGGTGGTGCTGACGCACAAACACGCCGACCACATCGGCCTGGCACGCGAAATTCACGAGCGGAGCGGCGCGCCGGTTTTCGTGCACGAGGACGATTGGGACGGCGTGGCGAATCTCGACGCGCGCCATGCCGAATTCGTACCGCTGGTCACTCGGCGGCTGCGAGACTTTCACACGCCCGAAGCCGATATTGAAGCCTTGACGAAGTTCTTGGGCCATGGCAAACGCTTCGCACGAGAGACGCCAGCCGAACAGCTTCGCGACGGCCAGACGCTTTCGGTGAGCGGGCAGGATCTGGAAGTTATCCACACGCCGGGGCACACGCAGGGGAGCATCTGTCTGCGGTTCGGCCGCTATTTGTTCAGCGGCGACCACGTGCTGCCGACGATTTCGCCCAACATCGGCGCCGGCGAGCTGCGGCGGCACGGCATGATGCGGCGGTTTTTGGATTCGCTCGATCGGGTGGCGCAGTTGCAGGCGGACGACCTGATCGTGTTGCCGGGCCACGGTTCGCAGTTTTCGAACCTGGCCGAGCGGGCTGCCGAGCTCAAGGCGCATCACGGCCAGCGCGAGGCGGCGATTCTGGAAATCGTCCGCGCGGGCGATCCCAAGACGGTGTACGAAATTGCCCGATTGCTGTGGCCCAAGCTGCCGGGCTACCACCTGGTGTTGGGCACCGCGGAGGTCAACGCGCACCTGGAAAAGGCGGTGGATGATGGCCTGGTGAAGCACGATGAAGGCCGATTCGCGGCGGCGTAGAAAAGCGGTTCCGGGGGCCGACTGGCATCTTGCCAGTGCTTCGTCAATCTCGCGCGTTCACTGGCGAGACGCCAGTGGCACCCGCATAGGCACTATCGCGAGGTGACGCCCGGCGGAAGCGGACTCAACGACGGCGAGCTGGGTCCGGGGGGAGTCGTTCGCGGCGGGCCGGGGTAGCGCGAGAAACAGTCGGGCCGCGGATCGTTCCAGCCCCAGCCGTCCTGCCAGCGGCGATACGGCGAACTGCAACAGCCGACCATTCCGGCCAAAAGCCAGCCCGCGACGATCAGTCGAATCGGCCGATTCATGCCGCTCCCCCTCTTCCACCGCCGTAGCGAGTTTGACGAATCTATCGATGCTATCGGTTATTCCGGTGGGAAAAGATGACCGTATTTGGGGCCGTCGGGATCGGTTTCCCGCGGCGCGTTGGCAGTTGCGGCGACTCGGAAAGCTGTCAGTGGAGTGCTGGCAGACGCTGTGGTCGGACTCTACAATTTCCGCTTTCCAAGATGGAACAAAAGCAAACAGCGAACGGTTAAGATTGGGTGGCCCAGACAACGAGTTGAGGCTGTCCGGAAATTACCGCACACTAACCCGACGCGCCAGCGAGGGTTCTTCGTCCAGCGTCCCTCGCTTGCGCGTCGGGTTAGTATGGGGAATAACGGCGTCCGGTGTTTTCCGGGCCCGAATTCCCGAACAGCCTCAACAAGTCGTCGTTGCCACCCGAACGACGCAAAGTTTTCAGCCGAGGAACTTTCGACGTGCCACCACAAGTCACTGAATTTGGCGGGCAGGAACGATTCAGGGCATCGCCCGAGAAGCTCTTTGCGCTCGTGACCGATTTGGACGCCATGGCCGCCACGATTCCGGACCTGGTGTCGGCGGAAAAGGTGGACGCGGGCACGATGAAGTGCGTGGTGCGCCAGGCTTTTCGTTTCTGCGCGGCACGATGAAGCTCTCGATCGACTTGGGCGAGACGCAGCCGCCCGAGCGGGCCACGATGGTCGTGACCGCGCAGGGCATCGGCGTTTCAATGACCGTGGTATCGACGCTCAACATTTCGCCCGACGGCGCGGGCTCGTGCCTGGACTGGACGGCGAGGATCGAACAGCTTAAAGGCCTGATCTCGGCCGTCAGCCCCGGGTTGATCAAAGCCGCCGCCGACCAGGTGATCCGGCATGCCTGGAATGAAGTGCACAAGCAGTTGGGAGAGTGAGGCGGCAAACGGTGCGAGTCTTATATTAGCCCGAAGCGCAACAACATTATTCGGGTGCAAGCAGTCGCGTTCTGGGGTGGCACCGACAACTTGTTGTCGGTGTTGCGAAGCAATGTGAGGCGTTTGAGGCGGGCCGCGCACCTCGCCAGACCCTCTTGTCCCTTCGGGACCCAGACAACAACTTGTCTGGGCCACCCAATTCTAGCCGCTCGTTGCAGGCATTCGAATAATGTTGGCACGCGAGGGGAGCAAAAAAAGACCCTCGCTTGCGCTTTTTGAAGTTGCGCGCTTTTGCTAGCAGCTGACGTCGGATCGCAAGAATAGCCCGCGAAACAAGCGAAATGCGTGTCTCGTTGGAGCCAACGACGATGCCCTTCTAGAGGCGTAGTTTTTTCGTTGTGTCGTCGTGTCGTCGTGGTCATTTAAAACCGACCATAAAACCACAACGACACGACGGCACAACGAAGACGAGGGCTCTAGCTTTTGTCACCTCCGCGCCAGCAGCGCCTCTTTCAGTCTGCTACGAACCCGACGCGCAACTTCCAAACTTGCGCTTCGGGCTAGTATGAGACTCCGCGCGTTCCGGCTTATCCGAAGGCGGCGAACTCTTTGCCCAGCAGGGCCGAGGCGATCTTGAGCTTCATGATCTCGTCGGTGCCTTCGTAGATGCGGCAGACGCGGACGTCTTGCAGGTGGCGGCCGACGCGATAGAGCTCGCACCAGCCGCGGCCGCCGTAGACTTGCACGGCCCGATCGGCGGCGTCCCAGGCGGCGTTCGAGGCGAAGAACTTGGCTTCGGCCACGCAGAAGTCGGCCTGAGCATAAAGCTTCGCGTCGCCCAGTGCCGCGTCGCTGGCGGCTTTGGCGGCGGCGGCCCGTTCGACCAGCGCTTCGCTGCCGGCGCGGTCCATTTCGATCTCGGCGATGTGTTCTTGCACGAGCTGGTGCTTGCCGATCAGCTTGCCGTGCTGCACGCGCGTGCGGCGTAGTCGAGCGACTTCGGCCAGGCAGTCTTCGATCACGCCCAGGCAGCCCGGCGGCCACGCTCAACCGGCCCGAGACAAGCGTGCCCATCGCGATGCGAAAGCCGTCGCCCTCCTCGCCCAGCAGGTTTTCCGCCGGCACCGGATGGTCGGTCATTTGAAACATGCCGGTGTTGGCGGTGAACATGCCGAGCTTGGCGTGCAGGTCTTCGGCCTCGAACGTCGCGCCCTCGGTGTCGACGATGAACGCGCTCATGCGCCGCTCGGCGCCCGTGCGGTCCTCGGGATAGGCGAAGCAGACCACCGCGTCGGCGATGCCGCCGTTGGAGATCAGATACTTGACGCCGTTGAGCAGAAACTTGTCGCCCGCGCGGCGATAGGTGGTGGTCATCTCCAGCGGGTTCGAGCCGGCGTCGGGCTCGGTCAGGCCGAAGGCCAGGATCTTTTCGCCCCGGCACGACGCGGGCAGGTATCGCTTGTGCTGCTCGGCGTTGCCGTAACGCATGATCGGGTATTGGCCGATCGACGTCTGGCCGGAGAAGAAGGTGCGCACGCCGGTGCCCTCGCGGCCGATGCGAGCCAGGGCCCGGGCATAGGCTGACGGCGTCGGCTCCGCGGCCGCCGTACTCGACCGGCACGGGCATGCCCAGCAGGTTGTATTTCTTGGCCAGCTCGACGGTCTGGTCGTTGTAGCGATGCTCGACGTAGCACAGCTCTTCGATGGGCCGCAGCTCGCGGCAGTAGGCGTCGACGTCGGCCAACAGCTGCTCGCGGGAATCGGTCTTCATGGCACTTTCCTAGTGAATTTCCGGCGGATCCTTGGCGAGCCTACCGTCCGATCGGTAGACTGTACTCCGCTTGCCGATGGTTTGCAAGGATCGCGCGACGGTGCGCGCGACGGTGCCTCCTACATACTAACCCGAAGCGCAAGCGAGGGATGACGGACGAAGAGCCCTCGCTTGCGCGTCGGGTTGGTGTGCAGCAATACCGACAACGAGTTGCTGGCTACTCCCGACTGAAAAGACTTGCTTCAAGAAAGTGATGGCCATTATGCAGTTTGAGCATACCACCAAGGTCAAGGATCTGCAGAAGCGACTCGCCGCGTTCATGGACGAGCACGTCTATCCGAACGAGCAGCGCTGGCACGAAGAGATCGCAGGCCAACCGCTGGCAGCCGGCCAAGGTGATCGAAGAGCTGAAGCCCAAGGCGCGCGCCGCGGGCTTGTGGAACCTGTTTCTGCCCGATCGCGAGCACGGCGCGGGCTTGACCAACTTGGAATACGCGCCGCTGTGCGAGATCATGGGCCGCTCGCCGATGGCGCCCGAGGTGTTCAACTGCTCGGCGCCCGACACGGGCAACATGGAAGTGCTGGCCCAGTACGGCACGCCCGAGCAGCAAGATCGCTGGCTCAAGCCGCTGCTGGCCGGCGAGATTCGCTCGTGTTTCGCCATGACCGAGCCGGACGTGGCCTCGTCCGACGCCACGAATATCCAATCGAGCATCGCCCGCGACGGCGATCACTACGTGATCAACGGCCGCAAATGGTGGAGCTCCGGCGCCGGCGACCCGCGCTGCAAGATCGCCATCTTCATGGGCAAGACCGACCCCAAGGCCGAAGCGCACAAGCAGCAGTCGATGATCCTGGTGCCGCATGGACACGCCGGGCGTGAAGGTCGAGCGGATGCTGACCGTGTTCGGCTACGACCACGCTCCGCACGGCCACGCCGAGGTGACCTACAAGAACGTCCGCGTGCCGGCCTCGAATCTGCTGTTGGGCGAAGGCCGCGGCTTCGAGATCGCGCAGGGCCGGCTCGGGCCCGGGCGCATTCATCATTGCATGCGACTGATCGGGCTGGCCGAGCGGGCGCTGGAGCTGATGTGCCAGCGCGTGAAGAAACGCGTCGCGTTCGGCAAGCCGATCGCCGATCAAGGAACCATCCGGGCCGACATCGCCAATTCGCGGATCGAAATCGAGCAAGCCCGGCTGCTGACGCTGAAGGCGGCCGCGATGATGGACACCGTCGGCAACAAGAGCGCGCGGGCCGAGATCGCGATGATCAAGGTCGTGGCGCCGAACATGGCCTTGCGCGTGATCGACCGCGCGATCCAGGCTCACGGCGGCGGCGGCGTGTGCGGTGATTTTCCGCTGGCCGAGGCCTGGGCCAACGCCCGCACGCTGCGCCTGGCCGACGGGCCCGACGAAGTGCATCGCGAGGCGATTGCGAAACTCGAATTGAGAAAGCACGAATAGGAACGCGCCATGCACTTGAAAGAAAAGGTCGCGGTTGTCACCGGCGGGGCCAACGGAATCGGGGCCGCGCTGTGCCGCCGCTTTGCCGCTGAAGGCGCGCGGGGCGTGGTCGTGGCCGATCTGGACGAAGCCGGCGCGAAGGTCGTGGCTAAGGAAATCGGGGGGCTGGGGGTCGGAGTCGACGTTAGCCGAGAATCCGATGTTCAGCGCCTGGTCGCCGAGAGCGTGAAAAAGTTTGGGCCGATCGACTTGTTCTGCTCCAACGCGGGCATCGCCACCGGCGGCGGACCCGAGGCTTCGGACGACGACTGGCAGAAGATCTGGGAAATCAATCTGATGGCCCACGTCTATGCGGCCCGCGCGGTGCTGCCGGCGATGCTTGAGCGGGGCGAAGGCTATTTGTTGCAGACCGCATCGGCCGCCGGGTTGTTGACGAGCATCGGTTCGGCCCCTTACGCGGTGACCAAGCACGCGGCGGTGGCGCTGGCCGAGTGGCTGTCGATCAACTATGGGCCGACGATCAAGGTTTCGTGCCTCTGCCCGCAGGGGGTGTTCACGAACATGTTGATGCGCCCCGACGCGGGTCCGGCCACCGAGTTTTTGCGGGCCGAGGCGCTCTCGACCGAGCAAGTGGCCGATTGCGTGATCGAAGGGCTGGCCTCGGAAAAGTTTCTCATCCTGCCGCACCCGATCGTGGCGAAGTACATGCAGAACAAGGTCACCGATTGTGATCGCTGGATTCGCGGCATGCGTCGTCTGCAAGCTGAGATCGAGGCGGCGGCCGGCAACACATCGAAGTAGGCGAAGCGAGAGAGTCAGAGATATTCACCATGAGCATGTTGGCGCTGGTGCGGCATGGCCAAGCCTCTTTTTTTTCCGACAACTACGACCAGCTCTCGCCGCTGGGCGAAGAGCAGGCTCGCCTGCTGGGGCAATATTGGGTCCGCCGGGGCGTGCGATTCGACCAGGTGGTAACCGGTCCGCGAGTCCGGCAGATCGAAACTGCCGCGCTGGCCGGCGAGGCGTTTGCCAAGGCGGGGCTGCCGTGGCCCGAGCCGCAGTTCATGCAGGAACTCGACGAGCACCAGGCCGATCGATTGATCAAAGTCGGAATTTCGAAAATCTCCCAGGAGTTTCCCGCGATCGGAAGGCTGCACGATGCTTATCTGGCGGCCGAGGCGCCGCGCGACCGGCACCGCACGTTTCAACTTATGTTCGAGCAGGTCGTGATGTTGTGGACGCAGGAGAAAATCTCGGCCCCGGGCATCGAAACCTGGCGGGCGTTTCAAGACCGCGTGCGCTGGGGCCTGAAAACAATCACCGCCGGAAACCAGCGGGGACGAAATGTGGCGGCGTTCACCTCAGTCGGCGCCGTGACCGGCTGTTTGAAGGTTTCGCTGGGCTGCGACGATCGCACGGCGCTCGATTTGGGATGGCGGGTGCGCAATTGTTCGATCACCGAGTTCGTCTTCAGCGGCGAGCGGCTCACGCTCGACGGTTTTAACGCGCTGCCCCACTTGGAAGACCCGGCCCTGTGGACGTTTCGGTAGAAGGATGAAGGCGGAAGGATGAAGGATGAAAAACCGCAGGAGGCGTGTGCCGAGCGCAGAGGGCAGACACTCTACGCGGCAGTGGACGTTTGATTTGGTCCGCGCACCGAATTGACCGTTAAAACGAAAGCTTATCAGGACACCAAGTACACCAAGGAAGCGAGATCATTTTCTCGTTTTCATCCTTCATCTTTCCGCCTTCATCCTTTATGAGCGACACCACGAAGACGATTCGCCCGGGCGAGGAGCTGAACGCGGCGGCGCTCGAGGCCTACCTGCTCGGCAAGCTGCCGGGCGTGCGCGGGCCGATCGAGATCGAGCAGTTTCCCGGCGGGGCCTCGAACCTGACGTATTTGATTCGGCTGGGCGACACTGAGCTGGTGCTGCGGCGGCCGCCGTTCGGTAATCGGGTGAAAAGCGCGCACGACATGGGACGCGAGTTCCGCGTGCTCTCGAAGTTGCACGCGGTGTACGCGCCGGCGCCGCGGCCGGTGATCTATTGCGAGGACGAAGCCGTGCTCGGGGCGCCGTTCTATTGCATGGAGCGGCGGCACGGCGTGATCCTGCGCCGCAAGCTGCCCGCGGATTTCAAAATGGATCCGGCCACGGTGACGCGGCTCAATCGGGCCTTCATCGACAATCTGGTGCAGTTCCACAAGATCGACTACGAAGCCGCCGGGCTGGGGGACTTGGGAAAACCGATCGGCTATGTCCAGCGGCAGATCGAGGGTTGGAACAAGCGCTACGTCGCCTGCCGCACCGAAGACGTGCCGGCAATGGAATCGCTGATGAGTTGGTTTCCCGAGCACATGCCCGAGCAGAGCGCCGCGTCGCTGGTGCACAACGACTACAAGTTCGACAACATCATGCTCGACCCGGCCGACCTGACGCACATCGTGGCCGTGCTCGATTGGGAGATGTGCACGCTGGGCGACCCCATGATGGATTTTGGCACGGTCTTGGCCTATTGGGTCGAAGCCGGCGACCCGCCGCATCTGCAAACCCACGCCTTCGGTCCCACGCAACTGCCCGGCAGCCTGACCCGCCGCGAGCTGGTCGACTACTACGGCCGGCAATCCGGCTTCGACACGTCGAACGTCTTGTTCTACTACGCCTTCGGGTTGTTCAAGGTTGCCGTGATCATCCAGCAGATCTACTACCGCTACGTGCAAGGATTCACGAAGGACGAACGCTTCGCCCAATTCAACCGGCAAGTAGCAGCGCTTGCGCAAGAGGCACAGCGGGCGGTGCGCGAGGGGACGTATTGAGGAGGGAATGGTTGGCAACGCATTTCCGGCGGAGGGCATGGAGCCGGGTTGGTGACGTCGCCTTGCCGGTTCACTCGCTGCGAAATTCTTTCGTGCGGCGTCATGTCTTGGCATCTCACTTGACCCTGCCATTCAAATGTGAACCGGCTGCATATCAGGGCGCCCGGTCGGACGCCAAGTGACGTTCGAGCGCCGCGAGCAACGCATCGTAAGTAACGCTCTGTCCATCTTCGACAACCTCATAACCTAATTCTGCTTCGCTGTCTTCTGCCTCTGCCTCAAAGTAATAGAGCTCGCCGGGCTTATCAAACACCGATATGTACACCAAGTGCCCGGGTACGCGGAGCGAGCGAATGCCAATTGCGCACCGGTCGGCTTCCCAATGATCAACGACCTCCCAGCCGCGCTCGGTCAATTGCAGCCGATCAAGCAGGGATAAGATCGCATCGTCCTTCAAAAGCGTCATTTCGAAAACCTCCCGTCAATCAACAACTTACGCACTGTGTCGCTGTAACGCTCCGACACTTCTCAATCCCACCAGCAACCGACCGGCTGCATCCCGACGGGCACCTGACAAGGTTCCATCGCGACTCCCTCCGGCCAGCCGACCAAACACGCATCCGGTCGCACGGACTCCTCGAACCACGCGGCCACTTCCTCGGCACTGGCGCTGGTCACGATCCACAGCGTGTCGCTGAACGGCCAATCGGGATCGTCGAACATCGTCACCTCAACGCGCACGTCGCCCACATCCCCCCGTTCCGCGATGCGCGAGAGTAACGAATAGAACTCTGCCGGCGTGGGCGTGGGAATAAGATTGCAACCAATGCTGCCCACGACTGCGTTCCCCTCAAAAAACACCGCCAACGTGAGCAGCGGCCGCGGAGTCTCCGGGTCGTTTACGTCGCCCTGCCGGTTTACTCGCTGTGAGATTCTTTCGAGCGGTGTCACGTCTGGTAGCCGATTTCTTCATGAGCGCACGATTGCATCCCGACCGCTAGTCACAGCAGTCGCTATCAGTCAAGTCCTTTTTGTCGTTCTCGACTACCACGTCGAACGGCCTCCCACAAAAAGGCTCCGAAATCCGCTGCGACGACTTTCTGTGCCGGCGGATATCCAAACCACCACTCAAGCACAGGGCTCTCTCCGTGGGAATTCTTTTCGCCAACGTCAATAACGTAGTCACCCCCGTCTCCGGTATTGCCCACGACGATCAGCGACCGCGGGAGGTCGATGGAACTTCGATATTTGAGTGTCACCCAAATGGCATTAGGCACAGTTGAGTGTTCGAAGTCTTCATCAAATAAACCATAAAACTCGTCCCCCCAAATGCTCCCACAACCCAAACGAGACAAGAACTTCTTGTAGGTTGGCGGAAAAGACAGACCCAATGCCTGCTCCGCGCGGAGAATCAAGTCTTCCGTCGCTGGCCCGTGAAAATATCCTTCCTTCGCATTCTCGATTAACTCGAGTGCGCAATCCAGGTCGCTCATGCTCATGGTTCACCTCCATCGAAGTCCAAGGCGCGCTGCTTCCAGTACTCCTCGCGAAAGCCTTTGAATGCCGCGCGGTCAATTGCAGACGAAATATTCGTCGGATTGATATGAATCGTCCGAGATCTCGCTTTGCAAGATCGCTACTCCCGTGACGCGCGTCGCGACGCACCATGAACTATGACGACGAGGCTGCGATCCAACGTCATTCCTTGGCGACTCGTTGGATACGTTCCCACACGAAGGCCCCAAAATCCTCCGCTACGAACCGTCGAACTTCCGGCGGATCAAAGTGGTGCCATTCCACTACCGGATTGTCTCCACCGGGCGTTGTTTGCGAAGTGTCGATGGCGTAATAGCCACCATAGCCGGTATCGCTAATGAGTATGAACGATGGATTCAAATCAGCCGTTCGGCGCTCATCAAGCGTAAGCCAGATTGCATCAGGAATCCCAGAATGCTCGAAATCTTCATTGATCACTCCGTAAAACTCGTAGCCAAATAGATCGCCACTTCCCAGCCGACTGAGAAACATTCGATAGGTGGGCGGAAACGTCAGCCCAAGTGCGTCTTCCGCAAGGCGAATTAGCCGCTCGGGCTTTGGACCGTCAAAATCTGCGTCCGTCGACGCTACCAACTTATCGAGCGATTGCTCGAGGTCTTTCATGCTCATTATTAATGATCCTCAAAGTTAGCCGCGCGACGTTCCCAATACTCGGCGCGAAAGCTATCAGCTTCACTCCGGTTGATCCCGGACGGAATACTCGGTGGATTGATGTGAACGATCGCGCGGTTATCCAGATGAAAGCTGCCCGTCACCTCAGCCAATGGGCCGTCCCTCGTTTGAAGCATATGATGCAACTGCATCGGCTTGCCATCTGGACCAATTGCAGCAAGGCCGCGCTTCATTCGCTGCAAAGTGGTCCGCCCTTTTGGATCGAGTCTTCCTGGATCAATCAAGTCGTCGCGCTGATAAACCTTAACGCCTTTGAATATAACCGATTTCACCCAAAACTTTCGCATCGAGACGGGCAACCGAAACGATGGCGTCTCCGTTTGCCTTTGTGCAGGCGGTTGACCTTGCCCCCGTTTTGTTGCGGTGCCCATCGCCGCATTGCGCAGCGCAATTAGAGATAGAAAGATCGTAATTCCCGCGCGGGCGTCGGCCTCGTCGACGCCCATGCCCTGCAAGACTCGTGGAAGTATTTCGCCGACTGCAACGCCTGTGGCGGCCGATGCCGCGGCTCGCGGAAGCACGTAGACAATGGCAACCTTGAGCGCGGCCATTTGGCTCAAGCCGCGTTTGGCGGCTTCCTGGAACGCGACTTTGGCTCCGGCCACCAGCGGCAGGGCGAACTGCGCGGCGATGACTGCCCGGTCGACCCACACCAGCGTGGTGTAGCCGCGTTCCACGCGCCCTTGCGCCACGCGCAGCGCCTCGGTGCTTGTGCGCAACTCGACTTTGAGTTGACCGTCCAAGCTCGAATGAAAGCCATCGACGCGTGTCGGCAGTCCGCGGTCGATCTTTTGCTTGAGCCCGATGACGTGAACCCCGATCAACAGGTTCACGCGCTGGAGGTACGCTTTCCAAGTGATCTCAAGATCGATCAAGCTCTTGATGTACTGGTCGTAGGCTTGCTGGACCTTGGCCTCCTGCGCAAGCAGCGGCTCCACGCTTGCCGATTCCGACCCGCTTACGTCCTTGGCGATGCGGCCCATCTCGGCCAATTCGTGATAGAAAGTCAGCAGCGAGAGTAGCCCGGCCTGGCCGCCCCGCTCGAGTTTGCTGAGCCAAATCCAATCGGTTTCGCCAGACGGAACCAACGGATTTGACCAGCTGCGCCCTGCCGCTCGTTCGATGCGTTCAATCTCCTCGGGCGAAAGCTTGGGCCAGTTTGCCGGTGGCGACGGTGGCTTTCGGGGCTTTGCCGGAGGGTCCGGCGCCGGGGGATTGGGTTGGGATTTCAAAGCAGCGGCCGCCACCGTGCTCGCGGGCGTCCCCGGCTGGCGGAGGACGTAGGCGATTATGGCAGCGGCGGGACGGCATCAACTCGGCGCGTTCGGCCGGCGTAAAGATGCGCAGTTTGCAACGCTGCAATCCTCTGCGGGGGCCTTTCGTTCAGTACACGATCAAGATCCCTTGCGGGAAGCTGCCCTTCCAGCCGCACGGAAAATGCCCGACGGTATACCAGTAGGCTTGACTCGCGTAATAGCCCGGGGGATACACATCGGCAAACTCAGCCTCCATGCACACGCCGAGGATGTCCCACTGCACACAGTTCTCAAACACCTTGGGCAAGCTGTTCTGTCGGACAACGGTTTCAATTTTTCGCTGCACTAGCGCGTCCGACGCGGGACGGACTTCGTCGACGATGTCGTTCCATTGCCGGAATCGCTCAGGTGACCGTTCGACCAGCCTTTCCCGATAGCTATTCATCCCCTCAAGGTTTACGTTTTCCCATTCAATGGAGCTGCAGTGCTCGATTGCCTCCGGCCAAGATGATAATATGATGGTTGATCCCTCCGTGTCCTTTACTCCGACGTTTGAGAACCAGTTTGACTTTTCGAGTCGTTGCAACGTGGCGATAGTGCGAGGGTGCATGGCGTTTTCCTGTAAGCTGACAGACTACGGGCGGCGCGCTTGACCTAAGCGGCCTGGAATACGGGGCACAGGATCTGATTCGCTAAGTCCAAATTCGATTCGGTTCGCACGAGCGTCGGCCGACAGGCTGGCCACTTCTGCCGGAGAGTTACCAGCCGCCCGTAACGCCTGCTCAACAGCGGAGCCGTATTGGGCATTCGTGGGGGTCCTTCCGTAGAGACTTCCGCCGGGGCGATACTGGTTCCAAAAACTTTCCATTGACGCATGGAACTCGTAATGTGGAGTGCCAGGTTCAGTGATCGCGTCGCCGCGCATCGCGATTGCCACTCCTCGTCGTTCCGGGATCACATCCTTGAATGCGGCATTCTGGTTCAAGTGATTTGCTTGATAGCCTTCTTCTAATGTCCCCACTAACTCCCCGTGGGGACGGGCCTTTACCGGCGGCCTTGCCGGCTTTGGACCAAGAGCGGCAAGACGGCCGCTGCGGTGAAGGATTATAAGCGTTACCACGGCTGCCGCCAGACGCGCACCGCGAATCGTTTGTTCGCTGGCGCCGACAGCGCGAAGCCCCTCTTCAGCGCCTTGTTCGACTATGATCGCCGCGGCAAGGCCGGCAATCGTCTTGACCGCGACCCATTTGCCTCCCTTTTTCAACGCGGTCAACACGACGCCACCGCCCAGGACCACTCCCGCGGCGTCTCCGGCGTACTCTGCGACTTGCATACCAATAATGACGCGGTCCAGGATGCGATTTCGTCGACGCAAGCGCTCACCAATCAGAATGTCTTGCTTGTGCGCGCGTGCGGCTTGCTGTTCGTCCGTGAATCTCGGCAGCCCGAAAACTGTTGGCGAGAGCATTGTTAGCACTCGCGTATTCGCGTCACCCGATAGGTCCGTGCGCAACCACTCATCGCGGGCGCTCTCCAACGCATCGTTGTATAGTCAGATCAGCTCTTCGATTCGCACGGCTTCCGTATCGACGTCGACATCTTGGTCGATCTTCGCCGCATCGAGCTTTTCGCCCAGCGCTGCAAGAATTCGCTCGATTTCGTCAAGGTGATTTTGCGCTTCGGCCAGCTTTTGGTTATAGAAGGCTTCCCGAATGCTTCGTTGGGTTGGCCGGGGTACTGGACCACCGCCAGCCGGACGCTCCGTTGCTAGTGACGGCTTGGTTGCTCGCTGCTCGTCGATAGCTCGGGCCAGGTTGGGTCGCTTGCCCGGCACCGCGGGTGAGGTGGGCGGCGACCATGGCCGCTGTTGCAATTTTTCGGCAGTGGGTTGCTTTGCGATCACCGGACGAGTTGGCGTGCTCGCGGGCTTCGCCGGCTGGCGCATCTGCGATGCCAGGCTGGGGAAGACGGCCACGGGGTCTCGGCGGCCTGGACGGTGGCGGAGAATGTAGGCGATCGCGGCGGCGGCGAGGTCGACGCCGTGCAGCGTTTGCGGAGTGGCGATTTCGACCAGGTTCTTGACGACGATCCAGCGGGCGGTTTGTTTGGTGATGGTCATCGTTGCGCCGCCGCCCAGGGCGATGCCGCCGGACGTTTCCGCGACTTGCGCTACGGTCATTGCGACGTCGACGCGCTGGGCCGATTGGTTGCGGCGGCGCAGGCGCTCGTCGACGAGGGCCTGCTGATGCAGCGCCTGCTGGGCTTGCAACTCGTCGGTGAATTCTGGAAGGCCCCAGCGGTGCGGCGTGCGCAACGCGAGCAGGCGACGGTTCGCGTCGGCGGAAAGATCGGCGCGCAGCCATGCGGCCCGAGCGCTATTGATCGTGGCGTTGTATTGCCAAATCGACTCTTCGATGGCGATGACCTCCGCGTCGACGTCGATAATCTCGCCCGGCGTCGCCGCGTCGAGCGTGCCGCCAAGGGCAGAGAGCACGCGCGCGATCTCGTCCAGGCGCCGCTCGGCCGCCGCCAACTGCTGTTTGAACCCTCATTTCATGTAATGCGATGGATTGCGCACCAGGCACGTTGCGCGCGTCGGCGCGTCGAGCTTGTCAAGTGGCAATTTTGGGCCAGTAGAAACCGGCCGCGCAAATCGGTAGGTTTGCTCAGTGATAAAGAATGACGTCGCGCAACGCGCCAGTTGCTGCCGTTTGTTCGGCCGTTGCCGGACATCGACAAGAAAGGATTCGCTAAGACCATGGACGCGAAAAACTCGCAGACCGACCCCGACGATGCCCGCCAGGCGCCGATGCCGCAACGAGGTTTGCCGAGGAGCAACAGCGCGCGTTTCGTCAGGCCGCCGGGGAGGTTGGGTTCATTGCCGAGCGGGTGATCGATTTGCTCACGTCGTTCACGCCCGGCGGCGACCTGGTCTTAACGATCAACGACCTGGCGGAGAACGGGCCGCACTGGAGCCAACTGTTGTCCGTCCTGCCCTTGCTCGGGCACCTGCCCATCGTCGCTGTCGTCCTCAAGCTCGGCAACAAGAGCATTCGCCTTCCCAAGCAGCTATTAGAAAAGCTCAAGCAGTTGAGCTCCGAGGAACGCAAAATCGTAATGGGCCACGCCGCCCACGCCAGGACGGAGCAGGAAGCCAAGGCTATAATCGAGACGGCTGTTAAGGCGAAGACTCCATCAAAAGCGAAACCGGCCGCCAAGGCGGCCGCTCGTGCCAAAGGACCAGGCGTATGGGCGAAGGAAGTTGAAAGCATGTCTCCGCGCGCCGCGCGTATCAAACTCAGATATCCGGGCGTGAGGAGGTGTATGTGGTCAATGGCGTCAAGTTCGACGGATTCAAGGATCGAATATTGCTCGAGGCGAAAGGCCCGGGTTACGTCAAGTTTGTCAAGGACGATAAGTTTCGAGACTGGTTTACGAAGGTGCCGGAAATCCTTGAACAGGCAAGACGCCAGAGCGTGGCCGCCCATGGCGTGCCGATAGTTTGGCACGTCGCAGATCCAGAAGCGGCTGGTGCAATTCGGAAACTCTTAAAAGAAGAGGAGATTTTTGGAATCAGCGTCGTTCATACCATTGCACAATAGTGAGCCACCCTCATGACCAGATTATTCCTCGGAGCGTATTGGCCATCGCGAAAAGAACCGATTAGCCGGTGTGCCACTCGTCTTTCGGGTTTCTTCAATGCGCTGACTGACTGTGATGAGCTATTGGCGCATTGGTATGAGACTGGATATTCTCGCAAGCAGGCACTGCAGAAAAAGGTGGATATTTCCAATCGCGAGGTCGTGCTAGACTTACTCGCGCGCGGTCGCAATCGCACGGACATCGGGAAAAAAGTGATCAAGGAACTCGGGTTCAGCACCTACCTGTGGAATGGTCGTGACGACAGCCATACGGTGGGCTTGAGAGTGGCGTGTGGAGGATACAGTAAGTTTTGCAGCAATTGCATTAACCTCAATTTCGCCGAGAAACGCGGCGGGTTGAACCGCGCCAGCCGCATGAAGGATGTCCTAGTGGCCGTGGCGACTGCGTGGGAGCCCGATTGGGCTGGGGTCATGTCGGAGGCTGCGAAGGACAGTCGTGGGTTTGGTACTACGCGCTCGCCCTTCATCGACTGGATGGTCTACCTCAGCCGCGATTGGCTTCCTACCCTTCCAAGCATGGCGCCACCCGCATCGGCCGAGCCTGTCGGCTCGGGCACGATAATTGTCGTCCAAGACGACTTACCAGATCCGGCGAATGAAGAACATTTCGAAAACATCCGGCGCGTCGAGACATCGCTGCAGTCCGCGTGGAAAATACCCGAGCGCGATCAAGAACATTGACCGAAAGACTTTCAAGGGCGTTGGCGAGGAGTACTGGAGGCAGCGCGCGTTGGATTTCAACGGAGGTGAACAGTGAGCATGCACGACCTGGATTGCGCACTCGCGTTAATCGAGAAAGCGAAGGATGGGTATTTTCATGGGCCAGCAACGGAAAACCTGATTTGCCGTGCTGAGGCGGCATTGGGCCAGTCCTTCCCGCCGACATACCGGAAATTCTTGTCTCGCCTGGGTTGCGGGAGCATTTGGGGTGACGAATTCTACGGTTTGCTGGATGACAACTTCGAACACTCCACCGTACCGAACGGAATCTGGTTGACCCTCGACGAGCGCCGGTCGTCAGGTTTGCCGGACTCATTGATCGTCATCGGAGCGACTGGCGACGGCGGCAACTACGCGATTGACGTCTCGCAAGTAAACTCTGAGGGTGAGAACCCTGTCGTTGAATGGTGGTTCGGCGATCCTCCGCACTGCAAAGTTGTGGCTGACGATTTTGGAGCGTTTTTGTGGGCAGCCTTTCGAGGTGATAGTCGGGAACGACAAAGCGGATTTGATTAATAGCGTTTGTCGTGACCGGCGGTCGCGACGTGATCATGATGCAATCGAGCGCCGGCGGTGTCTCGCCTCGGAAGACTATCGCGGCGCCAGTCATCGAATCCCATGAAGAAGAAGCAGTTTGAATCGATCTGTCGGCAATTGCTTGCGCATTTGCCAGGATTCGTAAGCCGAGGCTGGTTCTTGTATAGGGAACCTGTAAGTCATGTGCTGTGTGGCTTTTGCTGTGACGACTCCGGGTTTGATAAATCGCAATTTGTTGTGTATCGGTTCTCATTGCCGCTCTATGTGCCCACGACCCATGTACACTTCTTGTTCGGACAGCGCCTGAAAGACGACGCGGGTTGCGACATTTGGTGGAACGTCGGCGATCCAGACATTGCCGCTAAACTGCTTGCGTGCATTCAGAGTCAGGGAATTCCGTCGTTGTCGAAAACGGAAACTCCTACGCAATTGAAAGACTTCGCCGAACAGCTCCCGAGCACCGACGAGCCCTACAAGTGGGAAACCGTCGCGTATTCCGCGATCATGGTTGGCGATTATGAAGAGGCGCGACTGGCTTTCGGCCGCCTTGCGAATGCCGTTGACATCAGCGTTTCTTGGCAGGTCGAGATGCTTGCCCGTTCTCACAGGCTGGAACAAACATTGGCACGCGACCCACAACAAGCTAAGCAGCTCTTGCAAGACTGGGAACATTTCAGTGCGAGCCAGCTTGGCATTCTGTAGCCGTGTTCCATGCGAGCATTCCATCCGAGACTGCCAACCTTCGTTGACCACCAATGACATTCGATCCAGACCACGTTCGCCAGACATTGATTGAGATACTCATTCCCATGGATAGGGAGGCCGAGATTGCAGAAGCTTTGGTCACACGATCGCTGGAGGGAACAGGGAATTCGATTTACGACAATTGCGTTCAATGCTATCTGGCAGGTTTTTTCGACGTTGGGCGAGAACTCTTGCAGAAAGCGCGCGCGTTCCTGCGGGCCGCCATCGACCATCAAGAAATCCCGCGCTACTACTTTCCCGGCGGAACAGAGGCGCGTCGCTTGGGGAGTCTTGCGATATGCGAGTGGTTCATCGATCGCACGCACGATCTTAAGAGCCTGAAACAATCAGTGGAATGGAAGGAAAAGTACTTTTCGCAAGATCGTCGACCGGACCGGGTCGAGGTGCAACTGAGCCTGGCGAGATACGCCGACGCCGAAGAGTACGCGACCCTCATTCAACGCTTCGAAGCCACGGGCTTGAAAGGTCCGAAGAACATTCGGAATATTCAGGGCGAGGGAACGATGGGTTATGTGATCGCGCGAAACCGCCTGGGGCTGCAATATACGTCAGAAGAGGTTGATTCAGCGGTGAACACATTCTTGAAACGCAACGTGCCCAAATGGTGCGACGGCGGCAACTATCAAACGTTGAGCCGCTGGATGAAAATCGCCTTCTGGAAGCCCGGCGACGATCCGATCGCCACGCTCTTGAAGTGCTACGATTACTTGCCCGGCCTCGATCCACCGGCGTATCCGTAGTCCGTTCCAGCGCAAACCCGGAAGTTGGCAGAAGAGTCCTACGGTCACTCCCGGCCCCTTTCCAACGCCCGCGAATCGTGCTAGCTTACCGAACGGACGGTAGGAAACGGCTTGGCTTGCGATTCGGGGGATGCTACGCGTGGAACGTGGGTTGTTGGATCCGGCGGTGGCGGAGTTGCTCTCGGGCTATCCGATTGTGGTCACCACGTTGGTCGGATGGGGCGATATGGATGCGAATCGCCATGTCAACAACGTGGTTTATTTCCGCTACATCGAGCACGCGCGGCTGAGGTATTTTGGCGAGCTGGGGTTTTCGAAGATGCAGGAGGAGACGGGCATCGGGCCGATCCTGGCGTGGGCCGATTGCCGCTTTCGACGGCCGCTTTCGTATCCGGACACCGTGTCGATCGGGACGACGATTCGCGATGTCGAGGCGGATCGATTTCAGATGCATTCGATCGTGGTCAGCCACGCGCTGAAGGAAATCGCGGCCGAAGGGAAGCAGCGGGTGGTGGTGTTTGATTATCGCAACAACCGCAAGGCGCCCTTGCCCGAGGAGATCCGCCGGCGCATCGACCAGTTCGAGTCGGGGGCGAAATAGCGACCAACGGATCAAGACACAGGCCGCACTTTTATTCAATCACCCTTATGTTAGCGAGCAACAAAACACCATGAGCGCATCGATCAGTCTGAAGGGAAAAGTGGCGCTAGTCACCGGCGGCGGGCGGGGCATCGGCAAGGCGATCACGAAAAAATTCGCCGAAGCCGGGGCCAGCGTCGTCATCGCCAGTCGCAAAATGGAAAACCTCAAGGCCACGGCCGACGAGTTCGCCTCGCTGCCGGGCAAGATCTTGCCGATCGAGTGCCACGTCGGCCGCAAGGACCAGTTGGAAGCACTGGTGGCGAACACTGAAAAGCAGCTGGGGCCGGTCGACATCCTGGTCAACAACAGCGCCACGAACATCGGCCAGGGTCCGTCGCTGGAAGTGAGTGACGAAATGGTCGACAAGATGATCGAGGTGAATATCAAGGCGGCCATGCGGCTGATTCGCTTGACGCTGCCCAAGATGATCGAGCGCAAGAGCGGGTCGGTCATTAACATCGCCTCGATCGCCGGCCTGCGGCCGCAGCCGGGCGGGCTGCTCTACAGCTTCACCAAGGCGGGGCTGATCATGATGACGCGGACCTGGGCCTGCGAATATGGTCCCAAGGGCGTGCGATTCAACGCCATCGCGCCGGGTTTGATCCAGACCGATTTCAGCGAGTACTTCTGGAAGAACGAGGCGCATCTGAAGCGGCTCGAAGCCACGCAGCCGATTGGCCACCTGGGCCAGCCCGACGAAATCGGCTTTGCCGCCTTGTACCTGGCCTCGGACGAAGCCTCGTACGTCACCGGCCAGGTGATCGTGATCGACGGCGGCGCGACGGCGCATTAAAGAGGAAGAAAGAAGATATTGGCCACAGAGGGCGCAGAGAGAAAGACAGAAGAAGTCAACGAAGCAAGGAAGACCGCACGCTCACCATCCATTGCGAAGGTCAGGTGCTTCCTCGTGTTTTCATCCTTCATCCTTCTCTGAGTTCTCTGTGACCTCTGTGGCAAAACCTCTTTGTATTTCGAACGAACGAGGCATTCAAAGACATCGGACACGCGGCAGCAGGGGAGCCACCGCGTGTCCGAGCTAACGATCCCGGCTACGCAACATCAAGGTGCAAACTCATTGGGTTTCGCCGGGAATCGCATCCGATAGCCTGCCGCTCTTCGAAGCGCAGCACGCGGCGGTCTCTTCCGCCGTCTGCTTCACTTTCTCCGAGCAGCAAGCCTTGACTTCGTCGCAGCAGGCTTTGGCTTTGAGGCAGCAATCGGGGGCCTTCGCGCAGCAGGCCTTGTCGGCCTTGCAGCACGCCATTGCTTTTTCGCAGCAGCCTGCTTTGGCCTTGTCCGTGCAGCAAGCTTTATTCGCCGCGCAGCAGGCCAGGTTCTGGTCGCAACAATTCTTTTTTTCCTTCGTGTCGGCAGCCCAGCCAGTCGCGACCAATAGGGCACCCAGGCCCAGCATCAATGCGGCAGCCGATTTTTGAAACGTGGTCATGATCAATCTCCAAGCCTAAAGGATTTGGTAAGTAACGTCGTCAACGCGTTCGTGGGCGTCTGACACATCTCCGAAGAAGCGGAAAAATGTCAGCGCGAAACGATCAACAACGCCACAGGCAATGGAGCGATTGCAAAGTGAGCGGCGGCGGATAGGCAACCTCGGGCGCCACCATCCGGGACGGACTTGCGCTGTCCGCGAGCGCGAGATCAAGAAATAGAACTGCCGTCTCGAACGGCTGATCGGCGATGACTTTTTGCACGACCGGAGGGACCGTGTTGACGCGGCAGCATTCGCCGGGGCACGGTGCCGCGGACTTCTGCTGTGACACGCCCCGTTCGGACTGGCCGCTGTGTTGTTTGGATGAGTTCTTTGCGGTGCGGTGCGTGCAGCAGGAATGGCCGGCTGGCGGCGTGTTCCTCATCGAATGCCCGGTCGTCGCAGGACAGGAGCCGGAAACGAATGCGCAAAGCGGCATCGGCAGCGCGACCAAGGCCGCGCACATTCCCACCAGTGATAGTCGCAAAGGCCTCATAAAAGCATTATACGCAAACCGTGGTTGACCGGTTCAGGCCAGTTTCGGCGCTGGCCGGGCAATTCGGCGCAAGTCGCGTTTCAATCATCAGTTGGCCACGCCGCAGCCGGCTTCAATACACCGCGTTTGGCGTCAGCTTTTGAGCAGCGCGTCGAATTGTTCCTCGGTGAGCACGGCCACTCCCAGCTCGCGGGCTTTGGCCAACTTGCTGCCTGCCTTTTCGCCGGCCACCAGGTAGTCGGTGTTTTTCGAGACGCTCGAGGCCGCGCGGCCGCCGAGTTGGGTAATCAACTCCTCGATTTCCTCGCGGCCATATTTTTCCAGCGTCCCGGTGACGACGAATGTCTTTCCGGCGATCTGGCCACCGCCTCGCCGCGGCGGCTGGGCCACGCTCATTTTCAGGCCCAGGGTTTCCAAATCGTCGATCGTGCGGCGGCCGAAGTCGCTGTGCAGAAAAGCATGGACGCTTTGGGCGATCACCGGGCCGATTTCGTTGATTTCCGAAAGTTCGTCGACGCTGGCCTTTTGCAAATGGTCCATCGACTGAAAATGGTCGGCCAGCACCGCGGCAACGCGGGCGCCTACGTGGCGAATCGACAGCGCATTGAGCAGTCGGGCCAGGCCGCGCGACTTGCTACTTGGCGATGCCCTCCAGCAAGCTTTCGGACGACTTGCGGCCCATCCGCTCCAGCTCCACGAGCGTGTCGACATCGAGCCGAAAAAGATCGCCATAGTTTTTGACGGCGCCGGTCTCGACCAATTGATCGACCAGCTTGTCGCCCAGCCCTTCGATGTCCATGGCGTTGCGGCTGGCGAAGTAACGCAAGCGCTCCTTGACCTGCGCCGGACATTCGGGATTGGGACAGCGGATGTAGACGCCCCCCTCGTCCTTGACGACGGCCGTTTCGCATTCGGGGCAATGCGTGGGGAAGACGAACTTGCGCGGATGTCCCTTGCGCTCGTGTTTTTCGACGCGGACGATGTGCGGAATGATCTTGCCGGCCTTTTCGACAACCACGACGTCGCCGATCGCGCACGTCCTTGCGTTCGATTTCGTCGGCATTGTGCAGGCTGGCCCGCCTGACGACGGTGCCGGCCAATTCGACCGGCTCGAGATCGGCCACCGGCGTGATCGTGCCCGTTTTGCCAACCTGCACGCGAATGTCCAGCAGTCGGGTGGTGGCTTCGTATTTCTCGAATTTGTAGGCGATCATCCAGCGCGGGCTTTTGCTGGTGCTGCCGAGCCGCTCGCGCTGGGCGAAATCATTGACCTTCAGCACCAGCCCGTCGACTTCGAAATCGAGCTCGTGCAGGCCTTCGATCAGTTCCTCGCAGTGGTCGACGGCGGCCTCGAAGTCGTCGAAGCATTCGACGTGCGGCGTGGGGGGCAGGCCATAGCGGCCGAGCTCGGCCAGGAACTCCATGTGGGTGGCGGCTTTCAGCCCCTCGCAATAGCCGACGCCGTGGCAAAACAACCGCAACCGCCGGCGGGCCGCCTCGCGCGGATCGAGCAGCCGAATGCTGCCGGCGGCGCAGTTGCGCGTGTTGGCGTATGCCGGCTCGCCGCGGTCTTGCTGCTGCTGGTTGAGGCGGACCAGATCGGAGTTGGTCATGTAGACTTCGCCGCGCACTTCCAGCACGCGCGGCGGTTTGTCGTCGAGCCGCAGCGGAACGCCACCCACGGTGCGCATGTTGTGCGTGATGTCGTCGCCGATGCGACCGTCGCCGCGGGTGGCCGCCTGCGTCAGCGGCCGTTCTCGTAGAGGACCGATACGGCCACGCCGTCGATTTTCAGCTCGACGACCCAGGCGATCTTCTCGCCCGGCAGCAGCTTCGCGATCCGCTGGCCGTACTTGCGCAAGCTCTTCGACGCTGTACGTGTTTTCGATCGAGAGCATCGGCAGGCGATGCTGCGACCGGCTGGAGCGATTCGACCGGCCGCTCGCCGACGCGCTGCGTGGGGCTGTCGGGCGTGACGAGCTCTGGATGCGCGGCTTCCAGTTGTTTGAGCCGCTCCATCAGCCGGTCATATTCGCGATCCGAGATCTCCGGCGCGGCCTCGACGTAATACTTGCGGTCGTGATGACGAATCTGCTCGCGAAGCTTTTCGATTTCGGCGGCAGAGTCGGGAGTCATCATGGCGTGCTACTTCGCAGCGGACTACTGCACCGGCCGGCTGCACTCCGCCGCCACGCTGACCTTTTGGCCGACCGACGAATTGGGCACCATGCACAAGAACTTCAGCGGCACGCGGCCCGTGTTGCGAAACTGGTGGACCTCGTCGGGCGTGACCAGCACGAAGTCGCCGGCGGCCAGCGGATGCTCGACGTCCCCTTCCAGCACGACGCCGGCGCCTTCGAGCACGAAGACTTCGTGCTCGTAGGGGTGGCTGTGCTTGGGTGTGTAGCCGCCGGGCTCGACTTCGAACTGCCGCATGGCGAAGTTCGGCGCCCCCTGGGCCTCGTCGACCAGCCAGCGGACCTGGCAGCCGCTGGCGCCCTCCATCGTGACCGGCGCTTTCGGCACTTGTTCGCAGTGCTTGACTTTCATGCAATGTCCCTCGTGCAACAGTCCACTCGTTAAACTCCCGCCGCCTGCGTCATTCTAGCCGATTTACCGCCGCCGCTCATCATCAGTCGTGGCCTCCGTTTGCTCGGGCGAAACCAGGGTGTCTCGCCGTGCGCGGAACCGGTCGAGCCACATGGCGCCGAACGTTGCCGCCGCCAGCAGCAGCAACTCGATGGACAACATCCGCAAGCCATGGCGATCCAAAAAAGCCGTTAGTTCGTGGCTTCCGACGTCTTGGCCGGCCAGGGGCGAGATGGCGCGATAGGCCATCGCCGTGTACGCGCAGGCCGTGATCAGAAACACGATGCCCAGCACGACCAGCAAGACGTAGAACGGGTTGTAGGGTTCTTTGGCTTTTGCCACGCGATATGCCGTGGGTTGAATTCCGACGCCGCCATCTACGCGAGGAATTATACCAGCGCGGCGGGCGTGGAAAGAGGCGCGGCGGCGGCCACGAGAAGAGGTAAATCGCGGCAAGCCAGCCGAGAGGCAAGTTGAAGGAATTCAGCCGCGGGGCGAAAAAACCTCGAGGGACGACTCCCAGCGCCGTTTCAGTCTCCGCCAAGGAAACCTCACAGCCGTCGACCTCGAGGTCCGTTGCTTTTGACTCATGAAAGCCTGAAGCAACTCTGGCAATATAACCAAGCGTCGTGTCGCTTGCAAGATGGTAGCGGCGCGAAACGGAAATTTCGCGCGATCAACGCGATTCGTTTGTAGCGCGCGTTGCGAGCGCGCCGACGAGTGCGCAAAACATTGCGCCGCGCGCTTCGAAGTCGGAAAACTGATCGAAGCTCGCGCAGGCGGGCGAGAGCACGATCGCGTCGCCGGCTCGCGACTGTCGCCAACACCAATCGAGCGCGGCGGTCAGGTGCTCGTTGACGGAGCAAGGAAAGCCGGTGCGCGCGTCGTCGATGCACGATCGCAGCGTCTCTCGGCACGTTCCGAAAAGTCCGACGCCGCGCGCGCCTTTGACGATCGCGCCGGCCAGGTCCGAAAAATCGGCCCCTTTAGGATGTCCGCCGGCCAGCAGCCAGACGGGCTCGTCGAGCGCGTCGAGCGCGGCCATGGTGGCCCTCGGCGTGGTCGATTTGGAATCGTTGTAAAAGCGCCGGCCAGCGACCTCGGCCACGAACTGCAATCGGTGTTCGAGCCCTTGAAAAGCGGCGAGCGCCGCCACGATGACCGAGTCGCTCGCGCCGACCACTTCGGCCGCCGCGGCGGCGCAGGCCGCGTTTTGCCGGTTGTGCTCGCCCGGAATTGCCAGCGGCGGAATTCGCTCCAGCGGCCAGCTGGGCCGCGCGCGTTGGCCAAGCCAAGCCGTCCAGGACGCCGTTTCAACATCGCACGCGTTGACGACCGCGACGCCGCCTGAGGTCTGATCGCGAACGAGCCGTTGCTTCGCGGCTCGGTAACCTTCGTAACGCCCATGCCAATCCAGATGATTCGGCCAGCAGTTGGTAATTGTCGCGACCTGTGGCAGAGGCGCGCCCGGGCTGAGGTGGGCCAGTTGAAAACTGCTCATTTCGAGCACCACCCAATCGTCGCCGGTCATCCGCGACAGATCTGCGAGCAGGCTGCGGCCGATATTGCCGCCCAGCCAGGTTCGCCGGCCGGCCGCGGCGAGGATGGACGCAAGCATCGAGCAGGTTGTCGATTTGCCGTTCGACCCGCTGACGCCGATGACGCGAGCCGGACATGCTCGCAAAAATAGCTCGGTTTCGGAGGTGAGTTGGGCTCCCCAGCCGCGGGCAGCTTGCAGGCAAGGGTGATCCGGACGCACGGCCGGATTCACGACCACGAATTCGGTGCGAAAGTCGGCCTCGTCGTGAGCGCCCAATTTGACCGCCGCGATTTTTACGTTGGACAATTGCGCGAGCGAATCGGCCAGCGTGGCCCGATCGGCGACGTCGCTGATCGTGACGCGAGCACCGGCGCGCGCCAGATAGCCGGCCGCACCCACGCCGCCTCCGTGCCGGCCCAAGCCCATCACGGTCACGCGGCGATTGGTCCAGTCGCTCGGAACGAGTCGACCAGACAGGCCGGCGCGTAGGCGCGAAGTCAGGGCGTGAAGCGAATTCGGCTGCGGGGTGATCGAGCGTGGTAACAGAGCCATGTGCTTCCTGCGTGGCTCGGACGGGTCGCTGTCAATTCAACTCGGCGATCATCCTTCGCGCGGCTTGCATCGAGGGTTCGAGCGCGGCCGCCTGGTCGCAGCCGCAGACGGTCAGGTACTGTTCGAGAACCGGAAGGGCCTTGCCGGGTTGGCCCAATCGCAGATACACCAGTCCCAGGTCGCGGCGTTCCTGCGGAACCTGCGGTAGCAGGGCCGCCAGCCGCATTTGAATGCCGAGCACCTCGGGCCAACGGTTTTGCATGGCGTGGGCGGCCTTGAGATTGCGCAGTACGCGGGCGGCGATGTCGAGCGGTGCGGCCGCGCGAAAATCGTCTTCGCACACGGCCCCTTTTTCCCCAGCTTGGTTTCGATGCGACACTGACAGGCCTTGCGGTCGAGCACGTCGCCGTTGCTGAAAGGATCGACGAACAGCAGGTCGTTGCCCTGGCGGCAGCCGACCATGAAATGGCCAGGTGTGTTGACGCCGAACATTTTCAGCCCCGTCCGCGCGGCCACGGCCATGTACAGGATGCCGAGCGAAATCGGAATTCCGCAGCGCCGCGCCAGGACTTCGTTGAGATAGCTGTTCTGCGGTTCGTAATAGGCATCGAGATTGCCGTGGAAGCCTTCGACTTCGTACAGCAGTTGGCTGATGGCCGTGAGCGTCTCGCGAACGCAGCAAGTGCCTCGCGTGGCGCGGCGGTCGCCGCAAGCGACACCCAACCGATCGATTTCCATCAGGCAGCCGACGCGGTCGAGGTCGGGGTAAGCATCGGCGGCCAGCTCGAGCATGAATTGCACCAGATCGACTTCGCATCGCCCGGCGAGCAGCTTGCAAAATTCTGGATTGCCTTCGAACTCGGCCATGTCGGCGGGCTAAAGAGCAGAGGATAATCGGTGCTGGCAAGGGGCGCGCTTCGAGCCGGAAACGGCCGGCAGGTTCGAGCGGCGAATGAACCGTGCCAATTTTAGGTGCGCCAGCGGATCGCGGCAATCGAGATTTGCGACGTGCGGAGGTGTAGGCCGGGGCCAGCAGGTGGGTATCAAGACCGCGCAATTGCCTGAAAATCCAGGCGTTTTTAGTCCATATGTGGGGCGGCGGTCAACGGCCGTCGGCCTTTGTGAAAATCGCCCAAACCGCTATGATTGACAGCGTCTCAAACCGTCTTAGACTCTTCGGCGCGGCCGGGCGAATGGGCCCAGCGGCGCACCGTTTTTCCGGTGTGAACCCACCGAGCACCGGCTTTCCAGGAACAGCATGATGAGCGAGTTTCGCGTCGAGCGCGATTCGATGGGCGAGGTCCGCGTGCCCGCCCAGGCCTACTACGGCGCGCAGACGCAGCGCGCGGTCGAGAACTTTCCGATCTCCGGCTGGCCGCTGCCGCGGCGAGTTGATCCACGCCTTGGGCCTGGTGAAATACGCCGCCGCGGTGGCCAATCGCGATCTGGGCAAGCTGACCGGCACCGGCAAGAATCCGCTGAGCGCCGCGCAGGTCGAGGCCCTGCTCGCCGCCTGCCGCGAAGTGGCCGACGGCAAGTTCGACGACCAGTTTCCCGATCGACGTGTTTCAGACCGGCTCGGGCACGTCGAGCAACATGAACGCCAACGAGGTGATCGCCAATCGGGCCATCGAGCTGCTCGGCGGCGACCGCTTCGCACGCCGACAAGCCGATCCATCCCAACGACCACGTCAACATGGGGCAAAGCACCAACGACATGTTCCCCACGGCGATTCACGTGGCCGTGGCGCTGGCGATCGAGCAAGGACTTGATTCCGGCGCTCGAGCGGCTTGCGCGACGTGCTGGCCGACAAGGCCGACGCAGTGGGACAAGATCATCAAGATCGGCCGCACGCACCTGGCCGACGCCACGCCGCTGCGGCTGGGCCAGGAGATTCGGCGGCTTCGCCCGGCAGCTCGAGCTGTCGATCGAGCGGGCCGCAGCTGGCCATCGAGGCCGTGCTGCGAGCTGCCGGCCGGCGGCACGGCCGTCGGCACGGGCATCAACACGCATCCCGAAGTTCGGCGCCGAGGTGGCCGAAGTGCTGGCCAAGCGAAACGGGCATCCCGTTCGTCGAGGCCGTCAATCATTTCGAGGCCAACGCCCAGCGCGACGGCCTGGTCGAATGCCAGCGGCGACTTGCGGACCATCGCCGTCACGCTGTTCAACGTGGCCAACAACATCCGCTGGCTGGGCAGCGGGCCGCGCTGCGGCTTCTACGAAGTCATGCTGCCCGACCGGCAGCCCGGCATCTCGATCATGCCGGGCAAGGTGAACCCGGTGATGTGCGAGAGCATGATGCAGGTCTGCGCCCGCGTGATGGGCAACGATCAGACGATCGCCTTCTGCGGCGCGACCGGCGGGCAATTTCCAGCTGAACATCATGATGCCGGTCATGGGGCACGCGGCGCTGGAAAGCATGCCGCTGCTGGCCAGCGCCACGCGGGCCTTCGTCGATTTCTGCGCCGTCGAGATGGAAGCCAACGCCGAGGCCTGCGAGGCGTCGGTCGAGAAGAGCCTGTCGATGGTCACCAGCCTGAACCCGCACATCGGCTACGAAAGGGCGGCCGCGCTGGCCAAGGAAGCGTTCAAAACCGGCAAGACGATCCGCGAACTGTGCCAGGAACAAAAGATTCTGCCCGAGAACGTGCTCAACGAAGCGCTCGATCCGTGGCGCATGACCGAGCCGCGTTAGCTGATTCGACATAGCTGCAATTTTCGCGAACAAGGAGGTTCACGATCATGGCCCTAGGCATTTTGCGATTTACCGGTGAGCTGATTGCGATCGCGCTGTTTGCGGTCGTGTTGGTCTGCGGGTCGCTGGCGCGAGCCGACGACGACGACGAGCCCTCGCGGCTGGAAGTCAAGCACGTCGGCGCGAGCGGCAACGTGAGCGTGGAGACCGGGCCGACGCCCCGCGCGGCGATTCGTCTGGTTCCGTTTCCCGAGGACGAAGAGGAAGCAGCGACGGCGGTGGTAAAAACGCCGCGCGAATCGAAGCCGGCTAACGAGTCGAAGCCGGCGGCCCTGCGGCCGAAAGCGGCGAAGCAAGCCGAGTCGAAGCCCGTCAAGCTTCCGCCCGCGAAATCGACCTTCCAGCCGAAGTTCAAGACGCCGGCCGTGCGTCAAGCGCAGCATGTCGAGCCGGTCGACAAGAAACCGGCGGCCGAGAAGATTTCGGGTGAAGGCGTGGAAGGTCCCGAGCTTCAAGGTCCCGCGGCGGGCCCGGCAGCGGCCGAGTCGCCGCCGGCCAGCGAGTCGGCCGGAACCCCGTTGGTCAAGGAGGCCTTCGCCAAGAGCAAGCGAGCCAGTGAGGAAAGCGACTATACCGAGATTATCGATCTGTGCCGACGCGCGGTCAAAGCCGGCTTGAAGAAAAACTACGACGAATATGCGCGCCGTCTGATGGGCTGGGCCTACAATCGCCGCGGCGAAGCACGCGCCAAGGCAGGCAACGACAAAGAAGCCCTGGCCGATTTCGAACTTGCCGTTGAGCTCAACGTCAAGAGTTGGCGGGCAGTGCACAACCGGGCTGTCAGCTACGCGACCTTGGGTCGGGTCAAGGAGGCCCTGATCGACTTCGACCAGGCGATTAAGCTCAACAGTCAATATCCCAATGCCTACTTCAACCGCGGCGAGATGCTCTGCCAGCAAAACGACTTTGCCGCCGCGATTCGCGACTACACGGCAGCGCTCAAGCTGGGTGGGCCTGACGCCGCGATCTTCAACAGCCGTGGGCACGCCTTTTATCGTCTGCGCCAATTCGGCGACGCGCTGGCCGATTACGACGAAGCCGTCAAGCTCGACGGAAATAACGTGGCCGCCTTGATCAATCGCGGCGACACGCATTGCGACATGGGCCAATACGCGGAAGCGGCCAAGGACTATCGCTCGGCGGTGCAGATCAATCCCATGATGGGGCGTGCGTATCAGAGCGCGGCCTGGCTGATGGCCACGTGCCCGGACGAGCACTACCGCAACGATCGGCTGGCCGTCGACGCGGCCAACAAGGCCATCAAGCTCGACGGCGAGAACTATCGCAACCTGGAAACGCTGGCGGCGGCGCACGCCAACGCCGGCGCGTTCGACGAGGCCAAGTCGACGCAAGAAAAAGCCATCGCCCTGGCGCCGAAGCACGAACTGGTGGCCGCCGAAAAGCGGATGGCGCTGTACCAGCGCGAGCTGGCGTTTCGCGAACGGACCCGGCAAGCCCTGGCGGCCGAAGAAATGCAACAGCACGCCCCGCCAGTGCGCCGCGCCTCGGCCGATCTGAGCGATGATGACGATCCGCGCTCCGTCGAGCGCCCGCGCAAGTTTCCCAAAGCGCCCACGCATCCGCTTGGCCGCAACTGAATTTGCGTCTGAAAAGCGACTCCCTTGATTTGCCGCCTCTGGACGGGCATATTGACTGACTGTACATTCATCCAGAGGCGTTGGTGGTTAGTGAATAGTGGTTGGTGGTTGGTGAACTGCGTGCGGACCCGCCCCATCGACCAGTATCTAATGCTCGCCAGCCTCGGACCCCTTCATGGGAGTCGATCATGGCGGGAGTTGCCCCCAAGAAGTCCGAACGGACGCCGACGTTGTTTGCTCCCGACGGGAGTGACTGGTCCGAGGCGCTCACGTTGCAATTGACGGTGGTCGATCGCGACACGCTCGACGAGCTGCAGAGCTACCCGGCCGGGGATGAGCGCGAGCTGTTTGCACTGTCCGCCTTGCGGATCGGCGTGCTGGCGTTGCGGCAAGCGCGCGGCCGGGTCGATGCCGACCTGATCCAGCGCGAGACGCAGCGCATGCTTACCGGGCTGCAGGGCCAATTGGCGGCGCATGCCACGCAAATGCAGGACAAGCTGGCCGGATCGCTCAAGGAATACTTCGATCCCCAAAGCGGCCGGTTTCCGGAGCGCGTGCAGCAGTTGATCAAGCAGGACGGCGAGCTCGAACAGCTTTTGCGGCGGCAGATCGGCGGCGAAGACTCGGAGCTTTGCAAGACGCTCTTGAATCATTTTGGCCAACAAAGCCCGCTGATGAAAATGCTCAATCCGAGCGAGTCGGAAGGCCTGCTGCAGGCGCTGGCCAAGACGCTGGATGTGCAGCTTGCGGCCCAGCGGGATCGCGTGTTGCACGAGTTCTCGCTCGACAACAAAGAAGGGGCCATGGCCCGATTGATCGGCGAGTTGACCGCGAATCACGGCCAATTGAATGAGGCGCTTCAGAAAAAAATCGACACGGTCGTTGGCGAGTTTTCGTTGGACAAGGACGATTCGGCGCTGAGTCGGCTGGTGAAGAACGTCGATCGGGCACAAACCACGATCACGCGCGAGCTGTCGCTGGACGGCGACGACTCGGCCCTGTCTCGCTTGCGGCGCGAGCTGGTGACGCTTTTGAAGACGCACACCGAAACGAACAACGCGTTTCAGGAAGAAGTCAAAGTGTCGCTCGGCAAGATGGTGGCCCGGCGCGAGGAGGCGCAGCGGTCGACGTCGCACGGGCTGATCTTCGAAGACGCGGTGTGCCAGTATCTCGAATATCACGCGCAGCAAAGCGGCGACGTCGCCACGCGCACCGGCCAGACGACCGGCTTGATCAAGAACAACAAGGTCGGCGATTGCGTCGTCGAGCTCGGGCCTGACAGCGCGGCCCCGGCCGCGCGGATCGTGGTGGAAGCCAAGGAGAAGGCCGGATACACGCTGAGCGAAGCCCGCGCGGAAATCGAGACGGCCCGCAAGAATCGCGACGCGCAAGTCGGGTTGTTCATCGTTTCGAAGCAGAGTGCGCCGGCCGGAATGGACGAAGTGCATCGCTTGGGCAACGACGTGTTTGTCATCTGGGATCCGGAGGATCCGAACACGAACTTGCATCTGAAGATCGGATTGACGCTGGCCCGAGCGCTGTGCATTCGGGTCGAGCAGATCAGCCAGTCGCAGGACGAGGATTTTCAGGCGATCACCAAGGCGATCCTGGAAATCGAGAAGCAATCGCAGTGCCTGGGCGAAGTGACCACCTCGGCCGAGACGATCCGCTCGGCGCCGAAAAAGTGCTGGAGCGAGTCCGCAAAACCCGCAACTCGCTGGAGCGGCAGGTCGAGATTTTGCAATCGCGAATCAACGATTTGAAGCCGGCGGAAAAATCCGATTGAGGATGGCTCGGCTGCCACTGGCATTTTGCCAGTGCCCGTTCTTTGCCGCTAAGGAACACTGGCGAGACGCCAGTGGCACCCAGTAGATTGAGCCTGATCTACTTTTGCAAGAAGTGCGGCCAGATGGCGTCGCTGACGAACAGGCCCTCGCGCGAGAGTCGCACGCGAGTGCCGTCGTCTTCCAGAAGGCCCAGGCCGACCATCCGCGCCAAGGGTTCGCCCACCAGCGATTGCAGGTCGTAGCCGGTGCGCTCGGCGAACGTCGCGCGGTCGATGCCTTCGAGGCGACGCAAACCAAAAACCAGCGTCTCGCGGGCCCGATCGGCCGGCTCCAGCGTTTCGCTGTCGGCCACCGGCGATTGGCCGGCCAGCACGCGCTTCAACCAGGTCGTCGTGCTGCGATGATTCATCTCGCGGCGGCCGTTCACGTAGCGGGCGGCGCCCGGGCCGACGGCGAAATAGCCCTGGCCGGTCCAATAGGCTTCGTTGTGGCGGCAGCGGTGGCCGGGCCGGGCAAAGTTCGAGACTTCGTAGTGCTCGAAGCCCGCGGCGGTGAGCGTGTCGATCGCCGCGGCGTACATCGAGCGTTCCAACTCTTCGTCGAGCCGGCCGAGCTCGCCCTCTAGCAGCCGGCTCCAAAAGGCCGTGCCGCGCTCGAAGGTCAGGCCGTAGGTCGAAACATGGTCGGGTTCGAGCGCCAGTGCCGCGGCCAGGTCGGCTTGCCACGTTGCCAGCGTCTCGCCGGGCACGCCGAAAATCAGATCGAGCGAGACCGAGGCAATGCGTGTTTTTGCCAGCATCATCGCGCGGCGTAAGTCTTCGGCGGTGTGGTCGCGCTCCAGGATTTTCAGCTTGGCAGTGTCGAACGATTGTCCACCGACGCTGAGGCGATTCACGCCGCAGTCAGCCAACGTGGCCAGCATCGGTTCGTTCAGGTCGGCCGGGTTGGCTTCGACGCTGAACTCGTAGCCGGCGGCCAGCGGAAACCAATGCCGCACGGTGGCGATCAAGGCTCGCAGCAACTCGGGCGGCAAGGTGCGTCGGCGTGCCGCCGCCGAAGAACAGCGTGTCGACTTCGCGCGGCTCGCCGAGGGTTCGCAGTTCGAGCTCGATGGCCCGCAGGTAGTCGTCGAACAGGTCGTCGCGCCCGGCAACCAGCGTGAAGTTGCAGTATCCGCAACGATGCCGGCAGAACGGCACGTGCACGTACGCGGCTCGGGGTGGGGCGGTGTCGCCGGGCACGGCATCGTCGGTGATTGCATTGGTGCCGGGGCGCATCTTTACAACCACAGGTGCAGGCGCCCGTCGAGCATGTCGGGAAGCGCCGCCGAACCAGGTCGCGTATGCGCTTGCCGTGATAGCGGGTGCTGAAGTGCGAGGCGATGATCAGCTCGTTTTTGAATTCGCTCGTGCGTTCGACGACGTCGTCGAGGTGCATGTGGCCGAACTTGTGAATCTTGTCCTTGCGGTGCGAGGGGGCGACAAACGTCATTTCCATGATCAGCACCTGGGCCTCGTACATCGCCGGGCAGTTGTCGAGCCCGCCGGCGCGCTGTCGCCCAGGTAGGCAAAGCGCGGCCACGCGCCGCTCCTCGGTCACTTCGGTGCCCGCCAGTCGCAGGTCGCGAATCTGCGATCCGGTCAGCGCCTGGTACTCGGCTCTTCAGTTTGCGGCGCCGTTCCCACACGACAAAGCCCAGCGACGGCACGGTGTGCTTGGTCTCCGAAACGGTCACCACGTGCTCGCGCGACAGCTCGATCTCGGCGCCCGGCTCGAGCGGCCGCAGGTCGCAAGGCATCCGCCCGCGGTCGAGCCGCGTGAACAGCTTCAGTATTTTCTCGACGTGTTCGATCATGTGGGTCGGCATATAGATGATCGGCGGCTCCATCTTCATCATCCGTCGCCGTGCCACGTACACCGGCAGGGCGGCGATGTGGTCGAGATGGGCGTGCGAAACGAACCAGGTGCTGGTGCCCATGAACGCCCACGGCTGGCCGCCCAGATCGAACCCGATTTTCAACTCCGGAATCCGCCAATAGGTTTGCACCGCCGCGCGCGAATAGCCCTCGATCGTCAGTTCCTTATGAACCAGCGTTTTGACGGGCATGTTGTTGACCATGGCGCGAATCCAACGAACGAATGCGTCCCAGCGCGGCGAATCCCCCAGTGTATGGCCACCCGGCGGCAGACGGAAGGGCCGAGGTTTCGATAGACGTTGCCAATGGCTCCGCGGTTCGGTGTATACTCAGGCAATCGATATTCGTTGGCATAATTGTGGGGGTTTTCGCATGACGGGAACGACGCGAGGCATTTCCGCAATCGCCGCATTTGTCTTGACCTTCGTTGCGGCGGGAGCCGAATCGGAGAAATCGATCAGCCGCGATAAGCTGGCGCTTGCGCCGCGCAGGCGTATGTCGGCCGCTGGCGGGGCGTCGGCCAACTCAAACGCGGATCGAGCCAGGGGGCATGGACCGAGGAGTCGGAGTGGGCCTGGCGTTTCGAAAAAGGACACGCCGAGCTAGCCGGTCAGCTCACCGGGGACAAATTCTACGCGCAACTGCAACTGCAAGCCGGCGAAAAGCCGGGCCAGTTCGTGCTGCTGGCCACGCCGGTTGAGAATGCCGCCGCCGATGCCGGGCAGCCGCACCGATTCAGCGGCACGATGGCCGACGGCGTGTTGACGCTCGCGGCCGACGAGCCGCGCGAAGGGCAGCCCGCGCGGGTTTCAGTGCGGATGGTGGCCGAAGGGGATCGCATGCTCGTGCTGTACGAAAAGCGCGTTGGCGACGGGGTCTACACTCGGCTGGCCGAGGTGGGTTCGACGCGCAAGGGGAGCGGGTTTGCCAAATCGGCGGCCAGCGGGCCCGAGTGCGTCGTCACCGGCGGCCTGGGCACGATCCAGGTCGAGTATCAAGGCAAGAAATACTTCGTCTGCTGCACCGGTTGCCGCGATCTGTTCCGCGACGATCCCGAAGGCGTGCTGGAAGATTTTCGCCAGCGCAAGGCGGCCGAACGCGCGGAGAAAGAGGCCAAGGACAAGTAAGTCCGCAAGTGATTGTCCATTCTTTCAGGGTGCCACTGGCATTTCGCCAGTGTCTGCGAAATGAGCACTGGCAAGATGCCAGTGGCACCAGCCGGCAGGAACATCGTGGACGCCGGCGCGCTATGCCGCGGCCCGGCGGGGTACGGTCGCCGCGGGCTCGCGGCGCTGCTGCGGCACCGTTTTGGGATTCTCAACTGGCGGGCGCTGGCGATTGCGCGTCATCCAGGTCAGCATGGCCGGCAGCATGATCAGCGACGTGAACAGGCAACAGGTCACGCCGAGGGTGAGCACGCGGCCCAGGCTTTGCAGCCCTTGATGGGTGGCGATCATCAGCGAGCCAAAGCCGACCAGCGTGGTCAGCGCGTCGACCAGCACGGCCACGGCAGTGGCCGGCGACATGCGGTAGGGCCCTTGCTGTTCGCGAAATTCGTGCACGATGTGCACGCCATAGTCGACGCCGATCCCCAGGATCAGGGCAGCGCGATCAGGTTGGCCGGGTTGAGCGGAATGTTGAGCACGCCCAGCAGGCCGAACATCTGCAAGCACGCCGACGCCCAACGGCAGCGCGGCCAGGATCGCGTAGTGCATGCTCTTGAAGTCGAGCACCAGCACGCCCAGGATCACCAGCAGCGAATAGATGGCCGCCTCCTGGTAGCTGCGCTTCATTTCCAGCGACGCTTCGTGCGCTTGCAGCGGATTGCCGGTCACGTGCGGGTCGACGACGCGAACCTCGCGGACGAAACGATCCAGGGCGTTGGTGTCCCAAATGTCTCCGCGGCCGAAGATCTTCAGCAAATGCTTGCCGTGCTGGCCGACGAAGCGATCGACCAGGCTGGCCGGCAAGTCGGTGAGCGTGGGCGGCTCGGGGTTGGCGATGCTCTTCAAGATATGCAATCGGCTCAGCAGGTCGCCGGCCATTTCCTGTTGGAAGCGCGATAGCTGCGCGTAGCAGTCCGCGAGCGGCATGCGCCGCAGCTGGTCGCGCACGACCTCCAATTGCCGCACGCATTTGTCGTCGACGCGCCCGCGGGCGAGCAAACCCTGCACCTGCCCGAACGCCTGGCCCAGCTTTTCCGGACGATCGACCGTGATCAGCGGCGGCCGCTCGGGCAACATGGCCAGCCGCTTTTGAATCCGCGTGATGATCGGCTGCTTGACTTCGTCGTCGACCGGCAGCAGCGAGACGATCTCCTCGGTGCGTTCGACCGAGCCGAGCTTGCAGAAACTTGGCCTTGCGCGCCAGCAGTTCCTCGCGGCTGTCGGCGATCGACAGCGCGTACCACACGCTTTGATTGCACTCGGCCAGTAGTTTCTTCTCCAGGGCCACGCTTTCCAGGCCCTGGGCTTGCATGTTGAGCAGGTTGTTGTCGTACCAGAGCCGGCCGAGTCCGAGCGAAACCACGGCCGTGAATGCCAGCGTCGCGACCAGCGTGAATCGCGGAAACATCAGAAACGGCGCGATCCACTTGTGCACCGCCAGCGGCCTGGGCATGCGCACGCCCCAGCCGCTGCGGTCGACCAGGTAAATGCAGGCCGGCAGCAGCACCAGCTCGGCAATGGCGCACAGCAGGATGCCGCCGCCGGCGATGATGCCCAGCTCGGCCACGCCCTTGAAGCTGGTAAAGCCGGCCGCGAAGAACGCCATCGCCGTGGTGAGCGCGCCGGTCGTGATCGCCGGGCCGGCGCCGCGGGCGGTCTCCAGCAGCGCGTCCTCGCAGCCGCGGTTCTCGCCGCGCAGTTGCAAGTAGCGGGCGACGTAGTAGACGCCATAGTCGATGCCGATGCCGATCAACGTGACCGTGAACGTGACGCTCAGGATGTTCAAATGGCCGACCGACAGCGTCACGTAGCCGAACGCCCAGGCCATGCCGACCAGCAGAATCGCGTTGGCCAACAGCGCGTGTCGCACGCCGCCGAAACCGGCCACGAACAACAGCCCGACGCCGATCATCGAAACCAGGCTGGCCCAGAACATCGACGTCTGACTGGTGCGCATCTCGTCGTTTTCCATGATCGGCAAGCCGGTCAGGCCGATCTTGGTATCGGGATGCCGCGCCTGGGCTTGCGCGATCAAGGCTCGCAGGGCGTCGGTGGCTTCGGTGCAGTGATTGAAGCTATCTTCGCCCCGCGCCAGCCGCAGCAGCACGAAGCCGAGCTGGCCCTGCTTGGTCAGCAGGTATTCGGAGTTCAGCTCGCTGAGGATGGCGAACGACGAGGGCATCTCGGGCCAGGGCGATTGGTAACGCCGGCGCTGGCCCAGCGATTCGCTGAGGCTGGCCGACAGGCGTTGCAGTTTGTCGCGCGCGGCGGCCAGCTGCGCGGGTCGGCGCTGCGCTGGCCTCGAGCTGCTGGGCCATGCCGCCAGCCATGTTGCCCAGGTTCAACGGCGACCAATCGCCGGCCAGAATCGGGCCGAGACTTCGTTCAGGAACTGATCGATGCCCAGCAACTCCTCGGGCGAAAGATAGTGCAGCCCCTTGGAGCGGATCTTGCCCAGGTCGACTTCGTGCAACACGGCGTGAAACAGTCGATCTTCGCGCGCCAGGGCCGCCGAGATCTCTTCGAGCACCGGCACGACCTGCTCGCGCGCCTGCTCCCTCGACCACGACGACCGCGTCGTCTTCGTCGCCGAACTCCTTGATGTACTCGATCCACAGCCGGTTGTAGTTGCTCTTGGGATTGAGCAGGTCCATGCGGCTGGTCTGATAGCCGAGCCGGGTGGCACGTCAGGTAGCAGGGCGACGGCCGCCAATCCGAGCGAGATGGCAATCGTGGCGACGGGATAGGCCAGAATGAGCCGCGTGCCCAGGACGAAGGGGCGCGCAAGAAATAGCGTGTCGGGCTTCGAGGGTCCTTCCATGGACGGTCTGCCGCCTCCCTGATGTCGCGCGAGCTGCCCCCCGCATTGAACGCCACATCCTGCGGCTGTCCAAGGGGTCGGCATTCTAGCGGGGGGCGACGATCTGCCACAAGACGAATCGGCACGCGGATTTTGCGGCGTAAGTCAAGGCTGCAAAGCGGCTTGTAGATTCCGACTTGGAGTGGTGGTGCCACTGCTAGCTCGTCCAGCAGTGCAATGAGCACGGTTGGACAAGCCAACCGTGGCAACCAGCAAGAGCGAATCCTACTCCGGCAGCGGGCGGCCTTTGGTTTCGGGGCAGAACCAGATCAGCACTAGGCCCACCAGGTAGACGAGGCTCACGATGGAGCACATGCGGGCGTAGTCTTCCTTGAAGAAGTTGAGCAAGCTGCCGCTTTGCGAGCGCTCCGGCGGCCGCAATCACGCGGCCGAAGTTGAAGGCGAAGCCCTGGCCGGTGGCGCGGATGCGCGTGGGGAACAACTCCGGCAAGTAGAGCGGCAGCCAGCCATAGAAGCTGGCCGTGATGCCGCCGGCCAATGTGATCAAAATCAGGAACGTCGCGTCGAATTGCATCGGCATGCGAAACAAGACCGCGCACACCGCCAGCGAGCTTAAGCACAATGCGAAGTAGCAGCGCCGCCGGCTGAACCATTCGGCACAGTATGCGGCCACAAGCGTGCCGATGATGGCGCCGATGCCCGAGCAAATCTGCGTATAGGGCGCTGCCGTCGTGGCGTTGGCGGTGCCGACGGCCATTTTGCTTGCCCAGGGTTGGGCCCATTGAATCGAACCCCAGGTTCCCAACAGGGCAATTCCGGCCAAGGTCGTGCCGAGCAGCGTCTTCGCGCGGACGCCCGGCTGGAAGATGTCGCGCACGCGCGCCGGCGGCGCATTTTCGGCTGCGTGCTGCCAGCGCTTCGACTCGGGCACGAAGATGCGAACGAAAAACGTCAATAGCGCGGGCGTCGCGCCGACGAACATCAGCAACCGCCAACCGGAATTGTCGGGGCCGATCAGTTTAGCGACCATCTCGTCCGATAGTCCGATGGCGTGCAGGCCGTCTGCCGCGGCGCCGATGAACTGCGCCATCACGAGCCCGACCAGCGCGATCAGCAGAAAGCCGACATTGGAGGCGGCGCCGATCAAACCGGCCAACATGGGCCGCGACTTCGACGGCCAGATTTCCATCACCAGCGCCACGCCCAACGACCACTCGCCCCCCATGCCGAGCGCGGCGACAAACCGCAGGGCGGCCAGTTGCAACGGCGTTTCGGCGAATCCGCACAGGCCCGAAAAGATGGCGTAGGTGACCACGCTCCAAACCATGGCTCGCACGCGCCCCACGCGATCGCCCAACCAGCCGAAGAGCAACCCGCCGGCAGCCGCGCCGACCAGGAAGCCGGCCGTGATCCAGGCCATCCAGGTGCCGATGTTCAAATCGGCCTCGGCCCCCATCAGCTCGCGCAAGGCTGGCCGAGCTACCAGGGGGAATAGCCCCATTTCCAAACCGTCGAACATCCAGCCCAGGAAAGCCGCTGCCAGCGCCATGTATTGCGCGCCGCGGCTCAAGGCATACGGCGTGGCGTCGGCCGAGATTTCCGAGTCGCGGTTTTGGGAGTTGGCTGTCATCGGCCGCAGGTTCCTAATGGGCGACAGCGGCACCGCGATTGGCGGCTGCCGGCGCGTCGAATAGCTTCGAGACCAGTGCTGCCGGCGGCGGCGACGTGCAGAGACTGACGACGACGCCGGCCACGGCCGAGACCGCGAGGCCCCATACGATCGGGTCGAGACTCAAGAGTTGGTAGGGATCGAACAGTTTCTTGTTTTCCAACAACGGGCCGGAGACGAACAGGGCCAGCGTGGCTGCAGCGCCGCATGCCATGCCGGCGATGGCCCCGGCTGCGGTTGCGCGCCGCCAGAAGGCCAGCATCAGGGCCGGGATGACAAACGTCGAGGCCGTGCTGGTGGCACTGAACACGACCAGTTTTTGCAGGAAGTCGACGGGCTGAATGTTCGAGGCGACGCCGATCAGGCCGAAGCCGATCATGACCAGGTGCGAGACGCGGCGGATTTCGGCGTCGCCGGCTTGCGGGCGAAAGAATCGTTGATAAATATCGCGCACCACGCCCGAGGCAAGCACTACCAGAAACGTGCTGACCGTGGCCATCACGGCGCCGAACGGAGCGGCAAGAATCAAGCCGCTGACCAACGATCCGCCGGTCCAGTCGCGCGTCGACCAGATGGCTAATCGCGGAATGATTTCGTCCGAGTGAGCCACGTCGGGCATCAATGCCCGGCCGCAGATGCAGATCACAATCAGCGGGATGTAAATGAGCAGGTTGTAAAAGCTCAACAGCACGATCGAGCGGCGCATGGTGTTGTTGTCCTTGCAGGCCATGACGCGGACCATGCTGGCCGGCGAGCCGATGCCGCCGATCGGCCACACGAAGAACAGCGAAATGGCCGCTCCCAGCAGCATGAATGGGGGCGCGTCGCCCTTGGGCATACCGGGGCCAAACGCAAAGGCTGGCCCTGTGGCGGCGATGGCGTCGATCGTTGGGCGGTCCATGCCGTTCTGGCTAGCCAGCGGCACGACAGCCAGAAACAAGATCACCACGCCGATCACCATCAGCACGCTTTGGAACATGTCGGTCCACACCGAGGCCAGGAATCCGCCGATCAGCGTGTAGCCGACCACGGTCAGCGAAAAAACGGCCAGTCCGACGTAGTAGGCCCGGTCGATGCCGCCGGCAGCGATGTCCTCACTCAAGGCCAAAGCGCCGTTGCCGGGCCAGGACAGCTTCATCACGATCGCGCCGGCCTTGAATTGCGCGACCATCAAAAAAGTCATGAACGCCATGATGAAGATCGAGGCCAGCAGGCCGACGCGTTGATCGCCAAAGCGCGCGTCGAACAGGTCGGGAATCGTGATCGCGCCGGTGCGGCGCGAAAGCTGCGCGAATCGCTTGCCAATGACCGCGAAACCGGTGATCGGCACGACCATATAACCGGCGATCCACAGAGCCACGATCCAGCCGTGCGTGTAGACCAGCGACGGAAAGCCCATGAACGTGCCGCCGCTTTGCACCGTGGCTGTCAGTGCCAGGGCCCAGGCCCCCAGCCCGCGGTTGCCGAGAAAGTAGCCCTTGATGAAGCCGCCCCGCTCGACGGCCTTTTGCGCCAGCGTGCCGAGCCAGACCGAGACGGCCATCACCACCAGCAGCATTGCCAGCGTGCCGTAGCCGGTGGAAGCGACGTCACCCGCTGGGTCACCCATCGTCCACCTCGCCGTCGATTTCCTCGCCCAGCGATTCGTCGCCCATAATGCGAAAGGCGAACACGGTGGAGATCAGAATGCAAATTCCCCAAGGCACGACGATGCCCCAGAAAACCCAATCGGGAAACCACAACACAAACGTGAGGCTCTCGGCCGTGCGGTTGTAGCCGTGCAAGTAGCAATACGTGATCGTGTAGATCATGGCCACGAGCCACATGGACAGCGCCATGCAGGCTTCGCGGCGCGAGGCTGTGACGACAGGATCTTCGTTGGGCGGGGTCACGGTGGGGGGGCATCCTCTCGGGGCGGCGGGCACGGGTTGCAAGATACTTCAACCGGCGCCCGGTTTCCAGCGGCTAATTGCCGCGCGGCCAGCAGAATTGTGGCGGCCGACAGCAATGCACGCGAATGGCCAGAACACGTCAGCGGTTCGCGCCGTCGGGCGTCTCGGCGTCGGCGGCTGTTGCCACGGGCAATTCGGCCTGCGCCCGGTTTTTTCGTTCCGACAGCCAGTGCCGCGCCATGGTGGCGGCGATCGGCACAACGCTGACCAGCACGATTCCGATCACGACGAGTTCGAAATGGTCGCGAATCCACGGAATCTGGCCCAACCAATATCCGCACAACGTCATCGACGCGACCCAGCCGATTCCTCCCAGCGACGTTGTACACGGCGAATCGCGCGTAGCCCATGCGCCCGACGCCGGCCACAAAGGGCGTAAAGGTGCGCACCAGCGGCACGAAGCGCGCCAGAATGATCGCCTTGCCGCCGTGCCGCTCGTAGAACTCCTTGGCGGCAATCAGGTGGCTGTGCTTGACGAACCGCAGCCGTCCGCGCTCGAAGACGTGCTCGCTCATCTGCAAGCCGAGATAGTAATTCGCCGCGTCGCCTGCGACCGCCGCCACGCTTAACAGCGCGATCAACAGCGCCACGTCGAATACCTCCTGGCTGGCCAGCAAGCCGGCGGCGAACAGCAGCGAATCGCCGGGCAGGAAAAACCCGACCAGCAGGCCCGTCTCGCTGAAAATAATCGCGAACAGGATCAGATAGCTGACCCACCAGGGTCCGCTCAGATTGACCAACTCGCGAAGATTGTCAGGCTGGGCCAGGCCGATCAGCCATTTGATCCAGTCGATGAGCGTGGACATGAAGATCTCGAGGGGCAGCGGAAAACAGACGCCGCCAAGGCGGTCGCGTCGGGTGAAGCGGATTATAGGCGCACCGCGGGCGATTTCCTACGCCACTGGGCTGTTAGCGGACTTGCAGCTCCGACAGTCGCACGGTGCGGTCGAGCCGCGTGGTGGCGTCGCCATGGATGATCTTGATGCGCAGGCTGGGGTCGGCTTGGGTCGTATCGAATTCGAGGGTGGCGAAAGCCTGGGTCTTGCTGTTGGCGATTCCGGAGGAGATCACCTCGAACAGCGGATAGCCGCCGGTTTCGTTCGAATCGTGCACGTCGAGCAAGCAGCGGTGGACGTCGCCGGAGAGATAAATCACGCCGGGTATCTTCTGCCCCATGATGGTTTGATAGAGCCGCTTGCGATCGAAATCGTAGATGCTCCAGCCGTCGTCGCGACTCAGGGTCAGCGTGCTGCCGGAGGCCAGAACTTTGAACTTGGCCTTCGAGTCGGCAAGGCCCTTGGCGAGCCAGGCGAACTGCGCGTCGCCGAGCATGCGCTTGTTGTCGTCGTTGGGCGCTTTGTCGGGTGAGCGATGGTAGCGGCCGTCGAGCATGAAAAAGTCGACGTCCGACCAACTGAAACGATAGAACGCGCCGGGCGTGTCGCTGGTTCCGGCGCCAGGATTGGCGAACAGCTCCTTGAACGCGAGGAGCGAATTCTCCTTGCCGGGCGCGGTGCCGTCGGAGTCGTTGGGGCCAAAGTCGTGGTCGTCCCACATGGCGTAGGTGGGAACGTTGCGCAGCACGGCGGCAAACTCGGCGATGCGCCGTTGCTGTCGGTGTTTGGCCCACAGACCCTCGCGGTCGGTCGTGTTGGCATAGACGTTGTCGCCGAGCAGCAATTGCAAGTCGGGTCTCTCGGCCAGCAGCAGAAACCAGGATGACTGCACCGGATTCACGTCGCAATTCATGCAAGACGACACGGCCACGGTGAATCGCGACGGCTTGCCCGCCGCGACCGGTGTCGAGAACTGGCCATTCCACGTTGGGTTGCCCTTACCGCCCAGCAGCACTTCGTAGTGATATCTCGTGGCCGGCTTCAGCCCGCTCAGCCGGGCCTTCGTCGTGTGGTGTTGGGCCGGGTCGGGCTTGGGACGAACGGCTTGCATCCGATCGGGCGGATCGGTCGCGGCGCGATATTGGACGACCACCTCGGGGTTGCCCTCGGCCTTGCCTTCGACAAACAGCCAGATTGTGGCCTCGGACGGCGTTACCGGACCGACCATCGGGCCCAGCAATTGCGGCGGCAGTTCGACGAGGTCGACGCCGAAAGCCGCACTGGAAACCAACAGCACGGCCACGCCCAAGGAAACGGAAATATGGCGGATGGTGGTCATCAGTGGGGTCCCGTCGTGGTGCGCGAAATTGGAGCGGCCATGGCACGGGCATGTTACCCGGCGTTCGCGAGAGACAAAAGGGGCCGGCCGCCGGCTCGCATGGCATCGCGGCGCGGACGTGCTAGACGCGGGCCCAGAACTTCCACCACGGGCGCAGCGCCTTGGTATTCTTCCCATTCTTCATGGGCTTACGCGGCGGTGAAGCGCCGAAGAAGATTTTGTTGCCTTGCGAGTCGATCATGCCATAGGTTTTGGCGCCGGCCAGTTGGGTGGCGGTCATTTTGGCGCCGGTGAGGTTGGCCTCTTGCAGGTCGGCACCGCGCAGGTTGGCTCCGGTCAAATCGGCGGCCCGCAAGTCGGCTCGCATCAGTTTTGCGTCGTGCATATCGGCCCGCAGATCGGCCATGCTCAGATCGGCGCCGCTCAGATCGGCGTTGCACAAGATGGCTTCTTGCAATTGCGCGTAGCGCAAGTTAGCTTTGGTCAGCACGGCGTCTTGCAACTCGGCATGATGCAGCTTGGCATCGGTCAGGTCGGCGCCGCTCAGGTCGGCGAACACCAGGTTGGCGCCGTTGAGATATGCGCCGTTGAGCAGCGCGCCGCACAGATGCGCGTGTTGCAGGTCGGCTTCGCGCAGATCGGAATTGACCAGGTCGGCGCCGTTGAGATTGGCGCCGGCAAGGTCGGCGCCTCGCAACCGCGCACCGGCATCTTCCTGCCCTCGAGCGTATCGGCGTCAATTTGCACAAGCACGGCGTGGGTTTTTTTGTGCCTGATTTCCAGCATGGTTCCCACCTGGCATGGACGGCTGCACGAATCGGACGGAAGATGGCGGCGTTTGTGGGCGCCGCGGCTACTAGGGGCGAATCGCTCACGCGGTCGGCAACTATTGCAAGTCGCCGCCCTCGCTGCTCTGCCCTGTCCCGAATCAGCCTTAACCGGCCGAGGGGCCGGAGGAAACGCTGAGATTGGTAGATGTGACGCGCACCATCGGGAGTCGTTACAGGCGAACCCGTTCGCGCCGCGTATGAATCTTGATTATACTGAGCAAAACCCGTCTAGCCACTGGCATTTACGTTCCAAAGCAAAGTTCTTCCAAATCCCCTCTGTAGAGTTATCGTTGCCCAACGAGCGAAGATTGGGCTGGGGAGCGGTGCCTTCGGGCATCCGGTGAAGGGCATCGCAGCGCCCGGTCCCGATCGCGGCGGCGCCGACTGCAATTCGTATTCGCCGGCCCAGCGAGCGGCGGATATAAAGGCTGATGACCCTCAACGCCGTGCCCAAACTCGTACCCCCCGCCAGAGAAGCATGGATTTTCGCGTCGATCTGGACATCTTCCGCGGGCCTCTCGACCTGCTGCTGTATCTGGTGCGCAAGCACGAGGTGGAAATTGTCGACATCCCGATCGCGCCGATCACCCAGCAATTCCTGGAATACCTGGCCGTTCTGGAGCAGCTCGACGTCAACGCGGTCGGCGATTTTCTGGAAATGGCCAGCACGCTGATCGAGATCAAGAGCCGCATGGTGCTGCCGCGCGGGGGCGAAGTCGAGGATGAGCTGGCCGACCCACGGCACGAGTTGGTGCAGCGCTTGCTGGAATACAAGAAGTTCAAGGACGCGGCCAGCATGCTCGACGAGCGGGGCCGCGGCTGGCAACAGCGCTTTCCGCGCTTGGCCAATGATCTGCCGCCGCGGGTACGCAATCTGGGCGAAGAGGAAATTCAAGAGGTCGAACTGTGGGACCTGGTCAGCGCTTTCGGACGCATCGTACGCGACAGCGAGGCCACCAAGCCCTCGAACATCGTCTACGACGAAACGCCGATTCACGTCTACATGGCCCAGATCAAGGCCGAGCTGGGAGCGCGCGGGCGGCTGGCCTTTCGCGAATTGTTCCGGACTGGAATGCACAAATCGGCCCTGGTTGGCATGTTTTTGGCCATTTTGGAGCTGGTTCGGCATCACTACGCGCGGGCCGAGCAGCAAGAGCTGTTCGGCGAAATCTGGATTCTGCCGGGCGTTCAGCCGGACGCGGCGATCGACGCGGCCAGCATCGACAGCTACGAGCACGGCAAGGGATGATTTGCGGCGCAACTGCGCGATGAAATCGCCGGCGCGAAACACGGCGCACCGGGAGAACGCACTGCAGGGTGTGCATTAAAATGCACAAAGGAAATCGAGAAGTGGAACGCAAAGGATGCGATCCTCCGCCTTCCAGTCGAATACGTCTCTTGTCACCAATAGACCGTATGGCGATTTAAAACGGTTCATGAATCCCCTCAATCCACGAAAGTCTTTGCCATGCAATTGATGGCGAAATTTGATTTCAATGGGAATAACCATGCCGCTCTGATCCTCCGGCACAAAGTCCACCTCAATGATAGGCGAGTTGCGGTTTCTTGGATTCTCGTGATCGCGGAAAAAATGCACCTGAATGCCCGGGCCGCGAATGACTGACTGTGCAAGCGTCTCGATTAACGGTCCGACGTGCTGTGGATCGGACTCCCACAACGATGGCGCTCCCCTAAACAGCGCATTGCGCGCCCCCAGGTCCGTTAATGTGATTTTGGCGGGCGTTCGAGCCGATTTTGTCTTCGCAAGCGGATACCTGCGAAACTCTCTCGTCAACAGCGCATCGGCCAGGTAGTGCAAGTAATTGCCGATATGCGGTTGGCTCGTTTTGATTCCAAGAATGTCGGCGGCCTCCGCAAGTCGGTTTTGCACGATTTCTTGCCCCGTTGACCGCGCTACCTCTACGTAAAGCCATCGCAATAATTGCGGATTTCGCACGGGAAATAGGTCCGGGATATCGACTCCCAAGACGCGATCAAAAATTGTTGCCGTAAGATAGTCCGCCCAATCGTCGTCTTGAATTTCTCCGTTGTAGAGCCGTGGATAACCTCCGCGGTTGTAGTATTTCTCAAGGCATCTGCGCAGCGACAGTTTTTGTTGAGACTGTAGTTCTTGGACGTCGGAAAAAAAGTCCTGCGGCGACGTGACTTGAAATAGGTCACTGAACCTTTTGGACGGCCCAAGCCGTTGCGCGATGGGCATCCATGCCTCCAACACTTCACGAAATTGAAATGTCGGGAAGTCCGTCATGATCGTTCTGCCAGCCAAACTCTCTCGGCCTCCCTTCGTTACGAGAACGCTTGACGATCCAGTCAGCATTACCCGTACTGGAAATGTGTCAAACAAGTGCTTAACGTCTTCGTCCCACCGCGGGAGTTTGTGTACTTCGTCCAAAAAAATGAAGCTGACTGCCCCGGTTCCAAAAGGCCGCTTTCTAATCGCGTCTTCGTACCAGCGCGTGATTCCCAATAGGCCGCCGCGTGCCTCCCTAAGTACCTCCTGATCAAATCGGACGAAAAGAATATTGCGTGGATCCATTCTGTTCTGAAGCAGTTGATGAACAATTTGCTCAATTGCCGTCGTCTTTCCGACTTGTCGCGGCCCTCTGATGATTTCTATCAGCCCCTTGCTGCGACTTATTCTGGCCACTAGTTCCGGGACGCCGCGCCTGAGATAGGTCGGCGGTGACTTTCGTAGTCGCCCGGTCTTCCACCAGGGATTGAGGTCCTCCAAGACCTGGATGATTTCCTGGGGAGTGACAAGCGGTGGCGAATCAATTTTCGCTCGGCGCGTTGCCATCTCGAACCTCCGCGACAATTACAATGATGGATTTATAACTTGTCACTTATCTTACAACTTATGTGTGCAAAAATAAGTTGTCAAGAGGATCCAACAAAAATCACGGGGGATTCCCACTGGGGGAACAGGGCACGGCGCAACTCGAGTCGGTTTGGGGGAGCGATGGGCGGGCAGCGAGGCCCTGGCAATTGACGATTGGCAGCCAATTCCTTGACTCGTAGTCCGGCAGCACGCCGGCAGGAGACCATCCGCTCCACCAAGCACAACCGGCCGACAGGGAATTTCGAATATAATGAGCGTGGGTCCTACGCCCCTATGGGCTCGGCGACCCTGCGAGAGGATTCGACTTCCATGCGAACGCAAACGGCTCTACGAAACCTGCTGTTTTTGGTTGTGTGCGGCACGGCGCTGGTGGCGTTCAAGGCCAGCGTGTTTCCGTCGGCCGACGTCGAACCGCGCGCGGCGGTGAGGACGGACGCACAATCGTTGCGGCCGACCGTCGAGCGGATTGACGCCGCGTTTGCCGAGAGTTGGCGGCGGCAAGATTTGACGCCAGCCGCCCCGGCGGACGATCTGGCCGTGGCGCGGCGGATGTCTTTGGCGCTATCGGGCACGATTCCATCGCTGGAAGAGATTCGCCGTTTCGAAAGCCTGCCGAGCGATGGGCGGCTGTCCCGGTGGATGGCCGAATTGCTGGCCGACCGGCGCTATGCCGACTATGTGGCCGAGCGGTTGGCTCGGGCGTACGTGGGAGTCGACGACGGCCCGTTTTTGCTTTTTCGGCGCCGCCGCTTCGTCAGCTGGCTGGCCGATCAATTGAACGCGAACGCGCCTTACGATCAGCTGGTGCGGCACTTGATCTCCGATTCGGGACTGTGGACCGACACGCCGGCCACGAATTTTATTACCGTGGCGATCATGCCTGACTCGGACAAAAACCCTGATGCCAACCAGTTGGCCGCGCGCGTTTCGCGCGCGTTTTTAGGCATCCGCATCGATTGCTCCGAGTGCCACGACCATCCGTTCGAGCCGTGGAAGCAGCGCGACTTTCAAAGCCTGGCCGCCTTCTTCGGCCAGACGAAGCGCGGTTTGCGCGGCATTCGCGACGCGCCGGGGCCGATCGAGGTTGAAAATCGGCTGACGGGCGAAATGGAGACGGTCGCTTGCAGCGTGCCGTTTCAACAAGAATTGCTGCCCCAGGGCGGAGCGCCGCGCGAACGGTTGGCCGAGTGGGTCACGCATCGCGAGAACCGCCCGTTCGCGCGCGAAGCGGTGAACCGCGCTTGGGCCTTGATGTTCGGCCGCCCGCTGGTCGAGCCGATCGACAACTTGCGCGCCGGCGGCGAGCCGCACCCGGCGCTCGACATCCTGGCCGACGACTTCGTCGAGCACGACTATGATTGGCGACGGCTGCTGCTGACAATCGCCTCGACCCAGGTCTTCGCTCTGGACAGCAAGATCGCCGGCGACCCGGAGGCCGACAGCACGGCCGAGCAGGAGCGCAGTTGGGCCGTGTTTCCGCTGAGCAGGTTGCGACCCGAGCAAGTCGTCGGCGCGCTGTTGCAATCGGCGTCGTTGGCCACGATCGACTCCGGCTCGCACATCGTGGTGCGCATGGCGCGCGAGATCGGCCAGCGCGATTTTATTCGGCGGTATGGCGACGGCGGGGCGGAAGAGTTCGACCTTCGCGGAGGCACGATTCCGCAGCGGCTGCTGATGATGAACGGCCAGATCGTGCAGGACAAGACGAAGGACGCGCTGCTGACCAGCGCCGCCACGCAAATCGCGGCCCTGGCGCCCGACGACGCCAGTGTGGTCGAAACCACGATGCTGGCCGCGCTCACCCGTCGGCCCAGCGAAGAAGAGCGCCGCTACTTTACCGGGCGATTGAACGGAAAGAGCGGCAACGAGCGCCGCCGGCTCGTGAGCGATCTCTATTGGACGCTCCTCAACAGCACCGAATTCTCGTGGAACCACTAGCCATGCAAACATCCGCAGTGGAATCGCGATCGCTTTCGCACGCTTCTCTACACCGCCGCACACTGCTCAAGCTGGCCGGGCTCGGCGGCGCCGGCTGGTTGACGAGCGTGGCGACCTTGCTGGCTCGCCAGGCGGAACAGGCCGCGCAGGCCGATCGGCGGGCGCCAGCCCAATCGCTGATCGTGCTGTGGATGGCCGGCGGGCCGAGCCAGTTGGATACGTTCGATCCCCATCCGGGCACGAAAAACTCGGGCGACACGCGCGCCATTGCGACCGCGGTCAAGGGGCTGCAACTGACCGACGGCCTGGAGCACCTTGCGGAGCAAATGGATTCGATTGCGCTGGTCCGTTCGATGGTCAGCAAGGAAGGGGACCATCAGCGTGGGACGTACCTGGTGAAAACCGGCTACCGGCCCGACCCGACGGCGGTCCATCCGTCGATTGGCGCCATCTGCTGTCACGAGCTGCCCGAGGCAGGGACCGATATTCCGCGTCACATTTCAATCCTTCCCAATCAATGGCCCAGCCGGGGCGGATTTTTGGGCGATCAATTCGACGCTTTCAAGGCGGGGGACCCGGCGGAAAAAATCGCCGACGTCGTGCCGCGAGTTTCCGATCCACGGTTGCGCGACCGGCTGGCAGATTTGGACGTATTGGAAGGCCAATTCGCGCGCGGACGTCGCCGCGCGGTGGAAGCCACGCAGCACTTGCCCAGCGTGCGCGACGCGCGGCGAATGATGACTTCCGAGCAGTTGAAGGCTTTTGACGTGGCGCAGGAATCGGCGACGCTGCGCGCGGCTTATGGCGAGACCCCGTTTGGCCGCGGCTGCCTGGCGGCGCGGCGGCTGGTCGAAGTCGGCGTGCGTTGCGTCGAGGTCACGCTCGATGGCTGGGACAGCCACGCCAACAATCATGAAGTGCATCGGCGGCTCAAAGGGATTCTGGATCCGGCGCTGGCGACGTTGATCACCGATTTGAAGCGGCGCGATTTGTGGGCCAACACGCTGGTGTTGTGCGCCGGCGAATTCGGCCGCACGCCCTCGATCAATCGCCTGGCCGGCCGCGACCACTGGCCGCACGGGTTCAGCATTGCCTTGGCCGGCGGAACGATCCGCGGCGGACAAGCCCTGGGCGAAACCGATCCGGCCGGCGGCCGCGACGTTGTTCAGCCGGTGCAGGTCGCCGACATTCACGCCACGCTGCTGTCGGCGTTGGGAATCGATCCGGCGAAAGAGCTGATCTCGCCCGCCGGCCGCCCGCTCAAACTGGCCGACGGGCAAGCGGTTGGGCAGTTGTTGACTTGAGCGCTTACGCGGGGGCCGCGATCGGGTGCCTCGGTTTCGCCGTATTGACGCCGTGGACGCGATCTTATATATTCGCATAAGCAAATATGAAAACGCTAGCCGCCAATCGCGTTGACGTGATGTTCCGGGCGTTCTCGGATCGGACTCGGCTGCGCATCCTGCACATGCTTCGCGGCGGGGAGCTGTGCGTTTGCCATATCGTGGACGTGCTGGCCGTTCCGCAACCCAAAGCGTCCCGACACCTGGCTTACCTACGCAAAGCCGGGTTGGTACGCGCTCGGAGAGAGGGACGTTGGAGCTATTACAAGCTGGCTCCGGCCCGAAACACGCTCCATCAAAAACTGATCGATTCCCTATCGTACTGCTGCAAGGGTATGCCCGAGCTTCTGAAGGATGACGAGCGACTTGGACGAAGAAGACAGTGTTGCGACTAAAAAAATTTTCATGATTACATTCGGATAAGCGTATGCAACGGGTGCTCTTTCTTTGCACGGGCAACTCATGCCGCAGCCAAATGGCCGAAGGCTGGGACAGGCATTTCAACCAAATTGAACCGTCGTCGGCCCGGTTGAACCTCAACCCGTTGAACCCATTCGCCAACCCGTTGAACCCATTCGCCAACCCGTTGAACCCATTCGCCAACCCGTTGAACCCATTCGCCGTCCAGGTCATGGCGGAAGCCGGCATCGACATAGGCCAACAACAGCCGAAGCACGTCGACGAGGTTCAAGGCAGTTTTGATTATGTCGTGACCGTTTGCGATTGGGCGAACGAAGCTTGCCCCATGTTGCCCGGCAAAGCCAGGCGGTTGCACGTCGGCTTCGATGATCCACCCCGCCTTGCGAGGATTGCGAAAACGGAAGCGGACAAGATAGAAATCTATCGGCGCGTTCGGGACGAAATTCGAGCCTTGGTTGAGCGAATGCCGGGCAACTTGGAGCCAGGACCATGAAACGCTTGTCGTTCCTGGACCGCTACTTGACGCTCTGGATTTTCTTGGCGATGGCGCTGGGAGTCGCGCTGGGCTACTTCGTTCCCGGTGTCCAGGGCTTCATCGATCGTTTCAGCGTCGGGACCACGAACATCCCGATTGCCCTCGGCCTCATCGTGATGATGTATCCGCCGCTGGCCAAGGTGCGCTACGAGGAACTGGGCGATGTGTTCCGCGACTGGAAAATCTTAGGCTTGTCGCTCGTTCAAAACTGGATCATCGGGCCCTTGCTGATGTTTGGACTGGCGGTGTTGTTTTTGCGCGGTTATCCCGAGTTTATGGTTGGCTTGATCTTGATCGGGCTGGCCCGCTGCATCGCAATGGTGATCGTATGGAATGATCTGGCCAAGGGTGACACCGAGTACGCGGCCGGGTTGGTGGCGTTCAACAGCGTTTTTCAGGTGCTGTTTTTCAGCCCCTACGCCTGGCTGTTCGTCACGGTGCTGCCGCCGCTGTTCGGCCTGGAAGGCAGCGCAGTTGACGTCACGATTGGCCAGATCGCCAAGAGCGTATTCATCTACCTGGGCATTCCGTTTCTGGGCGGAATGTTCACCCGATTTGCGATGCTTAAATGGAAAGGCCGGGATTGGTACGAGCGATCCTTCATCCCAACGATAAGCCCCCTGACGCTGGTTGCCTTGCTGTTTACCATCGTTGCCATGTTCAGCATTCAAGGCGAGCGAATTATCGGCGAGCCGTTTAGCGTGCTGCTGATTGCCATTCCGCTGCTGATCTACTTCGTGGTCATGTTCCTGGTCAGCTTTGCCATGGGCAAGGCGATGGGCGCGGACTACTCGAAGACGGCAACCATTTCATTCACGGCGGCCAGCAACAACTTTGAATTGGCGATTGCCGTCGCGGTGGCCGTGTTCGGCATCGATCACGGGGCCGCGTTCGCCGCCGTGATAGGTCCGCTGGTAGAAGTGCCCGTAATGATCGGGCTTGTCAATCTTGCGTTTTACTTTCAGCGTCGATACTTCGTGCCTGAACTTGAAGTTGTGGGCATCCACCCAAGAGAGGAGACTTGACATGTCGATCGAGCAAATCGTGCAAGAAAAATACGGATCGGTCGCAACCAAGGGTCTATCGAGCAAGCAGGAGGGCGTGAAGGCGATTGCCGAGGCGTTCGGCTATTCGGCCGATCAACTGGCGTCGATTCCGGCCGAAGCCAACATGGGGCTGTCGTGCGGCAACCCGACGGCATTTGCCAGCCTGCGGGAAGGGGAAACCGTCGTCGATCTTGGGTCTGGTGGCGGATTGGACGTGTTCCTGGCAGCCGCGAAAGTCGGACCGTCGGGCAAGGCCATCGGAATTGACATGACCCCCGAAATGCTGGCATTGGCGCGGGCCAATGCGGCCAAGGCAGGGCTGGCGAATGTTGAGTTTTACGAGTCGACCATCGACAAGTTGCCGCTGGCCGATGCCTCGGTGGATTGCGTGATCAGCAATTGCGTCATCAATCTTGCCTCGGACAAGCCGGCCGTCTTTCGAGAGATTGCCCGCGTGCTGAAGCCCCTCGGCCGCCTGGCCGTCAGCGATATCGCCCTCAAGCGGCCGTTGCCCGCCGAGATCGGCGAGAATCTTTTGGCCTACGTCGGGTGCATCTCTGGCGCGATTCCGATTGAAGATTATCGTGCCGGCTTGCTTGCGGCGGGCTTCGCTCACGTCGAAATGGTCGACACCGGGGCAGACTTGAACGTCTACGGCAAGGTTGAGAGTCAGTCGGCTTGCTGTGGGCCCAACGCGTCGCGCGGTTCCGAGCTGCACGACCAGCTCATCGAGCTCATGAAGCAGTACAACATCAACGACTACGCGGCCAGCGTGAAGGTCTACGCCGTGAAACCTTGATGGTGCCACGGTCGTTGCGCCCGAAAGAATGCAACGATCACGCCATTAGTTGCCGCAAGTGGAAGTGGAATTTTCCCAGCTTGCCGCCGTAGTTGCCGGCGGTGATGGCGACGACGCCGGGACCGGCGGCGGCGTGGATGCCTTGCGACATGGCCGCGGCCACGCTGGCTTCGTCGACGCCGTCAATCACGATTTCGTAGGCCGCGTTGGCGCCGTCGGGCAATTTCGTTTCCACGCGACCGCGCAAGGTGGGGCAGTAGGCATCGGCGGTCGAGGCCTTGAGTCCCTTGTAGCGCGAGCCGACTTTGCTGCCGCTGCGCGCGACGCCGCCGGGAAAGGGAGTGATCACTCCCGGCAGGGGTTCGATGGCTCGAATCGCGCGCACGGCCGCGTCCAGGGTCGCCCGTTGCGTTTCGCCTTGCAAGATCATGTTGCCGCCGCCGACGCCTTTTTCGACATGCGCCAGGTGTTCGATGAGGAATTCGCCGTCCATGACTGGGATGCGCCAAAGCGGCGTCCGCCGACGAGCTTGCTCTTTTGAAAGCCGTCGCCGAAGTAGCGGATGGTCTTGCCTAGTGGAATGCGCTTCTCGCCGGCCGAGAGACCGTCGTACACGGCCGTGGTGGGGCAGGTCATCAGGCACTGGCCGACCCGATTGGGCACCACGGCGGCCAGCCCGTCGCTGGAAAAGCCGAACACCAGCAGCGCCGCGCCCGACGCGGCCGTCGGGCGTTTCGTCGCCCGACAACCGACGCTCCAGGCCCGTCTCGCTGTCGCAGGAGATGATCGACGAGCTATAACCGGTAAACTCGCGCAGGGCCGCGTCGAGCCAGTGCTCGTCATGGGCCGTGACGATCAGGCGCACGTAGCGCATGCGGAACGCCTCGGCGAACGTATCCTCGATTCGCGTTCCGCTAATCTCCACGAGTCCGCTCCGCGCTGCTGAAGTCGCCCTTGTCGAGCACGCCGAATCATCATGATCTGCCGGCCGCCCGCTGCCAAGTGCCGCGCCGGCTTGCAGTGGGTCGAAGATGCCGAACCTGCGCTTGAACGGATTGCGGTGCTTTGGGAGCCTTGTGCTGGCATGGGGGTGCGACGCAAATTCGCACCCGGGAGAGCGAAATTGCTTGCAAGCGAGCGGGGGTTTTAGGATACTCAGGTGTCGGAGTAATGCGGCCTATACTTCAGGGAGAGGAGCGCACGCGATGCATGTCCCAGACGGCTTTCTGACCGATCCTGTTTGCACGGCGACGACGTTGACAGCCGCGACGGCCCTGGGCGTGGGCTTGGCTCGCATGCGTCCCAGCGAAGATGTCCGCTCGAGCGCCTTGATGGCGGTGACCGGCGCCGGCATCTTCGCGGCGCAGATGGTGAATTTTCCAATCGACCACGGCACGTCGGCTCACGTCGTCGGCGCGGCGCTGGCCGCGATCGTATTGGGTCCGGCGCGCGGCATGTTGACTATGGCGGTGGTGATTACCGCCCAATGCCTGTTGTTCGGCGACGGCGGCTTTAGCGCTAGGTGCCAACATCCTGAACATGGCAGTGGCCGGCACGCTGGTGGCTTGGGTTCTGTATTCAACAATCATCGGCACCGTCGCGGGCACCGGCGGTCGACTGCTCGGCGGCGCCGTCGCCGCGTTTGGTTCGGTGATGGCGTCGGCTAGCTTGTGCGCTTTCGAGCTGATCGTCTCGGGCACTGGCGGCCTGACCGAGGTGCTTCCCGCGATGGCGGGTGTGCACGCCATGGTCGGTTTGAGCGAGGCACTGATCACGGTGGCAATTTTGGGCGCTGCTGTTGCAGCCCATTTCCAAACACGAGGTTGGTCGACGCGTGGAATCATGCTCGGCGGTCTGGCGTTGGCCGCGGCCGTGGCCGGACTGATTGCTCCGCTGGCGTCGACCGCTCCGGACGGCTTGGAGCGCGTTGCGCTCGATTTGAACTTTGCCAATTTGGCCGCGGCGAACCCGTGGGCGATTGCCCCCGATTATTCCGTCGGCGGTATCGGCTGGCCCGCGCTGGCCGCGGCACTGGCGGGCGTCGCCGGGGTGCTGCTGGTGTTTGTTTCGAGCTACCTGGTGGGACGCACCGCGACGGTCAAGGTCCGCAAGCGTTGACGCGCGCCCGATCGGCCAGCGCTTGCTCGATCCTGCGAAACACGCCGTGCCAATCGCCCGGTTGTTCCTGGCGGAACAGCCGCAGCGTCGGGTACCAGGGGCTGTCGGTGCGCTCGAGCATCCACCGCCAATCGGGTTGAAAGGGCAGCGCGACCCACACGGGCATTCCGAGCGCCCCGGCCAGGTGCGCCGGTGCCGAATCGCACGTGATCACCAGGTCGAGATTGCAAACCAGAGCGGCCGTGCTATAGAAATCGCCTAGCCGCGGGCCTGCGTCGACAACAGGGAAACGGCCGGCGAACTCGGGCAACTGTTCGCGGCCCGTGCCGTTCTGCAAAATATACAGCTGCACGCCGCGCATCGCGGCCACGCCCGCGAAATGCTCTAGCGGAAATGAACGGGCGCGATCGGCCACACTGGTAGGGCTTCCTTGCCAGGCGATTCCGACCTTGAGTGCCGGCTCTTCAGCCAATTCGTCTCGCCACTGTGCGGCCAATTGGGGCTCGGCCGACAGGTACGGAATATCGGCTGGGATGGTTTCGAGCGACGTGCGAAAAATCGCGGGCAGGCTCATCAACGAGGCGTGCACGTCGAACGGCGGCGTGGGCTCGCCTTTGGCGAGGACCTGGTCCACGCCGGCGCACGTGGCGAACAACCGCGTCAACGATTTCTGGCACTGGACGATCACGGTGCCGCCTTGCTGCTTGACCAGTTTCGCGTAGCGGATGAATTGCAGGCTGTCGCCGTGCCCCTGCTCGCTGTGCAGCAAGATCGTGCGGCCCGAAAGCGAATCGCCGGTCCAACACAGATTCGGCCAGGGCACGGATCTGCCGGCAAGCTTCCGCCGCCATTCGTAGTCGGGCCAGGCTTCGACGAGTTTTCCCCGCAGCAGGGCCATCAATCCTTTGCCCATGTGCGCGTCGGCATAGTTGGGCTTCAGCTCGATCGCGCGTGCGTAGCAGAGGGCCGCTTCGTCGAAACGGTTCAGCCGCACCAGGGGAATGGCCATGTTGTGGTGCGCGTCGGCCCAATCGGGCTGCAGTTGGAGGCGCTCGCCGGCAACTGGCGATGGCCTCGGCGTAACGGCCTTGTTCGGTCAATACGGCGGCCAGCGCGTTGTGCGCTTCTGCGTAATTGGGCCACAACTGTAGTGCCCGGCCGTAGCCGGCGGCCGCTTCGTCGAACAGGGCCTGCTCGGCCTGGGCCAGCGCGCCGACGTACTCCCGCGTGGCCAGCGTGATTCTGAGGTTGTCGGACACCTCGGGCGAATTGGGGGCCAGGGCGAGGGCGCGCTGGAAACTGGCGACAGCCGCGTCTAATTTTCCTTGTTCCGCCAGCAGGCCGCCCAGGTGGTTGTGGGCTTCGACGTGATCTGGCTTCAGGCGCACGGCCTGCTCGATGCTCGACGTCGCATCCTCCAGCCGGCCCAAGGCGTGACAGGCGGCGCCGAGCAGATAAAACGCGTCGGGATTGGCGGGGTCGGTGGAGAGCACCTGCCGGCAAAGCCGCTCGGCGTCGCGGTACCGCCCGGCACGAAAGTCTTGCTGGGCCCGGGCGAGTGTTTCAGCGATTGCAGGCACGATTGTCGTATCACGTCAACGGGGCCAAGGCTGCGCAGATTCGACCGAATACGCCTTCCCAATCGCCCGCGGTCGTCTGGCGGAACAGCCGCATCGTCGGATACCAGGGACTATCGGTTCGCTCGAGCATCCAGCGCCAGTCGGGCGCAAACGGCAGCGCAACCCACACCGGCACTCCCAGTGCTCCGCCCAGGTGCACCGGCGCGGTGTCCGAGCTGATGACCAGATCGAGATTGCGCATGATCGCCGCCGTGTTATGAAAATCGCCCAGCCGCTCGCCCAGGTCGACGATCGGCCACTGGCTGGCGAACTCGGGCAATTGCTCGCGGCCCGGTCCCATCTGCAAACTGTAGAGCCGAACCCCCGGCATGGCGGCGATGGGGGCGAACTTCGCCAGCGGAATCGATCGGTACCGATCCGCCTGGTAATCCGGATTGCCTTGCCACGCGATTCCGATCTTGAATGCCGGCTCCCGCTTGAGCTCCTCTTTCCATTGGGCGAGGCGATCCGCGTCGGGTGTCAGGTAGGGAACGTCCGCTGGAACGCTGTCCAGCGTGGTGCCAAAAATCGCGGGCAGGCTTAGCAGCCGGGCGTGAAAGTCGGTTGGCGGCCGTGACTGTCCGATGGCTACCACGCGATCCACTCCGGCGCAGGACGACAACAGGCCGGCCATCGACGGATAGCATTCCAGGATGACATGGCCACCTTGCTGCTTGACGAGCTGGGCGTAGCGGACGAATTGCAGCGTGTCGCCGTGTCCCTGCTCGCTGCGCAGCAAGATGGTGGCTCCGCCCAGCGGCTCTCCCGTCCAGCGTGGCTGCGGCGGCGAGTCGTCTTCGATGTCCTTGCGCTTGAGACGCGATTCGTAGGCCGGCCAGCCTTCGCTGAAATTGCCCGTCAGCAGCAGAATGATCGCCAGACCGAATTGATATTCGAGGTCGTCGGGCTTGAGCTCGAGCGCACGGTGACACGCGGCCAGCGCTTCGTCGGCTTTGTTCTGTCGCAACATGGCGATCGAAATGTTGGAATAGGCGGTGGCGTAGTCGGGGCTGAGCTCCAGGGCTCGCCGGCAACATGCCACTCCTTCGTCGTATTTTTCTTGTTCGGTCAGGACGGCCCCAAGATTGTTGAGGGCTTCGAAGTAGTCGGGCTTCGCACGCACGGCCAGGCGAAAACCGGCCTCCGCCTCGTCGAGCTTCTTTTGCTCCTTCAGCACGAACGCGCGGTTGTTGTGCGCTTCGGCATAGTCGGGCGCCAGTGCCAACGCCTGATCGAAGGCCGCGATGGCCTCGTTGGGCTTCTTCAATGCGACCAGCACCAGGCCCAGATGGTAGTACGCTTCGGTATAGTTGTCGTCCAGCTTCAAGGCTTGCCGACAGGAGGCCACGGCATCGTCGAATCGTTCTTGATCGACCCGCAGCGCGCCCAGCCGATTGTGCCCCTCGGCGCTGTCGGGCTTCAACGCCAGTCCTTGCCGATAGCAAACCTCCGCCTCGTCGCACCTTTTTTGTTTGGCCAATACGGCGCCAAGGTCGAAATGGCCTTCGGCAAAGTCGGGCTTCAGCTCCACCGCGCGGCGACAGCAGGCCTCGCCCTCGTCGAGGTGGCCTTGGATCGCCAAGGCGGTGCCGAGGCTGCTGTGCGCTTCGGCGAAGTTGGCTTGCAGTTCCAGGGCCCTTCGATAGTTGGCGACGGCTTCGTCGGTGCGGCCCTGCGCAAGGGCAATCAGTCCCAGATCGTGATAGGCCTGGGCCGATTGCGGAGCGAGCTCCAGGACGCGTCGATAGCACACGGCGGCTTCGTCCAGCATTCGTCGGTGCTTCAAGGCGTTGCCAAGATTTCCTTGAGCCGCCACGTCGTTCGGCCGCAGATCCAAACCCTTTCGATAGGAGGAGATCGCGTCGCCCCATCTTCCGTGCTGTGCCAGCGCGGCGGCCATGCGGAAGTGGTTGGCCGCGACCGCATCTCGCAGGTGGCCGGCGATTTCGGGCGAATCGGGTTGGAGACGCGCGGCCTCCTGGAGGTTGGCGATCGCGTCGTCCAGTTTTCCCTGCTGCAACTGCACGGCGCCTAGGTAGTGCTGCGCCTCGGCGTAGCGCGGCCGCAGCATCACGGCTCGTTCCAGGCAACCGACCGCTTCGTCGAGCTTGCCCAACGAGTGGCACGCCGCGCCCAGCAGGTAGAGCGCCTCGGGGTTGGCCGCGTCGGCGGCAAGGACCTGGCGATAGGACTGTTCCGCGCGGGGCAATTGCCCCGCTCGGTGAAACGCTTTGGCCTGGGCCATTACTTGCGCGACGTCAACCACGAAATTCTTCCGGCGTGTGCACGAACGATGGACCCATGCTGAAACGCATGGCGACCGGGCGCGGCCAGCCTTAATTTTACCACACGCGTATCGACTGGCCAGCCATGACGCGCCACCGCACCACTGGGTCGCGAGCGCGACTGGAGAAAACGCCTGATCGCTCAGCGGGCCGCGACCACGGCGGCCAGCGAGTCTTCGATCCTTCGAAACACGCCCGGCCAATCGCGCGGGCTCGTCTGGCGGAACAGCCGCATCGTCGGATACCAGGGACTGTCGGCTCGCTCGAGCATCCAGCGCCAGTCCGCCACGAACGGCAGGGCAACCCACACCGGCATCGCCAAAGCGCCGGCCAGGTGCGCTGGCGCCGAATCGCAGGTGATGACCAGATCGAGATTGCGCACGATGGCTGCCGTATTGTAAAAGTCGCCCAGACGGTTGCCGAGATCGGTGATCGGCCATGCGCCGGCAAATTCATCCAATTGCTCGCGCCCCGGGCCGATCTGCAAACTGTAGAGCCGCACGCCGAGCATCTTCGCAATGCCGGCGAAATGCGCCAGCGGAATCGAGCGTTGTAGATCGGATGGATTGGTCGGGCTGCCTTGCCAGGCAATGCCGATCTTGAACGATCGGTCCGGCTCCAACTCGCGCGCCCAACTGGAAATCAGTTGGGCGTCGGGTGCAACGTAGGGAACGCGGCAGGGAATGGTGTCGAGCGACGTACGAAAGATTCGGGGCAAGCTCGGCAGCGGCACGTAGAGGTCGAAGTGGGGTACCGGTTCGCCGACTACCGCCACGCTGTCCACGCCCGGGCACGTGGCCAGCAGACGGGCCACCGGCCGACGGCAACCCACCAGGACCGTTGCGCCTTGCTGCTTGACCAACTCGGCATAGCGGATGAATTGCAAATCGTCGCCCAACCCCTGTTCGCTGAGCAGCAAGATCGTGCGACCCGACAATGGCGAACCGTCCCAGCGCGGCTCCGGAAGGGTTTCCTGCTGGCCCGGCCGCTTTAATCGCCATTCATACTCGGGCCAGGCTTCGCTGAAGCGGCCCAATTGGAGCAAGACTTGGGAGTAGGTGAAATGCGCCTCCACGTCGTCGGGCGTCAGCGTCAACAGCCGCTGCAAGCAGGCCGCGGTTTCGGCCGGCTTGTGCTGCTTCATCAGCACGAAAGCCAGATTGCCCTGCGCCTCGGCTGCGTCGGGGCGCAATTCGATCGCTCGACGGCAACACGCGGCAGCTTCGTCGAGGTTGCCCTGGTCGACCAACGCGCGCGAGAGATTGTAATATGCTTCGACGTAATCGGGCTTTAGCGCGAGCGCCCGGCGGCAACTGGCGACAGCCTCGTCGCAGCGGCCGAGGTTCGTCAGAAAAGCACCGAGATTGCAGTGTAACTCGGCAGAATTGGGCGCCAGCACCAGACCCCTGCGGCAGTAAATCACGGCTTCTTCCGGCTTGCCTTGTTGGTGCAGCACCGTGGCAAGATTGCCATGCGCCGGCACATACTTCGGATCCTCTTTGATGGCGGCGCGATAACTCGACTCGGCCTCCTGCAACTTGCCCTGCTGCGCCGATAGCGCGCCCAGGTAGTTGTGGGCCTCGGCACTGCGGGGAGCAAGATTGACGGTCTGTTCGAGGCAGGCGACTGCATCCTCCAACTTGCCCATGACATGATATGCCTGGCCGAGCAAGAACAGCGCGTCGACATTCGTGCTCTGGGCGTCGAGCACCTGATGGTACAGGGCAACGGCGCCGTCGAGTTGGCCGGCGGAATGCAGCGCCTTGGCCTGATGCAACAGGTGCCAGAAGTTTGCCACGAAGGATCGCCTGGAATTCAGTGTCTCGGTTGCCTGGCCCGCGCCAACTCGGCGGCGGCGGCTTCGATCTGCTGGAACACGCCGTGCCAATCGCCTGGGCTCGCTTGACGGAACAGCCGCATCGTCGGATACCAGGGGCTATTGGTCCTCGCGAGCATCCAGCGCCAATCGCTTGAGTACGCCAGCGCCAGCCAAACCTTCACGCCCAGGGCGCCGGCCAGGTGGGCCGGCGCCGAATCGCAAGTAATCACCAGGTCGAGGTTGCCGACGATGGCGGCGGCATTGTAAAAGTCGCCCAGCCGGTCGCCCAGGTCGGTGATCGGCCACGCGGCGGCAAACTGGCCCAATTGTTCGCGGCCGGCTCCCATTTGTAAACTGACCAGGCGAGCTCCGCTCAGCCGCGCCACGGGCTCCAATCGGGCCAGCGGAAAAGAACGGTAGCGATCGCCGTCGTGCTCGGGATTGCCTTGCCAGGCGATTCCGATTTTCAATCCGCTCTCCCACCCCCCGTCTCGGTTCAGTTCCTGCCGCCACTCGGCGACCAGCCGTGCGTCGGGCGCAAGGTAGGGCACTTCGCAAGGTAGATTGTCAGGCGACGTGCCGACGATTCCCGGCACGCTCGCCAGCGGAGCATACACGTCGAACGAAGGTAAGCTCTGGCCTCGATCGACGACGGCGTCGACGCCAGGGCACGTGGCCAGCAACCGCGACAACTGGCGCCTGCACTCGACGATCACCCGGCCCCCCTGCCGCTTCAATAGGTCGGCATAGCGGATGAACTGCAGCGCGTCTCCAAACCCTTGCTCGCCGCGCAGCAGAATCGTGCGTCCTGCAAGAGGCGAACCGGTCCAGCGCGGTTGGCCGGACGGCGTGGCCTCGAGGCCATCGCGCTTCGGGCGCCATTCATAATGCGGCCATCCTTCGGCGAATCGGCCCAGTGCGAGCAGGACGCAGGCCAGTCCGAAGTGGGCATTGGCGTCGCCGGGCGCGAACGCCAGTGCGCTTCGATAGCAGGCCTCGGCTTCGGTCAGCTTGTTTTGTAGCACCAGCACCAGGCCCAAGCCGTAGTGCGCCGTGATGCTGTCGGGCTTGAGCGCCAACGCCTGGCGGTAGTGTGTCGCCGCTTCGTCGTAGCTTCCGCGATCCTTGGCGACCAGGCCCAAGTTGTGGTGGGCCTCGGCCGAATCGGGCGCGAGCTGGAGCACGCGCCGATAGCAGGTCACGGCTTCGTCCACCGTGCCCTGTTCCTTCAAGACGTTGCCGAGATTGATCAGCGCGGGCCCATAGTCGGGGTGTTCGGCCAACGCTTGTCGGTAGCAGGCCGCCGCGTGTTCGGGTTTTCCTTCGGCCGCCAGCGCCAGCCCTTGAGCGTTGTGCCGCGCCGCGAGTGCATTGCGCAGGTTGTTGGCTGTCGGGACCGAATCGGGCCGCAGTCGGCACGCTTGCTGGAAGTGGATGATGGCCTCGTCCAGCAAGTTCTGCTCGGCAAGCACGGCGCCGAGGTAATTCTGCGTCTCGGCGTTGTCGCCTTGTAGCCGCACGGCCTGGCGCAGCCGGTCGGCAGCTTCCTGAGGGTTGCCCAGCGCGTCGCAAACGTTGCCGAGCAGGCACAGCGTTTCGACGTGGTTGGAATCGGTTGCGAGAATCTGTCGGTAAAGTTGTTCTGCTTCGCGCAGTTGGCCGGCTCGATGATGGGCCTTGGCCTGAGCCAGCAGTTCGTCGAAGGTTGGCACGCGTGTTTCTCGGCTGAGCGACAGAGCCCTTTATCATAGCGGCCTTGATTATATCGCGGCGCGAGTCGTCAAGCGTCGCCGCGATCCGCCGCCACGCATTGTCGGGCGCTCCAGGTCCAGTGGCGATCGCTGGTGGGTTGCACGGTGCGCGCATCGAATCCGAGCTGGGTGACCAGGGCGCGGATTTCTTCGACGCTGAGGGCCGCGCGGAGCGAGTCGGTGAACAATTGTCGCTGGTGGTCGTTGCAGCCCGCGGCGTAAGCGTCCACCAGGCGCGCCACGTGAGGTTGGTCGCGCGGGCGGGCCAGATCGCGGACAAAAATCAGTCCGCCCGGCGCCAGCACGCGGATCGCCTCGGCCAACGCGTGTCGCGGCTCGGGAATGTGATGCACGATGCTGTTGGACATCACGGCGGTGAAACGGCCGTCGGGGTAGGGCAATCGTTTGGCGTCGACGCGCTGCAGCGTGATGCGTTCGCCCAGGCCGGCCCGCGCAACATTTTCGCCTGCGATGCGGAGCATGTGTTCGGCCAGATCGATCGCGGTGACTCGGACCTGGCGATTTTGCGCGCACAGCTCGATGGGAATCTGCGCGGTGCCGGTGCCCACGTCGAGCACGTCGTCGATCATTGTCAGCGCCGGCGGCCAGAAAATCGGCCACGAAGCAGCGATTGACCTCGCGGTGGTCCATCGTGTCGTAATCGAGGGCGTCGGCGGCCGAGTCCATTACCTCGGGTTCCAGCACGCGCGGCAGCAACGACGTCTCGGGGGCCAGGTTCATCGCTTGGATTTTTCGGAAGCGACTTCGTCGACCTTGATGTCGACTCCCAGCGCCGCGCGGGCCACGCGGGCCAGCGCCACCGGGTCGCCCTCGATGTGGAACGTGGTCTGCGTGTGTCCGATCGACTTGCCGCTGGGCAGCAGCGCGGCCGGCGAGAGCGACTCGATTTCGTAAAAGCCGCCCATGGCGGTCTTGCCGGGCTCGGGCGGTCCGTCGTTGTAGCTGTTCACGACGTCGCCCTGATACGCTTCCTGTTGTTTGCCCCAGAGGTTGTTGAGATACGCCCGGGTGGTCGGATCGGCAGGCATGGTGAAGTGCACCAGGGTGAGCACGCCTTGCGCCAGATCGATCGAACCGATGACCGGCTTGACGCGCGGCTGGGGCACGCCGATCTTCGAGCGAAACTTGCCGTCGCCCAGGAACCAAATGGCCTGCGAGCTGATTCGCAGGCGTTCCGACGGGATGCGTCCGAAGTAGTCGGCATTGACGATCGGTCCCAGTTCGGCGTCTTCGCCGCCCTTGTAGGGAAGGACAATGTAGGTGCGCGGCCCAGAGGGAAACTGGCCCAGGCTCCAGATCGAGACCAGTCCCTTTTCGCGGCTCATGTCGGCCCCGCGATTGGTGATGGTGTTGATGGTTTGAAAGCCGACCATTTTCAATTTGCTGGCGGCCAGGGCGCTTTGGGCGTCGCTGCCGAAGAGTTTGCCGAAGTGATGGGCCTTTTGCAGGTGGATTTCGCGGCTGACTTCGAGATCGAACTGGGCTTTAGCGGCGTTCTGGAATTTCATTTGCCGCGTGAGCTTGTAGTAGGGCTCATCCTTGCCGGAGGCGATCTTGAAGGCACCGTCGTTGAGGGCCGCCGGCGTTAGCCAATTGGACAGCTTTTGTTCGGCGCCGGGGGCGAACCACAGGCTGTAGGCGCCTCCCTCGGGCGCCAGCCACAGGCGATCTTCGCCGCCGTAATTATTGAAGTGCGGGTCCTTTTCGCCCTTCTCGATGAAGCTATTGTTGACCCACCCTAGGCTGCGCCCCTCGATGTCTTCGGTGGTTGAGGTCATGACCCGGCCCTGGTACTCGGGGCAGATTGCCACCCGTTCGCCGTTTTCGCCCGTCAATTCGACGACATTGGTATGGGCGACCAGAAAGTCGCGTACGGCTCCGTAGCGACTGGGCTCGGCAGCCTGGAGCCCGCCGCACGCCGCCAGCGCGGCCATCGCCGCCAGATTTCCCAGTGCCATCCTGTGCAAATTCATTGCATATCCCTCCTGTGGAGTATCCTTTTTTGACCTGCGGTTGGCCCGCCGGCGGCTGGGCCGGTTCGGATAGCCGGCCCGTTGCGACCGCCCCGGTGGGTCGTAAAACCATAGACGTCGCGAGGTTCATGGCCGCCGAAATCGCCGTGGGAGCGTGCGATTATAACGAATTGTCCAACCTTGTGCAGCGTGGGTGTATCCGAGCGGGCAGGGGCTAGGATTGAGGGTGGAAAAGCGCGCGATTTCGCGCGGTTGGAGCCGGCACTTGGCGCATTTTCTTTGATACAATGCTCCAGTCGGAAGATCCTCGATGGCGTACGATCGAAAAAAGCCGGTTTTCTTCGTCGAGCGCTGAACTTTCTCGGGAACCGTCCCGTACAGAATGATGAATAAGGCCGTAGGAAAGTCGCCAGCGACGGCGGTAACTCCTGATCGGGCAGGGATGTCCGACGAAGAGTTGCTTCTGGCCCACCGCGATCACGCTGATCGCCTGGCGTTTCCCGAGCTTGTCCACCGATATGAGCGGGAACTTTACAGCTACCTCAGGCGCTACCTGGGCGATGCCAGCATGGCCGAAGACACGTTCCAGGCGACGTTTCTGCAAGTCCACCTGAAATGCGATCAATTTGACGAAGGCCGAAAGTTCCGACCTTGGCTTTACACCATTGCCACCAACCAGGCGATCGACTCGCAACGCCGCAACAAGCGTCACCGCAGCGTGAGTCTGGATCGGAACACGAGGCCCGAAAGCGGCGACGATTTGGGTTCGTTGATGGACCTGCTGGTCAGCAGGGAGCCGAGTCCCGATCGTCGCATCGAGACAACCCAACAGCGGGAATGGATTCGCGGCGCGGTCGAGCAATTGCCCGACGCCTTGCGAGAAGCGGTCAACCTGGTGTACTACCAGGGATTGAAATATCGAGAAGCGGCGGATGTTTTGAATATCCCGGTGGGCACCGTGAAAAGTCGGCTTCACTCGGCGATTTTGAAACTCAACGAGGCATGGATCGAAGACCACGGGAACCCGGATCAGTAATCGACATCCGTCGTCGTCACCCCGAATTGAAATTGCCATGAGAGATCAGCTACTTGGATATTTGTTGGAGGCCCTCGATCCCTCCGAGCACGAAATGGTCGAGGCGGAATTGCGGCGTGATCCGCAACTGCAGCGCGAACTGGAACTGATTTCGCGCGGTTTGCAACCCTTGGAAGTGGACCGCGGCCATTTCGAGCCACCCGGGGGTCTGGCCCAGCGGACTTGCGAGTTCGTATTCATGCACGCCGAGGCATCCGTGGTCCCTTTGCCGCCGGCTCACGCCCGCAACGGGTGGACGTGGGCCGATTTGGTGGTCGCCGCCGGCATCTTCTTCGCCGCCGCGATGTTGTTTTTCCCGGCGCTCAACCAGAGTCGTTTCGCGGCCCGGCTGACCGGCTGCCAGAATAATCTTCGCAATATCGGCATGGCGCTGACCAGCTACAGCGACGCCCATCACGGGTTTTTTCCGAACGTTCCGGTCGAAGGCCGCTGTGCCGTCGCGGGCATCTACGCTCCGCGGCTGATTACGCACGGCTTTCTGACCGGGTCGGAGTTCCTGGTTTGCCCGGCCTCTCCGCTGGCCGATCGGGTGATCGAGTTCCGCTCGCCCACCGAGGAAGAACTGGAAAATGCGCCGGACTCGCAAGTGGTCGAAATGCATCGAAACATGGGGGGCAGCTACGGCTATAACCTCGGGTACGTCACCAACGGCGTGTATCAATCGACCAAGAATTTGCGGCGCGCCCGCTTTGCCATCATGGCCGATGCTCCCACCCAGGCACCGCCATACCGCACACTTAATCATGACGGTGCCGGCCAGAACGTTCTGTTCGAGGACCTGCACGTGCAATACCTGACCACGTGCAAGGCACATGGCTGCAACGACGACATCTTCGTCAACGACCAGGGGGCCGTGGCCCCAGGCCTGCACGTGCATGACGCCGTGATCGGTTCCAGTCCCGTTCGACCGCGGATTACGGTGCGAATTCACGTCGTCCCGGCCCCCGAAAAGTAATTCTCCGCCCGGGCGTCAGGCTTGCTCGAAGGCGCGGTGCGCCGCGTTGCATTCGCGAGGCGGCGTTTTCCCACCGTGTTGCATAAAGTCAACACGTTCTCCATGCCGCGGCGCACGCTCTTGGGCCGATCGCAAACCGCAAGGCATTGCCGGCGGAATGGTTGCGCCAATCTGGGTTCTTGCCACACCCCGTTGGCATCGTGTTTGCCCTTGTGCTGGTACCACGCGGCCCCCATCCGCGTCCAGGCGGGAGAGCCTTGGTCCCCTCGGGCTCTCCCGCTTCTTTTTGGGGCCGCCACACGTTTGCCTCGAATTTCCGTCTCCCCCGCGCAGGCCGCGACCGGCTGCTCGCTTCGAGAAAACCGCATCTTATGCACACGCGCGATTTGGTCGACGTGGCGGGGTTAGTCGCCTTGAATGGCCCGCTACTGGTGCGCGGCTCAGTCTCTCCGAGCGCCGAGTGCCTGGAGCAGTACTGGTCGACCTCGAAATGCCGGGCCGAAAGTTGGAGCCGGATGCTCAAGGCGTATGCGACGCTGGCCGACGGGACTTCACGCGAGGACTTTGACACGTGGATTCAGATCCGCGCCGCGCTGGATGAGATTTTCACGAGTGAAATGCTGACCCGCGTGTGGAGCGCCGTGCTCGTGGCGTGCGACCGCGTGTCCGGCGTCACGCTGGCCGAGCCACTGGCCCGCAGTGTGATGGCCACGCACATGGAGGCCCGCCACCGGGCCTTGGCGCTGTTGCTGCACGGCAACGGGTTCAGCACCAAGCAGGCCGTGGCGTTGAATCGACTGCGGCGCCGCGCCGAGCGTTGGTCGGACGTGCTGGTTGGCGGCCTGTTGAGTTTGTGGGACGTGCGAGAGTTTGCGGTCGAGCCCGAGCGAGCGGAGGATTTTGCCACCGATCTGGCGCAGCAGCGCGGCACGAGCGGCGGACAGAACGCCTGGCGGCTGACGCTGGTTTCGCTGCGAAACGCCTTTCAGACCGGACTGTCGCCGCAAGCGGCCAATCCGGACGCCAACTCGCGGATCGCCGGAAGCATCCTGGGTTGTTTTCCGGGCGAGTTGTTCGATTCGACCGGCATCTTCCAATCGCTGTGGATGATGCGGCTGACCGCCACCGCCACCGACGCGCAGGGCATGATCACCGAGTTGCTGCAATCGAGCCTGCCGTTCGAGCCCAAGGGCGATCCCAAGATTCGCCCCAAGCGACGGATTTGAAGAGCGCCGCGCCTACCTCAGCAGTCAGGCGCTGCGGCGACGGGCGGCGCGGCAGGCGAGAGTCGCGGCCGAACGATGGCAGGGCTGCAGCTAAGCCATCGCGCTTACCACGGTGCGTGCAACTGTCTCGGCCATGCTGCGTTCATGCCGCGGCAGATTCTATCAAAGCCGCGTTCAAAGACCAAATGTGCCGACTGAAATTGTCAGCGGCATGCGGCGTGATCGCGACAGTCGTTTTGGCGTGGCGCGGGACGGCGCTTTCCCGACTTGAAGATTGCCCACCGGGTCGTAGGTGTAGGTCGTCGTGTAGCTGCCGGCGACGGCTTCGAGCATGAAGGTTTCCCACTGCGGCAGCGTGAACGCCTCCCACTCGCTCAGCGTAAAGCTGACCCAGTCGAGGTCGGAGCCGGTCGCCCGCCGCTCGGCGAGAAGCTGATACGTCGGATCGTAGCTCCACGTGGTCACCAGGCCGGCGACATCGGTGACGCTGGTCCGATTGGCCGTGTTGTCGTAACTGTAGCCGAAAAACGTCAACGTCGTCCCCACGGGCGTGTAGCTGGCCAGTTGCGCCAGGCGGTCGGCATTGTCGTAGACGTAGGTGGTGGCGACGCCGTTGGCCAGGATTTGATGCGTGCGGCGATTGCCGACGTCGTAGCTGAAGGTGGTGACGTCCCCCTGCGGGTTGCTGAGCTTCGTGAGCCGGTTGGCCGCGTCGTACACGTAGGTAAACCGGCCGCCGTCGGGATCGACCGCTACGGGCCATGCGAAGTGCCCCGTCACTCCTGCACGGGGAAAGCGTGATCGACGATCTTATAATCCTCAATCGAAAACTTTCCCGCGACTTCCTGCCCGGCAGAACGTACAGTCGCGATTTCCCATTCTGGATTCTGAACGGCCGCAACAAACGGAGTGGTCCAATAGAGCTTTCCAACAATTGTCAGATCTTGCCCAAAACCGCCGCCCCCAGTCCGCATGGTGTCCGGCCAGGGTGGCCTTACGTCGAAAACGTACCAGCCGCAGTCGAGGACCATTGATGATTTCATCGCCCAGTTACCAGGCTTACCCGTAACTCGCACACGTGAGTGCAAAAGGCGCTTTGACGGACCAGCCGGACCACTAGGAACATCAACGCTCGGACGCACTGTAGAGGCGAGCCGCAACAGGTCTTCAACTGATCTAACGACTAGATCTGAGGCGCTTTCCATTTGTTCCTTCGATGAATTCGTTCGAGTGTCGCCGTCTCGCCCGACCTCCGACTCATTGTGACGCGGTGCGCCGCGTTGGGCATTATGGGCGGCAGCATTCTTAGCATCTGCGGGCTTGTTGTGTCTTGGTTCAGCGTGAATCGGAATTTCGGGACGGTGGTGTTAGCGAGTTGGGGTTGTTGAGTTTCGCCCTCGGCGGGCTTGGTTAATTTGTGATGGTCAACGGCTCGGGCGACCAAGGGGCCTCATTGCCGGCCCCCTGGACTCCCGCTAGCCTTTCTCTGCGTTCCGTTTCGCAAGCGGTTGACAACGTCTCGGGCACGGAACGCCGCGATTGCCGACGCAACGCGCGAGCCGATTCGAGCTTGCGATCGCGCTCGGCGAAGATCGCGTGCTCCAGCCCGGCCAGCTTGTCGGCCGGCGTGATGTAGCCGATCGCGCTGTGCAGACGCACGTCATTGTAGTGCGCCACAAACGAAGCCACCACGCGTCGCGCCTCGTCCAGCGTTTCTGGCGCCGCCAGGCGGAACCGCTCGCCCTTGAGCGTGCCGTGCCAACGTTCCAGCTTGCCGTTGCTCTGCGGATGGTAGGGACTGGTGCGCACGTGCGTCGTGCCCGTCAGCCGTATGAACTCCTTAAAATCCTTGGCGATGAACTGCGGGCCATTGTCGCTGATGATGCGGGGCCGTTCGTCGGGGAACTTCTCCAGGCCGCGTTGCACGATCGTCTCGATATCGCGTTCGGTCATGCTCTCGCGGATCTCCCAGTGCACGATGAACCGGCTGTAGCCATCCAACAGGGAGCAGAGATAGTAGAACGTGCCGCCCAGGTTGAGATACGAGACGTCGACATGCCAATGCTCATGCGCCCCCAGGGGCTGCACGAATCCCGTCCCTTTTTTCGAGGGTTTTTGCCACTTTCGATCGAGTCGGCCCGCTTGCTTGAGCACGCGATACACGCTGGATGGGCTGACTGCCACCACGTCGTCGTCCAGCATCATGAACGCCAGTCTCCGATAGCCTTCCAACGGATATTGATCGTGATAGTCCAAGATCGCCTGCTTCTCCCAGGCCGCCAGCCAGCCGTCGCGCGGCGCACGGCCATTGTGTTGGTTGGGCTGGCCGTAGCGCTTCTGCCACTGGTGGAACTTGCTAGTGGCCAACTCCAGCCAGCCAAGCAATCGCCTCGCCGGCAGCTCGGCCCGAGCGGTCCAGCGCTTCACGTAATCGACCACGGCGTCGCGCGTGTCGTGGGGAACCCAGTTGCCTTTCAGAGTTCCCCACTGGCTTTTTTTGCGCGGACGTTCTCCTCCATCAGCTCGCTGATGACTTCGTTCTTCTGGGCCAGCTTGAGCTCCTTCTGCGCCAGCGTCGATTCGAGCTTCTCAATCTTTCGATCCTTGGCGCTCTCGGCGCTGGCCTTGCGACCCGTCTTGCGCTCGAAGATGCTCGCGCCGTGCTCAAACAGTTGCGCCTGCCAGTAATAGACCTGGCTTGGCTGCAGACCATGCTGATCGCAGAGATCCGAAATAGGCACCTTCTCCACCAGGTACCGCCGCAGAATAGCCAACTTCTCTGGCCCCGCTACCGACTTGCGCTCGCGACTCATGGAATCCTCCAGGTTCAAGGGTTATGCTAACCCCAACACCCGGAAATTCCAGTTCCATCTGAAGCAAGACAGTTGTCGCTCGATGTAGTGCACGCCCCTGTCAGCATTAAAATGAAAGCAAGTGTGGATCGATATCGTTGCACTTTACGCGTCTCCTGCTCGCCATCACGGACCACTCGCGGTTTTACAGGCAGCGCACCAGACTTCGTGATTGAAATCAAGATAACCAATGTATCCACCAGGCAGCTTTTTACTCCACTCAGCCCTAGTGGAACTAATGAAGGTCGCTGTAGTTTCTATCGGAAAAGCCGGAAAGTAATCGCCGACGCCGTCACCGTTTAGATCCGGGTTGTAGTAATGATCTGCATGTATTATAGATCCCTTTGTCGCAACAAATCCAAAATCAAAATTTACACCGCCACCGCCGCCGGGGTTCCACGGACCTGGCGGCCGACCGACGAAAGGCAGAACGGACGCCATATCCACACGTGCCGTTCCAGGTACGACTGGATACGATGCCGCCGCCATATAGAAATGGACGGAAAAGAATCTTATCGTTTCGCCCTTTGCGCATTTTACAAAAGCAGCGGCGGCTTTGGCTTCTGCCTCCGTCTTGTAACACGTATCCAGCGGTGGCACGCGTCCAAGATTGATCGCGGTGATTCCCACGCATCCGCGCGAGCTGACGCTCGCTCCACAGAAGTTGCGCGGGGGTCAAAGTCGGATTTATCTTCTTCCAATAAGTCCAATAGTCAAGCGCAGCTGGTTTACTGGGATCAGGGAACAGGAGGCATTTATCTTCGAGCCCGCTCGGATCAATCCGGCGCACCGCGTTATTGGCGACGTAGCGATACAGATTCCGATCACGTGCCTCAGTCCCGATGGGGTCTTGCGAAAAGAACCGGCCGATCGCAGGCCCGTAGAACCTTGCTCTCAAATAGTAGTCTAGCAAATCCCCATCGAAGTAGTATCCGAGCGAGCCGACCCAGCGGAAGGGATTCGTCGTCAGGCCGGTGGAGGCGATGAGCTTGCCGAAGGCGCTGTAGAGGTACTGATCGGTGGCGCTGCCGAGGGCGTCGGTCAGGCGGACGGTCGAGCCGAGGCCGTCGAGCAGGTAGTAGCTGGGTACCCACAGTGCGCCGGTATTGCGATACTGGCTCAACAGGCCGCCATAGGTGGCCGGCTCCTGGGTGTATTCGACTTGCGTGGCATTGGCGGCGTTGGTTTCGGCGAGATAGGCCTGGCCGTCCCAGACGAAGCGCGTGGTGCCGGCGGAGTCTTGCTTCTGGAAACGCAGGCCGTCGGCGTTGTAGCTAAACGTGTTAACCACGCCGCCGGGCAGGGCCACGCGGGTGCGGCGGTTCTCGTTGTCCCAGGTGCTGGTCGTGATGCCCGAGGGGGCGCTGGCGGCTTGCTGGTTGCCGGCCAGGTCGTAGGTGTAGGTCGTCGTGCCCGAGACGTCGACGCTGGTGTTGAGCTGGTTGGCCGCGTCGTACGTGCTGGTGGTCAGCCCGCCGGCGTCGTTGGCGGTCAGGCGGTTGCCCACCGGGTCGTAGGTGTAGGTCGTCGTGTAGCTGCCGGCGACGGCTTCGAGCATGAACGTTTCCCACTGCGGCAGCGTGAACGCCTCCCACTCGGCCAGCGTAAAGCTGACCCAGTCCAGGTCCGAGCCGGTCGCGCGCCGCTCGGCGAGAAGCTGATACGTCGGATCGTAACTCCACGTGGTCACCAGGCCGTCGACGTCGGTGACGCTGGTGCGATTGGCCGTGTTGTCGTAGCTGTAGCCGAAATACGTCAGCGTCGCGCCCACGGGCGTGTAACTGGCCAGTTGCGTGAGGCGGTCCGCATTATCGTAGACGTAGGTGGTGGCGACGCCGTTGGCCAGGATTTGATGCGTGCGGCGATTGCCGATGTCGTAGCTGAAGGTGGTGACGTCCCCCTGCGGATTGCTGAGAAGGGAAAAGGGGACGTCACTGACCATGAAGCCCGGACGTTGATTCTGGGATTCAAAAGTTATTTCCACATACCCAATCCCAATACTAAGATCCGCCCCACGCGAGGGATCCAAATGGCAGGCCGCCGATCTACGCAATCAGGGAAGTTAAGCCCGCCGGCGACGGGCGGCGCGGCAGGCGAGAATCGCGGCGGCGATCGCGGCTAAAGCCCACGTCGAGGGCTCGGGCACCGGCAGCAGGATGTACGGCGTCACGTCGAAAAAGGTCGCGGGACCGGCGGCCGGAGTGAAACCGGTATCGGTCACGATCTGCTGATCGCTCAACAGCGGAAGTGATTGATTCCATTTCAAGTTGTAGGCCTTGTCGACCATGTTCGCCAACAGCCCTTGCACCCACACCGCAGGGTGAAAATCGTCGGCGGCGAACGGGGTCGTGTAGGTGTGACCTGCCAACGTGAACGTGGGCAAGACGAGTATCGTTTGGCTGGCGGTGTAAAAGTCGATGACCGGCACGTTGTGCGAGAGGGCATACGCGTTGACCTGCGCGTTCGTCTGGCCGATCGCCACGCTCAGCAAGTGCAGTTGCGCGGGCGTGTAGCCCGCCAGGGCTACCTGTAGTTGCACTGCGGTCGTCACGGTGATGTCGGGCATGTTGGCGATGACCTGATGCACGGTGGGACCGGCGAGCGCCACCGAGTCGATGATCAGCTTCATGTCGTTGAAGTAATTGCTGATGAACGGCGCGGAACCGCCCCCGGAGACGATCGTCAAGGCTGCCGCGACGGCGTTGTTGCCGCCGATGATCGTCGTGGAGTCGTCGATCTGATTGGTTGAGGCGAGCGAAACGACGTCATTGAGCTGGATCGGACTCGTGGAAATGATGCTGTCGGTGGTCGCTCCTGAGATCGCCTTGTTCTGAAAGGTAATCGCCGTGGGAAAGTTGGAGCTGAGCTGGGCGATCCAATTGGTGGTCGAGGGAGGGGCGCTGATGCTGTCGCCCATGACCGCCATGCGAATGGGGGCCGCTTGGGATGCGGCCGGAAGCAGGCCCAGCAAGAGGGCGCACGAGGAAAGCGCGAGCGTCGCGCGGAAGAAGGTGGTCCGTCGATCGGTTCTGATCATTAGCGTCGCTCTGCGAGATGCGTGTCGAAAAGAATTCCGTCGCGTAGAGCAGAGCGGCCGCCTGAATGCGCTCCAATCAACGTGGCTGAGCATATCGCGAGGGCATCCGCGCGGTCAATGAAATTCAAAGACTTTTATTGGATTTCCCTCAAAAGCGGGGAGCGACGATTTACCCGGCGCGACATGCACGTGTAAACAGGGCCGGTTGCATGTGCCGGGCCGGGCAGCGAGGTTGATCCGCCGGGCCCCTGGACGGCCCACGGCCGCATCATTCGCGGCGAACTTCTGTTGCCCCTTTTTCCCTATCTCTGTACTCTATGGCCCCTCGCCGGGCGGATGGGTCTTGCGCCGTTGTCGCGCAGGCCGTTTTTCGCGCGGCTGTCCATCTTGTCCCTTTCCGCGTGAGGCCTGTCATGCGAAAGCTTTTTGCGGCGCGCTTCCTGGCCGTCGTCACGCTCGGCCAAAGTCTGCTGTTGGGCGGATCGGCGCTCGTCACCTGCCGCGCCGCGGTTGCCAAAGAGGCGCAATGGATCTGGTCGCCGGCGTATGAGAAAGAGCTGGCGCCAGCCGGGCGCTGCTACTTCCGCAAATCATTCAGCATTGCCGGCGCGGTGGAAAGCGGCTCGGTGCAGATCGGCTGCGACGACAGCTACGATCTGTACGTCAACGGCCGCCACGTCGGAGGCGGGCAGAACTGGAAGCTGCTCGACGTCCACGACATCACCAAGTATCTGACGCCCGGACTGAACACCGTGGCGGTCGAAGCGGTCAACACCGAGCAGGGCTCGGCCGGCCTGGTGGCGCGGGTAGTCGTCAAGCAGCAGGGCAACACCCACGTCGAGCATTCGACCGACGCGACTTGGAAGACGGCGCTGAAGGAGTTTCCGCAGTGGCAGAAGCCGAAATTCAAGGACAATCAATGGCTGGCCGCACGCGCGTTTGGAAATCTGGGCGAAACGTTGCCGTGGGGAAATGAAGTGACCGTGGCCGGCGCCGAGGGGCGCTTCAAGGTCACCCCGCAATTTCACGTCGAGTGGCTAGTGGATCCTAAAGACACCGGCTCGCTGATTTGCATGACCTTCGACGAATTCGGACACATCATCGCCTCGCGCGAAAACGGGCCGCTGGTGATCGTTCACGACAGCGACAAGGACGGCCTGCTGGAAACGGTTTCGACATACTGCGAGGATCTGAAAAACGTCCAGGGACTGCTGTCCGTCAGCGGCAAGGTGTACGCCGTCGGGCAGGGGCCTGAGGGGGCGGCGCTGTATCGGCTATCGGATGAGGACCAGGACGGAAAAATCGACCGCGTCGAGGCCATCCTCAAGTTCTCCGGCGAAATGGGCGAGCATGGCCCGCACGCCTTGACACTGGGTCCCGACGGCCTGCTGTACATGATCGTCGGCAATTTTTCGCGCGCCGCCGACGAGTACGAGTCGACCAGCCCCTACCACGATTATTACGAGGGTGAGCTCGTGACGCCGCGCTACGAGGACGCCAGCGGGCATGCCGTGGGCATCAAGGCGCCTGGCGGCTCGGTCATCCGCACCGACATCACCGGCGCAAGCGTCGAACTGTTCGCCGGAGGACTGCAAAACCCGTACGACCTGGCGTTCAATCAAGAGGGCGAATTGTTCACCTGCGATTCGGACATGGAGTGGGACTCGGGGATGCCCTGGTATCGGCCCACGCGATTCAATCACGTCAGCGCCGGCGCCGAGTTCGGCTGGCGGAGCGGCTGGGCGAAGTGGCCGAATTATTTTGTCGACAGCCTGCCCCCGACCCTGGAAATGGGGCGCGGCTCGCCGGCGGGAATCGAAACCTACAGCCACTTCATGTTTCCGCGGCGCTACCACAACTCGCTGTTCGTGTGCGACTGGTCGCGCGGCCGCATCCTGTCGGTCCGCACCAAGCCCTACGGAGCCAGCTACAAGGCCACGGCCGAAGTGTTCCTCGAAGGCCAGCCTCTGAACGTGACGGACATCGCGGTCGGCCCCGACGGTTGGCTGTACTTTTGCACCGGCGGCCGCGATACCGAGGGCGGAATTTATCGCGTGGTGTGGGACGGCAAAGTCCCTCCCAAGCTGCTGAATCGCGGCAAGGGAATCGCCGCCGCGCTCGAACAACCGCAACTCACCAGCGCGTGGGCCCGGCAGCAGGTCGCGTTGCTGAAGCAGCAGCTCGGCAAGAGTTGGGGGCCCCAGCTGACGGCAATCGTCAAGGATCCGAAAGCCCCTCTGCCCCACCGTTTGCGAGCGCTTGACTTGCTGCAATTGTTCGGACCGCATCCCTCCAAGACGCTGCTGGTCGACGCATCGCGTGACGGCGCGCCGGCGCTGTGCGCCAAGGCGGCCTATCTGATGGGCATTCATGCCGACGACAAGACGGAAGCCCGGCTGGGCGAGCTTCTGGCCGACAAGGACATGACCGTGCAGCGCGCGGCCGGCGAGGCGCTCGTTCGTGCCGGGCAGACCGTGCCGCCGCAGAAGCTGATGCCGCTTCTGGCGTCGCCCGATCGCTACGTGTCGCTGGCCGCGCGGCGTGCCTTGCAGCGGATGGATCGCGGCAAATGGGAAAAGGAGATCATCGAGCACCCCCAGCCGCGCGCATTCATCGTGGGCTCGGTGGCGATGTTGGGTCTCTCGCCCGATCGTGAGACGATCGACGCCGTGCTCGATCGCAGTGGGCGGCTGCTCAAGACCTATTTGACCGACGACGAGTTTCTCGATTTGCTGCGCGTGGTCCAACTGGCGCTGATCAAGGGCGACGTCGCGCCTGGCGACGTCGCGCCGCTGCGAGCGCAGCTCTCCGAGGAGTTTCCCTCGCGCGACTATCGCATGAATCGCGAGCTGGTGCGGCTGCTGGTCTATTTGCAAGACCCCACGTTTGCCCAGCGAATGGTCGAGCAATTGGGCAACGACCAACCGAGCGTGGAAAAGATGCAGCTGCTGATGCATGCCAGATTTTTGCAAGCCGGCTGGACGACGCCGTCGAAGCTCGAAGTGCTCAAAGCTTACGAGGAAGCCCGCACGATGGAAGGCGGGAAAAGCTTTGCCGGCTACATCGAGAACGCGGCGCGTGAGTTTTTTGCGACGTTCAGCGAGGAAGAGTGCCAGTTGGTGCTGGCCGGCGGCGTGAAGTGGCCGAGCTCGGCGCTGAGCGTGCTGGCGAAACTGCCCGAGAACCCCAGTCCCGAAATTCTGACTCAGTTGCAGAAGCTCGATCGGCAGGTGAAGAAGCTCGATACCGAGGCGTCGAAGAAGCTGCGGATCGGCATCTGCGCGGTGCTGGGCGCCAGCCACGATCCGCAGGCGATGGTGTATTTGCGGGAACTGTTCGAAAACGAGCCGGACCGCCGCGTTCCGATCGCGATCGGATTGGCGCAGCTACCCGAGGGCGACAACTGGCCGCTGCTGGTGCGCGCGCTGTCGATCGTCGAAGGGGCCGCCGCGCAAGAAGTGCTGATGCGGCTGAGCCAGGTGGATCAAAAGCCGGAGGAAGCCGAAGCGTATCGGCAGGCGATACTGCGGGGGCTGATGCTGCGCGAGAACGGCAGCCGCCGCGCGGTCGAGTTGCTCCAGAAGTGGACCGGCGAGCAGCTCAGCCAGCCCGACGACGCGTGGGACAAGTCGCTGGCCGCCTGGCAAGCCTGGTTTGCCCGCACGTATCCCGATCTGCCCGAGGCGAAACTGCCGGTGGACGCCGAGCAGAACCACTGGACGTACCAGGAACTTCTCAGCTTTCTCACCGGACCGCAAGGAACGCAGACCGTGGCGGCTCGCGGCGCCGTAATGTTCGAGAAAGCCCAATGCATCAAGTGCCACCGCTACGGCGAGCGCGGCGATAGCGTGGGACCCGACTTGACCAACATCAGCAAGCGGTTCCAAAAGAAAGAGATCCTCGAGTCGATTCTGTTTCCCTCGCACGTCATCTCCGACCAGTTCGCCAGCCAGACCGTGGTCACCAAGGACGGCAAGAGCTACGTGGGCATGGTTGCGCCCAGCGGCGACGGATCGTTGGTGGTGCTGCAAGCCAGCGGCGAAAAGGTCGTGATCGACGAGGACGAGGTGGAAAGTAAGACGCGGACGAAAACCTCGGCCATGCCCGAGGGACTGCTCAACGCCCTGACGCTGGAGGAAATCGCCGACTTGTTCGGCTATCTCAGCGGCCCGCCACGATCCGACGTGGCCCGCCGGCCGGCCAAGGCGCGGTAATTCCCTGCAACGGCTCGCCGCGCGCCCACCCCTTGACGTTCTAGGGGAAGTGGTTATACTCGCCCCTAGTCTTTCTAGGGGAGAGTCTCTTGAGCGCGGAAAAACCCAAGGCCGGGCTGCTGCAGGGAAGCCTGGACATGCTCATTCTGCGGACGCTCGCCAGCGGCCCGCACCATGGGTATGCCATCGCCAGGCATCTGCACCAGGTGAGCGATGCGCTGCTGCAAGTCGAGGAGGGTTCGCTCTACCCCGCGTTGCACCGGCTGGAGCGACGTGGGTGGGTCGAATCGCAGTGGGGGCCGTCGGAGGCCAATCGCCGCGCCAAGTTCTACCAGCTCACCGCCAAGGGAAAAAAGCAGTTACATGCGGAAACCGCCGCATGGATGAAAATGAGCCAGGCGATCGACCGTGTTTTGAATTTTCGTGGCGTGGAGGCTTAAGCACACCATGTCGTGGACGAAACTGCCGTGGACGAAACTATTGGGTGGCTGGGGCCGTGGCTGGGAATTGCCGTCGTCGGCTGATGCCGAAAAGGCCATCGACGACGAGCTCATGTTCCATCTGCGTTCGCTGGTTGACGACAACCTTGCCCAAGGTTTGCCGCTCGACGCGGCATGGCAGCAGGCCCAGGTTCGGTTTGGATCGTTGCACCATTATTCCGCCGCGTGTCGCAGCATTACCTTCAAGGATCAAATCATGTTGCAAAAACTCTCGGCTATCGCGGTGGTTGCCCTGACATTGCTTGTGGGCTGGCTGCTTTTGGAAGTTCGATCGCTGGAGCAGCACATCACGCGTATCGACGCGAAGGGCCGCGAGGCGGTGCTGATTGCCCAGACGCCCCCAGTGGCCGCCGTCAAGGAGGTGACAAGTCAGGCGACGCTTGCCGGCCAGGGTGATGTTAGCGGCCGCGTGCTTGACCGGCACGACGAACCGCTGGCCGGTGCCAATGTGCTGGTCATCGTGAAGACCTGGCCCGGCGGACGGTATCGGCAAGAGGCTTTTGCCGCCGTGAGTGACGCCGAGGGCGGGTTTCGGCTGCCGCGGCTGATTCCGCGCGAGGGCCAATATGCCGTTCAAGCGGCGGCTATCAAGGACGGATACACGTTGACGTCAATTTACCAATTGGTCGAAGAGGGCAGCCGCACGACGGTCGAGCCCGTGACGCTGCATTGCAATCCCGCGTCGCGAATCACGCTGATCGTGCACGATGGCGCGGGGCGGCCGGTCGCGAATGCACAGGTGTTTCCCGCCGCCCGGCATTCGTCCGGAGGCGAGGAGCACCTGGTTTATTTCCAGGCTTCCGAGCCGATCCAGATTGCTTCGGACTTGCAAGGGCGCGTCGGGCTGGGCTGTTTCGAACGAGGGGACCAGGCGGAAATCTGCGTGCGGTTGCCGGGCCAGGACTGGCACAACCATACGATATCCATTCCCAGCGAAGGCGACTTCGTCGTGGTTTCGGCCGCCGAGACCACCGCTCCGCAGAGCCCGCCCAAAAAATCGTGAGGCCACAACGGCTGCGAGTAACAACCGTCTCGTGGTCTCGTCGCGAACCGCTTGAAAGAATTCGAAGGCCCGAGTGAACGTCATGCGAGCAAACCTGAACGTCTGCGTTTTGGCGCTGCTTGTCATTTTGTCGTCCAGGCCGACGCTCGCGCAGGACGACGTCGCGGACGTGCCTGCGCAGGAACTGCGTGCGGACAAGGACGAGAACAAGCGTTTTTTTTTGCTGGGGCCGATGCCGGGCGCGACGGCTCCGGAAGCGGGATTCGGCCTAGTGATCGTGCTGCCTGGGGGCGACGGCAGCGCCGACTTCCAATCGTTCGTCAAACGCATCTACAAGAACGCGTTGCCCGAGGATTATTTGGTTGCTGAGCTTGTCGCGGCGCAATGGTCGCCGAAACAGCTCATCACCTGGCCGACGGCCAAGGGCAAGGTGCCGAACATGAAGTTCACCACCGAGGACTTCGTCGAGGCGGTGATCGCGGACGTCGCGCGGCAGCACAAGCTAAATCCCAAGCATGTCTTTACGCTTTCCTGGTCGTCCGGCGGGCCGGCGGCGTACGCCGTCTCTTTGACCAGCAAAAAAGTAACTGGAAGCCTGGTGGCGATGTCGGTCTTCAAGCCCAATCAGCTGCCGTCGCTCGAGAGCGCAAAAGGACAGGCGTACTTTCTCTACCAGTCGCCGCAGGACAAGGTGACTTCATTCTCGATGGCCCAGGCGCGGTCGCGGACCTGGAAAAGAATGGCGCAAAAGTGAAATTGCAGCCATATCCGGGTGGCCACGGTTGGCGCGGCGACCTGTACAACGACATCCACGCCGGCATCGACTGGCTGCAAGAAAACGCCAAGCAGTGAGACTCCGAGCAGCCTGGCAGTCGCTTTGCGGGTAGCCGAGTCTCCGCATTCGACATCATTTGCGACCCTTGTGCATCTGCATCTGCAAGTTCAGTCGGCGACGTCTGCGGAACTTGGTCTGCAACGGCAAACGTCAGCGGGACACGGAGAGGGATCCGCAGATGACGCGGATTCACGCAGATAAGATAGACGAAGAGGATCGGAGAAGGGGACAATTCTCGGATGGGTTTTCAGCCTGAGTAGCTGACACGCGCCGGGTCGGGCGTCAAGGCCGCTTCGTCCGAGACGATCGGCAGGCACACGATAAACGTGGCCCCGCGTCCAATGGCGCTTTCGACGTGGATGCTCCCACCGTGGGCCGTGACGATGGAGCGGCAGATGCTCAGGCCGAGTCCGTTGCCATGGGCCAGGTTCTCGCGCTGCCGCGACTTGTCGCCGCGATAGAACCGCTCGAAGACGTGGGGCAGGTCGGCGGGGCTGATGCCCATGCCGGTGTCGGCCACGCTCATGACGAGCTGGTTACCGGCGACGTCGCGGCGGAGGGTGACGACGACCTGGCCGCCGGGCGGCGTGAACTTGAGGCTGTTGTCGATCAGGTTGTTGACGACTTGCCGCAAGCGGTCGCCGTCGCCGTGGATCAAGCCTTCGTCGCGCACGTCAGCGACCAGGCTGATCTCCCGTTCTTCGGCGGCGCCGCGGAACATATCGACCGACTTCTCCAGCAGTTGATCGAAGTGCACGGACCGCTTTTCCGTGGGGAATCGCACGGTGTCGTTCTCGGCCAACAGCAGCAGTTGGTTGACCAAGACGCGCAACTGTCCGCACTGGTCGGCGATCTCGCCTAATAGATCCTGATATTCCTCGACCGAGCGATCGGAGTTGAGCGTGACTTCGACCGAGCTTTGTATGGCCGCCAGCGGCGAGCGCAGTTCGTGGGCCGCGTTGGCGACGAATTCGCGGTTGCGTTCCAGATAATCGCCCAGCAGATCCAGAAAGCGGTTGATCGTCAGCGACAGCTGGTCGAGCTCGTCTCCCGTGCCGCGAATCGGCAATCGTTCTTCCATGTGACTGGGGCGCAGCCGCGCCGCCGTGGTGATGATTCGGGCCAAGGGGCGAGTCGCCCGGCCAGCCAGCCAGTATCCGCTCAAAGGCGCCACGAACAGGATCACGACGCTGGCGGCCAACATGAGCCGCGTGAGGGTCGCCACGTCGCCTTCGACGCCGGCCAGCGAAGCGCCGACGCGCACCGTGTAGGCCGGCAGCCCTTCCTTGGCCAGCACGCGTTGCACGAGCCGATATCCGCCCACGGTGCGCAGCGTGGGCTGGTCGGAGGAGGGGAGCGGCACGCCGTCCAGCTTCGGCGGATTGCCGCTGGACGACATGATCTTTCCGTGCGTGTCGAGCAGTTGCACGAAAAGTCCGCGGTCGATGTGCCCGCGCGCCTTGCGGTCCATCTCGTTGTAGATTTCCGGAAAATTGGAATAGAACCGCTCGACCGCCAGAATGACTTCGTACGTGTCGTCCAGCAGCACGTGATCGTTTTCGCGCATCAACGTGAATCGCAGCGACTCGCGCACGCTGACGAGCGTCACGATCACGATCAGGAGCACGGCGGCGGTGTTCCACGTGCTCAAACGAAACCGCAGCGAGCGAAACAGCGTTTTAAGATGTTCGAAGCGCATATCCACGGCCCCGCACGGTCTGGATCACCGAATCGTCGAATCCTTTGTCCAGTTTACCGCGCAGCCGGTTGATATGCACTTCGATGACGTTGGTGGCGCCTTCCCAATCGGTTTCCCACAGATGTTCGCACAGCATGCGGCGCGTGACGACTTGCCCGGCGTAACGCATCAACAATTCCAGCAGGCTGAATTCGGTCGGCGTCAGCTCGATTTCGCTGCCCTCGCGCACCACGCGCCGGGTCGCCAGATCGAGCGTCAGCTTGCCGGCCTGCATCACCGCGGGCGGGCGGGTCACGGTGCGCCGGCAGACGGCCTCCACGCGGGCCATCAGCTCGACCAAGGCAAATGGCTTGACGACATAGTCGTCGGCGCCGGCGTTCAGGCCGTCGACCTTTTCCTCGACCGAACCCAGGGCAGTGAGCGCGATGACGGGAATCTGAATGCCGCTTCCGCGCAGCTCCTTCAAGACGTCCAGACCGGGACGGCCTGGCAACATCAGATCGAGGATAATGGCGTCAAACTGTTGTCCGCGGGCCAACTCCAAACCGCGTTCGCCTTCCTTGGCCCACACGCAGCCGTGCCCTGCTTCCGAGAATCCCTTGCGCAGCGCTTTGCCGATCAGGGGATCGTCCTCGATGACCAAAAGGTCCATGGAATGGTCCTGCCCATGAGCGACCGCCACCCACCGCCACCGTGGTATAGGGCCGGAGCGATTATAACTTCCGGCAAGGTGGGTCAAACAGCCGAGGGCCACGAAAACTCAAGAATTCAAGAACCTTGGAATGCGAGGATTGCAGTCTTTCTGCCGGGAAGAATCTCACAACCTTACCAATTTGTAATTCGCCGGCTGTGGTCACTGCGGCTCAGCAGTTCTATACTCGGCTGTTGACGAAAAAATCGCGGTCGATTGGAACTCGCTGCAACCTCCGATCGAGAACTCCTCAGGGCGCCGTGAGGGCCCGGTCGGACCGGGGCGTCCATTCCGCGCGCCAGATGAAGGGCCCCACTCGCAAACGGTCGGCACGGGAAGGCGGTCGCGCGCCAGTATTAGCACGCCACGTTTGTGGAGTTGATCGGCATGGATTTGCACGAGGAGAATACGAGTGGCGGCTCTCGCTCGTCCGCCACGGCCAGGCAGGGAGGCGGCGGCTCGGCGAGCGAAACACCTCACGGCAACGCGGCCGGCTTTTTCAAGTATTTTCGAAACGACGTCCTGTCCGGGTTCCTGGTATTCCTGATTGCACTGCCGCTGTGCCTGGGAATTTCGCTGGCGTGCGGATATCCGGCGATTTCCGGCGTGTTCACGGCGATCATCGGATCGCTTCTGACGACGTTTTTGAGCAATTCCGAGTTGACGATCAAGGGCCCGGCCGCCGGACTGATCGTGATCGCGGTCGGCGCAGTAACCGAATTCGGATTTACCGGAGGCCAGGATCCGGCCGCCGACATGCAAGCCTATCGCATGGCGCTGGCCGTGGGAGTAGCGGCTGGCGTGATTCAAATTGCGTTTGGGCTGGTGCGCGCCGGTGCGCTGGGCGAGTTTTTTCCCACTTCCGCCGTGCACGGAATGCTGGCGGCCATCGGCATCATCATCATGCTCAAGCAGCTGCCGGTGGCCATGGGCGAGAGCGCCAAGGGCGAACCGTTCGAGATCATCGCGGAATTGCCTGACAAGTTCATCAATGCCAATCCGGATATCTGCCTGATCGGCGCAATCAGTTTGCTGATCTTGTTCGGCTTTCCGATGATCCGCAACCAGTGGGTCAAAATGATCCCCGCGCCGATGATCGTGATTTTGGTCGCGGTGCCGTTGGGTATCTATTTCGACCTGTCGCACGAGCACACCTACTCGATGTTGGGGCATGACTACGACCTGGGCGAGGCGTTTTTAGTCAACGTGCCCAATAACATGTTCCAGGCAATAACGCATCCGGACTTTTCGGTGCTTGGGACCGCGGTCGCCTGGAAATGGATCCTGATGTTTGCGCTGATCGGGTCGCTCGAGTCGCTATTGAGCGCCAAGGCGATCGACATGCTCGACCCCTGGAAGCGCAAGACCAACATGAACCGCGACCTGGTTGCCGTGGGCATCGCCAACACGGCGGCGGCCCTGGTCGGCGGGCTGCCAATGATCTCCGAGATCGTCCGCAGCAAGGCCAACATCGACAACGGCGCGCGCACGCGATTCGCCGATATGTGGCACGGCGTGTTTCTATTGGGGTTCGTGTCGCTGGTCCCCCTGCTGATTCACCGTATTCCGCTGGCGGCATTGGCGGCGATGCTGGTGTACACCGGGTTTCGCCTGGCGTCGCCCAAGGAGTTCTTGAATGTCTACAAGATCGGCCGCGAACAATTCGTGATCTTCGCCGTGACCGTGGTCGCGGTGCTGGCGACCGATTTGTTGATCGGCATTGCGATCGGCATCGGCGTCAAGTTCCTCATCCACGTGCTCAATGGGGTGCCGATTCGTTCATTGTTCAAACCCTTCCTGGACGTCGAGACCCGCGGCGACGACACGGTCGTAATACTCGCCCGCGAATCGGCGGTGTTTTCCAATTGGCTGCCCTTCAAGCGCCAGATCGAACAGCTCGGATTGGTGGAAAAAAACAACGTCGTACTCGATTTGTCCGGCACCAAAATCGTCGACCATACCGTGATGGAACACTTGCACGAAATGGAATTGGACTTCGAGCAGGCGGGGTTGCAATTCGAGGTGCTGGGTCTGGACTCGCACGAGCAGTTCTCCGCGCACCCGCATTCCGCGCAAACGCCAGTTCGCGCGGATCAGGCGCGTCACGATCGTAGCCGATGCCGAGTTGGAAGCGCAATTGGTCAATCGCTGCGTCGAGCTCGGGGCGTCGGGCTATACGGCGACCCCTTGTCACGGCGCGGGTCGGCGAAGTTTGGCCGGAGGGTCGCAAGCCCGCAATTCGCAAGTCCGAATTGAAGTCGTCGCCCCGGCCGCGGTCGTTGAACAGATCTTGGAGTACATTCGCCGCGACGTTTCGCTCGAGCACGCCATTACGGCCTGTGTCGATACGGTCGACGTGCTGAAGCGAGACCAGTTTTGACGCTACCGCCCCAACGCGGATCGGCTGCCTGGCCTGGGTTTTAGCGCCGGCGAGAATGCCGTACCTCGCCGCTCCCGAGCCCGGCCGCTATAATGATGTGGCACTTGCGAGGCCCTTTGCCACGACCGTGCCAGCGCGATCTTTGACCGCGGCCCGACAAGCGAACCCCATGCTATACAGCAAACGTGTCGCCGTTCGACACTCGCGTCGGTCGCCCACCTTGGTTGGATAGGACTCAATATAATGGACAAAGAATTGACCGATCGGGCCGAGGCCATTCAGCGACGCATCGTGCAGTTGCGAGACTCTCTTTGACTATGCGACAAAGCAGTCGCAGGCAGGGGCCATCGAGAAACGCATGGCCGAGCCGGGATTCTGGGACCACCAGGAGCAAGCGCAGGCCACGATCGCCGAGCTGAAGTCGCTGGGCACGATTCTCAAACCGCTCGACGAAGCTATTGCTGGCGCGGCCGACCTCGAAACGCTCGTCGAAATGGCCGCCGAGGACGACTCGCTCGCCGGCGAGTTGACTGCCGAGATCGACCGGCTGGAAGGCCTGGTCGACGCAGCTGGAACTCAAGGGGCTGCTGAACGGCCCGTACGACTCGAAGGGGGCGATCCTGACGATCAACGCCCGCGACGGCGGCACCGACGCCAACGATTGGGCCGAGATGCTGCTGCGGATGTACATCCACTGGGCCCAGAAGAACGACTACGCGGTCGAGCTGCTCGACCGGCAGGACAACGAGCAGGCCGGCATCCAACAGCGCGGCGCTCGCCATCCGCGGGCCGATGGCCTACGGCTATCTGAAGGGCGAGACCGGCATGCACCGCCTGGTGCGGATCAGCCCGTTCAACGCCGAAGGCAAGCGGCAAACCAGCTTCGCCGCGATCGACGTCTCGCCCGAGGTCACCGACGCGGTCGAGATCGAGCTGCGCGACGAGGACATTCGCGAGGACGTGTTTCGCGCCAGCGGCGCCGGCGGCCAGCACGTCAACAAGACGTCGAGCGCCATCCGGCTGACGCACATGCCCACCGGCATCGTCGTGCAGTGCCAGAACGAGCGCATCCAGCACAAGAACCGGGCCACGGCGCTGAAGATGCTGCGCGCCCGGCTGGCCCGGCTCGAGGAAGAGAAACGCGAGGCGGCGCAGGCGGCCAAGTATCAGCGAACAGGCCAAGACCGGCTTCGGCTCGCAGATTCGCAATTACTTCTTGCACCCCGATCAGCGCGTGAAGGACGCGCGCACCGGCCACTACGTGGGCAGTTTTCAAAGCGTGCTCGACGGCAACATCCAGGGCTTTCTCGACGCCTATTTGCGGTGGCGCGTGAGCTAGAACCCATCCGAGAACCGCAGGGAGAAGGGGACAGTCCCATTTTGCTCCCAAGACTCCGCAAAAGTGGGACATTCCCCCGCAGTTCTTGGATAAGTTCTTTGCCGCGCGGGGGAGGGCGAATTTTTCCGGCGTGAACACTCGTGGCGCCAGACTGTTGGAGGGGGGCGGATTGCGCGTGCGTTTCGCGATGGCGAACGACCGCTACGCGCACGAAGTCTGGCTGGCCGACGGCGCGACTTGGGTCAAGGTTTTGAGTTCGCTCGAGGGTTCGCCGAATGAGCCGTGGCCGGAGAGCCCCGCGCTGCAATCGCTGCACATGGAAGGCGACAGGCAAGGCCAACCGACTGCGCTGTTGGTGGGAATGGCCGGCAAAAGTCACTACTCGCTGAGCGCGAGCCTCGACGCGGCCGCCAAGTGCATCCGTTTTGACGTCGCTTGCCGGGCCGGCGGAAGCCAGATCGGGCCGTTGGGCAGCCGTTATCGAGTTTGGCAGAGCGTGGAGAGTCACGACGATCGGCACGCGATCCTGGCGTCGGCCATGCCGGCCGAGGCGAGCGTCGAATTGGAGATCTGTCAGCAATTGGGCTCTGCGCGCATGGAAGCTCATGGCGATACCATCGGCGTGGTTGCGGAAAAACCATCGGAGAGCCTGCCCCATACGGTCCGTTGGGGATACACGCTCGTGCGCCACGACCGCTCGGCAATTCGATGAGCGTTCCGTGCGTTGCACAACGACGCGCGAACCCGATTCGCGAGCGTGCGCAATTCCACCTTTGGACGTTGCTCGCGCGGCCGCTTGCTGTTCGAACCGCGTGCGGCGGCAATGGTTCGCTGGCGTTTTTCGAAGTCGTCTGCTAAGTTGTCGCGTGGCGCATTGCGCGCCGCGGACGCCTGCCATTGCGGCGGGCCGATGATCCAGGAAGGAACCATCCGGGAAGGAACGTCGACGTGAAGGCTAATGCCGTCAAACCCAAGTTGCCGCGCGAAAAGCTACGCGCCCGGCGACGTGCTTTGCAACCATTGCACGGCCAAGTGCTGCCGCTACTTTGCGCTGCCGATCGAGGAGCCGACCACGATCGAGGACTGGGAGTTTATCCGCTGGTACTTGCTGCACGAGGGGGCCACGGTGTTCAAGGAGGACGACGATTGGTATCTGCTGGTCCACACTCCGTGCAAGCACCTGCAGAGCGACAACCGCTGCGGCATTTATCACACTCGGCCGCTAATCTGCCGCGAATACTCGACCGACAATTGCGAATACGAGGACGACTGGCTGTACGAGCAGTATCTGGAGACGGCCGAGCAGGCGGCCGAATACGCCGAGGCGATTTTGCCCCGCAAAAAAGGCCAAACGATTCGCAGCCCGAAACCGCCGCTGCTGCCGGTTTTATAAAAGGATGAAGGATGAAGGCTGAAGGATGAAGGGAAGAGCGTAGCGACGGCTTTTCATCCTTCAGCCTTCTGCCTTCATCCTTTGAATCACTGTGAACGATCCCAAGCGCATCGAACCTCGCACGCTCAAAGGCTTTCGCGATTATCTGCCCGAGGCGATGATTCCGCGCGAGCGGCTGATCGACACGGCCCGGCGCGTCTATCGCTCCTACGGCTTCAGCCCGATCGACACGCCGGCACTGGAGTATCTCGAAATTCTGACCGGCAAGGGGAGCGAGGAGACCGACAAGCAGCTTTACAAGTTCCAGGACCACGGCGATCGCTGGGTCGGCCTGCGGTTCGATCTGACGGTGCCGCTGGCTCGCTTCGCCGCCCAGCACATCGGCGAGCTGGGCACGCCGTTCAAGCGCTACCACATCGCCACCGTGTGGCGCGGCGAGAACACGCAGCGCGGCCGCTATCGCGAGTTCATGCAGTGCGACTTCGACACGATCGGCACGCACGCTCTGGCCGCCGACATCGAAACGACGCTCGTGATTCACGACCTGTTTCAGGCGCTGGCCATTCGCGACTTCACGATTCACGTCAACAACCGCCAGGTGCTGACCGGCCTGCTCGAGCGATTCGGCCTGGCCGATCGTGCGACGGCCATGCTGCGGGCACTCGACAAGCTGGCCAAGATCGGCCGCGAAAAAGTCGCCGCCGAAATGGTCGCCGCCGCCGGCGCCACGCCCGAGCAGGCCGATCGCGTGTTGCGGCTGTCGGAAATCACCGGCGCGAACGACGCTGTGCTTGTCGGACGTCGAACCCCTCGTGCACGGCAGCGAGAAAGGGCAAGCCGGCGTCGCCAAGCTGGCCGACCTGCTGGCCGCCGTGCTGGCCGCAGGCGTCAATCCTGCCCGAGTTCAAATCGATCCCTCGATCGCCCGCGGGCTCGACTACTACACCGGCACGGTCTTCGAGACGTTTCTCGATCGACTGCCCGACGATCGGCAGCGTCTGCTCCGGCGGCCGCTACGACAATCTGGCCGAACTGTACACCAAGGAAGAACTGCCGGGCATCGGCGCCTCGCTGGGACTCGATCGCCTGCTGGCGGCGCTGGAAGAATTGCAACTGGTCGAAAAAGTCAGCACGCCGGCGCCGGTGTTCATCCCGTTTTTCGACGCCGCCCGCCTGCACGACTATCTGCGACTGGCCGCGCAGCTTCGCGCCGCCGGCGTCGGCGTCGAAGTCTATCCCGAGCCGAAAAAACTCGGCAAGCAACTGAAATACGCCGATCGCCGCGGCTTTCGCCTGGCCGTGATCGCCGGCGGCAACGAATGGTCGGCCGGCACCTGCCAGATCAAGAACTTAGCCAGCGGCACCAGCACCACCGTATCGCTCACCGACGTTCCGGCGGCGATCGTCGAGCAGTCGAAGGTTCGATGATCAAGGAACCAAAAGATTAAGATGCCTCAGGACTTCGGCGAGCTCAGTCGAGTCGCGGGCCGCGAGCCGCGGCGGGCGATATACGAAGCGGTTCTCATCATGGTCCTCGTATATTCGCCGCCGGTCGTACCGGCCGCGCAGGCCATTCTTCGTATTGTCTTATTGAATTTGAATCTCCCCTCCCCTAAGTGTTAAACTCATGGGCAGCCATGGCCAACCGCGAAAACCATTACGAAGCGGCCTTCGAGGAATACCTCCGCGCGCGGCGGGTGCCGTACGTGGCAGTCGACGAGGCGCGGCGGAGCCGGTGGGCCGAGGGGTCTCTGAAGAGCTTGGATTTTATTGTTTCGCCGCCGGGGCAGGCTGCCTGGCTGGTGGACGTCAAGGGGCGGCGGTTTCCTTCGGGCGAGCAGAAGCAGTACTGGAAAAACTGGTCGACGCGCGACGACCTGGTAAGTTTGTCGCGTTGGCAGGGCCTGTTTGGCCAGCAGTTTGGCGGGCTGTTCGTGTTCGCTTATAATGTAATCGGCGATCGCTCGCCGCTGCCGGCCGACGATTTGTTCGAGTTTCGCGGCGGGCTGTACGGCTTCGTGGGCATTCGGTTGGACGAGTATGCGATGCACGCCCGGCCGATTTCGCCGAGTTGGGATACGCTGGCGATGCCGACCGCCCGTTTTCGGCAGTTGGCTCGCCCCATGCAACGATTTTTGTAGGTCGCCGCTCGAGCGGCGACCCTGAAGCATTCTCTCAAGCAAAGGCGATGCGAATCATGAACCGAATCGCAAAGTGGACCGCTCGGGGCCAAGTTTTTGCCCGGCAGGCGTTTTTCGTCGTGCTGGGGGCCGGGTTTTGGCTGCTTGCGTCGCCGGTGGCTTGGGCCGCCAAGAAGAAGGCGGAAGTCGAAGCCGCGCCCACCAAGAGCTACACGATGGCCTACATCATCGTGATTTTTCTGGTGGGCATCGGGCTGATGGTGGTCTGCCGACCCAGCAGCCGCGCTGACAAGATGGACGACATGCACAAGAAAGACGAGGATTCGGAGAGCTAGTCAACTCGTCGACCCGCGCGGCCGGGCTTACGCGGCGCGGTGCGCACCGCGAAGGTACGAGCCGATTTCTTGCACTACGGTCTGCTGCTCGACGGCCGTCAACTCGGGGAAGATCGGCAGCGCGAGCGTCTCCATCGCGGCCCGTTCGCTCTCGGGCAGGCTTCCCGGGCGGTAGCCCAGGGTTTTGAAGCACTCTTGCAGGTGCAACGGAACGGGATAGTAGATCTCGGTGCCGATTTTGCGCCCGGCCAGATAGGCTCGAAGCGCGTCGCGGCGCCCGTCGGCCACGCGGATCACGTACTGATTCCACACGTGGCGGCGCGCGGCCGATCGCGCGCGGCAGCTGCAAGGTGCGATCCAGCCCGGCCTCGGCAAACAGCTCGCCGTAGCGGGCGGCGTTGGCCTGCCGTCCGGCTGTCCAGCTCTCGAGGTAGGGCAGCTTGACGCACAGCACGGCCGCTTGCAGCGTGTCGAGGCGGCTGTTGATGCCGACTACCTGGTGATAGTAGCGCGGCTGCATGCCGTGACCGCGCAGCAACCGAAGCTGCTCGGCCAAGTGGGCGTCCTTCGTGGTCAGCAGTCCGCCGTCGCCGAAGCCTCCCAGATTTTTCGTGGGATAGAAGCTCAAGCATCCGACGTCCCCCCAACTTCCCGCCCGGCAGCCGGCCCATTCGGCTCCCACCGCCTGGCAGGCGTCTTCGATCACGGCAATGCGATGCTTGCGAGCGATCGCCTCGATCGTCACCATGTCGGCGCATTGGCCGTACAAGTGCACAGCTATGATCGCCTTGGTGGCTTTGGTGATCGCGGCGGCGAGCAATTTGGCGTCGATGTTGAACGTCGCCGGGTCGATGTCGACGAAGACTGGCTTGGCTCCCAACCGCCACGCGGCGCTGGCGGTGGCGAAAAACGTGTAGCTGGGCATCAACACTTCATCGCCGGGGCCGACACCGTGCGCCATCAGGGCCAGAAGCAGGGCGTCGCTGCCCGAGGCGCAGGCCACGGCGTGCGGCACCTGGCAGTAAGCGGCCAGCGCTTGTTCAAGTTGTTCGCAGTCGGGCCCCAGCACGAACCGCCCCGAATCGCACACGCGCTGGATCGCGTGGGTGATCTCGCCGCGGATCTTTTGATATTGGCGCTGCACGTCGAGCAAGGGGACGCCCGAGGGGGCGCCGACGACCAAGGGGATTTGTTGGGCCGGTCGATCGGAGGGAGCCACGCTCATGATGCACCTGAATGGATTGCCGAGTGTGCAAAACGCTGTACTGGATAGAAACTGGATAGAACGAGTGGCGAACAGTACCGAAATTGCGTGTCTTGCGTCAAGGCCGGTGCTGGCACGCTGCGCGGCTGCGGTCACAAGTAGACGGAAGTTGCCGTTACACCGTCGCTCGGCAAGCTCTATCCTGAATGGATAGCCGCCGCGGCGACGGCCTTCTTCTGCCGGTTAGTTCTCCCTCGGCCCGGGACGCTTGCATGAACAGCCAGCAGGCACCAGCGACCTCGAATCTGCGGTTCATGCTGCGGGCGCTTGAGTATCGCAACTACCGTCTGTTCTTCGGCGGCCAGATTGTCTCGCTGATCGGCACCTGGCTCTCAACGGTGGCCAGCAGTTGGCTCGTTTATCGGCTGGCCAGCGCCACGGACCAGCCGGCGGCCCTGATGCTGGGGCTGGTCGGCTTCGCCGGTCAGATTCCGGTCTTTCTGTTCGCGCCCTTGGCGGGGGTGTGGGTCGATCGCTGGAACCGGCACACGATCTTGCTGATCACGCAGTCGCTGTCGATGGTGCAATCGTTCGTGCTGGCGGCGCTGGCGCTGAGCGATCGGATTACGATTCCCCAGTTGATCGCACTGAACGCCCTGCAAGGGCTGGTAACGGCGATCGACGTGCCGACTCGGCAGGCATTCACGATCGAGATGGTCGAGCGGCGCGAGGACCTTAGTAATGCCATCGCGCTCAGCTCGTCGATGGTACACGCCGCGCGGCTGGTGGGCCCGGCGGTGGCGGGCTATTTGATCTACGCCGTGGGCGAAGGATATTGCTTCTTGATTGACGGTTTCAGTTACCTGGCCGTCATCGCGGCGCTGGCCGCCATGCGACTGGTGCGCGCGACGCGGCCGGAGATTGTGGAGCATCCGCTGCGTTCGCTATGGGACGGCGTGCGCTACGCGTTTGGATTTCGCCCGATCCGCACCTTCCTGGTGATGGTCGCGGTGACCAGCGTGACCTCGATCTCGCAGAGCACGCTGATGCCGATCTTCGCCGCGCGGGAGTTGGGCGGACACGCGCGGACCTATGGCCTGTTGTTGGGGGCTTCCGGTCTGGGTGCCCTGTGCGGAAGCTTGTATCTGGCCTCGCGGCGCACCGTGGTCGGCCTGGGGCGCGTGATCGCGATTGCCTGCGCGGCGCTGGGCATCAGCCTGGTCCTGTTTTCGTTTTCGCGCTCGCTGATCTTTTCGCTGCCGCTGTTGATGTTGACCGGTTTTTCGCTGGTCGTGCAGATGGCATCGAGCAACACCGTGTTGCAAACGATCGTCGACGACGACAAGCGTGGCCGCGTGATGGCGTTGTATACGATGGCCTTTCTGGGTGTCGCCCCGCTGGGCAGCCTGCTGGCCGGCGGCATCGCCACGCTTGTCGGAGCGCCGACGACGCTGGCGATTGCCGGCACGGTGTGCGTGTTGACAGCCCTGGTTTTCGCCCTGCGGCTGCCGGGCCTCCGACCCTTGATTCGTCCCATCTACCAAAGCAAAGGCATCCTTCCCCAAGTCGCCGACGGCATGCGCGACACCGCCGCCATCGCCACGACGACGCACGAATGATCGTCGGGTATCGGCGCGGCTTGGGCCACCCCGCTTCGATTGACGCCCTTTTTGGGGTGCGCTACAATCCCACGGCAGGCCTCGCATACCAACTTCTCGACGCCCCGTGCGGACCCCTCAATGTCACGCTATTTGCCGCCGATTTTGCTGGTCGCGTTGCTCGGTATCCTGACGGTCGCCGGCTGGGGAGGGTCGGCCGGCGGCGAAGTTGGCCGGATCAAGATCGTTTCCAGCTTGCCGCGGACTGGCAGCGCCAAGGCCCAGACCGACACGATCGTCAACGGCATCAAGATCGCGATGGAAGAGGCGGGCTGGAGGGCCGGCGGATTCGAGATCGTGTACGCCGACTGGGACGACGCCACCGCCGGCGCCGGCCAGTGGACGGCCGAGGCCGAAACGGCCAACGCGGCCCGCGCGGTGCGCGATCCGGACGTGATGGTCTACATCGGTACGTACAACTCGGGCGCGGCCAAGATCTCGATGCCGATCTTGAACAAGGCCCACCTGCTGATGATCAGCCCTGCCAACACCTGGCCCGGCCTGACCAAGCCCGACAAGGGAGATCCGGGCGAGCCGGCCATCTACCGGCCCACCGGCAAGGTGAACTACGTGCGGATGGTCCCCACCGACGATCTGCAAGGTCCGCTGGGTGCCGCCTGGGCCAAAGAACTGGGCGTCAAACGCGTCTACGTGCTCGACGACAACGAAGTCTACGGCAAGGGCATCGCCACCTTGTTTATCGAAGGCTGCCAGGACCTGGGCATCGAAGTGCTGGGGCACGAGAGCATCGACTCCAAGGCGCAGGAGTTCAAGCCGCTGATGACCACGATCAAGGGCGAGCGCCCGACCTGGTCTATTTCGGCGGCACGACGCAATCGAAAGGGGGGCAGATCGCCAAGGACATGATCGCCGCCGGCTTGGATTGCAAGCTGATGGTGCCCGACGCCTGCTATGAAGAGGCATTCATCACCAGTCGGCCGGCGCCGAAAACGTCAACGACCGCTGCTACGTCACCTTCGGCGGCTTGCCGCCGGCCGAGCTTGATCGGGCCGGGCAAGGTGTTCGTCGACAAGTACAAGAAGCGCTACAACGGCGCATGCCCGAGGGGTATGCGATTTACGGCTACGAGGCGGCGAAGGTGGCGCTCGAGGCCATCGCGAAGGCCGGCGTGAAAGACCGCGACGCGATTCGCAAGGCCTGCCTCGCCATCGACGATTTCAACCAAGGCGCGTTGGGCACCTGGTCGTTCGACGCCAATGGCGACACCACGCTCACCACCATCAGCGGCAACATCATTCACGATGGAGAGTTCAAGCTTGTTAAAGTCTTGGGCCAGTAGGTCGCGTTTTGAACGCCACGTGCGCTCGCCGCTCGCCGGAGGACGCCGGTCGTGACATTTTCCGCGATGTGTCTCGCGACGCTGCCCTTGCCGCTGGGCGCGGTGGATGGTTCGGGCTTCTGGCAGGTGTTCGTGCAGTACGCCCTGATCGGCTTGACCAACGGCGCCCTGTTCGCGCTGATCGCGCTGGGCTACACGATGGTCTACGGCATCATCGAGCTGATCAATTTCGCCCACGGCGACGTGTTCATGCTGGGCTCATTTTTGGCACTGGCGCTGATCGGCGCGATGGCCAACTATCTCGGCTGGGACTGGGATGATCCGGCGATGCTCGTGCTGGGCATCGGCATGCTGATGGTCGTGGTGCCGCTGTTTTGCGCGGTGCTCAACGTGACGATCGATCGCGTGGTCTACAAGCCGCTGCGGCGGGCGCCGAAGCTGGCGCCGCTGGTCTCGGCCATCGGCGTGTCGTTCATCCTGATGAACGTCGGCCTGCTGTGGGGCGGGGCCGCCGACCGGCACTTTCGCCGACCTGGTTTCACGGCAGAACCTGCTGGCCGACGACGCCGGGTTGAGCTTCACCGTCAAGGACCTGATGGTCGTGGCCATCACCGTGCCGATCATGATCGCCTTGACGTTGTTCGTGAAAACCACCCGGCTGGGCAAAGCCATGCGGGCCACGGCACAAGATCCGCTGGCCGCGCAGTTGATGGGCATCAACGTCGATCGGGTCATCGGCGTCACGTTTGCCCTCGGCGGAGCATTGGCCGGCGCCGCCAGCGTGATCTATGGGCTGTACATCAACACGGTCAGCTACCAGATGGGTTTTCAGAACGGGCTGTACGCCTTCACCGCGGCCGTGCTGGGCGGCATCGGCAACATTCCCGGCGCGGTGTTGGGCGGCCTGGTGATCGGGCTGGCCCGCTCGTTCGGCAGCGGCTATGTCGGCGAGCGCTGGACCAGCGCGCTGGTGTTCGTGATTCTGATCGCCATCCTGGTGTTTCGCCCCTCGGGACTGCTCGGCACGCGGACGCGGGAGAAAGTATGAAACCGCAAACCGATCAACGCGTACCCGATCAACGGTCGAAAGGTCCGACGTTGGCGCTGTTCTACCTGGGCATGCTGATCGTCTATCCGCTGCTGGTCTATCCCGAGAACGCGCTGTTCCGCCTGACCGAAATCTCGATCGGCATGCAACTGACGTATATTTTCATCTACGCGATCCTGGCGCTGGGCTTGAACGTGGTGGTCGGATACACCGGATTGCTGCACCTGGGCATTGCCGCCTTCTTTGGCATCGGCGCGTACATTACGGGCATCCTCACGGTGCCCGCCTACCCGTTCCAGGTTGGGTTCGTGGCGGCCCTCGTGCTCTCGACTGCCGGCGCGGCGCTGTTGGGCGTCGTGCTCGGCGCGCCGACCTTGCGTTTGCGCGGCGACTATCTGGCTATCGTCACGCTCGGGTTCGGCGAGGTGACGCGCTTCACGCTGCGCAACCTGGAAGAGATCACCGCCGGCACGCGCGGGCTGAACCCCGTGCCCCCGCCGGAGCTGCCCACGGCGCTGGCCGTTGGTCTCGGCTGGCTCGGTATCACCCCCGACTGGAGCTTGGACTACCGGCTGTTTTATTATCTGGCCTTGGGGCTGCTGGTGGCGGTGGTCGTGCTGCTGCGGAACCTGGAGCGCTCGCGGCTCGGTCGGGCCTGGGTGGCGATTCGCGAAGACGAACTGGCCGCCACTTGCATGGGCATCAACGCCGCCCGCGTAAAGCTTTCGGCCTTCGCCATCGGCTGCGGATTGGCCGGCATGGCCGGCTGCCTGTACGCCACGACGCTGACCAGCACGGCCGGCCCCGACGCGTTCGACTTCAATCGCTCGATGATTATGCTCTGCTGCGTGATTCTCGGCGGCCTGGGCAGCATGCGCGGAACGCTGCTGGGTGTCGTGCTGTTGATCGGATTTGATAATGTACTGGCGCCGATCCTGGACGGACTTATCCAGGACGCGAACATCAACCCCTCGGGCAGTCCGCTGCTGACATTCAGCAATTGGAAGCTGATGATCTTCGGCCTGGCGCTGGTGCTGATGATGCGATTTCGCCCCGAGGGGCTGCTGCCGTCGGTTGTCGTCGAAGCCGAGCTCACCGGGCGCGACGACGCGCGGCCGGCGCCGGCAGGAGGCCGCTGATGGATCTGTTGAAGCTTCACAAATTGACGGTTCGCTTTGGCGGGCTGACGGCCGTGCAGGACGTCGATTGCGCGATCGGCGAGAAACAGATTCTCTCGATCATCGGACCCAACGGAGCCGGCAAGACCACGGTGTTCAACGCGGTCACCGGCATTTACGACCCCAGTTCGGGCTCGATCGAGTTTCGCGGCCGCCGGCTCGAGCGACCGTTGACGTGGCGCGTGCTGGCGGCGTGCGCGGCGATCGGCCTGGTTACCGGCTGCGTTGCGGCGCTGCTGAGCCTCGACGTCAACGCGCTGTGGCGGGCCACGATCAAGCGGAACTACGCCGGTCCGGGCGAGCAGTTCTCGTACGCGGGCGCCTGGAACGACGCCCGGGCTTATGTTCGTGGAGAACTGGCGTTGGAGAGGATGCGTGGCAACCGCTGGGCAGTCCGCACTGCTGATGGTCGGCTCACGCTCGGATTCGCCCAATCCCGCGATGAGGCGCAGCAATCGCGAGCCCGCTTCGAAAAGCTCATCGCCCGGGCCGGCACGCACGCCGCGATCGAGCAGCGCCATGGTCGGTGGGTGGTGCGCGATCCCGACGGCGGAGAAGATCTGGCCACGTTCGCCCACATTGACGACGCCCGGGCGGTGATGGAAAAGTATTCCGTCTTGGCCAGTCAGCCGGCGGCGCGGCGCGCACCGCGCTGATCGCACTCCTGTGCGGCATAGCAATCGGCGCCGCCGGCACGTGGGCCGTGTGGAGCCGCGCGCGGCGGACGCCCGAGGTGATTGCGCGGGCCGGAATCGCGCGGACCTTTCAAAACATCCGCTTGTTCCAGAACATGACCGTGCTCGACAACGTGCTGACCGCCATGGACCGCCGGCTCACAGGCGGCGTGGTCCGCATGGCCTTGCAGACGCCCGGCATTCGACGCCAAGAGCACGCCGCCCGCGCTCGGGCCGGCGAACTTTTGAATTTCGTCGCCCTGGCCGATCGGCAGCAGATGCTGGCCAAGAACCTTCCATACGGTGATCAGCGCCGGCTGGAAATCGCCCGGGCCCTGGCGACCGATCCGCAACTGGTGTTGCTCGACGAGCCGGCGGCCGGCATGAACCCGGCCGAATCGATCGATCTCAATGTGCTGATCGAGCGGATTCGCGGGCAGGGCCTTTCGGTGCTTTTGATCGAGCACCACATGAAGGTCGTGATGGGCATCTCGGACCGGATCGTCGTGCTGGACCACGGCATCAAGATTGCCGAGGGCACGCCCGAAGCCGTGCGCACCGATCCGAAGGTTATTGAGGCTTACCTCGGAAGCGAGGAGGTGAGCTAGATGGCGGCGCTGTTGGAGGTGGAAAACGTTTCGGCCGGCTACGGGCCGATCGAAGTGCTCAAGGGCATTTCGCTCGAAGTGCGGCCCGGCGAGATTGTGGCGCTGATCGGCGCCAACGGCGCCGGCAAGACCTCGACTTTGATGGGCATCTCCGGCTGTTTGCGAGCCCGACGGGGCCGCATCGTGCTCGATGGGCGTGAAATCCAGCACTTGCCCGCGCACGAAATCGTCTGCCTGGGCATTTGTCATTCGCCGGAAGGGCGCAAGATTTTTCCGCGGCTCTCGGTGCTCGAGAATTTGCAAATGGGAGCCTTCACGCGTCGCGACAAGGCGCTGCGTCGAGCGCGATATCAAGCACGCCTTCGAGTTGTTTCCGATTCTGGCCGAGCGCCGCAACCAGCAGGGCGGCACGCTTTCGGGGGGCGAACAGCAAATGCTCTCGGTGGCCCGCGCGCTGATGGGCCGTCCGAAGCTGCTGCTGCTCGACGAGCCCTCGTTGGGTCTGGCGCCGATGGTGGCGATGAAGATTTTCGAGGTCGTGCGCACGCTGAATGCCGAGGGGATGGCGATCTTGCTGGTCGAGCAGGCGGCTCGCATGGCGCTCAAATTGGCCCGCCGCGGCTACGTGATGGAGACCGGGCGGATCACGATGAGCGATTCGGCGGAGGCGCTGCTGAGCGATAAGCGCGTGCAAGATGCCTACTTGGGGGAGTAACGCCTGGCGCGGCGCGGGCGCAACTGATCTTGTCGGACGATCACTGGCTGCATAGACTTCGGTCGGCGTGCGCGCTGCAGACTTTCTACGCAACGGCGCGACAATCATGATGGGACGATTCATTTTGGGCCGACACGAACAACTTTGGGCTCCCTGGCGGCTGGCCTACGTCAGCGGCGAGGAAGCCGCGGCCGCGCGGGCTGCGCCGCGGCCGGTTAAACTGCCGCCGGGCGCCGATCCGGCGTGCTTCATTTGCCGCGCGATCGCCGATTCGAACGACCGCGAAAACCTGTTGGTCGAACGCGGCGGGCAGGCGGTCGTGATTCTCAATCGTTTTCCCTACAACAACGGCCATCTGCTCGTCTCGCCGCTGGTGCACAAGGGCCGGCTTGACGAACTGGACGAACACGAGGCGTCTGAACTCCATCGGCTGGTCGGCAAATACGTCGGCCTCATCGAGCGGTTGATGAACGCCGAGGGTTTCAACGTCGGGCTGAACCTCGGTCGCGCGGCCGGCGCCGGCGTGCCGGGCCATTTGCACTGGCATATTGTTCCGCGCTGGAGCGGCGACACGAATTTCATGCCAGCGATCGCCGGCATCCGGGTCCTGCCGCAATCGCTCGATGCCCTGTGGGAGATGTTGCACGAAGCCAACTCGCAGGCCAACTCTTGATGGCGACCGCGAGGCGCAACCAAATTATGGGCGCACCGCTGCAATCGATCGAAGAGCGCGAACGGACACTGTTGGCACCGTACGCCATGCACGGCGCCAATCGGCCGGGCGGGAATATCCCGAACCGCCACATGCCTACCGTGGTCCGTTTCAACGAGATCGCGACCGCATCGTCCACAGCGCCGCCTATCGCCGGTTGAGCGCGAAGACGCAGGTCTTTACCGGCGAATTGGGGGACTATCATCGCACGCGGCTGACGCACACGCTGGAAGTCGCCTCGGTGGCCCGCACCGTCGGCCGCGCGCTGGCGCTGAACGAAGATCTGATCGAGGCGCTGGCCTTGGTACACGACCTGGGCCATCCGCCGTTCGGGCACGCCGGCGAGGATCTGCTCGACGAATGCCTGCGCGACGAAGGGGGCTTTTCGCACAACGCCCAGGCGCTGCGCATCGTGCGCGAGCTGGAAACGCGGTACCACGACTTTCCCGGGCTGAACCTATCGCGAGAAGTTCTCGAAGGGCAAGGCACCCGCATTGATCACGACACGCGGCGCGGGCGGCCGCTGCTGGAGGTGCAGGTCGTCGAGGCGGCCGACAGCATCACCTACGACACGCACGATGCCGACGATGCCTTGGAGTTGGGATTGCTCACGCTCGACGAGCTGCTGGCCACGGCGTTGTGGGCCGAAGCCGCCAAGCGTGTCCGCCGACGCGCCGCGGCGCTCGAGTCGGGCGAGCTGCGGCGGGCCGTGCTGCACGAGTTGATCGATTGGCAAGTTGGCGATCTGCTTCAGCGGGCCAGCCGCGCATCGCCGAACAGGGCGTCGACAGTACCGCAGGCCGTTCGGCAGTCCGAACTGATCGTGGCGGCCAGCGACGAACTGGCCGATCAAAAACGCGAACTGGAGTCGTTCCTCCGCCAGCGCGTGTATCGGCATCCCGACGTAGTTGCGCATCGGCGCGAAGCTCAAGAGGCGCTGCAGCGGATGTTCGAAAAGTACGTCACGCAACCCGAACTAATGAGCGAAGGTTTTCGTCGCCGCGCGGCCGCGTCGGGAGTCCGACGCGCGGTCGGCGACTACCTGGCCGGCATGACCGATCGCTTTGCTCAGCGAGAATTCGAGCGGCTTTTTCGCACTAGCGCTTCGGGGCTAGCAACGGTCAAAGCCGACAGCTAGACTGGGGGGTTCCGGATTCTTTCGCCCCTGTTTCGCGTTTTCGAAGGCATGCAATCATGGCGCTGATCGTTCTACGATTCGTGTTCGTCATGGTAGCGGTGGGGCTGGGGGTGCAGCTGATCAACTCGCCCGAGTTGCCGCACGAGCCGGCCTATCTGCCCTGGCTGGTCTTCGGCGGTTTGATGCTGTTGTCGGCGGCCGTGATCGGCGGCGACATGTACGTGCGGCGCAAGCAGCTCGACACGGTTTCGGCCGTTTACCTGGGATTGCTGGTCGGGCTGTTCTTGACCTACGTGCTGCGGCTGGCACTGTTGCCGATCTTGCCCCCCAACGCGCCGATCACGCAGTGGGCCGAATTGGTGCTGGGCATGGTGCTGTGCTACACCTGCATCAGCCTGCTGCTGCAGACCAAGGACGACTTTCGCTTCATCATTCCCTACGTCGAGTTCGTCAAGGAAGTCAAGGGGCTCAAGCCGTACGTGCTCGACACCAGCGTGGTGATCGACGGCCGGATCGCCGACGTCGTCGAAACGCAAGATTCTCGACAACCAACTGATCATGCCGCGGTTCGTGATTGCCGAGCTGCAGGCCATCGCCGACAGCTCCGACCGCTGCGCCGCAGCCGCGGCCGCCGCGGGCTCGACATTCTCAACCGCCTGCGCAACGACCCCGACGTCGATTTCAAGATCTACGATCGCGAGCTGCCCGAGTTCGCCGGCCAGCCGGTCGACCTGAAGCTGGTGCTGTTGGCCAAGCATCTGACGGCAAAGTCGTGACCAACGACTACAACCTCAACAAGGTGGCCCGGCTGCACGGCGTGGGCGTGATCAATCTCAACGACCTGGCCAACGCGCTGAAGCCGGTGGTCCTGCCCGGCGAGAACCTGGAAGTGCGGATCGTCAAGCCCGGCGAGGAGCCCGGCCAGGGCGTCGGCTATCTCGACGACGGCACGATGATCGTCATCGAAGGTGGCCGCGAGCACATCAACAAGAACGTCCGCATCGCCGTGACCAGCGTGCTGCAAACCAGCGCCGGCCGGATGATCTTCGGCCGCTTCGAGGCGGCGGCGGTGAAGGCGTAACGCACTGACGTCCGATTTCCCACCTTGGCCTCTCATGAGCCGTCGTCGAATTATTGCCCTGGTCATCTTAGCGGCGGCTGCGACGTTCACACTTCATCGGCGCACGACGGATGCCAGGTGGCAAACCGTCACAGACGACTTTGTCGCCCAACTGAATTCGCTGGGCGCAACGTTAGAGCCTGGAAGCACCGGAATCATTCGCATTTCCGCGCCCAACGCGGACGAATTGGTTCTGCTTCCGCCATACTCGAGCATCCGCGATCTGAGGCGGCATTTTGCCGACCGCCCGCGCGCGTTCATCGAGCGGTTGTCGGCATTGTCCGGCGCCGATCAACAGGGACCAGCTCTCGTCTGGCTGCGCGACGAAACAGTCCTTTCGATCAGTCATTCACCGATCCAAGTTGCACTCAAAGGAGCAGTACATTCCTGGAAGCTGAGCGGCCCTCGCGAGATCCGTGTGAAAAAGGAGTCGCAATCACCCAATCGTTTCCTGAGCCTCGAACTGCTCGACGACTAGTTTTACGCCGCGCTTGATCGATCGCGAGATCGGGGCGTGGGTGCGCGGGCTCGCTACATCTTCTCGACCACCTGGATCCCCAACAGGTCGAGCCCTTGCTTCAGCGTGCGGGCGGTCAGGTCGCAGAGCAATAGGCGGCTTGCGCGGGCCGCTTCGGTGGTCGGCTTTCAGCACCGGGCATTGCTCGAAGAAGGTGGAGTAGCGGTTGGCCACTTCGAAGAGGTAGGCGGTGAGGAAATTGGGGCGATACTCGACTGGTGGTCAGGGCTAGGGCTTCGGAGAATTGCAACAGCGCGATCGCCAGGGCCCGTTCGACCGGGGTCCGACAGGTCGATGGCGGCGCCGCTGGCGCGCAGTGCGTCGACGTCGACGTTGCCTTTGGCAAAGATGCTCCGCACGCGGGCGTAGGCGTATTGCATGTAGGTGGCCGTGTTGCCGTTCATGGCCAGCATCTTGTCGTAGCTGAACACGTAGTCGCTGGTGCGGTTCTGCGACAGGTCGGCGTATTTGAGCGCGCCGATGCCGACCGCCTCGGCGATCTGCTGGCGCGCGCTCGGGCGAAAGCTCGGGGCCGTCCGGGCTTCGCGTCGTCGCTGGCGCTGACGATCTCGTGCGGCCCGGCGGACCGCTTCGTCGAGCAAGCCCTCACAAGCCCGACCGTGTCGCCCGAGCGGGTTTTGAACGGCCGGCCGTCGTCGCCCAGCACGGTGCCGAAGCTGACGTGCTCCAGCTCGATCTGATCCTCGTAAGCCCCACAGCCGGGCCGCGGCGAAGAGTTGCTCGAAGTGCAGACTCTGGCGGTGATCGACGACGTACAGGATCGCGTCGGGCGCCAACTCCTCGACGCGATAGTGGATCGTGGCCAGGTCGGTCGTGGCGTAGAGAAACGCGCCGTCCTGCTTGCGGACGATCATCGGCGTGTCCTGACCTTCGAGGAACACGCAGATCGCTCCTGTCGCTTTCGCGGGCGATCCCGCGCTTGACCAGATCGTCGACGACCGCGGCCAGCCGATCGTGATAAAAACTCTCGCCCAGCGTGTGATCGAACGTGACGTCCAGCCGCTGGTAGATGCGCTCGATGTCGGCCAGGCAGGGGGGCAAGAACTCGCGCCACAGGCGCAGATTCTCGGCATCGCCTGCGTGCAGCTTGGCCGTTTCGGCCAGCACGGCGCGGCCGATGTCCGGATGCGCCTTGGCCAGCGGCGCGACAATCGGATCGCGTTCGACCTCGGCCAGGCTGGCCTCGCGCGCCGCCAGCGATGCAGCCATTTCCTTCAAGTTGGCTTCGGCGCGGCGCAGCGCTTTGGCGGCGTTTTTGTCGGCCGCCTTGTCGCCAGTGGACGCGGCCGCGGATTGGCGTGCTACTTCGACTTGCTGCTTTTCCAACTGTTCGCGCAGCTTCGGCAGCGACGCCTGGCCTTCGTGGTAATCGACCAGGCGATTGACCAGCCGGTAGAGCCGGCCGAGCTCTTCGACGGGGTTGGCGGCATAGTCGGCGGGATTCAAGAAATGCTTGTAGCCGTAGATGATCATGCCGAACTGGGTGCCCCAGTCGCCGATGTGGTTGTCGCTGATCACGCGGTGGCCGAGGAAGCGGAGCGTGCGGCTCGAGCGAGTCGCCGATGACGGTCGAGCGAATGTGGCCGACGTGCATCGGCTTGGCCACGTTGGGGGCCGAGTAGTCGATCACGTACGTCCGCGGCTTTTCGGCCGGCTCGATGCCCAGCCGATCGCCGTCCAACGCCGCGCCGACGGCGCCGGCGAGCCACTCGGTTTTGACGCGCAGGTTGATGAAGCCGGGCCCGGCGACTTGCGGCGGCTCGCAGAGGTCGTCGACGTCGAGCTTCGCCACGACTTCGGCCGCCACATCGCGCGGCGGTCGGCCCAGGCGCTTGCCCAGCGGCATGGCGAAGTTGGCCTGGTAGTCGCCGAATTTCGGATCCTGGCTGGGCCGCACCATGGCCAACAGCTCGGTCGGATCATCGACCAACCCGGCCAGGGCAGTGCGAAAGCGGGCTTGCAATTCGGCGAGGATGTTCATGGCGGGCAGAAGATTTTTCTAACCACCAAGGCACCAAGGGAAGAAAAGGATGAAGGCGGAAGGATGAAGGATGAAGGATGAAGGATGAAGCGCGGACGAATCAGAATCCTCGGACATCCGGCATCTTGCCAGCTTCCCTTGGTGCTCTTGGTGTCTTGGTGGTTGAGGCCTGCTTGGTCAAAACATAAGCAGGCTCAAGTTTGCCAGCTTGGACGAGAATGACGCAACCCCAAAGCGGGCGACGATGTTGGAACACGCGGGCGTTCAGGCCGACGTCTGCGAGTCGCCTGGCACGATGCCGGGGCGGGCTGGCTCGAAGGGGACGCGCTTGCTGCCGGCCCACAGCCGCTCCAGGTCGTAGTACGCTCGCGTTTCCTCGTCGAACATGTGCACCACGACGTCGCCGAAATCGAGCAGGATCCAGCGGCTTTCGGCGTAGCCTTCGATACCCAGGCGACGGTCGTTGAACTCCTTTTCCAGCACCTGGTCGATCTCCTCGCTGATGGCGTGGAGTTGCCGGCGGCTCGAGCCGGTGACCAGGACGAAGTAGTCGAACATAGGCGTCAGCTCGCGCAGATCGATGACGGCGATGTCTCGGCCGCGGTTCAGATCGGCGACCCGAGCGGCCGCCAGGGCCCGCTCGAGACTGCGGCTTTGCTGCTGGCCCAGATTGACGGCGGGGCTTGCGATAGCCAAGTGTTCCTTTCCGCGTGTTTTGAGATTGAAGATTCGGGGGATCGCTTGGATGTGGCGCGTACCTTCCTATTTTAACCAGAGAGGCGGGCGAAGCGAAGAGCCTGGCGGCGACAAAACCGCTCGGCCCTCTTGCCTCCCCCGACAGGCCGGCTATCGTGGGCGGTTTGCCGGGGCGGTCCATCGCCGCCGGCCCGGCAGCGAAAACTCACGATTATTCAGCAGGAGCGCCCGCATGGCCGATTGGATCGAACCGCCCAGCCGGGCGCCCGACTTTACGCTTTCCGCCGACGACGGCTCGAAGGTGAAGCTGTCCGAGATGCGCGGCAAGCCGGTGGTGTTGTACTTTTATCCCAAGGACGACACGCCGGGCTGCACGAAAGAGGCCTGCGCTTTTCGCGACCAGAAAAAGTCACTGGCTCGGCTGGGCGCGACCGTGTTGGGCGTTAGCGCCGACGACGTGGCCAGCCACGTGAAATTCCGCGATAAATTCAAGCTGAACTTTCCGCTGCTGGCCGACGTCGATCACAAGGTGGCCGAAAAGTACGGTGCCTGGCGCGAAAAAAACATGTACGGAAAAAAGTCGATGGGCATCCAGCGATCGACCTTCCTGATCGACGCCGAGGGCAAAGTCGCCCGCGTGTGGAAGAAAGTCAACGTCGACGGCCACGACGAAGAAGTGATCGCGGCGATCAAGGAACTCGGATAGTTGGCCGCGGCCCGGTCAAGGAGCACAGCCGGTGAAATTTCCCGCGTACTGGTCGAAGTCGACGGTCGAGGAAACGGACGCGTCGGGAAAACGAATCACGCTCTCCTGTTGGCGTTGGAGCGACGTCAGCCCGGAGGATGCCCACGAGTCGGCGATGGCCGCGGCGGCGCGCATGCTGCGCGGCCTCATGAACGGCGATCGACTGAAACGCTATGGTTACGGTCAGGCGCCGCTGCGTGAAGAGGTGATGCAACGATTCAACAACCAACAAGGCGAATTGATCGCCGCGGTGACGCAAAACGCGTATGGCGTGCTGGTGCTCAATACCGCGCGGGCGATGTTTGTCGATCTGGATTTTCAGCCCGTACCGCCCGGACAGCAGCTTCGCTACTGGCTCACCAAATGGTTCCGCGAGCAGCCGTCGCCGGAGGAAACGCGGGAAAGGGAAGCCCGCGGCAGGTTGGAGCGATTCGTCGCCGATAATCCGCAATTTGGTATCCGCGTCTACCGCACGTTCGCGGGCCTGCGTTTACTGGTGACGCACGAGTTGTTCGACCCGGCGGCCGACGAGACTCGCCACGTGTTTCTGACCTTGGGCAGCGATCCGCTCTACATGCGGCTGTGCCAGGCCCAGCAAAGCTTTCGCGCCCGGCTGACTCCCAAGCCGTGGCGCTGCGGCCACTCGGCCAATCGGATCCGCTGGCCGCGCGAGACCGACGACGAGCAATCGCGTTTTGCGAAATGGCAGGCGGCCTACGTCGAACGTCAAGGCTACTTCGCGACGTGTCGTTTCCTCGGCGCGTTGGGCGGCCAGCAAATCCATCCCGAAGTCGAGCCCATCATCGCGGTCCATGACGAAGTCACCCGTTGCGAACAGCCGATCAAGCTGGCGTGAGCCCCATGGACATCAGGCCCTACCGAGAAGCGGATGAGGCGAGCGTTGTGGCACTTTGGACAAGGGTCTTCGGCTACGCTCAGCCGCACAACGATCCGTTGCAAGTCATTCGTCACAAATGCGCCGTACAGCAAGAATTGTTTTTCGTGGCCATCCTCGATTCCGTGCTCGTGGGCACGTTGATGGCGGGCTACGACGGGCATCGCGGGTGGATCTATTCGCTTGCGGTGAGCCCGGATGCTCGGCGCCACGGCATCGGCACGGCATTGATGAAGCACGCCGAAACGGTATTGGCCAGGCGGGATTGCCCCAAGATCAATCTGCAGATTCTGGCGACCAACGCGGCCGTCGTGGCGTTCTACCAGAAGCTCGGCTACGCGGTGGAAGAGCGCGTCAGCATGGGCAAAATCATGGCGCCAGCAGCAGCCGGCCGGGGACTTTGAGATAGTTGATCACTTCGTTCAGAAACCGCGCGGCGGTGGCGCCGTCGACGATGCGGTGATCGTACGACAGGCTCAGCGGCATCATCAAGCGGATCTCGGTTTTATCGCCCTCAATCACCATCGGCAGCTTGCGAGAGCGGCCGATCAACAGCACGGCCACCTCGGGCAGGTTGATGATCGGCGTCGAATAGGTGCCGCCAATCGCGCCCAGGTTGCTGATCGTGAACGTTCCGCCTTTCAGGTCGGCCAGCGTGAATTTCGCGCTGCGGGCCTGTTCGGTGACGGTGGTGAGGGCCTGGGCGATGCGCGGGATGCTCATGCGGTCGACGTCGCGAACCACCGGCACGACCAGCCCGCGCTCGGTGTCGACCGCCACGCCGATGTTGACGTACTGCTTGTAGATGATCTGTTCGCCTTCCATGTCGATCGAGGCGTTGACCAGCGGATGCAGCTTGAGGGACTGAGCGACGGCTTTCATGACGAAGGCCATCATGGTGAGCTTGATTTCGGTGCCGACATAGTCGGAAAGCCCGCCCTTGCGGATGCGTTCCAATTCAGTGATGTCGGCGTCGTCGAAGTTGGTGACGTGCGGGATCGTGTTCGACGAGCGGGCCATGTTGACGGCAATCGTCTTGCGAATGGCCGACATTTTCTGGCGGCGGACGGCGCCCCAGGAGTCCTTGTCGTCGATCCCGTCGGGCAACGCGGCAAAGGGGGCGGAGGGGGCCGCCGACCTGGCCGGCGCCGTGGCAGAGTGCTCGCGCACCGCGGCCTTGACGTCTTCCTCGGTGATCCGGCCGTGCGGACCGCTGCCGTCGACGACCGTCAGATCGACGCCCAACTCGCGGGCCAAGCGCCGCGTGGCCGGCCCGGCCGGCGGAGTTTTTGCGCCGCTGGCGTGATGCTCTTCGACGGGAGTCTCCGCCGCCGTCGGTTTCGTCGCGATGGATGGTTTGGGTTTGGCGGGTGGCGGCGCGGTGGCAGCCTGGGCTGTTGCTTTCTGGCCGTTGTCCGACGACTCGTCGGACTTGTCAACTGGCTTCGCGGGCGGCTGGACGTCGGCGCTCTTGGAAGTGGGCTTTTGCGCTTTGGATGGGGTCGGCGCTGCGTTGTTTCCTTCGACGGTCAACAGTGGATCGCCGACTTTGACTTTCGAACCCTTCTGGACGTGCACCTTGGTGACGCGGCCGGGATAAGGACAGGGGAGCTCGACGACGGCCTTGCCGGTTTCGATTTCCATCACGCCTTGATCGGCCTGGATTTCGTCCCCTTCCTTGACCAGCACGCTGACGATGTCGCCCGACTCGACGTTTTCGCCCAAGTCAGGCACCTTGAAATCAATCGCCATGGATCACTGCTTCCTCGCCGCGGTATTGCTGTTCTCGGAATGACGAAAACGATTGGAACCACCAAGACACCAAGAGCACCAAGGGAAGAGAAGGGATCAGAGGTTGGGGCCAGACTTAGAACGCAGAAACCTTGCTTGCACTACGGGCAAGTGTTCTTGTCTTGTTTTTCATCCTTCATCCTTCCGCCTTCATCCTTTTCTTCCTTGGTGTTCTTGGTGTCTTGGTGGTTCAATTCCTATTTTCCAGTCGCGTCACGCTCGACTGGGGTTGATCTTTTCCGGATCGATTCCCAACTCGCTGATCGCGGCGGCAACGCATTTGGGATCAACCTGGCCCTGCTTCGCCAGTTGGTACAGGGCGGCCACCGCGATGCACTCGGCGTCGACTTCGAAGTGCCGCCGCAGGTTGGGCCGGGTCTCGCTGCGGCCGAAGCCGTCGGTGCCCAGCGCGAACAGGCCGCCCGGCACCCAGGGCTCGATCTGCTCGGCCACGGCCCGCACGTAATCGGAGGCGGCGATGAACGGGCCGCTGTCGCCCTCGAGCGACCTGCTCTCGACGTACGACTCTGCGCGGCGTCTGCGTCGGGATGCAGCATGTTCCAGCGCTCGGCAGCGCTGCGCGTCGCGGCGCAGCTCGTTGTAGCTGGTCACGCTCCAGACGTTGCTGCGACATCTTGATACTTCTCGGCCAGGATCTTCTGCGCCCGCAGCGCCTCGCGCAGAATCGCGCCGCTGCCGAACAGTTGCACCTTGGGTCGCTCGCCGCCGGCGTCTTTCGTCGACAGCTTGTACATGCCGCGGATGATGCCTTCCTCGACGCCCGCCGGCATCGCGCGGCATGTCGGTAGTTTTCGTTGTCGACGCGTGATGTAGTAGATCGCGTCTTCGCCGTCCTCGTACATCCGCCTCATGCCGTCGAGGATGATGACGGTCGTTTCGTAGGCGAAGGCCGGGTCGTAGGCCCGCACGGTGGGAAAGGCGATCGCGTATGAGCAGGCTGTGGCCGTCCTGATGCTGCAGGCCTTCGCCGTTGAGCGTGGTGCGGCCGGCCGTGCCGCCGAGCAGGAAGCCCTTGGCCCGCGTGTCGCCGGCGGCCCAGATCAAGTCGCCGATCCGCTGGAAGCCGAACATCGAGTAGTAGATGAAGAACGGAATCATGTTGACGCCGTGCGTCGCGTAGGCGGTGCCGGCGGCGATGAACGACGACATCGAGCCGGCTTCGGTGATGCCCTTCTTCGAGAATCTGGCCGTCCTTCGCTTCGCGGTAGTAGAGCAACCTGATCGGAATCGACCGGCTCGTACAGCTGGCCCGGCGTGCGCGTAGATGCCGCACTGGCGGAACAGCGCCTTCCATGCCGAAGGTGCGCGATTCGTCGGGCACGATCGGCACGATGTACTTGCCGATCTTGCTTGTCCTTGAGCAGCTTGCCGACAGCAGCGCGACGAAGGCCATCGTGGTCGACACTTCGCGGTCGCCGCTCCCTTCGATGAATTCGCGCGTAGTCGTCCGATCCGCGGCATCTTCGCTGTCGGCATCGGCTTGGTCGACGCTCGGGCACGAAGCCGCCCAGCGCCTTGCGGCGGGCCGCGCAGATATTTCATCTCCGGCGCTGTCGTCGGCCGGCTTGTAGAACGGCGCCTTGCGCCACTTCGTCGTCGGAGATCGGAATGCCGAAGCGGCGTGCGGAACTCGCGCAGCTCCTTCTCGTTGAGCTTCTTCTGCTGGTGCGTGACGTTGCGGCCTTCGCCGGCTTCGCCCAGGCCGTAGCCCTTGATCGTCTTGGCCAGGATGACCGTCGGCTTGCCCTTGCGTTTCGACGGCCGCCTTGTAGGCGGCGTAGACCTTTTCCGGATCGTGCCCGCCGCGGCGCAGCTTTTGCAGCTTTTCGTCCGATAGATGCTCGACCATCTCGCGCAGCTCCGGATACTTGCCGAAGAAGTGCTCGCGGATGTAGCTCGCCGGGCATGACGACGTACTTCTGATACTCGCCGTCGACGACTTCGCCCATCCGCTTGACCAGCAGGCCGTGCTTCGTCCTTGGCCAAGCAGCGGATCCCAGTCGTCGCCCCAGATCGACCTTGATGACGTTCCAGCCGGCGCCGCGGAAGATGCCTTCCAGCTCCTGAATGATCTTGCCGTTGCCGCGCACCGGGCCGTCGAGCCGCTGCAGGTTGCAGTTGATGACGAAGATCAGATTGTCGAGATTCTTCGCGCGACGGCCAGCGTGATCGCGCCGAGCGTTTCCGGCTCGTCGCTTTCGCCGTCGCCCAGGAACGCCCAGACGTGCTTGCTCGCTGGTGTCCTTGATGCCGCGGTCGTCCAGGTACCGGTTGAACCGCGCCTGGTAGATGGCCATGATCGGCCCCAGGCCCATCGAGACCGTGGGGAATTCCCAGAAGTCGGGCATCAGCCAGGGATGCGGATAGGACGACAGCCCGCCGCCCGGCGGCAGCTCCCGGCGGAAGTTGATCAGGTTGCTCTTCGCGTCAGCCGGCCTTCGAGAAACGCCCGGGCATACATGCCCGGCGAGGCGTGGCCCTGGAAGTAAACCTGGTCGCCCGCGTAGTCGTCGCCCTTGCCCCGGAAGAAGTGGTTGAAGGCGACTTCGTACAGCGTGGCCGCCGAGGCGTAGGTCGAAATGTGGCCGCCGATGCCGTCGTGGTCGCGGTTGGCCCGCGACCACCATCGCCATCGCGTTCCAGCGGATGATGCTCTTGATGCGCCGCTCGATCTCGCGATTGCCGGGGTAGGGCGGCTGCTTGTCGGCCGGGATCGTGTTGACGTAGGGCGTCGTGGCGCGTGAACGGCAGCTCGACCCCTTCGCGGTGCGCCGCCTCGCTCAGCTCGGCCAGCAGATAGCTGACCCGCTCGGGACCCTTGCTTTCCAGCACGCAGTGCAGCGATTCGAGCCATTCGGCGGTTTCCAGCGGATCGGAATCGGCATGGGAGGGAATCGTATCGGCTTGCGCCATGGCGAGGCTCCAGCACGGGGTGGGCAGTGCGACGTGGGCGGGGGTTCCGACGTTCCGCTCGACGCGGAATTCCGGCCACATCCAAAAAAACGCGGTCTCGACCGGTTGCTGGGAACCGCCACGCGGGCGTTTCGATAACCCGCTTGCACCGAAGCCCGGCCGATAACTGCATTATCCTCCAGTTTGGCTTTTGGGTAAAGGGCTGTAAGTCCATGCGGCACAGCGCGTTTTGGCCGCCAGTTGTGGGCCTTTCAAGTCCGCTGCGCCGTTCGTGGGCGGTAGATTTCGGTTGCCGTGCCCAGGAACGCTTCGGCGGCGAAGCCGAGCGTTTCGCTGAGCGTGGGGTGCGGGTGGATCGATTCGGCCAGGTCGCGGGCCGTGGCGCCCATTTCGATGGCCACGACCGCTTCGGTCAGATCATGTCGCCGGCGCTGACGCCCACGATGCCGACGCCCAGGATGCGCTCGCTCTCGGGATCGATCAGCAGCTTGGTAAAACCCTCGGTGCGGCCCAGCGCCATGGCCCGGCCGCTGGCGGCCCACGGATATCGGACCACCTCGACCGCGACGCCTTCGGCCTTGGCTTGTTCTTCGGTCAGACCGGCCCAGGCGATTTCCGGATCGGTGAACACGACGGCGGGAATCGCCAGCGGCTGGAACACGGCCGGCTCGCCGAGCAGGGCCTCGACGGCCACTTTGCCCTGGTGCGAGGCCTTGTGCGCCAGCATCGGCTCGCCGGCCACGTCGCCGATGGCCAGAGATGTGCGGATCGGCGGTCTGCTGCCGGTCGTCGGTGACGACGAAGCCCTTGTCGTCGAGTTCGACCTCGGTGTTCTCCAGGCCCAGCCCGGCGCTGTTGGGCCGGCGGCCGACCGAGACCAGCACGCGGCTGAATTTTTCGCTCCGCCGCCCCGTCGCGTCCTCCAGGCCGACTTCGATCACGTCCCCCTGTCGTGCCAGCGACGCGACCTTGGTTTCCAGGTAGATGCCGGCGAACCGTTTTTTCAAGCGATCGTGCAGCGGCTTGACCAGGTCGCGATCGGCCAGCGGCAACAAGCGCGGCGGTCAGCTCGACGACGGTGACCTTCGAGCCCAGCTCGGCGTAGACGGTGCCCATCTCCAGGCCGATGTAGCCGCCGCCGATGACCAGCAGGCTCTCGGGCACGTCGGCCAGTTCCAAGCGCGCCGGTCGAATCCATCACGCGGTCGGTCGGCAGCTTGAACGCCGAGGGCATCGCCGGCAGCGAGCCGCTGGCCAGGATGCAATGCTCGAAGGTCAGACGAGGCTCGGCGTAAGTGGCTGGGTCGCCCCCTTCGAGCCGCAGCGTTTGCGAGTTCTCGAAAGTGGCGCGGGCCTGAATGACCGTGACCTTGCGCTTCTTGGCCAGTTGCTTCAGACCGCCGGCGAGCGATTGCAGATGACTTTTTCCTTGCGAGCCCGCATCGATGCTGATGTCGATCGACGGCGCGCCGTAGCGGACGCCCCACTCGTTGCACTTCGCGCGCTTCGCTGATCACGCGGGCCACGTGCAGCAGGGCCTTGGAGGGGATGCAGCCTCGCAGCAGGCAGGTGCCGCCGAGCCGCGGGTCGGCCTCGATCAGCGTGACCTGCATGCCCAGGTCGGCTGCCAGGAACGCCGCGGCGTATCCGCCGGGCCCACCTCCTATTACTGCCAGTTGAGTCTCCATCCGAAAACCTTCCCGTCAACGACGTGTGAACTGCGATAAATCCGATTGCGCCATGAGGTTTTTGAATTATACGCAAGCGGCGGCATGATGAGCGTGGAACTCGACCATGAAGTCGCGTAGCGCCGCAACGCCTTCGCGGGGCATCGCGTTGTAGATCGAGGCGCGGATGCCGCCCACCGAGCGGTGACCTTTCAGGTCGACCAGTCCGCGGGCCTGAGCCTGCTTGACGAAGGCTTGCTCCAACTCCTCGCTCGGCATTCGCCAGGTAACGTTCATCACCGAGCGGCTGTCGGGGTGCGCGTGGCCGCGATAGAACTGCGGGTGCTTATCCAACAGGTCGTACAGCAGTTGGGCCTTTTCGCGATTGATCTTGGCCATCTTCGCCAGTCCGCCGACGTCGTTCTTGAGCCAGCGGGCCACCAGCATCAGCACGTAGATGCCGAACACCGGCGGCGTGTTGTAGAGCGAATCGTTGGCCGCCTGCAAGGAATAGTCGAGCATCGACGGAAGACCCTTGGGCGTGCGCTCAAGCAAGTCATCGCGGATGATAACCACGGTCACGCCGGCAATGCCCGCGTTCTTCTGGCGCAGGCGTAAATCAATCCATAACGATTTACGGCCATCGGGCGCGAGAGGAAATTGGACGACGCGTCGCACACCAGCGGAATCGTGCCCGTCTCGGGCTCCGCGGCGAACTCGACCCCCTGAATCGTTTCGTTGGACGTCATGTGGACGTACGCGGCGCCGGGGCTGAATTTCAGTTCGTTGTCGGCCGGCAGATAGGAATACTTGTGCGACTTGCCGTCCCAAACGGCCCGCGCGGTCCCTTCGCGCTGCGCTTCGGCAAACGCTTTGCCCCCCCAGCTACCCGCCAGAATGTAGTCTGCCGTCTGGCCGCTGCCGCGCAGCAAGTTCATGGGCACCATCGAGAATTGCAGGCTCGAGCCGCCTTGCAAAAAGAGGATCGTGTAGCCATTGGGGATGCCCAGCAGTTCGGCGAGCAGCGACTTGGCTTCGGCCACCACTTCGCCGAAAGCCTTGGAGCGGTGGCTGATTTCCAGAATCGACATGCCCAGGCCAGGCAGTTCCAAAACGGCTTGCTGGGCCTCTTCCAACACCTTGACCGGCAGCACGGCCGGCCCGGACGAAAAGTTGAACACGCGCGCAGCCATCGATTTTTTCTCCAACCTTAAAGTCCAGCGGATTCGGGCCAGGTCCCTCTTTTGCCCACAACGGAAATATCGCATGAAGGGCCCCGGCCGACAACCGCACCCTTGGCATTGCGCCGCGTAAGTCGAAAGCCGTGACACCTGCTATAATCCGGCTCCTTTGCGTGCTGAGGTTCCTTGCTGGCGTTCGAAAGGCGGCGGCGATGAAGATTCTAATGTCGGGCGCCTCGGGCCTGGTCGGCTCGGACCTGATGGGCGTGCTGGCGGCGGCTCAACATACCGTCAACCGGCTGGTGCGCTACAAGTCGCGGGCGGTGGCAGGCGACGTGTATTGGAATCCGACGTCGGGCGAAATCGACGCGGCGGCGCTGGCCGACTGCGACGCGGTCATCAATCTGGCCGGCGAGAGCATTGCCGGTGCTCGCTGGAGTGCCCAGCAGAAACAGCGGATTCGCGAAAGCCGCGTGGCGGGCACGCGCACCATCGCCCTGGCTTTGGCAAAATGTGATCGCGGACTGCCCAAGACGCTCGTGAATGCGTCGGCGGTCGGGTTTTATGGCAACCGTGGAGACGAGCGGCTCGACGAAAGCAGCCCGGCGGGGGAGGGAGACTTTCTGTCGGAGGTCTGCCAGGCTTGGGAGGCCGCCACCGAACCGGCCGCACGGGCGGGCGTTCGCGTGGTCATGACCCGTTTCGGCGTGATCCTCAGCGGTAAAGGGGGAGCGCTACAGAAAATGCTGCTGCCGTTTCGCCTGGGGCTGGGCGGAAAGATCGGCAGCGGCCGGCAATACATGAGCTGGATCGCGCTGGAGGACGTGGTGGCCTCGGTGATCGACTGCCTGCGAGACGATTCTCTGCGCGGAGCGGTCAACGTCGTCGCGCCCGATCCGGTGACGAATTGGGAATTCACCAAAACGCTGGGGCGAGTCCTGTCACGCCCCACGATTTTTCCGATGCCGGCGTTTGCCGCCCGCGCCGCCTTCGGACAAATGGCCGACGAGCTGTTGCTGTCCGGCCAGCGAGTGGAACCGGCGAAGCTGCTGGCCGCCGGCTATCGATTCAAACACCCAACTCTGGAAGGGGCGCTTCGCTGCGTGCTGAATCGCTGACGACAGTTCCGCGGGACGTACGCGAAAAACAAATATGTTGATCCAAAAACGATCCGAGAACGGGTGCCTTCTTCTCGCGCTGATGTTTTGTTTTTTCGCGGCAAGCGCCGCGTCGGGCCAGGAGGTGGCGCCCGACTGGGTTCGAGTGACCGACAAGGCCCCCTGGCAGGCGCGCGATTCGCAGGGCGAGGTTGCCTATCGCGGGCGACTGTGGATCTTCGGCGGCTGGTTCGATTCATACATGGCGCCGCCGCGCGACGTGTGGAGCTCGCCTGATGGCAAGACCTGGACCTTGGTGACGCGCGAGGCGCCGTGGAAGCATAGCGATCTGGCAATGAGCGTGGTCTTCAACGATCGGATGTGGTTCATGGGGGGCTGGTACAACGGCCGCCTGCCGGGACACGAGGCGGGCAGCCAGGTCTGGTCGTCGACCGACGGCGCCGCGTGGGAGCAAGCCACGCGTGAGGCCCCCTGGAGCGGGCGTATTGCCGGCGCCTGCGTGGTCTTCAAAGGAAAGATGTGGCTGCTGGGCGGAACCGAGAATTATTATTTTGGCGACGACAAGAGTCTCAAAAACGACGTCTGGAGCAGCAGCGACGGCAAAAGCTGGACGCTTGCCACGGCGAATGCCGGCTGGTCGCCCCGGGCCTACCATCAGGCGGCCGTGCTGAACGACAAGATTTACGTCTTCGGCGGCGGCAATTATGTGCCCCAATACAAAGTCGAGTCGGACGTCTGGAGTAGCGGCGACGGCGTGAAGTGGGAGCGGGTAACCGATCTCACTCCGTGGCAAGGGCGGCTTTGGTTTTCGTCGGTCGTGTATCGCGATCGGATGTGGGTGCTAGGAGGCTGGTCGAACGAGCCGGCACAGCCCACGAAGAATTGGGGCGACGTGTGGTACTCGCAAGACGGCAAGGATTGGAAGCAGCTGGTCTCAAAAATCATCTGGAAAGAACGCCACGAGCACTCGGCGTTTGTCTTTGAAGACAAAATCTGGGTAGCCGGCGGCCACGCCAAGCCGCTCAACAGCGAAGTCTGGTCGTTGGAGATTCCGAAGGATTGGTTCCAAGACAAATGATCCGCGTCGTTACGCTCTGAATCGCCTGTGCCGAATGTCCGGCCGGGTGAGCTGCTACTGGCCCGGCGCTCGGGCTGATGTCGCCCGAGGACCTTGGTCGCATCGGTTTTGGCTGATATGATGGAGGCTTGGTCACGCCCCGCCTGCCCACCTGCTAAAAGGTAACGAATTGGAACACTAGCCCGAAGCGCGAGCGAGTGAGTAGCGGTTTTTCCCTCGCTGGCGCTTCGGGCTAGTATGAAGCAATCGACCTTCCGACTTAGATTTCCCGAGATTGGGACTTGCCATGCGTCAGTCTGCTCGTCGGATCATCTTGGCGTTGGCGCTTGCGGCGCTGTCGGCATCGGCGGTGCGCGCGGCGGACGACTCGACCCGAACCGAAGCCGACAAGGCGGCGGTCGAGACGTTTCGCAAGCAGGTCGAGCCGCTGCTGGCTAAATACTGCGAGAAATGCCACAGCGGCACCGAACCCAAGGGGGAGTTGTCGCTGGCGGGGTTCCTGAAGCGCGCGGCCATTGTCGAGGACCGGAAGACCTGGGAGAAGATTTCCGAAAAACTGCACGCCGGCGAAATGCCTCCCGAGGACGAGCCGCAGCCCGACGCGGCACAGAAGGCCGCGATCCTGGCTTGGATCGACCAGGGGCTGGCGAAGTTTGATTGCGGACGCGAGCGCGATCCGGGCCGAGTCACGATACGCCGGCTCAATCGCAACGAGTACAACAACACGATTCGCGACCTGGTGGGCATCGACTTTCACCCGGCCGACGATTTCCCCTCCGACGACGTTGGCTACGGCTTCGACAATATCGGCGACGTGCTCTCGATGCCGCCGATCTTGTTGGAAAAGTACCTCTCCGCCGCGCAAAAAATCGCCGAGCGGGCCTTGGGCACCGAACAGGTGAACCTGGTCACGGGCGAAGTCCAGGGCGGCCAGATCATGGAAGGGGGCAATCGCATCCTGACCAGTGTGGGCGAAATCCGCACGAAGCTGCGACTCTTCGGCGAGGGCAACTACATGCTTCGCGTACGGGCCTTTGGCGAGCAGGCCGGCGACGAGCCGGTGAAGATGGCGCTGTATCTCGACGACACGCTGGTCCGCACGTTTGACGTCAAGGCGGTCGAGGCGGCCCCGCAACTTTACGAAACCTGGATCGCGACCAAGGGTGGCCCGCGAACGTTTTCAATCGTTTTTCTCAACGACTTGTACCAGCCCGACGCGGTGCCGCCTCAGGACCGCAACCTGATCGTGGGCGATCTGGAAGTGATGGGTCCGTATCCGACCACGTACAAGCAAATCATTCCGCGCGAGCACACTCCCGACGACAAGATGCTGCTGGCTCGCGAGGTGATCAACACCTTCATGCGCCGGGCGTTCCGCCGGCCGAGCACGGCCGCGGAAGTCGATCGGCTGCTGAAGCTGGTAGAATTGGCGGAGGCCGAGGGGGAAAACTTCGGTGGGTCGATCGCCCTGGCGGTGCAGGCGATGCTGGTTTCGCCCCACTTTTTGTTTCGCGTCGAGTTGGATCCCGAACCCAACGATCCGCACGCCGTGCGAAACTTGAGCGATTACGAGCTGGCCACGCGGCTGTCATACTTCCTGTGGAGCAGCATGCCGGACGACGAGCTGTTCTCGCAGGCTCGGCTGGGCACGTTGCGCAAGGGGGATAACCTCGATCGGCAAGTCCTGCGAATGTTGCAGGATCCCAAGGCGCAGGCCCTGGTCGAGAATTTCGCCGGCCAATGGCTGCAACTGCGCAATCTCAAAACCGTGGCGCCGGACAAGGGGACCTATCCCGACTTCGACGAGTCGCTGCGCCGCGCAATGCAGCGCGAGACGGAGCTGTTCTTTGCCGCCGTGATGAAGGAGGATCGCAGCGTGCTGGATTTCATCGACGGCGACTTCACGTTCGTCAACGAGCGGCTGGCCCGGCATTATGGCATCGCGGACGTCAAGGGGGAGGAGTTTCGCCGCGTTGCGCTCGACGGAGTACAGCGCGGCGGCGTGCTGACGCAGGCCAGCGTGCTGACGGTCACCTCGAACCCAACCCGCACCTCGCCGGTGAAGCGGGGCAAGTGGGTGCTGGAGAACATCCTGGGCACCCCGCCTCCTCCTCCCCCGGCCGCCGTGCCGGAATTGGCCGAGGGTCCGGCGGCGATGCTCACGGGCTCGCTACGCGAGCGGATGGAGCAGCACCGCGCGAAGGCCGACTGTGCGGTCTGTCACAACCGTATGGATCCGCTAGGCTTTGGCCTGGAAAACTACGACGGGATCGGGGCCTGGCGGAGCGAGGACGGGAAGTTCAAGATCGATCCGTCGGGCACGCTCCCCGGCGGTCAGTCGTTTGCCGGTCCGAAGGAGCTCAAGGGTATATTATTGAAATCGCGGCAGGACAACTTTCTGCGTTGCCTGGCCGAAAAGCTGCTCACCTATGGCCTGGGTCGGGGGGTCGAGTATAGTGACCAGTGTACGGTGGCCGATCTGGTGGCCGATCTGAAGCAAAATGACTATAAGTTCTCGAGTTTGATCGTGGCCGTCGTCGCACAGCGACGCCTTCCAGAAACGCCGTGGCAAAGTGAGCACACCGTAAAGTGAGCACAGCAAAGTGAACACAGCATGACGCAATCCTGGCACATCTCGCGACGAACGGTCCTGCGGGGCCTGGGAACGGCCATTGCCTTGCCGCTGTTAGACGCCATGGCTCCGGCCTTGGCCCTGGCGGCAGAAGAGAAAAAACGGGTTCCCACGCGGATGGCCTTCGTCTACGTGCCCAACGGCCAGCACATGCCCGATTGGACCCCCGGAGCCGACGGCGGCGATTATCGAGTTGCCGTTCATCCTGGAGCCGCTGGCGCCGGTCAAGGACAAGCTGCTGGTGCTCAGCGGCCTGGCCCAGGACCACGGCCGCCCGCACGGCGACGGGCCGGGCGACCACGCTCGGGCGTTGTCCAGTTTTTTGACCGGTCAGCAGGCCCGCAAGACGCACGGGGCCGACATCAAGGTCGGCGTTTCGGTCGACCAGGTGGCGGCCCGCAAGGTTGGGCAGCGCACCAAGTTTCCGTCGCTCGAACTGGGTTGCGACCGCGGCGCGCAGGCCGGCAACTGCGACTCGGGCTATAGCTGTTCGTACTCGACCAACATCTCGTGGCGGACTGACACCACGCCGCAGGCCAAGGAGATCGATCCCAAGCTGGCCTTCGAGCGGATGTTCTCCACGGGCGGCAGCGCGGAGCAGCGGTCGAAACGCGAGAAGTTCAAGGCCAGCATTTTGGATTTCGTGCTCGAGCACGCCCACGACCTGCAAGCCAAGCTGGGAGCCAAGGACAAGCTCAAGCTGGACGAATATCTCAGCTCGGTCCGCGAGCTCGAAAAGCGCATCACTGCCGCCGGTCGCGATCCCAACGAGCCGCTGCCCAACTATCCGAAGCCGTCGGGAATACCGTCGGACTACGCCGAGCACATCCGTCTGATGTACGACCTGCTGGCGCTTGCGTTCCAGGGAGACTTGACCCGCGTGTCGACGTTTGTGGTGGCCAACGAGGGGAGCAACCGGGCCTATCCGTTCATCGAAGTGCCCGACGGGCACCACGACCTGTCGCATCACGGCGGCAGTGCCGAAAAACAGGCCAAGATCCGCAAGATCAACCGCTTTCACACCACGCAGTTGGCTTACTTCTTGGAGAAGCTCAAGGCTATCAACGAGGGGGAGCGGTCGCTGCTGGACAATTCGATGATCCTCTACGGCAGCGGCATCGGCGACGGCAACGCGCACAATCACGACAACCTGCCGATACTACTGGCCGGCCGTGGCGGCGACACGATCCAATCGGGGCGTCACATCCGCTACGAGAAAGAGACGCCGCTGAACAATCTCTTTCTGTCAATGCTGGATCGGATGGAGTCGTCGGTCGAATCGCTGGGAGACAGCACGGGGCGGCTGGACTTGCTGGCCTAGGAATTCTTCGAGCCGAAGGAAAGTTATGCACGGCTCGCATCGATTCGGCCTGCTCGCGTGGCTTGGCACGGGCATGCTTTTGCTGGCTGGTTGCGGCGCGGGCGAATCGCGCTCGGGCCCTGCGGGTTCTTCCGGCCCGCTCAAGATGGGGCTGATGCCCAAGCTGATCGGCATCAGTTATTTTAAGGCCTCCGAACGTGGGGCCCGCGACGCGGCCGAAGAACTGGGCGTCGACCTGGATTACGACGGCCCGGCGGTCGATAGCGCCGAAGACCAGGTCAAGATGATCGACCGCTGGATCGCCCAGGGCTACGACATGATCGCCGTGGCCGCCAACGATCCGGAATTTCTGGCTCCGGCGCTACGGCGGGCCAGCGAGGCCGGAATCACCGTGCTTACGTGGGACGCCGACGCGAATCCCGAGGCCTCGCGCCGCGAGACCTTCGTCAACCAGGCGCCCGTCGAGGCAGTGGGCACCATGTTGGTCGACATCCTGGGCGAGGGCGTGCACGGCCAGGGCAAAGTGGTGATCGTCACCGGAAGCGCCACGTCGCCGAACCAGAACGCCTGGATGCAGGCCATGCACGCGCGGATCGCCGAGAAGTACCCCAAGCTCGAACTGCTGGAAACCTTGGTCAGCGACGAGGACCAGGCCAAGGCCTACCGCCTGACGCGCGACGTAATCAACGCTCACGCCGACCTGGCCGGCATCTGGGCGATTACCTCGGTGTCGCTGCCCGGCGCGGCCAAGGCCGTGCGCGACGCCGGCAAGGCCGATCAGATTTTCGTCACCGGATTGAGCCAGCCCAACACGATGCGGCAGTATGTCGAAGACGGCACGGTCAAGCAATTTGTATTGTGGAACCCGATCGACCTGGGCTATCTGACCGTACGCGTGGCGAAGCTGCTGCGCGACAAAAAGCTGGAGTCAGGCGAACAGACGATCGGCCGGCTGGAGCGCATTCGCGTCTCGAGCGAGGAAGTCCTGCTGGGCCCGCCCATGGTGTTCGACCGCCAGAATGTCGGCCGGTACGACTTTTGAGGCGGTTTCGGCACATGCAACCTCACGCCAGCTTATTGGCAATCCGGCCCGCCAGATGCTAGGTTAGGCAAATTGGCCGGTCGGTCATGCGGCAACACGGCCGCTCCAAAAACACTCAGCCGGGGAACCTGCGATGGATGAACGGGAATTGAATCGTCGTGATTTTCAACGTCTGACGGCCGCCGCTGTCGGGGGTTTGTTGGCCGGCGCCACGGTCTCGGTCCAGGCACTGGCCGCCGACGCGCCGCCGAAGAAGGACAAGAACAAGAACCCCATGCTGGGCGAGCCGCACGTGTGCCGAGGCATCAACATGTGCAAGGGACTGGGTGCCGGCAAAGACAATGCCTGCGCCGGCCAGGGTTCATGCGCCACGGCCAACAAGCATAGCTGCCACGCCGACAACGAGTGTCGAGGGCAGGGGGGCTGCGGCGCCAAGCCGGGCGAGAACGCCTGCAAGGGCATGGGAGAGTGCGGCGTGCCGATGGGGGGCAAGACCTGGACCAAGGCCCGGACCCGCTTCGAGGAACTGATGAAAGCGGAAGGCAAAAAGGTCGGGCCCGCGCCGCCGAAGAAAGCTTGAGCAGTTGTCAGTGGTAGTGATTAGTGGTCAGAGAAGAACTGAGCCGGTGGCCCCAGGTCGGCGGATTGATTTCCGCCCAAATCGTGCACAAGAATTCCTCACTGACTACTGACCACTGTCCACGAACCACCCTATCTGCACCATGACAGTTCCGCGCTTGGGCCACGCCCATCTGGGTTTGGGGGTCGGTTTGCGAACCGTCCACTTCTCCCACATCCTCGAACACTGGCCGGCGGTCGACTGGTTCGAGGTGATCTCCGAAAACTTCATGGACTCGGCCGGCCGCCCGCGCTACGTGCTCGAGCAGATCGCCGAACGCTATCCCACGGTCATGCACGGCGTGTCGCTGTCGATCGGCAGCACCGATCCGCTCGACTTCGAGTATCTGGCGAAGCTCAAACGGCTGGCCGCCGAGGTCAAGCCGCGGTGGATTTCGGACCACTTGTGCTGGACCGGCGTGATGGGGCTCAATGCGCACGATCTGTTGCCGATTCCGCTCAACGAAGAGACGCTCGAGCACGTGGTCGATCGCGTTCGCACCGTGCAGGATTTTCTCGAGCGACCGCTGGTGCTGGAAAACCCCAGCACGTACGTGACGTTTGCCCAGTCGACGATGAGCGAATGGGAGTTCTTGTCGCGGATGGCGTCGATGGCCGACTGCGGGTTGCTGTTGGACGTCAACAACGTGTACGTTTCCAGCGTCAACCACGACTTCGATCCGCGCGAGTACATTGAGAACGTGCCGCACGAGCGGATCGTGCAGTGCCATTTGGCCGGTCACACGAATTGTCGCACGCATTTGATCGACACGCACGACGACCACGTGATCGATCCGGTGTGGGAGTTGTATCGCCTGGCGCATCGGCTGACCGGCGGCGTCTCGACGCTGTTGGAGTGGGACGCGCGGATCCCGGAGTTTCCCGTGGTGCACGCCGAGGTGCTCAAAGCGCGGCAATACATGGATGATTGGATTGAGCCGGTCGCCGCGACGTCGCCGGACGATCGGAACGCCGACTCGGCCGATGGCATCTCAGCGCAAGGTCGCCACGCGGCGCGCGTCTCGAATCCGATTGCCTACATCGTGCCCCAACTCACATGAAAACAAAAGCGGCCAGCTTGATGCAGATCGAACGCTGGATGCAAAGCGTAATCATTCACGGCGGCGGCGTGGCCGAGGGGGTTGACTCGCCCGAGGCACGGCGGCATCTCGACGTCGCGCGGGCAGAGCTTGAGAGCGTGATCCTCCCTTCAAAAGCGCTGGGCAGCGCGGAGCGGCTGGAAATCTACGTCGACGCCTACCATGAGCGGCTGCTCGAGTGTTTGCGCGAAGAGTTCACGGCTACGGGTTGTGCCATGGGCGACGAGTTATTCCATGCCCTGGCGTTTGGCTATTTGCAGCGCTACCCGTCGCGGACGTACACGCTCAATGTGCTGGGTGCAAAGTTTCCTCAGTTCCTGGCCGAGACGCGGCTGCACGCGCACGCTCCGCCCGAGGGGGCCTTGGCAACGTGGGCCGATTTCGTAATTGAGCTGGCCGCGTTCGAGCGCTTGCTGCGCGACGTGTTCGACGGCCCAGGCAGCGAAGGGGGCTCGCTTTTGGACGCCTGGCAGCTGACGCGGGTTCCGCAGCAGCAATGGGCCGACACGCGTCTGATCCCGGCTCCTTGCCTGCGGCTGGCACGGTTTGAGCACCCGGTGCACGAGTATTGGGCAGCGTTGAAGCGCGGGGAACAGCCCTCCGTTGCCGAACCAGGCGTCACGTTCCTGGCGGTCAATCGCCGCGACTACGCTGTTGGCTGTCACGAGCTTTCGAGCGTCCAATTCGGCCTGTTGGGCGCATTGATCGCGGGGAGCACGCTCGGCGACGCGATCCGCCTGGCCGACCAATTGCCTGGGAGCGATCCGCACACGTTCGAGCGTGGGCTCGGCGAGTGGTTCAGCACCTGGACGCGCGAGGGTTTTTTTCTTGAGCTGGTGCCGGGGGGGTCGCTCGGCTACTGATGGCGCAACGAAAGCTCCGCGGTTGGACGGGGTTGGACGAGACAGCCTCGGTACGATTTTTCGGATTGTAGCGGCGGTGCCGGGAATAACTCTTGGCGCGGCGAACGAACAGAGTGCACGATGTAGAGGCATCGCGCTGCGAGGAACAGAGAGATCGGCCCTGCTTGCACCGTGCACGATAGTAGAGGCGTGCCGTGGAACTGTTAGGAGAGGCACCGCCCGCGGAACCGGGCGCCCACCGCCATCCCACGAATTGACCGCAAGACCAACCTCGTCTCGACCCCCCGCTTAGCGCAGAAAATCCGGGCAGTTTTTCGGGGTTTTCAGTTTATTTTTGGCGCGTGGGACTTGAACGGGCGGTTTTTGTATGCGCATATGGAATGGTCATCCTTTGCTGTGTTGCTTCAGGAACCGGCACAGCCTCTCCGATCGGAACAGTCACCCTGTTGACGTGCCGTCGCGCGCTAGCGTTTGGCGTGAGAGGCCTTGCGCTAATATAGGAAATTTAGGTTGTATGGGTAGTCTTTGAATTGCAATAGGCAACTCCGGCAAGCATAATCAGAATTCTCACGCTTTTTCGGGTTTTAGTGGCTCGGCACGCCTCATTTTGAGAGAAAGCCCCCTGTTATGGCCATCTGGCACCGCACCTCGATACGTCGTGAAGATAATTGCTCCTTGGGTCGAAAATCGCGCCCTGTGCGACGGCAATTGGGCCCCCGTTCGTTGCGATTGGAACCTTTCGAGGAGCGAGCCATGCTGGCCATCGGGCCGCAGTTGCTCGCGGTCATTCCCAGTCCCGGCACCCTCCTGAACGACGGCCAAATACTGCACTTCGCTCCCAGCGAATTGACGCTTCGCTTCGACACCGCGATCGATGGGTCGACGTTGGTTAAAAACAACGTGGCCAACATTCAGTTCACGCGTGGAGGCGATCACATTCTCGGTAATGGCAACGACGTCAACGTGACGCTTGGCTATCTGGCGATCGGGGACAATCCGAACGAGGTTATCGCTCGGTTTGCCAACAACCTGCCGGATGACCTGTACCAGGTTCGCATTATCGGGGCCGGCGCGACGCCCTTGAAGGGACTGACCGGCCAGACGTTCAACGGCGGCGCGGACCTGACGCAAAAGTTCACGCTCGACCTTGGCGCACAGGTGGTGGCGGTCGTGCCTCAGCCGGTTTCCCGCGATTCTTCCACCGGGGTGCTGTCTCAGGCCACGACCGAAATCGACGTGTACTTCAACGTCAACGATCGATTGGATTTGGCGACGGCGACCACGCCGGCCAACTATGAGTTGATCCGCACCGGTGGAACCGCGACCAACGCGGACGACCAGCTCTTTAACCCCACCACGGTCACTTACGACCCGAACACCGGCAAGGCCGTGCTGCTTTTCACGGGCGCGGACGCGGTGAAGTTGACCACGCCCGGTCTGTATCGCCTGCGGGTTGGGAACAACGATCCGCTGGCCCTGGCGCCCACCAATCCGGTCGGCTCCGGTCCGGCCGGCTCGAGCTTCGCGACCTCCGATAATTTGGGCACGGTGTTCACGGCGACACAGGGGAATCAAAGCCTGACTGTGATTGGCACGATCGGCGGCGCACCGATCAATGTGGTGTACCCGGGCGGCGACAACGATCCTGGAACGCGCAACATCCCTCCCGACCTCCAGGATCACTTGCTGGCTGGCGCCGACACGAGCGGGGCGATTCCGGTCATCCAGTACAACTTTCAATCCAGCATCGGCACCGTGCTGGGCAGTCCCGCATTCAATGTTATCACGGACACGCAAAAGCAACGGGTGCGCGAGGTGCTTTCGTATTACGCGAATTACCTGGGTGTCGAATTCATCGAAACGTCCACTTCCGGCTGGACCATTGCCACAGGTGACGTGCGGACCGTCGACCCGAACGTGCCGGCCAACGGCGTCGGCGGCATCGCGGGCGGGAGCCTGGCGGTGATGAGCAATTCGGTCGACTGGGGTTCGAGCGAGTCGGGGGGCGCGTACTTTACCACGGCGATGCACGAGATCGGGCACTTGCTGGGACTGGGGCACACTTATGAACTGCCCCCCTTGGCCGTCCAAGGCAGCGCCGAAACGCTCGGTTCGAGTCCGGCCGCCGAGCCGGTCTTCCCCGGCGACTCCGACATCCTTTTGGGACAATTCCTGCATCCGCCGGCCGGCAACGAGATCGACATTTACAAGTTCACGCTGGCACGCGCCGGTCAGTTGAACCTGGAGACGGTTGCCGAACGGTTGCGACAGTTCAATTCGGCCGTGGATCCCAGCCAGTTGAACACGGTCATCACCGTGTTTGACGCGTCCGGCAACATCGTGGCCCGCAACGACGATTACTACGGCAACGATTCCTTCGTGCAATTGCAATTGTCCAGCGGCTTGTATTACGTGGCGATTACCAGCACGGGGAACACGAATTTCGATCCGACGATTGCCAATACGGGCTTTGGCGGCACGACGCAGGGCGCCTATGCATTGAGATTGACGTTTACGCCGACGCAGACGTCCGGCATCAAGGACACGACCGGGACTCTGCTGGACGGCGACATGGACGGAGCGCCCGGCGGCACGTACAACTTCTGGTTCCGCGTGGCGAGCACCGCGCAGACGCTTTTTGTCGACAAGGCAGCCGTCGCGGGCGCCGGCACGCTTGGTTCGATTACCAATCCGTACACGACCATCTCCAATGCGTTGGCTGTGGCCACGCCTGGCAGCGTCGTGCGGATCGTCGGCAACGGCGGAGCCGATCACAACCTGGCCACGCCCCTGGATAACCTGTCGTTCAACATTGGTTTCGACAGTCTGAATCGTCCGCTTTCGGACGGCTCCAAGCTCGAGGTTCCGCAAGGCGTCACGGTTATGATCGATGCCGGCGCGATTATCAAGGTGCGCGGCGCCAATATCGACGTGGGCACATCGGCGCAGGGCCTCGACCGAAGCGCCGGCGCAGTTCAAGTACTGGGCACGCCGGAAAAGAACGCTCAAGGGTTGGACATTGGTACGGTCTACTTCACGTCGTTCTACAATACCGCGCTCGGCACCGATCCGAATACCGCCAAGGGCACGCTGGCCTCCGGCAATTGGGGCGGAATCGTCTTTCGCAACGATTCGGACTTGGAGGCGAACGGGATCTTCTTGAACTACGTGAACCATGCCAATATCAGCTATGGCGGCGGCCAGGTTCTGGTCAATTCGGTGTTGCAGGTCTACGACCCGATCCACCTCGTGACGTCACGGCCCGCGATCAGTTTCAACACGATCACTAAAAGCGCCGACGCCGCCGTGTCAGCCGACCCCGACAGCTTCGAGGAGTCGGAATTCAAGGGTCCGACGTTCGACCTCGACTACAGCCGCGTCGGACCGAGCATTCACGGCAACACGCTGTCGAACAACAGCATCAATGGGTTGTTCGTGCGGATCCGCACCCAAAACGGGGCCAGCCTCGACACGCTTACCACCTCGGCGCGATTCAGCACGACCGACATGATCTATGTGATTGAAGAGAACTTGCTGATTCAAGGGCAACCCGGTGGCCTTATCGCCGACGCCGGCGGCAGGCCCCTGGCCCGGCAGAGCGCCCGACTGGCGATCGACCCGGGGGTCGTCGTCAAGTTGGGCGGTGCGCGAATCGAAACGCAGATCGGCGCCCAATTGATCGCCGAAGGAACGGCCGCGGGTCCGATCGTCTTCACGTCGATTTTTGACGATCGATATGGAGACGGGGGAGCGTTCGACACCACCAACGACGGCGCGGGAACGACGGCCGCCGAAGGAAATTGGGGCGGACTGTTCTTCGGACCGTTGTCGATCGGCAGCGTCGATCACGCGCTGATCACATTCGCCGGCGGATCGACCACGATCGAAGGCGGTTTCGCGATCTTCGACGCGGTCGAAATCCATCAGGCCCAGGTGCGCCTGGCCAACAACACGCTGGAGCACAATGCAGGCGGAGGCGACAGCTCAGGTCGCAACGGCCGGACCTCGGCGACTCCCGCCGTGATTTTCGTGCGCGGCGCTCAGCCGGTGATCCTCAACAACATCATCCAGAACAACGACGTGTCGGGGCTGCAGGTCACGGCCGCGATCAACATCAACGTCAACGCGCTCACTTCGCGGTTGGTCACCGATTGGGGTCGCAGCACCGGGACGGCAGACATCCAGGTATCGTCACTGACCAACGCCGGCCCGCTCATTCGAGACAACCGGCTCGGCAACAATCCGATCAACGGCATGATTGTGCGCGGCGGAACCATTACGACCGACGTGGTTTGGGACGACACCGACATTGTGCACGTGTTGCAGGACGAGGTTATCGCGCCGAACCGATTTTCGCTCAGTGGGCGGATTCGTCTGCAGAGCAGTCCCACGGAAAGCCTGGTGGTCAAGTTGTCGGGGAACTCGGCCGGGTTCACGGCCAGCGGCGTGCCGCTGGATATCAATGACCGTACCGGCGGCACGGTGCAGATCGTCGGCGTGGGCAACCATCCGGTCGTATTGACTTCGTTGGTCGATACCACGGTTGGCGCGGGTGTCACGCCCGCCGGCCTGCCGCAAAACGATACGCGCAACCAAAAGGGCGCGCTCGGCGCAACGCCTCCGGCGGCGGGCGACTGGCGCAGCATCCGGCTCGATACGTACAGCAACGACACGAATATGGACCTGGTGAACGAGTTCGAGGCGGGATTTTCCCCGAACGGCGACACGAACAGTTTGTCCACCACCGCGCAGTTTTTAGGCGGCCTGGCCAAAGATTCCAAGAGCGGCGACGACAACCTGCGGCTGGGCTATGAAATCCACGGCTCGGTTAGCCAGACCGTGGTCAGCCCCGGCGGAGGTGACGTCGACGTTTACAGCTTCCAGGGCACCGCCGGGTCAACAGTGTGGTTTGATATCGATCGCACGTCGCAATCGCTGGACTCAGTCGTCGAGTTGGTCGACGCCAACGGCGCCGTGCTCGCGCGTTCGGACAATTCCATTCCCGAGTCCACGAACGCCGCATTGCTGGTGGGAATTGCCAAGCCGATGCAAATCGGCTTCACCAATTCAGCCGGGCCCTTTACGAACCCGGACTTCTACACTACGAATCCGTTGGATGCGGGCATGCGGCTCGACCTGCCGGGGGCGGCCGGAACGGTCAATACGTACTTCGTTCGCGTGCGCGCGAGCAGCGGCGATCTGACCGCGCTTAACAAGGGGCTCACCAAGGGCGAGTACGTCTTGCAGATTCGCTTGCAGAACGAGGATCAATTCCCCGGCTCGACGATCCGCAACGCCGACATTCGCTACGCCAACTCGGGAGTCGAAGTGATCGGAAAGCCCGAGTTGTCGCCTTTGCTGGGCGATACGGCGCAGACGATCTTCCCCAACACATTTGCCACCGCGCAGGATCTCGGCAACTTGTTGACCAGCAGTCAAAACGAAATCAGCGTCGCCGGCAACCTGGCGACCGCGACCTCGGTGGTTTGGTTCAAAATGGAGCTGAACTACGACCTGATTCAATCGGTTGGCGGCTTCAGCAACGGGCTGAAGACGTTTGCCGCGATGTTCAACATCAACTATGCCGACGGATTGAACCGGCCCGACACCACGCTTTCGATTTTCAACGCCAACGGCGACTTGTTGTTGATCGGTCGCGACTCTTCGGTACCCGACGGGCAGCCCACGCCGACGGCCGGGTCGGATACGACCAACCTCGGTCACGGCAACTTCGGAAACCTGGATCCGACGATCGGGAGCGTACAGATGGGCGCCGGCGGACCGCAGCCGGCCGGAAGTGCCAGCAACGGCCAGGTGTACTACATCGCCGTATCGTCCAACGCCATGTTGCCGACGATTCTCGACGCCACGTTCAAGCCGACCGCAACCAATTCCTTGACGCGGCTGGAGCCGCTCAACTCGGTGGCCCGCATCGTGGACGACCGAATCGGCAGCACCGGCGGGCCGACGGCGGACCCATCGCAACAGATCTTTTCAGGCGGCGTGGCCGATCCCACGCCCGCGCAACTCAACTTGAGCGCCACGCCGTTCCAATTGGGCGACGTCGTCACGTACGTGACCAACGGATTCGACTTGTACACGATCAACCCCTTTACCGGCCAGCTGCAGACGGACATCACGCACCCGGCCAGCATCAACTCGCAGGGCGGCTCGCAACTCTTCATCGGCGAGAACGTGAATCTGGTATATCAGGATCTGGCCATGCGCGACGACGGGCGATTGTTCATGTATCCGCAGGGGACGACCACCGGAACCGATACTCCGACCGTCAACGGCGCCTACCGCCAGATCGACGCTGGATCCGCTGAGCTCATCAGCAGCCAAAGCGCGAACCCGATTCAGACTTTCGACTTGGATGCCACGACGCCTGTCAATCCCGCGAACGGTCAGTATCAATTCGTAACCCCGCTGGGTCCCGGCGGCGACCACGGCTTCAGGGTCGAAGCGATGGCCTTCAACACGACAAACCTTTTCTCGACCTCCATCGACGACTCGCATGGTCGGCAGCTGTACGTCGTCGGCAGCCGCAATTTCGGTAATCAGCCGCGAGGCATCTATGATATTAACGACATCACCGGAGCCAGGAACGTGCTGTACCGGATGGACCCCAATTCGGGAGCTCCCATTGCCGACGACTTGATCACCAACACCCAGACTCATCCCGCTCCGAATGGCATCACGTACACGGCTTACCAGCCGGACGCCAGGGAGGCGCAACTGGCCGGAACGGGCACCAACGTGGTCCCGCGCGGCGTGCTGACCACGGGTAACTACCTCAGCGCGGTTCAGGCGACCGATTCCGAATTGACCCTGGTCACTTCCGCGGCGACCGCTCAGATCAACGCGGCCTTGGACGTTCGGGACGGGCAACAGTTCTTCGTCGGCCTTACGCCGTTCCAGTTCGTGGGCGGTCCGCAGTTGACGCTGAATCCAAACGGAGCCACGGATCCAAACCCGGCTCTTAGCATTCACGACGGCCAGACGTTCAAGATCAACAACAAGATCTTCGAGTTCAACGCCGGCGGACCGCCACAGCCTCGTAATCCCACGCACGTGCTCGTGCCGTTCAAAGCCACCGACACCATGACCGTGTTGGGCGGCGAAATCAATGCCGCGGTCAACGGCGCGGGCATCGGCGTGACGGCGAGCTTTTCGCGCAACCGAATTCTGTTCTTGAACGCCAACGCCGCCACGACGGACCTAAGCTCTTTCCCCGCATCCTACGTCGTCACCCCCGCCACGCCGGTCCCGGTCGGCACTATCCCCATCACATTCTTGGCGACCGACTCGGCCTCGCAAATGGCCACCAAGATCGGCACCGCGATCAACGGAGCCTTGATTCCGTACACGAACGGCGCGCCATTGACCGTGACGACGCAGGTGAACGGATCGAACGTGACCATCACAGGCGCACTGCCGACTTTGTTCAACACGCCGTGGATGGCCACGAGATCGGACGATATCCGCGATGGGATGACATTCACCGTCGGTTCGAACGACCCCAGCTTCCTCCCCGTCCTCCAGGTAAGGTTTCCGTCTAGTCTAGCGGCGACGTTAATTGCCGACGGGCAGACGTTTAAAGTCAACGGCACAACGTTCGAGTTCGACAGGAACGGTACTTTCAACCAAAACAACGTGCAGATCGTGTTTACGCAATTTGACAGCAACGACACGTTGGGCAATGCCATTGCAGACGCGATCAACGGCGCGAACATCGTCGGCCTTAGCGCGCATTTCTCCGTCGGTAGGCTTACGTTCGCGGGTGTCAACTTTCCCACCACGGACCTGTCGTCGTTTACGGGGAGTTTTCAGGTCGGAATCAACGCTCCCACGAAAACGTTCGAGTTCGAGAGCGGCCCCCAGGTGACGATCGCGAATGCGGCGGTGGCGGCTTTCATTCCCGACGGGCAATCGTTTGTCGTCAACGGTAAGACATTCGAGTTTGACAGCGACGGCACTCACGGCGTCAACAACGTTCCGGTCGTGTATACCGCAACCGACAGCGTCGCCACGTTGGGCGCTTCGATTGCCAACGCGGTCAGCACCGCGGGCATCGGGGTTACGGCGACGTTCGTGCGCGATCGGGTCATGTTTTTGGGCGCCGTCAATGCCACGACAAACCTGACGTCATTTTCGGCAGCCCAGGGTTTTGTCCGTTCCGGCAGCTCGGGGGTCACCCCGGGCACTTTTAATATTCCGGTCAATTTTTCGGCGGATGATTCGGCGCAGGAAATCGCCCAGGCAATTGCCGTGGCGATCAACACCAACGCGGTACCCAACCAAAACGGCATTGGCAGCGGCGCGTTGCCCGACGCCTTGGCATTCGCCGAAAATACCTTTGTGAAAATCACGAACGCGAGCGTCGTCGATATCGATCCTAGCTCCCCGATCATCTCCGACATCCCGGACTTCAACAACATCTTCAGCACATTCACCGGCAATATTACCGGAATCGCATTCGCGCAGCGGGGAACCGATTTCACCCGGGACAACCGGATGTATGCCGTCAGCGACGCCGGCTCCATCTACGAGGTCATGGATTACCTCGACGAAGGCCCACAGGGTGTGACGATGAACAGTCCCGTGGCGGCATCGCTGGTCAAGAACGGGCAGACCTTCACCCTCAATGGCGTCGTCTTCGAGTTCGATAACGACGGTCATGCTCCGGGCGGACCTCCCGGTAACCTGAATACGGTGATATCGTACTTGCCGACCGACACCGTGATCGCGTTCAGCGCGAAGATTGCCAGCGCGGTGAATTCCGCGCCCACAAGTGTTTCCGCGAGCTTCTCGGCCACGGGCGTTAGGTTCTTTGGCATCGACAACGCCACGTCGGATTTGAATTTGTTTCCCACGATCTCGCCGACCTTTGTCATCCAGCACTTCCTTCCGCCCAGCAGTTCTGACGTCATCTTGACCGACAATCAGGCGAACTTGCGCTTGATGAACATCGTTACGGAAGCGGACGGCACTCATCCTCGATTCACCGGATTGAGCCCGGGACCGCTCAACGTCGAAGGGGGCAAGTACAAGGACATCCTGTTCGCCACCGACGAAGACGGCAAGATTTGGGCCATCGACAGCACGACGGGCCAACTCGCTCCGATCTTTATCGACGGAGCGACGAGCGTGGACACGGGCCTTCTGTTTCTCGTAGGCATCACGATGTCCGAGGCCGACTACAACCTGTGGCACGTGACCACCTCGCGCGGCGGCGACGCCGGACACGACGGCGGGCAGAGCTTCTACTTTGGTTTGGAGGATCCCGACCGACTGGCCTCCGAGTACGAGCAACCAGAATCGGAAAACTACAAGATATTCCCCGGCGATGCGCAGACGACCGGCAACCCGACGTTGTTCAACAGCTACAACGTGCCGGGCGGCGCGGCAGGCAGCTTGACTTCCGGAACGTTCAGCCTGGCAGGCTACTCCGCGTTCGACAAACCGACCTTGTACTTCAATTACGCCGCGGACACCGAGGTTGCCCCGACCGCCGACAGCAACGGCTTCCGCGATAGTTTCCGCGTATTCGCTTCCGACGATGGCGTGATTTGGACCGAGCTGGGGACCAACGACAGCTCCGAGCTACCCGCGGTTCCGTCCGTCTCCGGCGGCGTTTACCAAGGCGGCACGACGAAGCAGATACGACAAGAACTGTTCGACGCGACCGGCAATGTCACAACGGTCGTTGACCGAGACCCCAATCACACCTTCGAGCTGGTGCCCGGGCCGACCACTCTCAAAACGAGCGACGGCACGCCCAGCGGCGTGCCGAATTGGCGGCAGGCGCGAGTCGACTTGGGAGACTTCGCGGGCAAATCCAATATCCGTCTGCGATTCGATTTCAGCTCGTCCGGCGCCATGGCCACTGCCCCGCAGTTCGAGGCGCTGCGGGGAGTCAACCTGGGCGCCGTCTATTTGGGCGGCGTCGACGCGACCAAGGTGCGTGACGCCCAGACGTTCTCGCTGGGCAATACGGTCCAGACTGGGACGACTCCGGGTGGTGATCCGATCTTCACGACCACCCCCTACACGTTCACGTTCCGCGAGGGACTGGCGCTGATGGCGCCGGTGGGCGGTGGCGTCGCGATCATCGATCACGAGACTTTCACGGCGGGCGGCAAGACCTTCGAACTGACGAAAAGCGGTAGTGTGACTGGCAGCAACGTCGCGGTGCTGATCAACGACAATATGACCCCCGAGGGGGTTGCGACCGCCATCGCCACGGCGATTACGAACACGCCGAGCGCCCTCATCACGCCGATTCGCGTGGGAGCCCGCGTGCAATTGGTGGGGGCGGCCTCGCTGGTGCAAAGCCCGGCGCATGGCTTAATCGTCGAAGGGTCGGCGCTTCCCGCGACGTTGGCCAATACCGACGTGACATACACGATTGACATGACCGCGGAGCAAATCGCCAGCCAGGTCGGCAAGGCACTGGATGCCAAGTTCGCCGAGCTCGCCGGCAACGTTGACGATCCGAATATCTTGACCTCGTCCAAGCTCGTGGGCGGCGTGTTGCAGGTTTACGGACACACGATCGTCAGTCCCGGACCGTTGCTCACGGGCACGTTGCCGGGAGATACGTTGGCCGATACCTATGATTCGATCAGCACCAAACACGTCATCAATATCACCAACGAGGGTGCCCAAAGGCGCGGCCGTGACAACGCCCACGAGGGCGTCTTCGTCGACGACATCGTGGTGGGCTTTGCCGGGCGGGGCGAAATGGTCAGCGGCAACAAAGTGCCGTTCGTGGGCAATATCGGCGACACTCCCACTGGCATCAACACGTTCGATATCGCGGCCGATCCCACGGATCCCAGCCGAATCAACGCCGGCGTTTTTCAATTGGATATTCGCCGAGGGACCGAGTACGGCACCGTGGCCAGCCCCGTGACGGGCGGCCTCTCTTTGTTCAGGACGTTCGACATCAACGACCGGCTAACTCAGGGTCTTACTCTCGTTTCGCTGCCGGCTTCGCAGCTTGTCGATGGCCAGACGTTTGCCATTAATACCGAATTCGGCACGTTCACGTTCGAGTTCGATCGTGGCAACGGCGTCACGGCCGGGAACTTCGCGGTGGTCATTCACAACGATGACTCGGCGGCGACCGTAGCCACCGCGATACGCGATGCGATTAATAACGTCCCTGCGGCCCTGAAGTTCGCCGTCAAGGCAAATGTTTACTCGAATGGCACCCGCATCAATCTGTTCGGCGCCGTCGACGTGCGGCCCGGCCCGCTCACGGTCATCACCTTCAATAACCTGGGCGACACAACGCCCCTGCGCGTGCAGGGCGAGACGGTCGTTCAAGGAAACCGGATCAGCAACACGGCGCAAGCCGGGATTGGCGTCGTGCCGCAACTGGTCGGCGGGGTCATCCTCGACGTCCCCGGCCATACCGGCTCCAACTCCAACCTCTCGACGCTCAATGCTTCGAAGTTCGTGCCCGGCGTCTCCCTAAAGGACAACTTGATCATTCAAGGCGGATTGTTCGGCATTTTGATCAGCGGCAGCCCGCAGACCGACATATCGCACGCCATTCCGTTTGCGCGGGTGATCAATAACACGATCGTGCAGACGCCGACGGGCATCCAAGTCAGCAATAACGCCAGTCCCACGATTCTCAACAACGTCATCGCCCTGACCGGGGTGGCGATCAATGTGGACAACACTTCGACGACGACCGTCGTCGGCGCCAGCGTGTATCAGAGCAACAGCCAGAATTTGTTGGGGGCGCTGGAGACGAACTCCATTTTCTTGCAGCCCAACGCCCCGTTGTTCGTGGACACTTCAAAGGGCAATTTTTATCTGAAGGCGGGAACCTCGGCCATCGACAGTTCGGTCAATTCGTTGCAGGAACGGCCCGGCTTGACCGCGGTCGGCTTGCCGCTGGGTATTCCGGCCTCGCCGATTCAGGCTCCGGATTACGACCTGTTGGGGCAATTGCGAGTCGATGATCCAACCGTACCCTCGCCGCCGGGCTTGGGGAGCAACGTGTTCAAGGATCGCGGCGCCCTGGAGCGGGCCGACAACATCGGGCCGTCGGCAATGCTGCTTGGTCCGGTCGACAACGATTCGGACGGCGACGATCGGAACCCGGCGCTCAACAAAGTGGTTTTGGTCGGTCATCCGCTCTATAAATTCATCATTCAACTCAACGACCTGGGCGTGGGCGTCGACGACTCCGCGCTGGATGTGACCAAATTCGTGATCCAGCGCACCGTCGGCAACACGACTACCACGCTGACTCCCAACGTCGACTACACGCTGGCCTACGACAGCACCAACAAGATTGCCAGCCTGCTTCCCGTGGTGGGCGTATGGACGAACGCCACTTATACGATCACGCTGAACAATTCGACGCAAGCGATCAAAGATCTGGCCGGCAACCTGCTGCAGGCGAACGATCCGACTGGAATCACGCAATTCTCGATTCAACTCTCCGACACGGCCACCAGCTCGTGGCAGAACCCGCGAAACAAGTTCGACGTCAACGACGATGGCATCGTGGCCGGGTTGGACGTGCTGTTGCTTATCAATCGGCTGTTGGCGAATCAAGGCGGACCGCTGCCGCCGGTGGTTGCCGCGCCGCCGTATCTCGACGTCAATGGCGATGGCTCGCTCACCCCGCTGGACGCACTGCAGATCATCAACTTCTTGAACAATGGAGGGTCGGCCGCCCCCGCGGCCGCTCCGGCAGCTGCTCCGATGGCGGCCACGTCGTTGGCCGGCGCGGGCCCGACGCGGCCCCGTCGTCCGTGCTGGCCGCATCGCCGGCGGCATCGCCAGATATGTCGTCGCTTGCCTTCAGCGTTACCGTCGGTCAATCGTCGTCGTCCTCTTCGGCTGCGAGCAGTTCTGCCACCGCCGCGAGCGCGGGCATTTCGTCCCAGCCGGCGGCCGCGTCGAACAGCGGTACGTCCCAGAGCCAGACCGCGTTGATCGACGGCGCATTGGTCTCGGCGGCCGCCTCGGACGCTTGGGACGCGGGCGATTCCGACTGGGACGAGATTTTGACTGACTTAACCAATGACTTGGACACGCGACGCGCAACCCTTGTGTGAGAGACCGATCCGTTCGCCCGGGCGAAACCATGTGGGTTTTCCTCCAGGCCCCTTGTGACCCACTCGCACGGACGTGCGAAGCTAGAGTGAACCCACGGCAGGCCCCCGCAGTTGACTGGGGACCGATGACCGACAACCAGAGAAGCTGACATTTATGCGAAGCAATCGATGGCAACGAGAGGTGACGACGCGACCGGACGCCAGGCTGCGAGGCCCACGAAAGCCGCGCCGTGTTCGCACCTTGGAGCTCCTCGAATCGCGGGAGCTGTTGGCTGGCGATACGGGTGCGATTGCGGCGCCTTGGCACAACTCACTCAATCCACGCGACGTCAACCACGACAGTCGTGTGTCTCCGATCGACGCTTTGCTGGTGATCAATGACCTGGTGTCGCACGGCGTGCATACGGTGCCCTCGCCGAGCGTCGCGGGGCTGACCGCGGCGCCCGCCGCGGCGCCCGCCACGTCGACGAACCTTTCGTTTCTTGACGTCAACGGCGACAACAGGGTCTCTCCGCTCGACGCGATCACCGTGATCAATGCGTTGGCTGCGCAAGTGCAAATCCATACGTTTGCCACGGACCTCGCCGGCGTTCCCATCAGTTCGGTCCAGGTCGGCGGCGACTTCCTACTGGAAACGGACGTGCAGGACGTTCGCACGGGCGCCCCATTTCCGGGCGTGTTCGCCGCGTACCTCAACGTCAATTACGATTCGAGCCTGGCATCGATCGCCACGAACGCCACGGTCAACTTCGATCCGTTCTTCTCGGTCGCTCGCACGTCCGACGTGAGCACTCCCGGCGTGGTGAACGCGACGGGTGCCTCCGGTTCGTCGCTGACGCCGCCGGGCAATGCGGCGCAAAAGTTGTTTACGGTGCTGGTTCACGCCTCGGCCGGCGGAATCGAGACATTTACGCCCAGCTTCGACCCGACGCCGGGCCACGACGTTTTGTTGTACGGCTCCGATATCGCGATCGACGCCGGGAGCATCCTGTTCGTCAACGGGACGATCCAGATCAACGCCATGCCCAAGATTTCGGTCAACAACGTGGCGAAGGCGGAAAGCAATTCCGGCACGAATCCGTTTGTGTTTACCGTCAGCCTGTCGAACCCGTTCGATCAGCAAGTGACCGTGGCCTACAACACGGCCGACCCGGCGGCGGGCAATATTGCCACTTCGGGCGTCGACTATCAGGCGACGTCCGGCACGTTGACCTTTGCGCCCAACCAGACGAGCCAATTGGTCACCGTGCTGGTCAATGGCGACAATGACATCGAGCCGAATGAAGTATTCAATCTGGTGTTGTCGAATCCCACCAACTCGACGATTCTCAACGGCACGGGCGTCGGCACGATCCAGAACGACGACAACCCATCGGCGATCTCGATTGGCAACGTCACGGTGACCAACGTCACTTCTGGCACGACCACCGCGGTGTTTACCGTCAGCCTGGCGCCGGCCGCCCCCGTGGGCGTAACGGTCTTCTATGCCACGATGGACGGTACAGCGACCGCCGGCCAGGACTACACCGCCACCAGCGGCACGTTGACCTTTAACGCGGGCATCACGTCGCAGCTCGTCACGGTGACGATTCTCGGCAATCCCAATCCGGCCAACGCCGAAACTTTTCTCGTGAAACTGAGCAACCCGTCGGCGAACGGGACCATCTCGGTCGGACAGGCCACGGGCACGATTTTGCCGGCCGTCCCGTTTCCGGATCTGTCGATCGGAAATGTTTCGCAGTCCGAAGGCAATGTCGGCAACACCAACTTCGTGTTTTCGGTCAACCTGTCAAGCGCCTCACAGCAGCAACTTGTCGTCAGTTACGCCACGGCCAACGGCACCGCCACGACGGCCGACAACGACTACATAGCCCAAAGCGGCACGCTCACGTTTGCCCCCGGCCAGACCACGAACTTGATTACCGTCCCGGTGGTCGGCGACCTGAACATTGAGCCGTCCGAAACGTTCAGCGTCAACCTCGCGGTTGTTTCCGGCGGCGTGGGCGCCTTCCAGAGCTCGGCAACTGGAACGATCATCAACGACGACAGTCCGCCATCGATCACGATTTCCGACACGACGGTCGTGGGGGGATCCGCCGGATCCATCAATGCGGTTTTCACCGTCAGCATTTCGTCCGCGGTCAACCAGACCGTGACCGTGAGCTTTGCCACACAAGACAATACGGCGGTGGCGCCCGGCGACTATTTGAATCAGTCCGGCATTCTGACGTTCGTTCCCAACGGGCCGGTGTTCCAAACCGTCACGGTTCCGGTGTTCGGGAGCCCGTTGCCGCAAACCGACGAGACGTTTTTCGTCAACCTGTCCAGCGTTTCCGCCGGCGCCGAGATCGGCGACGCGCAGGCCGTCGGCACGATCATCCGCGAGGGAATTGCGATCAAGGACGCGACCCACGCCGAGGGGAACACCGCCAACCCGGCCACTCCATTCGTGTTCACGGTCAGCCTGTCTCAGCCGCAGCAACACCAGGTCACGGTTGCATACTCGACCGCGGATGCCACGGCCACGATCGCCAACCAGGACTATGCCGCCACCAGCGGAACGCTCACGTTCGCGGTCGGCCAAACCAGTCAGCTCGTCACCGTTAACGTTATCGGCGACACGACGACAGAGTCAAACGAAGCATTCTTCGTGAACCTGTCGAATCCCGTGGGCGACAACATCTTCTCGGGAACCGCCGTAGGCACGATCGTCAACGACGACGGGCAGATGGCGTTGATTCAACTCAAATTGGCAAACAACAGCGGCGTCTTGCTGCCGGACAACGCCACGCTCAATCTGGGCGACACCTTTCTTCTTGAAGCCTTCGTTCAGGATATCCAGACGGATCCCAAGGGCGTTTATGAGGCCTATCTGGACGCGATCTACAATTCGAACCTCGTCCAGGTGAACGGCGCGATTACGTACGGGGTCGACTTCACCAATGGCCGTTCGGGCGACGCTACGACGACGCCGGGCTTGATCGACGAGGCCGGCGCCTTTGCCTCCTCTCTGACGCCGCCGGCCCAGCCCGGTCAGCCGCAACTGCTGTTCAGCATTCCGCTCAAGACGATCGACGTCGGATTGGCCACGTTCACGCCCGAGCCGGCCGATCTGCCGGGCCACGACGTGCTCGAATTCGAGAACGACAATCCGATCCCGGTTGCGGCGGTCAACTTCATCGGCACGCAACTCAACATCGGCTCCAACGTCTTCAGCATCAACAGCGTCACCCAGGCGGAAGGCAGCCCCAGCGGCGTGACCAACTTCGTGTTCACGGTGACGCGGTTCTTGCCGAGTAGCGATCCGGCGACTGTCATCTTCTCGACCACCAGCGTCAATGGCAACGTCAACGCGACCGCCACGCCCGGCCAGGATTATGTCGCGCAAACCGGTACATTGAGTTTCGCGCCCGGCGTTACCACCCAAACCATTACGATCGCGGTCAACAAGGACACCACCGATGAGCCGGACGAAACGTTTTTCGTCAAGCTCAGCGGCGCGGTGGGCGCGACGAGCACCAACTCGCCCGGCGTCGGGACCATCCAGGATGACGACGCCGCGGTCGGCGTTTCGGTCGGCGACGCCTCGGCCAGCGAAGGCCAGGATCTCACGTTCGCAGTCACGCTTTCAGCCGTCAGTGGCAAGACGGTAACCGTCGCCTACACGACAGCCGACTCCTCGTCGGGCAACAAGGCCACCGCCGGACTCGACTATCTGCCGGTTTCGGGCACTCTCACCTTCCTGCCGGGCGAAACGCAGAAGTCCGTCACCGTCACCGCTCTGCCCGACGTCGTGGTCGACCCGAACGAAACATTCCAGGTCGTGCTCAGCAGCCCGTCGAACTCGACACTTGCTCGTCCACAGGGCACCGGCTCGATCGTTGACATCCCGCCGGCCATTATCACGGGCCAGGTCTTTGTCGATCTCGATGACGATGGCATCAAGAGCGGCACCGAAGTGGGAATCGGCAACGTCATCATCGTCGCGACGCGCGACGGCAACAATGCGACGCAGACGACGTTGACCAACGCGGACGGCACATACGCACTGGTCGGTTTGCAGCCCGGCACGTGGACCGTCCGCGAAATTCAGCCGGGCTTCTTTACCGACGGTCGGGACAAGCATCTGGGCCTCGAAACTCCGACCAACGATAAGTACTCGGGCATCGTATTGGCGCCGAGCGCCGCGGCCTCGGGTTACAACTTCGGAGAGGGCGGCGTGCGGTCCGACTTCGTGTCGACGTTCCTCAATCGACGCGCGTTCTTTGCTTCGTCGGTGGTCACCGGCCATTACGGCCCGGCGACAACGACCAGCAATTTGAACCTCCGCGGCGGCGACGTTTGGGTTTCCTTCGACGGCGGCTGGCAGGGTATGCGCACCGTCGAGGCGCTGTTCGACGCGGGCCAAGGGAGCGCGACAATGACGCTCTACGACGACGCGACGCCCATCCACGCGTTGGCGACGTCGGTTCCGACCCCCGGTGGGTCGCAGTTGCAGTATCTGGGCGTGGCCGGCCACACGTACTTCCTGCGGGTCTCGGGCACCAACGGCAACGTTTCGTTGCGAGCCACCGATTCGATGTCGATCAGCGGCGTTTCGCTGACGGAAGGAAACGCGGGCACGTCGAATGCCGTGTTCAGCGTTACGCTTTCGGCGCCGCGGCCGCAAACCGTAACGGTCGTATACGCTACGGTCGACGGAACGGCAACCGCCGCCTCGGGCGACTACGTCGCGCAAAGCGGCACGCTGACGTTTGCTCCCGGCGTGACCACTAAGTTGATTACCGTCGCGGTCGTCGGCGATGGCGTCGCCGAATCCGATGAGGCGTTCTCGGTCGTGCTGTCGTCGCCCACGAATATCACGTTGGCAAGCAGCATCGCGATCGGACAGATCAAAGACGACGACACCTTTAATTTCGGGGGCTTCTTCGCCAGCGGAGCGGTGGCCACGACGTCGGACAGTTCGACTTCCTCGCCCCCTGCAGCCGCTCCCGCAGCTCAACCGGCTGCCGGCCCCGCGGCACAAACGGCCACGGTGACGGCAACGACGGCCGACATGGCATCGGCGCCGGTCGCGTCGACCAGCGCCACGGACGCCGCGTTGGCCGAGGATGACGATTGGGTTACCGACGCGCTGCTGGCCTGAGTTTCGCGCCCGGCTTACTGATGGCGCTCGTACAAGCCGCTTGTTGCCCAGGATGCGTTGGCGCCGCTTCGCGATTGCCTTGCCTGGTGAAATGCGGCATAATCGCCTCGGGGCCAGCGTCCCGTTGCGCCGGTCGCTCATTCGTATTTCGTCGGCAGGAGCGGTGTTGATGACAAAGCGGCTTGCTATTTGCGTTGCGCTGGCATTGGCCGGCGTGACTTTGCGGTGGCTCGCTTCGGGCGACTTTGCGCAGTCGCGAGTGGTTGCCGCGCCGCAGGCGGGTTCGGCCCGATTGCTCGATCGTTCGCCGGTGGACCTGGTGCTGACCCCCGACGAAAAGTGGCTGCTCTCGGCCAATCAAACTTCCGATACGATTTCGCTGCTGCGCGTCAGCGACGGCGCCGTAGTGGCCGAGGTTGACTGCGGGAAGCATCCCTCGGCGATTGCCTTGATGCCCGACGCCAGACGCGTGCTGGTGAGCGCCACGTACAGCGGCGAGCTGAATGTCTTTGACCTCGACGGTTCGGCGCTCACTCGCGCGGGCTCGATTCACTTGGGATTCGAGCCGCGCGGCATTGCCGTTTCGCCCGACGGCAAGCTGGCCTACGTGGCCTTGACTGCCGCCAACGAAGTCGCGGTCGTGGGGCTGGAATCGCGCGAGCTGCTCTGCCGGATTCCGGTGGGGCGCTGGCCGCGCTATCTGGCGCTTTCGGCCGACGGAAGCAAGCTGGCGGTTGGCGCAAGCGGCGATGGCGGCATTTCGGTGGTCGATACACCCACGCGAACGAAACTTTACGATTCGAAATTCGTGGGCCTGAATATCGGCCATCTGCAAACTTCGGCCGACGGCGGGTACGTCTATTTTCCGTGGATGGTTTATGCCGACCGGCCGATCACGCCGGGCAATATCCGCGAAGGGTGGGTACTGGGGAATCGAGTGGCTCGCGTCCGGCTCGACGGCCCGGCCAGGCGGGAGGCCATGGCGCTCGACCCGCGCGGACACGCCGTGGCCGATCCGCACGGGCTGGCGCTGAGCCCCGACGAGCAGTGGCTGGCGACCAGCGCCGCCGGAACGCACGAGCTGGTCGTGTTTCGCCTGGCCGGCCTTCCCTTGCGCCCCGACGGACCGGGCGATCATCTCAAGCCCGAGATCGCCCGTGATGACGAGCTGTTCTTCCGCATTCCGCTTGGCGGGCGGCCGCTGGGAATTCGCTTCGATCGTGCGGGCCAGCGCGTGTACGTGGCCAATTACCTGGCCAACGCGATTCAGGTGGTGAACCTGGCCGAGCGTCGCGTCGAGCGAACGTTGGCGCTGGGCGGACCGGAGGAGCCCTCGCTAGCTCGGCGCGGCGAGGCGATTTTTTACGACGCGCAGCGTAGCGCCGACGGCTGGTACAGTTGCCACAGTTGCCATTACGAGGGCGACACCAACGCGATCACGATGGACACCAAGAACGACGGCTCGTTCGGCACCTATAAGATGGTGCTCAGCCTGCGCAACGCGAGCCACACCGGACCTTGGTTCTGGCATGGTTGGCAGAAGGATTTCAACGCCGCGCTGCGCAAGAGCCTGACCGACACGATGCACGGTCCGCCGCCGAGCGACGACGACGTGCAAGCGCTGGAGGCGTTTCTCGAGGCCCTGCCCGCGCCCCTAATTCGCACCGCCAGTCCGACGGCAGCTTGTCGCCGCGGGCCGTGGCCGGCAAGCAGGTCTTCGAAAGCGCCGAGGTCGGATGCGCCACGTGCCATCGGGGTCCGTACCTAAGCGACGGCGAAGTACACGACGTGGGCCTGGGTTCCGAGTACGACGTCTACGACGGCTACAACACGCCGTCGCTGTTGGGCGTCGGCAACCGCGTCCGCTATCTGCATCACGGCCGTGCTGATTCGCTCGACGACCTGCTGACGGACTTGCATAATCCGGCAAAAGTCTCGGGTACGCGCGAGCTGACGCCCGAGGAGCGCGCCGACCTGATCGAGTACCTGCGCTCGCTGTAATTTTTGGGACAGGCCGTCATTCCGGCCCACCGGCCTTCAGGGGTTCGCGGATCATCGCGATCGCCGATTCGACCAGTTTGGGGCCGTTCTCGCCCATTCCGTGGTAGAGCAGCTTCATGAAGAAAACCGTTCGCTCGGCGGCCTCCTCGAACTGCCAGGAGCAATTCTCGAAGTGGCAATCGGCGATCGTCGGAATGCCTCCGCCGCGATAGATCATTTTGCAGCGGTCAAATTTGCAGCCCGAGTAGACGTTGTCATCCAGGACTTCCTCGGTATCGGCGAAGTTTTGAGCAGTGAATTGCATCGAGGTCTCCCGGCGGGTTCGCGGCAAGGTAACTCTTCGGGTAGGCAGAACCGGAGCGTCAAGATTACCCCAGTTCCAGTCACTGCGAAAGGGGCCGTCGACGTTGCGCACTCTCGCGGTGCGGCTTTCCGCCAGGTTAGAATCGTGCTGGCGTCTTTCGGTTGTTGCCCGTCCAGCGCGCCGCGCGGGGCTTGGCAGCCATGGGTGAAACATTCGGTGACGAGTGATGCTTGACGAAGTGCGAGTGGCGGCGGCGGCCGCCGACACGAAACCAGGCGAGATTGAGCGGAATCTCGAAAAAATCGAGCTGTGGACGGTGCGCGCGGCCCTCGAGGGCGCGCAGCTCGTGCTGTTTCCGGAGCTGTCGCTGAGCGGATTCATTCCGAACCATCCTCGCGGCGACCACGAGGCCTGGCTGCGCCGTTCGCTGGCCGAAGCGAGGCGATCGGCCATCGATTTGACATCGCCGCACGTCGATTCCCTGCGGGCGATCGCCGCCCGACACCGGGTGCTGCTCTGCGTCGGCACGCTCGAAGACGCCGGCAACGTGATGTACAACACGCAATTTCTGGTCGGGGGCGACGGCTTGCTGGGCAGTTGGCGGAAGATGCACGTGCCGATGTTCGAGATGCCGTTTTACAGCGGCGGTCAGGGTCCGCGCGTAGTGGCGACGCCGCTGGGCCGGATCGGCGCGAATATCTGCTTCGACGCCTTGATGCCCGAGTCGACGCGCCTACTGGCGGTGCAGAACGTCGAGATCGTGCTGTTTCCGTTCGCGGCCGATCCGCATCCGCGCACCGCGGCCGGTTGGGCCGAATGGGCCGGGCCGGCCCTGCGCGCCCGGTGCGTCGAGAACGGTGTCTTCGGCGTGGCGTGCAACTATGTGGGGCACGTCGAGTGCGCCGGCGCGGAGCAGGATTTTCCCGGCGGCGGGCTGATCGTCTCGCCGCGCGGCCAGCAGATTGTCCCGTGGAGCGTCGAATCAGGCGAACCTGGCTTGCTGCTGGCCGACCTGAAAGCAATCGACCTGCACGCGGCGCGGGCCGAGCCGGAGTATCTTTACCGCTTTCGCCGCCCCGAGCTTTACGGTCCGCTGGCGGAGCCGAACCCGATTTGAAGTGGGTTGAGTCCACCTCATCGATTGTCGCGCAAGTTGCATTGGCGCTTGGCACTTGCGCGTCTGACGAGGACGCCCTCGTTTGCCGCCTGAGCAGTAGTCTGCGATAATTACCAATGGATCAGATCCGAGGCTTGCGTGATTGCGGGGTGCGTGAATGTCGAAAGTCGGAACTGCGCTCCTCGCACGGCTACTGCCGGCGTGGATGGGGCTGGCGCTTGGCGCATTTCCCGCCTGGGCTGATCCAGATAGCGCCATTTCCAAGAACGCCGCCGCGTCCAAGAATTCCGGCTCCGCCGCGATTTCGATTACGCCGCCCAGCGCCGGCATGAGCGACGCCGAGGTGTTGGAAGCGGCGCGGCTGGCCCGCGGCGTGACGATCTATCGCGACCCCTTTGGCGTTCCGCACATTCACGGCCACGCCGACGTCGAAGTCGTGTTTGGTTTCGCCTACGCGCAAGCTGAGGATAATTTCTGGCAGATCGAAGACTCGTACATTTTGGGCCTGGGCCGCTACAGTGAAGTGCACGGACGTAGCGGGCTCAATTCGGACCTGTTGAACCGGTCGTTCGAAGTCGTGGGCAAGTCGCGGGCCCACTTCAGCCGGCTAGATCCGCAAGCGCAATCGTTGTGCGCTGCCTTCGCATCAGGGCTGAACTACTATCTGGCAAAGCATCCCGAGACGAAGCCCCGCTTGATCACGCGTTTCGAGCCCTGGCATGTGCTGGCATACGGCCGCCAGATCATGCTCGAGCTGTGCTTCCGCTACACGCGGCTGTCGCACAGTTATTTGCCCCGATCGTACGACCCGATCTGGTCGGCTGCCGGCTCCAACGGATGGGCAATCGCGCCGAGCAAAACGAAGTCGGGGCACGCGATGCTTTTCGTCAATCCGCATTTGCCGTGGTTCGGTTTCTCGCAGATGTATGAGGCCCATTTGCGCAGCGACGAGGGCTGGGCCTTCAGCGGCGCCACCATGTTCGGCAACTGCATGCCGACCTTGGGCCACAACGAGCATCTGGGCTGGACGTTCACCACTAACGAACCCGACGTGGCCGACGTGTGGCGCGTGACGTTCGACGATCGCGAGCATCCGCTTCGCTATCGCACGCCCGACGGCCAGCGCGAGGCGACGGAATGGACCGAGACGATCAAGATCAAGAGCGGAAACGAGCTGAAGAACCGCGTCGTCAAGCTGCGCAAGACCCACCTCGGACCGATTGTCGCCAAAGAGGATGATGAACATTTCCTGGCCGCGCGAATCGCGGGCCAAGAAAACGCCTCGATGCTGCGCGAGCAACTGGCGCTGATCAAAGCCCGCAATTTCGACGAGTTCAAGCGCGGATTGGCCATGCAGCAATTCGCGATCATGAATGTGATCTATGCCGACCAGGCGGGCAATATTTTTTATCTGTACAACGGATTGGTGCCCAAGCGAGATCCCCAGTTTGATTGGAGTAAGCCGGTCGACGCCGCCGACGCACGGACCGAATGGCACGGCATCCACTCGCTGGATGAATTGCCGCAGTTGTTCAATCCGGCCTCGGGCTATGTGCAGAATTGCAATTCGAGCCCGTTTACGACCTGTGACGCCGGCAATTGCGATCCCGCGAAATATCCGCCGTACATGGTCGAAGATCGAGACGACGACAAGCGGCGGGCGAAGATTTCTCGCCAGTTGCTGGGCGCGATGAAATCGGTAACGTTCGAAGAGGTCGAGCAAGCGGCCTTCGACACCACGGTATATTGGGCGCAGCAGGAGCTCCCCAACTACGCGCGCCAATTCGAGGCGTTGAAGGAGTCCGATCCGCAACTGGCCGCCCGGGTGGAGCCCTATTTGCGGCACCTGTTGGATTGGAATTGCCGCGTTACGCCCGAGTCGACGCAGGCCACGCTTTGCGAAGCCTGGTACGAGGAACTGTTTGGCACCGGTTATCCGAGCGAAACCCTGTTGCGGCAGTACGAAGATCCGAAGCGGCAGTTCGAGGCTTTGGCCGACGTGGCCGAACGGCTCAAATCTCGACACGGCGATTGGCGCGTGGCATGGGGAAGTTTATTTCGCATCCAGCGCCGACCGAATATGGTCGACTTGTTCGAGCTGTCGTTCGACGACCGCCTGCCAAGCCTGCCGAGCATTGCCGCGCCGGGACCGATGGGCGTCGTGTTCACGCAATATTATTCGCCATCAATTCGCATACCCTTCGTCGTTTCGCTCAAGCAGCGCTACGGACTGGTCGGCGCGAGCTATGTGGCGGTCTATGAATTCGGGCCCAAGATTCGCGGCGCCAGCGTGCTCAATTTCGGCGAAAGCGGAGATCCGAAATCGCCGCACTTTTTCGACCAGGCCCGGCTGTTGTCCGCAGGCAAACTGAAACCGGAGTTGTTCGACTGGCCCGACGTGCTGGCCGGCGCGAAGCAGGTTTACCATCCGGGCGAGCCGCCGGTCGAGCAAGTGGCACGCTAGAGCCGAGGTGCGACGCACGCGCGCATTAGCGGACGCCCAAGTCGCGTTCGATCTCGCGGGCACGGCTGTCGAGACCGGAAAACTGGCGCTCGTCGGCGGGTGGGCGCATCTTCTGGGCCCAGCCTGCCGAGTTATCGCCAAACCCCTTGCCGCGCATGTCCCACCGCGAGCAGCCCACGGCTGCGATCAGAACGGCGGCCGCCAGGGCCGGCCAGAGCCGATGCGTGAAATAGCCTTGGCGATCAGGCCGGACAGCGATGGGCATCGATTGCGCAATCATGGGGCGGGAAGTTTCCCAAATTACCCCCCATCGATCCAGAGCAGTTGGTCGCGAAAACTGGGCCCGACGAGGCCCGCAAAGGCCATGCTGTCACGCAACTTTGCCACGTCGGCCGCACGCGGCCAACCAACTTCGCGGCGTTAATGATAGGCCGCGCTGGAGCACATTTTGCGCAGGTTGTCGGCCGACGTCCCGCCCGAGAATCGTTTGACCTCGGAACCATTCTCGACAAACACGAACGTGGGGACGGCGCGGATGTTGTACTTGTCGGCCAACTTCTTATTCTTGTCGATGTCGACGTCGCGCATGTGAAAACCGTGATGCCGCAATTGGGACACGATCGGCTTCATCTGACGGCAAGGACCGCACCAGGATGCGTTGAAGAACAGCACTTCGCCACGCGCACTGCGCGCTTGAACGGGAACCTCCACCGGTTGCACGGAAGTGTCCTGATGATATTGCTTCCATCCAATCATCGCCAATGGGGGCACGAGCAGGAGTATGACGCAAGCCACGATGATGCGCATGGGAGGGACCGTCGTAGGTTGAAGAGATCGGCCGTCGAACGAGGCGATTGCTTGGTCGAGCCGAATCGCCGGGCCGTACAAAGCAACGCTAGCTCAAATCGATCCCCCGTGCAAAACGGGTGCGGATTATCCGCTCCGATCGCGTCGTACCGGCCTCGCTCGAGTCGTTGTTTTCGGCCCAGACCGCACGACCGGTTTTTTGATGGGAGGCAACGATTTGATGGGCTTATCGCAGCGCCGGGTGCAGAGGCTGCGAATTGGCGACGTCCGTCGTAGGGCCCGAGCGACCTTGCTGGGCCCCGTCGGGCCTGGGAATCTCTTCGGCCGCACCGCCGCCCCCGCCAACATGAGCGCCGCCGTACCCGCCGGCCGGCGAGGGTTGACCACAGAAATACTGCCAGCCGCCTCCCATCGCACGGTAGACGCGAACCAAGTTGGCCGCGATGTTGCCGCGCGCCTGGGCCAGGCTGTCTTGCTGCGACACCAGCGCCGATTGGGTCGTGTAGACGCGATTGAAATCGGTGGCGCCCGCTTTGAATTGCTCCAGCACCAAGTCTACCGACAGTGCCGCCTCAGTCACGCTCGTCTCCAGGCTGACGGCTTGCTGCTGCGCCTGCAAGAAGGCGACCAGCGCGTCTTCGACTTCTCGCCCGGCGGTGAGCACCGCTTGTTGATAGCGAAGCGCGGCGCCTTGGAATTGCGCGTCCTGGGTACGAATGTTGTTCCTAATGCGACCGTAATTCAGGACGTTCCACTGGAAGTTAGGCAAGATAAACCCCGTCAGATTCGCGGCCGCAAACAGGTCCTTCAAGTCTCGCGCCGTGTAGCCGATGAACCCGGTCATGCTGAATTGCGGATAGAGATCGACCTCGGCGATGCCGATGCGGGCGCTCTGCGCGGCGACTTCACGTTCGGCGCGGCGAATGTCGGGGCGGCGTCGCAGCAAATCGGCCGGAATGCCGACAGAGACCGTCGCGGGCGCAGTGGGGATTGGGGCCGGTGCAAAGCGGCTCGCTAAATCCGAGGGGGCAAGGCCCAGCAGCGTGCACAACTGATTGTTGGCCTGGCGGCGACCGACGATCAGGGAAGGAATCAGTGATTCGGTTTGCGCCAGGTTGGATTTGGCTTGATGCACGTCGAGCTGCGAGGCCACGCCGCTTTTGAATCGCTGCTCGGCCAGTTGCATCGACCCGGTTTGGATTTCGACGTTGCGCCGCGCGTATTGAAGTCGTTGCTCGTAGGTCCGCAGTTGCACATAGCTGGTGGCGACCTCCGCGAGGAGCATCACCAACGTGTCGTTGTAGCCCGCAGCCGAGGCATCTAACTGGGCGGAGGCGGCTTCGATCGTGCGACGATAACGACCCCAGAAGTCGAGTTCCCACGAAGCGTTCAAACCCGTGGCCCAAAAATCGAAGATTGGCGGCAAGGGGATGGTTGGCGAATTGGCCGGAATTTGCCCATGGACATAAGCCCCGAGCGCCGATTGCTGTTGCGGGAAGAGATTCCCCACGGCGATTCCCCGTTGTGCCCGGGCCGCGAGGATACGCGTGCCGGCGGCTTGCAAATCGAGGTTCTGCCGATGCGCAAGAGTGATCAGCTCGTCGAGCGTCGGGTCGGCGAACACGCTCCACCAGTTGCAATCGTTGGCGGGCGTGCATTGCACGCGCTGGTCGTTCGCATCGATCCACTGCGACGCGACCGAGGCCGGCGGCTCGGCGTATTGCGGTCCGACTTTGAAGCCATTGTGGAACCACTCGAGCGGTCCGGTGGTGCAGCCGCCGGCAATCATCGCCGCAAGCAGGCAGCCCCAATGCCAACTGAGCCAGCCGGCGGCACTGCGCGGCTTCGCACAGTCGAACGACGGCCGCGCTGCGGCGGCAGCGCCGTACGGCTCGGCCGCAAATCTTGGTGCGTGTTCATCCATGAATTGGCAAGAATACGGTCAGAACTATTAATGGACTGGCGGGTAAATCGTCCTGACCCTCTTTTATTGGCCGTTTTCCTCGCAGCAACGTTAGTAGTCGTACCAAATCCCGAATCCGGTTCGCTGCTCGAAGTTGTTGAAGAATTCGTATTGGGTGCTCTTGCCGTTGACGTACTCGACGCCGAGGCGGAATGTGTGCATGGCCGGTCCATTGCGCCACTGCCAGCCTGCCTGAAGGACGAAAAATCCGCCGAATTTCAATTCTTGCCGCAGGTCGCCATAGACGGCGGCAAAAGGCGTTCCGCTCCCGCCGCGAACAGCGGGGCTATAGTCGGCGCCAAATTGAAATTCGCAGGGCTTGGAGCCGCCGCCGAGCACGAACGCGTAGTCGAACTCGGCGAACAGTCGCAACGCGTCCGTGTAGAAATATCCCACGCCGAGCATCAACGAATCGCGCGTGTAGTTGATTCGTGTAACGCCTGGATGAAGAATCATGAATTCGTCTCCCAGGTGGGCGCTCGTATGGGTATATCCGGTCTTGTACTGCCAGTTTCCGACGCCGTAAGTGACCGGTACGCCGACCCGATAATCGCACGACGTCAGCGGCGAGCTGTCCAAGAGCGGCTGCAAGCGGGGGATCGCGGCCCCTTCGAGGTCGACTTCAAATCCCTCGGGCCGATAGGCGTTCGGCGTGCCATAGCGGAGCAGTGCGACACGCCCTCCGAGAGTCGCGTCCCAGATCGTGCCCAGTTGCGGCAGACGTGACGTGACCAGGCCGAATCGCGGCTCCTTCACGCCTGCCAGGTACGAACGGTAGATCAGGCCGTCCGGCATCCATTGCAGGCTCCAGGGGAGACCGGCGCTTGGACTGTCAAGGTAGGTCGTGGAAGCGGCGGGATTCGCGTCCGGGATAAGCGGTTGGTTGGGTGGGGGCAGTGTGGCAACTGGCCTTGCCAGAGTCGGCGGTGCCGCCAGCGGCTGGGCCACTGCCGGTGGCGCCACCTGAATATTGTCGTAGGGTCCGAATGACGCCCCCCAAGCCGAGCTGGCGCACAGAACGACAGCCGCGACGGCGGTTCTCGAAAGGAATGTCAGCATATTGCAATACTTGCAGAGCGGCGGGCGTGCAGAACTTGCTCCGCCTGGCGGGGCGCCAAGAACGGCATTCGCGGAGCGACGGGAAAGGTGATCGCTATCCCTAACTTCGTCGCGTTACGACCATAACTACAGGGAGTCGCATCGCAACGCGTTCGTCTTCTCTAGCCTTCCCACCTTTGGGAGCTTTTGGCACGGTGCCAGCACGCGATCGCCAGCAGCCGACGTTCCCACCCGGTTCGCGGCGTGCCGCGACGGTCTCGCTCGTCACCCTGTTTTGGCCGCAAGACTTCAACTGAATTCCTGCGACGGCCCCATGGTAGTTTGGGCGATGGGCCGAACGCTTGTCACGCGCGCCGTGGCGAAACATAATCCGTGAATGGTCCGTTTTCAGGACTTTGTGTGCCGCTGTTTCAAGCCGCAGGATTCACCCGATGACCGACCCTGCTCCGACGGTCGTGCCAGCGAATGCGGCCGGCCCCCAGGCCGTGCGAGGGTCCGCCATGCACCTGTTAGCGGACACCCTTTGGAGTGTGGCGGCGTGCGTTTTGTTAGGCAGCGCTGTTTGGGTAGTGTACGGCGCTGCGATTCACGCGCCCTTCATCTTTGATGATACGTTCACGATCCTGGAGAACCCTTCGATCGTGAAGCTTTGGCCCTTGCTAGGCGACTCTGGCCGGAATGGCGTATTGAATCCGCAGACGGCGACCGCCACGGTGGGCCGGCCGCTGGTGAACCTCTCGCTGGGGCTCAACTATTATCTCGGCGGACTCGATCCGGCCGGCTATCACGTCTTCAACATGGTCGTCCACATGCTGTCGGCCATGCTGCTGTGGGCGATTGTCCGCCGCGCGCTGCAGTTGGAATATTTTGGCGGCCAGTTCGAGCGCGCGGCCGGGCCGCTGGCTTTGTTGGTGGCGCTGGTCTGGGCGGTGCACCCGTTGCAGACTGAGACCGTTGAGTACGTCACGCAGCGCACCGAAGGCTTGATGGGGTTTTTCTACCTGGCAACGCTGTACGGCAGCCTGCGCTACTGGGCGGCGCCGATCGCCGGGCGAAGCAAGTGGCTGATTCTGTCGACCATGGCGTGTCTGTCGGGCATGGCCTGCAAGGAGGTCATGGCCTCGGCTCCCCTGATCGTGTTGCTGTTCGAGCGTACGTTTGTCGCCGGGACGTTCCGCCGGTCCTTTCAAGAATCGTGGCCTCTGTATGTCGGCCTGGCGTCCAGTTGGCTTCTGCGTTTGGGTCTTAGCTACTTGGGGACGCATGCGACGGCAGGTTTCGATTTAGGCGTGCCCGCCTACGCCTGGTGGTTCACGCAGGCCAAGGTGCTGCTGTTGTATTTGAAGTTGACAGTCTGGCCGTGGCCGCTGGTGATTCACTACGAGATGCCCTATCTCGACACGTTCGGCGCGGCGTGGCCGTGGTTGCTGGCGGTGGGCCTGTTGGCCATTGGGACGATCGTGCTATTCTGGCGTCGCGCGGCTGTGGGATTTCTCGGCGCGTGGGTCTTTATCGTCCTGTCGCCGACGCTGGTGGTGCCGCTGACCACCGAAGTGGCGGCCGAGCGGCGCATGTACCTACCTCTGGCGGCGATTGTCGCGCTGGTGATCGTCGGCGGTTACCGGCTCGCGCATTGGACAACCGAGCTCTTCGCGGCGGACGCGAGCCCCGCGGCCAGTGGGAGGACAACCACGATAATTGCCGTCGCGGGAGCGGTGGTGGCGGTCGTGCTCGGGCTGGTGAGCGTGCGTCGGCTCGAGGCGTATCGCGATGTGTTGACGATTTGGCGGGACGCGTCGACGCATCAGCCCGAGAATTACCTTGTGCAAACGAACGTTGGCGTTGAGTCGAACAATGCCGGGCGACCGCAAGAGGCGATCGAGCACTTCGAGCGGGCATTGCGGCTGAGGCCCGACTACGCCGACAGCCACAAGAACCTGGCGCAATCGCTGGCAGCGGTCGGCCGTGCACAAGAGGCGATTGAGCACTTTCAACGGGCGCTCGAGCTCAATCCAAGCATGGTCGCAGCCCATGCCGGCCTGGCAATCGCCCTGACCAGCGCCGGCCGACTTCCCGAAGCGATCGAACAGTATGACCAGGCGTTGCGAATCGAGCCCGGATCCAGTACGACCCACAACAATTTGGGAGTCGCGCTGTTGCGATCCGAGCGGCCGCAGGAGGCGATCGCCCAGTTCAAGCAGGCGGTCAGGCTCGATCCTAACTACTTGTCGGCATACACCAATTTGCTAACTACCTGTGCGGCCGCGGGCCAATCAGCCGACGCGATCGCCACCGCCGAAGCCGCCGTAAAAGTGGCTCGTTCGCAGAATCAGGCAAAGCTTGCCGGCGAGATCGAAACCTGGCTGTCGAGCTATCGCCGCGGATTGTCCAAGCCATGAAGTACTGCAAGATGACGCTCGTCTGAAACCTGGCCCCCACGCGACCGGCTTTCAAGGAGTCTGGACCGTGTCTGATCACAACTGAACTCGTTGGACTAAATGAAAAACGGAAATTGCCATGCCAACGGAGACACAATCATTCCGTCGGCGATGAGCGCCTCGACAGTGATGCGACTTTCATGCCTGATGGTGTGGCTTGCGCTCGGATCGATTGCGGCGTCGATAGCCGTACAATGCCGAGCCGGTACGCTCCATCCCACATGTGCCCCATTCCTGCTGCTGATGGCGTTGGCAATCTTGGTGGCCGCCATTGGATTGGGCTGCGCTGGTTGGCGTGCATGGCAAGGCGCGGTCCCTGGAGATCCTTACCGTGGGCTTGCGCCATGGTCCTTCCGTTTTTCCTTTTTGCCATCCCGTTCGAACAAGTGCGCCGCCAGTGGTCGCAGCGGCAAGTGCCTCACAGCGCGCTGGGTCGGATGGTCATGGTCACTGCGGCCGGCATGATGGAGGGGCAGGCGGCGTACTTGTATCCACGGCGCCTGGAGACCGAACGATTGGCCATGTTTTACCACGACCTTGCGAACGCTCAACTCGATGCCGCGACGATGGACGAGCATGTGGCACGGTTGGAGGCCAACATCGGCTGTCCTTTGCGCGCCAAAATCCACTGGGTGCGAGGTTCTCTTTTGGGGCAAGGCAACTGCTCATTTTTAGGGCTCGCGCTGGGAAGCACGAACAGTCCGGTTGGCTGGTCCGGTGCCGCAGGCAGTTTAGACCGCCACGAATTGGCGCACGCCGTCATTACGCAACAACGGCCCATTACCGCCGATCCGCCGATGCTGCTGCATGAAGGATGGGCCGAGTCGCAGTCGGGCGCAACTTCAAGTGAGCTCGCGGCGCGCGCGATTCGCGAGCACGAGTCCCATCCCGAGCTGCGCATAGCCAATTTGTTCGAACCGGACTGGTATCATTACGACAGCGGGGCCGTGTACAGTTATGGTGGTGCACTGGTCGATTTTCTGATTCGCCGCTTTGGGTCGGCGAAGTTCGTGGCCCTGTACAATCGCTGCCAGCCGGCTACATTTGCAGCAGACTTTCAAGCGGTCTACGGTCAGCGCCTGGCCGACGTTGAAGCGGCGTTTTGGAGAGACGTCTGCACGCCCCATGACCCTTGATTGTGCGCCTGTAGCTCAGGGGATAGAGCAACGGTTTCCTAAACCGTAGGTCGCAGGTTCGAATCCTGCCAGGCGTACTCGAGTTTTCAGGGGCTTTTGAAAGATGCCCCTTGAAAATAAAGAGGCCCGGTACAGAATTCCGGTACAGAATGAATCGAAGCCCCTGCCCGGTTGCAGCCGGACAGGGGCGGCATACCCGAAGGCACGCCGTGGGAATCCACATGGCTCTTGCTGGAGGGTTGATTCATGGCTCGCAACGCGAAACCGTGGTGGCGTGAAGATCGAAATTCCTGGTACGTAACCATCCGTGGCGTCCGACATAGGCTTGGATCCGATAAGGCCGACGCCTATCGCAAATTCCACCGTCTTATGTCCGAGGAACCGGGCGTTGCTCGCCCGAATCTGCCCACCTCGACCGGATTGACCGTGGCCGAAGTCGTCGACAAGTTTCTCGACTGGTGTCAGAACCACCGGGCACCGAGAACCTACGAGTGGTATTTCGACCACCTTCAAAGTTTCATTGACTTCCTGGTCGCGCCGGACGAAATGCCCGTCCCCTCGCTCGCCCCCTATCACGTCAGCGAATGGGCGGACAGGCACGCGTCTTGGGGAGATACCTTCCGCCGGAATGCAATTGGCGCCGTCCAGCGGCCGTTCAATTGGGCAGCCAAGCTCGGATATATTGGCGCTTCTCCGATTCCGCACATCGAGAAGCCCCGGCCCGAGCGTCGAGACAATCCTCTGAGCCCGGAGGATTTCAAGGCGTTGTTCGCCCACGTCAGAGACGAAGCGTTTCGTGATCTTTTGGAGTTCGCATGGCAGACCGGCGTGCGGCCACAGGAGGCGAGGCACATCGAGCCCAGACATGTTTTTGTCGCCAAACGCCGAATCGAGATTCCACCCGCCGAGGCGAAAGGCAAAAAGCGTTGGCGGATTATTCGGCTCAGCGATCGGGCGACCGAAATCGTGGAACGCCTGATGGCTAGACGCAAGCAAGGCAAGCTGTTCCTGAACAGGGACGGAAACCCTTGGAAAAACTACGCGATCTGCAACCGGTTCGGCCGGCTCAGCAAGAAGCTCGGCAAGCGATTCGCCGCCTACGACCTGCGTCATGGTTTCTGCCAGCGGATGCTTGAAAGCGGCGCCGATCACCTTACCGTCGCCGAACTTCTCGGCCACGCCAACGGACAGATGGTTGCCACCACGTACCAGCACCTCGGCAAAGCCGACAAGCACCTCATGGAGACCCTCAAGAAAGCTTCAACCGCAGGTGCTTAAAGACCCGCTTGGCAGATGTCGGGGCCGGGGGATTCCGTTCCCCCGGCTCCGCTCCTTGCTTGAGGGTCATCAGGAACGCGTTTAAGTCCGCTTCGGCGATCCTTATCGATCCTCGGCTTCCCTTCCTTCCGAACCGGAAATGCGCAAGCCTGCCAGAGGCGATCCAATCATAGACCAGACCGGCTGACACGCGGGCACGCCCTGCAACGTCTTTGACCGTGAGCACTGCTTCACCTACTGGCTAGTTCAGGCCGGAATTCAGATCGTCGCGGCTCTTCACCTTCTCCTCGAACCGCTCCCGTCCCGCAGATACAATCCCAAGGAACTCACGGAACGCATTGCCCCGTTCCTCTTCGTGCGCAGGCACGGCGCAATCATGGCCAGCAGATGCCTGGCCATCACCACCACCAGGTCATGCCTGAGCGAATCCCGATCCACGACTACATGCTTCGTCCGATATCCATTTCAATCTGCGGAGCCTCGACCTGTTGCACGTCCGGCTGCTCCGGCGTTGGCGTGTATTGGCCGGGGCCATACGGCACGAACGCCGAGCCGTGGAAAAGCGCCGAGGCAAATTCCATTTGGCCCTGAGTACCAAGACGTGACATTTCCGCGCTGACCTCCGGACCGAAGTTGTCCAGACTTTCGCTCATCATTTGCATCAGCTTTTCGCCGAAATTCACGGTTCACCTCCAATCAACCGTTTCAGGCATGTACGAGGGCTGCGGTGGCGGAGCACCGAACTCCGCAAGGATCATTGCCAGCAGCCCGAAACCCACCAACAAAACAATCGCTATCCCTAGCGTCCTTGCCGCTCGCTTGAAACTGCGCCACAGCGAGGGATGTCCCTCGTAGTATCTGGTCAAGGTCGTGCAGATGGGGCGACTGCCCGGTGTGAACGTAATGGCGGTTCTTGGAGACAGCGCCATGACCTCTTCAAGCTTGAGCAGCTTGCGCCCGCTCTGTTGCCAGTTGTCAGAATCATTATGCGAATAGCTGCTGCTGCCCCGGCCATCCTCAGAGGTTTGCCGCGTGACGCCGGTGCTGACGCCGCCGCTGCTCACTGCGATTGTCTCTTCGCCGAGTCGAGTGCTGACGTACTCAGCGGTCTGCGGATCATTGACGCCGAAGAATACCTGCGTGACGTTAGACAGGAGGGTTTGATCCTGCCCCTCAGGAAAACACTTCTTCAGTTGACCCAGCGACTGATAATACAGTTGAAGGCGCACACCGTATGACCGGTACTTATCAACGGCATCCTCAAGCTGGCTGAGCTGCCCCAACGTGGCCGCCTCGTCCAGAACGAAATGAACTCTTGTATGCTCCTGGAGACCACCGGCCACTACCGCTCTCAATATCCCACCTATCCAAAGGCGCACGAGCGGCGATTGTGCCTGCGCATGCTCCAACGGAAGTGTCAGATAGACCGTCATCCGGCCGCCGAGCAGCGCGGCGGGATTGAAACTGCTGGCCCTGGTGTTTGCCGCAACGAGCGGCGTGTCGAGGAATCGCAGGAACCTGTTCGTCGTCGTCAACGTCGATGCAAGCTCTTTGTCCTTGAAATAGGTCAGTTGTCACCCACGTCTTGCCGTGGTCCACGCGTTTCAGCAATCGGTGCCGGTCCACCTCCGCGCGAACGCCTTCGGGCGTCACTTCGCCAAGGCCGTGCCGTAATGCAACAGTCAGCAACCGACGTTCGTCGGCAACGCTTGCCCGCTCGAATGTATGGTCAATGGCAAAGCGCGCGTGCTCGGCATTATGACAGACCGGGATTGCCGGCTCCTTCTCCTGCGCCGCAACACCGATCGCCGCCACCTCATCCTTAGTTAGTTGGCTCTCCCAAATCTGTATCAGTTCGGCATACGGGATGGCATTATTCTTGGCTTCGCGTGTCGTGGCTCCGAGCTTTGCCTTGCTCTTGGGATTGGTGATGCCAAGCTGCTCGGCGACTCGCTCGATCAGGCTGGTGCGCAGCGAGAATTTCTTCAGCACCGAATCCGGTACTCCCTCAATCTCGAACGCATCCTTCGTCTTGCGGATCGTATACCCAAGCTCCTGGAGCTTGCCGGCAAACCGAACCTGTTGCACGGCTTGCCAATAATAGCCAGATTCTTTGAGTGCGCGGAACTGGCCGGCCTTCCACTGGCCTTCAACAGCATCGTAAGTCACGTTGTGCGCGTAGCAGTGGGCGTGCAGTTGCGGGCACACGACGCCTTTGACCGGGCGGCTGGTTAGGTGAATGAACTCCGCCCAGACCATGTTGCCGCTGTCGCGGTCAAAGTCCTGGCCGCCTTTGCGGACGCGGCATTGCATGTCCGCTTCCATTTCACGCATCGTCTCGTTGATCGACTCGCGAAAGGCGCCGACAATGGCTTCGTCGCCGGTCAGCGCGTGAATCACGCTGATCGATTTCGGGGCCGACCAGGTGAAGTCGTAGCCGACGCGGCGGCCATCGCGCACGATCTTAGTCAATTGCCGTCCGGTCTGCGGGTGGATGTTGTCGACGAGGCGGTCAAACGCGGGCTTGTCGACCTGTCCGGCAAGGCCAAGCAGCTTCGCCGCTTTGCCGTGCCAATCGCCGATGAATTCCTGCTTTCCTTCGTTGTAGTATTCCGACGGCTGCGAGAAGTACGACTTCGCCCCCGCGGCATTCACTTGCGCCGTGATATTGAGCATGCGGCATGCTATGTGTCTGGTTGCAAATCTTCAACAGTTTTTCGCGTACGCAACACGGCGGCAATGCGATCGCAATGCCATTGTTGCTTCCCGGTCACAGGACATTTTCTCTCCGCTGTGAATCCGATCCCTCCCACACGGCCTGTGTGATGGCGACGTAAAGCCGTCACCGGTTCGCGCAAGCTGCAAGACGGCTTCCCCCTTCGGCGGACCCTCCGACTTTCGCTTGGCGCGATGCGCGACGCCCCGGATTGGGACGGCTTTCGCTTCGTGCCATCAGGCCGCGATGGGCGCGGCCGGTAACCAACCGAAGGAGAAAAACTATGTCCGAAACCGCGAACAACACCGCCAAAAGGCCAACGCATATCGCCTACCACGTCCGCGATCGCGAAAGCGGCAAAGCCATTTGGACAAGAATCGGCAGCGCATGGCCGCACAACGACGGCAGCGGATTCAATGTCCAGGTCGAAGTCGTACCGCTCGACGGCCGCATCACGCTCCGTGTGGCAACGGAAAAGAAGGAATAGCTCAACCGGCCGGGGCGGGCATTGACGCCCGCTCCGCCAACCATCGGAAAGGAAGCCAACTATGAACCGAGCAACCGTCAACCCGTTTTTCGCCGCTCGTATGAGGCGCCACGCGACAATTGAGCCCCATGTCAGGTCCAACTTGGCGGTCGAGAAAGTCACCATCGGCAACGCAACACTGTACCGCGCCGACTGTTTCGACATCCTGCCTCAGTTGCACAACCTCGACGCGGTGATCACCGATCCGCCCTATGGCATCGGATTCAAGTATCGCAGCTACGACGATGCCCCGGACAAATACGATTCCATAATGATACGGCTCGTCCCGGAGTTGTTGCGGATCACCAATAACGGCCCATGTTTCGTCTGGCAAAGTCCGCTCAAAGCCGACCAGTGGCACAGGTATTTTCCCAAGGGGTATCGCATCATTGCCGCCTGCAAGCTCTTTCCCGACCGTCCCGGAAAATCCAACTGCCTGAGTTGGGATCCTGTGATTTTTTGGAGCGGTCGCAGCCGTGTCCGCGACGAATTGCCAAGAGACTGGCACTTGGCTGACTTGCGCCCTTGGGACGGCTACTTGGGCGACAATCCAGTTCCCTGTCCGCGGCCTCTGATTCAGGTGCAGTATTTCTGCGAATCGATCAGGGCCGAGACGATCCTTGACCCATTTCTTGGCAGCGGCACCACCGGTGTCGCCGCACTGCTGGCCGGCAAGCGTTTCGTCGGCATCGAGCAAGACCCCGTTTATTTCGAGTACGCATGTCACCGCATTGAACAGGCAGCAAAGGGAATCGAATATGGACATCAGCGAACCGAACAACATCGGCGTTCTTGAACCGGATCACGTCCACGGTTTTGTGCACGGTCATACCCGCCTCCGTTCGATTCCTGAGCCCCGCACGAGGCCATCCACCGGCACATTGAAGCCGCCGCCATGCGGGTCAAGCTGCCAAGGCCGTTTTCCGCCCACGCGGAAGCCTTCGGCCTTTCGCTTGACCCCCGCAAATGCTCATGGCTATAGCGGCTTCCGTGACGTGCCGATGGCCTCGACAGGCGGGGCCAGCAACACAAAAAGAGGAGAGCTTTATGCCATTCGTTGAAAACTTCCTGGACGGTGAACCTCATCCGGACATCGTACGCGAGCGTTCGATCCATGCCGAACTCGCCGAAATGCAAACCATTGCCACATTGTGGACGACACGCGACGTTCGCTTTTACCGGCCAGACTTGACCGAGGAGCAAGCGTGGCAGGTGCTTCAGCACTGTAAGCAGCACGACGTCGGTGGCTATCGGATGTCCTGGCGAAAAATCAATCAGACCGCCGACAAGCTTTTCAAGTCGAAGGCCAAGTGCCGGATTAAACTCTGCGAGAAGGTTCTAAAGAGCTACGAAGAATACCACAGCGACGAACCTATGCAGTCTGCCTTGGCCAACTTTCTCGCGGACGCTATGCACTGGTGCCGCAAGAATCGGTGCGACTTTCACGAAGTCCTGCATACAGCCCAGAACTATTTCTACGATGAATAGCCGACCCGGCGAGCGTGGTGCTGTGCAATCTACGGCACCCGCTTCCGTATCGCCGGTCTGCTGCCTGACTGACTGAGCGTGGCTTGTCGCAGCAGCAGTCCCGCATCGAGACAAAAACGCTGCGGCATCCCTGCCACAGCGAAGTAACTGACTGAGCGTCCAGGTGCCCATCCTGAGCACCTGCCTGAGTTGACCGACTGAAAGCCAATCGCAGGAATCTGAAGCTACAGACCCCTCCCCGCTGCTGCGCAGCGGATTTTATTCTCTGCGAATGGCAGTACACGACGACTTTCGCGGCGCCACGGAACACGAGCCGGATAGTTGAAATGTCCGGCCTGAATGCTTCTACTTTGAGAGTCGCGATTCCTACGCCCTCCCGATCCATAAACTAGCCAGGTTTAATGATGCACGAACTCTCCATCTGCTATCTAGCAGGCCATCGCGACTCTCAAGCGACCGTCCGACTTGAACTACAACGGGACGGATCGCGAGAAGTCGAAGTCGCAAACAGCCCGTTCAGCTTTCAGTTTCATGGTAATGAGCGAGAGAGCCTTCGATGGTACCTGGAGGAATACCCCCATTGTCCGTGGGGGGCCTATCAAGACAGGGCGGTTACCGCCAAGGAGAGCATACGCAAGATAGGTGCCCGATTGTTCCGAGAGACGTTTCAAACCGAACGGCAGATGGCTCTGTACAATCAGATTGCAGGCGAGCTTAGCAAGACTTCGATCGCGATCTATGATCAGACCAATGCCGGCGCTGCGATCCCATGGGAGTTGCTCCAAGACCCCGGCATGGATGAGGTCAGCGCGCTTTCGAGACGCGCGCGCGCTTTCTTCAGGACTGATCGCGATACCCCCGCAGTCACCGTACCTCAAATTGACGGCCCGTTAAATGTGCTGTTCGTGATCTCCAGGCCCGCAGGCCCGGATTATGATGTACCGTTTCGATCCGTCGCCAAACCACTGATCGAACTTTTCAAACGCCACGAAATCAAGGACAGGATCCGGCTTACGGTACTTGACCCACCGACATTCCGGCATCTGGACAGCATCCTGGCCGAACGCCCGGGCCACTTTCACATCGTGCATTTCGACGGCCACGGTGGATATCCCGAAATCCCCGAGTACATCTCGGGCAATATCCGCGAATCCATGCGACAGATGTCGCAAGGCTGTTTGAACTTCGAGGGGGAAAACGCGAACGAGGATCGACGAGTCACGGGATCGCGATTTGCCGCTGCGATTGCCAGAGGAAAGGTTCCAATGGTTTTACTCAACGCGTGCCAATCTGGGACGGTGGACGGCTCATCGTCGTTTCCATCAATTGGCCACGAGCTACTGAAGGCAGGCGTGCACGGCGTCGTCGCAATGGCCTACTCAGTCTTGGTTCGGTCTGCTGCTGCATTTATGCACTGTCTGTATGAGACGCTGTTGAAAGGCCACGACCTCGGACTCGCTGTGAAGAATGGTCGTGACATTCTCGCAAAGGATCCGAGTCGGCGACTATCGCTCGCCCAAGTTCACCTTCAGGACTGGATGGTCCCAATCTTGCTGCAAAATAGGCCGATGGTCCTGACCGAAACGGATATATGCCGGACAAAGGCGTCTGATCGCGCCGTAGATGGTCGGAGCCTATTCGAAGCAAACTGTCCATCCGAATCTGCTGCTGGAGTGATCGGCAGAGATGGAGTTACGCTGGAGTTGGAGCGGGCTTTCCGGCACGGATCAGTCGTTTGGCTTAGAGGCATGTCAGGCGTCGGCAAGACACAAGTTGCGGTAGAATTCGCTCGTTGGCTCTCCGCCACCGGTCGTTTGACTGGCGCTCTGATTCGCATTCCTGTCAACTTGAGAATGATGTTCGAGCCCATAGGAGTGCAGATTGCCGAGGCGCTATCGAAGTTTTTCGAAACTCATGACCCACACGCCGCCCAGAACTCTCAAATTAGTCCGGACTTCGGCCAACTAACAAACCATCTCAGGGAAAATGGCCACTTCATAATTCTGGAGGACACCCATCAGTGCATCGCGGACGCAGCCTCGGATGACTCCGTCCGCGACGCATCACAGACCTGCGATTTGCAATCCTTCGTATTGGCGCTCGAAAAAGGACAAACGCGGGTTTTGTTGACGAGCCGTCAAAACAAACCGGGGTGGTTTTCCGACCGGATTTCAGTTATTCGCCTGGGTGGCCTGTCGCGCCCCGATGCAATCCATTTGGCAGACACATGCCTACGAAGTAACTCCTCGTCTGAGGTTGATATTGCGGCTACGGATGACTATCACGATCTGATTGGGCAGCTGAGCGGTAATCCCGGTACGATCATCGAGATGGTGGCACTGAGTTCTCAGCACTCTCCAGAACTTCTTTCGACGTTGCTTTCGGGATGGGAAGACCCGAAACTGCCCAGGACGATCCTTGGCCAGCGAAGTTTATCGCTCTTCGAGCCCGCTCATCAACTTCAGCGCAAGCCGATGCTCGTCACCCAAATCAATGACATTGCGCCGTTCTTGGCGCTGTTTCGTAGGGTAGCCTCTGTTGACGTCTTGGCCGCCATCGGTCAGCAATCGAATGCGCCTTTCTCAATGCGCGGCGTGCAGCCCAATCATTGGAATGACATTCTCCGCCTACTTGGTCAATTTGGCTGGTTATCCGAACTAATCCCCGGATTCCACGAAATCCATCCCGAATTTGCCACTATGGCGTTCGATCACTTTCCATCAATGACGAGTGATCAGGCGACATCACGGGGTCATTTCGTTGAAGCATTTGCCTCGATTGGGCACGCCCTCGAACAGCTGTTCCGACAGGACCGCGGACAGGCAATGACAATTCTTTTGCTCCTCGAAGAAAACTTCCTGGCCGCCTTACGGTACAGCCTGTCTTGTCGGCGTTGGGAAAGTATTCTGGGCCATTTGGATGCGATATCGAGGCTGTATCGATCCCAAGCCCGATGGCACGAATGGGCTAAAATCCTCTCCATGGTGAAGGACGGTGCTGCCAATTCCCCGGACTTGGACTCGACTTCGAGGACCGAGGTGTTAAGGAGCATTCACTTTTACTATTCCGAACTCATTCGTCATGGACTGTTCCGACAGGAAGATTTTCACTTGGACGCGCCAACACCGTTTGAGAAGGCCGCAGATGAGGGCATGGCCTTATACGCGCAAGGCGTCGTCGCACTTGAGCAAAGACGCCTCGACGACGCCCAGCGAGCGTTCTCGCGTGCATTTGAGATCGCTATGTCTCATGAGGAAAGTCTTGCGGCTGCCCAGCCCGCGCAGAATCTCGGTAACGTCGCACTTCTTAGAGGACAATTGGACGAGGCGCGATTGTGGTTTGAAAAGAGCCTCGCTCTCGTTGCCCATGTGCCCGAAGCTACCCTTCAGCCATTGTACCAAATGGGCCTAATCTGCATGCAGGAGCAAGATTTTGTTGAAGCGAAGTCGTATCTTGTCCAATGCCACGAAATCGCGTCAAGGTCTGGCGAAACACATATTGTGGCGCTGGTTGAGGTGCAACTGGGCGTACTCGCGTTTCAAGAAGATCTGCCGGAAACTGCGGAGAAGCACTTTCGGTGCGCGTTGACATTAGCGCAGGCGAGTAACGATTCGAGAGCCAGCGTTTTCGTGAAATTGCAGCTGGCTTACGTCGTCTTGCGGCAAGGGCGCATTGATGAGGCAGAAAAGTGGGCCTTGCAAGTGACGGACGAAGCCAACCTGCTCGGAGACGAGAGCATCGTAATGTTGTTACCTGATCTTCGGCACGATATTGCCGAGGCAAAAACAAATCCCTGGTATCAAGCAATGCTCAGGAGTGAATCCGATGGATGAGATATCATTTGTTCAAGCGGCGCAGGCTGACCCTAAACTGTCCGAGTTGGCTGATGCCATTTCCCGGCAGATCGACCTCGGACCGACTCGGAAAGAGCCAGAGTCGTACGATGTGACGATCGCGTTCTCGACCCTTGTGCTCTATGCACTCTACCGATGGATCAAGAATTATTTCGACCAACAGAAGGGCTTGAACGATCTGGAACTCGTTCGAAAGCAACTTGATTTAGTTAGGGACGAGCTCGTGGCGGATGGGGTTTCCCATGATAAGGCAGTCAAGATCGTTGCGACGATGTTCGGTTCAGTTAAGTCAAAGGCAATTAATGACGCGATTATGCAGTCCGCGATCGCCCTCCTAACCCGAGGAAGACCATGACCGTTGAGATGAGGCCGTCTGAACTGCTGGCTAAGCACCTCTTAATCTACGGTGTGTGTGGACCGTGTCTCACAATGCGACAGATTCCGCTCGCGGACGCTGTAGAGTTGCACAGTCGCTTGCACATACCAGAATGGCACGCATTATTCAGAATGTAAACCAATCGCTTGCTGTATAACGCGCTGGACTCAAAAGCATATGCGTTAAAAAATGACTGAACCAAAAAATAACGCAAAAGCAACAATATAAATAGTCATTGACTTCGTCGCGAACCCGGTTTAAGCCTTGCACAGGTCTTACACATTTTGCACAGTTTCGATGGCTGAACAGCACGTGCTCATGGGAGGCAAACTCCACGTCTACAAGCGTCCCAACAGCAGCCATTGGCAGTGCTCGACGTATCTCGCAGGCAAGAATTGGCGAGTCAGCACCAAAGAAGAAAGTCTGGCTCATGCAAAAGACTTTGCCGAGGACTGGTACTATGAGCTCCGTGGAAAAAGTCGCGCCGGCAACCTCAAAACGGGAAAGACGTTCCAAGTTGCTGCCGGTCAGTTCCTCAAAGAATTTGAAGTCATCACCGAGGGGCAGCGCACCGCAACCTGCCTGGAAGACCACGAACGACGACTCAACGTCCATTTGCTGCCCGTCTTTGGCCCAATGGTTCTTTCGGAAATCAATCCGGGAACCGTGCAAGAGTATCGCGTCCATCGTGCGACATCCCGCAAGAACAAAAAAACTGGCGAGCCGGAGCGACCATCACGCAGCACCATGCACAAGGAGATCGTCACGCTTCGTCAGGTTTTGTCGACCGCCCATCGTCACGGTTGGCTGGAATTCGTTCCCGACCTTTCATCGCCATACAAGACAAGCGGCAAGGTAACGCATCGTGCGTGGTTCTCGCCGCAGGAATATCGCCAGCTGTATATGGCGACCCGGCAGAGGGCGAAACAGCCCCTCAGCAAGCGTTGGAAATGGGAGTGCGAGCAGTTGCACGACTACGTGCTATTTATGGCCAATACAGGTCTTCGGCCCGACGAAGGGGCACGACTTGAGGATCGTGATGTCGCGATCGTCAGAGACAAGGACACCTCACAAATCATTCTTGAAATTGAAGTCCGCGGAAAGCGTGGAGTCGGGTATTGCAAAAGCACTCCAGGCGCGGTTGGGCCGTTCCGACGGTTGCGCACGAAACAGACCGCAGCCGACCGATCGGGTATTTCCCGGCAATCACCGGGAACTCTTCAACACCATCTTAACCGAACTCGATTTGAAGATCGATCGAGACGGCAATCGCCGCACGGCGTACAGCCTCCGACACAGCTATATTTGCTTCCGCTTGATGGAGGGCGCCGACATCTACCAGATCGCCAAGAATTGTCGCACCAGCGTCGAGATGATCGAGAAGCACTATGCCGCCCACATCAAGAACACCCTCGACGCCGCGGCAATCAATGTTCGAAGGCCGAAGCCAGGCCCTGCAAAGAGCAAGCAGAGGCAACCAGTCTAACACTCAAACATTTTCGTTGGCTTGGCTCGGCGGTGACGCTATAGCTAGTCGCATGCGGGCGTGGCGGAACTGGTAGACGCGCAAGTCTCAAAAACTTGTTCCCTCTGGGAATGTCGGTTCGATTCCGACCGTCCGCACCACTCACGAGAAATGAACGAAGGACAATCAAACCAACGGCTACCGAACACGCTCGTCGAGTTCACGAAGCAGCGTGAACACTTGCTCTACGTCGAAGCCCGCAAAATCTTTGGGGCGAAGCACCGGCCGCAGTGCCGTCTCGACTTGGCCCCGAAATGCATCAAACCGAGCGTCTGAGACGTCCGTCGGCTCGTCAGGATGCACCAGCAGCTTCCTCTTGGCTAGAGCGAGCAGGCTGGCATCAGTCACATCGAGGATACCACTCTCAATGGAGTGATGGAGATCGAACAGGTCGCGTATCGCAGGCTCGCGGCGAGAGAGAGCCGCGCGGATTTTCTCCGCGTAGGACTCGCGGAGCGACATCGCAGCCACCGGAACCGCGACAAGCGCTCGCTTCGAGCTGACGGGATCAATCAGGATGGTTTCAGCCGGGCGTGTTTCGACTGGCTCAATTACAAGTTCGCGCAGACCAATTTCGATCTTGATCGTATCCTGCTCGCCGGTGATAAGCGACGCATAGCCATAGGTGCCGTTGTATTGCGTGCTTCTGTTTGCCCCTGTCAGCGGCTGCAATTCTGCAATCCATGATAGCCTTGCGGTCAACTCCTGAAGGAACGCTTTGGCGTCTTTGATCGCTTGCCGCCGAATCGATTGTGTCGCTGCGCTGTCAATCGAGATCGCGAAGTCGAGGTCTTCGCTCAAGCGGTGAAAGCCGGCATAGACTTTGCTGAGCGAGGTGCCGCCCTTGAAAACGAGCCCGCGTTCGAACAGCGGTTGAAGCTCGCGAAGAATGATCGAGCAGAAGTAGTCCTTTTCAACGAGCCTGGCATTAAAGCCCGTCTCGGACGCCGTGTGCCCCAAGGCATCAACGAATTGACGTGCGTTTTCGTGCGGCAGGTTGTCGACTCTGTCAGACATTGACCACTACCTTCCAGCGAATGGAAGCCCTGCCCCGTTTGGGACGTGTGGGAATCCAGGGGATCAGGCTCGATGTCGGACGCAATGCCTTCTCTACTTTCCGCAGCAAGGATTCCGGAACACGGGCATCTTCCAGTAGCTGCCCCACGCGTCGTAGCGTCGCTTGATTTCCATATCGAAGCGATACCGACACGAGTCCGGCGGCAAGCCGATCGTCCTTTTTAAGCTCTGTCCGAATCCAGTCGTATGCGCGCGGCAACGTGCCGAAGCGGGACCAATCGTAGACCGCATCCATCAACGCGCGCGCTTTCGATGCGTAGATGAGGCTCAGCCCTTCCGGCGTCGTGATAACATCGGTCGCTCCCAGCCGATCCTCAGCCACTTTCACCAGTGTCAATTGCACGGCACCGATGGAACGTCGGCCGGAGATGCAATTGTTGTAAACGAAGGTTTGGTTGGGAACCTGTTCATCCCAGCCATATCGCGAAAAGGCATTCGCGCCGGAAATTTGATAGCGACCGCCCAGATCGTCGAACAGCGTGTTCAAGGCTAAAGCTTCGCTTGGGCTCCACGACCCGCCGGGCGGAATCTGGCGCGGCACAAGGTAAAGCCCCCGTCGCACTCGGGCGATCAGGTCCCGCCGGGAAAGGCGGCTGAGCAGTTTTCTCTCCTGAGGCGTGGTGAGCGCAAGCCGTTCAATGAGCTCACCCGTGCGCACGAGACTCTTTTCCAGGCTTTGCGTGTAGCCAAAGAAGCGCCTTTCAAGTTCTGTCAGACCAGAGGCCATAAGTACGATACTTCTCAAAAATACCAAAATATGGAATTATTACGAAATTGAATACAAATCGTCTTTCCTAAGACTGCCTCACAATCAACCGAATTTCAAGTGCATTCTGTTGCCAAAGACTCAATCTGTTGTCCCGTTATGACAACAATTGACTGCCGTGCATATCGTTGTACAATCTATACAACAATCTGGTAAGGAGACGCAAGTGCCTACAAACAGTCGATTTGGAGCGTTTTTTCGGGCCAAACGGATCGCCCTCGGCGTGCCGCTGCGCGAGTTCTGCCGACAAAACGGCTTAGACCCAGGCAATATCAGCAGACTGGAGCGTGGACTGCTCCCACCCCCGCGGTCTACCGAAATCCTTCACGCCTACGCCGAAGCCCTGAAGCTCGACCCAAACTCAGATGATTGGCAGACGCTTCGGGCCCTGGCCGTTCAAGAATCCCTCCCAAAGGGGTTTCAAACGGTCCGCAGGGAACCTCGCCGAATCGAGCCTTGGGTTAGTGCCGCAGACATTGAAACCTGGGCAGACCGCATATCGGCACGCAGTGATTTTCCCCGACTAATTCGGCGGCTTATCCACGCGACTTCCGAGACGCCCCTGCGCATCGAGTTTCCGGCCGGCGAGGGAAGTCAGCGGTCAGGATGGGACGGAATCATAAATGTGCAGACCGCCACGGCAAATGTTCCGGCTGGCATAAGTGGTTGGGAGCTTGGCGTCGGCGCGGACCCTGCCCGGAAAGCCGAGAGCGATTTCCGAAACCGGACCAAAAATCCGCTCGGCATCCAACCAAACGAAACCACGTTTGTCATCGTGACCGCAAGGCGATGGGACGGAAAAGCCAGATGGGAGGCCGAGAAGAACAAGCTGGGGCCGTGGAAGGAAGTTCGCGTCCTTGACGCCGATTCGCTTGAAGCGTGGCTGGAACTGGCTCCTGCCGTGGATACATGGTTTGCCCGGCTAATCGGCATGCGAACGGAAGGAATGCTGGACCTTGATGAGCATTGGAAGAATCTTGCGGCAACAACCGACCCCAAACTGACGCCAAGCGTATTCTTAACGTCGCGAAAGGCGTCTGACGTTCCTTCGCTGGAGAACTGGCTTGGAATTCCTACAGCGACAACGGACGAGAATGGCAGCGCCACGCACTCGCAAACAATCCCTGCCCAAGCGTCCTCGCTCGCCATCGAATCCGGCTCGCCGTCCGACGCCATCGATTTTCTTGCAGCCTATGTCGCCAGTCTCGACGATGAGAGACGTGATGCTTTGAGTTCCAGAATCGTCATCGTCGACGACTCGGCGTCCTGGAACGTGCTTTGCAACCATCAGCATTCTCTAACGCTCGTCGCCAAGCCAAGCCTTGCCCTGGAAGCAGAGGCCGTCTCCCAAGCAGTTCGCAAAGGCCACCGCGTATTGTTGGCTTCCGACCGCTTCGCGCCAGGCCAGTTTCAATCGTTGGTGTTGTCCCGGCCGGAAGTATTCGAGCTTGGCAGCGCTTTAATCGAGGCCGGATTCGAAGAAGAAACCGCACGCAAGCACGCGCTCGATTGCAGCGGAAGCCTGACTGTCCTCAAGCGCCGGCTGTCGCGCGTCCCGGCCACCAGTGAGCCTGCCTGGGCTCGCTCTGGAGTCGCTGACGAATTGGCCTCGCTGGTCTTAATCGGCAGTTGGGAGGATGTATCCGCTGCGGACAACGACGTTGTTTCCCAAGTGGTGGGAAAGAGCTATGCCGAAGTCGCCAAGCTCGTCACTCATGCCACAACACTTCCTGATCCGCCCATGTTTCGCGTGCGCGGGCTTTGCAGCCTCATCTCACGAGAAGACTCCTGGGTCTTGCTCGCACGACGCCTGCGCCATGACCAATTGGAGACTTGGCAACAGCTCGCGATGCGTATCCTCACCGGCGACGACTCCGCCAATCGATCCCGGCGCGTGTCGCGACGCGGTAAGGCGAAGTCACACGCGTTTTCCGAGGCGTTGCGCACCGGCGTTGCGGAAACGCTGGTCCTGCTGGCCGTATTTCCGAAGGAGCTTGGCGCAAATCATCACATTGACTTTGCCGTAGAACGGGTAATTCAGCAAGTGCTCGGCAACGCGCCTGGTTGGAAGCGCTGGGCCGCGCTGCAACGGCAGTTGCCACTGCTCGCCGAGGCCGCGCCCGATGCCTTTCTTGGCGCTATTGAATCCGAACTCCGCGCTCCCAGCGGAGAGATTCTTAAGCTTTTCGCAGACAACGGCGATCCGCTCCACTCGCAATGCCTACATGCTGGACTTCTCTGGGCATTGGAGACGCTGGCCTGGCATCCGTCGTATCTGCTGCGTGTGAGCCTAATCCTTGCGGAACTTGCCGAGCGCGACACGGGCAAGCGCTGGTCTAACCGACCGGGTAATAGCCTGGCTGAGATTTTTCTACCTTGGCTGCCGCATACAGCGGCGCGAGTCGATGAGCGGATCAAGGTCCTGCAAAAAATCACCGAAAAGAGACCCGCATCCGGCTGGCGCCTCTTGCTCGCCCTGTTGCCATCGCTGCATGGACACTCCATGCCGACGCACACACCTAAGTGGCGAAATTGGGCAACGAACTGGCGAGCCCAAGCCACCAATGCCGACTACGCGGAACAGGTACAAGCCTGCGGCGATCGACTTGTACAAATGGTCGAAAACGACGCACAAAGGTGGGTCGACATCATCAAGCACATTGCCGCCCTCCCACCGGTATCGCGGACGAACGCACTTGCAAAACTCGCGGCCCTAGACCTCTCCAAGATCACCTTAGATGACCGAAAAGTCCTCGCCGAAAAGCTCCGTGTCCAAATACAGCGTCATCGAGCTTTCCCAGACGCCCGGTGGGTGTTGCCAAACGAGGACATCCTTGCGCTGGAAACTGCTCTGAAATATGTCGAACCCAATGACCCCATTGTGCGCGATGCCTGGCTATTTGCAGATCACGTGGAGTTGCCGGAGCCGCACGGCCCCAATTGGTCCTGGCAGGACGAAGCGAAGAAAGTATCGTCGATGCGCCAGGAGGTTATTGCCACAATTTTCACTCAGAATGGGATCGCCGGCCTGATGAAGCTCGCTGCCACGGTTAAAGCTCCGTGGCTCGTCGGCGTCGAATTGGCAAATACCGGCCTTGTCTCAGACCCAACCGCGATATTGCCGGCGCTGCTGGTAGACCCGAATCCGGCGATTGCGGGCTTTGCCAGAGGATACGCCGGCAGATGCTTCGAAGCACAGTCATGGAATTGGGTCGAGGAGTTACGTACGGATCAATGGACAGCGGAGCAGGTGGCGAGGCTGGCAACGATTCTTCCCGCCGCAAGGAAATCATGGGACCTGCTCGAGCGCCATAGCGACGAAGCCGCACGCATCTATTGGGAGTCGGCCCATGCATTCTGGATAAAGGAACCATTGGAACTCCAATACGCCATATCCCGGCTTCTTGCGCAGCATCGACCGTTCGCCGCCGTGCGTGCGCTCGACATGGCGCAGAGGGGCGCGGAGGACCTGCCTGACAATCTCTTGCTTGACACATTGGAAGCTACGCTAAAGCCAGAGGTGGATAAGCCGTCGAAGGACATCGGATTCAGCATTATCGAGCTGCTCCAAAACCTACAGCGCCGCGAGCCCCCGGTCGACGAGAAACGACTGGCACAACTCGAATGGGCATACATTGGTCTCCTCGACGGCGATCAGGCTTCCGCCTCGACTTTGCACAAGGCATTGGCCACCGATCCCGGGTTCTTTGCGGAACTGCTTCGCGTGATATTTCGCCCGAGAAGCGAGGCGGATGGACCGCACGAAGAGCCTACCGAGCAAGAGCGGAATCGTGCGATGAACGCCTACCGGCTCCTTCACTCCTGGGATAAGGTCCCGGGATTTCAGGAGGCTACACAGGCCGTTGACGGCGGCGCACTTACCACATGGATCGACAAAGCGCGGCAGCTATGCAAGGAGTCCGGGCATCTTGAGATTTGTGACACTCAGATTGGCGAAATTCTGGCCCACGCTCCAAAAGAGTCTGACGACAGTTGGCCTTGCATCGCTGTGCGCGATGTCATCGAAGCGATCGACAGTCAGGATGTCGCAGAGGGATTCGTCATTGGTACTCTCAACCAGCGAGGAGTTACCGTGCGAATGCCGACCGACGGAGGAAACTTGGAACGCGCCGAGGCTTTGAAATACGCGACTTATGCGAAATCGACCGAGACGGAATGGCCGGTGACCGCGAGCATACTTCGACGACTCGCGGACATCTACGACAGCCGCGCACGTGACGAAGATGTGGATGCCGAGATACGTCGTCGAGGACGATAATTACGATTCATTCATTTATTGAGAAATTCAGATCAGAAGCAGCAGGGAGCCATGGCGGTCGACCAATTATTCGAAGAGATGACGAGTCTCTTGCACCGCTACGGCGTCAATTGCGGGGCATCGGTACGCACGCTTGCCGTGACCGAAAGAACCGTGACAGATATTTGTGATCCCGATGAACCCGTGTCACGTGCCGTCATCGACGCAATCTGGCCCCCCCAGCACGACATCACGGTTTATCACTACACGTCCGCTGACGCGGCGGAGTCGATTCTTCGCACTGGCGAATTGCGCCTGTATGCGCTCCGCAAGAGATTCGGCGAGAGCGAGATAGTAGACTTTTGTAAAGCGCATCGCTTGCAGGGATATCTCGACCCCGATTCAAACGGCGAACCCATCTACAAAGACCTGAACATGGCCAACATGTTTTATGCGTCGTTCACCCCCGAACCAGTGCCGAGTGATGCCGACGGCTATCATTGGAGTGTTTTCAGCAAAGGCAACGGGGTGCGATTCAAGCTTCGGCTGCGGGCGAGAAATCCTAATCTGCGATCGATCTATTACCCTCCTCAAAGCGATGAGCCGATTCCACTGCTCGTGGATCTTCAGGAATGCGCGCGGCGCTTTGGCAAGGAATTCGTTCTGGCCGGCGTTTCACGCCTTTGCGCCTTTTATCTCCACGCAGGGCTCAAAATAGAACAAGAGGTCCGCATGCTGTACCGCAAATGGCCGGGCTTTGGTCCTCCGATCGAGAACGATGGGTCCTTCGATTACGTGCCAGTGCCGCTGGCAACAGACTCGCCTACGGGATACCGAATTGATATCGTCGAATTGCAGGCCGACGACCCTCGGTTTAGCGGGAGCAATGTTCGCATCGTTCCTCGTACTCCTTGACCTCCTCAAACCCGTCGTAAAACACCGCGACGTCATTGGACTCAAGATACTTCGCGACCTGTTCGACATATCCGCGGTCTTCTCCAGCAAATGAAAGTGCGACATCGTATCGCTCTTGGACCGCCTCGATTTTCTCGCGAACGAGCTTGGGAATAGTCCCGTCTTTGATGGCCCAATGCGTCCTGTTCAATTCAAACGAATCCAAGTCCAGCAAACTGGCATGCTCATGAACCACACTTCGGGGCAGTCTGCCGGTTTCCTTGAACCGAAACGACATCTTCGCTTTGCCAACCCTGATGTCGCTGATTTTGCCAACCCGAACCACGCCAACATTTGGCCCAGTGGCCCCGCTTTCGTACATAAGCAGGGCATCAGCAGCCTCCACCGGACCGAATGACTCGGGGCGGTCCAACGATACTGCCTCTCCCTCTGCACCGCTGTATTCCTTGAAACGACTCGAATCTACCGTCATTGTCTGCTCTTTTTCCCAAGCCAGACCGTCGGCGGCAACCAAAATGCTAAACATTTCCACTCCCATAAACGGCGGATGAGCGTTTCGAGCAGGATGCCGCTATTCTCACAAAAAAGCAACCTTCGCCGCCAGTGCAATGCGTTGTACGGTATTCGTCCTGGTCTGCGCAATTCGGTGCAGCATTGAATTCGCTCACGGCACCTCGCTTCGAGCGACCGCGTGCTCTCGGGCTGCGCATGCGCTCCGGTCCGTCGGACGCAGTAGCCCCTTCCGCCCACTGGTGCGTCGGCCTTGCGGCCTCTAGCTGAGCGCGCCTAACGCGGCGTATCTCCTTCGCCGAATCCGCGTCAAGGATGACGCGGCACTCGACGACCAACTGTCCAGTTGTTGTCACCGCTCCGCCGTTGAAACGCGGAGCAACACGGCCGCAACGCGGCTTCAAAAAGTCGCTTCGCGTCGCCATATCCCGTGCATAGCGTTCCCGATAGGGGAACTACACTATGCACGAACAGTGCGGACACCTTGCGGTGACTGAAGACGTGCTTCTCGCGATACCGAGCTGGGGGGCACATCCCCCGGGCCGTCAAGGATCGGGGCCACGCGACCGCCTCCGGTTTCCTTCCCATCTTCCGCGCGCTGCGCGCTTGTGCAGACGGGCCGCCTCCCAACGGCGGTCGTCCTTGACTGCCCTCCCCCTGACTTTTGGGCCTTCGCCCCCGTTGCCCAAAAGCATGTGCTTTTGATGCACCGGGTTTTTTTCACTCTCAAGACGGAGGACCAGAACATGACGATTACGACCACCCACACCGACACCTATTCCCGCGTTACGTCCACGATCGTAGACGACCTTGCACGCGGCGTGCGGCCTTGGTTCCAGCCGTGGAAAACGGAGTATGCCGCCGGACGCATCATGCGACCACTGCGGCACAACGGACAGCCGTACAAGGGCATCAACATTTTGATGCTGTGGGCTTCGGCAGAGGTGTCCGGGTTCGCTTGTCCCTATTGGATCACGTTCCAGCAAGCCAAGGAGCTTGGCGGGTTCGTCAAGAAGGGAGAGCACGGCAGCCCCGTGGTCTATGCCAGCACCTTCACGAAGAAAGACACGGACAACGAGGGAGCGGAGATCGAGCAGGAGATTCCATTCCTCAAGCAGTACACGGTTTTCAATGCCGTGCAATGCGAGGGATTGCCGCAACATTTTTACCAACTGGCCGAGCCGCCCAAGGAGACGATGGAGCGGATCGAGGTAGTTGAGCGATTCGTCGCGGGCACCAAGGCAGACATTCGCTATGGCGGAAACCGGGCCTATTACGCCATCGAGGCGGACTACATCAGGATGCCACCCTTTGAGACGTTCCGCGATTCGGAAAGCCACGCAGCAACGCTGGTGCATGAACTGACCCACTGGACGCGGCACGCCTCACGCCTCAACCGCGACCTTGGCCGCAAGAAGTGGGGCGATGAAGGTTACGCGATGGAGGAATTGGTCGCGGAGCTTGGCAGTGCATTTTTGTGTGCTGATTTGCAGATCACGCCGGAAGTCCGCGATGACCACGCGAGCTACATCGATTCGTGGCTCAAGGTGCTTCGCGACGACAAGCGGGCGGTGTTTTCGGCTGCGTCGCTTGCCAGTCGTGCGGTGGATTTTCTTCACGGCCTACAGCCGCAGCCACAGGTGTAACGTTCGCGAACCTGCCCGGCCGCAATGGGGCGGTCGGGTGTCCCCGCACCTAATCCATCATCGGAGTCATTGCCATGTTCTACGTCTACTGTCCGCTCTGCTTGGCCAAGATCGAAGTCCCCGCTAATGCTGTCGGCTCACACCGAACCGACCCGTGGAACGTCATCGGCTGCGACGACTGCGACTTCACCTTCGACTACGACGACGAGGAAATCATAGCCGAAAGTGACGAACTCACCGGAATCTGACACGACAGTTCCTCCGTTTCAACGCCGGACATTCTTTTCCCATGACTCCACGCGGCAACAACGATGATCGGCACGGCGACGGTTCGCGGCGGCCCACCGCCGCACCCGACGATCCGAATCGCCCTGCCGTGTTCAGCCGCGTGGAGTGGGAAAGGATCACAAAGGCCAGAAGGCTTACGCCCTGCCAGATCAAGGTGGTCGGACTCATCGTGCAGGGAAAATCCAACAAGCAGATTCACGCCGCACTGGAAATGGCCTCGTCCACGCGACGCGATCACATGGACGCGGCCATAAAACGGCTTGGAGCAACGTGCCGCAACGAAATCCAATTCCGGATCATTGAAGTCTTTCGGGAGCTGAACGGATGACCCCGTACAAATTGACGACGCCAATAGTGACGATAGTACGCCTCTCCAACTGTCTCTATCTTCGTCATGCAGGCACGGATGCTCGGCGTGCGGGCGCATAGCGCCCGCACGCTTGGCAAGGACATCGTGCACCGGCGATATGGGCGCAATCGCCCATTGACGCTTCCGACCATGAACGGAACCGCCCAATAGCCAGGCGTGTTACTGGCGGTTATTGTCGCCGTGGCGATGAGCCGCGCTTATCGGATGAACACACGAATGAGAGACACACTTGCAAGAAGCCGATGGCGCGTCGACGACCCTTTGACCCAAATGATTCGTCGCGTCCGCCGCTGTTTACGGCGGACGAATGGGCCATGCTCGTGCGCGAACTCAAGTTTTCACCAAGCCATGCGCAGGTGGTGGGCCGGGTGATGCAAGGCCAGTGTTATGAGGACATCGCCGAAACCTTTGGTATCAGCGATTCCGTAGTCAGAAAGCATTTTAATTGTGCCAAGCAACGACTGGCACGCAAGGTGACATTGCTTGGCAACGACCAGGTGGCGGTGATATGCGGCCTGTTCTCGGTATTCCGCCAGGCGATCGACGGCAAAAGTGTTGACATGGATGGCAAACCGCCGGGCGACGGCATGGCCGTCGCCAAAACAACGGCAGGTACTCGCGGCATTCCGAACAAACGAAGGCTCCCATTCACATCGGGAAGCTAATGAACACAGCTTCAAGCCGCAGATTTCAAGCCGAGCTTTGATCGCTTAACGCGGCCATTCTTCCTGCGGCTTATCTAAACTCTGTGTTCTCTCGACGGTTTTCGGGCGAGTGTGTGGACCTCGCGTGCGGCTTTGCCGCGTCATTGCCCGAGATCCGATTTCGATGGATTCAAACGATACATCAACTCTGAAAAGGACAACCTCATGATCGCATTTCTGGGCCGAGTCTGCATCGTTACTGTTTCGATATTTGCTGCCGCGATGGCTTCGGCGACCGCACGCGCCGATATCCTCGACTTCGGTGACTTCTCCGCCTTCACCATCAGTCAAAGCGATGCGAACGCGCCGCCAACGCTTTCGCTAGGCAAGATCGAGCTGACGAATGATGCGACCAACGAGTCGCGGAGCATCTTTGCCAATACGCCGCAAAGCATTTCCAAATTCACCGCCAGCTTCACCTACCAGGAAATCGACGGCCATGCCGACAGCGCTAACACCGTGGGCGTGGCGTTCGTCATCCAGAACAGCGGTGCCGGGGCCCACGCGGTCGCACCTGTCGGACCGACCGGGCCGCTGCTCGGTTACGGCGGCATCGCACCCAGCCTCGCTGTCACCCTTGAACTTGGGACGCCGACGGCCTCGGGACTGTTCACGGGCGGCATCCTGGCCAGCGGCTCTGCGCACACGACACCGGTGAACCTGCTGTCCGGCGACTCAATCAACGTAACGCTCACCTACAACGGGGGGACAACACTTTCGGAGAGCATCGTCGATGGTCCCAATAGCTACAGCACGATCTTCTCTTTGCCCAACACTATGCCCGAAATTATCGGAAGCCCAACCGCATTCGTCGGATTTACCGCGGGTGCCTATGACTTTCAGTTCGACCAACAATATGTTTCGAATTTCACTTTCACGTCCGTCCCCGAGCCATCGTCGCTCGCTTTGGGTTGCATGGGGCTCACGGGCTTACTCGTATTTCTGTTCCGGCAGGGACGCCGCGCCGTTCTGCCGCTCTTGGCTTTCTTGTTAGCGGGCATTACTGCTGAGACAAAAGCCGTCGAGATTGCTTGGTCTCCCGTCGGCAATCCTGGCAATGCGGCGGATACAATAGTTATGCAGCAGGACGGTACCACCGGCTATGGCTCTGTTGCCTACAACTACAACATCGGCACGTACGATGTCACGGTCAGCCAGTATGTCGAGTTCCTCAACACCAAAGATGCCACAGGGGCGAACCCGCTCGGTCTGTACAACAGCCAAATGAGTCAGCGCCCAGCATGGCAGCATCAACTACAACTCGGGCGCGGCCAACGGCAGCAAGTACAGCGTCATTCCCGGGGACGGCAACCATCCTGTGAATTACGTCACCTTCTACGACACTCTGCGATTCGCCAATTGGCTCGACAATGACCAGGGCAGCGGCAGTACCGAGACGGGGGCCTACACGCTCTTAGGGGGCACCGCCACGCCCAGCAATGCCGCTACCATCACGCGGACCGCCGGCGCGGTCATTTGCCTCCCGAGCGAGAACGAGTGGTACAAGGCTGCTTACTTCAATCCGGCCACCAATTCCTATTATCAGTATCCGACGAGCAGCAACTCCGTCCCAATTGCGACGAGTCCTACCGCAACGCCCAACTCCGCGAACTATTATCCTGGCGGCCCAGCCAATCTGACCGACGTTGGCGCGTACACCGGAACGACGAGCCCGTATGGCGCGTTTGATATGGGCGGCAACGCTTGGCAATGGGTCGAAAGCTCCGCTTGGGACCTGATCCCGTTGCGGGGTGGGGGGTGGGCCCTGAACTCGTACGTCATGCTCTCCTCGTTTCGGGCAACCTCGTCCCCGCAGGTAGCGGACGAAAGATACGGATTCCGCGTGGTAAGCATCACAAGCGTTCCGGAGCCCAGTGCTGGAATGTTGGCAAGCCTGGCCTTTGGCCTGACGTGGTGGTGGAGGAGGCGGTTTATGTAGCCCATATGTTTTTCAGGTTTTGTCCTTGTGTATCCTCCTCGCAGTGTCATGGCCAGGGCCGGACACGATGGTCCTGGCATGTCTCGCAGCGGATTGACCGGCTGTGCCGCCTTCACTCCGGCGACATCGACGCCGAAGGGGTTTCGTCTGCAAATAGAGAGGGTCGAGATTCCCAAATCGAGACAGAGCCATGCATGCCTGAGGAAATTCGTTGACCTTTCTGCAACCATTGGGCAAGAAGTACGGCATGAATGGCCCATTCAATCGCAATCCGCTTTACCTCGCCAAAGAAGCCCAGCAGATGGCTGCAAAGGCGGATCCAACGGACCGAAAAGTCTTCCAAAAGGTGGCGCTCGTCAGCATATGTGTCATGGCTGCGGCAAGCGTTTCGCAAATCATGCTCCAGCTTTGGAAGGATCTGCGTCGCAAGGAGCAACACGAACGTCGCGGCAGAGCAAGATGAGGCACGGATTCTGTACCACGGTACAGAATCGGTTTGAAAGCAGAAAAAATCATCGTAAAATATAGACTGTTACGGCACCGCCTCCGGTAGCCACATTCCCTCGGCAAACGCTGTATTTCAGGGCCTTTTTACGCAGAAACTTGCAGATCGATCACGCGATTCCTAAACCGTAGGTCGCAGGTTCGAATCCTGCCAGGCGTACTTCGTTTACAGGCCGAGAAACAACGGCAACGGTCGCGTATTCAGCGATATTCGCATTGACAGCCTTTGCCGCGCTGATCGCCTCGTCCACTGCGTTGAGGCGCACAGAAGGGCAGCCAACGGCGACCTTTTCCGCCAAGCAATCCGCCAAGGCAACCGGCCCGTCAACTGGCACTGCGACTAACTGCCGCCAGGCAAACCGGCTTTGTCCAGATGCGCGCACTGGTCGAAAGCACTCTCGGCCAGCGGTGACGGCCTACCGTTTACAGGGGAAAAATATGATCGTCGGCCAGTCCGTCTGATCCGTATAAATATGCCAGACGCTGTCAATTGCATTGAAGCAAGCCAGCGTTTGTCGCCCATCTTTTGACGTTTGAATCGTTCCGTGGACCAGCCGAATATACTCGAACGGTCCGTGGAAGACTCCCTTGCAACGCCGGGACCGCTCCGCGTAAACCAAAGTTGGCGAATCGATTACCAGCGAGACAAAGCTGTCGTAGTCATCTCGCCATTGATCTCCGCCAAGTCGCAGGATCTCGGCGTCTAGTGGAAGTACGCGAAGCGATGAGCGCACGATGCGCAGTCCATCGACGGGTCCGATTCGCCGACTATCGGCTCCGCCCCACGACCTCTCCAATTGCATCGTAAACACGAGTCTTCCTCCTAGGTCTGAGCCCGCGTGAATTTATTGACCACAGGCAATGAAAGTCTGTTGGGGTCGCGCCGAATGACTTGCAAACCCACGCGACTTGCCGCCTGAAAACACATGCAGGCGGTCTTTGAGTGCTGACAACAACTGATCGTCTAGCCGGTTCACGTGCGCCAATAGCGCGCGCGGCCGCATCGGATCAGCTCAGACCTGCATCCGCACCAACCAAGCTTGCAAAGAGTGAAGCTTAGCCCTTGATGCCGCGTGTAGCTCGCACGCGACGTTGGAGGTGCATGATCGAGGATGAGCAACTGGGTCATCGACCATTGCCGGCGGCAATTGTCCGAGGCGCGACGAGAGCGACTTCGTCCTGATCATCACTAAAGAGTGACGGGTTTAGCGTATTGGCATCCGGTATTCCTTCACGCGGATCGCCCTTCCTGGGCGCGTTGTTTTGCACCACGCTTTCCAACGCAACCGTCAAGCGCCGCGAGGCCCCGCCAATAGCGACAACGAGAGCGAGCCCGATCGAGGCACCGACCACAATACGCCGATTCTTGACTGGCCATGCCAACATGAATCCATCCCCAGGCGATCGAGCTTCAATTCAGCATCTCGTCGAGAGTCATTTCCGAATTGCTTAAGCCACCTTTGGGATCTCGCACCAATAGCGAATAGAGCGCCGGTACGACGAAAAGTGTGGTCACCAGGCCGGCCAGCAGCCCACCGATGACCGCACGGCCCAGCGGTGTATTTGCTTCGCTGCCGCGAGCCAGCCCCAGAGCCATGGGGACCAAAGCGAAGAACGTGGCTAGCGCCGTCATGACAACCGGACGTACGCGGACCGCGGCAGCCCGCTTGATGGACTCGGTTGGAGATAGTTTTTCCTCGCTTCGCACCTTCTGGGCAAAGTCGATCAGCAGTACGGTGTTGGAGACCACGATGCCCACCATGAAGATAACGCCCAGGAGCGATTGAACGTTGATCGCCGTGTTCGTGAGAAAAAGCATGATAACGACCCCGGCGATCCCAATCGGGACGGCTGCGAGAATCACCAAGGGCATGATGTAGGACTTGAAAAGGGCGACGAGCAGGAAATAGATGAGCAGAGATGCCAAGACCAGTCCGATCCCAAGATTACGAAACGTGTCTTGCATGCGCAAATATTCGCCGGTCAGATCGATTTTGCTGCCCTCGATGAGTTTCTTGGCGTCAGACGCCGGATCGTACGGTGCCCAGACCGCCGGCTCAATCTGCTCGCCGAACGAATCGATGGCTTTGGCCACGTCGTCCGCCACATGCCCCAGGTCGCGCCCCGAGACTCCCATGGTTAGATCGATGGTGGGCTGCAAGTTGGTGTGCGTCACCTCCGCCGGGTTGGTGGCGCGCCGCAACGAAACGACGTTGCGCAGGGGAATGGGGCGATTTTGCACGGGGCTCGTAATCGGCACGTCCAAGAGGGTCTCGATAGATTTAATTTCTCCTTCCGGGTACTGCACGCCGACAAAATACTGGTTGTGGCTCACCGGATCGATCCAAAAATTCTTCTTGTTGAATTGGATGCTCGAATTGATTGCCGCCACGACGTTCTTCATCACGTCGGATTGGTCCAATCCCAGGTCCGCCGCCTTGGCCCGGTCGACATCGATGATGTATTTCGGATAATCAAGGCGCTGGAGGATACGGCAATCAACCACGCCATCAATGGCCGAGACCGCGCGTTGAATGTTCTCGCCGATCTTGTGGGCCTGTGCGGGATCCTTGGCGCGAATACGAATGTTGATTGGGGTCGATTTTCCCTCGTTCATAGCCCCGCGAATCATTCCGCCCGCGTCGAAAGCAAACTCCAACGAGGAAAACTCCGGTGCGCGTGCAAAGCCCGCGCGAAGGATGTCAACGTACTCTTGGGCCGAGTGTTTGCGCTCGGATTCGAGCTGCACTTTCACGACGGCGTCCATCGGACCGGAATTCGGCGTGTACGCAGCCGACCAGTCGGCCGTGACGCCCAGTTCACTGATGGTCAATTGCAGGTCGTCCTGAATGGAATCACGGACGAATTTCTCGATTCGAGCGATTTTCTCCTCGGTGACCTCGATCCGGGTTCCCGTGGCGTCTCGCACATAGATTTCGAAGGCGCCAGCGTCCACTTCGGGGAAAAACTCGCGGCGAAGCCGGGTGCCCAAGAGGAAAACCACGGCCACGAGGATCGCAACGGCCGACAGAACCGTCAGGAGCCGTCGGTGCATCATGATATTCAGCAGTCGTAAGTAACCCTGGATCGCGCGATCGATCATGTCTTCCCAAGTTACAAAGAGCCGGGCGAGGCGTCCCTTGCGGGATGCGTGCTCGTGCACATTGCGATGCTCGTGGTCTTCACCACTTGGGCTGACGCTCGGAATGGGATGATCGACAGCGTGCGATCTGAGCCACCCGGCACAGCGAGCGGGGACGAACGACCAGGAGAGCAGCGATGCCGCGGCCATCGAGAAAGCCACGGCCATCGCCATCGGTTGGAAAAGAAACTGTCCCATTCCCGGCATGATCGCCAAGGGAGCCAGCACCAAGAGCGTGCAAATGCTGGCCGCCAAGACCGGCAACGCAACCTCGCTCGATCCAAGATACGCGGCCCGATACGGCGGCGCGCCCAGACCCAGGTGGCGGTGGGTGTTTTCGAGACAAACAATGGACGTGTCGATCAAGGGGCCGATTGCCAAAGAGAGGCCCGCCAGCGTCATCACGTTGATCGTGTTGCCCGTGTAGTACAAGCACGCCACGCTTGCAAAAACCGCAATCGGAAGGGTCAGCATCGCAATGATCGTCATCCGCCACTCGCCCAAGAACAACAGGATGACCAAGGAGCAGAGAATCGCGCCGAGTACGCCCTCTTCGATCAAGCTCTCTATGGAGTTGCGGACGTAGACGGACTGGTCCATCACGAGCTTGAGGTCGATGTCGGGGCGAGTCAGGCGCGCCTTCATGCTGGGCACCGTCGTTTTCAGGTTGTCCACGACGCTGAGCGTGCTGGATCCCAGTTGGCGATACACCGGAATATAGACCTGCCGACGACCATTCACTCGAACTATGTTCGTCTGGATAAAGCTTGCATCTTTCGGATTGGCGACGTCCCGTAAATAGGTTGCATTGCCGTGCTCGGTGCGCAGTGGAATGTCGCCCATTCGTTCGACCAGTTCGTACATCGAGTTCGAGTCGATGGCATAATCCGTGCCGCCGAATTTGGCGTCGCCGGCGGGCAGAAACAGGTTATAGCTGTCAAGGGCCTTCATCACGTCAAGCGGGGAGAGATTCCGAGCTTGCAGCTTGCCGCGGTCGAGGTAGGCCAACACAGCCCGGATCTTGCCGCCGTAAACCACGGGCGCCACGGCCCCGGGAACGGCCATGATCATGTTGCGAACTTCATAGCGTCCCGTGTCGTACAGGATCGACTCGGATTGACTCTTGCTGTCGAGAGCCACGATGCACGAGGGCGTCGTGCTCGTCGGATCAAAGGGAAGAACCACCGGCGGCAAGGTGCCCGGCGGCAAGTTTGGAATCGCGGCCGAAGCCAACGAATTGACCTGAGTCAAAGCTCCGTTGGGATCGACGTCGCTGCGGTAATAATTGCGAACGATGCTGGCTCCCACGATGGATCGAGACTCTTGGCGACTGGTTCCGGCAGCCTGGCCCGTCCATCGCTCCATGCGATTGGTGATATCTTTTTCGACGCTTTCGGCGGGCATTCCACCGTAAAACGTCAAGACCTGCACGGCCGGGCTCTTGAAGACCGGCAAGATGTCGATCGGAATCGCGCACAGCGTCAACACTCCGAAAACCACGATCGTGAGCATCGCCACGGTGACGGCGTAAGGATTTTTCAATGAACCACGGATCAACGCGTTCATGACACGAGCCTTCGATAGTTTGCGCGGACAGCGCCGGAAACGGGGCTACTTGCGGTTGCTATCCTTCGCGGAAGCCTCGGTATTTTCCGCAGGATTGACGACGTTGACGCGAGCTCCGTCGAAGAGAGCCCCCCTAGGGTGAAGAATTACTTCGTCCTCAGCAGAGAGTCCTCGCAGAATCTCAATGTGGAGTCCGTCGTCCTTTCCGACCTCGACCCCCACCTGATGAGCAACACTTTCCTTGCACACATACACCGTCGATTTACCGTCGGCGACTTCACCGGCCAGTGACGAAGAAGGAATTCTGAGTGCTCCAGGCAAAGTCCCTAACTGAATGGTTACGCGACCATACATTCCTTGGCGAAGCAGGCCCTTCAGATTCGGCAGATCAATCTCCACTCGCATGGTGCGAGTCTCGGCGTCCTCAGCGTCGGCGGTCCGCGACACTTTTCCCGCGAAGCGAACACCAGGCAGGTTGTCGATTTGCACGACCGCTTCGTCGCCGCGATTGGTGAACGGAACATCGGGATCCGGAACCTGCACGACCACGCGCATTTGGTCCACGCGATCGATCGCCAACAGCGGGGTATGGCCGCTTTGATCCGCTGACCGAATGAAGTCTCCGCGAAAGAAATTGCGTTGCGTCACGACACCGTCATATGGCGACACAATGTTCAAGTAGCCTGCAAACACCTCGGCTTTCGCCAACGCGGCTGCCGCGACGTCGACGTTGGCGCGCGCGTCGACAGCGTCGGCCTTCGCTTGTTCGATGCGAGCGGCGGCTGCCGCTGCTAACGCCTTGGAATTATCGACTCCAGCGCGTGCGAGACTCTCCGCCGCGCGCGCCGCTTCCATCTCGTCTTGCTTCTCATCGACAAGCCGCTCGTCAACCGACTTCAGTTTGAACAGGTCATAGATCCTCTGATATTGCTTCTCCCGGAAGGCACGAAAGGACCTGGCCTTTTCGATGCCGGCTTCCGCCTGTTTGATCGCCGCCAGGGCAGCTTCTTGATCGGCTTCGGCCGTTGTCACCCGCGCATCGGCCTGGAGAACCTGCGCCCGGGCTTGTTCCAGTTTGGACTTCGCTTCGTCGACCTCTTTCAACAGCTCGGGAGCGTCGATGGTCGCAAGGACGTCGTCACGCTTGACATGATCTCCAATGTCGACGACCTGCGACTTCAGATAGCCGGCGACTCTTGCAAACAGCTGCGCCGACTCGAAGGCAACGACCGTACCGGGCTGGGTTGTGGTCCGCTGAATGCCGCCCTGTTGTGGCTTGACGGTTTCGACTCGCACGAAAGCGGCATGAGCGGCGGAATCTCCGGACGCGGCGCCGGCATCTTCGTTGGATGCGACCGTCGTCATTGCTTCACCCGATGGACGATTCGCAAACGCAAACCAAACGGCGCTGCAGCCAATCGCCAGCGAGAAAAATCCCAGAAAATAGAGTCGTTTGCGCATCGTCGCGTTTCCTACACTCGGGGACCTAGGTGATCAACAGGATTGCCCGACCGCCGAAACGGGATCTGGTCGAGAAACCAACATGCCATGACTGCGGGTCGCACTGCCGGCTGCCGTCAGACTGCGGCTGCACACGCGCGGTGCGCAGCGCAAAACGGGTCAGCAACGAAGCGGGCCAATGCCACCGCAAAACTCGCGAGTAGACGAACCGAGCACCTGCCGGTCCTTGAGGCGAAGCGAGCAGGACGTGCGTTCGCAGAGCGAGATGAAGTCGCTAGTCCTGGCGAAGGGTCGTGCTTGTTCGCTGGCGACGATGAAAACCAACGCCGGCACTTCGAGATTCGGACACGCTGCAAGTTCGCGTGGAGATGACTCGTCACGTGCACCTTCACAAATCAAACGGCGAACTTTTGCCGGTCGTTGGATGGCCGCCGTGCGCGGTGCCGCTTTGGCAACGACTGGACAAATACACAGCGCCGTTGCCAGTGTCATCGTGATTGGAAGGAATCCGCGGCGCTGCATCAATTCGGACCTCGTAAATCGAACAACTCACTCCATTCATTCTACGTGCCCATTTCGTCGGTGCAAAGAACGGATTGCAACCAGACCCACGGAACGGGACATCGGCTGGATCGGGGTTGTGTCGCAAGTCGCGGGGTCACGCACCGCTTTGCGGCCAGGAAACCTCATTCTGTTCGCGTCTCGCTGCGCCAAATCGCCCACAAAACATGATAGGGGGACAAACAGCCGGATTCTACCTTACGGAAATTTAATTTAGCAGTCCGTCCTGCACCGACCAAAAATCGGCTCATTGCGTCGAGGCGCCGTCGATCAGAATCCAGTCACCTGAAATCGTGGCCGGTTGGCGACGCGGGCTACCGACCGCCATCGGCGTCGAGCTTTTGGGCATTGGACAGAGCCAGAGTCGGTGGCTGGCCCAATGCGACGAACAAGCGAAATTGCGCTTGATCGTAGGCAGCAATGGCGGCGACGATAGCCTGGCGACCCGACACCAGGCGAGTCAAATTGTCGAGCAGTTCGATCGGCAAGCCTTCTCCGCCGCGAATCCGAGCGAGCTCTTCTCTAAAACCCGCTTCGGCAACGGCAAGTCTGGCAGTCTGCACGTCGATCTCTCGGCGGCCCGCGGTCACCTGCGCGTAGGCCTCGGCAACCTCGCGTCGAACAGCGTTGACCGCTCGGACGCGGTCGGCAACGGCTTGATCGGTTTGAGCTCGCCGTCCGTTCCACAGCGCGACGTTTCCTGCGCCAAGTTCTGCGCCGTCCAGAAGGCGATCACGTCGAAGTCCGTTCGTGCGCCGAAGTTGCCGAACGTGGGATTAGTGAAATTGCTGCCGCCGCCGAAGTCACCCGCGCTAAAGCCGACCGAAATCGTCGGAAGCCATGGGCGTGTCCGCTCTTGCCGTGATCGCGTTTGCATTTCGGCGACTCGTGCATTGCGCGCCGCCACTTCGGGACGCTGCCGAAGAGCAACGGCGAGGAGCTGGTCGAGTTGGCACTTCGGATCGACCAACAGCAGGATGGGAATTGGCCCCCCCACGGTCTTCAGACGCGTGGACGGGTCGAGGCTCAGCAGGCGAGTCAAATCGGCGGAGGCGACGGCCACCAGCTCTTGTGCCCGCTGGATTTGAGACGCGATCAGCGCGGCTTCGGTTGCAGTTCGATCCGCGTCCGCCAGTCGCCCTTGGCCGGCGCGGGCGAAATTGGCCGTTATCCGCACGACTTCGAGCGCGTCTGTCTGAGATCGGTGCAAGACTTCCAATTGTGCCTCGGCTGCCATCAGTCCCAGGTAGCCGGTGCTCACGCTCAGCAGGGTCGAGTTGAACGTGGCGCCCGCATCGAACCGTCGGACCGCCGTTTGCTGACGAGCCGCCAACGGCTCGAAGAAGGCGTCCCCGAGGTGAGCGAAGACTCGTATGGCCGGATACGCAACCGTCTGGGTGCCGATGGCCTGCGCACCACCGCCGAAATAGAGTGCCTGCTGCGACAGCCCGAGAATCGAACCATCGGGCCGCTGCAAGTTGCCGTTGTGCAAGTGGTAATTCGTGCCGCCTGTTATTGTCGGCAGCAAGAGAGCTCGCGCCTGCTGCTGGTTCGCCAAGCTTTCCAGAATCGCCTGTCTCGAAATGCCGATTTCCGGATTGACGCGGTCCGCCAGTCGCAGCGCCGTTGGCAAATCGATCACGCGCGAATCGCCTGAGTCAAAGCCGTCGGGCTGATTTCCCGGTGGGCCCGTTTCCACAGCGCGCGGAAGTGGAATTCGTTCCGGGTTGCGGCCTGGCTCAGGCATTTTTCCCGGGTCGGCAGTTGGAGCATGCGCCGAGGCGGTGCGCACCGCATAGTTTGTGGGGCCTGCACGCACGACGTCATTGGGTCCCACGGGCGGCAAACGAGAGATGGCTTGCGCGGCTAGCGGCGCCGTTACCGCGGTCATGACAACCGCGATGACCCCGCATGTATAGAGCCACGCTTGCAATGGTTTGCGTGCCATCGTGAAATGATTTGCTGGCGGGGGAGTAACGAGCTCGTACGTCATCGCACCGGCGATAACATCGAGCCGCACGCGCGAGCCATCCGTGGATCACGGTTTTTCTGGCCTGGCGTCGGATTGTGGTAACGGAAGTGGTCGAGCCAGCGCGTTGGCCGGGGGTTGGCCGAGCGCTACGTACAGTTCGAACTCGGCTCGATTGTAGTCGATGATCGCGGTCAGATATTCCATCCGCGCTCGGGCCAACAGCCGCAAGCTGTTCAGGACTTCGATGGGCAGACCTTCGCGGCCCCGAATGCGGATAAGATCCTCTCGAAAACCGTCTTGCCCCGATTTGACGGCGCCTTCGTTGATTGCAATCTGCGCATAGCGCGCTTGGGTTCGAGCGTACGCCGACGCCACTTCGGTCCGGACCCGGTTAAGCACCGCGATTTGATCCAAATTGCTGATATTCAGCCGGCTGGCGGAGGCATTGATCATGGCGCGGTTGCCGACGGCCAGGTTGCGCAACGACCAATAGGCGACGGTGTCGAAGTCCGTACGCCCATCGGACGCGCCGAAGGTTGGCGTCACGAGATTGCTTCCGCCGCCGAACGTGCCGGCGCTGAACCCTACGATGACATTGGGCGAAAATGGCAGCATCTTTGCCGCGCTGAGCTCGAACAGCGCTCGCTGGATCGCGGCGCGACGTTGCGCCAATTCGGGTCGTTGCATGAGCGCGGTGGCAATCAGTTCAGGCAACGATATTGCGGCTGGGACGATGGCCTTCGGAACCGCCCAGCCGTCCGCCGGATGTAGCCGGACGGAAGGGTCGACATTGAGCAGCTCAGCCAGGCGAGCCGCGAGGGTCAGCACGTCGCTTTCGGTGGCCAGAACGTCGGCCTCCCGCTGTCGCAGCTCGGTGGCCGCGCGATCCGCGTCCGCTTGTCGTCCTTGGCCGGTCGCGGCGTAATTTGCCGTCAATCGCGCAACCTCTTTGGCTTCGTTCCGAATATCAAGGGCAATCGCCCGCGCCTGTTCCGCGCAGAAGTTCGAGATAAGCCACGGCCACTCGCAGCAGCATATCGTTGCGAACGGCAAGGCTGGCAAATTGCCGTTCCTGAACCAATTGACGACTGCGGAGCAGATTGAAGGCCGCGTCGGAAAGGTTCAAATTCCAAACCAGACCGGGAATGTTGACGGTACCCGAGCCAACTGCCGCGGCGCCCGCTCCGGCGTACAAGGCGCTGCGATTCACGGCCAGAATGCTGCCGTCCGACCGCTGTAGGTTACCCGTGTGGTTGTTGTAATTGGTGCCGCCATTGATGTTCGGTAAAATCTGCGCCGCGGCCAGTTGCCGCACCGCGAGGGCTTCTGACACCTGTTGAATCGCAATTTGAATCTGAGGGTTCTCGACACCGGCTAGGCGGAAGGCGCTAGCGAGATCGATCGGCGTGACTGGATCGCCCAGAATGGTGGGAAGTCCTGGGGGCACATCCTCGATCGCATGGACAAGCACGCCCTGGGGTCGGTCTCGTCTTGAACTTGGACGCGGCGGCTGAGGTTCGGCCGGCGGTTTGGATGGGCTGGACTGAATGGACGTTTGATCGAATCCGCCGGAGGCAACGGGTGGCGCGGCCCATGCGCTGACACCGCTGGCAACTGCCAAGGCCAAGCAGGAATAAAACGCCGTGATCGGCAGCGGCATTGGTGCATGCTTTCCAAGAAATGAATCTTCCAATCAATGGACGCTGTCTGTTTCATCGGAGTCGGCTTTCACGTACGATCATTAAAACCCGGGCGGATTACGAGACTGTTAGAAAAGAAGCAAGCAGAACAGTTGGCCCAAACTCCAGGCCGGCGAAACGATAAGCCGCAACTCTTGCCAGAACTGTGCAGACCGCCAAGGGCAGGAGGATCAATCGGTCTATTAGAATTCCCATCGAACCGATTCGACCGACGAAGTTCAACTTGCGCAAATCGCTGTTGCGAACCTGGACCGATGGATGTTGATCGCTCGGACGGGCATTTGCGATTTCAACGTCTGCGCGATCGACAGCAACTGCTCCAGAGCTGTTCGGCGATGTTCTGGGCCAGCGCGTAATTCCAAATATTAGCGAAGAATCGTCGCAAATATCTAATTGACATATCGACATATTGCGATATATTTGGACATGGGAGCGGACGTGAAATCCATGGCCAAACGCACGACGACCTTAAAGCTGACCGGCTTGGAAGCCCTTGAGGAAGCAGCAGAATGCCTCAAGACGCTGGCGCACGCACATCGGTTGCGGATCGTTCAAATGCTGCTGCGAGGGCGATACACCGTTGGAGAACTTGCCGAGGCATGTGCAATACCGAGCCACATGGCTTCGGAACATTTGCGACTCATGCAGCGATGCGGACTGCTGCGGAGCGAAAAAGAAGGGCGCAAGGCCTATTACCAGATCGCAGAGCCGCATCTGGCGAACATCATGGCTTGCGTCGAGGCCCGCTTTGGCCAAGCAAGCCGCTAATTGTTTTTGGAGCAACATGTCGTATTGTCGACACAGATCCGTGAATCTGCGGAAAAAGCGAAGGAGATCGCCGTGAGCGTTTCAACCATTTTGCCGCGTGAGCTTGCCGAGTTGTGCAACAGCGGTACCAAGGTCGATTTAATCGACGTTCGCACGCCGATGGAATTCCAAGAGTTGCACGTCGCTAATGCCCGCAACGTGCCGCTGGACCAACTCGATCCTGTGAAGTTGATGCAGACTCGAAACGGTTCAAGCCGAGAACAGCTTTATGTCATTTGCCGCTCGGGCGGTCGCGGTAAACAGGCGTGTGAGAAGTTTCTCGCAGCTGGTTACACCCATGTCATCAACATCGACGGTGGCACGCTGGCCTGCGAACAAGCCGGGCTTCCAATGGTCCGGGGCAAGAAGACTGTTTCGCTAGAGCGGCAGGTCCGCATGGCGGCCGGATCGCTAGTGTTGCTGGGGGCGATCCTTAGCTGGCTCGTTCATCCGGCATTCATTGGTCTTGCAGCCTTCATTGGCGCGGGACTGATTTTCTCCGGCGTCACCGACACATGTGGGATGGGTCTGTTGTTGGCTCGCATGCCCTGGAACCGGGGCAGCCAGTCGAGTACTTCTTGTTCGGTCCATTAGGCCTCCGGGGTTTGCGTAAAAGGACTTCAGGTTATGAAACTGCTCATTGTCGGAGGCGTCGCGGGTGGTGCATCAGCAGCGGCCCGTGCCCGCCGTCTCTCAGAAGATGCCCAAATCGTCTTGATCGAGCGAGGCCCAGACGTGTCGTTCGCCAATTGCGGGCTGCCCTACTACATCGGCGGTGAAATCGCGGAACGGGAAAAGTTGCTGGTCGTCACGCCCGAGCTGCTAAGGATCCGATTCAAGCTAGATGTGCGAGTCCGCTCCTCGGTGCAAGCGATTGATCGCGCTGGGAAGAAGGTTCACATTCGTGATCTTGCTTCGGAACGAGAGTATGACGAAACCTACGACAAGCTGATTCTCGCGCCCGGTGCGGCTCCGATGCGTCCGTCCATTCCCGGGATCGACCTGCCGGGGATTTTCACGCTGCGGAATTTGGAAGACACAGACCGAATCGTGAAAAAACTATCCCAAGGCGTTCAACAAGTCGTCGTGATTGGGGGAGGATTTATTGGTCTTGAACTGGTCGAAAACCTTATTCGTCGCGGCATTGATACGACGGTGGTCGAGCGAAATCATCAGGTGCTTCCGCCATTCGATCAAGAGATGACCGCCCCCATCTCCGAACAACTGGTCAGCCACGGCGTCTCGCTGCTACTCGGACAGACTGCCGAGGCATTCGAGCGAAGTGACGCTGGACTCTTGATACGCTTGACGTCGGGGCAAACACTGTCCGCTCAATTGGTGGTCTTGGGAGTGGGCGTGCGACCGGAAAGTAAACTGGCAATCGATGCCGGCTTGGAAATCGGCGCCCGTGGCGGAATCCGAGTGAACGACCATCTACAGACCAACGACCCCGACATCTATGCCGTGGGAGATGCCATCGAAGTTAAGGATTTCGTGACGGGCGAGCCGACTCAGGTGCCGTTGGCTGGTCCAGCAAATCGCCAGGGACGCATTGCCGCCGATAACGCGTTGGGGCGGTCGGTGCGCTACCGAGGAACTCAGGGTACTGCCATCGTAAGAGTCTTCGATCGAACCGCGGCGATGACCGGAGCATCTGAGAAAACTCTGCGCCGAATCAATCGACCCTACAGAAAGGTTTATGTGCATCCGGTGCATCATGCCGGATACTACCCCGGTGCGGAGGCGATGACCCTGAAACTTCTGTTTGACCCGCAGACAGGAAAAATACTAGGAGCCCAGTCCGTGGGCGGGTCTGGAGTGGACAAGCGAATTGACGTTCTGGCTGTGGCGATTCAGGCCGGTATGACGGTCTTCGATCTGGAAGAGATGGAGCTGGCCTACGCGCCACAATACGGGTCGGCAAAGGACCCGATCAACATGGCGGGATTTGTGGCGGCTGGTTTGTTGCGTGGAGATCATCCGCAGGTCGACGCCGAAACTGCAACGGCCGCCCCAACGACTCAAGGTCGCTATTTGGTGGACGTGCGAACTTGTGAGGAGTTTATTGCCGGACATATACCCGGAGCGAACAATATCCCAGTCGATGAGTTGCGGTCTCGCTTGGATGAGCTACCGCAAGATCGAGAAATTGCCGCCTATTGCCAAGTGGGTCAACGAGGTTACTTGGCAACCCGAATTCTGCGGCACAACGGATTTAATGCTGTGAACGTCGGCGGCGGCTATAAAACATACCGACTCATTCAGCCGCAAGAGTCCATCCCTGCGTTGGCAGCGACGCGTCAAGTAGAGCACCAGGGGACGCATTGATGGCTAGCTAGCCAAGGCCAACACCGCCCGTGGAATTGGCTCTGGGAGCGACGCCGGTTGGTGACGATTTTGGCTACCGATCCAGCAGTTTCTTGTCGCTAGTTCGCAGGTTCGAATCCTGCCATGCGCTCTAATTTGCGGCGGCTAGTCGTGCGTTGGTTTCAAGCCGGCTACGAGTGAGTCCAAAACGTCGTCGTCGATGTCGACGACGTCGTGCAAGCAAGCGGCGGATACCCGTGGTTTGGAAGATGCCTCTTCGGCCAATTGATTGAAATACGCGGCAACGCGCCGACTTTCAACAACCGCGTCGCGTAACGAATAAGCGACGCTAGGCACCGCCGGCCGAGGGTCGGCGCGTGAGCTGCTCGCCGTGGCAACCAAGGCCGAGGCAATGCCCGCATCGTCGCCGATGACCGCGCTGACGAAGATACTCGGTTTCGCGGCAATGCCGCCGCCGGCAGGACTTGCCGCCGGACCGGCCTCGATGCCCCCTGCTCCCCCAACCGGGCCCATCGAACCGGCGCTGAGGTTGATCCGGGTCAGGCTGCCGATGTTCGCCAAGGCCACGGACGCGTCGGCACCGGAGATCGACTTGCCGCGATTATGATCCAGCGGGCCGGAAATGCTCCCATCGCCCCCGATGTGGGCTAACACGTTCGACGCGTCCGCACCGGTGGTGCTGAAATTGAGGTTCGAGTCGCCGACCATATTGCCCCAGTAGAAGACGTCGGTGGCGGCCAGGCCGGTGTGGGCGGTGTTCAAGACCTCGACTTCCAGCCAGGCCTTCTTGACCGCGTTGGCGCCCCACAGGATCTCCACGCGGTCCGAACTGCTGACACCTGCGTCGGTGCGCACGGTGATCAGAATCGGAGCGGGCGCCGTGGCCCAACCGCTGGGCGTGTTGTCGTTGCCGGTCTTGAAAATGAAGTCGCTGGCGTTGATCGACGTATGCGCGGCAGGACCCAGCAGATCGACCATCACGCCGTTGATGCCGCGCGTGAAGGTCGATAGGGCCGTACTCGACGCCGAGCCGCTGCCGGCGATGTAGGCCGTCTTATCGGTGGCGATCGCCGAGTCGTCGCTCGTGGTGACCGTGTCGGCGCCGCCGTCCCAACTCGACTGGTTGTAGAATAAGGCGACATTGGTCACGTTGCTCGCCGTGAGGTAATCGACGGGGTAATGAATCGCTTGAAAGGCGAAATTGACGTAAAGTGAATCGAGCAACGGGGGCGGAAGGCCCAGGCTCGGCACTGGCGTGGTCGGGCCAATCACGCCGTTGTTGGCGTACGGACTGACATAGCGCCACACTTCCTGCCCCGCCGCGGTGACCTCGCTGAACGTCCCCTTCACGCCGTAATCAATGAGCGTATCGCCGTTGGGTAGCCGCTGGGCGCTCGAGATAATGGCGGAAAAATCGCTCACTGGCGCGTTATAGGTCCAAGTGGCCGTGACAGGTCCATAGGCCGCGCCCGGGGCAAGCGCGTAGTGCCCACTGCCATCCACCGGCGGCGTGATTTCCACGACTTGCGAGAAATCCTGACCGGGGCGCCCGACGCCGTTGTTGAACACCGTAATGTCGCCGGCGCCTGGCGAGCCTGCGGGAATCCATTTCGGATCGTGCTGATAGTAGAAGACGCGATCGGCGGCCGTGCCACGGTCGTACGTCTGCGGATTGCCGTAGCGAAAGAGCACGTCGCCGCCGTGCCCGGAGTTGCCGCCGCTGTGACTTGCGGCCTGGGCCGTCGTGGTGCTGTGATCGATGATCCAGTATTCGCTGAACTCGCGCGACGAGAGGACAATCTGGTCCAACTGCGGGTTGTAGTCAATGCCGTTCGCGTGGGTCCAGTCTTCGGCCTGCCCGCCTCCTTCGCTCGATGACGAGACGTAGTTGAGATTGATGAGCTCCGGGTGATCGTGCACGCCGGTGGCGCCGTAGTAGTTGCTCTTCGTGGCGTCGAACTGCTGCACCAGGTGGTCCCAGATGTGCCACTCCCAGACGATCGACCCACCGCCGCCGACGTAGTCGGGATGCACCTCGACGATACTGTCTGGGTACAAATATCCGGCGCCCGGCAAGTTGGGATCGCGGCCTGCCGCGGTGGCTTCTGTTTCACTCTTCAGCTCCCAAGCGATCAGCAGAATGTCGCCATTGGGCATGATCTCGAAATCGTGATGTGCCAGATGCGTCGGGCTGTCGTAGGCGAACTCCCAGGTCTTGTTGCCATTCCAGTCGAACCTTTCCAACAGGCCGCCGGCGCCTGCCGCATTGATCGAGCCGTTTCCCCCTTGCCCGTGCGGCGATCCGTCGCGTATGAGACTGCCGTCGGGTTGCAGATAACCGAGCAGTCCCGGTCCGTAAGCGGAATGCCACTGATTTACGACGGCTCCATCCTTGTCGATCAAATAGGTCGTTGTCGAAGTATTCGGCGAAAACAAAACGTAACCGTCGGCCGCCTGCGGGTCGTGCAGAAACAGGCCCGTGGTTTGCGTAAGCATGAACCGGCTTTCGAGTTGCTCGGCGGCGAGGTGGAGCGCGCGGGGAGCGGGTTGCTGCCGGTGGCGTAAGAGCGGAGCGCGACGATGTCGGTCAAGTGGCATTTTCTGGTTCCGGCCTTGAAACTGTGCGATGCGGCGTACCGAAGCGATGTCTCATCGCTGCCGCCTGGGGAAGTTGACTAGGGCTCGGTTCCCAACTCGGCACCGAGCCTGCAATCGATCGGCGTTCGAAGCGCTCGCTATCATAACCACGTGTCCCACCCTATTGCCAGCCGTGGCAGCCAATTGGCGCGGGCCGGCCGCCAGCGGCCCTTTCGGCGATTTTTTCAGGGATGCCGGGCCGGGGGCGGTATAATGATCTGCACGGAGCCACTCCCCCGGCACGCCGCGGCGGATCGTCTTGAGGCAAAGCGGTCCGCTCTGAGTTCATTTCACGCGTGCTGCGGGCTTACGACGCGCAACCGACTAGGCACCGGTCGCGATGGACAGCCGACGGGCGTGGGCCGCAGGGGCGAATGCGACGGCGATTGTGCCGTCTTTACGGAGAGGAGACGTCGATGCGTCGGACATCACCCACCCGCTCGAGATCCGTATTTGCCCGCTCGAATGCCCGCGGTCGCCATCATGCTGGCACGTCGCTTCACTTCCAACTCCTGGAAGACCGCCTGCCGTTGACGACGCTGCCGGCTGGATTTACCGAGACGCTGGTGACCACGGCCAGCGACCTTTCGGGGCCGACGGCCATGGAGTTCTCGCCGACCGGCGACTTGTGGGTGGTGGAACAGTCCGGGCGGGCCAAGCTGGTTCGCACGGATGGAACGACCTTTACCGCGCTGACGCTCAGCGTCGATTCCAGCGGCGAACGCGGCTTGCTTGGCATCGCCTTTGATCCCAATTTTGTCGCCAACCATTTCGTCTATCTCTATTACACCAATCCGAACGCCGGCGGCGCATCCTGGGCCACCGGAGAACACAATCAGTTGAGCCGCTTTACGGTCAACGACAGCAATCCGCTGCAGCCCGTTTTCACAAACGAGACCGCCATTCTCGACTGGAACAATCTGGGCGGAGCCACGAACCATAACGGAGGCGCCATTCATTTCGGCAAGGACGGCATGCTATACGCCGACGCGGGCGACAACGTGCAAACGTTCACTGGTTCGGATGGCAACACCTATCGCGTCTCGCAGACGCTCAGCACATTGCTCGGCAAACAACTGCGCATCGACGTGTCGAAATTCAACAGCGGCGTTGCCAGCCGCGATGACGTCACCGTTGGACACCTGATCCCGGCCGACAATCCGTTCGTCGGCACCGCCAGCGGCATCAACCAACTGATCTATGTGCTCGGCTTGCGCAATCCGTACACATTCGCGGTCCAGCCGGGTACGGGCCGAATTTTCATCAACGACGTGGGCGAAGTTACCTGGGAAGAGATCAACGACTCCATCGCCGGCGGCAATTACGGTTGGAGTGGCGGGTCAACCGATGGCTTCGGCCACGCGCCGCCCGCATTCGCTCCCGGAACCTACCACGACCCGCTCATGGCGTATGACCATAGCAGTTCGCCGCCGAGTCCCGCCGGCGCGGCAATCACGGGCGGAGTTTTTTATCCGTCGGGCAGCCAATTCGGCAGCGCCTTTGCTGGCAAGTACTTTTTTGCCGACCTCAGCGGGAACTTCATCCGCGTCTTCGACCCGGCCAATCTCGGATCTCCGACCACTCAGGACACCTCGACGGCATTCGCCAGCAACCTGACTAACGCAACCCCGGTCGATCTCAAGGTGGATTCTGCCGGCAGCCTCTATTACTTGTCTCGCGGCGGCGCCACCGGAGAGATATTCCGAATCTCGCTGACCACCACGGTCGTCGCTGAAAAGCTTTTCTACAACCAATCGGCATTCGACGGCAACGCCGCGGTCGTCAACGCCAGCGACGATCTCGCGATCGCGACCGACAAAACCGCTTATCATGCGGGTGGCGGCTCGGCATCGAGTAACGCCCTGTCGACGTACTCGCGTGGCATCAATGGCGTAATGGTCGATCTGCTGGGCGCGGGGTCGCACGCGTCGATCAACGCCAGCGACTTTATATTCAAGGTCGGCAACAACAACACACCCAGCGGTTGGGCAACCGCACCGGCGCCGAGCGCCATTTCGGTGCGTACCGGCGCCGGCGTAAGCGGCTCTGACCGCGTGGAAATCATTTGGGGTGCTGGCGCCGTCAAGAAGACATGGCTGGAAGTGCAAGTCAAAAACACGGCTAACACTGGCCTGGCCGCCACCGACATGTTCTTCTGGGGCAGCCTGCCTGGCGACTCGAATCTCGATTTCAGCACCACCGGTGCGGACGCATCGAACGTCTTGGCCAATATCGGAGGTGATGCGAGTATTACCAGCCAACGCGACCACAATCGCAGCAAAGTGGTGAGCGGCACCGACTCGTCGGTGGCCTTGGCGAACATCGGCAGCCTCACCCAGATCAACCTCAGCGCCGGTGCGATGGCTCCACTGGGAGGCGGCGACCGCGGTATCGCGGCCGGTCCCGCAGTCCTTAACGGATCGGCTGCAAACGACTCCCGCGCGGGCGATGAGAATGGCCTGACATCGGCTTTGGCCGTAGCGCCGTCGAGCGGAGGCTTGTTGTCTGCGCGCGTGCCGACGTGGGCAAGCGACGCAATACGCCACGTGGAAGGGAACAGTCGTTCGATTGCCGCCTACTTCCGACAACTGGCCGACGAGATTCCTCAGCCGGCTTGGGCGGGACTTTCCACGGATAAACCTCTCATCGAGGCATTCGATCTCGATGACGAACTGCTCGATTCGCTGCTGGAAGACTTAGGGGCCGCGGTCGCGCACCTGCGCTGACGGCATGCATCCGTGCCCGCCGGTCTTCAGCGTCCTGTCGGCCGTGTTATCGGCGGCCGCCGCGCGTGTAGTAATGCGAGTAGTTCATGAAGTAACTCGCATGTCCTGTGGCACGCCCGCCTGAGATGTTGCCCGCCGGTCCGCCAGAACCCATCTGCTGTTGCAATTGCTGAATCGAATTGCCCTGTCGCTTGATCGCGCTCTGCTGATCGATCAACGGCTTGACCAACGATTGGTAGTTGCTAGGGGGCCCCAAGACGTTGTTGTTTTGCAGCAGATTCAGATAAGGGCTGACGGTGGGGCCGTTGGGGTTGTCCGAGTGGCCGGCGGCATAGCCGCCGCCCATGTATCCATACTGGGCCAATGCGACCCTGGGAGCCGCCACGGCCAGCAGAATCAATAATGCGGCGGAAAAAATCATTCGCGGTTGCATGGCGTCCCCTCCTGCTTGTCAGTTCGGCAGATTCTTCCGCTTAGTCTATTATAGGTCCCCCCCGTCACGGGTCAAAGCAACTCTCGGCCAGCGCAGGCGGCGGCATCTGAACGGCTGGGCGAGATGTGACGGCCAAGTCCCCTGCCAAGGCGGATCCACGGTTCGACCTTTGGGGTGGCGGCCGGTTCGGCGACGCCTCATCGGGGGTAGGCCGATTCGGCGGTCATCAGCAGCGAAGTCAGTTCGCCCAGGAAGGTTGCAATGACGCCGACGTAAAGCATGCCGGTCGCGGCCTGGGTATTGGGGATTTTTAGGGTCTGCCACGCCATGATTGCCACCCCCAACGCCCCGACGATGCCCGACAGCCAACGCAGCGCCAGGAACAGCCATTGTTCGGTGCTCGGCCAGGGGGCGTCGGACACCAACAGCGCCACGCCGGCGCCCTCGACCATCGCGCAGGCAAACGGCGGCCGCCATCAGCAGGATCAATCGCCGCAGCGGCCCAATGGCCATGGTCGGCGAATTCAAATACCAATGTCCGAGGAACATGGCGGCGATCGTCAGTCCCAGTACCAGACCACCGCTGGGTGGAGCCAGCGCAGTCAGCACTTCGCCTTCGGTTCCGCCGCCGGCGTGCCAATCGGTGTCGATCCAAGCGCCCACAAGGATACGGCGGCAACGAGCGCGAGCAATACGATGCCAGCGCGCTGTTTTTCGTAGAGCCAGACGACCGCGCCGGCGTAGCTGAGGATCGCCGCCAACAGGGGCGGCACCAGCGAGAGACGATCGGGCTGGGCAATGGCCGCCATTGTGGCCAGGACGTTGAGCCCCAGCAGCACGTAAAGATGATTGCGGTAATAGCCGCTGGTGACCTGGCGCGGATTGGTCAGTGCCATGCCCAGTGCCAGGCCGAACGAAAGCCGCAAGATGAATTGCGTCAGGATGGCCACGGCAGGGGCGCCTCGAGGAAGATTCCAACGATCCGCCGTTATTGCCGTCCGCCGTAGATCAGGTTCATGACCTCGGAGCGGCTGGAGAGGTTCGAGCGGAAGATGCCCTTCATGGCCGAGGTGACGCACAGGCTGCCGGGCTTGCGGATGCCGCGGATGGTCATGCAGGTGTGCGTGGCTTCGATCACGACCGCCACGCCCTTGGCTTCCAACTCCTCCAGCAACAGGTTGGCGATCGTTTCGGTCATCCGCTCTTGAACCTGAGGCCGGCGGGCGACCACCTCGACGACGCGGGCCAGCTTGCTCAGGCCGATCACGCGCCCGTTGGGCACGTATCCGATGTGCGCCTGCCCCATGAACGGCAGCATGTGGTGCTCGCACATGCTATTGAAGCTGATGTCGCGCACCAGGACGACTTCGTCGTATTCTTCGGCGAAGAACTTGCGCAGGTGCGTGCGCGGATCTTCGTGCAATCCGGCGAACAGTTCGGCATACATGCGGGCCACGCGGGTCGGCGTTTCCAGCAGACCTTCACGGTCGGGGTTTTCGCCCACCGCGGCCAGGATTTCGCGCACGGCGCGGGCAATTCGCGGCTGATCCACCGGCGTCCGCAGCGGCCCCGGTGCGTCGTCGTCCTGTTCGCCGGCCAGGCTGCCTGTATCTTCAATTCGGGACAATTCCGCCGCAGCGCGATTGCCACGTTTGTGGTTGGTGCGTGAACCCATGCTTCGATCTTAGAAGGAGCCCTGCGGCCGGGTCAAGGCGCGCGATGCGGCAAATCCGGCGGTTGTCACGCGCTCGACAGCGCACCGAACCGCTTAATTCGTGCTGAATGCCGGCGGGAAGCCGGCCGCGAAAACGTGCTGGCCGCTTTTCTGGCGGGTGCGCTTCAGATGCGACAACAGCATCTTGGCCCGACGGTCGACGTTCCCTTCGCCCAATAGCCATTGCTTGGCCCGGACATCCAGATCAATCGCATAACTGATCACGTCGGTCAGGGCGCCCAAGGAGATGCTGTTGACCGAAAGCTGGTTGAATAACTCCGCGGCGTCTTCGATGCGCGGCAGCATGTTTTCGAACGCCGCGATCAGTTTGCGATGCAGCGCTTGCCGGTTTGCGGCCGAGGCCGACGGATAGTCGTCTTCGAGAATCTCGGCGTCGGCCTCGCGGAACGATTTGTCCGGCGGCAACTCACGTACAACTCGCACGCGCCGCAAGCCGAGCAACAAAAGATTGAATTGCGACTGGCCTTGGGCTTGCCAGGTCAACACGCGTCCCAGGCATGCGATCGGCGCGATCGGCGGCCGGCCCTCGTAGTCGTGCTCCCAGTCCGATTCCAACAGCGCCATGGCGATCAGTCGATCATCCTGCAGGGCCTGTTGCAGCAGCTCCACGTAGCGGGGCTCGAAAACGTGCAACGGTTGGATGACGTGGGGAAACAGTACGAGATTGGGGAGCGGAAACAGCCGGACCTTGCCGGAAAACTGTTCGGGCACGAAGACCAAATCGTCTTCACGTTGCGGCATAGTCGTGCGCTCCCCCCGACGCATTTGGCCCCACGCTAAATTGGACCGGCGGCCAACCGCTCAGCCCCGAAGGGACGTGCCCTTCCAATCACAATCATAGTTCAAAATCGGCTCTTCGCGCCGGCCGCTACGGGGCCGGCGACAAGTGGATTTCCGGGATTAGGTCAGGGTCGACGTCGATTTGCGGAAATTCCTCCTGACTCGCGGTCACGTGGGCAAAGCAATGCTCGAATTCGCGTAGGAACCGCTCCACGTTAAGCCCCATGTGCCAGGGCACATACGGCTCGAGATAGCCGCGTGTGCTGTAATACAGCTTTCTCGCACCGCGGATATTTCCGTTGCCGAAATGATGCAGCGCCACGGCGGCCTGAATCAGGCCCTGGTAAAACTTGCGCGAAGGCCCCTGGTATTCGGTCCACAGCGCTTCCCACACTTCGTGGCTCTCGTAGAAATTGCAGACGTTGAAATGCTCGATTCCCTCAAGATACAGCGGCGGGTAATCGGCTTCGTCGGACATGCGTCAATTGCCGTCTACCAGACGTGCACTCCACGGTGTGCGTCCGACACATTATAGGCGTGGCAAGTGGTAGCGGCCACTGTGCCAGCGCGCCGACGGCAAGATGCCGCGAATTGTCCGACTCGATTTCACCCGAATAGGAGCACGACTAGTCGCGCGAAGTCAGCGATAGCACCAGTTGTAGCATGTACCAGAACAGCAGCGCCACCGAGGCAAACAGGGCCAACGAGGCAGCCACGTGCTGGCCGATCCGGTAATGATGCAGCACATTGGAGGTGTCATATAAGATGTATCCGCTGGCCAGGGCAATCATGGCGCCGATAAACACGATTCCCAACTGGAAGCCAAAGATGGCGCTGCACAAGATTACTCCCAGCGCCGCGAATCCGGCCACGCAAAGCCCGGTCCGTAAAAACGAAAAATCGGCGCCACTCAGCACGACGATGGCCGTTAGGCCCGAGAAAACAACCAGCGTCAGCAGTCCGGCGATCGGAATCGCGTCGGGGCTGCCAAATTGCTCGGCGACCCACATCAAGGGCACGAAGATGACCGCTTCGGCCACCACGTACAGGCCCAGGCCCATGTATTGCGTGCTGACGCTCGTCGCCGAATTGGCCCAAGACGTGGCGATGAAACTGACGCCCATAAACGCGCCCAAAACCAACAGCCATCCCCACCGATTGCCAAGCACTTGTTGCACCAGGTCGCCAACGCCGGGAATGCTCAGCAGCGCCGCTTCGATGGCCATGAAGGCCAGCACCGCGCCCCCGAGGTGCAGGTAGGTCTTGCGAATAAACCCGGCACGCTCGCTGGTCGTGGCGTCCGAGGCCATCATCCCCCAACTTTGATATGGGTTGCTGGCGGAGCTCATGGCATGTTTCCTTTGAGGGCGGTTTTGGTGGCGCTAAACAGGGTATTCAACTCTAGTGGCTCTGGCCTCCAAGTCAAGCAAGGTTTCGGGCCAACCCGGGGCCGAAATGGGCGAATAAACCGGGTCGACAACCCAAGCGGGCCATCAAGATAAGCTAGCCCTTGCCGGTCGAAAGGCCGTAGCGGTATCGCACATAATCGATCAGAAACTTCTGATACATCGGGCCGCCGGGCGGAGCGCCGTACATATTGCCGGTCGTCGTGCTCCAGCAATGCATGCCGAACTTGCCGATCTCGGTGCCCAACTCCTTCGACACGTCGACAACTCGCGACAGGAGCCAGGGGTCGGTCTCGCTAGCGCGAAAACCAAGTCGGATGTGGCCGGCGTCGATGCACTGAATCAGCATGGACAGCGGCTTGTGCGCCAAGATCGACTCGGGGACCTCGCGCTCGAATTCGACCTTGATGTTGCCGGTCGTGAAGGGCCTGTGCTTTTTCTCGCGCGGAAAGTTCTGCACGCCCGGCGTCCACATGCCGCGGTCTTTGCCCTCGCGGTCAACGACGATGAAATTCATCCACAGATTCCAGGGAATCGAATCGTCGGGTGCCATGAAGCAGATTTCGATTTCCCAAGGGGGCTTGTAATTCGCCAGGCTCAATTCCGAGCCGCCGGCCGGCCCAAAACCGGTTCCCAGGCCCGGCCCGAGCAACTTGAGCATCAGGTTACCGGGGTGCGAATGCGTGTCGACCAGCGTGCACTGCTCCTGCACCTGCCACTGGCCCAGGTATCCGACGACGTTGAATTCGTCGGAGTACTCTTCGAAAGGCACCGGAGGGGCGCCGCGGAAGACGCAGTAGTCGACGTAGTATTCATATTGCGGATTGGGGGGCTCGGGCTTGGGCGCGTTGACCGGAGTCATCTTGATCTGGTAGTGCTCCGAGTCGGCGTTGCCCAGAAAGAGCGAATGCGGGCCCTTGATTTGCGGCAGTTGCCGGCACAGCACGTCGGGAATCCAGCGGTCGGCCGAAATGATCGGCCCCAGTTCCCAAATACCCGTGATCTTCCCGAACTCGGAGCAGTCGATCGTGCGCATGTTCCAACCGTGCGAGGCGTCGAATTTGATGCCGACCGAGATCTCGGTGGCGCTATGCACGACGCAGCGGAAGAAGAGTTGCGAGCTGGCCGGCCCGGCATAACGGGCTCCGTCGCCGATCCAGACGTACGGGATGCGCCAATCGCCCATTGGCGTGTGTCCCAAATCGCCGCGGCCCCAGACCAGGTACGTTTCGGGATGCGGTTCGGTGGAATACTGCGGCAGCCCCACGCCGGCCTCGCCCGTGCAGCCGAGATGGACCACCATCAGTTGCAGCTCGTGCGTGTCGCGTGGCCGGGCCTGGCGGTCGGCGGGCCAGGTGGCCGGATCGGAAAACGTGACCGCCACGTTGAGGCCGATTGCATAGTTGATCTGCGTTTTGGCCCCCACGCCCGCCAGCGCGTTGAAGCTTTGTACGAACGAGGTCTGGAATTCCCACGGCAGCCGATAGTCGCCGACCTTGATGGGCTGCTTCAGCAGGCCCTTGACGTCGCGCCCCTTGCCGGCCTCGCGAATCGTCGCCAGGCCCGGATGCTCGCTGGTCGAAAACTCCTTGATGTTCTCCGCCGGCACGAAAACCCACGGCGAGAGATCCGCGTCCGGCTGATTGAAATGCTGGTCGAGGTCGCGGATTCGCGCGGCGCCGGACGTTGCTTTCCGGTCGTCGGGCTTGGTCGCTAGTTTCGGCTCGTCGGCCAGCGATGAGGACGGCGAATGGCACCAGGCCCAGGTCGACCAGACCGCGAAGGACGCGACAAGTGCCAAGGACACGTTGCGAATCGCCGGCTTCATGATCGATTCTCCTGGCTTCGTGGACGCGCGCTCGCGCAGCACGCTTTTCAAGAGAAATCATAGAACGGACGTTCCGCGCATTCAAAGGAAATGTGGTGCACGGCGTGGGCGGCCCATATTCGCCCACCGTCAGGCCGTTTCCTGTTGTTCCAGCCCGTACTCGGCGATCATCATTTCGCGGATTTTGAATTTCTGGATCTTGCCGGTCACGGTCTGCGGGAAGCTGTCGACGAATTTCACGTAGCGGGGCACTTTGTAATGGGCCAGCTTGGCCCGGCAGAAGTTGCGGATTTCATCTTCGCAGCAGGCGCAGTCGGCCTTCAGCTTGATCCACGCGCACAGTTCCTCGACGTATTTGCGGTCGGGCACGCCGACCACGGCGGCTTGTTCGACGGCCGGGTGGGTGAACAGGAACTCTTCGATTTCGCGCGGATAGATGTTTTCGCCGCCGCGAATCACCATGTCCTTGATGCGGCCGGTGATGCGGTAGTAGCCGTTGGGCAGCCGCATGGCCAGGTCGCCCGTGTGCAGCCAGCCGTCGGCGTCGATCGCCGCCGCAGTGGCTTCGGGGTTGTGGTAGTAGCCGATCATCACGCCATGCCCGCGGGCGCACAGCTCGCCTTGCTCGTTGTCGCCCAGTGTTTTGCCGGTGGCCGGGTCGACGATCTTCACTTCCACGCCGGGCAGCAAGCGGCCGACGGTCTCGACGCGGAGTTCGATCGGATCGGTATTGCGGCTTTGCGTGATGATCGGCGAGGCTTCGGTCAGGCCGTAGCCGATCGTGATCTCGCGAGCGCCCAGCCGGTCGATGACCTGCCGCATGACCTCGATCGGGCAGGGGCTGCCGGCCATGATGCCGGTGCGCAGCGAGCTCAGATCGCGGCCGGCCAGCGAAGGCTCTTGCAGTTGCGCGATGAACATCGTGGGCACGCCGTAGAGCGCGGTGGCCCGCTCTTTCTCGATGGCCTCAAGCGTGGCCAGGGCGTTGAAGCTTTCGGCCGGCACCACCATCGCCGCGCCGTACACCGACGGCCGTGATCGTGCCGAGCACGCAGCCGAAGCAATGATAGAACGGCACGGGTATGCACATGCGGTCGTCGGCCGTGAAGGCCTGGCACATGCCGGTGTAATAGCCGTTGAGCAGCAGGTTGCGATGGCTGAGCGTGGCCGCTTTGGGAAAACCGGTCGTGCCGGAAGTGTATTGAATGTTGATCGGCTGCGTGGACTCGAGTCCTGCGTCGATCTCGTCGAGCTTGCCCACCGGCACCGATTTGCCGCGCTCGAGCATTTCGGCCCAAGTAATCCCGCCGTGGGGAGCCGCCTCTTCCAGCGCCACGACCCATCGCAGCTTGGGAAAATCTTTCGAATGCAATTGCCCAGGCTCGGCCGAAGCCAGTTCGGGACATACCTCGGCCAGCATCGCGAAATAGTCGGACGTCTTGAACTTCGCGACCAAGAAACAGCGCCACCGAGTCGCTTTGGTTGAGCACGTATTTCAGCTCGAATGGCCGGTAGGCCGGATTGATGTTAACCAGCACCGCGCCGATCCGGGCCGTGGCGAATTGCAGCACGACCCACTCGGGTACGTTGGTGGCCCAAATCGCCACGTGCTGGCCGTGTTTGATTCCCAGCGCCAGCAAGCCGCGCGCCGCGTCGTCCACCTGCCGCGAAAACTCGCGATAACTCACCCGCAGGCCCAATGCGGGAAACGCCAGGGCATCGTGGTCCGGATAGCGGCGGGCCGTCTCGCGCAGGACCTGCGGGATCGTCAACCCTTCGACCCAGGGAGTCACGCTTTCGTCGACGATGGCACGCTTATCGGTCATGGTTGGAAGGAAGTGGTTAGTGGTCAGTGGTTAGGCCGAGGAAGGGTGTAATCCGGTTAGGGGTGGCGCATTGCGTTCAGGATATCGGTGGCGCGCGGTCGAGCGTTCCGCTTCCCTGGCATATTGGGGTAGCGAAAATCCACTGACCACTAATCACCGCCCACTAACCACTATCTTATTCTCGCAACGTTTGCGACATGGCCACGGCGCATGGTACGAAGATCATTAACGGCAGCCAAGCGGCCAGGGCCGGCTCGAGCCAATAGCTGGAGCCTAGATAGCGGCAGCCGAACACCACCAGCATGAAGGCCGTCACCAAGGCCAGGCATAACCCGATGGCTACAAACATGTTCCGGTTGGATCGCGAGAGCACCAAGGGAAGCCCGAGAAACAGCAACGTGACGTCAAGCACCGGCTTGATGATGCGCGCGTGAATGGCCAGCCGTTCGTCGGCCCCAAAGTCCAGGCTGCGATTGAGCAGCCCGCGACGCAATTCGGCCGTGCTGGCGAATTGCCGCCAACCGCCGTCCCCTTCGAGATGTTCGAAGCTGACGTTGCTGACGACAAAACATTCGTCGGGCTTCAGCCAATCGTGGTCGCGCGGCGTCAGTAGCACCGGTCGGCCGGCCTGCGACAGCGACGGCTCGTCGTCGAGTCCTTTGGGCTGTTCGACGCTGCGAAACAGATAGCCGCCCGGGCGACCGTCGTGCGGGGGCTGATAAAACGCGTCTTCGGCCTGCACGCGTGCTCCGTAGCGGTCGAGGCCGGCGGGCATGTAGAAGTCGGGCTTGTGAATCCGCTGTTCGTCGGCGTATGTTTTCGAGCCAGGTCCGCCGATCGAGACGTCGGTCTCATAGTCGAACCGCGGTTGCAGCGGCTTGCCGGTGCTGCCCCCCAAGTCCTGGGCATTATGACTGAGGTGATCGCGAATTCCAGGAATCACAAACTCGCGATTGGCCCAAGCCAGCAATGCGATCGCGAACCCCGCCGCGATAACCGGCTTGATAATTCGAGACTTGGGAATGCCGGCGGCTTCCAGGGCCGTCAGCTCATTGTGACGCTGAATCCAGGTCACGGTGAACATGGCCGAAATCAGTGCCAAAAGCGCGCTGGTGCTGTCGAAAAACGACAGCGAGCGATAGGAGTAATACTCGCCCATCACCTTCATCAGGCCGCCCCGTTTTTCGGCAAAGCTGATGAATTCCTCCAAATTCGCAAAGCCGTCGATCACGATGTACAAGCCGGTCAGGCTGCAAAAACAGATCACGAACGTTTGCACGAACTGGCGCAGCAGGTACCGATCGATGATGACCAGTCGCGTCAGGCTGATGTTCGCGGGACGATCGTGCTCGCTCGAAACCTGTGAATCGCTCCCAAGCGGCGAAGGTGCCATGCGAACCCGACGCCCAAGCGACTGAGCAACCGCAGCACCCTTGCGTTTCGGGTTTGTGAAAGCTTTGTTCATTCCTGGTTCCCAGTTAACCGGAGCGGGCAATCGCGCGGGCCAGCGCCTCGATGCCGCGCCGGATATTGGCCGCGTTTTGCACGCCAAAGCTTAAGCGAATTCGGTCCTTGCGACACGGTTGGCCCTCGACGGGATAGCAGTACTCGCCCGGGACGTATAGCACACCTTCGTCGAGGGCATTTCGCATCAAAGTCCCCTCCGGCCCCGCGTCCATGTGGTCGGGCAACTCGAGCCACACGTAAAGTCCGCCGCTGGGCTTCTGCCAACGCACGCCCGAGATGCTCCCGAGATGTTCCTCCATCGCCTGCAACATGGCGTCGAGCTTGACGCTGTACATGGCGCGCAGCGCGGCCACGTGCGGTTCGAGCAATCCGCGTTCCAAGACAGAAGCCATCAGGTATTGATTGAAGTTGGGTGAACCGAAATCGACGTTCGATTTTTGGTTGCAGATCGGTTGGATCAGATCCCGCGGGAGGATGCCCCAGCCGACGCGGATTCCAGGTGAAAAGGATTTGGAAAACGTTTCCGCGACGATCACGGTATCTCCTTCGTCGTCGAAGCTGCGGAGGCTCGGCAGATCTTCGCCGACGTACCGCAAGTCGCGGTAGGCGTCGTCGTCGATGACGTAGATCTTCGTATCGCGCGACCAGCGCTTGGCGATCTCGACGATCGCCGCGCGACGCTCGAGCGAGAGAGTCGTGGTGCTGGGGTTGTCGAAGTAGCTGGTGACATAGATGGCTTTGACACGGTCCAATTGGCCGGCCTTCCGGCGGCGCGCCAGTTCCTCCTCGAGGGCCTCGGGAATCATGCCCCGCTCGTCGATCTCCACGCCAATCGAGCGAGCGCCCATACCGGCGAGCAGTCCGAGATAGACGAAATAAGTCGGCGCGCCGCACAACACCAGGTCGCCGGGATCCAGCAGAGCCTCGCCAACCAGGTGCAGCATCTGGTTGCTACCGGCGGTTAAAACCACTTGTTCCAGCGTGGGCGGGTCGGACGCCTGGTGGCCGTCGGCCTTCAGGAAGCGCTCCAGCACCGCCTGGCGCAAGGGCGGATAGCCGGCGTTGGCGCCGTACTGAAGCGCGGCGCGGGCCCGTGCGGGCTCCGCCATCAGTGCCTCGAAGGCCGCTTGGGTTTCGGTCGCGGGCAAGCTCGCCTGGTCGACGAACCCGGCAGCCAGAGAGATCAATTCTGGCCGCGCCAGCGCCAACTGCATCAGCTCGCTGATGGGTTGCGGACCCCAGTAGCGAGCCCGCTGGCTCAAGGGACGTGCGACAGGCATCGGGCAAGCACTCGGCGGGGGGCGGGGAGAGGCGAAAATCGAGGGCACGATATTTAAACTATTGCCGATAGTCAAGATCGGTCAATGCCAGGGGACCAACGACGCGGCACCCAGTCGAAGGCGTTGGACACTACCGGACTTGCCAGCAGTGGCAGCCTCGGAGCGCAGCACATCGAGCGAGAGCCCGAGAATCGTTGGATTTTGCTTCAATTGACCATCCGGCTTTGCTAGAAACCAAAGAGCAACGAATGCCGCGCTGCACGAGGGTTCAATCCTGTGTTCAAGCCAGCCGTTTCGCAACACGCGCCCCAGCTTCCGCAGCCGGCGTCATCGACCGGACGCCTCGGCCGCTGGTTGGGGGTCGGGCTGGATTTGATCTTTCCGCGGGACTGCGCGTTTTGCCAGGCGCCGATCGAGACCAGCGGGTCGGGTTTGCTATGCGAAATCTGCCGCGGCGAGCTGATCGATCGGCGGACGGCGTGCGCGCGATGCGGATCGAGCGGGCCGCCGAATGACGGGATGAGCGCTTGCCCAAGATGCAGGGACGAGCGGCTGTACTTTGACGGAGTCGCGCGACTTGGAAGTTATGAGGGTGCGTTGCGGACCGCGGTGCTGCGCATCAAGGACCGACGACATCGGGCGTTGGCCATGGCGCTGGGAGAATTGCTCGCCGGCATGTGCATGCCGCACATGGCCGCCTGGAAGCCCGATGCCATCGTGCCGGTGCCGATGCATTGGTCGCGAAAGCTGTGGCGCGGGACCAACAGTCCGCAGACGATTGCCGAACGTTTTGCGACCCGATTGGGCATCCCCCTGGCAGAGCATCTGCTCGCTCGCCGTCGCAGGACTGCTCCGCAGGCCAGCCTGTCGGCCAACAAGCGACTGGCGAATGTTCGCGGGGCCTTCCGCGCAGCGCGGCATGCCGATTTGCCAGGCGCCCGGCTGCTGTTGATTGACGACATCATGACCACCGGGGCCACGGTCAATGAAGCCTCGAAAATGCTGTCGCGATCAGGTGCCAGCTTCATTGGCGTCGTCGTGTTGGCTCGCGCCGAAGGGCTCTCCTGACACGGAGGCCGCGTGCCTGGGCGATCGATTGGCGGGCCGATGGCGGCTTGCCAGCGTCGGCGGAATGGCAAGAATAGGGACGTTTGGCCTCCTCGCATCGGCAGCGGCATTCGATAGGTGTCATCTTCTCCATGGTCAGCCCACGACTTCGACTTGGCACCCGCGCTAGCGCGCTACGCGCGTTGGCAAGCCCATTGGGTTGCCGCGCAACTGGCCGCCAGCGGCGTCGAAGTCGACTTGATTCCGATGACGACTCGCGGCGATGCCGACCGCGCTTCGATCGGCAACATCGGCAGCCCCGGGGTGTTTACCAAGGAATTGCAACGTGCACTGCTCGACGGCCAGATCGACCTGGCGGTGCACAGCTTGAAGGATTTGCCGACCGACGTGGTCGAGGGGTTGGTGTTGGCCGCGGTGCCGGCGCGCGAAAGCCCACACGACGTGCTGATTAGCCGCCGTGGCCCGTTCGACGCGTTGCCTTCCGGCAGTGTGATCGGCACCGGCAGCCTGCGACGTCGAGCGCAGTTGCTGCACGTTCGCGGCGACCTGCAAATGCGCGACGTCCGCGGCAACGTCGACACGCGGTTGGAGAAACTGGCCGCCGGGCAGTACGACGCGCTGGTGCTGGCCGAGGCCGGCTTGAAGCGGCTGGGCATGGAAGGACAAATCACGAACATTTTCCAGCCCGAGGTTTTGTTGCCGGCCGTGGGGCAAGGCGCATTGGGAATCGAAGCGCGCCGACGATCGGGCCACGCGGGCGGTTTTGGAGCGACTCGACGATCTGCCGACGCATCGGGCGGTGCTGGCCGAGCGGGCCCTGTTGGCCGCGTTGCACGGCGGATGCCTGGCCCCGATTGGCGCCTGGGCTCGCGGTGAAGCGGCAGGGCAATTGCGGCTGGATGCGGTGGTGCTCAGCGCCGATGGCAAACAGCGAATTGCGGCCTGGGGATCGGCCGCGGCGGATGATGCGATTCGTTTGGGCGACGAGGTTTCCGGCCAATTGATCGCCCAGGGCGCCCGCGAATTGATCGAGCAATCGCGGCAGGCACACTGATTTTTGCCGCGGCGCTTGGCGGCCGCAAACTCATGCTAATCGGCAGCGTTTGACGGCCCCAGCGGAGCCGTTGGCCCCGTCAGGCCGGCGACCGTGGCCTGGGCACGGCGGCTGACGCCATTCCTCGGCTGTTTTTGTATTGCGGCGCGCGTGTGCGGCCGATTTAGCCTAATGTGCGCCACAGGCCGAAGTCCGCACGCAAGTCGTGGGATCGAGACACTACCCTGAGCGCCGTATGGATACCGCAGGCGCTGTTCATGGACGACAAAATGCCCCGCATGGAAATCCGCACCACCCGATTTGGACCGGTCACGATCGAGTCGGACGACGTCATTCAATTCCCCAGCGGACTGCTGGGCTTGGATGGCTGCCGTAGTTGGGTCTTGCTGGCCGACGCGCAGAACGACGTGCTGGGTTGGTTGCAAAGCACCACCCAGCCCGAAGTCGCGCTGGCCGTGGTCAGCCCGCGGCGGTTCGTGCCGGACTACCAGGTTCGCGTGGCCCGCACGCAGCTGGATCCTCTGGGATTGAGTTCCTTGAAGGACGCCCACGTGCTGGTGATCGTGAGCAAGAACGAAGAGTCGATAACATTGAATCTGAAGGCCCCGTTGATAATCAATCTGCAGCGGTGCGTTGGGCGGCAAGTGGTCGATAATGCCGACTACCCGGTCCAATATGAGCTCTGCAGCGAACCGCCACCCCGCAAGATGATCGCCTAGCACGACAGGCGCCCACACGTTCATCCCCGAGTCCCCCACCCAATTTTCGAAACCAACCAACCACGCCTGGCACCCGCGCTTGCCCAAGCGCGCGTGCAAGGCAAGGCCTTCCGGAAAGCCTCGCCACCTTCCGGACCCATGGGCGATCGAACCCCGATCGGCCTCTGAAGGAAGGAGTCATCGATGCTTGTTCTGTCGAGACAGCGCGACGAAAGCATCATGATTGGCGACAATATCGTTGTCACAATCGTCGACATTCGCGGCGACAAAGTCCGCCTGGGCATCAACGCCCCCACCGAGATTCCGGTCCACCGACAGGAAATCTACGAGGCGATTCAGCGCGAGAACGTGCGCGCCAGCCGCGTGGAACCCAAGGATACGCGTGGATTGCGAAGCCCCGGAACCGTTCCCAACAAGAAGACGACGGAACGGTGAGCAGGGGCGGTAGCTGGGAAAGATCTCCGGCCTGAGCGGCTGCAAAGCCACGGCACAATCGTCATCAACGGACCCTTTTCCTCATTGCACGGCTCGGCCCGCGTCGAAAGAACTTAGACGCCAGTCGACGTCCCCTCCGCACCGCGCGGGTCAGCCGCGTATCCCTTCCCAGCGCGCCCCAATCGGGTGTTCGGAGATTGCCATGGCCACCTACTCGCGTTCGACGCCGAGCCCACGATACTTCGAGCTGCTCGCGCAGTTCCGTCAAATGCACACCGAAGGAGATCCCGCGCAGCAGATTCCGCCCGAGCGGTGTCTGGCCGGAGAGCGGCTGCCGACGCACGCGGTTTCAATCAAGCTGCTGATCGACAAGCATCGTGCGCGCACGCTGCTCGATTACGGTTCGGGCAAGGGGCTGCAGTACGGCCCGATGGACGTCCAGTTGCCCGACGGCACGAAATTCGCCTCGATCCCGGCCTATTGGGGCGTCGACACGCTCGACTGCTACGACCCGGCCCACGAGCCGCTGACCGGCGTGCCGCAGGGTCAGTACGACGGCGTGATCTGCACCGACGTTTTGGAACACTGCGCGGAAGATGATTTGCATTGGATCGTCGGCGAGTTGTTCGCGCATGCGCGGGCCTTTGTGTTTGCGAACGTGGCCTGCTATCCTCCGACGATTCGCTTTGCCGACGGGCTGAAAGAACGTGGCACGGTCCGCGATCTGACGTGGTGGCAAGCGCTGATTCGCCAGGTGGCGGCCGACCATCCGCAGGTGCGCTATCACTTCCTGCTCAACGAGCACGTGCGCGGCTCGGGCGGGCGCTTGCAGCTGGCCTTTCGGCCGGTAGTCGGCTAGCAGGCGGCTGACGCATTGTAGCCGGCCTCTGTGAGGCCGGAACTCTTGCGCGAAATGCCGGGGTCGCAGACCCCGGCTACAGACGGCAGCATCGCACCCGCGCTCGACTTCTTGCGGGGTGACGGGCATACCAAATTGATCGCCGCACCTTTATGATGGCGGCTGGTCCCAATGGATCCGGCACGAACATCGAGGAATCCGCGGTGAGCACCACGAAGATCAGCATTCGCGTCGGGCACAGCCCCGATCCTGACGACGCATTCATGTTTCATGCCCTGGCCAATCGGAAAATCGATACCGGCTGCTACGAGTTTCACCACGAGCTGGTCGACATCGAAACGCTCAACCGGCGGGCCTTTTCGGGCGACCTGGAACTCACTGCGGTCAGCCTCCACGGCTACGCGTATCTCACCGATCAGTACATGCTCTGTCCCTGCGGCGCGAGCATGGGGGACGGCTACGGGCCGATGGTCATCGCCGAGCATGCCTATGGCGTGAACGACCTGCGGCGGATGACGATCGCGGTGCCTGGCACGCTGACCACGGCCTATCTGGCATTGCGGCTGTGCCTGGGGTTGGATTTCAAACACGTCGTGGTTCCCTTCGACCAGATCATCGCGGCGGTGGAACTCGGCCAATACGAAGGCCAGGCCATCGAGGCCGGATTGATCATCCACGAAGGGCAGCTGACGTACGCCGACCGCGGCTTGACGCTGATTCTCGACACCGGCCGGTGGTGGAAGGAGACCACCGGGCTGCCGCTGCCGCTGGGAGCCAACGCCATACGCAAGGATTTGGGCCGGCAGGTCATCGGCGACGTCAACCGGCTGCTGAAGCAGAGCATCGAATATGGACTGGCCAATCGCGACGAGGCGTTGGCGTATGCCTTGCAGTACGGCCGCGATTTGGACCGCTCGCGGGCCGACCGGTTTGTCGGCATGTACGTGAACGACTGGACGCTCGACTTCGGGCCGCGAGGCCGCGAGGCGGTTCGCACGCTGTTCGCGCGCGGGCACGCGGCCGGCGTGATTCCAAAATTGGTCGTGCCTGAGTTTGTGGATGATGATTGATCACCCAGAGAGACCCGTTCGCGCCCCCGACGAGACGCGCAAGCCCACCGGCTCGCTGATCCCGGTGGTGACCGTGCTGGGATTCGTCTTGGCGCTGATCGTGACGCTGGTCGGGTTTACCGGCCCCGCCGGGCTGTACATCGTGGTGGCGATCAGCGGCGTATTCGCCATCGTGGCATTGCACTATTTTTTGTGGGGTTGGTGGCTGACCAAGAGGCTTCACGAAGCAGACGAGACTGAATCGTCGGACACGGAGGAATAGAGGCGAGTTTGAGATTTCGGGTGGCACCGACAACTTGTTGTCGGTGTTGCGAAGCAATAAGAGGGCGCTGCGGGGTTGCTCGCCATCGCAAGACACCTCTTGTCCCTGCGGGACCCAGACAACAAGTTGTCTGGGCTACCCCGAGCAGACGGAATTTTCGCGGAAAGGATTGTTGACATGGTCGTGCTCACGCCCGCCGAGGAATTGGGGCTTAGCGGTTTGCATCTGGACGGCCGGGTGCGGAAGGCCTTCTATGCCATGCCCGCCGAGACGATCATCGAGCTTTCGCGGCAAATGAACGACGAGGCTCGCAAGCGGCATCTGCTCTACCTGCGCGAAGGGGAGCCGGAAGTCATTCACATCATGCTGCGGCCGATCGCGGTCATGCCCGACCAGTTGGCCTATCTGAATTTCGTCTCGCTGACGATTCTCAACGCCCTGAAGCGTCTGCCCGACTTGTACCTGCAGGATTTCGCGGTCCGTTCGATCGTGCCGCTGTCGCCGGCGGAGGAGAAGTGGCTGTGGGAGAGCTGGGGTCCGAGCCATCGCGAGAACAACCCGGTGCTCGGGCGGCTCGACGCGGTGGCCGAGTTCACCAGCCCGATGTGGAAGGACTCGCTGCGGTTCATGGAGCCCAACTTGTGCGGCGTCGGCGGCTTGCACATGGGCCCGACCTGCGAGCAGTTGCTGGCCGACGTCGTGCTGCCCGTCATCCAGCGCAGCGATCCGCAACTGCACATGGAGGTGGGCCAGGACCTGCGCGAGATCTTCATTCAAGAGGTGTTCGACCACCTGCAAGCCATCGGCCGCCCAGGGCAGAACGTGTGCTTCGTCGAGCCGAAGTACGCCGGCCAGGGACCCGACGAGCAGGAGATGCTGGCCCAGTATTATCACGATCGGCACGGGCTGAAGATCATGCACGCCGACCCGCGCGAGCTGTACGATCCAGGACGGCGAAGTCTGGTACGAGGGCATCGTGGTCGACATCGCTTACCGCGATTATGAAGTCCGCGATCTGATTCGGCTGGAGAGCGAGGAAGGCGTCGACGTCGAGCCGATCCGACAGCTGTTCCGCGAGAACCGCATGGTCTCGTCGATGGCCGGCGAGTTCGATCACAAGAGCTGCTGGGAATTGCTGACCGATCCCGCGCTGTTGCACAAGTATTTCACCGCCGAGGAGCGGCAGATTTTTCGCCGGCACATTCTGTGGACGCGCGTGTTGGCCGATCGCTCGACGACGCTGCCCGACGGCGAAGTCGGCGATCTGCTGGAATACGTTCACGACGAACACGAGCTGCTGGTGCTCAAGCCCAACCGCTCGTACGGCGGCGACCGCGTCGTGATCGGCCACTTGATCGACCAGGCCGAATGGGACCGCGAGATCGAGCAGGCACTGACGGGCCCCGATCAATGGGTTGTGCAACGCCTGGCCACCCTGCCGGTGCACGAGTTTCCGGTCGTCGCCGCCAACGGCACCGTGCACATCGAGCCGTTCTACACCGTGATGGGTTTCGCCCCGAGCAAATACGGGTTGTGCATCTTGGGTCGCGCCTCGCAGAAGCAAGTGGTCAACGTCGCCCAGCGCGGCGGCATGTGCGGCGTGCTAGTCGGGCGGCCGGCGGGACGGCTGGTGGGGCCGAGCCGGGGGACGGTGTAGGAAACGGGCACGCGCCTCGTTTTCAGAATTGAGCTGCGTCGCCCCTTTCCCTCCCCTCAAGTCCTCCACCCTACCCAACCCGCATGTCACCGGCGATTGACCGCCAGATAACAGCGTCAGAAGCTGTCTCATCCGGGCGAATAAGCTTTCTCGCCTGAACCATGATCGCCCGCATCGAAACCGCCAGTGGCTCAAGTGGGTACAGTTGGCTCCCTAATACGACAGTAGGAGGCGGATAGGTGAAGTTTCTCCACATATCGCCGATGTTTCCGGTGCTAATCAAGCTATTCATGGTCATGCCAATCGCCACGTTCTGGTCGACGATGAGGGTATGACCCTTTGACCACCAGTCCTCGATAGCCTCGTCGTAATGCTCGAATTGATCTCTAAGTGTGCGATCCAGGATCGGAGCGGTTACGTCTAGGGCGAACAAGGCCCGCAAATCTTCCCCTCGCTGCTGGCATCGCTGCTTAAACAGTTTCGGGCGCGAGTTGAGAGGAGCTGGCTGAAATATCTTCGAAACGTTACCCGCCGCGACTAAGAATGATTGAACCCCGCAGAAGACTCCGCGCAACATGGAGCGAGTAATCGCCTCCAACATGTGTGCGTACGCGACTAGCCCATATTCGCACTGAATCTCGATTTCCCGAATGAATGCCTTCTCTAACCCTGTGTCCATGAATTAACGTTGGCGCGTTACAACTGGCGCGAAACGCCTCAATGTGGTTGATTTGAAATTTATCCAATACGTCCCATAGCCACGTAGTGTCTTGCTTCAGATGGAACTGGAATTTCCGGGTGTTGGGGTTAGCATAACCCTTGAACCTGGAGGATTCCATGAGTCGCGAGCGCAAGTCGGTAGCGGGGCCAGAGAAGTTGGCTATTCTGCGGCGGTACCTGGTGGAGAAGGTGCCTATTTCGGATCTCTGCGATCAGCATGGTCTGCAGCCAAGCCAGGTCTATTACTGGCAGGCGCAACTGTTTGAGCACGGCGCGAGCATCTTCGAGCGCAAGACGGGTCGCAAGGCCAGCACCGAGAGCGCCAAGGATCGAAAGATTGAGAAGCTCGAATCGACGCTGGCGCAGAAGGAGCTCAAGCTGGCCCAGAAGAACGAAGTCATCAGCGAGCTGATGGAGGAGAACGTCCGCGCAAAAAAAGCCAGTGGGGAACTCTGAAAGGCAACTGGGTTCCCCACGACACGCGCGACGCCGTGGTCGATTACGTGAAGCGCTGGACCGCTCGGGCCGAGCTGCCGGCGAGGCGATTGCTTGGCTGGCTGGAGTTGGCCACTAGCAAGTTCCACCAGTGGCAGAAGCGCTACGGCCAGCCCAACCAACACAATGGCCGTGCGCCGCGCGACGGCTGGCTGGCGGCCTGGGAGAAGCAGGCGATCTTGGACTATCACGATCAATATCCGTTGGAAGGCTATCGGAGACTGGCGTTCATGATGCTGGACGACGACGTGGTGGCAGTCAGCCCATCCAGCGTGTATCGCGTGCTCAAGCAAGCGGGCCGACTCGATCGAAAGTGGCAAAAACCCTCGAAAAAAGGGACGGGATTCGTGCAGCCCCTGGGGGCGCATGAGCATTGGCATGTCGACGTCTCGTATCTCAACCTGGGCGGCACGTTCTACTATCTCTGCTCCCTGTTGGATGGCTACAGCCGGTTCATCGTGCACTGGGAGATCCGCGAGAGCATGACCGAACGCGATATCGAGACGATCGTGCAACGCGGCCTGGAGAAGTTCCCCGACGAACGGCCCCGCATCATCAGCGACAATGGCCCGCAGTTCATCGCCAAGGATTTTAAGGAGTTCATACGGCTGACGGGCACGACGCACGTGCGCACCAGTCCCTACCATCCGCAGAGCAACGGCAAGCTGGAACGTTGGCACGGCACGCTCAAGGGCGAGCGGTTCCGCCTGGCGGCGCCAGAAACGCTGGACGAGGCGCGACGCGTGGTGGCTTCGTTTGTGGCGCACTACAATGACGTGCGTCTGCACAGCGCGATCGGCTACATCACGCCGGCCGACAAGCTGGCCGGGCTGGAGCACGCGATCTTCGCCGAGCGCGATCGCAAGCTCGAATCGGCTCGCGCGTTGCGTCGGCAATCGCGGCGTTCCGTGCCCGAGACGTTGTCAACCGCTTGCGAAACGGAACGCAGAGAAAGGCTAGCGGGAGTCCAGGGGGCCGGCAATGAGGCCCCTTGGTCGCCCGAGCCGTTGACCATCACAAATTAACCAAGCCCGCCGAGGGCGAAACTCAACAACCCCAACTCGCTAACACCACCGTCCCGAAATTCCGATTCACGCTGAACCAAGACAGTAGATCAGGCCATTGGCCTGACGATTTTCTCATCTGTTGGCGGCAGCGTGCGGTCGAAGGTGCCATGAGCTATGGTACTGCTCGACCAGCGCATTAGCCCTTTTGATGACAGTCCACAATGCGGCTTGAAGTGGCATCAGCGGAAATTCTTCTCCGATAAAGATCATCGACAAGGTATCCGGCTCAAAGAATCTTCGAAATAGCTGCGGCTCGACGCTAGACAACATACCGCGGCTTCCGATGCAATGATCGACCAGCGTTTTGCCTTCGTTTCGCTTTAGCCATTCTTCGAGATGTTCGTCAAAATGTTCAAAGCAGTTGCGCAGCTTCCGATCATTCAGCGCGTTGTCGTCTTCTACGCCAAGGCTCTCGCGAAGTTGGTTCCCTCTTGCCTTGTACTTTGCATTCGGGGGCCAGAGCAATTTGGATACATTTCCCGAAAATACCAAAAAGCTTTGGACTCCCTTCCAAAACCTGCACATGTCGATCTTGTCGTTCCCAGGATGTGCTAGCGCGAGCATTAAATCTTCAAAGGAGAGAAGCGCCATCCGCGCTTGGGATGCGACTTCCGATTGAAAATCCATCAACGCATGGTCCGAGAGCATTGTGTTTCAAACGCTGGCTTGGTTTTGGTGAATTAAGATTGGACAGTAAGATCGCGAGCTTGGTTCGGTCGACTCGCAGATAAAATTAGCCACGTCGCTTATGCCTTGGTCGTGACGAATCCGCGTGGGTGGCACCGACAACTCGTTGTCGGTGTTGCGAAGCAATAAGAGGGAGTTGCGGGGTCGCTCTCCATCGCAAGACACCTCTTGTTCGTACGGGACGTGAGACAACGAGTTGTCTGGGCTACCCGACGGAATCCCTACTTAAAATACTCCGGCTCGTTGCCGGTCTTCCATTTGATGTTGCAGCCGATGCTGGGCTTCTGATCGCTGGCGACGGGCTTGTTTGACAGCACGGCGTCGAGGGCGGCGCGGAGGTCCTGGCCGGTGACGGGGATGCCGGAGTCGGGGCGGCTGGGGTCCATCTGGCCGCGATAGACTAGCTTTTGATTTTTGTCGAAGACGTAGAAGTCGGGCGTGCAGGCGGCCTTGTAGGCCTGGGCCACCTTTTGCGTCTCGTCGAACAGGTAGGCGAACGTGTAGCCGCGCGATTCGGCTTCGTGGATCATCTGCTCGGGCGAGTCGGCCGGATAGCTGGCCACGTCGTTGGAATTGATGCCGATCACGGCCACGCCGCGAGCCTGATAGTCGCGCCCCAATTTGGCCAGTCCGTCGGCGATATGTTTCACGAACGGGCAGTGGTTGCACATGAAGATGATCAACGTGGCCGGTGCGCCCGCGAAGTCGGAGAGCGAAACGTTCTTGCCATCAATGTTGGGTAAAGAAAATGCTGGGGCCTTGGTTTCCAAAGGAAGCATTGTGCTAGGCGTCAGTACCACGGTCGGTCTCCTTGGCAGTCTGGATCGAAATCTTCAGAATCGTGCGAATCGACTGTCATCTTATCAGGGTTGAGGGGGGAGGAAAGAGTGGTCAGTGGTTAGTGGGCAGTGATCAGGTACGAGGAGGAGTTTTTTTGGGACGTTTCTTGGGGGTGGCACCGACAACTGGTTGTCGGTGTTGCGAAGCAATGCGAGGCGTTCGGTTGGGCGTCGCTCAACTCTGGGCCACCCAACGATCTCCCTCCTCGTAACCCTCTCTCCTTCTTCGTCTCTGTGTTCTCTGTGAACTCTGTGGCTAAAAATCTTTTTCTTTTTTCCCGTCAGCCAGGGCGAAAAAGCCCGGCGCGCAGCGCGACGTTGAATCGCGCGTGCGACTTTAACTCTGTTTCGTGCGCCGCTGCTTCCTCGCGGAGGCCGAGGCTGTTCTTGTACTGCAAAAAATGCTTCGGCGGAGGAAGCAGCATTGCAGCGGGTCGGTACCGGAGCTTCCCACGGAGACGTTGCACTGCCCAGTCCAAGATGCCGACCGCATCCCTGGGTTCAACGCCGTGGCCACACGGACATTCCCAAAACGGCTCGCGAGCCTCCGGCACGCAGATCGCGTCCGCGCGCTTCGAGGCAGTCAAATACCACTGCGCAGCCCCGCCACAAGCACGGGACTTTGACGGGGGCGGCCCAAGAACAAAGCAGGCCTTCCGTCCATTGGCACAGATCTGAAGTGACAGTCCGTCTCAGCTGGATGCAGTATTACCAAAAGTCGCGACTCACTTTCAACACAAGTTTCCGGCCACCCCCCGAGAATTGCAAATAGGGTTCAGGGGTCAGGGTTCGGGGTCCAGGGACGGAAGAACCAGGAGCGGACGAAGATCGCTCGCGTGCGCGGCGGAATGCTGCTCGTGTTCACTGAACTCCGAACCCGGGACCCTGAACCCTTCTTCAACTCCTCCGCGCCTTGATGGCGGCTTGCAGGGTGTCCCATTGGTCGGCGCCGACGCGCTCGAGGTCGTTGAACATGCCGGCGCCTTGCAGCCAGGAGCCGCCGTCGATGGTGACGCAGGCGCCGGTGATGTAGGCGGAGAAGTCGGAGAGGAGATAGGCGGCCAGGTTGGCCAGTTCCTGGTGCTCGCCGTAGCGGCCTAGCGGGATGCGTTGTTTGTTGTCGGCGTCGCCCAGCTCGGGCGGGCGGAGACGCGACCAGGCGCCTTCGGTGGGGAACGAGCCGGGGGCGATGGCGTTTAGGCGAATGCCGTATTTGCCCCACTCGCTGGCCAATGAGCGGACCATGACCAGCGCGCCGGCCTTGGCCACCGCCGAGGGAACGACGTAGCCCGACCCGGTCCAGGCGTAGGTGGTGCTGATGTTCAGGATGGCGCCGGGCGTGCGATCGGCGATCCAGCGCTTGCCGATGGCCAGCGTGCAGTTGTAGGTTCCCTTAAGCACGATGTCGACGACCGAGTTGAAGGCGTTGTACGAGAGCCGCTCGGTGGGGCAGACGAAATTGCCGGCGGCGTTGTTGACCAGGGCGTGAATTTGTCCGAACCGCTCGTGAACCGCGGCGAACATCGCCTCGACCTGGTCGCTTTGTCGGACGTCGCACCGCAATGCCAACAGCTGGCCGCCGGTCGCTTTGGCCATTTCGGCCGCCGCCTGCTCGACGACTTCCACTCGTCTGCCGCAAATCGCCAGGTTGGCGCCCAAGGTGAGCAGGTATTGGCCCATGGATCGGCCCAGGCCCGTGCCGCCGCCGGTGATGACGATCGTGCGGTCCTGAAACGTGCCGGCGGGCAGCATCGGTTGCGTGTGGCGGGGAGCGGTCATGGTGGAGGTTTCCTGTGGAAGTTCAATGGCCGCGGCGCACATGATCCACGTTGACAGGGCGGCCGGTTGTCGTTGAAATCGAGCTAACAACCTGTGCGAGAACCGCCGGGGAGAAGGGGACAGTCCCGACCATGGGTCGCGCGGGCGCGTGACCCACGGTGCCCTGCTCCGCAGACTCCGCAAAATTGGGACAGTCCCCAGCGGTTCTCGCAGGCGAAGTTGACGGATCCTCAATCAGTTTTCGATGGCTAGGCAATCATGGTTCAAGCATTCTTTGGCGTAGTGCTCATCACCATCGTGGTGTTCGTCGGCGTCTATGGTATCGCGCGCGTGACGCTGGGGCGATAACCGGCCGTTGAAAAATTGGTGCCGGCTTCTTCGAGGCCGGGGTTTTTGCGCACTGCCGGGGTCGCAGACCCCGGCTACAGAATATCTCAATGGTCCGTACCAGCGCGCTCACGATTCGCCGGCCGACAGTCGCAGCGGCACTTTGACCTCGCGGCCGCCGCGAATCACGGTGATCACGATTTCCTGGCGGGGTTGCCGGGCCTCGATCAGCGAGAGGAAGTCTTCGGCGGTGACGACCTTTTCGCCGTCGACCGCGACGACCAAGTCGGCGGCATTGCGATCGATCGATTGCGTGTCGTACGAAAACGGCCCCTGCTTGCGGCGCTGCTTGACGATGCGAAATCCGCGCAAGCCGGCTTGCTCGGCCGGACCGCCGGGGGCCATCGTGGCGATCAACAGGCCGTGTTCGGTTTGCAACACCCGGGTGATGCCGGCGTCGGGGCGGATGACGCGGCCGCGTTCGATCAGTTGTGGCACCACGCGGGCAATGTTGGCCACCGGAATGGCAAAGCCCACGCCGGCGCTCTGGCCGGTGGAGCTGGCGATGGCGGTGTTCATGCCGATCAGCCGGCCGTGGCTGTCCAACAGCGGTCCGCCCGAGTTGCCGGGATTGATGGCCGCATCGATTTGAATGATCGACTTGATCGTGCGGTGATTGCGGGCCGGCAGCGTGCGGTTAAGGCTCGAAATGATGCCGGTCGTCAGCGTTCGCTCCAGCCCGAACGGATTACCGATAGCGAACACGCGTTGCCCGACGCGCAAGCGCGTGGAATCGCCAAAGGTGACCGGCAGTAGCGATTCGGGGGGCGCTTCGACTTTGATCACGGCGACGTCGCTGGATGCGTCCTTGCCCACCAGGCGGCCTTCGTAATTCTTGCCGTCGAAGAGGGTGACTTGAATCTCCTTGGCACCGTCGATGACGTGAAAGTTCGTCAGGATATGCCCGCGCGTGTCGAGCACCGAGCCCGAGCCGGCGCCCTCGGAGGGGACTTCGACGTCGAAGAAGAAAAACGCGTCGTTGCGAACCGTTTTGGTATTGATGTTCACGACGCTGCGGTTGACGTTTTCGTAGACCGTGATGTTGACGAGTTCCTCGGGCGTGAGGCTGTTGTCGACGGCGGGCGGGGGCGGCACGGCCGGGGTTCGCACCACGTGGGCGGCCGGTGCCGCGGGACGCACGGGAACGTCGGCGCGCGGCTCTTGCGCCGCCGCGGGCTTGCCGTGAGGAGCCGAATTCCAGACTTCGATCAGTGCCGCCGTGGCCAGGGCCGAACCGAGGCACACGATTAGGTATTTCTTCATGGGACGGAGCGGTGTGTGAGCGATTCCAAAATGAGAGGGCTCCGATTATCCGAGCAAACGCCTTTCAGAAAGATAAGCGATCCGTGGGTGGCGTGGCTAGCAGAGTTGCCACCAGAGGTCGCCCGGTGCTGGGGCTGAACGGGTCGGCGGGCCGCGGCCGCTGGCCCACGGGCGTTGTTCGGCACGGCAGCAGATAGGGCTTCGAATGGAAGGGGGTTGCGGGCAGGCGGCTTTCCGCGGCCCCGATGGGCGGCTTCGCGAGCACCGCCGCTGGCGGCCGGGGGGGCAACCGTCGGGATGGCCTACAAACCGGACCTCTGGTACATTCCGTGAAAGCGGTCCATTTTCGCCGATTTTTGTGGCGTAAATCCTGTTGACTGAATAGAATAGGCGCTGTGATCGGGGTCGGCTTTTGCGCCCCATTCGCAGGTCCCTGCATTGCGCAAGTCAAAACGCGCGCTCGGCCATCGCAACGGAACACGATGGCACGCAAGCCGCTGTCACTCTTTCGAGTGGAGAACGTATCGATGTCTAAGCCCGACGGTCGATGTGCCCTGTTGTCGCTGCTGCTGTTGATGGCGCCGTTGACGGTTGCCGTCAAGGCCCAAGAGGCCGTCCGTTCGGAGCCGCGGTTAGACGCGTACGTGGCCCCCGACGGCGCGGGCTATTTCGCGCTCAGCCTGGTGCCCAGCGCGACGCTGCCGCCGGGGGGCAGCCGCGACGTGGTGATCTTGTTCGACACGTCGGCCAGCCAGGCCAGCGTGATTCGCTACAAGGGATTGGCCACGCTGACGGCGCTGTTGGCCGAATTGCCACGGGCCGACCGGGTGAACCTGATGGCGGTCGACCTGGAAGCCGTGCCGATGACGAGCGGCTTCGTGGCCCCGCAGGGCGATGCAATGAACAAGGGGCTGGCGGCGCTACGGCAGCGGGCTCCGCTGGGCGCGACCGACATGCATTTGGCGCTGGGCACCGTCGCCGCGGCCTACGGCAAAAAGTCGGCCGCCGCGAAGGTCTTGATCTATATCGGCGATGGGATGAGCTCGGCCAATTTCATCGAGCCAAACGACTATCGCAAGCTGGTCAACTCGCTGGTCGATGCGCAGATTTCGATCAGCAGCTACGCGGTCGGACCTCGCGTCGACAGTCAATTGTTGGCTTCCTTGGCCAATCAGACCGGCGGCATGCTGGCGGTAGACAGCGAGAGCCTCGATCCGAAGCAAGTCGGCGCGTATCTGGCGTCGGCGACGCGCGGGACGGTGGCCTGGCCCAAGACCGTCACCTGGCCCGAGCAGTTCGCCGAGGTCTATCCGCTGCGCACTCCACCGTTGCGAAGTGATCGCGACACGATCGTGCTGGGCAAGGGCAAACTGACGGGCGAACAGAAAATCGCCATGACGGCCACGGTCGGCGGCAAGGCGCAGTCGTTCGCCTGGACGATCGCGGCCGGCGAATCGAACGCCGACTTTGCGTTCCTTCCCACGCTGGTCGACGCGGCCCACGAGGACGGCGGATTGAGCCTGATCACCGTGGGCACGCCGGGACTGAAAGAGATTCGCCGCATTATGGACGCGGGCGTGGAAGCCTTGGCCAAATTGGGCGGGCAAGCCGTCACGACCGGCAATCTGGACACGGCCGAGAGATTGGCCGACGAGGCCCTGCGGCGCGATCCGAACGATCCGACCGCCCGGGCCGTGAAGAAGCAATTGGCCAAGGTCCGCGAGGGCGCGGCCACCGCGGCGGGCGACGAAAAAATCGAAGTCAAACGAACCACCCACGAGCAGGCAGCGCCGCCGCGCAAAGCCGGCGCGATCAAGTACCGCAAGCCGGCGACCGCCGACCCGGTTGAAACCGCCGAGCCCGCAGCGCCGGACGTCAACGACGGCGAAGGACGCCTGCTGGCCGAAGTCGATCAGCAGCGACGACTGATCACTTCGCTGATTCGCACCGAGGTCGAAAACGAGCTACGCGAAGGCAACGCTCGGATGGGCAGCGATCCGGCGGCCGTGGAACAGGGATTGAAGCTGATGATGGAACGCGTGGTTCAGTCGCCGGAGTTGCAAGCCGAAGTGCGGGCTCAGCTGCGCGGCAAACTGGAAGCCGCCTTGCGCGAAGCCAATCGCCGCGGCGCGACCAAAGACGTCATCGATCGCCAAGTGCAGGAGGCCAGGGCCGGCGCGCTCGATCGGCTGAAAATCGCCGATGGCCTTGCCCGCAAGCAGGAAAAACTAAAGCAGTTGATGGACCGCTTCGATTCGTTGATGCAGGAAGGACGCTACACAGCGGCCGACGCCATCGGATCGAACGAAGTGGCCGAACTCGCCCCGGAAACGCCCATCGGCACCGCGGCCGCGCTGGTGGCCCACGAAACCGGCGCACGAATTTCGAACTTGATGCTGCGCAACGCGCGTCAAAAGGCCGTGGTGGACACGTTGGCCTCGGTGGAAACCGCGATGGTGCCGTTCTCCGACGATCAGCCGGTGATCTATCCCGACGCCGCGAGCTGGGAAGAACTGACCCTGCGCCGCAAGAAGTACACGCACACCGACTTGAAGAAAGTCGGGCCGGCCGAAGCCAAGATCACGAAGGAACTCGATGAGCCGACCACGATGGAATTCGTCGACACGCCGCTGCAAGATGCCATCGACTATCTCAAGGATTTGCACAACATCGAAATTCAGCTCGAAAAGACGGCCCTCGACGAAGCGGGCGTCGGTTCGGACACGCCGGTGACCCGCACGCTCAAGGGCATCTCGCTGCGCTCGGCGCTGCGTTTGTTGTTGGGCGACCTGCGACCGCTGACGTACCTCATCGAGGACGAAGTGCTGATGATCACGACCGTCGACAAGGCGGCCAGCAAGATGGTGATCAAAGCCTATCCGGTGGCCGACCTGGTGATTCCCATTCAGTCCATGAGAGGCGGCATGGGTGGCATGGGTGGCGGCATGGGCGGAATGATGGGTGGCATGGGCGGCGGCATGGGCGGCGGTATGGGTGGCGGCATGGGCGGCGGAATGATGGGTGGCATGGGCGGCGGCGGCATGGGTGGTGGAATGATGGGCGGCGGCGGCATGGGAGGTGGAATGTTCAGCGTGCCCGACGCCGTTGGTGCCAAGCCGACCATTCAAACCGTGGCCCTGGCCGACGACCTCAAATTGAAGAAGGGCTCGTCGACGCCCGCGGCGACGGCTCCCAAATCCCTTTCCAAGCAACCCACGGCGCCCACCGCGGCAGCGAAGGCCGCGCCGGCAAAAACGGTGGCGCCCGTCCAATCGGCTCCTCAGGTCCCCGCGAGCGCCGCGGCGCCCGGCAAGCCGAGCCCCAAGGCGACTCCGATCGAATTGCCGATCGCCGAGGGGACTGATCCGGAGGTGGCCTGGAATGATTACTTCGCGTCGCATCCCGACGTCCACCCTGACCAGGTGCGCGAGACCGCGCGTCAACTGATGCACGAGCGTCAATATGCGCGGGCGATCGCCATGATCAACGCGGCCTTGCGCAACGGCGCGCAGCAGGCTTGGATGTACGAGGCGATGTCGTTGGCGATGCAGGCCGAGGGCAGCTCGAAGTCACAAATCGAACGCGCTCTGATGTCGGCCATTGATTTCGGCGAGAGCGCCGAGGATTTGATGTACGTGGCCCAGTACATGGGCCGCATCGGTTTGGAAAGCCGGGCGCTGAAAGTTTTCCATCAGGTGTCGATTCTCGAGCCGTTGCGTCCCGAGCCGTACTTGTACGGCTTGCAGCTGGCGCAGCGCGTCAACGACCTTGACGGCATTAAGTGGTCGAGCCTGGGGATTCTGAAGCAGGCCTGGCCGCGCGACAAGAACGAAATCGTGCAAAGCGCAAAGCGCGCCGCTGCCGCCGCCCTGGAACGATTGAAGGCTGAAAACCGCACGAGCGAGGCGGCTGAATTTCAAGCCGCAGCTCGATCAGGCCAAAGTGCGCGACGTGCACGTCAAAGTGACTTGGACCGGCGACGCCGACGTCGACATCATGGTCGAAGAGCCTTCCGGAACGGTCTGTTCGTTCCGCAATCCGCGCACCAGCGGCGGCGGCGTCTTGCTGGGCGACGCCGCTTCGCGCGACGCTGCGCGACCTCCGGAGCGGCTGCCGCGGCGGGCATCAGCGAAACTTACGTCTGCCCCGAAGCGTTCAACGGCACCTATCGTCTGTTGATTCGCCGCGTGTGGGGCAAAGTCACCGCCGGTAAAGTGACCGTCGACGTCTATTCCCACTATGGCAGCAAGGACGAAAAGCACGTCAGCAAGCAAATCCCCTTGGGAGACCAGGATCAGGCGGTGGTGTTCGACCTGCAAGACGGTCGCCGCAAGGAAGCCGTGGCCGATCATCAGTTGGCCAACGCCGCGGCCGGCCAATTGGGCGTCAACCAGGCAATTCTGGCCCAGCAAGTCAATTCGCTGGCCAACTCGAACTCCAGCACCGCCAGCCTGGCCGCGTCACGGCAGGGGGCATTCGGCGTTCCGTTCATTCAGCAAGCCGTGGGTTACATGCCGATCATCATCACGTTGCCCGCCGGCACGACCTTGTCGGTGACGGGCGTGGTGTCGGCCGACCGCCGCTATGTGCGGATCTCACCGACGCCGTTCTTCACCGGCATCGGCTCGGTCACCACGTTCAATCTGCAGACCGGAAGCGCGGGCAGTACCGCGGGAAGCGGCGGCTCGCTCGGATCGAATCCCGGCGGCGGGGCGTTCTAGTCCGGTGAACCGCGTCCTTGCTTCAGCGGCGCGTCGCGTTGCCATGAACCTGGCGAGGCCCGCTATGGCGAGCCGGCTGAACGCACCAGGCCGGGGAATACGTCGAGGTCGAGCTGTTCCACCAAACCGGCTTTGAGCCGCTCGACCGCGATGGCTCCCATCACCGCGTTGTCGGTGCACAGCGCGAGCGGCGGAATGTGCAACTCGATGGCAAGCCGCCCGGCGAGCTCGTTCAACCGCTCGCGCAACCGGCCGTTGGCTGCCACGCCGCCGCCGACGCACAGCACCCGCAGTTCCGTCCGCTCCAGCGCCAAGAGCGTCTTGGCCACCAGGCAGTCGACCACGGCTTCCTGAAAGCTGGCCGCCAGATCGGCCACCAGACGCTCGTCCAGGGCCTGGGTGCCATTGGCCGTTTCCAGCGGCATAGGTCCCGGCGGCATGATGCGGTACCGCACGGCCGTCTTCAGCCCGCTGAAGCTGAATTCGAGCCGGTCGCGAGTCGACCAGCGGGCGGGGCAGGGCGAAGGCCCGCGGATTGCCCCCTCGGGCCGCCCGTTCGATCGCCGGGCCGCCCGGAAACGGCAGGCCCAGCAGGCTGGCGACCTTGTCGAACGCCTCGCCGGCCGCGTCGTCGATCGTGCCTCCCAACAGTTCGAATTCCAGCGGCGTTGTGCAGCGATACAGGCTGGTGTGGCCGCCGCTGACGATCAGGCCCAGGCACGGAAAGACGTCGCGTCCGGCGGCCAGGCGGCAGGCGTAGATGTGGGCTTGCAGATGATTGACGGCCACCAGCGGCAAGCCTCGGGCCAGGCACAGGGCCTTGGCGGCCGCCAGGCCGACCAGCAGCGAACCGGCCAGCCCCGGCGTGTTGGCGACCGCGACCGCGTCGAGCTGATCGAATCCGATGCCGGCCCGGCGCAGCGCCTCGTCGATGACCGGCAGGATCCGCTCGACGTGCGCCCGCGATGCGATCTCCGGCACCACGCCGCCGAATCGCTGGTGCAGATGCTCTTGCGAGGCGACGACCGACGAGAGGACCTCGAGCTGGTCGGTCACGACCGCCGCCGCCGTTTCGTCGCACGTGCTCTCGAGGATCAGGAGCTTCTTCATGCACGTTTCTTGGCAAGCGGACGTGCGCGGAAAGCCCCCCTCTCCCGCCGGCCCGCGGCGAGCTCTGTCGAGCTGGCGAGGGCCGGGGTGAGGGGAATTCAGTGAGGGCGCTGTTGTCGCACTTCGCCCGTCCCTCTTGTCCCTGCGGGACCCAGACAACAAAGTTGTCTGGGCCACCCAAGAAATATCGGGCGTCCGGTAAGACCCAAGGCCACTGCACTATTGGGCGCGGGCGAGCTCTTGGGTCAGATAGTCGATGGCCTTCTGCAATTGCACGTCGACGAAGGCGGTCTTGGCCACCTTGGCTTCGCCCTCGGCCGGCGGCGTAACCTTGGGCTCGTCAGGCTTCGGTGCGTCGGGTTTGGGCGAGTCCGGCTTCGGGTCGTCCGGCTTGGGTGCGTCGGGTTTAGCGGCCTCGGGTTTCGGTGCGTCGGGTTTGGCCGGTTCAACGCCGGGAGCGGTCGAAGCTTGCTCCTTGCTGGCTGCGGCCTTGGCGTGTTTGCCCAGCAGGATGTCGCGATCGTGGCGATAGTGGATCAGCCGCTCGGTCTGGTTGAGGTTCAGCTTGAGCTCGAAGCCCGCGTCGGGCATGACGCCCCACTCGTCGCTTTCCTTGGCGTCGGGAAAGCGATGGATGTTCTTGCCGCTGGGGCGGTGGTAGCTGGCGGTGGTCAGCTTCAGGGCGCTTTTGCCCCCTTCCAGCTCGATGACGTTCTGCACGCTGCCCTTGCCCCAGGTGCGCTCGCCGATGACCACGGCCCGCTTGTGGTCCTGCAGGCAGGCGGAGACGATTTCGCTGGCGCTGGCGCTGATAGTGGTTCACCAGCACGACCATCGGAAAGCCCTCGAACGTGCCGTCCTTTTGCGCTTCCCAGACGCGCTCGGGCGTGTTGCGGCCCTTGGTGCTGACGATGCGGCCGCTGGAGACGAACAGGTCGCTGACCTCGATGGCCGAGTTCAGCAGGCCGCCGGGATTGAACCGCAGGTCGAGGATCAGCCCCTTCAGGCCGTCTTTCTGCAGTTCGACCAGGGCCTTCTTCAAGTCCTGGGCCGTGTCGCGGCTGAAGGCCGAGATGCGGATGTAGCCGATGTGCTTGTCGTGATCGAGCATGAAGTCCCAGGCGTCGTCGTTCTTGCGACGATCGCCCAGGACGGTTTCGACGTGCACCCATTCGCGGGTGATCGTCATGGTTTCCTTGTTGGTCGAGCCGGCGTGCTGGACGGTGAGGGTGACCTTGGTGCCGGCGTCCCCCTTGAGCTGCTTGACCGCCTCGTCGATGATGAATGCCGTCGGTGCTCTTGCCGTCGATTTCCAGGATCGAGTCGCCGGCTTCCAGGCCCGGCGCGATAGGCGGGCGTGCCGATCAGGGGGCTGATGATCTTGAGACTGGCCGTTCCTCGCATGCCGATCTGAATGCCGATGCCGCCGAACTGGCTTTCGACGCTGCTCTTGAAGCGGCTGATGTCTTCGGGGCTGATGTAGTTGGAGTACGGATCGAGCTTGCTCAAGCACGCCGTGGATGGCCGCTTCCATCAACTCGCGGCGGCTGACGTCCTTGACGTAGTTGCGTTCGACCTGGTCGAGCGTGTCGGCGAAGATCTGGTACAGCTCGTAGTCGTCCTCGGCCGGCTTCTTCGCCTCGTCCGAGCGCGCCCGGGCGGCTCCGGCCGCGATGACCACCAGCAGCACGAACGAAACATAAAGCCTGCGGCGAAGTTGCATCGATCGGCCTCCTCGAGAGCGATTCCGAAATGCGGGCTGAAAAACGCCCATCCTAATCAAATTCTAGTATAGGTACGCTTTGCGCAACCGGCAATAACGGATGGCCGGGGGCGGGGGTGGCTTGGTCCCCGGGGTAGCAGACAACTTGTTTTCGGTCTTGCGAAGCAATAAGAGGCGTTTTGGGGGGAGACACTTTCGGCTCGCGCGGGCCTCTTGCCCCTTCGGGACCCAGACAACAAGTTGTCTGGGCCACCCAGTCAGAACCGCGATTCGCCTGCACTCGGATAACGATTGTCGCGTCGCGCCTAGCCGCCGGGCGGGCCGGGCAGGCGGACGTGATGGACCCAGGCGGGCGGGATGTTGGGCCAGATCCAATCGCGGCGGATTTCGTGCGGCTTGAGGATCTTGTCGAGCGCCTCGCCAATGCCGCGCAGCCGTGCTCGCTCGGCCGGACCGCTCACCAGCGATCGGGCCGGGCGGATCGCGATGTATTCGAAAAAAGACAGCGTGCCGCCGGGCCGCAGCAGCCGGGTGAGCACGTCCAGGATCCGCTCGACGTCGGCCACCGCGAAGTTGTTCAAGGGCAGGCCCGAGATAATCAGGTCGTAGGGGCGATCCTGCGGCAATTCCTCGACCGGCCGATGGACCACGTTGGCCCGCGGGGCGACGCGCTGGAAGGCCGCCTCGGAGGCGAACCGCTCGCGCAGCCGGTCGACGAACTGGGCGTTCAGTTCAACCAGGTCGAATTCGTCCTGCGGCCCGAGCCGCCGCACGATGTGCGAGGTGACCGCCCCGGTGCCGGGTCCGACTTCGAGCACTCGGCAGACATGGGGCTGGCCGCCGACATAGCGCGCCAGCGCGCGTCCCAAAAAGCGGCCGCTGGGCAAGACCGACCCGGTGGTATGAAAGTGCTCGCGAAACTGCCGCCAGAAAACGCGCTGATCGTGAAACCATTTCGCCATGCGAGCCTTATAGCCGGTGATGCTGGCGACCTCAAGGCGTGGCGGGGCGAAACCAGGAGAACTGCAAAGTCATTATTTGTGGAGCCGCGTGCTGTAGCCGGCCTCTTCGAGGCCGGGAGTTATGTCTGGGCGTGCGGGGTCACAGACCCCGGCTACAAGACTTTGCAGTTCTCCTGGGGGCGAAACGGCCTCACGCCAAGGCCCCGGCAGCCGGTGAAAACTTGCGTTGCGCTGGCGCACCGGGTAGCTTGATTTGCCGCCGCCGCGTGCGTGCGCGTTCGGCTAGTTTGTGAATTGACCGCTAACTGGAGGAGCGCTCCCGTGATGTTGAAACTGCTGGGACTGACGGTGTTGTTGCTGTTCGCCTCCGCCCTGCGCACTTCCGCTGCTGAGGAGCTGGGCGAGGAGGGGTTCGCCGATTCGGACGGGGTTAAGATTCATTACGTCACCGCGGGCAAGGGGCCGCTGGTGGTGATGATTCATGGGTTTCCCGACTTCTGGTACACCTGGCGCAAGCAGATGCCGGAGTTGTCGAAGCATTTCCAGGTCGTGGCCATCGATATGCGCGGCTACAACAAAAGCGATCAGCCGGCCGGCGTCGAAAATTACAAGATGAACAAGCTGGTGGGCGACGTCGATGCGGTGGTGCGGCATTTCAAGCAGGACAAGGCCGTGATCGTGGGTCACGATTGGGGCGGCATGGTGGCTTGGACCTATGCCATGACGTTTCCCGACAAGACCGATCGGCTGGTGATCCTCAACTTGCCGCATCCCAAGGGGCTGCAACGGGAGCTGGCCAACAATCCGCAGCAGCAGAAGAATTCGCAGTACGCCCGCGACTTTCAGAAGGACGACGCGGCGTCGAAGGTCACGCCCGAGATGCTGGTGTTTTGGGTGAGGGACGCGGACGCCCGCAAGAAATATATCGAAGCGTTCAAGCTCTCGAGCATGGAAGGCATGCTCAATTACTACAAAGCCAACTATCCGCGCGAGCCGTACACGGATAGTTCGGATGAAGCGAAAAAGCTTCCGCCGGTGAAATGTCCGGTGTTGATGTTCCACGGATTGAAGGACACGGCGCTGTTGCCCGGTGCGCTGAACGACACCTGGCTGTGGCTGGAAAACGACCTGACGCTGGTCACGATCCCCGGGGCGAATCATTTCGTGCAGCAGGACGCGGCGGAGAAGGTGACCAAGTGCATGGTGGCGTGGCTGACGATGAAGTAGGGCGAAGGACGGATTGTGAGCCGCGCTCGCGGCGACATGTAATAGCCTGGGGTGGAAACCCCAGGTTTTGGATTCCCAGAGCACGACGAAGCCCCGGAGGAGCGATACGTTTTTGGATCTGACGACGGTGTCGCCCCTCCGGGGCTTGCGATAATCTTGACGACGGAATTCCTGGGGTTGCCACCCCAGGCTATTGCATGTCGCCCCTGTCGGGGCTTGGGAAAACGCACGGAGCATGGCCGGATGGCGCTACTCGACTTCAGCATTACGCCGTTGGGCGCCGGCGAAAGCGTGAGCCAATATGTGGCGCGGTGCGTCGACGTCGTCGACCGCAGCGGGCTCGACTATCGGCTGCATGCGATGGGCACGGAAGTCGAGGGGGACGTCGGCCCGCTGCTCGATCTGCTCAAGAAGTGCGTCGAGGCGCTGGCCGTCGATTGCGATCGCATTTCGGTCACCGCCAAGCTCGACTACCGCAAAGGCCACGCCGAGGCGCTGGCCGGCAAGGTGGCCAGCGTCGAGAAGCGCCTGGGGCGGGCTCTGAAAAAGTAGCCCACTTGCCGCGCAAACCTCGGGAGCGCGGTTGTTACCCAACTCAGCGGCTGGGTCCGCGCAGCACGTCGCAAAGTCCGGTCAGCTCGCCAATGTCCGAGTGCCATAGAGTCATGGTGACGGCATGCTCGGGTTCGGCGAACGATATTCGAAGACAATTCTGGTCGTTCTCCTCGATCCATTCTACGTCTTGCGGCAGCACTTCGGACGATAACCACGAAGCCGAACGAAGCCACGTGAGCCATTCGCTGGGCCTCAAACCGAAGAAGCGATGGAAAGTGAGCTTGCGCCGGTACGGATCGAAGAATCGAACTGCGCCGCCCTGCTCGCAAATCTTCAGGTAGGCTCTCATTTCACACGGATCGATGACGAAGTCGGGCTCAGGGCTTGGCGGGCGAAACTTCGCGCCGTTGGTGAAAAGGATGGCTCGAACTTCGGTCTCCATGTCTCGCTTGGGTACTTGTAGGGGAACCTCAAGTAGCACTGATAGCGCCTGCGCGAGCCAATAGCGTTCGCTCGCCTCGCGCTGCCACAAGAGGTGTTTCGCGCACGACGCACGAAGATGGAGAGCGCACTCGTATCGGCACAGACGGACGTGATGTCGCGCCGCAGGAAATGATACTCGCGGCGCCCGAGAGTGCCCTCGCAAGCGACCGAAAGCACTTCAAGGTCGACGTGAACGGTGACTTTCCTGTTGGCCAGGCCAAACCTGACGAGCATCCAAGCGATCAAAACCGCGAAACAGGACATCAACAGCATCCACGCAGTCAACACGGCGACTTCTTCCCAGCCGCCGTTTTCGAGCGGAATGAACGTCCCGGCAACGATCATGGCCACAACGGTTACGCCCATGAGCAGCGGCACCGCCATGATGCGCGCAAGCCGTCGGCCTTCAAATCTCGGGAGAATGATGTTTGTATGCGTGGGATACGTATCGATTCCCACACCCCGAGGTCGTGATTTGACAATGGAGGCATCCATCGGCATCGGTTTCGACCTACGACACAATACGAAAGACCCGCACCGTCCAACTGGCACTCTAGGCGAATGATCGCGCGCGGTCAACGAAGCTCAAATCCTCATCGGGAACCGCAAGTTCTCACGCCACCTTCGCAGTTTTACCGCACTTAATCGGCATTGGCTGCCATCCGAGCGGCCAACACGATATAATTTGGAATTCCTCCGTGTCCCGCCGCATTCCGTTGTTGAGATTGCTCCCTGGTGATTGCCTTTCCTTTACTTCCCGTTGCCGATGAGCTGCGCCGGATTGTGGGCAGCGACGGGGTGCTGGCTGCGCATTCGGACCTGGTGGTTTACGAGTGCGACGGCTTCGTGATCGAGAAGAACTGCCCGGACGTGGTCGTCTTTCCGCGGACGACCGAGGACGTGGCGGCGATCGTCAAGGTTTGCAACGCGCACGACGTGCCGTTTCTGCCGCGCGGGGCGGGCACGAGCCTGGCCGGCGGCTGCCTGCCGGTCGGCGGCGGCGTGATGATCGTGCTGACGCGGATGAAGCAGATCCTCGAGATCAACCTCCGCGATCGCTACGCCGTGGTCGAGCCGGGCGTGGTCAACGTGTGGCTGACCAACGCGCTCAAGGGGACCGGCTATCACTACGCCCCCGATCCGTCGAGCCAGGGGGCCTGCACGATCGGCGGCAACGTGGCCACCAACTCCGGCGGACCGCACACGCTCAAGTACGGCGTCACGGTGAATCACGTGCTGGGCGTCGAGGCCGTGCTGGCCGACGGCTCGATCGTCGCAGTTCGGCGGGCCGGCCGAAGACTCGCCGGGGCTCGATCTGACCGGCGCGCTCGTCGGCAGCGAAGGGACGCTGGCCATCGTCACCAAGGTCTGGGTGCGGCTGACGCGCAATCCCGCAGGGCGTCCGCACGATGCTGGGCGTCTTCGACTCGGTCGACGACGCCACCAACGCGATCAGCGAGATCATCGGCGCCGGCATCATTCCGGCGGCGCTGGAGATGATGGACCAGGGCATTCTGGTGGCGGTCGAAGCGGCGTTTCACTTCGGCTTTCCGCTCGACGCCGAGGCGATCCTGCTGATCGAAGTCGACGGCCTGGAAGCGGGCCTCGACGCAGCAGCGCGACCGGATCGTCGAGCTGTGCACGCAATGCGGCGCCCGCGAGGTGCGGCAGGCACACGATCGCGGCGGAGCGGCTGCTGCTGTGGAAGTGCCGCAAGCAGGCCTTCGGCGCGGTCGGCCGGCTGAGCCCCAGCTACTGCACGCAGGACGGCGTCGTGCCGCGCACGAAGCTGCCGCACATCCTGCGGCGCATCACGCGAGATCGGCCCGAAGCACGACGTGCGCATCGTCAACGTGTTTCACGCCGGCGACGGCAACATCCATCCGATCCTGCTGTTCGACGAGCGCGACGCGGACCAGGTCGAGCGCGTGCTGGCGGCCAGCGGCGAGATTCTCGACGAGTGCATCGCCTGCGGCGGCAGCGTCACCGGCGAGCACGGCATCGGCGTCGAGAAAATCAGCTTCATGCGCAAGCTGTTCACCGACGACGACCTGGCGGCGATGACCCGGCTGCGCGACGCGTTCAACCCGCGAAACCGCTTGAGCCCCGCCAAGATGCTGCCCACGGCCGGCGCATGCGGCCTGGAACAAACTCATCCCGGCCGGCGAGCTGCGCCTAGAGAGTGGTAAGGCGACAGTAGAAAGTAGAGCAGAAGGAAGAACAGGAAGCAGAGAATTGCAGGTCGCGATGAGTGCTGTGGTTGACAGTTTGCCGCTGACCGAAACGATTGCGCCCGCCGACCAGGCCGGCGCTGGCCGGCGTCGTGGCCGATGCGTACGCCAGCGGCACAGCCGATGTATCCGATCGGCGGCGGCACGAGTCTCGATTACGGCGTGCCGCCTCGCAGCCGGGCATCGGCATGTCGCTGACGCCGGGTTTGAATCGCGTCGATCGACTATCCGGCCCGCGACATGACGATCACGGTCGAAGCCGGCATCACGATGGGGCAACTCGCGGCGACGCTGGCCACGCGAGCGGCAGTGGCTGCCGATCGACGTGCCGCATCCGCAGGCCGCGACAGTGGGCGGCGTCGTGGCCACGGCCTTCAGCGGGCCGCGGCGCTACGGCTGGGGCACGATGCGCGATTACGTGATCGGCATTACGCGCCGTCGACGGCCGCGGCATGGCGTTCAAAGCGGGCGGGCGCGTCGTGAAGAACGTGGCCGGCTACGATTTTTGCAAACTGCTCACCGGCTCGCTGGGCACGCTGGGCGTGATCACGCAAGTGACGCTGAAGATCAAGCCGCTGCCCGAGCAGTCCGCGTTTTTGGTCGGCGACCTGCGCGATTGGGCCAGCGCCGAGCGATTGCTGGCGGCGCTGGTCACTTCGGGCACGACGCCGTCGGCCATCGAGCTGCTAGCTGGGCGAGCATTGGCGCGAAAACGCGGCGCTCGGACTGTTGACGGCCGGGTCGCTGGGGCGCCTGGCGGTCGGCTTGGAAGGGACCGCGGCGGAAGTCGATTGGATGCTGGAAAAGTTGGCGGTCGAATGGAATGAGCGGGGCGTCACCGCGCCGCGCGCGATTCACGGCGAGCACGCGAGCGGCGTTGTGGACCGACTTGAGCGAGTTTCCCGCGGCGCCCGACGCTCCGCTGCTGCTCAAGGCCAGCGTGCTTCCGAGCCGCGTGGTGGACTTCGTACAACTGGTGCTCAAGATCGATCCGCAGGCTTCGATTCAAGCGCATGCCGGCAATGGCATCGTGATCGCGCGGTTCGCGAAGTTCGACGCCGGCGACGTCGCCCGTGGACTGGTCGGGCGGTTGCAGCCGGCGGCGCAGTTGGCCGGCGGCCACGCGGTCGTGCTGTCGAGCACCCTGGGCGGATTGACGCGCCAAGCCGTCTGGGGCGGCGTCGGATCGGACACCGAGTGGATGGGAAAAGTGAAAGCTCAGTTCGATCCCAAGGGCCTGCTGAACCCGGGCCGCTTTGTTTGAATGGTTTTTCTACTGCGACGCGGAGGAGAACAGTCCCATTTTCTCCGGACCATCCTGCGGATGGTGCCCTCCGAAAATTGGGACAGTCCCGACCAATCGCTGAATTCGTTTCAGTGGCATGAGTCGTGCGATGAACAATCCGCCGAAGACGCCGAGCCAAAACCTGCCGCCAGCGCGGCCGCGCCCAATCCCGGCGCGGGCATCGACTACGGACTGTTTCTCGATTGCGTGCATTGCGGACTGTGCACGGCGGCCTGTCCGACCTATGTCGAAACGGGCAACGAGAACGACAGCCCGCGCGGCCGCATCTATTTGATGCGGAGCGTGACCGACGGCCGGCTGGAACTGACGCACGACGTGCGGCGGCATTTGGAATTGTGCCTCGACTGCCGGGCCTGCGAGACGGCCTGTCCCTCGGGCGTGCAGTATGGCAAGCTGATCGAGCCGTTTCGCGTGGCGATGGAGCAAACGGGCGGCGAGCGCAAAAGTGCCGACTGGTTCCACCGCTGGATCCTGTTTCGGTTGTTCCCCTATCCGCGGCGAATGCGGGCCGCGATTGCGCCGGCACGCTGGGCTCAGTTTTTTAAGCTCGATCGCATGGCCGAGGCGTTGGGCCTGTTTCGCCTGCTGCCGCCGCGGCTGCGGCAGTTGGTGCGGATGTTGCCGCCGCTGGGAAGATCGGAGCCGGCCTTGCCCGCGTTCTTGCCGGCCATCGGCCCAAGGCGGGCCCGCGTGGCGCTGTTCACCGGCTGCGTGGGCGACGCGATGTTTCGCCCGACGAATTGGGCCACGGCCCGCGTGCTTGCAGCAAAACGGCTGCGACGTGGTGGTGCCGCAATCGCAGGCTTGCTGCGGGGCGATTCATTTTCACGCCGGCTCCAGCGACCCGGCCCGCGCAGTTTGCCGACACCAACGTGGCGGCGTTCGACTTGGACGCCGTCGACGCGGTGATCGTGAACGTCGCCGGCTGCGGGGCGATGCTCAAGGATTATGGCCATCACTGGCACGACGCGCGGCAGGCGGCCCGCGAGAAATTTGCCGCCAAGGTGCGCGACGTCAACGAGTTTCTCGACCAGCTCGGGCTGATCGCGCCGCCGGGCGAAATCCGACTGACGGCCACTTATCACGACGCCTGCCACTTGGGCCACGCGCAGAAAATTCGCGAGGCGCCGCGGCGGCTGCTGGCCAAGATTCCCGGTCTGAAGCTGAAGGAACTGCCGGAGACCGAACTGTGCTGCGGCGCGGCCGGCACCTACAACCTGACCGAGCCGGAAATGGCTGGCCGGCTGAGCCAGCGCAAGCTCGACAACATTCTGGCGCACCGGCGCGCAGGCTGGTGATCACGGCCAACGCCGGCTGCCTGCTGCAAATCGCCCGCGAGGCACGTTCGCGCGGCGAAAAGCTCTCGGTCGTCCACCCGATGGACCTGCTCGATCTGAGCTATCGCCGCGAACCGTTGTCGCTTTGAGTGTGCATGTCGCGGGTTATCGCCAAAAAGTCTCCTCGGGTGCCACTGGCATCTTGCCAGTGCGGAACCAGAGCCGATGTCTGTAAGGACAGGCACTGGCAAGATGCCAGTGGCACCCCGGAAGGAAACGGCTCGGCGCTACTGCCCCGCGTACCGTTCGGCGAAGGTTTCGATTTCCAGCGCGGCGAAACGGTCGACGAGGTCGCGGGGTAGGGGACGACGCAGCGGCTCCTTGGCCAGCATCTGGTGCACGAGGCGCGCGGCGCGGGTGGGCAGGTGGGGGACCAGGCGGCGCAAATCGATGGGCAAGTCCTGACGGTGTTGCGCGGCCAGTTCGGCGATGTCTTCGGCGTCGAACGGCAGGCGCCCGGTGAGCATCTCGAATAGCGTAACCCCCAAGCTATAGACGTCGCTGCGAATGTCGCCCCCCTGGGCCGAGTAAAGGACCTCGGGCGCGATGTAACTCATCGTGCCCAGCACGGGCCGATCGGCGATCGTGCCCCGTTCGGCCGCGGCTCGGGCGAAGCCCAAGTCGAACAGCGTTACGTGGCCGGTGGGCGAAACGAAAATGTTGCTGGGCTTCACGTCGCAGTGCATCCAACCGGCCTGGTACAAGGCGTCGAGCGCCTCGGCCGTCTGCCGCCCGATCCAGAAGGCGACGGCCAAGTCGAGCGGCATTTCGCTGTGCACGCGGTTGGCGAGCGTGGTGCCTTCGAGCAGGGGCATGGCCAGGTAATAAGGGGGCGATTCCAACTGAGCGGCCAGGATCGGCACCAGGTGCGCGTTGCTGACCTTGCGGCCGACTTGCAACTCGCGGGCCAAAAAGGCCAGCCCACGCGAATCGTCCTGCCAATCGGGACGCAGCACCTTGAGGGCGTAGCCGGCCGGCGAATCGGCGCGGCTGCCGGCCGGCCGGGCCTGGTAGACGCTTGCCAGTTGGCCCTCGCCGACGAGGCGCACCAGCTCCCACGAGCCGATGCGGCTGGGGGTCTGCGGCGTGGCGCGAGCGCGCGCAGCGCGAACGCCAGCTCGGGTTTGCGGTGGGGAATTCGTGGCCATGGGCAGGCGCGAGAGCGGCAAGGAGCGCGGAAATGGGGGGCTACGGATTGCATCGGTTGGCGCGGCCACTGAAGTTGAGCCGCGTTTGAGCAGCGAATTCCGCGAGAAATGCTATCAGTCGGCTGGGACGAGTTCCGCGCAGGGCGTGCATGGGCCTTGATCGGTGTCGCCACGGCACTTGCGACGCGCCGCGGGCCGTTTTAGAATCGGTTCTTTCGTCCTCACGGGCGACACCCAAGAGAATAGGGGAGCCGTAATGAATTGGAAGACGAGCGCGTTGTGGGCGTTGCTGGCGATTTGTTCCATCGGCGCGTGGGCAGGCTGCAACAAGCCGTCCGAGGGCGGCAAGAAACCGTCGCAAGGGGGCCAGGCGCCCGCGAATACCACCGATTCGAAGTAGCTTGCGGCCGCAGGTAACCGGCTCGCCTAGCAGTGCCGAGCAGATCGTCTGACAATCACTGCTGGACAAGCCAGCAGTGGCACACGTTTTTCAATTGGTGCTTTGGGGTCATGTCGATGCGCAATCGCCTCCTGTTTTGGACCTGCTGGGGACTGGCGGTTTTGACTTTGACCGGCTGCGACGCCAAAAGCGGCGCCGGCGGCGGCAAGCGCATCATTCTGCTGACCAACGGCGCCGATCCGTTTTGGGATGCCATGCGGGCCGGAATGGCGGCGGCCGAGCGCGATTTCAAGCTGGCCGACGCTGGGCTGAGAACCGTGCAGCGACGTCAACGACGGCACGCCCAAGGGGCAGGTCGATCGACTGCGGCAATATGCCAATCAGTCGGATATCGCGGCGGTCGCCGTTTCGGTCACGGATGCCAAGAACGAGGCAATTGCCCAGGCCATGCGCGAATGCCAGCGGGCGGGAATCAAAGTGATCACGATCGACTCCGACGTCGACCGCCAGGCCGGCCGCGACGCGCGCTTTGCCTATCTGGGAACCGACAACGTGATCGGCGGGCAGGAGCTGGGCAAGGCCGCCGCCGGTCTGCGGCCGCAAGGGGGCAAGTACGCCACCTTTGTCGGGCTGAAGGGGGCCGCCAACGCGATCGAACGCATCGACGGTTTTGCCCAAGGGGCCGGAGACAAATTTAAGCAGGCCGAAAACCTGGGCGACGACATGGACAAGAGCGTCGCGCGCAAGAACGTGATGGATGCCCTGGACCGCAACCCCGACTTGGACTTGCTGGTGGGCATCTGGGCCTACAATGCGCATGCCATTGCCGAGGTGGTCACCGAGCGCAAGATTCGCGACAAAACGACCGTCGTCGTATTCGACGCGGCTCCCAAGGCCATCGAACACATGACCGACGGCAACATCGACGTCATGGTCGTGCAGAATCCCTACGACATGGGCTATCGCGGCACGCGGCTGATGAAGGCCCTGATCGAGGACGATCACGACACGATTCACGAGATGTTGCCGGCATACGATGCGCAAAAGCACGCGTTCACCGATCCGGAAGGCGACTTGCTGGTGACCGGATTGCGCGTGGTGCATCCCGACGGCGGCTCTCCGCTGGCCAAGGAGATGTTCGCTCCGACCACCGAGTTTCTCTCTCTGGGCGAGTTCAAAAAGTGGTTATCGGCGCATAACCTCGACGGATCATGACGCCAGCGTTTGCCAGCGATTCTCCCGGCCTGCTGCGGCGACTGGCGCGGCGGCATTCGAACGAGCTTGGCCTGTTGGCGGCAATCGTCGTCGTGGCCACGATGACGACGGTATTCAGCGACGCCTATCGCGTCAAGCCGCTGCAAAATCTGCAAGAGATCTTGCGCCAGACCTCGCTGCTGGGCGTGTTCGCCCTGGGCGCGGCGATCGTGATCATCTCGGGCGGCATCGACCTGTCGAGCGGCTCGGTGATCGCTTTCAGCGGCGCGATCTGCGCTTCGATCATTTTGTGGCTCGCGCCGGTCGACGACGCCGGTCGGCAAAATGTGACGGCCGGCGTCTTCATCGCGGCCATCGTCGGCACGCTGTTTACCGGTTTTTTGATCGGCACGCTGCATGCCTGGCTGATCACGGTGATCGGCCTGCCGCCGTTCGTGGCCACGCTGGCTTCGCTGGTCGGGCTACGCAGCCTGGCCAAGGTCTTCGTTCAGGAAGTCACCAAGCTGTTGGTCAAAACCGGCCAGAGCTCGGAGATCTATGTGAACGACCGGACGTTCAGCAAATTGGGCACGACCTGGTGGATTCCGCTGGCGATTTTTCTCGTCGCTCAGTTTCCTGGCCTGGGTGCTGATGAGCCGCACCGTGGTGGGCCGACATCTGTATGCCATGGGAGGCAACGAAACGGCCGCCCGGCTCAGCGGCATCCGCACCGATCGATTGAAATGGCTGGCCTATTGCCTGGGCACGATGACCGCTTCGATCGCCGGCATCCTGTACACGGCCGAAATCGGTTCGGCCAGCCCGCAAGTGCAAGGAGTCGGATACGAGCTCAACGCGATCGCCGCCGCCGTGGTCGGCGGATGCAGCTTGCAAGGGGGCGTGGGACTCATTTCGGGCACGATGCTGGGCGTGCTGTTTTTGCGAATCGTGATCGACTCGGTGGCCAAGCTGGTCAAAGTCGGCGCCGACGACTACGAGGGCATCATCGTCGGGTTTCTCGTGGTGCTGGCGGTCGCGTTCAACGAATTGCGGCAGGCCCGGCGGGGCGGCGGCAAGCAGTTTTTTCCCGGAGTGCTGGGGGCCATGGCGATCGGCATTCTGTCACTGCTGGCCGGCGTGCTGACGACGATCCAGCTCGGCCGAAACGTCGGGTCGATCGTGTTCGTGGTTTCGCTCGTCGTGTTGGGAATGATCGGCTTCGCGCAGCGGCAGAGAGCTGTGAGACATGATGCCGATCCGGGCTCGCAATCGCCATGAACGCTTCGCCTGTCATCTCCATTCGCGGCGTCTCGAAGCGCTATCCCGGCGTGCTGGCGCTGGCCGACGTTTCGCTCGACGTGGCGGCCGGCGAATTGCTGGCCATCGTCGGCGAAAACGGCGCCGGCAAAGAGCACGCTGATGAAAATTCTGGCCGGCGTGATCACCGATTACGACGGCGAGATCACGCTGCGCGGCCGGCAGCGTGCGGTTTCGCGACACGCGCGACGCCGAGCGCGCCGGCGTGAGCATCATTCACCAGGAGTTGAACCTGGTCGAGCAGCTTTCGGCCGCGGCCAACATCTTTCTGGGCCGCGAGCTGCGCAACCGCTGGGGTCTGCTCGATCAAGACGCGATGGACGCGCAGCGCCGGCCGAATTGCTGCGCCAGCTCGAATGCCAGATCGATCCGCGGCAATTGGCGGGCGAGCTGCGCGTCGGCGATCAGCAGCTGATCGAAATCGCCAAGGCCCTGTCGCTGCAAACCGACATCCTGATCATGGACGAGCCGACCAGCGCGCTGACCGAGTCGGAAGTCGCCCGGCTGTTTCGCGTCATCGAGCGGCTGCGGGCGCGCGGCGTGACGGTGCTTTACATCTCGCACAAGATGGACGAGGTGTTTCGCCTGGCCGATCGGATCGCCGTGCTGCGCGACGGGCGGCTGGTCGAAACGGTCGCGCGCCGCGAGACCGACGCCCGCAAGGTGACCCACCTGATGGTCGGCCGCGAAATCGAGGAGACCGACCTGTCGAGTCCGCGCCAGCCGGGCGAGGTGGTGCTGGCGGTCGAGCATCTGTGGCTTCCCTGGCCGGGCCATGCGCGCGGCTGGCGGCTGGAGGACGTTTCGTTCGCGCTGCGGCGCGGCGAAATTCTGGGCATCGCCGGCCTGATGGGCGCCGGGCGCACCGAGTTGCTCGAATGCCTGTTCGGCGCCAGCGCCGACGTGCCGCCGGGCCGGATCGTGCTGGACGGCGGCCGAGGTTGCTTTTCGCCATCCGGCCGAGGCCACGCGGGCCGGCGTGGCCCTGGTGACCGAGGATCGCAAGCGGCTGGGGCTGTTCGCCGAGATGACCGTCGGCGAGAACATCACGCTGTGCACGCTCGGCGAGGCGACGCGGCAGGGACTGCTCAGCCGGCGGCGCGAAGATCGCGCAGGCCGAACGGATCATCGGCGAGCTGGGGGTCAAGACATCCGGCGTCGATGCGGCCGATCACGAGCCTCAGCGGCGGCAATCAGCAGAAGGCGATCATCGGCCGCTGGCTGCTGACCGAGCCCAAGGTGCTGTTGCTCGACGATCCGACGCGCGGCATCGACGTCGGCGCGAAGGCCGAGCTGTATCGCCTGATGGATCAGCTGTGCCGGCAGGGACTGGGCATCATCGTCACCTCGAGCGAGCTGCCCGAGCTGCTCACGCTGTGCGACCGGATTCTGGTGCTGTGCGAAGGGCGTCAGACCGGCGAGTTCACGCGTGCCGAAGCGACGGAGCAACAGATCATGGAAGCGGCAACGATGCGGCGAGCGGCGGCGATTGCCACGTGACGTCTTGCATGAGCGCGAGGGAATGTTCAAATAACTCGCGTCCAATGACCGTGTCCACCGCATCAAGCCATGGAGCGAATAACATGAAGCCGTCCGAGCTTTTCGGCGTACTAACTAATCAGAACGGTCGGGATTTGGCAAATCGCAGCGGGTATTTATCGGCTGCCATCCATGTTTTATGGCTTTGATTACCACAACGAATCGGAGCTGTTTTGGAGAGTTACGTTAGCCACGATTTCGCTGGGCGGCGCAGAAACTATCGTTGGATGTTTGTTGTTCTTCAGTGCCGGCTGGATTGTTCGCAACACTTACCCTGAGCTGGCGACGCAATCGGACGGCCAAATCGAAACTTGAGACACTACGACGTTCACGTGCCGATATACTTCGCGAACAGCGTGCGGGCGGTGGCGATGTCGTCGGTGCCGCTGATGATGGCGCGGCCGTCGGGGAACAGGGTGAGCGTGTAGTTGTCGACGGCCAGGCGAAGCAGATGGCGGTTGTGCGACACGCGGCCGACGCCAGCGAGCTTTTTCGCGAGATCCGGCAGGGACAGGACCGGGGGCCCGGCGCGCGCGCGGAGGACTTAGCTGCACGGCGTTGCGGCCGCAGAGGATTGCCGAGTGGCTGGCGCGCTGGCCGGCGAGCCAGGGGAATTCGCCCTGGTCGCACGCGGGGCATTTCTGGTTGGCCCGCAGGGCGTCGAGGCTGATCTGCCGGATGCGGTTGTCCCAGGATTCGAAGATCAACAGCGAACGGTTGATCGCCTGGCGGTTGCCGCTGAGGATTTTGATCGCCTCGTTGGCCTGCAGCGAGGCGATGATGTTGACGATCGGCGCCAGGATGCCGGCCGTGTCGCAGGTGGGAGTCGTGCCGGGCGGGGGCGTGTCGTTGCATCAGGCAGCGCAGGCAGGCGGTTTCGCCGGGCAGGATGGTCATCGTCTGCCCTTCGGCCCCCAGGCAGCCGCCGTAGATCCAGGGAATCCCGCGCTTCAAGGCGACGTCGTTGAGCAGCATGCGGGTTTCGAAATTGTCGGTGCCGTCGAGGATCACGTCGATGCCCTCGGTCAGATCCATGATGTTGGCGTGATCGACGTCGGTGACCAGCGGCTCGATCGTGATCTGCGAGTTGATTTTTCGCAGCTTGGCCGCCGCGGCAATGGCCTTGGGCAGGCCGGCTGCGACGTCGTCCTCGTCGAACAGCACCTGCCGCTGCAGGTTGTTGATTTCCAGAAAGTCGCGATCGACGATCGCGCAGCATGCCGACGCCCGCCCGCGCCAGCGTGTTGGCAATGACCGAACCCAAGGCTCCGCAGCCGCAGATGAGGACTCGGCTGGCGAGCAATCGCCGCTGGCCCTCGTCGCCGATCGGCGCATAGCGCATCTGGCGGGCATAGCGGGCCAGTTCGGGCGGGATGTTTTCGTCAGGTGGCATGCGAGTTGGGTAATTTGTTGGTGAGGGTTCGTTGTCGGATGGCGACGATTTGAGTCGTCGTGGGATTCAGGCGAGGTCGCGTAGAGGGCCAGCGTAGCCGAGAGATGCAGCAGGCAGCGCCCGCGCGCATGCGGGCCAACGGCCCGACCTGCATTAGCCAGGGGCAACGCCCCTGGACGCCGTGAGCGATCAATCGAATTGAGAGCCCCAACGGGGCGCGACACGTATCGCCCCGTTGGGGCTCAACGCGCACGTGTGGCGTCTCTGACCAGGGGCTGCGCCCCTGGCTAAAACAGGTCGCCGCGTTGCGGCTGCAATTCGTCATGTTCCTGCTTTGATTCAAACGATGTAACCTGCGAAGTTGCAGCCGGCGAGCTCGGTTCGGCCGGCCAATCGGCCTTGTAGACAATCACACGCTGTTCGACCGCGGGCGATCGCCGAAAATGGCCGCTGCATCCCGCGAAGTTTCGTGACAATGATTGGAATTGGGAAATTGGCCATCTGATCAATCGTTTTATCGCTCCGCCCAGTCACGTCTCTATTCACGAGCGGACGCAGCGTTGCGACGTGAGATACCGAGGAACTCGGCAGATTGCATTCATCATATAGTACCAACTGCGCCCAAGGCATCGGTCTCAGCGGTACCGAGCCAGGAAACTCCTGAGCTATCAATAGGTTGGGCGGCAGTTCGGACGCATCGATTTTTGCGCGACCGTCAATTGCGACGACGGCCACTGCGGGCCAACGGCCCAGCCTGGCGATTTCATGCGTTTCGGTGCGTTTGAGCCGCGCCACGATGAGCACGCCTACGCGGCTTGCCTGTTGGCACAACTCGTCGTCGGGATTCTTCACGACCATGGCCGTGTCGGCTTCGCGCCAGGCGGCCAGATCGGTCGGCGGCAGTTTATCGCGACAGACGCCGCGCAGCACCCAGCGCTTGTTGTCGTAATATAAGTCGCGGCGGGAGGCTCCGAGGTTGCGGATGCCGAAGGGGCGCGTTGCGCGGGTAAGCACTTCGTCGCCGCGGCGCAGTTGCACGTCGGCCTGGTAGAGTTGGGGCATGTCGGGGGTCCAGAAGCAGGGCTCGGGCACGACGGCTTCCGCCAACAGCGAGTCGCCCGGGCCGCGATCAGTGAACTCGAAGCGGGCGGGGAGCGTTTGGGCGTACAGACACGACGGGCCGACGAGGCTGCCGGTCAATTGCAAACCTTCGGCGGCTTCGGGACCGCGCAGCCGGGCGTAGATGTGGCACAGCGTGTCGGACGTTTCGCCGAAGAACAGCTCGAGCCGGTCGGCAAAGGTGGTGGCAGTGCGCACGGTTCGGGTTATTCTTCCTCTTGGATCGCGACCAGCCGCTGGCGGGCCGCGATTGCTTCGTCGGCCAGGGCCTTGGCCAGGAAACGGGCGGTGACTGAGTCTTTGGCGCGAGCGATGGCCTCGGGCGTGCCTTGCGCCACGACGCGGCCTCCTTCGTCGGCGGCGCCGGGGCCCAGGTCGACGATGTAGTCGGCAGCCTTCATCAATTGAAGGTTGTGTTCGACGATGATCAGCGAATGGCCGACGTTGAGCAGGGCCTCGAAGCAATCGAGCAGTTGCACGACGTCTTGAAAGTGCAGGCCGGTGGTGGGCTCGTCGAGAATGAACAGCGAGCGGCCGCGGCGCGTGGCCGACATGTAGGCCGCCAGTTTGAGCCGTTGGGCCTCGCCGCCGGAGAGCGTGTTGGCCGGCTGGCCCAATCGCAGGTAGTCGAGCCCCACGTCGATCAGACGCTTCAGCCGTGCTTGCACTTTGGTCTGGCCGCGGAAGAACGTGAACGCCTCGCGGACGGTCATTTCCAGCACTTCGGCGATGTTCCGCCCACGGTATTTGACGTCGAGGATTTCCTTGCGATAGCGGCGGCCGCCGCACTGGGCGCATTTCATGTACACGTCGGCCAGAAACTGCATGTCGATGGCAATGTAGCCGTCGCCCTGGCAGGCGGTGCAGCGGCCGCCGTCGACGTTGAAGCTGAAGTGGGCCGCGTCGTAATTGCGCGTGCGGGCTTCGACCGTCTCGGCGAACACCGAGCGAATTTCGTCGAAGGCCTTGATGTAGGTGACGGGGTTGGAGCGCGGCGAGCGGCCGATCGGGCTCTGGTCGACCAGAATCACGTCTTCCAACTGGCCGTCGCCGTACACGTCGTCGCAATCGTAGGGCTTGGGGGCGTCTTTCCGCATGCGGCGGCAGAGGGCCGGATAGAGCGTGTCCTGCACCAGCGTGCTCTTGCCCGACCCGCTCACGCCGGTGACCAGGCACAGCAGCGCCCAGCGGGAAACTCGACGGTGACGTTTTTCAGGTTGTTGCCGCGAGCACCGGCCAGGCGAATCCAGCCGTGGTTGGGCGCGCGGCGCTTGTCGATGGGCGCGACGCCGCGGCGGCCGGAGAGAAAATCGCCCGTGAGGCTTCGCGGACTGGAAAGAATTTCATCGGGCGTGCCCTGAAAGACGACTTCGCCGCCACGCTCGCCCGCGCCGGGGCCGATCTCGATGATCTGGTCGGCGGCGCGGATCATGGCTTCTTCGTGTTCGACGACGACCAACGAGTTGCCGCGATCGCGCAGCGAAGTGATCGCGCCGATCAAGCGGTCGATGTCGCGCGGATGCAGGCCCACCGAGGGCTCGTCGAGCACGTACAGCATGTTGACCAGGCTCGAGCCCAGGGCGCCGGTCAGCGCAACGCGCTGGGCTTCGCCGCCGCTGAGCGTGCGCAGCGTGCGGTCGAGCGACAGGTAGCCGAGCCCAACGTCGACCAGGTACTTCAACCGGGCTTGCGCCTGGTCGAGCATCACGTGGCCGACTTGCCGCTCCCAAGGCGGGCAGGTCGAGGGCGCGGATAAACTTAAGTGCGTCCTGAATCTTCATGCATCGAGATCTCGGCGATGTTCTTGCCGCCGACGCGGGTGGCCAGCGCCTCGGGCCGCAGACGAGCGCCGCCGCAGGCCGGACAGGGGCGATAGCTGCGCCAGCGGCTGAGGAACACGCGCAAGTGCATCTTGTACTTGCGCCGTTCGAGCCAGGCGAAGAAGCCGTTGAGCCCGCCGAATTTGCGATCGGGCACGCCTTCGACGATCAGCCGCCGCTGTTCGTCATTGAGTTCACGATACGGCACGTCCATCGGCAGATCGTAGTCGGGGGCCAGGGCCATGAGCTCCTTGAGTTCGTGAGCGTAGGCCGGCGTGTTCCACGGAGCGACCGCGCCTTCTTTGAGACTCTTGGTCGTGTCCGGCACGACCAGGTCCATGTCGACGTCGATGACGTTGCCAAAGCCCTCGCACTCGGGGCAGGCGCCCAGCGGGCTGTTGAAGCTGAAGAGTCGTGGCTCGCTGAGCGGATAGTCGAGCTCGCAGTTTTCGCAGCGCAGTAGGGTGCTATAGCTCGACAACAGCCACGACAGCCCGTCGAGCTCGAAGCGGATCGTGCCGGCGGTCGACAGCGGAGCGTCGGTCGAGCGCGGATCAAGAAAAACGTGCGCTCGGCCGCGGCCCTTGGCGAACGCCGTTTCCAGCGAGTCGCGCAGGCGCTGCGGGCTGGCGCCGCCGGCGGCGAGGCGGTCGACGACGGCGTAGACTCCCGATCCGGCGGCGGCTTCATGGGCTTCGGACCAGGGTTCGTCGGCCAGGTTGACGAGCCGATTGCCGACGATGACGCGGACGAAGCCTTCTTCCTGAAAGGCAGGCCACAGCAGCCGCTGCTTGGACGCGGATGCCTGCGCGGCGAACGCGATCAGGTAACGGGTTCCCGGGGGCAGTTGTTCCAGGGCCTCGGCGGCTGATTGCGGCGTATAGCGGCGGACTTCCTGCCCACATTGCCGGCAGAAGACGTGGCCGATCTTGGCGAACAGCAGCCGCAAGTAGTCGCTGGTTTCGGTGGTCGTGCCGACGGTGGAGCGGCTCGATCGGCTTGTGTTTTTGTGCGTGACCGCGATCGCGGGCGGAATGCCTTCGATGCGTTCGGCGGCCGGCTTTTCCAGCCGTTCGAGAAACTGCCGCGTGTAGGCCGAAAAACTGTCGATGTAGCGACGCTGACCTTCGGCATACAGCGTATCGAGGGCCAGGCTGGTCTTGCCGCTGCCGCTCAAGCCGCACAGCACGACCAATTGTCGGTGCGGGATGTCGAGATCGATTTCTTTGAGGTTATGCACCGCGACGCCGCGGAGCGTAATCGAGCGAGCAGGCACGTTCACTTCCCATTTCCCGGGAGGCCAGGTTTCCTTAGCTCACACCATTGTACGCCGCCGGGCAACGTAACTTGAGCGGGGTCTTGGGCCCGTGAGTCGCCTCGTCAGTCTCGCAGATAGACATAGCCGGCGACCAGGTCGGGCTTGCCCTTGCCGTTGGCGATGAGCCAGGAATGCAGCGACGAGCCGGGCACGAGGACCGGATCCTTGTGGAAGTCGGGCGATTTTGCCAGCTCGACAATCGTCGGATCGTCAACCATCCCCGGCGGCACATAGACGGCGATTGGTCCGGGGGCTTTCAGGTATTCGTCGATGCGGCCGTAGTCTACGCGCGAGATGTCCTCTTGTTCCAAGTCGGCGATCTGAATTTTCACGCCGCGGTCGTAGTAGCTGGTGGGAATGATGCGGTGATAGGCCCAGGGAACGATCAGCGTCGCGGCGTGGTGCTCCTTGGCCTGTTCGATGCACGCTCGCACGGCGACGCTGGCCGGCGCTCCGCGCACGGCCGGTGCGTAGTTGGGCAGCCAGAGGCTGATCGCGCCGGCGATCAACAATGCAAACGCGGCGGAGGCCGAAACGTTTTTCTTGCCGCCGAGCGACGCCATCGCGCTGGCCAGGGAGCCGCCGGCGCCGACCGCCAAAAACGGCAAGACGACCATCGCGTAGCGGGGCTGTTGCTCGACGAATGCCAGCGGCGAGAGACGCAAAGGAAACAGCGACAGAAACACGCCATAGCCGACGATTGCGAGAAAGACCGTGCGGCAGTCGAGGCGCTTGACGGCTTGCGAAGCGACAAACGGCAGGCCGAGGATCAGGACGATGCCCAGCGGACCGTTGTCGAGCAGCAGCCAGTTAAAATACTTGAAGCGGCTGCCCAGCTCGCTCAATAGCGTGCGGGCGAAGCCGCGGCGGGCGTCGCGCGCGTCGTATTGTTCGGTCATGCCCTCGAAGGCGCGAAACTGCCGCAGGAAATCGCCAGTCGCCAGGTATTGCAAAATGAAGCTCGGCAGCAGGCCCGCGATGAAGCCCAGTCCGAGGATGAGCCACTGCGATTTGTCCGCGCGAAACGGTGGATGCGCGAGCAGCGTGGCGATGTAGCAGAAGATGATGAAGCAGTAGTAGTCCTTGACGCCGATCAGCAAGCCGGCGGTGAATGCGGCGGCGCCGAGGGCCGTGCGGCCGCCCGATTGCAGGTAGCGGAGGAACAGCAGGACCGAGCCCAAGAGCATGGTCCAGGCCAGGCTGTCGGGCGTAGTCATGACGTCGTAGCGGACGTCGATCGGAAACACGGCGATCAAAGCGGCGGCGATCAGACCGGCGGCGCGGCCGTAGATGCTTTTGCCGATTAGCGCCGTCAACGCGATGCCGAGACCGGCCAGCAGGAACATCAAACTGGCCTCGGACTCGACCGAGATGCCTTGCATCTGGCCCCACAGGTTAAGGGCCCATCCCCAGAGGATGCGCGTGCTCCAGCCGAGTCGGGCCGGCACGGGCACGTCCTCGGTCAGGTGACGGGCGAAGGTGACGTACTGCTGCTCGTCGGAGAGCGACGCCAGGTTGTAGTGAAACGCGCGGGCGGCCAGGCCGACGGCAATGATCAGACCCAGCAGAAACCAGAACTTCCAAGGGCTAAGCCAGGTTGCCGAGCCGTCGATGGGAGAAATGGCGGACATTGGCGGCGCGTTGGATCGTGCCGGCGGCGGATTCGGCGGCTTTTGCTGTGCGCTCATGCGTGCGGGATCGGTGGTGTTGTGAGTCGCGGCGGACAAGGGCTAAGTCGAAACGAGGAATTGTTCATACTAGCCCGAAGCGCAAGCGAGGGAAATAACCGCTGCTCCCTCGCTTGCGCTTCGGGCTAGTGTAAGCTCATGCCTCGGCCCCGTTCATAGCGTGATTCGGCCGCCCTGGGCCTTGATGCTGCGTTGCGACGCCTCGAGGATTCGGACCACTCTCAGGCCGGCCTCGCCGCCGCTGGGAGGCTCTTGTTTTTCGCGAATGCTGCGCACGAACTGGCGGACCATGTTTTGCAGTGGCTCCTCGCGCGGCAAATTGGGAGACCAAATGTCGCCCGTGCGATAACTGATCATGATGCCTTGCTTGGCTTCGAGCGTGGTGGCCACGTCGATGCCGTGGTCGTAGACCTTGACGGGCTCCACAGGATCGAGGTCATTGTAGACGAGGCTCTTCTTGCTGCCGCCGATGATGATGTGGCGGACCTTGACGGGGCTGAGCCAGTTGACGTGGAAGGTCGCGATCAGATTGTCGCCGAAGTCGAGATTCAGGTACGCGACGTCCTCCTGACGGCTGCCGGTGTGGCACGTGCCCGTGGCGGCGAGGCTGCGCGGCAACCGGCTGAGGAAGTAATCGACGATCGACAAATCGTGGGGCGCCAGATCCCACAAGACGTTGACGTCCTTTTGAATCAGGCCGAGATTGATGCGCACGCTGTCGATGTAATAGATGTCGCCCAGCTCGCCGGCGTCGATGAGCTGTTTGATCTTGCGGACCGGCGGGCTGTAGATGAAGACGTGATCGACCATCAGGGTCAATCCTTTTTCGCGGGCCAAGGCGAGCATGGCTTCGGCCTCGGCAACCGTGGCGCCCATCGGCTTCTCGACCAGCACGTGCTTGCCCGCATTCAGAGCCGCCATCGCCAGCTCGCCGTGGGTGCTGACCGGCGTGGCGATGGCGACGGCGTCGACGCTTTTGTCCGCGAGGACTTCGTCGAATCGCTGCCGCTGCTTTACGCCGGGGTACGAGCGCGCGACGCGGGCGAGGCGCGCCGCATCCTGGTCGCAGATGGCCGCGACGCGCGTTTGATCGCAGGCCGAGAAATTGCGGACCAAGTTCGGCCCCCAATACCCGCAACCCACCACAGCGACGCCCAGTTTTGCAGCGTCCTCGACGTCCTGCGGTTTAGTCATAACGGCGGCCCTTGCACTGTCGAAAGCGATTGCTATCGGACGTGTTCACTGCGGACGGTGTTTACTGCCGGCCGTGTTATCGATCGTATTCACTTGGGTACCGCATCGCCGCGAGAAGCATCGCGGGGCTCGGCATGCCTCCACATCATAAGCCGCATCTGGAGGAGTTCAAGTGCGGTGTGGACGATCTTGCGGAGCGTGACCGAGGACTTGCCCGAGCGGCGAGGATGGTACGGCGCGAACATCCCCTCGACGCGAAAACCGCGCGCGATTGACTTGACGATCAGCTCGACCGGAGGGTTGCTGACGCCGCGGGTTTTCACGTCGATCGAATCGACGACGCGGCGGCGATAGAACTGGACGAAATTGTGATCGTAGAACGGCGAGCGGAACAAAACCCAGATCACGGCGATGTTGCACCACGAAACGAGCTTGCGGAAGGCGCCGTACGATTCGCGGCTTTCTCGCTCGACGACGAGCACATCCGGTCCCTGGCGCATGCGAGCCAGCGCCTTGCCGGTGTCGGCGGGATCGAAAGGAAGATCCACGCCGTTGTGCGTCACGATTTCGCCGCGTGCGTGCGCGAAACCGCGCAGCATCGAAAGCGGTTGCCCCATGTTCTTCTCGTTGTCCAGGACGCGCACCCGAGGATTGTCCCGGGCCATGGCTTGGATGAGCGCAAGCGTGTCGTCGCGCGAGGCGTCGTTCACGACCACGATTTCGAAGTTGGGGCAACACTGGGGGAGCGCCGCCAGGTAAAGCTCGACGGCGTCGCAAACGGCCCGGCCTTCGTTGTAGGCCGGGAGGATCACGCTCAGCTCGATGGGGTCCGCCGTGGTCATGCTAGAGCAACCGTTTCCAATCGAATTGATCGTCAACCTTCGAAATGGCTCGCGCCGGCGAACCCACGACGACGACACCGGCGGGCACGTCGTGGGCCACCAGCGATCCGGCGCCCACGACCGAGCCGGGGCCGATGGAGACTCTTGGCATGAGGATGGCACCCAAGCCGATGAAACTTCCTTGGCCGACGGTCACCCGGCCGCCAACGACGGCGCCCGGGCAAACGGTAGTCATGTCCTCCAGCACGCTGTCGTGTTCGACGACGGCGCAGGTGTTGATGATCACGTGATTGCCGATTCGCGTGTTCGTGGCGGCCAGTGACAGCGCGCCGATCGACGTGCCCTGGCCCAACCGGGCGGTCGAGGCGACGACGGCCGAGGGATGAATGGCGTTGAGAAAGGGGATGGCCCGCTCGACGGCCTTGGAGACCACCGCCAGGCGTGTATTCGGGTTGCCCAACGCGGTGATCAATCCGTAGGTGCCCTGTGGTTGCTCGCGCAAATAATCGAGGCCTCCCACGATACGGCATCCGTCGATTTCCTGGCCGAGCAAAACCGGATTCTCGTCGATGAAATGGATGGCCGCAAAGCAGTTCTGGGCGCGCAGGATTTCGAGCGCGACCTGGCCCATGGCGCCCGCGCCGAAGATATAGGCCGTTTGCGGGTTCATCCGGAGACTGCCACGTATTTTGCCACGGCGTCCTTGAGACTCGAAACCACGTGCGCTTGCTGCGGCTGCGTCATGCCGGGAAAAATCGGCAGGAACATGGTTTGCTCGGCCACCGCGTCGGTGTTGGGAACGGAGATATGTTTGTGGGTGTCACGGAAGTACGGTTCCAGGCACAGCGATTGAATTCCGCGCCGGCAGGAAACGCCCCGCTCGGCCATGTGGCCAAGTATGTCGGTAATAATATCCGCCGTCCCCTGCGGAAGCGTAATGCAGTAGGAAGAGTAGCAGTGAGTAGCGTAGTCGGGAACGTAGGGGGGCAGCACTTCGTCGATTTCGCCGAGCGCCTCGTCGTAGTAGCGCGCAACTCGGCCCGCATCGAGATCATGCGTTCGGCTTTGCGGAGCTGGGCGATACCAACGGCAGCCTGGATGTCGGTGAGCCGGTAGTTGTAGCCCGGCTCGGGATAGTCCTGCTGGAGCGTTCCGCGGGCATTGTGGCGCTGCAAATCGGAGATGCTGGCTCCGGCCGAACGTAGTCGGCGCGCCCGTTCGTCCCAGTCCTCGTTGAACAGCATCAGTATGCCGCCCTCGCCGGTGGTGATCATCTTTCGCGGGTGCAAGCTGTAGATGGCCGGATTTCCGTACGAGCCCAGGTATCGGCCGCGATACTTGGCCCCAAAAGCCGTGGCGGCGTCCTCGACCACGAATAGCCCGTGTTTGGCGGCCAGCGCGCGGAACCCGTCGAGATCGGCCGGCAGCCCGATCTGATGCACGACGGTGATGGCGGTCACGCGATCGTTCAAGACCGCTTCGGCGTGCGCGGGCTCCATGTTGAAGGTGCGCGAGTCGATGTCGGCGAAAACGGGAATTCCGCCGGCCAGGATGATGGCGTTGGCCGTGGCCATGCAGGTGTGCGCCGGCACGATCACGTGGTCGCCCCGCTTCAGTCCGGAAACCTGAAAGCCCAGGTGCATGGCGGACGTGGCCGAATTGACCGCCACGGCGTGGGGCGCGCCGACAAAGGCCGCCACGGAGTCTTCGAAGCTTTTGACTTTTCGCCCCTGGCTGATCCAGCCCGACTTGAGAACTTCCTCGACCTCGCGCAGCTCGTCGTCGTCGATCCAAGGTTTGAGCAGCGGGATTTGATTTTCGAAGTAATCCACGTCGCACCACCTTCCAAATTGATCGTTGATTGACGCCAGCATGCCGACTTGCGTCTACCACAGGGCCGCGGGCGCGTCGACTTTGTCTTGTTCGCGGAATTGGCCCTCGGCGTCCGGCGTTTTTCGGGGCCGTTTTTTCGCCGCCCACAGCAGGCCGCCGGGCAGAGAAGTCAGCACCAACACGATTCGCACCAGGAGCATCATTTCGGCCCCGCCGGAAAGTCCCAGCAGCGAAAACAGGCGCTCGCCGGTGACCTCGCCAACCCCGGTTCCGCCGGGCGTAATCGGCAGGGAATTTGCCAGCACGATGACAGGTCCGACCAGGAAGATTCTTGCCAAGGGCGCGCCGAGTTCCAGGGCATCGGCGGCGGCCGCCAGGCTGGCCAGGACCAGGGAATTGCTGACCAGCGAGATCAGCAGGCACAGCGCGATCGCCCGCTTACTGCCGTGATACGAAATCCAGGATTCGCGCAGGCTATTCCACAATGCCCGCGGCATAACGTGCCAGAGCAAGCCGCGGATCGGGCGCCAGGCAAAGACCAAAGGCATCGCGGTTAAGGCCAGGGTCAATGCGAGCGTGAAGCCGGCGATCGACATGATCGCGGGGTTGACCTCGTCGTGAAGGGCCAGCCAGGCGAACGACGCGCAGCCCAACAGCAGCAAGCTGTAGAGCCCGACAAAGCGGTCGACCAAAACGGTCGACACGGCCCGCGTTCGTCCGGAGGTTCGTGCTCGGGCGATGAGATAGGCCTTGGCGACGTCGCCGCCGGCTCCGCCGGGCAGAAAGATGGCGGCGAAATAGCCGACCCACGACAATTGCAGGATCTCGCGAAAGGGGGCGACGATGCCCTGAATTCGCAACAGCCACTGCCAGCGAATGGCCTGCAAGACCATCGACGCGAGCAGGAAAACCACCACCAGGACGATGTCCCAAGAAAACGGGACGACAGCCAGGCGCGCCAGGTCGAGCCGGCCGCTGGCGATCAGCCAGCCCAGCAATCCAAAACAAAGGACCAGCTTGGCGATCACCGTGAATGCCGGACGCCAGCGTGCGTGCTGTGCGCGAGCGGCCTCCGACGGCGTCGCATTCCGCCCGGCGGGTTCATCCGCGAGCGTGATCCCGTTTCTGGATGTGCTGTGTGGCGTCATGGTCGGTTCGGTTACTCTATCGCTTGGAAAGCTTGGACTCTGCCCGCAGCAAGGCCGTGGTGACCTCGTCTTGCTGCTGGTCGGTCATGCCGGGATAGAGCGGAATGAGCAAGGAGCGTGCGCTGGCGCGCTCGGAGTTCGGCAAGACGGCGTGCTGCGCATGCGTTGCATACGCGGGTTCGGCGTGTGCCAACATGATTCCGCGGCGCGTGGCGATACCTTGTTCCAACAGCAACTCCATCAGCTCGTCGCGGCCGAGCGGGGCGTCGTCGGTCAATTGGATCGCGTAGCTTTGGAAATTGAAATCGGCATAATCCGGCACCACCGGCGGCCGCAGCCAAGGATGATCGGCCAGGGATTGCGTGTAGCGCTCTGCCAACTCGCGCCGCCGCTCGACGATCCAGTCGAGCCGCTTGAGTTGCTCGATGCCGATCGCGGCCTGGACGTCGGTCATACGGTAGTTGTAGCCCACGCACAGATATTCCTCGGTGACCACGTGCTTGGCGGCGTGACGGACCGTGTCGGGCACGCTCATGCCGTGCTGCCGCAGCAGGCGCAGCCGGCGATCGTAGTCGGCGTTGTTCGTGGTGATCATGCCCCCCTCGCCGGTCGTGATGACCTTGCGCGGGTGGAAACTGAAGCAAGCCATTTCGCTGTGCCCGCCGATGGGCCGTCCCTTGTAACGGCTGCCGATGGCGCAGGCGGCATCCTCGAAAATGAAGATGCCGTGTTTTTCGCCGATAGCGTTGAAGCGATCGACGTCGGCCGGCAGGCCGATCTGGTGCACCGGCATGATCGCCTTGGTTCGCCGCGTGATGGCGGCTTCGGCGGCCGCGGGATCGAGGTTGTACGTTTGTGGGTCGACGTCGGCAAACACCGGCGTGGCGCCGGAGTGCACGATGGCGTTGGCCGAGGCGATGAACGACATCGAGGGGCAAATCACCTCGTCGCCCGGGCCGATTTCCAGGGCCAGCAATGCCAGGTGCAAGGCGGTCGTGCAGTTGGAAACTGCCACGGCGTATTTCGTGCCGCAGTGGTCGGCCATGGCTCGCTCGAACTCGGCAACCCTGGGTCCCTGAGTCAGCCAGCCGGACAGGACGACGGCCTTGGCGGCCTCGGCCTCTTCGCTGCCCGTATACGGTAATGCGATGGGAATCATGGCAGGTCATCTGGCGATGGAGGATGGTGCAGCTTTGGCCGCGGAAGTCGCGCTGTCGCTGGTCCAATTCGATTCTTGCATTTGGGCCACGAGCGCCGAGACGCCCGACGGGTGCGAACGGAAGTATTCGACCAGCCGGGCCACGCCTTCGTCGAGTGACGTGTTGAGACGAAAGCCGAGCAGCTCCTTGGCGCGCTCGACATTCGACAAATGGCGTCGCACGTCGCCGGGCCGGGGTGGCTTGTGAATGGGGGTCAGACCGGGCTGGCCTACGGCGAGCGCGACGGCCTGAGCCAGCCTTACGACGGAGGTTTCCTTGCCCGATCCCAAATTCACGGTTTGGCCGATGAGCGCGTCGCATTCGGCCACGCGGCACAACCAATGGGCGGTGTCTTCGACGTAGATGAAATCGCGGGTTTGTTCGCCGTCGCCGAAGATCACGGGACGGCGCCCGTTGAGGGCCCAGACTACGAAGCGCGGGATCACCTCGCCGCTGTCCCCCTCATGGTGGCTGCGTGGGCCGAAGTTGTTGAACGGCCGCACGACCACCGATGGTAAGCCGTATGTCTGATGGTAGGCACGCGCGTAACACTCGCCCGCGAGCTTGGCGGCGCCGTATACCGTCTCGGGAAAGCAAGGGTGGTTCTCGTCCATGGGCACGTAACGTGCGGTGCCATACACCTCGGATGACGACACGTGGACGAACCGCTCGACGCCAGCTTGCTTGGCGGCCGCAAGCACGACCAGGGTGCCGGTCGCGTTGACCTCGTGGCTTTCGCGCGGATGGCCGATGGAGTGGCGAACGCCGCGGCAGGCCAAATGAAACACGACCTGGCAATCGCGGATCGCGCCGGCGACCGCAACGGGATCGCGAACGTCTCCGCGGATGAATTCCACGCGCGACGAGCCGCGGTGCTGCGCAAGATTTGCTTCGCTGCCCGTCGACAGATCATCAAGCACGCGGACGCGGCAGTCGGCCAGCGCGTCCACCAGATGCGAGCCGATGAAACCGGCGCCTCCGGTGACCAGGACCTGTTTTCCGGATAGTTCCATGATTTTCCTTGCGAGTGCTGTTGCGCTCAGACGCATTCGCGGATTGCGGACGCCGTGAAACCGATTTGATCGTCCGTCAGCTCCGCAAACATCGGCAACGACAGGCAGCGACGCGCGACGTTCTCGGCCACGGGAAAATCGCCGGGCCTGTATCCCAGGTGGGCGTAGACCGGCTGAAACGGCACCAGCGTGGGATAGTGGATTCCGGTTGCGACGCCGCGATCAGCCAATTCCTTTTGCAACGCGTTGCGGTCCTTGTCCAGTGCCAGAATGACGAACAAGTGCCAGACGTGCGAGCCGGGTTCGGGAATCGCCGGGAGTTGAATTCCCGGCACGCCGGCAAGTAGCTCGCGGTAGCGCTCGGCATGTCGGGCGCGAGCGGCATTCCACCCGTCGAGGTGTGGCAGCTTGACTTCCAGAACGGCTCCCTGAATGCCCTCCATGCGGGCGTTGAAACCGATCTCGACGTGGTTGTGGCGCCCGTCCTGCGCGTGGTCGCGGAGGCGACGAATGCGCTGGGCAACCTTTTCGTCATTGGTCGTGACGGCACCGGCTTCGCCCATGGCTCCCAGGTTCTTGCCGGGATAAAAGCTGAAGCAACCCGTGTGCCCGATGCCGCCCACCCGTCGGTCGTGGTAGCGGGCACCGTGCGCTTGGGCGGCATCTTCGATGAGAACCAGGCCGCGCTCGGCGCACAGCTTGGCCATGGGCTCGAGATCGGCGGCTTGCCCATAGAGGTGGACCGGCAACAGGGCTTTCGTGCGCGGGGTAATGGCCCGTTCGACGAGGCGCGGATCGAGGTTGTACGAGTGCGGATCGATATCGACAAAAACCGGCTTGGCGCCGACGTAGCTAATGGCCCAGGTTGTGCTGATCCAGGTGTGCGGCGTGGTGATGACTTCATCGCCGGGTCCGACGTCACAGGCCAACAGGGCAAGTTGCAGTGCCGAGGTGCCGTTGTTGACGCCCACGCAATGCCGCGTGCCGACATAGCTGGCGAAGGCTTGCTCGAAGCGGCTTACGCCCGGCCCGAGCACGAAGGCGGCGTCGTCGGCCACGCGCTCGATGGCCGCTTGCAACTGCGGCCACAGGGGGCGGGTTTGCGCTTTGAGATCAAGAAATGGAACTTGCATCGGGCTTAGCCTCGGTTGTCGGCAAGATACGCAGCCGCCTGGCCGGGACGCCTGCCACGACTTCGCCCGGCGCCACATCTTTGGTGACGACGGCTCCGGCCCCGACAATCGCGCGTTCCCCGATCGTAATGCCGCACAGGATCACGGCGCCGGACCCAATCGAGGCTCCCCGCTTGACGTGCGTCGGGATGACTTTCCAGTCGGCCTCGGTTTGCAACAGGCCGCCTGAGGCCGTGGCACGCGGGTAGGGATCGTTGGTAAAGCAAACGTGGTGCCCAATGAAGCATTCGTCCTCGATGGTCACGCCTTCGCAAACGAAGGTGTGGGAGCTGATTTTGCAGCGACACCCGATCGAGGCATTCTTCTGCACCTCGACGAAGGGGCCTACCTTGGTCTCTGCGCCGATCGTGCAGCCGTACAGATTGACGAACGGCGCGATTCGGGCGCCAGCGCCGATTCGAACGTCGGGCGCGATCACTTGATTCGAGGAGCCGACGTAGCTCATGGGTTCGCTGGGGGGGCCGCCAAGAAGGGTAAACCACAGGGACCGCCGAGCCCTTCAATTTACACTAGCGACGGGGGTTTGCCAAGGAAATTTGAGGGGTCTCGGGCATTCCTGACGTTCCGCCAGCGGCGCAGCGCAGTGCCGGAAATAATGGCTCCAATGCGGCACGAACTCTGTGTGGAGGAACGGGGCTGCTGGTGCCTTCGGCCGTGCCGCGCGGCACGTGCCTGGCGTTGCTTGGGAGCAAGGACGCATATTCACGCCGGATTCGATCACGTCGCTCAATTCTCAGCGGGTCCGCAAGTTGTTGCTCGGGGGGAATTCCGCCAAACCGCGGGATGAAAAAACGGGACGTCGACGTGGCGTGCTCGCGACGCGCTTGCAACCGCCTTGGTAGCTGTCGCGCTGGGCGTGTGCTCTGGGGCGGCGTCAAACTCGTGCCAGTCGATACATTCGGCATCGGCAACGCCAGCGGCGCACTTGGGCATTCGATTTGCAAACTCACTGGGCATTCGTGAAAATGTGGGCCTAACGGCAATTTCACGAACGCGCGTGGCAGACCGCCAGAAGTCGATCTGGTAAGCTAAAAGCTTCGACCAATCCGCTGGCTGCCGGCTAGGGTGAGGCTTCCGATTCTGCGGGATTGCTTCGTCCGATGTCTACCACGGCAGAAAATAGACACTTCCAAAAGGGGACCCTTGTCACCCATGGGAACGGAGTGCGCGCTTGGACGCCTGAAGTCGGCCGGCGAATCGACGAATTGAAACTAAACGGCACTGAAATTCACCTGCACGCTGGCGACGTTTTGCAACTTTTCGCTAACTCCCGATCGGGCCCGCGGATGCCCCTGTTACCGAGCGAACCTGACGTCTATCCCCCCGAGCTGTTCGACCGCGTCGAGGCGAGCGAATCGCCGCTGGGGCAGTGGTGGGCGATGTACACCATGGCCCGGCGCGAAAAGGAGCTGATGCGTCGGCTGCGCGCCTTGGATATCGCGTTTTATTCGCCGCTGGTGCACAAGCGCAAGCGTTCGCCCAGCGGCCGCGTGCGCGAAAGCTACGTGCCGCTGTTCGCCAGCTACGTGTTTGTGTGCGGCAATGAGCAGCAGCGACATCTGGCGCTTTCGACCCATTGCATTTCGCGCTGCTTGAGCGTGCCCGATGGGCGGCAACTGATGCGCGACTTGCGGCAGATCCGACAGTTGATCGAGCTCGATGCTCCGCTGACGATCGAAGCGCGCATCGAGCCGGGGCGCCGCGTGCGAGTTCGTTCGGGCTCGATGGCCGGACTGGAGGGCACGGTGGTCAAGCGGCGCGGCAAGGATTGGCTGGTCGTGGCCGTCGAGTTCCTGCAACAGGGGGCGAGTGTGCTGCTGGAAGACTTTCAAGTGGAGCCGCTTTGACGCCGACGCGCGACGCTAGCGTGGTCGGCGAGACGGAAGAGGAGCCGGTCGATTGAACAACCCAGAGCGGGAAGTTATGCTGCCCTGGAGCGAGGTGCAGGGCATTTTTGAGTGCCCTGCGACTGCAACACTGAGTCACATCCTGAGAGTGACGTCCTGGCAAATCCCATGAATAGCAGTCTGATTCCGCAGCGGCTCACGAAGCGCGCCCTGGCGACGCTCGTGCTGCATGCCGTCGTATTCTGCCTGGTGTATTGGTTTGCGTATTCGATTCGCTTCGATTTCGACGTCACGGGCCAGGAGTGGGTGACCCTGTGGTTCTCGCTGCCCGGCATCGTGATCGTAAAGTCGATCATCTTTTACTACGCGGGACACTGTCACCGTTCGTGGTACAGCGTATCGTTTTCGGACCTGGTGGCGCTGTTTCATTCGGCCACGCTTTCGTCGCTTGTGATCGCCGCAATCAACGGGATGCTGGTCACTTCGCTGCACCCGCCGCGGCTGGTGTTGTTGTTGGATTGGGCGCTGACGATCCTCGTGCTTGGCGGCCTGCGGGCGCTGGGACGACTTTCGCGTGAGGAGCTGAGTCCTCGACTGTGGCGCAGCGGCTATCGCAAGGCCTTGATCGTGGGGGCCAACCAGTCGGGCGAAACGCTGGCCCGGCACCTGCTTTCCGATCGACGGCTGAAGTATCAGCCGATCGGCTACCTGGACCAGGACGCGGCGCGAATCGGCTCGACCCTCGGCGGCATTCCGGTGTGGGGTCAACCGCAACAAGCCATCCAGATTGCCGACCGGTTGGGCGTCGAGGACTTGCTGGTCATCTCCGGCGTGCTGACCGGCATTCAACTGCGCAGCTTGATGGAGGGTTGCGGCGGGGCCAACATCAGCCTGAAGGTCATCCCGGCCTACGACGATCTTTTGGCCTCCCAGTACTCGCCACAGATTCGCGACGTCGACATCAACGACTTGCTGCGGCGCGAGCCGGTTCAGCTCAACAGCGACGCGATCAGCACGCTGATCGCAGGCCGCACGGTGCTGGTGACCGGAGCCGGCGGCAGCATCGGTTCGGAAATCTGCCGGCAGGTGCTCAAGTTCCGACCCAAAATGCTGGTGCTGGTCGAGCGGGCCGAAAACAGCCTGTTTCAGGTCGAGCAGGAATTCCGGGCGCTGCGCACCGATGCGCATGTCGATACCGTGCATCGCCGACATCACCGACCGGCCACGCATCGAGCAAGTGCTTCAAGCAGTATCGCCCCTCGATCGTGTTTCACGCCGCCGCTCACAAGCACGTGCCGATGATGGAGTACAACCCGGGCGAGGCGATCAAGAACAACGTGCTGGGCACGCGCCAACTGGCCGAATTGGCCGACGAGAACGGCGTGCAAGAGTTCGTGATGATTTCGACCGACAAGGCGGTCAATCCCACGAGCATCATGGGCGTCTCGAAGCAGCTGGCCGAGCGCTTCGTGCACGCTTTTCGGAAAAGGCCGGCACGAAATTCGTCGTGGTCCGCTTTGGCAACGTGCTGGCCTCGAACGGCAGCGTGGTGCCGATCTTCCAGGAGCAGATTCGCCGCGGCGGGCCGATCACCGTGACGCATCCCGAGATCGAACGCTTCTTCATGACCATTCCCGAGGCCTCGCAGCTGGTGTTGCAGGCGGCCGCGATGGGCAAGGGGGGCGAGATCTTCGTGCTGGACATGGGCGAAGGCGGTGCGGATCGTCGATCTGGCCCGCGACTTGATTCGCCTCTCGGGCTTGCAGCCCGACGATATCGAAATCGTCTTCACCGGCTTGCGGCCGGGCGAGAAGCTGTACGAGGAGCTGTATTTCGACGACGAGGAAACTGCAGCCCACGCCGCATCCCAAGTTGTTTGTCGCCTATCATCGGCCCTACACGCTCGACGACGTGCAAAAAGCGATCGCCGAAGTGGCCTCGCTGGTGCATGCATCTCCCGAGGTGTTGCGGCTGAAAATCAAGGAGTTGGTGGCCGAGTACGCCGAGCCTGGCACCGCGACGGCGGAAGCCGAGAAGCGAGGCCCCGAGAAGCCCATCGTGGCTCCCACGCGTCGCACCGGTCCGCCGCCGCAAGAGCCGCGCTATGTTCCGTAACGGGGCTGGTCCCGTCGGCGCCGTGCCGGCGGCGGAATTAACGGTCGCGAACCGCAGAAAAGACCCTTCATTTCTCATGTCCAAGTTGTCAGGCGGCGGCGTGGCCGAACCTGTTTTGATCGCCGGGTTCGGCTCCATCGGCCGACGGCATTTCCAAAACCTGCGAGCGTTGGGCTGTTCCCAGTTCGTATTCTATCGCACGTACCAATCCACGATTTCCGATCCCGAGATCGGCGCCTGGCCGTCGACCGGCAATCTTGACGAGGCGCTGGCACAGCGGCCGCAAATCGCGGTCATAGCCAACCCTTCGGCCAGGCATTTGGAAGTCGCGTTGGCGGCGGCCCGGGCCGGCTGCCACCTGTTTATCGAAAAGCCCCTGTCCCATTCGCTCGAGCATTGCCAGGAATTGGCCGAGCTTGTGCTGCAACAGAAGTTGACCACGATGATCGGCTGCCAGTTCCGCTTCCACCCGCTGCTGAAAAGCCTGCGACGCCAACTGGGCGAGGGTCGGCTCGGCGAGGTGCTCGGCGCGAGGGCCGAATGGGGAGAGTACTTGCCCGATTGGCATCCGTGGGAAGATTATCGCAAAAGCTACAGCGCCCGGGCCGACTTGGGGGGCGGGGTCGTGCTTACGCTGATTCATCCGTTGGATTACATGCTGTGGCTTTTTGGACCCGCCGACGAGGTGCATGCTTCGATACGCAGCGTGCCGAGTTTGAAAACGGCGGCGGGTGACGATTGGGCCGAAATCACGTTACGCTTAGCCGGCGGCGTCATCGGCCAGGTGCACCTCGATTACGTGCAGAAACCGCCCGTGCACCGGCTCGTGGTGTGGGGCGACCGCGGCAGGGCCACGTGGGACTATCATGCCGGCACGCTTTCGTGGGAGGCCGTTGACGGTGGAATGCAAATCGAGCGCGTGCCCGAGGGCTTTGAGCGCAACGCGATGTTCGTCGCCGAAATGCGGCATTTTCTGGCCGCGGTCGAGCATCGTCGAGCGAGCGACATTCCGCTCGAGGAGGGCATCGCCGTGCTGGACGTGGCGCTGAGAGCCAAGTCGATGCGCGGAAGGAGGCCTGCGTTGGCTAAGTCGGTCGCCGAAATGTTTTCTCTGCACGGTCGCGTGGCGATTCTGACCGGCGGCGCCGGAATGTTGGGCCGTCAGTACACGCGAACCCTGCTGGAAGCCGGCGCCAAGGTGGTCGTTGCCGATGCAGACGCGCGCCAGGCCGCCAACGCCGTGGCGGCCGCGGTTGCCGAAACGGGCGGCGAAGCGCTCGATTGGGCCGTCGACGTACGACGCAAGGCCGACGTCGAGGCGATGGTCGCCGGCGTTTGCGAGCGTTTCGGCCGAGTCGACATCCTGATCAATAATGCCGCCATCGATCCGAAGTTCGATGCGGCCGTCGCGGCCGAACAGGCCAATACGTTCGAAGACTATCCGCTCGAGCTGTGGCAACAGTCGCTCGACGTCAATTTGACCGGCGCGTTCTTATGCAGTCAGGCCGTGGGCAAGGTCATGGTGCGCGCAGCGCCGGGGGGTGATCGTCAACGTCTGTTCGACGTATGGCGTCGTCGCGCCCGATCAGCGGCTCTACCGGCGCGAAGGCGAAAAGACCCAAATGCTTTTCAAGCCGGCGCCCTATGCGGTCACCAAAGCTGGAATCGCCCACCTGACGCGCTACCTGGCGGCCTATTGGGGCGAGCTGGGAATTCGTGTCAATACGCTGACGCCCGGCGGCGTATTCAACTCGCAAGACGACGAATTCGTGCACAAGTATGCGGCCCGCACGCCGCTGGGCCGGATGGCGGACAAGAGCGAGATGAACGGTGCGATGCTGTTTCTGGTTTCGGACGCCTCGACGTATATGACCGGGGCGAACGTCGTGGTCGACGGAGGATGGACCGCGTGGTAGCGCGAGCGGAAGTGCTGGCGATCGTGCAAGCCCGCGGCGGCTCGAAGGGGCTGCCGCGCAAGAACCTTCGTTTGCTGCGCGGGCATCCGCTGGTGGCCTACAGCATTGCCAGCGGCTCGGGCTGCCCGGAGCGTGACGCGCGTGATTCTTTCGACCGACGACGAGGAGATCGCCGAGGTGGGGCGAGCCTATGGCGCGGAAGCCCCGTTCATCCGACCGGCCGAACTGGCCGAGGACGACACGCCCGACTTTCCGCTGTTCGATCACGCCGTCAACTGGCTGGCCGAGCACGAGGGCTATACCCCGCAGGTGGTCGTGCAGCTGCGGCCCACGACGCCGCTGCGGCCGCGCGGGATGCTCGACGAGGCCGTGCGGACGCTGCTGGCCGATCCGCAAGCCGACTGCGTGCGCGGAGTGACGATTCCCAAGCAGACCCCCTATAAGATGTGGCGCGACGGCCAGGACGGAACCTTGCTTCCGCTGATGGAGACCAGTTTTGCGGAGCCCTACAACATGCCCCGGCAAAAGCTGCCGGCCGCGTATTGGCAGACGGGGCACGTCGACGCGATTCGCACCACTACGATCACCGAAAAGCGGTCGTTGACCGGCACGCGCGTGCGGCGGATCATGATCGACGTCAATTACTGCGTCGACATCGACACGCTGGTCGACTTCGACCTGGCCGAGCGGGCCATGGAGCAGAAGCACCTGGACATTGACGTGCCTCGACTGGCGGCGGGCGCGGAAGTGCGCTTGTGGCCGAGTCCGATCGAGCTGTTGGTATTCGACTTCGACGGCGTGTTTACCGATAATCGCGTGTACGTGCTCGAGGACGGGCGCGAAGCGGTGGCATGCGATCGGGGTGACGGCATGGGCTTGTCGATGCTGCGGGACAAGGGGGTGCCAATGGTCGTGCTCTCGACCGAAGCCAATCCGGTCGTCGACGCCCGTTGCCGCAAATTGAAACTGGAATGCAAGCACGGACTGGCGGACAAGCGGGCGGCCCTGGTCGAAATTGCGCGAAAGAAAGCTGGACTTGAAACACGTCGTATACGTCGGCAACGACGTGAATGACTTGGGTTGCATGGAGACGGCCGGCTTCGCGGTGGCGGTGGCCGATGCTCACCCGAGCGCGCTCGAGGTGGCCGATTTCGTGCTGACGCGGCCCGGCGGCGCTGGCGCGGTGCGGGAATTGTGTGACTTACTTTTGCAAACGATGAGGTAATTTCGATCATGGCTCGAACTGTGGAACTGAATGGGCGACCCACGGGCGACGGTTGCCCGATCTATATGATTGCCGAGATCGGCATCAACCATAACGGCAGTCTCGAGATCGCGAAGCGGCTGATCGACGTCGCCAAGAGTGCCGGCTGCGACGCCGTGAAATTCCAGAAGCGGACGCCCGAAAAGTGCGTGCCGGCCGAGATGCGCGACAAGATGCGTGACACCCCCTGGGGCTACATTCCGTATCTCGAATATCGCTACAAGGTCGAATTCCCCCTGGAGGCGTTCCAGCAGATCGACAATTACTGTCGTGCCCAGAAGATCGACTGGTTTGTCTCCTGCTGGGACCCCGACTCGGTGGCCTTCATGCAGCAGTTCCGCACGCCGTGCATCAAGGTTCCCTCGGCCTCGCTGACCGATCGCGAGCTGCTGGAAGCGATCCGTGACACGGGACATCCGGTCATGTTGTCGACCGGCATGTCGAACATGGATCAGATCAACGCCGCGGTGAAATTGTTGGGCACCAAGAACCTGTTGTTGGCCCATGCCACCAGCACTTATCCGTGCCCCAAGCAGGAACTGAACCTGCGAATGATCACCACCCTGCGCGAGATGTTCGATTGCCCGATCGGCTATTCGGGTCACGAGGTGGGTCTGGCTACGACGCTTGCGGCCATTGCCCTGGGGGCGAGTTTTGTCGAGCGGCACATTACGCTCGACCGGGCGATGTGGGGAAGCGACCAGGCCGCCTCGATCGAGCCGCAAGGCCTCAAGCGGCTGGTCAAGGACATACGCAGCGTCGAGGTGGCGCTGGGCGACGGCAAGAAGCGGGTCTACGACAGCGAAGTCATAGCCGCCAGTCGGCTCCGGCTTAAAGATACGTTGATGGCTCCCAAGTCGAAATAATCATCGACATTGCTCGATCGCGATTCTGCTTCGATTTGTAACCGGTCACGCAGCAAATTTCCAACCCGCCAACGAGGTTCCAGTGAATTCGGCATTTTGGCATCGCAAGCGAGTCCTCGTCACGGGCGGATGCGGGTTCGTGGGCCGGTGGGTGTGCCGCGCACTGCGCACGGCGGACGTCGACTTGCACATACTCGACCTGGCCCCCTCGTCGCATCTCGACGTGAAGCACACGTTTCATCGCACCGACTTGCGCGACTTGGCCGCGACCAGCGAATTGATTGGCAGCATGAAGCCCGCGGCGATCATTCACCTAGCCGGCCAGCCGGGCGTGGCCTCGTCGCACGACAATCCGGTGGGGGCTTATGAAGCCAACGTGCTGGCGACGTTCAACGTGCTCGAGGCGTGCCGCCAACGGGGCGGGGTCGAGGCGCTGGTGGCCGTGTCGAGCAACCACGTCTATGGCGATCAGCACAAGCAGCCCACGCCGGAAGGCGCTCCGCTGAACGGGCAGGGGATGTACGCGGCGTCGAAACTGGCCGGCGACGTGCTGGCCCGCGCTTATGGAAAAACGTACGGCGTGCCCGTCGGCATCGCACGCATGACGAACTCATTCGGCGGCGACGATCACCACGTGGCCCATATCATTACGGCCACGATCCTTTCGGCATTGAAGAACGAGCGGCCCGTGATCAAAAACAGCGGGAAGGATTGCAAGGGATACCTTTATATCAAGGACACGGTCGATGGCCTGCTGGCCGTGGCCGAGGGGATTGCCGGCTCGAAATCGCTATCGGGCGAGGCCTTTAACCTGGTGCCGAATGAGGCCGTCAGCGTGCTCGAAGTGGTTCGCTCGATCATGGCCGTGACGGGCGTGAAATTGGAACCCGAGGTGCTCAATCCCAACGCTTCGCACGAAGTCGAGCAGCTTGACAACAGCAAGGCCCGAGAGCAGCTTGGCTGGACGCCGAAATATGATCTGCGCTCGGGTCTGCGCGAGACCGTGGCCTGGTTTACCGAGTCACCGCAATCTCCATTTCGCGGTGCGGCCAAATCATCTCACTGAGCTGTCGACCGACACACTTTCATGTTTCGTAAATTACTGGGTTTGCTTACCGACGCGGTGACCTACGGGGTCAGCAGCCTGATTGGGCAAGCGCTCAGTTTTTTGCTGTTGCCCTTGTTCACGCGGTACCTGGACAAGGAGCAGTACGGCGTCATCGGGATGCTGACGATCATCAGCCTGGTGTTTTTGCCGATGTCGAACATTGGCATGACCAACGCCATTTTTCGATGTTTTGCCAGATGCAAGGACGACGAGACGCGTCGCAAGGTGCTGGGCACCGGCTTGACGAGCGTGATTTGCAGCTCGCTGGTCTTGCTGGCGTTGTCGGTCCTGGCCGCGCAGCCGCTGGCCGACTGGATCGTGGGAGCGGGCGACCCGGCGACGGTCGAGCTGGTGCGCCTCACGCTGCTGGCGGCGGCGATTGGCACCATCGGAACTGTGCCGCGAGTCATCCTGCGCGCCGGCCGGCGCGTGCGCTTGGCCGCGATGCTGAACCTGGCGCAAGTCGTGTTCACCACTTTGCCCATGATCTGGTTCGTAGTCGTTCAGCAGCAGGGCGTTCGCGGGGCCGTGCTGGGCACCTTGGTGGGCGACGTGTTGACCGCCTGTTCGGCGTTCGCCTGCACTTGGGGTTCGTTGCGCCCGGCGTTTGACTGGCCCACTTGGAAGGAAATGTTGGCTTATGGCCTGCCGTTCATGCCGCATCACCTGCAGGCGATCCTGCTGGCACTTTTTGGGCAATACGTGGTGCGAGAGATGTTGGGCCTGGGAGACGCGGGATTGTATGTGGTCGCCGTCAAATTCGCGGTGCCCGTCAGCTTCGTCGTCACCGCGGTTCAAACGTCGTGGGTGGCCTACAAGTTTCAAATTCACGCCGACGACGACAATCCCCAGGCGTTCTTTCGATCGAGCTTCACTTATTATGTGGCCGGGCTGTCGTACCTGTGGATCGGCGTCTGCCTGTGGGGACCCGAGATGGTGCGTTTGATGACCGCGGAGAGCTTCCACGACGCCGCCCGACTGGTGTGGGCGGTCAGCCTGATTCCGGTCGCGCAAGGCATCTATGCGATGACCGGCACCGGAATCGAATTGAGCAACAACACGCGACCCTTTCCGTTGATCAGCCTTTCGGGTCTGGTCACGGTCGTGGTCGCGGCTTTCGCGCTGGTGCCGAACATCGGCGCGTTGGGAGCCGCGTTGGCCACGGTCCTGGGTTGGTCGGTCATGGCGGTGGTGATGTACTACTTCGCGCAGCGGCGGTATGCGATCGCCTACGATTGGCCGACGATCGGCTGCTTTGCCGTGGCGTCGGCCGCTTTCGCCGGGGCCAGCTATGTGGTTCAAGACGCGCCGCTTTCGGTTCGCTTGTTGTGCGCGATCATGCTTTCGCTGGCCTATCCGGTGGCCGGCTTCTTGCTGCTGCTGCGATCGCGCGTCGAGCGTGGGCGGATGCTGCACTTGCTGTCGAAATTCCGACTGACGCCTTCGAGTATCTGAGCATGGCTCTTTCGGATTACGTCCTGTACCGTCTGGCCAAAAACTGGCCGTCGCCGATGGCCAGAATGACGCGCGAATTTCAAGCGGAGCCCGGGACCGAAGCGTACGACATGGCGTACGCTCAGCATCAATTCGATTGGAAGGTGCGCTACGGGATCATGCGTCCGCTGACGGGGCTGGACGTGCTGGAGATTGGCGCCGGTCACGGCGGTATCTCGTGTTTCATGGCGGCCGTCGGCGCTCGCAGCGTAGTGGGCATCGATCTGAACACCAAACACCTCGAATTCGCCCGCCGATTCGTCAAGCAGACGTCCGCCCGATACGCGGCGGACTGGGAACTGCCGGTGACGTTTCTTGAGATGAGCGCCGACCGGATGACTTTTCCGGATGGGCAGTTCGACGTGGTGCTGGCCGACAATGTCTTCGAGCACTTTACCGAGCCCGAGGCGGTGATGCGGGAGGCCTATCGGGTGTTGCGGCCCGGCGGGGAGATGTTGGTGCCGATTTTTTCGTCGATCCGCAGCAAGTACGGGCTGCATTTGAAGCACGGACTGAAAATGCCCTGGTCCAATCTGTTGTTTTCCGAGCGGACGATCATTCGCGCCCTGCGGCGCCTGGCGGATGCGAGTCCGGAACTGCTCGAAACGTACCCTGGCCTGTTGAATAACCCGCAGCGCATGCGCGACGTGCGCCGCTACAAGGACCTGAATGACATCACGTATCGCAAATTCAAGGCGATGGCGGCCCGGGTGGGTTTTCGGGTGGAATCGTTCAGGGTCTACGGCGCGGGTATCGGCAAGATCTTTTCGCGCGTGCCCGGGCTGCGCAATTCCGTGGTAATGGACATTTTATCGACCGGTGCTTCGGCCGTCCTCCGCAAGGGCAAATAGGTTCCAAGTGGCGCTGAGCATGAGTTCGTCAGTCACCAACGCCGTTGCAAAACAAGCGGACCCAGTGGGCCATGCCGCGATCGTCCATTGGATCGAAGAGCTCCGCGCGGCGTTGAAATCCAACGCTTGGGCCGATGCGATCGATTTCGAGGGCATCGACGCGCTGGACGTGCTTTTGGCGCCGATATACTTAACTTTGTTGCAAGCGTCGCGCGAGGGGGTGGTCCCGCCGCAAAGGCCCGCGATGGCGGCCGCCGACCGGATCCGCGAGTGGGCATACCACTTGCGGGCGAGCTATCGGGAACGAATCGTAGCCAGGAAATCGGCGCTCGCTGGAGCGACCGAAGTTTTGCTCTGGTCGCGAGACATCACCCATACCAACGTCCTGCTCCCGGTCGCGGGCGCGCTGGCCGAGCAGGGCAAGCATTGCCGAATGCTGGCCTGTCATGCGAAGGTGTTTGCCGATCTGCAGCGCGTCGAACCCCGCGCGGTATACACGATGGCGGCCTGGCCGTGCGCGGTGCGCGAGGCGCGGCGCGAGGGCGCGCGCCGGGCCAAGCGGCTGTCCGATCTGGGGCCGTGGAACGTGGCTTCCTTGCCCAAGGCGCCCGCCCCGGGATGGGTGGAGGCCGTTCGCGAGATGGTCATCAACGTCCTGCCCCTGGTGAGCGAGGCGATTGCCAACGCACGTGCCGCACTCGACGCATTCCGGCCGAAGGTGCTGGTCATTGGCAACGACATCATTTTGGAAGGGCGAGCCGCGTGCCGCGTGGCGGCCGCAGGAAGAGTGCCCACGGCGGTGTTCATGCACGGCAACATTACGGCCGACCCGTTGCAGGCGCTGCATTGCGCCGACCGCCTGCTGGTCTTCGGCGAACTGCACCACGATGATCTGGTGCAACAGGGGATTCCACCGGCGCGAATCGTGGTGTGCGGTGCGCCCAATCTGGATCATCGCCCGCGTCAAACCGGGCAGATTCACCCGCTGCTGCAAAGCCGCCTGGGGCTGCGTCCCAATGCCCCGTGGATTCTGGTGGCAACCAGCGGTCCGGGTCACCGAATTTCTCACCGGCATCACGCGCTAGTAATCGAGCATTTGGCGCGGTTGAGCGCGGCGATTCCGGAGGTGCCTGTCGTGGTCAAGCTGCATCGCAAGGACCGCCTGGAATATTATCGGCGAGGTTTGAAGAATAGCGTGGCGCCGAAAATGATCGTCGTGCCGGAGGACGCGTCGGGATATCCCCGCGACATTTTCCAGTGGCTTGAAGGATGCCCGATCGTGCTGACCGGGGCGTCGACCGTGGCGGTGGAAGCCATGTTGATGGACGTGCCGGTGGTCACGATGGACTTTTGCGACGAGATTCATGCCGTCGATTTCATTGACGCCGGCGCCACGATGCACGTGCGGACGCCCGAAGCGATGGTTGAGACCGTGCGGGAGGTAATTGCCCGAGGTGCTCCGCGCCGAGGTGCAATCGCAAGTCCAGTCTTATTTGAAAAGTGCGTTTCATGCCCTGGACGGGCAATCGGCCAGTCGCGGTGCGCAATCGCTTTTGGAGCTGATCGGTCGGGAGAATTCACGGTGAACCATTGGATGCGAGCGAATGAAAACCTCCAACCCCAGGACGCCGTGCGGCGGTAGAGAACACGTATGTGCGGTATTGTAGGCCTTTGGAATGTCGGCGCGGGGCGACCGCTGGCGACCGTCTCCGCGATGCTCGACGCGATGAGGCATCGTGGTCCCGACGGCCGCGGCACCCTGGAATATGCCGGCGGCGCCGCGGGAATGGTGCGTTTGGCCCTGGTCGATCTGTCGGATCGCGGTCAGCAGCCGATCTGGTCCGAAGATCGGCGCGTCGCGATTTTGTTCAACGGCGAAATGTACAATTTCCGCACCGAACGCGACCGTTTGGAAATGGCCGGCCATCGGTTTCGCACCACGACCGATACCGAGGTCGTGCTCAATCTCTATTTGGAGCACGGCCTGGAGTTTTATGACCGGATGCGCGGCATGTACGCCGTGGCGCTGTTCGATTGGCGCCAAACGGCCCCGCACGGTCTGCCGGTAATGGTTCTGGCGCGCGGCCCGCTGGGGATCAAACCCCTGTACGTCGCACATCCCGACAACGATCCGCGGCAAGTCATTTTCTCGTCGGAAATCCGGGCCATTCTCGCCTCGGGCATGGTCCGCGGCGACGTTTGCACGGAGTCCTTGTCCGGTTACCTGGAGCACGGATTCGTGCTGCAGAGCGGCACTATGATTTCCGGCGTGAGGATGCTCGAACCGGGGACCTTGGAACGCTACGCGCCGGGCGAGCCGATGCTGCACAAGCAGTTTTGGCGGATGCCCCCGTACGCGCCCCGCAGGGAGACGCTCGATGACGCGGCCGATCGATTGCGGGCCGTGCTGAACGAAAGCGTGGCGCTGCATGCCATGGCCGACGCGCCGATCGGCGCATTCCTCAGCGGCGGCGTCGATTCGACCGGCATCGTGGCCTTGATGCGCAAGCACGTCTCCGACCTGCGCACCTACACGCTCAAATTTCCGGACGTGCCCGGCGACGATGAAGTCAAGGAGGCGGTGTCGGCGGCGCAAGTTTATGACTGCCATCACACGGTGGTTGAGGTCACGGGTCGCGAGGTGCGCGACGTGCTGCCGCGTTTTGCGGACGATTTGGATCAGCCGTCGGCCGACGGCCTCAATACGTGGTTGATCTCGCGGGCCGCCGCTCGCGACGTCAAGGGCGTGCTGTCGGGCGTCGGCGGCGACGAGTGGTTTGCCGGCTATCCGGTCACGCGCCGCATGGCCCGCTATGCGACCACGCCTTCCGGCCGGGCTCAAGCGCTGGCCGGGCAATTGGCGTATCACCTGGCCGGCTGGGTTCCCCCCGGCCGGCTGCGCAATCGAGTCGAGAACCTGGCGACGCGCCGCAGCGCCCTGGCAACCTGGACGCAAAGCCATACGGTGTTTCGCCATGAAATGGCCCGGCGGCTGGCGGGGCTCGGCCCCGGCGCCCCGTCGGGGATAAGCAGGTTTGCCGCCGTTCTCGATCAGGATTGCGACGATTGGACGGGGGAAACCATGGTTGGGCTGTCGTGCCTGCTCGACACGCGCGTGTACATGATCAACCAACTGCTGCGCGACTCGGACGCCACGAGCATGGCCCACTCGTTGGAGCTGCGCGTGCCGTTCGTCGATTTGGCGTTGGTGGCATTCTCGCGGAGTTGCGACGATGAGTTCAAGTTGCGTTCCGACGGCGGTTCAAGCAGTCACTACTACGGCAGCGGTTCGAAACGAGTGCTGATCCATGCGCTGCGAGACGTGCTGCCCCTGTCGATTTCCAATCGGCCGAAGAAGGGCTTCGTGCTCCCCTTCGAGCACTGGATGCGCGGGGAGCTGGCGTCGCTGGTCGAGGATACGTGCAGCCACGAGACGATCGTGCGGCGTGGGCTGGTCGACCCGCAGCTCGTGGCGACAATCCGCGATCAAGCCGTTGGCGGCGTGCCGGGCACGCTCTACCCGGGATTGTGGACGCTGATGATCCTGGAATTGTGGTGTCGTGCGGTGCTCGATAAATACCGGCAGCCGGCGGTCGCAAGCTGCGCCGTCGGGGTTTAATTCGGTCGCCCCCTCGCGGGGCCGTGGAATGTTGAAGCCCATCGAAAAGTCCTCGGTCATCATGTCGCCGGCTCCCTCAGACGCCCCCTTGCCGGACCCCACTGGCGGCCCATTGCCGGTCGGTCCGCGCGCCATGCGGGGCGTGGTTGCCACGGCGCGTCAGCTGTTGGCGTTCTGTTCGCAGCAGCGCGTTTGGCTGGCGTGCATGGTGGTTTTCGTGGCGGTTTGGACGGTCGAGCTGTACGCGGTGCAGGCGCAGACGCTGATCTATCCGAACGACACGAGTTCGTCGCCGCGATTTATTTTTTGGGCGCCGAAGATTCGGCTGGTGCTCGATCTGCTGTTCGTTTCGGCGCTGACGTTGTGGCTAAGGCGTCGTTGGCTGGTTGTCGTGCTCGCCGGCTCGTTTTTCGCCTACCTGGGATTGATCACGTACTTCCACTATTTCATGCGGCCGCTGACCGTGACGACGATCTTCGGCAATTGGCACGAGGGCATGCGCATGACAGGCGTCGCATGGGGTCTGTTTCCCAAGCGCGCCATGTTGGTGCTGTTCGTGTCGCTAGGCGTCAAACTTGTGGCGCTGTATTTATCGCGGTGCGCGTCGTTGCCGCGCCCGTGCGCTTGGTTGGGGGGAGGCCTGGCGGCGGCCGCCTACGTTTCGCTGTACCTGGTCGCCAACGTTCTCGATCCTTTGGATTGGATTCAAACCACGCGCGGCGTGGGGCGGCTCGGCGAGATCCGCGGTTACCTCGGTCCCTGGTTTGCGGAATGGTACTATCTGCGCGACGAGCAAAAGCTGGCACGCGCGTTGCAGCTGCGCAAGATTCCCTACGACCGGATCACTCCCCACGAGGCCAACATACCGATCCACAAGCACCTGGTGATCGTGCAGGCCGAGAGTTTCGATTACAACATTCTCGACTACAAGGTCAACGGCCGGCTGGTCACGCCCTTTTTGCATCGTCTCCGCGAAACGTCGATGTTCTTTCGCGTCCGCGCGATGCATGCGAACGCCTCGGCGGATGCCGACTTCGTGGCGCTCACCGGCGTGCGTGGCTCCGATCATGAGAATACCTACATCATCGCCGGTTATCCGTATTCGAACACGACGCCGCAGTTGCTGGCCCGCTGCGGCTTTGCCACATACGGTTTTCACGGCAACAGCGGCGAGTTTTACAGCCGCCGGACGGCATTTCAGAAAATGGGCTTCGCGGGCATTTATTTTCAGGAAGAGCTGCAGCAGGATTTTGGAATGGCGGCCGACAGTTGGGGTGTCCGCGACAAGGACTTGCTGACGTTGTCGGCGCAACAGTTGCGCACGGCCGAGTCGCCGACGTGCCACTTCATCATCACTTTGACGACGCACACGCCCTACACGTACCTGCCCCATGAGAGGGAAATCTATCCCAATCCCAGCACCACCGTGCAGCACTACATCAACAACATGCGCTATCTCGACAACTGCCTGCGCGACTACATCACGTCTTTGGGCAGCGGCACGACGGTCATGATCTATGCCGATCATCCTACCGAGGAAGGGGAAGGGGATTTTAAGGCCGATCGTGGCTTGGAGCGTCAATTCATCCCCTGTTTCATCTACGATTCGGATCCGGAACACGACTTGAGCAAGCTGCAGAAGACGCGAAACGATCCGAAGGCCACCGACGGCGCTTGGAATCTGGTCGACGTCATTAATTATCTGCGGGGGCAGGTGGAACGCTCGTTCCCGCCGGCCTCGAAGAATCCGGACGAGGCCCCGTCTGCAGCCCCGGCTGAAGCTCCCGCGGCGAGATAGACTTCCCAGCATGCAACATCAGCAAGACACCGTCGATCCCACCTTGCCGGCCACTATGGCGGCGGACGCGGAGCGGATTGCCGACACGGTCGTGTTGATCCCGGCGGCTGGGCGCGTGGCCGAAGGCGTGATGGCGCTGTCGAACATCGGCTGCCCGGCCATGGTGCCGGTGGCCGGCCGGCCGGTCATTCATTGGACGCTGCGCTACTTGCGATCGCTCGGGCTGCGGCGGTTCGTCATCGCGGTGTCGCGGCGCGGGATGTTCGTCGAGGATTTCGTGGAATGCTCGTTCGGGCAGGACTGCGACATTTCGTTCATCGTCCCCTCGTCCGACGGCGGCGTGGGGCGGACCGTGCTGGAACTGGCCGAGCAGGCCCAGGGCGAATCGGCGCTGGTCGTGCTGGGCGACACGCATTTTCAATTTGCCGACCCGGCGGTGCTGTTGCGCGACGAACCGGCCGTGTTGGTGCAGACCGTGCGAGGACTCGTATCGCTGGTGCACGGCCGAAACCGATGCCGAGGGAATCGTCACGGCATTGCACGACAAGGAACCGGGCCTGGCCGGCCCGCTGCAAGCGCTGATCGGCGTTTACTATTTTCCGCGACTCGCGCAACTGCGCGACGCGGCCCGCTCGGCCGTGGCTCAGAGTCGAGGCGGTCGGCGCGGCGCACCGAGCTGGCCCAGATCCTCAAGAACGTCAACGGCGGTCAGCACATTCGCGCCGTGTCGGCGGGCGATTGGCTCGATTGCGGCAATCCCGATCGCCAGGCCAGTTCGCACCGCACGCTGCTGCAAAAGCGGGAATTCAACGAACTGTCGATCGACAGCGTCCTGGGCACCGTCACCAAACGCAGCCGGTACGTCGAAAAGTTCCTCGACGAGATCAACTACCTGCGGTTGCTGCCGCCGCGAATTGGCCGTGCTGTTTCCGCGCGTCATCGACTACTCGACCGACTGGCAAGACCCCTGGCTGACGCTGGAATACTACGGTTATCCAACGCTGGCCGAAGTGTTCGTGTTCGAAAACGTCGACCCGAGCATTTGGGAGCAGATCTTCGTGCATCTGCGCGACATCCTGCTGCAAGGATTCATGCGTCATCGCCGGCCGCTTGGCGCGCGGCGTGCTGCGAGAAATGTATCTGGACAAGACCCGCCAAGCGGCTGGAGACCATGGCCGGTCCGGCCGAGCTGTTGGCGCTGGCACAGCACCGCGGGCCGGTCTCGGTCAACGGCCGCGAAGTGCCCAACATTCCCGCGCTTTGGGGCCGTTTGGAAACCGAAGTCGACCGGCTGGCCGAAAACGTGCAGGGCTGCGTCGTCCACGGCGACTTGTGCCTGTCGAATATTCTCTACGACTTGCGTTCGCGGATTTGCAAGCTGCTCGATCCGCGCGGCAGCTTCGGCGACCGCCGGCATCTACGGCGATCCGCGCTACGACGTGGCCAAGTTGTACCACTCGATCTACGGTCTCTACGATTTCATCACCAACGATCTGTTCCACGTCTCGATCGACGGCACGCGAATCGACCTCGACATTCGCTCGCGGCCGCAGCATCGGCAGATTCAAGAGCGATTCGAGAAGGTCTTCTTCGCCGAATTCGACCGCCGCGAAATCCTGCTGATCACGGGGTTGTTGTTCGCCAGCATGCCGGCCCTGCACTACGACGCGCCGCGCCGGCAAATGGCGATGTACGCTCGGGCGCTGGAGTTGTTTGGCGAGTTGTTTTCGCCGGCCTGCGCCGAACCCAAGGTATGACGAGGCCTATGCGGATTTGCATCGATTTGGACGGCGTGATCTGCCGGCTGCGCGAGCCGGGCCAGAACTACGCCGACCTCGAACCCGTGCCCGGCGCGGTCGAAAAACTGCGTCAGCTCAAAGCGGCGGGCCATACCATTATCATGTACACGGCGCGGCACATGAAGACGTGCCAGGGCAACGTGGGGCATGGTGGTCGCGCGGCAAGGACGGGTGACGCTCGATTGGCTCGCCCGGCACGGGATCGAATACGACGAAATCCATTTCGGCAAGCCGCATGCCCAAGTGTACATCGACGACAACGCGATGCGGTTCGAGTCGTGGGACGCGATTGCTGCCGACGGTTCGACGTTGCCAGCCAGTGCCGAAGACCGCAAATCCGGCGAGTCGCGCGGAAACGCACCTTGAAGCGCGAATTGCAAAGCCTTACGTTCACACCCCTCGATTCTCGGTTCATGCAACAGCCCCACCCCAGTCCCAGTTCGCTCGGGACGAAGCCCACGATCGCCGCGGCAATCTTCGACTTCGACGGCACGCTGGTCGACACGATGAGGTTGCATTTCGAAGCCTACCGCTGTGTGCTGGCCGAGTCGGGCGTCGCGCTGGCGGAGGCCGATTTTTTCGCCAACATCGGCGGCAACGCTCGTGAGACGATTCCCAAGCTGCTTGGCGGCCGCGCCTGTGTCCTCGCGCCGGCCGAGATACACGCCCGCAAGAAGCTGCTGGTCAACGAACTGTTTGCGACCCAACCGATTCGAGTTCTCGAGGCCGCCAAACTTTTGCAGGTGTTCGCGGGTAACCTGCCGATGGCACTGGCGTCGTCCGGGTCGCGCGCCGGCATCGAAATTCTGCTGGCTCGGCTCGAGTGGCGGCACTACTTCTCTGCCGTGGTGACGGGCGAAGATGCCCAGCGCGGCAAGCCGGCTCCCGACTTGCTGTTGTTGGCGGCGGAGCACCTGGCGGTTGCTCCTGCGGCGTGCGTGGTGTTCGAAGACACCGATGCGGGGATCGAGGCGGCCCGACGGGCCGGAATGCTGCCTTTCGACGTGCGGGCGACGCTGGCGCTGTCGGCCCAGGAGTTCGCGCGGTGAAAAATTTGCACGAAGACGTCGTGGTGCGCGACGCGGTCGCGGTGCGGCAGCTCTCGGGCTTGTCCGGCGCCCAGGTCTTCCTGATGACCAAGGATTCGCGGCATTGGTTCGTACGGAAGGCGGCCCAGACCCCCGAGAATAGCCCGCGCTGCGCGGCCAGGCACAAAAGCAGTTGGCGTTTGCCCGCGAGATGAACCATTTTCTTTCCACTCCGAAAATTCTCGACGAAGGCGAAATCGACGGGCGGTATTACTACGACATGGAGTTCGTGCGCGGGCCCGACGGCACGAGCCATTTGTTGCGGGCGTCCTACGAAGAGGTCGGCCAGTTTGCCGACCGCCTGTGCGGCTACATCAAGGCCGCCGCCACGCGGCCATCGCTGTCGAAAGCCAGCCATCGAGGACTGTTCGACGCCCTGTACGCCAAGGTTTGCGAAGTCCAGCAGAACACGCGGCTGCTGGCGAGCGAAGACCTGACGTGCCTGTTTCTGGCCTTGGATCGGGTGCGGCGGCTGGGCGACCTGCCGGCCACGTTGTGCCACGGCGACTTGACGCTGCAGAATATGATCATCGGCTCGGATGGCACGATTTGGGTCGTCGACCTGCTGGACTCTCCGTTCGAACACTACTGGCAGGACGTGGCCAAATTGCACCAGGATCTGTCGGGAGGTTGGTATTTGCTCGATAGCCCTCCTGTGGCTCAATGCGTGCTTGATTTTGTCAGCCAACGGCTGCTGCGCGCCGCCACCGAGCTTCACCCGGACTATCCGCAATTGCACGCCGTTCTGTTGGCGATCACGTTCGTGCGGATTTTGCCGTATGCCCGCACCGGCCAGGAAACCGAATTCGTGACCGAGCGTATCCGCTATTTTGCGCGCCGCGCGGCGGCGCCGGACGGGGCTTGAAACTGGTGTCAGGAGACTTGTGATGAAGGTCATCGTGCCCTGCTGCGGCAGCTCGAGCCGCTTTCCCGGTCAGCCACCCAAGTGGACCCTGCCGGCCCACGACGGCAGGCCCATGCTGTGCCTGGCGATTTCTCGGTTGGAGCTTTCACTGGACGATCTGGTCGTCGCCATCCTTCGCGAACACGAGGAGCGATTCAGCGTCGTCGCGGGTCTCGAAGTGGCCTTCGGGCAGCCGGTGAACGTGGTGATTCTTGAGGAGCGCACGCAAAGCCAGTCGGAGACCGTCGCGCGGACCATCGAAAAACTGGATCTGCGCGAGCCGTTTCTGGTGAAAGACGCCGACGGCGTGTTCGAGCTGAAGGACCTGATGCAGGAAGAAAACTACGTCTGCGTCGACTCGCTGAACAATTTCGATTCGATCAATCCGCGCAACAAGAGTTATTTGCAGATCGATCACAAGGGCATCGTCACGAACATTCGTGAAAAGGTCGTGATCTCGGATTTGTTCAACGTCGGCGGCTACTTCTTCAATTCGCCCGAGCGGTTTTTGGAGTTTTATCACAGGCTGGCCAAGGACAAAGCCAATTGGAGCCGTGAAATCTACGTTTCGGACGTGATCGGCGCGATGATCCTGGAAGGGGTTCCCTTTTACGCGCGTCGCACGACCGGCTATCAGGACTGGGGCACGGTGCGCGAATGGCGCCGCGCGCTGCTGCATCAAAAGGCGTTTTTCGTGCTGTTGGACGGCTTCGTTTTCGAACGCGGGTCGCAATTCTTTTGTCCTCGCTTTCAGGAAGTGAAGCCGTACGCGAACGCGGTTGAGGCGATCCGCGCCATCGCCGGCGACGGACACAACGTCGTTTATCTTTCGATTCGACCGCAAGCGTACGAAGAGCTGACACGGGCGCAAATGGAGGCGGCCGGACTGCCCGCGGGCCAGGTACTGTGGAATTGCTCGATCGCCCAATGGGTGCTGCTGACCGCGCCGCATCCGACGCTGCCGTTTCTGACCAGCCAGGCCATCGAAATTCGCCCCGACGACGCAAATCTCGTAGACACCATCACCGGCGACGGGCCGTAGCCCGGCGCGACCGGCCATGTTGGACGCGCGAGTCCATCAACCGACCCGCCGGCCGACGGCCTCGCAACGTCATGAAACCGACCGGCAAACCTTCGTGCGTGAATTGATCCCCTCAGAATCCAAGACCATCGGAATGTCGGACCGTCCAACCCGCCGCCCTCGAACGGTCCTGCACGTGCTCAACAGCGCGGGTGGCGGAGCCGCGCTGAGTACGATCGCGATCATCGAGTCGCTAGCCGCCGAAGGGATCCGTTCGTGCGCCGTGTGTCATGATGCCGGTTCGGCCGAGGAGCGCCGGCGGCTGAGCGATGTCGTGGGAGGGGCGGTTGAGTTCACGCGGCTGTACTGGTGGAATCGCAAGATTCGCTCACCGCTTTGGAAGCGTCCGCTTTCGCAGGCCAAACAGGTTTTGCTCACGGGCTGGTCGCACCGCTCGGCCGCCCGAGTGGTGGCCGGAGCGATTCGATGGAAGGCGGATTTGATTCACACCAATACGATTTTGACGCCCGAGGGCGGGCTGGCAGCGCGTCGGCTGGGATTGCCTCACGTGTGGCACCTGCGCGAATTGTTGGGCCCGGGGCAGCCTTTTCGTCTGCGCCGCGAGGGTCCCGCCTTCGGAGAGTACATGGCCCAGCACTGCTCGGTGCTCGTGGCGAACTCCCAGACCAGCGCTGATCAGATCCGCGGCTGGTTGCCGCGCGGGCTGCTGGAAGTCGTGCCCAACGGCATCGAAATCAGCCGCTTCCAACCGCGCCACACAACCGCCGCGCCTGGCAAAATCGTGGTGGGAATGGTCGGCAATCTCACGGGCCGCACGAAAAAACATGCCCTGTTCATCGACGCGGCTTCGCGAGTTGATCGTGCGCTGCCGATCGAATGGCGCATCTACGGACACGATCCGTCGCGCGGCGGCACGGTCGGCGGCGATCCGTACGTCGACGCGTTGCATGCGCAAATCGCACGATTGGGAATGGTCGAGCGTTTCGGCTGGCCCGGCTTCGTGGCGGATCCGGTGGACATCATGTCGCAGATCGACCTGCTCGTGCACCCGGCCGACAATGAGTCGTTCGGCCGCGTAGTCGTCGAAGCCATGGCTGCCGGACTGCCGACGATCGGCGTGCGGGGCGGCGGCGTGTCGGAAATCATTGGTGACGGAGTGACGGGCCTGCTGGCCGAGCGAGACAATCCGCAGGATCTGGCCGCCTGCATCGAACGACTGTTGAGAGACCGGCAGCGCGCGGCCGCGATGGGCGCCGCGGGGCGGCAGCGGGCCGAATCGCATTATTCGCTGGCTGCCTGCGCCGCCGGCGTGTTGCGCGTTTACGAATTGGCCATGGCTCGACCGCTTGGCAAAGTGCCCTTGAGATCCGACGCGATGGCGAATGTTCCACGGTAGAAACACAAGGTCGCTGGTTTGAATCGAGACGCAGTTACGCGGGACCAGGTAACGGCCGGGCCTGGCTTCGAGCGGCCGGCGGCGGCCGAGCGTGAGGGTGCGCCCGTTGCCACGGGCACGGTACGCTTGCGGGTGGGCGTGATGCTCGACGGCTGGACCGATCGGGCTTGGGTTGCCAAGGTAATTGACGACATCCAACGTAGCGACGTGGCGCGCGTGGTCACGGTCGTGCTCAATCAGGCGGAATCGTCGCATCACTCGCGGACGCTGGTCGGTACGCTCTCGACGCTGTTGTATTCCCTTTATCATCGCTTGGACCGCTGGTTCTTCCGGCGATTTTTCCGGCCCGATGCATTCGCACGCGTTGATCTTCGGCCGCTGCTGCAAGGCCTCGACGTGCTGGAAGTGACTCCCCAGCGCAAGAAGTTCACCGATCGATTTGACGCCGAGAGCATCGAACGGATTCGCGGTCAGCGGTTGGACGTTCTGCTGCGTTTCGGTTTTCGCATCATTCGAGGCGAGATACTTGATAGCGCCCGCTATGGGGTCTGGTCATTTCATCATGGCGACAACCGGGAATACCGTGGCACCCCGGCGATGTTTTGGGAGATGTACGAGGGGAACCCGGTTTGCGGCGTGACGCTGCAAATCTTGACCGACCAGTTGGACGGCGGCAAAGTGATCTATCGGACTTTGGAGAAGACCAATTTCTTCTCGCTGTTTTTGAACCACAATCGCAACTATTGGAAGGCCACCGAGGGAGTGATCCGGCGATTGCGGCAACTGCACGCCGTCGGCTGGCCAGCGCTGTGCGAGCTCGACACGTATCGCGAGCAAGAGTCGTACTCGAAGGCGATCTACCGCTCGCCGCGCAATCTTGCGATGCTGAACTTTCTGACGCGGCTCGGCGGCCGCGCCGTGTGGCGGTTCCTGCTCGATCGGCTGACCGAAGAGCAGTGGATGGTCGCCTGGCGACGGCGGCAGCAGCCGGCGACGGCGGTGCCCACCACCGCGGGAGAGCCTTTTCGGCTGTTGCGTCCGCCGCGCGGTTTCGCCTACGCGGATCCGTTTCTGATCGAGCATCAGGGTCGGCATTTTATTTTTTTCGAAGATTACGAATACGCGAGCCGGCGGGCCGCGATCTCGTGGATCGAACTGGAACGTGAGGGATCTCCGTCGGAGCCGCGGCTGGCGATCAGTGCCGATTGCCACTTGTCGTATCCGTGCGTGTTCGAGCACGACGGCCGGATCTACATGATTCCGGAGACGCGCGAGCGTCGCCGCATCGAGCTGTGGCGCACCGACGATTTTCCGAACGGATGGACATTTGACCGCGTTTTGATCGACAACATCGGCGCGGCCGATACCACCTGGTTTCAATATCAGGCCCGATATTGGTTGTTTGCGGTCGTGGCGGTTGAAGGGGGTCTGGCGTCGGGCGAATTGCACATCTTTTCGTCGACCGATGCCCTGGGGCCTTGGCAAGCGCATCGCGGCAACCCGGTGGTGGCGAGCATTCGAGGCGCGCCCCGCGGGGCGTCCGTACGTGTGCGACGGAGTGTTGATGCGGCCCGGCCAGGACTGTGCCGAGGTTTACGGTCATCGGGTCGTTCTGTTCCGAGTTGAGCAATTGGACGACGAAGGCTATCGTGAAGTGGAAGTGGGCGTGATCGAACCCGACTGGCTCAAGGGCAACTTGGGCACTCATACGTTCAATTTCGACAGTCGGTACGAAACCGTCGACGGCCGCGTGCGCGTCATGCGCGGCTTGCGGCTGAGGCACAGGCGGCTTGCGGCGACATGAAATTCTCGATCTGCATCCCGAATTACAATTACGAGCGCTACCTGGGAAGAACCATCCAGAGCGTGCTCGATCAGCACGGGGTCGACTTCGAGGTGCTGCTTTCGGACAACGCCAGCACGGACGGCTCGCTGGACGTGGTGCGCCGCTTTCAGGATGCGCGGATCCACATTCACGTGAATGCCGTCAACGTGGGCTTTTCGGCAAATCTGGACCGGGCGGCGCGGATGGCGGCGGGCGACTTCATGATCATGCTCTCGTCCGACGACTTGATTCGCCCCGCCGCGCTATCGACCTACGAGGCCTTGCTCGGCCAAATTCATAACAGCGGCGGTCGTACCATCGTGAGCGCGACGTGGGACGTGATTTCGTCGACGGACGAAGCGATTGGTCGCGACGGTCCGAATCCCGAGTTGTGGTATTCGGCCGACCGGGTGGCGGAGTTGGAGAAAGTCGTTGGTGGCCCCGTGTATCGCGTGCCCGGCGACGAGCTGTTGCGGCGGTGTCTGCGGCGGATGAAGAACCCGTTCAATTTCGCAACCACGTGCTATAGCCGCACGCTCTATGAAGCCGTCGAGGGGTACGGCGGCGGCCGGTGCTTGAATCCTGACAAGTGGTTCAATTGGAAAGCGCTTGGCGCCGTCGAAGCGGCCTACTTCGTCGACCTGCCGCTGTTTGCATATCGCTGGCACGGCGACAACCAGACAGCCCAGGAAAGTGCCACCAGCGCGCTGAGATACCTGGTCGACGAGTACGTCTCGACGTTGGAGTTGGACGCCGCCGTGCTGAAGCGGATCGGGCTGCCGCGCGAAGCCGTGCAGGAGGCGTTCGTGGAGTACGACGTCGTCCGGCACGCGTTGGCCACGCTGGCGCGAGGGCAGCGCGTGAGGGCCCGGCGTATTTTGGATTTTGGCCGGGCCGCCTTTCCCCAGCAGGTTCGCCGTAACCGCAAAGCCCTGGCTTTGCGGGCACTTTTGGCATTGGGGCCCGTGGGTCAGAAGATCGCCGAGCGAGCGTACCGCTCACATCGGGGGCAAAACGGCCGTCCAAGCCTCTAATGAATGCTAAAATAGAGCCTGGAGACATCCGTTAAGACCGCGGCCCATCCAGCTCGCTGGGAGTCGCCGGCCCCATTGCCGATTGTTCCATGAGTACGAACCCCGCCATGCCTCTGTCGCCGGCACTGTTGTCGGCCCAATCGGCGGCCACCTCGCGCCCCAAGGTCACGATCGGCGGTTTGTCCGCCACCGGAGTCGTGCTGTTCGTCACGTCGCTGCTGGTGGTCGCATCCGGGTTTACCAGCATGCGGCCCCAGGTGTTCGGCCTTGCGCTGCATCCCTTCCTGATCCCCGTGGCACTGGCGTTTCCCTTCGTGCTGATGGCGCGGATCGCGGAGTTTCCGCTGCGCGCGATGGCGGCGCTGCTGACGTTTACCGCGATGTACTGTTTCTCGGTGTTCAACGGCCGCGATATCGCCGTCGGAGAGATCTTCAAAACGGTCACCTCCGTGATCACGATCGTCACCTGCGCGCTTCTGGTGCGCCGCCGCGGCGACTTTGTCGCCGGCGCGCTCGGATTGAGCATTGCCATCGCGCTTTTGGCATGGCACGGGTTGCAGGACGCCAAGGTGGGGGTCGAGGCCATGCAAGGCGCCAACAAGAACTCCTATTCGCTGTTCGCTCTGCCGGCGATGTTGATGGCGGGCTACATTGTCTTGCGCATGCCGACGGTGCCGACGGCCGTCAAGACGATGCTCATGGTTTGCACGCTGCCGGCACTGATGGCAATTTTCATGAGCGGAAACCGCTCCGGCTATTTGGGCGCGGTGCTGGTCGGGTTGATGCTGTTTTGGGACCGGCGCGGCAAAGGACTGCTGCTGGTTGGCGTCGTCACCGCTGCCCTGGCTGTTGCACTCACTCAGTTCGGCAGCACGACGCTGCTCGACGAAAAGGTCAAGCAGACGATAGAAGGCAACAAATCCGACGGGCACCGCCGCGATATTCTGCTGGCCGCTTTTCAAATCGGAATCGAGAACCCCGTGATCGGCGTCTCCCCGCAGCAGTTACCGTTCGAAATCGGACGCATTACGGCCATGATGCACGGAGGGACGGGGGGCCCGATTGAAGCCCACAACGTGGCCGCCCATGTGTTTGCCGCCAGCGGCATGATCTGTTTTGGCGCCATGTGGTGGGTGGGCTGGACGATGTGGCGTTGGAAGCCGCGCGGCGGCGGCAAAGTCGGCGGTGCCGACGATCCGCTGCGCGACGCGCTGCGCATGATGCGGATGATGCTCGTGATGTGGGTTTTTCGCGGCATGTTCACGCGCGACATCATATTCAATCCGTCATTCAACATCGGGCTCGGCCTGTCGATCGGGCTTTGCATGATCGCGGAGGTCGCGCGACAGAATAAGGGGACCTCGGCCAAAAAGCTGCCGCTCCCGCCGGCCATGGCCGAGGTCGCGTTGCCGGGGGCCCGAACCTGATTCGAAGCACCTGCCATTGCTCCGCAACCCGACGGGACTGGCGCCCCGAGGCCGCGGAAACCAGCCGGCCAGAAGTCGATCGATCGAATCGCCCTTGCTTCGCGGAAAAACGGCACACAGCCGACTTTTAGCTTCAGGAGATCATTCGTTTGGGACGTTACATCCTTGGCCTGCAAGCCAGTCATAATGCCAGCGCGTGCATCGGCGACGAGTCGGGGCTGATCTATGCCATTCAGGAAGAGCGGCTCTCGGGCGAAAAGAATTATTGGGGTTTTCCACGCCTGGCCATCGAGGCCTGCCTGAACCGCGTGGGCATCAAGGCCACCGACCTGTTGGCGACGACCTACGGCGGCAACCAGGTGGTCTGCCGCTATCACAGTCGCGACGACGTGATGCATGCCTTTCGCCGCCAGGCCACGATCGTTGGCCGACTGCGACAGCGCGTGGCCGTGCCGTTGGTGGCCGCCGTGCGCCCCAATTTCGGCCAGGCCAAGCTGCGGGCACTGCTGGGCGAATCGGGGTTCAGCGACACGGCGGTCTCGCATCACGACCATCACCTCGCGCACGCCGCGACCGCCTATTATGGGCTGCGCCGCTCGCCGGACGAAAAATACCTGGTGCTGACGTGCGATGGCGCCGGAGACAACGTCAGCGCCTCGGTCCGAGTTTGGGGCGGCGGCAAATGCGACGAAATCGCCATCACCGCCGAGGGTGACTCGCTCGGTGCGGTCTACACCTGGATCACCTTCGGCATGGGCTTCGTGCCGCTGGAACACGAATACAAGCTGATGGGCATGGGCCCCTATGCTTCGGACCGCGCGGCCGAAGAGACCGCCAAAGTTTTCAGGAGATACTTGCGGCTGCGGCCGGACGGTCTGGGGTTTCAACGGGGCACGCGCCGCCAGACCCACTTTCTGCACGAGTGCCTGGAGCGCGATCTGCGGGGAATGCGCTTCGACTATATCTGCGCCGGATTGCAGAAGTTCACCGAGGACTTGCTGTGCGATTGGGTGCAACACGCCGTGCGTGCCACGGGAGTGCGCAAGGTTCTGGCCGCCGGCGGCGTGTTCATGAACGTGAAGGCCAACAAGAAGATTTCCGAACTGCCCGAAGTCGACTCGTTCGAGGCATTCCCGTCGTGCGGCGACGAGACGCTTTCCATCGGCGCCTATTACCTCGAGGCGGCGCGGCGATTCGGTGATGCGTCAGTCAAGCCGTTGAAACATTTCTATTTGGGGGACGCGCCCGAGGAAAGCGACGTGTTGGCGGCCGTTCAAGATAGCGGCTTTCATTATGAACGGCCGGCCAACATGGCCGACGCCGTGGCCAAACTGCTGGCCGAGGGACATCCGGTGGCACGCTGTGCCGGAGCGATGGAGTTCGGAGCCCGGGCGCTGGGCAACCGTTCGATCCTGGCCGATCCCCGCTCGCAAGACGTCGTGCGCGTCATCAACCGGATGGTCAAGAAACGCGATTTCTGGATGCCGTTCGCGCCCATGGTCAAGGCCGAGCGACAGCACGATTACATCAAGAACCCCAAGAACCTGCCCAGCCCGTTCATGATGATGACGTTCGACACCAGGGAGAATTTTCGCGATCTGATCGCGGCGGTGCACAACGCCGACTTGACGTGCCGGGCGCAGATTCTGGCCCGGGAGCACAATCCGGCGATGCACGACATCATCAACGCCTTCGAGCGCCGCACCGGCGGCGGGATTATTCTCAACACTTCATTCAACCTGCACGGCTTTCCGATCGTGCGCACGGCCACCGAGGCGCTGGCCGTGCTGCGCGACTCGGGCTTGGAATACTTGCAGGTCGGCGACTATCTCGTTTACAAGACGGCGCCCGCGGCCGCCAACGGTGCCACATCGCGCTGAACGCATGACCGAGCCAACGCCTGATTTCACGCTGGGAATCATCTCGTGCTTGACCGCCGCGCGCGACGCGCAAGGCCGGTTGCTGTGCAACCGGGCCATCGGCCGGCTGTACGACGCGATGCGCGAGATGGTGCCCCGCGCGAAGCTGTGCATTCCGGTGTTGCCCGAGCCGCACGACAACATGATGCACGCGCTCGAATTTCCGCCCGAGGACGTGGTCGATTTGCCGCCGCTGCGAAACGTCATCAAGTCGCAGGTTTATTTTTTCCAGACGCGCAGCATATTGCGGCGCTTTGCGCGCAGCGTGGACGTGTTGTTCATCCGCGTGCCGTTTCAGATTCCGCTGGCGGTGGCGGGGCTGGGCACGCCCAAGGTGCTGCACGTGGCGGGCAATCCGTATAACGTGATCGCGGCGTCGAGCGATTATCATGGGCTGATGAAGCAATTGGCCCTGCGGTTCGCGGCCCACTCCAACGCCACGCTACGGCGGATGGCGGCCGAGCCGATGACCCGCGTGGCCACCAACGGCGGCGAAATGTGGGACGTGCTCGGCTGCCGCGAGGGGCGAATCGTCGTCTCGTCGTGCATTTACCAGAGCGAAATGCGGCCTCGCGCGGATCTGACCCTGGGCGACCCGCCGAAATTGCTGTTCGTCGGATACCTGCGGCCGGAGAAGGGCATCCACAGGTTGTTGGACGCCTTCGAGGCGCTGCACAAAACCCGGCCGCTCAAGCTCACCCTCGTCGGCGGCACCGACAAGTCGACCAATGCCGAAGCGCAAGCTCACGAGCGGATTCGCAACAGCCCGTATCGAGACGACATCACGCTGACCGGCTGGCTCGACTTTGGCGAGCCGCTGTTCGATCTGTATCGCAGCCACGACGTTTTCGTGCTGCCGAGCCTTTCGGAAGGCACGCCGCGGACGCTGGTCGAGGCTCGCGCGTTCGGCTGCCCGGTGGTGGCCACACGCGCCGGCGGAATTCCCTCGTCGGTGGAGCACGGCAAAAACGGCCTGCTGGTCGAGCCCAACGATTCGCGCGGCCTGGCCGCTGCGATCGACCGAATCCTCTCGGACGAGCCGCTCCGCATGAGCTTGATTCACGAAGGCCTGCGCGGTTCGAGCGAACAAAGTCTGGAAGCATTCGCCGGCCAATTGATCGACGAAGTGAAGGTTTTAGCTCGCCAGGCCCAACGCCGCGGAACCCCCGAACGAGTTTCCAACCCTTGATCGGCAGCATTTCACGCATGGGCACGATCGTCACGCCATATACGGATGAGCTCGTGGACGCCGTCAAGGCATTCAACGCGCGACTGCTGGCCGGCGGAACGACAATGACGTTTCCCGAAAGCCATATTCCCGAGTGGCTACCGCACGTCGACGGCCGTGAGATTTATCACGAGTACTATCTGGCCGTCGATGACGGCGCGGTCCACGGCGCCTATATTCTGAAGCATCAGCCGTTTTTTATCGGCGGCCGCGTCATGCAACTGGCCGAATACCGGCTGCAATTGTCCGAAGGGCAAATCGACAAGCGGTTTGCCTCGGTCGGCGTGCAAATCTATCTGGACGCCATGCGGAGACAGCCGAACTTGTACACAGTAGGCATCGGAGGATATCAGGAAGCGGCTGCGAAAATGTTGATCTCGGCTGGTTGGAACACCGCTCTGGTGCCATTCTACTTTCGGGTACTGCGCGCTGGCCCATTCTTGCGCAACATCGAGTATCTGCGCACCAGCGTCTGGCGCCGCCTGGCAATGGACGTGATGGCCGCGACTGGAGTGGGAGCGTTGGCGATTGGCGCCTACGAGACCCTCAAGACGCGGCGGCAACCGCGCGACGCGTCGAAGGTCGAATTCAACGCAGAGCCGGGGTTCGGCGCATGGGCAGACGACGTCTGGCAGGCGGCGCACGCCGATTACAGCATGATCGCCGTGCGCGACGCCGCGATCCTCAACATCCTCTATCCCGCCAGCGATCCGCGTTGGGCCCGGTTGAAGGTCGCGTTCGAAGGGCACGTCGTGGGCTGGGCAGTCGTGCTCAACGTGCCGATGGAGCGTCACTCGTATTTCGGCAACATGCGGGTCGGTTCGCTGATCGATTGTCTGGCCGTGCCGGGCATGGAAAGCAAAGTCACGCTGGCGGTGATGCAATATTTGAAACAGCATGGCGCCGACATCGCGGTGACCAATCTGTCGCACCAGCGTTGGCAGCGGGCACTGGAAGCGGCCGGATTTTATCAAGGGCCGTCGAATTTCATCTTTGCGGCCTCGAAGAAAGTGTCGGCCTTGCTGGGCAATTTCGAAGAGCAGAAAGAGCGCGTGCACATGACTCGCGGCGACGGCGGCGGACCGCAACACCTGCTGGCGTCACGAAAGACGCCCGCGGCAGTTCCATCGGGGAAGCACCAGGCGTGACCACGAACCCCATCAAGCCCGCCGAATACTTGCGTCTGGCGCGCGAGCTTGAAGCGTCGGGCCTGGAAGCGCCGCGCGGCTGGCGGTGCTCTCGACGTTTACCGCGGAGCTGTTGCGACCGTTCGTGATCGTCGAATGCCAGCGACTGAATTGCCCGGTGCGGCCGTGGTTCGGTCCGTTCGGACAGTTGGAGCAACTCGTCTTGGACGAGCGCTCGGCGTTGTGGCAGCACGCGCCCGATGTGTTATGGATTGCGCTGCGGCTGGAAGACGTTGATCGGCACTTGATTCACGAAAGCCATGTGCTGGGGTTGGACGAGACCCGGCGCCGCCTGGACGCGATTCGCGCGCGGCTGGTCGGCCTTGCGCAGGCGGCCCGAGTGAAACACCGCGCGTCGATTCTGGTATCGAACCTGGCGCCCGTCGCCGGCCACGATATCAACCCGTTCGACGCCAACGATCCTGACGGGTTCGTGCACCTGCTGGCCGAGTGCAACCGGCAGTTGGCGCGCGAATTGGCGCAGATTCCCGACGCCCACGTGTTCGATTACGCAGGCACCGTGGCCGCCAGCGGAGCGCGGCGTTGGACCGATCCGAAGCTGTGGTACACGGCCCGCGCGGCATGCGGTTCGGAAGGCATGGTGGCGCTGGCGCGTAACCTGGCTCGCGCGATCGCGGCCCTGGTGCGTCCGGCGGCCAAGTGCCTGGTGCTCGACCTGGACAACACGCTGTGGGGCGGCGTGTTGGGGGACGACGGACCGCACGGCGTGAAGTTGGGCGACGACTACCCGGGCAACGTGTTTAAGGATTTTCAAGCGGCGCTTTTAGGTTTGCGGCGGCGCGGATTTTTGTTGGCCATCGCCAGCAAAAACGACGCGCAGACGGTGCTCGACATGCTCGACACGCATCCGGAAATGCTGCTCAAACGAGAGCACTTTGCCTGCATCGTGGCGAACTGGGATCCCAAGCCCGAGGGGCTGCGCGAGATCGCGAAGGCGCTGAATATCGGCCTGGACTCGCTGGTGTTCATCGATGACAACCCCGTCGAGCGAGCGGCCGTCCGCGCAGAGCTGCCGATGGTGCACGTGGTCGAGTTGCCGAGCGATCCGCTGGGCTATCTGGCCGCGTTGGGCGAGGTGGCCGTGCTCGATCGGCCGCGCCTGCTGGAAGAAGACCGGCAGCGGGCCACGATGGTCGCGAGCGACTCGCTGCGCAAGCAGGTTGAACAGCAGGCCACCAGCGTCGAGGAATTCTTGCTAGGGCTGGAGATGACGGCGCAAGTCGGCCGTTGCGACGCGGGCACGCTGGATCGGATTCATCAGTTGATCCAAAAGACGAATCAATTCAACCTCACCACGCGGCGGCACAACGTCGACGATCTGCGTCAATTCATGGAGTCGCCCCAGGCCGAGGTCGCCTGGCTGCGGCTGGCGGATCGCTACGGTGATTTGGGGCTGGTTTGCGTGGGAATCATCGACCGGCTGGACGATGAGGCGTGCGTCATCGATACTCTTTTGATGAGTTGCCGGGTCATGGGGCGGCACGTCGAAGACGCGTTCCTGTCCTACCTGGCCGAGCTGGCACGCTCGTTGGGAGCAAAGCGGCTGCGGGGCGTTTTTCGCGCGACGCAAAAGAACAGCCCGGTGAAGGATTTTTACGCCGAGCATGGGTTTGTCGAATCGGGAGGCAACGAGGAACGGCTTTACGAGGCCGAGCTCTCCGAGCACGCGTTTGCCTGGCCCGAGGCGATCCGACGGGTTCCCCAGCAGCAAAAGGAGAACGTGAGTGTCTGACACGGTCGAACAGAGGACGCGTCGGGTGGTGGCCGAAGTGTTCGGCCTGCCGCTGGAGCAAGTCACGCTCGCCACGTCGCACGAGAATGTGGAAAACTGGGATTCGCTGAACTTGCTCAACGTGCTGATGGCGATCGAGGGGGAATTCGACGTGAGCGTCAGCCCCGAGGAGGCGGCCAGCTTCGTTTCGGTAGAGAAAATCCTGGCCGTGTTGAAAGCCAAGGGTGTGGCGTAAGAGTGGGATTTCCCTATGCACCGTGAGCTACAGTTTCATCATATCGGGCTGGCCTGTCGCGACATGGCCCAGGACCGCCGCGACCACGAATCGTTGGGTTACCGGTCCGAAGGAGAGGCGTTCGAAGATCCGCTGCAACGCATTCGCGGGCTGTTTATGACCTTGGGGACGATGCGCGTGGAATTGTTGGAGCCGCTGGACGAAACGTCGCCGTTGATGGACTATCTGAAGCGGGGGATCAAGATTTATCATCAGTGTTTCGAGTGCGACGACATCGCCAGCGCGATCGAGGATTTGCAAGCCCACGGGCGCGGCTGGTTTCGCCCCCGCAGCCGGCCGTGGCGTTCGATAATCGTCGGATCGCGTTTTTGTTGTTGCCGAGCCGGATGTTGATCGAGCTGATCGAGAGAGCCGCGGCAAAGATGGCGGTGGAGGCGTCCCGTGAGTGCAGGTAGCCCAACGATGGAACAAGAGCCCGCCACGAGCCTTCCGTTTGTGTCGGTCATTCTGCCGGTGCGCAACGAGGGTTCGTTCATCGCCCAAACGATCGACCGCCTGCTGTGCCAGGACTACCCGGCGGATCGCATGGAGATCGTCGTGGCCGACGGCATGTCGGACGATAACACGCGCGAGGTGCTGGCCGGGTACCAGGAAAAATATTCGTTCATCAAGGTGGTCGACAATCGGGGCCAAATCGCGGCCTCGGGCCTGAATGTGGCGATCGAAAATTCACGGGGCGAACTGATCCTGCGCGTCGACGGCCACAGCGAGGTGGCGCCCGACTTTGTCAGCCAGTCGGTCCGCCTGTTGGAAGAACATCCGGAGGTGTGGAGCGCCGGCGGACCGATCGTCCATGCCGGCACCAACCGCGTGGGCGAGGCGGTGGCCATCGTCATGTCGCATCCCTTCGGCGTCGGCATGGCCACGCATCGCTTTCCGAATTACGAAGGCTACGTGGAAGGGGCCCAGTTTCCCATCTACCGGCGGTGGCTTTTCGACCGCGTGGGAATGTTCGACGAGAGCCTGGTGCGCACCGAGGATGACGAGCACAACTATCGGATCACGCAGGCGGGCGGCAAGATTTACGTTTCGCCGCGCGTTCGCTATGTGTACTACGTGCGCGATCGCCTCGACAAGCTGTTTCGACAGTATTTCCAGTACAGCTTTTGGCGGATTCCGGTGATTCGCAAACACAAGCGGCCGACCACGCTGCGCCAACTCGTGCCGCCGTTGTTCTTCCTGACGATGGCGGTGCTGGCCGTGGTCGGCATTTGGCTGCGGCAGCCCGCGGTGGCGCTGGCCTTGCCGGTCATCTATGTGACGGCGTTGGTGCTGGTGGGCATTTCGATCATACCGCGCAAGGGGCTGGGCGTGGCGTGCGTGGTGCCGCTGGCGCTGGCGACGATTCACATTGCGTATGCCCTGGGCATTACCTACGGCGTCTTCGCCACTCTATTTTACAAACGCGCCTGGGAACAGGGCGGCAACATGTCGACGATCAACCGGTGACGAGGGACTTCAACGTGAACCAACCGCAGGCGGGAACGTTTTTCGATAGCTTCGCCGAAACGTTCGACACGTTCTACGACGGCAAGCGCAGCCCGGTGATGCAGTGGATCGACCGGCACTATCGCCACGATATGTTCGCGCGGTTCGCGCTTACGTTCGAACGGCTGGGCGATCTGACGGGCAAGCGCGGTTTGGATATCGGCTGCGGCTCGGGCCCGTACGTCGCCGAAGCGCTCAAGCGCGGCGCAGCGCACGTCGTGGCGCTCGATCCGGCGCCCGGCATGCTCGATTTGACCCGCAAGCGGATCGAAAAGCTGGGGCAGCTTGAGCGGATCACGCTCGCCGAAGGGTACTTTCCCGAGAAGGCGCCCGCCGGCCCGTTCGACTTTGCCATCGTTATGGGCGTCCTCGATTACGTGGCCGATCCGGTGCCTTTTTTCAAGGCCCTGCGCCGGATTCTCACGGGCCGCGTGGCGGTTTCGTTTCCCAGCAAGCACTGGTTCCGCACGCCGATTCGTCGCGTGCGCTACCGGCTGCGAAATTGTCCCGTCTATTTCTACGATGAGCCGATGATTCGCTCAATCGGCCAGCAAGCCGGCTTCGGAACTGTCGTCGTCGTCAAGATACCGGGCGCCGGAATGGATTATCACGCATGCCTGTCGCCCTGAGCTACGCCCCTTTGGTCATCAGCATCGACGTCGAAGACTGGCCGCAATCCAGTTGGGACCGCGAACTGCCGATCACCGAGCGGGCCGCCGACAATACGCGGCGGCTGCTGGAGCTACTCGCGCGTGGCGGCGTCGTGGCCACGATGTTCCTGTTGGGAAAAATGGCCGAGCGATTTCCCGAGCTGGTGCGCGAAATCGACGCGGCCGGCCACGAAGTCGCCAGCCACGGTTACGGTCACCTCGAGATATTCAAACAAACGCGCGGCGAGTTTGCGGCCGACCTGAAGCGCAGCAAGGACTTTCTCGAGCAGACGCTGGGCAAACGGGTGCACGGCTATCGGGCCCCCGATTTTTCCATCGTCCGCGATTCGCTATGGGCGTTGGAAGAACTGGCAGCGCAGGAGTTTACCTACGACTCGAGCATTTTTCCGGTCAAGCGACCGCGCTATGGGATTCCCGATTGGCCGCTAGCGCCGACCCGGGTGCAGCTGGGTACTGGGCAGAGCATTTTGGAGTTCCCGATCGCCAGCTATCGGGCCTGGGGCAAGAATTGGCCGGTGGGGGGTGGCGGATATCATCGTCTGCTGCCCGGTTCGGCCGGAAGGTGGCTGGCGCGGCGCGTGATGCGGTCGCGGCCATTCGTGTTTTATTGCCATCCGTATGAGTTCGATCCGCGGGAGTTTGCCGAAATCTCACTCAAGATTCCGCTCAAGGTTCGCCTGCATCAGGGGCTGGGGCGCGGCCGCTTCACGTCGCGCTTCGTGCGTTTGATCGGGCAATTTGGCGGCTGCCGAATGATCGACCTGGTCGAGCGGCACGCCTGGCCCGACTTTCGGCTCGACACATTGGCCGCCTCGACGCAATCGTTGCAGACAAACGCCACCTGATGAAAGTCGACGCACGATGAAATCGCCCTTGGTCATGACCGTTCCCTTCTTCCGCCCGTCAATCGGCGAGGCCGAAATCGCCGAGGTGGCCAACTGTTTGCGGTCGGGCTGGCTGACGTCGGGGCCGACGGCCAAGCGGTTCGAGACGGCTTTCGCGGCCGCCGTGGGTGGCAAGCACGCGGTGGCTGTCAATTCGTGCACCGCGGCTTTGCACCTGGCGGTCGAGGCGCTGGGGCTGGCGTGCGGACAGGCGGTGCTCGTGCCCACCATGACGTTCGCCGCCACGGCCGAAATCGTGCGTTACGTTGGGGCCGTACCGGTGCTGGTCGATTGCGATCCGGATAGCTTCAACATGGACCTGGCTGACGCCGAGCGCAAAATCGCGCTGGCAGAATCGGGCCAGCTGACGGCGGCCGGCGGCGAACGGCTGAAAGTCGTCGGAATTATTCCGGTGCACGTCAGCGGCTCGATGATGGATATGGCGGCGGTCGACGAATTGGCGCGGCGGCACGGCCTGTGGGTGGTCGAAGACGCGGCCCACGCCTTTCCCGCGGCGTGGCGTGCGGCGGCCGACAAGCCGTGGCAGCGGTGCGGCGAAGGCACCTCGGCCGTCAGTTGCTTCTCGTTCTATGCCAACAAGACCATTACTACCGGCGAAGGCGGCATGGCCGTCACCGAAGACGCGGCACTGGCCGATCGCATGCGGATGATGTCGCTGCATGGGCTTTCGCACGACGCCTGGGGCCGTTATAGCGGCGGCAGTTGGGACTATCAAATCGTCGAGGCCGGCTACAAGTACAACATGACCGACATCGCCGCGGCCATTGGAGTGCACCAGCTCGAACGGGCCGAGGCGATGCGCGTCCAGCGCGAAGAGATCGCCGAACGGTATCTTGAGGAGCTGGCCGACGTCGAGGCGATCGAATTGCCCTGCGTGCCGAAAAATCGAATCCTGGCCTGGCATTTGTTCCCAATCCGGCTGCGGCTGGATCGCCTTTCGATCGACCGCGACGCGTTCATCACGCGCCTGCGAGCCGAAGGAGTCGGCTGTTCGGTCCATTGGCGGCCGCTGCACCTGCATCCCTACTACAGTCAGCGACAGGGCTGGACGAGCGAGCTGTTTCCGGTGGCCACGCCCCTCTGGAAACGGCTGATCAGCCTGCCCTTGTTTCCCGGCATGGAAGATTCGGAGCGGGCTTACGTGGTGCGGGTCGTTCGCGATTTGTGTGGGCAGCACCGCGCGTGAATCTCGAAGCCCCAATCACGGCCTATCCGCCCCGCCCGGTCTACGCGTTTGTGAAGCGTGCTTTTGACCTGTTTGCGGCCGGCTTGGGCCTGGCCGTGCTCAGCCCGGTGCTGCTGGTGGCCGCGATCTCGATCCGGCTCGACTCGGCGGGGCCGGTGTTTTTTTTGCAGCGGCGCGTGGGGAAAAACTTCGCGCCGTTTTGGATCTACAAGTTCCGCACGATGGTCGCCGACGCGCCCACACGAGGCGGACAGATCACGTCCGAGGCCGACCCGCGGATCACGCGTGTCGGGCGTTGGCTGCGGAAAACCAAGATCGACGAGATACCGCAGTTGATCAACGTGCTCTCGGGTGACATGAGCCTGGTGGGCCCCCGGCCCGAGGTGTCGCGGTACGTGGAAATGTTCCACGATGAATTCGCGCAGGTGCTGTCGGTCCGTCCCGGATTGACCGACCCGGCCTCGATCAAATACCGCGACGAAGCCGCCATTCTGGCGGCCTCGGCGGACCCGGAGCGGGAGTATGTCGGGCGCATCCTGCCCGACAAACTCTCGCTGGCCCGAGGCTATATCGCCCGGGCCAGCATTTGCGGCGACCTGGCCGTCCTGCTGCGCACGCTCCTGCGCATCGCGCGCTGAGCGCGAATTCCGGGCAGCCTCGGCTCAGCGATCGCCCGCCGCGGTTGCGCTGCCCAGCGAGCGCGGCTCAAGCTCGTCACGCAGCACGATCACGTCCGCGGGGGCCTCAATACCGAGGCGAACTTTGTCGCCGGCGACGCGGACGACCGTGATGATGATGGAATCGCCGAGCTTGATGCGTTCTCGTTCGCGACGGGATAATACGAGCATGATCGAACCTCCATGTTTTGATCACTAATGAGATAGTGATGTTATGTATACTAATCCCCTCGATCCTGTCAAGTGCGGCTGGGGACGGCCACACGCGTGCCGGCGCGACGAGCGAAGTTCAGGCGGCCGCCGCTTCCAGCCTGGGCGCCTCAACCAGTTGGATTTTGCAAAATCGCTCGCCGGTCGAACCGTAAAACAGCACCGTATTGTGCTCGGTTTCCCAAATGGCAGAGAATTTGACCGCCCGTGGACCGTGCAGGCAGAAATACAGCCCACAGGGACGGTCGGCGCGAATCAAGATTCGCTCTGTCAGAGGAAAAGCGCCGATTTCAAGTTGATTGTGTTTGCATAAGGTTTCGTTAACGTAGTCGCGTAACTGGTCAATGGTTTGAATCACCGGGGACCTGGTGACCATGGTGTTCAAGTTCTCCTGTTAATCGCACGTGAAGATGAAGAGGGTGTATGGTCACGTGCGGGCTGGATAATTTGGGTTGAGTGCCAACAAAGAATCCTATCGGCCAAACTAGAGGACGCACTTGCAGTAAGAAAGGCAATTTTGAGAAAACGGTTAATATGCCAAGAGTGAGAACCTTGGTTAAAGATTATCGACTGGCGCTTGCCTGACGGGCAGCCGGCGCAGGATTGCGGCGCATCAACGCAGAGGTCGTTGCCGATTCGGACGTTAGCGAACGATCGAGCCCGATGAAAACTCGGCTACTTGGCGAATTCCGCAAAGGCGTCGGCCACGCGCCCCGCCTTTTCGTCGCCCTTGTGCAGCAGGACGCGGTAGCGAAGCTTCAGCGTTTCGCCGGCCGGCAGGGTGTATTCGCCCTTGGCGTCGCCTCCGGCAAAATCGTGCAGGCCGAACGGATTGGCCGCGAACAGACCATAGCCGCGCACGTGCCAGTATGTGGGAAAGCGGAAGCTGCTGGGGTGATTGAGAATGGCGATGCCGGCCACGTCGCCGTCGAGGGGCCCATGGTAGTCGACCCAGGCGGCCGGCTTGCCCCACGCGGCGCTGTCGGTCTTGCCTTCGCTCGTGACGATATGCCCGCCCATTTTCGAATCGACGCGAATGCTCGAGGCCGTGCGAATGCCGAACGAACCTTCTTTCGTATCGCCGAACACGACGGGCCCGCTCGCGGCCTTGATCGCGATCTCGAAATCGATCCAGCGGCGATCGGCATCGGCGCCAAATTTGAGTGTCCGCTCGTCCTGGCAGACGAGCTTGCTGCCGTCGGGGCTGAGCCAGTCGTTGCGAGTGACGATCTCGGCCTGAGGGCCGCTCGTGACTTTGACGAACTCGCGATGTTCGATGCGCCCCTTGCCTTCGCTCCAAAAGTCGATGCCGTTGACGCTGCCGTGCGTGAACCACATCGATCGTTGATGGGGATGGTCGAGGTCTTTTTCGCCCGGCACGTCTTTTTCCATCGGCCAGTTGCGCGTGACGCGCTTTCCACTCGGGCCGATGAGGGGCCACAGGATCGGTTTGCTTCCCGATTTCGTGACGTACTCGGTGAACGGCTGGCCGTCGACTTTGACGGTCACGCCTTGCGGCGTTTTTTCGGCCGTGACCTCGGCGGCGGCATTCGAGGCGGCGATATGCAGCAGTCCCAGCAGGCAACAGAGGACGGCGAGCGGGGTGAAGCGGTGGGGCATGGCGGCATTCTCCAGGTCGGATGGTCTTGTCCACCATCGTAACCGCTGGAGTGAGCGCTCGCCACCAGCAGGGTTTTGATTTGGGTCAGGGCGGGCTTGGCCGCGGCGCCCCTTCGCGCTTGCTGACGGTTGGGGGCTGGAATTCGCTCAGGTCGACTGTTTTGTAGGCCGCCAGGCCTTTGGCCGTTTCGGCGATGCGTTCCAGATCGCGCGGCAACAGCCGCCAGGAAACGTGATGTTCGCTGCGCATCAGGACCGCGCGCACGCCGAGCGTGGCCTGGGCGGGAATCGTCAATTGGACTTCGCTGGGCACCACGCCTCGCTTGGCCAATTCCCGGTTTACCTCCAGGCGAGGAAACGGCGGCGTCGAGCCGACGTTGGACATGGCGTTGAAGCGCGCGTACCAGTCGGAGAACTCGCGATACTGCTGGGCTGCCTCGGGCGTGCGGGCCGGCTCGGTCTTCACGCGGTAGGTGATATGCGAACTAGCGAGCGTCATGTCGCCATTGGCGGAGAAGGTAGTTTCGAATTCGGGATCGGCGGCGAACTTCATGAACTCGTTGGTGCTCTTGGCGGCCCAGGAGTGGAACTTCTCGGCAAAAGCCAGCACGTCGTCGGTCTTGATTTCGACTTTCAGCTTTCGCTCGGGATCGAGCATGATGAACCGGCCATGCTGGCGGTCGAAAACCGCAACCCGCTCGGGCTCGGAAAGCAAGTAGTCGTAGACGTACCCGGCCTGAAACAGCGTCCGGTTCTGACTGATCGGTGTCTTGTCCTTGCCGGTGTAGACTTTGGTCTCGATGCGAAAATCCTCGGCCAGCGCCGCCGCCGCGAAACACGCCACAGCCAACCAACCGCACAGCAAGACTCGAACAGATCGCATGGCGAACACCTCGTGCCGGGATGCCAGTCTAGGCAAATTGGGACGGCGGAAGGTACTTAAAACGAAGCGGCGTGTAAAGGCGTCTCGGGCACGAGAGACGGCAATTTGCATGGGCCAGCATCGGCCCCAGTTTTCGCTCAGGACGCGATGCATTTTCGACTGCAAAATGCCCCCAAGTGCCCGATTCGCTACAATCGGGTATGAATTCTGATGCTCGGGGCATGCATACGAGAGGCCCGCGCGTTATGGTTGATAGTTTGCCCTTCGCCGCGAGCTAGCACGTTGGGTGCGGACTTGAATATCAGGGATTTGCTTCGATGACGATTGCGCTGGAACAAGCGATTCGCGACAAGACGGCCGTGGTCGGGGTCGTCGGGCTGGGCTATGTCGGCCTGCCGCTGATTCGGGCCTTCGTGGCCGCCGGCTTCCGCACGATGGGCTTCGACGTCGACCGAAGCAAGGTCGAACAGCTGCTGGCCGGGCAGAGCTACATCGGCCACATCCCGTCGGAGTGGATCAGCGACTGCATCGAGAGCAAGCAAGTTCGCGCCGACGGCCGACATGAAGCGGCTGGCCGAGGCCGACGCCCTGTTGATTTGCGTGCCCACGCCGCTCTCGCGAAAGCCGCGATCCGGACCTGGCCTATGTCGAAGCCACGGCCCGGCAGATCGCCGCCGTGCTGCGGCCCGGGCAGCTGGTCGTGCTGGAAAGCACGACCTATCCGGGCACGACGCGCGACGTGGTGCTGCCGATTCTGGCGGCGCGCGGACTGAAGCTGGGCAGCGATTTCTTCCTGGCCTACAGCCCCGAGCGCGAAGATCCGGGCAATCCGAATTACTCGGCCAGCGGCATTCCCAAAGTGGTCGGCGGCATCGACCCGGCGAGCGCGCGAGCTGGCCGAGGCGCTGTACGCGCAGGCGGTGGTGAACAGTCGTGCCGGTGTCGAGCTGCGAAGTGGCCGAGGCCTGCAAGATTCTGGAGAACACCTATCGCTCGGTGAACATCGCGATGGTCAACGAGTTGAAGATGCTCTTCGACCGCATCGGCATCGACGTGTGGGAAGTGATCGACGCGGCCAAGACCAAGCCGTTCGGCTTTCAGGCGTTTTATCCCGGGCCGGGCCTGGGCGGGCACTGCATTCCGATCGATCCGTTCTATTTGAGCTGGGTGGCGCGCAAGCACGGCATGCCGACGCGGTTCATCGAGCTGGCCGGCGAGATCAACACCAGCATGCCCCAGTACGTGGTGCATCGGGTGATGGAAGCGCTGAACGACGCCGGCAAGCCGCTCAAGGGGAGCAAGATCTGCATGCTGGGCGTGGCGTACAAGAAGGACGTCGACGATCCGCGCGAGAGCCCGTCGTTCGAGCTGATGGATCTGCTGGGCGAGGGGCAGGCGGTGCTGAGCTACAACGATCCGCACGTGCCCGCGCTTGCCGAAGATGCGCCACCACGACGTGCCGGAAATGAGCAGCACGCCGCTGGACGACCGAGTTTCTGGCGAGCCAGGATTGCGTGCTGATCGCGACCGACCATTCGGCCTACGATTACGACTTCATCGTGCAGCACTCGCAGCTGGTGATCGACACGCGCAACGCGACCAAGAACGTGCGCGAAGGCCGAGACAAGATTCGCAAAGCTTAGCGGCCAGGCCAAGGTAATACTTTCCCATGCCAACGAACAAGCGCATTCTGGTCACCGGCGGAGCCGGCTTTCTGGGCTCGCATCTGTGCGAGCGGCTGGTCGAGCAGGACCACGACGTCATTTGCCTCGACAATTTCTTCACCAGCCAGAAATCGAACGTCGCCCACCTGCTGGACCGGCCCAACTTCGAGCTGATTCGCCACGACATCACGCAGCCGATCTGGCTGGAAGTCGACGAGATCTACAACCTGGCCTGTCCCGCCTCGCCGGGCCACTATCAGTACAACCCGATCAAGACCATCAAGACGTCGGTGCTGGGCGCGATCAACGTGCTGGGCGATGGCCAAGCGCTGCCAGGCCAAGGTGCTGCAAGCCTCGACCAGCGAAGTCTACGGCGACCCGGAAGTTCATCCGCAGCCCGAGTCGTATCGCGGCTGCGGTGAATCCGATCGGCCCGCGGGCCTGCTACGACGAAGGCAAGCGGCTGGCCGAGACGCTGTTCATGGACTATCACCGCATGAACCACGTGAACATTCGCATCGTGCGAATCTTCAACACCTACGGCCCGCGGATGCACCCTTACGACGGCCGCGTGGTGTCGAACTTCATCCGCCAGGCGCTGGCGCGGCGAGGACATCACGATCTTCGGCGACGGCCAGCAGACCCGTTCGTTCTGCTACCGCGACGATCTGATCGAAGGCATGATGCGGATGATGAACGGGCCGGACGATTTCATCGGGCCCGGTGAACCTCGGCAACCCGGACGAGTTCACGATTCTGCGAGCTGGCCAAGCTGGTGCTCGAACTGACCGGCTCGAAGTCGAAGCTGATCCACAAGCCGCTGCCGGCCGACGACCCGACCCGGCGGCGGCCCGACATCACGCTGGCCAAGAAGCATCTGAACTGGGAGCCCAAAGTGCCGCTGCGGCGAGGGCCTGGCCAAGACGATCGCCTGGTTCCGCTCGATCGATCTGGCCGATTACCGCCCGCCGACGCCGAATATCTGAGCGGGCACTGGCAAAATGCCAGTGGCACATGGCGCGGTCAGACTTCGCGCGGCCGGCGAAAGCGAGTCGCGGCGGCCACGCTGGCCGCCAATCCGATCGACGCTCCCAGCATGTCGGCAAGCCAATCCAAGAAGTCGCAAGTGCGGCCAACAAGGATTTGCGTCAATTCGTCAAAGAAGCCAAAGGCAGCGCACATCGCCAGCACCGTGGCCCACTGGCGCCAGCCGAGTTCTCGATACAGCGACCAGTTCCACGCGATGACGATCACCAGGCCGGCGTACATGCCGCCGTGGATCCATTTGTCGTATTCGCCCAGCGGGATGAGCACGTCGGGGAGTTTCGGCAGGTGCGTGCTGAAGAGCAGTGCCGCGATGTAGGCTGCCAACGCCATCAGAGACGGTATTCTCAGCCGATCCATCCGCTGTGTTTCGACCATTCCCCCACTCCCAGGCAAGCCCAAACATTCGGGCATCGGCACAGGCGCCCTGGATCGCCGACGAGGATTGACCGCTGAAATACGCCGGCTGGCGTGTTATAAAAGGTATCGCACGCGAGGAATCTCGTCAGCCCCCAATTAAGGATCGATCCGAGAACTGTCCCCGAGAAGCGGACGGTTCCCGACGGATCGCAGCGCGAAAGCGGAAACACCATGAGCCTCATGCATGCATTCAGTCCGAGCGAAATGGCCGGCTACCAGGAGTCGGGCTATGTCTTTCTTCCCAAGCTGTTCGACGCCGAAGAAATGCGCATTCTGCTGGAGTATGCGAAGCAGGATCGGGCACTGGTCGAGGGCGCGGCGGGTCGCAAGGACGCGACGGGCCAGATTACGAAGCTGACGTTGTGGAACCACGCCGGAGACGATCTTTACGGCATGTTCTCTCGCTCGCCGCGCATCGTCGACCGCATGGAGCAACTGCTCGGCGGTGAAGTGTATCACTATCACACCAAGATGATGCTCAAAGAGCCGCGCGTCGGCGGCGCGTGGGAGTGGCATCAGGACTACGGCTATTGGTACCACAACGGCTGCCTGTTTCCGCTATTGGCCAGTTGCTTGATCGCGGTCGATCGGGCCACGAAGCAAAACGGTTGTTTGCAGGTGCTGGCCGGCTCGCACTTGATGGGGCGGATCGAGCACGGCAAAACCGGGGACCAGACCGGCGCTGACATGGAGATGGTCGGCGCGGCGCTTGAGCGAATGGAGTTAGTCCACGTCGAAGCCGAGCCGGGGGACGCCCTGTTCTTCCATTGCAACTTGCTTCACCGCTCGGACCAGAACCGATCGGCCGATCCGCGCTGGTCGTTGATCTGCTGTTACAATGCGGCCCGCAATAATCCCTACAAGGAATCGCGCCACCCGCGCTATACGCCGCTGGCGAAGGTTGCCGACTCGGCGATCAAGCAGTGGCAGCCACCGCGGCCCGCGATTGCCGCGCAATCACCCTCTCCCGCCGGGAGAGGGATCGGACCTGCATGAAACTCGGACTCATCAATTCGGCGTGGGTGCAGGCACAACAACCGACCGAGTTCGGGCTGCGCAAGACGAAGGAAATCGGGTTCGACAGCATCGACATCTTCGTCGACCCGCTGGACGTCGACGTGCGGGAGCGGCGGTTGATCAGGAAGGAATGCGATCGGCTCGGCCTGCCGATCGTTTCGATTCCCTGCGTGGCCGTGGGGCTGATCGATTTCAACCCCAGCGTGCGCTCGTTCCACATCCAGCGGGTGCGGGCCTATCTCGAGTTGGCCTACGAGTATGAGGCGCAAAACGTACTGGTGGTGCTCGGCGAGTATATCTGGAACCGCGAGGTCATTCCGCCCGAGGAGCAGTGGACGCTGGGAGCCAACGCGGTGCGCGCCCTAGGCCAACAAGCGGCGGAGCTGGGCCTGGAGATCGTGTTGGAGCTGGAGCCGTTTCCGCTGTCGCTGGTCAACTCGGTGGAGACGATGGTCCGATTCCTCGACGAGGTCGAACTGGACAACGTGAAGGCGAATCTCGACATTTCGCACCTGGTTCTCTCGGGCGTGCCCGCAGCGGAAATCGGCCGGCTGCAGGGGCGCGTCGGGCACGTACACTTGTCGGACTGCGACGGAAAGGTTCACGGCGATTTGCCGCCGGGGCGCGGTGTCGTGCACTTCGAGCCATATTTGCGCGAAATCAAGAACCTGGCGCTGGGCTCGCGGGCCATCTCGATCGAACTGGAGTATTCGCCCGAGCCACAGCGAATTGTCGAGTGGGTCGAAGAGGCGTATCGCGAAACCGACAAGTTGATGCAAAAGCTGGAGCTGCGCGGCTAGTCGCCGCGTCGCTGATCGCTGTGCGGAGAAACTGCGTGCACGAACATTTCATGCGGTTGGCGCTGGCCGAGGCCGAGGCTGCGCTGGGCGAAGACGAGGTTCCGGTGGGCGCGGTCATCGCGCACAACGAGCGAGTGATCGCGTCGGCCCACAATCAGCGCGAGCAACTGCGCGACCCGACGGCACACGCCGAAATGATCGCCATTACGCAAGCGGCCGAGGCATTGGGGGGTTGGCGGCTGGAAGGGTGCACGTTGTACGTGACATTGGAACCCTGCCCGATGTGTGCCGGCGCGATTCTGCAAGCGCGCATTTCGACGGTGGTCTACGGCGCCACCGATCCCAAGGCCGGCGCCGTGCACACGCTTTATCAGCTGCTGAGCGATCCGCGGTTGAACCACCGCCCGCAGACAGTTGGCGGCGTGCTGTTGGGGCCGTGCGGCGACATTCTGACGCGCTTCTTCCAGGCCCAGCGCCGACTGGGCAAGAAGTAGCGGTTAGTCGGCCGGTTGTCGGCGCCGCGCCTCCGCGCTTGTCGAGCGATTGGGCGCAACGCTGGCAGAAGCCGGCGGTTCGCCGTATGATCGATCATTCGTGCCTCGCGGGGCGCTCTTGGGGTCGGTGGAAGGTGATTCATGGCTGGCAAACCATTCTCGATCGCGGTGCGCGGGCTGCTGCTGTTGGCGGTCTTGTGCGTCGCGTCGACGGCCCGCGCGGGGGGCGGTCCGGAGAACGTGTTTCTGGTGGTCAACACGGCCAGTTGGGCCTCGCTGACGGTTGCGAATCACTTCATCGAGCTGCGCCACATCCCGCCGGTAAACGTGTTCAGCGTGGACTGGACCGAGGGCTTCGAGACAATCGAAGGCGACGCCTTTCGCCAGCGAATTTTGGGCCTGGCGCTGGAGGCCATGCAGAAACGGGGCCTGCTGAACCAGATCGACTATATCGTCTACTCGAGCGATTTTCCCTACGCCATCGATCTCAACAAGGACGTCGGGGGCAAGTCGAGCGAGCAGACGCGGCCGCTGTGTTCGATCAACTCGGCCACGTTTTTGTGGCACCTGGTGTTCAGCAAAAACCCCTTCATCATGGATTTCCATATCAACCACTACATGCGCGACAAGCAAGACCGCAAAACGGAAGTGCCAACGAGCGGATTTCATAGCTGGTATGGCTGGGGCATGCAGGGCGAGCTGATGGAAGCCGGCGGCCAGCCGTACATGCTTTCCACGATGCTGGCGATGACCAGCGGCCGCGGCAATTCGGTGGCCGAGGCGATCGCCTATTTGCGCCAGCGCGTCGGCCGACGGCACATATCCGAAAGGCACGATCTACTTCACCAAGACCGAGGACGTTCGCTCGCGGACCCGGGCTCCGCTGGTCGATTCGGCGGTGGAACAGTTGAAAGAGCTGGGGGTTGGCGCCGAAGTGGTTTCCGCGGCCATGCCCGTGGGAAAAAGCGACGTGCAAGGCCTGATGTCCGGCGTCGCCGACTACTCCTGGGGCAAGCTGCACAACAAGATTCTGCCGGGCGCGATCTGCGAGAACTTCACGAGCTTCGGCGGCATGATGACCGAGGGGTCGGCACAGACGCCGCTGAGCGAATTGCTGCGCTACGGCGCCGCCGGATCGAGCGGCACGGTCATCGAGCCGTATGCGATGGAGGATAAGTTTCCCTCGCCCTTCATGCAGGTGCACTACGCGCGCGGTTGCACCTTGGCCGAGTCCTATTATCAGTCGGTGTTTGCGCCGGGGCAGTTGCTGATCGTGGGTGATCCGCTCTGTCGGCCGTGGGCCAATATTCCGAAGTTGCAATTCGTCGGCCCGAAGCCCGGCTCGACGGTTTCGGGCTCGGTGGTGTTGAAGCCCGACGCCAAGTTGCCTCGACCCGGCAAGATCGAACGCTTCGAGTTGTTCGTCGACGGACGCCGGATGAGCTGGACCCCGGCCGGCGGAAGCCTGACGTGGGATTCGACCGCCGATGGCGACGGCTACCATGAATTGCGCGTGGTCGCGATCGAAGAGGGCCCCATCGAAACGCAGGGCCGCGCCATCCTTCCGCTGGTCGCGAACAACAAGAAACGGACCGCCCTATTCTCCACCAGTCCGGCCAAGACGGTTCGCTGGGATGAGCCGCTCAAAGTGACAGCCAAGCTGCCCGGCGTCAGCGACGTCATCGTGATGCACAACATGCGCACGGTCGGCAAGATCGCCGGCGACCAGGGCGAAGTGGAAATCAATCCGCGACTGTTGGGCACCGGGCCGGTGACGCTGTACGCCGCGGGGCTGTTGCCCGGCGGCGGGTCGGTCAACCGCTTTAATGCCACGCCGGTGCGACTGACGGTCGAGCCGCCCAAGCCGCTGCCGCCCCTGAAGGACCCGCCCAAGAACCTGGTGCGCGGCCTGTTGCTGAAACTTCCCAACAAAAAAGTCGTGCCGATCCAGGATACGCACGATCCGGTGTGGCTGACCTTGGCCGGGTTGCAATCGTTTGAGCCCTACGTGGTGCAAGGCTACTTCGACGTTGCCAAGGAGGACCTTTACCAGTTTCAGTTGTGGCACTACGGCGAGCTGAAGCTGACCGTCGACGGGACCGTGCTGTACAACGAGCCGAAGGGGAACAACACGGAGAAGTTTTTGCCCGTGGCCCTGGCCGCGGGCACGCATCGGCTGACGGTCAGCGGCAAGGCAGCCGACGACTTGACGCTGCGGATACTCTTCGGCGGCCCCGGCACGCACAGCCTTAACGGCACGACGTTCAGGCATGCGCGGTGATGGGAGAAGGACCAAGTCGAGCGCAGCGACAAGTCATTGTTGGTGCGACGTCGCAACATGAGGCAGTTGAACGAGGCTTTTGTTCGCGTGCGCCTCTCGTCCCATCGCGATCCAGACAACTAGTTGAGAGTGTCCGGGAATTCGCGCCCTGAAAACGCTGCACGCCGCGATTCCCCATACTAACCCGACGCGCGAGCGAGGGACGCTGGACGAAGAACCCTCGCTTGCGCGTCGGGTTAGTGTGCGGCAATTCCCGGACGGCCTCAACAAGTTGTCTGGGCCACCCGCGAAATGCTGCGAGAGCTTTCGAAGAGGTAGTAGAAAGCCGCCGATTTAGTTGTAATCGGCTTCGTTGAGAATGTACGTCCAGCCGCCGATGGTCGTGTTGCCGTAGACTTTGTTGTTTGCAGTCGCCGTCCCGCTTGTCATATTCACTCGAATGGGACCGCTGGGAGGCACCGTCGACGTCCCCGCCGTCGTGTAGTCGACGATGACCTGTTTCTGGAGTGGCGTCATCAGTTGCGTGTAGACCGCGTAGGAGATGTCCTCGTTCAAGAAGGTCAAGTGGCCATCGCAAAAGACCGCGTTGACGCCGCCGGGATGACTCGAAGAAGGTCGCGCGTATGCCAGCCCTTTCCACTCGAAGGGAGTCGCGGAAGCCCACTTTCCAGTCTGCGGAATTCCGCTGACGGACTTGCCATTTGCGTTGATACTGATCACGTCCACATTGTAGCTGGACGCCAGGGGCGCGGCCGGTGGCGGCGTCGTCGAATTGTTTTCATTCCCCGTCAAGAACCACACGTAGCCTGTGTTCTGCCGAACTGCGAAATCGCTCCCAAATCCGAGAGGGAAGGTGGCAACCACAGCGTTCGGGTCAATCGCCCAGTTCGTCGCTTGCAGGTTTTCGCTCATCATCAGGGTGTGGCTCGTTCCATCATTGCTGCCAACAAAGTCGAGCGTCGTCTTCCTGGTAGGTTGACCCGAGAAGTCTATTTGGGAGTGATTCATGAACACGCCCGCGTTGCCGTCTTCCGGCCAAGTAGGGGCCGACCCAGGCCAATTATCGTTGGCTGAAACCGCGATACCGGTGTTGACGACGTACGAGAGCGGATTGTCGCCGAGATCGGGCGTCGGATTGCTGGGGCACACGAGCACCGCGATTTGCGAAACGTATTGCGAGCGCACAGCGCCGTCGTCGGCGCCGGAAGGTTGCTGTTTTGCCAATTCTGATAGAGGTCCGCTCGCTCCAGATTCGGGAGAATGGCGATGACCCACGAATTGCTGTAGGTGGCAGCGCCCGTCTTCGGCACGCCTCGCTGCGCGTATCCGGGGAACGATCGTTTGGACTCGGCTACGTTGTAGAGGGCAAGGCCGTCGTTGCGCATGTTGTTCGCGCAGGTGCTGCGGCGGCCGGCTTCGCGGGCGGCCTGAATGGCTGGCAGCAGCAACGCCATCAGCATCCCGATGATGGTGATGACCACGAGCAGTTCGACAAGCGTAAAACCCCTGGCCTTTTTTGGAGCAGCCATGGCTGTCCCTCCTCTGGTTTGTTCCCGAAGGCGCTGTTGCCTTTGCCCGCACCTCATTCTCGCCGAAGCCGTGCAATCAGTCCAGTCTTTTTCGGCCAGAATTGCGGCCCGGCGGCGTTGAACGGGCCGTTTAGGGGGCCGCTGGGCGGCAATGCCAGGGCCGTCGGTGGCGGCCGCAGAATGCCAAGGCCGCGGCTGCCAGCGCAGCCAGCGCGAAGCTGGACGGCTCGGGAATGGTCGCCAGGATCTCGGTCCGATACTGCCTCAGGTCGGCGATCGCCGTGTAGCTGAATTGGTTGGTCGGGTTGTTGCCGAACATGGCCGCCTGAGAGGGCTGGCCGCTCAACGAGGGGGACACCGAGATCATGATGCCTGCCAACTGCCATTGGCCGCCGCTGATGGAGAATACCGCGCCCCCCGAATCGCCGTCGGTCGCCATGGCCTCGCTCCCCAGCGGCGTGATGCCGGTATAGGCCAGGTTGTCGAAGTTCGTGGTGTAGCAGTTGGTGTTATTGCGGATCTGGCTGGTGTTGGTCACCTTGTTTTCGCCCCAGCGGATGTTGTGGCCGCCGGTGACGTCGATGCCCGAATAGTCGGTGGTACCGGGCACGGCCGGCCCTGGCGGCGTGACCGTGCTCCACACCCAGGGGACGCTGCTCTTGTTGACGCTCCAGAAATGCTGCGCGACGGCGTCGGCGCCGTTGCCGATCATGATCTGGCGCGCGTTGCCCGCAGGAGTGGCGGTGGCGATCAGCGACGCGGTGATCGACGGCAATGCAGGACTCGTCGTGAGGCGAAACACCTGGAGATCGGCCAGCGAGTTGTTGGCGTTGTGCAGTTGGTGGATCGTGCTGTTGTCGACCGTGTAGCCGGTGGCGCCAAAATGGACCTGGCCGACCGCGCTGCTGATGGTGACGTGCGCCGCGCTGATGGCCCAGCCGTCGCCCAGATAGGTGACGCTGGCGTCTCCGGTGCTGCTGGTGCCGACGTTGTCGAAGAACGGCAGGCTCGGATCGCCGCTGCCGGCCAGGCTGGTGGCCAGGCTCAGGGCCGTCGTATTGCCGTTGCCGGCCGAGCCGAGCACCACGGCCATGGCCGTGTGGCAGGATAGCGCGACTCCGATGGCGATCGCAAGGCGCAGGCCGACCGCGGCGACGCGTGTCGAACGTCTTGTGATTGGATGAACCACGTTTCCTATTTCTCCAGTCGGACCGCTGCCGGGCCTCGTAATGGCGGGTCGTCTTGCGGCGGGCCGTGTTCGACGCGCCGCGACGGCAGTGCGATCCGGAAATGTTTGGCAAGAAGCATGCTCGGGCCGCGGAACGAACGTCCCGCGGGGAGTCTCACACGAGCGGCGACGGCGACGAAATTAGCCCGAAAGCGAAACCCTAGAAAGCCTTGGCGAGCGAAGAACCGCTGGCCATGCGAGTGCGAAAAGCGTGCGGGCCGAGCCTGGCAGTCGTGGGAGACGTCGGCAGGTTACTTACGACCAGCAGCGGTACTCGCGGGAGGAAAGATGGGTGTCCGCAAGCGGACAAACCGGTAAATTTGAGGATAAGGGCGTGCGGAAAGCCCGTCAAGCTAATTTTGTGCGTTTGGCCCACGGAATCTCGCCGAGCGGGCCGGTGAGGGGGGTTTTTCCGCCGATAAGAGGCCCGCACGCGGATGGCGTGGGCCAGGCGTTCGCCCGCCGGCTATCGGGCGACGGGCGGACCATCGGTCGCTTGCGGGCGGCAAAAGAAGCAAAAGCCAGTCGCCGAGTAGAAGAACGCGAAGTAATCGTACATCGCTTCCTGCGACATCTCTCGCAGGAGAGCCAGCTCGGCGGGCCGCCGAGTATGTTCCTCGGGCGTGGTCGGCAGCCCGGCGTGGCGGGCCAGTGCCACGAAGTCCCAGCCGGTTTCGCTCAAGAGCGACTTGAGCTCACCAAAGCGGTACAGGTGCTCACAGGGATTGGAATAGGTGTCGGACTCGTGAGCCAGGCGGTTGCGGTGCAGCAGCGTGCGAAGTAATTCCAGCGGCCGCAGCGGCGGACCGATCTTGAGCCGGCTGCGGATGCGGCGAATTCCATTCCACAACGTGTGCAGGTTTTCGAGTCGCAGCTGCGCCAGCGCGTTGGCCCGGGTCTTCCAGGAAACCTGACCGGGAAAGACCTCGTCCAGCAGCGATTTGATGGCCATTTCCTCGCGCCGGCCGAAGTGCGTGTACATGTAGCAATAGAACAGCCCGCCGGGAGCAATGATCTGCCGGACCGCCGAAAAACCGCTACGCGGATCGGCCAGGTGGTGCAACACGCCCGCGCTGCACACGACGTCGAAGGGGCCCGGCGACGCGTCGTTGAGTCGCTCGGCCAGATTGCGCGTAATGTCGCACTGCACGAACTGAACCGAAGTTCGTTCGCGTTGGGCCAGTTTGCGAGCCAGGTCGAGGCTGGCCGGGTTGATGTCCGAGCCGAAAATCTCGGCCTGCGGGAAAAATCGTGCCAAGCCGACCGTATGCTCTCCGGTGCCGCAGCCGACGTCGACGATACGAAGCCTTTTGCCGTCTAGCAAATGCGGTGCGTGCTGCTTGACCCCCGCCAGGATCAGCCGTGCATTGGTCGTCCGCGTCACCCCGTCGGCCGGATACGGTAACTCGGTGTACAGCGTGGCCGTTGGCGAGGTGTTGGACGTTGGTTGCGGGTGCTCAAGCACTGCCACCTCGATGCAAGCAAGGGGACGAGAGTCGCATTAGTTTTGCATGTGACCTGGATTTCGCCAAAGTAACGCGGGCACGCCCTGGCGACCGGCCGAAGCACGGGCAGTTTAACGACCGGGAGCCAACGACGCCAGCGACTTACGTGCTGCCGCACGTTGTGTCAGCGATGCCTTGTTGCGCAGCGCCAGCCCCACTCGATAGGGGGCGCGCCGGAGGCCCAACTGCATACATAAACTTCGGCTGATATTTGACAGCCGACTCTGGGTCCGTTAGCATCATGCGTGTCCGCTTTTGCGGATCGGGCTGCCGGGCGGAGGCATGGGCCACTGCCGGCGGTCTCCCACCAACGACTGCCCCGCCAACCGTCCCCGCCACAAGTGAAACTTTGGTTTTCAGGGCCTCGAAAAGGCCCCTGTTGTTGATCCATACTCGATACGGTCTCGCGACCACAACTCACTTAGGGAGATTCGCATGAACTCGCGCCCACACCAACCCAGCCGTCGAGGCTTCTTGGCTGTCGGAGCCCTAACCGGGATGGGGCTGACACTGGCCGACTTTTTCCGCATGCAACAGGCTCGGGCGGAGCAAAAGAACTACGATTTCATCGAAGCCAAGGCCAAGAGCGTGATCCACATCTTCCTGCCCGGCGGCATCGCCCACCAGGAAACGTTCGACCCCAAGCCGTTCGCCCCGATCGAGTATCGCGGCGAGATGGGCTCGATCCCGACCAAGATCCCCGGCGAAGTCTTTTCAGCGAGACGCTGCCGCAAACGGCGCAGATCGCCGACAAGATCACCGTGATCCGCTCGATGACGCACGGCGAGGCGGCCCACGAGCGCGGCACGCACAACATGTTCACCGGCTACCGGCCCAGCCCGGCGCTTGATGTTCCCGAGCATGGGCAGCGTGGTCAGCCACGAGTACGGCCCGCGCAACAACCTGCCGCCGTACGTCTGCATTCCCGAATCAGCCCAACGAATTCGCCGGCACCGGCTACCTGAGTTCGTCGTTCGCTCCGTTCAGCCTGGGCCGCGACCCGGCCAGCCAGGGCTTCACGGTGCACGACCTGAACCTGCCGGGCGGGATCGACACGGGTCGCTTCGAGCGTCGCCGCTCGGCGCTGGACGCGGTCAACGACCACTTCGCCAAGCAGGAAAAGTCCGACACGCTGTCGGCGATGGACACGTTCTACGACCGGGCCTACAGCCTGATCAGCTCGCAGGCGGCCCGCGAGGCGTTCAACATCGACGCCGAGCCCGGCCGCGATCCGCGACGAATACGGCCGCAACGAGGCCGGCCAGCGGATGCTGATGGCCCGCCGGCTGGTGGCCGCCGGCGTGCGGTTCGTCACGCTGACCTACGGCGGCTGGGACATGCACGCCAACATCACGGCGGGCATGCGGGCCAGCATGCCCGCGTTCGACCAGGCGTTCGCCACGCTGATTCGCGACCTGGACCGCACCGGCCTGCTGAACGAGACGCTGGTCATGGTCTCCAGCGAGTTCGGCCGCACGCCCAAGATCAACGGCACGGCCGGCCGCGACCACTGGCCCAAGGTGTTCAGCGTCGTGCTGGCCGGCGGCGGCATCAAGCAGGGCTCGATCTACGGCGCGTCGAACCCCGCGGCCACCGAGCCCGAGAAGGACGCGATCGGCCCGGCCGACCTGGCCACGACCATCTACCACCAGCTGGGCATCATCGCCGACAAGGAGCTGATGGCTCCGGGCAACCGGCCGATCGAGATCGTCGACGGCGGCAAGGTCCGCAAGGAGCTGCTCGCCTGAGGCAACGGTCGCCGCGAGGGCGCGCCCGTCGGCGCGAACGCGCGGCAGCCATGCGCTGAAACCCATTCTTTCGAGATCGACATAATGAACGCTCGATACTTCACGATTCGCGGCGCGGCTTGTGCCTTGTTTGCTTGCATTTTGTGCGCGGCGGCGCCATCGCGCGCCGCATCGCCGGGGTTTGGCGGCGTGACGCCCAGCGGGGCGCAGCGCGGGACGGAAGTCGAAGTGCAATTCAACGGCGACCGTTTCGGCGACGCGCAGCAAATCCTGTTCTACGAGCCGGGCATCACGGTGGCGCACCTGGAGGCGGCCGGGGCCAACGCCATCAAGACCAAGCTGGTGATCGCGCCCGACTGCCGGCTGGGCCTGCACCAGATGCCGGATTCGCACGGCCGTCTGGCATTAGCAATCTGCGTACCTTCAGCGTCGGCGCCCTGCCGGAAGTCAAAGAGATCGAGCCCAACAACGATTTCGCCCAGCCGCAAAAGATCGACTCTCGACACGACCGTCAACGGCGTGGTCGACAACGAAGACGTCGATTACTTCGCCGTCGAGGCCAAGAAAGGCGAGCGGATCACGGCCGAAATCGAGGGGCTGCGGCTGGGCATCACGTTCTTCGATCCCTACGTGGCGATTCTCGACACGAAACGCTTCGAGCTGGCCCGCTCGGACGACGCGCCGCTGCTGCGGCAAGACTGCGTTTGCTCGATCGTCGCCCCCGACGACGGCACCTACATCATTCAGGTTCGCGAAACGTCGTTCGCGCGGCAACGGCTCGTGTCTGTACCGACTGCACGTCGGCCACTTTCCGCGGCCGACGGCCGTGTTTCCCTTGGGCGGCAAGCCCGGCGAAACGCTCGACGTGCAATGGCTGGGCGACGTGCTCGGGCGCGCGAGGCGAGAAGATCACGTTGCCGGCGACAGTTTCGTCGGTGTTTGGTGTTTTCGCCCGCGACGAACGGGGCATCTCGCCGTCGGCCAATCCCGTTTCGCCTGGTCGACCTGAACAACGTCTTGGAAGTCGAGCCCAACAACGGATTTGCCGGAAGCAACCGCGTGCGAAGCCCCGGTCGCGATGAACGGCGTGATTTCGCAAGCCCGGCGACGTCGACTTCTTCAAGTTTCCGGCCAAGAAGGGGCAGGTTCTCGACGTTCGCGTGCTGGCCCGCGCTTATGGCTCGCCGCTCGATTCGGTGCTCAACATCTATCGCATCGGCGGCGCGGCGGTCGGTGGCAATGATGACAGCGGCGGGCCGGACAGTTTCTTGCGTTTCACCGTGCCCGAGGACGACACGTATGTGGTGGTCGTGCAGGATCATTTGAAGCAGGGTGGGGCCGACTATGTTTATCGCGTCGAAGTGACGCCGGTCAAGCCGGTGCTGACGTTGGGCTTGTCGGAGCGGAGCCAATTCGCCGACATCGTGGCGCCCGTGCCGCAGCGGCAACCGCATGGCGTTTCTGGTCAATGCGTCGCGGGCCGATTTCGGCGGCGATCTGAATCTCGAATTCAAGGATCTGCCGCCAGGCATGACGGTCGAAACGCTGCCGATGCTGGCCAATCGAGGCGACGTGCCGGTGCTGCTCACGGCCGCGGCCGACGCGCCGCTGGCCGGAGCGCTGGTCGACGTCATCGGCCGCCATGCCGATCCGAATCAAAAGATCGAAGGACATTTGCGGCAGCGGACGTCGCTGATTCGCGGGCAGAACAACATCGAGGTCTGGAATCAATACAGCGAGCGCCTGGCCGCTGCAGTGACGCAGGAAGTGCCGTTCAAAATCGAGATCGTCGAGCCCAAGGTGCCGCTGGTTCGCGACGGGGCGATGAATTTGAAAATCGTGGCCACGCGGGCCGAGGGCTTCAAGGCCCCGATCGCCGTGCAGATGCTCTACAACCCGCCGGGCGTCGGCTCATCCGGGTCGATTGTCATTCCCGAAGGCCAGAACGAGGCGGTGATTCCGCTGACCGCCAACAGCGCGCGCGGAAGTGTTGAAGTGGAAGATCGTCGTGCTGGGCGACGCCACCGTGGGCGATGGCCCGATCACAGTCGCCTCGCAAATGGCGACGCTCGAAGTCTCCGAGCCGTACCTGGCCTTCAATTTCCAATCGGCCGCCACCGAACAGGGCAAGCCGACCGAGGTGGTCATCAAGGTCGAAAAGAAGAAGGACTTTGAAGGGGCCGCGAAGATCGAGTTGCTGGGGCTGCCCAACGAAGTCACGACCGAGCCGCGTGAAATCACCAAAGATTCGACCGAGTTGATCTTTCCGGTCAAGACCACGGCCAATTCGCCGGCCGGCCGGCACAAGACCGTGATCTGCCGCGCGACGATCACCGCCAACGGCGAGCCGATCTCCCACACGCTGGGCACTGGCGAGCTGCGCATCGACACGCCACTACCTCCGAAGCCGGCCGCAGCGGCGGCTCCGGCCGCGCCCGCCCCCGTGGCGGCCGCGCCGATGCCGGCTGCGGAAAAGCGATTGACCCAATTGGAAAAACTCCGGCTGGAACGACAACAAGCCAAAGCAGCACCCAAGGTACCGGGAGAAGCGAAATGAAACGGAATGTTTGGACGCTGTTTTGTCTGGTAACACTTTTCTCTCTGGCCGCATGGCCGGGCGGGGCCTTGGCCGCCGAACCGACGGCGCTGAAGCTCGAGGCGTTTCCGCCCGACGTGCAGTTGACCACCAGCGCGCGACCGCCAGATCGTTCATCGTCGTGGCCACGCGGCCCGACGGCGTGACGCAGGACGTCACCGCGACGGCGAAGTCGACGCTGGCCAATCCGGCGCTGGCGCGGCTCGACGGACACACGCTCTATCCGACGGCCGACGGCGCGACGACGCTGGCGATCGAATATCAGGGCCAGACGGTCAGCCTGCCGGTCACGGTGAAGGACGCCACGGCCGACCGGCCGATCAGCTTCAAGCTCGACGTGATGCCGGTCTTCATGCGCTCCGGCTGCAACACGGGCAGTTGCCACGGCGCGGCCCGCGGCAAGGACGGCTTCCGTCTGTCGCTGTTCGGCTTCGATCCCGACGGCGACCATCACCGCCTGACGCACGAGATCGGCTTCCGGCGCATCAACCTGGCGCTGCCGCGCGAGAGCCTGCTGATGCAAAAGGCCGACGGCACCGTGCCGCACACCGGCGGCAAGCGGTTCGCCGCCGACAGCGCGTACTACCAGACGCTGCTGCGCTGGCTCGAGGCCGGCGTGCCGAACGACTCCGCCCGAGGTGGCCACCGTCGGTCGGCCTCGAGCTCTATCCGCCCAAGGCGGTGCTGGAAGGCGAAGGACACGACGCAGCAGTTCATCGCCCGGGCCAAGTACTCCGACGGCACCGACCGCGACGTGACGAACCTGGCCGTGTTTCTGACCAACAACGACAACTCGGCGCCGATCAGCCCCGACGGGCTGGTCACGGCGGCCGCTCGCGGCGAGGCGTTCATCATGGCCCGCTTCGCCACGTACACCGTCGGCAGCCAGGTGCTCGTGCTGCCGAAGGACTTGCAATACACGCCGCCGACCACGCCGCCGGCCAACTACATCGACGAACTGGTCAACGCCAAGCTGAAGAAGCTCCGCATGCTGCCCAGCGAGCTTTGCAGCGACGAGGTGTTCCTGCGCCGCGCGACGATCGACATCACCGGCCTGCTGCCGACGGTCGAGGAGTATCAGGCCTTCATGGCCGACGCCGATCCGGCCAAGCGGGCCAAGCTGGTCGATCGGCTGCTGGAGCGGAAGGAATTCTCCGAAATCTGGGCCATGAAGTGGGCCAATCTGCTGATGGTCAAGATCGTCGAACGACGTCAGCTACAAGTCGATGTTCCTGTATTCCAACTGGCTGACCAACCAGATCTCGAGCAACGTGCCGCTGAACCAGATGGTGCAGGACCTGCTCGGCGCCAGCGGCGGCACGTTCAAGAACCCGGCCACGAACTACTACCAGATCGAACGCGACACGCTGAAGACGGCCGAGAACGTGGCCCAGGTGTTCATGGGCATGCGCACGCAGTGCGCCCAGTGCCACAACCATCCGTTCGACCGCTGGACGATGGACGACTACTACAGCTTCGCCGCGTTCTTCGCCCAGATCGGCCGCAAGCAGGGCGAGGACTATCGCGAGACGATCATCTTCAACTCCGGCGGCGGCGAGGTGACGCATCCGGTCGGCGGCCGGGCGATGGCGCCGAAGTTCCTCGGCGGCGCGACGCCCGACGTCGCCGGCAAGGACCGCCGCGAGGTGCTGGCCAAGTGGCTCGCCTCGCCCGAGAACCCGTACTTCGCCACCAGCGTGGCCAATCGCGTCTGGGCCCATTTCTTCGGCCTGGGCATCGTCGAGCCGGTCGACGACGTCCGCGTCAGCAACCCGGCCAGCAACCCCGAGTTGTTCGAGGCGCTGGGCGACAAGTTCACCGCGTACAACTACGACTTCAAGCAACTGGTGCGCGACATCTGCAATTCGCAGACCTACCAGCGCTCGTCGCAGGCCAACGCCAGCAACGCGGACGACACGAGGAACTTCTCGCACAGCCGCATTCGCCGCATTCCGGCCGAGAGCCTGCTGGATTGCCTGAGCCAGGTGACCGAAACGCAGGAGAAGTTCCAGGGTCTGCCGCTGGGCGCCCGGGCGGTGCAGATCGCCGACGGCCAGACGCAGCAACTACTTCCTGACGACGTTCGGCCGCTCGCCGCGAACCACGGTCTGCGCGTGCGAAGCCACGACCGAGCCGACGCTGTCGCAGGCCCTGCACCTGATCAACGGCGACACGCTCACGCGCAGACATCTCGCAGAGCAAGCGCCTGCAAAAGATGCTCGACGCCGGGCAAAAGCCGGCGCAAGTGATGGACGCGATCTACATGGCCTGCCTGTCCCGCAAGCCGACCCCCGAGGAGATCGCAAAAGCTGGAAGCCATCTTGGCCGCCGAGGCCAATCCGCGCAACGCCGTGGATGACATTTTGTGGGCCGTGCTGAACTCCCGCGAGTTCTTGTTCAACCACTAATTCGGTCGAGAATCATGATGAATCGGATTTCGAAAAACGGATTGCTGGTTGCCCGGCCGTGGCTGTTTGCCGTGACGTTGGCGGTTTTATCACTGCTGACGACCGCTCGGACCATGGCCGATGAAGCCAAGCCCGCGGAAGCCGCCAAGCCGGCGGCGAAGATCACCTACGACGAGCACGTGCGGCCGATCTTCCGCGAGCATTGCTTCAGTTGCCACAACCAGGACACGAAGAAGAGCGACCTGTCGCTGGCTTCGTTCGCCGGCGCGATGCAGGGTGGCTCGACCGGAGCGATCATCTCGCGCGGGCGATCCCGACAGCTCGCGGCTGTGGGCACTGGTGTCGCACGCCGAAGAGCCCAAAATGCCGCCCAACCAGGACAAGCTGCCGGCCGCGAAGCTGGACATGATCAAAGGCCTGGATCGCCGGCGGAGCGCTGGAGAACAACGGCTCGGTGGCCAAGATGAAAAAGCAACCGGCAGTCGATCTGAGCCTGACAGCCGGCTCGGCCAAGCCCGAGCCGGTCCGCCGCCGATGCCCGAGGGCCTGTCGCGGCAACCGGCGGTGTACACGCCACGGGCCGCGGCAGTCACCGCGCTGGCCTGCCAGTCCCTGGGCGCCGCTGGCGGCGGTGGCCGGACAGAAGCAGATCGTGCTGTACAACACCGACAGCGGCACAGCTGCTCGGCGTGCTGCCGTTTCCCGAGGGCATTCCGCACGTGCTCAAGTTCAGCCGCAGCGGCTCGCTGCTGTTGGCCGGCGGCGGCATCGGCGGCAAGATCGGGCAGCGTGGTGGTCTTCGACGTGAAGACCGGCAAGCGCGTGTTCGAAGTCGGCGACGAGCTGGACGTCGTGCTGGCTGCCGACATCAACGAAGATCACACGCGCATCGCGCTGGGCGGACCGGGCCGGGTGGTGCGGATTTTCTCCACGGCCGACGGGTCGCTGGTGCACGAGATTCGCAAGCACACCGAGTGGATTTACGCCTTGGAGTTCAGTCCCGACGGCGTGCTGCTGGCCACGGCCGATCGCAGCCGGCGGCATGTTCGTGTGGGAAGCCGAGACGGCCCGCGAGTTTCAGAATCTGGCCGGTCACAAGGGGGCGATCACCGACGTGAGCTGGCGGGTCGATTCGAACGTGCTGGCCAGTTCGAGCGAAGACGGCACGATCAAGCTGTGGGAAATGGAAGGGGGCAAGGAGATCAAGAACTGGGCCGCGCATGCCGGCGGCGCCAGCTCGGTCGAGTTTGCCCACGACGGAAAGCTGGTGTCGGTCGGCCGCGATCGGCTCGACCAAGATCTGGGACGGCAACGGCGCGGCGATTCGCGAGTTGGCCGCGCTTGGGCGATCTGGCTATGGAAGTGGCCTTCACGCACGACGCTGCCCGCGTGGTGGCCGGCGATTGGCTGGGCGAGGTGCGGCTGTCGGACGTGGCCGACGGCAAGCAAGTCGCGCTGCTGGCGCCGAACCCACCGACGCTGGAGATGCTTGTGCAAGCGCAGACGGCTGCCGCGGCGGCGGCGGTTGCGCTGCGCAAAAAACGGCCGCCGAATCGGCGGCTGCGGTCGCCGTCTCGCAAAAGGCGGCTGCCGACTCGGCCGCGGCAGCGGCCGCGGCGCAAAAGGCTGCCGCCGACCTGGCGGCTGCCGAAGCGATCGTGGTCGAAAAGGCCAAGGCCAGCAAAGCGGCAGCCGACGCCGCTGCGGCCGCGCAAGCCGGCCTGCAGAGCCTGTTGGCCGAAAAGGCCGCCTTCGAGAAATCGCAGTCGGCGCAAGCCGCCGTCGCGAAGTAAACGCTGCGCTAAGTCAACCTAAGCCGACGCTGTTGCGAAATAGCCGTGGCTTCGCACCGTGACTTACTTTTTCTTGGCCTAAAGTCCGCGCGGCTCTTGGGCGCGCAAAATCGGCGGCTTGGAAAAACAAAACACATCGCCGGTCCGGGGACCGGCGATGTGCCTGTTTCGAGTTCCATCCGACCGGGCCCGGCGGCTCATGGCGCGCGGTACCGTTTACTCGCGCGGACGCACCGCGCCGGTCAGGCCGCTGTAGTCGGGACGATCTTCCGGGTGCCACAGCGGCTCGCCGCGCAATACGCGGTCGGCCAGCACGTCGAGCTTGGCTCGCGAACCGGCGGGCGCCTCGGTGGGGTTGAAGCTGTCGTCCTCGGACGGACAAAAGTCTTCGTCATGGCCATACTTCAAAATCGCTTCGAACACATTCCGCATCTGCCGCATCGAATCACTCCCTCTCACAAAAAAATGCCACCTTCACTGTAAATCAGCTTGTTTCCGCGTGCCTCGAATTAACGTACCCATGCAAACCGTTGCGTCGGGCCTGATAGACAGGCTCTCTCGCGCCAAACCATCCTGGCGGCCGACCCAGGCTCTCAATCGTGACTGAGCCTGGCGAGATCTGTTTCGGATGTGGTGGGGGCTACTTACAAATCCGATTTCGGTGGGCCTAACACAGCTGTAACGCACAAGCAATCAATTATTAGGATTCGGCGCAAGATGTCAACTATTTTGCCGTTATTGCCCAGGAACGGCCAGACAATCGCTGCATAATGCGGGCAGGGTCGCGCTCACGCTGGCGGCACTTCGCGCCGGGGCTAGCACGAATCAGCCGGCGTGTTTTCGCTTGCGCCTGGTGGATTTAGACCTATGGCCGCTTGTGTTAGGCTATGTTTCGCACGGTTTGGCACATGGCAAGCTTTGAGCGCAAGTGGACGCGATGGCCTGGATTCAACACACGTTACAATTACCCCCCTTCCGGCGCGGTTTTCACTTGATCACTCCGCAAGTCGTCGACGCGCTGAGCGAACTTGCGCGGGTCGAAACCGGACTGCTGCACGTGTTCATCCAGCACACGTCGGCCTCGCTATCCATCAATGAAAACGCCGACGCCGACGTGCCGGCCGATCTCGAGGCGTCGTTCAACGCAATCGCGCCAGAAGATTTCGCCTACCGTCACACGGTCGAAGGCTCCGACGACATGCCGGCTCACGTCAAGGCATCGCTGTTGGGATCGAGTGTTTCGATTCCAATACGCGCCGGCCGGCTGATGCTGGGAACTTGGCAGGGAATTTACCTGTGCGAGCATCGCAATCGCGCCGGCGGTCGCAAATTGGTGCTCACGCTGCAGGGCGAGCTCGACGCCTGAGAGCGCAACGCGCGAACGTCAGGTACGCAATCAATCGTCGAAGCTGGCCACCGGCTGGCCAGATTGCACGATGCGCCCCAGGTCGTCCAGCCAACATTCCAAGAGCGTGGTTTGGTGGGCGTTGCGATCGATGTGCGAAAGCGTGGCGAGCGAACGGTCGATGCAAGCGGCGGCGGTCAGAGCGTCGCCAGGCCACGCGGCGCGCGCTTGTTCGACCGCGCCGATCAGTTCGGCGTCACCCAGCGGACTCAAACCGCTGCGATCGCGCAGCAGTTGCCGGTAGAAGTCGATCGCGAAGGCCACGATTTGTCTGGCCCGAGCGCGGCGCGGAGGGGCTTCCTTGCCGGCGGCTTCAACAAAGGGGCACAGCGCTTGCGCCAGGGCCACGCTGGCGAGTTGCCCGGCCGCCAACTCGCCCAGCAATTGGCGGCGAAAAGTCCATAAGCCTTCGTCGGCCAGTTCGGCGGCCCGCTCGACGCTGCCGCCGGCATGCTCGGCCAGCCGGCGGGCTTGAGCGACGTCGGCCACGAGGCCGCGTTCCAGCAAGACATCGGCGACGGTCTCGGCCACCAATGGGCTGAAGCGGACCGTTTGGCAGCGCGAGCGAATCGTGGGCAATTGCTTGTCGGCGCTAGAGCCGATCAGAATCAACACCGATCGGGGCGGCGGCTCTTCCAACGTCTTGAGCAGGCAGTTGGCGCTCTCCTCGTTGAGATGGTCGGCGTCGTCAATGATGGCGACTTTTCGCCCGCCCATGAACGGCTTCAGCGAAATATCATGGCACAATCCCTCACGCATGCGATGGGCATCGTCGCCGATGAACTTTTCCAAGGGTATGAAACTTTTGTCGGGGGGCTTTTCGACGTAGTACAAATCGGGATGCGCGTGGGCCGCGACTTGCAGGCACGAATCGCAACGGCCACACGGCGCCATCTCTTCGGCCGGGACGTTGGCACACAACAGAGTCTGGGCCAGCTTCTCGGCGAAAAGACGCTTGCCGATGCCCGGCGGACCAACGAACAAAAACGTGCTGCCCAACCGACCGCGGCGCAGGCTGCGGCGAAATCGTTCGACTACCGCGTCATGCCCCTCGATGCCGCGCCACGCCATAATCATCGTCCAAGGATAAATGTTCGCGGCAGTATTCTAGCTCCGGAACCGCGCGCACCCAAGCCGTTGGGAACAGGGCCGGGCGGGCCAGGCTCAGGCAAGCACGGCTTTCGCGGCGGCGCGAATGTCGGCCTGCACCGTTTGAATCGCGCGGGCCGCGTCGATCACCAAGATCCTGTTGGGATCTTTGGCGGCTTCCGCTAGAAATCCCTGTCGCAGTCGAGCCTGAAACTGGTCCCCCTGGCATTCCATGCGGTCCAACTGGCGGTCGATGCGCTGGGCGGCTGCTTGTGGCGGCATGTCGAGCACGAATACCAGGTCGGGCATGATGCCGTCGGTCGCCACCTGGCCGATTCGGCCAATCGTCTCGACGTCGAGTCCGCCCGCGTGGCCTTGATAGACGACGTTTGCCAGCAGGTAGCGGTCGGAGACCACGGTCTTTCCGGCGGCAAGCGCCGGGCGAATCACTTCCTCGACCAATTGAGCCCGCGCCGCCATGAACAGCAACATTTCGGGCGTGCGGGCGATTGCCAGTCGGTGACCCAGCAGGATATCGCGGATCGCTTCGCCCAGCGGCGTGCTGCCCGGATCGTGGCAGCGGACGACATCGCGGCCTTGCTCGGCAAGCCACGCCAGGAAGAGATCCATTTGCGTGGTCTTGCCGACCCCATCCAGGCCGTCGAACGAAAAGAACATAACACCTCGGGGGGCGGACCATTGCAACGTGGGCCAATCAGCATGCTCCTCGCCACTAGGCGCGCTCAAGCGGGGCCATTATACATCTCGGCCAGCCGGTTTGCGCGCTCGGCGATCAACTGTCGTAATGCGGCCGGCTTGAGCACTTCGGCCTGGTCGCCGTAGCCGAGAATCCACCAGGAAATCTCGCGCACGCCCGATACCCGCACGTGAAAATCCAACGATCCGTCGGCGCGATGCACCAGGCGTTGGGTCTTGTGCCACACGACTTCGGCGACGTTGCGGGCCACCAGCGGGCTGAAGCGGACCACGACGTCAGAATCGGGACCCGGTTCGGGAATCAGGTGCCAGGCGTTGCCCAAGTAGCGTTCGACGCTGAAACCTCGCGGCATGTGGAACGGTTCGTACAAGGGTGTGAGGGTTGTAATGCGGCCGACGTTGAAGGTGCGCACTTCACGGTGCAGAGACGAGCGGCCGATGACATACCAACTGTGCCGGCTAAAGAGCAGTCGATAAGGGCACAGGTTCAGTTTTATCAGCCGGCCATCAGTGACGCTGTCGTACTCGATTCGCGCGCTCTGGCGCGAGGCGATGCAAGCCAACAACTGCTGGTAAACCGGCGCCTGGTGATCCAGCCGGCCGCCGGATTGCATGTTGATGCGCACTGCGGCCGTGGCGAGCCGCAAGCGGTCGCGGACCCGGCCCGGCAGGCTGCTTTCGAGTTTCATGGCGGCGCTATGAGCCGCCTCGTAGAAAGGCAACTGGCTGCCACTTCCCAACTCGTAGCACAACACCATCACGGCCAGCGCTTCCTCTGCGGTGAAGTTGGTGGGCGGAAGGAAATAGGTACCGGGAATGCGGTACACGCCCTGGTCGTCGTCGAACAGCAGCGGCACGCCAGCCTGCCGCAGCACGTCCAGATCGCGAAAGACGGTGCGGCGGCTGACGTCGCAGGCGCCGGCCAGGGCGTTGACGTTATGGCCCTTGCCCGCTTGCAGCAGACCCAATAGCTGGACCAGGCGACTGATTCTCGACAGATTCATGCTTGAGCGCAGGTTTCCATGATTGGTGCTTCACCTGTTGCACGGCTCCGTCCTGAGACTTCGTTGCGTCGGGCGATGGGGCTTGGCGCTTGTCGGACCGTTTGGCGGTTGCGATCGGGCTCTGCCTGGCGACAAAACGGCTTTGAGCTTGCGAGCTGAGGTTACGATCGGCCGGGCTCGACGTTTGTGCGTCTTGCGCGTCGTCGTCTGACCTCAAGCCCAGTTGCCCCCAGTCGAAACCGCGCGGGCTCGGCGAAGCAGTTTCCGTGGGAGACTGCTCGAGTTGCTCGTTGGCGGCGGTTGGCTCGCCGCCGTACGGTGAGGGGAGCGTTTCGCCAGCAGGCGTCGGTAGTTCCTCCGGAGTCGCGGCTTCTGGAGCGGGACCCTCCATGGGCGACAACTCCGCCGGTCCTTCGTGCGGTCCGCCTTCGCTGCTGACACCTTGATAGATGGCGCCCTGGCTCATCACGTTCGGGCGCGTGAAACCATAATCGAGATACATGCTGGCGTCACGCTGGCGTGCCCGGCGATGGGCGTCGAATTTGGCCTTCGCCGGCCAGGGGCCTTCGGTCAAGTAGACGTTATTGTATTCTAGCAGCGATCCCTTGCGAAAGTGGACGCCGATGATGGCCCGTTGGTAGTCGAGCAGCGTGCGGAAAAAGCTGGCTTGGGCTTCGGCCCGCAGGCGCTGGGCTTCGAGCAACTGGTCGAGCGTCACGGTTTCGGCGTCGAAGGCGGCCGCAACGGCCTCGACCTGTCGAACGGCGGCCAACGTGCGATTGAAATTGGTTTGCGTCAATTCGTAATTCAGCTTCAGTTGGCGGACCGCGTCGGCCAATTGGTGCGAGATTTCCAGCTCTTCGTCTTGCAGCTTGGCCCGCTCTTTGGCCAACTGCATTTGGTAGTGGCGGACGGTGGCCATTTCCTTGCGGAAGCCCAGCGGCATCGTCATCTGCACGCCCAAGGCCCATTCCTGGAACTGGCCGGTTGCCAGGGTTTGCAGGGCTGAGCTGCCGGTCAGGCCAAGGGGATCGTTGGGGTTGAACGGCTGGTCGTTGGCTCCCAATAACTTGTCGCCCAAGCCGAGCCAGCGATAGGTGCCATTCAAGTCCAAACGGGGCAGCAGCAGGTTCTTGGCGGCGATCAATTCCAGTTCGCGCTGCTTGATGCGCCACTTCTGGCGTCGCAGCTCGAGGCTGCGGACCATGGCTTCTTCGGTAATCTCCTGCCAGTCGAACTCGACTTTGGCCACGGTCGGCTTGTCGATCGGCCGAATCAGCCGGCCGTCGCTGGTGGACAGTCCCATAATGTAACGCAGGCGGTTTTCGGCCCGAAACAATTCGTTGAGCAACGTTTGCGTCTGGCTTTTGAACTGGAAGTATTGTTCGCGAGACTGGGCTTCTTCCTTGGCCTCGCCACCCTTGGTACCGACGGTGTACAGCAAGTAAATCTTTTTCCAGGTTTGCCGAGCGCTGGCCAGAGCCGTGTTCGAGGTTTCCAGGTTTCGCCAGGCGAACGACAATTCCCAGTATGCTTGTTCCGTATCGCTCACCAGGTTGCGGACGCCGGCCTCGAAATCGGCCAGGCTGATATCGACGTTGATGCGCGCCAAGAGCACGCCGTCGAAGGCCGGGGACTGCTGAGTTCCGCCGGGGATCACTGTGAAGGGGTTGAACGGTCCGGCAATGCGATTGAACTGGGCGCCGGCTCCGGCCAACAACGGCTGGTTGAACGACATTTCGTAGTTCGCGTTCCAGTCCTTGGGGATTTGTCGCGTGGGATTGTTGTTAAGATCGTAGACAACGTTGTTGCGAACCGAGAATTGACCGCCCTCGGCCGTGACTTTCGTCAACTGCGTGTTGAACGTGCTGGTGTCTTGCTGGAAAATCTGGCGGAAGAACGTCGAGATCGGAAACTGCGGCCGGACGTTCTGCTGGTGGTCGTTCTTCTGAAAGAACAAGTTGGTCGACCACTGGGTATCGAACGCCGAGAGAGCGTATTCGACGCCGTTGAAGGGCGTGGTCTCGATAATCGCCGGATCGTACACCGTGGCCGCCGCGTCGGCGGCGCGCGTGATCGTGTCGGCCGCATCGCCGACTTGCGCGGTTGTTGAAGGCCGAGGTGACGTATCGTCCGCCCAAGTTGCGCATCACTTTCGCGTTGGCCAGCGAAGTCTTGACCGCTTCCTCCAGCGTCAGATCCCAGTAGTTGCTGAAATTCAGGTTGTCCAGGGCCAAGGGGGGCAACGCCTGCTCGACTTCGGCCAGCGTTGTGGTTTCGACGTCCGGATAGTCGATGTCGGTCGCAACGTCGATGTAGTGCGACAGGTCGCCGTTTTCGTGCAGGTAGAACGGCTGCTGGGGACGGCAACCCGTCAAAGCGAACATCACGGACGTCGCTAGTCGCCCAGATGGTGTGGACTCGCCGATTCATCGATCGACCCTTGGGGGTTTGTATCCCGAACGCTTCTTGCACTGCCACCGACCGCCGCGGTGCGGTTCCATCGGTCACGCTGGCAGACAAAAGTTGCTTGCACGGCCCCCCGTCCACACCGCACTCCCGTTCCAGGGTTCGCGCAATCGCGCGAGCCCTCAAACGAGGATTTCGGCAGAGCAAGTATCGACGGCCTAACCGTCAAACTTCGGAGATTCTTCGTAGTGGGAAGAAATCACGTAAAAGGAAAAGTAGCTGTAATTTATTCACACTATGTATTCGACCTATTTTAAAAAAATACAGCAAGGGATGCGTGATATGAAAAGTTTGAGAAGCATGGAGAACTACTCGGGACGCTGCTTCTGGCAGCTCGGGCACTGGGTTGCCACGGCCGGCCATAGAAACCAGAATGCTCCGCCGCCATGCGAGCGGGCACGTGCCCTAAGAGGACAGCGAGCGCAGGTAGGGCGCTAGAGATTCAACGCTAGAGACAAACGGAACGTAGCGCCAGAGTGACGGCGCTAGAGGTACATGCCGACGAAGCCGCCCCGTTGATCGCTTTGCGCCTGGAGTTGTTCGATGCGGGCGACGGTTTGAGCCAGGTCGCCGGCAGCAATGAAGCGATCGAATTCAATTTCCACCGCTTTGGCGACCGTTTCCGCCAGCCAGCGGGAGACGGGCTGGGTCAGCCAATCGCACGTCTCCCGCGCCAGCTCGACCGCCAGATCGCAACGCAGCGTCTTTTGATCGGTGGCGTCGGTCAGCGCCGTGCCCTCGAAGCTGAACTGAATCATGCCGAAGTCGCTTTGATTCGTGAGGTGAAACGTGCACAGGGCGTTGTACAGAAAATAGGTGTTGTGCGAGCCGTGGGCTTCCAACGCCCGCTTGATCCGATCGCAACGTGCCCGATATTCGGGCGACGCGTCGATGGGGATGTCCACACGCCCCACCGAGCGAAGCGGCAGGCAATCGAATTCGATATCGACGTATTGGCTCATCACGCATCCTCGGATAGTGCGCTACCGAACCAGCTTACCGCGGACCAACGAATTGTCCAGCGCGAGCCGCGTACTAGCGGCGTTTGAGGGCGACTTTGTCTTCTTCAGGCGGGGCCGGCTCACCGCTTTCGATCCAGGCCATGGCCAGCCAGCCGACATCCGAAGAAAAGTGCTTGAGGTCCAGCCGGCCGGCTTCTCTCCACTTGCCGGGCAGCACCAGGCCGTCCGACTTCATCTCCGGCTCGAACAGCTTGCCGAATCTCTTTTGCAACAGTGTCTTGAGTGTGATCTGCTGCGTTGAGAGCGTTTTGCCCGGCGCGAAATTGGGTGGCACGATGACCAGATCGCCCTGCCGAATCGCGCGCGAGCCGTTGCCGCTGATTTCGACCTTGTAGTTGGCTGTGATGTTCATGGCTCGAAAATCACGTTCGCCAGAGGTGTATTTCTGGCCGCGGATCGTAACTTGAAAGCCGCTTTCGTTGAATTTCACAACCACCGGTTTGGAATTGGCAAAGGTGATCGACCAGGGATCCTTGTCGTTGTCGCTTTTGAGCTGCTCCGGCAGCGAGCCGCGCAGCTCGATCACCTTGGCCTGCACGTCGGCTTCCTTCCAGGTCACGCCGCTGAGCAGCGCGTCGGCCAGATTATTGACCATCGACTCGTGCACTCGCACCACCAGATCGTGTTCTCCGTCGACTTGCGGCGCCTCGCTGAGCGCGGCGAGCTGGCTTGCGTTGGCCTGCAGCGCCGTGACGAACATATTCTCGGTCGTCGTTCTGAACTTGAGCAACGAAGGAAACTCGCGCCGTCGAATGAGCGGATTGCGGATCTTCTGCAAGTAGTCGTTCTGCGCCTTGCTCAATTGCTCGAGCACCTGGGCGTCGACGCGATGCCGGACTCGATCGGCCGCGTGGCGCGCGCCGATCACTTCGGCCTCCGATTTGCTTTCATAGACTTTCTTGGTCGCGATTCGCTGGACAATGCCGCCGTTGCCGGCGGCAACGCCGGCAATTTGCGTGCGCGTGACGGCGGTGGCGGTAGCGGGATAGCTGGTCAGGCCACGCTCGTCGATGACCAGCCGTTTGCGGCTGCGGACATTCGTGGTGCCGTTGGCGTGAATCGCGGCCGGGCCGTTGTACCCGACCGTTTTGCTGTGGGCCGTGCCTTCCAGCATGGCATCGAGCATCGCCTTGTTGGCGCTGGGCACTAGTTCGACGTCGATTTTTCCGACCGTGCGCGCTGTGCCCGAAATATCGGTGCCCAGAATAACGTCGGTAACCGGCAGCGTTTCGTCAACGGGTTGCGCGATGCCGGCGCCGACGAGCCGGCCGGAGGCGGCGACCTGCAGGTTGGGGTGCGAAATCTTGCCGCGGACGACCCGCGTCAGCGGGTCAACCTGACGCGTGTTCTGCAACCAGCCAAGCCGGGCTCCAACAGCCGCCGCCCGCTCTTGGCTGCGGTCTTTGTCGAACAGGCGCAGCTCGTCGGACAGGCCCTTGAGCTGTTCGGCGAATTGAGCCTTCAGGTCCTGCGGGGCTTCGGCATCGGTGATGTAGCGATCCAAGGCGGCTGCCACATCCGAATAGACCGGCATTTCCAGGCCGTTTTGATCGGCCCTAAATTGCTTTTGCACCGACTTGAGCACGGACAGATCGACTGTGGCGGACTTCAATTGGGTTTGGAGATCACTCCAGTGGAGATATTCCCTCCAGGCCGCGCCGTTGGCGCCGCTGATCTTCAGGAAGCGGTCCAGTTTCGCCGTCGCGGTTTCCAGGGCGGCTTTGTCGGCCGCGACGTCCGCATCGGTCAGGGGCCGGAACTTCGATTCCGACGCGAGGATCGCATCGTGCAGATCGGCGCCCTTGAGCAGGGTCAGCTCCTCGGACCACTGCGCCAGGGCGTCGCGGAACTTGCGAAACGGGGTGAGCTCCAACCCAGGCGCCGAACCGTCGAGTTTCGCTACTGCCGCGGCCAGCGTGGCCGGATCGGCGTCGTTGCCTTTGGCCAGCTCAGCTTCAACCTCGGGCAGCTTCAAATAACGGTTCCAACCAGGGCCGTTGGGTCCGTCGGCCAGCCACGTTTTGAGCGCGGACAGCTCGGTCAATGCCGCGGAAACCGGTGCGCCGGCCTCTTCTCCCAAGGACGCCGCCGAAAATAAGCAGGGTATGGAAACGGCCGCTGCTGTTGCGAGGGCGCGAAGTTGAGTTCGCATGGCAAAGCTCCTTGGCGATTTGGGTCATTCCGTTGAGGGGCACCGGCTGTACTTCATATCACAAAAAGCCGTTATCTGCTACGGCTTTATGTTCCGGGACGCGAAGCGCGATCTGGCCGGACAAAATTGCTACAGTTTCCCATTCTATTCATTCGCCGCAGTCGATGTTTTTTATGAAATCGGCAAAATTTTTGTAACTAGGAAATTGGACGTATTCAGCCCATTGCGATCTGCTAGCACCTGTGGCAACATGGGTCGACATTCGTTCCGACAAGTGATCGGTTCGACGGGTCCGCTACTCCCGGCTTCTCCGCAATCGCGGCTGGCTGTCGGGACCGACCCGCAGGCGGAAAGAGGCACGACACCGCGACTAGCACCAGGAGGATTGTCTCATGGACCGACGGTATTTGACCCTAATTGCGTTGTTTGGCGGCGTGATTGCCATTCTGACTGGCCTGCGGACCACCTGCAAAACCCCCACCGACCGACACGTCGGACCTGGTGCGGAATTGGCGGCAGCAGATGTGGCGGCCAAGGAGCGATCATCAGCCGCTTGGGAGCGATCGCCCTCGGCCGCTGTCGCGACCCTGGAAGTGAAGACTGCCGGCGACGACACGGAAGACGGGGATCTCGTGTTGACCGCGAGTGGTGAAAAGTACACCGATGGACAATCCAATGCGGTCGAGGAGTCGTCAGCCCAGGCTGCCAGGTCGACAACCCAACCCTCGCCGGTCACACCGGCCCTGGCACCGTCCGCCGTTTCCGCCGCAGCTTCGCCGGAGTTGGCAGCCGAGCACCCCGCGGTCAAAGCGGCCGCGAAGACCGTTTTCACCGACTACAAGGCCGCAATGCAGGAGGCCGCCGAAGACCGCAAGATGCTATTCATTTACTTCCACGAGACGACCCCCAACGCGGCCCAGCGATCGTTTGAGAAGCTGACCCTGGCCGACGGCGAGATTCAGGAGAAGCTCAAGCGGTACGTGGTCGTTCGGCTGCCGCGCGATTCTCGCATTACGCTTGACGATGGCGAGCAAGTGACGCTGCTCGAGCACCCGGCGTTCGCCGAAATGCTGGGACGGCAAGGCGTGGCGATCGTCGACCTGGTTCACGAGCGGTCGGACTACTATGGGCACGTGGTCAGCACCTTCCCCTTTACGACCGGCAAGTATTATCGCAAACAGGCGTTGTCGATCATACTCGACCTGCCGCCCGGCACGCTCACGCAACGCACGATGATCTACGCCGTGCGTGTTCATCCCGAAGCGCCGGCGAGCACGCAAGGGGTCTTCAACGCGGTGCTGGCGGACGAAGCCAAGTCGCACGCCCACTACCAGGCGGCAATCCTGCTGCAAGGCCATCACAGCTGGGATGCGCGCTTCCATCGTATCAATGCCAAGTTGCCCAGCGGCACGATGGCGCAAGAGGTCGTGGCCGAAAGCTGGCCCAACGAAAGCCTGGTCGAAGCGTGCGTAGATTGCGTGCATAGTTGGCGGCAAAGCCCAGGCCATTGGGGCGCCGTTCGCTCGCGCCAGCCGCTGTTTGGCTATGATATCAAGCGTGGCCGCAACGGAATCTGGTACGCCACCGGCATTTTCGGCCGGCGCTAGCCACTGGTTTCCGGCGGCCACGAGCGTGGCTCTCGCGCAACCAGCGCCCGGCCTCCGTGCGCGTCTGACTCCTTCGGAGGAGGCGCGCGGGGGGCCTTTTTCTTGGCGCTGCTGTCGGCACCCCGTGCGATCCGCGCAACCGGCAGGCCCCGCATCGGCCGATCTTCCGTACGGTCGTCGACACTGTTGTAGCGATCCAGCATGCCGGCGCGGTTGTTGACGGCCCAATGGGTGGCGAAAATTCATCATGTTGCAAAAAGTGCATGGTAGTTTTTCTAGGTGCACGATTGTTGTCGCTCGTTGCTGGCCTGACTCAACTTGCTGTCTTTGCCAAAGCCGGTTTTCTGCATGTCGTCGCGCGAGACTGCCTGCGTATGGCGTCGCGCCGCCAGGGCTTGCCCATGGTGGATGGCGGTCGGCTGCGCGCTGGCGGCCGGCGGCTGCGCAAATTTTCAATTGCCTCGGATCGATCCATCGGGTGAACGGGTTTTTCTGTGGCCGGGTGAACCGCCGCCGGTGCAGCCCCCCTTGGGCGCGCCCGTTACGACCGGCCCCGTCGGGCCGGCGCAAGGGGGCATCGCCATCAATCCCAGCCAGGTCGTTGCTCCGGTCGGCAGCGAAGTCGTGATGATCGCCAGCGTTTTCGCCAATCCCAACTTCCTGCTCTCCAACCAGCGCGTCGAGTGGATGCTGGCCCCAGACGGCGTCGGCGAGTTTCTGAGCCCCGGCGTGCGGCGGTTCTCCGACGTCGTCAGCCTGGTACGCGGACTGCCCAAAAAGGTCGACAGTCGCTACGTGATTAATGACACGTTGTTCAGCGCGATGACGTTGGATCGAGGCACGCCCACGCCGTTGGACGACATTCTCATTCAGGGCGGGCAGTCGTGGGTCAGCGTGACGTCTCCCACCGAGGGCACCAGCCGGGTGACGGTATTCTGCCCGCGGGTTTTTGGCTGGGACCGGCGCCAGCAGACGGCCTCGATCTACTGGGTCGATGCGCAATGGCGCTTTCCGCCGCCTGCGATCACATCGCTGGGGGGGCGCAACACGCTGACTACGACGGTGAGCCGGCAGTCCGACAACTCTCCGTTGGCGGGCTGGCAGGTGCGTTACGAAATCGCCGGAGGCCCGGACGCCGCTCTCGGTGCCGAAGGGGCCACCAGCGCGCAGGTGGCCACGAACGAGGCCGGCGAGGCCAGCGTTGAGGTTTTTCAAAATCAGCCGACCGCCGGCACCAACCAAGTCACAATTCAGGTCATCCGGCCCGCCGGCCTTGGCGGTCAGAATCAACCGGTCAACGTCGGCTCGGGTTCGACCCTGCAAACCTGGGGAGCGTCGGTGCCCACAGCCGCAGCCGCCGGAACGGTGGGGCCGCCGCCAGCCGCATTGCCGCAGAGCGGGACTCCGCCGCGATGGTCACCGCCCGGCGGAGCCGCTTCGGCTGGGGGGCCGCCAGCCGTGGCGCCGCCGGCCGTGGCGCGCAGCCAGGCACCGCTGGCTTCCGCCGCCCAATTGGACGTCTCGGTTCGCGGTCCTTCGACCGCCGCGGTGGGCAGCAGCGTTCAAGTCGAGGTGCAAGTGATCAATCGCGGCACGGCGCCTGCAACCAAGTTGCTGGTCACCGATCGGTTTGACGCGGGGTTGCAGCACGCAGCCTCCGCCAGCCCGATCGAACGTGACCTGATCGACTTGCAACCGGGAGCGTCAACGCGGTTAGCGGTAACGTTCCGCGTCGTCGAACCGGGTGAGCAATGTCAGGATATCGAGGTTACCGGCGAAGGCGGAGCTCGAGCAACGGCGCGTCACTGCCTGACCGCGACCGTGGCGTCTGCCGACCCGTCTTCCGCTCCCGGATCGTCCGCGCCGACGCCTTCGCCCGCGCCGGCCGGGGATCGGGCGACGCTATCGGTGCGGCAAACCGGCCCCGATCGCAAAACGGTCGGCGAGACGGCCCGGTTCACGATTCAAGTAACGAATTCCAGCGGGCAAGCGGTTGATGATCTGGTGATCTCGGATACGTTCGAAACCAGTCTGGAACCGGTGAGCGCGACCGACGGCAAAGAGTGGATGCCAGGCAACGCGATTGGCTGGCGGATTGGCACGCTGGACGCCGGCCAGAGCGTTCGCCGGGAAGTCGAGTTCAAATGCGCGCACGAAACGCCGCGTGCTTGCAGCCGTGTCAACGTCACTGCCAAAAACATGCAGCCGCTTTCGGACGAAGCGTGCGTCGAGATCGTCGGCGCAAGCTGCGCCCGCGCGCCGGCTGCCGAGGGAGCCAATCCGATTAACGTGTCGGTGGCCGAAACGACCGATCCGGTCCGAGTCGGCGGCGACACCACGTACCAGGTGCTGGTGGAAAACAAGGGGCAGTTGTCACAGTTCGACGTGGTTGTCGTGGCCACGCTTAGCGAAGAGTTGAAGCTGGATACGATTGCTGGCCCAGTACGCGGTTCAGTGGTGCCCCCCACCGTGCGATTTCCGGCCATCAAGGAACTGCGGGCCAATGAGTCTCCGTTGAGCTACGAGCTGCGCGCCACGGCCGTTCGCGCCGGGACGGCGAAGGTGCGGGTCGACGTCACGTGCCGCGGGCAGACGCGACCAGTCTCGGCCGAGCAAACCACGCAAGTCTTGCCGTAACACGGCTGTAAACCAAACCGCTGGCTGAGACAGGCGATCTGGAGTAGCTTACGGTCGAGCCTGCCCCGGCGTCGCGCGACGCGCAGGTGGTCCCCTTGTGCTCCTTGAGATTGTTGCCATGCCCCGATATGTCGTTTTGCGTCACGAGTTGCCCCCTGGCCAATCGCGCGGATTGCACTGGGATCTGATGTTCGAATGGGGGCAAGGGCTGCGCAGCTGGGCGATCGAATGTGAGCCGCGCGGACTGATTGAGGCGGACGCCGAGCAGTTGGCCGACCATCGCCTGGAATACCTGGAATACGAAGGCCCCGTATCGGGCAATCGCGGAAGCGTGACGCGATGGGACGCTGGGGACTATCAACTGGAGAGCGAGTCGGCCGACGAATTGAAGCTGCGGCTGGCTGGCGCCCAGTTGGTTGGACTCGTGACGCTTGTGCGGCGGCCAGGCGGCGGTCATTCCTGGCGAGTTTCTTTCGGAGCGGATCCGAGAAGCGGCTGATCGTTGCCGGCTTCTTCGTCGACGGCATCGGGCTTGGGCTCTTGTTCGGCATCGGCCAATTCCGCGGCGCCGTGCGCGTGCGGCGCTCCTCCGGCCAGAAACAGCTCGCCGTCACGCAGCTCGACCGTTTGCAACCGGGCCGCTTCCGAGCGCGCTTTGCGCGGAGCAGGAAACGTGATCAGCGCCACCGGGTCGCCGTGGATTTTGCGCCACTCGAGTCGTAGCTTGAGCTCGCGGCCGACGTGCGAAATGCCATCGAGCACTTGCGCCAACGGAAGGGGCAGGCGCCGGCCCGAGCGCGTCGAATGCGCAGCGCCACCACGTTCGGCTCGTGCAGGTAAGCGTCGATGGACAACGTAACCACGGTCGAGATCGATCCCTTTTCGAAGCGGCAGGCGATGGTCGCTTCGTTGGTGCCGATGGTGATACGTGGATCCTGAAACTCGTCGGGCAACAAGCTCGGGTAGTTCGTCGCGAGTTCCAGCGCCAGCCAGGCGTTGATCTGGTCGGAAGTAAGCAGGCGCTGCCAGCGGCCTGCGCGGTGCAAGTCGCTGGCCAATGCCGTGGCTTGGGCGATGAATTCGTCGCACGCCTCGCGTTGGTCGACCGGCTCAATCGCCAGTTGGTCGCGGTAGAACGAGGGCACGTGTTGTGACGCCTCGTATAGCGAGACGAGCGATACGCCGGCGACCGCGAGCGCGACGGCAGAAGCGAGGGCCACGATTTTGAGCACTTTGCGCATCGAGCACTCGGCAGCCAGCAAGACAACGAACCGTGCGCTGAAGGGAAACAGGGCACCGCGGAAAAACGCCGAATCGTAGAAGTCGCCCGGGCGAGCGTCAATGTGAATCGCGCGCGAGCCTGGATTTTGTAAAAGCCCCTAATTTGCCACACCACCGCGTGACCGCCAACGAGCCGATCCCCCTTTGGAAACATTGCCATCGTGTCGACGGTGCGAGCGGCAGTCGTAGTGCGCAAAAAATTGACCGCGAGGGCAATCGGACAGCTGGAAATGGAAACAATTTCTCGTCCCGCGGGGTACAAGCTTTGTTATGGCGAGATTGGTCCGCGGCGGGGACGAGTCGGGTCGGCAAACGTGAAGCCAAATTGATACGTTCTGCCAGCAGTTGGCCGGCTGAAAAGCGAGTCCCGCTCGCTGGAAGGTGATTCCAATCCGCCCTGCAAACCGTTACAATGTGCGGCGTTGACAAGCGTTTGACGGATGCGGCCGCAAGGCACATTTCCACGTTCTGTGGGACGGCCGCATGACTGATGCGCGGCAAGATTCTCATCTCGGCTGTCGATTCGACAAGATTGCAAACTAGCGCAGATTCTCGGACTGATTCCGGGACGAGTGTAGTTTCACGGACTATCCATTCCATTTCCAGACACCAAACCGCAGCGGCATCGCGCTGCGATGGTTTTGTCTTCGAGGATAAACATGGGGAAAGTTCTCACCCAACCGACCGGCAACGGACAGCGCAGCGAAACCAAGATGGATCCAACCACGCAGTCTGATGCTCGGACGACCGGCGAAGTGTCGGATGCGCGGAGCAACATGCAAGCCGATGCGCGGCGGCCCGCGGTGTCCGACGACTTGGTGGACAATCTGGTCAGGCTCTTCAAGCTGTTGAGCGATGAAACGCGGCTGCGGATTCTTTACTACCTGACGCAGCGCGAGGAGTTGCACGTACGCGCCCTTTGCGAACTGCTCAATGAAAGCCAACCGGCGGTCAGCCATCACCTGGCACTGCTGCGGGTGGCCGGGCTGATCGAGCGCCGCCGAGAAGGAAAGCACAATTTCTACGGGCTCAAGACTCGGCAGTTTTCCACCCTGTTGGACATGCTGTTTGCCGCCATGCCCGAGGGAAGCCGTCGCATTCGACTGGACGACTACATGCTGACGCGCTCGCCGGCGTAAACCACCGGTTGCGAGTGCGAGTCACGCATTCGTGCCGCCTTCGATCACTCCTCAGCGGCGTGATCGTCTTGCAGGAGCTCGGCCACGAGCTGTCCGACTTCCTCGTAGCTGAACGCGGTTTCCGGACCTTTCGATTGCTCGTTGTCGAACCGCTTGCGCAACTGGCCCGCGCGATCGTAGACGAAGACGGCCGGAACGGCGGCCAACTTGAACTTGCGATACAGCACGTCCGATTCCTCGTTGGACAGCAGGTTGTCGAACGTCGCGCCTTGTTTGCGCAAGAATTTGAGGACGCGGTCCTGCTGTTCCTCGGGCGTGCCTAGCCCTTCGTAGTCGAAACTGAGCGAAATGCAGGCCACTTTCTCGGGCCCGTACTTCTTATGCAGCTCGACGAGATTGTGGAACTCCTTCATACACGGCGGACACGAAGTGCTCCAAGCGTCCATGACCACGACCTTGCCGCGCTGCCGGTCAATAAGCTGCAAAATGCCGTCATAATCGACGATTTTCAAGCTCACGTCGTCGCCGGCGGGAGCCTTGGCGGCAATGGGTTGCTCGGCCACCGGCGAAGCATCACCCGGCGGTGCGGCAGCGACGGGCGTTGCCGCGGCGCCGTTTTGCGACGTCGCCTTTGCGCCCGAGGTATCGCAGCCGGCCGCGCTGCAGGTCAGCAGCGTCAGCGTCAATAATTTGCAGCTCATCCGTTTCATTTCGAAATTCTCGCCTGGGGTGCGACGAATTGTTTAGGGTGCAGCCGCGCGAGCGATCGCGGGCTCGCCAATGCAAAATAGTTCGTCCTGAGTGCGGATGTATAGCCGGCCGTCCAGCGCCGCCGGAGACGCCAGGATTGGCGATTCCAAGTCGTTTTCAGCGATCACGTCGAGTCGGTCGGCGGGCTGGACCACGTAGGTTACGCCGGACTCACCACAAAAGTACATCCGCCCGTCGGCTTCGATCGGCGAGGCCGAGAACTTGCCGCGAATGCGATCTTGATAGACCAGCTCGCCCGTCTCGCCGTCGAGGCAGGTGGCGATGCCGGTGTCGTTGACGGTGTACAGCCGGCCTTGCACGTAGATCGGTGTGGGCACGTGGGGTCCGCCGCGCACGGCCCGCCACGCCAGATGGGTCGCGGTCAGGTTGCCGCTGCCGCCGGGCCGAAAGGCGATCGTCGGGCCTTGGCGTCCGGACGCCGAGTCGATCAGATCCTTGCCCACGACGATCGTGGGCACGACTTCCTTGGTGGGGCCTTCTAAGTACCACAACTCGCGACCCGTGGCCGGATCGTAGCCGATGACGCGGTCGAGGCCGTTGTAGATCAACTCGTCGTGATCGTCGACGCGGGCCACGATCGGCGTCGACCAGCCCATGGCGTGCGGGCGCTCTTGCTTCCATAACAGCTTGCCGCTGTTCTTGTCGACCGCGATGAAAACCGACGGCGCCCGATTCTGGTCCTGGATCAGGATCACGCTGTCGCGATAGAAGCACGGACTGGACGCGGTACCCCACATCGTGTCGAAGCCTGGCAGCGGATGATGCCACAGCAGCTTGCCTTCATAGTCGTAGCAGGCCAGTCCGCCGGAGCCGAAGAACGCTACCACGCGCTGGCCGTCGGTGATGGGCGTGGACGAGGCGAATCCGTTTTTCGGATTCACCTGCGGCTCGACCTGGTGATCGGGCACCTCGCGCGTCCACAGCAGCTTTCCGTCGCCGCGGCTCAGGCAGAGCATTTGCCGCTGGGCCCCTTTTTCGCCGCTGCTGGTCAGGAAGATGCGGTCGTTCCAGATCACCGGCGAGGAGTTTCCGGCGCCGGGCAGGGGGGTCTTCCAGACCACGTTCCTGTGCCTGTCCCACTCGGTGGGCAGACGCTTTTGATGGGTATTGCCCTGGCCCCACGGGCCGCGGAAGCGGGGCCACTGGCGTTCGGCTCCCTCGCATGGCAGGACGATCGACAGCGAGGCGGCCTTGGCCTGGAGAGTGCCCGCAGTGGTGCCCGCTGGCTCAGCCTTGGCGCCCTTGTCGAAGGGGGGCGCCACGCCGTGCCGCTTGAACCCGGCCCGCATGACGTCGAGAAACTGCTCACGAATCGTCACGCGCCGCTGGTAGGCCGCCTTCAAGTCGCGGTCGGCCATGACGTGTTCCAGCCCGCCGTGTTTGGCCGCGAAAATTTCGGCGTTGTCGCGGGTTTCGACCCGCGGCCACTCGAACCGCAAATCCTGGGCGTTCATTTCGTCGACCAGCTTGCGATACACTGGACTGACGGCGTCCTGGGCCAGCACGCGCAGCGGGTCGTCGAGCGGGAATTTCCTGTCGATCTCGTCGTCGCCTGCGGCCGCCAGCAGCGGCAACAGCACTAAGAGCGTCAGCGTGTGCATGGCGGGTGTTGTCGGGGCCGAGGGGGACAGTCTTGACCATGGGTCCCGCTCTCGCGTGCCCCACGGTGCCCTGCTCCGAAGACTCCGCAAAATTGGGACAGTCCCCCGCGGACTTCGGACCGGTTGTTAGTCTAACCCGATCCTGGGGCGGCGGTCAAAAGCAGGGTCCGTTCGGCGATCAACGGCCGATTTGCGTCGTCGAGCGGGGCAACTTACGATTCGTGCAACCTTTGGCGGTAAATCTCCATGCCCGAATTTATACACGAACGACACAAACCGCTCAGGGAACTGGACCGGCCGCGCGAGTTGCTAGTCGCTTGTGCGCCGCTTCGCAGCAATATCAACTTGTCGCGAATTGTGCGCGTGGCCAGTTGCTCGGGCGTGTCGAAGGTGATCGCCTGCGGGACGGCCAAGGTGATCGGCAAGATTGCCCGCGACGGAGCCGACACGATCGCGATCGAAGTCCATCGCACCCTGCCGCCGGTGCTCAAGGAGCTCAAGCAGCAAGGCTACCAACTTGTGGGCCTGGAACAGACGACCCACAGCCAGGATTTGCACGCCTTTCGCTTCGAGAGCAAAACGGTCCTGGTGCTCGGCAACGAGCGCGCCGGCCTGGCCGACGACGTGCTGGCCGTCTTGGACCACGTCGTCGAGATCCCTGTGTACGGTCTGCCTTACAGCTACAACGTCGCCACTGCCACCGCGATGGCATTGTACGAATATTGCCGTCAGTTTCCGCGAGGGTGAGTGACGCGCACGTTATTTTGGGGCTAATTTTGGCTCCGCGTTTGGGTCCGATGAGATACTGATCTCGGCGTCCGGGAAGAGTTCGCGTACCTGCACCAGGTAGGCATCGTCGAAGGTGCCGGGGAACAGGTGCACGAACGTCACACGGTGATCGCGAAACAGCAGCCACCAGATGTACGTCCGGCTCTCTTGAGTGTGATAGCCCTGCACAGTTCTTTCGTGTCCGTTGACTGCCCCGGCAGCGGCCATAAACTCGCGTCGTTGGCGCGCCCAGCGATAGTTCGATACGGCCCATGCGGTCAAGATTGCAGCGGTCGTCAGCATCACGAAAAGCGCCCGCAAGCTGAACCTGGGCCAGCGGCGTTGAGAAGCCGAGGCTATTGGCCTTCGTCGCTGATCGTGCCACAACAGCCAGCGCAAGGCCGCCGCCAGCACCAGGGCGATCACGGCAGGATAACCATAGAATTTCGTGACTGTGACGGCGAGTCGCCGGTCTGATCCAGTGACGATTCCACAAGCCGCAATCATCGCAGCCAAACTGAGCACGCCGAACATTAGCGAACACAGACGGGCACCAACCCAGGCGATGCGTTGCCACTTGGGCGATGGATATGGCAGCTGTTCGGGCCGGGTCATTGAATTCGGTCGTTCGCTCATTTCTGGAGTGTAGCAGCGGCGCACGGCGTTTTGGTGCTTGGAGTGGTGCATCTGGAATCCAGTAGTTCAAATGCCCCAGCTTGCTCGGACGTCTCCGCCTTGACCGCCCAGGCAGGGCGGTTCTAGACTTGTGGGTTTGGACCGGGCAGGCCTGGGGCGTTTGGCTTCGCTCGGCTCGAAGTCCGTTTTCACGATGAAGGGGTTTTCGCGGTGAGCGTTACTTGCGTTATTGGTTTGCAATGGGGGGACGAGGCCAAGGGCAAGCTCGTCGACTTGCTGACCGACGAGCACGACATCGTCGTCCGCTATCAGGGGGGCAGCAACGCCGGGCACACGGTGGTCACCGGCGGGCAGACGTACAAGCTGTCGCTGATTCCCAGCGGCATCCTCAGCCCCCAGGTGCAGTGCGTCGTCACCGGCGGCGTGGTGCTCAACCCGGCCAGCATCTTGCAGGAGATCGACGGCCTGGTGGCGCGCGGCATCAAGGTCGGCGGCAACCTGATGCTCAGCGATCGGGCCCACGTGATCTTTCCCTGGCACATCGCCGAAGACGCGATCCTGGACAAGAGCTGCTCCAGCGGCGAAAACATCGGCACCACGATGCGCGGCATCGGGCCGTGCTATCGGCGACAAGGTGGGCCGCTCGTTCGCCGTGCGGCTGGGCGACTTGTATCGCGACAATTTCGCCAGCAGCTCGAACACATCGCCGCGGCGAAGAACGAAACCGTCGGCGTGCTGATCGACGCCGGCATCCGTTCGACGCCGGCGAGATCGCCAGCGAGTACCTGGGCTACGCCGAGCGGCTGCAAGCCGTACGTCGCCGACACGACGGCCTATCTGCTGGACGCCGTCGAGGCCGGCAGGCGGATCTTGCTCGAAGGGGCGCAGGGGCGCTGCTGGACGTCGATCACGGCACGTTTCCGTTCGTCACCAGCAGCAACAGCTCGGGCGTGGGCGTTTCGAGCGGTTCGGGCGTGCCGGGCCGCTGGATCACCAAAGTCATCGGCGTGGTGAAGGCCTACTCCACGCGCGTCGGCGGCGGACCGTTTCCGACCGAGCAGGACAACGAGATCGGCCAGCACATTCGCGAGCGCGGGCAACGAGTATGGCACGGTCACGCGGCGGCCGCGGCGTTGCGGCTGGTTCGACGCGGTGGCCGTTCGCTACACGGCCCGGCTGAGCGGCGTCGACGCCCTGGCGGTGATGCTGCTGGACGTGCTGAGCGAACTGCCGGAGTTGAAAATCTGCACGGCCTACGAGATCGACGGCCGGCGAGTGACCAACTTTCCCAGCCACGTCGACGACCTGCGGCGGGCCGTGCCGGTGCTCGAGACGGTGCCCGGCTGGCAAAAGGACATCACGGACGTCCGCCAAATGGCCGACCTGCCGCAGGCGGCCCGCAGCTATCTGGACCGGCTGAGCCAATTGATCGGCCGGCCGGTGGAGGTGGTTTCGGTCGGTCCGGATCGCGAACAAACGATCTTCGCCGAGCGTAAGACTTGACGCGCTAGCGAGTTTCACTTTTTACCCTGGCCAAAGCGTCGTGGGCTGTAACCGTGGCCGAGCCATCGACAACTTCCGCTTCCGCCGCCCAATTGCTGGGCGTGCCCGTCGATTCCCGGCCCCGGCACATCGCCGTGATCATGGACGGCAACGGCCGCTGGGCCCAGCGGCAGGGCCTGCCGCGGATCGAAGGGCATCGCCGCGGCGTGGCCAGCGTGCGCCGCACGACCGAGGAGTGCGCCCGGCTCGGCATCGAGCAACTCACGCTGTACTGCCTGTCGAGCGAGAACTGGAAGCGCCCGCAGCGCGAGCTCGAATTTCCTGATGCACCTGCTCGAGCAGTACATGATCGAGGAGCGCTCCACGATCATGGAGCAGAACATCCGCGTCCGGGTGATCGGCCGCCGCGACGACATTCCCGAGGCGGTACAACGGGAAATGCAAAAGACGATCGACCTGAGCGCCGTCGAACACGGGCATGCGGCTGTGCCTGGCCATCAACTACGGCAGCCGGCTGGAACTGGTCGACGCGGTTCGCAAGATCGCCGAGGCGGTCAAGGCCGGTCAACTCGATCCGGACCAGATCGACGAAACGACCGTCAGCCGGCATCTTTACACGGCCGGCATGCCCGACCCCGATCTGCTGATTCGCACCGCCGGCGAAATGCGAGTCAGCAATTTCTTGCTGTGGCAGATCAGCTATGCCGAGATTTGGGTGACGGAGCATTGCTGGCCGGAGTTTCGCGAAAGCGATTTGCACGAGGCGATCCGCGACTTCGCCGCCCGTGACCGCCGATTTGGCGGGCTGAGCGGGTGAGGGCGCATGCAGCGGATAAATTAGGAGCGCGATAACTTGCTGCGCTGGCGAATTCTGCTGGGAACCGTGTTGATCGCCGCGCTGGCGGGCCTGTTGTGGCTCGACTGGGCAACCACACCGGGCGCCTGGTTGTTCGTGCTTGTGCTGGTGCTGGCCCTGGCGGCGGCCCATGAGCTGGTTACGATGTTTGCGGCGGCCGGTTACGGTCCGATGCGGAGCGTCATCTATGGCGGCACGCTGCTGGTGGTCGCCAGCAATGCGATTCCGCTGTTTTGGCTGCGCATGGCCGACGATCAGCCGGCCGAGCAGTTGAGCTGGCCGCTGCTGGCGTTCGCGCTGTGCCTGTTGGCGGCATTGGTGGGCGAAATGACGCGCTATCGCCAGCCCGGCGGCGTGATCGCCAACGTGGCGTTAGCCCTGTTCGCCGTGGCCTACGTCGGCGTATTGGCGAGTTTCGTGTTGCAGCTGCGAATGCTGGCCGGCCCGGTGACCGGTCTGGTGACGCTAATTGCGCTCATCGTCGTGGTCAAACTTGGCGACGTGGGCGCGTACACTGTGGGGCGCCTGGTTGGCCGGCATAAGATGTCGCCCCTGCTCAGTCCCGGCAAGACAATGGAAGGCGCCGTGGGCGGGCTGGCGTTTGCCTGTCTGGGCTCGTGGTGGTCGTTCACCTATTTGCCGCTGTGGTTGGCCTGTAATCGGTCGGAGCAGGCTTTGAACTGGTTGTTGTTCGGGCTTGTCGTCGGGGCGGCCGGAATCCTGGGCGACCTGGCCGAATCGCTTTTGAAACGCGACCTGGGCTGCAAGGATTCCAGTCATTGGATGCCCGGCTTCGGCGGCGTGCTCGACCTGCTCGACTCGATCCTGTTCGCCGCACCCGTGGCCTATCTGTGCGCGCTATTCGGCTCCTTCTGAGTGGTTTTCTCCACGGACCGGCTTGACCGAGATGCCCGCGGCGGCCTATATTTCGGTTGTTGGCGAAATAACGAAACAACGTCCCATGAATGAAGTCTTTCAGGCGTTGAGCGATCCGACGCGCCGCGCGATTTTGCGGCTGCTCGGCCAGCGCGACATGACGGCCGGCGAGATCGCCGAGCAGTTTCCGCTGGCCCGCTCGACGTTGTCGGGGCACTTCAACGTGCTCAAGCACGCGGGCTTGATCCTGGCGGAGAAAAACGGCACGAGCATCGTGTACAGCCTGAACGTTTCGGCCGCCGAGCAGGCTATCGCGGCCGTTTTGAACCTGTTTGACGTCGGCAAGCCATCCCAGAGGAGCAAGCCATGAAGATCACCTGGCGAACCGAGATGATCCAGTTGTCGCTGATCGGCATCATGTTTGCCGCCGCCGCGTTGAGCTGGCCGCACGTGAGCGATCGACTGCCGATCCACTGGAATTTGCAAGGCGAAGCCGATAGCTACGGTGGCAAGTTCGCAGGCCTGATGTTGATGCCGCTGACGACGGCCGGAATGTATCTGCTGCTGTTGTTTTTGCCGCGTCTTGATCCGGGCTATCGCAACTACGCGAACTTTGCCACCGCCTATAACGTGATTCGCACGTCGCTCGTGTGCTTCCTGGGGGTGGTCGATGCGGTCACCCTGCTAGTGGCTTGGGGATACGAGGTCGACGTGACGGCGACCATTGCCGTCGCGATGGGGTTGTTGTTTGTGTTGCTGGGGAATTTCATGGGAAAGATCCGGCCCAACTGGTTCGTCGGTGTGCGCACTCCCTGGACCTTATCGAGCAAGCTATCATGGACCAAAACTCACCGGGTTGCAGGCTGGGTGTTGATCGGGATGGGCATGTTGATCGCGGCGCTGGGCATCGTACGCACGTTGTGGATGCTTGTGCTAACGGTGGCGCTCAGCACGATCAGCCTGACTGCAACGATCGTCTATTCCTATTGGGTCTATCGCAACGATCCCAACCGCACGACGCCTGCCGGGACGTCGCCGAGCGTCGACTGACGCCAAGCATCGCGTGTCCTGCCTATCTTCACAAAGCATGGATTGGTCGCGGTTTAGGCGGCCGCCGGCTAGTCGCCTTTCATGCAAGGGCGGCCATTCGCTATAGTTAAGTATGTGCTGCGACGTTCCCGTTCGTGGCGTGTGGCCAGTGTGCCGCCGCTCTCTTTGATGTCCGAAGCCACTATCCCGCTGGTCGACGCCAAGAGCTTGTTGACTCTGTTCGGGACCCGCGACCAGCATCTCCGCAAGATCCGAGAATCTCTCGGCGTCTCGGTTTCCAGTCGCAATGACCGGATCTATGTCGAAGGCCAGGACGCGGCCGTGGCACAGGCTACCGAGGTTTTTGAGCAACTGAAAAAATTGGCGACGCGCTATGGAACCTTATCGCCCGACGAAGTCTCGCGCGTGCTGGCGCAGGTGACGGGCAAAACGGACGAGATTGAGCATTCGCCGATTGAGCTGCAATTCGCCGGCAGGCCGATCCGCCCGCGAACGGCAGGGCAGGCCCGCTATGTTTCGGCAATTAACAGCCACGACCTGGTTTTTTGCATCGGACCGGCTGGCACCGGCAAGACGTACCTGGCCGTGGCCATGGCCGTGCAGGCCTTGAAGCAGGAAACCATCCGCAAGATTGTGTTGGTCCGCCCGGCCGTCGAGGCGGGCGAAAGCCTCGGTTTCTTGCCGGGCGATTTGCAGGCCAAGATCAACCCCTACTTGCGCCCGTTGCTGGACGCGCTGCGCGAGATGATGGATTACGATCAGATCAAGCGTTATACGGAGCAGGATCTGATCGAAATGATACCGCTGGCCTACATGCGCGGCCGCACGCTGAACGAGGCGTTCGTCATTCTCGACGAGGCCCAGAATACGACCGTGGCTCAGATGAAGATGTTTTTGACGCGGATGGGCCTGGGCACCAAGATGGTCGTCTCGGGCGACACCACGCAGGTCGATCTGCCCTCACATACGCGCAGCGGGCTGGTTGACGCGATCCACCGGCTGCGGGGCATCGAGGGATTTTGCGAAGTGTCGCTGGGCAACGAAGACATCGTGCGGCACCGATTAGTGCAGGACATCGTCCGCGCCTACGAGGAGGAGGAGCCGAGGAAACGGCGCTAGCGCGTCGCCCCACGGCACATCATGTTGAGCGGAAGTCAAAAGCGCACGCGGTCGGAGCGAGTGGCGGCCTTGGAATTGCCTCCGGGTCTGCTGGAGCGCACCTGGGACTACCTGCAGCGCGGCGACGTGCTGGGCCGTTTGGGGCTATGCTTGCTGGCCGTGATCGGCCTGTGGGTCGTTACGGCGGCCTGGTCGATTCCGCTGGGGTATCACCGCAGCTACACTCCCGGCCGCGACATCGTCGCCAAGGTCTCCTTTCCCAAGGCCGATCCCGAGGGGACCAAGGACGCCCAACTGTTGGCCGCCCGCAAAGTCAGCTACGTCTACGATCAGGACAAGGATCCGCTGGTACAGCTGCGGGCCGCCTTGCAAAATCGACTGGTCATCGTGGCTGGAGCCAAGTCGCTGGCCGAACTCGACAAAAAGGTCTGGCAAGAGTTCTTTCCTCCGCGCGCGGCGGTCGCTACGCCGTTGACTGCCGAGGAGCAAGGAAAGCAATTTCAAGTATTCCACGATGCGCTGGCCACGCCCGAGGCGCTGGCGAAACTCGAACGGGCGGTCGCCGAGGCGATGGCTCCCTATGAAGAACACGGCGTGATGGAAAAGCTGCCGCAGCAGCACAACGAAGGGAACCAGCAGGAGATCGTGGTGGTGCCCAAGGGGCAGAGCGACCACTTGCAACTGGTGAAAGTCAGCGACGTGCTGATCGGCGAGGCCGATTCGTTGAAAAAGGAGCTGGCCGAGCGGCTCGATTCGCCGGAGGTTTCGCAGCGGATTTTCGCCTGGCTGCGCGGTCGTCTGCCAACGACGCTGGCGCTCAACGACGCCGCGACCAAACAGGCCAAGGAAAAGGCCATCGCCGCGGTCGAAGCCAAGGTCATTACGATTTCGCCCGGCGACATGCTGGCCCGGGGCGGTCAACCGCTGACCGAAGAGAACATCAACTTGCTGCAGGTGGAACACAACGCGTTCTTACAACAACTGGGTCTCGGTAAGCGCATGGCCTACTCGATGGCCGAGTTTGGCATGTTCGTCGCGCTGTCGGTGCTGTGTGGCGTTTACGTTTTGCACTACGAACGGCGGCTGTTGGATAGCTGGCGGCGGTTTGCCACCCTGCTGGCGCTGGTCGGGATCACGGTCGGGCTCTCGGTGTTGGCGTCCGGCGACAACGTGCGCGCCGAGCTGGTGCCGCTGATGGTCTTCGGCATGACGCTTTCAATCGCCTACCATCGCGAGCTGGCGCTGCTGTTTCACCGCTTCGGCCGCGTTGATCGTGGTGGTCGCCACCGGCCAGGGCCTGAGCGAATTCATGATACTCACGGCCGCGGTCGCCTCGGCGATTCTGCTGGTCGGCAGCATCCGCAATCGCCGAAAGTTGATCTACGTGGGCATTGCGGTGGGTCTGGTGGCCGTTTTGACCACGATCGGCGTGGAAACGCTCGACGCGCAGCCGATGGCCACGATTCTGCCCGACGCCTTTCGATTCGGCATGTGGTCGCTGTTCGCGGGCCTGCTGATGCTGGGGCTGCTGCCGTTCATCGAAAGCCTGTTCGGCGTGCAGACCGACCTGAGCCTGCTGGAATTGGGCGACGTGGCCCATCCGCTGTTGCAAGAGCTGGTCCGCCGCGCGCCGGGCACCTACAACCATTCGATCAACGTGGCCTCGATCGCCGAGGCGGCGGCCGAAAGCGATCGGCGCCAACGGCCTGCTGGTCCGCGTCGGCGCCTACTTCCACGACATCGGCAAGATGCTCAAGCCGGGCTATTTCGTCGAGAATCAAGGGCACGACGCCAATCGCCACGAGTCGCTCGTGCCCGCCATGAGCACGCTGATCATCATCGCCCACATCAAGGACGGCGCCGACCTGGCCCGGCAGCACCACCTGCCCGAGCCGATCATCGACTTCATCGAGCAGCATCACGGCACGACGCTGGTCGAGTATTTCTACCACCGCGCCAGCGAGCGGAACGAGGCGAACCCCGACGGCGGCGAGATCGACGAGAGCGATTTCCGCTATCCCGGCCCCAAGCCGCAGACCAAGGAAGCGGCCGTGCTGATGCTGGCCGACGCGGTCGAAAGCGCCAGCCGGGCCCTGGTCGAGCCCACGCCGGCCCGCATCGAAAGCCTGGTGCAGGACATCGCCATGAAGCGACTGCTGGACGGCCAGTTCGACGAGTGCGGCCTGACGCTGCAGGAATTGGCCACGATCAACGACAGCCTGGTCAAGTCGCTGACGGCCGTCTACCACGGGCGGATCAAGTATCCCGACCAAAGAACGGCCTGATTCGCGCGGCCCGCAGCCGGTATAGTGAAGGGTCGGGCTGGGCGAGAAGGTTCGATTCATCAGCCTTCATTGGTGGTCGGGTTCTTTTTCCGGTGTTCGGCACCTCATGCTATCGATCGAGTTTTCCAATCGGCAAACCGCGCTGGAGGTCGACGAGCGACGCATCGTTATCGCGGCCGAAGCGATCCTGCGCGCCGCTGGAATTGACGACGCCCAGTTGAGCATTGCGCTGGTCGACGATCCGACGATCCACGCCCTGAACCGGCAATACCTCGACCACGATTATCCGACTGACGTGCTGAGCTTCGTGCTCGAGCGAGACGGCACGCGCCTGGAGGGCGAAGTGATCGTCAGCACCGACACGGCGCTGCGGAGAGCGGAGGAGTTTGGCTGGTCGGCCGACGAGGAATTACTACTGTATGCGATCCACGGCACGTTGCACCTTGTCGGCCACGACGACGGCACGCCGCACAAGCGCGCAGCCATGCGCGAATTGGAGCGGCATTATCTGGCGGCGGTCGGTGTGCGGATGAACGAAACGCCGCCGACCGACCGCACGGTCGAGTCGGGTCGGTGCAACCGAGAGCCTTGATTCCTCAATGGGGCGCCTGCTAGCTATGTCCAGCGAAAAGGCCACGGCCATCGTGCTGCGAGTCATCGAGTTCAGCGAGACGAGCAGCGTTGTGACGCTGTTCACTCGCGAATTCGGCAAGATACGCGCTTTGGCCAAGGGGGCCCGTCGCCCCAAGGGGCCATTCGAGTCTGCCCTTGACCTGCTGGGGCTTTGTCGCATAGTGTTCCTCCGCAAATCGTCCGACGCGTTGGACTTGTTGACCGAAGCCAAGTTGGAACGGCGCTTTCGACCGCCGGGCGGCGACCTATCCAATCTGTACGCCGCCTATTACGTCGCCGAGCTGCTGAGCGAGTTGACCGACGACTACGATCCCCATCCCGAGCTGTTCGACGCGGCCGACCGGGCGCTGGCCGCGCTGCGGAGCTCGCATGGCGTTGCGCCGGTCGTGTTGCGCTTCGAGTTGACGGCGTTGCGTGTGTTGGGCCATTTGCCGTCGTTGGAAAACTGCGCGGAGTGTGGCAACGCGGTTCAGCTCGTCGGTCGCGTGCCGTTCAGCCAACTGGCCGGCGGAGTGTTGTGCAAGTCATGTCGCGTGGGTCAAAAACAAGTCATCTCGGTCAGCGCTGCCGTGCTCATAACGCTGGCGCGACTGGCCGACCCCGCCTGCGAGGCGCTGCGGCCGGAGGAATTCGACCCGCGCACGTATGGCGAGCTGCGGGCAGTCCTGAATCACTATTGGTCCCATCTTTTGGGCCATCAGCCACGAATGCATCGCTACCTGACAGCCACCGCACCGATCATTGAGTCTTAGCGACAGGTCACTTCACGTCTTCACCACGGATGGATTCGAGCGTACGGCATGGCGGCTGAATCGCGCATCACGACGATCCTGCTTTTCTGCGTGCTGGCAGCGGCCGACGGCTGCGCGCTGAGCAAGCCGGCGACGATGGAGCCGCTGGCCCTGACGCGCGAACAGGCCGAGTGGTGGGAAGCCAACAAGGACCGCAAGAAATACGTTCCCGGCCGCGGCTATTACGTCGAGGGAGTGAGCGGCTTTTTCGACGAGAACGGCCGCAAGCTGAAAACCGACATTGCCAGCGGCTCGACCGCGGAGGACGCGGACGCTGAATCGTTTCTGGACAAGATCGCTCCCAAACGGGCCTACAAGAAGTTCATGGTCCTGATCGGCAAGGGCCCCAACGAGCAGCTTGCGAAGAAGGAGCTCCAGGAAGGGGATGCGCTGTTTCGGCAAAAGGAATATGTTGGCGCGGCGAAACACTATAAGGTTGCGTACACCCGCTGGCCGGATTCGCCCCTGGAAGAAGAGGCGATATTCAAGAAGGCTGAGAGCGAGTTCTTCGCCGACCGCTATGGCAAGGCCGACGACGCCTACTCGTTGTTGACCAAGAAATTCTCCTCGACGCAGTATCTCAGCCAGGTCGTGGTTCGCCGCTTCGCGATCGGCCGCTATTGGGAACAATACGACACGGCCCACCCGCATTGGCCGCTGACGGCCAACTTTTTCGACAAGACGCGGCCGACGTTCGACACCGGCGGACACGCGTTGCGCGTCTATGAACGCATCCGACTCGACGACCCCACCGGCCCGCTGGCCGACGACAGCATTATGGCCAGTGCCAGCGCTTACTTTGGCAAGGGACGCTGGGGTGACGCCGACTATCAGTACGGGCTGTTGCGAGCCGAATATCCCAAAAGCGAGTTCCAGTACCAGGCGCACCTGCTGGGCCTGCGCTGCAAGCTGCTGAAGTACCAGGGGCCCGGCTACGACGGCAAGCCACTGGATGAAGCGGAGGAACTTGCCACCCAGCTACTGACGCAGTTCCATTCTGAGTTGGCCGACGAACGCGAGCGCGTCGTACAGGTGAAGGCCGGCATCAACGCCCAACGCGCGCTGCGCGAGTGGGACATGGCCGAGTACTATGCCAAGGGCAAACACTACGGCGCGTCGCGGCATTTTTACGACAAGATCGTGAACGACTACCCTGAAACCCAGTTGGCCGAGGAGTCGCGGTCGCGCATCGAACAATACAAGAGCGAGCCTGACAACCCGAAGGATCCGTTCGAGTGGTTCGTGGGCCTGTTCCCCGAATCGAAGCGTGAAGGTCCTGTGCTGCCCAAAGTGCAGCCGGTCGTGGCCTCGGGTGACAGCTCCCAGATCCGCAGGTAAGACGACGGGCAAAGTGCGTCATGCAGGCAAATCGACAAATTGCACCGAGTTCGCCGTGCACCGTCGCGGCCCCGCCGCGCGAGCGGCGCCGCGTCTCGCGCCGTCGAGCCTCAATGCACATGTGCCGGGCACTACTGGCGCTGGGCACGGTCGTCTGGGGCGGCTGCGCGGCGTACCGCTTCGGGGCCGCCTCGCTCTATCCGCCCGACATCCAGACGGTCTACGTGCCGGTTTTCGAGTCCAACAGCTTTCGCCGCAATTTGAGCGAATGGCTGACCGAAGCGGTCTGCAAGGAAATCGAAGCCAAGACGCCATACAAGGTAGTGGGCACGCCGAATGCCGACAGTGTGTTGACCGGCAAGATCACCAACGACAACAAGCGGGTGGTCATCGAAGACGCGTTTGACCAGCCGCGCGAAGTCGAAGTCAACCTGGCCGTGCAGGTGCGCTGGGTCAATCGCAAGGGCGACCTGATCAACGGTGCCACGTCCGTGCCCCTGCCCCAGGACCTGATCGCGCTAACTGGCACCGGAAACCTGGTGGCCGAATTTGGTCAATCGGTGAGCACCGCGCAACTTCAGTCGATCCAACGCCTGGCATCCCAAATCGTGTCGCTGATGGAAATGCCGTGGTAAGCTGGGAGCATGAGCGCCTCGCTTCCGACCGCCAACGCTTTCAATGCCGATGAGCCGTTCCGCCATCGGGCGTCCTTCTGGCAACTCGCCACGCGTCGGCTGGAATTGCCGCGGCGGCCACTGCTGATGGGCATTTTGAACGTGACGCCGGACAGCTTCTCGGACGGCGGCCAGTTTGCCGACACGTCGGCCGCCATTGAGCAGGGCGAACGGCTGGCGGCCGAAGGGGCCGACATTTTGGACGTCGGCGGCGAAAGTACTCGTCCCTACTCGGAGCCGGTTGACTCCCAAACCGAGTTGGCCCGCGTGATGCCGGTGATCGAAGCCTTACGCCGGCGGGTGTCGATTCCCATCTCGATCGACACCTCCAAGGCGGTCGTCGCTCGCGAGGCGCTTGCTGGCGGCGCCGAAATCATCAATGACGTAACCGGGCTCGACGGCGATCCGCAAATGCTCGACGTGGCCCGGCGGTCGCAAGCCGGCCTGTGCGTTATGCACATGCAGGGTTCGCCGCAAACCATGCAAGACAACCCCAGCTACCTGGACGTGGTCGAGGAGGTGTTCGCCTATTTGGCGGCGCGCCGCGACGCATTGGCGATCGCGGGGATCGATCGCGCTCGGATTGCCTTGGACGTCGGCATCGGCTTCGGAAAAACGCACGCGCACAATCTGGCCTTGTTGGCTCATTGCCGACGGTTTCACGAGTTGGGCTGTCCGCTGCTGGTGGGGCATTCTCGCAAAGGCTTTATCGGCAAGGTGCTTGGCGACAAGACCGCCGATTCGCTGGCCGGCACGATCGGCGTGGCCCTGTCGCTGGCAAGCCAGGGCGTGCAAATTCTGCGCGTCCACGACGTAGCGCCGGTACGCCAGGCGCTGGTGCTGTATGAAGCGACTGGGGGAATGAGTGGCTAGTGGTTGGAAGGCACGAAACAATGGCCAGCGTGACATGCTTCTTCCCCGCCTGCGAGCGCCTAATCTCCACCGCAGCTTGGAGATAGCGCCGTTGACTGGTGTCCCGAATTGAGGGATACTTGATTGCTGTGTGCCCTGTGCGGACACTTGCCAATTTGCCTTACGGCTGTCCTTTGCATCAACGTCTGGAAAGTGACCATGGCGGTCGCCGAAACGATTGATTTGCGCAAGTACTGTCTGGAAACGGCGCAACGTGCGCGCCAGGCGACGCTTGAAATGGCCCGCATCAGCGGCGCCGTCAAGAACGCCTGGCTATTGCGGGCGGCCGAACTGCTACGCGATGGGCAGTGCTTGCTGGCTGAAGCCAACGCCCGCGATTTGGCGGCCGCGCCCGGCTTTGGGCTGAGCGCGGCGCAAATCGATCGGCTGCGTCTGACTGCGGGCGGCGTCGAGTCGATGGCCGTCGGACTGGAAGAGGTCGCGGCACAGGCCGAGCCGATCGGCGAGGTGATCGAATCGTCGATTCGCCCCAACGGCCTGGAAGTGCTCAAAGTGCGCGTGCCGCTGGGCGTGGTGTTTTTCATCTACGAGTCGCGGCCCAACGTGACGGCCGACGCCGCGGCGATCTGCGTCAAGAGCGGCAACGCGGTGATCCTGCGCGGCGGCAAAGAGGCGGCCCACTCGAACCGGGCCATCGCTGCAATTCTGGAGCAGGCCGCCGACGAGGTCGGCCTGCCCGCCGACGCCGTGCAACTGGTCAACACGACCGACCGCGACGCCGTCGGCCATTTTCTCGCGCTGCAACGAATACATCGACGTGGCCATTCCGCGCGGCGGCGAAAGCCTGATTCGCCGCGTGGCGGCCGAAGCCAAGATGCCGGTCATCAAGCACTTCACCGGCAATTGCCACGTGTATGTCGATCGCGCGGCCGACCTGGACATGGCCGAGCGGATCACGATCAACGCCAAGTGCCAGCGGATGGGCGTGTGCAACGCGGCCGAATCGCTGCTGGTGCATCGCGACGTGGCTGCCGAGTTTCTGCCCCGCGTCGGCCGGGCCTTGGCGAGCGCAGCATCGAGATTCGCGGCGACGGCCGGACCCGCGCCTTGCTGCCGCAGGCCAGGCCGGCCAGCGACGATGATTTTGCGGCCGAATACCTGGGCCCGATCATCTCGGTCAAGGTTGTCGACTCGCTCGACGAGGCGATCGAGCACATCAATCGCTACGGCTCGCAGCATACCGACGCGATCGTCACCGCCGACTTGAACGCGGCCCGCGGGTTTGCCGCGCGGGTCGACAGCGCGGCCGTGATGGTCAATGCCAGCACGCGGTTCAACGACGGCGGCGAGTTCGGCCTGGGCGCCGAAATCGGCATCAGCACCGACAAATTCCACGCCCGCGGCCCGTGCGGCATCAAGGAACTGACGAGCTACAAGTACGTGGTGTACGGCGACGGGCAGATCCGCGAGTAGCTGGGGGCTGGTTCCCTAGCACACGTGCATGGAGGCCAAGGATGGCTGAGGATATGCTAAGTCAGGCAGAGTTGGAAACACTGCTCAGCGCGCTGGATTCGGACCCGGCGCCGGTGGCCGGCGTGGAATCGCCCACGGCTACCCGCGCGACGTCGCGTGGAGCGGCCGGCACCGGGCCATGGGCCGCGGCGCGTCCCAAGGTCCAAGCCCACGATTTCAATCGAATCGAGCGTCTCGAAGCGGCCCAGATGCGCACGCTCGAAACGCTGCACGAGAGCTTTGCGCGCGAAACGGCGGCTATCCTGTCGGCCAAGTTGCGCAGCGTCGTGCGGGTGAAGTTGACGGCGATCGACGAATTGGCGTACGGCGAATTCCTTTTCCGGATGGAAAACCCCACCTGCTTCAACGTGCTGCGCGCTTTGCCGATCGAAGGCAGCCTGGTTCTCGATATCCAGCCTTCGATTCTGTATCCGATCATCGACCGGATGTTGGGGGGCGGGCGCGAGCCGGCCGCCGTGGCGCGCAGGCCGCTGACCGACATTGAACTGCGGCTGGTGTCGCGGATTACCGCATTGCTGCTGGCTGAGCTGCGAACCGCGTGGCAAAACGTGGTCGAGTTGGATTTGGCCGTCGAGCGGGTCGAAAGCAATCCGCAGCGGGCGCAAATCGTCGCGCCGCAAGAGGCCGTCGTGCGGATCCGCTTCGAAATGGCGATCCATGACGCGCGAGGCGTGATGAGCCTGTGCATTCCTTACCAAGGATTGCGGCCGATCATCGGCCGGCTTTGTCCCGACGACCGCCAGGGCGGCGGCCCACGGCGGGCCGGCGGCGAGACGATCGCGCTGGCGGCCGAAGTCCAGCGGGGATCGAGCGTCGAGCTGGTGGCGTACCTGGCCGAGACGAAGATTGCCGGCCGCGATCTGAGCGACCTGCGCGTCGGCGACATTATCACGACCGAGCACGACGTCCACCGGCCAATCCAGGTGCGATTGGACGGGGCGCCTAAGTTTCTGGCCCAACCGGGTGCCCTCGAAGGCCACAAAGCCGTCGAGATCGAGTCGTAGCCGTTCTCTGACAGTCGCAGCCCGTCGACCACTAGCCACTCGCCCTGGGCGGCCTATAATTTTTGCTTTCATGGCTTGCCGCCATACTCGCCGCAAGCGATCCGTTTCAAGGTATTGCATCGAACTGGAAGGACGTCGCATTGGGAACTGAAAATGTCGTCATCATCGGCAGCGGTCCGGCCGCCTGGTCGGCGGCGATCTACGCGGCGCGCGCCGAGCTGCGCCCGCTGGTGTTCGAGGGAGCCATCACCGAAGAGAATCGCATCGCCGGCACGCTGCCGCTGGGGCAGCTGACTCTGACGACCGAGGTGGAGAACTACGCCGGCTTTCCGGCCGGCAATCTCGAAGGTTATCTCGACAGCGCGATCGATCCGGCAGTGCGGCAAACCATGCCGCCGCACGGCAAACACGGCGTCAGCGGCCCGGAGTTGATGGAGCTGATGCGGCAGCAGGCCAAGAACTTCGGCACGCGAATCGTCACCGACGACATCGTGAAAGTCGATTTCAAGCGGCACCCGTTTCTGCTTACCGCTTCGAGCGGCGACGTGACGCAAGCCTTGACCGTGATCGTCGCCACCGGCGCCCGGGCCAACTATCTGGGGCTGCCCTCGGAAGAAGCCTACAAGAATCGCGGCGTCAGCGCCTGCGCCGTGTGCGACGGGGCGTTGCCGCGCTTTCGCAACAAGCCGCTGGTCGTGGTCGGCGGCGGCGATTCGGCCGTCGAGGAGGCCACGTATCTGACCAAGTTCGCCAGCCGACGTGTACCTGGTCCACCGCCGCGACCAGCTGCGGGCCTCGAAGATCATGGCCGAGCGGGCCGCGCAGAATCCAGAAGATCGACATCGTCTGGAACCACGCGCTCGACGAAGTGCTGGGCAACGACAAAGAACGGCGTCACCGGCGTGCTCTTAGAAAGCACCGTCGACGGCGGCCGCAAACAGCTGGCCGCCACCGGCGTGTTTCTGGCCATCGGCCACACGCCCAACACGGCCTTCCTGAAAGGCCAGCTGGAACTGACCGACAAGAAGTACATCAAGTGGACCAAGCCGTTTCGCACCTACACCAGCGTGCCGGGCGTGTTTGCCGCCGGCGACGTGGCCGACGACTATTATCGCCAGGCGATCACCTCGGCCGGCACCGGCTGCATGGCCGCGCTCGACGCCGAACGCTGGCTGGCCGCACGGAATACTGATGCACTGAGGGACGGTTGCGATGCGAAACGATGACCGTGGCACGAAGCGCGGCAAGCCGCAGTCCGTCAGGCAGCAGCGCGCGGCTGCAAGGCTGGATCCGCACGCGCCGCGACTCGCAAGGGCGGCTTCAGCTTTCTCGAGCTCAACGACGGCTCGTGCTCGGGCAACATCCAGATCATCGCCGACGGCGCGCTTGCCGAACTACGAAAGCGAGATCAAGCATCTCGTCGGCCGGCTGCAGCGTGACCGTCGAAGGCGAGGTCAAGGCCTCGCCGGCCAAGGGGCAGGCGACCGAGGTGCAGGCCGCAGCGATCGTGGTCCACGGCTGGGCCGATCCCGAAGCCTATCCGCTGCAGAAGAAGCGGCACTCGTTCGAGTTCCTGCGCACGCTCGCCCACCTGCGGCCGCGCACCAACACCTTCGGCGCCATCGCCCGCGTGCGCAACTGCATCTGCCGCTCGATCCACGACTTCTTCCAGGAGGACGGCTTTCTCTACGTCCACACGCCGATCATCACGGCCAGCGATTGCGAAGGGGCCGGCGCGATGTTCCAGGTCACCACGCTCGACCTGGCCAAGGTGCCCAAGCAGGGACCGGCCGGTCGATTACACCCAGGATTTTTTCGACCGGCCGGCGTTTCTCACCGTCAGCGGCCAGCTCGAGGCCGAGATCTTCGCCTGCGCGCTGGGCAAGATCTACACCTTCGGCCCGACGTTTCGCGCCGAGAACTCGAACACCTCGCGGCACCTGGCCGAGTTCTGGATGGTCGAGCCGGAGATGGCCTTCTTCGAGCTGACCGACAACATGGACCTGGCCGAGCGGTTCCTGAAGCGGATCTTCCGCGACGTGCTGGCGCACTGCCCCGAGGACATGCAGTTCTTCCACGAGCGCGATCGACAAGACGGTGCTCGGCGACGCTGCGAGCACATCGTCGCCAGCGACTTCGTGCGGCTGCCGTACACCGAGGCGGTCGAGATCCTGCAGAAGTCCGGGCCAGACGTTCGAGTTTCCGGTCGCCTGGGGCACACGACCTGCAGGCCGAGCACGAGCGCTACCTGACCGAGCAGCACTTCAAGCGGCCGGTGATCCTGTTCGACTATCCCGCGCACGATCAAGCCGTTCTACATGCGCGTGAACGACGACGGCCGCACGGTGCGCGCGATGGACGTGCTGGTGCCCGAAGGTCGGCGAGATCATCGGCGGCAGCCAGCGCGAGGAACGGCTCGACGTGCTCGAGCCAGCGGATGCACGAGCAGAAGCTCGATCCCGAGAGCCTACTGGTGGTATCTCGACCTGCGCCGCTACGGCACGGTGCCGCACTCCGGCTTCGGCCTGGGCCTGGAGCGGGCCGTGCAGTTCATCACCGGCATGGCCAACATCCGCGACGTGATTCCGTTCCCGCGCACGCCGGGCAGCGCCGATTTTTAGAGCGCCTTGCGGAAGGTCGAATACCGGCGGGGACCCCTCCCGCGAAATGGCTTTGGCACCCCCATCAGTGAATTTCCGGCGTGCCTTCGCCGGGCGGCCGCCTTTCGCGGGCGGAGCGGTGGAACATCAGCCAGAACGAAATCACCGTCACAGCCAGCCCTGAAAAGACCAGCAAATCGGAAGGCGTATATTGGATCCACATGCGGCGATTCCTCTGCCGCAACCTTAGGTCAGGACTTCGCAAGGGAGGCGTGAGGCGCAGGGGAATGGGGAACGCGGGGGGAATAAAAACGCGATAGGTGCGCGATCTGATTGTAGCGCGTGCGCCGGTTGTCGGGACTGCGCGCGTGCGCGCGAGGCGGGGCGATGTTTTTGCTTGATTTCGCCCCTGGACTTGAATAATCTGGGAAGAGGGATATCTATCGAGGCCTGTGCGTGCGTTCCTGATTCTGGGGAGCGCCATTTCCATACGTCAGGCCGGAGTTACGGGGCCAGGCCGCCATTACGGAACGGCGAATGCATCAGCGATCAATTTGCGGCGACGGTGTCGACCACCATCGCGGAAAAGTGCCCATCCGGCGAAAGAATCGCTGCCTGCTCGCGCTGCTGCCGAGCCTGGCGATTCTCTGCGGCTCGGCACATGCGTGCGCCGGCACTCTGGTCACGTTTGCGTTTAACGATTTTGGAGTATTCAACGTCGACTTGTTCGATGATCTGACACCGCAGTCGGTTGCCAATTTCTTGCACTATGTGGACAACGCCACCACCGGCCAGCTGTACAACAACACGATGTTGCACCGGGTGGACACCACGTTGGGGGTCATCCAAGGAGGTGGCTACAGACTCGATGGGTCAGGAATCACGCCATTGAATCCGCCGATTCCGCTCGAATATTCGCGGGCCAACACGCGCGGCACGATTGCCATGGCACGCACCGGCGCCGCTAACACCAACACCGCCACCAGCCAGTGGTTTATCAACACCGACGACAACACCACCAGCCTGGGCGCCTCCAACGCCGGCGGGTACGCGGTATTCGGATGGGTGATGGGCACTGGCATGAGCGTTGTCGATGCCATGGCTGCGGTACCGACGTTTAAATTTGACTCGCCCTTTGGCCAAGTACCCCTGCAGGGCTACACGCAAGCCGATTTCAATCACTTGCCAAATCCTGTCGATCCGCTGCCGCACGCCATCGTGCTCTCAAGCGTACATGTGGTCTCCACCCATGCAGCGTTTCACAATCCGGTTTTGGCCGTGGACGTCGACAACTCGGGGGGCATCGAGCCACACGATGCCCTGTTGGTGATCAACGATCTGATTACCCATGGTCCCCACTCGATAGGCGGTGTATTTTCCGGAGGCAACTATCTCGACGTTCAGGGGAACGGAGATGGAATGGTCACCCCTGCGGACGCGCTGCGGGTCATCAACGCGCTGATCGCGCAAGCAAACCACGCGGCGCAGCCAGCAGCCTCGTCGCTCTCTTTGTCGGCCGAACCGGCGTTTCTCGCCGCGCCGACGTCGGTCGTGCCGGAGCCCTCTTCGCTGGCGCTGGCGGCCGTCGCGGCACTGGCGCTGTGTGGAGTCGCGCTGGGCCGTCTGGGTCCGCGTTTCGCCCGCCATCGCCGATCGCAAGCCGCTTGATGCCGACGGGGGGGTTGCTTGCTTTTTGCTGACCCTCCGAATAGGTTGTAGGGTATCTCGCCTGGGGCCATCGCGGATTGCGAGATCTCGCAAGCTGCTTTCATCCACGCCGCGACCGCTGCGCCTCACCTATCGACGATCGGCGGAAGTCATGCGTTGCGCAAGGCCTGAGCTCGCCCGAATGTTTGGCGCGATGTATCGGCGTCTGGAACGGTCGCGTCGCGTGATGCTGCGCGCGGCCGTGGTCGGCCTGTTGGCGCTTGTGCCGACCGGGCGCCCGCTGTTGGCCGGAACGCTGGTCAACTTCAACACCAGCAAAGGCACGATTCCGGTCGATCTATTCGACGACGTAACTCCGCAAACCGTCGCGAATTTTCTGCAATACGTCAACGCCAATCGGTATCAGGACACCATCGTCCACCGGCTGGATTTTTTTGATACTCCCGTCAACACTAAGCCATTTGTGATTCAGGGCGGGGGTTACGCGACCACCGAGTTCACGCAGCAGCCGCTGCCGCAAAAACCCGCTCACATCCCGGAGTTCGCTTCGCCCCCAAACGAGTTTCATATTTCCAACACTCGCGGGACGATCGCCATGGCGAAATTGGGCGGCAACCCGAATAGCGCTACCAGCGAATGGTTTTTCAACCTGGCCAATAATGGCACGAATACCGCTCAACTGGATGCGACAAACGGGGGTTTCACAGTATTCGGATGGGTCGTAGGCAACGGAATGACTGTTGTCGACGCCATTGCCGCGCTGCCGAATCCGCCGGTGCAGTTCGGCAATCCCCAATGGGTGTTCAATCCGCCCAAGGATGGCAACAACTTTGTCAACTTGGACGACGTTACCGTGGTCAAAACGCACGCCTCGTACCAGAATCCTTTTTCGGCGACTGACGTCAACAACACCGGCAGCACGAGCAACGACGATGGGACGTTGGTGATTGCCGATTTGGTGGCCCATAATATCCACTCGCTGATCGGTCCCTTCTCCGGCACGAATTATTTCGATGTGAGCGGCGATGGCATCGTCAGCCCTTTGGATGCGGTACGGGTTGCCAATGTAGTGCTCGTGCCCGTGCTGCCCGGGCCGCCCGCGTCGCTGTTCGCGGCGCCGTCGCTGTTCGCGGCGCCCATGTCGGCCGTGCCAGAACCCACGTCGCTGGCCCTGTCGGCCGTGGCTGGGATGGCGTTTTTCGCGTGCGCGCTGCGTCGCCGCCGCGTCGGTGGACGTCGGCGATAAAAAGGACGCGCTGTCGGCGCGACTCGCGGGCCGCTGGCAAACGCTGGGCGGCTCGAACATAATACCGGTTTCCGTCGCCGGACCGACACCCCGATCAAGGCTCCCATGAACCGTAGCATGCGCTGGCAGGCGTTGGTTTGGATTTTGACGTGTCTGGTCGTCGCGACGTCGCGCGGCCGGGCCGTCGCACAAGGAGCCATCGATGGATACACAACCTACGAGGCGCTTGCCGCCGAAATCCGGGCGCTGGATGAGTCCGAGGCGGTCAGCGTCGGCTCGCTGGGCAAAACGCTCGGCGGCCGCGACGTGTTTCTGATCACGATCGCTCAAGGTCCGCCTGAGGACAAGCCGGCACTGTTGATCGTGGGCAACGTCGAGGCGCCACACCTGGTTGGCTCGGAACTGGCGATGCGCGTTGCGCGGCGATTTGCCGGACCACAAGCCAATCCGGAGGCCGCGAAGCTGCTCGAGCGGTTCACGATCTACATTATTCCGCGCCCGAGTCCCGACGCCAGCGAGCGGTTTTTTGCCAGGCCGTCGATCGAACGAGCCGGCAACGACCGGGCCACCGACGACGATCGCGACGGAGAGACCGACGAGGATCCGCCGCAAGATCTCAACGGCGACGGCCTGATTACAACGATGCGCGTCGAAGACGAAAGCGGAGCGTATCTGCCGCACCCGAGCGATCCGCGCGTAATGATCAAAGCCGACCCGCGCAAGAACGAGCGGGGCCGGTACGCGTTGTACACGGAGGGCCGGGACCTCGATGGCGACGAGGAATTTTCCGAGGACGGCCCGGGCGGGGTTTCGTTCAACCGGAATTTTCCGCATCGTTATCCCTACTTCGAACCGCTCTCCGGGCCGCACCAGGTTTCGGAGATCGAAACCCGCGCCGTGGCCGATTTTGCCTTCTCGCACCCGAACATCGCGCTGGTCTTCACGTTTTCGCCGGACGATAACTTGATGGAGCCGTGGAAGCCCAACGTGGGTGCCGAGAAGGACCGGATCAAGACCACGATTCGGTCGGCCGACGCCGAGTACGTCAACTATCTGGCTGAGCAGTATCGCCAGCTTTTGGCGCGAAAGACGCGCCCGCTTCGCCCCCGGGCGCCGGATCGTTCACGCACTGGGCCTACTATCAGTACGGTCGCTGGTCGCTGTCGGCGCGCGGCTGGTGGATTCCAAAAACCAGCTCCAAGCCGAACGCAGCTGCCGAGCCGGCCAAGGAGGCAGCTGCCAATCCTGCCAAAGATGCTGTTGCCAACGACGACGCTGCCAAGCCGGCTGCCGCGCCAAGCAAAGCGGAAACCAAGGCCGACGAGAAAGACCATCGCGGTGCCGACGAGTTGAATGCGCTGGCGTGGTTCAAGAACGAAGGCATCGAAGGCTTCGTGAAATGGACACCGATCGAGCACCCCGATTTTCCCGGCAAGAAGGTCGAAGTCGGCGGATTCAAGCCGTATCTGCGGCTCAACCCGCCGGCGGCGCAACTCGATCCGCTGGCGGATAAACACGTTCGTTTTCTCACGAAACTGGCCGAATTGATGCCGAGCGTTAAGATCGCCTCGACCGAGGTCAAGCCGCTGGCCGGCGGCGTGTTTCGCGTGACCGCCAACGTACTCAATTCGGGATATCTACCGACGATGTCCGAGATGGGGCGAACGAGCGAAGAGGCTTACCCGCTGGTGATCAAAATGGAATTGCCCTCCGGCGCCAAACTTCTCACCGGCCACTCGCGGCAGCGGTTGCCCAAGCCGCTCGCGGGCAACGGCGGCAAGGCCGAACACCAGTGGCTACTTTTTGCTCCCGGCCCGGGCACTCAGAAAGTGACGATTTCCGTGGGTTGTCCCGCCGTCAATCGCGACAGCAAGAGCGTGGAATTGAAATGACCCGCGTACTGACAAAACAGGGGTGTGCCGATGCGATTGTTGATTTCCTGGCGACGGACGGCGGCCGTGGCGCTGGCGGCGTGCTTGAGCCTGGTTGGCGCAAGCGGGATGAAGCGGGCGGCAGCCGACGGCAAGCCAGTTTATCAGCCGGTGGGCGCTCCGGCCGATCCGCGCGTTAGCGTGGCCTGGAATCGTTACCACGACCACGCCGCGGCGACCGAATTGCTCAAGCAGTTGGCCCAGACTTTTCCCGATCTATGCCGGCTCGAAAACCTCGGGCCGTCATACGGCAAACGCGAAATGTGGCTGCTGACACTCACGAATTTCAAGCAGGGCAATGATCGCGACAAGCCGGCCTTTTGGATCGACGGCGGCATCCATGCGAACGAGATTCAAGGGCCCGAGGTGGCACTGTACACGGCCTGGTATCTTCTGGAGACCCACGGCCGCCAGGAATTGCCGACACGATTGCTCGACGAGCGGGTGTTTTACGTCGTGCCGATGATGAGTCCCGATTCGCGCGACGCGCACATGCACGAGCCGAACACGACTCATTCGCCCCGCGCCGGTCAGGTGCCCAACGACGACGATCGCGACGGACTGGTCAACGAGGACAAGCACGACGACCTGGACGGCAACGGCCACATCACGCAGATGCGCATTCGCGATCCGCACGGCCGTTGGAAGTCACACCCGGATTTTCCGAGCATGATGGTGCCCTGCAAGGCCGAGGAGAAGGGGGAATACACGCTGCTGGGTTTGGAAGGCTTTGACAACGATGGCGACGGACTCGTCAACGAGGATTCTGACGGGGCCTACGATCCGAATCGCAACTGGCCCTGGGGCTGGCAGCCGCACAACGTGCAGTATGGTGCGCACCATTATCCGCTCTCGCTGGGCGAAGACCGCCTGGTGGCCGACTTTGTGATGGCGCATCCGAACATCGCCGGTTCGCAGTCGTACCACAACGCCGGCGGAATTATCTTGCGCGGGCCCAGCGAGAAGGGCGTCACTTGGGATGACGCCGACATCGGCGTTTTCGACGCGATCGGCAAGGTCGGCGAATCGATGCTGCCCGGCTACCGATACACGGACATTGCCAATGGGCTCTATCCGGTGTTCGGCGGCGAAGTCGACTGGTTCTACTCCATGCAGGGCGTGTTCGCATTCACCAACGAACTATTCACGCCGTTCAACTACTTCCGGCAGAAGGCCGAGGGGGGATTCTTCGGCAGCAATGAGGTTCAAGAGCGGTTTAACAAGTACCTGCTTTTCGGCGAAGGCGCCGTGCCTTGGAAGGAAGTCGACCATCCGCAATTCGGAAAGGTCGAGGTGGGCGGTTTCAAGAAAACGTGGCTGCGTCAGCCCCCCAGTTTCTTGCTGGAAGAGGAGTGCCATCGCAACATGGCGTTCACGCTGTACCATGCCGACCAGATGCCGCAGGTCGCGGTCGACTCGATTTCTGCCCAACCGCTCGACGGCGGGTTGACCCAGGTCACGGCGGTGATCGTCAATCGCAAACTGACGCCCACGCGTGCCGCGGTGGACGTGAAGAACAAGATCAGCCCGAGCGATCGCATCCGGATTTCCGGCGACAACCTCAAGGTGATTGCCGGGCTCTCATCTGGCCATCCGCGGTTCGACAAGCCGCTGGAGCAAAAGCGCAAGCCGGAAGAATTGCGAATTCCGACGATCGGCGGCATGAAGGCCGTTTACGTGCGGTGGATCGTCGCGGGGGCCGGGCCGTACCAGGTCACGATTCGCTCGGCCAAAGGGGGCGTCGCGACGTTGTCTGGCCCCGCTCTGGCGGCGAAGCCCTAAAGTCAAGACGCGACGCGGCGCGCATTCTGCCGGCGAGTCACGCCCGCTGCCACAAGAGCCAGCATGGCGCTTGAGGAAAGCAGCAGGCTCGACGGCTCGGGTACGATCGAAAGCGAAGTCCCGACAAACTCGATTTCGCTCGCCAGCATCGGGTCATCATGGCCGTACAGGAGAACCTCGCGACCTGAGGTGGCGTCGAACAACGGCGTAAACGTTTCGGTGCCCGCGCCAATCGCGGTAACTGCAACGCGGAACAGGAGCAGTTCGGCGGTGCTGAACGTGAAGTTGCCCGCGAACGAACCGGTGTGGGCGATGGTACCCAGCGTGCTGAAATCGAAGGAGGCTCCTTGGCCAGCCCCTTCAAACGTGGGACCGAATGTCGGTGTGACATTGGTGGCGATCGTGGCCAAGCCCGGGTCGTACGACGCATTGAGATAGGCCGCGAAGACGCCAGGGAACGGCGCGACGGGATTGCGGAGATCCTGGACAATTGCTTGCAGCTGAAACTGTCCGCCGACGGGAATCGAACTGATTGGAACCCCGAGGAGGTCGGTGGCATGGAGCGAAATCTTCGCCAAAACCTCGGCGCGGGCTGTCGAGGCAAAGCCGATCGCGAACGCCAGCGCGAGCCATGTCGTAGTCTTCATTAGCGATCCGTCTCTAAAAATTAGGGTGGGATCTGTTGCGGGAATTGGGCCCCCGGTTCCACGGGGGGCGCCCCTTCTCGGGCCGACTATAGTCAAGTCTGTAATGCCCTACAAGCTGTGCGCAATGCGCCAAATGGAAGAACCGGCTTATCGCCGCCCTCTGTGGGGGACACTGGCGTCGACGCCGCGGGCGGGTATTTCCCGCAGTCTGCGACGGGACTACAATCCGAGTCTAGGCCCGCGGGCTCGTCGCGGGCAGTAAGCCGCCGGTACCCTGGAAAGTAGCAGGTTTATCGCATGGCATCGGCAAATGATCCGCAGGCGACCGCGTCGGCGGCGCGCGAGGTTGGCAGCCTGATTTTCGTGGGCTTCAACTCACGCATCGCGGCGCTGGATCGCAACAGCGGTGAATTGGTTTGGAAATGGAAGAGTCCCAAAGGAAGCGGCATTCCAATTCTGCTTTTGGACGGAGACCGCTTGATCGTCTCGCTCCAAGGGTACACACATTGCATCGATCCGCTGAGTGGCGACGAGCTGTGGTTCAACCCGCTGCCGGGGATGGGCATTGGCCTGCCATGCCTGGCTTCGGCCCGCGGCAACACGACGGCCCAACTGTATGCCGTGCTGGCCGAGTATGAGCGTCAGCAGGCGGACGCCCATGCGACGACTTGAAAAGCTGCGTCTGGAATTGCCGCCACCCGCGATCGAATTGTTTCGTCCCACCGTGTTCACCGCAGCACCCCTGAAGACGTGCCCCCTCATCAAAACCCTCTGGAAGGTATCCTCGATGACAAAGACAACGCTGTTCACCCTGTGGGCATTGACCGCCGTGACCTCGATTTGGGCGATGCCCGCCGGCGCGGCCGACAACACTCCTCCGGCCGGATTTACGGCCCTGTTCAACGGCAAGGATCTGAGCGGTTGGAAGGGCCTGGTCGCGGATCCGAAGAAGCGGGCCGCGATGTCGAGCGACGATTTGGCCGCCGCTCAAAAGGTCGAAGATGAAAACATGCGCGCGCATTGGAAGGTCGCGGACGGCGCGCTGGTCTTCGATGGCAAGGGAAAAAGTCTATGCACGGCCAAGGACTTCGCCGATTTCGAGTTGCTGGTGGATTGGAAAATCCTCAAGGACGGTGACAGCGGCATCTACCTTCGCGGCAGCCCGCAAGTGCAGATCTGGGATCCCACGCTGCCGGTGGCCAAAGGCGAGGGCTCAGGCGCGTTGTGGAACAATCAGAAGCATTCCAACAAGCCGCTGGTCAACGCAGACAAGCCGATTGGCGAGTGGAACACGTTTCGCATCCGCATGGTGGGCGACAAGGTGACGATTCACCTGAACGACAAGCTGGTGGTTGATAACGTGGTGTTGGAAAACTATTGGGAACGCGACAAACCGATCTATCCCAGCGGCCAAATCGAACTGCAAAACCACGGCAATACCCTCTACTTCAAAAATATTTTCATCAAAGAGCTCGGCAAGTAGCGGTCGCAGCGGCGCATGGGGCGGTGCGCCACCGCGATCGCGCCGGGGCGCGGTCCATGCACATCGAGTATCGAGCGGAATTTCGCTGTACGCCGTGGCAGTTGTGGCCCTTCATCGACGACGCCGAGAAGCAGAAGTTATGGCTCACCACGCTGGTGGATATTGTGCCCACCAGCCAGCTTCCGCGGGCCGCTGGCGCAACGTTTGACATGCGCGTCCGCGAGGGTCGGCGAATCGCCCGCTACGAAGGCCGCATTCACGCCTACGATCCGCCGCGCCACCTGGGCGCGTCGTTTTGGGGCGGTGCCTTCGCGCCGGAATCGTGATGAAGGTCGATTACCGCCTGGCCGATCTCGACTCGCGCACGCGGCTGGAATACTACTCCGAAATCGACACCAGCCCGTTGCGCGGGCCGATCAAGCTGGCGATTCCGCTGGCGCGGGTGTTCACTTTCTTTCAGATCCGCTATTTCATGCGGAATCTGAAGCGGCTGGCCGAAGCCGCGGCACGCGCCGAATCGACCCGGGCCATGCCGGTTCGCTGATTTTTTTGACGTGGTGCGTTGTTGAAAAGGACTTCAGCCACTGAGACCGCCGAGAGAAGCGATACGGTTCGGGGTTGCCCGCTTCGTTGACACTTGGCAAACGAGGCCGCTAAAATCCGGGCTCTTCGTGGCGGGCCGGTCGTGTACGATTCCTATTTTTCCAGGCTCCGAGAGCAACGATGGCTAAGGACGCAGGCGGACAGCTCGACACGGTGATGCAAGAAACGCGGCTCTTTCCGCCTCCGCCGGAATTCGCCGCAGCAGGCGCAGATCGGTTCGCTGGCGGCCTACGAAAAGCTGTGGCACGAGGCCGCCGGCGACATCGAGGCTTTTTGGGGCAAGCTGGCCGGCGAGCTGCACTGGTTCAAGCCGTATCGACAAAGTGCTCGAGTGGAACGAGCCGTTCGCCAAGTGGTTCGTCGGCGGCCAGACGAACGTCTCGTACAACTGCCTCGACGCCCATCTCGAACACGCCGCGGCGGAACAAGGCCGCCATTGATCTGGGAAGGCGAGCCGGGCGACACCCGCACGCTCACCTATCAGACAGCTGCACCGCGAGGTCTGCAAGTTCGCCAACGTGCTCAAGAAGCTGGGCATCGAGCCGGGCGACGTCGTTTCGATCTACATGCCGATGGTGCCCGAGCTGGCGATCGCCATGCTGGCCTGCGCCCGGATCGGCGCGGTCCATTCGGTGATCTTCGGCGGCTTCTCGGCCGAGGCGATCGCCGATCGCAACAACGACGCCGGGGCCAAGCTGTCAATCACGGCCGACGCCGGCTGGCGGCGCGGCCAGCAGCTGCCGCTGAAGCAGAACGTCGACGAGGCGCTGGCAAAATCGCCCACCGTCGAGAAGTGCATCGTGCTCCGACCGCACCGGCAACGCCGGTGCACATGCAGCCGGGCCGCGACCTCTGGTGGCACGATCTGATGGCCGAGGCCTCGGCCGATTGCCCGGCCGCGCCGCTGGACAGCGAAGCGCCGCTGTTCATCCTCTACACCAGCGGCTCGACCGGCAAGCCCAAGGGCATCAAGCACACCACGGCCGGCTACAACCTGTTCGCCAAGAAAACGCTTCGAATGGGTGTTCGACCATCGCGACGAGGACGTCTTCTGGTGCACGGCCGACATCGGCTGGGTCACCGGCCACAGCTACGTCGTCTATGGCCCGCTGTCGGCCGGCGCCACGGTGCTGATGTACGAAGGCGCGCCCGAACTGGCCCGACGAAGGCCGCTTCTGGCAGATGATCGAAAAGTATCGCGTCACGCATTTTCTACACCGCGCCGACGGCGATCCGCGCGTTCATCAAGTGGGGCGACCACTGGGTCGACAAGCACGATCTGTCGAGCCTGCGGCTGCTGGGCACGGTCGGCGAGGGGATCAATCCCGAGGCCTGGATGTGGTACCACCGCAAGATCGGCCGCGAGCGCTGCCCGATCGTCGACACCTGGTGGCAGACCGAAACCGGCGGCATCATGATGAGCCCGCTGCCCGGCGCGATCGCCACCAAGCCCGGCAGTTGCACCAAGCCGCTGCCCGGCATCGTGCCGGCGATCGTCGACTCGACGCGGCAAGCCGGTGCCGCCGGGCCAGGGCGGCTGGCTGGTGATCACGCAAGCCCTGGCCGGGCATGCTGCGCGGCATTTGGGGCGACGACGAGCGCTACCAGCGAGCAGTATTGGACCAAGGTGCCGCACAACTATCTGGCCGGCGACAACGCCCGCTGCGACGCCGACGGCTACTACTGGATCATGGGCCGCATCGACGACGTGCTGAACGTGTCCGGCCATCGGCTGAGCACGATCGAGATCGAAAGCGCCCTGGTCAGCCATCCGAACGTGGCCGAAGCGGCGGCGGTCGGCCGGCCCGACGAGATCAAGGGCGAGGCCGTGGCCGTGTTCGTCACGCTCAAAGTCGGGCGAGCCGAACGAGGCCTTGCGCGAAGGAGCTGAAGCAGCACGTCCGCAAGGAAATCGGCGCCCTGGCCCAGCCCGACGACATTCGCTTCACCGCCTCGCTGCCCAAAACCCGCAGCGGCAAGATCATGCGGCGCCTGCTGCAGCGACATCGCCGCCGGCAAGGAAACCGTCGGCGACACGACGACGCTGGAAGACTACAGCGTGCTGGCGAAGCTGCGCAGCGACGAAGAATGAAAAAGCCCACGTGCCAAAATGGTGGCACGTGGGCGGCATTAGTGTCGTTCAATCCCGCTCGTTCATTCCGGGAACAGCTTCGTCGACAGATACCGTTCGCCCAGGTCGGGCAGGACGACGACGATCAGCTTGCCGGCGTTTTCGGGGCGCTTGGCCAGGTCGATCGCGGCCCAGGCGGCGGCGCCGCAGCTGATGCCGCACATGAAGCCTTCCAGCTTGGCCAACTGGCGCGAGGTTTCCATCGCGTCGTCGTCGGTTACGCACGACGGTTCGTCGATCACCTTCACGTTGAGCACTTCGGGGATAAACCCGGCGCCGATGCCTTGGATCGTGTGCCGACCGGGCTTCAATTCCTGGCCAGCCAGTTTCTGGGTGATCACAGGGCTGTTGATCGGTTCGACGGCCACGATCTTGACCCCCGGCTTGCGGGCCTTGAGCACTTCGCCCACGCCGGTGATCGTGCCGCCGGTGCCCACGCCGGCCACGAAGATGTCGATCTTGCCGTCGGTGTCGCGCCAGATTTCCTCGGCGGTCGTCTTGCGGTGGATTTCAGGATTCGCCGGATTCTTGAATTGCTGCGGCATGAACCAGTTCTTGTTCTGGGCGAGCAATTCCTCGGCCTTCCGCATGGCCCCGGGCATGCCGTCGGCGGCGGGGGTCAGAATCACCTCCACGCCAAACGCCTTCAGCAGCCGGCGACGTTCCAGGCTCATGCTCTCGGGCATGGTCACCTTCAGCTTGTAGCCGCGCGCGGCGCAGACATAGGCCAACGCGATGCCCGTGTTGCCGCTGGTGGGCTCGATGATCACGGTATCCTTGTTGATTTTTCCGTCCCGTTCGGCGGCGTCGATCATGGCCCGGCCAATGCGGTCCTTGACGCTCCACAGGGGGTTGAAGTTTTCGAGCTTGGCCGCCACCGTCGCTCCGCAACCTTGGGTAATCCGTCGCAGCCGCACCAAGGGCGTATTGCCGATGCAGCGCGTGATGTCGTCGCGGATGCCCTTCTCGTGGGCGGCGTCAATCCGGCTTCCCTTATCAACGGCGGTGGCCATGGCAAATCCTCTCGAAAAAAGTGCGGCTGGCGTTTTGGAATATTGGAAACTGCAATGTCCTGGTCCGCGGAAGATCGCGCGAAACCGCGGCGACCGTGCCTAAGCCCAAGATTAGAAAAAGATTATATCCCTTGGCCGAAAAGCCGGTCAACGCCGCCAAGGCTCGTGGGATTCCGTCCGACTCAGACCTTTCGCTGCTCGAACAGCCACGGGACGACCCCCTTAGGGTCAGTGTAAGCCGGCGTCCAACTGTCATGACCGACGCGGGGCAATTCAGTGTACTTCGGATCGCCGCCGGCCGCTCGAATGGCCTCGATCATACGCCGCGAGTGGCCCACGGACACCACGTCGTCGGCCGCGCCGTGCAAGGCCCAAACCGGCACACCCACCAGCCGATCGGCGTACAACTCGTCGCCGCCGCCGCAAATCGGCGCCACCGCGGCCCAGCGTTCGGCGAGCCGGGTTCCCAACTCCCAACTGCCAAACCCCCCCATTGAAAGACCCGTCAAGTACAGCCGCTGGCGATCGATCGGGAAGTCGCCGATCACCGCGTCCAAAATGTCGATCACGACCTGCATCTGCGGCCCGGGCGCTTGTCGCGGGGCCGAACGGTCGAAAGCCCGCGGCGTTTCCACCCACAGCCGGTCCGGCCGGCACTGCGGCGCAATCAGAAAGGCGGGAAATCGGCGCCGATACTCGCCCTGGGCCATCAGATCGGGCAAGTACTTGAGCTGCGCTCGATTGTCAGTACCACGTTCGCCGGCCCCGTGCAGAAACAGCACGAGAGGATATTTCGTGTCCGGCTCGATCACTTCGGGCTTCAGTAGCCGATAGCCAAACGTTTCGTTGCGATACTCGCCGCCGGTGTAGATCGTGCTGCGCGGTTCGAACAACGGGCTGAGCGGGCGTGGCATCGACGTGGTCGCAGGGAGACGAGGAAGGAAACCACGCAGGAAAGTCTTTCCGAGCGGCCGCGGGCCGTCAAGAGGATGAGGGCCTGGCCGGGTGACGCCGCCGCGGGCGAATAGGAACGGGGTTTTCGGGCAAAACGGTCGTTGGCCAGACGCAAAACCGGACGCGTCAACTGATGGACATGGCCGGGATTGGGGTGCTAAACTTGTCCTAGGCAGATTACTCCGGAGAGGCCTCATGTCGATTTCGCCAACTGTGACACCCTGTCCCCAATGTGGCAAGCATGTAACCATTCCCGCCGGCATCGACACCAACGTCCAAGTGCGCTGCCCGTTGTGCCGCGCACAATACGCGTTGGCCGACGCGCTGTCCAACATGCCGCCGCTGTTGGAGGTGGTCGAAGAGCACGCCGCCGCGGCCATGTCGGCCGGTGCGATGTCCGGTGGGCCGCCGGAGGAGTGGCTCGAAGCGCAGGCCGAGCCGGGTGCAGCCGAGCAGCTCGAATCGGCCGCCGTGCCCGCAGTGGCTTGGCCCCATGATCTGGCCGACGCTCAGAGCGAGGAGATCGGCTTCGCGTTGGCCGATCCGGTGGCCCTCGAGGTGCCGACGAACATCGACCACATCGACACCGCCGGACCCGACGAGGAGAGCGTGTTCGACTTAGGTGAACCGGCGCCCAGCCACGCTGCGCCGGGCGAACAGCAGCCGCCGCATGAAGCGCCGGCCAGCGATGAGATCGCGCTGGATTTCGAGGAGTTTACGCCCGCCGAAGAGCCGGCTGCCGCCAAAGCGTTCGACTCCGGCCAAGAGATTGCCGGCAACGAAGAGTTTGTCGCGGAGGAGATCGCCGCTGAAGAAGAGTTTGCCGCCGAGGAGTTCTCACTCGACGATTCGATGACCGACGGCACCGCTGCGACCGAGAGCGAGCTATTTGGCGACGGCGGCGAGACAATTGACTTCGCAGTGACGCCACAGGCCGAATCGGTCCGCATCCCTTCGGAAGCGCCGGAAGAGGAGATGGAATTGGATTTCGGCGAGGCCGTGGCCGCCGAGCCAGTGCCCGTCGAAGAGTCGCCGGCCGCCGAGGGCAAGCAGGACAAAAAGAAGAAAAAAAAGTCGCGCGAACCGAAAGCGCCCAAAGAAGGCCGTCGGCGGCCGTTGGCAACGTTGGTCAGCCTGCTGCTCAGCACCGTGATCGCGCTGCCCTTGACGTTGTATGGTTTGTTATGGCTCAGTCCCGATTACGACTTTTTCAAAATCGGTCGGACGCTGGCCGCTTGGCACGTGCCGGTGCCGGCGAAGTTCAGCAAGACTCAAGCTCCGCGAGTGGTTGCCACGGCGCCGCCATCGACGGCACCACAGACGCCGCCGTCCCAGCCGGCTGCGGCGGAGACCGCGACTGCGCCGCCAGCGGCCGAGAGTGCGGTCACGCCGCCAGCAGGCCCGGCCAAGATCGAAACACCCTTGGCTCCAGATCTGGCGACTCCAGAGCCCAAGGCAGCGGCGCCGTCCGACCCGGCTCCAGCTGCGGACTTGCCCGCCGATGATTTGCCATCGGATCCGCTGGCCGCGCCGAAATTGCCGGCTGCGCCCGACAAGGCGGAGGAGATGCCCGAGGAGTCGACTTTGCCCGCTCCCGAGCCGGACGAACGGGCAAAACCGGCGCCCGCAGAGCCGGCACCTGAGGAGCCGTCGACCGACGAGCCGGCCCCCGACCTAAAACCGCAACCGGTGACGGCAGCCAAGCCCGCCACGAGCGACGGCGAGTCCGATCTGTTCGCGCCAGTCGCTCCAGAAGCCAAGCCTGCCAAGCCGTCGGAACCAGAGCCCGAAGCCGAGCCCGAACCGCTAGGCCCCATCAACGCGGCAAGGTTCACTCTGGCCGATTTGGGGCACGCCATGCAGGATGCAGCGGCAGCCAACGCGAAAATGGTCGCCGCGCAAGGCGACAAGAACGACGCCGAGTTCAAGAAGCTGCGCAGCAATTTCTACTTGGGCCTGTTTCACCTCGCCGAAGTGCTCACGTTAGTTCAAGACGACGGTCTGGGCGAGAAGCTCGACGCACAGCGCAAACAATTCGCCGAAGCCGTGCTGCAATTTGCCGCCGATCAGAAGCGACTCGACGCGCTGAAGTTCAACGCGGGCCGATGGCTTGGATTCGGCAAGCGTACAACCCCGGGCCTGGTGGTGGCCGGCACGGTGGAAAGCGCCGAGCAAGTCGGCAAGCTGCATCATGTCAAGCTCGCGATCGGGCCGGGTTCCGATGCGCCGATCGTGACGATCGTCGGCGCCCAGGTTCCCGCATTAGAACCCGGCGACCAATCGCTCGTGCTGGGTGTCATTGTCGATAACCCCAGCGAGCAATTGGCGGGTTACGAGGGGGACGAGGCCACCGTGATTTGGAGCGGCGTGACGCTGAAGCTACCCGCTGCCAAGTAGCGGCTTCGGCCTGGCGATGTGGAGGCACACGATGTCCGACGTTCCTCCCGCAGATCATCCCGCCAACGAGCCGGAACCTTCGACTTCGAACTCCAACAAGGGCAAGTTGCGCTATGTCCTGTCGCTGCCCGAGCGAGCGCTGCGCAGCGGTACCGGACTGGTGGGGGGTGCTCTGCGCGAATCGGCTTCGCTGTTGGTGCCCCGGTCGTTTCAAAGCTCCCGCACGTACACCGTGATGGTGCGGCAAATGCTCGATTTTCTGGTGCATGACGTGGGTGGCGTCGAGCAGAGCGACCAGCCTTCGTCGACGGCCGCGGTCGACCATTATGTAGCCCGCAAGTCGATCGGCAACTTCGTCGACATGGCTTCGCTGGCCACGCTGCACGTGTCGCCCTTGATGCTGTTGGCCGCGGTAAGCGACCTGGCTTACGGCTCGCAGGTTTATCTGAAGGAGCTGGCCGACGAGTTGAAGGCGCAAGGGGTCATCGACGAGGCCTCGACGATCGATCACGTCAACGACCTGCTGATCGCGGTGTCGGACGCTTCGAAGTCCACCGGCAAGGTCTTCGACACGCCGCCGTTGTCGGTCGAATCGCTGAAGGCGACGTTGGACGAGACGCGGGCCGCCATCGGTTCGGCCAACCCGATGAGCATCTTGCCGCAGGCCGAAGTGCAGCGGATGTGGGAAGAGATGCGCGACATCGCGAAGCGCGAAAACGTGGGAATGTTGGCCGTCTCCGGCGCCGTCATGATGCACTCGCTGGGTAAGGTGGCCACGCTCGGCCGCGGCGCGCTGTCGAGCGTCAAGGTCGCCGGGTCGCTGTTGGACCGGCACGTGCTGGACCACTATTCGCAAGCCTTGAGCGACATTCGCAAGAAAGGCTTGTACGCGTCGTTGGCCGAAACCAGCGAGCCGTATATCGCGGCCGTTTGGAGCAACTTTCAGCCCAACAAGTCGACCGTCACCGATGACGTGCTAACGGGAAAACTGTTGGCCAGCACGAGCCGCGCGGTGCGGCGATGGCTGGGGCGCGAAGAAGAAAATAGTGGTTAGTGGTTGGTGATTAGCGGGCAGTAAAAGCCACCAGGATTTGCGTCTTTGCGCCGCGGAAGCGTGCATTTGTCTTCTTCACCAACCACTATCCACCAACCACTGACCACTTTTAACCCATGGCGCACGGCCTTTCGCTCAATCAAACCGATCTGATTGGCCTTTCGGCCAGCGAAATGGCCCGGCAAATCGCGGCCGGTAACCTGACCAGCGCCGAGCTGGTCGAAGCTCATATCGACCGCATCGAGGCGGTCAATCCGGCGCTCAACGCCGTCGTGGTGCCGCTTTTCGACCAGGCCCGCGCGGCCGCGTCGGGGGCCGACTCGGCTCGCTCCCGCGGCGACGTGCTGGGGCCGCTGCACGGAGTGCCAATTACGATCAAAGAATGCTTTCACGTTGCCGGAACTGCCGCCACCGAGGGCGTCGACCGCTTCGCCGCGGAGATCATGACGGCCGACAACCCGCTGGTACGCCGCTTGCGCCGCGCCGGCGCGATCGTGTTGGGTAAGACCAACGTTCCGCAATTGATGCTAATGCACGAGACCGACAATCCGCTGTATGGCCGCACGCAAAACCCATGGGACTTGGAGCGGTCTCCCGGCGGCAGCAGCGGCGGTGAAGCAGCGATCATCGCCGCCGGCGGATCGCCCTTGGGCCTGGCCAACGACCTGGGCGGCAGCATTCGCCAACCGGCGCACGCCTGCGGAATCTGCGGAATCAAGCCCACCACGCTACGCTTGACCAACGCCGCCACGCGCGACAATTTGCATGGCATGGAGGCCATCCTCCCTCAATGCGGGCCGCTGGCGCGGAGCGTCGAAGATTTGACGTTGGCGCTCGGCGTGCTTGGCGCTGAGGAGCCGGGGACCATCGATCCGCAGGTTGCGCCAGTGCCGTGGGGTGATCCAGCGAAGGTGCGCCTTGAGAATCTGCGCGTCGGCGTTTGGACCGACGATCGTCACTTTTCCGCCTCGCCCGCTCTGCGACGCGCGGTCGAAGAAGCAGGCACCGCGCTCGGGCGACTGGGCGTTCAGGTGGTGACGTTTCAACCTCCCAATATGCCGATGGCCGTGGACCTGTTCTTTAGTCTCGTCAGTGCCGACGGCGCCGCCGACGCGGCGCGAGTTTTGGGAGCGAGCCGGCGTGACTGGCGCAATCGACGAATGGTCCTGCTGTGCCAAAGCCCTCGCTGGCTGCGAAGTGTCCTGCGGGCGGGGTTGCGTGCGACTGGCCAGCGGCGTACCGCGCGGCTACTGGGTTCGATCGGCCTGCGCTCGGCGGACGAGTATTGGCAGCTTTGTACCGCGCGGGCGAATTATGCGCAGCGGTTCTTCGACCAATGGAGCGCGGCAGGGCTCGACGCGCTGCTGTGCCCACCGCACGCTTTGCCGGCGCTCGTCCACGGCGGCAGCGAGCACCTGGCGACCGCCGCCAGCTATTGTTATTGGGTCAACCTGCTGGGTATCCCCGCGGGGGTCGTGCCCATTACGCGGGTTCGCGAGGGCGAACAGAGCGATCGTCCGGCAAGTCGCGACGTGGTGGATCGGGCTGCGCGGCGGGTCGAAGTAGGCAGCGCAGGTTTGCCGGTGGGCGTACAAGTCGCCGCGCGCCCTGGCGCGAGGATATCGTGCTGGCAGTCATGGCTGCCTTGGAATCGCAGTTCAAGGGTCGTGGCGATTTCCCTCGCACTCCTGTCGAGCCGCCTGCTCGGACCGTTCCCAAGGCTTGAAGGGCGTCCGCCCTTGCAGCGCAAGTTGTTTGCTCGATGCCGCTTCGAGGCGTGCTGCCCATGGGCGAGACATTTTTTGGCGGCGGGCCGATTGCATCGCCGAGGCGAACCGTCTACAATCAGACTGCTGATAATGAGTCTCAATAACAACCTTGCAATCGAGCACTTGTGCACGACCTCATTCCGCTGAGTTTGCTTTCGCCTGGGCAGTCGGCTGACGTCGGCCAGATCACGGGACATCCCGAACAGGTTCATCGCCTGGAAGAGCTCGGCATTCGCGGTGGCGCGACGATCGAAATGGTGCAAGGCGGAAGCCCCTGCATTATTCGCCTGGCGGGCAACAAGTTGTGTTTTCGAGCCGACGAGTTGCTGCGCATTTTGGTGCGCCGTGGAGCCGCGACGTGACCGTGTTGGCGGACCTTCCGATCGGATCGCGCGCGCTGCGTGAGTTCGGTTGCTGGCGCCGATGAGTTGAGCATGCGGCTTTTGGAAATGGGACTGACGCCGGGAGTGGAAGTGGCAATGATCGGTGTCGCTCCGTTGGGAGACCCCTTGGAACTGGAACTGCGCGGCTACCGGCTCAGCGTGCGCAGAAGCGAAGCGGCGCGCGTGCAAATAAATCTGCTCTGAACTTCCAGGAAGCGCTCTGCTGGCGGTCCCACCCGCGCTTCCTATTACCGGCACCACGTGCTTCGATGACTTCGCGGTCGATGCTCACCATCGCTCTGGTCGGCAATCCGAACACGGGCAAGTCGACGCTGTTCACGGCTTGGCCGGCGTGCGCCAACGCGTGGGCAACTATCCGGGCGTGACAGTCGAGAAGAAGCTTGGCAGCCTTTCTCTCGGCGAACAGCGTTGCCAACTTATCGATTTGCCGGGCACCTACAGCCTGGCTCCGCGATCGCCCGACGAAATGGTGGCCGTCGACGTTCTGTTGGGCCGACGCTCGGATGAAGACCGCGTTGACGCCGTGCTGTCGATCGTCGACGCCAGCAACCTGGAGCGCAATCTGTACCTGGTCAGCCAGGTTCTGGAGATGGGCCTGCCGACCGTGGTGGCGCTGAACATGGTCGACATTGCGCAGGCCAGCGGCCTGCGAATCGACGTCGCGCGGCTCGAAAAGCAGCTTGGAGTGCCGGTCGTTGAAGTGCAGGCAAATCGTCGGATCGGCGTTGCGCAGCTCAAAGCGGCGTTGGCCGAAGCCCTTTCATCGAGCTCGACCGGCCCGGAACGCGAGAGCCCTTTTCCGCTTGCGTTTCAGCGCGAACTGGCTCACTTGCAAAGCGTGCTGTCCGCCGAGGATTTTCGCGGGGGCAGTTCGTCGGCCGTCGAGCCGTTGCCGCGATACCTGGTCGAGCGGTTGTTGCTCGATTCGAACGGCTATTTGCAAGGCGCGCTGCTGGGAACCTCGGACGCGCCGGCGGCACGGCCGCGCTCGGTTGCATCCGAATTGCGGGCAGCCCGCGATCGACTTGCGGCGGCCGACTGCGGCGTGCCGGCCATCGAAGCGCATGCCCGCTATGGCTGGGTCGCGCGTGTATTGGAAGGCGTCGTCGTGCGCCCGCCAACGCGCGTGGTCACGGTCAGCGATCGGATCGATCGGGTGTTGACGCACAAGTTTTGGGGCACGCTGGTGTTCGTGGCAGCGATGCTAATCGTGTTTTCGTCGGTGTTCGTGGCGGCCGATCCGCTGATGAAGGCCATCGACGGGGTGATCGGCACGCTGGGCCAGACCGTGGCCGGCCAGATGGCCGAGGGCCCGCTGGAATCGCTGGTGGTCGACGGCGCGATCGGCGGCGTGGGCAGCGTGCTGGTGTTCCTGCCGCAGATTCTCATTCTGTTTTTCTTTCTGTCGTTGTTGGAAGACTGCGGCTACATGGCCCGGGCGGCGTACTTGATGGACAGGCTGATGGTCCGCGTCGGCCTGAGCGGCAAGTCGTTCATTCCGCTGTTGTCGTCGTTCGCCTGCGCAATTCCGGGCGTGATGGCGACGCGCGTGATCGAGAATCGCCGCGATCGACTGACGACGATTCTGGTCGCACCGCTGATGAGCTGCAGCGCCCGGCTGCCGGTGTATACGGTATTGATCGGCGCGTTCATTCCGCGGCGAGCATTTGCCGGCGGGCTCGTTCAATTGCAGGGGCTGACGCTGTCTGGCGATGTACCTGGTCGGCATCGTGACGGCGGTCACCGTGGCGCTGGTGCTCAAAAGGACGCTTTTGCGCGGGCCGACGCCGCCGTTCGTGATGGAGTTGCCCAGCTACAAGTGGCCGTCGCCGAGCATCGTGCTGACGCGCATGGTGGAGCGCGGCTGGTCGTTTGTGCGGCGCGCGGGCACGCTTGATTCTGGCCGTGTCGATCGTCGTGTGGGCCGCCTCGTACTATCCGCACAATGCGGCTGAAGTCGAAACGACGCTGCTGCCGGCGCGCATCGCGTTGGCCGAGCAATTGGCGTCGCTCGAAGCGGACACGCCGGATTGGAAACGGATCGAAGCTCGCAAGGAGCAGGTGGAAAACGAGATTGCCGCGGTCTATCAGCGGCAGAGCATCTTGGGCCGCGCGGGGCACGCGATCGAGCCAGCGGTGCGCCCGCTGGGCTGGGATTGGCGGATCGGCTGCGCGGCGATTGCTTCGTTTCCCGCCCGCGAGGTGGTGATGGGCGCGCTGGGCGTGATCTATAATCTGGGCAGCGGATTGGACGTCGGCGACCAGATCGCCCAGGACCGGCTGGCGACGCGAATGCGCGCGGCCGTCTGGGACGACACCGGCGAGCCGGTCTATAATGTCCCGGTGGCGTTGTCGATCATGGTGTTCTTTGCGCTGTGTGCACAGTGCGCGTCGACGCTGGTCGTCATTCGGCGCGAGACCAATAGCTGGCGCTGGCCGGCCTTTACGTTTGCCTACATGACGATCCTGGCCTACCTGGGCGCGCTGGTGACGTATCAGGTTGGCATGTTAGTTCCGCCGTTCTAGGCAGGATTCATTCCGTTGGCTGCGACCGCTTTCGAGGCAAGTTCAACCATGAACCTTGGGTGGCAAAACGCGGTCGTGCTCGTCGTGGTTGCGGTGGCGATTGGCTACCTGGCGCGGCGCCTGGCGGACGATGGCACGGCGCAAAGCAGCCGCCTGTGGACGTTGCGGCAGTTGCCCCAGCGATACGCAGACGCTGCAAGTGGTTGGAATCGAGCCGCTCGATGCGAAAAGGGTGCCAGGAACCTTAAAATAAGGTTCCTGGCACCCTTTCGCGCTAATTCTCGGCGTTTTCGTCGATGTCGCGTTGCGGTGGCGGGGCCGGCCTGGCCTTGTCCTCGGGGCGGACGATTTCGGCGAAGGCGGTGAAGGCTTGCACGACGTTGTCGCCCTGATCGGTCAGGATGTTGATCTTCTGGGAAATTCGGCCCGGATCGTCGCCGGCGGTGAACACGACCGGAACCACATGCACCGATTTGGCCTCTTTCGGCGGATCGATCGCGAACGACTTGTCGGCGCACTCGACGTCCACGATTTTGAACGGCTTTTTACCGCGGATCATCAGCTTTTTCGTCACGCGCTGTCCGGGATGTACCACCCCGATGAAAAGTTGGCTGGGACTAATCGTGATGTCCGAGATCACGCGGCCTTCCATCTCGACCGGCAGTTCTCGGGCGCGGCCGTCGTTGGTGACCAGAATCAACTGGTCCTTGACGTAGCCTACCGGGGCGTCCTTCGTTAGCCGGACCAGCAAATCGTACGAGATTCGACCGCTGCCTTGCATCGGCTCGCTGATCTCGACTTCGAAGTGCGGGTCGACGGTCTTGGCATCGAGGATGCGCCAGTTATCACGGCCAACGTGGGTCACTTGCAGCCGTTTTTCGACCCCTTTGCCGACGTCGAGCGTTCCCAGGTCGATGGCCCCCGGTTGCAAGATCACGTCGCTGTGGATATTGCCGGTGACGCGAACCTGAACCTCGGCATGGAAGGGCTTGTCGAAGGTGATCTTCAGCGTGGCACTTTTGGAGCCCAGAAAATCACGCGTATTGAAGTCGGCGACCAGTTCGGTTGTCTCGAAGGTCTTCAAATCGGGCTTGCCCAGCTTGGGCGTGGTGCAGCCGCAGCTCGACTCAACTCTCGAAATATGCGCATCTTCTTGATAAATATTCTTGATCTGGAAGCGGTATTGGGCCTTCGACCCGCGGGCCACGGTGCCGAAGTCGTGCGACGTCACGTTGAACATCTTGGTCGCCCATTCCTGGGCGCTAGCAGTCGGCCCAAACAGCAAGAGTCCAAGCAAGATTGCGGGGAAATTGCGTAACACGGATGCGTTCTCCGGAGATCGACCAGGCACAAGGGATTTTACCAACCGTGGCAAAACGACGCCGCAGTCCAGGGCCGTTCGCAGGCATTCGCGGTGGGAGATGGCGGATTTTGCGGCAACTCTACCGCTAGCGGCGTCGGACTGTCAACTTCTCTTCAACACCGTGTATGACGGTTATTACGATTGTTTCGGCCGGCTGTCCGCCGCAGCACAAGCTTTTTTTGTCGTGGCGCGACAGCCTGGAGCAGCTCCGCCACAAGCTGGCCGTGACCGCGTAAACGGGGCAAGCGTGGGCGGGCTTCTCAATCGTATTTCGAGCGTTGCGGTTCGACCAACCGTGCCCTTGTCCTGCCACGCGAGCGGGCCATTTGACGCTGCGATCGCGATAAATCGTTTTATGGGGAGAAGATGTTAGGGTAAGATGAACCGCCTTGGATTCTGGTGATCCTTGCCAATTACCGCGGCGCCTGGAGCCCGTCATGTTGCTTCGCTTGCGTCCAACCTTGAAAGCCCTGATGCTTGCTATCGCTGGCGCAGTAACGCTTACAGCGCCAATGTGCGGACTGGCGGGTGAGACCGGCGCGCTAATTGACGCCGAGAGATCACTCCAAACTGCGCCGCTCAGCACGGCCCCCGCAACAGCCACGAAGCCCGCTAAACCCGCGAAGCTAGCGATACAAGTCGCCCAGAAGGCCAAGGACGGGTCGAAGGAAACACCCAAAACAACTGCCAAGGAGGAGCCGGACGACCCGCACCCGTTCCCGCAGCACGTCAAAGCTCCGGCGCTCGATGGCGGCATTGACTGGATCAACACGGCTGGGCCGATCGATTTGAAGCAGCTGCGCGGAAAGTTCGTGGTTCTCGATTTCTGGACCTACTGCTGCATCAATTGCATGCACATCCTGCCTGAGCTGAAGAAGCTCGAGCACGCGTATCCCAACGAGGTGGTCGTGATTGGCGTGCATTCGGCCAAATTTGCCACCGAGCAGGACTCTAAGAACATCCGCGAGGCCGTGCTCCGTTACGAGATCGAGCATCCGGTGGTGAACGACGCGTTGCACAAGATCTGGGACAAGTACGGCGTGCAGAGCTGGCCGTCGCTGTTTGTGATCGACCCCGAGGGCAACGTCGTGGCCCGGGCCAGCGGCGAAGTGGATTTCGAATCGATCGACCGGTTCTTCAGGGAAAAGATGCCGTACTACCGCCGCAAGGGCCTGATGGATCCGACACCGCTGCGATTCGAGCTGGCCGCGTACAAAGCGCCGACCACGCCGTTGCGATTTCCAGGCAAGTTGCTCGCCGACGAAAAAGGGGACCGGCTGTATATCTCCGACAGCAACCACAATCGGATCGTGGTCACGCGCTTGGATGGCACGCTGGAGGCGACGATCGGCTCGGGCCGGATCGGCGCCGCCGACGGCGATTATGCCAAGGCCACGTTCGATCATCCGCAAGGGATGGCCCTGGCCAAAAACCTCTTGTACGTGGCCGACACCGAGAACCATCTGATCCGCGAAGTGGACTTGAAGAAGAAGCAGGTACGCACGATCGCGGGCACCGGCAAGCAGGCGCACGGCTGGCCCGGCGCCGATGACCCCGTGGACGAAACGGCCGGGAGTAAGAAGCATCTTTTTCAGGGGCCCGCGTTGAAAACGGCGATCAACAGTCCTTGGGACCTGTTGGTGCACGGACAGAATCTATATATCGCGATGGCTGGATCGCACCAGATTTGGAAAATGACGCTTGCCAAGCCGGCCGAAGTTGGCGTATTTGCCGGCAATGGCCGGGAAGACATTGTCGACGGCCCACACCTGCCCCCGCAGCCCTACGAGCCGGGATTCTCCTCGTTCGCGCAGCCGAGCGGGCTCAGCAGCGACAACAGAGTGATTTACGTGGCCGACAGCGAGGGCAGTTCGATTCGCGCGGTCCCGTTCGATCCGGCGCAGAAAGTGACCACCATCGTGGGCAGTGCCCACCTGCCCGGAGGACGGCTGTTCACGTTCGGCGACGTCGACGGCCAAGGAGAGAAGGTGCTCCTGCAACATGCGCTCGGCTTGCTCTATGACGAGGGTGTCGTGTACGTCGCCGACACCTACAACAACAAGATCAAGGTGGTCGACCCGCGCAAGGCTACCTGCAAGACCGTCGCCGGCACCGGCAAGTCGGGGGCCGACGACGGAGCGGAGGCGACATTCGATGAACCGGCCGGATTGGCAGCCGCAAACGGAAAGCTGTACGTCGCTGACACCAACAACCACGCCATCCGCATGATCGATTTGAAGCACGGTAACCAGGTGACCACGCTGGCCATCAAGGGTCTCGAAGCTCCGCCCGCGCCGACGCTGGCAGCGCAACCACCGTTTCCTGGCGCCACCGAAGTGGAGTTGCCGGCTGTCCGGCTGAAGCCGGTCGACGGCAAGGTGCGTCTGCAAGTGGCGCTCGAGTTGCCGCAGGGCTATAGGATCAACCCCCTGGCCCCGCTGCGCTATCTGATCGAAGGGGGCATCGAAAAGGGGCCGATCGGCCGCGAGGCTTTGGACAAGATCACCAGCGTGGAAGATAAGTCGCCGACGTTTGACATCGAGTTGCCCGCGATGGCGGGCAAGGGCACCGAGAGGTTAAAGATCTCTCTGGCCTATTACTATTGCCAGACCGGCGCCGAGGGCGTGTGCAAAGCCGGCAGCGTCGCCTGGACGTTGCCAGTAAACGTCTCGGCCGACGCGGCCGACACCAGCGCGAAGTTGCCGTTCAAGGTGCGGTAGCCTTCAGAGTCGAAATCGATTGCCAGAGCGCCAACCGCCAAACATCCTGCTCGACTCTGCTCTATTATTGCGGCAGGCCACCTGCCACCAGAACGCGCTCATTTACCGTAATTGCCCCAACGCCTTGTGCCGGGTATAATCCTCGATTCGTCCTGACGGCTGGTTTCGGTCCCCGTGGCGGGGATCGGGCTGTGGGGCAGGTCTCTTTTCTCGTGAGCCACGTCTCACCGCCCCGCTGCAATCGCGCGACGGGCTGCCGTTCTCTGTCGTGGCTGGCAAAAACCAAAACACATGGTAAATCGTAACCTGATTCGCGGCTTGGATTCGAAGCAAGACGAGTGGGAAGACGAGCTGGCCCTGGCCATGGGCGGCACCGCCACCGAGGAGATCGATTGGGGCGGCGGCGAGCTGGCCGTCAACAAGATCATCGACGGCAAGATTCTGCGCATCGACGACGACTTCGTGCTGGTCGACGTCGGCTACAAGAGCGAAGGCATCATCTCCGCGCAACGAATGGGAAGAAGGCGAAGAGCTGCCCGCAAGTCGGCGCAGCACGTCAAGGTGCTGATCGAAGACGTCGAAGACGTCCACGGCCGCATCGACGAATCGCGCGGCATGATCGCCCTCAGCAAGCGCAAGGCCGAGAAGATCGAAGCCTGGCTGAAGGTGATGGAGACCGTCCACGAGAGACGACGTCGTCACCGGCATCGTCACGCGCAAGATCAAGGGCGGCCTGCTGGTCGATATCGGCGTCAACGTGTTCCTGCCGGCCAGCCAGGTCGATATCCGCCGCCCGGCCGACATCGGCGACTACATCGGCCGCACGATCCAGTGCCTCGTGCTGAAGATCGACGAAGCGCGGCGCAACATCGTCGTCAGCCGCCGCGCGCTGATCGAAACCGAGCGGGCCGAGAAGAAGGCCCAACTGCTCAGCGACGCTCGAAGTCGGCCAGCTCCGCAAGGGCGTGGTCAAGAACATCGCCGAGTTCGGCGCGTTCGTCGACCTGGGCGGCATCGACGGCCTGCTGCACATCACCGACATGAGCTGGGGCCGCATCAGCCATCCGTCCGAAATGGTCTCGATCGACCAGGAAATCGAAGTGCAGATTCTGCACATCGACCGCGAGAAGGAAAAGATCGCCCTGGGCCTGAAGCAGAAGACGCGCCAGCCCGTGGGACAACGTCGAGCAGAAGTACCCGGTCGGCTCGCGTCATCAAGGGCACGGTCGTCAACGTGATGAGCTACGGCGCCTTCGTGAAGCTCGAAGAGGGCATCGAAGGCCTGGTGCACATCAGCGAAATGTCGTGGACCAAGCGCATCAGCCATCCCAGCGAGCTGGTGCACATCGACGACGAAGTCGACGTCGTCGTGCTGGACATCAACAAGGAGAAGCAGGAAATCTCGCTCGGCATGAAGCAGACCCAGGCGAACCCCTGGGACAAGGTCGCCGACCGCTACCCGCCCGGCACGATGGTCAAGGGCACGGTCCGCAACCTGACCAACTACGGCGCCTTCATCGAGATCGAAGAAGGCATCGACGGCCTGCTGCACGTCAGCGACATGTCGTGGACCCGCAAGATCAGCCATCCCAGCGAAGTGGTCGAGAAGGGCCAGGAACGTCGAGTGCAAGGTGCTCTCCGTCGATCAGGAGCGCCGCCGCATCGCCCTGGGCCTCAAGCAGCTGGACGACGATCCCTGGGCGACCGACATCCCCAGCAAGTACCAGCCCGGCCAGCTCGTGACCGGCACGGTCACGAAGATCACCAACTTCGGCGTGTTCGTCGGCCTGGAGAACGGCCTGGAAGGCCTGCTGCACATCTCGGAGCTGGCCGACCACAAGGTCGAGAACCCCGAGGACGATCGTCAAGGTCGGCGACGAGATCGAGGTGAAGATCCTGCGCGTCGACGCCGACGAGCGCAAGATCGGCCTGTCGCGCAAGCGCGTCGACTGGGCCGAAGAAGAACGCGGCGACGCGCCGGGCGGATCGTCCGGCAGTTCTGGCGCAGGCGGTGGATCAGCTGGCGGCACGCCGCCTTCGGAACTCAAAGGCGGCGTCGGCGGCGATTCTGGGCCGCTGATCAAGTAGCCAACGCACGCGGCTGGCGCGATCGGCAAAACGCTCCTGTCCCGACCGCTTGCGGCAATGGCCCGAACAATCCTCATACGTCTCGCAGCCGGACGATCACCGCGACAGCCACCGGGGACGGTCCGGCAGGCATAAAACCTCCTGCCAAACGACCCCGCTGGTCCTCACCAGCGGGGTCGTTCTTTTCGCTATGGGCGGCACGTGCCTCACATTCGTCTCACTATGCCAAGTCCACGCTTCTTTGCAGAAAACACGTGAGTACGTCGATAGTTGTGTTGTTCGATCAGGCAATCTCTTGACACCACGACGATACGACGCATGACGACCACTCGACGCCGACCCACCTCCGCCGTTCAGATCCCCGCTGGAAACGTATCTCCGCGAGATCAACGAGACCGCGCTGCTCATCGGCCAACGACGAGCAAGAGCTGGCCACCGCCATCGGCCAGGGCGACACGCGGGCCCGCGACCGCATGGTCCGCGCCAACCTGCGGCTGGTCGTCAACATCGCCCGCGGCTACACCGGCAAGGGCCTGGGCCTGCAAGACCTGATCGAGGAGGGCAACCTCGGCCTGCTGCGGGCGGTCGAGGGCTTCGACCCGGCGATGGGCACGCGCTTCAGCACCTACGCCAGCTACTGGATCAAGCAGTCGATCAAGCGGGCGCTGATCAACACGGCCAAGACGATCCGCATCCCGGCCTACATGGTCGAGCTGCTCTCGAAGTGGCGGCGGGCCACCGCGCGGCTGACCGAGGAACTGGGCCGCACGCCGACGCCCGAGGAAATCGCCCGCGTGCTGGGCCTGCCGAAGAAGAAGCTGCCGATCATCAAGAAGGCGATCCGCATCTACAACTCCACGCCGCAGACCGATCAGACCGAAGCCGGCTGGTCGCTGGGCGAGATGGTGATGGACGAGCGGCTCAAAAGCCCCGAAGACGAGCTGGTCGACAGCGACAACCTGCTCCACGTCATGCAGATGCTCGACACGATGGACCACCGCGAGGCGACCGTGCTGCGGATGCGGTTCGGCCTGGACGACAACGAGCCGCGGACGCTCAAGGAAATCGGCGAGTCACTCGGCCTGACCCGCGAGCGCGTCCGCCAGATCGAGACCGAAGCCCTGGGCAAGCTGGCCGACGGCCTGCAAGGCCCCACGCCCTAGCGCGGCGAGTTCGCCGACCGAGTTTCGGTTTGCGCTTGATCGGGTCAGGCGGTTCCCTGCTAGAATGCCGTTGGGGCAGGTGTGCCACTGGCGTCTCGTCAGTGTCGATGCAACGCTCGGGCGTCAAGCACACTGGCAAAATTGCCAGTGGCACCCGGCGAAAGCAGAGCCTGGCCCGCAGCCGTTGTTCTCGCGGGACGCCCTCGTCATGGACTTGAGCCAATACATCCGGGACGTGCCGGACTTTCCAAAGCCGGGCATTCTGTTTCGGGACATAACGCCGCTGCTCGGGAATCCGGCCGCGTTTCGAACCGCCATCGAGGGTATGGCCGAGCCCTATCGCGACACGAAGATCGACGTCGTCGCTGCGGCCGAAGCGCGCGGATTTATCTTCGCCGCTCCGTTGGCGCTGGCGTTGAACGTTGGGTTCGTGCCCGTGCGCAAGCCGGGTAAGCTGCCGTTCGACACCTTCGCCGATCATTACGATCTGGAGTACGGCTCGGACACGCTTGAAATGCATTGTGATGGAATCGCGCGCGGCCAGAACGTGTTGCTGGTCGACGATCTGTTAGCGACCGGCGGCACCATCGAGGCCTGCTGCCGCCTGGTCGAAAAGTCGGGTGCCAGCATAGCGGGCTGCGTGTTCCTGATCGAGCTGGCCGGACTGGGCGGAGCCGAACGTCTGGCACGCTACAAACCACGCAGTCTAATTCATTACCAGTAGTGCATTTGCGGTCTGCGATTGCCGAGCGCCACTTGACGCTGTCTATCGCCGGGGCATAGGATTTTCTCGGCGACTTGGTTCTTCGTGCCAAATTTGGAGGGCAGTATTATGAGTTTCAGGATGCGAATCACGGTGGCGGCCGGGTTGCTGGGATTGTTCGTAATGGACCATCAAGCCACGATGGCGGGCCCCGTCGTTCGGCCCGCGGTGGTCACTCGCATGGTCGCGTCGCCCACGCCGGCCGCCAGTGTGCCCGTGACAAGTGTGCCCGTGACAACTGTTCCCGTCACAGCCGTTGGCTGGCGTCATCGGGCCTACGCTTACCCGTATCGTCCCTATGTGGCCTATCGGCCCTACCCGTACGTTGTTGCTCCCGCCTATCCGTACTATGGGGGCGCCTACGCCCCGTATGGGACCTTCTACCGCGGGCCGGTGATCTACGGCGGCTTCTACGGTCGTTATCCGGGTCGCTACCACTGGTAGGCGGTCACGGGATTGAGTGCTTCTAGCGGCTGTAGCCGACGAAGAAGCTGAAGATCTGGCGGATGTCGGTCGGCGCATAGGCGACGGGGAAGGCGATGTCTAGCGCGATCGGCGCGGGGCCCAATGCGGGCAGCGAGATCCGCAATCCCACGCCCGGCGCCACGCGGAAATCGTCCCAGTTGATGTGGGGCGTCGGCTCGACGGTGCCGAAGTCGACAAACGCGACAGCCCGCAGCATGTCGTCGGCGGTGACCGGGAACATGTATTCGACGGAGCTCAGGTTCTGGAAGTTACCGCCGACTTCGACTGTGTTGATCTGCGGCGACGCACCGCGGAACTGGAAGCCGCGCAACGTCGAGAAACCGCCGGCAAAGTAGTTTTCATAAATCGGCGTGTCGCGGCCCGTGATTCCGAAATTGTTGTACAGGCTCAACGTATGTCGGCCCGATGAGTCGGGCCGTTGGCGCAACAGGTAGTGCCAGCGGGTGTCGAGGCCCCAGCGCGGGAACTGGAACGAACCGAAGGCATACTCGAAATCGAGCGAGATGTAATGGCCCTCGGTCGGCAGAAACGTGCTGTCACGGGTGTCGTGGGCAATCTGGGGTTTGATGCTGTACAGTTGCGTGTGGCCCAACACGGCGTCCAATGGCGCGACGCCCGTAACGCGCGGCTGCGAAATCAGGATGTCCTCGGCCCGAATGGCGACGTTGCCGGACAGATCGGGCGAGAACTGATAGCTCAAGCTGGTGCGGCCGCCGGCGCGCTGCTCGGTCCAGTCGCGATAGAACCGCTTGAAGTAATAGCCGCTGAGCCCAAAGCCGACCGGGGTATCGAACAGATACGGCTCGGCGAAGTTGAACATGTAGCGCGAGACCTGCGTACCGGGTGCCGCCTCGATGCGGAATTTCTGGCCCGCTCCGCGAAATGCCTTGCCGCTGCGGAAATCTTCCCAACTTGTGGGCACGCGTCGCCAGTCGAAGTTCTGCTCGTCAATGATGATCGAGCCGATCAAGCCGGCATTCGAGTTCACGCCGGCTCCGAACATGAAGCGGCCGGTTTGGGCCTCGTTCAAGTAGATATCCAGGGGAACCTGCGGCCGCTCCTCCAGGAAGCTGGGGGGCGGCGGCAAGGGGTTGAATGCCCCGCCCTGCGGCGGCGCGGCGCCCGGCTGTACATAGCCTCCCTGGGCTCCGTATGGGGGATTGGCTGGCGGCGCGTAGCTGGGCGGATAGATGCTGCCCGGCGGCGGCGCTCCGTTGATCGGCGGCTGCGTGCTGGGGCCGCTGGGCAGTTGATTGACGGCATACGGCTGCGGCCCAGGGGACATGGGGTTGATGGCCGTCCCGCCGTAACCGCCGTTCGAGGAATCCGGGCTTTGGCCACGCACTTGCGTGCCACGGCTCCGCAGTGCTGATGACGCGGGCACTGTCGAAGCGGGCGTTTCCGTGGCCGACGCTGGTTGCCGTTGGGGCGAGCTGACCGACGGTGCTGTGCGGAACGGCTGTGCCAGCGGGCCTTGTCCGCGCGGGGGCGCCTGTGGCACTCCGGGCGCAGGAGACTCGTTGTCGGGGCTCTGGCCACGGAACGAGTCGGGGTCGCCCGTCTTGCGCCGATTCCCCGCTTCTTTTTGCGAGGTGTCTGGCCGTCGGCCGGTTCGTCTTCCGAGTCGGGGGGCGAGAGGACAATTCTTGGAACGTCCCCCTTGGTCGGATCGTTGTTGAACAAGCCCGAGTACTTGATGCGCCGTTCGCTGGCGCGGATCTTGCGGATGTCGATCACGTCGCCGGGGCGCAGCGACAGCCGGTTGATGGCCGTCACCGCCTTGGTGTGTGGCGAGTCGCCGCCGATGTGCACGTTGATGTCGCCGACGAGGCACTGCTTGCCTTCGGTCACCTTGTAAACCAGGTCTAGTTGCCCTGGCTCTTCGAAGAAGCGCAAGTCGGCTTCGGCGTTGGCGAAGACGTATCCGTTGCTGCCGTACATATCCTTGACGTAGCCGATGTCGGTGTTCATCTTGGCCTGATCGTAGAACTCGCCGGCTTTCAATTTCAATCCGCCGGAGATCGCGGCCTCGTCATAGATTCGGTTGCCGATGAAGGAAATGTTGCGCACGTGATAGCGCGGACCTTCGTTGATATAGAAGGTCAGGGTCATCCAGTTCTCTTTTTCGTTGAATTCGTACTCGCGGGCCACGTTCGCTTTGAAGAAGCCGAGGCTGCGGTAGTAGTTGGTGAGCTTCTCGACGTCCTCTTCGATTTTCTTTCGGTCGACCTGCCCCTTGAAGACCCACAAGATGGGCGGCTTGGATTGGATCTGCGTTTTCAAGCGGCCGTCACTGGCGATCGTGTTGCCTTCGAACTTGACTTTCCAGATCTTTTGCGTCTGACCTTCGTTGATCACATAGACGGCGCCGCGGTCGGTGGGCTTGGTGCCTTCGAGGATCGAAATTTTGACGTCGTTGAAGCCCTTAGTCTGGTACAGGGTCTCGATCTTACGCTGGCCTTCTTCGACCGCGAAGGGATCGAGCGAGTCTCCCTTTTTCAGGTTGACTTCCTTGGCCAGCGTGTGAACTTTGATCTTCTTGTTGCCGAGAAATTTGACGTATTCGAGCGTCGGCCGTTCGACGACTTCGAGGGTGATGATGACGCCGTTTGCCACTTTTTCACGGCGCGGCTGCACGTCGACAAACCAGTTCTTGCCGGCCAGCTTGCGCACGTCGCGTTCGAACGTGGCCTGGTCGAAGGGACGATCGATGCGCGTGCCCATGTTGGCCAGCACCTTCTCGCGCGAGATGCTGCGATTGCCCACGATGCGGATGTCCAACACGGTCTCGGTTGGAATGATGGGACTGTGAATCTCGGGAGCCTTCACCGGGCCGGTGGGCATGCCTGGAGCCGACGTGGCGCCCTGTGCGGGCATCCCTTGCGGCGTGCCCGCCATCGGGCCGACTTGCGCATACACTCGCGTACCGCCAAGCGCATCGAGCAACAGCATGAGCGCCGTGGCAATGCGCAGCAGGACACTAACATGGCGGCGGACTGGAGCCATTACGCTCGGTTCCGAACAGGTTGAATAGGACTTATAGATGTGAGGGGATGCCGCTGGCTCGCGCAACAACATTGCGCGCTGGCTTCGGCTTGTGTCCCGTGGGCCGGTGGCGAAAGAAAAGTGAACGCCGCAGTTCGCATTTGGCCCGTCAAAAGCGGCATAGAAATAGCGAAACGCCGCCGGCCGAGCAAGGTGAATTCGTCAGCGAAGTGCGAGCAGGCAGGACGGGAAAGCCAGGCAAGACGAAGACGGCCTGCTAGCAGCGTCAGAAGCTGTCGGCGGTGTTGAATTGCTCGAATTCGTCGTAGCTGCGGGCAGTGACGTTGCGAAATCGCGTGAAGTCCTTGTGCCAGACGAGCTTGATGGTCGCCGGTCGGGCCGTTGCGCTGCTTGGCGACGATCAATTCGGCCTGACCGGCGACCTTGGCCTTCTCTTCTTCGTCGGTGGCAAAATACTCCTCGCGGTGCACGAACATCACCACGTCGGCATCCTGCTCGATGGCCCCGCTCTCGCGCAGATGGCTGAGCCGCGGCTTATTCTCGCGCGACACTTCGGCCTGGCGATTGAACTGGGCCAGGCACAGAACCGGCACGTCCAGCTCGCGGGCCAATCCCTTCAAGCGCCGCGCGATCGGGCGACCTGTTCCTGCCGCGGGTCGCGCAGATTGTCGGGCTCGATCAGCTGCAAGTAGTCGATCACGATCAGGCCCAAGTCGATGCTTGCGTTTCAGGCGTCGGGCAGCAGCCGCGATTTCGGTCATCGTGCGGCTCGGCGTGTCGTCGACAAACAACGGGGCCCGGCTCAGGTCGGCCATCTTTTCGACCAGTTTGCCGCGCTCGTCCTTCGAGATCGTGCCGTTGCGCAGCCGTTGGCCATTCACTTCGGCCAGCGAACAAAGCATGCGATCGGCCAGCTCGATCGACGACATTTCCAGGCTGACGAACAAGCGTCGCGACCTCCGACCTCATCGCCACGTGCTCGGCAATGTTCAGTGCCAAGGCCGTTTTGCCCATGCTGGGCCGAGCCGCCAGGATGATCAGCTCCGAATCGTGCAGTCCGCCGGTCAGGCTGTCGAAGTCGCGAAAGCCGGTCTCGATGCCGCCGATGGCCTGCTCGTGCTTCATCCGGGCGTCGATGCGCGTCATGGCCTCTTGCATGATCTCGTAAATGCCGGCCACCTGGCCGGTGCCCCGTTCGTCGAGAATGGCGAAGATCTTTTGCTCGGCCTCGGCCGAGCATCTCGCGAGCTTCGATCGATTCGTCGTAGGCGTCGCGCAGGATTTCGGTGCTGGAATGGATCAGCGAGCGGAGCGTCGCCTTGTTTTTGACGATTTCGGCGTAGTACGTGGCGTTGGCGGCGGTGGGCACCGACTGCAAGATTTCGGCCAGATAGGCGGCTCCGCCGACCTGCTCGAACTCGCCGGCGCTCTTGAGCCGTTCGACCAGCAGCGTGGTGTCGATCCGCCGCCCTTCGTCGTGCATCGCCCGCAGGTGGGCATAGAGCGCGCGATTGGCGTCGTCGTAGAAGTCCTCGGGGCGCAGGATCAGCGCCACGTCGTCGCAAACGATGGGCAGCAGCAGGATGCTGCCCAGCACTCCGCGCTCGGCCTCCAGGTTGCACGGGGGCTGGCGGTCGAGAATCTCGGACGTGACCTTCATCCCCCGCGCCTCCTCCGTGGCGCGACACTCAAGACCCAATGCTCCATCACGCGCCGCGATTTGACGCGGCAGGCCGCGACATTACTTCTTTTCCGGGGTTTCTTCGGTGACCGTCGGCACGACCCAGACCTTCAACTCGGCTTCGATGTCGTGGCCCAGGTGGATATTGACGGTGTACAGTCCGAGTTCCTTGAGCGGTCCCTTGAGGCGGACCTGGTCGGCGGTGATCGTGATTTCGTTGCGCTTCAGGGCGGCCACGATTTCGGCGGCGCCGACCGAGCCGTACAGATGGCCTTCGTCGTTGGCGTTGGCTTCGATCGTCACGCTCTGGCGGCCCAGTTCGTCGGCCAGGTCTGCGCAGGCCGGCCATGCGCGCGTTCTGAATTTCCTGCAGCCGGGCCTTGTGCTTTTCGACCATCCGCTTGTGATGGTCGGTGGCGATCGTGGCCAGACCCTGCGGCAGCAGATAGTTCATCGCGTAGCCGCGCTTGACTTCGACCACTTCGCCCTGCTTGCCGACGTGGTCGACCGACTGGATCAGCAGCAATTCGACGCCGTTGTGCTTGCCGCGCGGAAGCCGCTTATACGGTACGTTTCTTGGCCGCTGGAGCCTTCGCCATGTTCGATTCCTCGAGAATTCGTAAGTCCGCTTTGTTAACGATGGATAAATTAGTTGAGTGGCAATGACTTCAGACACTAGAACGGGATGTCGTCGTCAGCGGGCGGCGCTTCCATTTCGTCACGCGCCGGCGCCATGGGCGTGCTTCTTCGCCTGCCGGAGCCACCGCGTCCGCCTCCTCCACCACTACCCCCGCCACGTGCCGCCAAGCATTTGCATGCGCTCGCCGACGACCCGCAGCTTGGAATTCTTCTTGCCGTCTTTCTCCCAGGTGTCGAGCTTCAGCCGCCCTTCGATCAGCACGCTGGAGCCCTTGCTCAGGTATTCGCTGGCGATTTCGGCGGTGCGGCCCCACAGCGTGACGTCGACGAACGTCGTTTCTTCGACCCATTCGCCGCTGGCGTTTTTGCGACGATCGTTGACCGCCAGGCCGATCTCGGTCACGGCGGTGCCGCTGGGAATGTATCGCAACTCGGGATCACGCGTCAGGTTGCCGACCAGGATCACTCGATTGAAGCTGGCCATGGCCGGCTCCTGTTGCCCGAACCAGTCGGGCATTCGCGGGTCACAATTCGACGGGTCAAAACTCGATGGGTCACAATTCTTCGATGGCTTCGAGGTCTTCGTCCGGGACGTGAACGCCGACGGCGGCCGCCACGGCGACCGGCTCGGGAGCGCGTCGCAACGAGGCGGGTCCGGCCAGGGCGTGGCTCACCAGCGCGTCGACGATGCGCGGCTCGACCTTCAGGAACAGGGTGCGCAAAATGCTCTCGCTCAGCTGGCACTGCCGACTGAGCGTTGACAATTGACCGCTTTCCAGCTTGAAGTACGTCAGCCAATAGGTGCCCTTGCGATGGCCGTTGACCGGATAGGCCAAGCGCCGTTCTTCCCACATCCGGCTGGCGAGCATCTCGCCGCCCAGCTTTTCGATCATCTCGGGAATCTGGCCCGAAATGCCGACCTGATCGCGCGCATAGCGGTTGGAATCCAGGATGAACATGCCTTCGTAGACGTTGACAGCCACGACAAAACTCCTGAGTAGGTTCTAATTGAATCGATTCATGCAGACCGCGAGTCCCTCGCGAGCCCACAGGGCGATGGCATCGGCCGCGCGGCCGATGGCCTCGTCAATTTCGCCCCGTTCTGCCTTGGTGAATTTTCCCAGCACGTAGTCGGCGCCCTCATATCTCGGCGGCGGGCTGCCAATGCCGATTCGCAGCCGGGGTACTTGATCGGTGCCCAGGCGGCGAATGATGTCCTCCAGTCCTTTTTGTCCCCCCGACGAGCCGCTGGCGCGAAATCGCAACTTGCCCAAGGGCAGATTGAAGTCGTCGGCCACGATCAGCAGGTTGCCCTCGGGGATTTTGTAAAAGTCTCGCGCCGCAAGTACGCTGCCGCCGCTCAAGTTCATCAGCGTGTGCGGGCACAACAGCAGCGTCTTTTCCTCCTCGACGCTGGCCTCAATGATTTCTCCTTGAAACGCCTGTTTCGGTTTCGTGTGTCCGTGTAGTCGAGCCAGCTCAGCGATCACACGAAAGCCGACGTTGTGCCGCGTGCCTTCGTACTTGCGCCCCGGGTTTCCCAAGCCGACAACGAGTTTCATGACCGGCTATGAACTTCCAGGCCCGCGAACAACGCGCCGTTACTCCTCAGTCTCTTCGTCCTCGGCCTTGCGGCCAATCACCTCGGGCTCGACGGTTCCGGCCGCCGCCCCAAGCGTATCTTCCTCGGCCCTGGCCTCGACGCAATGCACCAACACAATGTCGGCATCGGAAACCAGCACGACGCCGCTCGGCAAAACCAGGTCGCTCGCTGAAATATGTCCGCCGATCAGTAAATCGTTGACGTTCACCTCCAGCTTGTCGGGAATCGACAGCGCCTCGCACTCGATCTCGACCTCGTGCACCAACTGTTCGACGACGCCGCCGTCCTTGACGCCGGACAGCGTGGCCGCGCAGTTCGATCTTGACTTTGACTTCGATCCGCTCGTGTTCGGAAACGCGGGCGAAGTCGACGTGCAGCACCGCGATGCCGTAGGTGTCCCACTGCAAGTCGCGAATCAGCGCCTTTTCGTTGACCGCGCCGGTCAGTTCGACGACCCGGCCGCCATGGCGCACGGCCGCCGACATCGCGTCGGCCACGACCGACAGACTGCGATTCGCTTCGCCGTGGCCGTAAAGCACGGCCGGAATCCGACCCGAGCGTCGCAACCGGCGAGCCTCTCGCTTGCCGCGCGAATCACGTACCGTCACGTCCAATGTTTCCGCCATCGACCGACCCCATTCGTATTCGTTGAGCGCATGGTAGGCGCAGCCGCCTGGTCCCTTGGCAACTGCCCCGCCGCAATGGGCCAGGCAAAGCCTCCTTGTCCGGCCCATGGGCAAACCGGTCATTGTCTCCGATAACGGCCTTTTTTCAAGCCCAAGGGGGCGAAGAAATTCGCAACCGTCGGCCGCGGCGGCATTTCAGTCGAACAGCCGGCTGACCGATTCGTTGCGGTGAATCCGCTTGATCGCTTCGCCCAAGCAGCGGGGCCACGCTGAGCACCTTGATCTTGGGGATCATCTGCTCCGGCCGCAGCGGAATCGTGTCGGTGATCACGACTTGCAGATCGGCGACTTCTTCAGCCGTTCGATGGCCGGGCCGCACAGCACGCCGTGCGTGGCCGCCACGTGAATCTCGCTGGGCCCCGCGCTCGTGCATCACCTTGGCCGCCCCGCAAATCGAGCCGGCCGTGCTGATCATGTCGTCGAACATCAGGGCGATCTTGCCTTCGACCTGGCCGCCGATGATGTTCTCCTGCCGGGTGTGCTCGGCATCGGCCCGCCGCTTGTCGACGATCGCCAGGTTGCCGCCCAGCCGCTCGGCGTGCCCCAGGGCCCGCTTGATGCTCCCTTCGTCGGGGCTGACCACGACCACGTCGTCTTCGGGTCGAAGCCCATGCTCGAGAAAGTATTCGTTGAGCACCGGCGCCGCGTAGAGGTGATCGACCGGCACGTCGAAGAAGCCCTGAATCTGGGCGGCGTGCAGGTCCATCGCCAGCACGCGATCGGCGCCGGCCCGGGTGATGATGTTGGCCACCAGCTTGGCCGTGATCGGCACGCGGCCTTCGTCCTTGCGGTCCTGCCGGGCGTAGCCGAAGTAGGGCATCACGGCCGTGATCCGCTCGGCGCTGGCCCGCTTGCAGCTCTCGATCATGATCAACAGTTCCATCAGGTTCTCGTTGACCGGCGGGCAGGTCGGCTGCACGAGAAACACGTCGCGGCCGCGGACGTCTTCGTCGATCTTGCAGGAGATCTCGCTGTCGGGAAAGTTGCCGATCGTGATGCCGCCCAGCGGCAGCGCCCAGATAGTCGCAGATCCGTCGGGTCGAGTTCGTGATTCGCCCGGCCGCTGAAGATTTTGAGGTCGTTCATGGAGTCCTGAGAGTCACGTTAAAGGTCGATTCGGCGGAACATTCGGGTTTTCGCGAGGTCGAGGTAGAGTCTTTCGATTTACGGATGGCGGCAGTCCATTTCCATCTCGCGCATGACGGTCTCCACAACGGCCAGTTCTTGCATGTTATTGATGCTCAACGCCTCGCACGGCTGCAGGACGTTCAACGCCCGCACGTCTTTGCCGGCGGCCAACAGCACGCCCGGGCAGTCGGTCAGGTAGTATTCCCCTTGGGCGTTGTCGGCGCGAATTCGCTCCAACGCGTCCAGCAGGTCGGGGCCATTAAAGACGTAACAACTCAGGTTGACCTCGCGGATCCGCCTTTGTTCGCTCGTGGCGTCCTTTTCCTCGACGATTCCCATGAAACGGCCGGTCGCGTCGCGAACGATGCGACCCAAACCGCTCGGATCGTCCTTCGTGCCGGTACCCAGCAAGCAGGCTGGACGCGTGCGCTCGAACTCGGCCAGCAGCCCGCGGATGGACTCGCTCTGCATCAAGGGCGAGTCGCCGGCCACCACCAGCACCGCGCCGTCGTGATTCAGCAGTTGCTCACGGGCACTCATCACGGCGTGCCCCGTGCCGCGTTGTTCGGCCTGCAGCGAGAATTCGGTTTTCCGCCGCGTGGCCAGCGCCTGCCGAACGTCGTCTGCGCGATAGCCCACCACGACGATCGTCCGCTCGACGCCGGCCGCCTCAAGGGCGTCGAACACGTAGTCGATCATCGGTCGTCCGCACACACTCACCAGCACTTTGGGCAGATCGGACTTCATGCGGGTGCCCTTGCCGGCCGCCATCACGACCGCCACCGTGGTGCTCACAATTCCTCGCAGTCCATAAGTTCGGGGAAAGCCACCATCTTCGCAACTTACGGCACCATATTCCAGTGGGCGCCGTGGCTGATTTGGCGGTCACGTTCCGTTCCCGACAGGTGGCGGGTGGCGCCTCGCGTTGACAGTGCGGGGGGGTGTCCTACAATGAGATATTTTCCCCTGGACATCCGCGGGGGGAAGCGACGGGATATGACGGTTGCGCGCCCAGGCGTGCGCCAAGTTGGGAGCGCGCGAGTTTGCTGACCCCCACGCAAAAAGCCGACGTGCTGATCGAAGCGCTGGGCTGGATCCGCCAGTTTCGCGACAAGATCACCGTCATCAAGCTCGGCGGCAGCGTGATGGACGACGTCGACGCGCTGCGGCACCTGCTGATCGACATCGTCTTCATGGAAACCGTCGGCATGCGGCCGGTCGTGGTCCACGGCGGCGGCGCGGCGATCAGCCGGGCCATGGCCGCCGCCGGCCTCGAGCCGCGTTTCATCCAGGGCCGCCGCTACACCGACGACGCCACGCTGCGAGATCGTCGAACAAGTGCTGGCCTACGAAACCAACGAACACATCGCCGAACGGATCGAAGAATTCGGCGGCCGGGCGGTGCCGCTGAACTTTCGCACCACCAACGTGCTGTTCGGCGAGCGGCTGACGCTAGACGACGAGCAGGGCCAGCCGGTCGACCTGGGCGCACGTCGGCAACGTGACGCGCGTCGATCGCACCACGATCAGCAACCTGTGCTACGCCGGCATCGTGCCGGTGATTCCGTCGATGTGCCTGAGCGAGAGCGGCGAGAAGCTGAACGTCAACGCCGACACCGCGGCCACCGCCGTGGCCCAGGCGCTGGGGGCCGAAAAACTGATCTTCCTGAGCGACGTCAACGGCGTGCGCCGCAACAAGGACGATCCCGATTCGCTGATCCACTCGCTCACCGCCAGCCAGGCCCGGCAGCTGATCGCCGACGGCGTCGATCGAGACGGGCATGATCCCCAAGGTCGAAGCCTGCCTGGAAACGCTCGGCAAGGGCGTCCGCAAGATCCACATCATCGACGGCCGCCTGCGGCACTCGCTGCTGCTGGAAATTTATACGAACAAGGGCGTCGGCACGGAAATCGTGCGAGACGATAGTCGCTCGAACAGGGCGCGTCCCGAGTCGGAGCACGGTCGGCGCGGCCAGCCTCGAGGGCTGAACCCGCCGAGGCGGCCGGCTGTCTAGCGAGGATTGCCGTTGCCGCTTTCCACCGAATCTGTGACAGGAGACCTACCGATGGCCACTGCCGAGGCGACCATGAACATCCGCCGAAATCGTCGAGCTGTTTCAAACGCTACGTGGTGCCCAACTACCGGCGCTACCCGGTCGCCCTGGCGCGCGGCGAGGGGTCGTACGTGTGGGATGCCGAGGGCAACGCGCTATCTCGACTTCTTTCCCGGCTGGGGCTGCAACCTGCTGGGCCACTGTCCCGCGCCGGTCGTCGAGGCGGTGCAGGAGCAGGTCGCCACGCTGATCCACGTGCCCAACACCTGGTACACCGAAGCGCAGGGCCGCTGGGCCAAGTTGCTCTCCGAGCGGAGCTTTGGCGGCCAGGCGTTCTTCTGCAACTCGGGCACCGAGGCCAACGAGGCGGCCATCAAGCTGGCCCGGCTGCACACGCCCAAGCCGCGCTACAAGATCATCACCTTCGAAGGCGGCTTCCACGGCCGCACGCTCGGCGCCACGGCCGCCACGGCCCAGCCGAAGTATCACGAAGGGCTTCGGCCCGCTGATGGCCGGCTTCGTCTACGCGCCGTTCGGCGATCTGGAGGCGGTCGCGCGGCTGATCGACGACGAGACCGCCGCGATCATGATCGAGCCGGTCCAGGGCGAAGGGGGCGTCAACATTCCGCCCGACGGCTTTCTGGCCGGCTTGCGGCGAATTGGCCGACGAACACGACCTGCTGCTGATGTTCGACGAAGTGCAAACCGGCTGCGGCCGCACCGGCCAGTGGTTCGCCTATCAGCACTTCGGCGTCACGCCCGACGTGATGACGCTGGCCAAGGCCCTGTGCGGCGGCATCGCCGGCGGCGCCTTGCTGACCACGGCCGAAATCGCTCCCAGCCTGCGGCCCGGCATGCACGCGGCCACGTTCGGCGGCAACCCGATCGCCGCCCGGGCCGGCATCGCGGCCATCGAAATGATCGAGCACGAAAACCTGCTGGAGCACGCCCGGCAACTTGAGCGAAGTGTTCCGCCAGCGGCTGACGGCGCTGCAGGCAGAATGCGACTTGATCCGCGAAGTGCGCGTGCTGGGCATGATGATCGGCGTCGAACTGTCGATCGACGGCACGCCGATCGTGCAAGGCTGCCTGGACCGCAGGCTGCTGATCAACTGCACGCACGGCACCGTGCTCCGCCTGCTGCCGGCGATGAACCTCACCGAGGAGCAAGTGCACGAAGGCTGCGACATTCTGGCCGAGGTGCTCAAGGAACAGGCCGGCTAGCGGCAACCGCTTCACGCGCGAGTCACGATTCATGCGACATCTGCTGACCGTCGCCGATCTGACGTCGGCCGAAATCGAGCGGATCTTCGCCATCACGCGAGGATCTGAAGACCAAGTATCAGCAAGGCCTGCGCGAGGCGCTGTTGCCCGGCCGCGTGATGGCGCTGTTGTTCGAAAAGCCGTCGCTGCGGACGCGCGTCAGCTTCGAGGCCGGCATGATCAACCTGGGCGGCAACAGCTTGTTCCTGGGCGACGACGTCGGCTTCGGCGCGCGCGAGAGCGTGGCCGATTTCGGCCGCGTGCTCAGCCAATACGTCGACGTCATCGTGATCCGCGCGAACCACCATCAGACGGCCGTCGATCTGGCTCGCTACTGCACCTGCCCGGTGATCAACGGCCTGACCGACTACGGCCCATCCCTGCCAGGCCCTGGCCGATTTGTACACGCTCCAGGAATTGGTCGGCCGGCTCAAGGGGCACACGCTGGCCTACGTCGGCGACGGCAACAACGTGGCCCGCAGCCTGGCCGAGGGCTGCGGCAAGCTGGGCATGAAGTTCGTCATGGCGACGCCCAAGGCGTACCAGCTTCGACGCGGCGTTCCTGGCACACTTGAAACGCGAATTGCCCGAACTGGACCTGACGGTCACCACCGATCCGGCCGAAGCCGTGCGCGACGCGGCGGCCGTCTACACCGACGTTTGGACCAGCATGGGCCAGGAGCAAGAGTCCGAGAAGCGCCGCGGCGATTTCGCCGCCTATCAGGTGAACGCCGCGCTGATGGCCAAGGCGCCCGCAAGCGCCTACTTCATGCACTGCCTGCCGGCCCATCGCGGCGAGGAAGTGACCGACGAAGTGATCGACGGCCCGCAAAGCATCGTCGTGCAGCAGGCCGCGAATCGGCTGCACGTGCAGAAGGGAATTCTGGCCTGGATCCTGGGAGCCCAGTCGTAAAACGCTCGGCTACGTGGCGTCGAAGCGAGAACACGGCTAGGAGATTCGCATGCGTCATGATGGTCGTGCCCACGACGTGCTGCGTCCGATCACGATCGAACGCCGCTACACCCGCCCGGCGGCCGGCAGCGTGCTGATCCGCTCAGGCCGGACCACCGTGCTGTGCACGGCCATGCGTCGAACCGACAGGTGCCGCCCTGGATGGTCGGGCAGGGCCGCGGCTGGGTCACCGCCGAATACGGCATGCTGCCCGGCAGCACCCGCCCGCGCAAACGACGCGACGTTGGCAAAGTCGACGGCCGCACCACCGAAATCCAACGGCTGATCGGCCGCAGCTTGCGGGCGATTGTCGACTTGGACGCGCTCGGCGAACGTTCGATCGCCATCGACTGCGACGTGCTGGAGGCCGACGGCGGCACCCGCACCGCCAGCATCACCGGGGCTATGATCGCGCTGGTCGATGCGCTTGCGTCGATCACGGATTTGCCCAAGTGTCCGCTGCGCGACAGCGTGGCCGCGATCAGCGTGGGCATCGTCGAGGGGCAAGCCGGTGCTCGATCTGGATTACGTCGAGGACGTGGCTGCCGAAGTCGACATGAACGTGGTGATGACCGGCAGTCGGCCGCTTCGTCGAAATCCAGGGCACCGGCGAGGAAGCCACGTTCAGCGAAGCCGACTTGGCCACGATGCTCAAGCTGGCCCGCGGCGGACTAGACCAGATCCGCGATATTCAAAAGCAAGCCCTGGGCGACGCCTGGCCGTTTGGTTAGAGGTTAGTGGTCGGTGATCAGAAGAACAATTCTAGTTCGAACCGCTAATAGCTAATCCCTAACTAAACATCTGGCCACGGCCGACGGCGGGGAAGGCGTTTTGGAAGTGTTCGATTTTGGGCTTTCGCGCGGTCTTGGGCCAAGTGACGGCCAGCACGTCGAAGCGGGCCTGGCATTCCAACAGGTCGTGCCGCTTGAGATAGGCCAGGGCCAGCCGAGTGAGCCGTCGCTGCTTTTCGGCGCCCACCGCTTCGGCCGGATGGCCCGCGTCGTGGGTGCGACGCGTCTTGACCTCGATGAACACGATCGTGCGTTCGTCGACCGCCACCAGGTCCAGTTCGCCCAAGCGCCGCGCTCGCTGCGGCCGACGATCTTATAGCCCCGGCGGCGCAGATAACGGCCGGCCGCCCGTTCTCCGCGTTGCCCGAGTGAACGATAGCGCCGCCAGGCGATGCCGAGCCGCGACAGAAGCTTTTTGAACCCCATCGGCGGACCTTGGCTGCCCGAGCCGGATCGAGATCGTGACGCGGTCCGTTAGCGGCCGAGTCGATACCGTCTATTCTTCGGACTTGTCGGCTTTCGCTTCGCCTTTGACGTCGCCGCGGCGTTCCTTCAGGCGGACTGCCTTGCCCACGCGATCGCGGAGGAAGTACAGCTTGGCCCGGCGCACGACTGCCGCGACGCTTGACTTCGATCTTGGCGATCTTGGGCGAGTGCAGCGGAAACTTTCGCTCGACGCCTTCGCCGCCGACGATCCGCCGCACCATGAACATCTCGCGCGTGCCAGAGCCGCTGCGGGCGATCACCACGCCGTTGAAGATTTGAATGCGTTCCTTCTCACCTTCGAGAATTCGGGTGTGCACGTCGACCGTGTCGCCAATCTGGAAGTCGGGAATCTCGGTCTTCAAGCTGCTCTTTTCGACCAGTTCCAGGGTTTGTTGACTCATGACAGTTGAACCTTTCTAGGTTGGTTTGTGGTCTACGTGGTTGTCGGCTTTCGCCTGGTCCTGGGCCCACAGGTCGGCCCGCTGCTGCTGCGTTCGAGCCGCACTTTCCTGGTCTGCGCCAGCGGGCGATTTGTTCGTGGTCGCCGCTCAGCAGCACTTCCGGCACGCTCAGTCCTCGGTACTCGCGGGGCCGCGTGTACTGGGCAAATTCGAGCAGCCGCCGCTCGCCCGAAAATGAATCTTGCCGATTGCTTTCTTCGTCTCCCAACACGCCCGGCACCAGCCGGGCCACGGCGTCGATCACCACCATGGCCGCCACTTCGCCCCCTCCCAGAATGTAATCGCCGATCGAGATTTCGTCCGGTTCGAGAATTTGCCGCACCCGTTCGTCAAATCCCTCGTATCGTCCGCACAACAAAATCAGCCGCCCGTGCCCGCCAACTCCTCGACCGTGGCCTGGTCGAGCCTCCGCCCTTGCGGCGTGAGCATCACCAGGTGCCCCCCGTCGCTCGCCATGCCCCGCACCGCTTCGACGCACTCGACGACCGGCTCGACCTTGAGCACCATGCCGGGTCCGCCGCCAAAGGGGCGATCGTCCACCGTGTGGTGCTTGTCGTGCGCCCAATCGCGGATGTTGTGCAGTTGAACGTCGACCAGCCCGCGCTCAATGGCCAGCTTCAACAGGCTTTGACCCAGGTAGCTCGGGAACATTTCCGGGAACAAGGTCAGCACGTCGAATCGCATGACTCGTCGCTCGTTTCTCCGCGCTGGGGTAGTCGGATCGAATCTGCGATCTTTCGCCACAGCATGTTCGTACTGTTTTATTCGGCCGCGCTCGCCTCGGGTTCGGGCGATTCGCTGGCAGGCGGTGTTTCCGCGGCCTCGGCGGCCTCGGCCGGGGCGGACCCTTCCGCGGGCGGAACGTATACTGGCACACCGGCGTCGGGCACTATCTTGGGCAGGGCCAGCCGCTCGCGGGCCGCCCGTTGCTGCTCGACATGCGTTCCGCCGGCGCCGTACTTCTTGATCAGCACGCGGACCCGGTCCGACGGCTGCGCGCCGACGCCCAGCCAGTAGGTGATTCGCTCGGACTTCAACAGCGCTCGGGCGTCGATGTCGGTGACCATCGGGTCGTAGGTGCCCAACTCTTCCAACACCCGGCCGTCGCGCGGGTTGCGCGAGTCGACGGCGCAGATGCGAAAGAACGGGCGATGCTTGCGCCCCATCTTCTTCATGCGAATTTTTACTGCCACACGTTTCTCCTAACTTGGCTGAACGTCTTCTGGACTTCTAAAATCTTGATACGATTCGTGGTGCGAATCCGGCACAGTGTGCCGGGTCAGTTGCTCTTTTTGGCCTCGCGCTTGCGACGGCGCGCCTCTTTTTCGCGTTGCTTGCGCAGCTTGGCCCGTTCTTCGGAACTGAGCCGTTTGCCGGTGCCCAGCTTGGCCTTCTGCAGCTGGGCGTCGGGGTTGGTCAGTCCGCGCTGCAATTCTTGCATCTTTTTGAAGCGGTCGCGCATGCCCAGGCCGGCCATTTCTTTCATGACGGCGGCCATGCCGTCGAACTGCTTGACCAGTTCGTTGACCTCGTGCGGCTCGACGCCGGCTCCGGCGGCAATGCGGCGGCGGCGGCTTTGATCGATCACCTTCGAGGGATTGCGGCGTTCGGCCGGCGTCATCGAGTCGATGATGCCGACCAGCCGCTTCATGTCGTCTGTCGGCGTCGACCTGGCCCATCATCTCCGTCATGCCGCCCATGCCGGGCATCATGCCCATGATCTTGTTGAGCGGGCCGAGCTTCTTGGTCTGGCCGAGCATGTTGCGGAAGTCGTCGAGCGTGAACTCGCCCTTGCGCAGCCGCTCTTCCTGCTTGGCCATCTCGTCCTGGTCGAACTTCTGCTGCGCCTGCTCGACCAGCGTCAGGATGTCGCCCATGCCCAGGATGCGCTCGGCCATCCGCTCGGGATGAAACTCTTCGCAGGGCGTCGAGATGCTCGCCGGTGCCGATGAACTTGATCGGCACGCCGGTGACTTGCCTTGACCGACAGCACGGCGCCGCCGCGGGCGTCGCCGTCGAGCTTGGTCAGGATCACGCCGTCGAGCTCGAGCGCCTCGTTGAACGCCTTGGCGCTGTTGACCGCGTCCTGGCCGGTCATGCCGTCGACGACCAGGTAGACCTGCTCGCGGCTCGACGCGGCGGTCGATCTGCTTCAAGCTGCTCCATCAACTCGTCGTCGATGTGCAGCCGGCCGGCCGTGTCGAGAATCACGACGCTGGCGCCGACTTGCTTGGCCTGCTTGACCGCGTTCTGGCAGACGGCCACCGGGTCGGTGGCGCCCGGCTCGCTATAGACCGGCAGGCCGAGCTGCTCGCCGATGACGTGCAACTGTTCGATGGCCGCGGGACGCTGCAAGTCGGCCGCCACCAGCAGCGGCTTGCGGCCGCGCTCGTTGATCAGCCGGCCGAGCTTGCCGCAGGTGGTCGTTTTGCCCGAGCCTTGCAGGCCGCACAGCATCAGCACGGTGACGCCGGGCTGCAAGTGCAGCGAGTGATCGACCGGGCCCATCAGGTCGACTCAGTTCCTGGTGGACGATGCCGACGACCTGCTGGCTGGGATCGAGCGACGTTGAGCACCTTTTCGCCGACCGCCTTTTCGCTCACGCCGGCCGATGAAGTCCTTGACGACCGTCATAGCTGACGTCGGCTTCGAGCAGCGCCTGCTGCACCAGCGCCAGCCCGTCGCGCATGTTCGCCTCGGTGAGCTTCCCCTTGCCGCGCAGCGTTTTGAGCGCGGAAGACAGACCTTCTTGGAGGGATTCGAACATGGAATAGATCGCGTTGGAAAAACGACTTCGGTTTCCAGGGGTGCCATCGGCAAGCAAACCGGCTCGCGGCAACGACTTAGCGAACGCATCTAGCGCACGCTAGGCGCATATCGCCCCCGGGCAATCCCGCATTGTATAAAAGGGGTGCCTGGTTTGGCAATCCGGGGTCTGTGGGTTGGCCGGAATTGGGTTTTGTCCAGCGGTGATTCGGAGCAGGATTCGCCCGGCCATGATGACGCTCCGGCCCGGTTGGCGTCGAACGACTCGATCCGGAAGTTCGGCTACCATGGCGCCATGGGCGACGTTTTCAAAGAGTTTTTTGGCATCTTCTCGTTGGTCCTGCCGTTCCTATTCGTCGGCGCGCTAGCCCGAGAGCTGGCACAGGAACGCGAGGATGCGCGCTTCGGCTGGGGTCTGTTTCTGGTCGGGTCCTTGGTTCTTGTTCTTAATGGCCTATGGGGCTACCTCGGATATCAATCCGCAATCGCCGAGCATCGGTGGACTGCGGCATCGTTCTCGTTGGTTGCGATCGTAGTAAGAAGCGTCCCAATCGTACTTGTCTGCTGGGCGGTGCGAGGGCGTTTGGGAAGGCGAGGCGATGACGACTCCGAGTAACCGGCGCTGCAGCCTCCAATCCTCGTTGCGAGAAGCGCGCTTCTGATCGCCAAGTCGTGCGCAAACTCAGTGGACGGCCGCTCGTTTCCTCCCTTCACGGCACTTGGCGTGGCAAGCTCGGATGCGGCGCTCGACTTCCTGAACGAGTTGCTCGTCGGTCATGGCTTGGATTTCGAAGGGCTCGATCGGCTGGCCGAATTGAACCTGGATCACGGACCGCCGAGGGAACCGTTGGTGCCGCGGCCAGGCGTCGAACGTGCCGTCCAGCCCCACCGGGATCACCGGCACGCCGGCCCGTTTGGCGATCGCGCAAAAGCCGGGTTTCATCGCGTGAACTTCGCCATCCGGGGTGCGAGTACCCTCCGGAAATAACAGCACAATCGCACCGTGCTTGATCCGCTTGAGCGTTTCCTTCAAGCCGCCGAAGCCGGTCCCTTCGCGTTCGATGGGGATGGCGCCCAGCCACTCGATGAACCAGCCGAACGGCTTGAAGCGAAACAGCGTTCGCCGGGCCACGTAGTCGATCAGCCGATCGCTGGACAGGCCGATGACGAACGGGTCGAGATTGCTCTGATGATTCGACAGCAGCAGCGCCCCGCCCTCGGCCGGCAGGTAGTCGCGACCGGTGACGCGAATTTGAAACGCCGCCGTCATCGACAGCCGGGCCAGAAACTTGATGAAATTCTGGCTAACTCGCGTAATGAAAGATCGGGGCATTCGAGCGGCACTCGCGCTGGTTGAGCCGGACCGCCGATCAGGCGCGGTGCGCCTCGTTCATCTTTTCCCGCACCAGGGCTTCGAGCCGATCGAGAACCGCTTCGGGCGTCAGGCCGTCGGTCGGCACTTCGACCGCGTCACTGGCGGCAACCATTGGTCCGACGGCGCGGCTCGCGTCGCGCTGGTCGCGCTGGTTCTGGTTTCGCAAGACTTCGTCGACGGTCGTCGGCTCGCCGCGATCGGCCAGTTGCCGAGCGCGCCGCCGGGCCCGTTCCTCGGGTCGAGCCGTCAGGTAGATTTTGCATTCGGCGTGCGGAAAAACAACCGTCCCCTGGTCGCGACCTTCAGTGACGATGTCGTCGTCGCCTGCCGCCGCGCGTTGCAGCTTCACCAGGTGCTCGCGGACGCCCGGGTTGTTGGCAGCGTAGTGCGTGGCCGCGGTGACTTTCTGCGTGCGGATGGCTTGCGTGACGTCGTGGCCGTCGACTCGCACCGAGTCTTCGCTCACGTCGAGATCAAGCTTGCCGGCCAGCTCGACGAGTTTGAGCGGATCGTTCCAGTCGAGACCGCGTTCGCCGGCGGCCCAGGCCACGGCGCGGTACATGGCGCCGGTGTCGAGAAAGCGGAAGCCGAGCCGGCGGGCCAGCGCCCGGGCAATCGTGCTTTTTCCGGCTCCGGCCGGGCCATCGATGGTGACGATCATGGCAATCGACGCAAAAAACCGATCGGGTTACAACGCAGGTTCAGCACGAATTCTAAGCCGCAGAAGGAAAGTTGCAAAACGGCCGCGTTTTCCCGGCGAACAAGTGGCGTCGTTTTAGCGATTCCACACGGCCTCGACCTCGATCCATTCGTGGGCCGCGAAGTCAAGCGTGATGCGGTCATCCTCGACCGGCACGTCGAGAATGGTTTGCCCGAGAAAGTCAACTTGCCGGGCCGACGCCACGGGGCGAAATGCGCGCAGCGTGACGCGGCCCGCGCGTCCGGCCGTTTCGAGCAGCCGCGCTCGAAATCCCACAACGGGAAGGTTGCCATCCGGCGCCAGTTCGCTGGATGATTCGGCGAACAGCGGTTCCCAGTGCGTGGCCACGATGTTGTGCGCGTCGACGTGAAAGAACCAGCCGCTGGGGGCCGTGGGTGGCGATCCCGCATCGAGCAAGCCGCACGGGGGCGAGATGAACTCGACGGCGGCTGCGGCCGATTGTGGCACGTCGACGGCAATCCCCAACGAGAATCGCCGTGCCGTTTCGCCGCGGACCACCAGCAGCGTGTCGAGCATTCGCGCGCCGGCGCGGCGATGGTAGGGGAGTCCGCCGGTGAGGATCGAGAGTCGGCCAGTGGCGTTTTCGATCTCGATGTATTCGGGAGCTTCCAATCGCGCGGCGTCAGTCTTTTGCCGTGCCAGGCTCACGCCGCGCCACAATTGAGCGCTTTCGTCAGGCCAGGCGAATCGCGCGGCGTAATAGGAATTCCAGGGGTCCGCCCGCGGTTCTTCCAGGCCATCGAGTTCGATCTCGACGCGGATCACGCGGCTGCCGGCCCAGGCTTGCACGGTCTGGCGAAAGCCGGCCAACCGTCGAGCCTCGCTGTCGACCAGGGCGCCACGGCTGACGATTTCGCCAAACGCGGCGCACGAAGCGGTCACTTCCACGCTCTCGGCACGCATCGCGGTGTAGGCGGCATCGCCGTCGGCGCCTTGCGATGCGTCATGAGCCGACAAGCGGAAGGCAATCTGCTGCGAAAGCTGGTTGCCACGCGTCTTGAAATTGTAGATCGACTGGATACCGCCCGAGCTGCGACTGACCGTGGCCTCGAAGAATTCGTTGCGCAGCACATTTTCGCTGGCGATCGGCTTGGTACGCGACGCGGCCGGGGCCGAGGCCGCCTGCTCGATCCAGGCAAATCCCATCGCGGGCACGTCGACCATCGCGAACTGCCGATTGGCTCCGGCAGAACCCGAGACAATGACCGGCGGTTTAACCGCGGGCGAATGCTCCCACGGCAACTCCACGCCCATTCGGCGTGCGAAGTTGAGCGGATTGGCGACCAAGCGGCGCGTCGCCGACGAAGCCTTGCCGCGGGGCAGTACGGCGGCGAATTGGCACAGAGCGTGGTCCAAATCGATTGTTTCGTTCGGCCCAGTCCCTGCCCGATCGCAGCATGACGCGGGCGTTTGCGCAGCAGTTTTGGCAATCGCGCATGATTGACCCGCGACCAGATCGTGAAGCATTTGCACGGCGCTCGTGGCCGCGCGCATCGCTTGCGATCGATGGGCGCGCACGAATCCCGAGATGGGATCTTCCTGGCGACGAATAATCGACTGTTTCAAATAGGGTGTGCGATATTCGTCCGTCTCGAATTTCGACAGCCGGCCCGGCATGTCGGTGTGGCTGAAGTAGTCATCCAGCAGCATGAATTTTCCGAGCACGGGGCTTATCTCGGCGATTCTCCGCAGATCGTCGTACCAAGAACTGCTTGCCCCCGGCCAATGCGCAAAGGCCACGGTGGCGACGTGGTCGTTGTCCATTGAGTCGGCCATTTTGCGAGACAGCGACAGAAACGTTTCGGGCTTGGCCGCGTCGCTGGGCACTCGAGCGAAAACGTCGATCACGCTGCTGTCGAGTCCTTCCCAGCGCGATTTGGTTTGCGGGCCGAGCGGAAAGCGGCCGTCGTCGAGGGTAAAGTGCAGCGCGCCCTGATAAGCGAACTTCGCCAGGATTTGCGGCAGGCCTGGCCACAGGCCAAAGCGGCGGCGGGCGTATACCCGGGGCCGATGTCCGAGCAGCGTCTCGTACTCGCTTAGACCGTCAGAAATAGATTCGCGAGCGGCTTCCAGCGGCAACAGCGGTAACGCCCGTTCTTCGTGTTCGCCACCGACCGCGCAGGCCCCGGCGTGGTCGATGGCGCCCAGCAACGTGGACCAGGTGGCCGGCTGCTCGACTGAAAGCTGGCTCAACAGCGAGGTCGGTCCCAGCAGGTTGGTCGGCGTGGCGCGGGCCAGTTCGTGCGCCAGCGCGGGACCCAAGGTCGTGGGGGCCAGCAAGGTCATGTCGAGCAGGTAGAACTCGGCCGGATAGAAGTGTTTGCGGGCCTCGTAAAGGGTCTCGAAACACTGGGCCAGGTGGGTGCGGGCATCGTCATTTTCGTGGCGCACGGCGGCCTGGGCTGCCGCGACAGCTTCGTTTTGAAAGTGCGTCTCATCGATATTGGTGGAGTATCGCATCTGGCGCGTGAGCAGCTCGATTTGCAGGCGGCAGAAGCCCAGGGCCAGAAAGTCGGCCGCCAGTTGTTGGTCGATAGGCCCGGCGACTGGGTCGTCAGGACTGCCAAGAGCGGCCAAACTGGCGGCTAATGCAGCGTCGCGATCGGCTTGCTGGACCAGGGTGGCTCCTTCTGACTGGACTCGGGCGGCAAAGCCGGCCGGCAGGCGATCCATGCAGAACGGCGGCACCGTGATTAGCCGGCCTGAGAGCGTCTCGGGCGGCAGGTCGACGCGGTGCCAGGTCGGAATGGCTCCGGCGTCGGCCACGAGCGCCGGATGCCACAGAACGCACCAGGCGGCCAGTAGTTCGTCGGCTTGCGGTCCCTCGTGATAAACCGGAAAATCCTCAAGACTATGGCAGGGGAGCAGAACCGTTAATTCGGAGAATTTCATCGGCAGGCACGATTGGGGATTGCTCGGGATCGAGCGGGCGCGGCGAGGACCTATCCACAATAGCCGTTGGCAGTTGGCAAGTCGAGGCGGTGCACAGGGAGCGCAAAGGCCTGCGTGGTCCGGTCGCGCTTACGCGCGAAACGTCTGTGCCGCGACGCGCTCGAAAACACGGAGTAAAGGTACCTGCCGGCGTTGGGCGGACACGGCAAACGGGGCCTGCTTTTATTGACTTTACAGCGTCCCTAGGTCTAAATTGAGGGGTGAGAGGAGTTGACAACCCTGATCGCAATCATTTCTTAATAACCTTTTCGCTGCTACAGGGTTGCGAGCGGACTGCAGGACCAGCCCGCTCGATCGTGCAGACGAGGAACAGGGACACGCGCGCGATGGCGAAAAGCAACGCCGTTTGGGGTATTGATATCGGTCAATGCGCGCTCAAGGCGCTGCGCTGCTCGCCGGGCGACACGCCGGATGTGGTCTCGGCGGACGCCTTCGATTACATCGAATACCCCAAGATTCTCAGCCAGCCGGACGCCGATCCGGCGGAGTTGGTGCGCGAGGCACTGGAGCTTTTTCTGTCGCGCAATTCGGTGCGTGGCGACAAGGTGGCGATCTCGGTCTCGGGCCAAAGCGGCCTGGCTCGGTTCATCAAGCTGCCGCCGGTCGAGTCGAAAAAGATTCCCGACATCGTCAAGTACGAAGCCCGGCAGCAGATTCCCTTCGCGCTGGAAGACGTCGTGTGGGACTACCAGCAGATGGCCGGCGGGAGCGAGGAGGACGGCTTCGCGCTGGAAACCGAAGTCGGCCTGTTCGCGATGAAGCGCGACCAGGTATTCCGCGCGCTCAAGCCGTTCGAAGACGCCGGCATCGAGGTCGACATCATTCAGCTCACGCCGCTGACGATCTACAACTACACCGTCTTCGACCAGATGCAGGATTTGCCGCCGGCCGAGGAATACGATCCGGACAATCCGCCGGAATCGGTCGTCGTGCTGTCGCTGGGCACCGATACGACCGACCTGGTGATTACCAACGGCTATCGCGTCTGGCAGCGCAGCGTGCCGCTGGGTGGCAGCCACTTTACCAAGGCGCTGACCAAGGAGCTGCGGCTGACCTTTGCCAAGGCCGAACACCTGAAGAAGCACGCCACGCAAGCCGAAGACCCCAAGGCGGTGTTTCAGGCCATGCGGCCGATCTTCAACGATCTGCTCACCGAAATCCAGCGTTCGATCGGCTATTTCACCAGCATCGACCGCGGCGCCAAGATCGGCCGCGTGATCGCGCTGGGCAACGCAATGAAGCTGCCCGGCTTGCAGAAATATCTCTCGCAGAACCTGGGCTATCCGGTCACCGAAGTGCAGAAGTATCGGGGAGTGCAGGGCGACGCTGTGGTCGGCGCGCCGGCCTTCAAGGAAAACCTGCTGAGCTTCGCCGTTTGCTACGGACTGGTGTTGCAGGGAATGGGCGAAGGCAAGCTGGCCACCAATTTGCTGCCGCACGAAATCGTTACCGACCGGCTGGTCCGCGATAAGAAGCCGTGGGCCGTGGCGATGGTCGCGGCGCTACTGCTAGGTTGCACGATCAACTATTTCGGTCATTGGCGGGCCTGGAATTCGGTGGCCGAATCCAAATTCAAGAGTGCGATGGACTCGGCGACCCAGGTGGCGGACCAAGCCGGACAGCAAAAGGCGGAATACGAGGTGGGGCTCACCGCGTTCAATGACACCAACAAGATTGGCGAGGGGCTGGTCGGCAACGTCGATGGCCGGCTGCTGTGGCTGGAATTGATCAAAGCGGTCAACCAGTGCCTGCCTCCCTATCCGGCGGATAAGCCTCGGCCCGAAAAAATCGAGGATCGCGAGGAGTTGCACATTCAAAGCCTCGACTGCCAGTGGTATCCCGATCTGGCGACGTGGTACAGCAGCAGCGGCATTGCCGAGTTGATGAAGAAATTGCAAGTCGGCGCTGCCCCAGTTCCGGCCGCCGGCGCGGCCCCGGCTGAAGGCGCTCCGCCGGTTCCAGGGGCCTCAGGGGCTGTGCCCGCGGTGCCAGGCGTGCCGCCCGGCGATCCCGGACAGGCCGCGGTGCCACCGGCGGCACCGGACACTGGTCCCAAGGGGGAAGGCTGGGTGGTCGAGATTCGCGGCTACCATCTCCACAACAACGAGGAGGAAGTGGGTTTCGCGAGCGGTTCGAGTTTCGTGCGCGATACGCTGATCAAGCAACTGCGCGAAGGCGAAGTGATGCTGGCTGACAAGGACGGCAATCCGCTCAAGCTGACGGTCAAGGAGTTGGGCATCGGCTATCCGGTGATCGTTTCCGACATCGGCTCGCTGATACCATGGCAAATCCCCGATCCCAACTACGTGGAAACGCCGAGAGATCCCGACGACAAAACCGCGCTGCCGCCACGGCCGATGCTCAATCTGAAGCGGTTCAACTTTACATTGCAGTTTGCCTGGAAACCGACGCCGCTGGGCAAACGACAAGAAGAGAAAGTGAAAGGCGCCAAGACGCAAGGCGGCGCTCTCGCGAGCGGCGCGGCCGCGGGCCAGGCAGCGCCAGGCAACTAAAAGGCAACGCCCTCCATGGATCAGCTAAAGACCATTTTCCGGCATCTGCAGAAGTACCATTTTTGGCTGCTGTGCGTGGTGTCCATGATTGCCGGCGTGGTCGGCTGGATGATGGCCACGCGGTCGCTGTCGGCCGCGTACACCACGAACAAGGCCAAGGTGCTCTCCAAGTTCCAGGCGCTGGATGGCATTGGAACGACGGACAACTATCCGAATTCGACGTGGAAATCAGACATCGACAAGTTGACGAAGAAGGAAGGCGACGAAGTCCGCAAAGCATGGGAGCTGGTTTACAGCCAGCAGCAACCGGCCCTCGGCTGGCCCGACTATCTCAAAGAAAGTTTTTTGAATGAAGTAAAAAACGTTCGGCCAGGCGGCGAGTTGAGGCAGGAATCCCTGGAACGGTATGGCAACCTCATTAATCGCGAGTTCTCCGCGCTGCTGACGATTATCGGCGCCGATGCGCACAACGAGTCGAAATCGATCGCGGCCGCGGCCGCGGACAAGGATCTCAAGAAGTCGGCCCCGGCAGCCCCCGACGAAAAAATCGTTTGGGACTCCAGCAACCAGCAGGACGTGGAAAAGTTATTGACGTTTTCGAAAACGCCCACTTCGGAAGTGGTCTGGCTCACGCAGGAGGATCTGTGGGTCTATCAGGTCCTGCTTACGATCATCAAGCAGGTCAACGCGGGTCACGACATTCCGCCGGTTAAACGGATTTCATCGATGTTGATTGGAAAGAAGGGTGCCGACGCCTTCGAGCACTCGATGAAGGCCACGGATCATATCTATCATCCGCAGGCGCCAGCAACGCTGCCCGACGCCGGCGCGGCGGCTGCGGCTGTGCCCGGCGGGGGCGACTCGCCGGTGAAAACAGCGGCCGACGACGGGCGTTACCTCGACGCCCAGGGCAAACGCTTGGGTGGCGGGCTCGCGATCAAGGACCCCTTCAAACGCATGCCGATCGTGCTGAATCTGACCATGGATCAGCGCCAGATTCCCAAGTTGCTGGTCGAATGCGCCAACTCGCCACTACCGGTTGAAGTGCGTCAATTGCGCATCAATCCGGGCAAAGGCGGCGGATCGGGCACTCGCACGACCGTTGGCGGGCAGGGCGACAGCGCGGGCCCGCGTGCAAGTGCCGGAAAAAGCGGCCCCGACGCCGAACACGCTTCGTACGACGTCCCGATCGAACTCTACGGTATCATCTACATTTACAATCCGCCGGACCCATCCAAGCTGGGTGGCGGACAGCCGGCTGCCGCGGGTGTCCCCACCCCTGGCGGCTAGCGATCGCCAGCGGCGAGAGCGTATCATGGATGTTAGTCGATTGCGGGCCGACGAGGCGTGGCCGGCCGAAACCATCGGGCCAAGAGGCGGAGCGAGGCCATGAAAGTCAAAGTCAAATTCGACGTCGCCACGATCAAGCGATCATTGATCGACCACGGCGAGAAGCTGGCGTTCGGCGCCGTGGTGCTGGTGTTTCTGATGTTCACGTGGGCCGCCGCGAAACGCGAGGTGCTCGACGCCAGCAAGCAACCCGACGTATTGAAACAGAAGGCCAGCGAAGTCGAAGGGCACGTCCGGCAGTCGACTTTCAACGCGGACCGCGAAAAGGTGATTTTGGTCGATTACGACAAGCGCGCCCAGCGGCAGGAGATTTTGGCCGAATCCTATGCGTTGACCCGTCCGTTCGACCCGTTGACGGCCGATCAAAAAACGAAGCGCGACGATCCGACGGCGTTCCCAGTCGAAGAGCCGCAAGCGGCCGGTGGCTATGGCGCATTCGCCTTGAAAGGCGAGGGGGCCGACGCCGACAAGCGCGCCGGCGGAGCAGGCGGCAGGGGCGGTGCCGCGTCGCGAAGCGGCGGCGGATATCGGCCCACGCCCGAAGCCAAATTCGAGGTTCGGGCCTTCGTCGTCGTGACAGCGCTGATTCCCGTGCAGAAACAGGCCAAGGAATACTCGCGCGCCTTCGAGAACGCCGATGGAGCGGACAGGCAGCGGGACGCGCCTTTTTACGCCGGCTATGTGTTGGAGCGGGCCGAGATCGATGACAAGCACCCCGAAAAACTGGAATGGAAGGAGGTCGACAACTCCGACTCGTTTGTGAAGCGGTGGGAAACCAGGCTGGTCGACGTGGTGGGCAAGGAGTTTATCGAGCCGTGGCTGACGATGCCATTGGGCCCTTTGGTGGGGGTTGATTGGAACGAGTCGGTGTCGCATCCCAAGATTCCGCTAGCTGACGCCGACGACCGGCCGCAAACCGCCGTCGCGCCGGAGCCGCCCAAGGGAGACGACGCTGCGGCGGCCGATAAGGCGGACGATCACTTCCATCGCCGCGCCCGGGAGGACGTAAAAAAGGCGCCGCCGGTCGCAGCGCCCAAGGCGAAGGAAGCGACTTCGCCCGGCAGCGGCTATCGCCTATTGCGGATCTTTGACTTTACAGTCACATCCAAGCAGAAGTACCGGTATCGGGTCAGAGTAGCGCTGGAGAATCCGAATTTCGACGTAGCGGCGCGATACTTGAAGAACTCCGAAAGCAGAGCGATTGAGTTTCTGCAAACGGAGTGGAGCGAGCCGACCGAGGTCGTCTCGGTGCCCGACGGCTATCGCGTACTGGCGGCGACCGCCCCGAAAAAAGGGCTCAACATGCTTGGTTTTGACCAACCGATCAAGATCACTCCGGCAACGCCAAGCGGCGATCCGACGGCAAGGGTCGTGCTGACGGCTATCGACCGGCAGGAAGGGATCGAGGCGGTTTTCGAGATGGACGTATTGCGCGGCAGTGTGGCCAATGCCGTCGCAACGGTCGACGCCCGCGATCCGCGCACTCCCAGCAAGCCGACAAAAATGCCCGACGTCGACTTCAAGACCGGCTTCGTGATCTTGGACATTCGCGGCGCGCGGTCCATTTCCAAGAAAGACAAGGAACTGCTGGCGCCAGTCGAGGTTTTAGTACTCGATCCGGAAGGCAACTTGTGGGTGCGCAATGAACTGGAAGATCAATCGCTGATCGAAAACCTCAAGCCTCCAGCCGAGGACTCGCGTCAGAAGCGCTCGGGACCGCTTCTCGATGACGATAAGCCCAAGGCCAAGCCTAAGCGCAGCGCGTCGTCGACGTCGGCGAAGCGCTGAGCGGGCCGACGCGCCGTTTGCATCGGCCGCGGGCCCGGACCCGGCGGCTCCTTCTCTTTCCTTGCCCTGCGCGGTGCCGACGGCGCGACGTGCTAGCACACGCAGCCGCGCGGCGCGGCGGCCCGCGCGTGTCGGCCCCGAGTGGCGACGGTACGTGCAAAATCGGGGCAAGTGACCTTGACCGGATCCCGGCCCGCCGATATCAATCCCGCTCTCGTCTTTAACCAAATCTCGGCAACCGTCGAAAAATCGCTCGATTGCGGCCCTGTCCACGGCGAAGTGGCAGGGGCCAAACGGAACCACGTGGAAAGCGGCCTGACAGGCTTGTGCGATGATTCGCGCGCTTGTGCGCGAGGCAATGCGCGGGAAAACGGCCAAGACAGAGGGCATCTGCCGAGAGGATCGGCGACGAGATGCCGCGAGTCTCAGAAGGAGAATTGTTTTGAACACGTTGAAATGGCTCCCTGCGTTGGTCGCCTTGGCCGTGGCTGCGCCGTCCGTTGCGGTAGCGTTCCCCCAGCAATCGCTTCGCCTGCTGTTTGTGGCGCCAAGCGTGGGAGCGGCGAACAAGTCGAAGGCCGCCACCGACCGCCAAGAGGCCGAGAGTCTCTTGCGCGCGCGAGAAAGACAATCAAGGAAGGCGATCTCGAGGCGGCCGACGCGCTGATCTCGCAGGCGGAAAAGTTGAAAGTCGAGTTCAGCGTGCTCCACTTCGGCGACACTCCCAAAAAGCTGCGCCGAATGGAGCGCCGCAAAACGTGGCGGCAAGCGGCAGGCATTGCAACGTCCCAGCCAAAAATTTATTCCCGAGGCGCCCGCGGACCAGGCCGAGAGTGCCGCGCCGCGTGCCCAACAACGGTCGAGTGACGTCACGCCGCCGAAAGTGCCGACGGCCTCGCTTGATCCAAGAACCGAGGAGCCGCTAGTGCTGCCGCAGAGCGAGGGACGCGTCCCCGAGTTGCCTGGTGCGCAGCGGCCGATGACCTCGCCGGATGAGGACGCGGACCTCGTTACTCGCGTTCCGGGTCCGAAGCGCGAGAGCCCGATCGCCGCGGGTGGCTCTGAACTGCGCCGGCAAAGCGACTCGCAGCTGCTTTCGGCGCGGCGAGCGTTGGCGGTGGGCGACGTGCGCCGCGCGTTGGCCGCTGTCGAAGCGGCCAAACAGTTGGGCGTCGACTACGGCTATCACGACGACAAACCCGAAAAAATCGAGGCGGCGATCGCCAACTATCGGCAGGTCATGGAGATCTTGAACTCGAAACAAGACAGCGAAGCGGCGCGGCATCAATTGGCGGACCTGCTGATGGACCAGGCCCAGCAATTGTCGCGCTGGAAAGATTACGACGAAGCCGAGCGACTGGCGCAGAGCGTGAAGGCGTTGCGTGTCAACTACGGACCGTTCGAAGCCAAGCCGGACGCCGTGCTGGAAAAAATTGCCGCAGCGCGCCGACAGGAAACGCGTGGCGAAGGCGCGCCGGCCCGAGGAAATATCGCCGCGGCCGGGGATCGATCGCAGGATAAGGCGTCCGCGGCCGCCCGCCCGCGAGCCGTCGCTCCCTACCCAACGACGCAAGCCTCCTTCGAGTCCGACGAAGAGACGATGCGCGACGCGACGGCTGGCACGGACGAAGGCCCGCCGGCGCCGGAAGATGACAGCCCGCCCGCGACCGAATTGCAGGAAGCCGCGGCGGCACGCGGGCCCGAGGAGCCCGTCGAGCGCCTACCGTCCCCGAACGAGGAGCCCCGACCGATTTCCGAGAGCGGGACGAGCGCCATCGATCTGTTGCGCCTGGGCGAAGAGGCACTTCAGGAGCGCGACACGCAAAAGGCCGCCGACTACTTCCGCGAGGCCTACAATCTACGCGAGCAGTTGGACGCTGCCGCTACCCAACGCTTGCAGGACCATTTACAACTACGCTCCGCGCCGATCCCTGGGCGCCCTGGCGTAAAGCCTGAATCGCTGATCGACGGCGCCAGTGCAAGACAACAACTGCTGGCCAAGCAGGTTTCTGCCGACGTGGCCCAGAAGCAGATCGCCTCCGGAAAGATTCGCGAGAAGGACCCCAAGAGGGCCATGAACTTGCTGAAAGAGGCACGCGCCAATGTGGAATCCGCGGGACTGGATCCGCAGGCTCGGACCCAGTTGTTGCGTCGGGTCGATCGCAGCATCAGCGAGTTGGACAAGTATATCAGCGAAAATCGATCCCAAATCGAGTTGGATGCCGCTAACAAGGACGTGCTCAAGGACATCGATCGGCGCCGCGAGGCGAAGATTGAAGTCGACGAAAAACTGGCCCGACTTGTGGACGATTTCAACAAACTGATGGAACAGGATCGCTGGCAGGAGGCCGAGGTACTGGCCAAACGGGCCCGCGAGCTCGATCCCGAGAATGCCCTGGTCAAGCAGCTGCTCTGGCAAAGCCGACTCGCAAGTCGAACTCGGCGGAACGAGAACCTGAAAGACGACAAGGAAAAGGCCGCGTGGGATACGTTCGACAGCGTCGAGCAGGCGGCAATCCCCTTTGACGATCGCGACCCGATCCGGTTGCCGCGACGCCAAGGAATGGAGCGAGTTGACTAGGAGCCGGCAGAAATTGACGGCTGAACGTCGCGGCCGCAAGACGGAGCGCGAGCTGGATATCGAGCGCAAGCTGAAGACACCGGTCTCGCTCAAGTTCCGCAATCGACCTTTGAGCGAAGTGCTCGATCAATTGGCCAAACTGGCGTCGGTCAACTTGCACTTGGATGAAAAGGGGTTGGAAGAAGAGGGCGTTTCCAGCGACACGCCGGTGACGATCGACCTGACGACAGAAATCTCGCTCAAAAGCGCCCTGAATTTGATTCTCGAGCCGAAGCACTTGAGCTACGTGATCAGGGATGAAGTGCTCAAGATCACCAGCGAGCAGTTGCGCGACGGCGAGGTTTTTCCACAGACGTACAACGTGGCCGACCTGGTGATTCCAATTCCGAACTTCGCACCGAACGGTCGCATCGGGCTGGCTGGCGCGCTCAGCGATGCGTATTCGCTGAGCGGCGGCGACCATGGGTGGCCCCGGCACCGGCTATCTGGCCAGCCACGACGGTGCGCAGGCCACGGGCGTGGTGCATCCCAACGTGCTGGCGCAAATCAATCAACTGATGCCGGGCGGCTCGCGGCCCGCCATGGCCGGCAACCCCGCCATGCCGATGGGCCCCGGCGGCGTGGGCGGCGGCAACCAGGCCGACTTCGACACACTTATCGACCTGATCACCACGACCGTCAAACCGCAGACCTGGGACGAAGTGGGCGGCCCCGGTTCGATCTCCCATTTCCCCAACAACTTGAGCCTTGTGATCAGCCAGACCCAGGAGGTACACGAGGAAATCGTCGACCTGCTCGAGCAGTTGCGGCGCAACCAGGATCTGCAAGTTACGATCGAAGTCCGATTCATCACGCTCAACGACAACTTCTTCGAGCAGATCGGCGTCGACTTCCAGGTCGAACATCGTCAACGCCAACGTTCCGCAGGATCCCAACGGCCCTGGCAACAAGAAAGAAATCGTCGGCTTGCTGCCGCCGGTGGATAACTTTCCCAACTTCACGTCCAACTTAGACATTCCTTTCCGCCAGACCAGCTTCACTCTGGCGGCGCCGCAGTTCGGCCAGCCGGCCAACGTCGCAAGCTTCGGCTTCGCGATTCTCAGCGACATCGAAGCCTACTTCCTGATCAACGCCTCGCAGGGCGACCGCCGCAGCAACGTGCTGCAGGCGCCGAAGGTCACGCTGTTCAACGGCCAGCAGGCCTCCGTGTCCGACACGACGCAGACGCCGTTCGTGATCAGCGTGATTCCGGTGGTGGGCGACTTCGCCGCGGCCCATCAGCCGGTGATCATGGTGCTCTCCGAAGGCACCTCGCTGACCGTGCAGGCCGTGGTCTCCAACGACCGGCGATTCGTGCGATTGACGGTCGTGCCGTTCTTCAGCCAGATCGGCGACGTGAAGGAATTCACGTTCACCGGCTCAAGGACCACGACCGACAATACCAGCAATTCGAAGAGCGCGGCGGGATCGGCGGCGACTCGACGGCTAATTCGGACAACACGACCACGACCAGCGATGGCATCACCGTGCAGTTGCCGACCTTCTCGGTCGTGTCGGTGACCACGACCGTCAGCGTGCCCGACGGCGGCACGGTGCTGTTGGGCGGCATCAAGCGGTTGAGCGAAGGCCGCAACGAGTTCGGCGTGCCGATCCTGAGCAAGCTGCCGTACATCAATCGTCTGTTCAAGAACGTCGGCATCGGCCGCGAAACGCAAAGCCTGATGATGATGGTCACGCCGCGGATCATCATCCAGGAAGAGGAAGAAGAGCGCCTGCGGCCTAAGCTCCTCCCCGTGATCGACCGGAAGTTCCAATTTCAGCGAAAAGAAAACGCCCGCCGGAGCCTCTCTCCGAGCGGGCGCTTTGTTTGGATGTTTCGCAGCGGCTCCCGCGACGACGCTCCTGACAGTCTTGCGCAGAGCCACTACAATCGTTCGTGACTCGCGTTCACGGTTGCAGGGGGACTCGCGCATGAACGGCCGAATCTGGATCGCTTGCGGAGCGTTGCTGGCCGGCGCGGCTGTAGCAGCCGGGGCGGTTGGCACGCATTATCTCAAGGAAACGTTGAAGCTGCCCGAGACCGATCTGCAAACTTACGAAATCGCGGTCCGCTACCAGTTCTATCACGCCGTGGCGCTGGTGCTGGTGGGTGTCGTGGCCGGCCGCGGCGACTCCCGCTGGCTATGGGCCGCGGGCGTCGCCTTCCTGTTGGGCATTGGACTCTTCTCGGGCGGCCTGTTCGCCTGGCTTGGCACCGGCATCAAGTTCTTCGTGCACGTAGTCCCCGTTGGAGGGTTGGCGTGGATCGTCGGCTGGCTGTTGTTGGCCAAGGGGGCCTGGATACGAATACCGCCGGCAAAATCTACGCGAGAGTCGTGAACGCAGGGAAGCATCCAACATCCGGCCTGGGGAGCCGCCCGGCGCGGATGTCAGACTGCCACCAGCTCTTCCAACTCCTTGGCCAGCCGCTTGCGGGCGACGTGCAGCCGCCGCTTGATCGTGCCGACCGGCGAGCGGAAACCCTCGCTCATTTCGATGAGCGACTGTCCCTCGACGTAGAACGCCACGAGCGTTTCGCGGTCCAACTCGCCCAAGCGGCCCAGCCCGGCCCGCACCTGCGACTGCCGCTCTCGCGCCAGCGCGGTGTTCAACGGGGTTTCGGCGTCGACGCAGGTCGCGGCCAGCGTGTCGGGCTCGGTAGCGATGGCCGACCGCTTGCGCACGGCCCGGTTGATCGCCATCCGATTGGTCACGGCCTGCAACCAGGATCCAAAGGCTTCAGGCTCGCGGAGCTGCGAGATTTTCTGCATCGCGCGGACCAGCACCTCCTGGCACACTTCTTGCGCTTCGGCGTGGTTGCCCAATCGCCGCAGCGCGGTGCCATAGACGGCCCGCTCGTACCGCTGGGCAAGCTGGCCGAACGCGTCGCGGTCGCCCTGCTGCGCAGCCAGCACGAGGCTGGTTTCGGTCGGTTCGATGGTTGCTTCCTGAAGTTCCATAGTATCTCTCCCCGGGAAAAAGCAAATTGGAGCACGCGTTGCGTGGCGGCAAACGGCCCGAGGACAAACTGCGGCTAAACCAAAGGTCTAGACCGCTTCCTCGGCCGGCATTACGGGTTCGTCAAGGTTTCTGAAGTTGAAACGGATGACCGTTCGCTTCAGCCTGTGACGAGCGCGGGCGACGTGCGTCGCACCGGCTGCCCTTGCGGCCCCGTAATGGCCAAGCACATATGCTTGGCCTTCAGGACCGCGCCGGCCATGCCCGCCGTACCGCGGCACAAAAATGCGCGGTAATCATGGCGGGCACGTTTGCTGGCGTGCCAACTGGCAAGATGCTGCGCAGCGCTACGCGCACGACCCGTCATTCAGCGACGACACGACGCGGTCTTGGCCGAAACCAAAGACGTTGCGATTCGTGACGACGGTGTTGAGGTTCGTACGCATGGGATGCTCCCGGCGCTGCGCGCGGTTGGAAAGAAAACTGAACTACCCAAAAACAGGTTTTGGCGGCGGACAAAGCCCGCCGCGCACTGTAACACTGTCATGCTGACGGCCGGCCGTCAAGCGAAGATTGGTCCCCCTTCGACAAAAACGCCGGCAGTCGTCCCTTTAGACACCGTATCGGCCGGCAGGTTCACGGCGGAATCTGGTTTTTTAGAAATCGCGGAAAAAGGGGGCACGGCGCGCGGTTGGACGGCGGCAATTCCGGCTGCTTGACGGCCGGATGGCGAGGCTCTAACGTCTAGTGTTTGAGACATTTACCGTTCGCCCGTGACGTTGCTGGAGAGTGCCCATGGCTGGATTTTTCAAAGATTTACTGGCGGCGGATAGGCTGATACGCGTGTTTTGCGCAGGCCGGTTAGTCCACCCGATTTCGATTCAGCTGTTTGGGCTGGCCGGCGGCTACGACGGGTTTTGGCTCGACGCCGAGCATGCTGGCATTTCGACCGATCAGATCACGATGGCGGCCCTGGTCGGCCGCTCTTGCGGCTTGGGCAGCTTCGTGCGGATGCCGGTGACCAGCTATGCCACCGTGACGCAAGCCTACGAGTCGGGGGTCGACGGGGTCATGGCGGCGCAGGTTGCCTCGGCCGCGGAGGCTGAAAAGTTCGTCACCTGGGCCAAATTCGCACCGCGCGGCGTGCGCGGCGTCAACACGCAAGGCGCCGACGCTCACTTCACGCACAAGACGCCCGCCGAGTTCACCGGCGAAGCCAACCGCGACCACTTTGTGGCTATCCAGATCGAAACCTTGGGTGCGCTCGAGGAGGCCGATGCGATCGCGGCCATCGACGGGGTCGATTTGTTATTCGTCGGTCCGGCCGACCTTTCGCAGTCGCTGGGCGTGCTGGGACAATTCGAACACGAAAAAGTGTGGGCCGCCATCGATCGCGTCGCCGCGGCCTGCCGGCGCCACGGCAAGGCCTGGGGCATCGTGCCGGCGAGTCCGACTTACGCCGATCGCTGCGCGGAAAAGGGATGCCGCATGATCACCTTCGGCAGCGATGTGTCGGCCATGCGTTTGGGCGTTCAATCGCTGAAGACGATGTTCGCCAGCCAGTTCGACACAAGCAAGTAACGCGTAACGCCGAGTAAGCGGTCCGCGGTGCTAGTCGTGCAAATCGAGCGTGAGGTTCTTCACCGGCTTGTGGGCGATGTTGCGAATTTCATCGCGCGCGGCGAAGAAGGCTTTGACCACGGACGCGTCCCACTGTTGGCCCGCTCCGTCGCGCAGGATCGTGTCGAGTCTTTCATCGTCCATTCCTTGGCGATACGGTCGATCGCTCCCCATCGCGTCGAACGAGTCGGCCACGGCCACGATACGTGCCAATAGCGGGATGGCTTCTCCGGCCAGGCCGTGAGGATAGCCCTTGCCGTCCCACTGTTCGTGGTGGTGCAGCACGACCGGCAATACTTCGTCGAGTTGCTTGAATGTCGACCAGGATTTTGTAGCCGATTTCGCTGTGGGTTTTGATGTGCTCGAATTCGGCCTCGGTGAGTTTGCCGGGCTTGCGGAGCACGTTGTCGTCGATGCCGATCTTGCCCACGTCGTGCAGCAAGCCCGAGAGGTAAATCGTGTCGACTTGCTTGCGGTCGCAGCCCATTTCTTCGGCCAATCGCTGCGAGACGCGCGCCACGCGATCGCTATGACCGCAGGTGTAGGGGTCTTTGGCGTCGATGGCCGAAGTCAGCGCCCGCACGACGCCAGCGAAAAACTCGCGATGCTGGCGATACAGCTCGGCATTGCCGCTGTGAATGCCAAGAATAACGCCGACTGAGCCGAGCAGGCTGGCTTCGACGGAGCCGAACTGGCCCCCCTGCGTGTGATTGCAAGCGACCAACCAGCCAAAGCAGTTTTCGCCTTCGCAGAGCGAGACAATGATCAACTCGCGCACGCCCGGCCACTGCCACGAGTTGTCGAGCGTCGACGATCGGTTGACGATTTGCGGCCGCCCGCCGGGCTTCAGTCGGAGATGCTCGACCATCCGCGTGACGTCGTCGCACGTGATGGGACACGCTCCGTAGCTGAGCAGGACCGGCTCGCTACGAGCGTCGCGATTAATGGCTCCCGATCGACTGGTGGGCGTCAGCAGCAGCGCCAGCGAATCGACCGGCAACACGTCGGCTAGCCATTCCAGCGCCAGTTGTCCCAGCTCCTCGTCGTTGCTTGAAAGCTTAAGGTTTTGGGTCAGCCGATGCAGCAGGCTGATTTCTTCGTAGGTGATTGAGAGTTGCAGGGAGACGTTGCGGATTTCCTCTTCCAGCGTCGCCATGCGCTGCTCGGAGGCAAGGCGGTCGGCGACCAATTGGGCCATCGACAGCAGCACCTTAGGCATCCAGCGAGCCTGCTTGTCGAGCCAATTGGCGGCGTCTTGTCGCGACAGCCCCAGCCTCGCCGCTACGGACAATTGTTGTTGCCCCGAAATCGAATCGCCGGTAACGAACGTTGCAACGGCCACGATGCGGTTGCGCGCGCCATGCAGCGGAATGGCGAGAACCAGCAGCGGTTCGTCATCTTCGATGAACTCAGCCTGACCACGCTCGGCCACAACGCGGCAGAGTTGGCCGCAAGCGCTCCAGTCGCGCGCCGTGCGATCGGCGGCGCAGTGCAACATTTCGCCCGTGTTGCCGTCGAACAAGCCAAATTCGACGCCAAACCACTCGCGGAGCTCGGCCAACGACTCGGCTTGCGCGGACGATCTGAGGGAGGTTTCCCGATCATCGGGCGTCTCCCTTGTTTCTTGTCGATCGCTAGTCAACACGTTGGCGCACATACCAGACGCTGCCCTGAGAACTGGTAACTCCCTGCCTCCACTAAAACTTACGCCATTCCTGCTCTTCTCCCCGACGAAATCGGTGCGGTTGAGCACAATTCCGCCGTGCGGGCTTGCCCACGCGGGCACGCGTGGCGCGATTGTGGCGGTCATACCGAAACGAACGAGCGATTGGGCGGATTGGAATGCGACACGCGGCGGCAACGTCACATCGAGCTGGGCGCGAGCAAATACCGCAGGTTCCGGACTGGGACCGCGCTTGACGATTTGGGAGGTTTGCGAGGTGGCGAGTTTTTCAGCTGCGCTGTCGATTGCGATAACGGGCGCTGACGCGGTTCAGCAGGGCCCGCTCCTTGGACGACAGGCCGTTCATGCCGGCTTCGTGCAGTCTGAGCAGGATTTCGTCGACTTGCCGCTCTTCCTCCTGTTCCTGCGACTGGCGGCGCCGGCGGCGCAGCTCGCGCCGGTTTTGCAGCCAGCGACGCACCGAACCGCGCGGACGCCGCGGCGGTTCCATGGTCCGTTCCAAGCTGGTATAACCTTGCGAAAAATCGTACGTTAGCAGCTCTTCGTCCCAATCGGTCTCTTCGATCCGCGACGCCTCGTGCGTCGCGCTGAAGTACATCCACACCGCGATCAGCACCAGCGGCACCCAACTGGGTAGCACGTCGGCCGACTGCACGTTGCCGATCAGCCATGCCAGCAGGCACACGCCCAGGGCCGTCAGCTTTGATGCTCGGACGGCCACCAGCGAAGCCCCGCGATAATCCAGCGCGGGCCACAGCAAGGCTCGCAAAATGCGGGCGCCGTCGAAGGGGAACGCGGGCAGCAGATTGACCACGACCAAAATCCAGTTGATCCAGAACGTTAGTTTCAGCGCAACAAGCCACGCGCCGCCCTGAATCAAACCGGCCGGCGCCAGCGGATTGGCCAGCGACGGCACGCTCTCTTGTGCCGCCAGTAGCAGCGGAAACGTCACGAGCACGACGGCCAGGTTAACCAGCGGACCGGCCAGGATTGTGATCAGTTCTGCCTGCGGCTCGCGCGGAACTTCGAGGTTACTCAATCCCCCCAACGGGCCGATGACAATCGGTTCGCAGTTGCCTCCGACGCGGGATGCCGCAAAAGCGTGGCCCCATTCGTGGGCCAGCACGCTGGCGAACAGAATGGCCACGGCAAGCACGCCATATCCGGCGGCCTCCTGACCCGGCGGGCTGGTCGCCAGGTGCAACGCGAACACCGCGACCAAGACAAACAGCGCATGCACGCGGATCGGCACGCCGCGCAACCTACCAAGTTGAAAACTCCAAGTCGCGGAATCGCTCATGGTTCGAAGCCGATGCGACGTTTCTGGTTTCGCGGCTTGGGGAAATTTGCCGCCGTCGCTATCTTAACAACGAACCTTCCGTGAAGCAACGATTCGAAAGGCCGCGCGCCATGGCGAAACTGCCCGAGGAATTGCTCGTCACACGTCGTTTTCGCGTGATTCGGCAGACCGAGCCGGGGCCCGACGGGAAGTTGCACGTCCGCGAGACGGTGCAACATCCGGGTGCTGTCACGATTCTGCCGCTGCTCGACGACGGCCGCGTATGCTTGATTCGCAACTACCGAATTGCCGTCGGCCAAACGCTGGTCGAGTTGCCCGCCGGAACGCTCGAACCGGGCGAGGATCCAGCGGTCACTGCGGAGCGAGAACTGATCGAGGAGACGGGCTATCGCGCTGCAACCGTGGAAAAGTTGTGCGAGTTTTTCATGTCACCCGGAATTCTTAACGAACGGATGCACCTGTTTGTGGCGCGGGGACTCGAACCGGGCGAAAGGGCGCTCGAACCGGGCGAGAACATCGAGTCGCTGGTCGTGCCCTGGGCAGACGCGATGGAAATGGCGCTCGATGGGACTATTCAAGACGCCAAAACGCTGGTCGGTTTGCTGTATTACGACCGCGTCAGGACTGCCTCCTGAGCGGACGCCACACGAGACAACGGCAGCCGGCGTGGCCGGTGATTGCGCATCCAGGCCGCGATCTATTTTTAGCCGGCACTTTACGAGCCGAAGTTAACCGCATCCAGCTTGTTACCACTGTTGGTCCATGACTGATTCGCGCCCTGACCAAGCGCGATGACGGCGGCAAAGACCACGAGCAATATCAGCGCTAACATGACGGCATATTCGACCGCAGTGGCTGCATCATCCCCGCGCAAAAATTGGCAGAGGCGACGGTACATACGATCTTCCCCGAGAATTCAAGGGTGTCGAACTGAAGGAATCGGGCCACCGTAATTGGACGGGTAGCGGTATGGGCGGCCATAGAAAAACTACGCCGAATTCAAGAGCTGTCAAATGCCCCGTCGCGCTACTGCCTGGGCAAATTCAGCGAATTCGCATTGGCACCCGGCGGATCGGCCGATCGTAGCGGAACTTGCCAGCGAGTGATTCGGGAAGCCGATGGCGGACCGTCGGCACGACCGGCAAATTCCACCTGGCTACGCACTAGGCCCGCCACTTCCAATTCTTCCTCGGCCAGCACTTGCTCATGGTCGGCCCGGCTGCGCCACAGCGCCAAAGCCGTTTCGGGCGTCACCAGCGACCCCTGCCCGGTCCAGGTGATGGCCTTCAGAAAACCATCCGGTCGCTGCATCCCGGCAAAGATCAGCAGCCCGCCGTGCGGATTGGTGTCCAAGGCGCTGTCAGTGGCCGCGATCGTGATCGGCCCGGGCTGGATTTCGAGCCGGGCGTAGCGGCATTCCAACACGGCGCTGTCGCCGCGAGTCGTCGTGCGGTCCAGCGAGATCGCGACCGCTTCGTCGGTCTTCGGACAGCGATGCAGCCGCAGGATTGGCCCCGAGGCCACGCATAGCGAATTATCCAGCTCGACGGTCAAGCCTCCCGCGGCCTGCCAGTCGACGATTGCCTCGACACCATGGAACACACAGTCGATTGCCGTCAATTCGCCGCTCGATCCGGCGGCCACATCGGCAGTTCGGGTCCAGGCGATGGCGATCGGCGCAACCTCCGAGCGACTCGAAAACGAGCAGCCGCGCAATTCGAGTGATTGAGCCTCGACGACGAACATCGCCGACGGACGGATCGGCGTGCCACCGTCGCCGGCCGCCGCTTCCCATACGAAGTCGACGCCCTCGAAGCACACGTTGTCGCAGTCGATCGCCAGGCCCCGGCCTGAGACGATCACCAGCGGTCGTTTGCCGGCTTGGCCCCGCACGCGTTGGCCCGCTTTGAATGCGAGTTGACTGCCATTCAATTCTTGATCGCCCGGCAGGACCAGATCGGCGGGCGCCGTGCCGGCGACTGGCTCGATCGCGGCGACCGGCGTCACCTGTCGGTCAACTCGCGCGGTATCGCGATCGGAGTGTTGGCCGTCGGCGCTCGGCGGCACGCTCGATGACGAGATGCCGGCGCGCCGTGTCGGGTTGGCTTTTGCGGCCACCGTCGAACGGGTCCGTGGCGCGTGGCTGTCGCGCCAGGCTGGCCACAGCGCGACTAAGCACAAACATGCGACCGTGGCCGCGCCGGCCGCTAGAAGCGTGGTTTTGGGCATCGATTTCCGTCGAGATCGCGCACTGCGCGACGCCTGCCATAGCCGTGGCTGGTGTCGCAGACATTCCGCCAACTTCGCGCAGCCGCCGCGCGTCGCGGGGCCCAACAAATGCTGCAGCGGGTCAAACGATTGCGGACGATCGCTCGGCTCGCGAGCCAGGCAGATCTCGATCGCGCGGGCCAGCACATCGGGAACGTCGGGCGCAAGTTGTCGTACGTCGACCACTTTCGCCGCATGCGCCGATTTCAGCCGTGCAAGGCTGTTTCCGCCCGAAAACGGCGGACGGCCCGCCAACAAATGCCACCACAGGCAGCCGCAGGCATACACGTCGCTGGCAATCGTGGGTCCCCGACCGTCGGCGATTCGCTCGGGAGCCAGGTAATCATACGCCTCGGGCGGCAAATCGTTGAAGCTGTAGCCCTCGGACGGACGCACCACGCCGCGCAGAGCGGGCATCGGCAACGACACGTGCCCCGAGGATTGCACCACCAGCCCCGCCGCCGAAACGTCGCCGTGCGCCACGCCGAGCCTCGCCAGATCGGCCAGGCGGACCAGCATTTCGCGGGCAATTTGCAAGACGGCTTGCGGCGGATAGCGTCCGTTTTCGGCGACCCAGTCGGCGGCGGTCGTGCCCTCGATCGCGGAGCACGCCGCCCACACGCCATCGCCTCGTATGCCCGCGTCATCGATCGCGCAAGCGGTCGGCCCGCGTAATGGCGCCAGCTGCTCGACGAGTTGCAGCAGCGATCGGGCCGCGGCGGCCGGCGCGACTTGCGGCCGAGGAACCAGGTATAGCCGCGCGAGGCGGCCGCTTTCGACGTGGCGGGCCGCAAAGCAGGCGGCGTAATGGGGCGAGCTCAATCGCTGCGAAATCACGTACGGGCCGCACAGCAGCGAGTCGCCTCGGCCCGCGTTGATCTCCGCGGCCTGCATCGGGGTCAGCACGCGGGCCTGCGCCAGCGCGTCGACCCACACCGATTCGAAGTCGGGCAGATCGCCCGCCAATCGCCGGGCGCGCGGGGCCACGGCTTGCACTTGCGCGGCCGTGGCGATTTTCAATCGCGCCAACAGACTCACCAAGTTTTCCGGGGGCTCGCCACGCATCGGCAGTTATCCATCCGTGGAAAATGATCGCGCGAGCGGATTCGCCGTCAAATGCCGCGCCGCGGCATGCGGCTTGCTATCACAACCCCGGCAGCTGTACAAGATCAACGCGCGACGTCACAGGCACGTAGCGGGTTGCGATACAGCACCTCGGCCAGCCATGCCGCGCTGCCCGGCTCGTCGGTCGAACGCTCGAAGTGCCATTCGGGATGCGTCGGCACCAGCGACTCGTCGTAGGGCCAACCGTGAAACGGCTGATAGCCCAGGGCGCTGGCGAGCTTGGTCGAATCCATCGACACGTTGCCTGCGCGGGGCGGAATCGGTCCGGCGGCGCGGCGCGGGCAGCCGATCAGATGGCGCGGGTCGTAGCCGCCGACGCGATTGATCGTCTGGGCGATGTTGTACAAGCTCAACGGGCGCGGCCCACCGGCGTGATACAATCCGGCAAGGTCGCCGGCAATCACCGTTTCGCACAACGGGCTCAAGCAGTCGGTGTAGGTGGGCGTGCGGACTTCGTCGAAATAGAGCGTGGCGGGCTTCGATTTTTTGAATCGCGATTGAATCCAGTCGATTGCGCCGGCGTGGCCGTTGAAGCTGACGCCCATCGGCAGCGAAATCCGCAAAATGCAGGCGCTCGGCATCGACTCGACGATCAGTTGCTCGGCCGCCACCATCGTCTTGCCGTACACGGTCACCGGATCGGTCGCGTCGTCTTCGACGTGGTTGCCGCCGCCAGCGCCGGAAAACACCAGGTCGATCGACAAGTGTACGACGCGAACCTTTCGCTCGACGGCGAGGCTTACCAGGTTGCGGACCCCGTCGACGTTGATCCGCCAGGCCATCGCCGGATCGAGCTCACACGACTTCAGCGCGCAGTTGCCGGCGCAATCGAGTATGGCCGCAAAGCGGTGCTCGTCGAACAACTCGGCCAGGCCCTGGCGATCCTCGGCATTGCAGGCCACCACGCCGGGCCCGCCGAGCCGCCAGTTGTCGCGCTGGCGAATGCCGACCACCTGGCCTGGATATCGGGCCTGAAAATAGGCCAGCGCGTTATAGCCAGCGACTCCAGCCACCCCCGTGATCAACAGTGGCAGCGGAAGGGGCCGGCCGCTGGCCGGCCGCTGATGCGCAGGTTGCGGCGTAAATGGGATTTCGCGAAACACGGGGGAGCCTGAGGAGTCGAGCAAAGCCGGCAGTGAAACCGCCGATTTTATCAGGGTATCCGCCGAGCCGAAAGCGGATTTGGGGCGGGGTGCGGGTGGGACTGGTCAGCAGTTTGGGCGAATCGTCGCACAATACCTACGGGTGCGCCTACTGGTGCGACGCAAAGCCCAGCTCGGTTGCCCGTCGACGTCGTTGACGCCAGGCGCAGCCGGCTAGCACGGTCAAACCCATTCCGGCCAAGGCGATCGAACCTGGCTCGGGCACGACCGCGGTCGTGGCGATCAGTCGATTGATCACGATCAAGGCGTCGCGCGCGCTCACGTCGCCGTCGTTGGTGGTGTCCCAATAGAAGACCGTCGACAAATCGACCGGCGGCGGAGAACTGGTGGCCGGCTCGGCCGTAATCGGCCGCGTGAGGCGATTGATGATCAACAATGCGTCGCGCGGCTGAACCAGCGTGTTGTCGTCGACGTCGAGAGCCAAATCGGGATTGTGCCAGGGCTCGACGTCGGCCAGCGCCGGCCGGGCAAGCAACGCGCTCGATGCGAGGATTGCGAGGGCGGCAAGAAGGACTAGTTTTTGAGTTCGCATATCGTTTCTTCTGGTTTGGGCTCGTTGGAAATCCACTGGCAGTCACCGCGCAGCGCGATCCCGACTTTGCAGCGTGAAGAATCGGCCCAGCGGTCCGGCTGGGCGCGTCAGTTGTGTGGAAAATCGACAGCTATCGCGGATTTCAGGCGGCGCGAGGCCGCCTTTTCGGGCGCAATAGCGCGCACGACGAAGCCGCGGTGAGCAAATCGAAACCGAATGGTGAGAGCCCGAGGGGACGTTGCCCAAAGAGCAGGGGGGCCCAGAGCGAAATTCACGGCGAAAAAACGACCGTGAGAAGTGCACTCGGAGCGGGTCGAAGGAACGTCGGAGCCTAAGGGCGACCTTAAGAGGCTCTCAGTTTTCCGTTCACTAGCAAATGACCCAGTCAGGTTAGAGGCCGGATTGTGCAGCAACGGCACAGCCGGCAATTAAGCTCGACTTTAACCATCCCGCCGGCCGTTGTCAAGCGTTTTACGAAGCCAATGCAGGAAAGAGCGGTTTGCTCGTCGAAAGATATCCGTTTTCGGCGTAAACAGCGGATTTGGTGGCTTTTTGCGGATGCGCTTTCCCAAACCGAAGCCGCCGTACTGGTTCCGCCAGCGATCGAAAGTTGACTCGCTGACCTCCAAGGCCTGGCACACCTGGCCAATCGTCTTGCCCGACGCAAGCATCGCGTCGGCGTCACGCAGCTTCTTGACAATCTGCTCGGAATTGTGTCGCTTCCGTTTCATCGAGAATCTCCTTGCCCAATAGGGCGCTAGAGACTCTCATAACACATGGACCAGCAGGCCAAACGCAGTCCGCCCCGTTCGGTTGATCCAGAGTTTGTCGCCAAGGCGGCACGATTCGTTCGGTCATTGCCATGACCATCCGGATGGGACAACACAGGGACATTTCATTTTCCAGTGGAAGGCCGCGGCACTTCGGGGCGACCAGCTGTCTGCTCACAAAGCATCCGCGCTAGCCGGACTGTGCCAAGACTTGAAACCATTCGGACGTCATTTGGATTCAAAGAGGTCTCGCGGTAGTCGGCTTTGGCGAATGATTGAGCGGAGCGTTCCGACTTGGAGTTCACGATGAGCGGGAACGATCACGGTGATTGTCGTTGTAGCGTCGCGACGCTGCATGGAAATGGGACTGCCGCGTTGTCGGACCTGCGCGAATCCGTGGGCAGCAAGAATCTTGACGACCTCCTCGCCGCTCAGCGTTCGCAGCTTAGCCAACCGTCACCTCGATTTGGCTCAGAAAAACCTCGGCCTTCAGTCGCTGCTGAACTTCCTCGGTGCTCGCCGACTCCAGAAATAACTCAATGGCCTCGCGGAGGTTGGCTTTCGCCTCTTCGGCAGTGCTACCCTGGCTAGCCACGTCGAGTTCCGGACAAAGAGCGGACCACCCAGAGTCTTCTCGTTGAACAACGGCGGTGAATGCTTTGGTCGTCATGGAGCCCTGCTTTCGCGACCTTTGCGTGTTGCCGCATAATCTCACTCGTCCCTACGCAAGTGCGGCGCCACGGCCGCATTTTTAGATTTCAACGTAAGTCGGGGCGAGAGGATTCGAACCTCCGACCCCCTGCTCCCAAATCGCGTCCGAGAGCAGGCCGAAAAACCCGAAATTCTCCGTGTGATCTGCGATTTTACACTACTGCGCCACCATTTCAACCGCGCTCATTTGCTGGCAGCTTTCTTCGATGATTCGCAGTAGTGCAGCGCACGAATCCGGTAGTCTACCGGCGCCTGTCAAGCGGCTATGCAAAGTTCCGCTTCGGCGGCGGCGATTGCCCGCTCTCGTTGACGCGGACTACGAACGACCAGCTCTTCGGTAGCGCCGCCCTGTTGGTGACAGAATCGCTGGATCGCCTCGACGCTCGTGTAAACCTTTCCTCCCAGTGTAATGCTCTCCAATCGGCGACCACGCGCTCCCTTAGTCCGCCAGCGCCAAAGAGTGGCCGCAGACGGACAATCTGGCAGCAGCTTCGCGGCCTCAGCAAGAGTGACTAGCTTTTCGTCCGCAATGTCAATCATGGGCTAAACTCCGAAGACGTTTGTGATGGGCCGCGGGGTGCCTTGAACCAGAACCATATCGTGAAAACGGGGCGCAATTTGATTTCAGCGGTTAGCCGACCTTGGCCGCTACGTCGATGGCCTTGGCGGCGTCTAACTCCGCGTACGTTTCTGTGACCTGGGGGCTGCGATGGCCGAGCAATATTCGAGCGCACTCAAGGCCATGCTCACGACGAATCTGCGTAGCACAGTTGTGGCGAAGCTGGTGCGGGTGCCAGTGCGGGATCAGCGCAACCTCGTGCGAGTCGATCCCGTTAGCCTTGGCTTCGGCGAGGCGAGCCTTGTTGGCCTTCCAAATCCCATAGGTCACGGCCCGTGCGTAGGCGCGGGTATCGTACCTATTGCTGAGCTTGCGGCCCTTGCGCTTTGCCCGTCGCTGCTTACGGCCCCGTAGTTCGCTCGGGTACGCCTTGCTCTTTCGATTTGGGCTGATGGCACCGAACCGCCGACCATTGCGCTCGGCTTCCGCGTCGGCCGGACTAAACAGGTAGGCCCCAAGGTTGGTCTTGAGGAAAGGCCGGACAATCGCTTGTGCACGGGGTCCCACATAAACTTGGCGACTATGCCCATGACACGCGGTCTTGTGGTGCTCGGGCGTATAGACCCATACCTTGCCGATCATGTTGATATCACAGCCGCGCATGGTGTTCACCTCGCCCGAACGCATTCCCGTGAGCCGTTGCAGCTGGATCATGGCCGCCACCTGGGGCGACACGTGGGGCAATACAGCGTCAACAAGGTAGTCGGCGATCGGCTTAACTGGTTGAGTTTCACGGGCAGCGCTGCGGCCACCCCGTAATCCAGCCACAGCCTGCAACCCCTGAAGGACACTGGGTGGCACAAGCTCGTTTTCTACACCCCACTTAAAAATGTGGCGGATGCGGCTAACGTTGCGATTGATGACGTTGCGGCATAACCCATCCGCGATCATCTTGTCTCGGATGGCCCTGAGCGCCAGGGGGCCAAATTTGCTGACTAGGGTGCGACCATAGACTGCAATGAGGCGCCCAACTACCCGCTTGAAGCTCTCGCGTTCGCTAGTGGGCGAGCCGTCCGGCCGGCGATAATATGTCTCGGCGTGCCGCATGAAGTCGGCGGCTAGTTCCACCACGGTCAGATCATGCTGGGAGGTGAGAGCACCGTCGCTCGCGGCCCATTCGCCCAGCAGGCGAGTATACTCGGCACGGCTGTCATCACAGTCGTACTTCCCCAGGTAAACGTCACGGCCACGGAGGGTGACGACAGCTTGCCCGGTGGCCTTATGCCGGCGATAACTCGGGGCGCGATTCTTCAGCTTCGGCATTGTTTGGGTTCCATACAAGTGCGAGTGGCAAATTGATTGTTGTCCCGGCACCACGTGTCATACGCCGCATATAGAACGCTCTTGGCGATCTTCCTTCTTATCCGGGTCCAAACGGCACTGGTCCGAAATGAACTGGGCGGCCGGCGCATTCGCCCGGCCTTGCTGGATGCGGGGAATCTGGCCAGTCTTGGTCATCGTCCAGAGGGTTCGTTCCGACAGGGCCAGCGCCTTCGCCGCGTCCCGGGCCTTCAGCAACAGAGGTTCAATTGCCGCAACCATGTGAGACTCCTTTCGTTAATTGAAATCAAAAACTAGGATCGTTCGTCGCACTATGTCGCATCGGTTCGCATTGAACGACCCGCGTTTGTGCCATCGGCACCGATTCGACATCCCGACAGGTCTCCGACACCCACGCCAATTGCCTGAGAGCAGGTAACTGGGGGAGTGTCGGAGTTGTCGGGGTGAGTTAGATTCAATTCTCAAACTAAAGACACAAACACAAGAATCAAAATCCCTACAATAGGTAGAATCATCCCGACAGCCCGCCGCCCCGTCAGGCAGCGATTGCGAGTTCAATGCCGCTGTAGGCATCAACTCGCTTGCCGGATGCGTCCACGATCTTTCCCTTGGCCTCAACCTTCCGGTCCGTAAACTCGAAAAGCTGCTTGCCAAATTCACCCGCACTCAGTCCATTGCGACTATTGTCTTGACACCACGACGAGAATTCGCCAAAGAGGACACGCTTGGCGATTTTGGCGGACAGTTCCAGACGGCACCGTTCCGCAATGAACTGAGCGACCGGAGCATTTGCATGGCCCGCAGCCACCTTGTCCGCCGTATCCAAGACAGCGACGCGCATCCGGCCAGCCGGATCGGGCATGGGCAACTGCATGATCGCTGCCAGGAATTGCGCCGCCTCTGCCACCAGCAATTTCACTAGGTCTTCCTTGGCGATTGGCGTTGCTGGCTTGGGAACATGGCACATCACGATCCGCGTATCGCCAGGCCAAACCGGGCAATAGTTGGGATTATTCGCGCACTGAATAAAGTGGAGCGTGTTGGGTTGTTGGAACGTATCCGTTCGCATCTTACGGATGGAAAGACTACGGGCCGTGACCCATTCTTTGAGCCGGTCCCTGGCGCTTAACGACTTAGATAGGTCGAGCTCCTCGACAGTCGCAAAGACGGCTCCCGCCAATTCGCCGTTGCGATTCTCCGGGTGAGTCAACGCACGGTCCGCAGTCGTGACGCCATTGGTCAACAGTAGGGCGAGCGATTCGTGAAGAATCGACTTGCCGCTGTCCTCCGGTCCATGCAGAAACAGGTAAGGGGTCGGTTCAAACGGAAACCGTAGGGCCGCTGCAATCCAGTGTTTCAACCACTCGGAACCAGACTTGATGGAGTGCTTTTGGCACCAGTCGCTTTTGGCAACTGGCTCGTCCAAGTCGGCCCCAATGTGGCCAAGAACCAAATCCCACGTCGGATGATGCGGAACTTGGTCATCTTCGATGGAAGCCGGCTGCACCTTAAACTGCGGTGCATTAAGGTTCCACTGCCGACCACCCGGATATTCGGGCTGGAACGGCAACGCGACTTGGACCCAACGATGCGTGACCAATTCGCCCATCGCGCAGTCAGCCTGAGTCGGATTGCATCCACGGTACTGTAGTACCTTCTTGGCATTACCGGCCGATTGCCGGTCCCAATTGCCCCCGCTCGACTTAACCATGTAGCCAGCATGTTCGCCCGCCGGAGAGACAATCACACGGACCATATCGTCATAGGTAATCTCATCCTCCGACTTTGCGACCGTATCGACGTTCAGCACCCTAATCCATTTGCCGTTTGCGGTTCCATCCCAAGCGGACATTCCGGTGTCACCGTCGTCGCGCTTAACCTCGATCACGAGACGGCCGTCCGTGTTACGCTTGAGCACCGTGTTTCGCAAAAGCATCTTGCTGTCCAGCGCGATCGGTTCGCCACCCATCGACTCCACTACTTCGAGAGCAGTTTGAGCACTCGTGAAGGCGAAGCCGCCGTTTTTCGGTCGCTCGACGCCACCGAACGACTTGGCTGCGACCTCTAGAGACGACTTTCGGTTGAAATAGCACGTCGTCCAATTGATGCCGTCCTGTTCCCACGTTTCAGCCTCGTGGACTCCCGGCGAAAAACGATAGACTTTCCACGCACCATCACTCAGCGGGAAGGCAAAACAGTTCGGCTGACCCGGATTGCTGCCTTTCGAGGTCGTCTGGAAGACCCCGATCAGCCCGAGTTGGCTAGACGCTTCCGAGTCGTTCGCAAGCGCTGCAAAACCCGCAGAATGCGCTTGCAACAAGTGATGATCGGGAACCCAAATCGTAGACCAACCGCGCGAGGCCAGCCGTTCGATGACCGCCTTGTGCTTTGCATCCAACGGCACGGCGTTCCGCGACGCTGCGAGACTTTCAAGGCTGGCCTCGTCACCAATCCCGCGCACGCGCACCTTGGAACGCTTGCGCGTCACCACGTCGATATGGTCGCGCCAGTTACTGGGCAGGTCGGCTCCAGTCAAATTTCGCTCGGCAGCTTTGATTAGCTTGAGCCCTTCGTTGTCCAAGTTCATTTTCCGGTGCCAAACCCACATATTGGTACCGCAAGCGTCAATCTGCGAGGCAAAGTCAAAGCCTGCTTCGGTGGACAGCATTCCCAAAACGGCACGGCCAAGCGCGGCATGCTCCGTATGATTCGCCGTTGCCACTTCGCCGGCAAGGTAAACGTACAAATGCAGGCCGGCGCCCCCGGTGCTCTTTCGCAATTCGACCCAGGGCACGGCGATGGCTGCTTGTTTGACGGCTTCCAGCTTGTCAGCCGTAATCCCAACGCCAGCGGCATGCCCCGTGATAGCGTCGAAGTCGAAACCGAGCCAACGGCTCCGCTTTGCGACCCAATCCCAACCAGTCGATCCGATGGCCTCGACATGCTTGTCGAGCGACCAGCGAAGTTCGTAGTCGTTGAACTCGGGCTCCGTCTTTGCATTTTTTGGCGCCCGGATGTTCCACCATTTTTCCGAGCCGTCGGTCCAAGTGTTGCGCATCCCTTCGACAGCCGTGCCGCCCTCGGCCGACACGTTCACCTGCGTTTCCATCGCCGGCGTCCAACGGTCCAACAAGTCCGGGCCGTTGTGCGTGGCACGACGATCCTTCAGAAATTGTTCGATCGAATCCAAAACCTTCATTGTATTTCTCTCCTAAATGTGTGTTTTTAAGCGTGTCCATGCGGGGCGGGTAATCGAAACATTCCGAATCACCTTCCCCGCGAAATACAAAAACCTGTTTTTAACTCGGTGTAACCTGATTCCAGCTAGTTTGCCGATGTAGACTTCATGGCGTACTCCTCTCCTATGCGTGGTGTTATGGCGGAAACTAAAAACCGTACTCCGAACGCAAGCATTCCGGCTATTCGCCAGCGTGAACGCACCGCGAGCGGGACGACCGGCCAGTCGTCAGCGCGCAATTCATCTCACACCACCGCAAGCGAGTGACGGCGCACCGTGAGCGAGACGACCGAAAGGTCGCCAGCGCGTACCGCGACCGACACCGCCGCAAGCGACGGTTATGGCAAACCCAAACTAGGCGGCGCGCTTCAATACGCGCGCACGGCGATAGGCTTTGAGCAACGAAGCGCAAAGCGTCCGCGTGCCAAATTTGGCTACCTCCGTATCGGCATCAGACCTTTCGTAGATGACCCATTTCGCCGAAGCAGCCAGCGATTCTTCACAGACTCCCCGTACAGGCGTATTAAGCCCTGCAATCGCGCGTCGGGATGCCTCCTTGTTGTCAGACGTGACCTGAGGCGCGGAGCGGGTGGAGGTGTCGCTCCATTTGGTCGGCTGGTGTCCGGGGTCACCAGCCACGAACGGTCGGCGGTGGGCAGGGCGTCTAGGCTCCGAATCGAAGCGGAGTCGCGCTGCTCAAAGGCGTTGAGAAGCAGCTCTACGCAACGCGCATGAACTGCAACGCGGCGACGATCGCTTACCGCACTCGAAGCGCCGCGGCCACGTGCGGGTTGGCGCGCAATCTGAATACGCCTCTTGCTGTGCTTAGACCCGGCCGGCCTAGTGCAAAGTGAGCCCCGAGTTACCGCCCAAGATGGCGCTCCATTTCCTGGATGACCTGGCTGAGCCGGATGCCCAGGGCCGACGACAGTCGGACCATATTGAGCAGGCTGATGTTGCGTTCGCCCCGCTCCACGTCCCCAACGTAGGTGCGGTGGATACCGGCCAAGTCCGCGTGCGCTTCCTGAGAGATGCCGGCCGCGTTGCGATATTTTCGCATCGCTTTGCCGAACTCCGCTTTTATTCGAGATTCTTGGCTCACAAGGCCAAGCTAAAACCTGGACGACTATACGGCTACAGGCTATAAGTGGAGTCGCTGGCTGCCTCGCGATGACGCATTCATTGATAAAACCGAGGGGACGCTAATGAGGTCAACACTTCTTGCCGCCAGCGCACTGAGTCTAGCCCTTGCGCTGCCCAAGCTTTGCTCAGCAGCATCCTACACGGTCACCGACTTGGGCACGTTCGGCGGCACGTACAGCTTTGGGTATGGCATCAACGCCAGCGGCCAAGTGGCGGGCATCTCGATCCATGACGGGGGGCAAAATGTCCCCACCGCCTTCCTGTACAACGGCGGAGTGATGCACGACCTGGGCACGCTCCCCGGCGATAGCTTCAGCTACGCTTATGGCATCAACGCGGGCGGCCAGATCGTCGGTGAATCCAGCACTGTCCCCAACGGCATCGGCGGCGATGCCTTCCTGTACAGCGGCGGAGTGATGCACGACCTGGGCACGCTTGGCGGGCCGACCAGCGCTGCCCATGGAATCAATGACACAGGCCAGATCGTAGGTGGTGCTGACACTTTTAACGCTGGCTCGCACGCCTTCCTGTACAGTGGCGGAGTGATGCACGACCTTGGCACGCTTCCCGGGGGAATCAACAGCACTGCATTGGGCATCAACGCCAGCGGCCAAGTTGTGGGCAGCGCCAGTGCAAATACCGTCGTCCATGCCTTTTTGTACAGCAGTGGCACGATGACCGACTTGGGCTCGCTCGGCGGTACATTCAGCTTTGGCCGTGCCATCAACGACAGTGGACAGGTTGTGGGCCAGGTCTATACGGTTAGCGGTGCCGAGCACGCCTTCCTGTACAGCGGCGGAGTGATGCACGACCTGGGCGCACCACTCGGCAGCACTTTGAGCGATGCGTTGGGCATCAACACCAGCGGACAGGTGGTCGGTTACTTTGATACAGCATTTGGTCCCAATCACGCCTTCTTGTACAGCGCCGGCACGATGACCGATTTAAACTCACTGATCGCTCCATCGGCGGAATGGGTACTGAGTAAGGCATACGGCATCAACGACGTTGGCCAGATCACCGGCGATGGGTTGATTGGCGGACAAACCCACGCCTTCTTACTGACCCCCACCCCCGAGCCCAGCAGCATCGTACTAGCCGCTTTGGGTCTGCTCGGATTGATTACTTGGCGCTGGCGATGGGGTGGGGCAATTGAGGCGCCGAATAAACTCAGCGCCCTCCTAGCGATGCGACACGCGACGCAGTCCTCGATCGTAGAAAGGCAGCTGGAACGTGGGTGACAACGACACGGACGATGAAGACGATGCGATCCGGTGTCCGAAATGCAACTCGAAACAAATATCCGCTCAAAGGAAAGGATTTGGCTTCGGAGGCGCAGCGGTTGGTGGACTTCTGCTCGGACCAGTGGGTCTGATCGGTGGGCTAATGGGTAGTGGTAAAATCAAAATCACTTGCCTCAAATGTGGCCATGCCTGGACTCCTGGCAGTTGAATCGCTCGTTTATTATCTTCTCAAGTTCGTGTTGCACCACTCCGCCGGCCATCTTCGAGCGTTTCCAGAGCTTCGCCATAGCCTGCATCGGAAATGGAGGCTGCGAAAGTCGGTGGGTCCTTGCGTTGGCTGACGCCGCTGCGCGGGTAGCGGACCCGGCTTTGCGGTTCGTCGAAACCGCATAGCCATGCTGCTGGGCCGGCTCTTGCGTTCAGAATTCCATCAGATACCGAAGACTAGCCAATCGCGGCCAGTGCAGTCGGTAGATCGGTTCCTGCCGCAAGGTGCATTTCGAGTTCGTCTAGCTGGTCATCGTCCATGCTTCAAGTATAGCGTGCGGGCAAAGCGGCAAGGGAATACAGTCTCAAGGGGTGCTTAACGCCTGATATTGGTTCGAGGGAGTTCTAATTCTGGATTGCTGCGGACTTCACCCGTCCCTGTGGATTCAAGTATATAGCCTGTTTGTCCGCCATTTCGGCGATTATGCTTAGACCATCCCAAGCGGCAAGCACCACGGGCGAACACCATGAATTCCCACGCGAAGCAACCCGACGAATTTGACGCCATACGAATTGTCTTTGAGGCGCTTAAGCCGTTTCCCCAAGACGAACAGCAACGGCTATTGCGATGGGTCCAAGAGAAACTAGGTCTGTCTGCGCCGACACCGCAAGCAACGCCCTCGAATCCAGCAGGCCAGCAAACGAGTGCAACGGCACCTATTCACACGCACACGCCATCGCGTACCGATGAGACGACGGACATCAAGACTTTCATGGATGCAAAGAGTCCCAAAAGCGATAATCAGTTTGCGGCGGCCGTCGCCTACTATTACAAGTTTGAGGCCCCAAGCGACCAGCGGAAGGATGCGATCAACAAAGATGACCTAATCGACGCCTGTCGCAAAGTTCAACGCAAGCGGCCCGGAACGCCCGCACAGGTTCTTGTGAATGCCCTACATCAAGGCTTGCTCGACAAGGCAGAACGTGGCCAATATCGACTCAACTCAGTGGGCGAAAACCTTGTGGCGATGGTTCTGCCCAATCAAGACGGAGGGGCAACAAAGAAGCCGGCCAAAAAGGCGAAAAAGAAGCAGGCCAAAAAGGCGAAGCACTCGGGTAAATAGCTGGTGGAGTTCCGGCAATGCCCGACATGCTAAAGGCCGTTGATGCAGCAATCGAAGAAGCCGGCAAGGCTATGTCCATGCTCGGCAAAAAAAAGACTACGCAAATTGGCACGAGGGAAGAACACGCATACCTTAAGGCAGTCTGTCTTTCCTGGCTAAAGACCCACCGGAACGAAATTGCTCCATGCTGCGACGGTTCAGAATTAGGGCCAATTGACGGCATTTATCAATGGCTTTTAGAAGCGAATGAGGGCCGCCCATCGCGCGCGACGATTCGCACACAATTAAAGTCAGCAAGAACGCAACTTGTTTCGCTTCGCTCGAAACTCATTCTCGTTGATCCAAGTGCGATCAATCAGAACGACAAGCCGCCGCAATTCTCGAAACTTGCTCCCGATCCAGACATGCAAGACATTCTCTTGCGGCGCTGGGACGAAACATTGCTTTGCATGAACGGAGGCGCGCATCTCGCGGCAACCGTTATGATGGGTGGACTTCTTGAAGCGTTATTGCTCGCACGAGTGAACCTCGAATCGAACAAGGCTCCAATTTTCACGGCCCACGCTGCGCCAAAGAAAGCGGGCACGACGCTTCACTTAAAGGAATGGGGGCTCAAGGATTACATTGACGTGGCGCATGAACTCGGATGGATTACAAAGTCCGCCAAAGACGTTGGCGAAGTGCTACGCGATTGGCGCAATTACATTCACCCTCACAAAGAGCACTTGCACAAGATCAAGCTAACTAAAAGTGACGGGCTCGTTTTGTGGGGCGTGGCAAAGAGCATCACAATCCAAGTGATTGCAAGCGTTCGCTGACCTGGAAAGCCGATTGTGCGGCGCAAGTCCCGCGACGGCACCCAGCCAGAGTCTCACACTGATTCCCCAATCGCTTCGACTTCCTCGTCTGGCGCATCGGCAGAATCCAGCAAATCAAGGCGGGCTCTTTCAACCATTTGGATGCACTCATCGTCAAGGCCATAGAGCAGATACACGATTCGATCAATGGTTGAGTCGATGGACTGCATAAGCTCAACGTGTGGTCGAACGACCGACACGCTTCGAGCAAACTCCGCGTTCAGCGCATCGTGCACTTCCCGACTCGATAGATTGGATTGAATTCTTCGCCGGTTTCGTCTGAGCACGTCGAATAAACCGTCCGGCTCCAACTCATAATACTTATAGAGACTCTTTCTTCCGCTGAGGCTTTCGACAGGACAGCCAAGCTCGTGATGCAACCACGTCAAAAACCCCGTCGTCTCAACCTGCACTGAAGTGCCAATGTCGCACATAAGTGCGCCAAGCTCGACAAGCACATCGTACACTACATCGGCTCGCTCTGGCGTCAGTGCCAGTTGGTTGGCGCACAATGCTTCGAGTTCTTCACCGTTGCGCGTCCCTCGATAGCGTACGATCATCTCCGCAATGCGCTCTCGGCTGTGGCCTCTATGCCCGTCAGATACATCAGTTGCAATGCGCCGAATAGGTAGGACTCGTATTTGCGGCGATTGTACTTGCAAGTATCCACCTTGCATAGTCAATGCACCAAAATATCCCCGATATATCACGGACATCAGCGCACTATTCAATACGGCCAAAAGGTATCGCAAATCGTACTGACTATGTGAAACACAGTTTGTATTGGCCGAGGCATAGTCACCAGCCGAATCCAGAAACACTTCCAACCGCTTGACTAGTTTTGCAAAGAGCAACTTAGGGGTGCGATACTGCTCGGCGCGTGTTTCAGAGACCGCAGATGCGCTCAGGTCCAAAAACGGAGTCACAAAGCGCCGCCCCATGTGAGTTAGTTCCGTGACTCCCCAGGTTGTCGCGTAGCGATCAATAGTCCCGGTGTTGATGAATCGAAGAGCATTGCGCGATGCGGCATTGTGCAGCGCCGGCGGATAACCATCGGCTTCTGCCGCTGTGCTCGACGCATTCACTTGACCACATGTGTCAATACGGTCGGAAACGGCCTGAGCCGTCAGAATGATCGGAAGGTAGTCGGAAATCAGGAATCCCCATATGTTGTCCGGCAGTGCCGATAGAGTGTCGCTACTGTGCTCCATCTTGGCGACACTTGGCTCTCCCACTGTTCCCGCACACACTTCAACTGAAACCAAATATGGGTCGTGTGCCCCGGCGTTCTCAAAGATCGCTACCACGGGGTAGACGGACGGGTCGTCAAACACTCGCACGCGCGAATAGTCTCGAATGCACACAAGCTTGCGCGCGCTGAGTGACGACTCCCGGAACGCAATCGCATACGGCGCGGAAAGGAACTTGTTCGGAGTAATTAATGCGGATGAGTGACTAAGCTTTGCAAGTGAATTCGCCAATTCGAGAAATAGCACGTATAGGTCGTACGCGCCGCGTGCGGACACAAATTGTCTAGCCCAGTACGGTTTCTCGAACGCGGACAGTGTTCGACTCAACTTCATCGCGTTGACGTAGGGTGGATTGCCAATTACCGCGTCGAACCCTCGTGCACCTGTCGGCTTGGTTGCTAGCGTAGGCAAGAGTTCCTCTGGGAATTCGAGTTCCCAGTGAAAAAAGGCAAACCGCTCGGTTGACGCCAACTGCTGCGCATTGAGAAACCACGACTCCGTCGACACTTCCTGCCATGTCGATGCGTCGGCGCTGAGTGCTCCGAGCACGCTATTGTACTGGGCCGTGCTGATCTCATTGCCAAAGAAGTGTGCGACCCAACAATTTGCCACTGCTCGGAGTCGCGCGCGCAGAGCGTCGGCGCGCGCGAATAGCGCTTCCTTCTGATGCTCTATTGAAGCATCGCCCGTTGGCAGGCTACCTATCTCGGCAAAGAGGCGAAATAGCTCAGAGAAATCAACTGACGATAAAAGCCGGTTGTACTCTTGCTGCTGCTGGCCTGCTCGCAACCTGCGTGACGGCGGGCGCGTCAGGTCATTGAGGGTGCATCCAATTAGTGCATTTCCGCAACGTAGTCTGTGGTCAAGAAAAGAGAGCGCCTGGCCTCTTGAGACCGTGTGCAACCACAGCGACAACTTGGCAAGCTCCACAGCCAGCGGATTTACGTCAACTCCGCTAAGGCAATGCTCCACGACAAGACGCTTGTAGTATGCCTGCGGCTCACCAGTCACCATGTCGTGATAGAGGTTCTGGTCGCTGGCCATCGCTTGGCTGAGAAAATCGGCGGCACCGACAAGAAAATGACCGCTTCCCATAGCGGGATCAAGGATACGAATCGCCAAGTATGGCCGTCGCAAGTCTGCCTTAAGTGAGGATAGCCTTGCAGAACTCTCCGCATACTCTGGGTGGTCGCTGGCTAGATTCGCAACTTCTCGTTCAAGCGCTCGGATTGTTCTATCCGACGCTGCTCGTTGCATTGCCACTCTCCTCGCAGCTTCGTCGCAAAGCGGAGCTAGGACAGACTCGACAATGTATCCGACCACTGGGCGCGGCGTGTAGTAGCTGCCCGTCGCACGGCGCTCCCCGTCGTCCGTCACAAGATAGACTTCGCCTGCAATCACGTGGCGAGGGCGTTGCCCGCGAACTAGGCGCGCGACCTCAGAGTCTTGGGGCGTCTCGAAAACAACCGCTCCATCTCGCAGCACTTCGACCATCTCCGCATCTGCCACGTGCGGGCGCGTTTCGAGCAATCCCTCATAGATGGCTCCAAGATGCTCAACGTCGAGGCTGGCATAATCAATGTCTTCATGCCCTGCCTCGTCCCATTGCTCCCTTTGATAGGCCAACAAATCAATAGCCTGTGAGAGGTTGAAGTCTCCGATCGACCATGCGGCTCGCCCAGCACACGGTTCGTAGGCGATTTCTGGGTGCTTTTCTGGATCAAAAAGTCCCCCGTTGTAGATGGGGATGTTCAATTGAACGTCCCCTCTGTCGATTAAACCGAACAGGTCAAGAAGGGATTGCCAAAGTTGCGAAGTGGCCTCTAGGAATGTCTCTTGACGATGCAGTTGGGCGTTAATTCGGCGATGAAGTGATCGCAACGACACTCGGTCGTAGTCGGTATTGCCCACGGGAAGCAACTCACGATCTTCGGCAAATAAGACGAAGAGGATTCGGTACAGCACGATCAAGGAATTCTTATGGACTAGGACTACATCGGACGGGTCGTGTCGGTCTAAATCGTTGGATGCTCGATTGAAGAATCCGTTCATTAGGCAGTGAAGCGCATCGTAGACGCTGTCTTTCAATCCTTCCGTGACTTGTGTTGCGTACGACACGCTGCCGTCAAACACGCGATCAAGAAATCCCCGGCCAGTGTCGTCGGCCTTGAATCCCCGTCGAGAAAAGAAGTGGAAGAAATGGCGAAAGGCGGGGCGACTACGATGGTCGAGAATCTGGCGCAAGTCAACTTCAAAATAGATGCCGCCAGCACGAGCCTTATCTCGCTCGTAAAGCCGCCAGAGTTGTCCGTTAGTGAGGATTCCCCATCGGACGTTTGCCCTATATAGGTAGTTTGAAATCTGTGCTGAAGGGCTTTCGCCACTCCGTTCCTTATCCAGCGACCCTGTCCAACGCTTGGCATCTCCCAGACAGACTGAGGTCGTCCAAAAATCAAGAGAACCTAGTTCAGTGGTCGCGTTCTGACGTTCCGCTACAGAGCGGAAAAAGGCGTAGTCTGGTGTACGATTGCCATCGGCCCCCGGCAGCGGCGGTTGAACCTCGTAAATATCGCCGTGATTGTGTTCCTGCCAAAGAATATCCAGAACAGGCCGGATGAAGTCACGTTCCGTTTGTTGTTCATTCGTACGGGAATTGAACTTGGAAGCGCGAGTAGAGTACAGGGCGAGAATAGCATCAAACGCGGCATCGAGACCTGAGTCGTCGTTCCAATCCGAGATGTCTTGAAGCCGCGTGTCGAGAAAGTTGTCGGCAAATAATCCGCGATTGTTGTAGGCGGCCCAACCTAGCCCCAATTGGAATTGACGGTTGTCCTGGCTCATAGTGTATTCGCGCGTATCGAATTGATAGAAATAAAGACCAAAAGCCGCGTTGGCTTCAACTGGCGGTGACAACTCCGCTTGGACGAATGGCGAACAAGCGGGAATTTTACGCTACCAGTGGGCATTGTTCTAGCAGCCATCATTTGTCCACAATCATGGGATGCGAGCGGCCGGAGCAAATCCTTGACTCTGCCCGCATCTTGCGTTCAACTTCGATCAAACGTCGGGGCCGCAGGGCTCAGAATCATTCGGTGGGAAGCAATATGGCGGACCGACCGTTTCGACAGCCTGAGAGTATTGAATCTGAGCGCGTGACGCGAGATATGCTTCCCCACTTTTTGCGCCAGCGGGGATTCACTGATGTGCGCGACAGCCGACCGGCTAATAGCCAAATAATCCGAGCCATCACCCCTGCGGGTGAGCGATTGTCGATGCGCGTTCGGCTGTGCTGGCGTCGAGACCCCGGCAGTCGAGATTCAGAACGAATACGAAAATACTCGGCAGCCCAGATTCTAGCGAACGTCAAGAATGGAGATTGGGAAGGCGAACTTCAGAGGAAAATCGCCCGCGAGAAGGCTGCGGGAGTCACACACTTTCTTTTCGTCCAACGTGACGATGAAAGCATGGAATTCGCGGCTCTCGTGCCACTGTCCGAATTCCTAGCGATCTGGCGAAACCAGCGCAGGGTTAGTGCGAAATTGATCCGAGAAGGGAAGCTGGGACAGTTAAAAAAGAACCATGCCGAGAATGGTTCGAGCCCTACGGTGTGGCTGAAAGACCTTCGCCATCCGGCCGCCTCACAAGTCGCAGATGCCCTATGGAAGCATCGGGGAGTGATTGATCTCGCCAAGATGACCGAGGTATCGGCATGGCTGCCAGCAGAAGAGGCGGACGAGGGCGAATCGGCCGGCGGTGATGGGGACTACATCCCGAAAGAAGATGACCGCCGACGTGTGGTTGAGCGACAAATCAAAGAACGACGGGGCCAGAGATCGTTCCGTGACGGATTACGCAGACGCTACAAATCCCGCTGTCTCGTGACGGGTTGTCAAATCTTAGACGTGTTAGAGGCCGCTCATATCCAGCCATATCGCGGCGAAGAAGATAACAACCTCGAAAATGGGCTTCTGCTCAGAGCCGACATTCACACCCTGTTTGACTTAAACCTGCTAGGGATTGAGCCGGTCAAGTTGCAGGTGAAGCTGCACCCCAACATCGCGGCGGACGGTGAGTATGCTAGGTTGGCCGGGGTCGCGCTCAATTGCGCAGGTGGGAAAAGTCCATCACGGAAGGCGCTTGAACTACGATACGCGCAGTTTCAATTGCGTTGTCAGTCGAACTAGTTTGCGGCACCCTTTCTCCCCAATCTGTATTGCGTCTGTTGCGGTCATGCGCCCTCCCGTTTAGTGCCGATCTAGTGCCATCGCTACGGTTGCTGCTAGCCGTAGGCTATAAGCGCACAGGAATTTTCTCGGCAATCGGCAGCGATCCAAATTTGATCTACGCCCACACGACGGTTTTCACCCTTGCGAACCGGCGTGGCACTAAACTGGCACTAGATTTGGTCGAACTTCTGTAAATCTTGGACAATTCTGGACACCCAGCCAAGTCTTGGAATCAGAGCGGAACCTCAGTTTTTCCCGAGAGATTGTGACGTTTCGGCACCGTCAAAAATGTCATCCACTGAGCTATAGGCGCGTTTTCGATCGCTGCCGGTAGGGTGCATGGGCGCAGACTTGGTCGGCCCCGCCCAAGAACGGGGCACCGGGAGAACTTCACCAGTCCAGACAGCGCCGGTTCAAGCCACAGGCCCACTAGTCCAAGTGTTCGCGTACGACGTAAGAACCTCCCGACCCGGCTGGGCCACTGAAAAGAAGCGCCGAGCGGAGCATATCTCGGTCGCCCGAGAGCAGTTAATCAGACTGCGCCCCGCTCGGCGGGGTACGTAGAGAATTATGACAAGCTGACGACCGGAATTAAGCGCCAAAATGGTTTTGGGTCCTCCATTTTCTCAAAAGATTGAAATTTTTAACGTACCTGAAATTTTTCCGCGCGTAGCCTCGTGGGCTCCTAACGAACTTGTTGCTTTTGCCGGTCCCGCGCGCGTCGATCCGGCGCACCCTTGCGTTGGCCGGCCGCGCATGCGCAAACGTCAAGAGCCAGCTTGCTAGGTCAAGCGCAGCACGGTCCGCAAGCCAGTCGGACCGCTGGCGCTGTTGCTTGCCAGTCTATTGGCCAGCTAGCCAAGGAATGATCCTCCGCACGTCGGCGCGGCTTCTGATGGCCCGCAAGCGGTGCATTTAGCTTCCCAATGGGTGTCCTCCTACGTCGAGCCAGAAAAACAGGCCCTATAAACGCCAAGCGGCCAGGGACCTTGTGGCGCCCTGGCCGCTTAATCGTCGGATTGTGCTCGGCTAGCTAATGGCTCTGGTATTCCTGCCAAGCGACGCCCAGTGCGCGCCGCAATTGGCTAATGCGACCACGTGAGATCTTCCATCGTCGCGCGGCCGCCGATGGGGAATTCCCAACGGCCAAAAACACGACTAGCGCCTTGCAGCGCTCCGACAAGTTATTGAACCATGCGCCAAAATCCAAGCGGAAAGCGACCCGATCGGCCAGAGGCGTTCGCTTGCCATCGGCCAGCGCGTCCAGGGCCACGCCAGTGCGATTGGACAAGCTTTCTACGCACACCCTGTCACGCCTGCGACAAGCGAAGCTTAGCACGTCACGCGAATTGACAGGGCCTGATACGCTGCGTCCGTCGCGTACCTGCGCGATCGCATACCGCGCCAACGGACTTGGGAAAGCAAGCGAGACCTTGCCAACTTCGACGAGACGCCGAAACGCGACAAAGGCCAGCGCGACGACCTCGGCTCTCAATTCATCGCGCAACTCGTGTGCCTGGTGCCTGAATGCACGTTCGGCGATTGTCTCGATTTGCGGCAGCATGGCAAGAAACACCTGGTCGTAGCCGGACGGATCATTAGCCTTGCAGATCATACGTGTACCCCCGGGCGTGATTAGTGCCCAGCTAGAGTAAATGCAAACCGGGCAGCAACGTGCGGACCGATCTTTGCTCCCTTATTTGAGCACATCGGACGTTAGGCACGCAATACAAAATCACGAATTTTGTCAAAGTATTTTGGAGACCAGAAAGACAGGCACGCCGAGGGGCGACGCGCCGCTAAGTTGACGAGTGCCCAGACTTGGCAAGCTTGCGGCGCTTCGTCTGCCAAGCTTTTAGAGCCCTTGCGCGGGCCGCCTCGGGAGAAATGGCACTAGCGGCCCGGCTGGCAGACTGCGAGCGCTCGCGCCGGCCGAGCGCCCGTGCGCGCGCCTTGCCCCCTGCGGCAGCACCCAGCGCAGCAATAGCTCTCCGATCCGCAGGAGAAAGCTTTGCCTTGCGTCCGGCAACCGCAGGTGCCACGGCAGCGCGGCGCTCGTCTGGCGTCATACCAGCCCACTTCGCACGCGCTGCAACGCTGGCCGCCTTGCTGCGCTTTGAGCGCGGCTTTTGGGCGGTTTTCGCTGTGGCTCGGCGCTTTTTTGCCATTGCGGCCTATCGTACCACCGGCGGCCAAATGGTCAATCGCAGGATAATCGCCACAAGTCATTTGTACATATATATATATTTATGGCTTGGGTCCTTCCCAGGCACCCTGGCCCCGCGCGGGTAGCGGACCCGGCGTTGTAGTCGTCGCGAAAAATTGAAAAATGCACCACCAACGACAACGAGCGTCACGACTACAGTTGTGCGGCTCATCTACGGCGCACAGCACCAAGGCCCCCTAACCGCAAGCCCCGATTGGCACGGCTGAAGGCATTAGAATACCGACGCTGCCCAGAGCGAGGGCGTGCCAATAATGTCGTTGGTTGAAGGCCAAATGCGTCCACGAAGCACGCACGGCGGTGGCGGCCTAAAAATCGCCCGGGCCGGATGCTCAAAAAACCCGCGCGTGTAGGGGGCGTTTCAAGTTGGGGTGCTGCTGGATCGGTGCCACGAGACTTTTTAAAGCCAACGCAATTTGATCCAGATTCATAGACAGTCTGGTGGCAAATTGGGTTAGTCAACCGTTTTGATTGCGCAGCTACGACCAGGACGACGGCCGCGGAATGACGCCGGAGCCAGCAATGATCGCGGGCGGGACCCCGGTTGATGCGACGACTGTCACGTTGCCGGACGTGCCGGGTGTGGACGTTGTCGTGGTGGTCGTGGTGATGGGCAGCTGCGGGTCGAAGACGATGTAGTCCGTCGTCGGCGGAAGGCTGTTAGGGTCAATGCCAGTCTTTTTCAGTTGGTTCATTGCTTCGGCCAATTGGACATATGTCGCCTGAATTTTCGGCTTGTAGTATTGATAGCTCTCTTCGATTTTCGCGGGGACTAAGCACACATCGAGGATTTTGCTGAATCCAACAGCGAATACGACATATCGCCCAACATTGCCAAGCCACCGGCCGATTCCTGGCAGATTCTTGACAAACTTCACGGCCGCGCTCTCAGCCTGATTGCGGCGTAGTAGCTCTCGTAACTGGGCAGTTTCTTCTGGCGTCAGTGCGTCTTGCGGGTCTGTCATTATCGCTCGGCTGTAAAAGGTTGGGAATGAATTCGGGCGGCCGAAAACGATCTTCCGAGAGCGCTGGCTGCCTAGATTTGTTTTGCCAGATCCTTCGCTTGGCGGCGGTGTCGGATTCGGTGCGCCCTGCGGACAGATTCAGGGCGAGTTATGTCGTGTCCCTCTTGTCGATCTCGGCGAGTTTTGCTGCGGGCAGGCCGCCATAGAATCCGCTGATTTGCCTGGGTTCCGAAATCATCTTGTCGACGATGAAGTTTACCAGCTTGAATAGCCTGCCGACCATCTCGGGATCGTCCCGTAGGTCCAATTCACCGGGATGAAGTGCCGCATTTCCGGTGAGCCGCACGCCGTCAAGAGCTTGCTGGACAATCGGCGATAGTCCCTTTTTCACCAGAGCGCCGATGTCATTGTTGATATTCTTCCCTGGCTCGCCGAAATGCTTGCAGAGTTTTTGTACGCACAGACGCAAAATCCCGGCCGCGCCTCTCGGCGACAGATTCGAGATCGTGTTTGCCTCATCATAGTCGGCACGAATCTCCGGCGGCATATCGGGATTGGCGGCCGGAGCGCTGCCCTTGATCGGGTAGACCATCTTGCCCGCGTCCCAGATTGCGATTTTCTGGCACAAAACACACCAAGCGACGCTGAAGTCGGTTACCTTAATAGATTGGCCGTCGGTGACCCGAAGTAGTGGTCCCCATTTCTGGTGTGCGTAAACGGCGCACTGGGGACAGTGAAACGCAGGGGCACTGAGAGCTGGGGGCGTGTACTCAGTCATTTGCTTTGATTCGGAAAAATAGCGGCAATCAGTGCCTTCTGGTGAATCTGATCGTAGGTCCTTTTATCATTGTCTCGTATTGCTTGGACAAGTCGATCAACCCAAGGTTCGGCATCGAAGCTGGGGCGCAATCGTTCAAGGCTCCGCCGTAGTTCGTTTCGCAAGGAATGTTCCTCGTCAAGTTCAAGCAGACGGCGATAAACGCCCATTGCTGTCTTGCATCCTTGGAAGTCGTCCGCGCCTTCCAGAGTCTTGGCCAGTTCGTAGCGAAGTCGCGCAAGTTCGTCCTGCTGTTGGCCTAGTAGATCGTCTCTCATCATCGTATCACTACCATTGTACCTGCCCAAGCCAACACTCACGCTGATGGTGCTATTCCGAGCACTCGCCACAACGCAGGGTGCACTGCAACACCACAGTCGGCGGCAATCTCGGACGGAGAGACGCCGTAGGTTCCATTGTCGGCCCACTGGAAGCCAGCGGTCGCGCTGATCTTCAATCCGACCGCACCAACGCGATAAAGGATTGCTGCAATCCTCTGGCGACATTCGTTAGCCGAAATCTGCAAATGTGCAACGGACTCAGCAAGCTCAGTTAGAATGCCTTGTTTGTCAGAATGCTTCTTGTCGGTCGCAAATTTGAGGCAGAAGTCTTCCACGGTCTTATCCGCCAAGTGGTTCAACGCGAAAGATGAAGAGGCTTTGCTCAATAGGCCCGTGACGAAGGCGGCAAGTTCTGGATACTCTGACTTCCATTCATCTGCCAATGAGCGAAACCGCAGGCGTGAGTATTCTCCCTCGGCAAGAACCACAATCTCCTTCGTGAAACGGGCCTTGCCTTCTGCGTGCTCGATGCAAATGTTGAAGAATTCGATTACGTCACGGGGTCGCATCCACGTTCGTTTGAGCAAGTAATCAACAGAATCACCTGTCGCTTTTTTCCCAGCCAGCGAAGCAGGCAGAATGTCTTTGTGCGTGGGCGTGTAGCCGGTGTATTGGTCTTTGATTAGCTCCGCGATTCTTCGATCAAGCAAATCGATCAACTGCGCCCGGTTAAAGGAAACTGGCAAATAGAGGCTTCGATATTTCTCTTCCTGAAAGCCGGGATCACGGCTCTCTCGGAAGACGCGATCAATCAGGTCGATCCGCATTCCAATGATGATCTTAACGTTGCGGACTTTTCCGAATTCACGAACCGTGTCGATCAACGCCTTAATCAGCCGATAACGGATTGCTTCGTCTGCCCACGAATCGTCAAGGCGGTCGATCACGATGTAGTATCGCTTCTGGGCATCGTCCAGAACTTCTTTGACCAGATCGATGATTTCGTTGAGTTCCTTGACCTGGACGCTGTTGACAATCTCCGTCGCACGATGGATCAGTTCGGCCTTCTCTTCCTTACTCAGCTTCTCGGCACTGGCCCGGGAAAAGTCAAACTCACTCGACGCGCCACCTTCAACTCCAAAAACCTTGCCGCCAATCTTGGCTCCGCCGTTAGCAGTCGCGCCCTGCTTTAGCTCGTTCTCAAATTTGCTTGTAATCTCTTTGGTGCGATACTCGGTATCCTCCCAGAACGTCTCGCTAAATCGATCCAGATAATCCAGTGCCTTCTGCTTCTGGCTCTGCGCTTTCTCTCGTTGGGTCTTCTCTTCCCTGGATTCCAACAGGTGCGCAAGAAAGTTCTGCTTGGCGACGCTGTTTTCGATGCCGAATCGATGCTTGAAAATCTCAACTGCGAACACATGTCTCCAGAGCAACTTGTAGAACGGATCAAGATTGACGCCGAGGTCAGAAAAGAACTTGATGATCGTCGAATTGGCGATGTAGTTTAGCGATAGGCTTTCCGGCTGAATTTGAATGGCGTGCTCGGCGTTTCCCATGAGCTTTAATATCAAGGCCGATTTCCCGGAACCTGTGCGGCCCAGAACGATCTGCTTTGGATTAACGCAGTCCCTCAACACGTTCAAGTCCCCGGTGTCCACGAAGCACTGATCTAAATACTTGGCGTCGTGCTCGGCATCGTAGGCACCGATATCGTCGTGCTTCTTAAACGCAAATTGGCCGCTGCTCTTACTCAATGCGTTCACTTGCTTTTCTGTGGTGCTCAAGGAACCTCGACGTATTTCACTTGCTCGCCGTTCACATAGAGGGTGAACGTCACCGCAACACGTACATTTCGCTGCCGCTGAAAAAGCCTCATTCGCCTTTCTTGCGGACAATAGGCGTAGTAGTTCTCTGCCACCATCTGCATGATGCCACCGATGTCCAGAACACCAGACGGATTCTCTTTCAGCATTGCCCTGAGAGCCAACAGTCCCGCCGAATGCCTGGCGTTCTGTTGGTCATCGACGACAACTTGAAATCGATCCGGTGACACAAGCGTCACATCCTTGGAGTCGCCCCTTGCAATGAACCATCGACTCCAATCCTTTTTCGCCTCGGACTTCATCCAAAGCCAAACCCCTGAATCCATGCTATTGTTGACGCGCAGCGTTTGCGCGACAGTGCCTTCGCAGGCCACGAACGATATTTGCAGCACGACTATCAAGGCCGCGCACCGCGCGATCCAATTACGGTGTTGCGTCGTCTGGCTGCTTTGGCTCCAATTTGACAACATAAGGCTCCCCGCTTTCAATGGTTAGCATCGGTTGGTTGGCGATAAAGAAGTTCATCGCCTTGATCGGCGTATAGTGACCTTCCTTGTCACGCAGCCATACGCCGTACCAACCGTTTCCCTTTTCGGTCTTGAATCCTTCGTATGTGCCCAACTCGGCACCCTTCGGTTCCAAGTCAATCCATTTGCGCGGAACTTCCACGGGTTCCCGTTTTCGTCATGCGAGTAGTTGTATAGCACGATTTCCAGCGGCCGGCCGGTGAGATTGCGGTAGAACAGCGTGACGTTTTTGCCCTGTACTGCTGGTGCCGCGTCAAGCTCTTCCTTTGCCGGCTTCAAGACGCTTGGGTCCGGGCGTTTTTTATCATCCTCGGGCGGGTGGGGCTCGCTGGCCACCATTACGAGTTCGACTTTGCCATTGTCGATCACAAATGGGCCGGTGTCGCGCATCACGAAGCCGCTGCATACGATGTCAACGATGTCAAGCTTTTCTAGGCTCAGTGGCACGCCTCTTAGTTCGGCCGTGCCATCGTGGCCTTCGACGTGCACAACGCCTCGGTCGCTCGTCCGGTATCTGACAGAGAACGGCCGTTGGAGAATCGCATTTGCCTCGGATCTAAGCACAATGTCGATTGTCTGGATGCGAAGAACTAGCCGCTCGAATGGCGGAATCAACAAGGCCACGAAAAAGATGAAAAGACCGAAGCACAGTATCCAAAAGGCCGCCTTTTGCGAGAGCTTGGGAAAGACCTTAGTCCTTGCGAGATAGATCAGCACCATCGCCACGACCGAAATGATTGCCCCGGCATAGGGAGCGGTTTGCATCACAGTTTGCCAGAATTTGAGCGCTGCCTCGCCCATAAGCCGCCTCTGATCGAATGCGCGATATTGGCCGATTCTCGACCACGCTAGCAGACCCGCCCGTTTTGGGGAAGATCAGACTGCTGGCAGGTGGGAGCTAGCGTGCACCTAAGCTCGTCAAGCTCCCATTACTGGGTTCTGGGTTCGAGCGCGCAGCGTGTTCCTCCCAGGGACCGGCGGCGAGATCAAAGCTTCTTCGGGATCAGGAGACGGCAGGCCGGGTTCGAGCTTCTGGGAGGCCCGGCCGGATCACATCTGCCCCGGCCATTCGCCAAAGACTTCGGCGGTGGATGTGGTTCATCCGGTTGCGAAAGCCTCGATTGGGTCGCTGCCATACGCCGGCAACGCGGCGGTCGAAGCGCTTCAGTTGATCTTTGGACTGCCCATCGAAACCCGGAGCCGCCAAACGAGCGGATACTAGCGCACGAGCTGCGCGGTGGCTATTTTGGTGGCTCAACCTGCGCCCACTAGCAGCCAATCAGGGCCAATATCGCCCGCCTGTTTGGCTCGTGCAGCAGTGGCCAAGCCGCATAGTCCACGCGCAATAATAAAGCCCGCACCGACCAGAGGCAGTTGGTCGGTACGGGCTGACGGTCCGCCGGCTCGTGGGTCGGCGTGCTGCAATGCATCTATCAGCTACGATGCGCAAGAAAAAGGCAGCCGCCGCAGCCCTGGATTGGCGAGGGTTGCGATGGCTGCCATCGAGGGCGAGGAGACTAAGCCCGCCTAGCCATAGAATCGGCACCACCGGCACATTGGGTTTAATCGAATTAACCGGTCTCAAAGTTTCGCGCTTCAGCCAATCAGGGCCAACATCGCCCGGCGGATAGGCTCTGGCAGCGAGGGCCAGGCGGCGACGATTTTGGCCAGATCGGGTTCAAATGCTCCGCCAGCAACATACAAGTGCGTTTTAATCTGCTGGCGAAGTCTGCGTTAGTCACCCGATCTTCGCCATCACGTCGACGGCTCGGGCATGGTCGAGTTCGGCATAGACTTCCGTAATCGCTGGCGAACGGTGCCCTAGGATGATCCGGGCCACTTCGATCCCATACTCGCGGCGCAGACAAGTCGCTGCATTGTGGCGAAGCTGGTGCGGGTGCCAGTGTGGGATCAGCTCGACTTGGTCGGTCTCGATGCCGTTCGCTTGGGCTTCAGCCAGCCTGACTCGATTTGCTTTTTCGATCCCATACCGCACGGCAGCCGCGTAGGCGCGCGAGTCATAGCGAAGGTTGAACTTCTGACGCATCCGTGCCGCACGCCGGCGCTTACGGGCGCGTAGCTCACTGGGAAACACCTTGGTTTTCCGATCCGGGCTCACGGCTCCAAATCTTCGGTTATTCCGCTCGCGTTCGGCGTCGGCCGGGCTGAACAGATACACTTGCCATTCGACATTGAGAAACGGCTGGATGATCGCTTGGGCCTTCGGGCCTAAGTAGACTTGCCGACCATGACCGTGCCACGCCGTCTTGTGGTGCTCAGGAGTGTAAACCCACACCCGCCCGTTCGTGTTGATGTTACACGTTCTCATGGCCGTGACCTCGCCGGATCGCATGCCGGTAATCCGCTGTAGTTGGATAATTGCAGCTACTTGGCGAGAGACATGCGGCAACACGGCGTCTACAAACGTGTCAGGCACGGGTTTTACGGGCTTTGTCTCACGGGCGCCACTGCGGCCGGCACGCAGGCCAGCGACAGCCTGGAGGCCATATAAAACGCTGGGGCTGACCAGTTGGTTTTCAATGCCCCATTTGAAGATATGCCGGATTCGGTTCACATTCCGGTTGATCACGTTGCGGCACAGGTCGCCGTCGATCATCGCCTGTCGGACGGCCTTGAGAGCCAGCGGGCCAAACTCGCCGACTGGGGTATGGCTATAGTTGGCCTTGAGCCGCGCAACGACTTGCCTGAAGCTATCGCACTCGCTTGTGGGTGAACCGTCCAAGCGCCTGTAATAGCTTTCGGCGTGTCGAATGAAGGCGGCACACAACTCCGCGACGATCAGACCGTGTGGGTCCGCGAGGATGCCACCGCTGGCGGTCCACTCGCCGACTATGCGGCTGTACTCGCGTCGGCTGGCGGCCGTGTTGTATTTGCCCAGGTAAATGTCACGCCCAGTCAGGGTGACAACTGCTTGTCCGGTGGCTTTGTGACGACGGTAGGACGGGATGCGATGCTTGAGCTTCGGCACGGTGCGGGACTCCCGAATCGAGTGCCAAAACGGTAGGCTACCGTTTTGTCGGTTCGTTTCGGGCCGCACTGCCGAACGTCGGCAGTTCACCTAACTTGTCGTTTCGACGACTTTTAAATAAATCGGGGCGAGAGGATTTGAACCTCCGACCCCCTGCTCCCAAAGCAGGTGCGCTAGCCAGACTGCGCCACGCCCCGAATGAAAATGAAGATGCGGCCTCCGGATGGGCTGCTGACGTATCGTAGCACCCGGCGGCGCGGATGGCAAACTGCGGGTATGGACAGATGTATATTACGGGCAATGGCAACGTTTACGCGCGCAGCAACCGCCTTCTCCCGGTGGGCTAGGGTGTCGCGGCTAGCCTACTTTGCTGCGGGACCGGCCACTGAGGTGTTCGCGGAGACGGTCGAACTCTTCGGGGCTGCTGAAATGGATCACGATTTGGCCGCGGCCGCTGGTCTTTTGCTTCAGGTCGACCTTCGTGCCCAGCGCCGTGCGCAGCTCTTGCTCGAGCGCGGCCGAATGGCCGCCGGCGCGGCGCGGCTTCTTCGCGCTCCGTTGCGGCTCGGCGCCGACCAGCGAGAGCGGTTCGCTGTCGGCAGAATGGATCGTTTGCTGCACTAATTCTTCCGTGGCCCTCACACTCAATGATTCGTCCTGAATCCGCTTGCAAAACATCAACTGCTCGCGCTCGTCGCCCAAGGGCAGCAAAGCTCGGGCGTGGCCCTGACTGAGAACGCCGGCGCGAATCGACTGTTGGATGGCGTCGGGCAGCTCGAGCAGTCGAATCAAGTTGGCCATCGTCGAGCGGTCGATCTTCAGCCGGCCAGCCAGCTCTTCCTGCGTGCAGCCGTAACGCTCGAGATACTGCTGAAAGGATTGGGCCTTTTCCAGGGCATTGAGATCTTTGCGCTGCAAGTTTTCGACGATCGCGACCTCGGACATCTGTCGGTCGTCGGCTTCGCGAACCTGGGCGGGCACGTCTTGCCAGCCGGCCTTGATGGCGGCCCGCAGTCGTCGCTCGCCTGCGATCAGCTGATAGCCCTCGCCGTGGCGGCGAACGACGAGCGGCTGGATCATGCCGTGCTCTTTGAGGCTCTCGCACAGCTCGCCGATAGCCGCGTCGTCGAAGTCGCGGCGGGGCTGAAAAGGGTTGTTTTCGATGTCATAGACGTGCAGCCGGAGAATTCCCTCACGTGGCTCGTCGGCCATTTCGCCGCCACTCTCAAATACGCTGACCGTCAGCTCGGGAGAAGAATCGGTTGATGCCATACTTCCCAGCGCGCGGCCCAACAGGGCTTCAAGTCCACGTCCCAAGCGTCGTTCGTTGTTCATGATTTGAGCACCTCCATGCAGAGTTCAACGTACGCCCGGGCCCCCCGGGCGCGCGGCGCGTAGTCGATCACCGAGCAGCCATGGCTGGGCGCCTCGGATACAGCTACGTCGCGCGGGATCACGGTATGGTAAACAATCTCTCCAAAGAAATCGCGCACTTCCTCGTCCACTTCATGCGTCAATTCCAGCGTGTCGTCGTACATCGTCAGCACGATTCCGCCGAATTGCAGCCGGCTGGACGGTCGGTCCATGACCTGGCGGATCACTTCGATCATCTGCGTCAGGCCTTCCATGGCAAAATACTCGCACTGGATCGGCATCAGCACCTCGGTCGCGCTGGCAAGCGCCGCTTGGGTCAGCGGGCCCAGCGACGGCGGACAGTCGATGAGCACGAAATCGTAGGCGCTCAGCCCGCTGGCCAGGTGCTGGCTGAGCGTGGCGGCATGGCTAGCTTCGCCAGCAGCTAGCACTTCGATGTCCTTGAAACTGCGGCTGCCCGGCAGAATTTCCAGATTCGCAATCCCGATTGCCGAGCGCAGCGATTCGCGCAACGGCTGGCGCGACACCAGCGGATGGCTTTCCGTCGGTTGCTGGCCCAAGCCGGTCGTGGCGTTGCACTGTGGATCGAGATCGACCAGCAGCGTGCGCTGCGCGGCCTTGGCCAGAGCCACCGCCAGGTTGATGGCGGTGGTGGTTTTGCCGACGCCCCCTTTTTGATTCGCCACGCACAAGATTCGTCCCACCAATTGCCTCCCGATCGCGCGGTTCACTTGGCTCGCGCCGCGGATTGTAACCGCGCGACGAAGGTGACTGAATGGCAATTCGGCGACGATGGTCATTTGGTGCGGCTGACATTTTGCCAATCCGAGCTTCGCGATGCGCCAAACTCTGCCCGACAGGGAAAGTTTCACGTGAAACATTTGCCGGTTTGAATGGTCGCCGGCGAGACGACAATACAGCACGGAGACAACTCTGCGGCTATTTGAAGGGCTGCGTTTCCAGCGTGCCGCGGCTGGCTGCCAGCAGTGCCAGCAAGTCAGCCTCGATGGTCGTGGTCAATTGATCAAGCGGCAAGTGATTGAGGCTGTCGGTCGAAAAGGGCCTTTCCAGCTCGACTCCGATCTGGTCGATGGCCAGAATTGGATAGGCGATCAGCACCATCACCGCCGGCGTCAACCACTCGACGCCCTTCAAGTGCTCCAACAGTGCAAAGGGCACGAAGATCAGGTACAGAAAGGCGAGCCGGCGGATGTTGATGGAGTAGGCCGGCGGAATGGGCGTATTAAGAATTCGCTCGCAGCCCCCCTCGTACTCGATCAGCCAGGCGCGTTCGCGGTCGGCTTCGAGGAACCCGAGCCGGTCCATTCCCATCTCGTCGCAGGCCTGCCGAAGGAACTCGCCGATGCGAAAAGCAACGAAGCTGGGCATGTGCCTGGCCTGGCCGACTTCCTCGGCCCATCGCGCTCCGAGCAAGGCGCGGACCTCCCCCGGCAGCCCCTCGTCGCGAAGCGTGGCCCGAGTCACGTGGCCGAAGGCCGCGATCCAACGGATGACGCTTTCGCGCCAGGCCGCGTCGTCCGGGCCGTGCGTCAGGGCCGTGATCGCCAGGTTGCGCGAGTGGTTGACAATTTGGCCCCACAGACGCCGTCCCTCGTACCAACGGTCGTAGCCGGCATTCGTGCGAAACACCAACAGGAAACCGAGCACGGCGCCGGCCACCTCGTAGGGGCCCAATTCGATGCCTAAGGGCAGGTCGATTTGGGAGTCGATCAGGTACAGGACGCCGGCGATGACTCCGAACCAGATGATGCGGCCCAGCACGATCGGCGTCACCGAACCGTGCAACGCGAAGACCTCGGACCAGAACGTCTGGTCGGAGTCGAGCGTCGGCTTGTCGTCCTTGGTCATCGCGACGCTCCTTGGCCACGGCCCAAACCGGTAGGCCGCACGCTTAGCGAAAGCTACATGGTCGCCGCAGAGCGGTTTCACGTGAAACGCCGTACATTCGCAAAGCGTCAGCGCACTGTTCGAGCGGTCCTCGTCACTCCAGCGGATTGATGACCAGCCCGCTGAGCAGCTTGGGATAGAAGTAGGTGCTCTTGGCCGGCATCCGCTCGCCATGTTCGCTGATGCTTCGAATGTGGTCGACCGTGGCCGGCATGACCAGAGCAGCCAGGGGAAACTCGCCCGTGTCCAGGCTCTCGACCATTTCGTCGACCAGGTGCACGTAGCGCGGCTTGGGCCAGTCCTTCCCTTCGAGCAGACTCTCGACGACCATCCGATGCAGGATGCTGACGCCAAGTCCCTGCCAATCGGTGCTATGCTCGGCGGCCAGCTTGGCCATCTTGGCGACGCCGCCGTCGTTGATCGTGGCCAGCATCCAGCGCTGATCATCCCGCGTGAAGAGCCCGAGCGTCGCCTGGTTATCCGCGGTTTCGATTTCCTCCCAGACTTCGTGTGCCGCCTTGCTCCCCTGGCCGGCCGGATGCACGTCGAACGCGCCGGCCAGCCGCGCGGCGAGCTGTTCATAGGAGAGTGCCTCGGGTCCGCGGAACAGCCGATGGGTCGGAAGCACCAGCAGACCGGGATCGCTCATGCCGATGCACATCATGAGCACGAAGTTGACCGGATCCTGCGGTGCCAGCGGGCCCTCGGCCGCGATCCGTTCGTCGCGATAGTTGCAGGCCGTTTCGTAGCGGTGGTGGCCGTCGGCGATGAACGTTGCCTTGTCGCCCATCAACCCGGCCACGGCCGAGATGGTGGCGACGTCCAGCAGCGGCCACATGCGGTGCATCACGCCCAAGTGGTCGACGGCTTCGAGGGGCGCCACGCCAGCCACGGCTTTTTCCAGTCGCTTTTGCACTTCGCCGTTGGGGTCGGGATAAAGGCCAAATATCTGGCTCAGGTTAGCTTTGCATGCGCGGGTCAATAGCAGGCGATCCTGCTTGGGCCCGGCCATGGTCTCTTCGTGCGGAAAGATGCGCCCTTCGCCAAAGCGTTCCAGCCGTGCTCGCGCCATGAAGCCGCGCCGCGTGAACGTTTGACCAGCCGAAGTGAAGATCTGGTGATAGACGTACAGCGCGGGCTGCGACTCGCCGAACAGCACACCCTCGCGGCGCCAATTCTTGAGGAACTGCCCGGCCCGGGTGTAGCGGTTGTTGTTGGCGTCGTCTCCCGGCTCGTCGCGATTGAGGATCAGCCGGACAACATTGGCCGGATGCTTTTTATACAACTCGTCCTGCAAGGCAGGTCCGATGACGTCGTAGGGCGGAGCCACGACGTCCGCCAGCGAGCCCACGTGGCCCAGGTCGTAACGGAGTCCGCGGAACGCTTGGATTTCAGGCATGGGGAGTCCGTCGGAGTCGAGTTGGCGTCGGGCTTCGACTGTTATCTCCGAAGTCCCAACGAATTGTCAAACCCCCGGCGCTTGCCATCGCGATCGGCACCTGGAGCGCTGACTCGGCTCAAGAATAAATTTCGCAACCTGGCCAGAAAATCTTGACAATCATCCAGCGACATTGCATCATAGCCCGCGAATGGGTTGGTCACCCTCCGCTGAATTGCACGGTCCTTGCTAATGACTGGTTGAGAGCCTGACATCACGCGATCGAGCGCCGAAGGTGCACGATCTTCTCGCGTGGCTCTCGCGTTCCCTCTTCTGTCTTGCGATCGAGCGGCAGGTTGCGCCCAGGATGTCGCGACAGACCTCCGTTTGCATTTCCATACCCGTGCTGTTATCCCAGCCAAAAACCGCCAACCCAAAGGCCAAAACGAACAGTTATGCCAAGCCAATCAACAGGTTCCGCCGTGAGACTTCGGATTCGATCTATTTTGTTGTTGGTTTTGCTCGCGGCGGTGCGGGCGAACGACGCGATTGCGGGAGTGCCTATCTTCACCGGCTTGAAGGTTGACTTTGGCGTGGCCGACATCGGCGACGTCACCAGCATAACGCCGAATGACGTCCAGTCCGGCTTCAGCGGCTTTTCGGTCAACCCACAATTCGCCGGTGTCCCCAGCCAATACGATCTCGTCAACATCGGGGTCGGGAGTGAAACGCGAACTTTTGCCGGGTCTGTCGACGTGACAATCAGCGGAACGGGGAACGGCGCGACGTTTTTTGACTTCGCGACCGACGTGACCCACGCGCTGGGCGACTTGCTCGAAGACGGCGTTGGCGTCATCGAGGCCGATTTGATTCTCACACTGAAGGGCCTTCCGGCCGGGGCCTATCAAACCACCACGTATCATCACAACGCGGGAGTCGCGAACGCCGGGTTGCCGTTCAGCATCCTGGTCAACAACAGCTCGGGCGAAACCACCGCGGCCACCAACGTGCCGGTAACACTGGGGTTTACCCCCGCGAGCGTTTCCAGCGCCACCTTCCAATTCACGGCGACGGGATTGAATAACGTCGTCATTCGCTTCCACGGCGGCGGCGACTTTCAGAATCCTATCAACCCGTTCTTGAACGGATTTACTCTCGTGCCCGTGCCCGAGCCGTCCAGTTGGCTGTTGTTGGTCTTGGGCATGTCCGCGCTGGGTTGGGTCCGCGTAGTCCGCCGAGTGCGCGGCGCCGCGCAATGAACGCGGCCACAAAAAGCCGCAAGAGCGACGTTTGGCGTGTCCACCTTGCGGTCTAATAGCGATAGTGGTCGGGCTTGTAGGGGCCCTCGGCCGGGATGTGGCTGTACTCGCTCTGGGCCTTGGTGAGCTTCGTCAGCTTCACGCCCAGCTTGGCCAGGTGCAGCCGAGCCACCTCTTCGTCGAGCTGCTTGGGCAGCACGTGGACGCCGATCGGATATTTCTTCGTTTCGGTCCACAGCGCGATTTGTGCCAGCACCTGGTTGGTGAACGAACTGGACATGACGAACGACGGATGGCCGGTCGCCGCAGCCCAGGTTCACCAGCCGTCCCTCGGCCAGGATGATGATCGAGTGGCCGTCCTCGAACGTGTAGCGGTCGACCTGCGGCTTGATTTCCAGCTTCTTGACCTTCTTTTGGCCGTTGAGCCAGGCCATGTCGATCTCGAGATCGAAATGCCCGATGTTGCAGACGATGGCGTCGTTGGGCATCACCTTCATGTGCTCGCCGGTGATGATGTCACGGTTGCCGGTGGCGGTGACAAAGATGTTGCCGCGGGCGGCCGCGTCTTCCATGGTGGTGACTTCATAGCCTTCGAGCGCCGCTTGCAGGGCATTGATCGGGTCGATCTCGGTCACCAGCACGCGAGCGCCGAGCGACTTCATGGCGTGGGCACAGCCCTTGCCCACGTCGCCGTAGCCGGCCACGACCACGACCTTGCCGGCCACCATGATGTCGGTGGCCCGCTTGATGCCGTCGGCCAGCGATTCGCGGCAGCCGTAGAGGTTGTCGAACTTGCTCTTGGTCACCGAATCGTTGACGTTGATCGCCGGCACCTTCAGCTCGCCATGGTCGTGCATCTGGTAGAGCCGGTGGACTCCGGTGGTGGTTTCTTCCGACAGGCCGCGGATGCCGGGCAACAGCTCGGGGAATTTCTGATGGACCATGACGGTCAGGTCGCCGCCGTCGTCGAGGATCATGTTCAGCGGCTGGCCGTCGGGGAAGAACAGCGTCTGCTCGATGCACCAGTCGAACTCTTCGGCGGTTTCGCCCTTCCAGGCGTAGACCGGCACGCCGTGCTTGGCCGTGGCGGCCGCGGCGTGGTCCTGGGTCGAAAAGATGTTGCAGCTGCTCCAGGTGACTTGCGCGCCCAGCTCCGAAAAGCGTTTCGATCAGCACCGAGGTTTGAATCGTCATGTGCAGGCAGCCGGCGATCCGGGCGCCCGCCAGCGGCTTGGCCTTGCCGTACTTTTCCCGCAGCGCCATCAGGCCCGGCATTTCGTGTCTCGGCCAGCATGATTTCCTTGCGGCCCCATTCGGCCAAAGACATGTCCGCCACCTTGTACGGCAATCGCGTTTCAACCTGCGCCACGGTCAATCTCCTTCGAGGATTCAGCGGATCAGTATACGGAGAGCCAGCCCGAACAAGGTTCGGCTAGACCCATAATCATAGGTTGCAACGTGGCTCACTTGCAAGTCGGTTGAGCAGCGGTTGGCGGCCTAACAGTGCGGTGGGCATACGAACGGTTGGGTCATGGGTCCCCCTTCCAGAAGCGTTCCCCGATTGTCAAAATGTAGGCTTCCGGGAATAGCCGCCGCGCCTCTTCAATGTGCGCCCTATTTTCGACGCTTAACACCGCCGCATGGTGTGGGGCAGTCTGATATTCTTCGGCGACCATGACAATGCTTTGGCCGCGTTCGCCGAATAGCCAAAGAAGACTGGGGGCTGTCGCTCGGGGACGCGCGGGCCATTGCACCCGCTTGGCAAACTCGGGCTCATTTTTCCAGTGCGTCTGCCATTCCGTCCAAAACCGATCGCCGAGTTTTGCTTCTTCCTGCGTCACAAACTCTTGCCGCTGCCGAATCCAATTCAATTCGTAGCCAAGCCACAAGCAGATCACCGTCGACACCACGAAAAGCGTCCGCAGTCTGAAGCGGAACCAGCGGCGTTTTGCGGTGGGGGTCAATTGGCATTTCTGCATGGGAGTTTTGCTGCGGCTTGCGGTGCCGAACGTGCCAGCCCTTTTCCCGTGATCGTCGAGCGGACGCAGCCCTGCTTGAATGCAGCGAGTGCCTATCCGTCCGGATTGTCCAGAAGTGCCTGCAATCGTGGGGCAAGCTCAGTTGGCAGCCGGCTGAGCCATTCCTTGTCGATCAGTCCGACTTCGATGAGATCGCGGAGGTGGGTTCGGTCCTTATCGCGAAACGACGTGAGCTTCATGCGGACTAGGGCATCCAGGTTCAGCACCTGGCAGGTCGCGGTGGTTGAGGATTCGTCCACCGCGGGCGCGGGCAGCAGATGGTCCTGCCGCACTTTTTCGCCGGCGAAAACAATGTGTACCGCGTCACGGGCTTTCGCGCCCGGGCCGTCCAGGAACATGTCGATGCCCGATGTATGCCGGTAGACGAATCCCGCGGCCGCCAATGCCTCTTTCGCGCGAGCAAGATCGGCGCGCCGCAGGAGTAGATCAACGTCTTGCGTATTGCGAACCGCCGCTTCATCCACTTCGCTGACCCACGCCGCAATGGCGTTTCCCCCGGCAAGCGCATAGGGAACTCGCGCTTGCTCCAGGGCTTGAGCGGCCCGCCGCAATCGCTCGCGCACCTTCTCCACGGCTGTCACCATCCTTTCCCAGGCAAGTACGCTCATCACATGGTTTTTCACGAGATTTCTCGAAGAACAGGTCGCTCGATCACGTTGCGCCATTATAGATCGCCTGACGCATCTGGTGCCACCGGCCGGATCGGCCGCCCATTCAGCCCGTGATGACGGAGCGGACGCAGGCCTGCTTGAATGCGGCGCGGGCGGCCTCGACGAACTCGCGGACTAGCTCGGGTGATTTTTTGCCGGGGCTGATTTCGACGCCGCTGGCCGTGTCAACGGCCCAGGGGCCGACGGTGGCGATCGCGGCGGCGACGTTCGACGGTTTCAATCCGCCGGCCAGTACCAGCGGCGCTCCGCCAAACGCGGCTCGACCTGCGCAACGCATTCCAGTCGAGCGTCGCTCCGGTGCCGCCGTATTGGCCGGGCTTCAGCGTGTCGACCAGCACCATTCGCGGCACGCATGCCATGCGGTAACAGCGCTGCATATATTCGCCGACCGCGGAAAGGTCTTTCCCCACGCGAAAGGCCCGCATGACGGGTAGCCCGCGAAGCTCGCGGACCAATTCCGGCGGCTCGTCGCCGTGCATTTGAACCAGATCCAGGCCGATCGCGCTAGTCGCGTTGCGAATCTGCTCGGCCGTGGCGTTGACGAATACGCCCACCTTGCAAACGTGCTTGGGAACGGCCCGGGCAATTTGCTGGGCCAAGGTCGGCGCAGAATCGCGGGCTGCCGGTGAAGCAGTTCAGGCCGATCGCGTCGGCGCCCGCCTCGGCTGCCAGCAGGGCGTCTTCGACGGTCGTGATGCCGCAGATTTTGATGCGAAACATGTCTGAACCTGGACGTGTCGGGTAGCGTTGGCATCTGTCCATCGCGGGCCCCGACCAAGAGGCTGCAACAGGAACACGCCAGCGCGAGCCCCTCAGTATATCTTTTGGCCGTTTCCGTGTCCGGTCCCTTCAAGTCGCGAGCCGGCCGAAGCCGATGACGATTGCGGGGCAGTCCCGAGATGGAGTTGTCCTCCAGGGACCCTGGTTCGACCCCCGCCCCCCATTCCAAGAGCCGCGGCAGATGATGAGCATTTCCTCGTACGGGCGGCGACGCACGACACGCCGGCTGGCGGACGCCTGCGCGATCGCACTGTTGATGGCGGCGTCATGGCAATCGCGGGCCGGGGCCGAATTCCAGCCTGGCGAGCCGAATTTCGCGGCGCAACGCGAATTGGCCGCCCAGCAATTGGAGCGGGCCCGCGAGACGGTCGCGAAGGCCCGGTCGGCCGCCGCCGAGGCTCGAACTCGGCTTGACCAGTTTGTCGGCCAGCATTTTGACGGGCTTCGCATGCAGGTCGAAACGCCGCTGGCCGTGCCAGCGCAGGCGAAGAGAGCCGCCGTCCCCCGTCGCAGTCCGGCGGCCGACGCGACCGCCGAAGTCGAGGCCCAGTGGCTGAAAGAGCAAATTCAAGAGCTGACCACCCAGCGCAATGCGCTGACCAGGCAATACACGGCCGAGCACCCCGCCGTCGCGGACATCGGGTTGAAGCTTTCCGAGTTGACGCAGCGACTGGCCGCGATTACCCGACCGAAGGCCGACGGCGACACGCCGCAAGGAGCCGATTCGTCGGTGCTCGATGCCACGGTCGATTCGCAACTCGTTGCACAATTGACCGCCGACAAGGAGAGGCATCAGGAAGCGGTACGCCAATATCAAGCGCTCATGCTGCAATGGCAAGTTGCCGAGCGCAACCTGCAGGCGGCCGAAGATGATGCCGCAAACGCCGCCGAAAAGCTGGCCGCGATCGATGCGGCCATCGCGATCACGGCCGTCAACGAGGAGCGCGAGGCGCCTGACGCGGCAGCGGGGCCATCGGCATCGAAGCGCCGCGCGGCGGCTGCCGACGCGCCAGGCGCGGCGGAACGCCCCCGTCAGGGTTCGTCGCCGCTTATCGCGGCAGCGTTCCTGGTGGCCTTGCTGGTGGCAGCCGTGGCGGCGGTCAAGCTGGCCCGAGCGACCAGCGACGCGACCTTTAACAGCGTCGACGAAGCAGCAGCTGCGCTGGCGTTGCCGGTTGTCGGCGTTATTCCGCGCGGTGCGTCGAGCAGCTCGACGTCGCGAACGCTCGCACCGATGCCGAGCGGCATCGTGGTGCTGGGTGAAGTGTTGGCCGCCTTGTTCGTTTTCGCGCTGGTGGCCTATTGCGTGCAAAATCCCGACTTCCTCTGGACGCTTTGCACCAATCCGTTGGAGTGCTTCCGCTAAGGCGGCGGGCTTTCTCTTCGGACCACAGCTCGGTGGTGGCGGACCTTTCCGCTTGCTGCGGACAAGATGGAGCCGAGCGGTGCGCACGGCCGACCCTAAATGAAGTCCACCGCTCGCGACAGCGCGCGAAGCATTGACGGCCAGGGAAGTTAGGAAGACCCAGAGATGTACGAAGGATTCTTCAAGTTGCAGGGCCGCCCGTTCCTTGCGTCACCCGACGTTAGCCGCTACTTCCCAGCCACGGTGATCGACAACGCCCGCAAGACCCTGGCTCGCTGCATCGAACGGGGCGAGGGGCCCGGCTTGATCGTGGGACCGTCGGGCACAGGCAAGTCGCTGCTGTGCGAGATGCTGGCCCACGAGTTCTCAGGCCGCTTCGGCGTGGCGCTGTTGGCCGCAGGTCGGCTCAGCACGCGGCAAGCACTGCTCCAGGCGATCCTCTACGAATTGGGCCTGCCTTACCGAGGCCTGGACGAAGGGGAGTTGCGGCTGGCGCTGTTGGATCACCTGCGACCCAGCGCCGACGGCGCCGAGGGACTGCTGCTGATCATCGACGAGGCGCACGCGCTGCCGTGGCGGCTGTTGGAAGAAGTGCGCATGCTCACCAATCTGGTGCGCGACGGCCAGCCGCGCGTTCGCGCCCTTCTGGCCGGCAGCCCGACGCTGGAGGAGCGGTTTGCCAGTCCCAAGCTTGCCTCGTTCAGCCAGCGACTGGCCGGGCGGTGCTATTTGGAGTCGCTGGACGCGGCGGAAACGGCCGAGTACGTGCAGGCCCAGATTACCACGGTCGGCGGCGACCCGACGCAAGTATTCGACGAACACGCGCTGCGCAGCATTTATCGCGCGACCGACGGCATTCCGCGGCTGATCAACCAGGTGTGCGATCACGCGTTGATCTTGGCCAGCCTCGGCGGACTGAGCCGGCTGACCAACGAGGCGATCGAAGAGGCCTGGGCCGACTTGCAGCAGCTTCCGACCCCCTGGAATGCGAAGGCCGTCGAGGCGGGTGGCGCTGGCGTGGTCGAGTTCGGCGGGCTGGACGACTCGTGCGACGAGTTGCCCGAGGCGATTCCCTTTCGCTCCGCCGCGCCGCCGTTGCACGTTTCGCGGCCCGAGGAACAGTTGGACGCGATTCAAGATCAGTTGTCGCGCATCGACGACGATTTCGAGCCGGTGGGCTCGATCGGCACGGAAGTCGACCTGGATTTTCCGGAGTTCGGTGATCCGTTTGCCGAGGAGTTCGCCGAGGAAGAAGTGGTTTTGGATCCGTACGGCCTGGACGTCGAAATCTTTGCCGACGTGCCGCGCGTCAGTAGTTGGGAAGGACGGCAGCTCGGGGCGATGCTGACACCGGCGAGCTCGGCCGCCGCGATCGAGAGCCAAGCTGAGCCGCCGATGGTCAGAATCGAGATCAGCGAACCGGCCGGCGAGCGCCGCGCGGATTTTGGACGAGCGAGGCGGCACAGGGGGTCGACGCGCTCGTTGCCGACTTGATCGTCGTCGAAGACACGGTCAGCGCCGCGCTGGCGCCACCGCACGCGGTGCCGACGCCTGGCAAGCGAGAATACCGGCAACTGTTCGCCAAACTGCGGCGCGGATAATCGGGAGCCGCGGCAATGGCGCCGACGGCGGCGTCGGTCGCCCAGGCGTTTTTCAGATAGCTTCGAGTGCAGAGAGGTTAGTGGAAATGACGAGTCGCGTGCTCGACGCGTTGAAGACCTTGGAGAATCGGCGACATGACCGGACCGACGTCGTGTTGCCCCCCGCTGTCCGGGTGTCACCGGTCGCGCAGACGTCGTCGGCCATCGACCAGGGCTCCGCGCCGTCGGCTGCCGAGCCAACGCAGCCTTCGGCGACGCCGTGCGAATCGTCGCCCGGGCGGCGTGCCGCGCGGCTGGCGGCCGAGCAGATGTGTCTGCTCCCGACGGTTCCGATGGTGGCCGATTACTATCAAGACCTGGCGCGGCGGATCAGCGAGCAGCTTGCATCGAACTATTGCACCGTGCTGTCGTTCGTCCGTTGCGACGACGCAGTCGAGTCCCGCTTCTCGATGACCGAGCTGGCTCAGGCCTTCTCGCTGCAATCGGCCGGCGACGTGCTGTTGGTCGATGGCGACCTGCGCCATGGGCGGCTGTCGAAGTCGGTCTGTTCCGGTGGAGCGGGCATGATCGAGGCCATGACCGGCAGCGCCCGTTGGCCCGAGATCGTACACGCCACGACGACGCCGCGGGTCGACTTCGTAAGCTGCGGCGAGGCCCAGGTTCCGACGTTCGAGCGGCCCGAGTTTGGCTGGGGGGCCCTGCGGCCCAAGTATCGGGCGGTGCTGATCGGCGTCGGCGACACGCGCGATCCCGAGACCCTCTGGCTGGCGGCCCGCTGCGACGCGGTCTATTTCGTCCTGTCCCGCCGGCAGACCAAACGCCGGCCGGCCGTCGCGGCCGTCGACGCCTTGCGCTCGCGCGGCGCCAACGTGCTGGGATGCGTCGTGGCCGAAGATTGACCCCCTCTGGCGGTGCGCATTGAATCTGCGCACTAGATTTCAGAAACTAGGGGTTCATCATTCCTTTCAGGGGCTCGATACATGCGTACGTTTCTGGTGACCGGCGGAGCGGGCTTCATTGGTTCGCACATCGTCGAGGCGTTGGTGGATCGCGGCGACCGGGTGCGCGTGCTCGACAATCTTTGCACCGGCCATCGCTGCAACCTGGCGAAGTTCGAAAAACAAATCGAGTTCATCGAGGGGGACGTCACGTGCACCGCGACGGTGGCCGCAGCGGTTAAGGGAGTTGACTGCGTGTTTCACGAGGCGGCCCTGGCTTCGGTCCCACGCAGCGTCGAGCGGCCGTTGGACACCAACGCTGCCTGCGTGACGGGTACGCTGACGGTGCTCGACGAAGCCCGCAAGGCGGGCGTGCGGCGGCTGGTCTATGCCGGCTCGAGCAGCGCCTACGGCGACCAGCCGACTTCGTCGAAGCGTGAGACCGATTTGCCGGCGCCGATTTCGCCCTACGGAGCCGCCAAGCTGGCCGGCGAATTGTATTGCCAGGCGTTCGCCGCCACGTACGGTTTCGAAACAGTGTCGATCCGCTACTTCAACGTCTTCGGTCCGCGGCAGGATCCGCACAGCCAATACTCGGCCGTGATTCCGTTGTTCATCACCGCCATGCTGGCCGGCCGGCAGCCGACGATTTTTGGCGACGGACAGCAGTCGCGCGACTTTACGTACGTGGCCAACGTGGTGCACGGAAACCTGTTGGCAGCCGATGCCGACGCCTCGCTGGTAACCGGCCGTACGTTCAACGTCGCCAACGGCCGCAGCACGAGCCTGCTGCGGTTGATCGCGATTCTCAACGACCTGCTGGCCACGAAGATTCAGCCGGTGCACCAGCCGCCCCGCGTGGGCGACGTCCGCGAGAGTCTGGCCGATATCACTGAAGCGCGCCATTGTCTGGCCTACGAGCCGCAAGTCGATTTCGAGGAAGGCTTGCGCCGCTCGATTGATTACTACCGGAAGGTTGCGACGAAAGGATGAAGGCGGAAGGATGAAGGATGAAAAACGACGAAGAATCTAGCCACAGAGGACTCTGAGACGAAGACCGAGGGAGGATTACGAAGAGGAAAATTGCTTTACGAAGAAAAGTCAATCGCCCGTTTTTTCATCCTTCTCTGTGTCCTCTGTGCCCTCCCCTCGGCCTGAGCTCGGGACGAAGGCTGTGGCTAAAAATTCTTTTTTTCTTCGTCTCCGTCAGCCAGGGCCAAAGAGCCCGGCGCGCAGCGCGACGTTGAATCGCACTTGCGACTTGACTCTGTTTCGTGCGCCGCTGCTTCCTCGCGGAGGCCGAGGCTGTTCTTGTACTGCAAAAAATGCTTCGGCTGGAGGAAGCAGCATTGCAGCGGGTCGGTACCGGAGCTTCCCACGGAGACGTTGTACTGCCCAGTCCAAGATGCCGACCGCATCCCTGCTTTGTCAAACCTGCCAATAAAATGACCTGATTGACGAAGAGGGTAGAGCCCTTTTCCTCTAGCTTTATTTTAGATGTCGATGGGCGTTGAGGCAGGGCGACACCTAGCGGTTGTGAGCTGCTTGGCATTTTTCGGACAGGTCATTCTCTTAAATCAGGGGTGGTTGTTTAGGGTTTCAAAATGGTGGGGGCTGAGGTAGTCGAGGGCCGAGTGTCGGCGCTCGGTGTTGTAGTAGGCGAGGTAGCTGGCGATGTCGGTGCGGGCGTGGATCACGTTGTCGTATTCGGTCATTTCCAGCTCGGTCTTGATCGTGCCGAAGCAAGATTCCATGAAGGCGTTGTCGTAGCAGTTGCCGGCACGGCTCATGCTCTGGCGCATGGCCGCGCGGCGAAGCACAGCGCGATAAGCGTGGCCGGCATATTGCCCGCCGCGGTCGCTGTGATGGATCAAGCCACGACGCGGTTGGCGAGAACGGATCGCTTGCTGCAATGATTCCAGGATGAGCGACTCGCCCATCGACTCGGCCAGTTCCCAGCCGACGACGCGGCGCGAGAAGCGATCCATCGTGAGGGCCAGGTAAGCAAAGCGGCTGTTGGCGAGAGGAATGTACGTGATGTCGGCGACCCAGACTTGATTGATGCGATCGGGCGGCGCAGCATCGAGGAGCAGGTTGGGACTGTAGCCCAGCGTGTGACGGCTGTCGGTCGTGCGGGGTACGAACGACTGCGGCTGAATGGCTCGCAAGCCCTGGTTTTTCAGGAGTTTTGCCACCCGGTCAACGCCGCAGCGCTGGCCCTGGGCCGCCAGCTCGACGGCGATCCGGCGGGCGCCGTAGCGGCGGCGATGCTTCCAAAAGGTGTCGGCCACAAGGCGCGTCAGTTCGCGGTCTCGCCGTTGGCGAGCGGTTTCTAATTCGCTTCGCCAGGCGTAAAAGCCCGCGCGGCTGACATCCAGCGTTTGGCAGACGGAAGACAAAGAGAAGATTCCTGGAGAGAGAAGAAGATCAATCACGACGTACTGGTCGGCTACCCGCTGCGGCTTAAGATGCTCAACGCTTTTTTTAAGATGTCTCGTTCGCGCTCCACGCGGCGCAGCTCGTCTTCGAGTTGGCTAACCCGATCGCCGAGTGTCCGAGCCGCCGGGCCTGCACGCCCGATGACCTCTTTTTTCCAGCGATACAACAGGTTCGCACTCGACAGCCCGAGCCGCTCTGCCACGGAGGTGACCGAATGACCATCCAGCACCATTTGCACCGCCTCCTGTCGGAACTCCTGCGAGTAACTTTGCCGCTTACGCGCTCTGCGCAGACCACGCTTCCTGGTCATCAAACAGTCCTCCTTCACCCCTTGAAAATAAGGAGTTGGACTGTCCACTAAAAGGCAGGCACCTCATTGAACCTTAGCAGGCAACCTCAATAGTGAAGCTGAGCAGCGAACCTCAATAGATGTGATGAGTCCGCGAGGGGGAAGGTTGATTGAGAAGGGGAGCAACTAGGCTCCGAGCAACAATGGTTGCGGCGCGGCCCTTATCGTCCAATTGGGCCGGTCAGATTGACCCAGAACGCGACCTCTTAAACCTCGTTGGCTGTTGAGCCCTTGGTTTATTCCGTGCGCCCACGAGGCTCCTACGCGTTCGGTCCACTTTTCTATTTGTGCAACCGATTCCCTTCAACCTTCTCGCCCTCGACCCCAATAAAAAGGGTCTATAGCAGAATCTATGGGTGGTTTTCGTTAGGTGTCGGTAGTGGAGCGGCGTTCCGCCGCAGTTGTTTTTTTACGTTCACGCAGACCAGGGGGCTCATTGCCGCCCCTGGACCCCGGCTAGCCTTTCTCTGTGTTCCGGGGCGGTAGTTCGTGCAGGAGAGACGCGTGGTGTGGCTAAACAAATGCATCCTGAGCGGCGATCGGCAAAGATGGAGTTACCAAGCTTCATCAGCGCCAAGGCAGACTCAGGATGCAACTCAAGACTATCCTCAATCGCGTCGAGCGTTACAAGTCGTTCGTGTATGGAGAACCACGCTGGGCAGATGGCGGCCGGGAGACCATCGAAGTGCCGATCGAGCCACGGGCCAATGGCCGGCCGATCTGCTCGGGCTGCGGAAAGCGACGGCCCGGCTACGACCGGCTGGCGCCCAGGCGCTTCGAGTTCGTGCCGCTGTGGCAGATCGCCGTGGTATGGGTCTATGCCTTGCGGCGTGTCGACTGTCCATGTTGTGGCGTGGTGGTGGAGCGCGTTCCTTGGTCGACCGGCAAGTCGCGGCTGACCATAACCTATCAATGGTTTCTGGCGGGCTGGGCCCGGCGGCTCTCCTGGAAGGAGGTGGCTGCGGTCTTTTGCACCACCTGGGAACACGTCCGCGACTCGGTGCGGCACGCGGTCCAATGGGGCCTGGTGCACCGGGATTTGTCGGGTGCCAGCGCCATCGGCGTCGACGAGATTCAGTGGCGACGCGGCCACCACTACCTGACGCTGGTCTATCAAATCGACCCCGGCTGCAAACGTCTGTTGTGGATCGGCCGCGAGCGAACCGAAGCCTGCCTGCGCCGAGGAATGGAACTGCTGGGCGCGAACTTCTGTGCGGGCCTGCGATTCGTGTGCAGCGACTTGTGGCAACCGTATCTCAAAGTGCTGGCCGAACAAGCCGGCACGGCGGTCCACGTGCTCGATCGTTTTCACATCATGAAACAACTGGGCGAAGCCATCGACGACGTGCGGGCCGGCGAAGCTCGACGACTGAAGCAAGACGGCTACGAGCCGCTGCTCAAGCACTCCCGCTGGTGCTTGCTCAAACGGCCCGAGAACTTGACCGACCAGCAGACCGTCAAGCTGGCCGAATTGCTCCGCTACAACCTGCAAAGTGTGCGGGCCTATTTGCATCGCGAAGACTTCCAACGTTTCTGGGAGTACCAATCGCACGCCTGGGCTGGAAAGTTCCTCGACGAGTGGTGCGCCCGCGTCATGCGATCTCGGCTAGAACCGCTCAAGAAGGTAGCCCGCAGCCTGCGGAAACATCGCTCGTTGCTGCTCAACTGGTTCCGCGCCAAGGGCACGATTTCGGCCGGTATCATTGAGGGTTTCAACAACAAGGCGAAACTGACCATGAGAAAATCGTACGGCTTTCGCGAGTACGAAACGATCGAACTGGCCCTCTACCATCAACTTGGCAATTTACCCCAGCCAGAATTCACCCACGAATTCTGCTGAGGAAGCAATAAAAAAGGGCGCCCTTGCGAGCGCCCTCTTTGTTTTCGTTGATGGTCGCCCCCCACCTGTCTTCGTGTGGGCTGCAATGTTGCTCGCAACTCGCGCCCCTCACTTGACTCCGTTATCAAACCTCTTTCCCCATTCTCCGATTGCGTCCTTGACGCTGGGGTAGTTGGGTAGCTCAACATCGTTGAGCCAGTAATAACCGCAAGAGATTTCTCCAGTACAACCACTTGAACGAAGCAAGCTGCCGCACTTGTGCTTTGACAACGGTGTGATGCCCTGTTTGCCACACCATTTTCGATAAGCGGCATACAAAGCCTTTGCTTGAACCTTGGAGCCCTCCTTTGCCTTCAAGTGTTCGCCAATGAATTGGGTGAAGCTGTTGGTCACATCCTCAAGCGGCATGAGCTGTTTGACCTGCTTATTCATATAGCGGGAGACGACGCAATACGACAGCCTATCTCCCCTCTCTGTTCGGTACCCCTTTTCGTTCGCTCTATCAACTGTGGTTTGAATCCCATTTCCTTCCGCAATAGTTCGACGGATAAATTCCAGCGCTTCGGGAGTCAAGCGTTGTCGTCTTATGTTGGCACCAAGTTGGCCATTTCTTCGGTTAGCTAGAACCGTCACGAACTCAACCAACTCCATGAGGTTTTGTTTTGTGGTGTCCGTATCCTCTTCGCGGTCCAACGCCACAATGCCAACTCCGTTCGACTTGCAGAGGTGTTCAACCAATCGCGTCAAGGCAGGTACTCTACTCAACCTATCTTGGTGTTCCACATAGATGGTTGAGACTCGCCCCGCCAAAATATCGTCAACAAGCCTATTTAATTGGGGTCGATTTCCAAAACTAGACGCGATTTCTGAATAGCAGCGTATGGCCCCTTGCTCGATTCCTTCCCTCGCACTCACGACGGCTAGAAGTCTCTCCACTTGCCTGTCTAGGCTTTCCTTCTGACCAACTGACGAGACGCGGCAATAGATGCAAATGGACTTCCCTTCATCAAGAGGGGCTCGCCCCTCTCCATCCTCAACCCCTAGAACCTGTTGTTTGAGTTGCGAGAGAAGGAACCTTCTTTGCCCAAACTTGGAGCCACCACACGTCCGGTAGACCTGTAGTTTGCCCTGTGCTTCCCATTGGCGAAGAGACTGGACCGAACAGCCCAGCAACACAGCCGCCTTGCCGATGCTCAGATAGGGGCCGTGAGCCGCACTTTGAGCCGCAACCGACGCGCAGGTAGAATCGTTTCTAGCAATCATGGAACTTAGCCTTTCATGGTTGTCAGGGGTCGTCTGACGTTTGCGCGTCATTCGGCCCCGCTTTGTTTGGGGACTCGATTGGCCCCCCTCAACAAGACCTGTGGTTCACTGTCTCTCTAGAACCTCACATTACTTGCCACTACATGCCAACCATTGTAGGGATTTGATGCTGGGTTCAACGCCGTGGCCACGCGGACATTCCCAAAACGGCTCGCGAGCCTCCGGCACGCAGATCGCGTCCACGCGCTTCGAGGCAGTCAAATACCACTGCGCAGCCTACTCTTGCGAGCAGGCTTTGACGGGGGCGGCCCAAGAACAAAGCAGGCCTTCCGTCCATTAACACAGATCTGAAGTGACAGTCCGTCTCGGCTGGGTGAAGTATTACCAAAAGCGGCGGCTCACTTTCAACACAAGTTTCCGGCCACCCCCCGAGAATTCGGTGACAGGATCAATCGTTGCCGCGCGGGCCTACAGCATCAACTGCATGTAAACGACGTCCAGCCGGCGGCCAAACTTTTGGCCGACCTCTTTCAAATGGGCTACGCGGGTGAAACCGAGGCTCTCCTGAAGCGCGATGCTGGCCGATTGATCGGCGCTGGCGCCGCCGATGAGCGAGTGGAAATTGGCGCGGCGCGCTCGATCGATGAGGTCTTGCAAGATCGTTCGTCCCAGCCCTCGGCGGTGAAAGCCGTGGTCGATGTACACGGATGCCTCCGCGGTCGGAGCATAGCCTGCGCGGGCGTGGAATTTTGAAAGCGAACCCCAGCCGACGACCTGGCCGTTGAGTTCCGCAACGATCACGGGATAATTATCGGGCGAATGCGAATCGAACCACGCCTGTCGCTCGGCGAGCGTCTCGGGATCAATCTGATACGTGCACGTCGAATGGAGCACGTAGTAGTTGTAAATCGCGCTGATCGTCGGTAGGTCCGCGGCGCTGGCGTCGCGCAGCAGGGTCGTATGCATGAGCGCACCTTGTTGGGAGCTCCCACGTGGATACGTGACGTCTGGGATTACCCCTTGCGTGCCACGAAGCCCACGTAGCCTTGCGGAAATTTGGACTCGCCGTAGGCGCGGACGGTGCGGACTCGGAAGCCGACGTCGCGCAGCTGGGCCAGCAATTCGTCGCGATCGTAAAGTCTCAGGCGGTGGACTTCCTGGTCGCGGCGATAGGTTGGTCCGACTTTGCGAAAGCTGGTGATGCGGCGCGTCAACGTTTTGGTGCGAGTGTCTTCCTCGGCTTCGACGAGGCAGGCCCAATCGTCGCCGAGCGTGTAGCCGCGACGCCGGCCGCCGCCTGCGCGGCCCGGCACGGCCACGTCGAACACGAACAGGCCGCCGGGCGAAAGGGCTTCGTGGACCCGACGAAACAGTTTTTCGAGCCGCGGCGGCGTGTTCCGCCGGTCGAACAGGTAGTTGAAGATTTCGCCGATGGCGGTGACGGCCACGCAGGGGCGAATGCGGGCGGTGAGAAACGATTGGCAGTGGAACTCGCCTTTCGGGGCGCGCTTGCGGGCCATGGCGACCATCGCCGGCGAGAGATCGAAGCCCAGCACGTCGTAGCCGGCTCCCCACAGCGCTTCGGCCCAGATGCCGCTGCCACAGCCCAGGTCGATCACCCGGCCGTCCTTGATGCCCTGCGCTCGCAGCAACTCCAGCAGGTTGGGAGCGGCCAGCCGGGCAAATGCGCCGAAGCCCGCGTCGTGAATGTATGCCAGATCGTCGCGATAGCCGGACGGCGGCAATTTGGCAGTTTTCAAACCATCGGTGGAGGCAATTTTCGACGCCATGTTAGACCTCGGTGAGCGGTGCATGGTGACTCGTGACGTCTAGCGACGGCCCGTGATCGCATAAAAAATGCCGGCGGCCGCCATGCCGATGCTCAACACCAGAAACGTGGTGGGGTAGGGGGGCCAATCGGCCGATTTGCTGTATTCCACCATGCCGCCGACCAGCGGAGCGCCGATGAGCGTGCCGACGTCGAGCATGGCCAGCATTACGGTGGTGCCCAGCCCACGATAACGACTGGGAAACGACGCGCTGCCCTGGGCCGTCACCGACGGAAACAGCAGTGCGTGCGAGATTCCCGCGAATACGCCGGGCAGCACCAGCCCCCACTCGTTGGAAACCGGCAGGTAGCAGAGCAAACTGATGACCAGCGCCGCCATGCCGATGAAAATCATCGGCCGCACGCCAACCAGTTGCGGAAAACGGCGCGTGCTCAACCGGGCGACAAATGCCGTGACGGCATAAACGATAAAGAACGGGCCGGTCCGCGGAATGCCCAGCGCCTGGGTGTAGGTCGGCAGGAACGTGGTGGGAATGACGAAGCCGATCCCCATCACGATGCCCAGCGCCATGACGGTGCCCGGATGATATCGGCGCAGCAGCCACAGCATGTGCGGCTTGCGGCGGCGGCGCGGACGAGCTTCGCCGCGGGTGGCCAGCTCGGCGCCAAGCAAGGATACCGCTCCCAGCGCGGCGGCAACGTAGAACATCGTATCCAGGTCGCCGCGCGTGATGAGCTCGTGGCCGCAGAGAAAATCGCCCAATTGCGGTCCCAAGGCCATGGCGATGAAGCCTGACGTGCCCAGCGAGCCGATGACTTCGGCCATGCGCGGCAGCGGCAGGCTGCGCGAAACGCTGGTGATCGAAGCGCCAAACGCGCCGGCCACGCTGGTGGTGTACAAGATGCGCAACAGGTAGATCGCCGGAGTGTGGGCACTGGTGACCAAGACGTGGCCCAGCACGCTTACGACAAAGCCGACCATCGACCACAGCCAAATCTTGCGCGCGCCGAAATGGTCTATGCCAAAGCCCTGGAAGAACCGCATCACCAGGCTGCCGACCATTCCCACGCCCACGATCCAGCCCACGGTCCACTCGCGGCCGCCCAGGTAGAGCACGAAATCGGCATACCGATACATTAGCGAGATCGCTACCATCAGCGCGGTGTTGGCGACGTAAGTGCACCAAAACGCGCGGCCGTAGACGGCGGGCTGCACACGGGGCGATTGGGTTGGGCGTGGCGGCTCTTTGGATGCTGGTTCGACGGAGATTTCCGAAGAGACGCTCATCGCTCGAACTGGCTGAAATGGGCGGTTGGCGGGCGCGAAGTCAAAGCTAGATTGTAAATGGCGGCCCAGGCGGCCGATAGGCGAGACACCGCCGGGTGCCGGCGGTTCGCAGGAATCTTGCGCCCCTCGACTGCGGCATCGCGCCGACGGGGCCGCCGTTGGGACGAGAGGGTCATCCGAATCGGGGCCTTTCGCGACATCCACACGTTCGAGTTGACTCATGTCCGATCGCAATTCCACGCTGATTACCGTGGCGACGTACAACGAGATCGAGAACCTGCCGCGGCTGGTGGACGAGATCTTCGCCGCCGTCGCGGGGGTCGACATGCTGGTAATCGACGACAACTCGCCCGACGGCACCGGCGCGTGGTGCGACGAGAAGGGGGCGGCCGACCCGCGCTTCCACTGTCTGCATCGCAGCGGAAAGCTGGGCCTGGGCACCGCGATCATCGCCGGCATGCAGTACGCGATCGAGCACGGCTACCGCTACGTGCTCAACATGGACGCCGATTTCAGCCATCACCCTCGCTATCTGCCGGCGCTAATGGCCGGCATGGAACGGCCCGACGGGACGCCGGCGGTTGACGTGATGATCGGCTCGCGCTACGTGCCCGGCGGCGGGGTCGAGGGTTGGCCCTTGCGGCGTCATCTGATGAGCCGCGGCGTCAACGCTTACGCCCGTTGCCTACTCGGATTGTCGGCCAAGGATTGCAGCGGTGCGTTTCGCTGCTACCGCACGTCGTTGTTGAAGGAAGTCGATTTCGACGCGGTTCGATCGCGCGGCTATTCGTTCCAGGAAGAGATCCTGTGGCATCTGAAGCGGCTGGGGGCGAAGTTCGGCGAGACGCCGATCACGTTTGCCGATCGCCAGCGCGGAGCGTCGAAGATCAATTCGCGTGAGGCGCTGTCGGCGCTGCGTATCATCCTGGCACTGGGCGCTCGAAATTGGCTCATGCCGTCGCGCGGCAAGCGGCCCTAAGCGGCCCGCGCGATTGCCCCGCCGCGCGTGGTACAATCGAGGCAGCGATTGCTTCGAGTCTTTCGGCTATGGATCGGACACGGCATGATAGTTCTGGTGACCGGCGGCGCCGGGTTCATCGGCAGCCATTTCATTGAGCGGCTGCTGCGCGCGGGGCGGCCGAGAAGATCGTTTGCGTCGATGACTTCAATAACGATTACGATCCCGCGTTGAAGCGGGCCAACGTCGCGCCGTGGTCGGCCGATCCGCGCGTCACGATCGTCGAACAGTCGTTTTGCGATGCGGCTGCCATGCGACAGCTTCTGGCTGAGCATGCGGTGCGGCGGATCGTGCATCTGGGCGCGTGCGCCGGCGTGCGGGCCAGCATCGCCAACCCGCTGGCCTACGAGGCGACCAACGTGGGCGGCACGCTGGCTCTGCTGGAGGCGGCTCGGGCCTGCCCGGTCGAGAGGTTCCTGTTCGTTTCGTCGTCGACCGTTTATGGCGCCGACGCGGCGGTGCCGTTTCGAGAAGACGCGCCGCTGGGCGTGCCGTTGAGCCCGTACGGCGCGAGCAAGCGGGCGGCCGAACTGCTGGGCCTGAATTACTTTCGTCTGCACGGCGTGCCGCTGGTCTGTTTGCGGCCGTTCAGCGTTTATGGCCCGCGGATTCGCCCCGACCTGGCGATGTGGGTGTTCGCCGAGTCGATCGAACGGTCGCACCCGGTTCCGCTCTATGGCGACGGCAGCGTGCGCCGCGACTTCACGCACGTCAGCGACATTTGCGACGGCCTGCTGGCGACGCTGACCGTTGACGGCGTATTGGGCGAGACGATCAACCTGGGCCATCAAGAGCCGGTGGCAATTCGTGACTTGCTGGCCATGCTCGAACGCGAACTTGGCCGCAATGCGGTGATCGAGCAGCGGCCCGCGTGCGCCGCCGACATGCCAGTCACGTGTGCCGACCTGACCAAAGCCGGCCGTTTGCTCGGCTACCATCCGCGCGTCGAGCTGGCCGACGGAGTACGCGATTTCGTGGCCTGGTTTCGAAACCGGGGACGCAGCTCAATTTAGACGGACTGCTCAACTCAGTAGCTTGTGGTTCACGACGCCCTGCGATGCGCGAACCGGCCGCCCCTGCGGGTCGCGCAGTTCGAAGTCGGGCGGGACGCCCAGCAAGTGCAGCAGTGTTTGACCGAGGTCGGGTGGCGTGACGTGATCGGACACTGGGCGTGCCGCGATTTTGTCGGTGGCCCCGTGAATCGCGCCGCCTGAAATACCGGCCCCGGCCAGCAAAATCGACTGGGCCTCGGGCCAGTGATCGCGGCCGGCGTCCTTGTTGATCATTGGCGAGCGCCCAAACTCGCTCATGACGACCAGCAACGTGTCGTCGTTCAGGCCACGCTCCCAAAGGTCGCTGACGAGCGCGGCCAGGGCGCGGTCGGTGGGAGGAACCAGGCGGTTGCGCATGTGAGCGAAGATGCGGCCGTGCGAATCGTATTCGCCGCCACCGGGGCCCGGCGGCTCGGGATCGATCCAATGAACCGTCACCAGCGGCATGCCCGCTTCGACCAGGCGTCGGGCGAGTAACAGTCCTTGTCCGAACAGGTGCTGTCCGTAACGCTCTCGGGAGGGCAACGGCTCGCGCGACAAATCGACGGCCTCGCGCAGAGCCGAGGCGCCAAGCAGCGACCAGGCCTGCTGAAAAACGGCGTCCTTGTCTGCCACCAGGCGGTTGCTCTCGCGCAGCGCCGCAAGTCGTCCAAGCGGCCCAACAATTCCCGCCGATCTTGCAGGCGCGAGGCCGTGATGTCGGCGGGCAGCTCGACCTCGGGAAAGCGGAACGACGCGTGTTGCTTGTCTCCGTCGATGACCAGCGGGTCGTAACGAGGGCCGAGAAAGCCCGCGGTCAGTCCCGGCCAGACGCCTTCCACCGGCGGAGCGCGAAATAGCATCGGCAGGGTCACAAAGGGGGGTCTTCCGCCGCTCCAACCGCGAAAGCGAGAAAACGTGGCGCCCAGATGGGGATGGTCCTGGGGGGTAATCCGCGTCTGATCGACTTTGGGCGTGCGGTGATACGAGCCGGTGAGCATCGTAACCATGCCGGTGGTATGCATCGACGCGTCGTGCGTGACGGTGCGCACGATTTTGTACTTGTCGGCCAGCCGCGCGGTTTGCGGCAGCAACTCGCTGACCTGAATGCCCGGCACATTCGTTGCGATGGGCCGCAACTCGCCGCGAATCTCGAGCGGCGCGTCGGGCTTCATATCCCACAGATCGAGCTGCGAGGGTCCGCCATTGAGAAACACGACGATGCAGCGTTTCGCCCGGCCGAACGACGGCGAAACGCTTGCCGCCGACTGGGCCAACGCGGTGTGCGACAGGCCCAGCGGCGCCAGCAGGCTAGCCTGCAGAAAACGCCGCCGCGACCAGCCCGACCGCGCTCCGGCCCTTCGTGAAATCGTCAACATGGCGCTCGCGCTCCAGGCATGCTCGAATCACGTTCCCGGCATTCTACCGCAATTCACGCTTTATTTATTTCTCGCCCATCAGTTTGGCGACCGTTGGTTCGGTGGAAGCGGCCCAGATCTCGTAGCCGGCGGGGCTCAAATGCAGAAAATCGGGCATGATCTCCTTGGTCAGGGTTCCGTCGGGCGCGAGGAACTTGTCGCCGATGTCCAGAAAAAAGACCATCTTGTCGTCGGCCAATTTGGCGGCGATCTGGCTGGCCTTGGCGTTTTTCTCGCGCATCGGGTTTGGCTTGTCGCCGCGCGGGAAGACGGCCAGGATCAAGACTTTGGTCTGCGGCAGCTTTTCGCGCAGCTTTTTCACGATAGCCTCGATGCCGGCGCCGATCTCTTCGGCCGTGTTGCCGCCGGAGTTGTTCGTGCCGATCATCAGCACGGCCAGCTTGGGGGCGATGCCGTCGACGTTGCCATGATCGAGCCGCCACAGCACGTGCTGCGTGCGGTCGCCGCCGATGCCCAGGTTCACGGCGTTGCGCTTGCCGTAGTACTTGGCCCACACGTCCTTGCCGGCACCTTCCCAGCCCTGGGTAATCGAATCGCCGATCAACAGCAGATCGACGTTGCCTTGCTTGACGCGATCGTTGAAGCTCTGGTGCCGGGTCATCCAGTTGCCCTCACGCGGAACCGGCGTTACCGTGTCGGGGGCCTTGTCTTCGGCCCGGCCGACGCCGGTCAGCAGGGTGCACGCTAACAGCGGGCCCGCCATCAAAGCACAAACGAGGCTGCGGGCCGGCTGGCGATTCAATTCGACTCTCCGATTCATGGCAATTACTCCAAAGGCGAAAGGTCCGGGGTGTGTGAGAATGGGTCTTGGCGAAGACCATCGCAGCGGCGCGATCAACGGGCCGCGTGCCGCCGTGGGCACTAACATAGATCGCGGGCCCGCGGCTGGAAAGCGTTTCCGGACAAAAAAGGGGCACAGGGGCCCGCAAGGCCTGTGAAACGCGAGGAAAGCCCCCGCGGGAATGGCGCCGGGGCGGCGAGCACTGGCAAGATGCCAGTGGCACCAGAAACGCACTGACAAGACGCCAGTGGCACCGGAAACGACGTCTTACACCAAGCTCTAGTGCGTGAGCGTCGAGAGGTTGGTGTACGACACGGCGCCGCTGAAGGGGAAGATGCCGTAGATGCCCTTCGTGAACAAGAGTTCAATGAAGTTGTCGGTCCGCAGAATGGCGTTTTTGGGCACGATGACCAGGTCGGCATCGCTGATCCAGATTTCGCCCGGAGGGCACGGCCTGCGGCCCAGCAGCGCGGCGCGAATGTCGACCATGGTGGCGATCAGCCGCCAGTCCTCGGCGCGGCGAAAGACCACGATCTGCTTGATATTGGCGCCGTTGTTCCAGCTGCCGGCCATGGCCAGGGCTTGCATCAGCGTGGTTGGCGCGTCGAGCGAATAGCGGCCCGGCGTCTTCACTTCGCCCAGCACGTACACGTATCGCGGAGCGCGAATGGTCAGCACAGGCATGACTTCGATGCCCTCGATCTTTTCCGCGAACCGCTCTTCGAGCTCGAGTTTGAATTCATCAAGCGTCAGTCCCTGGGCCGGCACCGATCCGACCGCCGGCAGCTGAATCGTGCCTTCGGGCGTGACGCGGCCGGAGCGCACCTGGCCGCCGAAACCGCTGCGACCGCCGACCGTGTAGCGCAAGTCTTCGAGCTTCGTATCGACCTTGATGGGCGTGACGGTGATCGCGGGCACCTTGTAGTATTTGCTGGCCAGGCGATCCAGTTCTTCGCGCAATTCCTGCACCGTCAGCCCGGCCGCGCGAACCTGGCCCAACAGCGGCAAGGTGATCGTGCCGTCGGGCAAAATGATCAACGTGCGCTTGACGTCCTTGTCGGTGGCCGACTCGACCGAAACTTCGTCGCCGACGTTAAGCTGATACGCACTTGGGATTTCATTTCGGGTGACGCGAAAGACGAAGTCGAGGACGTCGTCGACTCGCAGCCGATAGGTCGGCACGTGCGGAAAGCGAGCCCGGCCCACGTACTCGCCTTGCGCGTACTCCTGAAAGCCCATCACGGGGCCCATCATCCGCCAGCCCTGGTAACACTCCGCTCCGCCGTCCCGCGTGCAGTCGACGCCCGGAATGGGATTCGGGTCGGCCGGGCTGAGCATGACCTGGCACAATTGGATGGGATTCTCGCCCTGCGCCTGCGCAGCCTTCTGGGACTCGCAGTAGTCGGCCACGTGGACGCCGCCGGCCGAGTCTTGGGGGCGGACGATCGTTGCGGCGGTGGACCGCTCGTCGCACCGCGCCCCCTGCCAAATCCCGAGCCCACCGAGCAAAACGGTCAGGGGCGCCGTCACCAGCGCGAGTTGCCGCAGACGCTTCAGGATGGGCGCCGGCAAACCCGCGGGATTTTGTCCGTCAAACGGTTTCAGAGCTGTTGATTTCATGGCAATTTCACTTCGAGGATTAGCGACGCAGAGTGGGAAGCCAGGCGGTGATACCTTTTTTCGTTTCGCTGCCGGCTGGCGGTGTCGGGTTTGCGGTCGGACTTGCCGCGGCTTTGGTGGTGGCCGGTGCCGGCGTGCCTCGAGCCGCCGCCGGGGCGGCCAGTCCGTCGACCGGATTCGTGCTGAGCGTGAACGACGCCGCGTCGAGCCATTCGACTTCGGGTGCGGCGCCGGAGACGGTGCGGTTGGGGCCTTTCATGGCCAGCGACTGTTCGTGGGCCTGGTGGGCCAGTTGGGCTTCGCCCATGTGGCCGTGAATGACGGACAGGTTTTGCCAGGTGACGGCACGCGGCGAAGTCGTGACGCTGTGGATGAGCAGTTGGCGAGCGCGACTCAAATTTCCGCTTTCGGCCAGCAGCACGCCCAGTTCGTTCGCCGCCAGGAAGTTGTTGGAGTCGGTCATCAGCGACGCGTGGTATAGCGTCGTTGCCTGCGCGGTCGCTTCCAACGAGCGAGCGCTGGCCTGGCCGCCGCCGGCGATCACGATCTTGGCCAGGCCGAACAGGGCCATCGATCCGGTTACTTCGCGGGCGGCCGCGGCCGAAAGCTGCTCCTGGGCGTACGCGTAATAACGCTGCGCGGCCAACATCGGCGTGAGCGACTCGGTGTCGACGCCTTTGAGGATGGGCGTCTTATGACCGGCCACCACGCGGGCGATGTCGACTTCGCCCTTGCCGGCATTCAGTCGCATGAAGCCGCCGGCCTCCTTCAGGGCTGTCAATCCGGCGCTCAATCCGCGAGTATAGACGCGCGTGTTCTGCTGCGCGTCGTTGGCCTGGGCAATCAGTTGCAAGGCGGCGGTGAAGTCGGCCCGCGCGGAATAGTGGGCGCCGCGGTCGGCCATTTGAAATCCGTGACGCACGCGCTGGTCGGCTCGTTGGATGACCGCCAACATCTCCGGCGTGCGGGGATTGGCCTTGGCCCACGGCAACACCGTGCGTTCGACGGCCTTCGCGCGCTCGGCGTCTTCGCCCAGCGGCGCGATCTTCGGTTCGGCCGAGCCTGCCTTCTGTGGTTCGATCGGAGCCGGCGCGGCGTCGGCTCGGAATTCGACGGTTGGGGGTTCAGCATCAGGCCGATTTTCGTCGCTGGGCCCGACGGCACTCGAAACGGGCTCGCTGGGAGTGCGGTCGCTGGACACGGAGCCGCTCGAAATCGGGTCGCTGGGTACAGGGTCGCTGGACACAGTGTCATTCGAACGGGTCGCGCTGGCGTCGAGCGCCGGTTCATCGTGCGGCGGCTCTACCGTGGCAGTGGCACGGTCGGGTTCGGCGACAGGCTTGGCGTCCGGTTCCGGTTCCGTCTCGGGCGCGGCACGAGTGACGGCATTGGCGACAGAGTCGGATTGGGCCATCGGCTCCCGCGACGACTCTGCCGCGTCGTCGCTGATGGGAGCATCGTGGGGTTCCGACCCGGCAAACGCGATGCTGGACACCTCGGATTCGTCGACTTCGACGACAAAACGCTGGCTGTTGGTTTCTTCCGGCTTTTGGGCTGATTCGGCGGCTGGTTGTTCGGCCGACGCCTCGGCTGGAGGTTCCGGAGACTTATCGGCTGGCGGTTCGGGCGACTTATCGGACGACTCATCGCACGCCGGGACGTCGTCCTGGCGATCGTCGTCCGCGACGGCCACCACGATGGCGGCCTCATCGAGCCGTTTCCAGCTGTGAGGGGTCGCCGCCGGCACGCTGAGCAAGCCCGGCGCGGTGGTCGTCGTGGAGGGCGACGTTGGGCCGCTCGCGTCGCCGCAGCCGATGGCCGCGACGGCAAGCAACGACAATAGAGCAGCCGCGCAAGCGGCAAAGGCTGTGCGATTCATCGATCGTGTGTCTTCCGTGACTGAATTCTGCAGGCGCGTCCAGGTCCGTCCGTATGACGCGTATGGTATTTCACCGATCGTCCGTGCGCGCTAAGCGTCCAAAGAAAATCCGCTTCGAACTGTCCGCGGTCGCATAACCGGCACGGATTAGTCGTCAAAGAACGCACCCGCGGTACGCCCGGAGCCGTCACGCACGGAAAGGGCCGTTTTCACGGTCATCTCCCCAGCATACGGCACGGTCGGCACAACCGGCACAAAGCCGTCATGTGGCCCCGTGGCGACGCCATTAGGCTTGGTGGGGCCGGCCCTGGTCGCGTTGCAACATCGCGTCGAGATGCAGGGCCACACAGCCGGCCAGGGCGCCCGCGTTGTAGCCCCCTTCCAGCACGCTGACCACTTTGCCGCCGGCGTATTGACTGGCGATATCGAGCACCGCCAGGCTGAGCGGGCCGAAATCCTCGGTTTCCAACCCCAGCGATCCGACGGGATCGTCGCGATGGGCATCGAAGCCCGCGCTGATGAGGACCAGCTCGGGCCGCATCTTCGCCGCCAACTGCTCCAGCCCGCGGGTGAATTGGGCAAGATAGTCGGCCCGTGACGTGCCGAATTCGACTGGCAGGTTGAGTTTCGTGCCCAGGGCATCTGCGGTGCCCGTTTCGTTTCCCCGGCCCGTGCCTGGGTAAAACGGCCAACGGTGGATCGACAGAAAGCCGACCTGTGGATCTTCCCAGAAAATCGCCTGGGTGCCGTTGCCATGGTGCACGTCCCAATCGACCACCATGACGCGATCCAATCCGAGTTCCTCAATGGCCATGCGCGCACCCACCGCGACGTTGTTCAAGAGGCAGAAGCCCATGGCGGCATCGGCCAACGCGTGGTGGCCGGGGGGCCGCACCAGGCACAGGGCCTGCGTGTCATCTCCCCGCACGACCCGTTCGACAGCGTCGCAAACGGCTCCCGCAGCCAGCCGGGCCACGTCGTACGATTGTGGGCTGCAAACGGTGTCCTCCTCAATGCGACCCCCTCCCTGTCGCGAGAAGGCCTCGACGGCGTCCATGTACGCCAGGTCGTGTACCCGGGCAAGTCGCTGGCTCGAGGCAGGCTGCCAGGCGGGGCGGACGCAGCGGCCGTCGAGGCCGGTGCGCTCCAAATGCCGCATGACCTGGATCAGGCGCTGCGGGCGCTCGGGGTGTTTCCCGGTTTGGTGATCCAGGAAAACTGGGTCGTAATAGAGGAGCGTCATCGGGCTTTCACGTTGGTCCCGCTGGTTTCCCTGCCTTGATACGTTTCCTTAACTTGACATGCCAGCAGCGTTTTGGCAGCTTGTTTTCCGGTTTGGACTGAGGGTTTTTGGGTCGAACCAGCCGTCCCAATCAAACAACTTGACAGATTCTAGCAAGGGGTGGTACTCTGGAGTTGAGATTTTGTCAAACTCTAAGCGGCAATTGATCTTGCGTGCGTTCAGCACAGCCAGTTCTTGGCTCGCGGTACAGAGCGCCCCATCGGGTGCGGTCAGGTCCGAATGATCGAGGGTTAGAGTGTTGATGGTTTCCAAGGGAACGAGCGGCCGCACTTGCCGTGCCGCGTTGACGATTGCGCTTTTGGCCACTGTCGACTGGTCAACAACGGCTGCCGCTCAGCGTGCGCAGCCTGCGGGCATGGCCAGGTCCGATGTCAACAGAATCCTCCACGACCAGACGATTCCGCCGGCTGACGCAGCCGCCTTCAAGGCGTTCTTCGAGAACCTCTTGAACCAGTTTGCCACTCCCGCTGGAAAGTCCCCCCACGACGACCTGCCGACGGTCCGCAAAGACCTGAAACGGTACTTGAACTACGGCAAGTCCGGCGAAGCGCACGACAAGGTGAACGAGTGGGCGCTTGAAAAGATGAAGGCCATTGTACTTGGCAAGTACGACGCCTCGGCAAAGTACAACGCGATGATCATTATCTGTGATCTGAATGAAACGGACGGCGAGGTAGGCAAAGCCAGGCCGTGGGCGAAGGCACTTCCGTTTCTGCTGAACGCAGCACAATCGGCTAAGGCCGCGGACTACATCAAGACGGCCGCCCTGATCGGCGTCGAGCGCTATGCCGCGGCCGGGGCGATCCCCGCAGAAAAGAAGGCCGCGGTCTCGACTGCGATGCTCGAACTGTTGAACCAGGCGACGCCCCCTCCGAACCGCACGGCCCAAGGCCATAGCTGGATGCGTCGCCGCGCGGCAGATTTTGACGTCGCTGGGCAGCCCCGGCGCCGACAATAGCGTTGTCAAGGCGTTCGAAGCGATCATTGCCGACCCCGACGCGCGGCCGTCGCTGCGCTGCGAAGTTGCGCAGTTCCTCGGTCAATTGAAGTATCCGCCTTCGGCCAAGCTCGACTTCCAGTCGTTGGCCGGCGACCTGGGGTATCAATCGGTTGAAATCTGCAAACACGAAATCGACGCGGCGAAGGTGGCCAAGCGCGTGCCGTCGCGCAAGCTGCTTGTGCATGCCGCATACAGCTCGATGGTCGGACTGGAAGGCAGTGATGCTAAGAGCGGACTGTGGGCCGCCGCGGCCGGCACCGACAACCAGCAGGCCATCGACGGCGTGCGTTCGAAATTGAAATCGCTGCTCGCGTCGATCGAGGACAAGGACGAGGTGCCCGACGACACGCTGGCCAGCGTGGCCGGCGGAAAACTCAGCGAGTTGGAAAGCGCCTTGCCGCCGAGGAAAGCCGGCAAGAGCGGGAAGGAAACCGTCGCAAAAGAAGACGCGGCCGAGCCGGCCAAGAAACCGGAAGCGCCGCGGGCCGCCGTCGAAGACGACAAAGTCGGCGCGCAATAGTTCCACCATTCGGCCCGGCATTCGCCAGACAATCTGATCTTCTCATTCGTTCAGGCAAAAGGATTTGCCCCATGGACACGAATTCTCACGGCGCGGCCGTCGCCGCGGTCAATCGTTGTTCTCTCGTGCTGGTTGCGTTTGCGTTGGCATGCACAGGTTGCAAGTCGGCACCGCCAGCGAAGAATCCGTTCGCCGAACGCGAAAAGTCCGACCAGTCTGCCAAACAGGCGGCGGAGTCGGGCAGCGCCGAGCGTCGTGAAAGAGAACGGGCGCCCGAGGCCGACTCGGCCGCGGCGGCACTGGCGGCCGAAGGCGACGCGCTGACGCACGCCGCTTCCGACGTTGCGCTGGCTGCAGTCGGCCTCGGCAAGAAGGCGCAAGCGGCGGCCAAGGACGCCGAGTCGAGCGTCAAGCAAGCCGTTGCCCAGACCCGCTCGCAAGCCGAGCAAGACGTGAAGCAGGTCGCGGCGCAAACGCTTGCCACGGCCAAGAGCGTGGCCCGCGAGGCGCAGGCGGCGCTTCGACAGCAGGCGATCGAGGCGCTGGCCGCCTGGCCGCTGGTCGAGGCCGGGCCCGTGTTGATCGTGGCGATCGCCGAAGGCGACGTCGCGGTGCGCCGCGCGGCGGCCACGCAATTGGCCGAGCGCTGGCCGGCCGCCGCGGGTTTCCCCATCGACGCCGCGGCCGAACGCCGGGCCGTCGCCCTGGCCGAGCTCAAGAAGCTGTGGATCGCACAGTACGGCGAAATCAACGACGCGATGATCGCCGCCAAGGCCGAAACGAGGCAATTGATTACGGTTACCGAAGAGCACGCGCGGGAAGTGCAGCAGTCGGTCAACTACCTGCAGCAGGCCGACCTGAGCGAGGCGGCCCGGCGCGAGGCGATCGCCGAACTGGCCGCCACCGGACCGCCGCTGGTGGCGGTGCTGGAGCAAAAACTGGAAGCAGGTGGGGCCTTGCCGATCGAAATCTACACCGACGTGCTGCCGGGCATGGTTCCAGCGTTTGCCGCGTTGGCGCGATTTTCGTCCAGCGACGTCGTGCAGCGGCGCGCCGCGGCGGCCGAACTGGCCGTGCAGGCGTCGACGCTGGTCTTGTCGCCTCTGGCCGTAACGCGGTTGGCCGATCTGATCGAGGCCGAGAAAGATCCGATCGTGTGGCGCAGCGCCCTGGCGAGCGTGGCCGCCGATTCGCGCGACGGGGCGATTCGCATTGCCACCATGGGGCTCGCTCATGCGTCGGCCGACGTCCGCCGCGAAGCTTGCCAGCATCTGGCCGCTCATGGCGATCCGCGGAACTCGACGCTGCTGCTGAAGACCCTCGACGACCCCGACGCCACGGTCGTGATGGCGGCGGTCCGCGCGCTGGGCGCCGGCGGCACGCTCGGCGACAAACAACCGCTGGCCCGGCTGTTGGACGCGCCGGATAAACTGTTGCAACTGGAAGCCGCGATCAGCCTGGCTCGTCTGCGGGCAGAACAGGGAACGGCCGCGGTCGCACGGCTGGCTGCGGACACCGACGTGCAGGTTCGCCTGCGCGTCGCCCAGGCGATGGGCGAAGTTGCCGACCCGTTGTTTCTGCCGGCGCTAGTCGCGATGCTCAGCGACCAGGCCGACGTGCGGCGCGTGGCGATGATCAGTCTCGTGCGAGTGGCGGGCAGCGACGTGGCCGCGCCGCAAGCCGGCAGACCGTTGAGCGACGAAGAAAAAGCCGAGCGTTGGCGATTTTGGTATCAGAAGCATCAGACGCCGACGGAGACCGCTCGCCGGCCGTAGGCGAACTCAAACCGGGTCGCCAGCGCGTAGGCGCCGAACACCAGGCCCGAGAACATCGCGTCGCCGATCAGCGCGTTGGAAAAGAAGGGCAGGGCCGCGGTGTAGCAGCGGACCAAACCGGCCGCGCTGTGCGGATACCACGTGCTGGCGTGCCACACGGCCGCGTTGGTGACGAGATAGAAAACGACGCTCGACGTGGCGGCGCAGGCGCCGACGCGAGTGATCGACAATTTGCGACGCAGCAGCCCGCGGCAGGCGATTGGAAGCACGAGCGAGCCGTACACCGCCAGCATGACTTCGTTGTTATATCCGCCCAGGATCCAGTTGCTGGCAGTCATGGCCAGCAGGGGCACGCAGGCGGCGGCAAGGCGGCTGCGAAAGTAGAACCCGGCAAACAGGGCGGCCGCGGTCACGGCGTGGACATTGGGCTCGTCGATGACCAGCCGCGTCGCCACGGCCAACGTCACGAGCCCCACAAACACGGCACAGCTCTTCCATTGCTCAAGATTCACGACGCCAATTCCCTCCCATCGATCCTTTCACGCCCGTTACTTGCCAAACGCTCTTGCAGACAATCGCATTTTTGGGTGGCACCGGCAACTGGTTGTCGGTGCTGGGAAGCAACAAGACGCGGATGCGCAACGCTCTCGTGCCGCGTCAGCCCCTCTTGTCCCTGCGGGACCCAGACAACAATTTGTCTGGGCCACCCAACCTCAATTCGATTTCTGCAACCCTCACTTACGGATTGTAGTCGTAGACCTGGAACTTCCACAAGACAACGTCGCCGGCCTTGAGCTTGAAAACGCCGGCACCGACCTCAGCCGGCTTGTCGTTGACGTAAAACAACCAGTTCTTGCTCTTTTCGCCCCCGCCTTCGTTTTTCACGTCGTCGATTTTGGTGACCATCGCCGAGCTGCCCGAACCGCGGTGGGTGAAGGCGACGCCGTGGCGGTGCGTTTGGGCCGCGGTGAGCGCGTCGATCACGGTCATCCCGTCGCGCCACGGCAATGCCGTCAGGTGGAGCTGGGCGCCGTCGCCGTAATCGACCACCAGGCGGACGGTCGCGGGGCGTGGATCGGCGGCACAGGCGGCCGCGGCCCCCATTGCCAGCAGGGCGATCGACGCGGCCAGCAATCGACGGCGATTCACGCCACTAAACGGGTTGAGTCGTGAGTTGAGCATGGATATGGGTAGCAGCCGCGGTTAAGGGGGTTCTCCGCACGTTTCGGGCACGCGCGGCGGCCTTCAGAATAGCGCAGCGCGGCCGATTGTCAACCAACCGACGGCCGGGCGCAACTTCGGTCGGGACTTGTGGGGCCATCGGGCCGGCGGTATCAATAAGCTTGGATACCGCCGGGCCGCAGCGGCGTGCATTTCGTCGCTCCTTGCTGCCCGCGCGTGCCCGCCATCTTGCACTCGTGAAAAGGTACCCGATTTATGGCCGAAGCAGGCTACATGAAGTTGAGCATCGAAGGCGGCGACGTCGCGGTGCTCACGCTCGATGATCCGCGCGGCAGCGCCAACGTGTTGTCGCGGGCCGTGCTCGACGAGCTCGACAAACATCTGACCGCGCTGGAAGCGCGCAAGGATCTGGCCGGCCTGGTGATTCGCTCGGGCAAGCCGGGCGTGTTCATCGTCGGGGCCGACATTCGCGAATTTCTGGCCGGCATCGACATGCCCAAGGACCAGATCGTCGAGATGTGCAATCGCGGCCGTAAGCTGTTTCAGCGGCTTTCGAAAATGCCGTTCGTCACCGTGGCGGCCATCGACGGCATGTGCGTCGGCGGCGGAGCCGAACTGGCGATGTGGTGCGATCGGCGCGTGATGTCGAGCGACGCGCAAGGCGACGTTCGGCTTTCCGGAAGTGAAGCTGGGCTTGTTTCCCGGCTGGGGCGGCACGGTGCGCACGCCGCGCATGGTCGGGCTGTCCAACGCCGTGGAGATGGTCACCAGCGGCGAATCGATCGACGCCAAGGCCGCCGCCGCGATGGGCCTGGTCTCCGACCTTGTGCCGGCCGCTAAATTGCTCGCCGCCGCCGATCGCGGTTGATTCGCGCCGAACACCAAAGCCAACGCTATCTGAGCGATCGCAAGACGTGGGACGGGCCGATCGACATCAGCGACACGGAGCTGGGATTCCTGGGCGCCACCGCCTCGGCCGTCATCCAAGGCAGACCGGCGGCCAGTATCCGGCGCCGATGGCGGCGCTGGAAGTGATGCTCGGCGCGGCCGGCATCGGATGCCGACGCCGCCGGACTGGAAGAAGCCAAGGCCATGGCCGGCTTGTTCGGCACGCCGGTGAATCGGGCGCTGATCAACGTCTTCTTCCTCACCGATCGCAACAAGAAAGACACCGGCGTCGACCGCCGCGACGTCGGCCACGCGGCCGATCAAGTCGGTCGGCGTCATCGGCGCCGGCATCATGGGCCAGGGCATCGCGGCCGCGAATTTGAAGCGCAATTTGCCGGTCGCGCTGACCGACGCCGTGGCCGAAGCACTTGCCAACGGCGTGCAGCAGATTCTGGAAGAAGTTTCGTACAACAAGGAGACCAAAAGGCCCGACGCCGCAGAAGGCGGTGCAGCTACGCCGTCGCTGCTGAACGCGACGACCGCCGACGCCGAGTTGGCGCCCTGCGATCTGGTGATCGAAGCGATCGTCGAAAACCCCGAGGTCAAAAAGCAGCTCTACGCCCGGCTCGAGCCGCAGTTGTCGCCGACAGGCGATCCTGGCCTCGAACACCTCGACGATTCCGATCACGCAAGCTGGCCGAAGGGCTGAAGCAGCCCGAGCGGTTCTGCGGCATTCACTTTTTCAATCCGGTGCGCAAGATGCCGCTGGTGGAAGTGATTCGCGGCGCCAAGACCAGCGACGAAACGGTCGCCACGGCGGTGGCCTATGCCAAGCACATCGGCAAATCGCCGATCGTGGTCAACGACGGGCCGGGCTTTCTGGTCAATCGGCTGCTGCTGCCGTACATGAACGAATCGCTGGAGCTGCTGTCCGAAGGGGCCGAGATCAAGGCCATCGAGCGGGCCGCCAAGGAATTCGGCATGCCGATGGGGCCGATCACGCTGTACGACGTGGTCGGGCTCGACACGGCGTTCTACGCCGGCCGCGTGATGTACGAGGCGTTTCCCGATCGCATCGTGCGCGTCGCCGATCTTGCCGGCGCTGGTCAAGGCCGGCCGTTGGGCCAGAAGATCGGGATCCGGCTTCTTCGCCTACAAGGACAAGAGCGGCCGGGGCACGCCCGATCCGGCGCTGGCCGACGATCATCAAGACCGTACGTCGCGCAAACAAGCAGAAGTTCACGCACGAGCAGATCATGGCCATGCGGCTGTTCCTGCCGATGCTGCTGGAGGCCACGCGGATGCTCGAGGAGAAGGTGGTCCGCGACGTGCGCGACGTCGACCTGGGCCTGATCTTCGGCCTCGGCTTTCCGCCGTTCAAAGGCGGCCTGCTGTTCTGGGCCGACACGCTGGGGGCGGCCAAGATCGTCGAGATGCTCAAGCCGCTGGAAAGCCTGGGCCCGCAGGGCCCAGGCCACGCCCATGCTGCTGGAAATGGCCAAAACGGGCCGGAAATTTTATTCCGCGTAGAATAGCAGAGGTTGTGATAATTCATCTGTCTTGTGATTTCGGGTGCCACGGGCATCTTGCCCGTGTTCTGTCGGGCACTGGCGAGACGCCAGTGGCACCCAAGGCATGACATAGGTGTGCCCGAGCGAGGTTTTGGATCATTCAACTGCAAGGGGTTGCCCGATGAAACGCGCCGTCATTGTCGACTGCGTCCGCACGCCGATTGGCCGCGCGCACAAGGACAAGGGCGTGTTTCGCGACGTTCGCAGCGACGATCTGGCCGTGCCGGTCGTGCAGGCCCTGGTCGAGCGGACCGGCATCGACGCCGAAGAGATCGAAGACGTCGTGCTGGGCAACACGCAGCAGCAAGGCGAGCAAGGGCTGAACGTCGGCCCGCGTCGTGGGCCTGATGGCCGGCCTGGCCACGCACACCGGCGGCACGACCGTCAATCGGCTGTGCGGCTCGAGCTTGCAGGCCCTCAATCAGGCGTCGCACGCGATCATGGCCGGCTCCGAAGACGTGCAGATCGTCGGCGGCCTGGAGCACATGCAGCACATTCCGATGGATGCCGGCATCGATCTGAATCCCAAGCTCTTTCAGCGCACGTCGAAGGGCGCGCTGATGATGGGCGTCACCGCCGAGTTTCTGGCCCAGACGCAAGGCATCTCGCGCGAGGAGCAGGACGCGTTCGCGCTGCGCAGCCATCAACTGGCCGCCGCCGCGCAGGCCAAGGGCGAATTCAAACGCGAAATGATGCCGCGTGTGGGGCCGCGACGAGGCCGGCAATCGCATCGCTGGTCGATCGCGATCAGTGCATGCGGCCCGACGCCAGCATGGAAAGCCTGGCCGCGCTGAAGCCGGCGTTCATGCCCGGGCATGGGCACGGTGACGGCCGGCAACAGCTCGCCGCTTGAACGACGGCGCCGCGGCGCTGCTGGTCATGTCGGAGGAGAAGGCCAAGAGCGCTGGGCCTCAAGCCGCTGGTGCGGGTCGTGGCCACGGCGGTCGTCGGCGTCGACCCGGCGGTGATGGGCACCGGCCCGGTGCCGGCCACGAAGAAGGCCCTCAAGCGGGCCGGCATGACGCTGGCCGACATCGATCTGATCGAGCTCAACGAGGCCTTCGCCTCGCAGGCCCTGGCCTGCATCCGGATGCTGAAGCTGGACGCGGAAAAGATCAACGTCCGCGGCGGCGCGATCGCCATCGGCCATCCGCTGGGCGCCAGCGGCGCACGGATCACCACGACGCTGATCCACAACATGCTCGATCGCGACGCCCAATTCGGGCTGGCCACGATGTGCATCGGCGTCGGCCAGGGAATTGCCACGATTTTCGAGCGGGTTTAGCGGCGGCGCACGGCCTTTTCGGGAATCCCCCAAAATGGCGCCGCTCCCCCACGCGCTGCTATGATCGCGGCGTGCCCGATGGTATGTTGGAGCACTCCGCACCGGCCCCAATCGGCCGCCGCGGCTGCAACCCTATCGCGATTCATTCATATTCATGGTCGACGTGAAACTGGACGATACGCTCGTCACGATGTTCTGCCGCCGGGTGGCCGAAGACGGCGACAAGCCGGCTCTTTTTGTCAAGCGCGGCGATGCGTTCCAAGGCATCACCTGGAATCGCATCGCGGCCGACGCGCGCCGCATGGCCGCGGTGCTGGTGCGACTGGGGATTGAGCCGGGCGATCGCGTGATCCAGGTTTCGGAAAACCGTTACGAATGGATCCTGCTCGACCTGGCCGTTCACTTGGCGCGCGGCATTCACGTGGCGGTTCACAGCACGCTCACGGGTCCGCAGATCGCTTATCAAATCATCGACAGCGGCGCGAAGGTTGTCGTCGTCTCCGGGTCCGAGCAGGCGCAGAAGCTGACTTCGGCGACTGGCCATGCGACCGGCGCGGCCGAGCAACTGCCCGATACGATTCAGTACGTCTCGTTCGACGCATGCCAAGAGTCGATCGGTTCGCAGACGGTCCTGCCGATGGCGGAACTGCTGCAACAGGCCAGCGACGCCGAAGGCCAGGAAGCTCAGAAGCGAGCGCTGCGCGATGGCCGGCCGACCGATCTGGCCACGATCTTGTACACTTCGGGCACCACCGGCGAGCCGAAAGGGGTGATGCTCAGCCATCGCAACCTGGCGTTCAATTGCCAGGCCGTGCTCGAGGCGTTCACGCTCGACTCCGACGACATGCGTCTGAGTTGGCTGCCGCTGTCGCACATTTTTGCTCGCACTTCGGACTACTATGTGTGGATTGCCGCGGGGGGCCGGCTGGCGCTGGCCCAAAGCCGCGAGACGATCATCGCCGATTGTCAGGCGCTGAAGCCGACGTACCTCAACGGCGTGCCCTACTTCTTCGACAAGGTGCAGCGCTACTTGCAGGAGCAAGGTCTGGCCGACAAACCAGGCGCGCTGCAAGCGTTGCTCGGCGGGCGGATGAAGATGTGCTGCGGCGGCGGAGCCGCGTTGCCCGATCACGTGGCGGAGTTCTTCAACAAGCATGGCGTCGTGCTGGTGCAAGGCTACGGCCTGACCGAAAGCTCGCCGGTGATCAGCACCGGCACGATCGAGGCGAACCGGCTCGGCACGGTGGGCAAGCCGATTCACGGGCGTCGAAGTGAAAATTGCCGACGACGGCGAAATTCTGACCCGCGGCCCGCACGTGATGGTTGGCTATTGGAACCTGCCCGAGGCCACGGCCGAGACGATTCGCGACGGCTGGTTACACACGGGCGATTTGGGCGCGTTGGAGGACGGGTTTTTGCGGATCACGGGGCGAAAAAAGGAATTGATCGTCACCGTCGGCCGGCAAGAACATCGCCCCCAGTTATCTCGAGGGATTGCTGACCGAGGATCCCCTGATTGCCCAGGCTATGGTCATTGGCGACGCGAGGAACTATCTGACGGCCCTGATCGTGCCCGAGCCGGACGCGCTGAAAGCCGAGATCATTCGCCGGCAGATCCCGGTTTTTTCGCCGGCCGAGGCCCTGGCCCATCCCCAAGTGCTGGCTTTATATACCGAATGCATCAACCGCCGACTGGCCGACGTTTCGCATGCCGAACAGGTGCAAAAGTTCAAATTGTTGTCGCGAGGGTTTACCATGGAGAGCGGCGAGATGACGCCCACGCTGAAGGTGCGTCGCAACGTGGTGGCATCGAACTATGCCGACGAGATCGAGGCGATGTACGCACCGTGACGGCAAGGCGGTACAGCTCGCGCTTGCGTGCGGTTGTCGGCGGACTTACAACACTAATTGCAGGCGTGAGGATTAACCGACGTCCCCTCGCCCCGGCCCTCTCCCGGAGGGAGAGGGGGACATGTACGAACGGCCCAGGTGAATTTAGAGAACACGAAACTTTACAACTTTTTCTTCGAACCCGCGAGTAACTCATGAACCCGCAAACCAAGACGGAGCCGCCGCGCCCGGCGGCTGCTGACGAGCAAGCGTTGCTGGACACCAAGGCTTCCTTTGCCGAGACCGCGCTGAAGCTGGGCGGCAAGAGCGAGGACGAAGCCCGCCGCACCGGCGCCATCGACAAGGCCGACGACCAGGTCGAGCCGCTGTTCGCCGCGCAGTTTCAAACGGTCAACAGCCCGGTGCACCGCGCCGTGTGGGATCGCGCAGTTGCCGGTCGACCTGTTCGAGCAGCCGTCCGCCGCAGACGCCGCCCGACGTGGAACGGGTGATGCACGACTCGCTGGCCGTCGTGCGCCGGCACGTCAAGGCCGGCACGCTACATCGACGAGCACAAGAAGGTGCCGCAACGCGTGCTTCGACGAGCTGGGCGCGGCCGGCTACTGGGGCCTGCTGGTCGACAAGCAATACGGCGGCTCGGGCGCGCCGTTCTCCGCCTTCGCGCCGTTCCTGACGCAGATGGCCATGGTCGATCCGACCGTCGCCGGGCTGGCCTCCGTGCACGGCTGCATCGGCGCGGTCGATCCGGTGCGCACCTTCGGCACGCCGGAGCAGAAGCAGCGCTTCCTGCCCGAAGCTGGCCAGCGGCGAGACGGCTGTCGGCCTTCGCGCTGACCGAGCCCGGCGCCGGCTCCGACCTGACGGCGCTGCGCACGCGGGCCGAGCTCGACGGCGACGACTACGTCGTCAACGGCGAGAAGCTGTTCATCACCAACGTCGTGCCCGGCCGCACGATCGGCCTGGTCTGCCTGATCGACAATCGCCCGGCCGTGCTGATCGTCGATCTGCCCGCGCAGGAGAACGAGCACTTCCAACTGCGCAAGTACGGCCTGTACGCCCTGAAGCACACGTACAACCAGGGCATCATCTTCAAGGACTTCCGCGTGCCCGCCGAGAACCTGCTCAGGCCCACGCGCGGCGACGGCCTGACGATCGCCTATCACGGCCTGAACCTGGGCCGCGTCTCGCTGTGCGCCAACGCCGCCGGCACGATGCGGCTGATGATGGCCAGCATGATCCCCTGGGCCAAGTTCCGCAAGACCTACGGCGCCGCGATCGCCACCCGCGAGCTGGTGCAGCGCCGGCTCGGCCGGCTGGCCGGGCTGATCGTCGGCCTGCGACGCGCTGGTGCACTGGTGCGCGCGGCCTGATCGACCAGGGCTACCGCGGCGAGATGGAATGCATCATCGCCAAGATCTTCGGCAGCGAGGCGCAGAAGGAAGCGGCCATCGAGCTGTTCATGAAGACGCACGGCGGCCGCTCGTTCCTGCACGGCCACATGTTCGGCGACAACGTCCACGAGTACCTGGCCCCCTGCATCTACGAAGGCGAAGGCGAAATGCTCGGCATGGCCTTCTTCAAGTCGCTGGTCAAGCAGCACGGCATGCAATACTTCGAGCCGATCGGCAAGGCCCTGCCGCCGCCGGCATCAAGAAGCCGAACCTGGCCAACCCGGCCCACGCTCTGGGCCTTGCGCAAGGCGCGTTGGGCCGTATATGCAAGTGGCTGGTCGGCCAGAAGCCTGCGTCCGAAGCCGCGGCCGCAGTTGCCGCGCGATGCCCGCGACGCTGCGGCGGCACGCCGAGTTCGCCGCCGATCGGCCTGCAGCGCTCGCCGCTGCGAAATCTCGACGGCACGATGAGCAAGCACCAGCTGGCGCTGGCCGATCGCCAGTGCCGCATGTCGGAGCTGTCGCAGCGGCTGCAGGACGCTGGTGACGATCCTGTGCACGTCGCTGTACGCCGCGCGTCAGAGCGACGAGGTCGTGCGACAGGCGGCCGACGTGCTCTGCCAGGACCTGACCCGCAAGCTCACCGGCAAGCGTCCTTCCGATCGCTACTTCCGCACGGTGACCAAGCTGGGCGAAGCGATCGCCGAACGGCGGGTTTCAATCGATCGCCGGGCTGGAACCGGGCGAGATCCTGATGCCGTACGACAACCGCTAAGGACGCGTCAATCGTGGCGAGCTTTGCGGTCATTTTGCCGGCGGCGGGGAAGAGCAGCCGCTTTCACGACAAGAACTACAAGAAGCCGTTCGCCCCTTTGGCGAATAAGCCGGTGTGGCTGCACTCGGCCGAAAAGTTCGTGGGCCGCGCCGACGTCAAGCAGACGATCGTCGTGATCTCGCCCGAGGACCGCGAATACTTTCAGTTCAAGTTTGCCGCCAACACGACGATCCTGGGCATCGACGTGGTCGAAGGGGGCGCCGAGCGGGCCGAGTCGGTGGCCAAGGCCCTGGCCCGCGTCAAAGCCGACATCGACTTTGTGTGCGTTCACGACGCGGCCCGGCCGTGCCTGGCCGACGAATGGATCTCGAACATCTTCGAGGTCGCCGAAAAGACCGAGGCCGCGATTTTCGCGATCCCCGTGTCGGGCACGCTGAAGCGCGTCGGCGCCGACCACAAGATCGAAGAGACGGTGTCGCGCGAGAGGCTGTGGGAAGCCCAGACGCCGCAGGTCTTTCGCCGGCAGCTGCTCATGGAGGCGCACGCCAAGCGGGGCGACTTTCCGGCCACCGACGACGCGCAACTGGTCGAGCGGATCGGCCATCCGGTGACGATCGTGCCCGGCTCGCCGATCAACCTGAAAATCTCGACCCGCGAGGATTTGCGGCTGGCCGAGCAGGCGCTGAAGGCGTTGCCCAAACCCAAGCTTTCCGGCCCGGCCACCCCTTTGCCGACGACGACATGTGGCGATAGGGCACTGACGCCGCCGGATTTCACATTCGTTGCCCAGGCCGCCGCAACGCGCCGCTCATGACCACGGGAAGGAACGCGAGAATTGAATGACATTGTAAGCGAGCTGCACTGGCGGGGACTCGTCCATCAGACGACCGACGAAGCGCATCTTTCGAAATGGCTGGCCGAGGGAAGCCGCACGGTCTACGCGGGCTTCGATCCCACGGCCGACAGCCTGCACGTCGGCCACCTGATGGCGTCTGGTCGTGCTGCGGCGCTTTCAGCGCGCCGGGACATCGTCCGATCGCGCTGGTCGGCGGCGCGACCGGCATGATCGGCGACCCCAGCGGCAAGAGCGAAGAGCGCAAGCTGCTGTCGATCGACGTGCTTCGGGCGAACGTCGCTGCCATCGAAGTGCAGATGCGCCGCTTGCTGGACTTCGAGTCGGGCAAAAACCGCGCGATTCTGGTCAACAACTTCGACTGGATGAGCCGCTTCAGCGTACCTCGATTTCTTGCGCGACATCGGCAAGAACTTTCCCGTGAACGTCATGCTCGCCAAGGACTCCGTGCGCAGCCGGCTGGAAAACTCCGACGCGGGCCTCAGCTACACCGAATTCAGCTACATGCTGCTACAGGCCTTCGACTTCGTGCACCTCTACGAGCAATACGGGTGCGAGCTGCAGGTGGGCGGCAGCGACCAGTGGGGCAACATCACGGCCGGCATCGACCTGGCCCGGCGCATGAAGAGCGTGCAGCTCTATGGCCTGACGTGGCCGCTGTTGACCAAGAGCGACGGCACCAAGATGGGCAAGACCGAGAGCGGCGCGGTGTGGCTGTCGCCTGAGCGCACGAGCCCCTACGCCTTCTATCAATACTGGATCAACGTTGACGACGCCGACGCCGGCAAGTGCCTGCGTTTCTTGACGGACTTGAGCCGCGAAGAAATTGAAACGCTCGACGCCGCCCGCGCGGCCGATCCGGGCAAGCGCGATAGCCAACGGCGGCTGGCCGAGGAGTTGACGCGGCTTATCCATGGCGACGCCGGCTTGGAATCGGCCGGCCGCGCGACGGAGATTTTTTTCGGCGCCGAGATCAGCGAGCTGTCCGACGCCCAGTTGGGCGAGATCTTCGCCGACGTGCCCAGCAAGGATTTGCCGCGATTGCGCTTGAGCGGCGAGGGATTGAACATCGTCGATGCGCTGGTGGAAGCGGGCCTGGCCAAGAACAAGAGCGAAGCCCGGCGCACCGTCGAGCAGGGGGGCGCGTACGTCAACAACCGCCGCATCGAGGGCCTGGCCACGCAGCTCTCAGCGGGCCAGCTGGCCAGCGAGTCGGTGATGGTGTTGCGCAGCGGGAAGAAGAAGTACGCGCTGCTGCGATTTGGCGGGTGAGTCGCCGGGTGGCACCGACAACTTGTTGTCGGTGTTGCGAAGCAATGGGAGGGGATTGAGGGAGGGGCGCAACTCACGAGGGCCCCTCTTGTCCCTGCGGGACCCAGACAACAAGTTGTCTGGGCCACCCACGAAGCATGAATTTCAGGAGTCGTCGCGCTCCAAACTATTGGACGCGAAGACGCCGCGGGCGGCCATCATGATGGCGGCGAACAAGAGCGAACTGAACAGTACCGAGCCCGACATCACGACCGTAAAGTGGTCGCGCATCAAGAGCAGGGCAGGGGGCTCGGTCGACGGAGGCGGCTTGCGACTGACGGGGCCGGTTTTCGATTGGTTCGGCTCCGATTCGCGCCATTGCTGCCACGCGGCGCGGGCCTCGGGCGTGTCCATCTCGCGCAAGGCCACTTCGCGACCGTACAGTACCAGGCCGACCACGCCGGCGATCGTGACCGTGTAGATGGCCAGCCAGATCAGGTTCGCAGTGCGATGCGATTTGCTTCCGCGCGCTTCCTTCGTGGTCGATTTGCTGCGAATCATTTCTTGGCCGGCAGCAGGTCGAGCACGGCGGCGGCCATGGCCGTGATGCCGGTGGTCAGCGCCAGGTCGGCGTCGGGAAAATACTTGGCGGAGTGGAGCGAGGGAGGCTGGCGCCGCCCCGTTTCAGACCGGCCAGGCGGCGTGGCTCGACCGATCCCAGGCGAAACATGAAGATCGGCACGCCAGCCCGGCCGTAGCGGCTGAAATCCTCGCCCCCCATTGACGGCTCGGACGGCACCACGTTGCTTTCGCCCAGGGTCTTGCGAAATACCGGCAGCACGCGTTCGACTAGCTTGGCGTCGTTGAACAGCGCGGGCGTGTTTTCGTCGTCGCGCACTTCGACGGTGGGCTTGGGCGCCCCGGCCCCCTCGGCCACGGCGTTGGCCTTGCGGCGGATGCCGTCGAGCAGCCGCTGCCGCACTTCGTCGGTGTAGCTGCGCACCGTCAATTGCATTTGGCAGGTGTCGGGAATGATGTTGTGTTTCGTGCCGCCGTGGATCGAGCCGACGGTGACCACGGCCGGCTCCACGGGGTTGGATTCGCGGCTGACGAGCGTTTGCAGCGACACGACCAATAGCGCCGCCTGCACGATCGGGTCGATCGTCGACTCCGGCGACGCGCCATGCCCGCCGCGGCCGCGCATCGTGATGTCGACGCTGTCGACGTTGGCCAGCGAATAGCCGGACCGATAGCCGACTTTGCCGGTCTCCAGCGTGGCGTCGACGTGCAGGGCAAGGGCCATGTCGGGTTTGGGAAACTTGGTGAACAGCCCGTCGTCGAGCATCCGCCGCGCTCCTTCGCCCCGCTCCTCGGCCGGCTGGCCGATGAGCATCACCGTGCCCGACCAGGCGTTTTTGTGGCCGTCCAGAAACTGGGCCACGCCGACGAGGTTGGTGATGTGCAGGTCGTGGCCGCAGGCGTGCATAACGCCGGTGGTGGTTTCGTCCTTATTTTTCACTTTGACTTGTGAGGCGTAAACGAGCCCGGTGGTTTCGACGACCGGTAGGGCATCCAGGTCGGTGCGCAGCATCAGCGTCGGCCCGGGCCCGTTCTTGATCAGTCCGACCACGCCGTAGCCGCCGATGCCGGTGTGCACTTCGACGCCGGCCTGCTTCCAGAGCTCGGCCAGCCGTGTCGAGGTCTCGGCCTCTTGCGAGGAGAGCTCGGGCTTCTGGTGCAGCGAGCGGTAGATTTCGACCAGTTCGCCGACGTGCTTGCCGGCCCATTCGGCCGGCGTTTCGCCGCGGGCGGCGTGCACGAAACCGATCGCAAGCAGACACAGGGGCACGGCAATTCGACGAATCATGGAAGTCCTCGCGCGGTGAATTGGTGAACGGAGTCTTTTGTGGCGTTCCGCAAACGGCGCTCGCCACGTTCGGCGCTATTTTACTCGATCCTCGCCTGCAAAGCGCGGCGCGGCCGACGGACACGTTTCAAGTGCATTCACCCGGATGTTAAAAAGGTGCCTGGAACCTTAAAAAAAGGTTCCAGGCACCTTTTTCAGGATTTCGCGAAGGCTGGGGATCAGGCGTTCGACGGCCCGGGCCCGATGGCTGAGGACGGTTTTGACGATGTCGCCCAGCTCGGCGAAAGTGCGGTGCGTTTCGACGATTTCGAACAGGGGGTCGTAGCCAAAACCGCTGTGGCCGGCCGGCTCGAAGCGGATCCGGCCGTGGCAGTGGGCCTCGCTTTGGGCCCGAATGGTGCCGCCCGGATCGGCCAGCGCCACGTGGCAGACGTAATGGGCGGTGCGGCGCTCGAGGGGCGTTGGGCCTAGCTCGGCCAGCAGGCGCTGGTTGTTGGCTTCGTCGGTGGCGCCAGGCCCGGCGTAGCGGGCGGAATAGATCCCCGGGCTGCCGCCCAACGCGTCGACCACCAGCCCGCTGTCCTCGCCCAGCACCCACTGGCCCAAGTGCCGGGCCTGTTGGCCGGCTTTCAGTGCCGCGTTGGCGGCGAACGAGTCGCCGGTTTCGTCGACCGCAAGCGCCTGCGGGAAATCGGCGAGCGATTGAAGCCGCGGACCGACGCCGGCGAGCAGCTCGACCAGCTCGCGAGCCTTTTTGCGATTGCCTGTGCCCAGCACCAGGAGTCCGGAGGTTGGCATGAGGTGTGAAGTGAACAACGGACGCGAGGCGGTTCTGTCTGCGCTGCGTCGTCAGTTGTAATCGCTGGGCGTCACTTTCGCTACCGGGTGGTGGCGGTGCGGCCGTAATCGCTGGAGATGGTTCGGCGCGGGACTTCGACGGGCAGCGGCTGGACGTCGAACGGAATGCCGCCGAGGTCTTTGGCCTTGCCGACCTGCGGCGGCTTGCCGGGTTCGACTTTGGTTTCGGCGCCGAAGGTGCACATGATCTTGTGGATGCCGGGGTTGATTTCGATCTTGCCGTCGTCGCGCCGGCTGCCCACCGAATCGAAGCTGCCGACGGTGACGATGCTGGAGGAGCGGTCGTGAAACTCGTAGGCTTCGTAGCCCTTTTTGCGCAAGGCTTCGGTCAGCGTGTGGGCGTTTTTGGCGGCGTCCTCGAGATAGCTTTTGGGCATGTGGCCTTTTTCGATCGCGGTCGTGTTCTTCACGTCCAAAATGATCGCGTGGCCAGTGAACGTGGCCACTTTGACCGTGTAGGGCGCGGGGCATTGCAACAATCCGTGCGTGACGCCCTTGTTCATGTCGACGACCAGCTTGTCGATGCCCTTGGGCACGAAGTACTCGGGGGGCAGCAGGGGATTGGTGACAATGAAGGCGGTGCCCATCGGGCCGTGCTTCAACTCGTCGGCGTCGTTGGGCAAAACGGTTTTCTGGAACTGCTTCTGGATGGTTCGCAGCGCGGCGAGCGATTGATTGGTCGGCTTGCCCGGCTCGACGGTGAGCGATTTTGGCTGGGCAAATTTCAGCTTCTTGAGCACCTTTTGGGCTTCGGGATCATCGACGCTTGGGTAGTCGCCCACCATCACCCCGATTTCGACGTAGTCGTGGTGGCGTTGATAGCGCATCTTCGGCGCCTCGCCGTAGGGATTGTAGCCCTTGCCGGTCACCGGTTTGGAAAACTCGAACTTCTTCTGATAGCTGTAGGCCGGCAACTTGAATTCCTTGCGCAGCTCGTAGATCAAGCGTTGCGCCTGGTCTTCGGCGCCGGCGCCGGAAAACGTCGCGGCCATGATCATCCACGGCCCGTTGTCCTCGGTGATCGGGTAGATCTCGTTCGGTTTTGCTTCCAGGTGTTTGAACAGCACCATCTTGGCCCACGGCGGCGCCGCCGCCAGCGGCGGGGCGAACACGACCGCGGCCAGCAACACCAACGCACCGATGACCGGCCACGAAAATCGTCTGGCGACCATTACTGCTCCTGCCAAAGATGAAGGCGCAAATGCGCGGACGTGTGTCTTGGATTGACTGCGACGAAGTGTTGAGCAACCGAACCGCCCCAGATCGTGGCGGCGTCAGACGTGTGGGGCGAGAGTGTAACAAACCCCCACCCGGGCAGCTAGACGGACTTGTGACGGCATTGCCAGCACGAAGAACTACGCGACTTGCCGCACCACAAATGGCGATGCCGGGCCAACTTGTGGTTCGGCGCGCCGTTGCGGTCTAGCCGGCCACAATACGCCCTTGGGATACACTGGCGGCGGTGACCGTGGCCAGGCTTCCCAGTTCGCCCGCGCCCAAGGGCAACTCGACTGGTGCATAGCGGCAGGCCGTGCCGTGTGCGTATCCGGGACGCTCGGATCGAGATTCGAGCAAGACCTCGAGCTGCCGGCCCAACAGGCTGGCAAAGTAACGGTCGCGAAGCTGCCGTTCCAGCTCGGCCAACCGCCGGCAGCGATCGGCCTTCACGTCCGCCGCCACCTGGTAAGGCATTTCGGCCGCGGCGGTCGTGCGGCGCGGGCTGAACGGAAAGATGTGAATCTTCGAGAAGCCGACGTCTTCGGCCACGCGGCAGGTCTGGTCGAAATCGTCCTCGGTCTCGCCCGGAAAGCCGACAATGACGTCGGTAGTCAGCGCCGGCCGATCGAGGGACTCGCGCACCAGGCAACAGCGATCGACAAATCGTCGGCTACCCCAACGCCGCCGCATGCGCCGCAAGACCGCGTCGGAGCCGCTCTGCATTGACACGTGCAAGTGCGGGCAGATGCGCCGCGGATGTTCGGCCATCACGGCGATCAATTCGCGCGTGACTTCGGTGGCCTCGATGCTGCTCAAACGAATGCGAAACTCGCCGGGCAAGGCGGCCAGCCGCTCGAGCAAATGCGACAGCCGCAGCCACTGGTGCTTCGGTCTCGCGCGATTCCACTCGACGCCGTAATGGCCCAGGTGAATGCCGGTCAGCACGACCTCGCGATGGCCGTTGTCGACCAGTCGGCTCACTTCGTCGACAATGTGTTCGGCGGGCCGGCTGGCCAGGTGCGGGCGGACGCTGGGAATGATGCAAAAGCTGCAATGCAGCATGCAGCCGTCTTGCACTTTGACGTATGCCCGGCGGCGGTGGCGGAAACGGGAAATTCCATTGGGCACGTCGATGACGCCGAAACGGCCCAACAAGTCGGGCAGCTCGCGCTTGTCGGTTACGACTTCGGCCACCGCGGGCAGCGCGGCGACTTCTTGCGGGGCACGCGTGGCGTAGCAGCCCATCACGACGATCCGCGTGCCGGGATTCCGCCGGGCCAGTTGCCGAATGACCTGCCGGCTCTTGGAATCGCCCTCGGCCGTGACCGTGCACGTGTTGACAACGCACAAATCCGCCGCTTCGCCGTCGCCAGCGTCCCGGTATCCGACCGAGGCGAGCGATTGGCGCACCAACTCGGTTTCGTACTGGTTGACCTTGCAGCCGAGGGTCACCGTTTTGAGCGTGGCCATGATGGCAATCCGTTTGCCGAGGATTCGAGGGGATGAACGGCTTGCGAGCTACTGCGGCAGCGGTTCGATGCTGGCGGACATGGAACCTTTGCAACTGCGTATGGCTGCGTCCTTGCCGTAGGCGTGAATCTGGTCGCGCTTCAGCTCGGCGTGTTCGCGGGTGGTGGTCAGCACGATGGCCCGGCCGCGGCTATCGACCTCGACGGCGATTTGAAAGCCTTTTTCCGGCGGATGGCCGAACAGCTGCCTGCATCATGGTAATGACGTACTCGGGCGTGTGTTCCTGGTCGTCCCACAAGATGACGTTGTAGCGCGGCTGGCGTTTGGGTTTTTTGCCCTGCTTCGCCCGCTCCTTGAGCGCGACCCGTTCGCCAGGCTCGGCGACGCCCGCTTGAGATTCGTCTGCCACGGCTCGCCCTCGTTCGAACTGCTTCGATTTCCGCGGTCACAATAGCCTAATCGGCCAGCAGCCATTATATTGCAGACCCCCGGTCGATGCGAATTTTTTGGAAGCACGATCTCGCGAAGCTGTGTCATGGCGGACCTGGACGAATACTTGCAGAAGAATCGGGCCCGCTTCGAGGGCGATTGGTGCGAGCTGCTGCGCATTCCCAGCGTCAGCGCCGATAGCGCCCACCGGGGCGACGTGCGGCGGGCGGCCGAGTGGGTCGCCGCCCAGTTTCGCGGGCTCAAGCTCGACACCGAACTGGTGGAGACCGCCGGGCACCCGATCGTGCTGGCCGAGTCGCCGCCGGTGGCCGGGGCGCCGACGGTGCTGGTTTACGGCCACTACGACGTGCAGCCCCCCGACCCGCTCGTCGGAGTGGATTTCGCCCCCATTCGAGCCGACGCGTGCGCGACGGCAATCTGTACGCCCGCGGGGCGACCGACGACAAGGGGCAGATGCTCACGCACGTCAAGAGCGCCGAGGCGTGGATCGAGACGTCAGGGACGGCTGCCGTTGCAGTTGAAGTTTCTGATCGAAGGGGAAGAAGAGGTCGGCAGCGCGAACCTGGAGCAGTTCATCGCCAAAAACGTCCAGCGGCTGACATGCGATTGCGTGGTGATTTCAGCGATACGTCACAGTTCGCTCCGGGCCAGCCGGCGATCACGTACGGGCTGCGGGGCATCGCCTACTTCGAGCTGCGTTTGACGGGCCCCAAGCAGGATTTGCACTCCGGCACGTTCGGCGGAGCGGTGACCAATCCGGCCAATGCGTTGTGTTCGATCCTGGCGGCGCTGGTCAACGACCGCGGACAGGTGCAGATACCGGGTTTCTACGACGACGTCGAGCCGCTCACGGCGCGCGAGCGGAAGGCGTTTGCCGATTTGCCGTTCGACGAACGGGAGTTCATGCGCCAAGATCGGCGTTGACGGCTTACGCGGCGAGGTGGGCTTCTCGACGCTGGAGCGCCGCTGGGCCCGGCCGACGTTCGACATCAACGGCCTTTGGAGCGGCTATCAGGGCGAGGGGGCGAAGACCGTGCTGCCGGCTCGGGCGGCGGCCAAGTTCAGCTTTCGCCTGGTGCCGAAGCAGGACCCCAAGAAGATCGCAGCCGCGCTGGAAAAGCGGCTGCGCGAACTGTGCCCGCCGGGCATCAAGATGGAGCTGATCGACCTCTCACGGCGCGCCGGGCGTGGTGGTGCCGCTCGACAGTCCGTACGTGGCCGCGGCCGAGCGGGCGATCGAGCACGGCTTCGGCCGCCGGCCGGTGTTCATGCGCGAAGGGGGCTCGATTCCGGTCGTGGCGACCTTCCACGATCTGCTGGGAGTCGATACGTTGCTGTTGGGTTGGGGACTGGACGACGACAACACCCACAGCCCCAACGAAAAATTCAGCGCTGGCCGATTTCCACCGCGGCATCAAAGCCAGCGCACACCTGTGGCAGGAATTGGCGAAGCTCAAGAAGAAATGACCGTTATTTATCCCGCATGACAACGTGGAATGGAAGAGTCGCACACTAGCCCGAAGCGCAAGCGAGGGAAAAGCAAAAGAACGACCCTCGCTTGCGCTTCGGGCTAGTATCCATCAGACGCCGTTCGCAGTTACTATTTATGCTCGATCGCAGATTCATCGTCGAACACGCCGACCTGGTGGAGAAGAACTGCCAGCGCGCGCGGCAGCGCAGGCCGACGTGCGCCAGTTCGTGGCTCTGGAGTCGCGGCGCAAGGCCCAGCAGGTCGAAGTCGATGAGCTGAATCGCCAGGCCAACGAAGTCAGCAAGTCGATCGGCAAGGCCAAGGATCCGGCCGAGCGCGAAGCCCGCAAGGCCGAAGGCCGCGGCCTTGCGCGAACAAACCGTCGCCGCGCAAGCCGAGTTCGATCGCCTGGTGGCCGAATCGGACGCCATTCTTCGGACGATTCCCAACATGTCGCATCCCGACGCGCCGTTGGGGGCCGACGACCAGGCCAATCTCGAAATTCGCCGCGGAAAACACGCGCCGCCGACGTTCGATTTCAAGCCGCTGGACCACGTCGCGCTGGGCGAGAAGCTGGACCTGATCGATTTCGAAGGCGGGCGCCAAGGTCGCCGGGCACGGCTTTTACTTTCTCAAGAACGACGCCGTGCTGCTGGAATTGGCCCTGCAGCGCTACGCGCTCGACGTGCTGATGCGCGAGGGCTTCACGCCGACGATCACGCCCGACCTGGCCCGCAACGAGATCCTGCACGGCACCGGCTACATTCCCCGCGGGCCGGAGACGCAGATCTACAGCATCGCGGACAGCGATCTGAGCCTGGTGGCCACGGCCGAGATCACGCTGGGCGGATTGCTGTCCGGCGAGATTCTCGACGCCGAGCCACGCTGCCGATGAAGCTCTGCGGCATCAGCCATTGCTATCGCACCGAGGCCGGGCGCCGGCGGCCGCGCGACGCGCGGGCTGTACCGCGTGCATCAGTTCACCAAGGTCGAGATGTTCGCCTTCACGCTGCCCGAGCAGAGCGACGACATGCTCAACTACTTCTGCGAGCTGGAGTGCCGGATCTTCGACGGCCTGGGCATTCCCTATCGCGTGGTCGACACGGCCACCGGCGATCTGGGCGGGCCCGGCCTATCGCAAGTTCGATCTGGAAGCCTGGATGCCCGGCCGCGGCGACGCGGGCGAGTACGGCGAAGTGACCAGCACCTCGAACTGCACCGACTACCAGGCCCGGCGGCTGGCAATTCGCTATCGAACCAAGGCGAAAAAGGGACCGCACTTCGTCCACACGCTCAACGGCACCGCCATCGCCATCAGCCGCGCGCTGATCGCGATCCTGGAAAACTATCAGCAGGCCGACGGCTCGATCGTCGTGCCCGAGGTGCTGCGGGCGTGGGTTGGAAAGGACCGCATAGTCGGGCGGATGAAGGCGGAACGATGAAGGATGAAGTGGGGCTATGGTCAGCCGAGAAGTCGGCTGCCGTGCCCAGCTGCAATCTGGCGATTGAGTCGCATGGGTCACACGCCGTCTTCATCCTTCATCGTTCCGCCTTCATCCGTTGCCGTCTTCATCCGTTGCCGTCTAGCTTCCCAGGGAGTTGGCGACATTGGTGAACGTCGTGCTGGCGCTCGTCCCGACCGCCTGGATGGCCACCAGACAGACGATGATGATCAGAGCCAGCATGACGGCGTATTCGACCGCGGTGGGACCATCTTCCGACGCCAAGAATTGATGCAGTTTTTTCAGCGAGAACATGTTGATACTCCCCCTTTTGCGCGTGCGTAGTTCTTGGAATTAACCACGGCGGTAGCGCACACTCGACCGAGGTGACGAGCGTTGACCACTGCCCTTTCGACAACCGGCTACCGTCTGGCAATGAACCAGCCGGCCCTTGGCTTTGCGTCCCGGCCTTACGACCGGTTTGCCTTTTCGAGGATGGTGGCACGGGAAGCTTGAGGAGGCAATTGGCCGCCAAGCTCAATGCAGATACCGAAGACGTGACATGTGCGGGAGGTGACCGTCGACGCTTTCTCGCGGCAGCCGCTTCAGCCGTTGCGGCGACGCAAGTGTCGTGGCTATTCAAAACCATAGCTCGAAAACGACCACTGTCAAAAACAGATTCTTCAACTGCCGCGAGATGCAAACGCTCTCATGCCGACTGCATGGAAGATTGTGCTTCGCGGCACAATCTTTCGGCTTCGGCCAGACTGCCGGCTTCGGCAATGGCGCGAACGATGGGTTCGGTGTTGCTGGCGCGCACCAGTAGCCACTTGCCGGGCCAATCGAGCCGCAATCCGTCGAGCCGATCGGACCGGGCGTCGGCAAAATGGCGCTCGACGGCGTCCAGGGCCGCGGCCATTCGTTCGCGGGGCAGGGTGAGCTTCGTTTTGACGATTTCATAACGCGGCAATTCATCGGCCAGTTGGCTGATATTCAATTGCCGCGAGGCCATCGCGTCGAGGATCATTGCCATGCCGACAAAGCTGTCGCGCACCAGCCCTACGCGCGGGTCAATCACGCCGCCGTTGCCCTCGCCGCCCAACACGGCGCCGTGCTTGAGCATCGCGTCGACGACATTGGCTTCGCCCACCGCGGAGCGATGAAACGCCACTCCGCGTTTTTCGGCCAGGTCCTGCGCCATGCGGCTGGTCGAGCAGTTGGTCACGATCGGCCCGCGAGTGCTGCGCAAGCGATGGTCGACGCACATGGCCAGCGTATACTCCTCGCCCAGGTAGCGGCTCCGCTCGTCGATCACGGCCAAGCGATCTGCGTCGGGATCCTGGCAGAAGCCGACGTCCGATCCGCTTTGCGCCACGGTCGCCAGCACGCCGGCAAGATTCTCGGCGGTCGGTTCGGGCGTGTGGGCGAATTGCCCGTCGGGCGACTCGCCCAAGATCGTGACTGTGCAGCCCAATTCGGTCAGCAGCTTGCGGCCCAATAGGCCGCCGGCCCCGTGATTGGCATCCAACAGCACTTTGAATTGCCGCCGCCGGATGCGCTCGACGTCGACGGTGTTTTCGATCAGCGACCAATGGCGGCTGATCGTGTCGGCGCAGGTTTGAATGCTACCCAAGCGATCGTGGGTCGCACGCGGCAGATCCTGCCGACGATAGCGGTCGAGGACCCTGGCTCCGGCGGCTTCGGGGATGATCCGGCCTTCGGCCGAAAATAGTTTCAGGCCATTGTATTGGGCCGGGTTATGGCTGGCGGAAATCTGAATGCCGCCGGCGGCGTCGAATTGCCGCACCAGAACGCCAGTGGTCGGCGTCGCGGCCACGTCGGCGTGGATGACTGTGCGTCCAATGGCGGACAATCCGCCGCAAATCGCCGAGGCAAGCATCGGACCCGACGCGCGGCCGTCGCGCGTAATGATGATGCTGCCTGGCTGGATTTCGCCCGCAAAGGCACAGGCATAGCGAATGGCGATTTCCGCCGTCAGGCTGCTACCGACGATTCCGCGCAGGCCCGAGACGCTGATGATCGGTTCGTTCACAGTAAAGTTCCTCGTATCCATCCGGGCCATCGCAGCCGCCGCGGTCGAGACGGCAGATTTTAGCACGAATCGCCGGGAGCGGGTTCGGCGAATCGCGAAAAAGACGTGGCCTGGCGCCCCCTTTGCCGGCTTCAGCAAATCGGGCACAATTGAACCGCACGTAATCTGGAGGCCTCGCGCCCATGCCCACCGCGTTCGATTCCACCGCGGCCCTCGCACAACTCGAATCGGCTGAAAGCCGGCAGCTGCTCTCCAGCGGCGCGGCCGTCAACATTCGTGCCTGGCTGACCGAGCCGCGGTACCGCCAGTATGCGCCGCAAGTGGCCGACCATCTGGCCGCCCAGCGATTCAAGGAGCTCGACGACGTTTTTTGGACGATCATTCCCTTCGGCACCGGCGGGCGGCGCGGAAAAATGTACCCGATCGGCTCCAACGCCATCAACGATCGCACGATCGGCGAAAGCGCGCAAGGGCTGGCGGACTACGTGAAGCGGACTTGCGTCGGGACGTTTTTGGGCTGCGCGATCGCCTACGACACGCGGCATCAGTCGCGCCATTTTGCCGAGCTGTGCGCCGAAGTCATGGTCGCGGCCGGCTTCACTGTCTACTTTCTCGACGGATTTCGCAGCACGCCCGAGCTGTCGTTTTCGGTCCGCTACCGTCACTGCTCCTGCGGCATCATGGTCACGGCCAGCCACAATCCGCCCAGCGACAATGCGGTCAAGGCGTACTGGTCGAGCGGCGGACAATTGCTGCCACCGCACGACCAGGGCGTGATCGACTGCGTGATGTCGACAACGGCCATCGGGCGCGCGAAGATTGCCGACGCGGTGGCTCAAGGCCAGGTCATCCTGTGCCAGGAAGAAGTCGACAAGGCGTATGTCGCTGCGGTCGCGGCCCAGGCTTTTGCCGGACCGCGGAATTTGAAGATCATCTATTCGCCATTGCACGGCGTCGGTGCGTCGGCCGTCGTGCCGGCGCTGGCGGCCGACGGCTTCAAGGACGTCGAGATTTTCGGGCCGCATGCCGACGGCCGACGGCGATTTTCCGAACGTGCCCAATCACGTCGCGAATCCGGAAAACAAGGCCGTCTTCGATGCGATCATCGCCCGCGGCCGGGAAATTGGAGCCGATTTGATCCTGGCCAGCGATCCCGATTGCGATCGCATCGGGTTGGCGGCGCCGCTGGCGGTCGGGCCGGACTCGGCCTGGGCCACGATGACCGGCAACCAGATCGGCGCGATCCTGACCGAGTACTTGTTGGAGCGCTGGAAGCAATCTGGTCGGCTCACGCCCGCGCATTACATCGTCAAGACGCTGGTGACGACCGAGCTGGTGCGGCGCATCGCCGACTCGTACGGCGTCCGCACGATCGGCAACTTGCAAGTCGGGTTCAAATACATCGGCGGCACGATCGACGAGGAAGGCCCCAAGAACTTTGTTTTCGGCGCCGAGGAGTCGCACGGCTATCTGGCCGGCACGTACGCGCGCGACAAAGACGCCGCGGTGGCCGCGATGTTGCTGGCCGAGTTGGCGGCCCAGGCGAAGGCGGCAGGGCAAAGCCTGCACGAAAAACTCGACGCGTTGTTTTGGCAGTACGGTTATCACGCCGAGTCGCAGATTTCGGTGACCATGCCCGGTTCGCAAGGCATGCAGCAGATGGCCGCCCTGATGGCCACCTTTCGCAACGATCCGCCGGCGAAACTGGCGGGAATGAACGTCACTCGCGTGCGCGACTACCTGGGCCTGACCGAGCGCCAAGGTGGCGGGCCGCCGCGGCCGTTCGACGGGCCGCACGGGGACATGGTCATGCTCGAACTCGAGGCGGCGGGGACTTACGTCGCGGTCCGCCCCTCGGGCACGGAACCGAAGGTGAAATACTACATGTTCACCTACGAGCCCCCCGAAACGATTGCCAATCTGGATGACGCCAAGCAGTTGTGCGCCGACCGTCTGGCCAGTTTGGGTCGCGATCTGACGGCCTTTTCGCAAACGGCGGCACCAACGGGGTGATCGCTGGCCGCCGACGATACAATGGGCCGACGATACAATGGATGGTACCGCGGTGAAAGTCCGCCCCAGCTGCGCGAGCGCAGGAATTCAGACACCCGAGTTGGCTGCATGTCGGACGATATCGACGACCTTTCCGAGCTTTCCGCTGGCGAAGAGCCGCAGACTTCCGGCGACGAAACGTCCGGGGTGCGCCCGGCGGCGGCCAAAGTGCGCGAGTTGCCGCAGACACCGGGCGTGTACCTGATGAAGGACTCGGCGGGACGCGTGATCTACGTGGGCAAGGCGAAGAATCTGCGGGCCCGGGTTGGCAGTTACTTTCTCAAAGCCGCGGCCGAGGATCGCCGCACGGCCGAGCTGGTGCGCGAGATCGTCGACATCGATTTCATCGCGGCCGAAAGCGAAGTCGACGCCCTGTTGGTCGAAGCCCGGCTGATCAAGGACGTGCAGCCCAAGTTCAATCAGGATCTCAAGGACGACAAGACGTTTCCTTATCTGGAAATCACCACCCGCGAGGATTTCCCGCGCGTCGAGTTCACGCGCAAGCCGCACGAGCGAGGCACGAAGCTGTACGGTCCGTTTGCCGGGGCGGGCAGCTTGCGCGGCGCGATGCAGGTGCTGCAAAAGATTTTCAAGTTTCGCACGTGCACGTTGGACATCGACGAGAACGAGGAAAAGTGGCGGTGGTACCGGCCCTGTCTGCTGGCCTCGATCGAACAATGCTCGGCGCCGTGCAACCTGCGCATTTCAAAAGACGAATATCGCCGCGACATTCAGCGGCTGCGGATGTTTTTGGAGGGCAACAAGAAGAAGCTGCTGGGCGAAATGAAAGAAGAGATGCTGGCGGCGGCCGCGGCGTTGCAGTTCGAAAAGGCCGCCCGGCTGCGCGACGAAATCCACATGCTTGAAACGCTGGACGAGCGCGGCGAATTGGAAACGCACGTCCAGCCTGAGGTGTTCTTCGTCGATCCCAAGAAGGGCCTGGCCGGTTTGCAGAAGATCTTGAAGCTGGCCGAGCGCGCCGCGCACGATCGAAGGGGTGGATATCGCGCACCTGGGGGGCGGTGAAACGGTGGCCAGTCTGGTGCAGTTCATCGACGGCATGCCGTTCAAGCCCAACTATCGGCGGTTCAAGATTCGCGACGTGCGAGGCGTCGACGACTACGCCAGCATCCGCGAGGTGATTGCCCGGCGTTTTCAACGGCTGCACGACGACTCGCAGATGTTTCCGGACTTGCTGTTGATCGACGGCGGCAAGGGGCAGCTTTCGGCCGGACTGACGGCGTTTAGCGAGCTGGGAATCACGCCGCCGACGGTGATCTCGCTGGCCAAGCGCGAGGAGGAAGTGTTTATCATGGGCACGAGCGAGCCGTTGCGACTGTCGCCGGCACTCCTACGCGCTGCGGCTGCTGCAATACGTGCGCGACGAGGCGCATCGCTTTGCGCAGCACTATCACCACATCTTGCGGCGCAAATCGATGTTGGGCGAGTAACACGAACCGAGAAAAGCGTGAAACCACCATGACGCCTCCCGCCAAATCGCCAGGTGCCCTGCAATCCGAGCGTCCAAACGGACCGCTCGACGGCGCGTGCCCGGAAATGCCAACCCAGCAAAACGACAAGTTTCGAATCTTGTGCGAATCGGCGCCGCTGGGCATTTTCGAGTGCAACGAATCCGGAGACGTCACGTATCACAATCGCCAGCTGCTGGAACTTGCCGGGCTGGAGTCCGGCGCCCGCCTTCGCGAGTCCTGGGCCGGCGCGATTCATCCCGACGACGTGCCTGCCATGGTTGCCGATTGGCAGAAGAACGTTCGGCAAGGCAAACAATGGCAGTACGATCATCGATTGCAAACGCCCCACAACGGATTGCGCTGGATGCGCGTGCTGCTGACGCCGACGACGCGTGACGCGAGCGGAGAGCCGGTGAGTTTCGTCGGCACGGTGGAAGACATTACAGAGAGGAAGACGGCCGAAGAGAGGCTGCTGGCGTCGCGTGACGAGCTCGAAGCCCATGTCGCGCGCCGCACGCGCGAGCTATCGCTTGCCAACGAGCTTTTGCTGCAGGAAGCCGCCGATCGCAAGCGGAGCGAGGAATCGCTGCGGGCCAGCGAAACGCGTTTCCGCCAATTGGCCGAGAATATCGATGAAGTGTTCTGGGTCAGCGAGATTGATCCGCGACGCGTGCTGTACGTGAGCCCGGCGTACGAGACGATCTTTGGCCGCACTTGCGAAAGCCTTTACGAGGATTCGCAGTCGATTCTGGTCAGCATTCATCCGGACGACCGGCAGCGGATCGAGGAGTCTTTGCCGCGGGCCAGACTGGGCGGCTACGACGAGACCTATCGAATCGTGCGGCTCGATGGCTCGGTGCGCACGATTCGCAGCCGCGCGTTTCCGGTTCGCGACGACGAGGGAAGGGTCTATCGGGTCGCCGGAATCGCGCTAGACGTTACCGAGAGCAAGCGGATTGAGGAAGAGTTGCTGGCCGAGCAAAGGTTTCTCGAGCACCTGTTGCACGTCCAGGAAGGCGAACGGAAATTGGTCGCCTACGACATCCACGACGGTTTTGTGCAGGGCGTAGCGGCGGCGGGCATGCATTTGGAAGGCCTGGCTGTCGACCCGGACGTCCGCCCGCTCACGCGTGAAAAGCTGCAGACGCCGCTGCGGTTGCTGCGCGAATCGGTCGACGAGGCGCGGCGCATGATCAGCGGATTGAGACCTCCAATCATCGACGAGCAAGGCGTGGTGGCCGCCATCGAATACCTGATCCACGAGGCGCCGCTCGGATCCGCAAGCGTCGAATTTCGCCACGACGTGACATTCGACCGCCTCGAAGGAGTGCTCGAGGGCACGCTGTTCCGCATCGTGCAAGAAGCGCTCAGCAACATCTATCGCCACAGCCGGTCGGATGCGGCGCACGTGACGCTCACCCAACGCGGCGATCAATTGAGCCTGGTCGTGGAGGATTGGGGCATCGGCTTCGACCCGCTGGCCATACCACACCGCAAATTCGGCCTGCGGGGCATCCGCGAACGGGCCCGGCTGTTTGGCGGAACGGCGGCGATCGACTCGACGCCCGGCCGAGGAACGCGCATCTCGGTCGAGATGCCGCTAAAGTCGCCCTTCGCACACTTGCCGGCCGCTGCGCCATGAGAGGCAAACAGGCGTTTCAGGGCCCGACTTTTACAAACGCATCAACGACTTTTCGAAGTCCACGACGAGGAATCGTTTACCCTTTTGCACCACGTGGTGGCCTTCGGCTTCCAGGCGGCGCTTGAGGTTGGCGATCCCGCCGGGATATTTCCCGTTGAGTTCGCCTCCCGATTTGAGCGTCCGCCAATAGGGCGTGATCCGTTTCCGGCCGGCGTCGGCGGCCTCCTCGGCGGCGTGCGCGGCAATCCAGGCGAAAATGCCGGTGGTGATCGGGCAGCTCATTTCGACGCGATGTCGTCGGGCCAGATGCGCGCGGATTTCGTGGATCGTCAGCAGCTTGCCTTTGGCGACCCTGCGCATCAATTCGTCGACTTCGATGGGCGAGGGGATGACCATCGTGCCGGTGCCCCATTTGCGGGTCATGCCGCCGGTGATTCGCCCAACCTTCGGCAGGCCCTTGCTGTAGTTGAGTTTCTCGCGCCACGATTTCTTCTTTGCCATGGGGCACCCTTGCAAAGTCTGGCCGGCGGGCCGCAACGCCGACGAGCGGGCGGTTTCAGTCAACTATTGTACGTGCGACTTACGGTGAATCCATCCATCGGCCCGGTAGGAAATCGCGAACGCGCGGCCGACCGCCGGGCGGCGGGTTTTTTCAGTTGACTCTCCCCTAGCTGGAGACCGTATGCTGGTTCTCGGTGCGCGATCGCACCACATTGAGCCGTGGTTCCTCCCGCTTGGAACGAGGCAAACATTGTTCAGCATCGGCGAGTTTTCCAAGATCACGGGGCTGTCCGTCAAAACGCTCCGCTTTTACCACGAGCAGGGAGTGTTGGCGCCCTCGTGCGTCGACGAGGCGAGTGGCTATCGCTACTACGACGCCACCAAGATCGAGACCGCGCGGATCATCGCTCTGCTGCGAAGCCTTGATTTTTCGCTGAACGACGTCGGCGACCTGTTGCATCGCGAAGGAAGCGACGTCGAGCTGCTCGATATTCTACAGCGTCAAAAGACGACGATCGAAGCGCGGATCCGACAGCTCAAAAGAGTCGGCGTGTCCCTGGACCAACTCATTGCTCAAGAGAAGGAAGCCAGAAAGATGATCGCTCATACCTCGTTCGAGATCGAGGAAAAACGGGTCGATGCGATGTTGATCGCCGGCGTGCGGATGCGAGGTCGCTACGCGGACTCGGGCAAGGGGTTCGCCCGGATCGGCAAGCAATTTGGCCGGCAGATTTGCGGCCCCTGTTTCCTGCTGCATTACGACGCCGAGTTTCGCGAGGACGACGCCGACTTCGAAGCCTGCATGCCGATTCGCAAAGGGACGCCGGCCGACGGGATTGACGTGCGCGAACTTCCCGCGGCAGCGTTGGTCACGCTGCTCCACCGGGGGCCGTGCGAGCAGTTGGGCCGGGCGTACGCGTCGATTCTTGCCAAGGTCAATGCGCGGCGCTACCGCATCCAACTGCCGACCCGCGAAGTCTACCTCAAGGGTCCCGGCATGATCTTCCGGGGCAATCCGCGGAAGTATCTCACCGAGATTCAACTGCCGATCGAGAAGTAGCCGGCGCGGTTGCTCTCCCGCGGTTGGGGGCGAAAACGACGCGAGCCGCCGATATGGCATTGGAAGCTCGCGCTGGAAGTCGCCTTCGTGAACGGCTTGCTTTCGCGCTGTTTTTCGTCCGCCGGATCGCCTATACGGCCGCAATCTTGCGTTTTCGGGCGCGCCAAGCGCAACCCAATAGTCCCATCGCTCCTAGAGCGAAGAGCGTCACGGTCGACGGTTCGGGTACGGCCAGGGCGGTGCCCAACTCGAAGGGGGAGAAACTGTCGACCGTGTAGCTGATCGTGTGGTCGGCGATGTTGAGGTCGCTGGCGCTGCTGTGCTCCCACACGTTCGAGATCTTGTTGTAGTGCCACATGACAAGGTCGGATTCAAGAACGCCATTCGGGAGATTGTTGGGGTCGTAGTGGAAGACCACCGTGGCGGTCCCGCCGTTGAGGCTTCCGTCGTATTCGACGTTCCAGATTTGCGGTGCGCTTGTAAAGACGCTCGAGGAAAGCAGAAAGACCGGGTTGCTCTGGATCGCGACCACCGCGGCGGCTGGGACGGAGGTGTTGTTCGGCACCTGCTGCACGCTCAAGGTGCCGGCGGTGGAATTCTGATTGAGGGTGGCGGTGACGCCGCCTGTCTGAGTGGCCCCGCCCAGCGTCTGCACGGTGACCGGCGACCCCGTAGGCACTACCTGGGTCGTGTTCGCGGTGGTGAAAGTGGCGTCGGAAACAATTTGCCGCCGTAAACAATGGTCCCGTGCGTTATGCCGTTGTTGTAGGTTCCCAAGACGCTCGCATTCATTCCCAGCGTCCAGTGGCCGGCGTTATCAGTCGACAGCGAAAACGTGCCGGTGCTCAGCGGATGATACGCGCCGTCGACGAACGTGCCTGACTGGCCGAGGTTGTCGGGTCGCACCGTGTCGTAGGTGCCGCTGAGCACTTTGTAAGTGACTTGCGTGGCGTCGATCGAGCCGGAATTGACGGCGACCGGACTGTTGGTGTTAAAATCCCAAACCACGTTTCGGAAAGCGAATTGCTCAGTGTCATCCGAAGTCTTGCCGGCAACGTTGGCCGGCGCGGTGCCAGGCACGCTGCCCACGGCGGGTGAGCCGCTGACCGCCGTGCTGAGCGTAAAGAACCCGTGTCCGCCGTCGAAGGCGACTTGCGTGGGAGCATTGGTGAGCGGATCGAAGGTCACCAGATAATGCCCGCTGATGGCGGCTGACAGGCTGCCTGACGATTGCTCGACCCACGCGCCCTTGACATTGTCGACCGCCGAAATGGTCTCGCTGCTAAGAGCCGGATTGATCGTGAAGATGACTTGCTCGGCCATGACCAGGCTACTGCCGGTCAGCAGGGAGAGCACCGTGAGCGTTGCAGGCAGCCAACGGAAGCGAAGCCCGCATGGTTGTTTTGTCGTGGTGATCATTAGCGTTTCCTTGGAGTAGAGAGAGTTTCGGCCGCCAGACAAAACCCGTGGTGCCGAATCGGGATTCCGCCTCCGGCCCAATCGGCTGGACTTTGGCAGACGGTTGGGTGGTCCATCCGGAATTTCAGGCAGTAGACTCGATGCCGGGTGATTGTCAAGCGGATTATCTAAAAAAACGTCGAGGTCCATTTCGGGTGCGTCTCATCAATTGCTGTACGAGTTCCCTCCTACTACACTAGGCACGTTTTCCATCTAAACCGGACGAAAAAAATCGCGAAATCTTTCTCGCGCCACAATCGCCTATGATTAGGCTGCGCAAAAACCGGTGGCCAGGACGAGCCGATACCGACGAACCCTATCCGCGCCGCGGGCGGAACTGGTCCGCGAGAGAAGGGCCTTCGTATCCGGCTTCGAAGACGTGCAGACCGAAGCGTTCGGACAGTTCGCGGCAGACTTGCACGCCGCGGACGCTGTTGCCCTTGGCGTCCAGCGGCGGCGAGAAAATGCCGATGCCGAATTGGCCCGGCACGACGGCCACGATGCCGCCGCCGACGCCGCTCTTGGCGGGCAGGCCCACGCGAAATGCCCACTCGCCGGCATAGTCGTACATCCCGCACGACGCCATGATGCTCAGCACGTCCTTGACGTATTCGGCCTTGATGGCCCGCTCGCCGGTGAGCGGATTGACTCCGCGGTTGGCCAGCGTGGCCCCCAGCGCGGCCAGGTCATGGCAATTGACCAACAGCGAGCACTGTTGGAAATAGAATTCGAGCGTTTCCTCGACGCGGTCCTGGATCATGCCGAAATTGAGCATCAGGTGGCCGATGGCCCGGTTGCGGTGTCCGGTGGCTCGTTCGGACATGAAAATCGAGTTGTCGACGTACACGGTCCGCCCGAAATAGCGGCCGAACATGGCCAGCATGCGCGTGATGCGCTCAGAGAAGTCCTTGCCCTCGACCAGGTCGGCCGTGGCGATTGCGCCGGCATTGACCAAGGGATTAAACGGCCGGTTGGTCTTTTCGTCGAGCACGATCGAGTTGAAGGCTTCGCCGGTCGGCTCGACGCTGACTTTGCCGAGCACGTGTTCGCGGCCGTGATCTTCGAGCGCCAGCCCGAACACGAAGGGCTTCGAGATCGACTGCAGGCTGAACAACTGCTGATGATCGCCGACTTCGACCACCTGGCCGTCGGCGCTCATGACGCTGATGCCGAAGGCGTTTGGATCGGCCTTGGCGAGCTCGGGGATGTAGTCGGCAACGGTGCCTTCGTGGACGTCCTTGTGCCGGGCGTGCAATTCGTTGAGAGTATCGCGAAAGGGCGCGGCTGCCGATTTGAGCTTGGTTACCAGCGCGTCGAGATAGTTCGTGCCGTCGGTCGACATGGTTTGCGATGAGTTCCGCGTAAGGATTTGACCCGCCGCGAACCGGCGAATCGTGAGTGTGCTTGGAGCGGGGGGTATTTCCGTGGTGTCAGCTCATGATGCGGCGGGCGATGCTTTTCAACTCCTGCGTCAGGGGATGATCGCCATAGCGGATGGCGAACAGCTCGCTGCTGGCCAGTCCGGCCATTTCGGCGTTGAGCGGCAGCATGCCGACGACCTGCGCCTGGTACGTGGCCTCGATTTGCCCCTTCAGCATGCCGCGCTCCATGCCCTGCGGCACCTTGTTGACAATCAGCAGGATCTCCTGCACTTCGAGCCGGTGTGCCAGCTCGACGGTGACGGCGGTGCCTTGAAAGTCCTGGTTGTCGGGCCGCATGATGAGCATGAAGCGGTCGCAGATGGCGATCGACAGCAGCGTCTCTTCGTTGACGCCGGGATGGGTGTCGATGAACAGGTAGTCGAGCGATAGGTCGCGCGACACGGCTTGAATGCCGTCGTTCAACAGGCCCACGTCGTAGCCGTCGCGCAGCACGCGGGCGATTTCGCCCGTCTTGACGCTGGAGGGGATCAGGAACAGCCGAGGGCGGTCGCCGCCGGGCTCGGGCATGGCCGCCTTAGTGACGTCATAGGCGGCGTCTTCGATCTTGCAGTTGCCCCACAGATAGTCGTTGAGCGCGTACTTCAGGTTGTCCTGGCTGAAGTTGAAGATGACGTGGATGCCCGGCGATTGGATGTCGGTGTCGATGATGCCCACGCGATGCCCGGCCAGCGCCACCAGGGCGGCCAGATTGGCGGTGATATTCGACTTGCCGGTTCCGCCCCGGAACGAATGAACCGCGATAATCTTGGCCACGCCGTGACTCCTGGGAGGAGAACAACATCAAGGGGGGACCGCGTCGAACGGCAGCCCGACGCTACCGCTTGGTTTCTTCCATCCGCCGCTGCGCCCGCCGTTGCCGCATGGCGTCTTTCAGCTGCTGAAAATAGGGACCGTCGGTGATCTGGCTGACTTCCTGCTGCATCTTTTCGCGGTCGAGCTTGAAGGTGGGCATCAGCGTGGCGTCGAACGACATGGTGGCACCCTCGTTTTGCTGCGCCCCAGCCTGGCCGAACCGCAGGTAGCAGCCGTGCTGGCCGAGCCGGAAGACCGTGCCGTCGTCGATAGGCACTTCGGGCCACGTCTGCCCCTCGAAATAGATCATTTGCCGGCTGAGCGAGATCAATCGCCATTGGCCTCGGTCGAATTTCAGATAAGCGTGTGCCCGCGACACGTAGGGATCGGCCACCACGATGTCGTTGTCAGGCGAGCGGCCCATCGTGACCGAGTCGTGGTTATCGAACGTCCACGACTGCAGAGGATGGCCCTGGGCCGAGTCGAGCAGGTGCACTGTAATCTGGGGAATCATTCCTATCCGCCTCCGGTGGTCGCTGCCTGACGTCGAGTTGACAAGTGAATTCCAATGGTGGCCTCCGCCCCCGCGCGCAGCAGCCCCGCGAGCAGCTGAGCATTTGCCGTGCCGCCGGCAGCCCGACGGCTGCGCCACGCCATTTTTGTCGGGGATTGCCGCAGTTACAAGACTGTGGCGTCCCCGGGCTCGTCTTTCGACTGCCCAAACTCTAAGCAAGGGCATCCCGGGCGATTGGCAGGTGGCGATGACTTGGGATGTTGGATCTGAAGTCGCGGCACGTGCGTGACCACGGCTTGGAACGCAGGCAGAATTGCCCTCTGGCGTCGCCGTTCACGCCGTGGCGGATCGGGCTCGGAACAAGGGAATGTGGAATCCGGCGGGCATTTGCTGGATCGTTACCAGCAGCAGCGGACCACAGACCCCCGCCACGAATCCCAGGCAGATGTGCAGCGGAAGACTTTCTACGTGGAGCACCCGGATCAAGATGATCCGCATCGCGGCGGCGAAGACGAGATGCGAAACGTAAATCTCGAGCGAATATCGCCCGAGGACGCACAGGCCCCGCCACCACGGCCAGCGGACCATGGCGATTGCAAAGAACACCGATCCGGCGACCCCCGCAGTCGCCGCCACGGGTCGAAATGGGGTGTAAAGCGTTGTGCCGTTATAGACCATCGTCAGCGTTACCGACGCGCACGCCGCGGCGGCAAGAAACAGCAACCACGAGCTGACGTCGTGCAGCAATTTCATGGAGTCGCGAAGCACCAGGCCGAAGGCGAAATAGATCATCGACCGGCATAAGTCGTTGAACGGCATCCAATCGATTTGCGGCAGAAAGAGCATTCCGACGGAAATGGCGAGGATCGCCAAGTTCGGCACGCCTGCCAGCTTCAGCACCGAGTACAGGGCGAACACGAGAATCAACGTGTAAATGAACCAGAATTGCATATACGGAAGAATGGGAAACATCAGCAGCAATTCGGCCGACGGCTTGTTCGTCGTGTTGCCGGCGGCCAGCATGAGCAGGATCTGAATCGTCTGCCAGACGACATACGGGTAGGCGATTAGCTCGAACTTCGTCTGGAGGAACTTTCGGAACCCGGCCTTTTCGTAGGAGCGGTCGGAGAACAGCCCGGAGATGAAGAAGAAGATTGGCACCAGGAACGTGTAGGCGAGGGTGCTCCAGTAGTTCCACCCGCTTTCGGCGGGCATGATGCCGGGAGCCTTCAAGCCGTCGACGGTATGGACGAACACGACGACCAGGATTCCCAGACCCTTGGCGGCGTCGGGCCACAGTAGTCGCGAGACAGTGCTTCGCGACGTCGGGTCGGCAAGTTTTTCGGCAGTCGCACACATACGGGGAGTCGCCCGAAAGTCGAGCAGTGGGGTCCGCGGCGAGCCATCGCCAAGAAAGGTCCGAACCCATCCAGTATATTTTCGCAAGAGCCGATTGCAATCAATCGGCCGTCCTTCCAGAAGCGGGTTGCGAAAGAACCTGGTCCACAATTGCGGGTAAGTCCGAATAATCCGGACGATGAGACGCGGCCCTCATCGGAGAGTCACCTTGGATTTCGGCGGCCTGGCAGCCACGACCACGGAATTATCGAAAAACGTGCCAGCGGCTGAGGGGCCAATAGATGTGCGTTACGACGCCCATCAAGTGCGACGCTGGAACGGCGTAGGGCGGATGCCCGGGCGCGCCCGTTGGCCGGAAACGTCAATTGTACGAGCTTTTGGCCCGGATCAGCCGAACCACTCTTTCATCTTGGCTCGGGCCTTTTCTGTGACTTCGGGCGTGACGTACATCGCGACGGCGGCCAGTGCCAAGAAGAGAACGCCGAGATCGTCCGAGTAACCCACGCCGGGGACGACGTCGGCGATGGCGTCCAGCGGCGCGATGAAGTAGCCCAAGGCGGCGATAATTACGCCCTTGGCCCAGGCGGGCGTTTGGGGATTTTGCAACGCGAAATACAACTGAAGCGCCCGCTCGACAACCTCGGAGCCGGCGGTTTTTGCATAACCCAGCAGCTTGTCCCAGAATTTCCGCTCGGAGTATTGCCGCGAGTATTCGTCGTCCGATTGCTCGATTTCGAGGTGCATGGTTTTTCCTGCGAATCGGTGTGTCCAGCGTAATTCTCGACGCTACGTTAAGAACCTATCCGAGAACCGTCTCGGAGAAGGGGACAGTCCCATGTTGCTCCGAAGACTCCGCAAAATTGGGACCGTCCCCGACGCTTCTCGGATAGGTTCTAATTGCAAGGGGTCCCCGGTGGCACGAGAAGCCACGCGCACAAGATTATTTGTCAACCGCACGCGGAAGGAAAGGAGATTGTCTTATTCGCCGCAGCCAGGCGGTCAGAGCGTGGTGCCTTGTTTAAGGAGCCAATCACGCACGACGGCGGCCACGGCGTCTGGTTCGAGCCGTGACGCGATGGGCGCTCCGTCCGCGCCGGCGAACTTGACGGCCGAGGCCAACTCGCTTTCGTCCAACTTCCACTGCCCAACATTGCCGGCCTCCAGCACGTTGAGCGTTTCGACGATCGGCGTAAAATTGCGGCGGGCGATACGCGGACGGACGACTGTCACGGCCCACGAGTAGTAGGGGTAGTCGACGCGATAGCTCCAGCCGCCCCTCAGCGGCGAGGCAATGAGAAACTTCTCGCCTCGCGCATGGTGCGCGATGGCGGTGAACGGCGTCGCGAGGCGCGTCGGGTCAATGTCGTTTGGGCGACAAATGTCGGGCGCCAGGGTGACCAGCGATAATCGCGACGCGGCGTCTTCCACGACGCTGGATCGTCCGCCCGCGAAGCTTTCCATCGCCTGCTCGATCCTTGCCCATGCGTCGCGCCACAGCGGCTCGTATTCGTCCGTCCGTGTCATGACGCGCTCGACCTGGGGCAAGATCAGCTCATAGGCTCGTGCCTCGTCAATCGTCTGACTGCCGGCCAAGAGCAGCGCCAGCGGCGAGGCGACTCCGTGCGCGTCCGGGCTGTCGGCTCCTTGAATCACGATGCTCGCGCGGACGGCTTGCCGGCCTGGATACTCGTAGAAATCGCCTGCCTCGGCGGCCGCGACAAGCGGATCTCGAAGGTCCAGGGCGCGCTGGCCCGCCAGCGCCGTCCACACCGAGAGCACGCCGTCGGTGTCAAAGTGGTTGTTGGTGACCAGCTCGATGCCTTGGGCAAACTCGTCGCGCCGCGGAGATGCGACGAAATTGAGAGCAATCTCGGTCGACGTGTCGGCCCGCAACTCGATGGGCGTGTCGTTTCCCTTCCAGTGCGAAAGGTGGACCGCGTTGTCGACGGTGCCGTCGACCGAAATCTTCGGCACGCCGGCCAATCCTTCGTGGTAGAACTCAAAACGCATGGCGTCGGCTGGTCTCCTGCTGCAAAATTTGCCTCGGGCACAAACCCAGGCCTGGCAGAACTCGAAGATACTGGCAAATCGCTGCAAAAACAGCAGGTAACCAAAACAGGCGGCGCAGAATCCGCTGTATTGGACCCCGATTTGGCCAAGATCGTCGCTTCGTGGCCGTCACTGCAGGAGCCGATCCGGCGGGCGATGCCGGCCATGGTTGGCTGAGACTGTAAACGCTCCGGTGACGGCGGCTGCACTTTTATTGCGGGTCCTTGCCAGGACCTTTCGGCGTGGTGCAGGTGGCGAGGCGGTCAATCGCGCCCAGTCCACAGCCCTGCCGGACCTAGAACCGGCAGGCGACCACGTTGACGTTTTGGGTCTAAACCTTGAGCTGCCGGCACCCACTTTTGCAGTGGCCGACGCCTCGGCGGCCTGGCGGATTGCTAAACCAACTTCTTGCCCGCGGCGATCCGATGCGATCTGACGAAAAGAACGCCGCTGCTTGACGTACTGTGTGACGCTATGTATTATGCGTTGCATGGTACGACTCGTGGCGATGGGGATTCACGTCATGGCGGAAGGAGAATTGCGCGAGGCGTCGCATGGAAAACACGACCTCGAACTTCGTCGCGGCGTGCTGGTGCTCACGGTGCTTTCACAGCTTCGGTCGCCCCAGTATGGATACTCACTGCGACATGCCCTAGCCAACGAGGGCATGTCGATCGAAGAAGGCACGCTCTATCCTCTGCTGCGCCGTCTCGAGGCCATGGGCCTGCTCGTGAGCGAATGGCGCATCGAAGATGGGCCGCCCCGTCGCTACTACACATTGAGCCCGGATGGGGTTCGCCACTACCAGAATCTTAGTGCGAGTTGGTCGGAACTCGTAAAGACGGTGAACGGCCTGATCTCCAACAAGAAATAGGATGCGAAGCGATGCGCGCGACGGAAGTGATCGAGACGTACATCAACGACACCGTGCGACTCCTGCCGAGGCGCCAACGAGGCGACGTCGCTACCGAGCTACGCTCTCTGCTGGACGAGGAGTTGCAGGCTCGGGCGCAGGAGTCGGGACGCTCGCCCGATGAGTCCCTGGCGTTGTCGCTGGTGCGTGGCTATGGCTCGCCAAACGAGGCCGCGGCCCGCTACCAGCCGCCCTGGACCATCATCGATCCTGCCGACTCCAAGAGTTTCATCAGAGCGGCGATCCTCGGCGCCGGCGTTCTGATCGTGCTCAGCGCGTTAAGCCGGCGTCAGCCCTCTCCAGCGCCGACCGCCGAAGACCTGGTCACGATCGGGATCCTTGCGTGGCTCGGTTTCTTGGTGGTGGCCTTCGGGGCAAAGAACTGGATTCGTCGGCGCTGGCCGGCGACGCTGCCCTGGAAGCCCCGCGACCGCGACCGGGCCAATCGTGTCGGAACGGCGGTGGTCGTCCCGATTGCCTCGCTCGTCGTCGTCCTGTACGGCGCACCAGTTTGGGTGCTAGATCACGTCTCGCGTGGCCGGTTCGACACATCGTGGGCAACTTACACAGAGGACTTCCAGCGATTGGGCCTCCCCTGCTTGATCGGCTTGATGGTCGGCCTTCTTGCGCTGCTCTCATTCGTGGCGATTCGTGGGCGCTGGAGTTGGCTCACTCGTCGCATTAACATCGGTCTCAACCTGGCAATGGTCGGCCTGATACTGTCCTTGGCGGTGGACGGCAACATCTTCCAGTCGAACGTTGTCGACCCGATCGCAAGAGACGTGCTCGCCCTAGTTGCCGCGATCTACGCGCCGAGTGTCGGCATAATGATCTACGGTGAGATCGGCCGGCTCGACCGCGCTGTCGCCGCGGCGGAGGCGTAATGATCGCTCATCCCGAAATCGCCCCGAGGCGATGAGCGCAAGAACGAGATGCAAGAAGCAGTAACCGCAAGCGAGGTGACGGCGCCTTGCGGTCGGAGGGGCTGGATTGGAACTGCCCCCGAAAACGGTTCGTTTGGCGCCATTTCTCGCGGCAAAGTCTGCTGTCGCGCATTCATCAGCCAACAACAACTGAATGCTCACGTCGTATTTCAAAACACCGAGAACTCGTGCCAAATTGGCTTTTCGGCACCGCCGCGCCTGGTCATTCAGCAGCTTTGACCAGCGGCGGCGAGCCTCGGGATTTGTCCCAAGCGGAGCGTCGGGGGAGTCGCGTTGCAGCCGCGATTTTGCGAGCTGCATCACGGATTCTATTAGGCCCGCCAGGACTCGAACCTGGGACCAAGGGATTATGAGTCCCCTGCTCTAACCAACTGAGCTACGGGCCCGAATGCTCTTCAAATATACTGGGTCGCCATGGGGGGCGACAGGTTCGGGGGCGACAGCGCGCAGAGCATCGGCCGCCCTTGGGCAATTGGTTTGGGCAAACGGAGTGCGAACGATGAGCCAGCAACCCAATCCGACGGAAATGGATCGCGTCAATCAGGCGCTGTTCGCGGGGCGGTTGATCGAGGCGATCAAAATCTACCGCTCGGCGACCGGTTGCGGGCTGAAGGAGGCCAAGGATTTTGTCGAGGCGCTTGAGGCCCGGCTGCGAGCGGAAGTGCCCGAGCGGTTCACGGCGCCGCCCCGCAAAGTGACCGAGATTCGCGCCGGCGGGTGCGCGGCGGTGCTGCTGGTGATCGCCGCCTTTGGAGGTGCCCTCATCTGGCTACTGACGAAATAAGCGCGGACTTATTCGACCGTCACGCTCTTGGCCAGATTCCTTGGCTTGTCGACGTCGCAACTGCGAAGCACGGCGATGTGGTAGGACAACAGTTGCACCGTTTAATCGAGCAAGGGAAGAGGTTGCATTTGTCGATTGACGCTGTGAGACGCGTCAACCGACGCGGTCAACCTCATGTTGCAGGGCCCAGAATTCGGGAACAAGTTCGCGCATGACGATTTTTCGAATATCGTCGCATTGAGCTTCTGTGCAATCCGGGTCATCGGGTTGAACAACGATCTGAGAGGCGACTTCGGATAAACCCTCGCCGTTGGGGTTGGTCAGGGCCGAATCGAGGTCACGTTCCATTGGCATCACAATTGAAAAATTGCCGCGCACTTTGCACTCGCGGAATTTTTGAACGCTTCGCAGCATCCGTGGTAGTTTCAACAAATACGCATCGACGGTGTCAGAAAACGAATTAAACTCCGTCTGAATGGCATTGTCCGATGCATGTAGAGCCGCCTGCAATTCTTCCAGAATCGTCGGGGTGGCATCAGGCGAAGCGTGGTCGTTCAAGACGATGATAACGGTCTCCTTCAATATCACGTCCGTATCGTGAAAATGCACATTGACTTCGACCTGAATTCCCTCGGCCTCACTCGACGCGTGCATAGAATGTGTTTGTGAGCGAGTCTCGTCAGCCGAAGGAAACGATTGAATCGTCCACATCCAGGGCCTTGGCGTCGACCCGTCGGCCAGCAAGGCAGTTCGATAAATACAAAGTTTACCCATGGTTTTCATCCTCCATGCTGCGAATTAGACTGAGGCGCCTCGGCAGAGGAGTCGGACATCGCCCAATCGGTTTTGAAATGAATACGCCATTTATGATCAACGCGGCCGTCTCGGCAGCTGATCTTTTGGCGGTACCTCACGGTAGTCGCAGACCAGCACATGCTCTACACCGTGCGGCGATTGGTCAACTTGTACTAGGAGACGAACCAGGTACCAAGAGGATTGGCCAAAAATGCCGCGCACTGTCCGGTAACTAGTATCCAACAATTTCCATCGCGTCCCGGGGCCAGTGCAGCGGTCTCGGGTGTAAACCACGGGTCCGATCGTCTTGCTCGCGGGATCGGGAATCGCAGAAGCGACTTCCCGTTCGGGAAGGCGTTCCGGCCGCCACTCGATCTTCGGACCAATAAATCGGTCGGGATAGCTGATCAGCATTTCGACCTTATCGCAGATCCGATTCTTGAAGTCGTCTTTTGTCAAATAACCATAGGTGGCGTGTTTGTTCAAGACAGAATCAGGAATCGTGATCATTCCCCTTGCGATCGAACCGGTTGGCATGCCCCACTCCTCGGCAGCCGGATCAACTTGTCATCCTAGACCAGAATGCCTAGACCCGGCAATGCAAGGTCTGATTATAGCCCCCGAGTGGAGTATTGCAAGCGAGCCAGTCGAGCTAGCATCAGCGGCCATTCAAACCTTACGGAAGGCTTCTCCGCGTTCAAGATCCCGCCTCTTGGCACCGGACCTCGAGCCCTCGACTAAGGCATAGTGAATCCGCTGTTTTGACCAACGGACTTGCAGGCCCTGGTGCAACTTGAATAGAGTTGTTTGGCCCACGTCGAGACTTCGGCGGGCGGCGCGGCCTCACTCGACCGTCACGCTCTTGGCCAGGTTCCGCGGCTTGTCGACGTCGCAGCCGCGCAGCACGGCGATGTGATAGGCCAGCAGTTGCAGCGGGATGACGGTCGACGATCGGCTGCAGGAATTCCTCGACGTCGGGCACTTCGATCACGTCGTCGGCCAGGTCGGCCACGCGCGTGTCGCCTTCGCCGACGACGGCGATCACCGGGCCGCCGCGGGCCTTGATCTCTTCCAGGTTCGACATCACCTTGTCGTACACGCAGCCCTGCGGCATCGAGGAACACGCTGGGCGTGTGCTCGTCGACCAGGGCGATCGGCCCGTGCTTCATCTCGGCGGCCGGATAGCCCTCGGCGTGGATGTAGCTGATTTCCTTGAGCTTCAGCGCCCCTTCCAGCGCCGTGGGGAAATTGTATTGCCGGCCCAGGTACAGGAAGTTGTTGCAGTGGCAGTACTTGGCGGCGATCCGCCGCACGTCGTCGTTGGCTCTCGAGCGCCTGCTCGACGTTGTCGGGCAGCTCCTGCAGCTCGCTCGATGATCCGCATGCCGGCGTCGAAGCTCAGATGCCGCAGCCGGCCGAAGTACAGGGCCAGCATGGCCAGCACGACGCACTGCGAGGTGAACGCCTTGGTCGAGGCCACGCCGATCTCCGGGCCGGCGTGCAGGTAGATGCCGCCGTCGGCCTCCTGGGCGATCGTGCTGCCCACGACGTTGCAGATGGCCAGCGTCGGATGCCCCTTGCGCTTCATTTCGCGCAGGGCGGCCAGCGTGTCGGCCGTTTCGCCGCTTTGCGTGATGGCGAACAGCAGCGTGTCGTCGTCGAGCGGCGGATTGCGGTAGCGCAGCTCGCTGGCGTATTCGACTTCGACCGGAATCCGGGCGAGTTCTTCGATCAGGTACTCGCCGACCAGGGCCGCGTGCCAACTGGTGCCGCAGGCGGTGAGCATGATGCGGTCGACGCTGCGCAGTTGCTGCGGCGTGAGGTTCAGGCCGCCGAACACGGCCGTGGCTTCGTCGCAGGTCGAGCCGGCCGCGCATGGCGTTCTCGCATCGTTTCGGGCTGCTCGAAGATCTCCTTGAGCATGTAGTGCGGATAGCCGCCGAGCTCGACGTCGTCGGCCTCGATGTCGAGCGTCGCGCACGCGTGTGCGCGCACGTGGCCCTGGTCGCGATGGATGACGTCGCAGCGAGTCGGCCGTGACCACGGCCAGTTCGTGGTCGGCCAGGTAGACGATCTTGTCGGTGTGGCCGGCCAAGCGGCGAGGCGTCGCTGGCCACGAAGTGCTCGCCGTCGCCGACGCCGACCACCAGCGGGCTGCCCAGCCGCGCGGCGATGATCACGTCGGGATAGTCGCGGAACAGGATCGCCAGGCCGTAGGTGCCGTGCAGCTGCGCCAGCGCCTGCTGCACGGCCTCGACCAGCGGCCGATGCGTCGGCGGCGATCGCCGTCGAGCTTGCCGTTCGCCGATTGGTCGCGTCGGCTGGCCGCGTCGGCCGTTCTGCTCTTCCAGGCAACTGGCGATCAGATGGGCGATGACTTCGCTGTCGGTCGCCGAGCGGAAACAGTAGCCTTCGCTTTCCAGCCGCGTCTTTGAGCGGGCGGAAGTTTTCGATCACGCCGTTGTGGACCACCGCCACGACGCCGTCGCCGCCGACGTGCGGATGGGCGTTGACGTCGGTCGGCCGGCGCCGTGCGTGGCCCAGCGGGTGTGGCCGATGCCGACGTGGCCGGGCGAGGGAACTTCATGCAGCTTCGCCGCCAGGTTGTCGAGCCGGCCGGCCCGCTTGGTGACTACCAGGGCCCCGTGGTCGATCGTGGCGACGCCGGCGCTGTCGTAGCCGCGGTATTCGAGCCGGCGGAGACCCTCGATCAGGTACCCCTCGGCGTCACGCGGACCGATATATCCGACAATTCCACACATCTGGCGCGGCGCTCCTGCTGGTGTCGTGGGCCGGCAAAGCTTGCCGGCCGTCAATCGCGGTGGCAACCCCGAATTCCGCCGATTCAGGGCAAAAATCGCACCTTCAAACTTAGCTTACGAGCCGCCAGGGTGCATTCTATCACATTTCGCTTATTTTCCCGAGCTTTCTGGCACGGCAAACGGCAATCGTGGAGCGTGGACGACGGGCCGCAAAAACCTCTCTTTCTTCCGCAGCCCCCAATCGGATAAAAGGTTGAAAGCCTTGCCCGTCCGGCGATTCACGGAGGAAGCTCGTCATGTCGCAAGCGGCACCCCGGCTGCGCGTCCGATCGACCAGTTACGTCGTGATTCCGGCCCGGCTGGCCTCGACCCGCCTGCCGCGCAAGCTGCTGCTGGCCGAGACCGGCAAGCCAATGGTGCAGCATACCTACGAGGCGGCCGATGCTTGCCGAGCGGCCCGTGGGCCTGTGCGTGGCGGCCGATCACGAGGAAATCGCGGCGGCGGTCCGCTCGTTCGGCGGCGACGTGCGGATGACCAGCCCCGACTGTGCCAGCGGCACCGATCGGGTGGCCGAAGTTGCCCGCCACTTGGACGACGTCGACATCCTGGTCAACGTGCAAGGGGACGAGCCCGAGCTGGCCGCTTCGTCGATCGACCGCGTGATCGAACTGCTGGAGGAAAACCCGCAAATGGTGATGTCCACGCTGGCCACGCCGATTCGCAGCCGCGCGCAGCTCGACGACCCGGCCTGCGTCAAGGTGGTGTTCGACGCCCGCGGCCGGGCGCTCTATTTCAGCCGCAGCCCGATTCCGCACGCGCGCGCAATGGAGCGACGACCTGCTGACGGTCCGATCCGCCGACTTTTTATCAGCACGTCGGTTTGTACGCGTATCGTCGCGACTTCCTGCTGCGGCTGGCCGATTTTCCGCGCACGCCGCTGGAAAAACTCGAGAGTCTCGAGCAACTTCGGGTGCTTGAAAACGGCTATGCCAATCGCGCGTGGGCGTGGTCGACGAGCCGACCGTGGGCATCGATACGCCCGAGGATTACCGGGCGTTTGTCAGGCGCTCGCTTTCGCGGTAAGATGAGGGTCCAGGGATCAGCTCACCCTGGCCCCGCCAGCGGGCATTTTGCGTCCAGCCGACTGCCCCATAGACGTTATCTAACCCGACGGCTCTCCGTTTGCGCGGAGGGTAAACCCCCCAACCCAGGCGGGCCCTCATGACCAAGCACATTTTCGTCACCGGCGGCGTCGTCAGTTCGCTGGGCAAGGGGCTGACCAGCGCCTCGATCGGCATGCTGCTCGAGCAGCGCGGCCTGCGCGTGCGGATGCAGAAGCTCGATCCGTACATCAACGTCGATCCCGGCACGATGAGCCCCTACCAGCACGGCGAAGTCTACGTGCTCGACGACGGCAGCGAGACCGATCTCGACCTGGGCCACTACGAGCGGTTCACCCACAGCCCGCTGACCCGCGACTCGAACTACACGACCGGCCAGATCTATCTGTCGGTGATCAACAAGGAGCGGCGCGGCGAGTTCCTGGGCAAGACCGTGCAGGTCATTCCGCACATCACCAACGAAATCAAGAGCGTGCATCCGCAAGCTGGCCGACGACGACGTCGACGTGGTCATCACCGAGATCGGCGGCACGGTCGGCGACATCGAAAGCCAGCCGTTCCTGGAAGCCATCCGCCAGTTCTCGCTCGACGTCGGCAAGGAGAACTGCCTGTACATCCACCTGACGCTGGTGCCGTATCTGAAGGCGGCCGGCGAGCTGAAGACCAAGCCGACGCAGCACTCGGTCGGCCAGCTGCGGCAGATCGGTATCCAGCCCGACATCCTGATCTGCCGCACCGAGCGCTCGCTGTCAGCCGCGACGACCGCGAGAAGATCGCCCTGTTCTGCAACGTGCCGATCGAGGCCGTGATCGAGGAGAAGGACAAGGATTTTTCGATCTACGAAGTGCCGCTGAGCCTGGTCGAGAACAAGCTCGACGAGCTGATCGTCGACGCAGCTGGGCCTGCACGGCCGGCCAGCTCGACCTCGACGACTGGCGCGACCTGCTGCACCGCCTGCGCAATCCGGAGCACGAAATCAGCGATCGCCGTGGTCGGCAAATACGCCGAGCACCGCGACGCCTACAAATCGATCTACGAGGCGCTCGACCACGCCGGCATCGCCCATCGGGCCCAGATTCGCATCCAGCGCATTCAAAGCGAAGCGATCGAGCACGAAGGGCCCGAGCGGCTGCTGTCCGGCTTCGACGGCATTGCTGGTGCCCGGCGGCTTCGGCGAGCGCGGCATCGAGGGCAAGGTCGAGGCGATCCGCTTCGCCCGCGAACGCGGCATTCCGTTCTTCGGCATCTGCCTGGGCATGCAGTGCGCGGTGATCGAGTTCGCCCGCAACGTGGTCGGCCTGGCAGGGCGCCCACTCGACCGAATTCAACAAGGACACGCCGCACCCGGTGATTTGCCTGCTGGACGAGCAGAAGAGCGATCACCGACAAGGGCGGCACGATGCGGCTGGGCGCCCAGCCGGCGCAGCTCGAGCCCGGCAGCAAGGCGGCCGCACTGCTACGGCACGACGCTGATCTCCGAGCGGCATCGCCACCGCTACGAGTTCAACAACGTCTACCGCCAGCAGTTCGCGGCCCACGGCATGCTGATTCGCCGGCACCAGCCCCGACGGCTCGCTGGTCGAGATCATCGAACTGCCCGACCATCCGTGGTTCGTGGCGGTGCAGTTCCATCCCGAGTTCAAATCGAAGCCGACCGCGGCCCATCCGCTGTTCGCCGGCTTCATCGGCGCGGCGGTCGAGCGGCATCTGTCGCGGGGAAGTGCGCAGCGGGTGTGACGGGGCTTCATGCTAGCCCCATTCGTGTATTTTAGAACGCCATGCCCGGCAGCAGGATGTTTTTGGCTTCCGTGCCACGCTCAGCCCGTTCCCTGGAGACTTGCAATCCCAAACCGGGTGACACGGGCAGGTAAATAAACTTTGAATCCCAAACTGCCGGGCATGGACGCTGGTTGCTTGGAGACGATCCGAAAATTGTCGCGGAGAAGGGGACAGTCCCATTTTCCTCCGAGGACTCCGGAAAATTGGGACAGTCCCCGACAGTTTTCGGACAGCCTCATTACAAACTCTGTAGCCGGCCTCTTTGAGGCCGGACCGTTCGCAGTAATTTCCGGGGTCATAGACACTCCGGCTACAGTTAGCCGGACAACTCGTTGAAGAGTTGCCGGAACTCAGGCAAGCGTGCTTCCAGATAGGTCAACCAGGCGCGGGGGCTCCAGATCTCAACGCAAATTCCCGCTCCGACGACCGTTACATTTCCTCCTTGTTCGACTTGCAGAAATTCACGAAATCCATCGGGAATGGAGAGCCGGCCGCGACCGGCCAACTGTACCGTTTTGTGACGCGTGGAGAGTAGTCGGCTGAGCAACTGCACGTCGTCGAGCTTGCCTTCGAGCTTGCCCGCGCGAATCTTGCGTTTGACCAGTTCCACGCCGTTGTCGAGATCGGCCTGCCAAGCGGCGGCATTCCACAGGCTCAAACAACCGGGCCGCTCCTTGGCCAGAATGCAATTGGCTCCGCCGCTGAGCAGCGGCTCGGCGAGCTCCGCGGGAATCGAGAGCCGATGTCGTTCGTCGAGCGTGCGGGGAAACTCGCCAAGGATGAATTCCTGCTCGAGAGACATGGTCTGGTCGCTTGGCCCGACGGAGAATTGCCGGATCGACGATAGTGGGCAAATTTCCCGTCGCTATGTGCATCGATTGGCCATCCTTGGGTTGATTCCCCACGAACGTGGAGTCTAGCAACTGTCGGCGAGTTTGCAACCGGCCGGCCGGGATTTTCCGGCTTTTTCTTGACCGCGCCCGCATCGCGGCGCGAATCGCGGAACGCCCAAGCGGCGCAACACGTTGAGATCGCTAGCTGGGTCGGCATTTTGTGCCCGCGCCGCGGCCTGAAGGTTTGCGCTTGGGCTGGCGTTGCAAATGAAGTACATTCCGCCGCCCCGAACCGTGGAGAGCCGCCGCACGTCGTTGCCCGCACCTGGTGTACGGCAGCGATTCTCGGCTGTCCAACGCCACCGCACGTACTCGCGAGGTTTGTTTGCCGCGTCATCGTTCACCCTCCGATCCGGTCGTCATCACCGGCATTGGTTTGATTGCCTCGGTTGGCGACGATCGCGAAAGCGTGTGGCGCGCCGTGCGCGAAGGTCGCAGCAACATGCGCCGTTTGAGCGGCTTGCCGGGAATTCCCGATGACATGCTGATCGGCGCGCCGGTCGACATTGTTCCCACGGTGCCGGACGAACTGAAAGTGTTGACGCTGTGCGACCGCGTGGCCGACGAGGCTCTGCGCGACGCGGCGATTCGCTGGGGTTCGATCCGCCCCGAGCGCTTTGGCTGCGCGATCAGTGCCCACATGGGCGACACGCGTTCGAAAGCCGAGCAGTTGGGCATGGGACATTTATATCCTCCCACGACGACTCACTGGTGGCACCAGTGGTTGCCCAACACTGCCTGTTCGCGGATCGCGAACCGTTATCGGCTGTATGGCCCGCGGATCTGTCATTCGACGGCCTGCGCCAGCGGGTTGATCGAGATCCTGTCGGCGGTGCGTGCCATTCGTGACGGGCAATGCGATATCGCGCTGGCCGGCAGCGCCGAGGGGTTCGATTCGCTTTTCGCGGCCGGGTTTCATCAAATGCGCGTGCTGGCGAACCACGACGATCCGCGGCAGGCGTGCCGCCCGTTCGACCTGGACCGGCAGGGGTTCGTGATGGGCGAGGGAGCGGCCATGTTCGTGCTCGAGCGGCTCAGCCACGCCCAGGCCCGGGGGGCACGAATTCACGCCGAAGTGCTCGGCGGAAAACTGCTGGCCACGGCCCACCACGTGACGGGACTCGACTTGGAAAGCGACTGCCTGGTGCACCTGATTTCCGAAACCCTTCGCGTCAGTCGCCTGTCGCCAACGGACGTCGGGTACATCAATCCCCACGGCACCGGCACGCAGCAGAATGACCTGGCCGAATCGCGGGCAATCCGCCGGGCCATGGGCAGCGCCGCCGATCGCTTATGCGTCAGCGCCACGAAGTCGATTCTGGGACACTTGATCAACGCCGCCGGCAGCGTAGAGCTGGCAATTACGGCCCTGGCGATGCGCGACGGCTTCGTGCCGCCGACACTCAACCTCACGCGTCCCGATCCCGAGTGCGATCTCGACTGCATTCCGCTGGTGGGCCGCAAAAACCCGTTCGTCTGCGCGCTGAAATTGTCGGTGGCCTTCGGCGGCGCGCTGGCGGCGGTGGCGCTTCGACGGTACGGAGAAGCCAGCTCGGGCGTTCTCGATACACGGCGGCGGGCCGCCTAGCGGAACGGCCGAGCCTGCTGCCGGCCAATTGACGCCGCGCCAGGGGTTGCGTAGGCTCACAGTAAGGGCCACCCACGCGCTTCCCCGTTCTGGAGGTGTTAGTATGCGGACCGGCGTTCTCTTCGCGTTTGCATTGCTGACCGTCGTCGTCGGCAACGTGTGCGGGGCCGCTCCTCCCAAGACTGCGGCCAAGCCGGCGGATGACAATGCGGCCGCGATCGACCAATTGGCGAAAACGATCTTTGCCGCGGCCGATAGCAACCACAATCGCGTGCTCAACAAGCGCGAATTCGAGGAAGCCGACGAAGCCTTGGACGAACAGGTGCAACAGTGGGGCAAGACCGGCGTAATCGGCAAGCCGAAAAAGCCAAACCCCAGATCCAAGGACGCGGAAAAGGACCGGGTCGTGCCGACGGTGAGCGCGGCTGAAGCGACCGGCAACAAGCTGGCCCGCAGCAATAGAGTCAGCGAGGCCGAATTTACGTTCTACGTCCGCTCGGTGGTCGACGAGGCCGATGAATACTGGCGCCAAGTGAACGCCACGGCCGATGCGCAGCGCAAGGCCTACAACGCCGCACGGCAGGCCATGCCGCGTCGCGGCCGAGCGCGCATGCCAGTTCCCTATATCCCCTATTAGACAATTCCGGGAGCTGCTGAGAATGAATGCTCGCATGTTTGGGCTGACGGTTCTCGGGCTGTTGATCTGCTGCGGCCACGCCGGTGCCGCCGAGCACACGAAAGACTCGCTCGACAAGGTCAAAGAGAATCTGGCGCAGAAAAAGGCCGTGCTGGTCGACGTGCGCGAACAGGCCGAATGGGACCGCGAGCATCTCGATGACGCCCGACTTTGGCCCCTGAGCGAGTTGAAGCGGGCGACGACCGACGCGACGGTCAAAGAGAAGCTCGCCAAGGAACTGCCCAAGGATCGGATCGTCTACTGTCACTGCGCCAAGGGCGTTCGAGCCGTGATGGCGGGCAACATTCTGGAAAAACTTGGCTACGACGTCCGCCCTCTCTCGGCCGGGTTCGACCAGCTACGTGATGCCGGGTTTCCCGCCGCCAAGAAGAAATAGCCCGCTGCCACGGTCTGACGTCGGGTCGCTTGCTGAGGCTTGGAGTGCCAGCGAAGTGCTGATTCGTCGGAATTCAGCCCTTCGCCGGCAGTTTTCGGCCCAAACGCCGAATAAAAGTGTTGTACGTCGCGGATTCCGTTTCCCGTCCCCCCTGTCTTCCCCAGAATTGCATTGACCGGTTCAGGGCGACGCGATATCCTCACGCACGCAAAATGCTCTGGCCGCCCCGACTTCGGCGCGCCGAGTCCGCGGGCCAAGGAAGGTGCTGCGCCATGGAGTGGTTGCTCGCTGGTTATTGGGCGGTCGTGGCCTACGCCATCGGCATTGGCACGCTGTTGGGCGTGCAGGCCTGGGAGCATCGCCGCTACTCGCTCAGCCGGCGGCGCAATCCCAGTCGTCAGGTTCCCGCGGGACGCGTAGCGCTGCTGGTGCCGTGCAAGGGCACGGACGCCGATCTGGAAGCGAACTTGCAGCCGCTGTTCGAGCAGGACCACGACAACTACGAACTGATCTTCATCGTGGAAAGCGTCGAGGACGCGGCCTATCATCCGATCCGCCGACTCATTTCGCGCTTTCCTGGCCGGGCGGCGCAACTGGTCGTGGCGGGCGTGGCCACGGTGAGTGGTCAAAAGGTTCACAACCTGCTGGCCGCGACGGAGAACTTGCGGCCGGAAATCCGCATTCTGGCGTTTGTCGATGCCGACGTTCGTCCGCCACGCGATTGGCTGCGGCTGCTCACCCAGCGGCTGAACCACTTCGCCGCGGCAACGGGGTACCGCTGGTTCGTCCCCAAGCGGCCCACGTTGGCCAATTGCCTGGTTTCGAGCATGGACTGCGCCGTGGTGCCAATCATGTTTCCGGGTATTCATCACAAGGTCTGGGGCGGGTCGTGGGCCATTCGTCGCGAGATTTTCGAGGCCATTCGGCTGCGCGAGGCCTGGCAGGGCACGCTGAGCGACGACCTGGTTGCCGGAAACGCCTTGGCCGCGTCGAAACAAATGGTCGCCTTCGAGCCGACGTGTATTTTGCCGTCGCCCATCGACGTCAATCTGGCCACGGTGATGTCTTTCGTGCGGCGGCAGTTCACGATTGGCCGCTTTTATTCGCCGCTGCTGTGGAGCCTGGTGCTGGTCGGCAACTGCCTGGCGCAAGGCGCATTTTGGGGCAGCGTGGTCGGCGCACTTGCCGGACTTTGCCTGGGCGCGGCCTGGACGTGGCAGCCGGCCGCGGCGGCAGCCATGCTCTATGCATTGCATCTTTTCCGAGCACGCCTGCGGCAACAGGCCTCGCGCATCAACCTTCCCAATCATCAGCACGAGTTGTCCGCCGCGCGCCGCTTCGACATTTGGTTGGGACCCGTCTCGGGTCTGGCCTGTTGTTGCGGGCTGATCGGGTCGGCCGTCGGCCGACGAATCGTATGGAAGGGCATCGAGTACGAAATGCGGTATGGCGGGCGGATACTCACGATCGGGCTGGAGAGCGGCTCGGCTCGGAGTACGTCGGCCAACGACGACCAGAAGACCTCTCGGCGGCGGAAAGCCGCGTAAAAGCCGGTTGGCGGAATCGACTGGCGAAACGCAAGCCGGCACCGGCTCAAGGAGTTCGCGATGCGCATCGTTCTGTGGGATACGCGAAAGCTCGACGTCGCGAAGGATTTCGCGGGCGGGTTTGGCGTTGGCCAGTATCCCGGAAATGGCGGGATCGGCGGGCGCATCGTGCGGCACTTCTTCAAACGCGATCGGCGACCTGTGGCGCTGGTGTACGCCTACCTGGCGGCCATTTTTCGCAGCTTGGGGCACCAGGTCGAGTATGCGCTGGACCGTGTTCCGCCGGGCGCCGACCTGTATGTCTTCAATCCCTCGCTGATTACCGTGCCCCTGGAGCGCCAGGCCATGCAGCAGGCGCTGGCGGCGACTCCGGGCTGCCGCGTGTTGGTGGCCGGGGCCGTGGCCCACTCCCTGCCCGAGGCGTTCGACGGCTTGGACGTCACGATTCTGCGAGGCGAGCCCGAGCGGTTGTACTGGATGCTCGACGAAGTCGTGGCCTCGCCGCAGCGGAGCTTCGACTTGGGCAAAGTAAGCGATTTGGATCTGCTGCCGTTTCCGGATTGGTCGTTGTTCTCGCCACGGCAGTTCCGCATTGGCTTCGATTTTACGAAGTTCCCGACGGCGCTGATTCAGCAGAGCCGCGGCTGCACGCTGAAGTGCAATTATTGCCCCTACATCATTCTGGAAAACGGGACGCGGCTGCGTTCTCCGGAAAGCGTGGCGGCCGAGTTGCGTTCGGGCATGAAGGCGCACGGCTTCCGCTCGTTCAAGTTTCGCGACCCGTTGTTTGGCGTCGATCGAGCCCGAGTGTTCCGCCTGGCCGAGCTGATTGGCCAGTTGCCGCGGAAGATTCAGTTTTCGATCGAGGGCCGGCTCGACCTGCTTCGCGGCGACGTGCTTCGCGCGTTGGCCGACGTGGGGCTGACGAGCATCACCGTGGGCATCGAAACGCCGTCCGAGGAGACGCTGCGCCGTTATCATCGGGCGCCGATTCGCGACGATCGTCAGCGCGAGTTCATCCTGCTATGCCGCTCGCTGGGCATCCGCACCGTGGCCGGATTCATGATCGGTTTTCCGGACGACACCGAGGAGTCGATCCATGCCGTGTTGCGCTACGCCAAGGCGCTGAACCCGACGTTCGCGAACTTCAATATCGTGACGCCCTACCCGGGCACGGAGTTCTTCGAAGAAATCAAGTCGCAAATTGCCACCTTCGATCCGACGCGGTACACGGTCTACACGCCGGTGCTGAAGTATCGCAATCTCACGAGCCAGCGCGTCTCGGAGCTGCATGCCAGGTGTTTCATCGCCTATTATTTCCGCAGCCGTTGGCTGCAGGCCAACGCGTCGCTGTTGTGGCCCAGTTTGCGAGTGCTCGGTCTGGGCAGCATTCCTTCGTCGCGCGCTGCGCACGTTCACGAAGGCCCGCCCAAACCGCACGCGGCCCTGAACATCGTACAGACTCCGCTTCGCGACATGCCTCAGCCGCGCGGTTTGCAGGGCGACTCGAGCGATGCCGCCTGACGTTGGGTGCCACTGCCCCTTTGCCAGCGTTAAAGGAAGGCGGCCAGAATCGGCAACACGGCCACGATCACGGCGACGATCGTAATCGTCGCTGGCGGCGACGTTCGGCGAATCTTGAGGACTACGCCGACGAGCGCCAGCGACACCACGGCCGTGACGATCGAGCTGAAGTGAAGCATGCGAGCGAAGAGGGTGGCGGTCGAGTGGGCTTCCGAGTCGCCGACCCCCAGCCAAACGATGGCCGCGGTGCTTGCGCACGCGAGCGTCATCATGACCGACAACATCCAAGCGACGGTCGCCAGTTCGGCCGCGCGGCTTTCGGCCGGCCGGCTGTTAGCCAGGCGGCTTTCGGCCGGAGCCGAAGGGACGTTTCGGCGGCGCTTTTTCTTGGCCAAGGTTTGCTCTTTCCCAGCTGCCGCGAAGGCGGGCTTGCAAGGAGTGCATCATAGGCCGCCAATCGCACCAAGAAAACGGGCTCGGAAGAGCAAATCTTCCGAGCCCAATTGCTGTCGGCAAGGGTCACGTGGGAATTAGCGGCCCCACGTCGTGACGATCAAATCGCCACATTTCTTGAACGTGACTCGCACGCGGAAACCACAGCACCATTCGTAGCACACGATGTCGCGGCAAAACAAACCGGTGCCGCAGCAGACGGTCGGCTCGCCCGTGCAGCAAGCCGGCAGACACACCGAGATCTCGGTTTGGCAGCAGGTGCATGGATCTTTGACCTTCAGGGTCGTCGGCACCCCAGGTTTGCAATCACAACACAGCTTCGGACCGCCGTGGCGGTAGATGATGCATGGTTTGGGGCAGCAGTCGGCCGTCGGCGGAGCGGGGAGGGCGGTGACGTCTTCCGCCACGGCAGCCGAGTGGCTCGCCAATTGGGCTTTCAGCGGCCCGAGAACCCGTGCGTCCGCCGGCGATGCTTGCGCCAGCACACTCAGCAGTCCCAGGCTCAAGGCGGCCAACAAAACTCGTCTCGCTTGCATCAGAACTCTCCTAAAAGCGTGTGGCGAATCCATACGGTATCTGGAAAACATCGCATATATTATCCTTTCCGCAAGGTCTGTGCAGATTGTGCAGTCGATTTAATCGCCTAAGTAATGATTCGCCCGTGTTTTGCAATTTTTCAAGAACTCGCCGGCGGCAGCAGCTTTCCCCCTTTTGGTGGGGCTCTTTGGGTCGAATCTTGCCAATCCTGCGGTGGCTTTTGCTCCCAGGCCGGTCGTGACCTAGATTTCCCAAGGCGGTCGATTTCCATTCACTTCTTACGACCGCCCAACCAACGAAGCCAACAGCCTGGGCCGCGAAGTCCGCGCGATGCTGACAGGTTGTGAACCGTCGCGGACCAGGGGCTGCAACGTGTCGGTCGATTTGGCATTACCACTGAAATCGCTGGAACATCCCCTGCACGACTCGATTCGCGAGCTGCGTCGGGGACACCAGTCGGTTTCGGAGTGCCTGGAACAGGTGCTGGCCGAGTGCGACCAGCGTGGAGCCGAACTGGCCGAATGTCGACGTCAATTGGCCGACGCGAGCCGCGAACTGATCGAACGAGACAAGACGCTGGCCGAGCGAACCCTGGCGGCAGCCGAGGCGGTCGAGGGCTCGAGCGTCCTGAAGAAACAGCTTGAAGCGGCCCAGTCTGAGTTGGCGCGAGCCGGCGACGAGCTTCGGCAGGCTCATGCGAATGGGTTGCAAAGCAAACAGCTGTTGGAGGTGCAAGTCGAACACAAGGGGCAGTTGCAAACGCAACTCGAACGGTTGCAGTCGGAGAGCGAGGCGTTGCGCAACGAGCTGGCTCAAATGCGGGCCCAACTGGGGCCGCTGGCCGAGACCACGGTCGAATCGGCCAGGCTTCGCGGCGAACTGGCCGCTGCACAGGCCGAACTGGTCCGATTGCGCGAGCAAGTCGCGGCGGTTCCGGACGATGCGGGACTGCACGAAAAACTGGCCGAAGTGCAAGCCGAGCGCCGGCAGCTCGAAGCCGAGCTGGACGTACTGCGAGCCCGCGGCGCCGAGTTGTCCGAGACGTTGGTCGAACAGAAACGATTGATGGCCGAAGAGCGCGAGCAGTGGAGCGAGGAGCTACGACAATTGCGGCGAAGCGTCGACCGACAGTCGGAGTTACTGGCCAAGAGTACGCCTGCGGCCCAGAACTCGTCGCCGGCGCCGTGCGCCGTCGACGCCGCGGTGAACGGCGATCCGGTAGTGGACACGCTCCGCGAACAATTCGAAATGTTGCAAAGAAACAAGGTCCGTAAACTGGCGGACGTTTCCTAATCAGAATTCCGCCGACATTTTTTTCAGTGCGACGCAGTGCGCGAGGATTATCATGCGATCAGCCGACGTAATGGCGTGGATGGCGACGATGGTGGGACCGGGGGCGCTCGTCTTCAGTTCAGTCCTGTTGAAAATACCCACGTGGTTGGGCGGAACCCGCGGCTCGGCAGGCGCCGCGGCGCTGCAAAATCAGCCGCCCCTCGAGGCGTCGGAGTCGGTGGCCGACCCCTACACGGAATTAGCCGAGCTGTCGGCCGGCGAGCAATCTGCCGGCGGTGACGCGGAATCGCTGGTCGACGAGATGCTCTCGCAGGGTCGATACGCCCTGCTGCTGCGGCCACAACTGTTGGGTAATCTGACGGCCCGACAGTTGTCGCGGGCCCGCGCCGCCCAAACGGACTGCATGTGCCTGGTGCCGGCCGGCGAAGTGGTTCTGCATCGCTCGATGGCTCTTGCCGACCACGATGCCCAGGCCGATGCATCGTCGCCGCGGCACACTCCGTTGCGCGTGGCGGCCTATTACCTCGACCGTTATCCCGTGACGAACAGCCAGTTTCAGCAATTCGTACGCTCCGGCGGCTACGAGCAAATGGCGATATGGGACCAGCAGGTTTTGCCGGCCGTACTCGACTTTGTCGATCAAACCGGACACCCCGGTCCGCGCTTCTGGAACCAGGGCCGCTATCCGCGCGGCGAGGATCATCATCCCGTTGTCGGCATCAGCTGGTTCGAGGCGTCGGCGTACGCTCGGTGGACGGGCAAGCGACTGCCCACGGACGCCGAATGGGTGAAAGCCGGCACCTGGCCGGTAGCCATCGCCGGCCATCCGCTGCTGGAACGCCGCTATCCGTGGGGCGAAGCCATGGACCATGAGCGCGCCAACTTGTGGAGCTCGGGCCCTGGGCGCACGGTGCCGGTCGATCGGTTTCCCGCTGGCGTCAGCGTGGGGGGCGTGCAACAACTGATCGGCAACGTTTGGGAGTGGACCGCCGATCCGTTCGCTTTGGAGGACGACGGCGAGCTGGCCGCGGCCGCGGCGCAACCGAAAATGAAAAGCATCCGGGGCGGAGCGTTCGACACCTATCTGGACTGCCAGGCAACCTGTCATTTCCAAAGCGGAGACCAGGCCCTGGCTCGTAAGCACAATATCGGATTCCGCTGCGCGATCAGCTTGTGCGACCTTTCCAAGCCTGGCAGCTCAGCCGGGCAGACTGACTCGCTGCACGTCGAGTCCTCGCTTGTGGAGAACCACGCATGAACCGAGGTATTGCGGTCGAATTGGATTCCTATCGTCTGGCGAACTACGGCACCCAGGTGCCGTGCCTGATTTGCGATCAAGGCAACACGCTCGACGCGGAGTTCTGTCGCAATTGCTATGCGCCGATGGTGCTGGCGCACCAGGCCCAGTCGCAGCAGGCACCTCCGATCATGTTCGCCGCGCTGGGACCCAGCGGCGTCGGAAAGACGGTGTACCTGGGCATGCTCTTGGACATGCTCTCGCGCCAGCCGAAGCAATTGCAGTTGTCTGCCCGCGGCGGATTTTCGGTAACGCTGCAACAAAACACGCTGGCCGCCTTGGCTCGCTGCGAGTTTCCCAACAAAACTCCCAACGAGCCCGATCGATGGAATTGGGTCCATTGCCAGTTGCGCAGCCCGAGACATCGGCAGCCGGTCGAGCTGGTGATGCCCGACATCGCCGGCGAGGCGCTTTTCGAGGAAGTCGACCACCCACGCACCTACCAGGTGATTCATTCGTTGTTGAGCCGCTGCCATGGCGTATTGATATTGATTGACGCGGCGAAGTTGCAGTCCGGGTCGCTGGACGAAGACTATTTCACGATGAAGCTGCTGAGTCATTTGAGCGAGTTGGGGCGCGATCGCAAAGTCGCCTGGAGCCACCGGCCGGTGGCCCTGATTTTCAGCAAAGCCGACCAGTGCGAATCGTGCTTCGAAGACCCCGGGAGATTCGCCCAGCGGCACGCCCCGGGCTTGTGGGGCGTATGCCAGCAGCGATTCGAACGGCACCGCTTCTTTGCGGCGGGGGTGGCTGGCGCGTGCGTCACGCGGACGGTCCGAGGCGGCGGCCTGCAAAGCGTTCCGCTGCGCACCGAGCCGCGAGGCATCGTCGAACCGTTCGAGTGGCTTGCCGAGAACCTTGCCCATTGAACCTTCTCCCCGCCCGGCGCGTCCAAGCCCACAACGGCTTGACCTGACACCAACGTTCATTCGAAACCGCGACTCGTTCATTGAGGATTTTGCAACGTGCTCATCGAACAAGCCATTTTCACGTCGGCGCACACGGATCGCACCCAGGGATATCAATTGATCGCGCGCAGCCCGGGACTCTCGGAGGCCGACGCGCGCGAATTGGCGCTGTGGGGACCGTCGCACGACTCGTTGTTGGAGACCTCGGGCGTGCCGGCGAGCAGCAACTTTCACCAACTCGCCAGCGGTGCGTACTGCGTGTCGCGCACCACGCTGGCCGGTGCCGAATTCAGCGGCCGCGGCGGGTCGACCGTCTATACCCAATTCCTGGTCGTGCCGCTCGACGTGCTGGCCCGCTTTGCCAACAATCCTTTCGCCATATTGCGGGCAGCGACGGCCAGCGGCGCGTTGCGCGTGTACGACCCAATTCCCGAGACCCTGGAGCCGCTGCGCTTGGGAGGTCACGCGGCAGTCGTCGATTTGGGCCTATTGGCCCAATTGGCGCGTCATCCAGGGCCGGCCGCGATGGCCACGATGATTCAAGCGGTCTTGGCCAGCGACCGTCTGGCGCTGGCCTCGGCGACGCCAGTCGAGGCGATCATTGCCGGGCTCTTCAGCACGCTGCCGGTGGAGTGCCGCACCGAATTCTCGTTCTCGACCGGTTTGAAATTCTCGTCGGGTCGCACGGTACGCATCTCGGCTCTGCCGAATGACGCTTCGAACTGGCGCGCCATCGCGCGCCACGGAATCACGCTTTTAGACCTGGACGCGCCCGACACGGCCGACGCCCCGCCTTGGGAAGGATGGGCGGGGTGCGTCGCCCAAATTCTTCGCACCAGCCGGCTCTCCGTGCTGGCCACGGAACTCGAGCCGGCGCGGCCCTGGTTGAACTCGACAAACCTCCAGGCCCTGGCGGAACAAGTGCAGGCGAAACTGCAACCGGTCTCGCTTCAATCCGTCAACGCCGACGGAACCGACGTCCAGCCGCCGGAGGAGTCGGTCGTGACGCCGAGCGCTCGGATGGGCTGCGTCGAACGACGCGCCGACGGCGCGCATTCGCGGCACGAGAAGACGCTGGCCGTGGTGGCGGGCTACGTGCCCAAGAGCACGGTCGACGATCTCGTCGCCACGCTGGCCGCGCAACCGGCCGAGGTCCTCGAGCTGCTCGAGCGGATTGACGACCTGGTGTTCGCGGCGATCGCCGGCGACGACCGGGCGTTGACCGAACTCGAGGTGCTCTGGCGGGCCGCGACCGCGGATCTCGACGCCAACTTGGTCGAGCAATCGAGGGAGCAGTATCTACGCTGTGCGCTGTCGATCTGGGGCGAATGCGTCGACGGCGACGTACGGCGGCCGGAGCGCGCCGTGGCGGCCATCGACGTGCTGTGCGTGCTGTTCGAGCAGTAGCCCCAGCCAGGTGCCTGCTAGCCGATCATCTCCCAGAACTGGCCGAACAGATAGTCGCTGTCGTGCGGGCCGGCCGAGGCTTCGGGGTGATACTGCACGCTGAAGGCCGGCAGCTCGCGATGGCGGACGCCTTCGATCGTGCGGTCGTTCAGGTTGCGGTGCGTGACTTCCAGCGCGGCGGGCAGGTTTTCCTCGGCCACGGCGAAGCCGTGGTTTTGCGAAGTGATCTCGACTCGGCCGGTCGCCAGGTTTTGCACCGGCTGATTCGCGCCGCGATGGCCGAACTTGAGCTTGAAGGTCGTCGCGCCGCAGGCCAGCGACAGCAACTGGTGGCCCAGGCAGATGCCGAAGATCGGCTTCTTGCCCAACAGGCCGCGGATCGTTCGGATGGCGTAATCCGAGCGGCTCGGGATCGCCGGGCCCATTGGAGAGGAACACGCCGTCGGGCGTTTGTGCGAGCACGTCCGCAGCCGTGGCGGTGCCCGGCAGAACCGTCACGCGGCAGCCCTGATCGAGCAGGTGCCGGGCGATGTTCCACTTCATGCCGTAGTCCAGCGCCACGACGTGCCGCTGGCGGCCGGGCGGGATGGCCTGGGACGCTTGTGACGCGAGTCTCGTCCAGTGGCTGAGCCGCTCGGTCCAATCGCGCGGGCCCTGGGGCACGACTTCGCGCACCAGGTCGCGGCCCACCAGGCCCGGGCTGGCCTTGGCCTTGGCCACCAGGCTGGCATCGTCGGGTCGACGGTCGAAAGCACGCCCTTGAGCGCGCCGCGCTTGCGGATGCGGCGCACCAGGGCCCGCGTGTCGATGCCCGAGATGCCAACGACGCCGGCGGCGGCCAGATAGTCCTCCAGCGATCCGTCCGCGCGAAAATTGCTGGCCAGGCCGCTGTGCTCTCGCACGACGAAGCCGGCCAACTGCGGCCGGCCGCTTTCCACATCCTCGACGTTCACGCCGTAGTTGCCGATCTCCGGGTAGGTCATCGTGACGATCTGGCCGCGGTAGCTGGGGTCGGTGAGGATCTCCTGATAGCCGGTCATCGACGTGTTGAAGCAGACCTCGCCGTCGACTTCTCCGTCGGCGCCGAACGCGCTGCCGGTAAAGACGGTTCCGTCTTCCAGGGCGAGTTTGGCAACTTTCATGATCCGACGGTTCCGCTTCTGCGAGATGATTTTCGGATAGCTATGCAGCGCGCGAGGATTCCGACAAAGTAAAGACTCAGGCCTGTATCGTCCGCCGCGGTGTCGATCGTTGTGTCCGGCGTCGTCGGCGCAAGGCCCAACTGGCACGCCGCTAAAGTTTCTTCCCCCCATGGCCCGATAGGGTTGTTACGGCTGTGGGTCTCCGGGAAAGCGGCAAACTAACCCTTTGCCAATCCGGACAGCCAACTGAGAGGGTTCTTGCCCCGGCGAGCAAGAGCCCTCTATTTTTTTGCGCCCTCCCATCGCTTGTGGCCCGTCCTTGGCGACCTGCCCCGCGCGGATGGCCGAAGCGCGGGAGCATCTCGGCCATTATAGCGGCCGCCGGCGCCTCCGAACAGCGTGCGGCACACGGTGCCACAACTTGAAGCCAGGTAACGTGGCTTCCATAATGACCGACAGGCGTTCCAGACCGCGCAATCGTACGCACCCTGGCAGTCTCGCGTCATGCACGTTCGATGTCCTCACTGCCATTGCCCGATCGACCTGGTCGATGGTTCGAGTGTTACCGACATTGATTGCCCTGCGTGCGGCAGCCACTTCAGCCTGGCCAGCGAAGTCGCCGTGACCGAGACAGTGCACAGTGGAACCCGTCGGCTGGCCCATTTCGAGCTGGTGCGCGAGCTGGGTATGGGCAAGTTTGGCAGCGTGTGGATGGCCCGCGACAGCGAACTCGATCGCACGGTGGCGATTAAGATTCCGCGCAAAGGGGCCCTCAATGCCGCCGAAACCGAGATGTTTCTGCGCGACGCCCGAGCCGCCGCGCAGCTGAAACATCCGCACATCGTCGGCGTACATGAAATCGGCCGCCAGGGCGATACGTTATACATTGTCAGCGACTACGTCGATGGGGCGAATCTCAAGGAGTGGTTGACCGCCCAGAAGCTCTCATTTCGCGAGTCAGCCGAGTTAATCGTCAAGGTGGCCGAGGCCGTCCAACATGCCCACCAGGCCGGCGTCGTGCATCGTGACCTGAAGCCGGGCAACATCATGGTCGATCGCGACGGCCAGCCGCACGTGATCGACTTTGGCCTGGCGAAGCGCGACACCGGCGAAGTCACGATGACGGTCGACGGCAACATTCTCGGGACGCCGGCCTACATGTCGCCTGAGCAGGCCTGGGGCAAAGGCCACGAGGCCGATGCCCGCAGCGACGTCTATTCGCTGGGGGTCATTTTGTTCGAGCTGCTCACAGGCGAGCTGCCGTTTCGCGGCGAAGCGCAGATGCTGCTGTTGCAGATCCAGCGTGACGAGCCGCCGCGGCCGCGCAAGCTCAACGCGCGGATTCCGCGCGACTTGGAAACGATCTGCCTGAAAGCGATGGCCAAGGAGCCGGCGCGGCGCTATCAGACGGCGCAGGACCTGGCCGACGATTTGCACTGCTGGCTGGAGGGCAAGCCGATTGTGGCCCGCCCGATTGGCCCGCTGGCACGCGGCTGGCGCTGGGCGCGACGGAATCCGGTGGTGGCCAGCTTGTCGGCCGCGGTTGTCATGGCGCTCGTTTGCGGGACCGCGATCTCGACGTATTTTGCGATCGCGGCCGACGCGCGGGCCCGCGAGGCGATTGCCGAGCGCCAGCGGGCCGAGGAAGGATTTCGCGAGGCTCGCCAGACCGTCGACAAATACTTTACGTCGGTCAGCGAGAGTCGGCTCTTGGACGTGCCCGGTTTGCAGCCCTTGCGCAAGGAACTGCTGGAAAGCGCGCTAGTGCACTACCAGAATTTTATCGGCCGGTATGGTGACGATCCGAAAGTGCTCGCCGAGATGGCCCGTACGTACCAGCGCGTGGCGACGATCACCAGTTCCATCGCGTCGAAGGAGCAAAGCCTCGCTGCTTACGAAAAGGCAGTTGAGATTTGGGAGAAGATCGTCCGCGAAAACCCGAGGGTCGCCGACTACCAGGACGGGCTGGCACGCGCATACATCGGTCTCGGGATTGTGCAAAACACCACGGGCAGGCGGGCCGAGGCGGAGGCCTCATACCAAAAATCGATCGAGACTTTCAAGAGGTTGGTCCGTGAAAACGCCACGGTGGCCAGCTACCAGGATGGGCTGGCACGGGCATACATCGATCTCGGGATTGTGCAAAACGCGACGGGCAGAAGTGCCGCGGCCGCAGCCTCGTACCAACGAGCGATCGAGATTCATGAGCAACTGGTCCGCGAAAATCCGGCCGAAATCGATTATCAGAATGAACTCGCGTTCGAGTATTCCCATCTCGGAATTGTGCAACGCAATACGGGCAGATCGGCCGAGGCGGAGGCCTCGCACCAACGAGCGATCGAGATTCGCGAGAAACTGGTCCGTGAAAATCCAACGGTCGCCGACTACCAGAACGGGCTCGCATACACATACATCGATCTCGGCTTCCTGCAAAGCAAGACGGGCAAAAGTGCCGCGGCGGCAGCCTCGTACCAACGAGCGATCGAAATCAATGAACAGCTCGTTCGCGAAAACCCGGCCGTGACCGATTACCGCAACGGGCTCGCAGCCGCATACGCCAATCTCGGGATTGCGCAACGCAATTTGGGCAGACGGGCCGAGGCGGATGCCTCGCACCAGCGAGCGATCGAAATTCGCGAAACGCTGGCCCGTGAAAACCCGACGGTTACCGACTACCAGGATGGACTCGCACTCGCATACATCGATCGCGGAATTGTGCAACGCAATACGGGGAGATGGGCCGAGGCCGAAGCCTCGTACCAGCGAGCGGTCGAGATTCGTGAGCAACTGGTCCGCGAAAACCCGGCCGTCACCGACTACCAGTATGGGCTCGCAATTGCATACGCCAATCTGGGGATTGTGCAACGCGATACTGGCAGAACGCCGGAAGCCGAGGCCTCCTGCCGGACAGTCATCGAGATTTATGAAAAGTTGGTTCGGGAAAATCCGACGATCAACGACTACCCGGATGGGCTCGCACGCGCATTCAACGATCTGGGGATTGTGCAATGGGCGGGCGGCAGAAGTATCGAAGCGGAAGCCTCCTGTAAACGAGCCATCGAGATTCGTGAAGATCTCGTCCGGAAGAATCCGAAAGTCAAAGAATATAAGTCTTTGCTAGCGCACTCTTACGCGCGACTTGGGGACATGCGGGCAGTGGCGACCCAATGGAGAGAGGTCGCCGAGGCTTATGGCAAGGCGGTGGCAATCGACCGGGATAACTGGGATGTCATGTTCCAGTACGCACTGCTGCGCCTGGTGTCCGGCGACGCGGATGACTACCGCGCAACTTGCCGCGAACTACTCGCGAAGCATGGCGATGCAACCGACTCGACGGAAATCTACGCGGTCGCTCTGACTTGCGTGATGGGCTCAGGCGTCGTCGACAGCCCGGAGCCGGTGCTCCAGTTGGCCCGCCGCGGCATCGAACTGGACAAACAGAATCCCGGAGCGTTGGTCGTGCTGGGTGGCGCGCAGTATCGCGCGGGGCAACTCAACGAGGCGCAGGACACGCTCACGAAGGCCCTCCCCCCGCACGCCTTGGCCGCGGCGGTCGTCCCGGCCCGAGTCGCTGGAACCCGCGTGAGTCAATTGATTTGCCTGACGTTCCTGGCGATGGTCCAACATGAGCTTAAGGACGAGGACGGTTCGCGCAAGACGGTCGCGGCCGCCGAAAAGCTGATTTCCGAAATGGAAGAAATGAAGCCCCCGACCAACGGCACGGTGCCGCCCTGGTCGCTCAAATTGACGATCACGCTCGCGCGGCGAGATCTCGACAAGCTGAGAGTTTCGACGACCCCCGCCGCAGCCGACACGGGGCGCTAGACGTCGGCGGTGACCAGGTCTCGGGCCGGGTCGTAGTAGTCGCTGGCCACGTACCGAGGCTTGCGGCGTGGTTCGATCGGACCCTCGTCGCGCCGCAACAAGGCCATCAGACTGACGCCGAAGCGGTAGGGAGTCAGTTGCTCGCCCCTGGCCAGGCCGGCCAGTTTATGGCGTTCGCCGGCAAAGCATTGCGTGAGCAGGAAATTGCTGAACGCCGTGGGCAAGAGGAAATCAGTTCCGGCCACGCCGCCGGCTCGGCCCCGCCAACGATTCCAGCGACGGATCGATTTGACGATCGGATAGAGCCGGGAATTGAAGTGTGAGACAAACAGCGGCGTGACCGGCAATCCCTGCCAGATTTGCTCGAACCGTTCGCGGTCATAGCGCCGATAGTGCCCAAAGGCCCGGTCGTGCTCGCTCCACAGCGCGAGATCGGCCGGCACGGTGAGCAGAAAGTAAGTTCCGGGCGTGGCCGCCGCCAGCAATTCGCTCAGCATACGAAAATCGTCGGCGACGTGCTCCAAGACGTCGGTGGCAAGGATCAACCGGGCCCGCTGCATGACCGATCCCAGGTCGCGCGGGGCGAAGCCGTGAATGAAGCGGACTTGCGGAAAACGGCCGCTGGCCAGCCGAATGGCTTCGCTCGACGAGTCGATCCCGATGCAATCGTATTGGTCGGCCAGGCCGGCCAGATTCGCGCCGGTGCCGCAGCCCACGTCGACGATGGTCGTCTCCTGTGAGGGGGGCAAGACGGCGTTCACTACGGCGGACAGGATCTGCCGGCGCGCCACAAACCACCAGTGGCACTGTTCGATCTGTGCGTGCAATTGAAACTGTGCTGACTGCATCGTTGGGTGCCGTGCCAGGGGTGACTCAGGAGGCGGGAATCAGACCGCGCGGCGAACGCGCAGCAAATATAGCTTGGCCAGGCGGGTTTTCGCGGCGCCAGCGCGCCGCGGTTGTCGGGGTGCGCTGACGCGCACGGCGCCATGCGCCGACTGACCGATACGACCCATACAATCCGATTGGGCTTACGAGAAGGTCGCGGCGCTCAGCTCGCCGCGCGGGGGTCGCCGGCCACGGCGCCGCTGGGCGCGATTCGCTGCCCAGGCAGCGGCCGATCTGGCGCACCGCCTGTCGCAGCCGGTTTTCGTTCTCGACCAGGGCCAGCCGCAGATAGCCTTCGCCGGCCGGACCGAAGCCGCTGCCGGGGCTGACGGCCACGTCGCCCTTCTTCGAGCAGCTTCATGGCGAACTCCATGGTGTCCATCTGGCTGGCCCAGGGCTCGGGAATCTTGGCCCACACGAACATGCTGGCCCGCGGCGGCGTGACGTCCCAGCCGATGCGCCGCAGGCCTTCGCACAGCACGTCGCGGCGGCGTTGATAGATGCGCGCTTTGAGCTTCGACCGCCGCGTCGGTGTGCCGCAGGGCCATGATGGCCGCGATCTGGATCGGCCTGGAACATGCCGTAGTCGTAGTAGCTCTTGATCGTGCCCAGGGCCCGGACCATCTCGGCGTTGCCGGCGCAGAAGCCGACGCGCCAGCCGGCCATGTTGTAGCCCTTGCTCATCGTGGTGAACTCGACGCCGACGTCCTCGGCCCCGGCGCGGCCAGAAAGCTCGGCGGCTGGTAGCCGTCGAACGCCACGTCGGCGTAGGCGAAGTCGCTGATCACCATGAAGCCGTAACGCCGGGCCAGCTTGCACGACCTCGACAAAGAACTCCGGCTCGACCGTCACGGTCGAGGGATTGTGCGGATAATTGAGGATCAGCAGCTTCGGCTTGGGATACAGATGCTGGCAGGTGTAGGCGATGTTCGAGAGGAACTTTTCGCTGTCGGCGACTTCCAGCGCGATCACATTGGCCGCCGCCAGCGCCACGGCGTAAACGTGCACCGGAAAGTACGGGGCCGGCACGATCGCCGTGTCGCCCGGGCCCGATCAGCGCCAGGCACATGTGGCTGAAGCCTTCCTTCGAGCCCAGGCAGACGATGACTTCGCTCTCGGGGTCGAGCCGCACGCCGTACTTCTTGAGATACTTGCTGGCCACCTCGCGGCGCAGGTTGGCAATGCCCGTCGCCTTGCTGTAGCCGTGGTTGTCGGCGTCGCGGGCGGCCTCGACCAGCTTTTCGATGACCAGCTCCTCGGGCGGATCGGACGGATTGCCCATGCCCAGGTCGATCACGTCGTCGCCGGCGCGCCGCTTCTGGTACTTGACCGCGTTGATGCGCGCGAACAGATACGGCGGCAGCCGCTTGACGCGATCGGCGACTTCGATCTGAAACGGCGCGGTGTTGTCGAGCGGGTTGTCGGCTTCGTGTTCGTCGCTCATCGGTCGGCTCGCGGTCGGCAAAATCGGGATGATGGTCCCGACCCTTTAGAATAACCGGATAGCGTGCGAAAGGAAACGGCCGCCGGCCACTGACGCCCCAGGGCGCGCCGGCACCGGCGAATGGCCGATCGAGCCGCCGACGACAGGACAGTCGCGACGGGCGAAATGTTCGCAACCCCAAGCGTTATTGCTTGATGACCTTGGGAAGGGGAACACCCGGCTCAACCGACAGGTTTTGCTCCTCCTTCTTGGGTACCTTGGAGGTTCCCGAGAGATAGTTGTCGATGCGCGAAGCGTCTTTCAGATCGTCGAAGGTCTTGGCCATGGCGAGCCGCAACTTCTTTTCGTGGATGTCGCGGTACAACAGATCCTTGACTTCGGCGAAGTTGGTGTCGATCGGCTTGGTATAGCCTTCGCAGTACATGATGACGTAGGAGTCGGCCACCTGGACGATTCCGGAGATCTCGCCTTTTTTCAACGTGAAGGCTTCCTGCTCCAACAGCGGTTGCCCCCCATGCTTTTGGATCGGGGGCACCTCGCCGCGCAGCGACCGGCTGCCGGCTTCGATGGAGTATTGCTCGGCCAGGTCGCCGAAGACTTTGACGGCCTGCTCGGGGCGCTTGTCCACCGCCTCGCGGGCCTTTTCCCAGACTTCCTGGGCCCGGCGCTGGTTGTTGAGCACGATCGCGCGGCAGCGCACCTTGGGTCCGTAGTTGGCTTCGTAGCCGCGCTTCAGGTCGTCCTGCGTGATCTTGACGTTGTCGCCGACGAGTTTCTTCAATGCGGCCGAAGGCCAGACTTCGTCGCGCACGTAAACCTCGCGGCTGATGTTTTCGCCCTTGGTGACGTGTTCCAGCCAGCCTTCGACGTCCGGCTTGCCGCCCGTCTTGGTTTTGCCCATCGCGATGGCGGCCCGCGCGATTTCGGCGTCGATGTCGGCGTCGGTCACCTTCAAGTTCCGCTTACGCAGCGCCTGGTCGAGGATGCGGCGATTGATGGTTCCATCAAGCACGTCGGTTCCGTGGCGCTGGATGCATTCCTCTGCTAGTTCGAGCACGGTGACGTTCTGGCCGTTGACGATGGCCGCGATGCCGGGCATCTGCTTGCTCTTGACGGGGTCGTTGTAAATGTTTTCCACCTGCGCGTTTTTCTGCAGCTCTTTGAAGACGTCGCCTGCCGCGGCGCGCAACTTTCGGTCTTTCAAGGCTTCTTCCAACAGCGGATCGGCCTGGGCCCGACTCATGCCTTTGGGCGGCGGCAGCTGTTCTTCGCACTTCACGAACACGTGCAGATTGCCCACCGGGATGATTTTCGAGATTTCTCCCTTCGCGAGCGCGAATGCGGCCTCTTCCAGTTTGGGGTCGCCGGTGAAATGGCGGATCGGTTGGATGAGGCCGTACGCGCTGGCGCTATTGGGATCTTTGGAGTATTTTTTGGCCAGCGCTCCGAAATCCTCGGGCTTGGCCATTGCCTCGGCGTGGACCTTGCGCGCCTGGGCGGCGTTTTCGATGGCAATCAGCCGCACCTTGACCGCCGGGCCGAATTCGCTCTGGTAGGCCTCGTCGAGTTCCTTCTTCGTCACGGTCAACTGGCTTTTGGCCAGTTCGCGCAACGCCAGCGTCGGCCAAATAATGTCCTTCGCGTAACGCCCCGGCTTGATGCCCCGCTCTTTTTCCAGCATTTTGAGCCACTGGTCCTTGGCCACCGCAAACTTGCGCGCCATGCGATCGATCTCGGCGTCGATTTGCTCGTCAGTGATGACGATGTTGCGCTGCTGGCAACTGGTGAGGATCAGCATCCGATTGATGATGCTCTCCAGGACTTCGCCGCTGTAATGCAGCAAGCACTCGCGGGCCAAATCTTCGCGGCCGATCGGCTCGTTGTTGACCAGCGCGGCGACCGGGGGTTTCTTGGGTTGCGATTGCGCGCCGTTTTTTGGGCCAATCGAGGGTTTGGCGGCCGGTTCGGTCGCGCTTGCGCGCTTGACGTTGCCCGAGGGGGGCTTGCCGGCAGCCGCGGCCGAGTCGGCCGGGGAATAGGTGCGGAACAGCAGGCAGACGCCGATCACGGCCATGCCGCTTGCCAACCACCCGAATTTGCGAACGAAGCCGACGATGCGGGCCAATCGACCGCCGCGATGCATGCCATCCATAGCCTGTTTCTCCGTCGACGCGTGCGCGACGCGTGAAATATCTGCCCCAGAAGCCATCCTGGCTCGTTGGGTCGGGCACTATACGAACAGACGGTGAAGGGGGTCAAGGCCGTCCGCGGTGCCTAAATCGGCGGGAGCAGACCAGATGCGTTGTAACGCCCCAGTTTCTGGGCGACCAAAAGCCGCTCAGCGCGCCGACCTGGCTGCCTGGATGATTGAGCGAGTCAGCGCGGGCTGGTTCGTGATGATGCCGTCGACATTCGCGTCGACCAACTGGCAGATCCGTGTTGCGTCATCGACCGTCCAGACCCAGGCTTTGAAGCCTCGGGAGTGGATGGCCGAAATCGTGCTGGCAGTGGTGTACTTGTCTTCCCAGGCGACGATTTTGGCGCCGGTCTTGGCAATCTTGTCGAGCTTTTCGGGGATGAAGTCCTTGTCTCCCAGCGCCGCCAAAACCAGCTTATCGTCGAGCTTGTGGCAACCGGCCAGATAGTCCCAATCAAAGGCTTGCACCACGACCCGATCGAGCAGTTTTTTTTCCTTCAAAAGCGCGACGCAGGTGGCCGGGTCTCCGCCCTTTCGCTCAATCAGCGTCATCGAGCCTGATTGGATGGCATCAAGCGCCTCGGTCAACGTCGGAATTTTCGTGCCTGCGAACTTCGAGGCAAACCATTTGCCGGCGTCGAGGCGTTTCAAGTCGTCGAGGCTGCGGCTGGTGAGTGGGATCTTCGCATCGCCCCACAGTTCCTCGGAATTGGTGGTGCGGTTCACATACTTGTCGTGGAAGACGACCGGCGTGCCGTCGGCCGAGTGATAGTAGTCGAGCTCCACCAGGTCGGCGCCGGCGTGGACCGCGGAGATGAACGCAGGCAGCGTGTTTTCGGGGGCCATCTTGCTGTCGCCTCGATGGGCGATCACCAGAGTGCCGGCCTGCCGCACTCGTTGACCCGCCGTGGCGGTCGCGGTCGGTTCGCCCGAGTACGACGCGTTGATGTTCGTGGCCAACGCCAAGACTCCCAAGACGAAATGATGGAATGCGATGCGGTGCATGCAAGATGAGCAGTTGGTTGTAAGTGGTTCGTGGCTTGAATTCGAAGCCAGCCCAGCAATCGTTGCCATACGTTCTTCGTCGCGAACCCCCAATCCCGAACCCTCCCCCTAAGTTTACTCCTCCATGACTTCTTTTTCTTTCGCGGCGGCGGAATCGGTTGCCATCGCCTCGAACTTCTTGGTCAGCTTTTGGATCTCTTCCTTGACCTCGTCGCGCTCGTCCTCGGTCAGCTCTTGTCTTTTTGCTCCTGATCGGCCGCCTTGTTGCCGTCGCGGCGGACGTTGCGGACGGCGACCTTGGTCTCTTCGGCCAGCTCCTTGATGCGGCCGACCAGCTTGCGGCGGACTTCGGTCGACAGCGGCGGCACGCTGATGCGGATCACCCGGCCGTCGTTCTGCGGGTTCAAGCCCCAGGTCGCTGGCCTGGATCGCCTTTTCGATGTCTTTGAGCGTGCCGGGGTCGAAGGGTCGGATGACGATCTGCGTCGGCTCGGGGGCTCCGACGGAGGCGATCGCTTTGATCGGCATGGGCGAGCCGTAGACTTCGACGCGCAGCGAATCGACCAGTCCCGGATTGGCCCGGCCGGTGCGAATGCCCGCCAGGTCTTGCTTGAACTTGGCCAGCGCCTTTTCCATCCGCTCTTCGGCATCGAGCAGAATTTCGTCCGCGCTCATAGAACGTTTGCCTTTGACGTCGGTTTTCGCGCCCCGCTGTCTGACGAGCGGACGCGGAGCACTTGCGCCTATTTGGTGACCGTAACCTGGCTGCTGATCAGCGTTCCGATGCGCTCGCCGCTGCACGGCCCGCTCGATGTTGCCTTCCTTCTTGAAGTTGAACACCAGGATCGGCATGTCGTGTTCCATGCACTGCGCGATGGCCGTGGGATCCATGACCCGCAGGTTCTGCTCGCGCACTGCGTTGTAGCTCAGCTCGCTGTACAGCACGGCGTGCGGATTCTTTTCCGGATCGTCGCTGTAGACGCCGTCGACGCGGGTGGCCTTGAGCAGGATGTCGGCTTCGAGCTCCAGGGCCCGCTGCGCGGCGGCCGTGTCGGTGGTGACAAACGGGCTGCCGGTGCCGGCGGCCAGGATGACGATGCGTCCCTTTTCCAGGTGGCGGCGCGCCCGGCGGCGAATGTACGGCTCGGCCACGCCGTCCATGCGAATGGCCGTCAGCAGCCGCGTTTCGCAGCCCAGCGATTCGAGCGCGTCTTGCAGCGCCAGGCCGTTGATCACCGTGGCCAGCATGCCCATGTAGTGGGCCGTGGCTTCCTGAATGCTGGAGTTGCCGGCCGTGAACTGGGCCCCGCGCAGGATATTGCCGCCGCCGATGACGATGGCGATCTGCACGCCGCTCTGCGCCGCCTTGCAGATTTGCTGCGCGATGTGCGACCACTTCGTCCATGCTGATGCCGCGCTCGCCGGCATGGGCAAAGCTCTCGCCGGAGAGCTTCAACACCACGCGGCGATATCGGGCGCGGTCCTCCGGCGTTAGGCCTTGGGCCATGTTGTTGCCATCCTTCCTTGCGTATTCGACACGCGCAAGCGCGAGCGGCTATTTTCCCAATTCCCAAAAAACGTAGCGTGAGATTTTCATGCCGTGTTGCTCGGCGTATTTGCCCACCGTCTGCTTGTCGTCCTTGACGAACGGCTGTTCGAGCAGGACCTTCTCGGCGAAGAAGTTTCGCAGCCGGCCTTCGACCATTTGCGCGATGATGTTTTCCGGCTTGCCTTCCTTGCGGGCAGCCTCGGAGAGGATCTCGCGCTCCTTGTCCACGACCGCCGGATCGAGATCTTCCTTCGACGAGCACCTGCGGCGCGCATGGCGGCGATGTGCATGCAGATGTCCTTGGCCACCTCGGGCGTGCCGCCCTCGACTTCGACCAGCACACCCACCGTTCGGCCGGCGTGATGGACGTAGCCGCCGCTTGGCCGTCGACGCGCACGATGCGGCCCAGCTTGAACACCTCGCGAATCCGGTTGGACAAGTCGTGCATCTGCGTCGCGCAGCGTCTGCCCGCTTTTTCGGGGCGACGGCTGCTCCAGCAGCTCGTCGGCGCGTTTCGCGCCAGGGCCGGTGGCCAGTTGCTTGGCCAGGTCGTTGGCCAGGGCGACGAACTCGTCATTGTTGGCGACCGGGGCGCTTTCGCACTGCAGCTCGATCATCGCGCCGACGCCTTTGTCCCAATCGGTGTACACGCCGATGCGGCCGAACGACGTTTCGCGGCCGACCGCGGCTCTCTTGTACCTTGATGTTGTCCTTGCGCAGCCACTCGATGGCGGCCTGCTCGTCGCCGCCGGTGGCTTGCAAGGCTTCCTTGCACTCCATCATCGGCAAGCCGGTCTTGTCGCGCAGCGACTTGACGGCGGCCGCGGTAATCTCTGCCATACTGAAAGTCCCTTCTAAATCGTCGTCATGCCCATGGATTTGGTTGTGTTCGGTGATCGCCGAGTGCGCCGTGCCGCGCAATCCGTCGTCTGGGCGCGCCGCCCGCGGGGTTCGGCCGGATCGTGGTCGGCACCGCTTGGCGCGGCCGCTTAGCCGACCGCCTGGACGTCGCCGCCTTCGGCCTTTTGCCGCTCTATTTCGGTCGTCGAGCCCGCCTTGCCTTCCAGAATCGCGTCGGCCAGCTGCTGCACGATCAACTCGATCGAGCGGATGCTGTCGTCGTTGCCCGGAATCGGCAGGTCGACCACGTCCGGATCGCAGTCGGTGTCGATCAGCGCCACGGTCGTGATGCCCAGCTTTTGCGCTTCCCTGACCGCGTTTCGTTCCTTCTTGGGATCGATCACGACCAGGCACTCCGGCAGCCGGTTCATCGTGCGCATGCCGTTCAGGTTGCGGTACATCTTGCGGTATTCGCGGGTCAGCGCCGACTGCATCTTCTTGGAGTACGTGGCCAGCTGCTCGCCGGAACGCAGCTTTTCGAGCTCTTCCAAGCGCGTGAGCCGATTGCGAATCGTGCGGAAATTGGTCAGCGTGCCGCCCAGCCAGCGATCGCTGACGTAGGGCATGCCGCAGCGCTGCGCCTCGCGCTCGATGGTTTCGCCGGCTTGCCGCTTGGTGCCCACGAACAGCATCAGGCTGCCGCCGGCGGAAACCTGCTTGAGATACTTCTTGGCCCGCAGCAGCCCGCGAATCGTCTCGCGGACGTCGATGATGTGAATCAGATTCTGGCGGGCGTAGATGTAGGGCCGCATCTTGGGGTTCCAGCGGCTGGCCCGATGGCCAAAATGGACCCCCGCTTCAATCAATTGCTTGACCAGGACTGGCGGCACGAAACGCTCCTCGCAGTGGCACACCGGCTCATGTCGCCCATGGGCGACGTCCGGCGTTAGGTAGAAACATCGGTCGGCTTGGGATTGGGATCGCCCGCTTCGGACCGTTCGAAGTGGCGAGCTAACTAATTTATCTCTTTAAGCTTATCGGGTCAATCGGCTAATGGCCGCCGAGAAGCGTCGATCGAGTCCGCACTCGGCGTGAAGGGCCGAGGCGCCCAACGCGCCGCGATGAAGTCCGTCGAAAGCAGGCCGAGCGGCTAAGAATGCCATCGGAAGTGCGTGCGCTGGCTCACTATGCGGCGTGCCGCCGAGCGACTTGCGAGCGTCGGCGCCGTGCGGCGGCGCGACCCGCCAGAAGCGTCCCGATTCCAGCTGCCATCAAGATCCAACTCGACGGCTCAGGCACCGACGGCCCCGAGGAAAGTCCGGGAAAGGCAGATCCGGGACTTTCTCCCTGGCCCATGGCCCAACTCGAAGTTTGGCCCCAAGTCGCGCTGAGCAGCGACAAATCGGAAATGTCCACGTGGCCATCGCCATTAAGATCGCCCATGGCCCAGCTCAGGCCGCCGCCGGGTACCGTTTGGCCCCAGTAAGTCCCCAAGATAGCCAGGTCGGAACCGTCGACATGGCCGTCCATATTGGCATCGCCACCCATCAGTGTCTTCCACGTCATCAGCGGGTCGCCGACGACCGTGTTGACCCACGAGAGCTGACGCTCGGAACTCCAAGCTGCTTCGGCAAAGGTCTTTCCGTTGATCAGCATTTGAAACAGCTTGTCCTCGTTGGCCATGGTCGCGGTGCTGGCGGTCGGTTCCGTAACATTGCCGACGCCGGCAGTTCCCCCGGCTTGCAGCCACTGCGCGACTTGTCCCTGACCGTGGGAATCGCCGCTCGTCGAGAAAGTGGCCGCGTTAAAGCTCTCCCACGACGTGAAGACCGCGCCGTTGGCAAGCGTGACGTTCAGGCCATTGGTGATATAGTTGGGGGGAGTCGAACTTTGGTTGTTGCCGAAACCGTCGTATCCGATCAGCGGGCCGGTGGTGCTGCTGACAAAGCCGGTGGTGTTGTCGTAGGTGACCGGAAGGCCCGCCGTGTTCAAGTTGTTCGCCAGACTGGTTATAGAGCCCGTGGCTTGCGCGGGATGCAATAAATCGGTCGGATGATTGTCCACGATAAAGTGGAACGGCCCGTTCGGGCTGTTGGCCGGGCCGATGAACGCGTGCTGGGCACGATCGATCGCGCCTTCGACCTGGGCCGCGGTATACCCATCCAATCGCGCCGTGAGTCGAGTGCCTGTCGTGGCGTGACTGAACGACGTCGTGGCGCCGTAGTAGGGGTTGCTCGAGAATTGAGTAAAATTGCCTTGCGAGTAACTCTGGTCGCCCATCATGACGGCCGTGCTGATCTTGTCGACGTCGGCCAACTCGCTTTCCAAACTCGAGTAAGGCTTCCAGTTCGAGATTTGGTGCTGGACTCCATTGGGGTCGGTGTAGGAAGGCGGATTGGGCCAAACGGATGGCGGCTTCGCACTGTCCGGTACGGTGATGCGCAACGGCATGCCTTTGGTCGTGACAATCACCTGGGTGTTGGACGTGAGGGCCGCGTGGACAGGCTGGTAGATCGTGCTCAAATACTCGTCGGCACTGATCGATTCCGAAGTGCTGACGCCGTTCAGCGGCAGCAAGGTAACGCCTGGATGGACGGTCTGATAATAGTGCGCGATCGCATCGCCATCCGGGCTTGCCGTGTTATACAGCACGAGCACATTGGAGTCATCGATGGCAAAGGCTGGCACGGAGAAAGAAAGCCAGCCAGTCGACGCGAGAAGACACACCAACAAACGCCGGGCGCCCATAGTCTCTTCCGAATCTCAAAGCAGTTCTCACACGTCGAGAGATGCTGGAAGGCGCCAGCGAGACCCTGCCACGCCGCCTTGGTTGTCACCTCAGAGAGTTTCGCCTCCGTAGGCATCGACCCGCAACCAAACATACCACCGCGCTAGCTGCCAGTGCAAGCGTGCCGGGCTCCGGCGCGGGGCTGGGCAAAATCGCGACGGCAATGGTCGAACTCCCGCCCAAAACCGACGAGGAGTGCCATTGCGGGGCGTACGGACTCGTGAAGAGCAGGATGTCGGAATGGTTTCCTTGGAGGATCAACGGATTGGGCATCGTCCACTTCGCGTTGATTACGGCCCCTCCCGATTTGATGAATTGCTTCAAAAGGGGTGCAAGTCCCAGTTCCGGATTGAACGAATAGTGGTTCACAAAGGTCGAAGTCGCAAAGACGTTACCCGGGTCGATTCCAACCGAAAGAGCCGACGAGACCTGGTTACTTAGCGCGTCGGTAAAGACTTCATAGGCATAGACGAACTCGGCGCCACCGCTCGGATCGGCTGCTCCCGGCGGCAAATTCAGATGCGCCGCGTTCGACGCGTAAAACTGCCCGGGGGCGTATACAGCGTAGTCGACGGTAGACGTAACGGTGGCCGTTAGCGAAGCATTGCTTCCGGTGAACGATTGCGTGCCGGTCCAACCGGGAATTGCCGCTGCATCGCCCACCAGCGGGTGGACGGTGACGGCTGCGGTTGTCGTCGCCATCAAGGCGAGGACAACGAGTGCGCGACAAACGTGCGCGATGTTCAACTGCATGGCTGGATTCCGTTTCGGCGCCGGTTGGCGGATTGATAATGCCTTAATTAGCACTCCATATCTTGATGCACGCTGTCGAACAATGAACGTCGTTACCACCTCGCTACGCAAGCACTGTTTATCAGAGTCTCACGACCGCCGATCAAAAAATCCCGTTTACCCTAGACGCGTGAGCGTCGCAGGCGACGGCGAAGCAACTGAACGCCCATGGCAACCAACCCAAACGACGCGAGCACAAGGGTTCCCGGTTCAGGGACGTTCGGCGGCAAGGGGGAAGGCAACGGAATTGCCGTAGCGGAGCTGCCGCCATCAACCGTGTTACCTTCCAGCAATTGAGGCCCGTACGGGCTAGTGAACAGCAATCCGGTGCTCGTGGTGCCCTGGGCGACGCCGTTTTCGTCGAAGAACCACTGGGCCTGAGTCAACGTCAGCTGACTTGCGAGCGTCGAGGCGCCGGCAACCAATCCGAAGCCGTCGTTTCCGGTGAACTCGCCAATGCTGTCGGCGGTGGTTTGAAGCGTCACGCCCATGAACGAGACCGGCAGCGGGCCCGTCTCGTAAATCTGGTAGGCATAGACATAGTCACCAGGCTCAACCGCAAAGCTCGCGGTGAAGCCACCGGGAAACGCGCCCGGAGCATAGACGGCCCATTCGATATAGCCCTGTAAGCCAGAGGGCTGTGTGGTGCCGGGATAGTCGAAGTAGCCCTGGTAGGGCAAACTGCTGCCGTGCCAAACGCCCCCTACAGAGTTTGTGTCAAGTGCCAGGGGGCCGGCCAGCGCAGGAGCGGCGCAGAGCGCTACCGCACAGGAAAGAATAATTCTCTTGAGATGAGTCATTAGCGGATCCTTTGCACAGATGATGCCGTATACGAGTGGATGTCGTCTTCCCGCGGGTTTCCCCTGAAATTCCGCTGTACGGGGTAGATGTTATCAGATGGGTAGCTGTTGTCAAGCAATTGCAAAAAAGATTTTTTAAAAAACCACTTACCCTCCCTCGGGCCCAGTGTGCTCCCGTTCGCTCCCCGCCTTGGAATTGAGCGAAATACCTTGAATTGCCGTAAATCTGCTTGGTTTCGACCTTAAGCCCTCTGGCTAGTGCCTGGCGCTTCCCAGTGGCGGATGCGGACTCATTTCGCGCGAAGCCCAGGCAACAGCCCGTCGAGCAATTCGTCGTCGCATGCCAAGGTGTCCGCGATGCTCTCGATTTCGCTCAAAATGGCCCGGCCACGGGTCGTAGCGTCGCAGGCCACTGTCTCGGAATAACCGCGAATTGGCAGCTGGCTGACAGCCGGCCTGTCGACGCCGTTGGAAACTGGCACGGGCATGCAAGCTGGCAGGGTGTTGCTCGGCGACGTCGTCCCGCCGAGTGCGGAAGCCACGCCACCGTCAATCATCGGCTCGCCGTCGCCGCGGCTGATGCTGTCATTGCCCGGGGACCGTGCACCACTGACCACCCCAGGTGCCGCAGAGATCGAGGTATCCTCGCCACCCGGAGCAAACGAGCCGGCACTGAGGTTGATTCGCGTGAGGCTGCCTACATTGCTCAAAGCCAAAGACGCGTCCGTGCCGGTGACAGTGCCGCTGCGATTAAAGTCGTTGGGGTTGGTAATGGACGCCCCGCCTCCAACGTTCGCCAAGGCTTGCGATGCATCCGTGCCGTTGGTGAAGAAATTGAGAGTTGCGTCTCCCAACAGGCTGCCCCAGAAGAACACGTCGGTGGCCAAAAGGTCGGTGTTGGCCGTATTGAGGACTTGCACTTCCAGCCATGCATTCTTGACCGCGTTGTCATTGCTGTCCCAAATGATCTCGACGCGGTCCGAACCGCTGACGCCGGCACCGGGCCGGACCGAAACGGAGCTCGGACCCGGCGCGGTGGCCCAGCCGCTGGGCGTGTTGTCGTTGCCCGTCTTGAAGATGAAATCGTTGGCCGCGATTGTGCCGTGCGGACCCTTCAGATCGATCATCAAGCCGTTGATTCCCTTATAGTAACTTGACAGGTTGGCGCCCGACGCGAGCCCGCTGCCCGCCAGGTAGGGCGACTTGTCGGGAGCAATGGCATTGTCATCGCTGAAGCCGGGGAGTTGACCGTTGGTCACGTCGTATGCGGGCGAATTCCGATAGAACAGCATCCGCCCCACGATGGTGGTCGTTTGAATCGAGTAGACTTGTCCCGTGAAGTTTGCTTGCGAATTACCCAGCAGCAGGCTGAGGTCTCCGCCGGAAAAGTTGGACGTGATGACATCGGGCCTGCCGTCCATGTTCAGGTCCGCCGTCGTGACGCAATACGGCGCCGAGTCTGTGACGAACGTCGCTTGAGTTTGAAATGTGCCGTTGCCATTGCCCAGCAGCACGCTGACGTTATTGCTGCCGAAGTTGGCCGCGACCACGTCGAACTTGCCGTCCTGGTTGACGTCGGCGACGATCACGGATTGCGGTTTCGTGCCGGCCGGCCAGGTTGTTTGTGCCTGAAACGTTCCGTCGCCGTTGCCCACCAGCACGCTGACCGAATTGTCGCCGAAGTTGGCCAGTGCCAGATCCTGCTTGGCATCCGCGTTGAGGTCCGCGATCACCACCGACTGCGGACCAGCGCCGTCGGCAAAGGTAGTTTGGCCCTGGAACGTTCCGTCGCCGTTGCCCAGTAGAACGCTTACGTTATTGTCCATCGAGTTGGCGACAACCAGGTCGAGCTTGCCATCGGCGTTTACGTCTCCGACTGCCACCGACTGCGGTTTGGCACCGGTCGACAAAGCGGTCTGGCTTTGGAACGTGCCATTGCCGTTGCCCAAAAATACGCCCACGGTATTGCTCGCAAAGTTGGCGACAGCCAGGTCGAGCTTGCCGTCCTTGTTCAGATCTCCGACCGCCACGGAGACCGGATTAACGCTGGTGGTATACGTTACCTGGCTCTGGAACGTGCCATTGCCGTTTCCCAGCAGCACGCCCACGTTGTTGCTGGCAAAATTGGCGATAACCAAATCGGCCTTCGCGTCCCCGTTCACGTCCGCGATTGCAACCGAGCTTGGATCGAGGCCGGTGGCAAACGTGGTCTGGGTCTGAAACGTACCGTCGCCATTGCCCAAGCGCACACTCACATTGCCGCCAAAAAAGTTGGCCGCCACCAGGTCGGACTTGCCGTCGCCATTCAAGTCACCGGCGGCTACCGCGACCGGAACGGGGCCCGTGGCCAGCGACGTCGCGCTCTGGAACGACGCGGGGGCATTGTTCGCCACCAGGCGGTTATTGTCCACGTCGTGGATCGTGCCGTTATCGAGAAGATTCACTCCCAGTGTGCCGCCCCCGGCGATTCCCGTGACGTTGACGGTGTACGTGGTTGGGCCGCCGACAACCCCCACCGGTGTCGAGGCCGTCACGTTTCCCGTCATGGCCAGTGCGAAGTCGGTCGGATCGAGCCCACTGACCGGCTCGCTGAAAACTACCGTGTAGGCAGCACTGGTGGCGCCGACGGCCGGGTTTGCGCCGGCGATAGACACGACGTACGGCGCCGCCTGGTCGATCGTATAGGTCTGTCCCTGGAAACTGCCGTTGAACAAACCAGTCCCGCCCAGCGGAACGCTCGAGCCGTCAAGAATCGAATCGTCGTCAATCAATTCCAAATTCAAGTCGCCGTTGCCGTGTATCCCGCTCACCGTGACGGTGTAACTTGCGCCGCCGCCGAGTACGCCAAGCGGGTTGGCGACCGTCAAATTGCCGCTGGTGATGGCACGAAAATCGGCGGCAATCACGTTGCTGACCGGTGCGCTGAAGGTAACCGAGTAGGAAACGGTTGCAGCGTTGGTATTCTGCCCGGGCGGAGTCGCACGGTTGATCGACAACGCGGCTGGCACGGTCAGCAACAGCCGCGGCTCCAAAGACTCCAACGACAGTCCGAATCGCACGTGCGGTGGAGGTAGTTTCGCGCGGCTCTTGCTCAAGGCGCGCTGATTCGGCACATTTTGTCGCGATTTCCGCCACATATCGCTCTGCCCGAGCAGACCGCTGCCATTCGCCAGCTCCGCCTCAGGCCGAAAGATGGGGGCTACCTACCCAGGGGAGGCTGGCAAACGACCTAGGTAGTGAGTGTCTAGTCTAAACAACGGATTTCCTTGGCGATAGCTGTTTGGAAGGTAATTCATCAGTGGATGCCACCCATCTTGCGGTTGAATGACACAACCCTAACACGGCCCTAATGCGGCTGAACTCGCCGGCCGGGTCCAGGGTGAGCGGGCCCTCGTGTCGTGCCTTGCCGTGCTACCGCCGGGATCACCCTATTTCGCCGCTCCGGGCGGCGACTGCAAATAGGCAAGCAAATCGCGGAATTCCTGCACGGTCAGTTGCAGTGCGAGCCCGTCGGGCATAATCGACGTGGTCTGCGCTTTACGCGTTTCGATCTCACCCAGTTGAAACCGGAACAATTCACCCTTAGGGTCGGCATAGGTCTGTTCGCCGGTGGCCTCTTCCTTGACCAACATGCCGGTGAGAGTCTTGCCGGACGCGGTAACGATCAGCCAGGAGGCGAATTGCGGTGCGATTTCCTTGCCGGGCCGCACGATCGATTCGATCAGTCTCACCCGCGAGAGTGTGCCGGTGGTGGTCGTCAGCTCAGGCCCGATGCCGGCACCGCGACCGACCACCTGGTGGCAGCGCGAGCAGCCGGCCGATTGATGATGGAAGAAGATCCTTTCGCCGGCTTCCGCATCGCCGGTAAACCGGCCGTCCGGCCCACCCAACAGCTTGACCCAACCGTCCAGGTCGTCGGCGGCAGGCCGCGAGATCGGTGCGGCCGGCTGCAAGAGGCGCGCGACAAGCTCGCGCGACGCCTCATCGGTCGCAACGCTCTGCAAAAGACTTCGCTCGCCTTCCGAGAAACTGGCACCGCGCAGCGAACGCAGGGCCTCGTTGCGCAGCGCCTGCTCGCTGCCTTGGGCCACCCGCAACAGCAGGGCGCGGGCCGTGGTATCGTCGGCCGACAGGCCCACGATCGCCTCGGCGCGCAACTTGAGCGGATACTCGGCGCCGGCGGCGATTTGCGACAGCAGTGCGATCCGTTCTGGATGCGGGCTGTCGCGCAGTGTGCGCACGGCCTCGAGTTGCAAGGACGGATCATCGCTAGTGATGAACTGCCGCAACCGCTCGATCGACAGAGTCGGATGATCGGCGCGCAGCATCCGCAGCGACCAGCGGCGCACCTCGGCCGAAGTTTGCGGATCATCGAGCGCCCGCACGATATACTGTTCCGCGGCCCATTCATCGGAGGATATGCGGACCACGCCGTCCAGCCGTTCCAGCGCCGCCAGGTAACCGCCGAACAACCGGCCGGTGGCCGGCCCGGCCGAAAGCGCGGCGACGAGCGACTGGCGGAAGTCGCCCAGCCGTTCCTCGCCAACCCATTGAATGGCCGCGAAACGGACCGCGCTGTCCGGATCGGCCAGAAACTTCGCCAAGGCGGCACGCCCGGCCGGATCGTGCGATTCACGCAGGACCAAAAGCGTAGCCAGCCGCTCTTGTGGCGTCATGCGGCCTTGCTCGATCGCCGCCGTCACCACGTTCGAGCGTGCCAGGCCCGCGCGAGCCGCGGTGGCAATGAAGGCGTCGGCATCGGCGACGCTCGCCCACAGAGTTGGCGCTTGGCGCGAGTCGCCAATTCGCGACAGCGCCGCGCGCGCGCTTCGGCCGGAGCCGAGACTCCGGCGAATTTTTCGAATCTCGAATCGTCCGGCAGGCAGCGGATCGCCAATGACCGCACGCCGGGCGACTCGTCACTCGTCGCGACCGATTCAATCGGCTCAAAGTCGTTCACGCTGGCCAGTGCCTCGACGGCGACGGCGCGCACACGGGCCGCCTTGTCGTTCTGGGCGAGTTTTTCTAGCAGCTGGCGGCCGACGTTCGGATCGCCGGCCAACTCCCGCGCTGCCGCTTCGCGCAGCGGGCGATGGGACGAACGAATGGCGCCTTGGGCGGTTTGCGGTCGAGGTGTGTTGCGGGGGACTGCGGCGCTGATGTGCCAGACGCGCCCTTTGCCATGCACCTCATACGATTTGAGCACCCAATCGCTGACGTATAGCGATCCATCGGGCGCCACCGCGATGCCCACCGGCCGGAAGTTTTCGTCGCCGGAGATGACCGTCGTGGGGGTCGAACTGAAGCTCGCGCCGCGCGACTCCAAATGATGCCGCTCGATGCGATGATCTCCCCAGCTGGTGAGGAGCAGGTCGCCGATGTAGTCGCTGGGCAAGTGATCGGATTCGTAGGCCACCAGGCCCGAGGGAGCTTCGCCGGTGCCGGAAACCATCGGCAAGGTTCCCGGCAGCTCGCCGTTCCAAGCCGTGAACGGGTGGACGCCCTTGCGGCCGTTGCGATAGCGATAGCCATAATTTCCGCCGCGGACGATGTGCATCAGCCGGCAAGGCGGCAGCGAATCGGGGTCGTTGTCGACCGCGAATAGCCGGCCAAACGTGTCGAAGGCCACGTGGAAGGGATTCCAGAAGCCAAAGGCGAGCATTTCGAGCTTGCTTCCGTCGGCGCGACAGCGGTAGATTTGGCCGCCCTCGAGCTCGCCGGCCACCGATCCGTCGGTGCCGATCAACTTGAACTCGGCTCCCAGATTCTCGCCGAGGCCAAACACCACGCTGCCGTCGAAATCGAAAGCGAAGCCCGACAGTCCGTTGTGCGGGTAGTTGCCTTTGCTCTCCAAATGGGCGATCCGCCTGCGTTCGTCGGCTTTGCCATCGCCGTCGGTGTCGCGCAGGCGAAAGATTTCGTCGCGCGTGGCCACGTAAACCGAGCCGTCCGGGTGCACGCCGACGTTCATGGTCCAGGTCGTGCCCTCGAAAAACGTGGTGATCCGATCGGCGCGGCCGTCGCCGTCGGCGTCCTCGAACATGCGAATGCGATCGGTCTTAGGACCTTGATAGTCTTTGGGGGGGAAATGGGTATGGCTCTCGACGACCAGCACGCGCCCCTGGGCGTCGACGGCCAGGCCGGTGGGCGTGACGATGTCGGGCTCGGCGGCGAACAGCTCAATCTTCAAACGCGGGTCGTGCAGCTTGGGTTGCGCAACCGTCTCGGCCGCGTCGCCCGCCACTGCCAGCGCCAACCACATCACGACACCCTGCATGACCCGACCTCCAGGTGAAGACCCAACGTTGCATGTCCCGCGTGCGCAATCACGCGCGGGCGACCCATTGTTTTCGGCAGTGAATGCCCGGGCTGGACTACCGACCCGCGCCGAGCGCTGCCGCGATCGGCTTGGCGGCGGCGGGCACCGCCGCGCCGTAGTCTTCACCGAGCGACGCCGCCAGCGTCGAGGCGATCTGGCTTTGCGTGACCGGCGGAACGTTGGCACGCTCGCCGAGCGCCGGCGTATCGGGGCCCAGCACGCCGATCCAAATGAACTCTGAGCGTTCCACTTTCTTGCCGTGGTTTTTCCACTCGATCGGCGCGTCCCCGCGCCCGTGATCGGGCAGAAAAATCAGCGTCGTCTTACCCTGATACTGCGGAATCGCCTGCACGGTTTCCCAGAGCGTCTTGACGTAGCTGTCGGCGCGACGGGCCGCGTCGAGGTAGTGGTCATAACGGCCGGCATGGCCCCAGGCGTCGGTTTCGTTGAGCGACAGGAACAGCACTTTCGGCTGACGCTCCTTGACGTATTCCAAAGCGGTGTGGAACTCGAGGGAATCGAAGGGCTCGCTGGGCCAGATTCGCGTGGTCTCGACCTTCAGCGTGTTGAGCAGCTCCATGCGCGGCGTAAGCTTGCCTGCCAGGGGGTCGCTGCCGGCGTTGACCACGAAGCCGCACCGCTCGGTGTTGAAGATGAACGGAAATACGTCCCACACGCCGAAGGCGGCCACGCGTCCTTGATAGGCCGGCTTGCGGTTGAGCCACTCGAAGACGGTCACGTTGGGATTGGGACGCTTGTCATTGCTGTCGATCCGCGGGTCGGCAAAACCGCACAAGGTTTCGTTGTAGCCGGGGTAGGAGAACTTCATGCCGTTGGTCACCTGAGCGACGCTTCCCTTATGCTGATTGCCGTAAATTTGGCCCTGCTTCGCGATGACGGTCCAAAAGAAGGGCATGAGGAGTTCGCGGCGAGCCTCGGGCGTGTCGCGCCAGTAAGCGGCCTTCAGGGCGTCGACGTCCTTGACGCCGCCGTCGTCTTTGGTCAACAGCGCTTCCTCGGCGCCGCCGAACACCTCCTGCCATCGCAGCCCGTCGGTCATGAACAAGATGACATTCTCGGTGGTCCGCTTGGCGCCCAGTTCGGCGGCACGCGCCAGCGTCGTTATGCCGAGCAACAGCGCGAGACCCAGAATGGAATTTCGGGCCAGACTCATATCACTTGTCTCCAATTCAATAGGGGAGGCGAAAGCAGTATTTCTTCGCGCCGGGTTATTGCCTCGTGTCGCAGCGTGGCCAACGGGCGTTACGCTCAGTATGCGATGCCAAGGGGCCACGGGCAATCGGCCGCCGCAAAATGAGTGCATGGCACGGTCGCGGAATGCCAGCCCAGTACGGTTGTATTGCCGGCCGCCGCTACATTACACTATGCATTCGGCGGTCGAGCGTTTCGCGACATCGCCGCTCTCCCACACCCACTGCCATCAATCCCGCCTTGCCGTCGAGTTGTCAGGAGCACGCGATGCTGAGAATTCTCGGAGGCCGCACCCGGCTGTGCGATGGCATCACGCGGCGCGAGTTGATGCGCGTAGGGGCCCTGTCGCTGTTTGGCGGCATGACGCTGCCGCGATTTTTGCGGGCGGCCGACCAATCGGGCAGGGTTCAATCGGGCACTGGGCCGCGAGGGCCGGCCAAATCGGTGATCATGTTCAATTTGCTCGGTGGACCGAGCCATATGGACATGTTCGATATGAAGCCCGACGCGCCGGCCGAGATTCGGGGCGAGTTCAAGCCGATTCAGACGTCGCTGCCGGGCCTGACGATTTGCGAGCACCTGCCCAACACGGCCCGCTGGATGCACCGCGCCAGCCTGATTCGCACTGTCACGCACAACTACAACGCCCACAATCCGCTGGCGATGCTCACGGGCTTCGCGGGCGGCGAGAACGCGCAGATCACGGCGAAAAACACCGACCCGCCCGATATCGGCGCCATCTGCCAGTATCTGGGCCTGGGAAACCGCAACGTGCCCGGTGCGGTGTGCATGCCCTGTTATCCCGGTTGGGGCGAAGGCATTCGCCGGCCCGGGCCATACGGCGGATATTTGGGCCGGCAGTACGATCCGTTCTTTTCGTTGTGCAAGCCGACGTTTGGCCGCAAGCCGCGCGTGGCCAACTACGACCCGGTCCGCCCGATCGGCGAGCCGCAGATGCCGTCGCTGGACGCGTTGCCGGAGATGACGGTCGACCGGCTCGACCATCGTCGTTCGCTCTTGGAGCAGATCAACGAGAAGTTTCACACTTGGAACAGTTCGCCGGCCAGTGAGACCATGAGCAAGTACGGTCAGCAGGCGTTTTCGCTGCTGTCGAGCAGCAAGACTCGCGAGGCTTTTGACCTGTCGAAGGAACCCGACGCGGTGCGCGAGCGATACGGCCGAAATCTGAGCGGGTCGTGCCTGTTGACGGCGCGGCGGCTGGTCGAAGCGGGCAGCACATTTGTCAGCGTGCACGCCGAGATTTTCGGCGCCAATGGCCATTCGTACGACATGCACGAAAACAATTTTGGCATGCTCAAGGACGAAAACCTGCCGATCCTCGACATGGCCTACCCGGCGTTGATCCAGGACCTCGACGAGCGTGGACTTCTCGACTCGACGCTGGTCGTGGTGATGGGCGAGATGGGCCGCAGTCCCAAGGTGAACGCCAAGGCAGGCCGCGACCACTGGCCGCAGTGCGGCTTCAGCCTGCTGACCGGCGGCGGCGTCAAGCAGGGCATGGTCTACGGCGCCACTGACAAGCACGCCGCCTATCCGACCCGCGACCCCGTCTCACCCGGCGACGTCGTGGCCACGATCTACCATCTGCTGGGCATCGACCCGCACATGACCGTGCCCGACCTCAGCGGGCGGCCGATCGCGATCGCGCACGGGGGCGAACCGATTCGCGGGGTGATTGCTTGAGCTCATTTTCGCCGATTGCGTGGCCGATCATCGTGGCCGCAATCGCATGCTTTTGTGCGCCGTTGCGCGGCGACGAAAAGGCGGTTATTCCGCCACGTTTCATGCTCGAATGGGGCCAGCGGGGCTCTGAAATCGGGCAATTCGACTTTCCAGTTGGCATCGCCATCAATCGGGCGGACGAGGTTCTTGTCACGGATTTCTATAACGCGCGCGTGCAAAAGTTCTCCGCGGAGGGTAAGTTCCTCGCGGCGTTCGCGGTTTCGCATTTTCCAGGCGGAATTGCGCTCGATCGGGATGAGAACATCTACGTGGCCCATGCCGGCATTCCGCCGTCGCGCTTTGATGAAGAACGAAAAAGAGACAAGGTTGCGGTCTTCAGCCCCGCCGGCAAGCTGCTGCGCGAGTGGGGAAAATTCGGCGTCGGCGACGGCGAATTCGACATGCCCGGCGGAATCGCGATCCGTGACGGCCGGGTTTATGTGGCCGACCAATGCAATCGCCGCATTCAGGTCTTCGATACCGAGGGCAAGTTCCTCACGAAGTGGGGCCGCAAGGGTTTTGAGCCCGGCGAATTTGGCGGCGCACCCCACCCGAAGGCATTTTTTGCCGGTCCCACGTTTTTGGCCATCGACCGGCAGGGAAACGTCTTCACAACCGAAGCCACGCTATGCCGCGTGCAAAAGTTCGCGCCCGACGGGCAGTTTCTGTCGGCCTGGGGCAGCACCGAGCTCGGACCCGGCAACTTCGGCGACTATTTCACCGCGTTCGAGCAAAAGAACATGCGCGGGCCAACCGGGATTTGTTTTGATGCCCAGGGCCGACTTTGGACCAATTCGATCGGCGGGCGAATCCAGCAGTTCACCGAATGCGGAGAGTACCTGTCGGGCTTTGGCGAAGAAGGGACGAAGCCCGGACAGTTCTACGCTCCGCACGGCCTGGCGATCGACAGCCACGGTTGTCTCTACGTCGTGGACGCCTTCAATCATCGCATTCAGAAGTTCGACGTCGGCCCGTGATCGCCATTACGGCGCCTTGTAGACCATCCACGACACGCCGAAACGGTCGGCAGCCCTGCCAAAGCTCGAGGAAAAGAAGGTCCCGGTCATAGGCATCGGCACCTGTCCGCTAACGTTGCGAGGAGCCGATTGCTCGAGGTGCCGCCAGGGACGGTCAATGAGGGAGAGATACCTCCGCCGGCGCGCTCCGAATCGCCAATATCGCCGTGCTAGTCGGCGAATAAGCTGACGATACTCCCTGACGCTATCCGGACGTTTTCGCGGTTCGAAGCGACGCGCGGAATGTCGGCTTCTTGAGTGGAAGATAAGAATTCGATGGGACGACAAGATCGATCACTCCAAATGGCGCGTGCTCTACTCTGGGCGTTTGCCGCACTCGTCGGGGGTTATTCGCTCGCGTATGTCGGTGGCTGGCGTGCCGGCCAGGCGTTCAACGAGTGCAGTCGTCAGCTGCAGGTCGCCCAGCTTCCAGGCAACTTCGGCATCGCGATATGCGCCGCGCTCGGTGCCTTTGGCATGGGCCGAAAGCGCCGCTGGAGTCTTATCCTGACGGTCGCCGCGGCTAGCGCAACCGCCTACATCGGCTTGTTGGATATCACGTACAACATCATGAATGAAGTGTACGGGATGGCGTGGCGTGATGTTGCACCCGAGATCTTCGCCAATGCCGCGTGTATTTTCCTGCCGACCTACCTCTTCTATGCAGCCTTGACCGCGCCTGCGTGGGACTGAGTGTGGGCGGACTTGCGGAGTCCCTATCCGGGCTTACCTTAGTGCCGTCCAACACGACGACACGTCAGTTCTCGGCAAGAACGCCGAACCGCACGCTAGCTGGCCCAATTCGCATCCGGTGCGGCAAACAGCCGCATTGAGCGATCGGACTTGCATGGGCCCGAAGCCGAGGCCGACATTTCGCCGGAATCCTCGAATGCTTCGGATTTTGGTGGGGTTAAGAGCTACCCGGCAAGGACTCGAACCTTGAATGAGAGAGCCAAAATCTCTAGTGTTACCATTACACCACCGGGTAGGGCGGCAGGGCCGTTAAGAACCTATCCGAGAACCGCTGAGGAGAGGGGGACAATCCCCTTTTGCTCCGAAGACTCCGCAAAACGGGTACAGTCCCCGGCGGTTCTCGGATAGGTTCTAAGCCTTGCCAGACGTCAGCTTACGCGGCTCGATTGAGGCGTCAAGGTGAAATGCCGCGCGCGGCGAGCGGCTCACTCGGCGAGTGGCAGGCCGTTGGTATTCGTGCGGTTGACGACCGAGAAGGATAACTGCTCCAGCTCGATCGCCAAATCGACGCCAACGTGGCGGACGGTCTCGGGCAGCGAAATCGTGACCGGCGCGAAATTGACGATGCCTTCGATGCCGGCGGCCACCAGGCGGTCGGCTACGGCTTGGGCGGCGGGGGCAGGCACGGCGATCATGCCGAGCTTGATCTTGTGCTCGGCGGCCACTTCGGCCAATCGGTCGAGATGGAAGACTTGTACGCCGTCGATCTTGGTGTCGACCTGGGCGGGATCGATGTCGAACGCTGCCACGATGCGAAAGCCCTGGTGGCTGAATCCCTTGTAGCCCAACAGGGCGCGTCCCAGGTTGCCGGTTCCTACCATGGCCACCGGCCAGTCGCGGTCAGTGCCCAGGATCTTGCGAATGGCCTTAATCAGATCGTCGCAGCGGTAGCCGATTCCGGGGTGGCCAAAATGTCCGAAATAGGCCAAATCCTTGCGGACCTGCGCATCGCTAAAGCCCAGCAGGCGGCCCAGTTGGCTCGAACTGGTGCGTTGGTGTCCGTCGCGGACCAGGTGCTGCAATTCGCGCAGGTAGAGGCTGAGCCGGCTGACAACGGCCTTGGGGACAGAAATCTCGGCCGGTGGCCCGTCTGATTTGGGTTTGGATTCACTCATGCATTACAAGACTGGGGGGATCGCGACGCCCCGTTTTGGCGCGAGGGGGAATTTTACTTTAGACCATGCCAGCCCTGGCGACAAGTATCGGTCCCGACCGGCTAAACGGTCGGCCGCCGAGCCCAGTTTCGTGGTTCTCTTTTCGCAAATGAAGAGGCCGGGCTGGCAAAAAAAGAACCCCTCGCGTCTTCGTCTTGCGACGCGAGGGGTTCTCAAAAGCTTCAGCTGATGGTGGAAGGGCAGGGATGCCGCTTCAACTCACCATGCCTGGTAGGTCGCGTGGTCGACCCAGATTTCGCCGGTCGCGGTGTTGTAGACCCAGCCGGCGCCAGGGGCAGCCGCGCCGGTTCGGCGCGCCGGGAACGGTCACGGTGCGTACGGCGTTGGAATTTGAGAACGGCTGCATGGGCAGTGCACCTTGGATGTACGGGCCGAACGGATGCGTTGTATCCGGAACCGTCGTGCCCACGGCACCTGTCGCGTCGGTGGCCAAAGTCAACTGCGTCAGGGTGGCAATCGTCGGAATGGCTCCGGCGTGCTGCACTTTGTACAGCTCGATCTGCGTGCGGAGCGATTGCAAGTTGAATTTCAACGAGCTTTCACGGGCGTCCTTGGTCGAAGTGGAAAACTGCGGAATGATCGTGGCCGCCAACACCGCCATGATAACCACGACGATGAGGACTTCGATAAGCGTGAAAGCGCTGCGATGCGTTCTGCCAGCCATAGGACATGTTCCTCGTTTTGGTGGACCCGTGTGCGCGGCCCCGATTGAGTTGGTGTTTGAGACCCCGTGTGAAACCCGGCGGCCGATACTCCGAATCGCCCAGGGCTTGCATTGTCCAAAATCCGCGAGCCGAAGCCGTTGGCCCACAGGAAGCGACGAGTTTCCACATGAGAGGGCCATGGAAGCCTCGGGCTTCACTCCACAGTTCTCTTAGGTTGTGGAGTTGGGTGTGTCAAGAAAATCGGGTAGGGATGGAAGAATAGGAGCGGGTTGTAGGTTTTAGGCCAGAATGGACGGTTTTCATCCGATGCCTCAATAGCAGGGCCTTCGTCGGCATGCATGGAACATCCGCGTCGCGTGGAAACAGCCTCACTATCCCACCAGCTCGATACACAGCTCACAAGTCCCGCCACATATCTATATCAAGCTGTCAACCCAATTTGACGATCCATAGGAAGGTTCGGGAAGGTGCGTCAAGTTGCATCCTTTGAAGCGGCAATTTCGTCGCGGAAGAAGATTCAATTTGGGATGCCTAGCTAACGTGCATGGAGTGCGCTAGCCGAAAGAACCTAATGGCGAGTCCTCTCGCTTGACCAGACCCCCCATCCTGAGCTGTCCACGAAGGAGGCAACAAATATGAGAACGTTGTTGGGAGTGCCGATTGTCGCGGTCATCCTGGCGGTCGTGTTCGTCGACACGGCGCAAGCCGGATACTGCGGCGCGGCCCGTTACCGCTGCTGTGCCACCTGCTGCGACACGTGCGGCTATGCCGCCTGCAAGCAGCAGTGCCACACCGTGATGAAGACCTGCAAGGAGGTCGTCTACGAAAAGCAGAATTACACCTGCTACAAGACGGTCTACGAGCCGGTCTGCGAAAACAAGACGATCGACTGCGTGAAGTACGTCGCCGAGACTGCTACCGCGACTGCGAGTACACGGTCTGCAAGCCGGTCTGGGAAACCAAGACCCGCGACATCTGCTACACGGTCTGCAAGCCGGTCTACGAGACCAAGACCCGAAGAAATTTGCTACACGGTCTGCAAGCCGGTCTGGGAAACCAAGACCCGAGAACATTTGCTACACGGTCTGCAAGCCGGTCTACGAGACCAAGACGCAAGAACATCTGCTACACGGTCTGCAAGCCGGTCTACGAGACGAAGACCCGCGAGATTTGCTACACGGTCTGCAAGCCGGTCTACGAGACGAAGACCCGGGAGATCTGCTACACGGTGTGCAAGCCGGTCTGGGAAACCAAGACCCGCGAGATTTGCTACACGGTCTGCAAGCCGGTCTACGAGACGAAGACCCGCGAGATCTGCTACACGGTCTGCAAGCCGGTCTACGAGACGAAGACCCGCGAGATCTGCTACACGGTCTGCAAGCCGGTCTGCGAAACCAAGACCCGCGAGATTTGCTACACGGTCTGCAAGCCGGTCTACGAGACGAAGACCCGCGAGATCTGCTACACGGTCTGCAAGCCGGTCTACGAGACGAAGACCCGCGAGATTTGCTACACGGTCTGCAAGCCGGTCTACGAGACCAAGACCCGCGAGATCTGCTACACGGTCTGCAAGCCGGTGTAGGAGACCAAGACTCGCGAGATTTGCTACACGGTCTGCAAGCCGGTCTACGAGACGAAGACCCGCGAGATTTGCTACACGGTCTGCAAGCCGGTCTACGAGACCTGCGAACGCGACGTCTGCTACACGGTCTGCAAGCCGGTTCACTATACGAAGACGATCAAGGTCTGCTGCGGCCACTGGGACACCCAGGTGACGGAGTGCCCGGGCCGGGTGATCACCAAGTGCGTCCAAGAGCCCGGCTGCTGGACGTGGGATCCGTGCTGCTGCCGCTGCGTGTACAACCCCGGCTGCTGCCACACGGACCAGGTCCAATGCCCGCCGGTCAAGGTCTGCAAGCAGCGTTTGGGTTCCTGAAGTTCGCGAACGGACGATCAACTGCGTGAAGTACGTGCGCGAGACCCTGCACCAAGAAGGTGCCCTACACGGTCTGCCAGATGGTGAGCCGAGAAGCGCGTCAAGACCTGCACCTACACGGTCTGCCACATGGTGCCCGAGCAGCGCGTGAAGACCTGCACCTACACAGGTCTGCCACATGGTGCCCGAGCAGCGCGTCAAGACCTGCACCTACACGGTCTGCCACATGGTGCCCGAGCAAGCGCGTCAAGACCTGCACCTACACGGTCTGCCACATGGTGCCCGAGCAGCGCGTGAAGACCTGCAGCTACACGGTCTGCCACATGGTGCCCGAGACAACGCGTCAAGACCTGCACCTATCAGGTCTGCCACATGGTGCCCGAGCAGCGCGTCAAGACCTGCACCTACACGGTCTGCCACATGGTGCCCGAGACAGCGCGTCAAGACCTGCAACTACACGGTCTGCCACATGGTGCCCGAGAAGCACGTGAAGACCTGCACCTACACAGGTCTGCCACATGGTGCCCGAGCAGCGCGTCAAGACCTGCACACTACACGGTCTGCCACATGGTGCCCGAGCAGCGCGTCAAGACCTGCACAGTACACGGTCTGCCACATGGTGCCCGAGCAGCAGCGTCAAGACCTGCACCTACACAGGTCTGCCACATGGTGCCCGAGCAGCGCGTGAAGACCTGCACCTACCAGGTCTGCCACATGGTGCCCGAGAAGCGCGTCAAGACCTGCACCTACACGGTCTGCCACATGGTGCCCGAGAAGCGCGTCAAGACTTGCACCTACCAGGTCTGCCACATGGTGGCCGAGAAGTGCGTCAAGCAAGTGCCGTACACGGTCTGCAAGCCGGTGCACTACGACGAAGACCATCCAGTGTCACCCGTTGCGTGCCCAAGCAGGTCGCCTACACGGTGACGCGCTGCTGCCCGAAAGTGGTCTGCAAGCAAGTTCCGGTGCAGGTTTGCTGCCCGGCTCCTTGCTGCGAACCGAGCTGCGGCTGCGGCAGCTAGAAACGTCGATGCGTTGAAAGTGAGTCTTCTTCTGCCAGTTTGAGAAGAAGGTCTGGTCAAAGACCGGCGGCCCGATCCCTTTGTGGATCGGGCCGCTGTTTTTGTTGGCAGCGAGATTCTGTGGTCGGGGTCCGCGACCCCGGACTGGCCGCGATGAGCGGCCTCGAAGAGGCCGGCTACCGTGAGATCAAAACTGCTCTTGGCATACCTCAAGCCACGAGGTATAAGCCCTCGAACCTTGAGGTATGAGGGCCCAACCATGACCGAGCGAAAGACGAATCCGGCGTTTCTCAACGGCGTTCCGGAAATGCTGATCTTGCAGTTGCTATCGCGGCGGCCGATGTATGGCTACGAATTGGTGCAGGCGATCCGCACGGCGACCCGCGAGGGCCTCGAGTTCGGCGAGGGCTGCGTCTATCCGATCCTGCACCGCCTGGAGTCGCAGAACCTGCTGAAGGCCAGCCGGGAGTCGGTGGGCGGCCGAAACCGGGTCGTCTATCGGGTGACCGCCAAGGGCAAAGCCCAGCTTTCGGAGACTATTTCGAGCTGGCGCGAGGTTGTCACCTCGATCAACCACGCATTGCAAGGAGGCGATCGTGGACGCGCTGCGTTGGCTTGAGGACTTGCGACACGAATTGGCGCGCCGCAGGCTGCCACGGCGCTACGTCCAACGACTCGTCGTCGAGCTGTCGGATCACATCACCGATTTCATGGAGGATTCAATGAGCACGGATGCCCAAGAATCTGAGACGATTTTTGCCCGGCTGGGTATGCCTAGCCAGGTGGCCCAGCGCACCGCGATGGAGTATCGCCACCAACGATTCCCGGCCCGCCATCCGTGGATGGTATTCGCCGCGTTCCCGGTGGTTCTGCTGCCGCTGTTGTGGATCGGTTTCGCGCTGGGAGTATGGGGACTGCTCGAAGCCGCCGGCGGACTCTTCGAGGGAATTCCCGACGGCCCGCTTCCGCATTGGGTTGAATGGGTCATCTTATTGATCGTTTACGGCACCATGAACGTTCCCATCGTGCTCTCCGCATGGCTTATCTGTCGGCTGGCGAACAAAGCGTGCGTAAATCGCAAGTGGCTGGCCCTTGCCTGCGTTCTGCTGGCGGTGGTCGCGAGCTCCGTCTATCCCTTCGTGCAAATGAAGGACGCCGAGCGACAAGGCATGGTTTGCTTCGTCACGCCCTATTGGAATATCTACCCGCCCGCGGATCCAAGTAGCGTGCCGCTCGTGCGAGTGCCGCGGACGGCGCGCATCGGGCAAATCGTCCAAGTCGCCCTGCCACTCCTGGCCGTCGCCTTGTCGACCTGGCGTCCAACCCTCGGGCGACAGCGACGCCTGGCCATGTGAGCAACGGAGGAGGGGGCCTGGGGAATAGGTTTGCAAGATTGCAAGGAGGCGAGCGTGGACGCGCGGCGTTGGCTTGAGGAACTGCGATGGGAACTGGTGCGCCGCAAGCTGCCGCCGTTCTACGTGGAACGGCTGATGTTAGAAATGTCTGATCACGTTAACGATTTCATGGAGGATCGTATGAGCACGGATGCCAAAGATCTTCGTAGTGCCGTCACACGACTGGGACGCCCGAAAGAAGTGGCCAATGCGGCCGCCACTGAGTATCGCAAGCAACGGTTTTGCGCGGCACCCGGTCGTGACGTTCGTCCTGATGCCGACTCTTGCCTTGCCGTTGTTTTGGGCCGCGTTCATCGTGGGAATGATCGCCTTCAGCAAGGCGATGGGTTTGGAAGGCAACCACGATTCGCCGACGCGCACCCTGCCACTGTGGCTCAACACGAGTCTGCCGTTCGTGGTGCTGGGCATGCTCTTGATTCCCGTCGCGGTTTCCGCAGCGTTTTTCTGCCGGCTGGCTGCGCGCTCTGCAGTGGGCTGGAAATGGTCGCTGACGGCCTGTTGCATTTTGGCCGCGATCGGAGGCATGGTGATCTCCGACGTCGTGTTGCCCGGCGGAACTGGCCGCGGGCGGCTCGCGCTGGGCCTGACCGTCAACTCGCATCCGCGAGAGACGCAAGTGGCACAATTTGCCGTGCCGCTGGCGATCGGCGCCTGGGCCGTTTGGCAGCAATCCAAGCGTCGCCGCCACGACTACGCGACGTGAAGTGCGGGTCGAGGAGAGGATTGAGAAGTATCCGCGCGCGACGGGCGGCTTTGTCCGCCCGTTTGCACGCGCGCCCTGTACCTTACGAATCCGGAGCATTTCCCGGCGCTGGATGAAGTTCATCGCGTTGCAACAGGTATAGCAATGCCGCGAAGTCGTAGGCGCCGTGTGCGACGACGGGCACCAGCAAATTTTCGGTCGCCAGGGCCAGCCAGCCGAGATAGGCGCCGATCAGGCCGGCCAGGATCGCGTAGGTGACAGAAATCGGATGGGCCAGGCCGAACAGCACCGCAGCCATGGCCAGTGCCATCCAAGGCGAGGCGAAATATTGCTCGGCCCCGGCTTGGATTACGCCACGGAACAGGAGTTCCTCGCCCAATCCGGCCGCAGCGGAAATGAGTAGCAACTCCCAAACCGAACAGCCGCGAAAAAGCGGCACGAGGAGCTGTTGCACCGTCGCGTCCAGAGCTCGTAGCGGACCATACGGATAGCGGGTGATCAGCCACAGCCCGCACAGCATGGGCGCGGTGGCCAGCAGGCCATATCCAACGGCCGCTGCCCTCCACTCGATCTGCGTCAGCGGCGGCCGCGCGAGCCAGTAGCCGATGGCCAGGGCGATCAGTCCCAGGCCGCCTTCACAGGCCAGCGCAATGGCAACGAACGAGCGACCCTCGGGCATATCTGACGCGATCATCGGCAGCCCGCCGTCGGCGTATTTTTCAGGATGCGGATCGTCGTGCATGTTCTTGTTCGCGGTGCGAGCCACCTCGGCGTGAGCCTGACATTGTACCCGCCGGCACAACCCCATCGTCGAGGCGTGGCGATCGCCATTTTTGGCCCGCCGCAAGGGCCTCCGAACGGCCGACCGAAATCAAGCTATTTCCTTGACTTTCCTGGACTTATGGCTGCTTGACGGTGCGTTTCGGCCTTGCTAGATTGACCCGCTTGTCACCTGTTTGTGCCGGCAAGACCCGGCCAACGTGCACGCTTTCCAAGGCGCCATGGGCCGAACGTCGGCGGGCAATCTAAGAGCTGTAGAGGAACGCGTTTCATGGCCAATACTCAAAAATACGTATATTCGTTTGGACCGACTGGCACCGATGGCGACGCCTCGATGCGGGCCCTGCTGGGCGGCAAAGGGGCCAACCTGGCCGAAATGACCAACATCGGCCTGCCCGTGCCGGCCGGCTTCACGATCGGCACCAACGTCTGCACCTATTACTACGACCACGAGCACGCACTATCCGCCCGAGCTGCAAGAAGCCGGTCGACGAGGCCATGGCCAAGATCGAAGAGGAGATGGGGGCCAAGTTCGGCTCGACCACGCAATCCGCTGCTGGTCTCCTGCCGCTCGGGCGCCCGCGACTCGATGCCCGGCATGATGGACACGGTGCTCAACATCGGCCTGAACGATCAGACGGTCGAGGCCTTGGCCAAGCAGATCGGGCAACGAGCGCTTCGCCTGGGACAGCTATCGCCGCTTCGTGCAGATGTACGGCGACGTCGTGCTCGACATGAAGCCCAAGACAAGAACGATCACGATCCGTTCGAGGAATTGCTCGAAGCCAAGAAGAAAAAGGCCGGCGTGCACAACGACTACGAGCTGACCGCCGCGCAGCTCAAGGAGCTGGTGGCCGAGTTCAAGAAGGCCATCAAGGACGGCACCGGCAAGGATTTCCCGAACGATCCGATGGAGCAGGTGTGGGGCGCCATCGGCGCCGTGTTCGGCAGCTGGATGAACGATCGGGCCATCGTCTATCGCCGCACGTACGGCATTCCGCACGAGTGGGGCACGGCCGTCAACGTGCAGGCGATGGTCTTCGGCAACCTGGGCGACGACTGCGCCACCGGCGTGGCCATGACGCGCGACGTGGCGCTCGGGCAAGCCCGGGCTCAACGGCGATTACCTGATCAACGCCCAGGGCGAAGACGTGGTGGCCGGCATCCGCACGCCGCAGCGGATCGAAGAGACGCTGGCCAAGGACATGCCGCAAGCGGCTATCAGCGAGCTGGTCGAGATCGGCAAGAAGCTCGAAACGCACTACCGCGACGTGCAGGACATCGAGTTCACGATTCAGCGCGGCAAGGTCTGGATGCTGCAAACCCGCAACGCCAAGCGGACCGGCTTTGCCGCCGTGCGGATCGCGGTCGACATGGTCAACGAAGGGCTGATCACGCAAGGAAGACGCGCTGAGCGCCAAGCGGATTCCGGCCGACGACCTGAACCAGCTGCTTGCAGCCGATCTTCGATCCCGAAGTCGAAGCAGGCCGCCGATCGCCGCGGGCCGACTGCTGGCCAAGGGCATCAACGCCGGTCCCGGCGCCGCCACCGGCAAGATCTGCTTCCACGCCTCCGACGCCGAAGCAGCAATGGCTCAAGGACAACAAGGTGCAGCTGATCCTGGTGCGCCGCGAAACCAGCCCCGAGGACCTGCGCGGCATGAAGATCGCGCAAGGGCATTCTGACCGCCTTCGGCGGCGCCAGCTCGCACGCGGCCCTGGTCAGCCGGCAGATGGGCAAGGTCTGCATCGTCGGCTGCGGCGAGCTGAACATCGACTATCGACGCCGGCACCGCTGACCGTCAACGGCAAGGTGCTCAAGGACGGCGACTGCGATCTCGATCGACGGCTTCACCGGCGAGGTCTTCGAGGGCGTGGTCGCAAACCCGGCCCAGCGAAATCCTGCAGGTGCTGATCTCCAAGACGCTGAAGCCGGACGAAGTCCGAAACCTATCAAGCGCTACGCGCAGTTGATGACCTGGGTCGACGAGCACCGCACGCTGCAAGGTGCGCACCAACGCCGACGAGCCGAAGCAGGCGCTCGAGGCGATCGCCTTCGGCGCCGAGGGCATCGGCCTGTGCCGCACCGAGCACATGTTCTTCGACCACATCGACGACTTCCGCGAGATGATCCTGGCCGACACGCTCGCGGACCGCGAAAAGGCCCTGGCCAAGTTGCTGCCGCATCAGCGGAAGGATTTCGACGGCATCTTCCGGGCCATGAAGGGCCGGCCGGTGACGATCCGCCTGCTCGATCCGCCGCTGCACGAGTTCCTGCCGCACTCGGCCAACGAGCAGGCGGAGCTGGCGAAGAAGATCGGCATCGCCGGCCGACGCGATCGCCCGCCGCGTGCAGGAGTTGCACGAGTTCAACCCGATGCTCGGCCACCGCGGCTGCCGCCTGGGCATCGTCTATCCGGAGATCACGCGCGATGCAGGCCCGGGCCATCTTCGAGGCGGCCTGCGACGTGCAAGAAGGCCGGCATCGACGGTGCTGCCCGAAGTGATGATTCCGCTGGTCGGCTTCGCCACCGAATTCCGCGACCAGGAGAAGATCGTCCGCGAGACGGCCGAGAAGGTCTTCGCCGAGAAGGGCATCAAGGTCGAGTACCTGGTCGGCACGATGATCGAGGTGCCGCGGGCCGCGATCTGCGCCGACCAGATCGCCAAGCACGGCCGAGTTCTTCAGCTTCGGCACCAACGACCTGACGCAGACCACGCTGGGCATGAGCCGCGACGACTACGGCAGCTTCATCAACGACTATCGCGAGAACGACATCATCCCCAACGATCCGTTCCAGACGATCGACCACGACGGCGTCGGCGGGCTGATGAAGATCGCCGTGGCAGGCGGCCGCACGACGCGGCCCGACCTCAAGATCGGCATCTGCGGCGAGCACGGCGGCGATCCGGCCAGCGTGATCTTCTGCCACGAGATCGGCTTGAACTACGTCAGCTGCTCGCCGTTCCGCGTGCCGATCGCCCGGCTGGCCGCGGCCCAGGCAGCGGTGGCGGCCGAAAAAGCAGCGGCCGACGGCAAGAAGAAATAGAGAGGCGTTATGCCTCTCACAGGGTACCACTGGCGTCTCGCCAGTGTCGATCGGACGTTCAGGTTGACAAGCACTAGCGAGACGCCAGTGGCACACGGCTATTGGCTGTTTGGGTGAGATTTAGCCGGCCTTCGAGCGCTGGCCACGGTCTTCGTTCTCGTCGTCCTGGGCGCGCCGCAGCTTAAGCGTCGCGCCGGGCGGCATGCGCCGTTCCTGGACGAACCCGCGCGTGCCTTGCGAGAGGAAGGGATGGAAGTCGGCGGCGGGGCCGGTCGGAAATTCTTGCTTGAGTTGCTCGAGCACCTCGACCCAGCGCAACCCGCGGCGATAGATCAGCCGGTAGGCGACCTTCAGATGGGCGATGTCCTCCGAGCCGTAGCCGTTTCGGCGCAGGCCCACCAGGTTCAGCCCGACGATCAGCCCGCTGTGGCCGTCGACCATGACGTACGGAGGCACGTCCTGCACCACGCGAGCGCAGCCGCCGATCATCGCCAGGCGGCCGATGCGGCAGAATTGGTGGACGCCCACGGCGCCGGAAACAAAGGCCCGGTCGGCAACCGTCACAAATCCGCCCAGCAGCACGTTGTTGGCAATCACCGTGTAGTCGCCGATCGTGCAATCATGCGCCACGTGGGCAGCGACCATCAGCAGGTTGTGATCGCCGACAGTGGTCGTCCCGCCTTCGTTCAAGGCGCGGTGGATCGTGCAGTTTTCGCGAATCGCGTTGTGCGACCCGACGGTAACGCGTCCGAGTCGCTCGGGCATGCGCGTATGTTGCGGATAACCGCCCACGACGGCGCCTTCGTAGATCGTATTGTGCTCGCCCAGCGTTGTGCCGCTCTTGATAACCACGCGACTGGCCAGCGTGCAATGTGTCGCCCAGCACGACGTCCGGTTCGATGATGCAGAAGGGACCCACCGTGACGCCATGACCGAGCTGTGCTTGCGGACTGACGAGAGCCTGTGGATGGATATTCACAGTCAGATTCTCCGAGGCGGGGATCGGCCCGACTACCATGGTGGCTTTGTCCCTGGGGGGACCTCGCGCGGGCATGGCGAGCGACGCGTTTGCGTGGGTCTTTCGTGCGAAAGCGAAACGCGCTCTACCACTGTTTATCGGTATTTCCGCCAGCACCAGTCCAACACAAAATACCGCATTTGACGGCTTTATGGCCTGTGCCGCCCGGTGGCTGCGACGGGTCGCCGCAGGCCGCGAGAAACCGGCGCCAGCACTCTCGCAACGGCCGAGGAGGCCGCAAAGTCTTCCCAAAATCCGGCCGAAGCGGAAGAGGGCCAAACTTGGTAGAATTTGCCTGCATTGGGAAATCACGCCGCCACGATGCCTCGCGATTCACCACGGCTGCTGTTTACGGGAGTTCGAATGTCCACCAACGAAGAGCTGTATAGCGAGGCCGAGCAACTCAAGGACGGCGGCAAACTGGAGGAGGCGGCCGTCGTGCTGGAGCGGCTGGTCGGCCAAGACCCCCAATACGCGCTGGCCCACTCGGCCCTGGCGGTCATCTATGGAAGGCTCAAGCGGCACAACGAAGCCATTCGTCACGGGCTGAAAGTCTGCGAACTCGAACCGAACGAGCCCTTCAGCTTTACCGCCATGAGCGTGACCTTTCAACGCGCCGGCAAGATTCCCGAAGCCGAAGACGCGATGGCGCAGGCCCGCATGCTGCAAGCCCGCGGATAGGATCGAAGTACGCCGCGTCGGCGTTCAATCCGCCATGCAGATTCCGCGCTCGCCGATCGTGTAGCGAAGGATTTCGTCCGAGCATGCGCTGCCGCGATGCTTGGCGATGAACAAGCCGCGCGCGAGTTTGTCGCCGTCGCGTATCTTGCCCATGTAGATGAGCGTGTTGGCCGCGGCCAGCAAGTCGCCGTCGGCCAGCGGTCGCTCGATCATCGGTTCGAGCATCGATTCGTGCGCCGTCAGCAGCAGCACCGCCCCCACCTGGCGATGATCGTACGCATGCCGCTCAATGGTTTCGGCGTGGGCCCGATACGATTGCCGGAACAGATCGCGGGCAACCCACGCGGACTCTTTTCGCAAAACCTGTTGATAAACGTACTCGAAGAGCTCAAGTTGGATGGATTCGCTTTGACGCTCGACCGGCTCGATGCCGTCGATCACGGCACGGCGAGCGCCGCGCACGAAGTTTCCGTAGAAAAAATCGATCGTTCGTTCGAGATGGGCGGCCAGTTCGGCCTGCCAATCGTGCCAGGCGTCGAAGTCCATATCACGCCGCGTGACGCCTCGGCCACGTTGGTCGAAGACGTGCAGGTAGTCGCCGCAGATTCGGTCGGCGTCGAAAAATCGGTCTGCCGAAAATCGCTCACACCCGTGATCTCGAATGGGCCAGTCGAACATTCGATCGGCGTACGCGGCATGACCTTGCGAATCGATTCGCGTGCTCATGTCGAAGATGATTCCGGCGCGGCCCTCCTGCCCGCGCCCGGCGTCGAGGAACTGCATTCCCAATTGCGTCTTGCCGATGCCACTGGCTCCAACGATGACGGTCAGCGCGCCGGCAATCAGTCCTCCGCCCAACGACTCATCCAAACGGTCGACGCCCATCGACAAACGAAGCGAAGGATTCATGGAAGGGATTCGATGACGGTCCACGGGGCGTCGAGGTTGTCGGTGGCAACGGCCCTGCGCGCGTTATTTTGTCCGATTGACCAGGCGTTTATCCACTTCGGTTTCGAGCGTGCCAAAATTCGCCTCAAATCGTTCGATCGTCAGTTGCAATGCCTCGAGCATGCGTCGGGCCGTGTACAAGCCGAGCGTGATGCGCTGCGGGATCTTCAAGGGGTTCGCTTGCGTGCCGCCGGATGGCTCGAATTCAAGGGCGAAGTCGATGATGACCTCCTCGGGCGTGGCGGTCACGCTGCAATAATTCACATAGCTGGACTGCGATGGCTTGAGACCCGTGGTCGACACGCTCTCCATCGTCGCGTGCGTTGCGAGGACATCGGAAATGGGGGGCACGTCAGTCACTTGGAATCTCCTCGCGCGAAGCACCGCTGGTCGCACTCGCGCCGCGTTGCAGCTCGACAATTCGGCACGACAACGTCGCGCAACGGGGGCATGGAAGCCATACTAGCGACCGGCCTGGGGCACGTCCAGGGATCGAGAGGCACCGAGGCGAGCGGGTTATTTCCGTGGCGGCGGGGCCGTGAAGCCCAGCGAGTGAAAGGCCTTGATCTTTACGACGTCGACGATCTTGACGGCCTGAATGTTTCCGTAGGGAATCAGCACCATCCGGCCGCCCACGGTATCGGGGGTCCGACGTTCCAAAAGAAGCATGCGATCGCTGGCGGCAAACCCGTCAAAAACGATTTGCTCGCCAAATGACGCAACCAGCACTCCGCGTCGCTCGAGCTCGGCGGGCCACTGCTGAAAACAATGTCGCCAAACGTCGAGAGCATCCGTGTCCATACAGAATCCGTTCGCTAGTGACTCGGTCCTTCGAAACGCACTACATCAAGCTATTTCAATTCGTCGACGATCTTTACGTAGCCCTTCCGCTCCAATGGCGTGAGCTTATTCAAGTCGACGCCGAGCTTCTGTGCTTGGGCCAGCGCCGCGCGAGCGGCCTCGATGTTATTGGCTTGTTTTTCGGCTTGAGCGAGGTGGAAGTATTTGGCCACCGACGGAGAGTCGGTCGCGGCCGAATGCAAGTCGGCCAGGGCTTGCTTGACCTTGCCTTGGCCCAGATAGGCCAAAGCCCGCGTGTCGAGCAAATCCGAAGTCGGCCCCATCACTTGAATCGCTTCGCTGATCAGTTTCTCGGCTTCGGCGCTGGTTTCCTTGTTCAAGGCCAGCACGAATGCCAGGTTGTTGTTCGTGATCGCCTTCTGATAGGGGGTCGCGTCCTTGTCGGCCAAGAGCTCGCGATAGACCTTGATGAGGTCCGGATATTTTCCTTGCATGTCGAGCATTTCCGCAATCAACAGCTTGATTTGCTGCGTGTTCGATTCGTTTTGCAACCCGGCGTTGGCCCATTCTTCCAGCATGCGGAAGCGTTCGGGCGTCGCCTGATCCGGGTGATTTCGCATGGCTTCCAACGCGCAGGGGAGGATCTCGGAAACGGTCTGATTCTTGCGGGCTTCGCTTAACAAGTACAAAGCCTTTTCCATTTCTCCGCGCCGCCCCAGGAAGGCCGCCATGGCAATCGTTCCGCGAGAGTCCTGCGTCATGTACTCGAGAAGCAGCTTTTCGGCCGCCTCGTATTGCCCGAGTTCTTCCAATAGATAGGAAACGTCTCTCAGGCGGCTGAGCTGACCGGGTGGAAGAGGACGCGGCACGAGCGATTCGATCACCTGGACTGCCTGCTCTTTTTGGCCGGTTTTGATCAGCAAGCGGGCCCTCGCTTCGCGAGACGCCGGCTTGTATGTCTCGGCCACCTGCAGCGATGCCTTCTTCAGCAGTTCGTCCAGCTTGTCGAGCCAGCGCGCTGCGTCCTCAAGTTCGTCACGGCGCACCAACGTCTGGCAAAAAGAGGTCAGGGTCGTCGGATCATTCCCCTGACGTGTCAGTGCGCTGACCATTAACTCTTTGGCCTGGGGCCATTTGCCCGAGCGCTCATAGAGTTGACCCAAAGCCATTTGTTCGCGCGGCGTCAATTGACGCTGCTTTTGCAATTGTTCGAGCAGCTGAACACACTTGGCACGCGAATCAGGTTCGTTCCGATTGGCCAGCATCGAGACGATTGCCACGATGTCGTCGTCCGCAAGCTTCCCACCCCGAGCGTTCTGCTCGATGATCTTGGTGGCGAGCATGACATGGTCGTAGTCGCCGGCCGATGCGGCGATCTCCGCCTGCGCGCCGGGCCCAGCCGGCTTCCTTCAACTCAGCCTCGTTGGTCGAGCCGCCGAATCGCTTGACGATTTGTTCCAGCAAAGGCTCGGCCTTCTTGATTTGCGCCATGTAAACGTCGGTCGGATTGCCTCGGGCACTCTTGAAGTAAAACTCGACGAATCGATGGATCACGTTCGGATCGTCAGGATGCTCGCTGAGGGCCTCCTGATAGTAGTGCTCGGCTTGGGCACGATCGGACACGGTCTCATAGAGGACGGCCAGCGCCACCGGATTCTTCGCCAACGGCTCGGCCGCCTCACGGATCGCCGCGACGGCCTCCGCCGGTTTCTTGTTGGCTATCAAGTGCCGCACCAAGATATCCCACGTCTGCGGTAAGCCGGCCCCCACGACGGTCGCCTGGCGAAACGCCTTCTCGGCATCCTCGGTTCGCCCCACCTGTTCCAGCACCTGACCCAACCAAATGTGGTTGGCCGGGTTCGTCGGCTCTTCCGCGGCATCCTTCTCGGCCATTTCCAGAGCTTCGCCGGTTTCGCCTTCCTCAACCTTGATTCGCTGAGCCATCTTGTGAATCTGATCCGAGGATTTCATCTGTCCGACGTACTTCAAAGCTTCGTTGGCCTCGGCAAACCGACGCCGCAAGCACAGCAATTGCACCAGCCGACGGGCAACAACCGTTTGCCCCGATTGGCTGAATTCAAGCGCGCTTGTAATTGGTGATCGCGCCGTCGACGTTTCCCTCGAGCTGGTCGATCTCGGCCCGGACCCTCCACAGTTGGCTCCACTCACCGCGGATCGCGATCGCCTCGTCGACCAGTCGATGAGCCTCTTCGACCGACTTCTTGTCGGCGGCGGACAGCGACTTGATATTGCTCATGATTAGCGGCCGTACCAGGGCCGTGGCCGCGCAATATTTATAGAGCGGGCTTTGCGGTCCCCAGTTGCGCGAATCGTGAATATCCTTTAACATGTCGCGCACGCCGGCATCGTCCTTGAAATCGATCGCCAACTCGAACAGGATTTGGCGAATTTGGGCATTTTTCGGATCTTTTTCGGCGATATATTTCCAGCACCGCTTGGTTCCCTCGTAGTCGCGGGCCTGCAGATATCCGAGGCCCAGTTGAGACATCAGGGCGATGCGCTGCGGTTCTTCGAACTTCTCGCCGTCCTTTTCCAGCTTCGCAAGGGTTTCGACCATTTGGTCTCCGCCCTGACGCATCGCCAGCCGGACACGCTCGAGACGCAACGGCAGGATGGGTCCGAGCTCTTTTTCAGCGGCAGTCAGCGCCCTGCCGACCTTATCGATGCTGTCCGCTTTATCGTCCCGTTGGAACAACCGAATGAGCGCGGTCCATACCGCCAATTCCTTGGGAAACTTCTTTCGTGCGCCGGCCAAAACACTCTGCGCCTTGTCCCGTCGGTCCTGCAGCATCAGCAAGTCGGCTTTCAGCAACTCGTTGTCCAATGGTTTCCGCGCCGGATCCTCGTAGACCATTGCCGCGATCTTCTCGACCTCGGTCCAGTCGCGCTGCTCGGGCGGCTTTCGCATCATGGAGTTTGTCAGCAACTGCAAGACGTCGCCTGCCATAAATGGAAAATTTCGAACATTCGCCACCAGCAATTGCACGTCGGTCGACGATTCGTCGTGCCGGCCCAAGTTCTGTAGCGCGGTAGCCTCGCTCAACCGGGCGGCCACCTGCGCGGGATACGACTGCAGGACTCGGCGAGACACCTCCAACTGACGGTCGTGCATTCCCAGCGTCTCGTAGCACCGCGCCAGCAACAGATCGAGCTGTTGCAAATAGTTGGCGTAGGCGGAGCGGGCCATCGCCGGACGAACCGCCTCAAGTTCGCGGCTGGCTTCCCAGAAATTGCCGTCCGAGAATTGGATTCGCGCATTGGCAAAACGAAGAAACTCCGGCGGGTAGGTCTCGCGATCCTGCATTCGCTTGAACGTGGATCGAGCAGCGTCCAAATCGCCGCCTTGGAATTGAAATTCCAACAGCATCGGGAAGATATTTTGCGGTTCCGAGGCCCGTTCGACTCCGTGCTCCAAATGTTCGGTGGCCAGCTTGCCATCGCCCATCGAATAGGCAAGTTGGGCCAGGCGAATGTACACGTCTGCCCGCTCGGGGTTCTTCTCCGCGGCCTTGTCCAAAAGCTTTTGCGCCGTCTCAAATTCGCGGTCGATCGTCGCCTGCGAAGCCACGGCAACCAGCACGTCCGTATCGTCGGGACCCAGCTCGAAGGCGCGCTCGAATTCCGCCTTCGCGTCTTTGGGCCGCTCCGTGGAGCCCAAATAATTCGCCCGCGCGAGGCTCGCCTTGGCCGAATCGGGATTCAAGGCCACCAGCTGCGCCATGACCGCGTCGGCTCGATCCATGTCGCCGGTTTTTCGGCGCAACACTTGAGCCAGCATTTCAAACGCCTCGACCTCCTTTGCGCCTGGAGGATCCGGCGTGAATTGCGCTGCCTTTTCATCAAATCCCACGATTTCGTAGAGTTTGTTGATCGCGCTGTTTTCCTCACCACTGCCCATGTAGCACTGCGCCGCCTTGAGGTCCAAGTCCGGTGTCTTGTTCCCCGATTCGGACAGCAATTGAATATGCTCCAAAGTCTCCGACCAGCGATGCATCTTCATGGTGTAGTCGATGAGCCGGCGTCGCACGTCGACCAGGTCCGGGTGACGGCGAATGGCCTCTTCCAAGATGTTGTACGCTCGGATCTTGTCCTGGCGCGTTGCCTCCGCGTCTTGGGCCGACGTCACCACCAACGAAGCCAATGCCGAGTAGCCCTTCGGATCATCGCGATACTTCAAATATTGGTTGTACTGCTTGACTGCCTCTTTGGTATTGCCGCTCTGCTGCGCTTGCTCGGCTTGGACGCGCAGGATATCGGCGTTCCGATCAAGCTGATAACCGTGCAATAAGTGCACGCCCACGACAAGCACCAGGGTGATCCCAACGAGCCACAGTGCCAGCTTGACGTTCAGATGTCTCATGTCTCACAAGTCCAAAAGTGTGCGTGAACGGGTAATCAGCTGCGGATTCAGGGCAGATCAATCAGCTTTAGCCTGCCACAGCATGCTCAATTAAAATGCCGCGGACGGAAATCGCCGCGAACGAGTACCTCAAAGTGGCGAGATTGGCATCCAGGCGCCCCCAATCGACTCGCCTCGAGGCGGATGTGGAGATAAGTCTTATCCTACTTGGATCGCAGGCGCTGTCAACGAAAAGGCTGGCCCCACGAGCACATAGCGCCGCTCGACTTTCCAACGCAACCGCGCAAGCTCGGCAAATCGCGCGGTGAATTCAAGTGTGTTAAAATGGGTGTCTTTGGTTGTCTGGGTATTGTTGTGGTTTTAATTTGGTGGGTTTTGTGAGAATTTTAGGGCTTGGTGGTGACAAGGGGCAAAGTGTGTGGGGGAGTTTGCCGATTAGTACGGCTGTGCCGGTCGGGAGGTTCGTAGGTGGGGCGCTACGCGCCTCGACGCAACCACTCGCCGCCACGCTCGTGAGAGAAGGAACTCAACGCCGACCATGCCCTCGTCGCTCGTCAAGCGGTCTGTGCTGTGTGCGTGGTGCCTGCTGGCCCTGGCTGGCGGCGGGGGCTGTCGCTCCATGATGAACCGGCCCGAGCCGCGGCTGGTGGGTCCGCAAACCTCGCCCCCCATCGGCGAGTGCGTCCCCACCGAGATGGATAAAAGCTCGCTGCCCCCGTATACCATCGAACCGCCCGACATCCTGTTCATCGAGGCCGTGCGGGTCGTCCCCAAGCCCCCCTATCACATCCAGGGGGGAGACGAGCTGCAAATCGTGGTCGAACCACGCGAAGTCGACATCCGCGCGCGGGGCTTCTTCGTCGATCCGGCCGGCTTCATCGACCTGGGCCCCCGTTACGGCAAAGTCAAAGTCGGCGGCCTGACCACCGACGAAGCCACGGTGGCGGTGTTCAACGTGCTGCACGAGCAGATCCGCGAACCGGAAGTCTCGCTGACCTTGGCCCAATCCACCGGCATGCAGCCGATCACCGGCGAGCACCTGGTCTCGCCCGACGGCACCGTCAACCTGGGCACCTACGGCCTGGTCTATGTGGCCGGCATGACCATGGAAGAAGCCAAGGCCGCCATCGAGGAGCACCTGGCCACCTTCCTGGACCATCCGCAGATCTCGATTTCGGTGTTCGCCTACAACAGCAAGGTGTATTACGTGATCACGCAAGGCGCCGGCTCGGGCGACGCGGTGGCCCGGCTGCCGGTGACGGGCAACGAGACGGTGCTGGACGCGATCGCGCAGATCAACGGCCTGAGCCGCCTGTCGAGCAAGAACATCTGGATCGCCCGGCCGGCCCCCAGCGGCTCCGGCTGCGACGTGATCCTGCCGGTCAGCTGGTCCGAGATCACCGCCGGCGCCGCCACCGCCACGAACTATCAGGTCTTGCCCGGCGACCGGATCTTCGTGGCCGAAAACAAGCTGATCGCCGTCGACGCCGCGCTGAACCAGATGATCGCCCCGGTCGAACGCATCTTCGGCTTCACCCTGCTAGCCGTGCAAGCCATCCAAACCATCAACCGCTTCCCCCAAGGCCTCAGCGGCATCGGCTCCGGTTTCTAAATACCACCGTGCGCGAATGGCGCGGACCTTGTGACACTCGATTGAGGAGAATACGACGATGTACAAATTTTTCGCAATCACCGCAATTGCCTGCGGCGGGATCTGGCTTCACATAGCGTCCCCGGCGTGGGCCCAGAACCTGAACGGGTACGATTCGGGTTACTATGTCGCCCCGCCGGTCAGCCCTTATTTGAATCTCGGCGTCACGCAGAACGGTCTGTCGAACTATCAAACCCTGGTTCGACCGTTAATCGACGATCGCGAGGCGTTGATGCGACAATCGATCGCCTTGCAGAAGCTGCAGCAGCAACAGCCTCGCGATCCGCGGGGCGGTCAACTGAACGAACCAAAACGGCCGGATCTGAACTGGCAAGATCCGAAGTCGCGTCCTGGCTCAGTGCGATTTTACTACTCGCACTATTATTCCGGATTGCGGTAGCTCGGAATTTCGGCCCGAACATCGCGCTTTCCCGACCGCGCTACCTCGCCGACAAACGGGGCTGCCCTTGGCGGCGGCCGCCGAGCCCGATCCATCCGGCAATCAACAGCATCAAAAATCCGACAGCGCTCGGCGCCAAAAATAGCCACCAGGCGAAGCCGACGCAGCCAACGACTAGCCATGGCGCAACCTGCGGCAGGGGACGGCCTCGCAACACGACAGCAGCCGCGGCGCCCAGCGCGAGAAGCGCCAGTCCGGCGACCCAGCGAGCGCCCCAAGAAGTTGACGCCGCCGACCGATAGTCCAGTTCGATACCATACAGGGGCCCGCTGGCCATGTAGCGCACTGGCACCCGAGCGGCATGGCTAGTGGCAAGAAATTCAGATGCCGCGTCGGCCCATGAAGCTTGCCTTGTGGCGGTAATGGGCGCGCCGAGCCGCGCGTCGACGGCCGCGACTTTTTGGTCAAGGTCGTGCGCTTGCGACGCTTCTTCGAATGCCGCGCCGCTGGCTCCCGCCGCGGTCAGTTCTCCGTCGAGCGCCGCGCGCGACGCCGCGTAGCGCTGTTTCCAGGGGCGATACCAACGCGCGATTTCCTCCGGGAGATGCTCGCCGGTGATTTCGGCCGGCAATTGCATCAGCGCGGCCACGTTCTTGAGCCGCACGACTTCTTGTCGCGCGGCACTCACGGCTTGCCCGGATTGGCGCGTCTGGCCGGGCGCGAATTGTGGCGGCCCGTAGATCGTCCACAACGTCTGCGCGACCGCAAGATCAACCAGCCGCGGCGCCTCAAAATGCCTTCGACTCGGCGATCCGGAAAGCGGACCGCTGTAGATCACCTCCACGCGTTCGGGCAGTTCCGGCGGTCCCAGGCTTAGACGCCAGCGATTGGCGGCCAGCGGGGTGATTTGTGCGGACAAGTTCTCCACGGAGACATGCACCAGCTGGCAATGGGAGGGTAGCTCAAGCACGCAGTGGGTGGCGCCGCGGGGTTCGAGGTCAAACGTCGCAACACCTTGACAATTGCCATCAGGCTGCCAGACCACATGGAAATCGGCCAGGCCGACTTGAGCCTCCGCGGCAGCGCGCTGCACTCCCTTGAGCGAGGCTTGAAACCGCTCGCTGGCCACCTGATAGACGTGAGGCGATGGAGTCGCGTGACCGGGCGCGACGAACTCCGCCGGCAGCTGGGCCCGAGAGAGACCGACGGTTTCCCAACTGACCTGTTGCAAATCCAAACGCTCCGGCAGAACAACGTAACGCTCGACCTGCTGGGTTCGTTGTAACAGGATGTCGGGCACGCGCAGTCGGTCGCTGGACGCGGGCACCACGCGTCCGCGGATCTTCAATTGATATTTGTCTTGGATGGGCCGTTGCGGGTACACCATCAACTGCCGTCGCGCTTCACCGGGAACAGGCACGATCTTGAAAGGCGTGGGAGGATCGACCCGAAACGGTTCCAGCCACTGCGGAGGTATTTCGAACTGCAATGCGTCAACCAACCCCTCGGTCACCTCGACGTGACAGGCCAGTTCCGCCATCCAACGATCTGCGTCTCGTTCGAGCGTTGTCACCATCACGGCCCGCGACTCCGAGACGTTGGGCGTGATCGTGGCTTTGATGTTGGCCTGCGCATCGTCACTTTGGTAGCAACCGAGCAGAGCTCCAAAACCGTCCGGCGTCGCCGCATTGGGCGGGTCGACCGCGGCAACGCGGGGATTCTTGTCAACTTCGACCAATACGGCAGCTTGACGATACAGCCGCCACTCCTTGCGCTTGATTTGGCCACCAGCGAAATCCAGTTTCGGAACGGCCGTGGCATCCGGCCTGGTCAAGTCAACGCGGCCGCGCATCTTCAACACCTGCTTCCCCGTGATTGGCGTTGTCAAAAACACCGTGATGCGGCCATCCTCATCGACGGACCAGCGCGCTACGCGCTCGACGTCGTCTTCCAAAACCGAGACCCGCTCGACCGCCAGGCCCGTCGGCCCTTTCATGCCGAGTTGGAACAAGTAGCCGCCGGCGACTGTCAGGGCGGCTTCAAACTGCACCAGCGCCGATCCTCGGCCGAGGCTGACGGCCAACGACTGTTCGACCGTGGTATGTGGTTCGCCAGGCTGCGTGGCCAATACCCACATCGCCTCGCCGCGAGGAATGCTATAGGCGGCTTGCGGTCGCGCCTCGACGGCGCCCCAGGCGGCCATGAAGTCGGCGACGGCCATGGGTTTAGAGTCTTCTCCCGGCAATTCCTTGTACTGCAGCGCCGGATCGATCGAGGCAGCCAGCAAACGCTTGGTGGCGCGGGCGCCGGTCGATTCCAATCGCGGCAATTGGAGATTGCCGACGCCCGATGTGCCCGTCAGCAGAAATGACAGGTCGATTACCACCTGGTCCGACACGGCCCGCGATAGCTCGAGGTCGATCTTCTGCGGATCGCCGGGGATCGTATGTGCGGTGAATAAAGGTTGCGCGGTGACCGAAGGCAGCAGCCGCAGCCGCGGATCGGTCAGCAGGCGAATTTGACGCACGCGGCCCTCCAGCACGCGGTATTTAAACCGCGCGTCGAGCACGGTCGCGCCGGGTCGAACGCGGACCCAAATCAACTCCTCCACTTCCAGGTTCGCCGCGGCCGCTTCCATACCGATTCCCACCGGCCAGCGCACCGCCAGTCGGTTGCACGCTCCGAGCTGGGCCAGCAGTAGCCCGCGGTCCTTTTGAATACGAATCTGTCCTTCGGCTGTCGGCAATTCGATGGCCGGGGCATCGGCGGGTATCGCCAGCTCAAGCGACGCGTTTGCCAACGGTGTGATTGCCAAGTCAAAGCTTGCGGCGGTCACATTCGTTTGCAGCGGCGGCTGCAAATCGAGCTCCAGCCGATACCGTTCCGCGGCCAGCCTGCCGAGATTCAGTTCATCGCCCGCCGCATTCCATTCAACCGGGATGGTTTTGCCCTCCAACCGTGCCCCGACGATCGGATTGGCCGCTGCTTCGCGCGGGAATGGCAGCGCGATGGAAACGTTCGATTGAAACACGCGCAGATCCAAACTGACCTTCAATTTCGTCAAACCAAGTTGCTTGGTCCCAGGATCGCGCGACAGGGCCCCTTGGTACACGGCCCGCGTGATGAGGTAGCCGTTGGGCTGCCCGCTGGCGATGGCGGCCTGGCGAAGCAGTTGATTGAAGAGCTGCTCGGGAATGTAGTATTTTCCACCGACCATATTCTGCTGCGAGTCGACGGGCACGAACACTTGATGGATCGGCGCAGCGCCGGCCGGCGCTTCGTCGGCGCTTCAGCCGCCCCGGCTCCCGCGCTGGCGGGCTGCGGCGAGTCGGCCGGCGGATTCGCATCGAGCGCAGCAGCGGCGCCCGGCCCGGCCGGAGTCGGACCTGGCGAGTTTGGCGGCGCCGCCAGCAGCGCGCGCGCAGGCTCAAAATGGCCCCGATCAAGAGCAATGTTGCGGCCGGGTGTGCCAGCCCAATACGCGCCCGCGAGCTGCGCGGATGTTCGATGGGTTGGGACGGCGGTCGGGGGAAACGGGTCATCCGCAAGGCCAGACACAACAAGCCCCCCAGAAATGCCGCGCTTGCCAGCGGCGCGAGTGCGGCACCCAGCAGCAGCGACATTCCGGCGGCCAGGGAACAAAACACGATCAAGCAAATCGCGTATCGCTTCGGACTCGACAGCCCGATTGCCACCACGGCCAGGAACACGGCCCACGCCAAGGAGTCCATTGCCGAGCGGTGCACGATCGGAACGCAAGGCGAACCCGATGGCGAAAGCTGCAGCATATACGCGTTCCAGGCCCCTGGCTCGGCGGCGTTTGCGCTGGCCGTCACAGGCAACGACCAAGGAGCCACGCCGCGCTGGGGCGCCGCACGCCAGACCGCGACTGAGTCGAGGTTTGACCAATCGCCAGGCTGAGCCGCGCGCTCGAATTCTTCCCACAGCGGGCCCGGACTCAACGAAACCATCGGGCCGTGCGCGCCAGGAGCAAGCTGCCTGGCATACGAGGCGGCCGTCGACGTGGTGGTCAGGGCGACCACGTTCGGCTGGCCAATCGCCACGAGATTGGCTTGCTTGAGAAGCGCGACGCCGCGTTCCAGGGGGGTCTCGCCGGGTTGAAATCGCACGCGAGTTTGCGGGACCATGCCTGACCAGGCAAGGCTCTCGCTATCGACCAGCAGTGTTCGCCCTGCTTTCGACGCGGTGTCGCTACACAACGCCAGCAGTTGGCCCCAAGTCAGTTCGCTTTCGCCGTCGCCCGTGAGGTGTTCGGCCATGAAAGCCCCGAGGTCATGGGCCACTTGTGCAGCGGCTTTGCGAGCCAGATCCGCTTCCGACTCGCCGGCGACCAGTTCTCGCCAATCGTTTGCGGCCAGTGGATTGAACCTTGTTGATGGCGCGACTCGGCTCAAACGGCCGAAGAGCCGTTGCATCCACGAAAGCGGCGTCATCGATTCGATGGGAAACTGGCCGTCAGCTTCGAGCGCCACGTAACCGGGCGGCAACCAAACCGACCATTGCCGCGCCATGACCGGAATGTCGATTTTTGGAAAGGGGGGCTCGCTCGCGGTTGCCAGTCGAGGCAAGCCCTCAGGTGTGGAGAAATAGATCGACAATGTGGCGAAACCGCGGCCCGGCGGCAGATCGACGACGAATCCGTCTGCGGCTGAACCGTTTTCGTCGGTCGCGGTCAAATCCAGCGGCAGCTTCTGCTCGTCGATCCATGCGGCCTGAATTTTTGCGCCGCCGGGCAAGGTCACGCGAACTTGCTGCTTGCCGGCAGTTTGGATTCGCACGATCGCCCAGTGCGCCGCCAGGCCCGAGGCGGCATAACGCGAATCCAGCCGACTGCTCCACGCCCAAGCGCCCGATTCGCTCTCGGCGGCGACGGCCGGCGCGATACTGACAGCGGGCTCGGCACCTAGATCATCACGACCCGGCCGATAGTGATAAGTGGCCCGCGCGGTTTGATATCGATCGGCGTCCAACAGTTCGGCGGGCACGGAGGCGAGCTTACGATTCTTGATGGTCACGCCCGAATCGCCCAAGGCCCGCAGGGTCAGCGTTCCGCGTTGCGTAGCGGCCTCGGCGACCGAAGCCAGCGCCAAGTCGGTTTCCCCTCGCAATGTCGTCGTGCGCACCGCGCGCAATTCGAACGGGCCGGGTCGCGCCAGGCGCAGGCTGATCTCCCACGCTTCACCACCTGGCGACAAGCCCACTTGAGCCTGTTCGCCGGCCGAGATCTTGCGCGCGAAAACTGGCCCGAATTCCCGCCGGCCAGATTCCACTCCAAGGGCACGTCTCGCGTTTGCGACATGCGCACCAACAGCCGTTCGAGGCGCGCCGCTTCGGGCGTGCATTGAATCGTGTAGGTTTCGGTCAGCACTTGCTTTTGCACAACGGCGTCGACGCGAATGTCGGCGGTATAACTCGGCTTGCGGCGGGCCAGCGTGACGCTCGTTTGCGCGAAAGCCGCGTCTTCGGAAAACAACAATCCGCCGGGCGGCTGGCCGAAGAGTTGCAATTCCGCCGGGCTCAACTTCAGCGGGTCGATACGATTGAGATCCGTCAAGCCGGGCAAGCTCAGCTCAAAGCCGTCCGCGCCGTGCACGCTAATCAGCCGCACACCCCGCTGCCACCCGTCGAACCCGAGCATCTCGAGCTGCCGCGCTTCGAACGGGCTCGCCGAGGGCAGCGGCCGATGCCCGCGCAGCGAGAGCCGCGCGGGATTGGCAGCCGAGACAGCCGTATTGAGGCGAATCCGCAATTGAGTCGGCTGCGACGGTTGGTCTTCGAGTCCCCACTCGGCAACCTGAATCGGTCCTAAACTCTCGACCCCATCGATCGTCCAGCCGTTGTTGACGTCGCAAAGAATCTCGCGGCGCTCGCCGCGGGCAAGGGTCAGCTCGACGATCGACCGGCTCGTGATCTCGTTGGCCCCGACTTCGACCTGCGTGCCGCTGCCGACTTTCAGCTGCTCGCGTGGTTGCGTCAGAAATGCGACGATGGACGCCCCCGGACGGTAATATTGGATCTCGATCGATTCTCCGCTGGCCGGCGCCGGCAAAGCCGTGGTTCGAGATTGGCGGCAACCTTCAAGCGTGAGCTGATCCAGCACGAGCGGGTTGGGAATCAGCAGCGTCGCTGTCCCTTCCTGCCACGACATGCCCTGTGGCTGCAAACTCGGCAAGCGCCAGTGACTATCGGCGGACAGCGGCGCCAGCGCCGAAAGCTGCAACACGCGGCCGGTGCCGACGATCGGCTCGGGCAGTTGCAGCACGACGTGCGACATGCGCGTCTCGACGTTCGCGGTGGCCGACCAGGGCACTTGCAACTCTCCGTACCGCGCCGCGACCAGGCGAAGAGAAGGATCGAGGTCTACGGCGATGCGTTGCAGTGGTTCGCCATGGATGTCGAGTTTCAGCTGCGCCTCGACATTAATGCCGCGCGGCGAGAATCCATAGGTCAGCGACTGTCGTAATAAGGTCAACGGCCTCCGCGCGAAGCCTGTTCCCTCGGAGATGATGCGCAGCGAGAGGCGGTTGTGTCCGCCCAGCTCGAACGTCCAGCGCGACGTTTGCGGCAGGGCGCCGGCCGCCTTCAGGGCAATGCCTTGATCCGCGATGACCTCCAAACCCGAGGGCATGTCGAGCGAAAGCCTGCTCATAGGGCAACCGGGCAGCTCGAGATGAAAGCTCACCGAACCGGACGCCGTCCGCTGGCCGCGCAACGACCAATCGCAGTGCAGGCGGGCACCTTCCACCAGCACCGCCAGGCGGCCATCGGGGCCGGTGCCCAGCAGCGCGGACTTCGAGTTCTGGTCCTGCCAGGCGGCCGCCCCAAGAGCAAGGCTGCACGGCTCCATTGGCAACATTCCGGGAGTGTCGGACAGGCGGGACAACTGAATATTGCCGCTGCCGACCAGAAGATCTTCGCCTACCAGTTGCGCGGTGTACTCGCCGCTATCGATTTGGGCCGGTTCGGCGCCTGGTGCGCCGAGCGCGGCGGCGTTCACCGTCGCCATGAACCGCTCGAATTGCTCCGCATCGATCGGCAGGTAGCCCTGCGTCCAAGTGCCTTTCTGAATTTGCTCGAACGGAGCGTATACGCGGCGGAATTTCGGAGTCGACGGTACGTCGGCCGGCGGGACGTCGGCGGGCGCAACCGCGGCCGGCAGCGCTGCGGGTGGCAACCCTGTGGAGGGCGGAGCCGCGGGCTGTTGGGCGATTGCCAATGGGTCGTGCCCGGCGACCAAAAACACGGCGCCTATCAGCCAGGTCGCCGAGACTCGCCAGCCGTTCATGATTCGCCCTCGGGGGCGGTGGCCGGGACGAGCGGATTGGTGGCGGTCGAAGCCAGGGCGCCGCTGCCGGATCCTCGTTGATAGATCTCGCTCACGTTCCGCTCGATGGCCTGCGAGCTTCCGCGGACCGGCGTTGTTGGCGAGACGGGCGCGCCGAAATACGTGCCAGCAGGGCGGCCATCGTCGCCAGCACGAGTCCCAGGGCCGACGCCTGAGCCAGGAGCACAGCCGATTCAGGATCGATCAAACTGCCCGCTGCCACGAGGACCGCCACGACAAACAGCGCCGCAGGATGGCGCGCAGCGGGGAAGTAAATCAGCAACAGCCCACACACCAAAAGCGGTAACGACGCGACCAGAACCAGCCGGGCCCGGCTCAGAGTGTATAACGGCAGCGATTCGGTAGCGCCCATGGTGCTGAACAGGTATTGATTGGTCGAGACAGCGCGGGCTTTTTGGGATTGCTGCGCGGTGTCGCCGCCTGGGTGAACGCCGTCGACCGACGGCACTGCGCCGATCCAACTCTCCAGTTCCTGCTGATCCAAGGAGGGCTGCCGCCGCCAACCCAAGCCCATCCAGGCCCAGCGGAACTCGCGCGTGAAGTTCGGCGGCGCCGACAGCAGGTGTTCGTGGGCCGGCAGCACCAACTGCCAGTACAACTGGCGGACCCAACTGACGCTCTTGATTTGAGGCGCGTCCAACGAGAGTCCGCCGGGCGCCGGCCGTTCGGCGAAATGGTAACGAATCTCCAGCAGGTGTTCGCCGCGGCTGGTGCCGTTCAGCGCAACCACCAACTCTCGCGATTCGCCGCGGAGGTCCAAATCGGGTTTGACCGCGCGGTTGTCGATCTTGAGCTCGACAGAGCCCAAGTCGACTCCTAGGGGTAACGACAATCGCACGCTGGGACCGTTGGTGGTCAAGCGATACACGGCGCGATCTTGTCGCTGAGAATCGGTCAGGCGCGTGCGGATCCAGGCTTGTTCGACGGTGGTGGCGTCCCCCGATTGTCGCGCTTTGAAGCCGAGCGCCAGGGCGACCTCGGACAAAGCGTGGGGGGCGGTCAACGCCAGCCCGGCCGGCGCCGCGCCGCGGCGCACGCGCGTGTCCTCGGTCCACGGTCCCTTCGGGTAATTGGCCGTGATCCCCGTCTTGGGTGCGACCAGCAATTCGTTGTCCGTCAATTGTCCTTCGCCGGGAATCACCAGCGGCACGCCGATCACCGTCTTGGCAGCGCTCGATAGTTTCTCGTGCGGCGCCACGTAGCTGATCTGCAACTCGCAACGGCCGATCCGCGGCGCCGGCAACGAAACGCGCATCGGCACGATGTCGGAGCCGTCCGGGTCCGGTCGCTCGCGGATCGCGGTGGGCGCCAGCCGTTGGCCATCCATGGTGATAGTCAACCGGTCCGGACGAATGGAACGCGGCACGCTCAGGGCCAGATGATCGGTCGGCTGATAGGCAATTTGAAACGTCATTCGCTGGTCGACGCGCGTCACGCCTTCGTCGACGTCGAGCTGTGTGAACAGCGCGGTGGAAATGGATTGCTCGTAGATCTTAACCGACGCGACCAGCTTCGCCGCGGCCGCCGTGGTGCGAAAGTAGAGCGGATCCTGCTGGCGCTCCGGCAGTTCATTTATTTGAGGTCGCAGCGGTTGCGGCGCCAATCCGCTCGTGTCGTCCGGCTGCATGAAGATCTCGACGTTGTCGGCCGGAACGACCACCACATTGGCGTTCGCCACCGCTTCGCCGCGCGGGCGGGGCATTTCCAATACCACGCTGGCAGTCTCGGGCGATATTTTCTGCCGGGCTTCGAACGAGAGCTCCAATTCGCCACTCGAGGCTTGCAGCAGTGGGATGACCAGCGGGCCGGTCTCGCCGGTATTCACCGCGTCGACATTGACCAGGTTGGCCGGGCCAATCCAATCGACTTCCCAGCCCGGCAGATCGACTTCCAACGAGCGGACCTTGGCTCCGCGAATCGTGTACTTCAGGCGGGCCCGAAGTTGCGCCTCGTCGCTGCCGACTAACACCACGTACTCACCCTCGGCGCGGACGCGGGTTTTTTGGGGCGTGATTCGTGCGGTGAGCGAATAAGGCTGGGCTGAGTATTCGAATCCCGCGGTCAGATCATCACGGCGCAGCGGTCCGGCAAGTTCGTCCGGCTGCCGAACGTGATTCGACTGGCCCCACAGGATCTGCCAATTGCCCTCGACTTGCACTCCGACGGTTCCCCATTGGCGCACCGCTCCGGCCACTTCGAAGCCAGCCAATTCCAAGGTTTCGCCGGTCTGTTGGGGATCGTGTGCCCGCTCGGTGACAAGCCGGACGTCGACGGGACCGTTGGTTTTTTTGGCCAGCTTCACTTCGTACATCTTGCCCTTGGCGGCGCTCGTTTCGACGGCCACCAGCGACGCGCCGGCCTGTGCGGTCTCGACATAGTCGGCGCCCGGCGGCAACCGCACTTGGAAGCGGTCGAAGTCTCCGCCTGAGCTGCGCACCGTCAATTTGGCCTCGGTGTTGATGCTGCGGCCGTCGATGCGGACCAACTGCGTGCCGGAGGCTTCCAAGACGGCGGGCAAGCTCGCGACCTGGCTGTCGGCAGCGTGCCAGGCGACGTCCAACTCGCCGCCGGTGCCGACGATCTTCAGCTGCGTCTTGCCCTTCTCGATCGGCTGCACCGATTCGAGCGTACTGCCTTCGGAGACCCGCGCCACGGCACGCTCCATCGGCAATTGCAATTGCAGGTGCGAAACGGCGGCGCGCGGCACGCTCAATCGCAGATGCGATTCGGCGCCGATCGCCGTCACTTGCGCCAACAGTCGCAGCGTCACGCGGTGCGTCTTGCCCGGCTCGCCACGAATCCAACTGACGTAGCCGTCGCCGTCGGGCTCGAAATGCAGAAAGTGCTCGCCGGTGCCTTGGTAGTCGGCCTGCTGGCGCAGCATTCCGCCGGAGAGCCGCAACGGCACGCGCACCCAACCCTCGAGGTGCACGACCACCGTATACTCGGCGACCAGCTCGACGTGCTGCCCGACGGCCGCGCCGGTGAGCGTAAGATTCTGAAGGCTGAAATTCGGCTGCTGGTTTTGCTGGCCGAGCTGGTTCTTTAATTTGTACAGATCGATGAACTGCTCGAGCGAGAAGCCCGGCACGGGATGCAGATTGCCATCCTTGTCTTTCAGGTAGTAGACCTTCGGCAGAACTTCGCCGGGAATGGTTTGATCGGCGGCGGGCTTTGCCGCGGCGGGCTCCGGCGCCGGCTGGGTGGGCGGTTTGTCGGCCGGCACCGGCGGCTCTTGGGCCGATGAGATTCCTGGCGCCACCAGCAGCAGCCCGAGGGCCGCCGAGGTCAACGCAAGAAAACGAAATTGCCGCGGTCGCTGTCCCATGGCCAAACGCCCTTGAACTGCCGGCCTAGGCTCGCTGGTGCGCCAGAACGGTTGAGAAAGGAGAAAAAGAGAAAGGGGCCTCGCTTTCAGTCTAGTCGGATTGTTGGCCGGGACCAAGCAAATGCCGGTGCCGGCAGGGCCTGGCGGCTATTCTGACCCAAAACACCCGCGTCACAGCCGAGCATGGACCCCACGGCTTGATCCGGCTCCATGTTTTGGCCCCCCGCACAGCCGCTCTCGCCCTTTGAACTTAGCCCAGCGGCGCGGCATTTTGCAACAGTTTTTGGAACTGTGCATGCAACGCTGGCGTGGCGCTTGCCAGGGGATGCGGCACCCGTACGTCGAACGGTCCGCCGTCCGGCCGCGAGACCACCCCGCCGGCCTCTTCCACCAGCAGTACACCGGCTGCCACGTCCCAGGCGTGCGTGCTCAAGGCCCAAAACGCATCGAATCGGCCGGCGGCCACATAACACAGATTCAAGGCCGCCGAGCCAGTCCGCCGGACGGCCTGGCAGTGCAGCACGGCAGCGACGAATTGATCGATCTCGGGCGAGCCGGTTTGAACTTTGGCGGCAAAACTGGCTGCCACCAGAGCTTGCGACAAGTCCTGCACGTCACTGGTTCGAATCAAACGGCCGTTGAGCCGCGCGCTGCCGCCGCGCCGAGCAGTAAAACACTCGTCGTGTACCGGGTCGAGCACCGTCGCGACGATCGGCTGTCCGCTGTGCAACAAGGCCACCGAAACGGCGTAGTGCGGAAGCTGATGAACGTAATTGGTCGTGCCGTCCAGTGGGTCAACGCACCAGTAGTATTCGGCGGACATGTCCTGTCCCGCGTCCCCCTCTTCGCTGACGAAGCCATGCTGGGGAAAGGCGGTCAGCAGCACATCGCGGATGGCTTCCTGAGAAGCCAGATCGGCCTGGGTGACCAGGTCGGACGGCCCCTTCTCGCGCACGCCGGCCCGCCCGATCCAGCTCAACAGGGCCTGGCCTCCGGCCCGGGCTGCTTGCTCGCAAAGCGTTAGGTAATCCGACACTAGACACGTCCTTGGCCGCGATTGCCCCGGAGCAGTTATCATTCGTGCTGGGGCGATTATAAGTGGCCGAGCCCTGCGGGCAACGGGTGCCAGAGCCGCGACCTCCCAGCATCGCTGGCCGCCGAGGATGGTAGTCGGCTGTCGGCTGGATCCCCCGTCCTAAAAATATTTCTCGAAATAGTTCGCAAACTATGGACACAGCAAATCGATGTGTTAAGATCAAAGACGAACAGTGGGTAGTGTGCCCAGGGTTCGGCGAAAAGTGTGAGTGGCTGCGGCTTGCCTTCGGGCAACTGCTGCTTTGGGCGACTAAAGGCCTTATTCAACTTTATACTCGCTCGCATTTCGACCCGGCCTCTTCTCTGTTCCGGCCCCGCCGTTCGCCTCGCGCGTGCGGCGGGGTTTTTTTGTTCGGTCATTCGATCGTCGGTTGAGTCCGCGATCGATTTGCCCCCGGAAATCGAGCCCTTGACTGGCCGCCCACGATCATGCAGTCGCACCTGTGGCACGCTGACGGCAACGTGGTGCGGCTACAATGGGAGGGCTTATCGGCCGCGGTCGACCCGCTACGGCCAAGCGATGGGCTGCGCAAAGTAATCATTGACGGGCAACCGCTCGCGGGTTTTGATTTGCTTGGCGTCCAGTTGCCGGACCAATTGTTGCCGGCGGCGACCATCGATTCCTACATCCGTGGCGGCGACCTGGTTGCCACGTACCCCGAGACCGCCGACCGCGCCTTCCGCGTTCAAATCTATTGGCGCGCCGGAATGCAGAACCCACGCGGCGCGATTGCCACGGTCGAGCTCGTGACTTCTGTCCAGACCAGCCTGTTGGATACCCGCCCTCAGTTGACGGCGCGGAGCATCCTGCCCGCAGCCGAGGTGCTTCAGTTGGAGAATGCCGAGACCGGCAATTTTGTCAACGTGACGCCGCCACCTGCTCACGCGCGGCCGACGGACGATTCCCTCTTGCCGCCGTGTCACCTGTTTCGGCTGGCGTCAGCAGACTTCAGCTACGTCGAAATAGTCGTGCCGGCAGAGGGGCAATCCTCGCGGTGCGAAATTGTGACCGAGGGCAGCGGTGCTCGCATCCGTCTGACGCACGAGTTGTTTGCGGAGCGTTTGGAAAAAGGAGTCATCCTGCGGTCGCGCGTGATCGGGCTATGGATCGATCGGCCGAACGACCTGGTTGTGGCTCATCGGCACTATCAGGCCCTTGTATCGGCCGCGCCGCCACTAACGACGTAACTGCCATAGCGCCTTTCCCGGCACTTTGCAAGGAACATTGCCGGCACAATTGGACGGTTCGGGGATTTGTCGGGCGCGCTCGTTTCGCCTCAATGAGCTACTTGCAACGGTCGCCGATTGCTGGAAGATGGGTGTTTTTCCGACACCCGTTCCACGGCTTTTCACCCCATGTCCGGACAACTTCGTACACGCCTGTTTGACGCTTTGCACGCCATCGAGCTGGTCGATCCGCACACGCACATCAACCCTCACGCGCCGGCTTCGACGACTTTGGCCGACATTCTGGGCTATCACTACTACACCGAGTTGGCCCATTCGGCCGGCATGCCGCGTGCGCGGATCGAAGAGCCAGGCTTGGACCCGAAGGAGAAGGTCGGTCGCCTGGTCGAATACTTGGGCACGATCGAAAACACGATCCAGTCGAGCTGGCTGCTGGAAATGGCCCAGGTTTTCTTCGGCTTCAAGGCCGACGCGATCACCCGCGCCAACTGGGAATCGCTCTACGATCAGGCCGCCGTGGCCATGAACCGGCCGAACTGGGCCGAACAAGTACTGAAGCGCAGCAAATTGGCGGCTGTGTTTCTGACCAACGACTTCGACGACCCGCTTACCGGCTTCGACACGGCGGTGTACGTCCCCTGCTTGCGCACCGACGATCTGGTGTTCCACTTGGCGCAGAGCGAGGTACGCGCCCGGTTGGATAAGGCGACGAGCAGCGCGGTGCACGACGCGGCCACGCTGAAAGCTGCGATCGCCGCGTTGTTCGAGCATTTCGTCGCCCACGGCGCCCGCGCCTGCGCGATTTCGCTGCCGCCCGACTTCGCGCCGGCGAAGGTTGCCGCGGCGCCGGCCGCCGCGGCGCTGGAGGCCGTGTGGCGATTGGGCGCAAAGGCCGATGCCGAGCGGCAGACCGACTTGAGCCACTTCGTGTTCTGGACGCTCGCGGAATGCTGCGCCGACTTCAAACTGCCGTTCGACCTGATGATCGGCGTCAACCGCGGCGTCTACGCCGAGGGGGTGTACCAGGGCCACGACTTGTACGACAGCCGAGTTTCGCTGATTCAATATCGGCGAGCTGTTCAACGCCTTCCCGCAGGTGAAGTTTCCGATCTCGGTGCTGGCCAGCGTCACCAACCAGGAACTGGTCAGCTACAGTTGGATTTTTCCCAACGTGCTGACCAACGGCCACTGGTGGTACTCGAACACGCCAACCTATATCGAGCACGACGCGGCAGCCCGGCTGGAGGCCGTGCCGCGAACCAAGCAGATCGGCTACTACAGCGACATGTACAAGCTCGAATTCGCCTTGCCCAAGTTCGCGATGTACAAGCGGATCCTGGCCAAGATTCTGGCCGAGCGGTTCGTGATCGACCGCGGCTGGAGCGAAGAGCGGGCCGTCGCGTTGGGCCGCCAGGTGCTGCGCGGCAACGTGGACGCGGTGTTCGGCAGCTTTCGTCATGGTTGAAGCTCGCATTTCCGCGTTCGGTACCCCCCTTGTCAGCCTTCGGCGCCTGGGTTGTTGAAAACACTTGTGTCGCCAACTATCATGGATGCCAGTCGCCGCGCTCTCTCGCGGCGCCAAGGCCAAATGGGCGCTCGTGGACGTTGCTCGTGAGTCTCAGGCAAAACACTTCGGTTTTGTAGGCGGCTCTCGTTCATTTCCCATCTCTCGGCCGTCACGGTTGATCATGTTACCGCGCTACGCCGCGCCCCCATCGGGCCGGATCATCCTGAGTTTGTACTTGTGCTGCATGCTGGCCGTCGCGATGGCGCGCGCGCATGCCGCCACGATCGAGGTGAACTTCACCGGCGTTACTCTGACGGATGCCAAAGCGCTTAATCCCACGGCCGGCAACGGCGGCTACGGACCGCCGGACGCCGACGGTGCGGTCGGGCCGAACAACGTCGTGCAATTGATCAACGGTGCCTTCGCGGTGTATGACCGTTCGGGAAATCCCATCGGCACGCCAATCTCGGGCCGCGATTTTTGGAGCCACGCGCACGTTACTCCCAGCATCGACAACTTGAACTTGGGCGTCTTCAACCAGCGCATCCTATACGACCCCACCGCCGGCCCGGGTGGTCGATGGATCGCGGCCGGGCTGACCACGCTTAACCCCGCGAATACCCTGGCATCGAGCAACCTGGTTCTGCTGGCGCGGTCCGATACGCCCGATCCGACGGGGACCTGGCAAGCCGCGAGCTTTACCGGGCTCAGCGGCAAGTTCGTGGATTACACGGCGCTGGGTGTCGACGCCAACGGCGTTTACATTTCCACGGACAATTACAGTCCGGCTCTCGACAGCGTTTCCGTGTTCTCCGTGCCCAAGGCCGACCTGTTTGCTTCCACGCCAAGCCTAACGCATCTCACTCCCTTTAACGCCTTGAGCACCTCGGCGGCCGGATTCACGGTCCAGCCGGTGATCAATTTTGGACCCGCCACGAATCACGAGCCGTTGATCGCCACGACGCTCGCGAACCCTTCCACGCAACTGTACCGCACCGACTTGACGGGCACCTCGGCCGCCAACGCCGCGATGTCGGTCAAGACGGTGATCAACGTTGCGCAATACAGCAACCCGCCGGCCGGCGCGCAGCCCGACCGGACGCGCTCGATTTCGACCATCGACGATCGAATCGCCAGCAACGTCTACCAAATCGGGAATATTCTATACGCCGTGCATAGCACGACGCTCGGGGGCAATTCGGCGATCACCTGGCTCAAGATCGACGAGCAGACCAACCAGGTGATTCAGGAAGGCGTGCTGAGCGATCCGAATTTCGACTACTTTCACCCCTCGGTCGCGGCCAATGCCAACGGCGACGTGGTGATTGGCTTTACCCGAAGCGGATTTGGCGCGAACGGAAACCTGAGCGCCTTCGCCGCGATCGGAAAAACCTCCGGCGGCGTGACTACCTTCGGCACCGCTTTTTTGCTCAAAGCTAGCAGCGTCGGGAATTACCATTTTGCATCCAGCCGCTGGGGCGACTACTCGACCACGGTCGTCGATCCGACCGACCCCAACATGTTTTGGACGTTCCAGGAATACGCCCTGGCAAGCAACGCCTGGGCCACGCAGATCACGCAGATTTTCGTTCCCGAGCCCAGCAGCATGGCGCAAGCCGCCGCGGCGCTGGCCGCGCTCGCCACTGCCGCGTGGCGTCGCCGGCGCATGGGCTGCTAGTTTTCCGGACGAATGAGTGGCATGGCACGCGACGAGCACAACCGCGATGACCTGCTGGCCGAGGCCACGGCATTGGTCTGCCGGGTGAGTCTCGCGATCCCGGGCCGCAACGAGCCGATGGTAATCGGTTTTCGCCGCGACCGCGGCGTGAGTTTCTACTTCACGACCGATCGGGTCTACCAATTCACCTCCGTCGGCGAGCTGCGGAGGGCGTTTGTCGATGGCCTGCTCGTGAAGGCCGAGCGCGGACGGCTGGTTGCCCTGCGCAAGCAGCGAACCGCCACGGCCGTGGCGCTGGTGCGCCACGAGTTGACCCCGGCCGAAACATCCGCACTGTTGGCCGAATTACGGCGACATTTCCAGGTGCTCGACGAGGCGCTGACCACGGCCAATTTCCAAGTCGTCGGGCAGGTTCCCGACGGCGCTGACGTGATCGGCCAAATCCGCTCGTGGCGGGCGGCACATTCCAGCTCGCCCGCGATCGCCCACTCGCCGCGGGCACGCTAACCGCCGACCAGCGGCAGCGCAATGACCTCGGCCTCTCCAACCGCGCACGCCAGTCGCGCCGTCGGTCCGTTGTGGCCGGCGCGCGCATAGCCCAACGCCAGCGGGGCGCCGAAACGGGGCGAATACGTCGCCGACGTCACATGGCCGACCACTTCGCCCGACGCCGACAATGGCTCGCCGCGCCGGGGAATCGTCGGGCCGGTGAAGTGCAATCCCACCAGCGTCTTGTTGACGTGCCCCAAGGCATCAATTCGGGCCACAGTCTCCTGGCCCAGGTAGCAGCCTTTGACAAAACTGATCGCCGCAGCGTCGCGGGCCACCTCTTGCGGCAAATTTTTCTCCGTGACGTCCACTCCGAACAGTGGGAAGCCCGCTTCGATGCGGGCCGCCTCGAACGCCGCGGTGCCGCAGGCCACGGCGCCAGCCTGCAGGATTGCTGCACGAACCGCCTCGGCATTATCGGTGAACGTGCTGATTTGGAATCCGACCGGTCCGGCCACATCGACGCGCCGCAGCCAAACCGACCGGCCGGCCACCGGAACCATCACGTGAGCCAGTCGCGCGTCGGGAACTCGATCGCCGGTCAACTCGGAAAGCAGCCGTTCCGACTCGGCGCCGGCCACCAGCAGCGCGGACGACCACTCGCTACTGCGGTCGATCAACGTGACTTGCTCGCACACCAGGTAGTGATCGAGGTGTTTGAGAATTTTCTCGGCCTCGCCAGGCACGGTGTCGATCACCAGCGAGTCTTCGGTCGCGAAGACAAATACGTGGGCCAGCGTCTTGCCCTGCACGCTGGTCAAAAACGCCTCGCAGCCGGCGCCCGGCGGGAGCTTGCGAATGTCATTGGTGCACAGGTTGTGCAGAAACGCCGCGCGGTCGGCGCCGGTGAGTTGAACCTGCGTGCGGTGGCCCAGGTCGACCAGCCCGGCGTGCTGAGTGAGTGCGTCGTACTCGGCGATCCAATCCACAGGGGCCATCGCGGGCACGTTCATCGGGGCAACCTGGGTCGCGAGGCCGACCGTTCTTCGGTGCGCTCGTGCGCGGTCGAGCCACGGCGTATTGGGCGTTGGCCAGCACGATGCACGAATCGTAGCGTGAGGCCAATCGCGAGATCTGCTCGGCGGCCACAGGCGACATGCCCAATTCTTCCACAAGATCTTCGTCGAGTCGGCTGAGCAAGTAGACTTTTCCTCGCCGCAAGGCATGAACCAGCTCGATGGCCGCCAGCGCGTCGGCCGGCTTGTGCTTGCCGATGTCGACCATGGCTTCCTCCAAATCGTCGGCGCCGGCGAGTTGCTGAAGCGCCGCGGGGGGACGCTCGGCCAGATCGCAACAGATCGCCACCGCGGCCGGCTCGGCGACCGTCCGCGACGCCGCCGCCAGCGCGCGGCCGACATTTTCCCACGTCTGCTGCGTGCCATCACCTTCGATCGTCGCCACGATCAAGCTGGCTCGCTCGGGCACGCCATAGCTCCAAGCCTCTTCGCACCGCCAACGGCCTTCGCGAAAGACCGCCTCCAGGTCGCCTGCCAGGACGTGCAAGATTTGCGTGCCCGCGCCGGGCACGACCTGAATCGTGAAACGCAGGCCCAACAACCAACTGACTTCGTCGGCCTGCCTTTGCAGCCGCTGCCGCCGCGGCGCTTCGTTCGACCCCAGCGAACGATAGCCCTCGGCGTTCGCGGCGTCGGCAAACGTGGGAAAGATCGACGAATTGATGCCGTGATAGCCGAGCGACTCCTCCAACCGCAGACAGCCGATCGGAATCACCAGGTCGGCGTCGTGAATGGCCCGATTGATATAGATCGGCTTGGCGTTAGTGGACGCTGCCAGGTAGCTGAGCGAATCGCGGTGCGCGGGGTCGTGGATTTTGTCCGCGACCGCCTTGCGGACGTCGCTCGTCAGTTCGTCGAGCGGATCGGGCGCGCCGGTTTCGACATCCGCCTGCGTGCGCAATAGTGTGATATCCGGGGCACTGACGCCGTTGGCCAGCAGCACGTCGACCGTTCGAGCCACGATCATGGCGGCCCGCGGAACGCCCGGCGCCAGTGCCAGCACGACCTTGTCGCCCGGCACAGCGGCCTGGGGCAACGGTGGAAAATCGAGCGGCGCGGCGAGAGCACGGTCAACCGCTGCAGCGACGTCTGACAGCGGCTCGCCGCGCGGAGCGGCACAATGCGCCACCAGGGCTTCACTCTTCAGTTCCAGGCGCAGCGACGAATCGGCGCCGTATCGTAAAATGGAAATCATTTGTAAATTGGGCTGGTCAGCCGGCGGATCGGAGTACAATTGGGCGCAGCGGCCCACACCACGCATCATAGGGGGGCGTCGCGCGGCGGGTCAAGAAGTCGAGCTTTACGTCGTGGCCGCCGTTTCGAATAATGGGGCCCTGCGCAGTCCATCGCGCGAAGAGCGCCGTCACTCTCGCCAAACGCACGCCTGATATCCTCTCTTCACCATTCAAGGATTGCTTCCATGGCAACACCGACAAAACGACTTTTGGGACGTTGGGGGATTTCGCTGGTACTGCTCGCCCCTGCGGTATTGGCCGGCTGCGAGCGCGGGACCGGCAAGACGTCGCCGGCAGAGTCCGACCGTGCAACGGCTGACGCGTCGAAGACGGGAACTTCAACGGCCGACGATTCCGCAGACACGGTGTCCTCGGCCGAAACTGCGGTGCGGCAGGCGGAAGCGTCCAACCCGGCTGGGGTATTGCAGGCCATGTTCGCCATATACCGCCAGGCCAAGACCTACGAGGACGTCGGCGAATTGCACGTCTCGTTCGAGGGCCCCGACGGCCAAGTGCAAGAATCGCAGGAGCCGATCCCGTTTTCGGTCGCCTTCGAGCGGCCCAACAAGATCCGCGTTCACGCGTTGGGAGCCAGCGTCGTGGCCGACGGCAAATTGCTGCGGGCCAGCGCCGTTTCGCTCGAACAGCAAGTGCTTGTGCTGCCATGTCCGGCAACGCTGAGTGTTGCCAATCTGGAATCCGACAAGATGCTGGCCGAGGCGATGCGCGGACAGATCGACGTCGCGCTGCCCCAGTTGCCGCTGCTGCTGGACGATGCGCCGTTGAACGCAATCGCCGGCGATGGAACGGCGAAACCGCTCAACGACGCAGAATATCAGGGCGAGTCGTGTCATCGCGTGGCCGTTGAGGGGCCCGACGGCGCCAGCGTATTTTGGATTTCTCCCAAGAGCGGGCTGTTGGTGAAGTTCGAGTTTCCCTCCGGTGCGCTGAAAAAGAAATTCTCGCTGGCCAAGGCTTCGATCTGGGCCGAGTTCAAGGGCGCTCGAATCGACGCCAACATCGTCGCCGACGCGTTCAAGTTCGACGTTCCTCAGGGCGCGAAGCTGCTGAAGAAATTCCTTCAGCCGCCGCCCGATCCCCCGTCGCCGCTCTTGGCGCAAACGCCGGGCGACTTCACGTTCCAGAATTTCAAGGGTGGAACTGTCACGCAAGCGTCGCTCCAAGGCAAGATCGTCGTGCTCGACATGTGGGCCACCTGGTGCGGTTGGTGCTTCGAGGGCTTTCCCAATCTGGAAAAAGTCTATCAGCAATTCAAGGACAATGACAAAGTCGTGATCCTGGCCGTCGACACCGATGCACCCACGGTCAGTGACGAGGAAGTGCGGCAATCGTTCGAAAAGGCCAAACTCACAATTCCGATCGCCCGCGACCAGCGGGAATTCAACACCAAGGTGTTCAAGGTGCAAGGGCTGCCCACGATGGTGATCCTGGGCGCCGACGGCACCATCGAAGACGTTCACGTGGGGTACGACGCGCAACTGGCCGAAACCCTGCCGAAGAAACTCCAGCGCCTGTTGGCCGGCGAAAGCATGGCCAAGGAGGAGCTCGCCAAGTACGAACAGGCGCGCAAGGAGTACGAACAGCAACTTTCTGAATCGCTGGTGACCGACGCAGGCGGCGAATAGGCCGAGACCGCGACAATAAAATGAGCGTAACCGCCGAATCGATGCTCCATTGGTGTCAGGCGTTGTTGGACGTGGGCGGCCGGCGGCCGAAGCGCGAGCTCGGCGAGCTGCTCGCGACCATTCCACGTCTGCCGTCGCTGGCCGACTTGCCTGAGGGCACGGCGGTGCTGGTGCGCGGTGACGTCGACGCCAAGCCGGGACCAAAAATCGGCGAAGGGGACATCCGCCTGCGATCGATGAGCGAGACGCTCCAATTCGGTCGCCAGCAGGGCTGGAAGCAAATCATCTTCGGCCACATCGGCCGCAAGCCCGAGGAGTCGCTGGCCAAAGTCGGCCGCCGCATCGGCGAAATCATGCAGTGCGAAGTGCCGCTGGTGGACGATTGGCTCGACGAGTCGACGATGACCATCTCGCCGCGCGTCGGCGAAGCCATTCAAAGCCGTCCGCCCGGCAGCATCTTGCTGTTGGAAAACACGCGCCGCTACGAGCATCGAGCGCGTGCTGTGGAAGGCCAGGCCCGACGATCTGGCAAAACTGTCCGAGCCGCTGGCCCAGCTGGCCAACGAGTTCGCCGAAAAGGTCGCCAGCGTCTACGTCCACGAGGCTCTCTCGGCCGGCAGCCTCGACGCATCGAGCACGATCGTGCCGGCAGCCATGGATCGCGTGGCGCTGGGCACGTATGTGGCCGCGAATTCGACGGGCCGATGATGCGCTGCCTGGCCACGCAGCTGGTCGTCTTCAGCGGGCTGAAGATCGACAAGCTCGACGACCTCGAGGCGATGATCGCCCGCGGCACGAGTCAAGATGGTATTCACCGCCGGCTCGCTGGCGATGGCACTGAAGAAGGCCGCCGCCGAGCTGGACGGCAAGCCGTTTTCGTTGGGCGTGGCCGAAGACCCCGCGCACGCCGACAAGCCGTACTACATTCCCCGCGAGCGGATCGAGCAGGCCAAGCGGATGATCGCCGCACGGCCGCGCCAAGGGAATCGAGTTCGTGCTGCCGGTCGATTTCGTTTTGCAGGACGGCCGCATTTCGTCCGCGATCGGTGCCGCACGATCAGCAGTTCGACGTCGGGCCCGCCACGAGCGAATTGTTCGAGCGCAAGGTGGGCGAGTTCATCGAGCGGCACCGAGGTAGCGGTGCCGTGGCGTTCCACAACGGCGTGTTCGGCATGTTCGAGGATCCACGGTTCGCCGAAGGCACGCGGCGGTTCATTGCCCAATTGAAGCGGATGAAGGACGCCGGCGTCGAGGTCTATGTCGGCGGCGGCGAAGGGGGCACGGCGCTGGAGAAATACGGCCAGCCCGAACGACGTCACCCACTGCTTCACCGCCGGCGGCACGGTGCTGAACGCCCTGGGCAGCGAGCCGGTGCCCTATCTGGTCGCCCTGGCCATGGCGGCCCAGCGGGAAGGCCGTAAATAGCCGTTGCTGGCATCGACACCGGCGACGAATCAGAACGGCGCAGCGGTTACTCGACCGCACTGGGCTAACAGCGATTCCAGCGAGTCGGCGACTTCATCGACCCCGGCGCACTTGTTCAGCCTTGCTTCGAGGTCGGTTGCGTAGGGGGTCAACTGGTCGAAACCATAGCTGCCGACCGACCCTTTCATCTGGTGCGCAGGCACGCCGTAGGCCATCCCAATCGCGCGCCTCGAAATACTCTCGCAAGCGAGTTACGCGGCCGGGCATCTCCTCGACGAAAAGTTCCACCATTTCACCCAACACCGCATCACCAGCCAGCGATGAGTGCAGCAGCGGCGAGTCGAGTTGGGGTTGCGACATAGTCTCAGCTCCTCGCGCGGGGGCTAGTTTCAGCCACGGCCGGCACGCGCACCGGCTCCGACGGGTTGTCACAACGCGGCTGACAGAGAAAGCCTAGTTTACTGCTGCGGGATGCACGCCCGACGACGGCCCAGAAACGTCCACGCCCACGCTTCGCATCGATTGTGCGACAAATGCCAATTACCCCGGCGGAGACCGCCGCCGAGGTTATTTCCGGAAACGGCCTGCGCCGCTCGGAGCCGCGTTGAGGGCTCGGACGACGAAAAATCGTCAGATTCCTTCAATTGGCGCATGGCGCCCGGAAGAATGGGTGAAATGCGTTGTCCAATTAAGACGCCACGATTAGGTCGACGATAACCAACAGCGAGGCTCTTCCTGCCGGAAGCGCCTACACGATCGCTCAACAGCCTGCCTGAAATACGCGCTATCACGCGCCAGAGGCAATTGGCCGTGGGCACGCGAAAGAGGAGTGGTATACCCCAAGTTTTCTGTTTAGGAGTTCCGGTCATGAAACGCTTTTTGCTGCCGGCCCTGCTGGTCGCCGGCCTGTTTGTCGTGGCTGCCTCGAGTGCGGAAGCCCGCATTCTCGGCGGCGGATGTTGTGAACCTTCTTGTTGTGCGCCCGAGCCCACGTGCTGCGCGGCTGCCGCCCCGTCGTGCGCTGCCGAGCCGAGCTGCTGCTGCGCCCCGAAGTGCTGCCGCCACAAGTGCTGCCACCATCGGCACCGCTGCTGCAAGCCCTCGTGCTGCGAAGCGACTTGCTGCGCTCCCGAGCCGACTTGCTGTGCCGCGCCCAGCTGCTGCGCCCCGAAGTGCTGCCGCCACAAGTGCTGCCATCACCGTCATCGCTGCTGCAAGCCGAAGTGCTGCTGCGCCCCGGCCTGCGAACCCAGCTGCTGCGGCGGCTAGTTATCGCTGCGGAGCAGCCGCGAGAGTTTCGAGCGGTCTCCTTGACAGTTAGCAACAAACGGCCCCCTGCGTTGAACAGGTGGGCCGTTTGTTTTTTTCCTACCCCCAAAAAGGCCGGAAATTGACCGCCTTTTCTTGACTTTAGGGGGGCCTTGTGCGAGTCTGGACAGGGTTGAGGTCTCTCTCTAGTCCCACGCTCGGAACAGGTGGAAAATTGCCATGAAGACACGCTGCACAAGGCCGCATCGGGCTTCCCGGACGAGGTCAGCACGCGGGGCGTTTCGCGGCACGTTGCTTCGCCGCACGCTCGCGCTGAGCGGCGCAGTGCTGGCGGTCGTGGCGCTGGCGGGGTTCACGTGCCTCGTGGACGCCGACGAGGTTCTCTCGCCCGAGGAGTTTCAAGAACAATTGGCCGCTGGCGAATTCGCGCCGGCCTTGCGGCACGCTCAGCAGATCGGCGAGGCGCCCGAGCGCGACGCCGCACTGGTGCAACTGGCCGAGGCCCAAGCCGGCGCCGGCGCCCGCGACGCCGCCTTTTCCACCTTGGCCTCGGTCGGCGACGACCGAACACGCAACGCGGCGGTGCAATCGACGCGCCAGATCGAGCCCAGCCAAGGCGCGCGTGGCGGCGCGCAGGCCGACTTCACGACCTTGATCGACTTGATCACCAGCAACGTCAAACGTCTCACCTGGCAAGAAGTCGGCGGAGAGGGAGAGATCTCGCCGTTTCGCAACGGCGTGTACGTCGATGCCGAAGGCGTGCTCAAGCGAGTCTTGCAGCCGCAAGAAGTCCGCAGGATTGGCGGTGGCCCGGCTGGAAGCGCTCCAGGCCAGCGAAAACACCGACACGCGGCGTGCCTCGCCCATGCGAAAAATCTCGCTGCCGCGATTGGAAAAGCACGTGCAATTGTGCCTGGCCGCCGGCCGGCAGCCGAGCGAGGAGATGTTGCACCTGGCGGGTTTGGAAAAAATCAAATACGTGCTGGTGTATCCCGAAACCGGCGATCTGGTGCTGGCCGGTCCCGCCAGCGATTGGCGCAACGATGCCGAAGGCCGGGCAGTGAGCAAGAAGAGCGGACGTCCGGTGGTGCAACTGGACGACCTGGTGGTCGTGCTGCGTACCTTGGCGGCGAACCCCAAGGCGACGTTCGGCTGTTCGATCAATCCGACCGAAGAAGGATTGGCCAAGCACCCAGAAATTCGCCCAACAATCGAGTGCCACGCCGCTCAAGCCGGGCCAGCGACCGGCCTGGCTCAAGCAGCTTCGCAGTCAAATGGGCCGCCAGACGATTTCCGTCGACGGAATCGACCCTCGCACCCGCGTCGCCGGCGTGCTGGTCGAGGCCGACTATCGCATGAAACTGGTGGGCATGGGCCTGGAAGACGGGACCGTGGACGTGCCGAGCTATCTGAGCCTGATCCAGGTTCCGCGTGGCGAGGCCCCGCCCCCCTTGGACGTGCTCCGCTGGTGGTTCACGCTCAAGTACGACGCGGTGCACGCGACCGACAAGCACGACGCATTCGAAATTCGCGGGCCCGGCGTGCAGGTGCTGAGCGAGAACGAATTGCTCACGGCGCTGGGACAGCAGGTGCACACCGGCAAGTCGGAGCCGCTTAATCAAGAATTCGCCCAGCGGTTCTCGACGCATTTCGCGTCCCTGGCCCAAAAGTATCCGGTGTACGCCGACCTGCAGAACATTTTTGATCTGGCCCTGGTGTCGGCATTGATTCAGTCCGAGCAACTGGCCGATAGCGTCGACTGGCACATGACCTGTTTTCTCGACCCGCAGCAATATCAACCGGCTTTGGGACCCGTTCCACAAAGCGTCGATACGGTGATCAATCATCGGGTGATTAATCAGAAGCACATCGTCGTGGGGGTCAGCGGCGGAGTGCACGTCGAGCCCTGGACCTTTGTCAGAGGCAGCTCGATCGCCACCGACAATTACGGCAAGTTGAGCGCCGAACGCACCGGTGCGGCCGCCAAAGAACTGCCGCTCGAAGCCTGGTGGTGGGACTAGACGCGCGGCGCGTACCAGCGTTTCAGGGCCGCGCGCCGGCTTCGGCCTGCGGCGTTTGGGCGGTGGCCCCTCGCGAAGGCGCTTTTTGCGCCGCGGGTGGCGGGAGCAGCCGGGCTCTCAACCGTTCAATCTGAACCTGGCGCACTTCCGCAGCCGCGGCCGGGTCGAATTCGATCGGCGCCGCCAGGGTCGCCGCGAGGCGTTCGGCGGCGATGCGTCGTTTAGCCGATTCGCCGCGCTCCATGAGCGAAAGCCAGACGTGCTCATCGGCCGCCAGCCAGGTGACGATCCGCTCGACCTTGTCCTCGTAGTCGACGCTCAAGGCCTCGACCAGCGCGCGGACGCGATAGGCCTGCTCGGCGTCCAGGCGGCCGCGATCGAGGCTCTGCAAAAACGGCACCACGACTTGCCCGGCCCGGTACAACTCGCGCTGCGCGGTTTCGCGCCTGGCGAATTTGGGACTGGCCAAATCGTCGACCAGGCGCGACCAGCGTTGGCGGTCGGGTTGTTGAGCCTGGTGCGCCGATTGCACCAACGCGTCCTCGATCTCGGTGCCCGTGGAAGCCAATTGCCACGACGGGTGCAGCAGTTCCAAGAGCGGGACCAGGTGGCGGCGAACGACGTCTGGATTGGCAATCCATAGTTGCCAGAAACCGCCCGCGCGCCAGCTTTGCTTCACGCCATTTTGCTCGAGCGTCAATACAACGGGCTGATCGGCGCGCTGTTGGTAGTCGAGAACATACTTACCCGAGGAATGCGTGCGCCGGATCGACAATTGGTTGCCATTGGTCAGCGAAAGCTGGAATTGCTCGTTGGGCGCGACCAGGGCATACTGCATGCGCGACAACGGATTATTGATTTCGATCGAGAGCTGTTCGCGTCGATTCGTGCGAGCCGTGGTGACGGGCACGGTCATCATCGGCACCACGTGGCTGCTCGAGGCCATCACGCGCCCCGAAACCATATTGAATTGAATCCAGTGGATGCGGGCCGCGATCGAAGGGCTGGGTTCGATGGGGGCCAGGTCGACCGCCTGGCCACGGGCGCGCGACGCCGTGCAGCAAAGGCCAACAGCCAGACACCAGGCGAAAAGGATTCGCACCGTCGAACCGCCACGGAGATGGGCCGACTGAGAGATCATGATCGCGTTTCGGTCGATTCCGCCGCACCCACCGAACAGGCTTCCTGCGGCTCGCCCTCGACCTTGTCCGACAACCGCCGTCGACGACGACGCCAAAGAAAAATGCACAGCACTACGCAGGCCCCGACGACGATCGCCACGGTGAATGTGATTTCAGAACGGCGGAGCCAGTCGGCCAAGCGTTCACCATACGCGTAGCTCAGTCCGAAGAATACGCTCACGACCGCCGTGGCACAACAAGCGTCGATCAGCAGAAACCGCCGAAACGACATCCGCAGAATGCCGGCCGTGAGATAGACCGGCGCCCGAATTCCGACCATGAACCGCGACACGAAGAAAACTTTCAGCCCGTGCCTGCGGATCATCTCCTCGATTCTTGCCTCATGTTCGACATGCAGCCAATGGGCGTAGCGCGGATGTTTGACGACCAGCGTATGGCCGAAATGATAGCCGATGGCGTAGATGACCGAATCGCCGGCCAAGGCGCCGACCAGGCAGGAGACAAAGGCCCCCCAGGGGTTGAGCGTACCCACAGCGCTGCCGATTCCCGCGGCAATGATTGGCACTTCCTCCGGGATCGGCAATCCCGACCCGGTGAGGATCAACACGACGATGATCCCCACGTAAGAAATGTGATCTAACTGAAGGTCAGGGAGTATCAAGTCGTTCGCCTATTGGATCGTGTCTTGCGCCAGCGGGCATTTTAACGGTGCGTTCCGGACAGGGAATATGGCAAACTGGGAAACCTGAATGTTTTCCAGATATTTGTCAACAGTTCCCCAGCACTGCGCGTGCTCCAGGGCCGTTACATCGTATTGAGCTCGCTCCAATCGCGCTCGTCGACGCCGATCCAGTGTCGCTCGATGCTTCCCTCGCGATCGCCCGGACAGAGCATCAAGGCCACTACTTCGGGTCGCTGGGAGCAATAGTCTCGCGCGCCGGCGGGACCCAGCACATAGAACGCGGTGGACAGCGCGTCGGCTGCGGCCGCCGTCGGCGCCAAGACGCTGACCGATAGCACGTCCTCGGCCGGCCAGCCGCTGCGCGGATCGAGAATATGACCGAAGCGGCTGCCCTCGTGCATGAAAAACTGCGTTCCCGAACCACTTGTCGCAAGCGAGCGATCGTGCAAGTGCAATGCCCCCAAACGGCGATCGGGACGCAGCGGATTGCGCACGCCCACCGACCAGCCTTGATCCGGCGCCAGCGCGGCGTGAGCGCCGCGCGCCAGCACACTGCTGTTACCGCCGTGCAGGAGAAAGTCGTGGATGCCCGCGGCCGCCAGCAATTCCGCGCAACGATCGAGCGCATATCCTTTGCCAATGCTGCCGAGGTTGATTTCCAGCCCGGCTTTCAAGAACCGCACGCCGCGCGTCGTCGGATCGAGTTCGAGATACTGGCTGCCAACGCAATCGCGCGCTTCAGCCAGCGCGAGCGGATTAGGGATTGATCCGCGCGGCGCGTGAAGCCCCACACGCGCGACAGCGGCCCGGCCGTAATGTCGTAGGCCCCATGCGTCTGGGCGTGAATCGCCGCGCCGGTCTGGAGCAGTTCAAACAGTCTCGGCTCGACGACGACTCGCTCGTCCGCGGCTTGCCGATTGACCCGGCTGATTTCACTGGTCGCGCGAAAGATCGAGAGCTGATCTTCCAAGCGGTCGACCAGGTCCAACGCTTCCAGGCCGATTTCCGTCGCATGGGCGTATTGACCTGCATTGAAGAAAATCTCGAACTGGCAGGCCATCGCGCGGCGTGACAATTTGAGCAGGTAAGTGCCGTTGGACGGCTCCGGCAACTCGCAAGGGGCGCCGGTCGGGGCCGCGATTTGCGCGAGGGCGTCAGTGGCCGCGGTTCCTTTGAGGAATTCGCGGCGCGTCGATCGAGGCGTGGCGCTCATATCCGAATTATACCTTGCCAGCGCCGCCGCGTGGCGCCACGCGTGGCACGCGGCGGCGATCCTTCTTGCTTGGTCCTCGGTTGTCATCGGCCGCAGTCCGTCGGATAATGGAACCATGCGAACCATCGCTTGCGGATTTACCAACGTACGCCCCAGACGCATCTTCACGGTGCTGCTGCTCGCGCCGGCGCTATTGGCCACGACGACGTCGACCGCATGGGGCGCGGCACCGGCCAAGCGGGCTCGCCCCCCGAAATTCAATCGCAGCATCACGGACGTTTTCTTTGCCGACGCCCGTGAAAAACTGGTCGGCACGCGCCCGGACAAAGTCGCATCCGCTGGCGCGGCAACAGGGGGTCCATCGAGTCCGGCGACATCGTCGGCGCCGTCCGCCGGGAGCTCCGGCTGGTCGAAATGGATCTCGGCCGAAGTGCTGGAGGATGAGATCAAGGCCCAGCAGATCAAACTTGCCGCGGCAGTGCAGAACCCGACCAGGTTCAAGGGGGGCGACTATCAACAGGCCCGATTGCACTTGAGCGCGCTGGCCACGCTGTTTGCGATCGACGCCGAGTATGGCGAAACGATGCGCTGGCAGCGCGAGGCGCCGGCGGTGCGCGACCTGCTGGCGCGGGCCGGATTCAATTGCAAAGTCGGCACGGACGCGTCGTACAAGGAAGCCAAATTGCGGTCCGATGATTTGGAGGGCCTGGTCCGCGGCGGCACGATTCAGCAGCCCGCGTCTACTTCCGAGGTGGGTTGGGCGAAAATCTCCGACCGCGCGCCGTTGATGAAGCGGCTCGAACAGTCGCAACAGCAGGGGCTGGCGCCGTGGAGCGCCAATGAGGCAGAGTTTGCGCGCAATGCCGACAAGTTATCGCACGAGGCGCAATTGGTCGCGGCCTTGGCCGAGGTGATCCAGCACGATGGCTATGAGTTTGCCGACGATCGAGACCTATCGTGAATATGCGCGTGCGATGCAGGCCCAAGCCTTGAGCGTGCGCGAAGCGGTCGAGCAGAAGAACTTCGACCAAGCGCGCAAAGCCGTCGGCGAAATCGGCAAGGCGTGCGCCAGCTGCCACGAGGGATTTCGCAGCTGAGCCGCGCGGGATTGGCCGGCCGGGCGGCGTAATTGGCGACGCGCTTGCGGCGGCGCGGGGCGCCGTTGGACTCAAACAGCTTGAGCTTGCGCAGGTCGATCAATTCGGCCATGCCCGCCTCGGCCATCTCGCGTCCCGAGACGTAGCGGCCTGGGTTGATCCACTTTTCCATTTCGCCCCGGCGCAGGCCGAACAACTCGGCCAGCAGATGATCCATGTCTTTTTCCAGATGCCCGAAATGGCGTGCCCATTCGGCGGCTTCGGCCAGGCCCACGTGCTCTTCGCTCTGCCACTTCATGGGATGGAACAAGCAGCACGCTGTAGGGCGTGACCAGCCGGCGGGTGCAGGCCGCGTAGGGCCACAAGGCGGCCGACGAGCATTCGCCGGTGACGATGCCGGTTACGCGCAGTCCGCGCAGCAGAATCAGGGTCATCAGCGACACGGCGCAATACGGGCTGCCGCCGGGCGAATCGATGTACAGCGTGCACTCGCCGCCCGGCTCAACGCCGAGCAGCTTGTCGGTCAGTTCGACTTCGTTGTCGGTCAGATCGCCGACCAGGGAGATTTCCAGCGGACCCGCCGATTCGTGATGTTGCATCGCTGTGGCGCCCCTATCGGCTCAAACTGCTGCGCGGACCGCAGATGTGGATATGTCACCGTCAGACGGTGAACTTATAGCTTTGACTGGTTCCGCCTAACAATCAAGTTCTTCCTTGAGGATACCGCAATTTTTTGCCCCTGTCGAACATGCCGAAGAGTTGTTCTGCGAGGATCGGGGCGGTTGTCGGCGCGCCAGGAAGGCAGACTTGCCGATGAATCTACATTCGATAACCGGGCGTCGATTATTCCGTGCTGCAATCCTGCCGGTTCCGAGCACCCCCACCACGGGCCCCATGCATCCGCGGCGCAAACCCGCTGCTGGACCCGCCGTCCGGCGATATGGGATAAACTTCCCAACCTCCATGGCACAAGTATAATAGAGCGAATTCGGGGGCCTTCCAGGTGCCCATCGGCAGATTGCGGCGAGGCGGCTCTCCCCGTGGCACGCGCCATGCGAGCAACTTGGTACGAAGATGGGCATCAAATTCTTATGTCCCAATGGACATAAACTCAACGTCAAAAGCTTCCTGAGCGGGAAGAAGGCGATCTGCCCCAAGTGCGGCGCGCGTGTCATTGTCCCCCAGCAAGATGACCCCCAGACGGGAGGCCCCCAGGGAGATCGCGAGCTGGGCGCGGGGTTCGATCGAATCTCGGCCGCGGACGAAGGTTGGAGCGACATATCAACCGCCGAAGCAGAAGTGCTGCCTGCGCCCAGCGCCGCCGCCGGTCCGATCGCCAGCGCGGCAAGCTCTCCGCTGGCCGGCGATGCCATTTCCGATGCGCCGAGCGCGGTATGGTATGTTCGGCCGGCCACGGGCGGACAATTCGGCCCTGCCTCCGGCGAGATCATGCGCGCCTGGCTGGGCGAGGGGCGAGTCGGCGCTAGCTCGCTCGTGTGGCGTGCCGGCTGGACCGATTGGCGCACCGCCGCGGCCGTATTTCCACAGCTGGGCGGGCCAATGGCCCCGCCTGGCGTGGCTCCGATTGGGGCCGCCGTGCCACAACCACTTGCCAACGGCCCCATGCCGCCCGGGGGCAGTAGCCTGCCGCGAGGCCAGGTGGTACAAAGCGTGGCGGCCGGACCGCGCGAGGCCGGCACGGTCGCTGGACCGGACGCCGGTGGACTGAGTGCCTCCGTGCCGCCGCTGGCGCAGGTCATACGCAGGCGGCGCCGGCAAAATGACATGCGATTGATTGCCAGCGCCGTTTTGACGGTGTCGATCATCCTGCTGGCAATTGCCTTGTACTTCGTATGGCCGTCACAAAACGCGCCCGATCCAACGCCAACTCAAAAGTCCGATGAGCCCGCCGAAGACTTGATGAGCTGACCCGCCTGATTTTACCGCAGCCTTCACCGAAACTGAGCGAAATGAGGAACTCGATGCGAATCGCCAAGCTTTCTGGCTGGGGATGTTTACTCTTGATCTGGGGAATCGCCACGATTGCCCTGGGCGAGGAAGATCCTCGCACGATGCCGCTGGCCGGCGGCAAGCTGCTGCTCAAAGCGCCCGCGAATTGGGTGCGCAAGCAGCCGCAAACGCAGATCGTGGAACATGAATTCGCCATACCGTCGGCCAAGGGAGACACAATCGAAGGTCGCATGACGCTGATGGGAGCCGGCGGAGGAGTTGATGCCAACATCGAGCGCTGGTACGGCCAGTTCACGCAGCCCGACGGTGGCAGCACGCGCGATCGCGCGAAGGTGAAGAAAATCAAAGTCGCCGACGAAGATGTGCACCTCGTCGACATATCGGGCACGTTCAAGGATCAGCGAGGGCCGGCGGCGCCCGCGGTCGAGCGTCCGAAGTATCGTATGCTTGCCGCGATCATCACGACCAAGTCCTTGGGAAGTTACTTCATCAAGTTCTATGGTCCCGAACGCACGGTGACGGACAATGAGAAGGCATTTCTCGGCATGATCGAGGGCTTGCAGCGGAAGTAGGCCCGCACTCAACGCCGCCGCGCGGCCGCCCGCCGTGGGGCGATTGCGCGGCGGGGTTTGCGAGGGACGGCTTGGAAATCCTGGCGCGGTTGCAGGACGTGGCTTCGAGAATCCCGGGATTGAGCGCATGAACACACAGCAGTTTCTCGAACACCACGGCATTCGCACCAATCCGTTCGCCGAGGAAGACGCCCAAACCGATCCGGTCTTCAAGGACTTCTGCATCGCCAGCACGCATCATCCGACCTGGGACAAGATTTACGGCAATCCGGCCGAGCCGGCCACTTCGATCGTGTTCGGCGAGAAAGGGGCCGGCAAAACGGCCTTGCGGCTGCAAATCGCGCGGCATCTGGGCGAGTACAATCAGGCCCATCCGCTCGCGCGGGTGTTCGTCATCGAGTACGACGACTTCAATCCCTTTCTGGATCGATTTCGCGACCGCTTCGGCGCTCGGCGTCGCCGGGCTGACCGCGTGCTGGCCGACTTGAAGTTGTGGGACCACATGGATGCCATTCTCTCGCTGGGAGTGACCGGTCTGGTCGATCAAATTCTCGGCACAAAGACCGCCGCCGACTCGACAATCAATCAGCTGGGCGACGCCGACGTGCGCACGCTCGACCGCCACCAGGCTCGCGACTTGCTGATGCTGGCTGCCTGCTATGACCAATCGACGGCCGAGACGAGCAAGGGCCGCTGGCGGCGGCTGCGCCGCAAGCTGCGCTATCGCGTCTGGCCGGCGCAGCTGGGATTTTTCGCTGGCGATTCTCGGCACGCTTGCGGCCATCGGATTGATCGCCTACCAGGAAGCCTGGACCTGGCTGCAAACGCCTTGGCCCTACCTGGCCGTGACGGCCGCGTGGGTGCCCTGGCTGGTGCGGGCGTGGAACCGTTTTTGGCTGGCCGCTGGGATCGCGCGCAACGTTCGCGTGGGCAAACACTCGGCCAACCAATTGCGGCAGATCTTGATGAAGTTTCCCGCGGTCGACCTGGCCGGCCAGCCACTGCCGAGAAAACAACGCACCGACGATCGTTACGAACTGCTCGCCAAGTTTCAGGGAATTCTCAATTCCCTGGGATTTCACGGCATCGTCGTGCTCGTCGATCGCGTCGACGAGCCGCATCTGATCAACGGCTCGGTCGAGCAAATGCGAGCACTACTCTGGCCCATGCTCGACAACAAATTTCTCAAGCACCCGGGCATCGGTTTCAAGTTGCTGCTGCCGATCGAACTGTCGCAGTACATCGACCGCGAGGATCGCGATTTCTATCAGCGGGCGCGGCTGGACAAGCAGAACATGATTCCCTCGCTGGAATGGACCGGCGAGGCATTGTTTGACGTCGCCTCGGCGCGGCTGAAGGCATGCGCCATGCCAGGCCACTCGCCTGCGCTGCGCGATTTGTTCGACGAATCGATCGACGACCGCCGCCTGATCGAGCGCATTTCGCGGGCTGCGCGTGCCGCGGCATCTGTTCAAGTTCATGTATCGCTTGTTCGTTGCCCACTGCAACGCATACACCGACGAGGCACCGTGCTGGAAGATTTCCAGCGAGCGGTTCGAGTCGGTGCTGGCGCTCTATAGCCGCGATCAGGACGCCTTCGATCGCGGCCTGCGCGCCGGCTGAGCGGCATCGCGAGGGACCTGTTATTGCCCCATCGCGGCGTCATTGGCAGCGTGCTCATCTTGACCGCGTCGCCGCTTCGTGCGAGACTTCGCCCCCCAAGCCGGCAAGGCTGTCGGTGCGGCTGCTAGCAAACGCGTGCAAAGCGTAAGCGCGGCCAGGATCCTGGCAAGGAGGAACGCATGGACCACGGCAATACACGACGGGCCGCGGTGCTCGGACTGCTGTTGGCACTCGGCTGCGGTAAATCGAACACCGAGGTTGAACAGTCGGCCGCCGCGACGGGTCCGGATCAGGCGGTCGCCCAGTTTTTGGAGGCGGTGCGCACCGGCAACGACGTCAAAGCGGCGGGAATGCTCACGCCGCTGGCGCGAAAAATGACCGACCAGAACGAAATGGTCGTGGCCCCGCCCGGCAGCGACACGGCCCGTTTCACGGTCTGCGACGTCGAGCTCGTCGACGGCGGCGCCCACGTGGCCACGGACTGGACCGATTTGGACGGCGACGGGCGGCCGCACACCGATCGGATTGTGTGGATTATGCGTAAGGAACCGGAGGGCTGGCGCATTGCTGGCATGGCCACCAAAGTGTTCGCCGACCGAGATGCGATCATTTTGAATTTCGAAGATCCGCAAGACATGATGCGACAGCAGCAGCTAGCAGAAGAAGAAATCGCGCGGCGAGAGCGCAATGCATCGCCGCCAGACAAGGGCAGATCGGCCGAGCCCGGCCGCTCGGTTCGCTAGCAGCAGCGCACTGTCACAGCTGGTAATTTGCGCCGTTTGAGCGCGAAATATTCTGATTTATCTTGAAGATGCGATTCGGAGGATTGTAGCGAGCGACGGCTCAAGATGACGTAACACGTTTTATCAAAGCATCTTATCGATGCAAATCCGAGAGGACCTCAAAGGCTATTTGAGGTCCTCTTTTTTTGTTGGTTGACGCTGGTGGACAGAATCCGATCGTGGGCTATTGTTGTGCAAACAAGGCGGTACAGCACACCTAAAGCTCCATGCCATCCTAACGCATACATATTATCCTGTTGCCGCTTGACAACCGGACCTACCATGCTAACTTAGCAGCCTAGACTGTGCATTCGGAATAGTTTTTGTAATCCGCAAAGGCTTACAACAGGGCAGCCTCCGCGGTGAGCAGGGCGACTGCCTGAGTGCCAGTCTAACGTGTTTAGGTTCTGTCCAACTGCAGCCGTCACAGTTGGGCCAGGAGAACGTAGGACGGCAGTTTTGTGTTTTTTCGGACCCTTACGTTCCGGTACCTTGTAGGAGGATTCTTAGATGAATCGCACGTTAGTTTTGGGCATCGCGATTTTCTTCGCGGTCGTCGGGATCGCCCTGCTGGGCGGTGAAAAGACGGCAGTCGCTAGCACATGGTTGTGATGGTTGCTGCGTGCGCGCGGCGCTTCGGACTGTGGTGGTTGCCACGCTCGTCGTTGCCATGGTCGTTGCCATGGTTGCCACGCCAGCGCTGCCACGGTTGCCATGCTGATCGCTGCCACGGTCGTTGCCACGGCCGTCGTTGCCACGGTTGCAACGGCTGCTGCGGTGGTTCGGCTCCGGCTGCTGCTCCCGCTGAAGGAGCGCCCCCGGCTCCGGCTCCGGCTGCTCCCGCTGCCCCGGCCCCCAGTGCCTAGTCGAAATGCAATGAGCCACGGCTTTCTTGGGCCGGCCATGCAAGTGGCCGTCCGAGGCGGCAAAAAAATGCTTGAGCGAGTCGAGTCGCGCCCTGTATGATGACCCGCAACTCGACCAAGCAACGGCTTTCAAAGCCGGACCTCGAACTTGAGGTCCGGCTTTTTTTGTTGCATCATGACGATCGGCCGGCTCGCAGCAGCGTCAGCGGATCCAAGTCAAGCTGGCATGGTGGCGCGGACGATGAGCGTTTAAATCCACCCGATCGATCCTCCTGTGCCTCGTCCGACAGAGGCTCGTCGAACACGCCCAATCGGCAGCCAAAGCCATGACGGTTCCCCCAGATCCAGCCGCACCCCAGCCGCAATGGAGTCCCGAAGTCCGAACTTGGGTCAGCCTGCTGCTGTTTGCGCACCTGTTTGCCGTGTTCGTGGCGGTCACCACGTACACGCGTCCCAGCGCCGTGCAGGAACGCTTGCACGAACTGTTTGCGCCGTACCTGAGAAACCTGCACCTGACCGCGTATCCGGTGACCTATCCGTTCGCCCGCTACCAGTTGACGCACGCGCTGCCGGCAGACGTCGACTTCACGTGCGAGGTCGAATTCAAGGGCCGCGACGGATCCGCCGAAACGATCTCGATTCCCGCGTTGCCAATGCAGCCGCTGGTGCGCTATCGCCGCTACCAGGCGCTGGCCAACGCCACCGGTGCGTTGGCGGAAAGCGAGACCAGCGAAGAGTTCAACGGCATTTTACCGCGGGCCATCGCCGGCTCGATCCTGAAGGCTCGCGGCGTCGCGCAAGCCACCTTCCGCTGCCGATCGCATGAACTGCCGGAAATGGAAGCGCTGGGCGGCACCGAACCGGCACGACGCGCGGCTCTCGAGAACTACCGTGACGTTTACGAGGCCCAGGTTTTCGTGACGTCCGGCAGCGTCGAGGTGTTGAAAAAATCGACTACGCTGGAAGTGGCCCCTGTCGAAAGGCGGATCCAAGACCCCGAGCAAGCCACTGCCATGATCCGTCACGTCACCGATTACTTTGCTCGCCTGGCGGCCGAATTCGGCCAGGGCTGGACGCGGTTCTGGTTTACGCCCAGCGATCCCGCAATGCTTTGTCTGATTCGGTTATTGACCGGTCTGGTCGTGGTTTATCTGCATGCCACGTTGGCCTTCGATTTAATCGCATTTTTCGGACCCAACGGGCTGCTTCCCTGGGCCGAAATCGCGCCGTTGGAAGGGGGCACTTTCTCCTACCTGAACTATCTTTCGCAACCCGGCGACCTGTGGGCCGCACACCTGGCCGGACTGGCGATTCTGGTGATGTATGCCGCCGGTCTATGGACCCGGCTGACGTCGGTGTTGGCGCTGGTCGGTTTTCCTGTCCGATATCCACCGCGCGCCGATGATTACTTCGCGGACCGAGTCGATCGCGGCCATGGTGATGTTGTATTTGTGTTTGGCTCCCTGCGGCTTGCGTTTTTCGATCGATCGACTGTGGCTGCGCCGCGCGGCTCGCACGTTGCCCACGCCCGCCGAGCCGGCCGGCAAGCTGTCGACCGCGGCCACGATCGCCACGCGGTTGATCCAGGTCCACTTGGCGCTGCTGATCGCGATGATGGGATTTTCGAAACTGACCGGCGAAGTCTGGTGGAACGGCACGGGCGTGTGGTGGCTGATTGCCCGGCAAGAGTCGCGCCTGGTTGACCTCTCGTGGCTCTACGACTCACCCAACGCAATCGCGATTTGGACCCACGTGGTTGTGTTTTTCGAACTGACGTTTCGGGGTGCTGGTGTGGATCCCGCTGGCCCGGCCGCTGCTGCTGGCTCTAGGCGTGGTCGTATGGGGGTCTCTGGCGCTGGTGACGGGCGAGACTCCGTTTGCCTTGATGCTTTGCATTGCCAGCCTGGCCTTCGTCTCGCCGGCGGTGTTCGGGGCCTGCTGCGATCGTAGCGGCCAATCGGCTGCCAGAGTGGCGTAACGCACCCCCTGCCGCCGAGCGCGCTCGGTCTAGCTGGACCGGTTGCAATGGCCCGCCGGCGTGGACACAATAGCACCCACGTTGAAGCGTTGGCCCAGAACCCTTCGATCCGGGGGAATTTCGGTATGTCCAGTCGCGAGAATCGTCGTGAGTTTCTGCGGAATTGCGCTCTTGTTTCGGGTGGCGCCGCCGGCCTGTTGTGCGGTGGATGGAGCGCTCCGGCGGCGCGGGCCATCGAACCGATCGCGCGCAACGGAAAAAGCTTGTTCAAGTTCAGCCTGGCGGCCTACAGCTATCGCGACTTGCTGAACGCCAAGCCTCCGAAGACCAAGCTCACACTGGACGATTTCATCGCCGACTGCGCCAAGATGGGCCTGCACGGAACCGAGCTGACTTCCTACTACTTTCCCAAGGAAGCCACCGCCGAATACTTGCGGCACATCAAGCAGCTGTGCTTCCGCCTGGGGCTCGATGTTTCGGGCACGGCGGTGGGCAATGATTTTTGCCATCCCGCCCGGTCCCGACCGCGATCGCGAAATCAAGCACGTCAAGCAGTGGGTCGATTACGCCGAGATTCTCGGAGCTCCCGGTGATTCGCATCTTTTCCGGGCATCCGCACGACACGAGCGTCGAGGAAGCTCGCAAATTGGCCGTGGCCGGCATCGAGGAGTGTTGCCAATACGCCGGCGAGCATGGCGTCTACCTGGCCCTGGAAAACCATGGCGGCCTGACGACCACGGCCGACGGGCGTCTGGCGCTTGGTGCGCGACGTGAAGAGCCCGTGGTTCGGCGTCAATCTGGACACCGGCAATTTCCACGGCGCGGATCTCTACGGCGAGATCGCCCAGTTGGCTCCATACGCCGTCAACGTGCAGGTCAAGGTTTCGGTGAGCGGGGCCGACAAGAAACGACAGCACGGCGATTTTCGCCGCCTGGCGCAGATCATGACCGACGCCGCATACCGGGGCTATATCGTGCTGGAATTCGAAGAGCCGGAAGACCCGATCACGGCCTGCCCGCGGTATGTCGACGAAATGCGCCAGGCGTTTTCGTCGTAACGATTCCGCGCCGTTTTATTTCCGGTCGAGCGGACCGATGCCGGTGCCGTCGCCGCTGTGCGGATAGCCGTAATAGAGGAACGCCGGCGGCGGATACCGGTTGGCGTAGCCGGAGTACACCTGGCGAACGTCGGTTTGGCCGTCCTTTTTTCGGACCAGATACTCGGCATAGCTGCCACGCTTGTACCGGGGAGGATAGCGCCGGTCGGCGGCTCGTCCTTCGGCCAGGGCCGAGAGCATGCCGCCCAAGAACAACAGCAGGACCAGCAGCAAACGCTTCATGACGTCTTCTCGCGTTGCGGCAGGACGCGCACCGTCCGCGGCCGGTAAATCGGGGGGCCTCTGGAATGCGAGGTCCGTCCTCGCCTACGAACTGTTTTCGGCCGTCGGGTAGTGCCTGGCCGAACTTCTCGCGGGCAAAACGGCCAAGTCGCGGTTTTGCATCCGCCACGGACCGACTTATTCCGTTTTTGCCGCGTGCCGCCGTTCTTCCAGCCCCAGCCGCTTCATCTTTTTGTACAGCGTGGTGCGGTTGATTCCCAGCACTTCGGCCGTGACGAAGCGGTTCCACTGGTTGCTCTCGAGCACTTCGAGAATGATCTGCCGCTCGGGTCCTTCGAGGGCCTCCTTGAGCGTGCGGGCGCCGATGGGCTCGACGGCGACCGGCCCCACGGCGGCGACTTGCCGCGGCAGGTCTTCCAGCCGGATCGTATCCGCCTTGCCCAGCAGCACGGCCCGTTCGATCACGTTTTGCAACTCGCGGACGTTGCCGGGCCAGTTGTAGCGCTGCAGGGCCGACAGCGCATCGTCGGCTGAAGCCCCGCACGCTGCTTGCCCGACTCCTGGCAAACCTCGCTCGAGAAAGTGCTGCGGCCAGCAGCGGGAATGTCGGAAATCCGCTCGCGCAGGCTGGGCAGTTCGACGTTGATCACGTTGATCGCGATAGAACAGATCCTGCCGAAAGCGGCCCTCAGCGACCAGCTTGGCTCAGGTCTTCGTTCGTGGCCAGGATCACGCGGGTGTCGACGTGGTAGGTCTTGTTGCCGCCGACCGGCTCGAACTCGCAGCTCTTGCAGCACGCGCAGCAGCTTGACTTGCATCGCGGGGCTGGCGGTGCCGATTTCGTCGAGAAAGATCGTGCCGCCGTCGGCCAGCAGGAATTTGCCCACCTTGTCGCCGGTGGCGCCGGTGAACGCGCCGGCCACGTGGCCAAACAGTTCGCTTTCCAGCAGGTTTTCCGGCAGCGCGCCGCAGGCAACTTCGACGAACGGCTTGTCGCGCCGCGAGCTGCGGCGGTGAATGGCCCGGGCGATCAGCGATTTGCCCGTGCCGCTTTCGCCGGTAATCAGTACCGTGGCCTCGCGTGTCGGCGACGCTGTCGATCACGTCGAAGACCTTCAGCATGCGATGGTCGTGGCCGACGATGTTCTCCATGCCGAAGCGCAGATCGAACTGGGCCTTCAGGTTCTTGTTTTCTTCCAGCACGCCGCGCGTGTTTCAAGGCCCGTTCGATTGCCAGCTCAAGTTCTTCGTCGATCAGCGGCTTGGTGAGCAGATCGAAGGCGCCGGCGCGAATGGCTTCGACCGCGGTTTCGACGGTGCCGTAGCCGGTGATCAGAATCACGAGCAAGCCGGGATAAGTGGCTGCGGCAGTGCGCCAGCAGATCAAATCCGTCGCGGTCGCGCAGCCGAATGTCGAGCAGCAGCAGGTCGTAGGTCTTTTTTTCCAGCGCCGCGAGCGCCGTGTCGTAGCTGTTGGCCGCGTCGAGCTGATAGCCCTGGTCGCGCAGCCAATCGGCCATGGACTCGAGGACCTGCCGATCGTCGTCCACTAAAAGGAGCGAGCCCTTATTCATACATTCTCCCGAATGGCTTGCATTGGTAAGGCCCGGCGCGGTGCCGCGACCGAAGGCCGGTTGGTATCGCTGTCGCCTCGAAAGGCACGATCGGAACAATCGGCACAATCGTCAGCAGCGCAGTCCGGTCGCGCAACAGGGAAATGCCGGGGAGATTTGCATTCCCGCTGCGCTCGTTTGGTTGGGGAGAAGTGTCGTTAAATATGTACGTCGCCAGATGCGGCTCGTCAACGTGACGTCAAAACATCGCAAGAACTCCTGCAGGGAAGCGGTTTCGCGCAGCCAAAGTGGTAACCTAGACTTTCAATGCCCCCAAATTAACGTGTGCGGACCCACCCCCCCCTGCCAACGAACACTGATCGAGGATCAACTCCCTTGAAACTTGACGACACCTATCTCGAAGACTTGCTGTCGCGGTTGGACGGTGTGCTCGCCGAGCAAGCCGAGTCCGAAGCCGATCACGACCCGTCCAGCGGCGAATGCGGCGCTGGCGGCGATCCGAAGCACCCGATTCCGGCCCATTGCGGCGACGATGACTTACTGGGCGAGATGCAAAAGCCCTCGCTGCGGCAGCAAATCGTGTCGGAAAAGCTCGGCATTCTTGACGCTCAAGCCACGGCGGCCGCCGACGGGGCCTCGCCGGCGAACGAGTTTTGCCCGCTCGCACCGAAGGATTGGGCCGAGATGAAGGTTTCTCCAAGCACCGCCGAAGAACTGGTGCTCAAGTGCCTGATGAATCGGGGAACCGCCAGCGGTCGCGAAATGACCGACCACATCGCCGTGCCGTTTGGAATGTTGAGCCAGCTGCTGGAGCAGATGAAGGTCAACCGATTGATCCTCCATCGAGGCGCCGCGCAACTGGGCGATTACGTGTACCAGTTGACGCAGAGCGGCCTTGAGGCTGCCTTACGGTACAACTCGTATTGCGCTTACGACGGGTCGGCGCCGGTCGCGTTCCAGGACTATTGCGCCAGCGTTCGTGCGCAATCAATTCATCGGAACCCCCCCACCTTCGAGCAAATCGCCACGATCTTCAGCGACCTCGTGCTAAGCGACCAGGTCCTGGACCAGGTCGGTCAGGCGATTCGGGCCGGCTGCGGGTTCTTTCTCTATGGTGACAGCGGCAACGGCAAGACGAGCGTCGCCGAACGGGTGTCGCGGGCCTTCGGGCAAACCATCTGGATTCCGCGCACTCTTGCGATCGATGGAACGATCATCCGCCTGTTCGACTCCTGCAACCACGTGGAAGTTCCACTGGAAAACGGAGACGTGCTGTACGATCAATTGAAGATCGATCGTCGCTGGGTTCGGATTCGACGCCCAACGATTCTGGTCGGCGGCGAATTGACAATGGACCGGCTCGAGATTCGCCCCAGCGCGGCAGCGGGGGTCAACGAAGCCCCTCTACAACTCAAGAGCAACTGCGGAACGCTGGTTATCGACGATTTCGGGCGGCAGCGAATGCGGGCCGACGAGCTGCTCAATCGCTGGATCGTCCCGCTGGATCGCCGTTATGATTTTCTGAACTTGCCCAACGGCAAGTCCATTCAAGCTCCGTTCGACCAGTTGTTGATTTTTTCGACGAACCTGGAACCGCACGACCTGGCCGACGAAGCCTTTCTGCGGCGCATTCCCTACAAGATTCGCGCCTTGAATCCGACCGAAGCCGAATTTCGCGAGTTATTCCGCCGCGAAGCCCGACGGCAGCAGGTTGCCTACTGCGACGCGGCGATCGACGATCTGATCGAAAACCATTACGTTGCCATGCGACGGCCGTTTCGCTGCTGCCATGCCCGCGACTTGCTGCTGCAAATCAAGCACTACTGCGAGTTCAAGGGACTGCCCGCCGAAATGACCCCCGAGCGATTCTCGCTGGCCGTGCGCAATTATTTCGCCGTGATGGGCTAGCAGCCCGTTGAAGTATTGTAGCCGGCCTCTGCGAGGCCGGAATTCCCACGAAGTTTCCGGGGTTACAGACCCCGGCCACAGAATACTTCAACAGTCTGCTAGAGCAGTCTTCGCGCACGGGTCCCCACGCGACGTCGGCGCCAGGCCGCAATCGTGATGCTGCTCGAGGGAAATCGCGAGAGACCGCAGGCGCCGCTTTGCGATTTTTCGAGTTTGCGGCGGTTTTTTCGCGAAAACGTAGTGCCTTTGCTCCAGACGGCATCAATGGATTGTGCTCGGCTGGGGCTTTCTTCCCCCCCCGCACCCGGTATTATTGAGAGGTAGGCGGAATGGGCCGCGCAGCATCCGCCGCGAAGAGGGCATCGCTCGTGGACCTCGGCCGCCGGCCGAGCGATCCTGAGGAACACTCGTACCGTGGAGAAATCATGACTGTGAAATTATTGGTGGCTGACGACCACGAAGTCGTACGCACCGGCTTGGCCAGTTTACTGGCGGGCTCCGAGATCAAGATTGTCGCGGAAGCCACGAACGGGGCGGAAGCCGTCAAGATGGCCGTCAAGCACAAGCCCGATGTCGTCCTGCTCGACATCCGCATGCCCGACAGCGATGGGCTCGAAGCGCTCGACAAGATCCATCGCGAATTGCCCGACACTCGCGTCGTGATGCTATCGACGTACGACAATCCCACCTATGTCGCCCGCTCGGTGGCGCTGGGAGCCAGCGACTACGTGCTCAAGGGCGCTAGCCGCCGGGAGTTGATTTCGACCATCACCGCCGCCGCCGAAGGCAAATCGCCGTCGAGTACCGGCGAGCTGCAAAAGGTGGCCGGCGCCATGGGCAAAAAGGCCCCGTCCAATGGCGACGACGAGATCCCCTTGACCAACCGCGAAACTCAGGTGTTGCGTCACGTGGCACTGGGTCTGAGCAACAAGGAAATCGGCCGCTCGCTGGGCATCAGCATCGAGACGGTGAAGGAACACGTGCAGAACATCCTGCGCAAGATCGCCGTCACTGATCGCACGCAAGCCGCCGTATGGGCAGTCCGCAAGAACCTGGTGTAGCGTTTTCGGCCCGCACGACAGGGGCAACAGACGCCCGGCAACCTAGGCGTCAGTTGGCGCGAGGATGCGCCCGTTCGTAGGCGGCGCGCAAACCGGCTGTGCTGACGTGCGTGTAGATCTGCGTTGTCACCAGGCTCTTGTGCCCCAACAGTTCCTGCACGCTGCGAATGTCGGCGCCGCGATCCAACAGGTGCGTGGCGAAACTGTGGCGCAGCGTGTGCGGCGTGGTGCGGCGGTCGAGCCCGGTGGCTCGCAGATGTTTTTCCAGCATCCGTCCGACGCTGCGCGTCGTCAACCGGCGCCCGAATTTATTGACAAATACCGGCCCCTCGGAACCGCTCTTTTCTCGCGACGAAACGCGGCGCGCCGCGAACCAGTCTTTCGAGCGCCCGGGTGGCGAACGAGCCGATCGGCGCAATCCGCTCGCGCCGACCCTTGCCGCGCACGCGCACGGTGCCGCCGGCGAAGTCCAAATCCGACAGGTTGAGCCCGACCAACTCGCTGACGCGCAACCCGGCCGAATAGAGCATTTCCAGGATTGCCCGATCGCGCAAGCCCCATCGCCTCGGCCGCACTCGGGGCGCCCAGCAGACGATCGATATCGTCCGACGAAAGGAAGTGCGGCAGCGCCCGGGACTTTCTCGGGTTGCGCAGCGGCTTGGCGGGATTCGATTTGGCCCAACCCTCGCGCTGGCCGAAGCGAAAAAAGCTCCGCAGCGACGCCAGCCGGCGGGCAATCGTGGTCTTGGCGTAGCCCGCCTCGTGCAGCGCGGCGACGTAGCCGCGCAGCTCAACGGTACCGATCTGGCCGGGCGGCGGTAATACCCCGTGCAGGTCGGTCAGATATTCGGACAGCGCTTGCAAGTCCTCGCGGTAGCTCTTGATCGTCAGCGTCGACGCATTCCGTTCGACGCGCAAGTACTGCAAGAACCGTTCGACCGCCGTTTGCATTCGGTGAGCCTGTCATGTCCGCGCGACCGCGCGTCGCGCTTACAGCGAATCGTCGTCGCGATCGGCGTCGCTGGGCAACGGCATGTCGAAGCGGCGGGGCGCCGTTGCCTTGCGACTCTCCTGGCGAATCTTCTGGCTCAATACGGCCGCGTCGTACCAGGTGAAGCTCAGCTCCGGGTTCGAGGCATAACGTCCCAGCACGCGCAGCGTCTCAGCACGGCTCGAATCGTCGTACAAGAAGACGTATCGCTCCGCGCCCTTCACCAGCGCCAGAACGTTGATGTCTTGATTCACTGCCGTTACTCCTTCAGTGGGTGCGCCGGGTGCCACGGACTTTCGAGCGGAGTTGCGAACTGCGACTTGCCGCGTTCGCCCAATTGCTCTAGCCGTACTTATCGGCCGTTGGACCCGCGCCGCACTACTTGCGTTTGAGCAGCTTCAGCGCGGAGCATCCCGATGCTAGAGCGACGTGAATGCGGCAGCAGCAAGCCAGCGCGCGTCGCGGCCCCCAGGGCACGGTAAAATCGGCAGAATCTTTGCAGACCGATCGCGCTAGGGGCGTCGCCGCACGGCCCCAAAACGGCTGCTAGCAGAAGTCTGTCCGCGACTGCCTTAGGCCAGGTCGCGCATGCTGGCCAGGCCCACCGGCTCGCGGCTGGCGAACGGTTCGCCATAGGCGGCGCCGATCGACCATCCCCAAAATGCGGCCTGGTCGCGCAATTGATCCAGGAAAGTCGGCGGCAGCGTCGGGCGACCCGCGACGAATTGGCTGCGATAGCACTCGATGGCTGCCAGCTTTTGGGGCCAGGTGCGGCTGATGTCCAGCACGAAGGCCGGTTGCAAAACCACTCGCAAGTGCACGCACGAGTAGTACAGAATTCCCTTCGGGTGATGCGGCTCGCCGGGCAGATCGGTCTTGGTCAACTTGGACCAGAAGCGGGCCGCCTCGATCAATTCGACGGCGGCCACGTGGTCGGGATGGGCATCGACCCAATAGGGCGCAAACAGCAACTTCGGCTTGAGCTGTCGAAATACGCCGGCCAGTTTCCGTCGGGCTTCGAGCGTGGCTTGCAGGCTGCGATTGGGCAAACCCAGGTTGCCACGCCAGTCGAGGCCCAGTACCCGCGTGGCGGCGGCCGTTTCGGCGGCACGAATCTCGGGACTGCCAAACGGCGTCGGCTCGCCATCGGTCAAATCCAAAACCCCGACGCGATAGCCATCGGTCTTATATTGCAAGATCGCACCGCCCATGCCCAGTTCCGCATCATCCGGGTGTGGAGCAACGACCAGGACGTCGACCGGTTTCAGATCGCTCAGCATGGCGCTAATCTCGTGTCAGGGGGCGCGCGAGCACTGTGCCATCAAAATCAACGCCGCTTGATGGTCCTGCGGCTGGTTATAAAGCCTGATCGCGCCGCTGGGTAGCCCCCGCATCAACACCGTCGATTGCGCGTCCAGGTGAGCGCCGCCAGGCACCCGGCTGCGAGCAATGCCAGGACTTGGCCGGGGGGCTCCGGCACGTTGACCGTCGGGGAAGCCATCCATGCAAGTTGGGGCTGCAATGCAAACTGCGGCTCCGCGGCGATGGCCAACGGAGTCGCGGTCAGAGCGATCAAGGCATTGATCACTTGCAGGGCATCCTGCGGCGAAAGGGAATTGTCGCCCGTGACGTCGAGAAACGGCGGCGGAGCCTGGCCCGGCACGGGCGCCGCCAATGTGTGTGAACCGTGGGCAATCAGGTTGTTGATGACTTGCACGGCATCGATCGGCGCCAGGCCGCCCTGGCCGTTGACGTCGAAGCGATTGTCCTGGTTCTCCCATGGGGGAATCGCGCCCGAAGTGCCGGCCAGGTCGGTGGCCGAATTGACGGCCGAAACCAAGGCGGCGCCGGGCGCGGAGCGGTTGCTCGAGTTGAGGCCGTCGGTCGGCAGGTTCGCGGCGCTGAACGTGACTGTGTCCAGTCCGGCGGCATAGTTGAGCGTGTCGCCGGCGGTGCTGAAAAAGTTATTGATTCCGAGGCTGAAATCCGCGGGAGTCACCCCCTTGAGCGCGATATAGCCCGGCGTGGCCAGCAACATATGATGCCCCGCCGTGGGCGTGCCATCGGGCAGATTACCCGGAAACGTAAACGTATGGCTGCCGGAGCTGAGCGTGATGTTATTCAGCTTCGTCTCGCCGTCCTCGACGTCCGACAACTCGATAAATTGGACGGTGCCGCTGGCATTCGAATAGATCTCGTCGATCTTCCACAAGTGGAACGTAGCCCGCGCCGCCGGCGCCCATGCCCCCGAGGCGGCCAGCGCCGCCAGGAGCGTGAAAATCCGGGTGTGTCGCCTCATGGCCGCTCTCTCTTCTCTCAACCTGCACACGTCGCAGGTTCCCGCGCCGCCCTGCCCCTGTATCCTCATTGATTCTAATGTACGCACGCGCGAATCCAATGAAATTGCCGGTCAAATTCATAACTCCGGCGGTTTTTGCCCGCGCGGAATTGCCGCAAGCGCCGGGGATAACCGTGGTGGCAGCACGCGCCGCCGCGGCTCATCGGCCGCCGTGCATCAATCCTGCGCTGCGGCTTGTGCCAGGGCAGCGCTCAGAAAGGCCTGTTGCCCGGGCGTAAGGTCGTCGAATGCCGCCGCGTCGATTTGCGTGTATCGGTCCAGCAATGCAGCCGTGGCGGAATTTTCGCGATCGTTTGATTCGTCAAAAAAAGAGCTGGCGGTCAAGCTGGCCCCCAACAGGCATGCGCCGCGCAGATCGGCGCCAGTGAAATCGGCCCCTTCCAGGTCGGCATCGCGAAACGTCGCTTCCTGCAAATCGGCTCCCTCGAAATGGGCGTTCGTAAGGTTGGCCTCGTCGAAGCATGCTCCCCGCAAAGAACAGCGTCGAAAGTCGGCGTCGCGCAGCAAGGCGCCCCTCGCCACCAGGTCTCGCAAGTCGCGCCCCTCGGCGTCGAGGCTGCGCAAGTCCCGGCCGGAAATATCACGGTTCTCGAGAATCATGCGTGCTTCGCTCTTGGTCATTCCCGGCGCCATGTACCGCTGCTGCCGCCAAGGATCGGCCGCATTGTGATGGCCGGCCGTGCGCTCCCAGAACCCAGGCCGATCTTCGCGAAGCAATTCGATCCGCTCGAGCCATTTCAGGCTTTTGTAAAAATATCGGCCCGGCACGACGACGCGCAGCGGCCCGCCTCGAACCTCGGCGAGCGGCTCGTCGTCAGCCGACAATGCCAACAAGCACCGCAGACGCAGCGCGTCGGCCAACACGAGCGACGTGCTGTGTGCGCGCGTGCTGCGTGCCACGAATGAAACAAAACGGGCCGCGCGATCGGGGAGGGCCAACTCCAATAGGGCTGCCAACGGCACGCCGGAAAATCGGACTCCCAGTTTCGACCACCGCGTCACGCAATGTATGTCGACCGTTTGCTCGACCTGCGGCATCGGCGCAACTGGTCCAGCGTGAACATGCCTGGCACAGTCGCCGCGCCGAGCACTTCAACGCTCCAAGGCGAATCGTCGGGCCGAGGACAGCGCTCGCCCACCGACGGCCATTTTCCGAGCGCGACCAACTGCTGTCCGGGAGGAAGTTGCGGATGCTGCATGGAAGGCGCGGTCCGAAGCAAATGGTAATCGTGGCGGTTGGTGATTCGGTGGGCACGTTGTCAGCCAAGGCTCGCTCGGCCTACCATACACCTCGAGCCAGAGCGCACGTACAGAGCGAGGCCTTGGGCGCGGAGAATTTGGTATGGCGGTGCTCGAATTTGCTTGTCCCTATTGTAACGGACAGTTTGAGATCGCGGATCCGCCCGCCGGCATGGCCGTGACGTGTCCGCATTGCGGCGCCGCGGTGGCCCTGCCGGTCGATCTGCCGCCGGCGTCGCAAGCCATTCAGCCGTCGCCGCCCATCGAGTTTGTCGCCCCGCACGCCGCGCCGTTCATCCCGTTGGACATTGTAACGGCTCCAACGACCCCCGTGGGACCCGGTCGAGGCTGTCGGGCGCGGCGCGGGCCCGCGCCCGAAGTCTCGCGGCTGAGCCGCGAAAAGCAAGCGCAGCGCCGGCTGCAGCGTAACCTGGTGCTGATGGCCACAGGGCTATTGCTACTGACGATTGCCGTGGCCGTGCTTAGTCGATTCTAAACGGCATGCCGCGGCGCTAGCCGGCCAATTGTTGGCCAATGCGGTAAATCTCTTCGGCGTCCAGCACCTGGTCGTTGGCCTCGAAGAGCTGGCGAATCGCGGCCTTGTGAATCTTCATCTTCGTGCCGCCGACGCCCACCGCGCCATAGCAATGCGTGCCGTCGCGCTGGGCGTCCTTGTCGGTGACTTCTACGCCCGCCAGACCCAGCGGCGGCACCGCGCTGAGATCGATCGCCACGACCAGGCTCTTGCTGGCCGCCCGCGCCGACGCCGGCAGCAGTTCGACGCCGGGCGCGCCTGCTGCGATGACGATCTGCGCCGTTTCCACCGCGGCGCTCGTCTGTGCCGGTGACGATGTTTCCACCGCCGTCAGCTTCACATCGGGAATTCTGGCAACCACGGCCTGGCAGACGGCCTCGGCCCGGGCCCGATTCCGCGACGCGACTTTGACGCGCGCGCCCTCCAAGGCCAGCAATCGCACCACGCGCGAACCCACCGGGCCCGTGGCCGCCAACACGACGGCTTCGGCGTCGCGCAGCGGACAATGCTTGGCGGCGGTCAGTACGGCCGCGGCCGCCGTGGTGTTGGCGCCGCTGGAATCGAGCATCACGGAAACCCGCATCGGTCCAAAAAACGTACGCCCCAATTGCGCGAGAATTGCTTCGCCGGCCACGACCTCGGATCCGCCAATGAAGATGGCCGTGAAACGCAGGTCGTCGATTCCGCGGGTAAACATCGCGCCGTACGCCAGGTCGCGCACTTGCGAAACCTTCACGCCAGCATGGCGAAACAACTGGTCGACCCCCGCGTCGACGGCCACCACGCCGTCAAACACGCTGCTCTGGCCGTCGCTGTCCAGCTGCAATAGGATTTTGGGCTTGCTCATGTCTCGAACCGTAGTCGACCGGCCGGGCAGTACAAGGACAGCCCACGCGCCTCATGCGGCCCGTGGGCTGTCAGCTGGGCTTAGTGGCAGCGCAAAAAACGCAAGCTGCACCCTAAGGAACGCTTCCTGAATCAGCGCTTAGAAACCGCGAAACGGGTGCGCGGCCTTGTCTTTGCCGGCCAGCATGTCCTGCACCGTGGGCTTGCCGCGCATGGCGCTGGCAATTGCGTCCTTCGTGGCCTGATAGTTGTAGTCGTAGATTTTCTTGTCCACTTCGGCCGCCGGATGGATGAACACACCGCACACGATCACAAGGCTTTCGGCATCCTTGGCCGGAATTACGCCATCGGCGACCGAATCGGCCACGGCCTTGGCCACAGCCGCCTGCGCGGGGCCAAACATTTGCACGGCCTGCTTCATGCCTTTGATTGTGACTTTCGTGATCAGTACGGTCGCGGGCTTGACCGCCAGGTTGGGTGTCAGCACGGCTAACAGATTCGAATGGCCCTCGCTCTGTCGCGCCAAGGCGTTGGCAAACGCGACGCCTACCGGACCGTCTTTCGTGCCAATCAGCAAATCGATATGGGCGATTTCGTTCCCCTCGCCGAACAGGGCCTCGCCGATGAACATGGACATGTTTTTACTCTCCATCTTTGCGTGTATGCACGGTGGGTTAATTGCCTTTGGCCTGGGAGGGGTGAGCAGGGCATCTCCACGATGCGCAGCTCAACGGCAGGAACCGAGCGACCGGTTCTTCATGCACACACCCGCTTGCGCCGAAGCCCACAACCATATCAAACCGCGCCGGGTTTGCAAGCACCCCGCTGAAGGGCGGTAAACTGCGAAGAGTTTTCCGATTTCAGGGGGTTGATAAACTGCTAGCGGCTGCCCTATGCTAGCAACCCTTACCTGATGTGTTGCCCCGAGCGGCACCATGCACACGGGACCACCGTGGCGAGTCCCCCACCGAACTGGGCAGCACGGTCGGTCCCTGTATAGGCCCGATAGCCGTTTCCGCGATCCCAAGCCGGCCTGGCCCCCTGCGACCCTCGCCGAAACCCCAACCGTTCGCCCTTTGGAGGAACGAGAAAATGCTTGGAAGCCTGATTGTTGTCTGTGCCAGCATGGCGCTCTCGATGGTCCCACCCCAACCCGCCGCCAGCCCCGTGCCGACGCCGGTCTTGCACCCCATCGACGCTCGCGTGATCGAGCGTACCAATGCGCAACGGGTCCAGCACGGTCTGCGGCCGCTGGTCGTCGACCCCGTCCTGGTCAGTTCTGCGCGAGCATGCGGCCTGGATGACGAACAGCCGTTCAATGGTCCATACGACGCAGCCGGTCGGCGAGAATATCGCCATGGGTCAGACCTCGAGCGCCGAGGTGATGAATTCCTGGATGAATTCCTCCGGACATCGGGCGAACATCTTGAACCCAGGCTACACCCGAATCGGCGTGGCCGCGTTTTCCACGCCCGACGGCACCATCTTCTGGTGCCAACAGTTCTTGCAGTGACCGCCTTTGCGGCCCACAATGCCCAGCGAGCTGTTCGGCCGCGCGGTGCGCACGATGCGCCGCGCGGCCTCATTTTTTCGATTTGGCTACGTTGACTTTTTCGCGTGAGTCGAGCTTTGACCATCGTCGGCGCCAGCGTCCGCGCTGCGGCCTGTTCGGCTGTGCGTGCGGGTTTTTCGGTGCACGCCAGCGACATGTTCTGCGACGTCGATCTGCGCCGTTGTTGCTTTGCCACGCAGGTCGCCGATTATCCCGAGGGCCTGGCGGCAGTCCTGCGTGGTCCGCAGGCGGGCGGATGGACTTACACCGGCGGCTTGGAGAACGAGCCAACACTTGTGCACGAAATGGCGCAGATTCGTCCCTTGTGGGGAAACTCGGCCGACGTGCTGCGCCGCGTTCGTGATCCCCAACGCGTTGCCGCGGCACTGCGCTCCGCCGGCTTGCTTTGCCCTCTCGTCGGGATTGACGCGGCCGACGTGCCACGCGACGGAAGCTGGCTGCGCAAACCGCTCCATTCGGCCGGGGGAGCTCGAATTTCATTTTGGGATCAGTCTACGATCTCGGATTCGCCGTCGACCGGCCACTACTATTTTCAACAACACATGGCGGGCGCTCCCTGTTCTGCCGTATACGTGGCCGCTGACGGCGAGGCCCGGCTGCTCGGCATGACGCGTCAATTGATCGGCGCCTCGTGGTGCGGCACCGATGGTTTTCGCTACTGCGGTTCGGTTGGGCCGCTCGACGCGCCGCCGGGCGTCGCCGCAAGCTTTGCCGACCTGGGCAACGTGTTGGCGCGACGTTTCGAACTGATCGGCGTGTTCGGAGTCGACGCCGTCGTCAATCCGCAAGGAGTCTGGCCCATAGAAGTAAATCCCCGCTACCCGGCCTCGGCAGAACTGCTCGACCGCGCCTGCGGCGCTGATACGATGGCGCTGCACGTGGCCGCTTGCGAAGCGGGCGAACTGCCGACGGGTCCAGCGCCCGCATGGCGCCGCGCTTGCGGCAAGGCCATCGTTTTTGCCGCGCGGCGCCTCGTCGTCTCCGAGAAATGGGGCACGAATGTCGGGGACGATGACGATCAGGATTGGCCCGCGTTGGCAGATGTTCCGGCACCGGACACCGTCATCGAACCCGGATGGCCGATCGTGACCGTGCTCGCCAACGCGGTCAACGAATCACAAGTCCTCGAACGCCTTCGGCGGCGTGCGGCGCAAGTCCTTGCGGTGGTCAACGAATGAGCCTCTCTCGCCCAAACATCTGGAAGGCATTCACGTGTTGTCGTGGTTGGATGCCTTGACCGCCAGATGTTCGTTCGGAAGTTCATCGTGGCCATTCTCGGCGCCGTGCTTCCAATTCCGGCCGGCGACTTGCGCGTCGAAATCCTCCACGCCGGCGAGCCGGGCAATTTCGATCAGGAATCTTTTGGTGAGCTCCTGCAAGACCGCGCGGTCCCCGTCCCGGCTGTAGTATTCCGTGAGGTCGATTGGCTTGCCGATCGTCACGCGGGCCCTTGCCGGCATGAAAAAACTGCCCAGCGCGGTGCCATCATACGGCGCTCCTTGCACGTAGCACGGGATGACCGGCACGCGGGCCTTCAGCGCGATCATCGCGGCGCCGGGTCGGCCTGGCAGCAACAGCGACTCGGTCAAATTAACGCGCCCTTCGGGAAACAAGCCGACCAGGCCCCCCTGCTGCGCCAGGCGAATTGCCAACTTCGTGGCGGCCGTGTCGATGCCGCCTCGATTGACAGGAATGCTGCGCAGCGTTCTAAACACGATCGACAGGACCGGCATTTCGATATACTCGCGAGCCACCAGCCAATGGACGATCCGATCGGTGCACAATTGAATCAACAGCGGATCGATGCCGCTGATGTGGTTGCAGACGATAATGGCGCCTTGTTCGTCGGGCACTCCCAATGGACCGCTGACTTGCGTCCGCCACAGCACGCGAGTAAAGAACGTGTTGACCAGGTACAAAAACCACTCGGCAAACGTGTATCGCGTTCGGCGCCACGCAACGAAAATCCACGACGCCAGCGCGGCAGAGAGCGCCAGAAGAATCGCGACGGCGGTGCGGGCGGCGGGGTCGTCCATCGAAATCGAACGTCGACGTTGAACATCGGAACCAAAAGTAATGCGGCAGAGCCGCTGTCAAACTATATCTCGTAGCCAAGTGCCACGCGAGCCTTGCCGAAACCCGCCTCCGCCGCGATTCCCGGGCATCTGGCTGCCGTGCGACGGCCAAAACACAGGCGGTTTTTCATGATTATCGGAATTGTCAGCGACACCCACGGACACCTCGAGTTTGCCCGATCGGCCGTGCGCATGCTGGAAAGTTGCGGCGTTGAAACCGTGATCCATTGCGGCGACATCGGTTCGTCGGAAATCGTCGCCTTATTCCGACACTGGCCGACCCATTTCGTGCTGGGCAACGTCGATACCGATCCGCGGCCATTACAAATGGCCATTAGTGCCGCCGGGCAGACGTTCCACGGGCGTTTCGGCTCGCTCGAAGTCGAGGGCCGCAAGATCGCGTTCTTGCACGGGGACGACGGGCCGCTATTTCGCGATACCATCGCCGGCGGCCAATACGATTTGGTGTGCTACGGCCACACGCATATCGCAGAACAGCATCGCGAGGGGGGCACGCTGGTGGTCAACCCGGGTGCGCTCTACCGGGCCCATCCACATTCCCTGGCCGTCGCGCGCCTGCCGCAGCTCGAGATCGCGCACATCCCGCTTTGACGACGCAAAGAAACGAGCGACGGGCAGGATGAACGAATGATCCCGCGGCCACGACGGGGCGCTAGCCGGCGAGCTTCGTGATCCGATTGACGGGCATGACGATTTCCGACTCGACGGGCCGATAGCGGTACTGCATCAGGTAGGCGTCTTCGGTCGTGTCGTCGTAGAAATCGCGGAGCACCGAAACGGCGCGGAAGCCCAACTTGCGAAAGAACAGCTGGGCTGGCAGATTCGTTTCGCGCACTTCCAGCAGAATGCGCGTGCGACGCTGGCTGGAAAGTTTTGCGATCAGCTTGGCCAGCATTTGCATTCCCGTGCCTTGGCGACGGAATTCCTTGCCGACCGCGAAGTTCAACAAATGAAGCCGCGTCTTATGCAGCTCGTAAATCATGAAGCCGACGACGCGGTCGGCGTGTTCGGCTACCATGCCGATGCAATTGCGCTGCCGCAAACAGCGAATGAAGTCATCCTCGCTCCAGGGAAACTCGAACCCTTCGCTCTCGATCTGTAGCACTTCGGCCATGTCGCGCCGAATCATCCAACGGATCTGAACGCGCTGTTGCTGCTGCTGTCTGGAATCCATTTTGGCCTCCTGCCTACAGCCGCGGCGTGTCGCGGGTTCCTAGCTTCCCAGCCGGCCACTCCAACCGCCCCTCGATTTCATCCCTGCGGCGATCGGAGTTTCGCATTCGCGGCGGTACACTACCAAAACCCCTGCCAAATGCCAAGGCGAACTCGATTGCCGAGCCGCGGCGGTAAACTGCTTGTGCCAAGCGACCTTAAGAAGTGCTGGCCAACAATTGTCCACAGGCTCATTCGGCCGTCTGACCCTGTGTTCTATCGGTTCCGGCGGCACGATGTCTCGTGCTAAATTAGGCAACGGCTGCCCGCGAACCGTTCAATATGTCCGCAATGGATTGCGGCGTGCGGTTTCCGGCGTGCCCGACTGGGCCGGCTCGGCTGTCCAGCTCGCGGTCGGCACCACATGTGAGTCGCGAGGCCTGGTGGTTGCCGCCCGGAGCGGATTCTGCCGCCTCGGCGTTACGCTCGACGGCAAGTGTCGAATGTCGGCCGTGCTGCTCCTGTCGACGGTGCAACAGTTGTCCACCGTACTGTTTGCAACCGGCGGCAACAAACCGGGTTCCTCGCCCTCGGGCGCAAGCTTCAACGGTGCTCGCTCGGCAACGCCGACCTTCGCCCGGGCCGTACCATGCCAGTGCAACTCGGTCTCGTCGCTCGCGCCATGCGTCAAGCGAATCGGATGGTCCGGTCCATTCGGCCTGGAGTCCGCGTCTGGCCGCTTGTCGGGCGGTGGCGGCTCATCCTTGAACGGGTCGTCGTCCGGCATCGAGGGCGGGGCATCGTCGGAGTCGGGCGTCACCGGCTGTATCTGCGAAGGCAAGTCGGGCAAAACTCCCTCGGGCGGCTCAGCCGATTCCTTGGGCATCCCTGGAACTGGCGACTGACGGGGAACCTTTTTCGGCGGCTCGTTCGGAGCATCGTCGAACGGTGGCGCCATGTCCGTTCGATTCGACGGTTCCGGCGTCATCGGCTCGTCGCTGAACGGAAGATCGTCGCTTGGCACGATCGTTTCTTCGGGAGTGGCCTTCGACTCGTCCGGTTCCACCTTCGGCAATGGTTCTTTATCCGGCTCTTTGGCCGGCGTTGGTACTTGCTCCGCGCCGGGCTTCGCAGCGGCCGTGTCGTCGGTTGGCCAACGGCGCCAGGTCGTTTTATAATGTCCATAAGTCACCCGCTGCGGAGCGCAACCGACTTCGAATTTGCTGCGACAAACCGGGGCGGGCGCGATCCTTTGCGCACTTGCGGTCGACCAATGCGAACATAGCACGAGGGCGATTGCGCACGCCGTGATTCTCTTGTTCGACGACATTGTAATCCCTTGTCGGTTAACTGTTGAAAACGGATTGAAGCATCACGTGATACGGCGTTTGGTTCGCGCACGGTGGTATTTAGAAACCGGAGCCGATGCCGCTGAGGCCTTGGGGGAAGCGGTTGATGGTTTGGATGCCTTGCACGGCTAGCAGGGTGAAGCCGAAGATGCGTTCCACCGGGGCGATCATCTGGTTCAGCGCGGCGTCGACGGCGATCAGCTTGTTTTCGGCCACGAAGATCCGGTCGCCGGGCAAGACCTGATAGTTCGTGGCGGTGGCGGCGCCGGCGGTGATCTCGGACCAGCTGACCGGCAGGATCACGTCGCAGCCGGAGCCGCTGGGGGCCGGCCGGGCGATCCAGATGTTCTTGCTCGACAGGCGGCTCAGGCCGTTGATCTGCGCGATCGCGTCCAGCACCGTCTCGTTGCCCGTCACCGGCAGCCGGGCCACCGCGTCGCCCGAGCCGGCGCCTTGCGTGATCACGTAATACACCTTGCTGTTGTAGGCGAACACCGAAATCGAGATCTGCGGATGGTCCAGGAAGGTGGCCAGGTGCTCCTCGATGGCGGCCTTGGCTTCTTCCATGGTCATGCCGGCCAGATAGACCAGGCCGTAGGTGCCCAGGTTGACGGTGCCGTCGGGCGAGACCAGGTGCTCGCCGGTGATCGGCTGCATGCCGGTGGATTGGGCCAAGGTCAGCGAGACTTCCGGTTCGCGGATCTGCTCGTGCAGCACGTTGAACACCGCCACCGTGGCTTCGTCGGTGGTCAGGCCGCCGACTTTGACTTTGCCGTAACGGGGGCCCAGGTCGATGAAGCCGGCCGGATCGACGAAGAAGCCCCGCGCGCGGATGTCGACTTCGCGTGGTTCGACCACGATTTGCAGCTCGTCTCCCCCCTGGATGTGATAGGGGGGCTTGGGGACGACCCGCACGGCCTCGATGAACAGGATGTCGGGCGGTTCGATGGTATACGGGGGCAGCGAGCTTTTATCCATCTCGGTGGGGACGCACTCGCCGATGGGGGGCGAGGTTTGCGGACCCACCAGCCGCGGCTCGGGCCGGTTCATCATGGAGCGACAGCCCCCGCCGCCAGCCAGGGCCAGCAGGCACCACGCACACAGCACAGACCGCTTGACGAGCGACGAGGGCATGGTCGGCGTTGAGTTCCTTCTCTCACGAGCGTGGCGGCGAGTGGTTGCGTCGAGGCGCAGCGCCCCACCTACGAACCTCCCGACCGGCACAGCCGTACTAATCGGCAAACTCCCCCACACACTTTGCCCCTTGTCACCACCAAGCCCTAAAATTCTCACAAAACCCACCAAATTAAAATTAGGCCTCGTTGTAGTTTGCCCATTTTACGTCTGTTGATCTTGGAGGATGCCGGCGTTGCGATATGCAGAGCGGTTGCAATAGATTGGCTGCTGGAGCTCGAAGAATAAGCGCTTTAGCAAAGCCCTGGAAAGTGTTTGACAAGGGGCGGGGGGGCGCTTATCGTGAAGTTCTGGCCTTGGGGGCCCTTTTTTTGCGGTTTTAGGCGGCGTAAGCATTCTCTTTGAATTTGGGGCAATGCAGGACATTTGCCTGTGAGCGGTTGCGGTCAAGACGATCGCACAAGTCCGCTAGATCGGCGTGCCCGTTCGGGGTTGTTCGTCCACGCCGAAAACAGTTCGTCCACTCGCGGGAGTAGTCACCTGTTTCGTTGACATTCGCAGCTCGGCTAACTTGCCGCTGGACACGCCACGAGCAGCTTCACCTTCGCGGAGATCGCTGACGTGCGGTGATCTCAACGGTGGCCGCGGGACTGTCGGCGGCGAAAATCGCGAGTTGAGCTCGCACGGCGTCGTCGATCGACAAGGCTTGCACTTTAACGCGTCGCATTTATTTCAATAAGCTCATTTCACTGGGCGTTACGGGAGAGTTGCAAATGGCGGAGAAAGCCGAGGCCAGCGCAGGCACTTCGAAGTGGCTCGAGAAGAACTCCGATCAGGTCGTGCCATGGTCGATTTTGGTGGGGCTCATGCTGGTGCTCCTCTGGTCGTATTGGAACTCGCTTGACTACCGCGGCGCGATGTGGTTTTGGGAGAACCCCAAATACTCGCACGGCTGGCTGGTGCCAGTCTTCACCGTGATCTTGCTTTGGATGCGGCATGAGCCGTTCGGTCCGGTGACGTTGACGGCGCGGTGGGCCGGAGCGGCGCTGCTGGCGGCCGGGGTTGGGCTGCGCGTGTTGACAACCTATTACGGGATTCGGGTGTTGGAATTGGATTCCTTCGTGCCCTCGGTGGCCGGCGTGTTCCTGCTGGTTGGCGGCTGGAAGACGATGCGTTGGGCGGGGCCGGCAATTGCATTTTTGATTTTCATGTTCCCGCTACCGGGATTCTTGGACAGCGGGCTGCTAGCTCCGCTGCAGACGACTGGCCACTTCGTCCAGCACGTATTGCCTGCAAACGATCGGAATTCCCTCCTACAACGAGGGTAACCGGATCGTGATTGGCGAGGTGCAGTTGGGCGTGGTCGAGGCGTGCAGCGGATTGCGGATGTTGACCATCTTCGTGGCCTTGGCCGTGGCCATCACTTTGGTGACCGATCGCCCCTGGTGGGAACGGATTGTCACGATCGTCAGCGCGGTTCCGATTGCACTGGCGGTGAACATCGTGCGTATCACTGTTACGGGCATTCTGCATCTGACGGCGGGTCCGGAGCTGGCCGAAATGGTTTTCCACGACCTGGCCGGCTGGTTCATGATGCCCATGGCCTTGGGATTGTTGTATATCGAGTTCCAGATCCTGTCGCATTTGGTGATTGAGGAGGATCAGACCGGTCCGATGCAAATTGGCGCCGGCCGGCGCACATCCGGGGCCGTCGGATTGTAGAGGCCCGCTCGCCGGCGCGTCGGATTGTGGCATTTTGCCAACAACAAACGGCCACGGCCGTTGCAAAAGCAGGTCAAGGCGACACCCATGGCGGTTCGGGTCCGGCACGGCAACGCTCGATTTGGCAAGCATTTAGGTCAGCACGAACGAGGGTCGATACGGGGCCGGTCCGCGACTTGCGTTGAGGCGCTAGCGAAAACGCGCGTCGCACTTGAGATGACGGTCCTTTTCGGCGCAATTGGCAGCTCGACACATCTGGCATATTCACGCGTTTCGCGTTTTTATTGAGCACGTTCAACATCGAAAAAGGCGCACGAGTCATGTCTCAGCTGGACCCTGTTCCTGAAGCGAATGAAGTCTCGGGCAGCGGCCATGGCAACGGTCGCAATGGGGCCAGTGGCAGCAACGGCGCGCTGGCGACGATCGACAGCCATTTGCAGTCGGTGCCGGCATTGGGCTGGTCGTATGGCCTGCCCCAGCGGCCTGAAATCTTGTCGGCCAAGCCGAATCCCATGGAATTGCTGCATTCCATCCGCCGGCGGTGGCCGTTGGCGATCGGCATGGGTGTCACCGTGGCCACCCTTGCCGCGGCCGTCGTGTGGTTTCTCGTACCGGTCAAGTACGAAGCCTATGCGCTGTTGCGGGTGGCGAACGCGCAGCCGAAGGTGATCGGCAATTCGGCTGAGACGGGCGAGGCATTCGCGACCTTCAAGCGCACACAGGTGCAGTTGATGCTCAGCGGCGTGGTGCTGCGGCGCACGGTGGGGGAGCCGGAAATCACCAAGCTGTCGCTGATCAAGGACCACGACGTCGACCCGGCGTCGTGGCTGAAGGAACAACTCATCATCGACAATCCCGACGATTCGGAAATTCTGCGCGTGGCCATGAAGGGCACGAAAAAGTCCGAAGTGATCGCGATCGTCAACATGATCGTCAAGAAGTACTTGTTGGAAATCGTGGCGCACGAGCGCGACGAGCGGCTGAAGCACGAAGCCCAATTGGAGAAGACCTACCAGGGTTATTACGACAAATTCACCAAGGATATGGACGCGCTGCACCTGCAGGAGCAGGTTGCCAAGATCTCCACGACCGAGAGTGCGCAGGTGGCCCGTAGAATTGCCCAAGACCAGCTTTCCGAGGCGATCTACACGCGCAACCAAACGTCGCGGAGCATCACCATGAACGCGATGGAAATCGCGATGATGAAGGTGCGCAAGGATAATCCCGACGAGGTCAAAATCCCCGAGATCCTGATCGACGTGGAACTGAGCCACGATCCGGTCGTCCATCAGATGAACCAGCGGTTGAGCCAGATGAAGGAGCAGCTTTCCAGCGAAATGGGCCTGGCCACAAATCCGAACGAGTCGAAAGCCGTGCGGAGTTTGCGACAAGCCATCGAGACGCAGGAGGAGGATCTCAACGAACACAAGGCGGCGCTTCGTCCCCGGCTGCTCGAGATCCAGAAGGCGAAGGACGCCAAGGAAACAGACCCCTACGGAAGAGCGGTCACCTTGCCCGTGCTGGAAAAACAGGCCGAATACCTGGCCGCGAATTTGGAGCTCAACGAAGAGGACGTCGCCAAGGCGACGAAGATGGTCGAGAGCTTGGAGAGTTTTTCGTCCACGGTGACCGCGAAGCAAGAGGATTTGATGGCCCAGAAGCGGATCATGAACGACCTACGGCAGGAGTTGGAACGCATCCGGCTGGAAAGGCAAGCTCAGGAACGGATCACGAAGGTGGACGACGCCGCGCTGGCCACTCCCGATGGCGACGCGATGCGCAAGTACGTGGGCGTGGTTTTCTCGGCCATCCTGGGCTTCGGCCTGGTGGTGGTCGGCATCGCCTTTGTCGAATTCCAGTCGCGCCGGGTCAATTCGACGCAGCAGGTCAATGACGGGCTGGGCGTTCGCGTGGTCGGCGAACTGCCGAACGTGTCCGGCCGCACCTGGCGGCGCATGAAGGGGGGCAAGGGGCCGGCCCTGCTGAAAGCCCTGATGGCTGAGCGCATCGACGGCGCACGAACGGCATTGATCCATACCACGGCCATCGAGCCGCCGCGGGTCGTGATGGTAACCAGCGCTGATCCGCACGAAGGCAAGACCACCACCGCCAGTCAGTTGGCCGCCAGCCTGGCTCGCTCCGGTCGCCGCACGTTGTTGATCGACGGCGACATTCGCAACCCCGGCGCGCATCGCGTGTTCGACATGCCCCAGGAACCCGGACTCTGCGAGTTGTTGCGTGGCGAAGCCGAACGCGACGCGGTGATCCACCCGACGCGCACCGCGAACCTGTGGCTGCTGCCCGGCGGGCGCTGCGATCTGCGCAGCGTTCAAGCCCTGTCATCGTCGTACCTGGGCACGGCCATCGCGGCCTTGTGCGTGCAATTCGATTATGTCGTGATCGATTCGGGCCCGGTTTTGAAGGTGGCCGATCCGCTCTTGATCGGCCAGCACGTCGACGCGGCGATCGTGTCGGTGTTGCGCGACGTGAGCAAGGTGCCCAACGTGTATGAAGCCTGCGAGCGCATGCGCTCGGTGGGAATCACGGTGTTGGGATCGGTGGTCAATGGGGTCAACGACGACGTGGCGCGTCACGGCATCGAACTGCTAATGGCCGAAACCACTTGAGCGACTTCGACGAGCCACGAACTCAAAGGAGTACCCATCCGATGCGAAACCTGTTCGTCGGCGCAGCGGCTGTGACCCTCCTTGTCGCCGGGCTTGCCTGGTCGCTCGTGCCCCCTCGCTACGAAGCCTTCGCGCTGCTGCGGGTGGCCGACAAGCGGCCGACGGTCATGGCCAACTCCGGCGAGTCAGCCGAAGCATTCTCGATCTTTAAGCGCACGCAGGTGCAGCTGATGCTCAGCGGCAGCGTGTTGCGGCGCACCGTGGGGGAGCCGGAAATCGCCAAGCTGCCGACGATTAAATCGCACGGCGACGATCCGGCCGCGTGGCTGAGATCGCAATTGATCATCGACAACCCCGACGATTCGGAAATTCTGCGCGTGGCCATGAAGGGCACGAACAAGGTGGATTTGATCGCGATCGTCAACATGGTCGTCAGGAAGTACTTGTTGGAGATCGTGGCGCACGAGCGCGACGAGCGCCTGAGGCACGAAGCCCAATTGGAGAAAACTTATCAGGCGTATTCCGACAAATTCACCAAGGATATGGACGCGCTGCACCAACAGGAGCAGGTTGCCAAGATCGCCACGACCGAGGGCGCGCGGTTGGCCAGGAAACTGGCGGAAGAGCAGCTCAACGAGGCGATCGAAAATCGCAAGTATTTGGCCCGAAAAATCATCGAGAACGCGATTCAGATCAGGCTCGAGCAGTCGCGCAAGGAGATTCCCGAGAATACCAAGACCGCCGACACGGGCGTCGCCAGCGACAGGCCGGCAAACGAGGCGCAGAGCCTTCCGCTGCTTGAGAAGCAAAAAGAATTCCTGGAAGAGGCATACGAGCAAACCGAGTTGCAGATCGAGAAGGCCGCCGAGCGCATGCACAGCTTGGAGTCCTTTTCGTCCACGGTGGCAGCCAGGCAGGAAGACCTGGTCGCATTGAAAAGGATCATGAACGATCTGCGACAAGAACTCGAACACCTTAGGTTGGAACGGCAGGCGCCCGAACGGATCACGAAAGTGGACGACGCCGTGGTCGCGCCGGTCGAAAGCGACGCGGTGCGCAGAAACCTGGGCCTGGGGCTGGCCGTGTTCGTCAGCCTGGGATTGCTGGCGGTCGGCATGTCGCTGGGCAGGGCGCGTGGAGCTTGAAGCGACGCGTCCACAGCGGCGGTGGAATGGTTGAAACCGAGTAACAATTGCTGGACGGGAGCCGCGAATGGCTCTTATAATGATTGACGTGCATGGTGTGCGCCGGTGAGGCGCGTAATGATCGCGGCGCCTCCTTTGCAATGCGGGGCCCGAGATAAACCCTCTGGAGCGACTTTCTGATGAAATATCTACCCATCGGCCTGGCGGTCGCGATCATACTTTTCGCCGGCGTGATCCAGGGCTGGATTTCGGAACGGTGGGGCTCGTTCCCCGAGTTGAAGCTGTTCAGCGACCAGCTCGCTCAAGTCCCCACCGAAATCGGCGAATGGAAGGGCGAGGACGGGGAAAAATCGAACGAAAAGATCCGCAAAATCTCCGGCGCCGAGGGCGAGTTGATCAGGACCTATCGCAATGCCAATGGCGAGGAAGTGCGCATCTCGATTATTTGTGCCCGGCTCCAGGACATCTTCATGCACTCGCCCGATCGCTGTTATCCGGCCGCGGGCTTCGAGATGCAGGCTCCGCCCGAGCCCGTCGTGGTGGAAATCGGCAATGGAACCGCCGAGTTCATCACCACCATTTTTTTGAAATCGGAACCGACCGGCACGCATTCCGAGCGCGGTTACTGGACCTGGTCGGGCAATGGAGAATGGGTGGCGCCGAAAACGCCCAAGGTGGCCTTCGCCGGCCAACAGCACGCGCTGTTCAAGCTGTACGTGTTTACCAACGACACAGGCAAGCAGAAGCCGGGCGAGCGCGACTACTGCAAGGAGTTCATCAAGGTCTTTATTCCCGCGCTGAACCTGGCGCTGCGCCCCGCGATGATCGAGGCCGGCCGGATTCAAGAGGACAAAGCTCCAGAGGCGACTCCGGAAAAAGCCCCCGTCCAAACCGAAGCCGCCAACGCGCCCGCCTGAAGCGATCCGACGCACAAAGAAACGAGCTGGTCGCCGCAAGGGGCCGGCTCTTTCTTTGCGCGCTGCGAGTCGTTTGGAGCCGCCCGCGCACGCCGCCTACGGGTTCAAGTCGGCCTCGGTCAGCGGACGCAATGGTGCTCCAGCCACGGCGCCAACCAACCAACCCGTCGGAAACACGATGGAATTGCCCGGCGGCGCCTGCCCCGGAATTTTATTGGCGTTTTGCGAGGCGTTTTGAGAGTTGTCGGGGGCCAGAAGCAGCGAATACACGCGGTAATCCAGCTCGTCGCTGAGAAAGACCGAGTGCCCGTCACAGAACGTCGCCACAAAGCCGCCCGGGTGAGCGCTAGAAGGCAATGCGTTGACCTGGTCTGTGGCGGTCGCCGACGACCCCTGGAACGTGATATTGTCGTTGCTTCGCTGTAGTCTTGGGGGAAAGGGTGACGGCAATGGCGGTAGTACGTTCCAAGTCACCCCTTGCCACCACGTATAGTTCTGCACGGGCGATCCGGGTGACTGGAAGGTGGTTGTAGGGGGCGCGTAGGCCGACGTCACGCTCGGCAGAAACACCCAATCTTGCGCGTCGAAGCTCTCGGTGAACATCATTGTCATCTGATTGCCGTCATGTTTGCTGAGAAACGTCGTGTCGATCGTGACTGTGGGGATAGTCTTGGATATCGGAGGCAGTGCAGCCAACTTCGGAGTGAACGCGTCGAAGAAAACGCCATTCTCTTTCCAGTCGGTGGGAGTGCCGTCGACGTACACTCCGCTGTCGATGCAGCCCGAGTTTACGACGTAGCTCAGCGACGCCGGGCTTCCGGTTGGATTGCGGCTGGGACAAACCAGCGTCTTGACGGTTGCGTCCGTCATGGTTCCCCAGGTATTTGCCTGGAAAATCTGGTAGAAGGGAGTTTGCTCGAGATACGTGAGCATCGGTGGAACCCAGCCGACCATAGTGGGATTCGTCGCGCTGGAAAGGGGCTGAACGCTGAAGCTTGGCGGAAACTTGTCCTTTTGGGTCACGTAGTTGGTAAATGCGGTGCCGATTTGTTTTTGGTTGTTGATGCAAGTAGCGCGCCGGCCGGCCTCGCGGGCATACTGGACCGCCGGCAGCAGTAGCGCGGCCAACATGGCGATGATGGCGATCACGACCAGCAACTCGACCAAGGTGAAGCCGTGACGTGGCCGGCGGCGGCTTTCGACGGCCCGATTGGGGCGCGATTGGCCCTGGGAGATGGGCGGGACCATGTGAGAGTTCCTCATGCCAGAAGTGATTGCCCCTTGCCGTAGCCTGTTCGCCCTTCATTGTCTCAGGAATTCCCACAATTTCCAGTCCGAAATATCGCAGCTTCGCCGGCGAGACCGCCCACCGGCCGAGCGGCACGGTTCGGCCCCGGGTTCGAGACCGAGCACGCTCCGGGGCCGAATTGCCACAAAATCTTGCCCACCTGTGTGGTGTCCGCAAGCCGACAAGGTCTATAATGACGCTCATCGAACCCGAGCGGCGGCACCTCAACTTCGGAGGGTCTGGCAGTGCAAGCCTTACAGAAGCAAATTCGACGGGCGCGACGGCGCTTGATCCTGCAGTCGTTCACGGGCAAGTTGGCCTGGTGCTGGTTCGTCACGCTGCTGGTCGCGGCGGTGGCCATTGGGGCCGGCAAGTTCTGGCCGATGGACGACGGGCGCGCGTGGGCTCTCGGGTGGCTGGCGTCGGCGCTTGCGGTGGGCCTGGCGGCCGCCATCGCCTGGACCTGGGCACGACGCCAAAACACGCTTGAAGCGGCCGTCGAGATCGACCGTCGCTTCGGACTCAAGGAACGCGTCTCCAGCACGCTGGCTCTGAGCCACGAGCAATTGGAGTCGGAGATCGGCCAGGCGCTGGTTCGCGACGCGGCCGAGCGGATCGATCGCATCGATGTTTCTGCGAAGTTCGGCCTGCGATTGGAGCGGCGCGCCCTGTTGCCGCTGTTGCCGGCCGTCGTGGCGTTCGCGTTGGCTCTGGGCGTCGACGGACGCAGCCCACAGGCTCCGGCCTCGACGACTTCCACGGCCGAAAACGCACAGATCAAGAAGTCGGCCCAGACGTTGGCCAAGAAGCTTGCCGAACAGCGGAAACCGGGCGAGGAGACCGGCATGCCCGAGGCGGACGCCCTGCTCAAACAACTGGAAGCCAGCACCAAGGAGTTGGCCGACAAGCCGCAGACGAATCGGACGCAGACGCTGGTGGCGTTGAACGACCTGGTCAAGGACGTCGAAAAGCGCCGCCAACAAGTCGCCGGCGCGGCCGACATGAAACAGCAGCTCAATCAATTGAAGAACCTGCAGCCGGGTCCGGCCCAAAAACTGGGGCAGGCCATGAAAACCGGCGATCTGAAGAAGGCCCTGCAAGAGCTCGACAAACTCAAGGAGCAGTTAGCCGGCGACAAGCTTGACGCGAAGGAAAAGCAGGAGCTGGCCCAGCAACTCGATCAGGTGAAGCAAGCGCTGGAAAAGGCGGTCGAGGCCCACAAGCAGGCCCAAGAGGAACTTAAAGAGCAAATCGAATCACAGCGCAAGGCAGGCAACACGGCCCAAGCCGACAAGTTGCAACAGCAGCTCGACAAGCTTGCCCAAAAGGCACCGCAAATGGAAAAGCTAGGACAAATGGCCCAGCAGCTCAAGAGCGCCGCCGACTGCATGAATCAGGGCAAATGCGACAAGGCCGCCGATGCCCTGGGTAAACTGAGCGACGAATTGGCCGGCATGCAGAAAGAACTCGAAGAGCTGGAGACGCTCGACGACGCGCTCGAGGAGGTCGCCGACGCCAAAAACGCGATGAACTGCAAGGAATGCAACGGCGAGGGATGCAAGGGATGCCAGGGCGAGGGATTCAAGATAGGAGACCATTGGAAGCGGAGCGACTTTGCCAAGGGTGGTGGCATCGGCGCCGGCGCGCGACGAAAAGAAAACCGATACCAACTTCTTCGATTCCCAAGTCAAGCAAAACGTCGGTAAAGGGGCCTCCGTGGTCGAGGGCACCGCCGGTGGGCCGAATCGCAAGGGGCAGGTGCAGCAAGAAATCAAAGGCCAATTCTCAAACTCCGAGCAGCAAACCGCCGAGGCCCTCAGCGGCCAACGACTGCCGCACGACTATCGCGACCACGCGAAGAAGTACTTCGACTCGCTTCGCGAAGGCCAGAAGTAGCCCGCGTCCGAGTGCCCCCGCTGATGCGACGCCCCCGCCGACCCGCCCGGGCTCGGTTCGGCTCGTTGGGCTTCGATCTCAAGGCGAGGCGGTTTCGACCCGCGTCAATTCGCCGCCGCGATTCCCGGGCCAGGGGGGAGAGGCGACGGTGCCGACGGCGCCGGTCGTAACGGTCATCCGTTTTTCACTTTTGGGGCTTTGGTGTACACTGAAAGGTGTATCGTCGCGACTGACGCGCCGGAGGCGGATGCACCATGTTTTGCCAGTCCCTTCTCAGCATAGCCCTGTTGATCGTCTCGGCGGACCCCAAGGCCGGCGCTGCGCCGACGGCGGCGGCCCCCAAAGCGGTTTCCTCGAAGGCCGTACCCACGAAGGCAGTCGCCTCGAATGCCAGCGTGGCCGCCAAACCGGGCCAGCCTGCCAAAGTCGACCCCAAATTGAAGCCGGACGTTCTGGAGAAGCACTATTCGACCGGTGCCATCCGCGCGCGTCGCGAGGTGCTTGTCGACGGGCGAGGCGGCGCCATCGAGCACGGCAAAGTCACGAAATATTATCCCGACGGCACGCCGGAAACGCAGCACCAATACGTCATGGGTATCAAGGAGGGGCCTTGGATCACATGGAACGAAGCGGGTCAGATGACCGGCCAGGGCACGCTGCAGCGGGGGGTGAAACAGGGTCTCGAAACCCGCTTTCGGGGCAAGGAAATCAAATTCCTGGAAACGAACTATCTCGACGGCGTGCGCCACGGAAAACAAACTCAATGGTTTGACCAGGAACACAAATCGCGCGAAGCCGAATACGACCATGGCCATTTGAACGGCGAGCTCGCCGAATGGTTTTCGGACGGCCAGAAGAAGCTCTCGCAGCATTACGTCGACGGCCAGAAGCAAGGGCTCGAACAGCGGTGGTATGTCAACGGCAAGCTGCAACTGGAAGCCAACTATGAGAAGGGCCGCAAGGACGGTCCGGTCAAGGAGTGGTTCGAGAACGGGCAAGAGCGGCTTTCGATACAATTTCGCGACGGCGTTCCGGTCGGAAAAATGACCGCCTGGCACTCCAACGGCGTTTTGCGGAACGAAGGCGAGTTCGTCGACGGAAAGCACAACGGCCTGTGGCGGGAGTGGTACGACGACCAGACGCCGGCGTCGGAAATGCGTTGGGAAAAAGGCGAACTGCAAGGCCGCCAAACCTATTGGCACCCCAACGGCCAAAAGAAGCTCGAAGTGACGTACCGACTCGGCTTGCGCGAGGGTGTTTGGAACGAATGGTTCGACACCGGCCAGAAACGCGCCGAGGGCCGCTATCTGCACGACAAGCGCGAGGGTGACTTGAAAATCTGGTTTGAGGATGGAAAACCCGCGGTCGCGAAGACCTTCCTCAACGGCAGCAAGCACGGCACCTGGACCGCTTGGGCTGAGGATGGCTCGGTCCTTTCCGAGCAGAAGTACGAGCACGGAGTGCTCGCGCATTAGAATCGCGTTTCGCGAAAGATGCGACTGTTCGATTCGCGCAGAATTGGACGCGAACCCCGTGCCCGGGTCTACGAGCCGTGACGCCGTTTCGTTACGCGCGTAGTTTGGCCGGGAGCGTGAACGAGTAGAGCATCACCACCGCGCCGCCGGAGAGCAGGCTCCAGGGAGCCCATTCGGCGGGCGTGACTTCGCGTGTCGAGGGAGCGACTTGCTGCGCCAGCGCCGAGGCGGTGGCTTCGCGGCTGGGCACCAGCACGGCCTTGTCGATGACCAGGCATTCCAGGCCCATAATGAAGGCGGAGACTCCCAGTGCCAGGAAAAAGGCTCGTAGCATCAATGCACTCTCCACAAGATGGGCGGCTGGCGCGGGACTTTGCTGACGCCGCAAGAAATCATCGACCCGCCATGGCGCTCGACTGAAGCGCGAAGTGGCCGCCAGTCGCCCCTCTTCGCAAGGCGCCGGTTGTGCTGTTCCGCTGGCAACGAAAGCGCCGTGCGGCAGGGCGCGGAGCCCAAGGTCGAGCGAGCGCGACACTTGACGTTTATGCGGCGAGAAGCGGCCCCGGCGTGGCCTCGGCGGGCCGTCTTTTGCTGGCTGCGCGTGACGGACATTCCGCCCTTGCGGCAGGCGTCCCGGCGTACTTTTAGACAAATTGGAAAAACTGTGCCTCCCGGTCTGCGTATTAACCTGAGACGAAGAGTTTACCGATCAAAGCAGTTAGACCGCACGCTCGATCAGCGGTTGTTCCGTTTTTGGGCCAGACCTATAATATCCAGGACGCCCTAAGGTCGGTCGGAGTACCCGATATTGTCGGCAAAACCCAAACTTCTGTTCATCGGTGAATCCCAACCTCGGCAACAACTGCTGCTGAGCCAACTGTGCGACTCATTCGAGGTGGTGCAGGTCGAGAGCCCGCTGCGGGCTTTGAGCCGGCTGACTCGCGAGTCGTTCGCCGGGCTCTACGTGGGTTCGGAACATCTCGGTGACGCGTTTCAGATCGGCAAGCTGCTGCAGAACGAGCGCATCCTGGAAGGCATGCCCGACGGCATCGTCGTGCTCGATTCCGAGAACACGATCATCTGGGGCAACGGCCGGTTGCGCGAGTGGACCAAGCGCGACAGCGTCGTCGGCTCGAATTTTTACACCGTGTTGGGCAGCCCCGAGATCCTCGGGCCCGACTTCTGTCCGTTCCACACGGCGCTGGCCACCGGCCGCGCCAGCAACTCGACGCTGCGCTCGGGCGACAACCGCTACTTCCAGGTGCACGCCGCCCCGGTTTTCGAGGACCAGACGGCGCCGCAGCACCTGATCGTCACGGTGCGCGACGTGACGACGGAGATGCTGCAGCAGCAGAAGCTGGCCGCCATCCACCAGGCCGGCGTGGAACTGGCCGACCTGATGCCCGACGAATTGTCGGTGATGTCGGTCGAGGAGCGCATCGAGCTGTTGAAGACGAACATCCTGCACTTCACCAAGGACTTGCTGCATTTCGACGTCGTCGAGATCCGCCTGTTGGACGGCCGCACCGGCAAGCTCGAGCCGCTGTTGGCCGTGGGCATCATTCCGGAAGCCGCCGGCCGCGACCTGTTTGCCCAGCCGCAGAACAACGGCGTCACCGGTTTCGTGGCCGCCACCGGCAAGAGCTATCTGTGCGAAGACACGACCGACGATCCGCTGTATCTCGAAGGGTGCAAGGGAGCCAAGAGCTCGTTGACCGTGCCGCTGGTCTTGCACGACGAGGTGATCGGCACGTTCAACGTCGAAAGCCCCGAGCCGCGGGCCTTCAGCGAAAGCGACTTGCAGTTTCTCGAGATCTTCACCCGCGACGTGGCCGTGGCGCTGAACACGCTGGAACTGCTGCGGGCCGAAAAGGCCACGCACCGCCGCGGAAAGCGTCGAGGCCATCCACAGCGCCGTGGCGCTGCCGGTCGACGACATCCTGAACGACGCCGTGAACATCATGGAGCGCTACATCGGCCACGAGCCCGAGGTGGTCGAGCGGCTGCAGCGCATTCTGCGCAACGCCCGCGACATCAAGCAGGTGATTCAGAAGGTCGGCCAGACGATGGCCCCCACCCAGGCCCACCCGCAGGTGGAGCAGTCGGAGGCGCGGGCCCTGCTTCGCGGCCGGCGCATCCTGGTGGTCGATGCCGACGAAAGCGTCCGCAGCGCGGCCCACAACCTGCTGGAGCGCTACGGCTGCGTCGTCGAGACGGCCCACGACGGCGGCGAGGCCATCTACATGGTCCGCAACATGGCGCTGGAAGGCAACTACGACGTGATCATCGCCGACATCCGCCTGCCCGACATGACCGGCTACGAGTTGCTGCTGAAGCTGCAAGAGATCATGGACCCGGTGCCGCTGGTGCTGATGACCGGCTTCGGCTACGACCCGGGCCATTCGATCGTCAAGGCCCGCCAGGCCCGGCTGCCGCTGTACGGCGAGCTCTACAAGCCGTTCCGTCTCGATCAACTGCTGGATACCGTCGAACGGATCGTACGGCCGCGCGCCGAGCAGGAGGCCTCACTGGCCGGCGACGCGAGGCCTCTGTAAGCGGATCGGCCGGGCGGGAATGACGATGCGAACCGCTGGCCGTCGGCGCTCGCGCGCCTTCCAATTTGGTTTGCGTGTTTCGTTTCCTCGCCATGCTTGCCGCCTTGAACCATGCTGGTTTTGACCCTTGCTCTAGTGGCGCTGGCGGTATTCGGGCATGCCGCGTTTTGGGTTGGCGTGATCAACCGCTGGCACGCCATCGGGTTTCCCCGCTGGGTCACCAAATCGGTCGCGCTGCTGTTCTACGCGGCCTTGCTGGTGCCGCTGGCCGCGGCCGGGTGGTTTATGCTCAGCCAGCAGTGGCCGAGCGTCTCAGACGGCTGGCAGCATTCGAGCGGCGTGACGGCCTATCTGGTGATCGCGGCGGCGTACGGCGCGGCGCATATCCCGCTTTGGGCTCGAGAGCGCTGGAGATCGCGGGTCTATCCCTCGAACGTGCGACTTGACCACGATCGCATCGTCGACATTGCCAGGCAGGTTGGCTTTGCGCCGATTCACGGCTTCCGCGCCGCGATGTTTCACCGCGTGCCGGGCAACCAGCTCTGCCAGTTGCACGTTTCGGAGTTCTCGATTTTCGTGCCCGGATTGCCGAGCGCCTTGGAGGGCCTCTCGATCTGCCATTGGTCCGATTTGCATTACAGCGGACGGATCGATCGGGCCTACTACCGCGAAATCACGCGGCTCACCAACGAGTTGCAGCCTGACCTGCTCGCACTGACCGGCGACATTTGCGACAAGGCTCGCTACATCGACTGGATTGGCGAATCGCTCGGCCCGGCCGTTGCCCGGCTGGGAAAATTCTTCATCCTGGGAAACCACGACCTGCGTACGCACGACGTCGGTCGGTTGCGCTCGACGATGGAGGAGGCTGGCTTCCGCGATTTGGGCGGCCGATGTGAAGTTCTGCATGAGGGACAAATCGTGGTTGCCGGCGACGAGCGCCCGTGGTTCAAGGCGGTGCCCAGTCCACCCGAGCCAGCCGCCTTGCCCGACGCCGTCGTGCGGATTCTGCTGGCCCACACGCCCGATCAACTGGGCTGGGCTCGCGCCGAGCGGTTCGACGTCATGCTGGCCGGCCACACGCACGGGGGACAGATTCGCTTTCCGCTCGTCGGGCCCGTGCTCTGCCCGAGTTGGCATGGCACGAAGTACGCCAGCGGGTTCTATGACGAGCCGCCCACCCTGTTGCATGTCAGCCGCGGCACGGCCAGCCTGTTGCCGTTGCGGTTAAACTGCCCGCCCGAGATCACCAAGTTAGTCTTGCGCGCGCATGAGCCCGGCGCGTCGGCGGACCGGTTTTTCAGGTTCCCCAATCGCGCGGATAGCGGAAGTCGCGGTCCATGGTGCGATGCGTGAGCTTGGCGATTACCGGCAGACGGCGCTTGTATTGATTGCGGCGAATCATCCGCAGCACGCGCTCGACGAAGTCGGAGTCGAAGCCCGCGCGAACCAATTGGGCCGGCTGCCAGCGCCGATCGACCAGCAGCACCAGCAGCCGATCGACGTCGGCGTAAGGCATGCCGAGCTCGTCCTCGTCGGTCTGGCCTACCCACAGGTCGCCGCTGGGGGCCTTGTCGAGAATGGCCTTCGGCACGCCTAAGTGTTCGGCCAATTGACGCAACTGCGTCTTGTAGAGATCGCCGATCGGATTGATGGCCGAGGCCAAGTCGCCGAATTGCGTGCCGTATCCCAGCAGCAGCTCGGTCTTGTTGCTGGTGCCCAGCACCAGGCCCTCGAACGCGGCGCTCTGATCGTACAGCACGGTCATCCGTTCGCGGGCGCACTTGTTGGCCAGCCGCATCCGCGAGGCGCCGGGAAACGCAGCGAAATAGGCGTCGACCTGTGCCGTGATCGGCACGTCGAGCGATTGCGCGCCCAGCGCTGCGATGACGGTCTGGCTGTCTTGCCGCGTGGCGTCGCTCGAGGTTTTGTAGGGCATCGTTACAGCCAGCACATTCTCGGGGCCCAGGGCCTTGACCGCCAGATATGCCACAGCGCTTGAGTCGATGCCGCCGGAGAGACCCAGCACCGCGCGGCGAAAGCCGGTGCGCGTGATCTCGTTGCGAACGAATCGCACGAGAATTTCCTCGACCAACACGGAATTGATCGACAACGTGGCGTGGAGGGGGTCAGCTTTCATAACGCCGCCGCTTGATGCGCTCGAGTTCCTCGATCGTCAACAGCAATTGCTCGTCGCGTCCTAGCGGCGTGATCAGCCGCTGGCGACGCAGTTCGGCCAGGTCGCAACTGACGATCGTCAGGCACTCGTCGAACTGCGGCGCCTCGGCCAGCACGCGACCGTCGGCGCCCACCACCATGCTGTTGCCAAAGAAGCACAGGCCGTCTTCGAATCCCACCCGATTGACGATGATCACCAGCGCCCCGATCAATTGCGAAAACGTGCGAGCCAACAGCTCGTAAGTTTCGGCCGTGCCGATCTTGGGACCGTCGACGCCGCGGGCCGGCGAATTGATGATGCAGATCAGAACGTCGATTTCCTCAGCCTGCATTACGGTGGCCGACGACAGGTGCCAAAGGTCTTCGCAGACCAATAAGCCCACGCGGCCAAATCGGGCCGAACTGAAAGCTTGAAATCGCTTGCCCGCCGAGAAGTAGCGCTGTTCCTCGAACAGACCGTACGTCGGCAGATAGACCTTGCGATGCACGTGCACCAGGCGGCCGGCTTCGGCATAGAAGGCGGAGTTGAAGAACTGATGAGCGGCGGCCTCCTCGACGAACCCGGCCACCAGGGCCATCGGGCTGGCGGCTTCGATCAACTGGGCGATTTCGAGGCTCGCCCGATTCAACGCCACCTCGGGCACCATGTCGCGGAGGAAATAGCCGGTTAGCGAAAGCTCAGGGAAGACGATCAGGTCGGCCTGGTCGCGCTTGGCCGCTTCGATCTGCTCCAGATGCTTTGCCAGGTTACGCTGCCGATCGCCCAGCGTGGGGGCAATCTGCGCCAGGGCGACGCGCAGCTCCTGGCGTTCGGCATAGGCCTGCGGTTGGGGCGCGGTCGCCGGTTGCTCGACTTTCGGAACCTGGATGGACGGCGTCACGAATCGATGCTTTCCGTTGGTTTCGACGGCTGCGAAGCTCCATCTGTAAGCTTCGGGCCTGTCATGGACAGTGTCAAGCCGCCCGGGCATCGGCGTTTTTGGGCAATCCGCTTGGCGAGCGCGGGCAAAAAAACAGCCGCGTTGGTTGTCGAGGCCAACGCGGCTGTTCGAGGTTCAATTCTGCCCGAGGCGGCCGTTAGTTGGTGGCCTTCTCGCTGGTCGGCTTTTCGGTCGCACCGGCTTTGCCCGTATCTGAGGCGTCATCGGCGACGTCGTCGCCCTCATAGCGAGCCAAGGTCCACTGACGGGTTTCACCGTTCTCGTAGAACACGGCCAAGGGGCCGGTTTCTTCGGTCAACTCCTTCAGCGAGGTCTCAAACACCACCTCACCGTGCGGAGCGACGGTCCAGGCGGCACGCTGCGTCGTCTTGTCGATGGCGCCTTCGATGTCGTGCTCCTGGTTGCTAAGCAGATCGTAGTATGAGCCACGCAGGATGCCGTCCTTGTTGACCGCCAGGTGCAGCATGGCGCTGGCCTCGGTTTGATCCTTCGGGGCGACGGAGAACACGCCGAGCGAAAGGAACTTGGCATCGGCCGGCAATTCGACTTCGCCCTTGGTGGCTAAGGTGGAAGCCTGGTCATGCTGGCTGATCACGTTTTGGTTGGGGCCATTTCCATCAGCGACGTCGGTCGTGTTCGGCTGCGTGCCGCCGTCGGCAACTTGTTGGTCGCCGACGACCTGGTCGGCCAGCGGCGTGCCGGTGTCGCCGGTGTAAACCGTAGTGCCGGCGCCATAGCCGTTGCCATAACCGATGCCCGAGTTCAGTGCCGACAGACCGAGCCAGGTGGCGGCAGCGCCGAAGCCGGCACCGGCCCAAGCGTTGGCGTAGCCATGGTTCCAGCCGTTGTTCCAACCGTTGTGGTGGCCATTCCAGCCGGGCGTGAAGGGCCGGTGGTTGCCGTTGTGGTGAACGTGGTGAACGTGGTGGTGGTGATTGCCGTGATGATTGTTGGCGTGGTGATTGCCGTTGTTGTGGTGTCCGTTGTGATGTCCGCCGCCGTGATGACCGCCGCCGTGTCCGCCACCGCGAGCATCGACTTGATTGGCCGTGAATCCAACGATGGCCAGGATCGCCAACGTGACGCAGAAATAATTCTTCATGGAAACACCTTTCAAAGCAGGCTTGTAATATCCGGAAAATGGCCAGCCGCGGCCACGTTCTCTGAGGCGGGATATTGAAGCCTAGCTTACAAAGGTACCACCCGGCGGGTGGCCCAAAAGCGGCAGCGGCGTCCGGACGCAGCGGCAGCGCAAACCATTGCAATTGCACTACTTCCGACGTCGTTTTGACGGCAGTCGACGCCCGCGCGGGTTACTTCCGGGCGAGCAGAAATCGGATGGCTTGCACCAACTCTCGCCGTGTGGTGCGCGAGTATTCGAGGTCGAACCAGAGCACCTTGCCGGATGCATCGAGCAGGTAGGTGCGAGGAATCCTGGCGGTGGCGACCTGCGCCAGTGCCTTGCCGTCGCGGTCGCTGAGATTCACAAACGTCCCGCCCGCGTGTTTGAGCAGTTCTCCGGCCAGTTGCGGGTCGTCGCCGCTGTTGACGCCGATGACTGCCACGCCCTGATTGGGGAATCGCTGGACGACGCCGGGTCCCAAATCGGCCAGCTCCACCAGCGAGGTCGGCCGCTTTCCAGTCCAAAACACCACGACGGTGAACTTTTTGCCCAACAGAGCGGCCAGTGACTGTTCTTGGCCTTGCAAATCGGGCAGGCGCAAATCGGGAAACGGATCGCCGACTTTCACCAGGCAAGTCTTGGCATGGGCCTCGGTGAGAAATACTTTCGGCATCGTCAACTCGGTGGGCCCATCATCCAGCGGAAGCGTGGGGGCGCCAGGATTCTTCGGGTCGCCCAGCGGATTGGCGTTGTCGCCCGACGCGGTGGCTTCGGACGAATCACTGCGCGGCGGAATGATTTTCGATTCGGCCGATGCAACCCGCACTGGGTACTTCGCGGCCTTCGACTTCGTCGCTGCGGTGTTCACCGCGGACTCCGTCGGAGGGGGCGGGCTTTGGCTGCAACCCGAGGCCACGACGATCGTTCCAGCTAGCACGCAGGTGCCAGCAATCAGTGTTCGGAGACGCATGGGACAGTTTCCTTCCTGCATCGGGCTTCGTTTTCGCACGTTGGTTCCTTCCCGTACCTTGAATCGCCGGCGGTACGTTACAGTGCGCGATCCTTGGCCGTTATTGTGCTCGTCGGCCGCGGCGGGGTCAACGCCTCAGTGCCGGATCGGCGTCGCGGATGGAAATGCCCAATTCGCGCAATTGCTTCGGTCCCACAGGGCCCGGCGCGTCGGTCATCAGGTCGGTGGCCTTTTGCGTTTTGGGAAAGGCGATGCAGTCGCGGATGTTGTCCAGGCCGCCGAAGAGCATCACCAAGCGATCGATGCCCAGCGCGATGCCGCCGTGCGGCGGAGCGCCGAATGCAGCGCGTCGAGCAGGAAGCCGAACCGCTCCCGCGCTTGTTCGGGAGTCGATGCCCAACAGACCGAACACCTGCTGCTGCACTTGCGGATCGTGAATACGAATCGTGCCGCCGCCGCCTCCGAGCCGTTGATCACCAGGTCGTAGGCCTGGGCGCGGCACTTGCCCGGATCGGTCGCCAAGCAGTCGACAGATCCTGCGGCCGCGGGCGCGGTGAACGGATGATGCATGGCGCGCCCAGCAGTTCTCCTCCGCGTCCCAGGCGAACATCGGAAACTCGACGACCCAGGAAAAGTGCATCGGCCTGCGGATCGTAGAGCTTCAGCTCTTCGCCCAGCCGCTTTCGCAGCGCGTAGAGCGCCTTGCAGGTGACCTCGAACTGGTCGGCCACGAACAGCAGCAGGTCGCCCGGCTCGGCGTCCATCCGCTGGCCGATCCTGGCCAGCAGCTCGGGCTCGAAATTCTTGGCGATCGGCGAGGCCAGCGTTGCCGTCTGCCTCGACCTTGAACCAGGCCAGCCCCTTGGCGCCGAAATCTTGCACGACAAGGTTCGTCAGCTCGTCGATGTCTTTGCGCGAATATTGCGGCCGCGGCCCCTTTGGCATTGATGCCCCGCACGCGCCCGCCCGCGTCGGCCGCGCCGCGGAACACGCGAAACTCGGTCTCGCTTGGCCAGATCGGTGACGTCGACGAGCTCCATGCCGAACCGCAGGTCGGGCGCGTCGTGGCCGAAGCGCTCCATCGCTTCGTCGTAGGTCATCCGCGGCAGCGGCAGCTTGACGTCCATGCCCAGGATCTCCTTGGCCAGCCGCGCCACCAGCCCGTCGATCACGCCGATCACGTCGTCGCTGTCGACGAACGACATTTCCAGGTCGAGCTGCGTGAACTCCGGCTGGCGGTCGGCCCGCAGGTCTTCGTCGCGAAAGCAGCGGGCGACCTGCACGTAGCGATCGTAGCCGGCGATCATCAGGATTTGCTTGTAGAGCTGCGGCGACTGCGGCAGGGCGTAGAACGAGCCGTGGTGGACGCGGCTGGGCACGAGGTAGTCGCGGGCCCCCTCGGGCGTGCTGCGGCCGAGCATCGGCGTTTCGACGTCGATGAATTCGATGCTCGTCGAAATAGTCGCGCATGCCGCTGATGATGCGGTGCCGCAACAGCATCGCGGCCTGCATCTCCGGCCGGCGCAGGTCGAGATAGCGATATTTCAGCCGCAGGTCCTCGCCGGGCAGATCCTGCGCGCCGGGCTGGAACGGCGGCGTCAGGCTCTTGTTGAGGACCGTTAGCTTGGACGGCCGGACTTCGATCTCGCCGGTGGCCAGCTTGGGGTTGACGGTCCCCTCGGGCCGCGGGGCGACCTTGCCGGTGACGGCAACGACGAACTCGCTCCGCAGCGTGCGGGCCAGTTCCTGGTTTTCCGGCCCGCTCTCGGGCCCAAACACGACCTGCGTCTTGCCGTAGCGGTCGCGCAGGTCGACGAACAACCCGCCGCCGTGGTCGCGATAGCTGTCGACCCAGCCGCAGAGGGTCACTTCCTGGCCGACGTGTTCCGATCGGAGCTCGCCGCAGGTATGAGTTCGAATCAACGCCGTATCTCCTTGCCGCTCAAGCAGCTTATCAAATCTTGCTTGGTAAGTCGCCCATCTTACCCTAGACACGCCCCGGCGGGAAAGGTGATTGCCGGCCACGCCTGTTTCACCGCGGGCTGACGCGGGCTGACGTGCAAAGCGAGAACTTATCCGTCGGCAATTCTGCGGGCGATTTGACGAACGTCGGTGGAGCCGTCGATGGATACGAAGTGGCACTCGCTCAAGCTGCGGAACCAGGTCATCTGCCGTTTGGCGAATTGCCGCGTGCGGAGCTTGACGCGTTCGATGGTTGCCTCCAGACCGCGAAGGCCTTGCAAGTGCTCGATCACTTCACGATAGCCCACGGCCTGTGCGGCCGTGCGGCCGAGCGATCTCGGACGAGCGACGAGGCCATTCACTTCGTCCACCAGGCCGGTGGCGAACATGGCGTCGACTCGAGCGTCGATCCGCCGGACCAATTCGGAGCGCGGCCAATCGAGAACGAACACGCGGCACTGCTCGGCTGGCCGAGCCCGATCGAACTGCGCCTGCAAGTCGGTAATCGACTGGCCGGTTTTTTCCCAAACTTCAAGCGCACGAATGACGCGTCGCATGTCGCGCGGGTGGAGCCGAGCGGCGGATCGCGGATCGACTTCGAGCAATCGTGCGTGGAGGTGCTCGGGGCCTTCGCCCTCGGCCACGGCTTGAAACTTGCGGCGTAGGTCCCAATCGGCCGGTGGGCCGGAAAAGATGCCGCGCAACAGCGATTTGAGGTATAGCGGCGTTCCACCAACAAACAGCGGCACGCGACCACGCGACGCAATTTGCTCGGCGGCCTGGTGCGCCGCGTCGACATATCGAGCCAGGCTGTAGTCTTCATGGGGATCGACGACGTCGATCAAGTGATGGGCCACCGCTTCGCGCTCGGCGGGCGTCGGTTTCGCGGTGCCGATGTCCATGCCGCGATACAGGGCCATCGAATCGAGCGAAATGATCTCGGCTCCCACGATCGAGGCCAATTCCATTGCCACCGCCGTCTTTCCGCTGGCGGTTGGGCCGGTCAGGAACCAGCAATCGGCGGGGGATGACGGACGCGTACTCATGGGCCGGCAATTGCCAGTGGGCGCTGAAGCACCAGTTCAATTCGTTCCTTGTCAGTCGGTCGTTAAGAGCCTACATTGCGAAGGTTGTGGGCATTTCCGAGCGGTGTTGAAAGGTTTTTCGTCGTGAACGATTCTCGATCTATTCTCGCCCGGTTGATGGCGGTTATCGAGGACCGCAAGGTGAATCGGCCCGAGAAATCGTACACCACGGGACTGTTGGCCGGCGGCGTGGAGAAGATTGGGGCCAAAATCGTCGAGGAAGCGGCCGAAGTGGTTGAGGCGGCCGGCGAACCTGGCGATGCCGGTCGGTCTCATACCACTGCCGAGGCGGCCGATTTGATCTATCACCTGTTCGTCCTGTTGAGCTACCGCGATGTCTCGCTTGCCGAAGTCGAAGCCGAGTTGGCGCGGCGGTTCGGCATTTCCGGACTGGATGAAAAAGCGGCGCGTGGGCCAGTCACTCAATCGCCTGGCGGCTCGCCGGGTCCATCGACGCAGCCACCGACGGGTACCCCATGAATAATCTGCGAATCGGGGTCCCCAGCAAAGGCCGTCTGGCGGAAGTCGCCGGCGAGCTGCTCAAGGAGGCCGGCCTGAGCTTTCGCCGCCAGGAGCGCAGCCTGTTCGCCCGCTGCCGCGAAGTGCCGGTCGACGTCACCTTTCTGCGCACCGAGGACATTCCCGTGCTGTGTGCCGAGGGGGCCATCGACATGGGCATCACCGGCGGCGACCTGTTGGCCGAAAGCGGCGCCGAGCTGACCCACCGGCTCGACTTGGGCGTCGGCGACTGCCGACTGGCAGTGTGCGTGCCCGAGGACAGCGCCGTCGCGACCCCGGCCCAGCTCGACGGCTGCCGCGTGGCCACCAGCTTTCCGCACGTCACGGAGGGCTTTCTTCGAGCAGCACAAGGCGAAGGCCCACCTCGTGAATCTGTCGGGCTCGGTCGAGATCATGATCGCGCTGGGCGTGGCCGACGCAATCGTCGACCTGGTGGAAACCGGCAGCACGCTGGCGGCCAATCGACTGCGGATTCTGACCGAGATTGGCCGGTATCAAACCGTGCTGGTGCAGAACGCGGCTGGCCGTCACGCCGAGCTGGCCGATCGCGTGGTTCGACGACTTGAAGGCGTGGTCATTGCCCGCAGCTATTCGCTGTTGGAGTACAACGTGCCGCGAGCCAAGCTGCCGGCCGCCGAAAAGATCACGCCCGGCTTCAATTCGCCGACGATCAGCGCGCTGGAAGATCCCGAACTGGTGCGCCGTGCGCGTGATGGTGCGCCGCACCGAAGTGATCGACATCATGGAAAAGCTCGAAGCGCTGGGGGCCTCGGCGATTCTGGAAACGCAGATCACGAATTGCCGGCTGTAGCAACCGGCACGCCGCGCAGCCAGGTTTGCGCGACCCGAGCCGAGGGATCGAGCAACAAGCGGTGCGGGTCGTCGGCGTCGCAATTCAAGCTGATGACGGTCAGGTTCGCCAACTTGCCCATCTGCAACGTCCCGACGTGCGCATCGAGTCCCAACGCGCGGCGCCGGCTCGGGTCCCCAGTTCCAGCACCTTCGCGGCTGGCACTTGGGGGTGATGTTGCGCCACGAATTGCATTTCCGCCAGCAAACTGAGGTCGGGATTCGACGCTCGGCTGTCGGTGCCCAATGCCACGGCCACGCCGAGGTTTAGCATGGCCTCCAGCGGATAGGGCCCGTGGCGGAAGAAGGCATGTGTCCGTGGACAATAGACGAGCGACATCGTGGCGGCACTGGCGGCCACCAACTCGATCTCGGCCGCACTCAGGTAATTTCCGTGGATGACGAGTGCGCGTGGCGCCCGGGTCAGTTCTTGCAGATAATCGAAGATCCGAGGCAGGCGGGATTCGGGTGATGAATCGCCCGCGTTCAAGTCGCGCAATAATTGCCTAAACGGCCCGCCGCCGGTATGGATCCATTCGATCTCTTCGGGCGATTCGGACAGGTGCATCGCCAGCGGGACGTTGTGCGCCCGAGCCATCGCGACGAGTGCCGTCAGCAATTGCGGGTGAACCGTGTATGGCGCGTGCGGGCTAAGCCCCGCGGTGAATGTGTCTGACGGCGAATCGGCTGCCAGAAATGCCTCGGCAGCCGCCATGGCGCTGGCAACGCGGTCGAGAGTCGGCCCAATCGACTCACGAAACATGACCGTCTCTGGCATGTCCTCGGCCGCTGTGGCGACGTCGTTTCGCCAGTCACTGGTGGCGATTTCGCCCAACAGCGTGGTGCCCGCAAGCAGGCTCTCTCGCAAGCCGCGTTGGACATTGTCGGAGGCCACCGTCGTGAGCGCCCGACGATGGGCGATTACTTGCCGGATCCAATCCGGCAGCGGCATCCCTGGCCGACCCAGCGGCGCCGCCAGATCGCTGAACTCGAGATGCGTGTGGGCGTTGACGAGCCCCGGCAGAATGGCCACGTTGCCCAGGTCGCGTGTAGCGCAGTCGGGAGCATCTGCTCCGACTGCAATGATGCGGTCACCGCGAATCGTAATCCAGCCGTTGGCAATCGGCGGTTCGTGCACGGGGAAGACGAAGCGAGCCTTGAGGGCCAGTGTGGCTTCATGGTCGGCCATTGGCCCTCCGCATCGGCATGGCTCCCCAAGCCCTGCTCTTTCTTCCGATCAGCCCGGCAGCCAGTGCGCCGATTGGTGGTCGATGGCTTCTTGCAGCGACTCTTCGGGCGTGCGGGCGTACGGCAGTTTGTGGAACCAGATCAAGATAGCGATGCTGGCCAGCAAACTGCAACCGACCACCGGCCAGTGATAGAGCTGTCCTTCGTCCGAGACATCGCGAAACAGCCAGTGCAACCAATGGCCCTCTTGGGCCAGCGCCGGCGTGATTTGTTTGAGTAGCAACGCCAGTGAGTTGTGAACGATGTGAAACAAAACGGCGGGAAAGATGCTGCCCGATTGGATCGCCAGGAACCCGATCACCATGCCGACCAGGCAAGCGATCAGCGATTGCTGGAAGATCGCGTGCGTGGCGCCGAAGAAGATGCTGCTGACGACGATCGCGGTCCATTTGTGCCCGACGTGCCGCAAACCGGAAAGGATGAACCCGCGGAAGGCGAGCTCCTCGCAAACGGCCGGCAACACTCCGACGACCAGCAGCATAATCCAAATGCTATCCGGCTCGACCAGCAATCCGTCGAGCTGCGCGCGATCTCTTCGTTGAGCGGATACATTCGCGTGACGACGACTTGCAGGACGTTGACGCACGGGTGCAAAGTCAGGGCCAACAGCACCGCGGCCAGCGGGGCCACCAACGGGGGCTTGCGCAACAGCAAAGTCTGCGCCGGGCTGCGCGTGAGCATGACCGTCATCAAGAGCGCCGGCGTCGCCACCACGACCAATTGCGTCACGCCCGCCAGCACCGCGAAGTCGCGGAACGTATGCGGGACGGGCATGGCAAAACTGATGAAGAAACGGATCATCAGAATCAGCACGCCGCAAAACATGGCTTCGGCGAAGCTGGGCGTGGCTTCGCGATCTCGCAGCAGGTGCTTGACCCACAGTCCGACGTCCCAGCGCTCGCTTTCGCGGAACAGGACGCTCTCGGTGTTGAACTGATCGATGGCCCAGCGAATCGCCAGCCAGCAGCAGCAGAGCGTCACTGCGCACCACGATCGGAATGTACGGCAACGCTTCGATATAATTGCCTTCGAGCATGGTCCGCAGCAGCAACACCACGCCGGTGACCGGGATCAGGCTGTTGCCCAGATTCAGTTCCACTCCCGGCGCCATCGGCAGAATCGACAAGCGGCATCGTCACCAGCACCAGCGGCATCAGGTAGTACTGACCCTCTTTCGTGCTGCGGGCGAAGGCGGCCAAGGCCAGGCACAGCGCGCTGAACAGGGCCGAGACCGGCACCAGGGCCACCAGCAGCCACACAATGGCCAGGCCCGGCGGCGGGCCCAGATTGGGCAGTTGGCTGAGCACGAACGAGCCGGTGATGCCCATGCTCACCAGGTTCAACATCGCCGTGGCCATGCTGAAGATCATGATCGTCAGCAACTTGCCCCACACGATCTCGATCCGCTCCGCCGGGCTGCTAAGCAGCGTTTCCAGCGTGCCGCGCTCTTTTTCGCCGGCGCACAGGTCGATGGCCGGATAGAACGCGCCGGTCAGGGCCCAGATCAGCAGCACGAACGGCAGAATCTTGGACCACAGGGCCGCCTTGTGCTGGCCCGCTTCGGCCACGTCGAGCGTGGCAATTTCGAACGGCTTGGCGGCCGTCGGCGGCAGCTTGCTATCTGCCAGATTCTGCTGGCCGATCGCCTCGCGCCAACGGTCGAGCACGTCCGACACACGGCGGTATGCCGCCTTCGAGGCGTCCTTGGCCAGGTTCGGATAGATCTCGACGCGCGGCACCTTCGAGTCCACCGCCGCATCGGCGCGGGTGTGGTCTTGCAGCAATGAATCGTGAAAGCGGTCGAACTGCTCGGCGAAATTCGGCGGGAAGATAACAACCACATCGTAATTTCCCCGCTGCATGTCATGGCGGGCCAGATCGCGAGGATCGTCTTTCGCATTGGTATCGACGGCCGGCGCGGGCTGCGAGCGTGAGTTGTAGCAGCCGCGCGCTGTCGGGGTCGTCGAACAAGTTCGCCGCGAAGCGATCGTTCTCCACCAGCGGCGGCAGTTCGGGACTTTCCGGCGCACCGACAACCAGCACGCGAATCGCGTGCTCGCGCATGAACTGCGTGACCTGAAAGAAGCTCATGCCCAACAGCGGATACAGCAGCAGCGGCAGCACGGCGATCATGAACAGCGTCCGCCGATCGCGCAGCTGATCGCGAATCTCGCGGGCGAGAATCAGTTTGACGTTCGACCAGTTCATGGGCCGGCTCGGCGGTTCAAGACCGCAAACCCTCGAGTTCGTGAGCTTCGTCGTGTTGCTGAATCAGCTGGAAGAACAGCTCTTCCAGATCGCGCTCTTCGTGCCGCTCGCGCAGTTCCTCCAGCGTTCCTTCGGCCAGGATGTGGCCGCGGTGCATGATGGCGATGCGGTCGCAGAGCTTCTCGGCCTCGCGCATGATGTGCGTCGAGAACATCGATGCACTTGCCGTGGTCGCGCAGCTCGGCCACCGTCTTCAGCAGCGCCCGGGCCACCAGCACGTCGAGCCCGGCCGTGGCTTCGTCGAAGATCAGCACCGGCGGATCGTGGACGATGGCCCGGGCGATCGACACCTTTTGCTTCATGCCGGTCGACATCTTCGCGCCCAGCACGTCGCGAATTTCGTTCATCTGCAGCCGCTCGAACAGCGTCTCCATCCGCTCGCGCAGCGGCTCGTCCGCGATGCCGTAGAGCCGGCCGAAGTACTCGACCATTTCCCAGGCGGTCATGCGGTCGTAGACCGCCGTGTTGGCCGACATGAAGCCGATCTGGTGGCGCACCATGCGACGGCTGCGTGACCACGTCGAAGCCGTTGACCGACGGCCGTGCCGCTCGCTGGGCCGCAGCACCGTGCTCAGGATCCGCAGCACCGTGGTCTTGCCGGCGCCGTTGGGGCCCAGCAGGCCGTAGATTTGCCCGGGCAGGGCGTCGAAGCTGACACCCGCCCAAGGCGACGAATTTGCCGCGCCGCAGATCGGCGTAATGCTTCGTCAGTTGCCGGACGTGAATCATCGTGACGCGTGGTGCTTGAGTGTTCCGGGGCGCGATGCTGGCGGATGTAGCGGCTGTGACGTCGGCACCGAACGCGCGGAGCGGCACCGCTTGCCTAGGTTCACAACACTAAGGGTACCACATATTGCGTGCTCGGCGCGAGAAGCTTTCGCTGGCAAAAACCGTGGAATCGCCCCAAGTGCGGCCGTTTCCGCCAGCGCGTCCTTTTACGTCCCGGCTGCAGCCGCTTCCAGCGGCGCTTCGTCCACGAGTTCATAAAACACATTCCGCCGCCGCGGCGTATAGCCGAGTTCCCAGATCGCGCCGCGCATCTCGTCGAGCGTCAGATAGTGCACCGTGCCGGCCGCGGCCACGACGTTCTCCTCGATCATCAGGCTGCCCATGTCGTTGGCGCCGTAGAGCAGGGCCAGCTGGCCGATCTTCAGCCCCTGCGTGACCCAGCTCGATTGGATGTTGGCGAAGTTGTCGAGATAGAGCCGGCTGACGGCCTGCGTTTTCAGATACTCGAACGCCCCGGCCGGCGGCACGTCGGCCATGTCGGTGTGCTCGGGCTGAAACGTCCAGCAGATGAACGCCGTGAAGCCGCCGGTTTCGTCCTGCAGTTGCCGCAGCCGCTCCAGGTGCTCGATCCGCTCGGCCAGCGTTTCGACGTGGCCGAACATCATCGTGGCCGTGCTGCGGCCGCCCAGCTCGTGCCAGACGCGGTTGACGTTGAGCCAGTCGTCGGTCAGCACCTTGCCGCGCGTCGATCGCCTTGCGCACGCGATCGACCAGAATCTCGGCGCCGCCGCCCGGCAGGCTGCCCAGGCCGGCCGCCTTGAGCCGCTCGAGCACCGTTCGCAGCGGCAGCTTCGAGACCTTGGTGAAGTGATGAATCTCCGGCGGGCTGAAGCCGTGGACGTTGACCTGCGGAAAGTGGCGCTTGATGTCGCGCAGCAGCTCTTCGTACCACTCGAGCTTGAACTCGGGATGCAGGCCGCCCTGCATCAGAATCTGATCGCCGCCCAGCTCGACCGTCTCCTCGATCTTCTCGCAGCAGCTCGTCGCGCTCGAGCACGTAGCCTTCGGCGTCCTTCGGCTTGCGATAGAACGCGCAGAAATCGCAGACCGCGGTGCAGACGTTCGTGTAGTTGATGTTGCGGTCGATGTTGTACGTGCGGTACGGCTCGGGATGCAGCCGGCGCGTGACGGCGTCGGCCGCGCGGCCCAGCGCCGCCAGATCGTGCGACTCGAGCAGCCGCAAGCCTTCCTCGGGCGTCAGCCGCTCGCCGGCGACCGCTTTATCCAGAAGTCTGGCAATCGTTGAGTCCAAGTTCGACTCCGCTGGGTACCAGGCCGAGCTGCGCGGCCTTCTTGTAAAACAGCTCCAGCCCGCGCTGCTCGCGCGGGCCCAAGATAGAAGTACAAATTGTCGCGCAGGTACGACAGGCACTGCGGCCGCGTGAGCCCCAGCGGCGCCGCCTCGCGCTCGGCGATTTCGCTCAGGTGGGCCAGGCCAGCGTCGCGGGCCTCACCGAGTGCGACGTCGAGCCCATGCAGCTCAGTGCCCGCTCGGGCAACCCACATCGCGAACACGAACGGCAGTTCGGACCAACGGCACCACTCGTCGCCCAAGTCCCACACGACTTCGAACCGGCCGGCCGGCGAGTGCATGGCTCGATCGCCGATCAACAGCACGGCGTCGGCATCGGTGTCGTCGAGCGTGGCGCCGATCGGCAGGGCCTCCAACTGGGGCCGCAGGCCGTACCGCTCGTTGAGCAAAATGCGCGCCAGGGCGACGCTGGTCCGCGAGCCCTCGTCGAGCGCCAGAGTGCCGATCGACTCGATCGGCCCTCGGCTGAAGAGCTTCACGCTCAACACCGGGCCCCGGCAGGCGATGCAGGCGTCGGAAACGATCGTGTAGGTCGGGTCGTTGAAATACTCGATCGAGGGGATCAGTGCCACGTCGAGCCGCCCGGCCGCCAGGCGATCGGCCAGCCGGCTCGGGTAATCGAAAACGAGTTCTGCTTGCGGTGCAAAGCGGTCCAAGCCGTAGACCAGCGGCTTGGTGTTCAGGTAGTTCACCGCCCCAATGCGTAGCCTCGAACGGTTTTTCATGGCAATCGGTCGCCTGGCTTGTGAATCTTTTCACATAACGTCATTATAAGGAACCCGGCCGCATGGAACAGCCCGCGGAATCGGCCAGTGATATTGAAACCGTACGAACCACCGAGAATTAACCACTTCCGTCACCCGATTGAATGCTGCCGGCGATGAAACCGATTGTGCAAATCTCGCTCGACATCACGACCAGCACAGAGGCCCTGGAAACCGCCGAGTTGGCGATGCGGGCCGGCGTCGACTGGCTCGAAGCCGGCACGCCGCTGATTATCGCCGAGGGCATGCACGGCGTACGGGCCCTGCGACAGCGGTTTCCCGGCACGCCGATCGTCGCCGATCTGAAGACGATGGACGGCGGCTACCTGGAGGCCGAGATGATGGCCAAGGCCGGCGCAACCCACGTCGTCGTGATGGCCCGCGCCCACGAGGAAACGATTCGCTGCGTGGTCAAGGCCGGCCACGACTTTGGCGTGCAAGTCATGGGCGACAACATGGTCTGCGAAGACATGGTGGCCGGCGCCAAATGGCTGGAAGACTTGGGCTGCGATTTCGTGATTCATCACATCGGCTACGACGAGCGGCGCGGGATTGCGGCTCGCGGGTTGCGCATGCCCAGCCCGCTGGATCAACTGCGGGCTGTGGTCGATGCCGTGAGCATTCCGGTGCAGGCGGTGGGCGGATTATCGCTCGAGCAGGCCGTGCGCACGCCCGAATATGGCGCTCCGCTGGTGGTGCTCGGCGCTCCGCTGACGATCGATGCCGATGCGTTCAAGACGGCCGGCGGCGATCTCGAAGGCTCGTTACGCTTGATCTGCGACAAAGTTCACAGCTATGGCGATGTTCCCGTAGGCAAGAAGATGTAGGTAGCGAGACATGACACAAGCGGCGGTCGTCAATTACGGCCCGGAAAAGCACAACGTCGAGTTGCGCGAAATCGAGCGTCCCACCATCGGGCCCGAAGACGTGCTGTTGGAAGTCGCGGCAGTGGGCGTATGTGGCAGCGACTTGCACCAATGGACCGCCGAGCACAGTTGGCCGGTCAACTACCCGGTCGTGCTGGGGCACGAATTTGCCGGCGTGGTGGTTGAACTTGGCCAGCGCGTGTCGGGCTGGCGCGAAGGGGATCGTGGGGTCAGCGAAACGGCGGCGGTCATCGATCCGGATAGTCCGCTGACGCGGCAGGGGCTGTACAATCTCGACCCGACGCGCAAGGGATTCGGCTACGGCGTCAACGGCGCGATGACGCGCTACGTGCGCGTGCCGGCTCGCTGCTTGCATCATTTGCCCGACGGATTGCCGTTCGAAAAGGCGGGACTGACCGAGCCTTGCTGCGTGGCGTACAACGCGGTGGCGGTCAATTCGAGCGTCAAGCCGGGAGACCGCATCGTGGTGCTTGGCCCCGGTCCAATCGGCCTGCTGTGCGCGGCGATGGCCCGGCTGCAGGGTGCCGAAGTCGCGGTCGTGGGGCTCGAGCGCGATCGAACCCGACTGGCCGTCGGCGAGCAGTTTGGTTGCACTGCCGTGGTCGACGGCCTCGACGCGTGGGTCAAACAGGGGGATGGCCTGGGCGTCGACGGCGTCATCGACGCGGCGGGCATTTCGGCCACGCTCAAGACGGCCATCGACATCGTGCGACCCGCCGGCTGGATTACCAAGGTCGGCTGGGGCAAGGCGCCGTTCGGCTACTCGCTCGACCCGCTGGTGCAGAAGAATGTCACGCTGCGCGGCAGCTACAGCCACAACTGGCCGATTTGGGAGCGAGTCATCCGGCTGCTGGCAACCGGCAAGCTCGACGTGCAGAAGATCATCGGCGGCATTTGGCCGCTGGACGATTGGCACGAAGCATTCGAAAAGATGCACACGGGACAGATCGTGAAGGCCGTGCTGAAACCCTAAACTCTTCTGCACGCATGCGTCTCAAAGACAAGGTAATTCTGGTCACCGGCAGCACGACGGGCATCGGCGAGGCGATTGCGCGGCGCGCGGTGGGCGAAGGCGCCTTGGTGCTTGTCCATGGCCGCGACAAGGATCGCGGGCAGGCGCTGGTGGCCGAGCTGTCGGGCAGGGCGGCGTTGCACGTCGACGACATCGCCGACCCGGCGGCGCCGGCGCGAATGGTCGACGCGGCAATCAAAGCCTTCGGCAAGCTGGACGCCCTGGTCAACAATGCCGCATCGGTCCAGCGGAGCAATCTGGCGAACACCGACGTGGCGCTGTTCGACAAGATCATGGCCATCAACGTGCGAGCCCCGATGCTTTTGATTCAAGCGGCATGGCCGCATTTGAAGGCAACCCAGGGCTGCGTGCTCAACATCGGCTCGGTGAACGGCTACTGCGGCGAAGCGAATCTGTTGGCTTATTCGATTTCCAAGGGAGGGCTAATGACGCTGTCGCGCAACCTGGCCGACGCGTTGGCAGGCGACCGTGTGCGGGTCAATCAATTCAACGTCGGCTGGGTGCTGACTCCCAACGAGTATCAGGTCAAAATAGCCGATGGCTTGCCGCCGGACTGGCCCGAGCGGGTTGATCGCGCCAAATGCCCGTCCGGCCGGTTGATCAAGCCCGAGGAAATCGCCGCAGCCGCGGTATATTGGCTCGGCGACGAAAGCCGCCCCATCAGCGGATCGGTGTTGGAGTTGGAGCAGCACCCGGTGATCGGCCGCAACCCGCCGAAGGAAGTCAAGTAGTGGGCAGTGGTCGGTGGTTCGTGAAGAAGAATCGCACAACCTTACCGACCTCGAGCATTATCGCATCATGCAGTGCCGAACGTACAATCGCAGTCCATCCTAACCACTAACCACCGACCACTACCTGCCCATGCCCAAACTCGCTGCATTTCCGAAAGCCTATATGGATCCGCTGGTCATTGACGGGTCGATGACGATTCGCCAGTGGGTCGACCTGGCCTCTACGTTGGATATCGACGGGCTGGAGTTCTATTGCGGTTTCAAGGAGCTGGCCGACCGCAAGATGTGGACCGAGTCGCGCAAGATGGTCGAGGGCAAGGGACTCTCGATTCCGATGTTGTGTTGCTCGCCCGACTTTACGCATCCCGATGCGAAATTCCGCCAACACCAGATCGATGCGGAGAAGGGCTGGATCGACATGACGGTCGAGCTGGGCGGGCAGTTTTGCCGGGTGCTGTCGGGCCAGCGCCGGCCGGAGGTCTCGCGGGCCGACGGCCTGCGATTTGCCGCCGAGAGCATCGAAGCATGCATTCCGCACGCGGCGGCCAATGGCGTAACGCTGATCATCGAGAACCACTACAAAGACAACTACTGGCAGTACCCTGAATTCGCGCAGAAGATCGACGTGTTCTGCGATCTGGTCGATCGGATTCACTCGCCCCATTTCGGCGTCAATTACGATCCCAGCAACACCTTCCTGGCCGGCGAAGATCCGCTCGAGCTGTTGGAGCGCGTGAAACGGCGCGTGGTGACGATGCACGCCAGCGACCGCTACCTGGCCGAGGGTACGATCGAGGATTTGCGCCGCGAGGAGGACAGCGTCGGCTATGCCAAGCGGCTGCGGCACGGCGAAATCGGCCAGGGCATGAACGACTACGATGCCATCTTCGGCACTTTGGCGGGCGTCGGCTTCGACGGCTGGGTAAGCATCGAGGACGGCGTCGACGGAATCGACCAGCTCCAACGCAGTGCCGCGTTCTTGCGACGCAAGATCGGCCAATACTGGCCGAAGTGATCGGCTGGCCGAAGTGCCGTGCGAAAGCTTGTATCAGCCCTTCTTCGCTTCCTTGCAAAATGCGCTGGGCATGCGAATCGGCGGAAAGTTGCCGAGCAGTTCGCTGAGCGAGGGGGGCCGGTACGAGCCCATTTTGGCTTCGAGCACTTGCTTGATTTCGCCGGCCGACATGCCGCGCTGGATCATTTCCATCTTGAGCGTGGCCTCCATTTCGTCCAACTGCGTCTTGCGATAGTGTGACGACACGACCTTGGTGATGGCCACGGAAATGCCCCCGATGATGGCCACGACGCCGACCAGCATACCGCTCAATGCGAGGATGGCGTCGGTATCGAGTTTGGAGATGATGTCGGACATGGCCAATTCTCCTGGCAATCGGGAATCGCTTGGTTTGGCGCGGGAGCACTCCGCTGACTATTCGTTCCAGTATGGTCGATCTTGGACAATCTGCAAGGAAATCAACTGATCGAACACGCTTCCTCGGCCGATTATGCTCATTTCGCGGCCGGCAAGACGCCGCAATGAACCAGGGTGGGGATCGTCGGCTGGGGCGTCAGCCCGGCGGCCGAGAGCCAACCGCGGTATTCACCCGCACTGTAGGCTCGGCCCTGCGTGAAGCTGAACAGCGCGGCGGAGTAGAGCGCGATCGGCAGCGGGCCGTCGAGCGTGTCGTCGAGAAACACGTCGTGGATCAACAATCGCCCTCCATGCGGTAGCGCCGCGGAGCATCGCGCGACGAGCGTCTGGCATTCGTCCACGTCCCAATCGTGCAAAATATTGGAAAGCAGGATGACGTCGGCGCCTGGTGGCGGCGGATCGACGAACATGTCGCCCGGGCGCAGTTCCAGCCGATCGGTCACGCCGTATTCGGTCGCCATTTCGGCGGCGACCTTGAGCACTTCCGCGCGATCCCACACGACCGCCCGCAGCCGGGGATGGCGCAGCAAGCACGCGATGCTGTAGATGCCCGTTCCGCCGCCGACGTCCAACAGCAGCCGCGCCGCGTCAAGCGGCACGCGCTCGGCCAGCAGCGGCGCCACGTTCTTCGCGCGGCCCGCCAGAGCCAATGTGAAGCGGCGAGCCGTCGACTCGTGTTCCATCGCCGAAGGCAAATCCTCGCGATAGATGAACCCCACGCCCTGCTCGTCGGGCTTGTGACCCATGGGGGTATTGGTCACCAGCCGTTCAATCATCTCTCGCACGCCGGGCGAATCTGCCGACAGGCCAAGGTAGTCGCTCACGTCGAAGGGGGCATTCTTGTGCAAGTGCTCGCGCGACAGCGGCGTCGGTTCGAGGCGTCCCGACGCGTCGAGCGCCAACAGACCCATCGCCCGCAACGCCGTGACGAGCACCATGAACGGGCGCTCCGCCAAGCCCAGCTGCGACCGCAGCGTCTCGGGTGGCAGAGCTTCGCCGGCGAGTCGTCCGAAGATATTGAAGTGCGCAACCGCGGCGGTGAGTAGTTCCGTCGCGTAATTGCCGCGGAACAACTCGAAGATCGGCGTCGGATCGACGTGCGGCGCTCGCAGCGCGGGTGGGTTCGCCATCGCTGTTGGTGGCTCAGGCCTTCAACTGTTCGTCGTGCCGCATGCCGCTGGGCGGCTGATCGGCGAGGTGCAGGTTGGCCAGGGCGATTTTGGCTCCGGCATGTTGCTCGACGTCGTTGTCTTCCCACTCGATCGACACGCCGCCGCTGAAGCCGGCCCGGTTGAGCTCGACCAGCAGGGCTTCGGTGCTCGTGGCGTCGCGGGCAGTGCCGGCGGTGACGAAGTTCCAGCCGTTGTGGCGGTCGCCCATCGGCCGATGTCCGCCCAGCCGGCCGTTGCGCGTGTAGCCGCGAATCACCTGCACGCCCTTGATGTGGGCGCAGTGAATGCGGTCACCGTACTCGCGGATGAAGTCGACGCCCGAGACGCCTTGCCACTCCATGTGCGAGCAATCGAAGTTGAATCCGGCGGCCTTGGCGAATCCGGCCGCGTCGACGGCCGCCAGGTAATCGCCGGCGCTGGTGATGTCGCCCATCGCCCGTTCGCTCGGATGGCATTCCAGGTCGATAGGTCGTGCCGTACTTCAAGCAGGCCTGAAACACCGGCGCGAAACGCTCGACGAGCAGTTCGAGGCTGACCTTGTAGACGTCGGGAATCGGATGTCCGCCCAGCGAGCTGGGCAGCGGCGGAAACAAAAACCAATGGCTCCAGCAATGGGCCGGCGAGCCGACGAAGCCCGACACCGGCACGACGCGGTCTTGCAGCTTGCCGATGAAATGCGCCAGGCGCAGCGGTATTGACCAAAGCTTCGGTCGCTTGCCGACGGGCAATTTCGGCAACTTCCTCGGGAACAAAAAACGGATCGGTGCGCGGCGGCTTGTTGCCGGCGGCGCGCCAACGGGCGTAGGCTTCGACCGACTCGCCCCCCAGGAACTGAATCGTCTTGGCGCTCGGTTCGTCGCCCAGCGCCTGGCCTTGCAGATGGCCGGCCAGCGAAAAGATTTCCAGGCCGCGCTTCTTGGCCTTGGCCACCCGTTCGGCGGCGTAGGCCTTGGCCCCGGCGTCGTCGCCGCAGCGCTTCAGGTCGAGTTCCCAGGTGGCTTCTTCCCAGCCGTCGAAGCCGGTCTTGGCGATCCAGTCGAGCCAGGCGTCTTCCGGGCACGTTGCCAAACTGGCCGCGCACCAGTCCAATCTGATGGTACGAATGTTTGCCGCTTCGATGGGTCGCGGTTTGATGATGGCCCATGGTGCTTCGCCTCGCGTGATATTCCCCTGCGGTGCCCAGAGCGGGCATCTTATTGAATCAGGCTCGAATTGCAAGTCGCGGAATCGGCCGCGCGGTGGGCGGAAACCGTGGGACTAAAATCGCTCGGCCCGAACCGCTACAATGCTGACGCGCGGCGGCAAATCGCAGCGGCAGTCCCGGACGCGACGGTGCGACGATGAAATTGGCCAAAATTCGCCATGCTGATGGACGCGAGGCGGTGGCGCTGGTCGAGAACGAATCGGTCACGCCGCTGGCAAGCTCGGCAGAATATCCGGCGCTGAGCCAGATTCTCGAGTCGGCCGATCCCGAAGCGGTGGTCCGCTTGCTGGCCGCGTGCCGGCGCTCCGGCACTGAGCATCGGCAGCGTTACACTGCTGGCGCCGATCGATCGCCAGGAAGTTTGGGCGGCCGGCGTAACCTATCGCCGCAGCCAGGTGGCGCGGATGGAGGAATCGCAGGGTGCCGCGTCGTTCTACGACTTGGTGTATGCGGCCAAGCGGCCCGAGCTATTCTTCAAGGCCACACCGCATCGCGTGTCAGGACCCGGCCAGGGCGTTCGCATTCGACAGGACGCCCGCTGGAACGTGCCCGAGCCCGAGCTGGCGCTGGTGCTCAACTCGCGACTGCAACTCGTCGGCTTCACGGTCGGCAACGACATGAGCTCGCGCGATATCGAGGGCGAAAACCCGCTCTATCTCCCCCAGGCTAAACTCTACAACGGTTGCTGCGGCCTGGGACCTTGGATCACGCTGGCGGCGGCCATGCCGCAGCCGGACAAGATCGCGATCGAGCTGACAGTCGAGCGCAGCGGCAAACCGGCTTTTCAGGGATCGACCTCGGTTGCTCAGATGGCCCGCTCGTTCGATGACTTGATTGGCTGGCTGGGTCGTGACAATTCGTTTCCCCACGGCGTGATCTTGTTGACAGGCACCGGCATCGTGCCTGGCGATGACTTTACGTTGGCATCGGGCGACCTGGTGCATATTACGATTAGCGGCATCGGCACGCTGTCGAATCCGGTGGTGCAAGGCCCTGCCAGCTAGCAGCGGGCAACCCGGCGGTTGACGGGAGCGCCGCTTGACGTTGGCATGCGACTCGCCCAGGTCGCTACCAGCGCTATAATTGCTACAAGCGGTACAGCTTGGCGATTTTTCGCGTTCGGCAGGGCGGGCTGCCGCCACGTCACTTCTCTATTTCCCGGTTCCGGGGACAATCGGCAGAGCTGTCACAACCGTCTGCGATAACAGCAGTCCGGACAATGCTTTGGGTCGGTGTTGATTCGCCAAAACGTACGGATCAACAGCTCCGGCACCAGCGCCAAGACCGGAGTGCTCGTTACGACTGGAGAAAGTTTCTAAAGTCACCCCCCTCCGCGAATCGAAACTAACTTCGGAAGGTTTGTTCCGCCAGCAACTTTACAGCGGCCGGCGGGATGGACTGCAGGGGGGAACCTGCCCGCAAGGCGACTCGCGCCTTGCATTGAGCATTCGGCCGCGAGTGGTCGCGTGCTCTGTCGCGGATTCTCCCCGCAGCAAAGGTGCCGAGAGAGGCCGGTGAGGCTCGGACGGCGCGTTGAAGGAAAGCCACCGTCGACAGATGGTGGGCAAACTTTACGGTTTGCGATTTTTCAACGCGGGACGGATGCACCGGTCTGCCGATGTCAGTACTGAGGCTCGGATCAGAAGGACCTGAACCACGCCACGGCGAAGCGATTAACAACGTAAAGCCCCGACCCAGATGTTCATGGACGGCCGGCTGACCCCACAGCCGGCCCGAAGGACCGGATCAAAGGCCGAACAAGCCATGAGCAAGGGGCAAGCAAGCTCCGCGGAATAAAACGCCGCGGAGTAGAGTTCCCACACCAGCGCGAGTCAATTGGAGAGCCTGCGATGAAGGTCTTCACAACTGGTCAGGTCGCAAAGATCTGTAAAGTGGCCCCACGCACCGTCAGCAAATGGTTCGATTCCGGCCGTCTGAAGGGATACCGCATTCCCGGTTCCCAAGACCGCCGCATTCCGCGCGAATATTTGATCCAGTTCCTCAAAGAACACGGCATGCCCCTGGGCGACCTCGAAGACGAGGCCATGGCCAAGGTGCTGATCGTCGGCCAGGACCAGGTGCTGATCGAGAACCTGAAGCGCAAGCTGCCCTTGGACCGTTCGTTCAAAGTGGCCGTGGCCGCCAGCGGTTTCGAAGCCGGCATTCAGGCCGAGAGCTTCCACCCCGACTGCATCATCGTCGATTTCTCGATCGGCCGGGTCGAAGCCCTGCAGATTTGCCAGAATCTGCGCCGCAACCCCGAGTATGCCGACACGATCCTGATCGCCTTGTTGCCCGACGACGGCAGCTCGACCAGCTTCGATCGCTCGAGCATCAACGAGACGTTCAAGAAGCCGTTCGACGCCGCCCTGTTGGCCGAGCGCCTGCGGACGTTGATCGGTGCTCGCAAAGAGCTGGTCTAGGACGCCTTCGAGCGGCCTCGCCCAGTGGGCTCTAGCAAGCCAATCGCGCAATCAACCCGTCGCGGATGACCCCCGCGACGGTTTTTTTGCGCCGATCGAAGCCGCGGCGGCCGCGGGCTTGGGCTGGGCTTGCCGAGATCGGTTCGCTTTGCATCGCCAAGTCGCTCGACTGGGCGGCTTTCACGCCTCCGGCCGGCACCACGGTGCCCTGGCAGCCCGCCCCCGATACCCCTCGACGGGTTACCGCCCGGCCTTAGAATAAAGGCTGCTCCAGGGCGCGTTAATGTCAGAACGCGCTTTGCGGTTAGTTAGTCGATCCGGCTTTGATCAGCATGAGTGAATTGACCCATTTCGACGCCCAAGGCGCCAGCCGTATGGTCGACGTCGCCGCCAAGGAAGTTACCGTTCGGGTTGCGCGGGCCAGCGGCCGGCTGCGGATGAGCGCCGCCACGCTGGCGATGATCCGCGACCGCAAGCTGGCCAAGGGGGACGTGCTCGAAGTCGCGCGGCTGGCCGGCATCATGGCCGCCAAGCGCACCGCCGAGTTGATCCCGCTGTGTCATCAACTGCCGCTGGACGCGGTGCAAATCGATTTCGATTTTCCGGGCGAGGGGCGAGTTGGCATTCAGGCCACGGCCCGGGCAACGGCGCGCACCGGCGTCGAGATGGAAGCCCTCGTGGCGGCGAGCGTCGCGGCGCTGACGATTTACGACATGTGCAAGGCCGTCGATCGCGGCATGGTGATCGAGCGAGTTCAGCTGGAGGAGAAATCGGGCGGGCACAGCGGTCATTACACGCGCGCGAGCGATTCATCCGCGGCGCAGGGATCGGCATCGTCGGGAGCGGCTCCGACACCGTAATCGCGCATACTTCGCGACGCGGCTGAAGAGGCGCGACGCCCAACTTCGAGGAAGACGGTTCATGGAGCAAGCGATCTCTCAGCAGGATGCGGCGGCTCGCCAATGGCAACGTCTGTACGCACCCATTGCGGCCGAGCTGGCCGCCGCAGAGGACGTGCTGCGCGGCGAGTTGACCAGCGACGACCCGTTTGTCGACACACTGGTCAAGCACGCCTTTCGCCTGGGCGGCAAGCGATTGCGTCCGGCGCTGCTGCTGCTGGCCGCCAAGGCCACCGGCAAGGTCGTGCCCGACCACATCGTGCTGTCGGCAGTGGTCGAGATGATTCACACCGCCACGCTGGTGCACGACGACGTGCTCGACGAAGCCAGCCTGCGTCGACATCGCGAAACGATCAACGCCCGCAACGACAACGAAGCCAGCGTACTGGTCGGCGATTTTTTGTTTACGCACGCCTTCTACCTGGCCAGTTCGCTGGAAACGACGTTCGCCTGCCAGACGATCGGCCGCGCGACGAACATCGTGTGCGCGGGCGAACTGCGGCAGATTCACAGCCGCGGCAACTTCGACCTCGGTGAGGCGGAGTACCTCGAAATTATCTCGGCGAAAACGGCCGAGCTGTGCGCCTGCTGCTGCCGTCTGGGCGCCCACTACGCCGGCGCCAGCCCACAAGTTGAGGATGCCCTGGACTGTTTTGGCCGCAACCTGGGCGTCGCGTTTCAGATCGCCGACGACATGCTCGACCTGGTCGGCGACGAGGATTCGATGGGCAAGAGCCTGGGCACCGATCTGGAAAAACAAAAACCCACGCTGCCGCTGATCCGCCTGATGGCCGAGTGCGCGCCCGACGAACGGGCCGAGATCGTGGCGATTCTGGCCTCGAACAGTCGCGCGGCGCGGCGGCAGATCGACGCCTGGCTGGAACGTAGCGACGCGTTGCAGTACACGCGGGAGAAAGCCCAGGCGTTTGCACAGGCCGCCCGCGACGACGTCGCCCGCCTGCCAGCCAGCCCAGCCCGCGAGGTGCTGTTGGCGCTCACGGAGCTGGTTGTCAGCCGTCGAGTGTGACGGAAGGATGAAAAACGACGGCGGAAGAATCTTAGCCACAGAGTTTATAGAGAAGGATGAAGAAATCGGGCGATTGGATTTTCTTCGTAATACCAATTTTCTTCTTCGTAAGCCTCCCTCTGTCTTCGTCTCTGCGTCCTCTGTGATCTCTGTGGCTAAAAATCTTTTTCTTCTTTCCCGTCAGCCAGGGCGAAAAGCCCGGCGCGCAGCGCGACGTTGAAGCGCGCGTGCGACTTCTCCTCACTAAAAATGTTTCGTGCGCCGCTGCTCCCATCCGGGGATCCGAAGCGGTTCTTGTACTGCAAAAAGAGCTTCGGCGGAGGAAGCAGCATTGCAGCGGGTCGGTACCGGAGCTTCCCACGGAGACGTTGTACTGCCCAGTCCAAGATGCCGACCGCATCCCTGGGTTCAACGCCGTGGCCACACGGACATTCCCGAAACGGCTCGCGAGCCTCCGGCACGCAGATCGCGTCCACGCGCTTCGAGGCAGTCAAATACCACTGCGCAGTCTTCGCCGCAGGCGCGAGAGACTTTGACGGGGGCGGCCCAAGAACAAAGCAGGCCTTCCGTCCGTTGACACAGATCTGAAGTGACAGTCCGTCTCAGCTGGATGCAGGTTTACCAAAAGCGCTGGGTCACTTTCAACACAAGTTTCCGGCCACCCCCCGAAAGTTTCAAATAGGGTTCAGGGACGGAAGAACGAGGAAATGACGAAGAGTTCTCGCGTGCGCGGCGGTGTGCAACTCGGGTTCACTGAACCCTGAACCCTCGCTTCGGCACCCTCACCCCGGCGCTCTCCAGCTCGACGAAGCTCGCCGCGGGTCGGCGGGAGAGGGCGCGTTACAAGCCGCGGTGCAAGAGGCGGTGGATGCGCCAGAGGATTTCGCGGATCGCGGCGGCAGATTTGGGGGCGAAGCGGCGGCCGGGGAGGTGGGCCAGGAAGAAGGCCATCCGCGAGCGGTAGGTCGGCGGATCGGAGGATGAGGCGACGTCCTCGGCAAGGAACCGATCGAGACGCGACGTGAAGGGGCGCGATACGACCGGCGGCGGACCGGCGCGAACAGACTTGACGTCGTGCGTCCGAGGGGGCGAATAATTCATCGCCGTTGAAATGCCATACGTGACCGCGCCCACGGCGCCCGCGGCCGCGACGGCATAAACGCCGGCAAACTCGGGGAGCTCGATTCCGTAGTGGGAACAGACGGCGAAGCCCGCCGCCAGCGGCCCGATCGTGATGAGAATGCCCAGGACGGCTCCGCGCAGTTCAGCCCGTGCGACGGCTCTGCGCTTCTGGGCTCGAGCGACCCGCTGCTTCGCATTCAAAATGGGACGCTTACCAAACATGGGCATGGACTGCCGGCAACAAAGCCCGGTTCAATGGAAATGCTCGAAGCGGGGGCTCCCTCACCCCGGCCCTCTCCCGGCGGGAGAGGGAGGTCGGTTGGGCGTGTTCGACTTGGCCATCATGCCGTCGAGCTCGTCGACGAAATCTTGCACGTCCTTGAATTGGCGGTAGACGCTGGCGAAGCGGACGAACGCCACCTGGTCGAGTTTCCGCAGGTGCTGCATCACGAGCTCGCCCAGGTAGGTCGACTCGACTTCGGGTTCGGCGCGGGAGTGGACGTCGTTTTCGATCGCCACGACGATGGCCTCGATTTGTTCGTCGCTGATCTGGCGCTTCCAACAGGCTTTATCGAGCCCCTGGCGGATCTTGAGTCGATCGAAAGGGGCCCGGGTGCCGTCTTTCTTGACGACCTTGATCGACCGCTCCTCGCTGCGCTCGAAGGTGATGAATTGACGGCGGCACGCCAGACACTCGCGGCTGCGGCGCACCGAAAACCCTCCCTCGCTGACGTCGGTTTCGACCAGGCGGTTGCCGTCCTCATGGCAGAAGGGACATTTGATCGCGTCGTCGACCCGCTCGTAGGTGTTGTAACGCGATTGGCAGCCTAGGCACTCGCGGCGGCGGCGGATGGCGAACCCGTCGTGGCTGGCTCGCGAGTCGATGACCCGATCGTTATCAATGCCGCAACTGGGACACTTCATGGCACAATCGCGCCGGGTGGTCGGGTGCGGTCAAAGCGGGCGCTTTCCGCGTGCGACGCGTGGAGGACTCCCTTATGATAGCAAGATCATGGGGGGCGACTAGCGGACAGCCGCAATATCTAGTGGTCGAATGGCGCGGCAGCACGGGTCGAGGCCGTCCGGGAATTCGCGGCTAGCAAACGCGACTCGCGGCGGTTTTCATACTAACCCGACGCGCCAGCGAGGGACGCAGGACGAAGAACCCTCGCTGGCGCGTCGGGTTAGTAAGCGGCAATTCCCGGACAGCCTCAACAAGTTGTCTGGGCCAACCATGCCGAGCGGCGCCCGCGGCACAGTCGCCCTGGCCGCTGGCGTGCCAGCAGTCCTATAATGGGCGGTGCGCGGCGGCAAAAATCAGGGGATGGATACAAGGATAGGCGGAGGCGCGAAAGAGCATGAAATGTCCGATTTGTCGTGCCGAGACTGCCGCGGGCTCGTCGTTCTGCTCGCAATGCGGAGCCAGGCTTGCGTCCACGGACGCCGCTGGCGGGCGCATCGATCCGCCAGGAGCAAGCGGCGGCTCGCCGGGCGCGGCGCTGGTGGGCCGGCGAGCGGCGGCCGACGTGCCTGAGGAAGTGCTGTGGGAAGGGAGCTATTCGCCCAAGGCGATGTTGGGGCCGATCGTGGGCTGCGCGCTTCTCAGTGTGCCGCTGCTGGTCGGCATGGCTTACACGCGAGACACTGCGTGGTGGGTCGTGCCCGCTGGGCTGTTGGCACTCGTGTGGATCGCGCTGGTCGCGTGTCTTTCGGCGAATCGGCTGGGCATTCACTACAAGTTGACGAACCAAATGTTTTACCACGAGCGGGGCGTGTTCACCCGAACCACCAATCGCGTCGAGGCTATCGACATCGACGACGTGACCTACAAGCAGAGCCTGTTTCATCGGATGGTGAACGTGGGCGCGATCAAAATCAGCTCCAGCGACCGCACCGACCCGGAGTTATGGATTGAAGGGGTGGACGACGTGCAGCAAGTCGCCCGCACGATCGACAAGGCCCGGCGTGCAGAGCGGCTGCGCCGCGGCGTAAGCGTGGAATCGGTGTGAGCGCGCAGAACGCGGACTGGCGGCCGCGTTGCCGGGTGGCACTGGCGTCTCGCCAGTTGATGTACCAAGGGCGACGCGAGTCTTGCACGAGACGAAGCACTGGCAAGATGCCAGTGGCACCGGACGATGCCAGGGTGATCCGGACAGGGGTCACTCTTCGTCGGCGTGCAGCTCCGGCTCGGCGACCACCTCGGGCTCGGCGTCGTGCGACTTGCCATTGGGATGCGCCGGCGGCTGCGTGTCGGTCGCGGGCGGGGCGGCGCTCCAGTCGCGGCGCTGGCGCGAGCTGGGGATGTTCATCGCCTTGCGATACTTGGTCACCGTGCGGCGGGCGACGGTCAGGCCGTGCTTGGCCAGCTCCTTGACCAGTTCGTCGTCGCGAGAGCGGATGCTGCTTGTCTTCGTTGTCGATGATTTCCTGCAGCTTCAGCCGCACGGCGTCCCAGGCGACTTCCTCGCCGTCGGCGCTGACGGTGCCGCCGCAGAAGAACCGCTTGAGCGGAAAGATGCCGCGCGGCGTTTGAATCCACTTGTCGTCGACCGCCCGGCTGACCGTGGTGACGTGGACGCCCACCTTGTCGGCGATCTGCTGCATCTTCAAGCGGCTCGATCGACTCGGGGCCCTTGTCAAGAAACTCGGTCTGGTGATCGACGATCGCCTGCGCCACGCGCGTCAGCGTGTTGCGGCGCTGCTCGATCGATTCGATCAGCCATTGGGCCGAGTTGATCTTCCGCTTGATGTACTCGCGCGTCTCGGCGTTGGCTTCGCCGCTCGTCAGCAGCTTGCGATAGTAGGGCTGATGTACAGGCTGGGCGTGCGGCCGTCTTCGAGGCGCACCTTGTACTTGCCGTCGTCGCCCAGCTCGACGAACACGTCGGGCGTGACGCTGGGCACGAACGCGTCGCTGAAGTCCGCGCCCGGCTTGGGATTCAGCTTGCGCAGCTCGCCAGCGCGTCTCTTGAATCAGCTCGATCGAATAGCCGGTCTTGCGCTCGATCACCGGCAGCCGGTTGTGCTCCAGGTCTTCCAGATGATTCGAGATCAGCGTCTTGAGCTGTTCGTAGTGCGGCATGCCCGGCGTGAGCTGCAGCAGCAGGCATTCGCGCAAGTCGCGGGCCGCCACGCCCGGCGGGTCGAGCTTTTGCACGATGGCCAAGCGCCTGCTGCGCCAGCGCCAAGCTGCTCGGGCGCCGGCGTTGGGGTCGACGATGTCTTCCAGCCGCGCCTTGCAGATAGCCGTTGGCGTCGAGGTTGTAGATGATCCGGTCGGCCATGCGCCCGCAGCTCGGGCTCGAGCTCGAACCAGCCGAGCTGATCGTGCAGATAGTCTTGCAGCGATTGCGGCCGGGCCACCATGTTGGCCATGGCGTCGTGCTTGCGGTCGCCTTCCTCTTCGATCGCGCGTGCTGCGACGGGCGCGAGCGCTCCTCGAAGTGGTCGGGCCACTCCTCGTCCATGTTCAGCAGCCGCTCGAAATCGTCCTCGTTGTTCTTGCCTTCGTCGACGACCAGCTCGCGCTCTTCCTCGCGTCGGCGCGTCGGGGTTCTCGTCGCTCGACCGGTCTTCCTCGGGCAGATCGGGATCTTCCTCCGACCAGGTCGAGCACGGGATTCTCTTGCATCTCCTGCTCGATGCGTTCCTGCAAGGCCATGATCGGCAACTGCAGGATCTCCATCGACTGGATCATCCGCGGCGCCAGCACCTGCTTCTGGACCATCCGCAGTTCTTGACCGAAAGAAAGTCGCATGAAATCGTGTGAACCGAAGTGAACTGAACCGCGGACCCGTGCGGCGAACGCCGCAGGCGGCCCGGAAATATCAAAACTTCTGCCGGCCCGCCAGGGCATCCGCCAGAATCTCCTTGTTAGCAAATTCTAGCACGCTGCCGGTCGTGATGCCGCGGGCCAGCCGCGTGATCTCGACGCGGCAAGTCGGCCAGCAGATTCGAAATGTACAGGGCCGTGCCGTCGCCTTCCAGGGTCGGATTCGTGGCCATGATCACCTCGCGAAAGCCTCCCTTTCGCACCCGCTCCACGAGCGGCTCGATCGTCAATTGGTCCGGGCCGATCCCTTCCAACGGCGCAATTCGACCCAACAGCACGTGATACAGGCCCCGATAGGTGCCCGCCTGCTCCAGGGCCATCAGGTCGCGCGGCTGCTCGACCACGCACAGTTGCGTGGCATCGCCGCTTCGGGTCGCGGCAGATCTCGCACTCCTCCTGCTCTGCCAGATTATAGCAGTTGCGGCAGTAGCGGACGTTTTCCTTGACGTTGCGAATCGCATCGGCCAGGGCCAGCGCCTCGGTCTGGTGGACCCGCAAGATGTGATACGCCAACCGCTCGGCCGACTTCTTGCCGATGCCGGGCAGCTTGGCAAACTCTTCCACCAGGCGCGTCACGGACTCACTTAACAAGGGCGTAGTCGCCTCGAAGGGCCTATCCGATCACGGTTTCATGCAATCACTTACAGGACGGCGTCGCGCGAGCAACGGCATTGTCGCTTCATGATGATATTGTCGCTTCACGATGCTTGGGCCCCGCCTGGCCACGCGCACAAAAATCGACCGGGCAAGTTGGTTAGGGAGCGGAACCCCCCGAGTCACCCCCCGAAAGTTGTGACAGCATATCGTTCAGGCCGGGCACGTCGAGGCCCGCCGCGACCGACTTCATGGCCTCGGCGTGCAACTCCTTGGCTTTGGCCAGGGCCTGAATTGACTGCCGCGGGCAGCAGATCTTCGATCAGCTCGCGATCGCCGCCGCTCACCAGCGAGGGATCGATCCGGCAACGGATCACCTCGCCGATGCCGTTCACTTCGACTGTCACCATGCCGCCGCCGGCGCCGCCTTCGACGCGGCGCGTTTTCAGCTCTTCGTTGACCTGTTGCAGTTTGCCGCTCATCTGCTGCGCTTGTTTGATGAGCGAGCTGATGTTTGCCAGATTTCCTAGACCTTTGAACACGCGATTCTCCAAGATTGCCGCACGAGTGAAACAGTGGTACGCCTAATTAACGCAATCGCGTTGATGACTTGCCGCTAACCGTCCGCTTCCTCGACGCGCACCAGGCGCGCGTCGAAAAGTTCGCCTGCGCGGCGAACCAGCGGATGCTCGGCGACCTCGGCCATCCGCTGCCGCTGAGGCACTGCGCGTTGCGCCGCGTCTTCCGCCGCCGGCTCGTCGGCGAGCAGCGAAAAGTCGACTTTTACCGCGCGGCCGGCCACGTCGGCCAGGGCGGCTTCCAGCTTCGCAAGCTGCTCGGGCCGTTCGCAGTACGCTTTCAAGGAAGTATACTTCGCGCGAAACGTAACGACCAGCCGATCCGTCTCCGGCCAGCTCGACCGATTCGCACAGTGCCGCGTTCTCGGCCAACAAGTCGCCCAGCGAGGCCAACGCCTCTTTCCACACGCTGGACACGGTCTCATTGGTAAGGGGCTCGCTCGAAACAGCACGGCCCTGGCTCGCGGCGCTGCCGGCGGCGCCGTTGGTCACGTCACCTTTTTTTTTTGCCAACGCGGCCGAAGGAGGTGACGACGACGCGGGGCCGGCCGCGGCGGGCCGGCGCCGCTCGGCGGCGGCGCCGCTGCGCAACTGAGCGATCAAGTCGGCCAGCTCGTCGAGGTTCTCGCAAATTGGCGATTCGCACCAGCGCCATCTCGGCCAGGGTGCGGCCCTGCGTGCTGTAGCGCAACCGCGACAGCGTGTGATCGAGGATCTGCATGATGGCCAGGATCGTTTCCACGCCCAGCTGCTCGCCGGCGTCGGCCAGCCGCTGGTGCTCGGCGGGCGACGGTGTGCAGAAACGTGTCGGCCGAGCAGCCGACCGCGGCCGCCATGCAGTCGCGGAAGTAGCCCAGCAGTTGCTCGAGCAGCTGGCCGACGTCGACGCCTTCGACCAGCGCCGCGTCGAGCTCGGCGATGGCCGCGCCGGCGTCGCGCTCGACCAGGTGCGCGACCAGTCGCTGCCAGCCGCTCGTCGCCGGCGGTGCCGAGCATGGCGTGCACGTCGGCCACGGTGATCCGCCCTGCCGCCGAACGCCAGCAGTTGCTCCAGCAGCGACTGGCTGTCGCGCATCGAGCCGGCGGCGCGGCGGGCCAGGATCTCCAGCGCCTCGCGGCTCGGCCTCGACGCCCTCGGCCGCGACGATCTGCCGCAGCCGCTCGACGATCGAGCGGCAGTCGGATGCCGGCGAAATCGAATCGCTGGCAGCGCGACAGAATCGTGATCGGAATCTTGTCGGCTTCGGTCGTGCAGAAGATGAATTTCACGTGCTCGGGCGGCTCTTCCAGCGTCTTCAACAAGCGCGTTGAAGGCCTCGCGCGTGAGCATGTGGACTTCGTCGATGATGTAGATCTTGAACCGCGCCCGGCTGGGGCGGACGTTGACGTTCTGCCGCAGTTGGCGGATTTCGTCGATGCCGCGGTTGCTGGCGCCGTCGATCTCCAGCACGTCGACGTCGCTGCCGGCGCTGATGCTCTGGCAGATGTCGCACTGGTTGCACGGCGTCGGCGTCGGGCCCTGTTCGCAATTGAGCGCCTTGGCCAGAATGCGCGCCGCCGACGTCTTGCCGACGCCGCGGGCGCCGGTGAACAGATAGGCATGGCCGACGCGGTTGGCGGCGATCGCGTCCGGCAGCGCCCGGGCGACGTGCTCCTGGCCGATCAGCTCGCTCGAAGGTCTGCGGCCGATAGCGCCGGGCGACGACGACATACTGGCCGGTTCGATCGCCGGCCGCGTCGAGATCGAGCGGCAGGGAGGGCTCGGGCAGTTTGGCGTTGGGTTCAGCCATGGGCGGCGAAGTGAGACCCTATTCGAATCCTCGCGCCGGCGAACCACTGGCCTTGGGTGGCCCAGACAACTTGTTGTCTGGGTTCCGCAGGGACAAGAGGGGCCTAGCGAGTGGCGCGGCCTCGTTCGAACTCCTTTTATCGCTTCGCGACACCGACAACCAGTTGTCGGTGCCACCCAAAAAACCGAACCACCAGCCACTATTTTCGGCCCCCCATGAGAGACCCAACGCACAAAGGGATGACTGCTTATGGCTGCTGACTTTCGTCCCTGACCAGGTTCACAGGTCCCCATTGCGAGGGCCTCTCATGGGAGGCCGAAGGCTTGGTGAGGCAATGCCTGTGTTTTAAGCTTCAGGCGGCTGGCCGTCAAAGGGTGCGAAGTATTGTAGCCGGCCTCGGTGAAGCCGGAATTCGCAGGAAGATTTCCCGGTCAAAGACGCTGGACACAGAATACTTCATCAGCCTCCTATGCTAGAATGCCGAGGTACGCGAAACCCAAGATCGAACCGTGGGCCGCGAATACCTTCGGGGCGAGCCAGCGGTCGACCAGATAAGACCCCCCAATCCCTACATGAGGAGCCACGACCTATGCAAGACGTCGTATCCGCGCACGTTAGCGACGGGTTCATTGTGCTGTGCGGAATGGGTCTGGGGCTGGTTTCGATCCTGGGCACGATCGCCGTGGTGATTGCCGTGGTGAATGCGTTCTATCGACGCAGGACGCTGCTGGACGAGATGGAAGCCACGCTCAAGATCGAGATGATCCAGCGGGGCATGTCGGCCGAAGACATCGAGCGCATCCTGCACGCCAAAATGGGCACGCCGGAGGGCAAATCGCTGTCGGGGCTGTTCGAGTCGCTGTCGGAGCGCCACGCCCAATTGCGGGCCCGGCAGCCCAGGCCCACTTAGCGAAATCGGCCACGGGGGCGTCGCCGTGTTTCGTCGCTCCAGCGGCGGAATCCCCCCCGATTGCTTGCCGCATTTGTGGCGGAATGTTTTTGCCCCTTAAGGGGCCCGGCGCTGTTACAATAGTGGAAATGAAACTAACGCCCCAAGCACGCCAGTCGATTCTCTATCGGCTCGCCGAGATCGAGCCCGAATTGTGCCGCGCCGAGGCCCGGCTGAAAGAGCTGCGCAATCATGACCCCGCGACGGCGGAAGTCGTCACGCGCGGGGCCCAGTTGTGCAACGAGCAGCTCGGTCTGCAACGCCGTCTCAGCCGCGACGCCGCGGAGTAGCGGACGAGTCGGGCTACGGGCGGCCCCGCAGCGACTCCGTGACTCGGCGAGTCTGTTCGTGCGTGCGATGCTCCCTGTTACGATGCCGGCATGGGCCAGCAACACGATTCCGGGAAATCGATTCCGCCGACTAAGGTGCGACACTTGAGCGAAGGGGTCCGCAGCGCGTTGCGAACGGGCGTTGGCCTCGCGCGTTTGTTTTCGCTGCTGTTGGCGATCTTCTTTTTGATTTTCGCGCCGTTTGCGATCTGGGATACGTACGATGCGTGGTCGTGGGAACCGCGCAAAGTGCGCATCATCAGCAGCGAAATCGTCTTCATACCCGGCGACAACGACAAAAGCGGCGGCAACAGTCTGAAGATCGCGCTACTCGATCTCGCCGACCATGAGACGTCGTCCAACGTGCAGGTTCGATATGGCGACTTCAGTTACGAACTGCATTTGCCTTGGCGCCCCACGATTTCGAAAAAACAAGACGACCTGGCCCGATACCCAAGCGGCAAGGAATGGATCGCCTTTCGCGACCCGCGACCGCGGAAACACAGACGGTATGTTCTGGAGCAGAACAGTATTTTGCTGATGGTTGGCATCTGGCTCGTTTCGTTAGCGTGGATTGGCGCGAACGCGTATCTGATCCATCGCAAAATCGCGACCGCGTCGAGCCGAACGCAGCAGCGCGAAACGGAATGAGAACTGGCAAACGGCGGAGCAGGGCAGGAGGAGCTAACCAGTTCGGGTGATATCGCCAGTGGCGGGCCGAGTATAATGCAGTTACCAAGCCCGCACAGCAGCATGCAAAAACCCCGAAGATGGGACTCACGCAAGCGTGCATGCATTTGCTATGCGGGCTTGCGTTTTTTTGCGCACACTAACCCGACGCGCCAGCGAGGGTTCTTCGTCCAGCGTCCCTCGCTGGCCAACATTATTCGAATGCTGGCAACGAGGGGTAAAATTGGGTGGCCCAGACAACGTGTTTTCTCACGTCCCGAAGGGACAAGACGGTCTGGCGAGGTGTGCGGCCGCCCTCAAATGCCTCTTGTTGCTTCGCAACACCGACAACGAGTTGTCGGTGCTACCCTGCGGGAACGGTGAGCGCGCTCTATTTGCCGTCGGGCGTGACCAGAATCTTTTCGGCGGCGGCCCGACCCAAGGTCGTTTCGTGCCCGGCCACGCTGACGGTGACGATGCCCGCTTCGACCCGGTTGGCCACGATGTGCCCCGCGGCGCCTAGCGGCAAGCCGGAGCTGCTGAGAAAGCGGAGGAACTCGGGCGATTGGTCGATGACTCGCGCCAGGCAAAACGCGTCGCCCACGCCGCATTCGGCCAGCGTGCGGCTGGCGGGCATTTCGAACGTGCCGTCGGAACGCGGAATTGGATCGCCGTGCGGGTCGACTTGCGGATGGCCCAAAAAAGCATCGATCTTATCGACCAGCCGATCGCTGACCGCGTGTTCCATGTGCTCGGCTTCCTCGTGCACCTCATCCCAGTTCAAATTTAGAGTTTTGACCAGGAATAATTCGATCAGTCGATGACGCCGCACGACGCGCAAGGCCAGGGCATTGCCGGCCGGGGTCAGCCGTACGCCCTCGTAGGGCGTGTAGGCGACCAGGTTGCTCTCGCTCAAGGTCTTGAGCATGCTGGTGACCGTGCCGGGCGAAACGCTCAGCGCGGCCGCTAGCTGCCCCGTGGCGGCCTGGCCGCCGTTGGCAAGACAGACCTGAAAGATCGTCTTGATGTAGTTTTCGACCGTTAAACTTGGCAAATGAGCTGCCTCCTCTCGATGGGTGGAACCAGCGACAAGTATTGTAGTCCGGCCCGATTTTTCGAGCCACCGATCTTGAATCGCGCGAACATTACATTTCCGACATCTTTCTCGCCCATCTGGGGCCATTGCGTGCACACCGAGCAAGGGGCATGATTGTTCGGTCGGTTTGGTCCATCAAAAACTGCATGTTCAACCGCCCCGACCATCACTGGGTGGCCCAGACAACTTGTTGTCTGGGTCCCGAAGGAGCAAGAGGGCTTGGAGCGTTACGATGGCCACTCACAATCGCCTCATATTGCTTCGCAGCACCGACAACCCAGTTGTCTGGACGTTTTGAAGCTTGACGCCGTGAACGCGAAGCCATGGACATGAATCTGAACCAGCGAGCCGCCGAGCTTTGCCGGCGAATGGCGGTCGACCGCGAGGCGTTGCGGATCGCGCTGTGCGCTGCCGACTGCGGAACGACGTTGGTCGACTGCGGCATCGAGGCGCTCGGCGGATTGGAGGCCGGCCGTCGGTTGGCGGAAGTCTGCCTGGCCGGTTTTGCCCGCGTCGATTGGGTGCCCGCGGCGGTCGAATTCGGCGCGCCGCTGGCGGTGATGGTCACCACCGATCATCCGGTGGCCGCCTGCATGGCTTCACAATATGCCGGTTGGCAGATCGCGGCCGGCAAATTCTTTGCGATGGGCTCGGGCCCGATGCGGGCCGCGGCCGGCAAGGAAGCGCTGTTCGACACGATTGGATGCCAAGAGGAATCGTCAGTCGCCGTCGGGGTTCTGGAGACGCGCAAGTTTCCGCCCGACGAAGTTTGCCGCGATCTGGCTCACCAGTGCGGCGTCGCGGCCGAGCAGCTGACGCTGCTGTTGGCGCCGACCGCCAGCCTGGCCGGCTCGGTGCAAGTGGTTTCGCGCAGCGTCGAGACGGCGCTGCACAAGTTGTTCGAGCTGGGCTTCGAGCTGTCGCGCGTGGTCGGCGGCGCCGGCAGCGCTCCGCTGCCGCCGGTGTCGGGGGACGACCTGGCGGCCATCGGGCGCACCAATGACGCGATTCTTTACGGTGGCGAAGTGACGTTGTGGGTGCGGGGCGACGACGCGAGCCTGGAGGCGATCGGCCCGCGAGTGCCCAGCGGCGCCTCTGCCGATTTTGGCCAGCCGTTTTCGGCGATCTTCGAGCGTTACAACCGCGATTTCTACAAAATCGATCCGCACCTGTTCAGCCCGGCGGTCGTGACGCTGGCGAATCTCGACACCGGTCACGCCTATCGCTTTGGCCGCATCTTGCCCGAGGTCATTCAGCGATCGTTCGACATTCGGCACGTTTCCGGGTAGCGTGGTTTGGGTTTTCTTCGAGCGCCCCGCGAGGCGGTTACCGGCCTTTCATGCACTTCGCCTTGCTATGTTCGCCCGACAGTTGGTACCTGAAGGACCTTAAGCGCGCCGCGGCGGGTGAGTTTGACATTTCACCGATCACGTTTCGTCAGCTCGTCGCCGAACTGGGCCAGGGGGGCGCGAAATTCGCCGGCGGCGTCGACCTGGCCACCGTCGATGCCGTGCTGGTGCGCACGATGCCGCCCGGCTCGCTGGAACAGGTCGTGTTTCGCATGGACGTGCTCGCTCGGCTGGCGGCGGCCGGCAAGGTGGTCGTCAATCCGCCCCGCGCGATCGAAGCGGCCGTCGACAAGTATCTGGCCAGCGCGCTGTTGGCCGAGGCAGGGCTGCGCACGCCGCGCACGATCGTTTGCCAAACCGCCGACGACGCGATGCAGGCCTTCGCGAGCTTGGGGGGCGACGTGGTGCTCAAGCCGCTGTTCGGGGCCGAAGGACGCGGCATCGCCCGACTGAACGACGAGGCGTTGGCGCTGCGGGCTTTCAGCATGTTGGCTCAACTCGGCAGCGTGCTTTACGTGCAGCAGTTTATTCCCCATGATGGATGCGACCTGCGGGTGCTGGTCGTCGGCCGGCGGATGTGGGGCATGCGACGGCGCAATCCGCTCGACTGGCGAACCAACGTCAGCCGCGGCGCGACCGCCGAACCGCTCGAGGTAACGCCCGAGATTGCCGAACTGGCACGCCGCGCGGTCGACGCCATCGGCGCGCCGGTGGCCGGCATCGACTTGCTGCCCGGGCGCGACGGACAGTTGTACGCGATCGAAGTCAACGCGGTGCCCGGCTGGCAAGCGTTGTCGCGGACGCTCAAAGTGGATATCGCGCGAGCCGTGCTTGAATACGTGAAGTCGTTGGTGGATCCGTCATGACCGATTTGGCGACGACTGCCGCAGGCCAATTTGCTGACATCCGCGAGGCTCCGCGCATCAACGTGGCCCGACGATTGACGATCACGGCAGCCCGCATGGGCGAGGCCTTGGCCGTGGTCGTGCCGCGCGGAAGAGCGCGCGACGGCAAACGGCGGTACGACACCTTCACGTTCACGCAGCTCGAAGAAGAGAGCAACCGCCTGGCCAGCGGGCTCGGCGATTGGGGTGTGACGCCCGGCGCGCGGATCGCCCTGCTGGTGCCGCCGAGCATGGAATTCATCGCGCTGGTCTTCGCGCTGTTCAAAGCCGGCGCTGTAATCGTGCTGATCGACCCGGGCATGGGGCGCGCAGAATCTCATCCGCTGCCTGGCCGACGCCGAGCCGGAAGGTTTTATCGCGATTCCGCTGGTGCAGGCGATTCGCGCGATGCTCAAGCGGCGGTTTCCGCGGGCCCAATACAACGTGACGGTCGGCCGGCGATTGTTTTGGGATGGGTTGACGCTGGATGAATTGCGGCGGCGTGGCCAGCCCGCGCCGGTCTGCCACGATACGAGTGCCGACGATCCGGCGGCCATCATCTTCACCACCGGCAGCACCGGTCCGCCCAAGGGCGTGCTCTACCGGCACGGCAATTTCGATCGGCAGGTGACCGAGCTGGGCGAGTTCTACGGCATTCAGCCGGGCGAGATCGATCTGGCGGCGTTCCCGCTGTTCGGGCTTTTCAATGTGCGCTGGGGGTGACGACCGTGATTCCCGATATGGACGCGGCCCGGCCGGCGCGGGTCGATCCGGCGAAATTCGTGGAGGCGATTCACGATTGGCAGGTCACGCAGTCGTTCGGCTCTCCGGCGATTTGGAATCGGGTCGGCCGGTATTGCGAAGATCGCAAAATCCAACTGCCCAGTTTGCGCCGCGTGCTTTCGGCCGGCGCGCCGGTGCCGCCGCACGTGCTGGCCCGCATGAAGGCTGCATTGCCGCCGACGGCGAGGTGCACACGCCGTACGGGGCCACCGAGTCGCTGCCCGTCGCGTCGATCTCGGCCAGCGAAGTGCTGGGCGAAACGCGGCAAGCGTGGGCCGCCGGCGGCGGCACATGCATCGGCCGCAAATTCCCGGGCATAGCCTGGAAGGTGATTCGGATCGTCGACGGCCCGGTGCCGCGGCTGTCCGACGCCGTCGAATTGCCAGGCGGTCAGATCGGCGAGTTGATCGTCTCGGGTCCGGTCGTGACGCGCGAGTATGTCACGCGCACCGAAGCCAACGCGCTGGGCAAGATCGCCGACGGGCGCGCGTCTGGCATCGCATGGGGGACGTTGGCTATCTCGACGCTTCCGGCCGGTTCTGGTTCTGCGGCCGGATGGCTCATCGCGTGCAAGCGGCGGCCGGGACGATGTACACGATTCCGTGTGAGGCGATTTTCAATCAGCACCCCGACGTGTACCGCTCGGCGCTGGTCGGCGTCGGACAACCCGGCGACCAACGGCCGGTGATCGTGGTCGAGGCGTGGCCCGATCGCCGCCCGCGCGGCAAGGCGGCGCGGCGGCGGCTTGTCGACGAGTTGCAAAAACTGGCGCAGGCCAATCCGCTGACCGCCGGAATTCGCGATTTTCTCATCCATCCGGCGATGCCGGTCGACATTCGCCACAATGCCAAGATTTTTCGCGAGAAGTTGGCAATCTGGGCGGCCGGGAAGCTGAGGTAGGCAATCGATGTTCGCGCTTGTGACCGGCGCCGGCGGGTTTCTCGGCCAGTACATCGTCGAGCAGTTGCTGGCCCGAGGCGATCGGGTTCGCGCGCTGGCTCGCGGAACGTATCCGGAGTTGGAACGGTTGGGCGTCGAGTGCGTGCGCGCCGATTTGCGCGACGCCCGGGCCACGAGCGATGCCTGCGCGGGCGTCGACGTCGTGTTTCACGCCGCGGGCGTGGCCGGCATTTGGGGGCCCTGGAAGCATTTTTACGGCATCAACGTGGTCGGCACGCAAAACGTGATCGCCGGCTGCCGCGCGCAACGGGTGTCGCGGTTGGTGTACACCAGCAGTCCCAGCGTCACGTTCGACGGCACGCCGCAAGAGGGCGTCGACGAATCGGTCGGATATCCGAAGAAGTGGCTGTGTCATTATCAGCATACGAAAGCATTGGGCGAGCAGGAGGCGTTGGCGGCGTGCGACGGCAGGCTTTTGACTTGTTCGCTGCGGCCGCACTTGATTTGGGGGCCGCGCGACCGGCACTTGATTCCACGGCTGATTGCCCGGGCCCGCGGCGGGCACTTGCGCCGCGTGGGCGATGGCTCGAATCGGGTCGACATGGTATACGTCGAGAACGCGGCGCGCGCGCATCTGCTGGCCGCCGACGCCTTGAGGCCGGGTTCGCCGGTGGCCGGCGGCGTGTATTTCATCAGTCAAGGCGAAGCGGTGAATTGTTGGCACTGGATCGACGAAATTCTGGCGTTGGCCGGGTTGCCGCCGGTCGAGCGGTCGATTTCGCTGCCGATGGCGTGGCGCGTCGGCGCGGTTTTAGAAGGCGTGCATCGCGTGCTGCGCCGCTCGAGCGAACCGCGCATGACGCGCTTTCTCGCTGCGCAACTGGGAACGTCGCATTACTTCAATGTCGAGCGGGCGAAGCGCGAGTTGAACTTTGTACCGCAAATCTCGATTGCCGAAGGCATGCGGCGGCTGGGCGAATCGCTCGGAAAGGTCGCGGCTGGGTAGTTTCGCGGCTCTGCGCGGCGCCAAAGCGCCGTTTTCGCCGCGCGACGCGGCCCGCCCCCCAGAGACCGGCTTGCCAACTTCGACACAACCCGGTAACTTCAAAGGTTTTAATGAGCGCCTCATAAACAAACGGCAAGCGTTGCCAACGGAGCGCGCGTAAAACGCGCCGCCGTCGACGCCGCCGATGGATTCGCCGCGATCCGCGCGCGATCGATCAACACACAGCGGGAAGGGATTCGATGATTGCAGGCGTGAGTGAACGTGATCGGATCGTGATCACCGGCGTCGGGCTCACGGCGCCCAACGGCAACAATCTGCCCGAGTTTCGCGACAGCCTGCTGGCCGGCCGCAGCGGCGTGACGCCCTACGAGATTCGCTACATCGGCGAGACGCTGGCCGGCGTCTGCGACTTCGACGAGCTGCGCTATCAGAAGACGCAAGGAAGTGCGCCGCGGCACGCGGGCCGGCAGCATCGGCATCTACTGCGCCAACGAGGCCATCGCCGACGCCGGCCTCGATTGGCCCAACCTCGACAAATCGGCGCGTCGGCATCTACATCGGCGTCACCGAGCACGGCAACGTCGAGACCGAAAACGAGATCTACGAGCTCAAGGGCTTCGACTACGACACCCAGTTCTGGTCGCACCACCACAATCCGCGCACCGTGGCCAACAATCCGGCCGGCGAGATCTCGCTGAACCTGGGCATCACCGGCCCGCACTACACGATCGGCGCGGCCTGCGCCGCCGGCAACGCGGGCATGATCCAGGGCGCCCAGATGCTGCGGCTGGGCGAGTGCGACGTGGCCCTGGCCGGCGGCGTCTCGGAGAGCATTCACACCTTCGGCATCTTCGCCAGCTTCAAGAGCCAGGGGGCGCTGGCCAGCGCACGACGATCCCGACCAAGGCCTCGCGGCCGTTCGACGCCGATCGCAACGGCATCGTCGTGGCCGAAGGGGGCTGCCTGTACGTGCTCGAGCGGCTGAGCGACGCCCGGCGCCGCGGCGCGAAGATCTACGGCGAGATCGCCGGCTACGCGATGAACAGCGACGCCAGCGATTTCGTGCTGCCCAACCCCGAGCGCCAGGCCCAGTGCATGGAGTTGGCCTTGCGCCGCGCGGGCCTCGCGGCCGAGCAGGTCGACATCGTCAGCACGCACGCCACCGGCACCGCCAGCGGCGACACGCAGGAGTGCCAGGCCCTGCGGCACGTGTTCGGCGACGCGCCGCGGACGCTGTTCAACAACACCAAGAGCTTCATCGGCCACGCGATGGGCGCCGCCGGCGCGCTGGAGCTGGCCGGCAACCTGCCCGGCTTTCGCGACGGCGTGTGCCACGCCACGATCAACGTCGACCGGCTCGATCCCGAGTGCGCCTTGCCGGGCCTGGTCGTCAACGAGCCCCGCGAGCCGGCGCGGGTCGATATCATCCTGAACAACTCGTTTGGTATGTTGGGCATCAATTCGGTGGTCATCGTGAAACGCATCTAAGCCCAGCGCACTGGACAGACGAGCATTTGACAGCGACAGCATCTGGCGGCAACGCATTGAGACGGAGAACAACGGCATGACTGCTGGCGGACATCAAAGACGTCATTCTCGACATTCTTGAAGGACATCGCGCCCGACGAAGATCTGAGCAGTCTGACGGACGACGTGCCGTTCCGCGAGCAGCTCGAACTGGACAGCATGGATTTTCTCGACATCGTGATGGAGCTGCGCAAGCGCTACCGCATGCAGATTCCCGAGGACGACTACGTCGAACTTGGCCACGCATGCAACAGCACGGTCGCGTATCTGGCGCCGCTGATGAAGGATTTGCAAAAAGCGTAAGCCGTCGCCGCGGTTGATACCAGCTCAGCAGCTGCCACCCCTGGCAACGAGTCGCTCATGTCCATGTACGACACGATCATCATCGGCGCCGGCATGTCGGGCCTGGCGGCCGGAATTCGCCTGGCCTATTACGACCAGCGCGTGTGCATCCTCGAACGGCACACCACGATCGGCGGGCTGAACTCGTTCTATCGCCTGGGCGGCCGCAACTACGACGTCGGGCTGCACGCCGTCACCAACTTCACGCCCAAGGGCACGCGCAAGGGCCCGCTGGCCCGGCTGCTGCGGCAATTGCGCTTCAGTTGGGACGATTTTTCGCTGTCGCCGCAGATCGGCTCGACGATCGCCTTTCCCGGCGTGCCGCTGCGATTCAACAACGACTTCGCGCTGCTTGCGCAGCGAAGTCGCCCGCAACTTTCCGCGCGAGAAGGACAACTTTCGCAAGCTGGCCGACACGGTCGTCGACTACGACGATCTGAACGAGCAGATGCAGGGCTGTTCGGCCCGCGGCCGTCGTGAGCGAGATCATCAACGACCCGCTGCTGGTCGACATGCTGTTCTGCCCGCTGATGTTCTACGGCAGCGCGCGGGAGCACGACATGGACTTCGGGCCAGTTCTCGATCATGTTCCGCAGCATTTTCATGGAGGGCTTTGCCCGGCCCTGGGCCGGCGTGCGGCTGATCCTGAAAAACCTGGTGCGCAAGTTCAAGCAGCTGGGCGGCGAGCTGCGGCTGCGGGCGGGCGTCGAGCGGATCGAGGTCGAAGACGGCCGCGTGACGCGCGTCGTGCTGACGACGGCACCGAGCTCGAAGGCGACCGCGTGCTTTCGTCGGCCGGCTGGGTCGAAACGATGCGGCTGTGCGACGGCGCGCAGCCCGTCGAGGCGGCGCGAGGCCGGCCAGCTGTCGTTCGTCGAGACCGTGTCGGTGCTCGACGCGCAGCCGCGCGAGCTGGGCTGCGACCGCACGATCGTGTTCTTCAACGACAGCGAGACGTTTCACTGGCACAAGCCCGACGAGCTGGTCGACGTGCGCAGCGGCGTGATCTGCTCGCCGAACAATTTCGCCTACGAGCCAGCCGCTGGACGACGGCATGATGCGCATCACGGCGCTGGCGAATTTCGACCGCTGGCGGAACCTGTCGCGCCGAGGAATACCAGGCTGCCAAGCAGCACGTGGTACGACCGCATCGTCGACGTCGGCGGTGCGCTTCGTGCGCCGATTTCCGCCCCCGCGTGGTCGCCACCGACATGTTCACGCCCACCACGATCCGCCGCTTCACCGGCCACGAGAACGGCGCCGTCTACGGCGCGCCGCAAAAGCGATTCGAGCGGCACCACGCACCTGAAGAACCTGTTCATCTGCGGCACCGACCAAGGCTTTGTCGGCATCATCGGCACCATGATCAGCGGCATCGCGATGGCCAACCGGCATTTGCTCAGAACGGCCGTCGGCGACCCCGACGAAGAGGAAGTGGCCGCCGCCCTTCACGACCTGGATCTTCCAGGCTCGAGCATGCCCAAAGATTTCCTCCAAGGCGCGCGCGAGCATTACGACTGCATCGTCATCGGCAGCGGTCTGGCCGGCCTGACGGCGGCCAACACGCTGGCCCGCGCCGGCCAGTCGGTGCTGCTGCTGGAGCAGCACTACAAGCTGGGCGGCATGGCCACCTGGTTCAAGCGGCCGCGGCGGGCACATCTTCGATATCTCGCTGCACGGCTTTCCGGTCGGCATGATCAAGAGCTGCCGCCGCTACTGGACGCAGCGAAATCGCCGACTCGATCGTGCAGCTGAAGAACATCCGCTTCGACAACCCGATGTTCTCGCTGACCACGACCTTCAACCGCGACGACTTCACGCGGCTGCTGGTCGAGAAGTTTCGCGTGCCGGCGGCCAGCGTGCACGCCTTCTTCGACACGGCCCGCGGCATGAACTTCTACGACGACCAGTCGACGACCGTCGGGCAGCTGTTCGAGCGGTTCTTTCCCGGCCGCGAGGACGTGATCCGCCTGCTGATGGAGCCGATCACCTACGCCAACGGCTCGACGCTGGAAGACCCGGCGATCAGCTACGGCATCGTGTTTTCGAACTTCATGTCCAAGGGCGTGTTCACGTTCCAGGGCGGCACCGACCGGCTGATCAGGCTGATGCACGCGGAACTGCTGCACAGCGGCGTCGACGTGCGCATCAAGTGCGACGTCGAGAAGATCCTGGTGCGCGGCGGCCGCGTGGCCGGCGTGCGCGGTCAACGGCCGCGACGATCGCGGCCGCGCGCCGTCGTTTCGAACGCCAACCTGAAGGCCACGATCTTTCGACCTGGTCGGCGCGCGAGCATTTCGATCGCGCAGTTTCGTCGACGAGGCCCGAGGCCGTGCGGCTGAACAATTCGAGCACCCAGGTCTACATGGCGCTGAAGCCGGGCGAAGCGCTCGACGAAAGCCTGGGCGACTTGCTGTTCAGCTCGACCGCGCCGCTGTTCCGCACCGAGCTGCTGCTGAGCCGCGACGTCACCAGCCGCACGTATTCGTTCTACTACCCGCGCACGCGGCCGGGCAGCGACCGCTCGCTGATCGTGTCGAGCACGAACGCCCGCTACGACGATTGGGCCGATCTGTCGCGCGAAGACTACGAGGCCAGCAAGCGCGACCTGATCGAAACGACGCTCGACGCGCTCGAGCAAGTACGTGCCCGACATCCGCGCACAAGCTCGACCACGTCGAGGCCTCGACGCCGCTGACCTTTCGAGCACTACACGCAAGCACGTGCGAAGGCGCCAGCTTCGGCACGAAGTTCGAGGGGCTGGCCGTCAGCCGGGCCATGCCCGCAGCAGATCGCCGGGCTGTATCACGCCGGCAGCGTGGGCATCATCATGTCGGGCTGGCTGGGGGCGATGAACTACGGCGTGATCGTGGCCAACGACGTCGACAGCTGGCTGTTGAAGAGCGGTAAGTCCCGAATTTCCGCGGTGGGCAGCGCAACATGAGCCTCGACGAAATCCACGCCGCGATCCCGCACCGCCCGCCGTTCTTGCTGGTCGACGAAATCGTCGAGCGGAGCGAAAAGCGGATCGTCTGCCGCAAGACGTTTCGCCGCGGACGAGTGGTTTTTCGCGGGCCATTATCCGGACTATCCGCTCACGCCCGGCGTGCTGCTGTGCGAGGCGGCCATGCAGGCCGGCGCGATCCTGCTGTCGCAGTTCACGCCGCCCATGTCGCACGGCGTGCCGGTGGCCACGCGGATGAACGACGTGCGGTTCAAACGCATCGTCCGGCCCGGCGAAACGATCGAGATGGAAGTCGAACTGACGCGCCGGATCGCCAAGGCGTTTTTTCTGAAGGCCAAGGTGACCTGCGACGGCCAGGTGGCCGTCCGGTTCGAGTTCGCCTGCGCCGTGGCGCCGGCGGAAGGGAAAGATAAAGGATGAAGGCGGAAGGATGAAGGATGAAGGGGGAGCGGATTTTCTGGAACTGACCGGCAAGACGATCCTGGTTTTCGGCGTCGCCAATCGCAAGAGCGTGGCGTTTCACGTCGGCGCGGTGCTGGAGGCGGCGGGCGCGGAAGTGCTGTATGTCGTGCGCTCGGCCGAGCGGCAGCGGTCGGTGGCGAAGATTGCTGAGCGAGGGTGCCGAGATTTTCGCGTGCGACGTGGAGCAGCGCGGACCAGATCGCCCGACTGCGCGACGAGATCGGCAAGCGGCACGAGCGGCTGCACGGCCTGGTGCATTCGATCGCGTTCGCCGACTACGCCGACGGCGCCAAAGCCGTTTCACGAAACGCCCAAGGCCGACTTTCTGCGGGCGTTCGATATTTCCTGCTACTCGCTGGTGGCGCTGGCCAACGCGTTTCGCGACCTGCTCGACGCGGACGCGTCGGTCGTGACGATTTCGATCTCGACCACGCGAATGGCCAGCGAGAACTACGGCTTCATGGCCCCGATCAAGGCGGCTCTCGATTCGTCGCTGGCCTTTCTGGCCAAGTCGTTCAGCCGGTTCTCGCGCGTGCGGTTCAACGCCGTGGCGCCGGGCGTTGCTGAAAACCTCGGCCTCGGCCGGCATCCCCGGCTACGTCGATGCGTACCTGTACGCCGAGCAGGCGACGCTGCGCAAGCAGGCCGTGCAGACCGAAGAGGTCGCCAACGTGGCCGCGTTTCTGTTGAGCCCGCGCTCCAGCGGCATCAACGCCCAGAGCATCGTCGTCGACGCCGGCATGTCGACCAATTACTTCGACGCCGATATTGTGCGGCGGGCGATGCGCGAGGAGTAATCATCGTGGATTTCCCGGAGGAGTCGCATTCTTCCAAGATTATCCCCGCAGGAGCGAACACAGCTACAGCGTCAATTTCGAGCATGATCCGGCAGTCGCGAGGAGTCCGTCTTATGTCTTTCCGAGGGTCGACCATCGTGATCGGCGTGCTGATCTTGGGTGCCCTGCCGATGGCAACAGCACAGTCTGTGAAGCTGCGCAGCGTGTTGCCGGCGCCGACCGGAGAGCGCGCGATCGGCCGCAGCACGTTCTATTGGAAGGACAACGCGCGCCAGGAGACGGCGAGCGACGGAGCGCACAGCGCACGCGAGCTGCGAGTCGACGTCTGGTATCCGGCCGAGTCCGCAGCCGGGGCCGCCAGAGCGGCGTATTGCGCCGACTTGCCGGCCATCAAGAGTCGCTTGGGATTTGAAGCCGTAGCGCAGGGAAATGTCGAGACTCACACCGTCGTCGACCCGCCGGTGGCGAAATCGCCAGCGCCATTTCCTGTCGTGCTACTGTCGCCAGGTTTTGGGAACAACGCGAACGAGTATACGGCCTTTGCCGAAGAGTTGGTGAGCCACGGTTACGTCGTGGTCACAGTCGACCACCCGGGGCAAAGCGGCGCGATTGCCTATCCGGACGGCAGGGTGATCGCGCTGAAGAATGACGAGAAAGAAAATCGCGGCGATCCAGAAAAGATGTTCGAGAGCTATCGCAACCGTGTGAACAGCCGCGTGGCGGACCTGCGGTTGGCGCTCGATCAGCTGGCGCGCATGAACGCCGGAGAGCTCGACGCGCGGTTCGCGGGCCGGCTCGACCTGGATCGCGTGGGCGTGCTGGGGCATTCGTTGGGGGGCGTCGCCGCGCCGGCCGCCTGCATGCAGGACTCGCGGTTCAAAGCGGCGATCAACATGGACGGCCACGCACAATCGTTGCCCATCGTGCCGGACGACAAGGGAGCCGGACCGCGCCAGCCGTTTCTGGAACTCACCGATTCTCACTCGCCGCCGCATCCGACCGATGCGCAGCTGGAGCAGTGGAAGGTGACGCGGGCCGAATTTGAACGCAAAGTCGAGATGCAGCAAAAGAAATACGATGCGCCGATGCGCACGATCGCGGGCGGGAGTTTTCGTGTCACCGTGCCGGGAGCGACGCATCAGAGTTTCAGCGACACCGTGCTCTGGGTCGGGGCCGACCCCAGGCAGCATTTTCGCCGTACGCAGATCATTCGCGACTACGTGCGGGCGTTCTTCGACAAGTTTCTCAAGTCCAAAGACGAAACTCCGTTGGATGCCGCCACGAGCCCGTACGAGGAAGTGACCGTCGAGCGGTTTGCCACGACGGCGAAAGCGGCCGGTCCGTGAGACGCTAGCAGATTTTGTTGCCAGCGACAGGCGGCGTGATTATAACCATGGGAGTTGGCCGGCCCAATCCACGCTGATCGCCAGGAGCGCCGCTCATGAACCCGCTCAAGACTTGCCTCGGCCTGCTGCTTCTCGCCGCAGGGCAAGCGTTCATCGCCTCGCACGCGCTGGCCGACTCGATCGGCAGTATCACGACCGGCGGGACCGTCACCCTGTATGGCCTCGCGCCCGGTTCCGGGCCAGTTGGCATAACCGCGGGGCCCGACGGAAATCTGTGGTTCGCCGAGAAAACCTCGGACAAGATCGGCAACATCACGACTGCCGGCGCAATCACCCACTACAACCTGGCGCCCAACTCCGGACCCGCGTACATTACCTCGGGACCCGACGGAAACCTGTGGTTCACCGAACAAAGCGCGGCCATGATCGGAAAGATTACCACCGCGGGTACGTTGACCGAGTATGCCGTGTCGTCAGGCTCGCAGCCGATGGGCATCACCACCGGGCCCGATGGCAACCTGTGGTTCACGGAGTTTGCGGCGGCCAAGGTGGGCGGCATCACGCCCGGAGGGTCGGTAACGGAATTCTCCGTGTCTGGCGGCTCGGGTCCCGCCGGCATCACCGCGGGACCTGATGGCAGGCTTTGGTTCACGGAATTCAGCAGCGATCGAATCGGCAGAATCTCGACCAGCGGATCGATCACCGAATTCACCACACCGACCAGTTCCGCTGGTCCCCAAGGCATTACCTTGGGACCGGATGGCAATCTGTGGTTCACCGAGTACTCGGCGTCCAAGATCGGCATCATCACTCCGAGCGGAACATTCACCGAGTACAGTTTGCCCACCCTCGGCGCGGGTCCATTGGGCATCGTGTCGGGACCCGACGGCAATCTGTGGTTCACCGAGTCGCTCTCGGGCAAGATCGGCAAGATCACGCCTAGCGGCACGATCACCGAATACAGCCTGGCTCCCAACATCAGTCCCATCGGCATCACTGCCGGACCCGACGGTAACCTGTGGTTCACCGTGCCCGAGCCCGGCAGCTTCGTTTTGGCAACGGCAGGTTTTGCCGCCTTCGTCGGATGGTGCCGGCGGCGCCGCGGGCGCTCGTAGACGCGCGATTGCCGCGCGAATGGTGGCGGGCCCTACCGCGTCGCGGTCGCCAGTGGTGGCTTCGTGCCGGCGAGCGCTTGGTGCGGCTTGGGCACGGCCGGCGTGGGTTCGGCCAGGCTCTTTTGCCAGTCGACCGCCAGCATCAGCGAGTTGATGCCTGAGCCGATGCCCAAGAGCACTGTGTGCTCGTTGGGCTTGAGATGTCCTGTCTCGATGCCCAGAGCCATGGTGAGCGGCAGGGCGACCGAGCCGGTATTGCCGAGCGTTTCGACGGTGGCAAAGTCGATGACCGGGTCGAGCTCCAGCGACTGCAGCATGAGTTTGCGATGCGTGACGCCGACCTGGTGACAGAACGATTTGTCAATGTCGGAGCGAGACCAGCCGGCTTCGTTGAGAAACGCGGCGAACGTGTCGACGCCGGCGGCAATGCCTTCGGCCATTAGTTGCTCGGAATCGGTTTGCATCAGGGGCCGCATGTCGCCGGCGACCGATTCGTCGCGTCCGCTGTGGCAAAGTTCGTGGCCCGAGGTGTGGCGCGGGCCGTGGCGGCCAGCAGGCGGTTGCCGGTGCGGCTGAGCTCGCGATCGACCAACAGCACGGCGGCGCTGGCCGAGCCGATGGTGAGCGAAGCGACGGCCAGCTTGACTTGTTCGCGGGTGAGCGACGTGTCGGCGTTGAGCGAGACGAATCGTGTTTTCGACCAAGGGGCGGCTGCTTTCGGTGCCGACGACGATACCGGCGCGGATCTGGCCCAGCTCGATCATGTTGGCCACTTGCACGATGCCGTCGAGAATGCCCAGGCAGGCGTTCGACACGTCGTAGATCAAGCAATCCGGCGGCAGGCCGAGCCGATGATGGACGCCGCAGGCCGTGGCCGGCTCCAGGTAATCGCGACAGACCGAGGCGTGAATCAGGGCGCCGACGTGGGTTTTGTCGAGGCCCGCGGCGGCCAGAGTTTTGCCGGCGCTTTCGACGCTTTTTTCGCTGGGCAACGTGCCGGCCGGCCAGACGCGGCGCTGGCGAATGCCGGTCATCAACTCCAGCCGTCCCTGCGGCAGCCGCAAGCGGCGATAGAGCGGCTCCAGGCGTGCCTCGAGCTCGTCGGAAGTCACGATTTCGTCCGGCAGCGTGTAGCCGAGAGCTTCGATGCAGACGTTTTGATATTTCATCGCGGGGGAATGGTAATCGAGGCGCGAGCGCGGTCGTAAATCGTGTGCAGCAAAGGAAGTATCAGCTTAGGTGGCGCGCGGCCGGTGGTAAAGTCGAAATCATTGCGCTGACGGTTTCACGTCACCCGCAACACCTTACGCAACATCATGTTGTGCTAGCGAGAATGGCCGAGAGCAAAATACAGAGACTCTATTGTAATGCGATGGGAGAGGAATAGACTCGCGTCCCGACTTGCACTCCCTGCGGGGAAACACGGCTGGACGCCGTAGAGGAGTTTTCGAGGCCTACCATTAAGGAAGATGCTCCGACGTTGGGCCCGGTCGCGTGACGGCCAACGATTCGGCAGACCTCTCGAGCCAGCGGCATCAGGGACGATGCTCGTCATGTCCTCGTTCCTGCGGCGACTTGCTTGAAAAACCGCCCCGCGCTGGATGCGTGTGGGGGCGAGTTTCTGCCCAATCTTGACACTCGCGGTCGAGTCTCGCGGCGCGAGACGCCTCGCCCCGGTCTTGCCCCCCTTTCTTTAACGTGACAAATGGACATGTCGCTAAAGGAGTGCCATCATGCGATCGAAACCGTTGATTGGGTTGAACGCCGACTATCGTGCCGCGAAGAAGGATTCTCCCGCGTTTAGTTTTGTGGCCGCCGGCTACTACGATTGCGTCAAGGAGGCGGGCGCTATTCCCGTGATTCTCCCCCCGACGGATGACGACTCCGATCTGAACCGCCTGCTCGACCTGCTGGACGGCATGGTGCTGGTGGGTGGCGCCGACCTGGACCCGCGCAAAGACGGCTATATGCTGCACCCCAGCGTGCGGCCGATGGATGAGCGCCGCGAAGACTTCGATCGCCGGCTGATGCGGTTGATCGCCAAGCGGCGGATGCCGATTTTCGGCGTCGGCGTAGGGATGCAGCTGCTCAACGTCTCGCAAGGCGGCACGCTGCTGCTGCACATCCCAGAGGACATGCCCAAGGCGCTGCCGCACAAGGATCCGTTGGATCCGGCCCATCGCCACGGATTGGAAGTCGTGCCCGGCTCGTTGATGGAGCGGGTTTACGGCGACGGCGAAATTCGCGTCAACAGCGTGCACCACATGGCCGTTGACGACGTGGCGCCGGGCTTTTCCGCCACCGCTCGCTGTCCCGACGGCGTGGTCGAAGCGATCGAAAGCACGACCGATTGGCTGGCGTTGGGAACCCAATTCCATCCGGAAAGTGAATCGGCCTCGGCGCTCGACCTGCGCATTTTCGAAGAGTTTATTTCCGGCATCACCGGCGAAGTCGTGCAGATGCGGCTGGTGGCATAACGAGCTCGGTGCTCCGCCACGGTTCTGACGGTGCCGCTGCGCCCGGGTGCGCGAGCGGCGCCGTTCAGAATCGGCGGAGGCGCGCCGCGCTGCTGGAAGCGCTCGCGAGGGCAAGATCGTGGACGTGCGCCTTTTGGATCGGCTGCGCGTGCTGGCGCCGCGGCGGCGGTGGCTGATTGGCATGGCGGTGGGTTCCGCCTGCCGGCAATTGACCGCTGCGCTGGTGGGGGCCGACGGACGCGGATTGTCGAGCCGCGTCGAGGTGCCCGCGCACCGCCAGCTGACGCTGCCGCGCGAGACCACGCTGCTGTTTCGACGCCTGCGGCGAGGCCGCGCCCGCTCGCCGGCCGACGCCGGGTTGCTGGCGGCCCAGTTGGCTGAGAGCCAGGCCGTGTTGCTCGATGAGCTGGCCACCGAAATTGCCCCCGTTTGGGACCGCGTATTGGCGGTGGCGGTCGACGACCCGGGCTTGTGGAGCACGTCGGACGGCTTGCGCGGATACGTCAGCCTGTGCGATTCGGCTCGACTGGCCGATTTAACTGGTCTGAACGTCGTCGACGCTTTTCCGGCGCGCGACCTGGCTCAAGATGGCCGCGGGCGGCCGCTGCTGCCGATTCCAAATTGGATTCTGCTGCACGATTTGCAGAAGACCCGAGTGCTGGTCGACGTGCGGCGTGGCGTGGCGTTGACCTACTTGCCCGGCTCGCGCGACGCCGCCGGCGCAATGGGAGTCTTGCACGTCAAGCTGAAGCCTTGCGATGCCGGCGTTGACAAAGCGGCGCCGGCCGAAAAATGGGCCGGCACGGCGGCGAATGCGATCGCGACGCAGTTTCCGCAACTGCCGCCCATCGAGGAACTTGTGCTTTGCGAGTCCGGTTTGGAAAGGACGGCTTTCGCCAGCCGGCTGGCGGCGCGTCTGCCCAAGGCCCGAATTCTGGGCGTCGCCGAGCTTGGCATCGCGCGCGCGGCGCTGAAACCGGCCGGCGTCGGGGTCTTGGGACTGCTGCACCTCGATCAGACGCCCACCAACACGACGCTGGCCACCGGCGCCCGGACACCCCGCCTGCTCGGGCGACTCACGCCCGGCTCGCTGGCGAATTGGCATCGCCTGGTTCGCGAGTTGGCCGGTTCCAAACCGAGCGTCATGGCGCTAAGAAGTGCCGTATAAACGGCATTTTCGGGCTCGGGCGCAGACGCCTTTGCAGTCGGCCCACGGCCCAGCACTTTTCTGTTTGGGGAAACTGGAGAAAATGCGAAATGGGTGCCGATAAGTGAAAGCGGTCGGACACCAAGACTCGCTTCCGTGGGTTGAACTGCGGTTGATAACCGGGCACTTCGTAGCAAACTCCTGAATCCTCCCCTATGAAAGTCGCCACGCCCCATTACCTGCTGTTTTCCGAGTCGAGCCGGAAGAGTTCGCAAGGCCAGTGGAGATTTGTCCTGCAGTCGATCGATGGAAGCGAGCAATTCGAGGCGGCCGACGCCGAGCCGGTCGCACGCGGCGAACGGGTCGAGCTGTTGGCCGTGGTGCGCGGGCTGGAAGCGCTGGCGCAGCCGTCTCGGGTCACGCTCGTCACTCCCAGCAAGTACGTCAATCGCGGCTTGACGTACGGCTTGGCGGAGTGGCGAGCCAACGGCTGGCAGTGGGAGCACTACGGCGAGATGGTGCCGGTGAAGAATCGCGACCTGTGGCAGCGCGTCGACCGAGCCTTGCTGTACCACCAGTTGGAGTGTCGAACGTGGCGATTTGACTTGCCGCACGTCGGCGCCGAAGCCGACCAGCAGCGTCGCACGCGGCGGCCGCACGTTGCGACGCTGGCTCGCCGTCCGCGCACGCTGGGCAGCCGATGGAAACGCAGATGGGTCGCCTGCGAGCGATGGTGGGACGACCATCTGCGGTCGATGGGGCTCTGGAGTGCGCAATGCGGCACGCGGCTGTTGCCGCTGCCGTGGTTCGAGTAGCTCCTGACGACGCAAGGGTTTGCGGCAGGACTGGCATCCGTGCGCGAGCTCTCCCCCCTGGACTTCACTCTACCCAGACTCCACAATCATCAAGGTACGCCATGACGACGCGGACGACCGTGGAATTGGAAAAAGTTGGCCGATTGTTTGCCGGCCATCACGAAAACCCGTTCGAAGTGCTGGGACCGCACGAAATCGTGACCGCCGGACGTCGCGCGGTGGCGGTGCGGGCGTTTCTGCCCGGATTCGGCCCAGGCCTGGGTCGTCGACCCGCGGCAAAACGGCCGCAGCCGATGCGGCGGATCCATCCGGCCGGACTTTTCGAGGCGATCTGCCCGATGCGCAAGCCGATATGCCGAAACACAGCTACCAGCTGCGCGTCGCCGACGAGCGGGGCACGGAAACGACGATGCACGATCCCTACGCCTTTCCGCCGCTGCTGACCGACTACGATCTGCACCTGCTGGGCGAAGGCACAGCACTGGCAGAGCTACCACAAGCTCGGCGCGCACCTGCGCACGGTCGACGGCGTCGAAGGCGTGAACTTCGCCGTCTGGGCCCCCAACGCCACCGGCGTGAGCGTCATCGGCGATTTCAACGAGCTGGGACGCCCGCCGCCACCCGATGCGCAAGCACATTCCCAGCGGCATCTGGGAACTGTTCGTGCCCGGCCTGGGCGACGGGCACGCTCTACAAATACCAGGTTCGCCATCACGACCAGGTGTTCGAGAAGTCCGACCCCTACGGCTTCGCCGCCGAGGTGCCGCCGCGCACCGCCTCGAAGGTCGCCGATCTCGACCGCTACCACTGGCACGACGCCGACTGGATGGCCAGTCGCCAGCAGACCAACGGGCTCGACGCGCCGCTGTCGTTCTACGAAGTCCACCTCGGCAGTTGGCGGCGGCCCGGCGACGACCCGCAGCCGCTGGCTCGAGCTACCGCGAGCTGGCCCACCAACTGGTCGACTACTGCCAACGAGATGGGCTACACGCACCTCGAGCTGCTGCCGGTCAGCGAGCATCCGTTCTCGGGCAGCTGGGGCTACCAGACGGTCGGCTACTACGCCGCCACCAGCCGCTACGGCATCGCCGCAAGACTTCATGTACTTCGTCGACCACTGCCACCAGAACGGCATCGGCGTGCTCTCGATTGGGTGCCGGCCCACTTCCCCCGCGACGGCCACGGCCTGCGGCTGTTCGACGGCACGCACCTCTACGAGCACGCCGATCCGCGCCAGGGCGAGCATCCCGACTGGGGCACGCTGATCTTCAACTACGGCCGCAACGAGGTCCGCAACTTCCTGCTCTCGCAACGCCCTGTTCTGGCTCGACAAGTACCACATCGACGGCCTGCGCGTCGACGCCGTGGCCTCGATGCTCTATCTCGACTACAGCCGCGAAGCCGGGCGAGTGGATCCCCAACGAATTCGGCGGCCGCGAAAACCTGCGAGGCCATTTCGCTTCCTCAAGGAGTTCAACGAGCAAGTCGCACCTGCAGTACCCCGGCGTGCTGACGATCGCCGAGGAATCGACCGCCTGGCCCGGCGTCTCGCGGCCGACCTACCTCGGCGGCCTGGGCTTCAGCCTGAAGTGGAACATGGGCTGGATGAACGACACGCTGCGCTACATGCGCCACGAGCCGATCCACCGCAAGTACCACCACGACGAGCTGACGTTCAGCCTGATCTACGCCTTCACCGAGAACTTCGTGCTGCCGCTCTCGCACGACGAAGTGGTGCACGGCAAGGGCTCGCTGCTTGGACCAGATGCCCGGCGACCTGTGGCAGAAGTTCGCCAACCTGCGGCTGCTGTACGGCTACATGTGGACGCACCCCGGCAAGAAGCTGCTGTTCATGGGCGGCGATTTCGGCCAGTGGAACGAATGGAACTACGACGACCAGCCTGCAGTGGGACCTGCTGCAGTGGCGAGTCGCACCAGGGCCTGCAGAAGATGCGTGGCCGACCTGAACCACCTGTATCGCCGCGAGCCGGCCCTGCACGAGGTCGATTTCGACTACCACGGCTTCGAGTGGATCGACTGCCACAACTACGAGGACAGCATCGCTGGCGCTACATCCGCCGGGCCAAGGATCCGCAGCGACTTCCTGGTCGTCGCCTGCAACTTCACGCCGGTGCCGCGGCACGAGCTACCGCTTCGGCGTGCCCGAGCTGTGCTGGTACGAGGAGATCTTCAACAGCGACTCGACGTACTACGGCGGCAGCAACCTGGGCAACGGCCCGGGCCTCATGGCCGAGGAATTGCCCTGGGACGGCCGCCCGTTCTCGATCCAAATCACACTGCCGCCGCTGGCCGTGACGATTCTCAAGCCGCGGCGGTAGATAGGATTCACTAGGCGCGAAGCGCGATCGAGGGACGAACGAAGAAGAACCCTCGCTCGCGCTTCGGGCTAGTATAGGCGGTCCACCGCTCCTCTTTAAAAGTCGCCGTCGTCCGGCGGCGGTTCGGCGGATTCGCCGCGGTGGCGTTTGCCGGTGTCGGCCTGGCGGAGCCAATGGACTTTGGCGTCCTTCTCGAGGTCGCTGAGCCAGGCCAGGTAGATGCGCTGCTGGTCGGCGGCGGCGACGGCCATGTAGCGCATCTGGTGCTCGGCCGCAAAATCCTTGCGCAAGTCATCGATCGACGGATTGAATTCCGTGAGCTGCACGACGTAAACCGTATTCTGCGGATGGTTCGTGGTCACACCGACGCCGCCGGTATCGAGGCTGAAGACGCTCTCCATGAATTCCTTGCCCGGGTACTCGACTCCTTCGACCTGGCTCATCCGCGGCTGCGAGTTGTAGGGGTCTGACGGGACGTCGCCCAGCGTCATCCAACTGAACGGTCCGGTGTCGGTGACTTTCAGACTTTCCTGCCCCTCGAAAACCTCTCGGAGCGGTTTCTTGGCGTCGCGGGCTTGCGCCGCGTACTCTTCGGCCCGGTCGCGGGCGCGCGTGCGAGCTTCTATCAGCTTCCAGGCCCGCACGACTTTGTCCTTCGCTTGTTCGAGCGTTGGCACGTAGGCCGCTTGCTCTTCGGTCTTCCAGAACAGGTATGCGTTTCGTTCGGGGTCGAGCAGGGCCGTGGGCCGGTAGGTCGGCAGGCTCTCGGAGAACGCAAACTGATCGAACGTTTCGATGCGCGGGCCGAACTGGCTGCTGCGGTTTTCGCGGTAGACCTTGCCGATATCTTCCTCGGCGGCTTCGGCGGCCGTAACCAGCGGAAGTTCCTTGGCTTCGATGCCCTTGGCCTTGGCCAGTTCCGCGAAGGGGAACGGCTTGGGGGGAGTGGCCTTGGGGTCGGTGCTCTTGCGCGCGTCGTAGGCGTCCATGTCGTCGGCGTAGCGCCGCATGTCGGCCGAAAGCTGTTCGATGATGTCGCCGATCTGCTTGCCAGCCTTGTAACCGGCGACCTGGTCGCGAATCGTCTCCTTGACCTTCTCCAGCGGCTCGTACTTCGGCTCGGGCGGCGCCTCGGCGGCCGGCTCATCCGGTTTTTCTTCGGCCTTCTCGCCCGGCTTTTCGTCGGGGTTTTCGGCCGGCTTTTCGGCCGATGGCTCGGCCGGCTTGTCGGCCGTGTCGGCGGTCTCGTCTTTGGCTTCCGGTTTCTTGGCGTCCGACTTGTCGGCAGGCGGCTCGGCTGCTTTTTCATCCGCGCCGGCGGCGACCAGTCGCATTGGGGCGCACGGTCCGCGCGCGGCTTGCGGCGAACTCTCGGGCTTCGCGTCGTCGGGCTTGGGCGGTTGGGGATCGGTGGCCGGCTTCTCGCTCTCGGGCGCAGCTTTGTCTTCTTTGGTCTCGTCGTTTTTTGTGTCGTCCTTGTTGGCCTCGTCCTTGTCGGCCTCGTCCTTCTTGGCTTCGCCTTCCTGGGGCTCGTCGGTGGTTTCGCCGGGCAAGTCGAGGACCCGGAATTGGGCCTTGTTCTTCTCGTAGTATTCGGCAATTTCCTCGTCGGTGACCTGCGGTTTGAATTCGTCCTGAGCCTTGGCGAAATTGGCTTTGAAGTATTGAAACGCGGCCCGCCTGGGTTCCTTGAAGCCTGGGTCGGGAGAGGCGGGGTCGGGAAATCGATTCTTGTGCGATTGGAAGAAGGCCTGCAGCACGTCCTTGCCCGGATCGTCAACCTGGCCGGCGAAGTCGGCTACGGCCAGCGGCATGATTTCGGCCTTGGCCTGGCGGTTCAGCCGCGCGTAATACTCGAAGCGTTGAGCCGGCGGAACGTCCTGCACGCTTTGCAAGAACATCTGGCTGAACTTCGAAGCGGTCAGTTCGACCCGCAGAGCTTCGAACAGCCGCGCCACGCTCACGCGGCGGCCGGTTTGCAAATGGTTCACGACCTCTTGCAGCGTATCCTTGGTGAGTGAATCGTTGGTGATCTGCTTCAACAGATCGTTAATCGCCCGATCGCTGACGACCATGCCCAACTTTTCGGCGCGCTTATTCAAGACCAGGGTTTCGACCGCGGCCGCCTCGGGGCCCATCTTGCTGCGGCTCATCAACTGCTGCTGCCACATGCCGAACCACTGTCCCACGAAGCGGTCGCGCAGCCGAGCGTCGAGCGTGCCGCCGCGGATTTGGGCGTCGACCATCTCGACCGAAACCTGCCGCAAGAAGGCTTCCACCAGCTCGCGCGACTGGCGGATGTTGGCCAGCTCGCTGTCCTTGATCGGTCCGTACTTGGTTTCGACCACGACCGGGTTTTCGACCTTGTTGCCGCGTCCCACATAGCGCATCAGCGGATCGAGAAACACAAAGGCCACCATGGCCGCAACACCCACGGTGGCCAGCATGACCTTTTGATGTCGCCGAAAGATGGAAAATGGACTAGCCACCGGGCGGGTTCCTCATGTGGGAAGTTGTTCGAGCAAAACTCGCGGTGCGAGCAACCGCGAGTGAGGCGCAAGAACGAATTGGAAGGGGCAGAATCGGCCGATCGGTAGTGATTGTAGGAGCCTGGGCCGCAAATGCAATCGCAATCAGCGACGCACTTTGCCGCGCTTGCGAGGGGGCGTTTTGTGGCGACCGAGATTGCGCCGGTCGCCGCGCGAAACGGAGCAGCCGTTGGAAGCGTGGGGGGCAATTTGATGACGCGAGGAGATTCGAAGGGAAGGCGGTCAAGAAGGCGGTAACCAGTGTTGTATGCGAGACCAAAGGTCGTCACCGGGGCGCCCTCACCCCGGCCCTCTCCCGGAGGGAGAGGGGGATGTGTGCGGGGGCGACCGCGTGCGGCCTGGCTGGAATGATGGCTTGACAGTCGACTACCCGCCGTATTAATGAATTGCCATCACTTGGTGCGGCTGATGCCTATTCAGGGGGCATGCCGAGATGACGCAACTGCCGATTGGTATTGTGTTTTCGCGCGATTTGTTGAGGATTGCCCGCTGAAGGACGCTTTTCGACGTAGAACAACAAGCGACACCGCGGCTCGATCTGTTGTAACGGTCATTCCGCCAGCGGCAGGCCACCTCGCTCCGACTGGAGCGGTCATCCAGTGCAATTATCGAGAATTTATCAAACGGGCTGCGACGGGCGATACTAATCGGACCCTTTATCTAAAGCCCCTAAATTAACATTTGGCGTCACATGGCAAAGCGGACCCTCAACCCGAACGGCAAGTCGTTGGTGATCGTCGAATCGCCGGCCAAGGCGCGCACGATCAGCAAGTTCCTGGGCCGCGACTTCACGGTCGAGGCCAGCATCGGCCACGTCCGCGATCTGCCGCAGGGGGCCAAGCAGATCCCGGCCGAGTTCAAGGGCGAGGACTGGGCCTACCTGGGCGTCAACGTCAACCAGGACTTCGATCCGGTCTACGTCATTCCGCCCGGCAAGACGGCCCAGGTCCGCAAGCTCAAGGCGCTGCTGAAAGACGCCAACGACCTGTATCTGGCGACGGACGAAGACCGCGAAGGCGAAGCCATCAGTTGGCACTTGCAGCGAGCTGCTGCAAGCCGCAAGGTGCCGGTGCATCGGCTGGTGTTTCACGAAATCACGAAAGAGGCGATCCACGAGGCGCTGCGAGCATCCGCGCGCAGATCGACGACGATCTGGTGCGGGCCCAGGAAACGCGGCGGATCGTCGATCGGCTGTACGGCTACGAAGTTTCGCCGCTGTTGTGGCGCAAGGTGCGGCCGAAGCTGTCGGCCGGCCGCGTGCAAAGCGTGGCGGTGCGGCTGATCGTCGAGCGCGAGCGGCAGCGGATGGCCTTCGTCTCGGCCACGTACTGGGACCTGCTCGGCACGTTCGCCAAGACCGACGGCCAGCAGTTTCAGGCCGAACTGGTCTCGGTCGACGGCCGCAAAATTCCCGCCGGCAAGGATTTCGATCCGGCCACCGGCAAGCTGAAGGATCCGGCGCTGCTGCTGCTCGACGAGCCGGCGGCCGGCGAACTGGCCGAGCGGCTGTCGCAGCGCCGAGTTCCGCGTCGCGACGCTCGAAGACAAGCCGTACACGTCCAAGCCCTACTCCGCCGTTCACCACCAGCACGCTGCAGCAGGAAGCCAACCGCAAGCTCGGCTTCACCGCCCGGCGCACGATGCAGGTGGCCCAAAGCCTGTACGAGAACGGCCACATCACCTACATGCGTACCGACTCGACCAATCTGGCCAAGCGTGGCGATCGAGGCGGCCCGCGAGCTGGTGCCGTCGCAATACGGCAGCGAGTATCTGCCGGGCGAGGCCGCGTCTATCAAACCAAGGTCAAGAACGCCCAGGAGGCCCACGAAGCCATTCGCCCGGCCGGCCATCCGTTCGCATTCCCCGAGGCGCTGCGATCGGAATTGAACGCCGACGAGTTCCAGCTCTACGACCTGATCTGGAAGCGGACCGTGGCCAGCCAGATGGCCGACGCCCGCGGCCGGCGGATCACGATCACGATCGAAGGCGACGGTGCGCTGTTTTCAGGTCAGCGGCAAGACGATCGATTTCCCCGGCTACCTGCGGGCCTATGTCGAAGGCACCGACGACCCGCAGGCCGATCTGGCCGACCAAGAGACCGTGCTGCCGCACGTCGCGGTGGGCGAAACGCTGGCCTGCCGCGAGCTGGAGCCGAAGAGCCACACCACGCAGCCGCCCGCCCGCTTCAGCGAAGCCGCGCTGACCCGGGCGCTGGAAGAAATGGGCATCGGCCGGCCGAGCACGTACGCCTCGATCATCGACACGATCCTGGCCCGCGATTACGTCTTCAAAAAGGGCAACGCGCTGGTGCCCACCTGGGTCGCGTTCGCCGTGGCGCAACTGCTCGAAGACCATCTTGCCGAACCTGGTCGACTACCAGTTCACGGCCCAGATGGAAGACGATCTGGACGCCATCAGCCGCGGCGAGTCGGGACACGTCGACTACCTGCGCGGGTTCTACTTCGGCAACGGCACAGCCGGGCCTGAAGCAGCAGCTGGCAGAACAAGGTCGACGAGATCGACGCCCGCGACATCAGCCGCATTCTGATCGGCACAGCCCGACGGGGCGAGCCGATCTACGTCCGCGTCGGCCGCTACGGACCGTTCCTCGAGCAAGGCGAGCGCCGCGCCAGCCTGCCCGACGAGACTGCCGCCCGACGAACTGACGCTCGACGCGGCGCTGGAGATGCTCGACCAGGCCGCGCAGGGCGAGGAGCCGCTGGGCATCTGTCCCGAAACGCAGCAAGCCGGTGTATCCTGAAGGTCGGCCGCTTCGGCCCGTACGTGCAGCGCGGCACGCCGGACGACGAGGAGAAGCCGCAAAACGCCTCGCTGCTGAAGGGCATGAAGCCGGAAGACGTCGACGCTCGAGATGGCGCTGCAAGCTGCTGTCGCTGCCGCGCAACTTGGGCGTGCATCCCGAGACGGGCGCAACCGGTGGTGGCCTACAACGGCCGCTTCGGCCCGTACGTCAAATGCGGCGAAGAAACCCGCTCGCTGCCGGCCGGCGTCTCGCCGCTCGACGTGACGCTGGACCAGGCGCTGGAGCTATTGGCCCAACCCAAGGCGCATGCGCCGCGGCTTCGGCGCGCCGAAGGAACCGCTCAAGGTGTTCGACGAGTCGCCGGTCACGCGCAAAAGATTCAACTGCTGGACGGCCGCTACGGCCTGTACGTGACCGACGGCGTGACCAACGCTTCGCTTCCCAAGGGAGCGACGCCGGAGGCGCTGACCCGCGAGGAAGCGTTGGAGTTGCTGGCGGCCCGCGCCGCGCTGGGCCCGCCGAAGAAAGGCGCTCGCCGCAAGGGGGTCGCCGCCAAATCGGCAGCCAAGTCGACCGCGAAAAAGCAATCGCCCCCCAAGAAGCGCACCGTGCCCAAGAAGCCGATCGACCCCAAGCAGCACGTCGAACCCAACGGCCACGCCGAAAAGCCGGTCCGCAAGAGCGCCAAAAGAAAGCGCCCGCGAAGAAACGAGCGGTCGCGAAATAGGCCGCACTTCACTCCGGATCCGGTTTCTTATCGGCCCCCTGGGCCAGGGCATAGGCGGTGGCGTGGCTGCGGCAATGCGAGATGCTGATCAGCATTTCGGTGATGCCCAGCTGCTCGACGACGTCGCGAGCGCCGCCGCGCAAAGCCACCACGGGCCGTCCGCCCGGCTCGTTGCGCACTTCGATGTCGCGCCAACTGATGCCTTTGCGCCAGCCGGTGCCCAGCGCTTTGAGGATGGCTTCCTTGGCGGCCCAGCGGCCCGCGTAGTGTTGCGTCGACTGTTTGCGGGTTTGGCAGTACTGGATCTCGTACGCGGTGTAGACGCGGTTGATGAACAAGTCGCCGTGGCGCTCGATCATCTGCGCGATTCGCAGACACTCGATGATGTCGGTGCCGATGCCGATGATATGTGCCATGCGAATCTCACGCGCCGGGCGCGGTCGTCGATCGATCGTTGCTCGCGCCCCAGGCGGTCACCAGCAGCGCCGCGCCGCTGGTCAACGCCACCTCCAGACTCCACCACACGGGTTGCCTGCCGACCACGCCGGCCAGGTACTCGGCGAAACGGGGCCGCGTTGGGTCCGACTCGCCGACGGCCACGCCCGACAGCGGAGCGTGCCGGCCCAGTTCGGCGTCATATTGCCGCAAACGATGCCTATGGCCAATGTAGTCCTGACCGACGACGACCAGCAAGCCCCACACGACGGCCGCCACGAGCGCGATTCGCCGCCTGGGGGCTCGCGTGAAATGCCGAATCGCCAGGCCGCCCGCACCCAGCACCGCGCCCACCAGCAGCGGAAACAACACCGCCGGCGCGACTTGCTCCTGTTGAAGCTGGAAGGCAATCCAAGCCACGGCCCAGCTCAGTGCCAGGGAAGCAAGAATCCAAAGCACGATGGCCTCGGCCGCGGTGAAACGCCGAGACGGGTCGCGCGCGGGCAACGCGTCGCCGGAATGGGTGGGTAGACTTGGCATGTTTTCGATCGATGGTGCAAGCCGCCGGAAGGATCGCGGGACGGCAAATCCTGACCCTTGGTTGTACCACACCCGGCGGACGAGATTTTGACTGAATCTCTCGCCGCGGCGACCGAAGTCCGCGAAACGGCTCGGCGAAGGGCTATCATGGACACGAGCCCTTGTCGCCCGGGGACATTGGGCATGCAGGGACCCGAGAAAACATTTCGAAACGCAGCTGTCACACTTGCCGCTGAATCTCGTCCAACTTCAGCGGAGCATTGTTTCGCGGTGAAACTGCCGTGTGCCGAAACACGCGGAAGGAAATGGTCATGTTGAATCCCTTTACCGAGGAGATCGCAGGCAGCGATGCCGACGTGGCGCTGGTCGCGGCCGCCCAACAGGGCAATCGCGAGGCTCTGGAAAAGCTGATTCGCACGCACCAGGGATGGATCTATAACATAGCGCTGCGGATGGTGTGGGAGCCCGAGGATGCGCAAGACGTGACCCAAGAAGTGCTGATCAAGATCGTCACCAAGTTGGGCACGTTTCAAGGCCAAAGCCAGTTTCGCACCTGGCTGTACCGGATCGTCGTCAACCATGTGCTGACGATGAAGCGGCGCTCGAAAGAGGAGTCGGCCGTGAGCTTCGGCGAGTTTGGCCGCGAGCTCGACAACGCGCCAGACCTGGACCTGCCCGATCCGAAAAGCGTGCCGGTCGATCTGAAAGTGCTGGTGGACGAAGCCAAAGTCGGTTGCACGACCGCCATGCTGTTGTGCCTCGACCGCGAGCAACGCGTGACCTTCGTGCTGGGCGAGCTGTTTGGCGTCACCGACACGCTGGGCGCGGAGTTGCTCGACGTCAGCCCCGATAATTTTCGGCAGCGGCTTGCTCGGTGCGCCGCGATCTGTACAGCTTCATGCAGCAGAAATGCGGGTTGATCAACACCGACAATCCGTGCCGCTGCGCCAAGAAGACGCGCGCGTTCATGCAGCAAGGATTTGTCGATCCCCACAAGCTGCGATTCGCGCACGCACACGTTGCCCGCATCAGCGAGATCGCCGCCGAGCGTACGCCGCGGCTGCACGACCTGTTGGACCGGCAGTACGCGGCCATTTTTCGCGAACAGCCGCTGCTGGAGCCCCGCGACCTGGTCGAGCCGTTTCGCCAGATGCTCGACAGCCGGGAATTTCGCGAGATCACGCAGTTGGAATCATGATCCGACAATTTCTTGGGCCGGTGGCTGTCACAGTCGCGCGCTGCCGGGCGTCTATGAGACAGTGACCATTCACCCCAACTCAAGGAGATTTCGATGAACGCACACACGCACTGCCTGTTTGTCCAAGCACCGCACGACAAAGTGTTTGGATACCTGTCTCGAGTCGAGAACCTGCCGCATTGGGCGAAGGAATTTTGCCGAAAGCTGGAAGACGTCGAGGGCCAACACTGGGTGACCGACCGGGACGGAAATCGGATCATGTTCCGAATTCAGGCCAATGCCGCCACCGGAGTAGTCGACATGTTCGGCGGTCCGAGCGAGTCGCAGATGGCCTACTGGCCGGCGCGCGTCGTTCCGCTGGCCGAGAAGCAGTCGCTGTTCTTGTTCACGCTCGTGCAGTACCCGGGCATCAGCGACGAGGTTTTTGGCGCGCAGTGCGCGGCGCTCAACCACGAGCTGCTGCACATTCGCACCGCGCTTGAATAGGCGAGCCGCCGCGGTGCCCGTGCGTGCTCAAGCTGGCAGGCCGCAGGCCTTCTTCGCGCGGCCGAGAACTTCGGCGGCTTTTTTGCGGGCTCGCGCGGCGCCGTCGGCCAGGATCTCGCGGACTTTGTCGGGCGATTGGGCCAGTTGCTGGCGGCGAGCGCGGGGCTCGGCGAAGTAGCGCTCGGCGGCGTCGGCCAGGGCCTTTTTCACTTCGCCGTAGCCGAAGCCGCCGCGGCGATACAGGGCGGCCATCGCTTCGCGCTCGTCGTCGGTGGCCACCAGCGAATAGAGCTGGAACAGGTGATCGGCTGGCGGGCTCCTTCGGCTGGTCCATCGGCCGCGAGTCGGTCGCGATCCGCATGATCTTCTTGCGCTGCGCCTTGCGGGTCCTCGAAGATCTCGAGCGTGTTGTTGTAGCTCTTCGACATCTTCTCGCCGTCGGTGCCGGGCACCTTGGCCGAGTCGTCGAGCAGCTTGGCCTTGGGCATGCACGAACGACTTCGCCGAAATGATGATTGAAGCTGCCGGCCAGGTCGCGGCAGACTTCGATGTGCTGCACCTGGTCTTCGCCGACCGGCACCGTGTCGGAGTCGTAGGCCAGGATGTCGGCCGCCATCAGCACCGGATAGGTGAACAGGCCGGCGTCGGCCGGCAGGCCCTTGGCCTTCTTGTCTTTGTAGGCGTGGCAGCGTTCCAGCAGGCCCATCGGCGTGCCGGTCAGCAGCAGCCAGCACAGCTCGCGAGACTTCGGGCACGTCGGATTGCACGAACAGCGTGGCCCGCGTCGGGATCGAGCCCCAGGGCCAGCAGATCGATCGCCGCGTCGAGCGTGTAGCCGGCCAGCAGTTTGGGATCGCGCACCGTGGTCAGCGCGTGCAGGTTGGCGATGAAGTAGTACGCCTGCTCGTTCGCCTTGCAGGTCGATGTACTGCCGGATGGCGCCGAAGTAGTTGCCCCAGTGAGATCGGCCCGTCGGTTGAATGCCGGAAAGAACACGCATGGCGAAAGTGGCGGGGTTGGTTAGGGCAGGGGGTGGTTAGGTTTTGGGGGCGGCCGGGCCGGCCGGTTCGTTCATTTTCAGCGTGCCGACAACTTCGGCCACGCTGGCGGCGCCCAGTTCGGCGACGGCCCCGGGCAGCTCGTCGAGGATCGTCATCGTGGCCGTTGGATTGTAGAAGTTCGCGGTGCCGATTTGAACGGCGGTTGCGCCGGCGACGAGGAATTCCATCACGTCGTCGATCGTGGCGATGCCGCCGATGCCGATCACCGGCATGTCGACCGCGCGGGCAACCTGGTAGACGGCCCGCAGGGCGATCGGCTTGATGGCCGGTCCGCTGAGCCCGCCCATGCCATTGCCCAGCATCGGCCTGCGGCGCCGCCAATCGACGGCCATGCCCAGGCAGGTGTTGATGACCGAAATGGCGTCGGCGCCGCCGTCGTCCGCGGCCCTGGCGATCGTCGGCGATGTCGGTGACGTTGGGCGTGAGCTTGGCCATGATCGGCAGCTGGCATGCCGCCCGCACGCCGCGACCACGCGGCGGCACATCGCCGGATCGGTGCCGAAATCGACTCCGCCGCGTGACGTTCGGGCAGGAGATGTTCAGTTCCAAGCGCCGCGACGCCGCGGCAAGCCGTCGAGCCGCGCCGCCATGGCCGACGAACTCGTCGTAGATCGTGCCCGGCGATGCTGACGACGATCGGCACCGCCAGGCCGGCCAGGTAGGGCAGATGATGCGCGATGAAGGCATCGATGCCGTCGTTGTCCAGGCCGATCGAGTTGAGCATGCCGGCGGCGCGTTTCGACCGTTCGCCAGGGCGCGTTGCCGGCGCGCGGCTGCGGCGTGATCGTCTTGGGCAGAATGCCGCCCAGCCGGCGCGAGCTCGACCAGGCCCTCCATTTCGCGGGCGTAGCCGAACGTGCCGGACGCGACCAGGATCGGATTGGCCAAGTGCAACCGGCCCAAGCGGACCGCAAGATCGACGCGGCGTGTGTTCACGCATTCCACCCGAGTGATCCGACGAATGGGAAACGCCCCGAATTCTCGGCGGCGGCAGCTTGTTAATGTATCGGTCGTGCGGCGGCGGAGCAACTTGGATCGACGCAGCAGCAGGCAAACGAAGCGAGCCGCTCGAAAGGTCGAGCGGCTCGCGCTTGAGATCGGCATCGTAACGCGGTTAGATCAAACCGCCGTGCGTGCGATAGGGCGACATGTGGCTGGGCTGGTCCAGGAACCAGATGCGCTGCCACTCTTCGAGCGATCAGGCGCAGATTTTCGGACGTGAAGATCAATTCTTGGGTTCGGGTCGGTTGGTCGCCGGAGTAGATCGGCAACAAACATCCCGTGCTCGTACTGAGCACCAGACACAAGATCGCGGCCAGCAATAGCCTGCGCATCACACGACTCCTCCGTGAACGTACTGGCTCTCCACTCGTTTTGGAGAGCTATCGACGCATCCCTGTCGGGCCCGCGCCGAAGAATTCGTAGAGAATCCGCAGCGGGACCGTCGTTATTTGATCTGGTTCGATTCGATCGATGGCGCTAGAACACGCTTCGAAGCGGATGTGCTTGGGCTTCGAAAATGACTCGGAATTCGGCGGTAGCCTACTGTTTCAGGCAATTTGCGCCGAGATCAACCTCAATCGTTGCAATCGGGGGCCGGACGCATCGAGCGAGACCCCCAAAAGCGTTGTTAGCCTGTGTTGTTTTGTGCGTTATAGCCCGTGCGCCCAAGTGGTTCGGTCACGGGCCTATTGTCGCCGCCAGGCGAGCTATCCGCGCCAGCACGCGACCGTTCGGCCGCCACGGCGGCTGCCCGCTCCAACTCGCGCACGCGTTCTTCCATTTCCTTGCCCGGCTTGAACGTGACCACGAACTTCTCCGGCACGTAGACCTTGTCCCCAGTTCGAGGGTTTCGGGCCTTGCGGGCCGCCCGCTTTTTCACCTCGAATACGCCAAAATTCCGCAGTTCAATCCGCCGTTCCTCGACGAGCGTCTCCACGATTGCGTCAAACGTCTTTTGGACGATTTCCTTGGTCTTCAGTTGAGTCAGCCCAATCTCATCTGAAATGGTTTTGACGATCTCTTTCTTGGTCACGACGCAGTTCTCCTCTCGAGAAAGTGGCGCGCGGGACGAAAAACGCTCCCTCGACCAGCGCTGTCATGCTCCCAAGTGTAGATGGCGTAAGAACTACAGTCAAGATCAAACGCAACCTTCCAGCCTCGTCATTGAGGGGTCAATCGTCGTGGCGCTTGTCTGCCAACCTCACGTCTTGTCTCGACAAGTGATTTGATTTCAAGACCTTACAAGGAAATTACAGCGGCAAATCCCGGCAATTGTCCGTAACGTCAAGGCTCGCAATGCATTATGCCAGTCCACGGCGATCGCGTGCTCCTCGCGCAGGATCAACGATCTGAGGAGCTCGCGTGGCGGTTATCATCGACTTCGCAACCGGCAAAGTTTAGCCAATCCGAAGAATCGATCCGCGCCGCGGCGGGCGGCGAGTTGGTAGCGGAGATAGCAAGGCGGCGAGGCACGACACGCCGGTGGTCGGCGCGACGCTGCCGGGCGGACTCGCCCGGTCAGAGTTTCATGACCGAGATCTGATGCACGACCTGCTCGGCCGGATAGAGCTTTCCCTGGCCGCTGCCGGGGCAAACCTGGCAAGTTTGCTTCCAGGCCTCGTCGGTGGCCACGTTCGATTCCCAGAAAGGCCACGTGCGGCATTGGCGCGGCCGTGCGCCGTACACCGTGCACTTGCGGGCTTGGCCGTCGAAGAAGACGCAGTCGCCGTTGGCGAATTCAATCAGGCTCTTGCGAATGCCGACCTTGCGCACGTACTTGGCCTCGAAGTCGGCCACGGGCATGTCGAGCAACTTTGCCAGCGCCGCGATCTCCTCGCGATTGACCCACACGAAACCCGGCGCGCCGGTGCAGCAGTCGCCGCACTGGGTGCACTCGAATCGCAGTCCGTCCTTGAACCAGGGGTTTTCCATGCAAGTGGTCAGTGGTTAGTGGTTAGGACAAAGAATTAGCGCGACGTTTCACACCGACACGTCGGAGGAGGCGATCTCTTCGACGGCTCGGATCGCGGCGTCGACGTCTTCGTCGGTGGTAAAGGGGCCCAGACTCATGCGCACCGTGCCGCCGCTTTCGTGCGTGCCCAAGGCCTCGTGCATGGCGGGTGCACAGTGCAGTCCGGGTCGGACCTGAATGCGATACACCGCGTCCAAGGCCATCGCCACTTCCTGCGGATCATAGCCCTCGATCGCCATGCTGACCAGGGGCACGCGCGGACCCGCCGGCGGCGGACCGAACACGCGCAGCCCCGCGATTTCGCCTAGCCCGGCCAGCAGCCGCGCCACCAGCTCCCGGCCGTGCTCGTCGATGGCGTCGAGTCCTTGTTCCTGGAGAAACTCGACGCCGGCTTGCAGGCCGAGAATTCCCGGAACGTTGAGATTGCCCGATTCGAACTTGGAGGGCAGCTCGTCGGGCTGCCGGGTTTCTTCGCTGCGGGTGCCGGTGCCACCCTGGCGAACGCTTTGCAACTGGCCGGCCACTTCGGGTCGAATCGCCAGCACGCCGGTGCCCAAGGGTCCCAGCAACCCCTTGTGGCCGGGGGCGGCCAGAAGGTCGACGCACAAGGATCGCATATCGACCGTCCTGTGTCCGACCGTCTGCGCGGCGTCGCACAGCACGAGCACGCCGTGCGAGCGCGCGATGCGGCCGGCCTCGGCGATCGGCTGGACGGCGCCGGTGACGTTCGAAGCGTGGCTCAGCGCGACCAGCCGAGTCGCCGGGCGAATCGCGGCGGCGATTTCGTCGGGATCGACGAAGCCCCAGCCATCGCAGCCGACGCGCGTCACCGAAATCCGGCCGGCTTCTTCCAGCGTGGCCAGCGGTCTGCAGCACGGAATTGTGCTCGACCACCGACGTGATGACGTGGTCACCCGCGCGCAGCAATCCGTGCAGCGCCAGGTTCAGCGCGTCGGTTCCGTTGGAAGTGAAAATCAGGTGGTTCGCGTCGTCCAGCCCGAGCAGCCGGGCCACTTGCAGCCGCGTGTCGGCGACCGCTTGCGAAACGGCGACTGCCTCGGCATATCCGCTACGGCCGGCCGGAGCGCCGAGGTGGCGCTGGTAGTGGTCGACGGCGGCGTACACGGCCGGCGGCTTGGGCCAGCTCGTGGCGGCGTTGTCCAGATAGATGCGTCGTTGATCGGTTTCGCGGTTGCTCATGGGCTTTCGCGGCACGTCAGCCGCCGATTTGATACATGGCCCGCTCGGGCCGGACGAATTCGTCGCTGTTGATGCCGTGGCCGGCCCGCTTGGCGCCGACGCTTTCGGCGCACCAGCTCGGCGATCTGTTCGTCCGCTCCGCCGCCGCGGAGCACCGCCCGGGCGTCCCATTCGTCGGTCGAGAACAGGCAGTTGCGCACCTGGCCTTCGGCCGTCAGCCGCAGGCGATTGCAGTGGTGGCAGAACGGCTGCGTCACGGGATTGATGAAGCCGATGCGGCCGACGCCGTCGGCGAAGGCGAAGTCGGTGGCCGGCTGGCTGGGATCCTCGACCGCCAACGGCACCAGCGGGCCGATGCCCTGCTTCGAGAATCTCGCGAATTCGCGCGCCGCGAGAGCACCTGGTCGAAGTCCCAGTTGCCCTCGGCGTCGAGCGGCATGAACTCGATGAATCGCATTTCCAGGCCGTGCTGCCGGGCGAACTGGCCCAAGCGGCACGATCGTCGGGCTCGGTGAGGCCGCGGATCGCCACGGCGTTGAGCCGAATCTTGTCGAAAGCCGACGCGCTGGGCCGCGAAGATGCCCGCGAGCACGCGGTCGAGGCCTTCGCGGCGCGAGATCTTCAAGAACGTTTCCGGCCGCAGGCTGTCGAGGCTGATGTTGAGCCGCTGCAGGCCGGCGTCTTTGAGGGCCTGCGGCCTGATCGGCCAGCAGGATGCCGTTGGTCGTCAGCGCGATGTCGTGGATGCCGGGAATGCGCGGCGAGCTTTTCGACCAATCGCGGCAGATCGTGCCGCACCAGCGGCTCGCCGCCGGTCAGGCGAATCTTGTTGACGCCCAGCCGCGCCACGACGCGCACGAACCGCTCGATCTCCTCGAACGTGAGCAACTCGTGCGCGCGGCTTGAACCGCACGTTTTCGGCCGGCATGCAGTAGAAGCAGCGAATGTTGCAGCGATCGGTGACGCTGATCCGCAGATTCGTGTGCACGCGGCCGAAGGAGTCGACAAGTGGCGCGGAAATGGTCATGGGCCGAACAAGTATTGCAAGTTGGTGAAGATCACCCAGGTTTCGCGGCCGAGCCTTCGGGCGCGGGGGGTGAATCGAATCCGGGATGGACCCACTGGCTCGCGCCGTCGGCCCAGTTTTCTTTCTTCCAAATCGGCACGACCTCTTTGAGCGTGTCGATCAGCCACTGGCCGGCCTCGAACGCCGGCTGGCGATGGGCCGTGCTGACCGCGATGGCCACGCTGGCTTCGCCGATCGGCACGTGTCCGACGCGATGCACGATGGCGCATTCCTCGATCGGCCAGCGACTGCGGGCCTCGGCTTCCAACTCGGCCAGTTTGTCGCGGGCCATTTCGACGTAGCACTCGTAGTCGAGCGAGGCCGTCTGCCGCCCGCGCGGTGAACTCGCGCGTCGTGCCCAAAAACAACACCACCGCCCCGGCGTTCGGCGAGCCGACCCGACGCAGCAGCGAGTCGGTATCGATCGATTGGGTCGTGATGTCGATCATCGGGAAACGCGTCCACCGATATTCTATCCTCCGCTGACCGGGGGGATACAAGCGACTTCGCCGCCGTCGGGCACGAGTGTGTCCTCTTGGGCATACTGCGAGCCGATGGCGAACAGGACATGTGGCAACACGGCAGCCAGTGCAGGCACTTCGGCGGCCAGGGCTTCGCGCAAGCGGGCGATCGTGCTGGCCTCGGGCAGTTCGAGCGAGATCACTTCGGCACCGGCCAATTGCCTGGCGACCGCGAATAGGCGGATGCGAACGTTCACGTGACGACCAGCTCCTCGACCGGGGCGGAGAGCAGATCGGCCAACTCGGGCATCAGGCCGTAGGCCAGGGCCAGCAGCTTGACGGGATGGATCGTCGGCTTGCCGGCCCCCTGCTCCATCTGGATTTTGCAGGCGCTGCACTCGGTCGTGCCGGCTTGCAGCCGCGGGTCGCGCAGGCTGTTGATCAAGCCGCGACCGGCGCGCAGGCTGGCGCGATAGTTTTCGCGCTTCAGTCCAAAGGTGCCGGCCATGCCCGAGCAGCCGTTCTCGGTCCGCTCGACGATCAGTCCGGGAATCAGCCGCAGCAGGTTCTCGCCCGGCGAGCCGACGCCGAGGGCCTTGACGTGACACGGCATGTGATAGCCGAGCACGGCGTTGACCGGCCGCAGGTCGAGCTGCAGCTTGCCCGCCTGGTGCAGCTTCCACAGATAAGTGCAGGCTTCGCTGGTGTTGGCGGCCACGAGCCGCGCGTCGTCGTCGTCGCACCAGCGACGGATATTCGTGCGTCAGCGCCAAGGCGGCCGAGGGCTCGGTGGCCACGATGTGGTAGCCCTGGCGGACCGCTTCGGCCAGCAGGGCGACGTTGTGCTCGGCGATCTTGCGCGCCGGACCTAGCGCGCCCAGCGAAATCATCGGCATGCCCGACGACTGCTGGCCGGGGTGCACGTAGACCGCGATCGCGTTGTGCTCCATCACCGCCACCAAGCGCTTCGGCCAATTGCGGGTCGTGATAGTTGGCGTAGGTGTCGACGAAGTAGAGCACTTTGGGCACGTCGCGCCGCGTGGGACGCGTCAGGCGGCGGCGGCTGGCCAGGCGCAGAAAACTGCGCGAGGCAAACCGCGGCAGCTTCCGCCCCTGGGCAACGCCGAGCGTCTTTTCCATCAGCCAGCGCGCCGTCGGGTTGGCGATCGCCCAGTTGGCGAGCCGGCGCCAGCATGCTTCCCAGCCAGCTCAAGCGGTCGACGCGCGCCATCAGCCAATCGCTCGAATTCAGGCCGTTGGTGGCCACGTACGCCCCCTTGCCTTCCATCATCAGCTTGGGAATGTCGACGGTGGCCGGGCATTCCAGCCGGCACATGTGGCAGTTGACGCACAGGTCGGCGACCGCCTTGAACTCGTCGCTGGTCAGCGTGGCCGGCGGAAGTTGGCCGCTCAAAACGCCGCGCATCAGATTGGCCTTGGCCCGCGGCGAGCTCTCTTCGGCCGGGGCGAAGCGAAAGATCGGGCACATCCGCACGTCGGCCAACTGCGAACGGCAGGCGCCGCAGCCGTTGCAGTCGCGGGCCGTCTGTGCGATCTCCTCGCCGCTCCAGTTCAACTGCCAGGTCTGCGGAGGCGGCGGCGCGGCGGCAACAGCAGCCGGCTCGATCACGCCGTTGACGGTCTCGCCATTGGTCGCCGCGGGGGGCGAAAATCGCCGCAGATTGCGCATCAGCAGGTCAGGATCGTCACTGACGATCTTGCCGGGATTGAAAATGTTGTTCGGATCGAAGATCTGCTTCACTTCGCGAAACACGTCGGCCAACGCCCCGTATTGCTGGCGGATGAACGGCGTGCGGCTCAGCCCGTCGGCGTGCTCGCCGCTGATCGTGCCGCCGACTTCGATCACTTCGCGGTACAAGTCGGCGGCCAACTGGGCCATCCGCGTGACGTCGGCGGGATTCGACAGGTCGAGAAACGGCCGCAGGTGCAATTGACCGTGGCCAGCATGGCCGAACAGCGAGGCCGTGACCTGGTGCTGCTTGAGCACGTTTTGCATCCGCACCAGGAAGTCGGGCAACACCTTGGGCGGCACGGCCAGGTCTTCGATGAACGGCAGCGGCCGGGTCGTGCCCTTCATGCGGTACAGCGTCGGCACGACTTTGTGCGCCAGCCGCCAGTACAAGTCGATCTCGCTCACGATCCTGCGCCTGCACTGCGTGAAACGCCAGCCGCTTCTTCCGGCGCACGCGGTCGATCACCTGAGTCAATTTGTCGCGCACAATGGCCAGCGTGTCGCCCTCTTGCTCGACCAGCAGCGCGGCTTCGGTTTCGGGCGGAATCAACAGGTCGTACTGCACCGTGACTCTCGCGCGCCAGGCTGAGGTGGCGGCGGTCCATCAGATCGCAGGCGCTGGGCTCCAAGGGCAGGATTTCCATCACCGCCTTGGCCGCGCTTTCCAGGCGATCGAACAACAGCAGCGCCACGCCGCGATGCTTCGGCAGCGGCTGCGTGGCCACGGTCGCTTCGGTGATCAGGGCCAGCGTGCCTTCGGAGCCCGCCAGCAGTTGCCCCAAGTCGAGGTATTCGTCGCCCAGCACGTCAGCCAGGTGATAGCCGCAGCGATTGACGAGGCTTTGCGGTTGATGGTCGCGGATCGTTTGCGCCTCGCGCGTGAGCAGGTCGACCAGCCGCCACACGAGCTGGCCGCGGCGCGAGGTGGGGTCCGAGCGATTGTCGTCGATCGATTCGCGGCCGACTTCGAGCACCTGGCCGTCGGCCAGCACGATTTGCAAGCTGAGCACGTTGGCTCGGGCCGAGCCGTACTTCAGCCAATGGCTGCCGCCGGCGTCGATCGCGATCACGCTGCCCATCGTGGTCACGCTGCTCATGGCCGGGTCGGGACCGAAATGGCGTCCCATCGGCCGCAAGAATTCGTTGAGGTTAGCGTGCACGACCCCCGGCTGGATGCGCACGCGATCGCTTTGCACGTCGAGCACGCGGCGCATGTAGCGCGAGAAGTCGAGCACCAGCCCGGGGCCGAGCGATTCGCCCGCCAGCCCGGTGCCCGCGCCGCGCGGGAACACCGGCAAGTGGTTTTCGGCGGCGTACTCGACGCAGGCCACGACGTCGGCCAGCGTGCGCGGCCGGATCACGGCCAAGCGGCCTGATTTCGTAGATGCTGGCGTCGCTGGCGTAGAGTTGCAGGAAGACGTCGTCGCAGCGGACGTCGCCTTTGACGAGTCCGCGCAAGTCGTCCTGGATTCGTTCCCGGTCCTGGTCCATGCTTAGCTGTTTAAAGAAGAAGAGGAATTAGCCACAGAGGGCACAGAGGACTCAGAGAGGGAAAGAGAGGCCAAATATTGTTACGTCAGATGGTTCGTTGCGAGTCGTGCGACCGAATCGAGATCACCGTTGCAAGAGGTGCCGCAGATCTTCACCGACTCCTCCGCTGCGCCGATGATTCTTCGTATCACTTGCTTCTCATTCTCTTTTTCCTCTCTCTGTGTCCTCTGTGGCTAAATATTTTTCTTTCGTTTCAACGATTTTGCCCCGCCATGCGAGCCGACTGTTGGCGGTAGCGTTCGTGAGTTTCCAGGTTGAAGGCGCCATGGCGGGACATGCCATTGGCGGATCGATATTGGGCGCCGCAGCGGTAGCACATCAGGGCGTCGGGCACGATCAGGTACAGCACCACGTCGACCAGCGCCGTGCCGAACAGAATGGCAAACGTCAGGATCGGCAGCGTGTAGGCCCACGCGATCGAGCTGCCGACCACGCCCAGGACCACGAGGCCGACACCCAGCCGCTGCGGAAAGTCTTTGCGGACAAACAGATCCGTGCTGGGGCAGACAAGGCAGCGGCAGAGTTGCTCGCCGTCAAAGGCGTCGGGCCCGATCGCGATCGATTGCCCGCAGGCCGAGCACGCCAGTGCCGCGTCGCCCGGGGCAACGTCGACGCGGGCACCCTGATGGCAGCGAGGACAGGAGAACGTGACATTCATAGCTGATTAGAGCCGCGGGACCGTCAGGGCGTCACCGCTGGGGCGGCGCGAAGGGTGTTCACGCTCGCGCCAGATCGCGGCAACTGTAATGATGACTCCATGATAGGAAATTGGCGGCCCCTAGAGAATGACCCCGACGCGTGGTGACGTGCCGCGGCCGGGCTCGGCCGGAGTGCGATTAGCGTGAAATCACCGAGAAAACAGCCTATTTGTCGCGTTCGCGAGTTGGCTGTGCCGACGGCCGAATCGCCTTGACACCCGCCGCGGGGGCTCCTAGCATACGCACACGAGTCCGGGCAAGAAGTCGAGGGGCTGACAAGCGCGGTAATGGCCCGTCTGTGCGAAGGCGCAGATGGGTTTTTTCGTTGGCGGCGACAGATCTGGGCGGGACGCTAGAATGACTGCGCCGCCGCCGTTTGGATGAACATTTGGACGCGTGGGGCATCGCCCTCAAAGACATCGGCCATGTTGAATCTTCCGCATTCCGTGAACGATCGCGAACCGCAGCTCAACAGCCTCAGCTTGGGGTTTATCGAGGAACTGTACGCCAGTTACTTGCGCGACCCGAAGTCGGTTTCGGCGGACTGGCGGCGTTATTTCCAGCGACTGGGCGGCAGCAACGGCGGCGGCCATAACGGCGGCGGCAACGGCTCGGCGGCGGAACTGCGGCTCGGTCCGTCGTTTCATCCCGCGAGCGTCTTCAATCCGCCAAGCAGGGCGCAAGCCGACGGCTCGGCCAGCGTGCGCGAGCTCGAGATGGCGCTGCTGCAAGATCGCGTCGACCAGTTGGTGCGCGCCTACCGGGTGCGCGGGCACATGGTGGCCAACATCGATCCGCTGGGCATGCCGCGGCCGCATCTGCCCGAGCTCGATCCCGAATTCTACGGCTTCACCGACGCCGACATGGATCGGCCGTTTTCGACCGACACGATCCGCGGCCCGGACGTGCTCACGCTGCGGCGACATTCTGGAGCGGCTGCGCAACACCTACTGCCGCTCGATCGGCGTGCAGTTCATGCACATCGACGATCTGAACGTGCGGCAATGGCTGCAAGACCGGATGGAAGGCACCGAGAACCGGCTGCACGCTCAGCCGCAACGAACAGTTGCGCATCCTGACGCGGCTGACCGACGCCGCGATCTTCGAGGAGTTCATCCAGAAGCGGTTCCCGGCGCCAAAAGCTTCTCGCTGGAAGGGGCCGAAAGCCTGATCCCGCTGTTGGACCTGGCCATCGAAAAGGCCGGCGACCAGGGCATTCGCGAAATCGTGCTGGCCATGGCCCACCGCGGCCGGCTGAACGTGCTGGCCAACATCATGGGCAAGAGCCCGCAGGAGATCTTCCGCGAATTCGCCGACATCGACCCCGAGCTGCACCTCGGCCGCGGCGACGTGAAGTATCACCTGGGCTACAGCGAGCGATTGGATCACCGCGGCGCGGCCACAAGGTCCACCTGTCGCTGTGCTTCAATCCCAGCCACCTGGAGTTCGTCAATCCCGTGGCCCTCGGCCGCGTGCGCGCCAAGCAGGACCGCGTCGGCGACACCAAGCGCCGAGCACGGCATGACGCTGCTGATCCACGGCGACGCGGCGTTCGCCGGCGAAGGCATCGTGCAGGAAACGCTCAACCTGAGCCAGCTCGCAGGCTATCACGATCGGCGGCACGCTGCACGTGGTCGTCAACAACCAGATCGGCTTCACCACGTCGCCGGCCGAGGGCCGCTCGAGCACCTACGCCACCGACGTGGCCAAGATGCTGCAAATCCCGATCTTCCACGTCAACGGCGAAGATCCCGAGGCCGTGGCCCAGGTCGTGCGGCTGGCGATGGATTTCCGCCGCGAGTTCCAGCGCGACGTGGTGATCGACATGTACTGCTACCGCCGCCGCGGCCACAACGAAGGGGACGAGCCGGCCTTCACGCAGCCGGTGCTGTATCGGGCGATCGAACAGCGCACAAGCGTCCGCGACGGCTATCTCGACCACCTGCTGAAACTGGGCGACATCACGCGCGACGAGGCCGATCGCATCGCCGCACGAGCAGACGCGAGCAGCTGGACAAGGAGCTGTCGGTCGCCACGCAGCGACGAGTACGTCGCCGCGACCGACAGTGCGCACCGGCGTCTGGAAGGGCTACGTCGGCGGCCGCGAGCGCCGACGTGCCCGAGGTCGAAACCGGCATGGATCGCGCGACCGACTGGCGGAGTTGCTGCGAAGTCCAGACGCATGTTGCCGGCCGATTTCCACCCGCACCCGAAGATCGAGCGGTTCTTGGAATGCGCGCCGCGAGATGGCCCACGGCGAGCGGCCGCTCGATTGGTCCGCCGCCGAAGCGCTGGCGCTTCGCCAGCCTGGCCGAGGCCGGCTATCGCGTGCGCCTGACCGGCCAGGACACCACCCGCGGCACGTTCAGCCAGCGCCACGCCGTGCTGCACGACTATCGACGACGGCCACCGCTACATGCCGCTTGCAGCACGTCTCGACGGGCCAGGCGCCGGTCGAAATCATCAACAGCCCGCTGTCGGAAGCCGGCGTGCTGGGCTTCGAGTACGGCTACAGCCTCGATTGCCCCGACGGGCTGGTGATGTGGGAAGCGCAGTTCGGCGACTTCGTCAACGCGGCCCAGGTGATCATCGATCAGTTCATCGCCAGCGCCGAAGACGAAGTGGCAGCGGCTGAGCGGCCTGGTGCTGCTGCTGCCGCACGGCTTCGAGGGCATGGGCCCGGAGCATTCCAGCGCCCGGCTGGAGCGGTTTCTGGCGCTGGCGGCCGAGGACAACATTCAGGTCGTCAACCCGACCACGCCGGCGCAGTACTTCCACTGCGCTGCGCCGGCAGGTGCTGCGGCCGTGGCGCAAGCCGCTGGTGGTGATGACGCCCAAAAGCCTGCTGCGACATCCGCAAGGCGGTGTCGAGCTCTGGACGAGTGCGCCGCCGGCCGGTTCGAGCACGTGATTCCCGACGCGCGCGACAGACCGGCAGGAGGTCGAACGCGTGCTGCTCTGCTCGGGCAAGATGTATTACGAATTGGAAAAAGAACGCGAGGACCTGGGCCGCCACGACGTGGCCATTGTGCGGATCGAGCAGCTCTATCCGCTGCCGCTCGAGCAGCTGCAAGTCGGCGCTGGCCCGCTATCGCGACGGCACGCCCGTCTACTGGGTGCAGGAAGAGCCGGAGAACATGGGCGCCTGGCGGTTTCTGCTGGCGCGCTTCGGCGGCGAGCTGTTCGATCGGCTGCCGTTCTCGGGCGTCTATCGCCGCGCTTCGCCGAGCTCCGGCGACCGGTTCGGCCAGCAGCCATCGAATGGAACAGAAGGAATTGCTGATGCAGGCTTTTGGCTGCATCTAATTGTCGTCGATGAGTTTTGTAGCCGGGGTCTGTGACCGCGGATTTCAGCAAACCTCCGGCCTCGAAGAGGCCGGCTACAATTTCGATCTTGCACCAGGAAAGCTCGCCGATATGGCCGTCGAATTGAAAGTGCCCGCGGTCGGCGAGTCGATCACCGAAGTCCAGATTGGGCAGTGGCTCAAAGGCGAGGGCCAGACCGCCGAAAAGGACGAGAGCCTGGTCGAAATCGAGACCGACAAGGCGACGGTCGAGATTGTCGGCTCCGGTGTCGGGCACGATTTCGAAGGTGCTCAAGCGAACCGGCGACATGGCCGCCGTGGGCGAAATGATCGGCTATATGGAACCGGCTGCCGTGGGCGCCAACGCCAAGGCCGACGGCCGCGATGAGCAAGCGGCGGCCGCGGCGGCGGCGCAAGCTGCGCAGACGATTTACACTCCGCCGAAGCCGAAGGCCGACGGCGGGAGCCGCCCGGCCGAGCTGCGCCGGGCGCCCGAGTCGGTTCCCGTCGCCAGGCGTGCCGAACCGACGCCGCCCAAACGCGGCGAGCCAGTTGAGCCGGCCGATGAAACGGACCAGGCGCTGGTGATCAGCCCCGAGGTTCCGCGGGCGATTCCGCGCGGCCGGGAATTGCAGAAACCAAGGCCGCAGCCGGCGGCGCTGCCATCGGCTCGCAGCGACCGCGAGGAAGAAGCGGTGCCGATGAGCCCCATCCGCCGGCGCATCGCCGCAGCGGCTGGTCGAGGCCCAGCACACCGCGGCGCTGCTGACCACGTTCAACGAAGTCGACATGTCGGCGGTCATCGACGCTGCGCAACGAGCACAAAGCAGATTTTCCAGGAGCGGTACGGCATCAAGCTGGGCTTCATGTCGTTCTTCGTCAAGGCGACCATCGACGCCTTGAAGCTCGTGCCGCAGGTGAACGCCGAGATTCGCGGCAACGACATCGTGTATCACAACTACTTCGACATCGGCATCGCGGTCGGCGGCGGCAAGGGGCTGGTCGTGCCGGTGCTGCGCAACGCCGACCGGATGAGCTTCGCCGAGATCGAGCTGACGATCGCCGACTTCGCCCACCGGGCCCGCGACAACAGCCTGCAGCTCGAAGAGCTGCAAGGGGGCACGTTCACGATCTCCAACGGCGGCGTGTACGGCTCGCTGCTCTCGACGCCGATCGTCAACCCGCCGCAAAGCGGCATCCTCGGCCTGCACGCCATCCAAGACCGCCCGGTCGCCCGCGACGGCCAGGTCGTGATCCGCCCGATGATGTACGTCGCCCTGACCTACGACCACCGCATCGTCGACGGGCAAGGTGCCGTGACGTTTCTGAAGCGCGTCAAGGACGTGATCGAAGAGCCGATGCGGATGCTGGTCGAGATTTAGCGCTGGATGGCACCCACAAACTCGTTGTCTGTGCTGCGAGGCAACCAGAGGCGATCGGGGGAGGAACTCCGGCTTCACGAGCACCTCTTGCCCCTGCGGGACCCAGAAAACAAGTTGTCTGGGCCAGCTGCGGTACGCTCTGGCGCTGGGTGATACGCATCCAGTCGCGCTGCGCGGGTCGATCATGCGGGGCGGCATTCGCCCCCGGCGCCGCGGGCGCGTGTCGACATTGGCGGTTACGCCGGTCGCATCAAGCGTGCGCTCATCCTCGCTTCGCAATTCTCGACCAGTCAAGTGCTAGGTTTTATGAGGCGTTTGTACGCCAACCACGCTGTTGCCGGTCGCGGCTTGGGCGATGCTGACTCGGGGGGCAGAGCCATTCTCGATATCTTGACTCGACTGTTTGATACCTCGGGCTTTCCGCCGCGCTGGCACTGCGGTTCGTGGAGCGCGGAGCTGGGCTGGCTGCACATCGTTTCCGATCTGGCCGTGTGGGGCGCCTATGTCACGATCCCATGCGTGCTGGCCTACTTCGTTTTGCGCCGAAAGAACCTGCCGTTCCGCAAGGTGTTTCTGCTGTTCGGCGCCTTCATCTTGGCGTGCGGAACCACGCATCTGCTGGAAGCGGTCATCTTCTGGTGGCCTGTCTACCGCCTGGCGGGCGTCGTCAAGTTGCTAACGGCCGTGGTGTCGTGGGCCACGGTGTTTGCCCTGGTACGGGTGACGCCGATTGCGTTGGCCATGCGCAGCCCGGCGGAGCTGGAACGCGAAATCGAAGAGCGCAAGCGAGCCCAGGCGGAACTGTGGGATGCCGAAGAGCTGCTGCGGATGGTCGTCGAGCATGCTTCCAACGGCATCATCAGCATCGACGAACGGGGAACGATCCAATCGTTCAACCGGGCCACCGAACGGATGTTCCGCTGCTCGGCGGCCGACGCGATCGGCCAGAAGGTCGACGTTCTGGTGCCCGAGCTGGCCGACGGCCCCTCGACGGACCTGGCAAGGATCGTCGGCAGCAGCCGAGCGCTCGAAGGCCGCCGCCGGGACGGCACTCACTTCCCGTTGGAGCTGCGAGTCACGGAGTTCCGCCTCAAGGATCGCCGCCATTTCATTGGCATCCTGGAGGACCTTTCGCAGCGCACGGCCTTGGAAGAGCAACTGCGGCAGGCGCAAAAGATGGAAATGACCGGCCAGTTGGCGGGAGGGATCGCCCACGATTTCAACAATTTGCTGACGGTCATCTTGGGCTACAGCGCGTTGTTGTCGGACATGGCCCACTTGGACGACGACACGAAATCGGTCGTAGCCGAGATTCGCAAAGCCGGCAATCGGGCCGCCACGCTGACTCGGCAATTGCTCGCATTCAGCCGCAAACAAGTGCTGGAAACCAAGCTGCTCGACCTCAATAGCATAGTGAGCGAAACCGAAAAGTTGCTCGCGCGCTTGATCGGCGAAGACGTCGCGCTGACGACGAAATTGAGCCCGCGGCCTTTGGCGGTGAAGGTCGACGCGGGACAAATCGGTCAGGTCATCGTCAACCTCGCCCTCAATGCCCGCGACGCGATGCCGCAAGGGGGACAACTGACCATCGAAACCTCGGCCGTCGAGCTGAACGTGCGCGACGCGGAATCGCTGCTCAACGCGGAGCCGGGATCCTACGCCGTGCTGTCGGTCGCGGACACCGGCGTGGGCATGGACGCAAACACCAGGGCCCACGTCTTCGAACCGTTCTTCACGACCAAGGAGGTCGGCAAGGGCTCGGGGCTGGGGCTGGCCACGGTCTACGGCATCGTCCACCAAAGCGGCGCCCAGATCGTATTTGACAGCGAGCCCAGGCAGGGCACGCGATTCCGTGTCTATTTCCCCCGAGTCGAAGGCGCCGTGGTCGCGGCCGAACGCGAGCCACCGCTCGCGGCACGTGCACGCGGCAGCGAGACCGTGCTTGTGGTTGAAGACGAAGAGATGGTTCGAAACTTGACGTGCCGCATGCTGCGATCTCGTGGCTTCAGCGTATTGGAGGCGGCCAACGGTGGCGAGGCCTTGGCGCTGTGCGCGCGGCATCGCGGGAAGATCCACCTGGTGCTCAGCGACGTCGTCATGCCACATATGAGCGGTCGCCAACTGGCCGAGCGATTGCACGACGTGCGTCCCGATCTGCCGGTGTTGTTCATGTCGGGATACACCGACGATGCGATCGTGCGGCACGGCGTGTTGGAATCCGAAACGGACTTCATTCAGAAGCCCTATTCGCCCGACGCCCTGGTGCAAAGAATTCGCGAAATCATGGAGCGGAAAGTGCGGCAGCCCGTTGGCTGAGGTGAAAAGGGGCGGCGCGCCATTCAGGATCGGCCCGGTGGCCGGCGAGGGCAGGACGTGATCCGCGCCATTATTTGTGTGGCCTTGACGTAGGACCACCGAATCGTTGACGGCCGGGGAGCCGTGACGTTCTTGAAGCGCGTGAATGACGTGATCGAAGAGCCGGAGGCGGGAGGAGGCTGATCAATGCGCGCTGGATTGATCGGTCAATCCCGCATCGATCGCGGGCAACTAAAACGGCATTTCATCGGGACACGGAAGTTCCGCCTCAGGACGTTCCGTAAATGCCGTTAAGGCTTCGGCGAATGCTTGTCGCCAAGGATCCGCAGGATCACGCTGCCCGGCGAAATCGGACTCCCACACTAACGCCCGATCCCGAAACCGGACATCGCCCGCCCGCAAGCCCTCGTTGATTCGTCGAATCAGCGCGGGCGGCGGCGTTGGGAAGAAATGCTCTACATGTTGCATAAAGAACTGGAACACGTAATCTTGCTCCGCTCGATCCGCTGAGCCCAATTTGCCGAACACGCATAGCCACAATTCTCCTTTGAGGATCATTTTGTCAGCGATATTTGTCGCCCAAGTGCCAAGGGAGCCCTGGACGGAACTCTCATCCCCGCGCCACCACCTACCGTCGCGAACGGAATTGATAAGTTTGTTTTCAATTCTGAGCCGCGAGTCCTCGTCTACGTCTGGCCACATTGATGACGGGAAACAGCAGAGAACGAAACGAATCGTGTCGTCATCGTCAGTGCGACGTAACTCGTCAGACAGTAATGCGCAAAATTCGCCGACCTCTTCCGCGGCCATGTGCTTCAGAATCGTCCCGAAGAAGTATCGCACTTTTTGCGGATCCGCTTCTTCCCGCCGCGCAAATACGTCGTGGCAGACGGCCAGCCGTTTACGAGTCGGGATTTGATTGACAAGAAGGGTCGAATACCTTTCGCTCGGTACGAAATCTGGATCAAGCACGCGCGCTACGATCGTCGGCAACGAGAACGGACTGCGGGATTGGTCCACAATTCGCAACAGGTAGTCGATGAAGAGAATAATCGCTTGGGCATCGCGGTCATTGTCAAGAAATTGCTCGTGACTTCGCGGGTTCCGAATGGCCTGATACAGACCTCGCAACATGGCTTCCGTGCCACTCTGCACATTCCGCTCGGATTCGGTTTGTAATCGATTTACCTTTAGTTTTGGTGAGGAGCCACCGAACGCAGCACCAACCAGTGCAACACCGTCACCTTCCAAACCTGAACGTTCGCGTATGACATCTGTCAGCACATGAATTGCGTCAAGAACCGCACTCTTGAAATTTCGACCTTCGACGCTCGAACGGATCGCGTCCCACAGTCGACGATCGAGCTTGGTTTCGAGATTCATCATTTGCCAATTTCCTCCATGTCGCGTGGGGTTTTCAAAAGAAGCAACGGTGCAATTGTCCAGGCTCGCGGTTGATTAGCGATTTCGCGATCAATAGGGACCAATTTCGGACGGTCCGGGTTCACTTCGGGATCGGCTCCAGGGCCGGAATGCTCCGCCCGCCGCAGGTGGTGTCGAAGGTTTTGTTGCCGGTCACGCGGAATACCTGCGGGAGTTTCGCCGGCGATCCGGCGGCGAGGCCGTGGGTGTCGATGCCACGCACCCACAGGTCGGCGAAGGTTGCGTCTTCGCCGGCGGCCTCGTCGCGGGCGAACCAGGATCGCAGGATCGCGTTGTCGTCGTCGATGACTTCGAGCACCTTGAGCGCGTGATCGGCCTGCGAGTCGGTGCCGGCTCCAGAGTGCCGACGTCGTCTTTCTTGAGCGGCAAACGAAGTCGCGGGTGGTTGGCGGCCTGCGGTTTTGCGGTCGCGGCGGCCGGACCACTCCACCGCGCCGTGTTGATCGCGAAATACAGATTCAGAAATGGCGGGGCTTTGCGGCTGGCATACCAGTAGCGAAAGCTGCCGTCGGCCAGACGGCTGACGCAGCCGCTGCCGACGTAGTTCGACTCCCAGGGCCGCGCGGGATCGGGACGCAACACCGGGTTTTGCGGCAGCTTGTACCATTTCAGACCGTCGACGCTCGCTGCGAACCCGATGGCGGTCGTCTGCCTGCGCACGGCGTTGTCATAGCTGCCGTACCACATCAAATACACGCCGTCGACTTTGAGCACGGTCGGGTAGACCAGTATCTCGACTTCCCAGTTCTGGCTCAATCCGAGCACGGGCCGCTCGGTCACATTCCACTTCGTCCCGTCGCCGCTGGATGCGTGGCGGATGACCCAGGGGCGTTTGCTGACGTCGGCGAACCACATGCGGTAACCTTCGTCTGTCTTGAGCACGGTCGGGCAGTAGACGTTTTCCAACAGCGCCGCCGAGGGCGTGGACCAGTGAACGCCGTCGGCGCTGGTGGTTTCGTGCAGCGTGTGCAGCGGCGACTTGGCGAAGGCACAGGAGGCAAACCACATTCGCAGCTTGCCCTGCTCGCGGACCACGCTGCCGTTGCCGTCGCGCAGGATGCACGGCGTGAGGATCGAGTGTTCGCCGTCGCTCATTTCGAGCACGGGATTATGCGGCGATTTTTCGAACTGCTTGCCGTCGGCGCCGCTGGCCATGCCGAGTCGAAAGAACCGGCCATTGCGCGGACCGCGCGAGCCGGGATACCACATCAGGAAGCGCCCGGCTTCCTGGATAACCGTGGGAGCGAAGACGTGCATGTCGTCGAAATCCCCCTCTTTACCCAGCGACACGATCGGCCCGTCGACGTCGCGCTGCCACTCCTGCGGCGCCAGCCAGCGGGCCAGCTCGGGAGGCGTTTCGGCCGCCGCGGTCGAGCTGATGACCGAGCACAGCATCGCGAGACATGCCAGTCGAATCGCTCGTTGCATGGGGCTGTCCAGTCCGTTCAGGGTTTCAATCGACGATGCGGACCCGCTTGACGCCTTCGCGCCACCAATCGCCCAGCGGGCCGCGTTCGATGCTCAACCGGCCCGTGCGCCCCGTGGCCTTCGTCAAGTCGAGCGTCGAGGCCACGACCTGTTCATCGAACATGCCCGCTTCTTCGACGATATTGCCGTCGGGGGCGATGATGCGGCTCTGGCCGTGCGAGCCGGTGGTGTCGTCGTTGGCCGGAGCGTTGGCCTGCACGACGTACACGGTGTTTTCCACCGCCCGCGCCTGAATCTGGGCCCGGTAGGGGTCGATCTTCTTTTCGCTCTTGATGCCGCTCTCGTGCGAAACATAAAAGACCAGCCGGGCCCCGGCCAACACCGGCAGACGGACCAGCTCCGGATAGCGCTCGTCGTGGCAAATGATGATCGACGCGGGTACGCCGTCGATTTTGAAGACGGCCATGTGGTCGCCGCCATCGGGCCACGATTCGGCGAGCTGGATTTTGTGGTAGCGCTCGATGACCTTGCCCGCGGGGTCGATGACCACGGCCGAGTTGAACAGCTTCTCTCCCTCGCGGCACGGCATGCCGATGATGGCATAGATAGCGTGCTCGCGGCAGGCGTCGGCAACTTGGCGCTCGGCGTCGGCCAGTTGCTTGCGCGTGAAGTGCTTCATGAAATCGTTGTCGAAGTAGCCGGTCAGCGAGCACTCGGGAAACACGACCACCCGCACCCCGTCGCGGGCAGCGGCCGCGATGTGCTTCTTCGTCGCGGCGATGTTCTCGTTCAAGTCGCGCGAGGATCGCATTTGGATCGCGGCGACGCGAAGCGATTGCCCGGCGGCCGTGGCTGCGGTCGATGTGCAAACAGCCGCAGAGATCATCGTCAGAATTGCCAGTCGGGCGGCTGTTTGCATGACTCGGTTTCTACTTCACTTGGGGTTCAATTCAATCTCAAAATCCTTGAAGCGGACTTCGGTGGCTCCGCTGCAGCGGAGTTGCAGGGCGAATATGCCGTAACAGCTTGGCTTGAGCGGATGCGAGCTAAGCTCGGTTGCTATAGAAATGTTCCTCGGCAGATTGAACAATCGACCTAAGTTGCCCTTCGTATGCACGATATGCCCGCGGCGAAATATAAACACGCACTGGGGCCAAAAATGCGGTCGGCCGTGAGAAAATCGTTTCGTTCAAGTGCGAAATAGTCGTAATCAATTGCTCGCTTCCGTCATCGTTCCTTATGGTGACATTTCGGTTTCCCGCCTTGCCCCATGGCACGTCAATCAAAATATCATATTCATCTAAAACGATGTTCCTCCTGGCGGCGTTTTTTTCGTGAAATGCGTCTAGAAAACACTCACGCAAGAATCGAATTGCCTTCCAGCTAATCGGCACCATTGATGCACCCGTCAGCGGTGTACTCACGATCGTCGTGTAAATGCTTGTTCGGACTGTTGTTTTGTGTGGAACTGGGTCCGTCACTGTGTACTTGGCGATCGGTCGATAGATGTCTGCAAAACTGGGGACGCGGTGCAGGTCAAGCAATCGCGAGAGCTGGGAGCTCGACGGAGTGTGTTCAGAGCTAAGCTTCGCCAATTCTGGCAACAACACTTTCTCAATGGCTTGGTCTTCCGTAGTGCACGCCTTCAGCCCTGTCACGAGGGATTCAAGCTTTTTTATATCGGTGCGTACAATGCTGGCCACGACCGCATGAAACATTGCGGTTATCGCGCGAATATGCTCGTTCCAATAAACTGTGGCCAGCATGTGCTCCTGTGCAACCATAAACCCTTCTATTGCCTGCACGCCGACAGCTAACGATCCTAATCGTTGCCCGGACGAGGCGCTGCAATATGCACTGACGATTGATAAAGCATCGATTCCGCGCCCGTGCTCGACGCCGCAATGGTACGAGTCTCGTCGCACATAGTCGAGCTTATCGCAGTCAATCGGGCTGTCCAAGAGGTCAGATAGAAGCGGGAGTGTGCCCTCCAAAACCTTTATTGCTTCAGTAACGTGTTCGGCACTCCAGTGCCTAACGGCGGCTTCGCGCAATTCCTGGTCATGCTCAAGTAGGTCGATGGTGTTCCTTGAGTGCGAAACAACATCCTTTGCGAGCTGGTTCCGCTCGCGTTCTTCGGGAGCATCTTTGCTCGTAAAACGGCTGGAGACATAGTGCTCCATGACATGCGCAAAGGGGTAGTGCCCGATGTCATGCACAAGCGCGGCAAGTAATGTACCTTCAATATTTCGCGCGGTGAACTGATCGCGAAAGTCAGGTGCTAGCGATAATCGCTGTAGGGCGGAATACACCATCTCCATGAAGCCGAGCGAATGTTCAAAACGGGAGTGCCTGCCACCAGGATATACCCAATCACAAAATGATAGCTGCTTTAAGACACGCAATCGTTGGAAGACTTTAGTGTCAATAATGGCGAGTGAGGCTTCCCCGACGGGCACTTGCTTGGAAACCGGGATCCGAATCGATCCTCGTGTGCCATCTGGGAGTATAAAGAAACGGTCCGCCGCGCTGATCAAGCAGCGAGGGTCAATAACGGCGGCAAAGGCGTGGCGGACGTCGGTCCATGTGCTAAGTTGGCCGGATTCCAGAAGGCGACAAAAGTCGGCGTACGCGATTCGCTGGTCATTGGGTGCATCGCGAAAAAATACATCTTGCATCAGCGCCAGCAAATGGCCGAATGCGACAAAATCGGAAAGGCGAAAGGAAGCCGCGGCATCATCTCGGCGTACGTTGTCGCGATAACGAGCCTGCGCGGCAACATCTTTGAAGCGGAGGTCTCCGCGCTCAGGAGTATTTTCTGCCGAGTCGCTGTCGCGGTGGCCTGACCCGAAATCGATTACGAGTACGCCTTGTGCGAATACAGAATTGCCAATCAAGATATTCTTGTGATGAAAGTCGCAGTGCGTGCGGCCATGCTGATGCAAATAGTCAAACGTGTCGATTAGCGACTGAACTATATAAATCGCCTCGTCGCGCGTAAATCGTTTCCCCGACGCTTTGAAGTCTTGAAACGTTTGGCCTGCGTGAAAAGTGCACACATAAAACGGGGGCACGGAAGCGAAATCCCGCTCATACACCTTTGGGATGCAACGGTGATCGAGTGGGTCAAGTATCTCGACTTCTTTCTTGAGCGTATCCCGAACCGAGTCTCGCTCCGTTCCGGTGACGTTTTCAGAGACTGTTTTGAGGCAATACTCTCGTGCCGAGTCGAGGCGAACGATCTTGTATGCCGTTCCGGTCCGTCCTTGAGCGATTTGACCTGCAAATTGATATTGTGCGCCGAGAATTTGGCCAATTTGCTCTAAGTATTGGGGCCATACGCCCGGGAGGTCGCGTTGAGCCATTATTCGTGTTCGTGTGAGGGAGTGTTTTCACCGAAATGTCTTCAAGCGCAGCATTGATCGGAATGCCTCCCGGTTTGTCAAACTCCGTGCAAAAAGGAAAAAATGAAGCCAATAGCCAATAAAAGCCGATTCGCGCAACGCCCCCTGGGCCAACTTATCGCGGTGCCGGGTTCAGCTCGATTTCAAAATCCTTGAAGCGAACTTCGGTCGCTCCGCCGGAGTGGAGTTGCAACGCGAAAATGCCGCGCTTGGCGCCGCCGGTGTCTTCGACGTCGACGCACAGTTGGCCGTTGATCCAGGTGCGAATCTTACTGCCGATGGCCTGAATTTCGTAGGCGTTCCAGCCTGGCTTGAGATGGGCTTCGCCGCTCTTGGTCCATAACAGGCCGCGGCCGTGTTCTTCGTAGAGCTTGCCCCACCAGCCGGCGCCGACGTCGGCCTGATAGCCTTTGACCAGTCCGTTGTCGAGCGCCTCGCTGCGGAACTGAATGCCGCTGTTGCCCTGGTTGTCGACGAGCTTGATCTGCACCTTCAGGCGGAAGTCGCCAAAGACCAGCTCGCTGCGCAGAAACTCGTTTTCCTTCAAGCCCGCGCGTGCGGCCGACGATCTCGCCGTTCTCGACCGCCCACAGCGACTCGTTGCCCTGCCAGCCGGCCAGGTCGGTGCCGTTGAAGAAATTCTTCAGGTTGTCGGCCGTGGCCAGGATCGGCACCTGCGACGGCGAGGCCAGGTAGGCCACCAGCGCACGGACTTCGCGCGTCGGAGAGCGGCTTGAGCAGGTCGTCGGGCATCATCGACTGGTCGCTGAGCTTCAGCTCGTCGATTTCACCCTTGGGCAAGACGACCAGCTCGTTGGCGGTTTGCACGGTGAGCGCCGTCGGCGTCTGCTCGCGAATGAGGCCCGTGATGACGCGGCCATCGGTCGTGACGATCACGCTGGGCTGATATTCCTTGGCCATCACGGCGCTGGGATCGAGAATGTTCGACAGCAGATAGTCGAGGTCGGCGCGGTTCGAGCCGGTCAATTCAGGCCCGATCTTTCCGCCGATGCCGAACAGCGTGTGGCACTGCTGGCAGATTTTGGCGAACACGGCCCGGCCCAGCATCGGGTCGGCCTGGCAGCGACTTCTGCTGACCAGTTGCGTGGTACTTGGCGATCATCTCGGCCTTTTCGGCGCTCGAATCGCGGGCCAGGCCCCACAACTCGGTGATGCGCTGCATTGACTGTCCTCATTCTTGAGATTGCGCAACTGACGCACCAGGTCGGCCGACAGGTCGGTGGGCGGAATCTTCTTGTCGGCCACGGCGGCCAGCAGGGCCTTGGCCCAATGGGCCCGTGCGGCCAGCGTGTTCAGCGCGTCCCGCTTTTCGTCCGGACCGAACTGGCCGTAGGCGGCCAGCAGAACGTCACGGCGTTTTCGCATCGTCGTACAGGGCCAGCCCGCGCAGGGCCGCGCGGCGCAGCTCGCTGGCGGCGACCAGGTTTTGCAGAACCGCGGCCAGTTGCGGATCTTTGGCGGCCAACAGGGCATTCGAGGGCAGCTTCCGCACGGCCAGCGGCGCCTTGGCGTCGACCAGCACGTCGCGCAGTTTGGCCAGCGCCAACGGATCGCCGAACGTGACGGCCAGCGCCGTGGCTTGCGAGCTCGACATCGGCGCTTGTGCTGCTCATCAGACGGGTCGAAACGGCGGGCCAGCTTTTGGGCATCGGAACCTGTCGGCGCCCCTTGAGGCCTTCGCCGATCGCGCGCAGGATCGTCAACTGCGCGCCGTCGTCGTGGTCTTTGGCGAGCTCGGCGATCAGGACTTCCAGCGCGGCCGGCGTGCCGATCTTGGCGATGCGGCGCACCATGAACGAGAACACCAGCGGAATCTTGCCAGCCTGGGCCAGCGACAGGGCCTGCGCGGCGTCCGGCTCCGCCAAGGGCTCGGCGGCGTACCAGAACATCAGCGGCAGGTTGTGATCGTCAACGTCCTCGGCGTGTGCAAGCAGGCCCTGCAAGATCGGCTGGCGCTGGGCCAACGGCAGCCGCTGCAGCGCCGAGGCCAGGTAGAGCCGCACGACGCTCGAGGGGTCAGACTTCGCGAGTGTGGCGAATTGATCGCGCACCGCGGGGGACAACTCGCGCTTGGGATCTTCGGTGGCCAGTTGGATCGTCCAGGCCCGCACGTGCTCGCGGTCGTTCTGCAAACCGGCCAGCAATTGCGCTTCGTCGAGTCCGCCGGTGACGTGCAGCGCCCACAGGCCGCGCAGGCGCCGGGTTTCGTCGGCATGCTTGAATGCCATGGCGGCCAACTTTTCGCGCACCTCGGGCTTGGCGCCGCGCTCTTGCAGGATGCGCCGGGCGTGGCGCACGTACCAGTCGTTGGCGCTGAGTTGCAGCTCGACCAGCTCGCCGTCGCTCAGCTTTCGCAAGTCGACGTGGACCGGCTTGGCGTTGTTGTACGCGATGCGGAAAATCCGGCCGTTGGTGCGGTCGTGGCCATCTGTGTCGCGATGGTGGCAGGCGTTGGCGTCGTACCAGTCGATCATGTAGACCTGGCCGTCGGGGCCGTAGTTGGAGGTTGAGGATCTGCGACCAGCGATCGCGCGACAGGCAGAAGTCGGGCGCCGCGGTTGCCGACGTAGCCCGAGCCCTTGGGCGTCAGCAGATCCTCGTTGATGCGCTGGCCGTGGATGTTGTTCATGAAGATCTGGTCGCGATACTCCTCCGGCCAGCTGCCGCCCAGGTAGATCATCGCGCCGGCGTGGGCGTGGCCGCCGCCGGCCGCGTCGGAGCGGTTGTTGCCCGCGTGGGGCGTGTCGCCGATCCAATGGCGATGCACGGCGATCGTCTTGATGTCGTCATAGGTGTACGGATTGAAGTGCTCGCCGGCCTGCCGCTGATAGCGGCCGCCTTGAATCATGTGAAACAGGTGCGGAATCACGCAGGCCGTGCAAAAGCCCTGGCCGCGGTCGTTGAAGTCGACGCCCCACGGGTTGCTCGTGCCGTGGGCGAAGACTTCGAACACGTGCCGCGTGGGATGATAGCGCCAGATGCCGGCGTTGATCGGCGTGCGGTCCTTGTCGGGCGTGCCCGGCTTGCCGACGTTCGAGTGCGTGAACACGCCGTGGCAGCCGTAGAGCCAGCCGTCGGGACCCCAGATGAACGTGTTGAGCGTTTCGTGCGTGTCCTGGTAGCCCCAGCCGTCGAGCAGCACCTCGGGCGGGCCGTCGGGCTTGTCGTCGCCGTCGCGGTCGGGAATGAACAGGAAGTACGGCGCCGCGCCGACCCACACGCCGCCGAAGCCGACCTCCAGACCGCTGACCAGGTTCAGACCTTCCGATAAACACCTTGCGCGTTGTCGAACCGGCCGTCGCCGTCGGTGTCCTCGAAGATCAGGATGCGATCCTTGCCCTTGCCCTCGGGCGCGCGGATCGGATAGGAGTACGCCTCGGCGACCCAGAGCCGGCCGCGATCGTCGAGCGCCATCGCGATCGGCTGCTTCACGTCGGGCTCGCCGGCCACCAGCGTCACTTGAAACCCTCGGGCACCATCATTTGCTTGGCGGCTTCCTCGGGCGCGAGGCCGGCGAAGGGATACTCGTCGGGCTCGGACGCGGCAGGCGCGTTGGGAAACACCGGCCGCTTGGCGTGCAGCTTGAAGTCGTCGAAGTTGAAATGTCCCCAGCCGCCGCTGCTGGCGTCGACCAGGCGGATGAAAAGATCCTGGCCCACGTGCGGCCGCAGATCGACCACCACCGGCTTGAGCGTTTCGGTGTTGTCTCCGGAGCGTTCGAAGACGACCTTGTTATTGTCGCGGCGGACCAACTCGACGCGCGTGTCGTGTTGCGAGCCGCCGGCGATGCGGAAGCTGACGAAGGGTTGCGTGAGTTTGAACGGCGCGCTGGTGAGAGTGCCCTGCGGACCGTCGCTGTTCGAGACTTCGAATCCGCCGACCCAGAATTGCCCGGCGTGTTCGCTGGCCATGCCGCGTCCGCGAGCCGTGACCGTGTCACCCTTGACCGGCTGGCCGGCAAAGGCTTCGCCGGTGGCGACCCAGTCGTCGAGCGTCCCTTTTTCGAAATCGAGATTGAGCGGAGCGCCGCCCAGGCCCTTTGGCAGCTCGCCCACCGGGCCGGCCGACGGGGCCGGTTTCGGCTCGGGTTTCTTTGGCTCGGCTGCGCCGGCCGACGAGATTGCCAGCGAACAATAGAGCAGCGTGGCGGCGCTTCGAAGCGGAGAACGCATGGGATTATTTTCCGTGAACCGCGATGTCTCGGACTACCTGACGACTGTCCAAGTCACTACCTTAACAGACCAGCGGTCCGGTTTGGAGCGCCTTGCCAAATCGCGTCGAAAACAACACCGGGTGCGAACATGCGAAGAACTTGTTTTTTGGCGATTTGGCTGGCACTGGGTTGCCTGACGCTGTGCGGCCTGGCACTGGCGCTTCGAGCCGATGGGATTTTCGGGTGCCACTGGCATCTTGCCAGTGCTCATGGCCGATACACTGGCGAGACGCCAGTGGCAGCCTCGGGCGCGGCCCTTGGGCCGGACCATGGGATCAGCGGCACGTTTTCGATCGCGGCGGTCGATCCGGAAACCGGCGTCTGCGGCGTGGCAGTGGCCAGCAGGTATCCGGCCGTTGGGGCGGTCGTGCCCCATGTGCGCGGCGGCGTGGGCGCATTTTGCACCCAGCATTATCACAATCCCGACTTCGGCCCCAAGGCATTGGAATTGCTCGAAAAGCAAAAGCTGCCCGACGAAATCGTACTCGAATTGTTGCGCGACGACCCTCGGGCCGAGCAGCGGCAACTGGCGGTCGTCGATCGCATGGGACGCGTGGCGCAGCACAATCCGTCGCAAGCCCCCGAGGGCAGCCGCTGGTGGGGCGCAATGAGCGGCCGGTTCTATGCCTGTCAGGGCAACACGCTGGTCAGCGGCCAGGTGGTCACCGAAATGGCGCGGGCTTACGAAAATACGCAGGGGAGCCTGGCCGACCGGCTGATGGCGGCGCTGGTGGCCGGCGACTGTGCCGGCGGCGACCATCGCGGACGGCTGGCCGCGGGCATCGTGGTCGCCAAGCCGGGCGTCGACGGCAATTGGCTCGAATTGCGCGTCGACAAAAGCGACGACGCCGTGCTCGAGCTGGCGCGCAATATGTGGAACTGAAACATGAGGCCAAGGGCGCCTGGTCCGATGGCAAGGCGCCGTGGCAGGATCCTTGTCCGAATCGGCCCGAGCCGAAACCGCCGGCGAAACCATAGCGGTGCCGTGATCGTCGCCACCGCCCGACGGGCTTGAACCTTGTCGCGGCAACGCGTGTCACCTCGTTGAACTCGATATGCCAGGTTGTTGGTTGGACGAATATGATTCGCTATCGGCCAGCCACGCCCGCCGACGCGCTGGTGATGGCGCAAATGAACCATCAACTCATCCGCGACGAGGGGCATGCCAATCGCATGTCGCAAGCCGAGCTGCAAATTCGCATGAAAGGCTGGCTGCGGGGCGAATATCAGGCCATCCTCTTCGAAGACGAACGCGTGCCGACGGGATATGCCCTGTTTCGGCGCGATTCGGATTATCTCTATCTGCGGCAGTTTTTTGTGGTTCGCCAGCGGCGACGCGCGGGCATCGGTCGAGCAGCATTTCAGTGGCTGCTCGAAAACGTCTGGAACGGCGAGGCCCGGCTGCGCCTGGACGTGCTCGTTGGCAACGCCAGCGCGATCCAGTTTTGGCAGTCGCTTGGTTTCCGAGAGTATTGTCTGACGATGGAACGGCCCGTAACTGGAGCTTCGCCTTGACGACCGCATTGCTCGGCGAAGAAGTCAGCGTCGGCAATCGACGCGACGTCTACCGGGTGGCCCAGACAACTTGTTGTCTGGGTCCCGCAGGGACAAGAGGGCCTTGGCGGGCGCGGGAGCGTACCGTGCATGCCTCTGATTGCTTCGCAACACCGACAACGAGTTGTCGGTGCCACCCGGAACAATTGCGACGCGACGTCTACCGGGTGGCCCAGACAACTTGTTGTCTGGGTCCCGCAGCAGGGACAAGAGGAACCGGGCAGCAGCGAAACCCCACCTTACGCGCCTCTGATTGCTTCGCAACACCGACAACGAGTTGTCGGTGCCACTGCGGGAATCGATGCGGTGATCGGGCATGACGGACGTCGATCCTCACGAGTCACGACAGGGGGTGATCTACGGCATCTTGTCGTACGGCCTGTGGGGGCTGATCCCGCTGTATTTCAAATTGGTGGCCGAGGTTTCGCCCTTGGAAGTGTTGGCGCAGCGGGTGCTGTGGTCGTTCGTGCTGTTGGCCCTGGTGATCACGGCGCTGGGCGCTGGGGCGATCTGAAAGCGGCGATCCGCTCGCGCCACGTCGTGCTCATGCTGGCGGCCAGCACGCTGCTGTTGGCGGTCAATTGGTTCACGTACATTTTCGCGGTCACCAGCAACCAGGTCGTCGAAGCCAGCCTGGGCTATTTTCTTAATCCGCTGGTGAACGTGCTGATCGGCGTGGCGATTCTCAAGGAGCGGATGCGCGCGTGGCAGATGGTCAGCATCGCGCTGGCGGCCCTCGGCGTGGCGATCTTGGGCGTGCCGCTGATCGCGGTGACGCTGGCTGTGTCGTTTGCCTTCTATGGTCTGCTGCGCAAGACGGTGGCCGTCGACGGACTGTTGGGGCTGTCGATCGAAACGATTTTGCTGTTGCCGGTGGCGCTTGGGTATCTCGGGTTTCTTGACGCCACCGGCCGGGCCGCGTTCGTGGCCGCCGATCCGCTGTTGTGCGCCAAGCTGATGGCCAGCGGCGCGGTCACGGCGGTGCCGCTGCTGCTGTTTACCGCGGCGGCCAGGCGGCTGCGCTTCTCGACGCTGGGTTTTTTGCAGTACCTGGCCCCCACGGTGCAGTTTCTGCTGGCCGTTCTGCTGTTTCACGAAGAACTGCGCCCCGCCCAGTGGTCGGCGATGGGGTGCATCTGGACGGCGGTGGCGATCTACGCCGGCGATTCGCTGCACTGGTATCACCAACAGCGCCGCGAATTGCCCGAGCCCGTGCCGGCGGATGTGTGATTCCGTCGATTCGATGCGGCGAAATTTGCATTTTGGGTGGGGTGTACGTTAAGCTGTCAGAGCCGCAATGATTCCTGGGCCCGGGTGATACCCGAGGGACAATGGTTGCTCTTCGACAGTTGACGTCCGCTTGCCGCGCTTCGATGCGCGACTGTCTTGTGCTTTTCGCGGCCTTGTTGCTGGCGACGCTCGCCACCGAGGTGCACGCCGGTCCGGCCTTCACGGTCACGCGGCTGACCACCAATAGCAAGGTCGACTCTAACCCTCAGGTGTTTGGCTCCGACGTTGTCTGGCAAGGAATTGGCGGTTCCGACGCCGGGGCCGATTACGAGATCTTTCGGTACGACGGCAGCACGACCACGCAGCTTACCACGAATACCGACCAGGATCAGACGCCGAACGTTTCCAGCGGCGGAGTAGTTTGGGTGCGCGGCACCGGCACGGCGTCGGAAATCATCTACAACAACTTCAGCGGCGAGACGCCGGTTACCACGAACTCGCTGACCGACGGCAATGCGGTGATCGGCGGCAGCCGCATTACCTGGGTGCAAGGCAGCGGCACTGCTCAGGAGGTCATGTCCTACTCCGGCGGCGTCACGACCAACCTCAGCTCCAATAGCGTGGCCGATCGCCTGCCGGCGATCAGCGGCGCCAACACCGTGTGGACCAGCGGCAGCACGCCGAGCGCCGCGATCAAGTCGAACAGCGGCTCAGGCGCGGTGACGATTGGCACCAGCGCGCTGGGCCTGGCATTGGAGAACCCAAAAGTCTCGGGCAACAACGCGGTGTGGGAGGGATTCGCGGGCACGACCTCGAACGATCGCGAAATTTACATGTACAACGGCAGCAGCGTGACGCGGCTGACGACGAATTCGTTTCCCGATTTCGCCCCGCAGATTCAGGGCAGCACGGCCGTCTGGTGGGGCGGCGTGTTCGACAATTTTCAAATCTACCTGTACGACGGCACGGTCCACCAGATTTCCAGCGGCACCCGCAATCAATTTCCGCAGATCGACGGCCAGTACGTCGTGTGGCAAGGGTACGACGGCTCTCACAATCAGATTTACTTGTGGGACGGGATCGACGTTACCCCACTGACCACGGGCAACTACGACAGCACGGCGCCGCAGATCTCGGGCAATCGCATCGTGTGGACCGGCACGCTGCTGCCGAGCGACGGCACGAGCCAAGAGATCTTTATGGCCGTGCTCGTTCCCGAGCCCGCGACTTGGACGATTGGCGCCAGCGGCCTGGCCGTGCTCGCTGCGTTGTCCGCCCGAGGCCGTTGGCGTCGGCGGCTTTGCACGTCGCGGCAAGCCGTTGCGTGAAGTTGCGTGACGCGGCCAGTTGTCGCGGTGTCGCGTCACGGCAAGCCGGTAGAAAAACGGCGCTTCCCCGCGCCGCATAAGTCGTTATATTGACAGCAGTTGTCCCCGTAGCCCAATTGGATAGAGCGTCGGCCTCCGAAGCCGAAGGTTACAGGTTCGAGCCCTGTCGGGGATACTATCAGCGGGTGCTTGATAAGCCATCGATTCCGCGTTTTTTTCATCTGCGGGCAACACGCCTGCAATGCACTCGGCTACGGACTCTCCACAAGCTCGGTCGCGAGCGGATAGACGACGGAATGGACGAGGTTTACGTCACCAGTGATTTCACGCTGATCGGGCAACTGCGTTACGAGCCGAGCGCGGACGATGCCATTGGCGGCGCGGGTATCCGGCTTTGTTAAGGGGTCGATCCGCGCAACAAGACCTGCCAATTCTTGTGCGTTGAAGATGCCGACACGCTGGAAGAGGCGTGGTTCCGGATCGAAGGCGTGAAACTGGTGCCGGTCAGCCTGCGAGGGCTGGAGAACCTGCCGCACGATCCCCGCTAGGCTTAGTGGCGCTGCGGTGGACGGCAAGTGCCACCGGGGACGTGGCACATCAGGATTCCAAGATGCCGTAGTCGCCACTTTCGCGAGTTGCGTCCATCAGGGACTCCTGTGACGCGGGATCGCGTCGTACATTGTGGCAGGCCGGTTCCCTTTGCTGCGATTCGCGGAACGTCGATGCCCTCAACTCGCGGGGGGCAGCAACTTCCATGGATGATAGCAACCTTTTTAGGCTATTGACCGGTTTGCTCGATTGCACTCCGTTGGGCCAATTGGCCGAGGATCCGTTGTTTTCATGGAGGGGGTAGTCATGCTGGTACTCACCAGGCGTACAGGTCAGGCAATCAAGGTTGGGCATTATTTGACGATCACAGTCGTCAGCACGACGAGCGGCAAAGTGAGAATTGGCATTGAAGCGCCACGGTATATCCCCGTGGTGCGCGACGAACTCATCAGCCAACAGGTGGCGAAGGAAATCAGACAAACCATTCAAGGAGGCATCACATGATGGACTTTTCCGATATCTACGATCGTTTTGCGGCGATTAAGAAGGCACTCGCCGAGCTTGAAAACAGGATGCTCAATGACAACGGCCGACTCGCGGCGGCAGATCATTCGGTCATTCTTAGAACAGTAAGAATGGCCGAGACCGAGGCTCAGAGCGTGCTCGTTCAGATTCTGCGGATGCGAGGCAACGAATCCACGGTGCGCCGTCATGGCCAGGATGCGGCGGTAAGCTGGTCGGCCGGCATTGACCCCTCGAGCGGGCAGGTTGCGATGGTCACGACCGACGTCTTTGCTAACGTCACGGAAACCTACTTGATGCCGCCGGAACAATTCGACCGGTTGGTCGAGTATTTTGAGGTTGTTCGGCAACAATTGAATCTTCCGCAGACCGTCGGCACAAATCCCCGCTGAGGCACACCCGACAGGACCGTCGGCCTTCCATCGACCGTCGACCCGCCAGGTCGATTCGATAGCCGGCTGGGTGAACCGCTTATGACCGCTGAAATCTCTTCGCTGATCGCGGCACTCCGATCTGGCCAACCCGACGAGCGGCACGCGGCGGCGGAAAAGCTGGCCAACTTGGAGAGCGATGCTCAGGGGGCTGCGGTGGCTCTTGTCGAGGCTCTTGCTTCGGCGGACGACGAGACGCGCGAGTGGGTGGTGGCGGCGCTCGAGGGGTTGGGAGCGCCCCGGGTCGAGGATTTGGGGAACCTTGCCGGGTTGCTGCGGTCGCCGGGGCTCGATTCGGCGTATTGGGCGGCGACTTTGATGGGACGGTTGGAGACGGGCGGGGCCGCGGCCGTGCCGGGGTTGATCGAAGCGCTTCTCACGCATGGCGAGTTGGCGGTGCGGCAGCGGGCGGCCTGGGCATTGGGGCAGATTGGTCCCGCGGCGGTTGCGGCGCGCGAGGCGTTACAGTCGGCGGCCGAAAGCGGCGATGCTCGGCTGGCGACGCTCGTGCGCGAAGCGATCGGGCGAATTGGGTAAACATTGCGCCGGTGTGCGGGCAGCGAGCACTGGCAGGATGCCAGTGGCACACCCAATCGGGGTGCCGGCGGCACGCGTCATCAAGTTCGCGCGCGAGATTCGACCGGCGGAACTACCATGGCGCGCTCTGCGCGGTGCGACTTGTCGGCATCTTTGGCGCACGCGCCATGCTGGGGCTTTCTGCGCCAGGCGGCAGATCAGGCATTCGATCGCGACTTCTGAACGAGATTAATGCGCGGGGCCGATAACGTCGGTACGCGCGCAATCTCGCGGCTCGTCGTACACACCGTCCGCCCGGAGCATTCTGATGCGTCAAGCAATTTCGATCGCTGTCCTGTTGTCGGGCGTGTTGGTGGCGACGTTTGCGAGCGAGGCGCAAGCCTTTCATCATTGCCGTTGCTCCTGTTGGCCGGTCAAATACCTGGGCTACGGCCCGTGCGGCTGCCCGGGGCCTTATTGCTTCGCGCCCGGCTGCGGCAGTTCGGCGGGCTGCTGGTTTTGCTGCGGGCCGGCATACTGCCCGCGGACGCATCACTGCTGCATCAAGACTTGGATGCATTCGCTGTGCCTGAAGCATCAAGCCCATAAGCAGGCTCGCTGGAACGCTTGCTGCTGGAGCTCGTGCTGTTGGAATTCGTGCGGCTGGGACTGCTGCGGGTCGAGTTGCGGCGGCGGCTGCTCCAACGGGGGCGCGGCGTTGGGCGGCGAGTCCAATCCGGAGACGATTTACGATGGCCCCGCGTCAGGCGCACCGTCACCCGACGAGGCCGCACCTTCGGAAGCCAGCAACTGGCGTGGCGTGCCGTATCGGCTGGTGAGCAACTCGACCGCGCGACAGGACGGCACGGCCGCTTTCGACAGGGGGCTGACCTCGTTCCGCTCGCGATCGATGAACGACGCGCTGGCCTCGTTCAACGTGGCGGTGCGGTCGGAACCGAACAACGCGATGTACCAGTACTACCGGGCCTTGACGTTGTTCGACCTGAACGGCGGCGAAGCGGCCGGCGACGCCTTGCGACAGGCGATCGAGTTGGAGCGGCAGCAGCCGGTGGAAAACTGGGGCAAGCGAATGGAGCGGGTGCAGGGCCGCGGCCGCGTGTGGGTCGAAGACGCCCGCCGTGCAGCGGGATTGATTCACTAAGTCGAGTCGAATTGCCAGCTCGACAGCACACTGCCGGACAAGCCAGCAGTGGCAGCCCAATTCGCGGAATAGGCGTCTGAACTCCGCGGCTGCCCAAGTGCCAAAGGACTAGGCATCGCGCGCCTGTTGTGCAATCGTTTCGCGCCGCTGCTTTGCGTCGCGTTGTCCGATTTTGGCCCGCCGCCATGCCACAGCCTCGCGCGGAACTCGGGTGCTGGTTTCGGATTGCGCGTAGCGCGATCGGGCCCGGTCTGGCCTGTCTCGTGCCACGGTACGAGCTTTGCTTCATGGTGTGAGTTTGGCCCTGATGCCAAACCCAGACCGTGAATTCCATGAAGCGTATTGGCGTACTGACGGCGGGCGGCGACACTCCGGCGCTCAACGCGACGATTCAAGGGGTGGTGACGCGGGCCAATCAGGTCAAGGTCGAGGTGATCGGCTTCATCAAGGGTTTCAGCAGCCTGTTGAACCCGCGCGTGCCTCACGTGCGGCTGAATCCGTTGTTCACCACGATTCCAGACCTTGATCCGACGCGAGGCGGCACGTTGGTGGGGGCCTCGCGCGACTATGTCGACCCGGCCGATCGGGCCACGATTCAAGAGGTGGCCGACCGCATGCGGCGGCTGCAAGTCGAGGGGCTGATCTGCATCGGCGGCGACGGAACTTTGAGCGGCATGCAGGCCTTCGCCGACTTTTTTCCGACCGTGCTGGCGCCCAAGACGATCGACAACGACCTGGGGCTCAACTATCGGCACGAGCCCGACGAATGGCAGCGCGAGCCGTGCGACGCCGCGCCGGGATATCGCTACGTGCGGGGGCCGTCGCGGACTCGATTCGAGCTGGATCAGGTCATCAACTACGTCACGCCCGGCTATGCCACGGCCGTGTACGTGTCCGCATCCGGCGTGGAGCGCATCCGAACCACGGCCGAAAGTCATCGGCGGATCGCGATCGTCGAGGTCATGGGCCGGCACTCGGGTTACCTGGCATTGGGCGCGGCGTACGGTCAGCCCGACATGGTTCTCATTCCCGAGGCGCCGTTGAATCTCGATCGACTCGTCGAGCGGGTGGTCGAAATCTACGAGCTGCAAAAGAACGTGGTCATCGTGTGCGCCGAGGGCATTGTCGACGAGGCGGGCCGTGAGCTGGCCGCGGTGCAAAACTCGCACGACCCGGCCGGCAACAAAACGTTGAGCGGTGCGGCCGAGGCGGTGCGCGATCTGCTGATCGAACGGCTGGGCGACAGCTACTTTACCGCCAAGCGGCGGAACGAGTCGGCGCGAGCGGCGATCTTCATTCGAAAAGTGGGACACACCCAGCGCGGCGGGCGGCCGGTGTACTTCGACCGATTTTACGCCGCGCAGCTCGGTGGCCATGCGCTCGACTTGCTGCTTGAGGGGCACGTCAACGGGGTGTCGATCCTGCAGTACGACTCCGAGCGGGGCTTTCACGTGGCAGGCATCAACGGCAACGATTTTCGCGACCGCTGGGGAATCATTCACGCGCGGCGCTTGCATCCCTCGTTTTTCGACGGCGAGCGGCTCGGCCTTTCGAAGATCGGCGTCGATTACCTGCTGCCCATCTTCTCCAATGCGCTGGCCGCGGAAGATTTGGAACACGTTCGGCAAAGCTTGTTCCGCCGCAGCAATCTCACCGACCCGTTTCACTCGGTCAACGTCGACATCAACAAGCGCATCTGTTACCTCGATTGAGAACTGAGCCTGCCATGTCCGACATGAGGTCCGACACCATGATGTGCGATGAGGAGTCGGCGAAATGCGACTCGCAGGGCGAAGTTACCGAGCATTCGAGCCACGGGCCCGACGAGTCGGCCTTGCAGAACGACATTCGGCTGCTCGACGGTTTGCTGGACGCCACGATCCTGCGTTTGGAAGGAGAGGCGGCGTTTCGACTCGTCGAAGAAGTCCGCGCGGCCGCGCAGCAGTTACGAGCCGATCCTTCATTGGACGCGGCCCGGCAATTGCGCGATCGGCTGACGTCGGCGGGCCTCGGCGAGCTGCGCACGTTGACGCGGGCCTTCAGCTTGTATTTCGACCTGATCAACCTCGCCGAGCAGCAAGCCCGGCTGCGGACGTTGCGGCGCCGAGCGGGCCAGGTGCCCGCGCGGCCGCTGGCCGAATCGTGCGAACGGGGATTGATGGACTTGAAGGAGCGCGGTCTGGCCGGCGAAGACCTGGCCGAGGTGCTGCGCCGGACCCTGGTGCTGCCAGTCTTCACGGCACATCCCAGCGAGGCGCGGCGACGCACCGTGCTGGAGAAACTCGAAAGCATCGCCGGCCAACTCGACCGGCTCGAGTCGGTCCAACTGCTCGAAGGCGAACGGGCCGAGGCAATCGGCGCGATCGCCAGCGAAATCGAGACGTTGTGGCTGACCGACGTTGTGCGCGACGAGCGTCCCAAGGTGCTGGACGAGGTGCGCCACGGTTTGAGCCTGGTCAGCGGAACGCTGTTTGCGATCGTGCCACGGGTCTATCGAGACCTGGAAGCGGCGCTTGGGCGGACGTATCCCGAGCGGTCCTGGAGCGTGCCGTCTCTGTTGCGGTTCGGCTCTTGGATCGGCGGCGATCGGGACGGCAATCCGCACGTCACCGCGGACGTGACGCGGGCCGCCGTCGGCCTGCACCAGCAGACCATTCTGCGACACTATCTGAAACAGGTCACCGAATTGGGCCGGCGGCTGAGCCATTCGGCGCATTTTCTGAAGCCGGGCGAAGCGTTGCTGGAGTCGCTGGCGCGCGACCGGGAATTGCTCGGCGACGCGGCCCAGGCTCCGCGCGAGGCCGAGCCGTATCGACGCAAATGCCGCTCGATCGCCGAGCGGCTGCGGCTTTCGCTCGAACAATCGCGGCGTTGCTCGCCCGACTGGCGCCGCGCGGAGCCCGACGCGGCGGGCGGCGTCTATCGTGAACCGGCCGAATTGGCGGCCGACCTGAACTTGATTGCCGACGATCTGCGCCAATCGCGAGTCGCGCACGCGGCCGGCGGACTGCTCGACGATCTGCGTCGCCAGGTCGAAGTCTTTGGCTTCCACCTGCTGTCGCTCGACGTGCGGCAGCATAGTTCGCGCCACACGCAGGCGCTGGACGAGATTTTCGCCTGGGCCGGCGTTTGCGAGCGCTACGCGAAGTTGAGCCCGAACGAGCGATTCGAACTGCTGAGCCGGGAACTGGCCGGGCGGCGGCCGCTGCTGGGGGCGGAGCTGTCGTTTACGAAACCGACTTGCGAAATCGTGGAAACCTTCCGCACCATCGCCGCCATTGGCGAGCAGCAATGCGGCGAGGCGATTGGCTCGTACATAATCAGCGGCGTCAGCGAGCCGGCGCATTTGCTCGAGGTCCTGCTGCTGGCGCGCGAAGCGCGTTTGTTTCGGCCGGGCGAGGACGTCAGCCGGCTGGACGTCGTGCCGCTGTTGGAATCGCTCGAGCCGCTGCGGCACGCCGTGCCGATGATCCAGCGTCTGCTTTCGGAGCCGACGTATCGTCGGCATCTGGAACTGCGCGGCAACGTGCAGGAAATCATGCTGGGCTACTCGGACAGCAACAAGGAAGCCGGATATCTGCAATCGCATTGGGCGATCTATCGCGCGCACCGCGATCTGGGCGACTTGATGCGCCGCACGGGCGTGACCATGCAGATTTTCCACGGCCGCGGCGGCGTGGTCGGGCGCGGCGGCGGGCCGGCCAATCAGGCGATTCTGGCGCAGCCGCACGGCGCGGTGAACGGCCGCATCCGCATCACCGAACAGGGCGAGGTGATCGCCGATCGCTACGGGTCGCCGGCCATTGCGACTCGTCATCTCGATCAGGTTCTCAACGCGGTCCTGTTGACGAGCTTTCCGACCCAACAGCAGATCGATCCGGCCTGGGAATGGGCCATGGATCGGCTGGCCGCCAGCGCCTGCGCGGCACTATCGCGCCTGGTCTACGAAACGCCCGACTTCCTCCGCTACTTCGAGCAGGCCACTCCTTTCGCGGAAGTCGGTCAATTGAAGATCGCCTCGCGGCCGGCCTATCGGGGCGACACGCGCTCGATCGCCGACCTGCGGGCGATCCCCTGGGTCTTCAGTTGGATGCAAAGCCGGCACACGCTGCCCGGCTGGTACGGCTTCGGCAGCGCGGTGGGCGACTTTCTTTTGGATCACGGCGGCGATATCGAGCAACTGCAACAAATGTACCAGCGCTGGCCGCTGTGGCGGACGCTGATCGACAATACGCAGATGATTCTGGCCAAGGCCGACCTGACGATTGCGCGGCTGTATGCCGACCTGGTGGACGATGCCGCTCTGGCCGACGAAATCTTTCGCCGCATCGAGACCGAATTCCAAACCACCGTCGACTTCGTCTGCCGAATCACAGGCCAGCCGCGCCTGCTCGACAATTCGCCGGTATTGCACAGCTCGATCGCGCGACGCAATCCGTACGTCGATCCGCTCAGCTTCGTCCAGCTGGCCCTGCTGAGGCGAATTCGAAGCGGCGAAGAGCCGCGCGGCGAGCTTTTAACCGCCGCGCTGGAGAGCATCAACGGCATCGCCTCGGGCTTGAAGAACACCGGTTAGTCACCGCCGGATCACGACTTCGCGGCGGCTGATCTTTCACAGCGAGCGCAGTCGCCGCGGTCGATTGTCTGGCCATCGCTGTTCAACGGTTGCCGCCCAGTTGGGCGGCCGCCTCGCTCAGGAGAGATTCCAGTGGCGCGGGAATGTAAAGGCCCAGCAGCAGAACGAGCGCAACGAACAGAAGTATGGGTCCACCGGTGCTCAAGGTGTCGTGAAACGTGGTCGGACGAATTTGGTCTGGGGGATTTCCCAGCACCACGGACAGGACCGTGGCGCCCATGCCGACGAACACCACGCCGAGGAACAGCAAGAACAGCCCGCCCGTGAGAAACTGGCCGCTGCCGAGCGCGGCGCTCACGATGGTGAACTCGCTGACGAACGGGCCAAAGGGAGGCGAGCCGGCAATGGCCAGGAAGCCGACCAGGAAAAGCGCGCCGGAAAGCGGCACTCGGCGGATGGCTCCATGCACGTCGTCGGTGAACTTGCTGCCGAACGCCCGATGGATGTTACCCGCGGACAGGAACAAGATTCCCTTCGTGAGGCCGTTGTTGATGACGTGCAGCAAGGCACCGTAGATCGCCGGTCCGCCGATGCCGATCCCGACGACCAGGATTCCCATGTGTTCGATACTGGAGTAGGCCAGCATGCGTTTGAAGTCGCGTTGTCGGGCCATGAAGATCGCGGCAACTGCCATCGACAGCAGGCCCACGGCGGTAAAGACTTCACGGGCGAAGTCGGCTTCGGAGCCGGCGCGGCAGATTTGGTAGACGCGCAGGATTGCCAGGAAGGCGCAACTCGTGACGCCGCCGGCCAGCATCGTGCCTACAATCCCCGGCGCTTCGCCGTAGGCGTCGGGCTTCCAGGTGTGCATGGGCGCCAGGCCCATCTTGGTGCCGTAGCCAACGAAGAGCAGCACGAAAGCCGCATGCAGCCAGGGCGGAGACAGATGTGGGGCATCCTGAATGAGCTGGTCGAAGAGCAACGTCGAGTCGAGGCCGGACTTCAACGACGAGTAGGCGAGGAACAGCGACCCAAAAAGAGCCAGCGAGATACCCACGGACCCGACCAATAGGTACTTCCAAGTTGCCTCCAGCGAGCGCGCGTTGTGGTTGAAGTAGATCGACGGAGCGCTGACCAGCGTGGTGGCTTCCATCGCGACCCACATCAATCCGAGGTGGTGCGACAACGCGACCAGCGTCATCATGGCCATCGAACCGAACAGGTTGGTGCACAAGACCCGGTTGGATCGGTCGGCCCGCAAGGTCAGATATCCCGGTGCGTACAGCGAGCAGAGAAAGAACAGGACGCTCAGGAAGGCCAAGACGACCTTGCCGAGCGGATCGAGCAACAACCAACCGCCGAGACCCGAGACGGGATCCGGATATTGCGCATCGAGCAGGACCCAAATGACCAGGCCGAGCTGCACCGAAGCTCCCAGCGGCAGCAGCCACGGTCGCCAGCGGTTGGAAGTCGACGAGAACGCCAAAGCGGCCATCGCCAGCGGGAATAGAACCAACAGGTAGACCATCGCTTATTCCTTCAGCTCCGACAGAAACTCCGTGCTCATCGAGGCGAACTCGCGACTGATGTGGTGGATGATGATGCCCACCACGAATACGAGCGTGAATAGATCGAGCAGCACGCCGGCTTCGACGAGCAACGGCATCGCTTCGAGCAGCAACATCCCGAACAGCAGGATCCCGTTCTCCAGGAGCAGAAAGCCGAGCACCTGCATGATGGCCTTTCTGCGGGTCGTCAACATGAGGAACCCGGTCCAAACGGTCGAGAAAGAAGCCGGGACGAGCAGCATGCCGGAGTGCTCTTCCGTCAACGGCAGGGTGTTCGAGAAAATCATCGCCAGTCCGGTCCCCACCGCGCCCAGCAGGAGACAGCTGACGAATCCGACTACCGGCTTGACTTCGTGCTGGATGTCGGCTTCGCGCATGGCCCGCACAAGAAGCGCCGGAATAACGCACCCCTTCAAGACGATGGTGACCGTCATCAGCAGAATGCCGCGCAGGCCGATGTCGGCGTGAATGAAAAGTGGAAATGTGCCGAGCAGCACCCCCTGGAGGGCGACAACGTTGATGACGCCGCGGATCCGGCTTACGCCCAGCGCGACGAAGTTCAGCGCCACGGCGAGAATGATCAGGACGTCGAAAATCTGCGCCATTGGTTTATCTCATCAGCAAAACAACGCCGAAGGCCGACAACAGACAAGCCGCGACGAGCAGCACCGGAATGTGCGTCAGGCGGAGACGCGCCATCGTGGATTCGATAACTCCGATCATGACCGCGACTGCCAACATGCCGACCACGAAGATCGGCCAGTCGAGCCAGAGGTTTCCGTGCGTGGCGGGAAAAACGAGCCGCACGATCAACGCGCCGAAGATGAAGAGTTTCAACGCCGCTGCGTACAGGATCATCCCAAACGCCGGGCCGCTGTGGTCGAGCACCATGACTTCGTGGATCATCGTCAATTCGAGGTGAGTGTTTGGGTCGTCGAAAGGAATGCGTGAATTTTCGACCAAGAGGACCAACAACCAACTGACCAGCACCAGGGCGAGCGAATCGCCCGCCGCTCGCCCAGTGACGGGCGAGATCGCCGCCGAGCATGGTTCCCAGCTGCACGGAACCCGACAGCTTGCCGAGCACGAGGAGACCCAAGAAGAAGGCCGGCTCGGCCAGGCAGGCAAAAGTTACTTCCCGGGCCGCGCCCATGCCCTCGAACGGAGAGCCCGTATCGAGAGCGGCCGAGGCTGTAAAGAAACGACCCAGCCCGAGCAAATAGGCAAACATGATGGGATCGCCGGTAAACGAGATCGGGGCACTGGAGTTTGCCAGCGGAATCATGAGCACGGCAATCAGGGCGGTCGCGAGCCCGACGACGGGGCCGGCCCGAAACACCCAGGTCGTGGTGGTGCTGAAGACCGAGCCCTTCTGGAAGAGCTTGAACAGATCGTAGTAGGCTTGCAAAACTGGCGGCCCCACGCGGCCCGCGAATTGGGCCTTCGTCTTGGCGATGACCCCCAGCAGCAGCGGGGGCAAAGTGACGGCCAGCAGAACGTGCACCATGTTTTGTATGACGGTATTCATCCCATTCTCTTTAACGCCAGAGCAGCAAGGTAATCAGGGCGATGAAAATGTACAGCAAATAAGTCTGGATGCTTCCTTGTTGGAACACTCGAAAGTGCGAAAACAACCAGGCCCCGATGCGGAAGGTCGGCAAGACTGCCTTGTCGAGCACGGTGTCGGCCACCTCGCTGTGAAAGACCGCGTGCCGCGGAAACAGGGGCATGTCCTGGGGCTGGTGGATGCGCGGACGAAGTGCCCAGGCGAAGAGGCTCACGAGCATCTGGGCGAACGACGACGACGTGTATTGGATTCTTGGCGTAGGTGCCGAATATCCGCAGCCCCAGGTGCCTGATTTTTCCACACCCCCTTGGCGCAGTCGCAGCATCATCAGCAGGCCGCCAATCGACAGCGCGGCGATTAGCACCAGTCCCATCGCGGTGATCCAATTCAGGGGGGCCAGGAAGACGATTTGCGACGTTGGGTCGATCAAATCGGGTGCCCAAGCAGCGATTCCTCGCCCGAGGACGGGCGCGATCGTGCGCGGGGCCAATCCGATGTAGAAGCAGCACGCGACCAGCACGCTCATCGCTGCGATCATCGTTGGCGGCGACTCGTGGGCATGCCGCGCGTGCTGCGACCTTGCGGTCCCCAGAAAGACGGCTCCGTATACCTTGACGAAGCACGCCGCCGCCAAGGCGCCGATCAAGGCCAGCGCGGCGGCGACGAATGCCGCCGCGGCCAACGATGGGTGTTCCTCCGGCCCAAGGGTGGCGAACAAACCGAGGTAGATGAAGAATTCGCTCACAAAGCCATTCAGCGGCGGCAAACCGCAGATCGCGACCGCTCCGACCAGGAAGCACAGCGACGTCCACGGCATTCGCTTGGCAAGCCCGCCGAGGTCGTCGATCTCGCGAGTGTGGGCCGCGTGGATAACGGAGCCGGCGCTGAAGAACAGCAACGCTTTGAACAGCGCGTGGTTCCAAACATGAAGCAAACCGCCGCTCACGCCAAGAATGATCAAGTCGGCCCGGCCCAGCGAGCGGCCAATCAAGGCCAGGCCGAGGCCCAGCAAGATGATCCCGATATTCTCGATGCTGTGGTAAGCCAGCAGCCTTTTCAAGTCGTGCTGTCCGATCGCGAAGGCGACTCCCACGACGCCGGAGACCACGCCCAGTCCCAAGACGAGGGCGCCCCACTCGAGCGGCGGATGCGGAAGCAGCGACGTGATGCGGAATAACCCGTAAATCCCCATTTTGATAATCACGGCGGACATGATGGCCGACACGTGGCTGGGCGCAATGGTATGAGCGCTCGGCAGCCAAACGTGCAGCGGCATGATGCCGGCCTTGAGGCCAAAGCCGAACAATCCCAGAATGAAGATGGTTGTTGCCATCGCCGGATCGATGCTTTGATCGTCGACGGGTACCAGCGCGAACGAACCATTGACGGATCGAAGCAAGGCAAAGGCGGCAAAAAGACAGAGCGTAGCCGTGTGGGCCGCCACCAGGTAAATCCAGCTGGCTTCGCGAACGTCCTTCTGGTCGTCCTCGGTCGCGACCAGGAAAAACGCCGAAAGCGCCATGATCTCCCAACCGAACAGGAACAGAATGCTGTTGCGCGCGATCACCAGAAGCGCCATGCCCGAGGTCAACAGCCCCCAGAACAGACGCAGCTTTCGGCCATTTTGCGGGTGGTCCACTTGCGCCCAATAGCCGAGGCCGTAGATACTGCCCAGCATCGAGATCAGGAAGACCGGCAGCAAAAAAAAGGCCGACAGTCCGTCCACGGCCACGCTGAATTCGGCGCCCGGCAGTTGCCAGGGCATGTCGATGGGCTGACTGTCGCCGGTGGCCCAATAGTGAGCGACACCGGCGATTCCCAGACCACTGCTTGCAACGGACAGCACGGCTGCCAACCATTGCCCGGCCACCGACTTCCGATGGATCAGAAGTCCGGGAGCACCGCTCACCGCTGCGACAACAATCGCGAGAAGTACGAGCCGTTCGGTCATGTGACGTTCCACCAGGCACGGCCGAATCCAGCACAGCCGCGAGGCCAATATAGACCAAGTACGCGCTGGGAGATACCTCGCTGCCGACTGGCCGGTCAGGAAGTTGGCAGCGGCTCGTTTCGCGCCGCCAAACAGCTCTGGACAAGGCGATGCGTCAGGCCGCTCGGGCCGCAACTCGGGCCCAATCGAAGCCGGATTACGCCGCTGTTCGCGTTGCAGCGCGACGATCGCCGTCGACGTGACTGGAGGGCAGACTGGCCGCCGCCAGTTGGCCGTGATACGGCACTGCCCTGGAGCATCCTTCGCATCGCCGGCCGCTCGTTCGCATGAACCGGGCGGATTCTCACGCAATCCACACAACCTGACAACAATCATGGCTACACTCATGGGGCATGGACCTCGACGAACTGGACGAACGGATCGACCGGCTCAGTATCCGCAAGCAGCTTGAGACGTTGCTCAAGCATCTCACGGACGCAAAAAACAAGCTGCAAGTCGCGAATCTTCTCTGGGAGCGGATTCTGGCCGCCGAAGGCCTGTTCACAGCCGAAGAGGCCAAGCTTTTCGAGTCCGCCGCCGACACCTTGATCAACATTCAATCCGCGGTCGGCTGCCGGCAGAAGAAACGACGGCAGAAATAAGGCTCGTCGTCGTTGGCGACAAGGCGGAGCCAACCGTTTCGCCGCGCCGCGGAACTTCAGGTAGCGCGCTCCCCGCTGGGCGAAACCGGCGAATCCGCGGAAGCCGTTTGGCGGCTGCGATCCCCCCGGACAATCGGCATAACCGTTCCGTCGCGTGACCTATATTTTCGACGGTCCCAAGCGTGCCGGTTTCGCGCTGATTACTCGATCGAGGTCGTCTCATGCCCAGCAGTGCTTATGAGATTGCGTGCGGTTCTTGGACGACGGACAACCCGCCGACTTCGCAACGGCTGATCGTGGCCAGCGAGATTCGGTTTTCGGAAATCATCTCGGCTTTGTCGGTGGCGCTGGACATCACGCAGGGGCATCCGGCGGGGCACTGCATGCGCGGCGCGGTGATCGGCATGCGGCTGGCCGAGGAATTGCGGCTGCCGACGGCGGATCGCTCGGCCTTGTTTTACGCCTTGCTGCTGAAAGATCTGGGCTGTTCGAGCAACGCGGCCAAGATGGCCTACCTGTTCGGCGCCGACGATCACACCGTCAAACACTCGGTCCGCATGATCGATTGGACGAAGGCCAGCCAGTGCGTCAAGCACGGCTGGAAGCACTGCGCCCCGGGCGGAGCGGTGTTGGACAAGCTGCTGAGGATGGCGGCCATGGCTCGCGGCGGCGTCGAGGCGGCCCGCAAGATCGCCGAGATTCGCTGCGAGCGCGGCGCCGATATCGCGCGCATGCTGCACCTGCCCGAGGCCACGGCCACGGCCATCTTCGATCTGGACGAGCACTGGAACGGCCAAGGCAACCCGCGCGGGCTCAAGGGCGAAGCGATTTCGCTGTTGGGCAGAATCTGCTGCCTGGCTCAAACGGTCGAGGTTTTCTTCATCGCCTACGGGCTGGAAGCGGCCCTCGACGTGGCCGCGGCGCGGCGCGGCCAGTGGTTTGATCCGCAACTGGTCGACACGCTGTTGGCGTGGAAACAGGACTCGGACTTCTGGGCACGGCTGCGAGGGGACGACTTGCTGGGCGAGTTGAGCCGCTGGGAGCCCGAAGATGCCGTGCTGCTGGCCGACGAAGCTTGTTTGGACCGCGTGGCCGAAGCCTTTGCCAAGGTCGTCGACGCCAAGAGTCCCTGGACGTATCAGCACTCGACGCGCGTGGCCGAGATCGCCGTGGGCGTGGCTCAACAATTCGGCTGCTCGGCGGAACTCGAACGCGACTTGCGGCGCGCGGCGCTGCTGCACGACATCGGCAAGCTGGGCGTGTCGAACACGATCCTCGACAAGCCCGGCAAGCCGACCGACGACGAATTCGACCAGATCCGCAAGCATCCCGACTACTCGCTGCAAGTCCTCGAACAGGTGGGCGCGTTCAAGACTCTGGCCGACGTGGCTAGCGCGCACCACGAGCGTCTCGACGGCCGCGGCTATCATCGGCGTCTCGGCGGCAAGCGGCTTCCGTGGGTCGCTCGCGTGCTGGCCGTGGCCGACATTTGCGAAGCGATGTCCGCCAGGCGGCCGTATCGGGACGCCATGCCGTGGGAAAAGATTCAGCAAATCATGCGCAACGATGCCGGCACGGGCATCGACCCGGAATGCCTGCACGCACTGGAGCGGTGGCACGAGCGGTCCCCGATGGAATCGCGAGTCGAAGTTCAACTGCGCGAAGTGGACCGGCTGTTGTCTGAACTCTAGGCGCCCCCTCATGCTTCATGGTTGGGTGCCACGGTTGACTCGCCCTACCGCGAGCGAAAAAGGTTCCTGGAACCTTTTTCGTGTTCGATCATCGAGCTTCATGCGCGGCGCAAATGCGCGAGGTCGCGTCGTATCGATTGTCGCCGCTTTGGCGAAGGAACCGGTGGCAGGTCGCCGACCACAAAAGTTGTTTAATCCTCGCAGGAGAACCGATCGGAACCAATAGCCCTGTCCCCCGGAATCGACGGCTCGAAGAAGGAGACAGGCTCGATCTTTTTGCAACGGCACGGAGGGTGCGGTGCGATTGTTCTTCTTAGCAAGACTGGCCAGGCTCGCCCCCGTCGCCAGCATTTGCCTGGCCGCCGTCGCGCTGGGTCAGAATCTGCCCAACGATGGCCGTTCGGCAAGTACCGCCGGACCAAACCTGTTCCCATCGTATTACGCTGACGTTGACGGCCCGCATCCGCTGGGCACGTTGACTCGCACGCCACCGGTCGAGTCGGCGACTCGGCAGGAGCAACCGGCCGACAAGTGGTTGACGTCGAGCGCTCCCAGTCCAGGCTATAGCCTCGGCGAGTGGGGCGCCGTTTGCGACGACTGTCCCAAGCGGGGCCTGGTGGCCTTCGTTAGCTATGACACGTTTCGCGGCGTCGCCGACGCCGGATGGCAAAACAACGGCATCGCATCCGGAGTCAACTTTGGCACGCGACTGGGCCGGTTCAGCGATGTGACGGGCATCGGCTTTCAGATCGGCGGCAGCGCGGCTGCCTACAATTGGGTAGGCAATGACTTTCACACGGCCCATCAGGAGGGAGCGCAGCCCCAGGGTTTTCTCACGTACGGCTTGTTCCGCAAAGCCACCGACGACTCGCCGTGGAGCGCCGCGGTCGTGCAGGACTGGATGTTCAACGACAACTACGGCGTGTTTGCCGAGAATCCGACGCTGAGCCAGTGGCGCGGCCAGCTCGGCTATGCGTTCGACGCCTGGAATGAAATCGGATTGTGGGGTACATGGCGGGCCCGCGGCGATGAACGCAACGTGGCCAACTTCGGCCCCACCTCGTGGCGCACCGTCAATCAGCTCAGCGTGTTTTTGCATCACAAATGGGGGCTGGGCGGGGCGGACACTTCTCTCTGGGTTGGAATACCGGAGCATCATCGCCTGGGTGGCAGCGGCAGCCTCGGCGATCTGCTCATCGGGCTGTCGGGAAGCGTTCCAATCAGCGACCGTCTGGCGCTGTTTTCGCTGGTGACCTACATGCACCCCTCGGCCGACGCCGGTGCGATAGCCTTCGACGAAGAGGCTTGGAATTTCACCATCGGCCTGTCGTTCTATCCTGGCCGCAACGCCCGCTCGAACACCGTCGCCGGACAATGCTGGATGCCGCTGTTGCCGGTGGCCAACAACGGCTACTTCCTGACCGACACGAATCGCACGTTCTGATGCGAGGCTGGTTGCGCCCAGTGTGGCGTTCGCCCGACGAGCGGATCGCTCGTATCGGCGACGATTTCGACCCGACGGGCAGCGGCACTGCCGTCTGGGTAGAATGAACGGGCAGAGTTTCTTGACGACCGGCGCGGGCTTGACGAGACTGCGCCATTCGGACAAGTTCCAAACTCCTGCCCGGTCGCGGCGATACGCGGCCTGCTGAACCTGGAGGCCCGCCATGACTTGGCGCAGCGTTCTGTTTCTATGCGGCGTCGGCGCCGCTCTTTTGGCGGCCGCACAATTTGGTCGTCCAGCGTCGGCGCCCGCTACTTGTTCGCTCGAGATCGAACTGGTCGATGCCAAAACGGGGCAGGCGATGGCGGGAATCGTGCAGGTGCTCGACGCCGACGGTCACGGCGTCAAACTCGACGAACTGGTCAATCGGGGGCAAGGAATCGAAAAGCAGGGTCCGATTCACGATTGGTGGGTCGTGCCCATGCCGAGTACCGTCGTGGTGCCCGCGACACCGCTGACGGTCAAGGCGCTGTCAGGCCTGGAAACCGACCTGGCCACCTGGAGCGTCGATTTGACGGGCAAGGCCAACTTCAAGTTGCGGGTGCCCCTGGCGCGGTTTTACGATGCCCGCGCTAAGGGCCACCTGGCGGGCAACACGCATCTGCACCTGATGAAGCTAAGCAAGCAGCAGGCCGATCGCTATTTGCGCGAGGTGCCGCTGGCGGACGGATTGGACATTGTATTCCTGTCGTATCTGGAACGGGCCGTGGCTGATCTGGAGTACACCAGCAACAAGTACACGCCGCAAGACCTCAAGCGAATGTCGCACCAACACCTGCATTTCGGCCATGGCCAGGAGCATCGCCACAACTTCGGTTCGCACGACGAAGGTTACGGCCACATCCTGCTGTTGGACATCCCGTACGTCATCCACCCGGTGAGCATCGGCCCGGGCATCACGCGCCAGGGGCCCGACGCTCCGCCGCTGCAAGTCGGCATCGATCGGGCGCGGCAAAGCGGCGGCAAAGTCATTTGGGCCCACAACCTGTTCGGCCTCGAAGATATTCCCAACTGGGTGACCGGCCGGGTGCACGCTAACAATTTCTATGACGGCAACGAGCGCGGCAGCTACAAGGATACGTACTACCGGTACCTGAACATCGGCCTTTCAGTGCCATTTTCGACCGGTACCGATTGGTTCATCTACGACTTCTCACGGGCCTATGTGCTGAGCGAGCGGACGATCACGCCCACCGAGTGGCTCGACCTGCTGGCCGCCGGGCGCTCGACGATCACCAACGGGCCGCTGTTGGAATTCGCGGTCGACGGGCGGCCGCTGGGGAGCGTGTTGGAACTGAGCCAGCCCGCCGAGGTGGCGATTCGCGGCCGGGCGATCGGGCGCGGCGATTTCAAGCGGATCGAACTGGTGCGCGGCGGCCAGGTGGTCGGCACTTCGGCCAGCCGGCCCGAGGGGGGGCACTTCGTTGCCGAGATGGACTTGCGACTGGCGATCGACGCTCCGGCGTGGCTGGCGCTGCGCACGCCTCCGCCTCCGGTGGCGGGCGATCCGCAACTGCAGGAGCCGGTGGCACGCAACGAGTTCGACGGCCCTATTTTTTCGCACACCAGCCCGATCTACGTGCACCTGGCAGGCCAGGGGGTGTTCGACGGCGCGACGGCCGCTGGGCTGGTTGACGAAATGAAGTCAGCCATGCGAAAGATCGAAGCGCAGGCCGTCTTCGATGACCCGGCGCAACGCAAGCGCGTGTTGCAGGTTTACGAGGAAGCCATCGGCGTGCTCGAAAAGCGGCTGGGCAGGTGAAATTCGGATCCGAATTGTGAATCGCACGTCGCTGACGCGGGAAAACTTTTGTGGTTGACGTCGCCGAATTACTCGATCGGGCGAAGGCTCATCATCGCGCGGGCCAACTGCGCGAGGCCGAGCAGCTCTATCGGCAGATTCTGGCCGCCAAGACGGACAATGCCGACGTCTACTTTCTGCTTGCGGCGGTGTGCGACGACCTGGGCAAGTCTGAGGAAGCGATCGCCAATTTGCGACAAGTGCTGCGGGTGAAGGGCGACCACGCCGTGGCCCACAACTTTCTGGGAGCATTGCTGGCGCGGCTGGGCCAACTGGACGAGGCGATCGAAAACTTTCAACGTGCAATCCGGCTGCAGCCTGATCTGGTGGACGCCACCAACAACTTGCGAAGCGCCATGGTCGCCCAGCACAACCTCGAGGCCAGAGCGCTGGACGAGCGGGGTCAGCTGGACGAAGCCGCAGATTGCTACCGGCGCGCGTTGCAATTGGCGCCCGACTTCGCCGAGACGCACTACAACTTGGGACTGATCGATCAGCGGCAAGCCAAATTCGCCAGCGCGGTCGACCGTTTTCGACAAGCGGTGCGGCTTCGGCCCGACTTTGTCGAAGCGCAATCGGCCCTCGGCGTCGCGCTGTTCCAATTGGGAAACGTCGATGAAGCGGAGGCCTGCCACCGGCGGGCCCTCGAGTTGCGGCCCGACTCCGCGGAATATCGTGCCTTGCTCGGCGGCGTCTTGAAACAGCAGGAGAAGCTGGAAGAGGCGGTGGCGTGCTTCACGCGGGCGTTGGAGTTACGCCCCGATTTTGTCCCGGCCCTGGTGAATCTGGGCAATACCTTGCGGCACCAGGGCAAGCTCGACGAAGCCGTGACGTGCCAGCGCCGAGCCATCGCGATACAGCCCGACAGTGCGGTGGCTCATTACAATCTGGCTTTTGCGCTGATGGGCCAAAACAAGCTCGACGAAGTGGCCGCCGCTTACGACGCGGCACTGGCGTTGCAGCCCGACTATGTTGAAGCCCGATTCGGTCGCGCGCTGTTGCGACTGCAATCCGGCCACTTCGCCGAGGGATGGAGCGAATACGAATGGCGGTTTCGCATGGCCGGCAAGGCCGAGCAAACGCTCGATCGGCCCCGATGGGCCGGCGAACCGCTGCAAGGCCGCACGATCCTGCTGAGAACCGAACAAGGTTTGGGCGACGCGATTCAGTTCATACGCTACGCCGAGCTGCTCAAGCGGCAGGGTGCCATCGTGGTCGTCGAGTGCCGGCCCGCGTTGACCCGCCTGCTGGCCACGGCGCCGGGCGTCGACCAGGTCGTCACGCGGGGGGAGCCGTGGCCGCATTTCGACGTGCACTTGCCGCTGTTGAGCCTGCCGGGCATGCTCGCAAGCCAGCTCGAAGACATACCCCTCGACATTCCCTACCTCGATCCCGACGCCGAGTTGGTCGCCTACTGGCACCGCGAGTTGAGCCAGACGCCAGGGTTCAAGATTGGCATCGCCTGGCAAGGCAGCCCGACGTACTTTTCCGATCGACAGCGGTCGATTCCGCTGGCGCACTTCGCGGGCATCGTCGAAACGCCGGGCGTGTGCGTGTACAGTTTGCAAATGGGCCCCGGGCGCGAACAATTAACCGAGTCGGCCGGCCGGTGGTCGATCATCGATTGGGGAGATCGGGTGGGCGACTTTTGCAACACGGCCGCCATCGTGCGCAATCTCGATCTGGTCATCAGCTCGGATACGGCGATTGTGCACCTGGCCGGCGCCTTGGGGGTGAGCGTGTGGGTGGCGTTGGCGTTTTCGCCCGACTGGCGGTGGATGCTCGACCGCGCGGATAGTCCCTGGTATCCGACGATGCGGCTGTTTCGTCAAAGCCGGCCGCGCGACTGGGACGGCGTGTTTCGCGGCATGCAACAAGCATTGACTCAATTACTCTGAGCCGGACGACGGCGTGGGATGACTCTTGTGCATGACATCGCCGACACATTAGCCCAAGCCACCACCTATCATCGCGCCGGTCAACTGCGCGAAGCCGAACCGCTCTATCGGCAAGTCCTGCAAGCCGAACCGGGCGCGCCCAGGTTCTGTACTATCTCGGCGTCGTGTGCATCGGCCTGGGCAAACTGGACGACGCTACCGCCTGCTTGGCGCAGGCAGTCCGCTTGATGCCCGCTCATGCCGATGCCTTTCACCAGCTGGCGGTCGTGCAAGCCCAGGAGGGCAAGCTGGACGAAGCCATCGCGAGCCTCGAAGCGGCCCAGCGGCTGAAGCCGAATTCGGTCGAGATCAGCCGGAACCTGCGGATCGTGCGCGCCGGCCGAGAAAACCGTCGCGGGAGGCAGCTGTCGGAGCAAGGCCACCTGAACGAGGCGCTGGCCTGCCATCGTCGGGCCAGCGTGTTGTTGCCCGACGACGCGGACTCGTACCGTGGCCTGGCCTTCGTGCTTGCCAGTCAAAATCAATTGGACGAAGCGATGGCCGGCTACCGCCGGGCGCTCGAGCTGAATCCGAATGACGCGGAAGTGACCTACAGCCTGGGCGTTTTATCGATGAGGCTGAAGAAGCCCGACGAAGCGGCGGCCTGGTACCGACAAGCCCTGGCGCTCAATCCCGATTTTGCCGAGGCGCACAACAACCTGGGCGCGATCCTGGAAGAGCAGAACCAATGGGCCGAAGCGCTTGCCTGCCATCGAGAAGCCCTGCGAATCAAGCCCGACTATGCCGAGGCGCATAACAACCTGGGCGTCGTCCTGATGAGGCAAGATAAGCTGCACGAAGCGGCGGCCTGTTATCGACAGGCCCTGGCCCTGAAGCCCGACTATACCGACGCACTTGGCAATTTGGCTTTGACGCTGCTGATGCTGCACGATTTGGACGAATCGCTGGTTTGCTATCGGCGGGCCCTCACGCTACGGCCCGAGAACGCCGTGGCGCATTTCAACATGGCATTTGCACTGGTCGAACAACACAAATTCGACGACGCATTGGCCGAATACGAGCGTGCGATGGAACTGCAAGCGGACTATGCCGAAGCGCATTTCAACCATTCGCTGACGCTGCTTTTGACGGGCCGATTCGCCGAGGCTTGGGCCGAATACGAGTGGCGATTCCGGCGGCCGGGGCAGGAGGAGCCGACCCTGCCGCAGCCGCGCTGGACCGGCGATTCACTTGCCGGTCGCACGATCTTGTTGCGCAGCGAGCAAGGGCTGGGCGACGCGATGCAATTCGTCCGCTACGCCGAGCTGGTGAAGCGGCAAGGGGGGCGTGTGATCGTCGAATGCGAGGCGTCCTTGGCGCGGCTGTTGGCGAGTTGCCCGGCCGTGAGCGGCGTGCTCGTGAAGGGGCAGCCGGCGCCGCGCTTCGACGTGCACATTCCGCAGTTGAGCTTGCCGGGAATTTTTGGCACGTCGCTCGATAGTATTCCGGCTCAAGTCCCCTATCTTTTCCCCGGTGCTGAGTTGCTTGCGCAGTGGAAGGAGGAATTGGATGCCGAGGCTGCCAGCCACCCGCGGCCGCTGAAAATCGGCATCGCCTGGCAAGGCAACCCGGCCAACCCGTTGGATCGCTTCCGTTCGATTCCACTGAAGCATTTCGCGGGGATTGCCGCGACGCCGGGAGTTCAAGTCTACAGTTTGCAGGCGGGGGCGGGGCGCGAGCAATTGACGGCGCTGGCCGATCGCAGTTCGATTGTCGACCTGGGCGATCGGCTGGGCGACTTCTACAACACGGCGGCCATCGTGCGCAACCTCGACCTGGTGATCACCTGCGACTCGGCGCCGGCACACCTGGCCGGGGCCCTGGGAGTGCCGGTGTGGACCGCGCTGACCTTCGCGCCCGATTGGCGCTGGCTGCTGGCGCGAGGCGACTGCCCCTGGTATCCGACCATGCGATTGTTTCGGCAGGAGCGTTTTGGAGACTGGGAAGGCGTGTTTGGCAACATCGAACAAGTGTTGGCTCAACTGCTGCGAACCGCCCGACAGTGCGGGGAAACCCCTGGTGGTTAATATCCCAGACCTATTGGCCCAAGCCGCCGCCTGTCATCGCGCTGGCAATCTACTCGACGCCGAAGTTCTTTATCGGCAAGTTATCGAGGCCGATCCGGCTTGCGCGGAGGCGTTGTTCCAGCTCGGCGCCGTGTGCTTGGGCTTGGGCAAGCTCGATGACGCGGCGGCCAGCCTGACGCAGGCGGTGCGGCTGATGCCCGAGCATGTTGACGCACATCACCACTTGGCGGTCGTGCACGTGCAGCAGGGTAAGCTGAGCGAGGCGATTGCGAGCCTTGAAACCGCCCATCGGCTGAAACCGGAATCGGTCGAGATCGGCCTGAATTTGCAAATCGTGCGGACGGCCAGCGAGAATTGTCGGGGAATAGCGCTGGCGGAACAAGGCAAGCTGGACGAAGCGAATGAATGCCACGGGCGGGCTTTGGAGTGGTCGCCCAACGACGCGGAGTCGCACCGCGGGCTGGCCTTCGTGCTGGCGAAGCAGAACAAGCTGGACGAAGCCGTGGCCGCTTACCGTAGGGCGCGCGAACTGAATCCCCGTGATGCGGAATTGGCATACAACATCGGCGTACTGTTGGCGAAGCAGCGTCGGCTCGACGAGGCAGCCGTTAGCTATCGACAAGCCCTGCAGCTCAGACCCGACCATCTAAACGCGCTTGTCAACCTGGGCTTTGTCCTGGAAGAGCAGAACGAACTGGACGAAGCGGTCGCCTGCCACCGACAATTGCTGCAACTGAAGCCCGACGATCCAGAAGCGCACGACAATTTGGGCTATGCCCTGATGACGCAAGGCAAGTTGGACGAAGCCGAGACTTGCTTTCGACGGGCTATCGCGCTCGACGCCGGCTTTGCACAGGCGTACTCGAACCTGGCTTATGTGTTTCTGTTGCGAGATGAGCTGGGCGAATCGCTGGCGTGGTATCGGGAGGCCTTGAAGTTGCGGGCCGACGAGTACATGGCGCATTACAACGTAGCCTACCTGTTGATGCGCCACAACAAGTTGCACGAAGCGTTGAGGGGCTTCGAGCGCGCTCTGGAGTTGAAGCCCGATTATGCGGATGCCCACTGGAATCACGCGGCGACGCTTTTTTTGATGGGTCGATTTGCCGAAGCCTGGCCCGAGTACGAGTGGCGATTCCGGCGGCCGGGAGAGGAGGAACCAACAGCGTCACGGCCGCGCTGGGCCGGCGCCCCGCTCGCCGGCCGCACTATCTTGTTGCGAAGCGAGCAGGGGCTGGGCGACGCGATGCAATTCGTCCGCTACGCCGAACTGGTGAAGGGACAGGGCGGCCGTGTGATCGTCGAGTGCGTGGCATCCTTGGCGCGGCTGCTGGCGAGCTGCCCCGGCGTGGATGGCGTGCACGTCAAGGGGCAACCGCTACCCCCGTTTGACGTGCACATTCCGCTGTTGAGCTTGCCGGGAATTTTTGGCACGTCGCTCGATAATATTCCGGTTCAAGTCCCCTATCTTTTTCCCGACCCGGAGTTGCTCGCGCAGTGGAAGGAGGAACTGGGTGCCGAGGCTGCAAGCCACCCGCGGCTGCTGAAAATCGGCATCGCCTGGCAGGGTAACCCGGCCCATCCGTTGGATCGGATCCGTTCGATTCCACTGAAGCATTTCGCGGGGATTGCCGCGACGCGCGGCGTTCGACTCTATAGTTTGCAGGCGGGGGCCGGGCGCGAGCAATTGACGGCGCTGGCCGATCGTAGTTCGATTGTCGACCTGAGCGATCGGCTGGGCGACTTTTACAACACGGCGGCCATTGTGCGCAATCTCGACCTGGTGATCACCTGCGACTCGGCGCCGGCGCACCTGGCCGGGGCCCTGGGAGTGCCGGTGTGGACCGCGCTGACTTTCGCGCCCGATTGGCGCTGGCTGCTGGCGCGAGCCGACTGCCCCTGGTATCCGACCATGCGATTGTTTCGACAGGAGCGTTTCGGAGACTGGGAAGGCGTGTTTGGCAAGATCGAACAAGCGTTGGCCACCCTGGTCTGATACCCCATGTCCACGATTGCCGAAATACTCGCAAGGGCCAAGGCCTGTCGCGACGCCGGGCAAACGCACGAGGCCGAACAGCTTTATCGGCAGGCGATTCTGCAAGCCGCCCGGGAAAACCGCGCGCAGACGTACTACAACCTGGGCGTAGCGTTGATGAGTCATGGCCGGTTGGACGAGGCGGCGATCTGCTACGCGGAAACCTTGACGCGCGATCCCGCCGACGTCGAGGCATACAATAACCTGGGGTTGGTCTTGATGCAGCAGGACAAGCTGGCTGAAGCTGCCGATTGCTTTCGGCAAGCCTTGCAGCTCAGGCCCGAGCTGGTCGTGGCGCACAACAACCTGGGCAGCGTCCTGTTGCGTCAAAGTCGGCTGGATGAGGCCGAAGCGTGCTTTCGACGTGCGATTGCGCGCCAGCCCGACTACCGCGAGGCACACTCGAATCTGGCGTACACGTTATTGCTTGCGAACCAACTGGACGAAGCGCTGGCCTGCAATCACCGCGCGCTAGCGCTAGCTCCCGAGCGTGCCGAGGCGCATCATAACTTGGCCTATGTGCTGATGCGGCAGAACAGGCTGGACGAAGCGCTGGCCTGCTACGGCCGAGCACTGGAACTAAAAACCGATTACGTGGACGCCCGCTTCAATCGCGCGGTTACGCTGTTGTTAGCGGGCCGATTCGCCGAAGGCTGGCCCGAGTACGAATGGCGATTCCGCCGCCAGGGCCAGCAGGAAGAGGCCCTGCCGCAGCCGCGCTGGGACGGCTCGCCGCTGGCGAACCGCACCCTCTTGCTGCGTTGCGAGCAGGGGCTCGGCGACGCGATCCAGTTCATCCGCTACGCCGAACGGGTCAAGCAACGGGTCGGCCGGGTCATCGTCGAGTGCCAGCCGTCGCTCGCGCGCCTGTTGGCTACCGCGGCCGGCGTCGACGGCGTGGTCGCCAAGGGACAGTCCCTGCCGGCGTTTGACGTGCACGTTGGGCTGTTGAGTTTGCCCGGCGTTTTTGGCGCGTCACTCGAAAACATACCGGCCCAGATTCCCTACTTGTATGCCGACGCGCAATCGTTCGCCCGCTGGAATGAGGAGTTGAACGCCGACCGTGCGAGTCAGGCGCGACCGTTCAAAATCGGAATTGCCTGGCAGGGCAGCCCGGGCAACCCATCGGATCGCTTTCGCTCGATTCCTCTGGAGCGTTTCGCGGGCATTGCCCAGACCCGGGGCGTCCGACTTTACAGTCTGCAGATGGGTCCGGGACGCGAGCAGCTGGCCCAATCGGCCGGCGATTGGCCGATCACCGACCTGGGCGATCGGTTGGGCGACTTTTATGACACGGCCGCCATCGTGCGCAACCTCGACCTGGTGATTTCCTGTGACTCGGCGCCGCGCACCTGGCCGGCGCATTGGGAGTGCCGGTGTGGGTCGCGCTGCCATTTTGCCCCGATTGGCGCTGGCTGTTGGAGCGTGCCGACAGCCCCTGGTATCCAACGATGCGGCTGTTTCGCCAACAGCGCACCGGCGATTGGAAAGGCGTGTTTCGGAGTATTCGGGACGCGCTGGCCCAAATCGTCTGAGCATTTATCCGAGAACCGTCTAGGAGAAGGGGACAGTCCCATTTTTCTCCGAAGACTCCGGAAAATCGGGACAGTCCCCAACGGTTCTCGGATAGGTCTTTAAACGACGTGTGGTCACCGTCGCGCGATTGACGCGTGATCCGCCGACAGTAGGATAGCTGTCAACCATCAGCAAAAGGAGGTGGACCTTGGCGGCACCGCAATGGGGACTCGTGTCGGGCACAGCGCAGCGTCGACTGGAGCTTGCACAGAGTCGGACTGTTTGGAGTTGGACATTGGCCGCGGCGCTTCTGGTTCTGGTGGGCCGTGCGGTTGCCGCCGACGCCGAGCCGCGGATCATCGACTTGTCGTTGATGGTGGCACCCGAGCTGCCTTGCACCTGGCCGGCGGCCGGCTTCGCGCCGTTTCACATCAATCACTATCTGCGAATCGGACCGCAGAGCGCCTACAACAGCGACATCCTGACCATCGACGGCAATACCGGCACGCAGCTGGACGTGCCGCCGCACTCCATTCCGAACCCGACGACGAACTTGCCCAACGCCGGACCATACGGCCGGCTGTACACCGACAAGGTGCCAGCCTGGCAATTCGGCGGCGAAGCCTGCGTGGTCGATTGCCGCGATCTGTTGGAAGGAAAAACGCCCGGCCGCAGCGAGCTCATCAAGCGTCAGCGGATCGCCAGTTGGGAGCAGCAGCACCGTCCGCTGACGAGCGGCGACGTCGTGTTGTTTCACAGCGGCTACACCGACAAGTACTACCGGCCGTTGATCGAGGGGCGGCGGTTCTGCGCCGACCCGGTCGAGGGCAAGGCCCCGGCCTGGCCCGACCCGGATCCCGATTGCATGGAGTATCTGGCCAGCCGGAAAGTCATGACGCTTGGCACCGACAGCGCCAGCATGGGGCCGCTGCCGGACCTGGCCGAGCCGACGCACCTGGCCGGCCTCAAATACGGCATGATCTGGACCGAATCAGCGACCGGCCTGGGGCAGCTCCCCGTGACGGGCGCCTTCTATTGCATGTTGGCTCCCAAACATGCGGACGGCGCGTACAGCGAGTGTCGGGCGCTGGCGGTCGTGGGTGATCCGCTGGCCCGGCGGCTGATTCTGTCGGCCCGCAACAAGCAGGTGGCCGATCTGTCGGTGGTTTTGTCGACCGAGTTGCCGGTAACGTGGCCCGGGCGAGGCGCCGGCAATCATCGCCAGCCCTACCTCAAGGTTCCGCTGTTCTTTGCCGCCAACCTGGGCACGTTTCACGTTACGCACATGCTCGACGCGCATGCCGGCACGCACCTGGTTCCGCCCGCCTACGCGCTGCCACCGGAGGGTTTCGACAATCACAATTACGCGCCCGACGTGCAAGCCTGGCTGGCCGAGTACGAACAGAAATACGGCCCGCGCGGCACGAGCGACGTAACTACCGAAGAGGTGCCGCTCGAGCAGACCTGCGGTTGGTCGCGCGTCGTCGACGTGAAGCACCGCGTCGGCACCACTAATGCGAGCAGTTGGCCGCAATCGCCCGAGATCACCGTGGCAGACATTCAACAGCACGAAAAGCAGCATGGCGATTTGAAAGCTGGCGAGATCGTGGTGTTTCACAGTGGCTATAGCGACGCGAACTTCAAGCCGCTGCCGCGCGGCCTGGCCTTCATGGCTGAGCCGTTGGATGGCAAACGCGAAGGCTGGCCGGCCCCGGGTCCCGCGGCGATCGTGTATCTGGCCGAAAAAGGCATTCGCTGTGTGGCGACCGACTCGCCGACCCTGGGCGGAACCGACGCGAAGCGAGCGATCATGACCTATTGGGCCCTGGGCAGCAAAGGCATGGTCGGCGTAGAGTTAGTGACCGGACTCGGCAAACTGCCGAAAGAGACCTATTTCATGTTCGCCGCACTCAAGATTCGCGGTTGCCACGGCGGGCCGGGCCGGGCACTTGCCTTTTATTGAGGCGCAATACCGAGAACGGCCGCGAACGAGTTTGTGCCAGGAGAAGATCGAGATGGACGAGCGCCGCATCGCGACGGTCCGACCCGTGTCCGAACAGGACGCCCGAGGTCGAGTCGCGGAAATCTTTGCCGACATCAAGCGGACCAAGAACATTGAGTTCGTGCCGAACTTGTGGCGGGTGCTGGCCACCCAGCCGGTCCAGCTCGAGTTGGTTTGGACCACTCTGAAAACGCTCATGCATCCCGAAGCGGCGGGTCGCAGCTCGGGCCTGGATCCGGCCACGCGCGAAATCATCGCGCTGGCCGTTTCGGCGACCAACGGCTGCTCGTATTGCGTCAATTCCCACACCGCGGCGCTGGCGAAACTTGGAGTGTCCACCGAAACGCTCGGCGAAGTCCTGGCCATTGCCAGCCTGTTCAATCTGACCAACACGCTGGCCGAAGGCTATCAGGTCGAGCCCGACGTCTTGCCGCCCCTGGCCTGACGGGCGAGGTAGACCCCAACCGGGCGGCCGACGGGCAAAGCCCTTCAGGTCCGATTTGAAAGCGATTCGACGAACCCATCTATTGGCTAATGTGCTTTACACAACTAGAGTTGTTGACATGCCAAGCAAAAAGTCCACAATACCATCGCGGCCCTTCTTTTACGGGTTCGCCTTCGTCGTGCCGCACATCGAGAGTTCGTGCCGGCGGCGATGGGTGGGGTACTTCATCAGGCGAAAACGCTAAATGCTGATGCCACGGCTCGGCCTGCCGCAATAGCGGGTCGAGTTCTTCATTTCGCCATCGACCGCGACGCGCCCACGACTTGCCTGCGCTCGCCTTTCCGCCCACATCTCGCCAGGGGCGGATTCCACCTAAAGATTCACACCAGGAGGGAGTTACTATGCTTTGGGGTTCCCGTTCCATCTCAACACGCAGCACCAAGAAACAAAAGTATCGTTGCCAGTGCGAGGCTCTGGAACCTCGCATCGTGCTGAGTGCGACGATGGATACCCCGGCAAGTGATGCAGTTCCTTCGGGCCTGGTGGCGACGCCGCTGACAAGCATCTCGTACCCGGGCCACATCACGGTGACCGATTCGAAGGTCATTGTCGGAGACGAGACGATTCCACGTTTTGTCGCGCACCCGACCGTCACGAGCGTTCGCAGCGGACTCTGGTCCGATCCCAAAACCTGGTCCACGGGCAGCGTGCCGAAGGATAACGACCGGGTGTCCATCTCGGCTTCGACCGCGGTCGGTTATTCGACCGTCAGTAACGTCCGGCTGGATGGACTAGAGATCAGCGGACGGCTGACGTTCTCCACGACGGTCAACACGCGCATGACCGTGGGCAACGTGATGGTGATGCCGACGGGAGTTCTGCAAATCGGCACGGCGGCCAGTCCCGTGGCCGCGTCGGTCAAGGCGGAACTGGTAATCGCCGATCGACCGCTCAACCTGACGAGCGATCCGGAACAATTCGGCACCGGGCTGATCGTCATGGGGACCGTCTCGATCCGCGGCTCGTCGCGGGCGGAAACCTGGGATCGGCTCGCGGCGGAACCGAGGGTCGGCGATACGAGTCTGCTGCTGGCCGACACGTTTGCGGGGTGGAAACCTGGCGACAAGCTGGTGCTGCCCGACTCGCGGCAGGTGGTTTCGAGCCAGGATTGGAAGTTCAAGGCCAACCAGGTGCCGCCGCAATGGGAAACCGTGACGATCGACCACATCCAGGGAAACCGGGTCTACTTGACCGCTCCGTTGCAATTCAATCACTTGGGAGCGCGTAATTCGGCCGGCGGACTCGAACTATTGCCTCACGTCGCGCTGTTGAGCCGCAACGTGGTCATTCGCTCCGAAAATCCGCAAGGCACGCGCGGCCACACTTACTTCACGGCACGCGCCAACGTCGACATCGAATACGCGGCGTTTGACGACCTCGGGCGCGGAAACGCCATGATCGACGAGGACAATACCACGTTCGATGCCGCCGGCAACGTAACGCACGTCGGCACCAACCAAAGGGGTCGTACCGCCGTCGACTTCTATGACCTGGCGGGGCCGGTGAACGCGGCCAATACCGGTTATCAATTCCAGTTCGTGGGCAACACGGTCGAACGGTCGATGAAGTGGGCGGTGGCCCTCTACGATTCGAGTTATGGTCTGCTGAAGGACAACGTGATTTACGATGCGCAAGGCGGGCTTCGTGACGGCCGAGGGCTCGGAAATCAACAATGAGTTTCGCGACAACATTACGATCCACATCCTCGGTACACGAAACGACGGCAATTACAGCGCCTCGGACGAGGATTATGCCCGCGGCGGTTCGGGATTCTGGTTTCGCCGGGGTGGCAATCTGGTGGCGGGCAATGTGGCGGCCGACAGCACCTACGCGGGCTTCGTGATCGACGGCTACCATCCCGATCCCACCGTGACGCTGCCCAAGTTTCGCGGCGCCGACATGGAGAATTCGGCGCAGACCATCGTGAGCGCCCTCAACCCGAGCAATCTGTTTCAGAATAACGAAGCATATGGAATGAGCACGTACGGGGCCTGGATTGCATACGTTTCGGGCGACAATCTGGCGCCCAATCAGCCGGAGACGATCATCGACAACCTGCGCCTCTGGAACATCTGGTCGGCCGGCGTCGACGCATACCATACCTCGCACCTCACATTGGACCATTTGCTGATCCTCGGCGATCAGGCCGCGCAGGATCGCCCCGATGAAGGATCGCTCGGCGTTCTGCTGCTGAAGTATGAGAACCGAGATCTCGTCATCCGCAACGCGCGCATCGAAGGAGTGCGCAACGGCATCTTGGCGCCGCAAAATGATGCCAGCCAGGCCGGAGTTGAGGAGCCCACGATCATCGAGAACTCGGTGCTGAAGAACTACATCAACATCGCCGTGTTTCCCGCGCTCGATAATCGTCCCGGCAACGGGAACTCGCTGATTGTGCGCAACGTGCTGTTTGGCCTGAATCGCAACTTGCCCGGTAATCCGGCGCCGGGTACTTATGATCCTCCGGCGAACATCCAAATGCAATTCGCGACCCAAAACGAAGACGTTCCCAATTTGACGCAGCTCAGTGTGGTGCGCGTCTACTCTTACAACCAGATTCCGGGCGATGACTTTCAAGTCTACTACCGCCAGCAGCTGAGCACCTTTGTGGTGCCAAAAACCGTCGACGCCGCATTATCAGGCGGAGAGAACGACTTGATCGGCGCTCCGCAAGCAGGCTTGACGAATTACCAAACCTATTCGCAGTTCAAGATAGCCGTGGCCGGCAGGCCGGCACCACTGTCGGCGACGACGCGTGCCGATATCAACGGACTTGTGTCTGCACTGCCCGCCGCCTCGGCCGTCACGCCACGAGTCGTGCTGGTCACGCCTTGGGACGGCGCGGTGATCGGCGGCACTCCGCCGCTGCGGATCCGCTACAACGTCATCGGCTCGCTGCCTGCCGGATCCAAAGTCTACTTCACGCTGGACAGCGGCGCGCCGTTCAGCAATTTCAACGACGGCGGCTTGTACGTGGTGTCCAAGGGGGCTCATCGCCTCCAAGCCTACATTGGTGACGTCAACGGCCACTTGTTGGCCGGCACGATCTTGGCCGACTCGACGTTTACCCTGACTGCGGACTTTGGGGTTATTCCACCTCCGCTACCGCCGCCCGCGCCCCTGCAAATTTTGGGTGGGGCTATTACCTGGGGCACGAGCTACGGTGCTCCGCCGCCGCCTGCGGCTCCCCCGGCGCCGGCGTCGCAACCTCAGACTCAACCTCAGCCGTCAGCGCCCGCCGCAAGTTCGCCATCGATCACGACATGGACGCTCAGCGACCCGCAGGACGTGTTCGGCGGATTTCCGGACCTGAGCTCATTGAGTGAAGCCCTGTTGCAGATGCTGGCCCTCAATGCTCTGAATACGCCGCACTGACGCACGCCCCGATAATTCAGAATCAGGCTCGCGTCAGCCGCGAGGCCAGGTTGTTCTGCCCGCCGACGTCGGTCAGGCGGCGCTGGCGGCCTTCGAACAGGTAGGTCAGCTTTTCGTGGTCCAGGCCCAGCAGAGTGAGCATAGTAGCGTGCAGGTCGTGGGCGTGGACTTTGTCTTCGACGGCGCGGAATCCCAATTCATCGGTGGCGCCGATCGCTTTGCCTCCTCGAATGCCGCCGCCGGCCAACCAGGCGGTGAAGCCGTAGGGATTGTGGTCGCGCCCCTTGTTGCCTTGCATCACTGGGGTACGTCCGAATTCGCCGGCCCACAATACCAGCGTGCTGTCCAATAGTCCCCGCTGCTTCAGATCGGCCAGGAGTGCCGCGATCGGCTTGTCGGTCTTGTCGGCGTTGCCGCGATGATTGCCGGCGCAGTCGCCGTGGCCGTCCCAATCGTTCGAGTACAGCTCGACGAACCGCACGCCGCGCTCGACCATGCGCCGGGCCAACAGGCACATGCGGCCGAAGCGCGCAGTCGGCTCCTTATCGACGCCGTACATTTCCTGGATGGCTTGCGGCTCTTGCGACAGATTGATCAGGTCGGGCGCGGCGGCTTGCATGCGGAACGCCAATTCGTAGTTGGCGATGCGCGCCGCCAGGTTCGAGTCGTCGGCGCGGCTCGCCAGGTGCTCCTGGTTCCATTTGCCAACCTGGTCCAGCAAGGCGCGCTGCTGGGGCGGAGTGATTTGCGGTGGGGCGCGAGATTCTGGATCGCGGCCCCCTCGGTGCGGATCAGCGTTCCCTGGTACACGGCTGGCAGAAAACCCGAGCTGTAGGCACTGCTGCTACCGCGGATCACGCCGTCGGTCATGACCATGAAAGCCGGCAGGTTATCGCTTTCGCAGCCCAGGCCCGAGACCACCCAACTGCCGACGCTGGGATGTCCCAACAGCAGATTGCCCGAGTGCATCAGGCTCAAAGCCGGTCCGTGGATGAACGATTCGTGGTAGCAGGAGCGGATCACGGCCAGGTCGTCGGCAAAACGCGCGATGTTGGGCAGCAAGTCCGAAATTTCCAAGCCCGACTCGCCGTGCTTTTGGAACGCGAACGGCGAGCCCATCAGGGAGGAGCCGGCGGCCGACATGAATTGCAGCTTCAAATCGTCCGATTTGAAGCTGGCGGGCAGCGGCTTGCCGTCGAGTTTTTGCAGCTCGGGCTTGGGATCGAACGAATCCATCTGGGCCGGACCGCCTTGCATGAATAGCGAAATCACGCAGCGAGCCTTGGCGGCGAAGTGCGGCTGCTTGGGCGAAAGCGGATTGGCGGTCGCACCGGCGGCACCGCCAACGTTGGTGGCGGCCAGCGCGCCGTCCTGCGACAGTAGATGTGCAAGCGCCATCGCCCCCAGCCCGTTGCCGGCGCGCACCAGGGCCTCGCGGCGCGTGAGCGCGACTTCATGCCGGTGGCAGCAGGTTGATTTCATGGCTGCTAACTCCCTCGTCGAGCGCGGTGACTGGCACTTCTGGCAGAATGTCCTTTCGGGTGCCACTGGCATATTGCCAGTGCTCGCTGCTCATTCACTGGCGAGACGCCAGTGGCACCATTCGGCAGCGACATTCTGAATGGCGTACTAATCGATAAACATGAACTCGTTGAGATTGAAAATCGCCAGGCACAGTTTCGCCAGCGCCGCGGCCCGCTCGGGCGGGAGTTTGGCCAACTCGGCTGGCGGGTCTTCCAACGGCGCCGCCGACGCGCTGCTGGCGGAGAGCGTTTCAATTAGCTGCAAGGCTTCCGATTTCTCCGTATCGCTTGGAGGCCGACCTAACGCCACCGCCCAGGCACGATCCACGCACGCCGGCAACTCGCGCCCGGCCTCGCGGACCAGCCGGCCGGCGAACTGCTGCGCCTGGCGAAACGCGCGGCGATTGTTGAGCGACCACAACGTTTGCGGGGCCACAATCGTGACGTCGCGACGTGGACTGCTGACGGAATTGACCGGGCTGTCGAAGACCTCGAACATCGGAAAGCGGAAGTTTCGGCGCACGAGGATGTAGAGCCCGCGCCGGGTGTGCTCCTTCGGGTCGGCCGAGACGGTCCATTGCCACGGCTCGCGCAGTGCCGAGATTTCGTCGTCGGCCAGAGCCGGCACGACCGGCCGTCCGCCCAGCTTCTGCGTCAACGTGCCGGCGGTCGCATGGACGAAATCCCACAGGGCCTCGGCTTCCAGCCGGCGGCGATTCATCCGCCACAGATAGCGATTGTCGGCGTCAACGGCCAGGTTTTTTGGATCGTGGTAGGCGCTCGATCGCTGATAGGCCTCGCTGAGTATGATCAAGCGGTGCACGTGCTTGATGCTCCAGCCGTGCTCGACGAACTGCCGGGCCAGCCAATCGAGCAGTGCCGGATGACTGGGGGGCAGACCCATCTTGCCGAAATCGTTGGGCGTGGCCACCAGTCCTGCGCCAAAGTGCCATTGCCAGATGCGATTGACCATCACCCGCGACGTGAGCGGATGCTCGCCGCTGGTGAGCCACAGCGCCAGCTGCTTGCGGCTGGTGAGCGGCCCGCCCAAGGGTTCGCGATAGCCGGTCGCCGCGCGAAGAATCGCCGGGATTTCAGGCGAGGCTTTTCGCTTTGGTCGGTCGAGGTCGCCGCGATTGAGAATGTGAACTTCGCTCACCAGGGCCGCATCGACGTGGCCTAGCACCGAGGCGGTGGGAACCTCCATCAGCCCGTCAAAGCGATCGTTGGGCGTGGAAGCCCCGTTTTCGGGCAGCTCAAGCACGAGCGAGGCGATCTTGTCGCGCAGCGCGTGCTTTTCCTGCTCCTCCTCGGCGGTGAGCTTGCGGCCTTTGACTTTCTGCTCGAACAGCCGGTAGGCGCGGCGGGCTTCGTCGATGGCCACGATGCGCGGATAGTGTTGTTTGAAGTCGGCGATCTGCATGCCGTTGATCAGCGGCATTTCGACTTCCTTGCTGCCGGCAAACACGGCTTGCAGGCCGTAGTAGTCTCGCTGCGAGATCGGATCGAACTTGTGGTCGTGGCAGCGGGCGCAGCCCAGCGTCAGGCCCAAAAAAACGCTACCAGTGGTGTCGGCCCAATCGGTCAACCGCTCGTAGTCGAGCTTCTTGCCGTCCATGTTCGATTCGTGGATTTGCGTGCCCAGGGCGTACAGCCCAGTGCCGACGCGGGCTTCGAGATGCTCGATCTTCGCTTTCGGCATGACGTAGCTGCCGTCGAGTGCCAGATCGTCGGGCCAAAGCTCGTCGCCGGCGATCTGCTCCTGCACAAAGCGGTTGTAGGGCTTGTCGTCGTTGAGGCTTTTGACGACGTAGTCGCGATAGCGCCAGGCGTTGCGAAAGTACATGTCGGTTTCGTAGCCGCCGCTGTCGGCATAGCGGGCCACGTCCAACCAGTGCCGGGCCCAGCGCTCGCCGTATTCGCTCGATGCCAACAGCTTGTCGACCAGTTTTGCGAACGCGTCGGTGGCCGGATCGTTGACGAAGTTTTGTACTTCTTCGGGCGGCGGCGGCAGACCAACCAGGTCGAGATAGGCCCGGCGGATGAGCGTGCGCCGGTCGGCCGGCGGCGCGCTCGACAAGCCGAGCTCGTCCAAGCGGGCCATCAGAAAACGGTCGACGGTCGACTGCGATCCATGCGCAGGATTCGCTTCCGGCGGCGGTGCGTTGGACATGGGGCGAAAAGCCCACAGCGGATCGGGGCCATCGGCGGGCGGCGATTTGGCCAGCGCGGCCGCCGCGGCTTCATCGCCGGACGATTCTTGCGATTCGGGATACTTGGGCCAGGCGGCGCCGTCCTTGACCCAGGTGGTGAGCGTGGCAATTTCGGAGTCGCTCAATTTGCCGTCCGGGGGCATTTTGGGGTCGTCGGCGTAGCGAATGGCCACGATCATCGGGCTGTGCTCGGGATCGCCCGGCACGACCGCCGGGCCCGAATCGCCGCCGGCGGCCACGCCCGAGGCCGAGTCCAGCCGCAGGCTGGCCTTTTGTTTCTCGGTGCCGTGGCACTTCCAGCATTTGGCCGCCAGCAGCGGGCGGACCTGCTTTTCGAAGTGCTCGACCTGCTGGCCGACCGCCGGGCCTGCCGACTGGGGTGCCGGTTCCGCGGCCAACAGCGATTGGGGCGCGGCGACTGAGCAATTCGCCAGGATGAAGCCAGCCAGGAGGCGGCGTGCGATCATCTCGATGCCCTGCAAAAAGGTTGCCAGCGTGGATTCGGTGGGAAAAAGGGCGGGAAGGCACCCGTTTTTAGCAACAAAAAGCAGCCCAGGCAAGCAAGCGGTCGCCCCCCGCGGCACGCCTTGGGCGCCCAACTAGTCAGCGTACTGACTGGCGGAGCGGAAGTCCATGTTTTTCGCGGCATCGCACCGCCATCCTCGGGTCCCGGGCCGATTGTTGGGCCCGTCGTGCGTTGGCCCAGGTCGGCGAGTATATTAGGCCCGGCGGTCACGCGAGCCCGCGTGGGCACGTAGATGGGGAAGCAAGCAACTCGGGAGATCCGTGGATGAACCGCATGTGTCGCTATTCGCTGGCGGTCGGAGCGATGTTGGTTCTGGGTTGGCAAGTGCCACGCGTGGCGGCTCAAGACGTCGAGCCGGCGCACTTTCATCACGTCATGCTCAACGTGGTCGATCCACCCAAGTCGATCCAGTTCTATCGCCGCGTGTTCGGAGCCACGCCGATCAAATTTCGCGGGGTGTCGGACGCGGCGTTCACCGAGAAGTCGTTCTTGCTGTTCAATAAGGTCGACAAGCCGGCCGAAAGCAAGCTGAACACGGGCATCTGGCACATCGGTTGGGGAGGCGTCGACGTCAAGAATGAATACGAATGGTGGAAGACGCACAACGTCGACATCCACACGCCGCTGTCGCTGCTGCCCGGCCCCGACAACTTTTACATGTACATCAGCGGGCCCGATAAGGAGTTGATCGAGATCAACACGATGGGCCATCACCGCTTTGCCCACGTGCACTTTTTTTGCACCGACGTCAACGAGACGGTCGGCTGGTACGCCAAGCATCTGGGCCTGAAGCCGAGCCGGCCAATGGTGAAGAAACCTGCGGGCGACATGTCGACGCTGGCGGGCATTTGGATCAACTTCATCCAGGCCGACAATGTTTCGATGATTTTCTTCGGCAAGCCCGACGTGTCGCCGGCTCCGCCCTGGTGGCGCGACGAGCCTCTGAAGGACATTCAGCCGACAAAGGACCGGCCGATCGACCGGATCGCATTTTCGTATCGCGACATCGGCCCGGTGTTCGAGCGGATGAAGGCGGCCGGCGTCGAGATCATCGAGCCCATCACCGAGCGGCCGCAATACAAGATGAAAAGTTTCCTGGTGCAAGCCCCCGACCGAGTGACCGTCGAAGTCGTGGAAGCCAAGCCGGTTCCGGAAGGGGTCTGGGATTGAGCCGTACAACGCGAATGCTTTGGCTCGAGTATCTGCCGCTAGTCTGTTCGACGGCGGTGCTGGCGTGCTTTCTGTTGCTGGCCGGGTCGATGTCGGCCGACGAAAAAAAGCCGCCGGCGAGACCCCCGACGAAGGCCAAATCTGAGGCCGCGGCCAAGCCGCAGGGCGAGCCGGTGCGCAAGACGCTCGTCAAGCCCGACACCTGGCCCGAGGGGCACCCGCTGCCGCTGGTGGGGTCGAACTGCGCCGCTTGCCATTTGACGGCTGGGCGCGAGCTGACGGCGGCGGTGGTCAACTTCGTGCGCAGCGTGCATGACCTCAACGAGATGACCTGCTACGACTGCCACGGCGGCAACACCCGCGACGACGTCAAGGCCCACGAAGGCGAGTTCGGCTTTATCGGCACGAAAAAGAGCGCGCACATCGAGGGTTGCAGCACCTGCCACACCGACGAGGCCAAGACGCTGTCCGCCGGTCCGCACGGCTGGGATTTCAGCAAGAAGATCAACACCGAGTATCCGATGTGTTTTGATTGCCACGGCAACCACGACATCGGCAACCCGCCGGCCGACTTCAAGCTGGCGGCCATGTGTGGCGACTGCCACGACAAGCCCGACAAAACATTTCCCAACCTGTCCAGCGTCGTCAAAGAGAATGACCGGCTGTGGGATTCGCTGCGGAAGGTGCACAAAAAGAACATCGCCAAAACCGAGAACCCTGTGCCCGAGGCGCTTCGCAAGGACGTCGACAAGTTGCGGTCCGACACGATGCAGGTTATCCATGCTTCCAAGGAGGTTTCGGCCGAAAAGGCCGCCGCGTTGAATAAGCGGGCCGGTGCACTTCGCAGCGGCCTGGAGAAGTGGTTACAATCAAGTGAGTGAAGCCCGGTTGCGAGAGCGGGCTTTTTGATGCAGGCGTCGCAAATTCTGACCGTTTCGCGCTCGTGAGGACTACCCATGATGGTTTCCCGACCTTGTCCGCACCGCCGGCATTTTCTTCGCCAGGCGGGGGGCGTTTCGCTGGCCGCCGGCGTGTCGAGCCAATTGATTTTGCCGAAGCTCGTGCTGGGCGACGAAAAGCCCCCCGGCGCCGCATCGGCCGACGTCGGCATTGCCCGGGCCTCGAACATGGAAGACGCGGTCCGCAAGGCGGTTGAACTGGCGGGCGGGATGGAGTTCATCAAGGCCGGCCAGACGGTGCTCATCAAGCCGAACGTCACCGGCGCGGTCCCCAATCCGACCACCACCAGTCCCGAGGTGTTGTACGCGGTGATCAAGCTGGTCTCGGAGCGCGGACCGAAGCGGATCATCGTCGCCGATCGCAGCTTTTCGCCGCTGTTCGTCACGACCACGCCCAAGACGCTCGACGTGATGCAGAAGGTCGGACAGTTGGACGCGGTGAACCAGGCTATTAGTGACTGCAAGGCGCCGGTCGTGGCGGTCGGCTTGGAAGATTGCGCGGCAGAATTGGAACTGCTGGGCCGCAAAGACACCGAGATGTGGCGCCGGATCAAGCCCGAGAAGGCCGAGCACTGGCCCAACGGCTTCGAGCTGGCCGAGCTGCTGTTCGCGGTCGACCACGTAATTAACGTGCCGGTCATCAAAACGCACTTCCAGGCCTGGTTCACGATGTCGATGAAGGCTTTCGTCGGGATGAGCCATCATCGCACGCGGCGCGAGTTTCACACCGCCTTCAAGGGGACCAGCAATCTGATGGATCAGAAATCGTCCGGCAGCCGACGTCGCCTGGGACCCGAGGGACGCAAGGAAGACATCGAGGAAGTCTCGCCCCTGGTCAATCGCGTCGCCGAGTTGAATCTGGGCATTACGCCTGCGCTGAATATCCTGGACGGCACCAAGAGCTTTGTGTTTGGCGGGCCATCGCACGGCGACACGGTCGACCCGAAATTGATCGTCGCCAGTCGCGACCGCATTGCGGCCGACGCCACGGGCGTGGCTGTGCTCAAGCGCTACGGCACGGAGCGCCGTTTGCAAAAGTTCTCGGTGTGGGAAAACCCGTTCCTGCGGCACGGCATTAAGATCGGTCTGGGAATCAGCGGCCCTGAGCAGCTCAACTTGAAGCACTCCGGCATGGACGAGGATATCGCAGATATCAAGGAAGGCCTCGCCTGAGGCGGCGTCGCGCGCAACGATCTTTACGGTAGCTCCCCATGAGTACGGAAGTCGCACCGGCTCCGCTGCCCGACCGGCTGGTCTCGCTCGACGCGTATCGCGGGCTGACCATGCTGGCGATGGCCTCGGGCGGGTTGGCGCTGCACCGCGTGGCGCAGAAGTTTCCCGACAGCCGTTTCTGGCAGATCGTCGGCTATCAGTTCGAGCACGTTCCTTGGGTCGGCTGCGCGCTGTGGGACTTGATTCAGCCGTCGTTCATGTTCATGGTCGGCGTGTCGATGGCCTACTCGTGCGCTTGCGCAAGGCCCACGGGCAATCGTACGGCCGCATGCTTTATCATGCGGTGGTGCGGTCGGTGGTGCTGATCGCCCTGGGCATCTTCCTGCGCTCCGATGGATTCGGGCGCTCGCAGACCAATTTCACGTTCGAGGACGTGCTGACGCAGATCGGCTTGGGTTACACGTTCTTGTTCCTGCTGTGGGGACGTCCGATGTGGTTCCAGTTCCTGGCGGCAGTCGCGATCCTGGGGGGCTACTGGTATTACTTCTATCAGTATCCGCTGCCTGGGCCCGACTTCGATTGGGCTAGGGCGGGCGCGGGGGGCGACTGGCCGCATCCCGAAGGCATTGCCGCCCATTGGGACAAAAACAGCAACGCGGCGGCTGCCTTTGATCAGTGGTTCTTGAATCTCTTTCCGCGCAAGCAGGAGTTCGTCTACAACGGTGGCGGCTACCTGACGCTGAGTTTCATTCCGTCGCTGGCCACGATGATTTTCGGGCTGCTGTCGGGCGAGTTGCTGCGCAGTCCGCGCACGGACCGGCAAAAGTTCTGGCTGCTGGTGATCGCCGGCGGGGTCGGTCTGGCGGCCGGAGAAATGTTGGAGTTAACCGGCGTCTGCCCGATCGTCAAACGCATTTGGACGCCCAGTTGGGCCCTGTTCAGCACGGGCTGGACCTGTCTGATCCTGGCGGCGTTCTACGGCGTGGTCGACATGCTCAAGTTCCGCCGCTGGACGTTTCCCTTGGTCGTGGTCGGCATGAACTCGATCACGATGTACTGCATGGCCGAGCTGATACCAGGCTGGGTCCAGCGCACTCTGACAACCCACTTTGGCCGGCAGATTTTCGAGTTCCTCAACTCGAAAACGGTCGTCGACGGCAAGGAAGTCGTCGACAAGGCATTCGAGCCGTTCCTGATCAGCGCTTGGACGCTACTGTTCATGTGGTTGGTTTGCTATTGGCTTTATCGGCAGAAGATCTTTATCCGGATTTGAAAGTTGCAGGGGACGAAGAACCCTCGCTTGCGCGTCGGGTTAGTGTGGCGAGGACGGCAGCGAGTTATTTCTGATGGCGATTCCGAAGCAGCCAAAATTGCGACCCGTCGAGAGCTTTCCCGTGGGCCAGGGAGACGGCGCGGTGGTGTTTGCGCTGCGCGATCCGGAGGGATTCTCATCGCCGGTCGTGCTGCCGTACGAGGCGGCCACGCTCGCCTCGTTGATGGACGGCACTCGTACGTTGGCTGACATGCGGGACGCACTTGAGCGGCAGATCGGCCGCCCGGTGGCACTGGCCGACGTCGAAAGCGTCGTGAGCGAATTGGATCACCGCTATTTTCTCGACACGGACCGTTTTCGAGCCCGCTGGAAGCGAGAAATCGAGGGTTATTTGAACAGCAAGGTACGCCCCGCCGCGCACGCCGGCGGCGCGTATTCCGCTGAGCCGGGAATTTTGCGACTAGAGCTGGCGTCGCTGTTCAGCGGCGCCGAGGGGGCGATCGCTGCGGCCGAGCCGAATGGCGACGCGCCAGCCGGAAGGCTGTGCGGCGTCTTGAGCCCCCACATCGACTTCGCGCGCGGTGGACCCGCTTTTGCCCAGGCCTACAAAAAAATCATCGATCATAGTGACGCCGACTTGTTCGTCATCTTCGGCACGGCTCACAGCCCGATGCGAAGCCTGTTTTCGCTGACGCGCAAGCATTTCGCAACGCCGCTGGGAACGGTCGAGACCGACCGGACGTTCGTATCCAAGCTGGCCTCAGGGTTATCGGCCATGCCGGGTGGTCGCGAAGTCAACCTGTTCGCCGACGAACTGGCCCACCGGCAGGAACATTCGATCGAGTTTCAGGTCGTCTTTCTGCAATACCTGCTGGCCGACCGGCGGCCGTTCAAAATTGTGCCGGTGCTGACTGGCTCGTTCCACGAGTTCGTCAAGGGGAATGTGTCTCCGGCCGCGTCGCCGGAAGTCTCGGCGTTCGTCTCGGCCATGCAGCAGGCTGCCGCGGAATACTCGGGCAAGATCTGCTACATCAGCGGAGGCGACCTGGCCCACATCGGCCAGCGCTTTGGCGATTGGGCAGTACTCGACAAAGAGCGGCTGCAGGAACAAGCTGAAGACGACCGGCAACTGCTTGCCGCCGCTTGCCGGGCCGATGCCGACGGGTTTTTCGAGCACGTCGCGCTTCAGTGCGACCGCGATCGTATCTGCGGCCTGTCGCCCACCTACACCATGCTGCAAGTCATGCGGCCCAGCCGGGGCGAGCTGCTGCGCTACGACCAGGCCGTCGAATTGGACGGCACCGCCTGCGTCAGCTTCGCGAGTTTGGCGTTCTATCACGAGTAGGATCGGCGGACGCAGCCGGCCAGTGCGCTGCATGCGCTCAAATGGGGCCGGCTTTCCCTCCTCTGCCGTTTCCTCTAAAATCCGAGTCTTGGGATTTTACGATTTGAGCGATTCCCCCTGAGCAGTCTTCTGCGGTGAGCACGAACAAGATCCACATCATTGGCATGGGCGACGACGGGCTGGAGGGCGTGATCTCGCCGGCCAGGCAGTTGGTCGAGCAAGCCCAACTGCTCGTCGGCGCCGAATCGGCGCTGGCCAAGCTTCCGCCGATGAAGAGCGAGCGGCTGGTGGTCGGCAATAATCTGGACGAGGCGATCGAGCAGATCCAGCGCGCCGGCGGCAAGCGAGTCGTGGTGCTGGCTTCCGGCGATCCGTTGTTTTACGGCGTCGCACGCTATCTGTGCGACAAGCTGGGCAAGGACCGTTTCGAGGTCGTGCCGCACGTCAGCAGCATGCAGTTGGCCTTCGCGCGGGTGAAGGAGAGCTGGGAAGAGGCCTATCTGACGAACCTGGCCAATCGGCCGCTGGATCAGGTGATTGAAAAGATTCGCGTGGCCGCGAAAGTCGGGCTGTTCACGACCGACACGTGTCCGCCCAAGGCGGTGGCCAAGGCGTTGTTGGATCGTCGGATCGATTATTTTTCGGCCTACGTGTGCGAAAACCTGGGCTCGCCCGACGAGCGCGTGACGCAGGGCGAGCTTGTCGGAGATCGCCGGGTCAGGATTTTTCGCCTCTGAACGTGATGATGCTGGTGCGGCGGCCCAACGTGCCCGACCGGCCCAGCGAAGCCATCGGCCGACGGCTGTTCGGCAACCCCGACGAGGCGTTTTTGCAATCCAAGCCGAAGCAGGGGCTGCTCACGCCGGCCGAGGTGCGTTCGATCGCGCTGGCCGAAATGGACCTGGGCCCAACGAGCATGGCCTGGGATATCGGGGCCGGCAGCGGCTCGGTGGCCATCGAGGCGGCGCAAATCGCCAGCGGCGGCACGGTGTACGCCATCGAAATGGATCCCGAGGACCATCAGCTCATCACGGCCAACGCCGAGCGATTCGGCGTCAGCAACCTGGTCAGCGTGTTGGGCCGGGCGCCCGACGCTTGGAAAGACCTGCCCGAGCCGGACAGCATTTTCGTCGGTGGCAGCGGGCGCGAGATCGGCCGAGTGGTGGAGCTGGCCTATGAGCGTCTTGCGCCCGGCGGGCGTATGGTGGCTAACGTCGGCAGCATCGAAAGCCTTTCGGCCGTACACCAAACGCTGGCGCGGCTGGCAAAGGACGTCAACGTGTTGATGATCAACGTCGCCCGCGGCACCTATCAATTGGAGCGGGTGCGATTCGAAGCTTTGAATCCCACGTTTCTTTTGTCGGTGATCAAACCGGGCGGCACCGCGCGGAAGAACTCCCCGTGAACGTGAACGACTATCCTCAACTCGACGTGATTGCCGTCGGCGCGCATCCGGACGACGTGGAGATCGCCTGCGGCGGCACGTTGGCCAAGCTGGTGCGGCAAGGCTACCAGGTGGGCATCATCGACTTGACCGACGGCGAGCCGACGCCCGGTTCGCCCGGCCCGGAAGTTCGCGCTGGCCGAGGCGAAAAAGGCGGCCGAGGCGCTCGGCGTGCACGTGCGCGTGCAGCTCGATTTGCCCAATCGGCGGCTGTTCGACTCGTTCGAGGCGCGGGTGGCGCTGGCGATTGAGTTTCGCAAGTACCGCCCGCGGCTGGTGCTCGGCTTTGGCGAGAAGACGCCGCTGGCTTCGCCCGATCATTGGCAGGCAATGCAGATCACCGACGCGGCGATTTTTTACGCCCGGCTGATGAAGTGGGACGAGCACTTTGAACATCTGCCGGTGCACACGATTTCGGCCCACCTGTACTACACGCTCGGCTTCGGTACGTTGCAGTTGCCGCCGGCGGCGGGCCACCTGGTGGTCGACATCGGCGACACGCTGGACGCGAAGATTGCTGCGGTGCGCTGCTACGCCACGCAGTTTTCCAAGGCCAAGGAATTCATCTACGAGCGCATTCGCGCCGCGGCCATGCACGACGGCACCGCCGCCGGCTACGACGCCGGCGAACTGTTCGCCAGCACCCGAGCGCTGGGCACCCGCGACCTGGTGCACTTCCTATTCGGCCAAAAACCCTGCGACGAACCCCGCAAGCCGGAAGTTCGGTAAGTGGGAAGCAGTCAGGTTTTGTTACTAGCCCGAAGCGCAAGCGAGGGAAACGAGCAACGAACCCTCGCTTGCGCTTCGGGCTAGTATCAGTCATTCACCGCTCCCATTCAGACTGCGCGGAATTCTCGCAGCGCGTCGAGGACAGATTGAATGTCGGTCGGGATCGGGGCGACGAACTCCATCGGTTCGCCGGAAATCGGATGGCGGATCTTCAGGCGGCACGCGTGCAGGGCCTGGCGATCCAATAGAACGGTTTCGTCGGACGGATCGCGGCTGATTTCGCCGCGGGTGATCAGGGCGCGGCCGCCATACAGGCGATCGCACAGCACGGCGCACCCGATGTTGGCCAGGTGCAGCCGTATCTGGTGCGTGCGGCCGGTCTTGGGCATTGCCGCCAGGGCCGAGAAGCCGTCGAATCGCTCAAGCACTTCATAGAACGTCTGAGCGTGGCGGCTGGTCGAGTGCTCGCGGCGAATGGCCATCTTCTCGCGGTGATGCGGATGCGCGCCGACCGGCAGATCGATGATGTCGCGGTCGCGGCTGGGCACGCCGGCGCACAGCGCGAAGTATTCTTTTTCCACGGTGCGGTGTTCGAACTGGTCGGCCAGGTGCATATGGGCCGCGTCGGTCTTGGCCACGACCATCACGCCGCTGGTGTCGCGGTCGAGCCGATGCACGATGCCCGGCCGCGTGGGTCCGCCGGCGGAGCTCAACTCGTTGAAGTGAAATTGCAGCGCGGCGGTCAGCGTGCCGGCCCAGTGCCCTTTGGCCGGATGGACGACCATGCCCGGCGGCTTGTCGATCACCGCGATCGCGGCGTCCTCGAACAGGACGTCCAGCGGAACGTTCTCGGGCACCGGGCCCGGTCGTTCGAGTTGCAGTAGCACGATGGAAATGCGCTGGCCCGCGCGCAGATGGTAGGCGGCTTTGACGCGCTCGCCGTCGACCTTAACGCCGGCGGCGTTGATGATCTTGCGTAATAGCACGCGGCTATAGCTGGCAAACTGGCGGGCCAGGAACCAGTCGAGCCGGGCGCCGGCATCCGTTTCGGAGACGATCAACTCGACGGGCTCGGAAGAAAGTTCATCGCCCGACATCGTGGGCGGTCTCCGGAGGAGCGACTGAAAGAAGCATTAGCCCGCAGCGCAACAACATTGTTCGACTGCTTGCAGTCGCGTTCTGGGGTGGCACCGACAACTTGTTGTCGGTGTTGCGAAGCAATAAGAGGCACTTGAGGGAGGCCGCGCACGTCGCCAGACCCTCTTGTCCCTTCGGGACCCAGACAACCAGTTGTCTGGGCCACCCAACTCTAGCCCTCGTTGCAAGCATTCGAATAATGTTGTTGCACTGCGGGCCAGTATACGCCACTCAGCGCTCCGGTTCCGGCGAAGCGTCGGCCGCGGGCGATTGCGGTTCGGAGGGCTTCTCGTCGGCGGGGGCTTCGGGCTTGTCGCCGGGAGGCTCGGCGTCGGGCTTCTTGTCGGCGTCGGGCTCATCGCCGGAGGGCTCCGTGGCGCTGGGATTCAATTCGAACTTCGGTAGCGCAGCGCCGCCATCGGTCGCCGAGGGCAATTGGGGTCCGCCGCTTTCCAGCGGATCTTTCAAGAAGTCGGGACGCAGCCCCGGCGTTCCGGGGTCTTTGGCCAGCGGGCGCGGCGGCTCGTAGGCCGCCAGCCAATCGTAGAAACCCTTGGTGGCCATACGATCCAGATCGTCGGCCCGTTCTTCGGCAACGCTTGCATACACGCTGTCGGGCCACTTTTCCGCGATCGAACGATATTCGTTGCGGGCCTTTTCCAAGGTTTCGGGCTTGGCCAGCGCTTCGTGGGCGCGAGCCAGGCCGTACGTCGCCCGCTCGTTCAGCGTCGGCTCACGCGATTCGACCAGCACCGCCTGAAATTTCTCGGCCGCCATCACCAACTCGTCGCGAGCGTCCTTCTTTTCGACCAGCAGGCGATTCGTGCCGTCGAAGAGCTGGATTTCGGCCAGTGCCAGGCGGGCCCACTCGGCGACCGACGTGCCGGCATAGCGGCTGGAGATGTCGCTGAGCGCTTCGCGCGGATCGCGGGCGGCCATGGCGTCGAAGTATTCGTTCCATCCTTCGGCGTTGCGGCGGGCGCTCTGCGCCGACCAATAGCTCCAGGAGAAGATCAGCACGACCAGCGCCACGACCAGCGCCAAGGCGGCCCGGCTATAGGGCTTGATCGCCTCGATCCAATGGGCCAGCGAATCGGCCAACTCGTTGGTCTGTAACTCGTGCCGCCGGGTGGTTTTCATACTCTGCTTTCAGACGCGCGGGTGCCCACGACAAGAGGAACCGCGCCGCGCGGCCCAGGTGGCCCCCACCAGAAGGAAATCGAGTTGAAGTATAGGGCCGCCGGGCGAAACAGGTCAAGACCGCGACGAGCGCTGCGGGAGCCTGAGCTTGCGGGCTTTTCACGCCCCGGCCGTCCTGGTTACAAGGGTCGGCGTTGCCAAGGGCAGCGTTGCGGGACGACGGCGTTACAAAGGACGCCGCGGCAGCCGACGAGGAAATGGAGGCCTTTCGGCCGCCGGCAGCGGATCGGGGAAATCGTCGGCCCAGGCCCGACGTTCTTCATCGGTCGCGTAGTAGCGCAGCCACGCCGTCGGATCGCCCCCCACGTCGGCGCAGTCCCAATGGAGATAGTTGGAAAGCGAGTCGATCTTTTTCTCCGAGCAGGGGAGAATATCGCGATAGATCAAGCAATACAACTCGCGGTCCGAGAGATGATCGGTGAAGTCGAGCACGATCCGACGATCGAACAATTTGTGAATCGTATGCCACAACAGATCGTGCAGCTCGGCGTTGGTCAACGTTTCGGGTCGCGGCAGCGTCAGCTCTGGCTCGAACCACTGACCGATCGGCAGGATCGGGGCCCGTTCCCACGCCAGCATCGACGCCAGGAATTCGTTCTCGACCGGCGTCGGCAATTCGTCGACGTTGACGCAGCGGATCGACTCGTCGCAATACGGCTCCAACTCGTCGCGCAATTCCGCGTTGCGCAGCAAGTGTTCGACTTCGTCGGGCAGAGGTTTGTGATTAGTGGACATCGCGGCGAACCTGGGTGCGGAACGAGAAGTGATCGATGAAAAATCGCGAACCAGCCTTTGACTTTAACAACATTCCACGCTCGATCAAGTATAATCACGCTGGCATCTTGAACAGATTCTTGTAGATTTTTATCGCCGCAAGTATTCACCGCTACGACTATGAATGTCACGCCCGCACAATCGTCAGAATTGGAAAAGTTTCTCAAAAAGCGGCTGTCAGGCGAGGTTTTTTTCGACGAATACGCGCGGGCCTTGTACAGCACCGATGCCAGCATTTACCAGATCATGCCCGTCGGCGTCGTCCTTCCGCGCAACGCACGACGACGTCGTCTGGGCCACGCAGGCCGCCATCGAGAACGGCCTGGCCCTGGTGCCGCGCGGCGGCGGAACGAGCCTTTCGGGGCAGTCGATCGGCGCTGGCCTGATCATCGACTTCAGCAAGTACATGAATCGGATCGAAATCGATCCGCTTTCGCGCACCGCGCGCGTGCAGCCGGGCGTGGTGCTCGACCGACTCAACGCGGCCGCGGCGCCGCACGGCTTGCAATTCGGACCCGACGTGGCCACCAGCAGCCGCGCGAACGTGGGCGGAATGATCGGCAACAACTCGGCCGGCGCGCGCTCGATCTGGCACGGCAAAACGGTCGACAGCGTGATCTCGCTCGACGTCGTGCTGTCGGACGCGACCACGATCACCTTCGCGCCGCTCGCGCCCGAGGAACTTGCGTGGCAACAGGCGCGCGGCGATCTGGCCGGGCAACATTCATCGCGAAGTCGCGCGGATCGTGGCTGAAAATCGCGACGAAATAGTGGCCCGCTTTCCGCCGATTTTGCGCCGTGTCAGCGGATACAATCTCGACGAATTCGTGTCCGAGCTGCCGCGACCGATATCCCACGCCGCGATTGTTGGAAGACGCGCGGCAGCGCGAAGCTCGTATGTACCCTGGCGCGAACTTCAACCTGGCCAGGTTGATCGCCGGGGCCGAAGGCAGCTTGGGCACCGTGACCGACACCCTGGTGCACCTGCTGCCGCTGCCCAAGGTGCGCGGCATCGTCGTGTTGCACTTCGATTCGATGGCCAGCGCCGTGGCCTCGGTGGGCGCGATCCTGGCCTGCGATCCGTCGGCTGCGGAATTGCTGGACGGGCTGATCCTGCGGCTGGCCGAAAAGAGCCTCGAATATCGCAACTATCTCGATTTCGTCGTGGGCAAGCCCGAGTCGCTCGTGCTCGTCGAGTTCTGCGGCGAGCAGGCCGAGGAAGTGCGCGCCAAGGTCGACGAGTTGATCGAAAAGCTGGCCGGCCAGCCGGGACTGTTTCACATTCTGCCGGCGCTCGACAAGCAACTGTGCGATCACGTGTGGGCCTGCCGCAAGGCGTCGCTGCCGCTGCTGCTGGGCGTGCCGGGCGTGCGCAAGCCGGTGGCGTTCGTCGAAGACGCCGCGGTGACGCCCGAGCGTTTGCCGCGCTTCGTCGAGCGGTTCTGCCAGATCATGGAACAAAACGGCACGGACGGCGCGTTTTACGGCCACGCCTCGGTCGGCTGCCTGCACATTCGCCCGATGCTCGATTTGACGCAGCCGATCGACATCGACCGCCTGCAAAAGATCTCTGGGGAAGTTTGCGACCTGGTGATCGAGTTCGGCGGCGCGATGAGCGGCGAACATGGCGACGGGCTGGCGCGCAGCTATCTGAACGAGAAGCTGTTCGGCTCACGCATCTACCAGGCGTTCAAGCAGGTCAAGGCGGCCTTCGATCCGCACAACCGCATGAATCCCGGCAAGGTCGTCGACGGGCCCAGCCCGGTGGAAAATCTGCGATTCGGCGCCGGCTACCGCACGATGGACGTGCCGACGACGTTCGATTTCAGCCGCGACGGCGGATTCGCCCGCGCGGTCGAAATGTGCAACGGCGCCGGCGTGTGCCGCAAGACGCAGACCGGCACGATGTGCCCCTCGTTCATGGTCACCGGCGACGAAGAGCACAGCACGCGAGGGCGGGCCAATGCCTTGCGCATGGTGCTCTCCGGCGCGCTGCCGCCCGAGGAATTGACCGGCGAGCGGCTGTTCGCCACCTACGATTTGTGCCTGCAATGCAAGGGCTGCAAGGCCGAGTGCCCCTCGAACGTCGACGTGGCAAAGATGAAGATGGAGTTTTTGGACGGGTACTATCGCAAGCACGGCGCGCCGCTGGGCACGCAACTGATGGCACACGCCTCGACATTGAACAAGCTGGGCTCGGCGCTGGCGCCCGTGTCGAACTGGGCCACGAAACTGCCCGGGGCGGGCTGGATTGCCCGGCGCGTGATGGGCATCGACGCTCGGCGCCCGCTGCCGCGCTTCGAGCGCAATCATTTTCGCAAATGGTTCAAACGGCGGCGGGGGCCGAAGGCCGCCAATGGTTCGGCTTCGCGCGGGCCGATCGTGCTATTGGACGATTGCCTGACCAGCTATTGCGAGCCGCTCGTGAATCGCGCGGCGGTCGAGGTGCTGGAAGCGGCCGGCTATGAAGTTCACCTGGCCGGCCTGGAGTGTTGCGGCCGAACGCACGTCTCGAAGGGCTTTTTGGCGCACGGCCAGGAGCTGGCGCGCAAGAATGTCGCTCAATTGCTCCCTTGGGCCCGGCGCGGCGTGCCGATCGTCGGCTGCGAGCCCAGTTGCCTGTTGATGCTCATCGACGAATATCCCGACCTGGTGCCCAGCGAAGAGGCCCGCGCTGTCGCCGCGCAGGCCCAACTGGTCGACAGCCACCTGGTGCGCGCGGGCATCGAACTTCCACTTGGGTCGCCGGCCTTACCGTTGCAGCACAAGATTCTGTTGCACGGCCATTGCCATCAAAAGGCCCTGGTCGGCGTGCAGGACACGCAGGCGGCGCTGGCGATGATTCCGGGTGTCGAGCTGAAAACGGCCGACTCGGGCTGCTGCGGCATGGCCGGCTCGTTCGGCTACGAGCATTACGAAATGAGCATGGCCATCGGCGAGCGCGTGTTGTTCAAAGCCGTACGAAGCGCGGCCGACGCCACGATCGTTGCGCCCGGTTTTTCGTGCCGCCATCAGATCGAGCATGGCACCGGCCGGCTGGCGAAGCATCCGGTGCAAATGATCGCGGAATGCCTGCGCTGACGCTCGCTCACTGTGGTCGTTGCACGAACACCGAAAAATCGCCGTCGTAGGAGTACGAGCCGATGTGCGAAAACTTGCTCAGCACGTCGACCCAGATCTCGCCCCCCATCGTGCGCCAGCGTTTGCAGAATGTATAATCTTCCGGCAGGTAGAGGCCCTTTTCCTGGTCGAGCGACGTGTCGAATAGCGCGTAGAAGTGATCGCTGGAGGTGGGTTGCCGCGAATCGACGTGATTGAAATTGTGGCGGAACTTCAATTCCGGATGCTGCGCCGCCATCTGCTCCAGGACCTGGCGGCGGATGAGCATGAACCCCGTTGCGGCGTACTCGGCTGGGGCGAATCCATCGGGCGTGGGCTGAGCGCCGTCGCACAGGCGAACCGCGTAATGGAACGTTTCGGCGATCGGCTTGTCGGTTGGAAGCTGTCGGATGGCCGGCAGGTTCAGATACTTGATCGGATAAATGCCGGCGACGATGTCCTTGTTGGCCGCCAGATAGCGCGGCACCAAAGCGGGGTCGAAACCCAAATCCGCGTCGATAAACAGCAAATGCGAGTATTCCTTGTTCCCGAGCACCTTCGACGCGATGAAATTGCGCGCCACGGGGATCAGGCTCACGCTCTGCGGCATTTCCAGCGAAAAACCGACTCCCACGCGGCCGAGCTCGCGCTGCAGGCCGAGCATCGACACCGTAAATTCGGTAGTCACCCAGCCGTTGTAGCAGGGCGTGCCGATCAGGATGCTTGACATCGAATAAGCTCACACTTGGTGCGGCAGATTGGCCAACAGCGCTTCCATGCGAGTCACGATTGTCCGGCGGCCATTCTTGTAGAGGAAGGCCAGCAGAAACGGCGGCCACAGCAGGTGGACCACCTGGCACGATTGCACGACCTGGCCGCGGACGGCCGGCTGCGGATTGGGGATGACGTAGTACTCCATCACGGCCCATACGCTGACGATTGCGATCAGGCCCGCCAGAATCAACAGATTCGCCGCGACGAGCAGACCGCGACCGTCGTTGATCTTCAGGCGATATCGGGCCACGCAGCCGCCGGAGTCGCCGCGGGCAAACTGCACTTCGCCGTCGCGAATGCGGTAATGGCCCTGGCGTTCGAGTTGCTCGAAGGCCACGTGATCGTCGTCAACGTGCGTCAGCTTCAAGGGGCCCAGCGGTCCGGCCTGAGCCTGAGCCAACGCCCGAGCCAGCCGGGCGGCTAGCCCGGCGGGAGCGGCGTCGATCGGCACCTCGCCGACCAATTCGTCACGCGGCGTAACCGGCGGTTCGACGCCAAACCGCTCGCTGTCGTCCGAGCGCGGCAGCGGCCGTTGGGCGCGGCCCACGTAACGGACGCTGATGAGCCACACGACCACCGCGATCGAAAGGATGCTCCAGGCGATCATCCGGGCGACGTATTCGTCCACGAGAACCAGGCCTCGATTTGGCGGCGCGCGCCGGAAAACCATGCGAGATTGTGTTTTCGGTGGGCGCCAGGGAAAGCGACGACTATAACCGATCGCGGAATGCTTGACCGGAGTCCATGGTCCGTCAATTCATCAGGCCCTTACGAGCAGCTTGAAATGGGGGAAGCCTGGCAATGAAAGAAACCGATCGAATTTGCGAGCAGATGAAACAGATGGTCTATGGTGAAGCGTGGCATGGTCCGTGCATAATCGACGTGCTGCGCGGCATTACTGCGCCGATGGCTTCAGCCAAGCCGATTCCCGGCGTGCACAGCATTTGGGAAATACTCGCTCATCTGACGGCGACGCAACAAATCATCCTCCAGCGGATTAGAACGGGCACCGATTCGGGCGAGGATTTTCCCAGCGCGCCGGCAGCGACTGACGAGGCATGGGAGAATGCCATTGTCGCGTTCAAAGCCGCCGAGCATGAACTTCGCCAGGCAATTGCCGCGTTTCCCGACGATCGACTCTCGCATGCGTTGAAGGTTGGTGGAACAAGTGCCTACAATAACTTCCACGGAAACATCCAGCACACGGCGTACCACATCTCACAAATCGGATTGCTGAAAAAGATGCAGCAGCCGCACGATGTGAAGTCGGCCACGCCCGAGCTCTAGGCGCGGCCGCTCAGAGGGGCGTGAATGGCCACGCGCCGCGGCCTACGCTGTTGGCCGGTGCTTTTCCATTTCGGCGATCTTTTCGACGCGGCGCGCGTGTCGGCCTCCTTCAAATTCGGTCTTCAGCCAGATTTCGACCATGCGGTCGATGAGCTTTTCTCCCAGCATGTCGGCCGACAGGCACAGCACGTTGAGGTCGTTGTGGCGGCGGCTCATCTCGGCCGTCAGGTCGTCGTGGCAGGGAGCGGCCCGCACGCCGGGAAACTTGTTGGCGGCGATGCACATGCCGATGCCGGTGCCGCAAATCAGAATTCCGCGCTCCACGGCGCCGTCGCTGACCTGCCTGGCGACAATCGAGGCGATGTCGGGATAATCGACGCTTTCGTTGGTGTGCGGCCCGACGTCGACCACTTCCTGGTTGAGCCGCTTGAGCAGCTCGATGAGTTTGTTTTTGACGACGAAGCCCCGATGATCACTGCCCATCGCGATACGCATGGCGTTCTCCCTGCAACGATGGCTTGGGCCCATGACGGTTCGAGATCTAAAGTTCGAGCTGCTTGATGCGTTCGTCCAGAATCGCTTTGATCTGGGCCGCGCATTGTTGATAGTACTCCATCGGTCCGCCGATCGGATCGGCGACGTCGGATTGATCGGCGGCCAGCACCATGGTTCGCGCCGAGGCTTCGGGCCATTGGCCGACGATGGCCTGGCGGTGCGAACGGGTCATGGTCCAAATGATGTCCGCGTGGCGGACCAGTTGCGTAGTGAGTGGTTGCGACTCGTGATCGGCCAGCGGCAGATTCATCTTGCCCATCACGCTGACGGCTTCGGGACTGGGCCGCGCGCCCATCATCGCCGAAATGCCGGCCGACATGACCAGCACGCCATGCTCGCCCAGCTCGCCGGGCGCGCAACCCAATCGATCGGCGATCATTTTGCGGCACATCACTTCGGCCATCGGACTGCGGCAGGTGTTGCCGGTGCAGACAAACAGGATCATCAGGCTGGCAAGCCGCTTGAGCGTTTGCTCGGAGACCACGCCCGGCCGCAGAATCTCGAAACCCTTGCAACCGACCTTGACCACGGTCGAGGGCTGGCCCAAACGGCTCTGACCATCATTCAGCACTAATTGTACCTGGTCTCCCAAGGCGGAAAGCACCTCTTCGGCGGTAACCGGATCGGTCTGTCCCGTAGGATTGGCGCTGGTCAGCGCGACCGGCCCCACGAGCATCCGCAGGATGTCGAGCACCATCTGGTGCGCCGGCACCCGCAATCCGAGGGTGTTGCCCGGCGCGATCGCGCGTTGCACCGAGGGGGCAAGCTGGTGCAGCAGGCTCTCGGGGTGGTGGTCTTCGGCGACGATCGTCACCGGCCCCGGCCAGCAGCGGCGCGCCAGTCGGCGACCCATGGGGCTCAAGTTGGGGACGTAATCCAATACGTCGTCAGCACTTTTGATGGCCAGCGTCAGGGGCTTGCCGGTGGCCCGTTTTTTCGTCTCCAAAAGCCGCGCGATCGCCCCTTCATCGAGTGCGCTGGCCGCCAGGCCGTAGACGGTTTCGGTGGGCAAAGCCACCAGTTTTCCCTCGGCCAAAGCCTGCACGGCCCGATGCACCACATCGCGCGAATCTTCGGCGCTGCGGATATCGATCACAACCGGCGGCATGAGGAGGTGCTTGCTTTCGCGAGCCGTTCGTTCGACGGCTACATCCGTGAATAGGAGAGAGAACGGAACGGGTCGACCGCAGGCCGCTAATGAACAGCTACGGTAACGAAGAGCCGATGCCGTTCGCCGCTGTCCAAAGGCGTCCAGACCATCTGGCCGACTGAACGTAATACATTACTATAGAGATCGTTACGTAGGCTGGCAAGAGACCGACGCAGCGTCAATCCGAGGTTCCTGAGGTGAATTTCCATACCCCAGGGACGGGGCTGCCTTGCCGCTGGCGGCGAGACATTTCGCGACCCACTCGACCATCGGACGGACGCGGCCTGATACGATGAAGGAGGCTCCGGTCCGCGGCGTCACCCACGCGCCGGCGGCCGCTTGCTAATTCGCATGGGGGCCACGATAACGGTGGGTACGGAACACGCGATTTGCAGCCGCGATCGATCCGGCGGCGGCCCGCGGACTGGCTCGATTGAGAGTCGCGCGGCTCGAACTTTGGGAGGCATCTCAGCCGGTGCACGCACAGCATAGCCATTGCAGGCGCCTCATCCATCGCCGGAGTTTTTTGTCGTTGCTGGTCGCCGCGCCGACACTGGTGGCTTTGAGCGGCTGCGAGGAGTCAACCTCCAGCGGCCACCTGGCAGCCGTTTGGGGACGCCGGGGCATTTCGCCTGGCCGGCTACAAAAGCCGCGGGCGATGGCGATCGACAAAGACGACCTGCTGTACATCGTCGACTTTACGGCGCGGATTCAGGTCTTTACGCCGTCGGGCCAGTTTCTGCGCGGCTGGCAAACCCCCGAGCACGCCAACGGCCGGCCCACCGGCTTGAGCATCGATCGCCGCGGCAACTTGCTGGTCGCCGACACGCATTACTTTCGCGTGCTGGTCTATTCGCCCGAAGGGAAGCTGTTGGAGACGTTGGGCGGAACGCTGGGTCACGCGCCGGGCGAGTTTGGACTGGTGACCGACGCGGTCGAGGACTCGCAGGGCAACTTGTACGTTTCCGAGTATGGCGAGTACGATCGCATTCAAAAGTTCTCGCGCGGACGCGAGTTTCTGTTGGAGTGGGGCGGCCACGGATCCGCGCAAGGCCAATTCGCGCGGCCGCAGGCCATGGCCGTCGACGACGCCGACCAGATCTGGGTCGCCGATGCCTGCAACCATCGCATTCAGGTCTTCGATACCCAGGGAATGTGCGTCAAGCTGTGGGGCGAGCACGGAGATCGGCCGGGCCAGCTCGCGTATCCCTACGGCCTGATGCTGGATGGCCAGGGGCACGTGTACGTCAGCGAGTTCGGCAACCATCGGGTCCAGAAATTCACGCTCGACGGCCGGTCGCTGGGCTGCTGGGGCGGGCCCGGCCGCGACCCCGGCCAGTTATTCAACCCCTGGGCCCTGGTCCAGGACAGCCTCGGCAAGATCTACGTCCTGGACACCAATAATCATCGCGTGCAGTGCATCGAAATGTAGGAGTCCCGCTTCTTCCGGCGGGAAGAGCGAGTCGTCGTTCATTCTTTTCATCGGACGTCCAAGCCGCGCCATGTTTGAACTCGCGTTCGACAGCCCCTGGTATCTCTTGCTGCTGCTGGCGCTGCCGGTGTTGTGGTGGGTGAGTTTCCGCACGTTGGCTGGGCTGGGTCGCGTGCGGCGCGTTGTGGCCATCGGCCTGCGAAGCGTGGTCTACACGCTGCTCGTGCTGGCGCTGGCCGAAATGCAACTGGTGCGCACCAGCGACCGCGTCACGGTGTTTTATCTGCTCGATCAATCGCTCAGCATTTCGCAATCGCAGACCGACGCGATGATCCAGTACATCAACGACGCGATTCGCAAGCAGCGCGACCCGGCGAGACAAGACCAGGCCGGCGTGATCGTCTTCGGCCGCGAGGGTGCCATCGAGATTCCGCCGCTGGACGAAACCCAGCAAATGCCGCGCGTGGAGACGATCATCGACCGGGAGCACACGAACCTGGCCGACGCGATGAAGCTGGCCCAGGCCTCGTTCCCGCACAACGCCTCGAAGCGCGTGGTCATCATCTCCGACGGCAATCAGAACATGGGCGACGCGATGGCTCAGGCCCGAGCGATGGCCGAGGCTGGCATCGGCATCGACGTGGTGCCCATCCGCTAGCGCCGCGCAGGGCGAAGTGGCCGTCGAGAAGGTGATGATTCCCCCCGACGTGCGCAAGGGTCAGCCGTTCGACCTGCGGGTCGTGCTCAACAACACGCCGGGCGAGGGGCAGGAGCCGAGGCCGGTCAAGGGGCGGCTGCAAATCGTGCGCAAGACGGGCAGCCGAGAACAGGTGCTCACCAACGACGAGATCACGCTCGAACCCGGCAAGCGCGTGTTTTCGTGGCGCGAGGAGATCAACCTGCCCGAGTTCTACACCTACGAGGCCCGCTTCGTGCCCGAAATGGCCGACGACGATACCATGCCCCAGAACAATCAGGCCAGCGCCTTCACGCACGTGCGCGGCAGCGGCCAGGTGCTGTTGATCGAGGACCACGAGAACAAGGGGGAGTTCGACCATCTGGTCGAGCGGTTGGGCGCGATGAACCTCGAAGTCACGATGCGCAGCACGCGTCCCGACGAGCTGTTCACCGATCTGGCGCAATTGCAGCCCTACGACACCGTGCTGCTGGCCAACGTGCCGCGCGAGGCATTTTAGCGACGAGCAGATCGAAATGCTCGTCCGCAACACGCAGAACATGGGCAGCGGGCTGGTGATGCTGGGCGGACCAAACAGCTTTGGCGCCGGCGGCTGGACCAATACGCCGCTGGAAGAGGCGATGCCGGTCGACTTTCAGATCAAGAACGCCAAGGTGGCGCCCGTCGGCGCGCTGGCCATGTTGATGCACGCCTCGGAACTGGCCGAGGGCAACCACTGGCAGAAGGTCGTGGCGCGCGAGGCGCTCAAGGCACTGGGCAACCAGGACTATTGCGGCGTCCTGCACTGGGGGACGATGGCCGACGAATGGCTTTGGCGGGGCATGCTGAAAGTCGGCCCCAACCGCTCGCAAATGCTGGCCCGGCTCGATCGCATGACGCCCGGCGACATGCCCGACTTCGAGTCGTCGCTGAAGCTGGCGCGCAAGTCGCGTTCGCCGCGCTTCCCGACGCCGCGGTCAAGCACATGATCATCATCAGCGACGGCGACCCCCAGCCGCCGAATTACGGCGCGGGGGCGCCATTCCGGCCTTGAAAAAAATGGGTGTCAAGATCAGCACCGTGGCCATCGGCACGCACGGGCCGGCGGGCAGCACGCCGTTGCAAAACATCGCCACGCAAACCGGCGGCAAGTATTACGTCGTGACCAGCGCCAAGACGCTGCCGCGCATCTATCAAAAGGAGGCCCGCCGCGTCGCGCGGCCGCTGGTCTTCGAGCGCGAGGCGGGCTTTGCGCCGCAGATTCGCTTGCCGCACGAAATGATCCAGGGCATCGAGAACCCGCTGCCGCCGATCACCGGCTTCGTGCTTACCACGCCCAAGAACAACCCGCTGGTCGAGATCTCGATCGTTTCTCCGCTGCCCACCGGCACCGAGCTGAATCCGATCCTGGCCAGTTGGACGTATGGGCTGGGCAAGGCGGTGGCGTTTACGACCGACGCGGGCAAGCGCTGGGCCAGCGCGTGGAACGCCTGGCAAAACTACGACCGGCTGTTCAGCCAGATCGTGCGCTGGTCGATGCGACCCACCGGCGAAGCCGGAAAATTCACCGTCACCACCGACGTCCAGGACGGCAAAGTCAAGGTGGTCATCACGGCCCTGGACAAGGACGACGAGTTTTTGAATTTCTTGAATCTTGAATCCACGGTCGTGGGTCCCGACTTGAAGCCGATCGAACTGGACATCAAGCAAACCGCGCCAGGCCGGTACGTCGGCGAGTTCGAATCGAAGAACACCGGCAGCTACCTGGTGCTGGTCAGCCCCGGGGCGGGCAAAGCGCCGATACGCACGGGCGTCAGCGTTCCCTACTCCGACGAATTTCGCGAGCGGGAAACCAACGAAGCCCTGCTTTCGGCCATGGCCCACACGGTTCCCAAGCAGGGCGTCGAGGGCAAGGTGATTGACGCGCCCTTGAAGCTGAACCCGGCGGAGCGGGTGGCCAAACTGCTCGAGACGAATACGTTTCGCCACGACCTGGCGCCGGCCAGCAGCAGCCAGGCCGTGTGGCATTTGCTGGTGTTGGCGGCCAGTTGCCTGTTCTTCTTCGACGTGTTCGTGCGGCGGGTTTCGGTGAGCTTCGACTGGGTGCCGCCGCTGGCCGCCCGGCTGCGCGACCGAGTGTTGCGACGCGAAACGGTGGGCGACGTGGCGGTCACGATGGAGCGACTGATGTCGCGAAAGGCCGAAGTTTCCGATCAACTGGAGCAGAAGCGCGCGGCGCTGCGATTCGAGCCGACCGCTGAGACGCGAGGCGATCTGGACTCGCTCAAGGAAGAGCTGACCAAGGCGGCACCCACCGGCGGTCAGGGTGCCAAGCCAAAGTCCTCGCTGGCCGCCGACAGGGAAGAAGAGAGCTACACCGAGCGACTGTTGAAGGCCAAGCACAAGGCGCGCGGCGACCAGAAACGCAATCCGGGCGAAGATCGGGGCGAAAACGCCTGACTGCGGTGGCCCGAGATCATGATGTTGATACAACCTATCGAAACTGTTGCACAGGAAACCTGCTTATGAGCATCGGCGAAACCATGCAGAAACGGGCCGAACTCTTCGTCTCGCGCTACGGCGCGGTGCGCGAGCAAATCAGCCGCGTGATCGTCGGACACGAGGAAATCGTCCACGGCGTCCTGACCTGCCTGTTCGTCGGCGGGCATTGCCTGCTCGAAGGCGTGCCGGGGCTGGGCAAGACGCTGCTGGTGCGCACGCTGGCCAAGACGCTCAATCTGGACTTCTCGCGCATCCAGTTCACGCCCGACCTGATGCCGGCCGACATCCTGGGCACGAACATGGTGATGGAATCGCCGGACGGCAAGCGCGTATTTCGAATTCCAGCACGGGCCGATCTTCACGCAGATCTGCCTGGCGGACGAAATCAACCGGGCCACGCCCAAGACGCAATCGGCCATGCTCGAAACGATGCAGGAAGGCTCGGTCAGCATCGGCGGCAAGGTGTATCAGCTGAAGCAGCCGTTTCTCGTGATGGCCACGCAGAACCCGATCGAGCAGGAAGGGACCTATCCGCTGCCCGAGGCCCAGTTGGATCGCTTCTTCTTCAAGCTGGTCGTCGGCTATTCGAGCCGCGAGGAACTGGCCACGATCGTCGAGCGCACCACGCGCGGCGAGAACGATCGAGCCGGACAAGGTGATGGACGGCGACGAGATCCTCCAGTGGCAGCAGCTGGTGCGCGAGGTGATTCTGGCGCCGCACGTGCAGGATTACATCGTGCGGCTGACGCTGGCCACGCATCCCGGCGGACCGCTCGCGCTGCCGATCACGAATCAATATCTGCGCTGGGGCGCCAGCCCGCGCGGCGCGCAGACCCTGGCCCTGGCCGTCGAAGGTTCGCGCCCTGCTCGAAGGCCGCTACAACGTCAGCTTCGAGGACGTGCGGCGCGTGTATCTGCCCGCGCTGCGGCACCGCGTGATCGTCAACTTCGAAGCCCAGGCCGAGGAAATCGCCACCGATCAGGTGCTGTTGGAGATTCTGGAAAAACTGCCCGAGAAAGCCACCGCCTGAGTAGGAACGTCGAATGGTTCATACTAGCCCGAAGCGCAAGCGAGGGAAAAACGGCTGCTCCCTCGCTTGCGCTTCGGGCTAGTGAGAGGGCGTCCTCCCGTAGAACCTGGATTTATCATGTCCACTACGTCCGACATACTTCTGACGCCGGAACTCCTTGCGCAACTGGAGCGGCTGGAGCTGGTCAGCCGCAAGATTTTTCGCGGGCGACTGAAGGGCGAGCGGCGCAGCACGCGCAAGGGGCAGAGCGTCGAGTTCGCCGATTTCCGCAGCTATGTGCCCGGCGACGATTTGCGGTTCATCGATTGGAACACCTACGCGCGGCTCGATCGGCTGTTTCTCAAGATGTTTTTCGAGGAAGAAGATCTGCATTTCTACGCACTGATCGACGCCAGCCCTTCGATGAATTTCGGCACGCCGACCAAGTTGCTGTACGCCCAGCAATTGGCGGCGGCGCTGGGATTCATCGGGTTGATACGCAGCGATCGGGTGCGCATCGAGACCCTCGGGCAGCCTGCGGGCCGGGCCGCGCCGGTCTTTCGCGGCCGGCAGAGCGTATGGCGGATGCTGAATTACCTCAACGGCATCCAGCCGGACGAATCGGGCTCGCTGGCCGAGGGCGTGAAGAACTTCTGCATTCGCAACTCGGGCAAGGGCATCGTCGTATTGATCAGCGATTTGATGGACAAGCAGGGCTATGAGGCGGCCCTGAAGTACCTGTTGTCGCGGCGCATGGACGTTTACGTCATTCAGGTGCTCTCGGCGGAAGAGATTGAGCCGCGACGATCAAAGGCGACTTGCGGCTGGTCGATTGCGAGGACGCGGACGTGGCCGAAGTCACGGCCAGCGCCCCGCTGTTGAAACGTTATCAAAAAACCCTGGCGGCATTCGTCGAGGGCACGCGCGAGTTTTGCACGCGCCGCGGAATGAACTACCTGCTGGCCAACAACCAGGTGCCGGTCGACCAACTCGTCTCGGGCTACTTACGCAAGCGAGGACTGGTGCGGTGATGACCACGATCGACATGCTCTCCTGGTGGCAATGGTGCGTGCTGGCGGCGGTCCCGCCGGCCATCGTGCTGCTGTATTTCCTCAAGCTCAAGCGCCAGCCGCTGGAAGTGCCCAGCACCTTCTTGTGGCACAAGTCGATCGAGGATCTGCGCGTGAACAGCATCTGGCAGCGGATGCGCAAGAACCTGCTGTTGCTGCTGCAATTGTTGTTGATCGCCATTGCCATTTTGGCGCTGGTGCGGCCCGGCTGGCGCGGCAGCAAGCTCGAAGGCGACCGCTTCATTTTTCTGGTCGACACTTCGGCCAGCATGAGCGCGACCGACTTGAAACCAACGCGTTTGGAAGAGGCCAAGCGGCGGGTCGGCGAGCTGATCGACCAGATGGCCTCGGGCGACGTGGCGATGATCATCAGCTTCTCCGACACGGCCCGCGTCGAGCAGCTCTTTACCGACAATCACCGCGAGTTGCAACGCGGCCTGGCGGCGATCCGGCCCACCAATCGCACCACGCAAATAGGCGAAGCGCTGCGCGTCGCGGCGGGGCTGGCCAACCCCGGACGCTCGGTGGAGATCGAAACGCAGGTCTCCGAGGGCATGCCGGCGACGTTGTACGTCATGAGCGACGGCAAGTTTCCCGACGTCGAAGGCTTTTCGCTGGGCAACCTGAAACCCGTGTTCGTGCCGATGGGCAAGGTCGAGGCGCCCAACATAGCCATCACGGCCTTCAGCACGCGCCGCAGGGAGGATCAAAAGGACCATTTGCAGGCCTTTGCGAGGCTCGACAATTTTGGTTCCGAGACGGTGACCGCCCAGGTCGAGCTATTTCGCGACGACGCGCTGCTCGACGCCGACAAGGTGGAGCTCAAGCCGCACGGCTCCGGCGGTGTGGTATTCGAGCTAGGCGACATGCACACCGGCGTGCTCAAGCTGAAATCACATCCCGGCGGCGAACTGGCCCTCGACGATGAGGCCTGGGCCGCGATCGACCCGCCGGCCAAGTGCAAGGTGCTGCTGGTCTCGCCCGGCGACGACGCCTTGGAACTGGCCTTGAACACCGAAAGCGCCTTGGAGTTGGCCGAAGTGGAGATCGGCAAGCCAGACGTGCTGAACACCAAGGAGTATCTGGCAAAGGCCGCCTCGGGCTATTACGCGCTGGTGATCTATGACCAGTGCCAGCCCAAGGAAATGCCACAGGCCGACACGTTGTTCATTGGCCGGCTCCCCCCTGGCACGTCGTGGACGGCCGGTCCCAAGATTCCGGCGCCGCAAATCATCGACGTCGAGACGGCCCATCCGCTGATGCAACTGATCGATTTGGGCAACGTAAAATTCGCCGAAGGGATAGCGCTCAAACCGCCGGCCGGCGGCACCGTGTTGATCGACAGCCATGCTGGACCGCTGTTGGCCATTGCCCCCCGCGACGGGTTCGAAGACGCGGTGCTGGGTGCCGAGATCGTGGGCTTCGACGAGAAGGGGGAGCGGTTTGCCAACACCGACTGGCCGCTGCGGTTGAGTTTTCCTGTTTTTGTCTTGAACGCGCTGACCTACTTCGGCGGGTCGGCCACCGCGGCCGCCGCCAGCAACGTGCAGCCGGGGCATTCGGTCACGCTGCGCAGCGCGAGCTCGGTCGATAAAATCTCGATTCGCACGCCCAGCGGCAAGAGCGTGTCGCTCAAACGCGAACACGCGGAGACCTTCAACTTCAGCGGCACCGACGAGTTGGGAATCTACCAGGTCGACGAGCCGAAACAGCAGCCGCGACGCTTCGCGGTCAACCTGTTCGACAGCTCCGAGAGCAACATCGACGCGCGGCCCGAAATCCGCATTGGTTACACCGAGGTTAAGGGCAAGGCAGACTGGGGAGGAGCGCGCAGCGAGCTGTGGAAGCTTCTTTTGCTGGGGGCACTAGGCGTTTTATGCCTTGAGTGGTATATATTTAACCGCCGAGTCTACCTATAGCGGCGCGACGCGGCCCAGTGGCCCCGGGCGAGGATGGCACTGCATCGGAGCGTGCCAGAAGGCACACGGCAGGAGCGAAAATGATTCGCAAGGCGTTATTACCCCGACGGAAACGGAAGAAGCCCGCTGCGAATCGCCGCAAAAAAACCATCCTCAAGCTGCTGGAAAACGACCTGATCAAGCGGGTCAGTTACGAGCAGTATCAAGAAAAAGTTCGCGACGTATATGGCGGCCCGCAGGGCGCCCTGCTGGCCACGGCCAGCATGCTGTCGCTGCACATTCACCTGGGCGACCGCCTGTTTCGCGAACGCCGCTTCGATCTGCGGGGTGCCAAAAGCATTCTGGACGTCGGCAGCGGGGCCGGGCAGATTGCCAAACACCTGCTCCGCTACGCCGACTCCGACGCCAGCATCACCTGCTGCGATCTTTCGCCCGAGATGCTCCGCCGGGCCCGCACCCGGTTGAAGAGCTCGGTGCCGCTGCACGTCGCGGCCGACTTGTGTCGTCTGCCGTTTGCCGACGAAAGCTTCGACTGCGTCACCTGCGGCTACGTGCTGGAACATCTGCCCGAGGCGCAGCCGGGGCTGGCCGAATTGTCGCGCGTCATGCGTCCCGGCGGCCGGATGCTGCTTTTGACCACCGAAGACAACTTCTCCGGCGCCTGGACCAGCCGCTTCTGGTGCTGCCGCACCTACAATCGCAAGGAGCTATCGCGGACCAGCGAGAAGCTGGGCCTGATCTGGAAAAATGAGCTCTGGTTCACGCGGATGCACAAGCTGCTGCGGGCCGGCGGCATCTGCGTCGAGATCGAAAAACAGTAACGGCGACTTCTCCGTCGTTCAACGCTTACTCCGCGTTGGCTTTCTCAACCAGGCCTTGCCAGAATTCTTTCGCCTGTCGGTGAATCTTGAGCACGGCGTCGCGCTGGCTTGTATCGTCGAGGTTCAGGCTGGCGGTCCGTTCGTTGAGCCAGTCGAGAAAGAATTGGGCCGACGTTCGGCTGACGCGGGGCCGCTGGCCGATTTCGACGTAATAGGGACCGGTGGTGGCGAAGCGGTAGGTGTTGGGCACTTCGGCGACGGCGCGCAGCAGAAACCAACCGCTTTCGCTGAACCGCAGCGGCGCCAATTTGCCGCCCGCCTTGGCCCATTCGTCGAGCCGGGCCACCTGGGCCACGTCGCCGTTCTTGACGACTTCCAGATACGAAATTCGGTCGCGCGTCGAAAGGGTCAGGCCGACTTCCAACTCGACCTCGGTGCCGGCGGCCGAGCGAAACACGTGCCCCGGCATTTCTCCCTCGACGGTCGGGCGGATCAGCGGGCCGTTGGTCACCACAACGCGGCCCGCGGCGACTCCCTCCCACCACTTCTCATAAGTGAGATCGCCCTCGACCTGAACGTACATGCGGTTGTACCCCAGTGGGTTCGTCGTGCTGCCCGACCCGCTGCCGGCGGTAGGAGGAATGCGCAGGCCGCAGTTGAGCAGGTGATAGTAGATTCTCTCCGACCAGCGGCCGTTGCCGGTTGGCTCGGGAAAGAGCAGCTTGTCGCGCGGTTTTCCGCCCGACTCGTTGTTCACCGCCGACGTGCGGCCCAGGTTGGCATTGGCCAGTTGGATCGAATCGAGCTGCCCGGAGGCGACCCACAGGGGCAGGTCCCAGCCGAACGCCTTTTGCGCGTCGACCCAGCCGCCGGCCTGGGCGTGGGCCGCGGAGATCGATTCTTGCTGCGGCGGAAACTCGGTGCTGGCCTCGGCCAGGTCGAGCGGCTTCGGCAGGTTGAAAAACAACAGCGTACCGCCGGCCCGCGCGTCGACTCCGGCCGCCAGGTGGTAGAAATGGTTTTCGTTGAATCGCACCAGCGGGTCCTTTCCAAGCGGGGTCTTGGGCAGTAAGTTCTTTCCGCTTGGCCACGTGATCAGTTCCACGACATGCAGGTCTTCGGCCTCCATCAGCAGCTCCAAATCCTTGGCCGGCCGCCGCACGTCCAAGTCGCCCGACCACCAGCCCAGGGCGGCCATGTCGACAAATCGCTTGAGGTCGACCACTTTTGTGTCGTCCGAAAAATCGTCCATCGTGAAGTGGCCCATGCGCACCAGGTACTCGGGCCCGCGCTCGACGACGAAGGCGTACTCCCCCTTGGGCAGCTTGAGCGTGATCTTGCCGGAGAAGACGAAGTGGTCGTGCCAGAACGGCACTTTGGGCGCTTTCATGGCACGCTTCGCGGCATTAGTCAGGTGCATGCGGCAGGCCAGCGGCTGCCCGGAGTCGCGGTCGACGACTTCGATCTTGAGTTTGCCGCCCGGCCCGGCCGCGGCGCGACCGGCGCCGATCGCCAGCAGAGCGATCACGCACAGCGAAAGGGTGAAAGTGCCAAAAAGCCGGTCGATCATCGACAATGTCCTGCCGCGGGCCAACGGATTGCGAGCCGGTGCGTGGCGTGTCTTTCAAGTGTAGCACGCGCTCGACACGCGCACGGATGCGTCGGACACGACCGGCCGGTCTCGACTTGATGCTGCCGGGCCGGGGGCCCTAAAATACCTGCGTCAAGCAACTCAACGATCTTTCGGGTTGATCCACCGCATTTCGACGCTACCGGCAGTTCCTCAATGGCTGAAGACTATTACAAGACCTTGGGCATAAGCCGCGACGCATCGCCGGCCGACATTCAAAAGGCGCATCGCAAGCTGGCTCGCAAATATCACCCCGACTTGCACCCCGACGACAAGACGGCCAAGCAAAAGTTCCAGGAAGTCCAGCGTGCGTTCGACGTGCTGAACGATCCGGCCAAACGCGAGCTGTACGACCGCTACGGCAGTTCGTTCGAATCGATGGGATCCGGGGGCGGTCCGCGCGGCGGTCCCGGCGGCCCACGCCCGCAGTGGGGCGGTCCGACAGGGGGCGAGGACGTCGACTTCAGCCAGATGTTCGGCGAGCGTTTTGGCGCCGACACCAGCGGCGGATCGTGGGGCGATATTTTTGGCCAGTTCCGCCGCGCCGGCGGTCGACAGCGACGCGAGAGCGCCGGCGCTGCCCGCGGCGCCGACGTGGCGGCAGAATTGGAAATCCCCTTCAACACCTCCGTGCTTGGCGGCGAGACGCAAGTTTCGCTGCGCCGACCGGACGGGCAAGTCGAGAACCTGTCGGTCAAAATTCCCGCCGGCATCGCCGAGGGCAAGAAGATCCGTTTGCGTGGGCGAGGCGAAGCAATGCCCGGTGGAACGCCGGGCGACATTCTGATCACGGTTCACGTGGCGTCGCACCCTTGGTTTTCACGGCGTGGCAACAATTTGGAGGTTCGCTTGCCCCTCACGCTGGCCGAAGCGGCGCTGGGCGCCAAGGTCGACGTGCCCACGCCCAAGGGCACGATCACGCTGAGCATTCCGCCCGGCAGTTCCAGCGGCAAGAAGTTGCGCGTCAAGGGGCACGGCGTGGTCGGACGCGAGGGTGAAGTCGGCGACCTGTTCGCCGAAATTCAGATCGTGCTTCCCACTCCGCTGGATGAGGAGTGCCTGGAACTGATCAAGAAACTTGACGCGCACGCCACGAGCGAGCATCCTCAGCAACCGCGGCGCGATTTGCGATGGTAGATTTTTTCACGCGATTGACGAAAGTGGCTGGTTCCTTGGGTGGCACTGGCATCTTGCCAGTGCTTTTTGCATTGCCTGGTTATTCGCACTGGCGAGACGCCAGTGGCACACAGACTCTGCTGTTGCACCCGCTATTTGCGGCGGAGGAGCAGGCCGAGCCGCTGTTAATGCGGCTCGATCCGCAGCGCCGCGCCAAGGTGTTGATGGCCCTGCTGGGATTGGTGCTGGTAGGCGTGGCGCTGGTCGCCATGGCTTATCTGGGGGGCCGATATTTGCGGCGCATGATCAAGCAGCCGGTTCGTTCGACGCGTCCCCGCGACGACGATTGGGCTCGCAAACCCTTGATTCCCCCCGAGCCGGCTTCGCCCCAGGCTCACGAGCCCGAATGATTTTGCAAATGACTTCGCGGCGCTTCTCAGCCCAATATCGACTGCGATCCGGCGCCGATTTCGCTCGCGTCTACGCCCGCCGCTCGTCGGCTTCCGACGGGCTGCTGCTGGTTTTCGTGTGTGAAAACCAACTGGCCCACCCGCGGATCGGCCTGAGCGTGTCGCGAAAAGTCGGCAACGCCGCGGTTCGCAACCGCTGGAAGCGATTGCTGCGAGAAGCCTTTCGCCTGTCGCGCGAAGAATTGCCGCCGGGCATCGACGTCGTCACCATCCCGCGCCGGCACTGAGCCGGCGCTAGAGCCGCTGATGGCTTCATTGGTGCAGCTCGCGAGCCGCGCGGCGAAGAAGCTTGCACGGGGTAGGTAAACCCAGTTTCGTCGAGTCACAAGTGATGCCCGCTGATTGGTCACAATCGTGCACTGCGAAAGGGCGTCTCATCAGAGGTAGAGTTCGTCCGTGCAAAGATAAATGCCTTGCCGGACCCCCTCTTTCAGTGTGCGTGACTTACTACTAAAATGGTGCCAGCCTTTGGCAACTCTAGAGACAATTGCGTTGGACTTTGCGCCTGCAGCCGCAAAGGCGCCCTAGTCCAACCTTGGGAGGTCGTCGATGCTGTACTGGCTTTTAATCAATGTTGGAATAGGATTGATTTTGCCGGTTGCTGCCGTTGTGATTGTCGCGGCGGTGTTTCTGCGCCAGGACAGCCTCAACTTGCCGCGACTGATTCGCGACTTCCAACTTTGCTTGTCGTGCCTAGCACTCGCTGCGGGCACAGTGTATGACGTAGTCATTGAGGCCAACTCCCGAGATTCCGCCAAAGGACTCGACGTGGCACTGGGGCTGCCGATGATCGCAATCGTCTTTTGCTCGATCTTTTATGGCGTGAGCCTTACCGCAGGACAAATAACCACGACGAATCAGCAGGACAGCGCGATTGCCGTCATCTCGACGTGTACGGTCGTCATGACGTTGGTTTTTCTCTTGATCGCACGACGCCATTTTGGGTTGCTATGACAACTTCGAACTCCGAGCCGAGATTCCTGACCCACGCTCATGCGGCATGGCTCAGCGCGGCCGTTTATGGCGCTCTTGTGGGAGCAGTGGCCTCGCTGGCGTTTCTCGCGATGTATCTAGACGGCCTTATTAAGGCCGAGATGGGAATGGTCCTGGTCACCATCCTCATGCTCGCGGCAATGGCCGTTGGCGGCCTAATTACGAGGCGCGACGACTCCATGCGAGCGAAGACGCGGCAGTTTCCGTCCTTAATAGTCTCCCATTCGCCGGAACGTCCGTCTGAGTTCGGCGACGTGATGCGCGCTGCGGAATTCGCGGAGCAAATGCGTGCTAAACTGGATGCAATCTTGGCTGAAGAGCATTCATCCAGGTTGTCGTTAGCCGAGGCCTTGAAGGTTTTCGGCCAGCAAATCGTCGTTCTCAGGGTGCTGGCGAACGCCGCATATCGCGAATCTGGCAGTTTGCGGTCGCTAGAACTTCAGGAATTTGTCAGCGAAATCGAACGCCAACTTCAGGATTTTGCTGGCCAAGTCGAGCGCAACCTTGCCGAACATCGGAAATAGCCGACGGCGATTGTCCCACGCACGGCCCGCTCCACTCGATTCTGCCATCGGCGCTCGCCGTGCGCACTTGAGATTGATCTTATGCGACGCGGCAGTTCAATGGGCCAACGAGCCGCGGCATTTCACGAAGCGAATGACAATGGAAGTGCTGCGGATTCCGCTGGTCGTCACCAGTGCGCCGGCGGTTAGGATGTCAAGCGATGTCCATCATTTGGCGTTACAACGCAAGTTCCAACTCCTGGAGGGCGTGGCGGGAAACTCCGACGCAAACCGTCGACCGGCGACGACCCGCGCCCGGGTTGGCCCAGTGTCAGGCGACATGACCGGACGACCGGCCCCTCACGCCGCGCGATGCTCTTTGATTGGCGCGGGTTGATTGCGGGCGGTGAGCAGATGGATGGCGGCGGTGAGACCGTGCAGAGCCTGATCGATTTGTTGCGTCTCGCGCAACACGCGCAGATTGTCAGACAGCACGGCTTGAAGCTTGACGATCTCGCCTTTGCCTTGCACGATGCCGGAGAGTCCTTCGACGAGTCGAGCGAAGTCGGCCTGCAGGCTGGCGACCTGGTCGACGGACTTTTGCACTTGCGAGCGATTCTCCTGGCGCTGCACTTCGGTGGCTTCCAGCAGGCGCATGACGCGCTTCTCGCGTTCGGCCTCGCCCGACTCGAAGCGATCTTCGAGCTTCACCAGCGCCTGTTCCCACAGCGCGGTTTGCGACTGCTGACGTTGTTCGGCTTGCGCTTGCAGTCCTTGCAGGGCTTGCGACCAGATGGCCAGTTGCCGCTCGATGGTCGTGTCCATGGCTTGCAGGTTGGCTTCGCTGGTGGCGTGCAGGGCGGCGAGAAAGGGAGTCATGTTGGCGTCGGCGACTTCGAATCGATGCAGCAATTCACGTTCGAGACGACGATCGATGGTGTGCAGAATTCCGCGCTCGGTGCGCTCGCAGAGGAACAGGCCGAACATCATGCTGGTGGCCGCCACCAGGGCCACGGTCGTGGTGTTGAAGGCCGTGCCCATTTCGGCCACGACGGTGGGCAGCTTCTCGCCGATGTCGCCGGCCGAGTGTCCGCCCAGGGCGGTGCCGAAGTGCACCACCGTGCCAAGAAACCCCAGCATCGGCGTGACCCAGCAGATGAAGCGAATCAGGCCGTAGTTGGTGTGCGTTTTGTCGTCGTCCTGTTCGGCCAGTTGCCGCAGGTAGTCGGCGAAGCCTTCGGCCGATCCCTGGTCCTTCAGATGCGCCAAGGCCGTCGACAGGCGCTGGCCCATCCGCGATTCGCGCAGCCAACGCGGTTTTTTTTGCAGGTGGGCAAACAGGACGGCCGCGTGCGTGACCGGCTCGCGGCCGGTTTTCGACGGCAGCCACACCTGCCGCACGGCCAGCATTTCGCGCGGGAAAGTGAGGGCCCGAAAGACCGTGTCGACGATGCCCCAGATGAAGAACCCGACGATCACGTACTCGACCGCATGCTCGGTCGTGTAGCGATAGATGAGCGTGTCTTTGAGCGCGTCCTGGGTAATGAGCAGGTAGAAGCCGACCGTCAGCGCCGCCGCCAGCAACGCCGGCAGGTCAAGCGCTTTGGGCCAGGCCGATTTTCGAGCGACGGACATGGTGTCACCGAAGGGAAATTGGGACTTGCTTGATCGTTAAGAAAGTTGCGACGGGGCCGCGAATAAGACGGTGTTTGGGGGCTTTCGTCAAGATCAAACAGCAGGGGGTTACGGTTTGGGGGTTGGGGATTAAGAACAACGGCAACGTCGATTCGGTCCATGGCGCAAAACGGTGCTGCTTGCCATATAATCCCAAGGAGCTAACGCATCGCTCCAATTCGTATTCCCTAAACCCCAATCCCCAGACCCCAACCCCTGCTCACCATGTCCTCGATTCGACGACTGCCGGCGTGGCTGTTGATTCGTCTGGTTCGGCTGTATCAGCTCACGATCAGCCCCTGGCTGGGCCCGGTGTGCCGCTACGAGCCGTCGTGCAGCAACTACATGATCCAGGCGATTGAGAAGCACGGGTTCGTGCGGGGCACCTGGCGTGGGGTGTGTCGCATTGCCCGCTGTCATCCGCTGCATGCAGGCGGCTACGATCCGCCGTAGGCGATCCGTCGTGACCGACACAGCGTTGCTGGCGCTGGGACGCTGGCCCGGTGGGAAAACGCTCTTGACCGGTCTTTTGACGCCGGCTATCTTCCCGCCCTCGTCAAAGCATTTCTGAGAAACACGTTCGCAAGTTTCTCGAGCTCGACAGGCCCACGGGATGTGCACGGAGGCACGTCGGGGATCGGGTCGGCGGCGAAAGTAGTCAATCGGAGCAAGGCATGAAGCCCTGCCGCGCGTGGCTGGTGTGCAGCTTGATCGCACTCTGCGGATGTGCCGCGCCCGCATTGCGCTCGCAAAGCCCCGAAAGCCTGGCCGACGTATTGGAGTCGAACACCAAGCTGATTGGGCAGGTGGCCCAGCCGTTTGGGCACACGTACGTCAAGGTCGAATCGGTGGCTTTGGTCACGGGCCTGGACAACACGGGCGAAGATCCGGCCCCCTCGCCACAGCGCGCCACGCTGCTGCACGAATTGCAGACCATCGGCGTGCAACACCCGAATCAATTGCTGGCCTCCCCCACCACCGCGATGGTGCTGGTGCGCGGCTTCCTGCCGCCGGGCATCCAGAAGGGGGACAAATTTGATTTGGAAGTGCAAGTTCCGTCGCGCAGCGAAACCACCAGCCTGCGCGGCGGCTGGCTGATGGAAACGCGGATGACCGAAATGGCCGTCTTGGGGGGCCAGATTCACGAAGGCCACCCGTTGGGCGTCGGCGAAGGCGCCGTGCTGGTCGATCCAGCCGCCAGCGGCGAGAAGGATCGGGCCCTGCTGGTTCGCGGCCGGGTGCTTGGAGGCGGAACGGCGCTCAAGCCGCGCGACATGGGCTTGTTCATCGCCCCGGAAGACAAATCGATTCGACTCAGTGCCCAGATCGGCCAGGCCATCAACCACCGCTTCCATACCTTCTCGCGCGGCATCAAGCAGGGCGTGGCCAACCCTCGCAGCGAGGAACGGATCGACCTGAAGATTCATCCCCGCTACAAGGACAACATCGCTCGTTATATCCGCGTGGTGCGCGCGATTCCGCTGAAGGAGTCGGTCGCCGAACAGACAGTGCGCATCGCGCTGCTCGAGCGGCAATTGCTCGATCCGATCACAGCCTCGACGGCCGCCTTGCGCTTGGAGGCGATCGGCCACGAAGCGGCCGCCACGTTGGCCAAGGGCATCGGCAGCAGCGACGCCGAAGTGCGGTTCTACGCCGCCGAAGCGCTGGCCTATCTCGACGAAGCCGACGCCGCGGTTCCGCTGGCCCGCGCGGCCCGCGAGGAGCCGGCCTTCCGCGCCTACGCCCTGGCCGCGCTCAGCGCGATGGACGACATGTCGGCCCACGACGAACTGACGAAGCTGCTGGAAGTGTCCAGTTCCGAGACGCGCTACGGCGCGTTCCGGGCGCTTGTGGGCCATGAACCACAACGATTCGACGATCCGCGGCGAGAATCTGGGCGGACAGTTCAGTTATCACGTGCTGAACACTGCCGGCCCGGCCATGATTCACGTCACCCGCAGCTATCGGCCCGAGGTCGTCCTGTTCGTCCGACGAGCAGCGCTTGCAGGCACCGTTCGTGCTCGAGGCGGGCAAATCGATCATGATCAAGGCCGCCGGCGACAAGGTGACGGTCAGCAAGTTCGTGGTTGGCCAGCCCGACCAGAAACGCGTGGTGTCGGACAAGGTCGACGAAGTAATTCGCGCGATCGTCGAGCTGGGCGGCACCTATCCGGACGTCGTGCAGGCCCTGCAGCAGGCCAAGACTTGCCACGCGTTGGCGGGCCGCTTCGAAGTCGACGCCTTGCCCGACGGCGATCGCGCCTATCGCCACAAGGAGGAGTTGGCCGACGGCGAGACTGAGCGCCCGACCCAGCAGTACGAGGTTGCCAGCCCGCTGCCCGATTTGTTTTTCTCGAAAAAGCGCAAGGCGATCCGCTAGCAGTCCCTCGGGATTCCTTCGTTTTGGCTTTCCCGCGAGGGGAGAGGGTCGCGGAAAGCGGCCAGAATCGCGGAAAAGGGGCACGCCCCCGAAGCGGCCAGTTGATAAAATGGAGTGTCTGTTCCACCCGGGCGCGACGCAAGCAAGGCGTGCCTGGGGTGATCAACCTCCACTTTGGCCCCCACCCGGCTTGCCCATGCTCAAGGCGCTGGAACTCGTCGGCTTCAAAAGCTTCGCCGACAAAACGCGGCTCGAGTTCCCCCGCGGCATCACGGTCGTGGTCGGCCCCAACGGCTCGGGCAAGATCGAACATCGTCGACGCCATCAAATGGGTGCTCGGCGAGCAAAGCGTCAAGAGCCTGCGCGGCAAGGAGATGGCCGACGTCATCTTCAACGGCTCCGGCACCCGGCGGCCCCTGAACACCGCCGAAACCACGCTCACGTTCGACAACTCCGCAGCGGCTGCTGGCCGTCGACACGCGCCGAGGTGCACATCACCCGCCGCGTCTACCGCAGCGGCGAAGGCGAGTATCTGATCAATCGCCAGCCCTGCCGCTTGCGCGATATTCGCGACCTGTTCGCCGGCACCGGCGTGGCCACCGAGGCCTACAGCGTGATCGAGCAGGGCAAGGTCGACGTCCTGCTGCAATCCTCGCCCCGCGACCGCCGGTTGATCTTCGAGGAAGCCGCCGGCATCAGCCGCTTCAAGGCCAAGAAGACTCGAAGCCCTGCGGCGGCTGGAACGGGTCGAGCAGAACCTGCTGCGGCTTTCGGACATCGTCGACGAAGTCGACAACCGTCTGCGCAGCGTGCGGCTGCAAGCCACCAAGGCGCGCAAATACAAGGAGTACTCCGATCGGCTGCAAGCGCTTCGCACGCAGATCGGCCTGGCCGACTGGCGCAACTGAGTGGCAAGTTGGCCGAGCTCGAATTCGAGCTGCACAGCGCCCGCGAGGAAAACGCCCTCTACCTGGCGCAAGTCGAGTCGTGCGAGGCCCAGGGCCTGACGCTGGAGCTTCGGATCGCCGAGGCCGATACCGCGATGCGCGCCAGCGACGAGCGAATCGCTCAGAATCGCGAACGGATTGCCGGCCACGAGTCGTCGATCGACCACGAGCGGCGCCGCTGCCGCGAGCTGGAAGAAGAGATCGCCCGCTACCGCCGGCAGCTCACGTCGATGAGCGTCCGCGCCGGCGACTTGCAGCAACAGCTTCGCGAGCTCGCCGACCAACTGCAATCGGCCGATGCCGAACATCGCGAAGTCGCCCACCGGCTGGCCGAGGAAGAGCGAGGCCTGACCCGGCTGACCGCGCAAGTCGACGAATTGCGGTCCGACAATGAACAACATCGCGCGGCGCACCTGACGCACCTGCGGACCGCTTCGGCGCTGGGCAACCAGATCAGCGCGCTGGAGTCGAAGGTGGCGGCCACGCAATCGGCCCAAGAGCGCGGCGGCAAGCGGCAGCTCGAATTGGCGGCCGCTCGCGACGCGCTGGCTGCTCAAGTGGCCGAGCTGCGCGCGATGCTCGCCGAACTTGAGCCGCGGGTCCGCGATCGGCACGACGCGCTCGACGAGGTCAGTCGGCAACTCGTCCAGAATCGACGGCAAATGGCGGTGGCGCAAAAAGAGCTCAGCCAACTGCGCCAACGTCACAGCGGCGCAACCGAGCGGGCCGCCGTGCTCGAAGAACTCGAAAAGCGGCTGGAAGGGCTCAGCGCGGGCGTCAAGCAACTGCTGCTGCAAGCCCAGGGCGCGACAGCCGGACCGCTGGGACAGATTCGCGGTCTGGTTGCCGATTTGCTGCACGTCAATTTCGAAACGGCGCCGCTGGTCGAAGTGGCGCTGGGCGAGATGGCCCAATGCCTGGTCGTGGCCGACGGGCGAGCCTGGGTGAGCGAACTGCAAGCGGCCTCGTCGTTGGCCGGGCGGGTGGGCTTCATTCGACTCGACGTGCCGCCGCCGAAGACGCATCTCGATCAGATCGATTTGCACACCCAGCCGGGCGTGCTGGGCCGCGCCGACGAATTCGTCGAAACCGCGCCCGAGTTCACGGTGCTCGCCAAACGCCTGCTGGGCAAGACGTGGATCGTCGAGAACATGGCGGAGGCGCTGGCGCTGGCGGCCGGAGCGGGCAAGGGGCTGAGTTTCGTCACGCGGGCCGGCGAACTTCTGGCCGCCGACGGCACCTTGTATGTCGGACCGCGCCACACTTCGACCGGTCTCATCTCGCGCCGTGCCGAGTTGCGCGTGCTCAAGCAGCAGATCGCCGCGATCGCCGCGGGAATCGAAAAACAGCAATCCGCGTGCACCGCGTTGGAAGAACAGGTCGCCGAGCAGGACGCGCAAGCCGTGACCCTGGCCGCCGAATATCAGCAACTCGGCGACCAGCTTGGCCAGCAGCGGCTGCGCTGCGGGGCCGCCGAGGAACGGCACGCGCAGGTGGAAAAACAACATCAAGGCGTCACCGCCGACCTGTCGGCCGCGGAAAGCGAACATGCGCGGGCCAACTCGGCGCTGGTCGAATCGCGCGAGCGGCTGGCCACGGTCGAGAGCGCGCTGGCCGAACTCGAGGCTCGCCTCGGCGAGGGAACCCAACGGGCCAACCAGTTGGAGCAAACCCGCTCGCGCTTCAATCGCGAGGCCAACGCCACCAAGATCGACGTGGTCAAAAGCGAGCAGCGGCTGACCCACCTGAGCTCGCAGAAGAGCCAACTGGAGCGCGATCAGCAGGAACGCGGCCGGGCCTTGGCCGACAACCGCACGCAACTTGCCTCGTGCCTCGAAAGGCTGCGCAAGCCGAACGCGACATCTTGCGGGCCGAATCGCAACTGGCCGAGCTGTATCTGCGCAAGGAACGATTCACGGCCGAGGCCGCGGGGCACGTCCAGCAGCGCGACGCGTGGCGCAGCAAAAGGCCCAGTTCGCCCAGGACGTGCAGCGGCATGCGCGGCAAGATCCGCAAGCTGGAAGCCCGCCTGCACGCCAAGGAATTGGCCGCCGGCGAAGTGCGCCACGAGCGAACCACGCTGGTCGACCGCTTGCGCGAGGATTACGGCATCGAACTGGCCGCAGCTCGAACACGAGCCCTCGGCCGAGGAGCTGCAGGAGCGCGACCGAGGTGGAGCGCGAGATCGCCGACTTGCGCGGCAAGATCAACAGCATCGGCGGCGTGAACCTCGACGCGCTGGCCGAGTTCGACGAATTGGAAATCCGCTTCAACACGCTCTCGACGCAGCATCAAGGATCTGTCGTCGGCCAAGGCGTCGCTGGAGCAGATCATCGGCAAGATCAACGCCGACAGCCGGCGGCTGTTCGCCGACACGCTGGAAATCGTGCGCGGGCATTTTCAGTCGCTGTTCCGCAAGCTGTTCGGCGGCGGGCAGGCCGACATCGTGCTGGACGAAGGGGTCGACATTCTGGACAGCGGCATCGAGATCGTCGCCCGGCCGCCGGGCAAGGAGCCGCGCAACATTTCGCTGCTCAGCGGCGGCGAAAAGACGCTCACCTGCGTGGCGCTGTTGCTGGCGATCTTCCGCAGCCGGCCCAGCCCGTTCTGCGTGCTCGACGAAGTCGACGCGGCGCTGGACGAAGCCAACATCGAACGCTTCATCGGCGTGCTGCAAGAGTTTCTGGCCTGGACGCAATTCATCGTCGTCACGCACTCGAAGAAGACGATGACCTGCGCCAACACGCTCTACGGCGTCACGATGCAGGAGTCGGGCGTGTCGAAGCGCGTCTCCGTGCGTTTCGACGACGTCAGCGACAACGGCGAGATTCTCAACGTCCGCGAAAGCGAAGCGGAACGTCCCAGCGAAGCCGGCGACGAAACGCAGGCGGCGTGATGAGTAGGGGTTCGGGATTTAAGGTTGGGGTTTCGGGAATGTTAGACAGGACGGATTCTGTCGTTCTTGCCCAGCCCTAATGCCCAGCCCCTAACTCGTTATCCGGTAAACGGCGTGGGCGTGAAGCCGATGATGACGAACGACAGGGTGAGCCAGCCCAAAATGGTGCGGCCGGTGCCGAGCGGGATGTCGTCGTTGCCGGTGGGCGGATGGTTGGGGCCGACCATCACCAGCAGAAACAGCATCAAGAGCCAGCCGTAGTTTTGCGTCAGGAACACGAATGCGATGGCAATGAATAGCAGCGCCGTTGCGACGATGTGCGCCTTCTTGCGCAATAGCGCATACAGCACGTGTCCGCCGTCGAGCTGGCTGATCGGAATCAGGTTGAGCCCGGTAATGAAGATTCCGACCCAGCCTGCATAGGCCAGCGGATGCAGCAGAATCGTGTGGCCCGCGGGCAGCGGGCCGATCAGCCACGCGGCCAGGAACTTGAACAGCAGCGGTTCACCCAATTCCTCGGCGCCGGGCCGTATCGGGACCACAGTCGAGAGTTGCAGTCCCACAATGCTGCAAATCAGCGCCGGCACTAAGCCTGCGAGGGGGCCCGAGATGCCGATGTCGAACAGCGACTTGCGATTGCCCATGTTGCCGCGCATGCCGATCACAGCGCCCATCGTGCCCAGCGGCGGCACTGGCAGGGGAATGAAATATGGGAGGCTTGCCGGCACATGATAGCGGCGGGCCTGCAAATAGTGTCCGAACTCGTGACACAACAGCGTGAGCATGAGCGGCGCCGAGTAGAGGATCGCTGGCGGAATCAAATACCTGTCGGCCACGCGATACGTCGTGAAGCATGTTGCCAGAAACAACAGCACCGGCAGTAAAACTCGCTGCGGCCGCGCGGGCTCGGGCACGGACTCGGCAAGAATGGGTTCGTCTTGTCGCACCAAGTGGCGATCATCCAGAGGATGGACTTCGGCGGAGTCGTACGGCAGCGGGCCCATCGGGCAATTTCCTTGATGTACTAAAACGCGGTCCGAACAGGAGAATTTTAGGCGCGATCGGCCCGCGAGCAAGCGTGCTTGTTGTAGGTGGCGCGCTTCTAGCGAGCGATTTCAACGTCCAGCTCGTTCGTCGCGCGGCGCGACGCGGGAAGCGCGGCAAGCAGGCGGCGCGAAACGCCCAAACGCGGCGTTTTTCGGGGAAAATCGTCACACGCGGCCGCGAGACTCGAGAATTGCTCGACAGAGCCGTTACCGGGGTCCCAAGCTCGATTGACAGACTTGGGCACGTAAACTACATTTTTGAACTTACGTGGCGACCGCCCCGGCTGGGGGCGCGCAAGGCGTCGAGGCGCTCAGTTCCCGAGTGCTCGTGCGTGTCTCCGATTGCCTATCCCCTACGAGGACACTACTTTCCGTTGGAATTTCGTTCGCGTTCTCCAGAGTTCGCAAGGGCGCCAGGATGATGGCTCATGCAAGCTTGGCCGCGAGCGAGCCGACGAAAGCAAAGGCGGCTGTTGATGCAGTATTGTTGGCTCTCGCGTCATCACGACCCGCGGCTGTTGGCCCTCTGGCCGGCGGCCCGGTGGTTGCGCGTCTGGCCCTTCTGCCCCGCCCGCGTCCTACCACGCTGCCTCGCTGTCCCTAATCATCGAGGGTGCGACCTAACCATCGAATGCAATCATTCACCGTATTCATCGTTCCGCGGAGTGCCGCGTCACGAACAGATCGCGCAGGTACCACGCTCGACGACACCCATCCTCGACGATAACGAACAACGCATATTTTTATCGAGAATACTGAAGTCCAACACCGAATCGGGAGACCAGCCGTGACATTCCTTCGTACTTTACCGCGCCTCGCGCCTTGCATGATTCTCGGGGCTCTCGCCGTGTGGCTGCTCTGCGGATCGACCGTCCTGGCCGGCGAAGCCCAGTTGGCGATTCCCAATTTGCACGACGGTCATTTCACGATTGCCGGGTACGAGATCAGCGCCTGGAATCTGCTGTTCTACGGGGCGCTGGTGATCACCGGCACGCTGAGCATCAGCTTGTATCTGTTCCATCAGATCAAGACCCTGCCGGCGCACGAGTCGATGCTCGACATCTCCGAGATCATCTTTCAAACCTGCAAGACGTATCTCATTCAGCAGGGCAAGTTCCTGCTCATGCTGTTTGCGCTCATCGGCAGCGCGATGACGTACTACTTCATGGCGCTGCAGGGCGAAGCCGCTCGAGACCGCGTTGCTCGTCTTGCTGTTCTCCGTCGTCGGCATGGGCGGCTCCTACTGCGGTGGCCTGGTACGGCATCCGCGTCAACACCTACGCCAACTGCCCGCACCGCCTTCGCCTCGCTCCGCGGCGAGCCGTGGGACGTGGTCAACATCCCGCTGCGGGCCGGCATGTCGGTCGGCTTGTTCCTGATTTCGCTCGAACTGGTGATGATGGTCATCATCCTGCTGTTCGTGCCGACCGCGAGATCGTCGGCTACTGCTTCCTCGGCTTCGCCATCGGCGAATCGCTGGGCGCCTCGGCCCTGCGCATCGCCGGCGGCATCTTCACCAAGATCGCCGACATCGGCTCCGACCTGATGAAGATCGTCTTCAACGTCAAGGAAGACGACCCGCGCAACCCCGGCGTCATCGCCGACTGCACCGGCGACAACGCCGGCGACTCGGTCGGCCCGACGGCCGACGGCTTCGAGACCTACGGCGTGACCGGCGTCGCCCTGATCTCGTTCATCACGCTGGCCATTCCCGAGTCGAGCAATCCGATCTGCAGGCCAAGCTGATCGTCTGGATCTTCGCCATGCGGTTCCTGATGGACTTCATGTCGGGCGTGTCGTACTTCATCAACCAGGCGATCTCCGAAAAGCAAGTACACGCGGCATGAAGGAATTCAACTTCGAAGCAGCCGCTGACCCGCCTGATCTGGATCGCGTCGATCCTGTGCATCTCGACGTCGTTCTTCATGAGCTGGCTGCTGATCGGCGACCTGGCAGTGGGCGGCACGGCGATGCCCAAGCTGTGGTGGCAGTTGGCCTCGATCATCAGTTGCGGCACGCTGGCCGCGGTGCTGATTCCCGAGTTCACCAAGGTCTTCACCAGTTCGCACTCCAAGCACGTGCACGAAATCGTCACCGCCTCGCGCGAAGGCGGCGCCTCGCTGACGATCCTGTCCGGCCTGGTCGCCGGCAACTTCAGCGCCTTCTGGATGGGCATGCTGATCGCCGGCCTGATGGCGGGCGCCTATCTTCGTCAGCCTGCATGGGCCTCAACGACCTGATGCATGGTGGAACTGGTCAAGGGCCAGCCGCCTGTCGGCGTCGGCTCGATCTTCGCCTTCGGCCTGGTGGCCTTCGGCTTCCTGTGCATGGGGCCGGTCACCATCGCCGTCGACAGCTACGGCCCGGTGACCGACAACGCCCAGTCGCGTCTTCGAGCTGGCCCAGACCGAGCAGATCCCCGGCATCAAGGAAGAGATCAAACGCGACTTCGGCTTCGATCCCGACTTCGAGCGCGGCAAGCACTACCTCGAAGCCAACGACTCGGCCGGCAACACCTTCAAGGCGACGGCCAAGCCGGTGCTCATCGGCACGGCCGTCGTCGGCGCCACGACGATGATTTTCTCGATCATCCTGCTGCTCGGCAAGGCCGGCCTGCTGCACCTCAGCCTGACCGACGCCCCGGTGCTGCTCGGCTTCATCTGCGGCGGCGCGGTGATCTTCTGGTTCTCCGGCGCGTCGATGCAGGCCGTGACCACCGGCGCCTATCGGGCCGTCGAGTTCATCAAGAAGAACATGGACCTCAACAAGACCGAGGCCGACATCGAGGACTCGAAGACCGTCGTCCGCATCTGCACGCGAGTACGCCCAGAAGCGGCATGTGGAACATCTTCATCGCCCTGATGACGATCACGCTGGCCTTCGCCTTCTTCGATCCGAACTTCTTCGTCGCCTACCTGATCTCGATCGCCGTGTTCGGCCTGTTCCAGGCGATCTACATGGCCAACGCCGGCGGCGCGTGGGACAACGCCAAGAAGCTCGTCGAAGTCGATCTGAAGGAGAAGGGCACCCGCTGCACGCCGCCACCGTCGTCGGCGACACCGTCGGCGATCCGTTCAAGGACACGACCTCGGTGGCCCTGAACCCGATCATCAAGTTCTCGACGCTGTTCGGCCTGCTGGCCGTCGAGATCGCCGTCGAAATGAAGGCGAAGGCCCACGCCGAACGAGACGACTGGACTACACGCCCGTACGTCGGCGTCGTCATGCTGCTGATCGCGCTGGTCTTCGTCTGGCGGTCGTTCTACGCGATGCGGATTCCGGTCGAAACGACCCATTGAGCGTCCGATTGAAAGCGGCCGGGGACAGACCGTCGGTGCGACGCAACGCGGCGACGAGGCTGTCCAGCTAACGGTCTGGGTACAAAACCGTTGGGGACTGTCCCGATTTTGCGGAGTCCTCGGAGCAAAATGGGACTGTCCCCCTTCTGCCTTCAGTTTTGTACGCAGGCTCTAAATCATCCGGCCTGCCGAATCGCCGGCGGATGGCTTATATTGAGGGGCAGGGTGGCCGCCTGAGCGCCATCCCCTTGGCGCGGGTGCTGTCGATGCACGCCATGCCGCTGATGCTCGTGGTTCTCGCTGCCTGGCGATCGCGTATCGCTTCTACAGCGCGTTTCTGGCGGCCAAGGTGGCCGCGCTCGACGACTCGCGCGTCACGCCGGCCCACACGCTCAACGACGGCCAGAACTATCATCCGACGCACAAGTGGGTGCTGTTCGGCCATCACTTCGCCGCCATCTCCGGCGCCGGGCCGCTGATCGGACCGGTGCTGGCCATTCAGTTCGGCTACTTGCCGGGCCTGATTTGGATCGTGGTCGGCGTGTGCCTGGCCGGCGCCGTGCAAGACATGCTGGTGCTGGCGGCGTCGCGTGCGGCGCGACGGCCGGTCGCTGGCCGAGATCGCCCGCGCCGAGATCGGCTCGCTGGCCGGCGGCACCGCGTCGGTGGCGATCCTGTTCGTCGTCATCATCGCGCTGGCGGGGCTGGGCGTCGTGGTCGTCAAGGCGCTGGGCGGCGAAGAGATCAAGCTGGCTGCCGGAACGTTGCTTCAGATGCCGGCCGGTTCCGAGGCTCGATTGTGGTCCGACGCCGAGCGCGATCATGCCGCGCTGCCGGCCGGCACGCGGATCGTCTACACCAACGGTGCCGCGGTGGTGCGCAGCGAATCGTTCACCGTGGCCGCGGCGCACGCCGACACAGCCGACGGCAGAAGGCGAGTCGCTGCTGCGGCCGGCCGGCCAGGCCATCACCTTGCCCGCCGGCGCGACGCAAGCCGTGCCCGGCAGCTCGTGGGGCACCTTCACCATCGCCTGCACGATCCCGATCGCGCTGTTCGTCGGCCTGTACATGTACAAGATTCGCAAGGGCCGCGTCGTCGAGGCCTCGCTCATCGGCGCGGCGGCGGTGCTGGCCGCCACGGTCGCCGGCAATTGGATTCCCGGCTCGGCGCTGGAGCCGTATTTCTCGCTGTCGCGCAAGCAGACGATCCTGGCCATCTGCGTCTACGGCTTCATCGCCTCGGTGCTGCCGGTGTGGCTGCTGCTGTGCCCGCGCGATTACCTGTCGAGCTTCCTGAAGATCGGCACCGTCGCGCTGCTCGTCGGCGCGGTGATCGTGGCCAATCCCGAGCTCAAGGCGCCGCCGGTCAACGAGCATCTTTGCCGCCGGCGGCGGGCCCGTACTTCAACGGGGCGATCTTTCCGTTCTGCTTCATCTGCATCATGTGCGGCGCGATCTCCGGCTTTCACGCCCTGGTCTCCTCCGGCACGACGCCGAAGATGATCACCAAGGAAAGCGCACATCCGCACGATCGGCTACGGCGCGATGCTGATCGAAGGGCTGGTCGGCATCATGGCCCTGATCGCCGCCGCCTCGCTGCCGCAGGGCGACTATTGCGCCATCAACATCGACCTGTCGAAAGTCTCGCAATATGCCGACACGCTGGCACAAGATGGACGCCGATACCGACAACCTGGCCGCAGATCGAACAGCAGGTCGGCGGCGAGTCGCTGCGCGGCCGCACCGGCGGCGCGGTGACGCTGGCCGTCGGCATGTCGCAGATCTTCACGCGACGCCATGCACCGCGTCGCCGGCGGCGCGGTCAACCTCGAATGCGGTGATCAAATACTGGTACCACTTCGCCATCATGTTCGAGGCGCTGTTCATCCTGACCACGATCGACACCGGCACGCGCATCGCCCGGTTTCTGCTGCAAGAAGCGCTGGGCAAGGTCTATCCAGCCGTTCGACCGCACCGACTGGCTGCCCGGCGCGGTGCTGTCGACCGCCGCTGGTGACGGCCGCCTGGGGCGGGCTGATCTGGACCGGCTCGATCGACACGATCTGGCCGATGTTCGGCATCGCCAACCAAATGCTGGCCGTGATCGCGCTGGCGGTCGTGACCACGGTGATGGTCAACGCCGGCCGCGGCCGCTACGCGCCGCTGACGATCCTGCCGATGCTGTTCGTGATCTCCACCACGATGACGGCCGGCTACCAGATGATCACCGGTCCGTTCATGGCCATGGTGGCCGACGGCTGGGAGCGGGGGGGAATGAACGCGAAATTGATCCAGGGCCTGCTCAACATCGGTTTCACCGGCTTGATGATCGGCTCGGTGATCATCATTCTGTCGCAAGCGATATCGCGCTGGCTGAGCCCCGCGCCGGTCGCGGCCGCGAAGGTGGCTAGAGTCGAGTAGTGGCATGGTCGATATCGCCAAACTGCTGCAAGCCGCGACGGCCCATCTCCAGGCGGAAAACTGGGAGGCGGCAGAACAGGCGTACCGGGAGATCCTGGAACACGCGCCGCTCGAAAGCACGCTGCGCCGCGATCTGGCGTGGCTGCTCGCACGGCGAGGCGAACAGGCCGCGGCGATCGAGCAGTTGACTGCCGCCGTCCAGTCGAGTCCCAATTTCGCGGCGCTGTACGTCGACTTGGGTACGATGCTCGGCAATCTGGGCCGCAACGAGGAGGCCGTCGCGCGGCTTCAGCAGGCGATCACCCTGGAGCCTGCCAACCTCGTGGCACGCTACAACCTGGCGAATGCCTATCAGCGGCTGCGGCAATTCGAGCTGGCGGTTGAAAGCTACACCGCGGCGCTGCGACTGGCGGCCGATGACGCTGATATCTATCTGAATCTGGGAGTGGCGCAACGCGAGCTGGGCCAACTGGTCGAGGCCAAGCGCAGCTTCGAGCAGGTGTTGCGACTCAAGCCCGAGTCGGCCGATGCCTGGTTCAATCTGGGGGGAGTCGCCCGGATGGACGGCAATGAATCGGACGCCTTGGCCTGCTATCGACGGGCGATTCAATGGAATCCGCGATTCGCGGCTGCCTATAACGGCCTGGGCCGCGCACTGGCGCGTGCAACGATCTGGCGCCGGCGATTGACGCGTTTCGCCAGGCGTTGCACATCAACCCCAACTACGGCGCCGCCATGCGAAGCCTTGGCAATGCCTACGAATCCGAAGGGAGCGCGGCGCAGGCGGTCGCGTGCTTTGCCGAGGCGGCCCGACTGCTGCACGACGATGGGCTGAAGATCAAGTGCGCGTTAACGTTGCCCGTGATTCTGGAATCGAACGAGCAAATCGAACGGCGGCGCGAGCAACTGGCGCGCGACCTGGAACTGCTCGCCAGCCAAGACTTGCACGTGAGCAACCCCGCGCAAAGCGTCGGCGCGCCGGCATTCGCCCTGGCCTACCACGGCCGCAACGAGCGCGACTTTCAATCGCAAATCGCCGCCCTGCTGCGCCGCGCGAGCCCCGGACTGGCCTGGGTCGTGCCACATTGCGCCGCGCCGAGCGGCCAAGCGCGCCGCGCCGCGTGAAAATCGGCTTCATTTCATCGCACTTTCGCGCCCACACGATCGGCAAGCTCAACGTAGGCTTGATCGAGCAAATGAATCGCGACAAGTTCGAGGTCGTGGTCTTTCGATTCCCCAGGGTCGAGGACGCCATTTCGCTGCGCATCGCCCAAGGCGCCGACGCATGCATGACTCTCGCGCCCGACGTTTCGGCCGCCCGGTCAGAAATTGCCCAACACGAGCTCGACGTGCTGTATTACACCGACGTCGGCATCGACGGTTTGACCTATTGCCTGGCGCATGCGCGCTGGCGCCCGTGCAGTGCGTGACGTGGGGGCATCCGTTGACCACCGGAATTCCGACGCTCGACTACTTCATCTCGAGCGCAGACCTGGAGCCCGCCGACGCCCAGGCGCACTACACCGAGGCGCTGGTGCGGTTACCGCACCTGGCCAATTACTATTTCCGGCCCGATCCGCCGGCGTCGGCCAAGACCCGCGCGGACTTTGGCCTGGCCGACACGGCTCACGTGTACGCATGCCTGCAAAGCCTGTTCAAACTTCACCCGGACGACGACGCGCTGTTCGCCGCGATCTTGCGTCGCGACCCACGGGGTACGCTGTTGCTGCTCGAGGGACAATTTCCGCACTGGACCGAGCTGACACGTCGGCGCTTTCGCGAGTCGATCCCCGACGTGGCCGACCGCATCGAGTTTGTCGCCCATCAAGCTCCGCCCGACTTTTCCCGGCTGCTGGCCACGGTCGACGTGCTCTTGGACCCGCTGCACTTTGGCGGCGGCGACACCAGCTATCAGAGCTTCGCGGTCGGCACGCCGATCGTCACTTTGCCTGGGGGCTTTTTGCGGAGCCGAATCACGTATGCCCTGTACCGCACCATGGGTTTGTCGGATTGCATTGCCACGAGCGCGGACGATTACGTCGAGCGGGCCGTTCGCCTGGGCACGGTTCGGGCTTGGAACCAGCAGGTCCGCGCTTGCATCTTGTCGGCCAATCACGCGATCTACGAAAACGCGGCGGCCGTACGAGAATTCGAAGCGTTCTTGAGTCAGGCCGTCGATCGTTTGACCGGCTCGTGAAACGGCGGTTAGACTTGGTGCGTGGTCGTGTTCCGCCGCGCTGTGCCCCTTTTCGTTCGGTCGATCCATTTTATGCAAGCTATCGACGAATTGTTTGCGTCGGCTATCCAATTGCACCGCCGCGGAGAACTGCAAGCAGCTCGACAGGGCTATGAGGACATCCTCGCGCGCGTCCCGCAACACGCTGGAGTTCTCAATCAACTGGGACTCGTCGCACGGCAAATGGGCCAGTATTCCGAGGCCATCGCATACCTGTGCCGGGCGATTGCCATCGACGATTCGCAGGTGGCCGGCTTCGCCAATCTCGCCGAGGCGTATCGCGGCTTGGGCCGGCTATCCGACGCCGTCGACTGCTACCGTCGGGCCGTGAGCCTGGCGCCGCAGTCGGTCGAAATCCGCAACTACCTGGGCATCGTATTGCAGCAAGCCGGTCGGACCGAGGAAGCGATCGCCAGTTTTTATCAAGCCATTCACCTGCAACCTGGCAACTCCGTCGCACACCGCAACATGGCCGACGCGCTGCAATTCCTGGGACGATTCGACGCGGCGATCAAGAGCTATCATGCGGCCCTGACGATGGCGCCCGACGACGCGGGCATCTATCTGAACCTGGGGGTCGCACAACTGGAATCCTGTCGACTCGCCGACGCGCGGCAAAGCTTCGAGCAAGTGCTGCGAATCGATCCCCAATCGGCCGATGCCTGGTTGAACCTGGGGGCGCTCGCCAAGGCCGAAGGCAACGACGCGGCCGGCGCCGATTGCTATCAACGAGCCATCGCGCTCAATCCCAAGATGGTGGCGGCATACAACAACTGGGGCACGTTGCTGATCGCTCACGAGCAGGCGCCGGCGGCGATCGAATGTTTGGGAAAAGCCCTGGCGATCGATCCGACGTTCATGCCGGCGCGGATCAACCTGGCCGACGCCTATCTGGCGCAGGGCGCGCGACTGAGGCCGTGGCCGCGTACGCCCAAGCGACCGAGGCCGGAGGGAACGACGCGCTGGTGATCAAGTCCGCCCTGGCCTTGCCCATCATTTACCAATCGTGCAGCCAGATCGACGAAGTTCGGCAGCGGCTCGACGAGAATCTTGCGCGGCTCGAAGCTGCGAAACTTGTGGTCGACGATCCGGTACAAGCCGTGGGGACGCCCGCCTTCTATCTGGCCTATCTGGGACACAACGAGCGCGATTTTCAATCGCGAATCGCCCAAGTTCTGCACCGCTCGGCGCCGGCGCTCGAATTCGTCGCGCCCCATTGCGCCGCGCAAAACCGCCCACGACCGAAGGCCGGCGCATCAAGATCGGCTTCGTCTCGAATCATCTGCACCAGCATACGATCGCCAAATTGAACGCGGGAATCATTCAGAAGCTGGATCGCGAACGTTTCGAGGTTTTCGTCTTTCGCGGACCCGGGGTCGATGATCCGATGGCCCGATCGATCGACCAAAGCGCGGATGCCGCCTTCCGGCTCTCGTCACAACTGGCCTTCGCGCAGGCGCAGATCGCCGAGCAGGCCTTGGACGTGCTGTACTATCCGGACATCGGCATGGATTCCCTGACCTATTACCTGGCGCACGCCCGGCTGGCGCCCGTGCAGTGCGTCACTTGGGGACATCCGCTGACGACCGGCATCGCCACGATCGACTATTTTCTATCGAGCCACGATCTCGAGCCCGAGGGTGCCGAGACGCACTACACCGAGACGCTGGTACGTCTGCCGCAGCTGACCAATTACTACTTCCGGCCCGAGCCGACCAAGACGCGCGAGGATTTTGGTTTCAATTCGAGCGTGCATCTGTACGTTTGTCCGCAAAGCCTGTTCAAGCTGCACCCCGACAACGACCTCGTCTTCCGCCGCATTCTGGAACGGGATCCATTGGGGCGAATCGTGTTGCTCGAAGCGAAGCTTGCCAATTGGGTCGAGCTGCTCAAGGGACGGTTGCGGCAATCGCTGGGTGATTTGGCCGATCGCGTCGGCTGGGTCCCGCGCCAGTCGCTCGTCGACTTTCGACAGTTGTTGGCCACCGCCGACGTGCTGATCGACCCCTTGCATTTTGGCGGCGGCGACACCAGCTACGAGGGATTTGCCGTGGGCGCGCCGATCGTCACGCTGCCGGGCCAGTTCCTGCGCAGCCGCATAACGTACGCGCTGTATCGAGCGATGGGCTTGGACGACGGCATCGCCGCCGACGTCGACGACTTCGTGGCCCGCGCCGTGCGCCTGGGCACCGATCGGGCCTGGAACGAGCAAGTCCGCTCACGGATTCTCGTCGCGAACCACGCCATCTACGAGAACCTAGCGGCCGTTCACGAACTGGAAACCTTTCTGTGCGACGCCGTCGCCCGCAACAAGTAATTTTTTGGGACGATGAAGGGCTCATGAGAGCCTTCACTTGCTCTTCGGATCGGCGAGTCGATGGTCGGACAGCGTGAAGCTGCGGACCGTAAAGCCGTTTTCGGACGACGCGGTCACCGTGTGCTCGCGGGGCAGGTCCCAACTTCCCACGCGCGTCCAGTTCTCTTGCACCGTTTCGGTGCGCTCGAGTTTGCCGGTCGGCTCGCTCCAGTATTGCACCGTGTAGCAGTGTGGCAGATAGCGGCCCTCGGCGTTCTTCTGGTTATCGAGCACGGTGATCGTCATGTTCGCGCCGTCGAGAAAGCGGTTGACAGAGGTGATCTGGCCGTCGCTGCACGCGGTAACTGGTGGCAAAGTGCCCGCCCTCGAACGCCAGCAGGCGGCCGAGCGGATGATCTTCGTGGTCGTCGGCGAAGCGCAGCACCGGCTTGGGACGATCGGCGCGTGGGGTCTGGCTGGCGGCTCGGTGCATGGTGATCGATTCGAGTTGATCTTGAACCCACTCGTTGACGACGTCTTCTTCCAGTTTCAGCTTGACGCCGCCGTCGGCGGTCACCGTGACGGTGCCCTCGAACGGGCGATCGTCGACGTCGCCGGAGATTTTGGCGGTGAAGCCAGGAAAATCGTGCCACGCGGCGCGCGAGGCCAGCGCGTCCTCGAACAGCTTTACCGCTTCGGCGTCGGCGCCGCCGGGCACTAGCGGCCAGGAGAAGGCCAGCGTGGCGAACTCGCGCACTTCTTTGTAGCTGGCCCCCTGATGCTCGCCCGAAGTCGGGTCGACGTGCTTGATGTAGACCGAAAAAACGCCGGGGGCGTCGGGCTTGAACGTGGCGCGGCCGAGAGCGTCGGCTTTCAGCTCCTCGCCGGACAAATTCGTGTCGACCGTGAAGAAAGTTGTGCCGGCCAGCGGCTTGCCGGCCAACAGCGCCGTCAGCAAGACGTGATCGCCCTCGAACGCCGCCACGATTTCCAGATTCGTCCCCTTGGGTTGCAGGCGGTTCACTTCGTCGGGTTTGCCGGCCACGGCTTTCGAATAATGCCGCAGCAGGAACGGAGCGGTCAGGGGGCGAGTCAACACGCCATAATCCCACTGGCCGGCCACCATCAGCGTGCCCTCGACCGGCACGTGGGCCCGCAAGCGATCAGCGAGCTTGCGCATTTCCAGCGGCCGGAATTCGCCGGGCGTGGTCTGGATCCAGAATTTCGCGCCTGGCATTTTTTCGACGAAGCGCGGATCGCCGGCGGCCGCCAGTTCGCTGAAGTAGACTTCGGCCGCGCGGCCCCCTTCGGCCGGCGGACAAATGCGGACAAACAGAAAGTGCGCCTTCGCCGTGGCGGCACAACAGGCGACACCCAACAAAGCGGTCAAAAACGCAAGCCGTGACATAGTTCGCCTCGCGAGCCAAGTATAGGTGTGTGCGTAAGCCGGCCCAGTCAGTCTAAGAGAAGCCACAGTCCGCCACAAGTTCGGCGGCCCATCAGGCGCCAGACCGGGCCAACACCAGCCGGCGCCGTCCGAAGGTGATCGAGCTTTGCCCTGAATCATCCTCCGCCAGCCGCGCCAGATCGATCCGCAGGCGGTCGAGCTGGGCTGCCGGATAGTTTTTCACGATGAACGGCTTCGAACGCCACGTGTCGAGGTTCATCAGAAACATGCGGGCAGTGTCGCGATTGCTCACCGCGATCGGCACCAGTTCGCTCGATCGCTTCGACAGCGACGGCCAATGCTCGATTCGGCCCAGCTCGGCTCCGACGTACAACTCTTGCCCTTCGGCCGCGAGCATCGCTTCGACGATATCGACGTAAAGCGAAAATGCCGGCTGCTGGCTGTGGATACAATCGTTTTCCTCAATGGCCAACAATCCGCCAGGGCGTAGCGACGTGCTCCACGCGGTGATCGCTGATTTCCAGCGGGCCAGATGCGTCAGAAGATACCGGCAATAGATCAGGTGATACGGTCCGCCGGCCAGCGGAGCGGTGGCGTCCGCTATGTCGAACGAGACCCGCGCGACCGGCGTCTGCCGGGCCAGCTCGATGAAGGAAGCCGAGCTGTCGACACCACGCACTTCCGCGCGGGGAAACACTTCGGCCAGCAGTCGTGTGGTGTGTCCTGGCCCGCAACCGAGGTCGAGAATGGCGCGTGGTTCCAATGTGACCAGCGATTCGAGAAACTCGCGAGTCGAGGGCGCGAACACTTCGGCCAGCAGCCGCAACCGTTCGGCAGCCACGGCCGAATCCCCGAACTGATAGGCGTTGCGTTCAGGGCAGTTTGCCTTCGACATGGCCGGCACGTCTAGAATCAGGGTTTCCCGCCTGGCAGGTCGCGGAAGGCTCGAATGATGGCGCTATTGTCCAGCTCGCCATAACCGGCCGCCTCGGCGCGCTCCAGCAGTTCTCGGTGCACCAAGGACAGCTGCAGCGTCGTGCCGGTTCGCTCGGCTGCTTCGAGTATCAGTCGCACGTCCTTGAGGTGCTGCGAAAGCCGGGCCTGCGGCGTAAAGTCCTCGGCCAGCATTTTGGGGCCCTTGGTGTCCATCACCTTGGAATAGGCAGGAGTCGCCCGCAAGATTTCCAGCGTCTTGCACAGGTCCAACTCCAGTGCCGCGCCCAGCGCCAGCCCCTCGGCCAGCACGGCGCGGTTCAGGCCGAGCACAAGATTGACCACCAATTTCATCCGCGATCCGCTGCCCCAGGGTCCGACGTGGAACGCGCGGACGGCAAAACAAGCAAAGATCTTGTGGGCCGCGTCAAACGCGTCGGCCTGGCCGCCGGCCATCACCGTCACTAGTCCGTCGTGCACCTGGGCGCTGGAGCCGGCGATCGTGGCGTCCAGAAAACGCACGCCGCGGGTGGCGAGCTTTGCGCCCAGCGATTCGGCTTCCAGGGGCTCGCCGGTCGTGGTGTCGATCACCAACTGGCCGGCGCGCAATGCCGGCTCGATCTGGGCGATTACCGAGGCCACGACATGGGCGTCGGGCAGGCTCAGCACGATCACGTCGCATTGGCCGGCCACTTCCAAGGCGTTGGCGGCCGCGCGGCTGCCGGCATTGGCCAGCGCCTGTCGCGGCTCGCTCAACAGGTCGTAGCCGAGCACGTCGTATCCAGCCTTGTGAAAGCGGTGTGCCAGCGCCGTGCCGACCAGTCCCAGTCCGATCAGGCCCAGCTTGTGCACGGTCAGTCCTCCAGCCGATTGCGAGTGGTGTCGGGCGCGAAGCAAATGACGATCATTCCCAACACATAAACCAGAGCCGTATAACTTCCGACCCGAGCATAGCTGCCCGCGAAGGCCTGCATCAAGCTGCCCGCGCCCAATACGCTGGCGGCGGCCAGAATGCGCCCGGAGTTGAACGTGACGCCAGTGCCGGTCGAGCGGACGTGCGTTGGAAACAGTTCCGGCAAATACAACGGCAGCCAGCCGAAGTAGGTCACACCGACGAAACCCAGCAAAAACGTGAACCGTGGAAACAGCGGGTCCAGCGGCGTGAGATATCCGAAAATGTACGAGCTGATTGCAAACGAGAGCAGGCTGATCAGAAAGTACGCGACCCGGCGGCCCAACAAGCCGGCGATCCAACCGCCGAGCAAACTGCCGAACACCGCTCCGCCGGAACGCGTGACTTGCGTCCAGGCTTTCAAACGCGGATCGGCGGCGCGTGGTTTGGGCCGAGATTCCGCGTCCGTTCCATCAGCCGCGACCGAGCTTCCACTGCCGGCCGCGTGATCGGCCCACGGGATCAGCCAGTTGGCGTTGGCCGAAGTGCCGATCACCGGGATCGCTCCCAAGCAGATGCCGATGATCGTCCTGCTCAACAACGGGCGACGCAGGATCTCGCGTAGCGGCTGCGACTTGGTCCGACCGGTCGTCTTGTTTTGCCTTTGAGTGGCCAGCCAGCGTGGACTCTCGGGCAGCCAGGCCAACACGGCCACGCCCAACACGGCCGGCGCGCAGCCGACCAGCAGCGTCCAACGCCACGAGTCGGGTGTGATCGCGAACGCGAAGCCAATTAGCCCCAGCATTACGAAGCCGACGTTGGCCGCCGCTCCCATCAAGCCGGCCATCAGGGCCCGCGACACATCGGGCAAGGCCTCGACCGCCAGCGAAACCGCGCTGGGCCAAACGCCCCCCACGCCCAGGCAGGCGATGAATCGCAGTGCTAGCAGCGAGTATGCGTCTGTCGTAAAGTAGCTCGCGCCGGTCACCAAGGAATAGCAGAGAATGCTGGCGCCCATCGCTCGCGTGCGCCCCGCACGATCACCCAGCCAACCAAACAGCCAGCCGCCGGCCGCCGCTCCCAACAAAAACGCACATTGATACCAGGCGAACCACTGGGCAATGTCGGCTTCGGCCGTGCCCGACGGCAGGATGTAAAGCATCGCCGGCCGGGTGATCAGAACGAACAGCGAAATCTCTAAGCCGGCAAACATCCACGCCAAGAACGCGGCCGACAACACCAGCCATCGCCAAAGCGTCGACAACTCATGGACTGCCGGCGCGAGATCGGCTCCGCCAGGATTTGGCAGTGCGTCGCTGGTGCTCGAGATTTCGCCATGCTGCATGGTCAGCTTCCGCCGGATGTTTGGGAGGTGAGCGTATTTAATCTCGCCAGCAGCGCGGCGTCGAGTGGCCCCGCCTCGGCGAAGCGCACGATTGCGGCCACTTGGGCGGGCGTGGCGAAGCCGATGATGGCGCTGGTGACGCCCGGATGACTGAGGCTGTAGCGGACCGCGGCCTCTTCGGTCCGCATTCCGGTGGGCAGCACGGACGCGAGCTGTTCGGCCCGGCGGCAGTCGCGCTGGTACAAATCGAGCGGGAAGAACGGAGTTTTGAGCGTGTGTGGGCTGGGGGGCTGCCCGGCCAGCGCTCCGCCGGCCAACACGCGGATGGCAAATACGCCCAGCCCGCGCGTAGCGCACTCGGAGATCAGATTGCCGTAATTCGCCTCGGTAAAATCCGCCGGCATGTCGTGCCCCGCGCTGGCGTTGAGCAGGTGATAGGGGGTCTGCACGGTGGCAAACGCGCCGCTGTCGAGCACTTCGAGGATTGCGGCCGGCTCGCCCAAGCCGGTCAGGCCGAGATGCTCGACGAGCCCCTCCTGTTGCAGACGCCGCATCTCGTCGAGCAGGCCGCCGCCAGCGAGCACGTGAGCCGGTGTGATCGACGTCGGCTCGTTACCGGCCACTTGAGTGATCGAGTTGTGCACCTGCAACAGCGTGAGCCGTTCAATCCGCAGACGCCGCAAGCTGGCCAGCACGCTTTCGCGCACCGTAGCCGCGATCGCCGCCAGTTGGTGGGGCATGACGCGAACTTTGCTGGCCACGTGCACGCGGTCGGCAAGGCCCAGTTCGGCCAGCGTTCGCCCCAGGTTTTCTTCGGAGCGGCCGTCGCCGTAGGTGGCTGCCGTGTCGAACCAGTTCACACCCGCGTTGACGGCCGCCCCAATGGTGTCGCGCTGCGCGTCGGCTCGGTCGCCGGTCAGCAATTGCGAAACGGGTCCGGCACCAAAGGCAATCGCCGAGACGCGAATGCCCGTCGATCCTAGCGTGCGATATTTCATGCCGAGGGAACTACCGCGGGTGCTCGACCTCGCCGCACGCTTCGAGCGCTAGCACCGCGTAGCCGGTGCCGGCATTCGAAATCAAATGCTGCGTGTGCCATGCCTGCGAGGGCGTGAACCAGCGGCCGCTGGCACGCTGATGGCTTTTCAGCCAGGCGATACCGCGGCGCAAATGGCCATCGTCGGCCGGCAAGCCCGCCTGGCGAGCCACGAAAATTACGAAGCCGGTGCCGTACCCATCGCTGGTGAGCGAACTCTTGTAGACCTTGTCGGGCCCGACGTAGACCAGGAAGTCGCTGCCATATCCGGGCTCAGCTTTCGCTGATTTCGTCCGATCCGACTCACGCAGCGCGGGGTCGGCCGTGTTGTCCACCAGGCTTGCCATCGACCAGCCGCCGTCGGGCCGTTGGCTGTCCATCAGGCGGGACAGAATAGCGGCCTTAGCGTCGCGACTGAGCAACCCGTCCACGCAGGACGAGGCCCAGAGGGTCATCGCCTGTTGGTGCAGACTGACCGCTGGCGTGCTTTTCAAGAATCTTCGAATGCGATCGAGGCCCGCCTGCGCCGCCGGCGACGCGGAGTAATCTTCGGGGGCCATGCCGGCGCCAATGGCAGCCAGCGTGACGCCGTAGTGCTCGTCGACTTTCAAAGGGGGTGTATCGCGAAACGGCCACTGCCAGCCGCCGTCCGGGCGTTGCAGCGTCCACATTCGATCGAGCGCCTGGCGCGTCAGCGGATGCAGCTTGCCGGTAATCCCTCGATCGTTGAGGGCCATCGCGCTGGCCACGCCGATCGCCACCGCGCCGTCAACGTCGTTGCAGCTGTAAGCCGGCATGGCTTCGCGCTTGCCTGAGACGATTGCTTCGAAGAACTCTCGCACCTCGGCCGATTGCGGCGACCCGGCATTCAACGCCGGCCGGACCATCAAGTACGAAAACATGGTGTGGCAGGAAGTGCAGGCGTGCGTCCGCTGCCAGTCCAAAGCGGCACTGTCGAGGTAACGTGCTGCCAACTCCAGCGAGAATGTTTTCGCATGCGGTTCGCCTGGAGCAATTGTAGCCGGCGATTCGACAGGCGGCGGCGCGCCGGCTTCGGACGCAACGGGCTCCGCGGCGTGCGACTGGGCGATACAAAAGGCGCTGGCCAAGAAGATCGGCCAAGCGGCAAGGCAGCGGCTTTTCATGCCATGAGCATACACGTCTCAAGGGCCCAGTGAAACGTGGCCAGACACAAAAACTGTGAATCGAAAAACGCGATTACGGCCAGGCACGCTCCATGATCGCAGCGGCATCGATGCCGCTGGGCAGGGTGCCGTAGGCATGCCCACCGTCGGTTGCCAGGCGCAAGGCGCAGAAGGCATCGGCGACGGACGGCGGTGAGCAGCGGACGACGAGCGAGCCTTCGAGCGCCAGCGCCAATCGCTCGACCAGGCGGCGGGCTTGTTTCGGATCGCCGGCCAGCGATTGCCACTCGGAACGCAGGCTGGCGGCGTACGCGTCGAGGCGGCGGTCGGCGCCGCGGGCCAGGTCGATCTCTCCCAGCAGGGCCTCGATCGAGCCGGTCTCGTGCTGGATTGCTCGCAGCACGTCGAGACAGATGACATTGCCTGAGCCTTCCCAGATCGAGTTCAGCGGCGACTCGCGAAACAGTCGCGGCATCATCGATTCTTCGACGAACCCGTTGCCCCCCAGGCATTCGAGCGCTTCGCATGCGTGCGCCGGAGCCCGCTTGCAGACCCAGTATTTCGCGACCGCCGTGGCAATCCGCCGGAAGCGGGCTTCGGCCTCGTCCGCCCGGTCGTAGGCCCTGGCCAGACGCATGGCGAGCACCGTGGCGGCTTCCGATTCGATGGCCAACTCGGCCAGCACGTTTTGCATCAGCGGTTGATTGGCGAGACGTTGGCCGAAGGCCGAGCGGTGTCGCGTGTGATGCGCGGCTTGCGTGACGGCCTGACGCATCATGGCCGCGCCGCCGATCGTGCAGTCGAGCCGGGTGTGGTTCACCATCTCGACGATCGTGCGTACGCCGCGGCCTTCCTCGCCGATGAGCGTGGCAAACGCGTCGTCAAACTCGATCTCGCTGGACGCGTTCGAGCGGTTGCCCAGTTTGTTCTTCAATCGCTGGATGAAGAAATGGTTGCGAGTGCCGTCGGGCGCCCAGCGCGGAAGCAGAAAGCACGACAGGCCGCCGGGCGCCTGGGCCAGCACCAGGAAGGCGTCGCACATCGGCGCCGAGCAGAACCATTTGTGCCCGGTGAGGCGGTACTCGCTCCCCGGGCCGCCGCGGCCGGCCGGCACGCCGCGCGAAGTGTTGGCGCGGACGTCAGAGCCCCCTTGTTTTTCGGTCATCGCCATGCCCACCAGCACGCCCGACTTGTCGCCGGCCGGCAGGAAGCGCTGGTCGTACGTGATGCCGGCGATGCGTTTTTCCCACAAGCTGGCCAGCTCCGGCTGCCTGCGCAGCGCAGGCACGGCGGCGTACGTCATCGAAATCGGACAGCCATGACCGGCTTCGTTCTGCGCATCGAGCATGAACAGCGCGGCCCGCGCCACGTGCGCTCCGTCGCGCGGCTCGGCCCAGGGAAGATTGTGCAGTCCGAACGAGGCCGACAGCCGCATCAGGGCGTGCCACGACGGATGAAAGCGGACTTCGTCGATGCGCACGCCGCGCGGGTCGTGGGTGTGCAACACCGGCGGATTGTTGTTGGCGTCAAAGCCCCACTGGATCGCCTCCTCGCCGCCGACGATCTGGCCCAATTGTCGGGCCCGCTCGGCGACCCAGCCGGCGCCTTCGCGGTCGACGGCTTCGACCAGTGCCCGATCGCTGGTAAACAAGTTGTAATTGACCAGCGGCGGAACTTGATTTTCGACTTCATGTGGGGACATGGGGCACCATCATCGTGACGGGACTCGTCGCACGCCTGCACAGTATACTGGCCGTTGGCGCCCGTCCCAACGCTGCCGACACCGGTCCGCAAGATTTTGGCCGCACCCCCCCGCCGCCGATGGCCGCTGCGCGTGGCAAGCCATCAAACAGTCCGATTCTTGTGATTAACCGGAACCGTCGGCGTCGCAGAACCGTCAGTTGGCGGTCATTATGGGTTTGCGGCGGCGTAGGGCGGCGCATAATTTTGAGCCGACAAAACGGGGCCAGGGGGGGAGACCTGAGAGTCGGACAGCGGATCGGCCTGGCTCGTTGCACGGATGTGTCGCCGGCGGCCGAGCTGGCAAACTCTGCTCGCCAAACCCCGCTATAATGACGGCGACAGCAGTCTCGACGGCCTGCAAATTAGACAACGCCCACGGGAATGGCCGAGCGGAAAGCCGCTTGGACGAATCCTTTTTATGAGGTTAGCACGATGAATTTTCGACGACTCGCAATTACGCTGAGCATTTTGGCGACCTGCGGCGCCCTGTTCTATCAGTCGCGCTCCGTCGCGCAGGCTCCCGACAAGGATGCCCAGGCCTCGAACAAGGAACCGATCGAAGTGCGTTACGCCCGCGCGCGATTGAGACAGGCCGAGTTGACGCTGCAAAAGGCCCAGGATCTGAACAAGAAGATGGGTGGAACGTTGATCGGGGGCACCGTATCGCAGTTCTCCGACGACGTCGAGTTTGCCAAATACCAGTTGCAGCTGGCGCAGCACCCCGAGGCCGACAGTTTGCGAGGGATTATCGCGCGGGCTGAACTGGATCTTCGCATGGCGGAAACGCGTTTGAAGAAAGTCATCGAGACGAATCAACGCGCGCCCGAGGTGGTGTCAGCGGCCGACGTCGAGCGATCGCGGTTGAGCGTGGAAGTCATCAAGCTGCGGATCGAGCGTGGGAAATCGCTGGCCGACGCCTCGACAGACGCGAAGCTGCAATGGCAGATCGACGTTTTGGCCGACGAGCTGGCCCGCGTCCGCGAACAAACCAACCTGTTGAACCAGAATCGGTACCCGCAGTTTTAGGCGTCCGTGCGGTCCGGACATTGCTTGACGGAGGCACCTACTCGGCCAGCGAAGGCAGCTGGGTTTTTTCGTCGATGTGAATCGGCTCTCGGCCGTTCTTGCTGAAGGATGCGCAGAATCCTTTCGTCGAAATCGTGCGGAAAAAACATCACGTGGCCGTCGAGATAGCCCACGCCGTATCCTTCGTCGAAGTAGCCGCCCAGCTTGGGCAGCGGCTGATCGGGGTCGACCTTGACGTCTTCTGGCTGGGTCCAGGTATAGCCGCGCTTGGCTTCCACCAGGGCGATGGTCTGGGATGTGCCGTCGATGATGTTGCGGATCTTGCTGGGCGGTTGATCAGGGTCGAAAGCAGTGCCCGGTCCGACGACCAAATAGTATCCGCAGGTGTCGTTGGGTGGGTCGCTGGGCACGCTGAACAGGTCTGCCCCTTCTTTGACGAGCTGCTTGTTGTGTTCGCTATCCCAGGGCTCGTCCATTTTGTAGCGGTCGTAGAGATCCTGTTTTCCCATGAAGCGGAGCATCTCGACGCGCCAACTGTGCGGCGTCTTTCCGTCGGGCCCGATTACAACGGCCGGCGGAAATTGTTTGTGCGTGTCGACGTAGTTTTGCAGAGCGATGCCGATTTGCTTCATCTTGTTGGTCGACGCGGCGCTGCGGGCCGCGGCGCGGGCCGGCACGATCGCCTTGGCGAAGTCGCTGCCGAAGTCGGAGGCAAGCGTGGTCAGCGAACGTAGCTCCGCGCCGTTCACCTGTAGGCTGGTCGCGTTGATCAGTTTCATGGTAATGCTCGGAATGCTGGGGCCCGCGGCCAGCGCCGCCTGCGGGGTTCCTGGCCCGGCGTCCTCCAGTTCTGAAAACTCCTCGATGGCCTTGGTGAGAACTGCCTGCACGATGTTCTTGATGCGCGCGGCGGCTTCGGGTGAACGGCAATCGACCGTCCCCGCCACTTGAAACTTGCCGGCCACCTGTCGTCCCTTGAGCAGCAGGTAGTCCGCGTCGTCGGAAAGGTTGGGCGCGGGCTGGTTCGGATCGAGCCTGGCCACGATCGGTTGAAGCAGGTCCGCTTTGACCATCACGACCGCAGGACTGTCCGCGACGTATTTCCATTTTTCGGCCCAACCGGGTTGGTTGACTGGGCCGCGCAGCGAAAAGGTGCGGGCGATTGCCGCAGGTGAGCTCAGCACGATCGTGCGATCATCGGGAAGCCAATACGACGTAAGCATGCCCGGCCTGGAATCGGCGGCACGAAAGTATTTTTGGCCGACCACGATCGCCCCTTCCGTCTTGCCCGCGAAGTAGGTCCCCAACTTGCTCCAATCGTGCGCGTGTTCGCGCGGAGCATCATCATGGTCCAGGGCATGTCTTCGGGCGCGAGATTGTTGGGCGTAGTTTCGTTGGGCGCGAACTTGGCGCTCACAGCTAGCTTGAATTCCTCGATTTCTTCCAGCGGCAGACCCAACGGCTCGAACAGCCCGATTCGCGCAAGTGCGTCCTTGATCGTGGCGGCGCTGGAGAGCTTCGCCAATTCGGCCGGCCGCAGCGCGAGCACGTAGAGCGCGTCGTTGTGGACATAATCCAGATTGAACGAGATGGTTTTGGACGATGCCGCGGCGTCAGGTTTTTCGACTGGTCCGTCGGCCGCCAGCGCCATGCCACCAGGGTCGCGCAAGCCCGAAATCAGGCAGCCGGCCGCAATCAGTGTCACGGCCAGCGCCGCGCGCCGCGCAGCGAACAAGACATGATCCGGCAGGAGTTTTTGCGTGTGCAACATCTTACAACTTGTAGCCGGCACGGTATTCGGGCGTGACGACGCTTTCGACTTCCGGGGCGTTGGTGGGCTTGAGGTTCTTGGCGTCCCACTCGATCTTCTTGCCCTGCGAGCCGGCCTCGGGGGCGGCCCATACGGCCAGGTTGCCCAGCAGGATCGTCTCAGTCAGCGGGCCGGAGTAGTTGGGGAAGTTCGAGCGAGCCGGCAGACCTCCCTTGATGGCCTTGGCCAGTTCCGTGAAATGTCCGGGCGATTCCTCGAATTCAACCTTCACGTCGCTGGCGCCCCCCAGCAGCTTGTAGCCCCGTTCGCAATAGTCGCCGCGGGCGAACAGTTTGCCGGCGTCGCCGACCAGCAGCACGCCCGTGTCGCTCATCTTCTCGCCGTCGAACAATTCGGACGCGGGCGTTTTGCCGCCGTCGTACCAGGTCATGGTCAGGGCCGGCCGGTCGGCATTGGCCGGAAATTCATATTTTATGATCGACCATTTGGGATAACTGTCGCGGTTGTGGCCCGAGGTCTCGGCTTGCACCGAGGTCGGATCGCGCAGATCGAGGGCCATGAACGGCATGTTGACGGTGTGGCACGCCATGTCGCCCAGCGCTCCGGAACCGAAATCCCACCAGCCGCGCCAGGCGAACGGATGATAACCGGGGGCGTACGGTCGTTCGGGCGCGGGGCCAAGCCACAGATCCCAATGCACGCCCGCCGGCACCGGAGCCTCGCTGGGACGCCCGACGCCGCAGGCCCAATGCGGCCTGTTCGTCCACACGTGGACTTGCTGGACCTTGCCGATCGCGCCAGCGCGAACCACGGCGGCCGTTTTTCGCAAGGAGCTGGACGACGTGCCCTGGTTACCCATCTGCGTGGCCACGTTCATCTGGCGCGCGATCTCGCCCAATTGGCGGGCTTCGTAAATCGTGCGCGTGAGCGGCTTCTGCGTGTAGCAGGCTTTTCCCATCCGCATGGCCATGGCCGTCACGATGGCGTGCATGTGGTCGGGAATGCTGACGGTCACGGCGTCAATGTTCTTGCCCATCTCGTCGAGCAGTTTTCGGAAGTCGTTGTATTTTGCCGCGGTGGGAAAGCTTTTCGAGGCGGCCTGTTCGAGCGTGTTGTCGTCGACGTCGCAGATCGCCACCACGTCGCCGTGTCGCTTGGCCTCGGCGGAGTCGCTCTTCCCTTTTCCGCCCACGCCGATGCAGGCGAAGCGAATTTTCTCGTTCGGCGAGTTGCTATCTTCGGCCGCGGCCGTGCCCGCCACGAAGACGCCCACGCCCGTCAGTGCCGTGCTCTTCAAGAACCGACGACGATCAGTCAAGTACGACATGGCGAGACGCTCCAGGGAGTAGGGGCTGGCGGTTGGCAACGAGCGACCGGCAATGGGCCGCAAGCAAAACGATAACCGGCCGGCACGCGGCTGGCAAATGCCTGGCGGGGCGGTGGCTGGTGAGAAGTGCTGGCGGGCAGTGGCGTTCTTCTGTTCCTCGTTCCTCTGCCCTAAAACCCAACCCCTAACCCCGGCTGCCCTTGATTCCTTGAACTAGGGCGACCAGTTCTTGCAATCCGCCGCTTTTGGAGTCGATCAGGACTCGGACGGTGTGCATGGCCGAAGGTCGCTTGATGCTGCCGCTGCTTTCCAGCGAGGGCATTCCGAAGACGGTGAATTCGCGCTCGGCGGTGCCGTCGACGCCGGGGTCGACGCCGATGATCAAATCGGCTTCGGCGAGCGCGGCCCGCGCCGCGGCGTCCAGTTTCGGCCCCAGCGATTCAATGGTCAGAATTTCCATTTGCCGACCCCGCCTTCCCTCGCCCCTCTGGCAGCGCATATGCCGTGCACCGCCAGCGAGTCGAGCATTCAGCTTACCACCGGGCCGCGTGGATGCAATCGAACGCACGCGTAAATTGCGCCGCGGTGCGTCGGCTAATCGGGGGCCGGTCGTCCGGCGTGACGGATGTCTGCTTCACGTCGGTTACATCAACTGCCAACCTGGCCAAACTCGCGTGAATTCCATTCGGACCGTATGGCGGGTCGCACGCTCAGCCGCGATCCAACTCTGGTCGGGGTCGTACAGAAATGCCGCCACATTGCCGATCAGATTCCGCGCCCCTCGTCCCATAGTCGAAACGCCGCGCGATCCTTTTTCCAAAATCAGTCCGAACATGCTAAGGCTCCCTGTATTCACGATTTTAAAGGGTTTTGAAACAACTCACGGCCCAAAGGCCTACCCTCCCAAGCGTGAACGAGCCCGAAGTGTTACCGAGCTTTACGGGAAAAATCGTGCGGCGTCGTGCGATGCCCGTTTCAGGGCATGACATACAGGTTCGCCGAAATCTGGCAGTATTGCCGAATGACCCATGAGCGCAGTGGGACGCCGAACCAAATCGCATGGCGGCCATCGTGTGACTCAAGCGGGTAACGGCCCGAGCGGCGCAAGAAAAACCCGAGGGTCGCGGGGATGCCCGCCGTTCCTCGGGTTGCCCAGATCGGCGGAAAGGGGCGGCACAGGACTCGAACGGGGGGCGGAAACCACGAAGGAAACCGCCATTTCCGAAACAGGCGGCGCAGAATCCGGCGCACTTGCGGACCAGGATTCCGACTTGGCCGAAGTGGTCCGCCGCTGGGGCAGTCTGCCATCCGAGGCCAAGGCCGCAATCCTGGCCATCGTCAAAAGCGGCGTCGCCCGGGTCACGTGATACAATTCCGACAAGTCGGGTAGGCGGGTAGCTCCCGCCGCACGGCCGGCCGCTGACGAGCGGGCGCTCACCTGCGCCGTCGGCGGCCAGCCGGCCCGGCTCAACCAAACAGGTGAGCATCGATGATTCATCATCTTTACGATGTCGAAGAGGCGCGCCCATTGATCGCGTCTTTCGGGGCTGCCGTTGGCCGCGGTCCAAGCTTTGAAGCCGTCGAGATTGGCAAAAAACTACTCGACAAAATGGAGTGGAAGGGCTTTTGCGAAGAATGCGCCGGGTCAAATTATCGAGGTTTGCGTAATAGTCCGTGGGAAGAGCTGCTCCCGCTCGAAATCGCGCCGCATGAACGGGATGGGCTGATTGATCTCCACGAAGCGCTCCCGAAATATCTGGCAACCAACGGCATGAGGTACGCCGACGAAATCGCCGCGGCGTGCAACCTGTTCGCGGACGGGCCGGACAACATGGAAGGGCCCGACAGCCCGAGTCAATGGGCAAAGCGCTTCGGCGTGTCCGTATCGACGTTCACGCGCATGAGGAAGGACGGCGAGATTCGCACGGAGACAATCACCACGAAACGAATCCGCGTCCACCGCGACGACGTTCGGCGGCTGGAAAAAAAGTAGGCCGCGAAGTCGTCACGAAGTCACCATTTCGCGTCAAACCGCCGCATAGGCCATCACGCCGCTTCCCACGCGCATTGTGCCCGCTAGTATGCGGGCATGGACCACGCGACTAACGAGATTCTTCTGACGGACGGCGAAGCTGCGAAGCTGTTGCGGATTCTCCGCACGCGCCTTGTCCGCATGGCACGCGCCGGCAAAGTGCCAAGCATCATTTTGCCCGACGGCGAAATCCGTTTTTCGCGCCGACCTAATCGAGTGGGTGGCCGCTTTTCGGCGCCCCGCACAAGCAACCGACCAGGTGAGCGATGACCGAAAAGCTGTTGCTGACGCCGCGCGAAGCGGCTGACGCGCTGAGCGTGTGCGAAAAAACTCTCTGGGCGACGACCGCACCACGCGGCGACCTACGCCCGACTCGCATTGGCCGCGCCGTGCGATATTCCGTTGCGGAGTTGGAGCGATGGATAGCCGAGCGACAGAGCACGGAGGCGACGGCATGAGCGCGACCTGCGCCCCTGCATATTTTCCGCCATGCCGATCATCCGGCCGACTGCCGACGATCCGCTGATCGGATTCCGCGAAGCCGCCGCGCTCGAGTTTCGGCTGCTCGACTTGGAGTTGACCGTCGAGCGGCGCGGCGTGCCGTCGAGCGTTTGGTTACGCCGCCTGGCAAAGCTGATTGTCCGAAGGCCGGCGTTGCGTACCTACCGGCGCGAGATCGTTGCGTACCTTGTCGCGGTCGCCAGCATGAGGGCCACGCAATGATGGCCGTCAAGCTGCCCGCCGAATTGAAACCGCAAGACGTGCTCTGCGCGATTGACACCCGCGAGCAATGCCCCGTCGATTTATCGCCGATGCCATCGGAGTTGCGGACGCTGCCGACGGGCGATTATGGCTTGGCAGCACTTCCGCACTTGTGCGCAGTCGAAAGGAAATCCGAAAGCGATCTTCTCTCGTGCATCGGGATCGAGCGCGAGAGATTCGACAGGGAAATTGTGAGGCTCCGCGCCTACGCTGTCCGCGCGATCGTAATCGAAAGCACCTGGCAGCGAATCGAGGCCGGCGAGTGGAGATCGAAAGTCACGTCCGCCGCCGCGCTGGGTTCGCTCGTCGGATGGGCCGCGCAAGGAATACCAATCTTCATGGCCGGCAATCACGAGCGCGCTGGCCAATTCATCGCGAGGATTCTGTTCACCGCCGCGCGTCGCGAGTATCGCAAACTTCGCGGCCTGCTTGTGCCAATAAAGTCCCCGGTCAAGTTGTCGAGCAACGCGCCGGCGCCGGAAACACTCGCCGCGTTTTCAATTGGAGCCGACCAATCGTGACCACCAGCACCGCCCCCGAAATTCTGCCGCGCCTCGATGCCGTCCGAAAAACCGCCGCGGGCTGGCAAGCACGGTGCCCAGCCCACGACGATCAAACCGCCAGTCTCGCGATTGCGCTGGGCGACGATGGCCGCCTGCTGCTGCATTGCCACGCGAATTGTGCAACGGCCGACGTGTTGCGCGCCGTTAACATGACGATGGCCGATCTGATGCCCAAGCAAAATGGTGGGTCACACAATGAACCCCACCAAACAAACGGCGCCGCGCGGTCAAAGGGAAAATCAGTCGGCCGAATAGTCGCCGAGTATGACTACCACAACGAATCCGGCAAACTGCTCTATCAGGCGGTTCGATTCGAGCCGAAAGATTTTCGCCAGCGGGCTCCCAACGGCGACGGCTGGAGTTGGAAGTTAAACGGCGTCAATCGCGTACTGTTTCGACTGCCGAAATTGTTGGCCGCGGACCCAAGCAAAACGGTTTTCATTTGCGAGGGCGAAAAAGACGTTTTGGCGCTCGCCGCGCTCGGACTGGTGGCCACGTGCAACGTCGGCGGCGCCGGCAAGTGGCGCGCGGAGTATTCGGAAGTGCTGCGCGGCCGCAACGTCGTGGTGCTGCCAGACAATGACGACGCTGGCCGCGATCATGCCGCCACGGTTGCGAATTCACTGGCCGGGATTGCCGCCACGGTCAAGGTTATCGAGTTGCCAGACTTGCCGCCCAAGGGGGACGTGAGCGATTGGCTTGCCGCTGGCGGAACGGTCGAGCAATTGGCCGAGCTGGTCGAAGCGGCGCCCGAATGGACACCGACCGCAACGAAGCGGGCGCGCGGCGCGAACAGCAAACTCCGCGTAACTCTCACGGCCGACGAGCGGCCAACGATCACGATCACGACCGACGAGCCCAAGGTCGTTGACGAAGCAATCGCCGCGCTCGAATCGGATTCGACGGTCTACAAGCGCGGCAACGTGCTGACCACGATCATCCGCGACGAGAAGCCAAGCAAGCTCATCATCCGCCAAGCCGGCGCGCCGCGAATCGTGCAACTGGCCATCCCGACATTGCGGGAAAAAATGTCCGGCAGCGCTCAATGGAAATCGCTTCGCAAGCTGCCCGATGATGGCGGCTTTGAAGAAACGCCAGCGCACCCGCCTGAGTGGGCAGTCAAGGCGGTCGCCGCACGGGGCCACTATCCGGCCATTCGCCCAATCGAGGGCGTTGTCGAGACTCCGATCCTTCGACCCGACGGCACAATCTTGGACCGACCAGGCTATGACGCTGCCACTGGCCTATTGTATGAGCCGCGCATCTCGTTTCCGCACATCATCGCGCGGCCGACGTTAGACCATGCCGTTCTTGCGCGGGACACAATCTTGGAAGTGGTCGCAGACTTTCCGTTTGCCCAACCATCGCACAAATCCGGTTGGCTAGCGGGCCTGCTAACGTTGTTCGCGCGTTCAGCGTTTCACGGCCCGGCGCCCATGTTCCCGTTCGATGCGAACACAAGAGGTTCGGGAAAGAGCCTCTTGGCAGACTCTATCGGGATGATTTTTCGTGGGGGCCCAATGGCCCGCATGATAAACGCGCAGTCCGACGACGAAATGAGAAAGAGAATCACCACGATTGCCATCGAAGGCGAACTGGCCGCGTTGCTCGACAACATCGGCAATACGTTGGGCTGCCCCAGCCTTGACGCGGTGCTAACCGGCACGGTCTGGAAAGACCGCGTGCTAGGCGTCAATAAAAGCACGGGGGAGCTGCCGATCACCACCACGTGGTTCGCCACTGGAAACAACATCGCATACAACGGCGACACGATTCGCCGGGTTTGCCCGATTCGGCTCGAAACGGACTTGGAAAAGCCGGAAGAGCGCAGCGGGTTCGAGCATCCAGACTTGCTCGCCTGGGTTCAACAAGAGCGCCCGCGGCTTGTCGCAGCCGTGCTGACCGTGCTGCGCGGATACTACGCCGCTGGTCGACCGGACCAAGGGCTAAAGCCGTGGGGCAGTTATGAGGCGTGGTCCGCGATCGTCCGCAATGTCATTGTCTGGGTCGGCATGGATGACCCCGCGGTCGCCCGCATTGAACTTGCCGAGCAAGCCGACCGCGAGGCCGGAACTCTCCGAGCCCTAATCGCCGGATGGCAGGAAATCGCCGGGGACCCCGGCATGACCGTGGCCGAGGTGTTCCGGATCCTCGATGACAACTTCGTGGCCAGCCAACGCGACCTGGGGCGTGCTGGTCGTGAGCGGCTGGAACACGAAGGGTTGCGAGCCGCCATTGCCGAAGTGTGCGGCAAACCGCTCGGAAAGCTCCCCAGTCCGATCAGTTTGGGCATGAAGTTACATCATTTACGGGGGCGCGTTGTCGACGGCCGACGCTTCGTTGCCCGCGATGAACACGGGACCAAGGTTTGGAGAGTTGAAACACTTGGAGGGGGGACTTGAGGGACTGGTGGGACTATCCAAGCCATAACCCCAGCGTGTGCGGGCGCATGTGCGCGAGAACCCAACAGTGGCGGAAATAGTCCCTCAAGTCCCCTTAGTCCGGCGCGTTCCGTGAAGCAACCGATGGGTGAAAAAACCTTGGGTCCTTCCGGCAGGCCGACCGAGAGCGGTGCAAAGGAAGCCCCGGTCCCGATAGAGAGAGTTAGTTAGTTGAGCACCCAGCCGCGACAAGCTGACGCGATCCTAGCTGGCGAGCCGACCCGCTACGTGTTCGCCGAGTGGCCAAGGTGCCCGCGCCCGAATTGCCAGAGCATACGTCTAAAGACGATCCGCAGCCGCACAGAGGATGACGCGACAACCCGGCGTACCGAATGCCTAGCTTGCGGTCACAAGTTTTTTGTGGTGTGGACTTGAGCCGTGCCAATCTTTGGCAAGGGCGATTTGTCGAGACGGTAGATTCAAAGCCATGAAAACAATCGAACGTGAGCGCGATTTGCTGTCGACGGGAAAGCTCTGTGAACTTTTGCAAGCGACCCCAAACCGAATCGAACGCGCCGCCGAGCTAGCTGGAGTGTCGGCAACGCTTCGGTTGAACGGCCTTTCATATTGGGACGATGCGGGTGTCGAAGCGATCCGCAGCAAGCTCGCCGAACGGACGGGGGCCACCGATGCCTAACCGACCGCTGGCGAAGACGTGCCGCCACGCAGTAGCGATTCCCGCAGCGGCCGAACGGGACGGCCGAGCAAGCGCAGCCGCTCGACTCGCTTACGCTGTTTGGCTGCGCTCTTTTGCCGAGACTCGGTTAGGTCGGCGTGATAGGCTTCGCGGCCGTGCGCCGCGTTGCGGGCGTTGTCGGCCCGCCGCTGATCGGCATCCATCCGGGCGACTTTGCTGCGCACGCGGGCATACTCGCGATGCCGTTCGTGGCCCTCAAGTCCCGCGACGATATCGCGAACGAGTTGTCGCGCTTCGGGACTGAGTTTGCATGGGGCTGACATTGGTTTCTTTCTTGCTTGGGTTGATGGTGGACGGGGCCAGCCAGGTCGGACCGGACCGGCGCCGGAGACAGTTGCGGCGATGGCCTATGCGGACGCCGCGGACTCGGCTCGCTTGGCTTTGTGCCGGGCGAATAGCTCGCGCTTCTTGGCGGCGCACTTTCGGCGCGATTCTTCGATATTGGCGTGGTAACTCTTTCTTGCGCTTGCCGCCATGCGCGCGTTGTCGGCAATCCGGAAGTCATCATTGCAGGCTCGCAAGATTCGGCGTCGAAGACCTTGGCGCGCTTTCTGCCGCTCGGGGCCAGTCAGCCCCTCCAACATTGAAAGCAGCAGGCATGTCTGTCCGGCGTTGAGCTTGTGTTTTGGTTTCATGGTACGTGTTCCGGTTCGTGGTTGAGGTTGATTGGTTGTGGGGCCGACGCCGCTTGAATCGACAAAATCGACATTGCCCGCGCTGGTCGCGGACGGTCGGCGCATTGCGCCCGGCGTCGGTGCGATGGCGAACGCACCAAACGGCGCGTGTCGCGTGCAAATGCCTTCCGTGGCTTCGCGGTTCACTACTTGAAAGCGCCTAACTGCGGGCCGCTACGGCGTTTTGGCAGGGTGCGTGTTGACCGCCGCGGAAACAAGAAAGACAGTCATATCGCGCGACGTGTTCCCGGCCATGCGACCGTGGGGGGGTGCCTCGGGAGTACCTTTTAACCCGCGCGCACCGCGCGTTGGGCACAATCGCCAAAAGTCCGACAATGGCGCGGGCTAGTTCCAGTTCCAGCCCGGATCGACGGCCGACAGTCGGACAGCAACGCCAAGCCGTCGCGTGACCTTCAAATGCCCCTGGCGCTCAAGCTGGTCGGCCGCAGCGCACAACGGTTCAATGGGCATGGTCCAATGTCGCGCCATCTTGCTTGCGAGACAGAAGCCAGCGGCGCGGACGATAGCCAACACGGTTCGCGGATCGACTGTCGCGGGCTCGCCGTCGATATCGCCAGTCGGCTCGGCTAGGCCGTGTTGATTGACCGTGCCCACGAAGACGCGGCAACGACCGCTCGGCGTGTTGTCAGCCCAGCGCTTGACGACGCCGCGGGCTATCAATTCGTCGATGGCCGTTTCCACCACTGACAGCGGATACTCGAATACCTTGAATACTTCCGCCAATCGGCTCGCGGTTATCGGCTCGGCTTGTCGGATGCAACCCAAGATGTGATCGCGCGGGCCGGGCGCACGAAAGGCGCACCGCCGTTCGCGCTCAACTGGGCAAAAAAAAGACCGTTTCATGGCAAGTCCCTTGTGTGTGTGTGATTCGATTCAAGCCGCCAACGACCATTGCCAGGGGCCGTCAAAGCTTGTCTTGTGACTGTCGGCCTTGATCTTGCCGCGAGCCCGGCGCAACTGTTCAAACGTGAATCCAAGCGCCTTGCCCGATTCGGTTAGATCGTTGACGGCCACGGGGCCATTCGCCAGCGCAGTACGAAGCCAATCGGATGGCGACGGCTTGCCGTCCGGAAGCGCCCATTTCCAACTGCCGGGCACGGGTAGACCGGCCCTGAGACTGCGGACGCCAAGCTCGCGTTTCGCGTCCGACAATTGACGCTTGGAAAAACCGCGCTCGGCGGCGCGCTCTTTGACTTCCGTGGCGCTACCGTACAGTTTGTCGAATGGCACGGCCCCGCGGTCGGCACTGAGGATATTGCCGCGCACGACATTCCGCAGCGTGTCGCAAATGTACAGGTCTGCCCAGTTCGCAAAGCGTGTCTCGGCTGTGCCGGCCGGGGCTTCGCCAAAGATTTGCGTCGGTACCGCACGTCGGCAGACTTCCGCAACCTTGCCGGTCAAGCCAATCGGAAAGTCAATCCGCTCTTGATTCGGCTTCGCGTAAAAGGCGCTCTTGATCGCGTCGGCGCTCGGCGACTGTTCGCCGGCCGCAACCATGATGGCCGATTCAAAGGCATCGACCATGCCGACGTTCGCGTACGAAAACCATTCGCCAGACAACTCGGGAAGGCGAAGATTCGGGGCACCGGAAACCACGTATTTTTCAATCGCTTGAACGGTCGTGCGATATCCGTTGCCGAGCAGCGTTGCCGACAGATATTCCCGCGCAATCAAGCGCTGGGCTTCAACCGGCCAGCAAGCAAGCTCGGAAGCAATATCGTTCACGTCCAAAAGTACATTTCCCATGCGCTCTACTCCCATCAAAAAAAGTGTAGTGAAGCAATCTCGTTTGCTTGCCGTGTTACGCCACGGTCAAGAATCTCTGCGCTTTGGCAATCAGCCCGGCAACGAAGCGGGCCACGCTGGGCAAAAGCGGAATACTGAAAAACGTCTCGCCGTCGCGAGCTTTCAGCGTCACACTTTCGGCCGACACGTTCAGCGTGGTTTCCGTACCCGTCAGACTTAGGCCCGCCGCGACTAACGCCACGTCGGTTGCCGGCGTCGTGATGGTCAAGCCCGTTCCGTCGGCGCTCGCCATGACGCCGATCCACGATCTACCATCCTTGGCATAGAGCGCTAGCGTCGGCTCGCCGTCGCCGTCGAATGACGCGACAAGCTTTCCGCGCTCCGGCCCCTCAAGCGTGAACCCATCCGGCGTAAGCTCGGCGCGGTTTCCGTTCGCGCCAATCAGCGTCAACCGTGACGCGATCAAATCAGTCGGTTCGTCTTCGTGCATCGCTTCTCCCTTGGCTATTTGTTGCCGGCTTTCAAGCCGGTTTTTTGGTTCTTAAGGGCCTTGTTGGTTTTCTTTTGTTCCTCGACTTGCTCTTTCGTGTTTTTCTTAATGTCGTCGAGCGGCCCGCCCTTGCCGAAGCGTGTCGCCGCGGCGGCAGAGAACGTGCCTTGAATCTTGCCCTTGTTTACGTCAACCTCTTCGCCGGCTGTCTTGAGCTTCTTAGCCGGGTCGTTGGGGTCGTTGCCGCTGTCGCGCGCCGCTTGCGCGGCGAGTTGCGCGTCTAGCTCTTTCTTGGCAGCATCAAGCGCGGCATTCACGCCGCCGAGCCCGCCGCCACTACGCTTGAACTTCGCCGCGGCTTCGGCCGTCGTCTTTTGCGCTGCCGTGTCGAGCGCGTCCATATTGGCGCGGACGCCATCGGCAGTCGCTTTCAACAGCCCTTCCGCCGTGGCCTTGGATTGGTCGGCAAACGACTTTTGATCGTTCGCGCCGCCTAATCCCAACTCTCGCATTCGCCGATTCGTGCGCTCCGTCCGCGCGGCTTCGGCTTGCGGATCGACGCCGCTACCAAGAAACGCGAGCTTGCCAAGGAAACCGCCCTTGGAAGCGTTATCAATCACGAAGCCGCTGATTTTCTTCGTGGCCGATTCCCACAAGCCAACAATCGTATTGATGGATTGCGTAAAGACCGCAACGATGCCTTCCACAAAGCCGGCCCAAATGCTCGACAGCCCCGACGCAAGCGCGGTCATTGCGCCGGTTAGGTCGCCATTGAGAAGCGCGCCGCCGACGTTGGCTATCATTTCGCCGAACGTGCCGCCGAACGCGCTGGCGATGGCGTCCAGCCCTTGCAGAAACACGACCCGCAAGCCGGCCAGCGCGATCGCGCCAGCGCCAGCCAGGTCGCCGCTGCCGAGCACCTTGACGATGCCGCCGATGGTGTCTTTGGCGGTCTTGAATAGCTCCGAAAACGTGCCCACAAGACCCGACACAGCCGCTTGACCGCTGGCCGTGAACTTCGCCCACGCGAACGCCCCGCCGACCAGCGCCGCCAACAGCAGGCCGATAGGCGAGAGAATGAACGCGAACGCGCTGGCGGCTACGCCGACAACCGTTCCAACGGCCGACAACGCGCCCGCCGCCATGCCGCATATCGAGCCGAGCCCGGCTATCACGGCCCCCACGGCGATGATCGCAACGCCGGCCAGGGCTACGCCCCCGGCGAGCTTCGCGGCCCAAACGACCATTTCCCGGTTCGCGTCAATCCAATGAATGACGGACCCAATAACGTCTTGAATGCGACCCGTTAGCCCGTCCACTTCCGGTATCAAGGCAAAGCCGATATTCGCGCCGACCGCCTTAACTTGCATCCACAGCGTATCGAGCCGGTCGCCGAATTTCTCGGCGGCTTCGGCGTCGGACGTTTTGACTTGCAATCCGAACCGCTTCGCCTCTTCGCGCACTTTGCGAATCCCTTCCGCGCCCCCTTCCATCATGGGCAACAGCGCTTTGCCGCCCTTGCCGAAAATGGCGACCGCGTGCGCGGCTTTCTTCGCCGGGTCCGTAATATCGTTCAAGCGGTCGGCGATAAGCTCGAATTGTTGGTCGGGCGATTGGTCTTTCAGATCAGACAGCGAAAGTTTGATATCGCGAAACTTGTCTTTCGCTTCGTCCGATCCCTCAAGCGCTTGCCCAAGATTCTGTTGCATCTTGCCTAGGCCGAGCGCGAACGTATCCAGGTCCGCGCCGGCCGTGCCCGCGACGTAGCCAAGCTCGCTAAGCGCTTCGACCGCCACGCCGGTCTTAGCCCGCATATCGACCAGCGCCGAACCCATGCTACTTGCCAAACCAATCGCCGCGGCGAACGGCGCTAGCATCGCATCCCCCGCGCCGAACACGCCGAGCCCGACTTTCGCCAGCGAACCGCCGAACGAAGTCAACTTGCGCTGCGCGCAATGAGTCCCTTGCTAAAAGCGGAATCACGCAACATGAGTTCCACGTACGCGCCGCCGGCCCTGATATTCCCCGATGCACCCATAGCACGAATCCCGTATTTACAATTCCAAAGATGGCGGCGCAGCGCGATCGCGTAGGGGCCGTCGTGTGAAGCCGACAGATTGCCGGCAAGAGAGTTGTCTAGGCCAAGCGGCCGGGGCAGCGCACGTTACGCGCGGCCCGCGCGGCGTCGTGCCCTGCGCTTCGTTATCGAGCGACTAGGGCACGACGCGCGGTTTCGTGTCGGGCGTTTCATCTAAGCCGCCGTGGCTTCGGCGGGCGCGGGCGCGAATTGCTCGCCGAGCTTTGCCAGGGCCGTCGAAATCTGATTGTTTACCTCGGGGCTGTTGAGCGCCTTTTCGGCTACGTCCAGCATTCCGGCTTCAATCTCTTTCAGCTTGCCCATCGCCGCGCGGAGAATCGGCCGCTTGCGACTCGGAAAGAAATCAATAAACGATTCCAGCAAGGCGCTAGTGGCATCGTCCAGCGAATCGCCGCCCATGCGCTCGCCGAATTGTTCGTCGGACACGCCCAGCGCGTCGGCTTGCGGCTTGCAAACGACGTACACGACATTGACCAGCGTTTCCGGGTCGCCGACCAGCTTATCGACGAAAGCCCGGTCGCCGATAAGGCCCATTAAATCAATCTGCAAGGCCGACTTGACGCGGCGGATCGTGTTGACCGTGATTTCTACGTTCCATTCTTGCCCGGCGTTGTCTTTGAACGTGTGCATTGCGGTTCGTCCCTTCGTGTTTTGCGATTGCCCGGCGCGCGACGTGCGGCCGTGGCGTTGTGATTCGTAGTGCGCAGCTAGTCCGTCATGGCGTCGATCAAGTGCCGCACCGTGTCGGCCGGCCAGCGGACCAGCCGGCCGATTTTCAAAGGGCGCGGCAATCGCCCATCATTGCAAGCGCGCGTGATTGAGCGCGTCGAGCAATTCAGCGCCGCGGCTAGCTCTGCGGCCGTGACCATCCTGCTAGGCATTTTCAAGTCCGAATTCCAGTGAGCCATAAAACCTCCGTCCGAAACAGAAGGCCAACAGTGGCACCGGATGCCCGTGGCCGACATTGGACGCGGCCGATTGGCCGCGAGTAGGGAAAAGAAAAACGCCAGCCCATGAATGGAATGGCGTTCAATTGCGATTGAAGCGCACAGCGTTAGCCTTGCGCATTGGTGCGGAACGAAGCCGCAGTCGAGTTTTTCAGATAGCGGGCGACAACTACGCGCCCTCTACCAACAAAAGGTCAGATTTCCGACACTTCTGACGAATGGTGTTGCGAAATTCGTTTCGGTCCCGTCAAGTTCTCTGGCTTATCTAGCCGCAAGTCTTGTCCGGAACTACCATTAGCTCTGGCCAAATGTTTTTGCGTTTCATCAATGCGGATTCGCGAGCCCTCGCCGTAATCTTCCGCAAGTCCAGACAAATCGGCATCATCGCGCAACGCCGATAATTGACTAGCCAAAGTTGTCCGGGGCATACCGACGTAGGCTGACAGTTCGCCGATGGGCGTGCCGGGGCGTTCTAGCAGGTACGCTACCGCTTCTGCGCAATTCTCTCCGAAGCGTTCGCGAGCCCGAGCCAATATTTGCTCGGTGTCTTCCTGTGCGACTAGCTTTTGAAGCGGCGTTACTTCGCCGCCGCTTATTACTGAGTGGCTTAGCCCCACTTCGCGACCCGAGCGCTTCACACAGCATTCATCAGAAAGCTCGACATCACACGTATGGCCACGATCTTCGAGCTTCGGCCCATTCCCATGCGGATGAAAGCTGCCATTTCCGGGCTTGTATCTGAGCCAGCGGCGTAGCCAATGTTCGTCACACACATTGACGCGCTGAACGCGATCTGAGAATACAACGTGTACGCCGCTGCAATTGAAAACGCGAACGAGAAATGCGGAGCGAGTCGCGCAATAAAAATCCTCGCCCGGAATCTTATTGCCGACACCAGAGGCTCGTGTTCCCGCCGTCTTCTTTCGCCGATTGTAGCCCGTTGGTCGCGGCTCGAATGGATCGCATCCGCAACTCCTACAGCCGGGCCAAAGGCGGTCGCCAAGATTGGGGCCGTCGCTCCGGCCAGTGCCATTCTCGATTGCTTCGCGGTCAATCGCACGAACCCTATCCCGAAGAACATTTCTGGCTTGGCCGAAAAGCCACACTTTGAAAGTCTTCTTGCTATCGTCCCAATTCAGCCGATTTTCGGCGCACCATCCGAAGGTCGCATAAACGATTTCCAGTACGTCAATCCCTCGATCCTTGATTCTGTGCTTTGTTTTGCGGTCTCTAACGAGCCAGGTCTTTAGCGCATCGCGATAGCGCTTGTAAAGGACGCCGAACACGTCGTGACACGAAATACAAAACTCCTCAGCTTGTGTACAGGTACACCTTGCGGCCCGCCTGATAAGCTCCTCGTCTGAGGAAGGCGAATCGGTGACGATGGGCCGTGGCGATGCAGACACGACCGCAATCGGTTTCGGTGCCGGCCCGGCTCCCGGCTGTGGCCGATCTTCGGCATATCGTTCGTCCAACTGCTTTCGACGCTCAGCCGAAAGAGGACGCCAATCCTCTCCCCTTTTGACCATTACGCACGTAACCTCGATTGAATGATGCGGCGCGGATTGCCGTGCCGAAAAACGATTGACGGACCATACCGCCAACTCTTTCCGCAGGTGGCGCACCACCACCACCAATCTCTATTTAATCGGTACGGCTTGCCGATCATTCCAGGACTGACGAAAGATTGTCAGTCATGCGGATTGTGGCGCAGGAGCGTATCTGCTCAGCAACAGTTAGCGACTCTGCTGGTTTTCCAGAGTTTGTACCCGGCGCTTGAGGTCGGTTACATCCGTCTTTACGTCGCGTACTTCCAACTGAACCTGCTGTAACTGCTCTGGCGTCGATGTCGTCGTCACGTACTTAGTTTCCGGAACGAAGTAGACGGGCATGGAGCCAGTATCCGCCGCGCAGGGCGCACAGGCCTGCTGACAACAGGGCAATTGGTTAAGCGCTAGATTGCACCGCGCACATCCCGAAGCGGCCAATGCGAGCGCAGATGTAAGTAGTGTCGGGGACACGACCCAAATGATTTTCATGCGGGCTTTTCGGCCTATGGGCGTTCAATAACCTTTAGTCGTTTCAAGATTGGCCCTAAGGGTGTAATCTCGTCAATGACCGCCTGAATCTTGACCGTTGCTTTGTTCGGCAGTGATTCGACAGGATGATTGGGGTCATATTTCACAAGAACCTTAAAATCGGAGTAGAGTGGATCAATCGGAGTAATTCGGTATCCGCCGATTGTTCGTTCTGAAACTACGCATTCCCAAACGACTTGCTTATGCAAATGGTCATTACTGAACCGGTCAAGTGTCCCCTCGCTGATCGCTATTGCAAAATCATGCATAAAGGTCGGAAAAGAAATGTTGTCGACTGTGATTTGGCTATTTCGCCATGCTATGAACAATCCTAATAAGAGAAATGCCGTCAAAGCAGCAAGCAAGATTCTCCAGAGAGGATGGCGCTTACTGCTGCGCTGCACGAATTCCACAGGATTCGCCGTATCAATTACGGTCGGAGTCGCCTGAATTGTTGGGGGTGAGACGCCGCCCGACGTTTGTGGCAGAAGCAATTGATTCAAAACTTCGACAACGGTTGCTAGACCGCAGCCGCTGCCGCTCTCTGCCCAACCTAAAAGGTAGCTGACCCGCTCTCCTTGTGGTGCGGGCATGTCTGGAACAAGGCCATCGGGTGGATGAAGGGCGAATACCAGCATATTGAAATGCTGTTTTGCCAGAGAATTCAATTTTCCGTTGAGCAAGAGTCGATCGGCGGTGGACAATTTCCGGCCAACAGTTGCTGACGCAATTTGGTCCAATCGAAGCTTAGAGATTGCAGAGGAAGGATGCACTTCGCCGGGATATCCGCCGGCTGGCGGCGGTGGAGTGTAGATCGGCGGCGGAGTGGTAGTGGTCGTTCCAGGGAACGCAGGTTCGGAACTCGGCTTCGCGCGCTCACTAAACGCGCCAAGGATTGCAATGCGAGCATCTTGCTCAGAGAGATTGTGGAGATCGACATAGACCGTTGGTCCAAGCAGTCCCGGAGGATCGCAGTCGTCAATCCGAAAGGGGATCAACTTTCGCGCCTGCCCTTTTGGGTCTTGCGCGAATGCCGCGGCCCATTCTGGCTGCGGAAAGTCTGCGCCGAGATAATTGCGAGAAAGAACGGCAATGGTGCGGCTTGTGTCTTGGGCCGCTTCATGCATCTGTAAAACGAAGTTGGAGCCGGGCCGGAAATCCCAAGGTTGAAATACTACGGAATACCCGGCGGCCTCAAGTATCCATGCGATCCACTCCGCCCACGCGCGATCTTTTCTGTTAAAACTAACGAAGAAATCTTTCATTGATAATCCGTCGACGAGCGCGGTTATTGATTCCGAGATTGCTCAAGTATGCCAACTCGCTTTTGGAGGTCAACGACTTCCAATTGAAGCTGCTGAACGGCATCACTTGATGCTGCGCCACTGAATATACCGCCAAGCCCGAGTCCCCAAGCATGTGTGGTTTCGTACCGACGCCAAGCACCACGGGAGAACCTAATGACCGAATACCTTCCGCAGTCGGGTTGGCGAGCAAACGCCCACATTTCTGTTGTCGGGTCGGCTGTTTGCCCTTTGACGGGTCGATAAAACCACCAGTTTTGGTCTTCGCCAGCTTGGACTAAATCAGCGATGAACTCGCCGCTTCCAAGGCGGTATGCGGCTGTGCCACCGCCGGGGAAAAGGTGGAAGCTGCCCGATTGCCCCAAGTACGCACAGCGGCGCTCTTCCGCTTTTGGCGCTGGGGCGCCAGGTTGTTTATTGGCCGTTGTTTTTGCCTTGATCGGTCTAGGGGTGCTTACAAACTCCGCCGCCCCGGCGGAGCCGTCTAGCACTAATACGAGAGCGAAAGCGAGCAGCGTTCGTTGCATGGCATCAACCTCCCGGTGCGAAATCTTTGGTGAGCTTATCCGGCTTAACTAGCTCGCGTAGTATACCCGTCTAGCGGCCCAGAAGTAGGGCCGGATGTACCACCGCTGACGCTCGTCGAATCCCGGCCACGCCGAGACAACTCGCAAGCCACGCCGTGGCGCGGCCGCGCTTTCCTGCATCGCCGATGCCGGGAATTAACATGGGAATTAACACGCCTTAGTCTGGGATGATTAGTGAACATGGTCATGCAAAATCGGCCATTGTCCCCGACATCTGTGGTGTGCTTGGAAAACGAAAAAACCCCTTGGAAACAAGGGGTTTTCCGTGTCTAATGGGCGGCACAGGACTCGAACCTGTGACTTCCACCGTGTGAGGATGGCGCTCTAACCAACTGAGCTAGCCGCCCGGCTAAACGCTTGTCTTTACTGGATAACGAGTTATGGTTGACCGTAGAGGGCTTGTCACCAGATTTTGTCAATAAATCTGGGTTACCGGAAAATGTCAAAGAGCCCTCACGCGAAATTAAGTGTAACGGTCAACCAAATCACTCGCAACTCAGAAGGACATCATGCCCAAGCCCAAACGGGCAGGACGCAAAACAGGCTCACGGAACCGGGGATTTTTCTACCGCCCTAATCGGGGATGGTTCACCAAAGACGCGCAAGGGAAGTTCGTTGCCCTGTTGGACGAATCAGGCGAGCGGCTTCGCGGCCCGAACGATTCCGCCGGGGCCAAAGCCGCCAGCCTTGCCTATGCTCGCTATCGAGTGTTGGCGAAAGCCGCGCCGGCTGAAGTCGCTGAGCCATGCGCCACGGTCCTAGAAGTCTGCCGCGCCTACTTGGACAAGGCCAAAGAGCAAAACGGAGAGAACAAGACGTTCAAGGATCGGTTGGAAACCCTCTTTGACTTCGCTTATGGGATTCCGGCCCGCTTCCGAACTAAGAAAGGCGAGCCCAACGGCAAGCAAACGAGCGCGGACCGAGTTCACCCCGGCTATGGCGAATGGCCAGTTTGCCAATTGAAGCCGCTGGACGTTGACCAATGGTTGCAAGCCCATAGCGCCGGCTGGAAATCGAGCGCGACCAAACGGACCCACATTAAGGCACTGATTACGGCGCTCAACTATGGGGTCAAGGCGGGCATGATTCCATTGAACCCGATTCGCCGCTACAGCGTGCCGAAGATGAAAGGACGCATCACGTACATTACACCCGAACAAGAGGCGGCTTTGTGTGAAGCCGCGCACCCGGCCCTAGCGATGGCAATCAAGGTTTTAATTCGCAGCGGAATGAGACCCGGTGTCGAGTTCGCGGCTGTCTGCGCTCGCCACGTTAAAGATCATGGCGAGCGATTGGAAATCAGATTTCCAAAGGAAGAAACCAAAACCAAGAAACGCGAGCGCGTCATCCTAGTGACTGACGCCGCCGTATTGGCCATCATTCGCAAGCAAGTCTCGGAGAATCCAAGCGGGCCGATTTTCAAGACACCACGGGATACCCCTTGGATTGCCGATAATCTCTCAAAGCGCTTCCGCGACGTTCGGGACAAGCTGGCGAAAGCCGGCATGGAGTTCGACAAAGATTGCGTCTTGTACTCGACAAGGCACAGCTACGCGAAACGAATCTTGTCGGGCCATTGGAACAGCAAGCCGACAAACATTGAAACGCTGGCCCGGTTGATGGGGAACACGCCCCAAATCTGCCGCGAACACTATCTGCAATGGGATGAAACGAACACCGAATTCTTGTGGCAGTCAGCCTAAAACCAAAGCCCGGCCAACTGGTCGGGCTTTTTCATGCGCTAAGCAAACCTTTCGGCTTCGCTGCTGGCGGGCGAGAGGGGGTGGGGCTGGCGTTCCGTTCCTGCCATTCGTCGATCCATTCGGGTCTAAATCGGAAGTGACCACGGCCAGCCGCTCGGCTGAAACGCGGCCCCGTGCCCTTGGCGAGCAACTTGCGAAAGCCAGGTTCCGAGTACCCGGCCCTATCAGCGGCTTGTTTCAGGTTCAGCATGGGACACCCGCCAGATACTTCGCCCGCGCGTCGATAGCCCGCTGTTGTTCAATGTGGCTTCGATTGAATACCACCTTGCCGGCTTTCCAGCATCGAGCACGCCAGCGGCCACGGTGCCAATCAATGCCGACGTGGCCGCTGGTGTTATCCGTTCGCGGCTGTCGCTCGGCCTTCGGCGCGGGCGCTGGCAGGCTTGCCACCCCGGCCAAACTCACCAGCCAATCAAGTAAGGCGCTTGGCTGCAATGCCCGTTCGAGCACGCCACCCCAACCATCGGGGCCAATGATCGCTTCAACGGCGGGCCGCGACTGAAAAACCTTATCTCGCCAGAATTCGCGCTCACGGGCGAGTTCGGCCATTTCCGTGGGAGTTAATTTTGGGGCTGGCATCGGGAACACCTTCACTGGTGTTGTAGTGCTTCGCGGCCGGGCAACACGCCGGGCTCGCACTTATATCGCAGGGAGTTGGCGGCACATTTTCCAGAAAACACGAAAATGTGTGATTCGTTCCGTGCGATATAAGTGCATGACCAAAACATGCACTCGATGCCAACTTGAAAAGCCGCTTGAAGACTTCGCCACTGACCGCAAGGCCCGCGATGGCCACGCGAGCCGTTGCCGCGCGTGCATGGCCGAAGCAACGCGGGCATGGAAGAAAGCGCACCCCGAGCGGAAGCGGGCCGCCAACATACGCTCGCGTGAGGCAAGCCGGCTTCGGGACGCCGCAGAGAATGAGCGGGAGGTGTCTTGGTTCAGCGTGAATCGGAATTTCGGGACGGTGGTGTTAGCGAGTTGGGGTTGTTGAGTTTCGCCCTCGGCGGGCTTGGTTAATTTGTGATGGTCAACGGCTCGGGCGACCAAGGGGCCTCATTGCCGGCCCCCTGGACTCCCGCTAGCCTTTCTCTGCGTTCCGTTTCGCAAGCGGTTGACAACGTCTCGGGCACGGAACGCCGCGATTGCCGACGCAACGCGCGAGCCGATTCGAGCTTGCGATCGCGCTCGGCGAAGATCGCGTGCTCCAGCCCGGCCAGCTTGTCGGCCGGCGTGATGTAGCCGATCGCGCTGTGCAGACGCACGTCATTGTAGTGCGCCACAAACGAAGCCACCACGCGTCGCGCCTCGTCCAGCGTTTCTGGCGCCGCCAGGCGGAACCGCTCGCCCTTGAGCGTGCCGTGCCAACGTTCCAGCTTGCCGTTGCTCTGCGGATGGTAGGGACTGGTGCGCACGTGCGTCGTGCCCGTCAGCCGTATGAACTCCTTAAAATCCTTGGCGATGAACTGCGGGCCATTGTCGCTGATGATGCGGGGCCGTTCGTCGGGGAACTTCTCCAGGCCGCGTTGCACGATCGTCTCGATATCGCGTTCGGTCATGCTCTCGCGGATCTCCCAGTGCACGATGAACCGGCTGTAGCCATCCAACAGGGAGCAGAGATAGTAGAACGTGCCGCCCAGGTTGAGATACGAGACGTCGACATGCCAATGCTCATGCGCCCCCAGGGGCTGCACGAATCCCGTCCCTTTTTTCGAGGGTTTTTGCCACTTTCGATCGAGTCGGCCCGCTTGCTTGAGCACGCGATACACGCTGGATGGGCTGACTGCCACCACGTCGTCGTCCAGCATCATGAACGCCAGTCTCCGATAGCCTTCCAACGGATATTGATCGTGATAGTCCAAGATCGCCTGCTTCTCCCAGGCCGCCAGCCAGCCGTCGCGCGGCGCACGGCCATTGTGTTGGTTGGGCTGGCCGTAGCGCTTCTGCCACTGGTGGAACTTGCTAGTGGCCAACTCCAGCCAGCCAAGCAATCGCCTCGCCGGCAGCTCGGCCCGAGCGGTCCAGCGCTTCACGTAATCGACCACGGCGTCGCGCGTGTCGTGGGGAACCCAGTTGCCTTTCAGAGTTCCCCACTGGCTTTTTTTGCGCGGACGTTCTCCTCCATCAGCTCGCTGATGACTTCGTTCTTCTGGGCCAGCTTGAGCTCCTTCTGCGCCAGCGTCGATTCGAGCTTCTCAATCTTTCGATCCTTGGCGCTCTCGGCGCTGGCCTTGCGACCCGTCTTGCGCTCGAAGATGCTCGCGCCGTGCTCAAACAGTTGCGCCTGCCAGTAATAGACCTGGCTTGGCTGCAGACCATGCTGATCGCAGAGATCCGAAATAGGCACCTTCTCCACCAGGTACCGCCGCAGAATAGCCAACTTCTCTGGCCCCGCTACCGACTTGCGCTCGCGACTCATGGAATCCTCCAGGTTCAAGGGTTATGCTAACCCCAACACCCGGAAATTCCAGTTCCATCTGAAGCAAGACAGAGGCTATCGAGGCCGTCGAGCGGGGTATCGAATAGGTCGATACCCAATGCGCTGGCTTCGATAGGCTACACGGTCTTTATCTTGAAAGGTGAAAAGGAAAACATCGCCCAGCACGTCTCGCCAAATGGATTCGGTCGCAATTTGAAAGACCTTGTCGCACTGTTCAACCAGCGAATTGACCAGTTTACCGAACGCCGTGAGGGCCTTTGCGAGTTATTCCAAGAGGCATATACGGCGTGCCACGATGCGAAAGAGGCCCGCAATGGCATCGCTCATGCTCAATTCGGATTCAGCGCGACGTTTGACTTTGTGATTGAGGACTTGAAGGGCAAGGCCCCCGGTCTGCCGATCATCAAGCCAAGTAAGGATAGCCCTACCGAGTTGTTCGCAATCGTTGAGACAATCGAGACTGCGCGATCATTCGCGGCAATCATTGACCGGCCCAATGCTTGGAATCTAGGCCACTATGGCAACTGGTTCTACTCGCCGAGCACCCTAATGAAGTGACTCGACGAATCGTTCGGCCTTGCTGACCAATTTATCTTCCACCCATCGCGGCGTACTGCGCTGTAGCGATCCGATGCCACCGAATCGGCCAAAGACCTTTTCCATTTTCGGCGTGATGATTTGCCACGGAGAACCATTCTCCCGCCGCACGGTTTCACCGATTAGGTACGCTTTGTGAAACAGACGGCTTGTCCTTTCTCCCTTCACCAGCACCAACTTTTTCTTTTGCACGTCGAATACTGACGGATGACGGACGTGGTAATTGTGCCGAAACTCTCGATTGAGTTGCGCGCTGGAAAAGATCGGGGCAAAGCCCGCCAACTTCACTCTAAAAAACCCGGCAAGGTAAAGCGCGGGAGGACAAGCGTGGTCCCATCCTTGCATGCCGGCATAGAAAACGAGCAAGTCGCCTGGCTCCAAGCCAGCTAGATTGCGCTTGGGTGGAGTCGGATCACCATAGGTAAAAGATTGAAACTCTGGATCGACGTGCATCGACTGTGAAGCCATTCGACTTCGCCGGCCCCTTGGAAAATACTCTGCAAAGGGCCGATTCTTCCGCCCGCTGGCGTTGCCGTAAGTTCGCTCGTCCAATCCCTTAGAGTCTGGAATCGGCACAAACTCGAATGTGCCATCCTCAAACAATGGACTGTGCAATCCGCCGCAACCCGTGTCGATGCCCACTCTCAGCAGAACGACGTTCATTGCAGTGCGGCGAGGAAATCACTTAGCTGCCCAAAATATTTGTGATGGGCCGTTCCCCAAGCCGAATCGTCAGCAGCCGTCAAGACGACGTGAGGGGCGGACCATAGAAAACTACGCTTAGGATCACCGATCAGCAGTCGCGGTCGTTGTTTTGCGAGGTAATAGCTCTTTTCAATGTCTTTCTTGCGATCAAGCGGGCCGTGACAATGCCCCGGCAAGTGAGCCATATAGCTTCTCTCCGACCAAGGCGCGTCGGACGCGCCCGGAAGCGGCTCATAAGTATCACCGTAGGCGTCTCGATGGGCAGATTTTGCTGCCGGACGGGAGAGGCCTTGCCAACAATCCACATTGCTCGCAAAGGTCTGGCCAATCAGCATTAGATAAAACAATCCGCGTGGTCTGGCTTTGCTTGGGCTAGTAAGACCCGCCACCCAAACCCCTTTCCACGGGTCAGTTAAATCCGGGCCACGGTGTCCGGGCTTTGGCGGTGACGCCCTGTCTTTACGTTTGCAGGTGCAAAGGCTGAGCAAGTCGCCTTGGAAGTTCGGCGCGGACCCGACTTGAACAAACGTGTCATTGCGCACTTTGGCTGTCTTGACAATGTACACGAAAACCGGGCGCTGTAGAAGCGTCTGCGGCACACTACGCCGAAGCACGGCAAGCGGTGTGTTCAAATTGCGGGCCAACTCGCCGCGCGTGGGGAATGGTTGGCCAGCCAATTCGCCTAGACCTTGCGGTATCGAACAGCGTTTTCGCGGCAATCGTGGTGGCGTTCGGCACGGACTCATGGCTTCCCCCAGTCGGCGCGGATTAGATGCGCTTGATTGTCGCCAATCGAGTGGACTGCCGTCAAATCTATTGACAGTCTGTTGACAACTCGCTGGGGCGGCTTTCCGTTCGGATAGAGCGCCGTCAAAATCGTGTCACCAGACCGTCAATAAATCTGGGTCAATATTTATCGATTTTGGAGAATTTTGGACGACATTCGGCGGGTCCAAAAACGCGAAAAACCCCGTGAAATACGGGGTTTTTGAAGGGTGTCCGGTACTCGCCAACTGAGCTAGCCGCCCGGCTTGACGTTTGGATTTTATCGGCGAATCGAATTGCCCGCAACTGAGAGCAATCCCACAGCGACGTGCTTCACTCGCGGTCGAGTGGAAATGGGGCTACCGAATTCGCGGCCCGTCATGGGGAATGGCCGTTGGCCCCGGAGACTTGCAACTCCGACATCAGCAGCAAGTCGATGATGCTGTAAATCTCGCCCGAGCTGTCGCCGGAATCGAATACGATCACCGTACGGCCCGCTGGGGACATCGCCACGAACTCGGGATGTGCGACTTCAAACGAACGACCGTCGGCCAGGCGAATGGTGAATGGCCGGAAGGGCCGCTGGAGCAATAGGGTCCGAAACTGCTCGGGAGTCATGCCGGATTACGAACTCCGTCGCGGCGCCTTCAGGCTTGCGCCTGTGCGTCTTGCTTCGGCGCTTCGGTGGGCTCGTGGGCTGGGGGCTCGAACTTGGGGGCGGTGGGCTCGTCGTGGTCGTCGGGCTGATAGCGGTCGGCGACGCGCTGCGACGAGGAAGAACTCGACGACGGCGCGTACGTCGCGGCGTCGACTTCGCTCTTGATGTCGTTGAGCCCTTTCTTGAACTCCATCATTCCCTTGCCCAACGAGCGGCCCACCTCGGGCAGTCGCTTGCCGAATAGCAATACGGCGATCACCAGCACGATTAGCATTTCCGGGGGACCAAGGCCAAACATTACAAATACCTCCTACGGTTGAATTATCGGCTCGCGCTGCGCACGTCGCGCAACGGGCGGGTTGCGTGGCGCCGGGGCCACTGGCTTTTTTCAGCCACTAACTTTTTTCGTGGCGTTCTTTGTCGTCGTCGATGCCTTGCACGCCCTTTTTGAACTCGACCATGCCCTGGCCGAGCGAGCGCATCACGTTGGGCAGGCGGCTGCCGAACAGGATCAGCACGATGAAGGCGACGATCAGAAGCTCTGGAATGCCGATGCCGAACATAGAAGCGCCCTGCCTTTGAAGGTGAGAATGACCGAAGCTTGAAGTAACGGTTTGGAGAGAAAGCTTCGAGTCAAGGAACAGCGCAGCGCAACCCGCGTGTGCGGTGAACCAACCGTTACCCTCAATTTTACTGGCCAGAAGCCCGCTGTCAAACCGGGCCGGCCGCCGAGGGCCGATTGTAGACGAGCGATAGCCCCATACGGGGCAATTACTTAGCTCGTCGCTCGCGGCCAGCAGCCTCGATGTGCAAGGGCAGAAATCGATAATAGACCTCCAGACACAGCGTGCCCAGCGACGTGCTGTAGGCCCGTCCCCCACAACCGCCCCAGACCGGATCCGGGTCCCAACTGCCCGACAGCTCGCCATCGTGTCGCTGGCTGGCGAGCATCTGTTTTTGCAGGGCCTCGTTCCAGCGCTGCCACGGCTCGCCTTGCAACTGGTACATGCTCAGCGTGGCGTAGTACCAGTAATAGAAATTCGGACGGCCCGTGCCGGGCGGTTCTTGTAACACGAACCCGCTGGCCTCGGCCTGCGCCGCCGGACTGCTGACAATGCCCATGAACTGGCGGCAAGCCAGCGCCTCGGCGGTCATCGAGCGGCTGGCAATCGGCCGGACCGGCTGGTAGCAGGCCAGGCCGCCCTCGCGTCCCAGCGTGACGCTGCGCAAAAATCGCGTGATGCCGTTTTGAGTTTGATCGGGAATCGCAATGCCGGCCAGTTGAGCGCTCTTCAGCGCCATCACCTGCCAGCCCAGCTGACTGGTGTCGCCCGAGTCGCTGGGTCGATAACGCCAGCCGCCGCTGACGCGCTCTTGCGTGGCGATCGTAAAGCCGATAGCCCGCCGCACCGGCGTCTGCAATCGTTCGTCGCCCGACATGGCGTAGGCCTCGCTCAACGCGCAGGTGGCCATGGCGTGGCAGTACATGCGTTCGTACATGTTTTGCGAGATGCCCAGGCTGCCATTGGCGTCTTGCACACTGATGAGATACTCGAGTCCGCGGCGGACCGTGGTTTGATGAGGGCCCTGCAAATGCGTGTGCCCGGCCGCCAGGAACGCCAACAGCGACAGTCCCGTGATGCCCGTGTCGGCGGTCGCTCCGGCTGCCGAGCGATCCTGGCCGTCGGCGGCCCGGCCCGCCCCCGCCCCGGTCTGGCGCGCCTCCCAGCGGCCGCCCGCGCTCTGATTAGCGGCTAACCATTTCAGGGCGGCGTTGACGGATGCTTCGGTTTCTTGCGTGGCGCCATGTCCTTTGGCAACCTGGGCGTGATCGCCAACGCGCAGCTTGAGGGCCTCGGGCACAGCCTTGGGCTTGCCGGGACCGGTTTGCGGGCCAGCCAGGGTGTTGACGCCGGCGTCGCCCGCGTTGCCATTATTGACCGTCGCGCCGCTGGTGTTGGGTCGTGCCGCGCCGGTGTTGGCCGGATTGCCGCTGGTGGCTGGCGCGCCGGGAGAATCTTGCGGTTCCGGCGGCGGCACCGCGTCGACTTTGTCCTCGGCCAGCGGTGAAAAATCGAGCGGCTCAGGTTCTTTCGCTGCCGGTTGTACCGGCGAGCGATCGTTGACCGTGGCGATCGCCGGCGGGCCAGCGTCTTCAATTGGGCCCAGCGACGGGAGTTTGCTCGGGGGCATCGGCGCGTCGGGCACCGCCTGGGCGTCGCGCTGCGGTTCGGCGACGGGGGGCAACTCGACGGCCGCCGCGCCGGGCGCCAGAGTCGCGGACGTGGCAAACTGATCGGCGCCTTCGGCCGTAAACGATTCCCACGGCTCGGGCGTGCCGGCGTTCTCGGGCTGCGCGTCGCCCGACGGGCCATCGATCAGCGCGACTTGAATTCCCTTTCCGTCCGGCGAGCCGACCGTGGCGGTGACGATGTTGACCGTGGTCGTGTAAATGCCCACGAGCAGATGGGCAACCAGTGACAACACGATACACTTGCCGAGCGGTTGCGATTGTCCCCAGCGCGTGCGGATCAGCATCAGCAAGGCGACGGTCAACACGACCAGCCCGACCCACACGGTCCAGCGGACGAACTGCGCGTCCCAGAACACGGCGAACATCACCAGCGAGTTAACGGCGTTCATTACTTTTGTCCGCCTTGGCCATTTCGACCGCGATTGCCAGGTCCGATATGCCGGCCTGCTTGCAGGCGTTCAGAACGCTGGCGACGCGCTGGAAGGTCGCCGTGCCGTCTCCGCGCACGACGACCCCCAGGGCCTTGTACTGACCGCGTGCGGCGGCCAGCCGCGAGGTGAGCTCGTCGAGGGTGACCATCTTGCGGTCGAGCGTGATTTCGCCGTCCTGGTAGACGTTGATGACTTTCTTTTCGGGCGCACTGGTCAGCGCGGCGCCACTCTTGACCTGCGGCAGCTTGAGCTCGATTTGCCGGTCGTTCTCCACGAACTTCGTGCCGACCATGAAGAAGATGATCAACAAAAACAGCACGTCGATCATCGACGTCAGGTTTAGCGTCGGGATCTCTTCGAACTGGTGCTTGAGCGCCATGGAATGATTTCGCGAAAACTAATGGTCAACAAAAAACGGGCGGCCGCTCGCAGGCTCACGCGGCGGCCGACGGACGGCTCTTGGATCGCAATTTGGCGTTGCGTTCGTCGTGCAGCGCTTCGGCCGAGATCAGCGAGACCAGTTCCTGGCCCAACGAGTCGATTTGCATCAACAGCCGCTCGACGCGGCTCATGAACCACAGATAGCAGCACAAGGCCGGGATGGCGATCAACAGCCCGGCCGCGGTCGCGAACAGGGCTTCGCTGATGCCGGCCGCCAGCAACTCGGTACGGCCCATCGCGTCGGCCGTGGCGATGGCATTGAACAGCCGGATCATGCCGAACACCGTGCCCAGCAGGCCCATCAGCGGACTGATCGTGGCCACGGCGTTAAACAGCCGGATGTAACGCCTCAGGCCGTTGGAGACGCGATCGCCGGCGTCGATGATGGTTTGTTCCAATTCGACGGCGGGCCGGCCCCATTTTCTGGCGGTCGCGGCAAACACCTCGGCCACCGGGCTGCCGTTTTCGTGGCACAGCTCGAGCGCGCCATCGCGGTCGAGTTTTCCTTCGCGCACCTGGTGCAGAAACCGTTTGACGAACGGGCGCGGTATCACACGGCCGCGCCGCAAACTGATCGTTCGCTCCAGCACGAACACCAGCGTGATGAACGAACAGGCGAACAGCGGGGCCATCATCACGCCGCCGTCCTTCAAGATGCTGAACAAGTTTTTATAGGCCGCCGGCAGAGTCGGATTGCCGGCGCCTGGGGCCTCGGTGGACGCGTCGGGCGCCGTCTCGACGGCCCCCTGGCCGAGCGACAGCCGCGTGCCGATCGACGCCAGCGCGCCGATGGCCAGTGCGCAGGTTAGCCATTTTCGGTGCGTTTTCATGTCAAGCATGGACTCTGGTCCTCGCAAAAATGCCCCTGCCGGACCGCGAAATGCGGCTCGCAGGGTTCGCGGTTATTTCAGTTTTGATGCCGCCGTCGACGCTGCCGCGCCGTTGGCCGCGCGGTCGCGCGCGGCCGAAGTTCGGCGCACCGCTTCGGCGGCAAACTCGCTGGTCGGAAACGATTGCAAAAGTCGGTCGTAGACCTCGGCGGCCGCCCGCCACTGGCCCAGAAGTTCGTGGCACTTGCCCGCTTGCAGCAGCGCCGCCGCCTGCCAGCGCGGAAATGGATGATCTTGTTCGACTTTCAGATACTCGGCCAACGCGGCGGCGTAGTTCTCTTGATGGAAGTAGCTCTCACCGGTCATCCAGCGGGCCATCGCCGCGGTTTGCGTTTTGCCGCCGCGCGGCGACTCGACGACTTTGGCGTACGCGGCGCGGGCCCCGGTAAAATCGGCTTCGGCGGCCAGGCAACGGCCGATGAGATAGTCGACTTCGTATTGTTCCTCGAAATTCGGAAATCGCTTGTCGACCGCACGGGCAATTTCCAGCGCCTCGCTCCACCGCTTCAACTGCGCCAAGGCTTGCGCGCGGCGCAGCTCGGCCGTCGCGCTCCACGATTCGTCGCGGCCCTGGGTCTTTCCGGCCAGATCGGCCAATTGCGCGGCCGCTTGTTCGTAGTGCCCTTGCCGAAAGCTGGCCTCGGCCCGCAGGAATGCCGCCGGCAGCGCCAGTTCGCCCTGGGGGAAAGTCTCGATCAGCTGCGCCAGCGGCGCGTCGGCCGCGCTCCATCGTTCGGCGGCCATTGCCACGCGCGCTTGCAGGTACAACGCCGGCTGCCGTACGGCGGGCGGCGTCTTAGACTCGGTGATTTCCGCCAGCAGCGTTAGCGCGTCGTCGAATTTTTGGGCGGCCAGCGCGCGTTCGGCCAATCGCAACGTCGCGTCGGCCGCGAAGGGACTTTCGGGAAACTCGCGCCGCAGCCGTTGGAACAAACCGTCCGCCGTTGAAATCTGCTCGGGCCCGTTCGAGTCGCGCAGTAGCCAGGCCCAGCGATAAATCGCCGCGTCGAGCTGGGCAAAGTCGGGATGCTCGCCAGCGAGTTGGGCATACAGCTCGATGGCCTTGTCGGCCTGATGCAACTGGTCGTGCAGTCGAGCGGCTTGCCACAGGGCCTCGACGGCTCGCGGACTTTCGGCGTAGCGGTCGAGCACCACGCGATACATGGCCAGCGCCGCGGCGAAATCGTTCACACGGTCCAGCGCCCGGCCGCGCATCAAGGCCGCTTCGGCCGCTTGGGGACTGGATGGAAACTGGGTCAGCACCTGCTCGAAACCGGCGGCGGCTTCGACCCACTGGCTGCTCTTGAACCGGCACCAGGCCAGTCCGGCGAGTCCGCGGCAAACGGTCTGGGGCGAATTCTCCGTCCCAGTCATCGCTTCGAACAACTCGCCAGCCATGCGCAGATCTCCGGCGGCGAAGGCCGCTTCCGCCACCTGGTAGCCGGCTTCGTCGGACTCGCCGTCGGAGGGCTTCTCTTTGCGAATCGCGCTGAGAATCTGGTTCGCCGCGGCCAGTTGGCCGAGCCGGGTGTGGCACAGCGCCATCACGCTCCGAGCGGCGCGGCGCTGCTCGGCAATTCGCGCCGGATCACCGGACGGATTGAGCGCCAGGCAGCTCTCGAGCGCCGCCAGTGCCTTGTCGTACTTCTCAAGTGCGTACAATGCGCGGCCTTGGGCGAGCCCGGTTTGGAATCTCAGCGGGCTGTCGGGAAATTTCACGGCAAACTCGTCGGCCAGCCGCACGCATGTCGCGTGTTGGTTCAGTTGGGCGCAGGCCTGCAATTGACCCAACCAGCAATCGTCGGCCCACGGGCTATCGGGCCATTTGCAGCGTACGCGTTCGAACGCGTCGGCTGCCGTCTGAAGCTCGCCGGCTTCGCGCAGCGCACCGGCCGCCTCGAATCCCATGGCCGCGTTGAGCCGATGCGCGGGATCGATTTTTTCGCCGGCCGAAAGCGTCCCCGCGGCCTCGCTCCACTGGCGGCGCGCTTTCTGCGAAAGCCCCAGCCAATAGTGCGCGTCGACTCGCAATTCGGGCTTTTCCAAAAGGTCGCGAAGCACCGCTTCGGCTTCCTCGTGACGGCCCAGTTTGTAGAGTGCGTAGCCGCGTCCCAGGCGACCTTTGTCGGCCAGCGGGCCGTCGGGAAAATCGCGGGCCAACTGCACCAGTGCGTCGAGCGCGGCTGCGTGCTCGCCTTGCACGTTTTCCAACGCGGCCAGGTGCAGCAGCGCCCGGTCGGCCAGCGGATCGTGACTGTCGATGAGCGTGCGATACCCACGCCGGGCCTGTTCGTGCTCGCCCAGTTGCTCGTGGGCTTCGGCCAGACCCAAGCGGCCTTCGCCGACGAGCGGGCCGTCTTGGAATTGGGCCAAGGCCGCGGCGAACAGTTCTTTCGCTTCAGCGGCCTTGCTATCCTTCAGCTCGAGGTTGGCCAGGTGCACCAGCACATACGCGTTCAGCTCATCCTTGGGGAATCGCTGACGAAAGGCCTCGAAGTCGCGGCGGGCCGAACGCTCGTCGCCCGCCAGGTTGGCCGCCTCGGCCGCGCGAAACAACGCTTGACGCGCGTAGCGACCGTCGGGGTCGCGCTTCAGCAGCTCGGCGAACTGCTGGCGAGCGTCGGCGTAGCGACCCAATTGCGACAGGGCTTCGCCGTAATAGAAGCGGGCCTGGAGAGCGCGCGAGTGATTGGGATCGCTTGCGAGCAGTCTGGCAAACTCGTCGTCGGCTTCTTGCCAGTGCTCGCGACCGTAGTGGGCAGCCGCGACGGCAAACTGATCGTCCGCGGCGTCGGCTTGCGCCGCGGCAGAACCCGGGACGCTCAACACGAGCGCAAGCGTGAATCTCGGCAGGATGAGACGCATACGGTCCGGGCCATGCTGATTTTTGGGTCGATTCCCCCGATTTTGCGTGGCAATAGTAGCGGCGGCTTCCACGGGCTCGCAAGGGATGTTTTGCCACCGCCGGCAAATGATCGGCCGAATGCGTGCTGGCGCCAAAACCGCTGGCTAGCCAGAAGACCCTCGCCAGCCAAGCTGGCGCCGGCTGCCGAGAGCTTGCCTGAACTGCCGCTAAAAGTCGGCTTGGGCACCCGTGTCGACGTTGCCCACCATGTGGAAGTGGTTGTGGTCGATGTACACGACTTCACGCGAATCCTCGTCGCGCAACGTGTGCGGAACCGGCCAGCCGACGCGGGTGACTTCGGTGTAGTAGACCGTGCACTTGAAGTGGACGTGGTGCTGCTGCCGCGGGCCCGATTAAGGGATAGAATCGCGGAGGATCGTGGTAGTCGGCGATTTTCTCTTTGACGATGCGAACGTTCATTCGCTGCACCTCGTGCAACAGCGGAAAGCCGCCCTCGATCGGATGGGCACGCTCCAGCGTCCGCATGATTTCGTCATCGCTGGGCTCATCCTCGGCTTTCACCGGGCCGCCGGCCGTCAGCGGACCGAGCACGGGCACGCGATCGTAACGCTCCTTTTCCCAGAACTCGTCTTCTTTCTTGTCCTGGAAATAAGGACTGATGGGAATCGGGACGCCGAAGACGCCCAGTTGCGGGCCAGCGACGCCGGCGCAGCCCACGCTCGATAGCGTGACCAAGCCCAACACGATCACTCCCAGTAAGCCCGACGTCTTCGTGGCCATGACAGCATCCTCGACAGCGATTGATCCGCGCTCGTTGTGGCAGACGCACTCCTGACAGCATCCGTGGCATAACGGGCGCACGCAGCAAGTCGGGGTCCGACGCCAGGGCTACTTATCGTGTCAGGCTGTAACAAACTTGCGGGTTTTTCCGGTTTTGTCGAAAAAACCGGCTGGGCGATCTAAATCAACTACCGCCGCGACGCGAGGCGCAACAAAGAGCCCCGCACGGTCGCAAACGCAACCGACGGGGCTCTTGATTGCTATCGTCGCTGTCGAAGTCACGCAGAGAAGTGTCGCGTCAGCCAATCTTCGCGGCCCTATTGGTGCCCGCGATCCTGGAAGTCGAGGAACCACCAGCCGTCATCCCATTCCAGACTCACCTTGCGCCATCCCAACGGAACTTGCGGATAGGGATAGAAGGGGCCGATGAACGGAAACGCCGAGGCCGAATACTGTTTGGGGTAAGTCACAGCCGCGTAGTTTGGAGAAGCCGCGTAGCTGGGCCAGGCATAGTTGGGCATATGCGGCTGGTCGTACGCTGCCGGAGCCACGTTGCCCGGTCCCGGCGCGTAGACGGGCAGCGGATTGCCGCAGCGCGCACGCGCGTTTGGCCGCCAGCTTGTGATAGCCCGTCGGCACCGCTTCTTGGCTTGCTGGCATCATTTCCTGCATGGCGCCGGCATTGGCCGGAACCTCGATCGACATGTCGGGATTGACGACTGACGTGCGGCGGGCCGAGGGTCGGCTGGCCGAGGCCTGCCGTACGCTCGAGCCGGGAGCCACGGCCAGGTTGTTCACGATCTGCTCGATGCCTTCGATGTCGCTGATGACGTCCAAGGCAGTTTGCATTTGCTGTTCATTGGCTACTCGGCCGGAGAGCCACACGGTGCCGTGCCGGTATTTCACGCCGACGCTGTATTTCTGCATCTTGCCGCTATCACGTAGATACGTGGCAATCTGCTCGGCGGTCGCCTTGTCTTCTTTTTCTCCGGCCAGCACCGTGGCTGGCGCCAGCGCGGCGATCGCGATGATCGCCCAGGACCAAAAAGTACGTCGCATGTCCCCCTCCTGAATGAATTCGAACACGTCGTGATGTGCCAGATTCAATGCGTTGCGGGCGCCGACGCACGATTTCCAGCGTGCCTTTGGAATTTGGGTCCGGCGCGCCGTCGATGTCGGGATCTCGCAAGCACCTACTAATCGAGTGGTTGTCGTCAGCTCGGCTCGCCGCCGCTCCCGATGAGCAGCTCGGCAAACGCGAAGCCGCCGGTTCGCCTGACTATAGGTGTCGGTTGCCGGTTATGCCGAAGGGGAGCTTTTTTCCGGTTTTACCGGTTTTCGCGAAAAGATGGGCAAGGCGCGAGTGCGCAGTGGGAGCGCGATGCACGCGACGCTAGCCCGAAGCGCCAGCAACGCAGCGACAAGCAGGACCCTCGCTTTGCGCTGCGGGCTAGTGGCTGGGGGCGCGCTAGCGATTCTTTTTGGTGCAAGCGGTGGGCGGCGACGGCCAGCGGGCTGGTTTTACCAGCTTTCGACGCGGGGCTCGGCACGAAAGTCCCAGATCGCGCCAAGCACCATCAATGCTAGCGTCGTGCACGTGGTCACCCAGTATCGGGGGCCCAACGTGACCGACAGCATCGTTGCCAGGCCGATCAGGCCCAAGCAGCCGAGAAAAATCCGCTGGCACGATGCCTGGCGGGGCGACCCCTCAGTCAGTCGGGCGAGCCAGGCGCTGGCCAGGCCCGCGATTTGGAGGATTCCCAACGCCCATGCAAACAAGGAGCTCTCAAGGTACGCCATTCGCTTATATCTCCCGGGATTCCCTTCTCGGACAACTTAAGCAGTGAAAAAACGCAACTCGTCGTGAGCTGCCGCCGTGCGCACCCGTCGCTCTATGCGACTGGCGTGCCACAGCTGGCGGCAAGTGGGTATCGGGTTGCGCAGTATTTGCGTAACTTGCTGTAAATAAATGGCTTACAGAACGACGGCCGATCGGTCGCCGGCGCTCGGGATCTGCCTCTAGGAGGTCCCGGTGGGGCTCGGCGCTTGCAAAGATTTCAACTTTGCTAGCGGCCGATGCGGTGGCCGTACGCTCGTTTGCCGCGCCATGCGCAGCCCCGCGCCGAGGGTCCGGCTCGGTGGGCCGGTGTTGCTGTCTTTCACCAAAACGGTGAAATACTTCACCGTTTTAGTGCGTTTGCGCCGTCGCGCCGCGTGCGAAGGTTGGGCGGCGCGAAAAAAACGCCGCGCACGCGCTCCGTCGGCTCTCGCACGAAAAGCGTTGCTGGCGAAGTGATAGCTAGCGTCTTGCCCCGCCGTCGTCGGAGAACGGGCGCTCCAAGTAGAGCTATTCGGCGGGCCCGAAAAACACCTCGGCATGGCACTTGCCCTGCGGTGGGCTGCCGTTGAAGGAACTTTCGCTTACCGCAATCTGATCGGAGGACGCCAATGTTTGAAGAACGTGATTCCGCAGACGAAGGCACCAGGAATCGTCACCTGAAGGCTTCACGCCCCGGCACGCCTCGTGCCTCGCGCTCGACGCGGGTTCGCAAGAAGGCAGCCACCAGCTATGGCGGCAAGCATCAGCGCCGCAACAAGCACTGGAGCTGGTAGCGGGACGACCGTATCGTGCAATCGCCGCCGCGGGCCGGAGTGCCCTGTGGCCACCCAAATACAAAGGCCGCGCGCCAGCGCGGCCCTTTCTATTGGCGATCCGCTTTGCGGCGCGGCGCCATGCCCCACCGCTTTTCACGCTTCATTTACTACTTCAACAGCTTCTTCAGTTCAGCGTCGAGCGCTTGGGCCCGGATGTTCCGGTCGACGACGCGGCCCTGCTTGTCGATCAGGATCATGGTCGGCAGCGTTTGAATTCCCATCTCGATGGCGAAGCGGTTTTCGAGACCGCCTTCTTCGAACAGTTGCGGCCAATGGGGGTCGTTCTTCCTGCAGGAAGGCCATCATTTCCGCCTTGTCGTTGTCCAGGCAGACGCCGACCACTTCGAACGCGCCTTTGAATTTGGCGCGCAGATTTTTCAGCAGCGGCATGTCGGACTTGGCCGGCTCGCACCAAGTGGCCCAGTATTGGACCAGGACCACCTTGTCCTTGAGCTTCGCCAGGTCGAACGCTCCGCCGGTAACCAACTTGCCTTGCAGCGCAATCGGCTTGCCGACCGAAGTGAGCCGTAACTTGGCCCCTTTGGCCTTGCGGTGGATCGGCGCGTCGGGAAAGTCCTTCACGATCGCGTCGTACCACTTCAGCGCCTTGTCTTCCTCGCCGGCGAACTCTTGCGAGATGGCCAGCTCTTGCATGGCGTCGGCCGAATCGGGATATTTTTTGGCCTCTTCCAGGAACTTTTCCAGGTCCTCGACCCACTGGGTTTGGATCTTCGCGAAGTCGTCGGGCTTCGCTGTGGATAGCTCCTGGCCATGTTCGGCCGTCATCCGGCGCCACACGACGTAGTAGGCCAGCTCGTCGTCCTTGGGATCCGCCTTCAGCTTTTCCTCGAGTGCCTTGAACTGCTCGACGCCGGCCGGCCAACTGCCGCCCTGGACGGCCGCGCTCAGCGTGTCGGCCAGCTGGCGATACCACTGCGTACGCATGTCTCCTTCGGCGTCGCCGGCGAGCTCTTCGAGAATCTCGGCTCGGCGCGCGTGTTGCTGGGGGGTGCTTTGCGGCCCCGGATCGCCAAGCTTGGTCAGCTCATCCATAAGCTTTTGCGATTTGTCGTTCGGTTTACCCACGACGCTGTTTTCCGGCTGATTACTGCGTTGCGGGTCCAAAGAAGAAGGTGCGGGGCTCGATTTCGGCGACGTTGTCTTCAGTCACTTGCGGCGCATCGATCAGGCGCCAGGCGTCTTTGACGCGAACCAGCGTGCCGACCGTGATCGCCAGCGGCTTGCCTTCGATGTCGACCATCGCGGCCGCGTTTTCGTAGACCACCAGGTCGGCGGTCGAATCGTCGGTGCCGGCAGGCACCAGGCCCGGCTGGCTGCTGGCAAACGAAACCCATTTCGTCGCGGCAGTGATCATCTTTTGCTGGGCCACTAGCGCATTGAAATTGGCCATGGCGGCGTCGATCTTCTTGGCAAGCAATTCGGCCTTCGCCTTGCCCAGGCCCAAGGTTTTGAGCTCTTTGCCGCTTAGCAGCAAACGCTCGAAGCGAGCCCGATCGCGATCGCGCAGAGCGGCCACCAGCTCGGCGGTGACTTCCTCGGCCGAGATGTTTTGCCAGACGTCGATCTTGCCGTCTTCGTTGGTATCGATGCCCCATCGCGAGCCGGCCGTGTTCAGCCAGCGAGCCTGGTCGGCCTTTTGATTGAAGTTCGTATCGACGTCGCGATAGACCTCGACGCCGTCCTTGTAGTAGCACCACTGGTCGACATAGTTGTCGCCGTTGGTGTCCATGAACTTGCGCAGAATCTGGCCTGAGGCGTCGCGGACGACCCAGCCCGATCCCGAGGCGAACTTCTCGGCTTTGATCGTGCACTTGGCGATTTCGGCCTTCTCGGGCCGATCGATTTGGACGTCCTTTTGAATGGGTTGCAGCCGCGGATTGTTGAGGGCCGCTTCCGGCGTGGGGGCCTCGGCCGCCGACACGTTTGCGCACACCAGCAGCGTCGAAACAAGGGAGGCGACCACTCGGGAATTGCCCAGCCGCGCCTTGCAAAGTTCAATGGCCATCGACGAGATTCCTCGAACAAGGTTTTGAGAAATGGCGCGAAGCTTCCGCGCTGGGACTATCTTCGGCCGAGTTGGCGGGGGAATGTGAACTTGTTCCGATTCTAACGCCTCGAATGGTTCTGGTGGCAGACGGATGTCGCGCCGAGCTCGCGACGGCCGCCGCCGCTGCTGCTGGCGATGCTGTCGCCGGCAGTGCCTTCGCCGGGCGGCGGCGCGCAAGGTGCGTTTGCTGGTCCGTTTGGGCACTGCCCGTGGGCCAGGAGGGCGGCGTGGGGAGCGTGTTATACTTGCAACGAATTGACAGCCGGGAGGCGACCCCTAAAATACGCTATTCCTCAGGGGCGGCACCCCTTGGGCGGGCGCATAGCTCAGTTGGTTAGAGCGCGTCCCTGATAAGGACGAGGTCCGAAGTTCGAATCTTCGTGCGCCCATTTCGTCGGCCGTGGACTGTCGTGCGGCGGGCGGCTCGGCGCCCGCCCACGTCGGCCCCCACGCTCGGCCCGCCCGGCCATGCTGGCCCAAAGCGCCAGCATCGGACGCTAGCACGCTGGCCAGGCGTTTTGGCCATTATTTGGGGACGTAGCTCAATTGGGAGAGCACCGCCTTTGCAAGGCGGGGGTTGAGGGTTCGAGCCCCTTCGTCTCCACTCGTTGACGGCCTTTCCCGTCACCTGGCGGCAGATGCCCGGTGAAGTTCCACGACGCGCGGACCGCGGCACAGTAGTGGCCCGCAAGGCCACTTCGCTGATCGGGCAGTTTTACGGCCGACCCGCGAAACCCCTTACGGGAAGATCGAGCGTGCGTGACGATGCCGGGCTTGTTGCTTCGTCATCGTCGGGAACCGCCTGGGAGATGGCGCGCATCTCGGGAAGCAGGGACATGAAAATGTCGAACAATCGGGGGTCGAAATGCTTGCCCCGTTGATTCTTCATCATCGCCAGGACTTGTGTTTCCGGTATCGCCTTGCGGTACACCCGATCGTGGCTCAGGGCGTCATAAACGTCGACAATGGCCACGATCCGGGCTTCCTCGGGAATCTCCAGCCCGGCTAATCCCGCAGGATACCCCGTGCCGTCCCAGCGTTCGTGATGGCACATAGCGATGGCTTGCGCCATATTCAGCACGGGCGACGCTGAGCCGGCGAGCATCTTGGCACCCAGCTCGGTGTGAGTTTGCATGATGGCGAACTCTTCGGGCGTGAGCTTGCCCGGCTTGCAGAGGATTGCGTCAGGAATGCCAATCTTGCCGACGTCGTGCATCGGCGCGGCGAGCCGTATCTGGTCAACCCGCTCGGAAGCCCATCCCGCCGTCGCGGCCATCAGTTCACTGCACAATCCGGTGCGTCGGATATGGGCTCCGGTTTCTTCATCGCGGTAGAGCGATGCTCTGACCAGTCGGTGAATCGTCTCTTCATGTGCGCTGCTGACGGCGCGGGTTTGCTCTCGCACGAGTTTCTGAAGTTCTTGCATCGTCCGATGGGCCTGTTCCGTCAGATTCCGCTTGGCGACCAGGGCCGCGGCGAGCTGCCGGACTTCGATGTTGTCAAATGGCTTCTTGAGAATCAGCAAGCGATCCGTCTCGCCGAGGACCTCGACCATCTCGTTCCAGGAGTAGTCCGAATAGGCGGTGCAAATGACGACTTGAAGGTCGGCGTCGGCTTGCCAAAGCTTCTGAATCGTTTGAATCCCATCCCAGCCGGGTGGCATACGGACGTCGACAAACGCAACCGCATAGGGTCGGCCTTCTTGGATACTTTGCTCAACGCGGGCCAGCGCGTCCTGGCCTTGAAATGCCGAGTCGACGTCAAAGCCGGCGTTGGCCATGGGGGGCGTGGCGCGGTCGTCGAAGAGCGCGGCGGCGGCCGAATCGACGTCCGAGCCGAGGCGGCTGCTGGAGGCGATGATTTTTCGAAAGTCGCAGTGAATCGCTTCGTTGTCGTCGACGATGAGCACGCGACGATTCTCTGGAAGATTCATGGCGGCTCGCCCCTTCTCCGATTTCAGCCGACGTTCGCCGACGGGGCATCCAGCAACGTGGGAATTTGCGGAAACGCGACATGGCGCGCGACAACGGGCGTATTAAGCCGCGACCATGTCAACAAATCGTTGATCGACTCCTGCAATCGCGAAGCGCCCTCGATGAGCGACGGCACGACGTCGTCGGCCTGAGCGGAAAGACTGTCGGAGAGTTCGACGGCGCGGCGGGCGACTGCTTGGATGCCTTCAATCAAATGCAGACGCGTCCCTGCGTTGTCGGAGTTTGCTCCGGCTCCGTCCCCGTTGACTTGCGACCTGATCCAATTGCTGTACCACCGCAACAAACTTCGACGGCTGACAACTCCCACGGGACGTTCATCGCGCACAATGACGACCCTGCGGATGGCAACCCTGCCGAGGAATTCGCAGATCGACTGCACCGAGGCATCTTCTTCGTAACAGACGACGTTGCGTTGCATGATCCGACTGATCGGCGTGTTCCAGGCATCTTGGCTGAGCAAAATGCCAATCACGTCCTTCTCCGAGAGAATTCCGATCAGCTTGCCGTCCGTGTCGACGACCGGCGCCGAATTGATCCGAAGTCGCAAGAAGAATTCAGCGGCTTCGCCCGCCGTGGCGTTGCAGGACAATGACGCCACGGGCGTCGTCATGACTTGTTTGGCGGTCAACCCCTGGAATAACCCTGCCCGATATCGCAGTTCCTCGCGCGTGGATTCGTCCGAGCCGCTCATCGAGGTGAATCGCACCACTCGATTGCGTCCCATTTTTTTGGCAACCAGGAGTGCTTGATCGGCCCGGTCGATCAACTGTTCCATGCTGTCGGACTGTTCGATTCGTTCGGAGATTCCGATGCTGGCGGTCACAAAAACAGCCTGGCCGGCAATTACCACGGGAACGGCGGCAATGGCTTTTCGCGCGTTTTCGGCCCAGTTGGCCGCGCCTTCTTCGTTGCTGTGCGGCAGCAGCACGCAAAGTTCGTCGCCACCGTACCGGCAGAGACAGTCGCTGACTCGGCAAAGCGTACGCAGTCGATCGGCGATGGCCTTGAGCAAGCGATCGCCGGCGTAATGCCCGAAGGTGTCGTTGACGCGCTTGAAATAATCGAGATCGACCATCGCGTACGAGAGCGGCAGCTGGTGCCGCTGCGCGCGACTCCATTCGAGCTTCAAATAGCCGTCAAAGGCTCGGCGGTTGAGCAGTCCGGTCAATACGTCGGTGCGCGAGACGCTCCATCGTTCGGTGAGCGCCATGGCGCACTGCCGGACTTCAACGTTGTCGAAAGGCTTTTTGAGAATCAGAAAGCGATCATTGCGTCCCAACTGACGGATCATCTCCTCCCACGAGTAATCCGAGTAGGCGGAGCAGATTACGATCAGGATCTCCGGGTCGACTTCCCAGATTCGTCGCACCGTTTGGATTCCGTCCCAACCCGGCGGCATGCGAATGTCGACAAACGCCAGCGCATAGGGGCGTCCCTCGTGAATGGACTTCTGAACCAACTCGAAGCCGTCTTGTCCCTGAAACGCCGAGTCGAGTTCGAATCCCTCCCATTCGACCGACAACGCGGAATCGTCATCGAACAACTCGGCCGCCGCCTTGCCCACGGCGGCCGAAGTCGGCGTCCCCATCCCGAGAACCTTTCGGTAGTCCTCGTGGATCGTCTCCTGATCATCGATCAGCAGAATTCGGTAGGTTTGTTTTTGAGTCATACGGGGATTTCAGCGGGTTCGAACGGCAACTCGAGGATGAATTCGGCGCCTTTCCCAGCGCCTTCGCTGCGAGCGACCAACGAACCGCCTAATTCGCTGGCGGCATTGGCGCAACTGTGCAAGCCGAAACCATGCCCCTTGGTCTTTGTCGTGAAACCGTGAGAGAAGATGCGCGTCACGTTCTCGGGCGGAATTCCCATCCCGTTATCGATGATGTGAATCTGCAGAGTCTTTTCGCCGCTAAGCATCGTCCGCAGAATAAGTGTACGCTCTTTTTGATCGGGAGAATCGGCAAACGCGTCTTTGGCATTGCTAACCAGATTAACCAGAATTTGCAGCACTTTCTGCTTGTCAAGGCGGACCTTGGGAATTTCCTGATACTCCCTGATTACCGTGACTTTGTGTCGATCGAACGAAGCGGAATTCAGCTTCATGGCGTCGTCCAGCGTGGTTGCAATATCAACGGTTTCGACGACCCCCGACACGCCCGCATAGGACTGCTGCGTGGAGACGATTGTTTTGACGTGATTGACTTTCGTTGCCAGCAGTTCCAACTCCTTGAGAATGTCGGTCCGTTCGTCGGTGAGATGGGCGGCCAACAGGCTCAAGAACACTGGCAACTGTTTTCCCTTGGGATCCGACGTGATGAATGTTCCCAGGTCTTCGGCGTGTTTTTCCATCATTTGCGTGGCGCGAATGAAATCGGTCACTTTCGACTGCCGCATGCGATCGGAAGCCAAAGTGGCCGACACATTGATACTGTTGAGCACATTTCCGACGTTGTGCAGCACGCCGGTCGCGATTTCCGCCATTCCGGCGCGTCGAGCCGAATCCATCAGTTGTTGATAGACCGCTTTGAGCTCTTGCTCCGCCCGCATCCGTTCCGAGATTTCCCGGCTGAGATCCTTATTGGCCCGCGAGAGCTCCGCCGTGCGCCGTTCGATCTTGATTTCCAGTTCGTCCTGCGCCTGCTGGATCGCGGCTTCGCCTTGTTGGATTTGATCGAGCATCGCATTGAATTGGTCATACAGGATCCCGAGCTCATCGTTGGCGCTCTTCGTGACGCGGATCGAGTAATTGCGCTCGATCGAAATCCTCTGCGCGGCCTCGGCCAGCCTCAAGATCGGCACCGAAATCACGCGTTGCAGTCGCGACGACAGGAGAATTGAGGCCCCGAGCGACACCGCCATCACGATGGCCACGATATTCACGTAGTGCAGCAATTGGTCCTGCAGCTCGTCCATGCTAGCGTGAAGGTAGATGGTGCCGATCGGCTGCCCATCGTGATCGATCGTTTGTGCGACGTCCAAGTATCCTTCGTCGGTAAACGTATATCCCTCTTGGGTCGGCACCGGAGGCGCCTGGGAATTCGAAAGGCGGCCGTGGTAGGTGGCAAACTCCCGGCCGGAGACGTCGTAAATGCAGGCCAATTCGACCGCGGGTTGTTTTTCCAGGGACGTCAACAGCTCGGTCGCCGTGGTGGGATCGTCGAAATTTAGAGCCGCGGTGCTGTTGGCGCCCAGCACGTCGGCCAAAGCCGACATCTGTTTGACCATCGACGAGCGAATCAAGCGCACGTCGTTCGTGACGAAGGCGATGCACGACAGCGACAGCGCCACGCCTCCGGCCAGCAGCACGAGCAACGTCAGCTTCGTGTTGATCGCAAAATCTTTATAGGACTTCATGGGCTTCGTAGCTCCGTCAACCGCCGGACACGATTTTTGCCAACGCCAATAGTTTCGCGCTGATTTTGAGTTGGTGTCGCTTAGCCGAATCGATATTGATCTCGAACCGGATCTTATTGGCCTCGACGACGAAATTCACACAGCCTCCATGCGCCGCGAAGCCGGGTGATTCACCCACGATCAACACGGGGTGATTTTGGAGTCGGTTGATGACCGCCGCTTGCTGTTGTGGGGCGACGTCGCGGGCAATAAACAGGATCTGGCAGGGTGTGGCGGAATCGAGCGAAGCCAATCGCTGGACGACGAGCTTCCGCCCATTGACCCTCTTCGTGGCGGCAATCTCCTTCAGCGTGACTTCGACGGGCGACGATCCCAGCACTCCGATGATGAAGGGATCCTGGGCGCTTGAAAAAGCCTCGGCCGGCCATTCCACGTACCCGCCGAAGTTGTAGAGAAACAGCGCCTTGAGGGGATACTCGCGATTCACGACCGGCTCGTCGTAGCTCTGCTGCGCGAGGCCGGGTCGCGGCTGGCCGAAGACGCAGCAGACCACCAGCAAGCAAACCCACCCTCCCCAGCGGCGCGGTCTCGCCCGGCGCGCGTTCGCGGCGCCTGCGATGATCGTCATCGCGCGGCGGATCGAATTCGTTGAACCGGTGATCACGTCAATCGCCCCGTCATCGACTCTTCAGGTTTGGATGTTGCCTCGTGCGGCCGTGGGTCCGGCGTGCGGGCTCCGTCGGCGCTGCCGGTTGAATCAGCTCAGTAGGTCCAGGAGATCATTCCGTAAAAGCCGCGACGAACCTGCGTGGACGTAAGACCTGTTTGCCAATCGGCATACTCCAAGTGGTGGGGATTCAGCAGGTTCTGACCCACCAGGCTGAGCTCCAAGTTCTTGCGGGGGTGCCAGGCAATCCGAGTGTCCATCTCGATGTACTTGGGAATGTCGAGCGCCGAAACTCGGTCCACATAACGCCCGATCAGGTCAAGCTGGACGTTGTTGGCCAAATCCCACGACGAACGGAGATACGACACGTTGTGCGGAGTGCCCCCGGTGATGTTGGCCTGGGTGAGGCCGAAAGGCTCGGTGCCGGCGGCGCTTATTTCGAAGAGACTGTACGTCGCGTACATCCGCCAACGTTCGTTCAGCTGATAGGTGGCGGTTGTCTCGAACCCGTAGCTCCGGGCGTGAATATTGTTGGCGAACGGCACGGGAATGAGAACGATGAAGTTCGGCGGTGGCGGCACGAGGACCGGAGCTCCCGGATTGCCGAGCCCCTGCAAGTTGCGATAGTCATTGACGTACGCGGCAATGTCCCAGGAGAAATCGTCGGTCGGCGCGGCCCGGTAGCCGACTTCATAGGCCATCACGTCTTCGGCGATCTGGTGCGGGTTGCCCGTCGCGTCGAAGAACGTGTTGCCTCCGGCCCAGATACGTTCGTTCACGGCGGTCTCGAACCGCGTCGGCATTCGCGCCGCGCGCGACACCGCGATCCATGCACTCTGCCGCTTGCTCGGCAAGACCAACAATCGCGCGGTCGGCTCCGGCTGGAATCCCCCAAACGTTTGTTGTTCCAGTCGGGCGCCTAGCGTGAAATACAAGAAGTCCTCTTGCAGGGTCATGGTGTCTTGGGCAAACACGCTGGCCCACTGGGTGGCGAAGTCGGGCGGCGTCAACGAAAACGAAAACCCGCCGCTGGTGAAGTCCTGAACGCGCCGATAATTCGCGCCCGCTATGCACTTGTGGAACTCGGACGGGCTGAATTGATATTGAAAATCGAGACTATACGTGTCTTGCGTCATGTCGAACGCCGTCATGTTTCGCGTCAATCGATCGTAGTAGCTGAGAAACTGCCAGCTCGTGTCTTCGTCGAAGACTTTGTTGTAGCTCATCAGGACGTTGCCGCCGCTGACCTGAGCAATGTCATTCACGGTTACCCTGCCAGGCGGAAAGCGTTGCGTATTCGTGAATTGCTCTCCCTCAGCGCCGTTGTAGATGTCGCCTTGCACGCGGACCGTGTCCTGCTTCGTCGGGGTCCAGTCGGCGCGGAATCCACCCCGGTGCTGGTCCCAGGCGTCGTTCACGTTGGTCGTGCTGTAACCCCGGTTACGATCGAACTCCTGACCGTAGACTCTCCAGGCGACGTCTTTGTCGGCGCCGGCTTTGCCGCCGTACCGCGCGGTATTGAAATCGCGCTCCTGGTCGCCGCCTCCCGACTGGATCAGGGCGCCCTGCGCATCGGTGGATTTCTTGGTGATGATGTTGATCACGCCGTTGACCGCGTTGGAGCCCCAGGCCACGGTGCCGGGTCCGCGAATCACTTCGATGCGGTCCACGTCGGCAAGCGGCGTGTCCTGCACGTCCCAGAAGACGCCGCCGAACATCGTCGGCGAGTACACCACCCGCTGGTCGATTTGCACCAGCAGCTTGTTGGCGAATCGGCCCTGGAAACCACGTATGCTGATAGCCCAGGTGCTCGAATCGATCTTCGCCACTTCGACTCCGGTCGCCATGCGCAAGGCCTCCGGAATGCTGCGTGCTCCGCTGCGCTTGATCATTTCGTTCGTAATCACGAACACCGCCGCCGGCGTGCGACCGATCGTGCTCACTTGACGATCCGCCGTCTCGACACGCTGGCTGAGCGCGGGAACAAGCACGTCCTGCTTGACGAGATCATCAAGCTTCATGTCCGGGTTCAAACCCCCCGTGGTCGCGCTCGGAACGCCGGAAGGGTCAGCCGGCAAAGTCCCTTGCGGGGTTTCTTGGGCGTATGCCGCGCTGGCTGCCCCAACTGCAATGGTCAGCAGCATCTCGCGCACGGATCTCGCAAATTGCTTGATGGCCATCCGTCGCTTCTACCTCGGACTTAGTCGCAATGAGTGCTCGGCGGGAATTCAAACCCCGAAGGGCTGGCATGGAAAAAGGACTTGCCCACGCCCGCGGCGAATTCGCTTCATTCTTCGGCAACACCCGCCAAGGCAGCGAGGATGCCAGGCGATTTCGCGGTGGGAAAGTCAGGTAGGATCGTTTGGCGGATTCAAGCGGCTCGTCGCGCGGGCCCAGCCCGAGAAGATCAATCGCAAGGCCCAGGAAAACGGCCCCTGCGTCTGAATCTTCTTTGGCAGGACGCGACTGACTCATTTAAGCTGCGCGGCTCGTGCTATGAGCGTTGTATCGGGCATGCCTGTTCTATGCGTGAATCCTGCTTTTCCAGACGTGCCAGATTGCCACGTTGAGCCGCGCATGCTCGATACAATGGTTGTATTTCAATCCCCCAACGGCAGGACCGAACCTCTCGGCATGGAGAATGGCGGCACAGGCGTCACGACTCCTACAACCGATACGTGGCACTCAATGCCGCGAACGGGCAGCGTCGCCTGGACGAAGCCCCCCTTGGCGATGATCGCAGAAGGGTCGCGCGACTCTACGTTGATTTGATCCCGGTCGCGTTCACGGCTGCGGAATCTTGCGCGCTCGATCGCCCCGTCGCTCTCGCGGAGCAACGATCGGTGATTCGAGAGGATTCGTGGTCGGCGCGTGTGGCCGCGAGGGTGCGCGAGTCTTCTTGTCGATCCGCGTTTCGCAAAACGTCGTGGGGTGCAAAGAATTCGAGTCTTTATCCGCCGACGCGATGCAGAATTTGTAGATCTCGTAAACGGAATCCTTCGGACCGCGCAAGCAGGCGTCCGACGGAACAACCTCGAGCGAGCGCAACCCGGCGGCGCGCATGAACTCGACGATGGAGTCTGGACCGAATGTGAACGGTTCGCCAAGAATCTGCATGCCGCGCATGAAATTGCGCACGGACTCGGGAAATTCTTCGGGATGTTCGACGGCTTTCCGATCCACCAGATCGACCCACAACAGGCTGTCTCGCTGTTGCAGCAAGGGCATCATTCCTTCCAGGATTTGGCGCACTTCATGCTCCTGAAAATACATGCTCATGCCTTCCCAGGCGATGAAGACCGGCACATCTCGATCGAGATGCTCGGACAGGACGGACGCGAGCGGCATCGTCCGCAGGTCGATGGGAATTTGGTACCGCGTGATTCCCTCCGGCTCGGCGACGCCCAATTCGCGTAGTCTGCGACCCCTTTCGGCCAGCGTCGTGGGGAAGTCCAATTCATAAATGCGCGTGCCGACCGGCAAGGACAAACGGAACGGTCGCATGTCCCACCCGACGCCTACGATCACAATGTCGCGCCCGCCGGCTGCAATGAAATTCGCCAGCGCCGCGTCAAGATGCCAAGTGCGGGCGGCCACCATTCCGCCCAACTGCGGCGAGCGCTCGCAAAAGCGATTGGCCAAGGCCATGCCGTGTTGACCCGCCATCTTAGCCGCATATTCATCATGGAACAGTCGCCCGTTTTGGCTGGCGCGCACGCCGGCAATCAGTTCGGCGGACGAGGTGAGCTTCAACTCATACAGTGAGTTGACGCGATTCGTGGAGATGCCTTCCGACCGCAATCGATCGGACTGGCGCGCGAAGTAGGTCATGGTGGCCTCGCCCACTAGCACGTCGCCGTTGCGAAATTCGATTGAAATCGCCTCGATCACAGCCTGTCCGGCGAGAAACCGTTTTTGGATGCGATTGCGCAGCTCTGGGGCGATGCGCGCCGAAATGCGCAAATCAGTGACGCTCGGACGCACGTATTTGATCTCTACGCGCAACAGCCACATCGAAACCGACTGTGGCGAACACACAGGATGGACTCCGACGATCGGCCAACCCGTCAAAAGCGACGCGAGAGCCGTTCCGCCCGTGTAATCGCCGGCCAGCACAAAGAGCGCGGCTTGATGCGTGAAGTGCTGATTCGTGGACTGCGCATTGAGCGGAAGCACGGACTCCGTCCAGCCAGGCTCAATCGACGTGACGCTCCATTTCACGAAATCCAAAACCGGAACCTGCTCGCGCAACAGCGCGGTCACGGTGTCGGGATCCATTCGATAGTGCCGATCTTGTTCCCAGGAAATCTCAAACAGCGGCGGCGAGATTCCCTCAACCGTGTCCATGCGCAGCTTCTTCATGTCGCTCTCCAGTGAAGTGAATACTCCCTTGATGTGACCTGAGGGCAGCACGCGCGATGTTCGCGTCCGAAAGATCGGCACCGCCGGAATAACCGATCGACGCGGAACATTCATCCCTTCGTGCTATCTCGCAGGGTGAATTTGCTCTCGAATCCGTTATATCACCTGCCGCTATGCGATCCATAGCGAGCTAGATTTTTTTTAGTAGTTTTATTCCGCCACGGTCATCGTGAATCGATTAGGTAGACATTGCGGCGCGAATTAACGTGCGGCGTCGCTTGACGCGCCAAGGAATTGGCGCCGTGCGGGTGATGAGCGCGCTTAGGTTTGCCGGAAAGTTTTCCGACGATGCCCGCAGCCTGAGCTAGCGCTCGAAATGACACAAACCGCACTGACTATCTCTGGATTGCCCGAGTCCCACGATGCACCCGACGTGGCGATCGTTGGGCAAGTTGTCGCCGGGCGCTTCGAGTTAAAGCAGTGTCTGGGCGTTAGCCAAGGCGCTCGCACGTTTCTGGCGAGCGACACCGAGACCGCCGAAGACGTTGTCGTCAAGGCCATTCCCGAGTCTCTGCTGACTCCCGGCGCTCTGATGCGGCTGGAGTACGAGGCGAACCTTCTCGGCCGAGTGAACAGCCAGTGGTTTGCCCCGGTGTTACATTCGGGACGCGAATCGAGCTGTTTCTGGCTGATTTCCCGGTATGTTCCCGGATCCTCTCTCAGCCAACGGCTCAGCGCCGGCCGGCTTGAAATTGCCGAAACGCTGATCGTCGGCCGCGCGCTGCTTTCGGCCTTGCGCGATCTCCACGGCAGTCGGGTTCTGCATCGCAGCGTGCGCCCGGCGAACATCATCGCTAACGCAGACGGGCCCGTCAGCACCGCGATCCTGGTCGACTTCGGCCCCATCCGCCCGATTGAAACGGATGATCCGCTTCGAAGCCACACGCTCGAAGTCGCGCTCTACGCCTCGCCTGAACAGGCGGGCTCCATCGAACACGACTTGACGGCCGCATCGGACCTGTACTCGGCCGGTATCGTCCTGTTTCATTGCCTGACGGGCCAGCCGCCGTTTCGCGGTGACACGGTTGGTACCATTCTCTTCGAGCACATGACGGCGCCGATTCCCGAGTCAAGAACCGCGGGCCATGCGACGCCCCGAGCGCTGGAAGAGCTGATTCATCGGTTGCTGAAAAAAGATCCTCGCGATCGCTACCAATCCGCCGAAGCGGCGCTGGCCGACCTGGAAACGATCGCCGTGCGCATCCAGCAGGGCGAAACCGACCCGGCGGTTGTCATTGGCGCGCGCGACAAACGACTCACTTTAACCGAACCCTCCTTCGTGGCGCGAGGCGAACAGGTACGCGAGCTGGACCGCGAAATCGGCAAAGCTCTCGCGGGCGCGGGAGGCCTGGTCCTTCTGGAAAGTGAATCCGGTGGAGGCAAGACGCGGCTGTTGGAAGAGACGGCACGGCGCGCGGCGCGCGAAGGCTTTTGGGTTCTCCGTGGCCAAGGCACCAGCGAAGTGGCTCAACAGCCGTTTCGCCTGCTCGATGGTATCGTCGAGGGAGTCCTGGCCGCGGCCCGCTCGCGACCGAACATGGCCGAGATTCTCCAAACGCAGTTGAGTGAATACCGTGATGCGATCACCGCGGCGCTGCCAGCGTTGTCGGCCATCTTACGCGGGGAATCCGCGGAGGTGATGGCGCCGGAAGAAACCGGCGAGGCGCGCACGATCCAAGCTTTGGCCAGATTCCTCGACGTGCTGGGCACGGCCGATCGGCCGGTGCTCGTCATTCTTGATGACTGCCAATGGGCCGACGAGCTGACCTATAAGTTGATTCGGCGCTGGCATAGGGATGATGGTACTTCCGGCGGCAGTCAACGGCATTTGCTGATGGTTGCCGCGTTTCGCGCGGAGGAAGTGGCGCAGGACAATTTGCTACGCCGGATCGACCGTGTCGTTCACTTGCGGCTTCCACCCTTGGCGGATTCCGAGGTTCGGCAACTCGTCCAATCCATGGCCGGCCCGCTTCCGGATGCCGTCACCGAGGTGATCGAACGGCTGGCCGAAGGCAGTCCCTTCATGGCCTCGGCCGTGCTCCGCGGTTTCGTGGAAAGCGGCGCGCTATTTCCGCAAGCGGACGGATGGGGCATTGAACCGGCTGCGATGGCTGACGTGGGTTCGTCGAGTCGTGCCGCGTCGTTTCTGGCCCGGCGGCTCGATCTGCTGCCCTTGGAAACGATCGAGCTGCTATCGACCGGTGCGGTCCTGGGCAAGGAATTCGATCTTCAGATGGCCTCGCGGCTCGTCGATCAGTCGACGGCCAAGACCATTTCAGCCCTCGACGAAGCGCGCCAGCGGCAGCTTGTTTGGATGCGTCCGGACGGGGCCCATTGTGTTTTCGTGCACGACAAGATCCGCGAGGCCGCGCTCGATCGAATGGACCTGGCCCGCCGAAAATCGTTGCACGTGAAGGCCGCCACCTATCTGCTCGAACACTCCCCCGACAGCGTCTCCGAGCTGGCCTATCACTTCGACGCTGCAGGCGACAGTGACTCGGCACTGCCGTTCGCGCTGAAGGCGGCCGAGCGAGCCCGCGCTCAGCACGCCTTGGAATTGGCCGAGCAACAGTATCGGATTGCCCTGCGGGGCGCCAAGACGGATGCCATGCGCTTTCGAATCGTCGAAGGCTTGGGCGACGCCCTCATGCTACGGGGCCGATACGACTCGGCTGGCGAGTTGTTCAAGTCGGCCGCTGCACTGGCGGAAGGCGCCTACGCGAAGGCGGAGATTGTCGGAAAGCTCGGCGAGTTGGCAATCAAACGAGGCGACATGTCGACTGCCATCGACGATTTCAACTCCGGCTTGCGTCTCTTGGGCCGGTTCGTGCCGCGTTCCACCTGGCTGGCCTGCGTGGTATTCCTGTGGGAGGGGCTCGTGCAGTTGATGCACACGGCGATGCCCCGTGTCTTTCTCCATCGCGTTAAGCGCCAGCCGAACGACGCCGAGCGGCTGGCCATTCGGTTATTGAGCTATCTGTCGCATGGCTGTTGGTACTCGCGGAGCAAACTACTGGCCCTTTGGGCCCACATGCGGGGCCTTAATCTAGGTGAGCGTTATTTACCCAGCCGCGAGTTGGCCCAGTCCTGGTCCGATCACGCGCCGGCAATGACATTAGTAGGCGCGTTCGGCCGGGGATTCGCCTATGCCGAGCGTTCGATCGAGCTGCGTAAGCAGCTCGGTGATCCTTGGGGACAGGGACAGTCGCTGGCGTTCTATGGGATCACCCTCTTTGCCGCGTCTCGCTTCGTAGACTGCGTGGAAAAGTGCCGAATGGCCATTCGTCTCTTGGAACGAATGGGCGATTACTGGCTCGTGCACATGGCCAGATATCAGATCGCCGCCGCGCTCTATCATCTCGGCGATCTGCAGGGCGCGGTCGAGGAGGCCCAACTCAACTATAAGTCTGGCGTCGAGTTGGGTGACGAGCAAGCCTCGGGCATCATCCTCGACGTCTGGGCGCGTGCGACCGAGGGAATCCTTCCCAACGACATTCTTGACCTCGAGCTGACCCGAAAGCGGACCGACGCCCAGGGGACGACGCAGGTGCTGCTCGCCGATGGTTTGCGTCATTTCGCCGGCGGACATCTCAAACGCGCCGCCGAAGTGTTCGAAGAGGGAGCCGATATTGCGGCCGCCGCGGGCGTGAGAAACGCTTACACGATTCCGGCCTTGGCCTGGGCGGCCACGGCACGTCGCGTCGAGGCCGAGCAAACCCGCGAGTACACGCCGCTGCGCCGCGATGCCAGTATCCGTGCAGGCCAGCGGGCGGTTCGCAGGGCGCTGCGCGCCAGCTGGTTGTGCCGCAACGATCTGGCGCAATCGCTGCGCGATCACGCATTGGTGCTGGCCATGCGAGGGCGACTGGCAAAATCCCGCAGGACGTTCCAAAAGAGCCTCCGTGTCACGCGGCAATTGCGACAACGCTACCAAGAAGCGCAAACGTTGACGGCAATGGCGCGCGTCGGGCGCGAAGCCGATTGGCCAGGCGCCGACGCCTGGAGCCAAGAGGCCCAAGCCATCCTGGCGGAACTGGACGCGATTGGATCGGCCGCCCCCGATACGTCATCCCGCGATAGCGGCAGCCTCTCGTTGGCCGATCGATTCGACACCGTGCTCGACTCGGGACGAAAGATCGCCTCGGCCTTGGCTGCCTCGGCGATTCACGAAGCGGCTCGCGCGGCCGCGCTGCGAATGCTCCGCGGCGAGCACTGCCTGGTCCTGCAGATCGAGGACGTCGAGCATGGCAAACAGCGTATTCTGGCCGATCAGTCCGGCATCTCCGTCAATGCGGCGTTTGTCGAGCGGGCCATCGATGCCGGGCGAGCGGTCGCTTGTACCGAGGAACAAGCCCCCGGCGCAGGTGCAAGTGCCGCCGAATCGGGGGAGCGATCCGTTCTGTGCGTTCCCATTCGCGTACGAGGACGCATCGTGGCCTGTCTCTATGTCACGCACGAGCACGTGCGGGAATTGTTCGGAGCCGACGAGGAACGGCTCGCCGATTTTATTGCCACGATCACCGGCGCGGCGCTCGAAAACGCTGAAGGCTTCGCCGAGTTGCAACAATTGAACGAGTCGTTGGAGCAGCGTGTCGCCGATCGCACGGCCGCCGCCGAAAGCCGCGCAAGAACTGGCCGTTTCGAACCGGGAACTGGAACGAATCGCCCACGAATTGCGACAAGCCGAGGAACAGCTGCTCGCCGCGAAGCAAACCGCCGAAAACGCCAACCAGGCCAAGAGCCGCTTCTTGGCCACGATGAGCCACGAAATTCGGACCCCGATGAACGGCGTATTGGGCATGACCGAGTTGGTGCTGAATACCCCGCTCAATGACCAGCAGCGCAGTTATGTCAGCATCGTCAAGGAGTCGGCGAATGCATTGCTCATGCTGTTGAACGATATTCTGGATCTGTCGAAGATCGAAGCCGGCCGCATGGAACTGGAGCGAATCGAATTTTCGCTTCCCGACGTCGTAGTCCAGGCGGCTCGGCTGCTGGCCGTGAATGCGTCGCAAAAGGGCCTCGAGTTGATGTGCCGAGTGGCCCCCAATGTCCCTCCCCAAGTCCTTGGCGATCCCAACCGCGTCCGCCAGATCATCGTCAACCTGGTCGGCAATGCCGTCAAGTTCACGACCCAGGGCGAAATCGTCGTCGATCTGGGGTTGGAATCGCGCGCGGGCCAGCAGGGAATGATCCACGGAGTGGTTCGAGATACGGGCATCGGGATTCCTCAAGAAAAGCTCAGCACCGTGTTCGAGGCCTTCCGACAAACCGACAGCTCGACGACGCGCCGCTTCGGAGGCACGGGCCTCGGGTTGAGCATCTCCGTGCAGCTGGTGGAACTCATGGGAGGCCGGATGTGGGTGGAGAGCGAACTCGGCAAGGGCAGCGAGTTTCATTTTGTCATCCCCTTGGAATTTGTCGCCGAGACCGCCTCCGAAGGCGACGGGCTGCCTTCCGCTGAACCGTCGGTCGCGCTGCTGATCAGCACCAACGCCAGCGCGCAGGGAATCTACGCCGAGATGCTGGGCGAACTTGGATTTAGCGTCCAAAATGTGGACGGCATTGAGGCCGCGGTCGAACGCCGGCAGAATTCCCAGCACGTTGCGGACGCACGGCCCACGCTAGCGGTATTCGACGTGGGCGCTGCCCAATCGGTCGACGTCACGATGGCCGCGCGATTGCGAGATCTGAGCGTCGGCAGGGAGCTGCCCCTCATCTTTCTCGTTCCCGCGGGACAAGTGGAGGTGGTCGAGCGTTGTCGTGAGCTCGGGCTGACGCACTGCCTCGTCAAGCCGATCAAGAAAACGGAGCTTGCCAAGCTCATTGGCAGTGTATTGAGTCCACCGACAGTTGTGGCGGCGATTGACGACGTACCCAAGGCGCTGGAACCCAGCCGGCCGCTGCGGATACTGGTCGCCGATGACAGTCCGTTCAATCAGCAAGTTGCGGCCGGTCTACTCGAACTGAAGGGACACGCGGTCCGTCTGGCTGCCGACGGCCGACAAGCGGTCGAGCTGTTCAAATCGGAGCCGTTCGATATCGTTTTCATGGACGTTGAGATGCCCGAGCTCGACGGTCTCGCTGCCACTCGCATGATTCGTGATTTGGAGCAGTCGACTGGAGCCCATATCGCCATCGTCGGCCTCTCTGCGCATGCCCTGGTGGGAGTCCGCGAGCAGTGCCTGACGGCGGGCATGGACGCGTACATCACCAAGCCGATCCAGATCGACGAGCTGTTTGGCGCACTGGATCTCGTTGCACCTTCCCCAGAGGCGGTCGTTGGGGCCTGATCGAAACCCCTTGCGGCAACGGCGTTTGAGCCGGCAAAACGGACGGTTTGAGCCGTGGAAGAAACGATATGAAAGGCAAGATCCGCGCGCGAGGGACCGATGTGGATCGACCCTTAACGATTGTACGAGTTGTAGAATCCATACCACTGGCATGGGATTTGACTCCTCCCAGCGCCGGCCTAAAGTTGCAACAGGATCAGGCTTCCGCGGCGTTTCGCGGCGGCCATCGACGTCGAGGCTGCAACCGCGCATTGCAAGAGATGCGCGCGTGAAGAGTCGAAGACGGTCGTCCAACGAGTCCGTCGCGTACATGAGGTGGAAAATGTCTCTGGAGACTCTGCAGGGCCTGTCATCGGTGATCGATCACGATGCGCTGCTTACTCGTTGTTTGAACAACCTCGACTTCGCCGAGCGCATGCTCGCGTTGTTTTTGGAACATTGCGGTGAGGAGTTGATCCACTTGGACCAGGCCTTCGATAAGGGCGACATGGAGGCCGTTCGCAGGATCTCCCATCGGTTTGCCGGTGCCTCCGCGAACGCGGCCGCATTTGGCTTGCAGGCACGCGCGGCGGAACTCAGACGCGCGGCGAACGACGGGTCCCTTGACGAAGCGTTGAATTGCCTGGTTGATTTGCGACAAGAATGGCACCGGTTCACGATGGCCATGTCCAACCAACATCAGATGTCATCTCCGGAAACGTCCTAACAAGCGCGAGTGGGGCAGGGATTTTATGCGTGTCTTGGTAGTGGAAGACGACCGTGTTTCGGCCGCATTCCTTCGGGAATCGCTAACTTCATTTGGCTATGAAGTGACGACCGCCGTCGACGGACGCGAGGCCTTTGCGTTGCTGCGCACCGGCAATTTTCACCTCGTCGTTTCCGACTGGGAAATGCCCGAGATGAGCGGTGATGAGCTTTGCCGCCAAGTTCGCGCTCGCCAATGGAATAGCTACATCTACATCGTGCTCGTAACCTTCTTTGACGGAATCGATCGGGTGGTCGAAGGCTTACGCGCAGGAGCCGACGACTTCCTGAGCAAACCCTACCACCCCGACGAACTGCGAGTCCGACTACGTGCCGGGGAACGGATTCTTTCTTTGGAGAGTCGCGACGTGATGCTCTTCGCGTTGGCCAAGCTGACGGAGTCGCGCGATAACGACACGGGAATGCACCTGGAGCGGATGCGCGACTACTGCCGAGTCTTGGCGCAGGAACTCTCGGGTTGGGCGAAATATCGCGACGAGATCGACGGCGAGTACATCCAGCTCTTGTACCTGACGTCTCCGTTGCACGATATCGGAAAAGTGGGCATCCCCGATCGGGTTCTGCTGAAGCCGGGTCCCCTGACTCGGGAAGAATTCGAGATCATGAAGCAGCACACGACGATCGGCGGCGAGACGCTCAGGTCGGTGACGGAAGCTCATCCCGAGGCGCGCTATCTGGCGATGGCTCGCGATATCGCCTATACCCACCATGAGCATTTCGACGGGTTGGGTTACCCATTTGGGTTGCGAGGCAAGGATATACCGCTCTGCGGCCGCTTGACCGCTCTGGCGGACGTTTATGACGCGCTCACGTCGCGCCGTGTCTACAAAGCCAAAATGAGCCACGAAGAAGCGCGTCGGATTATTCTCGACGGGCGTGGCACCCATTTTGACCCGGACATCGTGGAAGCGTTCCTGATCCGGGAAGACGAGATCATCAAAATTGCGCGCGCTCTGGACGGGCACACCACTCGGCCGGTTCCAAATGTACCGACCTGGAGCGCGGGACACCTGCTTGTCAATCCTTAACGGTTCCGCAAACCTTGCTCCGTCGGCCGTCGTGATAGCGTCGCCTCCCGCCTGACTTCCCAACTTACGGCACCGGCACGACCGGCATCATTGGCCGCACTCTTTCGTTCGTCACCAGCGGTTGCGCTTGGCGCATATCTTCCGCGCGACCGATATGATTCGCACAGAGGCCGTTCGACAGGGTCGTCGAATTTGTGCGGAAGGGAGTCCCCAATGCGGAATTCAAACCGGTACTTGGCTGGATGCTGGCGCAGGATCACGTTCCTCCAAGTGGCCGTCGCCGGGATGGGTTTCCTGGGTGTGCTCATCGGCACGCCCATGGCGGCGCGAGCCCAAGGAATTTTTCTCACCGGAGTTGGGCCCATCAATCAGGGGATGGGTGGGGCCGCGGTCGCGGCGCCGCTTGACTCGGCCGGTGCGTTGAATTGGAATCCGGCCACAATCAGCGGACTTTCCAAGTCGGAAATGGCCGTCGCGCTGGGCTTGGTATTGCCCACCACCACCTTATCTTCGCAGGCTTTTGGCCTGGCAGGATCGACCGGCGGCGAACCGGGCGTAAGCCCGATACCGACCATGTCGTTTGTCCTCAAGGACGATTGCTCTCGCTGGACCTGGGGAGTCGGCGTTTATGGCATTGGCGGCTTCAGCGAGAACTTCCCGGCTAGCTCGTTGGTCAATCCGGCCACAGCCAACCCCATCTTGACGCCGCAGCCGCCCAACGGCGTTGGCGTCGGCCGCGTGTTCTCTCACGCCGAGATCTACCAGGTCGCCCCCACGGTGTCGTACGCATTGACCGACAAACTCTCGCTGGGCTTTGCGCCCACGATCGACGTGGCTGACATTCAAGCCGAACCCCTGCTCTTCGCGCCGCCGAACATCGTGGCCGGCGTTCCCACGTATGGCCCTGGTACGGGTACGCGATACGCCTGGGGCGCCGGGTTTCAGCTGGGGGCGTACTACATCACCGATTACAAGTGGCGCCTGGGAGCCAGCTACAAGAGCACGCAGTGGTTCGAGCCGCTGCGATTCAACTCCAATGATTCCCTGGGAAATCCGGTTCACGACAAAGTGAATTTTAACCTGCCCTCGATCATTTCCATCGGTGCCGCTTACACCGGCTTCGAGCGTCTGCTGTATGCGATCGACGTTCGCTACATCGACTATAGCAGTGCCGCTGGGTTCAACGGCAACGGCTACCGAGCGGACGGCTCGGTGTCAGGCTTGGGCTGGAGGAGCGTGATGAGCGTCGCCAACGGAGTGCAGTACGCATTCACCGAACGACTCAACCTTCGCGCCGGTTACACGTACGTCGGAAACCCGGTGCCCTTCTCACAAGAACAGTTCAACGTCGGAACTCCGCTGATCATGACGAACTTCGTCAGCGTCGGCGCCTCGTACATGATCCGGCAAAATGTAGCGGCGAACATTTCCTACACGCACGGCTTCCAAGCCTCGTTAACCGGCCCCTATGTCACGCCCGCCGGCCCCATTCCGGGCACAAGCATTACCAGCACCACGTCGGCAGACCTGCTGATTGCCGGCTTGACGATGCAGTTCTAGGCAGTCCGGTGCGAATCGAGGCGGGCTTTGGCGCGCCTCTTGGCTACGACGGCGACCGACAAGCAGCCGGCCGCGATCTGGGAAGCCATCGGAGCCAGGCGCCTGGCCCAATGTCTGTTGAGCTCCACCCCATTTCCTGGTTCGCTTCGTCGGGCTTCGGCATGGGTTGCCAACCGGGCGGCCAGCCAGGACTGGCGCCCATACTGCTCGATACGCCGCCACGCGCAGCAAGCCCTTCTCGAGTGCATCGCCAGGACCGACGATGCTGCGGCAGCCGTCGACGAATCGCGGCGCCCCCCTTGCGAGGGAGAAACGGGTTTTGAAAATCTCAACAAAATTACTTGCAACAACCACCGAAATTGCCATAATCTTGTCCCAGCCTGCTGGACGCGGCCCATTGGCCAAAAGTGGGTCCCTTGGACTTCCATCAATCGCCGAATTCCATTCTGGGAAGGGAAGCTGAATGAAGACCACAAAGTCGCCCTCTGCCCGAGCTTTTGTCAGCTACCTTTCGGTTGCGATCACGGCCTTGGTGCTGATGATCGGCCCAAATCTGGCAACTGCCGTGCAAATCGTGTTCACGATCGATCCGGCGCTGAGTAGCTCGAACTGGGCGGGAACGGATACTGCCTCCGGTTTACCCTACGCTACGACGTCGGAGGGCAGCCTGTCGGCGCCGATTACCGGGAATTTCCGCGTCGACTTCGATCCCACGACCAGCACGCCGCCGACCATCCAAGTGATTGGTGACACGACGGGGCAGAACGGCTACTTCCTGGTTCAGTCGCCCGTTTCGGGCCAGGCCCCTGGAGTGTCATGGCAGATCAGCAATTTGAGTTGGACGTTTAGCAACAGCTCGCCGATGACACCCACTTCGCCCGGCGAACACACCTTCACGACTACCCCTTCGAGCAACCCCACTGGGTTCTACGTTCTTAGCGGCGGAGCCACGGTTAATTCGGCGCATTCTCCGGAAGCTACGTTGGAGGTGCGGACAACCTGAACAGCGGCACCTGGACGATTAGCCAACCGTCGGCCGGCAACTGGACCCTTGGGCTCACGGGCACCTACACCTACCCGCTGAATTTGGGCTTTGGGAATCTCGGTTCGGCGCCGCATGGCGTGTTGACCACCACGGTGCTCGCCGCGGCCACGGCGCAATTCAACACCACCGGCCCCCTGGCCAACATTGTCACGGTGACCCCAACTCCTCCGACGCCGGAGAATCCCAATCCGCCACCGCCGGTGGTCAGCGCGCTGGGCGGGTCGACCCAGACTGGTGGCGTCACGGTCACTTTGCCCGCGGACACGCCGGGCGGCACGTTGACCGTTCAACAGCTTCCCGATTTGTCGGCCCTGACGCCGCAACAGATCGCTTTGGCGGAAGGGACCCCGGTGTTCGCCGCATCGACCATCGGGGTTGACAACCCGACGCCCCAAATCTGGGAGGTCAGTTACCCGCCCGAGTTGCAGATCGGTCAAACGGCAACGGTGGTCTTCAACTACAATCCCGCGCTGCTGTCGCCGTATGAATTGGCACACCAATCGGAACTCGGCATTTGGCATTTCAGCACCGTGTCGCATACCTGGAACTTTGGCGGAACGGTTGACGTGCCCAACCACTTGATCACGTACACGACCGACAGTTTCTCGCCTAACGTTTTGGGGTTCAACAGCGTGCCCGAACCGTCGACGATCGCGCTGGCCGCCGTGGGGCTTGTGGGCATGCTCGGCTACTCCTGGCGCCGTCGACGGGCATCCGCCGCATAATCGGGCCCTCCGAGCAGCGGTCGCACCGGCGTCGCCTTGCGGGCCGACGATTGCGACCGCTCCCGCTACACGGGGGCCAGTTCGACCTCCTTCGTCACCGCTCATCGTCGATCATGCCGAAGCGAAATTCGTACGCTTCCTGCCGATGGTCGGCAGCGCGGCGACGGTTGAGTTTCGACCCAAAGCGGGATTGACCGCCGGGAGAACCTCGCCTTATCTCGCCGGCCAGCGCCTCGTTCACGCCCTGGAAATGTTTGTCGATCGCGGTATGCTGGAGGGTTTGTGGCTCGACACCGCACCCAGAGCCTGTCGCATGAGCACGCCACCACAGCCTTCCGATTCGACGCGCACGACCGCGAACTTCTTGAGCGTCGGGCTGGTTGTCAAGTTGCTGGTGATCGTGGCGGGGCTGGCCGTCATTGGATACTCCATTTGGCGGCAGTTCCAGCCGCGCGGGGGCTATAAGTTCGACGCCGCCACATTCGCGTTCGTGGATCATGCCGAGTCGAATGTTCCGCTCGATGCCACTGACGTCGCGGACTTGCCGTTTGTCGACGCCGCCGGAATGCCGGTCGACCTGAAGCAGTTTCGCGGGCGGAAGAATCTGGTGCTGGTGGTCACGCGAGGCAACACCAGCGGTCGCGGCCCAGGCGCCTATTCCGGCAACATTTGCCTGTACTGTGCCACGCAAACGTCGCGGCTCATCGCCAATTACAAGTCGATTCAGGACTCCGACGCGGAAGTTGTCGTCGTCTTTCCGGTCAAACAGGCGGCCGACGGCAAGCAGTTGGACCGGTTCGACGAAGCCGTGAAGCGCGACGGGGCGAGCGTCGGCCGAACGCCATTTCCCGTGGTGCTCGACGTCGAACTGCGGGCGGTTGACCAGTTGGGCATCCGCGCGGATTTGTCGAAGCCGGCCACGTTCATACTCGACAAGCAGGGGCAGGTGCGTTTCGCTTATGTGGGCGAAACAATCGCCGATCGTCCGAGCATCCAGTCGATCCTCGAACAACTCGCGGCGATCAACTCAGACGTCCGATAACACCGCGCCGCCGGTTTCCAACCGAAGCCTCGAAGTCATGCCCACCAGCGACTCTGAGCAATCCGGTCGCGACTTTTTCACGGTTGCCGGCGAGTTGACGATGCTGTCGCCGCAGTTGCTGCGGGAATTGGCGGCGGAAGCGGCGAGAACGCGGACGCTACCCAGCCAACTCGCGCTGCGAAAGGGACTGCTCGACGCAACGCAAATCGACATCGTCGAAACGATGCTGCGGCCGACCGAGATTGTGCCGGGCTATGAAATCCTCAGCGTGCTTGGACACGGCGGGATGGGTGTCGTCTATCGCGCGCGACAGTTGAATCTGAAACGGATCGTCGCGCTCAAGACGGTGTTGGTAAACCAGATGGCGGACTCGAATTCGCTCCAGCGCTTCGAGCAAGAAGCCCAGGCGGTTGCGCAGCTTTCGCATCCGCACGTCGTCGCGGCCTATGACTTCGGCCGGCACGAGGGGCGATTGTACTTTGCGATGGAGCTCGTCACGGGCGAGGACGTTCAACAGCTCATCCGCCGCCAGGGATCGCTCGACGAGTGGACCGCGTGGGGACTGGTGCGTCAAGCCGCGGCCGGACTTGCCCACGCGTCGCAGCAGGGAATCGTGCATCGCGACGTCAAGCCGGCGAACCTGCTGTTGGTCGAAGCTCCGGCCGGATTTCCGCTACCCGAGGGATTGCCCCTTTTGAAAATCGCCGACTTCGGCCTCGCCCGATTGATGGCCTCGGCGAACGAGCGGACGCAGCTCACGGCGATCGGTTCCACGGTCGGCAGCCCCTATTACATGTCGCCCGAGCAACTGCGCGGCGAGCCTGTCGACTTGCGGACGGACATTTTTGCGCTGGGCGCCACGACGTTCCACATGCTTGCCGGCAAGCCCCCGCAGGCGGGAATGGAGCTGACACAGATCATCGCGCATCGAATGAACGACCAGGTCGAATCGGTCCAGGCGGTGTGCCCCAACGTGACTCGCAACTCGGCCGAACTGGTCGCGGCAATGATGGCCCACGATCCTCGACAGCGGATTGCCGATTATTGGGAGCTGATCCGGAGAATCGACGCGCTCGATCAGTCCGCGCCGGCGATGATCCCCACGGCAACTATGCCCATCGTTCCGGCACCGCGCGCCGCGTCATCGGTCGAGCCGCTTCCGCGGACCCGCGCGATCGCGGTTTTTGAGCCTGAAATGGCTCGCCATGGGCATCAGTGCAATCGCGATCGCGTTGGCAGCCTGGGAACTGGTCGGCCGCAACGATTTGACGGGAACTCGCGACTTGAAGGCATCGGGCCGCGCTGAGGAACTGTTCAACGGTCAGAACGTCAGCCAATGGAATACCAAATCCGGTGGTTGGAGCCAGGGCAAGAACCGCGAGGGCGCCGTCGTGCTGCAAGGCCGGGGCGTCATCCGGCGGCCGCTAGTCTTTCGTGATGCCGACGGAGAGCCGCAGCCCATGACTCACTTTCGGCTCACCTTTCTGGTCGAACTGAATGCGGCGTCGGACGCGGAAGTGCAGTTCGACTTCGCCGACGACAATGCCGACGAGCGATCCTTGTTCGTGCGAATCGATCGCAACGAAAGTACGCTCGGCGGTCGCACGGCGGAGCGAGATTCGCAACCGACAACGATCTCGCGCCGCAGCCATTCTTCGGATGCCGGAGCGCTCCATACGATAACGCTCGAACGACAGAGACTTGGATGGTGGGGCTTCGTCGACAACCAATTCCTGGGCAGCACCCCTTTCTGCCATGCCGCGCCGGCTCCCGAGTTTCGCCTTCGGGCGGAAGGAGGGTTCGCATGGTTCTCGGACTTCACCATCGAAGAATTGGTTTCCTCCGCCGCAAAATAGTTTCCCATGCCGCCAAAACCCGGCAGGGTCGTGCGTCGAAGTCACCTCACCTGCGGGCCGCGTTTTGCCAAGATACTGACCGAAAGTATTCAAGTGCGGCGAAAAACCATTCGCCATCGATTCATCGGTAGTGTACCGCAACGTGTTACAATTCTCGACACGCGTTACGAGAGATAAGCCGTGATGAAGAAAGCGGGTCGAGAAGAAGACGCGTCAGATCGATTTATGGATTCCAAACCAATAGTTCTGACACGCTTCCTTGATCCAATTGGGAAAGCACCGCCTTTGCAAAGCGGGGATTGAGGGTTTTAACGCCTTCGTCTCCACGTATGCTTTAGGGGTTTTACGATCAACCCGTGTCCGAAATGCACGCCAACGCACGTTTGATGCACGCCACGGACGCCGGCAGCGACGTACATTTATGCTGGGAGGGTTGCCAATCACGCCCCTGGGCTCGAACCCAGCCCGCAGGTTCTGCTCGTTCCCCTCGCGCCGGTCTGGAAGATTCGGCCAATCGCTACACCAAATACACCCAGGCTCGCCGCGTTGTCCGGCGCCGACCCCGGCTCGTTCTGGGCGAGCGCTCCTCAGCGGATGGCCAAAGGGGGCGGGATCGGTGGGTCAGGGAGACTTGATGCGTGTGTGACTAGCGTTACCAACAGCCAACCACATTTGTGATCGGGGAGCCGACATGCGCCTATCGCGCGAATTATTGAGCCTGCTCTGTGTTGTCGTTGTTGCCTCATCAGCTTACTTCGGCCGGATACAAACTGCGGACGCCGCGCAACGCGAGCCAGTGTCGCCGACTGCAACAACAACTGAGCGTCCGGCGTACCCGCTCGTGGTTCGTATCGACCATACCGCGCTCGACCCCTTGGCGGCTCCCCAAATCGACCGGCGGGGCCGCGTTGACACGGTGGTATTGGGGACGCACGCAATCGGCGAAAGCCGCACGCAGGGGGCGATTTCCGTGCTGTTGGTCCCCGACCGCGACGACGCCTCCTTTGACCTTAAATTTCAAGGCCGGACGCACACGACGACGGTGGGTGCCAACGGACCAGCCCTGATCTATTGTCACACCGACACGGGTTTCGTCTGTACGCGACCGATCTCGTTCGATGCGACCCGGGGGTTTGTCGCCGAGCCCAGTACGATCATCGCCAAAACCGAGCTCGGGTACGATGGTTTTGGGTCGTCTCGCGGCGGGCTGGGCAGTCGGCTCATCAGCCGCGTGGCCGAGCGGCGCTCCGGCGAGTCCCAGGAACAGGCGCGGCAAATCACGGCGCGCGACAATGAACGCGAGTTGCTCTCAGCGTTCGATAAACGGGTGAGTGCTCAATTGGCCGCAATGAATCAGAAACTGGACATGGTTCTATTCACGAATCTATTCGTGGGTGAGGGTCTCGCCGTGCAGCTTGCCGCCAGGTCGTCGAAGGACTGTATTCACATCGGCGTCGGCATGAAAGGGAGCCCCGTGCGACTAACCGTGATCCCGCCGCGCCGCGAACTTGTGGCACCGATCGAGATCTGGGTTCACTCGGCGATTCTTGGTGAGCCGGTGGCCAAACTTCTAACGCTTGTCGAAAACAACCTGGTGTTGCCGGAAGCCTCGCGCTTGGAAATTTTAGGGGCGCTTTTGATCCCGCCGGCAGTATCGGAGAGGCTCATAGACCTCGCCGTCTATGACGGCTGGATTGTCTTTGGTTTGCCAAATGCAGCAGTCGAGAGCGCCACGACCGCGATCAATCAGCAGTCAACATCCAAGACGAAAACGGGTCAGAGCGATTGAGACGAAAATGGGTTAGAACTGTCTGTTTGGAATCAATAAATCGTTCTGACCCGTTTTCTTGCTCACTTGTAAGAAGTCAAGCAATCTGTATCGCGAGGCGACTGCTTGCCAATTGACGCCGCCTGCGCCGGCGAGCAAGATAACCACATCGCCATGGTTCGAGTCTTTACGCAAGGCGCAGGTGCACGGTGGCATTCGCAGGTTTTCGACGCGGTCGTTCGGTGTTTTTCCTGGCTGCCGTCATTGCGTGCGCCAGATTCGCGGCAGGAGCCGACGTCCACAGCCCGCTTTCGCCGCAGGAGTCGCTCGCGCACTTCCAGCTTGAAGCGGGCCTGGCCATTGAGCTGGTCGCTTGCGAGCCCGAGGTCGTTGATCCGATCGCGATTCGTTTTGACGAGGATGGTCGGCTGTGGGTGGTCGAGATGCGCGACTATCCCAATGGGCCGGCCGAAGGCCAGCAGCCGCTGTCGCAGATCCGCGTGCTCACCGACGTCGACGGCGACGGACGCTATGAAAACTCGCGGGTCTTCGCCGACCACCTGCTCTTTCCCACCGGCATTCAGCCGTGGCAGGGGGGCGTCATCGTGACGCTGGCCGGGGCGGTGATGTATCTGAAGGACACTGACGGCGACGGACGCTCCGACGTGCACGAGACCTGGTATCGAGGCTTCGTGGCCGAAAACCCGCAGCTTCGCGTCAACCATCCGCGGATCGGGCTCGATGGACGCGTGACGATTGCCAACGGCCTGCGCGGCGGAACCATCGAGAACCCGCGACGGCCCGCTTTGCCCTCGCAAAAGCCGCTTTCGATCAGCGGCATGGATTTCTGTTTCGATCCTCGTACCGGCGACTGCCAGGCGGTCTCGGGCAACGGGCAGTTCGGCCTGGCGTTCGACGATTTCGGCAACCGCTTCGTGTGCAACAATCGGGCCCCGCTTCAGCACGTGGTGCTGGATAACAAGTATCTGGCCCGCAATCCGTTTCTGGCCGTGGCCGCCGTGGTCAAAGACGTTGCCGCGCAGGGCGAACAGTCGCATGTCTATCCGCTGACCAGCGCGTGGACCACGTCCAACTTGCACGCCGGGCAGTTTACAGCGGCTTGCGGCGTCGAAATCTATCGCGGCGACGCGCTCGGCGAGGAGTATCGCGGCAATGGCTTCACCTGCGAGCCGACCGGCAGCCTGGTGCATCGCGAGGTGCTCGCGGCCGACGGCGTCAGCTTCGTGTCGCACGCGCCGCATGAGGGAAAGGAGTTCTTGGCCACGCCCGACGCCTGGTTTCGGCCAGTGAACCTGGAGATCGGGCCCGACGGCGCGCTGTACGTCGTCGACATGTATCGCGCCGTGATCGAGCATCCGCAGTTCATGCCCAGCGAATTGCAACAGCGTCCTGATCTGCGCCTGGGCGACGACCGCGGGCGCATCTATCGCGTCATGCGCGCCGGCGAAAAACCAAAACGCGAGACCCCAAAAATGTCGACCGCGTCGTCGGGCGAATTGGTCGATTTGCTACGCCACGACAACGCCTGGTGGCGAGAGACGGCGGCACGGTTGCTGCTCGAACGGCAAGATCCGTCCGCCACAAAACCGCTCGAATCGCTGGCCCGCGAAGCACCGGAGTCCACCGCTCGCGTGCACGCGCTGTGGGCGCTCGATGTTTCGCACGCGTTGGCGCCGGAGGTTATCGTGCGAGCGCTTGCCGATGAACACCCGAGAGTCCGCGAGCAAGCCGTTGCCCTGGCCGAGCCCAGATTAGCCGAGCCTCGGCTGCCTGAGGCGGCCGATCTTCACCGGCGCGTGATGGCCGCGACGGCCGACGCCGATGCCCGCGTTCGTTTTCGCGCGGCTTTGGCTCTTGGCGGGTTGCCGACTGAGGAAGTCGTCGCGCCGCTGTTGGCGGTGGCGTTGCGGCAGCCGCACGACCCATGGACGCGCGCGGCCGTGGCCAGTGCGATGCCGACGCATATCGCCCCCATGCTCGTGGCGGCGCTGACATCGGATCGCGTGAAGTCGAAGCAGTACGGCGCGCCCGAGTTGCTGCTGGTTCGAGAGTTGGCGGTGATCGTCGGATCACGCCGCGACGCGGGCGAAGTCGCCCAGGTCCTCGCGTTGGTTGGCGATGCCGGCCAACCGTCGACGGTGCCGGCCCGCGAAGTTGCGTTGTTGGGCCTGGCGCAGGGGATCGAGCGTCGCGGTGGCACGCTGGCCGAGTTTGTCGCGCAATTGCCGGCGGCACAGTCGATCGATCGGGCATTGAACGCGCTGTTCGACCGCGCGGCCGCCGAGGCCGCCAACCGCAAGTTGGCCGAAGACGTTCGCGCGAGCAAGATCGATCTACTCAAGGTTGCCCGGTCGCTGCGGGCTCGCGAGGTCTTGCTGCCGATCCTGACGGGCGACGCGTCGCAGGCCCTGCGGGTTCACTCCGCGGCCGCGCTGGCGGCGCAAACCGACGACTCGGTCGGGCCGGCGCTGGTTGCCGCGTACTCGGCCCAGACGCCGCCAGTGCGGCGCGCGATTCTCGACGCGCTGGTGTCCGATCCGGCACGCGCCAACTTGCTGCTCGACGAGGTGGAATCCAAACGGCTCGCTCGGACCGAAATCGATGCGCCGCGCAGAACCGGCTGCTGCAGCACGCGGATCCGGCGGTGCGGGCTCGCGCTCGCAAGCTGTTGGCCGCGGCGCTGCCGGCCGAACGCAAGCTGGTGCTGGAACAATATCAAAAGGCGCTCGACCTCAAGGCGGACCCCCAAGCCGGCAAGGAGCAGTTTCGCAAACACTGCGCCGCGTGTCACCACGTGGGCGACGTGGGGGTTGACGTGGCTCCGAACATTTCTGATTCGCGCGTCAAGACGCCGCGGCAACTGCTGGGCGACATCCTGAACCCCAACCAGGCCATCGACAACAACTACCTGAGCTACACGGTGGTCACCGCCGACGGCACGGTACACACCGGCATCATCGCGGCCGAAACGGCCAGTTCCGTCACGCTCAGGCAGGCCGAAGACAAAACCGTCCAACTGCTACGAGCCGACATCGAGTCAATTCGCTCGAGCGGCATGTCGCTGATGCCGGAAGGTTTCGAAAAACAGCTCTCAACGCAGCAGCTGGCCGACGTGATAGCGTTCATCAAGAACTGGCGCTACCTGGAGCAGCCGATTCCCGCCGCGCTGTCGCCGGGAGGGCGATGATGGAGTAAAATCCACGGGCAGTGGCATCCAAACTTGGGGCGATTGCAGTTTCAGCGCGCCCGTTGCGAGAAAGGATCGATCATGCATCGACTCCCGATTGCGTCCACGACGTTCTCGTTGGCACTCCTTTTTATTGCAGCGGCGGGCGGTTGCAGCAAGTATCATTACGAGATCACGCTTCGGCCCGACGGCGACGCGCTCGAGCGGCAGTTGACTTGCTGGAAGGAAAGCGCTAATTCCCATGCGGTGGAAGCCTTCCCTCGGGCGCGCTTGGAAAAAATCGCCAACGCGTATTCCGCCCTGCCGGCCGCCAAGTTGGACCAGAAACATTCGTTCAGCGGACGCTTTGTCGGAAAGATGCCCTCCGACGTCGGCGGCTCGGGCACGTACACGCGTTGGACCAGCCCCTTCGGCACGGCCGCGACGTATATGGAGCGATTTGGCGGCAACGACGACGTCGCGAAGCAAATCGAGGACCGCCGCAAGGCTGCCAACCGCCTGATCGATTTGGGCATCGGCTGGTTCGAGATCGAGCTGGGCCGCGAAGCCAATTGGAATGACCTTCGCAAGTTTCTCGACGTCCAGGTGCGGCACGATTTTGAAAGCGCCAGTTGCCTGCTCCTCGTTGCCGGCGCAGGCGTTCGGGAATTCGAAACGGATTCGCCGTCACCCAACAAAAGTCCCGTCGGCACCAACGGTTCCCTGACCCCTTGGGTGCGGCTGCTGCAATATCTGGTCGAGCGAGGCTACGTCGAGCCGCGCGACTTGCCGTTGATGGCCCGCTCGATCGATGCGGGGCCCGTCGTGCCCTTGCTCGACCGGCTGGTCGCTCGAAAATTGGGCCTGGCCGACGATGCACCCAGGCCCGCCGCGATGGCTTTTTTGGCCAGCGATGAAGCGGCCACGGCATCGTTGGACGGCTATCTGCGCACCACGCCCGAGTACCACAAGCTCGAACTGGCCTGGCAAGAAAGGAGGAAGGAGAACCCGACCGATTCTCCGCCCGAGCCCACGCAGGTGGTTACTGAATTATTCGGCGAGGCGTTCTTCAAGATCTCGCTCGAGGACTCCACGCAACTGAAGATCACGCTGGTTTGCGGCGAGTCGCCCACGGCAACCAACGGAATCTGGGATGCGGACAATCGCCGGGTCATTTGGAAAGCCACCGAAAATGGCGACCAGGGACTGCCGACGTTCCTGTATGCAATGTGGAGCGTCCCCGTGTCCGATGCGCAGGAGAAGCAATTCGGCAAAGTGGTTCTGACCGGCGAGAATCTCTACACGTATGTACTGTGGTATCGTGGACTCTCAGCCAAGGAAACGACCGAATGGGAGGCCTTTTTGTCGGCCTTGCAACCCGGCGAGGATCTTGCGACGTCGCTGAAGGCGTTTCGCTTTTCCACCGATCCCCCCTTGCCGGCCGATCCCAAGGAGTCGAAGCCCGCCAGTCTGGCAGACAAGCCGCGCGAGTTGATTCTTGCCGGGCTTTCGGACGAGCCATGAAAGCCGACCGATGAGCCTCACCCGCCGACAGTTCGGACTTGCCTCCATGGCCGCCCTGTGCGGGCCGTCGACGTTGCACGCGTCGCAAATCTCGTCCAAGCGAGAGGTTCCCTGGCTCGCGCAGGTTCAGACTCCGCCGGCCCGGTTGCCGGCCGATGCGCCGCGGTTGCCATCGCTGCTGATCGATGCAAAAGGCAGGCAGATCACGACGCTCGAGGCGTGGGAAGCCCGGCGCGAGGAGATGCGCAACGACTGGCTCGCCTTTTTGGGCAGTTGGGATCCGCCCCGGCGGCCGCCGCCGTTCGAAGTCCAGGAGTCAGAGCGAACCGGCAACATCTCGCGGAGGCTCATCAAGTACGAAAACGAATCGGGCGATCCGGTCGAGGCCTACCTGCTCATGCCGGCGCGTGCGGCTGGGCGCACCGCAGGCGTGGTCGTGATGCACTCGACTGTCGATTACACAATCCGCCAGGGCGCCGGATTGGAAGGTGCGCCCGAGGCCGCCTGGGGACTGAAGCTGGCCGAGCGAGGCTTCGTCGCGATCTGTCCGCGCTGCTTTATTTGGGACGGGAGCTCGCCGGTCGACTATCTGCAGCCGGTCGATCGCCACCTGACGCGCCACCCGGGCTCGCGCGGCATGACCAAGATGCTCTTTGACGCCCAGCGGGCCGTCGACGTGCTGTCGTCGCTGCCGGAGGTCGACCCCCAGCGAATCGGCGCCGCCGGCCACTCGCTGGGTGCCAAGGAAGCCCTCTATCTGGCGGCATTCGACAAGCGCATCAAAGCCACCGTCAGCAGCGAAGGGGGCATCGGCACGAAGTTTTCCAATTGGGATGCGCCCTGGTACCTGGGGACCAAACAGGTCCCGCGCGAGCATCACGAACTGCTGGGGCTGGTCGCGCCGCGGGCCTTCCTGTTGATCGGCGGCGAATCGGCCGACGGAGCCCGCAGTTGGCCGTTCATCGCCGCCGCGCTCGAAGCCTATCCGCTGCACGGTCAACCCAGCCGCGTGGGGCTGTTCAATCACGGCAAAGGCCACACGATTCCGCCGTCGGCGGAAGCACGGACGTATGAGTGGCTGCAGACGTACTTGTAGGGAACGCGCGCTCGGCGCGACGGCGATGGACCTACGGGGGCGTTGCGGTGGGGACTACCCACCCCTTTCAACATGCATTAGCGGGTCTCGTCGAGGAGTCGTTTGGTCGAGAGGTGGCGGATGTTAGTGCAGTTGGGAGTGCGGCGTTTCTTTTTTGGGCCGCGGCGAGTTTTAGTTAGTAATGCGGTGTTGGCGTGACTGGCGATATCTCGCAACAGCCGCGCGAATTCGGGAACACTCATGCGTCGCACGAAGGTCCAGCGTGCGGCGGGCAAGGCCAGCATCATGCCGTTGTAGTTGCCGGCCACTTCGTTCATGAGATAGTAGTACGACAAGTTCTGCACGAGGTTGGTGCCGTGTGCCGCCTCCAACGCGGCGATCACGACCGCTAGCATGTTGCCTGCCACCAGCGACACGGCGAACGCGAATAACGCAGCCCGAGGCTGGCCGAGGCCGGGAATCTCACAATGCAAGTGATCCGTCAATCGCTGGAAGTGCCCCTCGATCGTCCATCGCTGGCGATACGCGGTCGCAATCTTCCGCGCGTCGTGCTTGGCGGGCAGATTCGTGATCAGCGTGATTTCCGTCTCGCCGTCGCGCGTCGGCTCGTCGAGTTCAATTCGAATGGTGCGCCACACGCGGGTTTGCTCACCGTCGGTCGCTTGCCAGGAGGATTCATAGACCATGCCCGTGTCGCAACGCCCGATGCGCCGTTCTTTCGCAGTTTCCGGAATGACAAATTGCTTGTGATGCCGAATGGTGAAGCAAGAACCGGCCCGCTCGATGGCTTGCAAGAACCAGAGCACACAGAAGTTGCGATCAGCCAGCAAGTGTGCGTTGCCAGGAATTCTCAGATCCGGCAATAGGGCTCGCTCTTGCGAATAAGCGTCTTCCCACAAGACCGTTTGCGTGACCAGCCCCGTGGCGCACTCGTACAACACCAACGACTTGCCGGGCAACGCCGCAGCGCGCGTTTTGCGAAGCGGCTTCAACCGATGGTCTGTGCCGGCCAGCATGTTGCCATCAAGGATATAGGATGCGACACCCGGCAACGGCTCGTTGCCCGGCGGCACCAGGCACTGAATGATGGGCCGTAGTTCCAGGGCGATCTGCGTCACCAACGCCATGCCCAACTCGGGATCGACGCGATCCAGTTTGCCGTAAAAGGCAGTCAGCGAGGCGGTCATCTCTTCTTGCCGGCCGAGAAAACCGGCCCGCACCGAGGGAGCCCTGCCGCAAGCCACATCGAGCATTACCTGGACCAAATGCGTGATCGTGATGTCGCGATCGTATTGCGTGACAGCATGCTCTTGAAAGAGTGTGCTCAGCATTCGATCATCGACGACATGCTCCGCGACCAAACGCGTGATGACAGTACAGGGCGCCCCTTGCACAAAAGCATCAAACGCGCGAGAAAGGGCCATCGCAACCTCCTTGGCAAATCAGCAAATCCTCATTACGCCAAAAAGGTTTATGATAGCAGAAGGTCACAGCCCACCCGAACAATCATGCATGTTGAAAGGGGTGGGTGGGGACTACCCTCACCTTTGCGCTCCCTCGCCCCGGCCCTCTCCCGGTGGGAGAGGGAGGCGCGCTAGGCGGCGTCTTCGTCGGGTGCGGCTTGGTTGTCGACGTTGCGCCACACGCGGTCGGCCAGTTCGCCCTCGAATTCTTCGGCTGACCAGTCGCTGCGCCGTGTTGGCTGCGGTTTGGGAGCAGGCGTTCGCCGCGACGGTTCCGCGGCTGCCGGTAGTGACACGACCGGCTGTGGGATGGGCGGCGGCGGCACCGCCGGAGGTGGGACCACTTCGGCCATGGGCGCCGATTCGACTTCGTCCAGCTCGGGCTCGTAGAGCGGTTCGTCGTCGGGCTCGGCGGGAGTCTCCCCGCGGCCGCGCCGGCCGCGGCGGACGATCGGCTCGGGCGCGGCAACCGCTTGGGGCCGGCCGTTGTCGGGCAATTGGCGCACCTCGGCCTTGATGTTCTTGAATAATTTCGCGATGTGCTCGTGGCAGGTGAAGATCAGTATCTGATGCCCCTGCCTGGCGAAGTCGCGCAGCACCATGGCCGCCGCCTTGGCCCGGCCGGCGTCGAAATTCACCAGCACGTCGTCGAGCACCAGTGGCAACCGCGCGCCGCGCCTCGCGTACGAGCTGACCAGCGCCAGCCGCAGCGCGAGGAAGAGCTGTTCGCGCGTGCCCCGGCTGAGCACTTCGACGTTCAAACTGCGCCCCTGGTTGTCGTCGACTTTCAGCAAGTGTTCGCCCAGCGGGGTCCACACGCGCACGTAGCGGCCGCCGGTGAGCCGCTGCAAGAAGGCCGAGGCTTCGCGAAGTGCCTGCGGCTGATGTTCGCGCTCGTAGTAGGCCCGTACGGCCTCCAGCACCATGCTGCACAGGGTCAGCACTCGCCAGCGGTCGAGCGCGTCATTAAGCCGTTTCTCCACAATGCCCAGCTCTATGCGCTTGTGCGGCAACTGACGATCTTCGACCAGCGTGCGTAGCTGCTGATTCATTTCGCCGCGGCGCTCGATGGCTTGGGTCAACTGCTGGCTGGACTGCCGCCGGGACTCGATGAGTTGCGTTTCGAGTTGTTCCAGATCGTGAGGCGCGGCCAATCGCTGGGCCAGTTGCTCCTCCGAGCATTGCCCGGTAATGGCGGCCGAAACTTCATGCGCGATCTCTGTCCGCTCGGCCAACAGCCGCGCGGCGGCAGCCTGCGCGTGCGCCCGGCGGCGAAACTCCTGCTCGTCGCTGGTGCCGGCCGCCCGCATCAACAGCCGGCGCCGCTGGCGCAGATGCGCGGCGGCGCGAGAAAGCTTCGCCTGGCGGCGCGCCAGCCGCGCGATCTGCCGCTCCAATTCCTCGCGCTGCTTGAGCTTGGCCTGCTGCTGCGCCAGTTCGGCAAGACCCTGCTGCAACTGATCGAGCGGACGGGCCGAACGGGGCGGCAGGCCGATTTCGGCGATCAATTGGGTGATCCGGCAGGCCAGCGCTTCGTACTCAGCACGGCGGCGGCTCAATTCGGCGCGTTTCTCTTCGACGCTCTGATGGAGTGCGCGGATTTGCTTGCGGCGTCCGGCATATTCGCGCAGCCCCCGCGGCGCCAGGTCGCTGGGCAGGCCGTTCTGCGCCAGCAGTCGCCGCCAGTTGGCACGCGCCTGCTTGTAGGCGGCGCCAAGAGCCTGGACTTGCCGGCGGGCGGCTTCGGCTTCGCGCGCGGCTGCCTCGCGCTGCGACTCCAGCGGCAGCGACTCCTCCAGCCGGGCGAGCTCTTTTTCGGCCGCTTGCAATCGGGCCACCAGCGGCCCGCCGCCGCGCGGCAGTTGTTCGTCAAGCTCGTCGCGATCGGCCTTGGCTTGCTCGATTTGCTGGCCGAGCAAATGGATCTGCTCGTGGCAGGTGTCGATCCGCTGGCCGGCGTTATGCTCCAGCATGAATTTGAACGCTCCGGCGGCCCCGGCTGCCAGCACGCCGCCGAAACCGATCGGCCAGCCCAGCGAGCCGCTGAGCGAGGCCGGCAGGATCAACCCGGCCAGGAATAGCAGGACCAGCGCGCAACCCAATACGAACAACGCGCCCAGCGCGGCCAGCACCCAGGTGGGCAACAGCTGGTCGTCCAGTTGATCGTGGCTCTGTTCTTCGAGTTGCGACTGTCGGCGGCTCATCTGATCGAGCCGTTCGTCGAGCTGCACGCGCTTGCGCAACTGCGAAACCAGCTCGCCCGCAGCGGCCAGCGCCGGCGTCAAGCCCGTCGTCTTGACGTCGCCCAGTGCGGTCTCAATCTTTTGTTGATGGCCGCTGGCGGTCTCGGCCGCGGTTGTCGCCAGGGCCTGCGACTTGCGGATATCGGCGCGCGAGCGGTGCACGGCTTTGGCCGCGGCGCGCAGCTCGGCGAGCGTTCGCTGCGAGAGGAGCTCGCCGGCTTGGGAGGTTGGCTCGGCCGAAAGGCCCCACTTTTGATAACTTTCCCGCCGTTCGGTTTCCTGCTGCAGCACGGCGGCCTGGAGCTCGCTGACTTGCGTTTCGAGCGAGGCGATCCACTGTTGCTGCTCGCCCAACGCTTCGAGCCGAGGGGCTTGCCGGCAAAGCGGTTCGTTGATGTTCAATTCGCCGATCTGGTCGCGCACTCGCCGACGCTCTTTTTTCAACCGCACGAAGCGCCGCCGCCGCAGGGCCAGTCGCGATTCCAGGCGCTCGAACCGCACCAGGGCGCCCTCGGGCAGCGAGTCGAAATTGCCCAGAGCCGCCAGCTCGCGATCGATTGCCGAGCGCCGCTGCCAGCGGTCGGCCAGTGCTCGGGCCATCGACAGTTCGCGCACTTGCTGATCCCAGTGCATGTTCTCAGCTTCCAGCCGCGTGATTTCGCCGGCCAACTTTTGCCGCTCGGTGGCCAGCGAAAGAAAGCGGAGCGTGCCCTGGCTCAGGTCTTCGATCTCGCTTTGCAACCGCTGTCGCTGGCTCAAAAGCTGCGTCACCAGTGAAGGGCGGTCGTCGCGGGCCAGCAGGCGATTGCGCGAAGTCTCCAAATCGGAAAGCACGTCGACCAGCGAAACGCGATCGAGCCCCAAGGCCAGGTTGTACAGCTCGTCGGCGGCTTGCGTGTCGCTGATCGTGCCGAGCTCTTGAATTTCGCGCAGTCCGAAGGCGAAGACGTTGTTGAAAATCGACTCATCAACGTCACTCAAAAGCGGCGTCAGAGCGTGCTCGTCGTGCACCGTCTGCCGGCCGTCGCTGACCACGGCCGCCTCACCCATTTCGCCCGGCTCGTCGGCGTGGCGGCTGATCGAGTAGCTCGATTGACCGGCCACGGCCTGCAGAGAACCGCCGGGCCGGCCGGGCGCACGGGCGGCAGATAGCGGCCGCGCCGCTCGGCTGCAAAGCCGTAGAGCATCGACCGGACGAACTGCATCAACGTGGTTTTCCCGGCCTCGTTGGGGCCGTAGAAGACGTTGAGCTGGTCCGACAGTTCGGGCAGTTCCAGCCCGCTCCACACGCCGAAGCCGTCGACCTTCAGGCCGGTGATTCTCATGATCGCGGCTCCTCGGGCACAAGCAGCTCGAGGCCCAGCCGCGCGACTTCAGCAAGCACGCGCGCGCGCACGGCCGGTTCGTCGAGCGTCACCGCCGAGCCGACGCTGCCGACGACGTGCCGCTCGGCCAGGTAGGGCGCCAGGTCGAGCTTGTCGTCGGGATTCTCGACGTAGTGGCGCACGGTGCGCAGAAACTCGCCGAGCAGGGTCTCTTCTTCGTAGCGGTCTTCCTGAACCCCGCCGGCATCGGCCTCGATCGACACGGTCCAACCGGCGGGCCGCTTCTGACCGTGGTCGGTCCGCAGGCGGGCCGTCAGATCGGCGGCCAGCTTGCCGCGCCGCAGTTCGGCCGACAAAGACTTGCTGCCCGAGACAATCCACTGAATCAGCAGGTCGGGGCCGAACGGATCGCCCAGCAGTTCGCCGGACCGTTCCGTGAGAACCTGTTGCAGTTGTTCGCCGGTCGCCGATTCGCTGACCGTCACGCGTTCAGCGTGAAAGCGCACGGCGTCGGTGGGGATGAAGCTGGTACGGACGCGCTGGGTTTCATCGACCTGGACCAGCGTGCAGCCGTGCGGGCCCGACTCTTGCGGGCGGCGTCCTTGCGGCGTGCCGCAATAGTGGGCCACGGCCGGGCCGTTCAGTACCGCGCGCCGATCGTGCTCGCCTCCCAGGGCCCAATAGTTCACCGCGTGCTGCGCCAACATCTCGGCGTCGGTCGAGCCGTAGGCCACGGCCACGGCGAACAGGTCGGTGCCGTCGGTGCGATAGTCGGCCGAGCGGATTTTTTTGCGCTGCTGCGAACTGGTGCCCAGGATTTGCACCAGCGGCTGGCCGTCGCGCTGGTGCACAACGCGCTCGACGCGATGGCTTGCGAAACGCAACACGCCGTCAACGGCCGGCCACTCGTCGGCGAAGCGTTCGAGATTGTCGCTCCTCCCGCCTGACCAATAGACCTTGATTCCGCGCTCGGCAAGGCGGTGGAACTGTTCGTTGAGAAACACCCGAGCGCGCGGCCCGGCCATCAGCGGATCGAGTAGATCGCCCGCCAGCACCACGAAGTCGCTCGTTCCTTGATCGCCGCGTCAAAAACCCGTTCGGCGGCCCGATAGGGGGCATCGACAAACGCGCCGCGCAAGTGCTCGGGCACCTCGGTCAATCCGCGCGGCGGCCGTTCGAGGTGGAAATCGCTCGAATGAATGAAGCGAAACGGTTGTTGCATCACGGCCCTCCTGACGCGCTCGCCCGGAAGCACGCGGCGAGTCGGCACGCAGTGCGATCCGACAATGCCGGCGCAAGCGGCTGGATCAACCTGGAAGTCTAACCAGACAAGGCAATTGAGGCTATATGAGTTTTGGGCCGAACAGCGTCGGGGGAGGGCTGCCGTCATTATTATTCCCCTCCGTGTGCCACTGGCGTCTCGCCAGTGCCGCGTCAGTTTGAATCGCGCACTGGCGAGACGCCAGTGCCACCCAAAGAGAGCGATGCGCTAGCGCTTGTCGCGGGGCGGGTTGATGGCTTTGGGCGCGCGGGACGTTTTGTCGGACGTGCGCTCGGCGTGGGGCCGCGATGCGCGCGGTCGGCCTGGCCGGTGACTTCGAACAGGAAGCGGCTGGGTTGCGTCGGGCGCGGCTTGCCCCACTTCATCCGGCTCAGGGCCAGCGAAATCGTCAGCCGGTCGCGGGCCCGGGTGATGCCGACGTAGCACAGCCGGCGCTCTTCGTCGATCGCCGTACCTTCCATCTCGACCGAGCGGCGATGCGGCAGCAGGCCTTCTTCCATGCCGACCAGGTAGACTTGCGGAAACTCCAGGCCCTTGGCGCTGTGCAGCGTCATCAAGGCGATGGCATTGCGCTGGAGCTGCTCGTCCTTGTCTTGCTCGTTGTCGCGGTCGCCCAGCGCGATCTCTTCGACAAATCCGGCCAGCGTCGGGCGCTTGGCCCGCTTCTCGTACGCACCCAACGCGTTGACCACCTCCTCGACCGCCGCCCAACGGGCTTGCCGCTCTTGCGGATCCTTGTAGAGCCGCGCGAGCTCGTCCTGATAGCCGACGTCCGTGATCATCGCCGAGACGACCTCGACAAGCGGGTCATGCTTCAGCCGGGCGCGAAAATGTTCGATCATCCGCGCGAACTTTTCGATCGCGTCGGCCGCCGCCGGAGTGATCGCGGGCAGGTGGGCGGCGACCGACAGCACGTCCCACATTGGCTTGCCGCGGCTCACCGCTTCGTCGATCAGCGCGCCGACGGCGCGCGGGCCGATGCCGCGCGCCGGCGTGTTGATGATTCGCCGCAGCGAAACCTCGTCGCCGCGGCGTGGCCAGCAGTTTCAGATAGGCCAGGATGTCGCGGACTTCCTTGCGATCGTAGAACGACATGCCGCCGATCAGCACGTACGGCAACTTCGCCCGGCGCAGCTCCATCTCGAACGCGCGCGGCTGCTCGTTGGTGCGAAACAGAATCGCGAAGTCGCGCGGCTGGGCGTTGCCGTCGGTCAGCCGGCATGCGAATATCGTCGACGACTGTCTTGGCTTCGGCCGTTTCGTCCTGGCATTGCAAGATCCGCGGCTTCTCGCCGCCGGGGATGGCCGGCGCGCAGCACCTTGTCGTGCCGCTGCTTGTTGAACTGCGATCAGCCGGTTGGCCAGCGTCGAGGATCGCGGCCGTCGAGCGGTAGTTTTCTTCCAGCCGCACGACCTTGGCCTCGGGCCAGTCGCGCTTGAAGCGCAGGATGTGCGACACTTCGGCGCCGCGCCAGCCGTAGATCGATTGATCGTCGTCGCCCACCACGCACAAGTTGCGATGCCCGCCGGCCAGCGCCTTGACGATGCGGTACTGGCTGCCGTTGGTGTCCTGATATTCGTCGATCAGCAGATGATCGAAAACGCTCGGCCTCGGCCTGCGCGACCTCGGCGAAACTGCTCGAACAGTTCCTCGGTGCACAGCAGCAGGTCGTCGAAGTCGACCGCGCCGGCCTGCTTGAGCGCCTCCTGATAGCGGCGATAGGCCATCGACGGCCAGATGCTCCTTGTCGGTGTGCGCCAGCGCCGCGGCCTCGTCGGGCCGCACGCGATTGCATCTTCCAGCGGCTGATCGAGGTACAGCAGGTCGCCGGGCCGCAGCAGGTCGTCGGCCACCTTGATCTCGCGCAGCGCCGCGCGGGCCACGCTCTCCTGGTCGCCGCGATCGTAAATGGCGAACTGCGCCGGATAGCCGAGCCGCGGCGCGTGGCGCCGCAAGATGCGCACGCAGAGCGAGTGGAACGTGGAAATCTCGGGCTTGTCTTTCGAGCTGCTTGCCCAGCAGCGCGACGGCCCGCTGCTGCATTTCGCCGGCCGCCTTGTTGGTGAAGGTGACGGCCAGGATGCGGCTCGGGCCGCGTGCCGTGCCGGATCAATTCGGCGATGCGATACGTGACGACCCGCGTCTTGCCGGTGCCGGCGCCGGCCAGCACCAGCAGCGGCCCGTCCAGGGTCGTGACCGCGGCATGTTGCGCCGGATTGAGGCCGTCGGGAGATGGCATGAGCGGGGGCCGAGAGCGAGGCGAGTGCGCGTTACCAAAACAGGCGTCTCTCGGATCGTAGCGGGCCGGCGCCGAGCGAAAGGGGCGCCTCTTGTGCCTGCGGCACCCAGACAACAAGTTGTCTGGGCCACCCGAAAGACACGCCCGTTAGCCGGCGCGCTCAATTGGCCGGCTTGGAGTCATTTTGAATGCAGTACAGCCGCGCGGACGAGCGGATCAAGAGGCGATCGCCGACGATGGCGGGCGTGGCCATGCACATGTCGTCTTCGGCCAGCGTGTTGGTGTGCAGGATCTTGAATTCGCGGCCGGCCTGCATGACGAACGTTACGCCGTCTTCGTTGAGGCAGAAGATCTTGTCCGCCATACGACCAGGGGGACGCGGTAAAGGCTTTGCCGTCGGGAATGCGTTGCCGCTTGTAGACTTCCTCGCCCGTTTTACCGTCGAAACAGGCAAAGAAGCCTTGATCGTACAACACGTACAGCAGATCGCCGTCGAGCAGGGTCGTCGGATTGTACGGAGCGGCGGCCTTTTGGCACCAGGCCACGAAATCGTTGCTCGTCTGGTCTTTGTCCAGGCTGATGTCGCCCGAGGCGCCGGGCCGGATGGCGCAGATCGGCTTCTTCTGGTCGAGCACGTAGCCGGAGCTGATATAGAGCAGGTCGTCCTTGGAGTAGGGCGTGGCGATCGTGATGGTCGACATGCCCCCCATTTCCCACAGCAGCCGGCCTTCGAGATCGTAGGAGCGGTTGCGCATCGGTGCCCAGCGTCACCAGTTCGACGCGCTGGCTGTTTTGCCAGATGTAGGGCGTGGCCCAGTTGCTCTTTTCGTCGCGCTTGACGCGAAACAGTTCTTCGCCGTTGGTCGCGTTGAGGGCCAGCAGGTACGAATCCTCGTCGTTGTCGTTGACGATGTACACCCGATCTGGTAGAGCACCGGCGAGGCGGCCGTTCCCCAATCGTTGCGCACGGCGTGCGGCTCGAGCGGTTTTGACCACAGCGGCTTGCCGTCCAGGTCGTAGCAATACACGCCCACGTTGCCGAAGTACGCGTACACGCGCTGGCCGTCGGTGACGGGCGTTTCGGCGGCGTAGCTGTTCTTCAAATGGATCGGCGTGGCCGGCAGCCCCTGATGGGCCAATTGCTCCCATAACGTTTTCCCGGTCGCCAGATCGAGGCACACCACTTTCCACTGATGTTCGGCCTCCGGCGGCTTGGCCCGGTCGCCGCCGAAGTAGAGCCCCTTCTTCGGCGTCTCGGCCTCGCCCAGGTTGACCACCGTGGTGATGAAAATCTTGTCGCCCCACACGATCGGCGACGACCACGACGCGCCCTGTGACGTCGATTTTCCAGGCCACGTTTTCAGTAGCCGACCAGTGATCGGGCAGATGGTCGTTAGTCGAAACGCCCAGCGACAAAGCCCCACGAAACTGCGGCCAGTTTTCCTGAGCGGTCACGCTAACTGCCAAATAATTCGCCACGATAATCGTCAATATACAACTCGAGCGAAGCATGCGATTAGGTCCTATATGATCGTTTTGAAGTGGAGTTTTACACGCATTCCGTTCGTTTCAGTCTTTCTCGACGCCCTGCACCAAGAAGATATCGAAAGGCGGATGAGGATAGACTCGCAGGTATTCATCGCGTAGGCGCAGGGCGTCGTCAAATTCGTCCAAAAGGCCTCTTTCATTCAGTGCATGGAGCCAATTGGCATTATCAGGCACAACTCCCGGTTGAGCGATTGCCGAATGATTGCATCCCGGCCAAGACACATCATATCCGAAAGTCGACTGCGTGAACGGAGCGCCGCCAACAACTGGCGGATAGTCCTTGCGACGACCTCCTTCGCTTATTCTGATGGCGACTTCACAATACAGCAGTTCGCATTCGCCGATTAGCGACTGTAGCACGTCGAATAGTGTATCCGCCCTCTGCCAATTCGCAACAAACGCAGTAAGATCCGAATGCAAGCTGTGCCATTCCTCGACGGCCGCGATTAGCTCAATTTCACGATGGTGAATTCCAGCAACTGTCGGATCCGGGAACAATTGTGGTGGCAAGCGGTCGACTCCACGATACCAACGGAGCCGGTGGTTTGCCGGAAATTGCATCGCAATCCCCGGAACGCGCGTGACAATCAAGTAGCCTGCCGGCACCAATGTGAATTGCATGCGAATCACGCGGGGACTGAAACGGCAAGCCTAGATGAATTGCAGGCCATACGGCTGGCGCGCCTGGTCATAAAGCGCTTGAAGACTGATTTGCGTCGTTCGTACTCTTTGCCGCCATCATAGCCTCGCGTTTACCCCTTGATCACGCCGATCGGCCGCATGCGGGCGACCTTCTTCGCCAGGCCGGCGCGGTGCACGACGTCGACCACCAGGTCGACGTCCTTGTAGGCCGCCGGCTGCTCTTCGGCCAGGCCCTTCCAACTGCGGGCGCGGGCGATGACGCCCTTGGGCGGCCAGCTCCTGGTCGATGCGGCGGCCTGCGGCGTGCTTGACCGCGGCGGTGCGGCTCATCACGCGGCCGGCGCCGTGGCAGGTGGTGCCGAACGTCTGCTCCATGCTGCCCGGCTGGCCGACCAGCACCCAACTCGCCCGGCCCATGTCGCCGGGAATGATGACCGGCTGGCCGATCTTGCGATAAGCGGCCGGCATCTCGGGATGGCCGGGCGGAAAGGCCCGCGTCGCCCCCTTGCGGTGCACCCACACCCGCTTGCGCTTGCCGTCCGACCGCGTGCTCTTCGAACTTGGCGATGTTGTGGGCCACGTCGTAGACCAGGTTCATCCGCAGCTCTTGCCACGAGCGGCCGAAGATCGTCGGCGAAGCACTCGCGGGCCTGCCACATCAGCAGCTGCCGGTTGCACCAGGCGAAGTTGGCCGCCGCGCCGCATCGCGCCGATGTAGTCGCTGGCCCTCGGGGCTGTCGACCGGCGCACAGACCAGCTGCCGGTCGGGCAGTTCGATGCCGTACTTCTCCGGCGCCTTGCGCAGCATCGCGCAGGGCGTCGTCGCACACCTGGTAGCCCAGCCCGCGCGAGCCGGAGTGGATCATCACGCAGACCATGTCCTTGTCCAGGCCCATCGCCCGCGCGGCCGCCTCGTCGAAAATGCTGTCGACGACCTGCACTTCGAGAAAGTGATTGCCCGAGCCGAGCGTGCCGCACTGCTCGCCGCCGCGCTCCAGGGCCCGCTCGCTGACGTCGTCGGGCTCGGCACCGGTCAGATCGGCCGCCGGCCTCGGTGTGCTCGAGGTCGCTGTCGCACCGCCAGTCCGCGGCTCACCAGATACGGCACGCCCTCGCCCATCAAGCCGCCGCAGCTCCTTGCGGTGCGAAGCGATACTTGCCGCCGCGGCCGACGCCGGTCGGGAATCTGGCGGAACAGCTCGTCGACGAGTTGCGTCTGCACGCGGCTCGACGTCGCTGCGCAGACAGGTTCGATCGCACCAGCCGCACGCCGCAGTTGATGTCGTAGCCGACGCCGCCCGGCGAGATGACGCCCCCTTCGTCCGGATCGGTCGCGCACACGCCGCCGATGCAGAAGCCGTAGCCCCAGTGGATGTCGGGCATGGCCAGGCTGGCGATCTGAATGCCCGGCAGAAACGCGACGTTGGCCACCTGCTCGGGCGCCTGGTCGTTGCGAATCGACTCGATCAGCACGTCGTCGGCATAGACAATGCCGTCCACGCGCATGCCCGCCCGATACGATCGTGGGATGCGCCACGACGTGTCGTCGATCCGTTCAAGCGGCCCGCGAAAAGATTCCTTGGGCATGGTGGGCCTCTGTGGGTTTTCAGCAATCTTTGGGTGAATACAGCGTGCTGCCGATTTGGGTGGCCCAGACAACTTGTTGAGGCTGTCCGGAAATTGCCGCACACTAACCCGACGCGCCAGCGAGGGCTCTTCGTCTAGCTTCCCTCGCTGGCGCTTCGGGTTAGTATAAGGACACCGGCCTGCGGTGCCGCCCGAGATTATATGTCGACAATCACTTCGGCGATCCAGTTCGCGCCTTCGCGTTCGAGTTTCAGGCCGTGGTACGTGATGGCCTTCACTTCGTGGTCCAGCGCGTGCCGCCCGGGGTCGATCGGCTCGCCGAAAGCAGTGGCGGTCAGGCCACCCTCGCCGACGCGCACCTCGAACCGAGACAGCAGCAAGTGGCGCGTTTCGTACGTGTACAGCAATTCATTCAGCCAATCGAACAGCAGGAGCTCGGCGTCGCCGTCGAGTTTGAAGGTTACTTGTTCGAGCGGGCGAACCGACTCCAACTCGGGCACGATCATCGAGAACAGCCCACGGGCGGCGTCGGCGAACAGCTCGTTCAAGTCAGCGGCCCGCACGCGTAGTCCCAGGTCGGCCGTGTGCTCGAATGTTTCGTACATGAGAATTCTTGGGGGATTGCCGGCCGACCATCAGGCAGCGTCGCTGGGTCAAGGCATTTTCGGCATTATACGCCCCGCGCGGCCCGCTCTTTCGGGGCCTTCGTTGACACTCGCTGTCACCCCTCTATAATTTTCGCAGTCTTGACAGCTTCAGAAATTCCGGCCGCGGACCGACTTCAGACGAATAAGTCGCTCGGTTGGTCACGTGTAGGAGACGATGCTCATGGCAAATGTAACCGAATTCACGGACTCCAATTTCCAAAAGGAAGTTGTGGAGTCCACAGACCCGGTTTTGGTCGACTTTTGGGCTCCCTGGTGCGGTCCGTGCCGCATGATCGCGCCCGTGGTCGAAGAGCTGGCAAGCGAGTATTCCGGCTCGGTCAAGGTGGGCAAGGTGAACATCGACGACAGCCCCAGCGCCGCGCAAAACTACGGCGTCAGCAGCATTCCGACGCTGATGATCTTCAAGGGAGGCGACGTCGTCGAGCGTTTCGTGGGCGTGCAGCCCAAGGCCCGCTTGCAAAAAGCCTTGGACGCGGCCAAAGGCTAGACCGCAGTGGCGATTTTCGCTTGGGCCGTAATCTGCCAGCGGACCGCCACGGTGCGGCTCCGCGTGCGCGTGCTGGCATGAGAATGCCGGCATTTTTTGTTGCGCGCTTCGCTCTCCAAGTCGCTCCGCCAGAATCGGTTCAACTTCTTACGGCTCGATTGCCGAAGACAGGGACTGGGTAAACCTTAGCGATTAAGGTGCCCGTAGGCCCAAACTTTGCAAGCGCACGGGGTCTATCGCCGCGCTCCGCCGGTATTACCGAGAGCCATGTCGCAGAGCGAATCGACTCGAGAGCATTTTTTCGATGCGCCCCCCGCGCGGGTCGCGCCGCTGGGAACGCGCGTCGACACAGCCCACGTTTCGGCCGTCGAAGTGCTTCCGCCGGTTGTACCCGCCGAGGCGCCCCTTGCCTCCGAGGCAGGCTACGCGTCCGAGTCGCGCCTGAGTTCGCCGGCGCGTGGCGAGCTGTCGGTGGCCGTCACCATCCAGCAAATGCGGCAGCAGGCGGCGCAACTCGCGGCGCATTTGCAACGTCAGCAGTCGTCGGTGGACCATCGCGAGGCGGAACTCAACGCGCGGCTGGCGGCCATGGAAAACCAGGTCCGCGGCGCGCGACTGTGGTTGCACGAACATCACGGAGAAATCTCGCAGCAGAAGGCCGATATCGCGCGGCGCGAACAGGAATTGGCCAAGCGCGAGGCGCAACTGGCCGCCGAAACGAAGAAGTCACGGGGAGTTTTTCGCGGCCGCGCCCGCTCGAGTGTTGAAGAAGCCGATCTCCTCGAGCGCAGCGCGGAGCTCGATCGGCGACAAGCCGAAATCGACGCGATGCGCGATCGCCTGGCCGCCCAGGTGACCGCGGCCAAAGACGTTGAAGAATCGCAGCAAGCGCTGGTGGCCCTGGAGGGCCGCTACCAGGCCTTGGAGCGGGCCGAAAAGCTGCTGGCCATCGAACAGACCGAACTCGAGCGCCATCGCCACACGCTGGCCGAGGAGCGCGCGGCGTTTGCCGAGCAAATGCACGGCGATCGCGCTCGCTTGCTCAACGAGCAGCAGCGGGCCGCGGCCGAGCAGGAGAAAATCCGCCACGATCTGAAACGCCAATCGGATGAACTGTCGGCCCGGCAGGCGGTGATCGAGCGGATGCGAGCCGACATGTCGCGCTCGCAACAGGAAGTGCTGGAAATCCGCCTGGCGACCGAGGAACTGTGGGCCCGCTTGTGCGGATCGATGGCGCCGGCGACGCTGACGCAATCGTTGGCGCAAATCCGTCTGAAGCTGGCCGACGAACAACGGCTGGCACGCGGCGAATTGGCCCAACAGAAAGCCGAAATCCAAGCACTCAGCGCTCGACTGGCCGAGCAACATCGCAAACTGGCCCATCGGCGCGACGACGTCCAGGCTTGGGCCAACGAGCGGCAGCGAGACCTGGAGAAACAAGCCGGCCTGTTGATCGCCGGGCAACAGCAAATGGCCGAGGAGCGGGCCGCGTTCAAGCAGGCCAGCGAAGCCTGGCAAAACGAGCGCTTTCGCCTGCAGCAGGAAGTCCGCCGTTTGCTGCGGCAATTGAATCGTCCCGAGCCGGTTGCCGCGTGAATCGCGCTTCGACCGGCGACGAAACTACGGAGCTCCCGCGGGCGAACCGTTCGCCGATTCCTTCTCGCCGGGGGAACGCTTCTCGGCCGTGCTCGGCGCCGATTTCTGCTCGGCCTGCGTCGCGGCGTACTGCGCGATGTGCATCGCCGCCTCGATTTCCTGCGCCTCGAACCACGCTTCGCTCGAGCCGTCCAGGTGCTCGATCCGCTTGTTGGCCAATTGCTCCCAAGACATGTTGTTGGCCAGATGCCAGGCGGCCGCCTGCGTGGCCCGCTGGCTCAGGCGCTGCTTGCCAAAGGCAGTGAGCAGTTCCTTGACTTCGGGCTTGGTCGTGACGCTTTCGATCGGCTTGATTTCATAAGGGATGCTGGCTTTCGGCGATTTCTTGCCATGCTCGAGACAGACCGTGGCGACTTTGAACTGCGCGACTTTTTCGGCAGGGATATTCATCATTCCGCCGCCCATCATTCCGCCGCCCATCATCCCGCCGCCCATTCCGCCGCCCATGCCCCCGCCCATCGACTGGTTCTGTCCGCTTTGACCGCCGCCGGCTCCGCCCGCGCCGCCGCGACCACGCTGTGCCAAGACCGGCACGCCCGCAAAGGCATCGGGCAGACGCACGTTGAGCGGCTTCTTGGTGTTGTTCTTGATGAACACGCGCGATTCGGTCTCGTCTTTGGGGATCAGCTTGACTTCGATGTCGTTAGACTTCATCGCCGCGAACATCTCGACCGTCGCACCGGGGAGCGCTTCGACAGGCGCGTCTTCGTCGCGCGCCGCTCGGCCGACATCAGCACCGCCGGAACTAACAGCAGGCAGGCCCATAGCCCGCCACGCAGCGTTGTTTGCATCGATTGGGTCACGGGTATGGTCCCTCCAGCGAGATCTGTTCCGAGAGCAAGCGCGGCAGCCCGGGGGGCGCGGCACACTTCAGAGTAATCCCTGGGTCGCTAAAAACCAACAGATTTCACGGTCCGCCCACCGAGAATTGTCGTCGACAAACGAGCCAGGAGCGAGCGCCGTCCCCCCTTTTTGCCTGCCTTTGGGTCGGTTTGCGCAACAAGAAAGCCCGCCGGCTCGTGAGAGCTCGACGGGCTTTCTTAGGGATTGGACAATCCTCGGGGGGCTGCGGCCGGGGTAGGAATCCGACTACGGCACCCCTCGAGGATTGTCCGCCTCTCGACAAGCCATCGCTTCGATTATGGCCGCCGATTCATACACGTCGATTCATACATGTCATCGATTAATACATGTCGTAGTCGCCGCCGTGGCCGCCGCCGCCGGCCTTCTTGCCCTTCTTTCTTCGGCTTCTCGGCGATCAGGGCGTCGCTGGTCAACAGCAGCGTGGCCACGCTGGCCGCGTTTTGCAGCGCGGTGCGGGTGACCTTGGTCGGGTCGATCACGCCGGCCTTGACCAGGTCTTCGTAGACGTCGGTCGCGGCGTTGTAGCCCGCGTTGCCCTTGGCCTCGAGCACCTTCTCGCAGACGATGCCGCCGTCCTGGCCGGCATTGCTGGCGATCGTCGTCAGCGGAGCACGGCAGGCACGCACGACGATGTTGTAGCCGACTTCCTCGTCGTGGGTCAGCCCTTCGGGCTTGACCGACGCGCGAGGCCCGCAACAGGGCCACGCCGCCGCCGGGCAGAATGCCTTCTTCGACGGCCGCACGCGTGGCGTGCAGCGCGTCTTCGACGCGGGCCTTCTTTTCCTTCATTTCGCTTTCGGTCGCGGCGCCGACGTTGACCTTGGCCACGCCGCCGGCCAGCTTGGCCAGCCGCTCTTCGAGCTTCTCGCGATCGTAGTCGCTGGTCGAGACGCTCGATCTCGCGGCGGATCTGGTCGATGCGGCCCTTGATGTCGGCCGTCTTGCCGGCGCCTTCGATGATCGTGGTGTTGTCCTTGTCGACGATGACCTTCTTGGCGCGGCCCAGATCGGCGAGCGTGCAGGTTCTCGAGCTTGATGCCCAGGCTTTCGAAGATCGGCGTGCCGCCGGTCAGGATGGCGATGTCTTCCAGCATGGCCTTGCGGCGATCGCCGTAGCCGGGCGCCTTGACCGCACAGCACTGGAACGTGCCGCGCAGCCGGTTGATGACCAGCGTGGCCAGGGCTTCGCCCTCGACGTCCTCGGCGACGATCAACAGCGGCTTGCCCGCGTTGACCACGCGCTTCCAGCACCGGCACCAGCTCCTTGATGTTCGCGATCTTCTTCTCGTAGACCAGGACGTAGGCGTCTTCCAGCACGCACTCCATCGTGGTGCGGATTGGTGACGAAGTACGGCGACAGGTAGCCGCGGTCGAACTGCATGCCCTCGACCCACTCGACTTCGGTCTTCAGGCTCTTGCCTTCGTCGACCGTGATCACGCCGTCCTTGCCGACCTTTTCCATGGCCTCGGCCAGCAGCTCGCCGATTTCGGTGTCGTTGTTGCTGGCCACGGTGCCGACCTGGGCCATTTCCTTCTTGCTCTTGATCGCGATCGACATCTTCTTGCAGCTTGTCGGTGATGTCCTCGACGGCCTTTTCGATGCCCTGCTTCATCTGCACGGGATTGACGCCGGCCACGACGGCCTCGCAGGCCTTCGTTGAAGATCGCTTCGGCCAGCACGGTGGCGGTGGTGGTGCCGTCGCCGGCGACGTCGCTGGTCTTCGAGGCGACTTCGCGGACCATGCGGGCGCCCATGTTCTCATAGACGTCTTCCAGGTCGATTTCCTTGGCCACGGTCACGCCGTCCTTGGTGACGGTCGGCGAGCCGAAGCTCTTCTGCAAAATGACGTTGCGGCCCTTGGGACCGAGCGTCACTTTGACCGCCCGGGCCAGCTTGGAAACGCCGCGCCGCATGGCGTCGCGGGCTTCCTGGTCAAATGCAATCATCTTGGCCATGTATCGATTTCTCCTTCGTAGCTTGGCTCTTGGCGAGCTATGTCAGATGTTTTGTGTACAAAGGGTTCGAAGTACGGACGGAAGCGATCGATGCCGCCAGCGGCGCTTACTCGATGACCGCCAGAATGTCTTCCTCGCGCATCAGCAGCAGCTCTTCGTCGCCGATCTTGATCGTCTCGCCGGCGTAGGAGGTGAACAGCACCCTGTCGCCGATCTTCACTTGCAGCTTGCTGCGCTTGCCGTCGTCCAACAGCCGGCCGTCGCCGACGCTGATGACGGTGCCGCGCGAGGGCTTGTCCTTGGCCGATGTCGGGCAGCACGATGCCGCCGGCGGTCTTCGATTCCGATTCCTCGCGCTCGACGACCACGCGGTCGCCCAAGGGCTGGATTTTCACGGCGTCACTGCTCTTCTTTTTGGCCTTGGTCACCGTCGACATAACTGGTGGACCTCCGCAAGTCGCTGGTGGTTTGACGGGGGGGTGTACGGTAACGGCCCGCACGACGCCGAACGGGCCGACGGCTGGGACTGCCAATATCGGCGCCAAAAGCACCGGGCGGGCACCTTGGAATGCAAGTGCTGCGCCAGAGTCTTGCCCTGCCGCCTAAGTCAATCCAAAAACCGGACTTATCGTCGCAGCGACCGGCTGGCAACCCAAAGCCCTTTTTGCCAAACCGGGCAAAAGCAGGTCTTGGCCGAGCTACCCGACTGCCAGATTGACAGCCTGCGTCCGTTGGCCGCGGCGCCGAAGCCGGGCCGGCTATAATGCGCCCGCCGCGGCGAGTTTCCGCTGGGGCTTCCAACAGCAACATTCGAGGCCTCGCTTCGGCGATGCGGGAGGGCATTTTGATCGATCCCAAGGAGTTGATTTCAGTCTACGAAGCCGCCAACGTCACCGAGGCGCACCTGGTCATGAACCTGCTCATCGACGAGGGGATCGAAGCTTCGGTTTCGGACGAGAGCGACGTGCTCGCGCTTCCCATCGCCCCGACCCACGTGCTGGTGCGCCGCGAAGACGAAGAGCGCGCGCGGGCCATCGTCGACGACTATGACGCCGAGCAAGAGCGACGCGCCGATCGGCCCGATTGGAAATGCGCCGCGTGCGGCGCCGAGGTGATCGGCGCGTTCGACGAATGCGACGTCTGCGGAGCGGACCGTCCGGGAACCGAAGAGGAAGATTGAGGCGAATATCGAGGCCAGATCTTGCCGTCGCGCGACTGTCCCCTCTCCCGCCGGGAGCGGGTTAAGGTGAGGGAAATCACAATCGGTTGTTGCGAGCACGCAGGCTCCCTCACCCGGCTCGCCGACCTACGCTTCGCGTCGGTGCCCGTCGCCACTCTCTCCTGGCGGGAGAGGGTTTGCCAGAACCCGTTCGCCGGCTTCGAGCACGCGGACGATGCGGTCGACGTCGTACACGCAGCCGGCCCACGTGCCGCCGCTGACGCGCTGCAAGGCGGCCCACAGTCGCGTGTCGTCCGGCAGCTTCGCGTCGGGCGCCAGATCGCGCTCGAGACTGCCGCGCGGCCAGCACGCGTGCCCCCTCGTCGGCGCCGAATTCGCGCGCTGGCGTCGCCGACCAGGTCGATGCTCCCTACCAGTCGTGTTGCGATCGATCGCGATGCGAATGCGATCGCCTTCCAGAACTTTGCCGATCGGTCCGCCGGCCAGGGCCTCGGGCGCGACGTGACCGATGCACGCCCCGGTGCTGACGCCGAAAAACGCGCGTCGGTGATCACGGCCACTTCGCGTCCCCACTCCAGATACTTCAGCGCCGAGGTGACCTGGTAGGTCTCTTCCATGCCCGAGCCCAGCGGACCGCGGGCCACCAGCACGATCACGTCGCCGGCCACGATCGGCGGCGAGGTCTTGCCCTTGATCGCGGCGATCGCGTCGCGCTCGCGCGTAAAGACTCGGGCCGGGCCCGTCTTGCGATACACGCCGTCGGCGTCGACGACGCGCGGATCGATCGCCGTGCTCTTGATCACCGAGCCTTCTGGCGCCAGATTGCCGCGCGGAAAGCAGACCGTGCGCGTCAGACCCGCGCGATTCGGCACGCTCGGGCGACATGATCACGTCGTCGGCATCGATGCCGTCGCGCGTCCGCAGCGCCTCGCGCATCGCGGCGCGCCGCGGCGAATTCTCCCACCAATCGAGCACCTCGCCCAGCGTGCAGCCGGCGACGGTGAGCACGTCGAGATCGAGCAATCCCAGCTTGCGCAGGTGCAGCATGATCTCGGGCACGCCGCCGGCCAGAAACACGCGCACGGTCGGATGTCCCACCGGGCCGTTGGGCAGCGCGTCGACGAACCGCGGCACCAGCGCGTTGACTTCGCTGCCAATCGTCGACCGTCGGGCGACGCAAGCCGGCGGCATGGGCAATGGCCGGAATGTGCAACAACAGATTGGTCGAGCCGCCACACGCGGCATGCACGACCATGGCGTTGCGTATCGACGCGTCGGTGAGGATGTCGCTGATCTTGATCTTGCGCCGCTCGAGCGCCAGCAGGGCCTTGGCGCTGCGCGCGCGCCATGTCGAGCCAGATCGGCTGTCCGCTGGGGGCCAGAGCCGAGTGCGGCAGCGACAGGCCGAGCGCCTCGCCGACGACCTGGGCCGTGGCCGCCGTGCCCAGAAACTGGCAGCCGCCGCCGGGCGAAGCGCACGCGCGGCAGCCCAGCTCCGCGGCATCTTCCAGCGTGATCTCGCCGTGGGCATAGCGGGCGCCGATCGATTGAATCTTGCCGGCGTCCTCGCCCGTCGTCGGCGGCAGCGAGACGCCGCCGGGCACCAGCACGCACGGCAAATCGCGCATGCCGGCCAGGGCCAGCATCATCGCCGGCAGACCCTTGTCGCAGGTGGCCACGCCCAGCACGCCGCGCCGCGTGGGCAGCGAGCGGATCAACCGGCGAAAGATGATCGCCGCATCGTTGCGATACGGCAGGCTGTCGAACATGCCGACGGTGCCTTGCGTGCGGCCGTCGCACGGATCGGAGCAATAGGCCGCGAACGGCACCGCGCCGGCCGTCTTGAGCACGCGGGCCGCTTCCTGCACCAGCAGCCCGACTTCCCAATGGCCGGTGTGATAGCCCAAGGCGATCGGCGTGCCGTCGTCGGCGCGAACGCCACCCTGCGTGCTGAGCAACAGAAACTGCGGTCCGACCATGGCGGCCGGCTCCCAGCCCATGCCGGCGTTTTGCGTCAGGCCGAACAAATCGCCGCTGGGCCAGTCGCGGAGCATTTCTTCGGTCAACGGCAGCGAGCCGCGCGGCCCAGGCGCCGTGGTGTGCACGTCGTACAAACGCGGATCGGCCGAATCGAGGATTTCCAAAACATCGTTTCTGGAAGAAGACATGGGTGCTCGCATGTGTCGGGCTAGGGGGGAGCGTCGGGCGAGGCGTTTGCGCAGGAACCAACGTGTTATTGTCGCCGCCAGGATCGGTAGTGCAATCGAGGCCGCCAGCGCCAGCGGCAACTGGTGCTGCGTTTGGGCCCAGGCGCCGAGCAGCGAATAGACCACGGCAATGCCCAGGTTGCTCAACATCACGCCTGGCAAGAATTGCCGCCAGGCCAGTTGCGTGGCACCGGCCAGCAGCACGGCGGCTTCGGCCAGCACCGGCAAAGCGCGGGTGAAGACCACGATCCACGCGCCGTAGTGCCGACCCAGTCGGTCCATTTGCTCGAGATCGTCCGGCGCGGCCAGACGCACCGCCAAAGCGCGGCCCCACGTCTTTGCCAGGTAGAACCCGATCATCGCGCCCAGCGTCATTCCCAGCCACGAGACCGCGGTAGCCGCCACAACACCCAACTGCGATGCCGCGAAGGTGCTGACCAGGCTCGAAGGCACCGGCAGCAGGATGTCGCTGGCCAACAGTGCGACGGTCAGAAGCGCAATCGTGGCCGGCGCGGGGGTGGATCGAGCCAGGCGGCGATCGTGCTTTCGAGTGCCTCGCCGAAACCAAGAAACGGCAAAATCGGTACCAGCAAGGCCAGGCCAACCAGCAGCAACGGTCGCAGCAAACCACGCATGTTGGTAAGGTCTCGTTCGCGGGAATAGCGGTGCTTGCAGCCCGTGCGGCCCGCAAAGCGAACCTAACGTCAAAGTCTAATTGCCCGCCGTCCACACAGCTATCACCCCGCATGGCCGGGCGTTCGCTAGCGGCGGTGCACGCAGCGGAAATGGCCTTTCGCGGTTGGCCGAACTTTGATACTTAACCTGCCGCGCCGGAAGCGCCGGCCGGTTTTGGCTTGCGCTACGCGGGCGCACCTCACATCTCGACGTATCAGTCTCGTACTCGATCCAAAAAGAGCTTGCTCAAGCACGCGCCACGCAGCAGGATGCTGCCGCGCCATTTAGTCGCGATTTCCACATCTTCTTTCCGGACGGAAGAACATGAAACGTATTCTGTTGGGCATGACGGCCTTGAGTAGCGTCGTCGGCCTGGGATCAGTTGGCGTTTTTTTTGCCCACGACTTATTGGTGCCCGCGACCGCGGCGCAATCGACCTCCGAAGAGTCGGAGCCGCCCGTCGCGGCGCGCGACGTGGCGCCAACGCCGATTCGGCTTTCGAGCGCGCCCGTCGAAGAGCCGGCAGCGTCGCGCAACCCGTTTGGCGGCCGCCGTGCACAGCCCGAGCCCTATGCCGAGAAAAACATCCGCGATGACGTGGCCGTCGATCGGCCAGAAGCCGCCGCGGATCTTGGCGGCGGAGACATTCCCGATGCCAGAGATCTGGCCGACGGAGAGAATCAGTTGCCAGCCACGCGTGCCGCCGATCCGTTGGCATTGCGGCCGCGCCCGGGCGCGTCGAATTCACGTTATGCCGAACAGCCCGCCTCGGCCGAAATCGCCGACGCCGACGCTCCGGCCGATGACCCCCTCATCGCCGATGCGCCAATTGAATCGCGTCCTGCGGCGGCACCGGCCAAGCGAACGGTCGATCGCTACGGTCGACCGCGGACGGCAGCGAAGGCATCGCAAGCCATCGAAGAACCTGCTGCCGACGAGCAACCAGCCGAGCCCGAGGATCGCCAATCCCCGGCGAACGATCCGCCCATCGAGAGCAGCGACGACGCGCCAGCGGGCGCGGACGACGCGACCGGCACGGGTCGCCCCGGCGATCCGCGGCTGAGCGGCTCGCAAGCTCCGACCTTGACCATTGAAAAAACGGCCCCCGCCGAAATCCAGATCGGCAAACCGGCCAAATTCGTCATCAAGGTGCGCAACGCCGGCTCGGTCGTTGCGCAGGGCGTGGAAATTCACGACACGATTCCCCAGGGCACCCAACTCATCGAAACGTCGCCTCAGGCCAAGCGCGGGCCGCAGGGGGCGTTGGTGTGGGATCTCGGCGCGCTCAAGCCGGGCGAAGAGCAGACCGCCGAGCTGGACCTGATGCCGATGGCCGAAGGCGAAATCGGCAGCGTCGCCACGCTGCATTTCCGCGCCGAGGCTTCGGTGCGCACCGTCGCGACCAAGCCCATGCTCAACATGGAAGTCCGCGCCCCGCAGAAAGTCATGAAGGGACAGGAAGTGAACTTCAAGATCACAATCTCGAATCCCGGCACCGGCGCCGCCACCGGCGTGGTGGTCAGCGAGAACGTGCCGGCCGGATTATCACACGCCCAGGGCAACGAATTGGAACTCGACATCGGCACGCTCAAGCCGGGCGAAACCCGCGAGCTGGAGCTGGGGCTGATGGCGGCCGAAGCCGGGCCCGTGACGAATATCATTTCCGCCCACGGCGAGGCCAGCTTGCAGGCCGAAGTGAGCAGCGAATTGGAAGTTATCGCGCCGCAACTGCAAGTCAGCATGACCGGCCCCAAGCGGCGCTACCTGGAGCGCAACGCCACGCACAGCATTTCGATTTCGAATCCTGGCACGGCGTCGGCCAAGGACATCGACCTGGTGGCCGTGCTGCCCAAGGAGCTCAAGTTTGTCGAAGCCAACAACGGCGGCCAGTTCGATCCGGCTACGCGAAGCGTCTACTGGAGCCTCGAAGAACTGCCGCCCCAAGAAACCGGGACCGTCACGCTGACCACGCTTCCCTTGCAAGCCGGCGACGCCCGGCTGCTGATCAAGAGCAAGGCCCAGCAGAACCTGGCAGACCAGCGCGAGGAAGTGGTGTCGATCGAGGGCCTGGCGGCCATCAACTTCCAGGTTTCGGACGTCAACGATCCGATCGAAGTCAACGGTCAAACCGCGTACGAAGTCCGCGTCACGAATCAGGGCTCGAAGGCGGCCAGCAACATCCGACTGGTGGCCCTGTTGCCCAAGGAAATGAAAGCCATCTCGGCCGAAGGCCCGGTGCGCTACAAAGTCGAGGGCCAGCGCGTCGTGTTCGAGCCGCTGAAGCAACTCGCCCCCAAGGCCGACACCACCTTCTCGATCAAAGTCCAAGCCCTAGCCGCCGGCGACTTGCGTCTGCAAGTGCAAGTCTCCACCGACGAAATCCGCGAGCCGACCACGAAAGAAGAAGGCACGCGGGTCTACGGCGACGAGTAGCGGCGGCGATAATCTGCAGCACCGGTCGAGTCGCTCTCCGTTTCATTGTCGAGGCGACGGCAGGCGGACTTTGTCGCTGGGCTGCCGACCGGGCTTGCGCTCAAAAATGTAAGCGCGGTGCTCAAGCAGTTGCGCCTGCCAGAAATAAACCTGGCTTGGGTGGAACCCATGCTGATCGCAGAGATCTGAGGTCGGCAACTTCCCGACTTGGTACCGCCGCAGAGTGACCTGATGTCCGACCACCGTCTTGCGTTCCGGACTTATGGAATCCTGCAGGCTTCAGGGTTATGCTAACCCCAACACCCGGAAATTCCAGTTCCATCTGAAGCAGGACACTTGCCGGCCTGACCGGCAAAGATGTCGCCCCACAGCGAGCTAACCAGAGAGTACTCGCGCCACCGCGATCGCGGCGACCAGCGCGATCGTGGCCAGCACGCTCTTGACCGCCGCCAAAAAAAGTCCAGGTGGGCGTGCTCGCCGGGCCACGCGCTGGCGACCGGGAGAACAGCGGACCCACCGCGTGTGGAGACAGTCGCTGACCCGGTTCACGCCCTCGGCGATCAGCAGTCGCTCACCCGCACTGCGGCCAAATTGCCCAATTCCCCACCCTCCCGGCCCGGTGAGAAATCTTCCGAAAAAGGCGACAAAGTGCTTGAAACCATAGGTGGGGGAACGCTAAACTCTTGCGGGCTTAAGTTTCGCCGGTTTTCGAATGTCCCGCGCGAGAAGCACGGGTAGGTCAAATCAGGCGTCGATTTTGGAAGTCGCTCTGCCAGCCTGGCGCTGCATCAAGGAGAGACGCTAATGACTCGAATCGTCTGCGTACTTGCCAGCGTCATTCTTATCGCTTTCACGGCTGCCTCTCCACTCTACGCGGCCTCGATCTACTACGACCCGCTCTATGGCGTGTCGGTCACCAGCAACATCACCTACACCAACGCCGCCACGACCACCGGGTCGGTGCCGCTGAAGTTGGACGTCTACCAACCCACGAACATCGGCCTGGCTTCCGTGCTCCCGATCAGGCCGGCCATCGTGATTCAAGACGGCGGCGCCTGGGTTTCGGCCAGCAAAACCAACGGGCGCGTCGTCGATCCGGCCACCTATTTCACCCAGCGCGGGTATACGGTGATCGTGACCGATTATCGGCAAGGCGCCAGCAACATTTTCGGGAACGGTGGGAATGTCGTACCCGTCGTCGGCGCGACTGTTTTTGGCAACCAACCGTACAGCGGGATCAGCATCCCTCTTCCCTATTCGGTGTTCCCAGGCGCACCCGCAATCCAGGCGGGTATGGAAGACTTCGCGGTAGCCATGGCCTGGACGCGCACAAACGCCGCTAGCCTGGGAATTGATCCCAACCTGATCTGCGCCACCGGCGGTTCGGCTGGCGGCATCGATAATCTTTTGCTCCAGTACAACAACAACCCGGTGAACCCCGCCTACGCTGCGCAGGCGGTCATCGCGCTGGTCTCAACGATGTACAACAATTCGGGCCGTATCCAGGCGGGCGGGCCTCCGGTGTTCCTGCTGAACAACACGCTGGACCCGCTGATCATCTACAGCCCGGACGTGCCGAACATGATCAACCGGATGAACTCCGTGGGAATCTACAACGAACCCTGGCAGCAGGTCGCTCAGGTGAATCACGACGTCGACTTTAATGAGAATCTGGGCGGCGAGAACGTGCGGGAACGGATGCGGGACTTTCTAGCCTATCATTTCGTGAGCGGCCCGATCCCCGTGCCCGAGCCCTCCAGCTTCGCGCTTGGGCTCATGGCTCTGTTGGCGGTCGGCGTAATTCCACTGCGAAAGAGACTGGGCGCCGCAAGATCGAGCAGCCGGTCCGAGGACTAAATCCAGCGAACCCCTTAGCGCGAACTGGATCCATCGCGCGGTGCACCGCGCCCTTGCTGCGCTATTTCTTATCGAGCGTGGCGTTGGGACCGAAGCGAATGTGCAGGCCGCCGTGGCCGGCGAAGGTGTCGCGCCATAGCGAGCGAACCAGAGAGTACTCGGCTGCCAGCGCGATCGCGGTCACCAGCACGATCGTGGCCAGCATGCTTTTGACCGACGCCAGAAAGTTCGCCTCGGCGTGCTCGCCGGCCACACGGTGCCGGCAGGGCAGCAGCAGGGCCATTAGCGTGCACAGGCAGGCGTTGACGTGGATCACGCCTTCGGTGATCAGCCGTTGCGGCTGAAACGGCACGGTACGCGCCAGGTTGCCCAGCACGATCCACCACAAGAACGTGATGAACAGCAGTTGCGCCTTGCCCAGCCGCGTGGCCGGCAATGCTTCCAGCTCTCGGCCGCGATACCAGGCCACGAGCGGCCAGGCGATCACGATGGCCAGCGCGAGGTAAGCCCCTTGGAACCAATACAGCGCCGGAAAACCGTAGATTTCGGCTGGCACGGTACCGTTCTTCAGCCACACGGCCTCCAGGTTCTTCACGATGTTGACGTAGGTCACCACCAGCATCAGGAAGAAGATGGTGGCCGGTTCGGCCCAGCGGCGCAGCGGGGGTTCTTCGGTCTGCCGCGGCGCGCGCGTCGACAGATATCCCATCGCCAGGGCGATGCCAATGCCCGAGATGAAGCCGAAGGATTGTTCCAGAATGCTGTGCCAGTTGCTTTCGACGGGCCCGCCAAAGAGACGCTCTTGAACCTGGGGGTGGACCAGCACGAGCTTGATGAGCGTGGCTCCGGAAAAGCCCAAGCCGCCGAACAATCCGCTCAGTAGCGCCGCCCAGGCAATGCCCCATTCGCGCTGCCGCATGAGATACACGATCAGCGCCACGGTCATACCCAGCGCACCGACCAGTTGTCGCCGCGCGGCGGCGTCATGTGCAGATCCAGACAGTCGGTTAGCAACGTGAACCCGATCCACCAGCCGGCGCACAGGTGCAAGACGAGCGAAGTGCCCCAGCAAACTCGGCGCCGCACGATCGCCAACAGCACCGCCGCCGCGGCAGCCACGAGCACGGCGATCCAGTCGGAGTCGTACCAGTTGATCCAGGCGATTTGCTCGTGAAATTGTTCCTTCGTCAGCGCGCCGCTGGTGACCTGATCGTGCAGGTTGCCCAGGTAAATTCGGAAGAACTGGTCCTGAGCGACCCAGGCCACGAAGACGGCCAGGATCGGGATGAGCATTTCGGTGAGCCGCTCGCGATTCAAAAATGCCGAGACGGCCGTGCCCGCTCCTCCGATGGCGGCCCAGATGAAACCGATCAGAAACAAACAGGCGAAGCCGTAGAGCACGGTTCCATATTCATGGTCGCCGGAGTGGGTGTAGGCAATCACCTGCATGTAGGAAATCGATCCGCCGAACGACCAGCCGACGGCGCCGTAGAAGGCGAAGAAGCCGACGCGTCGCTGCCAATCGTCGCGCCCGCTGACGATGACCGCGGCCATCGCCGCCAGGGCGCCGGGAATCATGGCCCCATATTCGTGTCCCCAGTTGCCGCGCACTCCCCAGCCGATCGACAGCGCCAGCGCGACAAAAAGAATCGCCAACGGTCGCAGGCCGGGTGTTACTTTGGAATTCATGGTGTAGGGATTGGGGGTTGGCGATTCGGGGTTGGGAATCGGCGGAAAGGGTTGCGGGCCGGGCGGCGATGGCGTGAATGAACTGAAAAAACCGCCGCTTCGAGGTTAGTTCAGCCCGTACAGCGGAGCAAGCTTTTTCCGCAAGTGCGCGATCAACGGCGCGTGGGAAAGCGGTTTCCCCGTGATATTTTGCACCAGTTCGGCGGCGGTGTAGCGCTGGCCCTGGCTGTGAATCTTGTCGGCCAGCCATTGCCGCAGGGGCTGAAACTCGCCGCGCGCGAACTGCGCGTGCAAACCGCCCAAGTCGGAGTCGGCCTGCGCGAAAAACTGGCTGGCGTACAAGTTGCCCAACGAATAGGTAGGAAAATAGCCAACCAGGCCGGCCCCCCAGTGAATGTCTTGCAACACGCCCTCGGCGTCGGTCTCGGGCCGGATGCCCAGGTACTGCTGGTAGTTGTCGTTCCACGCGTCGGGCAAGTCGTGCACGGGCAATTCGTCGCTGAGCAGCGCCGGCTCCAACTCGAAACGAATCAGGATGTGCAAGTTGTACGTGGCTTCGTCCGCCTCGACGCGAATCAGCGACGGCCGCACGTCGTTGATCGCGAAATAAAATGAGTCGAGCGACTCGTGGGCCAGCGCGTCGGGAAAGGCCTGCTGCGCCGCCGGAAAAAAATGTTGCCAGAACGCTCGGCTGCGGCCCACCAGATTTTCCCACATCCGCGACTGCGATTCGTGAATGCCCAGCGACACGGCCTCGGCCGGCGGCAGGCCGTACGCGTCAGCCCGCAAGCCCTGGTCGTAAATGCCATGCCCCGCCTCGTGCAGCGTGCCGAAAAACGCGCAATTGAAAAAGTGTTCTTCGTAGCGGGTCGTGATCCGACAGTCGTGCGGGCCCAGCCCGGTGCAAAACGGATGCGCCGTGACGTCCAGCCGGCCGCGGCAAAAATCGAAGCCGATCTTGGCCGCCGCCGCGCGGCTGAGTTGCTCTTGCATGGCGATCGGATAGCGGCGCGACACGATCGACGCGTCGGGCCGGCGCTTGCTGCCGGCGATTGCGCCGACCAGCGGCACCAGCGCGTTGCGCAAATCGTCCAGCACGCGGCTGATATTCGAAGTCAGCTCGCCGGGCTCGAAATCGTCCAGCAGCGCGTCGTACGGGCACTCCTTGTAACCCAGCGCGGCGGCCTGCGCGCGTTTCAGCTCGAACGTCCTGGCCAGCAGCGGCTCGAACGATGGATAATCGTTGTTGGCGCGCGCACTCTGCCAGGCGTGCTGGCCCAGCGAGGCGGTGCGCGTCAATTCCTCGACCAGCGACTGCGGCAGCTTGACGCGTTTTTCGTAGTCGCGCTTCAGCTGGCGGATCGTGGTGGCGGCGTCGCCATGTCGATCGGCCGCCAGGGGACTTTCGGCCAGTTCGGCCAGCCACTCGCCCAGGCGCGGATCGGTGCGCCGGCGGTGAATGAGCCCGGCCAGCAGGGTCATCTGTTCGGCCCGATATTCGGCCGCCTCCGGCGGCATCATCGTCCGTTCGTCCCAACCCAAAGCGCACTCGGTAGCCGACAGCAGGGCCGTTTCCCGCGCGTGGTGGCAGAGCTGATCGTAGATTTGCTGCGTTTTATGCGACATTGCTCGTGTTCAACCGACTTGCATCAACTTCAGACAACTTGGTTATGGCGAGCCTAATGTCTCGTGGTTTCGCTGGCAAGCGGCCCAGCGGTTGCCGCCTTGGCGAGAACCCCAGCCGAGCGGTATACTTTGCGGATTCTCGGCCGTGGTGGATGGCAGTGTCTTTTGCCGCGGCCGGCCCCTTCGAATCGCTTTTGCCGCCGGTTCTCAGTATGGCCAAGTTTGTTGTGCGAACCGGTGTGATGCGAGCCCTGGGCGTGTTTTCGTCGGGTCGCGACGAAACCTATCGCGCGGCATGGAGGTGGTGGTGCGCACCGAGCGCGGAATGGAAATCGGCGAAGTGCTGTGCGAGGCGACCGAGCAGTCGGTCAGCCAGATCAAAGACCCGGGCCACGGCCAGATTTTGCGGTCGATGGCGCCCGACGACGACCACGAGCGGTCGCGGCTGCTCAACCAGGCCCGCCAGGAATTCCAGACGTGTCTGCGCCTGATCGCGCAGGAAAAGCTCGACATGCGGCTGGTCGACGTCGAGCACCTGTTTGGCGGCGAGCGCGTGGTGGTCTATTATTTGTCGGAAAACCGGGTCGATTTTCGCGAGCTGGTGCGGCAATTGGCCGCCGAATTTCAAACCCGCGTGGAAATGCGGCAAATCGGCGTTCGCGACGAGGCCAAGGTCTTGGCCGACTACGGCGATTGCGGCAAACCGGTCTGCTGCAACACGCATCTTTCGGAAATGCCCCCGGTATCGATGAAAATGGCCAAGATCCAGAAGGCCACGCTCGACCCCACCAAAATCTCGGGGCGTTGCGGGCGATTGAAATGTTGCCTGCGGTATGAATACGATACCTATGAAGCTTTGCAGAAAGAATTGCCCCCCTTGGGTTCTGACGTGATCACCGGGCGCGGCCGGGCGCGGGTTTTGGCCCAGGAGATTCTGGCCGGTCAGCTCCTGGTCGAAACAGAGGACCATCGCCGCGTGCTGATCGACGCCAGCGAGGTCATGACCGTGCTCAAACGCGGAGCCGGTCCCGATCGAGCGACTGCCGAAGAACGTTCCTGACTACCCGCGCACCTCCGAGCCGAGACACCATGCTTGACCCGTCGCACCCCATCGCCAAACTGCTGAAGGACGACCGCCGCTACAAGATCGACGCCTATGCGTTCGTCTTCGAGGCGCTCAACTACGCCCACACTCAACTGGGCATGGGCGCCGAGCGTCCCGGTGAAACGGAAGAACAAGAAGAAGACCCCGAAGAGGGCGCCCCCAAGGAAATCGAGCGGCACTTGACCGGACAGCAACTGTGCGAAGCCATCCGCCAGTACGCATTGGAGCAGTACGGCTACATGGCCCAGTGCGTGCTCAACAGTTGGGGCGTCACGTCGACCAGCGATTTCGGCGAAATCGTATTCAACCTGATCGGCATCGGCCAGATGCGCAAAACGAGCGAGGACCGGCGCGAAGACTTCAACGACGTGTTCGATTTCGAAACGGGTCTGCGCGAGAGTTTCAAAATCACGCTGCCTGAAAGCTGACGTGTCAGCTGGCGCCGCGGAATTGCGCGGCGCAGTTCAAGAGCATCACACGCGAAGGAGCGCCCCAACCATGTCTGGCGCCCGCAAAACTCCGACTTCGGCCAAAGCGAGCCCCGCCAAGGCACTCGCGCGAACGCCGCAATCGAACTTCGTCGCGCCGCGCAAACGGCCCTGGTTGCTGGCGCTGGCGGTGACGCTCGTGATCGGCTGGCTCGCATTCCTGGCCGTGATGGCGTTCGGCGGGTAGCGCAACTGCCCATCAAAACGCCACGCGCGACCAAAAAATCATCAGCTTGATTGTCAACAGTCGAGTCGACTCGGGCCGCAACGCATGTTTTGCGGCGGTTTGACAAACGGTCGCGCGGTGGCGCGCCGTTTGCAAAACGCGAGTGTCTGGTTCCGCTGCGCTCCCATGCACTTCAGTCGGTATTGACGATGGCGTCGCCAACCTTGTTTTCGACCTGAGCGTGTGCAACAATTCTTTGGAATTGGTTTCACAACCGCTGGGGACTGTCCCGCTCTCCGAAGCCGACGAGGTACGCGATGATTCGTTCGACACGCCTTTTGGCCGCGGTTTTTTCCGGCCTGGTTCTTGCGGCCGCGACGCATGCGCTGGCCGCCGACGCGCGGCTCTACGAAAACACGGTCAACAAGGCCATCGAATTCTTTCGCGCCAAAGGCCAGGCGGCCGACGGCTCGTACAGCGCTCAAGCCGGTCCGGCCGTCACGGCGCTAGTGACGACAGGCATTCTGAAAAGCGGCCGCACGGTCGACGATCCGCTGGTGGCCAAAAGCTTGAAATACCTCGAGGGCTTCGTCCATGCCGACGGTGGAATCTACGCCGAAGGGTCGCGCCATCAGAATTACGAGACCTGCGTGGCCATCCAATGCTTCGCCGACGCCAATCGCGACAAACGCTATGCCAAGCTGCTCGTAAATGCCGAGCGCTTCGTTAAGGACGTGCAATGGGACGAAAAAGAGGGAGTCGACCGCTCGGCCATTAATTATGGCGGGGCCGGCTATGGCGGAACTCAACAAGGACCGCCCCGACCTTTCCAACACGTCGTTCCTGTTGGATGCTCTCAAATCAGTCGGCCGCGGACCGGACGACGACGCGGTGAAACAGGCGCTGGTTTTCGTCTCGCGCTGCCAGAACCTGGAGACCGAGTTCAACACGACCCCCTTCGCCGCCAAGAATCCCGATGGCGGCTTCTACTACACGCCGGCCGCCGGCGGATCGAGCCAGGCCGGCACCACGCCCGAGGGCGGGCTGCGAAGTTATGGCTCGATGACCTACGCCGGCCTGAAGAGCATGATCTTCGCCGGCCTCGGCCCCGACGACCCGCGCGTCAAGGCCGCCTCCAAATGGCTCGCTCAGCATTACAGCCTGACGGAAAACCCCGGCATGGGAAGCGCCGGCTTGTACTACTACTATCTCACCATGGCCAAGGCCCTGGCCGCGACCGGCGCCAAGGAATTCGTCGACGGCACGGGCAAAACGCACGACTGGCGCGGCGAACTGATTGCCGAGCTGGCCCGCATTCAGAAGCCCGACGGCTCCTGGGTCAACGAAAACGCCCGCTGGATGGAAGGCGATCCAAACCTGGTCACCGGCTACACGCTGTTTGCCCTGACGTACTGCCGGCCGGCGAAATGAGAACCGATCCGAGAATCGCCGGGGACTGTCCCAATTTTGCGGAGTCTTCGGAGTAAAATGGGACTGTCCCTCTTCTCCGAGGCGGTTCTCGGATCGGTTCTCAGTCCTCCGCTGGTACTTCACGCCGTGAAGCGTTCCGCCACTCCAACCTTTGTGCCGCGCGTGCTGGAGGCCGGTTTTTTCGCGCGGCCGGCGCTGGCGGTGGCCAAGGAGTTGCTCGGCAAACACCTGGTGCTTCGTAGCGGGCCGACGGAGACGGCCGTGCCGATCACCGAGACCGAAGCCTACATCGGCCCGCACGACCTTGCTTGCCACGGCAGCAAGGGGCGCACGGCCCGCACCGAAGTGCTGTTCGGCCCGCCGGGCTGCTGGTACGTCTACTTCGTGTACGGCATCCATTGGATGCTCAACATCGTCACGCACAAGGACGACTACCCGTCGGCCGTGTTGCTGCGTGGAGCCGGCCCGTGGGTTGGCCCTGCCCGCTTAACCAAGGCCCTGGCGATCGACAAGCGGTTCAACGCCCAGCGCGCCGCGCGGAGCACGGGCCTGTGGATCGAAGATCGTGGTTACCGAGTGCCCAAAGCGCGACTGGCGCGGACGCCTCGAATCGGCGTCGATTATGCCGGCGCTTGGGCGGCCAAACCGTACCGGTTTGTGATTTCGCCGCGTCCCATGCCGGAAGCCGAACTGCGCGAAATACCGGACCCCGACGCGTAACAATGTTATACGTTGTACAAGTGCGGGCAACGAACGGCTAGGATTGGGTGGCCCAGACAACTTGTTGTCTGGGCCCCGAAGGGACACGACGGCCTGGCGAGTTGCGAGAGCCGCCCTCAAACCCCTCTTATTGCTTCGCAACACCGACAACAAGTTGTCGGTGCCACCCCCAAAACCGGCCGCTTGCACTCGAACAACGCTGGTAAGCTACCCGACCTGAGCCAACACGTACGGCCCTTTGGGAATCACGGCGATCGTGGCGTCGGGCCCGTATTCGGCCAGCGAATCGGCCACGGCTTGCTCGACGCTGGGGGCGCTTTCGACGAACAGCCCGTCGATCGTCGCGGCCGGCAGGCCGTCGCTGACGACTTTCACTTTCGCTTTGCGGCGCACTTTGGCCAGCTCTTCCAGCTGCCACTGGTCGATCACGAAATAGTCCTTGCCCAGGATGCGCTCGACGAACAGCTCCAGGTCGGTGTTCTCCGCGAACAGCCGCTGAAACTCCGGGCTGCCGATCCCTTCGGTCAGGCTCGCGGCCAGGATGATCGTGCCCCCTTGCTTGACGATCGGCAGCGCGCCGGTCAGGCCCTTGACCGCCTGATAGAACGTCGTGTCGAGCGGATAGCCGGCCGAACTGGTGACCACGATGTCGACCGGCTCGCGCACCGTGTCGACGACGACCTGCCGGACGAAGTCGACCCCTTCGAGAAACGCCGGCTTCCATGTCGCCGGCCACGAAGCACAGCGGACGCCGCTCGGCGTCGATCACCACGTTGACGATGAAGTCGCAGCCCGCCTGCCGGCCGATCCAGGTGTTTTCCTCGTGCACCGGGTTGCCGTCGAGGATGCCGCAGTCGGCCTTGGGATGCTCGAGGAAATCCGGGCCGTGCCAGACCTTGACGGTTTCCAGCGCCGCGATGCCGGGGCAGATCAGCTTTCGCCCGCCGGAAAAGCCGGCCATCAGGTGCGGCTCGATCAGGCCGGTCGTGATTTTCAGATCGGCCCGCACGTAGCGCGAGTCGATCCAGATCGGCACGCCGCGCGGGCTGTCGCCCAGATACGTGTGCTCGTCGAGGTCCTGGCCGTGATGATTCTCGATGCGGTAGCGGGCCGCGATTTCGGCGCCGACCATCTCGACCAGCTCGTCGCCCTCGTTCGGCCGATGCAGGCCGGTGGCGATCAGGATCGTGATCTTGTCGCGCGGGATGCCCGCCGCTTCGAGCGTGGCCAGAATCGGCGTCAGGATCAACTGGTTGGGCACCGGCCGCGTGATGTCGCAGATCACGATGCAGGCGTCTTTGCGTCCGCGGGCCAGCTCGGCCAAGGGGGGCGTGCCGGTCGGTTGCGCGCAGCACGTCGGCCAGGGCGGCGGCCGGATCGGCCAGCGGCGCGGCATCCTTGTAGGCCAGGTTGCGCACCACGCGATCTTCGGGCAGCTCCACTTCCAGCCCGGTCCGAGCATATTCCAAACGTACGCGCATGGTAAGACGGCTCGCGCGATGGCACGCGCAGCTACTTCTTCTTCGCTTCTTTTTTGCCTTCGGGCTTCTTGGCGTCAGCCTTCTTGGCATCGGCGGCGGGCGCGGCGGCGGCGGTGCCCTCAGCGCCTTCCTCGCCCTCTTCCTTCTTCTTCTTCTTCTTCTTCATCGCCAGTTTGAAGACCCGCACCTTGGGCGAGCCCCAGGGGATTGTCGCCTTCCTTCCAGCGCTCGGCGCCCTGCAATTGGGCCAGTCGTTCGGCGCGCGTCAGGACGCTGCGGCTGCGAATCAGCCCGCGGCGAATCCTGAGGCTCTTGTCCATCGTCATGGCAATGAATCCTATCGAGAGCAAGTCGTTATTCCGAAGTCGCCCAGTATACGGCCCGACGGCCCCACCAGCAAGACAGTGTCGATCAGTTCGCGGGTAGCACCGACAACTTGTTGTCGGTGTTGCGAAGCAACAAGAGGCGCTCTGAGGGAGAGTCTTGCAACTCGCCACGCCCTCTTGTTCCTACGGGACGTGAGACAACAAGTTGTCTGGGCCACCTAAGGCGCCGGGCCCGGCGCTAATTCGAACTGAGCTCCTTGGCCCAATCCTTCAGACATTTTTCGCACATCGGTCCCAGCGAGACGGCGACCGATTCGATCATGCGGGGCACGACGCCATGGCGCTTCAAAAGCCGCTCCAGCCGAGGGATCGACGATTGGGCCGTTTCTCCGCGCATGGCCGAGTGGCAGCATCTGCAATGTTTCATGGTTGCTATCTCCAGGCGCATCAAAAAAACCGCCACGCGGCGGACCCTCATTCTAACAGATTTCGACACGCAACGGGCAACGAAAGTTCGGCAACTTTCAAACGGGCGGCCGCCGGCGACAACTGGGAAATAGCCCGCTAAAAAGCGGCGTTTTCGATCACTTCGCCGCCGGCCCGGGTGACCAGGGCGTCGTACACGCCCGGCTCGATCGTGTCGGCGATAAACCGGGCCGAACCGTCTGCCAGCAGATGCCCGACCACGCCGGCGTGCATGCTCGAAGGGCCGTACAGGCAGTCGATCGAATCGACCGAATCGCCCCAGGCGTAATACGGCTGATAGTTGAGCGACAATTCCGCGCCGCCGTAACTGGGAACGCTGTCGACCACGAACCGCCGGCCGACCGCCGCCGCGCCGGTGCCGTCGATCCACACCGCCGCGTCCTGCTCGCGCGTTTCGGCAATCAGCAGCGTGTTGGAAAGCCCGTCGGAAATGTCCTTCAGCCGGGTGTCGCTCTGGCAGTAGATCGTGCCGTCGGGCCGCCGCCGTCCGTCGGGCCCCGGGCCCCACAGCTTGCCGACGTCGGTCGCGCCCAGCGACACGTAATTGCGAATGGCAAACGTTTTGGAGAGCTCGACGTACTTGGCCTCGCGCGAGTAGTCGAAGCCGTCAAACGACGGGCAGCGGTAAATCGAGACGATCGTGGCGGCTGCGCGGCGGTTGATCGGGTCCAGCGCCGAGGCGTTGAAATCGATGATCCCGCCCAGCGACGCCTCTTCGATAAAAGGCAGAATCATTCCAGCCCAACTGTGCAGATGGACGCTGTGATCGGTCTGGTAATTCCACACGCCCACGTCGACCGCGCTAGTGCTGGCCGGCGGCAGCCGCAGGTGATGATCGGCGTAGTTGTGCAGCGCTAGGCCGATTTGCTTGAGATTGGCCAGGCATTGCGCCCGCCGGGCGCTCTCGCGCGAGGCCTGGATTGCCGGCAACAGCAGCGCGACCAACATGCCGATGATCGCGATCACGACCAAAAGTTCGACGAGCGTAAAACCGCGCTCGGCGCGAGCAGACCGTGACATGAAAACGCCTGTGCGGCGACGCGGTCGCCGCCGCCTGAAGTGCCCCGGGTATGCATTGTAGAGCATCACCGGGGGCGAGTCACGCCATTCGATGCGCCGACGGCCGCCCGGCGCTAGCGTTCGATCTGTGCATTCGGCAGCGCGCCGCGGAGCTCCTGCACGCCGCGGCTGGTAACTTTGGTGTGCCGCAGAATGAGGGTGGCCAGGTCGTGCATGTCGCGGAAGTTCGACAGGCCCGCGTCGGTGACGTCGGTGTTGCCCAAAGCCAGCGTACGCAGATGGGTCATCTTGCGCAGGGCCGGCAAGCCGGCGTCGGTAATCTTCGTGCGGCCCAGGTGCAGCGTGTGCAGCGACGTCAGGGTGCCAATCTGGGCCAGGCCGGGGTCTTCCAGCTTGCTGCCGGCCAGAAACAGGGTTTCCAATTTCGGCAGCGCGGCCAGCGCGCCCAGCGTTTGGCCGGTGATCGGCGTGTCGCTGAAGTTGATCGTGCGCAGCTCAGGCAAGGCGGCCAGCGAAGCCATCGCGGCGTCATTGGCCAGCGTGCGGTTCAAGTCCACCTCGACCGGGCGTCCCTGGTCGTCGTATTTAATTTTCCCGCCATACTCGCCGACGATGGCGATCGCCTTTTGATCGGCCGGAATCGAGCAGCCGGTGAGCGCAAGAACTGAAACAAGCGAGACGGCCAGGCATCCAGCGGCCAGGTTTTTCATCGTGCACTCCATTGAACGGTTCGCGCCTTGGGCCGCCGATGCGCCAGCGCGCTCTACTACGTGTTCTCGTGCTTCACGTCCTTGATTATTTTCAAGAAATCGTCCATCGAGTCCAGGCGTTTTTCGGGCGCCGGTTCGAGGGCGGACAGGATGGCGTGCTCCAGCCGCTTGTCGATGGCGGGGCAAAACTTGCGAATGTCGGTCGGATCCTGCGAACCGTGGGCCATCGCGGCTTGGCCGGCCCCGCGAGGCCAGGGCAGCTCGAAGGCGCATAATTCGTACGCCGTGACCCCGAACGCGAAAACGTCCAGCTTCTGGCTGGTCGGGCGGCGCCGCACAACCTCGGGCGCCATGTAATTGGCCGTGCCCGTGCGATTGCCCGGCTGCATGAACGGCGGCGTGGCCGGAACGCTCAGTCCGAAGTCGATCAGCTTCAGCGACTCGCAATTCTTTTCGACCACGAAATTGCGCGGACAGATATCGCGGTGGATGTAGCCGGCGCGATGCACCGCCGCCAGGGCTTCGGCGGCCTGGCGAATCAGCGTTACGCGGCGCCCCTCGAGCTGCGCGGCTGCGGGCCACGATCAGCGAATTGAGGCCCGGCCCGTCGAGAAACTCCATCACCAGGAATTGCTCGCCCTCGGTCGTGATGCCGTGCTCCAAGGTGCGCACGATCGAGGGGTGCACCATCGAGACCGCGATTTCCCCCTCTTTCGGTTTCGTAATTCCGACGAAACGCGCCTCCAAGGCCGCGGTCTTTTGCAAATCGAGAATCTTCAGACCGACGATTTCCTTGGTCGTGCGGTCGCGCGCCATGTAGAAGGTCGACATCGTGCCCGAGATCGCCTCGCGCAGCAGCTCGAATCGCGAGCGGATGTTGACCTTGGACGTGCCGAACAGGGTTTTGAAGTTTCCCAGCAAACCCATAACAATCGTCTTTCAATCGCGCCCTGCCCGATCGAGCTTTCCAATCGCCTGTTGGAATCAGCGTGCCACTGCTGGCTTGTCCAGCAGTGCTGTGTAAACTGTCGCAAAAACTCTGCTGGACAAGCCAGCAGCGGCACCCAGTGCGCATATCAACAGGCGGCTAGCGCTACTCTATGCCGAAGCAGCACCCCAGGCAAGCCGAGCGGCGCGCCGCTTCAACCTGCATTCGAGCCGCCGAGAGACAACGCCGATCAGTGCGCGCCCTTGGCGTCGCGGGCCATCTTGCCGCAGTAGTCGATCGCGCGGGCGATTTCGCTTTTCAGATCGCCGCGCCGGACGATGCGGTCGATGTAGCCGTGCTCCAGCAGGAATTCGCTGGTTTGAAAGCCCTTGGGCAGTTCGATGCGGATCGTGGCCTTAATGGTGCGCGGGCCGGCAAAGCCGATCAGCGCCTTGGGCTCGGCGAAGACCACGTCGCCCAGCGAGGCAAAGCTGGCCGCCACGCCGCCCATCGTCGGATTGGTGAGCACCGAAATGAACAGCCCGCCGGCCTGGTCGTAGCGCGCCAGCGCCGCCGAGACCTTGGCCATTTGCATCAGCGACAAGATGCCTTCGTGCATGCGGGCGCCGCCGCCGGAGCCGCTGATGATGATCAGCGGCAGCCGCTGGTCGGTGGCCCGCTCGATCAGCCGCGTGAGCTTCTCGCCGACCACCGCGCCCATGCTGCCCATGATGAAGGCCGAATCGGTCACGCCGAAGGCCACGCGGCGAGCGCGGATCATGCCGGTGCCGACAATGGCCGCGTCGCGCAGGCCGGTGCGGGCTTGTTCCTCTTTGAGCCGCTCGCGGTAGGGCATCTTGTCGGCGAAATGCCAGCGGATCGGCCGGCTCCAATTCGGCGTCCCACTCCTCGAACGTGCCCTCGTCGAGCACCTGCTCGATCCGCTGGTGGGCCGAGACGTACCAGTGGTAGTCGCACTCCGGACAAACCCCCAGCGCCATTTCCGCCTGGCTGCGAAAGATCGTCTGCTGACAGCCCGGACAACGCTGCCACAGGCCCTCCGGCACACCGCGTTTTTCGCGTTGTTTCGCGGGGACCGTGCTCGGGTTGGTGATGGGCGTCTCGCTGATGGACATGGGTCGAGGCCGCGGAAGCGGATTGCTCGTGGGCCGAATCTGCTGGAAAGGGCTTGCTAACGTAAATCCAATCGGCAAAGGCCGCTTGGCGAGGCTGGTTATTCCGAGCCAATTTTCAGGACTGGCCCGGTCCGACACTCTGGGGCTCTAATGTTATAACCTCCCATTTGCCGCAAACGCTGCTGTCTTTCCAGATTTCACCAATTTCACAGTTGGAAAGATAACCCTGCACAACGCTGGCCAGCGGTTCGGGCACCACCAGGGCAATGGTCCCCCCCTGTTTGTGCTTCTTGAGAATCTTGGTCAGTGCCGCTTCGACTCGTTCTTGAGCCTGGCTGAGCCGCTCGCCTTCCGGGGGGCAGATCGTCTCAGGCTGCTCCTGCCATTGGCGGAAGACCTTGGGCTGCTTGTGTTTGACGTCTTCGATCAGCATACCCTGCCAGAGACCATGGTCAATATTACTGAGAGTGTCGAGCTTCTTCAGCTTCGCACCCAAGGCCTCGCTGAGGGCCAGTGCGGTCTGGCAGGCCGATTGGCAGGGGCCGCAGTAGATGGTCGTAATGCCAAGCTTGCTAACGTCTTGGATGATCCGCTGGACCTCACTGGTCCCCTGTTCGTTGAGCGGAATATCGAGCGTGCCCTGAATGCGCCCCTGTTCGTCGTAGTCGGTTGAACCGGGGTGGATCAGTACAATCTGGATCATAGTCTTTGTGGGGCCTCGGGGGTCTTCTGTGGGTAACTGAGGGGCAAGGAATTGCCTTGGTATCAATCTGTCCTGAGCGCGGAATTAGCCAGGCGCGTCAACGCGGAAACACGATCAGCGTAATCGGGATGGCCAAAAATGGCCGAGCCGGTCACCAGCAAATGAGCGCCCGAGGCGACCGCGGCGCCGATCGTCTCGGCATTCACGCCGCCATCGACTTCGAGCAGCACGTCGGGTCCGACCTGGCGACGGAGCTGGGCGAGTTTCTCCAACGCCACGCTCTGAAACTTCTGGCCGCCAAAGCCGGGTGAAACGCTCATCGTCAGCACCAGGTCGCAGGCGTCCAGAGAATCGGTTATCGCCGCCAGCGGCGTGTTGGGGTTGTGAGCAAGGCCGGCGATCGCGCCCAGCGAGCGCAGTTTTTCCAGCAGTGGCCGCGGATTGTCGACCGCTTCCACGTGGAACGTCACCGCGTCGGCACCGGCCGAGAAAAACTGCTCGGCATACCGGCCCGGCTCAGCAATCATCAGGTGCGTTTCGATCGGCAGGTCGGTCGCGTGGCGCACCGCTTCGACAATCGGCAGGCCATAGGAAATGTTCGGCACGAATTGGCCGTCCATCACGTCAAGGTGCAAAGCCCGCACGCCGGCGGCTTCGAGCTTGTGCACTTCGTCGGCCAGGTGGCCGAAATCGCACAGCAACAGCGACGGCACGACCAGCGGCGCGGCGGCGCGCAAGCTCGCATAGCGCGGGCGGCCATGGTTGGTGGCAAGCGTGTCTACCACGAGCATGCGCGCATCAGAGGATGGAATCCATGAGGAACTGCCAGCGTGCTGAGTTTCCATTTCGGCGCGGCACAAAATACTGTGCCCCACTGGAGCAGGCGGATCCGAACGGGATACAAGCGGCAACGCGGACCCACGAGCTGACAGCATCAAAAGTGTCTTGCCTAATTCTATCACTGCCCTGCCCAGGCGCTGCGCAATTCCTCACACTCGGCATAACTTGCAATGCAGCCGTCAATTACATTGAATTTGGCCGACCGCCGATCAGGTCGCCACTAGAGGGGGACGGACTCCGAATGGGCTTGCGCCAGCCGAGCCTCAGGCTTCTTCCAGGTCGGGGCTGCGCGGCAAATCGGCCAGACTTTCCAGGCCGAACAGTTCCAGGAACCGCGGCGTCGTGTAGTACGTGGCGCTTCGCGGCTTGTCGGCGCCGCGCTCCAGGCGCAGTAGTTGGCGGCGAACCAGTTGCAGCAGAATGTGGCCGCTGGGCATGCCGCGCAGTCGGCTCACGTCGTCGGCAGTAATCGGCGCGTGATAGGCCACGGCCGCAAGCACTTCAATGGCCGCTTGCGACAGCCGGGCCTGTCGCGCCTTGCCGTGAAACTTGTCGCGCAAGCGGTCGAGTTGTTCGCGCAGCCTCAGCCGATAGCCGGGTCCTTCGGCCACGATCGTATACGGACAATTGCGGCTCTCGTAATCCTGGTTCAACTGCCGGACCAGGGCGTCGATTTCGGCCGGCCGCACGCCGCGCATCAAGGCGGCCACCTGCTTGGCCGTGAGCGGTTCGTTCTGCGGACTGCCGACGAACAGCATGGCTTCCAGAATCGTGCGCGGCGAGACCGGACAATTGTCGTCGGTGGCCGGCGCGTCGTCCAATACACCCGGCGCGTCGCTCTCGGATGGCGCGTCGGCGGCGGGCACCGTGTACGGATCGTCGCCCGAGTTGAGCATCCCGGCCAGCGCCTCGCTCAACTGGTTGAGCGCCAGCCCGGCATCTTGCGGCGAGGGACGAAGCGCGGCCCATTCGAGCGTGTTGTCCGCGGCATTCGGCCCGCGATCTCTCGGTGGCTTCATAGAGCGCACTATAGGCGCGGGCAGCCGGCCGAGGCAAGACCGAGGGGAGGGCACAGCGGCGCTAGCCACCCTTAGCGCCCGGCGTGCTGCTTCATGAACGCCAGGCCGTCGCGGGCCAATTGCTCTTCGCTGCGGTACATGCGACGCCAGATTTTGGTGGCGGCCGCCAGCTCGGGCAGGGCCAGGCCAAAGGCCTCGATCACCATCCAGCCGTCGTAGCCGGTCTCCTTCAGCGTCTTGAACGTCTCGTCCCAGGGGACGTGGCCCTGGCCGGGCGTGCTGCGGTCATTTTCCGAGATGTGGACGTGCACCGTGTACGGCGCGCAATCGCGAATCGCCTGCACGACGTCTTTCTCCTCGATGTTAGCATGGAACGTGTCGTACATCATCCGGCAGTTCGGATGGTCCACCTCGCGCACGAAGCGGACCGTGTCGGCAACCGAGTTGAGCAGATAGCACTCGAAGCGGTTCAAGTATTCCACGCCCAGCATGACGCCGGCGGCAGCCGCGTTTTCGGCGTTGTGACGCATGCTGTCGACGCCCCACTTCCATTCGTCGGCCGTCGGGCCCTGCGCCGGTAAACTCGCCGATGGCCGAGTGATAGGGCCCGCACAACAGCGGCGCGCCGGCCGCCTGGCAGCAGGCCAGCGCCGATTTCATGTTGGCCACGCCGGCGGCGCGAATCTTGGCGTCGGGGCTGATCGGGTTGTCGGCGGGCGTGCGAATCGTCACGGCCGTGCGCTCCAGCCCAATCTCGTCCAGCCGTTTTCCCCACTGCGCGAACTTGTCGGGGTTCGCGTCGAAGATCGGCAGCTCCACGCCGTCGTAGCCCATGGCTTGCAACTTTTCCAACACCGGCAACATCGCGTCGGTCAGGTCGCCCGACCACAACAGCAGGTTCATCCCGAATTTCATCGTTGCAGCTCCGAAGTACGGTTGATTGGGACGATCGCTTGTGTGCCACTGCTAGCTTGCCTAGCAGTGCCGGTCCTGGTTCGCACTGCTTGACAAGCAAGCAGTGGCACCCATAAGACCGGCAACTTGTGTTTCGAGCGAGCCGTTCATCCGTTACGCCGCCAGCAACTCGTCGGCCCGCTCGGTAACTTTTTGTCGCGCCACGGCCAGCAGCTGCGTCACCTCGATCGGCAGCTGCGGCAGCCGGACGCGACGCATCACCTGGTTGAGGCGGAACAACAGTTTGGCATCGTCCGCGTAGTCCGACAAGAACCGCTCGCGCGAAAACAGGCCAATGAACGTCCCCAGGTCGCGCGTCGGACGCGAAGCCATGCCGTTGACCGCCGCCTGCACGCTTTGGCCCTCGATGCTCGCAAGCGCCGAGTAGTAAGCGTCCAGCTGCCCGGGTTCCCGGGCGATCAGGGCCGCGTCGAGCAGGATTTCGACCAGGATATGCCCGAGAAAATGAGGTCGAAAGCCGTCGTCGCGGGGCAATCGGTCGCGCAGCATCAGGCACAGCTCGAGCGACAATTCGGCGAAGGCCCGGGTTTGATGAAACCACTCATCGTCGCGGCAGTGCTGCACGATGCCCCCGGCCACCCGCGCCATGCGCCGATCGGGCGCGTGCAGGTGCAACTCGGCCTGCTTCGACCGCACCCGCACCCGGCGATCGACGACGTTGAGCCAGTCCGGCACCGCCGTGCCTGCCAGAAAATACGGATCGTCGATGAAGCGGCGCCCGTGGGCGAAGTAGTTCATGACGGGACAGGGGTCAGGGTACAGGGTTCGGGGTTCAGGGAATGGACGAAGAAGTCCCCCATGCTCTGCGGGGATGAGTTTTTGCTACGGCCATCATATCGGTTGAGGCGCGTTGCCCGGCAGGCATTTTCCGCGCAGTGCAACGTCCGGTTTCCTGAACCCCGGACCCTGCACCCTGAACCCTTCGTCACGATTGAAGCGCCGCCCACCGCATGATACCATCGTCCGCGCCAGTTCGCGTCCCATTCTCCCAGGCCGTTCGCACTTGAAAAGGAGCCGCTCATGAGCCGTTCGATCACCCTCCGCTGCGCAATCTTGATGGCCGCTGCTTTGGCCGCACATTTCGCAGCCGCCGCCGTAATCGACTTCGAGACGGACCCCTCGGGCTCGCCTTCATCCGACAACCTGGTGCTCAGCACGCCCTATCCGATTGCCGGCGGCGGCAACGTGCAGTTCTATTTCGACGTCAACACCAATCTTACCTACGACTCGGGCGTCGATGACGACCCGATCATCGAACGCACCGGCCAGGACGGCACCGATGCCTTCACCAGCAGCACCACGGGCGTCAACGATTCCGCGGCCGCGGGTTTCGTCGCCCAGCTCGGCAATTTCTTTCTGCGGCATCCGACGCCGGCTCTGCTGCCGCCGCCGCTGATCGCCGACTACAACACGGCGCAAAACATCACCGGCCTGTCGGGCGAGATCTGGGACATCGACGGCACACCCGCAAGCGGCCTCTACGAGCAGTGGCGGGTCGACGTGCTCGACGGGTCGAACAACCTGCTGGCCTCGCAAACGTCCCCCTTGGGCAATTCGTTCGCGCTCGACAGCCGCCCCTGGGTATTCACGTTCACTGGCCTGTCGAACGTCGACAAGCTCGTCCTCACGTTCGTCGGCACCAAGACCACCGGCTTCGGCCTGGCCTTCAACAACTTCAATCCCCAAGTCGTCCCCGAGCCGGGAACGTTCGTGCTGGCCGGGGTGGGCGCGGCGATGCTCATCGCGATGCGAGCGCGGCGACGCCGTGAGTCCAGTGGCAATAATCAGTGACGTTCCGGCCTTCTCGTCACCGAACGATCAAATCGACAATCGCGTCTAATGGGTGCTGGAGCGCAGTCGATTCATTCGCCCATACAACAAGTATCCACCGATCACCACGAACAAGGCCACGTTGAATGCAACAAACGCCCAACGGTATCGGTACCAGGCAGCCAACGGCAACTGGCCGGGCTCGGCGAGAAGTTGCTGATAACTTTTTGCCGCTAAAAGCTCCCCAGTCGAGATCGGTCGCCTCGTACCGTCAGGACGCACTGCGTAAAGTCGATGCGAATCGCCCTCACTTTCGGTCACAAACGTACCCGAGGGGAAAACCGGTGCGAACTCCGAAGCCTCGACAGCTTGGTTGATTTTAGTGTCAGTTACGTTTGCCGTTACCGACGACATCGGGCTCCCGTCCGCCCAGGAAGATTCGACGGACCAACCGGATGGCACCCACCCCGCCACCGGATGATTCACATAAGAGACGTTCATCTGCCGTGACAGTGCGCCGGTACGACCATCCTTAAAAGTGTACTTGAGAACCGAATAGTCCCGCTCCGGATCTAACCAAAACGATCGCACGTTAGAGTTCGCCTTGCCTCCGTCATTGATCAAGATACAGGCGCGACCGTCGAGAAGGACTCGTTCCTCCGCAACATCGAAATCCTCAATTGGCAAGATCCGCATTTCCTGATTCAACAGGCGAAACGTCCAAAGGATGGGTTTTAGCACCGACAGTTCCGTGTCGCGATTAACTTTTGCGACGACGCCTCTCGGATGTGCTGCAGAACCGCCCTGCACTAACTTCCGATATGTTTTGCCGTCAAAAGCACTGACCGACGCCGTGCCGTCATTCTCAAGCATGCTGAAACGAAGAAGGGTGCCGTCGATTGTCACGGCGCATTTGCTCGTCCTCTCCCTCTTCTCGCTCGTGTCCACAGCCACCGCCCCCGGCGGGTTATGCGCCTGTCCGTTTGCAGCTGCGAACCATACCGTATGCTCCGTCCAGGCGATCCTTAAAGTGTGGGCGCTCTTTTCGCGACGCGAAGCAGCATCGGCAAGTGCTGTCATCGTCTCTTGCGGTTGATGATGAGCCTGGGCGATACTCGGCGTGCACACTGCGACATTGACGCAGAGTGCAAAAATAACCGAGCACTTGGCCGCTCTTGAAGCTCCGCTGAAGCAGGCGTTACTCGATACTGCGGTTTCCCGTAACATGACGGCACCCCAGCTTGCTGTGCACCGATCGTTCTTAAGGATCTCGGCTAAAATCACGAGATAACGTGGTCGGCGGCGAGTTGAGATTTGACAGCCACCCCGCAATCCTTCTGAGAACGGAACCACGGAACGCGTGAGCGAGTATTCTACCATGCTTGTAGAATTACCAAAAGCAATCGCTCAGTGCGAGCGACAAACTTCCTCGTATTGGCGCCCCGGTCGGGGGACGTCAGCGAATTGGCCCCGTCAGGGCAAACGCGGCAACGCTCAAGTTACCCAATCTCCACCCACCTACCGCTCTTGGCGCTGGCCAGCACGGCGTCGCAGACTTTTTGCGTGCGCAGCGCCGAGCGGAAGTCGGGCTGGACGGGCTTTGTCGTTTCCAGGCTTTCTAGAAAGTCGGCCAGGGCGTTGATGAAGGTGTGCTCGTAGCCGATCGTGCAGCCCGGCACCCACCAGTGCTTCATGTAGGGGTGCTCGGCGTTGGTCACGTGCACTCTTTTGCCAGCCGGTGAGGTGGCCTTCGATCTTGGCGCCGGTCTTGGGGTCGGCGTATTTGAAGTATTGCAGATACTGCGGGTCTTCCAGGTCGAAATAGACGCTGCCGGCCTCGCCGTTCAGCTCGAAGGTGTTGAAGTTCTTGCGGCCGCGGGCGTAGCGGGTGCTTTCGAACGTGCCCATCGAGCCGTTCTCGAACACGGCCAGGAACATGCAGGCGTCGTCGATGCCCACCGGCTGCATCTTGCCGGTCTCGGCGTGCATCGCGCTCCTTGACGAACGTTTCGGTGGCGGCCGTGACGCGCTGGATGGGGCCGTTGAGCCATTCGGCCGTGTCGATCGAATGGGCCAGCAAGATCGCCGGTTACGCCCGAACCGGCCACGTCGACGTCCAGCCGCCACAGCGCCGCGCCACCCTGCGGCACGTCGGTGGCGATCGTCCAGTCTTGCAGGTAGCAGGCCCGATAGTGGAACGGGCGACCGATGCGGCCTTCGTCGACGACCTGCTTGGCCAGCGAAATGGCCGGCACGCGGCGATAGTTGAACCAGACCATGTTGGGCACGCCGGCCTTTTCGACCGCGGCGCACATTTCCTCGCCTTCGGCCACGTTCATGGCCAGCGGCTTTTCGCAGAGGATCATCTTGCCCGCGGCGGCCGCCGCCAGCACGATCTCCTTGTGCGTGTTGTTCGGCGAGCCGATATCGATCACGTCGATATCTTTCCGGGCGATCAGCTTTCGCCAATCGGTCTCGTACGACTCGTAGCCCCAGTTGGCCGGCGAAAGCCTTGATCTTGTCTTCCTTCCGTGCGCAGCAGGCCTTGAGCACCGGCCGATATTCGCGCTGGAAAAACTGGCTCACCTGCCGGTAAGCATTCGAATGCGCCCGGCCCATGAAGCCGTAGCCGATCATGCCGATGTTGAGGGGAGTGGACATGGGGAAGGGTTCGGGGTTCAGGGTTCAGGGTTCAGGGGAAGAAAGAAGAGCATTTGCGGTGGAAACTCAGTGACTGTTTCGGGGTTTGTCGACCAGCGAGTTTCGCAGCGCGTTGACGAGGCGACCGACTTCCTCGATCGATTCGTTGAGAGCATGTTCGGTCTGGGGATCCATCATTTTTAGTCGAGCGGAAAGCATCGCTTGAGTTTGTAGCTCCGCGAGCGAACCTCGGGTTGTTCCGAGAAACTGCAAATACTCGCCACGCGTGCGTCGGCCGTAACCTTCGGCGATGTTGCTCACAGCCGAAACGGCGGCCCGCCGCATTTGACTTGTCAGGCCGTAAATCTCCTCCTTCGGAAAACCGCGAGTCACTTCATATACCCGCTCGGCCAGGCTCATCGCTTTTTGCCAGGCCATCAGATCCCGAAAGGACTGCAATGGAACATGCCCGTCGCGCTCAGCCATCGCCAAGCCCTTTCCGTAGATCACAGGTCGCCCGCCAAATTCCTCACCTGAACCCTGAACCCCGAACCCTGCACCCTCCTCCTCACTTCCACCCATGCGCGTCGCGCACCGCAACCATGGCGGCGAGAATCTGCTTCCACGTTTTCGGGTCCATCATCGTCTTGTTGGGGAACATGCAGCCGTCCCAGCAGATGTGCTGGAACTTCTTGGTCAGGTTGCCCTGCTCGTCGCGCAGCCAGAAGCCGGCGTACTTTGACGATGTCGAGCTTGCCGTTGGGGTCGTTTGGCAGGCAGTGGCGGCCGGTCTTGTCGTGCGAGCCGGTGCCGTGCACGGTGGCGTCGTTCTGGGCGACGTGAAAGTCGATCGTCCAGGGCCGCAGCGCGGCGGTCAGTTGCTTGCAGCGCCGCGTCGCAGCTTGGCCGTGTCCTTCCAGTCGAAATCGGCCGGCAGGATGGCGTCTTCCGGGGCGTTGTGGCCCAGCACGTAGAGCAGCGTGTGGGCCATGTCGGCCTGAAAGCCGAGCGTCTGCGGCCGGCCGACCATTTCCAGCAGTTCGCACCATGCGCCGCCAACTGTGCATGCCGCCCCAGCAGATTTCGCCCTCGGCGGCCAGCCGCTCGCCGAAGTCCTCGGCGATCGTCGCACGCCTCGCGGAACGTGTCGGCGATCCGCTGCTGTTGGCCTTCGGGTCGCCGGCGGCCCAGTCGGCCGACGCTGCGTGGCCGAGTCGATCCGCACCACGCCGTAGGGGCGAATGCCCAGCTCGCGCAGCTGCTTGGCGATGCGGCAGCCCTTGCGAACCTGTTCGAGGAACTGCTTGCGCTCGGTCGTCGCTCGCCCATCGCCGACCCGCCGCCCGTCGGCGGCCAGACCGGCGCCACGACCGAGCCGATCACCAGGTTGCGCCGCCGGGCCTTTTCGGCCAGCCGCTTCAGATCGTCGTCGCGTCGAGTCGATGCTGACGTGCGGATCGAACAGAAACAGGTCGACGCCGTCGAACTTGACGCCTTCGACCTCGGCGGCGGCCGTCAGGTCGAGCATCGTGTCCAGGTCGATCGGCGGCTCGGAGCCCTCGCCCTTGCCGACCACGCCCGGCCAGGCCGCGTTGTGAAGTTTGGGATAAGTATTGGTGTGGGGCATGGGGGGATGGAGGGGTTGGGTCTTAGGTGTTGGGTGATAGGGGAAGAATTGAAACTTGGTGGCTACTTTTTGTAGTCGCCGACCTTCGGCAGGTTCGCGTGCACGTCGGGGCCGAAGTAGCGCAGGCCGACGAGCGGTTCGCTGCCGGTGTTTTCGATCTCCACGCCGGCCGTGGCCGCTTCGTGGGTGATGAACACTTCGTCCTCGGTTTCCTCGCCGAAGTGGATCATGGCCGGCGTTTGCAGGTCGAGCTTGCCCATCCGGCCGCGGCCTTGCACGGTGATCCAGCCGCTGGCGCCGGGATCTTGCAGCGTGCACTTGGCGCCCGGCTCGACCGTCAGCTCCTTGGCGCTGAACAGCTGCTCGCCGTCGACCGTGCCGTAGACGATCCAGCGGTCGGTGTAGCCCGGCGCCGCTGTCGGCCTTGTCGACGATCGGCTCCAGGTAGTTGTGCTCCTTGAAGTGCGTGTCGACGTTCTTCTCCCAATCGAGCTGCTCGATGATGAAGTCGAGATCCTGGTGCTTGTCCTTGGGCACGTCCTTGACCAGCAGCGACCAGGGCACCTCGCGCCCTTCGACCAGCGACTGGAACATGCCGAACACGTCGCGAGCCCCACTGCGGCTCGTAGGTGCAGAGCGAGCCGGGCGCGTGCAGCACGCCGGGCGGAATCAGCCAGCCGGTGCCGCGCTTCAGGCGATAGGCCTTCGACAGATCGAGAATGCCGTTGTCGCCCTTGTTCCAGTTCTCCAGGCACTTGCGGACGTCGGCCTTGGTCGTGCCCGGCTCCAGGCCCATGAAGGTGTAGGCGAAGTTGTTGTCGACGTTGTTGCACTGCGGCGGGAAGTAGTAGCTCTCGGGCTTGCCCTCCTGGCCGGTCAGCGCCGGCGTGCTTGAAGCTCTGGTGCATGTGGTGCGGAATCGGGCCCATGTTGTCGAAGAACTTCGAGTAGACCGGCCAGCGCTTGTACTTGTCGAACATCGGCCTTGCCGATCAGCGTCGGGCCGGCTCTCGGCCACGGCGTCGACGCAGCGTGAACCGCTGGCCCTCGAACGCGACGTAGCTCAAGCCCTCGTCGGGCGTGCGGTTTTCGTTGGCCGCTTCGGTCGTGCTGGCGAACCAGCGCTCGTCGATGCCGCCGCGATGGGCGCCGAAGGCGTACCAATCGCCGGGCGCCAGCTTGATCCGCTTGCCGGGATGCAAGAAGCTGCGCGGCACCCAGGTGGGCGTCAGCCGCAGCAGGCCGTCGGCCGCATCTAAAGCGCGGGAGAGAGTCTTGCCAACGTTGTCGGACTTGAGAATCGCTGAAGCGGGCATGGTTGCGCTGGGCATGGCAGAGGGCTCTGGGGTGGTACACTCGGCGGGTCGCACTCGCCGCAAGGCTATTTGTTGTATTCACTTTCCAAGCCACTGGCAAGCGACCGACTTACCGCCGGTCGATCGCTCGCGGCACGCCTGGAATTGCGCTGCGCTGGACCGTACATTGGTACGAGTTCCCTGCTCCCCACTCGCATCCCAGTCGGAGACAACTCATGGCGGAAGAAACCAAGGTTTTGACCGACGTCGAGCGCGGCATCCACGAAGTCGACTTCGAGAAAACACACATCAACGGCATCAGCGTCCGCCGCCGCACGCTCCGCGGAGGATTGAGCGACGGGGTCGACCTGATCGAGATTGACAACGGCAAATTCCGCTTCTCCGTCGTGCCAACGCGCGGCATGGGTCTGTGGAAAGCCCAGCTCGGCAGCACCGAAATCGGCTGGAAGTCGCCGGTCAAAGGCCCCGTGCATCCGCAGTTCGTGCCGCTGAGCGATCCGGGTGGGCTCGGCTGGCTCGAAGGCTTTGACGAGCTGATGTGCCGCTGTGGATTGGAAAGCAATGGCGCGCCCGACCTGGGGGCCAACGGCGTCTACAAGTATCCGCTCCACGGTCGCATTGCCAATCGGCCTGCACATCATGTCGAGCTGACTAACAATGGTCTCGAAACCCGGCTGACCGGCATCGTCGATGAAACGCGATTTCTGTTTCAGAAGCTGCGCATGAAAGCCACCTACGCCACGAAAGCCAACCAGAACGGATTGCGGATCATCGACGAGGTGACCAACCTGTCGGGCAATCGGGCCGAGTTGCAAATGCTCTACCACACCAATTTCGGCCCGCCGCTGCTCGACCCGGGCGCGAAGCTCGTGGCACCGATCAAAGCCATGGTTCCCCGCGACCCGCGCGCCGCCGAGGGCATCGCCGGCTGGGAAAGCTATGCCAACGAACAGGCCGGATTCAGCGAGCAGGTATATTTCTTCGAATTGCTGGCCGGCAGCGACGGCATGACGCAAGTGCTGCTCAAAAACGCGCACGCGACGCAAGGCGCCAGCCTCCGCTACAGCATCAAGCAGCTTCCGTATTTCACGTTGTGGAAAAACACGCCGATGGCCGCCGACGGCTACGTGACGGGCCTGGAGCCGGGCACGAATTTTCCCAATCCGCGATCGTTCGAAGGCGAACAGGGCCGCGTCGTGAAGTTGAAGCCGGGCGAAACCGTGAAGTTCAAAGTCGAACTCGACATTCACGGCGACGCACAAGCCGTTTCGGCGGCCGAGCAGACGATCGCCAAGATTCAAGCCGGAACAAAGCCCAAAGTGTTTGACAACCCGCAGGCCGGCTGGACAAAAGTGTAGGCGCAAACGAGAAACTCACTAACCCGACGCGCCAGCGAGGGACGCTGGACGAAGAATCCTCGCTGGCGCGTCGGGTTGGTATGCGGCAATTCCCGGACAGCCTCAACAAGTTGTCTGGGCCACCCAAACCTACCTGTTTCCTCGCCGGTTCATTCGTGCTCGTCGCGCTGTCGCGCGCCGAAAAGAATCCGCCGCCAGGTCCAAGCGCCTGGCTCGATGATGGCGCCCAGCAGCGCAACTCCGAGGCTGCGCATCGCGACGCCGGCGGCCAGAATGATCACACAACTGCGGTAGGGTTCCAAGTCCGCGTCGGGCGACGTCTCGCGAAGCCAATCGAACAACATGCCTCCGGCGATCGTGGCCGCCGCATGAAACACGCTGCCCAGCGCCTCGTGCGTCGCGATATAGGCCGACTTCTCGACCGCAGGCGCTAGCTTCAACACCAGGTTGGGCAGGCAAATGTTGTGGGCCACGTAGGCTGCAAACAACACCCAGGCTCCCATCAGTAGCCAGCGAGTCTGGGCGTCGCGCGCGAGAATGAAAAACAGCAAGCTCGCCGAAACGCAAACCTGCGCCGCCATCAGCACCGGCCGATTTCCAAAGCGGTCGCTCCAGCGGCCCACCGGGCGGCTGGCGCCCATCTGGCCGAACTGCATCACGGTGCGCATCACCGCCAGATCGCCGATTCCAAGACCCAGCACCTGCTTGGGATAGATGCTCTGAACCGTTTGCGAAATGCCGTTGGAAAGTGAAAACCAAATCCGAAACGCCAGCAATCGGCGGAAGCGTCGATCGACAAATGGCGCCCGAATGGTCGAAACCATCAGCCGTGCCAACGGCACCAGCGAACCGAGCAGAAACATTGCGCCGACGCCGGTCGGAATTGCGTAGCCGACCAGCCGCCGATCGGGATCGTCGTGATATTGCGCACGCCATTGGTCGGCAAAGTAGCCGCTGGCCAATAGCGTTGGAATCAGCACGCCTAATTGAATGATCTGCCGGCGGGCGAAGTATCGGCCGCGGATCGGCTGCGGCACCAGGTCGGCCCACCACGACCACAAGGCCACCGTGCCGAGGTACTCCAAAAGCTGATGCACGAACAGCAGGCCGATCATCGCCGCCAGCGCGGCGGCGCGTGCAGTGGCCGGCGCCGCCAGCGCGATGAGAGGCAAACCCACGATCAACACGTAGCTTGCCAACGAAAGCCCCAGGCACGCCCGTTTGGCGGTTCCCAGGCGATGAATGATCACCGGCGCCGCCAGCCGCAACAAGCCGGCCAGATTCGGCGTGGCCAGCACCAGGCCTAGCGCCAGGCCTTTGGCGTTCAATTCCTGTGCCAGTTAAACCACCAGCGGCCCGGTCGTAAGTCCATTGCCGATCGCCCACAAGGCGCCGTTGACGTGGCCCAGCGTCAGGGCTCGGCGTCGTTTGGGGGCGTCAAGGGCGGAGGCGCGGGCGGACATTGCCCGTAAGAATACTGCCGGCATGCCCCGACGTGCAAAAAGTCTGCTTTCGATTGCTCAAATTACCCGGCGCCCGCTAGGATTGCCCACTGCATGGTTTCCCAGCCGACATCGAACGCGATTCGACGCAGCGCGTGGGCCCTGGCGATGACGCTTGCGGCAGGCGCCGGTGCGGCCAGCCTGCTCGGCTTCGGCGCCCGGTCGGCACAGACGCTGGAGTTGATGAGCCATTTTCGCGTGCAGTACTTTTGGCTGCTGACGTTGTGCGCGCTGGCGTTTGCCTTTGGCAAGCGGCGCACGTGGGCACTGGCCAGCGCGGCCGCGGCGGCGGTCAACCTGGTCGTGATTGCGCCTTTGTATGTTGCGCCCGCTCCGCCGCCGGCGACCGAGGCGCCGCTACGGATCATGTCGCTGAATTTGCTCTATAGCAACCAGGATCACCAGCGCGTCCTGGAGACGATCCGCGCCGAAGATCCCGACTTCGTGCTGCTGTTGGAAGTCACCGACGAGTGGGCCTTGGCCCTGACGGCGCTCGACAAGGACTATCCGTATTCCAAGTCGATGCCGTTCAGCAAAGGCCCCGGCATTTCGTTCTACAGCCGCATCCCGCTCGAAGCGATCCGCTATCGCAACATCGCCGGCGCGCCCATGATCGACGCCCGTGTTCAGCGTCCCGGCGGGCCGTTGACGATCATGGGCGTGCACCCGTTCTCACCGCTGTCAGACTTTCACTTCAAGGACCGCAATCATCAACTCGCCGCGATCGCCCGCGCTGCCGCCCAGCCGGCCGGAGCGGTGATGCTCGTCGGCGACTTGAACACGACCAGTTGGTCGCCGTATTTTCAGGACCTGCTGGCCGTTTCAGGCCTGGCCGACTCGCGTCGCGGCTTCGGCGTCCAGCCGACGTGGCCGGGCTTGCCGTTCCCTTTTCGGATTCCTATCGACCACTGCCTGGTTTCTCCCGAGGTGGCCGTTTACGGGCGTCACGTCGGCCCGGCCGTCGGGTCGGACCATCGGCCGATCATCGTCGATTTCGACGTGATTGGCCGATGAAGCGCAGCGAGCCCGCGTTTCCTCGCGCCGAGGGGGGCATACCCTGCCCGTCGCGTTGCGGCTGCTTGACAGCATTCGCCGCACTCGCAAAAATATGGGAACCGACTACGCGTTGATCGCGCAGGTGGCGAGCTGGGACGCGAGGGATTGCCGTTTTCGTCTGATTGCCGGCGTTACTTCGCCGCAGACGCGGAAACTGCCGCCAGAAATCTTTTGGGTGGCGGTTGACAGGCGTCGGTCAATCCCTAGAATAGCGTCTCCCTGGAAGGCACTGCCTTACGGCAGGACTGCTCGCCGGGGATTTTTGTTTGCTCTTTGACAATTCGGTAGTGACCTCTGAAATTTTTTTGCCAGCACAAGACTGTGCTTAGGCCGGGGTCGGGTTCTTTTCACGAAGGCCTGATGCCTGGCCAAACCAAACCTGGACTTTTGATGGCTAACGACCCGTCGTCTGTTCTTTCGGGAAGCAATCTTCGGGACGTGATCGAGGCGAGCGGTTGATGCTTACAAAAATTGAAGGGTTTGATCCTGGCTCAGAATGAACGTTGGCGGCGTGGATTAGGCATGCAAGTCGAGCGAGAACCCCGCAAGGGGGGACAGCGGCGAAAGGGAGAGTAATGCGTAGATCACCTACCCTCAGGTCCGGGATAGCTGCGGGAAACTGCAGGTAATACCGGATAACATCTCCGGATCAAAGGTGTGATTCCGCCTGAGGAGCGGTCTGCGTCCTATTAGCTAGTTGGTGGGGTAACGGCCTACCAAGGCAATGATGGGTAGCGGGTGTGAGAGCACGACCCGCGTCACTGGGACTGAGACACTGCCCAGACACCTACGGGTGGCTGCAGTCGAGAATCTTCGGCAATGGGCGCAAGCCTGACCGAGCGACGCCGCGTGCGGGATGAAGGCCTTCGGGTTGTAAACCACTGTCAGAGGGGAGGAAATGCAGGTGGGTTCTCTCTCATGTTTGACCTATCCTCAGAGGAAGGACGGGCTAAGTTCGTGCCAGCAGCCGCGGTAAGACGAACCGTCCAAACGTTATTCGGAATCACTGGGCTTAAAGGGTGCGTAGGCGGCGCGGAAAGTCGGGTGTGAAATCCCTCGGCTCAACCGAGGAACTGCGCCCGAAACTGCCGTGCTTGAGGGAGATAGAGGTGAGCGGAACTTAGGGTGGAGCGGTGAAATGCGTTGATATCCTAAGGAACACCGGTGGCGAAAGCGGCTCACTGGGTCTCTTCTGACGCTGAGGCACGAAAGCTAGGGGAGCGAACGGGATTAGATACCCCGGTAGTCCTAGCCGTAAACGATGAGCACTGGATTGGAGGGTCCTCCATAGCCTTCCAGTCGTAGCGAAAGTGTTAAGTGCTCCGCCTGGGGAGTATGGTCGCAAGGCTGAAACTCAAAGGAATTGACGGGGGCTCACACAAGCGGTGGAGGATGTGGCTTAATTCGAGGCTACGCGAAGAACCTTATCCTAGTCTTGACATGCACGGATTAACTCCGGTGAAAGCCGGGCCACGCCTTCGGGTGGAACGTGCACAGGTGCTGCATGGCTGTCGTCAGCTCGTGTCGTGAGATGTCGGGTTAAGTCCCTTAACGAGCGAAACCCTTGTCGCTAGTTGCCAGCGCGTCATGTCGGGGACTCTAGCGAGACTGCCGGTGTTAAACCGGAGGAAGGTGGGGATGACGTCAAGTCCTCATGGCCTTTATGACTAGGGCTGCACACGTCCTACAATGGCACGCACAAAGGGAAGCAAACTCGCGAGAGCAAGCAAATCCCAAAAAACGTGCCCCAGTTCGGATTGCAGGCTGCAACTCGCCTGCATGAAGCCGGAATCGCTAGTAATCGCGGGTCAGCATACCGCGGTGAATGTGTTCCTGAGCCTTGTACACACCGCCCGTCAAGCCACGAAAGTGGGGGGTATCCGAAGTCGCCGAGGTAACCGCAAGGAGCCAAGCGCCGAAGATAAACTCCGCGATTGGGACTAAGTCGTAACAAGGTAGCCGTAGGGGAACCTGCGGCTGGATCACCTCCTTTCTAAGGATTCCTGCCGTCTCGGTGGTAACACCGACCGGTTAGAATTGTGGAGATAGTTCTTGTGTCTGGACAGAGGTCCGTCCGCTGACGTCAAACTCAGCGGACAGCTACTGAATTGAAACTGAGAGGGCCCCCGCAGGGCTAGCCAAACCTGCGCGGGGCCCTTTTTTGCGCGCTCGCCGAAAACGCCCGTGTCACGATGCTGACTACACGCGCAGCCGCCGCTTGCGGCCTGGCCCCCTCCTTGCTAACTTGCAGCGATGCACCTGATGAAACAATCGATCGCCGGGGTCGCTCCCGCCGAGACGCGGGAAGTGACCATTATGACCGTCTTTCCCACGCTGGGAGCCACCGCGGCCGGGCGGCTGATCGGCCGGCTGTGCCGCGTTGGCAACGCGCGGGGCTTCTTTTCGCTCGGAAAACTGTTCGCCGTGGCGCTCATCCCGGTGGCCATTGGGCTGTTCGTGGTCTCGCTGCTGCCTGGCATCATCACCCGCTATCGGCTCACCAACCGCCGTGTGGTCGTGCAAAAGGGAGTGAGCGCCAAGGACGAGCGGTGGGTCGATTTCGACCGCTTCGACGCGATCGACGTCGACGTCCTGCCTGGCCAGGAGTGGTTTCCCTGCGGCGACTTGATTTTCCGCCGCGGCCCGATCGAAACGTTTCGCCTGGCCGGCGTGTCTCGGCCCGAGACCTTCCGCCGCACCTGCCTGGCCGCCCGCCGCGGATACCTCGGCGCCGCCGAGAGCCATTAGGGCTCCTGGTCGGACGGGCGTTACTAGCCCGAAGCGCCAGCGAGGGTCTCTTCGTAATTTTCCCTCGCTGGCGCTTCGCTCTTGTGTGCGAATTCTTGCAACGCCTCCGCTTTACACCGCGCCGCCAGCCAACACGTCCAGGATGTATCGCAGCGCGATAGCCGACGTGGCGGCCGGCAGGCTGGCCAGGTCTTGGGCCTGGCTGGCGGTTTGCGACGGATCGAGCGGCAGGTGAACGAACGCCGCCTGGGTTTTCAACGCCATCCGTTCGGCCAGGTAACAGGAAAAGTACAACGTCGCGTTGCACAGATACGTGCCGGCGTGATACGAAACTTGCGCGGGGATGCCACGATCGCGCAATTGCATCGACCACTCGCCCAAGGGCAGCTGGCTGCGGTACGCGGCCGGGCCGCCCTCGACCAGCGGCCGGAATTGGTCGGGCGACTGGTAACTCGACCCGCCGATGTTCACCGCGAACGCCTCAAGTTGAATCCGCGTCGAGCCGGGCGCTTGACCCAAGTGCAGGGCGACGTCGTAGTCCCCCTTCAAATCCCCCGCCAGCCGTTCCTTCACCGCCGCAAAGTCGACCGGATAGAGACGCGTCGTGACCGACGGCTGCAAGGGTAGATTCTGCGTCAATTGCACCAGCGTCAGCCAACTCGAGTTGGCGTCCCAACGATCGTAGGGCTCGAAGGCGGTGATGAGTACCGAAGTCATGCGTGAACGTCCACGATTCGCTTCAAACCATGCCGAAATCGTAGCCCACCCCGGCCGCTTTGCACAACCCACGGCAGCGACCATAATCAAGAGAGTTCGACACGCAACGAATTTTTCTCCAGAGGCAAGTTCGCCTTGTACGATCAGCTGACCGGCACGCTCTTGTCGCTCGATCCGTCAGACGCGCAATACGCGTCGCGCTTCATCGACACGCTGTTGGCCGCCGGGCGCAAACGGGGTGCCAGCGACGTGCACTTGCAGCCGACTCGCGAGGGCCTCGAGCTGCGCTGGCGCGTCGACGGCGTGCTGGTCACGCTTGGAACCTTTCCGCCGGGCGTGGCGGCCAACGTCGTCACGCGGCTGAAGGTCTTGGCCGAGCTGTTGACCTATCGCAACGACGTCCCCCAGGAAGGGCGCATCCACAACGGCGATGCCGACGTCGAAGTGCGAGTGTGCACGTTTCCGACGCTGCACGGCGAGCGTGCCGTCGTGCGGCTGTTCGACAACCAGTTGAAATATCGCGACCTGGGCGAGCTCGGGTTGCCGCTGGAAATCCTCGACCGATTGCGGCGCTTGCTCGCCGAAACCTCCGGCGCGATCCTGATCACCGGACCTGCCGGCAGCGGCAAGACCACCACGCTCTACGCCTGTCTCGACGAGCTGGCGCACCGCTCGCTGGTGGCGCGCAGCATCGTGACGCTCGAGGATCCGATCGAGATGGCCGTGCCCGGCGTGGCCCAATCGCAGGTCAACCCCAGCGTCGGCTTCGACCTGGCCGACGGGCTGCGCAGCGTCCTGCGGCAAGATCCGGAAGTGATCATGATCGGCGAAATCCGCGATGCGGCCACCGCCGAGGTCGCGTTGCAAGCCTCGCTCACGGGCCAACTCGTCCTGAGTTCGTTTCATGCCGGCAGCGCCGCCGAGGCGATCGGCCGGCTATTGGACATGGGCATCGAACCCTACATGCTGCGCAGCGGCGTGCTGGCCGTGATCTTCCAGCGCCTGGTGCGTCGATTGTGCAAGTGCGCCCGGCCCGCCGCGTCGGACGAGGAACTACTGGGCTTGAAGGTCCGCCAGGCCCGCGTCGCGGTCGGGTGCCCCGAGTGCGCGGGCACGGGATACGTGGGCCGAACTGTGCTGGCCGAAATGTTGACGCTCGACGACAGCGCGCTGGGGCAGGCGATTTTGGCGCGCGACGACGTGGCGGCGATCGAGCAACGGGCGCTGCGATCGGGCATGGTCGACCGCTGGACCCGGGCGATCGAGGCGATCGAAAGCGGCATCACCAGCCCGGCCGAAGTGCGCCGCGTGCTCGGTTTTTCCAAGAATCTGGCGGACTAAGCTGGCTTTTGCCGCCGGACCATCATTATACTGGCGCCAAGCCTTTGGGGCCGCGACGCAGCGAACAGAACAGAGCGGCGGCCGAAGAGGTCCATTCGAGAACAGGTCGTGGCGAACAGCATGTCGCTGGATGATCTCGTCGCGCTCAACGACGAGATCGCAGGGCTTGTGCGGGCTGGCGTGCCGCTGGAAATGGGGCTTGCCGGCTGGGGTGGCGATTTGCCCGGCAAGCTTGGCCGCACCGTTTCGCAACTCGGCCGATCAGTGGCCGAAGGCCGCAGTCTGCCCCAGGCATTGGCTGATCAGGGCGATCAGATTCCGCCGGTCTACCGCGCGATCGTCAGCGCCGGCTTGCGCAGCGGCCGGTTGCCTGCCGCGCTCGAGTCCTTGGCCGGCGCCGCCCGCAGCCTGCAACAGGTGCGCGGCGCGGTCGGTCTGGCCGTGCTCTATCCGCTGATCCTGGTGCTGCTGGCCTATACGTTCTTCGTACTGATTGCGGCGCAATTGATTTCGGCGCTGGCGGCCGTTTACGAATCGGCGCCGCCGAAGTTCTGGTCGATCATTATCGACGCCGGGGACCTGGCGCGAAGCAAGGTCTCGCTGGGATCGCTTTCGATCCGTTGGGGATTGGTTCCGCCCTTGGCGATCGTCGTGGCCGCGGCGTTCTGGTGGTTCCGTACGCGCCGCGCGATCGTGATCGACGCGGGATCGGCGGGCCGCTGGCTGCGGTGGATTCCGATTGCCGGCCGGATCGTGCGCCACGCTCGTTTGGCGTCGCTCTCCGAAATCCTGGGCCTGTTGGTCGAGCACGACGTGCCGCTGCACGAGGCGATCGTGCTGGCCGCCGAGTGCACCGCCGACAGGCGGCTGGTGGCCAGCGCGCGGCGGATGGCCGCCTCGGTGGAGCAGGGGGGCGTGCCGCGCGACGGTTGGCGGCAGCTGGACGGATTTCCGCCGCTGTTGGCCTGGCTTGTTTCTTCCGGCGGGCGTCAGCAGACGTTTGTGGCCATGTCGCGGCACATTGCCGATACCTATCGTCGCCGCGTCCTGCGCGAGTCGCAGTGGCTGCGAGATTTTCTGCCCATGTGGTTGATCGTCGTCGTTGGTGGCGGGTTGGTCGCGCTCTATGGCGTGACCACGTTCCTGCCGTTTACGCAGCTGATGGAACATTTGGGCGAGACCGTCGGACACGGAATGCGAGTCAAGCCGTGACCAGTTTCAACTATACCGCCGTCGACGATTCCGGCCGGCACGTTGCCGGAACGATCGAAGCAGCCGACTGGCAGGCCGCCGAGCAACTGCTGACCGCGCGCGGGCTGCGCGAGTGTGCCCAGTCGCACCACGTCCAAGCACCTGCTGTAGCTGCCGTCGACAAGCCGCTGCCGGCGCTGAAGTCCTCCGACGCGGTCGAGCTGGCCAGCTACTTGTCCGAATTGGCCAAAGCCGGCTTGCCGCTGGGAGGCGGTCTGCGGGCGGCCGCCAAAGATCTGCCCGCCGGCAAAGTGCCCGCGGCGCTCGAGGCACTGGCGTTGCGGCTGGAATCGGGGCACTCCCTGGAGTCGGCGCTCGATTCGCTGGGCAGTCGGCTGCCGCGCCACGTTCGAGAGTTGATGGTCGTTGGAGCCCGATCGGGCCGGTTGGCAGAAACGCTCGACCAGGTTCTGGCCCATGAACGCGGCATGGACGACCTCGGCCGCCGGTTGTGGCAAGCCGTCGTCTACCCCGCCACGTTGATGACGTTCTTCGTCACCTGGCTGCTCTTCGCCACGCTGTGGCTGATTCCTCAAATGCACGTGGGCACGATGTTGGCCGACGCTGACGTGCTTGCGTACACGAATTCACATCCTTCGCTGCCCGCCGCCAGCCGGCGCTTGATCGAATTCTCGCGCATCGGGCCGCCGCTGATCCTGGCGGTGATCGGTGGCACGCTGCTGATCGTCGGCATCGCCCGAGCGGCCGGCGGAGCGGGGTCGGTGAGTCGACTGTTGGCGCACGTGCCGCTGTTCGGCCCAGCCTGGTGGCACCGCTCGCTGGTCGAGTTTTCGGGCTTGCTGGCGGTTTTCCTGAAGCAGCAGTTGCCGCTCGCCGACGCGCTGCGGCTGGTTTCGCTGTCGGCGCGCGACGCGGCGATCCGCGCGGCATGCGCCAAGGCCGCCGGCGACGTGGCCGCTGGCCGGCCGTTGTCGCAGTGCCTCTCGGGCAAGTCCTTGTTCCCGGCGACGCTGGTCAACCTGGTCGATTGGGGGCAGCGCCACTCGGCGCTCGGCGATGCGCTGGAAGGTGCCCGGCAGATGTACCTCGACCGATTCGAGTTGCAGCTGCAACTGATCCGGCTGATTCTGCCGCCGATTGTGTTTCTGCTGGTCGGCGGCAGTGCCCTGTTCGTGGCCTATGGGCTGCTGGGTTCGATTGGTTCGTTCGTGAAACTGCTCACGGATTTGGCTTGGTAAGTTATGGACTACCTCGAACTATCCGGCGTGGCCAGCGTGTTGGTCGTGGCGCTGTCGCTGTTGGCGGCGGCCCGCGTCCTGAGGTTCATGGCGCCGCGGACCGATGCCTCGCGAAGCGTGTTGCGGTATACCGGATACGTGCTGCTGGCCGTCGGCTTGTTGGGAGCTTGTCTTGTGGCGGCCGGCGGATGGGGGTTCGTGGGGTGGCTGTTCGTGATGGGAGTCTGGCGCGGGCCGCGATCCGCTATCGCGCCGTGCAAAAGCGAAGTCTGTTTTCGGCGCTCGCATTGGCCGTCCAGAAGCAAATGCCGCTGGTGCCCATGGCGCTGGCGTTTGCCGACGAGCAGGAGGGGTCGTTCGCGCTGCGTGCGCGCGAGCTGGCGGAGCTGCTCGAACACGGCGTTTCGCTGCCCGAATCGCTGCGGCGTTTGCCCGGCACGTTGCCGCCGGAGTCGGCCCTGGCCGCGAGCATCGGCATGGAGTCGGGCGATCTGGCCGGCGCATTGCACGCCACAACCTACGGCAGCGTGTTCGACCGCACGTTGGTGCAGGCGGTCGTCGCGCGCGGGCTGTACCTGATTCTGGTCGTGATGTTTCTCGTCACGGTGCTTTCATTCATGCAGATCAAAATCCTGCCGGCCTGGATAAAAATCTATGACGATTTTGGAACCGTGTTTCCCCAAGGTCCGCTGGCGGCGAATGGCCCGCTGGACGGCCAATGGGCCGAGGCCATCGTCGACGACCTTGCGTTCGGTTGGCTTCCGACCGCTCCGGTGATGACGGCCAAAATCGCCGTGTATATGATTCTCGCCACGATGATGGCGACCCTTGTCGTAAGCTGGATTTTGCTCTACGTCTGGCTGCAATGGCGCGGAACGCTGGTTCCCCGCATGCCCGGGCTCAGGCGAATCATTCGTTGGGTCGACATGGGCCCGGTGCTGCGAGTGCTGGCACTGGCCACGCGGCTCGGACGTCCGTTGCCGGGCATGATTTACGCAATCGCCAAGTTTCATCCCAAGCGGTACGTGCGCAATCGGATGTGGGCCGTGATGCGCGACATCGACAGCGGGCAGGCCTGGCAGGAGAGTTTGCGGCGCCGGCGTTTGATTGGCGCGACCGATGCCGCCATTCTGTCGGCCGCCGAGCGCAGCGGAAACTTGAACTGGGCGCTGGGCCAGATGGCCGAAAGCTTCGAACGCAAAGCCGGTTACCGCCTGCAAGCCCAGTCGCAGCTCGTCGCGCCTCTGCTGATTCTGCCGCTGGGAATCTTGATCGCGCTGGTGGCCGTGAGCTATTTCATTCCGTTGTCCATGTTGATTCGGAGCTTGAGCTGATGGTCCGCTCTCGTCGCGCAGTTGCGTTAATGGAAGTGATCGCCGCGGCGGCGCTGCTGGCCGTCCTGGCCACGGTCTGCCTGCGGATGTTCGCTTTTTCGGCGCTCGAGCGGCGGACCGCCCAGCGGCGCGCCGTCGCCATGCAAGAGGTCGCCAACACCGTCGAGCGTGTCGCCGCGCTCCCCTGGGCGCAAATCACTTCCGAGCGGTTGGCCCAAATTGAGCTCTCGCCGAACGTCCAGCAAATCCTACCCGGCGGAGCGCTCAAGCTCTCCGTCGAGCCCAGCGCGACGGGTCCGCCAGCCAGGAAGGTTCGCGTCGAAATCACGTGGACCAATGCCGCCGGCGGCGTCGACGCGCCGGTGCGGCTTGCCTATTGGGCCTTTCCTCGTCCAGGAGAGTCGCCATGAATCGTTCGATTGCGCAGCCCGGCATCCGGCGCGGCATGACGCTCGTTGAACTGACGACCGCCATGGCGATCGGCACGGTCCTGTTAGGCCTGGCCGTGACCCTGCTGGCTCGCGTGATCGAGGCTAACGCGACTGCCGGCGAGCACTTGGAGGGCATCGTCGTGCTGGACCGCTTGGGCGAGCAGTTCCGCCGCGACGTCCAGGCCTCGGCAAGCGCCCATATCGGCGGTCCCACGGCTTCGTTGCAATGCGTGTGGCTGATCGCCTGCGATGGGAGTAAAGTGCAATACGACATCTCGGCGTCGGGTCTGCGGCGCACAAAAACCGTGGCCGGCCTGCCGACGCACCGCGATTCGTTCGCTCTGCCGGGCATGAAAGCTCTGGCTTTCGAACATAACGCCGACGCTAACGGCGAAGTTTCGCTGCGAATCGCCCGCGTCGAGCATCGTACCGACGGCGAAGACACGATCAGCGGCGAATTTACCATCGACGCGTTTCTCGCCGGCCCGTGCGCCGCGCCCCAATCACCATGAACGTTTATCGAAACATGACGGCCAACCACGACTTGCCGGCGATTCGCCGCCGCCGGGCCGTGCTGCTCATCAGCGTGCTGGTCTGCTTGTCGGTGGTGATGGCGCTGTTCGGGGTCTGGCTGAGAACGGTGTCGCTCGAGCGCCGGCAATTACAATCGCAGCAAGACGGCATGCAGGCCGAGTATCTGGCCCGCTCGGGAATGGCGAGGGCCGAGGCCCAACTGGCAGCCGAGCCGAATTATGCGGGAGAAACCTGGCGGATCGACCAGGAGTCGTTGGGAGCCCGTTGCGGCGCCACCGTGGCCATCCACGTGGAAGCCGTGCCCGACGAGCCGCAAGCCCGCCGGGTGAGGGTCGAGGCCGATTTTCCCCCGCAGGGTACGGCCCGGACGCGGCGAAGCCGAGAAAACACGATCGTTCTGCCAACAGCGGGCGTTACGCCCCAATCGGGAGAGGCATCATGAAAAACAAGTCCCCGCGCGGTTTCACCTTGGTCGAGTTGCTGGTCGTGATCGCGATTATCGGCGTGATGGTGGCCATGGCCATTCCCGCCGTGCAGGCCAGCCGCGAGGTCGGCCGCCGCACGAGCTGCCGGATGAACATGGCGCAGATTATGATGGCCATGCAAAACTACGAGAGCGCCTTCGAGTCGCTTCCCGCAGGCGTCGTCAACCCCGATGGTCCGATTCGCTCGGAGCCCGTCGGGCTGCATCAGGGTTGGATGATTCAACTGTTACCCTACTTGGACCAAGGAAACGCCTACCGGCTGATCGATTTTTCCGCCAGCGTTTACGACTCGGCAAACGCCGAGGTGCGCAAGCTGTCGCCGGGCATCTTCGTTTGCCCCTCGGAACCGCTCGACGGGCGCGCCGCCAGCAGCTATGCGGGCTGTCACAACGACGTCGAGGCGCCAATCGCCGCCGACAACCACGGCGTGCTGTTTCTCAATAGCCGCGTTCGCCGAGAGGACATCACCGACGGCGCCTCGCATACGATCTTCGTGGGCGAAAAGCGGTTGGAAGCGGGCGATTTGGGATGGATGTCGGGAACCCGTGCAACGTTGCGTAACACGGGGCTGGCGCTGAATGATCCACAGACGCAGTCCGCGGCGCAGTCCGGTCCATTGCTTCTCAAGGCCGAGGGCGCGGCCGCCGACGCGTCGACGGCGCTGACGCGCGTCGGCGGATTCGCCAGCCCACACGTCAACGGGGCCTTCATCGGCTTCGGCGATGGCAGCGTGAAGTTCATCGCCGACAACATCGACCTGCAACTCTGGCAACAGCTTGGAAATCGCGCCGACGGAAAATTGTTCAATATTGATTTGATCGAACGCGATTGATCGCGCGCGTTGAAATAACCGCACACCCCGCTCCCATTCGGCCGCCATGACGCGCAGCTTCTCGCTTGCCACGTTGATGCTGGTGATGGCCATCATGGCCATTGGCCTGGCCAGCGTTCGCACGGCCGCGGTGCGCGTTGTCGAGGGCGCATCCATTGACTTGCCTCGGCTGCTGATTGCCGGTGCCGTGGCCGGCGCTTTGTATGGCTTCGCGCTGGCGATTTGGCAGCGCGGGGGCTTCGTGCGAATCGGCGCCAGCGCGATCGGCGGCTCGTGTTTGGGCCTGGCGGCGGCCGCGCAGACGACCTCGCCGGTCGCATGGCCGGTGGTGTTCACGGCGCCGATCGTCTTGGTCGGCATGGCCGCGCTGATTGGCACCAATCGCCGTCGAACGTTGAGGCTGCTGGCGACCCAAGGCACGCCGTCGCCGGCGATCGACGAGCGGCCGCTTAAGAGACCAGCTCTCCAAGCTCAAACGTCGCCTGGCGATTCAGCGTAGGCCCACTTCGTGGGAACATTCACGGCACGTGCACCAGCGCGCCGCTGGCGGCGTCGCGGGCGATGCCGTTGAAATTGGCGCCGCTGCCGGGTTCGATCGTGTAGCCGGCCGCTTTGAGATACTCCGCCTCGGCGGCCGGCCACCCCTTGGCCAGCTGCAGCTGGGCGGCCCCTTCGGTGTGCAGCCGGGGAGCATTGGCGCTGTCGGCCAGCGATTGGCCGCGGCCGACCAGGTGAACCAGTACGTCGCACATCGTGTTGGGAATCCGGCGTCCGCCAGTTGCGCCCATCGCCACCACTGGCGTGTCATCGCGAAAGACCAGGCTCGGGCACATGTTATTGAGCGGTCGGCGTCCGCCGCGCGGCGAGTTGGGGTGCCCGGGCTTGGGCTCGAAACGCGACATGCCGTGCCCCAGAATCAGTCCCAGTCCGTCGACCGTCACTTGCGCGCCAAATCCCTCGCCGTGCGTCAGCGTGATTGCGACCATCATGCCCGACTTGTCGACCGCCGACAAATGGATCGTGCCGCTGGCCGCTCGCCCGTCGGTCGTGCCCGGAATCATCCGTCGCGTGCGGACCGCCTCGCGCACGCGCGCCGCCGACTGTTCGGCATGGTCGGCCGAAAGCAGCCGCGCTGTCGGAACGTCGGTAGCGTCCGGATCGCCCAACAGCGACAAGCGGTCGTGCCATGCCAGGCGCATCGCTTCGATGCGGGCGTGCGCCGTTTTGGGGTCGGCGGCGTCCCACTGTTCCCATTCGAGCGCTTTGAGCGTGGCCAATGCCGCGAGCACGCTCAGTCCGCCGGCGGTCAGCGGCGCGGTGTGAATCGTGGCGCCGCGCCAGGCGAGCGACAAGGGCGCGACTTCGCGGGCCCGGTAGTCGGCCAGGTCTTGCTCGATCACCAGCCCGCCGTTTTTTCGGAACTCGCGGGCAATGTGCCGGGCGACGTCGCCGCGATAAAAGTCGGCCACCGAGTTGTCGCGGGCCAGTTTTTCGAGCATTGCCGCCAAGAGCGGATTGCGATACGTCGCTCCCTCGGCGAGCGGCTTTCCGTCGGCGAAGAACAACCGCGCCGATCCCGGGTCGCGCTGAAACTGCGGGGCAAAACGGCCGATGGCCTTGGCCAGTCCGCCGCTCAGCGGAAAACCGTCTCGCGCCAGCACGATAGCCGGTTCGATTATTCGCGATAGCGGCCGAGTGCCGAACCGCTCGAGCGCCAGTTGCAAGCCGGCCAGCGTTCCCGGCACGCCCGCGGCCAGCCAGCCGTGACTATTGACCGCGCCGACCACGTTTCCGCGCGGGTCGAGCGGGTACATGTCTTCGCGCGCGGCCGCGGCGGAATTGAAATCGATCGCCGTGGCTTTGCCGCCCGGCCATCCAATGACCATGTGCCCGCCGTACCCGCCGATGCCGCAGTTGGAGATGGAAACGACGCCGGCCACCGATGCCGCCGCGACGGCCGCGTCGACCGCGTTGCCGCCGTCGTCCAATACGCGCAATCCCGCCGCGGCCCCCTCCGGCTGCCCAATGACCAGCCCGAGAGCCGCCGATTCATCGTGGGCCCCCAACGCCGAGCCCGCATGCAGCATCAACCAGCCCGCGCCCCCCAACCTCAACAAGCCGCGCCGCGTGACGCGGCGCGAATCGTTGTCGATCCTGGAGTGCATTGCTAAGTCCTTGATAGCGGGCCGCTATTTCTTCTTCGAAGTGGCTTTTTCTTTGCGGAGAATCGCTTCGTCCTGGGTGCGCATGTTCTTGATGTGGCGTTTGCGTTTGCGATGCAGATTTGCTCCGGCGCGATTCGATCCCATGGGGTTCTCCTGGCTTGGTGTTGGCCGATCGTGCGGTTTCGGCACTGCGGCTGATGGTACGAGGACGGGGGTCTAAAAGCTGGCCGTGTTGTAGTTCATCCTGAATCCACCGAACGTCCCCACCGAAAAACTGATGGCCGGCCCGGTTTTGACGTCGGCAAACGGCTTACTGGTCGGGGCGCTGCGGTACGGCGAAGTATAACTGGTGGACGTCGAGTCGTGATCCTGGACGTAGGCCTGTTGGGCCGCCTTCGCGCCAGGATCCCACGGGTTGCCTTGCGCGATCGAGGCCGATCCGCGCCCAGCGTTGCTGCGGGCATAGTCGTCCTGCATCTTCTGAATCTTGATGATCTCCGCGCTCAACTGCGGCGCAGTCATCGCGGCGAAATTGGGCACCCCCTTCAAACCAAATTGTTTTTCCAGCCCCTTGGGCGTGTATTCGGCAAAGATTTGTCCCAGCCAGGCAATCGCATCCTGGGCCGGCTCGCTCGCCAGGATCTGATTCTTGGCTTCCACGTCGTTGAGCATCGCTTGCAATTCGCCGGCGGACATCTTGGCGACTTTCGCAGTCTGCGCGGACTTCATCATGTCGAGCTGTTTCGCGTCGTAGATCGGCATCTGCGAGAGCCGATGCCTGAACTCCGTCGTGGTCCGACGCCAAGGCTGGCCGTTGATAATCTCCGAACGGCTGGCCGCGTCGGCCGACGGCGCGGCAGTCCGGCCGGCAGCCGGCTTGGGCGAGCGCTGTTGAGCGTCGGCGCCGCGAACGCACAATAGCGCGCTTGCCAGCATGATAAAAACTGCAATCGGGGCTCTCTCTCGCGTCGACATCGCATGCTCCCACGCTGAGCGTTTCTCAATTCGGGAAACTTTCCCCGCCGCTGTTCGTCGTTTCGCCTTGGCTACTGGACCGGCTGCTTGCGGACGAGCTTGACTTTGACGCCGGTCTTGGACTCGCCGTCGGTGCCGGTCGAGGTCGAGGTCCACAGCAGACCGTCCGGACCGTCGGGCGTATACGTGTTCGTCGACGAAGTTCGCTTGCCGTCGGGCGCGACGCCGGTCGCCTCGACCGTCCAGGAGTCTCCCTGTCTGGTCCAAATGCCCTCGCTGCGGCCCCCCTCGGAATCGTACATGAACGATTTGATCTTTTGCGAGGTCGCATCCCAGCCGATCCGCTGCAAGCCGCTGAACACGACCTTGCCGCCCTTGACCATCTTAAGTCCGCGCATCAGGTAGGTTTGGGTCGAATTCCAATGGGCGGAAACTTCGATCGTCTCGTCCCCTTCTTGCGCCGACCACTCGCCGATCATCCCATCGAGCTGGGCAACGGCCGCGGCGCCGCTCGGCGCCTCGACGCGCGCCTCGCGCAAGCTCGCCAGCCGCCATTTTCCTTCGCTCTTGACCCAGATCGCGCTGAACCGGCCGCGCGCGGCGGCGCTTTCGATGCCGGCGCGGTCACCTCCGACGCGCCGTCCTCGAGGGCCACGTCGGAGGTCAAAAATCGGATCGAGCGGATCGTGAGTTTCACTTGCGGCCTGGGCGCGTCCTTGGCGGCCTTGGCTTCCTCCCCGATCAGCTCCTGAGCCGAGAACAGCCGCCCCGTGTCGTCGATGACGTCGCCTTGCGGCATCCAGAACTCAGCCAACGCCTTGCCGTCGCCGCGCTCAAGCGCCGCGACATATTCCTTGGACGTCGCGATAATCGCCTGCTCATCCGGCGAGCCGCCAGACGCTTCGTCGGCCGCGGCCGGGTACGAAGCCGCGAACATAAACACCGCAACCGCCATCCCGCCACGCCAACTCATGAAGGCCCCCAACAAATTAACTGAGACGTGAACTCAAGGAACTACGGATTACAAGTCGCGCCGGTCAATGACGCAATCCCTTATTCTGACAGCAAGTTAGTCGATGGGCAATCGGCGCCTTGCACTCCTGTCCGAGACCGGGCGATCGCATACGAGCGGTGCACGGAGACGGCGACCGCCTCAATTGACAGGTGCTACGCTGCGAGCACCGGGAGCAGACCGGCAAGCATCGTTGGAGCCCTACCGTTGCCGGTCGCGTCATTGAGGATTCGTGGGGCGACGACGCAGCGAACCGCGCTGGCGGGCTTGTAGTGCAACGATCGCAAGCAAGCCTGACGCCATCAACATCGCGGTCCCAGGTTCCGGAGCAATTTCAAAGGCAAAATTGTCGAAGGCGTACCCAAGTCCGGTGCCCTGATTGACGTTCGTCACCGTAAACGTGGTGAGGGGACCCGCGAAGGTAATGATGGAGCTTTTGACGCCGTTAACGCCGGAACCGACCTGATTGCCAATGACGAACAGCGGGGAGGTCACGCTGGTGGGAGTGACGCTCAGGATGAAGTCTTCGTCAATATCGTGGTTTCGATCGGTAAACGACAGATTCTCGACGGGCTCGCTGAATGTAAAGGTGTACACCGGGTTGGCACGGTCGTCCGTCCCAAAAGCCAATGAAGACCCGTCGGCCACGAACCCTGGCGTGACGATATTCTGCGGCGAAAGCGCAATGCCGCCGCCCAATGTTCCGGTTGCGGTGGCCGAAAACGTCAGCGTTACGCCGCCTGCCGTCGCAAGAGACGAAACAGGCCCAAGCACAGGGCCCCCGTCGAGCAGGCCGACCCACGAGAAATCGGTAGTCGTATCGGCCTGACCGAATTAACCCGGTAGAAGCGTTGCCAAAACTGCGATGCACAATGCAAATAGGGCTTTGCCGCCGTGAAACTTCAATGCGTACATCAATTCATTCCCTTGGGAGTAGGTCGGTAGCCACAGACTCGGTGGGAGCAGGATCGGAAGTGCGGAGCCACGACGTCGTCCCCAAGGTCGAACGCCCGACACTTCGAAGAGTGTGACCGTCTCGATTAGGCGACGGTCAGTCGGTGGGGTAGATCGTTCGAGTCAGAAGCGTTTCCTGCAAACGCTCTGTAAAAATACGCAGAGAGCGAATGATGCAGCGGTTAGGGGTATTTGGTAAATTTGGAAAGGTCAAGAAATCTTATGGTGGGTAGCCCAACTTTCTATAGGTCGTCGAGGCTCGCGCGAAATTGCTACCTGGGCCATGCCCATTCCATGTCTCGATTCCAGACGAGTTGGGCCTGCGTAACCCGTTTTGGAAACTCGCGCGGTTACAATCGGGGCTGTCGCGAGCTGGGCTTCGTCGCCGGCTTATTTCCCTGGGCAATGTCGGATCCACATTCGGCTGTCCTGATCGAGAGAGCGTTCAAACGCGCATGGACCCAGCCATTCAACCGGATCGCTTGGAGGCCAGCTACGATGACATACCGTACGAGACCGTGTCCCACGCAGAGACGCACCCCGATGCCTTAGCCACGGCGGCGACATTGCTGGGCATGCAGCCGGCGCAGCCCGACCAGTGTCGGGTCTTGGAACTGGGATGCGCCACCGGGGCGAACTTGATTCCGATGGCCCAATCGTTGCCCGGCAGTCGCTTCTTGGGCGTCGATTTGTCGGCGCGCCAAATTGCCAGCGGGCAAGCCGTGATCGACGCGGTCGGCTTGTCCAACATCGAGCTCCGCAAGCTGGACATCCTGCAAATCGACGACAGCTTCGGCCGGTTCGACTACATCATTTGTCATGGCACTTTTTCGTGGGTGCCCGCGCCGGTGCAGGACAAGATTCTCGAAATCTGCTCGCGCAATCTGACCGCGCAAGGTGTGGCTTACCTGAGCTACAACACGTATCCCGGTTGGCATGCGCAAGGCATGGTGCGCGACATGATGCTCTTTCATGCGGGGCAGTTCACCGACCCGCAAACGCGCGTTCGCAAGGCCCGCACGTTTCTCGAAGGGCTGGCTCGGACGCTCTCCAAGATCGACTCGGACTATAGCCGGGCCGTACGAGAAATCGCCGATTGGTTGCGCCCGCAGCGGGACTCGTACGTGTTCCATGATTTTTTAGAAGAGGTGAACCTGCCGCTTTACTTTCATCAGTTTGTCGAGCGTATGGCCGGCTACCAGTTGCGACATCTGGGCGAACCGTGGCTGGAGGAGCTCGCCGACCATTTTTCGCCCGAGTTGCAGCAGGCCTTGCAACAATTGGTGGCCGACCCCGCGCGGCGCGGACAGTATGTCGATTTCCTCGTCGGCCGCACCTTTCGCCGTTCGCTTGTGGGCCACGCGACAAGCGGAAATGGCGCAGGCTCGTTGGGCGGAGGAGCCTCGGCAAGCAACCTGACCGGCCTGTACGTGGCCGCGCTTACGCGTCACGTCTCGCCGCAGCCCGACGTACGATCAAGCGCGCCGGAGGCGTTTTTGCGCGAAGACCAGGCCACGATCTCCACGAGCCTGCCAACGTTGAAGGCCGCACTCGTGGCGCTGGTCGGCGCGTGGCCGGCGGCGATGCCGTTTGAGGCCCTCTGGCACGACGTTTGCCAGCGGCTCGCCGGCGGGCAATCGCCCCAGCCCAACGACCCAAGCGCTCGCGGACGGTTGGCCGAGCAACTCCTGAAGTGCTACCAGTCGCGCTTGGTGTCTCTGCACGTGCGCCCGTTGCCCTACGTCGCCCAGCCCAGCGATCACCCGCGGGCCTTGCCGTTGGCGCGCTTCCAGGCCCACACCGGCCAAACGATCACGAATCTGCGCCACAAAACGGTTGAGCTTAGCCCGCTCGATCGGCTGGTGCTGGGTCATCTGGACGGCAACCACGACCCGGCCGCACTGCTCGCCATCGTGTCACGCGCGATTCAAGACGGCAAACTGCCGATCGAGGCTTCTGGGCAGTCCGCACCAGCGCCGCTATCGGCAGCGCTTGCTGAACGGATCCGCGCGAGCCTGATTACCTTGGCCCAGTCGGCGCTGCTGTGGTCGTGAGCCGCTGAGCCGCCTGGTCTTCGCTGCCGAGGCGTCTGCGGCTGGCGATGAAGGTGTTCCGATTGGGTGAACCAGCCCGCCCGGCTGCGTCCGATCGGTGCACTGGTGGTAGGCGCAGCGCGCAGAGTGCGATACGCAATCGCTCGGTGCAACAGCGTGCAGCGACAACAGCCGGACTTACGTCGAGCGCAAGGAACGCAAGCCATTGCAAGTGGCCTGCATAGACAACGCATTGCAATGCGTTGCGCCGGATTGCAACAGTGAGGCTGTCGGGACGTGAACCCAACACCTACGGACCAAAAGTCCGTTACTCTACCAACTGAGCGACACGCCCGAACGGGTTTTACTGTATCAGTTTGCGCGGGCTGCCGAAAGTGGCGCATACGCACGTGCGACTGCATTGTGATGTCGAACCATCACTCGTTACCGCGCGCCTAGTACGCGCGGCCCCAATAACCACGTGCGCGGGCCAAGCCGCGTCGCGAAATCTCGCGAGAATTCCACGGGTTTCCGGCAGCATGTTCTCTTTTTTCAACACGCGTTTCAACGCGCCGCGGCCATGAATTTGAACTACATTTTCGATACGGACCTTGCCGGTCCGGCACTTCTGTTCGAAGCACATCCTTGATCGACATCTATTGTGCTGCCTGGCAGCAAGGAGTCCATGATGACGCGCTTGAGTCATTGGGCTGGCATGCTGACCGCCGCCGGTCTCGGCATGGTTCTCGGTTCGACCACGACGCCGGCAGTGGCCGGCCGTCCGCAAAAGCCCAACGGCGGGTTTGTCGCGGGAACACCTGAAGGACATCCGGGGCTTGGCCGGGGCGACAGCTCGGGCCGCGGCGCCGGCCCGCGAGCAACGAATCCGCTGCCCCGCAATTCCGGTCCGCCGAATCGATCCACGGTGCGTTCGAACACCCCGACGCCGCGGCTGGGCGGCGGCGTGAGCCGCAATACGTCGCCGGCGAACCCGTCGCGTTGGAAGGCGCCCAGCGGCGGACTGCTCGGATCCAAAGGCGTAGCGCCGTCAAACAGCAAGCGCAGGCGTTCAAGCGACAAACCCTGGGGACTGGGCGGCGATCCGCCGCAGCTTGGCAAAGGCAACTTCCCCGGCCGCGCCGGAGGCAACCACCGACGCGACGTCGCGCAGGCCGAGAGCTCGATCCTTCAGGCGCTCAAGTCGCGCGAACTGGCCCGGCAGAAATTCGAGCACGGCGGCGGCTTCGATCGCGACCTGAACGATTTCCGCCGGCACGATCGCGAAATCAAGGCCTGGCAACGACGCCGCCTGCAATCGGCGCTGGCCGGCGCCGACAGCCAGGCCGCGAAGGACAAGGAACAGGCCAACTTCCAAGCCACCTACGGGCTGGAACAGTCCAAGTACCAAGGCATGCAGAACTCGTCGTGGCCGATTGGCGAAGCCGCAGCGTCCAGTTGGCTGACCGATCCGAACTGGCAGCCGACTGAGACGAAGACCGCCGGCGACTGAGGGCCATGCTGTCGGCCGGCCGATGCGACCCGATCCGCGGCATGATCGTCGGCTAGCAGACTGTTGAAGCATTCTGTAGCCGGGGTCTTTGACCCCGGAATCGTCGTGGGAATTCCGGCCTCACAGAGGCCAGCTACAATACTTCAACAGGCGCTCGGCCCACTTTGCAAAGCAGTGAGGCTGTTGGGACTTGAACCCAAGACCTACGGATTAAAAGTCCCGCCGGTCGATGCCACAACCGCCAATGCTACAAGCACTTTAGGTGATGGTCAATTGCCGGCTTGCACTCAGGCTTGCACTAACTGTCGACAATCGGTGGCAACCGCCTCGGAATCGGACTCAGGCTTGACCCAGATCGTGGCAGCTTGGCCAAGCCTTCCCGAGCCGATCAAACGAGCGATGTTGGCGTTGGTAGGCGTGTAGTTTAGTTGGGCGACGTGTCGGTTATCGCCTTGGGATCACTTCGCTGACGATATGATCGACATTTTCATACCATGTGTGGCGAGCGTCGATTACTACAGTCTGCGTGGGGTGCTGTCGATTATACGCTTCGATTTTCTTGTTGAGTTCGATTTGCATTAGCGCGACATTGATAATGCCATTGGCGAACTCGTCCTTGGTGATTGTGTGTGCCTTCGCAGTGCCGACCAGGGTTGTGAACAACGTTTGCAACTCGGCGGTTGCTGTGTCGAACTTGCCTTGCACGCGATCTTGCTCAGTTACGGCCTCTGCCACGACGGAGGCCGACGGCGTGGCATCGCATGAATCATTTTGCTGCGAGTCGTGCCGCTGCCGCACGAACGGATTGTAGTACATCACGGGGCCTTGTGCGGACGCCGCCGTGGCACAAAGGACGCTGACCAGCAGCACGCCCACGCCAACCCTTTCGATCATCATTCGTGGCGATGTGTTTGGCATTCCTCATTTCTCCGCTCCCGTTTCGCTTCGGGTTGCTGAAGTAATGCGTCTGAAACGGGAAAGTTCTGGACCTTGGAAGTCGCTCCCCAAAAGGCTAGGTCACAATCGCACAACCGGCAAATGCCAGACAGTACGCCACTTGCAGCGGTTCGGTTTATCAATCGCGATTCGATCGTTACCGATGGGCGGCTGCGAATCCGACAACGGGGGTGGGGTCGAATCGAATTTGCAAGGTGACGCCGCTCGAAAGGCAAATTCTATGCCCCATCGAATGAGAGAGAAGCAGATTTTGACAGTGATTTGATTTTTCAGAATCAAGGCGACGTGGGGGCAATTCCGGGCATCCTTGTTACGAAATCATCCGTTTATGCGAAACCTTTGACGTGGCAACTACCTGTGCCCTCACTCGGCGACTGCGAACTACCGAACTGCGCCGCCAGCCGTAACCCGCCAGAACGACGAGCCCGAAAGCGGCTAGCACGACGCTGCTTGGCTCGGGAACGGGGGTCATCAGGAATGCGTGCTGTTCCCCACCGATGACTCCATACCCCACGATCTGCCCGTTGTCATTGATGGCGAATGCATTTTGCAGAGTCCAGCCTGATAGCGGATTAAGCAGAGCGTTCAAGTCGGTCATCCCGCTGCTACCGCTGTACAAAAACGCGTGCGTGGTGGCGTCACCGGCTGTGTAAGATTCGCCCGTTACTTGGCCGTTGGAGTTGATCCCATACGCATAACTGTTCGTGCCGCCGAGGGTGCCCAAATCGGTCATCCCGCTGCCGCTACTGTACAGAAACGCGTGCGACGGGCCGATGAAGTCGATGCCGGCCGAATAAAAGTAGCCAACTACTTGGCCGCTGGAGTTGATCCCATACGCAGAGCTGTACGTTCCGCCAAGTGCTCCCAAATCGGTCATCCCGCTGCCACTACTGTACAAGAACGCATGAACTTCGACATCGCCGGCTAGAGAAGACCAGCCCGTTACTTGGCCACTATCGTTGATCCTAGTCGCAAAGCTGACGTTGCCGCCGAGTGTTCCCAAATCGGTCATCCCGCTGCCGCCAATGTACAAAAACGCATGGAAGCCGGCGTCACCGGCTGTGTGGGCGCCGCCCACCACTTGGCCGCTGGTGTTGATCCCAAACGCGTAGCTGGTCGAGCCTCCGAGCGTTCCCAAATCGGTCATTCCGCCGCCACTGCCGTACAAAAATGCGTGGAAGCCAGCGTCACCGGCCGTATAAGACATGCCCACTACTTGGCCGCTGGAGTTGATCCCATCCGCACGACTCCGCGTGCCGCCGAGCGTTCCCAAGTCTGTCATTCCGCTGCCACTACTGTACGAAAATGCGTGCCGGGCGGCGTCGCCGGCCTTGTAAGCTTCGCCCACAACTTGGCCGCTGGCGTTGATCCCATATGCATAGCTGCTCGTGCCGCCGAGAGTTCCCAAATCGGTGACGCTGTAGCTCGCCGCTGGGCAGTGGGTGGTCAAGGCGAGTGCGAATACGAACGCTGTGGCGAGACGAAATGTAGTGTTCATTAGCGGACTCCTTTATGCCGCCGTCCACCGCTCCCCGCAAAAACTGCGGTGACGCCTTCCTGGCCGGCGCGTTGAGTTTGGGCGAAACCGGCCGATGAAGTCAATTCTCATAGGACGCAGTAGGACATGGGACAAGAATTTTGTCTGTCCAACTTGACAAACCAAATATAGCTTGTATTATTCAAGTACGGTGCTGTAACATGTTTCACAGAAAGGAGATACAGTACGAGAAATGATTTGATTTCTTGGCGAACCCGCGATTGATTTTGAATATCAAATTCGCCTCCGCCCGCCGGCTGCAAAGCCACGATTTGTCTATTCTGCGCACGCATCTCTGCGTTGCTCGATTTGAAGAATCTGCTTGATCCGCTGATTTCCTGATTCTTCTCTCCCCCCTCGATTCTTTCCTGCAAAGGCGTAACTCCATGCGCGATACTCCGCACCCATCGTCGGGCAGCCCGCACTCTGATTTGTCAAATCGACTTATAACCGCCAAGCAATTGGCTGACCTATTGGCCGTATCCGAGCGCACGGTCTGGCGGCTCGATTCGGCTGGCAAACTGCCGCTACCTATTCGCGTCGGCGGCTCCGTTCGCTGGCGAAATTCTGAGATTCAGCGATGGCTCCTGGCGAAGTGCCCGGATCGAAAGACATGGGAAGAAATGGAACGCAAACGCAACCAAGATCAACAACTTTGAGAAATCAACAATGGACAAGCCAAAATTCGATACGCGAGACAACTGCAAAGCTGACCGTGACGAAATCGCGAAGGCCGTGAAGTGGTTTATGGAAGCGCGAACCGTCCTGGAACTGCGCACTTCGTTGTGGAAAGCAACGAACGGTATCAGGTTACTTTGATTTTGAGAATCAAGCCGCGATGGTCGATGCCGCTGAGTTTTGGAGCGGGAAAGCGGAAGGTGTCTACTTTACGTTGAATCCGGTTCAGCCCGACTTGCTCGCCCTTGCTGCGAACCGTGCAAAGCCCTACGCCGAGCATTCTACGACCGACAAGGATATTCTTTGCCGTCGATTCTTGCTGCTAGATTTTGACCCTAAGCGTCGGTCTGGAATCTCAGCAACCGATGCCGAGCATCAAGCCGCACTGAATCGGGCAATCGAATGCCGACAATGCCTGCGCGATTTGGGTTGGCCCGATCCGCTGTTCAACAATTCGGGCAACGGTGCCCATCTCATATATCGCATCGACTTGAAGAATGACAAGGCGGCCAATGCGCTGGTCAAAGCGGTCTTGAACGCTCTCGCGGCAAAGTGGGATGACGATGCCGTGACCGTGGACAAGTCCGTTCACAATGCGGCGCGCATCGTCAAGTTGCCGGGCACCCTGGCAGCCAAAGGGGACCATATCGAAGACCGGCCGCATCGAATCGCCCGAATCATCGACCTGCCCGAGCACAAGGCAATCGTGACGCGCGAGCAACTTGACGCCATCGCTGGGGAGACTTCGCGCCATTGGAGCAAGTCAACGGCGATTCCGGCATTAAGCTTGTCGGCATCGACGTTGAAGCATGGCTTCGCAAGCACAACGTCGCGGTCAATTGGTGGGGTTGAGTCGCGTCGGATTGTCCCGCTAACCGACGCTAAATGGCAAGTCGAGATTCTTGTTTGGCGGGACATTCAGGGGGGTGTGCGATCCAGCAATCGTCTGGACAAGCACAATTCTGGGACGCTTCAGGAATCGTCAGCTGTGCAGCAGTTGTATTTTGCGCAACACCGCAGTCGATGCTGGCATGAGCTCGAAGTTGGCTTTCACCAGCTGGCGGTCTCTTCTGTAGGTGAATCAAGCACAAACTTCGGAGTCGCCGAACCCCAAAGCTTGGTGGGACATGCAGTTTCGGCGGCTCTCTTTGGTTCATAAGGGTGCGAATTACGCGGCATTCGTAGCCCGAATCTGGCGAAGAATAGGTCGGGCCATTGCTTTGGGAAGAGCATCGAAGGGCAATATTCGGCTATCCCGACCACGAACCCTGTTTGTCAGGGCTCTTTACAAGCGTGAATTCCACGATCAAATGAACTGACCTGGCAGCGAGCTGCGCAACTGGTCGATCGTCAAACCGTCTCTTTTACCGCTTTGTCAAGCTATTCTATTGTTGAAGGAGGCATACAATGGGAGTTAGACGAACGGTATCTCCCCGAGCAACTACCTTGGCTCCCCGAAACGGAAAATCGGCCAGAGAAGTCACTTCCGCAGCTGACGACTGCAAAGAGCTCGCAGAATTGCTAGCAGTGCCAACCGAAGTAGGTGCCAAGCTTGGCAGAATGCGACGGCTTTGGGGACGAATCCTGCAAAGCATAGCAATCGATAAATTGTCGACAGAATGCGAGATTCGCGACGATGCTGACCCTGAAAAGGAGGGTTGCATTGTGCAGCACAGCGTGGGGAACGTCTACGTTCCGCTTTTCTCAATCGTCGTTTCCGAGACTCGGCCTCCGAGGATTGTTCTCAACGGAGACACAATTCCGTCGCCCGAGCTAAGTGCCCAGGTCGAGTCACTTAATTCGGCTTTGGCAGCTCGCATCCCGCTGATAGATGACGAAGGTCGGCCGGTTACGATCGAAAATATTCCGGACGAAGGCCAGGTACGCGCCCTCTTTCAAGCGATCGCCAGTACCACGAAGAACGCAATTGTACGACCTGTCCCGCGATGGGTTTACGACGTTGCCAATTCGTGAGTAATTAGCCAAGCATCCTTCGTCATCTCTTCAGTTGTAATGCCGCTGTCGAAGAAAACCTGATCGGCATCGATGCTCATTCGATAGGTTTCCTCTGTCGCTGAGACGGCAGCGTACCGGTATGCCCCGGCAAATCGTCGAGCAGCGTTCGTTTCGTCATCTTCGTGCGGGCGTTTGAACAGATCGCGGCGGGCCTTTTCCAGATGTCGGAAAACTTCCGTGCCCAACTGCGGAAGGGCGATTTGAGCAAGCTGGCCCTGCACAAAGTCTAGATTGGCGTCGCTCTGGGTTATCAGCGGCAGCCAGCCGTTATGAAATACGTCATCTTTGTAGAAATGAAAGGCTCCGCCACGGATTCGTATGCATAGGCGGTCGGGAGCTTTAATGCAGTGGCCCCACGCTTCAGTGAAATGCCGGGTGAGCGTACCGACTACGGCAGGAAACGGGACAACGACCACCGCGAGGAGTAGGTTGGCAAGGCCACAGGCTGCGCCCGGCAACTGATGGTCGCGCTTTTGGCGATCAACCACATGAAAATCGCCACCATTCAGAAAGGGCTTCCACAGCCCTGGACTTTCTTCTTTACTTCCCTCGGCGTTTAGGATCGTGGCTAGCTCGGTCCTCTGAAGTCTACGAGCTATGTTACGTCTTTCTAATGCCCAGTCGGTGAAGGACTTGCTCGCCTGCTGAGCCAAACCGGAGAAGACGGTGGACATCGACTGGCCCCGCGGCATGGGGCGAGCATCCAATCCGTCGTTTGTCGCCCAGGGAGTGCTGGAGGCGGCGACTCCGTTCCGCCCAATAGGAACACAGGTGGGAAAATCAGTCGATGCAACGTCAAGGTGTGTAGTTATTTTATGTTGCTTCACCCTCTAAGGCAAACGCGCACCGCATTTCTGGTCCCCAGGACCTTCAGCTCGACCACGCTGGACAAATGCGGTGTCGCCAATTTTGAATGCCACTATGCGTCAAATTCCGCCGCAATCGAAAGAGGTCACTTAAAGTATGCATTCGTCTTAGATTGCCTATCTCGTCGCAAGGGGTCGCTTGCTATGCACCGGAACTAGGGCAATTGTCGGGTGATAGTCAGCTTATCGGGCCTGATACACGATTCCATTATCAAAGCGACGGATTAGCGGTAAGAAATGCGGCGGCGTAAAAGCAATTCAGATTTGCCAGGCACCAGGCAGAAAACCACACGTAATTTCGGTCGGCAATGCTTCCATCGGGCAGCTGGCCGTTGAAAAACACGAAGTCAGAATACAAATGATAACCGCGTTCACGCGATGGCAGAGCGTGGCGATCGGGCCCTGATTGAAGTGAATACTCGGTCGTGACACCGCCGTTGTGAACGATGCAGATGTCTACTTTGAGGCGTGCGACTGTGTTGCGGGCAGGTGGTGTGGCCGCACCGGGTCATCTATGGCGAAAGACGCGGAGAGATTTTTGGGAGAGGCAATGATCGGGAGACGAGTCACTTCGGATTCTCCCGCCGACTGGCCCCTCATTGCAAGCCAAGATATTTGCTCAACGGCGTTCCGGGTGCGTTATCCGGTGCGAAATTCCCTGTAAATCGTGAAAATGGGTGCGAAATTCTGGAAACCCCGGCTCACCCATTTTTCAAAAACACCGGAAAAACACGGGAAAAAGCGATGAGGCTGCTGGGACTTGAACCCAGGACCTACGGATTAAAAGTCCGTTGCTCTACCAACTGAGCTACAGCCTCGAAGGGGTTTCACTGTAGCACGTTGCGCGGGCGTGCGAAAGGGTGGGCGGCGCTCGGTCCGCCGAGGTTGCGTGTTATTGCGCGATCGACCTTCGGGGCAACTTCGATCGCGCGGCAGTCGCGGTCTCGCTCTGTCGCGCTGTCGTCGGCGCAGTTCAAAAAACAATCAATCGGCTTTCCTTCTTGGGCCGTTCGCTCGGTGAAGCGAACAAGAGGGCCGGGGCCTATAATGCACGTGGTCGTTCGCAGCGCCGCACTTTTGGAGCATCCGGCAGTGAGTGTCCATCCCCAGCTCCAGCTTGGGCTCAAGCAAGGCGTCTTTTGGATCACCAAGCGCATCGCGATCGGACAATTCGCCTCGGAACGTCGTTGCGAGTGGCTGCTCCAGCAGGGCGTGACCCATATTCTCAACGTCGCGGATGCCGACACGACTGAGGCCGCGCGCAGAGCCGAGTTTCGCGATGTTGTCGCGGTGCCAGTCGTCGATCTTGCACTCATTCCCATCGAGTCGGTAGTGCGCTGTTTGGACTTCATCGACGAAGCCATGTCAGCACCCGACTCGAAACTTTATCTGCACTGCATCGCGGGCCAGAATCGTTCGCCGACCATCCTGTGGCTTTTTCTGCTCGCGACTGGGATGGATGCGGACCAAGCAAAGCGCCTGATTGTCGAGCGATGCCCTGACGCGGTTCCAGGGCACGCAGCCCTTGTCGACGAAGTGCTGATAGCGGAAGTCCGCGCCCATGGACGGAAACGGAAAACGTCGGAACATGACGAAGCCGTCACCGCGCCTGCCTACTGACGCGAGGGGCGACGTTCGGCACGTAAGTCGCTGAATTTAGCGCGTCGTAGCTGCTGACGAAATCAGACACGGGAGCCGGAGCAGGCGGCAATCGGCTTGTCCACAGCGCCTCACCAACGTGAATCGCCCCATCGCGGTCGCTTCGGGCGCTTGTGCAACGTGTGGCGGGTGTAGCGGTCGCAGCGACGAACATTCGCGCTGTAAGTCGACCTGGCCTGTCCGACCAGGGCTTGGCCTATTCTTGGATAAGACATCGGCGCGTGCAGCTCTCAACGGTTGCTCGCTCCGCTCGCTCCTCGTGCCCCGCCATGGGTCGCGCCAACGGCTGCCTTGTTCGCGCGTCGATACACGCGCCGCGAACCAGCCAACCGCCTTCCGCAATTGTTTCCTACCTGCCTCGAATCTCCTTTAGAAAAAGAAATCTGGAGAAACCCAATGAATCCGCGAATCCATCACTCCGTCGTTTCCCTGGTGGCCTTGGCTGCCCTGTTCGCCGTGGCAGGCCGCGCCGCGGCTTGCACGGGTATTCGCTTGCAGGCCCAGGATGGGTCGGTCGTTTATGCGCACGATGGAGTACGGCATCGAAATGAATTCCCGCCCGATCATCATCCCGCATCAGTTTGCCTTCACCGGCACGACCGCCTCGGGAAAGCCGGGCCTGAGCTGGAAGGCGAAGTACGCCGCGGTGGGCATGAACGGTGCCGGCCAGGAAGTGCTCGTCGACGGACTCAACGAAAAGGGCCTGGCCGCCGGGATCTTCTACTTTCCCAGCTACGCCCAGTATCAGACCGTGACGCCGGAAGAAGAGTCGAAGTCGCTGGGTCCGTGGGAACTGGTGACGTGGATTCTGACGAACTTCGCGACCGTCGAGGACGTCCGCACGGCCCTGCCGCAGATCAAGGTCGGCAACGTCGAGTTCGCCGCCTGGAAGTTCGCCCCGCCGGTGCACTACACCGTGACCGACGAGACCGGCAAATCTCTGGTCATCGAGTACGTCCGCGGCGAATTGAACGTGTACGACAATCCGATCGGCGTGATCACCAACTCGCCCACGTTCGACTGGCACGTCACGAACCTGCGCAACTACGTCAACCTGACGGCCGTCAACGTGCCGACGGTCGACCTGGACGGAATCAAGCTCGGACAGTTGGGCCAGGGCAGCGGCATGCTCGGACTGCCGGGCGACTTCACGCCGCCGTCGCGCTTCGTGCGAGCCGTGGCTCTAAGCCAGGCATCGCTGCCGGGCGCCACGGGCGACGACACCGTGCGGCAGGCCTTCCACGTGCTCGATTCGTTTGACATTCCGCTGGGCGCCGTGCGGGCCGAAGAGCAGGGCAAGGTGGGCTACGAATACACCCAATGGACCGCGGCCAGCGACACCAAAAACCGGGCCTTTTTCTTTCACACCTACGACAACCGCCGCGTTCGCCGCATCGACTTGCTGCATTGCGAACTCAACGGCAAGAAGGTGACCCTGGTCCCGCTCAACGGAGCCCCGGACACCGAGAACCTGACTCCGGCCGACAGCGCTCCGTACGAGAACTAGTCGAACTGACACTGAGTTTTGCGCAGCGTCACGCGTCGCCGGGCCGGGGAACACCACCTCGGCCCGGCTGACGATGTGCCGCGGAAATTGCCCGGGCGCCGTGAGAACCTTGGGCCAAAAACGGCCGCTCGTGGCGCATTTCTGGCGGTTCTTCTACCCGGCAACGGCCTTCGCCCGTTGTCACTCGTCCCGCGTTCGCCCGCGTTCGCTCGCGCGCCCGGTCAGGTAAAGCCTGCGCATGGCGCCGATTCCCCGGGGTTTTTGCGTTGGACTGCGGACCTTGGAAAACCTTGACCGGTCGCGGTCGCTTGTCCGATACGCAAAGAGACGTCGGTTGCATAACCCATTACGCCAGGTGATCTACTTCCAGGAGGTTTCACTTGCAAGGCTTTCGCGAAAATTCGAATTGGGCAGACACAGAGCATCGCGTGCGATTATGGGGCTTCGAGCTTCCCCCCTGGACGTTGATCGCGGTGGGGGCCGGCCTGGCCCTGGCGATCGTCCATCTTGCCATCGTCCGGCCGACGCAGCGCGAGCTGGCCGAAATGCAACAGCAAGTATCGCTGCTCGAGTCGAGCGTGCACGACCTGGCCAGTCAGCGGGGCACCGTGACCGCCACCAACAGCCTGCTCGGCCGATTGACCGAACAGGGACGGCGCAATGCCGAAGCCAGCCAATCGCTCAACGAAATCTCGCTGCTGCACGAACGGCTCAACCAGCAGACCGATCGGGCCGAACGGGCGCTGGAGGTGATGGAAAAGCTGGCCACGCTGCAAGACGGGCTGCTGCAAAACGCCCCCCGCATCGAGCAGGCCGCCGAAGTGTTGGGTTCGCTGGAACAACTCGAGGCACGGCTGGCCAGCCAGCAGTACACGACCGACTACAGCCACGCCGCGCTCGACGATCTGCAACGGCTGCGGGCCCGGTTGTTGGACTCGACGCCGCAAACCGACGCCGCCGGCGCAAGCCTCGACGAAATCGACGCGCTGCACCAGCGGCTGGCGCTGGAATGCGAATCGAACCTGGCCGCCCAGCAAAGCTTGAGCGGACTGGTCGAGCTGAAGCGGACGGCGCAAAATCAGGCCTACGACCTGGCCGATGCCCACGCCACGCTTCAGTCGCTGGTGGACCTGAAGACCTGGCTCGTGTCGCTCGGCGAAGCGCTGCCCAGCGTGAATGAAATCGTGCGGCAATGGGGCCGCGTGCAAACGCAACTGGCCCAAGCTGCGCCGCAAGTCGCCGACGCCCGCGAAGCGACCGATCAGTTGCTCAACCTGGCCGACGACCTGGTTTGCCGCGGCAGTAACACTGCCGTGGCGCAAGAATCGCTGGAAAGCCTGATGGGTATTCGCCAGCGATTGGATGATCAAGGCACCGGCCTGGACCTGGCTCGCGAGCGAGTCGACCAACTGATCGACTTGAAAGATCGCACGCTGTCGCAAACCGGCAACCTGGCCAGCGCCACCGAAAACCTCGAGCTGATGGGCGACGTGCAGGACCAGTTGGCGAAAGTCGCCCAGTCGTTCCGCCAGATGCGGCACTGGATCGTCGAAATCCTGGCCTTCGAGCCGGTCTTCAACCGCGCGATGCGCAGCCTCCAGCCGCTGTCCGAGTTGGGCAACGTGCGGCACATGAGCGCCACAGAACTGCGGCAGGTGATCCGCACGATGAACGAGCGCCGCGAGCCGCAGTGGACCGCCTCGCCCGGCTTCGAGGCGGCCCCGGCGCAAGACACCGCCACAAGCGAATCCCCGCTGGCCGAATCGGCCCGGGCCAACTGAGCCACCCGATCGGTGCGTGCCGCGCACGCGCCACCGAATCCGAACCGCGAGCGAGGGCACGTAATCGTTGCCCTCGCTTGCGTTTTGTCTAGCTGGCTTCGGGGTCCGCTCATGCGATGGACGTCAAGAATTAATCGGTCGACCGGAAGTACCGCACTGGCAGGTCCTTAGAGTGGCGGTGCTCGACGGCATGCACAAAATCACGTGACCTCGGCGGCGGATGCGTCGTCCAATGGCTCAGGAACGGAAGCGAGCCAACCATGACGGAACCGGACGTCACTCTGAGCGATTTCGCAGTGGCCGCCGAGGGCCTGCTGTTTCTCGTTCTCCTCGTTCGTCGCCATGGCCGACCCGGTGGGCTGCGGCTGGCATTCATGCTGTTCTTTGCATCAGTTAGTGCCGCTTCGCTTTGCGGCGGCATGGTCCACGGATTCTTCCTCGACGAAGAAACCCTGGCATACATGATTCTTTGGCGGACAACGTTGATCGTCATGGGCGTAACGGCGCTCTCGATGTGGGCGATTGGCGCCAAGCTACTCTTCTCGCCCAAAATAACACGGTGGATATTGGTTGCCGCCAGCGCCCAATTTGCGTTGCATTGTGGCGTCGTGCTTTTTTGGTCCCAGGCGTTTTGGGTCGGCATTGCGGACAATCTTCCGGCGATCTGTTTTATGCTGCTGGCCCTCGGATTCACCAGTCGACGTCAGCAGCAGTGGAGGGTGTCACTGGCCGCGGCCGGTCCCGCGCTGATCTTGATCGCCGCCCCCTTGCAGCAGCTTCGCGTCGGCATTCACCCGATCTACTTCAGTCACAACGCGCTTTATCACCTACTGCAGGGGATCGCGATTTTACAACTTTTCCTGGGTGCGCAGTGGCTGGTTGAGGCCGAAGAAGGACTCGGGAGGAGCCAAACATTGACAACAGCTCAAGGAGATTCTCATGCCCACGCGCCGTGAATTCGTCAAGAAGGCGACCCAGTGGGGCGCGGCAATCGCGCTGCCAACACACGCACTTTACGCCCGGGCGGACGAGCTGCCCGGAATTGAAGTGAATGACGTACAGTCCCAATTGAACGCCACGCTGGTGCGCCGGATTGTTCAACCCAGGTCCGTCGACGCCATTCAGTCGGCCTTGCGCGATGCCCAGCGCGAAGGGCGGGCTGTCAGCGTGGCTGGAGGCCGGCATGCGATGGGAGGCCAGCAATTTGGCCGCGATACAATCTTGCTCGACATGAAAAAGTTCAATCGCGTCGTTCACTTTGACAAGGCCAATGGGCACATCGAGGTCCAGGCGGGAATGGAATGGCCGGAATTGATCGACCACCTCAATAGCGAGCAGGCAGGGCAGAGGGAGGCATGGGCCATTCGCGAAAAGCAAACCGGCGTCGATCGCGTCAGCCTGGGAGGCTCGCTGGCCGCCAACGTTCACGGACGTGGATTGCGATTCCCGCCAATCGTCAGCGACGTGGAGTCCATCGTGCTCGTCGACGCAGATGGTAAGGCGCACGTATGCAGTCGGCGCGAAAACTCGGAATTGTTTGCACTGGCCATCGGCGGCTATGGTCTCTTCGGAGTTATCGCCCAGGTGAATTTGCGACTGGTGCCGCGCACCAAGGTCGAACGCATCGTGGAGATCATTGCCGTTAAAGACCTGCTTCCCGCGATCGACGCCCGCATTCAGGGTGGGTTCGTGTACGGCGACTGCCAATACTCGACTGATCTGGACACCGATGCCGATTCGCACGCGGGCGTTCTCGCCTGTTACCGGCCTGTCGACGCCACGGCGCCGATTCGCGAGGACCAGAAACAGCTCTCGAACAAAGACTGGGCCGAGCTCTACAACCTGGCGCGCACCGACAAAAGAAAAGCCTACGAAGTGTATTCCCGTTATTACCTCAGCACGTCGGGACAAGTCTACTGGTCGGATACGCACCAGCTGGCCGGGAATTTCGACGCATACCGCGAGGCGGTCGACGCCCTGCGCGGCACGGAAATGATTACCGAGGTCTACGTGACGAGGGACGCATTCTTGCCCTTCATGGCCCAGGTGCGCAGCGACTTCCTGGAACACAAGGTCGACATGACTTATGGCACGATCCGCTTCATTGAGAAAGACAGCGAGACGTTTCTCGCATGGGCCAAGGAGCCCTCGGTCTGCATTGTCTGCAACCTCCACGTCATGCACACGGACCAGGGCAAACGAAAGGCGGCCGAAGACTTTCGCCGCATCATCGACCGGGCAATCCAACACCGAGGCCGGTACTACCTGACCTACCATCGTTGGGCCGCCCGCAATCAGATCGAGACCTGCTACCCTCAGTTCGTCGATTTTCTGCGGTTGAAGAAAAAGTACGACCCCGACGAACGTTTTCAGAGCGATTGGTATCGCCACTACAAGACCCTGTTTGCCGACAAGGTTTAAGCGCGCAGTCGTGCCACTGCCTCGGCCCCGGCGATTACGCGGCGGGGGGCTTTTGCTTGGCCAGCTCGACCAGATAGTGGGCCACGGCGGCCAGCGTCGGCGTTTCGTACACCCACCAGTCCAGGTCCTTGATGCGCAAACCGAACTGCTTTTCGATCTCGCACAAGAACTCGATGCCTTCCAGCGACGTCAGGCCGACGCCGATGGAAAACAAGGGAAGGTCGCTCGCCCCGCCTTCGTCGGGCGGCATGCCGAACCGCTCCGCCAGCAGCTTTCGCAGCGCCTCGACGGTGCCCTCGAACCCGAGCTGCTCGACATCGAGCGGCGCCGCCTGCATCTCCTCGATCCTGTTTGCCATCCTGATTGCTCGCTCGCTATTCGCCGCGGGGGTTCATTGACGCGGCTTCCACGGGTGACCCTCGTGCACTCCTGTTGCCCGGCAGCGGCAGGCACTTGCGACGGTCTCACCGTCGAGAGCGCGCAGCCTGAGGGCTGACCCAACTTTAGTTTAGCACCTCGTAAAGTTCTTTCAAATTATTGCGCAAAAAGCACCCGTCATCAAACTCGCCGCAACCGTTTCACTTACCCAAATCATCGCCGCGAGGGCGGCCGTCGAACTTGACGCTCCTCGGAAGCACCGATAGAGTGAGCCCACTTTGACAGGGGGCTCGCTGGAGATTTTCAGCCCGAGTCGCAATTCTCAGGTAAGCATGTCAAGTCTCGTCGTCAAGCCGGTCGACTCGCGCAAGCAGCGGAAGCAATTTGTCAATTTCCCCTGGAAGTTGTACGAGGGCGATCCCAACTGGGTTCCCCCGCTGTTGATGGATCACTGGAAGTTGCTGGGCTACGGCCATCATCCGTTTTACGACGACGCCGAAATCCAGACTTTTTTGGCCACCCGCGACGGCCAGGTTTGCGGCCGCGTGGCCGCGATCGTCAATCACGCGCACAATCGCCGCGCGAACGAAAAGCGAGGTTTTTTCGGCTTCTTCGAGTCGGTCGACGACCAGCAAGTCGCCGACGCCCTGCTCGACTCGGTCCGGCAGTGGCTGGCCCAGCGCGGAATGCGCGCCATTCGCGGTCCGACCAACCCCTCGATGAACTACGAGTGCGGGCTGCTTGTCGAGGGGTTCCACGCGCCCCCGACTTTCATGATGACCTACAACAAGCCCTACTACGGCAAGCTGGTCGAGAGCTGGGGATTCAAAAAGAACCAGGACATGTACGCGTATTGGGGCCACATCGACATGGTCTCCAAACTCGACAAGAAGCTGTTCTTCATCTGGCAAGCGGCCAAGGATCGCTTCGACGTCAAAGTGCGCATCATGAACCGCAAGCTGTTCACGCAAGAAGTGCAAATGTTCTTGCGCGTGTACAACGAATCGATGGCCGGCATGTGGGGGTTCGTGCCGTTGTCGGCTGCCGAGATCAAGGAGCTGAGCGCCGGCCTCAAATACCTGCTCATGCCCGAGTTGAGCCTCGTCGCCGAAGTCGACGGCGTGCCGATCGGCGCGTGCCTGGGCTTGCTCGATTACAATCCGCGCATCAAGCGCATCAATGGCCGCTTGTTTCCCTTTGGATTCATCCACCTGCTGCGCAACCGGCAGTCGATCAAGAAGCTGCGCGTGCTCAGCATCAACGTCGTGCCTGAATATCAGCGCTGGGGGTTGGGCGTGGTGCTGTTGGGCAGCCTGATCGAGCCGATGCAGCGCTGGGGCATCCAGGAGGCCGAGTTTTCCTGGGTGCTGGAAACCAACACGCTCTCGCGCGGCAGCCTCGAAAAAGGGGGCGCCAGGCTCGACAAGACCTACCGCATGTATGATTGCGACATGCCGTAGTCGGAAGGATGAAGGCGGAAGGATGAAGGATGAAACAGGAATACGCACTACGGCGACAGTGCCGGCGTGAATTATTGCACGCTGTCACCACGTTCAACGTCCAAAACTTCGTACTTCATCCTTCATCCTTCCGCCTTCATCCTTTCTATCCGAACACCTCGCCAACCGGCTTGCCGAGCCCGTCGCGGGTGACGTAGAACGGGCGGCGCTCGATCTCGTAGGCCAGCTTGGGCGAAATGCCCATCGCGCGGTAAATCGTGGCGTGCAAATCTTCGATCACCACGCGACCTTCGATCGTCTTGCAGGGCCGCTCGTCGGCGGTGCGGCCGTGCAAATAGCCCCGCTTCATGCCGCCGCCGAACAGCAGCACGCCGCCGGCCTCCGTGAAATGCCGGTGCATGCCGTAGTATTTCAGCTCCCGGATCACGTTGGGCACCTCGACCTGGTCCTTCACCGTCTGATCCGGCCGGCCCTCGATCATCATGTCGCGGCTGAATTCGCTGGCCAGGACGATCAGCGTGCGATTCAACAGCCCTCGCGCTTCCAGGTCGAGCACCAGCTGTGACAGCGGGGGGTCGATCATGGCCTTCAAATCGGTCAGTCGCGTGTGCCCGTTGTCGTGCGTGTCCCAATTCATGAACGGAATGTATTCGGTGGTGACTTCGATGAACCGCGCCCCGACTTCGGTCAGTCGGCGAGCCAGCAGGCAGCCCAGGCCGAACTGGCCCGTGTTGTAGCGGTCGTAACTATCCTTCGGCTCCAGGCTCAAGTCGAACGCCTTGGCGGCGGGCGAACTGAGCAGCCGGTGGGCCTCGTCCAGCGAGCGCACGAGCGACTCCTTTTGATAATCGCTGCCGAGCTGGCCGATCGGGCTGGCTGCGGCCAGCTTCTTGTAGAACTGGTAGCGGTTTTCGAACCGCGCCGGGCCCATGCCGTGCGGCGGGCGAACGCTGGCCATCGCCTGGTCGGCCTGCGGAATCAAGAACGGGCCATATTCGCTGCCCAGGAAGCCCGCCTGGTGAAACGCCTTCAGCTCTTCGCCTTCGCCCACATCGAATCGCTGGCCGATGTCGATGAACGCCGGCACGGCCGGATTCACCGGCCCCAGCGTGCGCGCAATCACCGCACCAATGTGCGGCGCCGCCACCGTTTGCGGCGGCGCATAGCCGGTGTGCCAGTGATATTGATGTCGCGAATGCAGGATGAAGCCCAGGTCGCCGGCCGTGTACGAGCGAACGAGCGTGCCGCGATCCATCACCTTGGCCGTGCGCTCCAGCCCCTGCGAAATCTTGATGTTGTCGACCGCCGTGTCGATCGCCGGGAACGTGCTCAGCACCCGATTCGACTCGAGCCCCACTTCGAACGGCGTGTACCGCTTCGGATCGAACGTTTCGGTGGCCGCCATGCCGCCCCCCATCCACAGCACGATCACGGTGTCGGCCGTCGGACGAATCGGCGCTTCCTCGGCGGCCAGAATCTGCCGCGCTTCGCCGGCCGCCAGCGCCGACAGCGTAGCCGCGCCGGCCGTACGCAAAAACTCGCGGCGGTTCCAACTCGATGTCCGAGTCCGAGGATTCATGACGGCTGCCTCAAATAGGGCTCAATAGATAAGTTGGAATTCGCCCAGCATGACGATCGCCCACAACAGGTCTTCGACCCCATCCGGCGTGGCCTTCGGGCCAAGCAATTCCAGGGCCAGTCTTTGTTCTTCCGCGGTCGGCGAGCGGAGCAGGGCCCGGCGGTAGATCCGATCAACCAGCCCCGCCGGATCGCTCGACGCCTCGCTCCACTTCTTGGCTCCCTTTTCCAACAGTGTCGACAGCGGCGTGCCGTTGGTCAACTCCAGGGCTTGCAGCGTTGTGGCCGCTTTCGGCCGGTCGGTCACCACTTGTTCGCGATTCGATCGTCCCAGCGCGATCAATAGCGGGTCGGCGTTGACTAGCGCCGCCCGCGCGCCGGCTCGGGCGGCCGCCGGCGCTGCAGGCTTGGCCGCGGCCGCGGCGTACTCGACGCCCGAGACGTCCGCCACCGCGTCGACGAACTGCTCGGCCGACAATCGCCGCACGCTCGGCCCGCGAAAGACAAAGTCTTCGCGGTTGCTCTCGGGCACGCCAACCGCGGTCAACTGATAGGCCCGCGAAGTGACGATCCGCTCGATCGTGTGCTTGAGGTTATAGCCGTGCTCGACCAGGTCTCCGGCCAGGTAGTCGAGCAGGTCGGCATTCCAGGGTGGGTTGTCCATTTCGTCCACCGGCTCGACCAGGCCGCGACCCAGCAGCCGGGCCCACAGCCGATTGACGATCGTGCGGGCCAGCCGCCCGTTCTCGGGCCGCGTGATGATTTCGGCCAATTGCTTCTGTCGCACGTCTTTCGGCGCCGCCGCGTCGATGCTTCCCAATTGCGGATAGAGGAACTGCATGGTGGCGAATTTTCCGGTCGGCTGGTCGCAGCGGTGCATCTCCAGCGGGCCGTCGGCAAAAATGCTGGCCAGGCCGTAGGCGTCGGCCAGTTTCCAGTCGCTGATAAAGCTGTCGTGGCACGAGGCGCACTTGAGGTTGATGCCCAGGAAGACCTGCGAAATATTCTGGGCCGCCTGCACCGGCGGAACCTGGCTGGCGTTGACCACGCCGCGCCACACGATGCCCTTGATGAACCCGGCCGATTCCGCCGTGGGGCTGATGAGCTGCCGCACGAATTCGTCGTAGGGCAGATTCTCGGTCAGCGAGCGGGCCAGCCAGTCGGTGATCTGCACCCGGCCGCCGTCGATGTAGCCCGTGCCCCGATAATCGTTGCGCAGCGCGTCGTTCCAAAACGTGAGCCAGTGCGTGGCGTACGCTGGCTTCTGATCCAGCAGTCGCCGCACGAGTTGCTCGCGATTCTCAGGCGACTTGTCGAGCAGGAATGCTTCGGCCTCCTGGGGCGTCGGCAGCAGGCCCACCAGATCGAGCTGCACGCGCCGCAGAAACGCGCGATCGTCGACCACGGCCCCGGGCTTAAAGCCGGCCGACGCGAAGTACGGTTCGAGCAGCAGATCGATCGGATTCGCAAGCGGGCTGCCCGGCGGCGCGGCCGGCACGGTCACGCGTCGCGGTTCGAGCGGTGCCGTGGGAACTTTTCGAAACGAAAATCCCTGCTCCCAATTCAATCCTTGGTCGATCCAGGCCCGCAGCAGGCCGACTTGTTCGGCGCTCAGCCGCGGTCCTTGGGCCGGCATGACGGTGTCGGGCTCCAGTCCGGCCACCAGCGCCACCAGCCGGCTTTCGGCGCTGTTGCCGACCACGACGGCCGGCCCCGACTCGCCCCCTTTCACCAGCGCCTCGCGCGTCTCGATCGAGAACCCGCCCTTTTGCTTCCCCCCGGCGTGACACTTGGCACAGCTATTGGCCAGGATCGCCAGGATGTCCTTATGGAAGTCCACCTGCCGTTTGGCCGGCTCGGGCAATACGTCGGCCGCGGTCGCCTGTGGCGAAAGACCGCCGCCGAGCAAAACGAGTGCCGCCAGGCTGGCAAGGATTCTCATGGTCGCTCGATCGGTGGGCTTTTTGACAGGCGGGCAAGGACCTATCCGAGAACCGTCGGGGACTGTCCCGATTTTTCGGAGTCTTCGGAGAAAAATGGGACTGTCCCCCTCTCTCGCATCGCAAACGGGCCAGGTCGGTTCGTGCTATCCTCCCCGCCGGCAATTGTCTCTATATTGTGAGTCAACTCGACCCCCGTGGGAAGTCCTCGATCCCCCGCCGTTGCCCCCCGCACTATGCAAGTTTTTGAATTCCTGGCGGAAGAACTACGCGAGCTTTGGCCCCACCTGGTCGCCGGCACGTCGCTGGTGCTGATGGTCGTCGCCTCGGCCCACCTGGTGATGTACAAGAAGGACACGCGGGCGGCCATCGGCTGGATCGGCGTGGTGGTGATGGTTCCGATCCTGGGCGCCGTGCTCTACGCCCTGCTCGGAATCAATCGCCTGCAGCGCCGCGCGCTCAACCTGCGCGGCGACGCGGTGCGGCGCGCCGCCGCGTCGCCCCAGTTTGTCGCCGATCGAAAAGCCCTGCTCACCGCGCTGACGCCCGACGCCGAAAATCTCTTCAGCCTCGAGCGGCTCATCGGCCAATTGACCGGCCGGCCGCTGGTCTGCGGTAATCGCGTGACGCAACTGGTCAACGGCGACGAGGCCTATCCGCAAATGATCGAGGCCATCGACCAGGCCCAACGGACGGTCGCGCTCGGCACTTACATTTTCGACAACGATCGGGCCGGGCACATGTTCGGCGACGCGCTGGCCAAGGCCGTCAAGCGGGGCGTCGAGGTGCGCGTCATCATCGACGGCATCGGCTCGCGCTATTCATTTCCCTCGATCGTCGGCCGGCTGACGCATGACGGCGTGCGCGTCGCGCGGTTCTTGCCCACGCTCGTGCCCGGGCGGTTTGCCTACGCCAATTTGCGCAGCCATCGGAAGATTCTGGTGGCCGACGGCCGGCTCGGTTTCACCGGAGGTCTGAACATTCGCGAGGGGCACGATTCGCGCTTCCATCCCAAGCACCCGATCCAGGATCATCACTTTCGCATCGAGGGGCCGGTCGTCGCCCAGTTGCAGGAAGTGTTCGTCGACGATTGGTTTTTCTGCGCCGGCGAAGTGCTCGAAGGCGAAGCTTGGTTTCCCCAGCTGAAGTCAGTGGGCAAAGCGCTGGCCCGCGGCATCACGGCCGGCCCCGATGGCGATCTCGACAAGCGGCGTCTGACGTTGGAAGGGGCGTTGGCCTGCGCCGAACACTCGGTGTGCATCGTGACGCCCTACTTCCTGCCCGACGCGCCGTTGATCGCCGCCATGAACGTGGCCGCCCTGCGTGGCGTCGAGGTCGACATTATTCTGCCGCAGGCGAACAACCTGGCACTGGTCAAATGGGCCTCGACCGCCCTGTTGTGGCAGGTGCTCCAGCGCGGCTGCCGCGTGTGGCTTTCGCCGCCGCCGTTCGACCATACGAAACTGATGCTAGTCGACCGCGCTTGGACGCTGTTGGGCTCGGGCAATTGGGATCCGCGCAGCCTGCGCCTCAATTTCGAGTTCGACGTCGAATGCTACGACTGCGAACTGGCCGACCACCTGTATCGTTGGATGTGCCAGAAGCGCAACCGCGCCCGAAGCGTCACCCTGGCCGACGTCGACAGCCGCAGCATCCCCATCCGCCTCCGCGACGGCGTCGCAAGGCTGCTGACCCCGTATTTGTAGGGGCGTTCGAGCCCCTGCGTTGACCCACCGGCGGGCCCCTACTATATTCGAGTTGCCAACCGAATCGTTTGCACGTGAAGACTTTGCGCTCGGGTCGCCCTCTTCGATCCGCTCTCCTGCCGCGCCGAAAATCGTCATGACGCCACTGTTCGCATCTTGCCGCTGCGCAGTTTGGATTTGCCTGGCCGCAGCATTGGCCAACGGCACCGCGCGGGCCCAACCGCCGGCCGCGCCCGCCGCCGATGATCCGGCCGCCATCGAGTTCTTCGAGAAGCAAGTGCGGCCGCTGCTGGTTGCCCGCTGCCAGGGCTGTCACGGGCCGGAAAAGCACAAGGGCAACTTGCGGCTCGACTCGCGCGAGGCAGTGTTGACGGGGGGCGACACCTCGCCGGCCGTCGTGCCGGGCAAGCCCGACGAGAGCCTGCTGGTCGATGCCATCCGCTACGGCGAAACGTATCAGATGCCTCCCAAGTCGCAATTGCCCGCCGACGAGATCGCGATTCTGGTCGAATGGGTCCGCAAAGGCGCGCCCTGGGGGCGCGAAATCGCCAAAACCGCCACGCCGGCCGCTCCTGCCGGTACGTTCGACTTGCAGGCCCGTGCCGGTCACTGGAGCTTTCAGCCGCTGGCCGCCGTCGACTCCGCCCGAGGTGGCCGACCAGGCTTGGGTCAAGACCCCCGTCGATCGGTTCATCCTGGCCGGCCTCGCCGCCCAAGGGCTGACTCCCGCGCCGTCCGCCGACAAAGGCACGCTGCTGCGGCGCGTCACGTACGATCTGATCGGCCTGCCGCCGACGCCGGCCGAAATCGAGGCCTTTGCCGCCGACGATTCGCCGGCCGCCTACGAAACGCTCGTCGACCGCCTGCTGGCGTCGCCCCACTACGGCGAACGCTGGGCCCGGCACTGGCTCGACCTGGTGCGCTACGCCGAGACGCACGGCCACGAATTCGATTTCGACATGCCCAACGCCTACCGCTATCGCGACTACGTGATTCGGGCGCTGAACGATGACGTTGCCCTACGACCAATTCGTCGTCGAGCACGTCGCCGGCGACCTGCTTGCCGTCGCCGCGACGCCATCCGCGGGAGGGTTTCAACGAGTCGATCATCGGCACGGGCTGTTTTTTCTTCGGCGAAGCCAAGCACTCGCCGGTCGACGTGCGGCAGGACGAGGCCGACCGGATCGACAACCAGATCGACGTCTTCGCCAAGACGTTTCTCGGCCTGACGGTGAGCTGCGCCCGCTGCCACGATCACAAGTTCGACGCGATCTCGACCAAGGACTATTACGCGCTGGCCGGCTACCTGCAAAGTTCGCGTTATCAGCAGGCCTTCATCGACGCGCCCGAGCCGCTGGCCGCCACGATCGCCTCGCTGAAGGCGATCGGCGATGAGCGGCGCCGGCTGTGCGTTGATTTTGTCCGATCGGAGCTTGCACCGCGCTTGGCGCAGCTGGCCGAAACCATGCTGGCCGGCGGCCAGCCGGGTTCGACCGACGCATGGGCCCGGTATTTGAACGACGCGGCGCTCACGCATCCCGACGACGTGTTGCACCCTTGGGCCGTTTTGACGCACAAGCAGCCCGCAGGAGCGCCCGACGATTTCTCCGCTCGTCGGGCGAAGCTGGCTGAGCAGCTTAAAGCGGACCTCGCGCGCGACGCCGCCGGCGCGTCGATGCTGGTCGCGGATTTCGCCCCTCCAGGATACGGCGACTGGCAGGCAAGCGGCGCGGCGTTTGGCGATCGCCCGGGCGGGTCGCTGGAGTGGACGTTCGTCGGCCCGCACGATCGATTTCCAGCCGGCGTGCTCTCCGCCGGCGCCGCGCACAGCGGGCTGATCTCGACGAAGCTGCGCGGCGTGCTCCGCTCGCCGACTTTCGAAATTGTCAAACCTCGGCTGTTCTACCGGCTCTACGGCAACGGCGGCCGCGTGCGGTTGATCGTCGACGGTTTGCAGCTGATTCAAAACCCGATCTACGGCGGGCTGCAATTCGAGCCGGGCGACCTTCGCGCACATTGGCACGAGCAGGACGTGAGCAAGTGGGTCGGCCATCGGGCCTACATCGAAGTGATCGACGACGGCGACGGTTTCATCGCGCTGGAAAAAGCCGTGTTTTCCGACGGCCCGCCGCCGGCCGCAATGCCGAATCGGCTGGTCGCGGCCATGCTCGACGACCCGGCGCTGACCACTCCACGGCGATTGGCCGAAAAATATCAAGCGTTATTCCAACAGGTGTTTGCCTCCTGGCTGGCCGAGCCACTCGGGCGCTCGGCCGACGCCGCCGATCGCGCAAGTATCATCGGATGGGTATTGGATGGACACGCGAGCACTCCCGAACTGCTCAAAACCAGAATCGGCGACTTGCAACCCAGGCTCGCCGCGCTCGACGAACGACAACAACAACTCGGAAGCCAGATCGCCGCGCCGCGCCAGGCAATGGCCTTGGCCGACGGCACGGCGGAAAACGAACACGTCTTCATTCGCGGCAGTCACAAGACGCTCGGCGACGAAGTGCCGCGGCGGTTTCTGGAGGTGTTGGGCGGAACCGGTCACGCTCCGCCCGAGCACGGCAGCGGCCGGCTCGAACTGGCCCGCCAGATGGTCTCGCCCGCCAACCCGCTGCTGCCGCGAGTGATGGTCAACCGGCTTTGGCACCATCATTTCGGCGCGGGCATCGTCCGCACGGTCGACGATTTCGGCGTAATGGGTCAGCCGCCAACGCATCCCGAGCTGCTCGACTTTCTGGCGGCCGAGCTGGTGCGCCAGCGGCTGGTCGCTCAAGGCGATGCATCGGATGCTTGTGCTGTCGAACACGTATCGCATGTCGAGCCATTCGCAGAGCGACGCCGATCGGCTCGATCCGCAAAACCTTCTGTGGCACCGGATGACTGTGCGGCGGCTGGAGGCCGAGTCGATCCGCGACGCCCTGCTGGCCGTCTCCGGCCGGGCCGACCCAACGATGTATGGCCCCAGCGTGATGCCGTATTTGACGTCTTATATGAGCGGTCGCGGGCGGCCGAAGGATTCGGGTCCGTTGGACGGCGACGGCCGGCGGAGCATTTACCTGGCGGTGCGGCGGAATTTCCTCCCGCCGATGTTCCTGGCGTTCGACTATCCGACGCCGTTCACCACGATCGGCCGCCGAGGCTCGTCGAACGTGCCGGCCCAGGCACTGGCGATGATGAACAACCCGCTGGTCATCGAGCAATCGCGGCTGTGGGCCCGGCGCGTGCTGAGCCAGCCCGACCGCACGCCGGCACTTCGGGTGCGCGAAATGTATTTGACAGCCTTGGGCCGGCGCCCGATGATGCCGAAGAGCGGGCCGTCCTGGCGTTTGTGAACGAGACGGACGGCGCCATTGCGAGCACCGCGGCCGGCGCCGGCGATGCTGCCCGGCAGCAAGTTTGGGCCGAGTTGGCGCACGTGCTGTTCAACCTGAAAGAATTCATCTTTATTCCATAGGCGGTTTTTCCATGCACTGTGGCCGCTACCAAAGTGCTCCGCTCTCGCGCCGCGAGATGCTGGCGCGTTCGGCAACCGGCTTTGGCGCAATGGCGCTGGCGGCCCTGGCCGGCGACGCGGCGTACGGCGCGACGACTGCCGCGGCAACGCCCGACGCCCGCTTGAACCCGCTGGCTCCGCGGCCGCCCCACTTTCCGGCCAAGGCCAAGAACGTCATCTTCCTGTTCATGGACGGCGGGCCGTCGCAGGTCGACACGTTCGACCCCAAGCCGCGGCTCGACCGCGAGCACGGCGAGCCGATCAAGATGAAGGTGCAGCCGACGCAGTTCAACAACGTCGGCAACGTGCTCAAGTGCCCCTGGAAGTTCCGCCAGTACGGCCAAAGCGGCATTCCGGTCAGCGACCTGTTTCCGCACGTCGCCACCTGCGTCGACGACCTGGCGATCATCCGCTCGATGATCGTCGAACTTCTCGGAGCACACCAACGCCAACTACTTCCTCCACACCGGCAACGGCCAGCAGGGCCGGCCCAGCATGGGCGCCTGGGTCACCTACGGCCTGGGCAGCGAGTGCCAGAACCTGCCCGGCTTCGTCGTGCTCAACAGCGGCATGATTCCGCCCGGCGGCTTGGACTGCTTCAACAGCGGCTTCCTGCCGGCCACGTTTCAAGGCTCGTCGTTCGCCCGCGGCGCAAGTCCGGTCGCCGACCTGTCGCGCGCCGAAGCAAGCGCCGCCATCGCAACGAAAGCAAGCTCGCCCTGCTGCGCACGCTCGATCGCCGCGCGACTCGAGCGCATCGGCGCCGACGACAAGCTCGAATCGGCGATCGCCAACTACGAGCTGGCCTTCCGCATGCAGACGGCCGTGCCCGAACCTGATGGACCTCTCCGGCGAAAGCGAAGCCACGCAAGAAGCTCTACGGCCTCGACGATCCGGCCACCGAGCTCTTCGGCCGCGAGTGCCTGATCGCCCGGCGGCTGGTCGAGCGCGGCGTGCGCTTCGTCGAGCTGCTGTGCCAGAACCTGGGGCACGACCGCTGGGACCAGCACAGCAACCTGAAGGACGGCCACGCCGACAACGCCCGGGCCGTCGACAAGCCGATCGCCGGCCTGCTCAAGGACCTGAAGAGCCGCGGCCTGCTCGACGAGACGCTGGTCGTCTGGGGCGGCGAATTCGGCCGCACGCCGATGGCCCAGGGCACCGACGGCCGCGACCACAATCCCTTCGGCTTCACCATCTGGCTGGCCGGCGGCGGCGTCAAGGGCGGCACGATCTACGGCGCGACCGACGACTACGGCTACCACGCCGTCGAGAACAAGGTCGAGATCCACGACCTGCACGCCACGATGCTGCACCTGCTGGGCATCGACCACAAGCGGCTGACCTACCGCTTCGGCGGCCGCGACATGCGGCTGACCGACGTGCACGGCGAAATCATGAAAGAGATTTTGAGCTGAGACTCGCGGCTCCTTCTCCCTCCGGGAGAAGGTCGGGATGAGGGAGCCGCGGAGTGGACAGTCATTTTTTTAAGGCCATCAATTGAGGGGTGGCGCCCCTCACCCTAACCCTCTCCCGGAGGGAGAGGGGACGGACTGCTAGCCCTGCGAGGATTAATGATGAATCGTTTTCTTCTGTTCGCCCTGACGATTTTCTGCGCGGCGTGCGGTGCAATGCCCGCCGCTGATGCGGCTGACCCGCTCAAGGTTTGCCTGGTCTCCGGCTCGCTCGAATATCATTCGAGCGAATCACTCGCCGAGTTTCAAAAGTACGTGGAAGGGAATTACGCCGTGAAATGTTCGCGGGCCTTCATCGAGGGCAAGGACGAAGAACATCTGCCCGGGCTGGAGAACCTGGCCGATTGCGACGTGATGCTGTTGTTCACGCGCCGCTTGAAGCTGTCGGGCGAGCAGTTGGATCGCATCAAGAATTACTGCACGTCGGGCAAGCCGATCGTCGGCGTGCGCACCGCCAGCCACGCGATTCAGACCTGGCTCGACCTGGACAAGGAAGTGCTCGGCGGCAATTACCGCGGCCACTATGACGTCGGTCCCGTGACCGAGATCAAGATTCCCGATGGCGCCAAGAACAGCCCGCTATTGGCCGGAGTAAAGCCGTATCGCTCGGCGGCCAGCCTGTACAAGAATGAGGGGCTGTCGGCCGACAACGAAATCCTGATGACCGGCACGATTCCCGAGCATACCGAACCGATCACCTGGACACGCAAGTACAAGGGCGGGCGGATTTTTTATACGTCGCTGGGCCATCCGCAGGATTTCACTGAAGAAAGCTTTCGCCGGCTGCTGGTGAATGCCCTGTTCTGGACCGCCGGCCGCGCACCGCAAGCGAAATAGTCGTTGCTGCGGGCTCGTTACGCGGCGAACTATAAAATAAATGACGCGAAGGGAACTTTTCATGAACAGAAATATCATACGGTGGAAGTCGCTGCTGACGGTGGCCGGGGCATGGATGTTGGTTCTGCCATCGGCGATCGCGTTGGCCCAAAACTCCGAACCGGAGACGGCGCTGATTTCGGACGTCAAGCCGCGGGCCAAAACCGTGGAAGTCGAAGTCACCAAGGACATCGTTTACGGAACCGGCGCCGGCGAAAACCTGCTGCTCGATCTGGCGACGCCCAAGGGGCTCAACGGTCCGACGCCGGGCTTGATTTTCATTCACGGCGGCGCGTGGCAAGGGGGCAGCAAGAATGAGTTCGAGGGAGTCATCCGCGAAGCGGCGCAGGAGGGATACGTGGCGGTGAGCATCGGCTATCGCCTGGCGCCTAAGCACCTCTTCCCCGCGCAGGTCGAAGACAGCAAGTGCGCGGTCCGCTGGTTTCGCGCCAACGCCCAAAGATTGCACGTCGATCCGAATCGAATCGGCGCCGTCGGATCGTCGGCCGGCGCGCACCTGGCCATGATGCTGGGCACGATGGACAGCGGCGACGGCCTGGAGGGGAGCGGCGGATCGGCCGACGTGTCGAGCCGGGTGCAGGCGGTCGTTTCGTTTGCCGGACCGACGAACCTGTTGAGCGAATTCCCCAACGTGTCGAAACCGCTTCTGGCGACGTTCCTGGGCGGGCCCGCCAAGGACAAACAAGACGCGGCCCGCGCGGCTTCGCCGATCACCTACGTCAATGCCGGCGATCCGCCGATGCTGTTGATCCAGGGCACGAAGGACCCCTTGGTGCCGCACGACCAGGCCTTTCAAATGGCCGAGGCCTTGACCAAGGCCGGCGTGAGCGGTCGCGTCGAAATTCTGCTGGGCGAAGGCCATGGCTGGCCGAAGGACCACGCACGCGTCATGCGGGCAACATACGAGTTCCTGGGCAAGCATCTGAAACCGTAGAACTGGTTTCAAAGCTGCGGGGACTGTCCTCCTCTCCGAGCAGTTTTGAAACCAGTTGCAGCCGCCGGCTCGTATCGGAATCCTGGCATGACCGCCCGCCACGGCAAAACATCGGACGCAAACGCCGATGCCAACGCGCTGAACCGCGCCATCGTGGGGTGTCAGCGCTGCCCGCGCTTGCGAGAGTATTGCCGAGCAGTCGCCGTCGAAAAACGGGCCGCCTTTCGAGATTGGGACTACTGGGGGCGCCCGGTTCCCAATTTCGGCGATCCGCGCGGGCGGCTGTTGATCGTCGGCCTCGCGCCGGCGGCCCACGGCGCCAACCGTACCGGCCGCGTATTCACCGGCGACCGTAGCGGCGAATGGCTCTTTCGGGCCTTGCACAAATCCGCCTTCGCCAACCTGCCGCAATCGATTTCGCGCGATGACGCTCTGCGACTGACCGATTGCCTGGTGACCGCGGCGGTGCATTGCGCCCCGCCCGACAACAAACCGAAGCCCAGCGAGTTGGCCAATTGCCACGAGTGGTTCGAGCGGACGATCGACGCGCCGAGCGTCAAGGTTTTTCTTGCCCTGGGACAAATCGCTTGGCGCGCGATCGTGGTCGAAGCCCGCCGCCGCGAGTGGTACGCCGGGCCGATGCCCAAATTTGCGCACGGCGCGCAAGTCGCACTCTCCGACGGGCGATGGCTGTTGGGCAGCTATCATCCCAGCCAGCAGAACACGTTCACCGGCCGCCTGACCGAAGCCATGTTCGACGACGTCTTCAGCACCGCTCGGCGCTTGCTCGCGTGAACGGCTCGCCGACGCAGCGCGGACGACCGGCTGCATGTGTTGCTGGCAGCCCCTAAATGGGGAAATCAGACCGATGGCCCCTGATCTTGACCCACACGGTGGGCTTCCAGTACTGTTCCCGCCCAAGCTCGCGTGCATCGGCGCGGCTGGTGCTCGCATCTCAAGGCGTCAGGCCCGGACGGGGCGCCAGTTCCGATGTGTCTTTCGAAGGGAACCACGCATGAAATGGTCCGCCATTTCTCTCGGATTGTTCGTCGCCGCCCTGTCGAGCGGCTGTTGGCGCCCCTACTACGGCCAGCAATATGCGGCCCCCGCCTATCCGCAGCCCGCCTATCAACAGCCGGTGGCGCCGGTCTACCAGGCCCCGGTCGCAGCGCCCGTCTACCAGCCGCAAGTCATCCAGCAGGGTTGCCAGCCGGTCGTCTGCCCGCCGAATCCTTGCTGCACCTATTAAGACTGGCCAGGGCTTCGCGATCGGTGCTAAGGGGCCGGCGCGCTTTTTTGCGGCCGTGACCAAGGCAGCGTGAACCACGGCCGCGCGGGCGGTTGCGGCGGCGCTGGCACCGGCGATGCTTCCTCGGCCCCCACCTGTTCCATCGCCTTGCCGGTTCGTGACAAATACTGGCCCGCGGTGGAAACGGCCTGCCGTCCCTGCTGGACGGCCTCGCGACTCGCTTGCTTGAGTTTCTGCGTGTCGATCGAGATGTTCAGCTGCTGATTCGCGCTGTTCACGGTCACGGCCCGCACGTAGACCCAGCCCATGATGCCGACGATCGTGACGATCAAAAGAAGTCGACCCAGAGCCATAGTCATCTCCCTAGCAGACCCCGTTTCGCGACCGACGCCAAGGAAGTCTAGGGACGGTGCCACCGAGGGTCAAACCGGCCGATGCCGCGAGTTATACAATGCGCCGTTACAGATTGCCCACTCGGAAATCTTGTGGCCGCGAGCGTACCGGTGCTAGAATCTTTGACAGTTTCAGCATCCTTTACGTCAGGTTATTTTCATGCACGCTTTGCGGTCGTCAGTGGTGGGGATGATTCTGGCGGCACTGGGCGCTCTTGCCGCTGCCCAGGCGCGCGGCGCCGACCGTGCGACGGTCCGCCCGCTGGCTCAGGCCCACGCGCACAACGACTATCTGCACGAGCGGCCTCTGCTGGATGCGCTCGATCATGGCTTCATGAGCGTCGAGGCCGATATTTTCCTGGTCGACGGCAAGCTGCTGGTGGCCCATGAAAAGAGCGCGCTCAAACACGACCGAACGCTCGAATCGCTGTACCTCGATCCGCTGCGCGAGCGGGTGCGCGCCAACAAGGGGGCCGTCTATCCCGGCGGCGAGCCTTTTGGATTGCTGATCGACATCAAAAGCGCGGCCGAGCCGACTTACGCGGCGCTGGCCAAAGTGTTGGCCGAATATGCCGACATCATCTCGGCGGTTCGCGACGGCAAAGTCGAACAGCGGGCAGTCAACGTCGTGATCTCGGGCAACCGCCCGCGGGCCACCTTGACGGCCGAGCGGCTGCGCTACGCCGGGCTCGATGGCCGTATGGCCGATCTCGATTCCGACTTGCCGGCGCACCTGCTGCCGCTAGTCAGCGATCACTGGGGCCAGAATTTCAAGTGGAAGGGTGAAGGACCGATGAGCGAGGCCGATCGGGCGAAGCTGGCCGACGCGGTTGCCAAGGCCCACGCGCACGGCCGGCGGGTTCGCTTTTGGGCCACGCCCGAAACGATCAGCACGTGGCGCACGCTGCGCGACAGCGGCGTCGACATGATCAATACCGACGATCTGGCCGGGCTGGAAAAGTTCCTGCGCGGCGAACCGGCCGGCAATTAACCGAAACAGGAGAAATCGCCGATGGTGGATCGACCCGCACAACCCTCAGACGGCCCGCTGCGCGATCTGGAGCAGTGGGAAGACGATCTGCGCCGCCGCTATCCCGAGCCGGCCAATCCCCTGGCCCCCAATTCCAGCAAAGCACCGAACAGTTCCGCGACTATCGGGCCGAAGCCAAGCCCGAGGTCAAGGAGTTTTATCGACTGCATCACAAGCATCACTCGGTCGATTGGGTGCGGGCCAAGCGGGCCGACTTTCTGCGGCTCAACCGGCGCAAGATGGGTTTGTGGGACGGCCTCGAGTTCTTGAACACTCTGGTTGACGAGAGCGATCCCGACACCAGCCTGGCGCAAATCGAACACCTGCTGCAAACCGCCGAGGCCATCCGCCGCGACGGCCATCCGCGCTGGTTCATCCTCAGCGGGTTGATCCACGACTTCGGCAAAGTGCTGTGCCTGTTCGGCGAGCCGCAGTGGGCCGTGGTCGGCGACACGTTTCCCGTGGGCTGCGGCTATTCCGACAAGATCGTGTTCTCCGAACTGCTGGCCGACAACCCCGACAGCCAGGTCGGCAAGTACCAATCGTCCTGCGGAATTTATGACGAGGGCTGCGGGCTGGACAACGTGCTGATGTCGTGGGGCCACGACGAATACATGTATCACGTCGTCAAGGACTATCTGCCCACCGAAGCGCTGTACATGATCCGCTACCACTCGTTCTATCCGGGCCATCGCGAGGGGGCGTATCAGCATCTGATGAACGACCGCGACCGCAAATACTTCGCCGCCGTGCGGGCCTTCAATCCGTACGACCTGTACACCAAAAGTGCCGAGCGGCCGAACGTCGACGAGCTGCGCCCCTATTACGAAGACCTGTGGGCCGAGTTTTTCCCGCCGCAGTTGGCGTTCTAAAGTCGCAATGTTTTCGCTAGCCCGAAGCGCGAGCGAGGGTCGTCGTTGTATTTCCCTCGCTGGGTGGCCCAGACAACTTGTTGTCTGGGTCCCGCAGGGACAAGAGGGCCTGACGCGACGCGCGACCTCGCTGCAGCGCCTCTTGTTGCTTCGCAACACCGACAACAAGTTGAGGTTGTTCGGGAATTCCGCACACTAGCCCGAAGCGCCAGCGAGGGAAACTGGACGAAGATCCCTCGCTGGCGCTTCGGGCTAGTGTTGCCCGTTCACCGCTCCTCAGCGTCGTCCACCGGCAACTCGTAGCAGGCGGCTTCCTGGTCGTTGCGGACGAAGAGCTGATGGCCGGCAAGGCTGGGGTTGTTCCAGGTTTTTCCGTTCAGGGCTTGGAACTGGCCCAGTTCGTGGTGGCCCTGGCTGGTGGCCTCGACCAGCGCGACGCGGCCGTCCTCGGCTTGGATTACCAGCAGATCGTCGGCCAATAGCAATTGCCCATGACCGTAGCGGCCGGCCTTCCAGCGTCGGCGGCCGTCGGCGACGGCCACGCACTCCAGGACTTCGTCGTCGAAGCTGTACGCGTGGCCGTCGTGAACCACGACGCTGCAAAACTTGGTTTGCATGGCGCGGTTGGACCACGCCGTCTCGACCGCCCATTTGCCGTCGGCGCCGCGAGCCAAATTGAGCAGCGCGCACCCGGTGCCGTAATCGGCCGAGATGAAAACCTGCTTGTCGCCGATCGGAAACGGCTGCGAGCAGTTTGTCTGCTGATCGTTGCGCCAGGGAGTGGTCCACAGGACTTCGCCCGTTTGCGGGTCGTGCGCGTTCAAGTTCTGGGTCGTGACGATGAGGATTTGCGGCACGCCGTCGATGGGCAGCAGCAGCGGCGACGCGTACCCGGCCGGGTCATTGCCGCCGCGCCAGACGCGCCGGCCAGTCACTTGGTCGTACGCCACCAGTGACGCGCCTTGCGTTCCGCCGGCGCATACGACGACTCGCTCGCCCACCACCAGCGGCGAGCCGACCGTGCCGTGGCCGGGAGCGGTCGCTTCGTTGTCGGTCAGGATGTTGACGGTCCAATGCCGCTTGCCGGTATCGCGGTCGAGGCAATTGAGGATGCCGGTGGCGCCCAAAGCAAAGACGCGGTCGCCATGGATCGTCGGCGTGGCGCGCGGGCCGTCGCCGGCGCCGGCATTGACGTAATGTGCCCGATCGCCATGGACCCACCGCTGTTTGCCCGTGTGACGGTCGTAACCGACGACGCACTCGTCTTCGTTCCGCTGTTCCTGGGTGATGGCCCGATCGGCGGCGACGACCAGCCCGCTCCATCCGGCGCCGACCGGATGCCGCCAGATCGGGCGGGGTTGCGTCCGCGACCAATCGCGTGCCAATTTCGCGCCCCGCACCGTGGCCAGTCCGTCGGCCCCGCGGAAGCGCGGATATTCGGAAACTTTGTCGTGCGCCGATTCGTCGTCATCGGGCAAGGACCCGCTCAGCTCGGCGCCCAACGCCGGCGCACCGACTGTCGATGCTCGCCGCCACTCGACGATCGCGCGTCCCCGGCCGTCCCAGCCGGTGTTTTGAATGCCGACCACGAAGACGCCGACCAACGCTAGCAACGCGGCCAACACCGCCAAGCGCGATAGCCAGCGCCAAGAGACGAAGAACATCAGCCAGGCCCACAGCAGCCATGCGCTGGTGACCGAAAAGCCCACCGCGATCGACGCGTCTCGCGACAACGGCGACGAAAGCGCGTACCAGATGCTCGCGCCCAGCGTCAGCCAGGCCGCGATTAACCCCCATGTCCAACGGCCGAATTGAATTGGGGCCGGCGCCTGTCGGATTCGCCATGCGCTGAGGCCGACCAGCAGCGTCACGCCGCCAATTGCCGCCACGGCCCACGATAAAATGCGTGGCGGCAGGCCGAAAGGAATCCAGATCGTCAGGATGCGAAACCAGGAGTACGAAACTACCCAAGCGCACAACATCATGAGCGCGCACCAGACGGCCAGCTTCCAGCCTGGCATGAGGCGTCGGGCTAACTGCGGATCGGGTGGCTTCGCGTCCAAGACTCCTCCGGCTGGGTTGCATTGGGCACGGCAGCCACGGCCCGCGATTTTTCTGCTCGCGTCTGCCGGGCCGCTCGTCCTTCGTTGCCGGTTCGATTATCTTGGAAATGATCCAGCTCGAAAACCCCGCCTCGAGGACCAGCCCGGTGATCATCGGCGTCCATCACGTCCAGATCACGATTCCCAAGGGAGCCGAGGCCGCCGCGCGCGACTTCTACTGCGGGGTGCTCGGGCTTGTCGAGATCGAAAAGCCCGAGGCCCTCAAGCATCGTGGCGGCTTTTGGCTGGCGGTCGGCGACCGGCAGGTGCACGTGGCGGTCGAGGACGGCGTTGACCGGCACGCCACGAAGGCTCACGTCGCCTACACGGTTTCGGGCCTGGACGTTTGGCGCACGCGACTCCTTGCGGCCGGTGTGCAGGTTCACAACGGGGTTGTCATACCCGGGGTCGCACGGTTCGAGTTTCGCGATCCCTTCGGCAACCGAGTGGAAATGACGGAACCTGTGTAAGAACCAAGCCGAGAACCGTCGGGGACTGTCCCGATCTTGCGGAGTCTTCGGAGCAAAATGGGACTGTCCCCTTCTTCGAGATCGGGCCAGAGGATTCACCCGGCGAGTCCGTGCAGGTACACTGATGCGGTGTGAACGACGCCGCCGGGCGGCGGTGTCGCCGAATCGACTCATTTACGAAGGAAGACTGTCATGCAACGAGTTCGTGCGCGTTGGGCCCACGCGGTTTTGCTGCTGTGCGTGGCACTGTTCATGGGGGCCGGCGAAGAGCGCACGGCTTTGGACGAGTATGTTGCCAAGGCCGATCCCAACTACCATTACAAGCTCGTCAACACCATCAAGGGCGAGGGGCAGACCACGTACGTTTTGGAGATGACGTCGCAGGCGTGGATGACTCCCAGCGAAGTCAACCACACGATCTGGAAGCACTGGTTGACGATCGTCAAGCCGGACCAGGTGGCTCATCCGACCGCCTTGCTGTACATCACCGGCGGCAAGATCACCGATCCGGCGCCGCTCTCCGCCGAAGACTCTTGGGTCAAGATCGCGCTGGCCACGAAAACGCCGGTGGCCGAGTTGAAAATGGTGCCCAACCAGCCGCTGGTGTTTGCCGGCGAACAATTTGGCCGAAGCGAGGACGCGATCATCGCCTACACCTGGGACAAGTTCATGCGCACCGGCGACGAGCGCTGGCCGTTGCGCCTGCCGATGACCAAAAGCGCGGTGCGGGCCATGGATACGATCACGTCCTTTCTGGGGAGTCCCGACGGCGGCAGCACCAAGGTCGACACGTTTGTCGTGTGCGGCGGCTCGAAACGCGGCTGGACCACCTGGACTACCGCCGCGGTCGACAAACGCGTGATCGGCATCATGCCACTGTCGATCGACTTGCTCAATATCGAGCCGTCGTTCAAGCACCACTGGGAGGCGTACGGCTTTTGGGCCCCCGCGGTGGGCAACTACGTGCGCGAAGGCATCATGAACTGGCACGGCACGCCGGAATACAAAGCCCTGATGAAGATCGAAGAGCCGTATCAGTATCGCAGCCGGCTGACGATGCCCAAGTTCATCATGCAGGCCACCGGCGACCAGTTCTTTCTGCCCGATTCGTCGCAGTTCTATTTCAACGACCTGCTGGGCACGAAATACTTGCGCTACGTGCCCAACTCGGAGCACGGCATGCGCGGAACCGACGTCCGGCAGACCATGTTGGCCTGCTACAACTCGGTGCTCGCCAGCGCGTCGCTGCCGAAGTTCGCCTGGACGGTGGAAAAGAACGGTCCGATTACCGTCACCACGGTCGACAAACCGGCCGAGGTGAAGTTGTGGCAAGCCACCAACCCCGCGGCTCGCGATTTTCAATTGCGCACGCTGGGCCCGGTGTGGAAGGATTCGCCGTTGGCCGAAGAGAAGGCCGGCATCTACGTTGCGAAGGTGCCCGAACCGTCCAGCGGGTGGACCGCGTTTGTCGTCGAACTGACCTATCCCAGCACGGTCGAATCGGCGCCGTACAAGTTCACCACCGAGGTGCACGTGGTGCCCGACAAGCTGCCCTTCAAGTTCGACCCGCCCGCCAAGCCGGAAAAGGGCTACTTGCAGAACGCGCAAGCGAAGTAGCGCGGTGGACGCGGGTAAGACGAGATCGACTCCACATCCGGGGTAGCACCGACAACTTGTTGTCGGTGTTGCGAAGCAACAAGAGGTGTACCGGGGACGTCGCGCAACTCACGAGGCCCTCTTGTCCCTGCGGGACGTGAGACAACAAGTTGTCTGGGCCACCCAACGATGCTTGCACAACGCGCAAGCGAAGTAGCAAGCGTTACCAACGGTACTCGATGCCGGCGTTGACGCCGTGAACCCAGAAGCCGGTGTCGTGAAATGCGAACGCCGGCCGGGCTTCGCCGACCAGCGGCCCGCCGATCTGCGTCGGATTGACCGTCAGGTCGATGGCGTCGCCCGAGCGCTGAACCCGATTCGTATAGATGAACGTGTAGCCCGCGGTCACCCGCAGATTTCGGGTCAGATCAAAGCGGATGTTGGCGTTGGCCTCGGGCAGAATGGCGAACACGTCGCGGCGATAGAAGCCGATGTTGGTCGGTTGGGTCAACAGCCCGCCCACCCCGGTCGTCGTCGTGCCGCCCGCGGTGGTCGAGTTGAAGCCATTGATGTACATCGTCTCGTGATTGTTGCCGAAGGCGACTTTGGCCAGCAGCTCCAACTGCAACGGTCCGTGATACGACTGCCCCTTGAGCCCGATTTCGCCGCCGTGAAACTGGTTGCGGGCGCTGAACTGGTCCTGGCTGGTGATCGTCGTGGCCGGGAAAAGTCCGCCGGAGAAGCTCGTCTGGTCATTGATCGTGACGCTGTCGTCGATGCGGAAGAAGCGGTAGCCGGCGATCAAGTCCAGCCGGCGGCCCATCGTGAAGTCGATCCAGATCAGCCGCCGCAACAATGCATTGGCCGATTGGATGTCGCTGGTCGTACGCACGTCGATGCTGCCGTTCAGATCGACGATCGACTGGCCAATGACGAAGTTCGGAAACGCAACCAGCAACGAGTCTTGTTGCGGGGTTATCAGGCTCGGGTCGACGTTTGTAAAGGGCCGCGCCAGAATCTGGGCGTTCGGGTCGGTGCTGAAGTTCGAGGCGGCATGAAACAGCGTGTTCTGCTGCTGCAGCGCGAAGTACTGTCCCTCGATGCCCAGGAACTCGCCGTCGATCAGCCAATAACCGAAGTTGATCCGGGCGCCGTTACGCTGTTGAGTGTCGAGCCGGGTGTCGCCGAACAAAATGGCGGTCGTCGCGCTTACCGGCAGCACGCCCGCTTGCGATTGAGGCGTGCCGACCGGGCTGGTCGTGACCAGCGGCGGCACGAAATTTCCCTTGGCCCAAAACGAAAGGTAGTCGACTTCGACGTAGGTGCGGCGGTGTGCGTGAACTTCGGTCCATAAATCGTTGAAGTAGCGATGCTTGCCGGCGCCGAACGGATCCTCGCCGCCGGCGCATTGTTCGCAGTCGCAACCGCCGTCGACGGATTCGCCGCTCGGGTCGAAGCCGTTGTCCATCATCATCTGGCCTTGATCGGCGGGCAGAACTTCCGGCCCGGCCTGGTCGCCGTTGTCGCTCACCCAGGTTCCTTCCAACGAACGAGGAGGCGTCAGGGCGGGACTGGCGACGGGCCGAATGGGAACCGAAGCCGCGCCGGACGTGCCCGAGCGCTCAAACCGGTACTGAGGCGCCTGACCCCAGCTTGGGTTTACGGAAACGCTGAGCCCTGCGATCGCGATGGCTAGTCGAGCGACGAATCTCACGGTCATCCCCTTTTTCGCACCGTCTCTGACGCTGATAACGGACGTAACGCTTCGGCTATGTGTATCGATTCGACCGATGACGCGGATAATTCCAGACAATCCGGAACAATTGGCAGGCTCAACGCAAATCCCGGATGTCGCGCAAACTCCGCATTGTTGGCGCCAGCGTCCGAAAAACCGGGATCTTGCGGCCCGCGAGAGGGCGAAACTTGAGAAAATCGTTTGGAACCGCCAGGCTTCTCGATTAGATTGAGGGTTTCCACAAGGCTTGGGGCTGCCGCGGCGACGTGTGGGCGGCACGACGGCCTATGGGGCACTTCCCCGCAGTCAGCAAAGGAGCAGTTCGTGGCCAAAGATAAAGAAATCGAAATCGAAGAATCCAAACCGCAAGCAGCCGCTGCCAGCACCGCCGTCGACCCGGCAGCGCCAGCAGTTGGTCGTCGACGCGTCGAAGGCGCACGCGGCGTATGCCAATTTCTGCCGCGTCACCGGGACGCCCGAGGAACTGATCATCGACTTTGGTCTGAACACGCAGCCGATGGGCGTGCCCAACGAGCCGATCGAAGTCTGCGAGCGGATCGTGATGAACTACTACACCGCCAAGCGCATGATGACGGCCTTGCAGATGTCGCTGCAGCGCCACGAAGCGGCCTTTGGCATTCTCGAGACCGACGTGCAGAAGCGCGTCATGCCAGGCATCATGCGACAGAACGTTGCGCCGCAGCGTTGAGTTGAAACGTTGCGCCGAAACGTCGCGCGGCTCGCCGCGGCGACGCGTCAGGCAGGTCCACCACACGCTTCACGAAGCTTCGCTTGGAAGCTTGCAAACGAGCCATCAGCCACTCTTCGGGGTGGCTGATTTCGTTGGTTGCCTTACCCAATTCGTGTTCCGCCGTGCGATTTATTGCAATCATCCGCGCGACCCTAAAAATCGGTAAAAAGATCGTACTGCAAATACTTTACGAAGATTGAAATCTCCACGTGGTTCGTGTACTCTGAAACTCGGGGCAGGTCTTCCAGTCTTATCTAAACCCTATGGCGCTCGACGGGCAGAACTCGCTGCTTGATCGTCAGCTTGGGTGTCGCTGGAAGCAGCGTGGGAACCAGGCAACAGAGTATCAGCGTCTTGCCGCAACGTTTGACAACCTTCGTCAGCAAAGCCGAACCGTCGGCTTCAATTGCGGCAATGGATCGAGTTTTTTGTCGTCGTTCTTCCTTCGTCAGTCGGCGTTCACGATCAACGTAGCAGAGGCACCGGACACAGAGAATCATGAAGAAGCATTGGAATCCGCTCCGCGGCATCAGGCGTTCGCTCGGCAAGAGATCACGACTTGGCAACGTGGTTTTCAAGCGATTCATTTCCGCTGGCTTCGAGCCATTGGAACTGCGAGCGCTGCTCAGCGCCGACGCTCTCTCCAATGCCAGCGCCTGGTACTCGTCGGCCGACGTTGACGCGCATGCCACGTCGCTGGCCGGCTTGTCGATGCGAAGCATGTTGGCCAGCTGCAAGTCCTCCGCGCCGGCTGCGTCGAACGCCTCCGCGCCGGATGCGTCGGCCGTGCTTTCAAACCATGTCTCGACGACTTCGACGTCGAGCAGCGAGGCTGCCCCGGTCGCCGATCCGCCGGCCGATGCGCTGCCCGACCTGGCCGCGGCGCCAGCCATCGATGCCAGTCCGCTGGCCACGGGAGATCAGGTCAAGTTTCGCCTGGAAGCGGAAGACACCACGGCCGGCCACAACGTGATCACGTCGATCAACGTGGGCCAGGACTTCACGCTGGCGGTCTTCGTGCAAGACGTTCGGCCGGATAATCCCAATCCCTCCGGCGTCTTCGCGGCCTATCTCAACGCGATCTACAACAGTTCCCTGGCCACGATCGACACCAACGCCACGCCGACATTCGGTCCCACGTTTGCCGCGGCCAACGGCGGCGCCTCGTTCGATTTCAGCACCGTCGGTACCATCGCCAAAACCGGCTCGTTTGGCACAAGCCTGGTGTCGCTCGGCACTGCGGAGCAGCTCTTGTTCCGCGTCACGGTTCACGCGGTCGGCTCCGGCACCGTGACCTTCACGCCGTCGTTCGACAACACGTCCGGCCACGACACGCTGGTTTTGGGCAATGATAATCCGATCCCCTTGTCCGACATTGAATTCGACGGCGTGAGTTTGGACGTCATCAACACCGTCTCGATCGGCAACGCCACGCAGGCCGAAGGCAATAGCGGGCTTAACCTGGCCATCTTCACCGCCACGCTGGCCAACGCGACGACCCAGCAGGTGACCGCCCAGTTCCAGACGGCTGACGGCACCGCGACCGTCGCCGACAACGATTACGTGGCCACCAGCGGCACGCTCACGTTTGCCCCTGGGGCGACGACCGCGCTGGTGACCGTGGCCATCAAGGGCGACACCAAGCTCGAATCCGACGAACAATTCTCAGTCAACCTTTCGGCTCCCGTCAACGCGACGCTCGGCGAATCGAACGTAGCAACGGGGACGATCACCAACGACGATCCGGTCCCCACCGTCTCGGTCGGCTCGCTTAATGCTTCCGAGGGCGACGCTGGCACGACTCCTTTTGAGTTCAGCGTCACGCTATCGAATCCCAGCAGCCTTGAAATCACCGTTCCGTTCAACACCGCCGACGGCTCGGCCGTCGACGCCAGCGACTACGCCGCCACCAGCGGCACGCTGACGTTCGCGCCCGGCACGACAACTCAGCTCGTCACGGTCCTCGTTAACGGCGATACGACCGTCGAGCCCAACGAGGCGTTCTCCGTGCAACTCGGCACGCCCACGAATGCCACGCTGGATGCCGCGCCGGGACAAGGCGCCGGCTCGATCATCAACGATGACGGCCCGCACCTGGTCTTCACGCAGACGGGCAACTCGCACCTCGAGACCAACTCGGGCACGACGGAGTTCGTGTTCACGGTCAGCACGGTCGTGGCGGATCCGGACAACCCCATCACGGTCGTGTATACCACGCAAGACGGCACCGCCACGGTGGCCGATGCCGACTACGTCGCCACCAGCGGGACGCTTACTTTCGCTCCCACCACAACCACCCAAACGATCACCGTGCTCGTCAATGGCGACTCGATCTTCGAGGCGGACGAAAACTTCACGGTCGTTCTGAGCGACGCCGTCAACGCCACGATCAACGAGCCGAGCGTGATCGGCACGATTCTCAACGACGACGTCCCGCCGACGATCAGCTTTGTCGACGACACGGTTTCGCAGGCCGAAGGCGATATCGGACCGTCCAACATGCTCTTCACGGTCCAACTGTCGGCCGTTTCTCAGCAGGCCGTGACCGTGCAATTCTCGACCACAAACGGCACCGCCACCGTGGCCGACAGCGACTATGCCGCGACCACGGGCACGTTGACCTTCGCGCCGGGCACGACGTCCCTGATCGTCACCGTGCCGATCAACGGAGATGCAAAGAACGAAGCCGACGAAACCTTCACGCTGAACCTGCTTAATTCGACTCACGCTTCCAACGCCACGACAACTCCCGTCACGGCTACCGGCACCATCCAGAATGACGACCCGCTGCCTACGTTGAGCATCGGGAACCAATCGGTCTTCGAGGGCGATACGGGGACGACCAACGCAGTTCTCACCGTCACGCTCTCCTCGGTCAGCGGCCAGACCGTGACGGCGGCCTACGCCACCTCCGACGGCAGCGCGACCACGGCCGACAACGACTATACGGCAACCAGCGGCACCGTGACCTTTGCGCCCGGCGTGACTTCGCAGTTGATCACCGTGGCGGTCAAAGGCGACGTGGTGAACGAGGCGAGCGAAACGTTTAACGTCGACCTGTCCGCCCCCACGAACGCCACGCTGGAAACCGGCACGGGCGTGGGCACGATCACCAACGACGACCCCGCGCCGTCGCTTTCGATCAACAATTTTTCGCACGTCGAAGGCAATGCCGGCACCACCGACTTCTTGTTCACCGTCAGCCTCTCGGCCGTCAGCGGCCAGACGGTAACCGTCAATTTCGCGACCGCTCCGGTCACCGCGGTCACGGGCACCGATTTTGTGGGCCAGTCGGGCGTGCTCACCTTCACGCCCGGCACGACTCAGCAAATCATTACCGTGGCCGTCAACGGCGATACGCTCAATGAGGCGGACGAAACCTTCGCCGTCAACCTGAGCACGGCGTTTAATGCCTCGATCGCCGGCGGCACCGGCACGGGCACGATCCAAAACGACGATCCTCTGCCCACGCTGTCAATCGGAAACGTGTCCGCGCAGGAAGGCGATTCCGGCACCACGCCGTTCGTATTCGTGGTCAGCCTGTCGACCCTTAGCGGCCAGACCGTTACCGTCGCCTACGCCACCGCCAATGGCACCGCCACGACGGCCAACAACGATTATGTCGCGACCAGCGGCACCCTGACCTTCGGTGCCGGAGTCACCACGCAAAACATCACGGTTTCGGTCAACGGCGATTTGTTCCTGGAGCCGAACGAGACGTTTGTCGTCAACCTGACGGGCCCCGTCAACGCCACGATCCAGACCGCGCAGGGCACCGGCACGATTCTGACCGAGGCGTCCGACACGATCGCCTTCACGCCATCCAAACTGTCCGGCTTTGCCTTCATCGATTCGAATCCGCCCCACGACCTGCAGAAGGGAGCCAGTGAGCCGGGGTTGTTCGACGTCACCGTCACCTTGGCCGGCACGTCCAGCATCTCGAATAGCGCCGTCAATCAGCAGACCGCCACCGACGAATTCGGCGCTTACACGTTCACCGGCTTGGAGCCCGGCACGTACACCGTGACCTTCACCAAGCAGGACAACTACAAGGGACACCAGGTGGTCGTCAGCACCCCCGGCGCAACGGCGCTCACCGGCGACACGCTCGGGTATACCATCACGATCGGATCGAGCGGCGGCGTCAACGGCACCAGCAACAATTACGCGGTGCGCGCGAAGCTCGACAGCCTGATTTCGCAGCGGGATTTCATGGCCTCGACGACCAGCACTCTGCCCGCGGCCAGCTTTGCCGCCAGCCCGTCCGCTCTCGCCGCGTCCACGGCCGTAAATAGCGCGAGCAATTTGATCACGCAGTCGGGCAGCGTCATCACCGTGCACGGCACCGCCGGCGACGACGCCTTCGAGTTCAACGCCGCTACCCACTCGTTCACGATCAACGGCGTCACTCGCCAATTCGATCCGTCGAGCGTGAGCGAAGTCGACTTCGACGGCGCGGGTGGCTCGGACCTGGCGAGTTTGACCGGATCCGCCGGCGACGACGTCGTAGCGGCCGGGCTCGGTTCCGCCACGTTCTCGGGGGCCCAATTCAAGGTCAAGGTCAGCAACGTCGAATCGTTGAGCATCAACGGCGGCGGCGGCCACGACACGGCCACGCTGCAGGATTCGGCCTTGAACGATGCCCTGAACGCCGTGGGCGACGAAGTGAGCATCGCCAACAACCTGGGCTTCGCGACGTCCCTGGCGGCGTTTGCCCAGGTCAAGGCCCGCGCCACGATGGGCGGAAGCGATACGGCACACATCGGCGCCATCGACTTCGCGCTCGAGCAAGAAGGCACCTGGCTGCCGGCCTAGAGCAACCCCCAACGACCTGAGTGCGCGACGCTCGCAGCCCGGACCATCGCGTCCGCTTGCGGCTCGGCGCACCGACACCGCGCGCGTGCGGCTTCAACCCTGCTCTAAAAGTTGCATTCCAGGCCGACGTTGATACCTTGAATCCAGACGTCCGAGTCGTGGAAGGCAAACTTGGGGAACGTGCCGGTGCCAATCGGCGGCGGGAACTGGTTGGGATCGACTTGCAAGTCGATCTGATCGCCGGGTCGAGCCACGTTGGTGAGCACCAGCAACGTGTAGCCCAGGTTCACGCGCCAGCACGGCGTCAGTTGATACTTCAGGTTGGCGCCGAATTCGGGAAGCACGGCAAACCGGTTGCGATTGTACGTGCCGGTATTCGTATTCAGAGCCAGAATTCCCCCCGTGCCGCTGATCGGCGCTCCGCCCGGCGGGGTCACGACGGTGCCGCCGTTGATGCTAACCTGCTGCGACACGCCGCCCAAGGCGAGTTTTGCCAGCAAATCCAAAGTCCAGCGACAGTCGGTATATTGCCAATTCAGCCCCAATTGTCCGCCGTTGAAACTGTTGCGGGTGTTGAAAGAATCGCGGATGGCAAACGCGGTGCCCACTTCGATCGGGCTGTCCGGATCGGTCGACGTAGTGTTGGTGGTGATCTGCAGGCCCTCGTTCAGTTGTAGAAAACGATACCCGGCCAGCACGTCGACATGTCTCCAACAGTCGTTATAGATCGAGCGGCGCAAATTGACCTCGAAGCCCAGCAGTCGGCTGGTCGAGGCGGCGTTGAACGATCCGACCACGACGTTTGGAAAGGCCAGCAAATCGGCATCCTGTTGGCCGGACTGCACGTTGAAGAACGGCCGTGCCAGAATCGGCGAGCCGCCGGAAGACGCAACAAAGTTTTGAGTCACGTTGCCCAGAAACAGAAAAGAGCCTTCCAGCCCCATGCTGGCACAGCACGAGTCCCATCCATAGCCCAAGGTAAAGCGCCCTCCCGAGCGGCCCGTCCGATTCAGCCGCTGGTCGCCGAACAATACTGTTGCGTCGGGTAGTATGCCCGCATTGGCCTGAGGCGTGTTGTCGGGACTGGTCGTCAACAGCGGCGGAGTGTTGCTGCCGCGCACCCACCAATATAAATACTCGGCGCGTCCCCAAAATCCGCGTCCCGAGCACGGGCCACTATTGCACCAGTCGCCCGAACAGCAGTCGTCGCACGGGCCATCCCAGCCCCCGTCGTCTTGCCACGGCTCCTGGTCGCCTTCGGCGGGCACGAATTCCTGATGGCTGGCATTGCTGCCACGCCTGGGCGCTTGCCGCGGCTCGACCTCGGGCTCGTCGTATCGTTGTTGGCTGACATAGCCGCCACGCCTGGGCGCTTGCCGCGGCTCGACGTCCGAGTCGGCGTACCGTGAGGGGCTGGCGTAGCTGCCGCGTCGAGACGGTTGTCGCGACTCGGCGGCAGAATCGTCGTACTGTTGCAGCCGGCTGGAAAGCTGATCAAACGGAGCAGCCGTTGCCCACGACGAACAACACGCTCCACAAACGGTTACCAAGATGGCAAAGCGGCGCATAACCCTGGTCCTCTGTTCTGCGAGTATTCCGGCCGGAAGTGTTCCAGCGAGTTGCCCCCGACGACGCAGTTGGCCGTCGGTAATCCTTGGGCACGAAACACGTCATAACTGCTTTTTCGGTCGCTGCGGTTGTAGCAGTTGAAACGAAAACGCGGGTTTTGCCGGATTTGTCGCGGACACCGATTAAACAAGCTGGCAAAACTGGCGAGTCTAGTGTCGAGTCCGCTCGGCCTACTCGCGCTTGGTGAGGGGCATTGCCCAAAGCCGTTGCGAATACTGCCCGGGGCTTGTGCATCGCGACAACATTTCGTCACCGCATTGCCTCGATTCATGTGCCGTATCGAATCCTATAAGCCATTCGCAATAAACGGTTTGTGTATCGAGTGACCAGTGACCGCCGAAGCTTTGGCGCGACACTTGCCTAACAGCTTGACTACCGTTCGCTTGCTGGGCACTTTGTCCAAGCCAAGTGGAACGGCGGCCATGTTTTGAAACTTCGCGTGAATTCTCTGGGTAAATGCCTGCGGAAGTGGATTGGGAGCGCTGCCACAGTGAGTGGACTCGTGGTGGTCTCCACCTTGGGCGGTTTCGGCGGCGTGACTGCGTTAAACGCTGCAACGAACTACGCATGTTCGCAGTGTTCACCACCTGTCTGGCATGCCGTCGAAACCGCCAATTTTCGCATTCTGTGCTTCGGCACCCAAGGCGTCAGTCGCGACACGGCCGATGGCTGTGAAAAGCTTCGCGACAAGCTGGCTGGCCAGTGGCTGGGCCGCCAGCCCGCTCCCAACTGGAATCCCAAGTGCGACATTGTGTTGCATGCGACCGACGAGGCCTACGTCCGCGAAGTCGGGGGGGGCGGACGCAACACGGTCGCCTCGGCACTGGTCGATCGCAAGCAAGGCCGCATCGCGTCGCGGCGCATCGATGTCCGCTCGACCCAAAAGAATTGGCTATCGACGGCTCTTGGACATGAATTAACCCATGTCGTCCTGGCCGACCGGTTTGCTGCCCGAGCACTGCCACGCTGGGTGGACGAGGGAATTGCCATTCTGGCCGATCCCACCGAGAAGCAGAGCCGGCATCGGGGCGATCTGAAAAGCGCCATCGCCGCGCGCGGCGAATTTCGCGTTTTGGAACTGATCACGCTGGCCGACTATCCCGCGGCCCATCGCTGGGGCGCGTTTTACGGCCAAAGCGCCTCGCTCGTCCAGTTCCTGATCGACCGCTCGGGCGAAGAGCGGTTTGTCGAGTTTGTCGAAGTCTCGTTCGATCGCGGTTATGAACAGGCGCTGCAACAGGTCTACCAATTCGGCATCGCCGACCTCGAGCGCGATTGGCACGCCCAACTAAAGGCCCCGCCCCTCAAGCCGAAGTTGGCATCGGCAGCCTCGTACCCGGCCGGCAGCCCCACGCCGAGCGTCCTGGAAGCTTCGCTCAAGAAGCCTTAGGCGCTATCTATCAGTCCACTCGTCGACGGGCGGACAGCTCCCAGCAGCCGGCGTGGATGGTCGTGCGCCTGCGCGGCGGCCGGGCCGCTCAAATCCGCGTCATTTCCCGTGGATTTCCGCTCCCGCGAACCACTCTTGCGGACCCAAGTAGAAACCATAGAATTCAGGGGTTGCGTCGCGGCCGGACTTGCCCGCTAGATGTCGAGCTCGGCCGAGGGGCGACGTCGGGAGAGGTGGCTGAGTGGTCGAAAGCGCCGGTTTGCTAAATCGGTGACCGGGTAACTGGTCCGCAGGTTCGAATCCTGTCCTCTCCGTTGGCTTTGGCCGGCTCTTCCCAACTGCTTGGAAAACAAGCAGTTGGGAAGAGCCATTTTGATTGGCACAGTCGACTGTGTCAAAACTGTGCCATTCAGAGCTATCGCGACCGTCAAACTGCAGCGTCGGACGCCCCTGAAGGACGGCGCTCGACGCCTGTTTGTTCATGCTGCGATTTTGCCCTTGGCCTAGTTCCCTCGTCATTTCCGGACCTCAGGACCTCCTGATAAAAACAACGGCACGACGACTACGACGCGTCGGTGCCACCAAAAAACGTCAGCTTCTGCATCTGTCGCTGCGCTTCGTCGTCATAAAGGTGATAATAATGCCGGACCATCGCACTTGCTTGATGGCCAAGCCACCGCATAACGACTTGCTCCGGCACGCCATTGTTGGCACACATCGAACAGAAATAATGCCGGCAGGAATGCAGCCGGCCGTCCTTGAATCCAACCTCATCGGTGCTGGGAAACCGATCGGCCAATGGAAGCAGCACTCGTTTTACGAGCGCTTGACGTAATGCATCCGGCCTTAGCACCCCACCATGAGGTCCTGTAAAGATCGGTCCCCCTTTTCCAACGGTGTGCTTTGCCTCTAGAAGTGCGCGTAGATCTTTGTGAATCGGGAACGCCCGGTCCCTCCGGCTCTTGGTCGTCCGTGGATGGCCCGACGTAACACGTCTGCTGTGGCTTTCATCCTTCAGCATCACCATATTGGCATGCAGGTCAATGTCGGTCCATTTCAACGACGCGAGTTCGGAAATTCGCATCCCAGTGCAAATTAAAGCCACGACGACATCCCCCAACCAATCCAACTGTTTCTTCTTGCAGTGTCCGACAATGGCCTGAACTTCTGCGGGCCGCCAACAATAGGTGTCGGTGCCCGTGGGCTTCCGCAATCGCATTTTTAGTCGACACTCCGGTGGAAGATGGCCCGACTCAGGGTCCGTCCAGAAGTTGAAAGCTTGCTTAATGGTTGTTATTTCCAAAAACTCCGTTCTATACGCATAGCCCTCCCCGTCGAGCCACGATACGTAGTCTTCAAGCTGACGCTTCTTGATTTGATTCCAGGCCGTATAGCCCAATTTTTTGAAATACGGCACGGCTTTGTCGAAAACGGCTTGGTATCGTCGTGGAGTCTTGGGAGCGGCGCCGCCTACCAATCGAGGCCGACGAACGTGGTCAAGGTAGAGCCTGATGCCCTCTTCAAAACTGAGCGCATCGTTTGCTGTTTCTTTCAATTCACTCGAATTGATCAAACCAAATTTAACAGCCATCGTCATGTCGAGCCTACTAAGTGCACGAACTGCTTCGTCGTAGTCACGGGTGCCAAGTGAGTGCCGACCAGGATTTAACCGGTTTGTGCGTCCGTCTGCGGCCCAGAGGCCGTTGCGCTGGCCAAGCAGCCAAATGAAATGTGCGCCGACAATTTTTTCTTTCTTCCGTCTTGCTGGCATGAATAAAGGACCATCATGAGCTGTTGTCTTCATAATGAGTAATCCATCGTGGTCGAGGGCCCGGAATATCCGCCCGATTTGCCCGACGACTTGTTGGAGCCGGCGTACTTGACGTACTGGCTGGCTGCTGATTTAGGTTCGCTGGTGTTGGAGTAACGGACTCACCAATGGGTGGCGTCGGAGCGGTGATCTCGCCGCCGGTGCGAAAGTTTTCTAAGTCGATAAGCCAAGCCTTGCCGCGGCCACCAGCTTGGATCGCGGGAAGGCTGTTATCACGAAGCCGACGCCGGACCGTGCTCAATGACCAGCCCGTAATCGCGGCGAACTGGCTGGGTGAAGCAAAACGACGTTGGTCCATCAGGAACTCCAAAGAATGCATCCTTGGAGTATTGAAACAGACCACAGCCGGGAATTGCCAATGCGATGTCCGCGCGGACAGCCTAGCGATTCAGAAGATTTGGGAAACGCCGAACCTGACGCAAGAGTGATTCCGCGTCTTTCTTGTTTCGCTTCGTAAACTCCATCGCAATCTGCTTTTTTGAGCGGCCGTCGCCGCCTTCGGCGTTGATTCTTCGCGCCAATTCTAGGACCCGTATATTCTCTGGCATCGCGCGTCGTTTTGTTTTCTTGTTGTCCGAATCGCTGTCCGCGTCGTGATGCTCTTCCAGTGCTGCCATGACTCGGCGCTGGAGATCTTGAAGGAGGGCGATCAGTGCTGTCTCGCTGTGAACAAGATCTTCAAGTGCATTAACCATCGGCCGACAGCCTTGCAGGTTTATCGGACGGGCCTTCGCTTCAGCCGCAAGTGAACTATGGGCTTGGTCCCTCTGCTTTTTTCGTTCACGGAATTGTGCGGGATCGATGTATGTCAAAAGGAAATCAAGGGAGGGTACGCCATGCGCCCATTCAGCCTGGCCAGACTCAGCGATCTTGCGGAAAAATGGCGCTCTTGTCTTCAAACCAACTGGATCTTGAAGACCACGCTTAGTTGCTGCTAGACGCATTTCTTGCCGATGCAAGTACTTTTCGTAGAACTTTAGCACATCTCTAAGTGCGTGCAGAAGGTGCGTCAGATTCTCCCTCGTCCGTGGAAGTGGCTTGGCTTTCCTTCGCGACGGCGTGGTTTTCTTGGCGTGCTTTGACATTTGCAGCCCACGGCAAGAGCTGGTTGGTAGTCGATTTCGACAAGTCCGTTTTAATCAAGCACAGCCAACAACTCAAATCTAATGTGCCTTGATGGGGTCAAACGCTTTAGCTTGACTTAATTCGTCGGAGGGAGCTGCCGAGGCGGTCCCCATGACCTTCACGCTGCGAACTTTACCCCCGCCCGATGTCCTGTTTGGAAGGATCGTCGCTGGCTGTCGTCCGACCGGAGTTTCGTGAAGCTGCCTCAGGTGTCGTTGCGCGATCAGCCTTGCAATGAGGTCGAGAAGTTTTTCAATGCTGTCGGCAGCTTGGTTCAAGCGGCCTTCGTCTAGGCAGTCGGAGTTATGCTCCGAGTGATCATTCATAGTTACTTCCAGTTGTGAACAGGATTGGAAAAGCGGTAACGTCAGCAGTCGCAAAAATTCGACTGCGAGAGCTAAGAAAAAGGCCAGATCCCGGCCCAAGCGGGCCGAGATCTGGCCTCAGATGATTGACTGACTCTACCTACGACATTGTGACGGCCCGTCGGCGAGAGTTTACGTTCCACTCGCCCACGTCTAGATTTGCCTCGATCCGGCGATCCAGATCACTCGATGCGAAACGGAAGACGGCTTCGCTGGACAGCTCTCTCTTGCGTACCACTTGCACCTTGCTCCCACAGCTCACAAACAGGGGACCCAATGGATCGTGCATACCCTTCAACAAGTCATTGTCGGTTGTGCACTCCGAGATCCAAGCAGGAAGCAGCGACCGCATGCACGGTAATCGATTTACATATCCTACTAGCGGGAGATCCGGATTCGTGATTGCGTCAAAAAGTTCTTCCCGCGTGAATTCGGACTGACGGGCACCGATTGCATTTCGCATCGACCGTTCAAGTTGAGCAACCAGCCCATCCGACAAAGGCTGGTCGAAGTTCTGATATATATCGATGTCATGTTGAGCAAGTACGGACCGCGCCGGGTTGGGCAGTCTCGGGAAATCGACTTTTCGTGCCGGATTCCAGGTCATGAACCCAATGAGGTCGATGAAGTCCTCATAGATTTCGAGACACCCACGGGCCTGCGAACAAAGCTCCGCGTTGATTAAGACAAGGCCAGTGGTATTGCCGAGCGACTCTGGATGCAATAACTCATGCTGCCATGTGTCGCGCAGCAAGCGGTCGAGCAGGACACTTCCATTCGCCCCCAATCGATCGGGACTCACACCAAGTCTTCGCGCTGTAATCCTTCGCAAGGCGACTGAATCCACAAACTTGGGCGGTTCGCTCGGTGCAAATCCCAAGAGAATTCGAGGAAACTGCGGAAGAATTGGCAGGGATTCGATCCTGTGAAATAGGGCCTTGCAGGCCTTGTCCAACCGCAACACCGTCTCAACCAACGATGGATTGTGCGATACATTGATCGCGGCACCGGCGGGGCGAAGTCGAGGTACTGCCGCCCCGTTGTGAAGAAACAGGCAACCATCGTTTCCATACTGAACTGAGCCGTCCGGGTTGGCGGCTGCGCGAATCCCGCGAACGGGAATATCGAAACGGCTTGGATATCGCGATTTTGGTTCGTAGGACGCGACGATCGTCACCGTAGTTCCGATCTTGCGCAATACTCCATCCTTGAACGAACCGCTGCCCATGCCGGGGCGGAAGACCATCGCAAACACATTTGCGAACTCGGGGAACTGGGGCTGGTTGACGATCTGAAAGCGATGGCGCCGGATCAGTCGTCGGCTGTTCTGCAAAGACCGTTGATTATGAAGAGCCAACTTATTCATAGATATTCACCTAAAACGAGGTTGATGAAGGGAACTGTCTTGCCACCTCACGTACATTTCGCATTTGGTCTCTGGGCAGATACTGCACTTTCCCGTAGCGGAACCACTCCTCTTGTGAAACGACGACCGCATCGCCTTGCTCACCAGGTACCGCGCTGACGAACCTCAAAAACACTCCATCGTCGACGCGCCGACGACGCTTGACGGGTCGGCCTTGAAACGTGACCAATAGGGGCATGGGATCTCCCGAAAAAGAATCAACGACTTGGGGTAGGTCTGCCGGCCTATAGGGGACAAACGCGGCAGGACGGGCGATAGCCACCGCGATCGGGCTAGGCCGATATCGCGGGGCTACGCCGAGCAGCGAGCATCGCTGTTATTTGAACTTGCGCAAATTACCTTTTGATAGAAGCAGCCGCTGTCATTAGGCGGTCCAGCAGCGGCTCCAACGGCCGTCGCGGCCCGTACGGCCGCGTGGATTGAAACTACGGCGCGCTGTTCGTCTTCCGCTATATCGGCTGTCGCGGCCCGTACGGCCGCGTGGATTGAAACGAGCGATTGTAAATGTCCTCGCCCGAGAACCGGAGTCGCGGCCCGTACGGCCGCGTGGATTGAAACCTCGAAGTCATGCTGGAACAGTCGACGCTTGTCGCGGCCCGCACGGCCGCGTGGATTGAAACTCGCGGCCCCTCCCGCGTCCCGGTGCGGCTCTTCGCGTCGCGGCCCGTACGGCCACGTGGATTGAAACTGTCAAATGCGATAAGTGCGCTGCTGACGACGCGCGTCGCGGCCCGTACGGCCGCGTGGATTGAAACTCGGCAACAGTAAGAATCACTCCGACTTGGCGATGCCCGAGACATGCAATGCCACCGCGCCCGATTCGATTGACGGTGACTTGCGTGAACAGGCGCCGAAGGTCGCATCCGAGAGCGCTTGCCAGCATCACGCGACGGCGCAGGAGGCAATGGTGTAGTATAAGCCCACACCGACCATTCTTTGTTTGGTCCCTGCGGGCTATTTGTTGCGCGCCCGAGTCGCACCAAGCCGCAAGAGCGCGCACACAATTTTGCAAACATCACAAATCATTGATCGATCCCCCCAAGAAACTTTCTTGGAATATTCTTGCAATGATTTTTGGACTCGCTACATTCACATTCGGAACAGGGGCTTGGTCCACCTCAAGGTGGTCCGATGTTCGATCGAGGACAGTCCCTCCAGCGTAAGGGACTGAGGGAACAGAGAGCGCAGTCGCTCTGCGTCGCCGGCGAAATCAATCGTTCGATTGAACCGCCAGTGTCAGTTCAAAGCCTTGCTGGCGCGGCGTACCGCCGATCGCTCAGTCTTATCCGCGATCGCAACTTCTCCTTCCGCCCTGTCATTCCGTAAGTAGTTCGCTCGTAGCTGCTCGCGCGCATCACACATTCCGGCGACCATGATTCATCGGTCGTCGCTGTCTCGGGGCACGATTCGCATTTCGTTGAAGGAGACCCGGTCATGTTGGCTTCCCCACACCGTTGGCAAACGTTCTTGATCTGGTTTCAGCAAGTAAAGTCTCGCCGTCTGGCAGCGTTAGTCCCCTCCTGGCGGGCAGCCATGGCACCCAAGCGTCGGCGGCGAAGCCGGCGCATCCCGAATCGCTTGACCCCATGGCGCGCGTTGACCAGCAGGCTCGCTCCTCGACGTTTGCTGTTCGAGCAATGCGAGGTTCGGCAAATGCTATCAGGTTCGAGCGTCGTCGGGCGGGAACTATTCTACAACCAGTCGACTTGGGACGGGGGCGCCGACTCGATCACCACGAGCGACGACGCGGCGATCGCGACCGACAAGACGGCCTACCTGCCCGGCGCTGGCGCGCCGTCGAGCACCAATCTCTCAAGTTACTTCAGAGGCATCAACGGTATCATGGTCGATCTGCTGGGCGACGGCTCGCATACTTCAATCGCGGCCAACGACTTCGTCTTCAAGACGGGCAACGACAATTCGCCCAGCGGTTGGTCTACCGCCTCCGCACCGCTGGTGGTCACCGTCCGCACGGGTGCCGGTGTCAGCGGTTCGGATAGGGTCGAAATCCTGTGGGGGAGCAACGCCGTCGAAAACGCCTGGCTGGAAGTGCAGGTTCTGGCCACGGCCCACACGGGCCTCGCGGCCACCGACGTGTTCTTCTGGGCCAACAGGATCGGCGACGCGAATCTCAATTTCTCCACCACCGGTGCCGACTCAAGCAATGTGTTGGCTCACATCGGCGGCGACGGGAGTATTACCAGCACCCTCGACTTCAATCGCAGCAAGACCGTCTCCGGCACGGATTCATCCATTGCCATCGCCAACGTAGGCTCCACCGCCACGATCAACGTCGGCGATAAAGCTCCGCGAATCCTCCAACTCTCGACCGGCAATGCCGCAGTCTACGCCGGAGCAGACCTCACGCTTACGGCCAGCGAGGTCAGCGATCCGAACGGCAACACGGCCGTCTCGCAAGTCGCGTTCTATCTCGACGACGGCGACGGTGTGTTCAATTCCAGCGACACACTACTCGATACGGCGACCACTGGCACGGATGGCATTTGGTACAAGGCGATTGCAACCGGCGGCGCCAACCCGGTCGGCATCGGCAAGCAGCTCTTCTTTGCCAAGGCAACTAATGCCATCGGCATCGAAAGCAACGTCATCGCGATACCCGGCGAAGTGCTCACCAGCGCCCCCGTCGTTGAGCCGATCGACAATGACGACATCATCAGCGGCCGAAGATACGTGATGCAGGCCAAGGCCGACCTGCCGATTGGCGTCGTTCCCGAGGCCGGCGAAGTGACATACGAGTTAGAGCTAGCGTCCGGTCCCATTGGCGTCACGCTCGAAGATTTGGAAGGCGACGGCCTGGTCTTCAATGAGGATGCCGGCACGATCATTTGGGATACGACCGACGAAGACTTGGTAAACGAAACCCCGTATCACTTCCAAATCACCGCCACGTACGACCCCGGTTCGCCGATCGAGTCGGCCGCTCGCGATTTCTACATCACCGTCCAAGATGCTGCCCTGTACATGACGCCAGCCTGGTTCGATGGCGTGATTCTCGTCGCATTTTTCTACCAACCGTGCGGCTGCGCAGGGAAGCGGACCTACGACCCAAAGTCTTTCGGCAACCCAAGGTTCGGCTGACAATTCCGCCGGTTACGCGGCGACTGGGGCCGCTGCCAGAGCCTCGGGACGACGCGTTACCTACAATTCCGCCACGAATCCGCATCCGGTCATGGAAATGGATGTGCCAAGCTCTGACCTGCTGGTTGATTCGGAATTGCCCAGTTACATCGCCGCCACGCCGGTCATCGTTGACGATGAGGACACTCCAATAGCGACCGGTGAAACGGTCTACTACACCACGGCGGGGATGGATGTGGTCGGCAACCCGTTTGTTCACTTTTCCTTGCCCGTCGATGCGACGGGCCTTGCCAGCGGCCACTATAAGTTCAACATTCACCTGCAAATGTTGGACGACGAAGGCGAACCACTTCAAGTCGATGATGTCGATGCCGTCAAGGACTATGGCACCGATGGCGGCTTCGGCGACGAGGAAGAGCCAGAAGCGGTCGGCATCAACATCATCAATCGGGTCGAGACAACGGTTGGCAATCGATGGACAATCGACGACCTCGATTCACTCGTCGTGCAAGACAGTGGCCTAATGGGCGTGATGCTCGTGTCGAATAACGGGGCAGGCCACTGGTTCCAACAGGTCGACGATGACTTCGAGTCGCCGTACGACATGTTGAATATGGTTATGACGTTCGACGACGGCCACTATTTCCTGACCGGCCCGGATACATCGTTCGAGGAGTTCGATTCGGACGGCCATCTTGTCGTGCAACAAGACCACTTGGGCAACCAAACCACATTCGACTATTACGAAGACAACGACACGGGGCATTTGCTTGCGCGCTGGCATCCGTCACGGACCCACAGTTGCGAACGCAAACATTCACCTATGCGGACGGAAAGCTCACGGGCTTCACGGACTTTGCCGACCGCACGACGACGTTGGATTATAACTTCGAGGATGGATTGCTGACTTCCATCACGCTGCCCAATCCCGATTCCGAGAGTGAAGAGCCCGGTCCGACTACAACCTTTGAATACGACCCATCGACGAAACTGCTCATTGCTGAGACGGACGCCCTTGGCCGCACAACGCGTTATGAATATGACAACTTCAACCGCCTAATGCGGACCATCAATCCCGACGGCACGTTCAAGATATTTGAAGCGCCTGAGACTTCTGCCATGGCACGCCGGATTGTCGTGGGCTACGACGGCAGCACGCCGATTCATTTGGGTTCCGCGATCTTCAGCCCCGTGGACGACTCAATCATCGCCGCGCCCCTCATCGCCTGGAATCAAGATGGATTCTCACTTGAACCCGTGCATTTGGGGCCGACGGGGCGGACGGTGGATGAGGCCGGGAATATCACGCACTACACAATGGATGCCGGCGGCAAGATCAGCTCGGTGACTGAGAGCGTCACCGATGACCCAACGGCGCCGTGGGCTACCGGGCCGACGACCTTCTATTTGCACGATCTGGAGAGGGAACTGCTGACGGCGGTCGTGGCGCCCTCGCCTTCCGGTTCTGGCCATACAACAACCCGTTACACGTACGACGACAAGTTCAATCTGACAGAGATCGAATACCCCGATTTGAAGACCGAGACTTGGAATTATCTCGATCCTGACAACGACTTCGAGCCCAGCCCGCTCAATCTCGTCTTCGGGCATACTGTGCATGGGGGCGTCGCAGGCAGTCCCACAACGACGTATCACTACACCGAAGATGGCTTGCTCGACACGATCACTGGGCCTGGCGACGATCCTCCGATAACCACCTTCACCTACGCTAACGGTGCGACGCCTGGCATTCCCAAGGGCCTGATCGCCAGCATGACCGATCCGCTGGGCAACGTCACGACCTACACCTATTACAGCGCCGCGGACTCCGAAACCGACCTCGATGGCTCGCACGCCGAGTCCGGGCAACTTCACACGATCACCGTTGGTCAGGCTTATGTCAGCGAAGTGCTCACCAGTTTTCCCGAAACGGCCACGACCGAGCTTTTCTACGACGAGTTTGGAAACGTCAGCAAACAGATCGATCCCGACGACCGCGTTACGACGTTCGCCTACGACGATCTGGGCCGGCTCACGCAAACTCAACAGCGGGGTCTCGTCGGCGCGGAAACCGCCGGTCCGACCTGGAAATCCAAGTACAACGCCTTGGGCCAGGTCATTCAAACGACTGACCCCAACGAAAACGACACTCAGTATCTCTACGACGTGGCCGAACGGCTGGCCGGCGTAGTCATGCCGAAGCCCGACGGCGACGGGGAAATGCCGGGTCCCGAAACGGTCTTCGTCTATGCGCCCGCCGGGCAAGTCGAAACGGTCATCGATCCGCTCGGGCGCCACACACAATACGCCTACAACTCTCGCGGCCAGTTGGCCACCATGACCGAGGCTCAACCTGATGATGGCCAAATCGGCGAGGACTCGCCACAAACCCAGTACGCCTACAACCGCGCCGGCTATTTGGCGAGCGTCACCGATGCCAACGGCAACATCACCAAGTATGAGTATGACGCCAATCGCGGCTGGCTGTTGAACGTGAAGAGCGTGCATCTCGAACTCGTCGAGGAAGAAGAAGTGGAGGTCTCGAACAATTCCCAGGAAGACGGCTTGGTGGTGGAATACACGTACAACACTCTGGGTGAACGGTTCAGTCAACGTGTGCCTTTGGACTCGGACGAATCGGTGACCACCTTGTACTTCTACGACGACCTGGGCCAGGTGACAAAAACCGCGCACTTGCACGACCTGGGCACTGGCGGCATCGAAGTCACGAACTATGGGTACGACGCGGCAGGCCACCTAACGTCCGAGACAGTCGATCCCGACGACCCGGACACTAGCTACACGGGCCTCAACCTGGTGACCCAGTGGACCTACGACCACCAGAACCGGCTGGCCAGCCAGCTCGATCCTCCGCCGGGCGAGGAGGACAGCCCGACAACGGAGTATCTGTACGATAAGGCCGGCCATCGGATCAGTCTGACCGATCCCAACGACAATGAAACCACCTGGACCTACGATCCGTTCGGCCGGATGCACACGGAAGTCAATGTCGCCGGAACGCGCACGTACGACTACGACTCGAACGGCAACCTGGTGGAGTACACCGACCGCGACGACCGCGAAACGGACTACGCTTACGACCGCGCGAATCGGATGATCGCCGAGCAGTGGATCGGTGGTCCAGATGCCCAAACCCTGCACTACGCGTATGACGTGCTCGGCAACCTGATTTCCACTTCCGATACGGCGTCGAGTAATACGTTCACGTACGACGGTTTGAATCGCCAGACTTCCGCCGTTTCGACCATCGCGGGTCTCAGCGATAGCGTAACGTTGGCCAGCGCCTATGACGGCGTTGGCAACCGACTCTCGCTCGGCGCCACGATCGGCGCTACCGATGATTTCCTCAATACGTATGGCTACGACCACCTCAACCGGCTGATCGATCTCGTGCAAAACGAGCAGGGCGGCGGCAACGAGGTGGCGGTCAAGGACGTGGGCTTAGGGTACAACGATGCGGGCCAACTGACGGCGATCAACCGCTTCAACCAGGTGGCCGACGATCCGTCCGATCCCGAGGGCGACGGCATCGTTGCCGCGTCGGCATACACTTACAACGGATTCGCGGGCCGGCTAAGCGGTTTGACCACCACGCTGGCCGACTCCTCGACCATCACTCAAGGCTGGCAGTACGACAAGGCCGCCCGCGTAAAACAGTACAGCCATTCGTCTGACGACACGCTGGTCTACCACTACGACGGCGACGGCCAGTTGATCGACTATGGCGTCGTTGAAGAGGACCCAACGCAAACCTGGACCTACGACGCCAACGGCAACCGGCTGACCACCGGCGAGGACGAGTCAACTCCGGGCGCGTTGAACAGGCTGGAAATCGACGGCACGTACACGTACCAGTACGACGCCGAAGGTAACCAGGTGGTGCGCGACGACGGCGCGGGCAACATTCGCCAAATGCGGTATGACCACCGGAATCGCTTGATCGAGGTCGAGGATTACACTTCCGCCTCGGTGACAGACCTCACCGTGACTGGCACATCGGCGCATAAAGTTGTCTATGGCTACGACACGCTCAATCACCTGGTGTCGAGAATTCATTACATCGGTGGCAGCGGAACGCCGACCAACACGGAGAATTCGATTTGGGACGGCAATAATGTGGTCTTGAAGTTCGCGTCAACGGGGGCGAGCGCGCCGGAATTGAGTCAGCGGTTTTTGAACGGCAACATGGTCGATCAGGCCTTCGCGCAAGAAGACGCCAGTGGCGGCCTCGAATTAACCGACGACCTCCGCGTCTTGTGGCTTTTGGCCGACAATCAAGGCACGACCCGCGACTTGATCGACAACACCGGCGCGCTGGCGACCCACTTGACGTACGATCCGTATGGCAACGTGCTTGACGGCAACGCTAGCCTCACGACTCTGCAATTCACCGGCAAGTATCGTGACCTAGTGACCGGTTTGCAGTACAATATCAATCGCTGGTACGACCCAGCGACTGGGCGATGGGTGAGTGCCGACCCAATCGGGTTTGCCGGTGGCGATGTGAATTTGTATCGGTACGTCGGCAATGGCCCGACGAATGGAACTGATCCATCAGGGCTGAGTGTATGGGGATGGGACTGGTTTAAAGAATGGTGGGATGGGTGGTGGTCGACCGGCGTCGATGCTGCCGCTGAGGTGATTGAGGTGCCGATACCTGTTGGGACAGTCGCTGCAAGTTTAGAATGCGTCGCCGCAGCCGTTGATCCAGTCGTGGTCGATATCGCACGAAAACGTTATATGGATTCGATAGGTAAGCCGGGGGAGAAGGCGGCCTGGGCAGAATATCAGCGCCTCCAAAATTTGGAGGCCCTAAAGAATTGCGCGAAAAAGAATAAAAAATGAATCCGTTCTTAATGTTTCATAGAGTAAAAAACATTTGAAGCGAGGCATCCATGTCCAATGCAGCGAGGTCACGATTTTGGCTGAAGTCTCGCTGGCTACTTTTCCTCGTGAACGCGATTTTGCTCGTTATCAACCTAGCCGGTCTTGGCCTGTTAGCCTCCGGTCGGCGACTGGCTGACCAAAACGAAACAGCGCTGGCATCCAAGGTCGCTTCACAATTGGGAATGACGCTTGGATACGTTAAGGGCCCTCTGACGCTTTATGTAGACAAGGGTTTTCCTCAAACGGACGCGTTTAAGCTATACGACGTCCGCCAGAAACTTCTCATGTCAGGAGAAGATACTGATGACGATGAACACGAGCAAGCAATTAGAATGGCGTCGATAGCCTTGGGCGTCGATTTTGATTTGTCGTGCTACTATTCACTCGACGAAGGGATTCACTTGCATGAGTTAAGGCTCTCAAGAAAAGACGAATGGCTTTTCGACTTGAACGCGGACGGCTTCTATGACCAGCGCGCCTTACATCGTCCAACAGACCCCCCTGATCGCCTTCCAGCAATTCAGGTATGGTACAAGGAACGTTGGCAAGACGTGACCCGTGAAGGAGAGTGGAGCAAATACAGGCGACAATTGCGGGATGGTGTGGTAGTCAATTTTGATTTACAAAGTGGTCTCTGGCTGTCCCCGACGGACAAATCCCCGAAGGGTAGCCGGTCAAACCCTGATTCGGAGTAGCTGGTCGAAATGACCGATTAGACCGGCTGTGCCTGCCGAAAAATCCAACTGGGGGTTGTGTCGCAGCAAATAGTTTTTTGGGTGCGATTGCCTGGGTGACGTGATTCCAGCCCGTTGGCAACAAAGAAGACCTGCCGCCTTTGAAGCCGGCCCGAATCTCTACCGCTACGTCGGCAACGCTGCGGCCAACCGTTGAGGAGGTTGAGGCTGCCATTTCTGCCGGCAAAAACCTGGGCATCCGACTCGGGAAAGATTCGGTGATCGATCTTGAGGGCGACGGTCCCGACGCCGAGGAGTCGCGACTGAAGCTCTTCGATGGCGAACCACCTGAGACTCCTCGTTGGCTATCGCTTCGTGGCCGGCACGACCTGCTGAAGTATGACGAGCGACTCGCGGGGCTCGGGGGGAAATTTGAGCATCCGGATTATCCCGGACTCGAATCTCGGATCGGTGGCGAAGCCAAAGCCAAAGAAGTAACGAGCCTAGTGCCGGCCAACAAAAACAGTGTAACGAAATGCTGCGGGCGAGACTGTCTTGCTTCAGATGGAACTGGAATTTCCGGGTGTTGGGGTTAGCATAACCCTTGAACCTGGAGGATTCCATGAGTCGCGAGCGCAAGTCGGTAGCGGGGCCAGAGAAGTTGGCTATTCTGCGGCGGTACCTGGTGGAGAAGGTGCCTATTTCGGATCTCTGCGATCAGCATGGTCTGCAGCCAAGCCAGGTCTATTACTGGCAGGCGCAACTGTTTGAGCACGGCGCGAGCATCTTCGAGCGCAAGACGGGTCGCAAGGCCAGCGCCGAGAGCGCCAAGGATCGAAAGATTGAGAAGCTCGAATCGACGCTGGCGCAGAAGGAGCTCAAGCTGGCCCAGAAGAACGAAGTCATCAGCGAGCTGATGGAGGAGAACGTCCGCGCAAAAAAAGCCAGTGGGGAACTCTGAAAGGCAACTGGGTTCCCCACGACACGCGCGACGCCGTGGTCGATTACGTGAAGCGCTGGACCGCTCGGGCCGAGCTGCCGGCGAGGCGATTGCTTGGCTGGCTGGAGTTGGCCACTAGCAAGTTCCACCAGTGGCAGAAGCGCTACGGCCAGCCCAACCAACACAATGGCCGTGCGCCGCGCGACGGCTGGCTGGCGGCCTGGGAGAAGCAGGCGATCTTGGACTATCACGATCAATATCCGTTGGAAGGCTATCGGAGACTGGCGTTCATGATGCTGGACGACGACGTGGTGGCAGTCAGCCCATCCAGCGTGTATCGCGTGCTCAAGCAAGCGGGCCGACTCGATCGAAAGTGGCAAAAACCCTCGAAAAAAGGGACGGGATTCGTGCAGCCCCTGGGGGCGCATGAGCATTGGCATGTCGACGTCTCGTATCTCAACCTGGGCGGCACGTTCTACTATCTCTGCTCCCTGTTGGATGGCTACAGCCGGTTCATCGTGCACTGGGAGATCCGCGAGAGCATGACCGAACGCGATATCGAGACGATCGTGCAACGCGGCCTGGAGAAGTTCCCCGACGAACGGCCCCGCATCATCAGCGACAATGGCCCGCAGTTCATCGCCAAGGATTTTAAGGAGTTCATACGGCTGACGGGCACGACGCACGTGCGCACCAGTCCCTACCATCCGCAGAGCAACGGCAAGCTGGAACGTTGGCACGGCACGCTCAAGGGCGAGCGGTTCCGCCTGGCGGCGCCAGAAACGCTGGACGAGGCGCGACGCGTGGTGGCTTCGTTTGTGGCGCACTACAATGACGTGCGTCTGCACAGCGCGATCGGCTACATCACGCCGGCCGACAAGCTGGCCGGGCTGGAGCACGCGATCTTCGCCGAGCGCGATCGCAAGCTCGAATCGGCTCGCGCGTTGCGTCGGCAATCGCGGCGTTCCGTGCCCGAGACGTTGTCAACCGCTTGCGAAACGGAACGCAGAGAAAGGCTAGCGGGAGTCCAGGGGGCCGGCAATGAGGCCCCTTGGTCGCCCGAGCCGTTGACCATCACAAATTAACCAAGCCCGCCGAGGGCGAAACTCAACAACCCCAACTCGCTAACACCACCGTCCCGAAATTCCGATTCACGCTGAACCAAGACAAGACGCGTGAATCTACAGGCCGTCGAGGCAAGTGGATTAGGTTCATGGCCAAAGGCCGAGCCAATACCTAACCAACAGAACTGTCCAAACGGCAACCAAAACCATCGGTACTGAAAGCCACGGCACAATCAGGTCTAGTAATGACCAGGACGGCATCGGTGGCACGGCAACGACATTTGGAAAATCATATTGCTCATTCGTTTGCTGCTCCCAGGCTCGTTTCTTCTTGTCCCACTCTGCGTAGAGACGGCGATACGACAAATTCGCGCCAAAGAGTATCCAAAACGACGAAAATGAAAGAATCAACCCAACTATGGCAATAATCGGTTCGAGTCCTGATGCCTTGCCCCAAACGAAACCTAGCGCGGTGAACAGCAGGCCGGTCAAGCCGCTTAGCCAGTTCATGCGGTTATTGATTAGATCGTTCTCCCGCGCGATCATCTCACGGGTTATCGTGGCATATTCGTCGAGCCGGTTCTTGTCTGAAACAGTGTTCATTCGAGCGTGCGTTCTTTCGTTGTCTATCATTTTACAGCTTCGGATGCTGCGCTCAAGGGCCATACGCGATTGACGACTCGTGCCGACGTTTTGAGTGAATCAAACGAAAATGCCCCACCTAATCGGCGGGGCGTTTCATGGTCGATCCCAATAAGCTCTTATGTCTGGCCGAAGCAATATCGTAGATAGGTCGGTCGCGAGCTTCGCGACGTGCTCCTCATCTAGCCACCAGCAAGCGGCGCGTAGCGTCTCGTGAACGATCGTATCAAATACCTTGGGTCCGGGCTCGTCGATCTTGACCCGCATCGTGTTGTCGAGGCAGTCCCCGTAGGCTTTCTTGCCCAACTCGGGATAGCGGACGAATCGCAGCAGCCACGATTTGCCGAGAACCTTGACTCGCTTGTTGGCGGGAGCATGTTCAAACTGCGATGGCATATTCAGCCCGGCGGATCGCTTCATCGACCACGCTGCCGTAGGGGTCAAGGGGACTAATGGGGATACCGCTAGCCACGGCGTTCGCCCCGGCACTCAACTTCTCCAGCCAACTCCATTGCTTCGCGTTGGCTTTCATCTTGCTAGCGAGCACGTCGCGAGCCAGTTTGCAGCCTTCGACGCCGAGAGTGTCCATTGCAGCCGCCAGCTTGCCGCAGGTGCATCCCGCCTTGGGCTCGATGCCCAGTTCCTTCGTGAGCAGCATCGCTTCGGTGCCCGCCCGGTTCGCCGGAATGGCTGGCAGCGTCGTTGCGCTGCGGGACGGCATCGCGGCCGGTTGCTCGGGGTCGCTCGCGATCGCGTCGAATTGCTCGCCTTTCAGCCGGCCATTGGAAACGAAATGCTCGCGCATCGCGTCGAGCGGCCAGCCCAGTTCGCGGTGGTAGAGGACCAGATTTCGCACCTTGACCTGGAGTTGAGCCGGGTACGGGGGCGGCGTTTGTCGAAACTCATGCACCCAGTGCAGAAATCCAAGCGACCAGGCTCTGTGCCCGGCGGCGATGTATTTTTGATGGAGATAATAGTCGCCACCGCCGAAGCCTCGAAAATGTTCGTTGAATCCGAGCCAGGCGTCAGCACGACAGGCGAATAGGCCGCTGTAGGCTGTCAGCGGGCGTCGATCGCCGCCCGTCCAACCGGCAAACGAGGCACTCGATGGTTCCTACCGAAAAGTGAATTACGGATCGTGTCGGAGCGTGTAAGTGCCGCAGATGGCTCGCACTCAATCTAATCAAAAAACAATTCACCGCGGCACTTGTTCTTGGGCTGACGCGCGCATCAGTCAACTATGCTTTTCGATTCAATCCCATCCGCTTCGCTTCCAGATAGACCGTTGCGTCGGAGCATCCGACCTTTGACGCAATTTCCTTAACTGTCTTCTTGCCACTGGAAAGCAATTTTCGGATCTGTCTGAACTTGGCCTCGCCCAGGTGGTTGTACTGACCGCGGCGGGCTTGCGTGCCAGTTTCAATTGCAAGTTCGACCACATCGGGATGGCCATAATCGTACGCTCGTTTGACAGTCGCTTCGCTGACGCCAATTGCCGCGGCAATTTTGGCAAACGATCTCTTTTCCACGTCGCGAAGGCGTACGACTTTCGGAGCTATTGTTTTGTAAACGGTGGGAGGCGTTTTGCCTCCGTTCTTTTTTGACTTTTTCGGCCATTTTGGCCGTTTGCCGGTCGAGGCGAGATTCAGGGATGAGTCTACCAACTTTCGCGTGACCTTCAGTTTGGCCGCGATTAGGCTTACTGAAGCTCCCTTTTTATGCATTTGCGATACCGCATCGCTGAGCCGCTCGTAGGGCGGCAGTTCCTCGGCCCGAACTGTCATTGGGATCGACATTGTCCAACGACAGGTATTTAGGAACTCCCAAGTACTTGTCGTTGGATGACCCTTTCCTGCCTCTAGGTTGGCAAGCACCGGGACGAGATTAACCGTGAAATTCGCGATCCAAGTAGGTTTCTTCTTGCCCTTCTCACTCACCTGTTCAATGCGGATTGGACCTGTGAGCTGCCGCAAGAGAGGTGCAGCCGCAGCTACATCCTGTGCCAGTAGCTCGCGAAGTTGACCAACGTTAGCTTCAACCTCGGATCGAGTGATTGGCCCAGGCGCGGGCGTGTTCGTCTGCTCCATGCCGCGCAGTTTCGCTCGAAGCCTTTCAAGCCTAGACTCGAGCTTCTCAATCCGACTGCCTAGGCCTTTCAAGCTTTGTCCCTGCTCACCCAAGCGATATAGGTGATCACGTCGGTTGCAGATCTCCTTAATTCTGCCTTTGATTTTTGACGTGTCGATCATTGGCTTGTTGGAATGCTGTTGTAGAAAATGATTCGACTGCACGGTTAAACGGTCAAGAACGTCGCTTGTGAAGATTTGGTTTTCAATAGCCGCGGTGATTGTCCGTTCAAGGATTCCGACGGCCTTGTAACCTTTGAACGTGCATCCGTGTTTACCGTGCAAGGCGTTGAGGCAAGTGAACGAAGCATACGTACCCGACCGTCCCAAGCTCATCGGAGTGCCGCAGCAGCCGCAGATTGGCCGCACTAATGTTGTCGGATAAACTTCCGTTCGACTGGTTCGAGGACCACGATTCTTGGACCAGGCAGCACTTCCTACCGCTAGAAGTTGCTTGGTCTTTTTCCAGAGCGGATAGGGAATAATCTGCAAGTGTCGGGCCCGCCGCACCCGCCATTCCTTGCGGGGACGTTTGACAACCTTCACTTTTCCGGTGGTTCGGTTCCGAACCTGCCGAGTCATCCGATAGGTCTTAATGCCAGCGTATTGCCAGCGGCGAAGAATCTTTCGGACGCGACTGCCGTCCCAACTTCGAGAATTCCAAAATCCAATTCGATTTAGAAAACGTCCAATGACTTCTGGGCTTCGTCTTTTCTCAGCGAACATTTTGAAGATCCGCAAAAGCACCTTGGCCGATTCTGGCTCGATTGCTTCAGTGCGGACTGGCTGACTATCGCGGCCAAGCACAGGCGAGCCGTTCTGGTCCAATAGTGGCACTAGTTCGTAGCCGGGAGCGGGCAGGCCCGTATTGGCGCCGCGGTCGAAGGCATCATCCATGCCGCGATTGACCTTTGACCGAAGTTGATCGACAAACCACTCGTGCACCATGGCGAACATCGAAAGCTGCATCTTCGACATCGGCGAATCAGAATCGAAGCCGTCCGAGGCCCCAATCAAACGACCTTGTGCATCTTCAAGCAGTCTGCCGAGAGTCAATGATTCAATCGCGTCGCGGCTGGCGCGACCTAGCTCGTCGATGTAGAGTACCTTGATTGAGGACCCGACAGCGGTCAGGGCAGCCTTTGCCATTTCATATCCGCGCCGCTTTGCAGTGGTGCCGGTGACGGCCGCATCTGCAAATACAAGCTCCCACGGAATGAAGTGAGCATTCTGGTGAGCTCTTTCCAGCTGTAGCTTCAATTGCTGCGAGAGAGATCGAGGGTTTGAATTCGAGTCTGAATAGCGACTGTACGAAGCTGCCAGCTGATCGAAGTCAAACTCGACGGGTAGTTTGAAGGATGATTCCTCAGATAGGAACTGTGCCTTGAAGCTTGCCACCATCTTCTCGATCGCGGCGGTTGCGATTTTCGGCAAAATCCCAGATTTCCTGAGCGTGGGCCAGAGCCGGTGCTGGACTTCAACATACGTTGTGGCCAGCTCCCATAGTGCCTCATCGGACGGCAGGCCCCGTTCTTCGCGTGTGCGACGCCGGCGCCGTGGATGATCCCCATTTGCATTAGAGACGTTCTTGCCATGTTTCGATTGACCCATTTTGACCTCCGCAAAATTGCGGAGGTCCCGAAGCCGGGCTTGATTGGCACCGTGTGCCAATCAAGCTGACCAATGCTGAGAGTACTTGACCAATGGTGAACAGAGATGACCACCTGCAAGTTCAATTCGTTCAGCGTGTTGTGAACGGAACTGGCAAGTCTGTAATGAGTTCGGGTTCGATCAAAATCGAATCCTGTCCTCTCCGTTGGCTTTGATGGGCTCTTCTCGTTCTCGACCGCTCGAATGGCGGTAGTATGGGAAGGGCCTTCGTGCTTGGCACAGCGAAATATCCCATCAACCACGCTAATTCGTATCGGGCTGAGGGGTGAACCCCAAAGACATCGCAGATGTCCTCGACCTGTCGCACCGGCACGCCGCTTGCCGAGCCTCATCAATCTGTTTTAGCTTATGGGCCGGAAGCCGCGTGGTCTGGCAAGGTCCGCACGTACGCCTTTGCGCCATTCGCCTCCAGCAACAGAACTTCTTCAATCGCGTTCTGCAAGCTTGGCACAAATCGATGAATCACCCACGCTGCCTGCCGCGAATCATAACGCACAACAAACCGAGTTTCCTTTATAGGCGCTGGACAATGGTAAGACCACCGGCACGCGCTTGAGTGCCCGCAACGACCGCACGCATTAGCACTGGAAATGCCAACGAATGCGAATGCGGCAATCCCGACAATGACGCGCGCCACTATTTTAGAACCGCGTTTTCTTTTCATGTGTTTGACATCCAAGGCGGAGAGTTTGCATCACAGCAATTGCGGCATCATCTTCTTCGCGGACGATTCACATGCCAGGTATTCCCAGCACCATCGGTCTCCGGCGTACCACTTGGATTCAGCTGCGGACGTGGGGCTCCCTGAATGATCATCTCTACGAGTTCGCTCCTCAATGCAGGATCGCTTTCATTGGAAAAGCTTTGCGTGACGTAGTACTTCTGAAGTTCATTCCGGCGCTGTTCATCCAGCGACTCGAAGCTTTCGCGCAAGGCCTTGAATTCGTCCGTGTCGACAAGCCGACTGGTCCCCCCTGCCGCGCCGATGGTGAAGTAGGTCCGCATTTGCTGGTCAAACACGTTTTTCATTTCCGCCCCAAGCTGCTTCATGTACTCGCCCCAGTCAACAAGCTCGTTCTCGTCCGAATCGAACAACGCCGGATTCGCGCCTGGCGACCGTCTCCTTTCCGCCTCTAACTCCTTCGAACCCTTGACGTAAAGCAATTGGTTGAAGGTATTGGCGAATGCAACAGCGAATCCGGACTCCCCACCTAGCGACATGGCCTTTTGGCCCGTCGCCGTCGATGAAATATCGACTACTCCTCCATGACCAAAATACAAGGACCGCCAGATTGTGCCATTCGGAGTCACTTTGTCCAGCGCTGGACTGGCGGAAGTTACGCGACAACTGTCGGTGATGAAGACGAGCAGGTGAACTCGGGGCTTTTTCGTGACAGGGTCTGGGAAAGTTAGCCGTTGACGCAATTTAGCCCGATCGATAGGCGCCGAGTTAATTGTAAGGGTTGCCTTGTCGCCATCTTCGAGCCCGTGCGTTTCCGACCAGAAAAAAACGACGTCGCCGTCCTTGACCGCGTTCTTGCCGTTACCGCCAAGCTCTTCGATGGTCTTATCCAATTCCTCTTTGGAGGTAATAAGTGTTTTGTGCGGTGGCGCGACGTCAAACTCAAATTCGCGGTCAAGCGCAACGCGCGGCCCACCACCGGGCTTGCTGATATTGCGGTTGAAGCTGTCAAATACCTCGCGCAGATCAACAACCGTTTTGGAATCGCGAAAACCGCGGTCGATCATCACCAGTGTATGGAAAGTCCGAATCGTGATCCTCCGGTCGCCGGAAAACGCGTTTTGCATGGTTTTTGTGCCCTCCTCGGTTCCCGGAGGAAAAGCCGCGTGGACGTTGCAGACGCGCAATGCAAAACACCAGAATAGAATGCAGGGAAGTCTCGGCGACATGGCGAAAGCTCTTTTGGGTAAAAATGAACGCGGCTAATTCGCCAACGAGTTGAACATTATCATCGGTGTCTGCGACGCTTGTTTGTCGATGCCGATGATCGTATCCACGCCTGGTCCTAGGCTGCCTCGAACCGCTTTGTATTTCGCGGCTGTCAGTGACTTGACCTCGGCAAAGACGGAAGCCCATTTTCCGGCTGATGTCGGAACGTCTTGTAACTTCAGGCGCCCGACCAAAGTCGGGTCAGCTAACGTGCGACAAAAAATGCCGGTGAATAGGCCACCGGTGTCCAGATTGATCGCAACTTCGTTCAGAATGGAGCCGTCGTCCGCTTTATAGGTTGAGGAATTAATGTCGATCGTTCCGGAGGGCAGAAAAAACAGATTTCCAAAAACAGTACCGCCGGCTGGCTTCGTGCCGGCTTCTGGCGCGAGCAAGCTTGCCGTCGACAATCGACGGGAACAGGAGTCGGTAACTAAAACCGTGAGCCGCGCTCCGCGAGCCGCGAGTGCATTTCGCAGTGCGGTTCGCTCCATCGTATGCGCCGCATCCTCCATGTCCAAAAACAAGAGATGCTCTGGTCCGTGCGGCGTAGTTTTCGTCGCACCATGTAGTTTTGCGAAGAAAAACACGGTAGTGGCATTATCGATGAGCGTATTGTCAAGCCGCTGGCAGATGGTTTTCCAGGTCTCGGTAAATGGATCAATGATGAGCACAATCGGGTCTGGCAGGCGGAGTGCGTTGGCCTCTGGCGCCGGCAGAGTTGCCTTGTAGGCTTCAAAGCCGGACGTGATGGAGTTTGTAAGTAAGTCGGCGTCATCCTTCGCGCCGGCCGCCGCGAATCGTGTGATCAAAACCACGCTAACCAACCTTGTCGATTTTGCCGCCAATGGCTTCGCATCGGCGCGCGGTCTAATTGGACAAGGCGGCTCCGAGTCTTGTGCCAAAACAATGCGAGATGCCAGCATGACGGCATTCAGGAGGATGATGCGTAGAAATAGACGATTCATTGAAGCCGTGCTCCTTCGTGATAGAATGAACACCGTTTGCGGCCGACGCGATCGGGCTATCACGGCCACCAGGGCATAATTCAGGGATATGCGTCTTAATGGCGCGCGGCGATTTCAGCCGAGGGTCCTACGGGCCCCCCAAGAATGCCATCACCCTGATCAGGGCGTTGTCGACAACTCTCCGAAGACTTGTGGGTATTGCGAGTCTTGCAGTTGAAGAACCTCCACCGCGTCCACGTTGTCGCCCGGCAGTGCCAGGGTGTGCTTTCGGTAGGCTCCGAACTCGTCATTAGTCTTGGTGGTCAGATAATTTGCATATTCGGCCCAGGAGTACCGCTGATTGCCATTGATGTCGACGCGTTTAAGAATCGCTTCCATGGCGCCGGCACTCGTGGAAAAGGGTTTCTTGAACACGCCCGTAAAAACGCCCGCCCCTTGCACGTCGACCCAGGCCTTTTCGTTCACGATATGGCCGTCGCGTCTATAGGACGAAGAATTAATATTCACCACGCCGGACGAGTAAACGAACAAGTCCGCAAACAACGTCGTGGGAAACGGCTCGGGAGCATAATTGGTCGTAATCGGAGGCTTAGTGAGCTTGAGAGCACTGCAGGAGTCCGTAATCAGGATCAGAAGCCTGGCCTTGTGTCGCCGCAGTCGTTGGAGGACTTCGCTGCGGCGCACTTCTTGCACAGACTCAAAGGGGCTGTTGTCGAGGCGCATGACGTGCTCGTCGGTGTTCCCGTCCGTGTAGCCGTGGAGCTTCATATAGCAGACCAGCGTCGTGCGGTCGTTTGTCACGGGCGAATCGAGCAGGTCGAAAAGTTGCTTCCGCTCATCGTAGCCGATGCCCGGCGGCTTGCTTTCGAATCCAACGGCGATGCCCTTGTCTCGCTGAAGAGCCTCCTTACCGTTCTTGAAAAGCGAGGTTAGGCCGGTCAAATCCGCGTTGGGGTCCTTGACGTCGTCTTTGGTTGATACAAGAAGTAGCACGATCCGCTGAGACGCTTCTGCTCCTTGAGCCAAGGTTCGATGGCTCAACAGAAGACACGCGGCGGCCAAAACACAAGCAGTGCCCAATGTCCTCATTGCGGTTCTCCCTTGGTACGCCGATGCCCAGCGGACAGACAGAGACCTATGAAAGCTCAACTGGCGTTTCGAGCCAGTCAGCGCCCGGGCGGCCATTCTATCAAAGGAAAATGAGAATGCTATCATTTGTTGAAGATTTTGTTCTCGTAGAACCAATGCGGACACTTCGCGACGACGCGAGGCCTGTATCAGAGCCCAAGTCAGCGCCGTCGCGAGCGGTGTCCGGGCGACGTGGAATGGCACGAACGGGACCATGATGACCGGTAGGACGCCAAGCCCGTGGCACCTGGGAAGACTCCGTTCGCAACGGCGGCGCGGGTATTGTAAGTCATGTTTTAGCATTTTGTTGACAAGGCAATTGGGAGATGTACAATGCCGCGCTTACTCGTGCTCGCCGCTGATGTTTACACAGGGTGGAGTTGCGCTTGTTACGGTGTTCGCCCAATTCAAGAAGGTGCGAGTATGTCGAGTGTGGCCTCTTTCTTTGCGACCGCCTGCATCATCGTCCTCACGGTCGGTGCTGCGTATGCCTGTGGCAAGCCCGAGGACTTTCTTACCACCAAGGGCGATCGCCAAGAATTCAAGGAAACCCTGACTTTTCGGGTCGAGCGCGGCGGGATCGCGGGTTTCACGGGCACGATCACGGCCGTCGAACCCGCTGGAAAATGGCGCATTTTGCGGTTTCGCAAGGACGAGACGGGTAAGGAAGATGCCGACGTCATGAAAACCGGCGAGCTGACGCAGGCCGAATTGGTCGGGCTCGCCAGGCAGCTTGCCAAGAATGACGTTTTGGCGCTGCCGGCGTCAATTGGCCAGGAGGCCAAGGTCAATCCCCAGCGCTATTCGATCACTTTCGGTAAGAAGGCCGTGATGTTTAGCGGTATCACGACGCGCTCCGGCAGTAAGCTCGGCCAAGCGCTGCGCAAGGCCGCCGAGTCTGCAAACGCGGCCGAAAGTGATGTGATCGGGCGCTTTGCACGCACCGTTGAGGCCATCGAGTCGGTCGTCAAGGAGTGAGGTAATCATCGGCGAAACAAGACGAGGAGGTTTCGTTCGGGTCTGTGCATTACCGGTTGATGGACAATCAGCGGTAGCTGCCAGGCAAATGAGGGGTTGTGTCGCTCAAGGTCTGGTGCTTTTCATGAAAGGACTACGTCGATGCACAAGATTTCAGCGGTGATGGCCTTCGCGTGTGTTGGATTGATTACGCAATGGGCGGTCGGAGACGACTCGCACGGACACGTTCCACGCAACGAACAGGCCCCGGAGTCGTTTGCTTACCCCAAAGGCTCCAATATCAAGCAGACGTATCGAAAGTTTGCACCTGCGGAGGTGACGGGCCTGAAGCCGTCGTCTTTGTCGGCCGCCTCCGATCAGAGTGGCGTCACGGGTACGCTCTACACGGACGAAGCCATCGGCGCTGCCGCGGCGAAGGGCCTGGTGCTGCTGCCGCGCACGGCCGCAAGAGTCGCGTTCGTGTCGGGCGTCGCGGCACTTGGCGAAAGCACCTCGGCCGACCAATATTCATTTGATCTGCAGTACAAAGGCGTTCGTCTTGCCAAATTCAGCAGCATTTCGACGTTGGTCCAGACGAAGGACGGGAACGGATCCGCGGTCTATTTGCGCGAGCGCAATTTGCCGAAGATGGACGCGTTGACGCTCAACCCGCCGAAAGTAACCGTCGAGCAAGCTATCCAAGTTGCGATTCAGGATGCCAACGATAATTTCAAAATGAACGCACTGGAGGTTGATAAGCTGTCTCCTGCTCCCCACAACGAAATCTATGTCGACAAGGACGGCAATCCCGGGTTGGCGTGGACGCTCTACATCGGCGCCAGCGACCGACGCGAGTCGCTCCTCAGGCAATACTGGGTGTCCGCGGATGAGGCGAAGGTGTTGCACAAGGAGGATCGCGTCTACTTTGCCGATCCGAATCAAGTGACGGCGAACATATGGGACTTGAACCATTCTCCGCTCGATCCGCCTGCGAAGGCGAAGCCGCTCTCAAGCTTCGCGGCTCAAACCAGGCCCGGCGGCGCAATGGTGGTCACCGATAAAGACGGCAAGTATGTCTTCCAGTCGGGCGCGACGTTGAACAAAGAACTTTTCGGTCCGTATGGACACGTTATCAACGAAAACGGTTCGCCCTTGCAAGGTAAGGTCACCGGCAACGACATTTTCTTCGATGCGAACACCGAATCCGAACTTGCCCAAACCAGCGCATTCCGCTGGGTTTCGCACGCCCACGAATTCGTACGTGACCACCTCAATGGCGAGCCTCCACTGCTGCGCAACCTCCCGCTTCACGTGAACATTGACGATTCTTGTAACGCATTTTGGGACGGAGGTTCTCTGAACTTCTTCCGCGCGGGAGGCGAATGTCCCAATACCGCGTCTGCCGATGTTGCGTTTCACGAATTTGGACATGGTGTCGATGCCGCCTTCGGGGGCATCGAAGATGGCGCGTACAGCGAGGGATTCGGCGATTCGGTGGCTATTCTTATCACCCGCGACAGCATCATTGGCCGCGACTTCAAAGGCAAGGGAAAACACCTGCGCAATGCCAAAGATGTCGTCAACTGGCCGCCCGTCAATCCCGAAGTTCATGCAGCTGGTCGCATTTACGGCGGCTTCACTTGGGAATTGACCCGACAACTGATGTCGAAGTACGGCAATGAAGACCAGGCATTTGCCATAGCGCGGCGCTTGATCTTGGGGGCTGCCGCGCAGAATCCAAAAGATATCCCCGACGCGGTCTTGCTCTCGTTTGCGGTCGACAAGGTTGACGGGTCGAAGCACTTCGCTCAACTTGCCGCCGCCGCTGATTCACGGAAGATCCCGCGGCCGAAGAATCCGGAAACGCTTGGCGATCCGACAAATTTTAATGTCGCGGCAAGTCCCTAGAAGCGATTCCCTGCGAGACAGCGGCCCGGCGGGCCAATCCGGCCACAGCCGGGCCGCTGTTTGCTTGGCGACTGGCGCCGCTGCGAAACCGAGCTGATCGAAGACTAGTAGTCAACGGCACGTCGTGAATAACGTCGCGCTGCTGCCGCCTGACGACCCCGACCAGGAGCAGTCGGGTCGCCTTGCCGTGGCTTCAAAGGGTGACGTCCACGACGCCCCAAGAATTCCCGCGTTGTCATCGGTTGATGGCGTCCTTCTCCCGTCTGTTTTCAATTCGTTCGCCGCGATCCTCTGTGTGACGTCGACGATCGAGTCACAGTCGTTCACGGCCGCGCGTTGCCGAGCGACGCAAGTCTTGTCCGAAATGCCTTCGATTGTATCAGGGCATTTCGAATGCTTTGGTCGGAAGGTCGGGCCGAATTAGGTCTGTTTGCCCTGGCCGCCATCGGCTCCCTCTGCAATGAACCTGGCGGCAGCTTCGCTCGTGACCACACTCGACACGCGGATCACCGGAATGATCGGGCCGACCCGCCTCAGCGGTCGCAGACAGTGGATCCCGGGGTTTTGGCCGAGAATTTCCGCAGTTGCGGCGGATTAAGTGCGTTGCCCCCTTGGCGCACCATTTCCCTCGCCTGTCCCATTTTTCGGGATACCTGTCCCATTCTTCGGGACAATCGACAAGGTCAGCAAACGGTAGAGTCTTTTCCTCATTTCGTCTGCGGGCCTGATCCGCCAATGGATGCTACGTTTTCATCATGTATCCCTTGAAGACATTGCTCATCGGTTGCACCGACGACGTGCTTGCCGAACTGCGACGCGAGCTGGCCAATCTTTCGGTCGCGATCGAAGGAGAATACCTCGACGTTCGCAGTTGCTTGACGTACGTGTTGGCCAATCCGGCCGAAACGCGACTCCTGGTCTTCCATCCGAAGTCGGCCGCCGAGATCGTGCAACTGGAGCGGCTGAACGAATCGGCCGTCAGCCAGCCGATTCTCGCGCTGGTCGACCCGGCGAACGATCCGTCTTTGATGGTTAGGGCCATGCGCGCGGGGGCCGCTCAAGTGGTCCGGCTGCCGCTTCAGGCCGACGATTTTCACTCGGCAATGACGCGTATTGCCATCCAGTTTGGACATCCCGTCAACCAGAGTCGCGTGATTACGGTGTTTGGCGCCATGGAGGGAAGCGGCGTCACCTCGATCGCCCTGAACCTGGCCTCCGAAATCGGACGTTTACGCAACGCGCCGTGTATCCTCGCGGAGGGTGCCGTTTCGTTTGGTCGGCTGGCGAATTATCTGGGCATCACGCCGCAAGTAACGATCGCCGACCTGATCAACGACGTCGACCACGTCGACGTCGAACGCTTCCGCCGAGCGTTGACGAAAGTCGATGACAACCTGAACGTGATCACCGGTTCGCACCGCGGTATCGTTACGGCGAATCTCACGCCGGAAGCGGTGTTCAAGCTTGTGAACTTCGCCAAGGAATCGGCCGAGGTCTTCGTCATGGACGGGCGCTATGCCTATGAGGAGATCGACTTCGAGTTTTTAACCCGATCACAGCAACTCGTGCTCGTGGCACAACCGACGGTTCCCTCGCTTTTTGCTCTCAGGAACCTCATGGATTCGCTTGCCCAACGAGAATGTTTGGCGCAGCAGTATGTCGTGATCAACCGTTACATGCCGCGCTCCAAAGAGTTCTCGGTTCGGTCTCTCGAAGAGGTATTGCACGTTCCCAAAGTGTTGCCAATAGCCAACGACTGGGCGTCGTTCCTGGCCGCGGAGAATGCGGGGCAAACGTTGCGGAAGGCGGCGCCCCGCAGTCGCGCACTTGCCGACATCAGCACGCTGGCCCGCGTCGTGCTGGGGATGCCGGCCGAGTCTCCACCCCTGGGTTGGTCGCTGCTGGATTCATGGACCCGCGTTGCTCATGCCTTCAGCTCGAAATAGTACCATCTCATTTTTTCGCGGCGGCCGCTCGTGACGTTCGCGGCCCTCGTCAAATTGGAAGGACGCGCGTGTCGACGAACGAGAATTTGAGCGGGGCCTACGACTTCGGCAGCTATGCCGGTGTCGCCATCCCCGTTGGCGAACCCCCGGAGAATCCCTCGGGCCAGCGGCCGGCGGGCAAGGAGTCCGACGACCTCCTGCAGCGCATTCACCGCCACGTGTTGGACGAGCTCAAGCTCGAAGAACTCAACAAGCTGTCGCAGGAAAGGCAGCGGACCGAAATCCGCTCGGTTGCCGAGCGCCTGATCGACACCGAAAATCTGCCCCTCAACGGCGCCCAGCGGGCGCAGTTCATGCAGGACTTGCTCGACGAAATCCTCGGCCTGGGACCTCTCGAAAAGCTCTTGCGCGACACCAGCGCGACCGACATCCTGGTCAACGGCGCCCACCAGGTCTACGTCGAACGCAAAGGGCGATTGGAAGAAACCAATGTTCGCTTTCGCGACGATGCGCACCTGCTGCAGGTCATCCTCCGAATTGTTGCCAGGGTCGGGCGGCGCGTCGATCAAATGTCGCCGATTGTCGACGCGCGGCTGCCGGACGGCTCGCGCGTGAACGCCATCATCCCGCCGCTGGCGCTGCGCGGCCCCACGTTGAGCATTCGGCGTTTCGGTGTTATACCCTTGTTGCTCAAAGATCTGCTGCATCTCAAGGCGCTGGCGCCGGACATGGCTCAGTTCCTCGAGGCCTGCGTCAAGGCCCGCATCAACATCATCATTAGCGGCGGAACCGGCAGCGGCAAGACCACGCTCTTAAACACGCTTTCCGCCTTTATTCCAAATACGGAACGAATCATTTCCGTCGAAGACGCGGCCGAGTTGCAATTGCAACAGCGCCACGTGGTGCAGCTCGAATCACGACCGCCGAATATCGAAGGCAAGGGCGAGGTCACCTTGCGAGACCTGGTGCGCAACACGCTCCGCATGCGGCCCAACCGCATCATCGTCGGCGAATGTCGTGGGCCCGAGGCCATCGACATGCTGCAGGCGATGAACACCGGGCATGAAGGCTCGTTGACCACGCTGCACGCCAACAGCCCACGCGATGCGCTCTCGCGGCTGGAGATGATGCTCATGATGTCAGGCATGGACGTGCCCTTGCACGCGCTGCGCGAGCAGATCGCCTCGGCCATCAGCTTGATCATCCAGGTCGATCGCCTGCCGGGCGGACCTCGCCGAGTGACCAGCATCACCGAGATCACCGGCCGCGAAAAAGACACGATCACGATTCAGGAAATCTTCCGCTTCCGGCAACTCGGTCTCGATCCGGCCGGCATCGCGTACGGCCAGTTCGAGGCGACGGGCATCCGGCCCAACTTCATGCCCCGGCTGGAAACGGCCAGTATCGAGCTGCCACCCAACCTGTTTCACGAAGGCGTGCTCATGCGGGCTTAGAACCTATCCGAGAATCGTCGGGGACTGTCCCGATTTTTCGGAGTCTTCGGAGAAAAATGGGACTGTCCCCTTCTCCGAGACGGTTCTCGGATAGATTCTTAGTCGGTTCGCCGGTGGCACGGCCAGCGAGAGCCATCGTTACGCCTTGCGCTTCAGCTTGCCCGAAACGATGTCGTTGAGCAGGTCGGCTTGCGACAGCAAGCCGTTGAGGTCGACGGCCGCGGACGTAGCCGGAGCCGATGTCGCTAGCGCCGCGCCGACCGCCGATGGATTCAACGTCGGCAGTGTCATGCGCCGCATGCCCAGCGGCAGCGACTCGGCCATGACGTTACTCGTCGACGCATCGGCCAGGCGATCGTCGTCGAATCCCAGGAAGTGGCCCAGCTCGTGCGTGATCACCGTGAGCAGGTCGGCCTTCCCCTTCGCGGGACTCCTGAGCGCTGCGGCGCAAATTCCGAATTGTCGCGCGGCGTCGGATCGAGGAACCAGCCGTGGCCGGCCGCGTTGCCATCGAGGTAGATCACATTGCCCGAAGACAGCCCCAGCAACGTCTGCGGCAAGTCGCTAATGTCCACCCGCACGTCGCGCAGCCGCCGCGTGGCCTCGGAAAAGTTGAGCGCCGCCTGCCAACGGGCCATCGCTTCGTCAACCAATGGGCGAAGATCGGCCTGCGTCAACGGCGCGATACCCGAGTTGGCGATCGCCGGCGCGGCCAGGTGCAAGGCCGTGCCCACCGGCGTGTTCATGTCGGTTTGGATTTCGGCGCCCGACAGAGCGCGACTGTAGACGCGCACTTCGTCGATCAATCCGGCGAAGCGCTGATTCGTGTAGATGCTGTCGCCGCCGATCGTCAGCGCGTTGGTCGAGGTCGAGATCGTGCCCGTGCGGGCCGAGCTCGACACCTGGTTGCCGTTGACGTACAGCCGCAAATTGGCCCCGTCATAAGTCATGGCCAGGTGGGCCCACGTGTTGACCGCCAGCGCCGCGGTGCCGTAGGCCTCGATGTTCGACGAGCCGACCTTCGCCCCGCCCGCGGGCCGGCTGCCGTTGGTCGACGTGGCTTCGAGGAAGTAGATGTCGTTGCCTTTGTAGACGACGTCACGCCATTTGCTGGTGACGGCGGTGGGCCGCACCCAGGCCTCGAGCGTTACCGCGGTTGTCAACGACAACGAAGCCGAGTTCGCAATGGTCACCAGGGAGCTGGTGCCGTTGAACGACAGCGCATTGCCGAACTTGCCGGCGGTCGACCAGGTCGTGCTGGCTGCCGTCCCGACGTTGCCCTTGCCCGATGCGTCGCCAATGGTCGTGCCCGTGCCCTCGTTGAACCCGTACGCCGCCACGAGTCCGCTGGGCTGAACGACCTGGAACGTCGCGACGTAGTTTTGGTTGACCTCCGGCGTGACGATGCCGTGCGTTTGCGCTCCGGCATCCGACCAACTCACGAAGCCGTAGGAGGATCCGCCGAAGACCTGAGCAGGCGCGTTGATCGTGTGCTGGAAGTTGATGACGTCATCCAGAACGAAGGGCGTCACCTTGCTGATACCGTCGATGATGAGGGTCAAGCCGGTGGGTATGGAGTCGAAGGCGGCGTTGACTTTTTCGGGATACACCAGGACCGAAGTCGAATTGGTGAGTCCCGTCGAATCGGTGACGGTCAAGATGATTTCGTAGTACGTCATGTCCTCGAAGTCATGCCCACTGGTCGGTATCGTCAGGGTTCCGCTGGTGACGCCAGTGAATGGCCCGCCGCCCGGATGCGTGTGCGTGTCGTGGTGGAACAGGATCGTCCAAGAGAAGGCTCCTGCGCCCAGCGTCTCGTCTGGGTCGGTCGCGCTGCCGGAATAGCTGATGACGTCGCCGGCCCTGAACGTGGTCAAGTTGGTGGGGCTCTCGATGGTCGCGGTGGGCGGAGTGCCCACGTTGATGATCACGTCGCTGGCCAACGTCGAGCTGGCACCGTCCGAGACGGTCAGCTTGGCGACATAATGTCCCGCGTTCAGATAGGTATGCACGGGATTGGGCAGCGTCGACGTGCCGCCGTCGCCGAAAGTCCACGCGAACGTCAATGTGGCGCCTTCCGGATCGGACGAGCCGGCGCTCGAGAAGTTGACCGTCAGGGACGGCAGTCCCGTCGTCGGCGTGGCGTTGGCCACGGCCACCGGCGGTTGGTTGGCGATCGAATAGCGAATGCGCCGGATGGCGGCGTCATTCGGCACGTGCTCGCCGTTGAAGCCGATGTCGACGTAGTACAGCGCGCCGTCGGGGCCCTGGATGAGCTTCACCGGGTCGCCGACCGCGGCCACGTCGCTGGCGCCGTTGGCCGGCCAGAAGTTGACCACGCCCGTTACGTTGCCGGAGCCGTCGAACGTCAGCCGTTGAATTTTCTTTTGCGTGTAGTCTGCGAAGAAGTAGCTTCCGACGTATTCGCTGGGGAACTGGCTGCCGCGGTAAACGAATCCGCCGGTGATCGAGCTGTCGCGACCATTGTGGGGATACGTGTAGATCGGCGCGGTGGTGCCCGGCACGCCGCTGTTGCCCTCGCCCAGCGGCCAGCCGTAGTTCGCGCCGCGCGCGCCGACGTTGACTTCCTCCCATGCCGTGTTGGGATCATTGCCTCCGACGTCGCCGATGTACATCTTGCCGGTCACCGAGTCGATCGACATGCGATAAGGATTGCGCAGCCCGTAAGCCCAGATCGCGTCGTAGTTGGGCCCGGCACCGTCGTAGAACGGGTTGTCGGTCGGAATCGTTCCGTCGGGATTGATGCGCAACACCTTTCCGCGGGGACTGGTCAGATCCTGCGAAAACTGCGGACTGAAATGTTCGCCGGTGGTAAAGTAAATCTTGCCGTCGTTGCCGAAGGCGATCGCGCCGCCGTGGTGCTCCGAGTTGGCATCAGTATTGTCCTGGTACAGCTGCAGCTCGCTGCCGGCCACCGTCGAATTGCCGCTTGCCGTGAACCGCGACAGCGTGTCGCGGTTGTGCTGGCCGCTGAAACCCTTGGTGTAAAACACGTAGTAGAAGCCGTTGGTCGCGAAGTTGGGATCCAACGCGATGTCCATCAAGCCCTGCTCGCCGAATTGGAAGCTGTAATCGAGGCTCAGAAAGGGCGTCGGATCTTGCTGGTTAGCGCCCGGCTGGACGACCCAAATCTTGTTGACCAGCTCTCCGACCAGCATTCGGCCGTCCGGCAGAAAGACCATGGTCGTGGCCGAAGTGATGCCCGGCACGACAGTCTCGTTGACGAACGCCGGATTCATCGACGTGACCGAGACGGGTGCCGAAGTGGCCTGGTTGCCCGCGCCGTCTCGCGCCACCGCGGTCAGCGTGTGCGTCGCGTTGGCGGCCGTCGTCGAATTCCACCCCATCGTGTACGGTGCCGTCGTGTCGATGCCCAGACTGACGCCGTCGGCAAAAAACTCGACGCCGGTCACGCCCGCATTGGCGTTTGCCGTCGCGGCGATCTGGACGACGTGCGACACCGTGGCGCCGGCGGTGGGCGAGGTGATCGACACGCTGGGTAGCACCCCATCGTCATTGACGATCGTGCCGGTACCCGTCGCCGTACCGATCGCCGCGTTCGTGGCCCCGCTCAGGGTGACCGTAAACGTTTCGTTCGCCTCATTGACCACGTCGCCGCTGACCAGCACCGTGACCGGCTGGCTCGTCACGCCGCTGACGAAGGTCAACGTCGCGGTGGCAGACTGGTAGTCCGAGCCGGCCGTGGCCGACCCGTTGCTCGTGGCGTAAGCGACCGTCACTTGCTGCGTGCTGGCCGGCGACAGGTTGACCGTGAACACAAACGGCGTAGTCCCCGAGTTCCCCTCGTTGGCCGTCACGTTGGTGATCGACAAGCTGGGTATTGCCGCATCGTCATTGAGGATCGTGCCGGTGCCCGTCGCCGTTGCAATTGTCGCGTTGGTGGCCCCGCTCAAGTTGACCGCAAACGTCTCGTTCGCCTCGCTGGTCGTGTCGCCGCTGACTTGCACCGTGACCAGCTGGCTCGTCACGCCGCTTGCGAAGGTCAACGTCGCGGTGGCCGACTGGTAGTCCGAGCCGGCCGCGGCCGTCCCATTGCTCGTGGCGTAAGCGACCGTCACTTGTTGCGTGCTGGCTGCCGACAGACTGACCGTGAACACAAACGGGGTGGTCGCGGCGTTCCCTTCGTTGGCCGTCACGTTGTTGATCGATATCGACGTCGATGTCGCGCCGATCGGCGTATTCATATCGGTTTGAATCTCGGCGACCGCCAGAGCGCGATTGTAGACGCGCACCTCGTCGATCAATCCGCTGAATCGCTGATTGAAAATGGTGTCGCCGCCGATCGTAAGCGCGTTGGTCGAAGTGGCGATCGTGCCGGTGCGGGCCGTGCTCGAAACCTGCGCACCGTTCACGTACAACCGCATCGTGGCCCCGTCGTAGGTCATCGCCAGATGGGCCCACGCGTTGGCGGTCAGCGCCGCGGTGCCGTAGGCTTCGAGATTCGACGAGCCGACAATCGCTCCGCCGGCCGGCCGGCTGCCGTTGCTCGAAGTGGCTTCGAGATAGTAGTTGTCGTTTGCCTTATAGATGACGTCGCGCCACGCGCTGCTCACGGTCGTCGGCCGCACCCAGGCTTCGAGCGTCGCGCCGCTGGTGAGCGCCAGCGACGCCGAGTTCGCAACGGTCACCAAGGAACTGGTGCCGTTGAACGACAAGGCATTGCCGTACTTGCCGGCTGTCGACCAGGTCGTGCTGGCCGCCGTCCCGACGTTGCCCGTTCCCGAGGCGTCTGCTATCGACGTCCCCGTCCCCTCGTTGAACGCGTAGGCCGCCACCAATCCGACGGCCAGGTTCAAGCGATCTTCGAGCGACTCCAGCCGCAAGCCGCGAAGCTTCGGCGGCGCCGACCGCGAGTTTCGCTGGTGCTTGAGCGATCCGTCGAGCTTGCGCAGCCGATGATTCCCCATGGCCAATCACTCCTTTGAAATTGGGCTACCGTCCGTATTTGTCGAGTCTGCAAGTTAGGGTGCTTCGCGTTGAATGAAGTGACAATTCGCATAACGTGCTTCACGGCGAATAGCGAGACTAGATAAATAATGGCCGCGTTTGTCAATCCCCGGGGGGGCCGCTATGCCAGGTAGCGTCTCCCGCCATCGTCCGATGAGCGGACGGGAGGAGTAAACAACCGATCACAAGGCTCGGCAGAATGCCGAAGCGCGCCGGCGGCTGATTTGGCCTATTCCCAGCCCAAATCGGCTAGCAATTCATCGAGCAACGCGTCGTCGAGACCGAATGCGGCAGCCGGATCGGCCGTGCTGAGCGTCGACCGGGTTCGCCGAGCACGCTCGCCGTCGAAGTGCTCGAGATAGGCGGCGACCGCGTTGCCGCTCGGGCGCAGATCGCGCAGTCGATGGGCAAGCCAATCCGGTGGATGTACCCGCGACAACGAGCCGGAGCCCCCCTTCGACGTCACCGCCAGCCCCGACGCGATGCCGCTGTCTGCGACGACCGCCCCAACGGCCTCGATGCCGCCGCCCCCACTGCCCGCCATATCGCCGCTCCCAACCGGGGCCATCGAACCGGCGATGAGATTGATCCGCGTGAGCGTGGCTACGTTCGCCAAGGCCGCCGACGAGTCGGTGCCGCTCACCACTTTGCTGCGATTGTGGTCGAGGGTGCTGGTGATCGCCGCCGTACCCGTGGGGTTGGCCAGGACGTTGGCCGAGTCCACACCGGAGGTGGCGAAATTAAGGTTCGAGTCGCCGACCATGTTGCCCCAGTAGAACACGTCGGTCGCGGGGAGACCGGTGTGGGCGGTGTTCAAGACCTCGACTTCCAGCCAGGCCTTCTTGACGGCGTTGGCGCCCCACAGAATTTCGACCCGGTCCGAACCGCTGACCCCTGCGCCGGTGCGCACCGTGATCAAAATCGGAGCCGGCGCCGTGGCCCAGCCGCCAGGCGTGTTGTCGTTGCCGGTCTTGAAGATGAAGTCGCTGGCGTTGATCGACGTGTGGCGCCAGGGCCCAGCAGATCGACCATCACGCCGTTGATGCCGCGCGTGTAGCTCGATAGAGCCGTGCTCGATGCCGAGCCGCTGCCGGCAATGTAGGCCGTCTTATCCGTGGCAATCGCCGAGTCGTCGCCGGTCGTGATCGAATCGACGCCGCCGTCCCAACTCGACTGGTTGTAGAACAGCTGCCGCCGGGCGACGGAGCCCGTCTGAAACGTCGCTAGATAATTCTGGTTGGTCGCAGGCGTTACAACGACGTGGGTCTGCGATCCGGCATCCGACCAGCTCGCGAAGCCGTATAAAGTTCCACTGCTGGATTGCGTCGGCGCATCGATTGTATGTTGAAATCCGATCAGATCGTCGATCACGAACGGAGCCTGCCTGACGATCCCGTCGATGCTCAGGCTCAAGCCGCTGGGAACTGTGTCGAAAGCCAGGTTGACCTTGTCGGGATATATCGAGACGGACGTCGACGCGGTCAGTCCGGTCGAATCGGTCACGGTCAAGACAATTTCGTAGTACGTTTGGTCCTCGAAGTCGTGCCCGCTGGTCGGTATCGTCAGCGTTCCGCTGGCGGAACCAACAAACGGGCCGCCGCCGGGATGCGTGTGATTGTCGTGGTGGAACAGGATCGTCCAGGAGAATGCGCTGGCCGGCAGCGTGCCGTCCTCGGCGTCGGTCGCGCTTGCCGAATAGTTGATCACGTCGCCGGCGCGAAACAGGCTGTTGTTGATGGGACCCAAAATCGTCGGGACCGGCGGCGTGCCCACCGTCACCACGATGTCGCCAGACAGCGTCGCGCTGTTTCCGTCGGAAACGGATAGATGGGCCGTATACTGCCCGGCCGTCTCATAGACATGACTCGGGAAAGGGTTGGTCGACGTCCCGCCGTCTCCGAACGTCCACAAATAGGTCAACAGGGCACCCTCCGGGTCGTACGACCCGAAGCTGGAAAACCCAACCTGCAAAGGCGCGCTGCCGGAGGGCGTTGTCGTGCTGTACAAGGGCACGGGGGGCAAATTGTTGTCCGAAAAGCGAATGCGGCGAATGGTCGCGGGGTTGGGAACCATAAAACCGTCGAAGCCGATGTCGACGTAGTACAGCGAACCGTCGGGCCCTGGCACCAGCTTCACAGGGTCGCCGACGGCTGTCTGGTCGTCGGTATGGCCGTCGGGCGGCCAGAAGTTGACGACGTCGGCAACGTTGCCGCTGGCGTCGAAGATCAGCCGTTTGATCGTCTTCTGCGCGTAGTCGGCGAAAAAGTAGCTGCCGTCGTACTCGCTGGGAAATCCGCTGCCGCGATAGACGAACCCGCCGGTCACGCACGAATCGCGACCGTTGTGGAAGAAAGTATAAATCGGGTGCGTGGTGCCCACGGCATTGCCGTTTCCCTCCTCCAGCGGCCACCCATAGTTCGCGCCGCGTACCCCAATGTCGACTTCTTCCCACGCCGTGTTGGGGTCGTTGCCGCCGACGTCGCCGATGTACATCGTGCCCGTCACCGGGTCGATCGACATGCGATAAGGATTGCGCAGCCCGTAAGCCCAGATCGCGTCGTAGTTGGGCCCGGCACCGTCGTAGAACGGATCGTCGGTGGGCACGGTCCCGTCGGGGTTGATCCGCAGCACTTTGCCGCGAGAGCTGGTCAGGTCTTGCGACAGCTCCGGAATATAGTGTTCGCCGATGGCGATGTAGAGTTTGCCGTCGTTGCCAAAGGCGAGCGCGCCGCCGTGATGCAAAAGTCCGGAGTCGGCGGTGTCCTCGTACAGCAACAGCTCGCTGCCCGGCACCGTGGTGCTGCCGCTCATGGTAAACCGCGACACCCGGTCACGATTGTGCGGCCCCTCGAATCCTTTGCTGTAGAAGATATAGTAGTAGCCGTTGGTGGCAAAGTTCGGGTCCAGCGCGATGTCCATCAACCCCTGTTCGCCAAACAGGAAGTCATAGCCGAGATCCAATAGCGGCACAGGATCGGGCCCGTTTGCCCCCGGCTGGACGATCCAGATCTTGTTGATCATCTCTCCGACCAACATGCGGCCGTCCGGCAGAAACTTGATCGTCGTGGCGTACGTCATGTTCGGCACGATCGTTTCGTTGAAGAACACGGGATTCTGTGACGTCACGACAATCGACGTCGCGGGCGCCAGGTTGTTCAGCGAATCGCGCGCAATGGCACTTAGCGTATGCGATCCGCTGGCGGCCGTCGTCGAGTTCCAATTCATGAAAAACGGCGCGGTCGAGTCGGTGCCGAGGCTGTTGCCATCCACGAAGAACTCGACGCTGGCCGTCGTGTCGCTATTGCCGCCCGCGGCCGAAATCGGCACGACGTGAGAAACCGTCGCCCCGGCAATGGGCGAAACGACCGAAACGGCGACCGGCAAATTCATGTCCGTTTGAATCTCGGCCGCCGATAATGCCCGATTGTAGACGCGGACCTCATCGATCAATCCCTCGAAGGCCCGGCCGTGCACGGTGTCACCACCGATTTGCAAGTCGCTGGCAGACGTTGGAATGGTTCCCACGCCGGACTGGCTCGAGATTTGTACGCCATTGACGTAGAGCACCATGTTCGACCCATCGAAGGTCAACGCCAGGTGCGACCAAACGCCCGTCGTCAGTGCCGCGGTTCCATAGGCCTCCACGGTCGACGCACCCACGGTTGCGCCGCCAGCCGGGTTGCCGTTGTTGCTCGAGGTCGCCTCCAGATAATAGACGTCGGCTCCCTTGTAGATCACGTCGCGCCAGGCACTCGTCACGCTCGACGGATTGATCCACGCCTCCAGCGTCATGCCGGTCGTCAAATCCAACAACGCCGAGTCGGGAACGTTGACGAGTGTATCGAGGCCGTTGAACGACAGCGCACCGCCAAATTTGCCGCTGGAGGACCAGGTCGGATTGGCCACGGACCCGACGTTTCCGCTGCCCGAGGAATCGGCCACACTGCTGCCGGTGCCCTCGTTGAACGCATAGGCCGCCACCAGTCCTACCGCGAGGTTCAGGCGATCTTCCAGCACCTCCAGCCGCAACTGGCGCATTTTGGGCTGGAGTGACGCATCGCGCACGCCAAGTCCCCGAGTTACGGAGAAGGCGCGCTTTCGGTGATGTCGCATGGGGATTCGTTCCGTCAGCCCGTGATATCGTTTTGAGTCGAATGGGGTGAATAACTAGAATAACAACAAAAAATATCTAAAGTCGAGTGGGTAAGATAGATAATGGATTATGTCGATTATGTCAACCCCGCGGGGGGGTCGACACGCGTGGTTTCGGCAACGCTCGCGTCGACGACCCAGGGTGGAGATTCCTGCTCGACGAGCCCGCAGCCCTCTGGCCTGTGACGCGATTCGCTAGAATGCAGACAGCGTCGCGTGGATCTGGTTGCACGCAACCGTCGCGCGAAGCTGAGTTTCAAATCCGCGATCGACCGGCCGCGCCGCTCGACGAGCGGCAACGATGGCCGAGCATCCGCCAGGCACGTTGGGAGTCGAAACCATGAACGCTCGCATGGCCTTGCTGCTGCTGGTTGGCATATCGGCCCACGCGCTCGCCGACGAACCGTCGGAGAAGTTTCGCGAGGCGATGCAGGGCACCTGGACGATTCAATCCTTTACGGCCGATGGCAAAGACATCCCGGCCGAGACGCTGAACACCTGGCGGCGCATCGTCGCGGGGGACCACGTCACGTGGAAACAGGGCGAAGAGGTTCTGCTCGAGCTGGACATGAAATTCGACACCAGCGCCAAGCCGATGACACTCGACAGCACGATGACCACCGGCGACTCCAAGGGTCAGACCTTGCCGGCGATCTTCGAACTGAAGGACGACGAATTGCGCGTCTGCTTTGGCCCGCCCGACAAGCCGCGCCCCAGCGAATTCGCCAGCCCGATGGGCTCGGGCCTGCTGATGTTCACCGCCAAGCGCACCAAGCCGTAGGGGAATGCGGTGCCGATTGTCGAATCGCCCAAGCGGGCTGTTCAAGGATTCCGTGGCCGGGGTCTTTGACCCCGGAATCTTGATGGGATTTCCGACCTCATCAAGGCCGGCCACAACGCCTTGACGAGCGCTAACCGAACGATTCCAGCGCGGCGGCTTCGTCTTTTTGGATGTCGAAGATTTTCGTCAATCGCGTGATCTCGAAAACCTCCATCACGCTCGACGTGATGCTGCAGAACTTGAGCTTGATCTTGTCGGCCTTGCAGCGCTTGTGCAGCAGCACGAGCTTGCCGAGCATGGCCGACGACATGAACTGCACGGCCTGAAAGTTCAAGAGCAGCTTGCGCACGCCCGAGGCTTCCAAAGCCGCCCCTTGCAGCTCGGTGCCGATCTTTTCGATCATCGTCTGTTCCAGAATCGATCCGGTCTTCACGTACGCCACCACCACGTCGCGCCGGTCTTTGAGATCCAGATGCGAGTATTCCACGAAAGTTCTCCCCCTGGCGTCGATCGGCGGATCGGGGCGATCGGCGAATCGGATCGGTAAGGCTATGAAAACGCGAACGAAATTCAGCGGCGCCGGCGCCGCGCCAGCACGTTGTTGTACCACGATTTCGCGGCTATTCCACGCCAATCCGCCAGATCCGCAAAATAGGGACGGCGAGCCGCGGCGCGGGCATGCGGCCGGCGGCCGGGTCAATACGGGCTGCCGTCCCGGGCGTGCTACCGGCTACCGGTGTACAACAGCGGATCGTCGATGATCCACGTCGTCGACCAGTTGCCGTTGTTGCCGCTGACGACGTTAAAGAACAGCGTATCCAACCGTTCGCAGCGGAAGCTGTAGGGATTCTGCGACGACAGGTGATCGGCCGCGGTCAGATTCTCCACGCCCGGATGGGCGAAATAGTGCACCTGCCCGTCGGGCGAAAACGACATGCCCAGCGTCCACCACCCCGGCTCCTTGATGCGCGGGCCGGGAAAGTCTTGTCCCTGCGGACCGGCGCGGAGCGTGAACATGGCCGAATCTTTTTTGGATTTGCCGTCACCCGGATAGAACTGAATGAAGAATCCGGGCCAATAAGTTTCCAACTTCGTGCTGCTGCCGCCGAACAATCCCTTTTTCTTGCTGGTCTTGTAGGCCTGGCAGGCGGCGCGAAAGCCGAACGACGGGCCGGTCCGACGTTCCCACTGGTCGAACGGCGGCAGGTAGACCCGCGTCACCACGCTGGGCGACGATGACACCGGAATCGTGCTGCCCAAACGCGAGGGCACGTCAACGATCAAATCGTCTTGCTCGAACTTGCCGCTGTACGACCCCGGCACCCCGGTCTGTTTCGAGCGTAACAGCAGCGACGCCTGGCTGCCGGCAATTCCACCCTCGGGCGTGGCCACGCGCTCGATCACGTCGGGTTGCCCGCGCATGACCCCTTCATACCAGCGGCCATTTTGCGACCGGCCGGCCGGCAGACGCTGCTGCTTGTCGTTTTCATCGCTGCTCTTGGGCAGGTTGAAAATATACGACCACTTCGGATCCTCGAAATCGTCCCCCACTTTGGTCACGCGCTGACCCGTGCCCGGCACGGGCGGCTGGGCGCGCAACAATCGCGGCGCGCATGCCGCCAGACAAAACACGAAACCCAAAAGCGCCGCCGCGCACAGCGGACCGAGCGTCCGCAAGGTCGATCGAGTCATTCCGTTGATTCTCGCATGCGGTGGAAAAGATCGTCGCGCATGGCAAGCCGTTGCCGCGCCTGCCCCGAGGGGGCAAAAAAGACATATCTCCTTCTATCGGAAGAGCGGCGCCGGATCGTGCACAGATTCGCCGCCGACAACCGCTTGTCGGCCGCGAACCCCCGGAACTTGAGCGCTTCACGGAAACCTGCGCACATGAGCCCGAAGCGCAAGTTTTGATGTTGCGCCGTTTTACCAACACGGGTCATTTGCCGGGCAAGCGGCATGATCTTCGACGCCGAAGGCGTCACACATGAAAGCCCAGGGCACCGCCCTGGGGAACGTGACAATCCAAAAATATTGAGCCCTGCAAGGGCGACACAAGCGTGTCGCCGCGGAAGATGTGACGCCCTTACAGGGCTTTATTCATCGATGCGGACCGGTAAACCAGGGCGTTGCCCTGGCCTGACCTGTTGCACGCCTTCGGCGTGCGTTCGCTCCCCCGAACCTTGCGATGACATCGACGTCAAACGCGTACTGGTAGCAAAATAGCGCAACATCAAGACTTGCGCGTCAGGTTAGTATGGGGAACAACGGCGTCCGGTGTTTTCGGGGCCCGAATTCGCCGACAGCCTCAACAAGTTGTCTGCCGCCCCAAAACGCGACTGCTTGCGCTCGAATAATAATATCGTCGAGCTTCGCGCCTAACAAAAACCCTCAACATTCCCTACTCACCGATTGCCGCGCAGCAGGGTGGACTTGAAGTCGCGGTCGGTCAAGCCGACGTTCACCTTCAGATCGGTATACGTATACTCGGCCATCAACGGCGGCTTCGACTGTGCGAACTTGGGCCAATCGGAAAAGTCGACGCGCACCGGAATGTGCAGCGCGTCGTCGATGAAGACGTTCGCGACGTGGAATTCCAGTCCGCTTTGCTTTTTCGGATGCACGATGCGGATCACGTGGCACGGCCGCTTGTTCAACTTGGCCCCTTCAATGCGCTCGATGCTCGTATTTTCGCCGGTCGGATCGGCCTTCGCGTGGCGCTCCAAAACGTTGATCATCTGGCTGAGCACGCGGTTGAATCCGCTCTCGGTAATGGGCACCAGGCTTTCGTCTTTCGCGCTGTCGCCATCGGGATCGACTTTGACGACGACGTAGTCGAAGTGTTTGCCGCCGTTGCGCACCAGCATTTTCCCCTCGTTTTGCCCATCCACGTAAAGCACGCGGCGGCCGGCGACCTTCGTCGGTGCCAGAAAATACAGATAGATGGCAAACGGCGCCACGACCTGGCCGCCCTGGTGAATCGCCTCGCGCGCTCGCATGTCGATGAACTGGTAGTCCTGCAAGTATCCGTCGATCCGCTCACGCTTCACCAGCCGGCAGGTAAAGTCACGCACGGTGCGGCGCAGATAGGCCTGCTCCTGCCGCGCGTACTCGAGCACAGACTGCAAGGTGTGCGATTTTCCGACCGCCGGCGGCTTGGCATCGGGCCAGACGGCGCAGCTGCCGTTGCGCGGCCGGGCTCGTCGTTGGCGACCTGGTCCTTCGAAGGCAACTGCTCGGCGCCGATCGGACGCGCCAGCGTCATGGAAACCGCGATGGCCATCCAGGTGCGTACCAGAGCGAGACGTTGCTGCACGGCCATGGCGAATCCTGTTGTCGATCAATCGCCGCCGAGTTGCACGCCAGGCGGCAGGGAGCTGGGCGCACTTGAATACAAGTATTACTCCTGTTTCGAGCGGAGCAAACGGAACGCCGTGCGTAAAGCGACGATTCGCTTGCTGCGCACGACGGTCGCCAACCCCCCATTCGTTGCGAACGGAAAAGTCACGCTCGTCACCAGAACTGGTTGCAAAACCGCTGGGGACTGTCCCGATTTTGCGCAGTCTTCGGAGCAAAATGGGACTGTCCCCCTCAATGCGGTTTTGAAACCAGTTCTAGGCGGGCCACAGCGAATGCCGTGTCCGCCGATCGCTGCCGAACGTTCACTTGCCGAGCTTCTGGCGAATCAAATCGAGGTCTTCCAGGCGTCTCCCGAACAGCAGGGGCTCGTCGACGTCCGAGGCGATCTCCAGCCGCAGGCAGCCGCTCTGGTTCGAATACGCGTCGAGCAGCCACGGACCGCCGGAGGGGCCGCGGTCGTTGAGCTGGACCGCGACCGAATCGCCCGCCCGCAGCGATCGGGCCAAAACGGCCTGTTTCCGCGAATCGTGCAGCGACAGGGTGGAACCGTCGAGTTCGCCGACCGCCGTAAACGTTAAGGTGATCTTGCCTTTGGTCAGGGGCACTAGATAGCCGTGCGTCAATTTGGCAAGGAACCGGCCCGGCTCCCCTCCGTTTTGCACGGTGATGCTTCGCAGCACCTGGCACTCCGGTCGATCGGTCAAGGGCTGGAACACGCCGATCTCGTTGCTGCCCAGCACGGCGCGATACAAGCCGGGCTCGCGGGCGGTCACCGCGTGCGATTCGGTGGCCGCGCCCCAGGTCGACGGCCGCACGGTTCGCGCTACGAACTGCGCGGACGTCATAGGCAGCCGCGCGATGTTCAACAGCTTTTCTCCTCGTGGCGACAAAACATCGAGCGCCGTGGCTTGGAGGTCGCCGCCTCGCAGCGTTGTCGCCTGAAGATTGAGCGTCAACGGCCCGGGCTGCTCCTTCCAGATCAGGATTTTGGTGCCGCGAGACTGCATGTCCGCGGCATTGTCCCAGGCGCTCACCCCGCACAGGTATTGGCCGGCCTCGTCGGGCGCCGCGAGCGAATCGATCTTGGCGTCCTTCAAGGCGGCATAGAAGCGGTGCCATTGCAACATGAAATGGCCGTCGCGGCCGGGGCCCGGCCCAAATCCATATTTGTCCCAGCGCTTATCTTCCCCCGGATCGTCGAAAACCTGCCGGACCACCAGCGCCAGCGAGCCGGCGTGCCGTCGCAAATACTCTTCGTTCTTGGTGATCCGGTAGGCCGTGGCGCGAAGCGCCAACGTCCAGATGCCTTCGGACCGGACGCCGGCCGCGTCGGCATTCTCGACGATGAACTTGTTGAAGGCGGCATCGTCGGGAAACATTTCGTGATAGCGCGAAAGCCAGCTCGGCTCGAAGATGGGCCCGGGCGCTTGGGCAGCCAGCGGTGCGCTGCGAAGGCTTTCGCCCATGCCCTTGATCGCGGCCAGGGTTGTCTCGTTCGGTTGATACTCGTAAGCCGTGATCGCGTGCACCAGCGACGTGTTGATCTCGCGGCGCCATCCGCCGGTCGGAAACGCGACGTTCGCCAGCCACAGGTCGTAGCCGTCCTTGGCCCAGCGGTTGGCGTCGAACAACCAGGCGTACAGCAAGCCCGAGGGGTCGGGCCAATGGCCGGTCAGTCCCGAGTCGTCGTCATTGCGGTCCATGCCGTATCCGCGGCCGCCCCACGGCACGAACGCCTTGCAATGCCAGAACGCGCCGGGATTGTGATACTTGAATTCCGCTCCGGGAACGTGTGCGCCGTTGCCGTCGACGCGCCCCTTGAGCCCGGCATAACGCACCTGGCCGATGCTGGCGTAGTTGTCGGTGCAGATGCGGGCCCAATCCAGCAGCTTCGGATGTCCGTCAAGCGCGGCCAAGCGCCAGGAAGTGCTGACGTGTTGATAGTGATTGTTGCTCCACACCCGGTGCAACGAAGGCCTACCCCCCGGCACGCCGGCGGCCGCGGGGTTCATCAACTCGGCATGATGCGTGTTGCCGTAAATGGCCCAGCCATAGTCGCCGTACCTCTCGATCGAACGGGCATAACCCGAGCATGCCGTCGCGGACCGCTTTGTGGACCGCTCGAAATTCGGGGCCCGACGCCGCCACCGGCCCGAACACGCCGCTGGCGGCCACCGCCGCCGGGCTGACCCGGGCGATCGGGTCCTCCACATAAAGCCGTTCGAGGCGCTCGATTGGGGCGTCCGTGCGCCCGCCGCTCGCCGCGTCGGGCACGAAAGTCAGGGCAAATTCGTTGTGGACCGCCACGCCTTCCAAATTGGCGGCGCGGGCATAGACCGCCTTGCACTCGGTCGTGTCGGTTTGCGCCTCGAGCGCCGTGAAGTACTCGTTCGGAAGCCGCGAGTCCAACAGCTTGCCCGTTTGAAAACACTGGAATTTGTAAACCCCTTCGGGTCGCAGCGCCGCTTCGTCCCGTTCGGCCAATTCGCCATGCCGGGGCCAGGCGTAGTAGACCAGTTCATCGCGACCGATTTTCACTTCCTTCGGGCACTTCTCCCAAAAATCTTTCGTCAGCAGCACGACGCGCCGGTCGTCCAGTTCGGCGCCGAACCAACCCGCGCTGCGCCGGTGTTTGCCCGTGATCTTGGCCTGAGGGGCATGGTCAGTTCCGGTTTCGGCAACCTCGAGCAGCCGATTGGCCGAAAGCTGAGCCAACCAGGCCGCCGACAGACTGTCGCCGAACGCGCCCTTGAGCGGGCCGGACGCGAACCCTTTGGCGCCGGGGATGGCGAACTTGAACGCGAGCTCGGCAACCGCGTGCTTGCGCATGTCGTCGGCAAAGATCGTCGCATGATCGAACCGGATCATCGCGGAGCCGGCAAAAGCCGTGATCCGCGTGACGAACCGGCAAAACGGCTCGACGCGCCGCTCGGCCGTCTGATACCACCCCGACGCACGGATCGTGACTTGCGCGGGCCCCTGCTGCTCGACCACGATTTCCGCGCGATCGTCGTGCATGGCATGCCAGACAATTCCGCGCTCGTCGACGAGGCTTGGGCCTCCCGGACCGTCGACGACGGTTTTGCCGTCCTGCTCGACCCGTGTCACGCCGGCGAAGGGTCGCGGAACGAAGAGCGTGATCGCGCCGGTGTTGATGGTGATTCCGCCCGCCTTGTCCGAGACGGTCAACGGCGACCGTGGCATGCCGGCTGGCAGTTTCGCGCGTTTCTCGAGCTCATACCGCGCCGGCTTGCCGCCGACGTAGCGAAACGAAGCGTAGGCGTGCAGCCACTTCGGCGAACCGTCCGGCCACCGGGCCACCGTCTCGATCTGCGAAACGATCGGCTGGCCGTTTTCGAGAAGCAAGAGTTGATCGGCCGGTTGAATCCAGCCTTGCGGGACCGTGATCGTCGCATGCGTCGGCCAGGTCGCGTCCGACAGGTGTTCCTGCGGCTGTAGAAACACGGTCACGCCGCACACCGCGTACATAGCCAACAAAGCGAACGGCATCAGGCGATCCCTGACTTGGACCTGGAATGGGCCCGGCCGTTGATGCCGCGCCCCGACGCTCTTCCTGTCATTCTCGCTCGCCGGAACTGACTCAACAAGCGCCGCGCCGTGACAATTGCCAGGCGAGATCGCGGGCGTGCGCCGGCGCTTAGGCGCCGAACCGCAGCAGGTTCCAATGGGCCAGAAACCACACGAACGCCGCGACCGCGACAAAAACGACCGTGTAGTGCAACCGGCCGCTCAGCCGCCAGTAGCGATTCTTCCAGGCCAGCGCCGTGCACACCAACAGCAACGCCGCGAGCGCGGCGATGATCGGCGTCAACCACAGCAGCCCGCCCAGCAGCGGCGGAACGGCGAACGCAACTTCCTCGGGTTCGTTGAATGCGACGATGCCGAGCGAAAACAGCACGACGATGAGCAGGCACGCGATCCAGGCCAGCCAGCTTGCCCGGCGCGAGCCTCGCGAACGACCTGCTCCCACGCCGGTGCCCCGCATCGCAAAGGCCAGGATCGGCCAGCCCACCAACGCAGACACGCACACGGCGAGGCACCCGGCCACCAGCAGCAAGTTGAACAGCGGCGTTTCACTCCACGGCAAGCGAACCAGCGCCACCGCCGGGCTGTTGGCCAAAAAGAGGTGCGTGATGTGGCCGGCGGCATCCTCGCGAAAGGCCAGCGAACTCTGGCCGTCGACCTCGCGAAAAATACGCGGCTCGACTTCGACGAACCGCCTGGCGAACTCGCCGCCGCTGACCACCAGGGCGTCGCCGTCCGCGCTGACCGTCGCCACTCCAAACAACGCTCCCAGCTTGGCCAGCGACGTATAGGAGTAGCGAATGCCGCCGTAACTTCCGGCGTAGCGACTGATGACGTCGTCGAATTCGGCCGCCGGCTTCACTTCGGGCGCGTCGAGCGCGGGATAATACCGATCGAGCAGGACCTCGAACAATTCTTCCCGCAGGCGCGCTCCGGTATCCGTGTTGTACGAGACGAAAAAGCCCACGTTCCGCTCGGGCAGCATGACGAAATAGGAATGGAACAAGAACGTGTCGCCGCCATGCTGCACGACTCGTTCGCCGTTGTACGTCAACAGCATGAAGCCGTACGCCATGCCGGCCAGCGTCGGGTCGTGCGTGAAGAGCATGTCGCGCATTTGACGGGCCGTTTCCTCCTTGAGAATCCGCCCGGCGCCGTAGCGGCCATTTTGCATGTGGGCGATCATGAATTTGGCCAGGTCGCCTGCCGAGCCACTCATCGATCCGGCCGGCACCGCGGGAATGTACTCGAATCCCTGCTCGTCGAATTTCGCGGCGCGGTACTTATAGCCCTTCGACATGTTGTCGGGCATTTGGTCCGCCGCCGGCTGCCGCACCATCGTGTGTCGCATTTCCAGCGGTTCGAGAATATTCTTTTCCACATAATCTTCCCACGGCATTCCGGCCACCTGCGCCACGATATAGCCGGCCAGCGCCGTCCCGTGATTGGAGTATGAGGCCAGCTCGCCGGGCGGCCGCACGCGCGCCGGAAGGTCTCGCGCCAACACCTTGCCCAAAGGCTCGAGTCTGTCGGCACTGCGGCAAACAGCCCGATCACCTGGTCCTCGAAGCCCGGCGTGTGTGCCATCAGGTGCTTGAGCGTGATCGGCTCGGGATACGTTTTGGGGATCTTGAACTCGGTCAGATAGTCGTTCACGTCGGCGTCCAGGTCGAGCTTTCCCTGCTCGGCCAACTGCATCACGGCGGTCCACACGAACAGCTTCGACACCGAGCCGATGCGAAACATCGTCTCGTCCGCGTTGACCGGCTTCTTGCCCTCGACGTCCGCAAAGCCATATCCCTTGGCAAAGAAGAGTTGATTGTCGACGACCACGGCGATGGTCGCGCCGGCCACGTGTTTGTCCTTCATGTGGATCGTCATTACGCCGTCGAGAAAGGCCTCGAGCTCGGCGCGATCCGTCGGTCCGCGCCGCGGCGCCGCGTCCTGCGCTACGCGCGTTGGGCCCGAGCGGCAACAGCACAGCAGCGACGATCGCCGCCGCGCGCCACCTCCTGCCGAGCCGAGTCCGAATGTCGTGCGCCCAATCATCGCGGCCGCTGGACTGGTCGAGCTTCATCGCGCTTGCCTCCCCAAGAAGTAGTGCCGCCGACAAACCCACAGCATACCGTTCGGCGAGGCGTGGCGAAAACGAGGCGTCGCCGGCTCGAGCCGAGCCCGCCCTCACGACCGGCACGATCGCCACATGTGGCCCGACGTGCCGCAACTCGTTACGCGACTTGAAGCCTGCGGAATTCGAAGCTATATATCCCCGGAAGCGGTACCGTCGACCGGCCCGCAGCGCTTTCCAGCGCCCTTGCACGGGCCGTTTTTACACATACCCTATGCGGCGACCGCTTGTCGTCCGACCTGCAAGCGTGGAGTGCGAAATCATGAGCTCGGTGGCCAAACTCGATTTGAAGCCAGACGAATGGGTCGAGGTCCTTAGCGAAGCCGAGATTCTGGCCACGCTCGACGACAACGGCACCCTCGACGGCGTGCCGTTCATGCCCGAGATGCTCGCGCATTGCGGCCGGCGCTACCAGGTCTACAAGCGGGCCGACAAGACGTGCGACACGGTCAACTGGACCGGAATACGTCGCATGGAGCGCACCGTGCACCTGAAAACGCTTCGCTGCGACGGGTCGGGCCACGGCGGATGCCAGGCCGGATGCCTGATGTTCTGGAAGGAAGCCTGGCTGCGACGCTCGGAGTCCGATCGCCCCAAGGCCCGAGCCACCGACGTCACGCCCGCGGCCGCCCAAGCGGCGTCCACGCCCGTCGCGCCGGGCCGCGATCGCGCCTGGTTCGACAAAACGATTTATCGCATTGCTCCGGGCCAAGGCGAGGTTTGCTATCGCTGCCAGGCGACCGAGCTGTGCAAAGCCAGTCGCCTGCTGCCGTGGTGGGAACCCACCCAATACCTGCGCGACTTGTTCATGAACAAGATGTCGCTGGGTGCCGTTCTTCGCAGCATTGCCATCGCGGGCTACAGCAAGCTCCACAAGCTGGCCACCGGGCGGCCTTATCCCGACGTGGCCGGGAAGTTGAAAAAAACACCCACCGAAAGTCTCGATTTGCAAAGCGGCGAATGGGTCGTGGTCAAGAGCAAGGAAGAAATCCTGGCCACGCTCGACACCCGCGGCCGCAATCGGGGGCTGACATTCGATTCCGAGATGCTGCCCTACTGCGGTAAACGCTTCCGCGTGCTGCGCCGCGTCGAACGCCTGATCGAGGAAACCACCGGCCGCATGATCGAGCCGGCGGGAGTTTCGATCATTCTGGAAAGCGTGGTCTGCCTGGCTCAGTATCGACGTTCCTGCCCGCGCAGCATCTTTCCGTACTGGCGCGAAATCTGGTTGCGGCGCGCCGAGCCGGGTGAGATCGTCGAAGACGGCGTGGCCTGCGGCGCCGCCGGGTCGCTGACGAACTGACTTGGAACCGGTCCGAGTACCGTCGGGGACTGTCCCAATTGTACGGAGTCTTCGCAGTAAAATGGGACTGTCCCCTTCTCCGTGACCGGATATGTTCCCTCCCGATCACGAAGACGGCACGTCTTGGAGCGCCATGAAGTGAGATTTGTTCCGACCAAGATTGACGGCGCCTTCCGCATCGAGCCCGAGCGGCTCGTCGACGAGCGCGGCTTCTTCGCGCGAACCTGGTGTGAGCGCGAATTTCAGGAACACGGACTCGAACCGCGTTTGGTACAGTGCAGCATCTCGTTCTCGGCCAAACGCGGCACCCTGCGGGGCATGCACTTTCAGGCTCCGCCGCACGAGGAAGTCAAGCTCGTCCGCTGCACGCGCGGCGCCATTTACGACGTCATCCTCGATCTGCGGCCCGACTCGCCGACGCTGCTGGCCTGGCAGGGATTCGAGCTCACCGCCGAAAACCGCTCGGCATTCTATATTCCCAAGGGAATCGCCCACGGCTTTCTGACGCTCAGCGACGAGTGCGAGGTGTTCTACCAGATGTCGGAATCGTTTCACGGGCCCGCGGCCCGCGGGGTGCGCTGGAATGACCCGGCTTTTGGCATCCAATGGCCGCACGAGGTCACCACGATCTCGCAAAGGGACGCCGACTACCCGCTGTGGGAAGGCTAGAGCGCGTTGCCCCGGACGGCCGCTATGCCTGGCCGCCGCGTTCGACCGTCACGTAGCAATTGCCGCCACGCTTCTTGGCCTGGTACATGGCCGCGTCGGCCGAGTGCAGCACGTCGTCGCCGGCGAGCATCTCAGCCCAGTTGGGCGCGATTCCGATGCTCGCCGTCACCGACAACTTGACGCCGTCCAGCGATAACGGCGAGCGGAGTTGCCGCAAGATTCGCTCGGCGATTGCAATCGCCGCATCGTGCTGGCGGATGTCCTTGACCAGGATCGTGAACTCGTCGCCGCCGCGCCGCGCCAGCACGTCCTCGGGACGCACGCAGTGCGAAAACCGCTGCGCGACGGCCACCAGCGTTCGGTCGCCAATCAGGTGACCGTGTTGGTCGTTGACGGCCTTGAAGCGATCGAGGTCGACAAACAGAATCGCAAATCCATGCGAGCTGTCCTCGCTCGCGCGCTAACGCGTGCGACAAGGACCGCTCGAACAGCGCTCGATTGGGCAAACCCGTCAGAGGATCATGAAAAGCGCTGGGCCACGGCGGCGACTTGCAATCGGTGGCGCCCGATAGGGTCCGCTGCTGCCCGATGACTCGCCACGACAACGCATCCTCGCCGCGAACGACAATTCCGCACAAGTCGACCCACTGTTGCCGACCCTCGGGCGTGGCCACGCGAAACTGGGCCTCAAAGCTGCGCGTCGAACCGCTATCCAGCGAAAGCAGCTTGGACCGCAACGGCCAGCGATCTCCGGGCGCTACGCACTCCAGCCACTCGTCAAGCGAACAGACCATGGCCGGTTGCGCAGCGTCGCCGCCGCGGGGATGACGCACAAAAATCGCGATCTCTTGCCGGGCGACGTCCCACTCCCATTGCAGGCTGTCGGCGCACATGCGCTCCAGCAGGGCCGACGCGCCAGGATGCAGAATTTCGCTCGCCCCCGGGTGCGGCGCGCTCAAACGCCGCGCGGGAAGCGCGAGCGCCTCTTGGCGCAAGTGCAACATCGGGTTTCCCTCCGACAGTCTCTTCGACTCGACCGGACGAATCGCCGCTTTGGCAAGCCGTCCCGTGGGCGGTCAAGGCCTCGCTCGCTGGCGAGTTGGATGAATGCGCAGCAATGGTCGCCCAAAAATCACGTACAGATCACGCAAGCCTCCTAATCATACTAACCGACCACGGCTTTGCAATATCCTATTTTACGCAATCGGAAGGCTTACCGTGGCCTGAAAAGTCACCTCATATTGACAACATTTCCAGGTCAATTAGAATTCGTTCTTACCGATCCGACCCAATATTACAAAAACACGCACTCTATTTTAAGCTGTTTAACGATGTATTCTTCTCCATCAACGCATTCGCAGGTTCTTTCTCTATCCGACCTGAAGCGCGTTCTCACGCGGCACTGGAAGGTGTCGGCCGGCTTCTTTGCGACCAGCATGTTGGTCACGCTGCTGGCCTTGTGGTTCTTGCCGCGCAGTTATCGTTCGGAAAGCCAGCTCTACATTCGCCCCGGGCGTGAAACCAGCACGCTCGATCCCACGGCAACCATCGGCCGGCCCCTGGCCCCCTCGTCGCTGCTCTCGTTGCGAGAGAACGAGGTCAACTCGGTGACCGAGATCCTGCAGAACAGGGTCTTGCTGGAACGGGTCGTGGACGCGATCGGTTCGCAGACGATTGTGTCGGGCATCGATCCGGTCGACGACGATGCGGCTCCGGCGGATGACGCGGACGCCCCCGGCAGCCTCCGCGCAGTCAAGCACACCACGAAGACCGCCAGCGTCGTATTGGACACCAACTGGCCGCGAAAGCCCAGTGAGCGCGACCGCGCCATCACCAAGCTGCAAGACATGCTGAAGGTCGCGCCGGTCAAGAAGTCGGACGTGGTCAGCGTCTCTTGCGTCAGCGCCAGCCCGCGGCTTTCGCAAAAAGTCGTGGCCAACCTGGTCGAGTTCTACCTCGACGAGCATTTGCGTTTGAACCGAACGCCAGGGGCGCGCGAATTTCTGGAGCGTCAAACCAACGACGTGCGCGACAAGCTGACGCAGGCCTCGGAAACGCTGCGCAGCCTGAAAGACAAAACGGGCCTCGCGTCGCCCGACGTGCAGCGCGACATGATGGTGAACCGGGCCGGGAAGCTGGAAGACCAGCTCTTTACGACCGCGGCGGAATTGGCCAGCACCGAGGCCGAGGTGAAATTGCTGCGCGAGAGACTCGCGACGCTGCCCAAGACGACGGTCAACTCGAGCACCTTCGGCATTGCCAACCACGGCGCCGAGCTGATGCGCAACGAGCTGTATCGGCTGGAAATACTCGAACATGAATTGTCGTCGAAGTACACCGACGAGCATTTCCAAGTTCAGCAGGCTCGCGAGCGGGTCGCGGCGGCCAGGAAGCTCTTCGATGCCGAAAAAGAAACCCGTGACACCACGACCAGCGGCCCCAACAGCGCTTACGAACAGACCCAGCTCGCGCTGGTCAAGCAGGAACCGTTGCTGAATTCGCTGCGGGCCAAGGCCGAGGCGTTGCGATCGCAATTGGCCGAAGTTCGCGAGGAAGTCAGGGCCTTCAACACCGACATGTTGCAAATCGCCGAGTTGACGCGCGAACTGAAGCGATACGAGTCCGATTACGAAGCCTACGCGCAGCATTTGGAGCAGACCCGCATCGACGAGGCTCTCGAAGTCGGGCGGATTTCCAGCATCAACATCATCCAGCCCGCCACGTTCGAGGCCGAACCCGTGGGCCCCAAGACCGTCATTGTCGCGTTCGCGGGATTGATGATCGGACTGATCGGAGCGTTTGGACTGCCGCTGGCCGCCGAGTCGCTGGAGCTGCCGCTGGCGAGTCCTCAAGACGTTGAAAATCATTTGGGAGTTCCCGTGTTGGCTTCGATTCCCCGTTTCCGACCCGATCAGTTGTCGGGCGTGGGCGGATCTTCGTAAGGCGGCTGCTAGGACTGCATGGTTCGATCCGTGCGGATTGTTTCGGCGGGCTGAGGAGAAGGACTCGATCGGAGATCGTGCGACTGGCGAACTGGACGGGCTTTTCCCCTGGGGCGCTTCACATGAGTCTTGAAACTATCGATCCGGCGACCGCGATTGAAATCCATGAGAATCGGCGAACCGACGCCGAGGCCAGCGCGTGTTTCCAGTCGCTGTATCGACAATTGCACGGCTGGTCCGATGCGCAACAACCGCTGCGCGTGGTTGGCATCACCAGTTGCGTGCGCGGCGCGGGGGTCAGCACGGTGGCAAGCCGGCTGGCTATCGCGGCGGCCGAGGATGGCCAGCAGAGAGTGTTGCTGGTCGACGTCCAACCCCAGTCACGCTCTGCAAGGCAAGACATTGCCGTCGATGAGGTCGCCGGGCAAGGCGATCCTTCGCTCGAGCGGCGGCCGCAGCCCTCGTTCCTGGGCAACCTCTGGACGTTATCCCTGGGATCGGCGTTCGCGCAAGCGCCGACCGGCGAGCGGCAAGCAAGCGTGCAAGAACTTCTGAGCGCTTTGGCGCTCGAGTTTTCATTCATCGTGCTGGACATGGCGCCCGTCGATACGTTCGGCGACGTCGTCGACCTGACGGGCGCGGTTGACGGAATGGTACTGATCGTAGAGGCGGAGCGCACCAACCGAAGCCTGGCTCGGGCGGCGACCGAGGCACTGTCGCATTCCCGCTTGCTGGGCGTGATCTTGAACAAGCGACAAGACCCCGGGTGAGCATGCATTCCTTCCCACCAAAGACGCCTCGATACCTGACCTGATCCGTAATTTACCGTCCTGAACCTCCCAGGCCCGTCCTTCGTCGGCCGGCGCTTGGACAGGTTTTCACCAACAAGCCAAGAATTTGACGATCATGTTGTTTTCCAGAATTGTCCGCACGTTTCAAAGAAAGCGGTCGTCGCTCCCCGCCGAGCTGGCCGAGTTGCAATCGGTCGACCAGTTGCGCGGCGTACTCGACCGCGAGCGAGCGCGGGCGGATCGCAGCGGAGTCGGCTTCGCCGTGCTCAAGTTCGTCCCGCGCGACCCTGCGATGGCCCAGGAAACGCTGACGCTGTTGGCCAAGATCCTCAAACGACGCCTCCGTAGCACGGACGAAACCGGCTGGCTGGACGCGCATCAAGTCGCGGCCGTCCTGCCCTGCACCGCCGCCGCCGGCGCCCGCCGCGTGGCAGACGAAGTCTGCGAAGGGTTCGGCGAGAGCGAGGCGCCGCACTGCGAGGTTTTTTGCTACCCCAGCGATTCGGCCAACCACGGCAACGACCGTCGCAACGGCTCCGCGGGGCATACCGAGGCGCCGGTCAGTGCCTTGGAGCCAATCTTGGTGCGGCCCGTTTCGCTTGCCAAGCGGACCCTCGACATTTTCGGATCCATCGTCGCCCTGGCTCTGTTCGCCCCCTTCATGCTGGTTGCCGCCGTGGCGGTCAAGCTGACCTCGCGCGGCCCGGTCTTTTTCCAGCAACTGCGCGCGGGACGCGGAAATCAGCCGTTTTGGATGTACAAGTTCCGCACGATGCGCGTCGGCGCCGACCGGCTCAAGCAGCAGCTTCTCGATCAAAACGAATTAGACGGCCCGGCGTTCAAAATCAAAAACGATCCCCGCTTGACTCCGATCGGCCGGTTTCTGCGACGCACAAGCATCGACGAATTGCCGCAACTTTGGAACGTCCTCAAGGGCGACATGTCGCTCGTCGGGCCTGCGCCCCCTGCCGTGCGACGAATCGGCCGCCTGTTCCGACTGGCAAAAAGAACGGCTCAATGTCAAGCCGGGCCTGACGTGCATCTGGCAGGTCACCGGCCGGTCGCACGTCAACTTCGACGAATGGATGCGGATGGACCTGAATTACGTCCAGAACCGATCGTTCGCCAAGGATCTGAAGATCCTGGCGGCCACGGTGCCCGCGGTCATGTTCGGCGAAGGCGCGTATTGATCGCACCGATAGTGCGCTCGTTACGGGCCGCGATCACAATGTTTCCACCTGCAAGTACTCGATTCCCAAGACCATGATCACCGACCAGATTTTACCGCCGATCGACACGACCCGCGCCGTTGGCGCCCTCGGGTTGCCGGCGATCCTTTTGTCGGCCGCCGGGCAGGGCGCGCTGCTGAGGGACGGGCGAGAGACGACCTCGGACGATCCTCACACAACAGCCACCACGCGTGCCGTCTGATGACCATCGGAACCGACGAACAACTTGAAATCGCGGTCGTCGAGTCGTGGTTCGACCGGATCGCCTCGCGCCTCACGGCACGCGTCGGCGGAATGGCCTACGCCGGACTGGTGTCCGTAGCCGACCAGTTGGTCGTTAGCGGCACCCGCTTTCTCACCTCGATCATCGTCGGCCGCGAATGCGGACCCCAGGCGCTAGGCGACTATACGATGGGGTTCACCCTTTACTTCGCCATCGCCTCGGCGCAGGGAGCTCTCATTTCGCTGCCGTTTACGGTCTATCGCCATCGCTTCGAAGGTAGCGACGAGCGGGCTTATTCGGGCAGCACGCTGGTTCACTATGCCGCCTTCTCCCTGCTGGTGCTGACTGCGCTGGGCCTGGCGGCCGCCGCGCTGGCCCTGGGTTTCGGGCCGGCCGGCCTGGCGCCTTTGGTCATGGTCCTGGCCATTACCTTTCCGCTGGCGCTTTTGGTCGAGTTCGCCCGCCGCTTCGCGCTGGCCCGATTTCAGATGGCTACCGTCCTGGGCGTCGACGTGGCCATGTCGCTGATTCAGATCGTCGTGCTGCTGGCCCTGGCGTCGCTGGGAGCCTTGACGGCCGTCGGCGCCTATGTGGCCGTGGGCGTTGGCGCGGCGATCGCCGGCATCGCCTGGCTGGTGCTGGCTCGGCCGCTGTTTCTGATTCGTTCGGCGCGTATCGTGTCCGACGCCAGGCTCAATTGGCGATGCGGCCGCTGGGTGCTGGTTCGCGATCTTACGCTGTCGTTTCGCAGCAATTCGCTGCTGTGGCTGGTGGCGCTGATGCTGGACGCCACTTCGACGGGCATCTACGTGGCCTGCGACACCCTGATGCGGCTGGCCACGCCCATCATGATGGCGGTCGCCAACGTGCTGTTTCCCAGTGCCGCGCTGGCGTTCGCCGAAGGCGACCTGCCGAAAGTGCGCGGCCTGGTCAACAAAGCGGCCCTCGTGCTGCTGCTGGCGACTTCGCCGTTTTGTGTCGCGTTCGTGTTCTTTGGCGAACCGATGCTTGCGAAGCTGTTCGGCGAAGCCTACGGCGGCCAAGGCACCGTGATGGCCCTCATGGCGATGGTCGCGATCACGGACGCGCTCGACACCGGCGCCGCCAACGGCCTGCTGGCCATCGATCGCGCGAACGTCAACTTCTTCGCCATGCTGTTGGGCACGGTGACCATGCTGGTGCTTGCGTCGGTGCTGGCCCCGCGGTGGGGTCTCGTGGGCGCGGCGGCCGGGCTGCTTGTCGGACGCTCGCTCACCTCGACCGTGCAATGGCTGGCCTTCTTTCGGCTCGCGAATCCCCAGCCGATCCGGAGGTTGCCATGACGACCCTGCGATTGCGGGCGACTCCGCTCGATCCGTTCTTCGTGATGAGCCTGGTGCTGCTGTTCGGATATTTCCTGATGAGCCGCACCTTTGCCCATTGGGGCGTCCGGCCGTTTTACATCGGCGAGGTCTCGCTCATTGTTTTCTTGCTGGCCAAACCGGCCAGCATGGCGCGGCCCTGGCTGAATTCCCTGGCGGGTTCGTCCGATTTCAGCGGGTTCGCCTGGTGGCTGGCGATTTCGCTGGTCTACGCAATGCTCGAGTTTCTGCGCCGATGTTCGCCAACCCTCAGCCCTTCGAATCGGCCGAGGTGATCGCGGTTCACCTGTACCCGCTCTACTTGTTCGTCGGCGTCTGGGTGGGCATTTCGAATCCCACCTTGCTGCCCAAGCTCATCCGTACTCTGGCCTGGTGCCACGGCATTTACGGGATGGCGTTTATTCTGATCTTGAATCCCCTCGGCCTGACCCAGAACCCGGACAATCCTCACCAGATCGGCTACTTCGGTCACCCCGGCGGCTGTCCGATCATGTTGTTGGGCCTGCTCGCGTTCGAGCACAACATGCGCCGTGCATCCATCCCGCTGCTGTTGAACCTGATGGTCTTGCTGGGCATGCAGCGACGGGCCGAATGGCTGTCGTTGATCGTGGCCGTGACGCTGTGGGCTTTCTTGGCCGGCCGGTTCAAGCAGCTGATCGTTGCCACGGCGCTGGTTGTGGGCGTGCTCTCCATCGGATTGCTGCCGGACGTGAAGTTCCCTTCGCCGACGTTGCGCGGCGAGTCCCTCTCGACGCGAGACTTGTTGGGCGCGCTATCGCGCCGATCAATCCGGAAATGGCCGCCGATCTGACCAGCGAGGCCGACAACATGGCGGCCACCGCCAGCTGGCGCAGCGTCTTTTGGCGCGAGATTTGGAACACCGTCCATGATTCGGAATTCACCACGATTTTCGGACTGGGCTACGACTATCCCCTGTGGCTGCTGCACCCGGAAACGGTGGACCCCGAAATCCACCTCCGCTCGCCCCACAGCATCTTTGTGTTCATCTTGGGTTTCTCCGGCTGGTTGGGCGTCGCGATTTTCATCGGTCTGCAAGGGTCCATGGCGCTGTTGCTGTGGCGAACGTATCGAAGAACCGGCGAGCCGTTTGGCATCTGCCTGTGGGCGCTGATGATCATTTGGGCAATGTTCGATCCGCTGATCGATCGTCCTTTCGGCGCCATCCCGATCTACCTGCTGATGGGAATGGCCGCGGTCTACCAACCCACCCCTTACGTAAATCCAGACGCTAAAAACGGCAAACTTTTGCCGAACAGGCTTTCTCCCAGCGGGGCAAATGCATGACAACCGTGACGCAAACCACGATCGAGTGGCCGCGCAAATACAGTCTGTTCGGCGTGCAGGTCAGCGCTCTGACGCGCGAGCAAGGGTGCGACGCGGTCATCGAGGCCGCCCATCGCCGCGTGCCGGCCGTGGTTTCGGCGTTTGCCGTGCACGCGCTCGTCGAGGCCTCCTCGTCGAAGAGCCTGGCCCAGAAGGCCAATCGCTTCGCCATTATCCTGCCCGACGGCCAGCCGCTTCGCTGGGCGCTCAACTGGCTGTACGGCGTCGGGCAAAAAAACACCGTGCAAGGCTACGAACTGATGCGAGCCTTGTGCGAGCGCGCCGCCGACGAGGGCCTGTCGATCTACCTCTACGGCAGCTCCCCCCAGACGCTCGCCGCGCTCGAGGCCAATCTGCTGGCCGAGTTTCCCAACCTCGAAATTGCCGGCGTCGAGTCGCCGCCGTTTCGCCCGCTCACCAGCGACGAAGACGCGGCGATGGTCGAGCGCGTCAACGCCAGCGGCGCGGGCCTGATGTTTCTGGGGTTGGGTTGTCCGAAGCAGGATAACTTCGCCGCCGAGCACGCCGACCGCATTCAAGCCGTGCAGTTTTGCGTTGGCGCCGCCTTCGACTTTTTGGCCGGCAGCAAGCCGCCGGCTCCCCTGTGGATGCAGCGCCGCGGCCTGGCCTGGGTTTATCGGCTGTGCAAAGAGCCCCGCCGCTTGTGGAAGCGGTATCTCGTGACCAACACCATTTTCTTGAAAAGACTGGCCGGCCAGTTTCTACGCCAGCGCGTGTTGCGCCAAAGCGTCGAAAACTCGCCGCTGTAAGCGCTTTGTAGGTTGAACTTCCTCCTTTGATTTACTTCCAGACGAAAGGGAAAACACCATGTCCAAGGGCACGATTCTGGTCGCCGGCGCCGGCGGCTTTATCGGGGGCTATCTCGTGGCCGACCTCTTGGCTCGCGGTTACACCGATATCCGAGCCGTCGACGTCAAACCGTTCGACGAGTGGTATCAGGTGTTCGACGAAGTCGAAAACGTGGTCGGCGATCTCCGCGACAAGCAGGAATGCCGCGCGGCCTGCCGCAAGGCCAGCTACGTGTACAACCTGGCCGCCGATATGGGCGGCATGGGATTCATCGAAAATAACAAGGGACTGTGCATGCTCTCGGTGCTGATCAACACCCACCTGCTGATGGCGGCCGACGAAGCCGGCGTCAGCAAATACTTTTACGCCAGTAGCGCCTGCGTCTACAACGCCGACAAGCAACGCGACTTCGACGTCGTCGCGCTCAAGGAGGAAGACGCCTATCCGGCCATGCCCGAAGACGGCTACGGCTGGGAGAAACTCTTTTCCGAGCGGATGTGCCGGCACTTTCGCGAGGATTTCGGCCTGCTGACGCGCGTTGCGCGGTTTCACAACGTCTATGGTCCGCACGGCACGTGGAAGGGCGGCCGCGAAAAGGCGCCGGCCGCGATCTGCCGCAAGGTCATCGACGCGGTCGAAACCGGCGAACACGTCATCGACATCTGGGGCGACGGCCAGCAAACCCGCAGCTTCATGTACATCGACGACTGCATCCGCGGCATCAACGCGATCACCGAGAGCAACATCCTGGAGCCGATCAACCTCGGCTCGAGCGAGCTGGTGACCATCAACCAGCTGGTCGACATCGTCGAGGAGATCGCCGACGTCAAGCTCGAACGCCGCTACCAGCTCGATGCTCCCAAGGGCGTCAACGGCCGCAATAGCGACAATTCGCTGATTCAACACTACCTGGGCTGGGAACCGTCGATCCGGCTGCGCGACGGGATGGCCAAGACCTACGCCTGGATTCGCCAGCAGTATCTGGCCGACCGCGTCGCGGCCGAAGCGCCGATGTTGCAAAAGCGCAATGCCGCCACCGTCGGAAGGAATGGCCTGCAATGACCGCTCCCAGGGTTGCCATCGGGCTTCCCGTCTACAACGGGGCCAGGTACGTCGGCGAGGCGATCGACTCGGTCCTCGCGCAGACGTACTCGGACTTCGAGCTCGTGATCTCCGACAATGCCTCCTCGGATGCGACCGAGGAGGTCTGTCGCGATTATGCCGCGCGCGACAGCCGCGTGCGGTACCATCGCGCGGCGGAGAATCGTGGCGCCGCTTGGAACTTCAATCGGACTTTCGAGCTTTCCGACAGCGAGTACTTCAAGTGGCTGGCCCACGACGACGTCATCGGCCCGCGCTATCTGGAGCACGCGATCGCCGTCCTCGAAAGGGACCCGGCCGTCGTGTTGTGCCACTCGCGCACCGGCATCATCGACGGCCGAGGCGAACTGGTCGGCGACGACGGCTCGCAGGATTTCGAAACCTGGGACTTGCAAGGCGTCACCGCGGACGACGAATTCAAGCGGCTCGTCAAACAGCGCTCGGCGAAGCCGCACGAGCGCTACCTGGGCGTGCTGCTGTATTCGATTCGCAATCACGAGGTCTTCGGCCTGATCCGCCGCGTGCCAATGCGTCAGGCCGGCTTGCACCGCGCCTATCGCGGAGGCGAGAAGGTGTTTCTCGCCGACCTCAGCCTGCTGGGCGCTTTCCACGAGGTGCCCGAGTTGCTCTCGTTCTCGCGCTGGCACGACGAGCGGTTTTCGTCCAACGGCTCGGCCCAGGCGCAGAACCTGCACGTGCAGGGGAAGGCGGCCAGGAAAATGCGTTTTCCCCGGCAATTTCGCGCCACTTGGGGCTATTGCGAGGCCGCCGTCCGTCATGAGCTAAGCTTGAAAGAGTGCGCCGCGTGCTTTCTCGTCTTGGCGCGGTTCCTATTGCAAACCAGGAAATGGCAAGCGGTCGTACGCGAGTATCTCGCCGGCGCCGGCCAACTGGCCAAACTGCCCGACAATCAGTCGGGCTCTCGTCGATCCACGATCAACAGGCACTGGACTACTTGGAACGTTCCGTCCGCGATGCCGGAGGTGCGGCAGCGCACGACCGTCTGAACGGTGCGCCGCGGCCGCGCGCATGTGCCGCGATGAAATTCATCTCACGCGAATCGACAACGACCCATCAAAACCCCTAGCAAGGATCGACCTATGCGGATTCTCGTCACCGGTTGTCACGGCTACATCGGCAGCGTGCTGGTGCCCCTGTTTCTGGAAGCGGGACACGAAGTCGTGGGCCTCGACAGCAATTGGTTCGAACCGTGCGTGTACGGCGAAGTGGCCGAATACCCGCATCTCGCGATCGACGTGCGCGACGTCAGCCTGGCCGACTTGCAAGGGTTCGACGCGGTGATCCATCTGGCCGCGCTCTCCAACGACCCAATGGCCAATCTCGATCCGGATTTGACGTACGAGATCAATCACCTGGCCACCGTGCGGCTGGCCCGGCTGGCCAAGCAGGCCGGCGTGCCGCGCTTTCTGTTTTCCTCGTCTTGCAGCACGTACGGAGCAAGCGGCGACGATTTTCTGACCGAGGAAGCCGCGCTCTCGCCGGTAACGCCGTACGGCGACTCGAAGGTTCGCAGCGATCGCGACCTGGCGCTATTGGCCGACGCCGACTTCAGCCCGACCTGCCTGCGAAATGCGACGGCCTACGGCTTCTCGCCGCGGCTGCGGTTTGGGCTGGTGATTAACGACTTCGTGGCCATGGCGACTTTGACCGGCAAGATTCGCATCCTCAGCGACGGCTCGCCGTGGCGCCCGGTGGTGCACGTGGAAGACATTTCCCGCGCCTTCCTGGCCGTGCTCGACGCCCCCCGCGACGTCGTCCACAACCAGGTCATCAACGTCGGCTCGACGCAGGAAAACTATCGCGTCAAGGAACTGGCCGAGATCGTCCGCGAGACCGTGCCAGGCTGCCAGGTCGAATACGCCTCCCAGTCGAGCCCCGACAAACGCTGCTACCGGGTCGACTGCTCCAAGCTCGGCCGCCTGCTGCCCGACTTCAAGCCTCGCTGGACCGTACGCACTGGTGCGAAGCAACTGTACGACGCCTACCGTCGCATCGGGCTTACGGCCGACGACTTCAGCGGACCCAGATACGACCGCCTCCGTGCCCTGAAAAAGCTGCTGGCCGACGAAATGCTCGACAGCCAGTTGCGCTGGAACGTGGCGGCGCCGGACTCGACCCGAAAATAAAGGTTCGATCACTAACCACGGAAACCAAAACAATCAGACAGTGCCCGTCATTTCCTTCGTCACATCGCCTTATGTCCGTGATCCCCACTTCACTCCCTGACTCCGAAAGCCGTCGCCGCGAGCCGAACGCACGCTCCGCCGCTGGCGCTGCGCAGGAAAACCCGCGCGGCGGTCGAGCCGCCGAGCGAGAGCGCCGAACCGCGCTCGTTGGGCGAGGAAATGTACGGCCTGGTTTCCGAACTATATCCCACCTGCCGCAGTATCACCGGCGACGGCGTCCGCGCGACGCTGGCCCGCTTGCAGCATATCGTCCCTCTGGCAGTTCATGAGGTGCCCACCGGCACGGCCGCGTTCGATTGGAACGTGCCCAAGGAATGGAACATCCGCGACGCCTACGTCAAGGATTCGACGGGCCGCCGCGTGGTCGACTTTCGCGCTTCGAACCTGCACGTCGTCAACTACAGCGTTCCGGTGCGGGCCGAAATGACGCTCGACGAGCTGCGACCCCGGCTGTTCACGCTCCCGGAACATCCCGACTGGATTCCCTATCGCACCTCGTACTACCGCGAGGATTGGGGCTTCTGTCTCACGCACCGTCAGCTCCAGGGCCTCGGCGACGGACGCTACGAGGTGTGCATCGATTCGACGCTTGAAGCGGGCAGCCTGACTTACGGCGAGGCCTATCTGCCGGGCGAGACCGACGAGGAAGTGCTGATCTCCAGCCATTGTTGCCATCCCTCGTTGTGCAACGACAACCTTTCCGGCATGGCGGTCGCCGCCCACCTGGCGCGCCACCTGGCCGCCCTGCCGCACAGGCGCTACTCGTATCGCTTCGTGTTCGTGCCCGGCACCATCGGCGCGATCACCTGGTTGAGCCGCAACGTGGCGGGCCTGGGCCGCATCCGCCACGGTTTCGTCCTGGCGCTGGTGGGAGACCCCGGGCAGACCACATACAAGAAAAGCCGCCGCGGAGACGCGGTGATCGATCGCGCGTTCCAGCATGTCCTGAGCCACTCAGGCGCGCCGTATGCCGTCGAAGAATTCGAGCCGCTGGGCTACGACGAGCGCCAATACTGCTCGCCCGGCATCAACCTGCCCGTCGGCTGCCTGATGCGCACGCCGCACGGCCGCTACCCCCAATACCACACGTCGGCCGACGACCTGCAGTTGGTTCGGCCCGAGGCGCTGGCCGATTCGTGGGCCAAATGCGTGGCCGCCGTCGAGGTGCTCGAAGGCGAGGGCCGCTATCGCAATCTCAGCCCCAACTGCGAGCCGCAGCTCGGCCGTCGCGGCTTGTACCGCGCCATGGGCGGCCTGACCGACCAGGGCCAGATCGAGCAGGCGCTGTTGTGGGTGCTGAACTATTCCGACACGCGGCATTCGCTGCTGGACGTCGCCGAGCGGTCTCGCCTGCCGTTTCCGATCATCCGCAAAGCGGCCGACCTGCTGTTGGAACACGGACTGCTGGAAGCCATCGACTCGAAAGTATCGACCGACCGCGTTTGAACGAACCCATTTCATCTCCCTATCCACATACGCGAGTTTTTCATGTCTCACGCAACCGCACCTCGAAAAACAACCGTCGCCTCCGACTCCAAACGTCCGGCCGCCGAAGCGCAACCGCACGGCCACGCGGCCGGCGCCCCGAGCTGCCGCTTTTGCGCCGCGGGCCTCGAGCACGTGTTTCTCGATCTGGGCATGTCGCCGATGTGCGAGAACTTTTTGCCGCTGGAAAAACTCGAGTCGATGGAGCCCTTCTATCCGCTCAAGGCCTACGTCTGCCAGCAGTGCCTGCTGGTGCAGCTCGCCGAATTTGAATCGCCCGAGCAGATCTTCAGCGAGTACGCCTACTTTTCGTCCTATTCCGACAGTTGGCTGAAGCATGCCGAGAACTACACGAAGCAAATGATTCCCCGCTTCGGCCTCGGCCCGCACAGCCAGGTCGTGGAAGTGGCCAGCAATGACGGCTACCTGCTGCAATACTTCAAAGCCGCCGGCGTTCCGGTGCTCGGCATCGAGCCGGCCGCCAACGTGGCCAAGGTCGCGATCGACAAGGGCATTCCCTCGCGGGTCGAATTCCTGGGACGCCAAACTGCCCGCCGCATGGCCGACGAAGGCGTCGCCGCCGATCTCCTGTTGGGCAACAACGTGCTGGCCCACGTCCCCGATCTCAACGGCTTCGTCGAAGGACTCTCGATCCTGCTGAAAAAATCCGGCGTCCTCACGATGGAGTTCCCCCATCTGCTGCGGCTCGTCGAAGGCAACCAGTTCGACACCATCTATCACGAGCATTTTTGCTATCTCTCGCTGCTGGCCGTGCGAAAAGTTTTCGCCGCCCACGGGCTGCGAGTCTTCGACGTCGAGGAACTTTCCACGCATGGCGGTTCGCTGCGCGTTTTTGCCTGTCACGACGGCGACGACCGCGCGACGACCGACCGCCTGGAAATGGTCGCGGCCGAAGAGCTGCGAGCCGGCTACGGCAAGCTCGAAACGTACTTGAACTTCGCCGAACGCGTCGAGGAGACCAAGCGGAACCTGCTGGCGTTCTTGATCCAGGCCCGCCGCGAAGGAAAACAGGTTGCCGGCTACGGCGCCCCGGGCAAGGGCAACACGCTGTTGAATTACTGCGGTATCCGCACCGATTTCCTCTCGTACACGGTCGACCGCAATCCCTACAAGCACGGCAAGTATCTGCCCGGCACGCATATCCCGGTGTTTGGTCCCGAACGGCTCGCCGAGACGCGTCCCGATTACATCCTGATTCTGCCGTGGAACCTCAAGGACGAAATCGTCAAGCAGCTCGAGTACGCCCGAGCGTGGGGCGCCAAGTTCGTCGTGCCGATTCCCGAGTTGATGGTGATCTGACAGTTGGTGGAGGTCTGATATCGGATTCGTGTGCCACTGCTGGCTTGTCCAGCAGTGCTCTGTGACCCAAGAGCACCCATGACCAAGCATTCAACCAACACGCCATGCGGCCCGCACACCGCGTCACTTGCCCATGCTCGGGTATTGGTGACCGGCGCGGCGGGCTTCCTGGGCCGGCACCTCTGTCGCGCTTTGACCGTGCGCGGCGCCGTGGTGTTTGGCGTGTCCCGCCGTGCCGACGTCGCCGATTGTGCCGAAACGCTGGTCGGCGATTGCGCCGACTTTGAATTCGCTCGGCACATGCTGGCCACCGCCCGGCCCGACGTCGTGTTTCACATGGCCGGCTCGGCCGACGGTTCTCGCGACTTGGATCGCGTGTTGCCCGGCTTGCAGGACGATCTGGTCAGTACGGTCACGCTGTTGACCGCGGCCACCGAGGCGGCAGTGGGTCGCGTCGTGGTCACCGGCTCAATGGAAGAACCCGACCTGGAACTGGGCGATCTGATTCCGTCGTCCCCCTATTCGGCGGCGAAACTCTGCGTTGGCTTTTACGCCCGCATGTTTCACGCCGTTTATCGCACGCCGGTCACGCTCGTCCGGCCGTTCGTCACCTACGGCCCCGGCCAGAACGAAACCAAGCTGATCCCCTACGTCATCCGTTCGCTGCAAGCCGGCCGCGCTCCGCGGCTGTCGAGCTGCAACCGCGGTGCCGACCTGGTCTACGTCGACGACATGATCGAGGGCATCATCAGCGCCGCCGCGGCCCCGCCGTGCCCCGACGGCGTCGAGCTGGGCAGCGGCCGGCTGGTCGTGCTTCGCGACGTCGTCGAGCGCATCAGCCAACTGATCGACTGCGGCATCCAGCCCGAGTTCGGCGCCCTGGTCAACCGCAAAGCCGAGCAAGTCCGCGCCGCCCGCATCGAGCGGGCTACCGAGTGTCTCGGCTGGCGCGCCACCACCTCGCTCGACGACGGCCTGCGCCGCACGATCGAGTGGTGCCACGATCACCCAGCCCTCGAAACCACCGAACCCTGCACCGTTCGCTAAAGAAAAAGGTGTCAGGAACCTTTTTAGACATTTTTAGACAGACAATCAAAACTCTCCCAACCAACGACGAGTGACACCATGAAAGTAGTTCTATTCTGCGGCGGCTTGGGCATGCGGCTGAAGGAATTCTCCGAGTCCATTCCCAAGCCCATGGTTCCGATCGGCTACCGGCCGATCGTGTGGCACCTCATGCGGTACTATGCCCATTTTGGCCACAAAGATTTCATTCTCTGCCTGGGACCGCAGAGCGACGTCTTCAAGGACTATTTCCTCAACTACAACGAGTGCGTGTCGAACGATTTCGTGCTCTCTTCCGGCGGCACGCAGGTCAACCTGCTCAACAGCGACATTCACGACTGGAAAATCACGTTCTGCAACACCGGCACCACGTCCAACATCGGCCAGCGGCTGAAGGCGGTCGAGCGGCACCTCGACGGCGAGGAGACTTTTCTGGCCAACTATGCCGACGGCCTGAGCGATCTGCCGCTGCCCGCGATGATCGACTACTTCCACCAGCAGAAGGCCGTGGCCGCGTTCGTCGCCGTCAAGCCGCCGCAAAGCTGGCATTCGGTGAGTATGAGCGACACCGGCACCGTGCAATCGGTGCGCGCCATCAACCAGGCCGACGTGTGGATGAACGGCGGCTACTTCGTGCTGAGCCAAGATATTTTCAAGTACATGCGCGACGGCGAAGAGCTGGTGGTCGAGCCGTTCCAACGGCTGATCAGCGAGCAGAAACTGTGCGCTTACAAATACGACGGCTTCTGGGGCTGCATGGACACGTTCAAGGAAAAGCAGCGGCTGGACGACATGTATGCCCACGGCGACGCCGCCTGGGAAGTTTGGAGAGACGCGCCGGCCGCGGCCTTGCCGCAGACGCTAGGCGCGGCCGGACGCCGGCTGAAAATTGCCAAACCGGCTCCTTCGCAAAATGTGCAGCGCACCGGCGCGCTCAATGAGGTAACTGATGACAAAACTATCTTTCGGACACGTGCGAACGATTCTTTGCCTGGGCGCGCACGCCGACGACATCGAGATCGGCTGCGGAGGCACCTTGCTGCAATTGCTCGCCGAGCAGCCGGGCATCGCCGTGCACTGGGTGGTCTTCAGCGGCAACGCCGTGCGGGCCGAAGAAGCCGCCGCCAGCGCCGCGGCCTTCCTCCGCGACGCTGAAGAGCGCCACGTCAAAATGCACTCGTTTCGCGACAGCTTCTTCCCCTACCAGGGCCTGGAAATCAAGGACTGCTTCAACAGCCTGGCGAAGAGCGTCAATCCGGACTTGATCTTCACTCACCGTCGCGAGGACGCCCACCAGGACCATCGCACCCTGGCCGACTTGACGTGGTGCGCGTTTCGCAACCACCAGATTCTGGAATACGAGATACCCAAGTACGAAGGCGACTTGGGCTCGCCCAACGTCTATGTCCGGCTCGACGAGGAAACCGGCCGGCGAAAAGTGACCACGCTGGTCGATGCGTTCAAGTCGCAGCACGAAAAGCAGTGGTTTTCCAAAGAGACCTTCTACGCCCTGATGCACGTCCGTGGCCTGGAATGCAACTCGCCCAGCCGCCTGGCCGAAGCCTTCCACGCCCGCAAGATCGTGATGTAGGCCGCGCTGCCGAATTCGCCACACCCCCTCAATCGCCCGCTCGTGGCGGTCCTTCCGTCCCTTCGATCGCCTGTAGCAGTCCCTTGATGTAGCCGTAGCCGAAGGCAAACGCCTGCAGGCCCGAGGGGTCGGCGGCATGATGCGGCATGTGGTCGGGCATCAGCATATACCGGTAGCCGACCTCGTGCAGCGTGCGGGCGACATCGAGCATGTCCAGATCGCCCTCGTCGGGGTACGTCTCCTGAAAATCGTCGCGATGCCCGCGAATGTTGCGGAAGTGGATGTTAAAGATCTTCCCGCGCTGGCCGAAGTAACGCACGACTTCGCAAATCTCGCCGCGCGGGTCGGCCAGCATCTCGGCGACCGTGCCGATGCACAGGTTCAGCCCGTGATAGGGGCTGTCTTGAATGCCGACGAACTTTTTCAACCCTTCGACGGTGCCCAGCACGCGGACGACGCCTTGAAAGCCCGCCGGCGGCACGCCCGGATCGTGGGGATGGCACGCGGCGCGGATTTTGTATTCGTTGCAGAGAGGAATCACGCGATCGAGAAAGTAGGTGATGCGCTCCCAGGCAGCGTCCTCCGAGACGCGCCCGGCTCGAGTCAATCGGTTGCCGTTCTTGGCCTCGGCAAGCTTCCAGGTGCTGTATTGGCTGCCGCCGCGGCCGGCGGTTGGCTCGGTTCGCAGCACGCCCAGCAGGCTCATGTTGTATTTGAACGCCGGAATTTCGGCCGCCGCGCAAGCCGCGATCATTTTCTGAATGTGCTCGACTTCGCGCTCGCGCTGCGGATCGGCGGCCAGCATGATGCTGCCGCGCTGTTCGCGGTCGATGTGGCTCGACGACAGAAACGGCAGCGCCACCATGTCGAGCGAGACGCCGTGCCGTTGACAGAGATCTTTCGTCCGCTTCAGTTCGTCCACCGACCAGTGTCCGTCGGGACCCGGGTCGCTCGGATAGCCGCAGATGTGTTCGACGCCATGCCGCTTGAAATAATCCAGCATTTCGGCCGTCGTCGGCGCTTGCTGACAGCCGACGTGCATACGGACCTTTTCGCCGGCCGCCTCGGCCGCCACGCGCGTCTGGGCCGAGGCCCGACGCCCCGGCCAGGCCGTCGTCGCCACGGCGGTCGCCCAAGTAAGAAAACTGCGTCGTTGCATATCGATCTCTCCGCGGGTAGTTCACCGCTTCACAATCGTGCGGGTTCCATGTTGTTACGGCCGCTAACAAGTGTCCGCCAAATGTTCGCGCACCGTCCCGCCGAGTAGCCAGATGGGGGCTCGCCGCATCATATCAACCCCGCTCGATCTTCGCGCCCGGCAGGAAGAGAGAACGTTGAGTTTGTGCCGTAAATATGGCAGTATTTCGCACTCGCCGCCGTGCATCGCGCGACGCGAATTGCCAGTTCAGATGTTGGAGTTGCCGCATATATTCTTAGATTTTCAGCGAATTCTCTGCCTAAATCGTTGACAAGCCAAAACCGATCGATAAATTCCTGAGTATTAACTTTCAAGAAACCTTTGGCTTTTCGATCGCGACTTACTCCTTAAGGGATCATAAGGGGAACGCTAATGAAGACGAACTCAACTTGGATGGTTCCCCTTCTGATGGTCGCTTGCGCGCTCGTCTTCACTGGGCTGATCTCTAATGGGGCCGCTCAGGCCGCCGTGGTCAGCTTCACCGTGGACACGTCCGGAACTGCCTCCGGCTTGGCCGAGATCGCGCCAACCGTGGCCAACCAGACCAAATACAACGCCGGTAGTTGGATGACCCTGAGCGGCAACATCAGTGCCACTTCTGGTTCCCTCACGGCCAGCGGCAACTTCCAGACCCAGTCCGGCGCGGGTGTCAGCGGCAGCTTCCCAACCGGTAACCCCGGCAGCTTGACTTCATTCTTCACTGGCACTTTGCTGGCCGACGTCGACTTGTCGGGCAACACGATTTCGTTCCCGGGTGGCAGCACGCTGAACGCCGGGCTTTACAACTCCAAGTATCCTCCCGTTGCAAACCCGCCGGTCAACTTGACGCCGGCTATTGGCGGCGGCACCATCGGCGGTCCCTCCGGCAGTGACCCGGCCAACTTTGGGGTAGCCGTCACTCTCAAGGCGCTTGGCGGCCTTGTCACCGCGGCCAACGGCACCGCTGCTCTGCGGGACAGCGTCTACGACGTCGCTCAGACCGTCCCCGCCACCAACGCGGCGCTCACCCCGTCGGGACCCGACCTGAAATTCAACACCAGCGGCAACCTCTCCATCTCCCAGCCGCAGGGAACCATCGATTATAATCTGATCGGAGCCTTAGGCACTACGGTTCCGAACCTCGCCGGCACGACTTCAATCGGCAGCCCCCTCGCGACGCCAACCACCGATGGGCAAGGCACGCTCACGGTAGTTCCGTGGAACGGCTGGCAACAAAAGCTGTTTCTGACCGTTCCGATCAAGGCCACGATCCTGCAGACGATTACCGGCACTACGCCCGCCTCGATCACTTTAACCGTAGTCGGGACGATGTCGGCCTATGCAATCATTCCCGAGCCGGCCACGGTCACCATGCTTGGAGTTGGGCTCTCGGCCCTGATTCCGCTCGCCTGGTACCGCCGGCGCAAACGCTCCGGCTGACACCGGCCGGCTGCGAAAGACTCGCAAGTCTTCCAGCTGGCACGATGACTGCCACGTTTTGAACAAGGCTGGCCTCCCAAGCGGAGGCCAGTCTTTTTTGTTGGCCACGTGCGTTCACGAGGAATCGAACACAATCGACGTTGGTCGCGATCGACGACCGGACGCAAGCAATTTTGCCCCCGCAGCGCGGCCTTCGCGCGGCCACGGTTCGGCCGTTGACAGCCTGTTTCTCCTGCTGCATAGTTAGAGCCTGCGGACAAAACCGTCGGGGACTGTCCCGATTTTGCGGAGTCCTCGGAGCAAAATGGGGCGAAGTCCTCTGAGCAATGTGGGACTGTCCCCCGATTGCACTCGGTTTCGTCCACAACCTCTGGGCCCCCATCCGAAAACGGCCGGGGCCTCCCCGTTCAACCAGAGCGCCCGTCGAGCAAGGCATGAAAATCGCCCTTTCCATTCCGGTCCACGAGGCGCCCGACGTCATTGTGGACCAGGCCCACAATATCCTCGATTTCACGACCGACATCGGCATCGTGTATCACGTGTCGGCCAATGCCCCGGGCCTGGCCGAGCGGTTCTTGCCCGCCATGGACAAGTGGGTCCGCGAGGGCCGGGTGCTGGTCAATCCGCGCAGCATCAAGACCACGCTGATCAACGTGCTGGAGACGCACGTCGAGAACTTCCACTACCTCGAGGAAATCGCTCATCCCTTCGAGTATTTTTGCATGGAAGCCAGCAACGACATGCTGATTCGCAAGCACGTCGATCAGTGGATCGCCCGGCACGACGCGGGCCTGAAATACACCGAATACGACACCTCGAAGAACGATTGGTTTCTGCCCATGATTCGTGAAGACCGGCAGCTGCTGGCACTGCTGAAATCGTACGGCATTCGGCACGACACGATCGTGGGCTACCAGATCGAGGGCAGCTTTTATCGGCGCGACTTGCTCACCGAGACCATGCACGCAATGAAACGCGGCTACACCGACTACCACGCGTGCAATTATTCGAAAGAGGAAGTCATGCTTCCGACGCTGTTTTGCCGGCTGAACGACGTCTCGAAACTGCGCATAGCCCGGCCCTACGTCTTCACGCCCTGGGGCCGCAAGCCGACGTTGTGGAAGCTGCTGAAAACCCGGGCCCGCCGCGATTACGACGTCACCGTCGACGACATTCAGAAGATCTTCGCCGGAAAGCACCCCATGCGGGCCGATTGCGCGTCGATTTACGGCGTCAAGCGCATTCCGCGCATCATCGACGCCCCCATGCGCATTTACGTCAACCAGCTCATGGCCCAGGCCAGCGATCCAACCGCCGTCGGCACGCGCGCGTGAACCGCCAGTACACCCCAGAGGGCTCGAACCTCTAACCTTCGGTTCCGTAGACCGATGCTCTATCCAATTGAGCTAGGGGTGCTTGTAGTCGCTTGACCTTACCAGATAACGAGTTATGGTTGCTGGTGAGGGCTTGGCACTAAATTCTGGCACTAAATCCGGGATGTGGAGAATGCGAGCCATGCCCCGAGCGAACTTAGTGCATGGCAGGCATTCTAACGGCTTGCCCAAACACCCGCAACCTGAAGGCACACCAATGACTAACGACCGACGCTATGGGCGTCGGCAAGGAAGCCGAAACAAGGGCTACTTTCTCCGCAAGGGTAGAGGCTGGTTCACGAAAGACGGTTCGCGGTTCGTTCCATTGAAGAACGAGTAATTAAAGGGGACGCAAACCTATCTAATTGGTTTGCGTCCCCTTTATTACTCTTTGATGTTGCGCTATTTTACAAGCACGGGTCATTTGCCAGGCAAGCGGCGTGCTCTTCGACGCCGAAGGCGTCACACATGAAAGCCCAGGGCACCGCCCTGGGGAACGTGACAACCCATATCCATCGAGCCCTGAAAGGGCGACACCAATCGGTGATTCCAGAACGTGTGGCGCCCTTGCAGGGCTCAATTCATGCATGGGTCGTCGGCTAACCAGGGCGTTGCCCTGGCCTGACATGTTGCACGCCTTGCGGCGTGCATTCGCGGGCCGGCCTTTGCCAGGAAATGCACGTCATGCGCGCGGTGCCAATGAAAACGCGCAGCATCAAAAAGCGCACGTGAGATCTCTTCGTCCGTTCCTCATTCTTCCGTCCCTGACCCCTGAACCCTGGCCCCCGAACCCTATCTGCAATTCTCGGGGGGTGGCCGGAAACTTGTGTTGAGAGTGTGCCGCCACTTTTGGTAATACTGCATCCAGCTGAGACGGACTGTCACTTCAGATCTGTGTCAAGGGACGGAAGGCCTGCTTGGTTCTTGGGCCGCCCCCGTCAAAGTCTCTCGCGCCTGCGGCGAAGGCTGCGCAGTGGTATTTGACTGCCTCGAAGCGCGTGGACGCGATCTGCGTGCCGGAGGCTCGCGAGCCGTTTTGGGAATGTCCGTGTGGCCACGGCGTTGAACCCAGGGATGCGGTCGGCATCTTGGACTGGGCAGTACAACGTCTCCGTGGGAAGCTCCGGTACCGACCCGCTGCAATGCTGCTTCCTCCGCCGAAGCTCTTTTTGCAGTACAAGAACCGCTTTGGATCCCGGATGGGAGCAGCGGCGCACGAATCACTTTTAAGTCGCACTCGCGCGATTCAACGTCGCGCTGCGCGCGGGCTTTTTAGCCCTGGCTTTTTTGAAATGGCCGACGAGGAGTATTGAACCACCAAGACACCAAGAGCACCAAGGAAGAATGAAGTGGGAAAACAATCCATCTCTTCTCTTCTTGGTGCTCTTGGTGTCTTGGTGGTAAATCCCTCCCCCGTCCTCTTTCATCCTTCATCCTTCCGCCTTCATCCTTCCTTGGTGCCCTTCGTGCCGTGGCGGTTAGTTTTTCTCACCTCGGTTGCGGTTGATGACTTTCCAGGCCTCGATGATCGTCGCCGGCGTGGCCGCCAAACCCAACAGCAACGCCCATTCCCAGGCAAAGGTCAGCACCGACTCGAACACCCCGCGGGCAAACGGCAGCATGACCACGCTCAGTTGCAGCAGGCACGACAGGCCGATGCTCGCCAACAGGGCCGGGTTCGAGAAGAACCCCAGTTCGGACACGGTGAGCGTCTGGCTTCGAGCGGCCAAGGCACGCAGCAGCTCGGCAAACACCAGCACGCAGAAGGCCATCGTGCGAGCGCGGCCCACGGTTTCGGCACTCTCGGGCTGGAGCACGTAAATCACGCCGAAAGCCACCAGCGCCACGCCCCCCACCAACGCTCCCTGCGCGAGAATCGTCAGCCCGGACTGCCACGACAGCATGGGTTCGTTGCGAGATCGCGGCCTGCGCTGCATGATGCCCGGTTCGGGCTTCTCCAACGACAGGGCCAAGGCCGGCAATCCGTCGGTCACCAGGTTGATCCACAAAAGTTGAATGGGGATCAACGGGGCCGGCCAACCCAGCAGGCTGGCCACGAGCATCAGCAGGATTTCTCCGGCGTTGCACGACATGAGGTAGAGGAGGACCTTCTGGATGTTGTCGAAGATGCACCGGCCCTCTTCGACGGCATTGACGATCGAGGCAAAATTGTCGTCCGTCAGCACCATCGCCGCGGCTTCGCGGGTGACGTGCGTGCCACTGACCCCCATCGCGATGCCGATGTCGGCGGCGTTCACGGCCGGCGCGTCGTTGACGCCATCGCCGGTCATGGCCACCACCTGGCCGCGGCTCTGCCACGCCCGAACGACCCGCAGCTTGTGTTCGGCCGACACGCGAGCGTAGAGCGAAATGTTTTCCACCTGCTCGGCCAACTGGTCGTCGGACAGGGCATCGAGCTGCTGGCCGGTGACGGCTTGTTCGCCCTCGGCGGAAATCTGCAGTTCACGGGCGATGGCCATCGCGGTGGCCGGATGATCGCCGGTAATCATCACCGGTCGGATGCCCGCCTCGTGACATTTTCGTACCGCGTCCTTGACCTCGTCGCGGGCCGGATCGATCATTCCCACCAGTCCGGCAAACACCAATTCCTGTTCGTGGTATGCGGCCGTTGCATCCTCGGACATTTCCCGGTAAGCCAAGGCAAGCACGCGCAAGGCCCGCGATGCCATCTCGGAATTGCTGTCGACGATCTCGCGTCGTCGTGCATCGGTGAGCGGCTCGACGCGGCCGGCACGAAGTTCTACCAGACATTTCGCCAGAATGACTTCCGGCGCGCCCTTGGTGTACATGACGAGCCGGCCGTCCGACCCGCGCGTCACGACCGACATCGCCTTCCGCTCGGAATCGAAGGGAATTTCATACAACACCTGTTGCCCGCTGCTGTTATCCTCGATGCCCGCCTTGAGCGCCGCGACAACGAGCGCGCCTTCCGTGGGATCGCCGATGATTTGCCAGGTTTCGTCCCCCTGAACCGCAATGCGCGCGTTGTTGCACCGCGCGCCGACGGTCAGCGCTTGAAACAGGTCGGCCTCGCCGCGAGGATCGACAGCCTCGCGCATCGCAACTCGGCGGCCATCCGCGGGCAAAGTCTTGAAGAATTGTCCATGCGGCGCATAGCCGCCACCAGTGACCTGAAACTGCTCGCCGCCGGCCACGATCTCGCGAACGGTCATTTCGTTGCGCGTCAGCGTTCCGGTCTTGTCGGAACAGATCACCGTCACCGATCCCAAGGTTTCGACGCTGGGCAATTTGCGGATCAGCGCGTTGCGCTTGACCATCCGCTGAAGGCCCAGCGCCAACGCCATCGTGACGACCGCGGGCAGCCCTTCCGGTACGGCGGCAACCGCGAGGCTGACCGCCAGAAGAAGGACCGGCAGCAGACTGCCGCCGCGCAGCATTTGAAGCGCGAAGATGAGACCGACAATGACCAGGCACACGACGATCAGCACTTTGCCCAGCTCCGCCAGCCGGCGTTGCATGGGGGTGGGCTCTGGCTTGTATCTGCCGATCAAGCCGGCGATCCGGCCCAGCTCGGTTTGCATTCCGGTGGCAACCACCACGGCGCTCGCCTTGCCGGCCGCCAGGACGGTGCCCATGTAAACCATGTTGCGTCGGTCGCCCAGGGACGTGGCGACCGCCAGAACGCTATTCGCGTCCTTGTCGACCGAGAGCGACTCTCCGGTCAGCGCGGCCTCTTGAACCCGCAGGCCGAACGCTCGAATCAAGCGGGCGTCGGCGGGAATATTGTCGCCGGCCTCCAATTCGACCAGATCGCCGGGCACCAGATCGCGAGCCGGCAGCGATTGCAGCACGCCGTCCCGGATCGACTTTGCCAGCGGCGCCGAAAGCTTTTGCAAAGCCGCGAGCGATTGTTCGGCACGCTCTTCCTGAAAGAAACCAAGCAGTCCGTTCAACAGAACAATGGCCAGAATGGCCACGGTGTCGGGCCATTCCCCGATCGCGCCGGAGATGACGGCCGCGAAGATCAGGATCCAAATCACCAGATCCTGGAACTGGTTCAACAACTTCTTCCAAAGCGGCGTGGGCGGCGCTTCGGTCAATTCGTTCCAACCGTGCCGCGACCGCAGCGCGGCGACTTGTTCGCCTCGCAGTCCGCGCTTGCCATCGGCTTCGAACTGAAGCAATACCTCGTCAACCGGTTTCGCGTAAGAGGGCAGTGATTTGTTCGCTCCGGATACGGTCGCCGATGGTTCCTGCTGGCCGTTCATGGCATCGTCAATCGCAGCCGCGAAAAAAAGCCCATGGGTCTCAATCCGGCTGAATGGAATGACGAGGCTCCGCAACGCCGGCGCGCGTTTCGAGGATCTCTTCGCTCAGCGTTGTTGATCGACGCCTGGTGCTTCCGTTGCCGCCGAGGTGGCTCCGCATTCCCCGGAGTCGATCCCGAATTTTTCCATGAGCCGGTAAAGGCTGCGGCGATTGATACCCAAGGCTTTGGCGGCGCGCGCCTTGTTACCCCGCTCGCGATTAAGCACTTCCCGAACATGCGAGCGCTGAAGGTCCGCCAGTTTGTCGGTACTCTCAGCCGCCGTTGGTAGTTCAGGGCCGCTTCTGCGAGCATTCACGATTTCGTGCGGGAGATCGACAAGCCGAATGCAATGGCCGTCGGCCATGATTTGCGCTCGATCCAACGAATTGAAGAGCTGGCGAATATTGCCGGGCCAGCGATAGGCTTCGAGTGCTTGCATTGCCGCTGGTTCAATCGTCCAGTCCGTGCCAAGCATGTGTCGGACCAAAAGCGGGATATCACCCCGGCGCTCTCGCAAGGGCGCCAAATCGAGTGACATAACGTTGATGCGATAGTAAAGGTCCTGACGAAAGCGGCCCGCCGCCACTTCCTTTTCCATGTCGCGATTCGTGGCCGCGAGCAATCGCACGTCGACGCGCCGCTCTTTGAGCGAGCCCACGCGCCGCATCGAGCCATCTTCCAGGACCCGCAACAGCTTTGCCTGGAGAGAGCCGGCCAGTTCGCCGATTTCGTCAATAAACAGGGTCCCGCCGTCGGCCACCTCGAAAAGACCTTGCTTGGTGGCTACCGCGCCGGTGAACGCCCCCTTCTCGTGGCCGAACAATTCGCTTTCCAGGAGACTCTCTGGCAGAGCCGCGCAGTTGATTACGACCATGGGGTTGTTGGCCCTGCCGCTGGCGCGATGCAAGGCCTTCGCGACCAACTCCTTGCCGGTGCCGCTTTCGCCCTGAATCAGAATGGCCTTGTCGGTCGGTCCCGCGCGTTCGATCAGTCGGAACAATTCCTGCATGGCCGCCGACTTGCCGACCAGTTCCGTCGCGGTTTGCGAGCGACTCAACACGGCCTTGAGTTGTTGATTTTCCTTGCGCAGTTGCCGGCGTTCGTACGCCTTCTCGATCAATACTTCCAGGTCGGCCAGCGAAACCGGCTTCGTCAAGAAGTCGTAGGCCCCTAGCTTCATGGCTTGGACTGCCGTCTCGATCGTTCCCTGACCGGTTAGCAAGATCACCTCGCATTCCGGACTGACGAGCTTGAGCTGTTCGAGCACCTGAATCCCGGAGAGGCCGGGCATCATCATATCGAGGACAACCACGTCGAACTGACGCCGCTCGGCGAATTGCAGCGCTTGTTCGCCATGCGTGGCTTCTTGAACTTGAAAACCCCGCCGCGCAAATCGCCGCCCCATCATTTCGCGGAAATCCGCTTCGTCGTCCACGACCAGCAAATCGACTTTTTGGGGGTCAAACGTCATGGTGGATTGCATCCTGTCCTGTGCGGTCGAGTGATGCTGCTGCGTGCAAGGTTCGTGCCGCTCAGTTCGGTCGAGCCGATTCGGCACGATGCAGGCCAATTTGCCAAACACGGCAGAGATAACACCGCACGCCACTGTGCGATTGAGCCCAGGCGTGTGCGAATTCGCGCACATGGCTCTTCGCATCTTAGCGGCTCTTTCCAGCGAATTCAACGATCGCTGATCCACCGGCGGAAACAAGCGTGTTTGCTCAGTTCTCGGCACCGTAAGCCGAATCGGGGTGCCGCAATGGCAACCGTTGCCGAATCGTATCGTCGAGAAGGATCAGGGTGAATTCTGGCGGTTTTTCAACGTCACGACCGCCTGACAGCGATCAGGCATCAGGTTTGCGTAGCGTTGCTTGGCGTTTGGTTTGGGAAGGTTTCGACGATCGCCGCCTCGTTCGCGGCCAATGGGAGGCCAATCATGAGACGCGGGTTTGTGTTCGCTGTTTTGACTGTGGCTGCGATCCTGTGCTTTGCCTCGTGGGGTCAGGCCGAGCCTAAGCAACCCTTGAAAGACTTCATGCAAATAAAGTTGAGCCATTCCCAGAAAGTTCTGGAAGGGCTCGTTCGCGAAGACTACGACCTGATCGGCAAACACGCCCAAGAAATGAGCCTGCTCAGTTTGGCCGAAACGTGGCAGGTGATCACGACGCCGGAATACGTGGAATTCAGCCGCAAATTTCGACGCGCCGCCGACAAGCTCGCGGACATGGCCAAAAAGAAAAACCTGGATCAAGCAACCACGGCTTATAATCAGGTGACGACGAGTTGCGTGGAATGCCACAAATACGTCCGCCAGGTGCAATTGGCAAAGGATCGCAAGTAGCTCGCCAGCGGCGATTTGCCGCGCTTCGTCGGAGCCGCTGAATTGTCGACAAAAATTGGAGTCACGACGATGACCGTGGACACGAGCACCAAATACCTGGGCCTCACGCTTGCCAACCCGATGGTCGCATCGGCTTCGCCGCTCACCGGTCAATTAGACGTCTTGCGAAAGCTGGAAGAGTTTGGAGCCGCCGCGGTTGTGATGCCTTCTTTGTTCGAGGAACAATTGGGTGCCCCGTCGATCGATTCAGGTAAGCAGGCCGGCCCGGCCATCGACGCTGGCGCGTATTTTCACGAGCTCAAGGAATACAACCGCGGACCGGCCGAATACCTGAGATACCTTGCCACCGCAAAAAAGACAGTGTCGATTCCGATCATTGGCAGCCTCAACGTGGCGGGCGGAGGCGAAACGGTTGACTATGCCAAGCGAATCGAGGAGGCCGGCGCGGACGCCTTGGAGTTGAACATCTATTTCCTGGCGACCGATCTGGCCACGACCAGCCAGGAGATCGAATGGCGCTGTGTCGAAGTCGTGGCCGCCGTTCGCAATCAGATCTCGATCCCTCTGGCGGTCAAGATTGGTCCCTTCTATACCGCACTGCCTAATTTCGCCAGCCGGCTGGTCGAGGTAGGCGCCGACGGCTTGGTGCTTTTCAACCGCTTCATGCAGCCGGATATCGACCTGGATGCGCTCCAGGTCCGTCCACGGCTGGCACTGAGTACACCCGACGAGATGCGTTTACCACTACGCTGGATCGCAATCCTGCATGGCCGCCTTGATGCATCGCTGGCGGCGTCCTCAGGCGCTCATTCTGCGGACGACTGCATCCGGTTATTGCTGGCCGGGGCGGACGTCGTCATGGTAACGTCGGCGCTCTATCTCCGCGGTGTTGAAGTGCTTCGGACGTTAGTTGAAGGAGTTCGCCATTGGCTGGAAACGAACGAGTACAAGTCGCTGGAGCAAATGAAGGGGAGCCTCAGCCAGCGGCGATGTGCCGACCCAGCGGCATTCGAACGGACCAATTATACGAAGGCCATCGCTTCGTTCTTGGATCAGAACGAGCACGTCTAGCGGCTCGCTCATCGGCCGGGCTTTGGAAATACGTTGAGCCATCTTCCCAGGAGCTACCAAGCCTATGAAGTACAAGAAAATCCTCTTTCCGACCGACTTGTCTTCCGCCAGCCAAGAGGCCATGCAATACGCATCGGCCCTGGCGCGCGATTCGGCGCGCTGTTGCTGATTGCCCTCGTCGAGGAGCCACGAGTCGCGTTTGCGGAAATGGACATTTACTTGGCGCAGCCTTATTTTCCGAATCCCGAGATTCGCCGGATGTTGGAAGCGGTTGCGCCGGCCGACGCGGACGTTAAATATGAGCATCGCCTTGCGCTGGGAGTGCCCGCGGATGAAATTGTGCGACTGGCGACAGACGAAGGTGTCGATCTCATCGTCATGGCCAGTCACGGCCGCACCGGATTCGGGCGCGCATTGATGGGAAGCGTCGCCGAACAAGTCATGCGCCATGCAAGTTGCCCCGTTCTGATTCTCAAGGCCGGGACGCGCGTCGAGCAGGCGGCCGCCAGCACTTGACCTGGGCGATCGGGAAAAAATGTCCGCGCCCCAGGCCACGACAAAAACGCGCCAATCGGATACCTTGGTTGACATGAAGTTTCGAGCGTCTAAAAAAATGGCCGGGGACTGTCCCAATTTTGCGGAGTCCTCGGAGCAAAATGGGACTGTCCCCCACTCCGTGGACGTTTTGTTAGACGCTCTTACTGTGAGGGCAGTCCAAACATGCGAATTCTGATTGCCGTCGATGGGTCGTCGGGCGCGTTCGAGGCTGTCCGCCAGATTGCCGCCGTGTTGGCGCCCGACACCGACGAGGTAGCGCTCTATTGTTCGCCCCCGGACGTCTCCGCGTCTGGGGCTTCGCATCAGCCGGAGTTGAAAGCACGGGCCCGCGGCGCCTTTGCCGACGCGATCTTGAGCGAGGCACGCAAGCTGCTGCCTTCCGGCTTGGCGGCAAACGTCCACACGATCGTTGGGACCCACGACGCGCGCCACGGAGTGCTTGTGGCCGCCGAGCAGTGGCATGCAGACTTGATCGCGGTCGGTGCGCGTGGACTTGGACGCCTGGAAAGGCTCTTGCTGGGAAGTGTCTCCCGGGCCGTGGTTCACGCCACTAGAATTCCTGTTTGGATCGCGCGTCCGCATACGGCGGGACGCACGGGTCTGCACATTCTGCTCACTTGTGAAAACCCGGAAACCGGACGTCGCCCCGCGGAGTTGCTTGGCAAGTTTGCCTGGCCGCCGGGTACGACCATTCAACCCCTTACGGTTGTCTCATCTTTGTTTGCCGGCCGCGTTCCAGATTGGCTCCAACAACAAGCCCGCAGCCCGGACGTCGAAGCGCTGGTTCAGCGATGGGTTCGGGAACATGACGAGGAAATTCAGAGCAACGTGGCTTCACTGCAGCAGTTGATGAAGGGTTTGTCTGCACAGCTCCCGGCATTGAGTCCCATTGTTGTCGAAGGATCCCCCGCGGAACAAATCTTGGCCGCGATTAATCGCGAGAAGATTGACCTGGTTGTGATCGGCGCTAAACACAAGCGGCTGTTCGAGAGTGTTGTATTCGGCAGCACCGCGGAGGCAGTGCTCAACCACGCCCAGTGTTCGGTGCTGATCGTGCCGCACCAGGAAACCCCGTGACGGCAATTCGCGTCAACCGTTTAGACGACAATTAACACAGGATCACTCAATTGCCGAAGGACGGCTCGCCGTGACGGCGTGCCGAGATGCTCTTTCGCCGCGTTATGGATGCAAGGGTGGTAGCCGGCAAACGCATGTTCGGCAATGTGCTGCCTGCCTTGTTCCCGGTCAAGAAATGGAAGGTGACCGATCGAGATGCACGAGTGGCTGGCGGCTCGAAAGCCGCTCTAAGAGAGTTGGCATAAGGATTGCACCGCATGCTGCCTTGAGAGTTCAACTGAATGACATACAAGAATGGTGACCCATGGACATCCTCACGCAACATGACATCGAGGAAGTGACGCGACGCGCTCAGGGCGACGCGATTTCGCTGTACCTGCCGACTCATCGCTCACGGCAAGAAATACATCACGACGCAGCCTGCCTGAAGAATCTGTTGGCCCGAGTCGAAAACGAGTTGCATAGCCGAGGCCACGCGGCGAAGCTAGTCCGCAGTCAACTCGAACCCGCCGCGGAACTGCTCGCCAAAATGGAGTTCCGGCCAGAACGGCAAGCCGGCTTGGCGCTGTTGTTTTCGGAGGGTTACTTTCGTTCAATCGACAGTCCGCTGGCGTTCGAGGAGTTGGCGGTCGTCGCGCCCGCCTTCTACGTCGTGCCACTCGTGCCGCTTCTTGGCGATCGACAGGAATTCCATGTTCTGGCAGTCAGTCAAAAACACGTGCGACTGCTGAAAGGCGATCGCTTTGGCCAACACGTAGTCGAAGTGCAAGGCCTGCCTCAGAACCTGGTTGACGCGCTACATTATCAGCCGCCGGAACGCATGTACCAGGCAAGCTTATTCGTGCGCGGGCCATCGGGACTTCGTATGCGATCAGTTCACGGGCAGGGAGCCCCCGCGGACTTCGCCAAAGAAGAAATCACCGAGTATTTTCGGATGATTGAGAAAGTCTTGCATTCCTTCTTACGCGAAAGCCAGTTGCCGCTGGTCTTTGCCGGTGTCGATTACTTGTTTCCGATCTACCGCGAAGTCAATAGCTATCCGCATTTGGCGGACGCTCACATTCACGGGTCGCCGGACCTTATGAGCGATGCCGAATTGCACAAAAAAGCCGGGGAGGTCTTGCAGGCGCAATTCGATCGGCCGAGACGCAACGCACTCGAGCGCGCCAGACAGCAGGCGGAATCGGGTACGACCGCGTTTGATCTCAGCTCGATCCTGCCGGCCGCGCATCAAGGACGCATCGAAACGCTGCTGATCGTCCGCGGCGAACGGGAATGGGGCGCGTTTAATACCGAGACCGAAAACGTCGGCATCCATTTGACGCGCCGCAACGACTCCGTGGAACTGCTCAATTGTGCGGCGATCGAGACCATCACGCACGGAGGAACTGTCTTTCTCTGCGCGAAGGACGAGATGCCCAGTCAGGCCATCGTCGCAGCCATCTATCGCTGGCCAGCGACGGAGAGCGCCGGTAGCTCCTCCCGACGAACAGGTCGCCAGCCGCATCGGTAATGCGCGTCGAGCTCGCGGTCCCGACCGCGCCGATTCTGCCGGATTGCTCGCCCTAGGCGCTGTCGGGCGCGGTATAAATGTTCCCGTGATCTTGACCCAAAACGTGTGACGGCCAAATGGGAGTGGACGATATTCCATGCACCATTTACGGAAAATCCTGGCTCCCCAAAGCGTCGCAGTGATAGGGGCCAGCGAACAGCCTGGCAAAGTCGGCACGGTCACTCTGAGCAATGTCATTGCCGCAAGGTTCGCTGGCCCCGTCTACCCGGTCAATCCTCACCGCGACTCAGTGCAGGGGCTTAAAGCCTACCATCGCCTGGCCGAGTTACCCCACGCAGTGGACCTGGCAATTCTCTGCACGCCGGCCGAGACGATTCCAGAGCTTGTGCGCCAGTGCGGCGAGACGTCCGTCGGTGGGTTGATTATCCTCTCGGCTGGGTTTCGCGAAATCGGACCTCGTGGCACGAACTTAGAGCAATCAATCCGTCAGGAGGCCCAGAGATTTCCGAACATGCGGATGATTGGCCCCAACTGTTTAGGAGCCATCGTTCCTGGATCGAAACTGAACGCCAGCTTCGCGGCGTCGATGCCCTTGGAAGGCCGCGTGGCGTTCGTGTCGCAGTCCGGCGCCCTGTGCACGGCCGTGCTGGATTGGGCCGCTGATCGAGGCCTGGGATTTTCCAGCTTCATCTCGGTCGGCAACATGTTGGATGTTTCGTTCGCCGATTTGCTCGACTATCTGGCCCAAGACGCCCCAACGAAATCGATCATTCTCTACATTGAATCGATTGAGAACGCCAGGGCCTTCATGTCTGCCGCCAGGGCTTGCACGCGTACCAAACCGATTGTTGCATACAAAGCGGGGAGGTTCGCCGAGTCGGCCCATGCTGCCGCGTCACATACCGGCGCCCTGGCCGGCGTTGACAGTGTCTACGAGGCAGCGTTCGAACGAGCTGGCATCGTCCGCGTGTACGAAGTCAATGACTTGTTCGACTGCGCCGAGCTTTTGTCGCGCGGTCCACGCGTCCGCGGAGAAAGACTGGCCATCGTGACGAATGCCGGCGGTCCGGGCGTGATGGCATGCGATGCGCTGTTGATGCGCAAGGGATCCCTGGCTCAGCTTGCGCCGACAACGCTCGATCAGCTCAATCGATTGCTGACCGCGTCCTGGTCTCATGGCAACCCGATTGACGTGCTGGGAGACGCATCGCCCGTGCGCTTTGCTGACGCGGTGCGTATCGTGGCTTCCGATCCTGGTGTCGATGCCGTGCTGGCGATATTGACGCCGCAGGGCATGACCGATCCCTCGGAGACCGCGCGTCGAGTCGTCGGAGTTCAGCGCGAAATCGACACGCCCATCATCGCCAATTGGATGGGTGCCAGCGCCGTTCGTGCGGGCGTTCGAATTCTCAATGACGGCGGAATCCCCACGGCTAACACTCCCAACGACGCGGTGGATGCACTGCTCAACCTCGTGCGATACCGCCGCACCTTGGACATTGCCTACGAAACGCCTCGCGAAGTTCCCTTGAAATTCGACGTGGATCGACGCGAGCTGCGCCAGCGACTGGACAAGCTTTTTCGATCGCAGCGAGAGATTCTTTTCGAAGCGGAAGCAAAATCGATTCTGGCAGCCTATGGCATTCCCGTTTCAGAACCGCGAGAAGGTCACACGCCCGAGGAAGTTGCCGCGATTGCGAGTCAGATGGGCTTTCCCGTCGTCCTGAAGGTGGTGTCACCGCAAGTCGTGCACAAGACGGAAGTCGGCGGCGTAGCCCTGAACCTCACCAACGAAGCCGACGTCCTGACCGCCTATCGCGCCATGCTGGCGAGCGTGAAGGAGAAATGCCCGGATGCGGAAATTCGAGCCATTTCAGTGCAACCGATGGTCACCATGCCCGGCGGCATCGAACTGATCATCGGATTGAAGAAGGATCCAATCTTTGGTCCGGTAATCATGATCGGCCTGGGTGGCATCGCTGCAGAACTGTTCCAGGACCGGGCACTGGGGTTACCGCCACTCAACGAGCGGTTGGCGATGCACATGCTCGAATCGTTGCGCACGTGGCCACTCATCAAAGGATATCGCGGCAGACAAGCGATTGCCGACGTGGATCGATTGATTGAAATCTTGCTCCGCTTTTCCGCGTTGGCGAGCGATTGTCCCCAGATCCGTGAGTTGGATGCCAATCCCATCGTGGTGCGTGGGAGGGAAGCGATTGTGCTTGACGCGCGAGTTGTCGTCGATCAAGCCGCTGTGGGGCATCCCGATGCGCGGCCCTATTGCCATTTGGCGATCGCACCGTATCCCGAGGACCTGGTGGAAGCGGCGGCACTGTCCGATGGCACTCCGATTACCCTGCGCCCGATTCGACCCGAGGACGAACCGCTTTGGCGCCAGTTGCTGGCAAGTTGCTCGCAGGACTCGCTGTGGGCGAGGTTTCGCTTTGGCTTCAAGACCGACACGCACGAGGCGGCCATCCGGTTCTGCTTCGTCGACTACGATCGGGAATTGACAGTCGCCGCGGAAGCGAATCTCGCCGGAGGCAGACGGCTGATAGGCGTCGCGCGGCTGACCTCCGACGTCGGTCAGCCTCGGGCCGAGTTTGCCATCCTGGTCGGCGATGCCTGGCAAGGCAAGGGCCTCGGGACGTTGCTCACCCAATATTGCCTGAAGCATTCCCATCGAATTGGAATCGCCGAGATTTATGCGACCACGGGTCGCGACAATGTACGTATGATTCGCGTCTTTCAGAACTTGGGCTTTCAGGTTAGCCCTTCCACGGACGCGACTTTGGTGAGGGCCACAAGGGCGGTCAGTTGAGCGGCACTTCAACGTTGCGCAACACGGACGCGTCAAGCAACGCGCAACCTCAGTGTGCGGATGCGGGCGATGCATGGTCCGATTCGCACAGTGAAATGCGTCTGTTGCCGTGTAAATTATCGTGGCACGCGCACCACCAGGATTCGCCGCCCGGCTCGACTTATTTGGCACGTGAAGTGCTAGAGTGCTACCCCAAACCACGATTCACTCAATCCGAGATCGGGAGGGTTCTATGATCGAGGCCACCCATGTTGAAATGCACGCGGACCACCAACAATGGCTCAGCGACGACAAGATGTGGCGTTGCGATATCGGCGCTTGGCAGGAGGAAAGTCGCCGGGCGGCGGCTCAATTGGCGGAAATCGAGACGGCGCTAAAAGGCCACGAGAAGGCGCTGCAAACGCATGCCGCGGCGATTCGTCTACGAGAGCAAGACCTGGCTTCCCACGAGCATGCCCTGGCGGAATACGAGCGCGGCGAAGTGGACGAATCACTGGTATCCATGGCGACGCATCACAAACAAGAAGCTGTCAAGCACGCCGAACAGCAAAAGGCGCATGAATTGATCAAACGGCGTCACCATACGATCATGGCCCAAATCGCCATGCTTCAGAAGTCTCTGTCCCCATCGACATGAGAGTGTCGCGATCGCCCCGTGCTGGCTCGCAAGCCGCTCTTCCCACGCCCTTGTTCGGCAGCTGGTTCTTGATCGCCGAATGGGCGCGGATGTCGCCGGGAGCCGGTCTTCTTTGTGAAGCGCTGGCAGCGATGTCGGTTGTGGGGTTGCGGATTATGGTGGCATGTGGTCTGTTTCGCAATCAGCTTCGTGAGTTCGAAGACTCGCAAGCAGAACGTTGCAGAAACCCGACGGCGCTGGCGTTGGTCGAGGAGTCGCTCGTGCGTCCATCCGACCGTGTGTCCGTTTCGTAGATCTCGCCAGACATGGCCGAAGAGGGCATGCGATTATGTCTCAATTGAGATTTGATTTGGCGACAAACGACTGGGTAGTATTTGCTCCCTCTCGCGCCTGCGACCCAAGGAATTTGCCAAACCACAAGCGGACTCGACGATCGCTCAACGCCCGGGCAATTGCCCCTTCTGTCCTGGCAACGAGGCATTCACGCCGCCGGAAATCTACGCGGTCCGAACGTCCGCCGAAAGCGGTTCGCGGCCCTGGAAAGTGCGGGTCATCGCCAACAAGTTCCCCGCGCTGCGGATCGAGGAAGATCCGACGCGCCATGAAGACGAATTCCATTTGTTGTCGATGGGCGGCTGTGGCGCCCATGAAGTCATCATCGAATCGCCGGCACATGACACGCCGCTGGCGCAGCAGCCCGTCGAGCAAGTCGAGCTTGTCTTGAACACGCTGCAACTCCGCTATCGCGATTTGATGCGTGACCGGCGCTTTCAAGCCGTCATCATCTTCAAAAATCATGGATTGGCAGCCGGAACGTCCCTGCAACATCCCCACTGGCAGCTCATTGCCACTCCCATCGTGCCGCATTTGTTGCGGAGGCAGCACATCGAAGCCGAAGAGTACTTCGACCGGCATGGCAGTTGCCTGTTTTGCGTGATGCTCGAACGTGAACTGGCGGCGGCCTCACGGATTCTCGTCAGCAACGAAGACTACGTGGCGTTCCTGCCGTTTGCCTCGCATGTCCCGTTCGAAACCTGGATCATGGCCCGCCGGCCACAACCGTCGTTCACGCACGTCGAGCCTCTTCAATTGCGTTCGTTGGCCGATATTCTGAGAATCGCGCTGCTGAAGCTTCACACAGGGCTCGACAATCCGGACTTCAACTTGACGATTGATGATGTGCCGCGCGGCGACGATGGCAATGAGTATTTTCAGTGGCACCTGCGCATCCTGCCTCGCTTGAGCACGCCGGCCGGCTTTGAATTGGGCAGCGGCATGTCGATCAACACGGTGCAGCCGGAGGACGCGGCCGCGTTCCTTCGCGAAGTCCCGGTGGCTTGCGAGCCAGCGTCCAAGTGCTGAGGTCGCAAGCATGGGTCGCCATGAACGACGAGGGCATCTATGCGGCCAGGCAACTACATGTAAAATGTCAGAGTGCGCCGAACCTGCTTTCGGCGGCCCACTTACGCGATCTCTGATCATACGGCCACTCAGTCGTGTCTAGCGGTTCATTTTTGGCATTGGACAACCCGCCATCATGCTCCCTGATGAACTCTTTCAACACTACCAAGACCTTCAAACCTACGTCGGTTGGAGCGAGGCAGACGTACTTCGCGTGCGATTCGCGGCACAGTTTGCGCAGCCGCATTTCAAGGCTTTGATTGACGACTTTTATGCCGAAATCCAGCGCCATCCCGATGCTCTTCGTGTCATCCAGGGCGGCGCGGCACAAATCGAGCGGTTGAAAGGATCTTTAGCACATTGGATACGCGGGTTGTTCTTCGATGATTACAACCTGGACTACGTTCTCCGCCGCTGGCAAGTGGGGCTTCGCCACGTCGAGATTGGCCTCGATCAGACGTACACGAACGTGGCGCTATCGCGTCTGCGCTCGGGGCTCCTGCGAGCCTTGAAGAGCGACTGGAAAGGTGAACCGAGCGAACTGGCTGCTATCGAGCAGTCGTTGAACAAACTGCTCGACTTGGATCTTGCGATTATCGAATTGGCTTACCAGACCGAGTACCAACGACGGCAAAAGCAGTCCGAACGCCTCGCGGCGATTGGTCAGGTAGCTGGAGGAATCTCGCACGAAATCCGCAATCCACTCAATGTCATCAAGACCTCGGTTTATTTTCTGCTCCACTCCAAAGATGCATCGCCGGAAAAGATCAAGACGCACTTGGAGCGCATCGAACGCCAGGTGGGGCTTGCCGACCAGGTAGTCACGGCGCTCAATGATTTCGCCCGACTCCCCATTCCCAATCTACAACCCCTGATGGTCGAGCCATTCTTGCGCGAAGTGCTCGAACTGAATCTCGTCGGCGACGCGGTGCAAACGGCCATCGAGTGCCCTGCAACGATCCCGCCGGTTTTCGGGGACGCGCAGCAACTGCGCATCGTTTTCGGCAATCTGGTTCGCAACGCGCGCGACGCCATGCCCGACGGCGGGCGATTGACGATCCGAGCGAGCAACCATTCGAAACATGTGGCGATCGCCGTCGCCGACACAGGCCACGGTATCAACAAAGAGAATCTGGCAAAGATCATGGAGCCCCTGTTCTCAACAAAAGCCCGCGGCATTGGCCTGGGGCTGGCAATGACACGGGCAATTGTCGAGAAGCACAACGGAAAGATCGACGTCGAGAGCCAATTGGGTCGTGGATCCACGTTCACCGTGTTGCTTCCAGCGGCTGTTCCAGAAGCAATTAACAAATAGAGAGTTCAAGTCATGGAATCCAGCGTCCCCCGCCTGCTGATCGTCGACGATGAACCAGATACGTGCGCGAACCTTTCCGACATCTTTACGGAGTTGTCCTACCGGGTTGACGTTGCCCATGACGGGCAAGAAGCTCTCAAACTCATCGATCAAAATAAATATGACGTGGCGCTGTTGGATTTGAAGATGCCCGGCATGAGCGGCCTGGAACTGTACCACCAGATTCGTCGCTGCTCGGCCGACACCGTCGCGATCGTGGTCACCGCCAACGCCAATAGCGAAATGGCGCGCTCGGCCCTGCAGTCCGGAGCCTGGCGGATCATGCCGAAACCGGTCGACCTAGGGCAGTTGCTGGCGCACGTCGAAGAAGCGTTGAGTCAACCCCTGGTTCTGGTCGTGGACGATGATCACGAATTGTGCCAATCGCTGTGGGATCTGCTTCGCGAGCGCGGCTATCGCGCGGGATTGGCGCACGACGTTCATGATGTTCGAGGCAGTCTGCACGAGCGCTCCTATCAGGTCGTGCTCATCGACATGAAGCTGCCGCAGGGCGATGGAAACGAAGTCTTGCGGATCGTTCGCAGCGAGAATCCGCAAGCGCGAACGTTGATCATCACCGGCCATACGGATATTGATGCGCTGGTGCAACAAGCATTGGCCAGCGGGGCGGATGCCGTGTGCTACAAGCCATTCAACGTCGATGAGCTTCTGAAAACCGTCCAATCGCTGGCCGGGTAGCCTCGAGCCTCGTAGCAAACGCCCTCAATCGTTCCAAAGGGAATCAGGAGACTTGCGTGGCATCCCCCGATGATCCACTGCGGGCGTTGATTGTCGAGGATGACGCTGACACGCGATCCAACTTGTGCGACATCCTGGAGCTCGACAACTGGCGCGTCGAAACGGCCGCGACAGCCCGCGAGGTTCTCGACCGCGACGACTGGGCACATATTTCGGTTGTCATCCTGGATCGCAAGCTTCCGGATGGCGATGCCCAGCAATTGCTGCCGCATATCAAGAAGGTTGCTCCCGGCGCGTCCGTCGTCATCGTGACTGGATTCGCGGACCTGGACGACGCCATTCTGGCGCTGCGCAAGGGGGCGGCCGATTACCTCCTCAAACCCATCAATCCCGATGCTCTGCGCGCCACGCTGTCGCGGCTCACGGAACAAAAGCGAGTCGAGCAGGCGCTGCGCAACAGCCAGGACACGCTCCGCCAAGAACGAGATTTTGCCGAAAGCCTGATCCAGACCGCCCAAACGATCGTGCTCTTGCTCGACACCCAAGGCCGCGTCATTCGCTTCAATAGATACTTCGAACAACTATCCGGTTACTCGATGGCCGACGCGCGGGGAGCCGATTGGTTCAGTACTTTTGTACCCGATCGCGAACGCGAGATCGCGAGAGATTATTTTCACAGGGTCGTCACCACTACCTACGTCGATCCTTACATTTCTCCCATCTTGACGAAGCAGGGACTCGAATGCGATGTGCGCTGGTCGGTCACCACGCTGGCCGACGCGTCGGGAGAAGTTGCCGGCGTTCTGGCCTGTGGCCAGGACGTCACGGATCTGAATCGGGCTCAAGAGCGCGCCTTGCAGGCGGAGCGATTGGCGGCAATCGGGGAAATGGTGGCCGGTTTGGCGCATGAAAGTCGCAACGCGTTGCAACGCAGCAAGGCATGCCTGGAAATGCTCGTTCTGGAAGTCGAAGACCGCCCCGAAGCGCTCGATCTGGTCGCGCGCACGCAGCGGGCTCACGATCATCTCTCAACCCTTTATGAGGAAGTGCGCCAGTACGCGGCCCCGATACGGTTGAACCGCGAGCAAGTTAATCTGGCGGCGCTGTGGCGGGAGATTTGGTCGCACGTGTCTGGGATGCACGCGAACAAGTCGATTCAATTGCGCGAAGTTGTCGATCAGACCGATCTGCGCTGTTGTATTGATCGGTTTGCCTTCGGACAAGTCTTGCGAAACATCTTTGAGAACGCGATCCAAGCCTCTGCGGAGTGTGCTCATGTGACGATCGAATGTGCGGAATCGACCATGGAAGGTCGCCCGGCTTTGCGGATTTCCGTTACGGATGAGGGTCCAGGCATGACGTCGGAACAGCGTCGACGCATGTTCGAGCCATTTTTTACGACCAAAACCAAGGGCACGGGCCTCGGTATGGCAATTGCTCAGCGTATTGTTCGCACGCACGGCGGCACGATCGAAGTGACCGATCGAGACGGACCGGGCGCCGAAATTGTGGTCGTCTTGCCCCGAGAACCCGAATGATCCGTTCCTTGCGAATCGCCGTCGCTGATGATGAGCCCGACATGCGTGACTTTTTCGAGCGCATGTTGCCGCGCAGCGGACATCAAGTCGTATGCGTGGCAAAGAACGGCCGAGAGTTGATCGAGTGCTGCCGGGAAACGCGGCCGGACATCGTGATCACCGACATCAAGATGCCAGATGTCGACGGCATCGAGGCCAGCTGGCAAATCAATCGCGAACGCCCGACTCCGGTCATACTCGTCTCGGCATATCACGATCCAGAACTGGTCGACCGTGCCGAAGCCGACCACGTCATGGCCTACCTCGTCAAACCGATCAGCCAGGCCGACCTTCAGCCGGCCATCGCGCTGGCCATGCGCCGCTTCGAAGAGATACAAGGGTTACGTCAAGAGGCCGATGACCTGAAGCAGGCATTGGCGGAGCGGAAGATCGTCGAGCGAGCCAAGGGCGTGATCACACCTCGTCCGGGCGAAGGGAAGACGGCGCATCCCGCTTGATCTGATAATCTATCCAGTTTGCGTCGACGCACGTCGTTTGACGGCAATGTCTCGCCCTGGGCTTTCTTTAACCGCATTTGACGGCCCCAGTCGCCACGACGCCCAGGCCATCGCGGGAGATTGACCGAGCTGAGTGACTCGATGATACTTCTCCTCGATGTCCCAAGCCACGAACCCAGTTTCCGTTCCCACGCGGCTTCCGCTAGTCGATGCCCTCCGCGCCGTCGCCGCAAGTCTGGTCGCTTGGCACCACATCGTATTGTACGGGCCGCTTTCTGCGTGGGCGTTGCCGGAACCTTGGATCGGTGCGCTCGAAAACTACCGGTGGGCCGTTCAAGTCTTCTTCGTGATCGGCGGATACGTGATGGCGCGGAGCATGTCGCGCCGCACCTGGAACTGCCGACAAGCGGGCCGGTTCGCCGTCCGCCGGTACTGCCGATTGGGCCTGCCCTACCTGGCTGCAATCGTGATGGCCATCGGAGCCTGCGCGCTCGGCCGCGGCTGGTTGCCCCAGAGCGTCATCGGGCCGCCTCCGACGGCCGAACAATTCGCGGCACATGTGGTCTTTGCGCAAGACATCCTCGGGTATCCCGCGCTTTCTGCCGGACTGTGGTTCGTGTGCATCGACTTTCAATTGGGACTGATCTATGTCGCCATGCTATATATGCGCGACGCGTTTGCGAGAATGTCCGGACGCCCCGAAGGCGAGGGTTCGATCGCCGTGCTATGGGTTTTGGCCTGGGCTTTGGCCGTGCCTTCGCTGTTTCTCTTCAACAACGATAGCCGCTTGGATGTTTGGGCGATCTATTTCTTCGGCCAGTTCTTCCTGGGAGTGATGGTCTATCACGGGCTCAACGGCGGCAGGTCCTCGATCCTTTTTTGGTTGTACGTGTGCACGACGGTTATCGCGTTGGTCTATTGCTGGCGGTGGCGCCTGGCCACGTCGCTAGTGGCCGGCCTGACGTTGTTCTTTGGCGACAAGCTCGGGCTGATGGAGCGCTGGCCCGCCGGCCGACTGATCGAAAACCTCGGCCGCACATCCTACAGCTTGTTTTTGATCCACTATCCCGTGCTGATCGCCGTAACGACGTGGTGGGTGGCATTCGATTGGAGTTCTCCGCGGCAAGCCGGGGCGGGGTTGCTCGTGTCGTACCTCGCAAGTCTTGCGGTTGCCGAGGTCTTTTACCGGGCCGTGGAAGCGCCCGCGGTGCAATTGAGTCGCAGGTTTTCCTAGGCCGGCGAACTCACCCGGCCGAGCCTCGATGCCGCATCGTGAGCGATTGCCGGTTCTACCGTTCACATTGCAGGCTCGGTAGAATAGATCGTCGCGAATCGGAAAGGGGATGCTCGGTCAAATGGACAACGTCAGGTAAACCGACAATTTGATTGGCGTCGCGCTATGCCCAACCCAAAAGGTGAAAAATTGTACGTCGACCTTGGCGCATCCGAAGCCCGGCGACGACTGAAGGGATTTGGCCACGGCGTTCGCAAGGTGCAGAGTGCCGGACGAAATCAGGCTGTCATCATTCATACGGCAACCGGGCGCCATCTGCAGGAGCTTGAATCCAAATTCGTCGATGTGGGATTCTCGGGGAAGCAGTCTACAATCCTTCACGAGCCAGGCGGCTGAAATGCGCCAGGCAATCGTCCCACCAATACCTGCGGCGAACGGATCGTCTGCATTGGGGAGGTCACTGTGAGCAACGTTCCCGACGGACCAAACATTCCGAACAAAGACCATTTTGCCAACGCCTATGCCGGAAAGCCGCCGTGGGACATCGACGGACCGCAACCAGTCTTCGTATCCGCCGCCGACCGACTTACCGGCTCGATCCTCGACGCTGGCTGCGGCACCGGCGAGAACGCCCTGTTCTTTGCCGGGCGAGGGCATCCCGTCACGGGCATCGACTATTTGGAGCTGCCGATCCAACGAGCCCGGCAGAAAGCCGCCGAACGGAGTTTGTCGGCCAACTTCCTGGTTATCGATGCCCTGGCACTCAAGCAGGTGCCCCAGGTCTTCGACAACGTGATCGACTGCGGGCTGTTCCACGTTTTCAACGACGCCGACCGCAAACGGTATGTCGAAGGACTGGCGGGAATCCTCAAGCCGGGCGGGATGCTGTTTTTGATGTGCTTCAGCGACCAGGAGCCTGGCACGGTTGGCCCGCGCCGAGTTTCCAATGCCGAGCTCCACGCCGCCTTTGCGAAGGATTGGAAAATCGAATCCATCACGCCGGCTCGCTTCCAGGTGATCCCCGAGTTTAAAGCCACGTTTTCCGAGGGCGGGCCGAAGGCATGGTTTGTGGTCGCGGGGCGAACTTAGCTCAGCTTCAATCAACGATCAAAATCGCCACGACACCAGTCGATCGCACGCGAGACGTCATCGTGGAATTGGCAATTCTGATCGAAGCGCTCTCCGACCCACAGGCATATCCGTTTGCCATCGACACGGTCGAAATTCGCCAAACGCACATTTCGGTCGTGTTCCTGGCCGGCCGGTTCGTCTACAAGATCAAGAAGCCCGTGAACCTTGGCTATCTCGATTTCACGACCTTGGACAAGCGCCGTCACTTTTGCGACGAAGAAGTCCGCCTGAACCGACGCCTGGCGCTGGGCGTCTACCTGGGCGTGGTTCCCGTGGTGCGCCATGGCACGAGCATCACGATCGAAGGCCCAGGCGAAGTCCTCGAGTGGGCGGTAAAGATGGAGCGGTTGCCGGGCGACGCTACGCTTCAGAATCACGTGCAACGCGGCATAGCTGGCGCCGAGGTCTTGTCGAGCCTGGCTCGCAAGATTGCCGCGTTCCACGCTCAATCTGGGCAGGGCCCGCACATTGCCGCCTGCGCCGGTTCAACGTCGTGGCCGGCAACGCGCGAGAGAACTTCGCGCAGTCCGCCTCGCAAGTTGGCGTCGCCGTGAGCCGCCCGGTCTTGGATCGGCTGCGAGCGCTTACCGAAGAATCCCTCAGCCAACATCACGCCCTCATCGAAGATCGAGCCGACCGGGGCGTGCCTCGGGATACGCACGGCGACTTACGACTGGATCACGTCTATCTGCTGCCCGAACGACCTCCGCCGTCCGACGTGGTCGTGATCGATTGCATCGAATTCAACGAGCGATTCCGCTTCGCCGACCCCGTGGCCGATATAGCCTTCCTGATGATGGAACTCAAGTTTCATCAGCATGACGAGCTGGCCCGCGGATTTGCCGATGCCTACTTTCGCGCCGCCGGCGACGGGGAAGGTCGCACGCTGTTGCCGTTTTACACGTCCTATCGAGCTGCCGTGCGCGGCAAGGTGGAGGGATTGAAGGCCACCGAGCCGGAAGTGCCCGAGGCGGAGCGCCGGCTGGCATTGACGACAGCTCGCGGGCACTGGTTACTGTCGCTGCGAGAGTTGGAGCGGCCGAGCAAACGGCCCGCCCTCGTTCTCATGGGCGGTTTGCCCGGCACCGGCAAATCCACGTTGGCGTCGGAGCTGGGCCAGCGAGCCGGCTTTCGCGTGATTCGATCCGACGTCGTGCGCAAAGCGTTGGCCGGTGCGCCCGGCAACGCCAACGTTTCGTCAAACTTCGAGCAGGGAATCTACACGCCGGAGTGGACCCGGCGGACGTATGCCGAATGTTTGCGACAAGTAGAACAGCTGCTTTTCGAGGGGAGCCGAGTCATCGTGGATGCCAGTTTTCGCGAGGATGCCCAGCGCCAGGCCTTGCTGGAAACCGCGGCCCGCTGGTGCGTGCCCGCGATCTTCCTTCTGTGTCAGGCCGATCCGGATGCGGTCCGCCAGCGGCTGGCCAAACGCCGCGGCGACGTCTCGGACGCCGACTGGGCGATCTATCTGCGGACTGCCGAGACTTGGCAGCAACCCGGCGCATTAGCGCGCGGCCCTGCGGACGATCGTCGGCGCAGGCGCGTTGACCCATCCGATCGATCAGGCCCTGTCGGCACTCCACGATCGAAAACTGTACGACTAGCAGTCTCGGACGTCGCCGCTCCGACCGCTTGCCCAGCGGTCTTTAGCGTTTTTTGGCCCGGGATTTGCAATTTGATGGATTCGCCGTACCGCACAACGACGATACCGCTTGTTGGCGCCTGCCATGCCGCGGAGGTGGTCTCCGCCGGCCCTGATTGGGCGCGCTTACGCCGCACGAAAAGTTTGCCTGACGCCTACCATGGGAAAATTTGACTTTCCTTAGCTGACGGGTAGACTCGATTATGCTCTCTCGCATGCCGTGAAATCGCTGGTTATGGAGGCCCACCGTGTTTAGCACGGCGAGGGCCTTTTTTTATTCGTCGCATCGTGTCCGGGCGCAAAATCACCCCCTATTTTGTTTCTTGAGGTCGGCCATGTTTCGCATAGCCTTGGTTCTTGTCGCGTCCTTATGGACAGCCTCGGCTTCGGCCCAGCAATGGGCGGAGAAGATGTTTGGCGATCGAACCCACGACTTCGGCGCCGTGCCGCGTGCCGCCAAGGTCGAGCATGAGTTCGTGATCACCAACTTGTACAAGGATGACGTGCACATCGCCTCGGTCCGCACCAGTTGCGGGTGCACGCAGCCGCGAATCGTCAACGACACGCTCAAGTCGCATGAGAAAGGCGCGATCGTCGCCGCCTTCAATACGCTGGGCTTCACCGGCCAGCACGGGGCCCGCGTGACCGTCACCATCGATCGCCCGCAATATGCCGAAATCGAGCTCAACGTGCGCGGCTACATCCGCAGCGACGTCGTGCTGAATCCCGGCCAGGTCAGCTTCGGTTCGGTGCCGCAGGGCCAGGCCGCCGAGAAGAAAATTCGCATCGAACATACCGGCCGAAACGACTGGAAAATCGCGGGCGTAACGGCCAATTCGCCCCACCTGGCCGCCGCGATCAAGGAGATCTCGCGCAACTCCAACCACGTTGCCTACGAGCTCGACGTGCAGCTCGACGAGGGCGCCGCGCCCGGTTATCTGAACGACCAACTGATCCTGGCCACCAACGATCGCCGCAGCGAGTTTCCGGTCAAGGTCGAGGGCCTGATCGTGTCCGAGCTTTCCGTCAGCCCGACGACGCTTGTGCTCGGCACGCTGCACCCCGGTCAAAAGGTCACCAAGCAAATCGTCGTCAAAGGCGCGAAACCGTTCACCATCGTCGAGGTCCGTTGCGACAACGAGGCGTTCACGTTCCAGACTTCGTCCACGGCGAAGACCGTGCATTTGGTTCCCGTCACGTTCGAAGCTCCCGGCGAGACCGGCAAGATCTCGCAGAAGATAGAAATTGTCACCGACTTGGGTGATCACTTGTCCACGCAACTGCAAGCCATCGGCCAGGTCAGCGCGCCGTTGGCCGGCAACTAATCGGCCGCGGTACGGCTCCAAAATATCGGGTGGGTCAGTCGGGCTGGCGGTCTCCGCCAGCCCGATTTTTTCCCAACGCAAACAAAGGTGCCTGGAACCTTATTCTTTAGGTTCCTGGCACCTTTGTTTCTCTCGCGCAAGGCGTAGCGGTTATTCCGCCGGCGCGCTCGGTCGGGTGCACCTCTCAATCGCAAGCCACTCGGGCGCCGCCCCGCGCGAGTTTGGCGGCCAGAGAAGCCGTAGCGAGTAACGGCGGACGTTTCACGATTGGTGCGCAAACGTCCGAAATCTCCTCATGGAGGCGGTCTTCTCAAACCGCTCGAGTCATCAGTCCAATGCCACGCCGTTTTCGAGGAGCCGTCGGATGGGTGAAGAACCGAAGCAACCAGGTCGACGGGCTGCCGCCGGCTCTGAACCGCCCAAAGTCAGGGCCACGCTTTACCTGTCGGCCGAGGTGCTCAATGAAGCTCGCAACGCGGCCGTCCATCTGGCTGGCTACCCGGCCCGGCTGACGCTGACGAAGCTGGCCGAAAACGCGCTGCGCACTGAGTTGCAACGACTCAAGGATCGCTACAACGGCGGTCACGATTTTCCGGACCGGTCCGAGGACCTGAAAGGCGGCCGGCCCATTGCTGCATAAGAGACTTGCAATGACACGCACCACCACCAATCCCGCCAAACCGGTCGACCGCGAAGAGCTGCGCCGCGAGCTGCTCAAGCTGATCGTTAAGAACGAGGCCGAGCGCCGCGATCAAGCCAAGGCTGCCGAGAAGTGAAGCGCTTTTTGGCCATCGGAATTTGCCTGTTCGCGCCGTGCGCCTCGCTGGCCCAATTCCCCGCGCCCAACCCCTTGGCTGCCGCGCTGAATGCCGCCGCAGCCGAGCAACCGCGCATGCATCCGGCCGTCGTGCGCATCGTGGCCCCGGGCAAGGGCAGCATTTCCTACGGCTCGGGCACGCTGGTCTATGTGGGAGACCAGGTGGGCCTGGTCATTACCAACTGGCACGTGATCAACGAAGCCGCCGGACCGATCTCGGTGCATTTTCCCGATGGCTTCTATTCGATCGGCACCGTCCAGAAAATGGACCACGATTGGGACCTGGCCGTGCTCGTCATTCGCAAGCCCAACGTGGCAAGCGTCCCCATCGCCGCAACGCCCCCCCGGCCCGGCGAAATGCTGACGATTGCCGGTTACGGTTCGGGCAACTACCGCGCCGCCAGCGGCCCTTGCACGCAGTACGTCGCGCCGGGCACTACTTTCCCGTTCGAAATGATCGAGTGCGCGGTCTCCGCTCGCCAGGGTGACTCGGGCGGACCGATTTTCAACAGCCGCGGCGAATTGGCCGGCGTTCTGTTTGGCGAAGGACAGGGCCGAACCGCGGGCAGCTATTGTGGACGTGTTCGCTGGTTCCTTTCCAGCGTCGTGCCTGAGGGCCGCGACAACCCGTCGATGATCGCAGTGGCCCCGCTCAAGCCGATTTCCCCGCGCCCGACGGCATTGCCGTTCGATCGGACCCAACTCGACCCGCGCCCGTCGGCCGCGAGCCAGCCGGGCATGACGCCGTGCGGGTCGCCGCGGCGCCGGTCGCGCAATCGCTTGCCAATCCCGTTCGCTTCGACGCCGATGCCGGTAAACACCCGGCCGTGCCGGCCGTCGTCGCCAGCACCCACGCCGGCGCCGCCATGCCCGGTGCGACCCATACGATCAGCTGGGAAGACGTGGCCGGCACAACTCTCGGCGAGCAAGTCAAAACCGTGCTGGCCGCTATCGGCGTGCTGGCCGTCCTTTTGCACGCGCTGAAATGGATGAGCAGCGAACGCGTCGCGACGTGAAAAGCCCACGATTTCCTCGAAATTCGGCCATCGACCGATGGTTCGCCCCGGTGCACGCCGCTTGACACTTCTTCCGCCGCGAGCCTACTATCGTGGTAGGCTTTCTGTAGGCAGGTGACCATGTTTGCTCGCAAGCTGTTCGTCGGATGTCTGGCGCTGGTGATTCTGGCGCGCGCCGTGCATTGCCTGTACGTCGATGCGGGCCTGTGCGCCTTGGCGGCCGACACCCAAGGCGAATCGCGGCCGCTGTCGGATCCGACTGCGACCGATCCGAACGAGTCGGGCTGCTTGTGCAAAGGCGCCTTGATCATTGCTCCCTGCCTGCCGGCCGACTTGCTCTCCGAGAGCCACTGGGCATCCCTGGCCGCTATCGACCTGACGCCGGCCTACGCCACCGTTGCTCGGCTCGAACAAACGGCGCACCCTCGAGTGTGCCCACCTCCACTTTCCGCCAGGGAAGTGCGCGCTGATCGCCTGCTGGCTGATCTGAACTGCTCTCTCACGCTGTGGCGTTGGTGGCTCCTGTTCGCTGAAACGTGCGCGCATGGAGCCCGCCTGGTCGGTTCCTTCTTGACACCGTGGAGAGCGACAGTGATGGTCCCATTTGCCGCAAAGCGGCTTCGCGATGGCCTGGTGGTGGTTGGCGTGGCCGCGGTGCTCGTAGCGTTGCTGGCGTTGATGGTCATGCGGTCTCACCCGACAACCGACGAGCAGGCCGAGACGCCCGACAAGTCAGCCGCCGACACGAATGCCGAACCTGCTGAAGTGCGGCTGAGTCGCCCGGAATTACCCGCGGCGGCCGGCATCGAAATCGAGCCGGTGCAATCGCGCTCGCTGGAAAACGCAATTACCTGCAATGGCAGCGTCGGCTTCAATTTGAACAAATACGTCAAGGTGCCTCCCAAGGCCGAAGGCGTCCTGGCCAAGATCAACGTCGACGTCGGCGCAACCATCCGCGCCGGCGACGTGCTGGCCGTGGTCAACTCTCAGGTCGTGGGCGACCTCAAGGCCTCGTACCTCAAGGCAATCGTGCACGAAGAACATTTGCGCTGGCAAATCGAAAAATTCAAATCCGTGGCCGACGGCATCGCCGCCAAGAACCTGTTCGAAGTCCAGCACTTGCTGGAGGAGGAACTTACCGACACGGCGCGCATCCGCGACCGCCTGGGCGTGTACGGTTTTTCGGCGACGCAGATTAAGCAGTTTTCCGAAGATAAGAACATGAGCGTCGAATTGCCTGTCGTCGCTCCTCGAGATGGCGTCGTCGTGCTGCGCCAGGCAGTCGAAGGAGAGCCGGCCAGCACGCAATCGCCGCTGTTTGCCATCGCCGATCTCGACACCATGTGGGTTCATCTGCACGTCTACGAAAGCCATCTGCCTCACATCCGGCTGGGCCAGGTCGTGACATTTTTCCCCGACGGACTGCCCGGCCAGGGCTTCGACGGAACGCTCACTTGGGTCAGCCCGGAAGTCGACGCTCGCACGCGCACCATTCAGCTGCGGGCCGAAGTGGTCAATCGTGATCGAGCGTTGCGCGCCAACATGTTCGGCAAGGGCAAGCTGCCGCTCGAGCAACCGCTGGTCCGGCTGGTCGTGCCGCCGACGGCCGTACAGTCGCATCACGGCAACCACATCGTATTCGTGCAGAAGCCCGACAATCTGTTCGAGGTGCGGCAAATCGAAGTCGGGCTCAAAGGCGAAGAATTCTGGGAAGTCACCTCGGGATTGAAGTCGGGAGAGAGAGTGGCCACCGTCGGAAGTTTTCTGCTGAAATCGAACCTGGAAAATCCTGAGTTCGGCAAAGTCGAATAAGAAGCAATCTCAAACCAGGCCGGCGAGCTTCCGCGCATGTTGAACCAAATCATCAAATTCAGCGTCGAGCAGCGTTGGCTGATGCTGGTGCTGGCCGGCGTCCTGGTGGTGACCGGCGTGGCGTCGTTCCAGCAGTTACCCATCGACGCCTTTCCCGATACCACGCCGGTGATGGTGCAAGTCAACACGACTGCGCCGTCGCTGGGTCCGAGCGACATCGAGACGCAAATCACGTATCCGCTGGAACAAGTGATCACCGGCCTGCCGGGCTTGCAGGAGGTCCGTTCGATTTCCAAGACCGGCCTGTCGCAAATCACCGCCGTGTTCGAAGGGGGCATCGACATTCTTCGTGCCAGGCAGTTGGTGGGCGAGCGCATCGCCAGTGCCGAATTGCCCAATATGGCCGGCGTCGACAAGCCGACGCTCGGCCCGATCGCCACCGGACTGGGCGAGGTCTACCACTATCTGCTGACCAGCGATCGGCACGACCTCACCGAGCTGCGTACGATTCACCGCTGGATCGTCAAAGCCCAATTGCGAACCGTGCCAGGCGTGGCCGAGGTCAACACCTGGGGCGGATACGAAAAGCAATTCCACGTCTTGTTCGACCCGGCGCTGCTGGTCAAGTACGAGCTCACGCTGGCCGACGTGGTCGAGGCGCTCAAGACCAACAACGCCAACGTCGGCGGCGGAAGCATCTCGCGCCGGCGAAAATCAACTGATTCAGGGCGTCGGCCGGCTGACCAGCCTCAGCGACATTTCGAACATCGTGCTCAAGCACCACGAGGGCCAGCCGGTTCGGGTGCGCGACGTCGCAGAAGTCGAAATCGAGCACGAAATCCCCTCAGGTGCCGTCACCGCGCAAGGCAAAGGCGAAGTCATCCTCGGCATGGGCTTCATGATCATGGGCGAAAACAGCCGCGAAGTGACCCAGCGGCTGCGCGCCAAGATGGAAGAGATCAGGCCGAACCTGCCCGAGGGCGTCCACATCGAGGAGGTGCTGGCTCGCACCGACCTGGTCGACGAGGTGCTGGCCACGGCGTGGCACAACTTGCTGTTCGGCGCCATCCTGGTCATCGCCGCCCTGTTTGCATTGGGGGGCGGAATCCGCGCCGGACTGATCGTGGCCACCGCCATTCCGCTGTCGTTCATGTTCGCGGGCAACCTCATGCTGCAAGTCGGCATCGCCGGCAGTTGATGAGCCTGGGCGCGATCGACTTCGGCATCATCGTCGATAGCTCGGTCATCATGATCGAAAACTCGGTGCGGCACTTGGGCGAGAATCGGGCCGGCCGCCCCGCCACCGACGTCGTGCACGACGCCTGCGTCGAAGTTCGCAAGCCCACCATGTTCGGCGAGCTGATCATCATGATCGTGTACCTGCCGATCCTGACGCTCGGCGGTATCGAGGGCAAGATGTTCCGGCCCATGGCGCTGACCGTGCTGTTCGCCCTGTTCGGTTCGCTGGTCCTGTCGCTGACCCTCATGCCGGCGTTGGCCGGGCTCTTTCTGCCCAAACGGATGTCGGAAAAAGAGCCCGTCTTGGTGCGGCTGTTTCAACGCCTCTACCGGCCAGTCCTGCGCCGCGTGCTCGATCATCGCCGCGCGGTCGTCGCGCTGGCGCTGGCCGTGCTGGTTGCGGCCGCGATCCTGGGCCGCGAGTTGGGCACCGAATTCATCCCCAGGCTCAATGAAGGATCGATCGTGATCGCCACGCAGCGGTTGGCCAGCATCTCGCTCGAAGAATCCGTCCGCTACGGCACCCAGTTGGAAAAGATGCTGTTGGAGCACTTTCCAAACGAAATCAACCACATCTGGACGCGCACCGGCACCGCCGAAGTCGCGACCGATCCGATGGGTCTCGATCAAAGCGACGTCTTTATCACGCTCAAGCCGCGCGATCAGTGGAAACTTGCCGCACGCAGGACGAATTGGTCGCGCAGATGAAACAGATCGTCGACGGGATGCCCGGCATGGCGATGCTCTTCACTCAGCCGATCGAACAGCGGATCAACGAGATGATCGCAGGCATCCGCGGCGACTTGGGAATTAAGGTCTTCGGCGAGGATTACGACAAGCTGCTGGATTACACCGAACAAGTCGCGCGCACCATCCGCACGATACCCGGCGCGAAAGACGTCATTCCCGACCAGCTTACGCATACCTCGGTCGTGCGAATCACGGTCGACGAAGAGGCCCTGTCGCGCTATGGAATCCCGCGGCGCGACGTGCTGGACGTCGTACAGGCGCTGGGCACTCCGCGGGTGGGCGAAGTTTACGAGGGTCAGCGCCGCTTTCCGCTGGTGGTCCGCCTGGCGGAAAAATATCGCACCGACGCCGAATCGATCGGCCAGATCCTGGTGTCGACGCCCAACGGCGTGCAACTGCCGCTGGCGCGCTTGGCCAGCATCGAGCAGGTGACCACGCCGACCGTGATCTCGCGCGAATGGGCCAAGCGGCGGATGTTGGTGCAGTGCAACATCCGTGGACGCGACACCGGGTCGTTTGTTCTTGAGGCGCACCGCCGCGTGGCCGAACTGACCCGAAGCTGGCCCCCCGGCTACCACGTCACCTGGGGAGGCCAGTTCGAGCACATGCAAAGTGCCTACCGACGGCTGACGATCGTAGTGCCGCTGGCGGCGGTCCTGATCTTCATCTTGCTGTACGCCACGTTCAACAACGTGCGCGACGCCGTGCTGATCTTTTCCGGTGTTCCGTTTGCCGTGGTCGGCGGCATCGTCTCGCTGTCCCTGGCCGGTCTGCCGTTTTCGATTTCGGCCGCGGTCGGCTTCGTGGCTCTATTTGGCATCGCGGTGCTCAATGGCCTGGTTCTGGTCTCGTACATTCACAAGCTCACCGGCGAGGGCCACCCCTTGGACGGGGCGATTTACGACGCCAGCGTGCTGCGGCTGCGGCCGGTATTGATGACCTCGGCCACCGCGGCGTTGGGCTTCGTGCCGATGATGCTGGCCACGGCGGTGGGGGCCGAAGTCCAGCGACCGCTGGCAACCGTGGTCGTCGGCGGCATTCTCAGTTCGCTCCTGCTGACCCTATTGGTTTTTCCCGTGCTCTATTCGCTCTTTGGCAAGCGGCCGGATCGTGCGGCCTGACGCGGCGCAATCGCGCTTAGGACGGCAGAATCTCCTCAAGACGTCTCTCCAAGCCGCCATGCCGTGCGGTAGAATAACAGCGGCACGACGCACGCTCGCTTGCCGTCGCACCCGCGCGCGCCGCATTCAGGACGAACGCTTTCATGCCCCGATTGGTCCAAAACACGGTCGCCGAAGAACAGACGCCCGCGCTCACCCTGGCCGAATTGGAACAGGCGGTGCGCTCGGCCGATCCGGCGGCGCTGTTGGTGCCGCCGCGCATCTTGCGCCGCGTGATCAAACAGGACGCCGGAGTTAGCGCCATCGGGCTGCGCGTGCCGCACCGCAAGAGCTACGTGATTTCACGTGATAAATTGCTCACGATTGTCGACCGCGACGAGCTCGACCTGGCCGCCGACGTCCGGCTGTCCGAAACGGTCATCCTGCTGGCGCGGCCAAGCGCCGAAACGCTCGGCACGCTGCGACCGCAAGAGGCACTGGCCAAGTTTTGGCGGCAACTCTTCCACGCGCGGGTCCACTTGGCGCTCGAGCGGTTGATCGCCGCCGGAAAATTGAACGATGGCGAGCTTCGGGCCCGCATCCTCCAGATCGGCCAGACCGAATTCGAGGAGATTCGCTCCGTTCTTCGGCAAGAAGATTACTTGCTGCCTCCCAAATCCGACCTGACGGTGTACGTCGAGTTCGTGGCCGTGTACCTCGAACTGCGTTATTTCCTGAGCGGTTCCCTGCGCAGCTATTTTCCCGGGTTGGGAGATCTGTTTTACATCGACGAGGTGCTCAAGCGCGACGTCGACGGCGAGGCATTGCTGGCGGCCACGCGGCTGGCCGGCGCCTCGGCCCCGAATTGGCGGGGCGAATCGGGCGCCGTCGAGCGGCTCAATTTTGTCGATCCGCTGCACGACGCGCAGCCCTCGCCGCGGCGCCTGCCGGCGCGCAAGCGGTCGGACCGTGCCGCCGAGGCGCTGCTGGCCCGGGCCGACCGCGTGCGGCGGCTCGGCAACCTGGTGCGCGCCGCGATTCTGCGCACCCGCGCCGCGCGCTACGCCAATCCCGAGTTGGCCCATCGTGCCCGCGAGGAAGCCCGCGGCGAGCTCGGCCGCTTTGCCCGCCGTCTGCAGGCGGCATTGCACTTCACCGCCAACGAGGCCGACGAGTGGGCGAAAAGCCTGGTCTCGTTAATCGAACAAGCCGCCCGGGGCATTTGGACCCCCGAGGCGCGCATGCTGTACGACTTGCAAAAGGTGTGCGTCGACAACGAACGCGGAATCTACACGCTCGACGTGATCGGCTGGGCCCTGTCGCTGGGCCGCAAAAGCGTGAAGCGATTCTTGCCGGGCCAGCGCGACGTGATGATCTCGAAGCACCTGCGCGGCGCCGCCCGCCGGCTCCCCTCGGCGCGGCTGTCCAATCGCGGACGCAGCCGCCTGGCAGGGCTGCTGCAATCGGCCGTGCACCGGGCCGAGGCCAACCTGCGGGCCCGTTTCAAGCCGGCCATCGACCGCGCCTTGGACAAAGTCAAACTGCTACCGCAGAATCCCCCTCGAGCGCGTAGCGCGCGAAAAACTCGTCGACGAAATCCTCGATCGGATCGTCGAACGGGGTTTTCTTTCCATGGGTGATCTGCGCGACGCCCTGTCACGCAACGACCTCAAGCTGCCTGATTTGATGAACGCCCGACAGTTCGTGCTGGGCGACCAACTGCTGCAAGCCGACAAGGAGTTGACGACCAGCCTCGACGGCGTGTATCGCGGCGGTGAAGTTTATCTGCGCTGGCCGCAGCGGCTCAGTTCGCTGGCCTTTGGCACCCCGCCCGGACGATTTCTGACCCGCTATGCCGCCTTGCCCTTCGGCGGCGCGTATCTCTTGCTCGGCGCGCTTCAGGAAATTGTGCACATCATCTACGGGCACACCGGCGTGCACTTGATGACGCTGTCCAAGGTCCTGCCGTTGGGGTTGGTGCTGATGGGATTGCTCCATCACCGGCGGTTTCGAGCGATATGTCTGGACGCGGCAGTGCGCGCGGGGCACGCCGGCCGCCGGGTGTTCGTCGATCTGCCCGCGTTCGTCGCGCGATTGCCGCTCGTTCAGCGGTGGGTCCAAAGCTGGCAGTTCCGCGTCTTCAAGCAGTACCTGTTCAAGCCGCTGGTCATCTCGGCGCTGGCGGCGCTAATGATCGCGGCGGTCTCCGACGCCGAAGTCACGCTGTTCGGTTCGCTCGGCATTTTCATCGTCGTGAACCTGCTGCTCAATTCGCCGATCGGGCGAAACGTTGACGAGCTGGTGACCGATTGGGTCGTGCAAACGTGGCATCGCATCCGCATCCACGTGTTCGCGGCATTGTTCCGGCTGATCATGGACGTCTTCAACCGCATCCTGGAAACCGTCGAGCGGCTGCTGTACACGGTCGACGAATGGCTGCGGTTTCGCGCCGGCGAGCGACTCTCGGCCACCGTCGCCAAGGCCGTGCTGGGGTTCGTGTGGTTCTTCGTCAACTACGTGATCCGCTTCTGCGTCAATTTATTGATCGAGCCGCAGGTCAACCCGATCAAGCATTTTCCGGTTGTCACCGTCTCGCACAAAGTCCTGCTGCCGCTGACCGGGGCATTGATCGGCGCCCTGGCCGGTCCGCTGGGGAACGCCTGGGCCAAAGCGATCGCGCCGGTCATCGTGCTCTTGTCCCCCGGCATGTTCGGGTTTCTGGTCTGGGAGCTGAAAGAGAACTGGCGGCTCTACGCCGCCAATCGTCCCCCCAACTTGCAGCCGATTTCCATCGGGCACCATGGCGAGACGATGCTCCAGTTTCTCAAGCCCGGCTTTCGGTCGGGCACGGTGCCCAAGCTCTACGCCAAATTGCGGCGGGCCAACCGCAAATCGCTTTATTCGGACAATTGGAAGGCGGTCAGCAAGCAACTCGACGGGCTGCACCACGTCGGCGAGGCGGTGCGCCGCTTCGTCGATCGCGAGCTGCTGGCCCTGCTGCACGAAAGCCGCAGTTGGGCCGACCGCACCGTCGCCACCGGCGAAATCCGGCTGGGCTGCAACCGCATCCTCGTCGAGCTCTACTGCCCCGATCTGGCCGAAGACAGCATGTGGCTGGCCTTCGAGGAACAATCGGGCTGGCTTGTGGCCAGCATCTATCGCCGCGGTTGGTCCGACACGCTTTCCTATCCGCGGCGCCACACGCTGGCCAGCGCCCTGGCCGGATTCTACAAGATGGCCGGCGTCACGCTGGTGCGAGAACAGATCGAGGCCCGGCTCGAGCCCGGTTCGCGGGGCTACGAAATCAGCGACGAGGCTCTCATCGTGTGGACGAGCGACAACCGCGTGCAGCAGTCGGTTCCCTTGCGAGACTGGCCCGCGCTGAATTCCCGAAACGGCGCCGCCGGCCTGGCGCCGAGCCACGCTGTCGCGGATCGCCAGCGTTTGGTCTTCGGCGCCGCGCCCATTTCGTGGCGCCGCTGGGTCGTCACCTGGGAGCTGGACCAACTCGACGGTTTCTCCAAGCACCACGTCCTCGACGACATGGTCCTGCTGCCCCTCTAAAAAAGGTGCCAGGAACCTTTAAATAAGGTTCCTGGCACCTTTTTCTACTTGCGGGATGTGAGATAGGCGAGCAGGTCGGCGAGATCCCGCTCGGAGAGGGTCTTTTCCAGGCCCTGCGGCATGATTGAGGTGGTGCTCGGCGACAGCTCGTCGAGGTCGGCCCGGTCGACGCGGATTTCCGCTCGCTCGGTCGTGCGCAGATAAATGGCCGACGCTGTTTCGCGGCTTAACAGTCCGGCCAGGACTTTTCCGTCCTTGGTCACCACGTGAAAACTCTCGTAGCCGCGCGCCAGGCTGGCGCTCGGAAAGACGACCGCTTCCAGCAGGTCGCGGCGGTTGCGCACTTCGCCGATCTTGGACAACTCGGGTCCGATCTTTTCGCCTCGCGTGCCGACGCGGTGGCAAGCCGAACAGGCGGCGCGCGAACCGAAAAACACCTCTTCGCCCCGCGCGGCGTCGCCGCCGTCGGTGGCCGCGATGAGCGCTTGCAGTTTCTCAGCCCGCTGGCCATCGTCGGGCGTGGCCCGTTCAACCAGCGGCCTGGCCGCGGCTTGCACGTCGCTCGGATACTTGGCAAGCACCTCACGCAATCGCTCGCCGGGAATGCTGGCCGACGACGCGGACTTCGCCAACGACGCGACCAACGCCAGGCCCGTCGCGGCGCTCGTGTCGCCCTCGAATGCCCGCAGCAGCCACGACAGCTCCAGCGGGCCGCAATCGGCGACTAATCGGGCGGCACGCGCCAATTGTTCCGCGTTCAAGTTGCATCCCCCCAGCGCCTCGGCGACGCTCAACCGGTCGCGCAGCGAATCGTGTTTCGCCAGTTGTTCGGCCAGAAACGCAAAGCCCGGCTCGGGTAATTTCGGCTTGCTCTTGGCTGCCGCATTGAAAGCCGCGATGCGTAGCTCCGCCGTTCGGCTGTCGTCGAGACCGATTTCCAATAGCCGCGCGGCCGACGGCCGGGGATCGAGCGCCGCGGTCGTCAAGATCGCTTGCCGCAAAACGTCGTCGTCGCGCGATGCCAGGTTGCGCCGCACCGCGTCGTCCCACGTTGCCGCTGGGGCATCGGTTTCGCCCGCCGCCAACACTTCCAGCAGCATCAACCGAGTTGCCTTGCAGGTGTTGTCGCCGGCCAGCGCGTCGGCCACCAGCTTTTGCACGGCCGGCCGTCGGCTCAAGGCCGCCACGGCGCCGCGAGCCGTGGCCAATTGCTCGGCGGTCGGAGCGTCGAGTGCCAACCACGTCGCGACCGTGCTTGCCAGCTCCTCGACCCAATCGGAATGCCGGGCCAACACGTCGACCACCGTGCGCAGCAACTGCGTGTCGTCGGTCTTCAATAGCCCGGCCACGATCGGGCTGGCCAACCTTCCGTCGTCCATTTGATCCAGGGCGATCAGCGCACCGCGTCGCACGCCGGGCAAGTCGTGCGACAAGCCCGCCAGCGTGCTTTGGCGATCGTTGATCTCGATCAAGGCGAAGATCAACGCGTGCTCTTCGAACCGGTCAACCGGCTTGCCGAGCGCCGCCAGCAACGGACCAACGGCCGCCGCCTGGCGCAATCGGCCCAAGCCAGCGGCTGCCTCGCGCCGCACGGCCGGCTCATCATGGGCCAACAGATCAATCAGCGGCGCCAAACTCTCGGCATCGCGCAGATCGGAAACCGCATGTGCCGCGGCCTGCCGCACCGGCGCGTCGTCGTCGGCCAGTGCCTGACGCAGCAGCCGCCGGGCGTTGTCCGTGCCGATGCGAGCCAGGCACCACACGGCATTCTGCCGCGCCCGGTAATCGGGGTTGTCGAACATCGCCGTTGCCAGCGTTCCGATGGCCGGGTCGCCTCGACTGGCCAGCAGTTCGACCGCCCGCTCAGCCACCGCCGGCCGCGCGTCGGCGAGCAGGTCGGCCATTTCGGTATCCGAGGTGTGAACCCAGTCGATCTTCAGGCCGCGCGGATCGGCCGGCGGCTTGCCGGCGGTGCGTCGAATGCGATAGATCGCCCCGCCCACCTCAGGCTTGGCGATCTGCGACGTCGGGCAGCCGATCCGAAACCAGCCGCCGGTATCGATTACCAGCAGGCTTCCGTCGGCGTCCTGCAGCACGTCGGTAGGGTGAAAATCGACGTGCGTCGAAACCAGAAAGTCCTCGTCGACGCAGCCGTAGGTCGCGCCTTGCCGTGAAAGCACGTGCCGCGTCACCTTGTGGGTGTTGAATTGCGTGGTGTAGATGTTGTCGCGGAATTCCTCGCCCCAGGCTCCGCCGACGTACCGCGCTAGCCCCGACGGCGCCGTGACGCCAAAACGGCTCAAAGCCGGCAGAAGTTCGCCGGTCCGTTTGAACTCGCTGGTGCAAGGATGCTTCTTGGGATACACGCCGCCATAGACGAAATGCATCAGGGCGTCGTGCCGGGCATCGTCCGGGTTGTAAAACGTCATCGTGCCGATCGTGTCGCCTTCGGAGGTGAATGCGATCTCGACGGGATTGTCCATGCCGCCGCCGCAAAAGACCTCCACCTGGCTGCCGTCGGGCCGGCACGAAAAAATGCGGGCTGCCAGCCCCTTGCTCGTCGGTGTCCCGTCCGCGCCGGCGAACTCGTGCCCGTGCCGGCCATCGCACCAGGCAATCCGCCCCGTGGGCGTGATGAAGCAACCATGGACGTCGGCGGCATTGCCGACGAAGCCGAACTTTTGCACCAGCTCCTCGCGCCGATCGGCCACGCCGTCGCCGTCGGTGTCTTCCAGCCGCCAGATGCAGGGCGGGCTGGCGACGTACAGGGCCCCGCGATACCAGGCCGCCCCTTGCGGAAAGGTCATTTTGTCGGCAAACAGCGTGCTGCGGTCAAAGCGGCCGTCGCCGTCGGTGTCTTCCAACATGCGGATCATGTTGGGCAACTGCTTGAGCAATTCGTCGGCCGGCAAGTTCAACCCCGCGTTGTCGGCCACGAACAGCCGCCCGCGATCGTCGAAGCCCGCCATGATCGGGTGCTGCACCAGGGGCGCCGCGGCCACCCGTTCGACCGTAAAACCGCTCGGCACGCGGATCGAGGCGAGCACCGCATCGGCCTCGTCGGCACCGGCCGCCATCGCAGTCCGCAGCCCGAGTGCCAACAGGATCAGTCCGCGGCGTGCCAATCGCGTCATTCGGTCTCCCCTCGCCTTCCGACGAAACCCGGCAGAGCTTGCAATCCGACTATTATCTTCGGCCCCCAGGTGCTTGTACAGCGTTGCTCGCCGTCCGTTCGCCGCTAGACTGGGTGGACACTGTGAATTCTTGAAACTAGCCCGAAGCGCGAGCGAGGGAGGCCCGTCGTTTGACCATTGCTCGCGCTTCGGGCTAGTGTGAGCAATTCGCGATTTTCAACCAACTCGTCAGGAACCTCTCGGATGAAGCGATTGCCGTTGGGCCCTTTAGTTTACGAATACAGCCGTCACGTCGAGCCGCGGCTGCGGATCGAGCCGGGCGAAACGATCGTGGTCGAAAGCGAAGATGCCTTCTCCGGACAGATTCGCACGCCGGACGATCGCCGTGACCGCACCAAAATGCCCTTCAGCAACCCGCAGACCGGCCCGATCTTTGTCTCCGGCGCGGAGCCGGGCGACGCCTTGGCGGTGACGATCGAGTCGATCGAGCCCACGCGCGGGCATTGCGTCACGCGCACCAGCGATCCGAACCAACTGTCCCAATGGCTTGGAGACGACTGCCCGCACGGCACGCACTTGTGCCCGATTCGCGACGGCAACATCCACTGGAGCGACAAGCTGACGATTCCCTATCGCCCGATGCTCGGCTGCATCGGCACGGCGCCCCACTGGGGCTCGCCGACTACGCTGCCCGCCGGCCCGCACGGCGGCAACATGGACATTGTCGAAGTCTGCCCGGGCAACACGGTCTTCCTGCCCGTGTACGTTGCCGGCGGCTATTTGTATCTGGGTGACGCCCACGCGGCGATGGGGCACGGCGAGCTTTCGGCCAGCGGACTGGAAATGGCGGCCGAAAGCGTGATCACGGTCAAGCTGCTGAAAGCCAAGCGGCTCGCCGGCCCGCGCATCGAATCGCCGGACGAAATCATGGCCGTGGCCAGCGGCTGCCCGATGGAGCGCGCGAGCGCTCAGGCTTTCGCCCAGCTGATCTTGTGGATGGAAGCCGATTATGGCTGGAACCGCTGGCGAGCCTACGACCTGTTGACGCACGTGTCCCAGCTTTCGATCGGCTACTACGCCATCGGCACCGTGGCCGCCAAGGTCGCCAAGCGATACCTGCCGTTGGCAAGCTGACCGCCTGCTGAAAAATGCGAGTAGACGTTCTTTCGGGGTGCCACTGCTGGCTTGTCCAGCAGTGCCCCGCAAGTCTCCGGACAATCACTGCTGGACAAGCCAGCAGTGGCACTCGACTGCGTCCCGATTTTGTTTGCCCGCCGCCTGCGGCTCGACTAAAATCCGCGCAATCGCCGATCCGTCGTTTCCCCCCTCTCGTATCGAGGAATCCGACCATGCGCCGTGCATCCCTGTGGCTTGTTGGCGTTGTGCTGCTGTTGGCCGTCTCGCGCGGCGCGGCCGAAGAGACGGCTCTGGATCGCTACATCGCGGCGCCGGATGCGGCCTACGCGTGGAAGCTGGCCGGCACGACGCGCGGCGACGGATACACGACCTATGTGCTCGATTTGACGTCGCAGAATTGGCGCACCGCCGCCGCCGTCGACCGGCCGACGTGGAAGCACTGGCTCACGATCGTCAAGCCCGACAAGACGAAGCGCGACGTGGCCTTTCTGACCATCGGCGGCGGCAGCAATCGTGACGACATGCCGGCCAAGGCCAGCGAGCGGACGGCCCGCTTGGCGCTCGACACCGACAGCGTGGTCGCCGAGTTGGGCATGGTCCCCAATCAGCCGCTGTTCTTCAGCGATTCCAAGGACGAGGGGCGGTCCGAAGACAACCTGATCGCCTACACGCGCGTCAAATACATGGCCACGCACGACCCGAATTGGCTGGTGCGGCTGGCGATGGTCAAAAGCGGCGTGCGGGCAATGGACGCCATCCAGGAATTTTTGGCCTCCAAGGACGGCGGCGAATTGAAGATCAACAAGTTCGTCGTTTCCGGCGGATCGAAGCGCGGCTGGACCACCTGGCTGGTGGGCGTCGTCGACCCGCGCGTGATCGCGATCATTCCGATGGTGATCGACGCCTTGAATTCCGAAGTCATCACGCGGCACCACTTCGAGGCGTACGGGTTTTTCTCGCCGGCCCTGAACGACTACGTCCGCCACGGGCTGTTTCCCGACAAGGTCGGCACGCCCGAATACCGCGAGATCCTCAAGATCGAAGATCCATACAACTATCGCGACCGGCCGCGGCTGAAGATGCCTAAATTCCTCGTCAATGCCTCGGGCGATCAGTTTTTCCTGCCCGACAATTCGCAGTTCTACTACAACGAGCTGCCGGAGGAGAAAAACCTGCGCTACGTTCCCAACGCGAAGCACAATCTGGAAGGCAGCGACGCGCGCGAAAGCATCGCCGCGTTCTACCAGGCGGTGCTCGACGGCAAGTCGCGGCCGACGTACACCTGGAAGAAGGAGCCCGACGGGACGCTGCGCGTTACGACCAAGGACAAACCGTCGGCGGTGAACCTGTGGCAAGCCACGAACCCGAATGCCCGCGATTTTCGCGTCGACACGATCGGCAAGGCCTACACCAGCACGTCGCTGGCGCCCGACGGCGACGGCACCTACGTGGGCAAGGTGAACAAGCCGGCCCAGGGCTTCACGGCCTTTTTCGTCGAGCTGATTTACCCAAGCGGCGGCAAGTATCCGTTCAAGTTCACCACCGAAGTCAGCGTCGTGCCCGACATTCTGCCGTACAAGATGCCGACCGCAGCCAAGGGAAAATAGGAGGGATTAGCCGCCGAGGACACAGAGGCCACAGAGAAGGATGAAGGCGCAAGGATGAAGGATGAAAAGGTTGCGTCCAGAAGAACTCCTCTTGGTAAACACTCTCCTTTTTCTCTGTGTGCTCTGTGACCCTGTGGCTAACTGTCTTCGTAGTAATCGACAGAGGTCGCCGGTTAATTCCCAAATCCATGTCGGCCGCCGTTGCTGCCGATGCCGACGGCTTGCTTGCTCAAGTCGGGCAGCCTCACGTCCAAGTGCTTGGCGCGGGCCTGCAGTGCGAACTGAAAATATTGCAATTGCCGGTTCTGCTTCTTTCGGGCCCAGCCAAACGTGCTGGTCACCAGCGATCGGGGCAGATCGCCGTCCTCGACCAGCTTGACGATCTGGGCGATGTATGCGAACTCGACGGGCCGCCGGGCTTTGAGCCCTTTTTCCAACTGCGTCTTCAGATCGAGCTTCGAAACGCCGCCGTCGTCGATCGGCTTGGGCGGTGATGCCGCCAGCGCCGTGTTCGACGACAGTAGCCACGTGGCCGCCGACAAAATAAAGAGCATGGCGAAGCGATAGCCTGTGCGAATCATCATCCGAATTGCCTTTACCGCGCACTGACGCGCGTCGAGAGAAGTGGCCAAGCCGCCAGCCTTGTAATAACGAACGCCCGCGGTGGCAAGATCGGTTTCCCAGCGAAGCTAGCAGGTGCCGCAGGCGATTTGCTGGCCCATCAGCGCCGATCTTTTGACGCCGCAACCGGTTGTGAATCCGGCGGCGGGGCGCTAAGATTCAGGCGAACCCGAGCGGTCCCAGCGGGGTCAGCGTATTCAACCATGAAGACCAACCTCGCCAACGCCGATCTCCCTCGCGACCAGGCCGGCACGCTGCGCGAGCTGCTGCGCGTTGCTTTGCCGCTGGTGATCAGCTACGGATCGACCGCGATGATGTTCGTCATCGATCGGATCTTCCTCAGTTGGGACTCGATGGACTCGATGGCCGCGGCCCTGCCGGCCGGCGTGTTGCACTTCAACCTGGCGATTCTGGCCATCGGCACGATCGCCTACGGCAACGCATTCATCGGGCAATATGAAGGCGCCGGCCAACACGGCCGCGTCGGGCCGGTCATCTGGCAGGGCGTCTACATTGCGCTGGCGGCGTCCATCGCCATGCTGGTCTTCGTGCCGCTCGGGCCGGCCATTTTTGAAAAGATCGGCCATGATACGAACGTGCAGGGGCTCGAAGTCCGCTTCTTCACCATCCTCTGCTGGGGCACGCTGCCGCTGTTGCTCGACACGGCGCTGGCCGCCTTTTTCAGCGGCCGCGGCCAGACTACGGTCGTGATGATCGTCAACACGATCGGCATGACGATCAACATCGGCCTCGACTACCTGCTGATTTTCGGCAACCTCGGCTGTCCCCGGCTGGGCATCGACGGCGCCGCGTTGTCGACGGTCACCGCGTTCACCTGCATCTCGCTGATGTACGCCGGCGTGATGTTTTGGATGTATCGCGACGGCCCGTATCGCCTGTGGGTCGGCCGCCACCTGGACCGCGAACTGCTCGCGCGGCTGCTCCGCTTTGGATTTCCCAGCGGGCTGCAGCAGTTCCTCGACGTTGCTTGTTGGAACATGTTCATTCAGCTGATGGGCCAGTTGGGCAACGCGCAACTGCAAGCCACGAGCCTGGTGTTCAACCTCAACGGCGGCGTTTTCATCCCGCTGTTGGGCCTGGGCACCGCCGTCACCGTGCTGGTCGGCCATCGCATCGGCGAGGGCCGCCCGCAGTTGGCCGTGCGCACCACCTGGCTGGCCGGCGCCCTGGCCGGCGGCTACACGCTGTTGTTCTGCGGCGTCTACCTGTTCCTGCCCGAGTTGATTCTCAAACCCTACGGACTGGCCGAAGATGCGGCCGTGCGCGACGTGGTCGTCGGTTTGCTGCGCTTTGTCGCCTTTTACTCATTCTTCGACGCGATGTTCGTGGTCTTCAATGCCGCCATCCGTGGCGCCGGCGACACGCGCTTCGCGCTGTTCTTCTCGGTCTCGATGGGCGTGCTGTTGCTGGTGCTCCCCACGTACATTGCCTCGCATTTCGGCAACGCCGGCTTCACCGTCGCCTGGTACGCCGTCACCGTCTACATCACCGTGCTCGGCCTCGGCTTCATGGCCCGCTTCCAGCAAGGCAAGTGGAAGACGATGCGCGTGATCGAGCACACGTTGCCCGAGTTGCAACCAATCCACGAGCCTGCGCCGACAACCAGCGAGCCCCAGGCCACTGCCGTTTGACACGCGACGGTGCGCTGCAACCACTAGCCCGAAGCGCCAGCGAGGGTCTTCGTCGACTCTCCCTCGATGGCGATTCGGGCTAGTATGCGAGCGCACACCGTCGTTCTGTTGAATCGCGCTATTGGGCGTGCTGCAAGTAGCTCTTGCCCTTGTAGACCCGCGCGAGAAACAGAAAAATCGTCGCCGCGGCGGCCATTAATCCGGCGAACAGCCAGAAAAACTCCGACAGCTCGATCGTCTTTTGCAGCGGCGCCAGGAAAGCCACCAGCAGATTGCCCAGCGTCACGCAGAGAAGCCAAAAACTCATGATCGTCGACTTCATCGCCCGCGGCGCTTGCGTGTAGGCAAACTCCAGCCCTGTCGTCGAGACCAGTACCTCGGCCACCGTCATGATCGAGTACGGTACGATTTGCCACAGGCCGTGCACTTCGCCCTTGCCGGCTACTTGAATCGTTTCTTGCAAGATGGCGGCGGCGGCAAATGCGGCCGCGGTCAGAAACATTCCGGCGGTCATCTTTTGCAGCGGCTTGATATCGACCTGCCGCGATCGCAACGGCGCAAACACCAGCAAATTCAGCGCGGGTATGATGACCATCACCAGCAGCGGATTGAGCGCCGACAGTTGGGCTGCTTCCATCTGGAACGACAGCATCCGCTGCCGCACGACGGGCTCGGCGCCGTCCGCGCTCACGACGTTGCCCATCGGCGGAGCAAACTGATCGCAAATCGCCGCGAGCACGCCCAGCGCGAACACGCAGCCAAACACGGTCGAAATCGTCCGTCGTGAAAAAGGCGTGTTGTCGATCCAGCGAAACAGCACCAGTCCCGCGAACAGCGACAGCGACAACGTGGCCGCCAACGCCCAATACGCCAGATAAGCCGGAACGGTCAGCCCGAGGTTCATCAACTTGGCCTGGTCGACCCAGGTCGAGGCGTGCTGGTCGAACAGTGCCCAGAAAACGCTGACCATTGAGAATACAAGCATCACTTTGAGCACCGCCGGCGGCCCGTCCCCCGTCTCGTCGCCGAACTTCGCCCGGCCCACGTCGAAGTAACTCATACCCGGCTTGCGATCGCTCTGGTGCGTCAAGTTATAAATCAGCACGTTCAGGAACCCCGTGCTCGATTGGATCCGCTCGCGCATGCGAAACAGCGCGATGCCTAACGCCACGGCCCCGATGGTTGCCGTCGGCAGCCACCAATAGGCTGCGAAGTACTGCCCCACCAGGTCCGTGGTGACGCCGCGAAACTCTTCGCCGGCCGCTTTGGCCGCCTCTTGCGCGGCGCCAAGAAACTGCTCCCACAGAACGAAGTAACCGATGATCAGCGAAAACAAGGGCGTAAACAGCAGCGTGGTCACCACGGCGTCGAAGAAACCGAGCCTTCCGCCGGGATTAGCAGGCACGTGCACGAACTTATGCCGCCCCAGCCAGAAGACCAGCGTGGCGATTCCCATCAGCACGCCCGGCACGCCGAATGCCACTTCCGCGCCGCAATATTTCAGCAGCAGCGGCGTCATCAGCGTCGAAAAAAACGAGCCGTAGTTGATACTGAAATAAAACGCCTGAAAGACTTTCGAGATGAGGTGCGAGTTGGCGGCGCTGAACTGGTCGCCGACGTTCGCCGAAACGCACGGTTTGATACCGCCCGAGCCCAGCGCGATCAGCCCCAGCCCCAGGTACATCGAAGTCTCGGCCGCGGCGAACTCGTGCATCGCGCCGACCCGGCCGGCAACTGCCAGCACCGCGTGCCCCGCGCAATAAATGAGCGACATCCAGAAAATGGTCCGATACTTACCCAGCAGCCGGTCGGCAATGATCGCGCCAAGCAACGGGAAGGCATAAACTCCAGCCACGAACAGATGCACCACCTCGGTGCTCTTCGCTTGTGCGTCGGCCAACTGCTCGGGCGGAACCGCCGCTTCGTTGACAAACTGCACGAATAGCGTGATCAGGTAGATCTTCAAGATCGCCTTCATGCCGTAGAAGCTGAATCGCTCGGCCATCTCGTTGCCGACGATATACGGGACGCCAGGCGGCATGCGATCTGACGTCGCGCGAGGATCTCGCGGCGCGGTCGGGATTTCCGTCGGGGCTTGTGCCATCTTTGCAGCGCTCGCGGTGTCTGATGATCGAGAACTTACCGATTGTCGCCGTCCAGCAAGCGTCCCAATCCGCCGAGGATCGAGCCTTCTTCGCGGTTGCCGCGGCCGGTCTGCGGGGCGGCGGCGATGATGCGGCCGGCCAGGCGAGAAAACGGCAGCGACTGGCACCATACGTCGCCGGGACCGGTGAGCGTCGCCAAAAACAAGCCCTCGCCGCCGAACAGCGTGTTCTTGATTCCGCCGACCAATTGGATGTCGTAGTCGATGCTGGGAGTGATGGCCACCAGGCATCCGGTGTCGAGCCGTAGCGTCTCGCCGGCCGCCAGCGAACGCCGCATCAGCGTGCCGCCGGCGTGCACCAGCGCAATCCCGTCGCCGGTCAGCCGCTGCATGATAAAACCCTCGCCGCCAAATATGCCGACGCCGAACCGTTTTTGAAACGCGATGCCGATCTGCGTGCCGCGGGCCGCGCAAATGAACGAATCTTTCTGACAGATCATTTCGCCGCCCAGCTGATCCAAGTGCATCGGCAGGATCTTGCCGGGGTACGGAGAGGCGAACGCCACGATCTCGCGCCCGCTCGACGCGCCGTTGCTGAACGTGGTCATGAACAGACTCTCGCCGGTGATCACCCGTTTGCCGGCCGCGGCCACCTTGCCCCAAAAGCCCGACTGCGGGGCCGCCGGGTCGCCAAACACGGCCTCCATCTGAATCCCGCGGGTCATGTACATCATGGCCCCGGCTTCGGCGATCACCATCTCGCCCGGATCGAGCGTCACTTCGACATATTGCATCTCGGAGCCGAAAACTTCGTAATCGATCTCGTCCGAGCGCCGCCCGCTAGGCACGGCCGGCGGCGCTGAAGCCGCTCGCGCCGCGGTCGCCAGTGCCGGCACGTGCCGGGCTTCGATCCAATCGGCAGTCCCCGGTCCGTAGACCAGGATCGCGTCTCCGCCCGGCCCGGCGATCATCTGCCGCAATTGCTCGAGCGACATCGGCCCCTGCGCTTGCCCGTCTTTGGCGTAATACCAACCGCCGCTATCGGCCATTTTCGTGCTCCTTTTCCGCGGTCTCCACACTAACCCGAAGCGCAAGCGAGGGCTCTTCGTCCGCCGGGTGGCCCAGACAACTTGTTGTCTGGGTCCCGAAGGGACAAGAGGCCTAACGATTCGCGAGGGCCTCCATACTAATCCGCAACGCACGCGAGGGACGCTGGACGAAGAGCCCTCGCTTGCGCGTCGGGTTAGTGAGGCTACCCAAATTGGGCCAAACTGGCCGCGATTCAACATACCACCCCAGCGTGCAGCGGGCCATATCGCTGCTTTCCAACGCGGCCGTGGTGTCCGCCACGGACGTTGTGCGTACAATAGTGCGCTGACTTCGATCGATTCGCACGCCTCCACACAAAACCTCATGGCCCAGAAGCGCAGCCGGCTCCGATTTGCCCAGTATCGCCAGCAATTGCGCGCCAACCGTCGCAACGGCAAGCCCACAACTGATAAGACGCTGGCCACCGGCGGCCATCCGCGCTCGTTCTGGCGGCTGTTCATCGAGTTTTGGCGGATGCTCGATGGTCACCATCTGGCGATCGTGTTCGCCTTGGCGACCCTCACCGTGGCCACGCTGCTGGCGCTGGTTCCGCCGGCCGCGACGAAGTTGATGATCGACAACGTGCTGACCGGCAAACCGCTCGCGCCACCCTGGACCACGTTCTTCCCAACGACCGACGGCGGTTTGCAATTGCTGTGGTGGCTGGCCGGCGGCGTGATGGCGATTTCCCTGGTCGAAACGGCCGTCCGCCTGTGGGGGCGATGGTACGCGACTCGCACGGTCATGAAGGTGCAAGTCTCCACGCGACGCCGGGCCTTCGAGCACGCCGTCCGCCTGCCGCTGCACCGCGTGCAACAACTCAAGAGCGGCGGCGTGGCCAGCATCCTGCGCGACGACGCCGGCGGCATCGCCGAGTTGATCTTCAGCATGCTCTACAACCCCTGGCGGGCCATCATCCAACTCTTCGGCAGCCTGGCCGTGTTGGCCTGGATCGATTGGCGGCTGCTGTTGGGCTCGCTCGTTCTGCTGCCGGTGATTTTTCTCACGCACCGCACCTGGATCGCCCGCATCCGGCCGCTCTATCGCGACATCCGCATCCAGCGCCAGGACATCGACAGCACCGCCACCGAGGCCTTTGCCGGCATGCGCGTGGTGCGCGCGTTTGGCCGGCAGCGCAGCGAGAGCGGCCGCTTCACCAGTGCCAACCACTTCATGGCCCGCCAGCAATTGCACGTCTGGTGGTGGGCCCGCATCGTCGAGTTGATTTGGGAAATCATCATCCCGCTCTCCTCGGCGGCCCTGCTGCTCTACGGCGGCGCTCAGGTACTCGAGGGCGACCTGACGCTCGGCGACCTGATGATGTTTCTGGTCTACCTGGCCATGCTCTTGAGTCCGCTGGCCGTGCTGGCCAATAGTGCCGCCGCGTTTCAAAGCAGACTGGCCGGCCTCGACCGCGTGCTCGACCTGCTGGCCGAGCCGTACCGAGATGACCCGCACCGAGGGCTCGCTGACGATCAAGAAGCGCGACGTTCGCGGGCAGGTCTCGCTGCGCGGCGTCAACTTTCGCTATCCCGGTTCGAGCGACCTGGTGCTGGCCGACGTCGAGCTCGACGTGGCCGCCGGCGAGACCATCGCCCTGGTCGGCCGCAGCGGTGCGGGCAAGACCACGCTCACCAATCTCGTGGCCCGTTTCTACGACCCCACCTCCGGCGCCGTCGAGCTCGACGGCATCGACCTGCGCCAGATCGACGTCGAAAGCTATCGCCGGTTGCTGGGCATCGTCGAGCAGGACGTGTTTCTGTTCGACGGCAGCGTGGCCGACAACATCGGCTACGCCGCCCGCGGCGCCGCGCAGGCCAACATCGAACGCGCCGCGAAGGCCGCCAACGCCCACGAGTTCATCGCCGCGCTTCGATCGCGGCTACGACACCGTAATCGGCGAGCGGGGCGTTCGCTTAAGCGGCGGCCAGCGGCAACGCATCGCCATCGCCCGAGCCTTGCTGGCCGACCCGCGCATCCTGATCCTCGACGAAGCCACGAGCAATCTCGACAGCGAGAGCGAGCGGCTGATCCAGCAGAGCCTGCTGACCCTGATGCAGGGCCGCACCAGCTTCGTCATCGCCCACCGCCTAAGCACCATCACCCACGCCGACCGCATCGTGGTCCTGGAAGCCGGCCGCATCGCCGAAATCGGCACTCACGAACAACTGCTGAGTCAAAGCGGCCTGTACCGCAAAATGGTAGAAATCCAAACCTTGGGCGACAGCCCGCTGTCGCATGGCGCGGCGAGTGAAGCGGCGCTCGATCGCGGGTGAACGCCCGCACATTCTGGCTGCCTCGCCATTCAGCCCCATGGCGGCGACAGGCCATCGGCTTGGGAGCGAGGATCAGACCGCGCTGCTTTGGCCCCACGCGTCTGGCCATTTGCATTGCCGCGTGCCCCTGATTTCGCCGCCAAGCACTGGCGGCGCGCCCGTCCCGCGATGAATTCCGGGCATTCTTGTCAATTCTCCTCGGCGCAATCCGGTTCCTCGACTGACCTAACATTCCTCACAGTCCAGGAAATAGGAAACGCAGCATTTCCATGGTAGGACACTTGCAAACGTACTTGATAACATGATAATAAGCCACGTTCCGTTATTTGAAACGCATCACGGATTGTGTGTACGGTAGATGGTAGTTAGTAAGTATCTATGATGTGTTTTCTTGCTCACCACCGTCGTGAACGGTGATAGCATACCTCGGAGTTGTCGCCAGCCGGTCTGCGAGCGGGGAATCTGGTGGATTTACGTGGCGATCCTCCCGACCTCTGGGTTGTCCGCCGTCGCTCGCCTGGCGGCTTGTCATGTTCTTGTACCAAACACCTTTGCTGGAGGCTCCCCATGACGAATCTTGGAAAAATGCAGGTAAGTCCGCACGGCGATTTTGGCGCATCCTCGCAAAACAAGAAGACGATGACCGTCAACCACTCGGCGACTGCCTCGCCGTTGAAGGCCTCGACGATGCAGCCCACTTTGGGTCGGAAGAATGAAGTTCGATTTCGAGCCAGCACGTCCAGCGACTCTTGAAAGGAAAACTCATGCTCAAGTTTTGCAACAATTATCCGGTGGACGTGTCGGTGTGCATCATGTGGTATCACCCAGGCTGCCCGGACGGTGGAGACTGGGAGAAGATGGGCTGGTGGAATCTGTCGCCAGGTGAGTGCAACGTTGTCTATGCCAATGATTTGGACGACGTCAATCGGTACTGGTATTTCTATGCGGAAGCCGCCGACGGCGCCTATTGGGCCGGTCCTAACGTGACAGCCGTACCCTATGAGAGGTTCGACTGGTGCGTCAACACGGCAAGTACGACTTCCCGCGACGTCGGATTTCGTGAGCTCGACGTGGGGGACAACGATGGAGTCACGGTGAATCTCAGCGCCTGACCGCCGGATTTAAAATGGGATCAAAATGGGTCAGAACGATCTGCAGCAGCAAGAATCGTTCTGGCCTTTTTTCGTTTCCCAACAGTCTGTCACTCAAGATTTCCCGACGAGCGGAATGATCCTCACCGTCCGGTCGGCGCGCGGAGCAGGGCGCGAAACGCACCGATGAAGGTCAATGTTCGGCTCGATCATGGGCGTTGCCTCGGGGAATGCCGAGCGAATTCGCTGGATGGTTTGCGCCGGCGTCACTGCGTCCAGGTAGATCGCGTCCACCGCCTTGGCGCCAAACAGTCGCCCGACAATTGGGACCGTCGAGGGATCCTGGGAGCTCAGCCATCGCGCCTTTGTCCCGCGCAGGGCGGTGCGCGCCAGAAGCCGAGTAGGTCAGGCACCCCGTGCCTGACAGAGCGCCAAAGAAGTACCCTCAATGACGAATCTCAGGCACGAGCATGCCAGACCTGCGATCCCACGCACGGCTAGCCGAATCACCCCCCAGCTTGCTCCGGCTCGTGCCCGGCGGCTATGATAGGGCAATGCGCAGACAGGGCTACAATCGGGAAATATTCTCGTGATGTGTGTGCCACGACAACGCGTGAGCTGGCTCGCAGCCTGCCTGGCCGCGGCGGTCGTGCTCATCTGCGCATCGCGATCCGGCGCTGCTGATCCTGTCGGAAGTGCTGCGGAAACATCCTCTTTCACCAACGGCAAATGGCCCTTCCAGCCCCCTCAGCGACCCGCCGTTCCGCGCGTTAACGATGCCGGCTGGGTCGCCAACCCGATCGACGCGTTCATCCTGCACGCGCTCGAGGAAAAAGGCCTTCGGCCCAATCCGCCGGCCGACAAACTGACGCTCTTGCGTCGCTTGACGTTCGATCTGACCGGCCTGCCGCCGACGCCCGAAGAACAACAGGCGTTTTTGGCGGACGAGTCGGAGGAGGCTTATGCGACGGTCGTTGACCGGCTGCTCGATTCGCCGCGTTACGGCGAGCGTTGGGCCCAGCATTGGCTCGACGTGGTTCGCTTCGCCGAAACCGACGGCTTCAAGGAAGACGCCTTCCGCCCCAACGCCCACAAGTATCGCGACTACGTCATTCGGGCCTTCAACGCCGACCTGCCTTACGACCGTTTCGTCCGCCAGCAGTTGGCCGGCGACGAGCTGGAGCCCGACAACCCCGACGCCCTGATAGCCACGGGCTTGAACCGGCTGTATCCCGACGAATACAACGCGGCCAACGTGCGGCAGCGGCGGCAGGAGATTCGCGACGATCTGACCGACGCCACCGGCCTGGCCTTCCTCGGGCTGACGATCGGCTGCGCCCAGTGTCACGACCACAAGTTCGATCCGATTTCGCAGGTCGACTACTTCCGGCTGCAGGCCTTCTTCGCGCCCCTGTTGCCGCGCGACGACGTGGCGATCGCGCCGCCCGAGCAAAAACAAAAGTACGCCGAGCAGTTGGCCGCCTGGCAGCAAGCCACGCAATCGATCCGCGACGAGATGGACGCGTTGCTGGCCCCCAAGCGCGAAGCAGAAATGAAAGACGCGCTGCAAAAATTCACGCCCGACGTTCGCGACGCGGTCGAAGCCCCGGCCGAACGCCGCACGGCGCTCGACGAGCAGTTGACCGTGCAGGTGATGAAATACATCACGCCCAAGATGCGCGAGCTGCCCGGCAAGCTGAAAGGGGACGCGAAAAAACAGTACGACGAGCTGCAAAAACAGCTGGCCGCCTTCGACCACCTCAAGCCGGCCCCGCTCCCCATGGCCATGGTCGCCACCGACGCGCCGGGCGCCTCGCCGGCCACGTTCCGCCTGGCGGTCGGAGACTATCGCAAGCCGCAGGAAGAAGTCCGCCCCGGCTTTCCGGCGTTCTTGGGAAGGAGCGAGCCCGAGATTGCGACTCCCGCGGGCGGATCGCAATCGTCCGGCCGTCGCGCGGCGCTGGCCAACTGGCTCTGCCGGCCCGATCATCCGCTCACCACGCGCGTGCTGGTCAATCGATTGTGGCAGCATCATTTCGGCACGGGCATCGTCGGCACGCCCAACGATTTCGGCGCGATGGGCGAGCCGCCGTCGCATCCCGAGTTGCTCGATTGGCTGGCCATCGAGCTGGTCGAGCGCGGCTGGAGCATGAAGGCCATGCACCGCCTGATGGTCACGTCGGCCACGTATCGGCAATCGTCCGCGGTCGACTTCGACAGTCCCCAACACGCCAAGGCGCTGGAACTCGACGGCGCGAACCGCCTGCTGTGGCACGCTCGGCGGCAGCGGCTCGAAGGCGAGGCGATTCGCGACGCGATGCTGCAGCTTGCCGGCCAGCTCAGCGGCCAGATGTACGGGCCCAGCGCCCGGCCCGAGTTGCCGCAGGGCATCGACGGCAAGCTGGCCTGGAAGCCCGACGACACGGCCGAGGCGCGCAATCGCCGCTCGATCTACGTGATTGCCAAGCGAAACCTCCGCTATCCGCTGCTGGACATCTTCGATCTGCCCGACATGCACAACAGTTGCCCCCAGCGCAGCGCCACCACGACCGCCCCACAAGCGCTGGCCCTGATGAACGGCGAATTCACGCTGTCGCAGGCCCAACACTGGAGCGGCCGGCTGCTCGAGAAACACGCGGGCGACGTCGGCGCGCTGGTGCGGGCCGCTTTTGCCGAGGCGTTTTCGCAGCCCCCCGCCGACGAGCAACTAAAATCCGCCGAACAGTTTCTCACCAGCCAGGCCGCCGCGATTGCCGCCGCCGGCGACGCGACCGCTGGCGCTACGCTCCCCTCGCCCATGCCCAGCGGCATCGACCCCGCGCGGGCCGCCGCGATCGTCGATTTTTGTCACGCCCTGTTGAACTCGAACGCCTTATTGTACGTCGATTAACCACCTGCCTCGCCATGCCGACACGCCTGCTGACCTCCGATTCGACGCTGCCGCACTTCGACGCGGCCGTGTCGCGCCGCGATTTTCTGGCGCGTGCCGGCGGCGGGTTCGGCAGCCTGGCGCTGGCCGCGCTGTTGGCTCGCGAGGCGGACGCCGCCGGAGCGCCGGCTTCGCTTGCGGGCAACCTCGTCGCGCCGAAAGCGCCCATTTTCCCGCCGCGGCCAAAAGCGTGATCTGGTGCTTTCTCGACGGCGGACCGAGCCACATCGATCTGTTCGATCCCAAGCCCGAGCTGGACCAAGCTGGCCGGCAAGCCGCTGCCCGACAGTTTCGAGCGGCCGATCACGGCCATGGGCCGCACGGCCTACACGCCGCTGTTGGCCAGCCAGCGAAAATTCACCCAGCACGGCCAGTCGGGCATCTGGGTCAGCGATTGGTATCCTGAAATCGCCACCTGCGTCGACGACCTCGCCGTCATCCGCAGTTGCCACGCCGACGGCCTGAACCACGTCGGCAGCATCTGCCAGATGAACACCGGCAGCGTCCTGGGCGGCCGGCCGTCGCTCGGCTCGTGGTGCTGTATCGGCCTGGGCAGCGAGTGCGACGACCTGCCCGGCTACGTCGTGCTGCACCGACAACGTCGACCATGCCGCCCGGCGGCAATCGCAACTGGGGCACCGGCTTCATGCCGGCGGCCTATCAGGGCACGAAGTTTCGCGACGGCAAGCTGCCCATCCTGCACGTCGCGCCGCCGCGACGCCTCGGCCGGCGCGCGGCAGCGCGGCAAGCTCGACTTCATCCAGCAGCTCAACCGCCAGCACCTGCGCGGCCGCGCCGACGACAACAACCTCGAAGCCCGCATCGCCAGCTACGAGCTGGCCTTCCGCATGCAGTCGGCCGCGCCCGAGGCGGTCGACCTGGCCAGCGAAACCGCAGGAAACCCGCGCTCTCTACGGCCTCGATCAGAAAGAGACCAGCCGCAACGGCCGCAACTGCCTGCTGGCCCGCCGGCTGGTCGAGCGCGGCGTGCGCTTCGTGCAGCTCTACATGGGCTCGGGCAGCAAGTGGGACGCGCACACCGACGTCGAGGGCAACCACTCGCTGCACTGCCGCGAAAGCGACCGCCCCATCGCCGGCCTGCTGAAGGATCTGAAGCGCCGCGGCCTGCTCGAGAGCACGCTGGTCGTCTGGGGCGGCGAGTTCGGCCGCACGCCGATGAGCGAGAGCGGCAACGGCCGCGATCACAATCCCTACGGCTTCACCATCTGGATGGCCGGCGGCGGCGTCAAAGGCGGCGTGACCTACGGCGCGACCGACGACATCGGCCTGTACGCCGTCGAAAACCGCGCCCACGTCCACGACCTCCACGCCACGATCCTGCACCTGCTGGGCCTCAACCACGAGCAGCTCACCTACCTGCACAACGGCCGGGCTGAGCGACTGACGATCGTCGCCGGCCGCGTCATTGGAGACGTCCTGGCATGATGTCCGCCGTTGTGCACAGCAATCAACGCATCTCCGATCAGTACGTCGCCAAGACACCCGGCTCGCGGCGTCTGTACCAGCGTGCGGTCGAGGTCTTGCCCGGCGGCGTCACGCACGACACGCGCTACTTGCAGCCGCATCCGGTTTATATCGCCCGGGCCGCCGGCGCGCGCAAGTGGGACGTCGACGGCAACGAGTACGTCGACTACATCGGCGGACACGGGGCGCTGCTGTTGGGCCATGGCGATTCGCAAGTCACCGAGGCGGTTCGCGAACAACTCGCCAAGGGCACCCACTACGGAGCCGCGCACGAGCTCGAAGTCCTCTGGGCCGAGCAGATCACGCGCATGGTGCCGTGCGCCGACAAAGTTCGATTCACCGGCTCGGGCACCGAATCGACGCTGCTGGCCATCCGGCTGGCGCGGGCCTTCACCGAAAAAAACAAGATCGTCCGCTTCAGCGGGCACTTCCACGGCTGGCACGACCAGGTGGCCTTCGCCGCCACGTCGCACTTCGACGGCTCGCCGCCCCCCGGCGTCCTGCCCGAAGTGGCTCAGAACGCCCTCATCTGTCCGGCCAACGACCCGGCCGCGCTGGCCAGGTTGCTCGACGAGCACGACGACATTGCCGCCGTCATCATGGAGCCGACCGGCGCCACCTTCGGCCTGGTGCCGCTAAGGCCGGGATTCGCCGCCCAGGTGCGCGAATTGACGGCGCGAAAAACGTGCTGCTGATCTTCGACGAGGTCATCACCGGCTTTCGCTTGGCCCCCGGCGGCGCGCAACAGCGGCTGGGCGTAAAGCCCGACCTGGCCACCTTTGCCAAGATCATCGCCGGCGGGTTTCCCGGCGGCGCCGTGGCCGGACGCAATGACGTCATGGACGTGATGACCCTGCGCAACGATCGGGTTTGGAACGCCGAGCATCGCGTGCCGCACCAGGGAACGTTCAACGCCAATCCGATCACCGCCGCGGCCGGCCTGGCCACGCTCAAGATCATCGCCGAGACCGACGCCATCGCGCGGGCCAATTGCACGGCCCAACAGCTGCGCCAGCGCTTGAATGAAGTCATTGCCCAGTGCGACAGCCGTTGGATCGCCTACGGCGAGTACTCGGGCTTCCATCTGTTCACCAACCCGCGCAATCGCGATGCGACGCTGGAGGACATCTACGCCGGACGCGTGCCTGCCGACGAACTGAAGGGCTCCGCGCCGCCGTCGCTGGTTCACAAGCTGCGCTGCGGACTGCTCCTGGGCGGCGCCGATATTTTTCCGTGGCCGGGCGGATGCGTTTCGGCCGTGCACGCCGAGGAAGACGTCGAAACCACCGCCGCCGCGCTCAAACTTTGCCTGCAACTGCTCGCGCGAGCAGGACGGATAGTTCCATACGCAAAGCTATCGCGGCGGGGCCTGCTCGCGGATGGCCTTTTGCAAATCGAGCACCCGCGCGGTTTCGATTTCGGCCGGCTTGTTTTCCAACAGCCATTCGACGTCTTCCAGCGCCCGCACCCGATCTTGCAAACGATAGCGCACGATGGCCCGCAGCCAGCGATGCTGCGCGCTGGTCGGCTCAATCGAGAGGATCGCGTTCAGATAGCGGTGCATGGCTTTGGGCTCGGTGCCCGAGACGCTCAGCAGGTTGTGCAGCATGCGCGAAATGATGGCCCGCTTGGCAAACGGCTTCAAGTCGGCGTCGGAGAGCTCGCGGTCCGTGGCTTCCTTGACCCGCTTGCCGGCCTCGTCGCGGCTGACCTGGGTGGCCCCCTCGTAGACGTCGATCAATTGAGGATCGCCCTCGGCGGGAAAGTGCTGCACGACAAAATGTCCCGGCAGGCCGACGCCCGCCACGTTCAATCCGATCCGCCGCGCCAACTCCAGGTACACCACCGACAGCGTGATCGGCAACCCTTCGCGATCGTCGAGCACTTCGTTCAAATAGCTGTTGGCCCGGTTGTAGTAGTCGCCGCGGCTGCCGTGAAAACCGTTCTCCTCGAACATGTATTTTCGCAGCGCGTCGAGCCGTGCCGCCTCGCTCGCGTCGGAGGGCAACTTCGCGGCTACCTCGCGGGCCATTCGCTCGAGTTCGTCGCAGTAGACTTCGACGTCGACCTCTTCGTTGTCGAGCCGCGCCACGAGCAGGCCGGCGCGGAACAGGTCGATCTTGTCGTCGGCCTGCGAAACCGCCGCGGTCAAATCGGCGATCACGCGATGCGCGTGGGCTGCTGCGCCAGCTCGCGCAGCTGGCCGGCTTGCGCGTCGAGCTGCGCGGCCCGAGCGCGCAGCACGCTGGCCGCGCGGGCGGCGTCGCCGGCAAGCGTCTCGATGAGTTTCTCATCGGGCGTGCCTTTGCCCGAGACGTTTTCGACCAGTTTGGCGATGCGCTCGACCTCGGCGGCCGGCACGCCCGCGGTCGGAAGCTGGCGGCCGACGCGAAAGTTCTTGAATTGGGCCCGCGTGTCGCGAAACTTGACCAGACCCGCCTTGCCCTCGGAGAGTCCGCTGTCGGCTACTTCCGCCACTTGAGTATCGTTGACGTAGCAGAGGATTCTGCCCCCTTCGAGGCGGACCCGCAGCGTGTTCCAGTCGCCGCCGACGTAGTGCGCGCTGGGTTGATCGTGCAAAATCGTCCACGACTGCAAATCGGGGCCGTCGAACCGCGTCAGCCGTAAGTGGCCATTGGTCGGATAAAAGCCGTAGTGCCGATCAGCGCCGTCGGCGCAAAATGCGATGCCCGCCGCGCCCGACTCTTCCTTCAACAGCACGGCGACGGCGATTTCCAGCGGCCGCTCGGGAACGTGCGTGCCCGACAAGCACAGCGATCGGCCGCCAAAGCCCTGGCCCGCGCCGTCGACCGTGATCCGTCCGGCGCGCTGCCGCCAACGAGCGCCGAAGAGCGGAGTCCAGGCATGCGGATCGAGCGCGCCGATCGTCAGCCAGCGCGACATGGGGATCGGGTTCGGCTTGGCCAAAAGCGGCTTGAGCAGGTTCACGGTCAAGGCAAATCCCAGGTTGGGCGTAACCAGCGACTTCATGGTCATGATGCCCTGCACGTGGCCCTGCATGTCGACCAGCGGCCCGCCGCTGTTGCCTGGCTCGATGGGGATGGCCAACTGGATCATGGGCCGGCCCTCCATTTCGCGCACTCCGGAAACCACGCCCGAGACGACGCTGTTTTTCAACCCCTGCGGATTGCCCAGGGCCAGCACGGCCTGCCCCTGTTTCACCGCGTCGGAATCGCCCAGCTCGAGGGTCGGCAAATCCTTGGCGTCGATGCGCAGCACGGCCAGATCGAGTTGCCGGTTGGACGCATGGATCGCGGTGGCGTCGAACTGGCGTCCGTCGGCCAGTTGCACGCGCACGGCGCGTCCTTCGCCGATGACGTGAAAGTTCGTGGCCACCAGCCCGTCGCTCGCCACGACAAAGCCCGAGCCCAGCCCCTCACGCTGGCCGTCGCGGCCGGCCGAGGTAATCACCGCCACCGACTTGCGCACCTGCTCGGTCAGCTGCTCGACCGACGCGGCAGCAGCGGCCGGCGGCGGCGCCTTCGGAGGCTCCTCCTCGGCGAGCGCCACGGCGGCCATCACCGCCCAGGTTGCCCCCAGCCACGCAATTTTGCGAAAACAGCTCATCGTCCGAGCTCCTTGCCAACGTCACCGTGAATTCCAACGGGCCAGTTCGATCATAGGCCAAGTGACCGGTCGACGCAAAGCGTTCGGCCGCAACGGGGGTTAGCAATTTCCCGGTTTTGCCTGCGCGAAATCGGCCCTACTTCTTCGGACCAACCAGCTCGATCAGGTTGCCGTCGGGATCGCGGACCACGGTCAGCGTCATGCCGGCCGGCAATCCGGCGGGCAGCGCCACTGGGCCCTTGGCGATCGGCTTCGCGCCGGCCTTTTGCAATCGTGCAAGCGCGGCCGTGGCGTCGGCCACGTGAATCGTCAGATAACGGTAGCCCAACTGCGAGTGGATGAAGCCGTTGTCGGTCTGCTTCATCTTCACGCCCGGCACTTCCATGAGCTTGATTTTCGTGGCGCTTGGCGACGTGCCCAATACCAGCACGCGGATTTTGAGGGCCTGCCTGTCGGTCAGTCCGGCGTCGGCGCAGAAATCGGCCCCCACCGAAAAGCCCTGCGTCTCGCTGAATCCGAGCGCGTCGGTGTAAAACTTAACGCTCTTTGCCACGTCGCTGACCACGATTCCCAGGTCGATCGTCTCGCTGGCGAATTTTTGAACGTCCGCAGCGCGGGCGGGCTGCAAAGCGGACACCGCGACCATGGAAAGGGCGATAGCGCACGCAAGGGAACGAGAAGACACTGCCATGGTTGTCGTACTCCGAAAGGGTTCAGGAAAAAAATCAACGCGATGCGCCAAGCGACTACGGCTTCTCGCGCTGCCACACTTCCAACACGCAGCCGCTGCCGGCCTTGCCGCTGAACTCCGTGGGCCGGTTCTTGTTGGCCGTTTCAAGACAAATCGTCAGCCGATCGGCCTCGACCTGGTAGATCACCAGATAGACCTTGCCCTTGTCGGCCCCGTCGCCCACGACGATGTCGAGCTGCTTGGGATTCTTTGTGGCGTAAAACTGGTAGCTCCCGTGCTCGCTGAAGGCGCCGTTTTGAAAATGATAGTCGCTGCCGGTGACCGTCAGCTTGATTCTCTTGAGCGATTCCTCCGGCGCGACCTTGCCGTTGGTTTCCATCGAGACGGCCCGCCACGTGCCTTGCCACTTCTCGACGTCCTTCTTCGCGGACTCGTCGGCCGAATCGGCGCCCAGCAGGCAGATCGCCAGCAGCGCGACCGCGAGATGCCATTTCATGAGAAAAACTCCGGTGAATCCGCGATTCGTTCCGAGAACTTCCCGAGTAGTATGGCGGGGCCGAGAGGGCCTGTAAAGCAAAGCTACAGTCCTTTCACTCCTGCTCTCAAACAAACCCCGCCACCGCATGCGGGACGTAAGGCTCTTCGAGCGCAGTGATTTCCTCCGGCGCGAGTTGGACGCTCAGCGCGGCGATCGCGTCGTCCAGATGATGCGGCTTCGTCGCGCCGACGATCGGCGCCGTGACCACCGGCTTGCCGAGCACCCAGGCTAGGGCGACCTGCGCCTGCGGAATTCCGCGCGCGGCCGCGATTTGGCCCACGCGCTCAACGACCTGGCGATCCACCGCTTCGGTTTTGGCATACAGCGTTTTGCCGAACTCGTCGGTCGCCTCGCGCGTGCCGCTCGACGCCGCATTCCAAGCCCGCGTCAATCGCCCGCGCGCCAGGGGGCTCCACGGCAACACGCCGATCTGCTCCGCCGCGCACAGCGGGTGCATCTCGCGCTCCTCTTCGCGGTACAGCAAGTTGTAATGGTCCTGCATCGAGACAAACCGCGTCCAGCCGTGCAGGTCGGCGAGATAAAGCGATTTGCAGAATTGCCAGGCATGCATCGAAGACGCGCCGACGTAGCGCGCCTTGCCGGCCTTGACGACGTCGTGCAGCGCTTCCAGCGTTTCCTCGATTGGAGTTGAATAATCCCAACGGTGAATCTGATAGAGGTCGACGTAGTCGGTTTGCAATCGCCGCAAGCTGGCGTCGATCTCGGTCAGAATGGCCTTTCGCGACAGGCCGCGCCCATTCGGTCCGCCGCGCATGGGATAGAAGACTTTGGTCGCCAGCACCACGCTGTCTCGCCCGGCGAAATCGCGCAGCGCCCGCCCCACGATCTCTTCGCTGGTGCCGTCGGAGTAGCTGTTTGAGGTGTCGAAGAAATTGATTCCCAGCTCGAGCGCTCGCTGAATGAACGGACGGCTCGCCTCTTCGTCGAGCGTCCAGGGATGTGCGCCGCGATCGGCAACGCCGTAGCTCATGCAGCCCAGGCAGAGGCGTGAGACTTTCAGGCCCGACTTTCCGAGATTCACGTAATCCATGTTCTACCGTGATCGCTGCAGGGGGTGCCTGCGATGCAATTGCCGATCTGCGCGAAACCGGCTCACTCGGGCTGTTTCTTCGAGGGCCGAACCGCGGCCGGCTTCGACTTCGCGGCCGCGGGCTCTCCATCCTCCCGCAATTTCAGCGCCGCCGAATTCATGCAGTACCGCAAACCGGTGGGCGCCGGGCCGTCGCCGAAGACGTGCCCCAGGTGAGCGTCGCAGCGGGCACACAGCACCTCGGTGCGCACTTCATTCTCGTCGCGATCGACCGCGAACTTCACGTGGTCGTGATCGACCGTTTCGTAAAAGCTGGGCCAGCCGGTTTGCGAATCGTACTTGGCCTTCGAATTGAACAGCGACAAGTCGCAGCACACGCAGTGGTAGATTCCATGCTGCTTGGAACGCCAATATTTGCCGGTATAGGGCGGCTCGGTGGCCTTGCGCCGCGTAACGTCAAACTGCTTCGTGGTCAGCAGCTTCCGCCACTCGGCGTCCGTCTTTTCAACATGCTCAATCTTGCTCTTCGCCCCCGGCCCGGCGGCGAGGCAATAGCGACCGGTCCCGGTGGTGGTAAATCCCGCCAGTAGGAAACCGAACGCGAGGACCGCGATGGTGGTTAGTGGTTGGTGGTTAGTGGTTCGTGACGAAGGCATATGTTTCTTACTCCTAACCACCAACCACCAACCACTATTCACTGACCACTATTCACTGACCACTATTCACTGACCACTTTCCTATCCCCTGATTTCCTCAATGACGTTTCCGAAAACGTCGGTCAGTCGCTCGTCGCGTCCTTGATGAAAATAGGTCAGCCGCTCGTGGTCGAGGCCCAGCAGGCGCCAAGATCGTCGCGTGCAGGTCGTGCAGATGGACTTTGTTCTCGGTGGCGGCGAAGCCGAATTCGTCGGTCTCGCCGTACGACATGCCCCCTTTGACGCCGCCGCCGGCCATCCACATCGTGAAGCCGTACGGATTGTGGTTGCGGCCCGGCGCGCCTTCGCCCTTCGGCAAACGGCATGCGGCCGAATTCGCCCCCCCACACGACCAGCGTGCTGTCCAGCAGCCCGCGGCGCTCCAGGTCGGTAAGCAAGGCGGCGATCGGCTGGTCGACCTCGCGCGGCGTGCTGGCCGTGATTCTTCTCGACGCTTTCGTGGGCGTCCCAGGTGTCTTCCAGGTGGCCGCCGCCGGAATAGAGCTGCACGAAGCGCACGCCCCGCTCGACCAGCCGCCGCGCGACCAGGCAATTGCGGCCGAACTCGTCGGTCGGCCCTCTGCCGACGCCGTACATGTCGAGCGTCTGCTGATCTTCCTTCGTCAGGTCGACCGCTTCGGGCGCTTCGGCCTGCATGCGGAAGGCCAATTCGTAGCTTTGAATCCGCGCGGCCAGCTCCGATCCGCCCGGTCGAGCGTCCAGATGCTGCTGATTCAGCCGGGCCAGCAGGTCGAGCTGTTCGCGCTGTGCCGTGCGATCCAAGGGCCCGCGCAAGTCGAGCACCGGTTCGCCGACCGGCCGGAACAGCGTGCCTTGATAACTGGCCGGCATGAAGCCGCTGGACCAGTTCGGCTGACCGCTGATCGGCCCGCCGCGCTTGTCCATGATCGCCACGTAGCCGGGCAGGTTCTGGTTCGTCGGTGCCCAGGCCATACACGGCCCAACTACCCAGCGACGGTCGGCCGATGAACGTGCTGCCGGTGTTCATCGCCACCAGGGCCGAGCCGTGGGCGTGGCTGTCGGTGTGGCACGAGCGAATGACGGCCAGCTTGTCGGCGTGCTCGCGGACGCGCGGGAAATAGTCGGAGATCATCAGCCCGCTCTGACCCCCGGGTCGAAACTCGCGGCAGGCCGGCGTGAGAAAGCCCATCTTGCGATTGCCGGAGTTGGTGAACTTCTTGTCCGGCGGCAGCGGCTGACCGGCGTACTTCGCCAGGCTGGGCTTGTAGTCGAACGTGTCGACGTGGCTCGGCCCGCCGTTCATCATCAGGAAGATGCACGCTTTGGCCTGGGTCGCGAAATGGGGCGGCTTGACCGCCAGCGGGTTCTCGCCACGGGCAGCCTCGGTCGCCCGGGCCCGCGCGTCAAAGAATCCGTCTTCTCCCAGCAGCGCCGACAGCGCCAACCCGACGAATCCGGCGCCCATTTCCCACACGAACTCGCGCCGCGTCTGGCCGCAGGGGAAAAATCGTTTGCCGCGTCGGCAATCGTCAGTCGACATAAATGAACTCATTCAGGTTCAATAGCACGTGGCACAGCGAAGCCAGCGCGGCTCGCCGCGCGTCGGCGTCGCTGGCAGCCTTGCCGTCCTGCGCGGCGCGGGCCGCGAAATTCTTTTGCTGCGTGGCCAGATGTTCAATCGCGTTGGCGCGCTCGTCGGCACTCGGCGCTCGGGCCAGCGCCAGCCACCAGGCCCGCTCGATCTGCGCCGCCGGGTCGTCGCCCGCGTCGCGTACCACGCGGGCCGCGAACTCGCCGCTTTGCGCGTGCACGAAATCGTTATTCAACAGGGCCAATGCCTGCGGCGCCACGGTCGACACGTTCCGCTGACTGCACGGCGCCGTCGTGTCGCTCGAATCGAACGTCGTCATCAGCGGCAGCCAGCAGCGAGCGCTTGGTCATCATGTAAATGCTGCGCCGGCGCTGCTCGTCGGGGGGCGATTTGCCCCACTCGGCCCCTTTCTTGGAGAGACCTTCCAGCGCTTCCTTCGTGGCGGGCGGAAAGAAACTCGGCCCGCCGGCTTTCTCGTTCAACTGCCCGCTGACCGCCAACATCGCGTCGCGCAGCGGCTCCGCCTCCAGCCGCCGGCGATTGCGCCGCCACCACTGCCCATTGGCAAAATCGACCCGCGGCGTACTCGGCTTCGCGCGGATGACTCGAATCCATTTGATACGCGGCCGACAGCATGATCAGCTTGTGCATCCGCTTGATGCGCCAGCCGCCCTCGACAAACTCGCTCGCCAGCCAGTCGAGCAGTTGCGGGTGAGTCGGATCGGCCGCCAGCTTGCCGAAATTGTCCGGCGTGCGCACCAGCCCTTCGCCAAAATGATGCTGCCACAGCCGGTTGACCATCACCCGCGCCGTAAGCGGATTGCGGCCGTTGGCAATCCACCGCGCCAGTTGCAACCGGCGGCCGGTCGTCTTGGCTCCGGCAACCGGCGGATCGACTGCGCGGGCCACGGCCGGCACCATCGACAAGTAGCCTGGCGCCACCGCCGCGCCCGGGTGCGTCGGGTCGCCCCCCAGCAGCAACTGCACCGCCGGCGCCTCGGGCCCCGCGTCGGTATACGCCAGCAGCGGACCCTCGGCCGCCTTGCCGCCGATGAAAAAGTTTAGCATCGCGTAGTAGTCGGTCTGCGGAATTGGGTCGAACTTGTGATCGTGGCAGCGGGCACACTTGAGCGTGACCGCGAGAAACGTCGTGCTCGTGGCGTGAATCAAATCGTCGAGCTGTTCGAATTTGTATTTCAGCGGATCGTTCGGTTCGTCGTCGAACGTGCCGATGCGCAGAAAGCCGGTGGCAATTCGGGTCTGGTCGCTGGCATCGGCCAGCTCGTCGCCGGCCAACTGCTCGATCACGAAACGGTCGTACGGTTTGTCGTCGTTGAGCGACTGGATCACCCAATCGCGATATTGCCAGGCGCCCTGCTTCAGCGCGTTGCGCTCGTAGCCGTTGGTCTCGGCGAAACGCACCAAGTCGAGCCAATAGCGGGCCCACCGCTCGCCGTAATGCGGACTGGCCAGCAGGCGATCGATGAGCCGCTCGTAGGCCTCGCTCGACGCGTCGGCCACGAAGGCGGACACCTCCTCGGGCGATGGGGGCAGTCCCCACAGGTCGAAATAGGCCCGACGAATCAGCCGCTCGCGCGCGATCGGCGCCGCTGGCTGCCAAGATTTCGCTTCCAAGCCGGCCAGAATGAACGGATCGACCGCGGTTCGCGGCCAGGCCGTGTTGCTGACGCGCGGCGCCTCGGGCCGGACGACCGGCGCGAGCGACCACAGCGCGGGTTTGACGGCGCCGGGCGCTGTCGACGTGGCTGCCTGCTGGGCCCAAGCGGCATCGGCCAGCCACACGATCGACCAGCATGCCAGCAACGAGCAGCCCAGGCGAATCGGTGACGACATTAGCTTGGGGATTAGCGACATGCGCTTCTTCCTGGACGCGGGCAGCAGGTCGGCGGGGCAGGGGGCGGGGTGACAATCGTCTCGCGTCAATCGTCTCGAAAATCCGCCTGCCGTCAGTCTAAGTGAACCGCGCTTGCCGTTCAATCGTTTTGAGGGGCGCAAAATCAGCCGTGCACTGACTTTGTCGGGACTATTCGGCGGAAGTGGATGCCGGAATTGGTGCCTTGTCGTCACGAATTCGCACGCGCGGATCGACCAGCAGCCAGCCGACGGCGCCGACCAGATAGGCGGTCGAGGACATGGCAAAAGTGGCCGACCAGCCAGAGTATTCGACCAGCCGACCGATCACCGAGATGGCCGTGGCAGCGCCGATATTGCCGCACATGTTGGTCCAGCCCAACACCGTGCCGGCGTAACGCCCGCCGATGTCCTGGTACGTGGCCCAGTTGGCTCCCAAGGCAAAGTCGCCCAGGAACGACGTCACCACCAGCAACGCGACGATCACCCCCACGTCGTTCGCCGCCCACACGCACGCCAGCCCCGCCGCGGCGCCGCCGTACGAGATGACGCCCGGAATGCGCCGTCCCCACAGCAAGCCGAAGCGCTTGACCAGAAAGTCGGTGGCCAGTCCGCCGCATAGGCAGCCGGCCATGCCCGAGGCCGCGGTGAAGCTGGTGTACAATCCGGCTTCTTTCGCGGAGCAGGAGTGCACCGTCATCAGATAGGTTGGCAGCCAGGTGGCCAGAAAAATCCAACCGACGTTGACGGTGAAATTGATCACCGACAGCACTTGAACGCCCCGGTTTGCCAACAAGGCACCGAGCGGAATCATCCCGACCGTTTGGCTGTCGGCAGCGTGCGTCGCCGCTTCGCCCTGCTGTATGAGCGCCACTTCGGCCACGTTGCAGTCTCGATGCTGATCCGGCTTGTCCCGAAACCAGAACCAAAACGCGCCGGCCCACACCAGCCCAATCAGCGCGTAGCCAAGAAACACCGGCCGCCAGGCAGCGTCGGCTTCGACCCCGACCACCATGCCCATCAGCAACGGCGTCACTGCCGGGGCCAGCACGCCGCCGGCCCGTCCCCCCAGCGAAACGGCGCTGTTGGCGAATCCGCGACGGTCAAAGGGCATCCAGCGCCGCAAGAAACTGGCGGTCGTGGCATACGCGCCGGCCTGGCCGATTCCCAACAACGCCCGCATCAGCACCAGCGTGGCCAATCCGCCGGCCAAACCCAAGCCCGCCATGGCCGCACTCCAGGCCACAACGTACAACGTCAGGGCTCGCCGCCCGCCCCAACGATCGCCCAGCCAGCCGGCCGGCACCTGGAACAAGGCATACCACCAGAAGAACACCGCCATCGCATCACCGACCTGGCTCAGCTCCAAGTCGAGATTCTCGGCGATCGCCGGCACGGCCACCGACATGGCCATCCGATCCAGATACAAAATCACCGCCATCGCCACCGAAAACGCCAGCACGCCATAACGGACCGACGTGGCACGCCGCCCCGCGCCGGCGCTCGCGTTGCCCGACGTCCACAGCGGATCGGGTTGCCAACCTGTGTTCGGCAAATTCAACAGCCTTCACAGAAAAAGGTCACGACTGGGTGGCCCAGACAACTTTGTTGTCTGGGTCCCGCAGGGACAAGAGGTGCCGGCAAGTTGCAAGATCCACTCGCAAACTCCTCTTATTGCTTCGCAACACCGACATCAAGTTGTCGGTGCCACCCCGATGAGAGTGCCACCCCGAAAAACGCCTCACTTATATCCCGCAGCCGCGCAATCCACTAAAACGTAGCTGTCGCGACACGCCACGGCAATCGAATCCTCGCACTCTTGGGAAACTCGCCGCCATGTTGATCTTCGACGCGCATCTCGATCTGAGCATGAACGCCCTGGAATGGAACCGCGATCTGACGCGCAGCGTCGAAGAAATCCGCGAGCGCGAACGGGGCCGCTCCGACAAGCCCGACCGGGCGAACGGCACGGTTTCGCTGGGCGAGATGCGCAATGGTGGCGTGGGTCTGTGCGTGGCCACGCTCATCGCCCGCTACGTGAAGCCCGGCAACCCACTCCCGGGGTTTCACAGTCCCGAAATCGCCTGGGCCCACACGCAGGGCCAACTGGCCTGGTATCGCGCGATGGAAGAAGCCGGCCAGATGACCCCCATCCGCAACACGGCCGAATTGCACAAACACATCAAGCTCTGGAGCAATCCGCCGGCCGACGCGCCGATCGGCTATGTGCTCAGCCTGGAAGGGGCCGATTCGATCCGCACCCCCGGACACCTGGCCCGAGCGTACGAGCAAGGCCTTCGCGCCATCGGTCCGGCCCACTATGGACCGGGCACGTACGCGCAAGGCACCCACGTCACCGGCGGGCTGGGCCCGCGTGGACGCGAACTGCTGGCCGAGATGCAGCGACTCGGCATCATCCTCGACGCCACGCACCTCTGCGACGACAGCTTTTGGGAAGCCCTCGATCACTTCCACGGACCGGTGTGGGCCAGCCACAACAACTGCCGCGCGTTGGTCAACGACGCCCGCCAGTTCAGCGACGAACAGCTCACGGCGCTGATCGCGCGCGGCGCCGTGATCGGCGGGCGCTCGATGCCTGGATGATGGTGCCCGGTTGGGTCCGCGGCAAAACAAAACCCGACGAGGCCGGCGTCACGCTCGAACACCTCGTCGACCACATCGACCACGTCTGCCAACTGGCCGGCAACGCGCGCCACAGTGGCATCGGCACCGATCTCGACGGCGGCTTCGGCCGCGAGCAATGCCCCACCGATCTGCACACCATCGCCGACCTCAACCGCGTGCCCGCCCTGCTGACCAAACGCGGCTACAGTCCGGCCGACGTCGAACTAATCATGCACGGCAATTGGATTCGCTTTTTGGAGGGGGCGTGGCAGTAGACCGCTCGTCGCCGCTGTGATACGTTGCCCAGTTCGTCTTCTTAATGTTCTATCTCTTTCGCCCCGGAGGTCCGTCCGATGATGCTCTCGATCGCCAACGCCGCTCGCCGATGCGTCCCGGCCTTCGCGGCCTTTGGTTTTGCAATGTCGGCGACCGTGGCCTGGGCGCTCGACGCCACCTATCATCACGTGCATCTCAACGCGTCCGATCCACCGGCCGCCGCCGAGTGGTACGCCAAGAACTTGGGGGGCGAGGCGACCAAGGTCGGCCCGTTCAGCGCGGTCGGGTTCGGAAAGGTCAAGATCCTGTGGTTCAAGAGCAAGGAAGGCACGCCGGGCAGCGTCGGCAGCGCGGTCGACCACATCGGGTTTTCGTACAAGGACATCGACGCCAAGATGAAGGAGCTGGCCGAATCGAAAGTCGAAATCGTCTCGGGCGTCGAACAGGAAGGCCCGATCAAGTACGCGTTTGTCAAAGACCCCTGGGGGACGTTGATCGAGATCGTGCAGGATCCCGAGATCGAGGGTTTTCATCACGCCCACCTGGCCACGACCGATCCGCAGGCCACGCTCAAGTGGTACACCGAGGCTTTCGGAGGCGAGATTTCGCGGTTCGCCGGCCTGATTCCCGGAGTCCGCTATGGCGACGTGTGGCTGCTGGCCAAGAAAGTCGCCAAGGCCTCCGCGCCGACAAAGGGCCGTGCGGTCGATCACCTGAGCTGGGCTTTTGCCGATCTCGATGCGGCAGCGGTGGAACTGAAAGCCAAGGGCGTCAAATTCAACAGCGGGCCCTATGCCTTCGGCACCGGCAAGATCGCCTTCGTCGAGGACCCGCTCGGCGTCCTGATCGAACTGGTCGGTCCCGCCGCCAAGAAACCGTAGCGCGCCTCAAGCTGCGAAGCTGGAATGGCAACTATTGCCCGCGCGCCGAACCTCGGGTTCCTGTCGATTCGCAATTCGAAGACAGTTCATCGGTGTTCTCGACGATGTTAAAATGGGGTATATGCGCGCGTTTTAGGGTGCTAGCGGGACCTTGACAGGTATCGGGTCGTGGCGGACGATAATTAGAGACATGACCTGCCTTGAGACACTTTCGGCCGGAAGTGGCGCTTTGCCCCGCCGAAAGCCCGCCGCCGCACTCCAGTCACACCCCGTTCGAGCTCGCCATGGCTGAAGCCTATTCGTTATCCCAGTCGCCGTCCGTCGCGCGCAACCTGTCGAAACCCGCGGCCGCGATTGCTCGCACCGTCTCCGACGTCTTGAGCCCGGCGGTGATGGCTATCCCATGCCTGCTGCTGGGTATCTGGGTCAGCGACGTGCCGGGCACGTATCTCTATGCGTTGCTTTACTTTGTCGTGGCGGTGCCGCTGCCGGTGGTGTACGTGTTGTGGCTGATCCGCTCGGGCCGCGTGACCGATTTCCACCTGCCCGACCGCCGCGACCGCACGATGCCGTTCATCCTCAGCCTTGCCGGCGCGGCTGGCGCGATTGGCTTGCTGACTTATTTTCAGGCCCCGACGGTCTTTCTGGCGCCCCTGTTGACGGCGCTGGCTCAGACGCTGCTGCTGTTTTTGATCACCTTGGCCTGGCAGATCAGCATTCACACGGCCACCACGGCCGGCTTAGTCACGTTCGCAATCCTGGCGATGGGCAGCGGCGCCTCGGTTTTGGCGCTGCTGGTGCCGCTGGTGGCCTGGGCGCGGGTCTATCTCGGCCGTCATACGGTGGCCCAGACGGCGGCCGGCGCGCTAGTGGGTTGCCTGGCGTTCACCATGCTTTTCGCCCTGCGTGGAATCGCCTGGTGAGCCAGGCCCCGCCCGTCGGCAGCTTATGCCACGGGGGTATCGCGGTTGCCGAGCGTGCCGACCGGCTCGTCGGCTCCCCGCAATTTGCGGCGACGCACCTGGGGGCCGCAACCGACTGTGAAGAATCGGCCGATCGCGCCGGCCAGCATCGCCGGGCTCAACACCAGGTCGGCCACCAGGCCAAACGCCAATAGCGTGCACATCAGCAAGCCAAATCGGCGCGTCGGCATGAACGTGCTCAGCGTGAACGTGACCAGTCCCAAGGCCACGATGACCGTACTCTGATAAATCGCCCCGGCCGAGTTTTCGAAAGCCATCACGGCCGCGTCGTGATGGTTGAGCCCCAGCCGGGTCGCCCGGCGAAACCAATTGGCAAAGTGCACCGTGTCGTCGACACACACGCCCATCGCCACGCTGGCGGTCATCATCGTGCCGATATCCAGCGCGATTCCGAACCAGCTCATCAGGCCGAACACCACCGCCACCGGCCAGACGTTGGGCAGCATCGTATATAGCCCGGCGCGAATGCTGCGGAACACGATCGACATCACGACCGCAATCATCACGAACGCGCCGAAAAAACTTTCGATCAGCCCGTTAAGCAGCGCCCGCTCGGCCATATAAACCACCGGCGTCAGTCCGGTGTATTTGACGTCCACGATTCCCTCGACTCCGGCTTGCCTCTCTTTTCGCACCAACGGCTCGATACGGCTCTTGATGTCGTCGATGAACGCGCCGTAGTCGATATCGGCCAACGCCGCCACGCGCAGGCTGATGCGCCACAGTTCCTGGCCGGTTTCGGGGTCGTCGGCCAGGTATTCATCCTTGACGAAATCGCCGCGATGGGCGGTTAAGCGGCGGTTGAGCACGGCCCGATAGGCCGAGTCTTTCAGCAGCACGCCCCGCAGCCCCGTGGTCCGCTTGGGCGGCGAAAAGGCGGGCGAAAACGTTGCCGCCGACATCACGCTGCCGACGTTGTCGATCGACTGAATAGCCGCTTGCACGCGGTCGATCAATTCCACCCGCTCGACCAGGTTCATGTTCGTCCCTCGGCCGTCCAGGTAGACCACGACTTCCATCGGCACCAGTGGGCCCAGCTTGTCTTCCAGCCAGCGGTAGGAGTGAATGATCTCGGCGTCGGGTGAAAACAGGCTCATCAGGTTGATCGTCGTCTTCACCCGATGCAGTCCCGCGCCGCAAGCCACCATCAACACCATGAACACGGCCCAAATCAGCATCGGCCGGGCGATGATCTTCGAGCCCAGGCGACGCATGCGGCGCCGGTGCGCGGGATCGAGCGGGCTGACGTCTCCCTCGTGCGGGTCGTGGTGCATCGTCGGCGGCCACAGCTGCAGCGCCGACGGGAGGTATAAGAACATGAACGCCAGCGTAATAATCACGCCCAGCGCGGTGTAGAAGCCGAAGTTGCGAATTGGCACAAGGTCGCTCGTGCACAGCGAGATCAATCCCATCGAGGTCGTGCCGGCCGATAGCAGGCAAGGAATCCAGGCCGCGCCGACTCCCCGCTCGGCCGCGCCGGCCAGCCCCTCTTGAGCCCGGACGTGGCGGTAATAGTTGATGATGTGAATGGCGGCCGAAAGCCCGGCCGTGTAGACGACCGAGGGCATCGTCAGCAGCACCGAGTTCATTTGGCCGCCCAATGCCTCGACCAGCGCCAGGCTGATCCCCGCGCTGTACACGCCGCCGAAAAAAACCATCGCCGTCAACCGCACGTCGCGCAGATACCACCAGGCCAGGCCCAGCCCGACGATGCCCGACAGCATCATCAGCTTGACCAGCATGCGCTCGCCTTCGACGTCGATCGCCACGTTGTCGACCGGCGGCCCACCCATCCGCAGGCTCTCTCGAGGAATGTTCAAGTGCTTCGCGGCGGTGGCATAGATCGTCTCCAGCGCCGAACGAAGATGCTCTCTTCCGTATTCCGAAAGGGTCAAGATCGCGCACGACTGCCGCTCGTCGGGCCCCACGAACGAACCCTTCAGGCGGTCGAGCGCCTCGGCACGCGAAAGGTTGATCGGCGCCAGCGTGAGTTGGTCCATCAGGCTGCGGCCAGTGATCACCCTTTGAAAGTTCGCCGGCTCCGCGCCGGCCCTTGGCGACAGCAGTTCGACAAATCGGTCGAGCCGCGTGTCGTCGAGAGTGCAGCCGTCCCAACTCACCAGCACGAACATGTCTTCGCCGAAGTGCGATTGAAATTCCTGATAGTCCCGCGTGGCCTGGAACGACTCGGGCAGCCATTCCTTGACGTCGTTGCGATTGGTGCCCAGCGCCAGGATGGCCCCCCACACGGTGATCGGGAACATGACCGCCACCGCCAGGATAATGGGTCGGCCAAAGCGGGCGTAGAAGGACTTTTTCATGCGTGGTCAATATAACAGCAGGGCGCGTGCGATTAAGAGCGCAACGCTCCCGACGATGCCACGTGCGGTGCCGCAGTTCCCCCTCTCCCACCGGGAGAGGGCCGGGGTGAGGGGGCCCACCGGACGGCGTTGCGCATGATGAGTACGCAGCGTTTTATCGCCCACTCCGCCACTTTAACCCTCTGCCGAGGGGGATTGCGCGATTGACGCGCAAAAAAAAAGCCGCCCGAAGGCGGCTTTCTGTAACGATCGTTGAGGGTCGAGACTGACCCGATTCCGCTCTACCGCTTCACCGCTGCACGCGGCTGCGGCCGCTTCACCTGTGGCATCGCGTTGGGCATGCTCGAGACCGGCTTGCGGGGCGTGTCGACCACGACGCCTTCGCTGTTGGACAGGTCGGCCGATTGGGCCACCTTGCCGTCTTCTTTCCACCACGTCCAGCGACCGGTCGGGTTGCCGTGGGCGTACTGGCCGCGGATCGACTTCTGCCCGCTGGTGTACCACCAGGTCCAGGTGCCGTCCTGCTTGCCCTGGTCGAAGCGGCCTTGCAAGGCCTTCTGGCCGTTGTTGTGCCACCAGGTGAACTCGCCGACCTGCACGTCGTGGTCGAACTCGCCCTTCTGCTGCATCTGGCCGTTGGCGTGCCAGCTGGTCGACTCGCCGTGCTTTTCATCCTTGCCCGTCTTGGTGGTCACCAGCAACTTGCAATTCCACCAGTCGTCGGGTGTCTGCTCGACGTCCTTGGCGAACAAGTACATGCCTTGCGACTTCTTGGCGCCGTTGGGATGCTTCGAGGTTTTCTCGGCCAGCTTGCGGCCGGCCTGATAGGTGTCGTTGACCGTCACGGTTCCTTCCGGGCTCCACTCGGTCAAGTGGCCGTCGATCTCGCCGTCGCGATATTCGACCTCGCGCATCTTCTTGCCGTTGGCGAAATACCACGTCGACAGGCCGTTGCGCTTGCCGTCGTTGAATTGCCACTGGCTGATCTTGCGCTGCTTGCCGTCGTAGATGGTCCAGGTGCCGTGCAGTTGGCCGTGCTGGAACGTGGCCTGCGAAATGAACGGCGTGTTGAACTGCTGGTAAGGCGACTTGGTCAGCAGCTCGGCCTCGGTCGGGCTGCGATACCAGCGAATCCACTCGCCGGTCCGGTTGCCGTAGCGATATTCGCCTTGCGCCACCAGTCCGCCGCGCTGGTCCCACATTTTCCAGGCGCCGTGGTTGAGATAATTGCCTTGCGCATCCTGCGTCACGTCGCGCTCAATCTTCACCGAGCCGTTGGGAAAACGCTCGCGGATGACTTCGGCTTCCGCGCCGTCCGAAGCGTCGGGCGTGGCCGAAGCGTCGCTCTCGGGCACGTCGTTGGTCGCCGGCAAGCTGCGCGGCGTCCGCTCGTCGCTTTGCGCGTCGTCAGCGCCTTGGTCGTCAGCGCTTTGATCGGCCGACTGCGCGTCGCCCTGCGAGTAGTCACGCGGCGAATACTCGCCAGGCGACTGCTCGTCGGCGTCATCGCTCGAGCGGCTGTCGGCATCGTCGCCCGCTTCACCATGAGCGGGCGTCGGCTCGCCTTCGAAGGGAAACCGCTGAGCATGCGCCAGCGCGCCTTGCCAGGCCAACGCCAGCCCCAAAGCCGTCCATGAAATCCATTTCGAGGGCCGAACCATGCTGCACTCCTTCGCTAGCACGAGTGTCCACATTCACTTTACGACACGACGCCGTGATTTGACGGGTCGACCGGCACGGTGACTTCGGCCCCGCGAATTGCAGGGCAAATTCCACGGACCGTCGAATTCGCCTGCCACACGAGATTTCGACTACCGGTGGTATCGGCAGGTCAGTACACGCCGCTTCGGTGGAATTTGACGCTTGTAGTTAAAAACAGGCCGTTTGGTAAGATGCACAACCCGAGACACATCGGTGCACCATCGGCCGACCGACGATTGACCACGCTGAGCGCATCCTCACAATGGAAGCAGGCAATTTCTTCAGGAACGTATGCATGGATCACGTGCGGGGCGGGCCACCGTTTCGGTTCCTTCGACTGCTGGCGTCCATTGCTATCGCCACGCTGGCGGCGATTCCCGCGACCGGCGGAGAGAACCCGGGAAAGCGGAAGGCAAGCGCCGCGACGGCGTCAGTCGAAGAGGAGTCGGGCGGCAAACCGGCTGCCGCTCGCGACGTCGGCAATCCCGTCGTGCAGTTGATTTGCGATCCGCAAGTGCAGGCCGAGCTCAGTTTGAGCCCGCGTCAACTCGATGCCGTTCAACGCGCCTACGCGAAAATCGAGCCGCGTCTGTGGCTGCTCCGCGACGTCGGCTCGGGCCCTGGCGCCGACGAAAAGGCAAAACTGTCGGCTTCGCTGGAAGCGGAGTTGGGCTCGCTGCTCGAAGGGGCGCAAGCGTCGCGCCTGCGCCAGCTCGTGCTGCGAGCGCGAGGTTGGCCCGGGCTGACGATCGACGAGGTGGCGCGGCAGCTCAAACTTTCCGACGACCAGCTCGAGCGGATCGCACAGATCACCGAGCAAACCCGACAAGAGATTCAAAAACTCACCGCGTCCAACGACACGGCGTCGGCGCGCGAGCAGTCGATGCGGCAGTTGCGCACGCGCGAGGGCGAGTCGGTGCAAAAGCTGCTTTCCGCCGCTCAGCGGCGGATTCTGGCCGAACTGGTCGGTGACGATTACGACCTGGGCCAGGTCCGTCTGCTCACGTTTGCCGCGCCCGACTTCAAGCAAGTCGATGAGTGGGTCCATACAGGACCGTTGAAACTTTCCGATCTGCGCGGCAAGGTCGTGGCATTTCACTTCTGGGCGTTCGGCTGCATTAATTGCGTGCACAATCTTCCGCACTACACGAAGTGGCACGACCAGCTCGCCTCCAAGGGGCTCGTGGTGCTGGGTATGCACACGCCGGAAACCCAGGCCGAACGCAGCGTCGCGGCTCTGCGGGCCAAGATCGACGAGCATTCGATTCGCTACCCGGTGGCCGTCGACCACGATGCGCAAAACTGGGCCGCCTGGGCCAACTCCATGTGGCCCAGCGTCTACTTGATCGACCGACGCGGCCGGGTCCGCTTTTGGTGGTACGGCGAATTGAACTGGCAGGGAGCCGAGGGCGAGAAATGGATGCGGGAGAAAATCGAACAACTCCTGGCCGAAGCCAATTGAGAGCGTCTAACAAAATGGCCGGGGACTGTCCCCCTCTCCGTGGACATTTTGTTAGACGCCCGAAGTGAGTCCGAAAGCCAACGCATCAGACCGTCAGTCTCGAGTTTCCGGCGCACGATAAGACGAAGCAACTGCAGAGCGGCACACCCAACGAATCGGAGCACAACATGCCTGAAAAACCCAACGATCGCAAAAAGAAATCCAAACCGCCCGCCCGGGCGACGCCACAACCGCGAACGACTGCTCGTGCCAGGCCGGCCGCCATGAAGGCGGCTGCCGCCAAGGCGCCTGGCTCCCAGCAGGACAGCGCGAATGCCGCCGCGAAGCTCGATACGACTCAACTCGACGCGCCGCGACGGCCCACTGGGTTTTACGTCGGCATGCCCGAGTTGAGCGTGATCATTTCCGACCAGAAGCCGGCGGGAACGACCGCGCACGGTCCTTTTGACGGGTTCGACGCAGCGCGCGCGGCAGCGGTCGACGCCTTGATCGAAGCCATCGAACGCGCGGAGCTGCGGTTGCTGGCGGTCAAGCGCGCCACGAGCGTCGACGCCTTGCGCGCCGCCGGCGCACGCTCGGCCCCAAGTTGAACCCGGCGGTCGTTGGAGTACATTGGTAGCTGAGCGATACCTTGCGGCCATCGCACGAGAAAAGAGCCACGCCCTGCGGTGCCTATCCAATCGGGCATGTCAGGAAGCTTCCCATTCATGAAGTCTTACCGAAGCCATTGCCGCGGCCGACGCGCCGGCGGAGCCCTGCGGCTGGAATGCCTCGAGCATCGCCAACTGCTCACGGCCACCGCCTGGAGCAGTTACGCGCGCGACGCCCAGCACACGGCCCAGTCCACGGTGGCCGGACAAGCGTTGGACGTGATCCACTGGCAAACCCCCGTCGATTCGGCGCCCCAATACAGCGGCGACGATCTGTTGATTCATTACGGTTCGCCGGTGGTAACGGTGAACAACACCGTCGTCGTTCCGGAAAAGAACGAGGCCAACCCTGACGGATACGACGTCAAGGCGTTCGACGGCGCGACCGGCGCCCTCAAATGGACGCAAACCGAGGGGGAAGAATTCAAGGCCCCTGCCCACGCCTGGACGCCCAGCTATTCGCCCGCGCTGGCCGAGCTGCCCGGCGGCACGCGCCTCTATTTTGCCGGCGGCGCCGGCACCGTGTTCTATCGCGACGCGCCCGACGACAGCGGCGCAGTGACTCCGGGACGGATCGCGTTTTACGGCATCGCCAGCTACAACGACAATCCGGCCGCCTTCGACGACGTCCGCATCAGCAGCCCGCTGACGGTTGACAGCCAGGGCAATCTGTTTTTCACCTATCGTGCCGGCGGCACCAATCCATTGGGTCTCCACGGCGGCATCGCCCGCGTCGCCGCCGACGGCACGCTGTCGTATGCCGACGTGGGCACGCCGGCGCTCGACAGCGCGCCGGCCATCAGCAACGACGGCACGAAACTGTACGTGCCGGTCCAGTTCAACGGGAACAATCCTTTTTTTCTCGTGGAGTACGACAGCTCGACGCTCGTGGCGATCCACCAGGTGGCGCTGGGATCGGTGAACCTCAGTTCGTCCGCTTCGCCGACCGTGGGGCCTGACGGCGACGTGTTCTTCGGAGTGCTGTCTCCCAGTGTCCACTTCCGAGGCTCCCTGTCGCACTTCTCCGGCGATCTGCAGACGACCTACACGCCCGGCTCGTTCGGCTGGGACGACACGGTGTCGATCGTGCCCGCCACGATGGTTCCCGGCTATGACGGCCCGTCGACCTACTTGCTGATGACGAAGTACAACGACTACGCCAACGGCGGAGTCGGCTCGGGCGTCAACAAGATCGCCATCATCGACCCCAAAGTCGACACGCTCGACGATCCGGTCACGCACGTTCCCGCGATGAAAACCGTCAAAAGCGTCGCCGGCCTGACGCACGACAGCAGTTTTCCGAACAATCCCGACGCGGTACGCGAGTGGTGCATCAACACCGCCGTCGTCGATCCGGTTAGCGGTTCGATTTTTGCCAACAACGAAGACGGCTGGCTCTACCGCTGGGACCTGACAAACGACACGCTCACGAAGAGCGTCCAACTGACCAACGGCATCGGCGAGGCTTACACGCCGACGGTCATTGGCGCGGACGGCACCGTCTTCGCCATCAACAACGCCATTCTGTTCGCGGTCGGCCAGCGGCCGTCGATATCGATCGGCGACGTCTCGCTGGTCGAGGGCAACGCCGGCACGACCGACGCGGTGTTCACCGTCAGCCTGTCGTCGTCCACCGCCGAGCAGGTTACCGTCAACTTCACCACCAATCCCAACGGCGCCGCGGCTGGCAGCGACTATCAGACCACTTCCGGCGTGCTCACCTTCGCGCCGGCCACGAGCCTGGCGGCCGGCAGCACGATGCAAACGATCACCGTGCCGATCAACGGCGACGGCCAGCTCGAGTCGGACGAAGGCTTCTTCGTCGATCTCAGCGCGGCTGCCAACGCCAGCATCTCCGACGCACAAGCCGTGGGCACGATCATCAATGACGACTCGGCCGTGGCCGCTCGCCAGCTGTTCTACAACCAATCGACCTGGGATGGCGGCGTCGATTCGGAAACCACCGGCGACGACTCGGCGATCGCCACCGACAAGACAGCCTACCTCGCCGGCAGCGGCGCGGCGTCCAGCACGGCCCTGTCGAGCTACTTGCGCGGCATCAACGGCGTGATGGTCGATCTGCTGGGCGGCGGCGCGCATACGGCGATCGACGCCAGCGACTTCATCTTCAAGACCGGCAACGACAACACGCCTAGCGGCTGGGCCACGGCGCCGGCTCCGATTTTGATCACGGTGCGCACCGGCGCAGCGGCCAGCAGTTCGGACCGTGTCGAAATTCTGTGGGGCGCCAACGCGGTCAAGAAGGCCTGGCTGGAAGTCGAGGTCTTGAACACCAGCCACACCGGCCTGGCCGCCACCGACGTCTTCTACTGGGGCAATATGGTCGGCGACTCGAACCTCAATTTCAGCACCACCGGTGCGGACGCGTCGAACGTGTTAGCCCACGTTGGAGGCGACGGGAGCATTAACGGTCCGCTCGACCATAATCGCAGCAAGTCGATCTCCGGTGCCGACGCGTCCGTGGCCTTGGCGAACGTAGGCAGCCTGACCCGGATCAACCTCACGGCCGGTGCCATGGGGCCGGTCGGTGGCAACGACACCGCTGGCATCGAGGCCGGTCCGGCGGTAGCCGCAGACAGCGGCATAGCCTCGTTTCTGGCCGCGACGCCGGCGCCAGGCAGCTCCGGCGGATCGTCGAGTCCATTGCCGTCTTGGATTGCCGCCCGCTTGCAGGACCCCGATTCCCGTCGCGCGGCGACCGCCGCCTACTTCCAGCACCTGGCCGACGAGCACCGTGGGCCGTCACGGTCGAATCTGGCCAAGGCCGATCACGTCGCCGACGTCCTGGATTTGGACGACGATTGCTTCGAATGGTTGGCCACGTCGCGGGCGCGTTGATCCGCCCGCTACCTCTCGCGGGCCTCTGTCGCGGCAGGGAATGGTTTGGGATGGCCCCCTTCGGCGGCCCAGGCGAGGAACCGCTCCAATTCGCGAATCTCGGCCAGATCTTCGAACAAGACGTGGTTGACGCCTAGAATCTTCTCGCTGATCGCGCGGCGATAGTCTGCGTCGGTGCCCAGACGTGCCGCCTCGTTGACGTACCGCTGCGCGGAGTCGACGACACAATCCATGACTTGCAACTTCCGATACAGCGCCAGCGTGATTCGGCTGCGTAAGTACGGGCCCGGCAGTGTCACGATTGGCGTGCCCAGCGCAATCGCCTCGTAGCTGGTGTTGCCGCCGCCGAAGTGAATGGTATCCAGCACAACGTCAGCCACAGCGTTGAGCTGCAAATAGTCCGCATGCGGTTGCGGCGGCAAAAACCGCACGCGCGCCGCCACGTCCGGCATCGTGCGCGCAAATCGCTCCTTGAGCAGGCGCATCCACCACGGTTGCCGGCCTTCGATCAGCACGACGTCCCCCTGCGGGTCCCGCCGCAAGATTTCCGCCAGCAGCACATCGAATTCGGGGTGCAGTTTGAACAACGTTTGCGGACATAGGTAGACGTGTCGCGCAGGGTCCAGGCCAAAAGATGCTCGCGTCAGCCTCGGCTCCGCTAGCGCCGGACGGTAGTAGTACGTCCCCAAATTGGCCAGCCGGACCAACTGCTCGGTATAGTGGCGATCGGCGTCTGCCGTTTCCAGCAGCTCGCTTGAAATAAAGTAGTCCATCGAAGCGTTGCCGGTCGTGACGGGATGACCCCAAGTCACGCACTGCACGGGCGCGAGGCGTGAAAGGGCCAGCGTGTACGTCAGCGCGTTCATTCCGACGTCGGTGAACACCAGGACGTCCAAGGGCAAGTCGGCCACTCGTCGCCGCGCCGCTTCCACGTTGCTTGTCAGTTCGACGTAGTGATCGGCTCGCGTGCGAAAAGCCTGGGCCATCTCATCCTGATGATGGCCACGCGCGATGACTGTCACTTCGAATTGTTCGCGATCCAGATGTTCCACTCGACCGAGGTTGAGCCGGCCGATCGTATGGTTGCAGAAATGGGCCGACAGAAAGCCCACGCGAATCCTGCCCGCGCGATCGCGCCGACGGCCAGGTTCGACAAGTTGCGGTGCCCGATAAATGCGGCTCAAGTTTTGCTGCAAGTCGCGGTCGTTATAGCCTTGGTAGGCGGCGAAGAAGTTGGTGGGGATCGTCGAACCGCTCGCGTCGACCGAAGCTCCTTCGTCGACCAGACGCTGGACGTTGGCCTCGATTCGTTCGCGGTGGCGGCGCACATCGTCAACCGACTCGTAGACGACCGGCAATGACGTGGCCAACATCACGCGATTGACGTCGTCGGGCTGCAACTGCTGGGCTCGCGCGAGGTGCGCCAGCCCTTCGTCAAACCGGCCGTAGTTGATCAACAAGTAGCCGAAGTTTTGATGAGCCGGTGCGTAGGTCTGGCGCACGGCAACTGCCCGCTCGTAACACTCGAAAGCGAGGTCCTGCCGTCCGAAGTCCTGCCAGGCATTGCCCAAGTGGTTGAGCACTTCGGGCGATTGCGGGCGGGCGGCAGACGCTTGCCGCAAGGTCTCGACGGCCGCCTCGAACCGTCCCTCGCGGTGCAGATCGAGCCCGCGGCGAACCAGGGCCGCCACCTCGTCATCCGACAGCACGCTCGGCCGCGAAACGGCGGATCCTCGGCCGGCAGTCGCCGCGCTGCCGGCGATCAGGCGCGGCACCTGCTCGGGCGGCGGCACCAGCCACACGTCTTGGGCGTCATCTTGCAGCGGCCAAGGCCCGGTGATCGAGACCGCGCGCACCTTGGTCAAGACCTGCACGTCAAAGATTTCTTCAACGCCCGATTCGAACTCCAGATACGCAACGTTCTGTCCGCTGCGCAAGTCAACCACCGCAACTGCGCACTTGAGCTCCTCGCGGCGTTCGGCGATGGGCACCCCGCCAAAGACCGCGGTCTCGCGAATGCGCGACAGCCCGACAAAAGCGAAGTTACCGCAAAATGCCAGGCCGCGCGTGTAGCCCGGCATCTTCGCGACGACGTCGCGCTGGCCCGTGCGCGGGTCAACGATTTCGAGATTGCCGGCGCCCGAGTGGAGCACCCACAACTTGCCGTCGTGGACGCGCGGCGAATGCGGCATGGCCAGGCCTTGCGTCACCGCCTGCCCGCTGTCGACGTCCAAAATGCGGCCGCTGTGGGCCTTGGTCGGACGCCAACCGCCGGGCTCGTTCGACTCGGCCATCACGGTGACATACTTGGGCCGTCCTTCGTCGAACGCGATTCCGTTCAAGTGACAACGGTCGTTGGGCGCCAGTTCGGTGATGAAGCGAGGCTGCCACCGCGGCACGAAACTGAAGTCTTCGTGCAGCGTGCACAGGCACGAAAACAGGGTGTTGACGATCCACAACTCGTCTCCCGCCCAGGCCATCTCGTGCGCGTGGATATTGCCCGTGATGAACGAGCGTCGCGCGAGATAGCATGCGTCGTACCGGCCGGCCGGCTCGAGCCGCGCAGCCAACGCGCCGGCGTTTTCCAGAAACCAGATCGCTCCGCGGCTGCCGACGGCAAGCCGATCGGGGTGCACGGCGATGCCCATCGCCTGGTCGAAATTGTTGAATCGGATCGTCACCCCCGACTGGCTTGCTCCCACGGCAACCAGTTTTCCAGCCTGATAGGTGGAGACGAGCAACGTCGCGCCGAGCGTGTCGAACAGCGGGACAAAATCGCGCGAGTGGCGAAACTTGACTTCGCGATAAGCCGCGCCGGACGCGGCTGCGCTCGGGGACGGGGAAAGATCGGCATCGGTCACGCCGGAGCCCCTCGACTTTTTATGGGTTCGATCGCACCGCGATCCAAGCTAGTTGAGCAAGCGGCCTCTGGCAAGGCGGTTGGTGGCGGCGGCGACGGTCCTCAATTAGAATGATCTCGCGGCAACCCCCTGCATTGCTTTCCCTCGCGCGGGAGCCCTAGGCAAGCTGGACGCATGTCTCGAGATACGACAAACCCATCGAAATCGGTTGCTGCCGCGCCATGCACGCCCGGCGCCGCACGCCGCGCCGCGCCCCGGCACGGTTTCCTCCGCCGCATGAGAATCGAAACCGTCGAAGAGCGGCTGCTACTCTCGGTCGCGCCACAACTGCTGAAGGATATCAACACCGGCGTTTCGTCTTCCCCGGCGGATTATGCCGACGTCGGAGGCCTGGCGTTCTTTTCGGCCAACGACGGCAGCACCGATGGGAATGAGCTGTGGAAGAGCGACGGCACCCTCGGCGGGACCGCTCTGGTCAAGGATATTCGTCCCGGCAGCGCGAGCTCCTCGCCCAAGTATTTGACCAACGTCAATGGCACGCTGTTCTTCAAGGCCGACGACGGCACGAGCGGCGTCGAGCTGTGGAAGAGCAACGGCACCGCCGTCGGAACCGTCATCGTCAAGGACATCAATCCCGGTTCGAGCTCCCAGCCCCAGCAGCTGACGAACGTCAATGGCACACTGTTCTTCAGAGCCAGCGATGGCAGCACGAACGGGGTCGAGCTGTGGAAGAGCGACGGCACCAGCGCCGGAACCGTCATGGTCAAGGACATCAAGCCTTCCTCCTCGCCGTCCGGACCGGGCTCCTATCCGGGATCTCTGACGAACGTCAATGGCACGCTTTTCTTTCAGGCCAACGACGGCACCAACGGTTACGAGCTGTGGAAGAGCGACGGCACCAGCGCCGGGACCGTCATGGTCAAGGACATTCATCCCGGCACGACGTACTACGGACCCGGATTTCTGGCGAACGTCAATGGCACGCTTTTCTTTCAGGCCAACGACGGCACCAACGGCTACGAGTTGTGGAAGAGCGACGGCACGAGCGCCGGAACCGTCATGGTCAAGGACGTCAATCCTAGTGCCGACTCATATCCCCAGGGTCTGATAGACGTCAATGGCACGTTGTTCTTCAGGGCTACCGACGGCACCAATGGCTACGAGTTGTGGACGAGCGACGGCAGCAGCGCCGGGACCGTCATGGTCAAAGACATTAATCCCACTTCGGACTCCCAACCCGTGCAATTGACGAACGTCAATGGCACGCTCTTTTTCAGGGCCAACGACGGCACCAACGGCGCCGAGCTGTGGATGAGCAACGGCAGCAGCGCCGGAACCGTCATGGTCAAAGATATCAATCCCACGAGCGCGGGCTCCCAGCTCCAGCAGTTGACGAACGTCAATGGCCTGCTCTTTTTCAGGGCCAACGACGGCACCAACGGCGCCGAACTGTGGAAGAGCGACGGCAGCGGCGCCGGGACCGCTCTGGTCATGGACATTAATCCTGTTGCCGCGAGCTCCTCTCCTCAATATTTGACGAACGTTAATGGCACCCTGTACTTTTCGGCAGACGATGGAACCCACGGCCAAGAGCCGTGGATTGTGGCACCTGACGTTGTTTCCAGCAGCGTCGCCGGCCGCCAGCTGTTCTACAACCAATCGACTTGGGATGGCGGCGCCGACTCGATCACGACCGGCGACGACGCGGCGATCGCCACGGACAAGACGGCCTACATTGCCGGCAGCGGCTCGGCATCGAGCACGGCCCTGTCAAGCTTCAACCGCGGCATCAACGGCGTAATGGTCGATCTGCTGGGAGGCGGCGCGCACACGTCGATTGACGCCAGCGACTTCATCTTCAAGACCGGCAACGACAACACGCCCAGCGGCTGGGCCACGGCGCCGGCTCCGATTGCGATCACGGTGCGCACCGGCGCCGGCGTCAGCAGTTCGGACCGCGTCGAAATCTTGTGGGGCGCCAACGCCGTCAAGAAGGCCTGGCTGGAAGTCGAGGTCTTGAACACCGCCCACACCGGCCTGGCCTCGACCGACGTGTTCTTCTGGGGCAACATGGTCGGCGACTCGAACCTCAATTTCGCCACCTCCGGTGCCGACTCCTCGAACGTTCTGGCCAACCCCACGGGTGCGGCTTCGATTACCAACACCCGCGACCATAATCGCAGCACGGTGGTCAACGGCACCGACTCGTCCTTGGCCTTGGCGAACGTGGCCTCGATCGTCCGGATCAACCTCAGCGCCGGTTCGATGGGCCCGGTTGGGGGCGACGGCGGCATCGAGGCCAGTCCGGCGGCAAGTGCGGCCGGAGACAGTGGCATCGCGTCGGGTCTGTCGGCTACGGCGGCCACCGCCAGGTCCCCGGTTCACGTACCCGCCTGGGTGCTCGATCGGCTCCGCAAGCTCGATCCGAACAGCGGTCCGGTGGCCGACTACTTCCAGTACCTGGCCAACGAGGGCACCGCGAAGGCCAAAACCATCCTGACCAAGGCCGACCGGATTGCCGACGCGGTGCACCTGGACGACCACTTCCTCGATTCGCTGCTGGACGACCTGGGCCTGGAGTGACCCCATCGGCGGCCTGCCGCCTGGCCATTCAAGCTTTTTTTCTGGCGTTCCGGCCGACCGGTTGCTATTCTGTCAACTTTCGTACCGCCCGGCGCACCGTCCACCAAGTTGCAGTACGGCGAGCGCCGCTGCCAACAAGCCATGGCTCTGCTGACTTGGGCCGCGGGGAGAACGGGGAGAATCCAAACTTTTTTGTCATTATTTTCGTTCGGTTAACCATTGGTCGTCGTTTCTTGAAGGTAGGGGGGAAAGCGCGCGGATTCCCACGGTCGGTTCTCGACCAAGAGCCGCGAGAGGCCAGGCACGAATTCAGGGGGCGGGTGCTATTTCCGCGAATCGGATGAAGAATTCGAGAGTTCCCAGCCGTCAAAACACCCGAAAATCCAGCGCGCGCAGTCTGACCAACGGCCTCCGCCATGACTCGCGCCGGCTGCGCATCGAAGCCCTGGAACAGCGGCAACTGCTGTCGCTGACGCCGCAATTGCTCAAGGACATTGGCGTCGGCGACTCGTCCAGACCGAGCAGCCTTGTCGAGGTCGGCGCGACCGTCTTCTTCGCGGCCAACGACGGGACCATGGGCAGCGAACTGTGGAAGAGCGACGGTACGACCGCCGGGACCGTCCTGGTCAAGGATATTGTCGCCGGCAGCAGCGGCGCCGGCGCCCAGAACCTGACGAACGTCAACGGCACCCTGTTCTTTATCGCCAATGACGGCACGAACGGCGCGGAGCTGTGGAAGAGCGACGGTACGACCGCCGGGACCGTCCTGGTCAAGGATATTCGCACCGGCAGCGGAATCTTCGGCGTATACTCCTCCACTCCCCAGAATCTGACGAATGTCAACGGCACACTGTTCTTTCAGGCCAACGACGGTACGAATGGCTACGAGCTCTGGAAGAGCGACGGTACGACCGCCGGGACTGTCCTGGTCAAGGATATTCGCACCGGCAGCGGCAGCTCCAGCCCCCAGAATCTGGCGAACGTCAACGGAACGCTGTTCTTCCAGGCCAATGACGGTACGGTTGGCCCCGAACTGTGGAAGAGCGACGGTACGACCGCCGGGACCGTCCTGGTCAAGGATATCCGCTCCGGCAGCGGCAGCTCCGCTCCCCAGAATCTGACGAACGTCAACGGTACGCTGTTCTTCCAGGCCAATGACGGTGCGGTTGGCGCTGAACTGTGGAAGAGCGACGGTACGACCGCCGGAACCGCACGCGTCAAGGATATTAGACCAGGTAGTATTTTCGGCAATGGCGGCTCCTATCCCCAGAATCTGACGAACGTCAACGGCACGTTGTTCTTTGCGGCAAACGACTTCGACCACGGCAACGAACTGTGGAAGAGCGACGGGACGACCGCCGGGACCGTTTTGGTCAAGGATATCGGATACCTCCCGAATGTTAACTATACCCAATATAACTCCAATCCCCAGAATCTGACGAACGTCAACGGCACGCTGTTTTTCAGGGCCGTCGACGCGTCGTATCTGCACGGCAGCGAACTGTGGAAGAGCGACGGTACCCTCGCCGGAACCGTCCTGGTCAAGGATATTCGGGAGTTGAGCGGCAGTTCCACTCCCAAGTATCTGACGAACGTAAACGGCACGCTATTCTTCAAGGCCAATGACGGCACCAGCGGCTACGAGCTGTGGAAGAGCGACGGTACGACCGCCGGAACCGTATTGGTCAAGGATATTCTCGCCGGCCCCTACAGCTCAAATCCCCCATATGGTACAGCTCTCACGAACGTCAACGGCACGCTGTTCTTCACAGCCAGCGACCGCACCTACGGCACCGAGCTGTGGAACAGCGACGGTACCACCGCCGGGACCGCGTTGGTCAAAGACATCAACTTCCAAACACAAACCTCTTCCGGCGCGAATCGCTTTACCGACGTTTCGGGAACGACATTCTTTGTGGCCGGCGACCCAAGCGGCAGCGAGCTGTGGAAGACCGACGGGACCAGCGCCGGAACCGTTCTCGTCAAGGACATTTACCCCGGCAGTCAGACCTCCTCTCCCAGATATCTGACAAACGTCAACGGCACGCTATTCTTCACGGCCAGTGACGGCACGAACGGCACCGAACTGTGGAAGAGCGACGGCACCACCGCCGGAACCGTTTTGGTACGGGACATTTTTTCCGGCAGCGTGAGCTCCATTCCCCGATATCTGACGAACGTCAACGGCACCCTGTTCTTCCAGGCCAATGACGCCACCTACGGCATCGAACTGTGGAAGAGCGACGGCACGGCCGCCGGGACTGTCCTGGTCAAGGATATTTGGGGGCCTGGCTTCAGCTCCTCCCCCCGGTATCTGACGAATGTCAACGGCACGCTGTTCTTCACAGCCAATGACGGTACCGTTGGCCGCGAACTGTGGAAGAGCGACGGCACCCTGGCCGGCACCGTTCTGGTCAAGGATATTCGCACCGGTGGCCTCAACAGCTCCTACCCCAAGTATCTGACGAACGTCAACGGCACGCTGTACTTTTCGGCCAACGACGGCACGAACGGCGTCGAGCTGTGGAAGAGCGACGGTACCCCCGCCGGCACCGTCCTGGTCAAGGATATCCTCGCCGGCAGCAGCGGCTCCGGCACCTCGAGTCTGACGAACGTCAACGGCACGCTGTTCTTTACGGCCTTCGACGGCACCAACGGCGGCGAGCTGTGGAAGAGCGACGGTACCCTCGCCGGGACCGTCCTGGTCAAGGATATTCGCACCGGCAGCGGCAACTCCAATCCCTTTAGTTTGACGAACGTCAACGGAACGCTGTTCTTCCAGGCCAATGACGGCACGAACGCCTACGAGCTCTGGAAGAGCGACGGCACCGGCGCCGGAACCGTCCTGGTCAAGGATATTCGCACCGGCAGCGGCAGCTCCACTCCCAAGTATCTGACGAACGTTAACGGCACGCTGTACTTTTCGGCCAACGACGGCACCAACGGCGTCGAGCTGTGGAAGAGCGACGGTACCACCGCCGGAACCGTACTCGTCAAGGATATTCTCGCCGGCATCAACGGCTCCACTCCCAAATATCTGACGAACGCCAATGGCACGCTGTTCTTCAGTGCCGACAATGGAATCGTCGGTCGAGAGCCGTGGGTACTGCGCGTTTCTGAGCCCGCCCTTTATATTACGCCATCCACAGTTTCCCAAAATGAAGGCAATAGTGGCGGCACCTCCTTCGTGTTCACCGTCAACCTGTCGCCAGCCAGCACCCTTACGGTCAGCGTGGAGTTTTCGACCGCCGACGGTACTGCGACGACAATCAACGGCGATTACGTTGCCACCACCGGCACGCTGATCTTCACACCCGGTCAAACGGTACAATTCATCACGGTGCCGGTCCAGGGCGACACAACCTTTGAACCCGACGAAGATTTCACGGTCAATCTCAGCAGCCCAGTCAACGCGCCAATTGAGACGGCATTGGCAACGGGCGTCATCCAGAACGACGATCTGCCGGGGGTAACGCTTAGCCCGGCGACCGTGACGCATGCCGAAGGTGACTCGGGCACCACGCCGTACGTGTTCACCGTCACCCTCTCCGCCGTCAGCGGCCAGACCGTGACCGTGGCCTACGACACGGCCAACGGCACGGCCACGCTAGCCGACGGCGATTACGCAGCCGCCGACGACGTCCTGACCTTCGCTCCGGGTGAGACCAGCAAGCTGGTCACCGTGCTGGCCAACGGCGACACGACCAATGAAGCCGACGAAGATTTCACGCTCGCGCTCAGCGGCCCCACCAACGCCACGCTCGGCACCACCTCGGCCACCGGCACGATCACCAACGACGACGCGGTACCCTCGCTCAGCTTGAGCCCGACGACCGTGACCCACGCCGAAGGCGACTCGGGCACCACGCCGTACGTGTTCACCGTCACGCTGTCCGCCGTCAGCGGCCAGACCGTGACGGTGGCCTACGACTCGGCCAACGGCACTGCCACCCTGGCCGACGGTGATTACGCGGCCGCCAACGACGTCCTGACCTTCGCCCTGGGTGAGACCAGCAAGCTGGTCACCGTGCTGGCCAACGGCGATACGACCAATGAAGCCGACGAAGATTTCACGCTCACGCTCAGCAGCCCCACCAACGCCACGCTGGTCACCAGTTCGGCCACCGGCACGATCACCAACGACGATCCGGTCCCATCGCTCGCCAGCGGCCGGTTCCTCTTCTACAACCAGTCGAGTTGGGACGGCGGCGCCGACTCGGTCACCACCGGCGACGACTCGGCGATCGCCACCGATAAGACGGCCTACATCGCCGGCAGCGGTTCGGCTTCAAGTTCGGCCCTGTCGAGCTTTTCGCGCGGCATCAACGGCGTAATGGTCGATCTGCTGGGAGGTGGCGCGCATACGGCGATCGACGCCGGCGACTTCATCTTCAAGACTGGCAACGACAACACGCCTAGCGGCTGGGCCACGGCGCCTGCTCCGGTTCTGATCACCGTGCGCACCGGCGCCGGCGTCAGCAGTTCGGATCGCGTCGAAATTCTGTGGGGCGCCAACGCCGTCAAGAAGGCCTGGCTGGAAGTCGAGGTCCTGAACACCGCCCACACCGGCCTGGCCTCGACCGACGTGTTCTATTGGGGCAATATGATCGGCGACTCGAACCTCAATTTCGCCACCTCCGGTGCCGACTCCTCCAACGTCCTGGCCAATCCCACGGGCGCGGCGGCGATTACCAACACCCGCGACCACAATCGCAGCAAGGTGGTCAACGGCACCGACTCGTCCCTGGCCTTGGCGAACGTGGCCTCGATCGTCCGGATTAACCTCAGCGCCGGTTCGATGGGCCCGGCTGGGGGCGGTGATGGCGGCGACATTGAGGCCGGTCCGGCGGCAAGTCCGGCCAGCGGTGTCAGTGGCGACAGTGGTGTGGCATCTGCCCTGGCCCTGACGTCGGCGTCGAGCGGTTCCAGTTCAACGTCGGGTCACGTGCCGGCCTGGTTGCTCACTCGCTTGCGTGAAGCCCATTCCAGTCGAGCGGCGACCGCCGCCTACTTCCAACACCTGGCCGACGAGCAACGCGCGCCGTCACGGCCGACGCATGCCAAGGTCGATCGTTTCGCCGATGTGCACAATTTGGACGACGATTGGCTCGAATCGCTGGCGACATCGCTACGGGCCTAATGCGGGCCCTTGCATGCGACGGGGCTCGTGGACGCCGTTCGCGACGACTCGCAGGCCTCTAGGGGCGGCGGCGAATCGTTTGGAATTGCCGCTGCGCGGACCCGATCGCGAAACCGCCATTCGCATTGCGGAGCAACGGGCGCAAGCCTGCCGGGAGAGCCTGCTTTCTCGGGGCGGCTCGGTTTCGGGGCCCGCAGACAGTTGTTTGATAAATCCAATATATCTTCTTGACTCGGGTGTCTCGCCCTAGCTACTATCGTTCCTCAAAGGGCAATGGAAGCGTGTGCGGGCCGAAGGCGCGTGCATGCTGGTAACTCACACAACTGGGGCCACCTCATTCGGCTGGTTACGGCCTCGGATCCGGCTCAACATTGCCGGGTCATCGTCCAGAGGGCAAATAAAGCATGTCACCCGGAAAACAGGGCCATTCCAGTTCGTCCAGGCCATTCGTGAGCAAGCCCTTTGGCAACCTGGGCGACAGTTACAGCCGCCGGATGCACGTCGAAGCCCTTGAAACGAGGTGGCTGCTCTCGGTCACAGCACAACTCCTCAAGGATCTGGGCCCCGGCGGTTCATCATCAGGTCTTCCAGGGAATTTTACCGACGTCGCAGGCACGGCGTTCTTTAGGGCCCGCGATGGCATCAATGGCACGGAACTTTGGAAGAGCGACGGCACCAGCGCCGGAACCGTACTGGTCAAGGATATTCTCTCCGGCAGCGTTGGCTCCTATCCCCAACCTGTGGCGAACGTCAATGGCACGCTGTTTTTTATGGCAAACGACGGCACTACCGGCGTCGAGCTCTGGAAGAGCGACGGCACCGGCGCCGGAACCGTCCTGGTCAAGGATGTTAATCCCGGTAGCGCGAGCTCCCAACCCTTTCAGTTGACGGACGTCAATGGCACGCTCTTTTTTACGGCAAACGACGGCACTAGCGGCTTCGAACTCTGGAAGAGCGACGGCACGAGCGTCGGGACGGTCATGGTCAAGGATATCAAGCCCTTCTCCCCGCCGTTTCTTGGCTCGTATCCGGGGTCTCTGACGAATGTCAATGGCACGCTGTTCTTTCAGGCCAACGACGGCACCAACGGTTACGAGCTGTGGAAGAGCGACGGCACGAGCGTCGGGACCGTCATGGTCAAGGACATTAATCCCGACACGTCGTACTACGGACCCGGATTTCTGACAAACGTCAATGGCACGCTGTTCTTTCAGGCCAACGACGGCACCAACGGCTACGAGTTGTGGAAGAGCAACGGCACGAGCGTCGGGACCGTCATGGTTAAGGATATTAAACCCGGCAGCGCGGATTCCTATCCCGACCGCCTGACGAACGTCAATGGCACGCTGTTCTTTCAGGCCAACGACGGCACCAGCGGCGTCGAGCAGTGGAAGAGCGACGGCAGCAACGGCGGAACCGTGCTAGTCAAGGATATTAATCCCAGCGGCACGAGCTCCCAACCCTTACAACTGACCAACGTCAATGGCACGCTGTTCTTTCGGGCCAACGACGGCACCAGCGGCGTCGAGCTCTGGAAAAGCGACGGCTCGAGCGCCGGGACCGTTCTGGTCATGGATATTCGTTCCGGCAGCGGGGACTCCTTGCCCCAATATCTGACGAACGTCAACGGCTCGCTGTTCTTTTCGGCCAACGACGCCACCAACGGCTTCGAGCTCTGGAAAAGCGACGGCACCAATGCCGGAACCGTACTGTTCAAGGATATCAATTCCGGCAGTGCGGGCTCCAGCTCGCGATATCTGACGAACGTCAATGGCACGTTGTTCTTTTCGGCAAATGATGGAATCCACGGTATTGAACCGTGGGTCGTCGCACCTGAGGGAGTTGTGGTCGCCAGCGACGTCACCGCTCGTCAATTGTTCTACAACCAGTCGACCTGGGACGGCGGCGCCGATACGGTCACGACCGGCGACGACTCGGCGATCGCCACGGATAAGACGGCCTACATTGCCGGCAGCGGCTCGGCCTCAAGTTCGGCCCTGTCGACCTTCAGCCGTGGCATCAACGGCGTGATGGTCGATCTGCTGGGTCCCGGCGCATACGTCGATCGACGCCAGCGACTTCATCTTCAAGACTGGCAACGACAACACGCCCAGCGGCTGGGCCACCGCGCCGGCTCCGATTGCGATCACCGTGCGCACCGGCGCCGGCGTCAGCAGTTCGGACCGCGTCGAAATCTTGTGGGGCGCCAACGCGGTCAAGAAGGCTTGGCTGGAAGTCGAGGTTTTGAACACCAGCCACACCGGCCTGGCCGCCACCGACGTGTTCTTCTGGGGCAACTTGATCGGCGACTCGAACCTCAATTTCGCCACCTCCGGTGCGGACTCGGCGAACGTTCTGGCCAATCCCACGGGCGCGGCGTCGATCACCAACACCCGCGACCACAATCGCAGCAAGGTGGTCAACGGCACCGACTCGTCCTTGGCCTTGGCGAACGTGGCCTCGATCGTCCGCATCAATCTCAGCGCCGGCGCGATGGCCCCGGTTGGGAGCGGCGACATTGCGGGCAGTGGTGGCGGCATCGACGCCGCTCCGGCGGCAAGTGCGGCCGGCGGTGCCGGTGGCGACAGTGGCGTGGCATCGGCCCTGACCGTGACGTCGGCGCCCGGCACCTCGGGCGGTTCGTCGAGTCCATTGCCGTCTTGGATTGCCGCCCGCTTGCAGGACATCGATTCCCGGCGCGCGGCGACCGCCGCCTACTTCCAGCACCTGGCCAACGAGCACCGCGCGCCACCACGGTCGATTCTAGCCAAGGCCGATCACGTCGCCGACGTTGTGGCTTTGGACCACGATTGGCTCGATCGCATCCTGGCCGATCTGTCGCTGGAATAGGCCGCTCGATTACGGTTGACCTGTACGCCCTCGATGGCGCCGCCAACGGTCGACGGTGATGCCCCACGAGACGGCCATGTAGTAGGCCGGATAGAACAGCGAGAGCAGCGCCAGCGAATGGTCGCGGCTGGCGCCGGCGCTGTTTGCAACGACGCTGTTTGCGACGACGCCGTCAGCGACGAGTTGGCTTGGCAGATCCCACAAGATCCACGCCAGCAACACGACCCACACGCCACCCAGGAAATTGGTAAGCCGGCCGAGCGTGGCGCCTCGGCTGGGGTACAAGTAGTAACTCGGCACGAACGTCAACAGGGCCAGCGCGAGCACGATGGCCGCCGCGATCCAGCCGGGGAATTGCAGCACGTACAGGTAAAAGGCCACGATGTTCCAATACGACGGAAAGCCGATGAAATACCCATCGGTCGTCTTGGCCGGCACCTGGCAAAATCCGTAGCCGCTGGCTACCAGCGCCACGACCAGCACCCACTCGGCACCCGCGGGCAGCAGCCCCGCTCGCCATACCAGCAGCAGCGGCAGCGACGTGAACGTGAGAAAATCGATCAAGTCGTCGAGCTTCGCCCCGTCGAAGTTCGGCAGCACCTCCTTGACGCGCAAGCGGCGCGCCAGGGAGCCGTCGGTGGCATCGATCAAACAGGCGCACAGCATCAATGCAAAGGCCCAGCGAAATCCCTCGGCGTCGCCCCGCACGATGCACACCGCGATGCCCGCGGCCAGTACCAACCCCAGGGCCGTGTACCCATGCGCGATCCAGGCCAGATGCCGTCGTCTAGACGCAATCCTCGCTTGCGAATCGAACTGCCGATCGTTCACGCGATGCCTCGGTTCGATCCATCGAAAGGCCCGCTCGTCAGCGGGCGGGGCGGATCCCAGCGCGCCGTCAACCGCGATACGAGCGGCAGCAGCGCCAATCCGGCCAGCGCCGCGAAGGTCCGCACCGGAAACAAGTTACCATGCCCCGGCGATTCGAACCACTGGGGATACGGCAGCCAGGCCGGCACCGCCAGGATCGGCTCGCCCGGCCCCAAACGCAGCACCAGCGAAACGCAAAATGCCACGATCGATCCGCTGCGGTTGGCGCGCGGGTCGAACAGCGCATAGACCAGTTGCGGAAACAGCAGCACGAACACCAGGTCGCTCGTGAAAAACCATAGTTGCTGCACGCTCTGCACGCGCAGCGCCAGCATGGCGGCCAAAGTCCCCAAGACAACGATCGAACCGCGGATGATTCGCCGCATCGACTTCGCCGAGATGTCGGGCGCCATCAACTCGCGAACCACGTTCCAACTGACCATCGAGCCGGCCGACAGGACCGACGCGCTGAAGCTCGAAGTCACCGCGCCGACGATTGCGATCAGGCCCATGACGGCCACGGCCCGCGGCGTGGCCTGCTCAAGCAGCAAGGGCAACGCCATCGACGGCGCGGCGGCCAGTTGTTCGCGGGCCGCGGGCGTCCAACCGTCGAAGCCGAACGCCGCCAGGCCCAACAGCAGCGGCGGAACCGTCATGACGATCGTAATCATGCCGGCCGCGATTGAATGCCACTGGGCCTTGGCCGGCGATTGGCACGCTTGAATGCGCTGAAAGTAACAATTCCAGGGGATGCCGCCGAAGACCAGCATGATCGACAGATCCCACCAGCCGACAATGCGCGGCGCCGTCCAATATCCGTCGGCCACCAACGGCGGCACTGCCAGCGCGGCATTGCCTTGCGTGTCGACGTATTGCCGCCAGCAAGCATCGAGTCCGCCGGCGGCGTCGAGCGCGAACGGCAGAACGAGAAACAGGCCGATGGGAATCAGCATGAATTGCAGCGTGTCGGTGTAACCGACGCTCCACATTCCGCCCAGCGTGGTGTAGCAGGTCACCACTGCGGCCGAAATGAGAATCGCGGCGGTCAGGTTGACGCCCAGGATCACGCCGAACGTGGCGCCAATGGCCACCAGCAGCTCGGCGCTCCAAAATACCTCGCCGCACATCGCAGGTACGGACAACACGGCGGCCCAGCGTTTGCCGAATCGCGCGGCAAACGGATCGACCAGCGTGACGAATTCGAGCTGCCGCATGCGGCGCGCGAAAATGATGCCGCCCAAAACCAGGCTGAGGCCGAAACAGACGCCCCCTTGCCAGCCCGACGCCAGGCTCGAAAACACGCCTTCGGCCGTGCCCAGCAAGTAGCCGCCGTCGATCCAGGTGGCCGCCATCGTGAGCGTGGCCATCCAGAAAGGCATGGCGCGGCCGGCCAGCAACAATTCGGCGGCCGTGCCGAGTTTGATCCGCCGCGAAGCCCACCAGCCCACCAGCAGAAACAGCGCATACAGGCCGCTCGCGGCGGCGATTCCGCCCCAGTTGGCCTGCTGCATGCGTGTTTCACTCCAGCGGCCCTGCCGGGTAAAGTTCGCTCGGTGGAACCAGCCCGATCACCGAGCCTTCTAATCGAGCGGCACCGGCGCCAGGGCCACTTCCTCGGTGGCGCTGTCCGCCGTTGCCAGTCCCAACTCCATGGTAACCTTCGTCGGCGTGCCCCCTTCGAACATCAGATACGGCCGCATCCGCGCCATCAGGTCTACCGAGCAGATATATCCGTCGAACGTGTGTCTGCGGCCGACGTGGCAGCAGGCGTCGACCTGCGCCACTTTTGTCCAGTCCTCGGCCGGCAAACAATTGCACAGACCCGTGTACCCCAGCGCCGCGGCGCAACTGCGCCGGCAGTACAACAGACGGTAGCGCTTCAACAGCGCGTCGCAGCCGTTGTTGACCAACAACAGGCTCGCCAATTGCGACATCGCCCGGCCGTGGCAGTGCCCCGGACAAAGCCAGTCGTTGTCGATCGCCGCGGCCAGCAGGACCGCCTGCATCGGCTGCGCGCGGGATGGACCCGCTCATCGAACTTGTGCCCGCCGATCGCCCCGCCTCCGAGCAAATGCAGGGCGCCGGTGGCCACGTGCGCTCCAAAACTGTGTCCCCACAGGCACACCGGCACGTCGGGATTCAGTTGATCCAGCAGCCAGGCGAGGAAGTAGCCGGCCGGGTTGGTGCGCGCCGCCTTGACGCGCGCGTCATTGACCGGCCCGCGCACTGCTTCGCTGGGCCATGACCAGATCACGAATCGAACCGGCCGCTCCGAGGCCTGGCGCACCGCCACGCGGTAAGCGTTCCAACCCTTGGTAAATGCCTCTTCGTGCGAAATGCGATTGCCGTGCAGGAAAACCACGGTCGTAACTTGCGGGTCATCGCTGGCCAGCAGTTCTCCGAGGCCGGTCTTGACCCAGGATCGCTCGCGATCGTAGTGCCAGAATTGCAGTTTGTCGACCTGTTTCGCCAGACCGTCGCAGCCCAGGCCGCGACTGCTGACCAGCCACACTTCATCCTGCGGCCTTGGTTGTGGACAGCACGCCGCCGTCGGACCGGCGCAAACCGCGGATTCGTCCGCGCGCGCCGGCGCCGGAAAGACATACGGTGCACAATGCGACGATCCAGGCGAGCGATCCGCCCACGGCGCGCGCTGGCGCGAATGAATCGAGTGCATGGTTCCAAGCTGGCGTGTCAGGGTGAAGGCGGCGCGCAACGCGCGGAAAACGACGATCGTTCATGCGGGCGAAAGTTTGCAAGCATCCGGCGCGAGTTACGTAAAATGTAGCACCTTTTCGACGTACGCGTGGCGAAATTTCAACGCCGAGCGAAAAGTCAACCGCGCGCGCTTGCACATCGCTCCGCGCGTTGTAGAGTTGCAGCGACTCCCACAGCCCTCGCCATGGGCCCCGTATACGACGATGGAGATACGAGCCATGAAGAGGCTTCTCGTTTTGTCGACTTTAACTGTTTTGGCGGCCTGTTCCGCCTGCTGTTCGCGCCAGCGTGCGCCCAACTACCGTCCCTGCGTTCCGGCATCGCCTTGCGCTCCGGTTTCGCCGTGTGCCGGTGGCACCGTCGAGACGTATGGCGCGCCATACGGCACGCCGGGAGTGGTCACGACCGTGCCCAGCTTGTCCATGCCGCCCGCCGGCGTGCCTACCGTGATGCCCGGCGGCCCCGAGGCGTATTCGACGCCCCAATAAACCGCTCGCATTCGCTGCACTCAAAGTCCATCGCGAGCTAGCCGTTGACTCTCCTTCACAACGGCCGCTCGCGGTGGACAATCGGGTGGGTGCGGCTGCTGGCCACGATTTGCCCTCCCTGCGTCCATTTCCCTGGTGAACCGCGGGAATTTCGGACTAGACTAAAAGGTACGCAGCCGCCCGGCGCATCGTTCGCCGCGCTGGCCAAACCTTGCACGGATGCCGCCCTTCGCATCAAGGTCGCTCACCGTGCGCACGTTTCTTGTAGGCCTGTTTCTTTCGCTGCTTCCCGCCGCGGCACTGGCCCAATTCAAAGAACAGACTGCCGACAAGGGCGCCAGGCTCGATCGACAGTCGACCGTGCGAATTCGCGTCGGGCTGATCGTCAAAGCCGGTAACGCCGTCGTGCACCACATCGTCGCCACGGCGCCCGTGCCCACCGAATGGCCCGAGCAGCGCGTGAGCATCGTCAACGAGGACGTTTCGCCGTCGGTCAAAGGCTTGACATACCGGAATATCACCGGCGGCGGCGGACTCAAGCAGATGGTCGTCGAAATTCCCCAGCTGCTCGCCGGCCAGGAAGCCAAGGCGCTGGTCACCTTCGAGGTCACGCGCAACGTACTCGCAGCGCCGGCCGACACCAGCATTTACAAAATTCCCAAAAAGGTCGACCGCGCGACGAATCTCGACCTGGGCACCAGCCCCTACATCGAAAGTCGCCATCCCAAGATCGTCGCCGCCGCCAAGGAAGCGGTCGCCGACGCCGACACCGATTGGAAGAAAGCCGAAGCGATCTACGACTGGGCTCGCGAGCACGTGATCTACAAGAACGGCGAACTGAAAGGCGCCGCGCGGGCCCTGTATGAAAAAGAGGGGGGCGCGGACGAACTGACGTCGCTGTTCATCGCCATGTGCCGCGCAAAAAATTCCCGCCCGCACGGTCTTCGTCCACGGCCACTGCTACGCCGAGTTCTATCTCGACGACGACGAAGGGCGGGGACACTGGTTCCCCTGCCAGCCGGCCGGCGTGCGCTCCTTCGGCGGCATCGACGAGGTGCGCCCGATTCTGCAAAAAGGGGACAACTTCAAGAACCCCGAGAACCGCAAAGAGCGCCAGCGCTACGTCACCGAGTATTTCACCGCCGCCGGCCGCGGCAGCCAGCCCAAAGTCGAATTCGTCTCCGAACTCGTGGCCGAGTGAAGTGGTAGTAAGCGGTTGGTGCGACGGATCACACCTTCAGGCCGCTGACGAGGAATATTAAACCACCAAGGCACCAAGAAGAGAAGGAATTCAATTGCATTCCTTTTTCATCCTTCATCCTTCCGCCTTCATCCTTTTGCCAACTCACTCGCTCTCGGCCAGGTCCGCCTCGGTGATCATCGAAAAACCCTTGGTGTCGAGCGTTTCCAGGCCCATCTCGATATTGTCGACCATCAACGCCACCGCGGGGCGCCCGTGCGGTCGGACCAGCAGGGGATAGGCCTGGATGATGTTGACTTCGGCTTGCAACAGCGCCGTGCAGACCTGCAACAGCGGTTGATTGCCGGTCGGCAACTCGACGCCGATCAGGTCGCTTTCGATCAGCGCCAGGCCGGCCCGCTCAAGAATCTCGCGGCCCTGTTCCGGATGGCTCAGCAGAAATCGAACGAACGCGCATTCCGACGAGTCGTTGATCGAGAGGGCCACGATGCGAACCTTGCTGCCCTCGAACCGCCGGATGACTTCCAGCAGTTGGCCGACCCGATTCTCCATGAACACGGTGAACTGGCGAATCGAGGGATAGTTCCTCCCCCGCATGGTCGAGAATCCGATTCCAGTCCCTTCACCGAAACTCATGCGAATCATCGCTCCGGATGCGAGCTCCTTGGGTGGCGGCTGACCCGATCGTCGCCTCCCCGGCACTGGCGCAAACTGCCTAACTATAAGGAATGGAAGTCCTTCCGTCAACGTGTTGGCCACGCGGGGCGGTGCTCGTCGCGCTCCCGGTAGAGTAATTGGCGCCTTCCAGCGGCCTTGGGAGAAAACGCGGGTTGGTCGCGCTCGTCAATCCTTCTAAGATTGAATACCTCCCCAACACTCACCATGCTCGCCCGATGCGCCGTGCGCCATGCTCCAAGAACACGAGATCGAGGTTCGCGTTCGTTACCAGGAAACCGACGGCCAGGGCCGGTTGCACCACGCCAACTATTTCACCTACTTCGAACTGGGCCGCACCGAATTGTTGCGCGCCGCGGGTTACAACTATCGTCAGATCGAAAGCGAAGGCTGGATGCTCGTGGTTTCCCAAATCACCTGCCAATACTATCAGCCGGCCAACTACGACGATCTGTTGCGGCTGCGGACCACCGTCGTCGAAGCCCGCGGGCGCGCGTGGTCCACGAATATCGTGTCTTTCGCGGCGACACGCTGCTGGCCGAGGGGCGCAGCATCCTGGCCTCGATCAATCGCGAAGGCCGCGCCACGCGGCTGCCCCCCGCCTTGCTGTTACGGCCGACTCAAGAATTCGATCCAACCGGCGAATAATACGAATAACCGTTGATCGCCAGTCCGTGGCGATAGCAGCCGGCGCGGCCGATATCGCGTTTGCGTGCTCTGGCCGCGGCATTTAAGATCACTACTGGATGTGATGTAAGACGGGATGGCGCAATGGTGTCGCCCCATTTTCAACTACACGGAGTAGCGCGCGATGAGTTATGTGACAACGATTCTGGTCATCGGTTTCTTGATCTTCTTCCACGAGCTGGGACACCTGTTGGCTTCCTGGAGCGTCGGCATTCCGGTGGCGCGGTTTTCGGTCGGCTTCGGACCGGTGTTGTGGTCGCGGCGCAAACGTGGAGTCGAATACTGCTTGTCGGCGGTGCCGCTGGGCGGTTATGTGCTGCCGGCGTTCGAATCCGAGGAAGCGTTCTTCAGCATTCCCGCGTGGCGGCGCATCGTGATGTGGCTCGGCGGGCCGGCCGCCAATTTTGTCCTGGCCGGCATGCTCTTGGCAATGCTCAACGGCCTTACCGACGAATTCTCGCTCCGGGCGATTTTCGTTCAGCCCTGGATTCAGGTGGCCCAGCAGTCGTGGCACATCGTGACGGTGCTGCCGACGATTTTTCTGCACCCCGATCAGCTCTCGGGCATCATCGGCATCGTGGCGGTGGGAAAGTCGTTCGTCGGTAGCGGCCTGGAGAACGCCCTGAAGTTCGCGATCATGCTGAACCTCAATCTGGCGATTTTCAACCTGCTGCCGGTGGCACCCTTGGACGGTGGAAAAATCCTCTGTTGCCTGTTGGAAAAATTACATCCCCGCGCGGCACGCTTGCACACCGGCTTTGCCATCGCGGGCCTGGCGCTGTTGCTGCTGTTGATGCTCTATACCACGGTTCTCGACGTGGTGCGGCAGCTGACATAACCCGCGCCACCGCTACGGTCGAATCCCAGACGCCGTCGCGCGCGTCAATCGCAATCGATTGGCCTCCGGCCAGTTCGGCGCAGCTCTCCGGCTACGTCACATCGACCGCTGCTGAACTCAATTCGACGACAATTGCCGCGCCGGCCATCGGCCGCACTTCGCGCGACACGGCACTTAACCTCCTGGTTTTCCGGTGCTTGCACGATTGCCGAACGCATTGGCACGCGAACTGCACATGGATGATGCGGCAGGGAAAAAGTCGGGCGGAAGAAGCCCGCCGCAACGAAAAGACCATGCGGTTTCTTCAAGCAAGGGAGCAGGCGATGAAACGCGTCGTACTAGGACTGGTTACCGTGGCGGTCTTACTGTTCGCCGGCACGTCGGCCATGGCCAACGGTCATCATGGTGGCCACCACGGGGGCCATCACGGCGGATACCGGGTAGGCTTTTATGCCGGCGGATATGCACCCTACTACTACGGCGCGTATCGGCCTTACGTTCCGGCGTACTATCCGCCCCCGGTCTATTACCCGGCCCCGGCATACCCGGTCGCGCCCTACCCGGCGGTCGGTTTCGGCTACGCCAGCCCCGGATTTTCCTTCTCGTTTGGGCGTTGAGCCGGCGAGTCGATCGACGAGATGCCAAGCGCGGAAGTCGTGCCTCGTGCCGCCGCACCGATTTCGCCGATGAACGGCCGTCGGCGTCGTCACTTGGTCCGCTTGGCCTTCAGGGTTTGGCCGGCAAATTGGACGATGACTTCCTTGACGTTGCCTTGGTCATCGACAACGAACTTGCCGGTGACGCCCGGATCCTCGGTAAAGAAATCGGTGTCCGACCCCATGAACAATTCCAGCTCGCCGCCGAACGATGGTTTGGCGACAACTCGATCTTGGTCCCGCTGGATCTTCACGCCGCCCATCAAGCCCAGGTCGTAGTCTCCCAGGTAGCGATCAACGACTTGGGGATCGACTTTGGCCGCCTCGCGCGCGGGCTCCAGATAGTCGGGCCAGCCGTAGACCGACGCGATCGCGTTGACCACCTCGCGGGCAATGGTGCCGCCGGCGTCGGAATTCGTCATGACGACGGCCCCCTGTCCACGGTCCACGTAAGCCACGAATTGGCAGATAAAGCCTTCGTCACTGCCACCGTGCGAGAATCGCTTCGAGGCGGCTTCGCCTTCGAGGAACGGACCAAGCCCCACGGGTCCGCCGCCTTGGGGCGTCAACATGCGTTCGACCATCTCATGGCTGAGCACCTTGTGCGACTTGCTCTGGTGCGCGAGTTGAATCTCGATCGCGTAGCGCGCGACGTCCGACGGCGTGGTCCACATTCCGGCCGCCGCCATCTCGGGATAAACGTGCCATCGGCCGTCGACGGGTTTGGCGTCCCCTTTGTGGCCGGTTGCGGCGCGCGACCACAACCGCTCGGGCAGCGGCTGTTCGTAGGTGCTCGCCGACATGCCCAGCGGCTCGAGCACGGTGTCGCGGAGCAGTTCGGGAAACGGCCGGCCAGTAACGTCGACAAGCAGCAGCTGCGCGATCGTCGTTCCGCCGCCGGCATAGCGAAAGCCGTTGCCCGGCACCTTGTTGACGCGTACCGGCTGAGTATTCGCCGGCTTCACGCCATCCAAGATCTGCGGCACGGTGGGAATCGGCGTTCCCACGGCATAGCCCGGAAAGCCATGCACGGTGAGCCCTGCCGTATGGCTCAGCAAGCCGCGCAGGTCGACGGGATGCTTTTGGGTGAATTTGTTAGCGGGGACTTTCCACGACTTGAGTTGTTCGTTGACGTCGCGGTCCAGGTCGAGCACCCCTTGCTCGACGAGCTTGAGCACGGCCAGCGCCGCCACCGGCTTGCTGACCGAACCGGCCTGGAAGAGCGTATCGACGGTGACCGACGTGCTGGCCTCGGCATCGGCCAGACCGTAGGCCTTGGCCCACGCGATCTGGTAGTTGTCGATCACCGCCACGCCGACGCCGGGGACATGCAATTGCTCCATCCGCTCGTTCAGCTTCGACGGCTCGCGCCCTTGGATCCTCACGCTGGGGATCAGGCTTTGTTCCACCTTCGCAATGCGCTCTTGGACATTCGCGGGAAATTCCGCCGCCGCGGCGCCAAGGACGAAGGACGTACCCAGGGCAACCAGGCTACAACAGGCAAAGACGATACGCATGAGAAGGCCGTGTGAGGTTGTCGTCGAGCGTTACAATCGGTGTTCGTCTTCGCGCCCCGGTTCTTGGCAATCCGAGCCGTTTTCTTCCCTCTCCATTTGCGGGCCACGGCGAGTGGGCGATGAGGGACTCGATCTGAAATTCACAATCTCCAAACAGGATAACAGTTTGTATCGCAACCAACAATCGAGCGCCGCGAAAAGCGCTGCACTCGCTGAAGAGCTCACGACCCATCCCGCAGAACTTGATTACCTGGCTTCGCGTTGGGCCGCACTGCCGGCTGCCGCACCACTGTCAGCCGGCGGCAAACGCACTCAGGGAGGGATGGTTTCGTGCTCTGGGACCATCCGGACTTGGCAGCTTAGCGATGCGATTGGCCGATCACCCGGCGGCATGGTATCCTGATCGGTAGGAGGTAATCAGCATGGGGTATCAGATTCCACCGGATGTCGAGAAACTCGTCAAAGAGCACATCGTTGCCGGCGCGTATAGCTCCGAAGACGAAGTCCTGCGTGACGCACTTCGAGTGTTCGGAGAATTCAAGGCCCGGCAAGAGCAATTGCTGGCCGACGTCCGCACCGGTGTAGAACAGGCCGACCGAGGTCTTGCCCGACCGCTCGACGTCGACGCTCTGATCGAGCATTGCACGCTCAAGCTCGCGGAAGAGGGCATCCGCGACTAATTGCCAACGGCGTCTGGACCGCGGCCGCCGAGCAAGATCTCGAAAGCATCTTCCTCTACATCGGCCGAGAACAGCGCAGCCCGGGGGCCGCCGCGCAAGTCATTCGCGAAATCGTGGAAAAAACGGACCTCTACGCCGCGCAACCCTTGCTCGCGGAAGTTCGACCCGAGTTTGGTCCTTCCGTCCGTTCGTTCTACCTACACCGCTACGTGATCTTCTATCGATCAGCCTCCCAAGGAATCGAAGTCATCCGGATTATTCACGGCTCCAGGGATGTGTTCCGGGTGTTTCGCCAACAAGAGTCTTGACCGTTTTGATCGCGGCGATAGCTTCGCGGCGCGACGCAACGGCCGGTTGTGGCAACGTCGCGAGCCGACCAAAAACCACTTCGCCCGAGTGTCAGCAGACTCCGCGCCGCGAAAATCTCTGCGGAGCGGCGGCAAATGGGCGATGAGGGACTCGAACCGGTAGCCGATTCTACGGGAAATACTAGGCGTTCTCAAACAGGCGACGCGCAATCCGACGCGCAGTTGCCAGATTCACCTCCAATCGATGCTGGCTTGGCGCTCGTGGTCGAGCATTGGAACTCGCTCCCCGCCGCAGTCCGCGCTGAGATCGTCGGCATGGTTCGCGACGGTGGGAATCTTGGGTCCTTTGCAGGCGGGTAGGGGCCGCGCGGGTTCCCCGACCCAGCAGCGAACTTGTCGCCCAATTTTTAGAAAATGATGACTCACCACCACACACTGGGCTTTGGCGGTCGGCAAAATGGCCGAGTTGTTATCAAATTGATAACTACGACGTCGGGCGAAACGGTCCGCCGGCCAGCGATCGACACAAAACTCCCTGAAGCGAGCGCGGCGGTCCCTGCCAGGGCTGCCAGGCTCACCAATAGCAATGGCGATCCATCTTGGACTCGAACCCCGGCCCGTGCGCTTGCGCGTCAGCCAAGAGCGGTGCTTGCCTCTCAAGGCCCGCGGGCGCGGAGCTATCCGCGCGGGAACAAGTGCACGTGCCGGGTTTCATTTGCGCAGCGGTCGACCGGTGGCCCGTGCGCGGAAAGGATGGCCATGAACACTCACGAGACAAACCAGCGGGTTGTTGGCCAGGACGGGCCCGCGGACCCTGAAATGCGGTTCGCGATCCTGGTGCAGGCGAAAATACCGTACAACCCCACCGCCGCGCACCAAAGCGACTGTTGGCACGTCTGGGAACGGTGGCGGCCGCGGAGCCTTGAGGAGAAACCGCCCGTCATCGGCCTTGAGGATAACGGGTACCGCTTGACCAAGCACAGTCGGGAGCTATTGCCGCTGTTGCGGACCGTGCGTCGTTTCAACGCCGATGAGCTGATGCGCGCTCCCGTAGATTTGGCACCCGAATTTTGGGCCGCGGTCGTCTCCGTTGGGAGTTCATCGTGCTTTCACAATGTTCGACACCCTCGATTCGTCACACCAGTGACCTACGAGATGTATTCATGCCTGGTTCCTCCGACATGGACGCCCAAAGGCCAGCTTGACAAACCGCCAGGTTTTTTTTGCTCCGAGTTCGAGCCGGACCGGTTCTATCGATCGCTCACAAAAGCCCTCCGCGCCATAAGGCGATACAACCAATACGGCCTTGATGAACTGGCCCAGGAGCCGCAACGCGACAGGAGACACTGGCATGTATTGCTCGCATTGGAGCATGATCCGATCGACCAGCACCTGCTGCTCAATTGGCCAGGCGGCGTCAGCATCGGATTGCGAGTTTACAACAGGGCACGGCCGTTCCATGTAGTCGACCAGACTTGGCTTGACCAGCTCGACCTGTTCGACGTGCCCAGCGACGTGAAAGAGCGACTCGCGAGAGAGTGAAGGCTCTTTTGACACCTCCGATACCTTCTAGTAATCGAGTGAGACCATGGGCCAGAAAGTCACCTTCATCGTTGATGCCAAGCACGCCGAGGCAATCCAGGCGTTTTTGAACGTCGCGAATGCCATCGACAAGGCGGGCGGCGCCGGCCAGGCTGCCGGCCAGAAGGTGACCAACGCCGGCAAGCAGGCCGGCGAAGCGTGGGGCGTGGCGGACAAGGTCCTCGGCCGCGTGAACACGACGTTCCTGCAATTGACGGCCGGAACGTCCGGATTCTACGCGGCCCTGCGGCTGGTTTCGTCGCAACTCGAACGCATTGGGCAACTGCAACTCAAGGCCAAGGAGAAAATGGTCGGCGGGATGCCCGGTTACCAGCGGATGCTGTTGAACACGCCGGAGAATTGGCTACAGGACCCGGCGTCGATGAATAAGTTCGTGACCCAGGGCCTGCAAGCCATGCGGCAGCCGACGCAGGATCCGTTCTTCGAGATGGCCGCCACCGGTTTCGGTGCGCATGGTGGGCTGGATGAGGCGACGACAAAAAACGCGATTCAGCGAGTCGCCGAACTGGCCGGCAAGAAGAACATGCCTGCCGAGGACTCGCACGCGTTGTTGAGCGTGCTGATCGACACGCTCAACGCCCAGCTTCAAAAGGGTGAAAAGCCCAACGTCGACCAGACCCTCGGCTCGCTGTTGAGTATGCAGAGCGTCGCCCGCAGCACGAGCTTGCATGACCTGGCGACCTTCGACGCGCGGGCCATTCTCTATCACTACATCCACGGCGGCGCCAAGGATTTGGGACAGGCCATCGGCTTCCAGGCGGCCGTGGCGCGGCACATGCCGGACCCCAAGGGTCGCCGCGCGGCGACTGGCGATATCAACATTTGGGAGTCGCTGCGCACCTCCTACGGCGACGTGTGGGAGAAAGGATTTCGGGCCAAGGACCTGCCGACGGTCGAGGATTGGGACAAGCTCACTCCGCAAGAGAAACTCAGGCGCATCAACGCGCAGGACAATTTTGGCCTGGCGATGCGGGCCCGTCTCAAAGGCTCGCTCAACACGGGGACGAAAGAACGCAACCTGGCGATGGCCATGCACTGGGGCGAAGGGGCGCTGCATGGCGAGGCCGGCTTGCGGCAGATGGGCGAAAACATCATCAGCCCCAACAGCTATCTGGCAAAAGAGGCTGACGAGGCGGCGAAAGAAGTGCAAATTGGCCCGGCCGCCGGGCAGTTTCTCGATCGACAATTGACCGGCAAGTTTTTGTCGGAGCAGCAGAAGCTTCACGATCAGATCGGCGCCGCCCAAGGTGCTCGCGCCGCCGCGGAATGGGCGAACGTGAATCAGGCCAAACGAGGCGTGATCACCGAGCAGGTGAACGAATTGGGAGATATTGTTCAAAGAAACTTTGCCACGCAATACCTGAAGTCGAAGTTCTCCAGTTGGGAGGCGTCTGGAAAAGAAGGGCCAGAACTCGATGCCATGCTGATTGACGTGGCGCAAGAGGCGCAGCGCGAGCTGCGAGCCAACGCGCTGCAGCGCGGTCAATTGGGTGGTTTCACTTCCTGGGCCCGCAAGAAGTATGGGGTGGAGGCGCAGACCGTCCCCACCGACACGCCATTTCTAAAACTGTTCCCACCCAAAATCCGCGAAGAATATCTCGGGCTCGTCATGACTGAGGACGAGAAGAGGCAAATTCAGGCCCTGGAAAAATGGATCGAAGCCCAGCGTGAAAACACAGCCCGCTCTCGCAATGGCGCGGAGGTGCCCGGGCCGGCTGGCGCGGCGGTCCCTGCAGGATCCGAGGCTATTCCTGAACTACCAACGGCACCAGGCCAGCCGGCGGGTGTGCCCAGCAGTGGCAGCGGTGCGACGCCTGGGCTCCGCGATCAATCGCTCAATGACGCCATCGATCAGATGAAGCAGTTAGTCGCGGCCGTCGAGCAATTGGCCGCCAACGACGCCAGCCGGCGTCTCGACATCATGGTCGAAGACCGGGCGGGCAGACCCCTGTCGCGCACCACGTCGCGCCCCAGTGCGTTGGAACGGCAATATGACGAGGCCGTCGGATGATCATCTTCAACAACGTGGACATTCCAGGCGACCGAGAAGCAATCCGGCGCGTCCGGCAGAGTTGGCCGGCCACCGCCAGTGCGGCAAGCCAGACGCACGTCGATAACCAGTAGGTGGAGTAGTTGCCGTGCCGTACAAGGCGATGTTCAAAGGAAACAAGTGGCTGCTGGTAAACGGCAAACTTGCGCTGAGCAATGCCTGCTGCTGTCCCCCGCCTAAGCAACCGGGATTGCCGTGTACGTTCTGTAGTTCCGGCTCCGTGGGCAGCCAGCTCCAACTTGACTCGAATCTGAACTGTCCGGGCAGCGCGTTCGACATCATCGGCAGGTTCATTTTAACGCAGACGCCCCTGGATCCCTGCTGCTGGAAGTACCAATTGCCCACGAGCCACGGGGGTATCAACTGGCTCAACGCCTCGATCTACATCAGCTCGGGAACGCGGTATCTGGCCCTGTATGCCCGCAACGACAGCCCCGGTTGTTCGCCGCAGCAAAACGAGCAATACGCCGCGTGGGCCGCGCCGCTGGCGAGCGGGGACTGCCGGGCCTCGATCAATGCACTGAATTTGGCGTATGGCGGTAGCAACGGGTACATCGAAGCCTTCGGCTGCGCGGCGGCGGCGGCAAATCTCGGCACCTTTGTGGCGACGATGCTATGACGACTGCCGCATGCGAGTATTTCCCCGGCGATTGTGCGCCCGACGAAGCGGGCAAATGCCGATTCTGCCGGCTCCCAATCCCAGTTTGCGCGCATCGGAACTGCCCAGCTCAACGGGGTGGCAGTGGATCTGCGGCGGCGCCTGATGCGCCTCCACGTCCGTCACCGGCTGAACTGTTTGCCTGCATCCATCACGCCGAAGAATTGGGCCGGCAAAAGTGCCAAACATGTCGGGGTGAGGTCGAGATCAAGGTGTTTCGTTGCACACTGTACGGCCCCCGGCAGTTGGAGCCGTACCTGCCGAACTTGGCGGCGTGTTCACAGTGCAACGATTTCTCTCGCGACTCGCAGGGCTAGATCGAAGCTGCCACATCCTGTCAGACCAAAGCCGGCCACCGCTCAGTCGTTTGAATCGACACGGCGGCCGGCTTTCTTTTTCGGATTGCCGTAGAATCCGGACTGCCGCAGTTTTTCTTGCGCGGCTTCGGCGGCCGCCAGGGTTTGGGTTCGCGTTTTTGTCTCGACCGACTTGGGCGTGCAGTCGTTTCGGAATTGTTCGATCGCCGCGGGGGTCGTGTACCACAGGCGCCCGCTCTTGCGGCCGACCAACTTGACCCCGCGACATCCCTTTCGCATCCATCTTATGACCGTATCCCGGGCGACTGGTTTGCCTCGATTCCGAGGCAGCAGTTCGATTGCTTCCTCCAGTGTGATTTCACGCTCGCTGTTGTCCATTCGCAGTCTTAGCCGGCGTCACCGGCGGTACCGGATCGGATTACTTCCGACGCCTGACACACACTCGCCGACGTCGGACGCGTGAGTCATTCGCCGCGGACCAGGCCCGCGAGACGGGCCCCCGCGGAGCCGATCCTCCCCAGTCGCATTTCACCATTCCAAAACAACCGGACGCCGAAGTTGTGGCCCTGGCCGCTGTCCGGCCAGTTCACCAGGAATTGAAACGTGTAATCCGCGAACGTTCTTGCCCGGAGATCGCTGTCGAACCAATGCAACTCGCTCCACATCGGCACCGTCGACACGACGTAGGGCGGCCAGTGCCAGCCAGTGACACGGTGGCGGACGCCCTGGCGACTTGACCAGCTGCAAAAGCAAATGAAGGGGCCACGGTCGGCCACAAGTACTTCCGGGTACGCAACATCCACTGCAAACTGTGGGTCCATCAACATTCGAGACTCCTTTCAAACGGGAACGTGCATCGATCCGCCGACACCCATCGTACCAGCGTTTGCTTTCGGACTCCAAATTCGCGTCTGCTCTTGCGGCGCCCCGATGGGTACCGAAATCCGTCGCTGGACACGATTTGGGTGCGATAGCAAAATCGCGCCGCCGGCCGTTGACGATCAGGGGGAATGACGGCCACCGGGATAAAGGCGACCATCGTCGCGGAGAGCGATCGAACGGCCGTTCTGGTTCGTCAGACTCACGCTCGCCGCGCTGTCGGCACCTTCTTCGACGCCGATGCCCAGAGCAGCGCGCCAGCGCCCAGCCCCGTCACTGACGATTAGGCGTGGATACCGCCCGTTTTCGTCGTCGCCGTTGTTCGCCAAGGAAATCTCGGCCTGGTCGTTGCGCAGAATCACGTTCGCAACGCCTTCGTCCAGCACTGACAACAGCGCATGGCACTTGCCACCTTCGACCTCGACCATTCCACCGCCATCGAGGCCCAACAGCCGGGCGGAGCCATTCTTGCCGCGCACCTCGACCAGCGGGTATTGATCGACCCCTGGTCCGGTTCGGCCAATTCGGATGCTGCAAAACTCCTGCCCCTCGTCGTCGACGGCCGACAGTTCTCGCACGACGAGTTTTTCGAAGCGGCCCGCTGCGTTCGCCGGTCGACGCCAGGCGACAACGACGGTCAACAGCAACAGCGTGCAAACGCCCCACTTCAACTTTCGATTCTCGCGCTCCAGGCTTGTCAGTCGCGTCTCGATCGCGTCCATGGCGGTTCTCCCAACGGCCCGAGTGTTCAACGACCACGCGCCAGGGTACCGCTGCCCGCGGAATCGGTCAAAACTTGGGCCGCGCCCGAACGGGCAAGGGTAGCCGATCAACATCGGCGCCCGTACAATCCTTCGAATAACGGGACGGCCATGCTCGGGTTCGAAACCGACCTGGACGAGCTAACCCCGGCGGCGACCGCCTTCAATCATCCGGGCGCGTTGTCGCCGCGGTTAGGGCCCGTCCGGATGATCTCTGATGCCGCTCGTGCCGCTGAATCTGTCCCGCCTGGCTGAAATCGTCGAGCCGATCGTCGCTGGTCTTGAGGCGATTGGCCGTGGCGAGTTAGGCCTGGAATCGGAAGACCGGATGGTCGTGAATTTGCAGCGGGCATGGGCGCTGCTGGATGCTCCCAGCTCGTTTGACATCGCTGCGCAACCGTTTGAGCTTCTGCGGCGGCTTTGTAGCACCGTTCGCCTGCTTGGTACGGTCCCGGGGACTATCGAACAAGGCAGGGCGTCGCGACTCGCGACGCGGTTGAAGGATGAAATGGGCGACCTGACAGCGTCTCTGTCTGAACCGCCGCGGGTCGAATTCCAACAGTCGGTCTGCCCGATCGAGGATGGTCGCACATCGTTGGCAACCGAGACCGAAGAGCCGAAGGCGACTCCGGCGGACAACAAACAGCACAGGTCAGGCCGCCCGCCGAAGTGGGGAAGGTTGCTCAAGTTTGAGTCCGAGTTTAAGCTCGATAACGCAGGCGCCACTGATGAAGAGGTGTGTGCCGCGTACCGCAAACGGTTCGCGGCCGAAACGAACAAGCGCGGCGGCAAGCCGGTTCCCGCAAATCTTAGGGCGGCGAGAGCCTATCGTAAGCAACAAAACAAGAAGTTGGCCGCTGAAAACGGTATGGAAAACCCAACATAATTTGCACGTCGTAAGTTTTTCGCGGATTTTTTCGCGTTGATTCGACTCGGAAGCTTCCGAATTGCTTGGTTCGTGGAACTTTGTAAAACGCTATCGATTACCGCTGCAATTCTTCCATCGGTCGGGCGCGCTTGGTGAAATCGAGTCAGGTAATGAACCTGACTGCGAGGCCAAAGCGATGCCCGAAATCTTCACGACAGCCGAAATCGCCGGCCTGCTGGGAGTGCCGGTCTGGAAGATCCAGCGGCTTTTCTCGGATGGCGACCTTTCCGACGTCGGTCGATTTGCTGGCAAGCGAGCCGTGCCTAGCGCGATGCTTCCGCGGATCGTCGACGCTCTTCGCGACCGCGGCTGGTTGCCAGAACCGGAATCAACCGCGAGCAGTTCGCGACGGGGTGGTGCACCTTGAAACGCATGGCGTTTGGCCATCCCAAGATCGAACGGTTAGTAGCGCTGCTCGGCTGTTGCTACTGCCTCGCCGTCGGAATCTGCGAATGTTTGTGGCAGTTCGTTTCGAGGCACGCGCCCGCTGGCGACGTGGGAAAGTGGACCGACGCCGACATTGCCCAGGGAATGCGATACGAGGGCTCGCCCGCCGAGTTGATTAAGGCCTTGCTTGAAGCTGGCCTGCTGGACGAATCGGATCAGCACAGGCTTTGCGTCCACGATTGGTCAGACCACTGTGAGGATTCGATCCATGCGACTTTGGCCCGCCGGGGTGACCTCTTTGCCGACGGAAGTGTGCCCAAGCTGGTGAAATTGTCGCGTGATGAGCGTGCGGACCGCGAGCTGCACTTCGCCGAAAAACTTGCCGCGCAGGGTGCAGCCGAAGAATCGCTTGGTCGACAGCGGCGGAAACCGGCCGCCAACGGCAGCCGAAAGCCGCCGCCGGCCGCCTGCCTGAGCCTTAGCCAAGCCATGCCTGAGCCAGGCAAAGCCAAGCCAGAAGCGGACGATGCGTTTGACACCTGGTGGGCGACATACCCGAAGCGCGTCGGAAAGGATGCTGCCCAGAAGGCCTGGGCCAACGCCATCGATCGAATTAAGTTGTCGACCGGCGGCACCAAGGTCGCCGCCGTCGCGACGCTCCTGACTGCTGCACGCGAGTTCGCCAACAGCCCGAAAGGCAAGGCCGGGAAATTCTGCCCGAACCCATCCACATGGCTCAACCAGGGGCGCTGGGCCGATGATCGATCGACGTGGCACGACGCGGCGGATGGCGCAGACAACGGCCGGATCGGTCCCGGGCAAAAATTCGATCCGGCGGCGGCGACAGGCGACGGGGAGGTGGTCGGGCGATGGTAACTTCACCACTCGAAGAGGCCTGGGACGTTCACACCGCGAAAGTTGCTCAACTCGAACGCGAGATGGACGATCGAAGGATGGCCCAGCTTCGCGAACAAATTGAGCGAGAGTGTTTCGGCGCGCGGCCACGCTACGCAACCTGCTCGCTCGAGAATTTTGAACGCGCGACTTCGGCCCACGAGAAGGCCGCGGCTGCCGTCGCGGCGTATGCCCGCAGCGTGTCGGACAGGATCGCATCCGGCGACAGCGTCATCCTGTACGGTCCGTGCGGGACCGGAAAGGACCATCTTCTCGCCGCACTTGTCCGCTCGGCGATCGAAGTCAACCGACGCGTCGCCTGGCGGTGCGGATTGGAACTGTTTCGAGAAGCTCGGGACCGTATCGACGCCGAACTCCCGGAGGGTCCCTTCGTCGCTGCTCTTGTCCGGCCCGATGTGTTGTGCGTGAGCGATCCACTTCCGCCGTTCGGGGACCTTTCGCAGTTTCAGGCCACACTGATGCTTGACATCGTGAACGGCCGCTACGATCGCGGCCGGCCGACGTGGATCACGGTGAACGTCAAAAACCGCATCGAACTTGAAACCAGACTCGGCGCGCAAGCCGTCGATCGTTTGAGCCATGGGGCATTGTCCGTGTTTTGCAACTGGGCGACCTATCGCCAGCCGGCGAAGTGAACAATCGAAACGTGAAAGGAGCAATGATGGTCGAGTTTAGAGATCCTGTCTCCGAGCGGTATGGGCGGACGATGACACCGCCCAAAACCGATCCACACGCACCGTTTGACCCCAACAACGTTGGCCAATTTAAGTACGCGCGAGAATTGATGGAGGGTCTCAAAAAGGCTGGTGCAACGATCACGATTGGGTCCGATGGGCTAGTAACCGTCGTTGGAGAAGCGCGACTCAGCGTAACGGTCATCGGACTGATGCACCTTGCCCACTACTGCCGGGCCATCCTCGATGGCAAAGACCCTGCCGATCGAATCGAAGGCGACCGAACCATCCGGGAGTGGACGTTCTGACTCGAACTGTGCGAGCCGTGGCCGTCAAGTAAAACGAAAGGACCACCGATGATGTATGCAAGCCGCGATCGTGTCGAATCGCAAAAGATGCTCATTTCGGCGCACGACGCCGCCCGGGCCTTGTCAATTTCCGAGAAAACCTTGTGGACGATGACTGCTGAGAAGAGAATTCCGTGCGTCCGTATCGGTAGACGAGTGCTGTATTCGCCGGCGGACCTAGTTACTTGGATTGAACAGCAGAAGTCAGTGCCAATGGCCGGCGAATCTTGCCAATGACAGGCGGCCCTCCAACGCTCGTTTGCAACCATGCCAAAACACAACGACGAAACAAAGTCTCTCGACAGATGGGCCGACCGAATCGTTGCCCTTGAGCCGGAGGTCGTCGCCGGCGTTACTGCCCGTGCGAAACAGATTTCTGCGGATCGTCGGGTGTCGAAACAAGATCGGCAGTTTGCACAAGCTCAGCATGATGCCATCGGTCGTGCCAAGCGGCGTCGCAAAAGGATGGCCAATGGTCGGAAAAAGAAGTAGACACTTACTTGATTGGTCGAGCAAGATAATGTATAAATAGCCCTGGAGTTGATCGGCAACGAACAGCACAGGGGGATACGAGCGATGGTGAGGCAGATTGTGGGATACGTAAGGGTCTCGACAAAAGGGCAAGGGGCTTCCGGTTTGGGCCTGGAAGCGCAGCAGGCTGCGATCGACGCCTACGCGGCTCAGTGCGGCGCGGTTGTCGGCCGGCTCTATACCGAGGTCGAATCGGGTCGCAAGTCGACTAGGCCTGAGCTTGTGAACGCCTTGGCCCATGCCAAGCGGTCGAAGGCGCGTCTTGTCGTTGCCAAGCTCGACCGTCTCAGTCGGAACGTTGCATTTCTTTCGGCCCTGATGGAGTCGAAAGTAGACTTCATCGCCGTCGACAACCCGGCCGCGAACAAGCTCACGTTGCACATACTGGCGGCCGTGGCCGAAGCGGAGGCCGAAGCCATCAGCACGCGCACACGGGCGGCCCTGGCCGCCTACAAGGCCCGCGGCGGAAAGTTGGGCGGAAGTCTGCGACAGTGTCGAAACCTGGATCAGGCAGCTCGCGAGCGCGGGGCGATTGCGGCCACACATGCTCGGCGAGCCAATGCCGATGCCGCCTACGCCGACCTTGTGCCAGTCGTGACTGCACTGCGAACCAATGGGTTGTCGCAAGCGGCGATCGCCGACGAATTGAACCGTTTGGGTCATACGACCCGGCGCGGCAAGCCGTGGAACCAGGTCCAGGTCGCTCGTGTACTCGCAAGGGCAACGTGACCTGTCAGAATCAAATGGGGGGCCGAAATGGCCAGCATCTCGACCAACAAAAATGGCAATCGGCGAATTCTCTTCGCGGCCGATGGCAAACGTTGCGCAATTTATTTGGGCAGGGTACCCAAGAAAGTTGCCGACGCCATCAATTCCAAAGTCGAGGCTCTCGTGGTGGCCCACCTCGCCAAGATCTCCATCGATCGCGAAGTGGCGGATTGGCTCGGCGGCATTGATGCCACGCTGTACGCCAAACTGGCGGCGCATGGGCTGGTTTCCAAGCGAGCTGAAGCCGAGCGGGCGATGCTGGGGGCCTTCATTGATGGATTTATTTCTGACCGCTCGGACGTGAAAGGTGCAACGGCGATTGTCTACGGCCATACCCGTCGCTGTTTGGTCAATTTCTTCGGGGCCGACAAACCGCTGGCAGATGTCACCCAGGGCGACGCCGACGGCTGGCGCCGCTATCTGGCCCGCCCGAAGGCGACCCGCGCAAATGAGCCGAATGGCGAAGGTCTGGCGGAAAACACGGTCAAGCGGCGGTGTGCCATCGCCAAGCAATTCTTTCGCGCGGCGGTGCGTCGCAGGCTGATTGTCGAGAATCCATTCGCCGACATGAAGGGGACTACGGTGCGGGGCAATCGAGCCCGCGACTTCTTCGTTACTCGAGAAATGGCCCAGCGTGTGCTGGACGCGTGCCCTGACGCCCTGTGGCGGCTGTTGTTCGCTCTCTCGCGTTTCGGGGGCCTGCGCTGCCCGTCGGAGCACCTGGCCCTACGCTGGGGCGACGTGGATTGGGAGCGGGGCCGGATTACGATACACAGCCCCAAGACGGAACACCACGACGGGAAGGAAAGCCGCGTGATACCCTTGTTCCCCGAACTACGGTCGCACCTCGAGGCAGTTTGGGAGCAGGCTGAGCCAGGAACAGAGTTTGTTGTCACCCGCTATCGCGACGCCGCGAAAAACTTCCGCACGCGCCTGGAGCGCATTATCCGCCGGTCGGGCCTGACACCGTGGCCCAAACTGTTTCAGAACCTGCGAAGCACGTGCCAGACTGAACTGGCCGAACGCTTCCCGGCCCACGCGGTCTGCCAGTGGATTGGCAACTCGCAAGCCGTGGCCCGCGAGCACTACCTGCAAGTGACCGACGAGCACTTCCAAAAGGCACTGCAAGAGCCGACGCAGAATCCGACGCAGAAAGCGGCCGTTTGCGTAAGTACGGACCCGTATGACTTGGAAGCGATTGCAGAGAATCCCGCGAAAACCGCTGTTTCTCGGTTGTTCCCGATGGTAACAGTGGGCGATGAGGGACTCGAACCCCCGACATCCACGGTGTAAACGTGGCGCTCTAACCAACTGAGCTAATCGCCCGGCGTGTCAGCGCAGTCTATCGCAACACGTCACGCCTTCCAAGCCGAGCCCGCGCGCCGGCCCACCGCTCGCGGCTGGCCGCTATGGGCGCCGAACACGCCGGGCCAATCGCTCGATAACCCGGCGCCGCGACTCCGCGATCGCTCGCCGCGCAAATGGCCCACCTGGGCTAATGCCCGTTCGAATCGCCGCGATTTGGCGCCATCGGTCCGCTGAAAGGGTTACTTCCCAGGTGTAAACATGCCACACCCAATAGAAGTAGGACGCGCACGAGTAACAGGCTTTACCCGCGGAATAGCGGAGTCGGATCACGGTGCGACGCCGTGTTCCTCAATCGAAATAATCGGCGCCACATACTTCTCTAACCTGAGTGTTGTGTTTATGCTGTTAGCACGTTTCGAACTTCTATACTTTCGCGGGAGAGAACTACCTTGGCCAGTAAAGCATCCGTTACCAAAGGCGCCAACAAGAGCGACGTGATTCGCGAGATTCTCAAACAACAACCCAAAGCGACCGTCAAGGAAGTCAGGGCTGCATTGCAAGAGCGCGGCGTGAAGTCGTCGGACGCGCTGATCAATAAGATCAAGTACGGACGTAAACATAAGCCGGGCGCTAAGAAAACCCGCAAGGGTCGCGGAAGCAACTCGCACGTCAACAAGGCCGACGCGATCCGCACCGCGTGGAGCGAGTTGGGCGCCAGTGCCCGTCCGCGCGATATCATTGCCACGTTGGCATCCCGCGGGGTCGCCGTTTCGTCGGCACAGGTCAGCACGTTGCGCAACCAGCAGCCCAAGCGAGGAGCCGCGTCCATGGTGCATTCGGTGTCGCTCGAGCACCTGGTGGCCGCCAAGGAACTGGCCGATCGCGTCGGCGGAATCGACGTCGCCCGCCAGGCTCTGGCCAGTCTTGCCAAGCTCATGGAGCGCTGAGAGCACGCCCGCCAGGCAAGGGCTCGGGTTTCTATACCGTGCAGTCGCGTACTGCTATCCTGTCGGACGGGGTAGCAGTACGTTTGCTTTGGCATCGGACCAATTCTTTCGCCTGGCCGAGGTCTCGACGTGGTGTCCGTGGTTCTGGTCGTGATCTTGAGCCTGCATTTGCTGCTGGTCGACGTGGCCATGGCCGGCCCGCTGGTATGCGTCTGGCTCGAATGGCGGCAAACGCGTCATGCCGATCAGACGGCCGGTCGCGTCGGCCTGACGCTGGCCCGAGCGTCGATTTGGGCGTTGACCCTCGGCATCCTTTCGGGAGTCGTGCTGCTGGCCGCACGCTGGTGGTTGAACGATCAGTCCTATCTGGCCGCGCTGTCGACGATCCCGACCAGCCGCCTGTGGTTCGCGCTGGGCGAATTGGTATTCTACTTCGCGTGCATGGGTCCGTACGTCGGACTGTGGAATCGCTGGCGAAATCGACGTTACCTGCACCCCGCACTGGCCGTGGCGGCGGCCACGAACCTGTTGATCCATTTTCCCGCCCTGTTCGCGATCGTCTCGCTGGTCAGCGCGCGAGCCGGCCGCTCGGCCCAGCCGCTCGATCGGGCCGGCTATCAGCGGTTGCTGCTGGACGCCGAGGTGGTGTCGCGCGTGGCCCACGTGTGGTTAGCCGCGCTGGCCGTCGCCGGCGTCCTGTTGATGCTCTTGGCCCTGCGGTTTGCCGTCGATCCCCAGCAGCGCGCTGCCGCCTCGCGCCTCGTCCAGCGCGGCGCCCTGCTGAGCCTCGCGCCCGTGCTGTTGCAGATTCCCAGCGGCATGTGGCTGACGCTGGAAATGGCGCACTCCTCACGCGAGTCTCTGATGGGCGGCGACCCGATCGCAACGGGCCTGTTCCTGGCCGCGTTGCTGTTGGCCGTGCTGCTGATGCATCGCCTGGCCGGCATCGCTCTGGGCGACGCTGGGCCGCGAGAAATCTACCGCACCAGCGCCGGCCTGCTGCTGGTCGTGGTGCTGATGGTAGGCACGCGCAGCCGAACGCAGGACCGCTCGCGCGCCCAGCCCCCCGCGTTGCCGTCGGCACCTTCGATGGCAAATTCTCCTTAAACCGACCGAGCCGGCGCGTCCCGATTTTGACTTGCATCGGCCGATACTTGCGTTCCAATGGAGCGACCCGCGGCCGCGCGACGACTCGGCACGAACGCAACACGAATGGAACCCTTCCTTCCACCCCAGGTGCGACGACTCCATGGCGCAAGAACCCCTTACCATTTCAGACCCCGGCGGCGCGCGTGCAAAAATCCTGCCCGGCGTCGGATTCAACTGCTATAGCTTCGAGGTTCCCGCCTCACCCCGCCCGATCGAGGTCTTGTGGACCTCGCCCGATTTTCTCTCGGGCAAGGCGCGTCCTTCCAGCAGCGGCATTCCGCTGCTGTTCCCCTTTGCCGGTCGGATTCGCGGCACGTCGTTTCGCTTCGACGGAAAAACGTTCGCCTTGGAGGCCGGTGACGGCAAGGGCAACGCCATCCATGGATTCGTGATCAACCGGCCGTGGCGCGTGACCCGCCACGAGGGCAATCGGGCCACCGGCCAATTCCAGGCCTCCGTCGACGATCCTGCCCTGCTCGAGCATTGGCCGGCCGATTTTCGCATCACGGCCGATTATCAGCTACGCGGCAACGTACTGGTGACCGACTACGCCATCGAGAATCCCGATACCCGCCCGCTGCCGTTCGCGTTTGGCACGCACCCTTACTTTCGCCTGCCCTTGGGCGGAGCCAGCGGCGCCGATTGCCGCGTGACCGTGCCGGTCGAGCACAGTTGGGAATTGGAAGGGCTGCTGCCCACGGGACGCCAGACGTCGCCGAGCGTGGTGGCCGAGCTGTCGCGCGGAATGTCGGCAGGCTTGATGCAGCTCGATCATGTATTCGGCGGCTTGAAATTCGACAATCATCGCTGCACCACCCGAGTCCACGATCCGGCCAGCAAGCGCACGATGGTGATGACTTTCGACGACCAGTTTGCCGCCTGTGTCGTATACAACCCGCCGCATCGCGAAGCGGTGTGCATCGAACCTTATACCACGATTCCCGACCCGTTTACCCTGCGCGACAAGTCGATCGACCCGCACTTGCAGATCCTGCCGCCGGGCGGCTCGTTTCGCACGCGCATCGAGATCGGACTCGATTGACGGTCGCCACCGGACGGCAGAGAGTCATCGTTGGGCGTCCCGCGGCTGAGCAGGCTGCCGGTGGTGAATGATCGAATGAGCCATATCTTGGCGGTCGATCGTCCGCAGGCTGGTCGTTGGCTGCGAGTATCACGGATGTCCAATTCAGACACTTGATCCATTCGACCTGCACCCGAATCTGTCTACGCAGATTTCGAAACCAGCGCAAGTTTCGGGCCTTCATCGTACGGCTGCGACTCGCGGGTCCCCGCGACGATTCCTTGGCCTTCGCCCTGCGCGGCCGGTAGCGTCTTTCCCGCGGCACGCGGCGAGAGTCGCCGGATGAGCAAGCGGATTTGTTCTTGACCGTCTTTCAATGTGGGGACAACCCAGGTCGATTTGCCGCCGCCGATACGGTCCTTTGCTTTATCCAAGTCGCCTTGCGCGTTCCACAATCCCACGACAAGAGGCATTTCCGGGAACTGACGACGGAGCCGCCGAACGACGGAACGAGCATGGATTGTTGCCGTTGGGGGCGTGGCGGAAATGAATATGGCGTCGGGTTTGCAAAGCTCGATGAGATCGATTACCGCGGTGACGGGTTCGCCGACCGAGACGACCGCGACGCGGCATGCCAAAATCTCGCCCAGTTGCGCCAGCATCATCGCCGCTATGCCATCGGCCTCGTCACGCGCGGGCAAACAGAGGATACATGGCATCGACTCGCTGGCTGCCGCCGCGGGACCGCCACTTGCAGCAGCGGTACTCGCGCCGTCGCCCAGCTCTGTCGCCTGTCTTTCTTGCTGCCGCTCTGCCTGTTCCTGAATCATCTCCCTCAAACTTTCCAAGATGAAGTCGTGGCGGGCCTCGTTCAGCTCACCCCGATGCCAATGAGTCTCGGCCAAGGCCAGTGCTGGGATCAGCACCTGATCATAGACTTCGACGGCCGGCTGATGCTCAAGCAGATCCTCCAGCAGTTCGGTGGCCTCTTCCTGGTCGCCCGCCAGAAGCCGTTGATAGATGCGCTTCTTGGGCTCGAATACCGGCTCATTACCCAGCAAGGTGTCGAGAAACGCGAGTTGTGGAACGTGCTTGCCAAGCACTAAAAGGCACACGGTCAGTGGAGTGGCCAGCAGCAGACCGACGACCCCCCACAACCATGTCCAGAAGACGGCCGCCACCAGGACCGCCACGGCGGACACGCCGGTGTTCTTGCCATACAGCCAAGGCTCGAGGACGTAGTTGCTGATGAGCTCCAGAATCGCGAACAGGCCGATGGTCAGGATCGGCGCCGCCCAGCCGGTCGAAATGGCCATCGACAGGCTGACTGGCATGGCAGCGGCAATACACGGGCCAACATAGGGAATGAATCGCAGGGTTGTGGTCAGGATGCCCCATAGAATGGCGTTGGGCACGCCGATGAAATACAGGCCCGCGGCGGCCGCGGCGCCAAAGCTGACGTTAATCAGGAATTGCATCGACAGATAACGGCTGACGCGCGTGGCCGCGTCTTCGAGCATCTGGGTAGTCACGGTAACGTGACTATTTCCCACGAGTCGAATGAAGCGATCTCGCAGGTCGTCGCGCCGGACCAGGAAGAACACCACCAGCACCATGACAATGCCGGCCGAGCCGAGGAATTCGAGCACAGGGCCGATCGTTCCGCCCATGACTTGCAAGGGGCTTGCTGGTGACGAAAGCACTCGAACGGAGTAGGGTCGAGCGGCACTCCCTTGAGGCTCATCATCCGGCCCCGATGGCGAGAGGTTCTGCCCGATGCCCTCGGCGGTTCTGGTTGCCTTGCTGAGCGCGGCGCTTGCATAGGCATTCACCGAATCGAGCTTGGCGTGTAGATTAGTCTGGTACTCGGGCAATTTGGGGACCAGTTGCGCGATTTGAACGACCGCGGTCCACGACGCGATCCCCAGCACCGCGAAGCCCAGCGTTGCGGCCACCAACACCGCCGGGATCCGACCCAGCTTGTGCCGCTCGAGCCATTCGCACACCGGGCTCAGCAAGAAGCTCAGAAGCACGGCCAACGTCAAGGGAACCAGCACGCCTTTCGCCAGGTACAGAGCCGCAACGACCACGCCGATTGCCGTCAGCATCCAGGCTGATCTGGCAAATCGATCCAACGGTGCAACGCGCTCATTCGTAGAGACTGGTGTCATCGGCAAGACTTTCCGTTGGCGGACGCTCCATGCCAGGATTCCGCATCGCGCGCTACCACGGCTTCAGTTTCCAACCCAACACAAACCCCACGCCGACGCAAAACAGCGCCGCATAGCCGGGGTTGTGCCGGACATAGTCGGTCAGGTATTCGGCGACGTCGTGTGTAATCTCTTTCGGACTGTCGACCTGCCGGCCAGACCGGACAGTATGGGCTTTTGCATTTTGATGAGACTTTGTCGTTGTCATCGCATGGGTTCCTTTGGAGTGTGGTTGCCGTGACTATAGGTGACGAAGTGTTGTGTCAGTCCTCCGACGCGCGCCCCGCATGGCTTGATAAGGCCTGCCGTATCGCGGCGAGGCTCGCACGAAACTCTTTTGCTGAACGCTGCAAGCCAGCGCGTTGTCGCTTCAGTTGCCGCCAGCCGGCGAGTAGCAATCCAGCGGCGAGCAGCGTCGCGGCAAGGGCAACCCAGAGTAGCCCGGCGGCCATCGACACCTGGGCGACGTCCGCCAGCCACAACCCCGTGCCGACGAGCGCTATTGGCAGCGCGGCAACGAGCAGGACGCATGCCATTAGCCACGCTACAAGCCCGGGTAGCGTTTCTTGGCGCAACGTTCGCAGGTCGGCCGCGAGCAATTGCCCTTGCAGCTCGCCGATCATGACCATGTCCTGCGCGATACTTGCCAGGGATTGAGTCAGAGCCTGGGCCGAAGAATCGGGTCGTGCACGGTCGATTAATGTCGCTTGATGATCCATCCCAGCAGGACTCCCAATGATAGTGCGGCCAATAAGCTTCTCTTGGGGTGAGCGGCCATCCCGGCTTGTACGAGATGCAATAGCCCGGCCGGCCGCTGTGTGGACACCGGTTGACCAACACCTGATGCCCCATGCATGGCCTGCTGCGCTACAATCATTTGCTCTCCCATCCATCTGATCATTGTTCGACTCTTGGCTCGCGCTGCGTATTCGGCTCGCGTCTCCAGTCGGACCGTCCACGCGGTTGGTATTAAGGATCTCGCCGGCTACGCTGAATCAAGTAGCCGAGGGATTCCCTGACCGCGGTAGTCGCCGCCAAAGTAAACATTGTTTTCAAAAAACTTCCCTCGGAATGCGCAGCTTCACGGTGCCGCGTAACATCGTTCGTGTCGTCGCCGGCGGTCGGCCGCTGTCGGCCGGGCACGAGCATCAATCCCAACGCAACCGCTCCTCCACAGTAAAGCCAGGGGTGCGCCCGGAAATGGTGGCGCCAGTCGACCAACGTCCTGGCCTCGGTCGCCAGGTCTCGCACGTCCTGTTGCAGAAGGCATCGCATGGCGACCAATTGCCGCTCGATTTCGTCCGAAATGGGCTTTGGATTCATTGAATTCACGGGCGGTTCATCACATCGGGCCCACCTCCGCGAGGTGATTTATCCACGGGGCTTTTTCGTAAGCGAGTCAGGCATGATTCCGGCCAAAGCATCCAGCATTTGTCGCCCAAAGTGCTCGGCCGCGGCTCGACCTTGCGAAAACCTCGTTTCGTGATTCCGCTCACGAAGCAGCAAGGCCACGCCAAGGCCCCCGAGCATGCCCAGTCCAAATGCAATCGCCACGGATTGCCCCGGACGCTGTTGCACGACTCTTTCCGCCTCGGCATAACCTTGGCGAAATGCCTCGTAACCTTCTCGGGCGCTGTCGGCCGCCTGGGCAGCGGTTTCCTCGACTTTGTCGCGCACGCTCGAAAAGACGTCGGAGCCTTCGTCGGTCAACTGGTCCAAAAACTCCTCGACGGCCTCGCGCGTCTCTCCGGTCTTACGCTGAATCCGGCCAACGAGGTGCTCGACGTTCCCGTTGAACGTCCGCAGGTCGTCGTCCGTGAGCTGGCCCCACTTTGCCTTCAACTTGCCGCTCAGTTCGTGCCACTTGCCGTCCAAGACTTGTTGATTGATCATGACTATCCTTTGCAAAAATAAGTACATCCGGGCAGTTGTCTGTGGCGCTCGCGCTCGTCCTAGAGCGCGGATCGGCGTCCCTGAAGAACGTTGACGAGGAATACGACGAGCGCGACGATCAGGAGAACGTGGACCAGGTTGCCCGCGACACCGAACCCGAGTCCCAAAGCCCACATCAACAGCAAGATCAGAAAGATGGTCCACAACATACGTCACCTCAGATTTGGAGAAAGAGTCTTTCGGGCTGCCTGGCTGGGTCCGTGAACTTGCCCGGAAGTTCACGGTCAATTCGTGTCTTGTGAAACTACTGCTATCTTCCCAGCATCTTCGCAACAACGAAGATGACAAAGGCCCCGAAAAGTCCACCGCCGCCGAGCAGGTACATCAGGGAATATCCTGCCGCCGCCAGGACCAAAGGAGTGTGCATGAGGGTTTCCATTCGTGGGCTCCTAATGAGAGGTCGCTGTACCGTCGATACGATCTGACGGGAGTCGCGGCCCGAACGATTTCAATTTATTGTGAATTTCCAAAGTTACACGGATCCGCGTCCGTGGCGTGTTCCGAGGCCGCAGTCTCGCAGGGTGTACTCGGCGCGTGTTTTGCGGTCGTGGCCATCCAAAAAACTTCTTCAAAGGAACATCCATGACAATTCGGGGCAAGGTGCCCGTCTGACTTCCGTCACGATCTTCATGCGAACAAGGCGCCTGCGCGTACGAGTCCTGCAGTTCCTTCAGGCGCTTCAGGTGCTGCAACTGCGCCGCGGTGAAGCGAGCCATCTCGCCCTCGCTCAAGTCAACGAAACCTTGAACGAACATCTCAAAGAGAAGCTCCGTCGGTAGTCTGCCTTTGTCCTGGTCACTCAGGTCCACCTTTTTCGCGACCGCCAAGTTCGCCAGGTGCAACGGTCTGAGTCTATTTTTGTCGCGCTGGCTCAATCCAAGTCTATTGGTGAGCGCCAAGACGAACAGGTAGTCGGGCGATACGCGGTCCTTTTCGTCTTCGCTCAATGGAATCTCTTCCTGGGCTGCCAATTGGTAGAGTTGAGTCGAAGACATTGTCGCTCGGTCGAGACTCATGCTGTCCCCTGTTCTGGTTGCCAGGTCGATTAGTCGTGGATGATTTCGGTTCGCGTTTCTTACCTGGTGTGGAGTCTTCATCGACAATTCCCGACGGCTCCGCTTGCCGTGGGGCTGTTTGCATTAACGGCCGGTGACTTTGTCGACCGCCTTCCGAGCGGCTTTTTTGACTTTGTCGACGACCTTTCGCGTGGTCACCTCGACTTGGCCGATTGCCTGGTCCGCCTTGCCTTCGGCGCGCAGCTTGTCGTTGTCGGTCAGCGCGCCCGCGGCTTCCTTGATCCGCCCCTTCACGATGTCTGTCTTGCCACCCATGATGGTGACTCCTTTGCGTAAAAATTGTTGAAATGCAGAATCTCCGCTGGCGTCTTGCCCGGTGTATTCAAAAGTCGACTGGTACAATTCTCCCTCACCGATTTGCCACCACGGCCTTCAACGCCGGTTCGCGTTCTACGTGTATTTGATCGGGGGCGACTACGCGCAGCCGAAATTCGTTGCCGTGCAGCTTGATTTGCTTTTCGCGCACCACCTGGTAGATGCAGCGTGCGTCATGGTCGTGCTGCCCCGAAAGCGTCACGAGATCGCCCCCTCCCTTGACCAGAATGCTGGAACAAGGAACGACGCCATCGAGGTGAAGCCCCCAAAAAGTGTCGCCGGTCCGCAGATCCATGACGTCAGCCTCGATCACCGGCTCGTCCGCTGAGCCTGGGCTTTCGGCAGCCTCCGTCGTTGGATGCAAGACGGAATAGGATGCCCACCACGTGCCGCTCACCAGGCAGACGGCCAGCAGGGCATGGAATAGGTGACTTAGCATTGCGATAATCCTCAAAAATGCACCGGCCGGTGCGTTTAGATCCGTCCCGCAAGCGCCAGGACCACCAGCACGACAACTACCAAACCCAGTCCGCCACTGGGAAAATAACCCCAGCTTTGGCTGTGATTCCATGTCGGCAAGGCGCCGAGCAGCATCAGCATCAACAACACGATCAAAATTGTGGAAAGCATTTCAAATCTCCTTGTTGCACGCGGCCAAACTTGGCCCCCTCAGTCGGCAGGTAGTTCACCCGGCCTGACGACGTCGGGCGTTTCGACTCCCGACGCAGTTGTCGAGGCGATGTGGTGGTCTTGTCGGCGCTCGGAAACGATTCGCTCGTACACCTCCAACCGATGGACCGGAACATCAGCCTCGACGTCGAAACCCAGTTTGACCTTGTCGCCTCGAATTTCGAGAACTTTGACTTTCAAAATGCGCTGAAAGCGGTCGGACCCTCCGACCACAACCGATTCTTGGCTTTTTCTCGTCAAAACTAACACCATATCACCTCCGTGTTCATGCCCGACCTTCTCGTCCATTCCCGCTCCAAGTGCCGGCAGTTATGCTGTCGGCGAGCAGGTACACTTGCACAACCGTGCCGCTGGCGAACGCCTTCACGAAGGTGCCGGTCGTCGGTTCGACTTCGACAGCCGCGTCGCGTACGTCCACTCCCGTGATTCTTTTGATCTCCTGCCGCAGCGAGTCTGCGGAGTAGTCGAATAATTGGCGGTGAAACTCTTGCATCTGAGCGGCGCCCGCCGGGCTCTTGGCCAGAGCCAACTCCGCAGGCGAAAAGGCGCCGTGCAGCGTGATTACCACCGTATCGCCGCTTAACACAACGGTTACTGACTTGGGCGCGTTGCCCGTCCGCTGCTGCTCGAAATCGCACGCCGCCAGGGCAATCTGTTTCGCCATTGCTGAATTGGAGTTGTCCATCGGGAACTCCTTGTAGTCACGGTCGTTCCTCGCGGGAGAAACGCCAAAAAAAAGCCGACGTGGCGGAACACCCGGAGGTATTCCACCACGTCGGCTTACTCGTTAACGGGCCTCCCAGCACGGCTGGGTTGCCCTTCGATTAGTCGTCCGACAGATACACGCGTCTGGCGGAAGCGTCTTGCCCGTTTGGCAAGTCTCGCCTCCGACTGTTGAAGTATAGCTTGTTTCCCCCCTCAAGTAAACTTGAATTCAAGAATTCTTGACGATGCACGCCCAGCGCGCAGGCGGCAACAGGGAGAATTTCAACGGACGACTACCCTTCGCGAATCGACTTATCCATGGCTTTCATGCATTTGTCGCACATCGGTCCCAGCGATTCCGCCACCACCGCTATCGTTTCGGGAACCGCACCATGATGTCGAAGCAGTTGCTTGAGGCGTGGGAACGACTTGGCGGCCTCCTGGCCAATCATCAGTGAACGGCAGGTCTTGCAGAGTTGCATGAATCGCCTTAAGAGGTGGAACGACGTCGCTACGTCAGAGTCATTCTAGCAGTCAGGGGGGCCAGCGTATGAAAACTCCGCTCGGAACGGCCCCCGAAGAGCAGATCTCGGCCGCCCGTTTCTGCCCTGGCTGGCCACCGATGTAGCGGGCAGCTTGCCATCAGCGACGAACCACGAGTACCCCGTTTGCCACCGGATCGCGGGCTCTTGCTTGACAGTCAAATCGCGCACGACACTTGGGGCGCCGCAATCAATTCATTCGACGCGGTCGACAAACAGCCCGTGGCCAGCGCTTTAACCTTCATCAAGGGCCAGATAAAGGTCATCCAACGCCATGTAGACAAAGGCGCACGGCACGACGGTTGCGTCCCAAATGGCACAGGTAATGTCGGCCGGAAGGCTTTCCAGCCCGTTTCGAAATGCCTCTGCGTTAGGGACCGCCAGGGGATAGAGGGGTCCCATCACTTGGGCCTCGGAAATATGGCGTTCCGCGAGTTCCTTGCGGTGGAACAGCAGAACGCAATCCTTGCCGCCCGTATTCGCCACCAACACTCCCTCGTCACTGGCGATCAGGTACAGCGGATAGCGTAGCGCGGGATACACAAGTTCCTCCTCGTACAATTCGCATGGGTTCCCAGCAACAAACTGGGCCCGGGATGATCTCCATCATCCCAGGCCCAGCGAAACCCTCCATGGCACTGTGCCAGGTTAATGGTCTATCCCAAACCGGCGGGATTGCGGCTGTTGGCGATGTTGTTGAACCAGAAGTTGTCGGTTCCGGCCGTGCCGGTGCCGCCCACGGTCGTATCCTCCAGATCCCAGTTCAGGTTGAACTTGGCAAAGTTCCTCCTCAGGGTGTTGCCTGCCGAGGTGCCCTCCACCAGGATTCCGTCGTTCGCATTACTCTTGGCGGTGTCGCGGTAGATGGTGTTGTCGTTCGAATCGATCAGGTGGATGCCATTGCCCGTGAACCCGACGAATTCGCCGTTGTGGTTGGCCGAATTGGTCTGCAGCGTGTTGCCGTTGGATCCATTCTCGAGTCGGATGCCGTCCACGCCGTTGTTGTTCGCGGTATTGCACGTGATCATGTTGATCTGCGCATCGGTCAGGAAAATGCCGTTGCGCCGGTTGTTGTTGGTAGTGTTTCCCGCGACCGTATTGGAGTACGAGTCTTCGATGCTGATTCCGTCTCCGGTCGTGGGATCGCCACCGGTGCCGTTATTGTTGGACGAGTTCCACGCGACGAGGACTCCGTTGGTGCCGTCGCGCAGACGGATTCCGCTGTCGCCCCAGCCGTAGATGGTGTTGCCGACGATCTTGTCGCCCGAGTTGGGAACCGGGAAACCGCCGGGCGTATGGGCCACGTTGTAGGCGCCGCCGCTGGCGACGTCGCTGATGCGCAGGTTGATGCCCGTGAAGCTCCCGGCGTTGCCGTTGAGCTTGTTCCACGAGACTTCCGTCTTGGTTACCGCGCCGCCGAAAAAGATGCCGGTGCCTTGCAACGGATTGGTGATCGAGTTGCCGCTGATTCTCGAGTTGGTCATGTTCACGGCGATGATCGGCGAATCGTTGTTGATGTTGTTGTAGAGTATCTGCACATTCGAGTGCGCTCCCACCGAAGCGAACGAGCTGCTGCCGCCGACCAGCACGACGGAGCCGTTTTGATCGCCGCTGAAGTAATTGTTCGAGATCGTGGCGTTCTTCAAACCCTGGTCGGAGTAAATCGCATTGCCCTGGGACGAGCCGGGGAAATTGTTCGACGCGAACGTATTGCCGGAGACGGAATCCTTCTTGACGCCGTTGCTGTTCAAATACAATCCGATCGTATTCCCGGTCAAAACGTTGTTGAGGATCTGCTCGCCGTAGTTGGCAACGTGGGTCACGATGCCGAAGACGTCGGTGGTCGTGGCTGGGTCTGGGCGAACCGTGAAACTCTTGACCGTGACGTCGTTGGCTTGCAGATCGAAGCCGGCCAATCCGTTGGTGGGCACCTCGACGATGGTCTGGCCATGCTCGCCGGCCAGGCGAATCTGACCGCCGATGAGCGTCAGTTGCTTGTTGACCAGCACCGATTCGTCATACGGCCCGATGCCCGGCGAGACCTTGATCGTGTCGCCCGGGCTCGCCGCGCCAACGGCCGCCGAGATGGTCGTAAAGTCGAGCGGATGCGGCCCGGCATTTGCCGGGTTGTTATCCACCCACAACACGGCCGAGAGCATGTGACGATCCTCGAGCATGTCAAAGGTCGGCCTGAAGCGGCGCGACGCACTGGACCGAGCGGAGGACTTCTTGACGTTGGAAGACAACAGGGATTTCAAGGCAGGAAAACGCATAGAGGACGCCCTTTCGAAAGATGACCAGAACCAAAAAAAAGCCGACGTGGTGGAACGCCCGAAGGCTTTCCACCACGTCGGCTTACTCGTTAACGAGCCTCCCGGCACAGCCGGTTTGCTCTTTATGTAGTCTTCCGACGACTCAACTCAACCGCACTCAAGTTCAGGGATTGCTCCCTTGATTGAGCGCGATCACTATAACGCTCGAAATTGAAAACGCAAGTGCCTTGTTGATCTTTTGTTCGTCGCGTGCCGTCAATTGGTATCTCCAAATTGAGACCGAGAGTCGGCATTGCCCGCGCTGTTCAATCAACTTTCGATGCTTGAACCTGATCACCACAGCCTGCCGGGGCCTACAAGGGGGGCTTATGGAACGGCTACGGCCCCTTCGGCGCGACCAAGTGCCAGCAATAACGCGGACAAGTGCGACTGACGTCACCTGTTTTCGTCCGCGATTCCTGGCTAAAATCAAGCGGGCATACTGGAAGAGGCGTCGCCCGCGAACTCGATTGTGTGAATCCCATGAAGACTCAAGGCGAAATCGAAGCCGCGATTTGCGAGGGAATCAATCGATTTGAACAGGAGTACATGGGTCGTGGGCCGAAAGAGATACACGCCCACCTGTTCAACGATTGCCTGGTGATTCGTCTGCATGGCGTTTTGACCGCCGCGGAGAGGCAACTCGTCAAAGCCCTTCCGGCCGCGAAGGGAAGAGATCTGCTCAAGGAAGTGCGGACGCATCTGATCGAGACCGCGCGACCCGTCATGGAGGCGATGGTCGAGGAGATCACCGGCGTCAAGGTGCTCAGCCTGCACCACGACATCAGCACGACGACCGCTGAAGAAGTCGTGCTATTCACATTAGCGGAGCCCCCGTGCTTCCGCGAAACGCGGAAAAAATAGGCGGCTCTGGCGGTGAGACGAAATCGCCGTGCACATCTGCTCGGCCCTACATCGTGAACCTCCCTGATTCGCTCGTCCTCGGTCGGGCGCGCTTCGGCATGGACACCTTGGCAATCACCGTCGTTCCTCGGAATTCGAACGGCTAGCCATCGGCGAGAGCCAGCGCGGTTCGAGGGGGCCGCATCGGCAGAATCAACTTGTCTGCTTCCGCCTCATCAGGAACCGCCATCGCGATGGCCCGCATCTCCGGTAGCAGGGACATGAAGATGTCGAGCAATCGGGGGTCGAATTGCGTTGCGCGACCCTGCCTCATCATCTCCAAGACCTTGGCTTCCGGCAATTCCTTCCGGTAGACGCGATCGTGGCTCAGGGCGTCATAGACGTCGACGATGGCCACGATCCGCGCGACCTCGGGGATTTGCAATCCGGCCAATCCCGCCGGATACCCCGTGCCGTCCCAGCGCTCGTGGTGATACATCGCGATCTCCTGTGCCATGCACAATACCGGCGACGTGGAGCCCGACAACAGATTGGCGCCCATCAACGTGTGGGTTCGCATGAGGGCGGTTTCTTCGGGCGTGAGCGGCCCCGGCTTGCGAAGTACGGCGTCGGGAATGCCGATTTTTCCCAAGTCGTGCATCGGTGCAGCCAGACGCACTTGATCGACGCGCTCGGAATCCCAACCGGCAGTCGCCGCCAACAGCTCGCTGTACAGTCCCGTGCGCCGGATGTGCGCTCCGGTCTCCTCGTCGCGGCACAACGATGCCCGTACCAATCGATAAATGGTCTCTTCGTGTGCGTTGTAGACGGCACGGGTCTGCAGGCCCACCATTTCTTGAAGGTCGTGCAGGGTCCGGTGTGCTTGCCGTGCGAGATTCCACTTTGCGCACAGAGCCGTGGCAAGCTGACATACCTCGATATTGTCGAACGGCTTTTTGAGTATCAACAGGCGGTCCGTCTCGCCGAGCGACTTGACCATTTCGCTCCAGGAATAGTCGGAATAGGCGGTGCAAATGACAATTTGAAGACACGGGTCGACCTGCCAGATCTTTTGCGCTGTTTCAATGCCATTCCAGCCGGGCGGCATGCGCATATCGACAAAGGCCATCGCATAGGGGCGATCCCGTCCGATGCTTTCTTCGACGCGTGCCAACCCTTCCTGACCCTGGCGCGGTATCGATTTCGAATCCTTGTCGCGGCGCGCCATCCGAAGGTACGTGGTCGAACAATGCTGCCGCGGCGGAGTCCAAGGTTTCATCGCGCGTGCCATCGGAGCCGATGATCTTGCGGAAATCGGCGTGGATCGACTCGTTGTCATCGATGACCAGGATGCGGCGATTGTCTTCGAGATTCATGGCAACCTCGCTGCTCTAGATTCCGTTGACCGTGGAAGATTGGGCGATCGGCTCGGCCGTTTGCGCCGGCAATCCATTTCCGACGAGTGTCACGGCGCTGTGTTGATTCACACTCAACAAGAAAGTGTTGATCATTTCCATCAACTTGTTGGCCCGATCAACGGTCGGCGCTGGATTGCCATCAGCATGGTTGAAGACGAAATAGGCAAGTTCGGCCGCAGATTGGGCAATCATCTGTGCGCTATGAGCGAGCCGCGTGCGAGAATCCGCGGCCGTGGAATGACTGTCGGCCTTTGATTCACCGGCGGTCTGCGTCACCAGCGATGTTGACCGCACGACTCGATTGCGTCCGGAATCTTTGGCGGCCAGCAACGCCCGATCGGCTCGATCGATCAAGGTTTCGACGCGATCGTCGTCCGCGCACCGCTGGGCGACGCCGAAACTGGCGGTTACCTGGACGGACCGGTTGCCGATCGTGACGGACATGGCGGCCAGCGCCGGCGCGCATGTTCTGCCCAGATGGCGGCGCCGTCTTCGTTCGTATGCGGCAGAACCACGCAGAATTCTTCGCCCCCATAGCGGCAGACCGACTCGCTGGTGCGAGAGTGCTTTTGCAGCTGCTGGGCCACGAGCTTCAGGACGACGTCACCGGCCGAGTGTCCAAAGTCGTCGTTGATGTGCTTGAAGTAGTCGAGATCGAGGATCGCGCAAGACAAGGGCAAGTCGTGACGCTGCGAACGGCTCCATTCCAATTTCGCGTGCCCGAAAAAGGCCCGACGGTTCAGCAAGCCCGTCAGCACGTCCGTTCGCGAAACGCTCCACCGTTCGGACAAAACCATGGCACACTGCCGAACCTCGATATTGTCGAACGGTTTTTTTAGAATCAAGAACCGGTCGTTGCGGCCCAGTTGCGCAACCAGGTCTTCCCACGAGTAATCGGAATAGGCCGAACAGATCACGATCAGTATTTCAGGATCGACTTCCCAGATTCGGCGGACCGTTTGCACGCCGTCCCAGCCGGGTGGCATGCGGATATCGACGAAGGCCATGGCATACGGTTGCCCATCCTCGAGCGACTGTCGCACGAGATCGAATCCCTGTTCGCCCTGAAAGGCGGAATGAAGCTCGAATCCCTCCCAGGTGACGGCAAGGGGATTGCTGTCGAAGAGATCGGCGGCCGCCTGGTCCAAGGCCGTGTCCCCTTGATTCCGAGGGCCCAGAATCTTGCGATAGTCCTCGTGAATCGACTCCTGATCGTCAATCAGGAGAATACGTCGCGGTGTTTCTTGGTTCATATTGGTACCCGAATTTCAGCCGGTTCATAAGGCAGTTTAAGAACGAACGTGGCCCCCTTTCCCACGCCCTCACTGTGGACGCTCAGCGACCCGCCCAATTCGTCGGCGGCATTGGCGCAGCTGTGCAGGCCGAACCCGTGTCCGCGCTTCTTGGTGGTGAATCCGTGCGAGAAGATCCGCGTCAGGCTTTCCTGGGGGATGCCCACTCCGTTGTCGATCACCTGGATCAACAGGCTGTCGTCCGTGTCCAGCGAGGTCCGCAGGGTGAGCGTGCGGTTGCGGCCCCCCAGCGCCGGGCACTCGGCAAGCGCGTCCTTGGCATTCTTAAGCAGGTTGACCAGGATCTGCAGGACTTTCTGCTTGTCGAGTCGGACTTTCGGAAGGTCTTGGTATTCTCTGACAACGTGAATCTGATGACGATCGAACGAAGCCATGTTGAGTTTCATCGCGTCGTCCAACGTCGTGCCGATGTCGACGGTTTCGATAACTCCCGATACGCCCGCATAGGATTGTTGGGTGGCAATGATCGTTTTGACGTGACTGATTTTCGCGGTCAGCTGCTCCAGCTCGCTTATGATTTCGACGCGCTCGGCAGCAAAATGGTTTGCCAGCAAAGCCAGATACCCGGGCAATTGCTTCCCCTTCGGGTCCGCGGTGATAAATGGGCCCAAGTCGCTGGCGTGAGATTGCATCAATTGGGTGGCGCGGGTGAAGTCGGCTATTTTGGACTGCCGCATGCGGTCGGACACAATCGTGGCCGACACGTTGATGCTGTTGAGCACATTGCCGACGTTGTGCAACACGCCGGTGGCGATTTCCGCCATGCCGGCGCGTTGCGCGGCGTCCATCAGCTCTTGATGAACGGCTTCCAGTCGTTTTTCGGCGCGTACCCGCTCGGTCACTTCGCGGCTGAGGTCCTTGTTTGCCAGCGACAATTCAGCGGTCCGCTGTTCGATCTTGATTTCCAATTCGTTGTGGGCTTCTTGGATGGCCGCTTCGCCTTGCTCAATCTGGTCGAGCATCGAGTTGAATTCGTCGTACAACGTGCCGAGCTCGTCATTGGCGCTTTTGACGACTCGAATGCTGTAATTGCGTTCGACCGAAATGCGCTGCGCGGTCTCTGCTAATTTCAAAATCGGCACCGAGATCACACGCTGGAATCGCGATGACAACAGGATCGACGCTCCCAAGGAACAGATCATCACCACGGCCACGATGTTGACGTACTTCAGCATTTGCTCCTGAAGTTCGGTCATGTTCGCCCGCAAATAAATCTTTCCGATGGGCCGTCCGTCGTGCTCGATCTCGTGCACGACGTCCAAGTGGCCACCTTCGACGAACGCATAGCCCAGATCCTTGGGAGCCGGCGGCGGCTGAAAGGTGCCTTCGAGATTGTGATACGTGGCAAACGGGTGGCCGGTGGCATCGTAGATGCAGGCAAACTCGATCGCGGGTTGTTTGCGCAGCGAGGTCAACAGCTCGGTCGCCGTATCGGGATCTTGGAAATTCAGCGCTGCCGTACTGTTCGACCCCAGCACTTCGGCCAAGGCCGACATCTGCTTGATCGTCGAGGAGCGGATCATGGACACGTCGTTCGTGACGAACGCGATGCATGAAAGCACCAAGGCCACGCTGGCGGCCAAGAGCACGAGCAGCGTCAGCTTGGTATTGATTGCAAAGTCTTTGTACCGTTTCATCGCTGGATGCTCTGCTGACGAAGCTCGTGATCAGTTGCCGTGTGGCACGATCTTCGCCAGCGCTGAAAAGCTTCGCGCTGATCTTCAACTGCTCTTCTTTGGCCGCATCGAGATTGATTTCGAAGCGGATCTTGTTGGACTCGACGAAGAAGTTCACGCTGGCCCCCCGGCCGGCAAAACCTTCGGACTCGCCCACGATCAAAACATGATGGTGTTTCAATTTCGCGACCGCGGCGCGCTGTTGCTGCGGCGAGACGTCTCGCCCAATGAACAAGATCTGGCACGCGGTGACCTGGTCCACGGTTGAAAACCGCTTGACGACAATGGTCCGGCCCGCGATTTTGCGCGTGGCGGCGATCTCGCGCAGGGTCTGGTCCAACGGCGCCGAGCCCAAGATGCCGATCACGAACGGATCATCGCTGCCGCGGAACGCGTCGGCCGGCCATTCGACGTAACCGCCAAAGTTGTACAAGAACAGCGCCTTGAGCGGGTACTCGCGGTTGACGACCGAGTCGTCGGTGCCCTGCTGCGCGAGGCAGCGCGGGGCCAGGCAGACGGCGATCGCAAAAGCCAGCAGCCAGACACCCATCGTGCGCGCCGACTTCACGCCTGCTTTCGCAAGCGGTCGGGCCCGCATCATCGGGCGGCCAATCGGAAGTGCTTCCTCGTCACGGATCACGTCGAATGCCCCGTAGTCGGTTCGCCAAACAATCCAAACTCCAAGCGATGCCGCCATTCTCTCTTGGACCCCTACGCAAACTCCCCCAACCGCGCCATCAGTAGGTCCAAGAGACCATCGCATACCAGCCGCGCCGCACTTCCGTCGACACCAGCCCGCCGAATACGTCGACGAACTCCAAATGGTGGTTGTGGATCAAGTTCTGGCCGACCACGCTGAACTCGAGATTCTTGGTTGCCTGCCATCCGATCCGAGAATCCATTTCGATATATGCTGGGACGCTCGGCGCCGCGATTTGGTCGACGTATCGGCCGATCAAGTCGAATTGCACGTTGCGCTTCAAATCCCACGACGACCGCACGTACACCTGATTGTGCGGGCTCGTCGTTCCGGCGGTGCTCACAGTCGGAGATTGTGTTTGTATTTCGAAAAGGCTGTACGAGGCGAAAAGACGCCACGTCTCGGAGAGTTGACAGGTCGCCGTCGTCTCAAAGCCATAAGAGATGGCGCTCGTATTATTGACGACCGTCGCGGGCAGCAAGACAATCCCCGGAGGCACGATAACCGGAGCGCCGATCGGTCCCAAGCCCTCGAGCTTTCGGTAGTCATTGATAAACCCGGCAATGTCCCAAGAGAATTGATCGTTGGGCGCCGCCCGGTATCCGATCTCATAGGCCATCAGGTTTTCCGGAGCGACTTGCAGGCTCCCGTTGATGCTCAAGAAGACCGGCACTCCAAGGGTCAAGTTCTGGTTGAGCGTGGACTGAGCGTCGGCACGCGTGGGATTTCTGACGGCCCTTGAGACGGCCAACCATGCCGACTGCCGCTTGTCAGGCAAGAACAACAGCCGCGCGGTGGGCTCGACTTGAAAGTGGCCGAACGTGTTTTGCTCGAGCCGCGTTCCCAACGTGAAGTACAGACGATCTTCGGTCAGGGTCATGGTGTCCTGCGCGAAGACGCTGGCCCATTGCGTGAGGTATGCGGGCGGAGTAAAGCTCTCGAAGAAACTGCCGGCCGTATAATCCTGGCTATGGCGATAGTGCACGCCGGAGATGAATTGATGATATTCGGCCGGACTGAATTGATATTGCAGGTCGACGTCATACGTGTTTCGAGTCTGGGCGAAAACCGCGGTGTTGTACTGATAGCGATCGAAATAGGTCTGAAATTGCCAGCTCGTTTCCGCGTCGAATACGCGTCCATATCGAAAGAGCACGTTGCCGGAGGGGCCGTGCGCGGTGTCGTTGACGTCTTGCTGAAACGGAAAAGTCGGAATCGATGCGTCGATCCGTTCACCGCCGTGCATGTCGGCAATGTCGCCTTGCAGGGTCACTGTGTCCTGTTTGGTCGGCGTGTAGTCGGCGCGAAACCCGCCGTGCTGCCCGCGCCACGAGTCTCCGACTCCGCTGTCGCTCCAGCCCGAGTTGCGATCGAATTGCTGCCCGAAGACGCGCCAAGCGACTCCTTCTTTCGTGGTGGCGCCGTACCGAGTCGTGGTGAAGTCGCGTTCCTGGTTTCCGCCGCCGGACTGCACCAAGGCGCCCTGGGTTTCGCTGGCCTTTTTGGTAATGATATTGATGACGCCGTTGACCGCGTTGGAGCCCCACGCGGTCGTGCCCGGTCCCCGAATGACTTCAATCCGATCCACGTCGGCCAGCACGACGTCCTGCACGTCCCAATAGACGCCGCCGAACGTGGCGTTATAGACGATGCGGCGGTCAATTTGGACCAGCAGCTTGTTGGCAAAACGGTCGTTGAAGCCGCGCGCGCTGATCGCCCACGTGTGGGCGTTGATCCGGGCCACGTCGATGCCCGGCGCCATGCGCAGCGCTTCGGGAATGTTGCGCACCCCGCTGCGCTTGATCATTTCCGGCGTGATCACGAAGATCGCGGCAGGAGACCGGCCCACCGTGCTCTCCTGGCGGTTGACGCTGGTCACGACCGCGCTCAGCGCGGGGACCAGAACAGACTGCTTGACCAGGTCATCCAGCTTCATGTCCAGATTCAGTCCGCCCGTCGTCGCCCCGGAACGCTCGGCCGCGCCGGCGGACGTGGTTGCTTGCGGAACCTCTTGTCCCAAGGCGGGCGGCGCCGGTTTCAGCATGCCCAACACCACGGCGCTCACCATGGCGATGCCAAGTCGATGGGTATGCATGCGGGTTCCTAATCCATCTCGAGTCGCGAAGACCCCAACCAGGGCGCGGTCGCTTGAGAACCATCGGTGCGCGGCGTCCGCGCTCGCACGTTTTGGACTTTTGGCGTTCTATCGGCAACGGCCCGCCTCGCCGCGGGCTGTGAGTCCGGCGTCAAGCAGTTGTATGGTGGTATCAACTCGAAAAGCTCGTGCGCGGCTGCGGATGCTGGCACTTCTGCTGCGCCAGGGCGCATTGCGCACGATCCGCTTCGGGTGAATCATGCAGGCGGGAATTCAATTGCGACTCTCGACCGGCTCCGTCTGTGAACACGTGAGTGACCCGGTCGGACGAAGCCGTGAGCGCGTTCGCAACTCGTCATCATCTCGTCATCATCAAACACGCGGCAGACAGCCTGTCTCCTACGCTGAAGCTTATCGGGACGACTCCGACATGCGCTTAAATCGTAAGGGACCAAAGTCGCGTTTCATCCGAATCAGACGCGCCGCGCTAGATGAAACAATCCATGGGCTGTCGAATGTGCTGACGCATGCACCAGCACGAGCCGCCGATAAGGGGCTAAAACCACTCAGTGCGGCCAGCGGAATGCATGGATCGGCAAATTCTCAGCCAAGTGCGGTCGCGCAATCGAGCGGCGGCTCAGTTTGCTTGCGCGCCGAATCAATCGGCTCGCATACCCGAGGGTTCCTCGCGCGACCGCCTTCGGATTGATCCTGGAGGTCCAGTGGCGCATACTGCACGTCGCCGTGCGGTAATCACCCATCAACCATCATTTGCGAACCGGCTGCCATGCACATGCGACGGCGCGAAATCTCGTCGGTCGGCGACGGCCGCCACGTCGCTCGAATTTTACGACACGGAACCATTGCACTGGTTGCCGGTCTCGCCGTCACCTGTGCCGTCTTCTGGCCCAATCGTGCCGCGCATTGCGGCGAAAACGCCAGGCGTCCCAATGTCGTCCTCATCATGACCGACGATCAGGGTTGGGGTGACTTCGCCTTTCATGGCAATCCGCGAATCCACACGCCGCACCTCGACGCGCTGGCCGGCCAGAGCGTCGAACTGACGCAATTCCATGTCTGCCCGGTCTGCACGCCAACGCGTGCCAGCCTGATGACCGGTCGTTACAACTATCGCACCGGAGCGATCGACACGTTCCTCGGCCGCTCGACGATGGCCACCGAGGAAGTGACGCTGGCGGAAATGTTTGCCGCGGCCGGCTATCGAACCGGCATTTTCGGCAAGTGGCACCTGGGCGACAACTATCCCTCGCGGCCCATCGATCAAGGCTTTCAAGAAGCCCTGGTCCATCGGGGCGGTGGAGTCGGACAGCCGGCCGACCCGCCGGGCAATACCTACTTCGATCCCGTGCTCGTGCACAACGGCCGCGAAGAGAAATCGCACGGGTATTGTAGCGACGTGTTCACCGACGCCACGATGCGGTTCATCGAAGCACATGCCAAGGAACCGTTTTTCGCTTACCTGGCCTTCAACTGTCCGCACACTCCCTTGCAAGTGCCCGCGGAGTACCACCAGCGATACCAGGCCCCGCGATACCAGGGTGATCCGCTCGACGACGACACGGCGAGACTGTACGCAATGGTGACGAACATCGACGACAACCTGGGACGATTGTTCGCGAAACTCAAGCAGCTCGGCCTGGAAGACGACACGATCGTCGTATTTTTGACCGACAATGGACCGCAGATGAGGCGCTACAACGGCATCTTGAAGGATTTGAAGGGGAGCGTGCACGACGGCGGCATTCGCGTGCCGTGCCTGGTGCGCTGGCCGGGTAAATGCGCGGCGGGATCGAAAGTTGCCGCCCTGGCAGCGCATATCGACGTCGCCCCCACGCTGTTGGCGGCATGCGATATCAAGCCTCCCGACGCGGCGGCATTCGACGGCGTGAACTTGCTGAGCGTGCTCACCGGCCAGCGCGACGCGCTTCCGGATCGCAAGTTGTTCTTCCAGTGGCACCGCGGCGACCAGCCCGAGCGCTTTCGCGCCTGCGCCGTCCGCTCGACGCAATACAAGCTGGTGCAGCCCGCCGGTCGAGAAGGCCTGCCGGGATACAAGCCGGCCTGGGCCTTGTACGACATGCTGGCCGATCCGGGCGAACAGCGCAACATCATCGACGCGCACGCCGCGTTGGCCGCGGAAATGAAAGCGGCTTATGAAAAGTGGTTCGACGACGTGAGCCGCACGCGCGGTTATCCGGCGCCGCGGATCATCGCCGGCACGACGCACGAAAACCCCGTCACGTTGACCCGGCAAGATTGGCGCGGGCCGCAGGCCGGCTGGGGAGAAAAAGGCTTGGGCTATTGGGACGTCGAAATCGCCGCGGCCGGAAAATACGACATTACCCTGCGAATGCCAGCGCAAGCGTCCGCCCGCACGACTCGCCTGCGCGTCGGCAAGCTGGAATTCACCCAGCCGTTGCCCGCCGCAGCCGATCACGTCACCTATTCGGCGGTGGATTTGGCAGCGGGACAAGCGCGCGTCGAGGGCACCCTGGAGCGTTCCGACGGCCCCATCGGCGTTTACTACGTCGATCTGCGCTGTCACGAGCCGACTGCCCGCTGAATGCCGTTGCGGCCGTCGGGCGGTAAAAAAAGCAGGCCGAACCCGAGGGCGCGGCCTGCTTGATCTGGTTGCTGGTGAGCTTCGCCAGCGCCTAGTTTCCCGCTGCCGCCACGGGCGCTTCCTCGCCGCCGGGCAATTTGCCTTGTTGGATCAATTCGCCGAACGTGGGCGCCGCCGCGTTGTCGGGCTTGGATTTCATGCCCGCGACGGTATCCAACGACTGGTTGATCTTCTCGGCATCCTTGGCATCGCTCTTCTTCAGCAGCACCTTGAGGGCTTTGCCGTATTCGTTGTGCATCTTCTTGGTTTTGCCGACGTGGCACACGTTGCACTTCACCTTTTCCACCGCTGCGGTCAGGCTTTTCTCCGCGTCCGTGCCGGGCTCCTTCTTCACGTACTTGGCGTCGAACGCCTTCTTGAAAGCATCGACCGCGAAGACCGGTTTGACTCGGGCCAGCAGGCTGCCGGCGACAAAACCACATAGGGCCAACAATAACACTTTCTTCATCGATTTAGATCTCCCAATGCAAGGCGGCCTGCCAGGGCAGCGGAATGTTGGATCAACGCGCAATGCCACGCGAACAGGGGGGGCTAACGCGGGGATATCGAAGGCAGGATCAATTCAGGTGGGCCGTCCGCTACCGCAAACTAGTAGAATCGGCCGGCTTAGCTCTGTCAAGCCAACGCCGTCCATGCCGTGCGTCGACCGCGATTCGTGCTGGCAACCTTACCACTTACGAGCCGTCCAACTTGCGCGGCACCGGTGCGGCGGGCCGTAGATCGACTTTGGTTTCCGTGCGCTCCTCGGGCGGCAGAACGCTCAACTGCTTGCTCACGCAGCCGGCATCGAGGCCGTCGCCGGCCCCACCAATGGCCGGGTTGTCGGCCGCCGTCGCATCCAACGCATAGTCGAGCGGTGTGTGCGTGTGGAATGCTCGATCCGACTGGGGCGGACGTCTCCAGGAAATCGTCACGTTGGCCGCCAGCTTCGAACGGCTGGCCCAAAGTTTTTGCCAATCCTCGAAGCGCATCTGTTGCGAGTCGGTCTCGGCGGTGCCGTTGGCGATTTGCCAGAACACTTCGAAACCGTCAAAAAAGTCGTGGTCCCCGCTCCATTGCAGCCGCGACAAGTACTCCTCCGTCGTGTCCGTGCCGCGCTGTTCGATTAGCGGCGGCTTGGCGGTCGATACCAGGATGCTGTCGGTACAGTTAATTTCGGTCAGCAACTGGTAGGGCGCGTCGTCGCTGTTGGTCAACAGCGCAAGCCCGTTGTTGAGCATTGCCGTCACGTGCCGAAGATTGAGTTGCACGTGGCCAATCCGGCGTGGCTGCGACGGCCCCCCGTCGGCAACCAATAAATGTTCGCTGGTGGCCAGCAGGCCGTTGTCCCAGGTGAGCCGCAGCGGTTGCAGGTCGTTGTCGCGCACGAATGCCGCTTCGCCGCGTGCCAGGCAATTCTGCAATTCGATGCTGACGACCTGATCGTCCGCCGGGTCGGTATCCATGGCGATGTTGCCGCTACCCGGCGGAGCCTTGACGTCGAAAAACGCCACGCCCGCGTGGTAGGCGGTCTGGCCCAGCGTTGCATTGCGAATCGTGAACGTGCATTTTTCGAACCGCAGCAACTCTGCCCGCCGGGCCTCGAACAGCGCCCGGTCGGCAGGTACGTCGCGCGGAAGATCCAGCTCCCAATGCACGTCGATCACCGTCAGCTGTCCGCCGGCAATGCTCAACATACTGGGGGGATACTTGACCGGGTTTGCCTCGGGTCGAAAGACCACCACAGGCTGATACTGCGGGCCGGCGCGAATCGTCAGCTTGACGTTCGAAATCGTGATCGGCGTTTCCGGTTTTCGACGGCCGCTATAGCGCAGTTCGATGACGTCGCCGCTTTTGGCGTTGCTGCACGCCGCGTGCAAGCTGGCATAGGTATGCGGGCCGGTTTCGCTGTCGCTGACAACGAGTACGCCTTCGCGCGGCGGGACCGATTTTTTCGACGACGCTTGCGAGCCGGCAGCGCCCGGCGGCGAGTTCGCGCCCGAATTCGCCGCAGCGTCAGGCGCGGGTACGTCCTGCGGGGCGACTCGCGCGCGGAATCGCGGGCGGCCGCTGCGCCGCCCGTCAATTTGCCGAAATCCAGCTCGGCGCCCCACTTGAGCACGCGCTCGAGCAACGGCGGCGACTTGCCCGTCGCCGGCGGCGTGGCCTCGGCGCCATCGCCCTCGACCGGTCGAGTGTCCGGCGCGTCGGACGCCGGCGGCGCCGTGGCCTGACGTTCCGCGGTCGTTGTTGGCCCGTGGGACTTCGCGCGATCCGCGTCCGGATCGCGCAGCGGCGCGGGCCTCGTGGCGGCCGGCGATACGGCCGCTCCGACGACTTCGTCTTCGCCGCGATCCGCGGTGCCCGATAAGTCGAGCGCTAAAACAATCAGAAACAGCGCGGCCAGCGGCACGACCCACGGCAAGTGGTGCCGCCAGCGGGCAATCGGACCGCGAGGGCGCGGAGCCGTCCAGATCGTTCGCGGCGAGCTGAGCTGCATGCCCAGCTTTTCACCCAAAGCCGACAGCGCCGCGATCAATTCGTCCGCTTGCTGATAGCGCTGCGCCGGGTTCTTGGCCAACAGCCGCGCCAGGATTCCGCTCACGTCGACCGGCAGCTCCGGCCGCACGCCCCGCGGATCGGGCGGATGGTCGGCCTGGTGCTGCAAAAGTTTCTGCAACACCGTTCCGTTCGGAAACGGAGGCCGGCCGGTCAGCATGTAAAAGAACGAACAGCCCAACGAATACAGATCGCTGCGCACGTCGGCGCTGCGCGGATCGCGGGCTTGCTCGGGCGAAATATAGTCGAACGTGCCCAACGTGACGCCGCTGGCCGTCAGGTCGTTGTCGGCCTGGGCCACCTGGTTCAAGCGGGCCAGCCCCATGTCGACCAGTTTGGCCTTGCCGTCCGGAGTGATCAGCACGTTCGACGGCTTGATGTCGCGATGAATCACGTCGCGCTGGCTGGCGTGTGCCAGCGCCTGGGCGATTTGATAGGTGAAGCTGACCGCTTCCACCAGCGGCAATGGTCCTTTCTGTTCGACCAGATCGCGAATGTTCACGCCTTCGATGAACTCGAAGACAATGTAGTGCACGCCTCGGTCCTCGCCCACATAGTGCACGCGAGCGATGTTGTCGTGATTGAGCCGGGCGGCCGATTGGGCCTCGTTGCGAAAGCGGCGCAGCGCTTCGTCGTCGGTCGACTGATCGCGCGACAGAACTTTGACGGCCACTTCGCGGTTCAGCGTCGTGTCCAAGGCGCGAAACACGACCCCCATGCCGCCGCCGCCAATGAACTTCTGCAGCACGAACTGGCCGAGCCGCTCCCCCTCCAGCAGGCTGCCCGACTCCAGCGGCGGTACGCTACGACCAAACGCCAGACTGGGAACCGGCGCCCGGGAAGAGATGATGGTCATCTGACCGTCGCTCGATCCTCCCGACCGTCTCGAGCCCGACCCGTGCGAGCCAGACCCGTCGCCGCTAGCACTTTGGGGGACCGAACCCGACCCCGAGGGCGCAGCCGGCGCGGGCTTGTTGGTCGATTCGCTCATCATGTCCTCGGCCAAATGCCAGACGATACGCCCAGCGCAATGGCATCGAACTTATCACCCCACGATTGCGAGTCATGACGTGCAAATCGCAATCAACAACGGCCGCAGGTTGAAGGTCGAACGCCCTTCGGGATTGCCTGGCAACGGGTGCATACTCCAGCGGGCGCCATTTTAACCTGCCACCGACCCCCTCGTCAAATACTAACCACGCCAGCGCATTGGAGTTACGGATGATTGGGTAAGATTTCACGAAGTCGCCATTCTTGATTGCTTGAAGCGCGCCCGTTGGACTACATTGCTGGCAGCGCTCGCAGTCCAGCCGTTGCCTCGCGCGGCACAATTCAAGACTCACCGACCTCGTTCCAACCCAATGCAGGATTTCGAACCATGGATAGCTCCCTGAATCGTCGTTGTTTCCTGCGAAAATCGGCGGCCGCAACGGCTGGGCTCGGCTTGGCGGCCTGCGGCCAACGCCCCTTGATGGCCGACGAAAAACCGCCGTTGTTCAAGATTTCGCTGGCCGAGTGGTCGCTGCACAAGGCCCTATTCGCCGGCAAACTCAGCAACTTGGATTTCGCCCAGCAGGCCACCACTGAATATGGCATCGATGCGGTGGAGTATGTCAATCAGTTCTTCAAGGACAAAGCCAAGGACCCCAAGTACCTGGCCGAAATGAAGACCCGCTCGGACGACCAGGGAGTCAAAAACGTCCTGATCATGATCGACGACGAGGGCCAACTGGGAGATCCTGATGATCAGCGGCGAACCAAGGCCGTCGAGCGGCACTATCCGTGGGTCGAGGCGGCGAAGTTTCTGGGCTGCCATTCGATCCGGGTCAACGCGTACTCGAAGGGGACGCCGGAAGAGCAAGCCAAGCTAGCAACCGATGGCTTGCGCAGGCTGGCCGAATTCGCCCGGCCGATGGGAATCGGTGTCATCGTCGAAAACCACGGCGGCCTGTCATCAAACGGCCAATGGCTCTCGGGCGTGATTAAGGCAGTGAATCTGCCCAATTGCGGGACTTTGCCCGATTTCGGCAATTTCGATACCTACGACCGCTATCTGGCAGTCAAAGAGATGATGCCCTTCGCCAAGGGCGTCAGTGCCAAGAGCAACGACTTCGACGCGGTCGGGAACGAGACGCATACCGACTACCGCAAGATGTTGAAGATCGTGCTTGACGCCGGCTATCACGGCTTTATCGGCGTGGAATATGAAGGCTCGAAGGTGCCTGAGCCCGAAGGCATTCGACTCACCAAGAAGCTGCTCGAACGAGTCCGCACCGAACTCTCCTAAGCAACGTATTCAATCCATTTCGTGCAAAACTCTCATTTTTCCTGGAATGAGAGTTTTGATGCGCGCGGGCCCGCGCAAAAAAATCTTCAAGTTTTTCGCCAAGTGCTAGCACTGGACACTTGGTGCATGTGAAAAACGCCATTGCCCAGTTATTGTGCACTCCTGTCGTGCGCACTTTCGGAGCAGCCTAGCGCAGAACTTGTGCACTTGACGCAACTGCTATCAACGAAATGACATCCGTGCTGGTCTTGATCGCTGGATACACTTGGGCGTTGATGGCCAGCCGTGGCCACCGTCTTTCGCCCATCCCGTTTCAGGAGATTCAAGATGACCGAGCAACGACAAGATGTCTTTCGCATTGCTGACGAGATTTATCGTCAACGGCCCAGCTGGGTCACATTCTTTCGCGAAGTGCTAGGCGTGGATGGAATCGTCCGCCAGGTTTACAACACTCCTGAAACCCTTTCCCAATTTGAGCAAGCCCCCGAGTTTCAACGTATCCAGCAGATGCTGGCAAAGCTCCGCGAGAACGACTCGGACCTCCCGGGCGGCCCGCGCGAGCCGACTCGCGTGATCACGGTTCGGCTGCCCAAGAGCCTGCACGAGTCGCTGCGGGCCGAAGCCCACGACCGTCATACCAGCATGAACAAGCTGTGCATCTCCAAGCTGCTGCAGGTGGTCGACGGCGAGCTGGTGCCGGCCGAGGCGGGGATGTCGGAAGAGGCAAGCTGAGCTCGATGGTTCCGGGAGTACCCCGGAACCCCCAGCAGCGCAAAAGGAGAGATTCGGAGCGGACCTATAAGCCGGGTTCTGTCCCCCTGCGGCAGGGTTGCTGCCGCAGGGGAGCGGCCATTTCTCTAGGAAGCCGATTGCTCGGCTCCTCGAGCAGCCTACCCGAAAGTGGTTGCGGGCCGGACCGACCCGCTAAGCGGTTTCCCCTTATCCTCTCTGTTTGGCCTTGCTCCCGGTGGGGTTTGCCTAGCCAGGCTGGTCGCCCAGCCTGCTGGTGAGCTCTTACCTCACCGTTTCACCCTTACCGGCGGAGGCTTGCGCCCCCACTGGCGGTTTGCTTTCTGTTGCACTTTCCCGGGCCTTGCGGCCGGTGGGCGTTACCCACCACCCTGTCCTGTGGAGCCCGGACTTTCCTCTCGTCGACCCAAAAGTCGACGAGCGGCCGCCCAGTCCACTCCGAATCCCCTTCTACCATACGGGCGTGACGTGGGGTTTGATAGCCCCATCCGAGTCTTGCCATCGAGCAACGGGTTTCGAGACGCCCCGGGCCCGCGGCGAACGGGCGGGCAACGCCAAGCGAGTCATTTGGAGGGTTGCGTAAGATAGGGCCAATTCTGCGGTCAGCGACGAATTGATTTACAAATCTTGCGTGCTTTAACGATCTTAATGACTGGCAGTTTCATAGGGGTGATAGCGAAGACGCGCGCCCCCCCACGATTTTCGACTGCCACACCACCTCTGCCAATTGCCAGCCTGACGCCGGCTCCACGCCAAATTTGGGTCCCCACCCTTGCACCGCCCCCCAGCCGTAACCGCGCATTCCAAGTCTGCCGCGAGTCGCCGATCGTCGGCCAGGCTCGCTGCATGGTCGGTCCTTGCCATCGCGCTCGCTTTCACGGCGCGCGGCGAGTTGATGGCTCAAACCCCCGGGTCGAAAGCGCCCCAGGTCGGGCAATCGTCCCGACGCGTCGTGCGGTTGCCCAGCGCCGCGAGCTCCGCCCCGGCACGCCGTTTTGACGCTCATCAGGCCAGCGCCGACCTGCAACTGCCCGATCCGACCGGCCCGCAGATGCCCGAGGGCATCAGTCAAGGCCGCAGATACGACGCGCCTGGCACCACGATCGAACAGATCTCGCAAATCGCGCTGGCCAACAGCCCGGCGATTCGCGAAGCGCAAAACAAGGCCGTGGCCGTGCGCGGGTTGGCGATTCAGGCCAGCTTGTATCCCAATCCGACGTTCGGAACGGCATCGCCTCAGTTGGCAGGCAACCAGACCCAGTACAACGCCTACCTCATTCAGGACCTGGTAACGAAGGGAAAGATCCGGCTCGATACGGCCGCCGCCGAACGTGCCGCCCGCGAAGCCGAACTGGCGGTGGTGCGAGCCCGCTTCGATCTGTTGACCACGGTTCGCCAGCGATTTTACACGGCCTTGGCCACCCAACAGCGTGTGGAAGTGCTCGATCGCATGGTTTCCATCGCGCAGACCTCGCGCGACATCGGCCAGCGGCTGCTCGACGCCGGCGTCGGCACGCGCGGCGACGTATTGCTGCTGCAGATCGAACTTTCGCGGGCCGAGGCCGAGCTGAAAAACGCACACACGCTGTCCGAAACCAGTCGTCGTCAACTCGCGGCTGCTACCGGCCTGATCGACTTGCCCATCGATCACGTCGAGGGCAATTTGAAGCAATCGCTGCCCAACTACGAGTTGATCGCGGTGCAACAAGGCGTGATCGAGCGCAACGCCCTGGCCCGCAGCGCCGAAGTCGAAATCGACCGTTCGCAATTCGTCCTGCGGCGGGCCGAAGTTGAGCCCTTCCCGAACTTGAATTTCATGGGGGGCTACCAGAATCAGTTGCCAGGCGCTTTCGCGCCCGAAAGTCAGGCGATCTACCAGATACAAATGGTTGTCCCGCTATTCAACCGAAACCAGGGCAACATTCGGGCCGCGCAGGCGGGCGTGGCGACCGCCGCGGCTCAGCTCAATCGCGTGCACACCGAACTGGCCAATGCCACTGCCGCCGCGTTGGGCCGCTATCTCACCGCCCATCAGTTCGCCGAGCGATACGAGAAGGAGATCGTCCCCAGCGCCGTTCAGGTGCAGAGCATCACGGCCAAGCTCTACAAGGAAGGACAGATCGACTTCCTGCGCTACCTGGCGGCGCAACGCGCCTTGCTCGACGCCAGCCTGGCGTACATCAGCGCCCAGGAAGACCGCTGGACAGCCGCCGCCGAAGTCGCCGGCCTGCTGCAGAGCGAGCAGTTTCCGTAGGCCTTTTGGAGCGCGGCTCGCTAGCACGGCACAGCCCCGTGCGCCGCGCTTCGTCGGCCTAGGTGTTTCGCCCGTGCCGCGCGATGATGCTCGTCTGGCATCTTCGACGCGCCATTGCGGGTCAGCCCCGCTCTTCTAAAATTGACGGACGTGAGAATTCCATTTCAGGTCAACCCGCGCAGCATTTTCGTGGCGACCTCTTGGGTTGGCGCCGCTTGCGCAGCACTCAGCGATGGCGCTCAGCGCGCCAAAGCCATATCAGGGAGTCGTGATCTGGCCGGCCATCGCGGTGTCGTGCATGTGGGGCGCGTTATTCTCTTTGACCGGCCGATATGAATTGGCGGCTGCCGTGGGTGCGGTTAGCGCTGCGTGCGGGTCTGCCCTGATCTGGCTGTATAATACGTGGATTCTGGGCTAGCCGTATTTCGCTCTCGCACCTTCAGACGGTACCGCAACCGACCCCTGGCCACGGTTGCTGGCCCCAGTCAGCACAATTGGGCCCGTCCCGTAGCCTTGAACCCCGCCCCAACACATTACAAATACGTAAGCTACCGCGATCCGCCTTCAGCGGTTTTCCTCCGCGGCGCATAATAGAAGGGTTAGGTGCTTCTTCGGTCAGGAAACGCTCGGTCACCGGTACCGCGAAGAGCTGAAGTTTACTGGCCGCTGAGCGATTTCCGCCGTGTGCGCTCCTCCCTGAAGGCGGCCAAATCGGACTGATCGCGTCGGGCGGCAGAACTGATTCCCCCGCAACGCTGGCATTTGTGGTATTGGCCGCTTTTGCGGAACCACGCTGAATTTCCTCCGTAGAAAAGCGTACGAACGCCGATTTGCAATCATTGAGGCCGTGCGCTGCCCGATCCCAGGCAAGATCTACCACGCGGCGGCACCCACCTCCCCCTAGGCGGTTCATGAAGAGCAACCCACGACCCTCCGCGAAAGTTCTCGTCTGGATTCTGGCCGTGCTATGTCTGGCCGGACTGGCCGGCGTCATGGTCGCGGCGAACTTGCCACGCGCCGACAAGCAAACCGCCGAAGCCGCGCCGCACGTCACTTCCTTGAGCCTGATGCCCGGTTCGACCGACACGCTCAAGCTGACGCAGAAACTGATCGACACCATGGGCGTGCGCACCGTTCAGGTTAAAAGCGCCGCCAGCCACGATCGCCTGACTCTCTCGGGCTCGCTGTTTTTGGATTCCAATCGCATGGTGCGCGTGCACTCGAGATTTGCCGGCGAAGTGGTTTCCATCGGCAACATCGACTGCACCGGCAAGTCGGGCAAGGCCGCCGTGGCCCGCCCGCTGCGACTTGGAGACCACGTGGGCAAGGGGCAGTTGCTGGCCGTCATCTGGAGCAAAGACGTCGGCGAGAAGAAGAGCGACCTGGTCAACGCGCTCTCCAAGTTGTATTTGGATGAAGCCCAATTGAAGAGCCTGCGATCGCTGGGCGACCAGGTCGTCGGAATGCAAAAGGTGCGCGAGGCCGAGCGGGCACGCGAATCCGACATCATCGAAGTCGACCGCGTCGAACGCACGCTTCGCTCGTGGCGCCTGACCGAAACGGAAATCAACGGCGTGCGCGCCGAGGCCGAAAAAATACACAAAGGCGACGTGGTCTCCGACATGGCCATCGACAAAAGCTGGGCCGAGGTCGAAGTGCGCAGCCCGTTCGAAGGCATTGTGCTGGAAAAGAATATCGTGGCCGGCGATATCGTCGACACGAGTCTGGATTTGTTCAAGATTGCCGACCTGAGCGTGTTGGGCGTGATGGCCAACGTCTATGAGGAAGATCTGCCGGCCTTGGAATCGCTGCGTCCGGACGATCGCCGTTGGACCGTTGCGCTCAAGAGCCAAATCGACGGACCGGGAATTTCCGGAACCATCGACCTGATCGGCAACATCGTCGACCCCAACCAGCATACGGCCGCCGTGATGGGTTGGCTCGACAACAAGGAAGGCCGGCTGAGAGCGGGCCAATTCATTACGGCCACCGTGAACTTGCCGGCAGCCGCCGGCGAAGTTTTGATTCCCGATACCGCGATGATCGAGGACGGCAGCCACTGCATCGTCTTTGTCGCCTCAAACGCCAGCGGCACCGAGGTCACTCGCCGCAACATTGCGCTGGTCAGTCGCGGTCAGGACGTCGCCTTTGTCCGCTCGCAGCCGACCGCTGAAGAGGAGGCCCAAGGCTGCCAGCCGCTGGCGCCGGGCGAATGGGTCGTGGCCGCCGGCAGCATCGAATTGGACGGCGCGCTCGAAAATGCCCTGGCAACGGTGCCCCAACGCGAATCGGTCAACAACTGATCCATGCGGCCGAACAATCGGGCTGTCGTGTCGGGCGCAGCGTCGCGGAATCGTCCGCCCCTGGTGCCGCTTCAGGCCTAGCGTGGACGCCCAACAGGTAATGGCATGATTCATCGGCTGATTGCTTGGGCGGTGCAAAACCGCCTGGTGGTTATTCTGGCGACCGTCGCCCTGGCGGCCCTGGGCGTCTACTCGTTCTTCAACATCAACGTCGAGGCCTATCCCGATCCGGCCCCGGCGATCGTCGAAGTCATCGCGCAATATCCCGGCGCGTCGGCCGAAGAGGTCGAGCGCCAGGTGACCATCCCCCTGGAAATCGCCCTGGCCGGCATGCCGGGGCTCGACTATTCGCGCAGCAAATCGCTGTTCGGCCTGGCCCACCTGCGCAACCAGTTCGACTACGGCGTCGACTATTTCCGCGCGCGGCTCGAGGTTCTCAATCGACTCAGCTCGGTCGAACTGCCGCCGGGGGTCACGCCCGTCATCGCGCCCACCTCGCCGACCGGCGAAATCTATCGCTACATTATCAAGTGTCCCAAGGATGCCCAGGGGCGCGACATCTACACGCTCTACGATCTGAAATCGCTCAACGACTGGAAGCTGGAGAAGGAATTTCGCCGCGTGCAGCGGATTGCCGACGTGGTCAGCTTCGGCGGCGCCGTAAAGCGCTATGAAATTCATCCCGATCCCGACCGCCTCAAGCAGTACGGCATCACGCTGGAACAACTCGAAAACGCGATCACCGAGAGCAACGCCAACGTGGGCGGCGACTACCTGCGCCAGGGCGACGCCGTGCAAGCGGTCCGCGGACTGGGACTGCTCGGCGGCGGGCAGGATCCGACCCAACAGCTCAAGCCGGGCACCGATCCGAAGGCGGCCAGCGCGTACCTGCGAAGCGAAGAGTCTCGGCGTTTGCGCGAAATGCGCCAGATCGTATTGACCGCCACGAATAACGTGCCTATCAAGATTTCCGACGTCGTCGAGGGGGGCCGCCACGGCGCGGTCAATCCGGCCGACCGCCACGGAGCCGTGGTGGGAACGCAAACCCGTGCCGGACGCGTCGCCGCCAGCCAGCCGAAGCTCGACGAAGACGGCCACGAAGTGCTCGACCACGACGGCAATCGAACCTGGGAAGACAGCGAGGACGTGGTCCAAGGCATCGTCCTGCTGCGAAAAGGCGAAAAATCGCTCCCCGCGCTGGCCGACGTCCGCGACAAGGTCGAGCAACTCAATACTCCCGGCCAACTGCTGCCCGGCGTCAAGCTCGACACCATCTACGACCGCACGAACCTGATCCAACTGACCACCGCCACGGTGCGCGAAAACGTGCTGGTGGGAATTGGCCTGGTGGTCTTGATCCTGCTGATCTTCCTGAACAATACCAAAAGCGCCCTGATCGTGGCGCTCAACATTCCGCTGGCGCTGTTGTTTGCGTTTGCCGTGCTGTTCCTGCTGGGCAAGTCGACCAACTTGCTTTCCTTGGGCGCGGTCGACTTCGGCATTATCGTCGACTCGTCGGTGATCATGGTCGAGGCCATCTACCGGCGTCTCAGCTCGGGCGAAGACGCCGACCTGCCGTTGGCGCAGCGCATTTTGCGGTCGACCGGCGAAGTCGAGCGCAGCTTGTTCTTCTCGCGGCTGATCATCATCTGCGCGCTGCTGCCGTTGTTTACCATGACCGGCCCGGAAGGCCAGATTTTTGGCCCGATGGCCGACGCCTACGCCTTTGCCCTGGCCGGCGCCCTGCTGTTCGCCCTGACGCTCTCGCCGGTTTTGTGCCGCATCTTCATGCAAAAGCTCAAGCCGGCCCGCGATAATTTTCTGGTCCGCTCGCTCAAGCAGTTTTACTTGCGGCAACTGGCTTTCGCCATGCACCACCGCGTGACGGCGCTGGCCGGTTTCGGCGGCCTGATCGTCGTGACGCTGTTGGCCTTGCCCTTTTTGGGCCGCGAATTCATGCCGGCCCTGGAAGAAGGCAACATCTACATTCGCGGCACGTTTCCGGTCAAGGTGTCGCTGGACGAAGTCACGCGGCGATCGCGCACCGCGCGCTACCTGCTGCGAAAATACCCCGAAGTCAAGGCCGTGCTCTGCCAGATGGGCCGCCCCGACGACGGCACCGATCCGACCGGCTTTTACAACGCCGAATTCCAGGTGCCGCTCAAGCACGAGGAGGATTGGCCCAAGCTCGTCGAGCGCACCGGCTGGCGACGGCTGTTCGGCATGCGCGCCCGAACCAAAAGCGAACTGGTCGACCTGATGCAGCACGATCTGGATAACGCCATTACCGGCGTCGACTGGAACTTCTCGCAGCAGATTCGCGACAACGTGATGGAAACGCTCTCTGGCGTGAAGGGCGAGAACTCGATCAAGATTTTTGGGCCCGACCTGGACGAGCTCGAAAAAATCGCCAAGGTCGTTCGCGCCCGGCTGTCCAAGGTCCGCGGCATCGAGAGCGTCGGCATCTTCCCGATCAAGGGCCAGTCGAACCTCGAGTTCGCCATCGATCGCGAGAAGTGCGCGATGTGGAATGTCAGCGTGGCACAAGTCCAGGACGCCCTGCAGACGGCCGTCGGCGGCAAGGCCTTCACCAAAATGGTCGAGGGCGAACGGACCTTCGACATCACGATTCGCTGGCCCGAACACCTGCGCAAAAACGAAAACCTGATTCTCGACATTCCCGTCGACGTGCTCAACAACAAGGTCATTGGCGACAACTCAAAGGGTGGACCGGGTGGCTCCGAGCTTGGGCTTCGCGGCACCAACGTGCCGCTGCCGGCGCTTTCCGGAAGCAGTTTCAATACCACGTTCAACAATCCGGCCAACGTGCCGCGCCGCCGATTGGGCGACCTGGTCGTGCCGATCAACGACGCGGGCGCGCCCGATCCCCACGGCAAGTTCGTGCGCTCCGGTGCCTCAACGATTGCCCGCGAACAGGGCAAGCGCTTGATCGCCATCAAGTTCAGCGTCCGCAATCGCGACCTGGCCAGCGGCGTGGCCGAGGCCCAGGAAGCCACCAAGGATTGCTTCACCTTGCCCTATCGCGCCGAGTGGAGCGGCGAATTCCAGGAAATGAACGAAGCCCTCAACCGCCTGGTCATCGTGGTCGCGGTGTCGCTGGTGCTCATCGTGGTCCTGTTGTACCTCGCGCTCGGTTCGTCCTTGGACGTGGCCGTCGTGTTCGCCAACGTCATTGTGCTGTCGATCGGCGGCATCTGGGCCCTGATCCTGACCGGATCGAATTTTAATATCTCGGCCGGCGTCGGCTTCATTTCGATCCTGGGCGTCGGCATGATGAACGGGCTGATCCTGATCTCCGGATTCAACACCCGCCGCGCGCACGGCATGTCGCTGGCCGAAGCCCTGCACGACGGCTTGGAAAAGCGCATTCGCCCCTTGACGATGACCTGCTTGACCGCCATTTTCGGCATGCTGCCGGCGGCCTTCTCGACGCGCATCGGCTCGCAAACGCAGCAGCCCTTGGCCATCGTGGTCGTGGGGGGCATGATCACGACGATGCTGATGATGAACCTGATGCCCGTGTTCTACAGCTTCTACGGCCACCGCGACCCACCCGCCGGCGCCGGCGAGATGCACTAATCGCGCGTCCGCGGTTTCTCCTGGGTCTGGGTAACGGCGCATGTTCGTGAACATTTTCGACTCGGCCGTGCATCCCCTCGCTTCTACAGTGTTCGCCGACGCGTCCCCTCTGCTAGAATCGAGGGCCATGGACGACCTACCGGAGAAACGAGTCAATTATATTTGGCCGCTTATCGGGTTTGCGTTCGGGACCGCAGTTGTAGGCGGGTTGTGTCTCTGTGACGCTCGTACTTCCGCGATCGTTGGGATGCTGGTTGGCGGGATCCCGTTTGGACTTCTCGGACTGTGGTACGCGTTTCGCGCGCGGGAAGAAGTTGAGCCTAGTCGCTTTTCCCTGACATACCGTCAAACTGTGCTACAGCTCCCGCCGCGCTTGCTTGAACTTGCGGAAAGCCTGTGCGAAACTAGGTGGGGATGAGGAACGGAGTAGGCTCACACTAGCCCGAAGCGCAAGCGAGGGAGCAGCGGTTTTCCACCCTCGCTTGCGCTTCGGGCTAGTATGAACCATGCACTATTCCCCCCCCAGATGTTCGCTACAGCAGGCTTAGCCACGTCTCGAGCAGATTCATGCCGATTTCCGTCGTTTGCCCTGGTTGCAAGGCTCGCTTTTCGGTCAGCGAGAAATTCGCCGGCAAGAAGGGCCCTTGCCCCAAGTGCAAGAACGTCATCACGGTGCCGCTGGCCCCCACCGAGGAGGTCAAAATCCACGTCCCCGAGCAGTTCGCCTCGGGGGGCAAGGACAGCAAGGGGCGCCCGGTTCTGAAGCCCATCCTGCGCGAGCAGACCAGGCTCAAGCCGGCCGTCATGGCGGCCATCGGCGCCGCCGTGGTCGTGGTCTTCGTGATCGCGATTCTGCTGCGCGGCGTTTCGCCCAAGCTGCCGATCATCGTGGCGGGGCTCTTGATCGTTTCGCCCCCCTTGGCGTTTGCCGGATACACGTTTTTGCGCGACGACGAGCTCGAGCCCTATCGCGGCCGCGCGCTGCTGATTCGCTGCGGGCTGTGCGCGCTGGCCTACGCGGGTCTGTGGGGCGTGTTTGCACTCATCCCCGACGGCGTCATCACCGGCGAGGCCTGGCAATGGGTCTTTGTCGCGCCGCTGTTCATCTCGGCCGGGGCCGGCGTGGCCTTTGCCTGCCTCGATTTGGATTTCGGCAGCGCGGCCATGCATTATTGCTTTTATCTGCTCGTGACCTTATTGTTGCGTGCCGCGCTCGGCTTGCCGCACCTGTGGGTCGTGACTGGCGGATCGCTGCAATAACGCGTCGGAAGGCCGCCACTCGTTCCGCGCACACCCTCGGCCTCGAGACCCCGCCGCCATGAGCGCGTTACGCGATATTCCTGAAATCGCCGGGCTCGACGGCCGACAGGGGATGGTGCGCATTCCCGCCGAGCTCGACGTGCCGCTCACCGAGCGGGTTCGCGCGATCATCGACACGGCCGACTTTCGCCGCCTGGCCCACGTCAGCCAGCTGGGACTGGTCTCGCTGGTCTATCCGGCGGCCATTCACACCCGCTTCGAGCACTCGCTGGGCGTGTACCGCCTGGCCCTGTTGTTCTTGCGGCAGCTTTCCTACGACCCGCGCTTCGCGGCGGCCCTGACGCCGGCCGACGCCGAGCTGTTTCTGGTCGCGGCCTTGCTGCACGACCTGGGGCATTGGCCGTTTTGCCATCCGATCGAGGACATGCGCCTGCCCAGCGTGCCGCAGCACGAGCTGTTCGCCAACAGCTTTCTGCTCGAAGGCGAAATCGCCGACGCGCTGCGCGACGATTGGGCGATCCAGCCGCGCGACGTGGTGGCGCTGCTCTCTGGCAAGCCGCGCGATGCCAAGGCGCGGCTGCTGGCCAGCATGCTTTCCGGGCCCGATCGACATCGACAAGATGGATTACCTGGCCCGCGACAGCCTGCACGCCGGCGTCCCCTACGGCCGCAACTTCGACCAGCGGCGGCTGATCGGCAGCCTGTGCCTGAACGCGGCCGGCGACGGCCTGGCCATCACCGACAAGGGCAAGACGGCCGCCGAGATGATGGTCTTCGCCCGCTACGTGATGTTCAGCGAAGTCTACTGGCACCACGGCGTGCGGGCCGCCACGGCCATGCTGCAGCGGGCGTTCTACCTGCTGCACGGCACGCTCGATCTCGACGCCCTGTTCCGCCTGACCGACGCTCCGATGATCGCCGCGCTGCGACCAGGCCGCCGGTCAGGGGCCCGCCGCGCGATCTGCTCGACGGCCTGTTCGGCCCGCATCGCCGCTTGTACAAGCGACTGGCCCAGTACAGCTTTTTCGAGGAGCCCGAGCTCTACCAGCGTCTGGCCCGCCGCGGCTATCCCTGGCTGGCGGCCTGCGCCGAGCATTTCGCCCACCTGGCCAGCACGGCCCTGGGCCGGATCGTCGCCCCGCACGAGATCCTCTTCGACGCCCCGCCGGTGGAGCGCGAGGTCGAGTTCAACGTCGACATCTATTTCCCCAAGGAAGACCGCTATCGCCCCTTGGGCGAAGTCTCGCCGGTCGTCCGCACCCTGGCCCGCACCCAATTCGACGACTACGTCAAACGCGTCCGCATCTTCGCTCACCCAAGAATCGTCGAAGATCTCCGCCGCGTCGCGAAGTTTCAAGATGTGTTAAGCGCGGCCATCGATCGGACAGAGTGATCGAAAAAAACGCGTCGCCCGTCTCACGGCCTTGAATGCGCTTGTGTGACTCTCTCGACCAACTGTTCAAACTCATTTCTCGCCATTTCCATCGCGCCCAACATCACGATCAGCTCATCGAGCCGGCCACGATAAATCAGCCAATACAGGCTTTCGATAAACCAATTGATCAAGGGCGTCAGGACGGCAAATCCAATCAAGAAAACAACGAGAACCGTCAGTTCGACAGACATGAGCGCCTTGAGCTGCGGTTCCAATCGAAGCGAGGTCTCGTACGCCGCCAGCAATTGCAAGGCCACTGCGAACAGCGAAATGATAAATCCGGTCACGAATGCTCCGAAGAATGCAATCAGGACCTTCGCTTTTATCGGACCGTGTCTCCGCTTGAGATTATCCAGAGCGTTTCGGCATCGATCGAGCGACTTGATCTCACCGGCCGCATCGTCGATCGCCGCGTCGACCTCTTGCAATCGACCTAGTCGTCGTTGTTGTATCTCCTTAAGCTCGTCAATAATCTGCCGCTGTCGATTGAGTCTCGCTTCCGCCAACGCTGGTTGCGTGGGAAGTTCCTCGCTTTGGATCTTATTCAACTCCTCGACGAGTTCGTTGCCTTGATCCAGGTCAGCAAGTTCTTGGTCGGCGATCTGCTGGGCAGTCAGGGTAGATTTCACGCGCTGCTGTTGCAACGTCGCACGCATATTGTTGGCTCGATCCAGCGCCTCTTGAGTGCGATTCTGCTCAAGATCAGCGTGGTAGAGCGTTTCATCGCGAATCAGGCGCAGCGCGACATGCCCCGCAACCGGTACGCCATTGGGCAAACATTTGTGTTTCCCAAGATAGATCAACTCATCAAGACTGAGTTTTGGCGTTAAATTCATGTCTCGACCTCGCGGTCAGCCCATCGCCCATCTTGTGGGGTACCATGAATACGCCAATGTAACTGGGTACTAAGGACGTTGCAATCGGCAAAAGTCAGTCGATCGCTGCGCAAAGAATCGGCGCTGGCACAGTGCCCCCATCGGGCGAGGCACAAACGAAGCGGCTTGGTCCACGCCGGTCACGCTCGACTGACCGTTTAATGCCCGGTGTTCGCTTCGGGAGCACCCAGTGGCTGCGCCGCCGCCTCGTTCTCCGCCCCGTTGCCGTCGGCGGGGCGCTGGTCGGCGCCGCCGCGCATCGTCAAGAACTCGGCCTGGCTGCGGTGCGGCGGTTCGCCGGCCGCGGGCTGCACGCGAACGTACGTGCCGTCGGAGCGCAGCAGCCGGGCCCGCTGGTTGTCGCGGATGTACGTGGGCAGCACTTCCTTGAGAATGCGCCGCTTCAAATCCGGGGCCTCGATCGGAAACATCACTTCCACGCGGCGATGGAAATTGCGCGGCATCCAGTCGGCGCTCGACAGAAACACCTCGGCCTCGTCGTCGGGGCTGAACACGTACATCCGGCTGTGCTCCAGGAACCGGTCGACGATGCTGGTGACGCGAATGTTTTCCGAAATGCCCGGCAGGCCCGGCCGCAGGCAGCAAATGCCGCGCACGATCAGCTCGATCGGCACGCCGGCCTGGCTGGCCCGATAGAGCGCCTCGATGACGCGATAATCGACCAGCGCGTTGAGCTTGGCGAAGATCCGCGACGGCCGGCCCGCGCGGGCCCGCTCCGTCTGCTCGTCGATCAGCTCGATCGTGCGGCGGTGCAGATCCTCGGGCGCGACGACCAGCTTGCGCCACTGGTGCCCCTGCGAATAGCCGGTCAGCAGATTGAACAGCGCCGAGGCATCCTCGCCGATGTCCTCGTCGGCGGTGAACAGCCCGAAGTCGGTGTACACCAGCGCCGTCGTCTGATTGTAGTTGCCGGTGCCCAGGTGCACGTAGCGGCGCAGCGCGTGCCCTCCTGCCGCACGACCAGCGACAAGCTTGCAGTGGGTTTTCAAATCCAGAAAGCCGAACACCACGTGCACGCCGGCGCGTTCCATTTGCCGCGCCCAGCCGACGTTGTCGCTCCTCGTCGAAGCGGGCCTTCAGCTCCACCAGGGCCGTGACGTGCTTGCCGTTTTCGGCGGCCTGCATCAAGGCCCGCGTGATCGGCGAATCGCCGCTGGTGCGATACAGCGTCTGCTTGATGGCCAGCACCTTGGGGTCCTTGGCCGCGTTCGAAACGAACTCGACCACCGGGTCGAACGAATCGAACGGATGGTGCAGCAGCATGATCGCGCGCGGCGATGGCGGCGAACAGGTCTTCGCCGCGGCGCGCGCGCAGGCCGCGCGGCGGCTGCGGCGAAAACGGCGCATCGCGCAGATAGTCGCGGTTGGGAACCTCGGTCAATTCCATCAGCCCGGTCAAATCGAGCGGGCCGGGAATGCGATACACCTCGCTGTATTGATCGGTCGCGCTGTCGCCGGCTTCGCGCAGCGATTCCTCGTCGATGATCTTTCGCACCAGCTCCTCGTTGGCGCCGGCCGCCACCTCCAGCCGCACCGCGTCGCCGCGCTGCCGGGCCTTCAGTCGCTCTTCGATCAGCCGCAGCATGTCGTCCGACTCTTGCTCCAGCAACTCGATGTCGCTGTCGCGCGTGATGCGAAACGTCGTCCAGTGGAGAACGTCGAAGCCGCCGAACAACTCGGGCAGCCGCGCGGCAATGGCCTGCTCCAGCAGGATGAAGTTCACCTCGTCCGGCGGACCCAGCGGCACGAACCGCGGCAACACCTGCGGCAGTTGCACCACCGCAAACAGCTGCTTGGGCCCCAGCCCGTGATGCCGCTCCAGCATCGCTGCCAGGTACAGCTGCCGATTGTGAAAGTGCGGGCTGGGATGGCTCGGGTCGATCGCCATCGGCGTCAGAATCGGAAACGCCCGCTCGCGGAAGAAATGGTCCAGCGCGTCGCGCTGCTGCGTCGTTCAGCTCGTCGTGCGCCAGCAGATGGATGCCTTCGTGCGCCAACTGCGGCAGCACCGAGTCGTTCCAGCAGCGGTAGCCGGCGGCCACCAGCTCTTGCGTGCGCTTGGCCACGCGCTGCAACTGCGTGATCGCCCGCAGTCCGTCGGGCTGTAATCCTGCGGAGCACCGTCGCCAAACGCCTGCTCGCGCAACCCCGCCACGCGGACCATGAAGAACTCGTCGAGGTTCGAGCTGAAGATCGACAGGAACTTGACGCGTTCCAACAGCGGGTTGGTCGCATCCTCGGCCTCTTCCAGCACGCGCGCGTTGAACTCCAGCCAGCTCAACTCGCGGTTGATAAAGTGTTCAGCTTGGAAGGCTTGTTCGATCACGATAATCTCGTTAGGACAACACGAATCGCCTATTAGGCAATTTTACCCCACGTCTCGGCTTCCTGGGAAAGTTCTCATCGTAGGCCTTACGACCCGGCGATGCCAAGTGGGCGCCCGGCCGGAATATTGGGTTCAATCCCCGCATAAACGCCGCGCCTAGCCCCGATACGCGTTGCAACTCGAACCGCACGGTCAGGATTGGGTGGCCCAGCCAACTTGTTGAGGCGGTCCGGGAATGATGGGCAGCGAAAATGCAACGATTTGCCGTCCGATACTAGCCCGACGCGCAAGCGAGGGACGCACGACGAGGAACCCTCGCTTGCGCTTCGGGCTAGTATGCGGCAATTCCCGGACAGCCTCAGCTTGTTGTCTGGGTCCCGAAAGGATAAGAGGGATTTACGTTGTGACGCCCTCATTGGAAAGCCTCGCATGGCTTCGCAACACCGACAACGAGTTGTCGGTGCCACCCGAAACGGTAGTCGACTGCGCCGCCTGACGGATATACTGCGTTTTTGCCGTTTCCGAGGCAGGTTCTTTCAGGATGAGCTCCACTGCGGATTGGCGATCGCTCTACCCATTCGCTTCGCGAGTGCTCCAGCTCGGCGGACACCGCTACCACTACGTCGACGAGGGCCAAGGAGACGTCTTGCTGCTGGTGCACGGCAACCCAACCTGGTCGTTCTATTGGCGCGAGCTGATTCGGGCCCTGTCGCCCAAGGTTCGGCTGATCGCGGTCGACCATATCGGCTGTGGGCTGAGCGACAAGCCGCGCGACTACCCCTATCGGCTGGCCCAGCACATCGACAACCTCGGCCAGTTGGTCGAGCGGCTCGACCTGCAAGACGTCACCCTTTTGGCCCACGACTGGGGCGGGCCGATTGGGCTGGGAGCGGCCCTGGAGCGGCCCGAGCGGTTTGCCCGCTTCGTGATGTTCAACTCCGCAGCGTTCCGTTCCACGCAAATACCATGGCGGATTCGCCTGTGCCGCACGCCCTTGTTGGGCCGGCTGGCGGTGCAGGGGCTCAACGGCTTCGCCCGCGCGGCGCTCCGCATGGCGGTGGTCGATCGCAAACGCATGACCCGCCAAGTCCGCGCCGGCCTGCTGGCGCCGTACGACACCTGGCACAACCGCCAGGCCATCTACCGGTTCGTCGAGGACATTCCCCTCTCGCCGCGTCATCCCAGCCATGCCACGCTGCTGGGCATCGAACAAAAACTGCCGCGGCTGGCGGCGCACCCTTGGCTGTTCATTTGGGGCATGCGCGACTGGTGCTTCACGCCGCACTTTCTCGATCGCTTTCTGACGTTCTTCCCCGCGGCCGAGGTGCATCGCCTGGCCGACGCGGGCCACTACGTCGTCGAAGACGCCCACGAGCGGATCGTGCCCATCGTCGACGCGTTTCTCCAGCGCCACCCGCTGCCGCTTGCCTCGAGACAAGGATAGCGTGCCTCGATGAACGAACTTCCCGCCGCCAGTTCCGATTGGGGACCGCTTTCGATCGGTCAATGCGCCACGCTGGCTTGTGTCATGGAAGCCACCGCCCCCAAGCCGGGAAACGTTCACCGCGGCGCCGATTTCGAGGACGCCAGCTACCCCGACTTCATCGTGGCCGCGGTCGCGATCGGGCCGATCTTCGATTTGGCCGTCGAGCTCCCCCTGGGCCAGACGATTCTTTCGGCCATCGAAACCACGCGCGCCGCGGTCGCCACCAACACCAACCTGGGCACGGTCCTGCTGCTGGCCCCGTTGGCCAAGGTGCCGCGAACCATGCCGCTGGCGACCGGCGTCGTCGAGGTCCTCGGCCGGCTCACGCCGCAAGACGCGCGCGACGTGTACCAGGCCATCGTGCGCGCCAACCCCGGCGGGCTGGGCAAGGTCGATTCCGCCGACGTGGCCGGCACGCCCCCCGACGATCTCGTCGCGGCCATGCGGCTGGCCGCCGAGCGCGACATGGTGGCCCGGCAATACGCCAAAAACTTTCACCAGGTGCTCGCGGTCGTCGTGCCTTGGATTTCCAAGGCCCTGGCCGAGGGGCGTTCGCTGTCGGAGGCGATCGTGCGCGTGCATTTGCAGTTGATGAGCGAGTTTCCCGACAGCCTGATCGCCCGGCGTCGCGGCCGTGAGGTCGCCCGGCAAGCCGCCGACCGGGCCCACGCGGTTCTAGCGTCGGGCGGCCCCGGCGACGAAGCTTACGAGCGAAGCCTGGCCGACCTCGATTTCTGGCTCCGCGCCGACGGCCATCGACGCAACCCCGGCACCACGGCCGATCTGGTGGCCGCCGGTTTGTTCGCAGCCCTGCGCGATGGCATAATCAAGCCACCACTGCGACTGGCACACTGACGTGTCGGGCGGGCAGACCTGAGTAGTCCGACTACGCTGATTTGTCATGCCTCGGGTGCCACTGGCGTCTCGCCAGTGCGCGCTAGGACACGCACCAAAATGCCCGTGGCACCCGACATTTTAGAGCGGTCCATCTTGGGGGAAATCATCTCGTGGCCGACCGTTACTGCGTGCGGATGTCAAAGGACTACCTGGTCTTCAGCGCCGGCCATTTCATCACCTACGATGGCGACGTCTGCGAGCGGCTGCACGGCCATAACTATCGCGTCACGGCCGAAATCCGCGGCCCGTTGGACGAGAATCACTACGTCGTCGATTTCATCGCTCTGCGCGACACGCTTAAAGCGATCGTCGACGAGCTCGATCACCACATGCTGTTGCCGATGCAGCATCCGCTGATTCGCGTCGTGGCCGACGACCGCGAAGTCGAAGCGACCTTTCGCGACCGCCGCTGGGTCTTTCCGCGTTGCGATTGCGTGTTGCTTCCGGTGCCCAACACCACAAGCGAATTGCTGGCCCATTACATCGCCACCCGCCTGGCCACCGACCTGGCCGCCCACACCGGCAGCCGCCCGGATACGACCCGCATCGAGATCGACGAATGCTTCGGCAACGTGGCGGTCTGCGAACTGGGCCCAGCCGACGGGGACCGCGTGGGTTGAAGTCCTCTGGCGGGAGGATTAGTCTAGCAGCCGGTTGACACACGCTTTAGTCCCAACTTCGCCTTCGGGAGAACGAACATGCACCGCTTGAGTTTGCAATTCGCCGCCACGCTCGCCATGTTGGCCACCGCATCGGAGGCGAGCGGCGACGAGTGGAAGACGCTTTTCAACGGCAAGGATCTCAGCGGCTGGAAGGCCGTCGACGGGCCGATGGCCGGTTGGAAGGTCGAGGACGGCATGCTGTATTGCAGCGGTGGCGGCGGCGGTTGGCTGTCGACGCTCGACGAGTACACCAATTTCGAAATCGAGCTGCAGTTCCGCGTGCCCCCCGGCGGCAACAGCGGGGTGTTCTTGCGCGCTCCGCACCAGGGCAACCCGGCCTTTGCCGGCATGGAAATCCAGATCCTCGACGACGAGTCGCCCGAGTACGCCAAGTTGCAGCCGTTTCAATATTGCGGCAGCCTGTATGGCATCGCCGCCCCCAAATCGCGCGTCAGCAAAAAGGCCGGCGAGTGGCAGAAGATGGCCATCAAGTGCAGCGGCCGCAACGTGCAAGTCAAGCTCAATGACACGCTGATCGTCGACGCCAACCTGGACCAGCATCAGGACCAGCTTGGACCTCACCCGGGCATCAACCGCGCCAAGGGCTACGTCGGCCTGCAAAACCACGGCACGCGGCTCGACTTCAAGGACGTCCGCCTGCGCGTTCTGCCGTAAGCGCGACTCAGCCCCCGCGCTCCGACTGGGGTAACACCGACAACTGGTTGAGGCTGTCCGGGAATTCGAGTCCGAAAAACGCTGCATGTCGCGGTCCCCACACTAACCCGACGCGCCAGCGAGGGACGCTGGACGAAGAACCCTCGCTGGCGCGTCGGGTTAGTGTGCCGGAATTCCCAGACAGCTTCAACAAGTTGTCTGGGCCACCCGGCGAATAGGTTCTCAATCCCCGCGGCCCGACGCTTTGCCGGCGACCAGGTCGTTCAACTGCGCGGCCATGCGCGAAAGAGCTCCCCCCAGTCGCCGGCCGTGGCCTGACGAAACAGCCGCAGGGTCGGATACCAGGGCGAATCGTCGCGGGCGTGCAGCCAGCGCCAGTCGGCCAAGGCGGCCAGCGCCACCCACGTCTGCACGCCGAGCGCTCCGGCCAGGTGCGCCACCCCCGTGTCGGCCGTGATCACCAGGTCGAGATGCTGCATGACCGCGGCGGTATCCATGAACAAGCCGGCCGCTTCATCCAATTCGCTGCTCAAGTCGACCACATGGAATCGGCCGGCCAGATCTCGCAGCTGATCAAGTCCGTCCAGCTTTTGCAGGCTGATCAGTCGCACTCCCGGCACTCGGGCCAGCGGCTCCAGCGCGGCCAAGCGGAACGAGCGCAGCGCGTCGCCCGGGTTGCTCGCGCTGCCTTGCCAACAGATGCCCACCCGGAATCCGCCCCCGTCGCCGAGCCGCTCGCGCCACACGTCGACCAGGTCGGCCTTCGCCGTCAGGTAGGGAATATCAGCCGGAATCGTCGACAGCGTCGTGCCGAACACCCGCGGCAGACTGAGCAGCGAGATTTTGAAATCGCAGGAGGGCACCGGGTCGGAAAAACCGATCACATTGGAGTAGCCCGATTGCTTTAGGATGGGCACCAGCCGATCTCGGACCGTCAGGACGGGCTCGATTCCCCGCCGTTCGACCAGCCGCACGTAACGAACAAACTGCAATGCGTCGCCCAATCCCTGCTCGCCGTGAATCAACAGCGACTTGCCGTTGAGGTCCGCGCCGTCCCAGGTCGGTTGGTGCAACACGTCCGAAGGAGACTTGAACACCGCCGTGCGCCATTCATAGCCTTCCCAGCCCTGTTGAAACTGTCCGGCCGCCAGCAGCACCAGCGCGCGGTTGAAGTGCAGGACCGGCGCGTCGGTGCGCGCTGCAAGGCCGAATCATAACGGGCCACTGCCTCGGCGAATTCGCCCCGTTGCCGCAGAATCGCGTCCAGCTTCAACAGCGCCCGCAGGTTCGCGGGATCACTCTGCAACACGCCGCGGTAGAGTTGGGCCGCCTCATCCTGGCCGGCGCGACGCTCGAGCGCCGCCCCCAGGTTGACCTGCGTTTCCAGATCGCCCCCATTCAGTTGCAAAGCTCGCCGATAGTGGACCATCGCCTCGTCGATGCGATCCTGCGCGTGCATCGCGATTCCCAGCTGGGCTTCGGCCGCGGCGAATTGCGGGTTCAGCGCCAGAGCCTTTTGATAACACGCCGCGGCGGCCGCCCAGTCGCGCTTCTCAGACTTCGCTCGGCCCAGCGCCTCGTGAACCAGCGCCAGATTGCCGTACGCGGGGGCCAGCCCCGGGTCGATCTCGATGGCATGGGTGATCAGCTCGATGGCCGCCTCGTGCTGCCCCGACTGGTGCGCAACGACCCCCAGCAAGTGCATCGCCTCGGCATGCCGCGGCTGGGCCTGCAGAATCTGCCGATAGATGTGAGCGGCCTCGGTCAATCGCCCCGCCTGATGATGGCCCAAAGCGGTCTGCAAGGCTTCCGAGATTGTCGTCATGCGAGAAGGGGGAACCGCTGCGAGCAGGAATCGCGACGCCGTTTGATTTTAACCGAATGCCGGGCCAATAGCACCTTGGCGGCGGCGCGGTTTCGAGGTCTACGCGCCCGTCGATCGACCGCGCGTGCCCGGCTGCAGAACCAAGTCGCGCAGTCGTGCGGCAATCTGTTCGAAAACGTCCGACCAATCGCCGAGCCTGCTTTGCCGGAACAGCCGCATGCTCGGATACCACGGCGTGTCCTCGCGGGCAAGCAGCCAGCGCCAGTCGGCGCGCCGGGCCAGCGCCACCCAAACCGGCACGCCCAACGCGCCGGCCAGGTGGGCCGTCACAGTGTCGCACGTGATGACCAGGTCGAGATTCATCATCACGGCGGCCGAGTCCATGAACGGTCCCGCCGTCTGGTCCCAGTCGGGCCCCAACTCGTGCAACTCGAACGGTGCGGCCAGTCGCTTCAAGTCTTCGATCCCATAGCCTTTTTGCAAGCTGACAAGCCGTACGCCCGGCACGTGCGCCAACGATTCGAATTGCCCGAACGGAATCGAACGCCACGGGTCGTCACGATGCAGCGGGCTTCCGCGCGAACAGATTCCCACGCGGAAACCGGTCAGGTCTCGCAGCCGCTCGCGCCACGTCTCGACCAGGTCCGCCCTGGCTGAAAGATAGGGAACCTCGGCCGGGACATGATCGACGGTCGTGCCATACAAACCCGGCAGACTCATCATGGCCACCTGGAAATCCGTCGCCGGCAGGACGTCGACCTCGCCGATCACGTCGAACCCGGACTGCCGCAGCAACGGCACCAGCGGCGTGTGGACGCATACCACGACCTTGGCCGCGCGTTGTTGGGTCCATGGCACGTAGCGAATCAAGTGCAACACGTCGCCCAGCCCTTGCTCCGAGTGGACCAGCAGCGACTGGTCGTGCAACGGGGAGCCGTCCCAAGCCGGCAGGCCCGTCCGCCGCACGGGGAAGTCGGGATACCTCAAGCGCGCTTCGAACTCGGGCCAAGCGGCCGCCCAGTCGCCTTGTGCCAGCCGGACCAGCGCGCGATTGTATTGCGCCCGGATCGAATCGGGCTCCAGTTGGAGCGCGGCGTCGAAATGCGCAAGTGCCTGTTCGTACTGGCACAATTCTTGGTCCGCGACACCCAGTGCGGTGTGCGCGCCGGCGAAATTCGGGTTCAGCCGCAGCGCGGTTTCATAATGCTCGGCCGCTTCGGCCGTTCGACTGCGCAGCTCCAGCGCCGTGGCCAGGTTGTAGTGCGCAAACGCGTAGTCGGGTTTGAGCTCCAACGCGCGTTGATAATGTGCCATCGCCACGTCCAACTGGCCTTGCGCTTGCCGGGCAGTGCCCAGGTGGGCTTCGATCTGGGCCGAATTCGGATCCTTGTCGAGCGCCTCTTGATACCAGGCCACCGCGGCGGGCCAATCGTGTTCGGCCAGCTTGGCATCGCCCAGCTTGCGCAGCAGTTTGCCCTGCAGCTGGTGCGCTTCGGCAAAGTCGGGCTTGAGCGCCAGCGCCTTCCGGCAGCGCTCCAGGGCCGACGCCATGTCGCCTTCGGCGACGTGAACCAGCGCCAGGGTGTAATGCGGCTGCGCCATCCGCGGCGCCAGACCGATGGCGGTTGTGAGACTGGTTTTGGCCTCGGCGAAGCGGCGCAGAAAAAAATGGGCCTCGCCCAAGCTGTTGTGAAAAACGGCCTGGTGCGCGTCCAGCCCGATCGCGCCCAAAATGAGCCCCACCGCCGCGTCATGCCGTCCGGTGTGCAGCAGAACCACTCCCAGCATGTGCATCGCCGAGGCGTTGTGCGGCTCGTCCAGCAAGATCTGCCGATAAATCTCTTCGGCCTGCCCAAATCGGCCCGCTCGCTGGTGCGCCACGGCGGTCTGAAATGCCTGCGAGGTCGTCATAAGTGCCGTTGAGCCGGACTTGCGAGAATCACTAGCGATGATTTTAATCGCCCGGGCGACAAAATGGCATCGGCAGCGTGCCTTCATGTCGTAGAATAGACCATCGTCCGGCGAAGATTCTTCAGCTCAGCACGAAATTCGGGAAACGATGGTGGAAGGCGCCAAAATATTGGTCGTGGAAGACGAGCAGGAAATCCGCCGATTTCTCCGCGCCTCGCTGGCCGATCACGGCTATCGCTTGATCGAAACCGAGACCGGTCGCAACGGACTGATGCAGGCGGCCAGCCAGCAGCCCGACCTGATGATTCTCGATCTGGGACTGCCCGACATCGACGGCTTGGACGTGATTCGCGAGCTGCGCGAGTGGTCGCAAATGCCGATCATCGTCCTTTCGGCGCGTGGCCGCGAAACCGAAAAAGTCGGCGCGCTCGACGCGGGTGCCGACGACTACCTGACGAAGCCCTTCAGCGTCGGCGAGCTGTTGGCCCGCATGCGCGTGGCCTTGCGTCACGCGGCGCCGCAGCCGGGCGACGCGGGCCAGGCGGTTTTCACGCTCGACGGACTGAGCGTCGACTTCGACCGGCGGCAGGTGTTCGTCGCCGACGAGGAAGTGCATCTGACGCCGATCGAGTATCGGCTTTTGACCGCGCTGGTGCGGCACGCCGGCAAAGTGATCACGCATCGACAACTGCTCAAGGAAGTTTGGGGGCCCGACAGCGTGTTCGAGACGCACTACCTGCGAGTCTACATGGCCCATCTGCGGCGGAAGATCGAACCCGACCCGGCCCAGCCGCGCGTATCTGTTGACCGAGCCGGGCATTGGCTACCGTCTGGCGTCGCCCTGAATGGCAGCCGCGGCCCAAGGGCCCCCGCGCCTCGCCGGCTTGTCGCGGCGGCGGCCGCGAAAAACCGGCTCTTGCTGATGGACAGCCGCACCGCTCGACCCGTAAGATGGTGCGGTTGCCCCGTTTCGGCCGCGCCAAGGTGCTGGCCGGGCTGCGCGGTTCGTCCGGGTGGCGGTTCACGCTTTCGATTCTGGTCTTGGCTGCTATTTCAGGAGCCCTTCTCATGCCGCAGTTTTTATCTGATCTTTCGGCCGCCGCCGTGGTTTTGATAGGTCTTGGCGTGCTGCTGGTGTTGATCCTGATGTACTTCATCTCGATCTACAACAACCTGGTGGGTCTCAAGAATCGCTTCAAGAATGCCTACGCGCAAATCGACGTGCAGCTGAAGCGGCGATACGACTTGATCCCCAACCTGGTCGAGACGGCCAAGGGCTACATGAAGCACGAGCGCGAAACGCTCGAAGCCGTCATCAAGGCCCGCAATGCCGCCCTGTCGGCCGGACAGCAGGCGGCCGCCAACCCCGGCAACCCCCAGGCCATGCAAGGTCTGTCGACGGCCGAAACGGTCCTCACCGGCACGATGACCCGATTCCTGGGACTGATGGAAAACTACCCGGACCTCAAGGCCAATCAAAACATGCTGGCCTTGCAGGAAGAACTGACCAGCACCGAAAACAAGATCGCCTTTTCCCGCCAGGCCTACAACGACGCCGTCATGACCTACAACACCACGCGCGAAGTGTTTCCCAACAGCATCGTCGCGGGCTTCGGCGGATTCGCGCCTGCCGAGTTGTTCCAGGTCTCGGCGCCCGAGCAGCGCGAAAACGTCAAAGTACAGTTCTAGACAGCACAGTTCCAGGAGCCTGTCCGAAAACCGCTGGGGACTGTCCCAATTTTGCGGAGTCTTCGCAGGAAAATGGGACTGTCCCCCTCGCCCGGCGCTGCGCACCACCGACCCGCGCGTCATCACCGGTAGGTCGCGATGGACTTTTTCGAGCATCAAGCCAGGGCTCGCCGCAAGACCAGCGTGCTGGTCGTCTATTTTCTCGTCGCCGTGGTGCTGATCATCCTGTCGGTCTACCTGGCGGTGGCCGGCGTCTTGTTCTACGGACACAGCCGTAGCCATTCCGGCACCGGCGCCACGCTGTGGTTTCCCGACGTGTTCATGGCCGTCAGCGTCGGAACCCTGATCATCATCACCGTCGGCAGCCTGTACAAAATTGCCGAGCTCTCGGCCGGGGGCGAGGTCGTGGCCCGCGCGCTGGGGGGCCGGCCGGTGGCCGCCAACACCACCGACTTGCGCGAACGCGTGCTGCTGAACGTCGTCGAGGAGATGGCGATTGCCTCGGGCACGCCGGTGCCGCCTGTGTTCTTGCTCGACCACGAAGAGGCCATCAACGCCTTTGCGGCCGGCACGTCGCCGCAAAACGCGGTCATCGGCATCACCCGCGGCAGCATCGACACGCTCAAACGCGACGAGCTGCAAGGCGTGATCGCCCACGAGTTCAGCCACATCCTCAACGGCGACACCCGGCTCAACATCCGGCTGATCGGCATTCTCAACGGCATCCTGGTGATCGCCCTGATCGGCTACTTTCTGATGCGCACCACGTCGTCGAGCTCGTCCAACAGCAAGAAAGAGGGCAACGGCCTGGCGCTGTTGGGCGTCTGCCTGTTCGCGATCGGTTACATCGGCGTTTTCTTCGGCAACCTGATCAAAAGCGCCGTGTCGCGACAGCGCGAGTTTCTGGCCGACGCCTCGGCGGTGCAATTCACGCGTTTGCCCGACGGCATCGCCGGGGCCTTGAAGAAGATCGGCGGCCTGGTGTACGGCTCGCGATTGCGAAGCCCGCGGGCCGAGGAGGCCAGCCACATGTTCTTCGGCAACGGCGTGCGCGAATCGTTTCTGGAAATGCTCTCCACGCATCCCCCCTTGAGAGAACGGATTCGGCGCATCGATCCCACCTTCGACGGCCTCTTTCCCGACGTCCAGCAGATCAGCTACTCCAGCCAGGACGTGGTCGATCCCAGCACGTTGGCCACTCGGCTGGCCGCGCGCACCGGCGTTCACGCGGCCGCCGTCGCCGGCGCGCAAGGCTTCGCTTTCGAGCCGGCCGCGGCGGTGGCCCAGGTCGGCGCCCCGCGTACCGAACACCTCGACTACGCCGCGGCACTGGTCGCGTCGCTGCCTGCTGAAATCACCGCGGCCGTGCGCGATCCGTTGAGCGCGGTGGCCACGATCTACGCGCTGCTGCTCGATGACGACGACTCAAAGATCCGCTCGATCCAGCTCGACTACCTGGCCACCAAGGCCGATGCCCGCGCCAACCAGGAGACGCTGCGCATCGCCCCGTTTGTCGCGCATGTCGCGGCCGAGGCCCGCCTGCCGCTGGTCAGCATGGCGCTGCCGGCGCTCAAGGCCCTCTCGCCCAATCAGCTCACCGCCTTCCACAACGACGTGGTATTTTTGATCAAGGCCGACCATCAGGTGAGCCTGTTCGAGTATGCCGTGCAGCGCCTGATCCTGAAACGCCTGCTGCCGCGGCTGGCCCGGCAGCAGCCCAAGCCCATCAAGTACAACCAGCTCGATCCACTGCTGCCGGCGTGCTCGGGCCTGCTTTCGACGCTGGCGCACTCGGGCACGCGCGATCTGCAACAGGCAACGCGCGCATTCGAGCTGGGCGCCGAAAAACTGGCGGCCGGGCAAGCCCGCGTGACGCTGCTGCCGCGCGATCAATGCGACCTGAAATTGATCGACGCGGCGCTCGATCAAATGGTCGCCGCCGCGCCGATGATCAAAAAACAAGTGATCGAGTCCTGCGCCGCCACCATCGGCGCCGACGCCCTCGTGACCGTCGAGGAAGGCGAGCTGCTACGCGTAATCTCCGACGCCCTAGACTGCCCCATGCCCCCGCTGCTCCTTCCATCCCTCTCCCACCGGCCCGCGGCGAGCTCTGTCGAGCTGGAGAGGGCAGGGTGAGGGTGCCTTCGTTTGCCCGTCTTGTAGCCGGGGTCTGTGACCCCGGAACAACGCGTGGGTGGCCCAGACAACTCGTTGTCTCCCGTCCCGCAGGGACAAGAGGTCCCGTCTTCGTTTGCTCCTCATCCCAGTCCAAGAGCGCACTTCGCCGGCGACGCATTCAGGGCCGAAGGCCCGGCGGCTCTGCCTAAGACAGCTTCGGCCGCTGGCCCCCAAGATCGCGGACGCCGAAGGCGCCGAACATGCCAGCCCAGCGCAACCCTCTGGTTTCCCGTCCCGCGCACCAGCCCGCGAGCCCTGAAAGGGCGTCACCGTTCGACGATCAAGAAACCGTGTGCCGCCCCGACGGGGCCTCAAACCCCTGGGCCGTGGTCCGTCACCGAATCGGCGAAAGGTTCCACACGCGCACGGTTTCGTCATGGCTGGCCGCAAGTTGCTTGCCGTCGGGACGGTACGCGACGGCGTAGACGAAATGCAAACGGTTTTTTCCATTCACTATCGGAAACTCGGTGCGTGCCGTGAATGCATGTGTCTCTTGGCCGGTCGCGACGTCCCACTCGCTGACGACGGAACTTGAGCTGGCAGTTGCAACCCGTTTCCCATCCGGACTGAAGGCGACAGCGAAGAGCATTCCGCCGACCTTCAGCGTGTAAGCCTCCTGCCCGCTGTTAACATCCCACACCCTAATTGTCTGATCCGCGCTGGCCGAGGCCAGCAATTTTCCGTCCGGGCTAAACGACAGACCCCGGACCACTGCTGTGTGTCCCTTAAGAGTCCGTATCTCTAAGCCCGTATTTGCATTCCACAATTGCACTGTCCCGTCCTGACCGCCCGCGGCAAGCAATTGTCCGTTCGGACTAAACGCCACGCTCTCCAGCCAGTGAGGAGACGCCTTTACCGAGAATACGGGTTCACCACGCGCGACGTCCCACACAATCACGGTTCCATCATGAACACCCACGGATGCGATCCTATCTCCAGCGGGACTGAACGCAATGTCCAGGACATGGCTGGCGTGACCCACCAGTGAGTGCTTCTCGTTTCCGCTCGTCGCGTCCCAAATTCTTACCGAACGATCATCGCCACAGGAAGCCAACAACGTTCCGTCCGGACTGAACGCCACGGATTCGACCCGCCCTTTATGCCCTTTTAAGGTGAGAAGTTCTCGCCCTTCACCCGAGTCCCACACGCGGACCACGCCGTCCTCGCCTCCAGACGCTATCCGCTTGCCGTCAGGGCTGAATGCCACACCGCGTACCTGACCAAGATGCCCGTCGAGTGTCAGCACCTCTTGTTCCGTCCCATTGGCGCATGCGCGCACGCTCCCCGGACTGGCGCAAATCGCGACTCCCAAGATCACCGCAGCCAGTAGAACGTCACGTTTGCTTTGCTGAGAAACCTTCATCGTTATTGTGAACGCGTCGTTTGTTTTCATGGCGACATCATAGCCTTGTGCCCACATCCAAAGTCGGACCATTAGCGAGCAGCGGACGGGCCACTTGCAGCGAGCAGAATCCCGTTAAGGGTCTTGGCTGCGGTAGGTTTCTGGGCTCCCGAAACTTCTCCTACTAACGCTCTGAGCAACCCCGCTCTTTCACCCGGCATTTCACCACCAGCGCCCGCCGTCGTGCTTTCGCGTCTGTGGTCCGCATGATCGAGCGCTATGATAACAGCTTACAACCTTTCCGGCAAAAAAATCCACACACTTGGAAACGTCTGCCCCGGGAATAGCGGCGTAAAACCAGGCCCCGCCGCTGTCCGAAAGTCCTGGACTCCGCAGCCAGCGCGGTTGATAATGCGCGGACTTGCACGAACCTTTGCGACAGCGTTTCGCCGGATTCGACCGGCATGCGACGCGACGTGAAACTGTTTGGTCTGATCGCCTATCTGGCGTGTGGCGCGCTGGCGGGCGCGGCGCTGGCCGAGGAAGCCAATGCCTTATACGTCATGCGGCCAGACGGCAGTGAGGTTAGGCTGGTGGCACGCGTGGGCCAAATGCACGCCCATATGTATCCGCGCTGGTCGCACGACGGCAAGCGGCTGGTCTTTGAGGTTCTGGCGCTGGGCACTACGGACCGCCGCATCTACGTCGTGAACGTCGACGGCAGCGGATTGCACGAGGTGGGTCCGGACTCGATGCCCGACTGGTCGCCCGACGATAAGCAACTGGTCTCGCACCGTTTGCTGGCGGACAATCCCACGCCGGACATCTATGTGCAAAACGCCGAAGGCGGCGGACACGAGCTGGTGGCGAAGGGACGCTCGCCCCGCTGGTCTCCAGACGGCAGCAAGCTGGCCGTCGGCGTGCTGGAGAATCTGGTCGTCATCGACCTTGTGACCGGCGAGGCAACGAAGCTTTTCGCTAACGACGTCCAACAGCAATTCAATGGCTTCGACTGGTCACCCGACGGAGCGCGCTTGGCCGTCGTGGTCACCCGCCCGGCGAACCGGCACCGCGAGCTCTATTTAATCGACGCGCGCGGCGAGAAATTCGGCCTGACGATGCGCATGACGACGGCTTCCAGCGGCGTGCTGGCCTGGTCGCCCGACGCCAGGCAAATCGCACTCAGCACGCAACAGAAGATTCACATCGTCAGCGTGGCGGGCACCGACGGGGCCAAGCTGGTTCCCGGTCAAAACGGCAAGAATCACGATCCCGCCTGGTCGCCTGACGGCAAGTGGATCGCGTTTGCAAGCGATCGGAAGTAATCCGGGCGCTGAACGTGAAATGTTGGATTGCTTACCGAACGCGATCAGCCAGTAGGTCAGGCCAATGGCTTGACGATCGGATCGCGACGTGCTCGGTATCCGCGTCCGGCCGCAACGGAGTTCTTCGTACATTCGCCGCCGGTCGTACCGGCCGCCGCCCGCCCGTCGAGAGCCTCTGGGTCGAACGACGCAGGGCAGTATCCGTCGCGCACCACACCCATTCGTGACAAATGCGGAACGAGGAAGATTGTCAGGCACGGTGTGATTGAACTCCCAGAATTCACGGGTCGCCGATCCCGATACTAGCCCGAAGCGCAAGCGAGGGTTCATCGTCCGGCGTCCCTCGCTTGCGCTTCGGGCTTGTGTACAAAAACTTTCGGGGGGTGGCCGGAAACTTGTGTTGAAAGTGAGCCGCCACTTTTGGTAATACTGCATCCAGCTGAGACGGACTGTCACTTCAGATCTGTGTTAATGGACGGAAGGCCTGCTTGGTTCTTGGGCCGCCCCCGTCAAAGTCTTGCTCGAAAGAGCCGGGCTGCGCAGTGGTATTTTGACTGCCTCGAAGTGCGTGGAATGCGATCCGCGTGCCGGAGGCTCGCGAGCCGTTTTGGGAATGTCCGTGTGGCCACGGCGTTGAACCCAGGGATGCGGTCGGCATCTTGGACTGGGCAGTACAACGTCTCCGTGGGAAGCTCCGGTACCGACCCGCTGCAATGCTGCTTCCTCCGCCGAAGCTCTTTTTGCAGTACAAGAACCGCTTCGGATCCCCGGATGGGAGCAGCGGCGCACGAATCATTTTTAGTGAGGAGAAGTCGCAATCGCGATTCAACGTCGCGCTGCGCGCCGGGCTTTTCCGCCCTGGCTATTTTGAAATCGCCGACGAGGAGTATTGAACCACCAAGGCACCAAGAGCACCAAGAAGAGAAGCAACGGATTGTTTCCCCACTTCATTCTTCCTTGGTGCTTTTGGGTGCCTTAGTGGTAAATTGCACCCTTGTCGATTTTCATCCTTCATCCTTCTCTGCGGCTGGGGAGAGGGGGACAGTCCCATTTTGCTCCGAAGACTGCGCGAAATCGGGACAGTCCCCGGCGGCTTTGAAACCAGTTGTCGTGAGAACGGGTTTTTCTCATCCGACACTTGGACACGGGGCGCATAGACCATGCCAACCAGCCTCTGCAACACCTGTGAGCACGTGCGTAAGGTCGTATCTGGCAAGGGCTCTCGGTTCCTGCTCTGCGGTCTGGCGCAAACCGATTTGCAATTCGCAAAGTACCCGCCGCAGCCGGTCGTCCGATGCGAGGGATACCGTCCACAAGCAACCATCGAGAAGCGCCAGCCCTAACGGCCGGGGCGAAGACCGCCGGCTTGGACCGTGGCGGCCCGTCGAGCATTGTAGCCGGCCTCTGTGAGGCCGGAATTCCCGCGAAGATTCCCCGCGTCAAAGACCCCGGCTATAGAATATGCCAGGCTCGGCGGTCGTCGAACGCGTGCCCGATTATCGGCCCGGCTTCTCGTCGCTCCAGCGATAGATGGCTGGATCGAAGGGATACTTGTATCGCCGGTTGCCGCAGTTGGTCCGTCGTCACGGGGCTCGGCCGAAAAACTGGCCGCGGTTGTCGTCGGACCGATGGCGTTGACCAGTGCGTTTTGAAGGAGTTTTGTGATGGGTCAGGTTTTGGCCTCCGACGAATTCTTTGACGAACGGTCCGTTGGACCTATCCTTCGCTGAGGTCCCCAGCTTATGACAGGTCTCGCCAAGCTCGACGCCGAATGGCTCGAAGCCGACGGTTTAGGCGGCTTCGCTTCGGGTAGCGTGGGCGGCCAGCGCACCCGCCGCTACCACGCGTTGCTGTTGACCGCCACGACCCCGCCGACGGGTCGACTGTTGCTGGTGAATGGCGTCGAAGCGTGGGTTACGACGCCCGTCGGGACGTTTGCCCTTTCGACGCAACATTACTCACCCAATGTGAACTATCCGGACGGCGACGAGCGTATCGTATCATTTGCCGTCGAGCCCTGGCCAACCTGGCGATTCCGCCTGGATAAAGCCACCGAAATCGAGCAGACGGTCTGCGTGCCCAAGGGCCGCGCCGGCGCGATCGTCACCTGGCGGCGGGTCCGAGGGACGGGGCCCACGATGCTCAACGTGCGTCCGCTAATGTCAGGGCGGGACTACCATTCGCTTCACCACGAGAACCCGGCGTTTCGATTTGACGCCCAACTCGACGGCCAGCGCGTGACATGGCGACCCTACGATGGGGTGCCCTCGACGACCGTCGTGTCGAACGGCCGGTATCGACATGACCCCAATTGGTATCGCAACTTTCTCTACACGCGCGAAGCCGAACGCGGCCTGGACTGCATCGAAGATCTGGCGTCGCCCGGAGTCTTCGAATTCGACCTGGCGGCCAACGAGGCGCTGTGGCTGCTATCGGCCGACGGTCCGCATGCCCTGGCGCCGGCTTCCGGCGCGACGGTCGACACATTCTGTACGGAAGTCCATCGCACGGAGCGCGAGCGTCGCTCGCAATTTGTGTCGCCAGTGCTTCGAGCGGCCGATGCCTACCTGGTCGAGCGCGCCGGCGGCAAGACGATTGTGGCCGGCTACCCGTGGTTCACCGATTGGGGTCGTGACACGTTCATCGCCATGCGCGGACTCTGTCTGGCGACGGGGCGGCTCGCCGACGCTCGCGACATCCTGCTGGCCTGGTCGGGAGCCGTGTCGGAAGGCATGCTGCCCAACCGCTTCACCGATCATGGCGACGCTGCGGAGTTTAACTCCGTTGACGCGTCGCTTTGGTACGTCCATGCCGTGCATGAATTCCTGGAATTGGCCGCGCGGAATTCGTTTGAACTGTCGACCTCCGCGCGAGCAGCGCTAATCGGCGCCGTCCAAGCGATCGTGGCCGGCTATGCTCGCGGCACGCGCTATGGCATCCGCGCGGACGACGACGGTTTGCTCGCGGCGGGCGTGCCGGGCGTGCAATTGACCTGGATGGACGCCAAAGTCGGCGATTGGGTCGTCACTCCGCGCATCGGCAAGCCGGTCGAAGTGCAGGCGCTGTGGCTGGGCGCGCTGCATATTGCCGGCGCGATCGATCCGCTTTGGACGAACCTGTTCGAGCGAGGGCGGGAGTCTTTCACGGCGCGTTTTGTCAATCTCGAGCAGGGCTATCTCTACGATGTAGTCGACGTCGATCATCGCAAAGGCGAGTGCGATGCGAGTCTCCGACCGAACCAGATCCTGGCCGTTGGCGGGCTGAGTGTCGCGTTGGTCGACGGTCCGTCGGCGCACCGCATCGTTGACGTCGTTGAAGATCGCCTGTGGACCCCATTGGGTCTCAGGACTCTTGCGCCGGGTTCCCCGGGTTGCGCGCCACGGTGCGTGGGCAGTGTACGCGAACGTGACGCCGCCTATCACCAGGGAGTCGCCTGGCCGTGGCTATTGGGGCCGTTCGTCGAGGCCTGGGTTCGTGTTCGTGGCAACTCTGCGGAAGCCAAACAAGAAGCTCGCCGACGATTCGTCGAGCCGATGCTTGCGCACCTGGACGACGCCGGCCTGGGCCATGTCTCGGAGATTGTCGACGGCGAAGTGCCGCAAACGCCTCGCGGCTGTCCCTGGCAGGCCTGGTCGCTGGGCGAACTTCTGCGGCTCACCGAATCGGTTCTGGCGGACGCGTCCGGCAAAAGCTCCCCCGAGCCACCTGCGAAGAAAGCCCCGCCCCGCGTTGGGCGAGGTAATCTTGCTTGACCGTCCGCGGTCGACGCAGCCCGCGCGACAGCCGCAAATTGAGCGCCGATGCTGCTCTACCCGAAGAACCAAGCCTGGTTTCTGTTTGCCAACAATAGCTCGCGATTCGGAATAACATCTCATACAATCGACGAGTTCCCAGGACGTCAGATCGATGGCTGAGACGCAAAAACCCAACGCCGAACAACTCCGCCTCATTGACGCCAACGCCTACGAGGTCGAGTGGCGGCGCTGGGGGCCCTACCTCTCCGAGCGGCAGTGGGGCACGGTTCGCGAAGATTACAGTCCTGACGGCACGAGTTGGGAATATATTCCGCACGACCACGCTCGCAGCCGGGCCTACCGCTGGGGCGAAGACGGCTTGGCCGGCATCTGCGACGACCAGCTGCCGGCTGTGCCTGGCGCTGGCTCTTTGGAACGGCAACGATCCGATTCTCAAGAAGCGGCTCTTCGGACTGACCAACGGCGAAGGCAACCACGGCGAGGACGTCAAGGAGCTGTACTACTATCTCGACGCGACGCCGACGCACTCCTACCTGAAAATGCTCTACAAGTATCCGCAGGCCGAGTTTCCCTACGACCGGCTGGTGGAGGAAAATCGTCGCCGCGGCAAAGATCAACCCGAGTTCGAGCTGCTCGATACGGGCACTTTCGACGACGATCGCTACTTCGACGTGTTTGTCGAATATGCCAAGGCCACGCCCGACGACATTCTGATGCGAGTCACGCTCCACAATCGCGGACCGCAAGTTGCCGCGCTGCACGTGCTTCCTCAACTGTGGTTTCGCAACACGTGGTCTTGGAAGCCGTCGGCGGAGCGAAGTCCTCGACTTACCGCGGTCGATGACAAGACGATTTTGGCCTCGCATCCGAAGCTGGGCGACTTTCGTCTCTACGTCGACGGCCCAGCCGAGCTATTGTTCTCCGACAACGACACCAATCCGCGCCGCCTCTTCGGCCAGCCCGATGCCACGGGCTACTTCAAGGATGCCTTTCACGAATATGTGGTTGCAGGCAACAAGGACGCGGTCAATCCCAACCGGCATGGAACGATGTCTGCCGCGCGCCACACGCTCGAAGTGCCCGCGCGCGGACAGCGCTCGATCTCGTTGCGCCTAAGTGGCGGAGTTCTTCAGGAGCCCTTTGCCGACTTCGACGAGACGATCTTGGCCCGCGTTCGCGAAGCCGACGTATTCTACGCCGACCTTCAGGCCGATCTGACCGACGAAGACGCCCGTCGCGTGCAGCGACAGGCATTGGCCGGCATGATTTGGAGCAAGCAGTTCTATTACTACGACGTGCCCGAATGGCTCAACGGCGATCCGTCGCAACCGCCGCCGCCGGCCGAGCGGCGGCACGGCCGCAACCACGAATGGACGCACCTGAACAATGCCGACATCATCTCCATGCCGGACAAGTGGGAGTACCCCTGGTACGCCGCGTGGGATCTGGCGTTCCACTGCATGCCGCTGGCGCTGGTCGACGCCGAGTTCGCCAAGGAGCAGCTGGTGCTGCTGACGCGCGAGTGGTACATGCACCCCAACGGCCAGCTGCCGGCCTACGAATGGGCCTTCGGCGACGTGAATCCGCCGGTGCACGCCTGGGCCACCTGGCGCGTGTTTCAGATCGACCGCAAACAGCGCGGCGACATGGGCGACCTGGCGTTTCTCGAGCGCGTGTTCCACAAGCTGATGCTCAACTTCACCTGGTGGGTCAACCGCAAGGACGCCCAGGGCCGCAACATCTTCCAGGGCGGCTTCCTCGGGCTCGACAACATCGGCGTCTTCGACCGCAGCGCGCCGCTGCCGACCGGCGGCTTCATCAACCAGGCCGACGGCACCAGCTGGATGGCGATGTACTGCCTGAACCTGATGCGGATCGCGCTCGAGCTGGCGCAGCACAACCCGGTCTACGAGGACATCGCCACCAAGTTCTTCGAGCACTTCCTGCACATCGCCGAAGCCATGACCAACGTCCGCGAGGACGGCATCGGCCTGTGGGACGAGGAAGACGAGTTCTACTACGACGAGCTGAATCTGCCCGACGGCCGCGCGACCACGCTTCAGCGTGCGGTCGATGGTCGGGCTTGATCCCGCTGTTCGCGGTCGAAACGCTGGAGCCCGAACTGCTGGAGCGAGCTGCCCGACTTCACGCGGCCGGCTCGAACTGGTTTCTGAAGTACCGGCCCGACCTGGCGACGCTTGTATCTCGCTGGCAAGAGCCGGGGCTCGGGCGAGCGCCGCTTGCTGTCGCTGCTGCGCGGCAGCCGCATGAAGAAGCTGCTCAAGCGGATGCTGGACGAAACCGAATTCCTCTCCGACTACGGCGTGCGCGCTCTCTCCCGATACCACCTCGAACATCCGTACGTCTTCGACTCGGGCGGCATGCAGCTCGGCGTCTACTATCAACCGGGCGAATCCACCTCCGGACTGTTCGGCGGCAACTCGAACTGGCGCGGGCCGATCTGGTTCCCGGTCAATTTCCTGCTCATCGAGTCGCTGCAGAAGTTCCATCACTACTATGGCGACGATTTCAAGATCGAATGCCCAACCGGCTCGGCCAAGTACCTCACGATCGACGGCGTGGCGCAGGAACTGACGCGTCGCCTGACGCGAATCTTCCTGCGCGACGAGTCCGGGCGCCGGCCTGTCTGCGGCCAGCACGAGAAACTTCAGACCGACCCGCACTTCCGCGATTACCTGCTGTTCTACGAATACTTTCACGGCGACACCGGCCGCGGCGTCGGCGCCTCGCACCAGACCGGTTGGACCGGCCTGGTCGCCAAACTCCTCCAACCCCGGCGCACGAATCCGCCCAAGATGGCCAGAGTGCGCCCGAGCAAACAACGTCGAAGCCCCCCGCGCCCAGAGTGCCAGCAGCTACCCAGTGATTGTCGGTCTCAAGCCGGCACGTACTCTAAGCGCCGTTCCGCGTCACGTCCGCCGAAAGGCCGGCTGACCGGCTGATCAAAGCTATCCTGCACGAAGCACTGTCCCCGGCGACCTCACACTGTGATCAAAACAAAATGCGTGTATTCACCCATTGAACGCGGGCGGGATGGTCTCCGCATTCTCGCCACGCGGTTTCGCGGACGCGGAATGCCCTCTACGCGCTACGACGTCTGGATGGCTAATCTCGGCCCCAGCGAAGCGCTGTTGAAGCTGTTCCGGTCGGGCGACATTACGTGGGGTGAATTCAGCCGCGGTTACCGGCAGGAACTGTGCGAAGACGGCAGCATTGACCGCCGCAACACCACCATCAAAAACCACGGCCAGAAATTCACCCTTCGCCTGCTGTAAAAGCTGGCAAAAACTTACAGTATCACCCTCCGCTGCCACTGCGCCGAAGATCCCGACCAATGCCTCCGTCACGAACAGGCAAAAGTCTTGCACGGAGAAGTCTAATTCCGCGGACAACGATCGAGCCGAGATCGTGGGAGCCGTTCATCCGGGGGAGCCCGACCGACATGCGCTTCGAAATGCGCGAGGCAAACGCAAAAGCGGATGGGGAGGGATTCGAACCCCCGGTACGGTTTCCCGTACAGCAGTTTTCAAGACTGCCGCCTTAGACCACTCGGCCACCCATCCGGATAGGATCCAGCGAACGCTCCGCCACAGCTCAATCATACCTTTAACGGCGAGAAACCCACCGCCCTCGGCCAACTCTAGCCGCTACGACCCCGGCCTGTCAAAGCCGGCCGATTGCGTTGACGCGTGCGACAAATCCTGTTACAAACAGTTGCTTGACTTGAGGAGAAATGGGGACCGATTTTTCGCTAGCGCATGCGGCGCGAGGGAGTTCGAACGTGGGTGGGATCAGCGAACGCGGCAAGGAAATCAAACGTCGGCGTCATCGCCGCAAACGGCTCACGCAGTTGAGTAAGCGGCTGAAGAAGGCTACCGTCAGTGAAAAGCTCGTGATCGCGGCCAAAGTCCGCAATCTCACGCCCGGCGCCGAGATCATCATCGACCGCTGGCAGCTCCGCGAAAGCGACCGCTAAGCCGCTTGCTTCAGCGACTTGCTCGCGCAAGCATGGTTACCGTTCCAGAGAGTCGACGTGCCTGTGGCGCGAATTCAGCGCGCCGCGGCCGGTTCTGACTGTTCCTGTTCCAATCGCTCGAATGTGAATTCGCCGTCGCGGAAGCCCAATCGCACGGTCACCCCCTCGCCGAAGCGGCCCTTGAGAATCTCGCTGGCCAGCGGATTCTGAATCTGCTGCTGGATCACCCGCTTCAGCGGCCGGGCCCCGTACGTCGGGTCGTAGCCCTCGCGGGCAATCGCGTCCAGCGCCTCGTCGGTCACCTCCAAGCGCCATGCCGTGCTGCTCCAGCTGCTGCGCCAGCCGCTCGACTTGCAGGCCGACGATCTTGCGGATTTGCGGCTTGTCGAGCGGATGGAAAATGATCGTCTCGTCGATGCGGTTGAGAAACTCGGGCAAGAAGCTGGTTTGCAGGGCACCGCGCACCGCCTCGCGAATCTCCTCCTCGCTGCCACCTTCCTGGGCAATCTGCTGGATCAACTGGCTGCCGATGTTCGAGGTCATCACGATCGATCGTGTTGGTGAAGTCGACCGTGCGACCGTGGCTGTCGGTCAGCCGGCCGTCGTCGAGCACCTGCAGCAGCACGTTGAACACGTCGCGATGGGCTTTCTCGATTTCGTCCAGCAGGACGACGCAATAGGGGCGGCGGCGGACGGCTTCGGTCAGGCGGCCCCCCTCTTCGTAGCCCACGTAGCCCGGCGGAGCGCCGATCAACCGGCTCACGGTGTGCCGCTCCATGAATTCGCTCATGTCGACGCGAACCATGGCGTTTTCGTCGTCGAACAGCACCTCGGCCAGCGCCTTGCACAGCTCGGTTTTGCCGACGCCGGTGGGCCCCAGGAAGATGAACGAGCCGATCGGCCGATTCGGGTCTTGCAGGCCCGAACGGTTGCGGCGGACGGCGTTCGACGACCGCCTCGACCGCCTCGTCCTGACCGACAACGCGCTGGTGCAGCCGTTCTTCCAGCACCAGCAGCTTGGCCCGCTCGGTTTCCATCATGCGGGTCACCGGAATGCCGGTCCAGGCACTGACGACTTCGGCGATTTCTTCCGGCCCGACTTCCTGCCGCAGCAGCCGGCGCGTGCTGCCCGGCCGGCTCGGCGGCGCCTGTGCTTTCGACTTTTTGCGCCAACTGCCGCCGCTGGTTGTCGAGCTCGTACAGCCGTTGATAGTCCTCCTCGCCGACCATCATGCCCGAGGCCTGCTTCTCCTTGATCGCGGCACCGAGCTTGTTGAACTCGAGCTCCGACTTCGGCCAGCCGGCTGCGGACATCGCTGGACGTTGCCCAGACCGAGCTTCTCGCCTTCCCATTGTTCGCGCAGGTCGGCCAGCTTGGCCCGCAGCTCCTTCATTTCCTCTTCGATTTCGGCCAGCCGCTCCTGGGCGTGCTCTTCGGTCTCCTCGGCGAGTTGCCGGGCGGCCAGCTCGAGCTGCGTCAGGCGCCGCTGCACTTCGTCGATCTCGCTGGGCACGCTCTCCAACTCCATCGCCAGCCGGCTCATGGCTTCGTCCATCAGGTCGATCGCCTTGTCGGGCAGGAAGCGGTCGGTGATGTAGCGGTGCGACAGCTTGGCCGCCGCCACCAGGGCCGAGTCCTTGATCTTCACGCCCTTGTGATGGGCCTCGTAGCGCGGCTTCAGCCCGCGCAAGATGGCGATCGTGTCTTCGACCGACTCGGCTCGTCGACGTAGATCGGCTGAAAGCGCCGTTCGAGCGCCGCGTCTTTTTCGATGTGCTTGCGATATTCATCGAGCGTCGTGGCGCCGATGCAGCGCAGCTCGCCGCGGGCCAGGGCCGGCTTGAGCAGGTTGGCCGCGTCGCTGCCTCCTTCGGCCGCTCCGGCGCCGATCACCGTGTGCAACTCGTCGATGAACAGGATGACGTTGCCGCCGGCGTCTTGCACCTCGCGCAGCACGGCCTTGAGCCGCTCTTCGAACTCGCCGCGAAACTTGGTGCCGGCGATCAGGGCGCCCAGGTCGAGCGCGATCACGCGCTTGTTCTTCAGGCTCTGCGGCACGTCCCCTGCGACGATCCGCAGCGCGAGCCCCTCGGCGATGGCCGTCTTGCCCACGCCCGGCTCGCCGATCAGCACGGGGTTGTTCTTGGTGCGCCGCGACAGCACTTGGATCACGCGGCGAATTTCCTGGTCGCGGCCGATCACCGGATCGAGCTTGCCTCGGCTGGCCCGCTCGACCAGGTCGATGCCGTATTTCTGCAAGGCCTGGAATTTTTCCTCGGGGTTCTGATCGGTGACGCGGGCGCTGCCGCGCACCGCTTGCAGGGCCTTGAGCACCGCGGCCTCGTCGATGGCATTGAGCTTCAGGACGTTCTTGGCCTTCGAATCGACCTGGGTCAACGCCAGCAGCAAGTGCTCGGTCGAGACGAACTCGTCCTTCATCGTCTCGGCCTGCTTTTGAGCCGCCTCGAGCACCTTGACCAGCGCTGTCGCCCATTTGCGGCGCGGCGCCGCCGGCCACCTTGGGCAAGTGCCCCAGCTCGGCATCGATGATCTTTTCAAGCTGTCCGACGATTGGCGCCGATCTTTTCGAGAATCGGCCGGATCACGCCTTCGGTCTCGGCCACCAGGGCCGGCCAGCAGATGCAGCGGCTCGATCTGCGGATTGCCGCGATCGGCGGCCAGCCCTTGGCGCGCTGCAGGGCTTCTTGGGCCTTAATCGTCAATTTGTCGAATCGAAAGGCCATGTCGATTTCTCCGTGAATCGCTAGCTGCAGCCTTCGACTGCGGTCCAGCCAACTGCCGGCAGCGTCCGATCGCCGACCTTACTCCTTGACCTCGAACTCGGCGTCGACGACTTCGTCTTCGCCGCCGTCTTGCCGTCGCCGGCCGCCCGGGCTCGCTCCGGCGCGTCTGGCTGCGTTTCGTACAGCGTCTTGCTCAAGGCGTGCGAAGCCTGTTCGAGCTCGGCCACGGCGCTCTTGATCGCTTCGACGTTGTCGGTCTTGGCCACTTCGCGGGTCTTTTCGATCGCCGCTTCGAGCGGCGCCTTGTCGGCGTCCTTGATCTTGTCGGCGTGTTCCTTCATCAGCTTCTCGACCTGGTAGCACATCGAGTCGGCCTGGTTGCGCAGCTCGGCCAGCTGCCGCTTCTTCTTGTCCTCCTCGGCATGCAATCTCGGCGTCCTTGCGCATCTTCTCGATCTCGGCTTCGTTCAAGCCGCTCGACTGCTCGATCTTGCACGCTCTGCTCCTTGCCCGTGCCCAGGTCCTTGGCCGAGACGTTCAGAATGCCGTTGGCGTCGATGTCGAACTTGACTTCGATCTGCGGCATGCCGCGCGGTGCCGGCGGAATGCCCTCGAGGTTGAACTGGCCCAGCAGCCGGTTGTCGGCGGCCATCTCGCGCTCGCCCTGAAAGACGCGAATCGTGACCGCCGTCTGGTTGTCGGCCGCGGTGCTGAAGGTCTGCTTCCGCTCGGCCGGAATCGTGGTGTTGCTTCTCGACGAGCTTGGTCATCACGCCGCCCTCGGTCTCGATGCCCAGCGACAGCGGCGTCACGTCCAGCAGCAGCACGTCCTGCACTTCGCCGGCCAGCACGCCGCCCTGAATCGCGGCGCCGATCGGCCACGACTTCGTCGGGGTTGACGCCCTTGTGCGGCTCCTTGCCGAACATCTTCGTGACCAGCTCTTGCACCTTGGGGATGCGCGTCGAGCCGCCCACCAGCACGACTTCGTCGATTTCGCTGGGCTGCAGCTTGGCGTCCTTCAGGGCCTGCGTCAGCGGGCCGCGGCAGCGCTCGATCAAGGTGATCGACCAGTTGCTCGAACTTGCTGCGCGTGATGTTCATCTGCAAGTGCTTCGGGCCCGTGGCGTCGGCCGTGATGAACGGCAGGTTGATGTCGGTCGTGCTGGCCGAGCTCAGCTCCTTCTTGGCCTTCTCGCAGGCTTCCTGCAGCCGCTGCAGGGCCATCGTGTCCTTGCGCAGGTCGATGCCGTTCTCGCTTCTTGAACTCGTCGGCCACGTAGTTGATCAGCACTTCGTCGAAATCGTCGCCGCCCAGGTGCGTGTCGCCGTTGGTGCTGATGACGCGGAACACGCCCTCGGCCACTTCCAGCACCGAGACGTCGAACGTGCCGCCGCCCAGGTCGAAGACCACGATCTTCTCGTGTTCTTTCCGATCCAGGCCGTAGGCCAGCGCGGCCGCGGTCGGCTCGTTGATGATGCGGGCCACTTCCAGGCCGGCGATCTGGCCGGCGTCCTTGGTCGCCTGGCGCTGGGCGTCGTTGAAGTAGGCCGGCACGGTGATCACGGCCTTGTTGACCTTGTGGCCCAGGTAGGCTTCGGCCGCTTCCTTCAGCTTGCGCAGAATGCGGGCCGAGATCTCCGGCGGCGTGAATTCCTTGTCGCCGATCTTGCACCTTCACGTAGTCTTCCGGCCCGCCGACGACCTCGTAGGGAACCATCTTCTCTTCGGTCTGCACTTCGTTGTGCCGGCGGCCCATGAAGCGCTTGATCGAGTAGACGGTGCGCGTCGGATTGGTGACCGCCTGGCGTCGCGCCAGGTCGCCGACCAGAACGTCTCCCTTGTCGGTGAACGCCACGACGCTGGGCGTCAGCCGATTGCCTTCCTGGTTGGGAATGACCTTGGCTTCTTTGCCTTCCATGACGGCCACGACCGAGTTGGTCGTGCCCAGGTCGATTCCGATGATCTTTTCGCCACGAGCCATGAATCGCTCCTTTTCTTGTGTCTCTCAAGCGCGGTCTAGGCCGGGGGGCCGACCAGACTGGATAATTCTGCGTAAATGATTAGCTGATTGTCGTTTAGGGTATGAACCAGTTGGTCCTGAACGCTTGCGCACCGCCGACTGATCGCTCTTGCTATTAGCAAAGAGTATGCCGCAGTTTGAGGCCGTGGCGCGGTATCCATAAACCATTGCAATCATATGGCTTAGGATCGGACCACGGAAAACCCTGCTCGGCCGACTGGAAAACATAGGTGTGCGTGCTGCCTTTTTGGCACGGTTGAAAACGCACGCATTCGGCTCCTGCCAAATTGACAGCCGCAATGCCCGCCGCGCGTCCAGCGATGAGGCTCGTCCCTTCGAGCTGCGATTGGCCGTCACGACCGGCAGAAATCGGCCTGAGCGGACCGTCCGCATCGCGGGAAAAGTTAGCCCTGGGCCACTTCTGTCCGGCGGGTTTCCTATACTTCCCCAAGGCGAGTCGCTTGACACTCGGATTTGACCCAAGTACAAGGTGTGGCAACTCTTTAACCCCATCAACGCCGCGGCAAATCCGGCGTACCCGGCAAGGGTCTCTTCGAGATCGAATCTTATGGCCAAGGAGAAAACGGGCAAAAAGAGTACCCCGGCTGGCGCACGCGCGCCTTCGATTGCCAGCCTGCGCGGCAAGATCGATCGGGTCGACCAGGAACTGGTCCAGTTGATGAACGAGCGGGCCAAGGTGGCGCTGGAGATCGGCAAGCTCAAGAACAGCAGCGGGATCTCCGCCTATGCTCCGGCTCGCGAGGACGAGGTGCTCGGTCGCGTGCTGGCACTCAGCAAGGGCCCGCTTTCCGACCGCTGCGTGCGGGCCGTCTTCCGCGAATTGATCAGCGGATCGCGGTCGTTGGAAAAGGATCTGCGCGTGGCGTACCTGGGGCCGGCCTACAGCTATAGCCATCTGGCGGCGATCCACCGCTTCGGCCAAAGCGTCGAGCTGGTGCCGGTCGGCAGCATCGCCGGCGGTCTTCGAGGAAATCAATCGCCGGCACGCCGACTATGGGCATCGTGCCGATCGAGAACTCGACCGATGGTCGCGTGGCCGACACGCTGGACATGTTCACCCGACTGCCGGCACACATTTGCGGCGAAGTGCAACTGCGGATCCACCACAACTTGCTGGGCAAGTGCTCTCGGGCGGAGGTCGAAGAGGTCTACAGCAAGCCGCAGGCCTTGTCGCAATGCCGCAATTGGCTGGCCAGGCACCTGCCTTCGGCACGGACGATCGAAGTCACCAGCACGTCGACAGCGGCGCAGTTGGCCCAGGACAAGCCGGGCGCGGCGGCCATCGCCAGCTTGCAGGCCGGCGTGCACTATGGCCTCGACGTGCTGGCCGGCCGACATCGAAGACAACCGCGGCAATCTCACGCGTTTCGCGGTGATCGGCGACGAGACGGGCCCGCGCACCGGCAACGACAAGTGCGCGCTGATGTTCGAGATCGAGCATCAACCCGGGGCTCTGGCCGACGCTATGAACGTCTTCAAGCGAAATCGCCTGAATCTGACCTGGATCGAGTCGTTCCCGATCGCCCGCCCGGAAGGCGGCTACATGTTTTTCGTGGAGCTCGAAGGGACACGAAGCCGACTACCGCGCGTACCGCGCCATCGAGGCGCTGGAGCGCAAAGCAGTGCGTTTGGAGGTGCTGGGCTCCTACGCAAAGATGGCCCCCGTCGAGTAAACTCTAGGAGTGACGGCGCGGGGCCAGGCTTCCGCCCCAGCGGCTTGCAGCGTATTTCCGTTCTCAAGCAACGCGGCCGCGGAGCCGTGGAAAGAGTCTTCGACTGTGATCATCATTCTCAAAGCGGGCGTCACCGAAGATCAGATCAACCACGTGATCGAGCGCGTCGAGTCGCTCGGGCTGCAGGCCCATTTGAGCCGCGGCACGTATCGCACGATCATCGGCGTGATCGGCGACAAGTCGCAGCTTCAGCCAGGGCCGTTCCAAGCGATTCCGGGCGTGGCCGACGTCATCTCCGTCCTGCCTCCCTATAAGCTGGCCAGCATCGACGCCCATCCCGAGCCAAGCGTCGTCGACGTGACGGGCGTGAAGATCGGCGGCGGCAACCTGGCGATGATCGCCGGGCCCTGCGCCGTCGAGAGCGCCGAACGCATGGACGCGATCGCCGCGGCAGTGCGTGCCGCCGGCGCCAACATCCTGCGCGGCGGCGCCTTCAAGCCGCGCACCAGCCCCTACGCCTATCAAGGCATGGGCGAAGAGGGCTTGAAGATCCTCCGCGACACCGGCGACAAGTACGGCATGCCGGTCGTCACCGAAGTCATGGATCCGCGCCGCGTCGAATTGGTCGAACGATACGCCGACATGATTCAGATCGGCGCCCGCAACATGCAGAACTTCGTGCTGCTGACCGAGGTCGGCCAGACGCAAAAGCCGGTGCTGCTGAAGCGCGGCATGAGCGCCACGATCGTCGACTTGCTGATGAGCGCCGAATACATTCTCGTCGCAGGGCAACCCGAACGTCGTGCTGTGCGAGCGCGGGCGTCAAGAGCTTCGACACGGCGACGCGCAACCTGTTCGACGTGGCGGCCGTGCCCGCCTGCAAGCTGCTCTCGCACTTGCCGATCATCGTCGATCCGAGCCACGCCACGGGCCGGCCGGATTTGATTCCGGCCTGTGCCCTGGCCGGCGTGGCCGCCGGGCGCCGACGGCGTGCACATCGAAGTGCACAACTGCCCCGAAGAGGCGATGTCCGACGGCCCGCAGGCCCTGCTGCCGGAGCAGTATCGGCAAGTGGCCGGCCAGATTCGCGAGCTGGCGGCCATCTTTGGCAAGACGATTTCCCCCGTGCCAGGACACAGGTCATGAGACGTCCGCTCATTGCCGGCAACTGGAAGATGAATCTCGATCGGGCCGCGGCGGTGGCGCTGGCCGCGGCCGTTGGCCAGCGTTCGGCCGGGATCGCGGGGGTCGACCTGGCCGTCTTTCCGCCCAGCGTCTATCTCGACGCGGTCGGCGCCGCACTGGCCGGCTCGTCGGTGGCCTGCGGCGCGCAGAACGTGTACGACCAGCCCAACGGCGCTTTTACCGGCGAAATCAGCACCGCGATGCTGGTCGATCTGGGCTGCCGCTACGTGATCCTCGGCCACAGCGAGCGGCGGCACATCCTGGGCGAGACCAATGAAGAGGTGAACAAGAAGGCCGTCTGCGGCGCTGGCCGCCGGACTGATGCCGATCGTCTGCGTCGGCGAGCTGCTTGGCCGAGCGCGAAGCGGGCAGGACCGGCGAGGTCATTCGCCGGCAGTTCGACGGCTCGCTGGCCGATCTGTCGGCCGAGCAAATTGGCCGCGTGGTGCTCGCCTACGAGCCGGTTTGGGCCATCGGCACCGGCAAAGTGGCCACGCCCGAGCAGGCCGAAGAGGTGCATAAGGATCTTCGCAAGATCTTGGCCGATCGCTACAATGCGGCGATTGCCGAGGCCGTTCGAATTCAGTACGGCGGCAGCGTCAAGGCCAGCAACGCGGCCGAACTGCTGGCCCAACCCAACGTCGACGGGGCCCTGGTGGGCGGGGCGAGCCTGAAGGCCGACGAGTTTTTCGGAATCGTTGCCGGGCTGAACCGCGCGTAATTGGCGAGCCGGCTGCGCCCAGGCTTTGGCGGTCAAACACTCTCAAATCAAGGGGACGGAACCAAACATGCTAAGCGGTCTGATCATGTTCCTGCTGTTCGCAACTTCGCTTTTCCTGATCTTGCTGGTGCTGATTCAGCGCGGTCGCGGCGGCGGATTGGCCGGCGCGTTCGGCGGCATGGGAGGCCAAAGCGCCTTCGGCACCAAGGCGGGCGATCTGTTCACGCGGATCACGATCGTCGTGGCCGCGTTCTGGATCATGCTGTGCGCTTTTAGCGTCAAATATTTCAGCGATTCGAACCGCGGCCTGATCGCGCCGAATATCGGCAAGCAACAGCGCGACGTCGCCGGAAACCCCGGCGACCCGCCGGCGCGAGCGAAGAGCTGCGCCGGGCAGTTCGTGCTCCCGCCAAGTCCTCGGCAGCCGCCGGCGGGCGGCTCCTGCTTCGTCGGTGCCGTCGAGCGGCGGCACGTCTGACAAGGCCAAGTAGCACCGCTCGACTTGTTTTCCGTTCGCGCCCGCACCGGCGGCGCTTGGCAATGCGTTTTCAGGAGTTCGCTCTCTTGTTGTTGAGCATGACCGGCTTTGGCGAGGCGCATCGCAAAGACGCCTCGTTGGCTGTCTCGGCCGAAGTGCGCACCATCAACAGCCGCTATTTCAAGCTCGTGATTCGCTGCGGCGAAGGCTATAGCGCGCTGGAGCCGCAGATCGAGCACCTGGTGCGCCAGCAAATCAAGCGCGGCACGGTGCAGGTTTCGCTGCGCATCGAGCGGGCCCGCGCCAGCGACGACTTTCGCGTCAACGCCGCGGTACTTTCCGGCTATCGCCAGCAGTTGCAAGAGCTCTACAAGACTTGGAAATCTACCGACACGGTTTCGGTCGAATCGTTGCTGGCGCTGCCGGGCGTGGTGGACCAGAACCCCAACGGACCGCTGGACGCGAGCGTCGATTGGCCGATGATCAGCGAAACCTTGCAGGCCGCCATGCAAAACATGGCTATCATGCGAACCGACGAGGGCCGGGCCATGGCGACCGATCTGGCCGCCAACTGCCGCGCTTGTGGCCAAGGAGTTGGACGCCATCGAGCTTCGCGCCCCGCTGGTGGCCGACTCCTATCGCGGCCGGCTGACCGAACGGCTGACCAAAACGCTGGCCGACTATCAGGTCACGCTTCAGCCGGCCGACCTGATTCGCGAGATCAGCATCTACGCCGAGCGCAGCGACATCTCCGAGGAGATCGTCCGCCTGCGCAGCCACCTGGAGCAGTTCGCCGCCACGCTCGAGTTGCCGGAAAGCTCCGGCCGCAAGCTCGAGTTTCTGACCCAGGAGATGTTCCGCGAGACGAACACCATCGGCTCGAAGGCCAACGACGTGCAGATCTCGCGGCACGTCATCGAGATCAAGGCTGCCATCGAGCGGATTCGCGAAATGATCCAGAACGTGGAGTGAGGCGGCTCGCTGTCGCATCGTCAACAGAGCAATGAACGCATCAAGCCGCGGCAAATTGATCGTCATTTCGGGCCCCTCGGGCGCCGGCAAGACGACCCTGCTCAAACAGCTGTTCGAGCGCTGCCGCGGGCTGGTCGCCAGCGTTTCGGCCACCACGCGGCCCCCTCGGCCGGGCGAACGAGACGGCGTCGATTACCATTTTCTCACGCCCGAGGAATTCCAGCGGCGCGCGGACGGCCGGACGAGTTTCTGGAATGTTACGAGGTTTTTGGCCACGGATACTGGTATGGCACGCTGTCCGCGCGAGGTCTCCCCTAGCCTCGCGGCGGGCAAGTCGATAGTCTTAGAGATTGACGTGCAAGGGGCCATGGCCGTGTTGAAGCCGTATCCCGAGGCGATCACGATCTTCGTGCGTCCCAGTTCGCTCGAGGAATTGGAGCGCCGCTTGCGCGGCCGCGGCACCGAGAACGAGGAGTCGATCCAGCGACGACTGGAGGTCGCCCGCCGCGAATTGGCCTTCGCCGGCCGCTATCAGCACCAGGTCATCAACGACGACGTCGACCGAGCCGTCCAGGAAATTTGCGATATTATCCGAGTCCCCGAGGAATGATCCGATGCTCGATGAGCTCCGCGAAGAGGCGATCGTCAACAAGGTCGGCGGCCGCTTCAAGCTGTCGACGCTGATCCAGAAGCGATTGGTGGCCCTCAACGCCGGCAGCCGGCCGCTGGTCGATTTGAAGACCGACAACAAGTTGGAAATCGTGATCCAAGAGATCATCCAGGACAAGATCTACCTCGATTCGTCGGCGCAGATCGAAGATCACCGGCGCCGAGTCGGGCGGTGGGCCTCCGGAGCTGGATCTTGCCAATCTATGATCGGGCGCGAGTTGATCATCGGCGTCAGCGGCGGCATCGCGGCCTACAAGACGGCCGCACTGGTCAGCCAATTGGTGCAGGCCGGCGCTGGCGTTTCGGTGGTGATGACCGCCGCGGCTCGGCAGTTCATCGGCCCCGCCACGTTCGCCGCCCTGACCGGTCGAGCGGTGCTCGAACAGGTCTTCGACGAGTCCCAGCATCCGCTGGGCGCGCACATCGAATTGGCCCAGCGAGGCGAGTTGCTGTGCGTCGCTCCGGCCACGGCCAACGTGTTGGCCAAGGCCGCGCACGGGCATGGCCGACGACCTGTTGAGCACGCTGCTGTTGAGCTTTACCGGCCCGGTCTTGCTGGCCCCGGCCATGAATTGCGAAATGTGGGAGAAGCCGGCCGTGCAGCGCAACGTCGCGCAGCTGCGCCACGACGGAATCCACTTCGTCGATCCGGAAGAAGGCTGGCTGAGTTGCCGGACGCGCGGCGTCGGCCGCATGGCCGCGGCAGAACGAATCTATACGGCCATTGGCGAATTGCTCCAACCGCCGAAAAAAGCGTAACAACCTATCCGGGGACCGTCCCGATTTTGCGGAGTCCTCGGAGCAGGGCACCGTGGGTCGCGCAAGCGTGAACCATGGTCGGGACTGTCCCCTTGTCCTCCCGTGGGTTCCGGCATTGGCTCGCATCCTCATCACGTCCGGCCCTACTCGGCAATACATCGACCCGGTGCGTTACCTGACCAACGCCTCGAGCGGGCGGATGGGCAAGGCCTTGGCCGAAGCAGCCCTTGAGCGGGGCCATGAAGTGATCATCGTCAGCGGGCCGGTCGACGTCGCCTATCCGAGCGCCGCGCGGGTGATCGACGTCGTCTCGACCGAAGACATGCTGGCCGCCGCCGGCCAAGTTTTTCCGAATTGCGACGGGCTGATCGGCGTGGCCGCTCCCAGCGATTATCGCCCGGTGAAGGTCGCTCCCAACAAGATCGCCAAGACCGGCGAGCCGCTGCTGCTGCACCTGGTCGAGACGGCCGACGTCGTGGCCACGCTGGGCGCGACGAAAACCAAACAGTGGCTGGTCGGTTTCGCGCTGGAGACCGAAGATCAGCGCCTGCGCGCGTTGGCCAAGCTGGAAAAGAAACATTGCGACCTGATCGTTCTCAACGGGCCCGAGGCGATGCATTCTCCCAGCAACGACGTCGAAATTCTCGACCGCCAGGGCCTGGTGATCGAAACACTGTCGGGTTCCAAGGAGGACGTCGCTCGCGGTATTTTTTCGGTGATTCAACGGCTGCTTATCCGAGACACGAAGAAAGGCTAAAGGATGAAAGAGGACCGGGCAGCAATTTACCACCAAGACTCCAAGAGCACCAAGGAAGAATGAAGTAGGCAAGTAATTGAATTCCTGTTCGTCTTGGTGCTCTTGGAGTCTTGGTGGTTCAATTTCCTCGTCCGCCATTTCAAAAAAGCCAGGGCGTAAACGCCCGGCGCACAGCGCGACGTTGAATCGCGCGCTGCGACTTGACTCTGTTTCGTGCGCCGCTGCTTCCTCGCGGAGGCCGAGGCTGTTCTTGTACCGCAAAAAATGCTTCGGCTGGAGGAAGCAGCATTGCAGCGGGTCGGTACCGGAGCTTCCCACGGAGACGTTGCACTGCCCAGTCCAAGATGCCGACCGCATCCCTGGGTTCAACGCCGTGGCCACACGGACATTCCCAAAACGGCGCGCTCGCGTCCAGCACGTGAATCTCTGAGCTTCACGCACTTCGACGCTGTCAAGTACCACTGGCGCAGCCTTCGCGTGAGGAAGACTTTGAACGCCAGGGGCCCAAGAACAAGCAGGCCGGGCGTCCATTAACCCAGATCTGAAGTGACAGTCCGTTTCGGCTGAGTGAAGTATTACAAAAGCGCTGGATCGATTTCAACACAAGTTTCCGGCCACCCCCCGAGAATTTTGGAAAGGCGGTTGCGGCTGTAGGTCACGCATGCGGGTGCGTGAGCTACGGGACTTTGACGCCAGCGTGTGAACTGCGAGCACTGCGTCGAGAGAAGATGTTTCCTTGTATCTTGTAACAAAGGCAGAATCATGTCGACTTCTAAACTTCGCGGGGTTTCACGTAGCATGCGTAGCGAACGAATCGAAGCCCGCGGACTGGCCGCGAACAAACTCTCCAGAATTTTGGAGATTCTTGGGGCGGACTGTCAAAACGCTTGACGTCGCTCGGCGCACCAACGATCATTGGGCACGTCTGCTTAGCAATTGCCCCAACTGCTGGGCCAGGCTCTGGTGCGCGTTTCGGTCAAAGCGTTCACGTGTGGAGTCCGCTAATGAACCGCATCTTTACATTGCTTTTCCTCTGCTGCGCAATTTCGCACGTCGCGCCCCAATCGGCCTCGGCGATCACGATTCCCACCGTCCCGGTCGGAAATGTGGGCAACGCCAACGACCCGGCAACCGGCAATCTCTACGGCGGTGTTGGCTACGGCTACAACATCGGCACGACCGAGGTAACGGTCGGGCAATACACCGCGTTTCTCAACGCAGTCGCCACCACGGACACCTACGCGCTCTACAACACGCCGATGGCAACCGACGACAACATCGCTGGCATCTCGCGGAGCGGTGCTTCGGGCAGCTACAGCTACAGCGTGATTGGCTCCGCAAACCATCCGGTCACGTACGTAAGTTGGGGCGATGCGGCTCGGTTTTCCAATTGGCTCCACAATGGCCAGCCGACCGGCGCGAAAATGCGAGCACTACCGAAAACGGCGCCTATCCCTTGAACGGAGCGATCACGACTGCGGCCTTGAACGCGGTGTTGCGAAACGCTGGCGCCCAATGGTTCATTACCTCGGAAAACGAGTGGTACAAGGCGGCCTACCACCAGCCAGCGGCGCAAGGTGGCGACGCGGACAACTATTGGGCCTATCCGACCCGAACCAACAGCACGCCCTACTCCGATCAGTCGCCGGGAAGCGGGGCGCCGACGCAATCGAATACGGGCAACTTTTACAAAGACGACGCTAGCGCGAACGGCTACGACGACGGCTACGCGGTCACGGGTTCCGCCAGTTTCAGCGACAGCCAGAACTATCTGACCAACGCAGGTGCGTATACCTTCGCGACGAGTCCATACGGCACATTCGATCAGGGTGGCAACGTGTATGAGTGGAACGAAGCCTTGATTGGCGGCTCGTCTCGGGGCGTACGGGGCGGTTCGTTCAACAGCTTCTCGGGCGTCTTGCTGTCGTCAAGCCAGTTCCACGTTAGTCCAACGACTGAGGGCTACTTCATTGGCTTCCGTGTTGCAAGTGTCCCCGAGCCGAGTACGGCAGTGTTAGGGGTCATCGCCTGTTGCCTGATGTGGTGGTGGCGGAAGCGGTTCAAGTAGTGCTGAACTTTGCCATGGATCTGGGACGTGCATGGATAGGTTCGCAACTATTCCGGCTTGCCGACTGGCAGCGGGACATTGCGGAAGGTGAACTCGAGGTCGCGGCGGGCGCGCAGCTTGGGATAGCGCAATTTGAGCGACTTGGGTTCGCTGTCGGCCGAATCGCCGCTGTACGTCAATTTCAACTGGATGCCGCGATCACCGAGCGCGTGGGTTTGGCTTTGCAGGCGAAACGCCGGCCCTCGGCATCCAACAACTCGGCCTCGTATTCCTGAAAGATGACTTCCTGGGGTTCGGGCATCGCCAGGTCGCGCATCACGACCAGCGACAGGACCACTTTGGCCGTCGGCTGCTTTTCGAGCGACTCGATCTTCACGGCCAAGTCGTCTTGCGCGTAGGTTTTCTCCGGCTGCAGGTCGGCAATTTCCAGCACGGCCGGCTCGCCTACGGCGATCAGCCCCCAGCGGATCTTGAAAACGTCGAACGCCTTGGCCGAGACGGGCACGGGGTTGAGCTTGATGCTCGAGGCCACCTGTCGCAGTCCGCGGGTGGTCGCGTTCCAGCCGCCGCCTCCCGGCTGGGCGGCCGAAATGACCACTTGGTTGTCGGTCAGCCCCTCGACCAGTTCCGGCTGCACCGCGTAGCCGACCATGCGAAAGCGATCTTCCCAGGTGAATTGCAGGTTGATTTGAAAGCTGTGCGTCAGGTCCGCCTTGGGTTCCTCGTAGTTGATCTCTTCGATGAACACCCGGCGGGCGCCGATGATCTGGGCCCGCACCGGACCGCCATAGGCCCGCGGATATTTGGGCGGAGTGCCGCCGCTGATGACGATGCCGGGCGTGTGCATGTCGTAGTGCGGCCGGATGCGGTTTGCGGTGCGGAAGCAAATGTCGTCGACGGCCTCCCAATAGCTCATATGGGCGTAGTTCACGTCGAGCTTCTTTTCGGCGAAGTTGCCGTAGGGGTCGCCGATGTGGATATGGTTGCCCGACTGGGCCGCAAGCGCCGCGAGCACCTTCGAGGCCGGCTCGCCTTGTGACGGATAGTCAACGACGGCCGCGTTCCACAGGTCGTCGAGTTTCAAACGCTCCAGTAGCCGCTTGGCGCGCAACCGCACCTCGACGTCTTCGTCGGCCAGCGCTTGTTCCAGTTGCTCGCGGCTGGCGTGGCCCAACTTCGTCAGTTGCTCGTCGGCCTGTTGGCGGCGCGAAAAGTCGGACGCGCCGAGGTCGCGAATCAAGCGGGCCACGCGGATCTGGGGCTGCTCGGGCGGTTCCGCCGCCGCCGCGATCGGCAAGACCAGCACCGCGGCAAACAAGGCCGGTATGCCGGCGCTCCGGCAGACCCGCAGAGATATCCAATCCATGGATCAACTCCCGCGGAAAACAGCGCCTAATTCGGAGGCCAAAAGGCTTCCTGCCTGGGCTCACCAGCGCTTGGCATGGGCAAGCGGCGGGGCGGTGTGTATCTTGGCTGACGGTGCCATGCATTGCCGCGAAACGGGCCTACGGTACGAAAACGGGCCGTGGCGGTCAATGCCGAACTGGGCCATTTGGACTCATGATGCAGCCGGTATCGCCGCAACCAACGTCGCCGGGACCCGCGCCGTCAGCAGGCGTCGATTGCCTGAGCGTGGGCATTCTCGTGGCGGACCATTTGTGCGATCCGATCGAGCGGGTGCCCGACGCCGGCCAGTTGGCCATCTGCGAACACCTTCCGTTGAGCATCGGCGGCTGCGCGTCGAACGTGGCGGTCGATCTGGCCCGATTGGGAGTTCGCGTTGGCGTGGTGGGCTGCGTCGGAGCCGATCACTTCGGCCGCTTCATCATCGATACGTTGTCCGCCGCTGGAGTCGACGTGCGCGCGATTCGCCAACTCGATGGCGCCGAGACTTCCGGCACGCTGATCATCAACGTGCGCGGTGAAGATCGGCGCTTCATCCACGCGCCGGGCGCCAACGCCCGGCTGCAGGTTTCGGACATTCCGTTCGATTGGGTGCGTTCGGCCAAAGTGCTCTACGTGGGGGGCTACTTGCTGATGCCCGCCTTGGAAGGCGAGCCTTTGGCCTCGCTGTTTCGCCAGGCCCGCGCCGCCGGCGTCAAAACGGTTTTAGATATTGTCTTGCCCGGCCCGGGCGATCACTTGGGTAGACTCGAAAGCGTGTTGGCCGAGACGGACGTGTTTCTTCCCAATCGGGATGAAGCGGCCGTGTTGACCGGCTTCGATGATCCAGTGAAGCAGGCCGAACGTTTCGCCGCTGCTGGGGCCGGCGCTGTGGTGATTACGTGCGGCGCCGACGGGTGCGTGGCGGTCTCGGGCCGCGAGCGCCTCTGCGCGCAGCGCCCACGCGGTCGTATACAAGGGGGGCACCGGCGCGGGGGACGCCTTCGACGCCGGCTTCATCACCGGCCTGCTGCTGGGCGAGGATCTGGCCGGCTGCCTGCGCTGGGGCAGCGCCACAGGCGCCAGTTGCGTCCGTTCAATCAGCGCGACCGACAGCGTCTTCACGCGGCCCGAAGCCGAACAGTCCGTGCGCGAATGTCCCATCCGCATCGAGCCGTTCTGATTGGCGCGATTGTAAGGGCGCGCGATTCGCGGGTGCCGATTCTGATGATCGATACTGCACTTGGGCGATGGAATTTCTATCCTTTGCCCGCGCGGAGGAGCCGCGCAGCAGCATCGTGTATTAAGTTTCACCTAAATAGATCAGGGCAGTCGTCCCGGGGCGAACACAAAGGGCAATGGCCGCCGCTCCGTCTTGCTTCGTACACAATTGATTCGCGAGGGCTTTATGCGAGATTTCTTGCAACAATTCCGACGTTTTTTGGGCTCGGAAGATGGACCGACCGCGGTGGAATATGCCGTCATGCTGGCCTTGATTGTGGTCATCTGCCTGGCGGCCATTCGTAGTATTGGAACGAAGGCCAGTACGACGTTCACCAACGTCGGCAATTCGATTGGCAGCTAAGGGCCGCTCGCCCGGATGGGCTGGCGCCGCGACGTCCGATCATCGTTAGGAGACAAAAAGGCCGCCCCGGGGCGGCCTTTTTAATGACCTAGACTTTAAGGAGCACCACTTTGTGCATTGCCGGCGTGTGACGCTGGGGATGGTATCTTTATTCGGAGGATCGTCCGGTGCGATTGATTCCACGCAATCGGGTTTTTGTGAATGCCAGGATGCAGGGGGCGTTGCTATTGCGAGTTGCCGCGTACTGGTTTTTCTCGCTGGTGGCGATCAGCCTGGTCATTTTGTGTTGGGACATTGCTCAAGGCCCATGGGGTCCGTTTTTCGACCCGGCCCGCTTTGGGTCGTTGTGGAACCAGTATGGGTGCGTGATTATCGCGTCGCTGTTCATTCTGCCCGTCGTGCTGACGGATACGGTTTTGACCAGCAACCGAATCGCCGGCCCGCTGGTCCGGGTGCGCGAGGCGATGCGTGACTTGGCTGCCGGCCAGAAAGTCGCCCCCTTGAAGTTTCGCAAACGCGATCTGTGGTATGGCGTGGCCGAGGAGCTCAACGCGGTGGTCGACTACGTGGAGCGGCTGAAGCGGCAGGCGGCGGACCATGGACCCGGTCCCCAGGAAGAGGTCCACGAGCATGCCGAGTGGGAGCCCGTCGGCGGCCGCTAGCTCGGGGCGCGTTGACACCGCCGGGGTGCGGGCGTATCCTGAGTGGCTCGAATTCAAAACCAGCGAGATTCATCACGTGTTTGTCCCCAACCGCCTTGGCCGTGAAGTGTCGCCCGCGCCTGTCGTGGTCGGCGTGATTATTATCCGGGAGGTCCGGCCGTAAGGGCGAGGACGGTTTCGACCGATTCATCCGTAGCTCTGAGGCCGAAGAGGCCCCAGGGCTGTTTTTTTTGACCGGCGTCTCATTTTTCTTCGGCGTCTTTTTCAATCCATCGATCACGTGGAATTCGCGCCATGCGTCGCATCCAAATCTACGACACGACGCTCCGCGACGGCAGCCAAGGCGAAGGCGTCAACTTTTCGCTGCAGGACAAGCTGCTGATCACCGAGCGGCTCGACGAGCTGGGCTTCGACTTCATCGAAGGGGGCTATCCGCTGTCGAACGAGAAGGACGCCCAGTACTTCCAGCGCGTCGCAGGAGCTGAAACTGCAGCACGCCCAGGTCTGCGCCTTCGGCATGACGCGCCGCCGCGGCGTGCGCGCCGAGGACGACCCGGGCATGCAAGTCGCTGCTCGATTCGCGAGCACGAAGATCATCACGATCGTCGGCAAGACTTCCGACTTTCACGTCACCGAGGTGCTGCGCGTCACGCTCGAAGAGAACCTGGCGATGATCGCCGACAGCGTCGGCTACCTGCGCGATGCCGGCCGCGAAGTGATCTACGACGCCGAGCATTTCTTCGACGGCTGGAAGTCGAACCCCGAGTATGCGCTGGCCACCATCCGGGCCGCCGCCGAGGCCGGCGCCAGCCTGATCGTGCTGTGCGACACCAACGGCGGCACCATGCCCGAGGAAATCGCCGAACTGACGCGCGATTGCATCGCCCGGCTGTCGGTGCCCGTCGGCATCCACTGCCACAACGATTGCGAGCTGGCGGTGGCCAACTCGCTGGCCGTCGATCGACGCCGGCGCCGTGCAGGTGCAGGGCACGATCAACGGCGTCGGCGAGCGCTGCGGCAATGCCGATCTGATCTCGGTCATCGCCAATCTGGCCGTCAAGAAAAAGGGCTACGAGGTGCTCGACAACTCGGGCGTCGAGCATCTGACCGAGCTGTCGCGCTTCGTCTACGAGATGGCCAACATGAACTGTCGCTCGAACCAGCCGTTCGTCGGCCAAAGCGCCTTCGCCCACAAGGGCGGCATGCACGTGCACGCCGTCGCCCGCGCCACCGCCAGCTACGAGCACATCGACGCCGGAGCGCGTCGGCAACGAACGCCGCATTCTGGTCAGCGAGCTGTCGGGCCGCTCGAACATCGTGGCCGCTCACCGACGCAGCACAACGTGCAGCGACGACCCGAAGCTGATGGACCGCATTCTGGCCCAGGTCGTCGAGCTGGAAAATCAGGGCTATCAGTTCGAAGCGGCGCAAGGCTCGTTCGACCTGCTGGTGCAAGAAGTGCGCCGGCACCTTCCGGCCGCACTTCGAGCGGCTGAACTACCACGTCACCGTCGAGACCGACGCAGCCGGCAAGCCGGTGACCGAAGCCACGGTCAAGCTGCGCGTCGACGGACAGACGCTGCCACGAAGTGGCCGAGGGCGACGGCCCGGTCAACGCGCTCGACGCCGCCCTGCGCAAAGCCCTGAACGGCCATTTTCCGAACCTCGCCGAGCATGCACCTTGTCGATTACAAAGTGCGCGTCATCAACTCGCGAGGCCGGCACCGCCGCCGGCGTGCGCGTGGTGATCGAAAGCCGCGACGAGGACGACGTCTGGGGCACCGTCGGCGTCAGCGAAAACATCATCGAGGCCAGTTGGATGGCCCTGGTCGACAGCATCGAATACAAGCTGTGCAAAGACGAAGGGAAAAAATCGGCCGCCGCCGCTCCGAAAGCCGCCGCGGTTGCCAAGTAGTCGTCCGCACAAAATCGCGAAATCACCATGTCCACCGAATCGGTCGCACACGAACTTCCCAAGCAATACGACCACGCGCACGCGCAGAATCGCTGGTATCCGTTCTGGGAGGAGCGCGGCTACTTTCACAGCGAGCCCGACCCGTCGCGCACGCCGTACACGATCGTCATCCCGCCGCCGAACGTGACCGGCGCCCTGCACCTGGGCCACGCGCTGAACAACACGCTGCAAGACATCCTCATCCGCTGGAAGCGGATGCAGGGCTTCAACACGCTGTGGATGCCCGGCACCGATCACGCCGGCATCGCCACGCAGGCGGTGGTCGAGCGGCGGCTGCTGCGAGGAAGAAAAGCTAGACCCGCCACGACCTGGGCCGCGAGGCGCTGGTCGAGCGCATCTGGGACTGGAAGGACGAGTACGAAGCCCGCATCCTCGGCCAGCTCGAACAGATGGGCTGTCAGCTGCGACTGGCAGCGGACCCGCTTCACGCTCGACGACCAATGTGCCCGCGCCGTGCGGCAGACGTTCTTCAGCTGTTCAAGGACGGGCTGATCTACCGCGGCAAGCGGCTGGTGAATTGGGACACGTTTCTGCAAACGGCCGTCAGCGACGACGAAGTGTTTCACGAGACCGTCACCGGCCACTTCTGGCACTTCAGCTATCCGGTCATCGATCCGCAGCCGGGCGAGCCGACGCATTCGTCACCATCGCCACGACGCGGCCCGAAACGATGCTGGGCGACACGGCCGTGGCCGTGCATCCCGATCCCGGCCGCGGCGCTCGACAAGGCCGAGGCCGAGCTGCGCGCAAAAGCTGGCCGCCGCGCCGGCGAAAGAGACAAGCCGGCGATCCAGGCCGCAACTCGACGATCTCGCCGAGCGGCGGCGCGACGATGCTGCCGCAGCTTGATCAAGCTGCGCGACATGGCCCGCGCCGGCCGCAAGCTGCGGCTGCCGCTTGCCGGATCGCGAGATTCCGCTGATCGCCGACGAGTGGGCCAAGCCCGAGCTGGGCACCGGCTGCGTGAAGATCACGCCGGCCCACGACCCGAACGACTACGACGTCGGCCAGCGGCACAATCTGCCGATGATCAACATCCTGAACCCCGACGGCACGCTGAACGCCAACGCCGGAGCCTACCACGGCCTGAAAATCACGCCGGCCCGCGAGCCGTCGTCGCCGATCTGGAAAAGCTCGGCCTGCTCGAAAACGTCGAAGACCGCGAGATCGAGCTGGCCCACTCCGACCGCTCCAAGACGCCGATCGAGCCGTACCTGGCCGATCAGTGGTTCGTGAAGATGGACGCAGCTGGCGCAATCGGCGATGGACGCCGTGACCGACGGCCGCGTGAAGATCATTCCCGCCGCGCTACGCCAAGCGGCTATCTCGATTGGCTCAGCGAAAAGCGCGACTGGCCCATCGGCCGGCAGCTTTGGTGGGGACATCGGATTCCGGTTTGGACAATCGTCCGTCGGACGACGCCAAGATCGACAAGTACGATGCTGACTTGGAGAACTCGTAACAAAGGCATGATCAAGCGATCGCCGGCGCTCGATCAGATGACGCGTGGCATGAGCGACCGACGCTGATAGACAGTCCGTTTCGAATCGCATTGGTGACTCAGTCGACACAGATGCGACTCAATGAACAGAGAATCGAGTCTGCATCGACGAAGATCCCGATGTCCTCGAGACATGATTCAGTTCTGCGATCTGGCAGATGCCGACGTGCTCGACACCTGGTTCAGCTCCGCCCTCTGGCCGCACTCGACGCTCGGCTGGCCCGACCAGACGCCAGAGCTGAAGTACTACTATCCGACCAGCGTGCTGATCACCAGCCGCGACATCATCACGCTCTGGGTCGCGCGGATGGTGCTGACCGGCCTGTACAACGTCGGCGACGTGCCGTTCCACGACGTCTACATCCACCCGAAGATTCTCGACGGCTACGGCGAGACGATGTCGAAGTCGAAGGGCAACGGCGTCGATCCGCTGGACATGATCGAGAAGTTCGGCGCCGACTCGCTCCGCTTCGGCCTGGCGTATCTGACGACCGAGACGCAGGACGTGCGCATGCCGGTCGAGTTCGAGTGCCCGCATTGCCAGACGCTGATCGAGCAGACGCAAGAAGAACCGCGCGCTGCCGCGGATCGAGTGCAAGCAGTGCGGCCAGCCGTTCTCCACGCAATGGGCCGAGCAAGCCGGACGACAAGGCCCTGCCGCGCGGCGCGGTGGTGAGCGAGCGGTTCGAGCTGGGCCGCAACTTCTGCAACAAACTGTGGAACGCCTCGCGGTTCGCGCTGATGAATCTCGAAGGCTACACGGCCGGGCCGGTGGCGCGACGACGATCTGGCGGTCGAAGACCGCTGGATCCTGAGCCGCCTGGCGACCGTGACGCGGCGAGACGACCGACGCGCTGGACGCGTATCGCTACGCCGACGCCGCCCGCGTGCTGTACGACTTCGCCTGGAACGAGTTCTGCAGCTTCTACGTGGAGATGGTCAAGGCGCGGCTGCAAGAGCCCGTCGACGCGCACCGACGGCCCAGCGCGTGCTGGCCCACACGCTCGACACGCTGTTGCGGCTGCTGCATCCGATGATCCCGTTCATCACCGAGGAGGTCTGGCAGCTGCTGGGCGCAGGCCGCGCCCGAGCGCGGGCTCGGCGAGACCGCAGCCGCCGGCCGAGAGCATCATGATCGCCCCGTGGCCCGAGGCCGACGCCGCACGTCAAGATGCCCAGATCGAAGCCCGCTTCGCCCGCTTCCAGGAGGTGCTGCGCGGGCTGCGCGACGTCCGCAGCCGGCAGAACATTCCGCCCAAGACGCCGCTGCGCTTCAGCGTCCGCTGCGACGCGGCAACGGCCGCGCTGCTGCGGCCGATGGAGCCCTATTTCGAATCGATGGCCGGCGCCAAGGCGACCGGCTGGGGCCCCGACGTCAAGGCCCCGCCGGCGAGCGCCAGTTTGATCGCTCTCCGGCGCCGAGGTGTTCGTCGACCTGGCCGAGCACATCGACGTGCCGGCCGAGATCGCCCGAAAGACCAAGGAGTTGGCCAAGCTCGATTCCGCGATCGCCGCCAAGGAGCAGCAGCTCGCCAACACCAATTTCGTCGAGCGCGCGCCGGCCGACGTGATCCAAAAAGAGCGCGACGCCCTCTCGCAGCTTCAAGAGCAGCGCGCCGCCACGCAAGCCACGCTCGCGGCCTTGCAAATGACGCCGCCCAAGTAGCGCGCGGATTGAGATTGGCCGTTGCTTGCCGTTCGAGTCGGATTTTGGACTCGGCGGCCTCAAATGGCGGGCCGTGCCCCCATTCTTTTCGCGGCCTCTAGCCGCCGCGTGCTTGGGCCACTTATAATGACAGGCTACGCGTTTCATATCCGTCGCGGCGGTCAATTTCAGGGGGCCCGTTATGCCCGTCCAGATGGAGTTGTCGCGGATCATCATCAGCGAGATCAACGACCAGCAGGTGATCTACCTGAAGGAGGTCGACGGCGAGCGCACGTTTCCGATCCTGATCGGCATCTTCGAAGCCACGAGCATCGATCGCCGCGTGAAGCAATACCAGTCGCCCCGCCCGCTGACGCACGATCTGCTGGTGAACATCGTCGAACAGCCTCGGCGGCGAGTTGCAGGACGTCGTGATCAGCGAGCTGAAGGAGCACACCTACTTCGCCAAGCTGCGCGTGCGCCACGAAGGCGAACTGATCGAAATCGACGCCCGGCCCTCCGACGCGATCGCCGTGGCCGTCACCTGCGATCCGCCGCTGCCGATCTACGTGTCGGAAGAAGTGCTGAACGACGTGCTGGGCGAGCAGTAGCTCGAACTACGGCTGGATGCTTTCGGCGAGCGGTAAGGTTACTGCCGCGCGTCGGCAAACGCCTTTTGCAGGCAGGCCAGCGCCTTCGGCTCCGTGGCCGCCATCGACGACCACGTTCACGCGCACTTCGCTGGTGCTGATCATGTCGACGTTGATGCCGGCCTCGGCCAGCGAGCGGAACAGTGCGGATGGCCACGCCGGTGTGGCTGCGCATGCCGATGCCCGAGACCGAGAGCTTGGCGACCTTCGGCGACTGCCGGTGACCGGCCCGCAGCCGAGCTGCTCGGCCAGCTTGTTCGAGCAGCTCGCGGCACTGCTGGTCAGATCGGCTTGCGGCACGGTGAAGCTGAGATTCGCCTTGCCGTCGCGGCCGTAGCTTTGCACGATCATGTCGACAAAGATGCCGCCGTCGGCCACCGCCTCGAACATGGCCGCGGCGATGCCCGGCTGATCGGGCACGCCGCTGATCGGTGACCCGGGCCTGCGTCTCGTCGAGCGAGATGTCGTCGATCGTCAGCTCTTCCATCCCCTGCAGCCGCGCGACGACGTCCACGGCGTCGCTGGCCGCCGGCGTCGCGGCCGCTGGCGTCGCCGGCGCCGCGCCGTTCGCCGGCGGTCCTTGTCCAAGCCGAACGCCTGGTGCACCGCCCGCAGCGCCGCGGCCGCCTCGCTCGCGCGCCACCAGCACCGAGATTTTGATTTCGCTGGTGGTGATCATCAGGATGTTGACGCCGGCGTCGGCCAGCGCGCGGAACATCCGCTGGGCCACGCCCGTCTGCGTGGCCATGCCCAAGCCCGACGACCGAGATCTTCGCCACGTCGTCGTCGTGGCTCACGCCCTCGGCGCCCAGTTCCGCGGCCGCCTCTTCGGCCGCTTCGAGCGTCGCCGGCAGGTCGTCGCGCGAGCACGGTGAACGAAATGTCGGCCTTGCCGTCGGCGCCGACGTTTTGCACGATCATGTCGACCGCGATCGTCTGCGGCGGCGATCTTGCGAAAAGATCGCCAGGCTCGTGCCCGGCTGGTCGGGCACGCCCACGATCGTGACGCGGGCTTCGTTCTTCGACCAGCGCCGCGCCGCCGACCGGCCTGGTCGGGCGCCTCCGGCTCGCGCGACGATCATCGTGCCCGGCTCGTCGCTGAAGCTGCTGCGCACGTGGATCGGCACGCGCGAATTTCTTGGCGAACTCGATCGAGCGGCTGTGCATCACGCCCGCGCCCAGGCTGGCCAGCTCGAGCATCTCGTCGTAGCTGATCCGCGTCGATGCTGCCGGGCCTCGGGCACGACTGCGCGGATCGGTCGTGTAGACGCCGTCGACGTCGGTGTAGATTTCGCAGGCGTCGGCCTGCAGCACGGCCGCCAGGGCCACGGCCGTCGTGTCGCTGCCGCCGCGGCCGAGCGTGGTGATGTTGAAATCCTCGTCGATGCCCTGAAAGCCGGCGGCGATCACGATCTTGCCCTCGTCCAGCAGCCTGCCGCATGCGCTCGGTCGAGATCGACTGGATGCGGGCCTTGGTGTGCGTGCTGTCGGTGCTGATGCCGATCTGCGCGCCGGTCAGGCTGATCGCCTCGTGGCCCAGCGAGTGAATGGCCATCGCCATCAGCGCCACGCTCACCTGCTCGCCGGTCGAGAGCAGCATGTCCATCTCGCGGGCCGGCGGCTGATCGGTGATCTGCTCGGCCAGGTCGACCAGCACGTCGGTGTTGTGGCCCATCGCGCTGACGACCATCACGACCTGGTTGCCTTGCTGCTGGGCGCGAATGGCCTTGCGGGCCGCGGCCAGAATCTTCTGGCTGTCGGCAACGCTGGTGCCGCCGAATTTTTGAACGATCAGATGGCATGAGACAGTTGTAATGGTCCTTGCGAGTCAGCGAAGTGGCTGACAGTCTGCACAGCGGCATCGTCGCTGATGCGATGTGCCGACGATCGTGCATGCTACGTGCCTCAAAAAGTACCGCATCAGCCTCCAGCCTTCGTCGAAGGCCAGCGTCGATCGCTCGGCGTTGACTTCGTCGTAGGTCGAATTCGTCGGGCGCGATGCCCGCTGCCGGCGATCGCGAACGGCACGGCGCCGTGGCTGTGCGTTTTCGTGCGCAGCGGCGTGGGATGATCGGGCGAGACCAGAATGCGGTAGTCGCCCTGCGCCTTCAAGCGCCTCGTGCAGCGGGCCGACGATGTGCCGGTCGATTTCCTCCAGCGCCTTGATCTTGGCCGCGGCGTTGCCCTCGTGCGAGGCTTCGTCGGTCGCCTCGACGTGGACGCAGACAAGGTCGGTTTCGGCCAGGGCCTCGATCGCGCAGCGCGCCCTTTGGCGGCGTAGTCGGTGTCGAGATAGCCGGTGGCGCCGGGCACTTCGATCCGCCGCCAGCCGATCAGCGCCGCCAGCCCGCGCAGCAGATCGACCGCCGTGATCATCGCCCCCGTCTTGCCGTAAACTTCCGCGAACGGCGGCAGCTGCCGGCGTGCGGCCCAGGCCCCACAGCCAGATGTTGGTGGCCGGCAGCTCGACCTTGCTTCGCGGCGCGCCACGTTCACCGGATGATCGGCGAAAAGCGCCACGCTGTCGCTCATCAGTTGATTCAGCAAGTCGCTGCCCGGCCCGCGCGGATAGTCGTCGAGCACCGACTTGTCGGTCAGGTCGTGCGGCGGCGTGGCTCGCGTGTCGGCCGTGAACGGCGGCGGGCCGATCGCCGCCGCGATAGATCAGCAGATTGCGATAGCTGACGCCCGGGCACGAACTCGCAGCTGCGTCGCCGCCGCAGCTGCTCTTGCAGCGTGGCCAGCAGCTCGGCGGCCTCCTCGGTCGAGATGTGGTCGGCCGTGAAGTCGCGCATCGTCTGGTCTTCGATCGTGACCAGATTGCAGCGGATCGGCCCAATCGTTCGGGCCCAGCTCGATGCCCTGCGCGGCGGCTTCCAGCGGCGCCCGGCCGGTGAAATAGCTCGTGCGGGTTGTAGCCCAACAGGCTCAGGTTGGCCACGTCCGAGCCGGCCGGCAGCGAGGCGGGCACGTGGTTCGCCCGGCCCACGACGCCGGCCGCGGCCACGGCGTCCATGGCCGGCATGCGCGGCCGCTTGCAGCGGCGTCTTGCCGCCGAGCGACTCCTGCGGCTCGTCGGCACAACCGTCGGGAATAACCATTGCGTATTTCATCGTGGACCGTTAAACTTCCGTAAATCGGCGACCGTGGTGTGTAGCGTCAATCGCGAACCCGCATCCGCGCCGATCGGCCGCGCATGAACGGCAGCTTGTCGATATTGCCGATCGCTCGGCAGACGGCCCCTTCGGTCGTCTTGTGCGTCATGATCACCAGCGGCACAACGCCCTGATTGCCTTCCTCGGCCTCGTGCTGAATGACCGACGCGATCGAGATGTTCTGCTTGCCCAGCACGCCGGCGATTTCGGCCAGCACGCCCGGCTCGTCGGCGACGTTGAACCGCAGGTAGAAGCGGCCCGTCACGTTGCCATAGTCGCTGGCCGCCACGCGTGCGCCTTGCTTGCGACCACAGCTCGAGCGTGCGGAAGGTGATCGCCGCGCGGCCGACGACCGTGTCGATCAGGTCGGCCACGACGGCCGAGGCGGTCGGCATCTGCCCGGCGCCCAAGTCCGTGAGAAGAACACGCGGCCCACGGCGTCGCCGACGACGCTGATCGCGTTGTACGCCCCGCGCACTTCGGCCAGCGGCGTGCCGAGCTTGACCAGCGTCGGCGAAACGTGCAGCTCCAGGCCGCCGCCGGCCAACTGGGCCACGGCCAGCAGCTTGATGCGGTAGCCCAGCTCCTTGGCGTAGCGCAGGTCGGCCACGTCGAGCGTGTCGATGCCCTGCGCGCGGAATGTCGCTCCAGTCGACCCGGGCGCCGAAGGCCAGGTGGGCCAGGATCGCCAGCTTCTGGGCGGCGTCGCTGCCGTCGACGTCCATCGTCGGGTCGGCTTCGGCATAGCCCAGCCGCTGCGCCTCGCGCGACCGCGTCGGCGTAGCGACGCGCCGTGCTCCTCCATCTGCGTGAGGATGAAATTGCTCGTGCCGTTGAGGATGCCGTGGAGCGACTGAATCTGGTTGGCCGACAGGCACTGGCTGATGTTGGCGATGATCGGAATGCCGCCGGCCACGGCCGCCTCGAAGGCGATCGAGCGGCCCAGCTCGCGGGCCCGGTCGAACAGTTCCGGCCCATGCTCGGCCAGCAGCGCCTTGTTGGCGGTGACCACGTCTTTGCCGCTTTCCAGCAGCTCGAGCATGATCGTGCGGGCCGGCTCCAGCCCGCCGACCAATAGGGCCACGGCCGTGATTTCCGGGTCGCCCGTGATGCGCCTCAGGTCGTCCGAGAGCATGCCCTCGGGCAGCTTCGATCTGGCGGACCTCGGCGGGGATCCTTGACGACGACTTGCTGCAAGCACGAGCGTCCGGCCGGCGTGCCGCGCGATCCGATCGCCAAACTCGAGCAGCAGCCGGGCGACGCCGGTACCGACCGTGCCCAGCCCGACGATGGCGACTTTGGTGGTTGACATACGAAATCAGTGGAAAAAGGAGCGAATTGACCATACTAGGGCGGCCCCCGAGGTGGCGTCAAGGCTGGGCCTGACAGGGCTTTGCGGCAAGTGCCGCCGAGAGCCGCGCCGCGTTTGGTCCTCTCGCTTGCCGTCATGGGCAAGCCGTCCGCTGCCGTCGCGCGGGGGCGGCCGGCGATGTGCTTGCGAGACTGCCGTCATGTGGGATAAAGTGCGGCAATTCACAGCCTCTTTCGCCGTCCGAACTGTCAAGGGAGCAGCATGAACGCCGCTGCCCTCGAGTTTTTGCGTCGTTTGCTGGAAACGCCCAGCCCGTCGGGCTACGAGCAGCCGGTGCAGCAGATCGTGCGGGAGTACGTGGCCAGCTTCGCCGATTCGGTCACCACCGACGTGCACGGCAACGTGATCGCGGCCCGAAATCCCAACTCCCCGCTGCGCGTGATGCTGGCCGGGCACTGCGACCAGATCGGGTTTCTGGTCCAGTACATCGACAACGAGGGGTTCTTATATGTGCAACCGATCGGCGGCTGGGACCCGATGGTGTTGATCGGCCAGAAGCTGACGGTGTGGACTGCCGGCGGGCCGATGTTTGGCGTGATTGCCCGCAAGCCGATTCACCTGCTGACGGAGGAAGAGCGCAAGCAAGTGCCGAAGTTGAAGGATTTGTGGCTCGATATCGGCGCCAAGGATAAAGCGGAGGCGTCTCAAGCGGTGCGCATCGGCGATCCGGTGACCTTGCAGCTGGGCTTTACGACCATGCGCAACGGCCTGGGCAGCTCGCCGGGGATGGACGATAAGACCGGTCTGTGGGTGGCGATCGAGGCTCTGCGGCGGACCAGTCCCAAGAAGCTCAACTGCGCCCTGTTCGCGGTGTCCACGGTGCAGGAAGAAATCGGCCTCCGCGGAGCCACGACCAGCACCTATGCGGTCAATCCGCACGTCGGCATCGCGATCGACGTGACACACGCCACCGATTGCCCCACGATCGACAAAAAGCGGAGGGGGACGTGGCGCTGGGCAAGGGGCCGGTGATCTATCGCGGGCCGAACATGAATCCGATCGTGGTCGAAAAGCTGATGGAAACGGCCGCCGCTGGCGAAGTGTCCTATCAGATCGCGGCCAGCGGGCGCGCCACGGGTACCGACGCCAACACGATGCAGACCAGCCGCGGCGGAGTGGCTGCCGGACTGGTTAGCATTCCGAATCGCTACATGCACAGCCCCGTGGAAATGATCTCGCTGGACGACATCGATGCGGCAGCCGATTTGCTGGCCGGATTTGCCTTGTGTTTGAGCGGCCACGAAAAGTTCACACCCGACAGCATGGTCACCGGGGTCTGAGGCTGCCATGGAGCCGATTATCGAGACGCCCCGGCTGCGGCTGCGTCCGTTCTGCGAGGCCGATCTCGACGACCTGGCACGTTTCAACGCCGATCCGCAGGTCAGCAGATATTTGGGAGCCGGAAAGTGCCTGGATCGAGCCGAGTCGTGGCGGCAGATTGCCACCTTCATCGGCCACATGCAGCTGCGGGGATACTCGATTCTGGCGATTGAAGATCGCCGCAGCGGAGCCCTGCTGGGCCGCAGCGGGCATTGGTTTCCCGAAGGCTGGCCGATGCTCGAAGTCGGCTGGCTGGTCGATCCGCGGCGGCAAAACGAGGGCATCGCCACCGAGGCCGGCCGTGCGTCGCTCGATTGGGCCTTCGCGAATCTTCCGGTGGAGCAAATTTGCAGTCTGATCCATCCTGAAAATGGAGCGTCGGTTCGGGTAGCCACCAAGCTGGGCGCCCGGCTGGAACGCCAGTTTGGCGTTTTTGGCATCATGGCCGACCTGTGGATCCACCGGCGGCCATAATCGGCGACCAGACAGCAGACCGGCACGGCGCCGCTGCCAAATTGGCACCCGGCACGCGACCGGCCACTGTGGTCAGCTCCCGAAGGACTCCGCGTCGTGGTGTGTAAGTGTTTTTTGGATGGGGTCTTACGTCGGGATTGTGCCGCTTGGCACAAGCGTTGCGTAAAGGGTGGACGGTTCGGGCTTTAGCCTGCCATTTGTGGCGTTGGCGTGGCCCACGAGCAATCGCTGGCGAATCACATTCGCGCGGCCTTCGATCGATCACCCTGGGAGTTTGTGGCCAGGGGGGAGCGGCGAGCGGACCGCGGTTAACGACCGTAAGAGGAGGACAACCGCGTGGCAAAACAGATGGTCTTTGACGACGAGGCACGCCGGGCACTGGCCGCCGGCGTGACCAAGTTGGCCCGGGCCGTGCGCAGCACGCTCGGCCCCCGCGGCCGCAACGCGGTGCTCGACAAGGGCTGGGGCTCGCCGAAGATCACCAAGGACGGCGTGACCGTCGCCGAGGACATCGAGCTGGACGATCCGTACGAAAATCTGGGCGCCCAGCTCGTCAAGGAAGCCGCCAGCAAGACCAACGACGTGGCCGGCGACGGCACGACGACCGCCACGGTGCTGGCCGAGGCCATCTTCCGGAAGGCCTGAAGATGATCGCCGCCGGGGCCGATCCGATGGCCCTGTCCCGCGGCATCGCCAAGGCGACCGAAGCCGGTGATCGAAGCGATCGAGAAGATGGCCACGCCGATCAACGAGAAGAACAAGAAGGAGATCAGCAGATCGCCACGATCGCCGGCAACAACGACCCGACGATCGGCAACGTGCTGGCCGACGCCTTCCTGAAGGTCGGCAAGGACGGCGTGATCACGGTCGAAGAAGGCAAGCAGACCGAGACGACCGTCGAAGTGGTCGAAGGCATGCAGTTCGATCGCGGCTATCCTCTCGCCGCACTTCGTCACCAACCAGGACGAGCAGACGGTCGAGCTGGAAAACTGCCTGATCCTGATCTACGAGGAAAAGATCTCCAGCGCCAAGAACCTGGTGCCGCTGCTGGAAGCGGTCAGCAAGGCCAACAAGCCGCTGTTGATCATCGCCGAGGACGTCGAAGGCGAAGCCCTGGCCACGCTGGTCGTCAACAAGCTGCGCGGCATCCTGCAACGTGTGTGCCGTGAAGGCCCCCGGCTACGGCGATCGCCGCAAGGCGATGCTCGGCGACCTCGCCGTGCTGACCGGCGGCACCGCGATCTTCAAGGATCTGGGCATCCAGCTCGACTCCGTCAAGCTGTCCGACCTGGGCAAGGCCAAGAAGGTCATCGATCGACGGCCGAGAACACGACGATCGTCGGCGGCGGCCGGCAAGAAAGAGGCGATCGACGGCCGCGCCGAGCAGATTCGCCGCGAGATCGAAGTCACCGACAGCGACTACGATCGCGAGAAGCTGCAAGAGCGGCTGGCCAAGCTGGCCGGCGGCGTGGCCCAGATCAACGTCGGCGCCGCGACCGAAACCGAAATGAAGGAGCGCAAGGCGCTGCTCGAAGACGCCAAGGCCGCCACGCAAGGCCGCGCTGGAAGAAGGCATCGTGCCCGGCGGCGGCGTGGCCCTGATCCGCGGCCGAGAAGGCGCTCGACAAGCTCGACCTCGACGGGCGACGAGAAGCTCGGCGCCGAAGATCGTTCGCAACGTGCTCGACTACCCGCTGCGTGCGATCGCCGAGAACGCCGGCGTCGACGGCGCGGTCGTCGTCAATCGCGTCCGGCAGATGAAGGGCAAGAACGACGGCTACGACGCCGACAAGGACGAGCTACTGCGACCTGGTCGCCGCCGGCATCATCGATCCGGCCAAGGTCGTCCGCACCGCGCTGCAAAACGCGGCCAGCGTCGCCGCGCTTGCTGCTGACCACCGAGTCGCTCGATCACCGAGATTCCCAAGGAAGAAGAAGAAGCCGGCGGCCACGACCACCACGACCACGGCATGGGTGGCATGGGCGGAATGGGCGGCGGCATGGGTGGCATGGGTGGCATGGGATGGCATGGGCGGCATGATGTAAGCCGCTATCGCAGACGTCGCGAGCTGTTTCGCATCGCAGCCCATCGATCGACTTGCAAACTCAACAAACATAATCACTTCAACAAAAGGATTAACAGCACATGGCCAAAATCAAACTTGCGTCCGCTGGATGATCGCGTCGTCGTCGAACCGCATCGAAGCCGAAGAGACGCACCGCCGGCGGCATCGTGCTGCCCGACACCGCCAAGGAAAAGCCGCAGCGCGGCAAGGTCGTCTCCGTCGGGCCCGGGCAAGCTGCTCGACAGCGGCAAGCGCGGCGAGCTCTCGGTCGCCGTCGGCGACGAAGTGATCTACGGCAAGTACTCCGGCACCGACATCGAAGTCGACGGCGACGACGTCAAGATTCTCCGCGAGACCGACATCCTGGCCAAGGTCGTCAGCTAAGCACAGTGCGACAGTCGTCGAGTTAGCCGGTCGGACTCGCACGCGATCGCTGACAACCACAAATCATCAACTCACTAACCATCAAGGAACCGCCAACCGTGGCCAAAGCAATTGCTGTTCGAAGATCACGGCCCGCGCCAAGATGCTCACGGGCGTGGAGAAACTGGCCGACGCCGTCGCCGTCACGATGGGCCCGACCGGCCGCAACGTGATCATCGACAAGTCGTTCGGCGGCCCGACCGTCACCAAGGACGGCGTGACCGTGAGCAAGGAAATCGAGCTGGAAGACCGCTTCGAGAACATGGGCGCCAAGCTGGTGAACGAAGTCGCCTCGAAGACCTCGGACGTCGCCGGCGACGGCACGACGACCGCCACCGTGCTGGCCCGCGCGATCTTCAAGGAAGGCACTGCGCAACATCGCCGCCGGCAGCAACCCGATGGCCGTCCGCCGCGGCATCGACAAGGCCGTCGGCCGCGGCGATCGAGCATCTGACAGTCGATGGCCAAGCCGGTCTCGAGCAAGGACGAAATCGCCCAGGTCGGCGCGATCAGCGCCAACAACGACCCGGAGATCGGCGACCTGCTGGCCGACGCGATGGAAAAGGTCGGCAAGGACGGCGTGATCACCGTCGAAGAAGGCAAGACGACCGAGACCACGCTCGAGCTGGTCGAGGGCATGCAGTTCGACAAGGGCTACATCTCGCCCTACTTCATCAACCGCCCGGCCGAGATGGACTGCGTGCTGGAAGACGCGCTGCATCCTGATCCACGAGAAGAAGATCAGCAACCTGCGCGAGCTGGTGCCGCTGCTGGAGAAGGTCGGCCCAGTCGGGCAAGCCGCTGTTGATCATCGCCGAGGACGTCGACGGCGAAGCGCTGACCGCGCTGGTCGTGAACAAGCTCCGCGGCGTGCTGCAACATCTGCGCCGTGAAGGCCCCCGGCTTCGGCGATCGCCGCAAGGCCATGCTGGGCGACATCGCCGCGCTGACCGGCGGCACGCTGATCAGCGAAGACCTGGGCATGAAGCTCGAGAACCTGACGCTCGAGCACCTGGGCCGCGCCAAGAAGATCACCGTCGACAAGGACAACACGACGATCGTCAAGGGCGCCGGCAAGCAGGCCGACATCCAAGACCCGCATCCAGCAGATTCGCAACCAGATCGACGCCACCGAGAGCGATTACGACCGCGAGAAGTTCCAGGAGCGGCTGGCCAAGCTGACCGGCGGCGTGGCGATCATTTCGGTCGGCGCCGGCACCGAAGCCGACATGAAGCAGAAGAAGGCCCGCGTCGAAGACGCCCTGCACGCCACGCGTGCGGCGGTCGAAGAAGGCATTCTGCCCGGCGGCGGCGTGGCCCTGCTGCGCTGCCGCGAGGCGGTCGAGAAGGCCCGCTCGCAGCGCCAAGGGCGACGAGAAGATCGGCGTCGACATCGTGCTGCACGCCCTGTCGCGCCCCGCTGCAGCAGATCGCCGACAACTGCGGCATCGACGGCTCGGTCGTCGCCGACGAAGTCAGCCAGAAGCCGACCAACACCGGCTACGACGCCAACGCCGGCAAGTACGTCGACATGTTCAAGGCCGGCATCATCGACCCGGTGAAGGTCGTCCGCACGGCCCTGAGCAACGCCGCCAGCATCGCCGGCCTGATGCTGACGACCGAGGCCCTGGTCACCGACCTTCGACAAGGACGACAAAGCCAAGCAGCGCGTCGAAGGCAGCATTCGCTAGAGCGATTGCTTCGCGGTGAGCGAATAAACGGTCTTGCCCACGGGCCACTTCAGCAAGCGCTGGGGTGGCCCGTTTGCGGCGCTTGGACCCGGCCGTTTTGCTGCATACGCGACCTGGCCGGCGGCCTATAATTGAGTGGTATTTCCCGCAAACCCCACCCCCGTTTCAAGCCATGGCTTCAATGGCCGCAAAACGCGACTATTACGAGGTGCTCGGCGTCGACCGATCGGCCTCCGCCAAGGCGATTGCCGACGCCTATCGCAAGCTGGCCATCAAGTATCATCCCGACAAGAACCCGGGCGACGAAGAGGCGGTCAGCCGGTTCAAGGAGGCGGCCGAGGCGTTCGAGGTCCTCAGCGACAGCGACAAGCGGGCTCGCTACGACCGCTACGGCCACGCCGGTCTCGACGGTTCGCGCGGCGCCGCGACTTCACCGACGTCAACGACATCTTCGCGGCCTTCGGCGACATTTTCGGCGACAGCGCATTCGGCGACCTGTTCGGCGGCGGGCGGCGGCGCAGCGGCAAGGGGGCGACGTTCGCTGCGACGTCACGCTCGACCTGCTCGAAGCGGCCCACGGCGTCGACCAAGACCGTCGAGTTCGAACGCCACGAAACGTGCGCCGACTGCAACGGCTCGGGCGCCAAGCCGGGCTCGAGCCGAACCAAGTGCAGCTACTGCGGCGGCCGCGGCCAGGTCATGCAGTCCACCGGCATCTTCCGCGTGCAGACCACCTGCCCCACGTGCCACGGCGCCGGCTCGATCGTCAAGGATCCCTGCCCGAGCTGCCGCGGCAGCGGTTTCGTGCTGCGCAAGGTGCGCCGCGAGGTGCAGATTCCCGCCGGCATCGACGACCAGATGCGCGTCCGCCTGCCGGGCGAAGGCGAGCCCGAGCCCCAACGGCGGGCCGCCCGGCGATTGCTACTGCTTCATCACGGTGCGCGAGCATCCGCTGTTTCAGCGCGAGGGGCAGCACCTGATCGTGCGGATTCCGATCACGTATTCGCAGGCCGCGCTGGGCGCCACGATCGAAGTGCCGACGCTCGACGGTCCGCACGAGCTGAAAGTGCCCGCCGGCACGCAGTCGGGCGAGGTGTTCAAGCTGCGCGGCCGCGGCATGCCCAGTCCGCGCGGCCGCGGCGTCGGCGATTTGTTGGTTCAGGTGAATATCGAAGTGCCGAAGGTCTTGAGCGAGGCTCAGGAGGAGCTGCTGCGGAAGTTGGCCGAGCAGGAACACGTCGACGTCAGTCCGCATCGCAAGAGCTTCTTCGAGAAGGTTCGTGAATACTTTGGCGACTGAGAACGATTCGACGTGGAGGTCCGTGCATGGCGAATAATCCAAGAGATCCCAGAAACGAGGGGGCCATTACGCCCACGGGAGGGGCCGACGCGTTCGGCGCGGCCGCGGCGCTGGAGGCCAGCGAGGTGGAAATGGCGAAGCTGCGCGCCGACTTGGACGACGCCAGCGACCGGGTGTTGCGAGCCCAGGCCGAATTGGACAACTACCGCAAACGGGTGCGCCGCGAAATGGAAGACGAGCGGCGCTACGCCACGCTGCCGCTGTTGCGGGACTTGCTGCCGGTGCTGGACAACATTCAACGGGCGATTGCAGCGGCTGAGAAATCGCCCAACGGCGGCAGCCTTTTGGACGGCGTGGAAATGATCGCCCAGAGCTTGCTCTCGGCGTTGGCCAGGCACGACTGCAAGCCCATCGAGGCGCTCCACCAGCCGTTCGATCCGGCGTTTCACCAGGCCATTTCGCAGCAACCCAGCGGCGAGTATCCGCCCAACACCGTGGTGCTCGTCGCGCAGGACGGATACACCTTGCACGACCGGGTCGTTCGGCCGGCGCAAGTGATTGTTTCGACGACTCCCACGGCGGAGACCGCCCGAAGCGGTTAATCGTTTACCCCGAACGATTTCAGCCTTCACGTTGTCAGCCCGAAGCGTACCCCAGGAAAGCGGTTCATGCCCACCTACGATTATCTGTGCGAGGCTTGCGGTCACAAGTTCGAACTGTTTCAGTCGATGACCGACCCGGTGCAGAAAAAATGCCCGGCCTGCAAGAAGTCGAAACTTCGCCGGTTGTTCGGCACCGGCGCGGCCGTCATGTTCAAGGGGTCGGGCTTTTATCAGACCGACTATCGCAGCGATTCGTACAAAAAAGCCGCCAGCGCGGACTCGAACAGCGGCGAAGGCAAATCGGCGAAGACGTCCGACAGCAAGTCGCCTTCTGCGGGCGAAGGCTCGTCGGGCGACAAATCGTCGGGTGACAAATCATCGGGCGACAAATCATCGAGCAAATCGAAGTCTCAGGAAAAGTAGGCCGCCTGGGCCTGACGCGAAAAGTCCATTCATGACGCTCGTCAACTGTCCAACCTGTCACAAGCCATTCGATTCGGCCGAGACCCGCGTCATGCCGTTTTGCAGCGAACGCTGCCGGCGAATCGATCTGAATCGCTGGCTGAAAGAGGAAATCTCGATTCCTTACCAGGAAGTCGCCGAGGACGATCCGACGCGCCGGATGGAAGACGACGATGATGACGATTAACCCATGACGGCGGCAGGGCAGGGTGGCGGGGCGAGGAATCTGGCTGAATCCTTCGCGAAACCGATCGGTTTGCAGCGGCACTTCTCCCCGATTCCCTATTCTTACCCCGTTCACTAGATCGTATAATTGCCGCCAACTCGGGTGGTTTTGGGCATTTCGATCGGGCAGGGGGTCCCTGGCATGGCAGAAGAACGTGGTACGCTTCGCGCGATCGCCTGGCAGGAGACGTTTCCCGCGTTGCGTTTGTTCTCGGCGCTGCGGATGGCGCTGAACTTTCGCATCCTCGTGCTGGCTGCGCTGGGTTTGGTGCTGACGTCGGCCGGCTGGCAGACTTGCGGGAAGATTTTTTCGAACACCGCAGACGTTGTGCTGCAGGACGAGATCGATCGGAGCCAAATCTGGCCCTGGCAGCGGCCGTTGCAGCCGGCCTCGACGGAAGACCTCGCCAGGCTCGAAGGGTGGCGCGATCAAAGCCCCCTGCTGTCCGCCTGGCGCCAGATTAGTGGGCCGTTCGAGCGGATCTACGCGGCCGAGGCCAGCCTGCCGTTGTTCACCTACTGGTTGCTGTGCGCGCTATGGAGCCTGGCGGTATGGGCCTTCTTCGGCGGGGCGATCACGCGCATCGCGGCGGTCTCGTTTGCGCGACAGGAAAACCTGTCATGGAGTCATGTGGCCGGTTTCGTGCGGCCGCGCTGGGCCTCGTATTTCGTGGCCCCGCTGTTTCCGATCTTCGGTACGTTTCTGGCAGCGGGGTTCATGGCGATACTGGGACTGGCGATGCGAACGCCGGCGGGAGTGCTGGTGGGCGGAATCCTGTGGCCTATCGTGCTGCTGGGCGGTTTCATGATGGCCTTCCTGCTGATCGTGTTGTTTTTCGGTTGGCCGTTGATGTGGGGCGCCATCAGCGCCGAGGGAACCGATTCGTTCGGCGCGCTGAGTCATTCGTATTCCTACACCTATCAACGCCCGTTGCAGTATTTGCTGTACGTCGCTATCGCGGCGCTGGCGGGCGTGCTGGGCTGGTGCCTGGTCTCGTGGTTCGCCTACTGGATTATCGCCTTGAGCAACTGGGGCGTCAGTTGGGGGAGCGGCCCGGAGCGGATCACTGAAATCGCCAACAACAGTGAATTAGGCACGATTGGCAACTGGGGAATCGAGCTGATTCACTTTTGGAACAACGGCGTCCGCATGCTCGCGATGGCGTTCGTCTTCAGCTACTTCTGGACGGCGTCGACGGTGATCTATTTCCTGCTGCGAAGGCTTGTCGACGCCACGGAACTCGACGACGTATTCATGCCCGAGGAGCTCACCGTGCACGGTATGCCGCCGCTGAAGACGGGCCCTGACGGTATCGCCGAGCCGGCTGACGACGCCGATCACGCGACGCGCTCGGAATCTTGAGTTCGGCGCGACGCAGATATCCTATCCCGCATAGCGCTTGAGGATTTCGTCCATTTCAGCATGGAACTGGCCGCGTGAGATGACGACGTTGCAGCCCGCCTCGACGGCCGCGTTTAGACGCTGCTTGTGGACGTGTGGGCCGAATGCCACAAGGGTCGCGCTCTCAGTGAGCAAGTCCTTCAGCCGTGGCACCAGCTGGTGCGGGTCGAGACCGGCGTGGCTGAGGTCCAACACCACCAGCCGGGGCCGAACGGCTTCGAGCCTGGCCACGAGCGCGTCGGCGGCCCCGGCGATTTCCACGGCCACGCCGGTGCGCGCGGCGGCGGCGGAAATCTGCGACTGCATCACCAGATCGGAAACGAGCGCCAGCGCTGCCATGAAGTCGCCAACAAGAGCCTGGTTTACACAGCTTCGGGTCCGCGCATGCCGTTGCTGATGTCGATCGTCTGGTCAGATGGCAGCACGAAAATCTTCCCGTCGCCGATAATTCCTTCTTTTCCCGTGCGTGCCACGTTGGTCAAAGTTTCCACCGTGCGGTCGAGAAAGTCCTCGTTGACGACGATTTCCAGGGCGATCTTGCGCAGCAGGTTGGTCTTATACTCGTTGCCGCGATAGATTTGCGTCTGACCCCGCTGACGGCCGTAACCCTGGGCGTCGCAAACGGTCATGCGCGTGACGCCGATCTTGGTCAGCGCCTCGCGCACGGCGCTGAGCTTGGTGGGCTGAATAATGGCAATGACCATTCTCATAAGCGTCTCGTCAACGGAAACCGCCGCGCGTTTCAGGATGAACGAAATCCAGCATATCGCCGAGGGCCGACTTTCGCAAAGCGCATTCGCGCGGGCGGCGCGTGCACGATACGGCGCGCGCAAAAAGCCGCCCTCCGACTGGGAGGGCGACTTTTCTGCTTAGACTTTGCGATTGCCTCGCACGCGTTTACGGTTGGACCAACGTCAGGTGGGCGTCGATGACCTTGTGGATGCGGGTGGCGGTTTCTTCCAGATGGGCCCGGCTGTAGGTGTCCAGCTTGGCGTTGGTCTTCAGCAGGTTATTGATGCGGCCTTCCAAGGAGTTCAATTCGACATAGGCCACGGTCTGGCAATCTTGCGGAGCGCCGGAGGTGCCCATCGCCAAGCGGGCAACGCGTTTCAAATACGTTCGCTGCAAATTGCGCCGCAGGCTGCTGATGGCCGGCTTGCGATTGGTGTATTCGCCGTCGGCCGTCTTATCGACTTCGGCGAAGATCGTCTTGGTGAGCCGCTCGAGCAGTTCCGCCGTGGTCAGCGCGTCCTGGTCGGCCGCCAGATGCAACTCGCTGTCGTGCAATCGTTCCAAGGTCAGCGACGACAGCAGCTGGTCGAGGATCCGGCTCTGCCACATCGAGATCACTTCGTGCACCGGCAAGTCGGTGCGCAAGCGGGACTTGCGTGCCCCAGTGGTCCCAGCGCGTCGCCGCCAGGTAGTTGTACAAATTCGGCGGAAATTGGAACGGCTTGTCGCTGAACACTTGCTCTTCCAACAGCGCCAATGCTTCGCGCTGCTTGGCCGGATCAACCACGACGAACGGGGCCTGTCCGTTGGCGTCGCCCTTGTGGGCGCGGTTGACGTACAGTCCGCCGACGAAGCGCGACGCGAAGTGCATGACCCGGCCGTGATTTCCCAGCAGGATGCCGAACACCTGGCGCACTTTCTGATAGCCATCGCCGTTCTTAATCGTTTCATCGATGACCTTTGGCCATTGCTCGGCAATGAGCTGGGCCCGAACTTTCGCGTAAGCGACCGGGTCTTTGCTCATGTCGAAGCGGTTGGACAGCGGATCGGGGTCGATGCCGCGGGTATCTTCGTCGGTGGCGTAGGCCAGTGCTGGCTCGCCGCTGCGGGCCGCGATCTTCTTCAGCTCGGCGACTTCTCCGTCGGTACCGCCTGTCAGCGGCTTGTAGCCGTACTCGATGGCCCACATGTCGTACGGGCCGATGGTCGTCGAGAAGTAATCGCCTTGCTTCGCGCCCTTGGGCATCAGGTTGGCCGGGGCTGTAGTCCATGACCGACGCGCGCCAGCCCGATGTCCTTGGTCTTCCCGACGTCATTCATTTCATCGAGCGTCAACATCGTGCTGGCCTTGAAGTTGTGCCGCAGGCCGAGCGTGTGGCCCACTTCGTGCATCGTGACTTCCTTCAGGCCCTGCATGATCAGCTTTTCGCGGTCGGCCGGGTTCGTGGTCCGCGCGGCCAGCACGGCCGAGCCCAACGCCAATTCGCGGCCCAAAGCGGAATGCAACTCGCAGTCGGCGCCGTGCGCGTGGCCTTCCTTGCGGAGGTGCTCCTGGTACGTCTTGAGATCCAACGGGCCGCCGGTCATCTGGGCGATGCCTTCCTCGGTGAAGTTCTCGTATTCCTGCTTCCAGAACTGGAGAAAGTCGGCGTCGAAAATGATGTCGGCATCCAGGATCTGGCCCGTGGTCGGGTTGACGCGCGAGGGGCCCATCGCGAAGCCGGCGCTGGCCGTGATCCAGCGGAAGGTGTTGTAGCGGATGTCTTCCGGATCCCAGTCGTCCTTGTCTTCCTGCTGCCGGACTTCGATGGCGTTGACGAAGCCCGCCTTCTCGAAGGCCTTGTTCCATTCCTCGATGCCTTCGCGAATCGGCTTGCGATAGACGAACGGAATCGTCTTTTCCAGCCAGAAGATGATCGGCTTCTTCGGCGGCGACATCTCGGCCGAGGGATCGGCCTTTTGCAAATCCCAGCGGTTGATGTAGCGCACGAACCGGTCGTCGTCCGCCTTGTTCGAGTAGTCCTTCACGACCGTCAGAAAGTAGCCGACTCGATCGTCGGCCAGGCGCGGCTGATAGCCGGTTTGCGGCAGCAGCGCTGATCGAATAGTGCACGTTGATCGTGGCGCCGCGGCTGTCGGCGACCGAATCGATGTCTTGCATGCCGCTCGAGGCATAGGTGGCCGCGACTTCCAACTCGACGTTGTTGGGAAAGCCCTTGGGAAAGCCGGTGGCCCAGGTCGATTTGGTGTCCGAAAACATGAAGCCGGGCAACACCACCGAGATTTGCGGCAGGTCGCTCATGAACACCGGCGTCAAATCGACGACGTACGCGCCGCTGGGGCTCATCGTGGCAATCGGCAGGCTGAACAGCACGCTATCGGTGTAGGCCAGGTTGACCGCCTTCTCTTGCGGATCGCCTTTGGCGGCCGTGAACCGCACGTTGCGGCGCACGAGGTGAATGCGGTCGTCCGACTTTGCGGAACTGCCAGATCCAGTCGTCGCCAAAATCCCAGCTCATGCCGCCCAAAATCGGGCCGCGGCCGATGCCCTTGGCGATCGAGATCAGCACGATGAAATCGCGGTTCAAATGGCCGCTGTTCAACTCGACCAGCAGGCGCGAGCCCTTGCGGTGCATCTTGAACAGCCCGTCGATCGATTCGAAATCCTTGATCACGTCCGCGTACGGCGGATACTTCGGCGGCGGGCTTGGGGTGGTGCTGGCGGCGGCGGTTGCGGCCGGAGTCGCGGCGGCGGGCGTGGCGGGGGTCCCAGGGGCCGCCGTTGTTTCGTCGGCAAGGGCCGCGACGCCGAAGCCGCAAATTATGGAAAAAGTTACGATTCGGCAAACCCAAAGCGAGCGCTGGTTCATCGTGGTTTCTCACAGAAGCGGAAAACGGGGTGGGTCAACTAGCTGCGGCGGCTTCGCGCCCCGGCGATCCATAATCGCGTTAAATATAGCCTAACCTCACTGGTCCAAAATAGCCCGCCGGCAAGGTGGTTAGGCTGGCGATTTAGCGACTTATATCGCGAGAGACCTCGGTCCGGCGAAGTGATTGTATTATACATGACGATTACAAAGGCGATGAGCGGTTTTCCACGCTGGGAGGCGAGAAACCAGGCGATGACAGTCGACAGCCAATTCGAGCGGGTTCTACGGCTGTACCCGGCCGATTGCCAGTCGCATGCCGCCGAAAAACTCTCGTCGACCGGGGGGTTCAGTGGGGCCGAGCTCTGGCGTCTGAAAACCGACCGCGGCACGCTCTGCTTGCGTCGCTGGCCGCCGGGCCATCCCAACCAGCAGCGGTTGGAATTCATCCAGGCCGTGCTGTGGCACGTTGATCAGGAAGGTTTCCACCGGATTCCGCTCCCCCTGGAAACGCAGCACCACCACGGCTACGTCCTGTTTGCCGGGCACCTGTGGGAGCTTACTCCGTGGCTGGATGGCGTGGCCGATTATCGCCAGAAACCGAGCCCCGCCAGATTGCACAACGCGCTGGCCGCGGTGGCCCAGTTCCATCAGGCGGCCGCGACGTTCCCATTGCCTGAAACCGGACCGATCGTGTCGCCGGGCATTGTCGAGCGACGTACTCGGCTTGAGGACCTGTTGGCTGGCCGGTTGGAAGTACTGCGCGAGGCCATTCGCGATGACGTCTGGCCCCAGTTGGCCGCGCGTGGCCGGCAGTTGGTCGCGCTGGCGGCGCGAACAGCTCCCCGACTCGCGCCAACTCTCGAAGCGGCTTCCAAGGTGCGCGTCCCGCTGCAACCCTGTATGCGAGACATTTGGCACGCACACGTGCTGTTCGCGGATGATCGCGTGAGCGGGCTGGTGGATTTCGGGTCGATGCGGGCCGAGAACGTGGCCGCCGACGTCGCCCGGTTGCTGGGCAGTCTGGCCGGCGACAACGCCGCCGATTGGCAGCGGGGCCTGGCCGCGTATCAGGAGGTCCGCCCGCTGGCCGACGACGAATTGCGTTTGATCACCGCTTTCGACCGCAGCACGGTCCTGATGGGCGGCCTTCAATGGCTGGAATGGATCTACGTGGAAGGGCGAGAATTCGCGGAGCCGGCGGCTGTCCTGTCGCGGCTCGACGAGTTCTTGTCGCGTCTGGCGACGCTTTCGCAGATGGCCGGATAAGATAAGCTTAAAATAACACCCCAAACCGGGTCGTGCGCGGAACCGTCGAGGCAATGGCTGCGTAATACCAGCGACCTACCTTCATGGTCCGATGCGTTTTCAGGGTTTTTCCACAATCGCCGGGCCTGCAACGTTCAAGGCTTCGCGGTTAGATCCGCCGTTGACCCGCTCGAACTTTCCACGCTAAAATGGCCCGCTACGTCTTAATACCTTGTAGGATAAGGATATAAGAAGGATGCATCCGATGTCACGCTGCCACCTTTGGCTGCTGTTGTTGGTTGTCGTTTTGAGTGCTGACGTTGCGCGAGCGCAAATCAAAATTGACAACATCGTGACGGGCAAGCCGCTCACGTCGCGCGGCGGCGGCGCGGCGCCCGAAACGCCCGAATCGGTTGTTTCCGTACAGGCGAAGTTCGTCGCGCCGGCCGCAGGTCGTCCGGCAATGCTGGCGGTCACGGCGAAAATCAAGCCGGGCTGGCACATTTATTCCACGTCGCAGAAGCCGGTCCAGGCCGAGCCGACGGTGATCACGGTCGACAGCGGCAAAGATTATCGCATGGCCGGCGAGTTTCGGCCGAACTTGCCGCCGCATATGAGAAGCATGAACGGCAACGCTTTCGAGGAGTACGACGGTGAAGCGACCTGGCAGGCGCCGATCGACACGCGGCCGGGCGTCGATTTGAAGAACATCAAAATCGCGGGCAAGGTGAAGATTCAAACCTGCCGCGAGGGGGCCTGTCTGCAGCCGCATGCGTTCGCTTTCACCGCGGTGCTGGCGCCGGGCGCGGCACCGAGCGCGGTCGAGGCACTTTCCGATCCGGCGCGGCACGCCACGCTGAGCGGGCGCATTCAACCGCAGTCGGTGGCGCCGGGTGGGCAGGTCAAAGTCACGCTGCAAATCGACCCGGGCGATGGCTTTCATGTATATGCGTTTGGCGACCGCGACGCGGGCAATCTGGGTTATAAGCCGACGTTGATCGTGTTGACGAACTCGTCGGGTTTCCCCTTCACGCGGCCCGCGGCCAGTGCCGAGCCGATGGAAGAGCCGTCGCCGATCGAGGGTGAGTTGCCGCAGCTGGTTTACGAACAACCGGTCGAGTGGACCACGACGATCACGATCCCCAAAGACACCAAGCCGGGCGTGTACGAAATTGCCGGGCTGGTGGGCTATCAGGTTTGCCAAAAGATCAACTGCGATCTGCCGCGCGGAGCGAGCTTTACCTCGAACGTAACGGTCGGCGCCAGTTCAGGCAAGGGCTCGGTTCCGCTTGCGTTCAGCGAAGCCCGCTATGTCGATGCGGCCAGGCTGGCCGCGACGCAGCCGGTGTCACGCGAAGCCGCCGTAGTCGGAGCGCAGCCCGCCGCTCTGTCGACATTGCCGATGGTGATCCTGGCCAGTTTGATCGGCGGGTTCATTTTGAATTTCATGCCCTGCGTGTTACCGGTTATCGGGCTCAAGATTCTGTCGTTCGCCGAACAGGCTGGACGCAGCCGCGGCCAGATCCTGGCGCTCAACGTCTGGTATTCGCTGGGTCTGTTGTCGGTGTTTTTGGTGCTGGCCACGTTGGCATCGGGGGTCAACTTGGGGTTGCGCGAACAGGACCTTGGCTGGGGCGAACAGTTCAGTTCCACGTCGTTCAATATCGTCATGGTGTCAGTCGTGTTCGTCATGGCGTTGAGCTTTTTGGGCGTGTGGGAAATACCGATCCCTGGGTTTGTCGGCACCGGCGCGGCCAACGAAGTGGCGGCGCGCGAAGGTCCGCTGGGCGCTTTTGCCAAGGGAATCTTGACGACGGTTCTGGCCACGCCGTGCAGCGGCCCCTTGTTGGGGCCGGTGTTCGCGTTCACGCTCAATCAGCCGCCGCTGGTGACGTTCCTGATCTTCGGCTCGATCGGCTTGGGTATGGCTTCGCCCTACCTGGTGATCGGGGCGTTTCCGCAGTTGGTCCGCTTTTTGCCGAAGCCCGGCGCTTGGATGGACACGTTCAAGCAGATGATGGGGTTCGTCATGCTGGGCACGATCGTATTCTTGTTCACGTTCATGAATCGCGACTACGTGGTGCCGACGTTCGCCCTGATGGTCGGCTTGTGGGCAGCATGTTGGTGGATCGGTCGAACGTCGTTGGTCGAACCGCTCGGCCGCGTGCTGAAGGCGTGGGGGCAAGGCGCCGTCGTGGCCGCCGTGGTCGGCTTCGTTGCATTCACGCAATTGACGCCGCACGAATCGAAAATTCCTTGGAAGAGTTTTTCGCAAGCTGAATTGGCCAAGCTCACCAGCGAGGGGAACACCGTGCTGGTGGATTTCACGGCTCAATGGTGCTTGACCTGCAAGATGAACCTGCGATTCGCAATCGAAACCGAGTCGGTGAAAGACCTGCTCGCCACGAACAAGGTCGTGCCGCTGCTGGCCGATTGGACCGACGGCTCGCCGGAAATCAAGGAGGCCCTGGCGGGGCTCGACAGCAACTCGATCCCGGTGTTGGCAATCTACCCGGCAGGCGACCCTGAGCATCCGATCGTGCTACGCGACGTAATCACGCAAAACGCCGTGCTTGACGCGATCAAGCAGGCCGGGCCGTCGAAAGGCGGCCAGGCGCTCAGCGTGGCGATGCCGTAGCGAACGAGCGCGCCAGTTTCGCAAACGTCAGCCCCACACGGCGCCCTTCTTACCCGCCATGGTTTGCCCGATCGGCCAGCTCTCGATGCCGCAGTCGGCCAGTTGATGGCGAATGCTGTCGGCGTAGTGCGGGCTGACGACGAGCACCAGGCCGATGCCCATGTTGAAGACCTGGTCCATTTCGTCGGCGTCGACTTCGCCCAGTCGCTGCAGCCAGGGGAACACGGCCGGGAATCGTCCAACTGCCGCGCTCGATGACCGCTTGAATGCCCTGGGGCAGAATGCGGGCCAGGTTTTCGCAGCAGCCCGCCGCCGGTGATGTGCGCGATGCCGTGCACGACTCTTTTGACTTTGTAGTAGCCTAGAATTCGCCGTACGCCGCGGACGTAGATGCGCGTGGGTTCGAGCAACACCTCGCCGACCGTCTGGCCGAGTTCCTCGACGTGGTCGTCGACCCCCAGGCCGGCGATGTCGAACACGATTCTTGCGCGCCAGGCTGTAGCCGTTGGAGTGCAGGCCGCTGGAGGCCAGCGCCCAGGATGACGTCGTCGGGCGCAATCGCGCGGCCGTCGATCAGCTTCTTTCGCTCGACCACGCCGACGCAGAAGCCGGCCAGGTCGTAGTCGCCGCGGGCGTACAAGTCGGGCATGATCGCCGTCTCGCCGCCCAGCAGAGCGCAGTCGGCCTCCATGCAGCCGCCGCGATACCCCCTCGACGATCTGCTCCAGTCGGGCCGGGTCGTCGTGCGACATGGCCACGTAGTCGAGGAAGAACAGCGGCTCGGCGCCGCAGCAGAGCGCGTCGTTGACGCTCATCGCCACCAGGTCGATGCCGACCGTGTTGTGCACGCCGGCCAGTTGAGCCACCTTCAGCTTCGTGCCCACGCCGTCGGTGCAGGAAACCAGCACCGGCTCCTCATACTTGCGGGCGAACAGGGCGTTGGAAAAATCGAGCTGGAACAGCCCGGCGAATCCGCCGTCGTTGGAAATCACCCGCGGGCTGTAGGTGCGATGCAGCAGCTTGGGCAGCCGGGCCATCGCTCTGGCGATAGACCTCGAGGTCGACGCCCGCATCCTTGTAAGTCGCTTTCGCCATTCCATTTGCCCGCAGCATTGCCAGAGAAAGGTCGCATTTTACGGGCCCCATGCGCGAGTTGTCAAAGGCCGTGCCAAGGCGCTGGCCGGTCGTCGATTCGAGCGATGGGCGAACTTTCCCTTCCAGATGAATCGTCGTTCACGCTCGATAGGCTGGCGCTGCTCGATGTTTGAACTCCGACGATCAGCTGCCGCAAGGCGCGACTCACTGCGGGCCGGGGCTCGGGCCTTTGGGCGGCGAGCGACGCGAGAAGAGGATTGCGTCGATGGAGAGAACGCCCGGGCCGACCAGGAGGATCAGGACGCTGGCGGCCAGATAGATGGCGGCCAACTCCCACGACGGGCCACCAGGGTTCACGAACGGATCACCTGTGATCAATATATGGTGACGCAGGGCGCCGATCATCGTGCCGATCAGGGCGAGCGCGGCCAAGGGGGTGAACACGCCGACCAAGATCGCCCAGCCGCCGACAAACTCGGAAAACGCGGCCGTGGCTTGCAAGGCGGGCGGAATCTTGTCGCCCATCCACGCGGTCGGGCCGGCTTCGCCTTGGATCTTGCCCCAGCCATGGAGAACGAATGCCGCGCCCATGACGAGCCGAACGAGCAACAGGCCGACGGCCGCCTTCCCGGAGACAAACGTGGGGAAAAAGCGGTGCATGATTTCCTCCGTGAGTGGTTCTGTCGGTTCGACCGCCTTGCTCGGCGGCGACCGTGGGTCGCAATGACAACTTGTTGACGGTTTTCCAATGTTGCAAGCGGCGCTCGTCGAAGCCGTTCCCGGCGCTCGGGCCCTCTTGTCCCTGCGGGACCCAGACAACAAGTTGTCTGGGCCACCCAATCCGAACGGCTTCAACTAGCCAACCGCTGCCGACGTCATTCCATGCTGACGGTCACCGTCTTGTTTTCGGTGTAGGCTTTCAGGCCTTCTTCGCCCAGTTCGCGGCCGATGCCCGACATCTTGAAGCCGCCGAACGGGGCGGCGGCGTCGAACACGTCGTAGCAGTTGACCCACACCGTGCCGGCCTCGCAACTTCGTTGGCCAGGCGAGTGGGCCTTGCCGATGTCGCGGGTCCACACGGCGGCGGCCAGGCCGTAGAACGTGTTGTTGCCGCGCTCGACGACTTCGTCGATGTCCTTGAACTTGAGCACCGACAGCACCGGGCCAAAGATCTCGTCCTTGGCGATCGCCATGTCGTCGTTCACGCCGGCGAACAGCGTCGGCTCGATGAAGTAGCCGCGGTCGCCGCGGCGCTTGCCGCCGGTGACGCACTTGGCCCCTTCCTTCTTGCCCAGCGTCGATGTAGTCCATGATCTTGTCGAACTGCGCCTTGTCGACCTGCGGGCCTTGCTCGGTCGCCGGATCGAACGGATCGCCGACCTTGCGGGTCTTGTTCATGCGCGACCAGCTTGTCGACGAACTTGTCGTGGACTTTTTCTTCGACGAACAGCCGGCTGCCGGCACAGCAGCACTGGCCCTGGTTGAAGATACAGGCCGAAGTGCGGCCCTGCGACGGCCGCGTCGAGATCGGCGTCGGCGAAGACGATGTTGGGGCTCTTGCCGCCCAGTTCGAACGTGAGCCGCTTCAGCGTCTGGCGGCGTCGCGCATGATGATCTGGGCCGTCTTGTACTCGCCGGTGAAGGCGATCTTGTCGACGCCCGGATGCTTGACGATCGCGGCGCCGGCCGTCGGGCCGTAGCCGGGCACGACGTTGATCACGCCGTCGGGAATGCCGGCCTTCTGCGCGAGCCGGGCCATCCGCAGGCAGGTGAGCGGCGTCTGCTCGGCCGGCTTCATCACGATCGTGCAGCCGGCCGCCAGCGCCGGGCCCCACTTCCAGGCCACCATCAGCATCGGGAAATTCCAGGGGATGATCTGCCCGACCACGCCCACCGGCTCGCGCCGCGTGTAGCAGAAGTAATTGCCGCGGACCGGAATCGTCTGGCCGTGAATCTTGTCGGCCCAGCCGGCGTAGTAGCGCAGGCAGTCGATCGTCAGCGGCAGGTCGCCGCGCTTGCGACTCGCGAATCGGCTTGCCGTTGTCGAGCGTTTCGAGCGCGGCCAGCTCGTCGGCTTCTTCTTCGATCAGGTCGGCCAGCTTGTACATCAGCCGGCCGCGATCGCGGGCATCCATCTTGCGCCCAGGGGCCGTTGTTCGAACGCCTCGCGGGCGGCCTCGACGGCCAGGTCGACGTCTGCCGCGTCCCCTCGGCCACTTGCGCGATGACTTCTTCGGTCGCCGGGTTGATCGTTTCGAACGTCTTGCCGCTGGCGGACGGAACCCATTGGCCGCCGATGAAACATTGCGTTTGCCGAATCTGCGGCAGCTTGGCTGCCTTGGTAATGGTGGCCATTCAAACCTCCTTGGAAGGAAATTGCCTGTGGTCGGTGAGTGGATTGCAATAGAAAAACCGGGGCTGTTGGCAAGCCGACATTGGGCGGCCGACCCCGCGCGCATTGTAGAACTTCCGCCCTTGTCGCGGCAAGCATGCAGGCGCCCAGAGCACTTCTGCTTTCCGCTATTCCTCCGACGAACTGGCCGTTGGCCAGGTCGCTACTTGCCGGCGGCGTCGGATGACACTTCCGGCTTGTCCGTCGGGTCCGGCTTCTCAGGCTTCTCGGTTCCGGCGGGCGGCCCTAGCAGCTTTCGGAGCAGTTTGCTCAACTTCGGCCCCTGTGCGTCGATGCTCACAACACTGCCCTCCTGGTCGACCAGGAACACGGTGGGGATGCCCATGATGCCGTAGAAAGTGGCAACCGCGTTGTCATCCCAGCCGCCGTCGTTCAGGGTGGTCCAGGGAATCTGCTCCTTGTCGAGGAATTTGTCGAGTGCGGCGCGCTCGCTGTCGAGGCTGATGCCGACGACCTCGAAACCCTTGTCGTGGTAGCGGTCATAGTTCTTTTTCACGTTCGGCAGCTCGGCCATGCACGGCCCGCACCAGGTGGCCCAAAAATCGACGAGCACGACTTTGCCACGATATTTCGACCAATCGAACTTGTCTCCGTTCAGCAGCGTGCCGCTGAGCTCGAGCGGCTCGCCCACCAGGTTCAACCGTCGGGCCGCGCCCAGCATTTTGGCGCCGCTCTTGGCCGTATCTTCGTCCGGGCTCTTCGACAAGATTTCGCCCAATTCGCGATAGACCTCGATGGCCTGTTGCGGCTTGCCGCCGTATTCCAGGCCGCTGGCCAGTTGCATGCCCGCAGCCATCGCGTACTGCGACGGTTTCTTCGCCCTGGCCAGGCTGTCCTTGATGTCGTTGAGCAGCTTTTTGCGCTCTTCGGGCCCAGCATTCCGCAATTCGTTGTTCCGGGCATACAGCAGGATACCGATCGCGTCGTCATAGCCGTCGAGCGACTTGTCTTCGTCGTTGGCGAGTTGCTGGACTCGTTCTGCAGCCTCTCTCATCGCGGGCATTGCCTTGGCGCGGTGCTCCGTCGCTGCTTCCTGCGTTTTTGGGCGGTAGGTGCGGACATCCTTGATGAACGCCAGGAGCTCTTTCACGTCCCTCTCGGGGACCCGGTAGCGATCCTTGGTTTCCTCCGGTTCGTCAGGCTTCGACTCGTCAGCTTTGCCGGCGTCCTTGTCGGCCTGGTTGTCGGACTTCTTGTCAGGCTGCGGGTCGGCGGCGCGCAAGCTGACCGAGCCGATGACGGCCGCCAGGCCGATGGCGAGCACGAGCCCCGCAGCGATTCGTCGAATGGACATGAGGACGCTCCTTTTTCGAATGATCTGTTCCGGCCCCAGTGCGGCTTCGGGGCTTAGTGTATTCTAAGGCGATTGCCTGCTGGGAATCCATCCTAACCGCTTCTATTGTGCCGTCTGATTTGGCGCCCTGGGCGGGTATCGAGCGGGCGTATAGATGGTCGGCGGCAATCTGGTAAACTGACGCCGCGCGTTCTCAAGGGGCGTCTCTGGGAAAACCGGCGAGACTGGCCCCACAGGCTCGAAGTGGCATGGAGGTGGTAGTGCGATCGCTCAGCAAAGTTGCGCCCGACTGGTGGGACTATACGACGCTCGACCGCGAGATTCTCGACGACGCGGCGGGACTTTCGGCCGACGATCTGGCGGGCCTGGGCCGGGCCGGTTTCTCGGTCAAGTTTTACGATACGGTCGAAGATTTCTACCTGGCCGAAGCCCTGGAATACATCACCGCCTGGCGGCAGGCGACGGCCGAGCGGCCGGCCGGCATTTGCGGTCCGATCGGGCCCACCGAGCAGTTGCCGCTGGTGGCCCGGCTGGTCAACGAGTTGAATCTCGATCTGCGCCATTGCCATTTCTGGGGCATGGACGAATGGGCCATTAACGGAGAGGCAGTGCCCGAGGGCTTCCCGCTCAGCTTCGCGCGGGCCGATCGCGAGTTTTGCTTCGATCGCATTCACCCGCGGCTGCGAATGCCGGAGAGTCAAATCCATTTTCCCAGGATTCCCGCGGACGAGTACAGCCGCAGCTTCGACGAGGCTCGGTGCGTGGTCATGCAGGGAGGACAGGGTGAAGTCAAGCACTGGGCGTTCAACGATCCACCGCGCCGCGAAGGAGCCTACCAGGACAGGCCCCCGTCGCCGGCGGAATACCGCAAGCTTGGCACGCGGCTGGTCGATTTGCATCCGATGACGATTATTCAAAATGCGCGCACGTCGGGCGGCGGCGTGGTGACGGACGTCCCCACGCAAGCCATCAGCGTCGGGCCGGTCGAAACCTGGAAGGCCGAGAAGGTCTCGATCTGGCACGCGGGTGCCCACGACAATCCCTTCGGGCTGCGGCTGACGACGCTGATGATTTCCAAGCGGATACCCGACAGCGCCGTGCCGATGTCGTTGCTGGCGGACCACCCCAACGTGCAGTTCAATTTTTTGCGAAGCGGCATCGGTGCCTGCGCCGCCGAGATGCACTAGTCGGTCGCCCCTCTTGAAAGAAAGCCTGCTATGACGCCGCCGAACAAACGCGCGTTTGCCGTTGCCGCGCATCCTGACGATGTCGAGTTCGTGATGGCCGGCACGCTCATGCTGCTGCGAAGCGCGGGCTACGAAATCCACTATATGAACATCGCCAACGGCTGCTGCGGATCGACGGCGCACAACGCCAGTGAAACGGCACGGATTCGAGAACTCGAGGCGATCGCCGCCGCAGACAGCATCGGCGCCGAGTTTCATCCAAGCCTGGTGAACGACTTGGAGATTTTCTACGACCATGCGACGCTTACTCGGCTGGCGGCCGTGATGCGCGAAGTGGCTCCGGAGATTCTGCTGGTGCATGCGCCGAGCGATTACATGGAAGATCACCAGAACGCTTGCCGGCTGGCTGTGACGGCGGCCTTCGCGCGCGGCATGCCGAACTATCCGACGGTACCGTCGCGACCGCCGGTCGAGCAGGCGGTGACGGTCTATCACGCCCAGCCGCACGGCAACCGCGATCCTCTGGGCCGGCTCGTGCGGCCCGACCTGTTTGTCGACGTCGGCGCTGTGATGGACCAGAAGACCGCTATGCTGGCCTGCCACAAGAGCCAGCAAGAATGGCTCGACACCAGCCAGGGTTTGAATTCGTACCTGGAAGCCATGCGGGAATTGATGCGCGAGGTCGGGCGGATGTCGGGGCGCTACGAATATGCCGAAGGATGGCGGCGGCACAGTCACCTCGGCTTATGCGCCGCGCAAGCCGATCCGCTGGCGGAAGCCCTGGCGAAGTGCGTGCTGCTGGACTCGTGACGGCCCCCAGGCTGAACGGCACCCACGGACGCCAGGACGATTGCATAGTCGTTAAGTCCAGGCTCCGATGAGTTTGAGGGCGCGTAGGGGATTCCAAGATAGCTCGTCGGCCTCGGCTCGCAGGGGGCTATTGGGTTTTCCACTCAAGCGGAGCAAAGTCAGGGCGACATTGGCCAAGCTTGCCAGGCGCTCCGCCAGCCCAGGTCGTCGATTCCAATGTCGGTCCTCGTCCCACCAGCGATCTTTGACGAAGTGCAGGCTGTTTTCTATTTGCCAATGGCCTCGCACGTATTTGAGGAGTTCTTGAGGCGTGACGGTTTGCGGGTCGAGGCTGGCGACGAAGTAACGCGTTTCTCGCGTGCTTGGGCCGCGACGGTCGGTGGTGTGCCGGTCGACTCGCACGAGCATGCGGCAACCGGCAAAACCCAGCCTTTCGCGGACATAAACGGCGTTGTCCAGGTCGACCCAAAGAAAACGAGTTTCTCGGTGGCCCCCTTTTTTTTCGCTTCCTCAGCAGAATTCGTGGGTGAATTCTGGCTGGGGTAAATTGCCAAGTTGATGGTAGAGGGCCAGTTCGATCGTTTCGTACTCGCGAAAGCCGTACGATTTTCTCATGGTCAGTTTCGCCTTGTTGTTGAAACCCTCAATGATACCGGCCGAAATCGTGCCCTTGGCGCGGAACCAGTTGAGCAGCAACGAGCGATGTTTCCGCAGGCTGCGGGCTACCTTCTTGAGCGGTTCTAGCCGAGATCGCATGACGCGGGCGCACCACTCGTCGAGGAACTTTCCAGCCCAGGCGTGCGATTGGTACTCCCAGAAACGTTGGAAGTCTTCGCGATGCAAATAGGCCCGCACACTTTGCAGGTTGTAGCGGAGCAATTCGGCCAGCTTGACGGTCTGCTGGTCGGTCAAGTTCTCGGGCCGTTTGAGCAAGCACCAGCGGGAGTGCTTGAGCAGCGGCTCGTAGCCGTCTTGCTTCAGTCGTCGAGCTTCGCCGGCCCGCACGTCGTCGATGGCTTCGCCCAGTTGTTTCATGATGTGAAAACGATCGAGCACGTGGACCGCCGTGCCGGCTTGTTCGGCCAGCACTTTGAGATACGGTTGCCACAAGTCGCTGCACACGAATCGCAGGCCCGCACAGAAGTTCGCGCCCAGCAGTTCCATTCCTCGGCGCAGGCAGGCTTCGGTTCGCTCGCGGCCGATCCACAACAGACGTTTGCAGCCGGGGTCGATTTGATAGACCAGCGTCAGGTAGTGGTGGCCGCGTCGCCACTGAATCTCGTCGACGCCGATGGCGCTGGCACCCGACAAATCCCGGTGCACCAGGCCCCATTGGACCGCGTGCCGCACCGAGTCGCGGACGTGTTCCCAGGTGGTGCAAAAGACCGCAGCCACCTCCTTCCAGGAGAGCCGCCGGGCCCAGCCCGCCAGAAACCATTGATAGGTTATGGTCAGCCGCGACTTGCCGGTCGACCAAGGAACGCGCTCCACCACCACGCCACAACATGGACAGTCGACACGCCGCAAGGCATAGACCCATACCACGGCGATCTGCCACAGCGGCACGAACTCGAAGCGCCTGGGCGCCAGCCGGTCGTAGCCGGGCCGTCGCTTTCCGCAGCCCGAGCAGATCGGCCGGCCATTGGCCCGTGGCTCGATCGGCACTTCGATGGTCTCCCGGCCGCCATCTGCCCAGCGTGGTTCTCCATACACGAACGACTTGTAACGCTCGACGCGATTGAGGATAGTCTTGAGTTGCATCCTGAGTCTGCCTTGGCGCTGATGAAGCTTGGTAACTCCATCTTTGCCGATCGCCGCTCAGGATGCATTTGTTTAGCCACACCACGCGTCTCTCCTGCACGAACTACCGCCCCGGAACACAGAGAAAGGCTAGCCGGGGTCCAGGGGCGGCAATGAGCCCCCTGGTCTGCGTGAACGCAAAAAAACAACTGCGGCGGAACGCCGCTCCACTACCGACACCTAACGAAAACCACCCATAGATTCTGCTATAGACCCTTTTTTTCCGTGTGTGGGCGTCCGGCTTGCGATCTTCCGCCTGCGCAAAGCAGGTCTGCGCCGCATCCAAGATGTCGGGCTGGTTGCCTTTGATTTGGAACAAGTAATCGTGGCCGGACGCTAAGATCAATTCGGCCAAGTTCCGCTGCGCGTACAGCGCATCGCCGGTGATCAAACGCAACGCTGGATACTTCTCAAACAGCTCGCTCAAGTGCGCCTTGAGCACTTCCGGCTCCGTGCTTTTGTCTCCGCCCAGTGGCCATTGCCCAAGACAGGCCTTCAAATCCTGGGCAAACACGTTGAGCATTTGAATCGGATCGCCCTGAGGGTCAAAGCCTTGCTTCGACGTCTTGCCATCGACCGCGACCACCAACGCGTCCCGATCCGACACCACCTCCTGCAACCATCTCGAAAATGCCGCTTGAAAACCCTCCAAGGAAAACTTGGCCAAAGTGCGACTCAAGGTGGTCGGATGCGGGGGCTTGTGACGGGTAAAGCCCAGCGGCCTGCGAAGCAGATGCCAGTTCCTGGCGGCCCAACGCCGCAGGCCAGCAAAATCATTCAGGCGGCAGATCAACCCCAACAGCGTCAGACCCAAAATCGCCGAAAACTGATGCCGAACGCCACGCCGCTGACGCGGATCGGCCAAGTCCGACAACGCCGTCATCAAAGAAGGCAAGCAAGGTTGTACTGGCATGACAGGCTCCTTCTCCTAAACCAACCCCTGTCACCCAGTTGGGATTGCTCTACCATTATACAAAACCAACTTTGCAATCGTCCTGCCACGGACGCAGCGCAGCTTGACACCGAATGACCCAGGGCTATCATAACAAGCTTGCACGTCCTGTCGGTTTTTCGCCTGAAGCTTTTGGCTGCGGTTCGAATAGAGGAGCCCGTTTGATGGCCGTCCATCGGCGATTGCAACTGTCTCAAGTCGGCGACGTCAGCGTGGTTCGCTTCGTCGACCGCAAGATCCTCGACGAAGCCAACATTCAGGAATTGGGGCAGGAATTGTTCCAGTTGATCGAGGACGAGGAACACAAGAATCTGCTGCTCAACTTCTCGTCGGTCGAGTTTTTGTCGAGCGCCGCGCTGGGCAAATTGATCACCCTGGACAAGAAGGTCAAAGCCCACGGTGGACGGCTGAAGCTGAGCAACATTCGCCCTGAAATCTACGAAGTCTTCGCCATCACCAAGCTGAATAAATTGTTCGACATCAAAGACGACGAAGCCGACGCGCTGGCAAGCTTTTAGCCGTCGCCATTGGCGGTTGTGCACTTGCACAAATGCGGCCGTTGCCCAGCGGGTACACATTGCCCAACGGGTACCAGGCCGGGTGAACACGCGGTAAGCCATGTCACAACATTCCCTTGCCTGGACCATCGATCGCACGATTGCCAGCAGCGTCGATGCCGGGCATCGAGTTCTCGACGAACTGCTCTCAAAGCTCAACGGCGAGACGTGGACGTCGCGAGACATGTTCGGCATTCGTCTGGCGCTCGAAGAAGCGATCGTCAATGCGATCAAGCACGGCAATCGCTTGGACGCCGGCAAGCAGGTTCGCGTGGTCTGCAAATCGACCGACACGAAGATATGTATTGAGATCACCGACCAGGGCCCCGGATTCGATCCCGAGGCCGTGCCCGACTGCACGGATCCCCAGCACATCGACGCGCCCAACGGCCGCGGCATCATGCTGATGCGCAATTTCATGAGCCGAGTCGAGTACAACGAAACGGGCAATGTGGTCACGATGGAGAAGCTGCGGCCCGCCCGCAGCTAGCGGTCTGGAGCTAGCCGCGGCAAACTGCTCTTGAGCCGGCCGCAGGTTTGCTCTACAAGCCACCGCTTGTTTTTCTCCCTTCTGATTCCCGGACGCGCGTCCAGGAGCTCTCGCATGCGGTGGCGATACTGGCTGGCGGTCATGCTGGCGATGGGCGGGGCCGTGTCGGCCTTGGCCGCGGAATTTCCCTACGTGGCTTACGTGAATTCGGCCGACGTTTACGTTCGCAGCGGACCGGGCCGAAACTATTACCCCACCGACAAGTTGCGAAAGGGCGAGCAGGTTGAAGTCTATCGCCACGATCCGGGCGGATGGTACGCGATCCGTCCGCCGCGACAGAGCTTCGCCTGGGTCTCGAAACGCCATCTCGACCCGCAGCCCAACGGACTGGCCATCGTCAATTCCCAGCGCGTGGTGGCGCGCGTCGGCAGCACGTTGAGCGAGGTCCGCGAAGTCATCCAGGTGCGGCTCGACAAAGGCGAAAAAGTCGAACTGATTGAGCCCCCCTCCGACGACTCGCCGTGGTGCAAAATCGCGCCGCCGTCGGGCGAGTTCCGCTGGATCTTTTCCAAGTTCGTCGATCGCGAAGTGCCCGACGAGGTGGCCCAAGGTGAACGCGAGGCGGCCGCCGCGCAACGAGATTCCGAGACGCCCGCGGCGGACCACGCCGAGCGGGGCGTTCGAATGGCCAGCGCCGCTGGCGAGACGCAACCGAAAACCGATGCGGCCCAGCCGCGCACGCCCGACGAGACGCGTCAGCGCCGCAGCGTCGTCGGCGAAGCGGCCCTGCAGCGCGATCTCGATCGCATCGATCTGGAACTCTCCATCATCGTCGCCCAGGAAATCGGGACCTGGTCGTTCGGAGAGCTGCAGCGCCGGACCGAGGTGATCTTGCGCGAGTCGCAAACTTCGGTGGAACGCGGGCGAGCGCGAGTCTTGCTCGCCAAGCTGGCGCGATTCGACGAGCTGAAGCAACGGCACGACGCGTCGCGGAAGGTCGCCTCCGACATCGATCGCCGCGTCAGTCCTGCGGGCGGCTCCGAATCGCGCCGCGCGGAGGCCTTGCGATATGACGGCGTCGGTCGGCTCTCGCCGGTCATTTCCGAGAAAGTCGGCGGGCCTCAATTCGCGCTGGTCGACGCGTCGAACGTCGTGGTGTCGTTCGTGACCCCGGCGCCGGGCGTCAATTTGAAGCCCTACGTCGATCACTACGTGGGGGTTACCGGCCAGCGCGGTTTCATGACCGAATTGCAGCGCCAGCACATCAACGTGCAGCGCGTCACGGTATTGGACGTCGAGCGCCGCTAGGCCGGCGCCCACTCTCGCTCGATTCCTTCTGCTGGCTAGCGCGGGCCAGCACAATGAACCCTCATGTCAGCAGCGGCATGCGTCAATCAGAATGCACGGCCTGCTAGCTTCTCGTTCGGCGCCGTTCGCTGAGCGCCCTTGTGCCTTTGGGAAAGTGCCGCACTCTGGCACAAGTTTGCCGAGTTTGACGCACGTTTGCGCCGCTTGACGGCCGCCATCGCCCCCATCGGACGCCCGTCGGGAAAACTGACCGAAGAGTTTGGCCGATCGTTAGATTAGCTAGCAAGCGCGCGGAAATGGCTGCTGGCTGAAAAACTTTGGCTCGCCTCGGCGACTTCCCCGAGCCGAAAAACTTCTAACGTCGGCACAACCGGCCAGGGCATCCGCATTTTCCTGCCGCGATATCCATCGCGAGGCGAGGGCGGATGCGGGGGGATTTGGGTCAGGGGGGAATCATGTCAAGGCGACGAGACGGCAAGCGCGCTGCGCGCGCCGCAACAGGGACGAACTCACGCGCAGCGCGCGGCGGGCATCATTTAGGTCGCCTGCGAGACTACTCGCCACATCGTTGTTCTTTGGCTGCGTGATTTGGAGTTGCGGCCGGCCGGCCATTGCGGCTGGCCCACCGACGCAAGCCACGAGCAGCCGCGCGGCGCGCGAAGACGCGATTCGCTCGATCCCGTTCGATAAGCTGCAGGCCGACGACAAGGCGCGAGTGAGCGCGGCGCTCAGCGGCGTCAGCCTCTATCGCCGGTTGCCGGTGCAGGTCACGCCTTGCGATCCGGATCTGTACCTGTTTCTGGTCCGTCATCCCGAAGTGGTCGTCAACATTTGGGAAGTGATGAAGATCAGCAACGTGGCGCTGCAGCGCACCGGAGAAGACACGTTTCGGGCAACCGATGGTGCCGGAACGAACTGCGAAGTGAAGTACTGCTACAGCGACCACGAAACCCAGGTGATCTATGCCGAAGGTTCGTACGACGGGCCGCTGTTCACTCGTCCGGTGCGGGCCAAATGCGTCCTGGTCTTGAAGTCGGGCTACATGCAAGAGACCGACGGGCGCCACTACGTCACCAGCCGCATGGATACGTTCGTGCAAATCGAGCATGCCGGCGTCGAGCTCTTGGCCAAGACGTTGCAGCCGCTGGTGCACCGCTCGGCCGATTACAATTTCATCGAGACTGCTTCGTTTCTGGGCACGATTTCGCGCACGGCGGAGAGCAACGCGGCGGGCGTCGCTCGACTGTCCAAGAAGCTGAACAATCTGGAGCCGGACGTTCGCGACCGTTTTGCCCAGCTCTCGCTGGACGTTGGCAGGAAAGCCCGCCAGCGCGAAGCCCTGCAAGCCTCCGCGACCGGATCGCTGGCACCGGCGGTGCAAAAACGCGGCGCTGGAGCGCCGGTAGGCGCGCTCCTGTGAGGCACCCATCCCTCGCCCGGCGCCGACCAACGCTTTGCGTCGGTGCCCGTCGCCGCCCTCTCCGGGAGGGAGAGGGTTAGGAGTTATGACGCTTGGCCTGCCGCACTGGCCGGCTTCGCCGACGATCCAGCGGCAACCTTTTCCTTGCCCAATTCCTTGACGGCCTGCAGATCCAGCTTGCCGGTGCCCAGCAGCGGGATTTGGTCGACCTCGAACAAACTGTCGGTCGAGGGGATCCACAGATTCGGGAGTCCCTCGGACGCCAACACCTTGATGATTTGTTGTGGCGTTTTGTCGGTGGGCAGATGCAACACGACGAGACGCTCGCCCTTGCGTTCATCGGGCACCGCGGTGACGGCCACGGCCAGTTTTTCCTCGTCGTCGGACAGGAACCGTTGCAATAGTTCTTCGATGCGGATGTGCGGCACCATCTCGCCGCCGATTTTCGAGAACCGGCTAAGCCGGCCCGTGATGTGGATGAACCCATCGGAGTCGAGCTTGGCCATGTCGCCGGTGACGTACCAGCCGTCGCGCATGACCTTGGCGGTCTGCTCGGGCATTTTGAAGTAGCCCTGCATCACGTTGGGACCCTTGATCAGCAGCATACCCGACTCACCGATCGGCAGATCTTTGCCCGTTTCGTGGTCGACAATCTTCGCGCTCACGCCCGGAATGGGCGTACCCACGGTGCCGACGCGCTCGACTAACTTCGGGTCGCCCTGTGCCCGCGTCGCCGGCACGTTGACCGAGACCACCGGCGCGAGCTCGGTCGTGCCGTAGCCTTCCATCGGCCGGACGCCGAATCGCGCTTCGAAGGCCGCGAGCAGATCGCCGGGCAGTTTTTCGGCCCCGACGACGACCAGATTCAAGCTGGCGAATTCTTCCGGCGTGCAACGCCGCATGTAAGAACGCAAGAAAGTGGGCGTCGAGATAAGGATTGTCATCTTGTGCTCGTGACACATCTTACCGATGATCTTGGCGTCCAGGGGGCTGAAATGGAAAACGCCCTTGAGGTTCAAGCCAAGCACGCCCCACAGCGCGATCGTGAAGCCCATCGAGTGAAACAAAGGCAAGATTCCGCACACGACGTCGGGCGGACCGAGCTGCAATTTGTCCTCGATGCCGGCAACGTTCGTGCCGACATTGCCGTACGAGAGCATCACCCCTTTCGGCTTGCCGGTCGAGCCGGAGGTGTAGATGATCGTAAATAAATCGTCGGGCTGGATCTTGTGCAAACCCAACCAGCGCTCGAGGACGGCCGCCGGCAACAGGTAGGTGTCGAGCGCCGCGACCAGCTTATCGGCGGCGGTCACCTGCTCTCGAAAATCCTCGAGGTAAACCAACTCAGCGTCCAGTTTGAAATCGAACCTCTCCATGAACTTGCGGCTGGTGAGCACGTGGCGGATGCCGCACTGAGCGATGCAATAGTTGAGGGTGTCGGAGGAGACGGTGTAATTGAGATTCACCGGCACGCGCCGGCAAAGCGTCACCGCGGCGTTGGCCAGGACGCCGCCTGCCGAGGGCGGGATCAGCAAGCCCACGAACCGTTCATCCGGCGCCAGCACGCTGCGCAGCAACAGGCGGCGGAAGATCAGCGTACGCATCAACAGGCTGCCGCCGGTCATATTAACGCCGGTCGAGTCGGACACCTTGCCGGTAAACAGGGCCTGGCGGCATCGCCGCAAAAACTCCCGCGGCAGAATGACCGTGCGTGCTTGTTGCATCATCGTTCTGGCTCTTTGCAATTGCCGAACCGGTTGTGTGAACGAGCCGCCTGGGAGTCCAAAACCACGCCGGTCGAACAGAAGGAAGTTGCCCGAACTGCTCCTTTGGCCCCGCCCTTAAGATACAGCCTCCCTGGCCGTTCAGGTAGTCCGGCCAGTCCGAGCGGTTTTGAATCGAACTCTACACAGGCTCGTCCAAGACCGGGTTGCGCAACGCCCCGATCTTTTCGATTTCGATGGTCACCTCGTCCCCCGACTTCAGCCACACGGGCGGTTTGCGAGCCATCCCTACGCCGTGCGGCGTGCCGGTCAGGATCACGGTGCCGGGCAGCAGCGTGGTGCTGCCGCTCAGGAATTCGATTAGCGTCGGCACGTCGAAGATCATGTCGTTGGTGTTCCAGTCCTGCATTGCCTGGCCGTTGAGAATCGTCTTGATGGCCAGTGCATTGGGATCGCCGATTTCGTCGGATGTGACCAGGCACGGGCCCAACGGGCAAAACGTGTCAAACGTCTTGCCGCGGCACCACTGGCTGCCCCCCATCTCCTTCTGCCAGTCGCGGGCGCTGACGTCGTTGGCACAGGTGTAGCCCAGCACGTAGCTCAACGCCTGGTCGCGCGACGCGTTCTTGCAGCGTTTTCCGATCACCACGGCCAGTTCGCACTCGTAATCGACTTCGTTACTTTTCAACTGCGTCGGCAGCAGGATCGGATCGCCCGGGTTTTGCACCGAACCGACGGTTTTCATGAACACGACCGGCCATTTTGGAATCGGCGCATTCCCTTCGGCCGCGTGGCGTCGGTAATTCAAGCCGATACAGACGATTCCGGTGGGCACAATCGGCGCGAGCACTTTGCGCACGTCCGCCGCCTGATCGGTCACGCGGTAATCGCCAAAAATGTCGCCGGCGATCTTACGCGCGGAACCGTCGGGTTGTTGGGCCGCGAAGTTGATTTGTCCCGCGGAATCTTGATAGCGAATGACTTTCATGAACTTCCGATTGTTTTTTCGCTTGGGAGCCAGGCAGCGGCGTCCGTCACAATTCCGCCAGCCGCTCTTGCGAGTCGCCGAACTGCTTGAGACGCACGCCGGCCTTGTCCATCAGCGAGAGGTACAGGCTGCACATCTTGCGGTTCGGCTTGCCGAGGTAGTCGAGCACGCGGCCGGTCTCCAATCGTCCGCCGCCGCGGCCCAGCACGACCACCGGCAGCTGCGTGGCGTCGTGGCTGCCGGTCATCATGCTCGAGCAGAACAGGATCATCGAGTTGTCGAGCGCGGTGCGCTCGCCTTCCTGGATCGCGTCGAGCTTGCGGGCGATGTAGGCGAGCTGCTCGAGGAAGAACTGATTCACCTTCAGCCAGTCGGCCGTGTCGGAGTGCGAGAGCAGGTGGTGGATCATGTAGTCGACGCCCAGGTTCGGGAACCGCAGCGAGCAGTGGTCGTTGTTCAGCTTGAGCGTGCAGACGCGCGTGGTGTCGGTCTGGAAGCCGAGCACGAGGATGTCGCACATCAGCCGCATGTGCTCGGCGATGTCCTGCGGAATGCCGTCGGCCGGGCGCGGCATGTTCGGGCTTGTCGAGCGTCGGCCGCCAGCCTTGCAGCTCGCCCTTCTTGCCGGCGCGCTCGATCCGCTGCTCGACCTCGCGGACCGAGTCGAGGTACTCGTCGAGCTTGCGCTGGTCGGCCGTGCTGATCTGCCGGCGAATGTCGCTGGCGTCGGCCAGCACGGCGTCGAGCACGCTCTTGTCGCCGCGCTGCGACTTCGTCCTTGAACAGCCGGTCGAAGGCCAGCGCCGGGTACAGCTCCAGCGGCGTCGGCGTCGTCGGCGAGCTCCACGAGATGTGCGAGCTGTAGAGCATCGAGTAGTTCTTGTGGACCGACGGGTTCGACTTCTCGCAGCCCAGCACCAGGCTCGGCACCTTGGTCGACCGCCCGTGCTGCTGGGCGAGCACCTGGTCGATGCTCGTGCCGGAGCGGATCTCGCCGCCGGAGGCCAGCGGCGCGCCGGAGAGCAGGTTGCCGGTCTGCGAGCTGTGGATGTTCCCCTTCAGCGCCTCCTCGTTGTACAGGCCGCGGATGAAGAGCAGTCTTCTCGCGGAAATCGGCCAGCGGGTGCGAGCACCTTGCCGAGCTCCATGTCGCGCCCTCCCCCTTGGCCCACCACTCCTTGCTGTGAAAGCCATTGCCGGCGAACAGCACGGCCAGCCGCACCGGCGCCTCGCTGGCGGCGCCGGCCGCTTGCGGCTCGTCGCCCCAGACGGGGAGCGATTCCAGCCACGGCAACGCCATCGTCACGCCGACGCCGCGCAGGAACGTGCGACGCGAAAATTGATGGCTATGCATGATCTTCCTCGCAGGGCCGTGGGCCAATGGACTCGTTCGATCGATTGTACGATGGTTACTCGGCTTCGGCAAAATGGGCGTCCTTGCCGCGAATCTCTCGGAACTGCCGGCTGCGGACGATCGCGTCGACCGCGACGGAGAAGCGATATTCGTTCTTCGCCAGCCGCTGCCGCATCTCCGTGAGCAGCGGCTCGTCGGAGAGCTGCACGCTCCGCCCCAGGGCATAGCCGAGCAGCTTGCGGCAGAACTGCCGCACGACCGCGTCGCGGCGGGCGTTCAAGCAGGTAGTCTCGCAGGCCGTCCAGGCCGTCGAATTCGGTCCCGTCGGCGAGCTTCGCGCGGGTGTCGATCGGCCGGTTCGCCAGGTCCTTGTCGCGGCGCCGGCCGATCGGCGTCGAAGCCTTCGAGCGCGAAGCCGAACGGATCGATCCGCTCGTGGCAGCTGGCGCACTTGGCGTCGCTGCTGTGCTTTTCGACGAGCTGCCGGACGGTCAGACCCTCGGTGGCCGCTTCGTCCTCCGGCAGCCGCGGCACGTCCTTCGGCGGCCGCGGCAGCTTCTCGCCCAGCAGCACTTCCGAGACCCAGTTGCCGCGCAGGATCGGGCTGGTGCGCGACGCGCCCGACTGCTTGGCGAGCGTCGCCGCCAGACCCAGGATGCCGCCGCGCCCATACGCTGCGACGCCGTCCACGCGCCGCCACTCGGGTCCGCTCACGCCGGGAATGCCGTAGTGCTTCGCCAGCGCTTCGTTGACGAACGTGTGGTCGGCGTCGAAGATGCTCGAGCACCGAGCCGTCGCGCTGGAACAGGTCGGTGAAGAAGCGAATCGCCTCCTCGTACATGTCGCCGCGCAGCGCCGGCGAACGTGGGAAAGTGCTGTTCGCTCTTTTCGTCGAGCGTGTCGAAGTCGTAGATGTGCAGCCACTGGCAGGCGAATTCGGTGGCCAGCCGCCGCACGCGTGCGTCGCGCGAGCATCCGCCGCGCCTGCGCCGCCAGCACGTCGGGCTCGCGCAAGCCGGCCGGCCGCGGCGGCTTCGCGCAGCTCCGCGTCGGGCATCGACGACCAGAGGAAATAGCTCAGCCGGCTGGCCAGCTCCCAGTCGGACACCGGCGCGGGCTGCGCACCGGGGGCGGCCCTTTCGAGCCGGTACAGAAACGCCGGCGAGACGAACACCCGGGCGAGCGTGAACCGCAACGCCTCGTCGTGCGGAAGCTCCTGCGCCCGCAGCTTGCGATACAGCTCGCGCAGCTCGGCGCTCTCGTCGGGTGTCAGCGGCCGCGCGGTACGCCCGCGCGGCGAACTCGAGCAGCGCCTCGACCTGCCGCGGCTCGGCGTCGAGCAGTTCCTGGCGAAACGCGGCGGCCCGGTCGTGGATCGGCTTGCGCAACGGCTCGAACACTTTGGGGTCGCTGTCCTGCGTGGCATATTCCATGAGCTGCGCGAAGGCGTCGACCAGCGTCAGCGCGTCGTGGCTGACGAAGTGCAGCTCGTCCCACAGCCGATCGAGCTCGGCCTTTTGTCGCTCGTCGAGCATCAGCCGGCAAAGCGGCTCGTCTTCGCGATGGAACAGCGTCAGCGTCACGACCTCGTCGACCGGCACGATCTGCGTGTAGCACAGCGCCGCCGGGAACCAGCCGCGGAAGTCGTCGCAGGCCTTCTCGAAGCGCTTCCGCGCGGCGCTTCCCTCGGCCGTCAGCACGGGCACGTCGGCTCGCAGATCGGTTAGTGAATCGGACCGGGCGGTCGCCACGCTGGCTTGCACGCTGCCTTCGGCGCCGGCTTGCGGTTCCAGAATGGCCGTGGTGACGAGATCGCAATCGGCGGCCAGATCAGCCGGCAGACGGATCTCAACGGTGTTCGGGGCCTGCACGCAGAGGCTCGCGGCGTCGACGGCCGAGCCATTGGGATGTCGCCCGAACAAGGCCGGATCGAGTCCCCATTCGCCCTGTCCGGCCGCGGGGGCAGCCGACGCGCCCGATGGTCGCGTGCGCGTCCGCGCGCCGGCGAACAATGGGCCACCGAGCGATACCAATTGGCGGTAGAGTGCCGCGTCTGGATGTTTGGGATCGGCCGGCGGCGGGCTGGTGAGCAGCGTCTGTACGTCCACGGCCAGCTTCTGCTTTTCGTCGGCTCCGGGAGCCGCCATCCAGCGTGCGATGAGCGATCCGGCGGGAATCAGCGGGTTCGCATCGCCCCTTTGTACCACCTCGGTGTAGAAGTGCCAAACGTCCTTGTTGCCGAACCGGTCGGCGTGCGGATTGGCCGCCAGCACGTCGCTCGACACGTCGCCGGTCAGGCTCCACACGCGGCCGTCGGCGGCGCTGGTGATCGACAGTTCGAGATCGGTCAGGTCGCAGCCATGGTTGCCATCGCGCGGGCCGATCGAGCAGCGAAACCAGGTCGCCCGGCTGCATCGACACGGATTCGAGGGGCCCGATCGCAACCGGCGCGGGACCATGCGCGTTGCCCGCTGCCAATCGCTGCCGCGTGTTTCCACGGCGAAGCTCCAGCGACCAGGTTACGCCGTTGCCGCACTCGGGATGCGCATGTGTGATTCGGCCTTCGACGCGGGCGGCGCCCGCCAGCGGACTTTGCCAACCGACAGACGCTTGCAACGTTGGCGAAGGGTGCACCACGACGCCGTGCGGTTTCATGTTGCCGGGAATCCGCACGTGTTTGTCCGACGAATTGGCCATCAGCATGGGCGTTTCCGGCTTGCCCCAGCCTTGCACGAAATCATAGCCGGACGCTTTGGCAATCGGTTGAGTCATGTGATCGAGCTTCAGCTTCGCGGCCGTGCTGATGCCCAGGTAGTCGAGCCACGCGGAGAGCGTATCGGCGTCGACGTCGTGCCGCCGTGCAAGTTCGGCCACGTCGAGCTTGCCGCTCACGCGGCTTGCTTCGTCGACGGCCGTCAGCGACCGGGCGGTCAGAGCGAAGATGCGCTCGCGGCGAGCCGTCATTTCGCGCGTGAAGTCGCGCACGTCGCGCAACAGCAAATCGGGCCGGCCCGGCGAAACCAGTCGCGGCTGTTGCCAGACCACTACATCGCCGGCCGCGCCGTCGCCGGCTTCACCGACTGTCAGGAAGAGCGTGACCGGGTTGGCATCCGACGGCGCGGGAATTTTCAGCCGGATGTCCTGGCGGGACGTCGCCGGATTGACCGGGACCATCCACGACTTCATGTGTCCCACGCTCTGAAACCGCGTCAGCACGGCTTGCCATCTGGCAACATCGGCCGCCAGTGCCGCGGCCCCGTCCGGCTTGGCGCGCGCCAACGTACGCGCAGCGAGTCGAGCAACTGCGAGGGCTCCTTGCCATTAAGCATGTTCCACAATCCGCCGAGATACTTGACGTTCAGCCCGCGCTCCTGGGCCACCGCTTCGATCGTCTTTCCGCCTGCCGCAAGCGATTCGCGCTCGGCAAGCGTTGCGGCCAGATATTTTTCCAACGGCAGCCGGCCCCCCTCGTTGGTCTCCCACTCGAGGCCCTGAAGTTTGACGTGCGTGCTGCCGCGAGTATCGGTGTGGCGCAGATAGGTCTGGCGGATCTGCGCCAGGACGTCGTTGGTCCAGTCGCGACGGGTCGTCGACGGGGAAAAACGGAAGCCGTCGGGCAACAACACGGCGTGGCGAGCGATCTCCTTGCCGGCGTCGAGGTACTTCGTCAACAGCGACGGCGACATGACCAATGCGTTGCCCGTGTTGGTAAATCCCTCGCCGGCGGCGCTGTCGCCAGGAAACTCGCGAGCAGGACTCAGGTCGACGCGCGGTCAGATCGCGCACCGTGTACGTGTACTCGGCATTGCTCAGCCGCCGCAGAACGACCGGTCCGGGGTCGCCCGCGTTGGCGTAGGCTTCGGCTTCGAGGTATCGCCGGATCCAATCGCGCAGCTGCTTTCTTCTGATCGGGTGGCAGTGGCTCGGCGTCCTTCGGCGGCATCTCGCCGTTGTCGAGCATTTCGGCCACTTTGAGCCAGGTCTTGGTCGCCGGACGGACGTCGTCGAGCTTTGCGAAACGCTCGAGATCGAGCTCGCCTTCCTTGGCCGCGGTCGAGTGGCACTCGAGACAATGGCGAACCACCAGCGGCCGCACCTGGCCGGCATACTCGCCGGCCAGCACGTCGAGCGGGGTCGGCTGTTCAGCTAAGGCAACGTCAGCGGAGGCGAAAATTAGCAAGGTCGCCAGTGCTTGGAACGGACGCATGGCCATCGGGCGGTGGGCTCGCGGGAAAGGAGCGGAGGAAGGCTGGACCTCGATTATCATCCCAATCCGGCCGAGGTGCAAGCCGGTGCGCGGGCGGCGGTCGCTGCCTCATCGGCGGCAAAGTGCGGTCCGTGTGCACGATTTGCTTGCGGCCGCCGAGCGGCACCATTAGTATGGTAGGCCGATTGGAAAAACGATGTTCCGCCGTCGGCTCGCGATGAGTATGGCGCACCGCGGCGGGCGATTGACTGAATATCGAAATTGCGCGAATCGGTCGGTCGTCGAAGCCGGTTATTGAGCGCGTCATTCAACGAGGCGGCGGCGCCGATTTTGGGCGCGCGAGGCTGCCTGGCAAGGCAGCTTCGTCATCTATGTCCCAGGAAGGTTCACCCAAACCCGAAGCCACAGTTGCCGGCGGCATGTTGGCACCCTGGCACGTCGGCCAGTTGCCCGCGCCGCCGGCGCCGGGCTGGCGGTTGTGGATCGGACTGCTTGGGCCCGGGGTCGTGTTGGCCGGCACGTCGATCGGGTCGGGCGAGTGGCTGTTCGGGCCGGCCGTCAGCGCCGAGTACGGCGGCACGCTGCTGTGGCTGGCGTCGATCAGCATCATCCTGCAAGTTTTCTGCAACCTGATGATGATGCGGTACACCGTGTATTGCGGCGAGCCGATCATTGTCGGCGGGCTGCGAACCTGGCCGGGTCCGAAGTTCTGGATCGCGACTTACATGATCTTGGATATCGCGGCCATCTGGCCCTACAACGCCTCGAATGCCGCGGTGCCGTTGGCGGCCGCCATTCTGGGGCATTTGCCCGGCGAAAGCTCGTTGATCGTCGCCGGCCGGATGATGACCGAAACGCAGTTGGTCCGCGTGTTGGGGTTCACGATTTTCATCCTCTGCTTCGTGCCCTTGATTTTCGGTGGCACGGTCTATCGCATGCTCGAAAAGATCATGAGCATCAAACTCGTGCTGGTATTGGGATACCTGACGTTCATCTCGCTGTTCATGGTCTCGCCGCGGGTCGGCTGGGAGGTGTTCACCGGATTTTTTCGCTTCGGCGATTACCCGCAGCGGGCCGACACGATCGTGGTGGAACCGCACTTCGCGCGGACGGTGCGCGACGGCGAAACAACGTACGTGATCAAGGGTACCGACGAGCCGACAGGCCTGATTCTCGGCGAGTTCCGCATTGACGACGCCGTGCAACCCAAGGAATTGAGCAAAGAGGTTCAAGCCAAGCGCGACGAACTGGTCGCCGAGGCCAAGAGCCTGTTCAAGCCGGGCGAGTTCTTTTTCGAGACGCAAACTGAATCGGGGGCCATCCTTTCGGGCCGCGGTGTGGTGGACGACGGTTGGCAGCCGGCCGAGTTCAAAGTGATCACCCCCGACGGTCAAGAGCACGGCTACACCCGAATCGAAGACGTGCCCCAGGCGTATCGCAAGACGGTCGCCGAGTTGATCGACCATCAGGGTGTGGAGCATAAGAGCCTCCTCGCCTATTTTCGGCAACATGGCCGTTTGCCGAAGTTGGATTGGTTCACGCTGGCCGCGTTTGCCGCGATTGCCGGGGCCGGGGGTTTGGCGAATACGTTGTTTTCCAATTACGCTCGCGACAAGGGCTGGGGCATGGGCGCGCACGTGGGCGCGATTCCCAGCGCCATCGGCGGACTGCCCATCACGCTGTCGCACATTGGCGAAGTGTTTCCGGTCGACGCGTCGAACATGACGCGGTGGAAGGGCTGGATTCGACACATCGTCCGCGATCAGACGGCCATTTGGATGACCGCCTCGTTCATCGGCATGGCGCTGCCTTGCATGTTGTCGCTGCAATTCATTCGCAACGCCACCGTGGCCGGCGACCGCGTAGCGGCCATGACCGCCGAGGGCATCTCGACGCGCTATCCGGAATATGGCGGGCTGTTCTGGACGTTGACGCTGCTGTGCGGCTTTTTGGTGTTGGCCCCGGGTCAAATCAGCGTGGGCGACCAGATTGCCCGCCGCTGGACCGATATTTTTTGGACCGCCAGCAGCCGCGTCAAGCGTCTTGGCGGCAACCGGGTAAAGTATTTGTACTACAGCATTCTGGCTTTGTACGGCGTGTGGGGCCTGTTCGTGCTGTGGCAGTTTCCGGCGCTGACAGATCGCCAAGATCGGCGCGGTCCTGGGAAACGTAGCGCTGGGCTTTTCATCGCTGCATGCGTTGTATGCCAACCGCATGCTGTTGCCCAAGGAGTTGCAGCCCAACTGGTTCTTGCAAATCGGGGTCGTCTGTTGTGGAATCTTCTTTATCGGCATCAGCGTGGTGGTGGTTTTGACTTTGTGAGCACGCTTCAACTCATTTGAGATCCGATCCATGAGCGCAACTGTAGCCCGAGCGGCGGCCGAATCGACTGGCAGAGTAGTTTTGGACGCCCCGAGCTTGTTGCGACTGTACGAGCAGATGATGCTCATTCGCCGCTTCGAGTTGACCGCGCAGGACGTGTATCGCAAGGGAGAAATGCCGGGATTCATTCACCTCTACGTCGGCGAGGAAGCCACGGCGGTCGGGGTTTGCGCGCATCTGCGAACCGACGATTGGATTACCAGCACGCACCGCGGCCACGGCCACGCGCTGGCCAAGGGCGTGCCGCCCGAGGAGGTGCTGGCCGAGCTCTATGGCAAGGCCGGCGGCTGCTGCGGCGGGCGCGGCGGCAGCATGCATCTTTACAAATTGGCCGTCGGATTGTTCGGCACCAACGGCTTCGTGGGCGGCGGATTGCCGGCGACGGTCGGATTGGGCCTGAGCGCGCGGACCCGCGGAACCGACCAGGTCGCCGTGGCGTTCTTCGGCGACGGCGCGGTCAATCACGGCGCGTTTCACGAATCGCTCAACTTCGCCGGCGTGCAGAAGCTGCCGGTGGTCTTCGTGTGCGAGAACAATCGATACGCCACGGCCACGCCGCTGACTATCGGCCACGCTCAACACCGAGATCGCCACCAAGGCCGCTTCCTACGGCATCCCCGGCGTGGCTGTCGACGGCAACGACGTGGTGGCCGTGTGGGAAGTGACTCGCCAGGCCGTCGAGCGAGCTCGCAGCGGCGGCGGTCCGACGCTGATCGAGGCCAAGACCTATCGCGTCGTCGGCCATCACGAGGGCGATCCGCTCACCGGCACCTACCGCACGCAAGAAGAGCTCGACTCCTGGAAGGCGCGCTGCCCGATCGCAACGTTTCGGCACAAGCTGATCGCCGACGGCCGGGCGTCGGTCGAGCGGCTCGACGCGATCGATCGCGACGTCGAGGCGCGAATTCAGGCGGCCGTCGATTTTTCCCGACAGTCGCCCGCTCCCGATCCGGCTCGCGCCAACGATCACGTGTGGGCCGAGCCGCTGCATCCGCGGCTCGAGTCCGCGCCGGCCGCGGCCGAAACCAAAACGCAGACCTGGCTCGAAGCGGTCCGCGACGGCATCGCCGAGGAGATGCGGCGCGACCGCCACATCATCTATCTGGGCGAGGGCACGGGCGAGCGCGGCGGCAGTTTCGCGCATACCAAGGGCCTGTGGCACGAATTCGGCGCGGCGCGCATGATCGACACGCCGATCTGCGAGCTGGGCTTCACCGGCGCCGCGGCCGGCGCCTCGGCCAGCGGCTGCCGGGCCGTGGCCGACGTGATGTTTGCCGACTTCATGTTCGAAGCCGCTTCGCAGATCATCGAGCAAGCCGCCAAGCTTCGCTACATGAGCAACGGCCAGACCAGCGTGCCGATGATCGTGCGGGCCGCTTGGGGCACGATCAAGAACACCGGGCCGCACCACAGCGGCAGCTACCATCCGATCTGGGCGCACTGTCCGGGGCTGATCGTCGTGATCCCGTCGACGCCGGCCGACGCCAAGGGGCTGTTCAAGACGGCGCTGCGAGCGGCCGACCCGGTGATTTTCCTGGAACCCAAGGCGCTGTTTTCGAGCAAGGGCGAAGTACCCGTCGGCGAGCACTTCGTGCCGTTCGGCGTGGCCAACGTCGTGCGCCCGGGAACCGATCTGACGATTGTTTCGTGCGGCTCGCCGGTTCATCGCTGTCTGGCGGCCGCCGAGCAGTTGCAAACTCAGGGCATTTCGTGCGAGATCGTCGACCTGCGCACGATCGTGCCGCTCGACGTCGAAGCGATTGTTGCCAGCGTGTCTAAGACGGGGCACTTGCTGGTGGTCGACGAGGCGTTCGCGATGTGCGGCTTGGGGGCCGAAATCGCGGCGGTGGTGATGGAGCATGCGTTCGACGAGTTGGACGCGCCGGTCGGCCGGCTGCACACCGACCCAGTCGGGCACCCGTTCAGTCCCGCGCACGAGAACGCGGTGGTGGTGTCGGTGGAGCGGATTATCTCGGCGGCCAAAGCCGTGATGTCGGGCGAGCCGGAAATTCCGCGCCGATTGCGAGGTAGCTACCAGGCAAGATCGTCCGCTCCGAGCGTTCAAGCCAACATGAACAAGAATTCGACGGCACCTGCCCCACAGGCGGCACCCACCGCTCTGACGGCATCGGCCGCAGTTGCCGCCGACTCGGGCGTGCCGCTGGTCATGCCCAATCAAGACCTGACAATCACCGAAGCCCGGGTGATCCAGTGGCTCAAGCAAGTCGGCGATCTGGTCGCCAAGGATGAGCCGGTCGTGGAGGTCGAGACTGACAAGGCGGTGCTCACGGTCGATTCGCCGGTGGCCGGCCGGTTGCGGGAGATCGTTGCGCCGGCCGACACGGTCGTGCTGCTCGGCCAGCGTCTGGGGACGATCCAACCGGAGGGTGGAGCATGACAAGCTCTCATAACCGCGGGTCCGCCCGCATTGCGGCGTCGCCGCGAGCCCGACGCGCCATGCGGCAGCGGGGCATCAACCCCCGGCTGGTCAACGGCAGCGGGCCGCATGGCCGCATTACCGAGGTCGACGTGCTCCGCGATGCGGTCGCGACCGGCTTGAGCCCAATGCGCCGCTCGATCGCGCGGGTGACGACCGCCAGCGCGCTGATTCCGCAGTTTCAGTTGCGCGCCGAACTGGATGCCACGTTGCTGATGGCGACGCGCTTGCAATGGCTGGCGCGCGTTCAGGCCGAAGAAGGCGTACGGCTGTCGATCACCGATTTGCTGCTGCGTGCCATGGCCTTGGCGCTGCACGACTTTCCGGCCGCCAACGCCGTGTGGCACGACAATACGATTCACGCACTCTCGGAGGCCAACGTCAGCTTGGTGGTCGATCTGCACGCAGGTCTGTTAATCCCCGCCTTGCGGCGCATCGACCAGCTCAGCCTGGCGGCCCTGGCGCGCGAGCGCAGCCAATGCGTCGAAGCCGCGCGGCGCGGACGCGTGCCGGCCGACAGCGGGCAAGGCGTGGCGACCGGCTTGAGCAATCTGGGGTCGACGCGCGTCGACGACTTCGCGGCCGTCCTTTTTCCGCCGCAAAGCACGATCTTGTCCGTGGGCCGCATCGCGCCGCGGCCCTTCGTCGTTGACGGAGAATTATCGGCACGCCCAACCCTGCGATTGACGTTGACCGTCGATCATCGGGCTCTCGATGGAGTGCCAGCCGCGCAGTACTTGGGGCAGATCGTTCGCTACTTGGAGCAGCCGTCGCTGATGCTGGCGACCGCCAGCGCGGGCGTAACTCAAGAGCTTCGGGCCTGATGACCGCCGTATCCGTACGTGCTGCTGTCGAACGTGCACTCGGCGAGGGATGCTTCTTCGTCGCCCCGCCGCATCGACTGCGCATCGAACGCGTCGCGGCGGAACAGGTTTCCTGGGAAGTCTTTCGGGGCCACTTGCTCGATCCGGCACACACGCGCCAGACCGCCGAGCTCGAAGTCTGGAGCGTTTTTCTCGATGACGGCGACACGGCGGCTGAAGCGCCGCTGGTCTCGATCAAATGGGACGCAGCTCGTGACGTGATCCACGTCACGCGGCAGATTCTGACCCACGTCTTCGAAGGTTATGAAGACTCGCCGGGCGTGATTCTCAGCCGGCCGGCGCAGAAGTGGGTCGCCGAGCTGGTCGGCACGATCGACCTGGCATGCTTTCCGCCCGACGCTTTGCCTTTGGAGTTGGGAACGTATCTGCTGCTGGCGATCGTCGGAACCAGTCGATTGCCGATCACGTCGCTGGAATCGCCGCTGCCGGCGTTTTCGTTGGGCCAGCTGGCGTACGTGCCCCAGTTGGCCGACGCTCCCGATGCGTGGACCGATGCGGTGGCGTTTTTCGGGGCGGCCCTCGACGCCGGGCACGTCGATGTGCACGGCGCCAAGGCACTGGAAACGGCCTTGCGAGCAATCTCGGCCGATGACGTGCCGAAGTTAACGGGCATCGTCGTCGAGCACGTTGCCAGCAATCCATTGGCAGTGGATCAGATTGGGTCGCTCGTGCGAACGCTGTTCAATAGCGTGTCGCTGTCGCCCTACACGCAGTTTGCTAATCGCCTGAACGGCCTTTTGTCGGAATTGGCGACCGAGCCGCGGGTCGGCTCGGCGGTCGTCGTCGACGCGTACGGCTACATGCTGCGCCATCTGTGTCGCCATCTGACCGCATTCGATCTGAGCGTGTTTCACAACTTCGGCGCGAATTATCCCGACGCGCTCTTCTTGGATGGTCTCTTGAAGGTCTACCTGCGGCTAATCGGCGAGCATGAAGACTTGTTTATCGACCGCCCCGGCGAGGCGGATTCGACCGCTGGCGCGAAACGGTTGCGGCGCCGAGCGCTGCGTCAGGCGTGCCTGGTGCGCAGACAGTACGAGGGACATCGCGTTCCGGATGCGCCGACGTCGATGGGCGAGAACCTGCGCGTGTTGCCGGCGCCGTTTGTGCGCGTCCCGCAAGAACAGATCCTGCAAGCGGGCAAACGTCGGCGGACGCTTTTTGAGAACGAACCCCTGGACGGGCTGCTGAATGAACCCGGCCGGCGCGTGTTGGTCCACAGCGTCGCCGATCTGGAAACCACGCCCGAGCTGCGCGAGCTGGGAATGGCCCACTTTCTCGACCGGCCGCTGGGAATCTTCAAGCAGCCCGGCGAAGTCGATCGCACGCCCCTGTTGTCGTACGAAGCGTTCAGCCGTTCGATCGTCAGAAATCGCCTTGCTCAATTGCAAACGGTCGGCTTGATTTCGCCGGCTGAGCGCGAACGTTACGAGCGGCGAGTCGGCGAGATGCCCCTGGCGGGTCTGCCGGCGTGTAGGGTGTCGGCAGTCGAGCGGCCGGGAGTGGTGTCGTTGGCGGATGCGCATCGAGTGGCCGGCGATTTTGTATTCCTGCGGACTACCCGGCAGTCGTTCCGCGAACTAGTGGCACAGCACGATTGGCAGCCGCTCGAAGCAAGCTCGCCCGAGGTTGGCGCATGGCTTTCGTCCGGCGAGCCCATTCTGTGGGTGCAGAACGTCCCTGAGGAGGCCTCGATTGTGCAGCGTACGCTACGGGTGTACGATCAAAAAGGCGAGCCTCGACTGGAGCTTGCAGCGGCAATTGGCCCTGGCGGAACCGAGTACGTGGAGCGTGGCGGCGTCGAACGCCTCCGCATGCGGGTCTTGCGAGTCTGGGAATCTGCCGGAGGCGGTTTGGCAAAGCCCCGCGATCTCGGGCAAGAGCCCCTGTGGCTGGAAGTTCGTTGACATGGACCTGGAGCATTCCCGATGCGGATCAAGGTTGTTCGAGTGCAAGCGTTCGTGTTTTGGGTGGCACCGACAACTGGTTGTCGGTATTGCGAAGCAACAAGAGCCGTCGTGGGGAGGCCATCTCAACGCGCGCGCTCCTCTTGTCCCTGCGGGACCCAGACAACAAGTTGTCTGGGCCACCCAACCCGAGCTGTTGGTTGTCAGCACTCAAATAACGTTGGGATGCGAATCTTGCTGGCTGCCTGGTTGATGTGGATGGGCGTTGGAACGGCACTGGCCGCACCGAAGAACGTGGTGCTGATCGTGGCGGACGACTTCGGGCGCGACCTGGGTTGTTATGGAAACACGGCGATCCAGACGCCCAGCCTGGACGGGCTGGCGGCCGACGGCACGCTGTTCACGCACGCCTTCTGCACGACCGCCAGTTGCAGCGCCAGCCGCTCGGTGATTCTCACGGGCCTGTACAATCACGCCAACGGACAGTATGGCTTGCAGCACGCCGCCCACCACTTCCACACGTTCGACCGCGTCAAGTCGTTGAGCGCCCGGCTCGGAGAAGCCCGCTATCGCACGGCCCGGATCGGGAAGTTTCACGTCGAGCCGGACAAGGTCTATCCGTTCGACCAGGCGTTGCCGGGCGACCCTCGCAACGGCGTGGCGATGGCGGACCACTGCCGGGAAGTGATCGCGGCCGACGACGCGCGGCCGTTTTTTCTTTACTTCTGCGTGACCGATCCGCACCGTAGCGGACGATTCGGATCGCCGCCGCACAAACCCAACTTGTTCGGCAACGAAGGGCGGCATGCCGGGGTGACCGAAGTGCCGTACGATCCGAGCAAGGTGATCGTGCCGCCGTTCCTGCCCGATACGCCGACCTGCCGAGAGGAGTTGGCCCAATACTATCAAGCGGTGTCGCGCGTCGACCAAGGCGTGGGACGGCTGGTGAAGATTCTCAAGGAGACGGGCCACTGGGATGACACGCTGCTGGTCTTCATCTCCGACAACGGCATTCCGTTTCCTGGCGCGAAGACGACCACGTACGAGGGGGGGCTTCGCTTGCCGTGCCTGGTTCGCAATCCGTATTCAAAATCGCGCGGCGTTCGAACCGAAGCGATGATTACTTGGGTGGACATTGCCCCGACAATTCTCGATTTTGCCGGCGTGGCCGTGGCGGCGGGCGATTTGCACGGCCGGTCGTTTCTCGGCGTGCTCGATCAACAGCGTCCGTCGGGCTGGGACGAGGTGCACGCTTCGCATACGTTCCATGAAGTGACCATGTATTACCCGATGCGCGTGGTGCGAACTCGCCAATACAAGCTGATTTGGAACGTCGCCCATCCGCTGCCGTTTCCCTTCGCGTCCGATTTGTATAGCTCGGCCACCTGGCAAGAGGCGCTGGCCAAAGGGCCCGACTCGGCATACGGCAAGCGGACGATTGCGGCCTACGTCAACCGCCCGCGGTTCGAGTTGTACGATCTTGACAAGGATCCCGACGAGCTGGTCAATTTGGCGGCCGATCCGGCGCACGCGGCCACCCTGGCGCAGCTGCTGGCCAAGATCAAGGACATGCAGAAGCGGACCGGTGATCCTTGGCTGCACAAGTGGGAATATGAGTAATTGCCGCAGGCGGCCCATGAGCTCGCGATCATGAAACAGCTTGTTGCCAAACACCCGCGGCCGGTCCGCTGGATGCATTGGGTCAATGTCGTTCTCCTGTCGGGCATGATCTACAGCGGCCTGACGATTTATTGGGCCAACGACGTCTATCGCATCGGCTGGGGAGACTTCACCGTGTTTCCGTTCTTCCCGGCGTGGTTCTATAGCGCCTTGCACCTGAGACACCAATTGGCCGAAGGAATGGCATGGCATTTCTTGATGATGTGGTTGTTCGCCATCAACGGCGCGTGCTACGTCGCGTATACGCTTGCCTCCGGCGAGTGGCGCTACCTGATCCCGAATCGGCACGTGCTCGTTGACGCCTGGCACGTGGCTTTGCACGACATGCATTTGAGCTCCTACCTGCCGCCCCAGCGGCGGTTCAACGCAATGCAGCAACTGGCCTATACGGGCGTGGTGTTAATGGGTGCCGGCTCGCTGGTTACCGGATTGGCGATTTACAAGCCGACGCAGGTGGCCTGGCTCGACTCGATATTGGGCGGCTACGAGATGGCCCGCTGGGAGCATTTTCTGTTGACGCTTGGTTACGTCGTGTTCGTCGTCATTCACGTGACCCAGGTGTTGCGGGCTGGATGGAATAATTTCCGCGCCATGGTCACGGGATTCGAGTTGGTCGATGCCGAGGAGGCCAGGCCATGACTCACGCGAAGACGCCGGTTCCAGTCGCGGGGATCGAGGCCGAGCGTCAAATCGGCCGCATGACCCGCCGCAGTTTTACCGTGGGGGGCATGGCCGCGGCCGCCGGGTTCGGGGGCCTGGCATGGCTCGGCACGCGCGCGCGGACGGCGGCCTGCAGTGGCCGCTGCGCCGCGTGTTGGAATTCAACGAACGCCTCGCTTCCGCCTGCTTTAGCGAATCACGGTTGGCGCCGACCTTTGACCCCGAATTGGCCACGGAGCCGCGCGTCAACGGCAGCGTCGGCCTGACCGAGCCCATGGACCGGAACAACTGGAAAGTGCGGATCGACAACACACGCCAGAAGGCGAGTCGTGAGTTGTCGTTGGACGCGATCCTCGATCTGCCGCGACATGAGATGGTGACACAACTTAAATGCGTCGAAGGCTGGAGCGAGATCGTGCAGTGGGCCGGCGCGCGGTTTTCGGATTTTGTCGAACGGTTCGCCACCCCAAGTGCCTACGTGGGGTTGATGACCCCGGAGCATGGCTATTCCGTGGGCCTCGATTTCGCCAGCGCCGTGCATCCTCAGACCCTGCTGTGCTACGAAATGAACGGCCAGCCGCTCTCCGACGGACACGGCGCGCCTTTGCGGTTGGTCACCACGGTGAAGTACGGGTTCAAGTCGATCAAGCGGATCGGCTCGATCACGTTCAGCGAGAGCCGACCCCGCGACTATTGGGCCGAGCGCGCGTACGATTTTTATGCGGGCCATTAGACTCAAGCGCCGACGAGCCGGACGCGTGGAACCGCGTCATGCTAACGGTTCTTGGCCGGCGTCGAAACGCGGATCATCGCGTGCGGCGGCAGGCCGGTGGTCTCGGTCACGCGGGCGGCCGCTTGCGCCACCTCGTTGAGCGTGTCGAGCAGTGCCCGTTCGGCCTGAATCAGTCCGGTCCGCGCCGAATAGACCTTGAGCAAATCGGCCTGGCCGGCCTTGAACTGATCCTCCACGCGACGCACGTCCTCGGCCAGGTCGCGGGAATACTGGCTGTTCGATTGCTCCGTCAATCGGCGAGACCGCTCGTAGCGCTCGATGGCGGCGCCCGCTTCGAGCCGAGCCCGGATTTGCAGTTGTTCCAAAGCCACTTCCCGCTGCCGGGCCTCGGCCATGCGTTGGTTCAACAGCGGGATTCCATTGTTCCATACCGGAAGTTCCACGTGCGATCGAAAGCCCAGGAACGTGGTGGCAAAGTCGTCGCGCTGGTAGTACGGCCCGATTTGCAGGTTGGGAACGCGCAAGGCGCGAGCCAGCGCGGCGTTGGCTCGGGCCAGCGACACGTCAGCGCGAGCCGCCATGATGTCGGGCCGGCCTGAGACCAGGTCCATCACGTCGCTGGCCGCGGGTTGGACGTCGGCGGCGGCGGAAACGGCCGCATGCCATTCGAGTCGCGTCAGATCGCCCAATGGTTCGAACGGCTCGAAGGGGGCCAGCCCCAATTGGGCGCGCAAATCCAACAGGGCCGTGTTGTACGTGGCCGTGGCCAGGTTGGCCTGCTGCCGGGCCGCGCCGCTTGCAGCCGCGCCAGCGCGATGTCGCTGGCTGCCGCCTGGCCCGCGTCGAATCGACGTTCCATAATTCCGATTAAGTCCTCGTTGATCTTCGCCATGGATTCGGCCAGGTCACGGACACCTCGTTGATAGATCGCGGCAAAGAACATGCGTTCCGTCTGTGCCGTCGCCAGCAGTTCCGCCTGGTGAATGTTCCACTGCGTGCGCGACAGATCGGCCACGCCCGCTGCGTTGCGATACCGCGACTGGTGGGCCAGTTCCAGCGTCTGCATCAACAGCACATAGTGATTGACCGGCGTGTTGGCGCCATTGATCTCTACGCCGAGCGGCAGAACCTGGACCTGCAAGTAAGGGTTGTACGGGTAGGTGCGCGCCACGCCCAACATGGTGCGGCTGACCGGCTCCGTCTGCCGCAAGCCGACCAGGTTCGGGTTGCGCTCAAGTGCCAATGAGATGGCGTCTGCCAGGTTGACGGCGTCCGCCGGCGCGACAACTGCCTCGGCGGGCAAAGGCAACTCGGCCGGCGCGCTATATCCGGCCGGATGAACGACGCCCGGGGTTGTCTTGCGCCGGACCGTTCACTTTGAACGGCAGCGGAGCCAATCCGCGCCCATCGCAGGGAGGCAGCCGCCGCACGCCGGCTCCCGAGACGCGAATGGCTTGCGTCGCATTGTTCGGAATGGCCTCGACAGCAGCAGCGCAGCGCGGTCCGCCGGCCAGGCAGGCCCCCACGGCAATCGCGGTAAGAATATCGAGGAACTTCAAGAGGCGATGGCTTTCACGCTCGAGGTGCGGATGGCTTTCGCGCCGAATGAGGATCGGAACGTCGCGGACGACAGGGGAGGGATGAGCTTTGACGGGCGGTCCCGCGAACTGCAGGTTGAAGGGATAAGTCGTTAGATACCAATTGTATCGGCTGTTTCGAACGCTTAAATTGCCGACTGCATGTCGGATTTGCGATGGCGTCTCTAAACGTCGCCCAGCGATGGAGTTATGATAGGTGCTTGCAAGCCGGCTTGGCGGCCGGCCCAACGACAACGATGAACGGCCCCCAGATGACGTTACCGCGTGCGATGAATTGGAAAGCTGCGTTGCTTTTAACGGGCCTGGCTTGCATTGCCGGCTGCGCGCGATCGGCGGCCGAGCATCCACAAGAGCCCGAGGCCGGCATGGCCGGCGAAGGCGGAGAGCCATCAGTTGTGGTGCGGGTGGTTGCGGCCGAGCTACGAACGATCGAACAGACCGTCCGAGCGCTGGGCCAGTGCAAAGCGCCTCCCGACAAATTGGCGATGTTGACGCCGGCATTGGAAGGCCACGTGCACGCTATCCTGGTCGCGCCGGGTGCCAGCGTCAAAGCGGGTGAACCAATCATCGAGTTGGACACCCGGCTGCCGGCGGCCGATCTGGCCGAAAAGGTCGCCGCGCGCGACGCGGCCAGTGCCACCCTGGCGTCGCTGCGATCGCTGCCGCGCATCGAAGAACAGCGGATCGGCGAACTGGCCATCGAGCAGGCCAGCGTCGCCTTGCTGCGAGCCCAATCGCTGGTCGATAATCTTAAGTCGCTAGCCGAGCGGAATGAAGTTTCGCGGCAGCAGATGTTCGACGCCGAAAAGGCCGTCGAACAAGCGCGGCTGCAAAAGCAGTCGGCCGAAGCGCAATTGAAGGTTTCCATGCTGGGCCCGCGCGCCGAGGCGGTTGACGAAGGCAAGGCGCGGGTGCTGATGGCCGATCAGGCGGCAAAGACCTCGCAAGCGCGGCTCGATTTGCACACCATTCGCGCCCCCATCGACGGCGTGTTGCAAGACTTGACGTGCCACCCGGGGCAGACCATTGCCGCCGGCACGCCGGTGGGCGAGATTGTCGACTCGCGGCGGCTTTATGTGCTGGCCTGGCTGCCGGCTCGCTCGGCGCAGTTGCTGCGGGTCGGGCAGAAAGCCAAGGTCGACGTGGGGATCGCCGTGGAGGCTGGCGAGGAGCCCCCGGCAGAGCAGTTGCTGCCCGCCGAAGTCGTCTTCGTCGGGCAGATCGCCGACCCGCAAACCGGCAACTTGCCGGTCCGCTGCCTGGTCGACAACGCGTCGGCTCGGTTGGCGGTCGGTCAGACGGTCGGCGTTTCGATCACGGTTCGCGAGGACTTGCAAGTGCTGAGCGTGCCGGACGGCGCCATCTTCGACCTCGGCGAAGGGCCGCTTTTGGGCGTGGTGCGCGACGGGAAATCGGTGGAGCTGCATCCCAAGCTGGGAACTTCCCACGGGGGCTGGATCGCCGTATCCGATACCGATTTGCAGCCGGGCGAGCCGGTCATCGTCGAGGGCGGCTACAACCTCAAAGACGAAACGCCGGTCAGAATCGAGCCCGACCCACACGCCACAGAGCCCAGCGATGAACATTGATGCGACCGTCGAACGGGATTCGCCGGCGGCGGGCGGGCGCTGGAACCTCGTTGCCATGGCCAGGCCCTATTTCGGCCTGATCATGCTGACCACGGTGTTGCTCACGATCTTCGGCGTGGTGGCCATGTTGCGGATGCCCTCGGGCATCTATCCGGAGGTGGCGTTTCCGCGGATCGTCATCATCGCGCAAACGCCCGGCCTGGCGATCAAGGACGTCGAAGTGGCCGTCACGCGGCCGATCGAAGAAGCGGTTGGCGTAGTGCTGGGCGTGACACGCGTCCAGTCCAAGAGCGTCCGCGGCGCCTGCGATCTGTCGGTCTTCTTCGCGCCTGACACCGACATGGTCCAGGCGCTCAATGACGTGCGGGCGCGAATGGCCGAAGTCGGATCCCAACTCCCGCCTGGCACGACCACGATCACCGAGCGGCAGACTCCTTCGGTGTTTCCGATTATTTCCTTCGTGATCACCGGCGGGCGCGATCCGGCCGCGCTGCACGATTATGCCTATTACGATCTCCGCCCGCGCATCAGCCGCATCGCCGACGTGTCGTATGTGACCGTGTTGGGGGGCGACATTCGCGAGATCCTGGTCGAGGTCGATCCACAGTCGCTGGTTGCAGCCGGAGTCTCGATCGCCGACATTGCCGACCGGCTGGGCAAGGAGCATCGGCTGAAGGCGGTTGGCCGGCTGGATCGCGGCACGCTGCAGTACCAGGTGCTCACCGACACGCAGGCCAAAGATCCGACCGACCTGGAAGAGCGCGTGATCGTGGAGAAGAACGGCCAGCCGATTCGCTTGGGCGACCTGGGCCGCGTCGTCGTGTCGCACGAGGACCGCACGGTTGCCGTCCGCTCCAATGGAAAGAACGCAGTCGCGGTCACCGTCTTTCGCCGGCTGGGGGGCGACGCGCTGCACGTATCGAGCGAGCTGACGGCCGTGCTCGACGCGGCCCGCGGCGAAGCGCCACCAGGCGTCAAAATTCACGCCGTGTACGATCAGGGCGTGCTGGTGCGCACCGCGATCGCCAACGTGCGCGACGCGATCATCGTCGGCGGCGTGTTCAGCGTGCTGGTTCTGCTGGCGTTTCTCAAGAGCATTCGCGCCACGCTGATCGCGGCCCTGGCTATACCGTTGAGTCTGATCATCAGCTTTGTGTTTCTGTACCTGACCGGCGACACGTTGAACCTGATGTCGCTGGGCGGACTGGCCGTGGCGATCGGGTTGATCATTGACGACACCGTGGTGGTCATCGAGAACATCGCGCGCCATCTGGCCGAGGGCCAAACCGGCGACGCCGCGGTCGACCGGGCCAGCCGCGAAATCAGCGGCGCGGTGGTGGGGTCGACGCTGACCACGATCCTGGTCTTTCTCCCTTTGGCGTTCGTGCGCGGCGTTGTGGGCCAGTTCTTCCAGTCGCTGAGCATGGCCCTGACCGTGGCCCTGCTGGTGTCGATGGTCGTCAGCTTGACGATCATCCCCGTGCTGGCCGCGCGCTACCTCGGGCGCCGGCCGATGCCGAGCACCGGGCCGATTTACAACTTGCTGGCCCGACGCTACGAGAGTGCGCTGCGCGGCTGCCTGAGATTCCCGCGCCTGGCCATCGTGGCGGCCATCCTGATTGGCATCCCTGGCGTGTGGCTGGCGACGCATCTCGAGTCGGGCTTCATGCCCGAAATGGACGAAGGGGCTTTCGTGCTCGACTACAAGATGCCGGTGGGCACGTCGCTTGCGCAGACCGACAAGGTGCTGCGGAGAGTCGAGGCGGCACTCGATCACACCCCCGACGTGGCCGGCTACATCCGCCGCACGGGAGCCGAATTGGGATTCTTTGCCACCGAGTCGTATACCGGCGACATCCTGGTGAGCTTGAAGCCGGCCGGCGAGCGCCGCGGCAGCGCCGAGATCATCGACGCGCTGCGTGAAGAATTGCAACACGCGGTACCCGAGCTCGAGGAATTGGAGTTCGTGCCGCTCATTCAAGACCAGATCAACGACCTGGCGGGCGTTTCGCGTCCGGTCGAGATCAAGGTCTTCGGGCCCGACGTCGCGGTGCTGCGCGAATTGGCCGAGAAGGCCGCCGCGATCGCCGAAGAGGCCGGCTGCAAGGACGTCAACGCCAACGTGCACCTGGGGAATCCCGACATCGTCATTCGCGCCGACAGCGTGCAGACCGCGCGCGTGGGACTCACCGAGCTGGACGTCGAGAACCAGGTCAACGCGGCGCTGTACGGCCAGGTGGCCAGCACCGTTCCGCAAGAAGACCGCATGACCAAGATCCGCGTGCGCTATCCCGATCGAGTTCGATTCGACCGCGACCACTTGGGCCAATTGCCTATCAGCCTGCCGGTCGTTGCCCCATCGACGGCACGCACGGCCGGGCCGGGCTTCGTGCCACTCGAGCAACTGGCGTCGATCACGCTGACGCGCAGCCCGAACGAATTCTTCCGCGAGAACCAGCAGCCGGTGATCACCGTCACGGCGGAGTTGGAAGGGCAGGATTTGGGCGCGATCAACCGAGAGCTGCAATCGCGGCTGGCGGAGCTCGATTTTCCGCCCGGCTACCGCTGGGAGCTGGCCGGCGACTACCGCGCTCAGCAAGAATCGTTTCGCAGCCTGCTGGTGGCCATGCTCATGGCGTCGGCACTCGTGTTCCTGCTGTTGGGGTTTCAGTTTCACAGCCTGACGCTCCCGCTGTTGATTTTCTTGACGCAGCCGATTTCGCTGACCAGCGCGCTGATGGCTCTGTGGATCACCGGAACGCCGCTCAACGTGTCGTCCTTCATGGGCGCGATCCTGCTGATCGGATTGGACGTGAAGAACGGCATTATTTTGATCGCATATATCGGCCAGCTGCGCGCCGCCGGTATGCAGCTCGACGACGCGCTGGTCACGGCCGGCCGGGTCCGCTTCCGGCCAATTCTTATGACCAGTCTGACGGCAATTTTCGGTCTCGTGCCGCTGGCGATCGGTTGGGGGCCCGGCGCCCAGATGCAACAGCCGCTGGCGATTGCCGTCATCGGCGGCCTGGTGACCAACATGATGCTGACTCGATTATTGATTCCGGTCGGCTACCTGGCCTTGCGCGGCCGGTCAAAGACGGCGACGGCCTGATCGTTTCGCCGTCCAGTCCGGCGGGGTGCTAACGGCCTGCTGTTTCCCCTGGCTCCTCGCGCGGGAAGGCGCGCTTCAAGTACGGCACCACAAACCAACATCCACAGGTGAACAGCGCGCCGATGCCGACCAGCAGATTGAACGCCAGCGGATTGCCCCAGCGGTCGAGCCAGCCCTGGTAGCACCAGCCGCCGAATGCGGTGGAAGACGCCGTGCCGAGGTTCGACAGAGCCATCAACAGCGCGAACATCGTGCCTGCGATGCGCGGCGGACAGACCTGGGCCGCCAGATCGAGTTGCACCATCATGCCGGTGGCATAGGCGAATCCGTAAGCTACCGCCGCGGCTCGGGCTGTCGTCGTGTCGTGGATATTGGCATAGCAGACCGTGCCCAGGATGCCCATCACGATCGAGACGTGCACCAGAACGCGGCGCGACACGCGGCGGCAGTAGATGCCGTAGAGCAGGCTGCCGAGCATCGCACTGACGGCGCCGACCGAGACCATATCGCCGTAAAACTGCTCTCCTAATTCCAAATCCTTTTCAACGTACACGTAGAGCAGCGTGTGCGAGAAGGGGTTGAAGCTCCAGCAGAAGATGAACGCGCCGACGGCCAGGATCGTTGGCGAGCGGACGGCGCGGCGCAGATCGGACACGGTTTCGGTGAAGCCGCCGCGGATGCCGCTGACGCGCCGCTCGTCAATCGCGAACATGGCCAGCAGGAGCGTGCCAATGGCAGTCAAGCCGCAAATCAAGAAGGCCAGCTTTTGCATTTCATGCGCGCAAAGGTATCCGCCGAGCCAGCCGGTGAGGATTTCGGCAGCATAAATCGTGCCCCACTGAATGGATTGGAACCGGCCGGTCAGACCGTGCGGTTGACCTTTCGCGACCATTACCGCGTCGACGACCACGTCGGAAAATGCGACGGCTGTGGTCGGAATCACCAGCAGCAGGAACAGCGTATCGACCGAGCCCGCGGCAAGGTCAAGTGCGTAGAGGATGCACAGCGCGGCAGCCGTGACAAGGCCACTCGCGATCAAGTAGCTCTTGCGGCGATAGCCCGCCAGCGGCACGAAGTCGGAGACCAGCCCGTAGATCGGTTTGATCGACCAGGGCAGGCTCAACAGGGCCATGAACGCGGCAAGCTGCTCGGCATTATTGCCCCACGACGTCAAGAGCGACTTGACGGGCTGGGACATCAGCCCTTCGGTCGGTTCGCTGACGCCCTGAATGAAGTACAGCAGGCCGAACAGCACGCTGAGGCCGAATGGGTGAATCGGCTCGGGTTGTTCGGAGTCGCGTGTTGCATCCATGCTCGAGATCACCCCGACGATTGTGTCAGGCCCTCAGAATCTATCTGAAAAAACCGCGGAGGAGAGGCGGACGGTCCCGACCATGACTCACGCTGACGCGTGACCCACGGTGCCCCGCTCCGAAGACTGCGCAAAATTGGGACAGTCCCCAGCGGTTTTCGCAGAGGTTCTCAACTGAAAAACACGCGCTCGGCCGTCTTGCCGAGCAGCCATTGGCGATCTTCCGCCGTGAGAAAGTCGAGGCGGCTGCGCACCAGTTCGATCGAGTCGCGATAGGTGTGACCTTCCTGGACCTGGTACGGGCAGTCGGTGGCCCACATCAGCCGCCGTGCACCGAAAGCGTCGACCAGCCGGCGGATCATCGGGCCCAGGTCGGTGTAGGGCGAGGTTTTCTTGCCGAGCGCGTAGAACGCCGAAATCTTGACGTGCGTGCCGCCGTGCCGCGCCAGCCGACAAAGATTGTCGACGTCCGAATCGCGAATGGTTCCGTCCGTGCCAATCCGGGCGAAGTGGTCGATTACCACGCTGGTGCGAGGAAACTTCTCGCACATCTTGTCGAGCGGCACCAGCGCATCCGGGTTCACCAGGGCGCACATGGCCAACTGCTCGTCGGCTCCGACCTTCCACATGGCGGCCATGCCGGGGCTGGACAGCCAGGCATCGACGGGCTGCTTGCCCGGATGAATACGAAAGCCGCGCACGCCCTGTTGTTTCAAGTCGCGCATCGTCTGGCCGGCCTGCGAGGCGTGCTCGTCGATCACGGCCACGCCCGAGAAGACGCCCGGATATTCGCGCATCGCCGCGAGCATGTAGCGGTTGTCGAAGCGGTAGTAGCTCATCTGGATCAGCACCACGCGGCTGACGCCGCACGGCCGGGCGTGCGCCAGCAACTGCTCGGGCGTGAAGCTGGCGGGCCGCATCTGGTCGCGGGTGAATCCCTCGGCCAGCGGATAACGAGCCACGTCGGGCGTCCAGACGTGCGAGTGGGCGTCGATGCAATCTTGCTGCAGAGGATCGGCCGCGGCCGACTGTTTGACGACGGTCGAGAGCGCCGCGCCCGCCACCGCGACGGCCCCGCGCTTCAGCAGTTCACGACGCGAAAAGCCGGCGGCGATCGGGTGGATCATAGATCGAGACATGATGCTCGTCCCTCGATGGCGGCGCTCCACGCGCATGCGCGGCGGACGACGAAATCCGCTCGTGCACGGCGTTGTACCCTACGGCTGGCCGGGCCGCAAGCGAGGTAGACCAAGCACCCGTACGAAAAGATTGAGCCACGGAGGACTCGGCGGAACGATGAAGGATGAAAAACGAAGTCGGAAGAATCTTGGCCACAGCCTTCGTCCCGAGCTCAGTCCGAGGGGAGGTCACAGAGAGCACCGAGACGAAGACAGAGGGAGGCTTACGAGGAGGGAAATCGGTTTTACGAAGAAAATTCAACCGCCCGATTTTTTCATCCAGTAGTTCCAAGTTCAGAGAATTGCTATAGGTGAACGCAAGGGTCCTCCTCAGATTGGTTTGTGTTGAAGAACTCAAGCCAAGGAGGGGTCCCATGCGTTCAAGGATGAGTCATACCATAACTGCTGGCGAAGTTCACGGGTGGGCCATCGGGTGGCTGCTGCAAGCAAAGCTATTAGAGGATCATGGGTGGCTGTGCACGGCCAGGGTGACCTGGAATGTTTTGTTGCGGGCGGCCGCCCGGATGATCTCGATTTATGCCGCCTGTCGCGATTTGGCCGACGCGCCTTCCGACCAGGCCGTGTTCAATGCGCTGTCCGACGGCCTGCCCAAGACTCTGAAGTCGTTGGAACGTCGGTTGAACGAGGCGCTGTCCGCGCCGCTGCCGCGACGGTTGTTGCGCCATTCCTGGCGTGTGGCGATCGATTGGCATTTGGTGCCCTACTATGGCGAGCCCGACAAAAGTCGGAACGAACTGTATTACGGCAAGCCGCGCCAGGGCACGACGAAGTTTCACGCCTACGGCACAGCCTGCATCGTGCAGCACGGGCAGCGCTACACCGTGGCACTGACGTGGGTGCGGCGGCACGAAACGCTGGTGGTCGCGCTGCGGCGTCTGCTGGCGCAAATTCGCAAAATCGGCCTGAAAATCAAGTATGTGCTGCTGGACCGCGCGTTCTTCAACGTGCCGGTGATCACCTGGTTGCAGAGCGAAAAACTGCCGTTCTTGATGCCCGCCATGTTTCGCGGGCGCCGCTCCAAGAAGCGCCGCGCCGCCACCGGCCTGCATTGGATCAAGCGTCAGAAGGCGGGCTGGTATCAACACACGCTGAAGAACAAGAAGCAACAAGTGACCGTCTCCGTATGCGTCACGTATCGTACGCATCGCAATCGCAAAGACCACAAACATGTCCAACAAAAGCTGTTGTTCGCTGCCTGGCGTGTGAAGGGCTCTCCCAAAGACATTCGCCAGCGGTATCGCAAGCGGTTCGGCATCGAATCGAGTTACCGTCAAATGCGTCAAGCGCGCATCCACACCTGCACGCGGTGCCCACGTCTGCGTCTGGTGTTTGTCGCCGTCGCCCTGATCCTGCGAAACCTCTGGGTCTGGATTCACGCCACGCGCTTGGCCGAAGGCAGCGGTCCCACGATGACTTTGCGACTCGAACGACTCCGTTACAAACGAATGCTCGATTGGATCGCCCAAACCGTCGCCGCCTTACTACATGACGGCTCAATACCTTGCGTCGATCTAAGCCCATAAGCGAAAGTTGGAACTACTGTCATCCTTCATCCTTCGGCCTTCATCCTTCTCTGTGTCCTCGGTGATCTCGGTGGCTAAAATCCTTCCGCCTTCCGTTTTCATCCTTCATCCTTTCGCCTTCATCCTTCCTCGGCGTTCATTCCAACTGCTTTCGCCTGGCCAGGTCGTAGCGGTCGCCGGACTGCAATGCCGGCCGGGTTTCTACCCTTGGATCGACGATGGTGACTTTTCCCGTTCCCATAACCGTCATGACCGACCCATGAATTTCGGCGGCGGCCGCTTCGTCCATGGCGATTCCCAAAAGCTGGGGATAGACCCGGGTCAGTTCCACCAGGTCGTTCAGTCTTCCCCGCTCGGCGACATGAATGTCGATGGCGGCGCCGGGAAGAAAATTCAGTCCCCGCTCATAGCCTTCGGCGACGATGTTTCTGTTGCCCAACGGATCGCCGCGCACCATGAACTGGGCTTGAATCGCGGCCCCGGCACTGCTGCCGCCGATGACGCCGCCGCGCCGCAGCACGTCATGCAGAAGTTGTTCGGCGACGGTGCCTTCGTACGCGTCGACGTATCTCCATTGTCGTCCGCCGGCGAACCAAACTCCGCTCGCGCGCTTCAAGGCCTCGACGAACTCGGGCGATTCAACCTCCTTGCGAGTGTTTTGATGCAGCACCGTCACGTTGCGGCAGCCGAGCCGCCGCAGACCGTCGGCACCCTTGAATTTCGAAGGATCTGCCATCGGCATCGCGATGGGCAGCACCACGATCTGCGCATCGACTCCACCAGCCAGCTCGATGAATCGCTGCCAGATTGCGTCCGACATCCGTCCGCCGCCGCAGGGAAACAGCGTGCCGCAGGGAACCTCGGGCGGAGGAGTCACTTCCGGCGGAAAACGCGGTCCCAGCCGCGCGATCGCCGCGCGGCTCGACGCTACCAGGTCGGCGTGGCCTCCGCCGCGAAGGCGCCGCACCAGCGCCGGACGCTCGGCGGGTTGCGTGACCGACGCGGGCAGGCAAAGGACGACGTCGGACGCGCCAACGACCTCCAGATGTCGGCCCGTCGCGACCAAACCCGTGTCGCGCGATACCCACAGTCCGATAGCGCCTGGTTGCTTCTTCAACCGATCGAAAAGCGCCTCGGGCGGAGTTGCTTGCGCGAAGTCGGGCGACACCAAAACCTGGTCGAGCGGCGAAGATCTTGGCGGCAGAGACGGCACGTCAATCCACACCGACCTGAACCTGGCGAGACGCTCGATCAATCCGTCCGAATCCGCCGGCACCGACTGAATCGAGACATTCTTGATCTTTGCCAGGTGCGCGAAGAGCGACGCGACGGGGCTCGGGTCCGCCTCGCCGGTGACGACCGCCACTGGGCCGGCAGCAGCCGCTTGGGCGAAGCGATCCAAAAACGCCGGCGGGACTTCGCCTCCGCCCCACAGAAAGATGAGGCCGTCGTGCGTAACGGCCTGGCGCGCGGCGCAGACCTGGCCGGGCGGCTCCGCCGCGCTGGCAATCGCGACGCCCAACAGGGCGACCAGGCAACCGAGGATGATCGATGCTCGCCGGGGCATAGTCGGGTCGAACCGTTATGGCGTTGTAATCGGCGGTTTGCCTTGCGGCGTCGTCGGGCGCGATATGTCGAGCATTATGGTTGGAAGAATGTGGCATGGAAAGCAAAAATCGCCCAGCCACCGAAAGCCGACGCCGGCGAACCGCGATTGTCGGCGGCGGCGGGGCAAACTAGAATTCCAGAAGTCGCGGCCGCCGATGCCGCAATCGCCAACTTTCAACAACCATCTCACAAGGTTTCCGGCTACCATGCCCAGCGAACGACCCGAAATCGAACAGTGGCTGGCCGATCGCGGCTACCCGCCCGCTGCCATCCAGAAAATCCTCGAGCGGCTGGCTCAATACGATTCTCGCGTCAACCGCGAGAGCATCTTCGACGCCATGGATGCCGGCGAATTCGACATGGACGCGCTGATCAAAGACGCCCTCAAGGACGGGTGAGCGCACGATTCTCTTCCGGTTCTCTTCCGGTGCCACTGGCATCTTGCCAGTGAATCCCAAGAATTGACGAAGCACTGGCAAGATGCCAGTGGCACCCGAGTTCGCAGCGCGTCAATGATGCACGTGACCGTGGCTCTCGGCGTGGCCGTTGTTGGCGGCGGTCAGGTGGGCGTGCGAGAGATGGAAATCGATCACCAGCGGCAGGTGATCGCTGGCCCGCTTCGCCAGGGCGCTGCGCACCACTCGGGCGCTGCGCACGAAGACGTCGCCGCGGCAGAAGGCCTTGTCGAGCGAGCCCATCGGAAAGTAAGCCGGGAACGAACGGAACCGCGATATCGGGGCCGTGACCTGGGCGAAGCCGTGTCGGGCAAACGGTCCGTTGACCAGCGTGTTGCGCCAGTCGTTGGAGTCTCCGGCGACGAGCACCGGCAGATTGCCCGCTTCGCGAAACAGATGGTGCGACAGCAGGTGGTTGACCTGCCAGTGCCGTTCCTTCTCGGCCAGGCCCAAGTGCCAGTGCACCAGTTGCAGCGGGCCTTCCGGCGTCTCGACGACGACCAGTTGGGCCCCGCGCGGCTTCTTCGAGTTGAATCGCAGCGAGATTTGATGGCCCGAGCGAAAGGCCCACCGCGACAGAATCAGGTTGCCGTACCCGCCCGTCTTGAGCCGCACGGTTGTCTGCCGCTGGTCGGCCACGGCGTTGAAGTGCTGGGCCAGCAGGTGGGGCTGATCGTGGTAGCGGGAGCGACGGACGTTGTGGTCGACTTCCTGCAGGCAGATCAGATCGGGATTCTCCTCCTCGATCACGTCAATGACCCGCTGGATGTCGTAGCGCCGATCGCGGCCGCCAATCCCCTTGTGGATGTTATAGGTCAGAAGACGCATGGGGTCGGTATTCAAGGAATGGCTGAATGTCTGTTGGCGAGCAAGACGCTTCGGCCTGCGTGCCAACCGCCTCTGTAAAATCTACCATCCAAAGCGGCCGCCCACCGCTGTTCTTGCCGTGTCTTTCGCTCCATTCCCGCCGAAAAACAGTCCGCTGGCCGCCGAACCAGATGCTTGCCAGCAGCCCACCGCCCGGTTAGCTTGGACCTGCCTTGCGGCGGCAGCCACGCGGCTGCCCGCACTGCCCGCCATTGTTGACCGCCACACCCACCAGTCGCCACGCAGCACCATGAAGATTCGCATCGTCCGTCCCGCCCCGCATCATCGCGCTTCGTATTCCATTATACCAATCCTAGCCATCGTCATCACGACGCGCGGCCAGGTCCTGGCGGCTGCCGATCTGCCGGCGGCCGACGGAGTCAAAGCGAATCTCGTGCTCGAAGTCGATCACTACTGCGAGGGAGTGGTGTTCGATGCCCAAGGACGCGGATATATTTCGCAGGGCACGCAAATCGTGCGGTTCACGCTGGACGGTAAATCGGAGGTGTGGGCCGAAACCGGCTCGCCCAACGGCCACAAGATTCTGGCCGACGGGACGCACCTGGTGTGCGACGCCAGCCGTCATGCCATGCTGCACCTGTCGGCCGACGGCAAGATGCTCGAGCCGGCCTCACAGTCGTGCGACGGCAAGCCGCTGCGCGGGCCCAACGACCTGACGCTTGACACGCCCAACGGCGGCTTCTATTTCAGCGATCCTGGCGGATCGAGCGACGCCGAACCGATCGGCACGGTGCACTACGTCGACCGCCAGGGCAAGACCCACCTGTGCGACAGTGGACTGGCGTTCCCCAACGGCATCGTGCTTGTGCCCGATGGCAAGAAACTGCTTCTGGCCGAGAGCAAGCACAATCGCGTGCTGGTGTACGAAGTGCGCAGCCCCGGCCGCCTGGAAGGGCGACGCGTCTTCGCAACTCTGCCGACGAAGGATCCTTCGGCCGGCCAGATCGACAATCAGCCCGACGGCATGTGCCTGGACGCCGCCGGCAATTTGTACGTGGCCCACTACGGCATGCGGCAGGTGCAGGTGTTGAGCCCCAGCGGAAAGCTATTGGCCCGCTATCCCGGCGGCAACGTGACCACCAGCAACGTGGCCTTCGGCGGACCCAAGCTCGACCAACTGTTCGTCACCGGCGGCCTCGGTCCCGAAGGCGGCAAGGGAGGCTTGTTCCGCCTGGACCTGGGCGTGCCCGGCTTGAAAGTCCTACCGACGACCGGCAAGTGAATGCAAAAGTCGCATAAAACTAAACCCACAAACTGGAATCGCAAAACTCTTCGCAAAGGCAACTGGAATGGACCGCAAACAACTTCTTTCGCGCATTTCGCTGGGCCTGCTAACGGCGCTGGCCGCCGCCAGCTTGCAGGCGGCCGACGACTATAAGCATGGCCCCGACTCGGAGCGTCACGACGGCGTGCCGGAAGGGGTCGTGACGCAGCATCACTGGACCAGCAAGGTGTTCGGCGGAACGGAGCGCGACTATTGGGTCTACGTGCCCAAGCAATACGACGCGGCGAAGCCGGCCTGCGTCATGGTCTTTCAGGACGGCGGCAACTACGTCGACGTGAAAAAGGACTTTCGCGTGCCCATCGTGTTCGACAATTTGATCCACAAGAAGGAAATGCCGGTCACGATTGGAATCTTCATCAACCCGGGCGTCGTTCCGGCCACCGGAGCCGATGAGAAGCCGCGCGTGAATCGGAGTTTCGAATACGACACGCCGAGCCCGCAGTATGCCGAGTTCCTGCTGAAGGAAATCCTGCCCGAGGTCGGCAAGAGCTACAAGCTCACCGACAAGCCCGAGGAACGGGCCATTTGCGGGATCAGCTCTGGCGGAATCTGCGCGTGGACGGTAGCCTGGGAGCGGCCCGACGCGTTTCGCAAAGTGCTCAGCCACGTTGGCAGCTTCACGAACATTCGCGGCGGGCACATTTATCCGGCGCTGATTCGCAAGACCGAGCGCAAGCCGATCCGCGTCTTCTTGCAGGACGGCTCGGGCGATCTCGACAACGTACATGGCAATTGGCCGCTGGCGAATCAAGACATGGCGGCCGCGTTGAAGTTGACCGGCTACGACTACCAGTTCGACTTCGGCGACGGCGCCCACAACGGCAAGCACGGCGGCGCGATCCTGCCCGACTCGCTCCGCTGGCTGTGGCAAGACGTCGTATCGGCCCAGGCTGCAAAGTAGCTGGCGGCAAGTGTTCCCTATGACCGATCACCTCTTGGCAGGAACCTGCGACATGATCCGCGGAATTCAAATCGCGCTGGTAGCTTTGCTTTGCGGTCTACCGTCATTGGCTGCGGCCCAGGACTTTCGGCTCAGTGACGTGCTCATCGACGGCCAGAAGTGGGAACTGGTGGCCGAAGGTTTCGCGTTCACCGAGGGTCCGGCGGTCGACCTGACGGGCAATCTGTATTTCACCGACGTCTTTCGCGGCAAGATTTATCGGCTCAACGCCGAGGGCAAGGCCGAGGTGTTTGTCGATCAAAGCTTCGGCACCAACGGCCTGATATTCGGGCCCGACGGCCGGCTTTACGGATGCCAGAACGCCAAGAAGCGGATCGTGGCCTACGACTCCTCCGGCAAGGACACGCCGATCGCCGAGGACGTCAAAAGCAACGACCTCGTAGTGACCCGCGCTGGCGGGGTGTATTTCACCGATCCCGAAAACCACCAGGTCTGGTACATCCCGCCCAAAGGCGAGAAGCGCATCGTCGACCGCGGTCTCGGATATCCCAACGGGCTCAAGCTGTGGACCGATCAGGGGACGCTGGTCGTGGCCGACATGAAGAGTGCGAATCTGTGGGCTTATCGCGTCGATGCGGACGGCGGCCTGAGCTTCCGCCAGCCCTACTACACCATGCGCGTGCCCAGCGGCAAGCTCGACAGCGGCGCCGACGGCATGACCATCGACTCGCTGGGCCGGATCTACGTCACGACCCACCTGGGGTTGCAGATGTTCGATCCCACCGGCCGCTTGATCGGCGTGATCGACAAGCCGCAGAACGCCTGGCTGTCGAATGCCGCTTTCGCGGGTCCCAACCTCGACATTCTCTACGTCACCTGCACCAACAAAGTCTACAAGCGGAAAGTCAACGCCAAGGGCATCCGCTATTTCGACCTCAACGCCAGCAAAGCAACGGTAAAATAGAATTCCACCGCCGAGTGCCGATGGCATTCTTCACGCGTGCCACTGCTGGCTAGCCCAACAGTGCCTGTCTGGCCTCATTTTGGCCTTGCGCATCTCCCATACGATGTGCGAAAATTGACCCTGGCGCCAAGGCCTGCGTCAAAAACCCCTCAGGCCCGACTTCTTCTCCCTGCCCCTTGTTTTACGCACCACGCATGTCTCTCGTACTCAGTGGTCAGTCGCTCGGCAAATCGTTCGGCCAGCGGCCGTTGTTCACCGACATTTCGATCGAACTGGTCGAGGGCCAGCGACTGGGGCTGATCGGCCCCAACGGCTCGGGCAAGTCGACGCTGCTGAAAATTCTGGCCGGCATCGAAGCTGCCGACTCCGGCACGCGCTCGCTGCGCAAAGGGGCTCGGCTGGGTTACGTGCCACAAGAAGACCGTTTTGACGCCGCGCTCTCCATCGAAGACGTGCTGCTGGCCGCTCTGGCCGATTTGCACCTCGACGACAGCGACCGCCACACCCGGGTGAGCACGATGCTGGCCAAGATGAACTTTGCCGATCGCGAGTCGCGCGTTGGCACACTCTCGGGTGGTTGGCTCAAACGCTTGGCCATCGCCGCAACGGTGATCGCCGAGCCCGACGTGGTGCTGCTCGACGAGCCGACGAACCATTTGGACGTCGAGGGCATTCTGTGGCTGGAGAAGTTGCTCATCGGCGCCGATTTTGCCGTGCTGCTGGTGAGCCACGACCGCTACTTTTTGCAGAACGTGACGCGGCGCGTGGTCGAGATCAACCGCTGTTATCCCAAGGGCTATTTCAGCGTCGACGGAACCTACGCCGACTTTCTGGCCAAGCGCGAGGAGTTTTTGGCCGGCCAGGCCCAGCAGCAGAGCGTGCTGGCCAACAAGGTCCGCCGCGAGGTCGAGTGGCTCAAGCGCGGCCCCCAGGCTCGAACCACGAAGTCGGCGTCGCGCATCCAGCGGGCCAGCCAACTGCAAGGCGAGCTAGCCGAAGTCAGTTTTCGCAACGCCCAGAACCGCTCCGTCGACATCGACTTTTCGGCCACCGGGCGCAAAGTCAATCGGCTGCTGGTGGCCAAGGGCCTTGCCAAGCAACTCGGCGGCCGGCAACTTTTCAGCGGGCTCGATTTGACGCTCTCGCCCGGCGACAAGGTCGGATTGCTCGGCCCCAACGGCAGCGGAAAGTCAACGCTGCTCAAGTTGCTGTGCGAAGAATTGCAGCCAGATGCCGGCACGATCGAGCGTGCCGCCGATCTGCGCACCGTCGAGTTCGATCAGAATCGCCAACAGCTCGACCCCGACCAGTCGCTGCGCAACGCGCTGTCGCCCAACGGAGACAACGTCCTCTATCAGGGCCGGCCGATGCACGTCGTGGCCTGGGCCAGGCGGTTTTTGTTTCAGCCCGAGCAGCTGGCGCGCCCCGTGGGCGGACTTTCCGGAGGCGAGCAAGCCCGCGTGTTGATCGCGCGGCTGATGCTTCGTCCGGCTGACTTGCTGCTGCTTGATGAGCCGACAAACGACTTGGACATTCCGTCGCTGGAAGTGCTCGAAGAAAGCCTGTTGGACTTCACGGGCGCCCTGGTGTTGGTGACTCACGACCGGTACCTGCTCGATCGCGTCGCCAACGTCATCGTGGCGCTTGACGGCGAGTCCGGCGCGGACCTTCGCCGATTTCGCGCAGTGGCAAACCGCGCAAGGTGAACGTACCGAGAACGAACCATCGAGGCGCACGCCGCGCGCGTCGAAAAGACCCGCCGATACGTCGCGGCGGCTGAGCTATAAGGAACAGCGCGAACTGGATGAGATCGAGGAAAAAATCGCGGCCTGCGATCGCTCGCTTCACGAACACCAGCGGCGCATCGAAGATCCGCAAGTCATGGCCGATCACGTTGCCCTGCGAAATTGTTGCCAGCAGCTCGAATCCGCGCAAGCCGAGATCGACCAGCTCTACGCACGCTGGGAAGCCCTGGAGGCCAAGCGAAACGCCTGACGACATGAAGAGTGCTTGACGTCAAGTGGGGTGCCACTGGCATTTTGCCAGTGCTTCGTTCTTCCGCGGCGTTCACTGGCGAGACGCCAGTGGCACCCGGCACGTGGCCCTTTACCCTGCCCAACGCGCGTGATACGATTCGCGCGGGTAAGATAACCATTCGCGATTGCGCGTTGGCAAACCCGTTTTGAGTGAATTCCGTGGCAGAATCGTTCGACCCATTTCGCGACTGGCTGGGAATCGAAGGCGGCCGGGCCGCGGCCAACTACTATCGGCTGCTCGGCCTGGAACTTTTCGAGGCCGATCCGCGCTTGATCGCCGCCGCGGTGGATGCCGCCCACGCGCGCATCGACCGCATCGCCACGCCTGCGCAAGAAGAAATGCGCCGACTCGTTGTGGCCGAGTTGGCCATCGCGAAGCAGTGTCTGTTGGATCCGGCCAACCGCGCGCGATATGACGCGGCGCTTCGCGAGGGAGCAACCCCACAATCGATTCGCATCTCGCGGATCATTGCCGTGACTCCGGACGCGGCCCCCGTCGCAAAACCCGTCGCAATGCCTGTCGTCGCGGCACCGCTGGCCGTCGCCAAGCCGATTGTTCGCAACGAAGCACAATCGAGCGTCTCCGATTCAACGCCCAATGTCGGGCAATCGCCGATCGTCGTGTCGTCCACGCTGTGGGAAGAAAACCGCGAGATTCCTCTCACGCTGCAAAGCGTCCCGCCGCACTCCGCCTGGCGGTCGACGCTGCCAGTCGCGTTGGGCTTCATGTTGGCGTCGGCGCTGTTGGCGGCCGGCGGTTTTGCTTTGTGGACTATGCAAGGCGGCCGAGATTCCTTAAAGACGATGGCTGCCGACGCGAACGCTCCGTCGCCCGCCGCCGAACCCGCGCCGGGCGAAGCCGCCAGCACGTCACCATTCGAGCCGTCGCCGGTTTCACCGCCCGCTGAGCCCAAGCGAGAGCCGACCGTGCCCGATCCCGCGCCCGCCGCCAGCGCAGACAACAACTGGCCATCGCAAACGCCAGACAAACCGAAACCGCTTACAACCAGTCCGTCGCCACCCGAGCCGCCGCCGCTCAATGTGCCTGCCGAAGCAATCCCCTCCGACAAGAACGGCCCCGCAATGCTTGCGCCCCCCGCGTTTCGCCGAGCGATGAACCTCGCGCGCGTGGCGCTTGCGGTGCGCGAGCTCGATCGAGCCTCGGGCCAACTCGCTCTTGCCGAACAACACGCCCAGACTCAGGCCCAGCGAGAGCAGGTAAGACGACTGCTGGCGTTGCGCGCCCAGGTGAGTCGCTTTTTCTCAGCGGTGCGCGGCGGGTTGAAACGACTGCAACCGACCGACGAGCTGCACTTCGATGACGCAATCGTCTCGGTCATCGAAACGGGGCCCGAGAGTGTGGCGCTGTTTATCGAAGGCTCGCGCCGCAATTACACGCTAGCCACCATGCCCGTGAAGTTGGCCGTCGAGATCGCCACTTTCGGCACCGACGAAAAATCGCCGGACGCCCAGGTTTTTTTCGGCGCATTTCAAGCCGTCGATCCTCAGGGCGACCGCGCGGCGGTGCGGAAATTGTGGGCGTCGGCGGCCGCGTCGGGCGTGGACGTCGACGAATTGCTCCCCTTCCTCGACCGCCCGTCGCCGGCCATCGATCGCGAGAACGTGCCCGAGCGCCGAGCATTGGCCGAGGCCGTGGATCGCATCGACAAACAGTTCTCCGCGCAGATCGGACTGGCCAAATCCACGCAGCGCAAGTCGGAATTAGCCGCGAGTCTGATTGCGGCTGCCCGAACGGCGGACGAGTCGGCCGATCAGTATGCGCTGTTGGCGCAAGCCTCGCGCTGGGCCACAAGTGCCCCCGACCCGCGGGTCGCGCTGGCCGCGATCGACGAACTGGCCCTGTGGTTCGACGTCGACGCCCTGTCGCTGAAGAGTGCCGCATTGTCCAAGTGCAGCGCGACCCCCACCAACTCGGCCACGTCCCATCAGATTGCCTCCGCCGCGCTAGAACTGTTGGACCAGGCCGAGAAAGACCATCGCGACGACCTGGCCGCGTCTCTGGTCGAATCCGCCGCCACCGCCGCCCCCAAATCGCGCGACGCCGAGCTCATCAAAAAAGCCAACGCCCGCCGCCGCGAACTCGACAAGCCGGAAAAAAAGGCGAGCTAGACGTCGAACTGGCAGTTAAGTAGCCGAATTCCTCGGCGCGATTCGCGTTCTCAAGTGCCCCTGCCAAAAAAGCTCGGGTTCATCTTGCCACGTGTATGGCTTTGTCAAGTAATCCATCAGTTCGGGGCACTTTCTGTACAACCGCAATTTCTGTCCAAATAACCGTGTCCGTTTGTTTCCTCGATTTTTTTCGGCGCTTTGCCTGAGACCCACGATGGCCGCGTCGGCGGCAGTTCGGGCGCGGCCAGTTGCATTGGCTCATTCCAGAACTTTGCATCGACGCCGAATTCGTGAATCGACTGGATCAGGCAGCAGATATTGTGGCAAAGGATTTTCGCCAGTGCTTCGTTCCGCATGGCAACGTCCGTCTTGCTGCGAACCGAGTCGCCGAACTTCGCCTTAATCATCGAGAACGTGGATTCGACGTTCGACCGCAAGTGGTAGCGGGCGTCGAATTCTTCCCGGTGAAGCTGGAAGTAGTGATACATCTTCGCCCACACGCCACCGCTGGCGGGGCTGGAGTTGCACTTAAACGGGATCAGCGGCTTGATGCCTGCCGCGTCGATGGCTTCCAGATTGCTTTTCGACGAATAGGCCAAGTCGGCCGACAACTCTTTGACATCGAATCCCTTGGCAGTCGTGCGCAGCAGGGGCCTCAACTGCGGCGAGTCATTGGTCTCTTGCTCGTGAATCTCAACGGCCGTAACGACGTTGGTCACTACGCCGCACATCGCGTGAATCTTGACCCATGCCCGCTTGCTGCGAATCTCGCCATACTTTTTGTCGTACCAGCGATCAAACCGGCAGCCTGAGAAGCCCGACGAATCACAGGCGAAGCTAGTTTCCAGGGCCTTGAGCGGCTTGGCGCTTTCGACCACAAGTGCTTTCAAGATTTCAAACGTGGCTTCCGATTCCAGCACGTTGAACACGGAGCCATAAGACGGCAGGCGCTTGATATGGCCCTTGCCGTGCGCATCGCGCAGGTCCGACATGAAGCGCCGGCCCGAGACGGTCGAGTAGACTTTGAACACGGCAGAGAAGATTGCATCGGACAGGACGATTCGCGGCCGACCGCGCTTCTGCTCGACCGCTTCGGTGATTCCGGCGCACAGTTCCTTCAGCAGAACTTGGAACGTGTCTTTCTCGTTGACCTGCGCTTTGTTGTAGGCCGGCCAATTCTGTTGGTAGGTCGTGCGCTTGACGGTCTGGCTGATGGTCATGGATTGCGTGACCGTTTCGCCAACCGCTTCGCCTTGATCGTTGAACGCGAACTCGCGTTGAATCACGTATTCGACAGCGAAGATATGCTTGCACTTGAAACCGGCTTCGTGGTCCGGGCAACTGCAATGCGGCTGTTCCTTGTCGGGGCAAACCGTATACTTGCCGTTTCCCGATTGGGACGGCACGATCCACACTTTGCCCTTTTGGGTGATCTTGAAAACTGCGGCGATTTCTAAACCACGTTGCTGTCTGGCGTCCATTTCTTGCATCCCTTGTTTTGGCAGTCTTTTCTTCACTGCCTTAATTGTACCTACAATTGTAGGTACGTCAATGGGGTTGCAAGAATATTTCTTGTCAGTACAATTGTCGATATGGCAAATCCCAAAGGCCAACCGCGAAAGTCGCCCGACCGCGTGCGTAGCGAAATGCTCCAACTGCGCCTGACAGTCGGGGAGCGCAAAGCCTACGAGCAAGCCGCCAAGAAAACTGGCTTGAGCGTTTCGGAGTGGATCAGGGATTGCCTGTCCAAAGCCACTGGGCGCAACGCCAAGGGCAGCTAATCCGGCAATCTGCCGGAGCCCCGCCAAGACTCGACGCACGGCCATAGGGCTGCGCGGCCGATTAAACGGCGGAAAAGATTTGTCCCATGTATTGGCTGACAGTAGATTCATATCGCTGGTTCGCATCTACGCAATACCCCCAAAGCACCGACTTCAATCATAAAGCTCCGCCATCAAGAAGCAGATAACCGCAAAGGCGCAACAAGTGTCCGACAGCCTTGATATTGTTACCAAGTTCGCAACAGTGGTCGCCGCAGTGGTCGCGACAGTCGCCGCGCTAGCCAGAATCGCCAAGAGCCCCAAAGAAACTGCGATCACCCTGAATATCGTTCGGGTGTGGGGCCCTCCGGCGCTCTTCGTGGCAAGTGGCCTTCTCGGGCTTATGGGAGTCCCGCCTTGGGTATCGCTGTTTTTGTATTTGCCAGCGCTCATGATTGTTGTCCTCGATTACTTATCTAGGGCGGGCACTCCAACGCGGGTTGAAAATGTGCAGTTTGTATTAACGTGTTCGATGATTGTCATGGTTTCGGGAGTGCTGATTGTTGCATCGGTGCTTGATCGAATCGTGGACATTCAGGGGAAATCAATTGCAGCACAAAACAAAACCATGGACCTGATTGGGAAACTCCGGGAATCACAGCCACCACCCCCAACTCCAGCGGAATCCACTCAAAAACAAGAGAACGTCGGCAGTGAAAAAACAGCACCATCCGAAAGCAATGGCGACGCGACCGATCCTGCCCCTATTCCGTTCAATCAAACGAAGCCCAAAACGGCAGATAAACTGCATAGCGACGAACGCGCTAATCACAATGGCGACTCGTCGGCCAACGGGTGGGCCATCGCCAACGCTGCCTTGACGTGTCTTGGTTCAGCGTGAATCGGAATTTCGGGACGGTGGTGTTAGCGAGTTGGGGTTGTTGAGTTTCGCCCTCGGCGGGCTTGGTTAATTTGTGATGGTCAACGGCTCGGGCGACCAAGGGGCCTCATTGCCGGCCCCCTGGACTCCCGCTAGCCTTTCTCTGCGTTCCGTTTCGCAAGCGGTTGACAACGTCTCGGGCACGGAACGCCGCGATTGCCGACGCAACGCGCGAGCCGATTCGAGCTTGCGATCGCGCTCGGCGAAGATCGCGTGCTCCAGCCCGGCCAGCTTGTCGGCCGGCGTGATGTAGCCGATCGCGCTGTGCAGACGCACGTCATTGTAGTGCGCCACAAACGAAGCCACCACGCGTCGCGCCTCGTCCAGCGTTTCTGGCGCCGCCAGGCGGAACCGCTCGCCCTTGAGCGTGCCGTGCCAACGTTCCAGCTTGCCGTTGCTCTGCGGATGGTAGGGACTGGTGCGCACGTGCGTCGTGCCCGTCAGCCGTATGAACTCCTTAAAATCCTTGGCGATGAACTGCGGGCCATTGTCGCTGATGATGCGGGGCCGTTCGTCGGGGAACTTCTCCAGGCCGCGTTGCACGATCGTCTCGATATCGCGTTCGGTCATGCTCTCGCGGATCTCCCAGTGCACGATGAACCGGCTGTAGCCATCCAACAGGGAGCAGAGATAGTAGAACGTGCCGCCCAGGTTGAGATACGAGACGTCGACATGCCAATGCTCATGCGCCCCCAGGGGCTGCACGAATCCCGTCCCTTTTTTCGAGGGTTTTTGCCACTTTCGATCGAGTCGGCCCGCTTGCTTGAGCACGCGATACACGCTGGATGGGCTGACTGCCACCACGTCGTCGTCCAGCATCATGAACGCCAGTCTCCGATAGCCTTCCAACGGATATTGATCGTGATAGTCCAAGATCGCCTGCTTCTCCCAGGCCGCCAGCCAGCCGTCGCGCGGCGCACGGCCATTGTGTTGGTTGGGCTGGCCGTAGCGCTTCTGCCACTGGTGGAACTTGCTAGTGGCCAACTCCAGCCAGCCAAGCAATCGCCTCGCCGGCAGCTCGGCCCGAGCGGTCCAGCGCTTCACGTAATCGACCACGGCGTCGCGCGTGTCGTGGGGAACCCAGTTGCCTTTCAGAGTTCCCCACTGGCTTTTTTTGCGCGGACGTTCTCCTCCATCAGCTCGCTGATGACTTCGTTCTTCTGGGCCAGCTTGAGCTCCTTCTGCGCCAGCGTCGATTCGAGCTTCTCAATCTTTCGATCCTTGGCGCTCTCGGCGCTGGCCTTGCGACCCGTCTTGCGCTCGAAGATGCTCGCGCCGTGCTCAAACAGTTGCGCCTGCCAGTAATAGACCTGGCTTGGCTGCAGACCATGCTGATCGCAGAGATCCGAAATAGGCACCTTCTCCACCAGGTACCGCCGCAGAATAGCCAACTTCTCTGGCCCCGCTACCGACTTGCGCTCGCGACTCATGGAATCCTCCAGGTTCAAGGGTTATGCTAACCCCAACACCCGGAAATTCCAGTTCCATCTGAAGCAAGACAGACGCTTTTGTTTACTGGCGTTCTCGCATGGGTAGGCGTCCAGCAATTGGCAGCCATGCGAGAGCAGGCCCGCTATATGCGCACCGGCGTCAAGATGACGCGATACGCGACCAATGCCGCCAGAAGAAGCGCTAGCGCGGCTGCAATGAGCACTAAGTTCGCTGAGGCCACCATTGAACAAATGCGAAGCGAGCAGAGGCCGTGGGTTTGTATGCTGTCCTCCAAGATCGACCTTGACAAACCGATCGCCAAATACCGCGTTACTGCAAAGAACTTCGGAAGCGTTCCGGGTATCATCACCGGGTGCGGTTTTCTGCCATTCGTGACAGATAGGCCCACGGGAGCAGGCGCGGATCAGGAAACCAAAGACCAGATTGACTCTGCGTTTGAGGAAGTTGCGATAAAGCCGCAATCGTTCTCCATCCTGCCAGGCGTCAAGTGCCCATTTCGATTCCTGTCCAAAGTAGAACGGAAGAACTCTCAGGCGATTCGAGATGGCAAGAAAATGTTCCTTCTGGTCGGAATAATTCAATATCGCGCAGCATGCCGGTCTGGCGAGTTTACGACTCGGGAGTGCTTTGAATTCGATCCCGACACCGGAGCAATGTATATCCATCCCGAATTCAGCTATTTGGACTAACCCCGCGAGAATCGCCAGCACAAATTGCCGCCTAATCACGACCCACCTCCCTCGCCGAAATATTCGACGAGAAACTTTCTCGCGGGTTCGCTTCCAGAATCCCTGCCAAAACGGCATTTCTTGACAGGAAATCTCTTTTCTGGACAGAAAAGGATTCCTTGACAAAGCCCCACGTGTATTATACATATGTACACTACCAGAAGAACCAGGAGTGCTAGCATGGCCTTGCCCTGCCATTCGCGGGATATCGCTGAGGTGGTCGCGGCGCTGGCCGAGCAGGTGCGGCGGCTGGAAGGGGCCAGGCGGCCGGTTGCCGAGGGGGTGATCTCCAGCGGCTGCGGCCCGCTGGATCGGCTGCTGCCCGAGCGGGGCTTGCGACGCGGCACGCTGGTCGAGTGGCTGGGGGGGCCGGGCAGCGGGGCGGGCTTGCTGGCCTTGATCGCCGCCGGCCAGGCTGCCGTCGGGGGTGGGGCGCTGGTGGTGGTCGATCGCAGGCGGCTGTTTTATCCACCCGCGGCGGTCCGCCTGGGAATCGATCTGGAAAAACTAATCGTGGTGCGGCCCGAGTGCGAGATGGATCACGCTTGGGCCTTGGACCAGGTGCTGCGCACTCGCGGCGTGGCGGCGGTGTGGTGCGAGCCGGCGGAACAAGACGACCACACGCTTAGGCGTTGGCAGTTGGCGGCCGAATCGAGCGGCGTGCTGGGATTATTGGTACGCGACCCGCGGGCGCGCGACGAGCCCTCCTGGGCCGAGTTACGATTGCTGGTCGAACCGATCGCCCAGCCGCACGATGGCACGCCGGGGCAGTCACCCAGAGGGCAACCGACGGCGCGACGCGAGCGCCGCGTGCGCGTCACGCTGTTGCGCTCGCGCACGGCCAGGCCGGCGGAGCGATCGAGTGGGACATCCGCGAACGTACAACCGATAGCCAAGAAGCCGATAGCCAAGAAGATCGCCTGCTCGAGCGACGGGACCCGAGACATGAAACGCGCGCTGTGCATCTGGCTTCCGAATTGGCCGCTGCAAAGACTCGCCGCCACTCGCGCGGAGCTTAGCTCGCGCGCGGTCGTGCTCTACCAGTGGCACGCCGCGCGCAGCGCGCGCGTGGTGGCCTATTGCCCGGCGCTGGCCGCCGCGGCCGCCGGACCCTGGGACGACGATCCGCGGCACACCGCCGGCATCCGCGCAGGCATGCCCCTGGCCGAAGCCACGGCGCTGGCCGATTTCGCGCACGGCGGGGCACGCGAGGAATCCAAACGAACAAAATTACAACAGACAAAATCCCAGGCCGCTGAGCCGCTGCATCTGGAAATGCACGATCCGCTGGCCGATCGCTTGGCACTGGCGGACTTGGCCGAGTGGTGCCAGCGTTTCAGCCCCAGCGTGGGCTTTGATCAAGAAAAGGAAAACGAAAAGGAAGAAGGCGACAAAGGCCAGCAGCCAGAAGGCTTGCTGCTGGACGCCAGCAGCCTGGGCTCGTTGTTCGGCGGCGAGCGGGCGCTGGCGCGTCGCGTGGCGCGCGAATTTCGCGAGCAGGGTTTCACGGCGCGCGTGGCGATCGCCGACACGCCAGGGGCCGCCTGGGCCATGGCCCACTTCGCCGATCTGGAAATGATCGGCGAGTCGCGTGACGCGGAAGCGATCCTGTCGGCCATCGGCGTGCCGGTCGTCGTGCCCCCGGGTCAGACGTGGGCCGCGATTGCCCCCTTGCCGGTCGAAGCTTTGCGACTGCCCGAGGAAACCTGCGGGCTGCTGGCCGAGCTGGGATTGCGGCGCATCGAGCAGGTGGCCGCATTACCCCGCGCTACGCTCTTGTCTCGCTTTGGGCCCGGCGTTCTGGAAAAACTCGATCGGGCCACCGGTGCCGCGGCCGAGGCGATCACGGCCCGGGCGTTGCCGGACGTGTGCCAGTTCGAGTGGCCGCTGGAGCATGCCACCGCCCGGCGAGAGATGATCGATTTCGCGCTCATGGAATTGATTGCCCGCGCGTGCAACGCGCTGGCCCGCCAGCGACGCGGAATGTTGCGGCTGGAGTGCCGCTTCGAGTGCGGGCCGGGGAGAGGGGGACAGTCCCGACCATGGCTCACGCTGCCGCGTGATCCACGGTGCCCTGCTCCGAAGACTGCGCAAAATTGGGACAGTCCCCGACGGTCCTCGGACAGGTTCTTCATTGTGGGTTTGTATCGGCCCAGCGCCAACGCGCGGCACGTGAGCGAGCTGGCGCGATTGAAGCTCGAGACTTTGCGATTTCGCGAGCCGGTCTCGGCGATTCGCGTCACGGTGCTGGAGATGGACGGGCTGGAATTTCGCCAGCAGGAGATTTTCGTCGACGAGCAATCGCGGCAGCGCGAAGCGCCGCGAGCCGTGGCGGCCCTGGTCGATCGGTTGAGCAATCGACTGGGCCCGCAAGCGGTGCTCAGGCCTTGGCTGTTGGCCAGCGCCCAGCCCGAGTTCGCCTGCCAGTATCGCCCGCTTTCCAGCCTGACGACTCGCCGCGGCGCACGCAAAAATCGCCGCACCACTCGCGGCAAGGGCCACGGCGGCGCGTCGGGCCAGCCGATGATCGCCGGCGATCGTCCGCTGTTTCTGGAGCCGCGACCGGTGCCGCTGTCGGTGGTGTCGGTAGCGCCCGAAGGCCCGCCGGTGAAATTTCGCCTGGCCGGACGCGACGAGCGGATCGTCCGCGCCTGGGGGCCCGAGCGGATCGAAACCGGCTGGTGGCGCGCCCGCTGCGTGCGGCGCGACTACTACCAGGTCGAAACCAGCGGCGGCGGACGCTTCTGGATGTTCCGGCAATTGAACAGCGGCAAATGGTTTCTGCACGGCGAGTTCGCGTGAGGAGGATATGCAAGTGCAAGCAACGAACGGCTGGGGTTGGGTGGCCCAGACAACTTGTTGTCTGGGTCCCGAAGGGACAAGAGGACTTGATGAGGGGCGCAGCCTTCATCAAACGCCTCTTGTTGCTTCGCAGCACCGACAACAAGTTGTCGGTGCTACCCCGAGGATTGGAGTTTAGGGTAGTTTGCTAAGGAGTCAGTCGCAACAATGCCCGATCTTCCTCCTTCCAGTAAGCGGCCGCGGCGCATGGATGGTCCGCCGGCGCCATGCGCGGTGGGCCGGGCTACGCCGAGCTGCACTGCAAAACCAATTTCTCGTTTCTCGAAGGAGCTTCGCATCCCGACGAGCTGGCGCTGCGCGCGGCGGAGTTGGGCTACACCGCGCTGGCGATCACCGATCGCAACACGCTGGCCGGCGTCGTGCGGGCGCACGCGGCCGCCAGGCAGTTGGATCTGAAGCTGATCATCGGCGCCGAGATCGACTTGCTCGACGCCCCTTCGGTCGTGCTGTGGGCCACCGATCGCGCTTCCTACGGCCGGTTGGCCCGGCTGATCACTCGCGGGCGCCGCCAGGCTCCCAAAGGCGAGTTCCATCTCACGTTCGACGAGCTCGCCGCGCACGCCGCCGGCTTGCTGTGCGGCGTGCTGCCGAACGATCCGCAAACGAAACATGCCGAAGCCGCCGGTCGCGACGACTCGCCACTGCTCGACTCGCTGGCCCGGTATCGCGAACTGTTCGGCGACCGGTGCCTATCTGCTGGCCGAGCTTTGCAAGGGCCCCGACGACACGGCAGACGCTCGCGCGGCTCGTCGCGCTGTCCAAGCATTCGCGCGTGCCGCTGGTGGCCGCCGGCGACGTGCACTATCACGCCCGCAGCCGGCTGGCGCTTGCACGACGTGCTGACGGCCATCCGCCTCGGCTGCACGGTGGCCGAGGCGGGCGAAGCGCTGTTTCCCAACGCCGAGCGGCTACTTGAAGTCGCCCGCGGAAATGGCCGCGCTGTTTGCCGCCGCGCCGGAGGCGCTGCGCGCGCACGCTCGAGATCGCCGACCGCTGCGACCTTTTCGCTCGACGAGCTGCGCTACGAGTATCCCGAAGAGCTTGCCCCGCCGCGGCGAAACGCCGCTCGAATATCTGACGCGGCTGACCTGGGCAGCGGCGCCGGCGGCGCTATCCGCACGGCATTCCCGACAAAGTCCGCGCGCTGTTCGAGCACGAATTGCAGCTTGATCGCCGAGCTGCACTACGAGGCCTATTTTCTCACCGTCTGGGACCTGGTGCGCTTCGCCCGGCGGCGAGACATTCTCTGCCAGGGACGCGGCTCGGCGGCCAACTCGGCCGTCTGCTATTGCCTGGGCGTCACGTCGGTCGATCCCGAGCGGCATCGACGTGCTGTTCGAGCGGTTCATCAGCCGCGAGCGGAACGAGGCCCCCGACATCGACGTCGATTTCGAGCACGAGCGCCGCGAGGAAGTGCTGCAATATCTCTACGACAAGTACGGCCGCGAGCGGGCCGGCATGACGGCCGAGGTGATCACCTATCGCCCGCGCTCGGCCGTGCGCGACGTGGGCAAGGCGCTGGGCCTGTCGCTCGATCGCGTCGACGCCCTGGCCAAGAACGCTCGAAGGCCATCACGACGACGAGCCGAGCTGGCCGACCGCTGCCGCGAGGCGGGCATCGATCCCGAGTCGCGTCGTCGGCCGGCAGCTGCTCGCGCTGGTCGGCGAGCTGCTCGGCTTTCCCGCGGCACCTGTCGCAGCACGTCGGCGGCATGGTGATGACCCAGGGCCCGCTGTGCGAACTGGTGCCGATCGAAAACGCCGCCATGGCCGGCCGCACCGTCATCCAGTGGGACAAGGACGATCTCGACGAGCTGGGCATTCTGAAAGTCGATTGCCTGTCGCTGGGCATGCTCACCGCGATTCGCAAATGCTTCGCCCTGGTCCGGCGAGCACACACGGCCGCGAGCTGACGCTGGCCGACGGTGCCCGCGGACGACGCGGCCGTGTACGACATGATCTGCCGGGCCGACACGATGGGCGTGTTTCAGATCGAGAGCCGGGCCCAGATGAGCATGCTGCCGCGGCTGCGGCCGCGCGAGTTTTACGACCTGGTGATCGAAGTGGCGATCGTCCGCCCCGGGCCGATCCAGGGCGAACATGGTGCATCCCTATCTGCGCCGCCGCAGCGGGCGAGGAGCCGGTGACGTATCCCAACGACGCAATTCGCGCAGGTGCTCGAAAAGACGCTGGGCGTGCCGCTGTTTCAGGAGCAGGCGATGCGGCTGGCCGTGGTGGCCGCCGGCTTCACGCCCGGCGAGGCCGATCAGCTGCGCCGCGCGATGGGCGCCTGGCGGCGGCCGGGCGTGATCGAGCAGTTTCGCCAGCAAGCTGCTCGACGGCATGCAGGCCAACGGACTGTCGCGCCGAGTTCGCCGAGCAGCGTGTTTCAGCAGATTCGCGGCTTCGGCGAGTACGGCTTTCCCGAGTCGCACGCCGCCAGCTTCGCGCTGCTGGTCTACGTCTCGGCCTGGCTGAAGCACTACTACCCGGCCGCCTTCACCGCCGCGCTGCTCAACAGCCAGCCGATGGGCTTTTACGCCCCGGCCCAACTGGTGCGCGACGCCCGCGAGCACGGCGTCGAGGTGCGCGCCGTCGACGTGAACGCCAGCGAGTGGGATTGCACGCTCGAACAAGGCACGCTGCGATTGGGATTGCGCCGCGTCAGCGGATTATCGGAAACGCACGCCCGGGCGATCGAGCAGGCGCGCCGCGACGGACCGTTTCGCGGCTGGGAAGATTTCGTGCGCCGCACGCGGCTGAGCCGGGCGGTGGTTGCGCGGCTGGCCGGGGCCGACGCCTTTTCGTCGCTCGCGCTCGATCGGCGCGGCGCGCTGTGGCAGGCACTGGCCGAAGAAAAACAGCCGCGACCGTTGCCGCTGTTCGAGCCGTCGGAGGCGGCCGACGAACCGGCAGTGCCGCTGCCGCCCTTGGACCCGCGGGAAGAAGTGGTGGCCGACTATCGCACGGCCGGCTTGTCGCTGCGGGCCCATCCGATGCAGTTCGAGCGCGCGCGGCTCGACGCGCTGGGCGTCGTGCCGGCCGTGCGGCTGGCGACACATCCGGCCGATCGTCACGTCCGCGTGGCCGGCATCGTGCTGGTGCGGCAGCGACCGAGCACGGCCAAGGGCATCACGTTCGTGACGTTGGAAGACGAAACCGGCACGGCGAACCTGATCATCCGCCCGGATGTGTGGCAGCGTTTTTATCGGCCGGCCCGCACCGCCGCGGCCCTGATCGCCCACGGCCGTTTGCAGCGGCACGGCGAAGTGATCCACGTGCTGGTCAGCAAGTTGGGAGATCTCTCCGAGCGCGTCCGCGGGCTGGGATCGCAATCGCGCGATTTTCACTAGGGCCCAAACGCCGATCAACTCCGCGCAGACGACGCGGCCGGGCGGCGCGATGCCAGCAGGCCGGCCAATACCAATAGCCCCGCGACGCCGAGGTAGATCACGGCCGTCGAGGCGATGGCAACGCTCATCGTGACGCCCATGTCGACGGCCAGGCCCACGAAATACGCGCCCATGGCGCCCCCCATCCAGCCGACCATGTTCATCATTCCCACCGACGTGCTGCGACGCGACAGCGGCACGACGTCGTACAGCGACGCCCAGATATTGGAATCGTAGATGCCCTTAAACAGACCGAAAAAGATCAACGCAGTGATCAAAATGTTCAGGTCGAAGGTATCGCCGCAGACAAAAATGAAAGGCGCGCCGCAAATCGCCCCCAGCGCTTGCACGTACATGCGTCCGCCGTCGGTCCGCGAGCGCATCCAGTCGGCCATCGCGCCGCCGAGCATCGCGCCGACCATGCTGGCGATTTGCAGGAAAACGGTTGCCGAGACTCCGGCTACGGCAAGACTCAGGTCGAACTTCTCTTTGAGAAACGTTGGCATCCAGGTGAGGAAAACCAGGCCCACCGAGTTGGCGCCGAGGAAAGCCAGCGTCAACAACAACGCCGAAGGCGTAGAAAGCAGCCCACGCAGGAACTCGCCGATCGGCATCGGCGGTTCGACAAGCGTTTCGGCCGGCCGGCCCGACTCCTGACGTTCAGCTTCGTCGCGGCGCGGCTCGCGAATGAAAGCCGCCAGCACAAGCCCCAGGATGATGCCGGCAGCCCCCAAGACGATGAACGGCGACTGCCATCCATAATGCTGACCCATCCAACCAGCCAGCGCGCCGCCGCCGATGGTGCCGGCATAGACGCTGGTCTGGTGCAAGCTCATGGCCCGCGAGCGCGTACGCTTGGAGTGATAGTCGCTGATCAGCGACATCGAGGCCGGGAAGTAGACGGTTTCGCCCAGCCCTTCGGCTCCGCGCACCAAAATAAACTGCCAGGACTTCGAGCACAGCGCGGTAAAGCCGGTGACCAGGCTCCACACGTACAGGCCGCTGAGGATGACAAGTTTGCGCGAGGTGCGATCGCTCAATTGACCGGCGACAGGCGCCGTCAGCGCATAGACCAGCGCAAACGCCGACCCGATCAGGCCGAGCTCCTGCTTGGAAAATCCGAACTCCGCTTCCAGCACGGGAAACACAGAGAATATGGCCTGACGGTCGGCGTAATTGAAGAAGCAGATGAACCACAGCATGCCAACCACGGCCCAGGGGTAGCCCGGCCGGGAAGCCAGAGACGCGGTGCCGGCCGGGGCCGTGCTGGGCTCGGGGTGTTGTTGCATGCCGGGGCTTTGCAGCTTGGTTCGAGAGACGGATTTGGAATGGGCAAGTTAATGCGAAAGGCTAGTTGCCGCAAGGGGATGGGACCACAGAGCCCCACATTTTTGCGGCGGTCAGGCGAACCCGCCCCAGCAGCACCGGCCGACTCATCGCGGCCTCCAAAAAATCGTGCCTCCCGATCTACAGAGGGGGATTCGCGTGAGAAGAAAAAAACCCGGGGCACAGAAATAAATTGGTTGACAGCCCCCTCGCAGCAACTATAGTGATCAAAACCTGGAAAAGGGATTTGTCGGAGACGGGACGCGCCAATGCGACGAGTTTGCACCGGGAGTCAGCTAATGCATTCATCCACAGCGCGTTGCACTTCACTGCACGCCGCAAGCGTTGCTTGCGCGTTGGTTGCCTTGTCGGTGTTGGCACCAACCACCGCGCACGCCACGCCGCTAGGTCTCAACTCAACGCATCCGGGCGACGTGAAATCGAGCTACACCCAGGTGGATTACGTGCTCAACGGTGATGGGACCGGCACGTTAACGGCCGTGGGCTACCCCGAACAGTTCGACGATCCGGCTACGCCGAATAATCAGAACTTTCTCTTCGACTCGTTGGATTTGTTTTCACTGACCATGGTCGTCAACCAGTCGAACGGTTCGCTCGTGAGCGGCACGCTCGAGATGGACGGCAACAGCGATGGCGGTCCGTTGAGCGTGCCCACGTTTAACGGCACTTTGCTAACGGGAACGATCATTCAATTCGGTTTTCAGGATCCAGGAGCTGGCTATACGATCAATGGTCCGGCTTTTGGAAACACCCTTGAATTCGTCGTGCACGTGACCGGTGGCGTGCTGGCCCCGGGCTATTACGGGACACAGACTGCCGGGATCCTGTTGCACATGGAATACCACGCAGGCGATCCCAATCCATTCGTGGGCCTGTTCACGCAAGTTTTTTCGAACAATGGCAATGGCTATTCCGATACCTTCCCGACGGACAACCCCAACGTGCCGGAGCCTTCCACGTTTGCCTTGCTTGGGCTGGGCCTGATCGGCCTTGCATGGCGACTACGGCGACGGTCCCGTCTAGTCTGACTGCGCTTTGACGATAGCCGCTAAGGCGCCGCTCCCCGCGGTCGTTTGGCGGTACATCGCAAAAACGATTCAACGGAACATCAGTTGAGGCGCAGGAGGCCGGCCTTGAAATCAAGGTTAGCGCACCACCCGGTGCGCGCACAGCAATCATTCATCATACATCTGGAGAAACGCCATGAGTTTTCTACAGTGGAGCAAATACTGGCAGCGCAAGTCGGTGGCACCGCGCGCCTATCAACGTCCGCAGCAACGATCGTTTCGCCCGACCTGCGAGCCGCTGGAAGACCGCAGGATGCTGACTCTGCTGGGTGTGGCCCCGGTCAACCCGCAGATGACCTACGACAGCACCGGTCATATTCAATATACGGCCTCGGCTGATACTTTCGATCTCACCGCGCAGCCGCTCAGCTTTAAAGATATCTCCGGCCCGCCCCATAACATTACCGCTCCGCGTGGCATGGACATTCACGTCCTGATCGACAGTAGCGGCAATCTGATCAGCGGCGTCGCGGGCGACGACTTCTCGGTCAGCGGCACGGTCACTCCCGACGGCAACCCGCTGCACACCGTAAGCGGCGTGCTGTTGACCGGCGAGGTTCTCGGATTCGGCTTCCTGGAAGTGGGCGTAACCGATCAGTACGATTTCCGCTTCGTTCCCACCGGCGGTCTCTTGGCGTCCTACTGGGCAGGCCACGACATCGGCGTCACCGTGAGCAGCGAAAACTCGACGTTCGCAAATGATTTCACTTCGGACTTTTCCGGCGGCGCCAAAGGCAACATCGGCAACATCACATCGCTTCCCGGCCACATCATCGTCGACAAGATCACCGACCCCAGCGGCGACCCGACCAGCTTCAGTTTCAACACCACCGGCACCGGCTATTCGGCGTTCGGCCTGACCGACACCGACGCGCCGAACGACCAGCAGGTGACACCGGGAACGTATTCGGTTTCGGAGATGGTGCCAGCCGATTGGGATTTGACGGGCCTTTCGATCGTCGATCCGACGGGCAACAGCACCAGCAGCGGAGGCACTGCCACGCTCAACGTGGGATCCGGCGAGACAATCCACGTCACATACACCGACACCAAGCGCGGGCACATCATCGTCGACAAGATCACCGATCCCAGCGGCGACCCGACCAGCTTCAGTTTCAACACCACCGGTACCGGCTATGCGGCGTTTGGCCTGACTGACAACGACGCGCCGAATGACCAAAGCCTGGCCCCCGGAAGTTATTCTGTCGCCGAACTCGTGCCCGCCGGTTGGGACCTGACGGGTCTTTCAATCGTCGACCCGACGGGCGACAGCACCAGCGTCGGCAGCACCGCCACGCTCTCGTTGGCCGCCGGCGAGACCATCCACGTCACGTATACCGACACGGTGCGCGGACGCATCATCGTGGACAAGATCACCGATCCCGGCGGTGACCCGACCAGTTTCAGCTTTACCGCGAGCGGCGCGGGTTACTCGAGCTTCGGCCTGACCGACGCGGACGCGCCGAACGATCAGCAATTGGTGCCGGGATCCTATTCGATCGCCGAATTGGTGCCCGCCGACTGGGACCTGACGAACCTCTCGATCGTCGACCCGACGGGCGACAGCACCAGCGCGGCGCGACCGCGACGCTCGCCTTGGCTGCCGGTGAAACGATCCATGTCACGTTCACCGATACCAAGCGCGGCCACATCATTGTCGACAAGGTCACTAATCCCAGCGGCGACCCGACAAGCTTTAGCTTCACCGCAACCGGCGCAGGATATTCGAGCTTCGGCCTGACCGACTCCGACGCGCCGAACGACCAGAGCCTGGCCCCGGGTACCTATTCGGTCGCCGAATTGGTGCCGACCGGATGGACCCTGGCGAGCATTTCGATCGTCGATCCCAGCGGTGACAGCACCAGCGTTGGCAATTCGGCCACGCTGTCGTTAGCCGCCGGCGAGACCATCGTCGTCACCTACACCGATACCAAGCTCGGTCATATCGTCGTCGACAAGATCACCGATCCTAGCGGTGACCCGACCAGCTTCAGCTTTACCGCGAGCGGCGCGGGTTATTCGAGCTTCGGCCTGACAGACGCCGATGCGCCGAACGATCAGACGTTAGACCCGGGTAGCTATTCGATCGCCGAGCTGGTTCCCGCCGGTTGGGATTTGACGGATCTCTCGATCGTCGACCCGACGGGCGACAGCAGCAGCGTCGGCAGCACCGCCACGCTCGCGTTGGCGGCCGGAGAAACAATTCACGTCACGTTCACCGATACCAAGCGCGGCCACATCGTCGTTGACAAGGTCACCAATCCCAGCGGCGACCCCACCAGCTTCAGCTTTAGCACGACGGGCGCAGGTTATTCGAGCTTCGGCCTGACCGACTCCGACGCGCCGAACGACCAGAGCCTGGCTCCGGGAACCTACTCGGTCGCCGAACTGGTGCCGGCCGGATGGACCCTATCCAGCATCTCGATCGTCGATCCCAGCGGTGACAGCACCAGCGTTGGCAAGTCGGCCACCCTGTCGTTAGCCGCCGGCGAGACCATCGTCGTCACCTACACCGATACCAAGCTCGGCCACATCGTCGTCGACAAGGTCACCAATCCCAGCGGCGATCCGACCAGCTTCAGCTTCAACACGACTGGCTCCGGCTATTCGAGCTTCGGCCTGACCGACTCCGACGCGCCGAACGACCAGAGCCTGGCGCCGGGAACCTACTCGGTCGCCGAACTGGTGCCGGCCGGCTGGACCCTGGCGAGCATTTCGATCGTCGATCCCTCGGGCGGCAGCACCAGCGTCGGCAACACCGCCACGCTGTCGTTGGCCGCCGGCGAAACGATCGTCGTCACCTACACCGATACCAAGCTCGGCCACATCGTAGTCGACAAGGTCACCAATCCCAGCGGCGATCCGACCAGCTTCAACTTCAGCGCGACCGGCGCAGGTTATTCGAGCTTTGGCCTGACCGATGCGGCGGCACCCAACGATCAGACGTTGGCTCCGGGAACCTACTCGGTCGCCGAACTGGTGCCGGCCGGCTGGACCCTGGCTAGCATTTCGATCGTCGATCCCAGCGGCGGCAGCACCAGCGTCGGCAACACCGCCACGCTGTCGTTGGCCGCCGGCGAAACGATCGTGGTGACCTTCACCGACGCCAAGAAGGGCCACATCATCGTCGACAAGGTGACCAATCCTAGTTGCGACCCGACCAGCTTCAACTTTAGCACCACCGGCACCGGCTACTCGGGCTTCAGCCTGACCGACCAGGCGGCGCCAAACGATCAGACGCTGGCTCCGGGCACCTACACGGTCTCCGAATTGGTGCCCGCCGGGTGGACGTTGACCAGCCTGACGATCGTCGATCCCAGCGGCGGCAGCAGCAAGGTGGGCGCGACGGCAACCCTGTCGTTGGCCGCCGGCGAGACGATCCTGGTTACGTACTGCGACACCAAAGCGTTGGGCAGCATCAGCGGGACCAAGTATTTGGACGTGACGGGCAACGGCCTGACGCCCGACGATACCCCGATGAGTGGCGTGACGATCTATCTCGACTCGAACAACAACGGCTCTAAGGACTCGGGCGAACCGTCGATGACGACGGCTGCCAACGGCACCTATTCGTTCACCGGTCTGTCCGCGGGAACTTACAACGTGCGCGAAGTGGTTCCAACTGATTTCGTGCGCACCGCGCCGACTTTGTCCGACCACTACACGGTCAACCTGGCATCCGGCGGAGCTTCCACCGGCAACAACTTTGCCAATGCCGAGAAGTGCGACCTGAGCGACATCTGCAACGTTGTGTACGTGATCAATGGCACCACGGTGGTCAGCGATTTGCGCGGTAATACGAATGAGGGCGACACCGTCGAGGTGACCTTCACTTATAACGGGGCCGAGGGACCGCACCGGTTCACGTTCGTCAGCTACACGGCGCCGGGCGCGACGTTCGTTGCATCGCAGGCTTACTTGCAGAACATCTTCGACATCGACACCGCAGTGTTCGGTGCGGGCACCCACACCCTGACCGTGACGATCCCGCACAGCTTCTACCAGATCGACTTCGTGTGCGGCAGCGCGATCGATCATTTTGGACCGGAAGGAAGCAATATCTTCTATTCGGCCCAAACCCGCCTGATCAGCGCCGACAACGACGGCACGCACGCCGTGTTGTCTAACGGCAGCTCGCTGACGGGGTTCGTCTACATCGACGCCAACAACAACGGCACCATTGAAATCAACGAGCGAGTTGTCGCCGGAACGGTCGTTAAATTGACCGGCACAACGACCGGCGGCAGCTCGGTCAGCCAATCGTCGATGACTGACACCAATGGCATGTACATGTTCGACAATTTGGCGCCGGGCACGTATACCATCACTGAAACGAGTTCGACGGAGTATACGGACGGAGCCGATTCGATCGGCTCGTTGGGCGGCACGAAGACGAACGACAAGTTCACTGGAATCGTGGTGCACTCCGGTGACGCTGGCATCAACTACAACTTTGGCGAAAAACAAGTCACCGGCTCGGCAGTCGCCAGCAACCAGACGGCGACGATCGCCTTCTGGAACGCTACCAATGGCCAGAACCTCATCAAGGCGCTCAACGGCGGCTCGAGTAGCACCTCGCTGAGCGCATGGCTCGTCTCGAACTTCGGCAATATCTACGGCAGCACCGCCGGAACTAATAACCTGACCGGAAAGACCAACGCCCAGGTAGCCACGTTCTACCAAGGATTGTTCTCGACTGCTTCCAAGAAGCTCGACGCCGAGACCCTGGCCTTGGCGCTTGCGGTGTACGTGACCAAGTCCGGTCTGGCCGGCACCACCGCTACGAGTTATGGCTTCGCCGTTACGGCGGATGGCCTGGGGATTGCAACGGTCAACGTGGGGTCCGCCGGCGCGGCGTTCGGCGTCGACGAGAATGCGATTCTGACCGTCATGGATCTGTTATATCGCACGAATCAACGTGCCAGGGACGGCGTCCTGTGGGATGCGAACGACAACGGTTTGAGCACCGCCGAACTGTTGTTGCGTGCCCAAGCCCTGACGTTGTTCGACACCATCAACAACACCTGATCGGCTGGTTTTTCCCAGAGATCGAATTGCAAGCGGGCCGAAGCTTCGAGTGCTTCGGCCCGCTTCTTTAACGGCCGCAGGCCACTGCACCACACCGGTTGACGATTGTTGCGCCGTCCCATTATGCTGGAACTCCCGCGAGGGATCGCCGCCATTCGCCCCGGCCCGTCATTGGACCAATCACTCCGCCATAGGTGCTTCATGCCATCGCGATCCGCCCTGCTCGGTGGAACATGTTGTGCGATCATTTTCTGCGTCCTGTTCTGTGGCGCCGGCGCAGCGCGCGGAGGTGACGATTGGCCGCAATTTCGCGGCCCCCAAGGACAAGGACATTCGGACTCGACCAGCGTGCCGCTTTCCTGGAGCGAAACCGAACACGTTGCCTGGAAGACCGCGATTCCCGGCGAGGGTTGGTCGTCGCCGGTAATTCAGGGCAACGCGGTGTGGATGACCACCGCGACCGAAAACGGCTGCTCGCTGCGAGCAATCTGTGTCGATGGCCAGACGGGCCGAATCGTGCACGACGTCGAGGTGTTTCATCGCGACGCGCCCATCGAGAAGCATGCCACCAACAGTTACGCTTCGCCGACTCCGATTCTCGACGGCGACCGCGTGTACGTCCATTTCGGCACGATGGGTACCGCCTGCCTCGACAGCGCCACCGCCGAGATCATTTGGCAAACGCATGCCTTGCAATGGGAGCACGAGGTTGGGCCAGGCAGTTCGCCGGCACTGTTCGAGGGCTTGCTGTTGTTCAATTGCGACGGCACCGACGTGCAGTTCGGCGCGGCGCTCGACAAGAACACCGGCACCGTGGCGTGGAAAACTGAGCGCTCGGGGGTCATCGACAAGCCCAGCGATCGAAAGAAGGCCTTCGTCACGCCCCTGGTGATTCACGACGGGCAGCGCGAGTTGGCCATCATGACGGCCGCCGAGTGGGTCTATGCTTACGATCCGCGCAGCGGCCGGGAGATTTGGCACGTCAAGCATCCCGGCTTTTCCGTGGCGCCGCGGCCCGTGTTCGGGCACGGGCTGGTTTACGTCTGTACCGGGTACATGCTGCCCGAGCTGTTTGCCATTCGGCCCGAAGGCACCGGCGACGTCACGGCCAGCAACGTGGCGTGGAAGACCGACAAGGGCGTGCCGGCCAAACCGTCGCCGCTGCTGCTGGGCGACGAGCTGTACATGTTGAGCGACGGAGGCCTGGTGATGTGTTTGGATGCCAAAACCGGCAAAACACATTATCGCCAACGCGTCGGCGGAAATTTTTCAGCTTCGCCGATTGCCGTCGACGGACGCATCTATTGCTGCGGCGAAGATGGCAAGACCATTGTCTTTGCACCCGGCAAAAAATACCATGAGCTGGCGGTTAACCGGCTAAAAGGCCGCTTCATGGCCTCACCCGCCGTCGCGGGCCAAGCTCTGTACCTGCGGACTGACACGCACTTGTATCGGATCGAGCAGTAGGCGGAAGCCGCAAGTCGCCGCCTCATGATTTCAGGTCATAGCACAACAATGCGTCTTGCTCGCGCAAGTACAACTTGCCGCCGGCGATGACCGGGTGCGACCAACTGGGCTGCTCGACGTCGGGAATTTTGAACTGCCCTTTTTCCTGATACTCCTGCGGCACCGCGCCGATCAGCGCCATGACGCCATTCTGGAAGCGGACATAAAGGTTGCCGTCGGCGTACGCGACCGCCGCGGAACCGGTGCCGGGGCCGCGATTGTGACGCCACACGGTTTTGCCCGTCTTCCATTCAAGGCAGGTTGGCGCGCCGGCGTTGTGGCCATGTCCGCAATAAATGTAGTCGCCCAGCATGATCATCCCGCCATGGTGGTTCTGGAATTCCTTGCCATCGAGGAAATACACTTCGTCGGCCTTCACGCCGCCGTCGGCGGCGCTCAGCTTCAACAGCGCCGCCCCAGTGCCATAGCCTGAGGAGCAAAACACGTAATCATCGTGAACGAGCGGCGTCGGGATGCTGGCGGTGCGGTTGGCGACGCGATTGTATCCCCATAGGAACTTACCGTCCTTGGCGGCCACGCCGACGACGCCCCGCCCCATGAGTTGGACGTACTGCCGCACGCCGCCGCCATTGCTGATGACGATCGAAGAATACGCGGCCCCGTCCTGGCCTTGATCGCCGAGCGGAGGGATAACCGATCGCCAGATTTCGCTGCCGGTTTTCTTGTTCAAGGCCACGATGCCACCGTCGGCGGAGCCCGGCGTGCACAAAAGTTTGTTGCCGTCGACCAGCGGAGACTCGCTAAAGCCCCAGTGGGGCACATTTCCGCCAAAATCGGCTTTCAGATTGCGGTGCCAGACTTCCTTGCCGCTGTCGGCCTCCAGGCACACCAGATCGCCGTGAGGCCCGGTGACATAAACGAGGCCGCCGTCGACGGTGGGCGTGCAGCGCGGCCCGCTGTAGCCCTGCGGCTCCCAAACATCTCCGATGCGGGTGCTCCACAGCTCCTTGCCATCCGCCAGGTTCAGGGCAATGACGTACTGGCCCGACTCACGATCGCCCATCGTATAGATCCGGCCGCCTGCGATCGAAATGCTGGAGAATCCCTTTCCCAATCCGCTCGCCTTCCAGAGCAACGCGGGACCCTCGGTCGGCCATTGCTTGAGCAGTCCCTTGTCGGCCGAGATGCCATCGCGACGATCGCCGCGCCACTGCGGCCAGTCTTCGCCGGGCGAGCTTTTGGCCCGCGGACGCGTGTCCGCCGCATCTGCGAGAAAACACGATGCCAGCACGAACAGGCAACAAACGGGCGCAGCCGATCGGCGTATCATGGAGAGCTCCTTTGGGGCGGGTAACTTCGGGGGAGGACTGGCAAGCCAGGCAACTTTTCGACGGTTCAGCGGAATTGATTCAAAGTCTACCCGGCAGCGCGTAGTGTCGCAAGGATGTTACCAAACCCGGGCACGTGCCGGTGATTGGCAACGCGACGCGGCGGCCCGGCGGGTCATTCCGCCGCGGCCGGCGGCGCGGCGCCACCCGCGGCAGTGGTTACCGTGCCGGCTGTCAAGGCGGGCAGCAACGTCAGATCGGGTCTGTCGGGCACGGCAACCTGCAGCTGCTGTAGTCCTTTCGCCTTGGCCGCGGCGTTAGGCGGCGGCGCGGATGGTCCTTCAATGGAAGTCGGAGCGCGCCAGGCGACCAGCACCAACCAGTCCTGGGCATCATGCAGCCATAGCTCGAAGATGCCCTCCCCGGTCACGACGCCAACCTTGTCGTTGTTCTTAACGAGGAAAGTCTGCTCGCCCTTGACGCGAATTCTTTTCCATTGCTTGGAGAAGTCCTCCGGAGTCTTGGCGTCGATTTCGTCCCACGCGTCCGGCGTGTCTTTGAATTTCTCCTTCAACTGGGCCTGCAAATCAGCCGCCAGCTTGGCCGCGTCGCCCGGCTTCGCGGGAACGGCCGCCAGATAGCAGTAGAACGGCAACTTCCCCGACGCATCCTCGCCGGCCATGCCCTCGTAGCACAACTTAAAACCCGGCAATCGCAAGAAGGGGGGCTGTACGCGATCCGGGTTGATCTTCCCGCCGTCCTGTGGATGCGCGCTGTCTTCGCGATAGGGTTTCGTGAAAACAAGCGGCACACGGATCGAAATCGGCGTGTCGGCCAGCTGGGTCGGTCCCCACAAAATGCGAAACGGGCCGCCGGCTCGCAACTGCCCCACTCGACCCGCCAAGAGCTTGTTGTAGTCGCTCGTGCCACAACCGCTCAGGGGCGTCAAGCACGGTGCCGTCAGGCACAAGGTCGCCAACAACGTCCACCGTGAAATCTTCGCGGATTGTCGCATGAACAGCATCGCTCAAGAGGTGTGGGGGTGCCTGACTCAATTCTGCTCGCCCCGCGCACGCCATGTCAAGCCGGCGCTGCTGCGCTCGCAGCCGGGGGGCCGGTTGCGAGACGGCCCGGGCCTGCCCATAATCAGCAGTTCAAGCCGTCCTTCAAGCGCCGATTCAATGCGGAATCAGCGGAAATCCTCCGACACTCCGATTCGCACGACCGACACCTTATGAATCGAATCTTGCTTTTTGGGACGACCCATTTCTCGGCGACACCGCTTTCCGCAATCCGGCTCGTGGCGACGCTGCTGCTGGCGGTCCTGTCGCTGAGCATTGCCAGCGGTACGCCACTGGCAGCGGCGGAGGAGGCCATTCCGCATGCACAGGACAAGCCGCCCGGGCCACCCCTCTCGCCGCACGAGGCGATGAAGAAGATGACGCTCGCCCAAGGCTTCACCGTCGAGCTGGTGGCCAGCGAGCCGGACATCGTCAACCCCGTCGCCATGACGTTCGACGAACGAGGCCAAATTTGGATTACCGAGAGCCTCGAATATCCGCGCCAGAAAGCGGGCCCCGGGCGCGATCGCATCAAGGTTCTCGAGGACACCGACGGCGACGGCAAGGCCGACAGGTTCACGATCTTCGCCGACGGGTTCAACATCCCCTCTGGCATCGCCGTGGGCTACGGCGGCGTGTGGGTCGCCAACGCGCCGGACATCCTGTTTCTCGCAGGACACCGACGGCGACGGCAAGGCCGACCGGCGCGAGGTCGTCGTCACCGGCTTCGGCCGCGACGACACCCACGAGCTGCCCAATTCACTCACCTGGGGACCCGACGGCTGGCTGTACGGCCTCAACGGCGTCTTCAATCACAGCCACGTCAACCATCGCGGCAAGCAACACGACTTCACCTGCGCCCTGTTTCGCATCCATCCGCGGACGCGCGAGTTTCAAGTCTTTGCCGAAGGCACGAGCAACCCCTGGGGCGTCGCCTGGGACACCGAGGGCAGCGCCTTCGTCAGCGCCTGCGTGATCGATCATCTCTGGCATCTGGCCGAGACCGGCTACTACATCCGCCAGGGCGGGCCCTATCCGCCGTTCACCTGGCCGATGGGCTCGATCGTCAAGCACAAGCATCAGAAGGCCGCCTACTGCGGCATTCACTTCTTCGACAGCGACGCCTATCCGCCGGAATACCGCGAGCGGCTCTACATGGGCAACATCCACGGCGGCTCGATCAACGTCGACACGCTGGCGCGCGACGGCTCGACGTACATCGGCAACGCCGCGCCTGATTTTCTCACGGCCAACGACGCCTGGTTCATGCCCGTCGTGCAGAAGACCGGGCCCGACGGCTGCCTGTACATCCTCGACTGGTACGACCGTTATCACTGCTATCAGGACGCGCACCGCGATCCGCAGGGCATCGACCGGCTGAAGGGACGGCTGTATCGGGTTCGCTACCAGAACACGCCTCGCGCACCGCGGTTCGATCTGGCCGCCGAAACCGACTCGCAACTTCTCGAGCGTCTGGCCAGTCCGAACGTCTACTTCCGCGACGTCGCACAGCGGCTGTTGGCGGAACGCAACGATCCCCATACGCGGTCAAAGCTCGAGCGGCTTGTCGTCGACGACTCGGCCGGGCGCAAGACTCGCATGCACGCGCTGTGGGCGCTGGTCGGCGGCGGACCGTTGTCGCTCGAATTTCATCGGACGCTATTGGCCCACTCCGACCCGGGGTTTCGGGCATGGGGCGTGCGCGCGGCAGGCGATATGCGACGTGTCGATGCGACCGTGAGAACGCAAGTCGTCTCGATGGCCCGCGATCCCGCCGCCGACGTGCGATTGCAGGTCGCCATCGCGGCAAACAAGCTCGACGGCGTCGAGCCGCTGGCAGTGTTGCTCGACGTGCTCGCTCACTGCGGCGATGACAAATTGATTCCCCATATCGCCTGGCAGAACCTGCACCCGCTGTTGGAAGACAACAGCGAGCCGTTCTTCGCATTGATCGCCGGCGATGGCGCCAGGCGGTCGCCGGCGCTTAAAGCACTCATGCCGCGCCTGATCGACCGTGTGCTCGGGAGCAGACACCCTGAATCGATCGCGGCGCTGGTGAAGTTGCTGTTTAGCGGTACCGCAGAAGATACCGGTGCCATGAAAAAATGCCTGGCGGCGCTGACCGCGCAGCTTGAGCACCACGAAATCCCGCCCCAACAGCTCACTCGACTAAAGCCGCAGCTCGACGCGATCGTCGAGAAGATCCTGAGCGGCCGCGAGGACGATCCGCTCTACGTCGACGCGGTTTTGTTGGCGGCTACCTGGAAGCAGCCTCGCGCGTTGACGGCGGCCCGCGGCATGTATGCTGCGGCGGACCAGCCATTGGAGCGACGGTTTAAAGCCTTGCGGGCGCTGATAGCCGCCGGCGATGAATCGGTCGAAGCGTCCATCAGCGATCTGCTGGCAAAGCCGAATGATTATCCCGTGGAACTGCGCCTGACCGCGATCAGCTACCTGTCCGACGTCGATGCCGCGTGGGTCGGGCGCGTCGTGCTGGCGAACTACCCGCAATTCGAGACACCGCTTCGAGCCCCGGCGATTGAATTGCTCGTCAAGCGTCGCATCTGGGTCGAGCAATTGCTCGACGCGATCGGCAAAAACGAGATTCCGGCAGCGGCCCTGAATGCCAACCAGGTCCGCGATCTGCTCGTCACCGCCGACCCGGCTCTGGTGGAGAAGATCAAAAAACACTGGGGAAGTATTCGCACCGATCGCGACCCGACCCGCGAAGAAGTAATCGCCCGAATGCGCTCGTTCCTGCGCCGCGCGTCTGGCGATCCGATTGCCGGACAAGCCGTATTCCAGCGCGTCTGCGGCGAGTGCCACAAGCTTTACGGCGAAGGCCAGGAAGTGGGCCCCGATATCACGCTTAACGGCCGAAACTCGTTCGATCTGCTCCTGTCCAACGTCTTCGACCCGAGTCTCGTGATCGGCGCGACGTATCAGGCCCAGACGGTGGTCACGAGTGACGGTCGCGTGCTCACCGGGCTGGCCGTCGAAGACGGCCCGCAGCGCATCGTGCTGAAAACGCAGGGCGGAAAGCTGGAGACGATCGCCCAGGGTGATATCGAGATGAAGCGGACCAGCTCCCTGTCGCTGATGCCCGAGGGGCTGGAAAAGCAAATCAAACCGCAGGAGCTGAGCGACCTCTTCGCGCTGCTGACGCTGGACAAGCCGCCGAGCGACTCGACAGGCAAAAGAATTACCGGCGCCCAGCCGCCGCTGGTTGGCGAATCGAACAAGCCAGCCCGATTCCGGTCCATGGTGGGAGACGTCGCGCCGGGCTTTGGCACCCTTGCGACCGGCGAGCCCGGCCTGGCCATCGTGGCCGACCATGCCGGCCGCCGATACGTTCTGCGCACGCGCCCGGTCAGCGAGTCCGTGGCTTGTGTTCTGCAACGTACGATCGACCTGCCCGCGGACCGGCGCGCTCGTCTGATCTTGAGGGTGTCACACGACTCGAAAGGAAGCTGGAATCTAACGGTCACGGCCGACGGACAGAAACTGCACGAATCGCTGGTGGGTGGAGCGAACGCCGAGGCCACTTGGCAAGATTTGACGCTCGATCTTGGCCCATTCGCCGGCCGGAACGTGAGCTTGGAACTGTCCAACGCCGCGAACGGCAGCACGCTGGGCGCGGCTTATTGGGACCAGGTCGAGATCGTATTCGACTGACATCGTCCGGCACAACCATTGTGCCCCAAGAATTCGGAGTAAGCGGCATGGCGGAGTATCGGTTTCCCACGTTGTCGAAGCCCCAGGCGGTCAAGAAGAACCAGGTGCTGTTGGTCGCCAGCGGCGACTTGCGCCTGGCGGCCAATCAAAAATGCTGGCCGGCTCAGCAGGAAATGGAGCAGGCTCTGACGCGGGCCGTGGCCGACGCCGGCTACGAGCTGGTGCGGGCCCATCCCTACAAGCCGGCCGAGCAGCACGGCTTCATCGGCTCGCAGAAAGAGGGGATGGAGGTTTTCGCGGCAAATCGACCCCAAGGCCCGACTGATCGTGGCCGAAGCGGTCTGGCAATATTCGCATCACGTGCTTGGCCGGACTGATCTCGCACGAAGGGCCCGATTCTGACCGTGGCCAACTGGTCGGGCACCTGGCCGGGGCTGGTCGGCATGCTCAATCTCAACGGCTCGCTGACCAAGGCCGGCCGCAAATACTCGACGCTGTGGAGCGAGGATTTCACCGACAAGTTCTTCACCGCGCAATCTGCGAGCGCTGGCTCGCCAAAGGCAGCGATCAAGCACAAGACCGACCACGTCACGCGACTGGCACGACGTCAAGGCGCCCGGCGCCGAGCGGCGGCTGGGCGCGGCGCTGGCCGAACAGTTGCGCCGCGAAAAGGCGATCATGGGCGTGTTCGACGAAGGCTGCATGGGCATGTTCAACGCCATCATCCCCGATCGATCTGCTGCATCCCACCGGCGTGTTCAAGGAGCGGCTCAGCCAATCGGCCCTGTACTACGAAACCACGCAGGTCACCGACGACGAAGCCCGCGCCGTGCGCCGCTGGCTGGAGACGCGCGGCATGAAGTTCGTCACCGGCCCCAGCCACGCCGAAGACCTGACCGACGAGCAGATTCACCAGCAGTGCAAGATGTACATCGCGGCCGTGCGACTCGCCGACGATTTCGGCTGCCACGCGATCGGCATTCAGTATCAGCAAGGGCTGAAGGACCTGCTGCCGGCCAGCGACCTGGTCGAAGGCACGCTGAACAACACCGACCGCCCGCCGGTCACGCAGCCGCGACGGCAGGCGCGTCCTGTACGAAGGCGAGCCGCTGCCGCACTTCAACGAAGTCGACGAATGCGCCGGGCTCGACGGCTCTGATGACCTACCGCGTGCACAAGGCGATGGGGCAGCCGGTCGAAAACACGCTGCACGATGTTCGCTGGGGCGATTGGGATCGCAGCGGCACCGTCACCGACTACGTCTGGGTGTTTCTGATCAGCGGCTCGGCGCCGCCGGCCCACTTCGTCGGCGGCTGGAAGGGCGCCACGAGCGAGCGGCAACCGCCGATGTACTTTCCCTCGGGCGGCGGCACGCTCAAGGGCGTCTCGAAGCCGGGCGAAATCGTCTGGTCGCGCATCTATGTCGAAGACGGCCGCTTGTGCATGGACCTGGGCCGCGCGGGCGTCGTCGAGCTTGCCGCCCGAAGAGACCGAGCGCCGCTGGCAAGCCACGACGCCGCAATGGCCCATCATGCACGCCGTGACCTACGGCGTGTCGCGCGACCAAATGATGGCCCGGCACAAGGCCAACCACATTCAAGTCGCCTACGCCAACAGCGCGGCCGAGGCCGACCGAGCGCTATGTCGCCAAGGCGTCGATGGCCGAGCATCTGGGCCTCGACGTGTTCGTTTGCGGCACGCACAAGAATGGCAAGCCGTGGTGACGGGCAAGCCGTGGACGCGCTAACCTCTGGCCGGAACGACCGCGGGAAGTCGTCCCTCGGCGGGCACCTGCTGGGGCGACGACCCCGTGGAACTCGGCCCGGCAGCCGGAGAAATAGTCGGGTACTGCATGGGACTCGCTTCGCGCCTCGGTGCCGCGTATTGCCCGTTGGTGTCGACGCCGCTGGCCCGCACGAACGGCGACGATCGGTTCGCGTCGGGCACGGCAGCGCGCTGCGCCACCATGACCGGGGGCTGTTGGGCGGCCGGCGGGCCGCTGAGAGCCGATGCAGAAAGCGGGGCCGCGACGCCCGACAATTGTGCGATCCATTCGTTGGCCGGGGTCAACGAGGGGTCCTTTTCGGCTGCCTTGCGGAAGTGATAGAGCGCGGCTTGCTTGTTTCTCTTTTGCGCCAGGAGATAGCCCAGGTTGTAGTTTCCGACCGCCTCGCCGTGGGCGGCGCTCAACTGGGCCAGCGCTTCGGTCGGTTTGTTCTGGTCGACCAGCACGGCGGCCAGATTGTCGCGATACAGTTTTCGATGCGGCTGCAGTTCGATGGCCGTCTGCAACGATTTGACCGCTTCGGGCAACATCCCGCGTCGATGGTAGCAGACGCCCAAATCGTTGTGTGCGCCGGCTTCCTTCGGATGCTTTTTCAAGGCCTTTTGGTAGTACTTCGTGGCGGCCTCAAAGTTGCCGCGGCGGTCTTCCAAGTGGCCATACGCCACCAGCGCACCCAGGTGATTGGAGTCCACGGCGAGAGCTTTGCGCAGCTGCGTCTCGGCCTCTTCCACGTTGCCCGACTTCTCGTGCATCTCGGCCAGCACCACGTACACGCCAGGGCCCGGCTTGGCATTGGGCTGCGGCGCGGGTTCGCTGCCCGGCGCGGGCTTGGATGAGACCCACGAGGCAATCTTGGCGGTGCCGTTTTTGACCCCGCCGCTGACTTTCTCCGTAAACGACGGTTGCGTCACGCCCGGCCGCGTTACGGTCGAAGCGCATCCGCCCAACAACACTGGCGGGCACGCCGCCAGGAATAGCAATGAGCAGAGCAGCCTGTCGCCCGGCCGAGGACCTCGCATTACTTCACACTTTTAATCCGTTAAAAATCCGTTGCGCTTTCGATGCAATCCTTTGCATCGCGAGAGGCGCAACTTCGTGTTGTAATGGAAACGAGCGGTTCGCTCCATTGCCGGCGCGAACGGTCGCGGGCAATTATTGCCCGCCGCTGGCACTGTCGGCGGCGGACTGCTTTGACAAACGCGGATCGGGTCGCGTCTTTTGGAAGCTCTTGGCAACAGCGTCAACTTCGTCCGCCGGCCAGCCATCATTGGGCAAATCACTCTCGACCACGTCGGCCAGATAGCCCGGAGGCAGGACTTTCGCGGCCTCTTTCTGCGCCATTCTCATCCGCGTCGCGGTCACGTCGTTGGTGAACCCTTGTTGCACGAATATGGTGCGCCGCTGCGGAGGCATCTGCGTCAAAATGAACCGCAGTTTCATCTCGCCGGCCTGGTTGAGTTGGTTGTTTTCAGGGTTGAAGTGATAATCCGACAACAGGTTCTGCCGGCGCCAGCCATTGGCCACCATGATGCCGAACGGAAGGTTGGCACTCTCGCGGTCGGGTTGCAAAAACGGCTCGGGCCACATCTTGTTGCGCCGGTAGCCGGTACGCATGCCGTCCCAAAAGTTGGAAAACCACTGGGCCTCTGCCGGCGCTGCCGACATCAGAATCGTCCATGCAACCAGGATGGCGGGACCGCAGCGAAGCATCAGTTCCCTCCGATGTACGGGCGTGGCGGGTGTAGGACGTCGGCGGAGGCGCAACATCCGAGTGCACGCCTCTTGGCTCTCTATCGACGAGAGGCCGGCGAGAACTGTGACACGGCTAAGCGAGTCGTCCAGATTTACCGAACTTGCCTTATTTACCGCCGCTCATCATCGGGAACATTTCGTTGACGATCGTGATCGCGGCCGGGCCGACGAGCACCACGAAGATCGCCGGGAAAGATGAAGATCACCAGCGGAAAGATCAGCTTGACGGCCGTCTTGGCCGCCTTTTCCTCGGCCAATTGCCGGCGGCGGGTGCGCATCGAATCGCTTTGCACGCGCAGGGCCTGGGCGATGCTCGAGCCGAACTTGTCGGCCTGAATCAGGATGGCGGCCAGGCTGCGCAAGTCGTCGACGCCGGTGCGCGCGCCCAGGTCGTGCAGCACCTCGGCGCGGGCCCGGCCCATCTGCAACTGGAAGTTGCACAGGGCGAATTCTTCGGCCACGACGCGGCACGACTTTTTCATTTCCTCGCTGACCTTGCGCATCGCCTGGTCGAGACCCAAGCCGGCCTCGACGCACACCACCAGCAGGTCGAGCACGTCGGGCAGGCCGAGAAAGATGGCTTCCTTGCGGCTGCTTGGCGATGAACCACACGACCGCGTCGGGCAGGTAGAACATGCCGGCGCTGAGCCAACACGGAGTAGATCAGCGCCGTCTGGCGTGAAGCTGGCGGTCAGCAGCGCCGTGCCGCCGCTGAGCGCAAGCCCGACGATCAGCCCGATGAACTTCAGAGCCCAGGAAAACGCTGACCGGCCGCTTCGCTGCGAAAGCCGGCCTCGCTGAGCTCGGCTCTTGAGCTTGCCGACTTCCTCTTCGGTCTTCGGCTGCAGCGGCTTGGCCATGGGCGGGCCTTGCTGTCGAGCATCCGGTTGACCGCGGCCGACTTCTTGACCGGCGACGCACCATCGGCGCCTCGGCGCCGCGACTGCGGATTCTTCAATTCGTCGAGGCGCTCATCGGCTCGCGGCTTGCGGCCGCCAAGCTTTTCCAAGACCAACCACGCGCCCACGCCAAAGCAGACCGAAGATGGCGACGGGCATGAAGTTGCGCAATGTAAAAAATGCCGGAAGGAACATGGCGCTACACCTTGATGTTGATGATCTTCCTGATCACGAGCGCGCCGAGCAACTGCATGACGACGGCGCCGGCCAGCATCTTGCGGCCCAGCGGATCGGTGAACAGCGGCATCACGTACTCGGGATTCAGTCGATAGACGGCCAGGAACAGGACCGGCGGCAGGGCCAACAGCACGATGCCCGACAGCCGGCCTTCGCCGGTCAGGGCCTGGACCTGTCCCCAGATCTTGAAGCGTTCGCGGACCAGGTAGCCGATCTTGTCGAGGATTTCGGCCAGGTCGCCGCCCGTCTGCCGCTGCAGGATGACGGCGGTGGCGAAGAACTGCAGATCGAGGTTCGGAATCCGCTCGGTCATGTTGTCGAGCGCCGTCTTCCAGCGGCGATGCCGAGGTTCTGCTCCTCGAACACGCGGTCGAAATTCCTTGCCGATCGGCGGCCGTCATTTCGTCGGCAACCAGGCTGAAGCCCGAGGCCAGGCTGTGCCCGGCGCGCAAGGCCCGCGCGACCAGCTCCAGCGCGTCGGGCAAGCTGCTCGGCAAACTTGTCGAAGTCGGCTGCGTGCGGCGCAACAACAGCCACACATACGGCAGCACCGCCAGCAGCACAGCCCATCGGCAGCACGATGCGTGGGGTGCAGTCCCGCCACGACGGGAATGAACATCCCGACCAGCGCCAGAACGCCGGAGATGCCGAAAAACTGTTGCGGCGTCAGCGACGCGTCGGCCTGCTCGAACAGCAGCAGCAAGTTTCCCATGCGCGACAGTCGGGTCCACGATAGATGCTGGCTGGACTCCAACGGCCGGGCCAGCACGCTGCCCTTGAGCAGAGTGTCTTTGGCCTGCTTGGCGGTGCTCGAGCCGGTCAACATGTCCAGCCGGTCTTCGACTTCGGTCTCCGCCGCTTTGGTTAACAGACTGCCGGCCAGCGCGACCAGCGCGGCCACGCCGACAAATACGGCGACGGGTACAATCAAGGCGCTCATAATGCCATCACGGAATGGGGGAAATCGTTCGCGAGAATTCGGGGCCGCACGACTAGTCCTCCAGCATGACTCGCTTCGCGGAAGGCGCTGGACGGCAGCCGCACGCCGGCCGCTTCCAGCCGGTCCATGAACGTCGGGCCGCACGCCGGTGGCCTCGAAGTGGCCGAACGCCCGGCCGTTCTCGTCGATGCCTTCCTTGCTCGTAGTGATAGATGTCCTGCATGACGATCGTGTCCTGCTCCATGCCCACGACTTCGGTGATGTGCGTGATCTTGCGCGGGCCGCCCTGCAGGCGGTTGGCCTGGACGATCAGGTCGACGGCGCTGGCGATCTGCTGCCGCATGGCCTTCGAGCGGCAGCTCGAAGCCGGCCATCATGATCATCGTTTCCAGGCGGGCCACGGCGTCGCGCGGCGTGTTGGCGTGCAGCGTGGTCAGCGAGCCTTCGTGGCCGGTGTTCATGGCCTGCAGCATGTCGAGCGTTTCGGCGCCGCGGCACTCGCCGATGATGATTCGTTCGGGCCGCATACGCAGGGCGTTGCGCACCAGGTCGGTGGCCGTGATCGCGCCCTTGCCTTCGATGTTCGGCGGCCGCGTTTCCAGCCGCACGACGTGGTCCTGCTGCAGCTGCAATTCGGCCGCGTCTTCGATCGTGACGATGCGGTCGTCGTTCGGAGATGAAGCTCGACAGCGTGTTGAGCAGCGTCGTCTTGCCGGAGCCGGTGCCGCCGGAGATGACGATGTTCAGCCGGGCCTTGATGGCCGCCTTCCAGCAGCATCACCATTTCGGGCGTGAAGGCCTTGTAGTTGAGCAGGTCTTCGAGCTTCAGCGGATTGGCGCCGAAGCGGCGAATGGAAACGCACGCGCCGTCGAGGGCCAAGCGGCGGAATGATCGCGTTGACGCGGGAGCCGTCCGGCAAGCGGGCGTCGACCATCGGGCAGACTTCGTCGACGCGGCGGCCGACCTTCGACACGATGCGGTCGATGATCTGCATCAGGTGGTCGTTGTCGCGGAACGCGACGTCGGTCTTTTCCATCTTGCCGCGGCGTTCGACGTAGATGTTCTTCGGCCCGTTGATCAGGATATCGCTGATCGTCGGGTCCTTGAGCAGCATTTCGAGCGGGCCGAGGCCGAACGTCTCGTCGAGCACTTCGTCGACCAGCCGCTCGCGCTCCTTGCGATTGAGCAGCGTGTCTTCGGTGTCGCACAGGTGCTCGACGACGAGGCGAATCTCGCGGCGCAGCACGTCGCCTTCCAGCTCGCCGACGCGCGACAGGTCGAGCTTGTCGACCAGCTTGCCGTGAATCCTCCGTTTCAGGTTTTCGAACTCAACCGATTTGGATTCTTCGGTCGTGCGCAGAGTCGGGGTCTTCATGGTCTTTCCTGGCGTGTGAAACGAGGCTGGGCGTGGGGCTGGTTCAAGCCGGCGTTGCCGGCACGGGGTTCTATAGGATTTCGAGCGCGGGCCGGCCGCCCTCGGGACGGCCGTTCAAGGTCGGCATGCGGCAGAAATCCCCTGGAACAATAGATCCTGCCCGAACGAAATATAGCTCGCACTTCGCGCAAACTGCTGGAAGTCGCTCGGGCTGTCGCGCCGGGATGCCAGGTACGCCGGTTGTGCCGGTTGCGCGACTCGTCATCGACCACAGCGACGGCGCTGAGCTGGCCTTGCACAAGCGGCGGCAGAGGTTCGAGCCGTGACAGGCGGGGGGGCGGCAAGGGACGCGGCCCCGGGGCCACGAGTGACCTTGCGGGCTATTTTCCGCTGGCGGCCCGTGAACGACCGGGCCAAAGATTCAGCAGCTTTCCGACCGCGCCCAACTTCACCGCCTCGCTTGCTTCGGCGTCAGGCTCTCCCGAGCCGCACAGGGCCTCGGCCAGCGCGATGATCGACTGCGTAATGGCAGCCTTGGGAGCCTGCTCGATGAGCGGCACGCCGTTGTTGCGCACCTCGACCATGACGCGATAGTCGTTCGGCAGTTGCCAGAAGATTTCGCGGCCGATCGTCTCTTGGGCCTTCTTGAGCCCGATGTGGTTATCAAGGCCCACTCGATTGACGACGATTTTGACTTTGTCCTTGATCAGCTCCATCTGGCCGAACGACATCATCAGCCGCACGACGTTTCGCAAGCAGGGCAAATCGAGCTGCGTGACCAGCAGGATGTGGTTGGCCATTTCCAAGGCCACCATGTCGATCGGCGTGTAGCTCTTGGACAAATCGATGATCAGGTGCGTGAACGTGGCCTTCAGCAGGCCGATGACGCGCCGCAAATCGTCCGGCGTAATCAGCGCCATGTCTTCCAGCTGCACCGGCCGCGGCAGCAGATACAGCCCCGAGGAATGCTTGGTGAGCGAACGCTTGAGCAACGTGAAGTCGAGCCGCGTGACGTTTTGGGCCACGTCGACCAGCGTGTAGTCGGGAATCGTGTCCAGAAACACGTCGGCGTCGCCCAGGCACAGATCGATGTCGACCAGCGCCACGGTGTTCCGCGGGTCGGCCGCCAGGACGCAGCCGAGATTGACCGCCAGGCTGGTCGTGCCCACGCCGCCGGTGGCGCCGGCCACGGCGATCACGGTGCTCGCCGCGGCTCTTGCTGTCGCCGCGTCCGAAGCGTTGATTGGCAATCCGCTCCAGGGCCGAAACCAGGTCCTCGATGCGCACCGGTTGCGGCAGGAACTCTTTGACGCCGGCGCGCATGGCTCGCAGGATCAAGTTGCCGTCGGTCGACGAGCTGATCACCAGGATGCTGCATTCCGGCGAGTTCTCGTGCAGCTGCTCGACCAGGTGCAAGGCTTTTTCCGGATTGGCATTCAGCGACACGATGCCGACGTCGGGATGGGTCTGGGCCACGACGTCGGCAGAAGAACTCGTAGCGCGAGCACTCGGCTTCGAGCCACACCATATCCATGCCAAGCAGCGTGGATTTGAGCGCGTTGCGCGACGCGTCGACCGGATCCACGATGGCTAAACGGAGCACGTTACTCATGATTGATAATTACCGACCCAAAGCGGAGGCAAACGAGCCCTGACACCCAACCCTTGAGGATGACGTTAATTCGGCGGCACACCTAGACGTGTCCGGCCGCTCTTAATCTTTTACGTCATAACCACGGGGGCCGATGAATCCGGGCGGCTGCGATTTGGGATTTGTCTGGGGCCGCGTTTGACGAGGTTGCGACGTGGGGGGGTTGTAGGATGCGGCGGGGACTCGCGCGGTCGCCAACGGCGCGGCCGTAATTGGCTCGGCGTTCATCGGCGAGGCCGTGGCCGACGCGGACGGGGCTGTCACGGATGCAACCGGCGGGGTCCGCACGGGCGCCATAGGAACCGGGGCGGCCTGGACCGGGGCTCCTTCGGCTCGTCGAGCCGCCACGGCCGCCATCCGCGGACCTTGCGGAGTCGCGACCCCGGCCACCGGGCCCTCATTCGAACGGACCTTAGTCGTCGGCATTTCTTCGATGGCCGGCGCTGTCTGAGGCGAGGGCACCGGCTCTCGTTGCGGCGCCATAATTCCATGGCCCATCATTCCGGGCATCCGGACGGGAACTTCCGTGTATCCCTTCCAATACAAGTCGCAATCGGCCGGGCTCATGCTGCTCAGGCCAGGACCGCACGGCGGCACCTGCTCGGGATCGAGCGCTTCAACCAGCTCCGGTCGGACCAGGATCAACAATTCCACTTCGTTGATCTGGTTCGATTTGCGAGAGAACGCTGCGCCGAGATAGGGTACGTCCATCAGATAGGGGACGCCCTTTTTCTCGACGGTCGTCCGTTGTTGAAGCAGACCGGCGATCGCCAGGGTCTGCCCAAACTTCAGTTCGACGCCCGTGTCGACCTCGCGCACGCGAAAGCCCGGTACCGCCGTGCCGGCCACCACGATGCCTAACGTCGGGTCGATTTCGCTGACCTTCGGTCGAACTTCCAGGCGTACGCTTCCGTTGCCCAACACGATCGGCACGAAGTCGATCTGCGTGCCGAAGTCGCGGAATTGGATCGCGATGTTGCCGAAGCCGGTAGGCATGGGATACGGCATCTGTCCGCCGACCAGATAGCTGGCCGGGCGGCCGCTGACGGTGACCAGGTTCGGCTCGGCCAGGACTTTCAGTAGGTTTTCCTGCTTGAGAGCTTCCAGGAAGCCCACGAATCCGTTTTCGCCGCTGACGACGCCGAACTGCATGGTTTCGCGCGCTGACGAAGTAAACGAACCGGCGCTGCGAAATATGCTGGCCGTGGGGCTGGCCTTGGTGATGATGCCGCTGACGTTCGACGCCAGAAAGTTTTCATTGAGAAAGCCCACCCAGTCGACGCCCAGGATTTTCAAGTTCGTGCGCGAAACTTCCATGACCTTGACGTGCAGCAACACTTGCTGCGAACCGCCGACGACCATGTTATTGAGCACTTTGGGGTAGTAATCCTCGGCGATCCGCATGATGCGGTTGACATAGTCGGGCCGGTCGACGTAGCCGAAGATGATCAGCGTCGAGGCCGACGTCGGAAACAGCTTGAGCGACGCGGTCGGATATTGAACTCGCAACAAACGGTCCAGCTCGCGGACGTCGCCCGAGATGACGACGTCGACGGTGTGGATGTCTTCCTTGTCGTCCCACAAGTTGACCGTCGTGATGCCGGCTTTCTTGGCGTGAATCTGGACCTGGTTCTCCGACAGCACGGTGAAATCGAGGATTTCGGGATTCGCCACTTGAGCCTTGGGAATTGGCTGATCCATGCTCAGGATGCGGCTGCCGTTGACGGTCATCTCGAGCTTGGTATAAGCGGCCGAGATCTTGTCAATCACGGCTTGAGGATCCCGCGGTGTGCCCGACTGCGGATCGACGGAGTCAGCCGCCGCGCAGCGGCCTGTGGAAACGGCCCAGATTGCGAGGGCCAAAGAGAAGCCGCAAAACCGCTTGAATCGATTGAGGACCATCCTGTACATCCTTGTATTGTCGCGTTGCGCTTGCGCGATTCGCGTTTACCTGAAAGCGTTCCCTGCTCCGGTCGAACTTGGCGTGCATTAAGCGGTGCCGGCCTAAGGCCGTGCCGCTCGTGTTTAATTACCCTGGGATGCGTCGGGCGTGGTGTCGTCCTGCGTCTCTTCGCCGGGGGCTGACTGCGTGTCGCTGCCGCCGCCGGTCAACTGGCTGCTCGGACCCGTCAGCGGGCTGCCCGAGTCACGCTTCATCGGATTCGTGGGCAACTCGCCGTTGCCCGGAAAGTCGACTTGCATCAATTCACTGCCGTACATCACGATCATTTTCTTGACCGGACCGCTCGGCTGCCGTCCGATCGGAGACGGCGGCTGCGGGGCTGGCGGTGGGGTTTGCGTTTGCTTTTGTTGGTTCAGCCAGTCGGTCACGTCGTTCGTCTCGCCGTCCTTCTTTTCGTCGCCGTCTCTCCCCCCGTCGCGTGTCGAATTCTGATCCGAACCAAAAACGTCGCCTATCGACGCGCCCTTCGAGGCGACGTGCGCGTCATCGTCGGGGTTGCGCAGCACGAGCCGCACGGCACCGCTCATTTCGGTCGCGGCATGCAAGATCTCGGCTTGTCGCGGCGTCACCAGCAGCGATATGGTCTTGGCCGAAATCGGTTCGTTTTGGTCGCCTCGCGTGCGAGTGTATTCGGTCTCGGTCTGCGTATCGACGGCAAACACCTTGATGTCTTGCAGCACGATTTTGGCAGCCGTGGCGCTGGTATTGTTGTTGCCTAAATTGCGGAACACCAGTACGTCGACGCGGTCGCCGGGCAGAATCAGGTTGCTGCTTCCGCCGGCGCCGTCGACTTTCACATAGGCGACGCGATAGCCCGAGGGAATGTCCTTGGCGGCACCGAGCGATTCGTTCGGATTGAGCAGCTTGGATGACAAGATGGGCTCGCCGGCATACAGCTTGATGCGGCAGCGCTTGCCCTCGACTTCCTCAAGCTTCGTCAATGCGCCGGCCGGCACGATGGTTTTGGGCCACTCCTCCATTTTGATGTTTTGCGCGGTGAGCTCTTCGTTGGCGTTGAGGTCGGTCAGGGCCACGAAGACGGCTTGCTTTTCGCCCGCGTCGCCGGACTTGCCGCGCGCATCCATGGCCTGGTTGATGCCAATCGCGGCCACGAGTCCGCAACTCACGGCCAAAACCACAAGCACGATCGATTTGGATCGCATGAACCTCTCCCGGAATGTCCGGCCCGATCCGCCCGCCTCAACGCGCGTCGCTTCGAACGCGCATTTCGACGGCGGTCCTGCTACCTCGTTTCATGTAGAAAGATTGGCGTCAGCGGGCAGCAAACTTGATTAAAAGAATCAAAAACGACTCGGTGCAATGGCCTCGCGCCTAAGGGTTTATCTTGCTACCGCAAGATCAAGCGCGCGTCGCGCGGCGCCTGTTGACGCCTCGGCCGAGCGCGTCGAAGCGGGATTCCCCTCGGACGTTCGAAAATCACGCGCGTAATGCGTGCCGTGTACGTCGCTTAAGGTGTCGCGCTGCGCCTTTCGACACTTCCGGCACGACCCGAAAAGTTTCTCCAGACTGCGATGTTGCGCGGGGAGGATGGTTCGCTCGCCCGATCGAGCAGGTGTTGGTGCGGGGCTCGCGTGGCTCGGCCTGGCGGCTACAGAAGCATTCCGGTGTACGCAAAGTAGGCAATGGTTCCGATGGCAATCGGGATCCCGTAGGGCAACAACAGCATCGAGCTCTTCCGCTCGGCCGCGATCGCGGACAGCTTTTCGGGATCGCGAATCGTGGCGACTTCGTTCCAGATCGTCCAGAATTGATGGTAGTGTTTGTGCCAGCCGCGGCGATAAAGAATCATCAGCACGGCGATCACGCCGCCCACGATGGCCGAGACGCAGAAAGCGTACAGCGTGATCGTGCCGCCGACCCAAGCGCCCACGCCCGCAAGCAGTTTGACGTCACCCGCCCCCATGCCGCCGATGGCATACAACGGCAACAAAAGGCCCAGGCCGACGGCCGTGCCCACCAGGCTCCAACCGAGGCCCACCCAGCCGAACGAAACCGTGCTGACCACCCAGCCGCTGACAATGAGCGGAAACGTGATCCAGTTGGGGACCTTCAGTTTGTAGCCGTCAATAACCGCGGCCACGACAAGCGTGAAGGTCACCAGCCAGAAAGGCCAGTTCTCGTGAATCGCTCCGCCAAAAAGTGCCGAGTCAATCATCCCAACGTCCTTACTCGAGGAGGAATTCAACGCGCGATCGATGACAAACGGTGCTATTGCCGGATCAACAGGCAGCCGACAACGGCCGCCAGCGCCGTGAAAAAATAGCAAATGAACTCAATCGCCGCGACCATCGATTCCATGGGCAGTACTGGATACATAAAGCACTCTCGCATTCCGATTGTGCATGGATTCGTTCGAGGCACAGGCACGCGCCCGCCATCAAAAACCTACCATGCCGTTTTTGTTGATGTCGTCGGCCGCTGTTCAAAAATGCAGCGCGGCCGGGGGCCTTTCCACCATGACCGTCACAATCCAAACATCTCGCGATCAGGGCTGATCCATCCGATCCGGCCGCCCGGTCATGGATCGACCGTTGCCGCCGCGAAATCCAAAAAACCCCATAAAAAACCCCTCGACGAGCTTGGGGCGCGTCGAGGGGTCAGGTTGCTTCCTAGACAAGCCGGCCACATGAGCGACCGACTTGTACGCCTGCATTGTTGACGTTAGCTGCCAATCGAGTTGGCGACGTTGGTGAAGGTCGTGCTGGCCTTCGTGCCAATCGAGCTGATCGCCGTCAAGCAGACGATGATAATCAGGGCCAGCATCACGGCGTATTCAACCGCTGTGGGCCCATCTTCCGACACGAGGAAACGTTGCATCTTCTTGGTAAGGCTCTTCATGGAATCCTCCGGTTTGCGGCTGCTCCCCGTCCCGTTGTGGGGCGATTTGCGGAGCGCACCGTAATAAGTCAGTGGGGCTTCTTCGACCGCGGCGCTGGTGCGTTAGACCAGTGCTCGCCTGCATTGCAGTTTCCAAAGCCCCGAAATCAAAAACAACGGCCTCCCCGTACTAGTTGACCCGGCGAACTGCCGACGCGAATCGGCCGTTTCCAGGCGTCGTTTGGCCGCACCGAAGTGCGATCTCGCGACTCGAGGTGATTTCTGTCGCCCGTGGTCGCCTCGCGGCTTCCTCGAGCGGTCGTCATCCCTTCGGCAACCAGGCTGCCGCGACGGTCGCCCGTCTCGGTCCACAGTTTTGCGCCCCACCTTGCGGTAAAGTTTGCCTTTCTCGAGGATGAAGAGGCTGCAGGCCTCACACGTAAGTTCTTCTCGTACCGAACGGCAGTTACGCCGGGAAACCGGCAGTCGAAGGGGCCTACGTCCGATGTCCCAACGGACATCTCGGAGGTTCACGTTTTCACGTTGTTCCTCCGTACTCAAAAACTAGTTCAGCTTCTCGGGAAGTCAAACCGCGAGCTTTAATAATTCTGGAAAAACTTTTCCGCTCCTCCGATCACCGAGATCAACGCGTCTCCCGCGTAGTCACAAACCGTTTGGCGTCGAGTCGTTAACCCCAAACGCCGGTATTCCGCGAGCACTTCGCGTTCGGCGTCACTATCGGCAAATTCGACAAACCATGTATCTCGCATCGGCGACTGGCCGGCCGGCGCGCCTTGCCGCTGCCACTGGCCCCACGTGAGAACCTGCACGTTATCCTGCCCCAGCGCCAAATACGCGAGCGGCCAGTAGTTCCACCACTCGTGGCAGACAATCCGCGCCGGCTCGCGCGGGGTCCGTTCGGCGAGCACATCGTGCATCGCGGCCAACTTCGGCTCGACCGGGCCGGTACGAAACGTCAAGTGCGAGCGCCCGCCGGTCTGCTCGAAACTCGCGAAGTAATTCAACAGGAAACTCGCCGGCCACAACCACGCCACGATCGCCAATGCCACGGCGCAGTGCCCACGGTGCGCCTGCCCGCGCTCCAGCCACCACGAAAGCCCGCGAGACAAGACCAGCGCGCCCGGTGCGATCAAGCAAATGCCATAGCGCTCGAAATGCGGCGCGATTGCCCGCGGGCCCGCCACGACGAAGAATCCCAGCAGCATCGCGAACCAGCCAATCACCAGGCCGGCGTCGGCGTCGCCAGGTTGGGCTTGCAGCCGCCGAAACATTCCCCACATCGCCACGAGCACGGCGGCGGCGAACAACACGTCGATTGCTTCCATGCGCGCGAACCGATCGAACCCCGACGTGTCGGCGCCGGCTCCGCTGATGAACTCGTAGATCGCGGTGCCGGAGAACAGCCGCAAATAATTCCGCGCAAACGGCCCCCAATCACGAAAACCGTGGCACCGCGCCACGACGATCGGCAGCCCTCGCCAGCCCGCAAAGGCGACGGCGCCAATCACCGCGACCAGGGCCGCAAATGTCCAGGTATTGGCCGTAATTGCGGTCTTTTGCAGAGTCGCCAGAATATCGCGCCGCCGCTGGTACAACAGGGGCGCCACCAACAACGGAGCGGCAAACACGTTGGTGGGATGAACCACGATCGCAGCTGCCAGCGCCACCATGGCCGCCAGCGACAGCCTTCCACGGCCGCCGTCAGCGCGGCTGGCGATGAGCGGCAAATACAAGACAAACAACGTCGCCAGCACGCTTTGGCTGGCATCCCACGCAAACCGGCTATAAGCGACGTCGATCGGCAGCAACGCCAGAATCAGCGTCGAAACAATGGCCGTGCGCGCGTCGAATGCCCGGCGGCAGAGCCGGTAATTGACCGCGAGCGCCGCGAGTCCGCTAGCCAGCGGCGTCAACCGCAGCAACGTGAATGAAGGCGGCGCAAACGCGTGCAGAACGACCAACGGTAGAAAAAAGAAGACATTGATCGGATTGCCGGTCGGCGTGAACCATTCGATGGACTCGCCGCGCAGCAGCCGCAGCGCCTGCACGCCCGACCAGGCCTCGTCGCCGTTGCAGCCCGGGATGTTGTCCAGGTGCCAACACCGCAAAAACACCGCGACCGCCAACAATGCCACGCCGTTGACGGCCAGGCACGCGGCAACTAGCGAGAGTCGCCGTTTTGCAATCGCGGGCGCGCAGCGTTCGACGGTTAGCGTGTTCAAGACATGCTCGCGGGCAAGGGCAGGACTTCGAAGCGGGACGCAGTGGCGGTAGCTCGAAAACCATACGCCAAATCCCCCGCACTGGGCCAGATCCATCCGTTCGCATGCCGTCCAATTGGCGAGACCTAGGCCGCGAAAGGGGCCGCGCGTGCGGATATCCAGAGCTATTCTTTTCTAGCGGCATTGTTGGAAACACCGCACCTTCACCCACCGCTCCATCCGCTACGCGCCTGTCCTATCAGTTGCGACAACCGGAACGCCTGTATGGATTATTTGCACGACGTGCTCGCACGGCTGGCCACGGTCGAGTCTTGCGGTTACCATCCCGGCTCCGAATACGCCAGCGAACCGACCGCATTGGCCGCGATGGCCCTGCTCGCCCACGGGCGACAATCAGCGGCATTGCCGATGCTCGATTGGCTGCTGCGCCGCCAAGGCGCCGACGGCAGCGTCGGCATCGACGCGGCGCACGCGACCCCCGGCTGGCCAACCGGTTGGGCCGTCGCCGCCTGGCAAGCCGCGCAGCACTGCGACCTCGCCAACGCCAAATTCGCCGCCGCCATCGCTCAGGCACACCGCTGGCTGTTCCGCGTTCAAGGAGATTTGATCGAACATCACGACGAGCTCGGCCACGACACGACGATCAAGGGCTGGCCGTGGGTCGAGGGAACGCACGCCTGGGTCGAGCCGACCTCGATGAACTTGCTGGCTCTGAAACATACCGGCATGAACGACCAGCCGCGAGCGCGCGAGGCCGTGCGACTCTTGATCGACCGCCTGCTTCCCCAGGGTGGCGCCAATTACGGCAACACCGTCGTGTTCGGCCAGGAACTTCGCCCCCATTTGCAGGCCACCGGCTTGTGCCTGCTGGCGCTGGCGGGCGAAACCGATAGAACCGTCGGCATCGAGCGGGCGATCAACTACTTGCTCGGCGAACTGTCGGCCGAGACCACGACCTCATCGCTGTGCTACGCGCTGCTGGGCCTGGCCGCTCATCACCGCCTCCCGGCCGACTATCGGCCGTGGCTGGCAGCCGCCAGCCGGCGCACGCTCGCGCGCGACGCGGGCGGCTACAAGCTCGCGCTGTTGGCTCTGGCGTCGCTCGGCGATGCTTGTCCCCTCATTCCGCGTCCACGAGACCGCGACGCCATGACCACCGAAACATTGCCGAACTTGAAACCGGCGGCTCCCCACGAGCATTCGTTCGACCGCCGCAAAATGTTGATCGCCACCGGCGCTGCGCTGACGGGGTTGGTGACGCTGCCGCTGGTGAAAAACGCGCTGGCACTGCGAGCCTCGGTGTTCGTGGCCGACAACCAGCGTTACGACGGGCCGCTCCAGCAGACAATTCGCGAAGGCTTGATCGCCACCGGCCTGAAACCGGCCGGTCTGCGCGGCAAGCGCGTGCTCCTCAAGCCGAACCTCGTCGAACCGACACGCAACTCGCCGCAAATGACGACCCACCCGGCGGTCGTTGTCGCCGCGGCCGAAGTCTTTCGCGGCTGGGGCGCCGAAGTCATCGTGGGCGAAGGCCCCGGCCACATGCGCGACACCGAAATGGCTCTGGTCGAGTCGGGCATGCAAGCGGCGCTCGACGACTCCCGGCTGGATTTCGCCGACTTGAACTACAGCCGCGTCGACTGGCTGAAAAACGGCGGACGCTTCAGCAAGCTGGACGGATTCTATTTTCCCGAACACGTGCTGGAAGCCGATCTGATTGTGTCGCTGCCCAAGATGAAGACCCACCATTGGGTCGGATACACGGCCGCGCTAAAAAACCTGTATGGGGTCATTCCCGGAATCAAGTACGGGTGGCCAAAAAACGTCCTGCACCACGCCGGAATTCCGCAAACCATCTTCGACATTAACGCCTCGCTTCCCAAGACGGTGGCCATCGTCGACGGCATTGTTGCCATGGAGGGGGACGGCCCGATCATGGGCGGACCCAAGCCGATGGGCCTGCTGGTCATCGGCACCAACTCGACCGCCGTTGACGCCACGGTCGGGCGGATCATGGGCTTCGATCCGTCGCGCGTCGAATACCTGCAACTGGCGGCCAATCGGCTCGGTCCGGTGCAAGAGCGGTACATCGAGCAGCGCGGCGTGGCGTGGCAAAGCGTCGCCAGTCCGTTTACGATCATCGACTTTCCCCACCTCAAGCAGCTGCGAGCGCCCGGCATTCTGATCACGTAGTGCACCCCTGCCCGACCGAAAGACGTCCGATGTCCTTGACAATCGCACCGTGCATCGAGCCGCCCGCTCCGATCGAGCCAGGCAAGCCAATCGAGCGGTTGCCTTCGCCGAAACCGATGCGAGTCCGCCGGCTGTCGGCATGGATTCAACTGGCGGCGCTGCTGTGCTTCGCGGCCATGGCAACCCCTTTCTTCCTGGGCCGTGTCTACGTGGCCGACGACCTGGGCGAGTTTCATCTTCCGCTGCGCAACTTCTACGCCGAGCAACTCGCCCACGGCGAGCCGTTCGACTGGATGCCCAGCCTGTATGGCGGGTTTTACGTCTCGGCCGAAGGCCAGTTGGGTGCCTACCATCCGCTGCACCTGCTGCTCTATCGCACTCTGCCGCTGGGCGCGGCCTTCGACCTGGAGCTGTTGCTCAGCTACCCCTTGATGTTCGCCGGCACGTTCTTGTTTCTCAAGCGCTGGCTGCCGACCGACGCCGCGCTGTTCGGTTCTATGGTTTTCACGTTCGGCGGCTTCAACCTGCTGCACTTCGAGCATCCAAACGCGGTGGCCGTCGTGGCGCACATTCCATGGCTGCTGTTGGCGATCGAGATCACGCTGACCACTGCCACGCGGCGCGCGTGCCGGCGCCGAACTGGCCGTGGGCCTGTTGACCGCGTCGCAATTGCTGTTGGGTTATCCGCAATACGTCTGGCTTTCGCTGCTAGGCGAATTGGCATATGCCGTGTGGCGCGCCGTGGCGGTGCGGGCCAGCCTGCGCACGCTCGCCACGCTGGCATTAGCCAAGCTACTCGGCGTGCTCGCGGCCGGAGTTCAACTTCTGCCGACACTCGACGCGCTGGCCGGATCGCTGCGGCAAGCCCCCGACGATGCGTTTGCCAACACCGGCTCGCTGCACCCGTTGAACCTGGTGCAACTGCTGGCCCCTTACCTGTTCGAAACGCGAGTCGTGGGACAAAACACGCACGAGTTGGGGCTGTATGCCGGGGCCGTGCCCTGGCTGTTGTGCATCTGGCTGCTGGCGCATCGACAACACTGGGGTCATCTCGCGCCGCTCATCCGCGGCGCGATCGGATTCGGCGTCTTGGCGTTGCTGCTGGCGATGGGCGATGCCGGCGTGCTTTATCGTTTGCAAACCTTCCTGCCGGTGGTCAACCGATTTCGCTTTCCGTGCCGGGCCGTCGTGCTGGTGCAATTGTGCCTTGCCGTCGGGGCCGCCGCGGCACTGGCGATTCTGCTGCAAGGCACGCGAGATCATGCGGTGGGAATCGTCAAGACACGCGACGAGCGGCGGCGCGACTGGCCGCTGGCCATTGCTTTTGCTGTCAGCGTCGCACTGGCAATCGTGGCGCCGCTCGTGTGGCCCGAATACGTTGCGGCGCCGGCGCTCGTTTGGTGCGGCCCGTTGCTGATTGGTGTTGGCGCGACGGTGATCGTGCTGGCCGAGCGCGGCGCCGCGGCGCGCTCGTGGCGCTGGTTCTGTTCACGGCCTTGGACTTGAGCGTCTATGGACTTAGCTATTCGGTCTACTCGCACACGGCCGAGCTGCGCGAATTCGTTGCCGAGTCTCCCATCCCACCATCGAGCGACGACGCCGGAGTCCGAGTGGCCACACCCGAACGCCCGGGCGGCATGAGGCATGGAAATCGAATCCTGTTGGCCGGAGTGCAACGCGTCGACGGTTACGCCGGACTGGAACCGGCGAAGCGCCTCGACTACACAACAACGGCGGCCATGCAGCTGGCAGGCGCAAGCTGGGCCTTGTCGCCCGATCGAACTTGGACCCGCATTGCGCCAACCGCTCCACGCGCCCGGCTGGTGACCCGAGCCGTTGTCGGTGATCCAGCAAATCATCCGGATTTGGCGTCACTCGACACGGCCTTCGTCGACGAACCGCTTGTGCTGCCGTCGGCCGCCCCTGGCAGCGCCGTGGTCGCGGCCGACCGGCCGGGCCGAATCGCGATCAACACAAGTGCCGCGACGCCGCAGCTGCTGGTCACTACCGAAAGCTTTCATCCCGGTTGGCAGGCCGTGGCGGACGGCCGAGAACAGCCGGTTGTGCCGGTAAACGGAGATTTTCTTGGTTCCGTGGTGCCGGCCGGCGTCCACCAGGTCGAGCTGCGGTTTCGCCCACGGAGCCTGCTGGCGGGCAAATGCGCGTCCGCCTGTGGCCTAGGCTTGCTGGTGTGCATTTTCGGTGCGCAGTGGTGCCGCCGCAATACCAACGAATGACGATTGGTGAGGTTCGACATGCCCCGACCCGCATTGCAGGATACCCTGATTAGCGCGGTGCTTCCGGTATACAACGAAGCCGGCGTGCTGGGCGAGTTGTTTTTGCGCGTGCGCGACGCGATCGAAGATAGCGGCGCACGTCAGGAAATCATTTTTGTCGACGACGGCTCGCGCGACGGCAGCGCCGAGATCCTCGACAATCTGGCGGCCACGCATCGGCAGGTCCGCGTGATCCACTTGTCGCGCAATTTTGGACACCAGGCGGCCGTGCAAGCGGGGCTGGCCCACGCACAGGGCGACGTCGTGCTGCTGATGGACAGCGACATGCAGGACGCGCCCGAGACTCTGGGACGCTTCTTGGTGCAGTGGCAGGCCGGTTACGACGTGGTGTATGCCATACGCTGCCATCGCCGCGAACGGTTCTGGAAACGCAGCCTGTTTTCTATTTTCCACCGCGTGTTGTCCTTCGTCGCCAATACGCCGATCCCCGTCGACGCAGGCAATTTCAGCCTGATGGACGCCCGCGTGGTGCGCGAAATCGTGCAGCTGGGCGATCGCGACCGGTACTTGCCCGGTCTGCGCTCCTGGGTTGGCTTTCGACAAAAGGGAATCGAGGTTCGCCGCGACGCCCGCTACGACGGCCGGCCGCGCGTCTCGCTCGCCGGGCTGTGGCGATTGGCCAAGACGGCCGTCTATTCGTTTTCGACATTCCCGTTGGCCCTGTTCTCGCTGATCGGATATTCGGCGCTGGCGGTTTTTCTCGGGCTCAGCGGGTTCTCGCTGTTCTGCCGGCTGTTTACCGATTTGGCGGTTCCCGGCTGGACCTCGACAGTGCTGATCGGCAGCTTCTTCGGCGCTGTCAACGCCTTGGGCATCAACATGCTGGGCGAATACGTCGTGCGCATTTACGACCAGGTGCGCCAGCGGCCGATGTACTTGATCGATCGCGCCGTCAACCTTGCGCAAGGCCAGATCGTTACAACCGCAGCGCGGCTGTCGGTCGCTGAACCGACCGTCGGCACAGAAGACGCCGCGTATGAGCAACTGCTCAAAGAGTCGACCGACCTGCTGACCTTAGGCAACGACACAGGCCATGCCGAGACTCCGCCGGAGCCGGCAACGGCGCTCGACGGGTATTGATTGGCACGGGCCCGTTCACCGAACAGGCGTACACGAGCCGCTTTCACCCGCATTGAATGAAGGTTGAAGAGCGGCTCGCCACAATTGGCCGATCGCACTGGGAGCACGGCAAGCACTTAAGCAAAACAGCGGCGCCGTCAGCGAGCCCCAGTATTGATTGAAGTCGTGGCCCACGATGCCAAACGCGATCGCATAGGCCGCGGTCGCAAGCGCGATGCGTTGGCCGGCGGGCGAGTTCCATGTCGCGGCGCCGAGCAGCACGCAGCCGAGGTAGACGGCGGAGACCCATTGCGGCAGCAGCAGCAGGAAGGCGTTCATTTGGACGGTTGAAATCACAAAGCCCGTGCCGCCGAAGCGAACCCAGCCGTCGGCGTGTGCGACGTCGGCCGGTGAAATTCGGGGTAGCACTTCCAAGACGTGCAGTCCGAAAAACACCGCATACGCCGCGAATCCGACCGTCCAGCCCGCCAGCTCGCGCCAACGGCGATCGGCCAACGCCAGCGCCACGCACACCAGGCAGTAGGGCGCGGCCAACTCGCGAAAAAAAAACGCCGCCACTCCGGCCGCCACGCCCGCCGTCCGCCGATTCAAGCCAAGGCAAACCGCCGACACCGCGATCAACACACCCGACCAAAGTTCGGACATCACCAGCAGATCGCCCAACACGCACGGCAACAGCGCCCCGGCGAGGAGAAGTACCCCGAGCAGTCCCTGCTTTACGCCCGCTTCGTCAGCCAACAGTTGAAAACTCAGACCACACAGCGTTAAGCCGAGCACGCCCAGAATGCAGGTCGCGAAGCCGACGTCGGGCAAGATCCCAACCAGCCACACCGGCAGCGGCGTGCGCCAGTTGAACACGCTGCGGGTCGGATAACCGCGCGCGCGAAGTTCGGCGGCCGCGGCGTCGTAATAGGACTCGCCGGCGCGCACCCGCGCGACCTCCGCCCGATACAAGTCGACGTCGCCCGGTCCGCGATCAGAGGCGTCGGCAAATCCGCTGCGCATCGACGAAAACGTGATCGCGACGAAGAACGCCGTGGCCGCAAAGAACAACGCAAGCGTACATCGCGCGCGGGTTGCACTGGGATTGATGGCTTGGGCGCCTGCGGCAAAGTCGGCCATAAGATGGGAGTCCGCAAATCGCTGTTTTTTCAGGGAAGAACAGGCATTCAAGCGTAGCTTGAAGGGGGCTTTCGCGAGGGCGGATCGTCGGAGAGCGCGCGGCCGAAATAATCGCCGATGGCAGCAGGCGCGTCAGCGTCGGCCAAATCCGCACGATCGGCAGAAGCAGCCGCCGTCAAGCGGAGCTCGATTCGCTGACGTCGACCCGGTCACGAAACGCAAACGCAAAGATGAACGTGACCACCCCGGCCGCAACCGCCGGCACGATCCAGAACTGGGCCCAGTCGTGCTGTCCGTCGACCGTGTAGTGGTCCGAGGTAAGGCCGCCCAGCCAGGTGCCGATGAACCCGCCGATGCCCCACGTCACGAGCGTGATGAATCCCTGCGCCGAGGCGCGAATCGAGTCGGGAGCCTTCTTGTCGACATAAATGTAGCCTGTCACGAAAAAGAAATCGTAGCAAATACCGTGCAAGGCGATGCCGAGATAGAGCATCCACATATGGTCGCCGGTATTCCCGAAACTGAAGAGCACGTAGCGCGTCGCCCAGGCGGCCATGCCCACCAGCAGCATGTACTTGACCCCGAGTCGGACGAAGAACAGCGGCATGACGAGCATGAAGAAGATTTCGGACATTTGGCCGATCGTCATTTTTCCGGCCGCGTTTTCGACGCCGATATCGTTGAGAAACTGGTTGGTGAACCCATAGTAAAACTGCAAAGGAATGCAAATGAAAAACGAACCGACGACAAATACGGCAAACGACCATTGCTTCATGAGTGCTAAGGCGTCGAGGCCCAGGATGGCGCGGACGTTGACGCGGCCCTCGGGATTAGGGGGCGGAGTATGTGGCAGCGTGAAGCAATAAATTCCCAAACAGGCCGACGCGACGGCGCCGATTTGCAAGGCCATGTTCGATTGTTCCAGCTTCAAAAACCCGATCAGCAAGCCGGCGGCGATCCATCCGATCGTCCCCAGCACGCGGATGCCGGGAAACTGTTTCTCGGGACTGGTCATGTGGCTAAACGAGAGCGAATTCGTCAACGCCAAGGTTGGCATGTAGCACATGAAGTACAAGAGCATCAGCGGATAAAACGTGGAGAACTGGTCCACGGTCGAGACGAAGTACAGCAAACCCGCGCCGATCAGGTGCAAGACAGCCAGAATGTGTTGCGTGGCAAAAAACCTATCCGCGATCATCCCCACGAAGAATGGCGCGATGATGGCCCCCAGCGCCGAAGTGCCATAAGCCAGGCCGATCCTTGCGCCGGAAAAATTAAGCGTTTGTCCAAGGTACGTGCCCATCGTCACGAACCAGGTGCCCCAGGTGAAATACTGCAAGAACATCATGATCGACAGCTTGCCGCGGATCGTGAGATCCATCGGCATGATGCCGACTTCGGCACCCGGCGTGGCGATTTCACTTCTCTTGCTGGGCGTCGACATCGGTTATCTTCCTCGAACGGTGCTTTCGCGGCTGGTAAAAGCCGACATTCTAGTGGCCCGCCACGCCGGAAGAAAGCACCGGGGAGGAAGAAAGGATGAAGGCGGAAGGATGAAGGATGAAAAAGTCAAAAACGCAATGGCGCGCGCTGCGGACGGACTGGGTCCAGTGGACTTGGCGATGAGCCGGCGGTATACCTGTGGAGCCCCCACGAGCGTACGTTCCTCGGGCCGAGCGGGAGTTGCGCATGGATGATGACGGGAAAAAACGGGACCGCTCGGCCGATCTGACCACCTACTTCGCCGCCGAGCGCACTCTGTTGGCCTGGGTGCGGACCGGGCTGGCCATGATGGGTTTCGGATTTGTCGTTGCCCGCTTCGGGCTGTTCCTGCGCGAATTGGCCACCATGCGCGATACGCCGCCGCCCGACCGGCTGGGCGTCTCGCTGTGGGTGGGCACGACCTTGGTCCTGCTGGGTGTCGTCGTCAATTTCTGCGCCGCTGTCAAACACTGGCAGACGGTACGGCGACTGGATCGACGAGAACCGATTCGATCCGGACCGTTTTCGCTGGGGATCGTGGTGGCGCTGGTCCTCAGCCTGCTCGGCCTGATGATCGCCGGCTATCTGCTGTTCGGTTTGACCGAGGCGAATTAGACGCGCGGCTTGACTCAACAGACTACGGCCGAGTGATCGGCGATCGAGCAGGCGGATCGCTGGCAGGGAACGACTCTTCGGACGCTTCCTGCACCATGTCAAACACTGGACTCGTGCCATTCTCGCGCGAGACGATGGTCAACAACAGCGCTGAATCTTCGATCGCTTTCACGGCGTGCCGTTCGGCGGCCGGCAGATAGACAAACTTGCCCGCGTCGAGCTCCTGGCTTTTGCCACCGGCCGTAAACAACACCCGACCGGCCAGGCACAAAACTGTTAGCTCGCCGGCAGCCTCGTGCGGCGGCGTTTCTTTGCCGGCGGGCATGACCAGCCACAGAACGGTTACGGTATCGGTTTTGACCAAGGTGGTGGCGCTGGCCGCTTGCAACGGCGCGGCGGCCGACAGGTCGACAACCTCCCCCGACTTCAGCTTGGCACGAGGCATGATGATATCCTCCTCGGATTGCTGGGCTCCCTGGTTACGCGCGACGCTGCCCTTGATCATACCAGACCAGACTCGAACGACGAGCCGAACCGCGTGTGTTTCGTGACCGCGGTGCTCACCGATCCTCGCCCGGTCGGCGTGTTAGAATTCCGCAATGAGCGAAGCCCGCGGCCCGACGCACCCCATCCGATTTCCGCTATCGAGTCTGCTCTGGTGGACCGCCTTTGTCGCAGCGTGCTGCGCTTTCTTGAAGACGCCGGGCTGGCCGCTGCTGGTCATGGCCGGTCTTGTCGTTCTGAAAGGCTGGCTCGATGCGCGATGGGACGACCAAGGGCGTTAAAGGCGGCTGGTTCTGACTTCAGGGACGACGAGAAAACCGTTCGCACGGCGCCAAATGGCCCGGTATACTGGACACGTCGAATCGAATTCGACGGTCGAGATTCGATTTTCAAGCCTGACGCGTCCGGAGTTTTCAACATGCGATATCTAGTCGCGGTTCTGAGCTGTGTCGCTTCGTCAGGAATTGCACGTGCAGAGGAACCCGCCGCCCAGCCCTCGGCCGTCAACGCCAGCATCGCTCGCGGAGTTGCTTTTCTGGCCAACGACGCAATGGCCTGGAAGAGCGAGCATAAGTGCGTCTCGTGCCACCATGCGGGCCTGGTGGTCTGGTCGCTGCGCGAGGCCAAGCAGCGCGGCCATGCCGTCGATGAGCCGGTCCTGGCTGAGTTGACGAAATGGGTCGCCGAGTCGGGTGACGGCAAGACGGGCGTACCCAGGCCGGCCGGCGTTCCCAAAGCGCTCAATGAGAAGGCCGTGTCGTTCGCGCTCGCACTGGCGGCAGATCCCGCGCCGGATGCCGTCTCGCAGCAGGGCATGAAGCTGCTCTTGACAACGGTAAAAGGCGACCAGATCGAGAACGGATCGTGGGCCTCGTGGCCGGACACCCGGCAGCCGATCTTCGGCCATTCCGATGAACGTACGACCTTGGTCGCGACCCTGGCCGTTCTGCCCGCGGCGGCAAACGGCGACGACGCAGCGAAGGCAGCCCGCGACAAGGGCATCCAGTGGCTTGAGGCAACAAAAACCGACGGCGACCCGCAGTCGGTCGCATTGCGATTGGTGCTTTGGCAGCGACTGGGCCGCCCGGCGGCAGACCTGGCGCCGCTGGTCGCGCGCATCAAAGAGCGCCAAAACGCCGACGGCGGCTGGAGCCAGACGACGGACATGCCGAGCGACGCCTGGGCGACCGGCCAGGCGCTGTACGGATTGGCTCACGCGAGCATCAAGCCCGAGGATTCCGCGGTCGAGCGCGCTCACATCTTCCTGATCAAGACCCAGCGCGACGACGGATCATGGCCGATGACTTCGCGGCCGATTAAACCCGGAGCCGAAGGGGCCAAGAGCCTGATCCCCATCACCGCCGCCGGCAGCGCGTGGGCCGTCATGGGGCTGGTGCGCAGCCGCTGAGCATGTCGCTCGTGGCGCTGGGGCGCGCTAGCCGAGTTGCCCGCCGTCAGGCCGGCTCTTGCGACCATCCGCGTGGCGGAGGCAGAATGGAGCAATGATGCCCCATCCCGTCGCCGATCTCCTGTATTGCTTCACCGTTTATTTTATCGCGCTGGCCGGCCTCCCGGGAATTTGGCTGGCGTTTGGTCGCGCAGCGTGGTGGTGGCGGATCGCACCGCTGTTGGTTCTCTTGGCGGGTGTCGCTGCGGTCCCCGCGGGCGACCTGGCGCTCTTCACGCTGACGCGGGCGTTGGCCGCGTCGCTGCCGGTAATCGCAGCGCGGACATGGCGGAGGGCGCGGTCCGGGCAACTTCCCAAAATTCAGTTCACTCTCCGTGAGCTCCTCATCGGCACTGTCGCGCTGGCCATCGCGCTTTCGATCTTGTCGGGTTTGCTCGGCCAGCCGATCGTCAGGCCGACGGGGTGGATGTTGCTGGGGCTTGGCGTCGGCAGTTTGGACCTCCTCATTGCCGCTGCGACGCTGGGGCCTCGACTGCGGTGGTGGTGGGTGTTGTCGGCCATGGCGATCGTGGGCGTCGCGGCCCCGTCGATCGAGCGCGAACTGGCGTGGCCGCTCCACGATGCACGACCCTACTGGCTCACCGTCGCGGAATACATGCAAGTTGACCGGGAATATCACTGGATCGGACGGGGGCCGTTTTCTCTGCCGAGAGAATTACTGGCGATGACCGTCAGCAGCAGTTCGCGATTGGTATTTCCAGGCGAGATATTGCTGGTTGTTATTTGCCTTGGGTCGCGGCTGGCTCGACCGGCGCAAAGCGCGGACGCCCGAAATGCGGTGCCTACAACGCGCCCGCGATCCGGCAGGTCGTTCGCACGCGCGGCGGTGGCAGTCTGCTTTTGGTTGGTCGCGATCTTTCCCGGCCTGGTGGTGTGGCACAACATGCCCCCGCCGGGAATCCTCCCCAAGCCGGTCCGTTCGGGCGAGAATGTCTACTATCGACTGACCGGGCTGAGCCAAAATGTCGACACCTTGTCTCCGCCCGCCTTCCGTTGGCAGGATCTCTGGAACCTTGAAGCATTGGCCGCCATACCGCCGGACGTCCTCCAGCAGTTCGTGCAAGCGAACCCGCAAGTCTTCGAGGACTTCCACCAGCTCGTGTGGCAGCCTTCCTGGATGCCCATCGAGGAGGGCGACCTCATGCCCAATCACGATGCGGTGTTTAGTTTGCATCGGTATCTGCGCGCGTACATTCGCGGACTTCTTGAGCACGGCCAGCAGGGCGACGCGGAGGAGTTGCTGTTGGATCAAATCCGATTTGGACGCTGTGCCGGCTATAGTCCCTATGTGGCATTCGAGGGAGCTGCCCACAGAATCGAGCTGAACAGCTTGTGCGACGCCGTGAGAAATCTGGACCTCATTCCCATATCGCGAATTCCGGGCTGGCTGGAAAAGCTCCACGCGATCGAAAGCGACCGCCTCGATGCCGACACGATTCGAGAAACTGGCCGGCAGGCGTTGCGGATTGCCTACGGCTGGCCGCAGAGACTTGAAGAGGCTCTTTATTCTCTGTCCGGCTTGGGACCTGTCGACATCGGGAATCCGGACGAGTACATCCGTCGAAACGTGGCGCTCGTGCGGCTCTTGCGGTGCGAGCTCGCGATTCGCGCGTATAAGGCCCTGCACGGCCAAGAACCCGATTCACTCGACGACCTGGTGCCCGAGTGGCTGCCCGAAGCGCCCGCTGATCCCCACGGCAGCGGGAAGTTGATTTACCGATCCACCGGCGCCGGCCACGTTCTGTACAGCATCGGCCCGAACCACGTCGACGACGGTGGAACGCACGTCGAGACCAGCGTGCTCGGTAAAGAGGGCGACCTGTTTCTCGATTCGTACCTGGATGAGAAATGAACCCGCGCTGTTCGCGGACAAACTCTTGCCGCGCCGAGCGAACACCGAGCGCCGGCCTGGCGTTGTTGGAAGTGTCCCCGTTTGGCAGCCGACCTCTTTAGCTCAAATCCAGCAGCAGTTCGTCCAGGCACACGTGCTTAAACCCAGCAGGCGTCCCCGTGGGGTCCCAAACCACGCAAGTGATGCCGTTCGGAAGACCCTTCAACCCCTCGCGAAGAGCTTGTGCACTGGGGACCGACAGTGCATGAAGCAAACCGAGTTGTGGAGGCGACGACCGGATTTTCTCGATCTGCTTTTCGGCCAGTTGTTGCGAGTGGAACAACAGAATACAGTCCGCGCCATCCGTGTTCACCACCACAACCCCGTCGCGACTTGCAACCACGTAGACCGGATAGTGAAAACTAGCCGCCATCATGATACCCCTTGTCAGCATTCCCGAATGAGCCGCTGAAGCGCTTCACGTTGCCCGCAGGGTGCAAAGGGTGTGCCGACACAGGACCTTCCTTCGCGTAGCGGCGGGCGAGCCAGCGCGTCGAATGCAGGGCACCGATAGCGGCGGCCAGCGGACAGCAGCGCCGCGATCCGGCCAAAGCCAGACCTTGCGACGACGGTTCGGGAACGTTGACCGGCGTCAGGAGATAGGCGTGGCCCTGCCCGCGGATGCCGCCGTTTCCGGTGAACTGGCGCCCGTTGACGTCTTCGTCTGTTTACGGGGATCGTGTTTGCGGTTCAGTAATCTTCCGGCTTCGCCACAGTTATTATTTCCCGTGAATTGGGCGTGCCTTGAGCGTGAACCGTGAGGTCTTCACCAACCTCATTTTCGTCGAAAGAGAGAACCATTTCCGTGTAAGTGTGCAACAACGGCTCAATGGGGATTTCTTGCCCAAGGATTGTATAGCGGCCCTCCATGACGATGCGAAGGCTTCTAGGTTCCGTTGCCGTCCGCAGCAAATCAAGCCTTGCTGTCGCTCGTGTGATTGTTAGCTCAAAGTCGCCGTTTGGGATTTTAAGATCCCAACGGCCATCAAAGAAAATCCCATAGGCTTCGTCTACATCATCAATGAATTCCTTGTTCAGCAAATCATCCGTCCAAACGGGATCAAGTTTGAAGCGAGCGCAGACTTTTCTTGCGCGGTCGATGAATTGAAACGTCTCGCTGAATATTTTGTGAGTCTCTTCATTCGCTAGCTGCTCGTGGGCTGTAGACGTAAGGGCACGATTTCCATCGATAAGCAGTTCGGCCTCAATACTGCTGTAGTTGGTTTGTCTTGGTTCAGCGTGAATCGGAATTTCGGGACGGTGGTGTTAGCGAGTTGGGGTTGTTGAGTTTCGCCCTCGGCGGGCTTGGTTAATTTGTGATGGTCAACGGCTCGGGCGACCAAGGGGCCTCATTGCCGGCCCCCTGGACTCCCGCTAGCCTTTCTCTGCGTTCCGTTTCGCAAGCGGTTGACAACGTCTCGGGCACGGAACGCCGCGATTGCCGACGCAACGCGCGAGCCGATTCGAGCTTGCGATCGCGCTCGGCGAAGATCGCGTGCTCCAGCCCGGCCAGCTTGTCGGCCGGCGTGATGTAGCCGATCGCGCTGTGCAGACGCACGTCATTGTAGTGCGCCACAAACGAAGCCACCACGCGTCGCGCCTCGTCCAGCGTTTCTGGCGCCGCCAGGCGGAACCGCTCGCCCTTGAGCGTGCCGTGCCAACGTTCCAGCTTGCCGTTGCTCTGCGGATGGTAGGGACTGGTGCGCACGTGCGTCGTGCCCGTCAGCCGTATGAACTCCTTAAAATCCTTGGCGATGAACTGCGGGCCATTGTCGCTGATGATGCGGGGCCGTTCGTCGGGGAACTTCTCCAGGCCGCGTTGCACGATCGTCTCGATATCGCGTTCGGTCATGCTCTCGCGGATCTCCCAGTGCACGATGAACCGGCTGTAGCCATCCAACAGGGAGCAGAGATAGTAGAACGTGCCGCCCAGGTTGAGATACGAGACGTCGACATGCCAATGCTCATGCGCCCCCAGGGGCTGCACGAATCCCGTCCCTTTTTTCGAGGGTTTTTGCCACTTTCGATCGAGTCGGCCCGCTTGCTTGAGCACGCGATACACGCTGGATGGGCTGACTGCCACCACGTCGTCGTCCAGCATCATGAACGCCAGTCTCCGATAGCCTTCCAACGGATATTGATCGTGATAGTCCAAGATCGCCTGCTTCTCCCAGGCCGCCAGCCAGCCGTCGCGCGGCGCACGGCCATTGTGTTGGTTGGGCTGGCCGTAGCGCTTCTGCCACTGGTGGAACTTGCTAGTGGCCAACTCCAGCCAGCCAAGCAATCGCCTCGCCGGCAGCTCGGCCCGAGCGGTCCAGCGCTTCACGTAATCGACCACGGCGTCGCGCGTGTCGTGGGGAACCCAGTTGCCTTTCAGAGTTCCCCACTGGCTTTTTTTGCGCGGACGTTCTCCTCCATCAGCTCGCTGATGACTTCGTTCTTCTGGGCCAGCTTGAGCTCCTTCTGCGCCAGCGTCGATTCGAGCTTCTCAATCTTTCGATCCTTGGCGCTCTCGGCGCTGGCCTTGCGACCCGTCTTGCGCTCGAAGATGCTCGCGCCGTGCTCAAACAGTTGCGCCTGCCAGTAATAGACCTGGCTTGGCTGCAGACCATGCTGATCGCAGAGATCCGAAATAGGCACCTTCTCCACCAGGTACCGCCGCAGAATAGCCAACTTCTCTGGCCCCGCTACCGACTTGCGCTCGCGACTCATGGAATCCTCCAGGTTCAAGGGTTATGCTAACCCCAACACCCGGAAATTCCAGTTCCATCTGAAGCAAGACAGGTTATGGTCAGGAAATCCCTGAGTTGCTCGAAATAAGCCAGAAGCGAGAGCGGTTGCCCCTGCCAGCTGCTAAGGTTGGTTTGGAATTTGAGCGGCGCAGAGCCGGTTGGAGACAAAGGCCCAATTGACAATACGAAAGGTGATTTCGGAAGTTGGCCCACAAAATTGGTTTCGAGAATTCCCGCCCTAATCTCGCCCGGAACGTCCAAAGTTGCGAGCGTGTCGCCGGCACTGTCTTTCAGGACTAGTTTCATGACTGCGGGAGTGATTTGCACTGAGGTGGACCCCAAGTGTTGGACAGATTTGGGGCTTGGATAAGATGTAGTGTCACTGGTGCTGGCGGCCCGTGAGACCCATACCAGGGGTCTCGCGCGGCCGCGGGCTGCGAGTTCGGTTTCGGCTTTGGAAAATCGTCCCCCTTAAGTCTGCTCTCGGTCAGAACACCGAGCGCGGCGGTTTTCGTCGCGCTCACTTATGCCGCCGCGCCGAAGTACACTTCCGCCGGCGTGCGGTAGCCCAGGGCCTGGTGGATCCGCCGCTGGCAGTAGAACTCGAAGTAACGCGCCAACGACTGCTGGGCCTCCCAACCGTCGGCGTAGTCCTTCAGATACACCTCCTCGTACTTCACGCTCCGCCACAGCCGTTCGATGAACACGTTGTCGATCGCTCGCCCGCGGCCGTCCATCGAGATCGCCACGCCGCACTTCTCCAATCGGCCGGTGAAGGCCGCGGCCGTGAACTGCGATCCCTGATCGCTGTTGAAAATCTCCGGGCGTTTCCTGGCGAGCGCCTCGTCGAGGGCCTCCAAACAAAAACTCCCTTCCAAGGTGTTCGACAAGCGCCACGCCAACACGTAGCGGCTGAACCAATCGATCACCGCCGTCAGGTACAAAAAGCCGTGCTGCAGCGGAATGTAGGTGATGTCGCTGGACCACACCTGATCGGGCCGAGTGATCGGCAGATTCCGCAGCAAATACGGGTAAATCTTGTGTCCGGCGGCCGGCCGCGTCGTGGCTCGTTTCGGATAGATCGCCTCCAAGCCCATGCGCCGCATCAAGCGCTGGGCGCGCTTGCGATTGACGCCCAGTTCGAACGCCATCTTGCGGCTGCCGTAAAACGGCGTTTGCAAATACTGTTCGTCGATCCGCTTCATCAGCGCCAGGTTCTCGGCCGTCTCGCCGACCGGCGCGTGGTACCAGGTGCTGCGCGGCAGGCCAAGCAGCTCGCACTGCCGGGCGACCGTCAATTGCTGGTGATTGGTGTCGATGCATCGTCGTAATGCCTCAGGCGAGCTCGGCAGATTTTTGTTTCAACCACTCGACCTCCATCTTCAGGCGGCCGATCTGCTCGAAGAGTTCCTGCTCACTGGCGGCCGTCTCGTCGCGCCGCATGCGACCGTCCTCGAACAGGCCGGACGCTTGGTCCAAGAGCTGCTTCTTCCAGGCCGTGACCTGGCTGGTATGCACGCTAAACTCGCCGGCCAACTGGGCCGTCGTCTTGTCACCTCGGACCGCCGCCAAAGCCACCTTGGCCTTGAACGCAGCCCCAAACACCCGCCGCTTCCGCGTCATGCTGGCACACTCCTGATTCGGCCGTTCCCGCTCCCGGAAACCACACCTTATCAGCGCGCCCAGTTTTTGGGGTCCACCTCACACTGCCTGAATCGTGCCGCCAGTTTCAGGAAAATTCTTGAAGAGGGCCGACCCTTCAACGGTCAATTCGCCGGGGGCGAATACAACTTCTTCTCCCCTAGCAAACCGTTTGATTTTTGGGCCAACTATGTCAGCGTGCCCCGTAATCCTCGCCTGTATTCGAATTGGCTCACGTGGCCGCATCGTGTAACTGGTTATTCCGTCGATATGGGAGATGCTTACGTCGCATCGAGGTTCAATCAACCGAATACGATCCTTCTCAACTGCAATGGCGTCTTGAACGGCGAAAGGGTTTCGCCGTCTCAACCACTCCCTCGCCTTTGCCACTTCAGAGAGGAGCGAGTCGGCATTGGCAAGCTTTAGCTCATTCGTGAGCGGCACGTAGACAGTTAGACTTCCTCTTTGCCGCCATTCTTCGTTAGCAGCTAGGATCGGCTGAAGAAAGACAAACCAACTGGATTTGCGAGTTACGTCCACGAGCACCAGAAAGACCGGCTCTTGGGTCAGCTTGTCCAGGTAGTATTCGGCGTACTTCTTCTTGAGCGAGAAGGCGATCGCCGTTTGATGTTTGCTTTTCTTGGGGCGAGTCGTGCCTTTGAGTTGAACCCAAAAATTCTTGCCGGTTAGCTGCCCTTGGTCGTCGCTGGGTTCAACGTAGTAGTCCTTTCCGTAGTCTTTACGGTGGACATTGTATGTCCACTTGGCCGGTATCGCATCTCTGAAGATAGTTTCAGACTTGTTTTCGATTTCGTGAGTGAGAGATACCTTCACTTGCTGCCCTCCGTGCCAGATACCCAACATAGAGCCGGATTCCGCCTCTCTCGTCCGTTGAAGATATAGGTGGCTGCCTTCCTTTTAGCACCGACCAACCTCGCATTTCCAGACCCAAGCCGAAAATCATCACCAAAAACGCTTTGGCAAATCGTTGCGAGTTGGGAAATAAAAAAGGCTTAGGATTCCTCCTAAGCCTTTCGTTGATGGAGGATACAGGACTTGAACCCCAGGCAGAAATCGCGGGAAAACGGCCAATTCCCGAACGCCTCGGCGCAAAGAGCGGCGCACATGGCGCACGGTTGGAAATTGATGCCGATTTGGTAGCGGTGATCCAAGCATGGCCCGAACTGCCTGAGGCGATCCGTGTGGGCATTCTGGCATTGATTCGGGCGATTTAGCGTTGTCCTCGGCTTGGGCCAGTGCGGGCAAGCCAACACAAAGCTGCCTGTACCGCGGCCATCCACAGCAGAAACAGCGTGACACCAATCGTTGCGACGAGTATCCACCACCGTGCCCTCGCACCGAGGTCGTGTAACCGGCTGTGGGCGGTAGTCAATCGCGCCTCGACCTTGCCAAAGCGTGAATCCATTGAACCCAGCGTTGCCGCCACGCGCCGGGCGAACGGAATCTCTTGTTCGATCCGCGCGTCGAGCAGCTCACTACTCTGAGTGGTGACGCGATCACGGATTCTGTCGAAAACCTCGGTCGCTTCGGTCAATTGTGCCCGCAGGGATGCGATCTCCTCGCTCAAACCGTCGAGTGCAGCCGTTTTCGCCGGAGGACTCGCCAAGGTGCCGTTCGCCAACGCCTCATATACAAGTCCGACGGATGATTCGGCCACTTCCAGCCAAATCTCGGCTTGCTGCACCGCCGACACAAGTCGCTCGGTCTTCGCGGCGAGGTCCAGTTGCGATGCCAGTCGCTGGCTTACTTCCTGCCTAGTCCATTCAAGAAGCGATCTCTCAATGTCTGCCGCTGCTTCCTTCGAGGCCGCGACTCGCTCGCGAGTCTGAACGACACGTTCTCGAACGGCGACTAACGCGCGGTCGGCGCTACTGAACAGGCGCTCGCTCGCTCGCCCGAGTCGGTTGCCCGCAATCCACGCGAGGACGATCAGGGCTATGCACAGAGCCGCTCCAGTGCCACCCAGAACGAGGCCTGCCACTTTGATCAGGGAATTGGGTCGCCACATAGCTTTTTTGCTCCGCGCTTTCAGGCCACCGCAAACTGGCTTGTTGGGGATCGTGCTGGAGGAAGCGCAGCCTAAAAGAACGACCAAGGTGGTGCAAACGGCCGCGAACAGGATTCCGGCCAGTTCCCTGGAGATTTCGTTGAGTTGCCTGGCAGCGAGCAGTAGAATCACGGGCAGACATAGCTGAATCCCAGCCTGTAACCGCTTCGCACGTCAAGAGCGGACTGACTGTCGGCAGCGCTGAAGATTCAAGGACACGATTTCCCATGTCCGCCACGGGAACGTAGGGGATTTCGGAGGCGGACGCCGAACTCGACGGGGAATTTGCGTTCGCGGACGTTCACGCCGGTGCGCGGCTCTGGCGCGCCGCAAATGATCCTACGAGTTCTTGGAGGTCGGTGACAATGATCATCGAACGCATGAATCTCCTGCGCATCAAACGGCCGGCGATTGAGCTGCTTGCAATCGGCGCTGTCCTGTCGGCAACCGCCAGTTGCGATCGCGCCAACTCCGACGTCGAAACAAGCGCCGGTGCCCAAGGTCACGACAACCAACGTCGTTGAGCAGGAGACAACTGACTTCGATGAATACACCGGACGGACCGAGGCATCTGAAGCGGTGGAAATCCGGGCTCGCGTTTTTGGTTATCTCAAGACTATTCAGTTCCAAGACGGAGATTTCGTTAAAGAAGGCCAGACGCTCTTTACCGTTGAACCCGACGAATACGATGCCATTTACAAACAATCCCTTTCCAAAATCGCGGTTTGGGAGTCGAAGTTGAAGGTTGCGAAGGCAAATCTGGCTCGGCGCGAAAAGACCCTTGCCTCGAAGGCGACGACGCGCGAGGAATATGAGGAGTATGCTGCCGCGGTCACTGAAGCGGAGGCCTCTATCGCCGCTGCAAAGGCAGACGCGAACCGAACCGCAGTCGACCTCAAATACACCATTGTCAAGGCTCCCATCAGCGGCCGCATTGATCGGGCCTTCGTGACCAAAGGGACGCTGTTGACCGGCGGGATCTCGTCGGGCACGCTGCTGACGAAGATCGTCAAAGAACAGCCCATGTACGTGTACTTTGACGTCGATGAACGATCGCTCCTTCGTTACATGCGGCAGCGCGAAGAGACGCGCGAATCGGCGCCGGGAAGTCTGCGAAAACTGGGCATCGACTGTTACGTCCGCCTTGCCGACGAAAAAGACTTCGCGCACCAGGGAAAACTAGATTTTGTGGAGAGCGAAGTGACGTCCACCACGGGAACGGCGCGCTTGCGCGGCGAGTTTGCCAACCAAGATCGCGCCATGGCGAGCGGACTATTTGTCCGAGTCCGAGTCCCGGCGAGCAAGCCCTACCAGGCGCTGCTCATTCCAGAGCGCGCCTTGGCCACCGATCAGGACATCAAGTTTGTCTACGTGGTCGGCAGTGACGGCATCGCAACGCGGCGCAACGTGGAGTTGGGCAACCAACGCGGCGACATGCGAATCATAACGGCTGGGCTCAAAGCGGGAGAACCGGTGATCGTCAAGGGTCTGCAGCGCGTGCGGCCCGGCCAAAAAGTTGAGGCAGAGGCGGGCACCAGCAAGATTGCGGCAGCCTCACCGGCCAAACGCGTCGCCGAGACGAAGTCTGCCGTTGCCCAGCCAAACGCTGCCAGACAGGAGCGGTAGCCGGTATGGCCAAGTTTTTCATCAACCGCCCGATCTTCGCGGCAGTTATCTCGGTGATAATCACCCTGGCCGGCGGCATCGCCGTCGTGCTGCTGCCGGTCGCGCAATATCCAGAAATCACTCCCCCGACCGTCCAGGTGAGCTGCAACTATCCGGGCGCTAGCGCAAAGGTCGTGGGCGAAACGGTTGCCGCTCCGATCGAGCAACAGGTGATCGGCGTCGAGAACATGCTCTACATGAGCTCGCAATGCACCAACGACGGCGGTTACAACCTGACGGTCACGTTCGAGGTCGGCACCAATCTCGACATGGCGCAGGTCCTGGTGCAGAACCGGGTCAACCTCGCCCTGCCGACTTTGCCGAATGAAGTCAAGCAGACCGGCGTCAGCGTCAAAAAGAAGTCGCCGAGCATACTGCTGGTTGTCAACCTGATCTCGCCCACCGGCAAGTACGACCAACTTTATTTGAGCAACTATGCCACGATCCGCCTGCGCGACGAGCTGGCTCAGGTCAAAGGCGTGGGCGATGTGACTTATCTCGGCCAGCTTGACTACAGTATGCGCGCCTGGCTCGATCCGGATCGAATGGCCGCCCGAGATCTTTCAGCCAGCGACGTCGTCGCAGCCCTGCGAGAACAGAATGTGCAGGTCGCGGCCGGTTCGCTTGGCCGGCCGCCGGTGCCGCAAGGCCAGGCCTTTCAGTACACCCTCAGCACGCTCGGGCGGCTGGTCGATCGCGGGCAGTTCGGCAACATAGTGGTGAAGACGGGGGACGACGGGCGACTGACCCGCCTGCGAGACCTCATCACCGACGAACGGAAGGACGAAGGCGGACGAGTCATCGGCGGGATTCAACTGGGGGCCAAGAACGAAGACACGTCCTGCAATCTTGATGGAAAACCGTCGATCGGGCTGGGGATTTTTCAATTGCCGGGCTCCAATGCGCTGGACACGGCCACCGGCGTTCGGACGCGGATGGAGGAGCTCAAACAAAGTTTTCCGCCCGACGTGGACTTTGCTATCGTCTACGATACGACGCCCTTCATTAAGGAGTCGATTCAGGAAGTATTCAAAGCTCTGCGCGACGCCATCATCCTCGTCGCGATTGTAGTGCTGGCTTTTCTGCAATCGTGGCGCGCGACGATTATCCCCCTGATCGCGGTACCGGTGGCGATCGTCGGCACTTTCGCGGTCATGCTGGGAATGGGGTTCAGTCTCAACAACCTGTCGCTATTCGGCCTAGTGCTGGCCATCGGCATTGTCGTGGATGACGCCATCGTGGTGGTCGAGGCCGTCGAGCATCACCTGGAGCACGGGCTTTCGCCCAGGCAGGCTGCCGAAAAGGCGATGAGCGAGGTTTCGGGGCCGATCATTGCCATCTCGCTCGTGCTGATGTGCGTGTTTGTGCCGTGTGCGTTCATCACGGGAATCACGGGCCAGTTCTTTCGCCAGTTTGCCCTGACGATTGCCGTATCGACATTTTTTTCCGCGGTCAACTCGCTGACGCTTAGCCCCGCGCTGTGCGCCTTGCTGCTGAAGCCGAAGGAGCAGCAACGGGATCCTCTGTCCTGGGTGCTCAACCTGGGGCTCGGCTGGTTTTTCAGGTTGTTCAACCTTGGATTCAGGACCACCTCCAACCTCTATGCTCGCGGCGTCGGCTTTTCGCTACGAGTCAGCGTGATCGTTTTGGCGATTTACGGCGGACTGTTGTACCTCACCTACTTCGGTTTCACCAAGGTGCCGACTGGGTTCATACCGGCGCAGGACAAGGGATACCTGCTGGTGGACGTCAGGCTTCCAGACTCGTCATCCCTGGAACGCACGCAAGAAGTGATGGCGCAGATTGAACAGATTGCACGTGGCGCGGCATCTGGCAATGAAGAGCACGGTCGGCAAGGCGGCATTCACGGCATCGCGCACACGATCGCCATCTCCGGGCAGTCGTTCGTGCAGAACGCGATCGGCTCAAATTACGGATCAATCTATGTGATTCTGGACGAGTTTCATCACCGGCGTGGTAGTGACCTGGGGGCCGATGCAATTGCTGCGAAACTTCGCTCGGCCTGCTACCGCGATGTCCAGGAGGCCGCTGTCGCCGTGTTTGGAGCGCCGGCCGTGGACGGACTTGGCAATGCCAGCGGATTCAAAGTAATGGTCCGTGACGTCGGCGATCTGGGTCTCGATGCGCTTCAAGAGACTGCCGACGACCTATCGGCCACTGGCAATGAGCAGCCAGGCCTGTTGGGGCTGTATAGCGCGTTCCGCGCACGTACGCCGCAGATGTTCGTTGACGTGGATCGCGAGCGTGCCAAGGCAATGGGTGTCAGGCTCGACGACGTTTTCCTGACACTGCAGCTTTATCTGGGCGGCTTTTATACCAACGACTTCAACCAATTCGGCCGTACCTGGCAGGTTAATCTGCAAGGCGATCCCCAATCGCGATTGACGCCCGATCAGGTTCGCCAGCTCAAAGTTCGCAACTCCAAGGGGGAGATGGTGCCGCTGGGCAGCGTCGCCGAGATCAAAGAAACGGGCGGTCCGGCGCTCGTTATCCGGTACAACGCCGTAACCGCGGCTGCGGTTAACGGCGGCTCGTTACCCGGGGTGAGCTCCGGCACCGTCATCAAGACAGTCGAAGACGTCGCCGAAAGAGTACTGCCGCAAGGCATGAACATGCAGTGGACCGAGTTGACGCTGCTACAGATTCGGGCCGGCAATACGGCGATCATCGTATTCGGCGTGGCCGTCGTGTTAGTGTTTCTCGTTTTGGCGGCGCAGTACGAGAGTCTTACCCTGCCGTTCGCGGTTATCCTCGTGGTTCCGATGTGCCTGTTGTCTTCCACGATCGGCGTGGCGCTAGCCGGAATGGATATCAATATCTTCGTGCAAATCGGCTTCATCGTGCTGGTCGGTCTGGCGAGCAAGAACGCCATCCTGATCGTCGAGTTCGCCAAAGAGCAGTCCGCCGCGGAGTGGCTCCCAGAGAAGCAACGATCGAAGCCTGCCGGCTGCGTTTGCGGCCAATCATCATGACGTCGCTGGCGTTTATTCTCGGCGTTGTGCCGTTGGCGATCGCGGTGGGCGCCGGCGCGGAAATGAGACGCGCGCTGGGTATCGCCGTATTCTCTGGCATGCTGGGCGTAACCTTGTTCGGCATCCTGCTGACGCCGGTGTTTTACTACGTCGTCGTGCGACTGTTGGGCCTGAAGCCGGCGGTCGCACCCGAGGGCGGGCTGCAGCCCGTGCCGGCCACGATGGCAACTGATGGCCACACTGGTGCATCGCCGCGACCGAAGGGTCCGGTTGTTTCAGGTCCACAATTATGAAAGGAAACCAGGCAATGGCCGACATGGACAGCTTGCTCAAGCGAATTGATGCTGAATTCTCGGCGCTTGAGCAACGAATCAAACAGGCGCAGGCCGAGAAAACGCACGAGCATCAGGAGCGGCAGAAGCGGCTAGCGGCATTCGAGAAGTTGCTCGCCGAATTGCCGACCGTGTGGCAGCCACGGCTGGAAGCGCTCACGCGCAAGTTCGGCGACAAGGTCAAGGTAACGCCCAAGGTCACGTCGTCCAGCCGGGAAGGGACATTCGATTTCCAGTCAGACCTGGCGCGAATTCGCCTGCGGCTTTCCGCATCGACCGACCTTGAAGTTCGCAAGCTGGTGCTCGATTACAACCTGGAGATTCTGCCGATCCTGATGAAGTTCGACTCGCACCAGCAGGCCGAATGGCCATTGGATGCGGTGGATCGACAGGCGATCGCTAACTGGGTCGACGATCGGCTGGTGGACTTCGTAAAGACCTACCTGTCGCTGCATCAAAATGAATGGTATCTCAAGGACCACATGGTAGAAGACCCAGTTGCCGGCATCCGCTTTCCAAAGCTGGCTGCGGGCGCAACGCTTGAGCTGCACGGCAAGACCTACTATTTCATCGGTGAAGAAACCCGACGCGAGTTTGAAGCGAAACAGAGCATCGCCTCAAAGTGAAAGGATGAGTGCATGGGCGGAAAAAAAAGCGCACCGCAGGACGAGCAATCGCCGGACAAGATGAAAGGCAAGGAGTACGAGCGCGCGCTTTTCGAACTGCACGTGGAGCTCGTCAAGCTGCAGGAATGGGTCAAGCACAAGGGACTAAAAATCTGCGTTCTTTTTGAAGGACGGGACGGCGCTGGCAAGGGGGGCACGATCAAGGCGATTACCGCGCGCGTCAGCCCGCGGGTATTTCGTGTGTTGGCGCTACCGGCTCCCACCGAGCGCGAAAAAACGCAGATGTACATCCAGCGCTACCTTCCGCACCTGCCGGCCGCAGGCGAAGTAGTGATCTTTGACCGCAGCTGGTATAACCGCGCTGGTGTCGAGCGCGTCATGAACTTCTGCACCGAGGAGCAGCTCGAGCGGTTCCTGCAGGCCACGCCCTACGTCGAACGGGCGATCGTCGAATCCGGGGTGATCCTGTTGAAGTACTGGCTGGAAGTCAGCCCGGAGGAACAGACGCGCCGTCTCGAATCACGCATCACCGACGGACGCAAGATCTGGAAACTTTCGCCGATGGATCTTGAATCCTACAGCCGCTGGTATGACTACTCGCGCGCCAGGGACGAAATGTTCGCCGCGACGGATACGGACTGGGCGCCGTGGCACCTGATTAGGTCCGACGACAAGAAGCGAGCGCGGCTCAACATCATCACCCATCTGTTGAGCAAGATTCCTTACAAAGAAGCACCACGGGAAAAAGTCAAATTGCCCAAGCGGTCGAACAAAGGGGCCTACGACGACGTGTCGACCCTCGAGGGGCGGAAATTCGTGCCGGACCAGTATTGACTCGATGCGATCGCGACGGTCGCTCTCTGAATCTGCTGTGCGTCAGCGAGGAGCCGACGCTCGATTTGCGGGAGTGCCTCATCCATTCTGACAGCGAAGCCATCATCGTCATCCAACGACTGAGCCAACTTGCAATTGCACGTTCTTGTCGTACGGACCGCCCGTGCTACTTATCGGGAATTGATCCATGATCTTGCAGTTGCTCTTGGCCATGGCCCTCGCCAGCCTAACAGTTGTTATCCATGCGCTCGGGACCATGCGCGTCGTGATGCCCTTGGCCGGTGACTGGGCGCGTTGGAAGGGGGACCTGGCTTCCACGCGCAGCGTGTTGATGCTCACGGGCGTGGTCGGCGGACTGTTGGTCTTGCACCTGTTGGAAATGGGAATCTGGGCCGCGACCTTCGCAGCCGCGGGTGTGATGCCGGACTTCGAATCATCGCTTTACTATTCACTCGAAAGCTACACGACCGTTGGCTACGGCGACCTGGTTCCACCGGAGTCGTGGCGCCTCGTGGGCCCGATCGAAGCAGCCGTCGGCATCTTGATGCTCGGCTGGTCGACCGCCTTCATCGTCGCGGTGCTGCAGCGGATTTACAGTAGCCGGCGGGCGGGCTAGTCTCACCGATAGTTCAACCCGATCGAAACGCGAGACGTGATTAGCTTGGCAAACCGGACGGACGGCATTTTGTCGCGGCTGGGCAGCAGGACGGCGACGACTCTCGCCGCGGTGCTGCCGCCGTTGGAATGGTTGCCTCGCTACGAAAAGACCTGGCTGCCGCAGGACGCGGTCGCGGGAGTCACGCTCGCGGCTTATGCGATTCCCGTCTCGCTGGCGTACGCATCGCTGGCCGGGCTGCCGCCGCAATTCGGCATCTACTGCTATCTGGTGGGCGGACTGGGCTATGCGCTGTTCGGCACTTCGCGGCAACTCGCCGTGGGACCAACCTCGGCCATCGCGATGCTGGTCGGCACGACCGTTGCCGGCATGGCCGAGGGCGACCCGGCGCGCTGGGCGGCCATCGCGGCGCTAACGGCGCTGGTTGTAGCGGTCTTCGGCGCGCTGTCATGGCTGATGCGGTTGAGCGGATTGGTCAGCTTTATCAGCGAAACGATTCTGACTGGCTTCAAGGCAGGGGCCGCCTTGACGATCGCAATGACGCAGCTCCCCAAGCTGTTCGGCGTCCCAGGGGGAGGAGATCACTTTTTCGAGCGCGCCTGGATACTTGCCGGGCAATTTGGTCAGACCAATCTGATCGTGCTGGCGATGGGACTTGCGGGCATTTGTCTCTTGGTGCTCGGCGAACGGTTCCTCCCCGGACGCCCCGTGGCACTTGCCGTGGTCGCACTGGCGGTCTGCGCGGTGTCTTTCGCCGGGCTTGACCAGCAAGGCGTGGCCATTGTCGGCACTTTGCCGGCCGGCTTGCCGAATCTGGCTTGGCCGTCACTTCGCTTGCGCGACGTTGATGGAGTCTTGCCCTTGGCTGCGGCGTGCTTCCTTTTGGGGTTCGTCGAAAGCGTCTCCGCGGCTCGAACCCTGGCGGCCAGGCATGGCTATGAAATCAACCCGCGCCAGGAACTGCTGGGGTTGGGGGCGGCCAATCTGCTGGCGGCATTCGGGCAAGGCTTTCCGATTGCCGGCGGACTTTCCCAATCGGCCGTCAATGACAAGGCCGGCGCCCGAACACCTCTTTCGTTGATATTCGCCTCGTTGACGATCGGGATCTGCCTGGTATTCTTGACGAACCTGTTACACGATCTCCCCACGGTGGTCCTGGCCGCGATCGTGTTGGTGGCGGTGAAAGGCCTAATCGATGTAAACGCCCTTTTGCATCTGTGGCGCGTCAGTCGATTTGAGTTCACGATCGCGATCGTGGCCCTTGTCGGCGTGCTGCTGTTGGGCGTCCTGAAAGGCGTGCTGGTAGCGGTCATCGTGTCCCTGGTCGTTCTGCTGGCTGCCGCTGCCCGTCCGCATGTGGCCTTTCTCGGCCGCATTCCTGGCACGCGCCGTTATTCGGACTCCCAGCGTCATCCGGAAAATGAGGCGATCCCCGGCGTGGTGATCTTCCGCGTCGAGTCATCGCTGCTCTACTTCAACGTCGATCACGTGCGAAACTGCGTGCGCGAGAAGATCGGCGCCACCGACTCGCCGCGACTGGTGGTGTGCGACCTCTCGAACGCTCCCTACGTCGATGTCGCGGGCGCCGACATGTTGGCCGAGCTTTACAAGGATTTGCAATTGCGTGGCATCCAGTTGCGAATTGTTGAAGCCCGGGCGACGGCGCGCGATCTGCTGCGGGCCGTGGGCTTGGAGGATCAAGTAGGCTATCTAGGCCGGCACATGTCGGTGGACCAAGCTCTCGCCGAGTTTGCCCCGCACGGCTAGCAAGCGGACCAAGACCAACCTGCGATGACTTCAGCGAGGTTCCACGGCTGCCCATCGTGAGGTAAGCCGTTTGGCCACGATTCCCAGCACGACCAAGGACCAACCGTTGAGGATCATGTCGATGCCGCCCCGGAAAACCGCACTTCAGCGAGCTATAATTTATAGTGCCTTTTTGGTTTTTGCGAGGACTTTTCATGCCACGACTGGGACTAGCGCTATCCGGTGGTGGATTTCGCGCTACGCTCTACCATCTGGGAGTCGTTCGCTATCTCAGGGATGCGGGCCAGCTTCAGCAGGTGACCGACATCGCCGCGGTTTCTGGTGGTAGTATCCTGGCGGCGCATCTGGTGCTCAACTGGGACCGATACAGCGGCGATGACAAGCAGTTCGCCGACGCTGCATCGGAAATCGTTCGGTTCGTCAAGTACGATGTCCGCAACCGCATCGTCCGCCGCCTTCCCATGCAGTTTCCGTTGCGCTTCTTGGCGAAACTCGGCCGTCGCCAGGCGCGGACGTTGACACCGAACGCGATTCTCGAACATTACTATCGGAAGATGCTATATGGCGACCGGTGCCTTTATGAGCTGCCTGAGCGGCCCCTATTGCACATCCTGGCGACAAACGTAAGCACCGGTGGGCTGTCGGTATTCAACCGCAACGGGGTGTTTCTTCAACAGCGGCAAGCCGCCGGTGGTTCCGCGTTCGAGCACATTCCCGGACAACTGGCGAGCATTCCGCACGTGGTTGGCGCCTCGTCGGCGTTTCCTGGTTTCTTTCCGCCTGTCGAGATTACCGCGGCCGACCTGGGGGTGCGCGAGGGTCAGTACCCGACCAAGTGGTTCACGGATGGGGGCGTTTACGACAACCTCAGCATGCGCGCGTTTTCCTGGTTGAAACTTCAAGGCGCCCAGTTCGACCAAATCCTGGTCAGCGATGCCGGCAAGCCATTTCAGATCTTGAGCAATGCGTCGCTGGGGGTACTGGGCCAATCGGTGCGCGCAACCGATATCCTGTGGGACCGGGTCTGGCAGCTCGAGCGGGAGAACTTTGGCCAGCAACCGGGCTTCATTTTCCTGCCGATCACGAAGATGGTCAGCCTGACCGAGGATCCCACGGCACTTCATCCGGTGGTCCAGGCCGAGGTGCAGTCGATTCGAACGGACCTGGATCGTTTCTCGGATGCAGAGATCAACGCGCTGGTGCGGCACGGCTATGAGGTGGCTCGCGCGGTGTGTGGTCAAACGATCGGCGACCAAAGCGGCCGGCCCAGCCAACCACCGTGGGCGCCGATACCCGGCCAGAAGCAAGCAACGCGCAAGCGATCCCTCTTGGATTCCTCAGCGCCGGCCGCGGCTACCGAGCTTGCGCGCGAGCTTCGCGGTTCGAGCCGCCGCCGCGTGTGGTCGACGCTGCTCGATCCGCGCGACTGGCCCAGCTACATCTATGTCCTCGCCGCTCTCGTCCTGTTTGTTTACTTGCCTCTGCAGGTTTACAAGCTGTACCGACGTGCTCAAATGCAAGCGACCGTCATCGATGCGATTGCCAGCGGCGACCCCGATTTTCGCCAGGTCCTGGACTTGCTCGATAAGGACCCCACGTCAGACTGGGCGACCATTGCGGTTGGCGAGAAGGCCGAACCAACCGAACTCGATTACTCGGGGGTGGAAATACTCACGCACAGCCGGATGCTTGACCTGCGCAAGTGGAATCCGGACGAAGCCACACCCAATCTTCAGGGCCGCGTCCTGCTGCGGGATCGCGTGACCTTCAAGCTCATCGATTTGAAGTCCAGCGCCCGCCGCGTCACGTTTCGAAATGTTCTTCCACTGGAGGATGTCGAGTACCGACAGCCGAAAGGACGGGTGCAAGCAGTTGTCAGCCGCGTGAAAAAACCCTTGGAGGTCTTTGATGGACGAGGGACCGGCTATGAAATCGAATACGATCTTACGCGGATTCCCTTCGGAGAGCCGGTGACCGTCGAGATCGCGGTCCTGGCCAGGCTGCCCGTGCTAATGACTGGCCGCGCCCCCTTCGTGATTCAGTGTAAGACCGACTTGCTTTCCGTGTGGATGCTGTTTCCCGAGGGGCGACCTTACCGCACGTACAGCCTGGTGCGGTATCCCGCCGACAAAAGCGCCCCGCCGCAAATGATGGATCCGCGGAACACGATCGATCACCCCTATGGATCGTTGATCGGCTGGTCGGTCGTAAACCCTCAAGTCGGGACCGTCTACGAATGCCGTTGGACGACCGAGTAATCTATCAAGTGGACGAGTTCCTCGACGGTTTGGCCCTTGCGCACAAGGGCAATCGATCAGGAAACCTCGTCAAGTCCGAGCCTGACGACCGTGGTCGAACCCTGTCCGACGGCAACTCGGCACTCCTATTGTTTCGGTTCTGGTATTCGCACCATCAGCCACTGTTGGGTCTGCCCATCAGCAAAGTGAATCAGCGCGGGCGACGTGTCTTGCGTGAGGTTCGACAGCCCGGTCTCCATGATAGGGCGCTCCTGATCAACGACGCTCCAAGCCACTCGCTGGCTCTTCTTGTCGGCCATTCCTTCAAGCGGTTGAGTCTTGCCAGTGAGAGTGTTTTTGAGCGTGCCGGAAATCACGCCTTGCTTACTGATTGCCAGCTGCATGTAAAGCGATGGCTGTGCGCCGGAGGCCTGGCCGTCCTGCGTGAGAGCAAAAACGCCCAGCGGCAGCCAGTCGGACTTCTCGGGGGTTTGTTCCGGGACGCTACTGGCGATTGTGGCGGCCTGCTCGGCATATTCATCGGTCGTGGCGATCGGCTGGTCGCCGGAGTAGACCTGGTCGTCCGAATAATAGACGTCTTCCCCGTAGCTGTAGGAGGTTGGTTCGCCGCTGTAGCCGCACCAACTTCCCACCGACCCCCAAGTCGCCCACGCGAGAGGGCGAGTAAGAGCGAAAGCAGCCCAACCAGGGTTTTCCTGCCAGAAATTGCCGGGGTTGTTCTGCTCATACTGATTGCGGATTTCGTCGCGCCGTTGGTCACGGTCGCCTTGCCGTTCGCCGCGGTTTTCAATGCGCTCGGGGCGATTCTGTGACAAATTCTCCCCGGCGGTCCCAGGCCGACCAGCGTCTCCCCGCGCACGGCCAGCGGCCGCTGCGCCTACGGCGGCACCGCCGACCGCTGCTCCGGCGGCCAGCTTCGTGCCTCCTCCTTGCAGGAAATCGGCGGCCGCGCCGCCTGCTCGTCCGGCGCCCGCGGCACCCGCGGCCCCGACCGCGCCAGTCGCGGGTCCGGGAACATCGAGGAAATTGTTGAGCTGCCCCGCCGATGGTCTTGCGCCGGCAGCCCGATTCGCCGCCGCTGCACCGCCAGCTTGCGCTGGCCGCTGCGCTGCTACGGCGCCCTTCGCTGCGGCACCGCCAGCTTGCGCTGGCCGCTGCGCTGCTCCAGCGCTCTTGGGGGCCGCACCGCCGGTTGGCCGGGCGGCAGCCTTTGGGCGCCGCCAGCACTCGGTCGGGCACTCGCACTGGGTCCCGCCGGACGTGATGCGCCTCCCGAGGGAGAGAGCCCTGCTCCCGAACGCGCGGCACTTCCGCCACCACCTCCACGACCTCCTCCACCACCGCCTCCGCCACCTCCACGGCCGCCGCCACCGCCGCCGCCGCGAGCAAGGATTTCCGTTTGCATGGCAAGGGTAAACATCGCGCCCACCAATACGATTGCTAGTCCTCGTTTCATTGTCGCACCTGCCTGGGCTAGTGTGTTTGAAGTTAGGTCGAAGGGAACTCAGCGGCGGACAATCTGAATCTCGTCAATGTTGGGCAGCAGTTCGCCGCCAGCCGTGCGTTCGATCGTTTGCCACGTGAACGAGTTGTCGTCAACTTTTTTCATCACGTTGACCATGGTTGCCGCACGACCGTCGGGCAGGGTGCCGCGATTACGAATGAACCAGCGGCCGCCCTTTTCTCCCCACGTCGCATCCGCAAACGTGCCATTGGAATCGAAGGTCCAGGAACGAATCGATTTCGTCGCCGGATCCCAACCAATAAGCTGCATTCCCGCAGCGCTGACGCTGCCATCGATGGTGATTTTGAACGCCCGCGTCAAGAAGTTCTGGTTCTTTGTCCAGTTGCAGTCCAGTTCGACCTCAGCGTTGTCGGCGGCACTAGTCCATTGACCGACCATCCATTCCAATACCTTGAGCTGCTCATAGTGAGAAGGAACCGATTCCTTGGCTTTGTCGGTCACGCGGTCGAGCAACCATTTTCCATCTCGCTTTACTTCCACGGCCGTGTACTCGATCTCCTCCGGCTCTGCATTCGGAGCCAGAAACCTTGTTCTGCCATTTTCAACAGCCACGTTGGGCGAGATGAACTGGATCGACTCCACGTTTACTTCCAGCTTGAGCTCCGGCTGCTCCTTGAGCAGCGTCGCGAACTGTTCGGCGATGGCTGCCCGTCCGACAACTTCTTCGCCGGTCGTGCGATTGAGATAAACAGCATCGGGCGACCACTGATCAGCCAATGATTTGGCGTCGTGTCTATTGAACGCTTCAACGTAGGATGCGACCATCTTGCGGATAGCGGCCTCACTCGCCGACTGGCCACTCGGCTGCTGGCCACACAAGCGACTCGTCCCGGCAACTCCAAGAATCATCAGAAGTAGTGAAAGGCGTCTCATGGGTAATGCTCCCTGACTGGGAAAAAGGGACCGTGGCGCGCCAACTGCTGTCAGAGGAGAGACCGGACTGCAGAGACGACAGGCAGCAATCGGTTCCCAGAGTATTGCAGGTCGTGAGCCAAAGAGCAAAAGTGCGCGCCTGTTCGAAGAGCGACAACCGATCGGCAATCGTTTATCGGTCGGCGTTGGCGATGCGGCGACTGCGAGATTCGCAGCCACCGCAGTCGATGGTGCATCCGCACATAGGCTACGAATCACGGATAAGTGGTCTCGTTTGTATTGTGCCGGCCACCGAGCGACAATCAATACGTGGACGCGAGGGATGTTGAATGAATTGGCTGCTTCTCTTCGTTCCGATTACGATCGCCCTGGAACGGCTGGCGCCAGAGCAGAGCCTGTGGATTTTCGTCGCCGCAGCGCTGGCGATCGTGCCCCTGGCCGCCTGGCTGGGGCGAGCCACCGAGCAAATCGCCGAGCGGACAGGCGAGGGCATTGGCGGCTTGCTCAACGCCACTTTCGGCAACGCAGCTGAGTTAATCATCGCCATGGCAGCCTTGCGGGCCGGCTTGTATGACGTGGTCAAGGCGTCGCTCGCAGGCTCGATCATTGGCAATATCCTGTTGGTGCTCGGGGCAGCCATGCTCTGCGGCGGACTCGGCCGCGCCGAGCAGAACTACAACGCAGCGGCCGCTCGTTCCCAGGCGACCATGCTGACGTTGGCAGTCATCGCATTGATCCTTCCAGCGGCCTACCGCCTTGCCGCCGGCGAGGCGCAGTCGCCGGGGCTGGGCATGGTCAGCGTCTGGATATCTATGGTGCTGATCGCAGTGTATGCCGCGAATCTTGTCTTCTCGCTGGTGACGAATCGCACATTATTTTCGGGCTCCGACTCCGAAGCACACTCCGAGCAACATTCAGAGGCATGGAGCGTCCGCCGTGCGGCGCTTGTCCTGGCAGCGGCGACGGCCGCAATTGCCTGGATGAGCGAAATCCTGGTCGGAGCGATTGAACCCGCCGCAGCGAGACTGGGGCTCAACGATATGTTTGTCGGAGTATTTGTCGTGGCTATCCTCGGCAATGCAGCCGAGCACACAACCGCGGTCGTCGCGGCCATGAAGAACCGCATGGACCTGGCCCTGTCCATTGCCATCGGTTCAAGCGTGCAGGTGGCTCTGTTCGTGGCACCGCTGCTGGTGCTCTTGAGCTATGCTCTCGCACCGGCGCCGATGGATTTGGCTTTCTCGGGCGGACTGGTGCTTTCCGTCACGCTGGCCGTTTGGATCACCGGGCAGGTCGCTGGCGATGGCCGCTCCGACTGGCTGCGCGGAGTGCAGTTGCTGGCGGTCTACCTCATTCTCGCGCTCGTGTTCCTCTTCGCGCCGGATTCCAAGTTATGAATTGCGCGCCGAATCGGCATCTCTGACCTGGTTGCACGGGTGTATTCCACTACGCTACGCGCCGCGACCAACAGAGTTCGACGAAGTAACGTGACGACAAAGTCCAACGACTTTTCCGCCCAGCGCTGAAGTTTGATCCGGTCCGCCGAATCGGGACATGTCCGCATTCAGGCGAAAGTAAAGCGAAACCGTCTCGGTTAAGCCCGAAAAAGAACCCGGGTAATTCGGGCCTATCTGTCCCGCAGCGATTGACGTTCGTCGCAACTCCTGGCTCATTTGTGGCTGTCCGTGGGTCGTTCCGCGGGCCTGATGATGACAGCCACACCATCGCACCCGTTTCCGAGGAGACGAATCATGGCTACGAAGAAAGCCACCAAGAGGCCCGCCCCCAAAGCACACAAGGCGTCGAAGGGCACGAAGGCCGCGCCAGCCGAGAAGGCCAAGCGCGCTAGCGAGGGCAAGCCGAAAAAGCTCAGTGCACTGAATGCCGCCGCGCAGGTGTTGGGCGCATCAAAGGAGCCGATGAACGCAAAGCAGATGATCGAGGCGATGGCCGCGAAGGGCCTATGGACGAGCCCCGACGGCACGACGCCACATGCCACTCTGTATAGTGCGATCCTTCGGGAGATCGGCACTAAGGGGAAAGCGGCCCGGTTCAAGAAAACCGATCGTGGCCACTTCGCCGCCAACGGGTAGGCCCAGTCCGGGGTTTCGCCCCAACGCCCCACGTCGCGAACGTCGGGGCGTTTTGTCGTTGGCGGCGTTCGTTGGCCAAGCCTGGCCACCGGCCGCGACACGGGCCAAACGTCGCGTCCACCTGGCCAACTTGGCCCCGCCGTGGTGAAACCGAACGCCGCGGCCATCCATTCGCAGAGTCCAGTAGGATTTCGCACGGACTATATTCGCGGACGGACGGACTGTGTCTTGGGCGGCCGGGGCGGGGGTGGGAAACCGTCGGCGTCGGCGGAGAAAGTACCTAAGCGTCCCCCCGAGGGCATTGCAGGGATTCGCTGCGTGCCGCAACTGGCGGCCTGCTATAGAATACTCCAGCAAGACGGTCGACGAGGTGGCCCAAGCGGCAGTGGCCCGTGTGCAGTCGGGCCGGCCAACGCTGGACGGCGACAGAGGTCCTCGAAGTAATGGCGGATTCAGGCTCATCGCATGGCAAGGGGCAATCCGACCGCCACCATAACCGCTCGATGGTGATTCCAGGGATCATTCAAACCCCGCACGGCGTTGTGACGCCGTACCAACTTCCGAACAATTCCTTCCCGAGCGGCGCCGACAGCGAAGCCGAGGCGAAAACCACCGACGCTCCGGCGTCCCTGCCAGCCGCAAATGCGTCGCCTATTGAGCCAGCTTCTACGAGCGGCTTCCTGGGTGGCGCTAATCTGGCGGAAGCCTTGGGCGTTCATCCCACGCGAAGCAACGCATTCTTTTGGCAGCTGGAACGAAGGCGTCTTAAGCTGGGGGACGACTCTTGGCATGAGGTCCGAGACCCACGGCCAAACGCGCCCCGGTTCATCTATCGCGTGGACTCGCCTTTGATCCGGAGTCTGGCCGCCCGCTACCAACGGCCAAATTCGGCCTGACATTTGTCAGGCCACTGTCGGGCGGATGCCACTTCGCGCGATTTTCCGCTGCCACGTGCTGTCAATTGCGGCCTGACATTTGTCAGGCCGCGGTCGTTTGGCAACACAATTCTGTGCGTTCCCGAAAACTGCGGGCATGCGAGCCGTCCAGTCACCATCGCTGCGATGGTCGGCGGCAAGCGACCGTTTGGAGCATACCTGCAATGGCGAACGAACCGAATGAATTGCCTCTGGCCATGCGGCCTCGCGAAGCTGCGAAAGCCCTGGGAATCTCGACCCGGCTACTTTGGCAATTGACGCACGATGGGCAGATCCCCTGCGCTCGCATCGGCACCGGCACGCGGCGAACCGTGCTATATCCCATCGCCGACCTGATGGCTTGGCTGGACAAGCAAGTCAAGGCGGCCGAGGGAGGCAGCGATGACGCGACCGGTTGAACGGATTTTGGCAAAGCTGCCTGATGCCAAGAAGTCCGGCGCAGGCTGGTCGGCCCGATGTCCCGCTCACGACGACCGGCGGGCAAGCCTGTCGATTGCCGAGGGGGACGATGGTCGGGCTCTGGTCAACTGCCACGCCGGATGCGGTGTGGAGGCGATCTGTGGAGCAATTGGCATGAAGCCGACGGATCTGTTCGTCGCGTCAACGTCAACGGTATTGCATCCCACTCAGGAAAAACATGAATACCGTGGACACGACCATGGCCAAACGGCTGCAAAGTCGTTCGCAGCGGCTCGCGACGCGGTGGCGGAACTCGAGCGTCGACACGGGCCACGATCGGCTCAGTGGACGTACCATGACGCAACCGGTGCGCCGGTTGGCGTCGTGGTGCGGTGGGATTTGGACGACGGCCGGAAGGACTATCGCCCCGTGAGCCGCAATGGCGTCGGCTGGGTCATCGGCGGAATGCCTGAGCCGCGTCCGCTGTACTGCCTGCAGGACCTGACCGACGCGAAGCGGATCTACGTCTGCGAAGGTGAGAAAGCAGCGGACGCGGCGAGATCCCTCGGCGTGACGGCGACTACATCAGCGCACGGCTGTCAGTCGCCCGACAAGTCAGACTGGAAACCCTTAGCCGGCAAGGAAGTCGTCATCTTGCCCGACAACGATTCGGGAGGTTTCAAGTATGCCGAGGCCGTGGTTGGCCTTCTGGCGCGGCTAACTCCGGCCGCGGTGATCAAGCTGGTGGAATTGGCTGAGCTGCCGGCCGGCGGCGACATCGTGGAGTGGATCGAGGCGCATGGAGATGCGGCCGAGCCCGATGTAGTGCGTGAACAATTGGACAACCTGGCCGACGTAGTAGAAGCCCTTGGGCCGGATGGGCCAGTCACTTCGCGCAATTGCATCGAGCGGTTCGAGCCATTCCCCACCCATGCCTTGCCCGAGCCGATGCGTGGCTTCGTCATAGCCTGCGCGAAGGCCATTGGCTGCGACGTGTCGTATGTCGTCTTGCCCTTGCTGACTGCGCTGGCGGCGGCGATCGGCAACACTCGCCGATTGCTGCTAAAGCGCGGGTGGACCGTGCCGGCGATCCTGTGGACGGCGATCGTCGGCGAGAGCGGCACCGCCAAGACACCTGCGTTTAAGCTGGTCATGCGGCCCATTCGCGAACGCCAACGCAAGGCCCTGCAACTCCACGCTGCGGCCATACGAGACTACGAGATCGATTTGGCGCACTGGGAAAAGGCGATGACCGCCTGGAAGCGGGACAAGAACACTCTCGAAGAGCCGCCCGAGCAGCCCAAGGCCCCTGAGGCCGAACGGTGCGTCGTGAGCGATACCACGGTCGAGGCGCTCGCGCCATTGCTGTTGGCAAACTCGCGGGGGCTGCTCCTGGCCCGTGATGAGCTGGCTGGCTGGATCGGATCGTTTGACCGCTACGCCGGGGGCAAAGGCGGCGCGGATGCAGCGCAATGGCTGAGCATGCACAACGGCGAGAGCATCACCGTCGACCGTAAGACGGGCATCCCGCGCACGATCTTCGTCCCGCGAGCGTCGGTTTGCGTGGCTGGTGGAATTCAACCGACCATTCTGCATCGTGCGCTCGGAACCGAGCATCGGGAGTCTGGTTTGGCGGCCCGGCTGCTTCTAAGCTGCCCGCCTCGCAAGGCGAAGCGGTGGACCGACGCCGACATCGATCCGGCGGCTGAAGTTGAAATCGCGAGGCTATTGGATCGCCTCTATGATCTGCGGCCAACGCACGGCGAGGATGGTGAGCCACTTCCTGTCATCGTGGGCCTCACCGCCGAAGCCAAGACCGAGTGGAAGGCATACTACAACGCCCATGCTAAGGAACAGGTCGACCTGACCGGCGACCTCTCAGCGGCATGGTCAAAGCTCGAAGAATATGCCGCTCGGCTCGCGTTAGTGGTGCACTTCGTGCGCTGGGCGGCTGATGATCCGACGCTCGTCTCTGCCGAGGTGGTGGACGTCGCGAGCGTCAAGGCGGGCGTTGAAATGGCCAAGTGGTTCAAGCACGAGGTGCTGCGGGTCTATGCGCTGCTCGGCGAAACAGACGATGAACGGGATCAGCGTCGTCTCGTCGAATGGATCGAACGCAAAGGCGGATCTGTGACGGCGCGAGAGACGCAGATGGGCTGTCGATGGCTGCGCGAGGCAGGTGCAGCGGAAGCCGCCCTGGATGCGCTGGTCAAAGCTGGCCTTGGAACGTGGGAGTCGTCGCCACGAGGTCAACGCGGACAGCCGACGCGACGCTTTCGCTTGTCGACGGCGTCAACAGTCAACAGTAACAGCGCGGCGTGCGGTGAAAACAGCAATACCGTTGACGTTGACGCCAGTGACGGCACGTAATCGCGCCCAGTGGGGAAATTCGTCGACTTCTCCCGCTGGTACGGCACAGATGCTTTACAAGCTGGCGAGTGACCCGGTAGTGTGACCAACGAAGAGGCTTTGAAGAAAGGAAAATTGACGATGGCGAGCATTGCACGCAGCAAGAATGGCACACGGCGGATTCTGTTTATGGCCCCCGATGGCACGCGGCCGACAATCCGTCTTGGCAAGGTATCGCATCGAATCGCTGAGGGGATCAAGTATCGCGTGGAACAACTGCTGGCGGCGAAGCTGACGAGCCAGCCGATCGATGCCGACACGGCCAATTGGGTTGCCGAACTATCTGACCGGCTTGCTGAGCGGTTGGCCCGCGCGGGACTGATTGCAGGCCGCATGCCCTGGCCTGAATTGACTCTGGGCACCGTCTTGACCACATACATCGCCAGCCGAACTGACGTGAAGCCGGCGTCGAAGTTGGTTTGGGGACATGTGCAACGGAACCTCGCTAAGTTCTTTGGTGCCGACCGCGACGTGCAATCGATCACGCCCGGCGATGCAGACGCCTTCAAGTTGCATTTGCTCGGCGAGAAGTTGGCCCCTACGACCGTCCGTAAGCGGTTGCAATTTGCGCGGACGTTCTTTGCGCCATGTTGCGGCGGAAGTTGATCGCGGAGAACCCGTTCGCCGACGTGAAGTCACCCGTAGCGGGAACCGCCGACCGGCAGCGGTTTGTCACACCAGACGAGATTTCCCGCATACTCGGCTGCTGCCCGGATCGGCATTGGCGGGCGATCGTCGCCCTGGCTCGGTATGGTGGGCTGCGCTGCCCGAGCGAAGTGCTGTCGCTCCGCTGGCAGGACGTGGACTGGGAAGCCGGCAGAGTCGTCGTCCAATCGCCGAAGACTGAACATCATCCAGGCAAGGAGACTCGCACGATTCCGCTCTTTCCCGAGCTGCGCGAATACTTAGAAGAATCATTCGATTCAGCCGAAGAGGGCGCTGTCTACGTCGTCGACGAGCGCTTTCGCAAGGCCGCGCTGCGGCCCGGCGGCTGGGCGAACGCGAATCTGCGGACCACGTTCACGAAAATCATCCGTCGCGCCGGGCTGCAGCCCTGGCCACGGCTATTCCACAACCTGCGGGCCACGCGCGAAACGGAGCTTGCCGAGAGTTACCCGGTCCAGGTCGTAACCAGTTGGCTGGGCAACACGCCCAACATCGCGATGAAGCACTACCCGATGACCACCGACGAGCACTTCGCCCGGGCCGTCGGCAGTGTCGAATCCGACAACGAAGCGAGCCAAGAATCGCGCGGCGCACAGGCGGCGCAAAAGCGGCGCAGCAAGCGCACGCGGGGTGTAGCAGGGAGCAGAAGGCCGAGGGGAGCGCGCGCAAAAAAGCCCGGAGTTTGCTAGGGTCTGCGTTTTCGTGCACTACCCTGCAAACTCCGGGGATGGAGGATACAGGACTTGAACCTGCGACCTTCTGGCTGCCAGCCAGACGCTCTCCCAACTGAGCTAATCCCCCGGGTGTGAACAAGGAAGGCTATCACTACCGCTGAATTGTGTCAAGCTTCGTTGCGCCGCGTGTGGTGGCGGCTTAGTCGGTATGCCGCTTCGGTTTAGCGATCGATCACGGCCGCCTCTTGGCCGTCGATACTCACGCTGCCGCCACGCAGCACCAGTGCCGCGGCGGTATTGGCAATTAGCTGGCAATCGTTCACGTGTGTGCGCGAATAATCTTCGCACAGCAACTGCGCCTGGCCGTTATCGGCCAGCACGCAGTTGTCGATATCGACCCGCGAGGCCCCGCCCGCCCGGATGCCGCTGCGGCCGTTGCCGCAACACGTCAGGCCGCTCAGGCTGACGTCGCGCACGACGTCGCTGGCATTCACGCCGTCCAATTGAAAGCCTTGCACGATCAAGTTTTCGATCACGACCCCCTCGACGTGATAGAGCGTGATGCCGACGCGCTCGTGGCAGCAGCTCAATTCATAGTCGTCAGGCAACCGGCCCTCTTCGACGCGAAAGAAAACACGTCCCTCCGACAGGCACCACTCGAGCGGCTCCAGCGACGGCAAGGTCACGTCGGCGGGCGTCGTCGGATGACGAACGGCGGGTCGGCCACGCGTAAACAGTTGCTGGAAGCCCAGCTTTTCCGGCCGAAAACAAAACACGTCGCCGCCATGATACTTCCAGGCATCCGCCGGCACGCCCTTCGACCCGTCGAGTGTGGCGCCGTTGCCTTCAATTACAAACGGAAAGCCCGGCAAGCCGCTGTTCTTGCTGCCCATCAGCCCGATCGCCTCGCGATAAGGCTCAGACGTGTTGGCCAAGATAATGTGGTCGCCGGCCTGGGCCAGCCGCAGCGCCTTGGCGATCGTGCGCACCGGGCCGCGGATGCCCGAGACGCCGCGCGCCGCACCGCCCTCCATCCGATCGTCGCCGCTCACGTTGTTGACGTAAATATCGCGGGCTGCCGCGACCGTTGCCAGACACCACGCGGCGGCGCAACTCAGGACGATTTTTTTCATCCGCATCGCACGTCTTCCCATCGGGTGTTGTAGAATCGGCGAATGACGGCGCCCGCGGGGCTGCTTCAAACGGCCCCTCGCAGCGGCGGAAATGGCCGGATTCCCCCAAGGCTCAGCCTGATTCGAGGAGGGCTCGAATGCAAGTCTCGATCCACGGCCGGCTCTTGGAACTCACCGAGGGCGATATTTCGCGGCAACAGGTCGACGCGATCGTCAACGCCGCCAACAGCAGCCTGGCGGGCGGAGGGGGAGTCGACGGCGCGATCCATCGCGCCGGCGGGCCCCAGATCCTGGAAGAGACAGCTCGGCGATACCCCGAAGGCTGCCCGACCGGCTCGGCCGTGATCAGCTCGGCCGGAAAACTGCCGGCGCGCTACGTGATCCATGCGGTGGGTCCGGTATGGCGCGGCGGCCAGGCGGGCGAGGCCGATTTGCTGGCGGGAGCGTTTCGCAGCGCGCTCGAACTGGCATCGCAGCACACCTGCCGCAGCGTGGCACTGCCGGCCTTGAGTTGCGGCGTCTATGGCTACCCGGTCGACCAGGCCAGTCGTGTCGCCCTGGCAACCGCGAAAGAGTTTTTGGAACAGGATCCAACGATCGAGTTGGCGCGGTTCGTGCTATTCAGCCCCGGCATCTATGGCGCGTTCGCCATGGTCTTGGAAGAAATGACGAAGAACTAACTTCGTCAGGCGGCGCGGCTCGCTAGGCCGCCTACCGTGATCGGCGGCGTGAGATGGCCAGTAATAATCGAGACAGCTTTTCGCCGCAGCGGGCCAGCACGTAGGCACCGATAAAGAACGTCGAAAACACCGCACCGGCCGCTGCTTCTTCTGTGGCATTCTTGGCGGCAAGAAAAGCCCGCGTAAACAGCACGACCCCGACCAGCACCACCAACACGCACATGACCCACAAGATTACCTGGGTCGTGCGCAGCACCGATGGCAACGCCGAACGCGCCGGCGGTTGCCCTCGGGCTGGCGCCGAACGCGGACGCGTCGTGACAGCGTCGGCCAGCGTGGATTGTAGCGTGGCGGCCGCGCCGGCCCCGGCTGAAGAGGACGAGCTGTCGTCGACGAACAGCCCACGCAGGTTGACGGCCGTGGTCCAAGCGTCCATACCTTCGCGCCACAGCAGATCGTCGGGCGACAGCCGCCCGGCGTCGGCAAGTTGCTTCAGTTCGCTCGCCGAGACCGGCCCGAACTGCTCATCGTTTCGCGCGTAGTACCATTGAACTTCCGCCATCGCAACTCTCACTCGCGCACAATTGCTTCGTTATCCACCCCGGGCCAATGCCTCAGCCGGGCAGTTGGTGCTTCTAATAATCTACCCTGCTTTTGCTGGGCACGGTCAATCGACTGCGAAATTGCGGCCAGTCCACAGCGCGATCCGGCAATATCCGCGACTTCCGCCGACAGCCGGGCGATGGCCGCAAACGGCGGCTACTTTCCATGCGATGTTGGCGGGGTCCCCGGCGGTATGGGGGGCTCTTCCGGATAGCCCAGCACTTGCACGAATTGCGCGCCGAAGAACAACAGTGTGCTCGCGCAATACACCCACAGCATCATGGCGATGAACGAGCCGACGACGCCGTAGGCCGAGTAATTTCCGCCGACAATGAACCGCGACAACAGTTGACTTCCGACTTGCCAGATGATGGCCACGGCGACCCCGCCGCCTGCGGCGTCTCGCCAGCGAACCGCCACGCGCGGAATCAATTTGTACAACAGCATCAGCACCACGGCGTTCAGCGCCACGCTCGACCCCAACTGTACGGCGTGCCAGACCGACGTGCCGACGTCCAGATCTTCGGCCCAGGTTCTCATGGCCGCCAGCAGCAGGTTGCCGACGAAGGCCACGAGCAGCACCACGCCCAGCGCGACCAGCGTCAAGAACGCCTTGAGCCGGTTCCACAGGGCGTTGACGATCGCCGCCCGGATGCCGCGCGCATGCGGCGTGACGCTTTGCCAAAGCCGGTCGAAGGCCGACTCGAGCTGCGAAAAAATGCCGATGGCCCCCAGCAGCAGCGTCGCCAGCGCCAAGGGGCCGCTGAACGAGGCGCGGGTTTCGACTTCGGCAAGGATGCTTTTCACCTCGTCGGCCAATGCCGGTGCCGCTCGTTCCGCGAGCAGATCGAGAAGTTGCTTCTGGGCGTCCTGGCGCTTTCCGAAAACCGCAGCGCGAACCCGAGCGCCGAAATCAGCACCATTACCAGCGGGAAGAACGAGAACGCCGCGTAATAGGCCATCGAGGCCGCCAGCAGATTGCCGTCGTTGCGCGTCCAGCGGGCGACGGTCTGATGGAAGACGTGCCAGATGCGTTTCGCCATGCAATGACCATCTCGGAAGGAACGCAAAATGGATCGGAGCGAACCGAAGTCGACCGTGTCGCAGCTATCGCCGCGCGCGAAGCACTGCCCGCAAACGGGTTCTTTGCTCGTAGAACAACCGATCCTACGATCGATCCACCCGGCACAACCGCGCATGCGCCAACGACTCTTCGTCGCCGACATTTTAGGTCCTTGCGAGCGACTCAGCCAACTAAGACACATCGGCCCCACGGGTCGCGCGGCATGGACAATGTTGCCGGCGCCGTCAACACCTTGCAAAACTCTTGCCCACCGCATAATCGCTACCGGGCTGCTCCCCATGAAGTGGGCCCGACGAACGGCCCGATACCTTATGGGCAGCTCGCGCGCGGAGTTTTGGGCTCAAATCAAGCGGTTGCACGGCGAAACCGCTGCTTCAGGTGTGCCGGTGGAAATCAATCGCAATCAATATTTTCTCGTTGGCCTGGTGATTGTGGCGTTAGGCGTTCAGTTGCGGATGGTCGAAACATTCGTGCTCAACGAGAAAGCCAGCCGGTTCTTGGCCGAGCGGCTGCCGGGCGGCATGGCCAATGCCGACGGCGATCAGGCCGTCATGCCGGCCGTCGGAGCAACGCCCCGGCGAACCGTTCGTCCGCCCACCTGGCTCGGCTACGCACTGATGTCGATTGGCGCCGTGCTGATTCTGCACAGCCTGGCCATGAAGCGGCCGGGCGGATAGGGCGCGTACCTAGTTGCCTCGATTCAGCTGAATGCCCGAATCGTTCGTGCCGCGATTCGTGCGTTCTTGCGGGAAGAAGCGAGCGCCGGTGTGTTCCTGAACGCGGTCGCGCGTTTCGCTGTACGGCCGCACCCAAACCCATGTCGCCGTGTCGTCGAATACGCCCTGGCCCGGCACGCTCAAGCGGGCATGCACCGCGGCCGTGCTGCCCAGTTGCAGATCGAATTCCGGGTGCCACGCCTGGTACGCCAGCCGATACGTCGCGCCATCGCCACCCACGTCGGCGGCGCTGACCTGCTGGCCCCAGCGGGCCAATTGCGGAAACGGTTCGCCTCGGGTCCGGCTCGCCGTCTGGTTGCCGATCAGGTCAACCTCGAGCGTGCCGTTGACGGGCACGATGTTGCCGCTGGCGTCCAGCGGCATGACGCGCAGCAGCACGCCGTCGTTCTCCACGCCGCCGCTCCACTTGCCCGCCGAAGCCTCGATCTTCAGCGAACGAACCCGCGGGTTGGCGCGGGTTCGCTGGGCTTGCGGCTGGTCGTCGGAGAACTCGTCCGACGGGCCGGGCGGTCGCACCGACTTGGGTGCGGCACCGCGCGGAGGGGGTAGCTCTTCAGCAGTGCTGGGCCAGCCGTCGGCGTCGAAGCGCGCGATCAACTCTGCCGCACTCATCGGCTTGCCGTCCAGACGCACGCGCACTACGCGACTCCAGTCGATGGGCCGAACGACGTACATATCGGCGGTGCCGCTGCGCACCACCAGGGCTTGCGGGCTGGTGCGGCGATCAATCTGTCCGGTGAACACGCGGCCACTGACAGCCTCGACGACAATCGCGTCGGCCGCGCGACTGACCGAGACGGCGCAGATCCACACCAGGATCCACCCGACAGCGGGCCATAACAGACCAAGCAGACGATACAAACGGCCCATCGGGGATACCTTGCGGACAACACTGGGGAGACGGCGAAGGTACGGCAGCCATTCCCCACAAAGCAACTGTCGTGCCCAGGCCAAAGCTGCGTGCCAGCGGTCATGCGATCGGTCTTGTCCCGCAAGGATTTCGGTGACGCGCCAGCTGGCCGGTCTGAGGGCCGACGGTGTCACGAATGTGGCAAAACGACCACCGCCGTCGAGATTCGGCAACACGGCGCGACCTCGAATTGACGGGCGTAAACGGCCGTGCGACCGCGATTCTTGATACGCTTGCGGCCGGCTCACGCCGGGGATCCCGCGGATGCGAACGATGGGCCGGCGAAGCAACGACAAGATGGGGTCAAAAGGCGGCTTGACCATGCAAAAGGGGCCTCTTAAACTCAGGGGTTGTTCGCCGTCTCTTCCTTGTTTTCTCCTTTCCGGCACCGGCCCGCAGAGGTTTCCGGTGTTGGAACGCCTCGCGGCGATGAATCGAGCCCGGCGTGAAGCGCGCATTAATTAGCGATATCCACAGCAATCTCGAAGCTTTCGAGGCGGTCCTGGCGGATATCAAGCAGCAGGGAATCACCGAGGTGTATTGCCTCGGCGATATCATCGGTTATGGGCCGAACCCCTGCGAATGCATCGACTTGGCGATGCGATGCGAAGTGTGCCTGCTGGGCAATCACGACCAAGGGGCCCTGTTCGATCCGGAGGGTTTCAACACCGGCGCGGAACGGGCCATTTTTTGGACCCGCGACCAGCTGGAAAGCTCAGCGGGCAATCCGGCCGAAAGCGCCAAGCGCTGGGACTTTCTGGGCGAGCTGCCAAGAAACCGCCGCGAGAACGGAATTCTTTACGTGCACGGCTCGGCCCGCAATCCGCTCAACGAATACGTTTTTCCCGAGGATATCTACAATCAGCGGAAGATGGAAAAAATCTTCAGTCTGATCGAGCACCACTGCTTCCAGGGCCACACCCACGTGCCCGGCGTCTTCACCCAGGGCCTGAACTTCTTGAGTCCCGAGGAGGTAAACTATACCTACCGCCACTCGGACGAAAAGACCATGATCAACGTGGGCTCGGTGGGACAGCCCCGCGACGGCGACCCACGCTCTTGCTACGCCATTCTTGAGGACGGCACGGTCACGTTTCGGCGGGTCGCGTATGACCTGGATAAGACCATCCAAAAGATCTACGATACCCCCGAATTGGACAACTTCCTGGGCGACCGGCTGCGCGAAGGACGCTAGGCCCGCAGCAAAGTGCAAGTGCGTCGCCCGTCGAACTTTCGGCCGGCTCGCCGCCCATAACACAAACACCCACGCCGGCGCCGCTGCCGGACCGCGCCGGACGCGCCAAGGACTGAAATTACGTGGACAAACGCTTCCTGATCTTCATGGTCCTGTCGGTCGCGATCCTCGTGACCAGCCAAGTCGTCAACTCGTTGCTCTTCCCGCCGCCCCCACAACAAGCTGGGAAAGCGGTAAAACTGGCGCAGGCCAAGACCGACAAGTCCAAGCCTGCCGCTGACAAAAAGGGATCTCCCGACAAGAACGCGGCCGACAAGCAAACGGGCAACGAAAAAGCCAGCGACCCAAAGGCTGGCGACAAGGACGTGGCGGAGCCAAAGCCTGAGGAAGCCGCAGCCAAAGAGCAGGCTCCGCCGGACGACAAGAACGCGCCAGCCGAAGCAGCGCAGTGGCTCACGATCGGTTCGGCCGATCACGACAGCCCCTATCGCATGTTGATCGTCGTGACCAATCGAGGCGCCGCGGTGGAACGGCTCGAGTTGAACAGCCCCCTCTATCGCGACCTGGAAGATTTCACGGGCTACCTTGGCTATTTGGCGCCGGCCGACGCGCCGGACAAAGGCGGGGCGCTGGTGCGCGTGGTTGGCCCGGGCACGCCCGCCGCGGCGGCCGGTTTGCACGACGGCGACGCGATCACGGCGCTCGACAACCACAAAATTCGTTCCGCCGCCGATCTGACCGAAGCGCTGCTGCTCACCGTGCCGCGTCAGACCGTGCAAATCTCGATCACGCGCCAAGGCGCCGCCCAACGGCTGACCGCCGAGTTGGGTCGCGCGCCGCTGGCCGTGATCCGACCCGAGCACGACAGCAAGCCGGTCGACGTGGTGCGTCCCGGCGATCACGATCCGCTGTCGTTCCTGATGACGATCCAGCAATTCGACGAGCGGGTGTTGGCGGCCGACAACCGCGAGCTGGGCGGCGTTAATCTGCGCACCTCCGAGTGGAAGGGCACCAAGACCGGCCCCAACGCGGTCACCTTCACGAAACAGTTGCCGAAGCTGGGGCTGGAGGTCGTCAAGACGTATCGGCTCGAAAAGGTGCCGCCAGACCGCGCGGACGACGCCAACTTTCCGGCCTACAGCTTCTTCCTCGACGTCTCGATCCGCAACGTCGGCAAGCAGCCTGACGGGCCGACGCACAAGGTGGCCTATCAACTCGAAGGGCCAACTGGCCTGCCCATCGAAGGCGCCTGGTATGCCAACAAAGTCAGCCGCACCTGGAGTGGCGCCGGCTTGCGCGACGTCGTGGCGCGTTTCCAGGCGGGCGCTATCACGCAGATCACTTCCCCGCAGCTTGCTGCCGAAGACTTCGACTTGCGCTGGACCGGTACTCCGCTCGACTACATTGCGGTCGACTCGCAGTACTTCGCCGCGGCCTTGATTCCGCAAAAAGAGAATCCTGCCGACCAGTGGTTTGCCGAGGTCAAGCCGGTGCGCGTCGGCGCGGTGCCGAAAGACAAGAACAACTGGAAATTGACCGACGTCTCCTTCCGCATGGCCAGCACCGTCGCCGAATTGGCGCCGGGCGGCAAGGGAATTGAACATCATTTTCAGATATTCGCCGGGCCGAAAAAACCGGCACTACTGGCTGAGTACGGTCCGCCTGGAACCAAGGTTTCGCTGAGCGATTTGGTGTACTACGGCTGGTTCGGCGTGGTCGCCCAGCCGATGCTGGCGATCTTGCACGCTTTTCACTATGTCGTCGGCAACTACGGCCTGGCGATCATCATGCTCACGGTGCTGGTCCGCGGCTGCATGTTTCCGCTCAGCCGCAAGCAGGCGCTCAGCGCCCAGAAAATGCAGGAACTGCAGCCCGAGATCAAACGGCTCAACGAAAAGTACAAGAGCGAGCCGGAGAAAAAGACCAAGGCCCAGCAACAACTCTTCCGCGAGCACAACTACAATCCGCTGGGCGGCTGCTTGCTGGCGTTCGTGCAATTGCCGATCTTCGTCGGGCTGTATCGCTCGCTGATGGTCGACGTCGAGCTGCGGCAGGCACCGCTGTTTTCCGACACCATCCGCTGGGCTTCGAACCTGGCCGCGCCGGACATGCTGTGGAATTGGTCGGCGTTCGTGCCCGATTTCATCAGTCACGGCACCGGGTTCTTCGCGCTGGGACCTTACTTGAACATCTTGCCGCTGTTCACGATCGCCCTGTTTATCTGGCAGCAGAAAATGTTCATGCCGCCGCCGGCCGACGAACAAGCGGCCCTGCAGCAGAAAATGATGCAGTACATGATGATTTTCATGGGTATCATGTTCTTCAAGGTGGCCAGCGGCCTGTGCGTGTACTTCATCGCCTCGAGCATTTGGGGCATCGCCGAACGCAAGCTGCTGCCGAAAAAGACCCCACCCAGCCAGTCGGGCCCCGGCGGCGGGTCCACCGCGGCCCTGCCGAGCACGTCGGGCAACGGCGCCGCGGTGAAAAAGAGGCGGCAGCGCGGTCGCAAATAGGCCCGCGCCCTGTTGCCGTCCTGCCATGTACCACACCGACGACACGATTGCCGCCATCGCTTCGGCCGCCGGCGGCGCCGCGCGCGGCATCGTCCGACTCAGCGGTCCGCGGGTTGTGGAGATTCTTGAAGCGTGCTTTTATCCGCACGCTCACGCGCGACTGCCGTCACTCCGCATGGCGACCGTCGTGCCGGGCACGATCAAGCTCGCGACTTCACCACCCATCGAGCTGCCGGCCGATTTGCATCTGTGGCCCAGCGATCGCAGCTATACGCGGCAAAAAGCAGCCGAAATCCACGCGATCGGGTCGCCGCCGCTGATCGCGGCCGTACTCCGCACCGTGTGCGAGGCCGGCGCGCGGCTGGCCGAGCAGGGCGAGTTCACGCTGCGCGCCTTTCTGGCCGGCCGCATCGACCTGACGCAAGCCGAAGCCGTCCTGGGCATCATCGACGCCCGCGGCGAACACGAACTCAAGGGCGCGCTCGAACAACTGGCCGGTGGACTCGCCCGGCCGCTGTCCGAACTGCGCCTCTCACTGGTGGAACTGCTGGCCGAGATCGAAGCCGGCCTGGATTTTACCGAGGAAGACCTTCAATTCGTCACGCCCCAACAGATACAGCGGCAACTCGACAATGCGCTGTCGCTCGTGGCCCGCTTGAACGCGCAGTTGCACGACCGTGGCCATCACGACGAGTTGCCGCGCGCGGCGCTGGTCGGCTGGCCCAACGTCGGCAAGAGCAGCCTGTTCAACGTCCTGTCGCAAGGCGCAGCGCTCGTGACCAACGAGCCCGGCACGACCCGCGATTATTTGACGGCCACGCTCGATCTGAACGGCGTCGGCTGCCGCTTGATCGACACCGCCGGCGTGGAACCTGGCGGCGTAGACAACTCGATTGCCGGCGTGGCCCAGCAATTGGCGGCATCTCAAGCCCAAAGCTGCGACGTCCGTCTCTTATGCCTGGACGCCAGCCGTCCCCTCAACGATTGGGAACGTCGCGAGTTGGCAGCAAACCACGACGGCCCGCGACTGGTCGTAGTCACCAAATGCGACGCGGTCGAGCAACGTGACGCCGGGCTCATCGAACTTCCGAACGACGCGGTTCCAACCAGCGCCCTCCACGCGACGGGCTTGGACCGACTGCGACACTCGCTACGGCACGCCGTCGAAAGCCTCCCACGAAGCGACGCCGCGGCCGGCATGACGGCTCACCGCTGCGCCGAAAGCCTGCGCTCGGCCAGCGAGGCGCTCACCCGGGCCAGCGAGTTGAACCAACAGGACGCCGGCGAAGAGCTTATCGGTTGCGAACTGCGCCTGGCGTTGGACGAGCTAGGCAAAGTCGCCGGCACCGTCTACACCGACGACATCCTCGACCGAATATTCAGCCGCTTCTGCATCGGCAAGTAGTGACGGATCCGAAAACCGCCAGGCCATTCGAACCCCTCGTGCCGGTCTCATAACTCAAGCCCCCCTACGACACCACGTTCGAGAGCTCCGACGTGTTGTTGATCGGGTCGGTGGCGGTCGCCGTAAAGAAGTCATAGCCGGACGGCCCGCCGCCGCCGATGTAGGTGACCGTGGCCACGCCGAAGCGGTTGGTGCGGACAGTCACGAAGCCGAGATAGAATTGGCCCCAACCGTAACCTGCCTGGCTGGCGAACAGCTCGATCGTGAAATTGGTATCCGGCGTACTGGTGAGCGTGCCGTTGATCGTGATGATGCCGCCGCCCACGGGCTGGACGCTCGTCAGCACCGGCGCGGCCTGGTTGTTGTTGGCGCCCGCGGCCAGGTCGATGCTGAGCAACGAGTTGAAGAAGATCGAGTTTTGCGAAATGCGGTCGCGCACGCCGGACTCGACGAACACGCCGTTGCCGCCGTTGTAGGCGAGGATGTTCCGCAGCGCGTCCGTCTGGCCGCCAATCAGATTGTCGTTGCTGCCGTTGGTGATCAGCACGCCGTTGCTGGCGTTGCCCAAGGGAGCGTTGCCGAGGATGTCGGTGCCGACCCAGGTGGCGAACACCGTGTTATTGCGGGTGCCGTTCAGTTCGATGCCGTTGACACCGTTGGCGCTGATCAGCGTCTGCAAGGCCGGATCGCTCGATCCGATCGTGTTCGAGTACGTCCCGGGGCCCAGGTAGACGCCGTCGTGGAAGTTTCCATACCCGACCTCGCCGGCCAGGTCGGTGCCGATGACTCCGGCGCTGACCGTGATGTTGTGCGCCGTGCCGACAATGGCCACGCCGTTGCCGTAGTTGGCCGAAATGACGTTGTGCGGGATCAAGTTGAAGGTCGGCTGCGGCCCGCCGATGACGATGTCGCTGGCGTTGCCGCCAACTTCCACTCCGTTATCGCGGTTGCTCATGGGCACCGCCCCGTTGGTGTCCATGCCGATGATGTTGCCGGTCACCCGCACGTCGCGGGCCGAGCCCGAAATCTCGACGCCGTCGTCGTAGTTTTCGGTAACCACATTGGTGCGAAGGAGGTTGTTGCCGCCGGTCGAAGTGATCAGGATGCCGTCCTTGTGGTTGCCGAAATACGGAAGTTCGCTGAACGCGGCCAGACCGCAGAAGGTGTTGTAGGAGATGAAATAGCTGGCGCTGTCCTTGACGTAGATGCCATTCTGTCCGTTGGCCGAGTCGACGTTGCCCAGCGGGATCGGCCCGCCCATCGTGGTGCGCGTCGACGAACCTTCGACCAACACGCCGTTCTGCGCGTTGCCCAACGCCGCGTCGTTGTCGGCGTTCATGCCAAAGAAGTTGGCCTGAATCGTGGTATCGTTCGAATTGGTGACGCGCAACCCGTTGCCGCCGTTGCCGCTGATCACGTTGTAGAACACGAACGGATTCTGCACGAAGAGGCAGCCGAGGAGCGAATTGCTGCTGGCGTTCACGATGGCCACGCCGTCGGCGCTGTTGCCCAGCGCCGCGTTGCCCGAGGCCGTGGTTCCAATGAAGTTGCCGCTCAGTTGATTGGCGTTGGCTCCGTTGTTGATGAGCACGCCGTTGGCATTGTTGCCCGAGATCAGATTGCCCAGCGGAGGCCGCACGAACGTGTCGTTCGTGGGGTCGTTGCCGCCGGTCGCCTCGCCGCCAATCAAATTGGCGCCGAGCCGTTGGTCACCAGGATGCCGTTTTGCGAATTGCCAAGATCGGCCGTGCCCGTGACGTCGGTGCCGATGTTGTTCACGGCGATCCGATTGTCGTTGGACACGGAGAGCTGGATGCCGTCGACGTCGTTGCCCGAGATCACGTTGCCGCTCGCCTCGCCAATGACGTTGCTCGATCCGGCGGTCACCACAATGCCGCTCTGCAAGTTGCCGCGGTCGAGAGTTCCGGTCACGTCGGTGCCGATGTAGTTCCCCAGGATCGCGTTGTTCGATGAGCTGGACATGCTGATGCCGCTGCCCATGTTGGCCGAGATCACGTTGCGATCTTGGGCCGTCGAGCCGCCGATGGTGTTGCCGTTGGAGGAATACAACGCCAGACCGTTGGCAAAGTTGGCAAGTGACGCGCCGTTGAGCGCTACGCCGATATAGTTGCCGACGACAAGCATGTTGCCCACGCTGAAGAACGTCACGGCATTGCTGCCGGCGTTGACCAGCGACAAGGAGCGCAGCGCGGAACCGCTTGACCCGGGGATGTACTGAAGGCCGGCGAAACGATTGTTATCGATTTCGACCAGCGGCGTTCCCGCGAAGCCCGGAGCGGTGGTGCCGTCGATGTTCACCGGACCGGTGATGGTCGGCAAACCGCCGGTCGTCAGCTTGATCGTACCGGCCACGCTGAAGTTGATGACGTCGGCGCCGGCATGTTGATTGGCGTCGAGCATGGCCTGCCGCAATGATCCGGCGCCATGATCGTTAAGGTTTACCACCGAATACGAGCTCAATACGCTGCGGTCCTCGAGCATCTCGAACGTGCGCCGGCGCCCCTGGGGCTTGCATTGCGACTTGCGGGTTTTTGCGTACTTCGGGCTCTTGGAGCGGCGGAAAAATCGAAACATGGATGCTATATCCCCCGATACGGTTGCGTTGAAGGACGGGCGCTCCACGAGTCAATTCATGGAGACTATGTCATGGAAACGGTGCGGCTTGCGATGGTGTTGCGTGCGGTCTTGCTTGCGACCACGACGGTGCCGGCACTCCGAGCCGTGCTTGCCCGACAAGGTCGTCGACAGCTGCTCGCCGTCGCGCGCCTGGTGGGCAATCAAGACAGGGTGTCGGCCTCTCGCCGATCGGGAATTGATCGAGAACTTTTTGACAAGAACGAACGTTGCAACTTTACACCACGCAACGAAAAATGAAGTCCAACGCGTTCAGAATTCGCCACAATAGTCCGTTTTCTACACGTCCCGGGTTCGATTCCTCCGACTGCGTTGTCGTTTTCGCCGCCGCGGTGAATGTGCTGGCACCGAAGAGTCAGGCCGCACCAGCCAGGTCCGGCACGTCGAGCGCGTCCTGCAACGACGCGGCAGATTTCATAGAGAGCGCCGAGTGCCAACGCCCGGCAAGCCGGCGCCAGCGCGCTGAAAGACAGCTCGATAGCGGACCGCGCGACGATCGCGGGAATCGGGCAAGCCACAGCCCGGCGCGAGAATCGCTGGCAGAATATCTTGCCACTTAGCGGAGCGTTTTTAGCAGCCCACGGATCGCGCACGGCACAAGCGCCGCCGCAGTAAAGTCACGGCGACCACCGTGGCGCCAATCCCGAGAAGCACAGCGCTGGCGGGCTCGGGCGCGGCGCGAACCGCCGGTCCCCACGTAATGTCATCCAGCTGAATTCTCGAAAAGGAGATGAAATCCAGCACGCTGTGGTAATCCGGCGTGTACGGCGGCGCGTAGAAGTCGGTGTTCGCGGTCAGTTGATAGTAGTTCCCGCTCGGGTAGGCGAAGACGGCCCCCGGGATGATCCGCGCAATGCCCTCGCTGTCCATTCCAAAGAAAACTGACGAACCTTCCGGATTAAATGCAAACGACTGGGCACCATCACCTGGAATGCCGGATACGCTCAGCGAGAAGTTGAAAATGGGCGCGAACGGCGAAATCTGACCATAAAACTGCGGATCAAGGGCCGCATCATCGATCGAGAAGCCGCCGCTGGCCTGCGCGCCATGGACCCCGGTGCCAGTGAAAGTGAAATCCACGGTGGCCGCCAGCGCCGGCCGACAAAGGAAAAGCGAAAGGCCGACGGCGACGGCTCGTACTGGGTGGGGCATGGGCGTTCTCCGAGTTTGCAGGTGGGCTCGCCTCGCGGCCAAGCCGCTTTTCAGCGCGGCCCAACATAACCCGGTGCCTCATAACCGCATAGACGAGTTCCACCACCGAAGCCAATCCATCGACCCCACAAGGTGGGAATGCTCAGCGGCCGCGGCCGCTCCGTGCTTGCGGACAACGATCCACACCCGACCTCATCGATGGCCGACACTCTTCCGGACGCCGCGCTTTAAAACGGCGGCTTTACCCTTGACATTCTGGGCCCAATCGCACATGCTTACGAATCGGCAGGGTATCCCTACTGTCGCCGCACGTTACGCGGCCCAAGTCTAATGAATTGCTGACAACGTCGCGTAAGCCGCTCAGTCCTCCGGACCGCTGCGGCATCTTTTCGTCGACGACACCCGTGCTTGATGGCCCTGGCATGCGTTTGCGCATGCGCGTTGCAATCGAACAGGCCGCACGGGTCCATTCAATCATGTAAAAAAGGATACTTATATGGCCGTTTTTCGTGTGCTGGTTTGTCTTGCGTTGCTCGCGTGGTTGGGAATGACCGGCGGGCCGGTATTCGCTCAGTTCGCGGTGCCGCCGACATTGGAAGTGCCGCTATTCCCGGAGTTTGACCAGTACGGCAATCAGTTTGAAGTCGTGCAGGCTTACGAGAACGGGCAAGGCCAGAAGAGCATCACCTCAGGAATCTACGATACGGGCGCCTCGGTTGTGACTTTTTCAGCGCTCGATCAGGAGTTCTTTTTCCAGTTTCAAGGATACCCGACTATTCCAACGATACCTGGGGCAGTTGCCAACGCCGACGCAATTGGCGGTTCTCTGACGGGCAACGTGTCGGCTGCGGGCCGCATCTATGCTGCCGGCGGCAGTGCGCTAACGATTGACTTCAACTCGTTTTCCTTCAGCTACAGTTTTACGAACGCCATTTCCGTTGACGGCATCCAGGCCTTTGTTGGAACAACCGAGGGATCCCCCAATCTTCCGTCCATTGTTGGAACGCCGATCAACGTGCCAAGCACATCCCACCCGGGCGGCCTGGCCACGATAATGGACCAGACTGGCTACACGATTGATTTGGGCAGTTTGGATCCGGCGTTCGCCAACATCCCCTTCGCGTTCCCAGACGTTCGATTCGTGGCGTCTGGGACCAACTTAGTGCCCACGGCGAACACCTACGAGAAAGTGACGATTCCCGTCTCGTTTTTGGGAGTCGACACCACCGCGAATCCCGGCCAACAAGTTTCAGCCGCCCCCAACCCGGTCCAGACCCACACGGCGGTGGCATTCACTCCGTCGCCGGGCAGCCCGACGAGCACCGTGGCAAACCAGACGTTCTTGTTCGATACCGGTGCCCAGCTAACCATCATCTCGCCGGCCCTGGCCGCACAACTTGGCTTGACCGACATTAACGGCAATCCGATTGTAGCGCCGGTCGATACCATTGACGTGCAAGGCGCCGGAAATGCAATTGCAGGCCTGCCGGGCTACGTGCTCGATACACTCACGGTGCCTCGCAGCGACGGCGGTGTCGTGAAATTTACCAATGTACTCGTGTATGTGCTCGACGTCGGTTTCGGCATCGACGGCGTTCTCGGCATGAACCTGTTCAACGGGGCGGACTCGTTCATGTATGATCCTTACAACGTCAATGGACCTCAGGTGAGCGCGGTATTTCTGAAGGATCGCACGTTGGAGTTGGTAGCCAACGAGGCAGGGGCTTTCAATGTCTTCGGCAACCCAGATTTCGCCGAATTGAATGGAATACTTTCCCAACTGGGTTCAAGATACCTCACTGCGAACGCGGTGCTGCCCGGAATCCATCTGGCGCCGGAGCCTTCAACGTTGAGCTTGGGTTTGATCGGCCTGATCGTGATTGCGTTTCGACTGCGACGGAGAATCCACTGAGCCGAGTCCAATCTTCAAGCATGCGCAGCGCCGAGCGGGCATCCATGGCCGATCGAGCGCTCCCTCCAAGGAACGGTCGAGAATTGGACTTGGCTCGACGACGGAAATTATCGGGATCTGAATCGCAAGAACCCTCGGACGCTCTCGTCGAACGACTCATTTCCCAGAATCCTCGCGTCCCAGCGCGGTTTTTGAACTGGTTTTGGCTATTCCGACCAGCTGGCCGTGATCACTACTGCCAACCAGCCACCGCCCGTCCCCAGTGAATCCTGCTTTCCCGCGCTTCGCTGTCAGGCCATGGCTGCGAAATCGCTCTAAAACCGCGGCGCAAGCCAATATTCCCCCCTCCCCGGCGAATCTTGTCCAGAGCCCACCGAAAAACCGGGCCGCGACGGCGCAGCTCGGTCGAAGCGTTGCCGTTGTGAGTTCTGTGTGAACGAACTGGAAAAACATTGGCTTTTTGGCTACACTGGCGGCTGCTCTCCCCCCTCCCCCAGCGTGTGCCGAACGATACGACGTTGGCCTACGGTCTCCCCTTTTCCGCTTTTGTAAGAGGTCATTCCATGCGAGTCCAAGCAATCGCGCTGGTGGCATTAGCTACGCTGTGCTCGACGCCAGCCATGGCGGTCGAGTCGAAGCCTGCCGTCGGCAAATCACTGCCTGCCATCGGCAAAACAGTCGCCAATTTCACGCTCAAGGATTTTCACGGTCAGCCGCACGCGTTGAATGACGTCGGCAAGGACAAGATCGTCGTACTGGCCTTCGTCGGCGTCGAGTGTCCGCTGGCCAAGATGTACTCCTCGCGGTTGACCGAATTGGCCAAACAATACGAGCCCAAGGGAGTCGTGTTCTGGGGGCTCGACGCGAATCGCCAGGATGCCGTCACCGAGATCGCCTCGTTCGCTCGCGTACATGAGATCGGCTTTCCGATTCTCAAGGACTTGAACCAGACGGTGGCCAATCAGGTCGGCGCCACGCGCACTCCGGAAATCGTCGTGCTCGATGCCAAGCGGGCCATTCGTTACCGCGGCCGCATCGACGACCAATATGGATTCAAGTCGAACTCGAACTATCAAAAGTCGGCTCCGACCGAGCGGAACCTGGCCGCGGCACTCGACGAAATCCTGGCCGGCAAACCGGTGACCAAGGCCGAGGCGCCCGTGGCGGGCTGCCTGATCGGTCGCGATCTCAAGCCCGTTGCCGGCAGCGACGTGACCTACAGCAATCAGATCGCCCGCATCATGAACGCCAACTGCGTCTCCTGTCACCGAGACGGACAGATCGCGCCGTTCACGCTGACCAACTATGAAGAGGTGGCCGGCTGGGCGGGCATGATCGACGAAGTCGTCCAATCGCAGCGGATGCCACCCTGGCACGCCGACGCAAAGTTCGGCCATTTCCAGAACGACGCCCGGATGAGCGACAAGGACAAGGCCACGATCGCCAAGTGGGTGGCCAACGGCGCGCCGGAAGGCAATCCGAAGGACCTGCCCGAACCGCCCAAGTTCGCCGAAGGCTGGATGATTCCCAAGCCCGACCAGGTCTTGTACATGAAGGATGAGGCCGTCGACGTGCCGGCTACCGGAGTCGTCGAATACCAGATGTTCATGGTCGACCCGAGTGGACGGAAGACAAGTGGATCAGCGCCATCGAGCCGCGTCCGGGCAATCCGGCGGTGGTGCATCACATTCTGCTGTTCGTCATTCCGCCGGATGGCAATCTGAATGGCGGCATCGGCAGCGGCAACGATTTCCTGGGGGCCTTCGCGCCAGGATTGCGTCCCGAGCCCCTGCCCACCGGCATGGCCCGCTTCGTGCCGGCCGGTTCGAAGCTGATCTTCCAGATGCATTACACGCCCAACGGGACGGCGCAAAAGGACCGCAGCTATTGCGGCTTCGTGTTCGCCGATCCCAAATCGGTGAAGAAAGAGGTGCGGGTGTCGAGCGCCGTCAACTTCGTGTTCCAGATTCCGCCCGGCGAGGGTGACTTCGGCGTCAACTCGCGCTACATCTTCCGTCAGGATTCTCTGCTGTTGACGCTGATGCCGCACATGCATCTGCGCGGCAAGGCGTTCCGCTACGAAGCGGTCTATCCAGACGGAAAAAAGGAAGTCCTGCTCGACGTGCCGCGCTACGACTTCGGCTGGCAGACGAACTATCGCCTGTCCGAGCCGAAGCTCATGCCCACCGGCACCCGGCTCGATTGTTACGCCCACTTCGACAACTCGGAAGACAACCTGAACAATCCCGATCCCAAGTCGCCGGTCCGATTCGGCGACCAGACCTTCGAGGAGATGATGATCGGGTTCTTCGAATTGACGCCCGTGGCCGAAGACCGGCAGGACCCGACGACGGTCGGCAAGCGGCTGTCGCGGATGGACGAGTTCAACGTGATCCTGGCCGCCACCAAAGGCGAACCGGATGACAACATCAAGGTCGGCGCCTACATGGCCATGGCCGATCCGCAGATTTTCGCCCAGTACGGGTTCATCCTGCGGACCATGGTGCCGCAAATCGACCGCTTGTGCATCACCGCCGTGCAGGACGGTAAGCTCGTCGAGATGATGGGGCCGATGACCAGCGGCGGCCAGCACGGGCGCCATCGCAAGGACGACAAGGCTGACTCGGGCAAGAAAGAAGCACCCGCGGGCAAGCAAGCCGCGGATGAAGAGGAGATTCGCAAGCACATCGCGGCCCTGCGCAAATTGCCCGAGGGCATTTTGAACCCGCTGCCCCCGGTCGACGCGCAAGGCGAAGACCTGGCCGCGTACGCGACTGGCACCAAGGTGGTGGTCAACAACGACCTGAGCACGGCCAAGGGCAAAGTGTTCGAGACGATGGTCAAGCGCGGCGCCAAGTCGAGCATGCACGTGCCGGTGGACATCAAGGGCGTGAAGGCGACCATCAATTTCTGGAGCAGCGAGCCGGATGCGTTCACCCCGCCGGCCGAAGCCCTGTTGACCGGAGTGGCCAAGATCATGGCGGCCCCCAAGGATAACGCCCAAGCCGCCGCGCAATAGGCCGACCCGATACTTCATCCCCAAACGGTGGGGCGCGACTTTTCGCCGAGGCGGTCACAAGCTGGCCGCCTCGGCTTTTTTTTGCGCCTGCTGTTATTTTTCCAGGCTGGAATGCTTCTTGCTGATCCAATCCTCGACCAGGCTTCGTAGTTCGTTCGCCTGCTTGATGATCGCTTCGGTTTCCGCGCACGATGCAACGTGTGCACGGTCGTATTCGATCCGGTTACGCTTGCGGCGATTGGCTTCGAAGGAATCGGCAAGAGTCTCCACGGACTTTCCCACGGCGAGCCGTAGTGCCTCGAAGGCGGTCTGGTGATGGCTACCTTTTACGTCCAGACGGTAACCCGCGCAGGCAATGGCCATCTATGCGATCAGCAACCCGGCCTGATAGGCAATTGCGAAGCGATTGTCGTCCAACATGGCCGAAACAGATGCGTCAGCGAGATTTCGCGCGACTGCGGCCCGCAGATTGTCGAGTTCGGACTTGCTTGTCTTGTGCGGCTTGATTCGCCCCGCCGCTTGTAATGCGTGCAAGGTCATCTGTCGCGCCCACGATGAATGTTTTTGCCGGGTCCCCGAGAACCGCCCGCACGAAATGATCGCCGTCCCGATGTTTTTGGGCAAGCTCATTTGCCGGGTAGAGCGTCGGATTGACGGCGCGTCCGAGCTCTCGTTCCGCACGTTTAAGCGCCGGGAGTAGATCCGCAATGGTCACGTCGCCAATTACCATCAGGTCCACGTCACTGCCAGACTTCTCTTCACCCTTGGCTACGGAACCGTAAATGAATGCGCACTTGATCCTACGGCCCAAAGACACCAGGGACTCGGTGAGAATCAGGCTGACGCCCATCGTCTTTCGAACGAGCGCCGTCAATTCCGGCAAATAGGGGCATTCCGAATCTGGCTCGTAGTAAGTCTGCCGGCCCTCGACGCGCCGCCGCACTACGCCCGCGTCGAGGAGCAGCCTCAATTCTCGGTGCAAATGGGCGGGGGCCGCCTCGAGCATGCGAGCCAGCTCGCTCAAATACCACTGCTTCTTCGGATGCAGCAGCAGCGTCGCAAGAACTCGCTGGCGAACGTGCGGAAAGAGCAGAACCTCGGAGGGGCGTTTCTTTATCATATAGGGAAAGTATATTACCTATTATATAAAATGTCAAACCGGCCAAACAACGCCCCCTCAGCCAAGACATTCTCGGCCGGTGAGCCCAAAATCCGGTTGCAAGCGACCTTTGACTGCTTCAGACTGACCCATCGAGGGCCGGCCAGCGGCACGTCACATGACACGATTTTTCCCCGGAGGGGCAATCATGATTCGCGCAATCGCATGGGCTTCGTTTTGCGCGGGCTTCGTGCTGCTCGGTCAACCCGGCGCGCGCGCCGCCGATGGCCCTCTCTTGGCCGGCGTGGCAACGGCCGACATCACGCCCGAGCCGGGCAAAATGCTTTGGGGATACAGCGAACGTTCGCATGGCGCCACCGGTACGCTCGACCCGTTGATGGCCAAGGCGGTCGTGCTCCGCTCGGGCGACACGGCGGTGGCGATCGTCTCGCTCGACTTGGGACGCACGCCCGAGGAGGCCGTGCTGGCCAAAGTGCGCGAGCGCACGATGGCCGAGTGCGGCATTGCCAACCTGTTCATCACCGCCAGCCACACGCACCACGCGCCGGCCCTGGAATCGACCGGCGAGAACTCCAATCCGTTTGGCGAAAAAGTCGGCCAGACAATGGTCGAGATCATCTGCACCGCCGCCAAGAACACGCTGCCGGTACGGATCGGCGTGGGACGCGGAATGGCCGACTTCGCGCACAACCGTCGCAAATTTCTGCCCGACGGACGCGTCGCCATGCAATGGCGAAACGTCGAACGCGAGCCGACCGAGCCGGTCGATCGCGAGTACGCCACGATTCGCCTCGATCGCCCCGACGGCAGCGCGCTGGCGGTGTTGTTCAACTATGCTTGCCATCCGGTCGTGATGGGCCCGGACAACTACCTGTACAGCGCCGACTACGTTGGAGGGGCCTGCGCGGTGGTCGAAGAACAACTGAAGGCCAAGTGCCTGTTCCTGCAAGGGGGCTGCGGAAACATCAACCCCTACATGGATAAGATTCCGCTGGACCAGGGTGGCCTCGAAGAAATGCGCAAGATGGGCCGTGCGCTCGGCGACCTGTTGGTCACAACGGCCCGCGCCACGCCGACCGCCGAGCCGGCACACCCGTCGTTGGCGTATGAAGCCCGGCAAATCCCGGTGCGCGTCCGCTGGAACATCGAAGATCCGCAGGTCCGCGCTGTCCTGAGCAAGGCCTATGGCCCGCGGTTCGACAATTACCTGTCCAAGACCATCAAGAACAACATGCTGCAATGCACGCTCACGACGCTGCTCGTCAACGGCGACCTGGCTCTGGTCGGCATGCCCGGCGAGATATTCGTGCAGTTTCAAACCGCGATCAAGGCGCGCTCGCCCGTGGCCAACACGTTTCTTGTCGGTTACACCAACGGCTTTTACGGCTACTTTCCGACCATCCGTGACGCCGCGGCCGGCGGCTACGGCGGCAAGACCGCCACCTACGTCGAGCCCGGCGCCGGCGAACGCCTGACCGACGACGCCCTGATCACGCTCTACCACATGACCGATCAGCTGCACGACGTCCCCCGCATCGAGGATTTCAAGCTGCTTGAGTACGACGAAGTGCGGGCCAAGGCCGCGGATAAGAAAGACGCCGTCAAGAAGTGACTCGCCGCGAAACGTCGACTCGGATGACAAGCCCGCGCCGCGGCGTTACATTGACTTCCGAGCATCATTGCCGCGTCGCGGGCAAGATTTCCAAGGCAAGCGAAAGGCCGTTCTGATGGACCCTCGGGCCACGCCCGCCATGGTGATCGACGCCAAGACGGTCTACCGCAACATCGAGCGGCTGGCGGCTTACGCGGCCGAGCACGACCTGAGCGTCCGTCCCCATACCAAGACGCACAAGTCGCGGCAGTTGGCCGCACTACAAATGTCGGCCGGCGCGGTCGGACTGACCGTGGCCAAGGTGGGCGAGGCCGAAATCATGGCCGAGGCCGCCGACGATATCCTGATCGCCTATCCGGCCATCGATCCGTCTCGAACAACCCGACTGACCCGGCTGGCCACGCATGTCACGGTCCGCGTCGGCGTTGACTCGAAGCAAGGGGCCAAGCTGCTGGCCGAGGCGGCCAACCGCGTTTCGGCCACCATCGGCATCCTGGTCGATATCGACGTCGGCATGGGCCGCACGGGGCTGCAAACGCCCTCCGAGGCTCTCAAGCTGGCCCAATTCGTCGATGCCACCAGCGGCTTGCGCTGGACGGCATCATGTGCTACCCGGGCCACATCCAATTGAAAGCCAACCAGCAGCAAGACGCCCTGCAGGACGTCTCCGACAAGCTGGACGAAACGCTCAATCTGTGGGCCGAGCACGGCCTGCAAGCCCGCATCGTCTCGGGCGGTTCGACGCCCACGGCCTATCAATCTCACCTGATCCCCGAGTACACCGAGATTCGCCCTGGCACGTACGTTTACAATGATATGAACAACGTGCGGGGCGGGTATTGCAGCCTCGACGATTGCGCGGCACGAATTGTCTGTACGGTGGTCAGCACGGCGGTGCCGGGTCAGGTCGTGATCGATGCTGGCACCAAGACCCTGACCAGCGACCTGTGCGGTCCCGCTCCCGAAAGCGGCCACGGCTATATCCTCGAATATCCCGAAGCCCGCATCAGCAAGCTCACGGAGGAGCACGCCCAGGTCGATATACGGCAGTGCAAGCACGCACCCGCGATCGGTGAACGCGTGACCGTGGTCCCCAACCACATCTGCCCTGCGGTCAACTTGCAAGACGCGGTCTGGTGGCGCGACGAAGACGGTCAGTTGCTCGAGCTACCCATCGACGCCAGAGGGCGGCTCTCCTAAAACCCTCTCCCGCCGGGAGAGGGTGGCTAGCTCACCGACGCGAAGCGTCGGAGAGCGCAGCCGGGTGAGGGTGCCTGGCGCTTGCAAAACGCCCCTTAGTCCGCCGGCGCTTCCTTACCCGGCTCCGGCAGCCAAAAACAGGCGATGCTGCCGACCAGGAACACGAACAGGGCGACGCACGCGGCAGCGTGCGCCAGCACGATGGGCGGGTCGCCCTCGCCCAAGTAGATGCTCAGAAAGCCGGTGACGGCATAAAACGACGTGCCCAGCATGCCGCCCGCCAATGTTGGCCGCAAAGCCTTCGCCGGTGCCGCGCAGATGGAGCGGATAGACCTGCGGCAGATAATTGCCCAGGAAGCTGAACTGGGCCACGGTGAACAGCCCCGCGACGAATGCTCCCACAGTCAGCGCGTTGAGACCCTGGCTCGGCACGAAAGCAAAAACCAGCGGCACCAGAATGAGTCCGGGCAGTTGAAACACCCTCAGCAATTTGCGTCGACTGATAATTCGAACCGCCAAAAAAGCCAAGAGCAGCCGGCCAACAAGTCCGCCGGCTTCCTGCACCTCGCCAACGAACGCGGCGGTCTCCCGCTCATAGCGCCCCTTTTCCGGCTTGGGCATCTCGGCAGTGGCCGCCTTCACCTCGGGCACGCCCGGCACGATTTGCCGCAACTGCTGAATCGCCCCGAAGGCCGCGCCATAGGCGCAGGCGAAGACGATCGTCGTCACGATCGTCGTACGGCGATACTGGGGCGAAAACAACTCCAGGATGCTCGGCCGCCTCAACGTGCCTGCCGCCCGCTTTTGGGCCCAGGCCGGCGACTCGGGCAGAAACGGCCGGATCAAGATCAAGGGCAGTGCCGGAATCAGCCCCGACATCAACGTGAAGCGCCAGGCCGCGTTGCCGTTGGCGATTTCGCCCCCCAACAAGTTCATCAGCCCCTCGGGCAGTTCGATCGTCGGCCAGCCCTGGCCATAGCGGGACGCCAGCCAATAGGCCCCGGCCACCATGAACCCGCCCAGCGACGAAAAAGCCTGCGTATAGCCTAGCACCTGCTCGCGCCGCCGCGGCTCGGGAAACAATTCTGCCAGCCAGGCCACGGCCGCCACGAACTCGACGCACACGCCCACGAAGGTGGCGCAGCGCAGCACCAGCAGCATCTGGATCGAGGTGGAAAAACCGGCCGCAAACGCACTCAGGGCGTAGATCAGGATACTCCAGGTCAGCACTCGTCGGCGTCCCAGCAGATCGGTCAGATAGCCGCCAAGCAGCCCAAAAATACCGCCCGCGAAGGCCGGCACATAGAAGATCATCGAGCCCCACCAGACAAAGTCCTTGGTGCCCGGCTTAAAACCCGTCAGCTCCTGGATCAGGTCGCCGACGATAAACTGCATCATCAACAATTCATAGATGTCGAAGCAAAAGCCGATGGCGGCCAGCGTGACGATCAACCATTGGACAGGGGTTAGTCGCTGGGACTCGCTGGGCATCGCGTTCATGAATCGGTCCAGGCGTGAATTTGTTGCAAAAATCGGGGTTGAACGATGGCCCGTCGGCCGCTAGAAAACGCCCAGCCCGAGCTTGGCCACGATCATAGTTGACGCCCCGCGCCCCTGGCAAGCGCGCCGTGCGGTGCAACCAAAGCACGGCTCGACGAACCCGATGGTTCCCGGTGGCAGACGTATCCAGCGCGCTCTTGCCGATTCGAGGGGCCCGCGAATAATACTCAACAACCCGAAAAAATCGCGCTAAAAAACACGGCATGGCCGCCGAGCCTGCTTGTCGATATTCGAGATCGATGGTATAAGCACGCGGGTTTAGGGACGAAACCGGGGCTTCCCGGTCCCTGAAACCACAGGATCTTTTGACGTGGAGGGATTCGCCGAAAATGAATCGTTTCGAAGCCGCTGCCATGGATGTGCCCGCGAGCTGCTCGTCGGTGGAAGACAATGAGGAGCCTCCCAGTAAGCCTCGCCGGCATCCGAAATGGAACGACGTCCCGCAAGAGCAGTGGGACGACTGGCGCTGGCAGATGCAAAATGCCATCCGCACGACTTCTCAACTGACCGAGTTCTTCGCCTACGGTCCCCAGGAACTGGCGGCCCTGGCGAGTCTCGAAGAGAAGTACAAGCTGGCGATCCCGCCCTACTACTTCTCGCTGATCAACCCGGCCGATCCGGCCGACCCGATCGGCTTGCAGTCGCTGCCCTCGCCGCTCGAGCAGTCGAGCACCGCGGGCGTCGAGCTGGAAGACCCGCTCGAGGAGGACAAGGACTCGCCCGTTCCCGGCCTGACGCATCGTTATCCCGACCGGGCCCTGCTGGTCACCACGCACGTCTGCACGATGTACTGCCGCTTCTGCACGCGCAAGCGCGTGACCATGGATCGCGACGGCTGGGACGCCCCCAGCCACAACGATCAGCGGATGGTCCAGTACGTGCGCGAGCACCGCGAAATTCGCGACGTCATCGTCTCGGGCGGCGACCCCCTGTCGCTGCCGGTGGCCAAGCTGCGCTGGTTCGTCACCGAACTGGCCGACATCGACCACCTGGACGTGATCCGCATCGGAACGCGCGTGCCGGTCACGCTGCCGCAACGGCTGTTCGACGACGAACTGATCGAGCTGCTGAAGGGTGCCGGAAAAATCTGGATCCAAACCCACTTCAACCACCCGCGCGAAATCACGCCCGAGGCGGCCCGCGCGTGCCGCAACCTGGTCAATGCCGGCATGCCGATCAGCAACCACGCCGTGCTGCTCAAGGGCGTCAACGACTCGGTGGCCACGATGCGCCAGTTGGTGCGCGGGCTGCTGCGCATCAAGGTCCGCCCGTACTACCTGTTCCATTGCGATCCGGTGACCGGCGCCGGACACTTTCGCACGTCGGTGTGGAAGGGCTTGGAGATCATCGAGGGCTTGCGCGGGCACGTGTCGGGCCTGGCCGTGCCGACCTACGTGGTCGACGGTCTGCACGGCGCCGGCAAGATCCCGCTCATGCCCAACTACCTGGTGTCGGCTTCCGACAACGCCGTGATCCTGCGCAACTACGAAGGCATGCTGTTCCGCTACGCTCCCGAGGATCGGCCCGAATCAACCGATGCCGGATACGCGACGCAAGGCGTCAGCGCGCTGCTGAGCGGCACGCGCGACGTCCTGATGCCCGAAGGCACGCCGCGCATGACCCGCCGTGCCGAGCACGCCGAGACCTTGGGCCCGACCCCGGCCGACGTTATCCAAATGACCGAGTATCAGCACCAAGAGAACGCGGAAGCTCCGCGTTCCGCCTGGACTCGGCTTCCGAGAGCGAAGTGAGTCGGCGTGAGAAACGAGGGGACACATCGCTTGAAGATCGGCCTGACCTTCAATGCCCGGCCAGATGCTTCGCCCAACGCGAGCGATTCGCCGGACTCGCTCGATCACGTCGGCCGGCTGGCGCTGCCGCGCGACGACGGCGACGAGGAGTTCGACTCCCCCGAGACCATTCACGCTCAGGCACTGGTCCTCGAAAGTCTGGGCCACGAAGTCGAATTGCTGGGCGACGGCGAGCCGCTGCTGCGGCGGCTGCTCGCGGGTCCGCGACCGGACCTGGTTTGGAACATCGCCGAGGGAACCGGCGGCGGCCGGGCCCGCGAAGCTCGCGTGCCGGCAGTGCTGGAAATGCTCGGCATCCCCTACACTGGATCCGATCCGCTCACGCTGGCCGCCACGCTCGACAAGGATTGCGCCAAGCGGCTGGTTGCCTCCGCCGGCGTCGACACGCCCGCGTGGGCCCTGTTCGACGGCGACTGGCCGAGCGCCGAAGAGCCGCTCTCGCGCTTGCGATTCCCGCTTTTCGTCAAGCCGGCCTTCGAAGGTTCCAGCAAGGGAATCCTTTCGACGAGCCTGCTCCGCGAGCCGGCCGAGTTGCAGCCAGTGCTCGAACAACTTTTCGACGTCTATCGGCAGCCGGTGCTGGTCGAGGAATTCATCGACGGCGACGAGCTGACGGTCGGATTGCTCGGCAATCGACCGCCCGAGGTCCTGGGCATCATGCGGGTTTTGCCGCGAGTGGCCGCTGGCCACCCGTTTGTCTACAGCCTGGAAATGAAGCGCGATTTTCGTCGCCAGGTCCACTACGAATGCCCGGCCGCTCTGTCGCCGCGCGACACCGAGTCGGTGCGCCAGGCAGCGATTGCGTGCTGGCACGTGCTCGGCTGCCGCGACGTGGCGCGCGTCGATTTTCGCTTGCGCGACGGCGTGCCCTATTTTCTCGAAACCAACCCGCTGCCAGGTCTCTCGCCCACGTCCGGCGACTTGGTGATTCTGTCGGGGCTGATCGCGATCGAGTATCCTGACCTGATCGCCCGCATCCTCCAAGCGGCCTTGGAGCGGCTGAACCTGGTGCCCGAATCGTCGGTCGCCGGGTGATGCTGGCAACACCCTCGCAGCCGATGAAGCCCTTGGACGTCCTGCTGCTCTACAACGAGCCGACGCTGCCGGCCGACGACCCGGACTGGGCCGCCGAGGCCGGCGTGTTGGAATCGGTCGAAGCGGTGTCCGCCGCCCTGCTCGCCCGCGGCCACCGTGTGCGCACTTTGGCGGTCGGCTCGTCGCCAGCCGAACTGCTCACGCAGCTTGCCCACCTGGCGCCGCCCGACGTGGTGTTCAACCTCTTCGAAGGACTATCCGGCGTCGGACGCGGCGAGTCCGAGATCGCGGGGCTCCTCGAACTGCTGGAACATCCGCTCACGGGTTCGCCCGCCGAGTGCCTGGCGCTGGTCCGCGACAAGGCTCGCACGAAATGGCTGCTGGCGGGAGCCGGGCTTGCAACGCCAGCCTTCGAGCTGATCGGCGAAGCCGACGCCATCGATTCGGCGAGGCTCGCCGAGCTTTTGGCCGACGGCCCGCTCTTCGTCAAGCCAGCCCACGAGGATGCCAGCCAGGGCATTGGCCCGGACAGCATCGTGTCGGACACGCCGGCGCTGATCAGACAGATAGAAACCGTACGAGGCCGTTACAAAGCGGTGCTAGTCGAGCGGTTTATTGTAGGGCGCGAATTCAACGCGGCGGTGATCGCACTTCCCGACGCCGAACTGCTGCCGCTCGCGGAAATCGAATTCACCGGACCCGAGCCGCCGGGGTGGCGGATCGTGACGTACGAGGCCAAATGGGCCGCCGGCAGCGCCGCCGATCGCTCGACCCCGGCCCGCTGCCCGGCACGCGTGGACCCCGCCACGGCCCAGCAGATCGGCCGGATTGCGCTGGCCGCGTTTCGGCTCACCGGTTGCCGCGACTACGCCCGAGTCGATTTGCGGATGGACGCCGCGGGCCAGGTTTTCGTACTGGAGGTGAACGCCAATCCCGACATTGGGCCCGGCGGCGGATTTTTTCGGTCCCTGGGCGTGGCCGGCTTCACCTACGAGGACTTCGTCGAGCGGCTGGTGCAAAACGCCTTCGCGCGCGGCGCAACGAACCGGGCGACCACCACGACGTAGCGGCGATCAACCGTCGACGCGGCGATACAGGCCGAGGTTCTCTTCGGCCAGGGTTTTGAGAAACACGTCGACCACGTCGCCCGGCAGACCGGCGCCAACGCCGATCGTGTACAGGCTGATGCGGCGCGTGCGATTGATCGTGGTGATGGCCGCCACGATATCGACTGGGGCCTTGATCGCCCCGCTGGTGGGAGCCCCGTCGGAAAGAAAGTAAATGGCCTCGGTATCGAAGCTGAACGCCGCCGCCAGGGCGTCGTACGAGGCCGTGTTCGATTGCGCGTCCTGGGAGCTCACGTAATGGATCGCGGCTTTCTTCGATTCGGCGGTGGCCGGCACGAGCTGCTTGTGCCAAACGTTCACCGAGCTATTGAACACCACGATGCTGAAGTGCACGTGGTCCGCCAGGGCGTTGATCGCCTGGATCAATTCGCGTTTCGCCGCCAAAATCCGCCGACCGCTCATGCTGCCCGAGGTGTCGAGCACGAACACGACGCGCTCGGCGAACAACGGCATGCCGTAATAGTAGGGTGACGCCGCGTTGGCCACGCTGCGATAGGGCGCGTGCGTCACGTTCTTCGGATACTCAAACGTCCCCTTGGCCTCTTGCCACCAGCGCTGCCAGGCCCCACCTTCCATGCCGAAGATCTGGGCCGTCACCGCCGCCAGATGCTCGACCGCGTCAGCCTGCGCTTCGCCCTTGACCCGATCCATCATCTCGATCAGAGCGCCCACGGCGTCCCGGTGGGGAATTTGGGTCAGCGCATGCACGACGCTGCGGCGCAGCGCGAAGTTATCGGCGAAAATCTTGGTCTTCGACAGTCGGACCAGCGGCAACACGTCGATCTCGGCATGATGGCTGCCCAGTTCGTCGGCCAAACCCAGCACCACCTGCACGCCGAGTTTGGAAGCCGCCGTTTTTTCCAGAAACTCGTCGGTCTCGCGCTGCACGCTCTTCAGATCCGAAGTCAGCAGCGCCGACAATAGCGGCACGGCCGACTCGCCGTCATCGTTCTTGCGTACCGCTTTTTTGGCCAGCGACAAGAGCGTCTCGCAGACCTCTTGCTTGCCCGACATCTTCACCAGCGACGCGTAGGCCGCCTCGCTCACGCGTTCGTCGGGATCGTCCAGGTGATTGTGGATCAGCCGCACCGCCTCGGCGATCGGAAACTCCTGCAGCTTGGTGAGCGCCTCGATGCGGTCGGCCGGCACATTGCTGCGCAACAGCGGCTGCAACTGCGGCCGGGCCTTGTTGTATTGTTCGATCCGGTCGACGGCCCCGCCGATCCGGCCGCAAACGACCACGATCGCGCAAGCGATCAAGAAGTACCGCAACCGATCTCGCACGTCTGCCTCCCGGCACCCCACCTCGCCGGAATTTACCGTTTTCCGCCGCCAGGGCCACCGTCGTCATTCTCGTTTCCGCCGGTAGGCGTTGTCAATCTTCACTCGGGATCACGCGCGCATGGTCTGCCACAGATGCCTCAGCTGCTCGCTGCTGTTGGCCGGCAGGTCGCCTTCGGCATACGCCACAAGCCCGTAGAGCTCGGCCATGTTGCGCGCGTCGGAGGTGATGTGGGCATTACGCTTCGCGACGTCGCGGGCCAGCTCGTGGGGCGTTGTGTCGATCTCGCGCGGGCAGCCGTGCTCGCGGGCCCAGGCCTCGAAGGCTTCGAAACTGTAGCGCACCAGCTCTTCGGTCGAGTAGCGACCGGCAATGCCCGTGGCGAACGGATCGGCATAGGTCGAGAATGGCGCTGGCGGAAACTCGATGGGGATGTCGGCGGCGACGACTGCGGACGCACGCGGACGTTTGAGACCCCAAAGTCCGTTCCAAAAGTCGCGCAAAGCCGCCAGGAACTCGCGAATGGCCGCCAGCACTTCGGCCCGCGAGCGCCATAGCAAATAGGCCGCCGCCAAAACGACCGCGCCGTAAAATGCCCACTTGAAGATCAATGCCAGAGTGCTGGTTGCCGTCTCGATGAGCGACTCCGGCGCTTGCAGCTCCGGGTTCGCTTCGTTCGGCTGCTGTTGTTGCTCCGCGTCTTTAGGCGGCGCCGGCTGCGGTTGTTGTTGGGCCTGTTTTTCCTCGCCTGACGGTTGCTCCTGCCGCGCTTTCTTTTCTTGTTGAGCGGCGTCCTGTTGCTGCTGTTTCAATTGCTCTTGTTGGGCCTGTTGCTGCTGGGCCCTTTGTTGTTCGGCTCGCTGCTGTTGTTGGTCGTCAAGCGCCTTCTTCACTCGGGCTTGGGCTTCGGAGAGCGGCGCGGGCTTTTCCGGCTCGGAGGATGGCGACTTGTCTTGCGGCGGCTGCGACCGATAGTCGGACTTCTGCTGCCGCGACGATTTTTCGGCCTGTCCCTTTTCGCTCGATTTGCTGCCCCCCTTTTGATCGCCGGACGCACTGGACGGCTGCGAGCCCGATGGCTGGGGTGTGCCGTTGGCGTTCGGCGCGGGCGGCTGCTTGCTCGGCGACGGGGCCTGGTCGTTGGAGTCGGTCTCGGTCGGCGCCGCGTCGGGCTTGGGCTCGTCAGGCTTCGATTCGTCGGGCGGCTGACGCTCCGGCGCCGAACCCGGCTGCTCGTCGTGCGTCCCTTCCTGGTGGATCGGCGCCATCGGCGAGCTCTTGATCTCGGGCGAGCCGAGCGAGATCGGAAGTTGCGAAATCTCGTATTCGGCACTGGGCCTCGGCAGCAAGGCGGCAAACACCAGCAGCACCAGGATCACCGCGGCGCCCATCGTCATCCAGACATTGGCCATCAAAGTCGGCATTTCGATGCGCCGCTGACGCAGGTATCGCCGCAATCCCAAAAAACTGGTCGTCAGCAACAATCCCATTCCGCTGCCAACGTAGACGCTGAGTAACCAAAACGCGTAACGGCGCCCTCCTTGGTCAGTGGCGGGAATGAACCACTGGCCGATGCCGAACAGCGGCAACGCGGCCAGCGAGAAGTACACGACCCACACGCCCGGCGCGTGCGGCCGCCGTTGGCGCTCGACATAGCGTTGCCACCATCCGGCCGGCACCTCGCGCGAGGTCGTCCCCTCGATCGTTCGTGACGACGCGGCCTGCTTTTCGCCGCTGCCCGGCCGTCGTTCGAGCCCGGCGGTTTGCAACAGGCCCTCGCCCGAGGAGTCCTCCTCATCGTCGATCATGGTGCAATCCCACACCAGCCGGTGCGTGCACCACCAGATGAGCCCGATCAGACCCCAGTTGATCAGCCAGGCGACGTGTTCGATCCAGCCGCCGTGAAATTCCATGAAGCGATTGGCGGCAATGCCCACCGGCACGGCCAGCGCGACGCCGAACATCATGGCCCGTTCCATGCCCTCCTCGATCGAAATCCGCCCGATCAGAACGGCCGCGAAGACGAAACAGGCCATGACCCAATGCAGACGGCCTTCGAACTGCCCCTGGTAGAACACCCTTAACAGAACGAACACCAGGCTGCCGACCAGCGCCATGATCAGCGCCGGGCTGATGGCGATCACGACATAATCGGCCATGGTCTGGTGCAAACGGCGGGCCATGTGCGTCTCAGTGCTCCGATGGGTCTCTATTGCAGCACGTAGCTGCGGCAAACCGACCCCAAGGCGACTTCGTCCTTCAAGTGTCGCGCGTCGATGCGCTCCGACAGCAGCAACCCGGCGGCTTCGGCATACTCGCGGTCTTCGTAAATGTTCACGACGGCCGCGACGGCGAACCCTCGGCGGCGCAAATTGCCCAGGGCCACGGCCGACTCAGGCGTCACCGCTGTGAGGATCGCCAGCACGGTGGCGTCGCGGGGCAACCGGCTGGCGGTTTCCGTCATCAAATGTTGCAGGTTCAACCCATCCGTCAATTCTACCCGAGCCAGCGTCTCGAGAATGCGCATCAACTGCTCCGCCCCCCGCCGGGTTTCGACGACCAGTGGTTGCAAGCGGTCGCTCGTCGCCAGCATGGCGGCCGCTTTTGCGCGGCGCTGCGCGAACGGATGTCGAAATCCCAGCCTTCCTGACGAATTCGGTCGGCGGCGTCTCGCCCATTGGTCACCAGCCCCACCTGCTGACCCATCTGAAACACGGCGTTGGCCAGCGACGCGGCCGCCGTGACGGCCAGCTCCGAGCGGTACGGCTCGTGCCGAGCATCGAAACTTTGCTGGTGAAAATCGAGCACGATCGTGGCGCCGGCCACGGTCGATGGCTCGTAGATTTTGCTGTGCAGCACGCCGGTCCGCGCCGTGGCCCGCCAATGAACGCGGTTCAGCGGGTCGCCCGGCTCGTAGCGGCGCACGCCACAGACGCGCGTCGGATCCTCGAACAGCCGGTAGCTCATCCGCACTTCGCCGATCGGCCGCCGCGAAGCGATATCAAAACCCTCCAACGGCTGCACCTGGGGATAGACCAGCAAAAAGTGCGGCTCGGTGGCCACGCGAAAGCGGCGATGCAATCCGAACAGGTCGCCCGTCTCGAGCACCAGCGGGCCAATCTGGTAGTAGCCGCGGCGATTGCACTGCAACTGGTAGTACAGCGACTTGCGCCCGCGGCGATTGAACATCGCCAGTTGCAGCCGCCGGCCGCTGACGCGCAGGCTGGGCGGATCATAAATCAGCGCCGCCCGAGGCAGCAAATCCTCGACCAACAGCCAGGCCACCGGCAGCGCGCCGGTGTTTTCAATCGTGATCACCACCGCCACGTTTTCGCCGATCTGCGCCGTCAGGCGATTGCACTCGCGCGTGGCGTTCAAATTCTCCGACCATGCGCGGGCCAGAAACCGGCTCAACAGCATCACGCCCAACAGCGCGTACATCGCATAGGCCAAGAGGCCCAACTGGAACACCAGGGCGATGGTCAACAGCAGCGTCGCGCCCAGGAACCATTTCATAGCGTCACGACTCAAGAACCTTTCCGAGAACCGTCGGGGACTGTCCCGATTTTGCGGAGTCTTCGGAGCAAAATGGGACTGTCCCCTTCTCCGAGGCGGTTCTCGGATAGGTTAATACGGAGCACGAGTTCACAATGTCACGAGGCGCACGAGTCGGCCGTCAGCGTGGGAACGGGAATCTCGCCCAGGATCTCGTCAACGACCGCCGTGGGGGTGACTTTGCGCAGCCGGCTTTCGGGCCGCACGATCAGCCGGTGCGTCAGCACGGCCGGCGCCACGCGCTTGACGTCGTCGGGCAACACGAAATTGCGCCCCAAAATGGCCGCCATCGCCTGGCCGGTGCGAAACAGCGCCAGCGACGCCCGCGGGCTGGCGCCCAAGGCCAGCTCGTCGTGCGCGCGCGTCTCGTGGACGATTTGCATCATGTAGCTGCGCACCTTTTCGTCGACGTGCACTTCGCGCACCGCCTGCTGGCAGGCCACCAGGTCGGCGGCCGAGACCACCGTCTGCAGCTTGTCGAGCGGATGGCCGTGCTCGAGCATGTCGAGCATCTTCAGTTCCTCGTCCATGCTCGGATAGCCCAGGCTGAAGCGGACCAGGAAGCGATCCAGCTGGGCCTCGGGCAGCGGAAAGGTGCCTTCGTGATCGATCGGGTTTTGCGTGCCGATGACCAGAAACGGCCGCTCCAGGGTATGCGTCGTGCCGTCGACCGTCACACGGCCCTCGGCCATCGCTTCCAACAACGCCGACTGCGTTCGCGGCGTGGCCCGATTGATTTCGTCGGCCAGCACGATCTGCGCGAAGATCGGCCCGGGCCGAAACTCGAACTCGGTCGTTTTGGGATTGAAGATCGACGCGCCCGTGACGTCGGTCGGCAGCAGGTCGGGCGTGCATTGAATCCGCTTGAACGTGCAGCCCACGCTGGCCGCCAGCGCCCGGGCGAGCATCGTTTTGGCCACGCCCGGCACGTCTTCCAGCAGGATGTGCCCCTCGCAAAACCAGGACACCAGCGACAACACGATTTGCGACCGTTTGCCGACGATCACATTCTCGACATTGGCGATGATCTTCTTGGCCGTCGTCGCAGCTTCCGCCATAGCGGCAGGTCTCTGGTGGTTATTCCGGATTAGCACGATCGAGATGAATCTCCATGCTAACCCGAGCGGGGCGGGTTTGCCACCGGGGGAGCCACGCGGCCGCGGGGACCGGATTGGATTCCGTTTGTACACGGGGTGGCACCGACAACTCGTTGTCGGTGTTGCGAAGCAATAAGAGGCGTTTGACGGAGGCTCTCGCAACTCGCCTGACCCTCTTGTCCCTTCGGGACAGGAGACAACAAGTTGTCTGGGCCACCGAGTCCGAGCCGTTTGTTGCTTGAACTTGCAAAACGTTGCGTTTGCAAACGCTCAAATATCCAACGCGGCCCGCAGCAGCCAGTAGCTGAAACTCGCCGCGGCAATAATCGGCGCGGCGGCCACGAGCATCAGCAGCAGGCTGGTCATCGTGACGCCAAACAGCACCGGATCGACGCTGGGCAGGACGTCGACGATGGGCTCCCGTCTTCGTCGCCAACGAAACCATGCCAGCGCAAGACCGCCCAGCACTGCGGCCAGAGCGATGAGTTGCGCCGGACGGTTGGTGCAACTGTAGAACAGCGTCTGCCAGTCGATCGCTAAGGTTGAAAAAGGGTTCAGTGAAAAGAAGGGGTTCGGCGGTGGGAAGCGGTTCCGCGCTGTGGAGGCGCTCGACGACGAAACGGGATTGTCGGTCACGGTGTTCACCACCAGAGCGAGCGCGACCGCGCCTACCGCCAAACCGCCCAACCAGCTTTCGTGGAAGAACAACGGCCGGTTCGGTGTCAGGGACACGCCATCCTCCAGCGAGCGGCCGGCAAGCAATCGCCACGTGAATCCGCCCGCCGCAAGCAAGACCATCGAAGCGGCGTCAAGGATTGCAGCACGAGGGATCTGGATCGCCTCCTGATACGGCGGCGACAACTGACGAACGCCTCGGACGGCAAGCCAAGTCGCGATCGAGCACTCCCCCGCCAAACCCGCGGCAAGCGAGATCGCAAACACCCATCGCCGACGCGGCATGTTCCACCATTTCACCAGACCGCCGACCAGCATCAAGTTTGCCAGCACGAAAGGTAATCCGGCAGCACTTGCCAGCATGAAGCGCTGAGCCCGCAGCGCGGTGCTGACATTGATCTCCGGTGGCCAAGACCCCTGGGGCAGGTACGCCTCGACACCATTGATCGCGATGTAAACCAAGAACCAGATCTTCATTCGATCGGCCCAGTAGGCGACGATTCCAATCAGCGCGCCCGCCACGGCGACGGCCTGATAGATTTTTTGTCGCACCGGAATCGCCTTTGCCGGTGAACTTTGCCGGGACCCCAGCGCGATCGCCACGAGCATGGCCAAAAGGGCAAGATCGCGCGGCAGCGTCGGGAGCTCGACGTACGAGTAAGGCGCGACGTCGTTGCCCTGCCGCGTGATCAGCACCATCCCGGCTGCCGCAAGGAGGTCGAGAATCCAGGCCACGACCAATGCCATCGCCGTACCAGCGAGCACCACGATGAGAATCCTGCCGCCCCAGATCTGTTCGCGCGGCGGATCGGCGCTGTCGATGAGCGACCGCCGGGTGGCCGCCGCATGCCGAGTCAAACTCAGCACGAAATAAAAGCCCAGCGTCGACAACGGAATGTCGATCCAGCTTCCCTGAGGAAGCCGATAGATCGTGAACCCCATCGCCAACGCGACCAGCGCGACAAAAATCTGCCGCAGGGAAAATTTAGGCATGCAAATCAACCGCCCGGCGAGTGCAAGAAACCGACAGCAGCCCCTACTTTAGCACAAGCCAGTTGCTCCGGCATCGGATGCCGACCGTCGCACGCGACTCCGGCGTCCCTCGCCGGATTACGGCTCCAAGCCCGAATGCACCTCGATCACCAACACGATTTGTCCCTGCTGCGCATCCGCTTCGCCGGAGGGGAAAGTCATTCCGCCGACGATCACCGGTTTGTCGAGCGGCATGCGTAGGCTGGTCGCGAACTCCTGCGACACGATCTTGACTCGATCGATCTGCACCACGGGCTGGTCCGACATTTTCGAGTTCAAGACCACGGGCTCCTCGGGCTTGCCCGCGCGCGTGACCGAGCTCTGCAAATCGACCAACACGCCTTCTTCGCCGGACAGGATCGACGGCGTGATTTGCAGCAACGCCCCCAAATGCGGGCGAGACAAGACAGCCATATAGCCGATATCGCCGCCTCCTACCACCGGAATGCCTCCCTGAATGACGGTCTCGATTTGGCCGGAGATGATGTGCACCGTCTGGCCATTGAAGCAGGTGATTTCTCCGGCATAACGGTGCGCATCGGCTGGAAGCGCGGCCAACGCATCTTTGTCGATGGTCTCGCTCGCCCCCTTCTTTGCTTTGGAGCCGCCGCTAAGTTGAGTTAGTTGATCTCGATTGAGCCACAGCCATTTCGCACGAACTGTCAACGGCCGAAGCGTGCCGCCTTCGCGTTTCAGGTCGGATAGCAACTCCTGAACCTTCGCTTGCACCGTCGGCGTCTGGCGAATCGCAAGCGATCCACCAATCGGAGAGATTGCGCCTAAACCGCCGTTTTCGTCCCACGTTTCGGGATCAATAATTTCTGTGATCGCGCTGATCAATTGGTGCATTGTGATCCGCGTCACCGGCTGTGGATTGGCCTCCGACGCTTGGCCAACGCCACCTCTCTGGGCAAGGACTCCGCCGATTCCACTACCTACGCTTGGCGGGCTGCCGCCGCCCACTGCATTGTTCGCTTGCGCCGGATTGTCATCGACGCGGAACATGCCGCCTCCCATGCCTCCGCCCATGCCTCCCATACCACCGCCCATGCCACCGCCGGCGGTACCGCCCGTGCCGATGGTGCCGCTGCCACCGGTCGGCCGGTTGAGTCTGGCGTCTGCCGTCGGCAGATAAGTGCCTTCATACGGGTAGTTGGGCACCGGCGACACGAGGTCAAGGACCCGATAGACTTTGACCACTAGATGCTCCTCGGCGGCGTCGGCCGGCTTCGCACCTTTAGCCGGCTCGGCGCACCAGGCGTAGACGGGCAGCAGAAACACGACCGCCAACAACACGACGGTCCGACTGGAAATGCGATTCATGGCAAGTTGCCTCCCCGAATGATTAAGGAATGAAGTTCTTGTTCCGCCGCGCGCACCGACGCCACCAGATAAAGATTCTGCCGCGCCGCATTCAGCACCCCGGTGGCTTGCTCGTTACGGCTGAGCAAAAGCGCGACCAGTGCCTCCTGCCGGCCGACGCCGTCGAGCACGGGCCCACTCAATCGCACCGCCACCTCCGGGTCGGCCACCCGAGCCAAAGCCTGCGCCGCCGCCAACCGCACGCTGCGCTGCGGATTCTCGAGATATGCCAGCAACAAATCCGTCGGCGGGTCGTCCATCTGAGCCACCGCGGCAAGTGCGTCGTCGCGCATGCCGCCGTGGTTCACAAAACCCAGATACAACCCAATCGCTTCACCGTTGCGACGCTCCAGCAGCAGCTCGAGCAAATGCTGCCGCAGGATGGATTCGCGCGCCGCGCCGGCCAGCCGCGCCAGATCACCCGTGTTGGTCAACCGGCCAAGGGCCTCCGCGGCGATCGAGCCAATGCCGTCCTCCTTCATCAAATCAACCAATACCCCCAGCGACTGCGGCGTCGCAATCCGCGTCAAAAGCCGCGCCGCTCCCATCCGGCGTTCGCCCTTGCCCTGCGAAACGATCGCCCAAAGCATCCGCTCGCACCGCCCTGCCTCGCGCCGGACCCGAGCCATGCTCTCGGTCACGCTGGCGACCGTTTTGCCATCAACGTCGGCTTTAGGGGACGTGCCCGCGTCCGCATTCGCATCGGCCTCGGCGTCTTCGGCAAATGCCGCCACGAGTTGCTCAACCGCCTCTTCCACGGTCTGCTTGTGCCGAGGCGCCTTAGCTTGCGGTGGACGCGGCTGAACCGACTGAGGCGAAGCGACCCCCAGCAGAACTTGCTCATACAGATTCGCATCGCGCGGCGCGCTCGCCCGATTGACCGGGTCAGAAACTATCTGCGGTAGCGCGGCCGGAGACTCAATGGTCGGAGCCTGTGACTGTTCCCGATCATCGTCGCGCGGCGGATCAACCGCCACGTCGCTCGTCTCGGGCGGATTCTTCACGACAACGTTCGCCTCAGGCGGAACCCCAGCGCCGCGGAATTGCCAGACTCCCATGCCAACCGCCAACAAACTCGCCGCTGCCAGCGCTCCGCAAGCCAGACGCATCCGCCGCCGACGGACGATCCTCCGCCAATGGTCGGCCAGACGCGCGATTTGTTCGGCGCACGGCTCGGGCCATTGCGCCTGGCCGAGCAGGCGGTCGAGCTCGCGGTCGTCGCCAAATTGTGGATTCGATTCCATGACTTATTCTTCGCCCAGTTACTTTTCGACCGATCCGAGATAAGGAGCCAATCTCGCCCTCAGTCGCGACCGCCCGGCCGACAGGGTCGAATGCACGTTGGCCTCGCTAATACCCACGATGTTGGCGACCTCGCGCGCCGGCAGTCCTTCGAACACGATTAGCACCAAGACCTCGCGTTGCCTCGGCGGCAGTCGGGAAACTTCCCAGGCGATCCGTTGTTCCAGCTCCGCCGCCATCGCGGCCTGCGGCGGGCTCGGCGCCGCCCGATCGATCACGTCCGCCGGGTTCTCGTCGATCGACGTCACCCCCGCTGGCGAACCACGCAAACGGTCGCGGAATACGTTGATCACGATCCGCAGCAGCCATGTCCGAAACTCCGCTTCGCCGCGAAACGACGCCCATCGGCGCACCGCGTGCAGCAGCGCTTCTTGCACCAATTCCTCGCCTCGATCGGGATCTCCAGCCAGCCGAGTGGCAAAACGCAATGCCGCCGGCAAATGGTCAACCACCAGAGAATCCAGGGACGCCGAATTGCGCACGGGCCGCCTCTGTTCCTCGAATCGGTTTCCGCGGCGCTGCTTACCGTGTTAGACGAGTGCCGGCTCGGATTCTCAAAGACAAAACCGAGATGACGCGAGAATTTCGCGGAAATCGCCGGGAATCTAGAGTGTAATCGCAAAAGAAGCCGCGGGCGAGCATGGAGCATCGATCGGCGGTTGGCTGCTACTCGTCGGTTGTACGGTCCAGACTCGGATCGAGCCGCTCGAACAGCAGAGCGGCCCCCCACACCGTGGCGGCCCCTTCGAGCATCAGCACCACCCACGTGCCCACGGCCATCGCGATCGGCGACTCACCCACGGAAAGGTACACCGCCAGCACATACAAGCCCGCGATGCCCGAGCAGAGCATCACGAACAGAACCTTCGCCAGGTAGCTGAGCATCAGCCGCACGCCGGCGAACAGATCGCCTGGCGTAATCTGCCGTGTCGAGGGAAAGAACAGCACCACCACGCTGTCGCACGACACCAACAGCAGGTTCAACGGCACGGCGAAAGCCACCGCCACGGTCGACGCCAAAGTCCAGTTCTGCGTCAACGCCGCCAGCACCGCCACGGCCCCGACCTGAATCATCGTCGGATAGATCACGGCCGCGAGAATCGAACCCGACACGATCATGCCGGCCCGCAGCGGCAGCGTTTTGAATACTTCGAGGTGCTGCAAATCGGTTCGCAGCCCCAGCGGCACCATCGTTGAGATCAACCACGCCAGCAGCACGGTCATGCCGATCACCATGCCTTCACTCACCTGCTTGCCCATCACCAGGATCGGCGCGAACATGCAAGCCGCGGCGGGCAGGACCAACAGCAGCCGCCCCGAGTTGCGCATCAGGTCGAGCGACTGCCGCCAGGCGATGGGCCCCAATCCCGCCAGCCGCGGAAACTGCGGCACCCCGAGTCGCGGCCGGGCTCGCCCACCCACCGTCGGCAGCCCGCCGCTGCGCTTTGCCCGCTGGATGAATTCGTAACGCTTCTGACTGGCGACCAGGCTGGCCTGCAAGAAATTGGCGTCCATTTGCAATACCAACACCACGGCCACCGCATTGGCCAACAGCGACGCGGCGCACCACATCGCGAGATCCGCCGCTGTCTTGGCCCGCATCAGATTGCACAAGGCCGTGAACGGGGCAAACAGGACCTGCGCTGCCCACGACGACTCGAGCGCCACGAATCGCTCCTTCGGCGTCTGCTCGTTCTCCAGCCCGCCCGCCTGCCACAACGAAAACACCACGACCGCGACCGCGCCAAAGGTGGCCAGCGTGCGCCAGTTGACGAAGCGCTCCCCCAACCAATCGACGACCAACGTCCACAATAACGCCGTGGTGTTAATGAAGATCAGCGTCAGCCAGATGCCCAGCATCAGTGCCGGCCACCACAGGGCGAACTGCCATAGAAACAGCGGAAAAAACAGCGCGCTCCCCAACGGACCTAGCGAGCTGAGCGCCAGCTTGTACAGCATCAACTGCCGCCGCGTGAAGGGGCCGGGAAATAGAAAATCGACCTCAGGCCGGCTGAATGCGCCCACCATGCTGGTGCGGCCGCTAAGGGTGATCAGCGCCCAGAACCCGAACATCACGGCCGGGTCGATGAACCACACGTTCTCGAGCGGCACAAAACCCTCACGCCCCACCATGAAGCGCGGAAACACGGAAAACCCGATGAACCCCAGCACGAACAGGGCCAGCAAAATCCCCTTCGGCCGCTTCATCGTGCGCACGATCTTGCGCCACGCGGCCCGCGCGCGAAGTCTCGTCAGCAGAACAAGCGGTGAATTCATGCTCGCGGCTCGCCCCTGCTTGAAGCTCTAGCGCCCGGTCCGTTTCGGCGTCGTCACGATGCCTTGCCCTCGATCGCCCGGAAGAAGACTTCTTCCAGCGAGGCGTCCTGCCCAAGCACGCCGAACCGCTCGCGTGCCAGCGCCACCGGACCGCAAAACAGCGCATGCCCCTTTTGCAAAATCAACAGATCGCTGCACAGGTCCTCGACTAGCGACAACAGATGCGAGCTGACGATGACGGCCGCCCCGTCATTGGCCCGGGCAAGAATCGACGCCTTCAAAGTGCGGATGCCGTGCGGATCGAGCCCGGTGAGCGGCTCGTCGAACAACAGCACTTGCGGATCGTGCAGGTAAGCGCACGCCACGGCCACTTTCTGACGCATGCCGCGCGACAACTCCTGGGCAATCGTGTCGCGCTTGTCGGTTAATTCGAAGACTTCCAGAAAGTGCTGGGCTTGGGCCTCGAACGGGGACACGCCATAGGCCGAGGCGATGAACTCGAAATGCTCCCACACGGTCAAGGAGTCGAATAACTTGGGATCGTCGGGCACATAGGCCAGCTCGCGTTTGGCCGCGACCGGATCGGCGACCACGTCGTGGCCTGCCACGATCAGTCGGCCGCGCGTGGGCGGAATAATGCCGGCCAAGGCTCGCAGCGTCGTCGTTTTGCCCGCGCCGTTGGGACCAACCAGTCCCAGCACCGAGCCGCCAAGCACCTCGAACGTCAAGCCGGCAACCGCCGTCAAATCGCGATACGTCTTGTGATAGTCGACAACTTGAATCAAGGCAAAACTCCCGGCAGCCTGTGGTCTCGATCATCGGGCGCATTGGCATCTTGCCGGGACCACAACACGGCGCAAGGTAGCATGGCCCACGGCGCGCCGCCAGAGCCGCGATTCGGCGTGCCCGCTCACGCCCCTTGCCGTTCGGGGTGTAAATAGATGAAACTCTTGCCCAAACGGCCGCCGTAGTTTCCCGCCGAAATCTTCACCAGGCCGGGCGTGTCGACCGAGGCTTCGATGGCCCGATGCGTGGCCGCCACGATCGAGGGCAAGTCGTGGCCATTGATGATGATTTCCATCACCGAGCCGACGCCGCTGGGAAGCTTGCTCTGTTGGCCCAGTTTTTCGCGCAGCGTGGGGCAGTATTCGGCGTACGTGCTGGCAATCGCGAAGGAGTAGCGGCTGCCGGCCTTCGAGCCGCTGGCCGCGATTCCGCCGGGAAAGGGCGTGATCACGCCCGGCAGGTCGGCCACCGCGGCATGGCCCCGCTCGGCCGCCGCCAGCGCCGCGTTTTCGTCCTCGCCCAAATACCACAGGTTGCCGCCCATCAGGCCGTCGCGATATCCGAAGCGCCGATCGATGACGAATTCGCCCCCCAGGATCGGCACGACCCACGTCGGACGATTAAAGCGCGAAGCGCGAAATTGGTGGCCGTCGCCGAAGAATGCCAGCTTTCGGCCCAGCTTGAAATACTCCTCGGTTTCGAACAGGTTGAAGCAGCGGGCGGTCGGACAGGTGAGCACGTTCTGGCTGATGCGCACCAGCAGCAACCGCTCGAGCGCCTCGACGCGGTCCTTGCGAAATCGCGGCACGTGAAATTGCACGACCGCGCCGGGCCGCCCGTCCGGCGTAACTATCGACGCGTCACCGCCGAGCCCGACGTAGCGGTCCAAGCCCGCTTCGCAGTCGCACAGGATCGTGCTCGATGCGTTGCCGGTGGCCGCCGCAACCGCATGGTCAAGCCACTTGCGGTCGCGGGCCGTGATCAGCACCTCGGCGTAGATGCTGCGAAACGCCTCGGCGTACGTATCCTCGACTTCGGCCCGAAGAGGAGCTGTCACGCACTACCGCCCTTTCCCCGGGTGGACCGCCAGCTCGGTGATGATCTTGTCCATGAAAATGTCGTGCGGTTGCGTCGGAATCTCGGGAAAAATCTGGCATTCGAATGCCAGCGCCACCAATGGCGCGTCCGGCCGGGCATGTTCCAGCAGCTTGTCGTAATAACCGAACCCGTGCCCCATGCGCGCCCGCGCTTGTCGAACGCGACGCCGGGAACCATGATCAGATCGACCTCCTTGACGTCGACCTTCTTGCCCGGTACATCTCGCAACTCGGGCTTCGGCTCCAGAATCTTGTACATCCCGATCGACAACTCGTCCATGTCCTCGAGCAGAAACAATTCGAGCACGTCGGCCACGCAATACGGCACGACAATCCGCTTGCCGCTGGCCAGCAGCGTCGGCAGATATCCGCGCGTGCGCACCTCGGTCCGCACGTCGATGTACGCCATCACGGTCTTGGCCGACGTGAATTCGTCGAGCGCGGCGAACTTCCGGCAGATCGTCTGACTCAGTTCGTCCTTGTTTTCCTGGGCCTTGCGATTGGCGTGGGCTTGCTCGCGAATGGTCCTTTTAAGTTCCAGCGGTTCCATGGGGTCTTCGGCGGCAATCCGTTGCTCGCATCGGGGTGGATGTATGGAAGCAAATCGCAATCGATCCGCGTTTCGAGTGACTATCGTACTTGCTTTGCCGCCAAAGGCAACCGGCTCTCGATTTGCGATCCGACTTGCCCGCTGGCAGGGCGAAAATCCGCAGGGTAAACTGCCCACCCCTTTCAACATGCATTAGCGGGTCTCGTCGAGGAGTCGTTTGGTCGAGAGGTGGCGGATGTTAGTGCAGTTGGGAGTGCGGCGTTTCTTTTTTGGGCCGCGGCGAGTTTTAGTTAGTAATGCGGTGTTGGCGTGACTGGCGATATCTCGCAACAGCCGCGCGAATTCGGGAACACTCATGCGTCGCACGAAGGTCCAGCGTGCGGCGGGCAAGGCCAGCATCATGCCGTTGTAGTTGCCGGCCACTTCGTTCATGAGATAGTAGTACGACAAGTTCTGCACGAGGTTGGTGCCGTGTGCCGCCTCCAACGCGGCGATCACGACCGCTAGCATGTTGCCTGCCACCAGCGACACGGCGAACGCGAATAACGCAGCCCGAGGCTGGCCGAGGCCGGGAATCTCACAATGCAAGTGATCCGTCAATCGCTGGAAGTGCCCCTCGATCGTCCATCGCTGGCGATACGCGGTCGCAATCTTCCGCGCGTCGTGCTTGGCGGGCAGATTCGTGATCAGCGTGATTTCCGTCTCGCCGTCGCGCGTCGGCTCGTCGAGTTCAATTCGAATGGCGCGCCACACGCGGGTTTGCTCACCGTCGGTCGCTTGCCAGGAGGATTCATAGACCATGCCCGTGTCGCAACGCCCGATGCGCCGTTCTTTCGCAGTTTCCGGAATGACAAATTGCTTGTGATGCCGAATGGTGAAGCAAGAACCGGCCCGCTCGATGGCTTGCAAGAACCAGAGCACACAGAAGTTGCGATCAGCCAGCAAGTGTGCGTTGCCAGGAATTCTCAGATCCGGCAATAGGGCTCGCTCTTGCGAATAAGCGTCTTCCCACAAGACCGTTTGCGTGACCAGCCCCGTGGCGCACTCGTACAACACCAACGACTTGCCGGGCAACGCCGCAGCGCGCGTTTTGCGAAGCGGCTTCAACCGATGGTCTGTGCCGGCCAGCATGTTGCCATCAAGGATATAGGATGCGACACCCGGCAACGGCTCGTTGCCCGGCGGCACCAGGCACTGAATGATGGGCCGTAGTTCCAGGGCGATCTGCGTCACCAACGCCATGCCCAACTCGGGATCGACGCGATCCAGTTTGCCGTAAAAGGCAGTCAGCGAGGCGGTCATCTCTTCTTGCCGGCCGAGAAAACCGGCCCGCACCGAGGGAGCCCTGCCGCAAGCCACATCGAGCATTACCTGGACCAAATGCGTGATCGTGATGTCGCGATCGTATTGCGTGACAGCATGCTCTTGAAAGAGTGTGCTCAGCATTCGATCATCGACGACATGCTCCGCGACCAAACGCGTGATGACAGTACAGGGCGCCCCTTGCACAAAAGCATCAAACGCGCGAGAAAGGGCCATCGCAACCTCCTTGGCAAATCAGCAAATCCTCATTACGCCAAAAAGGTTTATGATAGCAGAAGGTCACAGCCCACCCGAACAATCATGCATGTTGAAAGGGGTGGGTAAACTGCCCTTTCGACCGACTAGCCGAAAATCGGTCGCCGCGCGCGGCACGTGTCTTTCCTTCTTCAAGGCGTAGAATGCAATCATGAGCGCTTCCTATCTCATCGCCGGCTGTCGCACTCCGATTGGAAAACTCTTGGGATCACTCTCGTCGGTGCCAGCGCCGCGTCTGGGAGCGGTGGCCGTGGCCGAAGCCATTCGCCGCGCAGGACTGCCGCTCGACGCAGTCGACGAAGTGATCATGGGCAACGTGCTGGCGGCCGGCTTGGGCCAGGCGCCGCGCGCCAAGCCGCGATTTTCGCCGGACTGCCCAACACGATTGCCGCGCTGACGATCAACAAGATGTGCGGCTCGGGCCTGAAGGCCGTGATGCTGGCAGACCAGGCGATTCGAGCCGGCGACGCGCAAGTGATCGTCGCCGGCGGCATGGAAAGCATGAGCCGCGCGCCGTTCCTGCTCTCCGGCGCCCGCGCCGGCTGGAAGTTCGGCGATCAACAGATCCGCGATTCGATGCTCTACGACGGCCTGTGGTGCGCGTTCGAAGACATAGCGATGGGCGCGGAAGCCGACTACATCGCCGAAACGCGCGGCGTCTCGCGGGCCGATCAGGACGCCTTCGCGGTCGAAAGCCACCGCCGCGCCGCGGCTCGAAGCGGCCGGGCGCTGGACGAAATCGTGCCGGTTACGGTCGCGGGCAAGACCGAAACGATCGTCAGCCAGGACGAAGGCCCGCGCCCCGACACCACGCTTGAGGGCCTGGCCCGGCTGCGCCCGTCGTTTGGCAAGACGGGCACCGTGACCGCGGGCAACGCCTCGCAAATCAGCGACGGAGCGGCCGCGCTGGTGGTCGTCTCCGAACGAGTCGCCCACGACAGCCGCTCGCCGCTCAAGGCGCGCATTGTGGCCAGCGCGACCAGCGGCGTGGCGCCGAAAGAAATCTTCATCGCGCCGGTCACTGCCGTCCAAAAGGTATTGGCGAATGCCAAGATGACGTTGGCCGACATCGATTTGATCGAGCTGAACGAAGCGTTTGCCGCGCAGTGTCTGGCCTGCATGCGGCCCTTGGAAGCCGACCCCGTCAAAACGAATGTCCACGGCGGCGCGATCGCGCTGGGCCATCCGATCGGCGCCAGCGGCGCCCGCGTGCTGGTCACGCTCTTGCACGCATTGGCCGAACGCGGCCTGAAACGCGGCCTGGCCTCGCTCTGCCTCGGCGGCGGCAACGCCGTGGCCATGATCGTCGAACGCGTTTAGCGCGGCGGTAGCGCGCAAACAGCAATCCACCGGGCAGACGTCATGACTCGGGGGCATGTTTCCCAACACCCGCTTCGGCGCGCCGGCGACGCGTTCCAAGATCAGCTCGCGAATCATGCACACGAAGTCGGGATGACTGCCGACTGTGCCCGCGCGAATCATGTTCAATCCCAGCCGGTCGCACAACTGCCGGGCTTCGGTGTCGAGATCCCACAAGATCTCGATGTGGTCGGACAGAAATCCGATCGGCACGACGACGACGTCTCGCACATGCCCGGCGGAGTGCAATTGTGCCAGCACATCGCCAATGTCGGGCTCAAGCCAGGCCTGCTGGGGCGGCCCACTGCGGCTTTGATAGGCCAGTTGATAACCGGCCGGCCTCAACCCTTCGGTAACAAGCCGCGCGGCCTCATTCAATTGCACCACGTATTGACAGGACTCGGCCATCGCCAGCGGAATGCTGTGAGCTGTGTAGATGACGCTGCGCCGCAGCCCGGCGATCCGGCGGTATTTCGTCGAGTGCCGCGCGCACTCGCTCGATCATGGGAGCAATGAAACCCGGATGGTTGAAGAACACCCGCAGTTTGTCGACTTCCGGTGCTACGGCGCCCGCGGCCGCGCGAGCCTGCTCGATGTTTTCGCGATACTGGCGGCAAGACGAATAAGAACTGTAGGCCGATGTGAAAAATCCCAGGGCACGTCGCACGCCGTCGCGCGTCATTTGCGCTATCGTGTCGGCCAACATCGGATGCCAATTGCGGTTGCCCCAGTACACCTGGAGCGTCGGGCCGTGGGCGTCGAGCTCGGACTGCAGCGCTGCGACGAGGGCCTGATTTTGCGCGTTGAGCGGGCTGACGCCGCCGAAGTGCCGATAATGCTCGGCGACCTCGAGCATGCGGCTCGCGCGGGACGTTCTTGCCTCGCAGCACGTTTTCCAGAAAGGGCAGAACGTCGTCCGGGCCTTGGGGTCCGCCGAAGGAGACGACCAGGACCGCGTCGTAGGGCTGTGCCATCGCGCTGCTTTGGGCCACCGAGATACCTTGGGCCGGCGAGCCGATCGGATCCAAGCAAATGTGGGCAATCGCGCCGCGCGGAAGCAGCGCAACTGCCGCCGCCTGGCGACGACTCAAAATGACCCCGACGGGATTTGAACCCGTGTTATCGGCGTGAAAGGCCGGTGTCCTAGACCGGGCTAGACGACGGGGCCGTGCGGTCCGGCATGCGCGGGAGGCAACAGCCGTAAGGGGTGTATAATAGCCCACCGGGCACCGCGTCAAGTGGGTTCCCCGCACGCGGCGTGCCCGCTCGATCATCCAAGAGCAGCACCAGGACCGTGGAAAAGCGGATCCAATTGCCGACTTCGAGTTGAATAACGGCGGCGAATGGTGCAAGTGCGCGAAATGAAAAAGAACGATTACGTTTCGCCCGCAGCGCCGTTGGCGTCGGCATCAGCCTTCTCGCCATTGGTCAATTCGCTGCGGCGGATCGCGTCGTAGACTTCGCGACGATGGACCGGCACTTCCTTGGGAGCTTCCACTCCGAGCCGAACCTTGTCGCCGCGAATCTCCACAACCACGATCGTAATGTCATTGTTGATGACAATACTCTCGTTCTTCTTGCGGGATAGTACCAACATGGCCATTCCTTCGATGATGTCGCGGGGCTTCCTCTTTTCCACAACCCCTTTGCACGAACCGGCGTTGCATCGCGACGTCCGCCTAACCCGGCGGCACCCCTCCACTTAGGGATACCGATGCTCCTGCGCCCAGGCACTTGCTACCATTCACTCTACGAGGTTAGCGCGCGGAGTCAAGGTTTGCGCACCGGCGCTGGCACGATTTCTTGGAGATTGGCGCGGCGATTGGCACGAAATGTGAACGCCGGTTGCAATAACCAGCGTGCCATCGAGGCCGCCCTTTGACGCTAGGTCGAACCTTGCTCATTCGGCGTAAAATCAATCATAGCGGCTGCTTAAATGCCGCTTGCCACGCACGGTCGGAGCCGCCGGACGCCGCGTGAAACGCATTTCTCCGGCGTGGTTTTTTGCCGCGCGACGGCCGCGCCTCTGAGTGCCCAAAAAGCCGCAAGTACGAATTTATTTTCCACCGTTTTCGACGTTCTGAGACCAATCAAAACCTTGCTTGGCGTGCGAATGAGCACGGATGCAAATCAATCAACTTGGCAGGGGATTGTTTTTCGCGCGATCGAGTTTCGGTGCGGCGCGCGACGCAAGCCCACCGGCAATGGCGAAAACCTTGCAACAAGCTTGTCCGTGGTCGACGAACTTGCATGCGCACGTTCCAGCGGCGGCACCATGCCAGGCATGGCAATTGTGGCGAAAAAATCAGCGCCGCGCTAACGACGCAACCGATTGCGCGGCTCGTGCGCGGTGCAACCTTGCGGACCAGCCGGTGCTGTCTATAATACAAAAGTCGAACGCGCAACGCTCCACGAACAGCCGTCGGCGCGCGCAACTACTGCGGTCGACGAGGAGACGCGAGATGGGCAACTGGTTGCGCAACATTTGGGATGCCGTATACACCGTCGCCTACGGCATGTGGGTGACGATGCGCTACTGGCTCATCACCTATCGTCCCGAACGCAAGACCTTCACCGAGCATTTCGAATATCCCGAACTGCCGGTGCCGGTGGCTGCCCGCTACCGCGGCTTCCACCGCTACGATCTGACCACTTGCATTGCGTGCGATCAGTGCGCCAAGGCCTGCCCCGTCGATTGCATCTACATCGGCAAGGAACGGGTCACGACCGGCAAGGGCTTCAAGATCACGGGCTTTACGATCGATTATTCGAAGTGCATGTTTTGCGCGCTGTGCGTCGAGCCGTGCCCGGTGGATTGCATCTTCATGGGTTCGACGCACGACATGAGCTGTTACAGCCGTGACGGATGCCTGGTGGATTTTGCTCGCCTGCCGGTGGATGTGGCGTGGGGCAAGGCAACTTTGAATCCCACCGCGGTGGCCGCCTCGAAGATAATCGTCGAGCCGGTGCACGGCGGCCCCAACCAGTGAGACCGCACCCATGACTGCCGAATCCGAAGTCTATCGCCCGCGCAAGCTGTTCACCGTCGAACAGGCCAACACGGCATTACCGCTGGTTCGGGCCATCACGGCCGATCTGGTCCGGTTGTCGCGCGAAGTGATGGAGCGGCGCGAGCGGCTGGCGCTGCTGTCGGCCGGACGCAACGCCGCGGTCAAAGATCCCTACAGCGAAGAGCTGGCGCAGATCGAGGAAGAGCTCGAAAAAGACGGCGAGCAGTTGCAAGCCTATGTCGAGGAACTGCGCGAGCTGGGCGTCGAGCCCAAGAGCGGTCCCGAGGGACTGATCGATTTCCCTTCGATGATGGACGACCGGCTGGTGTTTCTGTGCTGGAAACTGGGCGAAAGCGAAGTTCTGCACTGGCACGAATTGGACGGCGGCTTCCGCGGCCGACAGTCGCTGGTCGCCGGCAGCGTTTCCGGGGGCAGTGTTGCACCCGGCCCGCGGGACGAAACGCCGTAATCGGTCTGAATTGCACGTGTGCCCAACGTATGAATCCGGGCGCGCCACACTTGCCAGCGCGGCGGCTGGTTTCTTAGAATGCGATTCTTCAAACGCATGTGAAGGCGAGCAGCCTTTCGGTCTACGGAAAGTCGTTCTCAATTATGGCCTCTCCCACCGCCATTGTGGCGTATCTGGCCCTCTTCGCCGGGGCAGGCTTCGCCTTCTTGTTCGTCAATCTGCTCATCGGCCACTTTGTGCGGCCCGACGCGCCCAATCGCGAAAAGCTGGAAGTTTACGAATGCGGCGAGCCGACTATCGGCTCGAGCGTTCGTGCAGTTCGACCTGCGATTTTACGTCGTGGCGCTGCTGTTCATCATCTTCGACGTCGAGGTCGCGTTCTTCTTTCCCTGGGCCACGGTCTACGGCAAGGCGACGCACCTGATGGATCCCAACCTGGCGAAAGTCACGGCCGACGCCGCTCAACTGACCGAGCCGGCAGCCTCGTTGTTCGTGGAAATGGGCATCGCGCATCCCACCGTGCCGCCGCTGACCTCCGACGCGCTCGATGGCGTACAGACCTTGACGCGCCAGCAGCAAGGCAACCAGGCGGTCGAAAACCTGGCGCGAACCCTGGCGCAGATTTCAATCATCGACATTGGCGCGTTCTTTGCCGTGCTGCTGGTGGGCTTCGCCTACGTGTGGAAGCGGGGAGATCTCGATTGGGTCCGCGCGCTCAGCAAGGAGCGAGCCATGCAACAGGTCCGTCTGGCCGACGCGCCCGAAGAAGAACCCGCGCTGTCGCCGTGATACACCGGCCCGCACAAAACCGTGGTCTGCAATCGACGACAACGTTTGAACATCGAAAGTTCCCGCGAGAAGATTAAAACTCCATGAACGGCCAGGCCTTTCTCGACCGATTGAAAAAACAGTTCGGCGAGCGGATCACCGGCGCCAACCTCGACGGCCATCGATCCGTGGATCGAAGTCTCGCCGGCCGGCCTGGTCGAGGTGTGCCGCTATCTGCGCGACGAGCCCGACCTGCGGTTCAACATGCTCAACTGCATCACCGGCGTCGACTATTTCGAGCCGGACCCGAAGAAGGCGGCCAAGGTCGATTGGCAGCCGCACATGGAAGTGGTCTACCACCTGTCGAGCCTGCCGCACAAGACCAGCCTGGTGCTGAAGGTGATCCTGCCGCGCTGGAAGGACGACAAGCCGGGCGAGTTGCCCGAGGTGCCCTCGGTCAGCCGGCGTGTGGAGCACGGCCGACTGGCACGAGCGCGAGGTGTTCGACCTGATCGGCGTGCGCTTCACCGGCCATCCCGACCTGCGGCGCATTCTGTGCCCCGAGGATTGGGTCGGCCATCCGCTGCGCAAAGATTATGAAATGCCGCTGGAATATCACGGCATCCGCGGCCGCTAGCGACCGCGATCGATCGTCGACGATCGAGCCAACCGCACTCGACACCAGCACTACGCAACGATTCGCCATGGCCACGCAATCTGGACGATCCCCGGATCATCGAGTTCGACGTCCGCACCGACGAGATGCTGGTCAACATGGGCCCGCAGCATCCCAGCACGCACGGCGTGCTGCGGCTGGTGCTGCGGACCGACGGCGAAGTCGTCTCCGAAGTCACGCCGCACATCGGCTATCTGCACCGCTGCGCCGAGAAGATCGGCGAGAACCTGACGCCGCGGCAGTGGATTCCCTACACCGACCGGATGGATTACCTGGCCGGCATGAACATGAATCTCGGCTGGTCGCTGGCGGTCGAGAAGCTGCTGAACTATCGAGCTGCCCGAGAAGGCCCGGCACCTGCGCGTGATCATCGCCGAGTTGAACCGCATCGCCAGCCACCTGGTGGGCATGGGCGCCTACGGGCTCGACCTGGGCACGTTCAGCCCGTTTCTGTACGCCTTCCGCGAGCGGGAAAAGATTCTCGACCTGTTCGAGGAGGCCTGCGGCGCCCGGCTGACCTACAGCTACCTCACGGTCGGCGGCGCGACGGCCGATCTGCCGCCGCGGCTGGCTGCAGAAGTGCGAGGCGTTTCTCGACCAGCTCGAGCCGGTGATCGACGAGTACCACGCGCTGCTGACGACGCAACGCGATCTTCGTCCGCCGCACGGCCGGCATCGGCATGCTGTCGCCCGAGATGGCCATCGACTACGGCTGCACCGGCCCGGTGCTGCGCGGCAGCGGCGTCGATCACGACCTGCGCCGCGACGGCGAAGCAGCGCTACACCGAAATGTACGACGGCTACGCCTTCGAGGTGATCGTGCGAGAAGAACGGCCACTATCCGAAGGATCACGCCTATCCGCCGGTGCCCGCACGCGGCCGTGCTGGGCGATTGTTGGCACCGGTTCTACGTGCGGATGCTGGAAGTGTGCAGTCGATCGACCTGGTGCGGCAGGCCATCGACCGCTACAGCACGGCCGACGGGCTCGCTGCGGCGAGCCGGTCAAGCTGACCGAGAAGCTGCCCAAGGGCGAGGCCTATCTGGAAACCGAGGCCCCACGCGGCCAGATGGGCTTCTATCATCGTCAGCGACGGCGGCGTCGATTCCCTGGCGCGCCCGGGCCCGCAGCAGTTCGCTTCTGCAATCTGTCGGTGACGCACGAGCTGTGCCGCGGCTGCCTGATCGCCGACGTGCCGGCGATCGTCGGCTCGCTGGACATCGTGATGGGCGAAATCGATCGCTGAGCCGGCACTGCCGGCCCTTGCTTTTTCGGCGCGGCGGGCCCCGCCGAAAAACTCCGACGCCGGGGGCTTGTCCACGGAGGGTGGTTTGTGCGATATTTCACGATCTTAGCACAACGCCCCAAAGCGAGATTTCAAACGACGTTGGCGCGAAATCGGCGGCACCGACCGCTGGGGCACAGGTTCACCCTCCATTCGCTGGGAGCGTTCCGTTTAGGACGATCGAGCGGTGGCTGAATTCTTGACCGACTATCTCGCTCCCTGGTGGCTGGCCTACGTCGTTGCGGCGCTGGTGCACTGCTTCCTGCTGATCAACGTGGTGGCGGTCGGCGCGCTGGCGTTCATCTGGCTGGAGCGCAAAGTGTCGGGCCGCATTCAGGATCGCCTCGGCCCCACCCGCGTCGGCGGCAAGTTCGGCTGGCTGCAAACGCTGGCCGACGGCCTGAAGCTGATCACCAAGGAAGACCTGATGCCCGACGGCGCCGACGCGACTGCTGTTCCGCGTCGCCCCGTACATCAGCTTTTGCGCCTCGTTCTGCCGCGCTATCTGGCGCTGCCGTTCGCCGACGGCTGGGTCGGCGCTGCGGCTGAACGTCGGCCGTGTTCTTCATCCTCGCCGTGCTGGGGCTGGAAGTGTTCGGCGTGATCCTGGCCGGCTACGCCTCGGCCTCGAAGTGGTCGCTGTTCGGCGCCATGCGCGAGGCGGCCCAGGTGGTCAGCTACGAAGTGCCGCTGGGCATGTGCGTCGTGGTGCCGGTGCTGATCGCCGGCACGATGGACCTGGTGACGATCGGCCAGATGCAAGCGGGCTGGTTCACCAACTGGTTCATCTTCCACGACCCGTTCACGTTCATCATCGTTCTGGGTCTACTTCACCTGCGCCACGGCCAGCGTCAACCGCGCGCCGTTCGACCTGGCCGAGGCCGAAAGCGAGCTGGTGGCCGGCTTTCACACCGAATACTCCGGCTTCCGCTGGAGCTTCTTCTTCATGGCCGAGTACGGCTCGATGTTCGCCGTCAGCGGCCTGGCCGCCATCCTGTTCTTCGGCGGCTGGAACGGGCCCGTTGCCGATCACCGCAGTGGCTGGGCCTGGCCGACGCCACGAATCCGCTGCTGCACTACCTGGGCAACCTGCTGGGCCTGTTCAATTTCATCGGCAAGTGCGTCTTCGGCGTGACGTTCATGATGTGGGTTCGCTGGACGCTGCCGCGGCTGCGGATCGACCAGGTGATGACGACCTGCTTGAAATACTGCATGCCGATCGCCGCGGTGATGTTCGTCGGCGCGGTGCTTTGGACGTATTTCGTGCCGGGCGGACTGGTCGTGTTGCCGGGCACGCCGTTGCGGACAGGTGCGCGAGGGCCAGATGATCGATCCGCAATATCCGCGCCGCCGAAATTGACGATTGCCTCGCCCAGCGACGCGGCGCCCGTGGCGACGATTTCGACGGCAAACAAACAGGTGACGCAGCGTGGAACCGATCAACTGGACATTCGTTCTTCTTCCTGCTGTTCGCCCTGCTGGCCTGCGGCTTCGCCGTCGCCGTGGTGCTGACCAGCAACATCGTGCGCATGGCGTTTTACCTGGTGCTGTCGCTGGGGGCCACCTCGGGCTTGTTCTTTCTGGCCGGCGCCGATTTCGTCGGCGCCATGCAACTGATGATCTACGTCGGCGGCACGCTGGTGCTGTTGGTCTTCGGCGTCATGCTCACCGCCAAGGGCCCGTTCATCATCGATGAAGACCGTCGGCGGGCGAATGGATGCTTGGCGCGATCGTCGGCGGCTCGCTGTTGGCCGTGCTGATCTGCGGCCGCCACGAGCGTCGACGCCTGGCAAGCCGGTCCGAACGATGCCGCCGACGCAGCGCCCCGTGCAACGGCCACGCGGCTGGGCATGGGCCTGCTGGGCGCCCGCGTCGACAAGCTGGAAGAGCCGGACGCCACGCAGCGAGCGCGGCATGTCGGGCTACCTGCTGCCGTTCGAAATCATTTCGGTCCATCTGCTGGTCGTGCTGATCGGCGCCGCCTATCTGGCCCGGCGCCAAGACGCGCGCCGCGAGCGACGCTCGCGCGACTCGAGCGATGAACCGCACTTGCTCGACATGAATCTGCTGACCGAACCCGTCGGCGTTTCGCACTACCTGGTCGTCGGCGCCGTCCTGTTCGTTGCCGGCGTGGTCTGCATGGCCACCAAGCGCAACGCGCTGGGCGTGCTGATGGGCATCGAGCTGGTGCTCAACGGCGCGAACGTCAATTTCGTGGCCTTCGGCAGCGAGTATCTGCGGCCCGGGCGTGTCGGCATCGGGCTGGACGGCCAGTTGATCGCCCTGTTCGTGATCGTGCTGGCCGCGGCCGAGGCCGCCGTCGCCCTGGCCATCACCCTGAATTTCTACAACAACCACGCCACGGTCGACGTCGACCAGGCGGATGAGCTCAAAGGCTGATGGATCCCGTCACCACACTACCGCAGCTGTTGGGCCTGGCCTGGCTGCTGCCGCTGGCCTCGTTCGCGCTGATCGTGTTTTTCGGTCCGCGGATGGGCAAGGCCGGCTCGAAGGCCGGCTACCTGGCGACCGGCGCGATCGCCGGCTCCTGCCTGTTGTCGCTGTTCGGCTTGCTGTTCGTGTGGCTGCCCCACTACGAGTTGCCCGCGGCACATCACGAAGCGCCGGCCGCTGTCAGCGCACGATTCGCACGACGCGCCACGCGGCAGCTCGGCGCACGCATGCGCGCCGCCCCGGTCAAACCGATCACCGGCGACTGGTACACGCTGGGCCAGTTCGGCTCGCTGCGGGTCACGATCGGCTACTACATCGACTCGCTGACCGTGGTCATGTTCTGCATGGTCACGCTCATCGCCACGTGCATCCACTTCTACGCCATCGGCTACATGCACGACGAGCTGCACGACGTGACCGACCACGAAGTGCACGCTCGCCGACGGCCATCACCTGCACCGCCGCGGCCGCTTCCACCGCTTCTTCCAGTACCTGTCGCTGTTTTGCTTCAGCATGTTGGGCCTGGTGATCGCCGGCAACATCGCGATGGTGTTCGTCTTCTGGGAACTGGTCGGCATCTGCTCGTACTTCCTGATCGGCTTTTACATCGAGCGCAAGAGCGCCTCGAACGCGGCCAACAAGGCGTTCATCGTCAATCGCGTCGGCGACTTCGGCATGATCATCGGCCTGATGGCCCTGTTCGGCAGCCTGGGCACGTTCGCCTTCGGCGACGTCGAGCACGTGGCCGACGGCAAGACCGTTACCGAGCCGGGCATCTTCAGCCAGGTCCGCACCGAGGCCAACGACTACGCGCTGCAAGCGCCCGACGGCATGGTCAAGGCGGCCGCCGCCGCTGAAATCGCCAAGGGCGTGCAGCCCACCGCCGAACAAATTCAGACCTGGCGTGCCGAAATGGAGCCCGGCCAGCCCGGCCATCAGTGCGTATTGGCTGCTGGTGGTCGCCGGCCTGGGCATCTTCTGCGGCTGCGTCGGCAAGAGCGCCCAGTTTCCGCTGCACGTCTGGCTGCCCGACGCCATGGAAGGCCCCACGCCGGTCTCGCGCCCTGGTCCACTCGGCCACGATGGTCGCCGCCGGCGTGTATCTGGTCGGCCGCTTCTATCCGGTGTTCACGCCCGAAGTGCTGCTGGTGATCGCCATCATCGGCTGCATCACGCTGTTCATCGCGGCCACGATCGCCATCACGGCCACCGACATCAAGCGCGTGCTGGCCTATTCGACCGTCAGCCAGCTGGGCTACATGATGCTGGCCCTGGGCGTCGGCGGCTGGGTGGCCGGCATGTTCCACCTGATCACGCACGCCTTCTTCAAGAGCCTGCTGTTCCTGTGCTCCGGCTCGGTGATTCACGCCTGCCACACGAACGAAATGACGCAAGATGGGCGGCCTGCGGAAGAAGATGCCCTGGACCGCCTACACCATGCTCGTCGGCTGCCTGGCGATCATCGGGGCCGGCATTCCGCTTTCGATCGGCCTCAGCGGCTACTACTCGAAGGACGCGATCCTCGCCCAGGCGCTGATCGTTCAAGGCCGCAAACCGCGAGCTTCGGCTGCTTGTTCTTCGTGGCCGCCGGCGGCGCCGCGATCACGGCATTCTACATGTTCCGCCTGTGGTTCATGACGTTCGCCGGCGAGCCGCGCGATCATCACGTTTACGATCACGCCCACGAATCGCCGCAAGATGATGTACGTCCCGCTGGTCGTCCTGGCCGTCTTCGCCGTCGGCGTCGGCTGGACCGATTTCGGGCTCGGCGTGCAGCCGTTGCTCGAACAAGCCCGGCCGGCGGGCACCGGCGACGCGGCCGACGGCGTGCTGCTGGCCGCACTGGTGCATCCCGAGCGAGCACGACTCGCATCTGGCCCAGTTCCACGAGCCGGCCGAGCTGCGTGGCCTTCGCCACGGCGCTGGCCGGTTTCCTGCTGGCCGTGGCGTTCTACGGCCTGCGGCTGCTCGATCCCGCCGAGGTCCGCAGCCAGTTCCCGCCGATCTACCGCTTCCTGATCCACAAGTGGTACTTCGACGAGTTGTACAACGCGCTCTTCGTGCAGCCGGTGCTGTTCATCGCGCGGCTGCGTGGCCGATTTCGACAAGCAGGTCATCGACGGCTTGATCGACAGTCTGGCCGCTGGCCGTGCGCGATCGTGGCGCTGGCTCGACGACCTGATCGACCGCTACCTCGTCGACGGCTTCGTCAACGCGGCCTGCCGCCTGGATCTACGGCATCGGCATCTGGTTTCACGGCGCGCGAGACCGGCAAGCTGCGGCAGTACGTGATGTTCATCGTGATCGGCACGGTGGCTCTGTTCGTGTTGATAACCTTTTACTTGAATTCCGTGTTGGCAGCGCTCTGAGCCGCGATCGAAGGCGACTCGGGGCACCATTCCTGTGGAATATGCGACCATGCAAATCCTACGTGACACTGTTGAGCCTGATCGTCTTTCTGCCCACCGCCGGCGGCGCTGGCGCTTGGCCTTCTTCCCGCGCGAACAGACCGAAGGCGATGAAGCTGTTCTCGCTGGCTGACCACCGCCGTCGTGTTCGCTGCTGACCGTGGTCATGGCCGTGCCCGGCCAGGGTGCGCTGGCAATTCGATCTGGCTCATGCCGAGATGCAAAAGGTGTTTTCGATCGCCTGGATTCCGCGTTTCAACATCAACTACTTCATGGGCGTCGACGGCATCAGCTTTCCGCTGGTGCTGCTTGACCGTCGTTCGTCACCATGCTGTCGATGGCCGCCAGTTGGCCGATCGACAAGCACGTCAAGGCCTACTGCATTCTGTTCCTGCTGCTGGAAACCGGCATGCTGGGCGTGTTCCTGGCGCTCGACTTCTTCCTGTTCTACGTGTTCTGGGAAGTGATGCTGCTGCCGATGTACTTCCTGATCGGCGTGTGGGGCGGCCCGCGGCGCGAGTACGCCGCCATCAAGTTCTTCCTCTACACGCTGCTTGGGCAGCGTGTTCATGCTGATCGCCATCCTGATGCTCTACTTCGCCAGCGACCTGTCGCTGCTCGACGCCCAACAACTGGCCGACTCGAGCGTCCCGCAATCCGTGGTCGAACGCGTCGCCGCCGAGCAGGCCAAGCCCGAGGGCGACCGCACGCCCATCCACACGTTCAACATCCTGGCGCTCGCAGCAACTCGGCCAGCACACCGAGGCCTTCAACGGCGTGATCCTGGGCAAGAGCATCCAATGGTGGGCCTTCCTGCTGCTGTTCATCGGCTTCGTCATCAAGGTGCCCTCCGTGCCGCTCCACACCTGGCTGCCCGACGCCCACGTCGAGGCCCCCACGCCGATCTCGATGATCCTGGCCGGCGTGCTGTTGAAGATGGGCGGCTACGGCATCATCCGCATCTGCTATCCGATCTGTCCCGCACGCCGGCTACGACCTGGCCTATTTCGTCTGCGGCCTGGGCGTGGTGAGCATGGTCTACGGCGGCGTTCGCCGCCCTGGCCCAGAAGGACTTCAAGCGGCTGGTGGCCTACAGCTCGGTCAGCCACATGGGCTACGTCGTGCTGGGCATCGGCGTGTGGAGCGCCGTGGCCGGCAACCAGTTCAACGCCGACTCCTGGAAGATGGGCATGAACGGCGCCATGTTCCAGATGATCGCCCACGGCATCAGCTCGCCTGGCATGTTCTTCATGGTCGGCGTGATCTACGACCGGGTCCACCATCGCAACCTCGACCAGTTCGGCGGCCTGTTCGCCAGGATGCCGGTCTACTCGCGGCCTGGCGATCGGCATCTTCTTCGCCGGCCTGGGTCTGCCCGGCTTGTGCGGCTTCATCGGCGAAGTGTTCGTCACGCTCTCGGTCTGGAACTTCAGCCACGGCGCTGGCCGTGATCTCGGCTTCGGTGGTGATCCTCACCGCCGGCTACATCCTGTGGACGATGCAGCGCGTCTACCTGGGCCCCGAATACAAGGGCCCGCACGGCGATCATCTGCACGCCGATGACCGCGCCGCGAACTGGCGATCGCCGCGCCGCTGCTGGCGCTTGGCGATCCTGTTCGGCGTCTATCCGCAAGCGATCTTCAATTACATGACCCCCAGCGTCGACCGCACCGTCGACCAGCTGACCGATTGGACCGAGCATGTGAAAACGCCGACGCTGCAAGCCACCGTCGGTCCCGAAGCACAACCGGCCGCGGCCGTCGCGCGGCAATGACTCTTAGACCAACACCCTTTTAGAAACCCAGTTTCGTTACCGTGAATCTCACTGATCTCGTCGACTCTCTCGTCAAGGATACGCTCACCAGCACGGCCGGCTTTCGGCCCGAGCTGGTGCTGTGCGCCACGATCGTGCTGATTCTGCTGTTGCGCGTCGTCAGCGTGACGGCCTGGATCGACTCGTTCTACGTCACGTTGGCCGGCTCGGCAGTGGCGCTCTACCTGGCCGGCCCCTGGCATCCCGTCGAACATCCGACCGAGTTGTTCACCGGCTTGCTGGTCTACGATTCGTTCACGGTTTATTTCCGCACGCTGCTCTTGTTCTTCGCCGTGCTGTTCACCATCTTCACGCGCATCTCGGGCATCCCCGATCGCGACGCGGCCCCCGACGTCTACTCGCTGGTGCTCGGCGCCACGCTGGGCATGTGCATCATGGCCTCGGCCAACCACCTGCTCATGGTCTTCCTGGGCGTCGAGATGGCCAGCGTGCCGTCCTACGCCCTGGCCGGCCTGCTCAAGGGCCGCCGCAAGAGCAGCGAAGCCGCGCTGAAGTACGCCGTCTACGGCGCCGGCACGGCCGGCATCATGCTCTACGGCATCAGCCTGCTGGCCGGCGTGCTCGGCTCGGTCCACTTGCCCACCATGGCCATCCGCCTGGCCGAGCTGCTCCAGCCGACCAATCTCGAGCAGCACATCGGCACCGACACGCACATGGTGCTGGCCTTGGGCGGCCCTGATGGTGCTGGTGGGCATCGCCTTCAAGCTGTCGGCCGTGCCGTTCCATTTCTGGTGCCCCGACGTGTTCGAAGGCGCCAGCGCCGAGGTGAACGCGTTTCTGTCGGTCGCCTCGAAGGCCGCCGCGCTGGCGCTTTTGGCCCGCGTGGCGATCGGGTTCAGCTACATCGCGGCTCCCACCGTGGCCCCCGACAACGACGTGGCGATGTTCGCCGTCGCGGACGACGCGACCGCCGAAATCGTACAAGTCTCGTCAGCCGCCCAGCCGACCGAAACCGCCGCCGAAATCGTTGCCCCCGTCCTCGATCGGCCGGCGCAGATCGAAGCCCTCGCGCCGGTTCGCGATTTTCTATGGCGCGTTTTGGCTTTCCTGGCCATCATCACCTGCACCTTCGGCAACCTGGCCGCCTACGGCCAGACCAACATCAAGCGGCTGCTGGCCTACTCCACGATTGCCCAGGCGGGTTACATGATCATGCCGGTGCCGGCCGCCCTGGTGCTGGCCGGAAGCGATCCCGAGGGAGCCAACACCGCCATGGCCGCCATGGCCTTTTATGCGGGCGTCTACATGTTCATGAACCTGGGCGCGTTCGCCGTCGTGGCCTTCTTGCGCAACGCGCTGCACAGCGAAGAAATCGCCGACTACGCCGGCCTGATCCGCCGCGCGCCGATCGTCACCGTCTGCTTCGCCGTGATCTTGATCAGCCTGATCGGCCTGCCGCCGTTCGTCGGCTTCATGGGCAAGCTGCTGATCTTCTCCTCGCTGGTGCAAGCCAAGCTGTGGACCTTGCTGGTCGTGGCCGGTCTGAACACCGCCATCAGCCTGTATTATTACTTGCGGGTCATCAAAATCATGACGATCGATCCCGAACCCGAAAGCCGCGTGCCCGTCAACTTGTCGTTCATACCCGGCACTTATGTGGTCGCCATCACCCTTCCGCTATTGGTGCTGGGCCTGTGGTTGTGGGACAATCTGAACGAAGTTTCGTTGACCGCCGCGTCGCAGCTGTTCTGAAACTCCATGACGCCCTAATCGACACGAAGTCCATCCACAGTATGATCAAAGCCGGCACCCACCACGTGCTCAATCGGCTGCTGACGATCCTGTATCGCTCGCTGCCGATGTACCTGACGTATGCCTCGCCGTGGACCCGGCCCGGCGACGAGCAGGCCGTCGCCACGCTCAAGCACGTCGTTGACGACCAGAAGCAGCTGGCCGACCGCATCGCGCAGTACATCATGCAGAACCATGGCCCGATCGAGCTGGGCGAGTACCCCATCGAGTTTCTCGACACCCACGACCTGTCGCTCGACTTCCTGCTCACCCGGCTGGTCGATTACCAAAAGAGAGACGTCGCCGGCCTGGAGCAATGTGCCGCGTCATTACAGAGCGATCGCCCGGCCGCTGCCCTGGCCGAAGAAGCTCTCGGCGCCGCCCGCGGCCACCTCGAAAGCTTGCAAGAGCTGGCCGACCGCCTGGCCAAATCGAGCGCGACCAACTAACCGCCGGGGACTGTCCCAATTTTACGGAGTCCGCGGAGTAGGGCACCGTGGGTCACGCGGCAGCGTGAACCATGGTCGGGACTGTCCCCCTCCGCCCCCGAGTGAACCGTCCCATGTCACTGGGGACTATCCCAATTTTCCGGAGTCTTCGCAGGAAAATGGGACTGTCCCCCTCTGCCCCGAGTGAGTCGCCCCATGCCGCCGGTTGATCGTCCCATGCCCCTCGTCGACACGCACGCCCATCTGGACCAGGACGAATTCGACGCCGACCGCGAGGCGGTCATCCACCGGGCCTTCGAAGCCGGCGTCGAGACGATCGTCGCCGTCGGCGTCACGGCCACCTCCAGTGCTGCCGTGGTGGCCCTGGCAAGCCAAAACGCCGCCGTGTTTGCCGCGGTCGGCATCCAGCCCAATTACACGGCCCAGGCCGCGGCGGGCGACTGGGACGCCGTGCTCGCGCTCGTTGAGCAGCCCAAAGTTGTCGCCATCGGCGAGACCGGGCTCGACCGCCATTGGGACTATTCCCCCTTCGCCGTGCAGCAGGATTATTTCGACCGCCACCTGCGGCTCTCGCAGCAGCGCGATCTGCCATTCATCGTCCACACCCGCGAGAGCGACGCCGACGTGCTGGCGATGCTCCGCGAAGCCCGCCGCCGCGGCCCGCTGCGGGGCGTCATGCACTCCTTCACCGGCACCGCGGAAACCGCCGCCGAGTGCGTCGCTCTGGGGCTGTCGATCAGCTTTGCCGGCATGGTGACGTTCAAAAAATCCGACGCCCTGCGTGCCGTCGCCGCCACGATCCCGCCTGAAGCGATCCTGGCCGAAACCGACAGCCCCTACCTTGTCGCCTCATCCACTGCGGGGCAAGCGCAACGAGCCGGCCAACCTCGTCTACACCGCCAATTGCCTGGCCGAAGTTCGCGGCCAAACCCCCGCCGACTTTTTCGAACTGACCACCGGCAACGCCAAGCGAATGTTCGGACTGAAATCGACGTGACGAAATACGGAGGATGAAGAATTTAGCCACCGATGACACAGAGAACACAGAGGGGGAAAGCAGGTCGAAGAAGACATCGACGACCATTTTTCATGCCTCATCTCCCCTCCTCTCGGCGATCTCTGTGGCCTCGGTGGCTGATCCGTCTTCCTTCCGTCTACTTGACACATCGCGGCCTGTCGCGAGACAATTAGCTCGCCGCCGCGGGCAGGGAGTCCGCGTCGGCATTTCTCGTGTGCATTCCGTCTTGCCTCCAACCGCCGGGCTCCGCATGGTCGCGACTGCCGACGCAAAACGCCATGCCGCACGCGTCGTCCGGCGGCTCAAGGCGACATACCCCCAGGTCCGCTGCGCCCTGAACTTCCGCTCGCCGCTGGAATTGCTCGTGGCCACGATCCTCTCGGCCCAGTGCACCGACACGCGGGTCAACATCGTCACCAAGGACCTGTTCAAAAAATATCCCGATGCCAAGGCCTTCGCGGCCGCCAAGCCCGCCGAACTCGAGCGGGCCATCCAGAGCACCGGCTTTTTTCGCAGCAAGGCCAAGAGCATCGCGACGACCTGCGGCCAACTCGTCGAACAATACGCCGGCCAGGTTCCGCAAGATCTCGACGCCCTGGTTGAGCTGCGCGGCATTGGCCGCAAGACGGCCAACGTCGTGCTGGGCACTGCCTTTGGAATTCCGACCGGGGTGGTGGTCGACACCCACGTCGGCCGGCTCAGCCGCCGCCTGGGCCTCACGCGCCACGCCGACCCGGTGAAAGTCGAACGCGACCTGATGGCCCTGCTGCCCAAGAGCCAATGGATCGATTTTGCCCATCGCCTGATCGCTCACGGCCGTAAAGTTTGCCTGGCCCGGCGGCCCAAGTGCGAAGTCTGCCCGCTGGCCGAGTTGTGTCCCAAAATCGGAGTCGCCGATCGCCCGTAGAGTTCAATGCCTGAATACGTCTAACAAAATGGCCGGGGACTGTTCCAATTTTGCGGAGTCCTCGGAGCAAAATGGGACTGTCCCCCTCTCCGAGGCCATTTTGTTAGACGCTCATAACGCCCGTTGCCACGCTTCCCCGAATCGAGACCATCAACCGCCGAGTGAACCATGATCCTCTCCGGCCATGAAATTCGCGAAAACTTGGGAACGAACATCGTCATCGATCCGTTCGACGAGGCGAACCTCAATCCCAACAGCTACAACCTGACGCTGCACAACGAGCTGATGACCTACGAAGAGGTCGTGCTCGACATGGCCAAGCCCAATCGCGTCCGCCGCATCACCATTCCGCCGGAAGGGCTCGTGCTCAGCCCCAACCAGCTCTACCTGGGCCGCACCGTCGAGCGCACCGAAACGCACAACCTGGTGCCGATGATCGAAGGCCGCTCGTCGATCGGCCGGCTGGGCCTGTTCGTGCACGTGACGGCCGGCTTCGGCGACGTCGGCTTTTGCGGCTACTGGACGCTGGAGATGTTCGCCGTCCAGCCGGTGCGCATCTATCCGGGCGTGCCGATCTGCCAGATTTTCTATCACGAGATCTCGCGGCCCAATCACCGAGTACGCCAGCGACAAGTATCAGCACAACCGCGACATCCAGCCGAGCCTGCTGTTCAAGGAGCTGAATCCCGACAGCGAAAAAGACCCCCAGCTCAAGCTCAATTTCGGCATGGAGCGCTCGCACCGGTAGGTGACGCGGCGAGTTCGTCCTACACCAGCCCGAAGCGCCAGCGAGGGAAACGAAAAGAAGAACCCTCGCTGGCGCTTCGGGCTAGTATCAAATTTGACGACCCCGCCACGATCGGAGTTGCCGAATTCCCGGCCAGGAGGTACACTTCCAGGTGTACGGCTGTTCGGGATCTTGCGGCGCCGAGGCGCGGCTTTCCCGGTTGCTGTGCGAAAAAACCGCTCGCAATGGCTGAGCCCCGTCAACACGTTGGGGCTTTCTTTTTGCGCCGCTCGTTTGGTTCCTCATTTTTAACCCAGGAGATTGCATTGCATGGCGAAAATCACCCCCGATACCTACCGCGACCTGAAAATCATCAAGACGTCGGTCCGAGTAGCCAACGGCAAGATGCCGCAACTCGTCACGCGCCTGAAATGTGACGTGAAAGGGCAATTGCTCGAGGCCAATTCGTGGCGCGCCCTGGAGCTCCAGATCGACGAACGTCTCGACCAGACGGCGTAATCGGATTCCGCTCGGCTATAATGCCCCCATGAGCGACGGCCCCAACAAACCGCGCTGGTTTCAGTTCAAGCTACGCAACATGTTCGTGGCGACGTTCTGGGCGGCCATATTCTGCTGCGGCTTTGTAATGTTCAACCGTCTTTGGTATCACGAACTCGTTGCGCCCGACTCTGAAGAGCTGGCCTACCTGTTCGTTGGGTGCTTACTGTTCGTCTCGCCACCGGCGGCGATTGGCGGGCTGTTTGGGCGTGCATGGTGGGGAGTGGCGGTCGGGGTGATTCTTTACCTGCTGTATGTCGGGTGGATAGCGTTTGCACTAAACATGTGGGGAGGCACTTGAGGTTATTCTGAAAATCTCGATTCAGACTGACCTACTGCCCGCGGGGGCGCCGATTTGACGCCCGGTGTGCGACGATTCTACACTGACTAGTGGAATTCCGTCCCCAAGACCACGCACCCCGCCCTGCCCCGTTCGATGCGCGAGTCGCTCGGTTACCCTGGGTGCCCGTTTGTCGCCTTCGAGGCTTTCGCCGCCATGCTCAGAGACGTTGGCCTGCTGTTGGTAGCGACCTCTTTCTTGCATGGCGGCCCGCTGATCGCTCGCGCGGCCGAACCGGCGAGCGAGCCGTCCGCCGAAGCGGCTGCCTTCTTCGAAAACGATATTCGGCCGCTACTCGTCAAGCGTTGCTACGAGTGTCACGGCGAGCTGCCCAAGGTCAAAGGCGGCTTGAAGCTGACGTCGCGAGCCGAGTTGCTGGCCGGCGGCGAAACCGGCCCGGCGGCTGTGTCCGGCAAGCCGGCTGAAAGCCTGCTCATCGCGGCCGTGCGATACCAGGGGCCCAAAATGCCCCCGAAGTCCAAATTGCCGGACGCGGAAATTGAAAAGCTCGTCCGCTGGGTCGAGCAGGGACTCCCCTGGCCCAATTCCAGCGCCAAGCCGACGACCGCCGCCAGTGCCGAGACCGAATTCAAGATCAGCGACGAGCAGCGAGCCTTTTGGTCGTTCCAGGCCGTTCAAAAGCAAGCGCCGCCAGCGGTGAACGACCCCGCCTGGCCGCAGACACCAATCGATCGCTTCATTCTGGCGCGGCTCGAATCGCGCGGCTTGCATCCCAACCCGCCGGCCGACAAGCGAACATTGTTGCGCCGTGCGACCTTCGATCTGATCGGCCTGCCGCCGACGCCCGACGAGATCGACACCTTCGTGACCGACGAGTCGCCCGCCGCATTCGAGCGGGTCCTCAATCGCCTGCTGGCCTCGCCCCACTATGGCGAACGCTGGGGCCGGCACTGGCTCGACGTCGTGCGCTACGCCGACACCGCGGGCGAGACGGCCGACTATCCCGTGCCGCAAGCCTATCGCTATCGCAACTGGGTTATCGACGCGTTCAACCGCGACCAACCGTACAACGAGTTCATCCGCGAACAAATTGCCGGCGACATCCTGGCCTCCGCCGGCCCGCGCAAGTTGCATGCCGAGCGCGTCACGGCCACCGGCTACCTCGCCATTTCGCGGCGTTTTGGATTCGATTCCGAAAACTACCACCACCTGACGATCGCCGACACGCTCGACACGCTCGGCCGTTCGATCCTGGGCCTGTCGATCGGCTGCGCGCGCTGTCACGACCACAAGTACGATCCGATTTCGATGTCCGACTACTACGCGCTGTACGGCATCTTCGCCAGCACGCGCTACGCGTTTCCCGGCTCGGAAGAAAAAAAACGCCCCCGCGATTTCGTGCCGCTGTTGCCCGAGCAGGAAGCCGCCCCGCTGGCCGCCGCCCACCAGGAGCAACTGGCCCGCTGTGACGCCGAGTTGAAGCGGCTCGACGGCGAACTGGCGGAGGCGAACAAGTCGCTAAAAACCGCCGAGGAAGCCGGCCCAAGCGGCGCCGCGAATCTGCCCGAACTGAAAAGCAAGTGTGACCATCTAAACACAGAGCTTGGTAACCTGCGATCGAAGAAAGACGCCTTGCAGATCGCCGGGCCCTGCGAAATGGCCTATGGCGTCGCCGAAGCCGCCGGAGTGAACGCGAAAATCCAAAAGCGCGGCGAGCCCACGAAACCCGGGCCCGAAGTGCCGCGCCGGTTTTTGGAAATCCTGGGCGGTGACGCATTGCCCGCCGGCGCCACAGGCAGCGGCCGGCTGCAATTGGCCGACTGGCTCACGCGACCCACCAACCCGTTGACGGCCAGAGTGATCGCCAATCGCGTCTGGCAGTATCATTTCGGCCATGGCCTGGTCGTCTCCGCCAGCGACTTCGGCCTGCGCGGCCGCCCGCCAGTGCATCCCGATCTGCTCGACTACCTGGCCGACACGCTCGCGACCCGCGGCTGGTCGCTGAAGTCACTGCACCGCCAGATCATGCTCTCGCGGGTCTATCAGCTGTCGAGCGACGACGACAATCCGGCCGCCGCAGTCGACCCCGCGAACGAGACTTGGTGGAAGTTCGAGCGGCGCCGGCTCGACGCCGAGGCCATCCGCGACGCGGTGCTCGCTGTCAGCGGGCAATGGGACCGCACGCCGGGCGGAGCGCACCCGTTTCCGCCCGCGACGAGTTGGAACTTCACGCAGCATGCGCCTTTCAAAGCCAATCATGCCAACTACGATTCCTCGCGCCGCAGCGTGTACCTGATGACGCAGCGCATTCAGCGACATCCGTTCTTGGCCCTGTTCGACGGTGCCGATCCCAACGCCAGCACGGCCGAGCGGATGCAAACGACCACGCCCTCGCAGGCCTTGTTCCTGATGAACGACCCGTTCATTCACGCCCAGAGTGAGGCCCTGGCCCGCCGCCTGCTGGCCGGCGGATCGAATGACGCCGATCGCATCCACTCAACCGGCCCCCTGCTCTTCGGCCGCCCGTGCGACGCGGCGCAGTCGGCCGACGCGATCGAATTCCTCGATAATTATCGTCGGCAGTCGCTCGCCTCGGGCACGTCCGCTGAACAAGCCTCGCTCGCTGCTTGGAGCGCGTACGCCCGGGTGCTGCTGTCGAGCAATGAGTTTCTGTATATTGATTGAGTCCTTCGGAGCCCGCGTTTGCAACCCTTTTCGCGCCCCACCACTCGACGAGAAATGCTGCGCCAAAGCGTCGGCGGGTTCGGCGCTTTGGCCCTGCATGGCATGCTGGCCGAATTGCAGATTGCGTCCGCAAGTGGGGCGCCAACGAATCCGTCCGATCCGCTGGCCCCCAAGCAGGCCCATTTTCCGCCCCGGGCAAAGTGCGTCATTTTCCTCTATATGACCGGCGGCGTGTCGCACGTCGAGTCGTTCGACCCCAAGCCCAAGCTTTACGCCGACCACGGCAAGACGGTTACCGTCGACAATTGGCAAGGCAAGCTGGGCGACTTCAAACGCTACCTGAAACAGCCGCAGTGGAAGTTCACCCCGCACGGCAACTCGGGCATCGAGGTCAGCGAACTGTTTCCACACGTCGGCGCGTGCGTCGACGACCTGTGCGTGCTCCGGTCGATTGCGTCGGACCACACGAACCACTACGAAGCCACGCTCGGCATGCACACCGGCTCGTTCACGTTCGCGCGGCCCAGCATCGGCAGTTGGGTCAGCTATGGCCTGGGCAGCGAGAACCAGAACCTGCCGTCGTTCGTGGCCATCGCGCCGCACGCGCCGTATGCCGGCGCGCAGACCTGGGGTTCCGACTTTCTACCCGGCTGCCACCAGGCCACGCAGGTCTTTCCCGGCAGCGTGCCGATCGCCAACATCGAGCGCCGCGTGCCGTCGCTCACCTTGCAGCAGATGGAGCTCGACCTGCTGGCCAAACTCAATCGCCAGCACCGCGAGCGTCGCCAGGCCGACCAGGCGCTGGCAGCCCGCATCCAATCGTTCGAAACCGCCTTCGGCATGCAGCGCGAAGCGCCCGAGGTTTTCGATCTCTCGGCCGAGACCGACGAAACTCTCGCTCTGTACGGTCTCGAGCGCGGTCAAACCACCGGCTTCGGCTGGCAATGTCTGGTGGCCCGCCGCCTGGCCGAGCGGGGCGTGCGGTTCATCGAGCTGATCGACACTGGGTCGAGCGGCAACTGGGATTCGCACGGCAACATGAACGACCACATCGCGCTGGCGAAGAACGTCGACCGGCCGATCGCCGGCTTGATTCAAGATCTCAAGCGCCGCGGCATGCTCGACGAGACGCTGGTGGTGTGGACCACCGAGTTCGGCCGCACGCCGTATCACGCCGAGCCCAACGCCAAGGGCCGCGAGCACCACCACCAGGCGTTCTCCTCCTGGCTGGCCGGCGGCGGCGTCAAAGGGGGCGTCGTGCACGGCGCCACCGACGAGTACGGCATCGCCATCGCCGACAACCAAGTCCACGTCCACGACTTCCACGCCACCATCCTGCACCTGCTGGGCCTCGACCACGAGCGGCTGACCTACCGCTACAGCGGCCGCGACTATCGCCTCACCGACGTGGCGGGCGAGGTGGTTCGCGACGTTATCGCGTAAACCTCAACCAAGGAACACCTCCGATGCAAGTCGACTTGAAAGGCCAGGTGGCCCTGGTCACCGGCGGAGCGCAGGGAATCGGCCGCGCGATCGTCGAATGCCTGACCGCCAACGGCGCCCACGTCGCGATTTTCGATCTGGAAAAGGACGCCGCCAAGAAAACCGCCGACGAGCTGTCCTCCGCCGGCCGCCGCGTAATCGCCCTGTCCGGCGACGTGTCCGATCCGACGAGCATCGCCACCGCCACGGCCGAAATCAAACGGCAGTTGGGGCTGATCGCCATCCTGGTCAACAACGCAGGCATCAACACCGCGAAAGATCGCCGGCCGATCCACGAATACTCCGACGACGATTGGAACCGCATACTGCGCGTTGATCTGACCGGCGTGTTCGTCGTCAGCAAGGCCGTCATCCCGCTCATGCTCGAACTGGGAGCAGGCCGAATTGTCAACATCGCCTCGGTCGCGGGCCTCGTGCCGCTACGATTGCAAAGCGGATACGTGGCCGCCAAAGCGGGCGTCGTCAACCTGACGAAATCGATGGCATGCGAATTGGGGCCGCGCGGAATCCTGTCGAATTGCGTCGCGCCCGGCTCGATCCTCACGCGGGGCACGCGGGCTTTGTTTTATGGCGACGGCGGCGAAAAGACCGAAGTGGCCAAAAGCCTGCTGGCCAGCGTCCCGCAGGGCCGCCCCGGAACGCCCGAAGAAATTGCCCACGCCGTAACCTTTCTCGTCTCGCCCGAGGCCAGCTACGTCAACGGGGCCGTCCTGACCGTAGACGGAGGCTGGACGGCCGGTTATACACGTGATTGGTAATTGGGCGGGGTCGGAATACCCGTGGTGCGCCAGGGATGGCGGAACATCGTAAACACGGGTCTTTCCACATGGCCGAAGCCTCCCTTGCGCCGCCGCCGCCACACGAACCAGCCCCACCCTTTGTCGCGCCCTGGCCGGGCTCGAAGGAAATGCCGCATTGGAATAGCGGCGAGCTGGTCGACGCTCCGCGCTTCACCTGGAAAAACTGGTTCGCCATGCTCGGCCCGGGCCTGCTCGTGGGCGGCTCGGCGATCGGCGGCGGCGAGTGGCTGGCCGGGCCCGCCGTGACGGCCCGCTATGGCGGCGCCCTGATGTGGCTGGCCACGCTCAGCATCGTGGGCCAGGTGTTCTACAACGTCGAGATCAGCCGCTACGCGCTGTACACAGGCGAGCCGATCTTCACGGGCAAGTTTCGCACGCTCCCCGGCCCGCGCTTCTGGCTGTTCATGTATCTGCTGCTCGATTTCGGCGCCGTGTTCCCCTACCTGGCCGCCAACGCCGCCACGCCGCTGGCCGCGGTCTACCTGGGACACATCCCCTCGGGCGTCGGCGACGAATCGCTGGTGCGCGGGCTGGGCTTTGCGGTGTTCTTGGGGGCCATGCTGCCGTTGATCTTCGGCGGCAAGATTTACAACACGCTGAAAGTGGTGATGTCGTTCAAGATCGTCGTCGTGCTCGGCTTCCTGATGTTTCTGGCCGTCTTCTTTTCCAGTCGGCAAACGTGGGTCGAGATCGTCAGCGGATTTTTCAAGTTCGGCACGGTGCCGGTGCAACGCGGCGAAGACACGAACGGCAATGGCGTGCTCGACCCGGGCGAGGATTGGGACGGCGACGGCCATCTGGACGTCGTCGAAGAGCGGCTCCAGCCGACTATCGACACCGACGGCGACGGCCAGCCGGACGCCTGGGCCGACGTCGACGGCGACGGCAAGCCCGACAAGTTTCGCGACGTCGATGGCGACGGCGTCTGCGACGGCGACAACACCGAGAACGTGTTTGTGGCCCTGGCCGAGGGCCGGCCGTTTCCGAAAATCGACTTCAGCACGATCGCGCTGTTGGCCGCGTTTGCAGCCATCGCCGGCTGCGGCGGATTGTCGAACGCGCCGATCAGCAACTACACGCGCGACCAGGGCTGGGGCATGGGCCATCACGTGGGGGCCATCCCCAGCGTGATCGGTGGCCACAATATCGAGCTGTCGCACGTGGGCATGGTGTTCCAGGTCACCCGCGATTCGCTGCACGCGCTGGCGGCGCTGGGTCCGCCACGTGCTGCGCGACCAGATGGTGGTCTGGATGCCGGCCTGCTTTCTCGGCATGGCGCTGCCCAGCATGCTCTCGGTGCAGTTCTTGCGGCGCGGAACCGAAGTCAGCGAATGGTACGCCGCCGGCATGACCGCCGACGGCGTCAGCGGCGCCGTCGCGTCGGCCTGGGGCTCGGCCGCCGGATCGACCATCTGGTACATGACCCTGTTGTGTGGGTTCTTGGTGTTGGCGCCGGCCATGGCCACCAGCGCCGACGGCGTCATCCGCCGCTGGGTCGACGTGGTGTGGACTTCCAGCCGGCGATTGCGCGAGTGGGATCCCAAGCACATCAAAACGCTCTACTTTTGCGTGCTGCTGGGCTTCATGGCGATCGGCCTGTTCCTGCTGTCGATCGGCAAACCGCTGGTGCTGTTGACCATCGGCACCAACATCATGAATTTCGCGTTGGGGATCAGTTGCTTCCACACGCTGGCCATCAATTGGATCCTGCTGCCCAAGACCTTGCGGCCGGGCTGGTTCGCGCGGATTGGGCTGAGCGCCGCTGGCGTGTTCTTTCTGTCGCTGGCCACGATTTCCGCCATCGAGACGCTGCGGCCGTATTTTTAAGCGGCCAATTGTAGCCGGCCTCTTCGACGCCGGGCGTCCTGCGCGTCGTTCCGGGGCCACAGACCCCGGCTACAGATGCTTGGTCGACCGCCACGCGAGGCGTGAAATGTGTCCCATGTTTGGCCTTCATTGCCCGGCCTTCACGCCACAAACCCGCCGCCAAGCGGAACTTTCCCCACCCCTTCAGCGTCCAAAAAGCTACAATTACCCAAAGGGCTAAGTCGGGGGCAGTCCGCGTTTTGGTCCAATTCAAGGCCCTCGCGCAAGCGGCACACAGTACACACAAGGAGCCATCGAACGATGTCCACGCACACGATTCTCAAAAAAGGTGTCAGGAACCTTTTTCCAGTTGCGCTGGCTTCCCTGCTGGCTTCCCTGCTGGCCTACCCCATGACGGCATGCGCCCAGCAAGCCGACAAACCCGCCGCGAAAGCTGCCGCTGAAAAAGCAGCCGACAAAGGCCCGCTGCCGCTCAACAAGGTTGTGATGTTCAACTCCGGCGTCGGCTTTTTCGAGCATCGGGGCCAGGTCGAGGGGGACGCCCAAGATCGATCTTGCGCTTCCGCGTCGAGGACATCAACGACCTGCTCAAGAGCATGATTCTGGAGGACCGCGGCGGCGGCAAGATCTCGACCGTCACCTACGGCTCGCGCGATCCGATCACCAAGACGCTGAAGACATTTCCCATCGACCTGACGGGCAATCCCACGCTGGGCAGCCATCCTGGACCAGATGCGCGGCGAACGCATGGAGGTCGACGCCCCCACGCCCATCACCGGCGTCCTGCTGGGCGTCGAGAAACGCAAGAAGGAAGTCGGCAAGGACCATGAAGTTGTCGAGACCGAGTTCCTCAACCTGCTGACCGACACCGGACTGCGCAGCGTGCCGCTCGACAGCGTCGGCCGCATCAAGCTGCTCGACGAAAAGCTCGACGGCGAGCTGCGCCAAGCCCTGGCCGTGCTGGCCGGCGGCCACGACACCGACAAGAAAACCGTCAGCCTGAACCTGCTGGGCAACGGCAAGCGGCCGGTGCGCGTCGGCTACATCCAGGAGACGCCGGTCTGGAAGACCAGCTATCGCCTGGTGCTCAGCGACAAGGAAGCCCCCTTTCTGCAAGGCTGGGCGATCGTCGAAAACACGACCGAAGCCGACTGGAACAACGTCTCGCTGACGCTGGTCAGCGGCCGGCCGATTTCGTACCAGATGGATCTCTACGACCCGCTGTACGCGGACCGACCCTGGGAAGTCATGAACTTGTACGCCTCGCTGCGGCCCCAGACCTATGGCCAGGACATGGCCGGGGGCATGGGGGGGGAACTCGCGGATGCGGCTGGCGCTGCCGAGCCTCAGGGCGAGGCTGAGAAAGTAAAGACCGAGTCGCTGGCGCTGAAGCTGGGCGGAAAGTCGGCCGCGAAACGATACGCGATGCCTGCGCCTGCCGCGGCGCCTGCGGACGGCGAAGCGGAGGGAGTGCTTTTTTCCTCGATTCGCGGCGCAGCCTCGACCGCCGAAGCCGGCAACGTCGGCGAGCTGTTTCAATACGTGATCGGCACGCCGGTCACGCTGGCCCGGCAGAAGTCGGCCATGCTGCCGATCGTCAATGAAAGTGTCAAAGGCGAAAAAGTCTCGATCTACAACGAAGCGGTGCAGGCCAAGCACCCGCTCAACGGACTGCGGCTGATCAACTCGACCGACCTGCACCTGATGCAAGGCCCGATCACCGTCTTCGACGGCGGCGCCTACGCCGGCGACGCCAAGATCGAAGACCTGGCCCCGCACGCCGAGCGGCTGATCAGCTACGCGCTCGACCTGAAAACCGAAGTCGCGCCGGAAGGCAAAAACCATCCCGAGCACTTGCTGAGCGTGAAGCTCATCAAGGGCACTATGCTGGTCAGCCGCAAGCTCAACCGCGAGCGGACGTACACCGTGAAGAATTCCGACGCCAAGGCCAAGACCGTGTTGGTCGAGTACCCGCTCGACGCCAACTGGAAGCTGTCTGACCCCGGAGAAGCCCACCGAAAAGACCCGCGACCGTTACCGCTTTGCGGTCAAGGCCGAGCCGGGCAAGCCGACCGCGCTCAAGGTCGAAGAAGAGCAGATCGTCAGCCAGCAACTGGCGCTGGGGAACATCAACGACGACGTCGTGCTGTTTTACATCAACCAGAAGGAGGTCAGTCCGGCGGTCAAGGCCGCGTTGCAGGAAGTGGTCAAGCGCAAGCAGGCCCTGGCAAAAGTGGCCCAGGACAAGCAACTGCTCGAGCAACAGATCGCCACGATCACGCAGGACCAGACGCGCATCCGCCAGAACATGGCCCAGTTGGATCGCAACACCGAGCTCTATAAAAAGTACGTTCAGACGTTCAGCGCCAAGAAGATAAAATGGAAAAGACTCGCGAGGAAATTCAAAAGCTGAACGTCGAGGAAGCCCGCCAGCGCAAAGCCCTCGAGGACTACATGATCGGCCTGGAAGTCGGCTGAAGCATTCTCCCCCTCCCGCCGGCCCGTGGCGAACTTCGTCGAGCTGGAGAGGGCCGGGGTGAGGGTTCTTCGTTTGCCCGCCTTGTAGCCGGGGTCTGCGACCCCGGAACCGCGCCACGCATTCAGGGCCGAAGGCCCGGCTCTGCCTAAGCCAGGTTGGGCCGTTGGCCCACAAGATCGCGGACGCCGAAGGCGTCGAACATGCCAGCCCCGGGCAGCGCCCTGGTTTCCCGTGCCGCGCACCAGCCCGCCCGCCCTAAAAGGCAACGCTGTGCGGTATTCTCCGAAGGGAAATCGAAGCCGATTGCAGAGATTTCGATAGCGTCGGCCTGCAACTGAAATGATCTCATTGCTGTCATTTTCGAAGAAGCCGCAAAACACCGCAAAAAAATACCGTACAGCGTTGCCTAAAAGGGCGTCACAGAGTCGGCGATCAAAAAACCCCGACAGGGCTTCTAATCCCCTGGGCCGTGCCCCCATCACCAGGGCGTTGGCCTCGCCTGACATGTTGCACGCCGTCAGAGTGCCTTGTAGCGCATAACCCATCGCGTTTCCGGATTGTTCGCCTCACTAGCTTGCCGCGACAATTACCGTGAATCGGTGTGTCGGACCGACGCCCGTTCTTTGCCGTTGAGAGTGACTGAAGCTCGACCACCGCCTCATCATTCTGGACGAGCAGGTACTCCACATGAATCTGCGCGCCCTGTGGAAGAACTTGACCGATCAGTGATCGCCGGGGAACATAAAAAGATCGGTTGTGCGAAGAAGGCTCTGGTCTATAGGTTGGCTAAGACCTGTGATAGGGGGATTCCCAATGCCATGCCATCGAATGAAATACGTCGTTCATTTCTTCGTAGCCGCCGCATTTGTATTTGGTGATCACGCGGCCGCGCAGGTTCAGGGTAGTATTGGCGCGGTCACCCAGCAACCTTTTGTCGTTGGCGCTGTACCTGTCGTGGGAAATGGCGCGGTTGGCGGCGTGGCGATCGACGCAAAGGGGGTCATGGCGAAGGCCGAGGAGCGTGACGTTGTCGCGCTGCGTGATGCCCGGCGTAACGCGACGTCAGGTCTTGCCGGAGATGTCACGAAGAGGAGCGAGCTACGCAAGATTTCGCTGCGCCAACTTGACGCACTGTTGGCTCGACAGGTAAGCCAGAATAAGCAGCTGCCCTCGGAGATCCTTTATCTCGCGGGCTTGCAGCGCGTCGAGTACGTATTCGCTTATCCTGATTCCCGCGACATTGTATTGGCCGGGCCGGCGGAGGGGTGGACGGTTGATGATCGCGGTAATGTTGTCGGGACAAACTCAGCAGCGGCTGTGCTGCATTTGGTCGATTTGATCGCCGCCTTGCGGACAAAAGATCGAATGCTTGCTGGCAAGATCATAAGCTGCTCGATCGATCCGACGGCGGCAGGACTCAAGCAATTTGCGCGGCTCGCTCGCGGCAATGAGTTGTCGCCTTCGCCCCAATTGCTCCGACGTATGGAGCAGGCCGTCGGGCCGCAGACAATTACGCTGTCCGGTGTGGCGCCCGAGAGCCACTTTGCGCAGGTTCTCGTCGCGGCGGACTGGCAAATGAAGCGGCTTGGGATGGGGCTGGTTCCGTCGCCTGTGGACGGATTAACAAGTTACCTGGAGTTGCTGAACGACCGGCCTGGAGCTACGACGCGAAATTCTCTGCCACGCTGGTGGATTGCTTACGGCAAGCAGCCCGTGGAGCGCGAGGCCGATGGGCTCGGCTGGCGAATCTCGCGACCTGGGATTCAAGTATGCACGGCGGCCGGACGAATGGGTCCTAACGGTCGGATTTCGACTCAAATCGAGAGCGATCCTACGGCAAAAAAGTGGGCCGACTCCATGACGGCGCGATACGATCAACTGGCGATCGTCGAGCCCGTGTTCGGTCAATTGCGCGGCTGCATGGATTTAGCCCTGGTGACGGCAATTCTCGCCGGCAGCGACCTATTGACACAAGTTGATCTGGAATTACCGATGCTGCTGGACGACACGCGCCTTCAGCTCGCGGCGCATCGAATACCAAAAAACGTTGCCTCGCATGCAAGCGCGCTTAGGAGAGGTGAAACGTGGGTGGTGAGCGTATCCGGCGGAGTGGAGCTGGATGTGCCGCGCGTGGTCAATGCCGCCGAATTGCAAGCAAAGGTGCGGGAAGCGCGGATGCACGCATTGCCGAAGCGCATTGAGTCGTGGTGGTGGGACTGAACCTATCAATTTGCGTCGGTCGCATCGACCGATGCCAGGAAGAGTCGCGGCCAAGTCGCCCGGCCGTCGGGCTCAAAAAGCCGGCGTCCCAAGAACTCGTGCGAACAGCCTTGATTCCCGAGAATCCGCACGGCGACCCCATTTATGAGAATGCGGGCGCGTGCCGGGAAGTCAAGCGTTTGATGACACGGCAGAGCGATCCGGCGGAGTTGCTGAATTCGCATCGGCACACGGCTCGCTTATCGAAGGATTTTCAGATCCGTGCCTTCGATGGCGAATTGTGCCAAATGGCCGATACCCCGTTGGCAGTTAAGCCCACGCGCGCCGCAATCGCAACATAAGGAAATCAACGACCAAAACCACCACCACCGAGATGCCCAGTATCGGTAGCAAAACGCTGGTCGCCGTAATGATGGCGACGAGCCAGCGCGGTCGGAGCACATTAGCCCGGCGGGGCAGCCCGAGACTGCCCCTCGGGCGACGCGCCCACCACATCCAGATGCCGGTTACGGGCGACGTCATCAGCACCACGCAGGCCACCAGCCACAACCACTTGCTCGGCTGTCCCAGGACCGAGCCGACGTGTAGTGAATAGTTCCACGACCCCAACCAGTACACCGGCTTGGTCTGACTGAGGTAGCGATCATCCAGGATCTCGCCGGTGGCGCGGTCCAGAAACAACATCTCGTGGACCGTCGGTCCGTAGTCGCTGCCACCCAATGCCAGGTACACTCCATTGGGGGCGCGCGGGAACCAGATGGTCAATGTCTTGCCAGGCATCTTCTCCCGGGCAACCTTGATGAGCCGGTCGAGAGGCAAGTCCTTGGCCTCGGGCGACGACTTACACAGCATCGGTTTGCTGAACATGTCGTAGGCTTCGGTCTTCTGTGCGGCGTACTTGAATCCGGCACCCCAGGAGTAGGAGTAGATCAGGCCGGTCAGCGAGATCACGATCGCGATGATCGCCAGGTAAATTCCACTGACCGCATGCAGATCGCGCAGCAAGATATACGGCTTCCGCCGCAACCGCGGCAGCCAAACTCCCCACAGTTGGTTCGCCTTGCGTGGCCACCACAAGTAGATACCGGTCGCCACGAGCACCATCGTCCAGCACGTGGTCAGTTCGACGACGATTCGGCCCGTGGTGTCGACGAACAGTGACCGATGGAGCTTCAGCACGACGTCGAAAAAGCCGCCCTGTGCGATGCCGCCAAGGTACTTGCCCCGATAGGGATCGACGTAATTGTATTGAAACGCGGTTCCAGCCACCACAAAGCTGGTCGCTCGCCTGGGGTTGGCGAACACCTGCATAAAAACAAAGTGAGGCGTCGCGGGCGACGCGGCCAGGATCGCTGCCTTTTGCTGCTCATAGGAGACGCGCTCGGCCGCTGGCTCGACGTACGTGACCCCGGGGTAGATTACCCCTTCCAGTTCATCTTTGAAGATGTAGAGCGCTCCGGTGGCGGCCACCACGATCAGCGTGGGCGCGATGATCATGCCGGCATAGAAGTGCCACCGCCAAACGACTCGATACAAACGGTCGCCAGTGGCAGACTGCCGCGTGTTAGACGGAGGCGTCCCGACGGATCCGAATCCGTCCTGCGCGGTCGTTTTTGTTCGCTCAACCGACTTGGTGCTCATGCGGACGGCGTCTGGGGTTAAGGACGTCAACTTGGCAAAGACTTAAGCCGATTCTGAAAAGACGGATACACTTTTATCGGCGGCGAAACCCCTGAACAATGGATTGCACCCAAGACGCCCATCGAGCTCATTATAAATGATCAAAGCGGCAGTCAGTAGGCCAGGCCAATGGCCTTACGATCGGATCGCGACATGCTGGGTTCACGGCCACGGGTTGTGTGTGTCCCGCCGCAGCAGAGTTCTTCGTACATTCGCCGCCGGCGCGCGCATGTAATCGTGCCAGGAGGCAAAGCGGCCGCCGGCGCGCCCGTCGAGAGCCTCTGGGTTCAACGACGCAGGGCAGAATCCGTCGCTCACCACGCCAATGGGTGAAAGACGCGGAACGACGAAGAATGTCAGGCACGAGCGTGACTGACCTACGACTCTGCCCGGCACCAACCACTGACCACTAACCACTAACCACTAACCACTAACCACTAACCACTACAAAAACTTCTCGGGGGGTGGCCGGAAACTTGGGTTGAAAGTGAGTCGCCACTTTTGGTAATACTGCATCCAGCTGAGACGGACTGTCACTTCAGATCTGTGTTAATGGACGGAAGGCCTGCTTGGTTCTTGGGCCGCCCCCGTCAAAGTCTCTCGCGCCTGCGGCGAAGACTGCGCAGTGGTATTTGACTGCCTCGAAGCGCGTGGACGCGATCTGCGTGCCGGAGGCTCGCGAGCCGTTTTGGGAATGTCCGTGTGGCCACGGCGTTGAACCCAGGGATGCGGTCGGCATCTTGGACTGGGCAGTACAACGTCTCCGTGGGAAGCTCCGGTACCGACCCGCTGCAATGCTGCTTCCTCCGCCGAAGCTTTTTTGCAGTACAAGAACCGCTTCGGATCCCCGGATGGGAGCAGCGGCGCACGAAACATTTTTGGTGAGGAAAAGTCGCGGTTGCGACCCAACGTCGCACTGCGCCGGGCTTTTTAGCCCTGGCTGAAGGAAAAGAAGAAAAAGATTTTTAGCCACCGCCTTCGTCCCGAGCTCAGGCCGAGGGGAGCACACAGAGGACACAGAGAAGGATGAAGGATGACAGTAGTTCCAACTTTCGCTTATGGGCTTAGATCGACGCAAGGTATTGAGCCGTCATGTAGTAAGGCGGCGACGGTTTGGGCGATCCAATCGAGCATTCGTTTGTAACGGAGTCGTTCGAGTCGCAAAGTCATCGTGGGACCGCTGCCTTCGGCCAAGCGCGTGGCGTGAATCCAGACCCAGAGGTTTCGCAGGATCAGGGCGACGGCGACAAACACCAGACGCAGACGTGGGCACCGCGTGCAGGTGTGGATGCGCGCTTGACGCATTTGACGGTAACTCGATTCGATGCCGAACCGCTTGCGATACCGCTGGCGAATGTCTTTGGGAGAGCCCTTCACACGCCAGGCAGCGAACAACAGCTTTTGTTGGACATGTTTGTGGTCTTTGCGATTGCGATGCGTACGATACGTGACGCATACGGAGACGGTCACTTGTTGCTTCTTGTTCTTCAGCGTGTGTTGATACCAGCCCGCCTTCTGACGCTTGATCCAATGCAGGCCGGTGGCGGCGCGGCGCTTCTTGGAGCGGCGCCCGCGAAACATGGCGGGCATCAAGAACGGCAGTTTTTCGCTCTGCAACCAGGTGATCACCGGCACGTTGAAGAACGCGCGGTCCAGCAGCACATACTTGATTTTCAGGCCGATTTTGCGAATTTGCGCCAGCAGACGCCGCAGCGCGACCACCAGCGTTTCGTGCCGCCGCACCCACGTCAGTGCCACGGTGTAGCGCTGCCCGTGCTGCACGATGCAGGCTGTGCCGTAGGCGTGAAACTTCGTCGTGCCCTGGCGCGGCTTGCCGTAATACAGTTCGTTCCGACTTTTGTCGGGCTCGCCATAGTAGGGCACCAAATGCCAATCGATCGCCACACGCCAGGAATGGCGCAACAACCGTCGCGGCAGCGGCGCGGACAGCGCCTCGTTCAACCGACGTTCCAACGACTTCAGAGTCTTGGGCAGGCCGTCGGACAGCGCATTGAACACGGCCTGGTCGGAAGGCGCGTCGGCCAAATCGCGACAGGCGGCATAAATCGAGATCATCCGGGCGGCCGCCCGCAACAAAACATTCCAGGTCACCCTGGCCGTGCACAGCCACCCATGATCCTCTAATAGCTTTGCTTGCAGCAGCCACCCGATGGCCCACCCGTGAACTTCGCCAGCAGTTATGGTATGACTCATCCTTGAACGCATGGGACCCCTCCTTGGCTTGAGTTCTTCAACACAAACCAATCTGAGGAGGACCCTTGCGTTCACCTATAGCAATTCTCTGAACTTGGAACTACTGGATGAAAACGGCAATTAAAGTCGTCAACCAATCTCCCCCTTCGTAAACCCGTCTCCCTCATCTCCTTCTTCGTCTCTGTGTCCTCTGTGATCTCTGTGGCTAAGAATCTTTTTTTCTTCTCCTTCAGCCAGGGCGAAAAAGCCCGGCGCGCAGTGCGACGTTGGGTCGCAACCGCGACTTAAAAATGATTCGTGCGCCGCTGCTCCCATCCGGGGATCCGAAGCGGTTCTTGTACTGCAAAAAGAGCTTCGGCGGAGGAAGCAGCATTGCAGCGGGTCGGTACCGGAGCTTCCCACGGAGACGTTGTACTGCCCAGTCCAAGATGCCGACCGCATCCCTGGGTTCAACGCCGTGGCCACACGGACATTCCCAAAACGGCTCGCGAGCCTCCGGCACGCAGATCGCGTCCACGCGCTTCGAGGCAGTCAAATACCACTGCGCAGCCCCGCCACCAGCACGGGACTTTGACGGGGGCGGCCCAAGAACAAAGCAGGCCTTCCGTCCATTAACACAGATCTGAAGTGACAGTCCGTCTCGGCTGGATGCAGTATTACCAAAAGTGCTGGCACACTTTCAACACAAGTTTCCGGCCACCCCCCGAGAATTGCAGATAGGGTTCAGGGGTCAGGGGTTGGGGTTCAGGGACGGAAGAACGAGGCGCGGACGAAGAACCCTTGCTTGCGGTTCGGGTCTGTATGGGGGTCGGGCGCCGGGCTCCAGTAGGTCAGTCACGCTCGTGCCTGACAGTCTTCGTCGTTCGGCAATGGTGACGCACGGTGGTGCGCGATCGAAAGGAACTGCCCTGCGCGGGCGGCGGCGAGTGCACGAAGAACGTTGTTGTGGCCGGGCGCATACAACACGCGGTCGGGAACTCAGCATGTCGCCATCAGATCGTCAGGCCATCGGCCTGACGTACTTGGCTTCATTGTCTTCTTGATATCGGAGTGCCGGGCCAGCTCCTTGGCCTCGGTTGACGACGCCCCATTCGGCAGTAGTTCAGTAATGTAGGTATGCCGGCCGGAAGCGTGGAAGTCAGCGATGCCGTCTTCGCTCTCGTAGGGAATGCCGACCCGCTCCAGGTCCTTGCGAACCATGACGTGGGTCTTTCTCTGGCCCAATGCCGATCGCAGGAGAGCCGACTGAGCAGGCTTCACTTCGATCGGGCGAGGTGGATGCGTTCGATCGGACGTCAAATTCGCGTCGTTTTGGAGCAATTTCGTGGCTGTTGCCCTGGGGTGACGATCGAGTTCGGCATCCTCTTCTTCGTTAATCCGGTCAGGGCGTGCTTCAATCGCTTTCCCATAATGGACTTATGGCGTTTTTGCCCCATTCGGCGTCAGCTGCTGAGCTTGCTTGAAATAATGTATAATATATGATACAGTAATGATGATTAATGACTTATGTATGAGGCATTAAATGCGATCAAAAGCCATTCCATCACTGCCGTTTCCAGTCAAGCGGGCCCTTAAGAAATTGGGCCAGGATATCGCCGATGCGCAGACGTCGCCGTATCCCCACCACGCTAATGGCCAAGCGCGCCATGATCGGCCGGGCTACGTTGGCCCGCGTCGAGAAGGGCTCTCCCCACGTGTCACTTGGCATCTATGCGACGGTGCTATTCATCCTGGGACTCGAAAGGCGCCTAGCTGACCTGGCCGACGTCCGCTCCGATGACATTGGATTGGAGCTCGACGAGGACCGCTTGCCGCAAAAAATCTATTTGCCGCGACGTAAGCGAGAAGCCAAGCCATGAGCGACCGCAGCGTCTATGTCTACGTTGATCTTGAGGGCAAGCCAGTCCTCGTCGGGACACTACATGCACGCTTTCGGAAAAACCGTGAGAGCGCCACGTTCACCTACGATGCTACCTGGCTCAATCACCCGTCCCGCTTTGCCCTAGAGCCGGCTCTGGTCCTGCATGATCTTTCGCATCATACCCATACTGGCCAAGCAATGTTTGGAGCATTTGGCGACTCCGCACCGGATCGCTGGGGTCGAATGCTCATGCGGCGGGCCGAGCGGCAACGTGCGAAAGCGGAAAAACGTGACCCCAACCCTGTGAATGAGATCGATTGCCTCCTTGGCGTAAACGATGAAACGCGCCTCGGTGCGTTACGATTCTCCGATAAGCTCGGCGGACCATTTCTCGCACCGACCGGTGACGGACTGCGAGTGCCGCCGCTCGTCGAACTGCCCGCCTTGCTTGCAGCGTCCAATCGCATCGCTGCGGATAAAGAGGACGATGACGATCTGCGATTACTGCTAGCCCCTGGCTCATCTTTAGGGGGAGCACGTCCTAAGGCGTCGGTGCGTGACCATGACAATGGTTTGCTCATTGCCAAGTTTCCGCATCCAAGTGACGAAACCAATCAACCGGCTTGGGAAGCGTTGGCGCTCCGGCTGGCGGCATCCGCCGGCATAGATGCGTCGGAAGGACGATTGGAAACCGTTGCAGGTCGGTCGGTGCTATTGGTGAACCGTTTTGACCGAATCAAGACTCGGCGTGTGCCCTTCTTGTCAACGATGAGCCTGCTTGGGGCAAGCGACAACGAGTCACACAGCTATCTGGAAATTGCCGATGCGCTACGTCAATGCGGTGCAGCAGTGTCGGACGATCTGGCCGAGTTGTGGCGCAGAATCGTGTTCTCGATCTTGATTTCCAATGTCGATGATCATTTGCGCAATCACGGTCTTCTCTGGGAGGGCCCGGGAGGCTGGCGATTAGCACCTGCCTACGACCTCAATCCGACACCTACCGATGTTCGGGCGCGCGTCTTAAGCCTTGCGATCGATGAGGAGGATCATACAGCGTCCCTCACACTTGCCTTCGAGGTCGCCGAGTATTTCGGGATTGACGACAGCGTGGCACGGCGAATCGCGAAGGAAGTAGGCGATGCTGTCGCCTCCTGGCGGCGCCAAGCTCAAAGCGTCGGCATAGGGGCGAGCGAAATTGACCGTATGGCGTCAGCCTTTGAGCACACAGACCTGAGGGAGGCGACCAACCAATCTTAGTTTGCTGGGAATGCGAATCGCAAATAGCGTGGGCTGCTTACCTTCTCGACCAGTTCGTCAATAGTTTCACCTTGACCGGGTCTTAGTGCCCAAACGCTTTTGGATCGTCCTTGCTCCCATCTTGGATGTTTCAGGTACCGCCAATACGAATGCGGCGGCGGCAAGCACCGCAATGCCGCTCAGGAAGACCAGCTCCCAGGGCAGGCATTGTGCTTATCGGTCTTCGCAAAATCGACGTCGCTCTAAAACGATGACTGACCCGATCGACCGCCAGGACCGCTCGTCGAATCGCTGGAGACAGATCAACCCAGGCTTGAATCACCCGTTGCAATTCCGTGTCATTCAAAGCCAAGTCGAGCCATTGAAGGCGCCTGAATGCAGCGCATTTGCAGCGCGGCACATTTCGCACTCGACGCAACCGCAAGAGGTGCAACTGCTTGACGCAGAATCGGGCTCAGGTTCGAATCCTGTCGCCCCGGTTATTTCGACCTGCGGCCGAAAAAATAAAGCAGGTCGTGGTTGATGCCGGTCAGAGAAACGCAACGAGCATAAAAGCGGTCGTGTTTGAAGACGCCTCGGCTCAGCCCATGATTAACCCATCTAGATTGCAATCCTTGGCGACGAGTGACTGGCTTTGGCCGGGGTGGTCTGCCTTGCTTGAACTCTTCCGGGCAAAAAGTTATCTTGCGGCGAGGTGCGCGGTTCGACCGGGAACTAGCCCGTTTTAGCCTTCACCTTTTTTTTTCGGAAGGAACCTCCGATGCCGAAGTTCATGAGCAACCACACGCTGCCCCCCGGTGCGATGAAGCGCGAGCAGGTCAACCAGCTCGCGGAAGCGGCGAAGAACGACCCGGTCATCAAACCCTACCGCAGCTTCTGCAATCTCTCGGAAGGCAAGATTGTCTGCGTGATGGAGGCCCCTGACAGAAAAACGCTCGCCGCCTGGTTTGAGAAAATGCACGTCCCCTGCGACGGCATCAGCCCGGTTGAGCTCGAAGGCGACCGGGGCACGGTCGGCGACGCCTGACTTTCTACACACCGACAAGGCCAATTTGTGAGACGCTCGAAACCGCCGTTTCCGTTTCGACGGTGGGGCGAGTCAGCCAGCGCTTGGTTGACTTCCGATCGGCCGTGTTCTTTGTTCTTATGCGTTGACTAAATCGCCACTCTTTGCCGACGCGGTGAACGTCGCCGCATTCTTTCTGACGAACTCCAGCACGCTCAGCGGCCCTTGCCCCGTTAGCGTGAGCACGTCGTCCGACATCCGGTCGTAGCGTCCCGCGCGGTGCAGATCGGCCATCGTCGCGAGATGGTCCACCACGTGAACCGGCAAGCCGAGCTTGAGCAGCCCGTCCCGCCACGGCTCGACGGGGATATCCTGAAAGGTGATCGTGCGGCCAAGCGCTTTCGAATACTCCTGCGCATAGAAATGCATGTTCTCGGACTGCGGACCGGTCAGGTGATAGATCTTGCCGATATGCGGCCGCGGATTGGCGAGCAGCGCGGCGACCACGCGTGCCACGTCCTCGGCTGCGACCGGCGAAGTTTTGCCCTCGCCCAACGGTAGCCGGATCTGATTGGACGTCCTGACCGAATCCGAAGTGAAAATCAGGAAGAAGCCTTCGAGAAACACCGTCGGCCGCACGTGCACGACCGGCAGGCCGGACCAGTTCAGTGCCTGCTCGGCGAGCCAGTGCAGCTTGTGTTGCGGGCTCGGGGTGGATTCGGTAATGCTCATCTGAGAGACGGTCATCTGCGACATATTGATGAACGCCTTCACGCCGTGATGCCTGGCCACCGCCGCCGCATTGACCGTCGCGGCCAGATAGGCATCCGAAACCGACATGCCGAAATACATCGTCTCGCAGCCGGCAATCACCCGATGCATCGCATCGAGATCGAGCAGATCGCCAACCACGACCTCCGCACCCCTGTCGCGCAATGCCTGCGCGCGTTCGTCTTCATTTCGCACCATCGCACGCACCGCTTTGCCTTGCTTTAACAGCAGTTCGGTGACCGTGCGCCCTACCGCGCCGACGCGGCCCGCCGCGCCGGTGACCAGAATGGGATTCGCCATGTTTTTTCCTCCCATGCGTTCACTTAAGAACCGATCCGAGAACCGTCTCGGACAAGGGGACAGTCCTATTTTACTCCGAAGACTCCGCAACATCGGGACAGCCCGCGGCCATTTTTGTTGGGTCTATAGCAGAATCTATGGGTGGTTTTCGTTAGGTGTCGGTAGTGGAGCGGCGTTCCGCCGCAGTTGTTTTTTTGCGTTCACGCAGACCAGGGGGCTCATTGCCGCCCCTGGACCCCGGCTAGCCTTTCTCTGTGTTCCGGGGCGGTAGTTCGTGCAGGAGAGACGCGTGGTGTGGCTAAACAAATGCATCCTGAGCGGCGATCGGCAAAGATGGAGTTACCAAGCTTCATCAGCGCCAAGGCAGACTCAGGATGCAACTCAAGACTATCCTCAATCGCGTCGAGCGTTACAAGTCGTTCGTGTATGGAGAACCACGCTGGGCAGATGGCGGCCGGGAGACCATCGAAGTGCCGATCGAGCCACGGGCCAATGGCCGGCCGATCTGCTCGGGCTGCGGAAAGCGACGGCCCGGCTACGACCGGCTGGCGCCCGAGCGCTTCGAGTTCGTGCCGCTGTGGCAGATCGCCGTGGTATGGGTCTATGCCTTGCGGCGTGTCGACTGTCCATGTTGTGGCGTGGTGGTGGAGCGCGTTCCTTGGTCGACCGGCAAGTCGCGGCTGACCATAACCTATCAATGGTTTCTGGCGGGCTGGGCCCGGCGGCTCTCCTGGAAGGAGGTGGCTGCGGTCTTTTGCACCACCTGGGAACACGTCCGCGACTCGGTGCGGCACGCGGTCCAATGGGGCCTGGTGCACCGGGATTTGTCGGGTGCCAGCGCCATCGGCGTCGACGAGATTCAGTGGCGACGCGGCCACCACTACCTGACGCTGGTCTATCAAATCGACCCCGGCTGCAAACGTCTGTTGTGGATCGGCCGCGAGCGAACCGAAGCCTGCCTGCGCCGAGGAATGGAACTGCTGGGCGCGAACTTCTGTGCGGGCCTGCGATTCGTGTGCAGCGACTTGTGGCAACCGTATCTCAAAGTGCTGGCCGAACAAGCCGGCACGGCGGTCCACGTGCTCGATCGTTTTCACATCATGAAACAACTGGGCGAAGCCATCGACGACGTGCGGGCCGGCGAAGCTCGACGACTGAAGCAAGACGGCTACGAGCCGCTGCTCAAGCACTCCCGCTGGTGCTTGCTCAAACGGCCCGAGAACTTGACCGACCAGCAGACCGTCAAGCTGGCCGAATTGCTCCGCTACAACCTGCAAAGTGTGCGGGCCTATTTGCATCGCGAAGACTTCCAACGTTTCTGGGAGTACCAATCACACGCCTGGGCTGGAAAGTTCCTCGACGAGTGGTGCGCCCGCGTCATGCGATCTCGGCTAGAACCGCTCAAGAAGGTAGCCCGCAGCCTGCGGAAACATCGCTCGTTGCTGCTCAACTGGTTCCGCGCCAAGGGCACGATTTCGGCCGGTATCATTGAGGGTTTCAACAACAAGGCGAAACTGACCATGAGAAAATCGTACGGCTTTCGCGAGTACGAAACGATCGAACTGGCCCTCTACCATCAACTTGGCAATTTACCCCAGCCAGAATTCACCCACGAATTCTGCTGAGGAAGCTTTTTGTTAGCCGCTTGAAGCTCGCCTCGTCCGTGCCTTTGGCACTGTCGGTTAAGACGGAAGTCTGTCGGGCTAGCGGAATGCCGCCGCGAAAGTGGCCCGCGGCCGGCGCCGTTTGGAAGCCGGTAAGTCCGCGAATGTACGGCATGGCGGCGCCAGACACCAGTTGCCGCCCGAACACGGCTATGGCGTTCGATCGGAGATTTTTGCGGTGATTTTTTCTTGATTTTCAAACGTCGCGTGGCTATGTTTCCGGGAGTTCGTAATCATCCCTGCCAAAGCGGCCCGCCCGCGATCATTCGACCAGCCAACAAGGACAACGCTAATGAACCGTACCACCACCGGATCCTCTCGGCGGCAACCGCTCCTGGTCTTTGTCGCAAGCCTCGTTGGCGTCGTCGCGTTCGTCGACCGCGCGCAAGGGGCTTGGGTCGTCGGCAGTTTCAATGTAGCGCGCGGCGGATTCGACAGCCTCGACGACCCTGGCCAGGCCGCCCAAAGGGCTTTGATCCTGTCTTTGCATCCCGAGGTGACATTCTCCTCGACGAGCACTCTGACCAGCGCTTATCTTTCGACCGTCAACACGATGATCATCGGCGACGGATTCGACGCGTCGCACACCATCGCCGCGCTCTCGCCTGCCGAGCAGTCGGCTTTGTTTCAATACGTTTCCAATGGCGGGAACCTGGCGGTTTTCACCGAGAACAACAACTACGACCTGGTGAACGGCAATGCCTCGCGCGCTAGCTTGCTCAACCCGTTCGGCCTGGCCACGACTGGCTGGATCGTCACCGACACCGCCAGCATCGTCACGCCGACGCACCCGATCGCCGTCGGCCCGGGCGGAACGTTGACGCATTTCGATCTGCACAACACCGGCTGGCTCACCAGCCTTGGGCCGTACGCGCACACGATTGCCATCGAGCTCGTGACAAACATGCCGGTGATGGCCGCCATCGAGCGCGGCGCGATCTCGCCAACCAGCGGCCGGGCCGTGTTTCTCACCGACTCCAGCGTCTTCGATCCCGGCTTCGTGAACGGGCCGGTTCTGGCCGCCAACCTGGTCGGCTACCTCGTGCCTGAGCCCGGTCTTGTCCCGCAAGCCATCCTGGCGATCCTGGGTTTTGCGACGTTCGTCGGCGTGTGTCGTCGCAATGCCCCTCGGGTCGCGCGTTGAATGTAAAGCGACCGATCGAAACCAGCTCGCCGGGAAATGTTTTCCGCGGCGGCGTTGCGCACGGCGATCGCTTGCCGGTGGAAGCGCAAGCGAAAGAAAGGGACGCTTGCTCGCAGCGTGCGAATCGCACGCTTGAAACGTGCGTCCATTTGAAATTCATGTTTTTTTCCGCAAGATTGGTCGCCTTGCGGCAACATATCTTCCGGCAATTAGCCATGCGCGCCGCCTTCGCTGTGAGCCATGCGCCGGTCAGAGCGCTCGGCAGCGGATTGAACGAACCTACTTGTCATGTGCCCCGATCGAGCACGAAGGAGAACGAAATGACACGCCTGCTTCGGATCGTTGTGTTCTTGGCGTCGGTTCTGGTCGGCCACGACCGTCTGGCGATCGCCGATGATACAAAGTTCGACGTGACGGGCGCCTGGGACTTTCAAACGGACGTCGCCGGACGAAAGGGGACTTCTCAATTTGTCTTCAAGCAGCAAGGCAACAAGCTCGCCGGGAAGCTCAACGGCCAGGACGGCCAGACAGGCATCAGCGGGACGGTCGCTGGCAACAAGATCGAGTTTCAAGTTCCGACATTCGGCGGAAAGGCCGTCTACAAGGGGATGATCGTCGATCAGGACCACATGCAGGGCGAGGCGAACTATATCGTCTCCAAGAGCGCCTGGACTGCAAATCGCGGATCGTTGAAACCGGCTTCAGAACCGAAAACGGCGGCGTCGGGCGCGGCGGAGCGCCGTGTGAAGGAATTTGCTCGGCTACTCGACTCGGGCAATATCGCCGAATTCAAGAAGTATGCAGCCGAGAATTTCGCGCCCAGTTTTCTGGACGTTCCGATGGAGCGTCACCTGGACTTCTTCCTCTCCATGCATGACATGACCCGCGGAGTCGAGTTTCACTCGATTCAGGAGTCTGCACCCCATCAGGTGACCGCGCTATTGAAGAACAAATTGACCGGTCGCTGGATGACGCTTCAGGTGCGCGTCGAGCCGAACCCGCCGCTTCGCATCGTCGCGCTCGGCGGGCGCGGTGCGCCGAAGCCGCCCGCGGGGGCACCATCGGCGAAGAAGCGGTCCGACGATGAGATCCGAGACGAAATGCAAACGCTCATGGAGAAGCTGGCGGACGCGGACGTATTTTCGGGCACGGTGCTGTTGGCGCGCGACGGCGTGCCGATCTTCCAGGGCGCGTATGGGATGGCGAACAAGGATTTCAACGCCCCCAACCGAATCGACACGAAGTTCAATCTGGGCTCGATGAACAAGATGTTTACGGCGGTCGCGGTGGCGCAACTGGCGGAGCGCGGCAAGCTCTCTTTCGACGACCCCCTGTCGAAGTTTCTGCCCGATTTTCCGGACCGGGCGTCGGCCGAGAAGATCAAGATCAAGCATCTGCTCACGCACACGGCAGGGTTGGGCGGCTATTTTTCCAAACCCTGGCAGGAGTCGTCGCGCGCCTTGTATCGCACCGTGGACGACCAGATGAAACGGGCCGCGGCCGACGAAAGGTTGCTGTTCGAGCCCGGCACGCTCCACCGGTACAGCAACACGGGCATGCTGGTCGCGGGAAAAGTGGTCGAGATCGCATCGGGCCAAGATTACTACGACTACGTGCGCGAAAACATCTACACGCCGGCGGGCATGCGGAACACCGATTGCTATGAGCTCGACAAGGTCAATCCGAACCTGGCCGTGGGCTACGAGAAGCACTTCGACGAGGGCGGCGTCTCGTTCCGCAACAACCTGTTTGATCACGTCCTTCGCGACGGACCCATGGGGGGAGGGTATTCGACCGTGGAAGACTTGCTCAAGTTCGACATCGCGCTGCGATCGAACAAGCTGGTTGGCGCCGAGTCCGTGAAGCTTCTACTGTCGAGCAAGCCTGAGTTGAAGGCTCCGCGATACGGCTACGGCTTTGCAATCGACGACGAGCAAAAGATCGCGGGCCACGGCGGTGGGTTTATCGGAATTAACTCGAATCTGGACATGTTCTTGGATTCCCCTTGGACCGCGGCCGTCATGTCCAATTACGGCCGGGGCGCGATGATCCCCCAGCAAACGATGCGAGAGCTGGTCCAGTCTGACCTAAACGCCGCACCGGCGGTCGGAAAATAGCCGTCCGATCGCGGAATCAGTGGGCTGTCTTGCCGCGGACGGGAGTCGGTGTTTCTCGGACGGCACACGGGCTGGGAGTCGTCGCCCTGAATCGCGACGCTGCCGCGCCGGGTCACAGCCTCGCACCATGGCGAGAAATCGGCTGGATTTCCGCCCGAGCCAAGACCGTTGTGTTAAGCCGCAACGCGACCCACGCCTGTTGTGATGTTAAGATGGCGGTGGCGGCGGGCAACGTCTACCACGCTTTTTCGAGTTCAACCGGACAAGGCTCAAGGGCGGTATCCTGCATGGACGAGTTGACGGAATACTTGACGAACAGTGCCGAAGACGGATTCTGGGAACAGATTCAAAGCCGAGGCTCGGCGCGAGGCGGATCGCGAGCCGGTGCTGGCCAGCTTCTTGTTCGCCTCGGTTCTGGGGCACAAGAGGCTGGAAGACGGCCTCAGTGTGATCCTGGCCAACAAGCTGCACACGCCAGACCTACCCGCGATCCTGCTTCGCGACCTGATTAACGAAGCCTTGGCCGAGGATGTTTCGATCCGCGCCTCGATCCGTGCCGATCTCTTGGCGGCGCGAACGCGAGACCCTGCGGCGCGCGGATACGCGCAACCGTTCCTGTATTACAAGGGCTTTCACGCTCTCCAGGCGTACCGAGTCGCACACTGGCTGTGGGGGCAAGAGCGGTATGGGTTGGCCGCGCACCTCCAGAATCGCATCTCGGAGGCGTTTGGGGTCGACGTCCATCCTGCGGCTCGGATTGGCTCTGGAGTATTGATCGACCACGGCACGAGTGTCGTCATCGGCGAGACCGCGGTCGTGGAAGACAACGTATCGCTGCTGCACGAAGTCACCCTGGGCGGAACGGGCAAAGAATCGGGTGATCGACACCCGAAGGTGCGGCGCGGCGTGCTCATCGGCGCGGGCGCCAAGATCCTGGGCAATATCGAGATTGGGATCGGAGCCAAAGTTGCCGCCGGCAGCGTTGTTCTGAGAGACGTACCGCCTCACACCACGGTTGCCGGAATACCGGCGCGTGTCGTGGGGCGATGCACCGTTGCTGAACCGGCGCTGGAGATGGACTCAACCTTTCCGTTCACGGTGGAGGGGGCGCGGGGATTTGATCCGATTTGCAACCAACAAACTTTCTGCGAGATCAACTGCGATCTCTTGCAGCACCCGATCGATTTTGCCGGCGACCGCTGCCAAAATGCTGAGTGGGTTCACGGCAAACCCAAAATCGTAGGGTTGATGCGACTGCGACGGGCATCCCGGCGCTGACCATCGTTGAAGCTCATCAAAACGGCCGTTCTTCGAAAGGACCTCCATGTCACCATGCAACTTGCTCGGCGCAGGTATCTTACTTTTGGCGATATTCGCCGCCGGCTGCGGGCGGCCTGCTGGTGATGCATCGCGCGCGATTCCCAACGGCTCGCCGGCCGCCGAAATTGCGGCTGAAAAAAGCACCGTCCCGCCCGCTGACGACGACGCTTGGCGCGGCCTCGAACGGCACGAGATTCAGCTCGATCAAAAGCTGCTGGTCGTCAAAGGCTCGAAAGGCGTGATTGGCTGCCCATACTTGAACGTCGGCTCGTTCGAAAAGTTCGGCGAAGCCTGCGCCATCATCCCGGCCGTGGACACTGCCGGCATGCTCGACTCGAAAGTCACCGCCGTCACGGCCAAGGCGAAAGAGCTGGGCATCGAAGTGGGCATGAGCGGCCGTGAAGCGCTCGACAAGATCCGTTAAGTTCGGCCGCGCGTGCCTTGCTCGCACGCCCCTTATTGCTGCGCAACACCGACAACCAGTTGAGGCTGTCCGGGAATTCAAGCCCCCGAAAACGCCGCACGCCGCGGTCCCCACACTAACCCGACGCGCCAGCGAGGGACGCTGGACGAAGAACCCTCGCTGGCGCGTCGGGTTAGTGTGGGGCAATTCCCGGACAGCCTCATCCGCAGTCGGCCACCATGGAAGCTGCAGCGGGCCGCCCGTCTAGGGCTGCGGCGTTTGCAACTCAAGTTCCGGATACTTACGCGCCAAATCGTCGAACGGCACCGACTGGCCCTGCAAGTGCTTCTGGAAAAATGCGACGACGCAGGCGTCGACGAGTGTGACGGCTCGCCGGCCGGGAATGGTTCCAAGATCCATCCCGCTCACCACCCACGACCATGGCCACGTCGATCCCACGAGGCTCGCATCGCTGGCAAAGGTGAGGTGGGCAGCGCCTCGAACCATCGCGCGACGTCCATCGGCCGAGTTTCGCAGCACCTCGTTGCCGCGCTTGTCGTGAGTGCGCATCGCCTCGTCGGCCCAGGCACGAGTCTTCCCCGCCGCGGCCAACGCTTTGTCGTCAATTTCGTGCAGCTGTGCGCCCAGCCACATCATCGGCCGGCTGATGCCCTCGCCGGCGGTGACGCGAAAATCGGTGCCATCCATGTTGATTCCGGCGCGAAAGCGATCATCGATTTGCACGGTTCGGGCGGCCGTTGCGCCGCCAAACGAATGTCCGAAGACGCCCACACTCGACAGGTTCAAGCGGCCCCTCAGCAGTTCGTCATCACGATTCAACCGCTCAAGTTCGTCGAGCACAAAGCGAACGTCCTTAACCCAAACGGAGCCGAGGTCGTCCTCAGGCGCGGCGCCGGTCTGTTGCGCGTCGCAGAGTTCGTCGAGCGACGCTTCCGAGCGCAATCCGGCCTCGTTCTGGCGCACGATCCGGCCGTCGGGGAAGGCCGTGACGGCGATGCTATAGGGATGATGGACGCTGACGACGACGAACCCATGACTCGCCAGGTCTTCGAGGCTCGCCGTGTACAACACAGGCGGTGCACCTAAACCAGGCGAGAAAATCACGACCGGAAATCCCTCCGCGTGCGTCTGGCAGGGAGGCTTGTCCAGTGCGTGTGAGTGCATCAAGCCGAGGATGAACGACGGCGTCTTGAACGCATCGGCTATACCTCCTGCCAACGTCGCATCGGCGTAGGGCGCTCGCGGCACCCGCGCGACGGTGTCGGCCGGATAGTGGACCGTGATCATGAGCTCTCGAACATCGTCGGCGTTCTCGGTAAAAATCTCCGGCCGCGACTCATCAATCAGGTGGTAGCTGGCGCGGCCGACCGGCTGCGGTCCGGTCGGCGCGGGAAAGGGAATGCCGCGCCAAAACACCGCCCCGACTATGCCGATAACAGCGACAACCAATCCCAATGCAATGATTGCGGCCGCTCGTCGTCGAGAGAGCTTCATGCACCGTCGCTCCTTGGAATCAATCGAAATTCGCTAGCCATCGCGATTTCCTCTTGACCGAAATTGGACCCATGAGCGGAGCCTGAAGCCGATCCAGACTCGCAATCACCGAGATTGTAAGAACACACGCGCGCCCGTCCATGTCTAGTCTTTCGCCGGCCGCCCCGGTTTCTTGGTTCCCGTGCCCGGCAATCTGTCAGACACGGCGCCTCGCGGAACGCGATGATCCCCCAGTAAATGATGCGCGAACTGGTCCGCTCCGACCTGAAGGCCGCACACATGAAAGCCCAGGGCAACCTTGGGGAACGTGATCGCTCAAAACCTTTGAGCCTTGTAAGGGCGACACAAGCTGATCGCTTCGGAAGATGTGACGCCCTTACAGGGCTCGATTCATCGTCGGGTGACCAGTTAACCAGGGCGTTGTCCTGGGCTGACATGTTGCACGCGTTCGGCGTGCGTTCACACTCCGAAGTTTGCGAAAACCTCGACATCGAACGGGCACAGCTAGCAAAATTGCGCAACATCAAAACTCGCGCGACGGGTTAGTGTGCGGCAATTCCCGGACAGCCTCAACAAGTTGTCCGTGCCACCCCAGAACGCGGCTGCAAGCAGTCGAATAATGTTGGCAAGCGACAGGTTTTCCCGGCGCTAAGACTGTCGGGTCAATCGGACCCGTTTCTGACGCAGGCAGCGAGCGAGATCCAATGATCCTCGTCTCGGACTTCCCACCTAGTGACTCGCCAATGGTTGCCGGCCGTGCGCGGCATGTCCGGCGCTCGCAGTCGCCGAGCGGTCCAGCCAATCGCCGAAGCGTGTCGGGCCGATGCGCGGGTGGTCGCCGGGGGTGAGGCTTTGGTCGTTCACCTTGACTCCGTAATAGAGTGCGCCAGCGTCTGTGGTCACCTGCCGTGCATCGTGATTTGCGCTCAAGAATCGTCGGACGAGCTCGTCCATGCGTATCGCTTCGGGACCCGCCACCTCGACCACCCGATTCAATGGTTCGTTGACGGCGACGTCGGCCAGCGCGGCAGCGACGTCATCGGACACGATAGGCTGCATCAAAGCGGACGGCAAGCGAACCGTTTCACCGTCGGTCGCCGAGTCGGCGATGCCGCTGACGAACTCAAAGAATTGCGTGGCGCGAACGATCGTATACGGGATTTGGGAGGCCTTGATCAGATTTTCCTGCGCCATCTTGGCGCGGAAGTAACCGCTCGCCAGCAGGCGGTCGGTGCCGACGACCGACAGTGCCACGTGATGTCGCACGCCAGCGTCCGCTTCCGCAGCCAGCAGATTGCGCCCTGACGTCTCGAAGAACTCCATGACCGCCTTGTCCTCCCACGACGGTGAGTTCGCCACGTCGACGACGACCTCAGCGCCAGCTCAGCGCTTCGGCCAATCCCTCACCCGTGAGAGTATTCACGCCCGATGAAGGGGATGCCGCCACGACCTGATGGCCTTGCCGAGCAAGGTTGTTCACGAGTTTCTTCCCGATGAGCCCGCTGCCGCCGATGACTACGATTTTCATGACAAATCTCCTGGCTTGTAACGGTCTTTTATGACATTCCTAATCGACCTCTGCAACCGCACTAGTCCTTCGGTTTCTCTGGGATGGCGATCTGGTGCGCCTCGCGCGGGTGCAGCACGACCGCAATGAGACGAGTGTTTCCCTTGGCAGACGGATTCTTCGACACCCGGTGCAGACACCCGGTCGGCTCGTAAAAGGTCTCGCCCGCCTTGAACACCTTGGTCGGCTGATCATCAATCCCAAGCTCGTATTCACCTTCCAGCACATACACAAACCCCGGCCCCGGGTGCCGGTGAGCCAAGCCGGATTGCCCGGGGCCGATCGTCACCTCGACGACACTCACCTTCGCGTCCTTGCCGTCCAGCTTCTCCTGGATATCCCGGGCGGAGATGACCCTCACCGACTCACCATCCTCATGAATGCGGGCTGCCGCCATTGGGCCGAGTCCAAGACCGATCCCGATTGCCAGAACAAGGAAACTGCGAATCATGATTCTTCCTCCGTTTGCTGTTCTACGGACTCTGCGAAGCAGGACGTTCCCAGCCGTTCTACATCAAGGACGGGCATGGGTCTTGTGGCAGGTTGCAGAATTGTTGACGTAGCCGCGTCTTTCCGCGCGGCTTGCCGGCCGAGTGAAGCGCATCCGGAACATGTCGCCGTGCAGCGCTGCAAATCGGATGCCTGACTGCCCATACAGAGGCCACAGAACGACGCGGCGGTTACCGTCTCGACGAGCCGTCTGCGCGTCCGGCACGCGTCGTTCTCAAGGATGCCTGTGTCGAGCGTCGCGCCGCCACGTAAGTCACAGCATCAAAAGGTCATACGCCTCGAAACTTAGGCCGCGCTTCGATGCACGTCGATGCGGAAGCATCCCTTGCTAATCATCTGTGCCAGGCTTGTCTTGAACGCATTGCGCAAACTACCTAAATTCGCATCGCTCGGTCGAGCGGACCTTCTGCGCCACAACGTCCAAGAGGGTTGCTGACCGACCATTCCTTGCCGTCGGTCATCGGTCACTGGATTCAAGAACGTGTCTGCAAACGAGTGCGATGCAGGAAATGTTTGCACGAATGTGCTAGTCGACGGCCGGACAGCGATCTGAAGAGCGTGGCGATATCTCGCGGTCCGTTTACGCGTGTGGTCGGCGGCGTCTGCCCCAGACAGCGAGGCCGACAAGGCCGAGGGCGGCCAGGGCGATGCTGGAGGGCTCGGGGACGAACTGCCACTGGAGCACGTCCACGCCGTCGGTGAGGAAGTCGGCGGTGACTTGACTGGTGGTCCCGACGATCAGCCGATTCACCGAATCACCGTAGAATTGCACGTCGTTGTAAACGTCGACCGACGGGCTCACGACGAAACCGTCGTACTGAAACTCCGCCAGGAGATTGCCGGCCGCCGGGTCGTAGTAAAACGGCGTATCGAACACAAACGGCTGTTGAAACGGAAAGGGCCCGCCCGGCGGCTCGCTGCCCGTATTGATCACCGTGGACGGTCCGCTGTAAACCAGCACCTGGTCAGGCCCGACGTTGGCGTCGAACGTCGCGTTGAGCGAGTTGACCGGCGTGGTGGAAAGGCGGACTTCGATATGCGCCGAGGTGGCCGTAAAGGCAAACCCCATCGACTCGTCGATCCGCAGGGCGACTCCAGTCACCCAGTGATTCGATGCGGGTAGCGAGGCAAAGTCGGCCGCCGAGTACAACACCTGCTCACGGAGTATGTCGAAGTCCGGCAGTATAAGCCTCCCGTTGCCTTCGGTGTTGGCCAGGCCCGCGGGCGCGACGATCGCGATGGGGCTCGCCACCGCGCGATCGGCCGCGGCAAAGAGCAACGCGGCAGCACACGCGGCCATGGCAACTGGAAGTCTCATGAGCGTGTCTCGCGATTGGCAGGACGCACGAAGTCACAACGGCACGAATTCGCATAAAATTAACCATGGGCGCCCTCCAGTCAAGTTGATTTTTTGCAGCCGTTAAAAATCCTTGAGATTTCCGTGAAAACCGGCTCTCGGGTCGGCCGCCGCGGTTTGCAGCGACAGGATATGAGTTCGGTTTCGCAAGCCCGTCCATTCCTGCGATTTGCATCGGGCCAGAACTCCCGCAATGGTCCCGCCGGGCATCATTCCGAGCATACGGCCGCCTCTCCGCGGCGCCGGGAGAGTCCAGTCCAAAGAATGGGTCTTCGGGCGGCGCCAGCGGTGCCGGAATAGGGTCGATTTCTCGGAGTTCGAAAAATCGATCGGGTTGATGACAAATTTGGCTTGGGCCAGTAGCTACCGTTTCTCGCTGCTGTATGCTGCCTGGACCAGCAGGGTCGACAGGTCAATCGCGCCGCGGAATCCGCCCCAAGCCATTGAAAGATTGGCGTGATCGGCTATAGACAAGCCGACGTCGGGCGCTGACGGTCAACACGTTGTCGATCGGCATCCGCAGGCTGGCCGGCGTAGACGACTGCGACTGCGGTGGCATCAACGTCATCAAGGAGAAAACGGATGAAGTACATGATCAGCTGGTTCGAACGTCCGCAAGGATCGCCCGCGGAGTACGAGAATGCCCAGAAGCGGATCCTGGAGGTTTTCACTCAATGGAAGGCGCCCGCCAATTTCAAGATCGAGTTGTTCGTGGTGCGAGTGGGCGAGTGGGGTGGGCATATGTTGGTGGACTGCGACGATCCGTTGACGGTTCACAAGGTCTGCTCGACCTGGCCTGCTTTCGAATTCCAGGCACGACCCGTGATTGCCATCGAGGACGCTGTCCGGGTCGAACAAGAAACGATCGCCTGGCGCGATGGACTCAAACGCAAGTGACATTCGAGAGATCGGACGAGTTTCTGCCATCGCGAGCCTCGGAAATCGATCCATTCTTGGGGTACGTCTGAAAACGTACGGCAAACGAGACTGCGGGATGGCCGAACGAGGGGCCGCGAAGTAAAAAGCCCCGCCCGACCAGAGGGCCGGACGGGGCTTGAGTTGGTTGCGCATAACACGCATTGCGGAGCCATTAGGCCCGGCGACGACGCCAGCCACAGAACCCCAGGCCCAGCAGACCACTGCCTAGAAGGGCGACCGTGGACGGTTCGGGGACCGGCAGCACGTTCACGTCGTCAACGAGGTTGCCGCCGCTCGGGCTGTTGCTAACGGAGGTGGACGTAAAGAGCAGCCGCGTGCTCGTGCCGGTCGCCGTGAACGTGCCGGAATAGAGGAGCCAATCGCCGTTCGGCGGGCTATTGGACGAGGTCGAATGAGAAATGCTGTCGGCCAATAGCGTGCCGCTGCTGAGCAAGTCGGTCACCGTTATGTCAGCCGTGCTGATTCCGCCCTCAAGCGGATTGTCGGCGTAAGCGAAAGTGAGCGAATATAGTTGACCGAGAACCGTGGTGAAATCTTGATAGAGTGAACCGCGAACATTGCCGTTGAGATCGACCGCCTGGACTCCGTCATAGGGCGGGAAGAGAACAAACGGATTGGGTCCGGCGAGGTCGATATCGCCGGTCGCGACTTTCCATTCAAACCCAGCCGGTTCGCCCCCCGCGCCGAAGTTCAAAGGCGATCCTGGTGTGACGACGGGCGATTCGAAGCTGCCGTTAAGGAGCAGGTTCGCGCGGCCGATATTGTGCGACAGCAAATTGGCGAGGACTGCGAGGGCGATTGCGAAAGCGAAAACCGACCGGCGGATCATCTGTACAAAAATCATGGAGCTACTCCTCAATGGCTGGACGGAGAATTAGTCCGGAAACGATAGAAACGCACGGGATCGTGCGCTTACCCCCTGGGTGCCGAAGAGAAATCAAACAGCCTTAGATCGTTTGATTAGCGGCACCACGGATGAGGGAAAAAAGAACCCGCGTATGCTACCAGTTCGGCCGCCGACTGCCAAGGTTTTTTGGACTGAAAACTGCTCAGCTTAACGCTCCAATGCCCACGCGTACACTGCCCCCGACCTGAGCACCGACGCAGTCCACGCGATCATCGAGCGCGTGCGGCTGACGCTGGGCTATCTGCCCCGAGTCCCGCGGCGAATGGATGAAAAATCGACCGACGAACTGCTGGTCGAGGTGTACATGGCGCAGGCCAGCATGCAGAAATTGTGCATGAGCCTGGACTACCTGACGTGCACCGAAGTGGGGAGGCCCCGGCGAGAGAGTTGACGTGGCGAGTGCGCCAAAGCCGGTTCAGGAGATGCCTTGCGTTGTTTCAAAAACGGTCGTTAGACGGGCTTCTCAAGAACGAGACTGTTCCCATGAGTTGCTGGGACCAGGACGGATGCCGAGCCAGTGAGAGCCGGACACGAGCATCGTCCATGCGGGGGCCTGCCCAAAAGGGCGGTCCCTACCGCGACCGGTATCCCGATGCGCGCATGGGTTTCACCGCGCTCCGTAACACCATCAGAATTTCACGACTATCGATATATGCATATTGATAAACGATAGCCCCAATATTAAGCTGAATCAATGGCCAACCTGAAAGCGCCACTGATGAAGCGGAGTTCAACGGCGTTTCTGCAGGTCGTCATTGTGCTCATCGGCATTGGCGCTCTTGCTCTCATGCTTTGGGAACCTCACATCGAGGGCAGAAACGCGCACGCCACGGTCTTTGAGATCTATTTCAAAGATCCCTTTCTGGCGTATGTGTATATCGCGTCCATTCCGTTTTTCGTGTCGCTCTATCAAGGATTCAAGGTTTTGGGATACGCCGGACAAAATCAGGTATTCTCGCAAGCAGCCGTGAAAGCTCTGCGGACGATCAAATTTTGTGCGATCGCCCTGATCGGTTTCGTCGCGGTCGGAGAAATCTTCATCATGATGGACCACAGCGATGACCGGGCGGGTGGGGTTTTCATGGGCGTCCTCATCACCTTCGGCTCGATCGTCATTGCCACCGCGGCGGCGACGTTTGAACAGATTTTGCAGAACGCCGTGGATATGAAATCCGAGAACGACTTGACAGTGTAAGAGGCTCTAACCGGACCGCATGGCAATCATCATCAACATCGACGTCATGCTGGCCAGGCGGAAGATGAGCGTGACCGAACTCGCCGAGAAAGTCGGCATTACGATGGCCAATATTTCCGTATTGAAAAACGGAAAAGCAAAAGCGATCCGATTCTCAACATTGGAGGCGGTCTGCAAAGCATTGGAGTGCCAGCCCGGTGAAGTTTTAGAATTTAGAGAGTCAGGATAGCGCCGATGGCGAAGTGGCATGGCCTTGTTTGACGTAATATGCCTGAGCGTGATCCCAACAGGCCAGGATCAGATCGCAGGATTTACGGCGACTCGGGGAAGGATGAAGGATGAAGGAAGGGCACCCTCACCCGGTTCACCGACCAACGCTTCGCGTCGGTGCCCGGAACCACCCTCTCCGAGTGGGAGAGGGTTAGCGGAGCACTTCGGCGCCGCGGCCTTGCTGGATTAGCGGGACGTAGGTTTCTAGTTCGCGGGCGGTGGTGGGATCGGTCAGGTCGATTGTGGCGCGACGCTCGGCCGAGAGGTAGGCGGCCATGGTCAGGCGGACGATCTCGACGCCGTAGTGCCAGTCGAGCAGCGGCGGGCGGCCGCTGGTGAACGCGGCGATGGCGTCTTCGTTTTCGTCGGTGTAGCCGTACAGGTCGGGCTCGTTGGTCTGCACGGCCAGCAGGCCGCGGCTGGCTTGCGATTTTTCCAGGGCCAGCTCGGCATTGGCGGTGGTGGCGGCGGCCGCGTCGCCGATGAAAATCTCCAGCGGCGAGCGGAGCGTATTCATCTCGAAAGCGTAGCCGGGGCCGATACCGTCGAGCGCCAATCGCAATCCCTGCTTGTCGTACATCCACGAGGCGGTGAATTGGCTTTTGACGCGCTGGCCGGATTCCGGATTCTTGTACGTGACCATGCCGGTGGCAAAATCCTCGGCAGGCGTACGGCTGTAGTCGACGCCGTGTTGATCGAGCAGCTGTTTCTGCCAGCGAGGTTGGCCCCACTTGAGCAGCGACAGGTCGGCCATCACGCTTTCGCGGCTGCAGAAATCGCACGCCCTTGCCCGGCGGCGTCAGCGCGTACCAGCCGACCGCCAGGCAGTGGCAGCCCATGTCGCTCATCACGCCGCCGCCTTGCCTCGTTGGATCCCAAAACCAGGGATTGTGCGGCCCGGCATGTTCTTCGCCCGAACGCGTCAGGATCGGCGGACCCATGGCTTGCATGATCGGTTCGAGTTGCGACGCGATGCACCTGCATCGACTTCATGTGCAGTTGGTTTTCGAAATAGGCGTGTGGAAGATGTGCGTCTTCGACCAGCTTGACCACGCGGCGCGCTTCGGCCAGGTTGCGGGCGAGCGGCTTTTCGCAGATTACGCCCTTCAATGGCGAGCCGGCCTTCACGGCGTCGACGATCTCTTCCACCATTTCGACCCGGGCGAAGTTGGGAGCGAAGATGGCGATCACGTCGACGTGCGGGGCCATCTCCTTGATCGTTCGATAGATTTGCCCCTCGCCCAGCTCGTGCTTGCGGACATAGGACGCCAAGGCCTCGGGCGGGCGGCGCGAAACCAGGCCTGCCACCTCGACCGCCGCGCACCTGGCGCAAGGCCCGCAGGTGAAACGCCGAGATGAACCCTCCGCCGACAATGCCGTAGCGCAACGGTTTCATGGATGTCCTCACTTGGGAGACACTCGGGGGGCGTCAGCTGATTTGCACACGAATCCAGCCAGGCCGCCGGCGCGAAGAGCGGTCATTAGACCTTGCTGGCGCAAGCGTCGCAAGCGAATGCCCGTTCGCCCGAAATGTCCCCGAAACCCGCAACTGCGTGGAATATTCATTTTGATCTACCTGCGTCGATTGCCGATTTGGTTAGAAGCGATATGCGCGGTGGGTGGCACTGGCAAAATGCCGGTGGCACCTGAGGGCAAAGTGCCAATGGCACCGGCGCGCGACACAACCCATTTTTGGCAGACGAACGAGGGAGAGGACGGTTTGATGACAAGATATGTCGCCGGCGCCGTGGCGTTGGCTGTTTGCGCGAGCCTACTGTTGGCCGGTACGGCGAAGGGGCAAGAAGGGCCAATTTTGCCGGGCCTCGACGCGTTTGATCCCGGTACCGCCGTGTCCGACAATCCGCAGCCGTCCGAATCGCCGGCCCCCCGCGCCAAGGGGAGCCAGCGCGCGGTGCGACAAGACCGTCGCGAGGAGGATAACGATGCACGCGGCGTTCGGGCGAACCGGCGCGGCGGCGCCCAACGTGGGGCGGACAACGACAACGCTGGGCCGCAAGGTTCGCCGGACCAGCAAAATTTCGGCGGACTTCCCACCTTGCCAGATCAACAGCAACAACAGCGGTTGTCGCAAGACCAGCAGAGAATGATCCAACAGCGCGCGGCGCAAGAGCGGCAACGGCTGCTGCAAGACCAGCAGCGCCGATTCCAAGAACAGCAGCGCGTGCTTCAAAAGCGCACCTCGCAGAGTCAGCAACCTCAAACCCAGCAATCCACTTCGCCGAATCAGCAGTGGCAACAGCACGTGTTGCAACAGCAGCAACAGCGGGCGCTCGAAAAACGCACGTCGCAAGGTCAACAGCCGGCCGGCCAACAGCAATTCAGTCCGGGGCCGACTTCGCAGTACCAACAGCTGCAGCAAAAACAACAACAGCAAAAACTGCAACAGCAAAATCAGCAGCAGCGCTTGTCGCCCGAGCAGCAGCGCGTGCTCCAGCAACGCCAGGAGATTCAGAAAAAGCGTGACGAGGCGCGGCGCAAGGGGGCTGCCCCTGGACAGTATCCGAGCAATTTGCAACGCGATCCGCGTGCTTTTCAAAAACAAGCCAGCAGGTCCAGCAACGAACAGCGCCTGTGGTCGGATGAGCACGCCGGCGACGGCGGCAAGACTGCGTTGCCCGCCGCTCAACAAGCGAAGCGCGAAACGCTCAATCAGGCGCGGACGCAAACTCGGGGCAACGACCCCCGCGCGGCCGGCAATTCATCGGCGAGGAAGCCGCAGAGTGCGCGAAGCGGCCAGGCGGCCCCGGTGCAACCGACGCGCGGTTGGTAATGCGTTGGCCGATCGTCGCCGGCAAGCTACAGCAGGTTTTCGATAATGCGCCGGCTGCGGGCGTCGAGCTGGCGGACGTCATCGACCAGGTAGCGAATTCCCTGCGAGTCGATGATCTGCGCTCGATGCGGTCCGAGGCGCCGCACGTCGTCGCCGCTGTTGAGCAGGAATCGCGTGCAGCCGCGATCGGTCTCGACCTCCCATTCGCTGGGTTCGGTGTCGGCCGGAACACGGAGAATACGGCGAATCAAGGGAACAAATTCGCGCCGCGCCAGGTCCTTTTCCAACACGGCGCGCGTTGCCGGCGCAAGCGCGGCCAGGTCGCGCACCACGATCAGTTCGCGCCCTTCGGAATCGCAGATCGAGATCCAATGGTCGGGATCCGAGATGGGAAATCCGCGCACCGGCTCGACCGGCGCATGCGAAACGCCTTCGTGGTCGACGAGCACCAGGCGACCCCAGGCGTCTTCGTGCAGATCGAAGGGGGGCAATTCGGAATCGGCTGGGTTACCGTTTTTGCTGGGCATTGTTTTGCGAATATCGCGTCTTGCCGCGCAGTGCGGAGATCGCGTCGTCGGGGGACCCTGTTGTTATATCGTTGCCAGCAGGATAGCGATTTCTTTGCCGACCGCAGCTCTCAACTCATCCTGGATGCTGTATCTTCAGGTCCTTTGTATCCAACCAGCTCTCGCCGACTTGCCCCAGGTATCCTTCTTGCGTTGCAATGGATGTTCCTCGGCCGCGGGCCGCTGCGATCCAAGCTCACTCTCGGGCCGGATCGGCTCCGAATTGAGTCCGCTATCGGATTGGGTGTGTAGTCATTATGACATCACGTGCCGTCATTCGGATAACGATTCTTGGCGGTTCTCAGCAGAGAACCTCAAATGCCGACTTTGCCCGAAATATTTATTTTCCCCCTCGCAGCGATTGGTCTTGGCGCTCGCAACCCAAGCGGCGCCGTCGGTTGCGGCCAGCCGCTCGGCGGCGGACGCTCGGCGTGGGCCGTCGGACGGCGCATGGCGGCCCATCGTGGCACGGTACCTGCTTTTAGCACGGTGAGCCAGAGGGTCAGGCCGGTTTTTTCCTGTCCGTTATTACCGGCAAAGTCGGATTCCAAGGAGGGCCGGGGGCGGTGGTCGATAGGTCCTTGGTCAGCTCGACAGGCGGTTGGAAAAAAAGGCCACATCAATAAGCGGACAACCATTAACAGGCAATCATTTCCTTACGACATTCTCGAACGCGACATTCTCGAACACGGCGATACGTTACGACGCTTCCCCTCCGACAGGCTTCCACCAGTATCGGAAGCTTGATGGCTCAACCGGGCGCACGGGTTGGGTGCCGAATAGGCGGCATCGGGCGGGAAAAAAGGTTTTGGGCGCGACCTTGCAGAGCATCTGGAGCACGTGAAGTTTTATGGAATTCAGGAAGGTTCTCGCGTTGCGTGGCCCCAACATCTGGGCGAATTTCCCGGTGCTGGAAGCCTGGGTCGATCTGAAGGAGTTGAAGGACAGCCCGTCGGACCAGATCGCCGGCTTCAACGAACGGCTGATGGCCTGGCTGCCCAGTCTGATCGAGCACCGCTGCAGCGTCGGCGAGCGAGGCGGCTTCTTCGAGCGCCTGCGGCGCGGCACCTATCCGGCCCACATCCTGGAACACGTCACGCTCGAGCTGCAAACGCCTGGCCGGCACGCCGGTCGGCTTCGGCCGCGCCCGCGAGACCTCCGAAGCGGGCGTCTACAAAGTCGTCGTCGAATACAAGGAAGAGGAACTGGCGCGGGCCTGCCTGGCGACGGCTCGCGAGCTGTGCCTGGCCGCCATCTACGATCGGCCGTTCGACGTGACCGCCGAAGTCAAGAAGCTCGACGACCTGGCCCACGAGGTCTGCCTGGGCCCGAGCACCGGCGCGATCGTCCGCGCCGCCGAAGCGCGCGGCATTCCCGTCCGCCGGCTCAACGACCGACAGCCTCGTGCAGTTCGGCCACGGCGCCAGGCAGCGCCGCATCCTGACCGCCGAGACCGATCGCACCGGCGCCATCGCCGAATCGATCGCCCAGGACAAAGAGCTGACCCGCAGCCTGCTGCGCCAGGTCGGCGTGCCGGTTCCCCGGGCCGGCCGGTGACCGACGCCGAAGACGCCTGGGAAGCCGCCCAGGAGATCGGCGTGCCGGTGGTCGTCAAGCCGCAGTACGGCAACCAAGGCCGCGGCGTGACCACGAACCTGACCACGCGCGAGCAGGTCGTGGCCGCCTACGCCGCGGCGCAGGAAGAAGGCTCGAGCATCATGGTCGAGAAGTTCGCCCCCGGCGCCGATTATCGCCTGCTGGTGATCGGCGGCCGCATGGTGGCCGCCGCTCGCCGCGAGCCGGCCCACGTGATCGGCGACGGGCACTCGACGGTTCGCGAGCTGGTCGACGACGTCAACCGCGATCCGCGCCGCAGCGACGATCACGCCACGGTGCTGAGCAAGATCAGGCTCGACCCGATCGCCCTGACCGTGCTTGACCGAGCAGGGCTTCACGCCCGACTCGGTTCCGCCGGCCGGCACGCGCGTGCTGATCCGCCGCAACGCCAACTTGAGCACCGGCGGCACGGCGACCGACGTGACCGACCGGGTCCATCCGGAAGTCGCCGCCCGCTGCGTCGACGCGGCCCGCATGATCGGCCTCGACATCGCCGGCGTCGACGTCGTGGCCAGCGACATCTCGCCGCCGCTGGAGAGCCAGGGCGGCGTGATCGTCGAAGTCAACGCCGGCCCCGGCTTGCGGATGCACTTGGAGCCCTCCTCGGGCAAGCCGCGACCGGTCGGCGAGGCGATCGTCGAGACGCTGTTCCCCGATGGCCAGAACGGCCGCATCCCGATCGTGGCCGTCACCGGCGTCAACGGCAAGACGACCACCACGCGCTTCATCGCCCACATCCTGCGGTCGCTGGGCCGCAAGGTGGGCATGACCTGCACCGACGGCATCTTCATCGACTGCGCGCCGCATCGAAGCCGGCGATTGCAGCGGACCCCTGAGCGCGCAAGCCGTGCTGATGAATCCCGCGGTCGAGGTGGCCGTGCTCGAGACCGCCCGCGGCGGCATCCTGCGCGCCGGGCTTGGCTTCGACCGCTGCGACGTGGCCGTGGTGACCAACATCGGCGAAGGCGATCACCTGGGCCTTTCGGACATCGAAACGCTCGAGAAGCTGGCCAAGGTCAAGCGGACCATCGTCGACGCGCTGTCGCTGCAACGGCACGGCCGTGCTCAAGGCCAACGATCCGCTGGTGGCCGCCATGGCTCGCGACTGCAAGGCCTCGGTCATCTTCTTCGCCCAACGCGGCGATGACCCGGTCATCGTGGCACACCGCCGCCGGGCGGCCGCGCGGTCTTCGTGCGGCACGACACGGTGATCGTCGCCGAAGGCGACGTGGAAATCCCGCTGGTCTCGCTCGAGAACGTGCCGCTGACGCACGGCGGCCGGATCGCCTTCCAGGTCGAAAACGCGCTGGCTTCGGCCGCCGCCGCCTGGGCGCTGGGCATTCCGCGCGACGCGATTCGCGCCGGTCTGGAATCGTTCGCCGCCGACCTGGAAAAAGTGCCCGGCCGGTTCAACCTGCTGGAAATCGACGGCGCCACCGTGATCGTCGACTACGGCCACAACGCATCGGCCCTGTCGGCCCTGATCGAAGCCATCGAGCAATTCCCGCACGAGCGCCGCACGGTCGTCTACTCGGCCGCCGGCGACCGCCGCGACAGCGACATGGTCCGCCAGGGCGAATTGCTGGGCGACGCCTTCGATCGCGTGCTGCTGTACGAAGACCACTACCTGCGCGGCCGGGCCGAGGGCGAGATCATGACCTTGTTCCGCCAGGGCCTGTCCGACGGCGAACGGGTGGCCGACATCCAGGAGTTCCGCGGCAACATTCGGGCCATCGAAAGCGCCCTGCGCCACGTGCGCTCCGGCGAGCTGCTGGTCGTGCAAGCCGACAAGATCGACGAGACGATGGACTTTCTGCACAAGTTCCTGGCCGCCAGCGGCAACGGGCACGAAATCGACCTGCTGGAAGCCATCGACGTGTCCACGTCCGACGCGGCCGTGTACTATGCCACGCAGATTGTCGATTAAGAACCGCTTCGCGGTCGCTACGGTTTGTTGGCGGTGGCGGTTTCGGCGGCCGATTGTTTGGCCTTCAGTTCTTCCACGCGCTTTACGCACCGGCGGTGGAGTTCTTTGAGTCGCTTGTTGACGTTGGATCGGGCGACTCGTGGCTCCAGAATTCTAATGGCGGTCTCATAGGACTGGATGGCGGCGTCCACGTCGTCCGCGGCAGCCTGTTGGAATCCCAGAAAGACGTGGCAGCCGGCCCAATCGAGATCGTCGGTCGTGTTCATTCTTCCCCGCCGAGACGCGGCGTCAAACGCGGCGATGCCGTCGACGAGCGCCACTCGAGCTACGTCGTGGCGTCTGACGGTCATGGCCAGTTCGCCTTCGTCGAAACAGGCGTGTCCCAGCAGCTTCAAGTTTTGATCCGACATGCCGGCATCGAGATTCTTGGCTCGCTGCCAGGCCTGGCGGCATTTCGCGAATGCATCCAATGCCTGCTGGGATTGCGTGAGCGCGATTTGCACGCTGGCAAGCAGTCGGAACGTCTGGGCGAGATCCACGTGCATGGCCGGGTCGTCCGGCCGTTCGGTGCACAGATTGGTGAAGAGCATCACGGCCGCATCAACGGCCGGGAGTGCGTCGGCAGGACTGTCTTGCTGGCGGTAAATGGACCCCACCGCGCGAAGCGTCATCGCCAACTCAAAGCGGTAGCGCCACATGTCCGGAGCCGCTTGCACGGCTTTTCCCAACGATTCGCGTGCGCGCGTCAACGATTCGAGCGCCAACGGTCCTCCTCGGTGACGTTCATGGTGGATGCCGATCAGCCTGCAAAACTGGCCGACGAAAAAATGCCAGCGCGGGTCGTGGGGTTTACGACGCAGCAGTTCCTCGGATGCGATCAAACCCAATTGATAGACACCCCACGAGTCATGGAACCGGGTCGCCCCGTCCAGGGCGTCGCCGAATTCGAGCGTCAGCTGCACGAAATCGAACAACGACGCGTGTGGCCGTGGATCATCATCGGCGACCGACCTCAAGAACGCGCGCGGCGGTTCGAGCGAATCCTCGCTGCGGGGCGTTGGTTGCGAGTCGAGCAAGAATCGACAGTAATTCAGCAGGCACAGCGACGCCGCGCGTCGATAGCCTGGATGGTCCGCGTGCCGATTGACAATCTCGCGCCACAGTTCCAGGCTGCGGCGATAATTCTCGTCGGCGGAACTTGAATCTTCGGATGCAGCCGCGTTGCGTGCGGCGAACGAATAGACCGCGGCCATCAAGGGAGCAGGCGCAGCGTCGGTATCGCGTTGCGCGGCTACCGAGCGGTGGTATTCGTCGAGCTTGGCGTGGAGCGCGCCCAGAACCGATTTGTTCCGCGTGTCCCACAACGTGCTTTCTTCGACAAGCCACGCGAGGTCCAACAGCGTGTCTTCGGCTTGCCCCAGGTTTTCCTCGGCCCTGGCGGCTTCCGCCCGCGCCTCAACCAGGTTCTGCTCGGCCCGCAACCACTGCCACGTCGCGGCGCTGCTGCCCAGCGCGACGGCCGCGATGAGGCCTAGCGCGAGGGCGGCGACCATCGGCCGCCGGCGGCACCAGCGGACCCATCGTTCGCCACTGCCGAGGGCGCGGGCCGACACCGGCTCGCCGGCCAGAAAACGCCGTAGATCGTCGGCCAATTCTCCGGCCGACGGATACCGGCCCGCCTGTTCCTTTTCCAGGCATTTCAGCACGATCGTTTCCAAGTCGCGCGGCACGCTTCGTGCCCGCAGGGCCGACGGGGCCAACTCGTGCTCGGCAATCAGGTGCAGCGTTTCGCTGTCGGTGTGGCCGACAAAAGGCGGCTGGCCGGCGAGCAGCTCGAACAGGACGACTCCCAGGCCGTAGACGTCGGTCTGCACGCCGACCTCGCGGTCGTTGCCGGCGGCCTGCTCGGGCGCCATGTAGCGGGGCGTGCCCAGGATGGTCCCGCGCAGGGTCTCTTCGCCCGCGTCGTCCAATCGCTTGGCCAGTCCGAAGTCGGTGAGCCGCGGAACGAACGCCCACTGGCCGGGCCGAGACGCGCCGGCCGGTTCTAATAGTACGTTTGATGGCTTGATATCGCGATGCAAAATACCCCGGCTGTGCGCGTGTTGCACCGCGCCGGCGAGTTGGGCGACGATTTCGGCGGCTGTTCTGGCGGCGATCGGCGCAGGCTGCTCGCTGAGCCAGCGGGCCAGCGTCGGCCCTTTGCAAAAGCCGCTCAGGATGTAGCCGACCGGACCGATCTCGCCCGTTTCGTAGATGGGGACGATGCCCGGATGATCCAACACGGCGGCCGACTGGGCTTCGCGCAAGAACCGCTGGCGCAACGGGGGCGACACCAGGATTTCCGGGCGCGGAATTTTCAGCGCGGCTTCGCGATTCAAGCGTGGATCGAAGACCAGAAACACGACTCCGAAGCCGCCGTGCCCCAAAGCGCGACGAACTTCGAAGCGACCGAGACGTCCCTCCGCAAACCCTGTCCCATCCCGGCCGGCGACGAGCTGAGTCGAGTCGGAGAGGGCAGGGTGAGGGGGCGGAGGTTCACGCGCGGCGCCCATTGGAATACCGTTCGCCGAACTTTCATTGCGCGAGGCTCCTTCGTCCGCGGGCCAGTATCGACTCAGCAGGTCCGCGGCCTGGTCGATGGCACGCTCCGCCGATTCGCTCGACAGTTCGCCGCTGGCCGATTGATCGGCAGCCGCGGCCATTTCGCGCGCAGCCAGCCCGACAGGGCTTCGGCCGCCTTGCGCCGCTCGTCTTGCGGTGCCGAATCGTCGTCAGCCATTGCGCTCTCCCAGGTCGCGCCGCAACCGCAGCAGCGCCCGCTTCCACAGCATTCGCACCGCGTCGGGCGAGCGGTCGATCAATGCGCCGATGTCGGCAAACGAACGGCGCTCCTGATTGCGCATGATAATCACTTGTCGATACGCGGGCGAAAGCTGTTCGAGGGCTCTTTCGATCCGCGCCCTCTCCTCGCGCGAGATGGCCACGGAACTGGGCGACTGGCCGTCGCGGGCCATCAGCTCTTTCAAGAACTCCTTCGACTCGGTGACCGCGATTGGCCGCTCGCGCCGCACCTGGCGCTTGGCCGTCTTCAGGTAACGCTTGCGCAAGTCGGCCAAATTGTTCATCAAGATCGCGTACAGCCAGCCGCGCAGCTCGGCCTCGGTGTGGGATTTGAAATTGTGGAAGCCGCGCTGCGCGTCGACGAACGTTTCTTGGACGACGTCCGAAGGCCCGGCCTTGGCCTTCAAGTCCGAATCGAATTCTTCGGTGGCGATCGCCAGGAGAAAGGGGCGATAGGCATTCAAGAGTTGCCCCATGGCGCCGTCAGAGCCGGCCCTCGCGGCAGCGATCAGCCGGCCGGCGCGCCGGGTCGGAATGGGGCGTTTCTTGGGTTGCCGGGCCATCGTTATTAACGCGGGCGTCGAGCCGCCGCCATCTTCGCAGTTCGTGTCGAGACAAGGATTTACGAGCCAGCGGTGAGAATAGCTCACCAACGGGGGGCGGGCAATCGCCGTAAAAAAACTTTTGAATCGACGGAAATCTGCGTTCGGTTGGTGCCAATTCGTCGTTTCTTGGGTACAGGGGCCAAGGCGCGGCCCTAACGGGAAGAGCTAGGTTTCTCAGATTTGGCGCCCGAAGAGTGAGTGAAATAGACGTCTGTCGCTTAAGTACGGGGGGGACTAATGAAAATCTCCGAAGTTCGCTGCTTTGCCATGCCAACCGTGTTGTGCCTGATCATGGCCGCGCACGCGGTGGGTGCAACGTTCTCGTATCAGGAAAACTTCAACAGCCTGTCGGTTGGACACACGCAGCCTTTCCCTGGTGCGCCGGGGCAGGGGGGCTGGTTCAATGCGTCTGCCCAGGGAAGCGCCTTCGGAGAGATTCAGTCCACTGTGGCCAATACCGGCCGGGCGCTGCACGAATTCACGGCAACGACGAACCCGAACGGGCAACAAACGATCGATAAACGGAACTTCTCGACGGTCGACGTGAATGGTCTTCCGCTGGTTACGCTGAGCCTTGACTTCTACGCTCACACCAGCAACCTCAATGCAGTCAATAGCTTCATCGCGGACATGACGGCACTGGGTGGGCCCGGGGGACCGTTCAACGTCATCGAGATCGGCCTCGGCGGAGGAAACGGCACACCCAAATCGACAACCGGCGTGAGCGTCACTTTGGCGGCATTCGACGGAGTGATCAACAATGGCCCGATTCCGCTCTCGGTCGGCCAGCACCTGGCGTTCGACACGTGGCACAGCGTGTCGGTAACGCTCGATCAGGTTCTCGATCGATACGTTTCGATCACCGTGGATAGCAATACCCAGAACCTATCTGCCTTCATTCCCCGCCGCGATTTTCCCGGTGGAATTCCAACCCGTGGACACTTGATTGACCACCTCTCCGCTCAAGTCATTCCCACCGACGTTGGCGGCGTGCAAACCGATGACGACATTTATTGGGACAACATTTCGCTGACAGCGGTGCCCGAGCCGTCGACCTGGGCACTGACGCTGACGGGGATCGCATCGGCCGCGATAGTGTGTAAGCGGCGAAAGTTTTTCTCAAGGAACCGTGATTTGGTTTCGGACCGCTAATGCCAAATACGAAGTGACTGAACTCCGAGGTGTACACCAATGCTGGAACCGGTCGTGTCTCGCGTTTCGATTGTCGGCTTGTCAACGACGAGTCGCGCGAATGACTCGCTTGCGGCTCGTCGAAAAAGTCGGGCCACTTCACGCGGGACACGCATTGAATCGAGAACCGATCCACGCTCGGCCAATTTGATAAATGTCGGTCAAATCCGCTCGTACCGAAAGGCGCCGCTCATGAATCTGAGAATTCTACAGTTTGTAGCTGTTGCCGTGATACTTTGGTTGAGCGCGAAGGTCTCAATGGCCGTTCCGATCACCTGGACTATCGACTCGTCGGTCAGTCAATTGACCATGACGATCCCCAATCAAATCATCAATCTTCCAAATGGCCCGGTCATGTTATATACCCTCAATCAAACCGGTCCCAACACGACTTGGACTGTGGGCAATCATGCTTTTGTTGGTGGTACGATCCCCACGAACTACACCGATGGCAGCTCGATTACGTTCTTCCCGGTAGACAGCATTGTTGGCCTGAATTCGGGAAGTTATCGCCCGAATACGGCGGTATACGACCCCAACGCCCTTCCGTTTCCGAAATTTACGGATACTTCCCTTGCTCCTGCCGTGTTTGGAATGAAGTTCAATGCTAATTTGGCTTTTGACGTTTCTTACGCCTCGTTTCCCGCCTTGAACTTTGAGATGGGGAGCCTTCAACTGCCACTCAGCGGCGTTCCCCTGGGAACTCAGACGTTTAATCCTAACGCGATGTCCTTCGGTACGACTGGGCTATTCGCCTATGACGGAGTTTCCGTGCCTGGTCTGGGCGTAGTCACGCCCGATTTTCTCACGGGTTCGCCCCTATCTGACACGATCAACAGCACGGGATCGGCGGCGGCGATCGTGGCACCCGATCCGATCGGCCAACCGCTACTGCGGCGGATGACCACTCCGATTCGATATGACACGCATATTGACATGGGTGGAGGCGTCTTTGTTGAGGTGCTCATAAGCGGCACCATTGTTTCCACCGCCATTGTTCCCGAACCGTCGTCACTGGCGCTCGGCTGCGCGGCTTTCGCAGGACTGGCTCTCTACCTTTGTCGGCGCTCGCGGCGTTGCGGCTCGTTAACGATCCGTAATCGGTGAACCACGTTCCAAGCAGCAGTCAATCCCTGAACTGCGCCGACGGAGGAGACTCATGAAAGCCAAACCGCGGACCAACCACAACGCGCACCGGATGCCGGCGATAGCTTTTCCGCTGGTCTTTGCAGTTGTCAACAGCCTGGTATCGACCACGGCCTACGCGCAGACAACCCTATTTGACCCCATCAATGACGCTTCCGGATTTCACGACATCACGTCGATCTCCGGCGGCTACACGCACACCAATATGATCCTGACTGCAAACTTTCGAGCCGGCACGTTGCACCCAAACAACCTGGGATTCACCATCGGGCTGGACACCGACCTGAACGCGAGCACGGGCACGCAGCCACCGAATTATCCTGTGGGACAAGACTTCAGCCTCTTCTTCAACTCACAGACCAGCGCAACGACGGCTTCGCTGAGCGGTATTGTGGGCCCGGCGATACCCGTATCCTTTTCGACGGATTCTTTCAGCCTATCTATCCCGCTTTCGCGGCTGGGCAACGACGATGGAATTGCCAAATTCTGTTTCCTGGTCGGCAATCCCCTGCCCTCGGGCGCGATCCAAATCTTTGACTTTGCCCCCGACACTGCCGGCGGTGGCGCGCTGGGAGGACCGACAACCTTCATTCCCGAACCGTCGACGATGGTGCTGGCGGGTTTGGGGATCGTGGCATTACTGGGTGCCCGGGGGTGGCACCGACAACTCGTTGTCGGTACTGCGCAGCAACAAGAGGCGTTTGAGGGAGATTGACGCAACTCGCAGCGTCCTCTTGTCCCTGCGGGACCCAGACAACGAGTTGAAGCTGTCCGGGAATTCGGGCTCGGAAAACACCGGACGCCGTTGTTCCCCATACTAACCCGACGCGCAAGCGAGGGACGCTGGACGAAGGGCCCTCGCTTGCGCGTCGGGTTAGTGTGCGGTAATTCCCGGGCAGCCTCAATGAGTTGTCTGGGCCACTCGAGTGGACAACGCAAGCACACCCATGCGCCCCTACATCCGCCAGCCGTCGGGCAGGAGGGCGCCTTTTTGGACGCAGGCGATGCCGTCGCGGATCATGGCTTCGGGGGTTTCCTGGTTGCTGTCGACGCCGCGAATCGTTGGCGATCCGCACGCGTTGGCCGATGCGGCAGTTCTTGTCGATGATCGCGCCTTCGATCACCGTGCCGGCGCCGATGCCGACCAGCGGCCGGCCGGTCGGCGTTGCGGCGCGGGCCTCGTCGGGCGTCTCGTACTCGTCGCTGCCCATCAGGATCGAATTGCGGATCGTCACGCCTTGCCCGATGCGGCAGCGCAGGCCGATCACGCTGTTCTCGATCACGGTGCCGCTCTCGATCGCGCAGCCGTCGGCGATCAGGCTGTTGCGAGATCGTGGCGCCGTCGAGTCGCGACGGCGGCAGAAAGCGGGCTCGCGTGTAGATCGGCGCCGTGGCCGAGGCCAGGTCGAACGGCGGGTTCGGCTGCGGCCAGCTCCAGGTTGGCTTCGTAGAACGAGCGGATCGTGCCGATGTCTTCCCAGTAGCCGTCGAACAGGTGGACCTGCACGCGGTGCGTGCGGATCGGCGGCCGGAAAAATCTCGTTGCCGAAATCGTGGTAGTCGGTCTTGGTGAGCAGCGTCGACCAGCGTGTCGCGATTGAACAGGTAGATGCCCATGCTGGCCAGGCAGTCGCGGCCGCCGCTGGCGATGCCGCGGGCGTCGATCCAGGCGGGGTCCGTCCGCACGATGTCCATCTCCTCGTCGGTCTGCGGCTTTTCCAGAAAGCCGACCACGCGGCCCGTCGTCGTCGACCCGCATGATGCCCATGCTGCGGGCCGTCTGCGCGGTCGACCGGCATGGCGGCGATCGTGACGTCGGCCCGCGCGGCGACGTGCGTCGCCATCATCTCCGGGAAGTCCATGCGATAGAGCTGATCGCCGGAGAGGATCAGCACGTAGTCGGCAGTCGGGCTGGTCGATGTAGCGCAGGTTTTGCCGCACGGCGTCGGCGGTGCCTTGATACCAGTCGGCGGCGTCGATCGTCTGCTGGGCCGCCAGGATTTCGACGAAGCCGCCGCTGAACTGGTCGAAGGCGTACGTGCGGCGGATGTGGCGGTGCAGGCTGACCGAGTTGAACTGCGTGAGCACGTAGATGCGGTTCAGGCCGCTGTTGATGCAGTTCGACAGCGGAATGTCGATCAAGCCGGTACTTGCCGGCCAGCGGCACCGCCGGCTTCGAGCGGTACTTGGTCAGCGGATAGAGCCGCGTGCCGCGACCGCCGCCGAGCACCAGCGTAATGACGTTCCGCATCCGAAGGGTTCCTTGCGAGCCGACGATTCAAAAGGCAACGTGCAGGGTGTTGGGTATTGTAGCCGGCCTCTTCGAGGCCGGAATGTTCGCAGGTTTACTGGGGTCACAGACCGGGGTCACAGACCCCGACTACAGCGCACTTTACTTGACGACGAAGTTCACCATCCGGCCGGGCACGACCACGACTTTCACCACCGTCTTGCCGTCCAGCAGCTCGGCCACGCGCGCGTCGCCGCGGGCCACGGTTTCCAGCTCTTCCTTCGACGCGTCGAGGGGCACCGTGACGCGGGCTCGCAGCTTGCCGTTGATTTGCACCGGCACCTCGACGCGTGTCCTCGTGAACCGCCGTCGGGTCGAACGCCGGCCACGGCTCGTAGGCCAGCGTCTCGTCGTGGCCCAGCAGCTTGCCACAGCTCCTCGGCCATGTGCGGGGCGAACGGCGACAGCAGCAGCACGAACTTCTCCATCGCCTCGCGCGGCCGCACGTCTGCACTTGCGTGAAGAAGTTCGTGAACTCCATCATCCGGGCGATGGCCGTGTTGAACGACAGCTGCTCGAGGTCGTGCGTCACGCGCGTCGATCGTCTTGTGCAGCACGCGGTTCTGCTCGGCCGTCGGCGCGACGTCTTGCACCGCCGGCGTTGAGCTCGCATCGTCTCGGCGCGCTCGTCGACGATCATCCGCCAGACGCGGTCCAGAAAGCCGCGCACGCCGTTGACGCCCGTCCATGCTCCAGGGCTTGGTGGCTTCCAGCGGGCCCATGAACATTTCGTACAGCCGCAGCGCGTCGGCGCCGTATTCCTGCACGACCTCGTCGGGATTGACGACGTTGCCGCGGCTCTTCGACATCTTGTAGGCCCGGCTGTCGAGGCGAATCCTCGGGATCGGCTTTGAGCACGAAGCCTTCGCCCTGCTTTCTCGGCCTGCTCGGACGCGACCCGCACGGCGGTGACTGGCTCGCCGCTGGCCTTGAGCGACCGCGTCGCCATCGTCGTTCGATACGACCTCGTCGGCGCTAGCCCAACTGCCATCGGCTTTTTGATAGCCGGTGAATTCCATTTCGCCCAGGATCATGCCCTGGTTGACCAGCTTCTGGAACGGCTCGGGCGTGCTCACGTGGCCGCGGTCGAAGAGCACCTTGTGCCAGAAGCGCGCGTAGAGCAGGTGCAGCACGGCGTGCTCGGCCCCGCCGACGTAGAGATCGACCGGCATCCAGGCCTTTTCGATCTGCCGGATCGACCAGCGCCTTGTCGTTCTTGCGGATCGAGAAACCGCAGGTAGTACCAGCACGAGCCGGCCCATTGCGGCATGGTGTTCGTCTCGCGCTTGTAGCGCTTGCCGTCGATGCGTCGGGTAGAGCCAGTCGCTGCGGCGCCTTGCTCCAGCGGCGGCTCGGGCCTGCCGTGCGGCTTGAAATCGGCCAGTTCGCGGCAGGTCGACCGGCAGCTCGATTCCGGCAACGGCGCGCATCAGGCCGGTCGGCTTGTCCGTCGGCGTCGAGCTCGTGCAGGATCGGAAACGGCTCGCCCCAGAAATGCTGCCGGCTGAAGAGCCAGTCGCGGAGCTTGTAGTTGACCGCTTGCGCGGCCCAGGCCGCGTGCGGCCAGGTCGGCGGCGATCTTCGTCTTGAACTCGGCCGTCGGCAGGCCGTCGTACGCGCCGGAGTTGATCGCCGTCGCCGTCGCCGGTGAACGCCGCGTCTTGCCGGCGAGCACCGCGTCGCGATCGACGCCACTCGTCGTCGGCCGGATCGACGACGGCCACGATCGGCAGCTCGAACTGCTTGGCGAACTCGAAGTCGCGCGTCGTCGTGCGCCGGCACGGCCATGATCGCGCCGGTGCCGTAGCTGATCAGCACGTAGTCGGCGACCCAGATCGGCACCGGCTCGCCGTTGACCGGATTGATCGCGTACGAGCCGGTGAAGACGCCGGTCTTTTCCTTGGCCAGCTCGGTGCGGTCGAGATCGCTCTTGCGGGCCGCCTGTTCGCAATAGGCTCGCACCGCCGTCGGCCTGCTCGGGCGTCGTGAGCCGCTCGACGAACGGATGCTCCGGCGCGATCACCATGTACGTGGCGCCGAAGAGCGTGTCGGGCCGCGTCGTGTAAATGCGCAGCACGTCGTCGCCGGGCTTGCGCGGAAAACCGCCGCGACTTGCGATCGGCCGCCAGGCCTTGAATTCCGTCTGCGACGGCTTGCCGTCGTGCGTCGACGCTCGCTGCCGATGAAGAAATCGACCTCCGCGCCGGTGCTGCGGCCGATCCAGTTGCGCTGCAGCGCCTTGATGCTCTCGGACCAGTCGAGCCCGCTCCAGGTCGTTTTCCAGCCGATCGGCGTAGGCGGTGATGCGCAGCATCCATTGCCGCAGCGGCATGCGCACGACCGGATGGCCGCCGCGCTCGCTCACGCCGCCGATCACTTCTTCGTTGGCCAGCACCGTGCCCAGCGCCGGGCACCAGTTGACCGGCGCTTCGGACTGATAGGCCAGGCGATGCTCGTCCTGATAGCGGCGCACGGCCGTCGTCGCCCTGCGGCGGCGACGTCGGCGGGAATCGGCAGCTCGCCGATCGGCCGGCCGCGCTGCTGCGTCGGCGTCGAACCAGGTGTCGAACAGCATGCAGGAAGATCCACTGCGTCCAGCGGAAGTACTCCGGCGTCGGTCGTGGCCAGCTCGCGGTCCCAGTCGTAGCTGAAGCCGAGCATCTTCAGCTGCCGGCGAAACGTGGCGATGTTCTTCTCGGTCGTGTCCGCGGGCGGCGTGCCGGTCTTGATGGCGTGCTGTTCGGCCGGCAGGCCGAAGGCGTCCCAGCCCATCGGGTGCATCACGCTCTTGCCGCGCATCCGCTCGGTAGCGGCAGACGATGTCGGTGGCCGTGTAGCCTTCGGGATGGCCGACGTGCAGGCCGTCGCCGCTGGGATAGGGGAACATGTCGAGCACGTACAGCTTCGGCTCCGCGCGGCAGCCGCGGCGCGGCAAACGTCTGATGCTCGCTCCCAATAGTCTTGCCACTTGGGCTCGATGACGGCGGGGTTGTAGCGGGGCATGACGCGCGACACCGAGAGAGCCATGGATACCTAGCCGCCAACGCCCAGCGGGGCGAAGTGGATCACCATCGAATCACGCGATTCTAACGCCTGACGACGCGGCGGCAAACAGGTAAATCGACGTGGCGCGGCCATGGCGCTGGGCCTGTGTTTCCGATACTAACCCGAAGCGCAAGCGAGGGACGCTGGACGAAGAACCCTCGCTCGCGCGTCGGGTTAGTGTGCGGAAATTCCCGGACAGCCTCAGCAAGTTCTCTGGCCCAACCAGCGAGGCAATCGTTGGGAGGTGCAGCCAACTCGCAGGGCCCTCTTGTCCCTTCGGAACCCAGACAACAAGTTGCCTGGGCCACCCAGCGTTTCCCATACTAACCCGAAGCGCCAGCAAGGGACGCTGGACGAAGAACCCTCGCTGGCGCGTCGGGTTAGTAGGCGAGCGTTCGCATCAGTCCCAGGGACTCTTACGCAGCGAATCGCCGGCGGCTTGGGCGGCCAACTCGGCGTCTTCTTCGGCGACCCGCGCGGGCTTGGGCACGCGCACTTGCTGCAACTCGACCGCCAGGTCCGGCAGATTCGCCAGCCAAACCAGCACGGCCGCGATCGGCAACACCCACCTCAAGGTCAGCATGTCGAACGGCAGGCCCTTCCCGCACAACTCGGAGATGGTCCAAATCGGGTTCGTGATTTGCAGCAGCGTGTAACCTTGATTTCGCAAGCCGGGCGTCGACAGTTGGATGACCAATGGAACGCCGGTTCCCAGCATCAACAGCAGGATGTGAACCAGGGCCCGCGTGGGCAGCCGCACTTCGCTGACTCGGGCAATCATCGACAGCAGCAGCTTGCCGAGTCCCAGATAGATGACCAGGTAGCTGGTCGCGACGATGGCGGTCTCGAAGACGTCGGCTCGGGTGTTGCGCAGCGAGACGACGGTGCCTGTGAAGCCTGGCGTCGGGGCGGCGCCGGCGGTGGGGGTGGGAATGGTGCGGAATAGATCGGCGATTTCGTGGTAGGGGAAGCCGGCCAGGATCGAGATGGCCAGCATGTTGGCGATGACGAACATATAGCCCGTGCCCGGCCCGGGCGCGAACCAGGTGAGAAATATCCGACCCAACACGCTCTGCGGCAAGCCGCGTTTGACGCGTGGCGAAAGGAAGCTCGACTCGCCGGTGAGAAACACGCCGGCCACGTACCAGAACAGCGTCGAGAGGCCCAGCAGTCCAAAGACAAAGTTGCCGCCGAACGTCAGTTGCAGCCAGGCGAACCAGCCAACCAACGTCAGCGCCGCCACCAGCAACGCGATCCGCAAGTGCGAAGAGCGGTTCTGGCAGACGGTCATCAGTTGACTGCGTGCCGCGAGAAACACGATGGCGAAATAGTTCAAGAAGATGCTGAGAAAGGCCGTTTGTATCTGCCAGAACTCGGACGAGTCGATCATCGCGCCGCCGAACGAGACCAGGCTGCTGGTCCACATCGTGTCGAAGCAAAATGCGCCGAACAACGCCATCGCAAAGAACACGGCCGTGGCCAATTGGCGCTGACGCGGCGGCGACACGGCGGCCAGCAGCAGCCCTGTCACCGATAACCCCAGCGAAACGCACGAGGTATAAATCACGGCCAGAATGATCGTGAAAATATCCAATCCGCGCAACAGGTAGGTGAATGCGAGGCAGGGAAAGATGGCCGACAGATAGACCATCATTTGCAGCACGATGCTGCCCAGCTTTCCGGTCAAAATCTGCCGCGCACCCAGCGACGTGATCGAAACCAATTCGTAAGTCCGGTCCTGACGCTCCGACGACAGCGAGTGAAACGCCGAGTAGGGCGCCACCACCAGCAGCGGAAAGGCCAGGATCAGGTGGTACACGTAGAACATCCCCGGACCTTCGGCCGAGTAGTAGATCGCGGGGCCGATGTTGGCCAGGCCGAGAATCGACCAGACCCAACCGGCCGCCAGCATCAGAAAGAACGTGAATACGAACTGCTTGCTGCGCAGCGCCTGCCGCGCTTCCTTGACCAGGATCGGATTGAGCAGCTCGCTGCCACGGTCCAACAGCGCCTCGAACCGGTCGAAGCGCGTGCTGGGCAGCACGGTCACGAAGTCGGCCGGATGCGCTTCAGCCAGCGGCTCGTCGAGGGAAGTCATTGCACGAGGCCCTCGGTGACTTGCATGAAGACGTCCTCCAGGCTTTTGACGCGGCTGCCGAACGAAACCACTCGAAAGCCGGCCGCCACGATGTCGCGCAGCAGGTCGGCTTCGGCCGCCTCCTCGCCGTCGTGCAGAAACTCGACGCTCTGACCGTCGACGCGCACGTCGTGAATGTCGTCGCGCAGACCGAGCCACTGCGGCAGGTTCTCGGCGCCGGCGAGCAATCGCAATTGGACCATGCGCTTCGTCTGCCGGGCCCGGTGGATTTCCTCGACCGTGCCGACGGCCAGCAGGCGTCCCTGCTCGATGATGGCCACGGTGTCGCACATTTCGGCCAGTTCGGTGAGGATGTGCGAGCTGACCAGGATCGACTTGCCGTCGGCGGCCAATTGGCCGATCATTTCGCGCAGCTGGATGCGGGCCCGCGGATCGAGCCCGGCGGCCGGTTCGTCGAGGATCATCACCGCCGGATCGTGGATCATGGCCCGGCCCAGGCACAAGCGTTGCTTCATGCCCTTCGACAGGCCGTCGATCGGCTTCTCGGCCAGTCCGTCGAGCTTGGTGAAGCTCATCACGCGGCGCAGCGCCCGCGACCGTTCGGCTCCCATCAGGCCGTAGGCGCGGCCGAAAAAGTCGAGATACTCGCGCACCAGGATGTTGGGATGCGTATCGAAATAATCGGGCATGAACCCCAGCCGGCTGCGAACCCGGTCGGGATCTTGCGTGACGGAAAATCCGTCGACGAAGGCATCGCCGGCGGTCGGCATGTCGAGCGTGGCGAGCACTGCGCATGCTGGTTGTCTTGCCGGCGCCGTTGGGCCCGATGAAGCCGAAGACCTGGCCGCGCGCGACGGCAAAGCTGACGTCGCAGACCGCTTTGGTGCGACCGAAGTAGCGATGCAGTCCGGTCAGTTCGATCAGAGGATGTCCGGCGGTCATGTTCATCACCAGGAGCCGAAGATGACGTGCGTGCTCTCGCTCTCGATCAAGCCGTCCATGCCGAAGTTCACTTCCGGCGGCCGCTCGACGATGGCCAGGTAGGTGCGAGCGGCGAGCGATTGGTTATTCAGCGCCATGATCGAGCGGCGCATGCCATCTTCGAGCAGGCTGTTGGCGGGCGATGAATCGCTGGTTCCATGGCTGTACCGATTGATTCGCATCCCGAAAAAGAACCGCGTGTTGTCGCTGGGGGCTTGCGGCGGAAGACGGGGAGCGTCGAGATTCATGGCTCTCTGCATCTTTTCCAGCGCGGTGGCTTTCGAGACGTCGGTATCGAGCGCCTGCAGGGAAGCCTTGTCGAGCGGGCCGATATCGCGGCCGTAGTGCATCCGGCCGGCCGAGTCGCACAGCAGGACGTGGTTGATGGCGGTGCCCAGTCGATTGTCGACCGCCGCGCGCTCTGAATCGCTGTCTTCGACGATCCTCAGTTCGCTCGGGGTCGCGCAGGCGCGCACGGTGAGATACTGCGTCGGCGTGCGCGACGCAAGCCAGCCGCGTTGCAAGTGTTGCTCGGGCGTCCACGCCAGGTAGCGCGTTCTGCGATTCCAACCGTTGAGGTCGGCTTCTTTCTCCAAAGGCACCAGCGCGGTGTCGGCCGGGAACAGCAGCCCTCGCGACGGTGCCAAGCCGGTGTAGTAGGACAAGCGCGACCAACTGGCGGCCTCGTGATTGCGCTGGTCCAGCTCGGTGTAGCTGCGCGCGCGGATGCGCGACTCGAGCCCGTCGGCCAGCAGGACGTAGCCGATCAGACCGGTCGAGACCACAATCGCGGCGGCGGGCACCGTGAACAGCAGCAGGTGCAATCGGCCTCGGCGACGCAGCAACCAATAATTGAGCGGTCCAATGCCGATCACGAACAGCGTGATCAAGACGCGATACGACTTGACCGGCGGCAGGCCGATGTCGGCGATCAGGAATTCGTCGAAACCGGGATTATCCTTGCCGGGCGAAAGTCCGTGGCGATATTGCCATTTCCAGCGGCCCTCGCCGATCGTGTTGAACATCCACTGCCAGTCGGCCCGCACTCCCGGAAACGGACGATCGTCGGCCAGGGCGACCACCTGACCCAGCCGCACCGGTTTCGAAACAAAAGGTGCCGGATCGGACGGGCCCGCCGGCTTTTTTTTCTTCTTGGCGACCTTCGGTGCAACGAGGCCGAACAGTTTCTGCGGGGCCGACTTCTGGGCATCCGCTTTCTCGTCCACGGCGTCATCGTCCACGGCGACCGCTGCGTTGACGCCGTTCTTCACTGGCACCGGCTGGAAGTAAAGCTCCGGCGATGGCCGCCGCCAGTCGCCCAACGGAGTCTTGCCGTCCGAGGGCCGCGGTGGGCACTCGAACCACGCGTCCAACTTGGCCAGGCCGCTCCAGTCCACGTCCACGCCGTAAATGCAAACGTTGCCGCCGGTCCAGACCCATTGCCGAATCGCCTGCCATACGCGGGGTCGATTGGCTACCAGGTCGGCCACGTCCGAAAACGAAAGGAAAATCACGTCCAAGCTGCTGTAGTTGATCCAGTCCTCGATCAGGTCGGCGGCGGGCAGGTAGGTGAAATTCGCGGATTGCGAAACGGTGTTCAGCGTCGCCCGTCCTGTAGGGTTCCAGTTGTTCGAATTGGGATCGGCCATGAAATCGAGCTGGCTGACGTCGATCAGGCGCGACGAAACGAACAGCAGCGCGGGCGCGTCCATTCCCTGGTAACGCATCGTGTTGTTGACCCACTGGTTTTTGAACGACAGGTCGTCCAGATGCGACCCGTCCTCCCAGACGTCGAGCGAGAGACTGTAAAAGATGGAATTCTGCGGGAATGGAATGATCTTGGTGACGCTGGTGCTGCCCGCGGGAATCTCGACGTCGGCGGTCGCGACCAGCGACTTGTAGCCGCCCATGCCGCTGGCCAATTCGACGGTCAGCGTCCGATCGCCCGTGGATGGCGGCGTGCAAGTCACCTCGAGTCGGAAGGGCTGGTAGCCATAGTTTCCCGACCAGGCGCAATCCAGCGTGAGCGCCAGCCCGTTGACCGTGGGTATGATCCCCGCGGGCGTCGGCTTGGTTGTGGTGGGCATCGTGATCTTGATCGCCGGCGCGCCGTGCACGCGCCCGGCGCCGGCCAACGACAGGCCGAGTGCCAGGCACGGCAACAGCACGATCCAGGTCCTCCACCCTCGCTCGTCCGCTTGCCTCATATCTGCCGTTCTCGATTCGCCTGGCGTGGTTGGCCGTTGTGCACTCGGTGTTCCCAGTCCTTCCCCAATGCCGTGCGCCATTGTGGCGCGACCAGTTCGTGCGCGGTTACGTCGTCGTCGGTTGTTCGACGGCGGCATTGGCGTGCCGCCGCCTGCGGCGGTCGACCATCTCGCCGAGCCACCGCGTCGATACAAACAGCAATCCATGGACCAGGATCGTGAGGACCAGCCCCAGAATCGCGATCATCACGGCGACCGCCCACATCTGTCTCCGAGCGGCGGCCGCCGCAATGAGACACACGAAGGCGCTGGCCGTAACCCAACCGAGCAGACGACGTAATGAGAATTGGGGAGCTAGCATCAACCTTGATTTTGGCACTTCGCGCCGCGAATACAAGAGTGCCGGAGCCGGCCGGCCGCCAAGACTCGTAACCCCGCTGCCCGGCTGGGTTATCGAGCATGCCAAGGGCGGTCGTCGTTGCCAGCAGTCGCCGGCGCGGGTACCATAGCGGCAGTGCCCCGCGAGTTCCACCGACCCTCAAGCGAACATCCCGCGCACAACCCACCGAGGCGAACCATGGAAACCGAAACCCAATCGCGTCGCAGCTTCAACGCACAGGCATTGGGTTCACTGCTGACGTTTTCGCTGCTGGAGACTTTGTGCCGCCACGACCTTTTCGCGGCCGAAATCCGGCCGAACGTCACCGCCTGGCTGGCAGGCGTCAATCAACTGGGCCGCGACCTGCAAGGGCAGAAGCTGGAGCAAACGGCCTGGCAGAAGAAAGTGGAAGAGCTGCTGGTCCAGGTCAACCTGAGCGATTTGCTCAAATTGATCGATTTTGACCGTGTCTCGGCCAACGTCGATTTTGCCGAGCGTGGCGAGCGCAGCCTGCGTTTCAGCTTTCCCAAGGTCGAGGGCGTGCCGACCGAGTTGAGTTTCGGCAAGCAAATTTTCGCGCTCAAGAAAGACCGCTCGGTGGTGCCGCATGGGCACAACAACATGGCCACGGCCTTTTTGATTCTCAAGGGCGACTTGCGCGGCCGGCATTACGATCGCAAGCGGGACGAGCCGGGATATATGATCATTGAGCCCACGATCGATCGCAAATTTTCGCCCGGCGAATGCTCGACCGTTTCCGACTACAAAGACAACGTGCACTGGTTCCAGGCCATCAGCGAGCCGGCGTTCATTTTCAATCTCCACGTCATGGACGTGAAGCCGGGCACGATGTTGCCCACCCAGCGCGTGTACATCGATCCGAACGGCGAGAAGATTGCCGGCGGTCTGACGCGCGCCCGAGTGATTGGGTACAAGGAAGCCAACCAACTTTACGGCTGAAGCTTCGCTCACGCGACGAGCGTCGATTTTTTTACAACGATGCGGCACGCCCGTTGCCGCCCCGGCGATGCGTCCTTTCCAAGGGAATGTGGGACGATCGCGAAAACGGTTCGCTAACGGAGTGCTCAACATGAAAACAGGGATCGCTCAATCGACGTCCTTGCTGGCCGCGGCGTTGATCGTCCTGACGTGCGCAACGGCCGATCGCTGCCAGGCGCAGGTCCGAGTCGACGTGGACGCCGTCAGCGGAGCGCCGTTCGGCGTGGGCCGCATCACGCTGCAGTCGGGCAACGAGTTCCGCGTCAACATTCCGCCGCGCGCGCCGGGCGGACCGCGCGGCGGGCGGATTGCCGACATCGCGAAAAAAGTCATCGAGCAGGGGGTCAAAGCTCCGCCGCCGAACCTGGAAATGGCCGAGATGTCGCTGGTCGAGAAGTCGAGCCGGGTGCTCTATCCGGTGTTCGAAAAGCGGGACCGCCCGGTGTTGCGCGAGTTCGTTACGATGCCGACGCAAACCACGATTTTCTTTCTGTTCCGCGGCGACGGGCCGCTGGAGTTGACTTCCTTCGCGCCTCAGCCGCAGGTGGGCCGAGTCACGCCGCGCAAGGATCCGGCCGCGCATGCCCAATTGTTGCAGGCCTGGTGGCGCGATTTCTCGGCGGCCGCCGACGCCCGTAGCGCGGTCAAAGACTTTCCGCCGCTGGTCGAGGAGTATCTCGTCGACACGCTGTCTCGCCGGCTGCGGTTGCCGCTGCCCGAACGCGTGGCGGCGACTTCATCGAACATCTTTCAAAGTGAGCTCAACCTGCTGATGGGCACCGAGGCGGCGCGCCAGGAGCTGACCCGCTCGATCCTCACCGCGGACGCCAAGCCGCAACTGGCGAGCGAGCCGCTGCCCGAGGAGCTTCCGCAGCCTAAGCCCGAGCTATTGAATCCGGCTGAGGCCGACGTCGAGCCGCTGGCGATGCACGTTCCGTTGGAATGTCTGTACGTGCGGTTTGGCAGCTTTTCGAACTTTTTGTGGTTGCGTCATCGCTTGGACGAATGGGGCGGCGAGCTGCGCGACATCGTTTCCGAGCGCGGACTCGACTACAACCTGAACGACCGCATGCAGCGCCAGATGGGGCTGCGCGAGAGCGCTTTGGCCGAACTGTTGGGCGAACGCGTGATTGCCGACGTGGCCCTGATCGGCGCCGACATGTTTTTGAATGAAGGCGCGGCCATCGGCATGCTATTTCAGGCCAAGAACAGCACGGCCCTGGCGGCCGACCTGACGCAGCAGCGCTTGACCGCTTTGAAGGAAGCCAAGCATGGCAAGCAAGAGAAGCTCACGGTTGCCGACCACCCGGTGTCGTTCTTCTCGACGCCCGACAATTCGCTGCGGTCTTTCTACGTCAGTGACGGCGACTTTCACCTGGTTACGACCAGCCGTACGATGGTCGAGTGGTTCCTGGCGACCGGCGCCGGCAAGCACGACTCGCTGGGCGCGAGCGAGGAGTTCCGCCTGGCCCGCAAACACATGCCGCTGGCGCGCAACGACACGTTATTCGTGTACCTTTCGCCGGCCTTCTTTCAAAACCTGTTGAGCCCGCACTATCAGATCGAGCTCGATCGGCGTCTGCGTTCGGCGGTGGAAATCGAACTATTTCAAATTGCCCAGCTGTCGGCTCGAGCGGAGCAAAAGCAGGCCACCACGATTGGCGAATTGGTGGCCGCCGGGTTCTTGCCGGAAGGATTCGGGGAGCGGTCCGACGGCAGCCGCTTGGAAATGGCCGCTGCTGAGCCGTTCGATTCGCTGCGCGGCGGTCGCGGCACCTTCCTGCCGATCCCGGACGTGCGGATCGAGAAGGTGACGGCCGCCGAATCGGCGAAGTATCGCCAGTTTTCCGCCGACTACGTGACACAGTGGGGCTCGATGGATCCGGTCGTGGCCGGAGTCCGGCGCGAGGCCCTGCCCGGCGGCAAGCTGGAGCGCGTGGTGCTCGACTTGCAGGCCGCGCCGCTCGCGCAGCGCCATGCCGACATGCTGGCCCAATGGCTCGGACCGCCGACCGATCAGCGGCTGGCGCCGGTGCCCGGCGACGTCGTGGCCTTCGACGCGGTGATGCGCGGCGGATCGGCCACGAGCGGCGACCACCATTTGTTCGGCGCTCTGCGCGACGCCGATCCGTCGATTGCAATGGATCTGCGCACCAGTCTCATCATGCGGCTGTTCGCTTCGCAGCTCGAAGGCTTGCAAGGATATCTCGGCGCCTGGCCCGACCCCGGGTTGCTGCGCATTTTGAGCGGCTGGCGCGACGTGCCGGCCGACGGGGCCGGCTATTCGCGTCTGCTCACCGGCTTGACGCGCCGGCAGTTCAACAACTTTACGTTGCTCTCCTTCCAGCCCGAAGTGTTGGCGAAGATTTCGCCGCAGCTGCGCTTCGAGAAGGCCGAGCGGCCGGCGCAGGTCTGGATTCGCGCCGACGACCTGTCGAAATCCAAAATCGCGCCGCTGCTCAACGCCTACGGCTATCGTCAGTCGCGGCAAATCGTGCTGGGCAACTCGCGGTACATGAACATGCTCATCGAGCAACTTCACGTGCCGGCCCCCGACGCGCGGGCCGTGGCCGAGCGACTGCTGCACGCCAAATTGCTCGATCCGCTGGGCGGACAGTATGAATTGCGCGAGCCTTCGCCCGGGCAAAAGGCCTGGACCTCGACGTCGCTGGCCAATGCATCCAACTCGAAGGAACCGCCGGCCGACTACCAGTTTCCCGCGCTCAATTGGTTCCGCGGCATTCAGCTGGAATTGACGAGCGAGAGCGGACTGCTGGCCGTGCACGGCGAGGTGATCATGCCCGGCGAAACCAAGACGGGCTTCCAGCTTCCGGGCCTGAACTTGACCGGCCAAAAGCCGGCCGCGTCGCCACCCAAGCCGGCGGCCACGTCCAAGAACGCAACGCCGCCCAAGCCAGCGGCTGCGCCGCGCCTCCCAAAGTCACCTTCCCGCTGCCGACGCCAGCGCCCAAAACGTCAGGCAAGCGGGAGTTCTAAAGCTCCGGGTGAGTCCATGAAGGGGCGACTGACAGCTTGCGGTTGCATGGCTCTGGCGATCGTGTTGGGATCGGCATCCACGGCACACGCGGCGGCGAAGCTCAACGTGCTGCTGATTGCCGTGGACGACCTGAACAACGACTTGGGTTGTTACGGCCACCGCATCGTCCAGTCGCCCGCCATCGATCGGCTGGCGGCGCGCGGCGTGCGGTTCGACCGGGCGTATTGCCAGTTTCCGCTGTGCAACCCGTCGCGCGTTTCGATGCTCAGCGGTCGGCGGCCCGACGCGACCGGCATCATGGATCTGCAAACCCCGCCGCGCACGCACCTCAAAGACGTGGTGTTTCTACCGCAATACTTTCGCCGGCAGGGATATTTCGCCGGCCACGTCGGCAAGATATTTCATACCGGTCCCGCCTTCGAGGATCCGCCTTCGTGGGACACGGAGATTCGCGAGACCGGAAAAGTCCCGCCGAAGTCGGCGGTGATTCGCGAGCAGACTATCGAGCGGCCGCAAAAGTATCACGTCGAATGGGCCGTGCTCAATTCGTCGGACGCCGAGACGGCCGACGGCGTCGTGGCCCGGCAGGGGAGCGAAATGTTGCAGCAGCGCGCCGCGGCGGACAAGCCGTTTTTTCTGGCGATCGGCTTTCGCCGGCCGCATGCGCCCTACGCGGCGCCGCGAAAGTATTTCGACCTCTACCCGCCCGATCATATTGGGCCGCTCGCCGAGCCGCCCGATCACCTGCGGGCCATTCCCGCGGCGGCATTGACTTATCCGGCCGGCACGCGCCCGATTTCGGAGTCGGAGCGACAAGAAGCCGTGGCCGCGTATTATGCTTGCATCTCGTTTGTCGATGCGCAGATCGCCCTGGTGCTCGACACGCTCGATCGGCTCGATCTGTGGAAGAACACGGTCGTCGTGTTCTATAGCGACCACGGATATCAGCTGGGCGAGCACGGCGGGCTGTGGCACAAGATGTCGCTGTTCGAGCAGTCGGCCCGCGTGCCTATGATCGTGGCCGCGCCGGGCACGTTGACGGCCGGCCAGTCATGCGCCGCTCTGGTCGAGCTGCTGGACGTCTATCCGACGCTGGTCGATCTTTGCGGCCTGCCGGGCGACCCATCGCTGGAAGGCAAGAGCCTGCGCCCGCTGTTGGACAATCCCAAGGGGCAGGTGAAGAACGTGGCCTTCACGCAAGTTCGGCGGGACAATGTGATGGGACAGAGCGTGATGGGGCGCAGCGCTGCGCACGACCCGCTGGCGTTACACCGAGTGGGATGCGGGACGCGCGGGAGTCGAGCTGTACGACCACGACACCGATACCGGCGAAGTTGTGAACCTGGCCGACGAACCCAAGCTGGCGTCGGAACGATCACAGCTGAGCCGGCTCTTGCAACTGCCGGGAAAGCCGGTGGCCCGCGGCGCGAAGTGAGCGGGGCTTTTCAGCGTGGAGAGCGGCTGGGGACTGTCCCAATTTTGCGGAGTCCCCGGAGCAAAATGGGACTGTCCCCTTCTCCCAGGCGGTCATCGAGCGGTTGGAACGGACGACATCGGCATCGATTGCGGCGACATCACTTCGCGGTGGCGAAGCTGTTCTTCCCAGAAGGAGAATTGCGGGTCGCCGTTGCGAAACGCGAACACGGCGTCGGGCAGCGCGCGGCCGTCGCTGACGCGCGAATGCACGCGCACCAGCACGGCGCCGTCGTGACGGCGTTCAACATCCCAGGATTCAAGAGAGTGCAAGGCAGGAGTGTCCAGCAGCGTGTTTGGCGGTTGCGCGAGCCATTGTCGATTTTTGGGTTGCCCCGCGGCGTCACCCCAATCGTTGCCCCGGCTCGCGGCGTGACGGTCTATTGTGCCTAAAGTCCCCAACAAATTCTAGGCTAGTTTTTTGCCTTGGGCGCGGATTCGGGCGGCGCGGAAAAGGGGGCATTTTTCGGGAAAACCCCGTAAATCACGCGCGATGGTCCCGCCCGGCCGTGCACTTGGTCAAACGGCGAGGTCTCGTGCCATCGCCGGGTCGACGACAGCACGCCCCGCATGGTTGGGGCCGCGGCGTTGGACGGACGTGTTATCGTGGGGCTGCATCGGAATAGACTGCGGACGGACCGTCGCCCGACGCGCGGAGCTCATTGGATGTGGACTCACTGACTCGCGTGTTCGTGAGATGGAGCGACCGCAAGTTCATCGTTTTGATGATGGGGCCAATGGCATCCGTGACTTGGGCTGAGGTCAGATCGAGGCTGCGAAGTTTTGGCATCCGGGCAATGTACGCCATTTGTTCATCCGTAATTCGAGTGTGAGTGAGACAAAGCGTCTCGAGCGTCTTGAGTCCTTCCAGCCCACTGCCCGTCACATTCGTGTTGTTCAGCGACAATTCTGCCAGTTTCGGCAGCGCTCGCAACAACGGGAGACCGGCATCGGTGACTTGAGTTTCACTCAAAGTGAGCGATTCGAGCTTAGGAAGTATTTGAAGCGTCCTTAGTCCCGCATCGTTGAAAGGCGTCCCATCCAATTCGATCTGTTTAAGTGGCGCGCCAGACAAATATGCCAGGCCCGTGCCTGTGACTTGCGTGCCGCCGACGTCGAGGTAATCGAGTTTTCTGAGTCCATTGAGATGTGCCAGTCCGGCGTCCGCGATCGCCGACTCACGGCCGGAGGAACGCAGCGACAGCTTAGTGAGTTGCTTGAGATCGCGCAAGTGCTCAAGCCCACTGTCGCTCACGTCCGAGACGTCCAAATGGAGTTCGACCAGGTGAGTAAGCCGTCCCAGGACGCGCACCTCGTGGTCTCGTACGGAATAATCTTGCAGGAACAGATACCGGAGCGCAGGCAGCTTTCCAATGAGTTCGATGTTGCCGTCGATCGCGCTACCTGTTGACGCCCGCCCTCGCTCAGGCCCGCTCATGGCTGGAATTTGAACAAGGGTGACAGTATGGAAATAATCGACGCCGATTGGCTCCTCCAGCCAGTTCGGCGTTGCCGCTTCGCCAAAGGGATCATCTTCGTCGTAGTCATACTCCACGATTCCGCCCGTCTCTTTAATCACCGCAACGATCCGGCGCTGGTCGATCGCCCACTTGCTGACGATGCCTAGCCAGACGCACAGTAGCGTCACGACGACCAGCATCGTGCGCAGGCTGTAGCGCCACCAGCGGCGGCGCTTGACGGACATTTCGTTCAGATCGGCCATGGTGCCAGTCTGCGGTTCTTAAGGTCCTACCGCGGCGCGGAATTGCCGGTGAGGATCATGATCTCTCGGGCGTTCGATTTGCGGAGCTCTTCGGCGGCGGAAGCGGTGACCGGCGTGTTTTGCAGCCACAGCTGGTCCAGATTCAAGCCTTGCAGGACCGGGATGATGGCGTCGGTGACTTGGGTTGCATCGAGCTTGAGCCGGCGAAGTTTGCGCAGTGCACCGATGTGCCTGATGTTGTCGTCGGAGAATTGCGTGTGGCTGAGGTCGAGGTATTCGAGGTTGGGAAATCCTTGCAATCCGCTGCCCGTTACGTTGGTATGGTTCAGGTTCAAAACGTTCAGCTTGGGCAGGGCTCCCAGCAGAGCGACACCTTCGTCGGTGACGTGGGTGCCGTTGAGTTCCAGGAAGTCCAAGTGGCTGAGCGACGCCAGGCATTTCATTCCCGCGTCGGTGACTTGGGTTTTCGACAGCCCGAGATTGCGGAGATTCGGAAAGTGCTTGAGCGCTTCTAGGCCGGCGTCGGTCAGCGGCGTCCGGTTCAGGTACAGCATATCAAGCGGCGCAGCGGACAGTTGCAACAGGCCCAGGCCGGAGACTCGCGAGCCGTCAAGATCCAGATACTTCAGGCGCGTCAGTCCTTGGAGGTGCGCGAGCCCCGCGTCGGACATCGCCGACTCATCGACGCCCGAACTCAGCGAAAGCCGGGTGAGCCGCGTAAGACCTCGCAACTGCTCGAGCCCGGCGTCGGTCACGTTCGAACCATTCACGTAGATCGCGTCGAGTTTGGCGAGGCCTCGCAAACCGCGCAGGCCCCGATCGGTGGGAGAATGTTTGTCCACGCGGAGGAAATTCAGCTGGGGCAGCTTGCCAATCAACTCCAGGGTGTCGTCGACCGAGCGTTTTGTCGACTGCGGCGACTGCTCGCCAAAATCGCCCGGCTGAAACACTATCTCGACGATGGAACGGAAGTAGTCGTCGCCAATGAGTTGTCGCAACGAGCCCGGCAACCATCTCGGCGACGCCGGCGGGTCTGCAAACGGGTCGTGCGAGTGATCGTCGTACGCGAAGTAACCCCCCGCTCGCGCGATCGCGGCCGCGGCGCGGCGCTGGTCGACGACCCGTTTGGTAACGACCCCCAGCCAGACGCACAGCAGCGTCACGACGACCAACAGCGAGCGCAGGCTGTACGTCAACCAGCGGCGGCGTTTGATGGGCGTGTCTTCCATTCGGGTGATTATAACCCGGAATGCGAAGCCATAACGACGGTGCCGTGGCTGCATCGATTCGGTCGAATCGGCAAATTCAGTTTGCCGCCAGCGATGTGATGCGCGTCTTGGCGGCCCGCTTCGTCGAAACCGGCGCGGCTCCGCCGTGCGATTCCATCGCCAGCAGTCGGACTTTCATTGCCGGGCCGTCGGGCGACGAGAAGGCGCCGGTGGTGCCGTCGGAATTGATGACGCGGTGGCAAGGCACGATCAGGGGAACGCGATTGCCGGCCATCGTGTTGCCCACCGCGCGGGCCGCACGGGCCGATCCGCTGGCCGCGGCCAGGTCGCCGTAGCTGCGAGTATCGCCGTAGCCGATCGCGCGGCAGTGCTTCATGACGCGCCGCTGGAAGGGGGTTAAGTGATCGAAGTCGACCTCGACGTCTCGAAAATCGGTGACCATGCCCTCGGAATACTCCCGCAGCTTCTCGACCAGTCCGGGGCACCAGTCGCCCGGCGTGGCTTTGGCAAGCAACGTGCGATCCAGCGCGGCCAGCGCCGCCGCCTTGCTGGCGTGGGCGAAGACGAGTTGGCGGACAGTTCGCCCGCTGCCGATGACGGCCATCCAGCCCAAATCGGTGTCAAAAGCCACAACTTGCAGCGGGCGCTGGGGTGACATGTTGGTTTCTCCGTATTTGAATTGACGGCCGGCGTTCCCGCCCCGGCTGGCCGCGCGTGGGCTTTGACAGCTTTGGAAGGGTCATTCTATACTGAACCCGATGCGTGGCAAGCTGCCGTGTCGGGGCCGCGTATTGCCGCCTCGTCCGCAAGATCCACAAGGGACCTCTTGATGAATCCGTACAGTTCCTTGAGTGACGACTTTTACGTCAACATGAATCTCAGCACCGAGATGGAGCTGCCGAGCAACCGCGAATCGATTTTGCAATTCTTCGAGCGGGTGCAAAAAAAATACCCCACCATGCGCAACTTCTATTGCCGCGAGAAGGGGGACTTCATTCTCGAGGAAGACAAGGAGCAGGGGCATTATCGCTGGACCACGGTCGAAACCCGTCGGCTATGCTCGGGCCAGGTGAATCCCGGCTCGGTCGAGGACGCCCTGGAACAGCATCGCCTGGTGCTCGACCTGGCTCCCTTCATGCTGTCGCTAAGCACGATCGATTGCGAAGCGATCGACTTGCTGTTCGGCTTCGACTTTACGTATCGCGGCAACCACAACCAGCTGGTGGCCGAGGCGTTGGGCCTCAACCCGGCCCTGGAGCGAATGCTCGAGGCGCCGCACGCCACGATCGTCAATTACGAGCCGACGATCACGCTGGCGCTCGACGAGGAGTGCCGCATGCAGTGCCGCTTGAGCATCGAAACGCGGACCAACGCCTATCAGGTGCGCACGGGCGATTTTCCCGAGGAGCAGTTGAGCGTCTACGTCACCGCCCGCCGCTATGGCGGTCTGCCCCCCGGCACCAGCTTCGTGCAAACGCTGGAAAGTCTGGCCAAAGTCTGCCACGACATGGTCGAAAACCACGTCGCCGACAGCATCTTGCGCCCGCTGGCCCGGGCGATTGAGGCGCGGTAGGGCGCCGGGGCGTTGCCCCGTCATCTCGTTGCATGATCCACGTCCTGCCGCGCGGCCACGACGTGGGTTACGATCGAGTGCATGCGGTCTTCGTCGGCGAAGGGGGACAGCACGTACGACTTGAGGGCTACGATCGGGTCGCCGAAGTCGGTCTGACGGTAGCAGTTGGTCAGCGAGATGGCGACGCCCTCGCCGGCCAGAGCCCCCGCGTGGACGCGCTCGAAGATGCGGCGGTTGTACTCGTTGTGCGCCAACACCTGCTCGCGATAGCCCTCTTCGCTCCGCTCGCGGGCTTTGACGCTGAACGTGTCGACGCCGTCGGGATAGGCGCGAAACAGCGTGACCGGGCCGACGTTTTCGCCGTTGAGCACCGTCAGGTTGGGATGCGACTCGATCATTTCGCGCAGCACTTCGGCCATTTCCACCGCGTGCCCCAGCAGCGTGCGATAGCCCTCCTTGCCGAACAGCAGCAAATTGGCCAGCGCCGCCATCGGGCCCATGCCGCTGCGCGTCGTCTCGAGCGTGTACATGCCGGGATGAAGTTCGCCCGACTGGTAGAGATAGGGCATCGTGTCGCGGCTGCGGGCGATCAAATCGAATTGGCTGGCCTCGCGAAACAGCACCAGCGACGAAAGATAGGGCGTGTAGCCGGTCTTGTGGAAGTCGATGCCGATCGAATCGGCCAGCCGCAAATGCTGTATGTCGTGCTGCGCCGCCGCCAGGGCGCGCACCGTGCGGCCGCGAAACCCCAGCGGGTTTTGCAAAAAGTCGTAGTCGTTGAACACGCTCCAGGCCCAGCCGATCACGGCGTCGGCGTGCAAGTGCGGCAGGTAGGGCAGGGCGAACTCCTCGGCCAGACGTCGCCGCACGGCGTCGACGGCCTGCAAGTCGTCGATGCCGAAGGCGTCGGTCGAACCCATCGTGGCCACGATGGCGGCGATTTTCTTGCCGGCGGTCAGCGCTTCGCGGGCCGCCTTTTCCAGCGCCGGAATCTGGATCGAGTTGTCCAGGTGCGTCGGCACCAGCACGACGTTGTCCTGGCCGATGCCCAGCCAACTGGCGACGTTGAGGCATGAGTAGTGGCTGTGCTGCGAGGCGAGAATCACCGCGTCCTGTTTCAGACCCGCGCGACCCGCGCCGGGCACGGCTTTTTCCAGCCCGACTTTCACGCCGTACAGCATTGCAACCGGTGCCGCCGAACGTGAACACGCCGCCGGCACGAGCGGGATCGTAGCCGACCAGGTCGGCGGCCATCGCCGTGGCCCGCACTTCGGCCTCGGAGAAGAGCCGACCGCTTTCGTCGCTGCACAGATTCGGGTTGTACGTCAGCGGAAGCAGCACGCCAATAATGCTGGCGATCGACGGATTGGGCACCACGTTGATCTGGCTGCGCGGATGGCCCCAGATGAACATGCCTTGCAGATAGCTGACCAGCTCGGGGATGACCGATTCCAGCACGCGCCCCTTTTCATGGACGCGCTCGCTCTTGGCTCGCGGATAATTCGGCTCGGTGGGCGTGCCCAGGATCGGCGCCTGCGATTTCAGCGCGTCGACCTGGTCGAGCGCCCGCAGGATCGAGAACACGACATAGCCGTCGTGAACCGGGTCGGAGATCGGCTGCGGAAAAGCCTTGCGAAGCGTCTCGAGCAACTGCTGATAATGCACGTGGAGACCTCGTTAAGCGGGCTCACACTAACCCGACGCGCAAGCGAGGGTCTCTTCCTATTTTTTCCCTCGGTGGCGCGTCGGGTTAGTGTAGGTCATTCACCGTTCCAATTTTTACGCGGCCAACCGGCGCTGGCGGATCTGATCAACCGTCACGGCGGCCACGATGATCGATCCGACGATGATTTCCTGGATCGGATTGGGTTGTTGCAGCGCGGTGCAGCCACTGGATATTACTTGCATGATGAGCGCGCCGGTCAAGGTGCCCAAAATCGATCCCCGTCCGCCGTTGAGACTGCCGCCGCCGATCACCACCGCCGCGATGATCTGCAATTCCTTGCCGGTGCCGGAAGTCGGGTCGCCGATGGTCAGGCGGCCAAACTGCAATAATCCGGCCATGCCCACGAATAATCCGGCGATCGCGTAGACCAGGATTCGCGTCAGGGGCACGTTGATGCCGCACAGCCGGGCGGTCGACTCGTTCGACCCGACGGCGAACACGTGCCGGCCAAAAACGGTGTAGCGCAGTACGAGCGAAACCACGATTGCCAGAGCCACCAGCAGCCATACGCCGGGCGAAAAGACCATCCATTCGTAGGGTGCCCGCGGAGTGGGCTGCAACAGGTCGCGCATCCAGGCCGGCACCTGCGCCGGCGCGGGTCGAACCATGGTGTTGTGGCCGATGAGCTTGGCGGTTCCCAGGTAGATCGTCATGGTGCCCAACGTCACGATAAACGGCACCACGCGCAGCAAGCTGATGAGCGAGCCGTTGACGAAGCCGGCCACGCAGCCGATGCCCAGGCAGGCGGCCACGGCCACCGCGGGGGAATAGCCGTCGCGCAAGAACCAGGCCAGGACCGTGCCGGCCAGCGCCATGGTCGTGCCGGCCGACAGGTCGATGCCGCCAGAGATGATGATCATCGTCATGCCCAGCGCCGCCACGGCCACCATGGCCGACTGCACCAGCACGTTTTGCGCGTTCTTGAGCGTGGCGAACTTGCCGCCGTCGACTTGCAGGTTATCGGCGATCGTGAACATTCCGACGACCAGCACCAGCGCCAGAAAAGGCCCCACGACGCTGCGCAGAAAATTGCCGCCGCGCCGCGCCATGCCCAGGGCCGGTTCCGTGCTGGCTCGATTCATTCGCTTGCTCGATCCACGCCCAATGCGCAGCTCAAGATCGACGCGCCGGTCCACTCGCGCGCCGGCCGAATCTCGCGCAGCCGGCCGCGGGCCATCACGGCCACGCGGTCGCAAACGCTCAGCAGTTCGGTGAAATAGGAACTTACGAAGATAATCGCCTTGCCCTCGGCCGCCAACTGGGCCATCAGCCGATAAATCTCCGACTTCGTGCCCACGTCGATGCCGCGCGTCGGCTCGTCGAGCAAGAGCACGTCGGCGTCCTGATGCAGCACGCGCGCCAGCGCCACCTTCTGCTGGTTGCCGCCCGAGAGGTGCTCGACGAGTTGCTCGCTCGAACGGGCTTTCACGTTGAGCCGTCGCATCCAGTCTTGCACGGCCGCGCGGCGTCGCCGCAGATTGAGCCATCCCAACCGGCTATAGGGGCCGAGCCGGCTGTAGGTGATGTTGTCGGCGATCGTTTCGCGCTGAGCCAATCCTTCGCCCTTGCGATCCTCGGAGACGAGTCCCATGCCGGCGGCGATGCGGGCATGCGGCGTCGCGCGGGGCGTCGTACCGAACATGCGCACACGGCCGCCGGCGATCGGGTCGAGCGCCAGCAGGCATCGCAGCAGCTCGGTGCGTCCGGCGCCGACCAGCCCGGCGATGCCCAGAATTTCGCCCCGCCGCAACTCGAACGACACGTCGCTGGGCGTCGTTCGGCCGGCCAGCGACTCGAGCGAGAGGATCACTTCGCCGGGAGTGTGATCGACCGAGGGGAACAATTCGTCAACGTTTCTGCCCACCATCAGCGAAACGATGTCGGCTTCGCTCGTGCCGGCCAGCGATCCTCCGCCCGCCACGGTTCCGTCGCGCAGCACCGTGTAGCGGTCGGCAACGCGGCGTATCTCTTCGAGGAAGTGGCTGATGTAAATGACCGCCATACCCTGGGACTTAAGATTTCCGATGACGCGAAACAAGTTGTCGACGTCGTGTTGCGTCAAGGAGCTGGTCGGTTCGTCGAACACGATGACCTTGGCTTCGATGGCCAGCGCGCGGGCGATCTCGACTACTTGCTGATCAGCCACTGAAAGTTGTCCAACCGGAACATCCAACGACAGATCGGCACGGCCCAATCGTTCGAGCGCCCAGATCACGCGCGTGCGTTGTTCGGCGCGGCGCACCACGCCGAAGCGATGCCGTTCGCGGCCGAGCATCACGTTCTCGACGACGTTGAGCTCCGGCGCCAGCGTCAGCTCCTGGTAGATCATGGCCACTCCGACGGTGCGAGCGGCGTGCGGGCCTTTGGGAGCGTAGCGGCGGCCGGCCAGTTCCATCTGCCCACGATCGGGCGAGATCGCGCCGCTGAGGATCTTCATCAGCGTGCTTTTGCCGGCGCCGTTTTCGCCGATCAGCGCCAGAACTTCGCCGCCGCGGGCTTCAAGCGACACTCCGGCCAGCGCGTGCGTCGCGCCAAAGCTCTTGCCGATGTCGGCCATCCGCAGCAGCGCGGTTTGCATGGGCGTCACGTGCGTCAATCGGCTTGTTCGGGGTCGAGCAGCTTCTTCATTTCTGGGCTGTTCATGTTTTCGGGCGTGGCCATCACCTCGCCGGTGTTGATTCGCTTGTCGACCTTTTCTCCCCGCAAGTGCCCAACCAGGGCCTTGACGCTGAGATAGCCCATCGCCACGGGATCTTGCAGCACCAGGCCGTGGATTTTCCGTTCGGCCATCGCCGGCACCAGTTGCGGCCCGGGATCGAACCCGATGAACGTCACCTTGCCGGCCAGGCCTTCTTGCTCCAGCGCCCCCAGGACGCCCATCGTGTCGGGCTCGCACACCGAAAAGAAACCGTTGAGCTTGTCGCCGAATTGGTTGCAAAGCTGCAGGGCCTTGTTTTGCGCTTCCAAGGCGGTGGTGCCCGAGTATTGATCGTCCGATAGTATTTTCATGTCGGGATACTCCTTGCGCAGAGTATCCAAAAACCCTTGTTCGCGCTGTTCGGTGCTCTCGCTGCCGACGTTGTAGCGCAGCAGGATGACGTTGCCTTTGCCGTGCAGGCGGTTGCCGATTTCGCGCGCGGCCAGCGCCCCGCCGCGATAGTTGTCGGTGGCCACGTAGCTGACGATGATCGACTCGTCGGACAGGCCGCTGTCGAAGATGACGGTGGGAATGCCGGCGCTGCGAGCGTTGGCGACCGAGGGCACCAGCGCCGTCGAGTCCAAGGGGGCCAGGACGATCCCGTCGACGCCCTGGGCGATGAAATCGCCGACGACGTTGATCTGGCCCTCGCGGTCGTTTTCCAGAAGGGCTCCCCTCCAGAGAATGTCGACGTTGCCCAGCTCGTCGCGCCGCCTTGAGCGCGCCGGCGTGAACCGACTTCCAAAACACGTGCGTCGTGCCCTTGGGAATGACCGCGATCCGAAAGTGTTTTTCACCGCTGGCGGTCGGTGCCGCAGGGGCCGGCGCGGGGGTCGGCGGATCGGAATTGCAACCGGCCGCGGCCAGCAGCAGAATCGCACTCAGAAGGTGGCGGTGCATGGCGGCTACGAGGGGCGGCGATGATTGTTGCCGCGCGAAGTGCCGCGTCCGCCGCGCCCACGGCCGCGCCCGCGCGGCGCGCCGGCCTTGGGATTTTTGGCGCGGGATTCCATGTTGACCGAAATGATGTAACCAATCGCTTCTTCCCAGGCGGGGATCGCGCGATGGCTGTTCTTGTCGAGCGAAGCCTCGCCGGCCTCCTCCTCGTCGCCGGCGTCGCCGCCACTGGTTACGCCCGCGTATTCTTCCGACTCGATATCCGTGTCGTCGTCGCTGCCGCGGTCTTCCGCGCTCATGTCGTCGGCGCCGTGTGCGTCGAGATCGCGATCGTCTTCGTCGGGAACGCGGTCAACCGCCTTCCTGGGCCGTTCACTACGGGGCTCGTCGCCGGCGCGCTGCTTGTCGCGGCCGCGTCCGGAGCCTCGTCGTCGGCGGCGCTTGGGTCGGCCCGTGCGCTCCCGTTCTTCGGTGGGCCCGGCCGTCGATGCTTCGTGCTCTTCGAGCGAGGGCGCGTCGGCTACCGCGTCGGAAGCGTCTCCGGAGTCATCGGCTGCTTCGCGCGAGGGTTCTGCATCGCCCGGCTGTCGCTCGCGCTTCGAGCGCCGTCCGCCGCGCCGGCGTCGTCGTCGCTTGCGGATGGGACGCTCTTCGTCGTCGACTCGCGAGGGCGGATTCAATCCTCCCGCTTCTTCGACCAGCTCGGCGTCGATGATGTCGTCGTCGCCAACCTCATCGGCGATGAATTCTTCGACGATCTCCCGGCGAAACGCTTCCGCGGGACCGGCGTCTGGCCGGCCGGCGTCCAGATGTCGCTGCTGCGGCTCGGGTGGGCGCTCGCGTTCGCCGCGGCGCTGTTGCGGTTCGCCGCGGCGCGGGGGTGGTTCGTGTCGGCGCTCGGGCTCGCGAGCCGGCGGACGCGGCTGGCGCGCCTCGGGCGGCCGTTCGCGCTGCGGTCGACTCTCGGCCGACGCGGCCGCCGGCTGAGATGGCTGGGTCGGAGCGATCCCCAATTGACTCGCCAGTTGACCCCAATCGGCGGCCGCTTGCGGGGCCGGTTTTTTGGCCGCCGCGGCCGGTCGAGCGGGTGGCGAAGGCGCTTTGGCCACGGGCTTTGCTTCAGAGGGGGGAGATTCGGCCGGCACTTCGGCGCCCAGTGACGACGCGATCGATTTCCAATGGTCGGGGTTACTCATATCGGGAATGTACCGAAGATTTCGAATTGCTGGGCTGAAACGAAAGACGCCGCCCGGTCCTACAAGAGCCTGTAGTATAGGGGCTCCCGCGGACGCTGGAAAGGTCGCTGGCCTCGACGCCGCGCGAGGCGAGCTTGGTCGCATGGCCCAGGCCGCCGTACAATTGAGCAATTGGCCGAGCGCGGCGACCTCCCGCTGTTCTCGACTGCCGCCGAAAATCAGCACCCCGACAGGCTCAAGATGGCTACTCTTCGTCCGGCTGAAAACCAGGACACGGCTGAATTCGTCGAGGACGTGCAAATCGCCGGCCACATCATCGACAGCCTGATCCTGCCCAAGGTGCTCGACCTGATCACCGCCGCCGGCGGCGCGTTTCGCATCAAGAAGATCACGATCGGCCAGGCCCGCAACGATCCCAGCTACGCGCTGGTCGAAGTTCGGGCCGCGACTGCCGAGCTGCTGAGCGACATCCTTGGCCAGATCGCCGATCACGGCGCCGTGCCCACCGCGCAGCACGACTGCCAGCTCGGTCGCGGCCGACATGGACGGCGCTTTCCCGGAGGGCTTTTACAGCACGACCAACCAGCGCACCGAAGTTCGCCTCGGCGGGCAGTGGATCGAAGTGGCCGACCAGGAAATGGATTGCGGCATCGTCGTCGACCGCCAGACGCGCAGCGGCCCGCTGCGTGCCGATGACCGACGTCGTCCGCGGCACGCCGATCGTCGTCGGCCACGCCGGCGTGCGCGTGTTTCCCGAAGAGCGGTCGGCCGAGCGGCAAGTCGTTCGAGTTCATGGCCAGCACCGTCTCGACCGAGAAGCCCAAGGGGGTCGCCATCCGGCAGATCGCCCACGAGCTGTTCACGAACCGACGCGAGCGGCGGCAAGACGCTGCTGGTCGGCGGCCCGGCGATCGTGCACACCGGCAGCGGCGAGCACCTGTGCCAGCTGATTCGCGGCGGCTACGTCGACATGCTGTTCGCCGGCAACGCCCTGGCCACGCACGACATCGAGCAGGCGCTGTTCGGCACCAGCCTGGGCGTGCACCTGGAGCGCGGCGATCTGGCCGAAGCGGGGCACGAGCATCATCTGCGGGCGATCAACCGCATCCGCCGCGCCGGCGGCATCCGCCAGGCCGTCGAGACCGGGCGTGCTCACCTCGGGCATCATGTACGAGTGCGTCAAGCACGACGTCGATTTCCTGCTGGCCGGCAGCATCCGCGACGACGGGCCGCTGCCCGAGGTGATCACCGACGTGCTGGAAGCCCAGCGGCAGATGCGCGAGCAGATTCGCGGCGTCACGTTTTGCCTGATGATCGCCACGACGCTGCACTCGATCGCCGTCGGCAATCTGCTGCCGGCCTGGGTGAAGGTGGTCTGCGTCGACATCAATCCCTCGACGGTGATCAAGCTGAACGACCGCGGCTCGTTCCAGACCGTCGGCCTGGTGACCGACGTCGAGCCGTTCCTGCGGGCGCTTGGTGCTGGAACTGGACGGCTCTGGAACGCGACGCATGAAACCGCCGGACGCCGCAGCCAGCCGCGCCTCGGCCATCGAACTGCCTGTCGCCCTGCCGCACATCCTGATGTGCCCGCCCGACTACTACGGGATCGAGTACGAGATCAATCCCTGGATGAGCCGGCAGCGGCAGGCCGATCACGCGCAGGCCGTCGCGGCAGTGGACCGACTTGCGCGACGCTGCTCGAAGCAGGCCGGCGCGAAGATTTCGACTGCTGACGCCGGTGCCGGGCCTGCCCGACCTGGTGTTCACGGCCAACGCGGCCCTGATCTATTCGCGACGCGGCGGTGCTGGCTCGCTTCCGCCATCCGCAGCGGCAGGGCGAAGAGAGCCTACGACGAGGCCTGGCTGGCGGCGGCCGGCTTCGACGGTTCGCCATCTTGCCCGAGGACGTTTACTTCGAAGGGGCCGGCGACGCGCTGTTCTGCGGCGACACGCTGTTTGCCGGCTATCGCATTCGCAGCGACGCCCGCGGCCACCAGCAGATCGGCGCGATGCTCGGCTGCCGCGTGATTCCGCTGGAGCTGGTCGATCCGCTACTACTACCACCTCGACACGTGCTTCTGCCCGCTGGCGCCGGGCGTGGCGATCTACTATCCCGCCGGCGTTCGACGACTACGGCCGCCGGGCCCTGGCCGAAGCGCGTCGACGAGTTGATCGCCGTCAGCGCCGACGAAGCCCAGCGCTTCGCCTGCAACGCGGTCGTGGTCGGCCGCACGGTGATCACCAACACCGGCTGCCCCGAGCTGCACGCAGCCGCTTCGCGATCGCGGCTTCGCGCCGCGCGAAACGCCGCTGGACGAGTTCGTCAAAGCCGGCGGCAGCGCCAAATGCCTGACGCTGCGGCTCGACGGCGAAGAGGCCGCCAGTTGGAAGCACGTCGGCGCACACGAAGACGTCAGCGCCTGGAAGTTGACCGCCGCGTTCGTTACTGCTGCATCAACAACAGCGCTGTTGTCGGCCACGGTGAACAGCGGGCGGTAGGGGCTGAAGCAGCCGTCGGGCACCTTGTGTCCGGGGTACCAGACCAGACTGAAGTTCACTCCCCACGTTTCCTTGATGGCGTTGGGGATCGTCGGGTCCTGCTTCGGCAGCAGGTAGTTGTACGCAGCCTGCAGAGCCCAAGTCTCCGAGAGAACCGCGGTGGCGTCGCTGCCGAACAGGACGTCGCCGTAGTTGGTCATGCCGATCCACATCCGGCCGAAGCCGCCATTGCAGAAGCGGCGGCGAAAGAACAGGTTGTACTGGTTGTTTGCTTGCCACGTGACGGTGCTTTGCTGCAAGAACGAGGGCGCGGTTTGCGTATCGGTGTTGGTGTGAACGGCGGTCCAGAAACCGACTTCGTTGCAGTAGCGAAGATAGCTCAGTTCGGCCCGAATCTGCAGGATGTTCATGCCGACGTAAAAATTGTCGCGCAGATAATCGAGCACGACGCCGGTTTGGAAGCCGTCGTTGCAGGTGGCGCGGCGAAACAATCCGCCGGTGACGAAGTATTGATCGCGTTGGTGATTGACGACGCCGGCGCCGCCCTCGAAGTCGCTCACCGCGATGAGCGCGCCGATCTGAAAGCCGACGCTCAGGCTTTCCAAAAGGGGCGCGCCGTAGTTGATGCCTTTGTGAAAACCGAAATTCCCGTTCACGCCCAGGTCGACGGGGCTCTTGAAGGCTTGCACGCCGCCGAACTCGTTGAAGTTCTGCCAGGTCTGGGGTTGGAACAGGATCGAGTGGTGGTACCAATTGCGGATGCAGGGAAACAGGCGGTCATTGGGCTCGTCGCAGTCGTCGCCGCAATCGTCGTCAAACGGGCCTTCCATGGGATCGCCGAACTCGCCGCTCGGGGGCGGACCGTAGCCCCAGTCGCCCTCGACCGAGTCTTGCGGCATGCCGGGGGGCAGTTCTTCCATCGGCGGCCCGGCCGGTTTTCCCATCGTGATCGGCTCAGGCGCGCTGGTGCGCCACGAGCGGACGCGGCTGCGTGAGCTCGGCGCGATCGATTCGCCGGCGGGACGTTGCGCAACGCGCGTCCCGTAGCGTCGATCAAAATAGTTTCGCTTGCCAAGCGGCGCGCCGACCGCCTCGGAGGGCACCATCATCGTCGGGGCCGGATCGGGCGACGAATACGACATACCACCCATGGCAACGCGGGGTTTCGCCTCATACTGAAACGCCTGGCCGCGGGCCGCGCACCCCAAAGGCGCCGACGGCGCAAGCGCCGATCAGCAGCAGCAGGCTTTTCAAGATTCGTAGGCGCCAGGCGGTCGTCATCGTTTACCCAGTTTCAAACCCCGCTGAGCTTCCGCCGCGCAAGGCGCGCGCAGAGCCGGAGCGATCCGAGACCATCTATCGGAATTCGCCTAACCGGAACTTCCGCTAAAATCGGAAAAGTTTCCCCAGCTATCCGAGTCCGCTCGGAGTGCTGGCGCCGGCTTGCTGGCGTGTACGCGTGGGTGGCCCAGACAACTTGTTGTCTGGGTCCCGAAGGGGCAAGAGGCTCTGGTGAGTTGCGCGGACCGCCGTTAAGCGCCTCTTATTGCTTCGCAACACTGACAACGAATTGTCGGTGCCACCCCCAAAGGCTGTCCTGGGCGTCAATAAGGATAACCACATTTACGCACGTCGGTCCAGCGCGTTCGCCAAGGCCTGATCGAGGTCGTCGCGCAGGTCTTCGAAGGCTTCCAGGCCGACGGACAGTCGAATCAGCTCGTCGCTGATGCCGTGGGCCAGCCGCTCGTCGCGGCGGTAGCTGGCGTGCGACATCGACGCTGGCTGCTCGATCAGCGATTCGACGGCGCCCAGGCTGACGGCCAGTTGGAACAGCTGGGTCGATTCGGCCAACCGCTTGGCGGCGGCAAAATCGCCGCGAATCTCGAAGCTGAGCATGGCGCCGAACGCGCCGTCCATTTGCCGCTGCGCCATCGCGTGGCCGGGATGGTCGGCCCGGCCGGGATAACGCGACTCGCGCGACACGCGCGGTCGGCGGCCAGCCAATCGGCAATCCGCGCGGCGGTGCGCGACTGCTCGCGGACGCGCAGCTCGAGCGTCTTGAGTCCGCGCGAGCAGAGAAACGATTCCAGCGGGCCCATCACGGCGCCGGTGGCGTTTTGCATGAAGTACAAGCCGATCGAACAGCTCCTTGTCCTTGACCGACCAGGGCGCCGCCCAACACGTCGCTGTGCCCGCCGATGTACTTGGTGGCCGAGTGCATCACGATATCGGCGCCCAGCTCCAGCGGCCGCGTCAGCACCGGCGTGGCGAACGTGTTGTCGACGCCCAGCAGCAGCGCCGTGCCGATGGGCAATTTCGGCGCAGGCCGCGATGTCGGTGATCGACATCAGCGGATTGCCCGGCGATTCGATCCACAGCATCTTGGTGTTGCGGCGTGATGGCCGCCTCGACGGCCGCCAGGTCGCCGCTGGGCACCAGCGATGACGCCGACGCCCGGCGCGGTTGAGCACTTTGTGCAGCAGCCGATAGGTGCCGCCGTAGATATCGGTGCCGGCCAGGACGTGCTCGCCGCTGGCCAGCAGCATCATGGCGCAATGCGTGGCGGCCATGCCGGAGGAAAAGGCCAAGCGCGCCCACGCCCCCTTCCAGCGCGGCGAGCGTGGTTTCGAAGGCCTTGCGCGTGGGATTGCCGCTGCGCGAGTAGTCGAACTCGCCCCACTCGCCGGCCGCCTGGCTGGACGAACGTGGCCGCCAGATGGATCGGCGGCACGACGGCGCCGGTTTGCGGATCGGGCTCGTTGCCGACATGAATGGCTCGCGTGCGAAATTGCATGGCCGCTGGTGCCTTCCCACGTGACGTGCGTTTAGCGGTCCAACGCCTGCTTCAGGTCGGCCACCAGGTCTTCGCGAATTCTCGATGCCGCAGGCCAGGCGGATCATGTTGTCGGGAATGCCGTACTGCTGGCGCTCTTCCGGCGTGCACTCGTAGTAGCTCATCACCAGCGGCTGCTCGATCAGCGATTCGACGCCGCCCAGGCTGGGCGCGATCCGCGGAATGCGCACCGCGTCGACCACGGCGGCCGTCTGCCGCCAATCGGCATCCTTGACCAGGAACGTCACCAGGCCGCCGAAGCCGCGCATCGTGCGCTTGGCCACTTCGTGATACGGGATGCGACTGCCAGGCCCGGATAGTAGACCCGCTCGATCCGCGGATGCGACGGCCAGGAACTCGGCCACGGCCAGGCCGTTTTCGTTGTGCCGCTGCATCCGCAGCTCGAACGTTTTCAGCCCGCGGGCCAGCAGATAGATGTTGTGCGGCGAGTTGACGCTGCCCATGATGCCGCGCAGCTTGCGGACCGGCTCCAGCTTTTCGCGTCGAGCCGACGATGCACGCCGGCCAGCAGGTCGTTGTGGCCGGCCAGGTACTTGGTGGCCGAGTGCAGCACGTAGTCGATGCCGGCGGCGATCGGCCGCAGGTTGTAGGGCGTGGCCAGCGTGGCATCGATCAGCGTTTCGACGCCGTGCTTGCGCGCCGAGCGCGGCGAACCGCTCCAGATCGACGACGCTCAGGTGCGGATTGGTCGGCGATTCGCTGACCAGCAGCCGCGTGCGCGGCGTGATGGCGGCTTCCATCGCGTCGTAGTCGCAGGCCGGCACCTGGCGCGTCGTCGACGCCGAAGCGCGACAGGTGCTTGCGTGCAAAACTCGCGGCTGCGGTGATAACACTCGTCGAAGAAGACGACTTCGTCGCCGGCGTTGAGCTTGGCCATCAGCAGGCCGACGATGGCCGCCATGCCGCTGGAGAACAGCAGCGCCGATCTCGCCCCCTTCGAGCGCCGCCAGCTTGCGCTCGACGACCTTCTCGCTGGGGTTGCCGTAGCGGCCGTATTCCTCGCGCGGCTGCTTCTGCTCGATGAAGTCGATCACCGACTGCGTGTCGGCGAAGGTGTAGGTCGAGGCGCAGAAGATCGGATCGGTGATCGCATTGGCGAACTTTTGCCGCTCTTCGCCGGCGTGCACCGCCATCGTCGAGAATCCTGGCGGAGGTGAATCGCCGGGTCGAGGGTCGTGTGGATCGCTCACGGGTTGCTCCGACGCGCGGTTGGGTTTTCGGGCGCAACAGGAGGATGGATCTCGGAGACTCGTTCAACGTGCAAAAAAAAACCGCGACCCTGCCCCAGGCAGTCGCGGCTCACTCTGCAAGTTGAATCGTCTTCCGGCGAATACGCGCCGGAATGCGATGGCACTTTAGCAGTCAGGCTGCAAGCGGCCGCAAATCCCAGGCCGCATTCTATCGTGTCACCAAGCCCAACGCAAGCAAGCGCGCCGACGCCTCGGGCTACGTCGCGTCGTTCTGGCCACCCTCCGTCCACCCTCCGGCGCAGCCCCGCCTTTTGACCCCGTGCACCGGCCGGCCGCCGGCCTGTCACGCCCCTTGCGGCGAGTGGGTCAGTCTGGAATCTTCCCGTGTAGTGCCCACGCCGGGTCGCGCCATGCCTTTTTCCTATCGATCCAGCGGATGGCGAGAAGGTCCGAAAGCGACGCGCTGTAGAAGAATGCGTTGAAAGCCCATATTGCAGGGACGTTTAGATCGTGAGCGTTTGCCGCCGTCACCCTGATGATTGAGACGGCAATGCCAATCAACAGAAAGAACCAGGCATCGAGCGACATTTGCCTGCGGCTCTTCCAGCTGCGGTCTCTCCCTCGGCGCAGGACAACAACCCACCAAGGAAGTCTCAGATGCGTGCCTTCGCTCATGGGGCCATTATAGGGCCCGTAAATCAGCTCGTTCGAGCAAGGGACTCATAATCCGCGGGTTGCAGATTCGGGTTCTAGAGGGCCTGGTTTCCGACGGAGGCGGCGGAGATTGGCGAATTGGCGTGCGAGGTCCACTGGCGTAGGATAAAATACTTGTGAACCAAGCGGAGCAGCCCGGAAAAGCGGATCATGACTAAGCTGGATTATCGAAATATCGAGAAAGATGCCGCGCGCTGCGGGGGACAAGCCGTGGTCGCCTCGACCCGCATTCGCGTGGTCACCATTTTGGTCTGTTATCGGCAGGGAATGCGCGTCGAAGAGATCGTGCAACAATTCCCGATCCTGACTCCGGCCGACGTTCATGACGCCCTAGCCTATGCCTACGAGCATATCGTCGAAATCGAAGCCGACCTGGCCGCCGACGACGAAGCAACCGTCAAGGGCCGGTACGCTGGCGGCTCGCCTCCATGAGCGCGATTCGCTTCTTCACGGACGAAGATGTGTACGGCGCGACCGCAATCGCGATGCGCAAGGCAGGGTTCGATACGGTCTCAACACCAGAGGCTGGCCGGCGCGCGGAGTCCGACGAATCTCAGATTGCGTGGGCCAGCGACGAGGGACGCGTTTTGATTACCTTTAACGTGCATCACTTCGCCGCGCTTCATAAGGTATGGATTGGTCGGGGCCGGCACCACGCGGGCATAATTGTATCGAACCAGCGCCCGATAGGAGAACTGCTCCGCCGCTTGCTTCATTTGGCCCGCAGTCTGGATGCCGAAGCGATGCAGGATCGCCTGGAGTTCCTCAACGAGTGGTAGTGTCGGATGTGAACCCATCGGCGTCGCGCACCGATTAGGGCCAGCAATGCCCGCCGAATCGGTGCGGCCAGCTTTGGCTATGCCGCGACAACTCGTGCCAAGTCGGGATCGTGCGGCGTTGTATCCATTTTTGTGTCCACTCGCTCGCAATCTTGCGGTTTCGCGAGCTTTTCTTGCGCCGGCGGGACTCCTAATCCCTTGGTCGCAGGTTCGAATCCTAGAGGGCCTAATGTTTTTCCAGTGCTGGGCCTAGCACTCGGCGAGCGCAAAAAGAAAGCCGCCCGAGCCGGCAGCTACTTGCTCTCATCGCACTACCCACTTTCGCTAGTTCTAGACAGCCTCCCGAAGCCCTACTAACATGAGATTTCGGCCACAGATCGGTCCTGGCTGTCCGGGATGGACGCTTCTCATGCTGGCCGTTTGGCAAGGGCGGCGCCTGCCGCTGGCCGTGCCCGCGACGGCCCGGCACTGACGTATCGGCAGGTTCGAGGACTCGACGGGTTTCATCATGGCCGCTCGTGCGGCGAGGCCTGCCATTGGGCCAGTTGCCGCCTCGACGAGATCGCGAATCATACGATTATGCCGCCGAAGACTCTCTCGACCGTTTCAACCCGCGTGTTCTGGCTGGCGTCGCGGCTGTTTTTCATTTCGGGCGCGACGGGCCTGGCCTATCAAGTGGTCTGGTTCAAGCGGTTCTCGCATGTTTGGGGAAGCACGAGCCTGGCGTTTGCCGCGGTGGGCGGATCGTTTCTGTTCGGGCTGGGACTGGGCGCCTATCTGTTTGGCCGGTTTGCCGATGGTGCCCGGCGGCCGTTGCGCTGGTACGGAGTGTGCGAACTGCTGATCGGCGGGCTGGCGCTGGTGATCCCGTTCGAAATCGCGGCCCTGGTCGAAGCCTCGGTCGGGCTGTACTCGCACATTCCCGAGCAACCGCTGTTGCGATTCCTGGTCCAGTTCTGCGTGACTGTGCTGGTCATCGGCCCTCCGTGTGTGCTCATGGGAGGGACGCTGCCGCTGTTGATTCGCGAACTGACGGCCCGCGATGGCTCGCTCGACCAGGCGACAGGCTGGCTGTATGCCATCAACACGTTTGGCGCGGCTGGGGGCTGTTACCTGACCGGATTCTACCTGCTGCCCTGGCTCGGCCTGTTGTGGACCAACAATCTGACGGCAACGGTCAACATCGCGCTGGGCGCGATCTCGATCGCGGCAAGTCGCCGCGCCGTCGCGAGCGAACCGGCGCGGCCAGCGGCGCCTTTGCCGGAAGCCGCGCTGAAGGGTCCATGGTCACTGGCGCTGGCGGGCCTGTACGTGGCGACCATTTTCTCCGGCTGCGCCGCGCTGGTTCTAGAAATGACGTGGACTCGGCAGTTGGCCTTGATTTTGGGCGGATCGACGTATGCATTCACCGCGACGCTGTGCGTCGTGCTGGTCGGCATTGCGCTGGGAAGCCTGATTTTCCACTTGCTGCTGCGGCGCGTGGCCTCGTCGGCGCTGGTGCCGGCCGTCGTGGTCGGAGTGCTTTTGGCCGGTACGTTGATCGGCACGTTGGCGCTGCCGACATTGTCGCTGGTGGTCGCGTCGCAGAGCGTGCGCGCGTTGCGCGGCGACGCATTCTGGAACGCGTTTTATTGCGTGACCGTCAGCGCGGTGCTCGAGTTTCTGCCCGCTGTTGCGATGGGAGTGTTATTTCCGCTGTTCGTTCACCTGACGCGGGCCAGCGCGGCGCGGGTAGGAGCCGCGGTGGGCAACATCTATGCCTGGAACACTCTTGGGTCGATTCTCGGCGCCAGCCTGACCGCGGTCTTGCTGTTTCCCTGGATCGGCACCGCCGGCGCGGTGGCTTTTTCGGCGGGTCTCTATGTCGTGGCCGCGATGATGGTCATGCCCTGGCGCGGCGAGCGCCATCTGGCGCTGCTGGGCGCCGTGGCCGTCATGGGGCTGGGGGCGGTAATCGTGCTTGCTCATCCGACCGATCCTCGGCTCACGAACATGGGGTTCTACATTTACGGCGATCCGGCCCTGAAATACCCCGGCAAGGACATTGGGCCGAAGTGGATGGAAACGATCGAGCCTCTTTATTTTTGCGAGGGCGCGTCGTCCGACGTATTTGTCGCCCGCGAAGCCGGCACGGTTACCAGCCTGCGGGTGAATGGCAAAGTCGACGCCACCGACGCCGGCGACATGGTCACCCAGGTCGGGCTGGCGTACTTTCCACGGATGTTCAAGCACGATGCCAAGGAAGTGCTGGTGATCGGCTTTGGCAGCGGCTGCACGAGCGGCCGCAGCCTGCTGTTTCCCGACACGCGGGTGACGTGTTGCGAGATTGAGCCGGCCGTTTACGCCGCCGCCGAATATTTCGCGGACGCGAGTTACGCGCCACACCGAAAGAGCCGCGCCTGGCTGGAGGCCCATCATGCCGAGCTGCCGGCCTCCGAGCGGCTTTCACCCCAACAGATCGACTCGCAGGCTCGCTTTTCGATGATTTTCGGCGACGGCCGCACGGCCATTCAGGGCGGCGACAAAAAGTACCACCTCATCATCTCCGAACCGTCGAACCCTTGGCTGGCGGGCGTTTCGAACTTGTTCACGCAAGAGTTTTTTCGGGCCGCGCGCGAGCATCTCTCCGACGATGGCGTGCTGGCGCAGTGGATTCAAACCTACAATTTCACGCTCAGCGACTACCTGATGATCGTGCGCACGCTGAGCTCAGAATTCGAGCACTTCGGCGTGATTACGTTGCTGGGCGGCGCCGACACGGTGCTACTGGCGTCGCGCAAGCCCTTGATGCCGGACGCGAAAAACTTGGAGGCGCTGCAAAAGGTCGTCGACGGCGTGCCCGAGATCGCCAAGGATTTGAAGACCTGGTACGGCGGCGCCGATTTGCGCTTGATCCTGGCGCAACACTACCAATTGGGTGAAGAGCAGCTCCGCGCGGTGGTCGCACAAGACAGTTCGCAAGCGCTCAATACCGACTTGCATTTGCGATTGGAGTTCGACGCGCCGCTGCATTTGTTTCGCCAGCTGTCCGCATCCGAGGCGGCCAGCACGGCGCTGGCCGCGGCGATCGGACCGCAGTGGACCGAGACGCTGGCCGCGCGGCTGGGCTTGGACTACAACTCGACCGACTACCACGTCGCCTTGGGTCGACATCTCGAAAACGAAATCGACAACCCAAGGCTGCACGTCGAACTGGCAAAAGCCGGACAACTCGACCGGGCGTCGGCCGAATATGAGCAAGCGCTGCGCATCGACGAGACGTGCATGCCGGCCCATCGGGGGCTGGCCCGCGTGCGTATGACCCAGCAGCGCCACGTTGAGTCTGCGGTAGCGTACGAGGCCGCCGTCAAGCTCGCGCCCGACGACGCCATCCTGCACGCCGGGCTGGCGCAGGAGCTGCTCATCATCAAACAGGCCGCCCGTGCGGCCGATCATTTTCGCCAGGCGTTGCGGTTGAAGCCGCAGCTCTCGCGCGAGTCGGGCAACTATTTGTGGGCCAACAACCTGGCCTGGATTCTGGCCACGAGCTCCGACCCGCGCCTCCGCAATGGCGCCGAGGCCGTGCATTGGGCGAAACAGGCCTGCGAATTCGGCGAGTACAAGCAAACCGACTTCCTCGAAACGCTGGCGACGGCCTACGCCGAGGTCGGACAATTCGACGAGGCCATCAAGGTCTCGGAGCAAATGATCCGTCTGTCCCCCGGCGATGCCCAGTTGGTCAATACAACCCGGGACCGCATCAAGCTCTACCAGGCGTCGCAGCCTTTTCGCGAGAACTGACGACTCCGGGGCATTACGACCGCGGTCGCGTTCACGCCCTGACGTCCCTCGGAACAATCTGGACGGCTCGTTGCGACGTCGACTACAATGGAGCGCATGGCCCAGGCAACTTGGACGCGCTGACGGTATCGCCGGCTCGACGATCGCGGCGGTTCGGTCAGGATTGATGGGAACCTCGGGCGCAGGAGATTTGCATGGTCAAGGAATCCTGGTCACGATCGATCGGCGCCTGCCTGGCGGCCGCGGCTCTTGTTTTCGCTTCCCGCCCGGCCGCAGCCGGCGAAGATCGACCCGCGCCTGACGACATTCCGCGGCTGGTTCGCCAGTTGGGCTCTCCCGTGTTCGTCGAACGCGAGCGCGCGTCGCGACAGTTGACCCAGCTGGGCATCGCCACGCGCGACGCGCTGATCGAAGCCAGCAGTGCCGACGACGCGGAGGTGCGAACCCGGGCGCGTACCGTTCTGGCCAGCGTTGCGCTGGCCGATTTTCGCGACCGGCTGGCGGCATTCGCAGCCGATTTCGATGGCAGTCAAAAGCAGACGCTGCCCGGTTGGCAGCAGTTCACCACGACGTTTGGCGACTCTCCCCAGGCCCGAGCGCTGTTCGTCGAAATGCAGCGTGCCGAGCCGGAACTAATGGCGGCCAGCGTCAAGGGAGGAAAAATCGCCAGCGCAGCGCTCAACGGGCGCTGCCACGCGATGCTGCAACAACTGATGCAAGTCTCGCGTTACGACGAGCTGATGTCGTTGGGCACGCTGGCCAGTTTGTTGTGGGTTGGTTCGGCCGACGGCGTGGACGTCGATGAGCATCTGGGGGCGCAGCTCTACAGCCCGATGATCTACCAGCCGGTGTTTCAAAAAAACATCCGCGCCGGCGCCTGGTCGGGAATGATGAAGAAGCTGCTGGGCCTGTGGATCGTCAAAGACAGCAGCCCGGCTTCGACGGCACAAAACCTGAACTTCGGCGCCTACTACGAATTGAAGGCCGAATCGCTGAGCCTGGCAACCAAAGTGCTGGCCAGCGACAGCAGTTCGGCGCAGGCCCGACAGTTCGCGCTTTTGGCCATTGGCCGTTTCGGCGGCAAGGAGCACTTGCCGCTGGCCGAGAAGTTCTTGCCCGACGCGACTGCTTGCGCCACGGTGCAGGTAAACAATCCGCCGCGGCAGGTCGAGTTGCAAATCCGCGACGTCGCCCTGGCGGTGCTGGTGCACCTGACCGCCCAGCCTGCGCGCGACTACAGCGCCACGACGGCGCAGCCAAGTCCGCAGCCGTTCTTTCAGGTGGCGTCGCTGTTGTTCCCCGAGAAGGCCCATCGCGAGGCCGCCCTGAAACACTGGAGCCAATGGCGCGCCGAACACCCGCAGCCCTGATGGCTTCGGCGTGCCAGCATTTGGCGGACACAGTGACGCAAGCGTACGGGCATTCGTCGGGTGCCACTGCTTGCTTGTCAAGCAGTGTCAGGGCAGAGTCTGGGCAAACACTGCTTGACAAGCAAGCAGTGGCACCCATTCCGGCAACCGTTCGCGCGATCTATTGGCCCCAACTTCTCTTGACCGGCACGGCGAATTCACGGACCATCCCGCCCGTTTTCCGACCTGCCCCGACAACCGTCCATCCGCTTGCAAGCTCTCGCCCAGTGTCTCCGTGGCGACGTTGACCATGGGCTTCCTTCAAGGAAGGTATTCATGAACCGTCGATTCTCGAGCTGGTCCGTGTGGGCCGGTTTGTCCTGCCTGCTCTTGGCTGTTGGCTGTGCATCTCCGTACCGCTCTGATCAGGGTGCGCTTTTTGGTGGCCTGACCGGCGCGGGCTCAGCGCGTTGGTCGGCGGCGCCAGTGGCCATCCCGGCGCCGGGGCCGCCATCGGCGCCGGCGTGGGCGCGTTGAGTGGCGCGGCCGTCGGCGGCAGCCTCGACGAAATCGAAGCCAACAACCGCGCGGAAATCGCCGCCCGGCTGGGGCGTCCCGCGCCGACCGGCGCCGTGACGATCGACGACGTGATCGGCATGAGCCGCGCGGGCGTGGCCGAAGATATCATCGTGACGCACGTTCACAATCACGGTTCGGCGGCTCCGCTTCGGCCCAACGATTTGATCGTGCTTCAACAGCAGGGGGTCAGCCCGCGCGTCGTGCAGGCCCTGCAAGCCCCGCCGCCGCAAGCCGCCTACCCGGCGCCGCCAGTCGTGGTGGCCGCGCCGCCGCCCTATTGGGGACCGCCGTACGGGTATCCCTATCCGTATCCCTATCCCTACTATCGGCCGTACCGAACTTCGTTCGGCGTTGTGATCCGGTAACATCCGCAGGCTCGAATCCGGATTGGACGCGGCGCCAGTGAGCACGGGGGCGATTGTCCCTCTGCGACCGGCCAGTTAGCATGAACGGGTTCCTGCCCGCATGCTTTAAGCCGGATTCTGCCGATGCACTGCCGAGTTGTCTCGCTCGTTTTGACCGCACTCGCCTGCTGTCGCGTACTCGTCGCCGCCGAAGACCTGGGAATCCAGGTTCTCGACGGGTTCGAAGTTTCGCTGTACGCCGACGACGCGCTGGCGCACGACATCTTTTCGATGACTATTGACGCCCGGGGCCGGGTTGTCGTTGCCGGAGCGGGCTACGTCAAAATCCTGCACGACGACGACGCCGACGGCCGGGCCGACCGGGCCACGCTCTTCTCGCCGCTGCCGGCCAGCGGGGCCCACGGGATGTACTTCGACGGCAATGATCTGATCTGCACCGGCGACAATTCGGTCATGCGGCTGCGCGACGCTAATGGCGACGGCGTGGCCGACGGCGAGCCGGAAATCTGGACCGCGCTGCGCCATCCGGAACACGGGGCCAACGGCCTGGTGCGCGGGCCCGACGGTTGTTACTACCTGATCTGCGGCAATGACGCGGGCATCTCGGAAAAACAGATCACCGCCGCCCACTCGCCGGTTGCACATCCGCGCTGCGGGGGAGTGGTCCGCTTTTCGAGCGACGGCCGACCGTTGGACGTGTATGCCCACGGCTTCCGCAATCCGTACGATCTCGATTTCGACGCGGCCGGGCGCCTGTTCACGGTCGACTCGGACGGCGAGCGCGACCATCATCTGCCGTGGTATGCCACGACACGATTATTTGACGTGGCCCAGGGCATGGAGCACGGCTGGCTGCTGCAAGGCTGGATGCGCGGCTGGAACCGGCCGCAATCGTTCTTCGACAACGTCGAGCGGCTGGTCGAAATTGGCCGCGGCTCGCCAACCGGGCTGGTGGTGTATCGCCACCGTGCCTTCCCAGCCCATTACCGGGGGGGCGTTTTTTCAGCTTGTTGGACCCTGGGCCGGGTGTACTACTTTCCGCTCGAGCCGTCGGGCGCCACCGCCGGCGGCAAGCTCGAAATCTTCATGCAGACCACCGGCGACGTCGGCTTCGCCCCCTGTGACCTGGCCATCGGACCCGAGGGTGATCTGTTCGTGGCGATCGGCGGAAGAAAGACGCGCGGCAGCGTGTTTCGCGTCCACGCGGCCAACGGAACCCGAAGCGAACTGGTGAGCAATGATCCACTCACGCAGGTGCTGGCTGCCGATCAACCGCTCGCCAGTTGGTCGCGAGCCCGCTGGGTGCCGGCGGCACAAAAGTTGGGCCAGACGGCATTTGAGCATGCTGCCGAAGACGAATCGCTACCCGTCGAGCAACGCGTGCGCGCGATCGAAATCCTGGTCGAGTTGTTTGGCGGGCCCCACGAGCCGCTTGCCGAACGGCTCGCTAAGAGTCCCCGGCCGCCCCTCCGCGCCCGCGTGGCCTGGGCCCTGTCGCGGGCAGACTTTTCTCCGGGGACGCAACAAATCATTGTCCAACTGACCGCCGACGCCGATCCGGCCGTGGCGCGGGCCGCGTGGGAAGCCCTGGCGACGACTCGCGACGATATCGATCCCGATCTCGCAATTGCGCCCGACTGGGCCGCAGGCCTTACCAGTACCGCTCGCCGCGTCCGCGCGGCGGCCATCGCCGTCGCGCGTGGCGTGGGGCGAGCCAGGTACGATCGGTTTCTCTCGGCTCAGTCCGATCGAACGACTCAAAAGCCTCCCGCGCTGCGATTGGCCGAGCTGTGGATCAAGGTACCCGACGACACGGCCCATCAAGAGCGAATCGTGTTTACTTCCGACGATTTTCGCACCTGCTTGCAATGCTTCGCGGCGGCCGGTTCTGATACGAGCCTGGCCTTGGAATCGGTGCGATTGCTGCAAGTCGGTCTGGGCGATTTGCGGACGGCGCCGGGCCAGGCCGAAGTCTATACCGGCTATGCCGCCAAGGGGGCCGCGCATTTGGACGCCGCGACGCGCGAGGCGATCGTGCGGCAACTGGCGCCAGCGTTTCCGACAGCTCACGCCGAGTTGAATCGCGAACTGGCTCGCCTGCTGGGAATGTTGGAGGCCGACGACGATCGACTGCTGGGCGCGATTGCCGGCAGGTGGACCGACCAGTCGTCGGTCGAGGATGACGTGCACTATTTGATTGTCGCGTCGCTTCTGTCGGGCAATCGCAGCTCGAACGTGACGGCGGCCACGGCCCGTTGCCTGCTGCGATTGCACGCGAAGCTCGACGCGCAGGGGCAGTTTGCCAGCCGCAACTGGCCGTTCCGCTTGGGCGAGGCGTTCGATCAGCTTTGCCGCCGCGATCCAGCGCTGGCCAAGACGCTGAACGCCAGTGACGATTTCGGTCACCCGGAGCACACGATGTTCGTGGCCCATCTGCCGAAATCGCTGCGCCCCATCGCGACACAAAGGATTTGGTTCAAGACCGTCGGCGCGGGACAGGACGCATCGGCCGAGTTGATCGCGTTGGTCGGCAGCCTGCCCGAGAAAGAAACGATTTTTCGGGGGCGCCGGACGATGCTGATCTCGCAATGGGATCACGTCGGCTTGCGCGACGGCATCGTGCTGGCGCTGTCCAAATCGCCGAACGCTTTGGACCGCGACAAGTTCATCGAGGCCCTCTCGTCGCCGCAGGCTGACGTCGTGCGCCGAGCGGCCGTCGCGCTGGTCACGCTCGGCATGGATTGCACGAGCGCCGAAATGGCGGCGGCCCTGCGGGCGTTGAAGCAGGCCTGCTCGGTTCCCAAGGCGACCGAGCCGCGCGAGTCGCTGTTGCAGCTGCTCGACTTTTGGACCGAAGGCAACGGCGACGTCGATCTGGATCCCGACCCGAGCAAAGCCTACGTCGGCTGGTTCAAGTTGTTCGACGATTATTATCCGGCCGAGGCGGCCCGGCTGAAGAGCTCCTCCGGCGCCGACGCCGAAACCTGGCGCCACCGGCTTGACCAGGTTGCGTGGAACGCCGGTGAGGCAGCCCGTGGCCGTGCCGTCTTCGAGCGTCGCGCCTGTCACCGCTGCCACGAGGCCGCCGGACACTTGGGACCCGAACTGAAGGGGGCCGTCGCGCGGCTGTCGCGCGAGGACTTGTTCACGGCCATCACCGATCCGAACCTGGAGGTCTCGCCCGCTTTTCAGACCACGGTTATCGCCACGAACTCGGGACAAGTGTATCATGGCGTGATCGTGTACGAGTCGCCCGAAGGAACTCTGTTGCAGACCGGGCCCGACACCACGGTGCGGATCACCGACGCGGAGCAATCTTCGGTTCGCCGAAGCACTCGATCGCTGATGCCGACCGGGCTGTTGGACACGCTGTCCGACCAGGATTTGAGCGACTTGTACGCCTACTTGAGAACTCTGTCCGCCAAGTAATCCATGAAAGGAGTCCGACCATGCCCAAAGCATCGGCTCGTCACATTCTTGTCGATACGAAAGAAGCCTGCGAAGCATTGAAGACCCAGATTGCCGCCGGGAGCGATTTCGGCAAACTGGCAGGCGAGCATTCCAAGTGCCCCTCGGGCCGCAGCGGCGGCGCGCTCGGCGAGTTTGCGCCGGGCCAGATGGTGCCCGAGTTCGACAAGGTCGTCTTCAGCGCGCCGGTCGGCGAGGTGCAAGGCCCGGTGAAAACGCAGTTCGGCTGGCACCTGGTCGAAGTCACCAGTCGCACACCCTAGGGGTCGGTCATGTCGCACGAAGCGTCCCAGCCGCCGGCTCCTCAGCCCGCCGATACGCGGCCCAAGCGTCACGCCTGGGTCCCGATCACGGCGATTGTCGTTTCCACGGTGTTCATCGTCGGAACGTTGTTCGTGCAATCCCTCGAAATCGGCGAAAGGCTGCCGCCGGCCGAGACCGGTTTGGCCGTGCGCGGCGCGGCGCTACTGGGTGTCCTCTTGGTGTATCTGTGGTTCGTGTTCCTTTCCGGGGCATCGCGCACGCTGCGCACGCGCGTCAGCGTCGTGGGGCTGGTGCTGATCGTGGCTCCGCTGGCCGCGCTTCGCATCGAAGACGTCAGCGGCGACGTGGTGCCGCGGTTGCGGTTCCGCTGGTCGCGGCATGCCGACGAGACGCTGCGCAAGGCCGAGGAAGAGGAATCGGCCGGCGAGCCGGTCGATCTGGCCACGACCACGCCGGATGACTATGCGCAATTTCTGGGGCCCGACCGCCTGGCGACTTTGGCTGGCCCGCGCCTGGCCCGAGACTGGTCGGCCGAGCCGCCCAAGCAACTGTGGCGGCAACCGATCGGCGCCGGCTGGTCGGCATTCGCGGTGGTCGGTCCGTTTGCGGTCACGCAAGAACAGCGCGGCGAAGAAGAACTGATCACCTGCTATGAAGTTGAAAGCGGCAAGCTTCGCTGGTCGCACTCCACGCCGGTGCGATTTCACGAAACTCTGGCCGGCATCGGCCCGCGCGCCACGCCCACCATTCACGAAGGCAAGGTTTATGCCATGGGCGCCAAGGGAAACCTGGCGTGCCTCGACGGCGCGACGGGCAAGGCGATTTGGCAACACGACGTCGCGACCGAGAACCGCGCCCTGGTTCCGGTTTGGGGTAAGAGCTGCTCGCCGCTGATTGACGAAGACAAAGTCATCGTCAGCGCGGGCGGCTTGCGCGACAAATCGCTCGTGGCCTACGACAAGGAAACCGGCAAGTTTGTGTGGAGCGGCGGCGACGACCCGTCGTCGTACAGTTCGCCCGCGCTGCTCACGCTGGCCGGCGTGCCGCAGATCGTGATCGTCAACGAAGGGAGCGTCACCGGACACGACCGCGCCGACGGGCGCGTGCTGTGGCGGCACGTTTGGCCCGAAGAGCGCATCGCCTCGCCCAATGTCTCGCAGCCGCTGGCCGTCGACGGCGACCACATTCTGCTCACCAAGGGCTACGGCGTCGGCAGCGCGCTGTGGCAAATCAAGCTCGACGGCGACGAGTGGAGCGTCGAGCCGCTGTGGAGCAATCTGAACCTCAAGACCAAGTTCACTAACGCAGTGATTCGCGAGGGTTTCGCCTACGGGCTCGACGAAGGCATTTTGAGCTGCATTGAAATCCAAAACGGCCGCAAGGCGTGGAAGAAGGGCAAATACGGGCACGGGCAAGTCTTGCTGGTCGACGACCTGCTGCTGGTCCAGTCGGAGTCGGGCGACCTGGCGCTGGTCGCGACGGATCCCAAGGCGTATCGCGAGTTGACGCGGTTTCCCAATGCTATCAGCGGGATCTGTTGGAACACAATGGCGCTGGCCGGGCGGAAGCTCCTGATGCGCAGCGGCGAGGAAGCGGCCTGCTACGAGCTACCCGTCGGTTCGCCTTGAACCATTCGCGTCGGGGGCGCCGGTTTTTTGAGGGGCTGCTCGAGCAGCCAATCTTCAAGAATGATGTGCTTCACGGCCGGCGCGCGCAGCAGCGCGGTGCGCGAAGGCAACAGGGCGGTGAGCCACGGCCGCCGCACGGCCCGGGCCATGGCGCGCAGGCCGAGCTTGTTGAGCGAGTTGCCCGTCAGTTGCGCCAGCACGTTGTCGCGCAGACGATTGAAGGTGGCCGGAATCAGGTTCGGCGCCGGTCCGACGTGAACCACCGTTTCGATCCCGGTCGACAGCGTTTCGTACACCGCGTCCCATAGCCGCTGCGGATGGTCGATCCATTGGGTGAGAATCTCGCGGGCGTTGTGGTCGTTGTAGCTCATCTTGCCGGTGACCAGCGAAAAGACGGGCGGGTTCGGCGCGGTCAGGCCCCCGCGCAGCGTGTGCAGCATCACGCCCACGCGATTGGGAATATTGTGCTGCCAAACCAGCGACGTGTGCATGGGCGGCCAGGGGTCTTTGTTTTTGCGAAGGTAGACGCGCGCCGGAAATACGTCGTGCATCCGCTCGGCAAAACGGTCGAGCGTGCCGTTCTGGCCCAACAGCAATACGGTGTTGGGGGCCAGGTAGGCCGAGATGGCGATCACTCCGTCGCCCTCGGCGTTGATTGCCAGGCACAATCGTTTGACCAGGCCGAAGTCGAGCAGCGGCCCGCGCGAGAACAACACGCCCATCGTCACGCCTTCGGCCAGCGCCACGCAATCGTCCGACACGCACAGCGGAACGCCCAGCGCGTCGCGCATCGTGAATACGCCGGCGGCGACCACGGCCGTCAGCTCGCCCAGGCTGTAGCCGAAAGCCATCCTGGCCTGGTTGAAGCGAATGTCGAAGAATTCCTCCAGCAGCCGGATCTGCGCCAGCTCCATGGCCACGATCAGCGCGAGCGCTTCGTGGTAGGTGTCGAGCGTCGTTTCGCGGTTATCGCGCACGCGCTCGACCAGGTCGACGGGCCGTTTGACCGCGTCGGCGCAGATCTCGCTGGCCTCGGTCAAAAAGCCGTGTACCGTCGGGCCGTAGGCCGGATGGGCCAGCAAGTCCGAGCTGCGACCCAGATTCGAGATGTTGTAGCCGCGGAACGCGAAGGCCGTGGAACCTAGGCGGTCCGTGAGTGCGTTGGGCATCGGAGGGGACTAATCCTTTGCAAACCTCGAAGCCAGAGGGGAACGGGACTCACACAACAATAATACGTCGACTTCCGCGGCCGGGTTTATCGCCTTTTTTCGCCCGATTTCCCTTACGCCGCTGCCTTGCTCGCGATCTCCGCGCGGGCTACAACCAGCGGTAGCGGATATCTTGTGTAAGTGCGTGTCCGGCAATCCCTTCCATGTCCCCAAATTCCTCGCCACAGCTTGCCGGCTTGACGGCCGTCGTCACCGGGTCATCCAGCGGCATCGGCCGGGCGATTGTGTTGGAATTGGCCGTAGCGGGTGCCCACTGCCTGGTGCACGCGCGGGCCAGCCGCTCGGCCGCCGAAGCGGTGGCCGATGAAGTTCGCGTCCAGGGTGTCGAGGCCCACGTCCTGTTGTGCGATCTGGCCGACGCCACGACCCACGCGCCGCTGGTCGAGCGAGCCTGGAATTGGCGCGGTCCGGTGGACATCTGGGTCAACAACGCCGGCGCCGACGTGCTGACCGGCGAGGCTGCGAGTTGGAGCTTTGAGCGAAAACTCGAACAATTATGGCGCGTTGACGTCACGGCCACGATGAATCTGTCGCGCGCCATCGGAGCGCGGATGAGAGCTCGTTCCGCCGGCACGATCATCAACATCGGCTGGGACCAGGCCGAGCACGGAATGGCCGGCGACAGCGGCCAGCTGTTCGCCGCGGCCAAGGGGGCCGTGATGGCGTTTAGCAGGAGCCTGGCTCGCTCGCTGGCCCCCGAAGTGCGCGTCAATTGCGTCGCCCCCGGTTGGATTCAAACGAAGTGGGGAGCAACCGCCTCGCAGGACTGGCAGGACCGCGCCAAAAATGAATCCCTGTTGGCCCGATGGGGAACGCCCGAGGATGTGGCCAGCGTGGTTCGCTTCCTGTCTTCGCCCGCGGCCGCCTTCGTGAACGCCCAGACGATTGCCGTCAACGGCGGACTGAAACTGTCGTAAACTCCATTGCATACCCCGCGCATGCGCGAACACATCCACTTTGTCACCGGACGTCTGGCCGAGTTTTCGCTGCGCCAGCTGCTCGCCGAACTGGCGCCCCGCGCCGGCTTCGACTATTCGGTCGACGTGCTGGGCATCACCGTGGCGGCGCTGATGACCACCGATTGGATCGCACGGCGGGTTCAGGTTCCGCAGGGTACCTCGCGCGTGCTGCTGCCCGGCTATTGCCTGGGCGAGTTGAGCGCGGTTGAAGCAGTCTCGGGCGTTCCTGTGGAACTCGGCCCGCGCGATTTGCGGCGACTGCCGGAGTTCTTCGGCCACCGCTCGGCGCCCGGCGACGATTATGGGGCCTACGACATCGAAATCCTGGCCGAAATCAATCATGCGCCGCGATTGAAGTTGCACGACATTCTGGCGGAAGCGGAAAAAATGCGCGCCGACGGCGCCGACCTGATCGACGTCGGCTGCGAGCCGGGTGAAACGTGGGCGGGAGCCGGCGAATGCGTCGGCGCGTTGGTCGCGGCCGGCCATCGCGTTTCAATCGACAGCATGAACGTGCGCGAAATCGAATTGGCAACTGGTGCCGGCGCCGAGCTCGTCTTGTCGGTCAACGGCGGCAATCGCCACGCGGCGGTGGATTGGGGCTGCCAGGTGGTGGTCGTGCCGGACGATCCGGCCACGCTGCGCGGACTCGACGAAACGATCGAGTTCTTGGCCGAGCGCGGCGTGCCGCTACGGATCGATCCGATTCTGGAGCCGATCGGATTCGGCTTCGCCGCCAGTTTGGGACGCTACCTCGACGTCCGCCGGCGCTATCCCGATGCCGAGATGATGATGGGCATCGGCAATCTTACGGAGCTGACCGACGCCGACAGCGCGCCGATCAACGTGCTGCTGCTGGCCTTTTGCCAGGAGCTGGGCATTCGCAGCGTGCTGACCACGCAAGTCATCAACTGGGCCCGCACCTGCGTGCGCGAATGCGACCTGGCCCGCCGATTGGTCTACCATGCCGTGCGGCAGCGCACGTTGCCCAAGCGGGTCGAGCCGCGGCTGGTGATGTTGCGCGACGGCGAAGTCTTGCGTCACGGCCGCGAAACGCTCGACTGGCTGGCCCGCGAAATCAAGGACCACAACGTTCGCGTCTTCGTCGAAGACGGCCAGATTCACGCGATCAGCGCCGCGGTGCACGAGGTCGACGCCGATCCGTTCGCGCTGTTCGAAAAGCTGCGCGCCCGCTCGACGCGCGAGATCGACTCGTCGCACGCGTTCTACCTGGGCTACGAAATGGCCAAAGCCGTGACCGCGTTGACCTTGAGCAAGGAGTATCGCCAGGACGAGGCGCTGGAGTGGGGTTTTCTAACCGTGCCCGAGCACAGCCATCGGCTGGGCCGAAGCGCCTCGAGCGCAGACGACCCGCCCGCGTCTGACGTGGATGTTGCAACCGAATCGCGCGAATGAGGCAGAAGTTGAAAGTCGACACGCAAGCGCCGTTGGAAACCGAGGAGGGCTGCCTGGTCGAAGCTTGCGATCCGCAAATCGATCTGGAAGCCGCCTTTGCGCGCTTCTCGCGCCTGCCGCGTTGCCTGTTTCTGGACAGCGCACGTCGTGACGCGGTGTTGGGGCGTTATTCGTTCCTGACGGCGGACCCCTTCGACTATTTCGAGCTGCCGGCCGACGGCTGCGACGGGCTGGCCGAGCTGGCGCGTCGCACCGCGGCATTCCAGACGCGAACCATCGCCGGCCTGCCGCCGTTTCAGGGGGCGCGGCCGGTTTGTTTGGCTACGACTTGGGACGCTCGCTGGAAAAGCTTCCCAAACCGGCGATCGACGAGTTCGAAACGCCTGCCCTGGCGATCGGCCTGTACGACGTCGTGCTGGCCGTCGATCACCTGGAGCATCGAGCGTGGATCATCTCGCAAGGCTTTCCGGAAATCGAGCCGGCTACTCGGCGCCGACGCGCGCACGAGCGGCTGGCACAATTTCGAACATGGTTGCAGGGGCCGGACTGGCCAGACGCTGTGGGTGCCACTGGCATCTTGCCGGTGTCCGACTCCAATTCAAGCGCGCACTGGCGAGACGCCAGTGGCACCCCGCTCGAATCCCTGCCCGTCAACCAACTGGCTCCGCAATTCGTGGTTCCTGGCTTGGCGGGGCTGACCAGTAATTTTTCGGCCGAGCAATACCTGCGCGCCGTCCGCCGAGCCATCGAATACATCCATGCCGGCGACGCGTTTCAGGTCAACGTGGCGCAGCGGCTTCTGCTGCCGGCGCACGACGATTCGGCGCAGCTCTACCTGCGGCTTCGGCAGCGCAATCCGGCCACGTTTGCCGGCTATTTCGACCTGGGGGCCACGCAGATCGTCAGCGCTTCGCCCGAGCGGTTTCTCAAGGTGTCCAACGGCCAGGTCGAAGCTCGACCGATCAAGGGGACACGGCAGCGAACGGCGCGGCCCGAGGCCGATCTGTTCGCCGGCGACGAGTTGCTGCTGAGCGAAAAGGATCGGGCCGAAAACGTGATGATCGTCGACCTGCTGCGCAACGACCTGGCCCGCGTCTGCACCAGCGAGAGCGTCCGCGTCACGGAGTTGTGCCGGCTCGAGACGTACGAATACGTGCAGCACCTGGTTTCGGCCGTGTGCGGAACGTTGGCCGAGGGCCGCGGGGCGCTCGACCTGCTGCGCGCGGCCTTTCCGGGCGGCTCGGTCACGGGGGCGCCCAAAGTGCGTGCCATGCAGATCATCGCCGAATTGGAGCCGACGGCGCGAGGGGCCTACTGCGGAGCGCTGGGATATCTTGGCTTCGACGGCTCGATGGACACCAGCATTCTGATCCGCACCATCACCGCCAGCCGCGGGTGGTGGCAGGCGCCGGTCGGCGGTGGTATCGTGGCGCAGTCGGTGCCCGAACGAGAGTATGAAGAAACCTGGCACAAGGCCACCGGCCTGCTGTGCGCGTTTCGCTAACCCGTCAGGCTGATTCGATAACGATGATTCTGCTGATCGATAATTACGACAGCTTCGTGTTCAACCTGGCCCGCTATTTCGAACGGCTCGGTCACACGACCCGCGTGGTGCGCAACGACGCGATCGACGCGGCCGGGATCGAGTCGTTGGCGCCGTCGGCCGTCGTGCTTTCGCCAGGCCCTTGCACGCCGGCCGAGGCCGGCTGTTCGTTGGACGTCGTTCGCAGCCTGGCCGGAAAGTTGCCGATCTTGGGCGTCTGCTTGGGCCATCAGGCGATCGGCGCAGCGTTTGGCGCCCGCATCGTGCGCGCCGCCGAGCCGATGCACGGCCGGACGTCGGCGATTTTTCACGGCGGCCGCAGCGTTTTCGCGGGGTTGCCCAATCCGATCACGGCATGCCGTTACCATTCGCTGGCGGTCGATCGGGCCACGCTCGGCGATGAGTTGGAAGTGATCGCCTCGGCCGCCGACGGCACGATCATGGCGCTGGCTCATCGAAGCTGGCCGGTGGTGGGACTGCAATTTCATCCCGAATCGATTTTGACCGACACGGGCTATGATCTACTGGCTGCTTTCTTGCAACTGGCCGGCATCGGCGTTTCGGTACCTGTGCCGAGCATCGCCAGCGAGCGGAACGAGCCGGCACTGACCGCCGCGGTGCTACCGACCGCGCCGGTCACTTTTTGACCTTTGCTATTTTTTGCCGCGAATCGCCCGAGGAACATGCGTCTTGATCTTGGAAGGCATCATCACGACGATCAATCCCGAGGGCACGGTGAACATTTCGCCGATGGGCCCGCGCGTCGACGACGCCATGCGCCAGATGGTGCTGCGGCCCTATCAGACGTCGACGACGTACCGCAATTTGAAGCGCAGCGGGCAGGCCGTGTTTCACGTCACCGACGACGTGGAGTTGATCGCCCACGCCGCCGTCGGCGCACTCGACCCGCTGCCGCCGATGGAAAAAGCTCGTGCCGTCGACGGCCAAATCCTCTCGGGCGCGTGCCGCTGGTACGGGTTGAAAGTCCGCTCGCTCGACGACCGCGCCGAGCGAACCGAAATTGTCTGCGACGTGGTCGACAGCGGGCGGCTGCGCGATTTCTTCGGCTTCAATCGCGGCAAGCATGCCGTGCTGGAAGCCGCTATTCTGGCGACGCGCACGGAGTTTTTGCCGGCCGAGGAAATCTTTAGCGAGTTCGACCGGCTGCGCGTGCTGGTTGAAAAAACCGGCGGCCCGGCCGAACGTCGGGCCTTTCAGTTTCTGCACGATTTCGTGCATGCCACCAGCGCGGCCCGACATGCGTAATCCAATGCTTGACGTGTCGCAAGAATCGATCATGAGTAACGCAATCGTCGATGTTGTCGCACCCAGCCGGCTGCACTTCGGACTGCTTTCGTTCGGCCACAGCGGCACGCGTCAGTTTGGCGGCGCGGGCGTGATGGTTAACCAGCCGGGGTTGCGCCTGCGGATTTCGGCGGCCGAGCGATTCGAGGCCGTCGGATCGCACGCCGAACGCGTCCGCGCGGTCGTCGAGCGCGTCTGCCGAGTGAAAGAGTTGGCCACCGCGCCGGCTTGCCGCATCGAGGTGCTCGAGGCGCCGCCGGAGCACGTCGGCTTGGGCACCGGCACGCAACTGGGCCTGTCGGTGGTGGCCGGTCTTCACGCTTTTGCCAGGCAGGGTGCCGTCGAACCTCTCGCGCCAGCGGCCTTGGCCGCGCTGGCCGGCCGCGCAGCGCGATCCGCGATCGGAACCTATGGGTTCGTTCACGGCGGCTTGCTGGTTGACGCGGGTAAGGACTCGGAACAGTCGCTCGCGCCACTCGAGCGGCGCGTCGAACTGCCGAACGCGTGGCGGTTCGTGCTGATTTGTCCTCGCGGCGAGCGCGGGCTGTCGGGTGAAGCCGAACGCCGCGCGTTCAGCGATCTGCCGCCCGTTCCGCGTTCGACGACCGATGCGCCTGCGCGACGAACTGTCGCACGAACTGCTTCCGGCGGCGATCGAGGGGAACTTTGATCGCTTCAGCGAGAGCCTGTATCGCTACGGCACGGCGGCCGGCATGTGCTTTGCGGCGCGGCAAGGGGGACCGTTCGCCAGCCCGCGCTTGGCAGAATTGGTGCACACCATTCGCGCACTCGGCGTGGCCGGAGTTGGACAAACCTCATGGGGTCCGACGATCTTTGCCGTGTTCGAATCGGCCGACAACGCGCACCACTTTCGAGATCGCATCGGCTCGCACATCGACGAGCGCGACACGCTGATCGTCGCCGAACCCAACAACTCAGGCGCCGCTATCGTGCGCCACTGCCAGCCATGAGGCGAGCCGCGCTATGTCGAAGAAAACAGTTCAAGCTACTTCTTCGGCGTCTCGGCCAGCCGCCGCACCTTGATCTCGCGCAGGGCGGCGGTCGTGGCGTAGGTCGAGATGCCTAGCGGGCGCGACAGTTCGACCTCCGGGCGAATCGAAATCCGCCGGTCCTTGGTTTCCAGGTCGACCATTTGCTTTTTGTCGACCCAGGCTTCGATTTTTTCCTTGCTCACGCGCACGCGAATCGCATACCAGCGATTGCTCGTGAATTCCTGGTACTTCGTGGTTTCGTTCTCGCTGGCGTCACTGCCGTCGATGCTCGACAGGCCGACCACGCCGCCCCCCCAACCACCGACGATGAAGCTGCACGGCGAGTCGCCGACCGGAAAAGTCAGGCCGCAAAAAAAGTCGCCGCCGTCGACGCGCATCGCGTCGAGCGAAATCTCGTAATCGATTTTTGGAAAATCCTCGGTCCAGGTAATACCGCTCATCGGGGCGCCGCTGGCGATCAGGATGCGGCCGTCCTTGACTTCGACATCCCCCTCGCCGCCGAACGCGGTTTTTTTCCAGCCTTTGAGGGTCTTGCCATCGAACAGGCTCTTACTGGCCGGCTCCTTTGCGGCGTCCTGGGCACAAGCCGTTCCACGCGGGGTCGGCATGGTCAGCAGCAGCCCGCAACACGCCAAGGCTGTCAGACTTCGTCGCGCGGCGGCCCGCGCGGCAGGGGATGGTTGACGTGGCATCGGGGACGCCTTTCGGTGCGAGAGAGTCGATGTTTTATGCGACGGTCGGCCGAAGCAGGGGGTGGAAGGCCGTTTCAGCCGCGTTTACCATACTAGGCAAGACGAATCCCCGCAAGGAATTGGCATTCCGACCGCCAAACCCCTTGGTCGACGCCGTGGCGGAATTAAAATAGAGCGTCTACCGAGCCAGCCCGCCAGGATTGCAAAACACCCCGGAAGAAACAGCAAGGAATTTCTCATGCGCATGCACCTCGATCGGATGTTGAAAGTCGCCGTTCTGACCGCGGCCGTTCTACAACTCGCCGCCGGCGGCGCGTCGGCCGTCATGTTTCCGGACAAGAATCTGGAAGCCGCGCTGCGGGCACTGGTCTTCGAGAAGAAGGCCAACATGGACGAGCTGACCGAGGACGACTTGCGCAAAATCTCGACGCTTGAAGCCAAGGGACGCAAGATCCAAAATCTCGCTGGGCTGGAGAAGTGCACCAACCTGCTGCTGCTCGACTTGTCGAACAACGAGATCAGCGACCTGTCGCCGATCAAGGGGCTGGTCAACTTGCAGTCGCTGAGTCTGGCGCAAAACAAGATCGCCGACGTCACGCCCTTGATGGAATTGAATAAGTTGCAGTACCTGAATCTTTCGACCAACGAAATTCGTGCGTTGCAGCCGCTGAGCGCCATGACCAAATTGTCGGCCTTGTACCTGGCCGAGAATAAGATCGTCGAGCTGGCGCCGTTGGCCGGGCTGGCGGGCCTCTCGTCGCTCGACCTGGCGAAGAACCAGGTGGTCGACATCAAGCCGCTGGGCGGCATTGCCCGCTTCTCGGTGCTCAAGCTCAGCGACAACGCGATCGAGGATATCGCGCCGGCCACGCTGCACCCGCCGCAGAGCATGCTGTTGATCGAGCGCAACAAGATCGCCGATCTGACCGCGCTAGTGACCGCCGCGAAGGCCGACGCCGAAGGCAAAAAGAATTTCGCGCCGTTCTTAAGGCTCTACCTGGCCGGCAACCCGCTGACCGACGCCGCCAAGAACGACCAGCTCACCGCATTGAAAACCTGCGGCGTGCGAATCGAGAATTAGCGCTTGGAAGAAAGAAGAGAATTTAGCCACAGAGGTCACAGAGAGCACAGAGAAGGATGTAGGCAGAAGGATGAAGGATGAAAAGGAAAGCAATGGGATTCCTGCTTCTTTGTGCTCTTGGTGTCTTGGTGGTGCATTCTCGTCGTCCATCGAGCGCCGCTTTGAAAACCCAACTCCGTCTTCGTCGCCGTGAGCCTCTTCGTCTCTGTGTGCTCTGTGGCTAATCTTGCTTGATTCTTCGTTTTAGCCGAGCAATTCGCCGATGGGCGTGCCGGGGCAAATCACCAGGGGCCGGCCTTGCGCGTCGGGCAGGGCGGTGTGGGGCGGGACGCCGAGGTAGTGGTAGACCGTGGCCATCAGATCGACTGGCGCCACGGGGTTCGACGCGGGGTAGGCCGCATGGCGATCGGACGAGCCGTGTACCTGGCCGCCGCGAATGCCGGCTCCGGCCAGCACCGTGGTGAAACAGCCGGGCCAGTGGTCGCGGCCGTCGCTACCGGCGCCGGCGTCGCTGTTGCGCTGGCCGACGCGCGGCGTGCGGCCGAACTCGCCGGTCCACACCACCAGCGTCTCGTCCAGCAGACCTCGCTCGGTAAGATCATCGAGCAACGCCGAAAAAGCCTGGTCGGCCGGTGGCATCAAGCGGGTGCGCAAATCCGTGAAGTTGTGATTGTGCGTGTCCCAATAGACGCTTACGTTCTTCACGCCGTCGCTGGGCCAAAACACGGTCACTAGCGGCACGCCCCGTTCGATCAGCCGCCGGGCCTGCAACACCGATTGCCCGTGCGGGTTCAGGCCATAACGGTCGCGCATCGCGGGGGGCTCTTGAGCCAGGTCGAACGCTCCGCTGCCGGTGGCCGAGTTGAGGATGTCGAATGCCCGATGCACGTGCCGGTCCATCGTTTCCAGGTTCACGTCGGCACCGCGGCGACGAAGCTGTTCGTTGAGATCGCGCAGCAGGGCGCGCCGCGCGTCGAGCCGGGCCACCGAAATTTCCGGCGGCAGATGAAAATCGCCGACGCGATAATCGGGCTCGGCCGGGTTGGCGTCGATCGACAGTGGGTCGAAGGCCTGCCCCAGCCAGCCGGCCCCCTGGCCATGGCTCTCTTCGACGAACCGCGGCACGTCGTTTTTTAATTTCGGCCGCAGCGAGACGAACGGCGGCAGCGGGTCGCGTCCCCGGCCGAGCCGCGACAGCACGGCGCCGACGTGGGGCCAGTCGGCCCGCAACTCGGGCGCGGTCGGCGGCGCCTGGCCGGTGAGCATGTAGTGCGTGCCCGTCAAGTGGTTGACGTCGGTGTGCGTCATCGAGCGGATGATGGCCAGCTTGTCGGTCCGCTGGGCCAGCAGCGGCAAGTGCTCGCAAATCTGAATGCCCGGCGTCTTGGTCGCGATCGGCTTGAACTCGCCGCGAATTTCCGCCGGCGCGTCGGGCTTCAAATCCCAAGTATCCTGATGCGCCGGCCCACCCCACATGAACATCAAGATGCAACTCTTCGCCCGGCCAAAACTGGCGGCGCGGCCGGCCTCGGCAAGTGCCGCCTCACCCGCAAACGCTGCCCGCCCCCGCAACAAGTCGCCCAGCCCCAACCCAAACAGCCCAAGGCTGCCCGCACGCAGGACGTCGCGGCGGTTGAGGGTGTGCAGATGTCGGAAATCGTGGGGCACAGGCATATCCGGTGTCTTTCGAGGCACGATCGTCGGGGCGTGCGTCGATTATAGCCCGAAGGGCAGGGCGGGGACACGGCGCCTGGCATGCCAAGTCAGCTCGGCGCCTCAAGAGTCTGCTGAAAAATGCGCTCTGTATTAATCTGAGTGGACCTCGCCACGAAAAAAGGGCCACGAATAATCTCTCGAAGACGGTACAATGGGGGACACTATTCAGGTGGCGAGCGGCCCGTCATTCAGGTGACTTTTTTCGGGAGACCCAGAGACATGGACGAACCGTCAAACGCGCAGGACGACGCCAAAACCGAAATTGAAGAATTGCGACTTTTTGCCCAGACCGCGCGGATCGAGATTGAAGGCCAGCTCTCCGCCGCAACGGAGGCGGTGGCAAACTTGCAACAACAGTTCGAATCGGCGAAGTCGGCAATTGCTGATGTCGTCGGTCTTCAACGCAGCGCTCAAGAGACGAGCACTCAAGCGGCAGAGACGAAGGCGCAGGCCGCAGCAGCGCTGCAATTGCTACAAGACGGCGCGAACCGCGTCGAGGCGATAAAAACCTCGGCAGAGCAGACCCAAAGTGTAATCTCGACTAAGTCCCAGCACATTGAGGATGCTCGTATCCATGCCGACAAGGTGCGCAGTGAGCTGGATCGCATGTGCACGGAGGCCCAGCAGTCTGCGACCAATTCTGAAGCGCAGCACCAGGCAAGTCGTGCGGCGTCTGAGGCCTTGAACAACCTTTTCACGTTAGCGCAGACCGTCAAGGCGAATACCGACAGCAATGCGGAAACAGTCGTGAAGTTGCGCCAGCAATGCGAAGAACACGCAGCAACAGCGAAGAAGTTGGCGGACATTGCCGACACTACGGAGAAAAGTGTAAGCGCGTACGAGGCACGCTTGGCGGAACTTGAAAAAACCGCCGCAGAAAGACTAAAGACTATCGAAGGGCTCTTGCCAGGTGCGACGAGCGCCGGATTGGCTTCGGCCTTTAACCAGCGCTGCGCACATTTCAAATGGCCGCAGCGGTTTTGGCAGACTGTGTTCCTCATCGCGGTCTTAGCATTGTTGGGTCTCGCTTGGCTGGAATTTAGCCTTGTCGCAGACCCAGAAGGCGCTTTGACGTTGGGAGGGCTTGGGATTTCGCTGTTACACCGGCTGCCCTTTGCATTGCCATTAATCTGGCTTGCAATCCACGCTTCCCACAAGGCAGCGCTCGCACAACGGGTTGAGGAGGACTACGCATTCAAGGAGACAGTGTCGCGGTCGTTTGAAGGCTATCGTCGCGAAATGGCTGAATTAGAAGGCACAGCCGCGCCCCAGTCGGCACTCTCGCGATACTGCGAGGGTGTCCTCAGTGTTATCACGAATCCGCCCGGGCGCATCTATGAAAAACACGGGCTGAATCATACGCCCCTCAATGCCATCGCGGAATCCGCGGGGCCTATCGCGGAAGCGGCTTCAAAAATGACAAAGGCGAGCATACAGCTAGAGGGACCGGCGCTTTCTCCGCCAACTTAATCGGCTGGGACACGATTGATGCCGCGCTGCAACGATGCTGTGCCGTGCTGCCGAGTGGGTCACTCCGACGGGTTTCAGTGCTGGATTTATTGTCGGCTAGAAGCAGCTATAATTGCGGTCACACTCCGTCCCCAGCATAGTGGTGTCGCCATGCTCAATGAAGAAAACGCGGCGTACTTCCGATACACGGGGCCAGCACGGCTGGACAAGGCAATCCATACACTGGCCGGGATGCTTGAAGGGATCACGGCCGATGGCAAGGTCACACCAGACGAGCTGCGAGTGTTGAGCGGGTGGCTTTATCAGCATATGGAGTTCATCCATCGACATCCGTTCAGCGAAATCATTCCGGTGCTCTCGAAGGCGCTAGAAGATCGACACCTAACTAAGGACGAACAGGACGATCTTACTTGGCTTTGCCAGCGGCTATCTGCTGAACAAGGATACTACGACGCAGTCACCGCCGATATGCAGCAGCTTCACGGGATCATGGCCGGCGTGTCATTTGATGGTGAAATTACTGCGGCGGAGTTGCGGGGCGTACGGTGCTGGATGGATGACCATGAGCACTTGAAAACGCTATGGCCGTATGATGAACTCGACGCCCTCATTACGGCGGTGCTCGCCGATGGCAGGATTGACGCCGCTGAGCACAAAGAACTGCTGGCGTTCTTTTCAGACTTCGCCAAGACCGCGGGCCACGAGTCCGTTTCTCTGAAAGCGGATGCACTGACAAACGTCCGCGGCATCTGTGCCGTTGATCCTCAAATCGAGTTCCACGAGCGACTTTTCTGCTTCACCGGCAAGTCGCAACGCGCGGGCCGCGATGAGATCGCGCAGCTGATTGAGGATAAGGGTGGGGCCTTCAAAGACAATGTGGTCTTGGATACCGATTACTTGATTGTGGGCGCTGACGGCAATCCGTGCTGGGCCTACGCCTGTTACGGAAGGAAGATCGAGCAAGCGGTAACACTCCGCAAGAGCGGACATCATCTACTGCTTATTCACGAATTCGATTTCTGGGACCGCATTTAGCGGACGCTCGACTTCTCCTCCGCACACTCGTGCGGAACGGTACCATCATGATCATCGACGTCCACAGCCATGCGTGGCGCTATCCGGAGCACTTCGGCGACGACTTCGTGGCGCAGGCCAAGCGGGCGAAGGCGGATGGCGAGCTGGACTTGTCGGCGCGATACGAAGATTATCGGCGCGAGGCGACTTCGCCGTGCAGTCGGACAACGGAATCCAAGTCAGCCGCAAGGCGGCTCGACGGGACCATGTCCAGCGTCAACACGTCAGTCAGTTCGGCCACAGTCACGTTACGTTGGACAGACGTCAGGAAGCAATGGTAATCGCCTGTTGAGCCACGCTACGTTGGCGCAGTCTGTCGAGCAACTCTCGTGAAAGGAAGTCGCCGGCGGCATTGAGATCGGCAATGTCGCGCGCTTGCCTTTCAAGCTCCGCCTGGACGACGGAATCGCTCAAGACGCGCATCTCCGCCCCCGGTTCATTCGGTGAGATATCGTCCCTGATGTTCACGAAGTAATCTAGCGCCTCGTAGACGCGCCGAGCCGCCCACGCTGCATCTTGCACATCTGCGGACTGCAAGGTCCGCAAACAATACGCTAGAGCCGACAATGCGTCTTCGGAATATGCGGTCAACGGAGTCCACCCAGGAGCGTCCTGATCTGGAATCAATGACATGACCTCGGCTAGCAGTCGACTAGTTGTTGTCGTTTCCGGAGGAGCCAGAATGTGGGTCCAAACATAGTTGATCGCATCATCACATAGATTTGCCCGATCAGCCTGTCCCCTCTTCGCGAGGAAGGTACGGTAGACTCCCACCAGCCGCTGAGCGCAGCTCGCCGCAAACGCCGTGCGCAAGCGTGGAGGCATTTGGTCGAGTTCGTGCTTAAGCGATTGTTCTTCGAATTTAAGCATTGTGACTACCTCGGAAATGTGGCTGTGGTTGGACTGGTGATTTTGCCGCCAGCGGCCTCGATCTCGCGTATACATTCCTGACAAAACGGCCGAGACGATGTTAGGCGCGCGGGGACGGGCCCATTCTGGACTGCGTGCTCAAGCGCAGTCAATTCGGCATGAGCGCGCGGCAATTTTGCTGCAACGTCGCCCGGCCCCAGAAGTGCCTTTTGAACCGGAGTCAAATCTCGGCCGCCACTGGCCACAATTCGGGTTCCGCTTGCGGTCTCAAGGATCGCCGTGGTGCGCTGAGTTTGAGCGATGCTATCAAGTGCTCCGTGTATTTCGCCGACCCTTGTGGTGAGCGAGACCGGTGGCTTTAAGGCTCGAATTGCATTGGCGTTCGCCCCGAGGCCCAACAGCCCGCCGGCGATCTGCGCTCCGTTGCGGATGTGCACGCCGTTTTCTGCGGCGTCAACAACGCCCTGAACCACGCCTACCGCGTTGCCCACGGCATCAAACGCTACGAATGCGCCGCTCGCCGTCCGGGCAACCGTGCCGCCCTTGCTCAGCGCGGAGGCGATCCCGCCGGTTCCCACGGCGATTAGCACCTGCCCGCTGGCCGTGCTGATCGCCACCGCCGTGTCGTATCATCGGTCTCGATCCTCCTTGGTGACTCCAATCAATTCGAGTTGGCTGGTGTTGTATCCCAGCGTGGCCGCGCTCTTGATCGCGGTTGCCGTGCCGTTGACAAGTGCCTTGTCGCCAGTACCAATCCCGGCCGAGAAGGCGCGGTCGACTTCGTCGCGGCGTCGTACAGCGGACTCCAAGTCAACCGCAAGACGGCTCGACCGGATCATGTCCGGCGTCAACAAGCCGGTCAATTCATGAACAGCCCGGTTGCGTTGGACAATCGCATCAAAAGACGACCGCGGTTTTTCGGCGCCGCCAGACCCGCCCGTTGGCGAGAACTGGCCGCGGTTTTGAGGGAAGCCGCCGCGCGGATGCTTGGACGAATCCCACGTGCCTTCGTGCAAGGTGGAGACTTGCGCCAGGAATTCGCGAATATCTGGTTCCGGTGACGTGCCCAGGAGGGCATGCGCGAACTCCGAAACAGCACTTGGCTGCGAAACTCCGGTCCTGTTGACGGCGACTGGGGCTGCACGCCATGGGTTGGGATTGTCCAGAATGGCCCGCGCAAATTCAGAGAGGGCGCCTGGCGGCGATGCTTCGGTCGCGTTGGCCGCTCACAGCAGGGTGTGCTGCGGGTCGTTGTCGTCCAGAATGGCTTCCAAAAACTCGCGTTCACCGCTCGTCAGCGAAACGAACGACGTGTTCGCGGCCCGACCTCGAGGCGACGGGCGCCTCCTCCATCTTTCTTCCATGAAATGATTCTCCTTTGCACGACTGTCGCCGGACTGATGCTTTGATGGAATGCACCCTAACCAAGGCGCTGGCCTGATTTCTAGTGGATCTTTTGCTGGAATTCGGAAAATCTCGCGAAGCCTGCTCTCCTGTTGATGCAAAAAAAACCCGTGGCCTGGCGCGGTGCGCACGCAGGCAACGGGCACTTTGGATACTCGTTGTCAAGTGCCTGTTGGCACGAGTACATGCTGTTGAGATCACTCGGATACCGCGGCCACTCTTGGTGACCGTCCCCAACGATTGCGTCGTTGGGTGCAAGTGACTATAGAAATCTCAGTGGCCGATTTCAACACGAAAAGTGAGCCACTGGAAATGTAACTCCTGGTATATTCTTGCTGGGTGTCCCGTCGCCAAATTTGCAGGAACGCTACCATCATGATCATCGACGTCCACAGTCACGCGTGGCGCTATCCGGAGCATTTTGGCGATGACTTCGTGGCGCAGGCCAAGCGGGCCAAGGCCGACGGCGAACTGGATTTGTCGGTGCGCTATGAGGACTATCGGCGCGAGGCGACGGATGATACGCGGACGATTGTGTTTGGGGGCAAGGCGCGGCTGTGTGGGTTGTGGGTCGATGACGAGTACGTGGCGGGGTATGTGGCGGCGCACTCGGATACGTTGATCGGGTTTCTTTCGCTCGATCCGACCCAGGAGGGGTGGCAGCGCCAGATGCACGTCGGGCATCGGGAGCTGGGCTTGCGGGGCATCAAGCTGATGCCGATGTATGCCGGGTTTCGGCCGGATGAGGAGCGGCTCGATCCGCTGTGGAACTTTGCGGCGAAGCATCAACTGCCGGTGCTGCTGCACACGGGCACGACGTTCATCTCGCAGGCGATGCTCGAATACACGCTGCCGCGACACCTCGACCGCGTGGCCGCCCGCTGGCCGGAGGTGAAGATCATCATGGCCCACCTGGGGCACCCTTACGAAGGCGAGTGCGTGGCCGTGATCCGCAAACACCCCAACGTGTACGCCGACATTAGCGCGCTGCACTATCGGCCGTTCCAGCTTTATCACAGCCTGATGCTGGTGCAGGAATATGGCGTGTGGCACAAGCTGCTGTTCGGCAGCGACTATCCCTTCACCACCGTGCGGGCGAGCATCGACGGCTTGCACACATTGAATCGCCAGGTCGAAGGCACATCGCTGCCACGGCTCGACGGCCAGGCCATCGAAGCGCTAATTCACCGGGACAGCTTGCGGATTCTTGGCCTTGCCGACTGAAGCCGTTTTGGGGGGCACGCGTTTCGGCACGCCGACGTCGGCCACATCGGGAAACGACCCGCGGCCGAAGAAGATCCGCCGCGCCAGGGTTTTTCCGCCGGGCACTCGCAGCAGCGCGCAAGCCGCTTCGAGCAGCGGATTGCGTCCGGCCAACGAATAGGCCGTGCGCAGCAGCCGGCGAGCCCGAAACGCGCGGCGAAACTGCCGCCCGTCGTACGCGGCAAGCGCCGCTTCGTCGCCGCTGGTGAGATACCGATAAATCACCTTGGCCGCCAGTTCCGAAAGCCGCAGGCAGGGGTCCAATCCGCCGGCCGTCAGCGGCGAGACGGCGCCGGCCGCGTCGCCGATCAACAGTCCGCGAGGGCAGGCCAGATTGGGAAGCACTCCGCCGACGGGTATACGCCCGCCACGACGCTCGACCAATTGCGCTCCGCGCAAGTTGACGACGTCGCCGATCGTCGAGCGGAAGCGGTCGAGCGCCGCCGAGGGTTGAAACTTGCCGTGATGCCCGCCGACGCCGACGTGGACGCTGTGACCGTCCTCGGCGATCCAGGCGATGTAGCCGGGCGCCACGCGATGATCGAAAAAACAGTGCAATCGCGGCGGCCCGGCCAGCGGCACGCCGGAGAAAACTTCTTCCAGTCCGACGATCCAGTCGCGGTTGGCGCTCAGGGCCAGGTCGCGAGCCACGCGCGAATTGGCGCCGTCGGCCCCGACCACATAGCGGGCCGAAATCGTCTGCTCGACGCCGTTGGTTTCCAGATGAACCAACAGCCGCTGGCCATCGGCCTGGCAGCCGTAATATCCGGTCGAGCCTTGCCACACGGCTCCGGCGGCCTGGCAATCTTTCAGCAGCCGCGTGTAGAGCGGGCCCATGCGTCCGATGCGAAACTCATCGTGCGCACTTTCCAGCGTCATGCTGCGGCGCGCGGGCGAGTAGAGCGTGACGTGGCGGATGGGCGGGCCCAGGCAGGCCGGCGGCAGCGAAAAATCTTCCAGCGATCGGCGCACGAAAATGCCGGTGGTGTGCACCGCCTGCTCGAGCGACGCCTTGCGATCGACCAGCAATACGCGCAGGCCGTGGCCTGCCAACAGGCGCGCGCATTGCAGCCCAGCCAAGCCGGCCCCCACCACTACGACGTCGAATTCTTGCATGGCAGTCACTTTGGTTGCTCTTGTTGAACGGGCGGTTTGAACCTATCCGAGAACCGTCTCGGAGAAGGGGACAGTCCCCGACGGTTCTCGGATAGATACTTTGTATTGCAAAGTTTACGCGCAAAAAAAGAGCACATTGCCGCGACGTCATGCGGGCGACCAACCTTCGCCCAATCGTTTGGCCGCCGGGTCGGCTTGCGAGGCGTGCAACGCGTCTTCGATCACTTGTTCCAGCACGCCGATGTATTCGGCGAAGCGACGGCGTCCTTGCTCGGTCAATTGACACACTGTCTGCGGGCGGCTGGCGCCCGCTTGCTTGCGCACGTCGACCAGGTGCGCTTCTTGCAGCACCTGCAGGTGGCGGTTCAAGTTGCCGTCGGTCAGGGCGCAGAGCTGCTTCAGATCGGAAAACGCCAGCCCTTCGAGGTGCGTCGCCAGTGAGGCCAGAATGCCCAGCCGCGCTTTCTCGTGGATCACGCGCTCCAGGCCTTCGTAGGCAAACGGGGCGGGCTTCAAGTTTTTCGCTCGGGGCTCGGTCATGCGCGACGCTCCAGAGTCCAGTACAAAATGCCGGCCGCCACCAGTTGCCCGAGTCCGTACGGCAGGCCCATGCACCAGGGCGCCAGCGACGCGTTGCCGCGCGCCAGGATGAGCACCAGGATGCCCGAGGCCAGATACCACGCGCCGATCGCGAAAATCGGTTTGGGCAACAGCCGCGCGGAGGCGAAGATGCCGAGGCTGAAAAGTATCTGCCACATGCCCGGTAACAGGGCCACGTTCTGCGGAGCCAGCCGCACGAGCACCACCGTCACCAACACGCCGGCCGCCACGCAAGGCAAAAACTGCTCGACGGCCAGCCGCGTCAGCTCGAAATGCGTCCGGTCCGGCGTCATCGCCAGTCGCACCAGCATTTCGATCGCCACGGCCACGCAACTCAACACGGCCATGCCGATCCACAGCGCCATGTATCGGTACACGTCGTCCGCCGGATCAGCGACGACGTAGGGCTGCACCATCGCCGCCGCCACGGCCAGCGCCCGGAGAGCGCCACCGGCGCCGAGCGATAGCCGCGGAACACGTCCGCCTTGGCCATCTGCCGGCGAATCTCGGCAATTTGCGTCAGTGCCTCACGCAGCTCCACGAATCGAACCCTCGGGGGCGATTGTGACTTTGTATCACAAAGTAGCAGGCGGATGGCGCGAAGTCAAGCGCCCGACCGTCGTGTTTACATGATTTCGAAATTCGGTCCAGCCCTTTGGAGGGTGGTCCAACGGCTTCGCCTCAAGGGATCCGACGCCAATCGCAGCGCATCGGCGTGGCAACTACGCGGACGCGGCGGCCTGGTAAAACTCAGCGCCGCGCGCGAAGGGAGATATCGTTGGTCGGCTGTTGCTCCAGAACTCGCGATAGTGACGCAGTCGCATCGGGCCGTCGATCGCCCTGCCGTCGTCAAACGAATCGAACGCGTACGGCCATTGCTGGGCCGCCACATATCCGTTTTGCAGGAGAGCCGCGCGGTATTGTGCGGCCCATTCCCTCCAGAATTGCAGTTGGGGCAGGGGTACATCGCGATAGCGCGGGGAATATCTGGAAATGTCGCCGGGATCGTCGATGTTCCAGCCGCTGAAATGGACGAACATCAAGGGTTTGCCGTCGACAAGATAACGCCCTTGGTCGTCGGCGCCATGGTCCGTTGGTGAAGATTCCAGGGGCCCACATTGGCGCCTGGGTGGGTGTAGATGGTCACGTCGGGAAAGAATTGCGGAACGTGGTTGAGCCACAGTTGGTCGACAAACTGGCCGGGCATGCCGTCGAAGCAAAATCGCCCCAGGCGGTCGGAGAACCAGTCAATAAAACGCTTGCTTGCTTCGCAGCGCCGGATGCCGAGAAAGCCTCCATTGAATATTCCGTTTCGCAGCGTCTGCAGCTCGGCTGTCGTTATAAACTCCTCGCGGGCAGGCGAGACGCTGTGCGGGTTCAGCAACACGCTCGACGACGTCAATGCCTGCATCGCGTCCGACAAGTCGCCCAGAACGTAGATATCGCTGTCCAGATAGATCCATGCCTCCGAGGATGACTTCTGCCACATGTATTCGTGCAGCAGCCCGCGCACTGCGCAACAAAACTCGAAGGGAGTGTAGTAAAAGGACATCGCCTCGATCATTTCCGGGTGACCGAGGTCCTCGAGCAAGACGGTCTGGAAGGGCTCGGTGGACGGATCGAAACAGCCGTCGACCCGATCGGCGAGAAGAACGTACATCTTGGCCGAGGGATGCACGGCCAACAGACTTCGGGCGAGCACGCGGGCGTGTGCCAAATACGACTTAGTGACGATCGTGCAGATGTTCATTCAACAAGCGGGACAGGCTTCAGTCGCGGGAGAATTGGCGTGGCGGAGCCAGTTTCCCGATAATTCCCCTCGGACTACTTGACGCCGGTCAGCATGCGGATCGCCGTCTCGCGGACGATAGGCGCGGTGGCTGGGCCTTGCGACATCGATTCTTCGTAGCTGCCGGCGCGGAAGTCGTACTCGGGAATGATGTAGCCCAGCTCGTCGTTGGCCAGGCCGACCAGGATGCGCGGGAAGCCGGTCATCTTTTCTTGAATCTCGAAGCTGATCTCCGGCAGCAGCTCGCCGGGGATGGTCACTATTTGCGACTCGCCGAGGGTAAGCAGCGCCATGTCGGTCACCACGCGGCCGGCTTTCAGCGGGCGCCGCGTGCCGTACAGCGGCTTGAACACGAGGTTCGTCAGCGGAATCTCGACGCGGCGCGTGTCGAGCTTGTAGGCGAACGTGGCCGACGGCTGCGCCGTGGCGGCCAGTTCCTTCACGAGCGCGGCCAGGCCCAGCCCAGTGACTTTGGCCTCCTCGTGCGTGCGCGACTTGTTGTCGCCGCTGACCATTCCGCCGACCGCTCCGTTGAGAAATACCGGCTGGCCGAGGCCGTCCTTGGCGATCTGTTCGCACATGTAGCCGGGGAAGTCGGCGCTCAGCTCCTGCTGGCCCTTTTGCAAACCTTCGACGTGGCAGGCGAAGTTGACGATCGTGGCGATCGGCTTGCCGTCTTCGCCGATCGGCTGGATGACCGACAGCGTCGGATCGACGACGCCGACGTTGCGCGCATTGCGGAAATAGCCGATCACGCGGGCGCCGTCCATCGGCAGCTCGCGCGAGGCGGTCCGCAGCTCCTTGACGGGCTTCAAGTTCTTGGCCGCTTCGGCCACGCACCTGACGACCTGGTCTTGAATGTAGGCGATGTATTCGGCCGGATAATGGCCGTACACGCCGATCGTGTCGGGCGCGGCGTGGTTGTGCGACATGGCCAGCACCATGAACTGGGTGCCGGCCGCGGCGGCCCGCTCGCGCATCGGGGTGATGTCGCTGCCGCTCATGCCGAACAAGTCGGCGCCGACCAGGGCGATTCGCAGGCCATCTTTTTCGAACAGCACACAGCGCGCCCACATGTCGTCGTGCAGCTTATAGCCGTCGCGAGCCTTCGGCGGCAGCCAGTCGGGCGTGCTCGGCGAGATTTTCACTTGGGCGACGCCGGCTTTCAGTCCGCCCACGGAAGCCGGATGGGCCGCGCGCGGCTGCGGACCTTGCCGCAGGTGGCTCAGATCGATGAATTGCCGCGCGCCGGAGTGCACGCGCGCGTTCATATGCGGAAAATACGCGACGCCGATCGTGTTGTCTTGATTGTTGAAGATGAACCTGACCCCCTTGGCCGAGTAATCGACCAGGGCGAAAGTAGCCATGCGAACTTCCTGCTCCGGCTCGCCGAGCTTCGCCGCGACTTTCGCTCGCGTTTCGTATCCGGCCGGCACGCTGGCCGCCTCGGCGCAGGCGAAGGCGCCGTCCTTGCCGTGCAGGTGAACCGAGTCCAATAAGCCCGGGCGCCCCTCGGCGTTGTACAACAGCTTGTACGCGTACCACGGCGCCTCCGACACCGGCGCCGAGCGCCTTTCGCACGTCCTCGGCCTTTGACAAGCCTGGGATCAATCCGTGATACGTCAGCGGCGGGGCCGGGTCGGTGCTTTTTACGTCGCCTTTAGGCGCCTGAGCGAAAGCCGGACCCGTCAACAGACCGAGACACAGAATCGCCCAGCACAAGGGCCACGACTGGAAACGAGCGTTCGATCGACCGCCGCGACGCATGGTGAATTCTCCCGCCCTGGTGTGGACCGATGGACTCCAATTGACGAGGCCATCTTAAGCCAAGGCCGGGCGAAAATCCAACTGGCGGGGCCCCGCAGTCTGTACATGCATAACGGGAAATCTGGGCTGAAGCCGAGGACCCGCTAATTGCGACGGGTGGAGTGGCCAGGGTGTGGAGCGCCCGATTCGAGCCGCGGAGCGGCGGTATGCAATAGCCTGGGGCGTCAGCCCCAGGGATCCTTTTTGAAATCTAAATCAACCAAGGTGCGCTTGCTCGAACAGGTATTTCTCGTCGAACGCAATTCCGTGCCGATTTAAGATCGCGCGGAACTCGTCCTCAAATGACTGTTTCCGGTGGTGCTCGACCTGATTGCGGATGTACTCACGAACCGCGTCGATTTGCGAACAACTCACCGTGAAGGCGGCGTAGCCTGTCTGCCATCCAAAATCGTTTTGACGTTGATCCTCACGCAGCCATTTCGACGCATTGGCCTTGATGTCGCGAACAAAATCCGCCAGCGCGATCCGCGGCGGGCAGGATGTCAACAGATGAATATGATCGTCGACGCCGCCGATATCGAGCAATTGTCCTTGTTGGTTGGCGATGATCCCCGCGATGTAATTGTAGGTCTCGCCTCGGATCGCGTTGGTCAGCGTGCGTTTGCGGAATTTCGTGCTGAATACCACGTGATAGGCGAGACTCGTGAAGGTGCTGGCCATGGTTTTTTCCGGTGGTGTCGCCCCTGCGGGGCTACATGGGGCTTGTCGCTTCGATTCCTGGGGCTGACGCCCCAGGCTATTACATTACGCCGCTCCGCGGCTTCTTGATGTTGCCAGCGATTCACCCAGGTCCCCTATTTTGCCGACTTCACGCAGCGGAAGCCGATGTGGCCGGCGGCGCTGCCGGGTTCGCCTTTGCCACGGGCGCCGGGCACGTAGCGGGTGCAATACGAGTCGCTGCACATGTACGATCCGCCCCGCTGCACCCGCTTGGGCAGGTTCGGCTCGACGGGATCGAAGCTTGAATCGGGGCCCTGGGGATTCTTTTCGCGACTGTGGAGGTAATAGTCGGGGCGATACCAATCGGAGCACCATTCCCAAACGTTGCCGCTCATATCCGACAATCCGTAGCCGCCAGCCGCGAACGAGCCGACCGGGGCCGTGCCGCGAAACCCGTCGCCGCCGGTGTTCTCGTTGGGAAAGTGCCCCTGCCAGATGTTCGAGCGCCACCGCGTGCCATCGCGCAGCTCGTTGCCCCAGCAGTAGCGCTGCCGATCCAATCCGCCGCGAGCCGCCAGCTCCCATTCTGCCTCGGTCGGCAGACGCTTGCCGGCCCACTGGCAATAGGCCACCGCGTCGTGCCAGGCGATATGCACCGCCGGATGGCTTTCGCGACCGTCGATCGTGCTGTCGGGCCCTTCGGGATGCCGCCAGTTCGCGCCCGGCACGTACGTCCACCAGGTGAGGAAGTTGTCCAGCGGGACCGCTTCCTTGGGGGGATTGAACACGATCGAGCCGGGCTTGAGATCTTCCGCCGGCACATCCGGAAATTCGCGCGGGTCGAGGGGCCGCTCGGCAATCGTCTGGTAGCCGGTCGCGGCGACGAAACGGGCGAACTGGCTGTTGGTCACTTCGGTCTTGTCCATCCAGAAGCCGTCGACGTAGATCATATGCTCCGGCTGAGCATCCTCGAACTGGTCGCTGCCCATCCAGTACCAGCCGCCGGGAATCCAGGCCATGCCCTCGGGCGCCGCGGTCGGAGCCGATGTCTTATTGAGCTTTTGAGTCGAACGGAACGACGGCGTCCGTTCGACTACGGCGACTGGCGTTCCCAGGGGCTGGGGCGACTGCCAGTTCCCGAGCACGAACACACCGACGACCAGCGCCGCCAACGCCACGGACAAGGCCCAAGTCGTCCAAGCTGGGAGCGGTCCCCGCGCTTTGCGGCCCGATTTGCGATCGGTCTTATTCGGCGCGGTTTTGCTCATGGCCAGCCGATGGATGATATTGGGCGGTGACGTTGTCGACTCAAGCTTATTTTCACCTGCCGCGCGGGCGCCGTCCAGCGGGCCGCTTTGCCCGCGCTGCATTGCCCACGCGTCGTGCTATAATCACGGGCGCGTGCGATGCTCGAACCACAGGCGAAAACCAATCGGGAGGGCGGCGCCATGACAACGGGAAGCTCGCGGAGACGATTTTTGCAAAACGCGGCCGCGTTCGGCGCGGCGGCAGGCTTGGGCGATCTGGCGTTCCTGACGCGGCTCAAGGGGGTTTCGGCTGCCGAGGCCCAGAGCGATCCGGCGATCGTGAGCATGCAGCCCGATATCGAACCGATCGTTCGGCTATTGGAAGACACGCCGCGCGAAAAGCTGCTGGAAGAGGTCGCTGCGCGGATTCGCGGCGGATTGAGCTATCGCGACGTGCTGGCGGCGCTGCTGCTGGCCGGCGTGCGCAATATTCAGCCGCGCCCCGCGGTCGGGTTCAAGTTCCACGCCGTGCTGGTGGTCAACTCGGCGCACCTGGCCAGCATGGCATCGCCCGACGCCCACCGCTGGCTGCCGATTTTCTGGGCGCTCGATCACTTCAAGGACGCGCAGGCGGACGATAAGAAACAAGGCGATTGGACGATGCGCGCCGTGGACGAGTCGAAGGTGCCCAGCGCAAGCAAGGCCCGCGCGGCGTTCATCGAAGCCATGGATCGCTGGGACGAATCGGCCGCCGACGCGGCGATCGCGGGCCTGGCGCGCACGGCGGGCATGAACGAGATCTTCGAATTGATGATCCGTTACGGGGCCCGCGACACGCGCGACATCGGCCACAAGGCGATCTTCGTCGCCAACAGTATGCGCACGCTCAACACCATCGGCGCGCAACACGCCGAACCGGTGCTCCGCTCGCTGGCCTACGCACTGTTGAAACGCGACACGGGTAATCCGGCCGACGGCGACTTGCCGGCCGACCGGCCGTGGCGGCATCACGCCGAGCGGGCAAAAAAAATTCGCGCCAACTGGCTGGAGGGCAAAGTCGATCCGGCCGCGACGACCGAAATGCTGGCCACCCTGCGGCAGGGCAACGAGGACGAAACGGCCGACAAGGTCGTCGAGCTGTTGAATCGCGAAATTGCCCCGCAAGCCGTCTGGGACGCGCTGTTTGTCGGCGCCGGCGAGCTGCTCGTGCGTCAGCCGGGCATCGTCGCGCTGCACGCCGTCACCACCACGAACGCTCTGCGATATGCCTGGGAGGCCAGCGACAACGACGACACGCGGCGGATGCTGCTGTTGCAAAATGCCTCGTTCGTAGCGATGTTCCGCCAGGCCATGATGAGCCGCGGACAGGTCAAGCCGTTCAGCCTCGACGAATTGCAGGCCGTGTCGCTAGAGAGCGATTCGGCCAAGGCGGTCGAGGAGATTTTCCGCGACGTTAGCGGTGACAAATTGAAGGCGGCCGGCAAGGTTGTGTCCTACCTGCAAGCCCACCCCGAGCCGACCGAACTGATCGACGCCGCCCGATTGCTGATCTTTTTGAAGGGGAGCAACGCCCACGACTACAAGTTCAGCTCTGCGGTGCTGGAAGACTATCACAACGTTTCGCCCTCGTGGCGCGGCCGTTACCTGGCCTCGAGCGTCTTCAATCTGCGCGGCGCCGGCGGCCCCGACAACGCCCTGGTGCAGCGCACCCGGGCGGCGCTGGGATAGAATCCAAACGCGTGCGATCCGACCGCGCGTCAAACTGTCATCACTGCTCGAACGGAAACAGCGGTCGGCGGCGATTGTGGTAGGTCAGGCGGGTCATGTCAGCCGTGGTCACGCCGGGGGTGTTGACGCGCAGCAGCGTGGGGCACACCGGCGCGTACGCGGCCACTGGCGCGTGGACCCCCTTGACGACGATCGCCTGGAACTGCCGCGGATCGATGTTGCAACTGGCCAGTTGCTGCAAACTGAAGGGGGCGACGCGGCGCGAGGAGAGCATCACGGTCTGACCGGAATCCAACTCGACGATCGCGGTGGGCCCCATGTCGTAGTGCGTGCGGCCGCCGTGCCGCGGCTGCGATTCGCTGAAGCGGCCGTCGTACATGCCCTTCACGCGGACCGTGGCCGGCAGCGGATCGCCGTGGAATCGGTCGGTTTTTCCGCCCAATTGCATCGTCACCTGACGGCCGATGCCCGCCTTGGCCGCCTGCTGCACGCTTTCGGCGTCGCACAAGCAGACAAACGCTTTTTGCACGCCGTGGCGAATGAGCGCCGCCAGCAGCTCGGTTCCGTCGCCGGGCGATCCACCGCCGACATTGTCTCCCATGTCGAGCAGGCAGACGGGGGCCGGCCCTCGTTTCGCCTGCTCGATCGCAGCGTCGATCTCGACCAACTGGCCGAGAAACGCACTCGAGCGATCGATGAGATATTCGGCAAACTGATTGGCAAGCGTCTGAGCCAGAAGCGGGTCGTCGTTCGTCACCACCAGCACGCTGGCACCCATTTCGCGCACGTCGGCATAGGGGAAGCCGAGCAGCAGGCTGTTGGCCAGCACGCCGCGGTCGGCCAGCATGTCGTCGAGCGCGTCGAAACATTCGCGGCAGGGGCCCTCGGTCGTGCTCTGTCGCTCGATGTTGATGGCCAGATGCGGAAAGGCCGCGGCTTGCGTGGGACGCACTTCATCGCGCAAGATCCGCGCCATCAGGCGGGCTGCCTCGTGACCCCGCTCGCGCTGGTCGAGGTGCGGATTGGTGCGGTAGGCGATCAACGCGTTGGTGGCCACGACCATCGCCTCGCTCAGGTTGGCGTGCGGATCGAGCGTGCCGACGATCGGCATTTGCGGACCGACGCGCGAGCGCAGCTCACGCAGCCAATAGCCGTCCATGTCGGGCCGGCTTTCGGCCACGGCCGCCCCGTGCGGCGCCACCAACACGCCATCCAGATCGCCGGCAGCCTTCAGCTCGACGGCCATTGTCGAGAGCAATTGATCGAGCGCGTGCGCCGTCACCGGACCGCTGGGCATCGTCCAGGCGAAGAAGATCGGCACCGCGTCGATGCCCTCCTCGTCGAGCCCTTGAAAGAACCCGCCGACTTCGTGGTGTCCCTCGCCGTATTCGCGCCGTATCGCGGCGCCCGTCAGCAGCGCGCCCTGCTCGAAATGCTCCCAAGTGGTCGGCGCGGCGATGAACGTGTTCGATTCGTGCTGCAGGCCGATGATGCCGACGCGCATTAGAGCACTCCATACTTGCGAAACACGTCGCCTGCCTTCATGCCGCCGCGAATTTCGTCGCGAACCCTGTTCTCGGCCGACACCTTTTCCCAGGCCTTCGCCAGGGCCTCGCCTTCCACGGCCAGGGGCACCACCACCAGTCCGTCGGCGTCGGCAACGAGCAGGTCGCCCGGCGCGATCGCGACGCCGCCGATCGTGACCGGCACGTCCACGGCGCACACGCGCTGGCGATGCAAGCTGTCGCGTGGACAGGTGCCGCGAGCGAATACGGTAAAACCCATCTCGTCCATTTTAGCCACATCGCGAACTGCCCCGTCGACAACCGCCCCCGCGCAACCCCGATTTCGGGCAGCCGTCGAGAGCAATTCGCCCCATACGCCGGAGTGCCTCGATCCGCCGGCAGCCGCTACCAACACGTCGTCGGGCTGGCACTCGTCGACCGCCTTGAGCTCGAGTTCGTAGGGGCGTGGATCGAGCTGGTCGAGCTCTTCCCACAGCGTGGTCTTGGCCCGCCCGATGAGCAGCCTGCCGCCGCTGACGCACCGCAGTTCGACGTCGGCAACTTGATCGCGCAATCCCAGCGCGTCGAGCACGTCGGCCACGACCGCGGAATAGAGCGAACGACGCATCGCGGCGAAGTCGCTGGGTGCGAACGAAGACATGGGCGCGAGCTTTCCGAGGAGGCATCGGGGGGCGACGACAAGTTCAGTCTACAACTTGTCGAGCGATTTCGCTGCGCCCACGGGTGGTGCACGAATCCCGCTCGCCCCGGGAGCAACGCAATTGATTCAGCCAGGGCGGCCGATATTTTCCCGGCGGCCTTGCAGGGCGGAAGCCGCCTCGTTAGATTGAACAAATGAACGAAACGGTTTAATATTCATTTTCGCAGGAGGCCTTGCCGATGAATGCCACCGCGACCCGTCCCGCCCCCTCTCGCGGCGCGGCCCGCTCGTGGCCGATCGTTCGCGGGCACCGACTGTGGGGTTGCATGAGCCAGCTCCAGAACGACCCCATGCGCTTGTATCACGACGCCTGGAAGCGGCACGGCGACTATATCTGCTTGCGAGCCGTGCCGGGCTTCTACTTCTATTTCCTTGGCCATCCGTCCGCCATCGAGCACGTGTTGCACGCCAACCTGAAGAACTATCGGAAGCCCGACTCGTTCAACAACTCGGTCAGCCTGTTGGCCGGCAAGGGTATCTTGACCAGCGAAGGCGATTTTTGGCGCCGGCAGCGACGCCTGGTCCAGCCGGCCTTTCTGCGCAACTCGGTGGCTAAGCTGAGCACGCACATGGTCGCGGCCGCCGACGCGCTGATCGCCGAGTGGGAGCAGCTCCCCGACGGGCGATGCTTCGACGTCCTGCCCGAGATGATGCGTTTGGGATTGCGGATCGCCAGTACGTCCCTGTTCAGCACCGACATCAGCTCGGATGCCGATTCCATTGGTCAGGCCTATCGCGCGGCCTTCGAGTATGTCAGCCTGAAGATGAACGGCCGCTTGATGTTCACGCCGCTGTGGCTGCCGACGGCCCGGAATCGCGAGTTTCGCCGCTCGAAGGCCTTGCTCGACCGCGTCGTGCTCGATTTGATTGCCCGACGACGTCGCGAGCCGCCGAAAGGCGACATGCTCGATCTGTTGCTGGCGGCGGCCGACGAGGAATCGGGTGCCGGCATGAGCGATCAGCAGCTCAAGGATGAAGCGATCACCTTGCTCACCGCCGGTCACGAGACGGCCGGAGCCGCGCTGTCGTGGGCCTGGTATCTGCTGGCCGAAAACCCCGACATTCAGCAGGCGCTTAGCGAGCAAGTCCGTGCTCGCCTTGGCGGGCGCACGCCCACGGCCGACGATCTGCCGCACCTGCCGCTGGCCACGGCGGTGTTCGAAGAGACGATGCGGCTCTATCCGCCTGCCTGGGGGATGCCGCGCGAGACGATCGAGCCCGACGAAATCAACGGCTATCCCCTGCCGGCCAAGGCCACGCTGGTGCTCAGCCAGATGATCGTGCATCGGCACCCCGATTTCTGGAGCGAGCCGGATCGGTTCGATCCCGAGCGGTTTTTGCCGCCGAATGGCGCGGGCCGGCCAAAGTTTGCTTTCTTTCCGTTTGGCGGCGGGCCGCGGATTTGCATCGGCAACCACTTCGCCATGATCGAGGGGCCGCTGGTCCTGGCCGCGCTGGCTCAGCGATTCCACTTTTCGTTGGCACCGAACCAATCGGTGGTTCCCGACCCCACTTTCACGCTGCGGCCCAAGCACGGCGTGCAGGTCATCGTGCGAAAGCTGTCATGAGCAAGCCCCAGAAGATCGTCGAGGCGGCCCGCAAGCGGTTTCGCTACTACGGCATCGGCAAGACCACGATGCAGGAGATCGCCGCCGACGCGGGCGTGGCCGTCGGCACGCTGTACTTGTACTTCAGCAACAAGGACGACCTGGTCGTGGCCTGCGCCGAAGATTTCGCGGCGCGGCATCGCGAGCACGTGGACGCGATCATGGCTTCCACGGCCCCCGCCGAGGAAAAGCTGCGCGAGTACGTCGTGGCCCGTTTCCGCCAGACGGAAGAGACGCGCACCAGTTCGCGCCATGCCGCCGAAATCACGCGCGCCGTGCTGCGGGTCAAGCCCGATCGGGTGCACGAAGAGAGCATGCTGATGTGGGACACGATCACGCGGATTCTCAAGCAGGGCGTCGAGAAGGGGCGCTTCGAAATCGCCGACCCCGAGCAAGACGCCAAAGTATTCTTGTTCTCGATCGCGGGTTTCTTTCCCAACGCGCTTGCCGACCCGCCGATCGAGCCGCGCGCCGAAGACCTGCTGTTGGTGATTGACTGGTTCCTCAAGGCCTGGAAGTCGACCGCGAAGAAACCGCGCAAGAAAAAACAGCCGCGATAGTTGAGCTCAGGCGTCGGCTTCCAGCGCGGCCCATTCTTGCTCGTAGCGCACTTGTTCGGCCATTTTGCTGGCACTGGTTACGAACAAGATCGGAGCCAACCAGGCGAAGCTGCATGCCACCCAGAAATTGTGCAAGCTGGCGGCCAGATCGCCCACCAGCAGCCAGTAAAACCCAAAACCGAACGCGGGGAAAAAGGCCAGCGATGCGAGGATCGTGGGCATGGCCCGACGCCACGAGCGAGTGGGTGGCAGCCCGCGCTCGGCGTCGCCGTAAACCGCGCGGCGAATCTGGTTCGCGCCGACGAACAGAAACGAGCAAAACACTCCGGAGAAAAGACTGACCATCAGGGCCGTATAGGTCATAGTTCCGAGCGACGTCCCCTTGCGCTGAAGCCACAGGCTCGGCAACAGTGCGAGTTGCGTGGTGACGAAGGTCGCCAAAGTCATCCCGGCCAGTTTGATGAACATCAGCCGAGGCGCATCGTCGGGATGCAGATTGACGCGTTCGAACCAGGCGCCCGCGCGATTGCGGCGGCCGATCGTTTTTCGCAAGTCGTCGGTGATCGCTCGCGGGTCGCCGAATCGCTCGGCCGTTTTCGCGAGCGCCGCGCCCTCGTCGTTGAGCCTCGCGAACTCCTCGTCATAGACCGCCGTCAGGTGGGCCAGCAGTTCCTCGCGCATTTGCCGTTTGCGATCGACGTTGACGACCAGCGGCCGTACGGCGCGTTCCACGATGGTTTTGAGTTGCTTCCGAGTGGTGTCGTTCATGCCGGGGCTCCCACGATACTGCCGACGACGGCTACGAAGCTGGCCCACGCTTGCCGGCCCTGATTCAGCTCGCGCTTGCCGCGGGCGGTGAGACGATAGATGCGGCGACGCGCTCCGCTGCGGCCGTGCGAACCGGTTTCCCAGGCGGCCTTGATCTTGCCGGCGGCCTCCAATCGGTACAAGGCCGGGTAGAGCGAGCCCTCTTTCAACCGCAGCAACCCGCAGCCGGCTTCTTCCAGCCGCCGCAAGATTTCCAGCCCGTGCCCCGCCTCGCGTTCCAACACCGACAGCACCATCGTGTCGAGGTGGCCGCGTAACATGTCCCCTTGAATCTCGCTCATGAATTGAATCCTAGGCAATCTAGAGATTGAAGTCAAGTACCTTTTATGCGGCATGGCCTCGGCAGAGTTGTCGGCGTCGGTCGCCTCATTGTCGATTGGCACTCAACAAGCACGAACCGAAAAATCGCTCCGCCACGGTTGCACGACGGGGGCACAAATGGCGGCTGATGGGCAAGTACTAGCCGGATCCATGCCAAATGGGTCGCGTTTCTTGGCCGGGGCCTTGGTGTCGTGCGGCCGGCAGTTTATACTCGTAGTAACACAGGTTTGGGCGGCCTGACGAACTTTCTTTGGAGGTTCCGGCATCGTGGCGCCCATCATCATGTCCCGCTCCGTGCAATTCGCGCGGCAATACCGCCAGCGAGTTTTCCCGGTCTTCGTTCTGGCCGTTCTGATTTCGATCGGCCTGTGGGGACACGCGAATCACTGGCAGTTCTCGGCCCAGCACGCCGAGCCGATGGTCCCGCGACGGGACCTTGCCTTCGATGCCACCGCACCGGACGACGGTCGGCTGTTGGCCACGCCTTCTCGAATCGAGTTTCCCTCCTCGGAGGCGGCGGGCGACCTGGGCCTCGAAGCGGCGCCGGCACAGCGCCGGCCGATGGCCCGCGAGGTGAGCGCCGCGGGAGTCGTGTGTTACGAGCCGTCGCGGCTGGCGCAGTTATCGTCGCGCGTGTCGGGCACGGTGTGGCGCGTGGAAAAACAAGTCGGACAAGAAATTCATTCCGGCGACATTCTGGCGGTCATCGACGCGCCGGCGCTGGGCCAGGCCAAGGCTGACTTTTTGCGGGCCATCGCCGACGTGCAATTGCGCCAGAAAGCCCACGAGCGGTTCCAATCGTTCACCGCCGGAGAAGTGCCAACCAAGGCGGTTCAAGAAGCCGAGACCGAGTTGCGAAAGGCACGCGTCGATCTGTTCAACGCGCAACAGGCCCTGATCAGCCTCGGATTGACGATCGATCTGAAGGAGTGGGAAGCGCTCTCCGAAGAGGAGTTGCAACATCGCATCAAGTTTCTGGGCCTCGGCGAAGCGATTGTCTCGCAACTCGATCCCAATGCCACCACCGCCAGCCTGCTGCCGATCTTCGCCCCATTCAGCGGGCTGGTCATCGGCCGCAACCTGACGATGGGCGAAGCCGTCTCGCCCACGCAGAGCCATTTTGAGATTGCCGACGTCGCCAGGATGTGGATCGTGCTGAACGTGCGCGAGCCCGACGCCGACGATTTGGAGCTCGGCCAGCGAATCGAGTTTACGGCCGGCAGCGCAATCGTGACCAGTTCCATTTCCTGGATGAGCACCGCGGTCGATGAGAAAACTCGCACCGTGGAAGTCCGTTGCGAGTGCGATAACCCGGAGATCATCGGCGAGCAGGGCAAGCCGACCGGCAAGCGACTGCTGCGGGCCAACCTGTTCGGGGTCGGCAAGATTCGCCTGCACGAGAATGCCGACGCGCTGGTGGTACCGACGCGGGCCATCCAATGGGACGGCCAGTCGCATGTGCTGTTCGTGCGGATCGACGCTCGAACGTTCGAGGCCCGCCGCGTTCGCCTCGGTATCGTCAGCGGCGAGTTCAGCGAGATTGCCGAAGGCATTTCGGCCTCCGAGCCGGTCGTGATCGAAGGCAGCCACCTGCTCAAGGCCGAGCTGCAGCGCGTGGCCGTCACCCGGCCCCCCTGATCGGCGATCCTCATTCCGCCGCCGTGATCCGCGTGCCACTGGACCTCGGCAAGCTCCCCTCGGCCTGAGCTCGGGACGAAGGCCGTCGTGCCGCGTCTCGCCAGTGCCAAATGTGAGTTGGGTTTGAGTCAACATCCTGCCTAGGTACCGGGCGGTCCCTCGGCAAACAACCGGATTTTTATTTTTCATGGCCGCTCGGATTATCATCTGGTCGCTGAACAACCGCTGGCTGGTGATCGCCATTGCGCTGGCGGTGGCCGCCGCCGGCGTGTTTTCCGGAAGCTCGCTCAACTTCGACGCCTTTCCCGACACGACGCCTGTGCAAGTGCAGGTCAATACGCCCGCCACGGCGCTGGTGCCCGAGGAAATCGAGCGGCTGATCACGTTTCCCGTCGAGCTGGCCATCAGCGGCATCGCCGGCCTTCAGGAGGTGCGGTCCGTTTCGCAATTCGGCGCGTCGGCGGTGATCGCCACGTTCCGCGACGGAACCGACGTCTATCGGGCGCGGCAGCAAATCAACGAGCGGTTGAGCACTGTCGAAGTGCCGGAGGGCATCGAGCGCCCCACCATGGGTCCCGTGGCCACCGGGCTGGGCGAGGTGTTCCACTACACGCTTTCCAGCAAAACGCGCGATCTGACGGAGCTGCGCACGCTGCACGACTGGGTGATCAAGCCCAAGATGCGCGCCACCAGCGGCGTGGCCGAGGTCAACTCCTGGGGCGGTTTGGAGAAGCAATATCAGGTGCAAATCGATCCGGTGCGCGCTGGTGCGCCACGCGGTGGCCTTCAACGAAGTGGTCGACGCGGTGCGGGCCAACAATCTTAACGTGGGCGGCGGAAACATCAACGAGAATCGCAGCGGCGAGATGCTGCTGGTACAGGGCGTCGCGCGCACTTCCACGGTCGAGCAGATCGAAAACATCGTCGTCGCCGCCCAGGAGGGCGTGCCCATTCGCGTTCGCGACGTGGCCGAGGTGACCATCGGCCACCAATTGCGCAAAGGGGCCGTCACCGCCAACGGCCAGGGCGAGGTCGTGCTCGGCCTGGGCTTCATGCTGATGGGCAGAAAACAGCTACGCCGTCACCCGCCGGCTCAAGGCCAAGCTCGAAGAGGTGAAGAAAACGCTGCCGGACGACGTTGAAGTCAACACGGTCTACGATCGGACCCGCCTGGTCGACCAGGTCATCGCCACCGTCCGCAGCAACCTCTTCGACGGGGCCCTGCTGGTGACGGCCATCGTGTTTGTCTTTCTCGGCAACTTGCGGGCCGGGTTGATCGTGGCCCTGGCGATTCCTTTTTCGATGTTGTTCGCCTTTTCCGGCATGTTGCAGATGGGCATCGCCGGCACGCTGCTGAGCCTGGGGGCGATCGACTTCGGCGTCGTGGTCGACAGCTCGCTGGTCGTAATCGAAAGCATCCTGCGGCGCATCGCGCACGCCGGCGACAACGATCCCGGACTGGTGCGCGACGCGACCATCGAAGTTCGCCAGCCGACCACCTTCGGGCAGCTCATCATCATGATCGTCTACCTGCCGATCCTGAGCTTGCAGGGGGTCGAGGGACGCATGTTTCAGCCGATGGCCTTGACCGTCATTTTGGTGCTCGTCGGTTCGCTCATCCTGTCGCTGACGTTGATTCCGGTGCTGGCCAGCTTTCTACTGCCGCGCAAGATCGACGAGACCGACCCGCTGGTCGTGCGGATTGCCAAACGCTTGTACCAGCCGGTGCTCGAGCGGGCCCTGCGGGTCAAGACGGCGGTGCTGGGTGTCACGGTCGCCGGTCTGGTCGCGGCCGCGTTCGTGGCCCTGCAAATGGGCACCGAGTTCGTGCCCCGTTTGTCCGAGGGGGACGTCGTGGTCGGTATTTTGCGGCCCGCGGGCACCGATCTGAGCGAGGCCACGCGCATCAACACCCGCATGGAGCGGTTGCTGCTGGATAGTTTTCCCGACGAGATCTCGCACGTCTGGAGCCGCGCCGGCGCGCCGAGGTGGCCACCGACGCCGGCGACGTGCAGTCGGGCGAGATGTACGTATCGCTCACGCCGCGGAGTCAATGGACCCAAGCGAGGACGCAAACTGAGCTGGTGGGCCGGATGCACGACGTGGTCGGCAAGTTTCCAGGGCAGACGGTGTGGATGACGCAGCCCATCGAGCTGCGGATCAACGAAATGGTCTCCGGCGTGCGGGCCGACGTGGCCTTGAAGCTGTTTGGCGACGACATCGACACGCTGGTGGCCACCGCCAGCAAGTTGCAGGAAACGCTCGGTTCGGTGGCCGGCTGCGAGGACCTGACGACCGAACAGATCAAGGGCCAGCCGATCCTGCAAGTGAAAGTCGACCAGGACCGCATTGCCCGCTACGGCGTGTCGGCCCGCGGCGTGCTCGATCTGGTCGAGTCGATCAGCGGCAAGCCGTTGGGTGAGGTCATCGAAGGGCAATTTCGATTTCCGCTCTCCGCGCGGCTGCCGGAATCGATGCGCGACAATCCGCAGGCCATCTCCAACATCCTGCTGCTGGCTCCCACGAGCGAGCGGCTGCCGCTGTCGATGCTGGCCGACGTGCGCCGCATCGAGGGACCGAAAATGATCTCGCGCGAGTGGAGCAAGCGGCGCATCACCGTGCAATGCAATGTGCGAGGCCGCGACATCGGCAGCTTCATCGCCGAAGCGCAGCAACGAGTCGCTGCCGACGTCGAGTTGCCGCACGGCTACACGATCGACTGGGGCGGGCAGTTCGAAAACATGCAGCGCGCCCAAAAGCGGCTGATGATTGTCGTTCCGCTGGCGCTGGGCCTGATCGTGCTTTTGCTGTATGTGACCTACCGGAACCTCACCGACACGCTGTGCGTGTTCACCAGCGTGCCGTTGGCCTGCATCGGCGGGGTCGCTCTGTTGTGGTTTCGCGGAATGCCGATTTCGATTTCGGCCGCCGTCGGCTTCATTACGCTTTCGGGCGTGTCGGTGCTCAATAGCATGGTGTTTGTCTCCGCTTTCCGCGGGCTGCTGCGCGAAGGATTGCAACCCTCGGCCGCCGTGGTGACCGCCGCCATGACCCGGCTGCGCACCGTGATGATGACGGCCCTGGTGGCCAGCGTCGGTTTCGCGCCGATGGCGCTGAGCGACGGCATGGGCGCCGAAGTCCAGCGTCCGCTGGCCACGGTGGTGATCGGCGGAGTGCTGAGCAGCACGCTGATGACGCTGTTCGTCATGCCGGCTCTGTATGCCCTGCTGGTCCGTCCGGCGCGGGTTAGAGTTGAAGGATGAGGCGGAAGGATGAAGGATGGAAATTGCAGGCCCGCCGCCGCGTGCGTGCGCGGGTGCAACGGTGTCGGCCTCTTCGTGCCAGTAGCGGCCACTTGCTTTTTTCGCTGCAAAGGCTCATCCTGATTGGACTTCTCGGTTTTCATCCTTCATCCTTCCGCCTTCATCCTTTTTTGTCCCATGACGACCTTCATCGAAAAGCCGACCAGGATTCTGGCGGCTGGAACGCCGCCGAAGTTGATCGAGGAATTTGTCGGGCGCGTCAACTCGGGCACCGCGGAAGTCAGCATAGCTCGGATGGTCAGCCCCTCGGGCTGGAGCGAGCCGGCGCAGCAACCCGAGTTCGACGAGTACACCGTCGTGTTGCGCGGCAGCCTGCGCGTGAAAATTGCCGACGAGCAGTTCGACGTGGCGGCCGGTCAGGCGATCATCGTGCCGGCTGGCGAGCGAGTCCAATACAGCACGCCCGGCGCCGAGGGGGCCGAATACGTGGCGGTCTGCCTGCCGGCGTTCTCGCCGAGCAGCGTGCACCGGGACGCTCCGTCAAAGCCGGACGGATGAACCACCAGGGCACCAAGAACACCAAGGAAGGATTAGGAAGAAGCGCATTTGAATTGCTCTTCGTCTTGGTGCTCTTGGTGCCTTGATGGTTCACACTCCTCGTTACCCGTGGCAAGTAAGCCCCGGCGAACGAAGAACCCTCACCCGGTTCGCTGCGCGAACCACCCTCTCCCGACGAAGAGGGTTGGTTGTGGCGAAGATGCGGATTCGGCGGGTGGCGCCTGGCGGTGCACGAACTTGGCCGGGACGTTGCCGGAAAACGACGCGTTGCGTTTGCACATCATCGGGCGTGGTGTATGGTTTTCATATCCTGCCGTTCACGCGCCCACGGCGCGCGAACCCTTGTTTCCCGCCCGGAGAATGAGTTATGCGCAAGTTGCTGATTCTGTCGGTTCTTGTTGTGCTTACCGCCGGCGCCATGGGTTGCGTGCAAAACCCGTGTAGCAACACGACTTGGCGTCCCGGCTATTACCTGTTTGGTTTGGGCCGTTCCAATCAGCCGACGCAGGCCGACTGCTGCGATCCGTGCGGAGGCGGCGCGGTCATGTCGGCTCCGGTGATGGCGGCAGCGCCTTGCTGCCAGTAGACGCGAACCTACCCAGCGGCGCCGCGACTCATCGACGTCGCGCGATTATGTGAAGTAGCCGACCGCGTTTTGAAACACGCGCAGCCCGTCGCCGGCCGCCGCGAGCGGCCCGCGGGTCCAGCGCGGATGTTGCGTCGGATCGATGTGCCGTTCGGGATGCGGCATCAATCCGCACACGCGCCCCGTCGAATCGCAAACTCCGGCCACGTCTCCCAGCGAACCGTTGGGATTCTCCGGGTAGGGTACTTGGGGCTCCATGCTCGCGCCGGCATCGGCCTCTCGGCGAAACCCGTAGCTCAGCACCAACTGGCCGCCGGCGGCCAATTCGCGCAGCGCCGCGTCGGTGCGCGGTACGAATTTTCCCTCGGCGTGTGCCACCGGCAAGTACATCGTGTCGATGCCGGCGAAGAAAATCGATTTCGAACCGCTGGTGTGCAGCGGCACCCAACGATCTTCGAACTTGCCCGACTCGTTCCAGGTCAGTGTGGCCGGCGCGGTGGCATCGGCAGCGAGCGGCAGCAAGACGCCTGACTTGATCAGGATTTGAAAGCCGTTGCAGATGCCCAGAATCAGCTTGCCCGCCGCTTTGAACTCCTGCAGGCAGCCGGCCAGGTGATGCCGAATCTGGTTGCCCAGGATCCGCCCGGCCGCGACGTCGTCGCCGTAGCTGAATCCGCCCGGCAGGCAGAGGATCTGATAGTCGGACAGTTGCTTCGGCGACTCCAACAGGCGATTGACGTGCAGGCGCTCGGCGCGGGCACCGGCGCGCTCGAAGGCGTAGGCCGTTTCGCCGTCGCAGTTCGTGCCCGGGGCTCGCAAGATCAGGACACGCGGTTGAGACATTCGTTAGGGGCTAGGGGTTGGGTGTTAGGGCCGGTTGAGCGGAGCTTGCCAGGCGGCCTTTAAAGTTGCCAAGTCGGCGGACAGAAGCACGCGCGCGGCGGCGACGATTTCCAATGCGTCGCCGGCGGTGACGCTGCCGATGTGGGCGTGGGGCACGTTGGCCAGTTCGCGTTCAAATGCGGCGGCGGCCGACTCGGGAACCTCGCACAGAAAGCGGGTGTTCGATTCGGAAAACAACAGTACGGCGTGCGCGGTTTGGCCGGCATCGACCGTATTTGGAATGTTGTGCAGGTCGATCGTGGCGCCGAGCCCGCCGGCGAAGGCCATTTCGGCGACGGCCACCGCCAGTCCGCCTTCGCTCAGATCGTGGCACGCGCGGACCAGGCCGGCTGAATCGCCGCGTGCACCGCGGCGAAGGTGCGCCGGGCCATGGCCGGGTCGACCCGCGGGCACTTGTCCGCCCTGCAAGCCGCGGACGCAGGGCGAAGTGCGATCCGCCCAGTTCGTCCGCGGTCGCGCCGACGAGGTAAAGCAGATTGCCGGCTTCCTTCAGGTCCATCGTCACGCAGCGCGACACGTCGTCGATCTGGCCCAGCGCGCTGATCAACAGCGACGGCGGGATGGCGATCGACTGCGTCTTGCCGTCGGCATCGACGATAGCGGAATTCGTTGTTCAGGCTGTCCTTGCCGCTGATGAACGGCGTGCCGAGCGCGACGGCCACGTCGTGACAGGCCAGCGCCGCCCGCACCAGCGAGCCGAGCGTCTCCGGCCGCTCGGTGTTGCCCCAGCAGAAATTGTCGAGGATGGCGATCCGCGCGCGGATCGGCCCCGACGGCCACGCAATTGCGCACCGCCTCGTCGATCGCGCTGGCGGCCATCTGGTACGTGTCGAAATCGCCGTAGCGCGGATTCATGCCGCAGCGCGACCACGATCCCGCGCCGCGACGCGAGCACCGGCCGCAGCACGGCCGCATCGCTCGGCCCGTCGTTCGTCGACGCCGACCAGCGGCTTGATGACGCTGCCGCCCTGCACTTCGTGATCGTACTGGCGGATGACCCATTCCTTGCTGGCGACGTTCAGCGAGCCGAGGATTCTGGTCAGCGTGTCGGCGAAGTTCACTTCAGCGGGCAATTCGCCATTCGAGCGGCGCATCGGCCGGCGGCGCGTACACCGCTTCGCGCACGACCGGCGGCCGGCCGTCGTGCAGAAACTCCATCGCCAGATCGGCGACCTGGCTGGTCGCCGTACTTCAGCGCCAGCCGGCCGGTCGGCACGAACCGGCCGATGACCGTCGCCTCGACGCCTTCGGACCGGCACAGCGCGAAGAACTCGTCCCATTGGTCGGGGCCGACCGCCAGCACCATCCGCTCCTGGGCCTCGGAGATCCAGATTTCGGTGTACGACAGCCCGTCGTATTTCAGCGGCGCGCGATCGAGCCAGACTTCGGCGCCGATCTTCTCGCCCATCTCGCCGACGGCGCTGGAAAATCCGCCGGCGCCGCAATCGGTGATGGCGTGATACAAGCCCGCGGTCGCGGGCTGCAAGCATCACGTCGAGCACCATCTTCTCGGTGATCGCGTTGCCGATCTGCACCGCGCCGCCGGAGAGCGCTTTCGCTCTCGCTGGTCAGCTCGGCCGAGCTGAACGTCGCGCCGTGAATGCCGTCGCGGCCGGTGCGGCCGCCGACGGCCACGATGAGATCGCCCGGCTGCGGCTCCTTGAACGACTTGTCGCGCGGAATCAGGCCGACGTTGCCGCAGATAGACGAGCGGATTGCCCAGGTAGCGCGGATCGAAGTAGATCGCGCCGTTGACCGTCGGAATGCCCATGCGGTTGCCGTAATCGCGCACGCCGGCGACCACGCCCTTGCATCACGCGCCGCGGATGCAGCACGCCGGGCGGGCAGCGTGTCGGCGCGGCGTGTCGGGCGGGGCGAAGCAGAACACATCGGTGTTGCAGATCGGCTTGGCGCCCAGGCCGGTGCCCAGCGGATCGCGAATCACGCCGCCGATGCCCGTGTTCGCGCCGCCGTAGGGCTCCAGGGCCGAGGGATGATTGTGCGTTTCGACCTTGAAGACGACGTTGTACTCGTCGTCGAAGCGGACGACGCCGGCGTTGTCGCGAGAACACGCTGACGCACCAATCGTCGCGCGCCGAGCGTGCTGGCGAATCTCGCTGCGTGGCGGCGAAGATCGTCTCCTTGAGCATGTTCTGAAAGTTGCGCTCGCCGTTCGGGATCGCGATAGCGCGATGCGGCCGGCGAGCGTCTTGTGGCTGCAATGCTCGCTCCAGGTCTGGGCGATCGTTTCCAGCTCGACGTCGGTCGGATCGCGGCCCAGCTCGCGAAAATGGGCCTGGATCGTCTGCATCTCCGCCAGCGACAGATAAAGCTGCCCCTCGCGGCTGAGCCGCGTCAAGGCCTCGTCGTCCATCGCGCCGAGCGGCACGGTGGCGAGCTGGAACTGATAGGGCGAGCCCAGCTCGAGCCGCTCGAACGGCAGCGGCCCGACGATCGACTTGCTCGATGGCGTCGTTGGCCAGCACCTTGTCGCATAAGAGCTTGAGCTTGTCGTCGGCCAGATCGGCGAACCAGTACTTGCGCAGCGTGCGCACCGCGTCGGCGGTTAGATCCAGGTCGGCGATCGCCGACAGCGCGCTTTGCGCCACGGGGTCCATGACGCCCGGCTCGGGCAGGACGTAAACCACTTGCCAGGCGGCCGATGATCGGGCGCCGTTGAGATTCGTCGCGGTATGATCGGTCAGGCGGCTGTCACCCACGCGCGCGATGATTGGCCGTTCGACGACGCTGTCGACCAGCAACTCGCGGGCGATGCGGCCGACCTGGTTCTCGTCGAGCGCGCCTTGGATCAAGTAGCCGTGAGCCGCGGCGACGCGAAGTGTGCCGGCCAGTCCCAGTTCGGCCGCAGCGGCCGCGACGGCCGAACCGGTCCGATCGGGCTGACCGGCCGCCGGATAAATGTCAACTTCCCACAGCATCTCGAATCCTTCCTCGCGCGTGCGATCAGGTTCAAGATAGCCTACGAATTGGGTACAATGCGGGCAACCCGTAATGGGGCGGTGAGGCGAACGCACGCGGAATTGCCGGCCAATCGAGAAAGCGTGCCGGGATCTTGGCCGTCCTCCCGGCGATGATCTGAATACAGCGGTACGGAAAGCACACGGTGCCGCGCGCGATTGAACGCCTCGGGCATGGCGGGGCCGCGTCCTCGACGGCTCAGCCTGCCAGAATGCGGCGTGCCTCGCGCAGCCCTGACAGGTAGGCGCCATGCACGGTGGCCGAGTGGTCGCGATGCGTCGCCTCGCCGGCAAAAAACACTCGCTCGTTCAGCGGGGCGGCCAGCGCGTCGCGCTGTTCGGGCGTGCTGCCGACGCGCACGTATGAATACGAGCCCCCGGCGTGCGGATCGCGCGCCCAGCGAGTCACGTGCCACGCGTCGGGCTCGCCGACTCCGCTGCCAAACGCCGCGCGAAGCTGGCCCATCAGCATCGAGACCAGCTCGCGGTCGGTTCGCCGCTCGTCGGCGTGGGCCGCCTTGCCGGATTTGAATGCCATCAATACCGGCTGACCGCAGACCGGCAGCAGATTGAACACGTCCGGCCACTGCTCTGCGCGATCGCTCAGGAATGCCAGGATATGTCGGTCCGGCCAAAACGACTCGCGGAATCGCACGACAACCTTGTCGAGCAGCCCCATCCCCAGCCGTGAGATCGCCGCGCGCTTTGGTTCGGGCAGCTCGGGCAGAAATCGCACGGTGCCTTGCTTGAGCACGCCTAGCGGCAAAGTGACGATCGCGTGTTCGGCCTCGAACGTTCCGGCCGTGGTCTCGATGCTCAGCGGCGAACGACGGTAGTCGATCGAGCGCGCTTGAGTTTGCAGGCGGACGTCGAGTCCTTGAGCGAGGTTGTCGATGATGCCGCCATAGCCGGTCGGGAAAATCCGTTGCTGGCCGGCGAACTCCTGGCCTGCATTCCAGCCGGGGAACCCCAGCTCATCGAGGTCGGCGGCAAACTCAACTTCGATCTCGTTGCGGGCCACGCGCCTTTGTATCCGCCGGTCCTCGTCGGAGACGCCGGCCGAATTCTGCCAACAGCTGACGGCGTCCTGTAGAGAAATCGAATTCGCGGCCGCGTCGCCAGGTCGAGCCGCAAGTTCGCGAAGGCCACGTTTCAGTTCACCTTCGAGTTTCATGATGCGGGCAATCTCGGGGCCCTTGAGCGCGGCCCCGGTCTCGTCGAATAGCGAGACCGAGTCGTAATCGGTGACTTTCGTGGGCACGTGGAAGCGCTCGGCGAGCTCGGTGAGGGGATTGCCGATATGCCCATGAATCCACGACGCGCCCAGGTCGATTGGGGCGTCTTTCCAGGCGCGATTGGTCCACACGCGCCCGCCAATGCGCTGGCGCGCCTCGATGACGATCACGCTCTTGCCGGCCGCCGCCAATTCACGGGCCGCCGCCAGCCCGGCAGCGCCGGCCCCGATCACCAGCACGTCGCTACGACGAGGCTTCGTGGCGTCATCGGCTGCAGGCGGCGCCTCGCTTGCGATTGCCTTTGCGGCAAACACCGGCAAATGCAGCGACAACGCGGCGCCGGCCGCGGTATGGAAGAACTGGCGTCGGGTCGAAAGATGAAATCGCGTGGTCATTCTCTTGATGCGGCATCAGCCAAATGGGCTGAGCATCGAGCCGAACCAGGTTTACAAAATCGCGATGGTACAGGTGATCGTACGCTCGAACTTGAAGACCTGGTCGGCGAGCCTGCGCGTGCCGAATGCGGGTAGCGTACGGGTCATTTTGGTCAGGTGGAATTCCTTGGCGATTTGCGTCGGCGCCAGCCCCAGCCAACCAGTCCGACGAGACCCAGCGTGGCCAACGTGACGCTCGACGGCTCGGGGGCCAAGGTGAAGCTCCATCCTCCGGCCGCACTATATTCGCCCGCTGTTGCAAAACCGCCCTCGATTTTGGCCTCAGCCAAGAGACGGTAATGGACCCCGGCCGTTAAGAAGTACGCGTTGTGAAGCTCGTGCACTCCTGGGCTACCCACATTGCTGACCACGGAGTCTATGGTTATCGAGCTGGTGACGTCTCGGAGTTCGACCGAAGCGAAATCAGTATACGGCGGCGTATCGCCCGTCCAGTTGACGCTGGCGTCGAGCCCGTAAAAGCCGGTCGTCGACACATCGAAGAAGACGTCAAAGAACGAATCCGCCAGATTGCTGAAACCGGTGAAGCCCGTCGCCGATGCAGACGCGCTAACGCTCCCGATGCCGTCCATCCCTGGGCCAATCGCTGGAACCGTCGAGGAATGGCTTGCGGAACTGCTGATCGATCCGGCCGATGAGGATCCCGGAGCTGACGCGGAATGGACATACAATCCAGTAAGAGTTGTGCTGTTTCCATCACCCACGGAGCCGGTGGCGGCCGCCCCGACGCCGCGGGAAGTGCTGGTGACCACAATTCCGGCATGAGCCATTTGCGCGCCGCAGTCGATCAACCCGGCGGCAATCAACAGCAAAGGACATGCACGACAATAGCGCAGGTAGCCGAGCATCAGAGGCACCTCCTAAACGGACGTTCCCAAATGGCTGAGCCGGGAGCCGATCCTGGCTCGCAATAGCCCCGATTGTAGCAGTGCCTACCCCCTGCCGCGCGTGGCGCCTAATGATTTTTCTACATTTATTCCCAACAATCCTGCTGGAGCCGTCGCCATCTGGCCCGATTGCGCCATTTCGCACGAAATCAGTGCATGTACACGATGGCCGCATGCGCTCGGCCGGTCTAACCGGCGAGCAGATTGCGGCCGTAGCCGATCGCGAGCGCCCCATTGTCCGCTGTGCTCAGCGCTTGCGCCGTCGCAAGCCGCAGGCAACCAGACCGACGAGTCCGAAGGCCGCGACCGCGAGCGTTCCCGGCTCGGGCACGGCGTTGATGATGACGTCGTCCAGAACCAACTCGGTCGTGAAATTGGACCCGCCGAATGCACTCAGGTCAAAGTGTCCCCAGTTGATGAAGTTGATGACCACCGGCTGCAATGGATTCAGCGGCGTGAACGAATATTCATAAAGATGCGAAACGCCGAAGCCGTTGCCGACGCCGTTGGGGACGGTCAGCCATTGAATCGGATCGCCGCTCAAGACATTCGTGACTTGAAGCCCGAAGATGCCGCGCTCCGTGAATTGTTGGCCGTTGACGGCTCCCTCGCCCGAAACCCAAAAAGAGAAGTCGTATGATGGCGAAGGGTTGGCGGGCGTATTGATCGACTGCGTCAGGATGACCGGCGCCGTCGAGAAAAAGTTGGTGAACGAGGGCGCAGCCGGAAAGGTCACCGTGCCGTTCACGTGGAACGTGGGGGGCTGGGTGACAAAAACGGGCGCGCCGTTGCCGAAATACAAGCCGGCATTACCGTCGGGCAGCCCAGCGCTTCCCTGGATGGATTGAGGGAGCGTGGCGTCGTTGCCCCACAAGGCATAGGTCGTGGGGGAGCCGGAGCTTGACCAACTGGGTGGGACGGCAAAGGGAGTGAGCGCAGTCCCCGTGGCCCAGTACAGCTCGTTCGCCGTTCCGTTGGGGGGCGCGCCGGTTTCGAAGCTGCCGTTGGCGACGAGGTTGCCGGCGTGCGTCGTGCCCAGCCCGGTGCCCAGAACGAGCGACGCTTGTGCGGTCGAAGTAGCGGCCAGCGTCAGGCACGCCACGACAGCGAAACAGAGTGATCGAAAATTCATTAGCGTGCTCCCTATGCGTGAATTGAGCGGTCAATGCCAGAACGGGCCCGGCGGCAGCCGTCAGGGTAGACGGGCAGCTGACGCTTTGCAAGAAACGCCAGGCGCGTTCCCAAGGGGTGAGAGCGATTGGCCGCGACATCGGCCCATGAATGGCGCGGCGCCCCGGACGGGGCGCTGGCCGATGGCAGCCTAGCGTCGAGTCGCGTCGTCGAGATTGATCGCCGACGGGGCCGTCAGCAAGCGGCGACCCAAGCTTGCGAGATAGGCCCGATAGACACGCTCGCGGGCGATGATGTCGATCACCTGTTCGAGCTCCGACGCGAAGAGGGTTGAGCGGGGAACGGCGATCGCCGTGGATTGCAGCACCACTCGAGGCACGTCGGCCTGGCCTGCCGGCTCGGCTTTGATCAAGGAACCCTCGAGAGAGCCTTGGATCTTGTTCTTGGCTCGGGATGCGCGTTTGCGTTTCATCGGCTGAGTCGTGGACGTCGCGTGTCGTTCGCTGTTCGTTTACGATGCCATTATAGCTGGCAGCAAGGCGCTGCGGCGGAGTCAACTTCGCACAGCATCTCGGATGCGCTTGGCTTCGCTCAGGAGTCGCTTCAGCGCCGCCGCGTCCGTTGCTTCCAATGCTTCGCGCCATTCCGCCAAGAGGCCGGCAAAGCGGTCGAGCGAGGCCAGCAAATGGTCTCGATTGGCCAACATGATCTGCCGCCATAAGAGCGGGTCGCCCGCGGCGATCCGTGTCGTGTCCTGCCATCCGCCGGCGGTCAGCGCAAGGTATTGCTCGGGGGTCGCAGCAGCGATGGCCGCGGCCACCAGATGGGGCAGGTGGCTGGTTGCAGCTAACGCCCGATCGTGTTCGTCGGGCGCCAGTTGCATCACCCGGGCGCCCAGGCCGGTCCAGAAATCGCAGAGCGTGGCGTAGTCTTCCGATCGCGTGCGGGCCGTGGGAGTAATCACCACGGTTCGGCCCACGAACAAGTCGGCATTGGCGTGGCGCGGGCCCTTCTTCTCGTTGCCGGCGAGCGGATGGCTGCCCAGAAAGTGGACGTCGCGGCCCCAGCCGGGACTTTGCGAGGCCTGCTCCAGTTCGTCGACAATCTGGGCCTTCGTGCTGCCGGCGTCGGTGATCAAAGTGCCGGGGCGGCAGAGCGGAGCCAGCTGCCGCACTTGCTCGACGATGTGTGCCACCGGCGCGCAAACCACGACCAGGTCGGCCTCGGCCACGGAACTTACCGGATCGACGGCTATGTCGGTGATGGCGCCAAGTTGCTTTGCAAGTTCAAGTGTCGCCGCACGCGAGCCGGTTCCGACGATCTTCTTCGCCAGGTTGCGGCGGCGCGCCGCCAGGCCGATCGATCCCCCGATCAGTCCGACGCCGACGATGGTTACGCACTTGCGGGCTTTCATGGCACGAGAAGAATTGTAGCAAATGGCACGGTCCCTTGTAGGGCTGACACGGTTGTCCGCCGAAGGGTGCAAGCGCCGCGCGGCGTGGAATCATGGTTTTCCGCGACGCGGCGAGCGGTTAAGCTGGAACTTCGGGGCAGCACAACGGCCAACGGCATCGCCATGACGCTTTTTGAACCTCGCATCGGCCTGAAACCGCTCGCCAACTTGTGCCGGAGGCTGGCTACGTCTCTGGGAGCCGGCGTCGACGCGCGAACCGTCTTTGCGCGAAGCTTCGGCGGCGCGGGCGCGGGCGCAGCCGATTCACCGACATCAGCGAGGCCGTCGACCAAGGCACGTCGATCGCAGGCTCGATGAAAGAGACCGGCCAGTATTTTCCCGAGTTCTTTCGCGAGCTGACCCAAGTCGGCGAGCAAACGGGGCACTTGCCCGAGGTCTTTCGCCAATTGGCCGAACACTACGAACATCAGCTCAAGTTGCGGCGCGTGCTGTTGACCGCGATTACCTGGCCCGTGATCGAACTTCTTCTGGCGCTGGGTGTGGTCGGATTGTTGATCTGGCTGATGGGAGCGATTCCGACGTTGCAGAAGAACAAGATCGACATCCTGGGCTTCGGGCTGACCGGCAACAGCGGACTGCTGGTGTACGTGGGATTTCTGGCGGCAGTCGCGGCCGTTTGTTTCCTGCTTTTTCGAGCGACGATGCGGGGCGTGTTGTGGGTTGCCCCCATTCAACGGGCTGTCATGAGCATTCCCAAGCTCGGCGGCACGATCGAGACGCTGGCCATGGCGCGACTGGCCTGGGCCCTGCACGTCACGTTGAATTCCGGCATGGAAACGCGAAGGGCGCTGAAGATGTCCCTGGAGAGCACGCACAACGTCGTTTACACGCAACACATCGACCGCGTCTTGAACGCGATTCGCCAGGGGCACTCGATCCACGAAGCATTTGCCGCGGCGGGCGTTTTTCCGATCGACTTTCTCGACATCGTGCAGGTGGGCGAAGAGAGCGGCCAGCTTGTCGAATCGATGGCCCACCTTTCCAATCAGTATCAAGATCAGGCCCGGTTGGCCATGAACACCCTGACCGTTCTCTTGGGCCTGGCCGTGACGGCCCTGATCGGCGGAGTGATCATCTTCTTGATCTTCCGCGTGTTCGGCTTCTACACCAACACGCTCAATGACGCTTTGAAGATGAAGCGGTAGCAGCTTTTTGCAGAAAAGAACGTGCATAAAGTAAATGCGACACGTCTAATCGTCCGTGATCTGCGCGTCAATTAGATGGGTCTATAGCAGAATCTATGGGTGGTTTTCGTTAGGTGTCGGTAGTGGAGCGGCGTTCCGCCGCAGTTGTTTTTTTGCGTTCACGCAGACCAGGGGGCTCATTGCCGCCCCTGGACCCCGGCTAGCCTTTCTCTGTGTTCCGGGGCGGTAGTTCGTGCAGGAGAGACGCGTGGTGTGGCTAAACAAATGCATCCTGAGCGGCGATCGGCAAAGATGGAGTTACCAAGCTTCATCAGCGCCAAGGCAGACTCAGGATGCAACTCAAGACTATCCTCAATCGCGTCGAGCGTTACAAGTCGTTCGTGTATGGAGAACCACGCTGGGCAGATGGCGGCCGGGAGACCATCGAAGTGCCGATCGAGCCACGGGCCAATGGCCGGCCGATCTGCTCGGGCTGCGGAAAGCGACGGCCCGGCTACGACCGGCTGGCGCCCAGGCGCTTCGAGTTCGTGCCGCTGTGGCAGATCGCCGTGGTATGGGTCTATGCCTTGCGGCGTGTCGACTGTCCATGTTGTGGCGTGGTGGTGGAGCGCGTTCCTTGGTCGACCGGCAAGTCGCGGCTGACCATAACCTATCAATGGTTTCTGGCGGGCTGGGCCCGGCGGCTCTCCTGGAAGGAGGTGGCTGCGGTCTTTTGCACCACCTGGGAACACGTCCGCGACTCGGTGCGGCACGCGGTCCAATGGGGCCTGGTGCACCGGGATTTGTCGGGTGCCAGCGCCATCGGCGTCGACGAGATTCAGTGGCGACGCGGCCACCACTACCTGACGCTGGTCTATCAAATCGACCCCGGCTGCAAACGTCTGTTGTGGATCGGCCGCGAGCGAACCGAAGCCTGCCTGCGCCGAGGAATGGAACTGCTGGGCGCGAACTTCTGTGCGGGCCTGCGATTCGTGTGCAGCGACTTGTGGCAACCGTATCTCAAAGTGCTGGCCGAACAAGCCGGCACGGCGGTCCACGTGCTCGATCGTTTTCACATCATGAAACAACTGGGCGAAGCCATCGACGACGTGCGGGCCGGCGAAGCTCGACGACTGAAGCAAGACGGCTACGAGCCGCTGCTCAAGCACTCCCGCTGGTGCTTGCTCAAACGGCCCGAGAACTTGACCGACCAGCAGACCGTCAAGCTGGCCGAATTGCTCCGCTACAACCTGCAAAGTGTGCGGGCCTATTTGCATCGCGAAGACTTCCAACGTTTCTGGGAGTACCAATCACACGCCTGGGCTGGAAAGTTCCTCGACGAGTGGTGCGCCCGCGTCATGCGATCTCGGCTAGAACCGCTCAAGAAGGTAGCCCGCAGCCTGCGGAAACATCGCTCGTTGCTGCTCAACTGGTTCCGCGCCAAGGGCACGATTTCGGCCGGTATCATTGAGGGTTTCAACAACAAGGCGAAACTGACCATGAGAAAATCGTACGGCTTTCGCGAGTACGAAACGATCGAACTGGCCCTCTACCATCAACTTGGCAATTTACCCCAGCCAGAATTCACCCACGAATTCTGCTGAGGAAGCAATTAGATAGACCGGTCACGTTAAAATGCCCCGATAATCAGTGATGTCCCCATTTCCCAGCCCGAACCGCCGTGTGGTGTCCGCATTTCCCCGCCTTGCATCTGTTCCTGTCCTGAGAAGGAGAGCTCCTCATGAGCAGCGTTGAAGATGAAGCAACCAAGCAAGGCAATTCGCTGCGGGACAAGGGCGATTTCGATGGAGCGATCGCTGCTTACACCGAAGGCATTCGTCTGCATCCACATAACGCTCAGCCGTATTCCCGCCGGGGCCAAGCTTACTTGCGAAAAGGCGAATTCAATAAGGCCATCGCCGACTGTAACAAAGCCATACAGCTCGATCCGATGATGGCCGAGGCATATTGCTGCCGGGGTCACTCCCACGGCAAAAACGGCGACCTCGACAAGGCGATGGCTGGCTGCGGGGAGGCTATTCGCCTCGACCCGCACGGTGCCGAGGCATACTATGTCCGAGGAATCGTTTATGGGCTGAAGGGTGATTTTGACAGAGGCATTGCTGATTGTACAGAGGCTATTCGCCTCGACCCGAAGTTGCCTCAAGCATATGGGGGGCGAGGCAAGGCTTATGATATGAAGGGTGACAGTAGTTCCAACTTTCGCTTATGGGCTTAGATCGACGCAAGGTATTGAGCCGTCATGTAGTAAGGCGGCGACGGTTTGGGCGATCCAATCGAGCATTCGTTTGTAACGGAGTCGTTCGAGTCGCAAAGTCATCGTGGGACCGCTGCCTTCGGCCAAGCGCGTGGCGTGAATCCAGACCCAGAGGTTTCGCAGGATCAGGGCGACGGCGACAAACACCAGACGCAGACGTGGGCACCGCGTGCAGGTGTGGATGCGCGCTTGACGCATTTGACGGTAACTCGATTCGATGCCGAACCGCTTGCGATACCGCTGGCGAATGTCTTTGGGAGAGCCCTTCACACGCCAGGCAGCGAACAACAGCTTTTGTTGGACATGTTTGTGGTCTTTGCGATTGCGATGCGTACGATACGTGACGCATACGGAGACGGTCACTTGTTGCTTCTTGTTCTTCAGCGTGTGTTGATACCAGCCCGCCTTCTGACGCTTGATCCAATGCAGGCCGGTGGCGGCGCGGCGCTTCTTGGAGCGGCGCCCGCGAAACATGGCGGGCATCAAGAACGGCAGTTTTTCGCTCTGCAACCAGGTGATCACCGGCACGTTGAAGAACGCGCGGTCCAGCAGCACATACTTGATTTTCAGGCCGATTTTGCGAATTTGCGCCAGCAGACGCCGCAGCGCGACCACCAGCGTTTCGTGCCGCCGCACCCACGTCAGTGCCACGGTGTAGCGCTGCCCGTGCTGCACGATGCAGGCTGTGCCGTAGGCGTGAAACTTCGTCGTGCCCTGGCGCGGCTTGCCGTAATACAGTTCGTTCCGACTTTTGTCGGGCTCGCCATAGTAGGGCACCAAATGCCAATCGATCGCCACACGCCAGGAATGGCGCAACAACCGTCGCGGCAGCGGCGCGGACAGCGCCTCGTTCAACCGACGTTCCAACGACTTCAGAGTCTTGGGCAGGCCGTCGGACAGCGCATTGAACACGGCCTGGTCGGAAGGCGCGTCGGCCAAATCGCGACAGGCGGCATAAATCGAGATCATCCGGGCGGCCGCCCGCAACAAAACATTCCAGGTCACCCTGGCCGTGCACAGCCACCCATGATCCTCTAATAGCTTTGCTTGCAGCAGCCACCCGATGGCCCACCCGTGAACTTCGCCAGCAGTTATGGTATGACTCATCCTTGAACGCATGGGACCCCTCCTTGGCTTGAGTTCTTCAACACAAACCAATCTGAGGAGGACCCTTGCGTTCACCTATAGCAATTCTCTGAACTTGGAACTACTGGGTGAGTTCGATAAGGCGATCGCGGACTACACCGAGGTAATTCGACTCAATCCACAATCTGCCGAGACATATTGGGGCCGAGCCCATGTATATGTAAAGAATACCGAATTCGACAAGGCGATTGCGGACTTTACGGAGTCGATTCGGCTCGATCCACGACATGCCGAAGTCTACGGTGGGCGGGCCTCTGCTTATTCTTGTCTTGGTTCAGCGTGAATCGGAATTTCGGGACGGTGGTGTTAGCGAGTTGGGGTTGTTGAGTTTCGCCCTCGGCGGGCTTGGTTAATTTGTGATGGTCAACGGCTCGGGCGACCAAGGGGCCTCATTGCCGGCCCCCTGGACTCCCGCTAGCCTTTCTCTGCGTTCCGTTTCGCAAGCGGTTGACAACGTCTCGGGCACGGAACGCCGCGATTGCCGACGCAACGCGCGAGCCGATTCGAGCTTGCGATCGCGCTCGGCGAAGATCGCGTGCTCCAGCCCGGCCAGCTTGTCGGCCGGCGTGATGTAGCCGATCGCGCTGTGCAGACGCACGTCATTGTAGTGCGCCACAAACGAAGCCACCACGCGTCGCGCCTCGTCCAGCGTTTCTGGCGCCGCCAGGCGGAACCGCTCGCCCTTGAGCGTGCCGTGCCAACGTTCCAGCTTGCCGTTGCTCTGCGGATGGTAGGGACTGGTGCGCACGTGCGTCGTGCCCGTCAGCCGTATGAACTCCTTAAAATCCTTGGCGATGAACTGCGGGCCATTGTCGCTGATGATGCGGGGCCGTTCGTCGGGGAACTTCTCCAGGCCGCGTTGCACGATCGTCTCGATATCGCGTTCGGTCATGCTCTCGCGGATCTCCCAGTGCACGATGAACCGGCTGTAGCCATCCAACAGGGAGCAGAGATAGTAGAACGTGCCGCCCAGGTTGAGATACGAGACGTCGACATGCCAATGCTCATGCGCCCCCAGGGGCTGCACGAATCCCGTCCCTTTTTTCGAGGGTTTTTGCCACTTTCGATCGAGTCGGCCCGCTTGCTTGAGCACGCGATACACGCTGGATGGGCTGACTGCCACCACGTCGTCGTCCAGCATCATGAACGCCAGTCTCCGATAGCCTTCCAACGGATATTGATCGTGATAGTCCAAGATCGCCTGCTTCTCCCAGGCCGCCAGCCAGCCGTCGCGCGGCGCACGGCCATTGTGTTGGTTGGGCTGGCCGTAGCGCTTCTGCCACTGGTGGAACTTGCTAGTGGCCAACTCCAGCCAGCCAAGCAATCGCCTCGCCGGCAGCTCGGCCCGAGCGGTCCAGCGCTTCACGTAATCGACCACGGCGTCGCGCGTGTCGTGGGGAACCCAGTTGCCTTTCAGAGTTCCCCACTGGCTTTTTTTGCGCGGACGTTCTCCTCCATCAGCTCGCTGATGACTTCGTTCTTCTGGGCCAGCTTGAGCTCCTTCTGCGCCAGCGTCGATTCGAGCTTCTCAATCTTTCGATCCTTGGCGCTCTCGGCGCTGGCCTTGCGACCCGTCTTGCGCTCGAAGATGCTCGCGCCGTGCTCAAACAGTTGCGCCTGCCAGTAATAGACCTGGCTTGGCTGCAGACCATGCTGATCGCAGAGATCCGAAATAGGCACCTTCTCCACCAGGTACCGCCGCAGAATAGCCAACTTCTCTGGCCCCGCTACCGACTTGCGCTCGCGACTCATGGAATCCTCCAGGTTCAAGGGTTATGCTAACCCCAACACCCGGAAATTCCAGTTCCATCTGAAGCAAGACATTCTAAGAAGGGTGAGTTCGACAAGGCCATCGCAGACTATAATGAGGCCGTCAGACTCGATCCGAAACATGTCACAATGTACTACAATCGTGGCTTGGCCTACGACAAGAAGGGTGAATTCGACAAGGCGATTGCTGATTTCACCGAGGCCGTTCTCCTCAATCCAGAGGATGCTGAGGCGTACTACAGCCGTGGCTGCACCTATGGCAGTAAGGGCGACTACGACAAAGCGATCACCGACTTTACAGCAGCGATTCGGATCAATCCCCAAAATGGATGCACATTCTATGCTCGGGGCTGGTCGTACTGGCAGAAAGACGAGAAAGCCAAAGCCCACGCCGATTTCACCCAAGCCGAAGCATTGGGATACAAAGCGAAGCCAGGTAGATGAAATAGAGCGGCCGGCTGACCAGCCTCGGCCTCCATCGAGCCGGTAAGAATAATTAGAATAATTAAAGGGGACGCAATCCTTTTTGCGCTGATGGCCGAGTAGCCGCTGGGTTGACCAACTGTGTAAAGCAAACTGCCAGCCAAGAAAATGCTGTTGGACAAGCCAGTGGCACCCCGCTCGTCATTGCGAATCGAGGATGCTTTAGCGGGCGGCAAAGCGCTGGGCCTGGTCGGCGATATCGAGCCCGACAAGCTCGCTCCAAGCCGATAGAAACTTGCGATACATCGGGCCCGGCGTTCCGCTGCCGATGGCTTGTCCGTTGAATCGCACCACCGGCAGCGCGCACAGCGACGTGCTGGCCAGAAACACTTCGTCAGCCGCGGCCACGTCCGACGGGGTGAGGTCGCGCTCGGCGTGCGCGACTTGCAACTGATCTGCCAACTCGATGAGCACGGCCTGGCTGATTCCCGGCAAGATTTTTTCGGCCGGCGGCGTCACCAGGCCGGTCTTGGCCGAACAGAGAACCACATTCGCGGTCGTGGCTTCGGTCACGAATCCATCGTCGTCGAGCATCAACGCGCGGCTGTCGGGATAACGCGCGCGGGCTTGCCGGTCGGCCAAATAGTAATGCATGCGGCTGCGGCACTTCAGCTCGGGGGGCCAACAGCGGTGAGAAACCTGAGCGACATCGGTCGTGGCCAGCGATTCGCCGGATTGATATTTTCGAGCCCACAGATCGAACCGCAGCGGAAACGTGTGGAAGCAGACCGTGGCCGCGGCCGGTCGGCCCAGCGCCATTGCCGGGTAGGGGCCAGGCGTGACGAACACGACCAGCGCCAAATCGTCGCCGGCAGCCAGCAACGCGTGATTGCGCCCGGTGAGTTCTTCGGCGATTTGGAAAAACTCGTCCGTTACCATGCCGGGATCGACTTCCACCACCGCCAGGCCGCGGCACAGCCGCTCGATGTGCGCTTCCAGTCGGAACAGTTGGCCGCCGAAGGTGCGCAATTGCTCGGCCACGGTCGTGCCTTGCACGAATCCGCCGTCGAACACCGAGACAGCGGCTTGCGATGCCGGAACGAACGAACCATTCAAATACGCTTGCGGCTCGGACATAGGAAGTCTCACCATGCGGTGTGGAAACAGGAGCGTTCGGTGGATCGCTGGAAACTTAGTTGCCGGGCTGACGCCAGGATTTGCCCTGCCAAGTGTCGCGGCGGATGAATTCGGCGTCCACCGCCAAGCGAACCGCCGGCTTGTCGAGGCACCAGGCCGGACCCACGAAGTAATCGGGCGGAGCGTCCCCGCTGATCCGTTCCACGAGCGTCGAGGGGCTCAGCAGCTCCAGGAAGTCGACCACGGTCGACACGTAGGCGTCTCGCTCCATCAGCGCGACCTCGCCCCGAGCGACTTGCTCGGCCAGCGGCGTGTTTTTGACGGCGTACAGATTGTGAATCTTGACCGCGTCGATATCCAGGCGGGCCACTTCGCGGGCCGTTGCCATCATGCAAGCGTGCGTTTCGCCCGGCAGCCCCAGCATCACGTGGGCGCAGATTTCGAAGCCTCGATGGCGACTGCGCTCCATGGCATCCAGAAACGCGTCGTGGTGGTGCCCGCGATTCATCCAGTCGAGCGACCGATTGTGAATCGTTTGCAGGCCGTATTCGAGCGAGACATAGGTGCGGCCGGCGATCTCGCTGATCAGGTTCAGCACGTCGTCGCCCACACAGTCGGGGCGGGTGCCAATGGCCAGGCCGACCACCGACGGGTGGCTCAGGGCTTCGTCGTAGACTTCGCGAAGCCGCTCGACGGGGGCGTAGGTATTCGTGGCTGGTTGAAAATAGGCTACAAAGCGGTCGACGCCGTGATAGCGTCGGCGGAGCTGACGAATGCCCTCGTCGATCTGCTCGCGAATGCCCTGGCGCGGGAGCCGGCGACTGGGGCTGAAGCTGCGGTTGTCGCAAAACGTGCAGCCGCCGACCGCCACGGTTCCGTCGACGTTGGGGCAGGTGAAGTGGGCGTCGACGCTCACCTTTTGCACGCGGCGGCCAAACTTGTGACGCAAGAAGCGGTTGTAGCTGTAGTACCGCAGCCCGGCGGCGAACCAGTCGAAATGCGTCTCAGCCAAAGGGGGTAGGGCCATCATGCATTTCGCCGTGAGAATCAGTCACAAGCCCTTATCTTATGGCGATTTAATCCGAAATCAGTTGACGAGAAAATCAGGCCTACGTACACTTCAAGTTGAGTGCCGCATCGATGATCGATCATAAATCTTCCTACCCGCGGTCACAAGAGAAGACGCACGGCAATGCATGGTGAACTGATCCCGCTGGGCGGGGGCGATCCTATTCCGCTGTTGAAAAAGAGTCTCTTGGTGGGCCGGCGTGAGAGTTGCGACATTGTGTTGCGGTTCTCCAATGTCTCGGCCCACCATTGCCAACTGACTTGCAACGGCGGCTATTGGTACGTCAAGGACCTGAAGAGCCGCAATGGGATCAAGGTCAACGGGTCGCGGGTGACCGAAAAGCGGCTCGACCCGGGCGACGAACTTTCGATTGCCAAACACCGTTACGACGTGCGCTATTCACCCTACGATCTGGGCGCGGTCGGGCCCCCTCCGGTCGACGACGAGCAGAGCGACATGATGAAGCAGTCGCTGCTGGAGCGGGCCGGGCTCGAAATCAAGAACAAGCGAACGCCCGCGTCGTCCGCAGAGCATAAGCAGCCTCATTCCGGCCGCTACGACGTACTGGATGACAGCGAAGGCCAGATCAAGGATCCGAATCGACCCATTTGAAAGCAGCAGCCATATCGACACGCATCGCATGTGCAGCAGGCCGCCAGGCTCGATATCTCGACGCGGAGGTGCAAGCCACATTTGATGGCTGACAAGAAGAAGCACAAGATTCGCGCCGCGTTTCGCAAGAATCGCGCGGCGCGGGCCCGCTCGGACGATTGGACTCGCCGCTTCCACTCGGAAGGGGCCGAGGCCCAGGAAGATGCCGTTCTCGACGAGCGCATCAGCGGCAAGGGAGATTTGACCCGCAAGCGCACCGTGATGGGAGCGGCGGCCGCGGGCGAAGAAGCCGGCTTCGGCGTGCTGCTCGACGTCGACAAGACGGTGGTGCGGCGCGGACGCGTGCTTAGCGTTCACGGCCTGACCAGCAACGTCGAGGCCGAGGACGGCATCATCTTCAAGTGCGCCACCCGGCGGCTGCTCAAGACGCTCAGCACGACGCAGCGGCACGTCGTGTCGGCCGGCGATTTCGTCCTGTTCCGGCAGGCTGCCGGCAACGAGGGGAGCATCGAGCGCATCGAGCCGCGCAAGACCGTGCTCAGCCGCGCCACGCGCGGCCGCCAGCAAATCATCGTCACGAACGTCGACCAGTTGCTGATCGTCGGCAGCGCGGCCGAGCCGTATCTGAAGCCGAATTTGATCGATCGATTCTTGATCAGCGCCCATAAGGCGGCGCTGCGGCCGCTCGTTTGCATCAACAAGATCGATCTGGTCGACCCCGCGTCGCTGGCGCCGTTGGTGGGCGTTTACAGCCAGATGGGCTATCGCGTGCTGCTGGTTTCGGCGGCGACGGGCTTTGGCATCGATCGGCTGCGCCGCGCGATGGCCGGTTGCGCCAGCGTCGTCGCCGGTCAGAGCGGCGTGGGAAAATCGTCGCTGCTCAACGCGGTCGATCCGGGCTTGAAGCTGCGCGTCAGCGCCGTGAGCTCCGAAACGCAAAAGGGACGCCACACCACGACGACCGCGCGGCTGTTGCCGCTGGCGTCCGGGGGTTATGTCGTCGATACGCCGGGCATTCGCCAATTTCAGTTGTGGGACGTGATTCCGGCCGAAGTGGCCGGATACTTTCGCGATCTTCGCTCGTATATCAATCATTGCAAGTTTCCCAACTGCACGCATACGCACGAGTCGGACTGTGCGGTGAAGAACGCCGTGGCCGACGGCCGGCTCGACCTGCGGCGTTACGAAAGTTATTGCCAACTGTTTGCCGGCGAGGTGGAGTAGCACGAACCCGGATGGTCTCCCAGGTGTCTCAGCTGGGGGCCGGCCTGGCCGTAGCGTATTTGACGAGCCCTGAACCTTGTTTGCGGAGGTCTTTCTCGAAAAAGTCTCGATCCCGTCGGCCGGCGACGGCTTGCTGGGCCAGGGGTTGGACTACAATTGAGTAAGGATCGCAGCACAACCCCGGAGGTATTTACCGCCCGTGACAGAAATGAACCGCATTGAGAGCGTCGCCAGCGAGGCGGCCATTCTTGTTGGTGTTCTTCTTCCCCATCATCAAATTCACGGCGAACCGCTCGACGAGCTGGCAGGACTGGCCACCACGGCGGGCTCGCGAATCGTCGGCCAGTTGACGCAGCGCCGCGAGGCGCCCGACGTCACCACCTATCTGGGCAAGGGCAAGGTCGACGAGCTCAAGCAGCTGGCCGCGGCGAACGATGCCGACGTCATTCTGTTCGACAACGATCTGTCGCCGGCGCAGACGCGTAATCTGGAAGAAGCCACCGGCGTCAAGGTGCTCGATCGCAGCGAATTGATTCTCGACATCTTCGCCAGCCGCGCGCAAACGTTCGAGGCCCGACTGGCGGTCGAACTGGCCCAGTTGCAGTACTCGCTGCCGCGGCTGAAGCAGATGTGGACTCACTTGTCGCGGCTCAAGATGGGCATCGGCATGCGCGGTCCCGGCGAAAAGCAGCTTGGAAGTCGACCGCCGGCTGGTCGAAAAGCGGATCGCCGATCTGCGCGGCGAATTGAAAGTCATCGAGCAGCGCAAGGAGCGCGAAGTCGCGGCCCGCAGCGAGCGGATGACGGTCTCGCTGGTCGGTTACACGAATGCCGGCAAGAGCACGCTGCTCAACGCGCTGACCGGCGCCGAGCGTGCTGACCGAGAATCGGCTGTTCGCCACGCTCGACACGCGCACCCGGCGCTGGCAACTGCCCGGCTGGGGTCCGGTGCTGCTGAGCGACACGGTCGGATTCATTCGCGATCTGCCGCATCATTTGATCGCCAGCTTCAAGGCCACGCTGGAAGAGTCGCGGCAGGCCGACCTGCTGCTGCACGTGGCCGACGCGAGCAATCCGGCCGCGCTCGATCAGATCGCCGTGGTCTACAACGTGCTCGAAGAGCTCGACATTCAGGCCAAGGACACGCTGCTGGTGCTCAACAAGGTCGACATGATCGATCGGGCCCAGTTGGCCGGCCTGATCGGCCGTTATCCGCGCGCGCTGCCCGTCAGCGCGCACACCGGGCAAGGCATCGCCGAGTTGGCCGCCGCGGTGAGCCAGGCCCTCAGCCACGGATTTTCTGGACGTGGACGTGGAAACGCGCGTCGACAACGGGCGGCTGCTGGCCCAACTGGCCTGTCACGGCGAAGTGCTCTCGAAGCGGTACACCGATACGCGTGTGATCGTTCACTGCCGCATCCCCGAGCGGGCGTTAGGCAATCTTCGCTACGCCGACACGCAGATTCGGCCGCACGGAAAAACGCCGAGCGCGGCGAGCAATGGCGACGAGCCAAGCTGGAATGGAAACGGCAAGGGCGGCCACGCGAAGCCGTCGACGAGCGGCGACGCAAACGGTTCGGCCAACGGCAAGAAACACGGGTAGGCCCGCATTGGCTTGTCGTGTAACAACTGAAAAATCGTAGCGGGCGAACCGCCGTCGTTGCGGTATATTGGCCCGCATGGCACGACGCTCGATTGACGGTTGTCGCGGGATTCTCACCGGCGCTTCCAGCGGCATCGGCCGCGCACTGGCGACGCAGTTGGTTCGGCAAGGGGCGCGGCTGTTGGTGGTGGCTCGCCGGCCCCAGCGGCTGGCGGAATTGGCGGCGTCGCTTGCTGACGCGCCGGGCCGGATCGAAGTGCTGGCCGGCGACGTGACCGACCCCGAGGTCCGCAAAACGGCGGTCGAGCGTGCCTCGCAATCATTCGGCGGACTTGATCTGCTGATCAACAACGCCGGCAGCGGTGCGATGGGGCGGTTTGACGAAGCGTCGGCCGAGCGGTTGCAACACGTCATGGACGTGAATTTCTTCGCGCCGGCGGAAATGATCCGCGTGGCGTTGCCGCTGTTGCGTTCGGGCAACCGGCCGATGGTGGTCAACGTCAGCTCGATCTTGGGCCATCGGGGCGTGCCCTTCTGTGCCGAGTATTGCGCCAGCAAATTCGCGTTGCAGGGGCTGAGCGAGTCGTTGCGGGCAGAGTTCGCGTCGCGCGGCGTCAATTTGCTGGTGGTCAGCCCCGCGCGCACGCAGACCGAATTCTTCGAGCGGGCGATCAACGGGGTGGAATCGCGCTGGCCGGCCATTCGTGGCACGTCCGCCGAATGGGTCGCCCGGCGAACCGTGGCCGCCATCCGCGCGGGCCGGCACGAGATCGTGATCAGTCCCAGCGGAAAGCTGCTGTTGTGGGCAAATCGGCTGTTCCCCTGGGCCGTGGACCGCGTGCTGGCCCGCAGCTAAAGGCCCCCACAGGTGGTCCGAGAGCGGCGCATATTCGATTCGGGCCGTGGCTGACAAGCCCCTGGCGATTGGGTATTCTAGGTGATGCTAGTCCACCCCCCGCCCACGTGAATGCACAGCCACCCCCCAACTGCCAAGGAGCCCTCCATGACTTTCCGCACGCGACGACAATTTCTCGAAGACTCGATGTTCGCGGCCGCCGCGGCCGTTGCGGCCGGCGCGACTGGTTCGGTCTTCGCCGCCGATGAGAAGCGGCCGATCAAGAGCCCCAACGAAAAGCTGGGCGTGGCGGTTGTCGGCTGCGGCGGGCGTGGCGCCGACCATCTCAAGACGTTCTGCTCGCGGCCGGACACCGAGGTGCTTTACGTCGTCGACGTGGACGCCAATATCGCCAGGTCGCGGGCCAAAATGGTCGCCGACAAGCAAGGCCGCGAACCCAAGATCGTGGCCGACATGCGCGAGGCGTTCGACGACAAGTCGGTCGACGTCGTGACCACGGCGACGCCCAATCATTGGCACGCGCTGGTGAGCATTTGGGCCATGCAGGCCGGCAAGGACGTGTATGTCGAAAAGCCGGTCAGTCACAACGTCAGCGAAGGCCGGCGAATCGTCGACGTAGCCCGCAAGTACAACCAGATCTGCCAGACCGGAACGCAGTCGCGCTCGAACCCCGGCATGCACGACGCCATGCAGTACGTGCACGACGGCAAGATCGGCAAGCTCAATGTGTCGCGCGGATTGTGCTACAAGCGGCGCCCGTCGATCGGCCCGCTGGGCAACTATCCGATTCCCGACGGCGTCAACTACGATTTGTGGCTCGGCCCGGCGCAGTACGCGCCCTTGACTCGCCAGCGCTTGCACTACGATTGGCACATGCAGTTTCCCTACGGCAACGGCGACCTGGGCAACCAGGGTATTCACCAGATGGATCTCTGCCGCTGGGGACTGGGCGTCAATAAGTTGAGCGACTCGGTGTTCAGCTATGGCGGCCGCTTGGGATATGAAGATGCCGGCGACGCGGCCAACACGCAGATGATCGTTCACGATTACGGCGACCGGGCGCTGGTCTTCGAAGTCCGCGGCCTGCCGACGGGGCCGTACAAGGAAGCCAACATTGGCGTGATCTTCGAAGGGAGCGACGGATACGTGGTGATGACCAGCTACAATGCCGGCGCGGCCTTCGACAAGGCAGGCAATAAGGTCCAGGAGTTCAAGGGAGGCGGCGACCACTATGGCAACTTCCTGAGCGCCGTCCGCAGCCGCAATTCGCAGGAGCTGAACGCCGACATCGAGGAGGGACATTTGTCGAGCGCACTGTGCCACTTGGGCAACATTTCGTATCGATTGGGCACGCAGGTGTCGGTGGGCGAAGCCAAGGATCGCTTGCAGAGCCTTTCCAGCCCCGAACACCTCGTGGAGACATACGAGCGGTTCACGCAGCATTTGAGCGACAACAAGCTTGATCTGGCCACGACTAAGTTGTCGTTCGGGCCGAAGCTGGCCGTCGACACGGCCAACGAGAAGTTCGTCGACAACTCGGCGGCCGACGCCCTACTGACCCGCGATTATCGCGCGCCGTTCGTCGTCCCGGGGCCGGCCAGATCTAGCGTCGCTTCAAAGGACGAAGGAAGTTAGCCACAGAGGGCACAGAGGACACAGAGAAATACAGAGAGATACGGAGAAAAGAGGTGGAACGCGTGGGCGTAAATCTGACGAACGATTGACGCGCGCATCCTTGGCGTTTTTTGATTTCTCTGAGATCTCTGTGTGCTCTGTGGCCAAATTTCTGGTTTTCGTATCGCTGGCGCCGATTGGCCGCGGAAGAGCGCCACGATGCACGAGCGAGGCTTCGAAATCCTGATCGAGGACGACGTGCTGCTGGCGGTCGTCAAGCCCTCGGGCGTCGCCACGCAAGCGCCGCCGGGCATCGACAGCCTGGAGTCGCGGATCAAGGTTTATCTGGCCCGGTCGAGCGCAGAGGCGAGTGACGTCTACTTGGGGATTCCGCATCGGCTCGATCGGCCGGTCTCCGGGGCGATGATCTTTGCCAAGACGCGCCGGGCGGCCCGGCAATTTTCCCGACAGTTCGAACGGCGGCGCGTGAAGAAGCTCTATTGGGCGTGCGTGCAGGGAACCGTCGAGCCGCCGGCGGGGACGTGGACCGACCATCTGTTGAAGATTTACGGCCAGCCCATGGCGTCGATCGTCGAGAGCACGCACGCCGGCGCTCAGGAGGCGGTGCTGCATTACCGGACGATCGGCCGGCATCGCCACGGTTCGTGGCTGGAGATTGAGCTGGAGACCGGGCGCACGCACCAGGTGCGCGTGCAGGCCGCATCGCGCGGGTTTCCGATTCTGGGCGACGCGCATTACGGATCGACAATCGCCTTCGGGCCGCAAGACGGTGACGAGCGTCTGCGGGCGATCGCGCTGCACGCCCGGCGGCTGAAGTTCTTTCACCCCACGACTCGCGCGGAGATCACGATTGACGCGGCGCCGCCCGCGAGTTGGAACGAGGTGGGGCTGGAATCATCGGTTACGGATTCAAGTCCAGGTACGTGAAGAAATTCCACAGCCAGGGATGGGTCCAGGGATTCCAGGTCGGATAGCTGGCCGACAGCACTGACAGCGCGAGCAATACGAGTGCAGTGCCGCGCCCAAATCGCGACGCGGACAGCCGATCGGCGGCGGGCAGCAGCGCGACAAGCCACAGCGGCGCGAACCAAAACATCCAGCGGAAACCGCTTGTCATGCCGCCGTAGTTGCGATCCACCTGGGGGCGCGATAGATAGAACGCCAGGCACACCGCCGACAGTAGCGCGATCGAAAACGCCAGCTCGCGAAAACGCGCCTGACGCCACAGCAGCGCCAATCCCCACGCGCTCAGAATCCACATGGGTGTGAGCGAAAAAATGCCGTGATGGCCGACCGTGGCATGCAGCGCGTACACGAGCGGCGACGACTCGCCGCGGTCGACGCCCACCCGATGGTGCCAGTAGCTCTCGCGGACCTTGCCGTCGCGCACGAACGTGTAGTGATACCAATTGTCGGCCGCGTCGGTTTCGCTGCGGTGCATGTAGGGGGGGCGGAGGCTATCGTGGGCGATGTAATTGGTCGTCATCGCCGCCGCGGCCACCAGGAGCGATGCCGGGAGGAAGGCAATTGCCGTCTCGCGCGGGGCCTTCCAAACGAGGGCCGCCGCCACTAAGGCGAACAGCGACAGGGCCGGCAATTCGTTGGTGACCGCCAGCGCCGCGAAGAAACCGGCCACGGCGAAATACCGCAGCGCCCGCATGCCGTCGTACACAATGCGAAACGCGGCGTACAGCACGATGGCAACGCAGACGGCCGCGGGAATGTGATTGTTGATGACCACGACAAACGTGGTCAGGAAGGTGCCAAAGCACGCGGCCGCCATCATGAAGATGCGGCCCCAATCGGTCGTGCCGAACCGTTCGGCCAACCGGGCCAGCAGCACGAAATAGACCACCAGCGGCACGACGTTGAACAAGACGAGCATGAAGCGGCCGATCTCGTAGGGAAAATCGGCCAGCGTGGCGCCGGTCACGTGATAGATGACCCAATAGGGGCCGGCCATCAACGTCGCAAGCAGCGGCGGCTTGCTCGAATAGAGATGCTCCTGGCCGTCGCGGCCGCGATGCTTGACCATGTCGATCGTGTCCCAGCCGCGCTCGGACACGACGTCATCGATTGCGTAGGTGCCCTGTTCGACCAGCGATCGGACCGTGGCCCAGCGGCTGCGGTCGTTGGCGCTGAGAAATGGCCGTTGCCGGGTCCCGTCCTTGGTTGTATCACGTCGACCGAGTTGACGGCCAGGATGCGGCCAGCCATGCCGCCGACCGCCACGGCGATCAGGATGCCGTACACGGTCCAACGGAGCTGCGCTGACGATTCGCCCGGTTGATTCATTTGGGAGCCGTGGTTTTGTCGGCGTGTTCGTCGGTCCGCTCGGCGATCGAATAGGTATCGGCGTCGCGCATGTGATAGGCGGTGATCAGCTCGGCCAGAAATCCGATCGACATCAACTGGCCGCCCAGCAGCAGGGCCCCGACGGAGTAGATCAAGGCCGGCCGCTCGTGCAGGGGCGGGTCCAGTCGGGATGGATTTGAGCGCCGACCCAGTAGCCGGCCAGGTACACCATGCCGAAGCCGCCGAGCAAGAAGAACAACAGGCCGACGCCGCCCAGCAGGTGCTGCGGCCGCTGGCCGAATCCGGTGAGGAACTTGACGGTCAGCAGGTCGAGAAACCCCTTGACGAAGCGCCGCAGACCGTACTTGGAGTGGCCGAATTTTCGCGGCCGATGCTGGATCGCGAATCTCGCCGACCGAAAGCCGCGCGCCGCGGCCAGCACCGGCACGAAGCGGTGCAGCTCGCCGTACAGCCGGACTTCGCGGAACACCTCGCGGCGGTAGCATTTCATGCCGCAGTTGTGGTCGTGCAGACGGACGCCGGTCAGCCAGCTGACCATGCCAGTTGAACACGCGCGAGGGGAGCACCTTGTGCCAGGGGTCGTGCCGGACTTGCTTCCAGCCGCTGACCACGTCGACGCCCTCGGACACGGCAGCCAAGAAACGGGGAATCTCGCGCGGGTCGTCCTGCAGATCGGCGTCGAGCGTCATCACCCGCTCGCCGCGCGCTGGCGAAACCGGCCGACAGCGCAGCGGCCTTGCCGAAGTTGCGGCGGAAGCGGATTCCGCGCACGCGCGGGTCCTGCATCGGCCAGTTGTTCAATGACTTTCCACGACCCGTCGGTCGAGCCATCGTCGACGAAGATGACGTCCAACTCGTAGCCGTTGAGCCGGGCGACTTCATCCAGCTCGGCGTGCAAGCCGGTCAGGCTTTCGCGTTCGTTGTAGACGGGGATGACGATGGAAAGCATGGAGACAACGCACGCGGGGCTAATCGCCAGAGGAAGAAAGACAAAAGCGCGGCCGATGGGGAGGATTTTCAAGGCGTCCGCGGCGGTAGCGCCTTGGGCGAAGAGGACAGTCCCCGACGCACTAAAACTCGGTCTCGACGGCCGCGGCAGGCTTGCGCGACCGGCGCCAACCTACTGCATATAGAATAATCGAAATTACCAGCTCCGACACTAGCAGCACGAGCCGGAATATGATCGTGGACACCAGTGCCACCGACGGACCGTATTCACCTTCCAAAAGCTCGCTGGAAATCCACTCGCGGACCACCAGTCCGCCAGGAATCTGCGAGATAAAACCGGCCACGGTGGCCAGTGCCACGGCCGCAGTGTGCAGTGAAAGCTCGTCGAATGGTCCGCCGTGAGCCGCGCCCATCGCTCGCAACGTGGCCCACAGGCTCATACCTTGCAACAGCCAGGCGATCGACAACGCGGCCCAACCCGACAGCATGGTGCCCCATCCGATGCGGCTGAACTTTTCGCCCACGGTCGGATTCAGCTTGCCGACGCCCAGCACGCGCAGCAAGTACCGAAAACAAATCGGCACGGTGGGCACTCCCATCAAGAGAGTCGCCCCCACGGCGGCGGCGATCAGCAGCAGGCGGTTGGGATGCCAAATCGCCAGCAGTACGGCCGACACCGCCGCGCCGACGGCCAGCGTTGTGAACGTTTCGAAAAAGATGCTGGCGGCCACGACTGTGTGTTCCACCTTCTCGCCGCGAAGCAAAATGCGGCGCAGCAGTATGACCATCCACTTGCCGGGGACGTATTTTCCCAACACCGAAATGTAATAGGCGCGAATTCCCTCGCCCAAACCGACGTTCTGATCGGCTTGCACGCACACGCGCTGCCAAAAGACCGCCGAGGGAAGCAACGACACCACGTACAGCAGCCCCGACAGTACGAGCCACTCGGGCTCGACGTGCCAAGTGTGCGCGTTGAGCGTTTCATTGCCGCTGATGAAGGCCTTGTAGATAAACCCGCACAGCAGCGCCACCAGGACGAACTTGGCGGCGGGAATCAGCCAGCGGGTCCATTTTTTACGGTCGGGCGTCAAACGAATGCTCGGGTAAAGTCGAGTAGCTTGCGGCCGATTATTGTCTCGACCCGCTCGTGCCAGCACAAGACGAATCATCGGCCGCCTTTACCAGGGGTCGACATTCGAGCTAGGATAGCAAGAGACCTGTTGGCCACCTGGGCAGCGTTATTCGAGGGAGAAACCAGCCATGACTGCGCTAATGGTTCTGATCGCGACGGCCGCCATCGGCGTCGAAGTCGGTTGGCAGCCCCTTGCCGGGGGCGGGCACGAGTACACGGTTCAGATCGAGCCGGAATTGCTCAGAACGCTCGAACACAACGACATTACGAGCGAAGTGCCGCCGCAGGTGGACGTGCGGGAAATTCGCATCACACTCGGAACGGGCAAGCTGGCCCGCATCGACGGCGAGCGGGCTGCGCGGCAGGCTCCGCAGGCCTCGGAACCGGAGACCCCGATCGAATCAGGGTCGCCGCATTTGGCGAACGAATCGGTCGAGACGGAGCCCTCGACCGGCCAAAGAACTCCCTATGCCGCGCCCCCCGGCGGCGCGGACATGCCGGCCCAATTCACGGAGCCGACCAAACATCCGAAACAATTGGGCCACACAACGCCCGGACAGGATGCCGAAGCGCATGGTCGCAACACGGAGAAGCCGACGCTGCCCGACGAGGTGGGGCGGCCGTGGCTGCCGTTTCTCATCGCGGCAGTCCTGTTGAGCTGTTCGCTTGGCGCCAATGTTTATCTGGCCTGGATCGCCTGGGACGCGCAGGGCGTATCGGACCGTGGTGGCGAAATTCCGGGTGGCGCCGGCCGCTTGAGCAGCGCACCAGCGACCGCGCGGCCCGCTAGCGCTCCCACGCTGTCGACGACTATAGCTCCAATTCTCGGAAGGCCTTCAGGCCGACCTGCATCGGCACGAAGCTTGCGACGAGGCCGATGACGCAGGCGGCAATCGTGCCGGCGATCAACCACACTTGAACCCAGTACGGGTCGACGTCGGCCTGCAGCGCCGCCAGGTAGAAGTGCGACGGCAGGGCGGTCAGCAGCACGACGGCGATGATGTAGATCGCGCTGACCACCAGATTCAGCGTGCCGCCGAATCCGGCCGCGATCTTCGAGGGGGACTCCTCGCGCGAGATCGGGCATCTTGGCGCCCAGGCCCACCGCGATGCCCGACAGGCCCAGGCACAGCAGCAGGCAGGTCAACTGGTGGATCGCCAGCACCAGGGGCGAAATCTGCAGCATCAAGTCGCTGAGCAGAATCAGCAGGCAGCAGGGCATCGCCGAGCCGGCCGCGGCGAACAGGAACTTGCCCCACAAGATCGAGTCGCGTCGAACCGGCAGCATACCAAGGATCCAAAACCGCCGGCCTTCCAGGCTGAGCATCGGAAAGATGAAGCGCGTCGTGAACGTGGACAGAATCAAGCCCACCACGGCCAGATTCAAAAAGCTGATCATGTTGACCCAGGCCGTGTAATTGCACGTCGTAGCTGAAGCGGCGGATGTTGGCGAAATAAAGCGTCAGCAGGCCGAAGAAAATAATGAACTGCGACCATTGCACCGGGTCGCGGCGAAACAGCCGCAGGTCCTTGACGATCAGCAGCCGCATTTGGGGCGTCAAGAAGGGCGTGCAGCGCATGACCAGTCGGTCGAGCCAGAAGTCTTGGTTCGGCCGGCGCCGCGCGCGCTCGGTGCGCAGTTCGCTGTAGCTGGTGCGATAGATGCGAGCGCCGATCGACACCGCCAGCACGCGCAGAAACAAGGCGTTGGAAATCAACAGCGAAAGAAACAGCAGGCTTTCGGCCCAAGGCGCCGGCCGGCCGGACTGTCGTCGGTGCGCGCCGCCTCGAGCAACCCGGAGCTGAGCCACCAACTGGGCAGCAGCCGATGTTCGCTGAATTGCAGCCGCCCCAGCATTTCCTGAAACCAGGTCGGCGTCAGCAGGTTGCCTTCGGTCTTTCTCAGCAGGGACCAGGCCAACAGCCCGAGCGCGGCGACTGTGGCCAGCACGAGAATCGCGATGAAGTGACGCTGAATGCGCGCCAAACGGTGCACGAACAACATGCACAAGATGGCGCCGATGCCGCCGGGAATATAGACGAAGGCCGCCATGAACGGCAGCAACAGCGCGAAATAGTACCACGGAGCGAGAGCTTGCAGCCCATAAGCCACCAGCATCGGGCTGCCCAACAACAATGAAGCCCCAACTGCTGAAGACGATCGCCTCTTGAAACTTATGCAGCACGATCCGCTCGGGGCGCACCGGCGTGGTGAGCAGGAATTCCGCCTCGCTCGAGCAATACAGGCCGCTGTACAGAATGATGGCCGACGAGATCACGAGCATCATCATCAGCGATGCGAAGAAAACGTTGTAAATGGCCTGCACGGTTTGGGCATGCGTGACCGCGTGGCCAATGGTCATGCTCAAGAACTCGAATCCCTCGCCAAACAGGCGGAACAAGCCGTACCAAAACAGCACGCTCAGCACGACGACCAGCGAAACGCGCAGCCGGGCGGTGGATAGCGATTGGCGCAGCGACGCGGCCAACATTTTGGCCCTTACGCGCCACAACAGCCGCGCTTCGGCGCTGTGCGAAAGCTGCCGCGACGACGCCAGCGGCGGTCGTTCCAGCGGCAGCGGCAAGGCTTGGGCAAGCTCGCTCACGCGGGGGCGTCCTCGCTGGCCGGGGCGCGGGAGGCCCCGGCGGCCAAGTGGCCGTGGGGCTCGGCCGACAACCGCTCGGCATCTGTGAAACTCAAATACAGATTTTCCAGCGACGTTTCGTGCGTGGCCAACTGATGGCGCAGTTCGTCGAGGGTGCCCAAGAACCGTAGCCGCCCTTGGTCGACGATTCCCACGCGATCGGCAATTTCCTCGGCGATCGTCAACAGGTGGGTGGACATGAAGATGGTTTGGCCCGCGGCCGCCTTAGCTCGCAGTAAATCTTTGACCAGGCGGACGCTGCGCGGGTCAAGACCGACCATCGGCTCGTCGATGACCAGCACGCGGGGGTCGTGGATCATGGCCGCGGCAAAGGCCAATCGCTGCTTCATGCCGTGCGAATAGCTTTCGGTCAGGTCCTCGACGAACTCGTGCAACTGAAAGGCGTCGATCTGCTGGTCGATCTTGTCGGTCGTCTGGCGGCGATCCATGCCGTACATTTCGGCGATGAATTGCAGAAACTCGCGGCCCGAAAGCTTGTCGTACAAGTATGGAACGTCTGGCACGTATCCGAGCAGTCGATTGGCCGCGGTGTTGTCCTGGGCGACGTCGTGGCCGCACAGGCGGATCGTGCCCGAGCTGGGCCGCAGCAAGCCGACGATCAACTTGATCGTGGTCGTCTTGCCGGCGCCGTTGGGTCCGAGAAAGGCGAACAGTTGGCCGGGAGGGATTTCGAGCGTCAAATCGGAAACGGCCACCTTGGCGCCGTATTTGCGCGTTACATGCTCGAATTGGATCAATTCGTCGTCCCCGCTTAGGGAGAAAAGTCACGTACTTTTTCGTGCAGTTGCTTCGGCAAGGCAATCGGCAGATGGACCATCCAATCGTCCCCCAAGGCGGTGGCAATCTCGTCGGCCTGGCCGTCAGTCAGACGAACGAAGTGCAGGTGAGACCGAAAAATGCCGACCTCCTGCCGCAGCACGAGGCCGTCGTCGCGGACCCAAATCTTGCCGCGCGCTTCGTTGCCTATCAGCCCCGATCCAGGGTCGCTACGATACACGATGATCCGGCTGTTCACCTGCCGGTCGTCCCAAGTGATACGATCCTCGCGCTCGACGCTGGCTTGCAGAATTTCGATCGGGTTGTTGAGGGGACGAAAGGGGCTGTACAGGGGAACCGTCCAGGTTTGTCCGACGCGCAGACCCGGCATGCGCGCCTGCGGCGACAGCTCGTCGGCGATTAGGGCGTTAGGCGGCAAGTAGCGCTCGATCGTATAGGATATCTCGCCCGATTGAACGACCATCGTCAGGGTGGAGCCTTCAATTTGGCCTTGCACTTTGATCACGTCCGGCACGTCGCCGATTCGCACGCGCGAAACAAACCCGACCAATCGCCCCAAGGGATCGATGACCAGCCGGCTCTTTTTGTCGACGTCGAGCGGGCCGAAATTGCGCAGTGCCGGCTTGAGCACGCTTCCCAGCCAACCGGGCGCCAAGTCCTCCAACGGCAGGTCGGCCAGATAAACGCGGCTGTACAGCTCGGTGATGCCATCCTTGCGGCGCACCGTTTTGCTGGCGGCCCAACCGATCGATTTGTCGTGCAATCGAATGCTCCAACAAACCGGCGGCTGCTCGCCGCTTTGCTGCAGTATCGAACTGTAACTGGGCGGTTCGCCCACGCGTAGCGGAGGCAGAACCTTTACGACCACCAGCCAGCTCATGGTCGCCAGCCAGAACAGCACCACGATCACGTTGAATGGGTGATTCCCCATAACCGGCGAAATGCCACGGGCGAAGTGCTGTTGGACGGGAGCAACCGATGATGTCAGTCTAATCGATTGCCGGCCCACTGGCGAGCGCACCGGCGACCGTTGCCGACGTCCGCCCGAGGTTGCCCCGGCGGCCGGGATTTGACGGTTTGTGCCCCGCGTGGGTCGAACCTTGCCAGCCACGGGGTGTCTTGGTTGGCAGATACCGGCACACGAATGCCGCGTCTCAGCTGGACCGAATTTATGCCTCACGCCACCGCCCAAGCTTCCTAGCTTGAAAGGGCGTGGATTTTTTCGGTGTTCAACAGCCGTTTTTTGCTTGCGCTACCTTGTGATTTCTTTCACAATTCGGCGAGTCGGGTCTGTCCGTCTCAGCACAAATCTCATTGAATCCATAACGGCGATGACGTACGATGACGGGACGCTTTTGGATCGGGCAAGGTAATGGAGGTGCCGAAGTCATGTCTAAGCCCACATACTTCGTTCAAGAGTGTCCCACTTGCGGTCGTAGCCTTCAAGTGCGCGTCGAGTATTTGGGTCGCCAGGTCGTGTGCCAACATTGCCACGGCCGATTTGAAGCATGCGATCCATCGAGCGCCGCGTATCCGCCATCGGCCTCGGGCGTGAATCTGCTGCGCCGCGCCGACGAGTTGCTGGAGTCCATGCGGCAGACCCGCCCGCGCCCGGCGGTTTAGCGCCGCAATCGCGCGAGATCATCGAAGAACCCAGGGTATGTCTTGGCCGTGCAGCCGGGGTCGTTGATCACCACGCCGGGAATCTTCAGGCCGACCACGGCGAAGCTCATGGCCATGCGGTGGTCGTCGTAGGTATCGATCGTGCCGCCGTGCAGCGCGCCGGGATGAATCGTCAGTCCATCGGGCCGCTCGTCGACATCGGCGCCGAGCTTTCGCAGCTCGGTCGCCAGCGCGGCGATGCGATCGGTTTCCTTGTGGCGAATGTGGCCCACGCCGCGGATGTGAGTCGGGCCAGTGGCAAACAGCGCCACGACCGCCAGAGTTTGCACGGTATCGCTGATGGCGTTCATGTCGACGTCGACACCCACCAGCGGTCGGCCCTCGACCGTGATTCCGTCCGTTTCGTAACGCACCTCGCACCCCATTTGCGCCAGGCATTCGCAAAAGGCCACGTCTCCCTGCAGGCTGCGTTGGCTGAGGCCTTCGACGCGCACGCGCCCCTGAGTCATGGCCGCGGCCGCCCAGAAATAGCTGGCGGCCGAGGCGTCGGGCTCGATCGCGTAGTCGCGCGCACGATACGGGGCGAGCGCGATTTGAAATCGTCTCAAATCGTCGTCATGAACCACGCTCGCGCCGAATGCTTCCATAACCGCCGCCGTCATGGCCACGTACGGCTTGGAGACCAGCGCGCCGTCGATCTCGATTTCAACGGTCTGGCGATCGCGATCGGCGGTCGCATAGGGCGCGGCCATCAGCAGCGCGCTCAAAAATTGGCTGGAAACGTCGCCGCGGATCGTAGCGCCGGCAATCCGCAATCCGTGGGCGTGGACCACCACGGGTGGACAGCCTGTGCCGCCTTCGCTGGCGGCTTGCACGCCGAGCTTCTCAAGCGCGTCGAGCAAGTCCTGAATCGGCCGTTGGTGCATCCGCGGCGTGCCATGCAGACGGAATGTGCCGGTGCCCAGGGTTACCAGCGCCGTCAAGAAACGGACGGTCGTGCCGCTGTTGGCCACGTACAAGTCGGCCGACGCGGCCGGAATGTTTCCGCCGCAGCCGGTGACTTGCACGATCTGGCGATCGTGATCTTCCTCGATCGAAATGCCGAGCGTCCGCAGGGCTTCGACCATCACGCGCGTATCCTCGCTGTCCAATGCACCTCGCAAGGTGGAAGTGCCGTCGGCCAGCGCCGCGCAAACCAGCGCACGATTCGTCAAACTCTTGGAACCCGGCGGCCGGATCGTGGCATTAGGGGGCGCCGTGACGGGTTGAATCTCGATGCTGGCAGACACGTTGATGGGCCAAAGTCGGCGGGAATCGAAAAAAACTACGAGGCCGCGGACAGTTCGCCCACGCATTACGGCGCGGCGATTTTCCACAAATGTTTGTCGCTGCGCACGTAAAACGCGCCGGCGGACACGGCCGGCGAGCATTGAATCGCGCCGTCCAGTTGACCTTTGCCGATGATCTCGCCGCGGCGGCCATCGGCGCTGATTTCGACGACCTGGCTCGCGCCGGTGAAGTTTACGCAATACAGGCGATTTCCGACCAGCGTGGGCGAGCCCCAAAATTCGCCCTGCAACCGCACCCGCCACAGAACCTCGCCGTCGGCCATGCTGGCGCACACCAACACGCCGGCCCGATTGACGGCTAACAGGCGTCCGGCGTCGGCCACCATGCTGGCGGCCCCGGGTTGCAACGTGGAGGCGTTCCAGATCGTTTCCGGCTCGCCCGACGACGACGGCCTGAGCGCCGTCGTGCCCTTGGAGGGAACGTAGACAATGCCCTCGGAACACACCGCCGAAGAGATGCCGTCGCAGGCGACCTGGTGAGCCCACAACTGCTTACCCGTGGCCGGGTCGTGAGCCGTCAGGCCCGAGGGGGACTGCAAAAGAACGACGTCGGCTTTGCCTTCAGCGCCGCTCATGAGGATCGGTGAGGACCAGCAGGACTCGCGCGGCCGGGCGATCCGCCAACGGCTCTCGCCGCTGGTCTTGTCGATGGCGGTGGCGAACGAATCGCCTTGGCTCTCGACCTGCACGATGACGTTGTCGCCGATGACCAGCGGCGACGACGACATGCCGACGTCGTTGCCTGCGTGCGGAAAGTCGTGGGCCAGGCCGCGCAGCCATTTCAAATTGCCCTCGAGATCCAGACAGATCAGGTCGTTGGACGAATAAAAGGCGAAGATCAGCTTGCCGTCGCTGGCCGGAGTCGGGGCCGCGTTGGCGCTCGACGGATGGCTGAGCGTGCGGCCGGTGGCCCAAAACTGCCGCTCCCAGAGCTGCTTTCCACCCGCCGCCTCGAAGCACAGCACGTGCAAGCGGTCTTGCTTGATGCCACTGGAGCAGGTGACCACAATCTTGTCGCCGATCACGATCGGGCTGGAAGGCCCGCGGCCGGGCAATTCGACCTTCCAGGCGACGTTTTCGGTTTCGCTCCACTGGGTCGGCGGCTGGGCATCGCGGCTGACGCTATTGCTGCGCTCTCCGCGAAATTGCGGCCAGTCGGCGGCGGACAACGGAGCGACGAGCGTTACAATCAGTAAGAGGATGGCCGACGAAAGTGTGGCCAGGCGTGCCGACGCGTTTCGCAAGTTGTTGATTTTATGGTTTGTTCGTAGCACAGGGTCTACTCCCGGGTTGCGTTGGCGGCGGTTTGGTCTTTGACGACGCGGGGGGCCGGGCGGTCGGTCGCCAGGATGGCCTTGCCCAATTCGTCACAGACGCGAAATTGAAACTGCCAGTCTTGGGCCCATTCCTCGGTCTGTTCGTTCTGGCAGATTTTGAGCAGGATCAGGTTCTTGCCGGCCTTCAGTTGACCGCGTCCCACGTACTGATCCATCGTGCCATTGGCGTGATACACTTCGGCGAACGAGAGCAACTTTCCGTTGAGCCAGATCTTGTTGGCCGCTTGAGTCCCCAGACGCAGCTCGGCAGGGCCCTCGCGATCGCTGGTAAATTCGGCCACCGCATAGCCGACCGCGCCCATGTGTTTGCCTAGGGCCTTGTTCAAATCGACGTTTCCGTACTCGTCGTCGGTGTGATGCGTGACCCAGGCAATGTTGCCGCCGGTTACCGCAGCGTCCGCCACCGGGTACGAGGCCGACAGGTCGACCTTTGCCTCGGGCGGATAGGCGACGTCAAAACCCTTGCCCTTATGGTTGTCGAAGGGGCCCACCAGCTTCCAATCCATGAGAAAGCCGAAATGGTGGGCCAGGTCGACTCCCTGCCCGAGCTTCTTGAGAGCTTCGGCGGCGGCTTTCACCTGATCGAGGTCGCGGGCCGAGCCCAGCGCCGTGCGGTAAGCGGCCAACGCCGCGTCGGTCTTCTTGGCGGCCAGTTCGGCGTCAGCAGCAGTCAGCACGCGTGCGACCGCGTCGCGGCGCAGCTCCAAGCTCGGATCGTCGAGCATCGTGGGAATCAATCGATCCGGCGCCGAGGGGTCGTCGCGGGCGATCCACTCATAGGCCAATCGCCGGGCCCGTTGATCGTGCTGCTTTTGAGCGAGAAACTTCTCTAGAGCGGCGATCGGCAGCTGCTTCTGCTGTTGCATCTGTCGCTGGGCAATGGCATCGACGGCGGCGCGAATCCAGTTGGCGGCCAACGGGCTGGCGCCATCCATGCCGGAAAGGATTTGCGGCAACTGATCGGCGTCGGCGCGGGTCGTCAGTTCGGCCCAGGCCTGCGTGGCCGCTCGGTTGCCCTTGCCCTCGCGCTCGACGGCCCTCAGAGTTGTCAGCAGCGGTGCCAGGGCATCGTTTTTCGCCGGCTGCGAATCGGTTTGCGCAATCGACATGCTGCCGGCCAGAAGCCAGACGACCAGGCCAAAACATCCAAGGTCACGAGGTCGATGTCGCATATAAAACTTCTCCACGCCGGGTGAATCGGCCCCATGCCGTGCGCAGCGGCAAGAAAATGCAGTCATTACGGCTGGCGGCCATTGTAATGCATGACCCGGCGTTGGGAAACGCGATTCATCGGCCCCAGCCGAACGCCCAGCCAAAGGCGTATTTATCCGCGGACGGCTGGTCTACAATACGAATGCAACGTGGCTATGCCACGCAAAAGGTTGGCAGCGGCCGGGGTGCTCGGATGGCCGGAAACTTCAAGCGGTGGGTGAGCGGCGTATGAAATCGGTGAACAAGGGGGGCGGCTGGCCGGCGGTCTGGTACACGCTTCGCAAGGCACGCGAAGTCGGCGGCATCGTCAAGCTGTGGAAGGCGATGCGCTCGAAGAACGCCTGCAAGACCTGCGCGCTGGGCATGGGCGGCCAGGCCGGCGGCATGGTCAACGAAGCCGGGCACTTTCCCGAAGTCTGCAAGAAGTCGCTGCAGGCCATGGTCTCCGACATGCAAGGGGCCGTGCGCGAGCAGTTTTTCGAGACCTATTCGGTGCCGCAGTTGCAGGCCTTCTCGCCCCGCGAACTGGAAGCCTGCGGCCGCCTCACCACGCCGCTGGTCCTGGAGGCCAGCTCGCAGTACTACCGACCCATCGCCTGGGACGACGGCACTGGAGCGGATCGCCGGCAAGCTGACGCAGGTCGCGCCGACGGAAACCTTCTGGTACTTCAGCGGCCGCAGCTCGAACGAGGCCGGCTTTCTGCTGCAACTGTTCGCCCGGCTGTACGGCACCAACAACGTCAACAATTGCAGCTACTATTGCCACCAGGCCAGCGGCGTCGGTCTGACAACCGCCGTCGGCAGCGGCACGGCGACGGTCACGCTGGACGACGTCGAGCAGGCCGACCTGGTTTTCGTCATCGGCGGCAATCCGGCCAGCAACCATCCGCGGCTGATGCGCACGCTGATGCAGGTGCGCCGCCGCGGCGGCCAGGTGATCGTCATCAATCCGGTGGTCGAAACCGGCCTGGTCAACTTCAGCGTGCCCAGCGACGTGCGGAGCCTGCTGTTCGGCACCAAGATCGCCAGCCTGTACGTGCAGCCGCACATCGGCGGCGATCTGGCGCTGCTGACCGGCATCGCCAAACGCATCGATCGAGTTGGGCGCGACCGACGCAGCGCTTTCTCGACGAGCACTGCCGAAGGCTGGCGCGAGCCTGCGAGATCGTCTTGCGAGCTCTGTCGTGGGACGAGATCGTCAGCAAGTCGGGCGTCGCACGCGAGCAAATCGACGACGATCGCCCGGCGCTACGCCGCGGCGCAAGAGCGTCGTCTTCGGCTGGACGATGGGCATCACGCACCACGCGCACGGCGTGGAAAACGTGCAGGCGATCGCCAACCTGGCCCTGCTGCGCGGCATGGTCGGCCGGCCGCATGCCGGCCTGCTGCCGATTCGCGGCCACTCGAACGTGCAGGGCATCGGCTCGGTCGGCGTGACGCCGAAGCTGAAGGACGCGATCTTCGAGCGGCTGCAGAGCCATTTCGGCGTGCAACTGCCCACCGACGCCGGGCCTGGACACGATGGCCTGCATCGAGGCAGCGGCCGAGCGGCGGCTGAAGGTCGGCTTCTGCCTGGGCGGCAACCTCTACGGCTCGAATCCCGACGCCGCGTTCGCCGCCAACGCGCTGGCGAAGCTCGACATGATCGTCTATCTCAACACGACGCTCAACACCGGCCACGCGCACGGCCTGGCCAAGGAGACGATCATCCTGCCGGTGCTGGCCCGCGACGAAGAGCCGCAGCCGACGACGCAGGAGTCGATGTTCAACTTCGTGCGCCTCAGCGACGGCGGACCGGCCCGACACAGCGGTCCCCGAAGCGAAATTGCCATCGCCGCCGAATTGGGCGACAGGCTGCTGGGCAGCGATGGGCCGGTCGATTGGAAACGGCTGGCGCAAGCGATGAGATTCGCAAGGCCATCGGCAAGATCATTCCCGGCTGGGAGAAAATCGCCGAGATCGATCGGACCAAAGAGGAGTTCCAGATTCCAGGGCGACGACTCGTCGAGCCGCGCTTCACAACTCCCGGCGGCAAGGCGCGATTCCACGTGCACCAGTTGCCAGCGCTGGCGGGCACCCAAGGACAGTTGCGCCTGATGACGGTCCGCAGCGAGGGGCAGTTCAATACGGTCGTCTACGAGGACTACGATTTGTACCGAGGCCAGGACCGCCGGGACGTGATCCTGATCCATCCGGCCGACCTGAAGCGGCTCGGCCTGCTGGCCGATGGCCGGGTCACGGTGCGAAGCGAAGTTGGCAGTCTAAACAGCATCGTGGCAAGATCTTATGACAAGATCAAGCCGGGTAATGCACTGATGTATTATCCAGAGGCCAATGTGCTGGTGCCCCGTCAGGTGGATCCCGCATCGCGAACGCCGGCCTTCAAGAACGTACTGGTTACGGTCGAGCCGGCCACGGTTGTATTGAACCCAGCGATTGCCTCGGCCGCACCCGTCGACGGGCAAAAACCGAGCGCCGCGGCCGGCCCGTCGACGCGCGAGGGCATGCAAGCCTGCTAGGTGGTTTCGGACTAACACGTCGAGGGACGAATCGAACCCCCCAAGAAATGGGGAAATTGCTCCCGAACGCTCTGGCTTCGTTCTGGGCCTGAGGTAAGATAGCGGGGTTCCACGCGGTGGATTCTAGGTGGCCCAGCGATGGGGTACCTACAAACTGGATCAAAGTGTTTGTGTGCAGGAGTTCGTGTGATGGCGTCTGGCAAGATCAAAAAGTTGGTACAGGACAAGGGCTTCGGATTTATTCAAACGGATAGTGGTGAAGACGTGTTCTTCCACCATTCGACCGTGGCCGACATGGGATTCGACGGGCTGAGCGAAGGCCAGCAAGTCGAGTACACCGTCGAGGCGGGTCAGTCTCCCAAGGGAAAAGGGCCGCGAGCCGCATCGGTGGTCCCTGTCTGACGATGGTGCTCTCCCCCCAGGAGATCTGCAAACAAGAGCTGAAAAACAGTCAACGAAGCGAACGGGCCGGGAAGCCAATTCCCGGCCCGTTCTCGTTGGGTCGTGCTGCCATCGTGAAGAGGGACGATTCAATCTTCAGCGCCGCCCTTGTCGGCAGTTCACTTCTCGGCCGTCGTCGGATCGGTCGTGGCTTTGACTTCCGAGATGCGGTTCGCCGGGAAGCCGCCCAGTTTGGCGCACTCTTCGATCGGCGGACCGGGACCACCGTGACCCGAGGCGCAGTTTAAAAGATTCCGGCGCCGAAACCGTCGCGCTTGGAGTTTTGCGTCGGCTGGCCGGCGTCGTGGTGCGCAGCGCGATGGTTCGATTGATGCGCGGGGGCACGGTGTGGACTGCGCGGTTGCTGTTCGGCTGGTTGCACTTGCGTCTTGTCGCGCGTCGAGGGCGACTCCTTCGCGGACGGAGCGCCCGCGATGGCGTCTTCGTGATCGTAGTCGTCGTACGTGGAGCGATATCCCGGCAGTTTGGAGCGGCCCACTTCGAGTTGAAATTCGCGGATCACGCGATCCTGGATCATCTCGCGGCAGGCCGAGTTGATCGGATGGGCGATGTCGGCGTACAGCTTGGCGCGGCCGTCCTCGTCCTTGACCATGCGGTCGTCGGCCAGGCGTCCGCCGCACTGATTGCAGTGGGCGGCGCGCAAATGGTTTTTGCAGCCGCATTGCGGGCAATGGGCCGTCAGCTTGCGGCTGGGCATGGCCACGAACGGACCGTTCGCGCCGTCGATGATCTTCAAGTCGCGAATCACGAAACTGTTGTCGAACGTGATCGAGCAAAAGGCCTGGAGTCGTTCGCTGGCCTCTTCCATGAGCTTGATGCGAACCTCGGTGATTTCCACGGCCGTTCTCCTTACGAAACTGACGTTAACCGCTGGTGCTCGCCGCAAAGACATGACCTACGCCGCGGGCTTGCAAACGATTTGCGACGCGCCGGGCGTGTCGCGCGTGGCGACAAATCCCGAAATAGCCCGTTCCGCTCCCGCTCATTTGCGTCGCCAGACAATCTTGTGTCGCAAATTCGTCGCGCAATCTTGCGATCCAGGGCGAAAGCGATTCGGCCGCCCCTTCCAGGCGGTTGTGGATCAATTGACCGATGTGCCGAGTGTCGCCGCGCCGCAGTGCTTCGACCAAAGGCGCCGCGTGCCGCGGAAGCTGCGCGACTGCGCAAGCGGCGTAGACGCTGGCTGTGGAAAGTCCTTGCGGCGGCCGGACCACGACGAAATGGATGGCGCCAATGCCTGCCAGCGGTTCGACCCGCTCGCCGCGGCCGCGGCAAATAGCGGCTCCGCGTCCCAGAAAGAACGGCACGTCGCTGCCCAACTCGGCGGCGACTTCCGCCAAAGCGTGCGCGGTCCAACCGAGATTCCAAACGGCGTTGGCGGCCAGCAGTGCCGCGGCGGCATCGCTCGAGCCGCCCCCGAGGCCCGCGGCTGAAGGGATGCGCTTGATCAGTTCCACGCGCAAGCCATGCTCGACGCCGGCCCGCTGGCGCAGCAGTTGGACCGCCTTGGTGACCAGATTCTGTTGTTCTGCGGGAAGTTCGCCGTAGGCATCGGCCGTGCCGTACGCCGGAGCAGCCCAACGGCAGGTGACTCGGACCGCTGCATTGGGTTCACGGGTGGCGACGAGCTCGTCGTACAAGCTGATGGGGACCATGAGCGTTTCGATCTCATGGTAGCCGTCGCTACGCCGGCCGAGCACCTCGAAGAAGAGGTTCAACTTAGCCGGCGCCCGAACGATGACGCTCGCGGCTAGCCGGTGGACGTTCATGCTAAGCGTTCCCTGCTTGCCTGACCTCTACCCGCGCTTGTGGCATTCGGATTGAAATGTGCTACTGGCGCTCAAATCAATCCTGGAATGAGTCGCCGAGTGCCTTTTATACCGTCCGGAATTGTATCGCGGCCGCCCAAGGCGTCAATCGAAGAGTTGGGATTCCCGAGATTTCGAAGCTAGCTTGTGGACGCCGCGATCGAAGATTGGGCGAGCTGGTGCTGGCAAGCTAAGTAGCGCAGCCTGGGATGCTCGAATCGGCGGTGCATCGCGATCGCGCGTCGCTGATTTGGCGATGCGCGCTGATGCGAATAGACCGGCTAGTTTTCGCCTTCGATCAAGCTGGCGCAAACGAGCTCTTCGTCGTTGCGGGCGAATATGTGTCGGTTTGCAAAGGCCGGATGCGACCAGCAGACGCCGCCGCGCTGCGACAACTGCACGCGGGTCGGCTCGATCAGCTTGGCGCGGCTGAGCTCTTCGTAGCCTTGCGGCGATAGGTGGGCGATTACCAGTTCGCCGCGCTCGTTGAACATCCACATCCGCGAGCCGTTGCGCACCATGTGGATCGTGCTCCAACGAGACTTGGGTGTCGGCTGCAGGCTTTCCCAAACGCGGTCGCCAGAGTTGGCGTCAAGGCAGCGAAACTCGCCGTAGCTGTCCACTCCGTAGACGTAGTCGCCTTCGAGGTAGGGAGTGCTGATAATCGAATGCAGGCTGTCCGTATGCATTTCGTCGCGTCCGCTGCGGCGCCACACCTGCTCGACGCCCAAGGCGTCGCTCTTGAGCCGCAACATCAACGAACCGTCGTAGAAACTGGTGAAAAACAGGCGATTCGCCTCCAAGACCGGCGTGGCGATGTTGATAACCATCTTGGCCGGCTCGAATGGATGCTTCCAGTAGACTTCGCCCGAGGCGGGATTCATGCCGACGACATTATTGCCGGTCCAACAGACGAGCACGCGGCGGCCGGCCTGCTCGATGACGATCGGCGCCGAGTAGGAGGCATTGTCGTCCAGGGCCCGCCACTTCTCCTGGCCCGTCGTTTTGTCGAAGGCCACCAGGCAGGCTTTTTCGCCGCCGATCTGCACGATCAGCAAATCACCTTCGACCAATGGCGAAGCGGCGATGCCCCAGATCGGCATGCGGATCTTGTATTCGGCGTTGCAATCTTTGGACCACTGAATTTGGCCGGTGGCGGCGTCGAAGCAGAACAAGTGACCCATCGAGCCCAGCGAGAACGCCCGGCCCTCGTCGATGGTGACGCTGGCTCGCGGGCCCGCGGTATAGCCGACCTTGTCGTAGACGCAATCGTAGCTGTGCGACCAGGTGGCCACGCCGGTGGTGGCATCGAAGCAATGAACCCGCTCGATCTGCTTCGGCTCGACAACGCGGTCGGTCACAAAGACGTGGCCGCCGGCCACGGTGGGCCCGCTATAGCCGCTGGCGATCTTTGCCCGCCAGCGAGCTTTCAATTGCGCGTTGGCGAACTTTTGCAGTACGCCCTCTTCGCGCCACACGCCGTCGCGGTTGGGTCCGCGCCATTGGGGCCAATCGTCGGCAACGGCCCCCGTGGCGGCAACGCACGTGAGAAAGCAAACCAGGAGCGTGCGGAATCGGGCGTGCTTCATGAATCAACTTCGGGCCAGTTTGTGAAAGCGCTCTTTCAGATCGCGCGTGATCGGTCCCGGCTTGCCGGTGCCGATCGTGCGGCTGTCGACCTTCACCACCGGCAATCACTTCGGCCGCCGTGCCGGTCAGGAAGCATTCGTCGGCGATGTAGACGTCGTGCTTGGTGAGCGGGCATTTCGCGGACTTCGATGCCGGCTGTCGCGGGCCAGCTCGATCACGGCCTCGCGCGTGATGCCTTCCAGAATGCCGGCGTCGATCGGCGGCGTCAGCAGCACGCCGTCGCGCACCAGGAAGATGTTGTCGCCCGTGCACTCGGCCACTTCGCCCTTGTGATTGAGCATCAGGGCTTCGATGCAGCCGGCCTGCAGGCCTTCGATCTTGGCCAGGATGTTGTTCAGGTAGTTGAGCGACTTGATCCGCGGGCTGAGCGCCGCCGGATGGTTGCGCAGCGTGCTGGCCGTGACGATCTCCAGCCCCTCGCGTACAACTCGTCGGGATAGAGCGCGATCGTGATCGGCGATGATGATCGACCTGCGGGTTGGCTGCAGCGATTGGGATCGAGCCCGAGCGTGCCGGCGCCGCGCGTGACGACCAGGCGGATGTAGCCGTCGTTGATGCCGTTGGCGGCGAGCGTGTCGTTGACCGCCTCGGCCATCTCCTCGCGCGAGATGGGAATTTCCAGCCAGATGGCCTTGGCCGAGTTCCACAGCCGGTCGAGGTGCTCGCTCGAGGCGGAACACCTTGCCGCCGTAGCTGCGCAGGCCCTCGAAGACGCCGTCGCCGTAGAGCAGGCCGTGATCGTAGACGCTGATCTTGGCGTCTTCCTTGTCGTACAGCTTGCCGTTGATGTAGACTTTGAAGGCCGTGCTGGCTGCGGTAGTTGCTTCAGCGGCGCTCGCGCGCGGAACTCGAGTGTACGGCCAAAACGACCTCGCCCGACGTGCGTCTCGTCGTCCACGGAACCGCGTTGCCACAAACCTGGCCGAGAACCGCCTCTGAGGACAGTCCCATTTGCTGCGAGACTGCGCAAATTCGGACAGTCCCGGCGGTTCGGCCAGGTTCTTACACGACCGCCACCTGGCCTTGGACGAGCCGGACCGTGCGGTCGGCCTGGGCGGCGATGGCCCGGTCGTGCGTCACCATGACTATAGTGAGATTCTGCTCGCGCGTTCAAGGTTCGCAGAATTCGCATGATTTCCTCGCCGGTGCCGGTATCGAGGTTGCCGGTCGGCTCGTCGGCCAGCAGCACTTCGGGGCTCGGCGACCAGCGCCCGGGCGATGGCCGCCCGCTGCATCTCGCCGCCGGACAGCTCGCGCGGCTTGTGCTTCAGCCGATGGCGACAGCCCGACCATGTCCAGCAACTCGCGTGGCGCGCTCGACGTGCTCGCCGCCTGCGGCGCAAGTAGCTCCACACGCCCGTCGGCGATCATCAGCGGCGCCAGCACGTTTTCCAGCGTCGGTCAGCTCGGGCAGCAGGTGATAGAACTGAAAGATCATGCCGAACTGCCTGTTGCGCAGCGAATCGCGCTTGTGCGGCCGGCAGATTGTCGATCCGGCTGCCGTCGAAAGCAAACCTCGCCCTGCGTCGGGCGCGTCGAGCGTGCCCAGCAGGTGCAGCAGCGTGCTCTTGCCCGAGCCGCTTTGGCCGACGATCGCCAGGAACTCGCCGTCGCGGACTTCCAGATCGACGCCGCGCAGCACGGGAATTTCGACGCGGCCCTTGCGGTACTTCTTCCAGAGGCCGACGGCCGCCAGTTGAACGACGGAGTTATGGCCGGGGCGTTCGTCGGAGTCGGCCGCGAGCACCGAGAGGCGCGAAACCTGGACGTCAGCGCGAAGGCTTTCGCCGGCAGCGTTGTAGCGAGGGGCATTACTCATAGCGCAGAGCCTCCACGGGGTGCAGCCGCGCGGCGCGGCGGGCCGGCAGAATGCTGGCCAACACGGCGATCACCATCGCTCCGGCCACGATCCAGACGACCGTGAACGGCTCGACGATCGTCGGAATCTTGTTGGAAGTAATAGATCGACGGATCGAACACCGTCTGGCCGGTGATCCAGCCCAGGCCGTCGGCGATCTCGTTGATGTAGCGCGACGAACAGCCAGCCCGATCGCCATGCCGACGCCCGACGCCGACGATGCCCAGCGACAGGCCGTAGGCCGAGGAAGATGCCCATGATGCCGCGGCTCGGCGCGCCCAGCGACTTGAGAATGCCGATGTCGCGGGTCTTCTCGACGACGATCATGAAGAAGATCGCCAGGATGCCGAAGCCGGCCACGGCGATGATCATGAACAACAGCACGTTGAGCATGGCCGTTTCCATCTGCACGGCGGCCAGCAGCGGGCCCTGCTTGTCGCGCCAGGTGTGAACGCCGTAGATCTCGGGCGGAAAGGCCGCTCGCAGCTTGTCGCGCACCATGTCGCCGTCGGCGCCCGGCTTGCAGCTTGATCTGGATCGACGTGACGTTGCCGATGCCGGTCGTCGGATCGATCATGCCGCGCATCTCCTGCAGCTTTGCGATCGGCACGAAGACGAAGTTCGAGTCGTATTCGCTCATCTTGCTTTCGTAGAAGTCGACGATCGTGAACGTCGTCGCTGACCGGCCTTGGGCGGCGTGCCGGCGGTCGGGCAGCGTGATCTTCACGTCGTCGCCGGGCAGCACGAGAAACCGGTCGCTGCCGTCGTGCATGCGATAGCTGCCCAGGGCGATGCCCAGCACCAGCCCGGCGTATTGCTCGCGGGCCGGATCGAAGTCTTCGCCGGCCGGCTCTTCAGCGATGGGGAACGGATTTCGTGCTCCTCGCTGTTCGTCGGCTGCTTCCGGCGCCTCTTCGGCCTGTGGCGCATCCTCGACCGGCAAGCGCTGGTACGATTCCATCTCGGCGCGGTGAGCGGCTTTGATCCGGCGCTACGTCCAGCCGGCGTATTCCATCCGCTCGCGAATCGGCGCATCGGCCGCGCCTTGATGATCGCGCGTGTCGTAGCCGCTCGTCGCGCAGATCGAAGCTCGAGCTGCTCGCGGTTCTCCGGATGCTGCAGGTACTGGCCGAAATCGCTGACCGCGGCGTGCGTCTGCTTCGTCGACGCCGATGCAGCATGACCTGGCCGCGTGATCGCACTGGCCGCCGCACCTGGAACATCGAGCATGCGCCGGCACGTGCACCGTCGGCGTCATGCCCGTCGATGTACTCGCCGGCCACCTCGCGGATCTGCTCCATGTGCCACTCGGGGTCGGGAAAGCCCTCGAGCGCCGTGGCTTTCGAACACGACGTCCGAGAGGATGCCGTGGATGCGGTCCTTGCATCTCGTGCGTGAAGCCGGCCATCACGCTGTTGACCACGATCATCGTGGCCACGCCCAGCATGACGCTGATGATCGAGGCCAGCGCGATGTAGCGCGTCCGCAGATACCGCCAGCAGAGCAGCAGTTTGTACATGGCCAATCCTTTGGCTATAGAAAAGCGTTCTTCCGTGAGGCGGTATTGTAGCCGGCCCCTGTGAGGCCGGAAGTTGCCGGGGTCACAGACCCCGGCTACAGAATTGCTCTCTCCATGGTCTGCCTAGCGGCGTTCTTCCGGTCGCAACAGCGGGAACAAAATCACGTCGCGGATCGTCTGGCTGTTGGTCAGCAGCATCACCAGCCGATCGATGCCGATGCCCAGGCCGCCGGCCGGCGGCATGCCGTGCCGCAGGGCGCGGATGAAATCGTGGTCCATCTTGGCCATCGAGTCTTCTTCCGGCTGCCCGGCCAGCTGCGTGCGGAACAGTTGCTCCTGCAAGTCGGGATCGTTCAGCTCGGTGTAGGCGTTGGCGACTTCCATGCCCTGCACGAACAGCTCGAACCGCTCGGCGACCGCCGGGTTGTCGCGCCTTCCGCTTGGTCAGCGGGCAGATGCTGGCCGGGTAGTCGATCACGAAGATCGGGCCCGACAAGCTTGTCTTCGACCCGCTCCTCGAACACCTCGCTCTTGATCACGTCGGGATGCTTGCCGGCCGTCTCGAAGCCGATCTCCTCGGCCAGCTTCTTGATCGCCGGCGCGTCGTCGGCCGCGACGCCGGCGTGCTCGCCGAACAGCTCGTCGTACGTGTGCCGGGCGAACGGCGGCGTGAAGTCGATCGTCGCTTCGCCCCACGGCAGCTTCGATGCCCTGGCCGGTGGCGCGGATCGCGTCGACGATCAGCCGCTCGGTCAGATCCATCATCGTGCGGTAGTCGCCGTAGGCCTGGTAGACCTCGAGCATCGTGAATTCGGGATTGTGCCGCGGGCTGATGCCCTCGTTGCGGATAGACGCGGCCCAGCTCGTAGACCCGCTCGATGCCGCCGACCAGCAGCCGCTTCAGGTGCAGCTCCAGCGCGATCCGCAGGAACAGCGTCGATGTCGAGCGCGTTGTGATGCGTCTTGAACGGCCGCGCGGCCGCTCCGCCGGCGATGGCGTGCAGCGTCGGCCCTTCGACTTCGACGAAGCCCTCGCTCGGCCAGCGTGTTGCGGATCGACTGCACGATCTTCGTGCGGTTCAAAAACCGCGGCAGCACGCCTTCGCCGTAGGATCAGGTCGAGATAGCGCATCCGCTGCCGCAGTTCCGGATCGGTCAGGCCGTGGTGCTTTTCGGGCGGCGGCTCGAGCGACTTGGTGAGAAAGTGCAGCTTCTCGGCGAAGATCGTCAGCTCGCCGGTCTTGGTGCGCTTGAGCTCGCCGTCGACGCCGACGAGGTCGCCCAGGTCGAAGCATTCGGCCAGGGCCCAGTTCTCGTCGCCGACCTGGCTTCTGGCCGATGAACAGCTGGATCTGGCCGGTCCAGTCGCGGATGTCGACGAAGATCAGCTTGCCCTTCTCGCGCTGCAGCACGATGCGGCCGGCCGCCCGGACTTGGGGTCCGTGTTGCGTGGGCTCACGCTGTTGCGAGCCAGCCGGTATGGGCTCGACGACGATCTCGGCTTCGCGAGCGCGGATCTCGGCGATCGGCATTTGCCCATCGAGACGGCTGCCCCAAGGGTCGAGTCCCAGCTCTTGAATCTTGCGCAGCTTCTCGCGACGCGATGCCTCGTGCATGCCGGGAGAACTTGGCGATTCGTCGGGAGGGCTCATGGAAAGCGGCGGTGCGCCGGAAGAAGGGCCGGTTGGGCTCATAGTCGTCTTGCATTTCGTGGAAAGAATCGCAACATTCTAGTGGAACTAGAGTTGTGGTCAATGTCAGCTGCCTTTGACCGCCGAAGGGCGGCGACTTGCGCGGGTCCCGTGCAACTCGGCAAGTGGCAAGCTTTTGCGTAGCGGTCAGGCACATTACAGGCAAACACGCCCGATGCCCAAAGATATCCGTCGCGAAGACCGTCCGGGACTCTACTGCGTCGAGCTACGTACCGAGAATTGGGACGCCTTGGTCGAGTGGTATCGCGAGGTGTTGGGGCTGCGCGTGCTGGTTCGCGTGATCGACGACGGGTACGCATTGTTGGAGGCGGGAGAAACGCGGCTGGCATTGCTGTCGCGCAGCTCGGCCGGCGAGGCTGCCGCTCGCGTCAGCTTGGCTTTCGAAGTGAAAGACGTGCGAAAGATCTGCGCGCGGATCAAGGCCGCCGGCTCGAGCGTCACCTATCCGCGGCGCGACCAGGAGGGTCTGCGCGAGGCCAATACGCTCGACCCCGACGGCAACCGGATTCGGCTCTTCAGTTGGCCGCACGGGTCGTGATCTTGGATCGTCGGCTCAAGCGAATTCCCGCATCATCGCGGAGTCGTTGATCTCGTCGATCGCCGAGTATTTGCCGGCCAAATGGGCGTCACGACCCGCAGAATCGACATTCGAGCCCGATTGCATCCAGAGCTAAGATTTGCATGGGGGGAGCGGCTGATACTATAACGGGAATGGAGAGAATGGGCGCCGCGGGGGTGGATTCTTCGTGTCGGAGGCGGCGCGCCGTGAAGGACCTTCCGCCGAGGAAGCGTCAGCTCGATGAGGCGAGCGGTCGATGGATTTCAACCACACGCAACAGCAGACCAGCGACGAGCAGTTGCGGGCTCAGGCGCTGAGCTTGAAGCCATCGCGTCCGCCCACGCAGGTGCCCGGCTACGAGCCGCGCAAGTTCTTGGGGGCCGGAGCTTACGGCGAAGTCTGGGTGGCGGTCGACCGCAACACGGGCCGCGAAGTGGCAATCAAGTTCTATGCCCATCAAGGGGGCCTCGACTGGTCGATTCTGTCGCGCGAAGTCGAGAAGCTGGCGTTTCTTTCGGCTGACCGTTACGTGGTGCAACTGCTCGACGTCGGCTGGGACGCCGAGCCTCCCTACTACGTCATGGAATACGTCGAGCAGGGTTCGCTCGAGGACCTGCTGAAGCGCGAGGGGCGGTTGGACGTTCGCGAGGCAGTGTCGCTGTTCCGCGACGTGTCGATCGGTTTGTTACACGCGCACGGCAAGGGTGTGCTGCACTGCGACCTGAAGCCAGCCAACGTGCTGCTGGATCAGGATAGTCGGCCGCGGCTGGCCGACTTCGGGCAATCTCGCCTGTCGCACGAGCAAACGCCGGCGCTGGGCACGCTGTTTTACATGGCGCCGGAGCAAGCCGACCTGCAAGCCGTGCCCGACGTCCGCTGGGACGTCTACGCGCTGGGCGCGTTGCTGTACTGCATGCTCACCGGCGCGCCGCCGTATCGAAGCGAGGCGGCGGTCACGGAGTTCGAAACGGCGGCCGATCTGGAAGAACGCCTGGCACGCTATCGACTGTTGATCGAAACGTCGCCCCGGCCGAGCAAGCATCGGCAAGTGCCGGGTATGGACCGCGAATTGGTCGACATCATCGACGGTTGCCTGGCGGTGAATCGCGAGCAGCGGTATGCCAACGTGCAGGAAGTGCTCGATGCGCTCAACGCGCGCGACCGGCGCCGGGCGCGCCGGCCGCTTGTGCTGTTGGGCTTTGTCGGCCCGGCGTTATTGCTGCTGGTCGTGTCGATTGTCGCCTGGAGCTCGTTTGAGACGGTGATGGGCGACACGGACTTGCTGCTGCGCGACCGGGCCTCTGACAGCAACTTGATTACCGCCAAGTACGTCGCCAAGACGGTCACAAATCGATTGGAGTTGTTCTATCGGGCGGTGGAAGAAATGGCCGGCAGCCCGCGCTTCCAGGGCATGCTCGAAACGGTGCTCAACAATCCGCAAACAACCGAGCTGCGGCACAAGCTCGACGACCCGCATTTGAGTGAGTCGACCCGCGAAGAGCTGCGTGCCCAATTGGTTGCCGATCCGGCCCGCCGGGCGTTGCAGCAGCGCGTGCAGGATCTGCTGCACGATCCGGACGAACCGGACGTGGGAAGCTGGTTTGTCACCGATCCTGACGGGCTGCAATTGGCCCGCTCGCCGGAACATGACACGGTGGGCCATAACTTCAGTTGGCGCACTTATTTTCACGGCGGCTCGGAAGATTACCCCGAGGATTGGCGCGCCCAACCGGGAGACCACATCAAGAAAACCAATCTCTCGACGGTGTTTTATAGCAGCGTGAACAAGCGCTGGACGGTGACGATCTCGACGCCCGTGATCAAGGAGGAAGCGGACAAAGAGGACGGCAAGTTCCTAGGCGTGATCGGCCTTTCGGTGAGCGTGCATGATTTCGTCGAGATGATGCAGGAGGGTAACGGCAATCAACCGCTGGCCGTGCTCGTCGACTGGCGCCCGGGGCCCAACAAGGGTTTGATCCTGCAGCACCCGCTGTTCGAGAAGCTGCACAACGACGAGCAGAGCCCCGATCGCTTTCCCACCTATCGTGCCGCCCAATTGCCCGAGACGCGCGACGAGGGTCAGAACTACGTCGACCCCGTGGCCAAAGACCCCTTGGGCAAGGATTATGACAAACATTGGCTGGCGCAGACGGCCGGGGTCAGCATGCGCGAGGGCAACACGGGCTGGGTTGTGATCGTGCAGGAATCGTACGAAGGAGCGATCGGCCGAACGCTCGGGCGGCTCAAAAATACGTTGTTGTCCTTCGGGTTGCTGGCGGCGGGCTTGATCGCGGTCCTGTCGGCCGTGGTGTGGGCTTCGGTGATCCGAGCGCTGGGCGAGCCGACGCGCAGCCAACTCAAACCATCGGTGACCAGCGGGGAGCCGAAGTCATGACGCCAGGAGCCGCCCTCGAAACCGCGCGCACTACCAGCGCCGGTTCGGCGGCAAGGAGCCGTTCATGGCCGATCTGATCGCGCAGGGTGCCGACTCGCAAAACCGCTGGCGGCGGACCCTGCTTGCGGGCCGGCCCGTGTCGTTGGGCCGAGCGCCGAATTGTTGGCCGACGTCGTGGGACGATCGCGTTTCGCGCCAACACGCCGAAATCACCTGGGATGGCCATCGGCTGCGCGTGCGACAGTTGCCCGGGGCGCGCAATCCCATTTTTGTCAAAGGCCGGCCTGCCACCGAGTTTGACATCGAGCCCGGCGAGCATTTCGTGATCGGCGAAACGACCTTCACGCTCACCGACGAACGGGTACACGTCTCGCTCGACGTGCCCGTGCCGGTGCAGCAGCAGACGTTCAGCTCGCAGTATTTGCAGAAGCTGCAATTTCGTCACACCGGGGCCCACATCGACGTCCTGGGTCGCCTGCCGGAAGTGATTTCCGGCGCCACGAGCGACAACGATCTGTCGATGCGGGTAGTGAACCTGCTGCTGACCGGCATCCCGCGAGCCGGCGCCGCCGCCTTGGTGTCGGTGAAGCATCTCGACGACCATCGGCCGGCGATCGAAGTTCTGCACTGGGATCGCCGACAAGTGATGGGGGGCGACTTTCAACCCAGCGAGCGGCTGATCCTGGATGCGATCCGCCGCCGCGAGAGCGTGCTTCACGTGTGGAACGCGGCCGACACGGCGACCAGTTCGACGTTCACGGTCAGCCAGGGGGTCGATTGGGCATTCTGCACGCCGGTGGGAGGAAAGGCCTGTCAGGGCTGGGGCATTTATGTTGCCGGCCGATTCAGCGATGACCGCTCGACGCCGGCCGAAGTTTCGGACCCCAACGACTTGCGCGACGATTTGAAATTCACCGAGCTCGCGGCCACGACGCTCAGCGCGCTGCGCGACGTGCGCATGTTGGAACGCCAGCGGGCCGGGCTGAGCCAGTTTTTTTCGCCAGTCGTGCTCGAAGCCTTGCAGGGGGTCGATCCCGAGGTCGTGCTGGCGCCGCGCGAGACGGAAGTCTCGGTGCTGTTCTGCGACTTGCGCGGGTTTTCGCGACACTCCGAGCGATCGGGCGAGGATCTGTTGGGCCTGTTGAACCGAGTGAGCCAGGCGTTGGGTGTGACCACGCACCAGATTCGCGAGCAGGGGGGCGTGCTAGGCGATTTTCACGGCGACGCTGCGATGGGCTTTTGGGGTTGGCCGCTGCCGCAGCCCGACGCCGCCGTGCGGGCTTGCCTGGCGGCGCTGGCCATTCGCGCCGAGTTTGCCGAGACGAGCCAGCGAGTCGACGATCCGCTGGCCGATTTTCGCGTCGGCATCGGCATTGCCACCGGCCGGGCGGTTGCGGGCAAGATCGGTACGGTCGACCAGGTAAAAGTCACGGTCTTCGGCCCGGTCGTGAATCTGGCCTCGCGATTGGAAAGCATGACCAAGATCATGCAAGCCCCGATCCTGATCGACGAGCGGACCGCGATCGTGCTGCGCAACCAGATTTCGCCGAGGCTCGCGCGGCTGCGCCGCGTGGCCGTGGTGAAGCCGTACGGCCTGGATCGCAAACTGGAAGTCACCGAGCTGCTGCCGCCGTTCGAGCAAGACCGCGGCCTGACCGATCAGAACATCGCCGACTACGAAAAAGCCCTAGACGACCTGCTAGCCGGCCGGTGGCCGCAAGCCTTCGAGCGTTTGCACCGCGTGCCCGCCGAAGACCGCGTGAAAGATTTTCTCACCGTCTTCATCGCCCAGCATAACCGCACGCCGCCCGAGAACTGGAACGGGGTGATTCCGCTGACGACGAAGTAGGGGCGGAGTTCGTCGGTGGGGAGCGGCTTTCGCGGTCCTGCGAATTCGGGAACTGGTGCCACAGATTGGCAGAAATGCATGATAGAGCCTTCGCAGGACGGCAATAGTGATAAGTCGCGGCGCGTCGGATGCTCCGGGCTCGGCAGCAGCTGCCTGATATTCATAGCATTAGCGGCGGTCGGATTTGTGTTGCTCCTATTCTCCACGGCAGGGCCATTTCGGTCGGTCAGTGGCGAGGGTGTAACGGCAGATGAAGCAAATCGGATGTTGTGGATTCGCCCCACACCAGCAAGCGCTTCGGACGTGTGGTTCACATCCGCGTATAAAGCCACCAAGGTCGATTGCAGACTTGACGAGGACGATTTCTTGGACTGGTGTCGGGAAAGAGGCTGGCATCCTATTCCGATCGCAAAGGGGCATGAAAAGGGCGTGTATCTGGATCGCGTGCGAGACGCGGTGCTCGTGGGAAAGGGGCTTTATTTTAGCGACAGGCGGGGCGACGTCGAATGCTCTGGGATTTATGACGCGAATGAGCAACGCGTCTATCTAATCTAATGTATTCCGGAGGCTAGGATTTCGGGCCGAATACCTGCTTTGAAGCCGGCCCTGTCAGTGCTTTGGCAATATTTGACATATTGTGCCAAAGTGGTATCCTCGAACTAGGAGGGTTGCCGCTATGACTCAAGAGACCATGAACATTGCCTTGCCGGAAAGCATGAAGGAATTCGTCCTTCAGCAAGTTGCCGAGGGAGGCTATAGCACGGCGAGCGAATATGTTCGCGAGCTGATTCGAACCGACCAGAAACGAAAAGCCGCAGAACGACTGGAATCGCTTCTGCTGCAAGGTTTGGACAGCGGGGATGCAACGCCGCTGACCAAAAAGGAGTGGAGTCGCATCCGTGCCGAAGTAGGAGCTCGCCTTAAGAAGAGCAATCGCGGATGACGAGGGAGGGTAGAGGTGTCATCACGCCGGGGAGTGGTTTCCACACTAACCCGACGCGCAAGCGAGGGTTCTTCGTCGTAACCTTCGGTCGGATTGTTCGGCGCTCACTCGCGATTTGCGCCGCATGACGAAGAACCCTCGCTTGCGCGTCGGGTTAGTATTGCGAGTCCCATGTTTTTGCGAGAGCAAATGGCGATGGCTGATCGCGGCAATATTCCGCTACCCGAACCGCTGGCGTATTTTCTCACGTGGCCGACGTACGGTACCTGGTTGCCGGGCGACGAGCGCGGCTGGATTCGGCACGATCGGGGCTTTCAACCACCCGATCCAGTGAAAAAATTGGAAGCCGCGGCGCGGATGGCCGATGACGCCTGCCGCTTAAGCGAAGATGAGCGTCGCGTCGTCGAAGCGACCGTGGTTGCACATTGTCTTTCCGAAACTGGACCTTGCACGCCGTGAACTGTCGGTCAAATCACTTGCACGTTATCGTTACAACCGACGAACATCCCGACAAGGTGCGCGAACAATTCAAGGCGTGGTGCACCCGCAAGCTCAAGGAATATCACCGGGAACGGTTACCCTCAGAGTTGCGCGAAACCGCCGCGGTTCGTTCGCGTTGGTGGGCTGAGCGAGGAAGCAAGCGATACATCAATGATGCCGATAGTCTGGAGGCTGCGATCGTCTACGTTCGCGATGCTCAAGACAAGTTGCGCTAGGCGGCAACACTAACCCGACGCGCCAGCGAGGGGTCTTCTCGTTGGCCAACGCGCCAAGTTGTGCCGTCGTCGAAGAAGAACCCTCGCTGGCGCGTCGGGTTAGTGTACGCACTCAGAACAGTCGCATCTGCGCAAGTTCTCGGGCGGCGCGGTGGCTCTTCGAGTCGTCCAGTGGATACGCGTTGTGGCCGGCGGCGCGGAGGCAGTCGACGAAGCTTTCGGGGCCGTGGGTGCAGTAGATGACTTTGGGCGCGACGCGTTCGACGGCTTCGAACAGCTCGTCGTAGTCGGCGTGATCGGACAGCGGGATGGCGTGGTCGACGCCCAGCCGGCCGCGGGTCTGCTCGTGCGTGGCCCAGCCGGTGACGGCGAAGCTGACGGTTTTTTTCAAACCCGGCAAGCGGCCGGCGCGGTGCATGCGAGGCGGAACGATCACGACGTGGCCGGGGAGCGGATTGCCTGAGTACTGGTGGCAATCGCCCAAGTCGACGCCGCAGGCGCGATAGATCTGGCTGATCTCGTAAATCTTGGGATGCTGCAAGACGGGAAAGCCCGCGGCGGTGAGCAAGCGGGTGACTTCCTGGCTCTTGCCCAGCACGTAGGCTTCGATGACCGGCGTGGCGCCGTCGTCGATCGCCTGTCGCACCAGCGAGAAGAGTTGATTGAGCACCGTGTCGCGCGGGGGATGGCGGTAGAGCGGGCGGCCGTAGGTGCTTTCGATCACTAGGATGTCGGCTTGCGGCAACTCGGCGCGCACGGCGGTGGCCGATTCACCGAGCTTGAAATCGCCCGTGTACAGAAGCGAACGCGCGCCATCGTAGGCCAGCAGCATGGCCGAGCCCAGGCAGTGGCCGGCCGGGTAGGTTGTTAGAGTGAGGCCGCCCCACTCGAGCGGCTCGCCATACGGCAAGTCATGTGTTGGCCGGTCTCCGTAGCGAAAGCGATAGAGCGCGGCCGTGGCCGGCGTGCAGATCGCGTATTCGTGCCGGGCCATGTGATCGAGGTGCGCGTGCGAAATGAAGCCGCGCGGCTGCCGCCGACGAAAGTCGATGGCCAGGTCGGCCTTGGTCAGCTTGAGTCCGCGGTCGAAGCGAAACACGTGGAGCGTCCCGGGACTTTGTCGGAGCCGCGAATCCTACCGTCCTGGCACCGCGGCCAGTTTGCCGGCCATGTTCAGGCCGGCGGCCTTCCAAACGCCGTCCAGCGCCGCGCCGACTTGCCTGACGATTTTTTCCCGGCTGAGGCCTGCAAACTGGTTCTTGTCGGGCATGAGAGTGACCGGCCCGTCGTAGCGCAGCTCGGCAAGCGCGCCGAACACCGCGGGAACATCGATCGCGCCTCCTTCGCCCGGCATGCGGCGCGAGGTCAGCGAGGCGTTGGCCGCAGTTGCGTCGGGCGGGGCATCGGCCAGCGAAAGCGTTACAATCTTTTCTGCAGAAAGCGCGCGGAGTTGATCGAGCGTTCCGCGGCCGAGGTGCCAATGCCAGGTATCGATTGCCAGGCCCACGTTCGGCGCCGTGATCATCTTGAGCAACTGCAAGACTTCGTCGACCGTTTGCACGAATTGAAAGGCGAAGCCGGCGCGGCAGCTCACCGGCGCCTGAAAACCAAGCCCCAAGCGAATTTTGTAGGGAGCCAGCGCGGCGGCGATTTCGGTGATGCGGCGGCGGTGGAACTCGAAGCTTTCGTGATACGGCCGCGAATCGTTGCCCGGCTCGATGCAGGTGACGGCCCGCGTGCAGCCCATTTGCTGCGCGATCTCGGCCAGTTGCGGCAGACGGTCGAGATCGGCCTGATAGGCGCTGGCTTCGTCTTCCCACCGCACCGGCAGGCGAAAGCTGCCGATCTTGAGCCGCGCGCTGGTGATCAGCCGCGAAGCGCGGGCCATGCCCTGCGTTTGCACTTGCTGCGCGAAATCGATCAGGTCCAGATCCAATCCCTTGAAGCCGTGCGACAACACCAACTCGATGATCTCGCTGTCCCGGCCCGAGATTCCCAACGCCTCGCAACTCAAATTCTTGAACATCGCTCCCCTTCTGAGTGCTCGCTCAACCTGCTAAAACACCTGCCCCGGGTATAGCGTCGCAAGGGGCATTATGCCAGATATTCTGGCGGGGTTGAAGAGATGCTGGCACGAGATGGTCCACCCGAGAGGTTTTGGGACGCGGGCTGAAGCTATATTTGATGAACTGCCGGACACCATGCGGCGCGTCTTGAACCTTGATCGGAGCCGATGACCTTGGAATCATTTGTGCAGGCGGTAATCTTGGGACTCGTGCAAGGGCTGACCGAGTTTCTGCCGATCAGCAGCACGGCCCACCTTCGGATCGTGCCGGCGTTATTGGGCTGGGAAGATCCGGGCGCGGCGTTTACGGCCGTCATCCAGATCGGCACGCTGGCGGCCGTGCTGGCCTACTTTCGAGACGATATTTTGCGCATCGGCCGGGCCTGGGCCACCGGCATCGCGCGGGGGCAGATGGGTTATAGTCTCGACGCCCGCATGGGCTGGATGATGATTTTCGCCACGATCCCCATCGTCGTGTGCGGGGTATTGTTCAAGGAACCGATCGAGACCTCGTTGCGATCGCTGTACGTGGTGGCCGGCGCCATGATCGGCCTGGCCATCGTGCTGGCAGCGGCCGAAGCGCTGGTGCGGCGCCGAGTCCGCCGGGGGATTCCGCAAAAGCACCTGGAGGACGTTACGTGGTTTGACGCGGTGGTGACCGGTTTGGCCCAGGCGCTTGCGCTGGTGCCCGGCTCGTCGCGCTCGGGGGTGACGATCACGGCGGGGCTGTTTGACGGATTGTCACGCGAGGCGGCGGCCCGGTTTTCGTTCTTGCTCTCGCTGCCGGCTGTGCTGGCCGCCGGCTTGTTTCAGCTCTACAAGGCACGCGAGGCCCTGTTGGGCACTTCAGAAGGCGTCATTTCGTTGTCGGCCGCGACGGTCGTCTCGGGCATCGTCGGCTATGCCTCGATCGCGTTTTTGTTGAGCTATTTGAAGACGCATTCGACGTTCGTATTTATCGCGTATCGGCTGCTGCTGGGCGGGCTGATTTTGGGGCTGCTGTACAATGGGACATTATCGCCGTAGAAGCGGTCGCGCTGGACACGGTGTCTCCTGAGATGCTGTCGCCGAGAGCGGCTGCGGTGGCTGTTGTTGCTGAGAATGACGGGCAAACTCGGCGTTTGCGATCCACCGGTGGCTCTGAAGTTCGATTGACCCGTCGGCCGATCTGGTATAATTGAGTGCTTGCCTGAGCTTTTTGCTTTAAACGGGGGCGAACTGGGTTCGACCGGATAGCTTGAAGTGTGGGTGGCGTGCCGTGGTTGGTCAGTAGGCCACGTTAAAAGCTGACCAATATCTTCAATTGCCGAAGATAGCTTTGCTTTGGCTGCCTAGAGATAGGTAACCCGAGCTGCGGGCTTTCGTCGGAGAGGCCCAAAAACTCGTCACCAATTCCGAATCGTCTCGGGTCACTGCCGGGCACGCCCGCGGCTAAAAACTGTTCCCGGCTGGCTTGCCAGGCACCCCGTCGGTTGGGGGTCGGCGAGCGAGACGCGTAAATGATCCGACTACGCACGTAGAAGCCCCCACGGAAATATCGCGGGACGCGGGTTCGATTCCCGCCGCCTCCACTTTGCCGCTCGATGACGTCGGGAGACGACTAACGCCAAAGTCCCTGTCACTAGAGGGGCTTTGGCGTTTTTGATAGATAGCGGCATTGCCATTCGATGGCTCTGAAAGTCGTGCAGCGCCGCCAGAATTGCAGCGCTCGTGCAGCGCAAGAAAATGCCCTAAGCGCATGGCGATCTGAATGGGCGCGCTCTTTTGGGCACCCATTGTTGCTGGTGAGGTCATGGGGGGCGGCGGCCTGTCCGGCTGCTATTCCTTCGCGCCGTGCGCTCGCAGAATTTGATCGGCGCGGTAGGACCACTCGCCGAGTACGCTTTTGCCTTCGTTGTCCCGCGCCGTTGCATCGGCGCCTGCCGCCAACAGCAGCTTTACGCTGTCGACCGAACTCACGGCTGCGTGATGAAGCAGAGTTCGCCCTTGTTCGTCGTGCGCGTTTGGGTCGGCGGAATGGCTCAGCAGCAGACGAACGATCTTTGGCCACTGATGCCACGCCGCGGCCATTAACAGGGTGTGCCCTTGCTCGTTGCGCGCTTCGACGTCGCCGCCATGCGCCAGATGTTGTTCGATGGCGGTGATGGCGCCGCGCTGAACGGCCTGAAACAGTGGCAGCGTCTCACGCTCCTCCTCATAAGCGCAGATGTCATATGCGAGCATCGAGAGAAAATCGTGGAATGAATCGGCCAGCCAATAGAGGCTCTGCTCTTCATCGGAAATCCAAAACGCCGAGCTATCCCAGTACCAAACTCCCTCGAAGTGCGAATTTGCGCCCACCAACTTGAGCAGCACGTGATCGCTGCCGTTGCAGTTTGCGATCGGTAAGAACTCTTGAGGAATTCTGTCACTTAGAGTGTCAGCCCACCATACCAGTCCGTTTTTCTCATACCCATCATTGGGCTCCCCGATAAAGGACTTCATCAGACCGCCGGTCACGAATTTCGTTGGGTTGGGGATGGAAAACTCGACCGAGCGCGTGAAGTGGCCTCCATTGAAATGCAAAAGGAAGTCCGCGTACTCCTGCGGAAATCGCCTGCCAAGCCTGGTTTGCAGGGATTCCAACGTCTCTGGGGTCAACGGCGGATCGCAACAGTCTTGCAACAGGTCAAGAATCGGAAATGGTGGCAACATGGCCTGGTCTCGAGATGCGGTTCACGTCATCGGGCCTCGCGGCGCGGGACCGCGCTTTTGACTGGCTCGCTCGAGCCCGCTGCGCGATTTCTGCCGCGTGCGGCCTCAGCGAAGCATGGCTAAACCGGAAGGGTTCATACAAAATCGGCCGCCATGCCCATGGCCGAATACGCTATGTATTCGTCGGACGGATTTGGGTTGTCTGCTTCCGGGCCGGCTAACCATTCGTCCAAAGCAGTATCGAATGCCGAAACTACTTGCTTCAAGTTCTGTTGAACGGCAGCCGGGGCTTCCTCGACGAGGATCTCCCGAGTCAGGTCATCGGCAATGCCCCAAAACTCCGCGTAAGGTAAGAGTGGCCAAAACCTCTCAGGCACTTTGTTGGGATGGAGGCGCACTTTAGGACTCCTGTGATAGAAAGTCCCATAAAACTGCTTCATTTCGTCGGCGGTCAACACTCCACGATCTTCATTCATGAGCAGTCCCTCCGTCGTTGGTCGGTCGGACAACTTGTGCAAGGCAACTTTCATTCTGTCGAATTCCGCCCAGTACTGCCCACGAACGTCGCGCGGAACCTCCGCCGCGTCGAACATCTTTTCAGATAGTGCCCGCATGTCGGCTTCGGTAACTTTACTCCAATCGAAGGCGCCTCCCAGCTTCCTCGCGATTTCTGCGCGCCATTTTCTATAAACGCCGTAGGTAGCAATATGATTCTTGTCCGGCATCAGTATAGCCGGGGCTTTCTTCGGGTCGTAACCGGGATAAGCCTTTTTCATCCATGCGGACATGACGCCATGGTGGGAATGCTGGCCGGGCCGAGGCGTCGGCATCTCGCTGTGTTTTCCCACGCGGAATCCCGTCGAGGGGGCCTTCGGCGATGCTGCAGGTGTCGTCGGTGCGGGCGAAGGATCTGCCGGCGGCTTTGCTGGTTGCGGCGCCTTCAAACCCTTCAGCGCGGTAGCGTTTGCCCCAAGCCCCAACGCACCAGCGGCTACCTTGACTCCATTGGCAACCGTCACGCCGTTTTGGCTGGCGTCGTAGACACCTTGGACCACACCCACTGCATTGCCGGCTGCATCGTAGATAATTAACGCCCCGTTTGCAGCCCGCGCGACCGAGCCGCCCTTGCTCAATACAGACGCTATCCCGCCGGTGCCGACCGCGATCAGAACCTGGCCGCTGCCGGTCGAAATCGCAACCGCTGTGTCGTAGCCCCTGGCTCGATCCAATTTCGTCACGCCGATGAGTTCGAGTTGACCAGGGCTTAAGCCCAGAGTGGCCGCGTCCTTGACCGCCGTGGCAAAACCATTCACAACCGCCTTGCCGCCCGTGACGAGGCCGGAGGCCGCCGCGCGACTTCGTCGGGAAGCCGGATCGCGGACTCCAAGTCTACGGCAAGGCGGCCCGCGCCTGATCCTTGATGCCAGTGTGGGCATCCCGCATCGTCATCTTTACGTTGGAATGCCGTGCCAACTGCTTGGCCTCGGGGAGCGAAGCTCCATTGCGAAGAAGTTCCGAAAAGTGGATGTGTCGGCCGGCGGCGTGAAGGTCCGCAATGCCCTCTTCCGTCTGATAAGGGATTTCAACCCGGTCCAAGTGTTTTTGACCATCCACCTGGTCTCTTTGCGTTCCAAGAGCGAAAACAACTTTTGGGTCGGCTTGAGGCGTCTCGGCCAGGAACGGGGCAACACGACCAGCTTAGGGTGTATGCCAACAGGCCAAGCCTGCCCACCTGTTCATCAAGAAGTCGATTGCGGCGTATTTTTGTAAGTCAACGCTTGTTCGAGTTACCAATACCTCTGGAAGGAGGTTTCGCATTGCTTGACGAAGGTCCACAATCGCTGTTCATATACCGGATTGGCGAGCATGGCACTTCGGTCATGAAGGTGGCGCGCTTACGCCCTCTCCAGCGAGGAATGGTGTGAATCTTCTTACTTGTGCGAGGTTTCGAACATGAACGGTCAGCGTTGTACTTTGATCCTGCTTTCCATTGCAGTGAACTGTTGCGTTGGCGTACCGATCGCCTCGTCGCAGAACCTGACGGATCCATGGGTCGAGAAAGCGGCTGGGCCGTTGGTTGAAAATCGAGTCGTCGATGGGCTGTCGGTCGGTTACATCGAAGGCGATCACTACGGAATTGTGCACTTGGGAAGCTCGAACCGGCCAGGGAAAAAAGCCGACAACTTGACCCTTTATGAGATCGGATCGGTTAGCAAGGTCTTCACGAGCCTATTGCTGGCCGATGCGGTTGTACGGGGCGAGATCCAATTGAATGCGGCGGCTGACGTTGCCAATCCGGCGGGCATTCGGTTGCCGTCGCGCGATGGCACGTCGATCAAGTGGATTGATCTGAGCACCCACCGGTCAGGGCTGCCGCGACTGCCCGGCAATTTGCCGCTGACCGATTTGACGAATCCGTATCGTGAATACGATTCAAAAAAGGCAGCGGCGTTCCTGAACCAATACGAACTGCCTCGTCAGCCCGGCGACTCGCAGGAATACTCCAACCTCGGCGCGTCGGTTCTTGGATACCTGGTCGCGCAGAAAGTCGGGCAAGTCCTATCAACAGTTGCTGCGAGGAACGAATCGCGGAGCCGCTGCGAATGACCGATTGCACCGTTTCACTCAGCAGCGATCAGGCGAAACGACTTGCCACGCCGCACGACAAATTCGGCTCTGACACGCCGCCCTGGACGTTTGCGGACCTACCGGGTGCCGGCGGAGTTCATGCAACGATGCGCGACATGATGCGTTTCGCAAAGGCTCAATTGACTCCGCCAACGGGCAAACTCGGCGAAGCGATCGAGTTGGCCTGGAAACAACAGCGCGACGCCGACGCATCGGGTCCCGCGATGGGACTGGGCTGGATGATTGCCGGCGATGGTTAGACTCGTTGGCACAACGGTCAGACCGGTGGATCCCATGCGGCAATCTTCATCAATCGTGAGTTCAAGTGCGCGGTTATTGTGTTGTGCAACACGGCCGTAACCAACGAAGTCGATCAACTGGCGATCCAGTTGATCCAGAAAGCAGCCGTCCAGGGAATTAAGCCGGCAGGCCAGGACGTTAAGCCGAAACCCGGCAAGACTCCCGACAAGGAATCGGGCGAGCTCGCGATCGATTCGAAACTTCGCGGCCGATTGGTGGGCCGTTATCAGTTGAATCCGACTTTTATTTTCGACGTTCGTGATGTCGATGGGCACCTGATGGTCGGTATCACCAATCAACCCACCCAGGAGGTCTTTCCCGACTCTCCCACGCGATGGTCCTACCGTGGGGTCGACGCCACGCTTGAATTCAACCTGCCGAAAACCGGTCCCGCCAAGAGCCTGGTTCTTCATCAAAATGGCATCAAGCAGACCGCTAATCGAATGAAGTGAGCGATCCATGCGTCGGCTGTTGGCCTGATGGGCTGGACCGCTGAGGTTTTGCGTTGCTGGACGAGGATCAACAAGTCGCTGTTCATGAACTGGCTTGGCGAGCATGGCTCATCAGTCATGAAGGTGGCGCGCGCCTACACCCTCACCAGCGAGGAGTGTCAGGACCTCGCTCAGGAGATTCTGCTCCAGGCCTGGCGGTCCTTGCCGAAGTTCGAGGGTAAGGCCAGCGCGGCGACGTGGTTCTATCGCGTGGCACTCCACACCGCGATGAATTGGCATCGCAAGGACAAGCCGCGCCGAACCAGGCAGCAACCGCTCGTGGAAGTGCAAGTCTTGGCAACCGACGGGGCGAGCAGCGCCGAGCAAGCGCAGCAGCGAGAGACCGTCGAGCAGCTCTACCAGGCAATTCACCAGTTACCGAAAACCGATGCGGCGTTGGTGCTGCTGTACCTGGACGAACTGAGTTATCAGGAGATGGCCGAAGTGCTAGGCATCTCCGAAAGCAACGTGGGCGTGAAGCTGAATCGGGCGAAAAAAGCTCTGAGTGAACTGATGAACGGAGAGGCCCATGGATCCTGACAGCCAAATGGAACAGGATAAATATCAGCAGGCCTGGCAGGCGCATTCGTCTCAGACGCGTGTCACGGTCGATGCCGACTCACTGCTGAAAGTAGTGCAGCGCAATCAACAAGATTTCCGAGCGACAATCTTTCGTCGAGATTTCGTTGAGATTGCGGTCGGGCTGTTGATGCTGCCCTATTGGATTTATGCAGGCATCACGCAATCGCTGCCTTGGACGTGGTATCTGACAGTGCCGGCTATTATTTGGGTCGTCGGGTTCTTTCTGGTGGATCGAATGCGCCACCCAGCAGAACGCCGAGTGAGCCGGGTGAACCGCTGCTCAGTTGTGTGAAGAATTCACTGACCCAAGTGGAGCATCAAATCTGGTTGCTGCGCAATATTTTCTGGTGGTATTTACTGCCGTTTACTATTTCCATCCTGGCGTTCTTTGCCGAGGTTACTCTGTCATTGCCCTCTGACGATTGGTCGGAAGTCCTTGGCAGCGCGGCATTTGTCGTCTTTCTTTCGGCGTTTCTTTTTGCGACATATGGGTTCGTTTATTACCTGAATCAACGTGCCGTACGTACGCAGCTTCAGCCGCGGCGCCAGGAGTTGCTGACGCTGCTCACAAGTCTTGGAGATGAAACGACGAGCGAAGTGAGCGGCGAGTATCCAATACTCATGAGTGACGAGCGCGTCAAATGTTCGCCTTCACCTCACCGCAGGTTGGTCGCTAGCCTGTGCGCGGTGGCGCTTCTGCTGATTGGCATGACAGGCTTTGTTTTTCTGTCCAGCCTGGCTCCCGCTTATCGGGAGAAATCTCCCTTCGCCGCGGTGCGCTGGCGGCAGTCCCAACCAGAGGTCAAAGTTGGCGACGAGTGGTTCAAGCTCGTTTCGCTTGACGATCTCCCTGCATCCGAGATCGTGGCGTTCAGCCGGCGCACCTACTATGGCATGTGGCGGAAGCGATTCGAGGAGGACCTGGTCTTTGTCCTGACCAGCATGGGGCACCGGCCAAAAGATACCGTCCGGCTGGTCGTGATGCCGCTCGGGTCGCAAGAGACGCGGACGCTTGAAGACGTCCCCATGACAAGGGCCAACCGCCAGGCCATCTGGAATGCTGCCCAGGCCCGTGAGCGCAACGAGCGAGAGCAGCCGACGCGAGGCTCGGTTCACACCGACGACGCCGACGCCCCGCTCACGAAGTTGATTGTCCACCTTCGTAAAGAGACGGACCTCGTGGGCCTCGCCGCGATGGTGATGATCGATGGGCAAGTCGTCGCTTCCGCGGCCGACGGGGAGCGGAAGAAGGGGAACGGGGTGTGGCTTGAGATCGGCGATCAGTGGCATCTGGGAGGGATCAGCAAGAGTATCACAGCCACGATGATCGCGAGATTGGTCGAATCGGGCCAGCTGCGGTGGTCAGACACCGTCGGCAAGATTTTTCCCGAGGCTTCGGTTCATGAGGATTGGAAGCCGGTCACACTCAAACAATTGCTGACAGACACAGCGGGCGCGCCGCTGAACTTCCCCAAAGAGGTTTGGCTCCAGCGGCCTGCGCTCGGCCCCGAATGTACCCAAGCGCGTCGAGAGGCGGTGCTGAATGTGATCGCAGATAAACCCGCATACCCAGCGGGAAAAAAGCATGCGTACTCGAATGTCGGTTACACCATTGCGGGGGCGATGGCCGAGAAGGTGACCGGCGCCACCTGGGAAGACCTGGTGAAACGAGAGGTTTTTCGAGCCTTTAGCACTCACGGGAGCTGGATTTGGCCCGCCCAAGAGTGCCGACGAAACGCTCGAACAGCCGCGCGGCCACCGAAAGGTCCTTGCTGGGAAAATCTCGGTGGATGACGAGGCGGACAATACTCCCATCATGGGCCCCGCCGGCACCGTGCATATGACGCTCCAGAATCTCTGCACTTTCGCAAGCGAGCACCTGCTTGGCCAGCTGGGCTCAGGCAAGCTTCTATCCGCTGAAACTTACAAAACGCTCCATACTCCCGAACTCGACGCCTATGCATGCGGCTGGTTGAGGAAAGAACCGAGCGCCGATATCCCATACACAACGTACTGGCACAACGGGTCGAATACCATGTGGTATGCGCTGGTGGTGTTCATCCCCGACAAGAACATGGTGGTCGCCGTCACCGCGAACGATGCCGACTTTGATCAGGCCGAAGCAGCCGCATGGGAGGTCGTGAAGGCTAGCGTGACGCAGTTCAACGTCGGGGCCGATCGCCCACGCAGCGAACCCCCGCAGTCGGAAGCTCATCCGAGGTAATCTCCCTTCTTAGCGGTGCGATGACATGAACCCCAACCGCAGGTCAGAGTGTCATGGACGTCTCACCTAGCGCGAATCGATCGGCAGCACGTGACTGGTCCCTGTGTGGTAGGTGGGGAGTAGCCCGCGAGAGCCTTCCAAGATTCACGACTAACGATAAATGCACATTGAAATACGATAAGAACAGACTTAGAATGGCGATATGAATCGATGTTGGGCTATGTGGTTGCCGCCAGCTTGGTCCAGGCGCTATGCAGTTGTTGTTGTCCAGTCCCCTGGACCTGTTTGACATTGTGGAAGTTTTGTTCAATCGTGGCTCGAGATCGGCGAAGGCTTCCAGAATCTTTTGCACGGTGGCGTTGCCATCGGTGCAGAAAAACGCTGGCCAGCCATGGTCTTCGTTCACCAGGACTACACGGATCACGCTCCCAACAGATAGATAGGTTGCCAGGAACGTTTTGTAGAGTTTGGTGACCGTCGCTCCATACGCCGTACGTTCCACGGATTGCCAACCTCGAACTTGACCAGTGCGCTCGGCCAAGCTGATCTTTTGCGGGCCATATTTCGCCGGTCGACCGCGACGGCACCCGCGCGTGATATCAATTCCTAGAACTTTTCAGAGAGTGCAGCACCCATGAAAAGAAGCTCAACAATATTTCTTCAGATAGTCATTGTGCTCATCGGCATTGGCGCTCTTGCTCTCTTGCTTTGGGAACCTCACATCGAGGGCAGAAATGCGCACGCCACGCTCTTTGAGATCTATTTCAAAGATCCTTTTCTGGCGTATGCGTATATCGCGTCCATTCCGTTTTTCGTGGCGCTCTATCAGGCATTCAAGGTGTTGGGATATGCCGGACAAAATAAGGTATTCTCGCAAGCGGCCGTGAAAGCTCTGCGGACTATAAAATATTGTGCGACTAGCCATTATTGGTTTTGTTGCGGTAGGAGAACTCTTCATTATGTTGGGCGATAGCGATGATCGAGCAGGCGGGGTTTTCATGGGCATCCTCATCACCTTCGGCTTCGATCGTGATCGCCACCGCGGCGGCGATGTTTGAACGGATTTTGCAGAATGCCGTGGATATGAAATCTGAGAACGACTTAACGGTTTAACGAGACCAGCATGGCAATCATCATTAACATCGACGTCATGTTGGCGAAGCGGAAGATGAGCGTCACCGAGCTTGCCGAGAAAGTCGGCATCACGATGGCCAACATTTCCGTCTTGAAAAACGGCAAGGCAAAGGCAATTCGGCTATCAACTCTGGAAGCGATTTGCAAAGCACTCGAATGCCAGCCTGGAGATATTTTGGAATACAAATAGAACTTGGTTCTGACGCGGCGACGCAAACCAAAAACTTCGGTTCCATTTCTTTTCCGTTTCGCGGCGGAGGAGTGGGAGGAGGAGCCGTAGGAAAAATGCAAGGAAATTTTTGCGTTTGCCCACGTGAGGCCGTAGGCGGATCTCCCGCATGATTCGCTCCAGCCCACGCAATGAGGAAGAGACTGCCGAGAGACCTGCCGCGCGATTTGCTCACTTGTGGTCTCCTGATCAACTGCTCTTGTCGGTGTGAGCCGCTCCGTTCACACGACTTTCCGCCTGCTTGCCGCCCGCTCACTTGAGGACCATAATCGGGGCTCTGTTGGTCCCGTCGCGAGTTTTTTTGCGGTGCCTTGGCGATGTCCGATCCTACGAATGCTGATTCGCCGACACAGGCCGAGGGGGCCGCCGTGGGGGCGGCGCGAGGACTCTCGCGGGCCGGACTTCTGGGCTGTATTGGCGGTTTTCGCGGTCTTGGTTTGCGCGGTGGGGTTTGTCTACGGCGGGGCCATCCATGCCCCGTTTGTCTTCGACGACCAATCCTCGATTACCCAGAATCGCTCGATCGTTAGGCTTCGGCCCCTGCTGGGCGAGGGGGAGAATCCCGGGCCGCTGACGCCCGAAATGAATCAGGTCACTTCCGGCCGGCCGCTGGTGAATCTGTCGTACGCGCTGAACTATCGCTTCGGCCGGCTCGACCCGACGGGCTATCACATTGTCAACCTGACCTTGCACGCCCTCTCGGCCACATTGCTCTTTGGCGTGGTTTGCAACGCGTTGCGATTGAGCTATTTCGGCGGACGGTATAGTCGGGTGGCCATCCCGTTGTCGTTCATCGTGGCGCTGGTCTGGGCGTTGCATCCGCTGCAAACCGATGCCGTCGAGTACGTTTCGCAGCGCACCGAACTGATGGTGGGCTTCTTCTACCTGGCCACGTTCTTTGCCAGCCAGCGTTACTTTGCGGCAACGACTGGCCGCGGCCGTGGGCTTTGGCTGCTGACGGCGGCGCTCGGGTGTTCGTTGGGCGCAGCTTGCAAAGAATTGATGGTCACGGCCCCCGCCATGATCCTGTTGTATGAGCGCACTTTCATCGCCGGGTCGTTTCGTCGGGCATTGCGAGATTCCTGGCCGTTGTACGTGGGCTTGTTTCTGAGCTGGGGGGTCATTCTGGCCCTCAACATCAATGGCCCGCGCTCCGGCACCGCTGGTTTCCACCTCGCGTTGTCGCCTTTCGTCTGGTGGCTGACCCAGGCCAAGGTGTTTGTCATCTATATGAAATTGGTGGTGTGGCCGTGGCCTTTGGTCATTCACTATCACATTCCCTATCTCGGTTCGTTCTGGGACGCGTGGCCGTGGTTGGTGCCGGTGGAAATCTTGGGAATTGTCGTGCTCGAGCGACTTTGGCGGCGCAAGGCCATCGGGTTCTTGGGAGCTTGGGTGTTCGTGATTCTGTCGCCGACGCTGGTGGTGCCGATCCTCACCGAAGTCGCGGCCGAACGGCGGATGTACCTGCCGCTGGCGGCCCTCGTGACGCTGGCGATGGTCTTGTTGTTCGAAGTCGTCGACCGGGTGCGACGGGATATCACGGCCGACGCCGGCGAGCGAACCCAACTCAATGCGTCCAAGTCCGAGTCATCGAAGGTTTGGTCGCCGATCGTAATCACGACGGTTTGCGCTGTGCTTTTGGCATGCGTCTTGGGATTCGTGAGCATGGTTCGGCTGACGGCATACCGCGAAAACTGGACGCTTTGGCAGGACGCGGTTGCGCACCAGCCCGACGATCCGGTCGCCAATTACAGTGCCGGCATTACTCTGATGCTGGCCGGCAAGCCGCATGACGCGATTGAGTACTTTAGACGCACGCTGCAACTGCGGTCCAAGGATCCTCCACCGGACAGTCACAGGTATTTTGGCACCGTGCTGGCCGCTGTCGGCGCGAACGAGGAAGCGATCGCGGAGCTGCAACAGGCACTCGAGGAGGAGCCCGACGCGATCGCGGTGCGCAGCTTGCTGGGCGTCACGCTGGTCAACGCGGGGCGACATTCCGAGGCGATTGTGCAGTTGGAGCGCATCCTGCGGACGAAGCCCGACTCGGTCGAAGACCTCGACCACCTGGGCGTCGCTTTGTTCAACGCCGGGCGAATGAGCGAGGCAATCGGGCGCCTGGAACAGGCGACACGGTTGAAACCCGAATACCTTTCGGCGCGCGTCAATCTGGCGGTCGCCTATGCCAAGGCAGGGCGGATGGCGGAGGCCATCGCGACCGCCGAAAAGGCGTTGGCCGAAGCCCGCTCGCAAGGAGCGACCAAGGACGCCGCACAGATCGAAGTCTGGTTGAGGGAATTCCGCAGGTCTCAACCGAAAACGCCGGCCAAAAGTGGATGATCATGCGGCGCCGGCCCGACAGTCGGTGAACGCCACCCTCTCAAGCACCGAAAGGCCTACCTTGAATCCAACCGAGAAGATTTGCGCCGGCATGACAGGCTCCGAAACCACGGTCGTCACGCGCGAGGTTACCGTCGCGCATTTTCACACGGCAATGCCCGAGGTGTTCGGTACGCCGTTCATGATTTACCTCATGGAAGTGGCGGCCAGCAACGCGATATCCGCCGTCCTGCCGGCGGGCTGGGTTTCGGTGGGCACGGAAGTGAACGTGAAGCACCTGGCCGCGACGCCGGTGGGCCGCACGGTCACCGCGACGGCCAAAGTCATCTCGAAAACCGATCGATTCATAACGTTCGGAGTTGAGGCTCACGATGGGATCGAGCGGATCGGCAAGGGCACGCATGTTCGGGCCGCGATCGATCTGTCACGCTTCGAGCGGAGCCTGCAGGCGAAGCGGTCGGTTTGAAAGCGTGTCACAAAATGTCCTCGGAGAGGGGGACAGTTCCGACCGTGGGCCACGCGGCCGCGTGACCCTCGGTGCCCCGCTCCGAGGACTCCACAAAACTGGGACAGTCCCCGGCCATTTTGTGACACGCTCTAAATCACTTCGCCGGCAGTGTGGCCACGAAGGCCACGGCCCGCTCGATCCAGTCGTTCAACTGACTGTCGGTGTCCAGGCCATCCGGGTCGACCATGGCCCAGCCCTTCATCGGCCGGCCGGTCACGTCGAAGGCTCTGACGTATGGCTCGGCCAGTGCTCGTTCGGCTTGCTCGATGCCGAGACGGACGATGAGTGAGTCGTTCCACACGCCAACGCACATGTTGCCGCGCAGCAAGAACGCGACTCCGCCGAACATCTTCTTTTCGACAATGCCGCCGCGCGCACTCAACGCCTGCCGAACACGTGCCGCCAGTGATTTGCTATACGCCATGGGTCGGACCGATCGCCGAATCAACCCGTCATCTGCTGTCGCGCCAGCGAGATCAACATCACGTCGGGTAGAGACTGTGCGCCGACCTGACGGAGCATGTTGACCACCTGGGCGGTCGTGTATTGGGCGTGCGTGCAGACGTGCAGCAGGACGTCGCCGCGACGCGTGGCCTGCTTCTTGCCATCCGTCGAGTTGCTGCTGATCTTGAAAATCACTTCGTCCAGCTTGTCCGCCGTCAGGCCTTGCAAGTATGCCTGCCAGCGAAGCTCGAGATCCTTCCACTTGGCCCGCAGTTCGGCCAGCGACGCGATGGGGGCGTCACCCTGCTGGTTGCCCGGCAACTTTCCAGGCAGGTCGCCCGGGACCACCGTACGTTCGTCGCCCAGCAGCGTTTCCAACCACACATATTCAGCGGCGTACAAATGCAGCAGCGATTTCCAGATCGATCCCTGGCCGATTGCAAACACTCGATGCAACTGCTCGGTGGTGAGCGACTCGGCCGCGGCCAGCAATTTGGCGTTCACCCAGGCTCGATGTTCGTGTAGTCGGCGGATCACTTCGACGGCGTCCATGTTCATCCCTTCCGTTTGATCGCGCGCTCGACGAAGGCCGACATTTGGGCCTCCACTTCGCTGGAGCACCAGGAATTGACGATGGCCGCGTCGTTGGCTGCGGTGCGTTCGGCAGCTTCGATCATCGGTCGCCGGACGGCCAACTTGGTGGCGGTGAACGTGGCGGGAAAGATACGCGCCAGCTCATGGGCCACGGCGACCGCCCGGTCGAGCAATTGGTCAGGCTCGACCAGCTCGTCGACCAGCCCACGCGACAGGGCATCTTCCGGCTGCCACGTGCGGCCGGTGAGGATGAGCGTGGCAAAATGTTCCCTGGGCGTGGTGTATCGCGCGATCTCCAGAGCCCAGGCAGGAAACTGGACGCCCACTTGGACCTCGGTCAGCCCGATGCGGGCCGTGCCGCGGGCCAGAATCCGTTGGTCGCAGGCCAGCATGATGATCGCGCCGCCGGCGATCGCGTGGCCATTCACCGCGGCCACCAGCGGCTTGGGGAACGTCGCCAGACGGCGGAAGGCTTCGGTCATGCGCGGAATGAATTGCCGGACGTAGGACTCGCCGCCGGCCACGAGCTCGGGCAGGTCGACCCCGGCGCCGAATGCGCTCCCCTGACCCGTGATGACGGCAGCCCGCGCAGGGCTGCTGCCGATCGCCTCAAGAGCCTCGGACAGGGCCGCGAGAAACTCCAGGTTGATCGCGTTCCCTTTGCCGCGGGCCATCCGCAGAATTGTGACGTCGCCTCGATTTTCGAGTTCCAGCATGACAGGGCTCCCCGCGTGCGTCAGAATAAGACCCGAGTCCGCATGATGTTGCGGCCACATTATAATGCCGCCACCGCGCGTCGCCACCGAGTGCCCGACAAGCGGGCGTTTTCAGTCATCCGTCTCATTCGCAGAAACTAGTCGATCATGGCGTGCTTCCGATTTTGGATCGCCGGCGTCGCGGTATGCCTGTCACTTGTAAACCCGGTCGGCGGCGTGGCGGCCGACGACCACGAGGAGGCCAACTATGACGAAGCCAAGGTGCCAGCCTATGTGCTGCCCGATCCGCTGGTGATGCAAGACGGGCGGCCGGTGACGAGCGCCAAGACGTGGTTCGAAAAACGGCGGCCGCAGATTCTGGGTTTGTTCGAGACGCAAGTTTACGGTCGACCCTTGCCGGCGCCCGATGCGCTCGACTTCAAAATCGTCGAGTCAACGGCGGCCTTTGGCGGCAAGGCGACGCGAAAGCGCGTCGAGCTGAGCTTCCGCGACGATAAGGGCGCGTTCCATGGGTTCCCGATCACTATGTACGTGCCGTGCCGGGCGAGCGGTCCGGTGCCGGCATTTGTCGGCATGCATCTGTTCGACAGCAAGGCCGCCGAGCCGGTGCCGGGCAAACTGCTGGAAGAAAAGACCGACGTCGAGTTGCCAGGTAAACGGCTGCTGGAGGTGATCTTGGAGCGCGGCTATGCGATTGCCACGCTCGACGCCGCTGATTTTTGTCCCGACGACAAAACGAAGTTTCGCGAGGGCGTACTGTCTCATTTCTATCCCGGCCGCGAAGGTCCGCCGGGACCGGATGAGCCGGGCGCCATTGCCACCTGGGCCTGGGGCTTGAGCCGCGCGCTCGATTACATGCAACGGGACCCCGATTTCGACTCGCGCCGCGTGGCGGTGATCGGCCACTCGCGGATGGGCAAGACCGCGCTTTGGGCCGGCGCCCTCGATTCGCGGTTCGCGCTGGTGATCTCGAACGATTCGGGCTGCGCTGGCGCCGCGCTCAGCCGGCGTTGGTTTGGCGAGACGGTGGGCCGCATCACGCGGGTCTTTCCGCATTGGTTCTGTGCCAACTTTTCGACGTACGGCGGCCACGAAGATCGGCTGCCGGTGGATCAACACGAGCTGGTGGCTCTGATCGCCCCCCGCCCGGTTTACGTCGCCAGCGCCAAGGAGGATGGCTGGGCCGATCCGCGCGGCGAATTTCTGGCCGCCGTTGGCGCCGAGGGCGTTTATCGCCTGCTGGGCAAGCGGGGGCTCGAAACGACCGAACTACCGCGGGTCGGGAAATCAATCGGGCACACGATCGGCTATCACATTCGCGTCGGCAAGCACGCGCTGACCGATTTCGACTGGTTAAAGTATCTGGACTTCGCCGACCGCACCATTGGCAAGGCGGCGGACGCGGCGCCTCCGGCGAGCAAGTGAGCCATTCATTGCGGCCCAACGGTAACGACGGCGCGGCGATACGCGAACAGGCTCGGCGTGCCAGCGTCTTCGAGTTGCAGGATCACATGGATGGTTTGCGGTTGTGCGACCGGGGGAGCCACAAAGCTGGTGGTTTCGCCGTCGGAGGAGCGGAGCGCAATCTCGCCGGCGAATGTGCCGGCCTCGGGGTAGGTGAACCACAGACGCTTCAGTGCGTTCCCGTCGGGGTCGTTGGATCCTGCCGCTGACAGTTGCACCGTGTCGCCGGGCTGCGCGGTGAGTTCGAGGATGCGCTTCGTGCGGTCGGCGTTGAGCACCGCGACGGGGCTATGGTTGGCTTGATTGAAATCGCTTGCCACGCACCAATCCATGCGGGCAGCGAAGTCGTGCTGCAAGGCCACGGCCCAGCGAGCCAGCGTGTTGTCGCGATTCTGCGTGCTGTTGCGGGCGTCGACCTGGTTGGCCCAATAGTACGGGCGGCCGGGAAAGTTGGGGTTTGGCCCGTAGCGTCCGCCCCAACTGCCCCAGCCGGGTTGCTGCGGGTCATTCATGCCGGTGGGAATGAGATACAGGAAGGTCATCGAGTCGCCTTCTTTTTGTTTGTGCGTCGTGTTCAGCGGATACAACGGGCCCAGCGGACCGTGGCCGGCGCGCACGTCGCGTTCGATGTCGAAGCCGCCGGCCGTCGCCGTGAGGGCGGAAAAGCGGTGGTACCAGCGCTTGCCATCCCGTTCCGGGCGGAACGTGTCGACCCAAAATGCGAAGGGGGGCTCGACCTCGGCGGTATGCCGGCCAAAGGCATCGGCCGAGGCGAGCCGCAAGCGGTTTTTGAACTTCGCGTAGCCCTCGGGGCCGCGTTCGCGGAGCACCCGATCGAGCGCGCGGCGCAAATTGTTCGTCGCGCCGCCGCCGTCGGTGCCCCAGTCCGAATACCACACGGGCCGCGGTTCGTCGCGATCGACCGCCGCGATGACCAGGCTGACCGCGTCGTCGGTGTCGTCGTAGCCGGCGACGGCGCGCTGCCAAAGCTGGTCCGTGGGCGGATAACGCGGATCGTGTCTGGCAAGGTTTGGCCAGCACTGGCCGTAGGCCGTCAGTTGTCGCCGCACGATGGCCAGCCCGCTGCGCTCGGGATTCTCGTTTTCGCCGTCCCGAGCCGTGGCGCGGTTGGCGATGATGCCTTCGACGTCCCATTCGTTGGCATAGAGCAGGAACCGCACCAGCGATTGCTCGTCGTCGGGGTCGCCGCCGGCGTCGGTCTCGATGATCACCCGCAACCGTGCGGACGGCTCGGCAGCCTGCGTGGCGACCGAAAACCAACTGACCAAAACCGTAAAGACTGCTACCGACAGTCCCCGCATCCTGCGGTGTGACGGATCGCGATACGTGCTTTTGACGACTTCTTGCATGGATCCGTTTCGTCTTAAGGTAAACCGATACCTTATCCTACCATCGGCCCGTCTGCACCGTCGGAATGTTGACGCTCGGCCCTTTGTCGCGCATCATGGCGGGGCTCGTGGAGCTGTTGCCGTGGGCTTGTCATTGGGTTCTCAGGCGCGAGGTCGACATGCGCGGTCACTGTGTTTTCGATGTGGCGATGGGCCTGGTGTTGGCCTCGTTGGCGGGGTCGGTTTCCGCCGTGGAAGTCGAGCACGTGATTGTGTATCGCGAGCCGGGGCGGTTTGGCGGCTGGCCGGCCAATCATGGCATGTGGTGCTGGGGCAACGAGATGCTCGTCGGCTTTGGCGCGGGATACTTCAAGGATCTGGGACCTGATCGGCACGCCATCGATCACGACAAGCCGGAACAACATCTGCTGGCGCGTAGCCTGGACGGCGGGCAGACCTGGAAGATCGAGAATCCGGCGGAGCAAGGGGCCCTGATTCCGCGCGGCAGGGCGCTGCATGGCATCGCTCCGCCGGGCCAGATTGAAAAGCCTTGGACCGATTGCCCCGGTGGGATCGACTTTACGCATCCCGATTTTGCCATGACGCTGCGCATGACCGAGACCAACGTCGGCCCGTCGCGGTTTTATTATTCTACCGATCGGGGCCACCGCTGGCAGGGGCCCTTTGGGTTTCCGTCCTTGGGTTTGAAGGGGATCGCGGCCCGCACCGATTATGTGGTCAACGCCAAGCACGACTGCCTGGTGTTTTTGACGGCCGCCAAGACCAACGGACACGAGGGCCGCCCGTTTTGCGCTCGCACGATCGACGGCGGGAAAACGTGGAGTTTTGTTTCGTATATTGCCGACGAGCCGCCGGGCTACTCGATCATGCCCTCGACGGTGAGGCTGGCGGATCACGGTCTGCTATCGGCGGTGCGCGTGCGCGATGGCGATCGAAGTTGGATCGAGGCGTATTTTTCGCCCGACGACGGCGAGCATTGGCAGCTTCGCAACAAGCCCGCTCCCGACACGGGCGAAGGCAATCCTGCCGCCATGCTGAAGCTGGCGGACGGGTGGATTTGCATCACGTACGGAGTGCGGGCGAAGCCGTTTGGAATGCGGGCCAGGCTCAGTCGCGACGAGGGCCGCACTTGGGGCAAGGAAATCGTATTGCGGGGCGACGGCGGCGGCCGCGATCTTGGCTATCCGCGCAGCGTGCAGCGCGCCGACGGCAAGGTGGTGACGGTTTACTATTTCAACGACGACCCGCTGAAGACCCGCTACATCGTGGCCACGATCTGGAACCCGGCCACGGCGAAAGAATAGCTCGATAGCGCGACGGCGGCTCGTTCGACACGGTCAAAAATGCCTTCTTCCAACGCGCTCGATGCGATCCGCGCGTGGCTTGCTGCCGAGGGCGTCTCGTTCGTCGAGAAGCAGCACGAGGCCACCCACACCTCGGAGGAGTCGGCCCAGGCGCGGGGCGAGCCCTTATCGATTGGCGCCAAGGCACTGGTCATCAAGACCGACGAGACGTATCGGCTGTTCGTATTGCCGGCCGATCGAAGACTCGATTCGCAGGCGGTCAAGCAGCTGCTGGGCGTGAAGAAACTGCGGTTTGCCGACGCGCCCGAGTTGTTGCGACTGACCGGGTTGGTGCCGGGGAGCGTGCCGCCGTTCGGTGTGCCGATCCTGCCGCTGGCGTTGTACGTCGATCTGGCCCTGGCAAACAACGAAAAAATCGCCTTCAACGCCGGCTCGTTGACCAACTCGATCGTCATGCCGCTGGCCGACTATCGCCGTGTGGCGGGGGCCCAATGGTTATCGTTTTCACAGGCCCAAGGCGGCGCGTGACCGCTGCCGTTGGTTGGCGTCTTTCTGCGCGACCGGAGGATAGGCTGTTCGCCAACCCCACTCGAGCTGCCATAGTTCTGGCGCTTTGATCAGACGGTCTTGCCAAAAACCGGAACGGGAACCGCACCAAACGCGGCGCGGTTCCCGCCCTGATTTGCTCACAAATGGCTGAAAGCCATTTCAATTCTGCATCCGCGATCGTTGCACTCCGGCCAGGCGCACCGCTCGATCTCCACGAAGTTGCCTTACGGAGGCCGGCTGCAATTTGAGTTGAAGCCGACTCCGGCGTCGCCTATTCGGCTGACTCTGTGAGCGTTTGCTTTTCCAGGAACGGAAGCAGATCGGTGTGATGACTGATCATCTTCCACTTGCCGTTCTCCTTGCGAAACAGGTTGGTGGCCCGGATCGAAACCTGCAATTGGCGGCCCTGGGCGTCCAGATTGGTGCCCTTCTCGTAGCATTGAGTGAATGCCAGGTCATCGCCCACGGTGACATGCATCTCGTCGGGCTCGACGTTCCCGCCCAGTTTCAATGCTGCCTGCGATTCCCAGACGTCACGCACCTTGTTCCAACCCACTTGGAAATCCCCGGCGGGACCCATATAGGTCACATCGTCGGCGTGTGACCAGATTTCCTGCATGGGGCCGGCGTCGCCGGTGAACATCGTATTGAGGCTCGCGTAGAACTGCGCCGACGCTTGCTCAACCGCCTTCGTCTCGTCCGCATACGAGCTCGTGGGATTTGCAAAGCACGCCGCCACCAACAACATAAACTTAGCAGACGACAGAATTAGCTCATTCGTGCGCATCGAATCGTACCTCGTTGAGATTTAGATAGGAGAATGGTCGCGCAACGCGAATTACGAACGCCGCTGCGCTACGCTTGTCATTGCACCTCGCTCGAGAGCACGACCGCGAGGACCAATGCGTCGCGTTTTCCAATTCAAGGATAGCTTGCCATTGGTGACCAGGAATTGCCTCCATGCTCGGTGTTTTTGGGCGATTCGTAGATGCACATCGATTGGTGTAAGGTCCTGCAGTGCAACGCCTCAGCCGCAATCGGCTGCATCTTCAGCGATCGTCAGGGGCCGCGACGGCGGGCGGCCGCGATGGCGCAAGGCGTGCTTGGCGTGGGTGACGTGACGACCAGGCGTCGGCAAAGAACGTCGCGACCGCCGGCGGCTTGTTGAGGGTGACAACTCGACCCGAGCATCGCGCAGGCAGGCGAACGGCTAGATCTGATTCACCTTGGTGCCGGCAATGCAGTGGGCATTGCACCCCACGAACGGGTCATTGATGCAGCATGTCATGGCTGGAGGCCCGTTTGCCACGCAGATACTTGTCTGGACAAGTGTTGTCTGGCTGTATATCTTGGAATAGGCGGCTTTCGACAGTTTTTGAGCGTACGGAAATCACACCATGAGCCCCTCCCAGAGCGATACGGCTGACGTGGTGGTCATTGGCGGCGGACCGGCGGGATCGACGACCGCCACGCTGATTGCGCAGCACGGTTATCGCGTGCTACTTTTCGAGCGCGAGCATTTTCCGCGCTTCCACATCGGCGAGTCGCTGATCCCCGAGACTTATTGGGTGCTCAAGCGGCTGAACATGCTGGAGAAAATGCGTGCCAGTCCGTTCGTCAAGAAGTACAGCGTGCAGTTCGTCGGCTCCAGCGGCAAGCTGTCCGAGCCGTTTTACTTCATGGAGCACAAGCCGCACGAGTGCTCGCAAACCTGGCAAGTGTTGCGCAGCGAGTTCGACAAGCTGATGCTCGACAACGCGCGCGAGCACGGCGTCGAGGTGCACGAGGGCGTGCGCGTGCTCGACGTGCTGTTCGACGGCGACCGGCAACGGGCCTTCGCGTTCAAGACGAAGACGGGAAGCAGCGCGAGATCAAGGCCAAGGTCGTCGTCGACGCCAGCGGACAAAGGCGCGATGATCGCCAATCGCTTCAAGCTGCGCGTGGCCGATCCGGAATTGAAAAAGGGCGCTCTGTGGACCTATTATGAGGGGGCCTACCGCGACCGGGGCCGCGACGAAGGGGCCACGCTGGTCTTGTCAGACGGCCGGGAAAAAAGGCTGGTTCTGGTACATCCCGCTGCACGACGACATCATCAGCGTGGGCGTGGTTGCAGCGTTTAGCTATTTGTTCAACGGCCGCGGCGATCACGAAACGATCTACAACGAAGAACTCGATCGCTGCCCGGCGGTGAAAGAGCGGGTGGCGATCGGCAAGCGCGTGGCCGGTTTTTACGCCACGAAGGACTATTCGTACCGTTCCAGCCGCGCGGCCGGCGACGGCTGGGTGCTGGTCGGCGACGCGTTCGGGTTTCTCGATCCGCTCTATTCGTCGGGCGTGTTGCTGGCGCTCAAGAGCGGACAGTTGGCGGCCGACGCCATCGCCGAGGGCCTGGCCAAGGGAGACACTTCGGCGGCCCAACTGGGCAAGTGGACGGCCGACTTCAGCAAGGGCATGGACCGCATGCGGCGGCTGGTTTGCGAATTCTACAACGGCTTCAGCTTCGGACGCTTCGTGAAGCAGTATCCCGAATTCAAGGGGCATCTGACCGACCTGTTGATCGGCGATTTGTTTCGCGACCAGGTCGACGAAGTGATCGGCCCAATGGACTCGACGAAGGAAGCCGGCTCATACGTCTACGGCAGCATGCCGAGTAGGGCGGCTGGCATCCCAGCAATTCCCAGACCGCCTCAATTCGTTGTCGGTGTTGCTGAGCGATACCAGGCGTTTCAGGCAGGGCCACGCAACTCGCAACGCCCTCTTGTCCCTTCGGGATCCAGACAACAAGTTGTCTGGGCCACTCAACGCGAGCCGTTCGTGTTGTTTACCCGTTGCCGTCGCGGCCGTCTTTGAGCCGGGCCTGCCAGGCTTCGAGCCAGCCGTGGGCGTCCTTGGGTGTCATATCGTCGAGGTTGAGCGAGCGCAGTTCGTCGACCAGGGGATGTTCGGTGGGGGCGAAGAGAGTCAGCTGCAGATCGTCGGCACGGATCTTGCGCCCGCGGCGGACCAGGCGAGATTGTCCGGTTGTGGCCAGGTGTTCGTCCTCGAGTTGGGCCAGGATTTGCTTGGCCCGCTCGACGACTTGCGCGGCACGCCGGCCAGCCGGGCGACGTGGATGCCGTAGCTCTTGTCGGCCGCGCCGGCGACGATCTTGTGCAGGAAGACGACCTGGTCCTGCCACTCGCGCACCGCCACGTTGAAGTTCCGCACGCCGGCGAGCGATGTCGGCCAGGTCGGTCAGCTCGTGGTAGTGCGTGGCGAACAGCGTGCGGCAGCCGATCGTGTCGTGCAGGTGCTCGACGACCGCCCAGGCCAGCGACAGGCCGTCGTAGGTGCTGGTGCCGCGGCCGATCTCGTCGAGGATCACCAGGCTCCGCGGCGTGGCCGTGTTGAGGATGCGCGCCGTCTCGGTCATCTCGACCATGAACGTGCTTTGGCCGCGGGCCAGTTCGTCGCTGGCGCCGACGCGGGCGAAGATGCGGTCGGCCACGCCGATCGTCGCCTCGCGGGCCGGCACGAAGCTGCCGATCTGCGCCATCAGCGTGATCAGCGCCACCTGGCGGATGTACGTGCTCTTGCCCGCCATGTTCGGGCCGGTGATCAGCAGCGATGAGTCCATCCTCCGCTCCGCACTGCGTATCGTTGGGCACGAACGTGCCCTCGGCAATCGACGCGTCGAGCACCGGATGCCGGCCGTCGATGATGCGCAGCACCGGCTCGTTCGACCATCGTCGGCCGGCAGTAGCCGCGCTGGCGGGCCAGCTCGGCCAGCGCCGCCAGCACGTCGAGCTCGCGCCAGCACGCCGGCGGTCGCCTGCAGCCGCCGGCCGCGGCGCCGCCACCACGTCGCGCAGCTCGACGAACAGCTCGTATTCCAGCTCCTTGCGCCTTCTCGTCGGCCGTGAGCACCTTCTCTTCGTACTCCTTCAGCTCCGGCGTGATGTACCGCTCGGCGTTCTTGACCGTCTGCTTGCGGATGTAGTCGGCGGGAATCTTCGTCGCCGTGCGTGTTGGTGACTTCGAGGTAGTAGCCGAAGACCTTGTTGAAGCCGACCTTCAGGCTCGGGATGCCGGTCCGCTCGGCTTCCTCGGCCTGATAGCGGGCGATCCACTGCTTGCCGCCGCTGGCCAGCTCGCGCAGCGCGTCCAGCTCGGCGCTGAAGCCGTCGCGGATGAAGCCGCCCTCGCGGCTCGCCAGCGGGCAGTCGTCGACCAGCGCCTGCTCGAGCCGGCCGCGCATCTCGGCAGCACAGATCGAGCTCGCTCTTCGAGCTGGCCGAGCAGCGCGCTGCGGCGGGCGGTGATCTTGGCCTTGATCTGCCGGCAGCCGCGGCCAGCGTGCGGCCGACGAAGCGCAAGGTCGCGCGGGCTGGCCCGGCCGGTGGTCACGCGGGCCAGCAGCCGCTGCAGGTCGTAGATGCCGCGCAGCGTCTCGCGCAGCTCGTCGGCCAGCGCCGGCGTCGGCGACCAGTTCGGCCACGGCGTCGAGCCGCTCGTCGATCGCGCGCGACGTCGGTCAAGCGGATTGGCCAGCCAGTCGGCCAGCAGCCGCGAGCCCATCGCCGTGACCGTGCGGTCGAGCACGGCCAGCAGCGAGCCTTCGCGGCGGCCGTCGCGCATCGTGCCGCGTGATTTCCAGGCTGCGGCGCGTCGCCTCGTCGATCTCCAGCGTGTCGCCGGCCGAATAGCGGACCAGCGCGATCGATGTGCGCCAGCGACGCTTTTTGCGTTTCGGTGAGATAGTCGAGCACGGCGCCGGCGGCGCGGATCGCCGGCGCAGTCGGCGTCGTCGAAGCCGAAACCTTCGAGGCTGGCGGTGCCGAAGTGCTTCAGCAGGACTTCGCGGGCCGGGTCGATGCGAAAAGGCCCAGCCGGGCCGTCGCGTGAGCATGACGGTCGGATCGAGCACGCGCCGGCGGGCGGCGTCGGCGTCTTCGGCCAGCAGGCATTCGGCCGGGTCGATGCGCGCCAGTTCGTCGGCGAGCTGCGAGCCGCGGGAAAGCAGGCGGCGTGAAATCGGCCGGTCGAAAGTTCGACCCAGGCCAGGCCCGACAGTTGCTCGGCGCTGTCGCCCGAGGCGGACGACGGCGGCCAGGTAGTTGCTGGCTCGCGGATCGAGCAGCGCGTCGTCGGTGACGCGTGCCGGCGGTGACGATGCGCGTCACTTCGCGGCGGACCAGTCCCTTGGCCTGCTTGGGGTCTTCGACCTGCTCGCAGATCGCGACCCGCAGGCCGGCGGCGATCAGCTTGCCGAGGTAGCTTTCGAGCTGATGATACGGAAAGCCGGCCATCGGCACGGCGTTCTCGCCCTTGTCGCGGCTGGTGAGCGCCAGGCCCAGCACGCGGGCGGCCGTCTTGGCGTCGTCGAAAAACATCTCGTAGAAGTCGCCCATGCGAAACAGCAGCAGCGCATCGGGACAGGCCGCTTTGGCGTCCTGATACTGCTTCATCATGGGAGTGGCCGACATGCGCGCTTTCGGGCTGGGGCGCGTTGGGCATGGTGAATTCAAGAACTGCCGCGAGAAGGGGACAGAGTCCCCGCAGTCGTGAAACCAGTTCTAGCAGTTCAGGCGGCGAAAAGGGAGGGGGAGCCGGCCGGCGTGGCGTCGGACTCGTTGGCCGATGCCCTGGCCGCCTGCGATATCCGCCGCGCGATTCCGTGGGCAATTTCTTCGACGATTTCCGGTTCGACGTGCCCCCGGGCCGCGATGCCGCGAATGACCGCCAGTTGGCGGTCGGCGCTCATGCGGGCGACAAGGTGGGCGGCTCGCGCCCGGGGCAAGTGCGAAACGACCAGCGCGGCGGTTTGCGGATGTTCGTCTGCCAGGACTTTGAGCAGGTCCTGGACGTCGACATACGCGAGGAATTCAAAGAGCTGCGATTCGATCGATCGGCGAATGGTTTTGAGCAGGGGATCGTCGGCGCCCAGTGCCCGTTCGATCAGGGCGTTGGCGACGCGCAGGCCCCCCTTGCCAGCCGAGACGGTGCGCGGGTCGACGTTGGCAAATTCGCGAATGACGGTGACTTGCTCTTCGACCGTGAAGCGTTCGCTCCGGGCAATCTCGATGGCGACGGCTTCGAGCTGAGCCGCGTCGAGACGCGCCAGCAGCCGCGCGGCCTGGTCTTGCGGCAGGCTCAACAGCAGGATGGCCGCTTTGTGGATCTTACGACTGAGATGGGTAGTCGACACGAGGTTTGCTTCCAGCTGTCCGCGGGCTCAGCCAAAACTCGAGCACGCCAAGAATAGCATGGGGATCGCGCCGAGTCGTGCGATGAAGCCGGGCGAGCAAAGCGGCAGCGTCGCGGCTGCCAGGCGCCTGGCGAAAGGGGCGATTGTCGACGTTCAAAGCTCGGTCAAAGCGTGATTTTGGGCTCATCTGACGCTGGCATCCTTGCCGCGGCGAAAAAAAACAATGCTGGCCGAGTATCGACCAAGGGGGCAGGGAGCCTTTAAGGAATGTGGAGGCACGTCACGGCCTGGGGGCAAACACCGCAGTCCAACGAGCATCGCAACGCAACGTGGACTGCTAGCAGCAATGGGCCTGCCTGCGTCGCCTGACACAGCTTATTGCAGGCCCAGGTCCGACAGTAATTGATAGCGGTCCGGATTGCCCGGCAGAATCCAGTGAAACCCTTCCAGGAAGAGCACGCCGATCAGGTTCGTGACAATCACCGCGCCCAGCGACGCGAGCAACAATCGCGTCGGCCAGCCGAAGTGAACGCGGCGTGGCACCAATTCGCGTGCGAACAGCAAGTTCAGTCCACCAACGATGGCGGAGGTGCAAAACACGATCAACGCCCAGGTATAGAGGTGCAGCCCGAGAACGGTCATGCCGGGGACCGGATCGGGCGAGGCGATGTGCAGCAGGATCTGGCGCGTGGAGACCGATGCGCCGAACATGGCGGCGACGATGCTCATTCCGTAGCCGGTGGCGAAATCGCTCGCGCTCACTTCGCCGCCACGACAGCGCAAAAGAATGAACGCCGGCCCGAATGCGGCCAGGATCATGCCCATGCGCTGCAGCATGCAGAGCGGACAAGGGAACTCGTGCCATCCAAATTGCACCACGAACCCGCCGACCAGCGCGGCCATGACGCCGAGAATGCAAACGTGGGCCAGCCAGAAACCCAGTCGATGGCTCATCGAGCAATCCCCTGTTCAGAAATTCAAATGGACCGGGTCGGTGGCGTGCGCCAGGTACAACGTCAGCGCCGCGCCAACGGTGAGCAGGAACAACCCAACAGCCAGCCACCGTTTGTCGGTGAACAGCGACAGGAACGTGGCCAGGATCAGGCCAAAGACGATGGTGTCCATATTGAGCCTCGGGCAAAGTCGAGGGAGGCGGGGGTTGCTCGCGTGCAGTACAAGAATAGCACACGCGTTTTCATGCGAAGAAATGCCAAAACGAGGGAAGCTGCGCCAATCACTATTCGGCGGTGATTGCGAGCGGAGGCACTTCGTTTTCGCCTGCCTCGACCTGGTAGCGCAGCGGGGTGGTTTGCGGGTCGGCGAAGCCGGCGGGCAGCAGGTTCGGCCCGTCGCGCGTGATCTCTTCGCCCACCTGGCGCGGGGCGCGCAGCTCGACGGTGATGGCGTAGGAGCCGGCCGGCGCGCCGTCGTTGGAGTGGAACGTGCTCAGGGTAAAACCGCCTTGCTCGTCACATTGCGCCAGCGGCTTGGGCGTGTCGGGCGGACGATCGCCCTGAGGGTGGAACACAACCATTGCCTCGGCGAGCGGTTTGCCGTCTTGCACCACTTGTCCGCGGACTGGAAAACAGGGCGGCTGCGCCGAGCGCGAACAGCCGCACAGAGCCGCCGCCACCGGCGCCGCGAATAGTACCAGCGCTCACGGCTGGCGATCGTTACGAATCCGCAAAGGGCTGCCGCTCATGAGTTCTGCCCTGACGCGCGCGATCAATTGTCGCTGGCCCGTTCGCCGCCGGCGCGGGTCACCATGCAGGCCAGGGTGTACAGATCGACTTCTTCCCCGAGGAATCGCACCGACGCGTCGGCGAAGGCAAAATTGGCTCCGTTGTGGAAGCTGTAAAAGCAGTGGCCCCATTCATTGGAATTGTTGATCGCCAGCGTACCGGGAATGGTACCGAAGGTCGCATTCCAGGGATTGCGTTGTCCGATCTGGTAGGCGTTGTCGGTCGTGGCCCAGGCGCCGCCGCGTGCCCGGATCTTGATTGCACCCGTATAGTCGACCGGATATTTCGTGCGGCCGCGGTACACGTCTTCGCGTCCTGAACACTCGGCTAGCAGGATCGTATTCGAAGTGCCGTCGGTAATGTCCTTCATGCGATTGACCGTGTTCGTGGCGGCGTACCAGTAGATCGCGCCGCGCAGATCGGCGGTCGTGGAAAACTGCGCGTTGGTCAGAGCTAGGTTGATGTCGACGTGTACGCCGGCCGGCGTGAAGTAGTCGCCGCAAGCGCCGGTCTTGTTGGGTGGCGTGGTTTCCGGCTTGTTCTGAATGCGATTGGGTTCCGGAGCCGAAGGACACTGCACAAGGTCGATCTGCCGAGCGACGAGGGTGCGATTGGGCTCGCGCCACCAGTCGATATTCAAATTGTAGCCGTTGATCAGATTTTGCCCCTCGACAAACGGCAGGATGAACGGCATCCAGTTGTTCGTGCCCACGGCGGGCGAGTTCGTGTACGCCAGCGGCAGCCGTTTCTGGCTGCTTTCGAAGTTGTGGAACGCCAGCGACAATTGTTTCATGTTGTTGACGCATTGCGTGCGGCGGGCCCCTTCGCGCGCCGCCTGAATCGCCGGCAACAGCAGGGCCACTAACACGCCAATGATCGCGATCACGACCAGCAGTTCGACCAGCGTGAAACCATGTACTGCTCGGCGGCAGTGACTGTGCATGCCGTGAAATCCTTGATCGTCGGAGGTGGTCGAACGAAACACAACCCCAGCAGCAATATTTGTGCCGATCAAGAGATTAAAGTTGGAGTCGCGCAAAAGCTACAATGGCCACCGAATTCGCCCATCGACCTTGCATCGACGATGCAACGCAGTGGACAATTACTGGCCATACGTGGCCAGAATTTGACCGTTGGCGAGCGCGGTGACAACGCACGGACCAGAGGACAATAGGCAGTGGAACCGCTCGCCCCCCGGCCGGCGGTTCAAAAACGTCGTACAATTCACTTGGGGCTCGAAGCAGCCAACTTTCGAGGAGACACATCATGGAACATCACGCCATTGGCCAGCAAGTGCTCGTCGAGCACCAGACGTTGTCGTACGTCACCAGTGCCCTGCGGGCGACGATCGGTTGGAAATATCAGGGATCGGACCTGACCCGAAAGTTGGAGAGCCTGCGGTTTGTCGGCGAGTCGTTCGAGCGGCATTTGGAGCACTTGATGCGGCTGGAGGAGGAAGATGGCTACATGGCCGTGGTCGTCGAATCGCGGCCGGAGTCGAATGACATCGTCCAGGCATTGCGGCGGGAGCACGACGAATTTCGAGCGAATTTGCGGCGAATTCTGACTCGCCTGCGCCGCGTCAATGCGACCGACCACGACTCGTTCGCGAAAGTCTCGCACGACCTGCTTGCCTTGCTGGATCAACTGGACGAGCACAGCAAGAAAGAAACCGACCTGCTGCAAGAAGTGTTGCTGACGGACGAGGGGGGCGAGGGCTGAGGCGGATGGTTGCCGGGGGAGTTGCGGGGGGCTATATTGGCTGAATTGTCCCCCTCAATGGTGGTCCCTCACGTAGCGCTTGTTCCACGGCTCGTATTCCGTTAGCTCGGTTCGGTCCGATTGCAGTCGTCGCAATGGCCGCTTGGTGTGCGCCCCGGCTAGCTGCCGGCATGGATTTGGTCGAGCTGGTGAAGAAGGTCGAGCCCTCGGTGGTCAGGGTCGAGATCGACAGGGGCGGCGGAAACGGTGGACTGGGCAGCGGGGTTATTGTCGACGATCGTGGCATCGTGGCGACCAATTTCCACGTTGCCCAAGGGGCAAAGAAGGCCAGGATCATTCTTCGCTCCGGAGAGTCGGTCGACGTCCGCGGATTTCTGACCGCCGACCCCGGTCACGATCTGGCGCTGTTGAAAACCGATCCCTTCGACAAACCGTGCGCCATTAAGCTGACGAGCCGCCTTCCGGAGGTTGGTGAGAAAGTTGCGGCTTTCGGCAACCCACACGGCTTGTCGTTTACGACGTCCGAAGGCATCGTTTCGGCGGTTCGGGAAGGAAAAGAGCTGCAGGTGATCATGGGCGCGGAGGAGTTTAGCCTGATGGGGTATGCTGTCGACTCGACCTGGATTCAAACGACTGCCCCCATTTCGCCCGGCAATAGCGGCGGACCATTGATCAACATGCAAGGCGAAGTCGTCGGCTTGAACACGTGGTACAGACGCGATGGCCAGAATCTCAATTTCGCGATCAGCGCAAAGGACATTCAGCTCGTCGTAAAAAAATACGGCGACGTCTCGATGAAGGACCTTGCCAAGTTGCCGCATCACCGCGCCAAAGCCATGCCGAGAGACCCGGGCAACCCGGGGCAGCCGACCAAGCCGGGTGAATTCAAAGTCACGCTCCCCTCAGGCCGGGTGTTCTCGCTGGGGGTCTTCGACACGACCGAGGCGCTTAGCAGCTTCCGCGTCAATCGCGAAAACACGGTCGTGCTCAGGCATCCTAACGGAAATATTTATGCCACGGCGAGCCAGCAAGGAGGCAAACTGAATGGCATGGCCATTGCCCGCTCCGACAACAAAGAGCTCATGACCGTTGCCATGTACGTTGACGGCAAGCGACACGGCGTCGTGAAGACTGGCAACGAAGCCGGCCAGCCGGTGTTCATGGCGCAGTATTTCAAGGGTAAGCGACACGGATTTTGCTGCTTCTTCGACGAGGCGACCCTGCGGATGTTGATCGAGTACGAAAACGACGAGCCGAAGTGGGTGCAGATGATGTCCAACTTGACTGTGTTGAACGGATTCGAAAATCGGGAAGCCGCCGAGAAGGACGACGCGGCGCGTGAACTGTTCGAAAGCCTCGACAAATGCGAGGCCTCGCTGAAGGCCAACGAGTTGGCCTTCAAGAAACAGGTGGTCGAGTACGACAAGCAGCTACGATCGATGCGCAGCCCAGCTTTCGGGCATTAAGCGCGACGAAGCGCAGCAGCGCTTCGACCGGCAGGCCGCCGAGAATGCCGCCGCCTACCAGGAAATGCTCAAGCGCGCCGTGGCTGGGCGGTAGCGGCCGCGGCCGCGCACGCAGCTCGCGTCTCGCCCCGCTCCCGGACTGACGGGCATGGGACGATCGAGCTGCGTCGTGCGCCACTGCACGGCGAAATGGCCGGTGAATTCGTCGGCCGCCTAGCCCAATGCGCGGCCGGCAAGGAGCACTTCAAGCAGCTGGTCATCTGCGTTGGTAGGATCGCCGGCCAGGTCGCACTCGTCAGGATCCGCTCGCAGGCGGAGCGTGGCCTGAATCGAGAGGCGACGGTAATATTCGTCGCTCGCCTGACGGTTGGAATCGAGTCTTCGCAGGCGATCGGCCACCCAGGCCGGCAACTGAGCCAGCGGCACTGCGACGCCGGAGGTTGACAGCGACGTGTTGACCAACGCGGACGACACGTCGCTGTCGGCGGCAGGGCTGGCCTGCGGACTGGCCGCAGCAGCGCTGCCGATCGGGGCAAATGCACCGGCGCTGAGGTTGATCCGTGTGAGGCCGCTCACGTTGGCCAAGGCCAAAGCCGCGTCGGCGCCAGTGACGCCGCCGCTGCGATTAAAGTCGCGGGAGTTGGTAAGATCCACTGGACCCCCGATATCAGCGAGGACGGCCGACGCGTCGGCCCCGGTGGTGGCAAAATTGAGGTTGGCGTCGCCCAGCAGGCTGCCCCAGAAGAACACGTCGGTGGCCGTAAGGCCGGTGTTGGCGGTGTTCTTGACCTGCACTTCCAGCCATGCGTTCTTGACGGCGCCCGCGCCCACAGAATCTCGACGCGGTCCGAACCGCTGACCCCGGCGCCGGCGCGCACCGAGATGGCGCTGGGCGCGGCGCGGTGGCCCAGCCGCTGGGCGCGTTGTCGTTGCCCGTCTTGAAGACGAAGTCGTTGGCATTGATCGACGCGTGTGACCCCGAGCCGACGAGATCGATCATGATGCCGTTGATGCCGCGCAGATAGGTCGAAAGGGCGCTGCTCGAGGCCAGGCCGCTGCCGGCGAAGTACGCGGTCTTGTCGGTGGCGATCGCGAGATTGTCGCTCGTGCTGACGCCGGCGGTGTTGCCGTCGAACGCCGAGTTGTTGTAAAAGAGGAATCGCCCGACGATCGTTGCGCCGGATGTGGACGTGGTGAACGTGAATTGATCGGAAGCCGTGGGCGTGGAAGTGCCGTACGGCGTTTTCACGGTGACGGGAAACGTGCCCACGGGATGCGCGGGCGACGTGGCCACCAACAGCGTGTCGGACATGATTTGCACGTTGGAGGCCGGCGTGGTGCCGAATAGGACTTGCAATTGTCCGGCCGCGCCGGAGAAATTCTGCCCGTGAATAGTCACGGCGGTACCGCCGGCGCCCGGGCCCGAGGTCTGGTCCAAGCTTGACGCAAGCGGCGTCAGGTTGACCGCCTCGAAGTTGCTGCCGAGCACGCTGCCGAGCGCGTGCAGGTCGTCGTCGTTCCAGCGGGACGATGGCGCCCCGCTGAGAAACCAGCCGCTGCCGTTGTCGGCGACGATCATGCCATAATCCTTGAGCGCTTGCAGGATTACCTTGTCGGCCGCCGAGAAACCGGAGATATCGAAGCTAGCCTTGAGCCGGAACCGTTCGCCCATACGCGGATAGGTCGCGTCGCCGTTGCCCGCGACGTGCGACGCCGGGTAGACGTACGCGCCGGTGGTGCGAGGCACGGTGAAACGCAGCGCATGATTGATCACGCCCTGGTCGAGCACCTCATCGACGCGGACCAGACCCGGCAGGATCGGCAGCCCGGCCGCGTCGGCCGAAGTGTCGCCGGGAGTGCGGAACGAATCGTGGCCCATGTCCCACACGGCTTCCGAGTCGGCGTGCCACTGGCTGTCGATTTCGCCCGGCCGATGCACGTTGAACAATTCGTAGGCAATGTTGTTGTCCTTGTCGTACACGATCAGATGCCGATCGCCGTCGTTTTGAGCGGCGGGCAACGGGTCGCCCTCGATCACCGCGCCGCTGGGAATGGGCACCTGCAGCAGATCGCTCTCGTTCGCGTAGGCGTCGATCACGACGGTGATTTTCGGCTGATTGCCCGGCACGACGTTGTACGGTATGCCGATGTTGGCACCCTGATAGACGGTTCCAAAATCGGGATGCAGGCCGCCGGCGCCGATTCTGCCTATGAGCGTGCCGGAATTGCCGGCGACGGGCGCGGCGCTGATCTTTTGATTCCAGGGATTGTCCGCCGGGAACAGCGCATTGCCCTGCAAGGTCATGAGCGTGCGATCTTCGAGCATTTCCAAGCAGAGGCGCGGGCCGTGGCGCGGTTTTGCCGGGTTCGGTCGGGCTGGGCAACGTGGGACCGGGACAGAATCCGCCGAAGATCGACGCGCGACATCGTATTGCCCTCCGGGCATTGCCGCGCCGAACTGCCCCATCCGGCCCGCAGATGTGTGAAGCGCATTGTAGCATCTTCAAGCACGGCCGTCCGCGCCGAACGCGATGGTCGCGCTGAATTGTTGTCCGCGGCGCCCTGGGTCATTATCATGGAAGTAGCGCTACTGCTTTCGAGGGTGCTTGCATGAATCCGCCGCGTGAGCTCGCAGCTTTGCTGGCCGTCGTGCTTTGGCTGCTGGTCGCTTGTACGGGCGAGGCGGCCAGGGTGACTCGGCTCGATTTGACCGTTGATGGCTCCGTCGATCCGCCCGGCGATCGCATCGACGTTGGCCTGGTTCTGGATCGAGGTGAAAATCAAGTCACGCTGCAACTGCGCGGCTCGAAGTGTTCGCCGACAATCGGCCCAGCCGACATGTGAAGGCGCGCGGTGAACACAATCGCGACGCCGACGGAGCACTGTTGGTCAGCCGCGACTTTGAGCGCGACCAGCAAGGGCCGCTGGTCGAGGCTTCGCTCGTCGTTCCGTACGCCGATATCGGGCTGCTGCAAGGCGCGCATCAGATTGCCTACGAGCTGACGGCGATCAGCGCGGGACGCGTCTGCTGGGTGCAGACAAGCGAGCTGACGCGCGTGACTGTCGGCGCGGGCGTGCGCCAAACGCTGGCGCAGACGCGGCCCGCGGCGACGGGCGCCGTCGAGACTCAAAAGTCGCCGGTGCTGTTGGGCGGCAAAGCGGTTGCCGGCGGTGTTGGCCCGATCGAACGGAGGTCGATCGACGTGGTCGAAGCGCGGGCCGCCGCCGCGCCGGTTCGAGAGAACGTCGCGGTTTCCATTCCCGGGCGATACGATCGCCAGCTCTTGCGGTCGACCAAAGGGCCGCCGTCGGCCGCGCAATCGACCGAAGCCTATCTGGCCACGTGGCCGAAAGAGCGTCCCTGGTATCCGCTGTCCCAAGTCCGCTCGAACGCCGAGCGCAGGGTTTATTTTGCCACCAACCGCTCGCCGGTTGAAAGCGACGCGACGACGGGACGGTGTTTTGGCAACGACGTGGCGACTTCAGTCAGCTACGGATCGTGCCTGGTGAACGTCCCGGTGGAACATCATCGCAAGGGACAGCTCGAAGAGCCGATCTTCGTGGGCCAGCGCAACCCGATGAGTCACTTCCTGATCGAATCGATCGTCGAGCAAACCAAGGCCGACTTTCTCAAATCGGTCGGACCCGGCGACGTGCTGGTCTTTGTGCACGGCTTCAACAATACGTTCGCCAGCGCGGTGTTGCGCACGGCGCAGTTGCAGTACGACCTGGAATTTCCCGGCACGGCCGTGACGTTCTGCTGGCCCTCGGCCGGCGATTTCAATCAATATCCGCTCGACGCCAAAAACGCCGCGCAGAGCGCCAAGGCGCTGGCCGAGGTGCTGGGTAACCTGATTGCGGACGGTCGAGACCGGCAGTCCGCGGGACAGCCGGCCGGAAAAATCCACCTGCTGGCCCACAGCATGGGCAACCGGGTGCTGCTCAACGCGCTTTACGAGCTGCGCGCAGCAGCGCGCCGTCATTCGACGCGCGGCCGTTTGGCCAGGTGGTGTTGGCGGCGCCCGACATCGGCGCTGCGCTATTTAACAACCTGCTGCATTACGCGACCGACAGCGCGGCGCAGGTGACTTATTACTATTGCAAGCGCGACTCGGCGTTGCTCGCGTCGCAGCGACTGAACAATTACGAACCGGTGGGGCTGCTGCCGTACTTCGACGTGCGGCTTTGCACGATCAACGCCGACGGCATGGACACATCGTTTCTCGGCCACAACTACTTCTCGTCGTCGAAGCAGGTGCTGCTCGACCTTCAGCTTCTGTTTAGCATGGGCCTGCCGCCGGCCGAGCGCATGCCGCCCTTGGCTTCGCGCGCGGAAGTGTTCGGCCACGACTATTGGTCGTTCACGTCGCTGGCTGTGAAACAGCCCCCTGCCAGCACGGCGGCAAAGCCTGGCGGTTGAATACCCGGCGAAGTTCGGCCGCCCCTACCGGGCCGGGCGCGTGGCAATCGTCGACTGAGCGGGCGTCGCCTTCGGCTTGTCCTTCGGTTGCTTCGGCTTCTTCTTCTCTTTTCGGCGGTCTTTGTTTCCCATGGTACCCTCGTGTTACTTTTCGTCCGTGGACTGGGGCAAAAAATGACAATACGGTTGGCCGAAGTCGGGCGGTTGCCCATACGCGACGGGCTCACATTATTATCAGGATTCTCGCGCTCGTGTACAGACGAGTAATCGAGATTGGCCGTTCTCGGCGCAGCCCACGCGGGGCCGGCCGCGATTTCATGACGGTCACCGCGGGTAGGGATTCGCGTCCGTGTAGACGTCGGCACCGGTGGCCGTTTCGAATTTGTCGGCCGCGGACTGCGTGACTTGCGTTCCTTGCAGATAGAGCCCTTGCATCGGCAGCTTTTGCAGATGCTTCAGGCCTTCGTCGCTGATGCGCGTCCGGTCGAGTCCCAATTCACGGAGCTTTGGAAGGCCCGCCAGTGCTCCCAGCGCCTGGTCGGTCACGGCGGTACCGTCCAGCACGAGGACCTCGAGCCGGGTGAGCTGTCCGATGAACTCCAAATCGATATCAGCGGCCCGCGAATTGTTGAACCAGAGATACTGGAGGCCGGCGAACCCGGCCAGACCGCGGCCGCAAATCGACGTGTCGTTCAATTGCAGGGTCGTCAGATGGGTCAGTCCGCGCAGTTGGTTCAGTCCCTCGTCGGTGATCGACGTCTGATTGAGAACGAGACTCTTGAGTTTCTTGAGGGTGCCAAGCCGGGCCAACCCCTCGTCGGTTACCCGCGTACCCTCGAGCGCCAGGGATTCCAGGCTAAGAACGGCCGCCAACAGCTTGAGCCCCCAATCGCTGATGGCGGTATGACTCAAACCGATACGTTGCAGCTTCGGCAAGCGTGTCAAGGAGGGCAATCCGGCGTCGGTCACGGCGGTGTTGTTCAGGTAGACCTCGGTTAGGTCCGTCAGTCCTTGCAGGTGGGCCAGCCCTTTGTCGGTGATCCGGGTGTCGGCAAGGGACAGCTCACTTAAGCGGCACAGGGATTTCAGATTGGCGAGTCCATCGTCGGTAATCTGCGTGTCGTCGAGCGTGAGCACTTCCAGGCGGCCGAGCCTCGCCAGATGCACCAGTCCCCGGTCGGTGATCGCGCGGTCGAGCGTGGGCGACTCGAAGCCCGATTGCGTGTTATCGCGGCGCAGATCGAGCTTCTTGAGCCGTTTGAGCCCGACCAGATGTGTGAGGCCCTGATCGGTGGCTTCCGAGGCGTCGATCATCAGCGACTTGAGATGCGTGAGCCGGCCCAGGTGAGCGAGACCTCGATCGGTGCACGGCGCACCGGTGAGCATCAGGTCTTCGAGCCATGCCAGGTCGCCCAGCCGCGCGAATTCCTGTTCGCCGAGCGGAAGCTTTAGCGGCCTGGGCCGGCCTTGGTGGTCCCAGGCGTTGATCCAAGCCATGTTCACGGTGACGAAGTAGTCGTCGCCGACGAGCTGCCGCAGCCAGCGGGGAGCCCAGGGTTCGATGCGCGGGTCGACTCCTCCGTTGGCGGTGCACTGGTGGTAGTAGAAAACGGTGCCGCCGAGATTCAGGATCGTCTCGACGGCCCGCTTTTGCTTCAAGGCGCGGTCGGTTGCAATTCCCAGCCAGAACCCCAACAACGTGACGACAACCAGCAGCGTTCGCAGGCGGAAGCGAAACCAGCGTGGTCGAGGTTTGGGAGCGTCGCTCATAGCCGCCAGTATACTGCCGCCGCTTGCATTTGGCTGGGTTTTGCGAACCTTGAGTCGCGGGCCCACGGCAATGATAATGGGCCGACCCGAACGAGATATCTCCAGCAAGGAACCTGTCCCATGATTCATCGCGCCGTGAATCGCCTCGTCCATTTGGCCCTGTTCCTGGCGTCGGCTGGCGCATTGGCCGCCGAGCCGATTGCGCGGTCGCCGAAACTACCCTCGTCGATGCCGTGGGATCTGTCGCGGCTGAGCGAGGTTCCGGCGTTTGAGTGGATCGATGCGAGCGGAAAAGTTCGCTCGCTGTTGTACGAGGGCGAGCCGCTGGGGGGCAAGCCGACGCGCGTGTTCGCCTACTACGCCACGCCGGGAACGCTGGCGGGCGACGCGTCGCTGGACAAGCAACTGCCGGCCGTGGTGTTGATCCATGGCGGCGGCGGCACGGCGTTTCGCGATTGGGCCGAGCTGTGGGCCAAGCGGGGCTACGCGGCGATTGCCATGGACCTGGCCGGCCATCGGCCAGACGAGGGCAAGAATCCGCATCAGCGCGAGAACCGCACGCGCATCAGCGACGGTGGGCCCGATCAGGGGGACGAGGAGAAGTTCGGCAGCATCGACAAGCCCGCCGGCGAGCAGTGGCCGTACCACGCGGTGGCGGCGGCGATTCGCGCTCACTCGTTGATCCGCGGCTTTACCGAAGTCGACGCCGAGCGGACGGCGGTGACGGGCATCAGTTGGGGAGGGTATCTCACGTGCATCGTGGCCGGAGTCGACAACCGCTTCAAAGCCGCCGTGCCGGTGTACGGCTGCGGGTTTCTGCACGAAAACAGCGCCTGGCTCGACCGGTTGGCGAAGATGACGCCCGACGAGCGCGACCGTTGGGTTACGCTATGGGATCCGTCGCGCTATCTGCCCGCGGTGTCCCACCCCATCCTGTTCGTCAACGGCACGAACGATTTTGCCTATCCGCTCGACAGCTACATGAAGAGTTTTGACGCCGTGCCTGGCGCAAAGCAGATGCGCGTCACCGTCAACATGCCGCACGGCCACCCGAGCGGCTGGGCACCGCAAGAGATCGGCTTGTTTATCGATCAGCATCTGCGTGGCGGCAAGCCCCTGCCGGCACTCGGCGAGCCGCGCATCGACGGCGGTAAGGTCCAACTCACGTGCACCAGCCCGCTCAAGGTCACGCAGGCCGCGTTGCACCTTACAACCGGCGACGAAACGATCAACAAACGCGAATGGCTCTCGCAGCCAGCCAACATCGACGGCCAAACCATCGCCGCCGACGAACCGCCCGCCAACGCAACCGCCTGGTTCATCACGGTGACCGACGAGCGCGGGGCTATTGTCAGCAGCCGGGTCACGCTTCGCGCGGCGAAGTGAGCGCAAGCGGGATCCCAGGCGGGAATTGTCGCCGCGTCGGCCGCGTCGCCGTGAATACAAACAACCCGTCGTCAACTGCTGACAACGGGCTGCTGGGAGTGGAGCGGAAGGGAGTCGAACCCTCGACCTCTGCATTGCGAACGCAGCGCTCTCCCAATTGAGCTACCGCCCCGAGATTTCGCCCGCCACGCGGTTCGGCGGGGGACTTTGCATTGTAAAAGTGATGGGCTGGGTTGTCCAGGCGAGTCGATGTGGTGTGACGTTGGACGATGGGCATGTGAAACGACTGAGGCGACGCGCCCTCACCCTAACCCTCTCCCGGCGGGAGAGGGAATCGGCATCAGGGCTCGAGGGCGAGGCTTTTGCGGTAGGCTTTGCGTTGGGCTTCTAGGCCGAGTTGTTCGGTGATTTTCGTCCACTCGGCTGCTGCTGCTTGCAGCGCTTCGGCGGGGGATTGTTTCGCGGCGAGGGCTTGCTCGACGGCGACGTCGAGCGCGGCCATGTACTTTTCCTGACCGGGAATGCGCGGGGCGAACAGATACGCGGGTCGGCTGAGCGCGTCTTGCACGCCGCGCGCGTACTGCTGCGCGGCGGCGGCATCAGTGTTGGGATCGACCCACGGTTGCGGCGCGCGGACTTGCGAGCGGCGGTAGAGCGTCGTGGCGGCGCTGGCGCTGCTGACGCTACCGATCTTACCGCCCCAATCCTGGCCCGAGAGCCAGGCCAACAGTTGAAATGCCTGACCCGGCTGCGTCGCTTGTTGCGTGACCGAGCCCAGCCGGCCGGCGAGGCCCAACAGCGCAGTCCGTTGGCTCTCGTCGGCGACGCGATGGTCCCATTTGTCCTGAGCGAAATTATACACCTGCGTCGCGCCGGGAAGCTCGACGAAACCGACCGCCACGTTTTTGCCCTCGGGCAGCGGTTCTCCGGCGCTGGCGTGGCCGGGCCAACTGAGCGCCAGCGCGCAATGACCTTGCAAAAACTCGCGCCGCGCCGCGGTCGGGTCGAGCTCCGTGGCGTTCGGCGGGCCGAGCTTGCTGTCGGCGACCAATTCTTCCAGCGCTCGCACGAAACCGGCGCCGTCGATGAGCGGTGCCATGGTGTCGATGTTGAACAACGTCGAATAGTGATCGCGGTGCTTGACATAAGCGGCGGCGCGAGCCAGCAGCACTCGGCCCGCCCAGCCTTGGGCCAGCGGCTCAGCGCAGCCGTGCCAGGGCGCATCGGCGGGCGGGGCGGCGTCGCCGAGATTTTCGCGCTTGTTGAAGAATTCGGCCAGCTCGTGATATTGGGCCCAGGTTTGCGGCACGCGGCGATGGGCCCGCTCGAGCAAGTCGGGCCGATAGTAACAGGTCAGCAGCGGCGACCCGAGCGGAATGGCGAAGGCGACCTGGCCCCAATGGGTCTCGGCGACTTGCAGCAATTCGAAAGTGTCGCTCCAGGCAAGCTCCTTGTTTTGCGCGTGGTCGGCCGGCAACGGCGCGATCCAATCGCGCTCGGCCAGCAGTCCCAATTGGCGCGAGGGATAGATAATCGCATCGGCCGGCGGCGCGAGCGACTCGGCCGCCAGCAGCTCGGCCTCGCTCATTGGCACGATCGAAATGGTCGCGCCGCTGCGGGCTTTCCATTCGGCCCGAAGGCGGCCGATCGCCTCGGCAAACGCCGGATCGTCGACCACGACGAGATGGATTTGAACGTCGGCCGGCGGGTTCTTGCCCGCCTTCGCCTCGGTGTCGACTTTCGGCGCGCAGCCGCCCAGCGGCCCGGCTAGCAGGGTCAGCGCCGACAATCTGAATGCCAGCCGCGCAATTTGTCGAAGCATGGATCGTTTGCAAGATGACCGTGGGGTGAGGAGTCAACGTGGCCCCCAATTGCATGGTAGAGTCTGCGGCATCGGGCGGTCAATTGCCGCACGCCCTGCGGGGTGAAGCGGCGGTTGCGAGGGCCCGGGCGGCCGGGGTACAATCCCGCGACTCAGGTTAGGCATAGACCGCTGCTCCATCGTCCGGGCTTCGGGTTAGTGTGAGCGGATTTCATCCTCTAATTTCGCCATCGGGCCGCGCTGACTCATGAGCATATTTCTTGGCATCGACATCGGCACTTCCGGCACCAAGACGCTGGCCATCGACGAGCGCGGCAAGATTCTGGCCGCGGCGACCGAGCCTGTACCCTTCGTACCACCCCAAGCCGCTGTGGAGCGAGCAGGACCCGGAGGACTGGTGGCAGGCCACGGTCAAGACCGTCCGCGCGGTCGTCAAGCAAGGCAAAGCTGAAGCCGGCCGACGTCAAGGCGATCGGCCTCTCGGGCCAGATGCACGGCTCGGTGTTTCTCGACAAGCAGAACCGCGTGATCCGCCGGGCGCTGTTGTGGAACGACCAGCGCACCGCGGCCGAGTGCGACGAAATCGAGCACCGCGCCGGCGGGCGGGCCGAGCTTGATCCACATGGTCGCCAACCCGGCGCTGACCGGCTTCACCGCGCCGAAAATTCTCTGGCTGCGCAACCACGAGCCGCGGAATTTCGACAAGACCGTCAAGGTGCTGCTGCCGAAGGACGACATCCGCCGCCGCCTGACCGGCGAGTTCGCCACCGACGTCAGCGACGCCAGCGGCATGTTGCTGCTGGACGTGGCGCAGGCGCAACTGGTCGAACGAACTGCTGGGCAAGCTGGAACTCGACCGATCGCTGCTGGCCAATTGCTACGAATCGGAGGAAGTCACCGGCAAGCTGACCACGGAGGCGGCCAAGGCGCTGGGCCTTTCGACCGATTGCGTGGTCGTCGGCGGGGCCGGCGACTGCGCGGCCGGCGCCGTGGGCAACGGCATCGTCAGCCGCGGCATGCTGTCGACTTCGATCGGCACCTCGGGCGTCATGTTCGTCCACAGCGACACGGTGCAAGTCGATCCGGCCGGGCGGCTGCACACGTTCTGCCACGCCGTGCACGGCAAGTGGCACATGATGGGCGTGAGCCTGTCGGCCGGCGGTTGCTTGCAATGGTTCCGCAATCGGCTCTGCCAGGCCGAAATCGCGGCGGCGAAGAAATCGAAAATCGACCCCTACGACATCCTGACCGCCGAAGCCGCCAAGATTCCGCCCGGCAGCGAAGGGCTTGATTTTTCTGCCCTATCTTTCCGGCGAGCGCACGCCGCACGCCGATCCCGACGCGCGGGCCTGCTTCGTCGGCCTGACGCTGGCCCACACGCGCGGGCACATGGTCCGCGCGGTCATGGAAGGGGTCACCTATTCGATGCGCGACAGCCTGGCGATCATTCAAGAGCTGGGCGTGCCGGTGCGACAGATTCGCGCCTCGGGCGGCGGCTCGAAGAGCCCGCTTTGGCGGCAGATTCAGGCCGACGTGTTCGGCCAGAAGGTGGTCACGATCAACGCCGAGGAAGGGCCGGCCTACGGCGTGGCCCTGCTGGCGGCCGTCGGCGCCGGCGCGTTCAAAAACGTCGAAGAAGCCTGCAGCGCCACGATTCGCGTCGTGAGGGAAACGTCGCCCAACAAGCGGGCCGCGAAATACCACGATCAGGCCTTTTCGATTTATCAAGATCTGTACCAGTCGCTGAAAAACGACTTTAAGCGAATCGCGGCCGTCGAAAGTCGTTAGACTGAATGCAGACGGCGAGTTGCTTCCAAACTTCGGCATCGTTCGAGTGAGTTGTACATGGCTGCCATCTACTTGACGGAAAGCGACGTCGACGGGCTGCTCGACATGCCCCTGGCGATCGAAGTTTGCGAGGAGGCGTTTCGCCGGCTGGCCGCCGGCGAGGTGGAGAACGTGCCGCGATCGCGGGCGCAGGGTGCCAGGAATCATTTTGCACTCCATGAGCGCCGCGGCGCCTTACCTGGGCGTCGTCGGTTGGAAGAACTACACGACGACCCGCAAGGGGGCGCGATTTCACATCGGGCTGTACGACCAGTCGGGCGCGCTGGTCGCGTTGATCGAGGCCGACAAGTTGGGCCAACTGCGCACCGGCGCGACCACCGGCGTGGCTGTCGGTTCGATGGCCGATCCGGCGGCGGGAGAGATGGGCCTGTTCGGCGCCGGCTGGCAGGCGCAGAGTCAACTCGAGGCCGTTGCCGCGGCGCGGCCGATCAAAGTGGCCTACGTGTACAGCCGCAACGAAGAAAAGCGGAACCGCTTTGCCGACACGATGTCCGCGCGGTTGAAGATCGAAGTCCGGCCGGTCGATCGGCCGCAAGAAGCCGCCGAAGATCTGCCGATCGTGGTCACGGCCACCACCAGCCGTGAGCCGGTGTTCGACGGCAACTGGCTGGCCGAAGGAACGCTGGTGTGCGCCGTGGGCTCGAATTGGTTGACGCGGCGGAAATCGACAGCACCGTGGTCCGCCGCGCCGACAACATCGTGTGCGACAGCGTCAAGGCCTGCCAGAACGAAGCCGGCGATTTTGTCGAAGCGCTCGAAAAGGGAATCTTCGACTGGACCCGCGCGGTCGACCTGGCCGACGTCGTGACCGGTCGGGCAACCGGCCGCAACACGCGCGAGAGCATCGCGCTGTTCAAATCGGTGGGCCTGGCGCTGGAAGATGTGGCGCTTGCGGCCAAATTGCTGACGCTCGCGCAGCAGCGCAAGATCGGTCGCGAATTGCCCTTCTAAAGCGCCGGGACCGGGCCGAAAGCCAGGGATTAGGCCGGCGCCGTCAGTTCTGGTAAATCTCTCCCCTTCGACACGCGGGTCGTTGCGTGTCTCGGGCGGTTTCGCCGAATTTCCGCGCGCCATGGCGACAGCGCCCGTCGGGCCATTCGACGGCAAAAAATGACCTATGTTTCCATGGGGAAAGATAGTGTTGCGCGCCTGCTAGCCTGCTTGCGCGATCGTCGCGCGGATCGGTCAATGCAACGTTGAAAATGAGAGGCAGCCATGTTGGAAACGCTTTGGGAGTCGCAGCTTCCGGCCCCGGCCAGCGGCGAACGTAAGGCCTCGAAGCCGGCCAAGGTCGCCAAGAGCATCCGCCCCACGCGATTGCAGTTGGAGCAGCTCGAACGCCGCGAGGTTCCGAGCGCGAGCGTGGCCGCAGGCGACGTCGATGCCGATCTCGAAGTCATGCAGGCTTCGCAAATCAGCGCATTTTTCCAACAGTCGGCGCTGGTTACCGCGGGCCGGCCGACCACCGATCCGACGGTCGGTTGGGCGCGCCGAAGCAACAAGACGTACAAGCCGAGGCGCAGCTCACCGCGCCCAAAATCAATCGGCTGAGCGGTTTTGCTCGCGCCGATGTTGAGAGCGCGCCGATCGCCAACGCACGATTGCATCCGACGCCGGGCTTGCAGTCCACCTTCCGTGGGACCGGCGACATCCCGCGGCTGTCGCGCAATGACGCGGCGTGGCCCCCGCGCGTGTTCGCGCCGTACGTCGACCTGGGCGTCTGGCCGACGTTTGATCTTGTTCGTGCCGCTGAAACGCAACACATTCTGTACTTCAATCTGGCGTCGGTCACGGCCGACGCGCGGAATCGCCCGAGTTGGGCTGGCCACGAGCAACATGCCATCGACGGCGGCCACTTCGACATGGCCTTGCGGCGTCAGATTGCCGAGCTGCGAGTCTTGGGCGGAGACGTTGCCGTCTCGTTCGGCGGCGCCAAGGGCACGGAACTGGCCCTGGCCATCGACAACGCCGACGAACTGAAAAACGCCTACCGCGGCGTGGTGGATGCCTACCAGTTGCGGCGGATCGACTTCGACGTCGAGGGGGCCGCACTCGTCGACACCGACTCGATCGAGCGGCGGTCGCAGGCGATTGGCCAGCTTCAGCGAGAGCTGTCCGCATCGGGCCGCAAATTGGAAGTCTGGCTGACGCTGCCGGCCACCCGCGCCGGATTGACCAACGAGGGGATTGAAGTCGTCAACTCGGCGCTGCGCCACGGCGTCGAGCTGGGCGGCGTGAATGTCAAGATCAGCGACGGCGGCGGCGAGAGCGGGAAAAACGACGGAAAGACGGGCACGCATACGATCGAGGCCGCGATCAACACGTACTACCAGCTGCAAAAGCGGCTCGGACCGAGCGAGAGCGCCGCGGACATCTGGAGCAAGGTAGGCGTGACGCCCACGATCGGTCGAACCGGGGACGATACGTTCGAGCCGAAGGACGCCCGCGCGGTGTTGGACTTTGCCGAGCAGCAAGGCGTGGGCATGATCGGCATGTGGTCGCTCAACCGCGAGCGGCAAGGCGGCACTGAGTTCGAGAGTGCCGGGGCCGCGGCGAGCGGCGTTGAGCAGGGCGTCTTCGAGTTCTCGGATATCTTCGCGCCGTTTACGAAGTTGCTGCCGAAGTAAGCCGGCCCGGTCATCGGCGCTTATCGAGAGACACCCATTTCCGGGGCTCGGGGCCGGTATAGCGGGCGCGGGGGCGGATCAGGCGATTGTTGTCGAGCTGTTCGATTACGTGGGCGCTCCAGCCGGTGACGCGGCTGACGACGAACAGCGGCGTGTACAGATCGGTCGTCCAAGCCCATGTAGTGATAGAGCCGGGCGCTGGGCCAATCGAGATTGGGCGGCAGGCCCTTCTCGGTTTGGACGATGGTTTCGATCGTCTCGGCCATGGCTTCCATGTCCTGGTTGCCGGTCTCCGCGGCCAGTTCGCCGCATAGCGTACGCAGGTAGGCGGCCCGCGGATCGCCGGTCTTGTAGACCCGGTGCCCAAAGCCCATGATCCGCCGTTTTTCGGCCAGCGCCTTGCGAATCCAAGCTTCGGCCCGATCGGCCGTGCCGACCTCGCGGAGCACCTCCATCACGGCCTCGTTGGCACCGCCGTGCAAGGGGCCCTTGAGCGCGCCGATCGCCGCCGCCACCGCGGAGTGCATGTCGGACAGCGTCGAGCAAACCACCCGGGCGGCAAATGTCGAGGCGTTGTATTCGTGCTCGGCGTATAAGATGAGCGACACGTCCATGGCCTTGGTCAGCCGCTGGGTCGGCCGTTTGTCGAACAGCATCCACAGAATGTTTCCCGCCAGCGAAAGCTTGGAATCGTAGGCCACGGGCTTCTGCCCACGGGCAAGTCGAAAGCGGGCGGCCATCACCACCGGCAGTTGGGCCAGCAGGTGCTCGGCCTTGCGCACGTTGGCCTCGTGACTGTCGTCGGCGGTGTCAGGGTCCCAATGAGCCAGGGCGCTGGCGGCGGTCCGCAGCACGTCCATCATCGGCACGCCGGCGGGAATTCTGGCAAGCAACTCAACGAGCGGCGCGGGAATCGAGGCGCTGGCGTTAAGCCGCTGGCGAAACGCGGCCAGCTGGCCGGCGGTCGGCAGCTCGCCGTGCAACAACAGGTGGCCGACCTCCTCGAACGTCGCATGCTCGCCCAGGTCTTCGATCGAATAACCGCGATATTGCAGCCCGCCGGTGATCGTGCTGATGGCGGTTTCGCCGGCGATCACGCCTTCGAGACCAGGACTGTAAATCGGGTTCGGACATGGGGAATTGGGGGTTGGGGGCTAGGGTTTGGGGGTTAGGAGTTTGTGGTTGGTGGGGCGTGAGACTCGGGCGGACCGACGATGGATTCGTGCTGTGCGAACCCTAACCCCTCTCTTGATTCCCGCTATCGGAAAAGTACGCGCGGTCGCGGGCTTCGTAATCGCTGTATTCTAGCAAATCGTAGAGCTCCTGGCGCGACTGCATCAGGTCCAACAGGTCGCCCTGCGTCCCGTCGTTGGCGATCACGGCCAAGGCTGCTTCCACGGCTTTCATCGCCACGCGCAGCAGCGTGACCGGATAGAGCACGGCGGCGTAGCCCATCTCGGCCAGCTCGTCGAGCGAGAGCAGCGGGCTCTTGCCAAACTCGGTCATGTTGGCCACCAGCGGCGCGTCGATGGCCTCGGCGAACCGCTCGAATTCCTGAGCATCGGCCAGCGCCTCGGGAAAGATCCAGTCGGCGCCGGCGTCGAGGTAGCGCTTGGCCCGCTCGATGGCCTCGTCGATGTCCGACACGCCGCGCGCGTCGGTACGCGCCAACAGAACCAGGTTCGCGTCGACGCGCGCGGCGGCGGCGGCACGCAGTTTGGCGCACATCTCTTCGGGCTCGACCAGGGCCTTGCCCGACAGTTGGCCGCAGCGCTTGGGCAGCACTTGGTCTTCCAGCTGAATCGCGGCCGCGCCGGCCGCTTCGAGTTCCACGATCGTACGTTCGACGTTGACCGCGGCGCCAAAACCGGTGTCGGCGTCGACGATCACCGGAATGCCGACGCGGCGCGTAAGCCGGGCCGTTTGTTGAACCAGCTCGGTGAGGGTGAACAACCCCACGTCGGGCAGTGCCAGCGCGCCGGCCGAAAAGGCCGCGCCGGAGAGATAGATTGCGTCGTAGCCGGCCTCCTCGATCATCCGCCCGACCAGCGCGTTGAACGCGCCCGGCACTTGAATCGTCGATTCGGCGACGGCGTCGCGCAGAAGCTTTCCGGGCGATTCTCGCGTCATGGTTTTGATCCGAGCGTCGGATGGAAACGGTTCCCTGGCGAATATAGGGGTCCGACGAAGTGCAACGCAAGGGGCTGCCGCGGCGGTTTGAGCGCGCCGAATGGCCGCCCTGGTCATGGCCGGTGGGGCAGGTTAGGCTGAAAGCGATGTGCTCGGCCATAGTCGATTCCCCAGTTTCCCACGTGCCGGCGTCGCCGCTGCGCGCGGCATGTGAAGTGGCTCTGGTATTTCTGGTCTTTTTCATCCATGCGGCGTGGCCCGTTCCGGAGGTGAATGAGCCGCATTATCTGAGCAAGGCCCGGCATTATTGGGACCCGAGCTGGTGTGCCAACGACTTTTTTTGCTCCACGGCCGACGCCCACCAAGTGTTCGACGCATCGTTCGGCTGGCTGTCGCGATTGCTGCCCATGGCGGCAATGGCCTGGTGCGGCCGGCTGGTTACCTGGGGACTTTTGGCCTGGGCCTGGCGGCGATTGAGTTGGTCGCTGGTGCCCGCTCCTTTCTACGCCGTGCTCTCGGCCGCGCTTTTGGTGACGCTAAACGTTCGCTGCCAGATGGCCGGCGAATGGATCGTCGGCGGCGTCGAGGCCAAGGGCATTGCCTACGTGCTGGTGTTGCTGGGCCTGGAAGCGTTGGTACGCGGACGGTGGGGCGCAGTTTTCTCTGGTTCGGGGCCGCGTCGTCGTTCCACGCGGTGGTCGGCGGATGGTCGGTCGTGGCGGCGGGGGTGGCGTGGTTGAGCTGTGCCGATCGGCCGCCGTTGGCTCGGCTCGTGTTGCCGCTGGCCTTAGGATTGCTGCTGGCGCTGCCGGGGCTGCTGCCGGCGCTTGCGTTAACGTGGAATGCCGATCCACAACTGGTGGCCCAGGCCAGCCGCATCTACGTCTTCGATCGATTGAGCCATCACTTGTTGGCCCAAGGGTTTTCGCCAGTGTCAGTCGCGCGGCATTTGTTTCTGGTGGCCGTGCTGGTGGTGCTCGTGCGATTTGCCGGGCCGAGCGAGCGGCTGGCGCGCCTGCGAGGCTTTGTGGCAGCGACGGTCGGCATCGCGGCCATCGGCATGGCAATCAGTTTGTTCGCCGAGTGGCAGCCCGACGTGGCAGCGGGCTTGCTGCGGTTCTACTGGTTCCGCATGGCCGACGTGATGGTCCCCCTGGGTGTGGCCCTGACCGCCAGCGCGATTTTGTCGCGTTGGCAAATCTCGCGGCCGGCCTGGCATGCGATCGGCCTGACGACGGCCGTGCTAGTGGCCGGCGCGCACTTGGGCCAGACGATCCTGCAGCGGCAGTCGAATCCGCGGCCGCCGACCGATGCGGGTATCGCAAACCTCGAGGCATACCGCACGCCGACGTACGACGCCGACTTCACCGCCGTCGTGCTGGCCGACTGGCGCGAGATGTGCCAGTGGGCCGCGCACGAGACTCCGCCCGACGCGGTGTTTCTGACGCCCCGTCTGGCCCAAACTTTTCGCTGGTACGCCGGACGCGGCGAGGTGGTCAGCCGCAAGGACATTCCGCAGGACGCCGCGAGCATCGTCGAGTGGTGGCGGCGCATGCAGCGCATCCATCGCGCTGAAGCCGGCACCGAGAACGCGCATTGCGCGCGTCGCTGACGGAACTGGGCTCGACAGAACTCCGCGCGCTGGGCAAGGAATTTGGCGCCGACTACGTCATCACGGCTGCCGACCCGCCGTTGAACCTCGAGCGCATCGGGCCACGCAACCGGAGTTTTGCAATCTATCGGCTGTCCAGTGATGCAGTGAACACAAGATAAGGCCTGCGTGCCACTAGCGTCTCGCCAGTGTTCGTCAACCTGGCACGCGCACTGGCGAGACGCCATTGGCACCCGATGGCGTTTGACCGCGCGGGCGGGTTGGGACAATAATTCCGAAGGAGTGGTTGGTGGGTAGTGATTGGCAAGAACCTATAAGCCGCGATTATCGCGGCGTGAGTCGCGGGGCATGCATTTGAACGCTGATCTTCCGGATCAATTGGCGGATCGGCTGCGGCGGCCGTTGCCCGGCCAGTTGGTGCAATCGCGGTTTCAACCGGAGTTGAGCTTTGGCAGACATTTCGGGCCGGCCCCGGCCGACGCTCGGCCGGCTGCCGTGTTGATTCTGCTCTATCCGCACCGCGAGCGGTGGCACGTGCCGATGATCGTTCGGCCGGCCCACATGATCGACCATGCCAGCCAGGTCAGTCTCCCCGGCGGGGTCATTGAGATCGGCGAGAGCAGCCGGCAGGCGGCGCTGCGCGAATGTGCCGAAGAACTGGGCGCGCCGACCGACTGCGTCCAAATGCTGGGCCAGCTTTCAGAGCTCTATCTATTCGCCAGCAATTTCCGCATCGCCCCGTGGGTCGGCGCCGTCACCGAATGTCCCGCCTGGAGCCCCAGCGCCGGCGAGGTCGAGCAGCTGCTCGAGGTCCCGCTGGCCCACTTGCTCAATCCGGCCAACATCAGCTCGATGGAGCGGCGCCAAGGCCCCGTCGCCTACTCCGCCCCATGCTTCTGCTGGGAGTCACAACGCATCTGGGGCGCCACTAGCATGGTGTTGGCGGAGCTGGTCGCGATGCTGGCGGAGTTGGCGGTTTAGGGCCGGTCGCGATCACCCCCCGCAGTAATCTCGATCGCGTTGTGACGGCTGGCGCGGTTTTATCGTACTGTGGCAACGAAACGCCCACTAAGCGCGCCAGAAAATGCCATGCTATCCATGGGGAACTGCGCGATCGAGGAACACCGTTCGTGTCGGATTTGGTCGTACGACGTCTGGACTCGCTGGCGGAACTGCGCGGCGCCGCGCGCCTGGAACGAGCTTTGGCAGCGCAGCGATACCGCGCTTCCGACCGCGCGGGCCGAGTTGCTCGCCTTATGGTGCGAACACTTCGCGGCCGATGTTCCGTTTCGGGCCTTTGTCGTGGAGCAGGGGGGGCAATTCGTGGCGGCCTTGCCGCTGGTGGAGGGCCGACGACTGGGACTCAAGGTGGCTACGCTTGCGCAAAACGATTGGTCACCGGGCAGCGAACTGTTGCTCGATCCGGCGGCCGATTGCGATCACGCGTGCGACCTAATGCTCGACGCGATCACACACGATGCCTGGCCGCTGGCCTGGTTCGACGCTTTGCCCGGCGATGCGCACGGCTGGCGCGCTTTCCGTGCGGCGCTCGATCGCCAAGGCGCCAGCTACGTCAGGCGGCAGCGGTTCAAGATCAATCGGGTCCGCGTCGAGGGCGTTTGGCAGACGTATTTCGATTCCCGCTCGCGCAACCACCGCCGGCACATCCGCAAATCGATCGCGCATGCGCGGCGGGCCGGCGCCACTGAGCTGACGTGTTACGACGCGCTGCTGCCGGGCGAAGTCGAGCCGCTGCTGCGGACGTGCTTCGAAATCGAAGCGCGCGGCTGGAAAGGCCGCGCCGACGGCGCCGCGTTGAACGTGCCCGGGGCTTGGCGCTTTTATCTCGAACAGGCAAAACTGCTGGCCGCCGGCGGGCAGTTGAGTCTGGCGGTGCTCCATCACGCCGGCCTTCTGATCGCCTTCGAGTACGGCTGGCTTGGCAAGGGAGTTTATTTTTCGCCCAAGGTCGGCTACGACGAAGCTTTCGGCCACTTCAGTCCCGGACAAGTGCTGCGCGCGCTCATGATCGAACGGGCACATCGCGAAGGGAATCGGGATTGGTTCGACTTTCTCGGACCTGCAAGCAACGCCACTTCGAAGTGGGCCACGGACGACTACCCAATTGATCGGCTCGTGATTGCATTGCATGGTAGGCTGGCTCGCGGCATCGTCGGCGCTTATCGCCACGGTTGGCCGTGGTGGCATGCCGTTCACGCTCGGCGGCGCCGCCTCAGCGCCGCCGCCGCCCCGCGACCGATTGACCGCCCGCAACCCGCGACGGTCGGCTAAGGCATTGGCGTCGCACCCGGCCGATTTGTACACTGACGTACGAGGTCGCAGAAGCGAGGGAGATTCGATTGCCGCAATGCCCGACCGTTCGAAACCCAAAGCCGTCGTTTTCGATCTCGACGGGCTGATGTTCAACACCGAAGAGCTGTACCAGCACGTGGGCGCCGAGATCCTGCGCCGCCGCGGCAAGCTTTTCGAAGCCGATCTTCTGGACGCCATGATGGGGCGGCCGGCCAGCGTGGCCTTGCAAATGATGATCGACTGGCACGCTCTGGACAGCACGGTCGAAGCGTTGGCGGCCGAGACCGACGCGATCTTCGCCACGCTGCTCGACGAGCGGTTGGACGTGATGCCCGGCCTGTTGGAGCTGCTGGCAGGCTTGGAAGCCGCGGACATTCCCAAGGCCATTGCCACCAGCAGCGGGCCCGACTTTGTTGAAGCCGTGCTGGCGAAATTCGTTCTGGCGCCGCGCTTTCAGTTCATTCTCACCTGCGACGACGTCCGCCGCGGCAAGCCGCACCCGGAGATCTATCTGCTGGCTGCAAGCCGCTTCGGGCTCGAGTCGCACGAAGTGCTGGTCTTGGAAGACAGCCAGAACGGCTGCCGATCGGCGGTGGCCGCCGGCGCGGTGACGGTGGCCGTGCCCTCCGGGCCGAGCCGGCGCCACGACTTTAGCGGAGCGGCCCTGGTGGCCGACAGCCTGGCCGATCCCCGGCTGCTGGATTTGTTGGGCCTGCCCGGCGGATCGAGCGCGGCTTGCTAGGCCGCGATTTCGTGTCGGGTCGACGCGCGGCCTGCCTCGCGCAGGCGGTCGCGCCAGCCATTTTCGGCTTGTTCGGCGAAGCGGTTAAGGCCCTCGCGCAATAGCGGCGTGGCCATCTCCAGGATGCGACGAGATCGCTTGCTGTTGAGCGAAGTCTCATCGTGCCAAAGAACCGGCGCGGGGTCGGCCATCTTGGCGCCGCGACTGCCCCCGTGCAGTCCGAACACGGCTGCCAGCTCCGAGACGAATCGAAAGGCGCTGGTCCGCTCGGCACCCGAGAGGTGATAGAGGCCGTGTAATCGCATTTCGTAGGCCCGCAGCAGCGGCTCGGCCAGGTCGGTGGCCAGAATCGGCGTGGCATGTCGCCGGCCATCGGCGGTCACTGTCGCCGCGCCGCACAACGACTCGTAGGCTCGTTCGGCAAACCCGACGGTGGCTTCGTGCGGGCTCCAGCCGTAGGCGTGCGTTCGAACGACCAGTGCGCCGCTCGATTCCAGCGCGTGCTCCATGCCGCGCACCTCGGCGGCCCGCGGCGCGGGGCTGTTGGGGGGCGAGGTCTCTTCGTGAAACATTCGCGGGCCCGCGAACACCACGTCGCTGGAGACGACCGTCAGCCGGGAGCCTATCTCGGCCGCCAATTGGGACAGGCAGACGACCACTTGCGGTTCGCACTCGGCGGGCGAAACCGTGTGAGCAACATCCCACCCGCCGCTCGACAGCGGCCCGCAATGGATGATCCAGCCGGGTTGCCAGTCGCGCAGCAAGTCTTCGAGCCGAGGCCGATCGGCCGGGTCGCAGGCGGCCGTGCGGAATACGGGCGTTTCCAGCGCGTGCTGGGCGTACAAACCGAGAACGTCGCAATGCTCGGCCAACTTCAGGGCCAGGTTGCACCCCAACGCTCCATCGACTCCAGTGACCAGCAATCGCTCCACTTTCGGCCTCCTTGCCTGGGTGAACAATTGAGTCGTCTCGGTGCGCCGCGGCTCGACCGCTTTCGGTCTCCTGCGCGGCAGGCGGGAGCGGGATTGTACTGAGGGTGCCAGCGGGCACCAAGACGGATTCACCCGCCGCCGGCGACTTTCCTGAGACGGCGTGCTTCACGCCGCAGCCGCGTGCGATCGCGATCCGCGAAAACCGCCGCGGCCGTGCTGCTGGCAGTCGATGCCTGCGCTCGTCGGTGTCGTCCTAGAGCGCACCGCGGTCGATCAGCTGCGCCTGTATTGACGCTGCTTGTCGATAGTTGCTAGACTCCGCACGCGATTGCACGCACCAGCATTTCGAAGACTGCAAGGCTTGCTGCGAGACGGAGTTCGAGGCCACAAAACGGATTTCGGGGAAGCGTTATGCTCAACACGTTGGGAATCGTTCAAGTCCGCCGCGAGCCGCAGAATTCGTCGGATCTCAAGGTCGGACGCAAGCTCGGCGGCAAGTCGCTCTTGGAACTGGTCGTGCGCCGGGTTACCGATTGCCAGCGGCTCGACGGCGTGGTCGTGGTGCTCGGCGACAGCGAGCAGGACGAGCGCGTTCGTCAGCTGGTTCCGCCGGACGTGCCAGTCTTCGTCGGATCGCAACGCGACGCCTTGGCCCGGCTGGTCGCCGCGGTCGAAGAATTCGGGGCCAAATCGGTCGTACGCGTCTGCGCCGACAACCCGTTCATCGATCCGGTGTTGATCGACCGGCTGGTCAGCACGGCCGACGCGCATCCGGCCTGCGACTACATCAGCTATTGCTGCGCCGATGGCCGGCCGGCCATCTTGACGCAATTGGGCGTATTCGCCGAGTGGTGCTCGGCCGACTCGCTCGCTCGGGCCAATCGCGAAGCCCGACGGGCCGCCGACCGCGAGACGGTTACCGGATACCTTTACGCGCACCCCGAGCTGTTCAACGTCCGGTTGATCCCGCTTCCACCGGAGCTCGACCGCGACGACTTGCGGCTCAGAATCGACTTCGAGGAAGATTGGGAACACGCTCAGGTCATCTACGAGGCATTGGGGCCCGACGAGTGGGATTGGCAACGGATTGCCGACTTGCTCGACCATCAGCCCGCGCTGCGCAAGCGCATGGCCGTGCTGAACCGCGAGACCGCTTGAACCGCGCCTTGCGGCGGGCGGCCAAGCGCCGCGCCGAGCGGCTCGGCAAGCAGATCGCTGCGGGCAGGATCGGACAGTGGAAAGGATTCTGAAGTCCATGGGCACGATGCGGTCGGCCGCCGAGACGCCTGTCGGCGGCCTGATATTCGATACGGCCGACGTCCTGTACGATGCCACGTCGTGGCGCCGCTGGCTGCTGCGGCTGGTCTCGACGCTGGGCGTGCGTGCCAATTACGCCAGCTTCTACGGCGAATGGGACCAGAGGTACCTGCTCGACGTCCACTGTGGCCGCCGGGAGTACACCGAGGCCTTCCAGTCGTTTCTGATGGCCGCGGGGCTCTCCTGGGCCCAGGTCGACGAGGTCGAGGCCGCCAGCCGTATTCAGCGGGAAAACTGGGAGTTGAACCTGCGGCCGTTGCCTGGCGTCGTCAAGACCGTGGCACGGCTATCCGAATGGGGTCTCGCGCTTGTGGCCTGGGCCGACTCGCCTCATCCGGCGGCCCGGCTGGCCGAACGGCTGGACCGGCTTGGTCTGGCGCATCGGTTTCAAGCTGTCTTGTCGTCGTTCGATCTTGAAGCCGCGCAGCCCTCGCCGGTTTGCTACGACGCGGCACTCGCGGCGCTGGCACTGCCGGCCGAGCGGGCCGTCTATGTGGGGCACAACGCCGAGCACCTGGCCGGGGCGACGGCCCACGGACTACGGACCGTCGCGTTCAACTTTGATCGACAGGCCCAGGCCGATTGCTATCTCACGCAATTCGAGGAATTGCTGGCCCACGTGGCCGACCTCACGGGTCGAGGTCCGGCTAGCCGCGCATGCCAGGCGGCCGCGCGCGGCGCAGGCCACGCAGCCGTCTCGGTCCTTCCTGGGAGCGGATCTTGATCGCACCGCTCGGCGAACCAGGGGCACGATCGGGCGCTTCGGCCAGCCCTTTGGCCACCGCTCGGCGCGCGCTGGCCGCCACGATGTTCAAGCCGCGAAGGGGCCTCGAAAGCCGCGCGACGCGGGTCTCGAAGGTTCGGGCCTGGCTGTTTGTGGTCTGGGCGGTCGCCGTGGCCGTCTCCTATTTCGCGCTCGCCCCTTGGTGGAGCATTCCCTCCTACTGAGGCGGCCGGCGTTCGAATTCCCGATCCCAACCCCGAATGTGCTAACCCGCCATGCTCGAAGTGATGCGATCGCTGCTGGCGGTCGGCGTATTGGCCATATCCGCCTTTGGATTGGGGCGGCCGCTTTTGCGGGCGATGCGCGTCGCCCAGGACGATTTGCTTTCGGAGTGCGTCTGGAGCCTTTCGCTCGGACTGACGCTCGCCGGCACGACATTTCTGCTGTTGGCCCGCATCGGCTGTCTCTATCCAAGCGTCGTGGGAGCCGTTTCGCTGGCGGGAAGTCTGTGGGCAATCGGTGAATTCGCCTGCATCTACCTAGGCCACGTCGGCGGCCGGCTGATCGTCGTCGACCCGGCATCCGCCGACGCAGTCTTGCCAGCCGCTGCTCCGGTCGGGACGCAATTTGCCGTCGCGCTGGCCGCGATCGTGTTGCTGGCGTCGATCATCGCGGCACTGGCGCCGCCGACGTCGAACGACGCCTTGTCGCGTTCTTTGGAAATCCCGAAAAACGTGCTTCGAAACCATTCGTCCGCCGCGTACGCAAGCGAACGGGCCGGATCGAGCTGGGACGCCGCGAACACGGCCCGGCCGAACATGGTTCACATGTGGTATCTGTGGGCCCTGGCGCTCGACGGACCGGTGGCCGTTAATCTGTTGCAGGCCGGTTTGGGGCTGCTGGTGGCGCTGGCTGTCGTGCTGCTGGGGCGACCATTGGTGGGCCGCGATGGGGCGCTGGCGGCAGGGGCCCTGGTGTTGTTGTGCCCGGGCGTCAACCATCAACTGAGTGTGCCGGTTGAGGACTTGGCACTTGCCTTGCCGGCAGCCTTGGCGCTGGGCGCCATGGCGCAAATCCTCGTGCAACTCGAATCGGGAGGCTGGCCGCTGGCGGCCGGCGTCATGCTGGGCACCGCGATTGCCGCGCAGCCCGCGGGCTTGCCGCTTGCGTTTGCGATGGTGGCCGTCTGGGCCGTGGTGAGTTGGTCGCGGCGTGAAACACGCCGCGATCTTGCCCGAGCTGGTGCCCTTGCCGCGTTGACGGCCCTGCTGACCGCCGGGCCTTGGCTGGCCGTGGCGCCGATGGAAGCGACGGCTGTGGTGGCGACGGCGTTGACGCCCGCAGGCGCCGTTCGGCAGTCGTTGCAATCGGCGCTGGCCCACGTCGGGCCCGCGCTGCTGATTCCGCTGGCGGGGCTCGTCTTTGCGCGGCGGTTGCGGGGGCTGAACTTGTTACTGGCCGTCGCGCTGTTCTATGCGGCGCTGGCGGCGGTCGACCCGCGAGCGGGCCGTTGGTGGTCTCCCGTCGTTCCCGTGGCCAGCGTCGCCGCCGTTTGGGCGTGGCGCGAGATGGTCCGTCTGCCGCGCTTCGCGCGCGTCACGGCACTGACGGCGTGGGGCCTGGTGGCTCTGGCCGCGCCGGTCGTATGCTGCCAGAAGGCCCTGGACGCCATGGCGGTTGCCAGCGGCTGGCAAAGCCGAGACGACTTTCTGGCCGCTCGAGTGCCGACGTATCGCGCCGCCGCGGTGGTGAACCGCATTGGCCACGGCGGTCAACGCGTGTTTTGCCAAGACTCCCGAACCTTCTATTTTTCCTGCGCGACGACCAGCGGTGACCGATTTCGAGAGAGCCGCGCGCTGGGACTTGCCTCGTTGTCCGAGGCCGAGCTGCTCGAAAGTGCACGGGCGGCGGGCTGTTCTTATTTGCTGCTGGCCGAAGACGTTGAGCCCGCCAGCACGCCGTCGCCCCAGGCGGTCCCCACCGGCGCAAAGCTCGCGGCCGCCCAATGCTGGCAATCTGTCCACGGCGATCGGCCAAGTAATCCCAATTCTTGAGTACCGATTTGCCGATGATAACAACCGGTTCATTCGTTACAGGCTCCTCAGACTCCGCTGACACCGCAGCGGCCGGTCACGATGTGCCTGGCAACGGATGCATTCGCGTTCCCTGCTTGTCTTGTGGGGGCGCGGTTCGGCGGTCCACCGGCTCTTGCGCGAGGTATTGTGCGATGAGATTCCAACTGGCCAGGCGGGTCGCGGGTACTTGGAACGTATTGTTTGTAGTCGCGTCGCTGAGCGGCTGCGCGATGTGCCAGGATCCGTTCGACTACTGCAATCCGGTGGTTGGGCCGGGCGGCTGCGTGAATTGCGAGTTTGGCGCCCGCCGCGGGTCGGTGTTCGCTCCAATGGAGGGCGACTCGGCGCTGGCTGCCATGGATCCGACCCCCGTCCGGCAAGAGCCGAGTTCGGCCGAATTGTCGGAGGCCGGATACCGGGACGACGGGACCGACGATCGCGAAATGGCCGACACGCGAGAGGAGGCCGGCGGCTCGGTGCACGATCCGGGCTATGCCCGTGAGATGGCCAACCTGTCCGACTCGCCTGACGTTGGCGACGCCGCGGACGACGACCCGACCGTGACGCCCGCAGAGCGCACAGCCGGCACGCGGCCCAATACATTCCGGCGGTAGCCCGACGCGGATGAAGCGACGCTGGTGCGCACGCGATTGCCCGTGACGGCAGTCTTCAGAAGGCGGGCGTCAACGCAAAGGCGCAAAAAAAAACCGCACGCAGATTTCTCTACGTGCGGTTTGAAAAGTCATCGTTCAACTTGAACTAGGCAGCCCGACGAGCACGATTCCTGCGAATCATGACCGCGCCGAGACCAGCCGCCGCGAACAGTCCCAACACGATCGAGGACGGCTCGGGGACGGTGGGGAACGTGACGATGCCGTCGACGGTGGTTGGAAACGTGTCGTTGAAGTCGGCGTCACCGTACGATGTTGCCGAACCGCCGGTGTTGCCCGAAATGACAAGCGAGTAAGGACCCGACTTGCCGGTACCGTCGAAGGTAACGATTGCGATGTTACCCGGCGAGTTGTGGCTGCCGGCACTCGACACCGTACCGTGGACGTGAACGGTGTTGTTGTTTTGGAGCGTCGCAGCTGCTTCGCCCGCGAACAACAATCCGGCACTCGTCATGTCAATACCGGTGATGACCGGTCCACCGGCCGGGAACTGGATGTCAAGGTCGAAGCTGACCATCGTGTCGGCACCGGTGATGGCGAGCGTGATCTGCTGTCCGGTTGTCGCTACGCGGTTGTTTGGACCGGCCGGAACACTCACCGTCACGGCCTGCGCCATCGCAGGCAGGCAAAGTAACAGTCCCACTAAGAGGACAACTCTTCGTTGCATAGATTTCTCCTTTGTCGGATCTCGATTTAATTCAATTTGCTTTCGGGCCAAGGTTGGGCTGAACATCAGCCCCCGCATTCCCTCGGCAGTCGTTCGAACCACACGCGTTCGAACCACACACTGTCAACACAACGCTTGCGAACACTTGTCGACGTCCTTGTCATCTGCCACCCAAAAGGGGAAATACCCCTAAAATCTTAACGTGCCTCGATTCTAATTAAAACTTCTCGCATTGCAACCAAAATCTCCCAGAATTCTTTATTATTTTTCAGTAGCCTCTCTGGGGGGGTTACTCATCCAGATCGTCCAACAGCGAATCCAGGAAATGGTCGTCCAGGTGCAAGGCGTCGGCAATCCGGTCGGCCTTGGTCAGGATGGCCTTGGCTTGGGGAGTGCCCTGGTCGTGCAGGTACTGGAAGTAGTCGGCCACCGGACCACTGTTCAGATCGAGCTTGCGGAGCCGGTCGAGCACCCAGGCGGGTACGTGAACCGGGGAACTGGCGGTGGCCGCCGTCGCCGACAGACCCGACGCGATGCCACTGTCTCCGGCCGAACTTGCCGCCGGGCCGGCTCCGATGCCGCCACCGTCACCGCCCCCAACCGGGGACATCGAACCGGCGCTGAGGTTGATCCGGACGATGTTGGCCACGTTCGCCAAGGCCAAGGACGAGTCGGTGCCGTTGACCACCTTGCTGCGATTGTGGTCGCGGGTGTTGCTGATCGACGCCGCACCCGTGGGATTGGCCAGGACGTTGGAGGAGTCGGCACCGGAGGTGGCGAAATTGAGGTTCGAGTCGCCGACCATATTGCCCCAGTAGAACACGTCGGTCGCGGCCAGGCCGGTGTGGGCGGTGTTCAAGACCTCGACTTCCAGCCAGGCCTTCTTGACGGCGTTGGCGCCCCACAAGATTTCGACGCGGTCCGAACTGCTGACGCCGGCACCAGTGCGCACGGTGATCAGAACCGGAGCCGACGCCGTGGCCCAGCCGCTGGGCGTGTTGTCGTTGCCGGTCTTGAAAATGAAGTCGCTGGCATTGATTGCCGTGTGCGAGCCACCTCCCAGCAGATCGACCATCACGCCGTTGATGCCGCGGTTGAAGCTCGACAGGGCCGTACTGGAGGCCGACGTTCCGTTGGCGATGTAGGCCGTCTTGTCGGTCGCAATCGCCGCGTCGTCGCTCGTGGTGACGGTGTCGACACCGCCGTCCCAAGTCGACTGGTTGTAGAACAGCAGGCGGCCGCCGGTCGGAATGACGGAGCTGCCTCCGACAGTCACGGTGGCCAGAGCCGCCGAGCCCAAACCGCTGCCCAACATTCCGTCGTCGGCCTTGATGTCGATCGACACGTTTCCGCCCGGGCCGGCGCCGGTATTATCATACGTCAGCAACCGCAACGCTGCCTGGTAGTTGGCCTGCGTGGTGGTGCCGGACAAAGTGAGCACGCCGGTCGGGTTGTAGCTGACCGAGATCATGCTCAACGACGAAGGCATAGTGGCGGCCAGCACGTCATTCGTATGGAAGTTGGTGATCGTGGCCGTCATCTGAGTAATGGTGTCTTCGGCGTCCGGATCGACCAACGAGGCGGCGCCTGTATCGGTGATGGCTACCGGACCGCTGGTCCACGTGGACGTGTAGCCCGTGCCGGCAGGCGTGGGAATGCCGTTGAGATCGAGCACCGGAGTGCCCGCGTCGGCAACCCGTTTGAGCGTGACGTCGTTGCCATTGCCGCCGACGTAGCTCACCTGGTACTTGATGCTGCTGCTGTTGACCTTGCCGCCTTCGGCGATGCCGGAGAACGTCCCGGTGATCGTGTCGGTGCTGCCGTCATTGTCGAGGATCGTAAAGACCTGGCTGATCGACGGAGTGAAGTGATTGGTGTCGGTGAAGGGCGCCAATACCGAGCTCCCCAGATTCACCGTACCGGTCACTTGCATCTGGTCGTTCCCCAAGGGCTTGACGAACGAAATGTCGTCGACGATGAGCCCGAAGGTATCGCTGCTGTACATATCGGCCAGACCGATGTCACCACCGATGATGAAGCCGGTGACCGCCGACATGTTCATCGTGCCGTCGCCGCGCACCAGTCGGATCGCGGACGATTGGAGATTGATGGTAATGGTCCGCATCGACACGGTGGACAGCTGGTCGAAGGTCGTGAAGTAGAGCAGCGTCGTGCCATCCTGGTCGATGAAGCCAACCTGGAATTCCTGGGCGGCGTTCGACGGGTCCGCCTTGGCCACGACTTGCAACGCCGTGTACCCCGAGGCGTTGGTAGGAGTCGCATTGTAGAGGTTCGAGTACATGGCACCGAACTCGCCGCCGTTTTGCGGGCCGACGCTCAGGTAACCGTTGCCGCCATTCGTGGTTGGGCCCCAATGCGTGAAGAGCGGACTGTGCAGCAGCGCCAGAGCTTGCTGCTTGTAGGGGGTGCCGCCGTTGTAATTCCATGGATCAACGCCGTCGATGCCGACGTTGATGTTCGAGAACGTGTAGTCGCTGTTGAAGTTCTGCAGCGTCACCTGCCCGCCCGGATTGCCGATCACTTTGGGGACGTAGGTGGTGGTGGAGCCGAGCGTCAGATTGCCCGTGCCGATGACGTCGGCCGTTCCCGTGGCGGCGACCTTGCCGGTGGGCGTGGGCGGGGTGCCGTCTTGCGGGCCGGGAATCGGCGACAGCGGCGTTTGCTGATTCGTGATGCTGTCGGAAAGGTCGACCGCGCCGGCAGGGAAGCCCGGTGCGATGGTGGTGCCCGGATCGAACACCGGATCGGTCGTGTTCATGTTGCCGACAACGGTCACGCCCGCGCCAATGTTGAAGCCGACGGCGTTGCCGTGCACAAACGGCAGGCTGAGGACCAGGGTGGTCGCGAGCGAGGAGCCCGGGTCATACGACTGCTTGAAAACGACGCCCGTGGCGTAGTTGGTGATCTCGATGCGGTTGGAGAGCAACGCCGAGGACTGGGGCTCCGCGGAGGTATTGTCGCCCAAAATGCCGATCGAGCCGGCCGAGGCCGTGCCGGGGCCGGTGAGCTTGATGTTGGTGGCTAGAATCGTTCCGGCGCCGCCGATACCGGGGGACGAGCCGGTGTTTTGCACCCGGACGCCGATCAAGGCACCAGTGACCGCGCTGGCGGTGGCTAGAATATCGGAGTGGTTGATGACGATACCGGTGGCGGTATTGCTGCCGCTGAAGTTGGCGAGGTTGTTGGGGAACAAGGCCGAGATGCCGCTCAACTGAGAGTCGGAGTCGGACATGTACTCGATGTGAAAGCCTTCCTTAATGGCATTGTTGACGGTGCTGTTGCCGATAAACGAGCCGTTGGTCGCACCCTGGTCGTCGTGGTCGAAAACTTTGTGGCCGAAGGCGTTGGTTTCGATCCCGATGCCGGCGTCGGTGACCGTGCAGGTGTCGACGTTGCCGCCGGTGTGATCGCCGGGGAACCGTCGCTGGCCATAGATGTTCAACAGCAGAATGCCGATTCGCGACTCGTCCTTGTTGCCGGCATCGCCGACGTTGGTGACGGTCGCGCGGGCCACGGCATTCGCCGTGCCGTCCAAATCCGAATTGAATTCGTAATTCACGCCACCCGGGGCCGCCAGCGTGATGCCGTGGTAGAAAATGTTTTCCACCGTCACGTCTTGGATCATCAAGCGAGGATGCGTTTGCGTGGTAGCGCCGGTCGTGTCGCCCGTGCCTCGCAGCTGAATGATCGGCAGGAACCCTCCCGATGCGTCGTGCTCGGCCAGGTAGAAGCCGGTCGCGGTACCGCCGGTCGAGCTGAGGGTGCCCGCCGAGGAATTGAGCGTTGCGACGCTGCCCGAGACGCTAACGACGGTGTACACGCCCGGGGTAAATCCGGTGCCGCCGGTGATCGTGATCTGCTGCCCGGCACTGGCCGCGCTAAACGGATGCGCCGCGCTGGTGATCTTGGTGTTGGTCGTGGCGTCAATCACCAAATCCGTGTAGGAGTTGCCTTCCTGGTTGTCGTACAGGGTTGTAATGCCCTGGTGAAATTGCAACGTGCCGAGGGGCGTATTGCCGCTGCCGTTGATGTGCAAATTGGAAACGGTCACGCTGGGCGCGTAGATGATAATGCCCGAGTGCGTATTCGCGCCGAACTCCGTCAGATTGGTGTGACTCGACGCGATATCGGGAACGATCAAGGTGTTCGTGGTGCCGCTCTGGCCGGACCCCTTGAAGGCCATCGTATGCGTGATCACGATATCCGATTCGCTGTAAGTGCCTTCCAGCAGCGAGACCGTGGTGCCGCTGCCCGGGTTGTCGAGGCCGTATTGAATGGCATCGTGGATTAGCGCCCCGCCGGTGAGGCCTGTCGGGCCGCCACTAATCGAAGCGGCAGTAACGTGGCCAAACGCGTCGGTGCCGTACACCGCGGTAATCGTGTTGTGCACCGCATCGGCGGAGCTGACGACGGTGTCGCCAATCGCCAGGGGTGCAGTTCCGCCGGCGTCGATGTCAACCCAGTTGTCGTCGACGTAGTTGGTGATCGACAGCATCTTGCGGTCTTCCAGCGGCTCGACTTGTGCACGATAGTGCTCCATTCGCTGCGCGGTTTGACGAGCAAGTGGGGCAGCGAGACGGCCGAATAATGAGCGACGGTTCATACTAGGCTCCTACCAAGAGTACGGAAGATGGCGATTGGGAGACACCTTGTGGTGGACACGATCGAAGCGAATGCACAGATAGCGAAAGGGTTTTAGATTGAGTGGAATTTCCGCTATCCCTCGACAGTCACATTGAAACCGGATAAGCGGGTTATGTCAACTAGCTTCGCGAAAATATTTACAAAAAAAGGTGAAATCGAGGATCGGCCGGTAGGCAGGTCGCCGCTCGATGGCGAACTCGAGCGCGCCTTGAGCGTGTTCGGTGGGACGCATGGCAGCCCAGCGTGGTCGTGTGCTTTGGGGGATGAACGGCCGCGGCGCGGGTCAAGAACAACCCACGCACCGGGTTTGGCAGCGGGGGGGCGCGAGTGGCGAAAAAGACCTGGTTTTACGGCCAAATCGTGGCCAACAGGGGCAACACGGCGCGGGCCGGCCGCACTGGGGCAGCCTGGCGCGCCGGCCATCGGCCATCGTTGGTTGAGGGGCGCTCAAATCCCCCACCTTTGAGTGTCGAAGCAGGGCCCGGGGCCGATTGACATGCGTGGGGCGCGTGGTTCAGACTAGCCGGCAAGCCGACGGTCCTCCATCAAGGAAAAAAGTCGATGCCTAGGCGCGCGTCAAGATTTCATGTTGTGAAACTGGTACTATTGCTGGCCAGCGGCGGAATTCTGGTGAGCAGGGCGTTCTCGGAAGCGCCGGCGGTTCCGAAAGTGTCGACGTTTGCTCCGGCTGAGGATTTGTTGCAGCAAATCGACTTCTTCATGGGCCGCGTGGCCGAATCGTTGGCGGATCCGGCCGACTTTGATTTGGCCAAGCAGGCCCGCACACTCAAGGACGCCAATACGCTGGCCGCGTTGTCGCTGGTGTTGGCGTTGTCGGACCAGGATCATCCGCAAAAAGCTTCGATGCCAATGATGCTGCGCGCTGCACAACGGTTGGCGGTCGCCGAGGACAGTTTCGAGAAAGCCAATGCGGCGTTCGGTGAGATTCGGCGCGCGCGTGGCGGCGCGGTCGAACCGGTTGCGGCGGCCCGCTGGGAAAAGTCGGCTTCGCTGGCGGCGTTGATGAAGCAGGTCCCTTTGATTCACGCGGGGCTGAAGCGCGGAGTCGAACCGAGTCGATTGACGCGGCAGGCGCCGCAATCGGCCGGGCAATCGGCGGCATTGGCCGCGATCGCTCAAGCGTCGATGGTGGACAGCGAGTATGCCAAGACGCCGGCCGAAGTGGAGAAGTGGTACGAGTGCTGGCGCAGATGCGCGACGCGTCCGCGATGGTAAACTCTGCGGTTCACGCCAAAGATCCGGCCCGCGTGGCATCGGGCATGCAGCGTCTCGCGCAAAGTTGCGAGACGTGCCATGCGGCCTTTCGCGGTCATTAGCGGCGTACGGCGTTCGTCGCTTGAATCGTCACGGCGCACGACGACGCGGAGTAGGCGCAGGGCGCGACGGCTACGATGCTCACGCTTGGGCGCCAACGTCAAGACTTCGCCGGGCGACCTGACCGCGACATGCGGCGCGCGCGGTCGCGAACTTGACTGATTTTTTTCATTTTCTGGTCGCGTTGGAGACTCAATCGCGCCAGTGGGTGGTATGTTTGCTGCGGAGCAGAGGCAAACCATCACCATTGACACTGCAAAGCGCCCTTCCATGCTCATGTTGCATCGGCATCCGACCCTTCAGTTCAATCATCCGTTGCCGTATGGGGCGATCCTGCACGATGACGGCGTGCAGTTCGTCGTCTTCAGCCGCTCGGCCACCGGCATGCGCGTGCTGCTGTACGACGACGTCGACGACCGCGAGCCGTCGGAGGTCATCGTTTCGACCGCGCGACGGACCGCTGGGGCGATATCTGGAGCATCTTCGTGCCCGGCATCGGGGCCGGCCAGCTCTACCACTTCCAGGCCGACGGCCCGTTCGAGCCCGAGCAAGGGCCAGCGCTTCGATCGGCCGGCGCGGCTGATCGATCCCTACGCCCGGGCCCTGGCCGGCAACTTTCTGCCGGCGGACGACGGCATCATCCGCCCGCCGAAGTGCGTGGTGGTCGACGACAGTTCGATTGGCAAGGCGATCGCCACCTGCGGCGCGAGCCTGTCCGAGACGATCATCTACGAAATGCACGTCCGCGGCTTCACCGCGCGGCCGTCCAGCGGCGTCGAGCACCCGGGCACGTACCTGGGCGTCATCGAGAAGATTCCGTACTTGAAATCGCTGGGCGTGACGGCCGTCGAGCTGATGCCGGTCCACGAGTTTCCGACCAACGGCTTTTGGGGCGAGCCGGACCGCGGCCGAACTACTGGGGCTACGACCCGCTGGCGTTCTTCTCGCCCGCACCGCGGCTACGCGGCCGGCAACGAGCCGGGCTGCCAGGTGCGCGAGTTCAAGCAGATGGTCCGCGCCCTGCACGCGGCCGGCATCGAAGTGATTCTCGACGTCGTGTTCAACCACACGGCCGAAGGCAACGAGCTGGGGCCCGACGCTCAGCTTCAAGGGCCTGGAGAACCGGTCTACTACATGCTCGACGACGGCGGCACGTATTACAAGAACTACTCCGGCTGCGGCAACACGGTCAACGGCAACCATCCGATCGTCCGCGAGATGATCTTCCATTGCCTGCGGCATTGGGTGCACAACTATCACGTCGACGGCTTCCGCTTCGACCTGGCTTCGATCCTCAGCCGCGACCGCAACGGCGAGCTGGTGCCGAATCCGCCGGTGGTCGAGCCGATCGCCGAAGATCCGCTGCTGGCCGACACGCAAGATCATCGCCGAAGCGTGGGACGCCGCCGGCGCCTACCAGGTCGGCTCGTTCGCGCAGCTGCGCTGGGCCGAGTGGAACGGCCACTACCGCGACGACGTGCGCCGCTTCTGGCGCGGCGACACGGGCATGACCGGCGCCGCTTGGCCACGCGGCTGGCCGGCTCGAGCGACTTGTACCAGGCCAGCGGCCGGCAGCCGTATCACAGCATCAACTTCGTCACGTCGCACGACGGCTTCACGCTCAACGATCTGGTGACGCTACGCGCGAAAAGCACAACGAGGCCAACGGCGAAGACAACCGCGACGGCGACAACAACAACTACAGCGCGAACTACGGCGTCGAAGGGCCCGACGCGCCGCCCGGAGATCGAAGCGCTTGCGGCTGCGGCAGATCAAGAACATGCTGGCCACGCTGCTGCTGAGCCAGGGCGTGCCGATGCTGCTGTCCGGCGACGAATGCCGCCGCACGCAGCGCGGCAACAACAACGCCTACTGCCAGGACAACCGCATCTCGTGGTTCGATTGGAAGCTGGTCGAAAAGAATGCAGGTCTGGTGCGTTATTGTAGGAGTTTGATTGCCTTTCGACGCGGTCAGCCGGCGGTGCGGCGCGATCGAGTTTCTGCGCGGCGAGCCGGCGCGGCCGGGCGAGCTGCGCGACGTGTTGTGGTTTGGTCCGGACGGGCGCAAGAAGAACTGGTCGGCCGACTGCCCGAGCCTGACCTGCTTTTTCGCGGCTCCGCCGGTGGAGCCGGAGCAACCCAAGGCGCGGCACGTGCTGTTGATGTTCCACGCCGGGCCCGAGCCGAGAGAGTTTGCGATTCCGGCATTGCCCAAGGCGATTTCTTGGCGGACGTTTTTGGACACTCGACAGCTAAGTCCGAATGATATCTATCCGGACTTGGATGGACCGATTCCGCCTCCGCTGGGGCGAGTGTGCCTGGATCATCATTCCATGCTGGTGTTTGTGTCGGACGACAAAGATTAACCCAGGGTTGAGCCTCTGCTACAACCCGCGCGGCGCGATTGGCCCGGGAACCAATCGCGCCGCGTATTTTTTTGCGCGCGTTCGCGCCGTAGCTTCGCGCGTCGAGTTCATCGCAACACCTACAAGCGCCCGAAGAACGACGCGCGGCACAGTCGACAACGCTGGCGATGGATAAGACATTTTTCGTCGGCGACCGCGCGATTCACTTCGCTGGGGTGCAGCACCGGTTCGATACATGGAGGGATTCGTTCTCGTGGCCTTTTTGGGAGGTGCATTGTGAATTGGATTTGGCGAGTCGAATGGATCGCGATGCTGTTGGTCGTGTCGGGGACGGCAACCGTCGGGGCCCGGGCGGCCGAAATTGCGTGGCACACTGACGTGGGAGAAGCGTGGAGGACGACGCAACACGACGGGCGGCCGTTGCTGGTGTTCGTGACCCGTGGAAATTGTCTCTTTTGCACGCAAATGAAAGACCGCACGTATGGCAATGCCGTTGTGGCGGCGACCATCAACCAGTCGTTCGTGCCGCTGGTGCTCGACGGGGGCGGCAACTCGCCTTTGCTCAAGGAACTGCACGTCACGATGTATCCCTCCACGTTCGTGATTTCGCGGCAGGCGGTCATCGTCGAGCGGATCGACGGATACGTGCCGCCCGAGGCGCTCGTGCCGCGTCTCGACGCAACGCGACCGCGGACCCCGATTGTCCGATTCGCAAAGGATCCGTAGCGGCGAGTTCGTGAGGCCCGCCCGGCCAACTCGCGCCCGGCAGCGCGCGGCCGATGGCACAAGTTGTCGGCAGAGGCCGGGTGTCGGTTGACTGACGCATTTGTAATGCCCGGGGTGCTGGCCGCGAGCACGAGCACACGCCATAATCTGGGTGGAATTCGATTGCGTGCGGCGCAGGGCGGAATTCGCAGCTTGTAGTGCCACGCGACGCAATCCGGCCGAGGCACTTCAAACCATGACGACGCGTTATCAAACCATGCCGGCGTCGCGGATCATGACCAAGGCGCTGGTCTGCGCCGGCCCTGATCAAGACCTTTGGGAGGTCGAATCCCTGTTGATCGAGCACCGCATCAGCGGGGTGCCGGTGGTCGAGCACGGCAAGCTGGTGGGCGTTCTGAGCCGTAGCGATATTGCCCGCGTGCAGGTGCTGATGAGTTCCTTGGACGGACAGGTCACCGATCAAATGCGCGGTTACGATCAGGCGGATGGTTTTCAGCACAATGAATCGGCCGAATTCCAAGGCTTCCGCAACCAGGTATCGAAGCTGAAGGTCCAGGACGCGATGCACGATGAGGTGGTTACGTGCGTGCCGTCGACGCCCGTGAGCGAAGTCGCGGCGCGCATGGTCCGCATGCATATTCATCGCGTCATCGTCGTCGAGGGCGATTACCCGGTGGGTATCATCAGCAGCCTGGACTTGGCTAAACTGATTGCCGAGCCGGCGTCCGAAGCAGTGGGCGATGCGTGAGTGGCATGCGGCAGCGCGTGCCGTCAGGGCCGTGACGCGGTTTCAACGGGGAACGATTGCCGTGATTACCGTTACCGATCTATCGACGCGACACACACCGGTGGGCCCGTTGTTGGACGAAGTTGCAAAGCGCGATCCGCGAAAGTACCGGCTTAGCGCCGAGCAAGTTGCGTTTTTTCACGAGCGCGGTTATCTCGCAGGCGTGCGGTTGCTCAGCGACGACCAAGTGGAAGTGTTGCGCGGCGAGCTGGCCGAGCTGGTCGATCCGGCGCATCCGGCCAATGGGCTGTTCTACGAATACCACTCGAACGAGTCGCCCGACCCGGCCCGCGTGTTGTTCCATGCGTTGGGAGCGTGGCGGATCACGCCCGGCTTTCACGACATCCTGTGGCATCCGGCGTTCACGGTGCCGGCCAGCCAACTGTTGGGCGGCGCGGTGCGATTCTGGCACGATCAGTTGTTCTGCAAACCGGCCCGCCATGGGGGCGTCGTGGCCTGGCATCAGGATTATTCCTATTGGACGCGGACCGAGCCGATGGCCCACTTGACGTGCTGGATCGGGCTGGACGATGCCACGCGCGACAACGGTTGTTTGCAGTACATCCCCGGCAGCCATCGCTGGCAACTTTTGCCGGTCACCGGCTTGGCCGGCGACATGAACGCCATTCAGACGGTCTTGTCGGATGAGCAGAAGCGAGCATTTCGGCCGGTTGCGATCGAGCTGAAGCGAGGCGAGTGCGCGTTCCACCATCCGCTGATGGTGCACGGCTCGTACGAGAATTCGACCGACCTGCCGCGCCGGGCGACCGTGATCAACGTGCTTCGCGACGGAGTGGTTTCGGGCTCGAACGACGAGTTGCTCGCGGGCGTGCCGCCGCTTCCCAAGGGCCAAAAGATGCAGGGGCAGTTCTTTCCGTTGCTGTACGATCCGGTCCGCGAGGGCTGACAGGGTGCCGGAAGACGACGCACCGCAAAACTTGCCCGCTCGACGGCGCGCGGCTAGGATGTGGGCCGTCCTCCATTAGTCGCCCGCGATTCTCTTGCCCCTCGAGGAGTTGAATTCATGCCACGCAGACTGCGCGCATCCACGATTATTTGCTGTTTTGCCGTCAGCACAGCGCTGTCGGGCGCCGCTTGGGCAGCCGACGCTCCGGACGTTCCGCCCAAGACCGGCAAGTCGGAAACGATCAAGCTGTTCAATGGGCGCAATCTCGACGGCTGGGAAGGGCACGAGATGAACTGGTCCGTCGAGGATGGCGTCATCGTGGGTAAGAACACCCAGCCGGTCAAGGTCAGCACCTACTTGCTTACCAAACGCAAGTTCAGCGACTTTCGCCTGCTGGCCACGGTCAAGCTGGCGCAATCCGAAATGCACTCGGGCATCGCGATGTGGGGCCACGTCGCGCCCGATCATGGCGACCCCTACACGTACGCCGGACACTTGGTGATGTTTCCCAGCGGTTGGGGAATGTACGACCTGTACGGCCGCCAGGGCCTGCCAGTCGACGGCGGGCCGGCGAAGAAGGTCGGCAAGCAGCACGATTGGAACCAATTGGAGATCCTGGCCCAGGGCAACCGCGTGCGGCTGGTGGCCAACGGGGTGCAGGTTGTCGACTGGCGCGATCCCGAACCCGACCGCATTCAAGAAGGGCCCATCGGCCTGCAACTCCATTCAAACATGGAACCGCAAGAGGTGCAGTTCAAGGATCTCGTGCTGACCACGTTTCCCGAAGACAAGTTGACGACGCTCGCCAAGTGATGATAAAGGATCGCCCCGTGAAATTTGCAGAGTTCGGCCGCGCCAGTTTCTTGACGTTCGTTCTTGGCCTGCTTGCCGGTTTGGCGCAGCCGGCCATTGCGGCCGAATCCAAAGTCGAGCTGCTTTGGCCCAATGGCGCGCCGGGTGCGAATGGCAACAGCGACAACGACAAGCCGACGTTGACCGTCAGCTTGCCGCCGGCCGACAAGGCCACTGGCGCGGCGGTGGTCATCTGCCCCGGCGGCGGTTATGGCGGCCTGGCGATGAGTTATGAAGGCACCGAAGTCGGCGAGTGGTTCAATTCGTTCGGCGTGGCCGCGTTCGTACTCAAATATCGTCACAAGGGGAGCGGCTATCGGCATCCCGCGCCGCTCGATGACGCGCAGCGCGCGATCCGCACCGTACGAGCGCGGGCGGCCGAATGGAAAGTCGACCCGAAGCGGATCGGCATCATGGGATTCTCCGCCGGCGGCCATTTGGCCTCAAGCGCGGGCACGCACTTTGACTCGGGCAAGCCCGACGCGAATGATCCGATCGACCGCGTCGGTTGCCGCCCCGATTTCCTGATCCTCTGCTATCCGGTGATCTCGTTCACCGCGCCGTTCACGCACCAAGGCTCGAAGAAGAACTTGCTGGGCGACAATCCCGACCCCAAGCTGGTCGAAAGCATGTCGAGCGAGCTGCAAGTCACGTCCGAGACGCCGCCGACGTTTCTGTTTCACACCGACGCCGACACCGGCGTGCCCCCGGAGAACAGTGTGGCGTTTTATTTGGCGTTGAAGAAGGCGAAGGTGCCGGCCGAAATGCACGTCTATGAGAAAGGGCCCCACGGAGTGGGACTTGGCCAGAAGTTGCCGGCCGTGCGAAGCTGGCCCGAGCGCTGCATCGACTGGCTGCGCGGCCGGGGGTTGCTGGAAGGGAAGTAAAGGGCGACCGCAAGCCGCCGGCGCGACCCAACAAGACCCACGTCGAGCCGCGTCCCTATTTTTTCGATGATCACCACGACTGAACTTCTGCGGCAGGCCCTCGAGCATCATCGGGCAGGCCGGCTCGACGTTGCCGAGCAGATCTACCGGCAAGTGCTCGCGGCCGAACCGCGCAACGTCGACGCGCTGAATTTGCTGGGCGTCGCCCTGCACCATCGCGGTCAATTTGCTCAAGCGGTCGAGCAATTCCAGCTGGCCATCGGCATCGACGGCAGTCAGGCCGCGTTTCACATCAACTTGGCGGCCTCGTACGCAGCCTTGGACAAGACCGAGGAGGCGATCGCATGTTATCGAGCCGCGATCGGACTGCGCCCCGAGCAGGCCAAGACGTATAACGACGTAAGCGTGCTGCTGGCACGCATTGGCCGCTGGGACGAAGCGGCCGAGTTTCTGCGGCACGTGCTGCGCCTTCAACCCGGCTACGCGCCGGCCCACAACAACTTGGGCAACGTCCTGGAAAAGCAAGGTCGCCTGCGCGAGGCCATCGCGCGCTACCGTGAAGCGCTTCGGCTTCAGCCGAACCTGTTGCAAGCCTGCGTCAACCTGGGCAGCGCGCTGCTCGAATCCGGGCAACTTGACGAATCGGCGCAAGCCTTCGAACAGGCGCTCGCGCTGGACCCGACGAGCGCCGCGGCGCACAGCAACTTGGGACTGGTGTATCAAGCGCAGGGCCGCTCGGACGAGGCAAGGAATTGCCAGGAGGAAGCGTTGCGACTGGATCCCGGCCTGGCGCCCGCGCACAACGCGTTGGGGGCGACGCTGCAGACGCAAGGCAAGCTGGAAGCGGCCAAAGCCTGCTACCGGCGGGCACTGGAAATCAATCCGGCCGACGTCGATGCGCTGCACAATCTGGCGATGGCTCTGTTGCAAGAGGGCCAGTGGATGGCGGCACGCGCTTCTTTCGAGCAAATCTTGCAGCTTCAACCCGACAACGCCCAAGCCCACTATTGGTGCGGCGCGATCCGCCTGACCCTGGGCGACTTTGCCGGCGGTTGGCCGGAGTATGAATGGCGGCGGAAGACGAAATTTTCCGGCCGCTCCTATCCCGAACCGATGTGGCAGGGGGACGACTTGCGGGGCCGGCGAATCTTGATTCACCCCGAGTGGGGCTTGGGCGACACCTTGCAGTTCATTCGCTATGTGCCGCTGGTGGAAGCGCGCGGCGGAGACGTGTGGGTCATCGTCCAACCCGCACTGCTTCCGCTGTTGCAACAGTCGGGATTCAAGCAGTTGATTTCCACCGACGCGCCGCCGCCATGCGACGTGCAGGTGCCGATTTTGAGTTTGCCCGGCATCTTCGGCACCACGCTCGAAACGATTCCCACCGCGATTCCCTACCTGGCCGCGAAGAACGAGCTTATCGACTCGTGGCGCGAGAAGTTGCAGCGCTACACCGGGTTCAAAATCGGGATTCACTGGCGTGGCAGCCAGGCTTCGGTGTTCGATGCGCGGTCGATTGCGCTGGCCGACTTCGAGCCGCTGGCCCGGGTGCCGGACACGACGTTGTTCAGCTTGCAGCGCGACGCCCGGCCCGACGAGTTGGCCGCCGTGCGCGATCGGTTTCAGGTCATCGAACTCGGCGACGACGTCGACGGCTTACAGGGACCCTTCATGGACACCGCGGCCATCATGGCCAATCTGGACCTGGTGGTCACCAACGACACGGCGATCGCTCATCTGGCCGGCGGGCTGGGCGTGCGCACCTGGGTCGCCTTGAACTACGCCGCAGCCTGGATTTGGCTGCAAGATCGCGACGACTCCCCCTGGTATCCCACTGTCCGATTGTTCCGACAAGCGCGGCTGGACGATTGGGCGGAAGTCTTTGAGCGTATGGCCACGGAGCTCGGCCGCGGCAAGCCGACACCCCTGCCGCGCCAACGCTCGGCGGACCAATTGTTGCGACAGGCCGAGGAACACGTGCGCGTCGGCCGATTTGCTGCGGCGGAGCCGATCTGCCGACAATTGCTCGAGGCCGAGCCCGACAACGCCGAAGCGCATCACCAACTGGGGCTCGTGTTGGCAAATCAACACCGGCCGGACGAGGCGATCGCCAGCTTTCGCCTGGCGCTGGGCATCCGGGCGGACTTCGTGGAAGCGGAATATCATCTCGGCACCCTGCTGAAGCTGCGCGGCCAATTGCCCGAGGCGCAGCGAGCGCTTGAGCATGTCGTCGCGGTGCGGCCGGGTTTTGCCGAGGCCCACTATCGGCTGGCCGACGTGCAGTACGCACAGGGGCAACGGGACGAAGCCATTGGCGCGTTGCAAGCGGCGGTGCGCGAGAACCCACAATTCATCGAGGCGCAAAACTATCTCGGCGGTGCCCTGCGCGATGCAGGGCGTCTGGACGAAGCGATTGAGGCCTACCAGCAAGCGCTGGCAATCGATCCACGCTGTGCGGAGGTGCATCGCAACTTGGGTCTGGTCTATCAGGACCAGTGGCGAACTGCCGAAGCGGTCGCCTGCCAACGCGAAGCGGTGCGGCTGCGCCCCGATTTTGTCGCCGCGCATTCAGCCCTGGGCGCGTCGCTGTGCGCACAGGGCAAACTGGCCGAGGCCAAAGACTGCCTTCAGCGGGCACTGGCAATCCAGCCGACCGACATCGGTGCACTGCATGAACTGGGAATCGTTTTGTTCGAGGAAGGCCAATCGGCGGCGGCGCTGGAGAAGTTCGACCAGATCTTGCAGCTCGATCCCGGCAACGCGCAGGCTCATGGCTGGCGCGGCGCGATCCAGCTGTCGTTGGGCGACTTCGCTGGCGGCTGGGGCGAGTTTGATGAATGGCGGCGGAAGGCGAAACCCGAGAGCCGGCCCCATCCCGAGCCGCTTTGGCGGGGCGAGGACTTGCAGGGGCGGCGAATTCTAATTCACCCGGAGTTTGGGTTGGGAGACACTCTGCAGCTCATCCGTTACGTGCCACTGATCGCGGCGCGCGGCGGCGATGTGTGGGTCGCCGTCCAGCCTCCCTTGATGCCCTTGCTCGAACAATCGGGGTTCAAGCAACTGGTCTCGACGGAGGCGAGTCCGCCGGTTGTTGACCTGCACGTGCGGATATTCAGTTTGCCGGGAATTTTTCGCACCGCGTTTGAAACGATTCCCACCTCGGTGCCTTATCTGGCAGCCCGCGGCGAACTCGTCGCGCTATGGCGCGACAGGCTGCGCGCCTATCGCGGCTTGAAGATCGGCATCCATTGGCGCGGCAGCCCGGCGTCGGTGGCGGGCAGGCGGTCGATTCCGCTTGCCGAGTTCGAACCGCTCTCCCGGGTGCCAGGCACGACGCTGTTCAGCTTGCAAAGCGACGTCCAACCGGACGAACGGGCAGCCTATTTCCAACGCTTTAGGATCGTCGAGTTGGGCGACGAAGTCGACCGGATTCACGGGCCATTCATGGACACGGCGGCCATCATGGCCAACTTGGATCTGGTGATCACCGACGACACGTCGCTGGCGCATCTAGCGGGTGGCATGGGCGTGCCGGTGTGGCTCGCTCTGAAGCGCCGCGCCGCCTGGATCTGGCTGCAAGATCGCGAGGACTCGCCCTGGTATCCAACGATGCGTCTGTTCCGCCAGACCCGGCTGGACGATTGGTCCGACGTCTTCGAGCGGATGGCGACACAATTGGCCGCGGTGGTGGCGACAAGCTCGCGTTAGCGCCCGGCGTCCGATGTCGCAGCAGCACTAGTTGGGCGCGTCGGCTTTTTCGACCGTCACGGCGACGTCTTGCGTCACGCTGAGATCCTGGCCGTTGAATTTGGCGATCGCTTGCACGGAGAGCGTGTACACACCGAGCGGAGTGTCGGCGGCGGCTTCGACGACGAGTTTGCCGGCCGGCTGATCCTTGGCAATTGCCACGTCGGCGACCTTTAGACCTTTGAGCCCGTCTGGCAATTTGGTTTTGATCTGCACCGCGTCGGCGTAGCCGTATAGCCGGGTGATTGCCAGCGGAAGCTCGACGCTCGCGCCCTGTTTGACCGTCGCTGCGGCCGGCGCGACGGCCATCGTGATCGGCGCGGCGGTGACCTTGAGCGTGACCGTGGTCGAGGGCGCGGCGAGGTTGACGTTGGCTGGCTTGGCCTTGGCGGTGGCGTCGGCCACGGCTTTGACTACGTTGGCCTGCACGGCCGCGGCCTCCTTGGTTTTTGCGTCGGCGTCGGCGACCGCTTTGTCGGCGGCGGCTTTGGCGTCGGCAGCGGCCTTGGCTTGCGCTTCAGCATCGGCCATGGCTTTGGCGGCGGCCGCTTTGGTTTCGGCGGCGGCTTTGGCCTGGGCTTCGGCATCGGCGGCTGCTTTTTCGGCAGCAGCCTTGGCATCTGCCGCGGCTTTGGCTTTGGCCGCGGCGTCGACGGCCGCTTTCTCGGCGGCTTGGGCCGTCTCGCGCGACTTGGCCAGCACGGCGGTCATCTCGGTGGCCTTCTTTTCGGCGGCGGTCTTGGCCTCGGTGGCAGCTTTGGCGGCGGCCGTCAGATCGGCGACGATCTTGTCGAGGGCGGCCTTGCGATCGGTGGCGGCTTTAATTGCCTCGGGATTGCGCGCGTAGCTGATTTGCGTCGTGCCCAGCACCGCGAACGAATAGGTGCCGACCGGGACGTTGGCCGGCAGATTGATTTCCAGGTTTCCCGCCGCGGCGTTGGCGTCGAGGTTGGCGGTCGCCGGCTTGACGTTGGGCGGCAGCGACGAGGGAGCCAGGGCCACGGCCCCCTTGAAATCGCCGCGACGCACTAATTTGAGCGGCACCTGAACTTTGCCCCCCTTGCACATTTCCAGCACCAGGTTCTGGCCCGCGTCGATGAAGAACTGCGCCGTTTCGCCGCCGCTAACGGCCAGCGCCAGATTGCGCGTCAAACGCGAGCGGGGAGTGATCGCGTTAAGCTGTCCGCCCCAGACCATCGCGGCGGTGCGCGCGGCGCGGACGACTTCGGCGGTGCCGATCTTGGCTTTGCCCAGGATCGTGATCAGGCTCATCGACTCGGCCGCGTTCTCGGCCGCCGCCAGCACGACGACGCCGGTAAACTGGCCGGGGCCGACCGTGACCGGCGCCGACGTGACGCCGGCGGGCAAGCCGTCAATGGTGATCTGAACCTCGCCGTCAAAGCCGTCGCGGCGAAAGACCATCACGTCGATCGCCTCGGTTCCGCCCTTGCGCAGCAGGGGGCTCCACACCGTCGGCGGGTTCATGTTCGGATCGGCGCTGAACGGCAGCAATCGCGGGCGGGCGACGACCCGAAAATCGGGGGCCGCCGGACGAATGACCAAGCGATAGACAAAACGCGGATCGGGGCGCGAATAGTTCGACAAATTGCGGACCATGATGCGATAGGTTCCGTCGGCCGGCGCCACGAAGCGAAACGCCGGATCGTCGGTCTTCATGTCGAACGACGTCAAGAACGGATTGCCGGGCGGGTTTTCCAGCGAGTCGTCGGTGCCCTGAATCTCCTTGACCTGTTCCTCGCCCTTGTCGTTCTTGGTCACTTGCTGCACCAGCAGGAAGGGATCGGTCGGCAGGCCGAGCCGCTGGGAAAAGACTTCGATCCACAAGGCTTCGCCGGCTTTGGCCTGGATCGTGACCCAATCGCGGTCGGTCTGCGGATAGAACTGGCCGACGTATTCGCAGGGCACGGTGAGGGCTTGGGCCTTCATCGGATCATCGTTGGGCTCCTGCTCGGCGATGACCGGCGCCGTGGCAAAACCCAACGGCACCGCATTGGTCAGCCCTTGCGGCGTGGTCAGGCGGTAAGCCAGGCCGTCGATGCCCGACTCGTCGGTCTCGACGACCGAATCGATGTCGAGATTCTGCACGCTCGCGTCGGCCGGCAGCGCGATTTGCACGGCCAGCGACTCCAGCGATTTGCCGTCGGCGGCAACCAGTTTCGTCGGCTGGCCGCCGGGCAGATTGCGGCCGAACAAGGTGTACGAGCCCGTCGAGCCCGGCAGGCCGGCGGGCGGAAAGACGAAGTCGAGATACGGCGCGGTGCCGATCGATAAGCGGTAGAAATGTTCGTTGGTGCCGGCATACAGGAAATCGTGCACCTCGACATAGTAAGTGCCATCGGCCGGCACGGTGAAGTCCAACAGCGGATCGCGGCGATTGGTGTCGCGATTGCGGTCCAGTTCCTTGCCGGCCGCGTCGTACAGAATCAGCGTGGCGTCCATCCGCGAGTCGATGCGGTAGGCCCAGCAGTCGACGATCACGCGCTGGCCTTTGGTGGCATTGAACTTGAAGTAGTCCTGGTCGGTGGCGGCATTCGACTGGCCGTTGACGACGGTGCCCAGCGGCACGTCGGTGGCTTGCGCCTGCGTGTTGTTCGGTTCGATTTCGACGATCTCGTTGTGCGTTCCGACGACGAACGAGCGCGGGTTCGAGACGCCGTACTTGCCGATCGCCCGCACCTCGCAGATGCCCGGTTTGGCGTCGGCGGCGATCGTGACAGTGAACTGGCCCGGGACGCCTTGAGGCCCCGTCTCGCCCAATCCGGGCGGCACGGTCTTTTGCACGGCCGTAATTCCGGGCGTCGAAAAGTGCAGCTTCGCGGCGTCTTCCAGGTCGGCGCCCGCGATCGTCACTTCAACGGCGGTGCCTTGCTTGCCGCCGGCGGGAAAGACCGAAAACAAGCGCGCCACCGGCAGCGAGGCCAGGGCCGAACTGGTCGCCAGTCCGCAGACCAGGGCTGCCGTCACCAGGGCCAAGGTCACAGGGACCGCAAAGGGGCGAAGGCTTCGAACCGCGTGCAGGCGCATGGCAAATTGCTTGGCCATTGTGGATTTACCTGGAATGAGCGTGGTGAAGGAAGAAGGTCCAAACCGCCGTCCGAGCGACTCGCCGGCATGGCCCAACGGCAGGCGGCGATTCGTTCGGTAAGATCTTGTCGTCAGGTGCGCCGAGGAGGCGTTGTTCGTCCAATTGCAGGTATTTTGGTAGGGCAGTCGGTGGGGCAGGATGTCGCGTACTCTCGACGGCGTGAGAAACCGCTGGGGCAATTCTCGCGGCCGATTTTTTTGCGCGGGTAGGCTGACGTCGATTATGACGCGTAACGTGCTCAAATGCAAGGAGTTTTATGCGTTGAAAGACCGCTGGCCGTAACCCTTTATCGTGTCCATTTATCCTTGTGCGCCGCGGCGGCCTTGGGCTAAACTCGCGGCGGCACTGATGGACACAATCGAGGCTACGACCCAAGGGCTCTCGACGAGCAATTTGGGCGGGCAGGGAAAGGGAGGATACGCGTCGATGAGCACCCGACCCAGGGTCATGATTACCGACTTTGTTGCCGGGCCGTTGGAGACCGAACGGCGCATTTTGGGCGAGCTCGCCGACATCGTGGCCCTCGACGCGTCGAGCGAAGACGAGCTGGTCGGCAAGATCGAGCAAGCCGCCGCCATCATGATGTATCACACCGTCTCGATCACGGCCAAGACAATCGACCGACTGAAGGATTGCAAGCTGATCGTGCGCTGTGGCGTAGGCTACGACAACGTCGATTGGAAACTGGCCCGGCAGCGCGGCATCGCGGTGGCCAACGTGCCCGACTATGGCACCGAGGAAGTCGCCGACACGGCCATCGGCATGACCTTGGCCCTGACGCGCGGCCTGACGCTGTTCAATTCGCGGCTGCGCGACCGCCAAGGCGAATGGATCTACAAGCAGGCGGCGCCGGTGTGGCGATTGCGCGGCCGCGTGTTCGGCATCGTCGGGCTGGGACGCATCGGCTCGGCCGCCGCGCTGCGCGCCAAGGCGCTGGGCATGGACGTCGTGTTCTACGACCCGTACGTGCCCGACGGCCGCGACAAATCGCTGGGCATTCGCCGCGTCGAAACGCTCGACGAGCTGCTGGCCGAGGCACACGTCGTGAGCATGCACTGCCCGCTGACGGCCGAGACGTATCACATGATGAACGCCGCGACGATCGCCAAGATGAAGCGCGGCACGTTTCTGGTCAACACCGCGCGGGGCGGAGTGGTCGACGTGGCCGCGATACCCGACGCGATCGCCTCGGGCCAGTTGGCTGGCGCTGGCATCGACGTGCTCGAGCAAGAGCCGCCGCCCGAGGATCAGCCGCTGCTGGTCGCTTGGCGAAATCCAGATCACCCGGCGTACCATCGCGTGATCGTCAATCCGCATGCCGCGTTTTACAGCGAAGAGGGCATGCTCGACATGCGCGTCAAAGGAAGCGAAGCCTGCCGCCGGGCGCTACTGGGTTTGCCGCTGCGGAATATCGTCAACGCGGTGTGAGTCGAAAGGATAAAGGATGAAGAACGAAGGCGGAAAAACCTTAGCCACAGAGCACACAGAGGCCACAGAGAAGGATGAAAGACGACGGCAATGGAATTCGTAGCCCACTTCCTGCTTCGTAACCCCATCTCCTTCTTCTCCTTCTTCTTCTCCTTCTCCTTCTTCTCCTTCTTCGTCTCGGTGTCCTCTGTGTGCTCTGTGTGCTCTGTGTGCTCTGTGTGCTCTGTGTGCTCTGTGTGCTCTGTGGCAAAAATTCTTTTTTCTTCTTCTCCGTCAGCCAGGGCTAAAAAGCCCGGCGCGCAGCGCGACGTTGAATCGCGCGAGTGCGACTTAAAAATGATTCGTGCGCCGCTGCTCCCATCCGGGGATCCGAAGCGGTTCTTGTACTGCAAAAAGAGCTTCGGCGGAGGAAGCAGCATTGCAGCGGGTCGGTACCGGAGCTTCCCACGGAGACGTTGTACTGCCCAGTCCAAGATGCCGACCGCATCCCTGGGTTCAACGCCGTGGCCACACGGACATTCCCAAAACGGCTCGCGAGCCTCCGGCACGCAGATCGCGTCCACGCGCTTCGAGGCAGTCAAATACCACTTGAGGTGCCTGCCTTTTAGTGGACAGTCCAACTCCTTATTTTCAAGGGGTGAAGGAGGACTGTTTGATGACCAGGAAGCGTGGTCTGCGCAGAGCGCGTAAGCGGCAAAGTTACTCGCAGGAGTTCCGACAGGAGGCGGTGCAAATGGTGCTGGATGGTCATTCGGTCACCTCCGTGGCAGAGCGGCTCGGGCTGTCGAGTGCGAACCTGTTGTATCGCTGGAAAAAAGAGGTCATCGGGCGTGCAGGCCCGGCGGCTCGGACACTCGGCGATCGGGTTAGCCAACTCGAAGACGAGCTGCGCCGCGTGGAGCGCGAACGAGACATCTTAAAAAAAGCGTTGAGCATCTTAAGCCGCAGCGGGTAGCCGACCAGTACGTCGTGATTGATCTTCTTCTCTCTCCAGGAATCTTCTCTTTGTCTTCCGTCTGCCAAACGCTGGATGTCAGCCGCGCGGGCTTTTACGCCTGGCGAAGCGAATTAGAAACCGCTCGCCAACGGCGAGACCGCGAACTGACGCGCCTTGTGGCCGACACCTTTTGGAAGCATCGCCGCCGCTACGGCGCCCGCCGGATCGCCGTCGAGCTGGCGGCCCAGGGCCAGCGCTGCGGCGTTGACCGGGTGGCAAAACTCCTGAAAAACCAGGGCTTGCGAGCCATTCAGCCGCAGTCGTTCGTACCCCGCACGACCGACAGCCGTCACACGCTGGGCTACAGTCCCAACCTGCTCCTCGATGCTGCGCCGCCCGATCGCATCAATCAAGTCTGGGTCGCCGACATCACGTACATTCCTCTCGCCAACAGCCGCTTTGCTTACCTGGCCCTCACGATGGATCGCTTCTCGCGCCGCGTCGTCGGCTGGGAACTGGCCGAGTCGATGGGCGAGTCGCTCATCCTGGAATCATTGCAGCAAGCGATCCGTTCTCGCCAACCGCGTCGTGGCTTGATCCATCACAGCGACCGCGGCGGGCAATATGCCGGCCACGCTTATCGCGCTGTGCTTCGCCGCGCGGCCATGCGCCAGAGCATGAGCCGTGCCGGCAACTGCTACGACAACGCCTTCATGGAATCTTGCTTCGGCACGATCAAGACCGAGCTGGAAATGACCGAATACGACAACGTGATCCACGCCCGCACCGACATCGCCAGCTACCTCGCCTACTACAACACCGAGCGCCGACACTCGGCCCTCGACTACCTCAGCCCCCACCATTTTGAAACCCTAAACAACCACCCCTGATTTAAGAGAATGACCTGTCCGAAAAATGCCAAGCAGCTCAACTGGTGCAGCCTTCGCTTTCGAGAAGACTTTGAACGCCAGGGGCCCAAGAACAAGCAGGCCTAACGTCCATTGACCCAGATCTGAAGTGACAGTCCGTCTCAGCTGGATGCAGTATTACCAAAAGTGGCGGCTCGATTTCAACACAAGTTTCCGGCCACCCCCCGAGAATTGCAGATAGGGTTCAGGGTTCAGGGTTCAGGGTTCAGGGTTCAGGGTTCAGGGTTCAGGGACGGACGAACGAGGAACGGACGAAGAGCCATCAGGTCCGCTTTTTGATGTGGCGCGTTTTCACTGGCGCCACGCGTATGACGTGGATTTCCTGGCAAAGTCCTGCCCGCGAATGCACGCCGTAGGCGTGGAACATGTCAGGCCAGGGCAACGCCCTGGTGAACGTGGGGACCATTGATCGAATCAAGCCCTGCAAGGGCGACACAGGCTTTTGAATCGCGCGTTGTGTCGCCCTTTCAGGGCTTTGATGGTGCACCGCGACGGAATCCCCTGGGCGTTGCCCAGGGCTGGCATGTTCGACGCCTGCGGCGTCGGGTGCGAGGGTTACTCCGCTTGCGGGACAACGAATCGACGATGAATACTTGTCCGCCAGCGGCTCGCGCAGGCACGCACGAGGAGCGCTGAACTACTGGGCTGCGCCGAGAGTCGAGGCACCCTCACCCCGGCCCTCTCCAGCTCGACGAAGCTCGCCGCGGGCCGGCGGGAGAGGGAGTAAGCGCGGCGGGCAATTGCTCTTTGATCGCGACGCCACTGGTTTGCGTTTGGCGCATGGCGTCGGACAAGGCCAGGATGCGGTGGGCGGCGGTTGCGGGGGTGATGCCGCGGGCGTGGATGTTGGAGACCAGGTTGCGCTGCGCGTCGGTGTGGCCGGGGCGGGGGCGGAAGGCGAGGTAGGCGGAGAGGCTTTCGGCGGTGCCCAGGCCGGGGCGCTCGCCGATCAAGAGGACGACGATTTGGGGATCGAGCAGCGGCGCCGACGTCGTTGAGGACGCCGACGCGGCAGTAGCGAATGGCGAACGGGCGGCCGAAGGTCCAGCCGCGCGACTTGGCGCCGGCTTCGAGCAGCGGCAACAAAGCGGGCACTTGCGCGGCGACGGCGGCGGCGGACAGGCCGTCGCCGATCGCGACTTGCAGATCGACGCCGCGTGGACAGTTTTCGGTCAGTACGGCCAGCGACGCGGGGCTCAACTTGCGGCCCAATTCGGGGCGTTTTAAGTACTGCGACTTGTCGGCGGCTTGTGTGATGATTTCGAACAGTGCGTGGCGCGCGATGAATTCTTGGCCGAAGTCGCGGAGTAAATCGAGCTCCGCGTGCACCGCGTCGACGGCGATGGCATGGTCTTCGCGCAAGTCGAGTTGCGTGGCCGTGCGATAGGCGGCCCCGGCGCGGCCGACGACCAGCCGAGCCGGCGTGCGGGCCCGCAGCGCGGCCAGGGCTTCGACCGCCAACGGGCTGGGAAGCGAGTCGTCGGCGGGCTTGGATTTCGGCGGCATGGGCGATTCTTCAAATCAGTTGGCCGGCAGCGGATCTTTGAGGACTGCGTCGATTTGTGTCAGCAGCGGATGACTTGTCGCGTTGGCCAGCGCCAATTGCCCTTCGCGAAAAATGCCGCGCTCTTCGAGCCACGCCAAGAATTCCGGCGCGGGCCGCAGGCCAAACAGCTTTCGCATCGCGGCGCCGTCGTGATAGCTGGTCGATTGGTAGTTCAGCATCACGTCGTCGGCGCAGGGCACGCCCATGAAGTAGTTGCAGCCCGCCGCGGTGAGCAGCAGCATCAGGTTGTCGGCCGAGTTCTGATCGGCGTCGGCGTGGTTGGTGTAGCAGACGTCGCAGCCCATCGGCAGGCCGAGCAGCTTGCCCATGAAGTGATCTTCCAGGCCGGCGCGGATGATCTGCCGCTCGTCGTAGAGGTATTCCGGCCCGATGAAGCCGACGACGCTGTTGACCAGGAACGGATCGAACGCCCGGGCCACGCCGTAGGCCCGGGCTTCGAGCGTGAGCTGATCGACGCCGTGATGGGCGTCGGCCGACAGCGCGCTGCCCTGGCCGGTTTCGAAGTACATCACGTTCTCGCCGACCCAGGCGACGTCGCGCGCTGCGGTGATGTTCCAGCACCCGCTCGCGCCCTTCGCGCAGCAGGGCCAGGTTGATGCCGAAGCTGGCGTTGGCGGCTTCGGTGCCGGCGACCGACTGGAACAGCAGATCGACCGGCGCGCCGCGGTCGAGCGCGGCGAGCTGCGTCGTGATGTGGGCCAGGCAGCAGTGCTGCGTGGGGGCGCCGGAGGCGGTGATCAGGCGGTCGAGCCCGCGCAGGATGGCGGCCACCGTGTCGACCGACTCGATGGCCGGGTTGACGCCGATCACGGCGTCGCCGCAGCCGAACAGCAGTCCGTCGACCGCCGACAGCAGGATGCCGCCCAGGTCGTCGGCCGGATGGTTGGGTTGCAGCGCGCATGCCCAGCACGCCGCGCTGGCCCATCGTGTTGCGGCAGCGCGTGACGTTGCGAATCTTGCGGCCACGAGCACCAGGTCCTTGTTGCTCATCAGCTTGGCCACCGCCGCCGCGATTTCGGGCAGGATTGCCCGGTGCAGCTCGTGCAGGGAGTGTTCATCGGTGGCGTCGTCGAGCAGAAATTCGCGAAACTCGCCGACCGTGAGACTGCCGATGGGGGCGAATCGCGGGCGGTCGAGCGTGTCGAGAATCAGGCGGCTGACTTCGTCGCGGTCAGGATCGATCAGCGGCTGCTCGACGATTTCGCTCAAGGGCACGTCGGCCAGGGCCCGCTTGGCGGCCACGCGTTCGCGCTGGCTGCCGGCGGCGATTCCGGCCAGGGCGTCGCCCGATTTTTCTTCGTTGGCCTTGGCGAGCAATTCGCGCAAGTCGGCGAATGCAAACCGCTGGCCGCCGATGGTGCTGTGATAGGGCAAGTGAGTGTCTCCGCGAGAGCGTCCATTCTAGTCAGCGCGAAGCGAGCGTGACAAACGGCACGGCGAGGTCCGCAAGGCACTGCTGCACAAGCCAGCAGTGGCACCCCGTTTTGAAAGCGAAACGAGCCTGGAACGGCCCGCGCACTCAATAACCATGACGTGGCGGACTTGCATTGTCCGTGGATTTGAGTGCAAATGGATCGCATGAAGCTGGACCATACGGACCCACCTGCGAAACCCTTCGACTTCGATTACGTGATCGTTGGCTCGGGGTTCGGCGGCAGTGTGGCGGCGCTGCGGCTGGCCGAGAAGGGATACTCGGTGGCGGTCGTCGAGCGGGGCAAGCGGTGGCGCGACGGCGATTTTCCGAAAACCAATTGGAACGTGCGCAAGTATCTGTGGGCGCCGGTGCTGCGGTGTTTTGGGATTCAGGCGATCACGATGCTGCGCGACGTGATGATTCTGCACGGCTGCGGCGTGGGGGGCGGAAGTCTGGTGTATGCCAACACGCTGCTGGTGCCGCCCGACGAGGTGTTCGCCGATCCGCGCTGGAGCGCACTGGGCGATTGGAAAGACCTGCTGGCGCCGCACTATGCCACGGCGCAACGGATGTTGGGCGTGACGACGGCGCTGTGCCCGACCGAGGCCGATCACCTGCTGCGCGAGATTGCCGAGGAGATGGGGCGCGGCGACACGGTCCATCCGACCGAAGTCGGCGTGTTTTTCGGCGAGCCGGGCAAGACGGTGAGCGATCCGTACTTCGGCGGACGCGGGCCCGAGCGGGCCGGTTGCGTGCAGTGCGGCGGCTGCATGGTCGGCTGCCGGCACAACGCCAAGAACACGCTGGACAAAAATTATCTGTATCTCGCCGAGGGGCTCGGCGTGCAGATCATCCCCGAACACCAGGTGCTCGACATTCGCGAGCTGGCCGGCGGCGGATACGAAATCGAGACGCAAAAAATCACCGACTGGTTCTTCAAGCGGCGGCGCACGCTGCGTGCTCGCGGCATCGTGTTGGCCGGCGGCGTGTTGGGCACCGTGCCGCTGTTGCTGAAGTGCAAGGAGCGGGGATCGTTGCCGAGAATTTCCTCCGGGCTGGGCACGTACGTGCGCACCAACAGCGAGGCGCTGGTCGCCGGCACCAGCCGGCGGCGCGACGTCGACTATTCGCGCGGCATCGCGATTGCCTCGGGCTTTCGACCCGAGTCCGGAAACGCACATCGAAATGGTTCGTTACGGCGCCGGCCAGGATTTCATGTCGCTGTTGTGCACGACGCTGGTGGGCGGAGGGCCGCCGTGGCCCCGTTGGCTGCGATTGGCGGGCGAAATCGCGCGGCATCCGCTGAAGTTTCTGCGGTTGAGCAATCCGTTCGGCTGGGCCCGGCGGACCGGCATTTTGCTGGTCATGCAGCGGTTGCCGAATCACATGAGCTTTCGCCTGTCCGCGGCGTTGGTTCTGGCCGTTTTCGCGGCGGCTGGACTCGGTGTGGAATTCGGCCGAAAAGGTGCCGAAGTTTATTCCGGTCGCCAACGAGGTGGCCGAGCGGCTGGCCGAGAAGATGGAGGGAGACGCCGCCGGCGGCTGGGGCGAGGTGGTGTTCAATCTGACCTCGACAGCCCATATATTGGGTGGCTGCCCGATGGCGGCCGACCCCGCGCAGGGCGTGATCGACAAGTTCGGCCGAGTATTCGGCTATGATAATTTCTACGTGACCGACGGCTCGATCGTGCCGGTCAATTTGAGCGTCAACCCTAGCCTGACCATCTGCGCGCTGGGCGAGTGGTTCATGAGCCACGTGCCGGCGAAAGAGGCCGAGCACGTCCACGAAAAGCGAGGTGTCCGCATGTCCACCGTAACGCTTGACCGATCGTCCGCGACGACCGACGAGCTCGATCGATCGCTGACCGATTTGACCGCCGCGAAAGTGAAGTTGACCGCACTGGGCCTGGTCGAGCGGATCGCGCTGTTGGAGGATTGCCTGCACGCGCGTGCCACAGTTGGCGCCCGAGTGGGTCGACGCGGCGTGCGAGGCCAAGGGCATCGCGCCCGGCAGCCCCCTGCGAGCCGAAGAGGTCACGGCCGGGCCGGTTGCCGACGGCGCGGCACCTGCGGCTGTTGCTGCAACAACTATCAAGGCCGTGCTGGCGACGGGGCACATCAGGTTGCCCGCGACGCGCGGAGCAAGGGCCCGACGGCGGGCTGCGCGTGCAGGTGATGCCGGTCGCGGGCTTGTTCGATCCGATCGTGTTCGCGGGGTTCAAGGCGCAAGCGTGGCTGGCGCCGAACATCACTCGCGGCGATTTGGAAAAGCTGGGCAGCCAACTCAAGAATCCTCGGCCGGCCCGCTGCGTGCTGGTGCTGGGCGCCGGCAACGTCTCGAGCATTCCGGCCACCGACGCAATCTCCAAGATCTTTCAGGATGGGCACGTCGTGCTGTTGAAGATGAACCCGGTCAACGACTACCTGGGCCCGATCTTTCGAGCGGCTCTTCGCGCGGCTGATCGAGGCCGGCTTCGTGCGAATCATTTACGGCGGGGCCGACGTGGGATCGGCCGCGGTCAACCATCGGCAAGTCGACGAGGTGCACATTACTGGCTCGATTCATTCGCACGACGCGATCGTGTGGGGCCCGGCGGGTGCCGAGCGCGAGCGACGCAAGCGCGACAACGATCCGCTGTTGCGCAAGCCGATCACCAGCGAATTGGGCAACGTGAGTCCCTGGATCATCGTGCCCGGGCCGTATTCGCTCAAACAGCTGCGCTTTCAGGCCGAAAACGTGGCCGGCTCGATCACCAACAACGCGTCGTTCAACTGCGTGGCCACGAAGATGATCGTTACGTCGAAGGCGTGGCCGCAGCGAGGGCAGTTTCTCGACCTGGTCGAAGAGGTGTTGGCGCAGGTTCCGAGGCGGCGGGCGTACTACCCGGGCGCGGTCGAGCGATACGGCCGATTTTCGGGGCGGCAGGCGGAGTCTAATGCCGGCGACGCGCTGCCCTGGACGCTGCTGCGCGATGCCGACTTGCACACTTCGCCACAGTTGTTTTGCGAGGAGTCGTTCGTGTGCGTGTGCGCCGAGACGGGCTTGGAAGGGGGCGACGAGCGGAAGTTTTTGGCCTCGGCGGTCGATTTCTGCAATGAAAAGCTGTGGGGCACGCTGAGCGCCGCGCTGACGGTGCATCCGAGCTTCCGCCGCGGCGCCGAGGGCGAGGCCTGTTTTCAAGCGGCGTTGGCCCGGCTTCGTTACGGCGCGGTGGGAGTGAACCATTGGCCGGCATTGGTGTATGCGATGATGAGCCCTCCCTGGGGCGGCTATCCGACGGCCACGCTGGCCGACGCGCAAAGCGGCATTGGCTCGGTGCACAACACGTTCCTGCTCGAGGGAGTACAAAAAACCGTGTTGCAGGGCCCGCTGGTGATTGCGCCCAAGCCCTTGTGGTTTCCGACGCATCGCCGGCCCGAGCCGCTGGCCTGGAAAGTGCTCGACTTGAATTGCAAGCCATCGGCGTGGAAGCTGCCCGCGATGCTGCTGGCGGCGCTGCGCGGCTGAAAACGTATCCGAAGGCCGCAGGGGGGACAGGGGGACAGTCCCATTTTGCTCCGAGGACTGCGCAAAATCGGGACAGTCCCCAGCGGCTTTCGGATTGGCGCTCACGGGCGGCTACGCCGGCACGGCGGTCAGCTGATCAAAAGCGCGTTGTGCGCCAGGCGCTCCAAACTGGGCGGCAACGCATCCTCGAGAATCTTCCGCAGGCGGTCGGCGTCGTGCACTTGCTGCTGGTCTTCGACGACGACGAGCTTGCCGACCAGGGCCGAGGCCGACAGGTAGTCGAGCAACTTGGCGACGCCGCGCGTGCCGTCCAAAAGCTGGATCACGTGCCGGTCGAAGTAGTTCAGCGGCACCGCCTGATGGCGGCGGCTGGTGACCAGGTTGCCGTGGGCGGCCTGCCAGCGGGCTAGCGGACTGGCCGTGGGCCGATCGGTGACGTGGGTGGCGAATTTCGGCGGCTTGCCGTGCACCCGCACGATTCCCTCGGCGCAGCATTGCAGCAGGTTTTCGTGCAGGCGCTGCGCTTCGGCCGGCGAAATGGCCGGTGCCAGGTCGAGCAGCGGCACCAACGGCGCCCAGGCTTCGGCGGCGAGGTCCTCGAAGACGATCGTGTCGGGCCAGATCGCGGTCAAATGCGACAGCGCCGCCTTGATCAACGGCGCCGTGGTTGACACGGCCGGTCCGCCGACCGACACGAAACGTTCGAGCCGCGTCGAGTCGATTCTGGCCTCCGGGTCGTCGGGGGTCAGCAGGGCTTCGAGATACAGGCCGCGCAGATGTTCCGTCGTAAGCGTCCGCTGCAAGGGGACGCCATCGTGGCACAACAGGGCTTGTCGGCGCGCCCGGTTTCGCAGCAGGTCGCGGTATTGCTCCTTCTGGAGCGGATCGGACGCGATGGTCTCAAGGCGACTTTCGATTTCGGGAGACATTACGTCGGTGTAGCGGAGTCCGACCGCGCCGTCGCCCAGGAATTCCAGCGCGTGGCGCTTGGCATCGGCGACGAATTGGCGGAATGTGACCGGGTCGCTGGCCGCTTCCAGAACATTCCGGCGGATCCAGGCGTCGGACTGCTTCAGCAGTTGGTCGACTTCCCCGTGCAGCATTTCGCCATAAGGATTCTCGTGGGTGGAAAGCGACGCCTGCAGAAATTCCAGCAGCGTGCGACCCTGGGACAGCCGCTGTTCGACGCCACTGTCGAGGCGCGCTTCGTAGAGCATCATTGCGCAGTGCGTCGCGGACGTGGCAGCCCGGGGTGACGTCGTAGTCGATGAATGCGACGCCCTGCGGCGCCAGGCATTGCCGACAAACGTCGAGAAATCGGTCGCGTGCGGCGGCGTCGAGCCGCGCGTAGAGGCCCGAGGCGATGACATAGTCGAACCTGTCCGTCTGGCCGGCAAGATCGGCGGGGCTTTGCTGGCGAAACTCGACGTTCGACAGGCCCAGGGCCTGAACCGTCGCAAGCGCGGCCGAGACGTCTTGCCCAGAGTCGTCGATGCCCAGAAAGGTGGCTTGCGGATTCCGCTCGGCCTGAGGAATGAGATTGGCGCCGGCGCCGCATCCCATTTCCAACACGCGGGCACTTTCGACGTCGGCCGGCTGCATGCCGCGGACTCGGGCGATCGTCCACAAATACTCGCAGCGAGATTGCGGGATCGGCGGGTTCGCCAAGAGAGCCGGGTCGGAATCGGCGGGTGGGTTTTGGGACATCGGACACGGTTTTTTCGGGAGCGTGTATTTCGAGGCCGTGTACTTCCAGGCCGTGTACTTCGAGGCCGTGTTCAACCAATCAGCAGGGCGTAGGCCGCGAGCCTGACCAGGCTTTCGTCGAGCGCCCGCTGGAGAATTCCGCCGGCCGCCTGGCTGCCGCTGGCGGGAATCTTGTCCATCAGGATCGATAGCTGTCCACGATCGACGGCCGTCTCCAGCAGCCGCAGCAAGGCCGCGCGATCGTGCTCTCCGTCCAGATACGGCAGCAGGTTTTGCGACGTCCTGTCGAGGATGATCGACTCGTGACGCCGGTTGGTGACGCGCGAGGACGTCTCGGCTTGCAGGCGCGACAGCCGGGTGGCCCTCGGGCATGGGGCGAGCGTCGTGACAAAATGATCCGGGTCGCTTTTGACTTCGACGAAACCCGTGGCCAGGCAGTGCGACAGATTGTGTGCCAAAACGTCTTGCTGCTCGGGCGTCGGCGAATCGCATTCGGTTGAGTCGGCCGCGATGGCGGCCGCGGCGGCCTGGGCCAATTCGCCGAACGACCTGGCGCGCGGCCACGCGGCCGACAGCTCCGCCAGCGCGGCCTTGACGATCGGCACCGCGCTTGCAATCACGCCGCCGGCCGCGGAGACGAATCGTTCGGTCTCGGCCGAACGCAGGTCGGGCAGGGCGTTCTCGGGTCGGATCTTGGCGGCGAAAAACAGCCCTCGCAAGCGGTCGTCCGACAGCCGATCGGCCAACGCCACGTCGCGATGACACAACAACGTATGGTGGTAGGCCCGGTTGCTCAGCCAATCCGCGTGCTGCTCCAACGAGACCGGGTCGCGGGAAACCTGTCGCAGGTTGTGCTGGGTCGCGGGGGGGAATATCGCGGTGAACATGGGGCTGATCTCGGCGTCGCCCAAATAGCGCAATCCGTGGGCGGCGGCCCGCTCGACGAATTGGTGAAAGTACAGCGGGTAGCCGGTTTCCTTGAGCAGTTCCGCCACCAGCTCGTCGTCCGGCTGCGCCAGCGCCCGATCGACCGACTGTTTCAGCAGGCGGGCGTGGGGCGCGTCGTCGGGTAGAACCGACTCGGCGAAGAAACCCAAAACCTTGCGGGCCTGCGCTACGCGATACGCCAGCGGGCTGGAACCCGTCGTGGCGTCGCGCGCAACGCGCGCGCCAAACGCGGCAGAAAACAACCCGGGTACGCGTCGTAGCTCACATAGGCCACGCCGGAGGGCTCCAATCGCGATTGGCAAACGGCCAGGATCGCCTGTTGGGTCTCGGGCGCGACCGACGAGAACAGGTCGTGGCAAATCACGTAATCGAACATTCCGAATTCGTCATCGACGTCGGCCGCGCCAGCGTGCCGAAAGTCGAGATTGGTCAATTCGAGCGCTTCGGCGGCGTGCCGCGCGACCGCGATGCGCCCTGGGGAGCCGTCGATGCCCACGAACGTGCTCTGCGGGTGCCGCTCGGCCATGGGGATCAGATTGCCGCCGTTGGCGCAGCCGATTTCGAGCACGCGGCAGCGATCGACTGCCCGCGGTTGCATTCCCAGCAGCGTGGCGACCGCGGCCAGCCGGTCGGGATGGCATTGCGGAATCGGCAGATTCGCGGACGGAACGTCGTGGTCGATGCGAGCTGCGACGGTTTCGCTTGACATGCGGATGCGCTTGCGGGGAGTTCGAGACGGTTTACCGCGGAGCGCCGAAGCCGTGGCGGCGCTTGGAACTGTAGGCTTGCAGCGCGGCTTCGATGATCGGCAGCGCCGTGGCCGATTCCTGGAACGCATCCACTTCCACCAACTTATGTTCCAGGGTCTTGTAGTCCTGAAAAAAACGGCGGAGCATGGTCAGCCGGTGCGGGGCCAGCTCGCTGAAGTCCTGCACCCGCTGATATTCCGGATCGTCGACGGCGACTGCCAATATCTTATGGTCCCGTTTGCCCGTGTCGATCATCGTCATCAGGCCGATGACTCGGGCGTTGACCAAGGTCAGCGGGGCCACGGATTCCTGGCACAAGACCAGCACGTCCAGCGGATCGTCGTCCTCGGCCAGCGTCTGCGGAATGAATCCGTAATTCGCCGGATAATACACCGCCGAATACAAAATGCGATCCAGCCGCAGCAGCCCCGTTTTCTTGTCGAGCTCATACTTGACGCTCGAACCCATCGGAATCTCGATCACGGCGGTAAACTCGCGCGGCAGGTTCTCGCCCGGCGCGACGTCGTGCCAAGGATGTGTCATGGTGGTCCCTCCTGGGGCGCATTCTACCGTAGCGGGGCGGAGTGACGCGACTGGACTCGCCGAAGTCCCGTGGGACCATCCGGCAGGAACATTCTCGAGGGCGATTAGCCGCGGTTGAGACGGCAAATCCGCAAGCGCCCGGCGTGGGCCGGCTGGCGCGGCGTTTCCGTGTCTCGCTGGGCGAAGTTATTGACCAGCGCCAGGCCCACGGCGGCCAGGGCCAGGTCGACGTCCCACGAGCGGACCAGACGCACGGGCAAGACGGCCGCGAAATCTTCCCACGACGACAGAGGGTCGGTGGCGAAGCAAGCGTCGACCGCGGCAGTGGACGGCGAAACGCCGGCCGTTGCGACGATTTCGCCGACGTTTGCCTGGTAAGTGGCCGCCTGAGCGTTTTCGTCGCGCAGGGTGGGCTCCGATTCGTGTGCTTCCAAGCGAATCGGCCGTTCGGCCATGGTCGATTGCGATTCATCCGCCGAGTGTTCCGGTCGCGTCGTGTCTTCATCGAACGAAACTTCGAGCGAATCGTCCAGCAGGGCCGCATCGACCCGAGAGGCTTGGGCCGATTCAGCGGGGGCCGTCAGCGGCCAGAGCGTCGCATTGGCGCCGGTTTGCATCGGCGCGCCAAAGACGCTGGTCGGAATGAACGCGGGAATGTTTTGCGAAGAGGGTGTCGTGGCCGAGTGTGTCGCGTCGACGGATAGCGAAGTCTCGACGCTGTCCAAGGCCTGGTTGCCGGGCTCGTATTCGACGAGGTCCTCGCCGTTCGGGCCAGGGTGGGCAGGTTGGTATGCGTTCGGACCGTCCTCGGCGTGCGTGCGAACTTGCACCAGCCAGTAGCGGTGGCGCCAGAAAATGATCTCGTAAACGTAATGATAGGGTGCGGGCGTCGGCTGTGCCGGCGCCGTCGGTTTTGGAGTGGGCGCCGGCGTGGTCGTGACGGGCGGCGTGGTGGTCACCGGCGCAGTCGGCGTGGTGGTCGCCGGTGGCGTCGTGACCGGCGCTGGGGCGGGTGAGGTGACGGCTGCGTTGCCGATCAGGTCGCGGACAACCGCGTTGGCCACTGGCGTGCCGCGTCCGGTGACCAGGTCGTAGCCGGGCGCGGCGGCATGGCCGTTGGAGCCCGAGCTTACATCGTGAAAGTTGCCAATCGGCATCTGGTAGACGGCGTTAAGGACCTGCTGGTCGCCGAGCGAGCCTTGTCCGCCGAGCGCGCGGCCCTGGTTGGCAATGGCGACCAGCGCTGCCCATTGGGCGCGCCGGCGCTGGTGCCGCCGATCTGGAACCAACCCGTGCGGCCGCCGATGCCAAACGTGTCGTAGACGGCCATGCCCGTATTCGGATTCGCGTTGTAGCTGACGTCCGGGATGCTGCGCTGGCTGGACGTTTGCAGATTGTTCTGGAAGCTGGGTTTCGATTCGTACGAGCTGAACCCGCCGCCGCTGCCGCTCCAGGCCGACTCGCTGGCGTAGTTGCCGCCGGACGCGCTGAGCGACGTTCCGCCCACGACCAGCACGTTGGGCGAAGCCGCCGGCCACAGGGCGCTGGCACCGTTGTCGCCCGCCGAGGCCACGAACGTGATGCCGGTGTGTCCGGCCGGCGTGGTGAAGGTCCGGTCGTACTGCGCTTCGCCGTTGAATTCGCTGCTGCCCCAGCTCATGGAGACCACCGATACGCCAGCGACGTTGCGGGCCGTGTTGACCGCGCCAATGAGGTCTGCGATCGAGCTTGAGCTCGCTTCGACCAGGACGATGCTGGCCCTGGGCGCAATGGCGTGGGCCCACTCGACGTCGAGCGCGATTTCCTGCGCCCAGGCCGCGTTGGCCGCCGGCAGGTTGGCGCCGCCGGCTTGATTCAGGATCGTGAAGCTGGGCGGATCGGGCAGGCCGAACGTCTGTGAAAAGACGTGCAGATCGCTGGCGATGTTCGGGTTGTTGTAGGCATCGACAATGGCGATCGTCTGTCCGCTGCCGTCGCCTTGGATCGTGCCGCCGTTGAACGTGATCTGATTGAAGCCGTAGGCGGCGCGAATCTGTGCGGGCGTGAAACCGGTCGGCGACGGGTTGGTCAGGGCCAGGGGCGCGACGAGCGGATGCGCGGCGAGCGAGTCGACGAGCGAGCAGGCCGACAGCAGGGTCCGTGATTCGAGGGCCTCGGCATGGAAGGCTCGCCGGCGGGAAAAAAAGCTGCGTCTTCCCTTCACGGGGACGGGTCTCCGCCTGCGAATCGAGCTGGCCATCTTTGCCCTGTCCCTACCATGGGTCCAATGTGACCCAAAAACGTGCCCCGTTGCCTCTGGCTTTCAACATACTCAGGCAAGACGCATGTGACAATAAGTTTTCCGCGGGTCGCAACGGCTCCAGGGCTTGTACGCATTTCTCCGTTGAACGCCCGACCGGCGGGGGAGTGAGTGATAGCAGACGTTTTGCCGTCAAGCTTATTGCTCTTTACCTATATTCCGAATGTAGGCACAATGCCGCCCCCTTGGATGGAACCGAGCGGTCGCCTGGCGGGCGATTGGGCCCGATAACGTTGTCAGGAATTGACGAGCAAGGAGTGCTTCGCAATGAGAATGCCCATGATCGGTGAGGCGCTGGCGGCCGCGTGCGTTGGACTTTTGGCCGTGTCGACGCTATTGGCGCAGCGTCCGCCCGCGTCGCCGTTGACGCAGACCGGAACGGGGCTGGTCGACATCGGCGCGGTGACCCAGAATTCCGCGGCGCTCAAGCAATCGCTCGATGCGCTCAAGAAAGAGTACGAGGCCAGCTCGGCCGACTTCAAGAGGGAGAGCGAGAAAGGAAATCAACTGACCGAGAAGCTTCGCAAGATGCCGGCCGAGAGTCCCGAGCACAAAAAGCTCGAGCAGGAGCTGTTGAAGATGCGTGCCGACTTCGAGCTGCGCGGCAAGCGGATCAGCAACGACATTCGCGATCGCGAGACGAAGCTGTTCTTTTCGACGTTGCGCGACATCCAAGCCGAACTGGCCCGTTTCGCGCAAGCCAACGGGGTCAAGCTCGTGCTGCGCTACGATCCGACGCCGGCGGAGCTGAACGATCCACGGGCGATCTTGCAGGAAATTCAAAAACCGATCGTCTATCAGCGCGGCTCGGAAATCACGCAACCGGTTCTCGAGGCCATGAACCGCCGCGGCCCCAGCGGCCCCGCGACCGGCCGCGCCAGCCCCGACAAAGCCCGTGCAGCGGTAAATCCCGTGGGTGGCACCGACAACTTGTTGTCGGTGTTGCGAAGCAATCCGAGGGATTTGAGCGAGGCTCGCGCAATGCAGCGGTCCCTCTTGTCCCTTCGGGACCCAGACAACAAGTTGTCTGGGCCACCCCACGAAGCATTGGGCGTCATGGGCTGAAGAATGGGAAGAGCTTTCTCAATTCTTCGGTGCTGGGCCGGCGGCCGTATTCGCAGACTTCAAAGGCCTCGGCGTACTTGACGGTCTTGGCGCGATCGGCGCCGTACCATTTGGCCAGCGCGTCGCGGTATTTATTGGCGACCGCGGCGTAGCGTCCGCCGTGATTCTCGATGGCCCAGGCCCGTCGCCCGGCGTCGTCCTTCGGAATGGCGCGCACGAACGCTTCGGAGCCCGTCGCGCCCCCTTCGTAAACCTGCGAGGGAAGCGCATGCACCGCGTCAATTTTCTTTTCGAACGTGTCGTCGATCGAAACGACCACGTCGGCCGTGAAGGCGTTCGGCTTCTGAAAGCCGTCGGAGTAGAAGAAAAACACCGGGTTGTTTTTCAACGGCGGCGTGTCGGGACAAATGAACGGCACGGTGACCATGTAGGCGGCGTCCTGCACCAGCACGCCCGTGTAGCGGTGGTCGGGGTGATAATCGTTGGGGCGGTGCGACATCACGACGTCGGCGTTCCAGGTGCGGATCAGCCGCGTGATCGCGCGGCGATTCTCCAAGGTGGGCAGCAGCTCGCCGTCGTGGATGTCGAGCACTTCGGTTTCGATGCCCAGGACCTTGGCGGCCTGTTTCACCTCGTCGGTTCGTCGCTTTGCCAGCGGCCCGCCGGCGCTTTGCCAGTGGCCGATATCGCCGTTGGTGACCGAGACGAACTTGACGTGGTGCCCTAGCGTCGCCCACTTGGCGGCCACGCCGCCGGCTTTATATTCGGCGTCGTCGGGATGGGCGCCGAAGCAGATGATGCGCAGCTTTCCGTCGTCGCCTTCGGCGCGGGCCGCCGCCGGCGAAAAAACCAGGCCGCAGCATGCGAGAACCCAAATGATGGAAACGGTGTCACGGCGGCGAATGATCATGGGGTGTTGCTCCGAGGGGGTGCCAAGGGTGGGTGCCGGGAGTGACAAAGTGCCGGCTGCGAAAACGGCGCGATTGTACTGTCGCAAGATCGCGATGTAACGTCGCGTGATCGCCAAAACCCAGCGGGCGACATACTCGCCGTGCGCGCCGTTACCAGAGCGTGTAGCCGCCGTCGATCACGATCGCGGCGCCGGTGACATATCGGGCGGCGTCGCTGGCCAGGTACACGGCCAAGGGACCGAGGTCCTCGGCGTGCCCGAAGTCCCCCATGGGGATTTGTTCCTTGTACATTTCGAGCAAACGGGGATGTTCGCGGGCCCAGCGCACGTTCGGCTCGGTCATGAAGAAACCGGGACAAATCGCGTTGACCGTGACGCCGTGCTGGGCCCAGTCGGCGGCGGTGGAGCGGGTGAATTGGATCACCGCGGCCTTGGAGGTTTCGTATCCGCGGCCGCCGATGCCCCGATTGACGATCAGTCCGGAGATCGAGGCGATGTTGATGACCCGCCCGCGACCGCGCGCGATCATCGCGCCCCCCACGACCTTGGTGCACACGAACGTGCTGGTCAGGTTCAGGTCGAGAATCTCTTGCCACTTGGCCAAGGGCAGCTGCGCCGTCGGCACGTTGTAGCGGCGTCCGCCGACGTTGTTGATCAGGACGTCGATCGGGCCGAACTCGGCCAGGGCCTGCTCGCAAGTGGCCTGGCACACGTCGGGCTGGCTCACGTCGGCGGTCAGCGCAAAGGCCTGCCGGCCGAGTCGGCGGACGTCGTCGGCCGCCGTGTCGAGCGTGGCCTTGTCGCGGCCGACCAGGATCACGTCGGCCCCGGCCTCGGCGATCGCCAGGGCCATTTCGCGCCCCAGACCGCGACTGCCGCCGGTGATCAGCAGCCGTTTGCCGTCCAGCCGAAATCGGTCGAGAACGCTCATGTTCGGGCCTTCAAAAAATGGAGCCTGGCGGCCGCACCGCCGACGAAGGGCCGTTCGGACGCTGGGTGACGGCCGGGCGAGTTGCAATCGGGCGTTGCCCTCGATAAGGTTGAACCATGCGCCCCGATCCCTTTCGCGCTTTGAGGCTCCGATGCTGAATAAAATCCTAGGCTTGTTGTTGCTGGCTGCCGTGCTGCTCGTGGACATTAAGAATCTTCCGGCGGCCGAAGGGGATGTCAAGCCGAGTGCCACTCCACCGGCCGCCGCGGCCCCTGCAACAGCGGCCCCTGCAACAGCAACTCCGGCAACGGCGGCCCCGACAGCCGCGGCGCCGGCTCCCGCTCTAGCGGCCGGGGCGACTCCGCCGGCGCAGCCTGCGGCGGTGCAGCCTGGGCACTCGCTGCATGGCGAGGCGTTCGACGAAGGGCCGCGCCAGAAGGCCTATTTGATGGACGGCACCGGCGGCGTGCATTTTCCGATCACGACCACAAGTCCCGCTGGCCCAGCAGTTCTTCGATCAGGGCGTCGGCCAGTTGCACGGCTTTTGGTACTTCGAGGCCGAGCGGTCGTTCCGCCAGGTCGCGGCGCTCGATCCCGATTGCGCGATGGCCTATTGGGGCATGGCGATGGCCAACGCGAACAACGACAAGCGGGCCAAGAGCTTCATCGAGAAGGCCGTCGAAGAAGAAGGCCGGCGCAGCCCGCGCGAAGCGGCCTGGATCGATGCCCTGACGGCGGTCCATGCCGGCAGCGACACGACCGAGCGGCGACGCAAATACGTTCGCGATCTGGAATCGCTGGTGCAGGACGATCCGAACGACCTCGAGGCCAAGGCCTTTCTGGCGCTGCAAATCTGGAAGAACGGCAGTTGGATGACCGAGAGCAAGAAGCAGCTGCCGATCTCCAGCCACCAGGCGGTCGACGCGCATTTTGGACCAGGTGTTTGCCGCTGCAGCCGATGCATCCGGCGCATCACTATCGCATTCATCTTTGGGACGACGAAAAGCCGGCCCGGGCGCTGGTGGCCGCGTCGCTGTGCGGCCAGACGTCGCCGGGCAGTCGCCCACATGTGGCACATGCCGGGACACACCTATTCGAAGCTGCACCGCTATGCCGACGCCGCCTGGCAGCAAGAGGCGTCGGCCCGCGTGGATCATGCCCACATGATGCGCGACGGCGTGCTGCCCGATCAGATTCACAACTATGCCCACAACAACGAGTGGCTGATTCGCGACCTGGCCTTCTTGGGCCGCGTGCACGACGCGATCGACCTGGCGACCAACATGATCGAGCTTGCCCCGGCATCCGAAGTACAACACGGCCGACAAATTCGGCAGCAGCGCCCGCTATGGCCACGCCCGGCTGGTCGACTTGCTGATGCAATACGAGCGGTGGAAGGAGATCGTCGCGTACCAGCAGCACTCCGTATTTCGAGCCGGTCAAGAACAACGACGAGGACAAGCTCAGCCGTGCGCGGATGCTGGGTCTGGCCTGGTTCGGCCAGGGCAATGCCGACGAAGGCCGCAAGCAGATCGCGGCCCTCGAGGAATCGCTGAAAGAGAAGCGGGCCGCCCGCTATGCGGCCGCCGACGAGGCCGAGGCCAAGGCGCGCAAGGACAAGAAATCGGAGGCCGACGTCGCCAAGGCGATGGCCGACGCGCTGGCGAAGCACGGCGCCGCCATTCAGAACATCGAGCGCGTGCTGGCCGAACTGCGCGGCCACGCGGCGCTGGCGGCCAACAATCAGGCGGCGGCCAAGGCGGAATTCGAAAAAGTGAAGGAGGAACGCTCGATTCGCAAAGACCACCTGGCGCGGGCGTTCTCGCTGGCCGGCGATCACGCGCAGGCCGAAACGCTGGCCCGCAAGGCGGTCGAAGGCGGCACCGGCGAAGTCTATCCGCTGGCCGTGCTGGTCGACGTGCTGTATCGCGCGGGCAAGAAGCCGGAGGCGATTGCCGAATTCGAGCGGCTGCGCCAGCTGGCCGCCGATGCCGATCTGGACATGCCGGTTTTCGAGCGGTTGCAGCCGCTGGCCAAAGAGCTCAACCTGCCGGCCGACTGGCGCATCGCGCGGCAGCCGCCGGGTGACGTGGGGCAGCGGCCCGAGCTGGCCAGCCTGGGGCCGTTCCGCTGGCAGCCCACGCCGGCGACCAGTTGGTCGCTGGCCGGCGCCGATGACAAGACGTTGTCGCTCGATCAATATCGCGGCAAGCCGGTGGTGGTCATCTTCTACCTGGGCTCGGGCTGCCTGCACTGCGTCGAGCAGATTCAAAAGTTTGCGCCGATGACCGCCGAGTTTGCGGCCGCGAATATTTCACTGTTGGCGATCAGCAGCGAATCGCTCGACTCGCTCAAGGCCTCGCTGACGAAGCTGTCGGCCAAGGAAGCAGTCACGTTTCCGCTGGCGGCCGATCCGGACCTGGCGGTGTTCAAGTCCTATCGAGCGTTCGACGATTTCGAAAACACGCCGTTGCATGGCACGTTTCTGATCGATGCCGATGGCCTGGTACGCTGGCACGACATCAGCGCCGAACCGTTCAGCAATCCCAAGTTCCTGCTGGACGAGGCCAAGCGGCTGCTGGGCAAGTCGTAAGATCGGCACGGCTTGCTTTCCGGCGGAGCCCGGCGGGCTTTCCGCCGTCCTGGCGCGATGCCATCTCTCGCCTCGCTCATAGAATTGTTTTTCGGGGCGTTGAACCAATCGCACCGCCGGCGCGACCTATCTTGCGGAGGCGATGGGCCAGCGGGCCGCTGCGGAAAGGCCGGTTAGCGACTTGACCGATTTGCAGGACGATTCTGAACGATTACGCGAGCGGATCTTCGTTCTGCGGGCTCAAGTCGGAGATCGCGCGGCGTTTCACGAGTTGGTCACGCTATACCAGGAACGTCTGATGTACTACGTCCATCGGCTGGTGCAGGACTCGCACCAGGCCCGCGATGTTTTGCAACAGGTATGGCTTGACGTGTTTCGCACGCTCGGCAAGTTGCAGTCGCCGAGTGCTTTTCGAGTCTGGCTGTATCGGATCGCTCACAACCGCGCGGTCACTCACATTCGACGCCAGGTTGTCGAGTCGGATGCCCGCGAGCAGATTGCTGTTGACGCGGTCGAGTCCGAGCATTGGAACGACCTGGACTTGCTGGAGAACGCCGAGCTGGTTCATTTTGCACTCGATCAACTTTCGGTCATCCATCGCGAGATCATGACGCTTCGCTTCCTGGAGGAGATGGACGTCAAGGAAATTGCCCGCGTGATGGAATGCAGCGAGGGCACGGCAAAGTCGCGGCTGCATTACGCGAAGACCGCAATGCGACGCATCATCGGGGAGGAGCGAGGCCATGCCTGATCGCGATTTACATGAGCAGCGGGTCAAGAAACTGTTGGCCCAGGATCAAGAAATCAACGACACCCAATTGAAGGAGTTTCGCATGCAACTGGAACAGTCTCTCGAAGCGTGGGAACAGAAATCGAAGCGAATGCGTCGTCGTATTCTGATTACCTTGGCGGTCTACCTGATAGGCATGACTGCGTGCCAGTTCTTGGCATTGCTCTGGCATGGCGCGGCCGCCGACGCTACGGCGGGCATGATCCGAGGGCTGATCTATATGCCGCTGATGATCTCGGGCCTGGCGGCGGCACTGGCCGGCATCTGGCTGGTGGCACTGTACTTGTTCAAGTACGCGCCTCAGCTCAATCGGGCCCGCTACGACGTGCAAACGTCGATGATGCTGGAGCTCCAGCAGCAGGTGAAGCAATTGTGCGAGACCATGGAGCGGCGGGACAAATAGCCAGCGGTCTGAGTTTCAAAGGAACGCCGCGTTCCACAGGAAGACCGCGGCGGTGTCAGCTTAATCCCGGAATCGGTCGGCCGCCGTCGGTGACGATGGGAATCGGCCGGCCTGGCCGGGTTGACCCAGTGCGCGTCGAGGTCGATGCCCAGGTGGCGGAAGGTCGTGGCGGCCAGGTCGGCGGGGGTGACGCGGCCGTCCTTGATGCCGTAGCCCTTTTTCGTCGGTGCTGCCGATCACCTGACCGCACGGCAGGCCGCCGCCGGCCACCAGCATCGACATCACGTTGGTCCAGTGCTCGCGCCCGGCGGTCTTGGTCATCACCGGCGAGCGGCCGAACTCGCCCATCATCAGCACCAGCGTCGAATCGAGCAGCCCGCGATCGGCCAGGTCGTTGACCAGGGCGTACATCACGCGATCGACCGACGGCAACAGCGGCGTGAGCCCCTTTTCGATGCCGCCCCAACGAACTTCGTCGCCGTGATGGTCGAAGTAGCCCCAGGCGCCGCTGACCAGCACGAACGTCACGCCGGCCTCGACCAGCCGCCGGGCCAGCAGCGCCTTTTCGCCGATGCTCTCGCGGCCGTAGGCGTCGCGCATGGCGTCCGACTCCTGCGGCCACGTCGAAGGCCTGCTGCACCTTGCCGGAAACGACCATGTCGAAGGCCATTTGCGTGTAGCGGTCGATCGGCCGCTGCGCCGGCGGTGCGCTCCAGACCGCGGTCGAGGCGATCGAATTGCCGCCGCAGGTCTTGCGCGATCCTGCAGACGGGCGACGTTGATGCCCTGCGGGCATGGCCAGGCGGCCGGGCAGTTCGTTGCCCTTGACCGGTTCGAACTCGTTGCCCAGCTGACCGGCGCCCCACACGTCGGCCTTCCAGCTGTCGGCCAGTCCGACGAAGGCCGGCATGCCGGGATCGTTCGGGCCGCGGAAGCGGGCGGCGACCGAGCCCATCGAGGGATAGCCGCCGCCGTCGTTGCCGTCGTCGGTGCGCCGGGCCAGCGGATTGCCGGCCTGCATCGTGATCGGCGTGTGGTTGCTGGCCGAGCAATCGACGCCGCGCATGATGCGTCAGCTTGTCCATGATCCGGGCTTGCAGCGGCAGGTGCTCGCAGACCTGGATGCCGGGCACGCTTGGTCGAAATCGCCCGGTACGGGCCGCGGATTTCCGACGGCGCGTCCGGCTTGGGGTCCCACATGTCGATGTGGCTGGGCCCGCCGGAGAGCCAGAACAGGATGACGGCTTTTTTGTCGCCCCCCTTTGGCGTCGCGGCCGTGGCCGACAGTTTCAACGTATCAGCCAGGCTGAGCCCCGCCAGGCCGGTCAAACCGGTCTGCAAGAACCAGCGGCGCGACCCGACGCGGATCAAATCGCCGGCCGGCGGCAGCATCGGATTGGCGCGCATGCCGTTGCGATGGGCCAAGTCGTGCGACATTGATTTCGGCGAGCCGGACATGGGATAGATAATAGTGGTCAGTGGCTGGTGGTCAGTGGCGTGTCGGCGAGCAACCGTGCGAGAGTATAACCGATCAATCGCGGTCGATGCAACTTCGGCACGTGGCCGACCGGCTGGAGATGCAAACGCCTTGGTTTGCGGCGACGCGGGCGGAAAGCCGGGCGCTTTGCCGCGGAGCCCTTGCGAGCGAGGGCCATTCGGGCCACAGTACGAGCAGCGTTCGGGCGCGTTCCTCCATTATTTGTTTCGTTCGGCGATTCATGCGAATTCTGGCGATCGAAACGGTTGCGACCACCGGCTCGGTGGCGGCGCTCGATGAGGGACGCGTGCTGGTCGAACGCCAACTGGACCGTTTGCGACGCAGGCGCGAAACGTTGGCGCCGGCCATTGCGGAACTGCTCGGCGAAGCCGGCTGGCGGGCCGGCGACGTGCAACTGGTGGCCGTTGCCACGGGGCCCGGCTCATTCACGGGTCTGCGGATCGGCGTGACGACCGGCAAGGCCTTTGCCTATGGGGTCGGCTGTCCGGTCGTAGGCGTGCACACGCTAATGGCGATCGCCTGGCAGGTGCCGCTCGACGTGCGGCGGTTCAGCGTCGTGTTGGACGCCCAACGCGATGAGTTGTATGTTGCCGAGTTCGCGCGGCTGGACGATGGAGCGCTCGTCGAGCACGAAGCCACGCGAGTCGTCGCTTGCGAAATGTGGCTCGAAAGCCTGGCGGCCGGCAGCGTCGTGACGGGGCCGGGATTGACGAAGATGGCCGCTCGGCTGCCAGGCGGTGTCGTCGCGGTGGATGCGGCGCGCTGGGCGGCGACCGCCGCCAGCGTCGGAGCGGTGGGCTGGAAACTATTCTCAGCGGGCTGCGCCGAGAATGCGTTCACCCTGCTGCCGCAGTACTTTCGGCCAACGGCGGCCGAAGAGCAGTGGAATCGCAAGCGCCCGCAATAGAACCGTAGAAATCGCCAGCCCGCTGCCAGCACGGCGCGGCTCCAAAACGATCCGAGCCCTCGATACGATATCGAGGGCCCGGAGTGAGTGTCGTTGCACTTACTTTTCGAGGACTTTTCCGGAGCCGATTTCTCCATCCAGCTCAGGCAAGCGAGGCACGTCGCTTGCGAGCCCGCGCGGCGTAGCTCAATAGACCGACGACGCCGAAGCCGCACAGGACCACGCTCGACGGCTCGGGGACGCGCACGGTCGCGATGATGACGCCCGTGGTCTCGATAACAATCGGAACCGGACCGAGGGGCGAGTCAAGCGCGAAGCTGTTAATCGAGTTGATGGGAATCGTCAAAGTCACGCCGTCCCAGGTGCCGGAGGTTGGGCCAGCGGAGCCCAGCGGCAACGGCAAGGGGGTATTCGACGGGCCGGCCGTTTGCAGGAGGATCTGGGCGTTCGCCACAGCCGAGACCAGATCCAAATAGCCTTCGACGGCTCCCCAGCTTTGTCCGCCAGCTTCATTCTCGTCGAACGAACCCGCGGTGAGTGTCATGACTGGATTCAAAAGCGTGTCAAACCTGAGCTTGTCGACAACCAGGTACGCACTGAGGACGTCGATGACGGTTCCGTAAATAGCGGGCACGGTCGCGGGCGCACTGCCATGCGGCGAGGTCGGTCCGAACCATGGCGGTCCGGGTGGATATTGCGGGGCTCCCGTGTTGTCTTCGCCGGGAATGAACACCGAAGCGCCGCCGGCGTACTGCATACCTTGCACCGAACTGCCAGGAAGCAACTGCAGGGTGCCCGAGGCAGGCGACCCGGTCAAATCGACGTTCAAGTGACCGTCGAAGAATGCATCGTTGGACGGGCCGGCAAACGTTTGTTGCGGGGCGGCGGGCAAGATGCCTGCGCTAAACACGGTGAGATCTACCGAGATGATCTGCTGCATATGACTGAGCGCCGGATTGATGACGAAGTCATACGGAGTCGCGCGAGCCGAGCTGACGGACAAGAAGAGAACTGCCGCGGCAGCCAACGTCACCATCCTGCGATCGAAATGCCGATTGCATGGCGCTCGACCACGCTTTTTCATGCGCATTAGCGGACTCCTTCAGCAAAAACGGATGATCGCGCGCTGTTGACTGGCAACGAAGCTTGCCAGCTAAGGTCCGCAATATAGATCAACGGCGCTACGAATTGCAAGATTCCCGCAAGGATTTTTCTTTTTTTAAAATAGACATGGCCCTGATGGGGATTTGAGCCAGGGGCACTCGGGCCGACGCACAAGAGACAAGAGAACGGACCGCCGCGGCGAGAGCAAGAACCGGGCGCGAAACTGCATGGCAACACGACGGCGAAGCTGTTCGGACGGTTGTGGCCGGTACGCGGCTCGGCGCTGTCGGGGCATTGTCGACCGACCGCGGCCCAACGAAGAAGTCGCCGCCGAGCAGGAGAATGGAATCGCAGGCGGCCTCGCTAGAACCATCGGCCCGCGGCCCGCGCGACATTTGACTGAGAATGCCGCGGTCTGAAAAGGACCGGGTCTGAAAATGAGCGGTCCCAAAATAATCCGAGCCCCCGATATCATATCGGGGGCTCGGAGTGGGTGGTGAGCTTCGTTGCTCTTATATTCTCAAGGTTTTTTCAGTAATCAATTCTTCAATCAACCTCAGGCAACCAAGGCACGTTGCTTGCGAGCACGCACGGCGTAGCTCAAAAGACCAACGATACCGAAGCCGCACAGGACCATGCTCGACGGCTCGGGAACCCGGACCGTTGCGACGATCACACCAACGTTGGTAACCGTCACGGGAACAGACGTGCTGCCCGAGGTGAGGGCGAACGTGACAACCGAGTTGACGGCAATCGTCAACGTCACGCCGTCCCAGGTGCCAATGGCGGCGCCCAGGGTGCCGAGCGGCAACGGGAACGGGCCACCGAGGTAGGCATCTTGCAACGTGGTTTGGCCGCTGCCCAAGGCAGAAACCAGATCGTTGTAGCCTTCGACGGCTCCCCAGGTTTGTCCGCCACCGGCATTCTCGTCAAACGAACCGGCGGTGATGGTCATGACCGGACTGGGATACACAGCATCGTAGCGGAGCTTGTCAGTGACCTGAAAAGCACCGATCGAAAGCAATTGGATCCCGTAAACAGCGGGCACCGGCAATGCGGGGCCATGCGGCGAGGTCGGACCAAAAAATGGCGATCCAGGCGGATATTGCGGCTCGCCCGTGTTGTCTTCACCGGGAATGAACGCCGCAGCGCCACCACCCCAGCGAATACCTTGGATCGAACTGCCCGGAAGGAGCGCAATCGTTCCGGAAGCAACCGTTCCGGTCAAATCGACGTTCAAGTGACCGTCAAAATGCGCGGTGTCCGACCCACCAAAACCCACTTGTTGAGGCGCTGAAAATTGCAGCCCCAAACTAAAGCCGCTGAGATCGACGATCGTGCTCTGCTTGATACTGCTCAGCGTCGGGCTGATGACGAAGTCATACGGAGTCGCGTGAGCCGTGGCGACGGACAAGACGAGAACTGCCGCAGCAGCCAGCGTCACCTTTCTGCGATCTAAACGCCGATCGCATGGCGTTACACCACCCTTGTTCATACGCATTAGCGGTCTCCTTGAGAAAGAAACGGTTGATTGCCAGACGTTGCTTAGCAACGAAGCTACGCATTACGACCCCGAATATAGTCACCGTCGCTACGACTTGCAAGATTCTCACGAGGAATTTTTTCTTTTTTCTAAATACACTTAGCCCGGTAGGGGGGATGTGTAACTTGGGCATGGGGACCGACTTAGTGGATAATGCGTTTCTGTCGAGAGGAACACGAGGGGGGCCGAAAACCGGATTGCTCGGCGAATCCGTAGCTTTTCAGTTGAATTTCCCCGCGAACCGGTTCGTCGGTCGCTCGCGGGAGCCCCGCCTAGACGAGCCCGGCCAGGACCTCGCCGGCTGCTGAGACGGTGGCCTCGATTTCCGCCGTACCATGGGCCGCCGAGACGAACAACGCTTCGAACTGGCTGCACGGCATATAGACGCCGCGCTCGATCAGGCCCCAAAAGAAGCTGGCGAATCGGGCCGTGTCGCACTGGCTGGCCGACGTTCCAATCGGTCACGACCTGGCGATTGAAGAACAGCGTCATCATGCTGCCGACGCGGGCGATCGTGTGCGGCACGCCGGCCGCGGTTGCCGCGCGATCCAGCCCCGCTGCCAAGCCGCGCTGCAGCTGCTTCCAGCCGGGCATAAGGCGGTTCGTCGCGCAGCAGCCTGCAGCGTGGCGATGCCGGCGGCCGTGGCCAGCGGATTGCCGCTGAGCGTGCCGGCCTGAAAGACTTTGCCCGCCGGCAGAACGTGATCCATGATTTCGGCCCGGCCGCCGTAGGCCCCCACCGGCAGGCCGCCGCCGACGATTTTGCCCAGCGTCGTCAGGTCGGGCCGGAATGCCGAACAGCGATTGCGCCCCGCCGTAGCGCCACGCGAAAGCCGGTCATCACTTCGTCGCAGATCAGCAGCGCTCCGTGTCGCGTGGTCAGCGATCGCAAGGCCTGCAAGAATGCGTCGCTCGGCACGACGCAGCCCATGTTGCCGACGACCGGCTCGAAAATCACGCCGGCGATCCGCGGGCCGTGCTCGGCGAAGGCCGCTTCGAGGCCGGCCGCGTCGTTGTAGGCAAGGACCAGCGTGTCCTGGGCCGTGCCGCCGGTGACGCCCGGCGAATTGGGCACGCCCAGCGTCGCCGCCGAGCTGCCGGCGGCCACCAGCAGGCTATCGACGTGGCCGTGATAGTTGCCGGCGAACTTGACGATCACGTCGCGGCCGGTGAAGCCGCGGGCCAGGCGGATGGCGCTCATCGTGGCTTCGGTGCCGGAGTTGACCAGCCGCACTTTCTCGATCGACGGCACGGCCTCGATGATCAACTCGGCCAGTTCGCTTTCGGCCATCGGTCGGCGCGCCGAAGCTGGTGCCGCGCGCGGCCGCCTGCTGCACCGCCTCGACCACTTGCGGATGGGCGTGCCCCAGGATCATCGGCCCCCACGAGCCGACGTAGTCGATGTAGCGATTGCCATCGACGTCGAACAGATAGGCCCCTTCGCCGCGGTCGAAGAAAATCGGCTCGCCGCCCACGCCGCCAAAGGCCCGGGCCGGGCTGTTGACGCCGCCGGGCATCAACTGCTTGGCGCGGGCAAACGCGACGTGGCTGTGATGGCGGCCGGCTGACTTAGCCGGTTGAGACGCTGTGGGCTCGTGGGTTGGCTTGATGGTGCTCATCGGCGATCAACTCTTCAGAGCCTCTTGTCCCTGCGGGACCCAGACAACAAGTTGTCTGGGCCACCCAGCTCAGGCGAGCCAGCGGGCGGCTTCTTTGGCCCAATAGGTCAGGATGATGCTGGCGCCGGCGCGGCGGATGGCCATGAGCGACTCCAGGGCGACGGCCCGCTCGTCGATCCAGCCGCGCTCGGCCGCGGCTTTGACCATGCTGTATTCGCCGGACACGTTGTACGCGGCCAGCGGCACGCCGGGGAACCGCTCGCGGACGTCGCGAATAATGTCGAGATAGGCCAGCGCCGGCTTGACCATCACGATGTCGGCCCCTTCGGCCAGATCGAGCTCGACTTCGCGCAGCGCCTGGCCGGCCGACGGCGGCCGGATCCATCTGATAGCTGCGGCGATCGCCAAACTGCGGGGCGCTTTCGGCCGCCTCGCGAAACGGACCGTAGAAAGCGCTGGCGTACTTGGCCGCGTAGCTCATGATCGGCACGTGCGCGAAGCCCGCCGCGTCGAGCCGCTCGCGAATCGCGCCGACCATGCCGTCCATCATGCCGCTGGGGGCCACCACGTCGGCGCCGGCCCGGGCGTGGCTGACGGCCTGCTTGGCGAGCAGCTCGAGCGTGGCGTCGTTGTCGACGTCCATGCGGCCGGTGCGCTCGTTGATCACGCCGCAGTGGCCGTGATCGGTGTATTCGCAGAAGCAGACGTCGGTGATCACCAGCAGATCGCCGGCCGCCTTCTTGGCACTGCGGATCGCCTGCTGCACGATCCCCTGATCGCTGGTCGAATCGCTGCCCAGGGCGTCCTTGTCGTCGGGAATGCCGAACAGCAGGATGCCCCCCAGGCCGAGTTCCACGACTTCGGCGATTTCACCGGCCAACTGATCGGGCGAGATCTGAAAATGGCCCGGCATCGACGCGATCGGCTGCGCGCACGTTGCGGCCCGGGCGGACGAACAGGGGCAGGATCAGGTTGGCCGGCGACAGCCGAGTTTCCTGCACCAGGCCGCGCACCGCCGGATGGTAGCGCAGGCGGCGCAGGCGAGTGGTCGGAAAGGGGCCGCCTGATGCTTTCGGAGGTTGGGGTTTGGACGGTTGGGCCATACGTCCATTTATAGTTCAAACGCGCCGCACGCGAAACCGCGCGCCGTGGACCCCAAAGCTGAGGCAAATCGAGAGTTTTACTCGGCGCGCGGCGACTCGGCGGCGGCCTGTGGGGGCTCGATCGTGGCCAGGCCCGATCGGGCCTGCCCAACCAGCTCGGCAGCCCACGGCTTTTCGCCGTACAGCGACACGACTCCCTGATAGATCTTGCGGGCCGCGGCCGGGTCTTCGCCGGCCAGCTCGGTCGCTCGAGCCAATCGCGACGCGACGAGTTTGCGATCGTCGGCGATTTGCTTGGCGAGTCGATTCTGCAGTTTCTTGAGTTCCTGACGCGACAGTTTCATGAAACGGCGCACGGCATCGGGCGCCCCCTCCTCGTCGTCATAGACGTCGATCAGGGCTTGGAATTTCACGGCCGCCAGTTCGGGGTTGATAAACGCATAGCGCTTGGCCTCGGCGTAGGCCCGCTGCACCGGACTGGCCAGTTTCGCCTCGTCGTCGAGCGCGCGGACTCGTTCGGCGCGCGGGTCGTCGGGATAATTCGCGAGGAACCGTTCGATGGCCGGCCGGCTGGCTTGCAGGCTTTCGACGTCGCCGTCGGCGGCCGCGGCGTCGATTTGGCCGTAGATCTGGTCGGCGCTGGGCGGTTGCATGAGATACCAACCCCCCAGCACGACAACCAGCAGCGCCATGGCCAGAGCCAACGTTTGTGGCGACAGCAGGCCCGCAAGCGATTCGCGCATACCCGCCGAGGCAGCTTCGGCCTTTTCGCCGACTTTGGTGAAGCGTCCGGCCGTGGTGTCGGAAGTGTCAGCGGCCGATTCGAGCTGTTTTTCGGCCGCCGGCACGTAGGCCATCGTGGCTTCGGTCGCCTGGAGGGCCGACGAGCCCCTGGAATCGGAATCAGAATCGAGAAAATCGGACTCGCCGAGCGGCGAAAGCGTGGGCGCCAGAGGACTGTAGCCCGAGAACGAAGTGCCGGATTCCTCGCCTGAACCCAGCACGAAGTCGTCGTCGGCGCCGCTCATTACCGACAGCCCGCGCTCCATGGCTTCCAGACTGCGGGCCAGGATCAGCGTGTTGGCAAAACGCCTGTTGGGTTCCTTTTCTAACAGCTGATGAACGATGCGCGCCAACTCGGCCGGCGTGTGCGGGGCGTAGCGCGTGACGGGCTCGGGTTCGGCGAAGCGTTGCAATTGCAACATTTCGACCAGCGATTTGGCGCGGAAAGGGGGTCGCCCGGCCAGCAGCGCGTAGAGCACGCCCCCCAGGCTATATTGATCGCAGCGGTCGGTCACGCTGCGGCCGTCGGCCTGTTCCGGCGCCATGTACTCGGCGGTGCCCAACACGCCGCCTTCGGAGGTCATGCGAGTATTGCCGAACAGACGGGCGATGCCGAAGTCGGAGAGCTTGATCTGGCCGTCGGAAGACAGCAGCAGGTTGGCCGGTTTCAAGTCGCGGTGGATTACGCCGTGGTCATGGGCGTGTTTCAGCGCCCGGCAGAGCTTGATGCCGATCTGCGTCACTTCGCGCCACTCGAAACGGCGGCCGGCTCGCAGCTCATCTTCGAGGCTGGTGCCCTTGATCAGTTCCATGGCATAGAACAGGGTGCCGGCCTGTTCGCCGTAGCCGTACAGCCGCACGATGTTGGGATGGCGGAGTTTTTTGAGCGACTCGATCTCAGCTTCGAAACGAACGCGAAAGCCCTCTTCGAGGGCCAACGACGGGGCCAGCACCTTGATGGCCGCGGCGTCGCCGGTTTCGGCGTCGACGCCTTCGTAGACCGTGCCCATCCCCCCTTGCCCCAGTTTTTTTCCAAGGCGGTAGGGGCCTAGTTGTTCGAATTGCATAGATTGCGCGCTTTTTCGAAGTGCTTCGTAGTCCGATGCGCGTGGCGGAGCCAGTGCCGGTTCGGCACGCCCGGGCAGTGGCGTTGGGTGCTGACAACATCAATCGTAACATCGGCATGCAATCGGCACCAGCAAACTCTGCGGTGGTCGACGGCTGTACAATGTGCTGCTGCCGCCGGTAAATTGCCCGATTGTGCGCGTGTGCAAGTCGTGCGATCCGTCATCTCTTGGAGGAAGGCCGGGTGTCGAGCGAATTTGTGGTTTTGAGTCGCAGCGAGAATCAGGCCCGCTTGATTGGGCAGTATGCGATCGACTTTCTGTCGGGCGGCTCGGGCGGGCCGGCCGAGTGCATTTATCGCAAAGTCGAGCAGTTTCATTTGGACAGCGTGGCCTGCGGCGTGTCGGCGCTGGCCTGTGGAGCCAACGCGCCGCGGGTGCTGCGGCAAGAGGCGCTGGAATACGGGTGTCCGGATCCGCGTCGGGGCGCGCCGCTGTTCGGCTCGCGCACGCGGGTGATGCCGGAGAAGGCCGTGGTGGCCAACAGCTCGGCGGTGCGCGAGTGGGACGCCAACGGCACGAATTTTGGCTACAACCCCGCGCAGGGCGCAACGCGCGGCGAATTCGGCCACAACGATTTCTATCCGGTGGCCGTGGCCGCGGCGCAAATGGCGGGGCTCGACGGTCGGCAGACGCTGCGGGCGATGATTCTGCTGGACGAAATTCGCGGGCGACTGGCGGAAGTTTTTGCGCTGAAGAACTACAAGATCGACCACGTGGTGCACGGAGCGATCGGCTCGGCGGCCGCGTACGGCGCGGTTCTGGGAGCGAGCGCCGAACAAATCGAGTCGGCGATCGGGCTGGTGGTGGCGCATTACATTCCGTTCCGCGCGATCCGCGCCGGCAAACAACTTTCCGATTCGAAAGGAGCTTCGGCGGCGATCAGCGCCGAGGTGGCCGTGCTGAGCATGCGCCGCGCAATGCGCGGGTTTGTCGGGCCGGCCGATATCTTTCGCAATCCCGAGGCGATTTTTTGTCTTTTCGAAAAGCCGAGCGAAAAGGAGACGAGCCCCTTCGACCTGGCGCTGGCGACCAGCGGCGACGATTTCGCCGTAATGGGCATGCATTTCAAGCTGGGGCTGTACGAACACCAGTCGGCCGGCGCGATCCAGGGGTTGATGGACTTGCTGGCGGCGAATCCGCGACTGCTTGATGACCCGGCGAAGCTCAAAAGTGTGCGGATCACGATTTACGAGCCGGCGTTTGGCATCATCGGCGACCCGGCCAAGCGCGATCCGCGAACCCGGCAGAGCGCCGACCACTCGATGGTGTACATCGTTGCCACGCTGCTGCGAAAAGCCTATCAATCGCGGCGCTCGGGCTGGCGCGAGTTGATGCTGGTGCCGGGCGACTACGATGACGCGGCGCTGTTCGACCCGCTCACGCGGCAGATCATGGCGCAGATCGAGTTTCGCCACGGCGGCCGCGAGTATGACGAAAAATATCCCGACGGAATTCCCACGACGCTGGAAATCGAGCACACGGAACTCGGACGCCTGTCGAGCGGCCTGGTGATGTATCCCGAAGGACACGCCCGCAATGCGAGCGGCAACCTGGAGTCGCTGTTGGAGCACAAGTTCCGCACGCTGGCCGGGCTGGGAGTGAAGGACGTCGACGCACTGTATCGTCGGTTCAGCGGCCTGGCCGAAAAATCGTCGGCCGAGATCGGCGAGCTGTACGATTTCGAGATCGCCGGGGATAAAATGGATGGAGGATAACGATCCCACCGTGGCCAACCGTTGGGAGGTTGCGACATGACATGCGTTCTGCGACGCGCGTTGAGCATTCTGTCGATTCTTTTCATGGCCGGCAGCGCGCACGGCGAGGAATGGGGCGCACTGCGGGGCCGATTCGTTGTCGATGGCGCGGTGCCACGGCAACCGATCATCACGCAAAATGTCGCGGCCGGCGTCGTTGTCGTGGATGAAACGGTGGTTGTCGGCCCGAACGGGGGACTCAAGAATGTGGTCATTTATCTGCGCACGAAAGACGTCCCTGTCGCGCCCAGGTTTTTCGAGAAGGCGGGCGAAGAGGTGACGGTCGAGCTCAAGAACCTCCGATTCGAGCCCCACGTCTTGTTTTTGCTGAGTTCGCAGACGCTCAAGCTGAAGAATTTAGACGGGATTGGACACAATCCGAAGGCGAACGCGATCATCAATGCGGGTTGGAATCTCGCGCTGGCAGCAGGCCAAATCACGGAGCAAAAATTGGCCAGCGAGGAACCGCTGCCGATCCAACTGAATGATTCGATATGCCCTTGGATGAGGGCTTGGATCGTGGTGCGCGACAGCCCGCATGCCGCGATCTCGGCAGATGATGGCAAGTTCATCATCCGCGATTTGCCTGCCGCTGCCGAACTGGAGTTTCAGCTTTGGCACGAGCAGCCGGGCTATCTCAAGACCGTCGCGTTCAAGGGGGGCCAAACTGACCGCAAAGGGCGATTCAAAATCACGATCCAGCCGGGCGACAACGACCTGGGCGACATCAGGGTGCCAACGGCAATGCTGAGGAAATAAGCGATGCCAGCTTCAGCCCGTAATGGGCGTGCGCCGACCGGGCAGAAAGTTGCGGCCTGACGATCTGGGGACGTTACATCGGCGGTTGCGTTTTTGGTTTGACGCGGATTTCGAGTTCCAGAGTTTGTCCTTCGGCGACGTCGACGCCCTTTTGCAATGAATCGTCATTGTCGACGAGGCTCCATTTGTGCCCGATATAATAGCTGAAATAATTTCGTCCCGACGGGACCAGGAATGTAAAGGTGCCGTCCGGCTGGATATTTGCATGGTTCATGCCCCCGTAAGACCTGCCGTTGGCCTCGCGCGTGCTAATCTGCATCGATTCGCCTTTGGCAAGCTCGGGCGACTTGCCCGTGTCGACGTCGATGAAGCGCCCCTTGACCGTGGCTCCTTTCTCCATTCGCAGGTCGAGCGTGTTTTCGCCGGCGTGCAAGGGAACGTCGAGGCGAAATAGATTGGGGCGGCCTTTCAATTTGGCGCTCAAGCGGTATTTGCCCGGCGGCAGCGTCGCCAATTTGTAGCGGCCGTGATCATCGGCATAGGTCCGGGTCCAATAATCCACACCCACCAGGTCATTGGAAAACTCCACCTGCACTCCAACCGCCGGCTGGCCATTGTCGCCAAGGACGATCTGGCCCTCCACCACGGCAACGCGGTGGACGGTCGCGTCGACCACGCTGGGTACTTTCGAGTATTCGAACGGTTGACGAGCGTAATCGGCATGATGGATATGAGCGCGAGCATTGCCGAGCATCGTGAACATGCCATGGCCGGCCGGCTGCGGTTTTTGATCGGCGAGATCGAACGGCCACAAATCAGAAATCTCGTAATTGCCAGCGGCGTCGGTCGCGGCGGCGCCGATGCCGATGACGGGCTCGGTCAACAGGCCCGTGGAGACAATTGCGCCCGCGACGGGTCTGCCTTCGGCGTCCGTGATTTGACCCTGCATGGTGGCGGAGGGGGACAGCGTGAAATCGCACGCTTGCCCACGGTCCTGTTCGTGGAAGTGACGGATGGCCGTGGCTTTTCCCGGCGATTGCGCAACCACTTTCAAAAAGGCGTGTCGGTCGCGAACGCGTCGGAGATCAACGTCGGACAGCCGGAATCGGCCGTTGCCGTCCACCGCCACGTCTCCAATTTGCCGCTGCGACATTTGTGACATGTTGACGAAGTAGTAATCAATAAAGAACAGCCGCACCCGCGCATTGGCAAGCGGCTTTTTGTTCTCATCGACGCAGGTGCCGGAGATGGTAATTTTGTCGGGCGGCTGCTTTTCGTTTTTGTCGGGCAGCGTTGACTGCGGCTGTTCTTGTGTTGAATTGCCGCTGGGCGTGATTGTGAGTGTCGTCTCGGAAGGCTGCTTGCCGTTGGCGGTTGTTTGCGCCACGGCCAGGCCGGCAACCAACAGGGTGGCTGCCGGGATGCTCGCCCAGCGCCAGGGTGCGCCCAGCCGAGCCATCGGTTTGCTACGCAATGTCAGTAGCCGTCGGATTCGGGCCTGGGTGCTCGACATGCCGATGCCCACGAGCAGTCCGGGCGATGCCGGGCAATGGATCCAGGCCAAAAGCGTCGAAGCCAGATCGACCGGATCGCTGCCGGATTCCACGGCCCAGTCGTCGCACGCTTCCTCGCAGGCCGTATAGAACGCCCGCCGCGCCACCCACACCAGCGGCTGGAGCGGCAGAGCCATCGTGATCAATTGCACCCATAACTGCGACCACCCGTCGCCGCGTACCACATGGGCTAACTCGTGAGTGAATACAGCGCCCCAATCAATTGCCCCCGCGGCGACGGATTGAGCGGCCGGCAGCAAAATCGTCGGTCGGCCCAGGGCCAAGACCATCGGCGTTGCAACCGCGTTGCTGACAAGCAGGCGCGGTGGGCGAGCGAGTCCCACGCGCCGAGACGCCTGGGACGCCGCGGCCAGCAGCGAGGCGTCGGTACAGGGCATTGCCTGGCGGACCAATCGCCACACGGCGAGCAGGCTCAATGTCAGCCGCGCAAACAACAACGTGGACGCCGCCAACCACACCATGGCCGTCATGGATAGCCCGTTCATACCGGTTCGAGATACGACAAACGCTGGCTCGGCAACAACGCCTTGAGCGGGGGCGGCGTTCATCTTGGTTGGCGGCAGATCGAACCGTGTCGCCAACCGGTGATTTTCCGCTCGAATAGGGATTGCGTCGGCCGTTGTTGGGGCACGACTAATCAACGTCCAACCTGCCGAGCGTGCGGCCACGCTCGCCAGCGGCACGATCAGACAGGCAGTCAGCGTCAGCAACAACAGCCATGCGCGAGCGGCTGGCTGACGTACCAGGAAACGCGCGGCGATCGATCCTACAGCGGCAATCAAAGTGGTTTGCCACAAGGCGTCGATAATCAGCCGGGGCCAGCCCTCGGCCGGCAACAGAGAGATGATGCTGCTCATGACGCTCCCTCCTTTCGTCGCTCTTCGATGAGCTTTCGTAGTGCTTTCAGATCCGTGTCGGATAGTCGGACATCGTTCAACAGGCTCGCCAGCAGCAGCCGTGGATCGCCGGAAAATGCTGTTCGCAGCAGCTCCCGGAGCGTGCGGCCGCCCACTTCTTTGCGATCCCGCGTGGCGTGGTAGACGTGGGCGCGACCTTCCGAGCGGTGCTTGAGCCACCCTTTCTTTTCGAGTTTCTGCACGGCGGAAAGAACCGTCGTATAGCCGACCGATCGCCGCTGACTGATTTTCTCGACCAATTGGGCCACGGTGGCCTCTTTCTGTTGCCACACCAGATCCATCACTTCGCTTTGCAGGGATCCGAGTCCGTGAAGTGCTCTGTTCATGGCAAATCTCTTGGGGGCGTTGTCTACGTCGATCCGACGTACGTTGTTGTATAGTACGTCGGCGAGGATGTCAAGGAACTGGTCCCGACCAGCCCGGCCGGGTTCGTCGCGCAACTTCGCGGCGGCGACCCAGCGAATGCCGCGTTCGCCGTTGACGAAGGAGCGCTTTCAAAAAAGTTGCGTTTGTGCGGGGCAATTGCTACGCTACGTTGTCGTCCCAAGGACGGCCGGAACGGGGCGGGTTGAGGCGCTGTGTCGGTTGGTAACCCGGTTGCTTTTCGAGGGGCGTTTTGCCGTGCCCATTGAATTCAATTGCCCGGCGTGTCAAAAGCCATACCGAGTTAAGGACGAGCTGGCCGGCAAGACGGCCAAATGCGGGAAGTGCTCGAACCGCATGCAGATTCCGCGGCCCGCGCAGCCTGAAACGGCGGAGTTGCCGGAACTGGAGCCGGCGCTTGGCGGTTGGTCGGACGATGAGCTGCAAGCCCCGGCACCCGTCGCGCCGAAGCCGGCGGCGCCGCCGTCGATGTGCAAGGAGTGCGGCGCACCGATGGCTGGCGATGCGGTCGTGTGCCTGCTATGTGGTTACGACAAGCGGACGGGCAAGGTGCGCGCGGTCAAGTCGGCTGGCGGCAAGGCGGGCGGTCGATCGGGCTCGATCGGAATCCCCAGCCTGATCCGCGGCACGTTGTTCAGTTTCATGGGCGCCGTGCTAGGCGCATCATTTGGGCCGTTCTGGCCTACCTGACCGACCGGCAATTCGGCATCATTGCCTGGGTGTTGGGCGGACTGGCCGGCGGCGGCATGGCTTTCGGTCACGAGGACGATGACGGCACGACGGCCGGCATCATCGCCGCATGCATGTCGCTGGTGGGCATCGTCATGGCCAAGATCCTGATCGTCGTGATCGTCGTCGCGGCAGCAGTGGCCAGCCTGCCGGCCGAACCCGTCAAGATGGACTACCCGACGTTCCAGCGCGCCATGATTGCCGCCGAACTGGCCGACGAGTCTTTGAAGCGGCAGGGTCTCGATCCGGAAAACGCCAGCGAAGATCAACAGAAATTGGCCAGGACCGCGGCGCGAGCCGAAGTCGACAAGATGAGCCAGCAGGAAGTCGAGACGCGGTATGCCAAGCGACTGGCAGCCGCGGACGCGGAAGCAGCCAATGACCCCCAGCCGCAGCCCGTCGGCCAGCCGGCAGAGGCGCCGGACATCGTCGAGGTCCCGGCCGGCGCAGGGGAGAATCCGGGCCTCATCGCGCTGTTCTTCAAGTTGATGTTCAGTCCGATCGACGGGATCTTCATCCTGTTCGCGTTCTTTACGGCATATCGAGTCGGCAGCGGCGGCATGACGAGCTGACAAACTATCCAAGATCCGTCTCGGGTCTGGGAGAGGGGGACAGTCCCATTTTTCTCCGAAGACTCCGAAAAATCGGGACAGTCCCCGACGGTTTTCGGGTAGGCTCTTGGTGTCATTTGCTGCTGTGCGGTGAACCCGGCATTTCAATTCTCTAATGTCGCTCTTTGGACTGCTGAACCTCAACAAGCCCTCGGGCGTAACGTCGCGTCGCGTCGTCGACGGCGTGCAGCGGTTGGTGAGACCGGCCAAGGTCGGCCACGCCGGCACGCTCGACCCGCTGGCCAGCGGCGTGCTGGTGATCGGCATCGGCCAGGCCACGCGGCTGGTCGAGTACGTGCAGCAAATGCCGAAGCGCTATCGGGCCACGTTTCTGCTCGGCCGAGTGAGCACGACCGAGGACATCGAGGGTGAAGTCACGCTGCTGCCCAATGCCGCCGAGCCGACGCGCGAGCAGCTCGAACTTGCGGCGGCAGGGTTGACCGGCGAAATCGAGCAGCGCCCGCCGGCGTTCTCGGCGCTCAAAGTTTCTGGGCAGCGGGCCTATGCCTTGGCCAGGGCCGGACGCGAGGTCGATCTGGCGCCGCGCACGGTGCGCGTCGATCGAATCTCGATCGTGCATTACGAGTATCCCGAATTGCAACTCGACGTCGAGTGCGGCGGCGGCACGTACGTTCGCTCGCTGGGGCGCGATCTGGCCGAACGGGCACGGACTGGCGCGGTGATGAGTGCGCTGGTTCGCACGGCCATCGGGGCGTTTACGCTGGAGAAGGCGGTCGATCCAGCCGAGCTGACCCGCGACAGCCTTGGCGAACACCTGTTGCCGGCGACTGCCGCGATTGACGGTTTGATGGGCGTGCGCGTGGTTTCGGAGGCGGAAATCGGTCGGCTGGCCAACGGGCTTCCGATCGATGCCGGCGCGGCGCTGGACACTCCGTGCGGGGCCGTTGACGGCGACGGGATGCTCGCGGCGATCCTGGATCGGCGCGCCGACGGGATGCTGGTGCCCCTGAAATATTTTCCCAGCCGTTAACGGCGCTGCTGCCGAAGCCCGTTCGGTGGCCGAGTGCTGGCATCGAAGGGCGCCATAATCGTCACGACGTGCACGATCTGCTCGCTAGCTGACCACCGCGAGCCGCTTCTGCACTTGCGGCCTTCCCCGCCGTATGCGGCGTGCTAGACTTCCCAGTGGAACATCATCCCGAATAGACATCCCGCCTTCGACCGACCGAACTGACGCTCTGTTTAACTGACAGACTACTTCCCTAACCCACCACGAGAAGGAACCGCCCGGGCAAGGACGCGCCCACGCTTGAGCCGGCCGCCATAAGTGCGGCTGGCGAAAATGGACCACGGCAAGCGCGTATGCTCGAATCTCGGAGTCTTAAACTCGATCTGTTTGCGCTGGCGCTGTTGGCGCTGTGCATCTTTCTCGGTCTGTCGCTGTTTACGTACTCGGCCACCGACTCGCTCGATTTGACGGAGTATCCGCCGGCCGAGCGTACCGGCAACGCCTGCGGTCGCTCGGGCGCCCTGCTGGCCGACCTGGCCTTTCAAGGGCTCGGCGTGGGGGCCTACTACTTGCTGGTCTCGCTCGCCGTGCTCGACGGCTGGCTGCTGATGCGTCGCAGCGTTTCCGATCCGTGGTTGCGCGGCATCGGTTGGGTTTTGTCGATAGTTGGCTTGACGACCTTGGCGTCGTTGAGCATCGCCGCCTGGTCGCCGGGGCCGGTGATCGGTCCGGGAGGTTATCTGGGCGCGGCCGGACGCGGGTTTTTGGAAATGCACTTCGCCAGCGCCGGAGCGTTCATCTTGACGCTCAGCGTGACGGTCGGCGGACTGCTGCTTTGCACCGAGTACATGCTGCCGCGATTGGCAGCCGGCCTGGTGGCCCTGCCGGGCGCGGCCTTTAAGAAGCTGCGGCTGAGCATCGCCGCGTCGCCGGCGCAGTCCAAAGGCAAACGAACGCGAACCGATCTGGACAACGAAAAGTTCGGCGACGACGAGGCCTCGCCGCCGATTCGGATTCGCGGAAAATCGACCGCCGTGCGCGACGACGGGCCGACGATCGACGACGAAGTCGACGTCGAAAACGCCGCGGAGCAAACCGATGACGCGCACGACGAAGCCGCGGCGAACAACGCGCCGGCCGAAGCGGCGCGCGACGCGGCCGGGCCACGTCTGACGCGTCCGCGCAAGAACGAACGCGAAGAGGTGATGAAGGAGCTCGACGCGGCCAGCCGCACCGAGGATGCGCAAGAGTACGAACTGCCGTCGATCGATCTGCTGTTGCAGGGAGAAGAGATCTGCTACGAGGAGCACGAGAAAGAAGTCCGCCGCAAGGCCAAGATCCTGGAAAAGACGTTCCTCAATTTCGGCTTCAACGTCAAGGTCGTCGAGATCGAGACCGGGCCGGTCATCGCCCAGTTCGAAGTCGAGCTGGAAGCCGGCCTGCGGCTGTCGAAGATCACCAGCCTGGCCGACGACCTGGCCATCGCCCTGCGCGTGCCCAGCGTGCGCATCGTCGCGCCGATCCCCGGCAAGAACACCGTCGGCATCGAAGTGCCCAACGACGAACGCCAGCTCGTCCGCCTGCGCGAAGTGATCGAAGAGACCAACGGCAAGGCCAAGAAGATGCGGATTCCGATCTACCTGGGCAAGGACGTGGCCGGCAATCCGATGGTCGTCGACCTGACGACGCTGCCGCACTTGCTGATCGCCGGCCGCACCGGCACGGGCAAGAGCGTGTGCCTGAACTCGATCATCGTGTCGATGCTGATGACGCGCCGGCCCGACGAAGTGCGGATGCTGATGATCGATCCGAAGATGGTCGAGCTGAGCCCGTACAAGAAGCTGCCGCACCTGATGCACCCGGTCGTCACCGACATGCGCAAGGCCGAGGCGATTCTGGCCTGGGCGGTCGAGAAGATGGAAGAGCGCTATGCCCTGTTGGCCCGGGCCGGCGTGCGGCACATCAGCGTCTACAACCAGCTGGGCGAAGAAGAGCTGATGGAGCGGCTGCAGCCGGAGGACGACGAGCAGCGCCGCAGCATTCCCGCCAGCTTGCCGTACATCGTGATCGTGGCCGACGAGATGGCCGACCTGATGATGACCGCCGCCAAGGAAGTCGAGCAGCACATCATTCGCCTGGCGCAAAAGAGCCGCGCGGTCGGCATCCACCTGGTGCTGGCCACGCAGAAGCCGACGGTCGACGTGATCACCGGCCTGATCAAGTCGAACTTGCCGGCGCGCATCGCCTTCCAGGTCGCCAGCCGCACCGACAGCCGCGTGGTGCTCGACGAAATGGGGGCCGACAAGCTGCTGGGCAACGGCGACATGCTGTTCCTGCTGGCCGGGCACCAGCACGCTGCTGCGCGGCCAGGGCACGTACGTCAGCGACGACGAGATCAACGCGCGTCGTCGACTTCGTCGGCACCACCGAGCCGCAATTCGTCAACGAGCTGGTGCAACTCAAGCCCGACCGCGGCCGGCGGCGAAGGCGATGGCACGACCGGTTCAAGAACCGCGACGAGCTGTACGAAGCGGCCGTCGACGTCGTGGTCCGCGAAGGGCGCGGCAGCGTGTCGCTGTTGCAGCGGGCGCTGGGCATCGGCTACGGCCGCGCGGCGCGGCTGATCGACTTACATGGCCGAGGACGGCATCGTCGGCGAGTACAACGGCTCGCAAGCCCGCGAGGTGCTGATGACGGTCGAGCAATGGGAGGAAATGAGCGGCCAGAAGTCGGGCGCAGCGCCGCAGCGCCGCCGCCTCGCGCGAACCGCGTTTTGACCGTGGCCAGCCGCTCGAAGCCGCAAGTCGACGAGGATGAGGACGGCGGATTCGCGGCCGGTGACCTGGATCACAAGGCCGACGCGGACGATGATCCCGACGACGTCGATCCGGACGACGACGAATTCGACGATGAGGAGGACGACTCGGACGTCGAGAGCGAGGAGGAGGACGAGCTCGAAGAGAAGGCCGATCCGCGGGCCAAGTCGCCGCCGGCGCGGTATCGGCGGGGGCGGGAAAGCGCGTAAGCGGTCAAAGCCGAACTCTAGCGCTTCGCGTCCGGCGCTTCGGCAACGGTGTTGCCGGGCATGAATTCGTCGAGCAGGCGACCGTCGTTGGCGCCAAGGAAAGCGGCGCGGTTGAAGTAAACTCCGGAACGATCGCGCTGGCCGCTGAAGAACAGTTGCATGCCCAGAGCGATTGCCAGGTCGGCGCTGTTGGGATCGGCATCCGCCATTTTGATCAGGCTTTCGGTCACTCTGTCCAATGGGTCTTCGCCGAACAGCGTGGCGAGTTGGAACGTCGAGGCGTTCCAGTCGTGGCGAACCTCGAGCCCGCGTCGAAATGCCTTGCCGGCCAGCACCGGGCGTTTCTGCGCATTGAGGGCGAAGCCGAGGCGGAAATGGGCTTCGGCCAATTCGGGCGCGGCAGCGACCGCCGATTTGTATCGCTCAGCTGCCGCCGGATAGTGCCGCTCGTGGAAGCTCGCGTCGCCCGCGGCGATGGACTGCACCGCTCGCTGCCTGGCTTCGAAAGTGCTTTGTCGAGGGTTCAGTTTAGCCAGCGGGACTCGTTCGTCGATTCTGGGCGCGTGCACCCAGTCGAGCGGCGGCGCGTTGCCCGGCGAGTCGTCAAGGGGAGTCGGCTGCGGCACGGGGCTGGGGTAGTAGTACGGAATGTAGACCGGCCTAAACCCCGGCGTAAAATTCGTCGAACTTCCGCCACCGAACCCAAAACCACCAATCCAACCCGCGGCCCAGACGCCGTGGCCGAAGTAGTCATAGCCGTACTTATGCCAATCGGACTCGCCGTACTTGGCCCAGTCTTGCGGGATGCCAGCCGGCGGGAGGATCCTGTGCATGGGCACAACTATCTGCGCTGGCGCCTCACTCGCCGAGCAGGCAAATAGCAAAACTATCGGTGTGCAACGCAAGATAAGACGACGCACGGCTACTCCCTCGCATGACCGCTCGTGCCCCACGTCCATTATTGGCCTGGCGCGGCAACATGCAAGAGCGTCTCGTCGGCCGCTCGCCGCTTCGGGCGGCCGGTTGCGTTGGCTGCCTCGGGATGCTTGAATGGTGGCTTCCGTGGCCGGACGTCCCGCACTAACTCACCAAGGAGCTTCCCGTGATGACACGACGAGTTTACATATACGGCGCCGTGTGTTGCATGGCGGTCGGATCGATGCTGGCGGCCGGGACATTGCGGGCGGACGAGGCGGGCAAAAAGAACGGGCGAATCCTGATGCTCACGCAAAGCGCGGGATTCAAGCACGGTCCGGTGACGCGGAAGGACGACAAACTGTCGCTGTCCGAACGGACGATGACGGATCTGGGCATTTCGAGCAATATCTTTCGCGTCGACTGCACGCAGGACGCCAGCAAGATCACCAAGGAGCAGCTCGACACCTACGACATCGTGATGTTCTACACGACCCTCGACCTGCCGTTTGCCGACGACGTGCGCGACTACCTGTTCAACACTTGGGTCAAGCAGAAGGGGCACGGATTCATTGGCACCCACTCGGCTGCCGACACCTTTCATGAGTATCAGCCCTATTGGGAGATGCTGGGGGGCACGTTCAACGGCCACCCGTGGAATGCGGGCGAGAAGGTCACGGTCACCGTGCACGACCAGAAACATCCGGTGAGCAAGCCCTGGGGGAGTGAATTCGAGATCACCGACGAAATTTATCGCTTCAAGAATTGGCAGCCCGAAAAGGTGCGCGTGCTGATGAGCATGAACATGGCCAAGACGAAGCACAAAGAGGCCTATCACGTGCCGATCGCCTGGGTCAAGAACTACGGCGAAGGGAAAGTGCTGCACATGAGCCTGGGCCATCGCGAGGACGTGTGGACCAACGAAACCTACCAGCAGTCGCTGCTGGGCGGCATCAAGTGGATGCTGGGCCAAGAGCCGGGCGACGCCACGCCGAATCCCGACGTTTCGTCCGCCGAAGAGGCGAAGGCGAAGGAAGCGAAGGCCGCGGAGGCGAAGTGAGAACGACGAGCAGGCTTCCACGGGATGCGGCAGGGGCGTGCCGCTTCCAACATCAGTGAAACGAGCGTCTGCCGCGAAAGTTCCGATTGCTGTGGTGCCGCGAGCGTTTAGGGATTGCCCGTCATTGGCGGGGTCGCTTTCTCAAAGTATCGCTGCACCAACGTCTGGCTGACATTGAGGCGTAGAGCGGGCAATTCGACGGTCATGTTGTTGGGCAGCCTCTTTTGCTGAAGGAGCGTGGTGTGGCAATCGAAGCAGAATGAGGAATTCCTGCTGGTGGGATTGTGTGGCATTTCTGGTGAGTGCCCACGCCATGGTTGTGTAAAGGTCTTGATCGACGCATTTGAGAGGGCCGGATCGCCTCCCAGAATCTTGCTGTCGGGATGCAACTCGTGCTGGAGCGAGAAGTTGACGGCTTCCCGGAAGTATGCCGGATTGTTCAGCCACATGGCGCCTCGCAATGAATAATTCTTGAGGGCTTTGAGCCGCTTCTTGGCATCGCCTTCCATTATCTTGGGCAGAGCGGCGTCAATGCCATCGTACACACTCTGGTTCAATGTTTCGATGACGCAAGGATCCTCGTCGTTGCCGAAATGGAATTGCCGAAAAACGCTCGTCCGCGGTGACAGTGTTTGGGCCCCCACGTCCAACACGAGGTGCCCTTTGTTGTTGAGATTGCATTTGTTCGCGGCAGTTCCCTGCGCGTAAAGAGTCCAATTCGGCGTATTGTCGACGGGGTTGCCATCGACTGGAGCGCCAGCGAACTTATCGGGACCGGGCTCGTCGACCTCCATTTTATTGAGCTCGGGCGCGTTGTTGTTGTGCTCGAAAGTTGCCCAGATGAACTCCGGATGCCCGTCCAGCACGAATACGACGTGGATTCCCAAAAGCGCGACTCGCTTGTTGGGCTCGGAGCTATTGGGATCGATGACGACCTGGCCATTTTTGATGGCGAGCTTTGAAAGGGTCGCAGTCCAGGTAACAAAGCCGTCGCCAGGATCGTTGTCGGGCAGAATTCGCCATGAGGCCTTGAACTCGGCGGTACCCCGCGGGAATTCTTGATCCGGCGGCGCATTTTTCAAGTTCAACACGTCGTCGTATCGATTGTCACGAATGAACTTGGAGTACGTATCATTCAGATGCACGCTGTAATAGACGGCGCACCCGGTTGAGGAATCGACCAGTACTCCGGTCGACCCGGCTTGATTGATTTCCGCACCGGCAAGTGGATCGCCCGAGAGTGCCACGCGGGGCGCGAGTCGAAGCGCACCTTTGGGGGCCTTGGGGAATCGTGTGTGGAGAGGGCGTCCGAACAAGTCTTCCGGATGATCCATTTCGAAGAGCCGAGGTGTGCCTGGAGTTTGCTCCTGCATCACGTAGAGGAGGTATTGCCACGCAGGACGGTAGAATTCGCAGTCCGAGTCCGGGTCAGGTTTCTGAAAGCCGGGCTTGGGAGTTTTGGGAAACCACGCGGGATCGGCAGCGCATGGCTTGTCGCATGGAATTTCCGTAGAGTGCAACCGTGCCTGAATTGCGACCCCTAGTATTGCGACGGCAAAACAAGCCGCAATTAGGCTTGTGCGTGAAGACATGAGTGCACTCCTTGAATGGCGCTGGAATCGTCTCGTACAAATACGGCGTAAGCGGAGCTACAAAGCGACGGAGGATTTGCGATGATCGCCGGCCATAGTTACGGCGATTCGGCACTTGCCGATCAGGATGGTTTGTGCGGAAACTCCTGTCGGATCCAGGCCAACAGATCGCGCTTAATCTGCGAACCGGTGACCGTTGTGCCGCCGATATCGACCGAATAGTCCGGATTGGTATCGGTAATGAACGGCCCGGTTTTAGGCATCTGGGGGCGACCGTTCCAAGGACCGAGCAAGATCAGATACAGCGGCGACTGGTCGGGTTGACCTGCGTCAAAGATCTTTACGGGCCCGTTGGGCACAGCGATCGAAAGCCCTTTGAACGTCGCCAAGGGCAGGTTGTTGCCTTGCGAATCCTTCCAAAACACGTCGTGCGGAGCGTTACTCGCGGATTTGTTGCCCTTCAGGTCGATGGCATCAAGATACTTGAGGATCGTCTCGTATGTGACGGCGGACATGGCACGCTCCTTTCGGGTTTTGTTTGCAATGGGCTGACGTTTGCGGATATCTTCGGTCTGCCGTTGCTGGACCGCAGAGTTCTGGAATCCAGTTGCGCGAGAATCTTTGAAGGGACCGTTAACGGGTTGGACGATCTTAAAGAACATGGTACCGCGACGCATGATCGTTCAATCGGAACCCGCTTACTACAAACGCCGACTATTGTAATGAATTGGTATCAATAAACAAGCATCAGTGTGTGTGTAGGTAACAATCAAAAACGGAGTATCAAGTGTATGCTTCAATCTAAATCGGCCCAACGAATGAGCAAAGCCCCCTGGATGATCGGCTGGCGCGAGAACATTGACCCGAGGCCCGGGCGTGGACGCTGGGATCCGAGCCTGGTGACGCAATGGCCAACGCGGAAGCGTTGTCGGAGGTAGAGAGACGACAGTTGCGAAACGGAGCTGAACACAAGGTGTTGTCTTCCCGGCATACGGCGTTAGGAAAGAACAATGAGGAATGCGCGGCATCGGCGAGTGTGATTCCCTCTCCCGCCGGGAGAAGCTGACCAGGCGACACGCAACATCTAACATCCGCTCACTCAACCGGCCGCACGTCAACGGCGACGCGCATCAGGTGGTCGCCGCCGCCGATGAAGACGCCCTTGATCGGGCAGACGTCGCTGTAGTCGCGTCCCCAGGCCACGGTGATGTGCTCCAGGTGCGGGACGAGATTGTTGGTGGGATCGAATTCGACCCAACCGAGTCCGCGGCACCAGGCGGCTACCCACGCGTGCGAGGCGTCGGCGCCGACCAGGCGCGTTTGGCCGGGCGCGGCGACCGTCAAGAGATATCCGCTGACGTATCGCGCCGGCAGGCCCAACGCGCGGAGGCAGCCGATCTGAAGGTGGGCAAAATCCTGGCACACGCCCCGCCGCAGTTGCAGCACGGTGTCGAGCGGGGTGCTGACGCTGGTGGCCGTGGGATCGTAGATGAAATCGCGGTGGATGCGCCGCATCAGGTGGAGAACTGCTTCCATCCAGGGTCTGCCCTTGGCGAACGAATCGGCCGCCAGCGCGGCCAGCTCGTCGGATGCCGCCACCAGGGGCGAATCGAATATGAATTGCCGCGCGTCGAGTGCCTCGTCGTCGAGGGTCGCGCGCGCGTCGTCGCGCACTTGTTCCCAAGCGGGAGCGTCTTCAGGAGGAAGGTATGCCGCGCCGGTCAATCGCACTTCGCTGTGCGCCGTGACTTCGAGCTCGTGATGTCGCTCTTGGATGCTGAAAAAGCTCATGGGGTTGCCGAACGAGTCGACGCAGTCCTCGATCTTGTGCGGAGCGGGCCGAATGGTGAGCCGATGCGCAAGACACGTCTGGCGCGAAGTGTTGCGGGGCGTCAGATGCAGCTCATTGTGACACAGCGATACCGGCTCGCTATAGGAATAGCGCGTTGTGTGGCTGACTTGATATCGTACGCTGCCTGCTGAGGACTCGGGCATGGCAGTGGCCGGTTTCATTGGGGTCGAGCGGGATGCATCTCGGCCATCTGCCGCGGCGGGCCCGCGTGGACCAGGTATTTGTGCGAAACGCTGCTGGCCATCTCGCGCAGCTGCATCCCCAGGCGGTCGAGCAGTCGATCGAGCCGGTGCGCGAACCGCGCTGTCGTCCAATTCGCTCAGGTAGTTGACGTCCGCCAATCGCACCGACGCCAGCAGCGAGATCACCAAGCGCTGCTCGACGTTCAGCAGCGGATCGGTCTGCTGGCGCGGCAGGCGTTCGACGTGATCGGCCAGCGCCGCCAGTTGAAACCCGATCGATCGCGGATTGGTCTCGTCGGTCATCAACAGATCCAAAACGGGGCCGAGCTGCAGGTTGGTGGCGTAACGATTGCGATAGGTCATCGAGCTGTCGGCGATTTCCAACAGCGCCTCGAGCACGGCGTGTTCGTGGGGCGAGGACACGAACAGGGTGTTGCGCAGCAAGCCGATCATGGCCAGCGCCCGCTCGATCCGGCGGGCCAGATCGAGAAATTGCCAACCCGGCCCGCGCGTCATGTTTTCGGTCGCCACGCCGCTGAAGGCCGAAAGATTGATGATGATCTGATTGAGCATCGACAGGACGTCGGCCAGCGAAACGACTCCCAGCGGATAGCCGGGATGAAAATCGGTGTCGATGCGGTTGAGGATGCGCCAGCTATCCAACGAAATGCGATCGCGAACGACGAGCGCCACGCGGCGCAGGGCCGCGAGCATCGTCTGCAGGCTGCCGGGATGGTGCTCGTCATAGAGGAAGGCCAGCACCATCGATTCGGTGATTGAGTCGTCAGGCTTGGGCGCCGGGTTCTGGGTGGGCTGCGACCATTGGCGGCTCAGTGCCCGGAACAATACGGAGAGTTCGGGCGATCCGCCTGGCGCGCTCTCGCTGATCAGTCGCGTGAAGATGCTGCGCAGCAATCGCGCGGCGCATTCGGCCCGCTCGACGTGGCGGCCAAGCCAGAACAGGTGGTCGGCGACTCGGCTGGGCAAATCGTGACCGCTGCGGCGCGGCGCCAACGGCGTGCCGGGGGGCTGCAACAACGTGATCGGCGCGACCGGACCTTCGGACAGCACCCACACGTCCTTGCTGCCGTGCCCGACGAACAGCGATTCGCCGCGCACGTCGCTCGACGCGCTGACGTGCGCCAGCGCGCCCGGCATGACCTGATACGAATCGCCCGAGGCGACGACGAAGGTTCGCAGCGCCACGTGGCCCGGTCGCGGCGCGCCGTCGGTCCAGACCGGCGCGGTCGAGCGGGCGACCACTTCCTGGGCGACAAACTGCGCGGGTCGGGCCTTGATGTGGCCGGCGAGCTCGGCTCGCTGCGACGAGCTGAGCGAAGCGCCTTGCACCAGCGGTACGGTCGGATCGGGCAGGGCAGGGCGGATCACCAGGTGTTCCAAATGTCCCAGCACGTAAGAGAGCGATTCGCCGTGGCCGCACCACCAGGTTCGCACCGAGGGAAGCTGTAGTTCGTCATCGAGCAGCCGCCGGCAGAGCGCGGGCAGAAACGCCATCAGGGCCGGCGTCTCCAACCAGCCGCTGCCCAGGGCGTTGGCCACCAGCACGTTGCCGCGTCGCGCGGCGTGCGTCAGGCCGGCCACGCCGAGCGAGGAGGTGCCGCCGATTTCGAGCGGGTCGCAATCTTTGTCGCGCACGCGCCGCAACACGACGTCGACGTTGATCAAGCCGCCCAGCGTCTTGAGAAACACGCGGTTGTCGCGCACGGTCAGGTCTTCGCCCTCGACCAGCGTGTAGCCCAGGTAGCGGGCCAGGTAGGCGTCTTTGAAATAGGTGGGGCTGGCCGGGCCGGGACTGAGCAGAACGGTGTACGGTTGATCTCGGTGACGCACGGCCAGCCCGCCCAGCGTGTCGCGCAGCGTCATGAAGAAGCCCGCCAGACGCTGGACCTGGCAGTGGTGGAAAACGTGGGGGATCATCCGCGAGATGACGATGCGATTTTCGACCGCGTAGCCGGCACCCACCGGAGCCTGCGCTCGATCGGTCACCACCCACCATGCGCCCTCGGGCGAGCGCGCCAAGTGGGCCGCGTACAAGTGCAAGTAGCGGTCGCCTGGCACCTGCCAGCCGCTGCAAGGGCGCAGAAAACTCGGATGGCCGAAGACGAATTTCGCGGGCAACAACCCCTCGCGCAACAAGTGCTGAGGCCCGTACACGTCGGCCAGTACGGCGTTGAGCAGGCGGGCTCGCTGGACCAATCCGGCCGATAGGCTGGCCCATTCGGCGCTGGGGGCGACCAGCGGCAGCGCGTCGAGCTCCCAGCGGCGGTCCATTCCCTGCGGGTCGCCATGCGCGTTGTAGGTGACGCCGTTCTCGCGAATCAGCCGCCGCGCCTGTTCCCAGCGGCGGCTTAGTTCGCGCGGCCCGAGCGCGTCGAGCAGTGCGGCGAAACCCTGCCATTGTCCGCGCAGGGCGCCGTCGGGGGCGAACATTTCGTCGTACACCCCAGGCAGCGGTTGGTAGGGATGAAACAGACTCTGGCTGCCCAAGGTTTTTGCCGCGAGATGGGTCCGATTCATCCGAGATCCGCCAGAGGAAGAACGCCCGAGATTGGCGCTAGTGGACGGTCATTCCAACAATGATGGGTGCCATGCTTGCGCTTCGCAAGCATGGCACCCGCAAATTGTCTGGGCCACCCGAATCTTAGTCGTTCCTTGCTGGCGCTCGCTATTGTTGCTTCGAGGAAGATCCGCCGGCCAGGGGCCGCAGGGCAAAAAAAGTTCCGTGGATCGCCTCGCCCACCTTGTTCAACTGGACTTGAAACGCATCGATGAATTCATGGAGCCCCTGCTCGATGATTTCGGTGATCTGGGTGTAGTCGAGCTGCGAGCGGAGGCGTCCCAACCGCTGTTCGGCGCAGGGTGCCGAAGCGGCCACGCTCGCCGCCGGTGATGGCCAGCAGCGATTCCTCGGCTTTAATCAGGCAGAAGTGGATCGCCCGGGGAAACTCGCGGTCGAGGATCAGAAAATCGGCCACGTCGGCCGGCGCGATGCGGCCAAACCGCTTGCGGTACATCTCCAGCGCACTGGCCGACTCGAGCAGGGCCGACCATTGCACGGTGTCCAGCGGCGTGCCCACTTCGAGCACCGTGGGCAGCAGCACGTAGTATTTCACGTCCAGAATGCGCGACGTCTTGTCGGCCCGTTCCAGCAGTCGGCCCATGCGGGCGAAGTGCCACGCTTCGCCGTGCGACATCGTGGCCACGGTGATCCCTTCGAGCAGGTGGCTTGAAAGCTTGATCTGTTTGAAGAAATCGTAGGCATTGTCGAGCAGATCACTGGTGGTCTTGGCCGATCGGACCATCAAGTAGAACTTGTTGACCTCCTCCCACATCGGCGAGGAGATCATCTCGCGAACCGTACGGGCGTTTTCGCGCGCCGCGCGCAGACACGACAGAATCGAGTTTGGATTGCGCTCGTCGAAGGTGAGAAACTGGATCGCCTTGTGCTGATCCGGCTCGCCGTAAAGCTCGGTGAATCGCTCGCTGTCGCCGGTCGTGGTCACCAGCGGCGCCCATTGATCGGCCACGCGGACGCCCTCGGTGCCGAGGTCCATGGCCAGATGCATGTTGACGTCGATGAATCGCGCGACATTTTCGGCGCGCTCGATGTAACGGCTCATCCAGAAAATCGAATCCGCCACTCGACTCAGCATGTTCAGCCGCGTTAGCTCAGGACGCAGTTCTTCAAGACCCAGGTATCCTTGCTCCCGCCTCCTTGCGAGGAATTGACCACGAGCGAGCCCTTGTTGAGCGCTACCCGCGTCAGGCCGCCGGGCAACACGTAAATGTCCTCGCCGTAAAGTATGTAAGGCCGCAAGTCGACGTGTCGCCCCTCCAGGTGGTCCTGAATGACGGTGGGCACTTGCGACAGCGACAACATCGGCTGCGCCACGTAATTGCGCGGGTTGGCGCGGATCAACTCTCGATATTTTTGGTGCTCCGCCTTCGATGCGTGCGGCCCCAGCATGATGCCGTATCCGCCCGACTCATTGGTCGGCTTGACGACCAGTTTTTCGAGGTTGACCAGCACGTGCTCGCATTGCGTGGGGTCGCCGCAGACGAATGTGGGAACGTTCGGTAAAATCATGTCTTCGTCGAGGTAGTACTTGATCATTTGGGGCACGTAGGCGTAGACGGCTTTGTCGTCGGCGATGCCCGTGCCCGGCGCGTTGGCCAGCGCCACGCGGCCGGCGCGATAGACGTCCATCAGGCCGGGCACGCCGAGGGTCGAATCGGCGCGGAACGTGAGCGGGTCGAGAAAATCGTCGTCGATACGCCGATAGATCACGTCCACCCGTTCGAAACCGCGCGTGGTCCGCATGTTCACGTAGCCGTCGGCCACCACCAGGTCCGAGCCTTGCACCAGCTCGACGCCCATCTGTTGAGCCAAAAAACAATGCTCGAAGTAGGCCGAATTGAAGATGCCGGGAGTCAGCACCACCACGTTCGGGTCTTCGACGCCGGGCGGGGCGATGTATTGCAGCCATCTGCAGCAGCTGTTCCGGATAGTCCTCGACCGGCAAGATCGACAAGCCGTCGAAGACCTGCGGAAAGGTGCGTTTCATGACTTCACGGTTTTCCAGCACATAGGAAACGCCGGAAGGGCAACGGAGATTGTCTTCCAACACGTACATCTCGCCGTCGCCGTCGCGCACCAGGTCGGTGCCGGTGATGTGGCACCAGATGCCGCGCGGCGGCTTCAGCCCGCTGCATTTTTCCAGCAGGCACTTGCCCGAGGAAATCAGCCACTCGGGCACGACATGATCGCGGATGATCTGGCGCTCGTTGTAGACGTCGTCGATGAACAGATTCAGCGCGTGGATTCGCTGTTTCAGTCCACGTTCGATGCGGTCCCACTCGGGCGCATCGAGAATGCGCGGCACGATGTCGAACGGCCAGACCTTTTCGGTGCCGGCTTCGTGGCCGTACACGTTGAAGGTGATGCCCATGTTCAACAGCGCCAGATCGGCGGCTTTTTGGCGACGCTGCAATTCGCCGTCGGAGAGCAACGCCAGGCGGCGCGCCAGCAGCTCGGCGCGCGGCCGGGGACGCCCCTCGGGGTCGAACATCTCGTCGTAAAATCCAGCCATCTGATAGGTGTCGAGTTTCATGGCGCTGATCCCAAACAGTGGATGGGCCGCGGCAAATCGCTACCCCGGCGCCGTGCCCAGCAACGAGGCACGGGCCGTCGAACATTTAGGCACTTCGACGATCTAATGGCAGGTTTTGGAATGGTTTAGGACAAAACCAGGGCGAACGCAAACCGTATGCCAACGCGACGACATGCGCTGCACGCGACGCTCCTGGCCGACGACTCCGCTGGCAAGCATAATGCGATTGCGCCCGTTCGCGAACGCCGGGTCTATTCCGCTGGAAATGCCATCTCATGATGCAATTGGGCAAGTGGCGATTGGACACCGTCGATGCCGGCCGCTTCTGGCTCGATGCGGGCGTGATGTACGGCGTCGTGCCCAAGAGCGTGTGGCAAAAGGTCACCCCCTGCGATGCGCTCAACCGCATCCCCTTCGCGATCCGCTGCGTGCTGGCGCGCAACGACGAGCACACGGTCTTGATCGACGCCGGCTACGGAAGCAAGCTTTCGCCGTTGGATCGCAGTGCGCACGCGATCGAATCGGACGACCCGTTGATCGACTCGCTTGCGGCGCTCGGCGTGCAGCCGGGCGACATTGACCAGGTCGTGTTCAGCCATCTGCATTGGGACCACATTGGCGGCGCGACACGCTTCGACGAAGCTCGCCAGGCGGTGCCCGCGTTTCCCAACGCCGAGTATGTCGTCAATCGCCTGGAATGGGAGGACGCCCAAAGCGGTGCGCCCGAACTGAGCGGCAGCTATGCAGCGGAAAACTTTGCTCCACTCGAGGCATCGCGTCAGTTGATGCTGGTCGATGGCGAGACCGAAATCGTACCAGGCCTGTGGACCCGTCCGACCGGCGGCCACACGCGCGGCCACCAGGCGCTGCTATTCGAGTCGGGTGGCGAAATCGCCTTGTATCCCGGCGATCTTTGCCCGGTGGTCACGCATGTGCGGAGGATGTGGTGCGCAGCCTACGACTTGTATCCCATCGAAACCCGGCGGCGCAAGCCCGAGTTGTTGGGGGCAGCCGCCGACGGGGGCTGGTGGATTCTCTGGGACCATGACCCTGCGGTGGCGGTCAGCCGGCTGGAACGTCACAAATCGAAAGAGTTTGTTGTCTGTCAAGCACGCGAGCGGTTATAAGAGCCTGCGGACAAGACCGAGGGCAGTAGGGGGACAGTCCCATTTTGCTCCGCATTTTGCTCCGGGGACTCCGCAAAATCGGGACAGTCCCCGACGGATTTGTCCGCAGGCTCTCGGTCGCTTTGGGCCTGTTTTGCCGGTCTTTTCAGGCACGATCTTCGGATTATCTTCCGACGAATGTTGGGCGCTGCTTGCCGGCCGACAACAGTCCGGCGCGGGCGTCCTCGGTCGAGAATATCTCGCCCAGATGCGAGAATTCCAATTCCATGCCTTGAGCGAGCGGCATCGTCATCCCGCGATCGATGATCTGTTCGGCCAGCCGCAGCGCCAGCGGAGCCTTGCCGCGCATCTGCACCACGGCGCACGGCCTGTGGATCGATTGGCAACGCGAACGACGGAGAGCACAGCGTGGCAACGTCGTGCCGAGCGAACAACTCATCGAGCGTTTGAAATCGCGTGCTTCTGGGACCTGTACCGACATTCGGCGAGTCGATCGCCTGCAAGGCCTCGGCGGCGGTGGTTGCGGTGGGATGCACGGCGTCGACGAGGCCGATTTCGAGCGCGTGTTGGGAGGGGACAATCGCCCCGGTGTAGATCATCCACTTGGCTAATCCAACGCCGATGCGGCGCGGGAGCCGTTGAGTGCCGCCCATGCCGGGATAAATGCCGAGCCCCGTTTCGGGTAAGGCGAACTTGGCGTTCGGTGCGGCCACGATGCGCTGGCACGCCAGCGCCAACTCGAGGCCGCCACCGATCGCCCCGCCACGAACCCAGGCCGCGACCGGCTTGGGGCTGCGCTCGATCTCGGCAAGCAACTCGTGAGCTGCCCGCGTGAAGTTCAAAATGCGCTCGATTTCACCGCTCGCGATGCATTGGACAAAGACCGCCAAATCGACTCCGAGCAGAAAATTCTCTGCCTGGCCTTGCAGGCAGATGGCTCGCACGGCTGGATCGGCCGTGAGCGTTGCCAGCGACTGGGCAAGTGCGGTAACAGTCGGCCAGTCGAGGTAGTTTGGAGCGAGATGGCAGCTTCTGGTGACCGTTGCCAGCGACTCTTGCACATTGATGGTAATGCTATCGGCTGGCACGCAGTTTCCCTCTAATCGGCATAGCCCGCAGAACGGGTATTTCAACACCCTGAAATCGCCGTAAGGCCCTACAGATAGCCGATCTATTATTCCCTTCTCATCTTTACTACAGCACCTAATCGACTAAAATAGCCAACTGTCAATTCCTCCTCCGGCCGGCCGCCAATCAAGCATGGTGCGCTCGATGTCTGTGTCCACGGACCACTCATACGAACCGCTGGCGATCCTTGGCATGGCCTGCCGGCTGCCTGGGGCCGACAACCTCCAGGAGTACTGGCGGTTGATCGTGGAAGGCCGCTCGGCCGTGGCCGAGGTTCCGCCGGAACGGTTCGACCAGGAGCTCTATTACGACGCAAAAAAAGGGGTTCGGGGCAAGTCTTATTCCAAGCTCGCCGCGGTGCTCTCGAATTGCGAGTTCGATCATGCCAGTTGCCCGATTCCCGACGAACTGGTGCAGTCGGTCGACCGCACCCACCTGCTGATGACGGCCGTTGCAGCCGACGCGCTGCGGCAGGCGGGTTTGAATCCTTTTCCGTTGCAACCTGCCAATACTGCCGTATTTATTGGCCATGCACAAGGGAGCAGCCAGCTTGGAGAGCTGACTTACCGTGCTTATCTGGACGAAGCCGTCGGCTTACTTTCCGACACGGACGGATTTCGGGACCTGGCCGCCGACGATCAAACCTCGATCGCTCGCGAGCTTGTTGCTCGAATTCGGCGCCGACTGGGCGAGGGTCGGGCCAACGTGCGACCGCTGTATTGCAACATGGTGGCCGGAACGATCGCCAAGGCGTTTGGACTGTCGGGCTCGTGGCTGGCGTTGAACGCGGCCTGCGCGTCGTCGCTGCACGCCATGCTGTTGGGCGCCCGGGCGCTGCAACTGGGCCGGGCCGAGATGGTCATTGTCGGCGGCGCGTCGGACTGCAAGAGCGATTCGTTGGTCTTGTTTTCGCAGGCGCAGACGCTGAGCACCGGCGGATCGCGCCCCTTCGACGCCGACGCTGACGGACTGGTGATGTCCGAAGGTTACGTGGCGCTGGTCATGAAGACGCTCGAACGAGCGCTGGCCGACGGCGATCCCATCCAGGCGGTCGTCCGCGGTTTGGGAGTGGCTTCGGATGGACGGGGCAAGAGCCTGTGGGCGCCGCGCAAAGAAGGCCAAATGAAGGCCATGCTGCGGGCCTATCGCTCGGGCGTGGAGATGTCGGGTCTCGAGTACCTCGAAGCCCACGCCACCAGCACGCAGGTCGGCGACGCCACCGAGCTGGAAACTCTTGGCGAAGTGCTCTCGGGCCAGCTTCCCCAGGGCAAGAAAATACCGATCACCAGCGTGAAAGCCAACATTGGGCACGCATTGGAGGCGGCCGGCATGGCCGGCGTCATCAAGACCGTACTGTGCATGCAGCACCAAACGATTCCGCCGGCGATCAACATCGAATCTCTCAATCCAAAAGTCAATTGGCAGACGTCGCCCTATTACATTCCCATGGCCCCCGAGCCTTGGAAAGCGTCGGCGCCCCTCCGGCCGCGGCGCGCCGCGGTCAACGCGTTTGGCATCGGCGGCCTGAACATGCACGTCGTGCTCGACGAGTTCACGCCGTCGGCGCGGCAGCTTGTGCGCGATCTTCCGCGCAAACCGGCCGCGTCGGCCGATGACCACGCCGTGGCCATCGTCGGAATGGGCTGCGTTTTTCCCGGTGCGATCGGCTTGCCGAAGTTTTGGGAGGCCTTGGTCTCCGCGCTCGATCCGAAATCAAGTCCGCCGGCCGAGCGTTGGACTCGCAAGGCATTGGCCGAGCAGCGCGACCGTCCTCACAAGGTCAAGGGCGGGTTCGTCACCGGCTTCCAGTACGACTGGCGGCGACACAAGGTGCCGCCGAAGCAAGTGGCCGAGGCCGACCCGCTGCAGTTCATGCTGCTCGACGCGGCCGAACAGGCTCTTCTCGACGCGGGTTATGACCGTAAGCCGTTCGACCGCCAGATGTGCGGCGTAGTGGTCGGCACCGAGTTTGGCGGCGACTTTTGCGATCATTTGGAGATTGGGCTGCGTTTGCCCGAGATGCAGCACGTGCTGGCCCAATTGCTGCGCGATCGCCGAGTGCCGGAGGAAAGCATCCGCGCCGTCAACGGGAAGTTCGGCGAACTGGTGCTCGGCAAGTGGCCGTCGCTGGTCGACGAGACGGGCAGTTTCACCAGCAGCACTCTGGCATCGCGAATCACCAAAACACTCGACCTGGCCGGCGGCGCGGTTTCGATCGACAGCGGTTCCACCTCGGCCTTGAGCGGACTGGCCGTTTGCCTGGACATGCTGCTTTCGGGCGACAACGAATTGATGATTTGCGCGGCCGGCCAACGCCGCATGGGCCCGAACATTTTCGCGGCGCTCGAAACCGCCGGCTTGTTGGCGGGCTCCGGCGGGGCACGCAATCTGCTCGACGCCGGCTACGACGGCATCGTGCCCGGCGAAGGCGTTGGCGTAATCGTGCTCAAGCGCTTGGCCGACGCGCGCCGCGACGGCGACCGCATTCACGCCATCATTCGCGGCCTGGGAATTGCGCACCATCCGTCGCACGCCGAGGCTCTGCGCTTGGCCGCCGAGCGATCGTGTGCGATGGCCGGCGTCGATCCTGGCCAGGTTACGCGGGTCGAACTGGACACCGACGAGCAACTCGCGCGATCGGGCGATGAGCTGAAGACCCTGACGTCTGCCGGTCATACGGACGGCCGGCACCCATCGCTGACGATCGGATCGCTCACGGCGCAATTCGGTCATCTGGGCGGCGCGGCAGGAATGGCGGCGCTGATGAAGGCCACACTCGAAATTGAGCATGGGCAAAGCGTGCCAACGGTCGGACTGCGAACGGTCAGCGCGGAATTGAACGGTTTAGCTCATGCGCCCCGCGGCGTCGAAAAGCTTGAAGGCTGCCGGCTGGCCGCAATCGCGTCCTGGTCCAAGGGCCTGGCCTGCCATGTGATTTTGGAGCGGGCAACGCCGGTGTCGACGGATCGCCAGAATTCTCGTGGCACGACGACGAGCGAGGCCGCATCGCAATGGCGGATCTGCCGCTTCGCGGCGACGACTCCCGAACAACTGCTGGCCGAGCTGACCTTGGCGGGCAACGATCCGGCCGCTGCCTGGCGCAACGTCGCGAATCGTCCTTTCGCGCCCGACGATCGTTTTCGCCTGGCAATCGTGGCCGATAGCGCCGCGACGCTAGGCCGCAGGCTGAAGCTGGCCGGACCGCAATTTCAGAATCCCGCCGCGCGGCAGGTGTTGGAGCAGCAGGGGATCTTTTACCGCGAGCGGCCCGCCGTTCGGCCGCGCGTGGCTTTTGTGTTTCCCGGGCAGGGCTCGCAATACGACGGGATGCTGCGCGAGCTAGTCCGCGACGCTCCGGCCGCTGCCGCGGCGATGCGCGACTTCGACGCCACGATGACGCGGCTCGGCTATCCGACGTTTTCGAAACTCGCCTGGGAAACGCCGACGCAACTGGGCAGCGACGTTTGGAGTACGCAGGTATCGATTTTGCTGGCCGACGCGATCGTGCTCTCGGCGCTTGGCGAACTGGGCATCGCAGCCGACCTGGTGCTGGGCCACAGCTACGGCGAATTCGTGGCGCTCTATGCCGCGGGAGCGTGGGACCTGGAAACGGCGGTGCGGATGACGCGGGCCCGGTGCGACGGAATCGTGGCGGTTGCCACCGGCGACAGCGGAATGTTGGCCACCGACGCGCCGCAGTCGCTCATCGAGACTTTGGCGCGGGACATCTCGATCCAACTTTATTTGGCCAACTTGAACGCGCCGGATCAGACCGTGGTCGGCGGCAAACGCGCCTCGCTCGAAGCCCTGGCCAAGGCGCTGGAAGCGCATTCGCATCAGGCCCGCATGCTGTCGGTTCCGGCCGCGTTTCACACGCCGCTGATGGCCGGCGCCAGCCGCTTGCTCGAACAACAGCTGCGCTTGGCCGAGCTCGGCGATTTGAAAATACCGATGATCAGCACCGTGACCAACGCGGCGGTGCGCGACGCGAGTGAAATTCGACGCAACCTAGCCGCGCAGCTGACGACTCCGGTGCGCTACCGGCAACTGATCTCGCAACTGGCCGCCGACGAGCCGACCGTGTTCGTCGAAGTCGGGCCGCAGCAAACGATGACCCGATTGAATCGCCGCATCGTCGACGCCGAGTTGATCGCGATTGCCTGCGACAATCCGAAACGGCCGGGCGTCGAGCCGCTGTTGTGCGTGCAAGCCCTGCTCGAATGTCTGGGCGCGGTGCCCGCGAAGTCCGCCGCCAAAGTGCCATCGCCGCCGACGGCGCGGCTCGAACGTGCGGCCCCTTCCGTCATTGCCAAGGAGGCAACTTCAAGAAAATCCATGAACGACCCCATCCCCCATTTCGATGCCACCGAGCGTCGCCGCGCCAAGATGCGCTCCGAGTCTCATGGCAAGCCGATCGCACGTGCCAACGGGTCCGCCGGATCCCATGGGTCGAACGGCGATGCCCATCATCCGCCTCAAGCGCCGCCGCCGGTCAATCGCGTGGCCGCGAACGCGGCAGCCGAGCCGTCGCGCAACTTCTCGCCGGCGCCGGCCAACGGGTCGACTCCGCCGGCACCAAGACCGGCACGTCCGGCTCCGGCGGAGCTCGAATCGTTTTTGATCAACTTCGTGGTCGAGCAGACCGGCTATCCGGCTGAAGTGGTCGACCTGGACGCCGATCTGGAAGCCGATTTGGGCATCGACAGCATCAAAAAGGCGCAGCTATTCGGCGAGCTGCAGGAATACTTCGACGTCGCAGCGACGGCCACGAACTTGTCGCTGGACGATTTTCCGACCTTGCGGCACGTGGTCGTGTTTTTGCAAGGCTTGAACGGCCAGGCACCCGCTGCCCCGGTGGCCGCCGCAGCGCCGGCATCCGTTCCAGCGCCGGCAATGTCGGTGTCGAATGGTCGCGCCGCCCCATTGACAGCGGCCCGGGCCGAGGCGCGCGACGCGGCCGAGCTTGAATCGTTTCTGATCAACTTCGTGGTCGAGCAGACCGGCTATCCGGCCGAAGTGGTCGACCTGGACGCCGACCTGGAAGCCGACCTGGGCATCGACAGCATCAAGAAGGCGCAATTGTTCGGCGAGTTGCAGGAATACTTCGACGTCGGCACGACGGCGACCAACTTGTCGCTCGACGATTTTCCGACGCTCCGCCACGTCGTTGATTTCCTCGTGCAAAACGGCTCGAACGGGCCGAGCGCGACCGACGTTGTTGCCATGGACGCAGTCGCTGTCGTTACGGCTGCGGTCGCACCGGCTGTTTCGCCGACAAATGCGACTACCGTCGAGGCTCATTCGACTCCGACAGCCGGTCCGTTGGGCAACCCGGCGGAGCTCGAATCGTTTCTCATCAACTTCGTGGTCGAGCAAACGGGCTATCCGGCCGAGGTGGTCGAGCTCGATGCCGATCTCGAAGCCGACCTGGGCATCGACAGCATCAAGAAGGCCCAGCTATTCGGCGAGTTGCAGGAATACTTCGAAATTCCGACCAGCGCGGCGAATCTCTCGCTCGACGATTTTCCCACGCTGCGCCACGTGCTCGACTTTCTGGCACAGGGCGCAACCGTCAAGCCGAGTGCGACGCAAATCGACTCGGGCATTCAATCCACTTTCGCCACGCCCGAGCCGGCGCCGGTCGTGGCGAATTCGCACTCCCATCCAGCGCCGGTCGCGGTCATGGACCGCAATGGACACGACGAACTCAGCGGGTCGAGCGAACGCGCCGTTGCGCATGGTCTGTTGTCGAACGCAAATCGGGACGACTCGCCGGCGCGCAACGGTAATGGCAATGGCGCGGCGCATGGGGCTGATGCGGCAGTGCAAAGTCCCTCTGGCCAACTGGCCCCGGCGCTGCGCCGGCCGCGCCCTGATTCGGTCCTGCCGCGCGAGGCCGCGAAATTCGACGTGGCGGCTCCCGATCTGCCGGCGCCGTGCGTCACCAACCGCTTCGTGCTCGAAATGCGCGACGCGCCGCTGTCCGACAGCGCTCCCGTCACGCCCCAGTGGAGTGGCCCGGCGATTGTGTTGGGCGCCGATGCGCTGGCCGACGCCTTGCGGCGGGGCCTGAAACGAGCGGGGGTTGAAGTGCACGATTTGCCGCTGACGGGCGACGTTGACCGGGCCGTGGACGTGTTGCAGCAGATCTGCACGGCCGGGCCCGCGCCGCACTTGTTTATCACAACCGGACGTGGAGCTTCGGCGGAGGATCCCTACGACGAACAACTCTGGTCGCAACGTCGGCACGAATCGATGCTGCTGCCGTTTTTCGTCTGCCAGAAATGGCTGGAACTGGCAACCGCCGGCCAGTGGCTCGACCGCTGCACGCTGGTGGCGGCTACCGGTCTGGGGGGCGACCTTGGTTTTGAGCGCGGCGCTGACGCGGCAGCCGGCGGCGCGCTGGCCGGCTTGCTCAAGGCGATCTACGTCGAATATGCGATCATGCAGGAGCAGAAAAATCTGCGCGTGAAAGCAATCGACGCGCCGGCCGATGCGGCGCCGGACCGCTTGTGCGAAAACATCTTCCGCGAGCTGGCCTCCGGCAATCTCGATTTCGAGGTGGCGTATGTCGACGATCGCCGCCGGGTGCCGTTTGCGGTCGAACGAGAAGTCGACGCCTCGCGGCCCATCAACATTCGGCGGGGCGGCACGTGGGTCGTGACCGGCGGTGCCCGCGGAATTACCGCGGCTTGCGCCCTTGAGTTGGGTCGGCGGTTTGGGCTGAAGCTGCATCTGATCGGCACGACGCCCGCTACGTCGATCGATCCGGCGTGGCGCGACTTGAACGAAGAGGGCGTGAACCGGCTCAAAGCTTCGGTGATGATCGCCGCGCGCCAAGCGAACCAGCCCGCGGCGGTCGCGTGGCAGCGCGTCGAAAAGGATTTGGAGATCGATCGTTCGTTGCGGGCCTTCGCGGCGGCCGGGGTGAGCGTGACGTATCACGCGTGCGACGTTTCGGATCGGGCCGCCCTGGCGCAAACTTTGGACCGCGTCCGTGAAATCGACGGGCCGATCGAGGGCATCTTGCACGGCGCGGGCATCGATCGTTCGTGCCGCCTCGACCGTAAGCAGCGCGACGTGGTGTCGCAGACCATCGGCGCCAAGGTCGACGGCGCCGCGAACTTGATGGCGCTGACGCGCGGCGACGCGATCCGCCATTTTATCGCCTTCGGTTCGATCAGCGGCCGGTTGGGCAGCTTCGGCCAGGCCGACTATTGCCTGGCCAGCGACATGCTTTGCAAACTGGTCGGCGCATACGGCCGATCGCGACCGTGGGTGAAGGCGATCGGATTTCATTGGCACCCCTGGGACGAAGTCGGCATGGCCGCCCGTCCCGAGACGAAAAGCGTGCTGCAAGGCAAAAGCGATTTGCGGCTGATGCCGCCGGCCGAGGGCATCGCCCACTTGCTTCGCGAACTGGCGTCGAAAGAGGTCGCGCCGGAGGTGCTGATCACCGAACGCCGTCACTGGGAGCGTTTCGCGGCCGAGCTGGGAAAGGTCGCCGAAGGATTCTCGCACGAAGCGTCGCCGGCGGCTGCGGGCCCGGAGGTCGAACTGCACACGCATCGCTGCCAGTTGCGAACACTGATCGCGCCGCTGCCCTCGGATGGGCCACAAACACCCCGGCTCGACGGCGCGGCGTGGATCGTCGGCGACAATCCGGCCGCGGCAGAGCTTGCGGAGCGCTTGAATGAAATGGGTTGCCTCGCGCGACGCCTTGTACCGAACGTCGATTTGGACCAGACGCTGGCCGAGGTGGAACGCTTGTGGGCCGAGAGGCCGGCAAAACATTTGTTCCTGATGACGGGCCGCGACACTCCCGACGGTGATCTGCTCGATGCCGGCGCGTTTGCGCGGCGGCGAGAGCAGGGCGTCTTGTTGCCATTCTTCATCGCGCAGCGTTGGTACAAGTTGCTCGTCAGCCGCGGCGAGTTGGGCAGCGGCACCTTGGCGGCCGCGGTGTCGCTGGGCGGGAATTATGGCTTTGACGGCCGGGCCGTGACGCCCGACGGCGGGTCGCTGGCCGGGTTGCTCAAGGCGGTACACATCGAAGACGGGCGCCGCGAGACGAGCCGAGTGCGAACCAAGGTGATCGACGCGCCGGCGGACGAGCCGGTCGCGAATCTGATCGACGCGATGTTGGCCGAACTGGCCGCGGGCGAACCGGAAGTGGAAGTCTGCTGGTCGCGCGGCACGCGGCGCGTCGTGCGGCCGCTGCAAGCGCCGCTGGCGAGCGGGCCGGCGCGGGCGGTTCCGCGTGGCGGCACTTGGGTGGTGACCGGCGGAGCGCGCGGCATCACGGCCATCGCTGCCCGCGAGTTGGCTCGGCGGTACGGCTGGAAGTTGCACCTGATCGGCAAAAGTCCGCCACCGCAAACCGGCGCACCGTGGCGCGACTACTCCGAAGCGGAAATGAAATCGCTCAAGACTTCGCTGGCGCGGCAGGCCGTGGCCGAGGGCCGCTCGCCTTCCGAGGCCTGGGATCGAGTGATGAAGGACGTGGAAATCTTCAAGAACTTGCGCGGCTTTAGCGAGGCCGGCGTCGATGCCACGTATCACGCCTGCGACGTCGCCAACCGAGAGGCACTTGCGGAAGTGCTCGACGAGGTTCGCCGCCAAAGCGGTCCGATTCAGGGAATACTGCACGGCGCGGGCGTGATTGATCCCAGCCGCTTCGAGGGCAAGCGCCGCGACCTGGTGCGTGCGCAGATCGGCGCGAAGTTCGACGGAACGTTGAATCTGATGGCGCTGGCGCAAGGCGATCCGCTCGCGTACTTCATCGGATTCGGATCGATCAGCGGACGCTTCGGCGGCAACGGACTGACCGACTACGCCGCAGGAAATGACGCTCTGGCCAAGCTCATCGACTGGTTCCGCGCTCGGCGTCCCAACTGCCGCTCGACGTGCATCCATTGGGAGTCGTGGGAAGGCTCGGGCATGGCGACCTTGCCGCGGTTCGCTTGGGGACCCAAGTCGGTCATGAACATGAAATACATGCTGCCCGAGGAGGGCGTGCGGCGGCTCGAGCAGGAGCTGCAGGCGGGATTTCCGGACAGCGAAGTGCTGTACACGTTCGGCGATTTCTATCCGATGTTTTATCCTCGCGAGCAGCGTCCGCTGGGGGAGTTTTCACTAGGTGCTTTGACCGCCGATATGACGCGCGAGCAAGCGGTTGCAGACTCTCGGCCGCTCGCGCCGCCGCTGTTGCGAAACGTTCAGCGCGAGGCGGGGCGCGCGACCGGCGAGGTTTCGCTCGATCCGCTGGCGGACCCTTTTTTGGTTCAGCATCGATTGCGCGGCAAGCCATTGTTGCCCGTGGTCGTCGGGCTGGAGGCGCTGGCCGAAGCTGCGGCGGCTACCGGCGCGCGACACGTTGCGGGCTTCCGCCGCGTACAAATGCTCGATGGGCTATTGTTCCACACCGATCGGCCTGCGGTCGCGCAGGCGCGCGTCGTGGCGCGAGCCGACGGCATGCTCGACTGCGAGTTGACGTGCGATTTTCGCAATCGCGCGGGGGACGTGATTCAGAAGGACCGGCCTTACCTTCGCGCGGCCCTCGAATGGGCCGACGCCCCGCCGGCGCTTACCGCCGAACTTCCGCCGGCACCAACCGCGTGGACCGATTTTGCCTATCCGGAACGGTCGCCGATGTTCCACGGGGCGGCGTTTCGGGGCGTCACCGCGACTTGCTTCGACGAGCACGGCGGTTGGGCGCGGATCGCGTCGCTGCCGCTGGCAGACCTGGTGGGCGAGTCGCGCGTTGTGGGGTGGACGATTCCCTCGGTGGTGCTCGACAGCGCGCTCTACGCGTGCGGGATTCATCTGTGGGTGCACGGTCAGGGGGCCATCTCTCTCCCCAAGGCGATCGAGCGATTGCAGCTCGGCCGGCCGGCGCGCCGGGGCGAATCCTGCCTGGTCCATTTCGTGTGCCGGCAGATCACCAGCGATTCGGCCTGCTACGACTTCACGGTCGTCGGCGAGGACCGTTCGATCATCGTCGCCGCCCAGGGATATCAGAAGGTCATTTTGCAGCGGGGAGGTGCCGCATGACGCTGCCTCGCGCGCTATTGATCCGATTTTCGACGATCGTCGAGGCATTGCCGCCGGCGGCGCGAGCCTTGCCAAGTTGGCTGAGCACAGACGAGCGGGCCGAGCTCGCACGGTTGCGCGATGCGGCGCGACGGCAGCAGTGGCTGGCCGGGCGTTGGTTGAGCAAGCGGTTCATTGGCGAAGCGGCGGACGTTTCGGACGTTGGCCAAATTCAGATTCTTTCGCGCGACGAGCGACAGCGCGGCGTGCGCCCACGGATCATGCTCGACGGGCGAAGGCTCGATTGGAGTTTGTCGATTTCGCATACCGATCGCGGCGTGCTGGTTGCGCTGGTGCCCACGGATCTGTTTTCGGTGGGCATCGATCTGGCTCGCGACGTGACGACCGCGGCGGGATTTCGCCGCTTGTGGTTTAGCGCCGGCGAGCGGCAGTGGATCGACGACGATCCGCGGCGCGCGACGGTCGCCTGGGCCGTCAAGGAAGCCGTCTATAAGGCCGCCAACACCGGTGAAACGTGGGACCCGCGGGACGTTGAAGTTGTCCGCCAAGGGTCTGGCGATTTCCCTTGCACGTATCGCGGCGGCGCGTTGAGTGGGCTGACCATCGACGTGCGCGACGTTGCACAGTGCGGAGTCGAGGGGCACTTCGCGGCCATCGCTTGCCTGCCACGATTCGGCCAAGAACACCTGAATTCATCGCAACCGCTCGGCACCGCCGAGCCGCAAGCCAGCCCAGAACGGGTCAACGCATGTTCATAAGCAAGGAACATCATCCGCAACTGCTCGAGCCCGAGTGCTATCGAAGCGCTCGGCAGTTCGACGACGAGGTTGCGCGCCTGTTCCTGCCGGCGTGGCACTGCGTCGGCGTGCTTAGCGAGCTGGCCACCGAGGGCGCGTACCGCACGCTGGAACTGTTTCACAATCCGATACTGCTGTGGCGAAAGAACGGACAGGTTCACGCATATCTCAACGTGTGCTCGCACCGCAGTTGCATGTTGACGAGTGCCGCGTGCGGCCAGGCCGAGCGGATCAAGTGCCAGTATCACGGTTGGGAGTATGACGAGACGGGCAACGTCCGCAAGATTCCTGACGCTCGGGCGTTTCGGCCGCTTGAGCCGGGGGTGCTGGGGCTGAAGCGATACCAGGCTGCGACGTGCGGGCAGTTGATTTTCGTGAGCCTGGCCGAAGATCCGCCGCCCTTGCGAGAGTTCTTGGGCTCGGGTTACGATCTTTGCCGCGCCTGGTTCACCGATGACCTGTACACCGCCGTCGTCGAGGACCGTGAAATCGAAGCGAACTGGAAGGTGCTGGTCGAGAACGCGCTGGAAAGCTACCACACGACCGAAGTGCATCCCAAGACTTTTGGGCCGTTCCCGAGCGAAGAGGCGTGCGAGCATCAGCTGGAGGATCGCTGGACTTCGCTGACGGTGAATTACGCCGACGAGAGATCGCTGCGCCGGGCGCTCGACGTTTTCGGCCATCGCGTGGCCGGCGCGGTGCCGACGCACCAGTACCGCCACATTCTTTACTATCCGAACGTGATGCTTTCGAGCCTGTCGCTGTATCGCTGGTTCGAGTGCATCATTCCGCTTTCGCCGACTCGTTCGCGGAGCATCGTGCGCGTGATGTGTTTCGCGGGTCGGGGCCGCGGATGGCTCACGCGCTCGAAGGCTTTTTGGGTCAAACGCTGGGCGAGCACGTTCCTGCGCCGCGTGGGACGCGAAGACGCGGCCATCTTGCCAAGAGTTCAGCGCGGGCTGAATTCGATCGATCGACCGATGGGCGGCTTGATCTCGACCCGCGAAGAGCGTGTGTTTCACTTTCAGCGGTATATCCAGGCCGGCGGCGGGGCAGCGGTCGACGCGCCGCACCTGCAAGCGTCGACAACCAGTGGGCACGACAGCCATTAGTCATTCATTTCCAGAAGCACCATTTTTCCGAGAAGAATCATGATCGATCTTTCGGGCCGTGTGGCCCTGGTGACGGGCAGTTCGCGGGGTATGGGACGCGCCTGCGCCGTGCGTCTGGCCGAAGCCGGCGCCGACGTGATCGTCAACTATGTCACCTCGCGCACGGCCGCCATGGAGGTGGCCGGCGAAATCCTGGCCTTGGGCCGGCGCGTGCACGTCATCAAGGCCGACGTCAGCCAGGAGGACGACGTGCGCTCGATGTTCGAGTACATCACGCGCGAAATCGGCCAACTGGACATCGTGGTCAGCAATGCCGCGACCGGGGGCTTTCGTCCGCTGTTGGACGCGGGCCAGCGACACTTCGAAAACACGTTTCAGACGAACGTGCTGGCGCTCTTGTACCTGGTTCAGTCGGCGATGCCGCTGCTGGAACGCGGCAAGGGACGCGGCAAAGTCGTGGCGCTTTCCAGCCACGGCTCGGACATGGCGCTGCCGTGGTACGGTCTGATCGGCAGCTCGAAGGCCGCGCTGGAGAGCCTGGTGCGGCACCTGACGCTCGAAGTGGGCGATCGCGGCGTGAACGTGAACGTGGTCAAGGCGGGGTTGGTGGAGACCGACTCGACGCGGCGGATTCCCAACGCCGAGGAAATGTTCACGCACCGCAAGGACAAGACGATGACCGGCGACCGCATGCTCACGGTCGACGACGTGGCCAACGCGGTAGTTTTTTTGGCCAGCCCGTTGGCCGACTTGATTCAAGGCGAAACCCTGACGGTCGACGGCGGCGCGGCCGTGCACGTGTGACCCTGATAAGCGTGCAAATTGTGCAACCTGGTGGCGGTGCGGCGAGATAAGAATTCTTTAGATAGGCATGATCGGATGAGGACTGAAATGCACACCACGAATACCACCCTCGCGTCTGCAAACGGCGTCCCCGAAACGGCGCTGGCGACGAACGGCGCTACCAGTTCTGCCCGGATGCTGGAGCGCGGCCGCCGCAGCATCGCCGGCGGCGACAGCAGCAGCATGCGAGTTTTGCCCTACCATATTCCGCTGGTCGCCGAGCGGGGCGAAGGCGCCCGATTGTGGGACGTCGACGGCAATGAGTATCTCGATCTGAACATGGCCTACGGCCCGCTGTTGTTCGGACATTGCCCCAAGCAGGTGATCGCCTCCGTCACCCGGCAGATTACCGAGCGCGGCAGCCAGTTGGGCTTTCCCACGGAAATCACGATTCGCGTGGCCGAAAAGATCAAGCAGCTTTTTCCCGGCATGGAGCTGTTGCGGTTTGCCAATTCGGGGACCGAGGCCTGTGCTTCGGCCGTACGGCTGGCTCGCACCTACACCGGCCGGCGCAAGTTGATCATGTTCGAGGGGCATTATCACGGCTGGAGCGAAGCCGTGTTCAATCGCTACCACGCGCCGTTGGCCGAACTGCCGGCGTGCGGCTTTGGGCCGGCGATTCCCGGCACCACGGGCATGACCGATGGGATTACCGACGTGATCGTCGTGCAGTGGAACGACCTCGACGCGCTCGAGCGATGCCTGGCGAAGCATGGCCGCGAAGTGGCGGCGGTCATGATGGAGCCCGTGATGGGCAACGCCGGCGTGAACCTGCCCCGCGAGGGTTATCTGCAAACGGTGCGAGAATGGACGCTCGATCACGACGCTCTGTTGATCTTCGACGAAGTCATCACGGGCATGCGCTTGGCGGCCGGCGGTGCGCAGGAGCACTACCTGGTCACGCCCGACATCACGGTGATCTCGAAGGCGGTCGGAGGCGGCTATCCGGTGGCCGCGTTCGGGGCGTCGGCCAAGATCATGGACATGATCGTGCGCGGACCGCTGTTTCACGGCGGCGTTTTTTCGGGCAATGCGGTGGTGATGGCGGCGGCCGAGGCCGTGCTCGACGCGGTGCTGGCCGACAAGGCCGGCATTTACAACCGTCTGCACGCATTGGGCGACATGCTGGCCGGCGGCATCGGCGAGATCATGACCCGGCTGGGCGTTCCCCACCACGTGCACCACCTGGGCCCGTTGGTGTCGGTGTTGTTCACCAAGGACGAAGTCGGCGAGTTGGCCAATTATCGCGACGTGCGCGCGCATTGCGACTTTGAGCGCTACATCGACTGGCAGCATCATCTGCAGCGGTCCGGCGTGTATTTTCATCCGAACCAGTTCGAGCCGATGTTTTTGTCGACGGCCCACACGCCCTCGGACGTCGCGGTCGCACTCGAGCGGATGGAAGAGGGAGCGCGCAAGTGTCTGACACGATAATCACACCGGCCGACGTGATGAGCCCGGCTCCGATTCTGGAGGCCGTCGAGCGATACCGTGGAACGATCACGGACCTCGACGTATCGGGAGTGCTCTCAGCCGATGATTTTGCCCGGGCTCGCGAGGCGCTGGCCGCGGCGCTGTGCGCGGGGGTCTGTCGTCGGGCGACCGGGTGATGATGGCGGTCACGAACGGGCCGCTGTTCATCGCCACATTGACGGCGATTCTGGCACGCGACGCTTCGCCGCTGTTGGTTCACGCCAAGACGCCGGCGGCCGAGCTGCACCGCTATGCGCGGCGATTTGGCGCGCGATTTCTGGCCTGCGAGCCCAGCGGCGAGACGGGGCTGGATGAAATCGTCTCGTCGCGGATCGACATTCCCTTCACCCATGTCACGGCGCTTCGCTGGGGCACGTTCGAATTCGAAGACCAGGCCTTTGACGGGCCCGTGCTGCGCGGAATTCCGCTGCATCCGACGTCGGGCTCGACCGGGCTGCCGAAGATCGCGATGCGCCCCGGATTCGCCGCGCTGGAAGAAGCCAGACACTACGCGGCGACCATGGCCATCGACGCCGACGACACGATTCTGGCGATGCCGCCGATGAGCCACGCCTACGGATACGGCATGTGCGTGATGGTTCCGTTGTTGACCGGGGCGAGCATTGTCAGCACGCGCCGCTTCAGCATCAAGCTGATCCATCGCGCGCTGCGGGAGCACCCCGTCAACATTCTGCCGACCGTGCCCGCCATGCTCGACGCTTTGTCGTTCGGCGGCGGGGCCGATCTGGCACAAGTCCGCTGGCTGCTCACCGCCGGAGCCACGCTGCCGGCGCGCACGGCCGAGCTGTTTCGCGAGCGGACCGGCGTCAATGCGTGTCCGCTGTATGGCACGACCGAGACCGGAGGCATTTCGGTGGCCACGGCCGCCGACGGCCGCGACGTCGACGGCCGGGTCGGGCCGCCCATGGACCGCGTCTCGGTCGACGTGCGCACTAGCGGTGCCGGCGCCGAGTTCGGTCCGGAGGTGGGAAAATTGGCCGTACGCTCGTCGTCGATGATGGCCGGCTACCTCGATGAGAAGGGTCGGATCGGCTCGGGGTTGTGCGACGGCTGGTTCGAGACCGGCGATCTGGCTCGCATCGACGACGATGGCACGATCCATCTGCGCGGTCGCGACAGCGAAGTGGTCAACGTCGCCGGCTTGAAGGTCGTGCCGTGCGAAGTCGAGGAAGCGATCACGAAACTTACCGGCGTGGTGGAAGTGAAAGTCTATGCCGGCGAACATCGCTCGGGCACGCAAATCGTCAAGGCCGTGGTCGCCGTCGATGGTGCGATCTCGGAGGCCGACATTCGCGCGCACTGCGAACGGCATCTTGTCTACTACAAGCGCCCGCAGGTCGTGACGCTCGTTGATGCATTGCCGCGCACGCCGACGGGCAAAATCATACGCGATCAATTGCCCTGACCAAGACGGCCAAACGACTTGCATCCATTCGATTTGGGCATCCGCACGATTATTCTGCGCTTGACGACCGGCGGCTGCTGGGCCAGTATGTTGGTCAGAGGGGCGCGACGGACGGGGCACTACGACGGGGGGCGGGCAGCAATGCCCGGGCTTTTCCGCCGCATATCGCCGCGAGCCGGCGCTTGCCTATCCCCGGTTCAACCCAGGTTTTCTTCATGACTCATGTCATTGACGCGCAGAATCTGACCAAAGTTTACAATGGGGGGGTCCAGGTTCATGCGCTGCGCGGCGTCACGCTGCAGGTTGAGCCGGCCAGTTTTCTGGCGATCATGGGGCCAAGCGGATCGGGAAAAAGCACCCTGCTCAATATATTGGGCGCTTTGGAGATACCCACCGGGGGGCAGCTGCTGCTCGAAGGCGTCGACGTCGGCGCCATGTCGGACGACGCGCGGACCTTGCTTCGGCGGCGGCGCATCGGTTTTATTTTTCAGCAATTTAATTTGTTGCCGATTTTTTCGGCCGCCGAAAACGTGGCGTTGCCGTTGCGGCTGGAAGGCATGGCAACCGCGAAGGCCGAACAGCGCGCCTGCGAACTCTTGGAACTGGTGGGCTTAAGCGACCGGCGCAACCATCTGCCGGGTCAACTTTCGGGTGGCGAGCAGCAGCGCGTGGCCATCGCCCGAGCGCTGGTTGCCGGACCGGCCATCATCCTGGCCGATGAGCCGACCGGAAACCTCGATAGCATCAATGGCGATCGCGTGATCGCTGTGCTGCGCGGGCTGGTCGACGAGCAGGGGCAAACCGTGGTGCTGGTGACTCACGATTCGTCGGTGGCGTCGCGGGCCGACCGCGTGATTCACGTTCGCGACGGCGTAATCTGCGACGACTTCGATCCGCGGCACGGAATGCCGGAGAGCGCCGGGGCTTCGGAGCGGCGGGCATGATTTCTTGGAATTACGCGCCTGCGCGAGCTCGACCGGCGGCGTTTTCGCTCGCTGTTGAGCTTGCTGAGCGTGTCGATCGCCGTAGCCGCGATCGTGGCGGTGACGTCGGCCACCGCCACCACGCGTCGAGCCTATCAGCAGGTATTCCAGGCCTTGGTTGGCCGCGCCGACTTGGAGGTCGTGGCGCGAGGCGGCGGCCGCTTTCAAGACAGCGTCGGCGAAAAGCTCCGTTCACTCTCCGACGTGCGCGCCGTGGTGCCGGTGTTTCATCGCGCGACGATCATCTATGCCCACGGCAACAAGGCCAAGGTGCTGGCCGTGGGTATCGTGAAGGATGAGCCGGAATCGGTGTTCGGGTACGAAGTCGCGAAAGGCCATCTGCCCGAGGCGGCCGACGAAGTCGCACTCGAGGCCAGCCTGGCCGTGGGCCTGAAGATCGAGGCCGGGGATGAGGTCAAGCTGCTCACGGCGCGCGGATTGCGCACGCACAAGATTTCGGGCTTGTTCCATTTGGAAAACGCGGCGCGGCTTCGCCAGGGAGGCATGCTGCTGGCGCGGGTGGATCACTTGCAGCAGACGTTCAAGTCGCGGGGCGAAGTGGACGCGCTGCATTTGTTTCTGACCGATCCCAAGCGCGTGCCCGAGGTGATTGCGGAGGCCTCGAAAGTGCTGCCCGACGAGCTTCGCGTGGGCGTTCCGTCGTCGCGCACGGGGCTGGCCGATGAAACCTTGATGTTGACCGAGGTGAGTCTCAATCTGGCCAGCACCCTGTCGTTCACGACCGCCGTGTTCATCGTGCTCAGCGTGTTCTTGATGAACGTCGCCGAGCGGCGGCGGCAGTTGTCGATTTTGCGAGCGTTGGGGGCGACTCGCCGTCAGATCGTGGGAATGGTTTGTCGCGAAGCGATGGTGATGGGCATCGTCGGTACGCTGGTGGGTATTCCGTTAGGTGTGTACGGCGGGCGCTTTCTGATCCGCTCGATGGCCGCGATGCTGCAGGCGAGCCTGCCGGAAACGCCGGACTTGCGCTGGGCTTTGGCCGCGGGAGGCATCCTGGGTCCGGCGCTGTGCCTGTTGGCCGCCTGGTACCCGGTGCGCAAGGCGAGCCTGGTGTCGCCGTTGGAAGGCATGCGGCCGGTGGTGACGATGCGGCCACATCGGGGACATCGCACGACGACCATCGTCGGCGTGCTTGGGTTGCTGGTGACGCTGGGATTGTCGGTCGGCTCGGTGACCGGCAACATTCCGATCTGGTCGGCCATTTTCGGCACTATCCTGTCGCTGGTTTCGCTGGTGCTGCTGATGCCGGTCGTGTTGACGCCGGCGATGAAGGTGCTGGCATGGCCGCTGATGAAAGTGCTGGGGGTCGAGGGAGAAATGTCGCAGCGGATGGTGCTGCGCCATGCGGGGCGCAGCTCGTTGACGATCGGGGTTTTGTTCATTGCCGTGGCGGCCGGCGTGGGCACGAGCAATGCGGTGTTCAGCATCACCGACGACGTGCGGACCTGGTACGAGCAGACGATCACGGCCGACTTTTTTCTGCGCGCCGCCATGCCCGACATGAGCGGACAGGACGCGACCAGCATGGCCGAATCGCTCAAGGACGAGATTGCCGCGATGGACGGCGTGGAAAAGATCGACACGATTAGCCTGCTGCGGATCGACGCGGTGGGTCACGACGCGATTCTGGCCGCGCGCGACTTTGGCATCTACGACAAGGCCCCGCTCAACATCCTGGTGCGCAGGGGGACGACGTTCTTCAACACCTGCGGCAGGGCGAGGTGGTGGTGGGCTCGGTGTTGGCGGAAAAGATCGGCATCCGTGCCGGCGACACGCTGAAGGTGACGCAGGGGGATCAGAGCCGATCGTTCAAGGTGGCCGGCATCGCCACCGAGTACACGTTCGGCGGCTCGGTGGTGTGGATCGACCGCGCCGCCGCCTCGAAGCTGTTCAACATCGAAGGGGTCGATTCGTACCTGATCAAGTCCAGGCCCGACAAGGTGGCCGCGCTGGCACCGAAGCTGCAAACGCTGGCGCAGGAAAACGGCCTGCTGCTGCAATCGTTTGCCGAAGTGCTGAGACTGATCGATTCGATGGTGGCCGGCGTCACCGGGGGCCTGTGGGTGTTGCTGACTCTGGGCCTCTTGGTCGGGGCGTTGGGCGTCGTCAACACGCTGATGATGAACGTGCTGGAACAGACCCGCGAGCTGGGCATGCTGCAAGCCATCGGCATGCAACGCGGCCAGATCATCAAGACGGTTCTTGGTCAGGCGGCGTTTATTGGATTTCTGGGCGTGCTCGGTGGAGGCATATCGGGTTTGTCGTTGGCGCGCATGATCAACATCAGCCTGGGATCGATGTTTGGGCATTACGTGGCGTTCGCCGCGCGGCCCGGGTTCATCGCGATGCTGCTGGGCTTCGCGATGGGTGTGGTGATGTTGTCGGCCCTGGTGCCGGCCCGTCGCGCGGCGCGGCTCAACCCGATCCAATCGATGCGGCAGGAATAACGCCCTTCGCGGTCATTTTGTCTCGCGCTTGCGCGACTTTCACTCGAGCCGCCATCCAAGTAAACTTGTCTCTGTGCGGACCCTATCGAGCCACGCGCGGAAGAACCGGCCCTTGGAATTTGGGAGAATCAGCATGAATCGTCAACGCGTTCGCCCGGGCTTGATGTTGGCGATCCCGTTTCTTGGCTTGGCGACATTGTTGGCGCTAGCGGGCGGCGCGGCCGGCCTCGCGGCCGAGCCGGGGCAGGTTGCGCCGGCCTTGGAGAACGTGAAGTACGGCCCGCACGAGCGCAACGTGTTCGACCTTTGGCGGGCGCCGGCGGATAAGCCGACGCCGCTGGTGATCTTTATTCATGGCGGCGGGTTCATCAACGGCGACAAGAGCAAGATTCGCGATACGCCGGCCGTCCGGCAGTGCCTGGACGCGGGCGTCTCATTCGCGTCGATCAATTACCGCTTCCGCGAGCACGCGCCGATTCAGGACATCCTCCGCGATACCGCGCGGGCCGTGCAGTATCTGCGGAGCCGGGCGACGGAGTGGAATATCGATCCGACGAGAATCGCGGCGTTCGGCGGTTCGGCCGGCGCGGGCAGCAGTTTATGGCTGGCGTTTCACGACGATCTGGCCGATCCGAACTCGGCCGATCCGGTGTTGCGGCAGTCGTCGAAGCTGGCCGCGGTTGGTTCGCTCAATGGACAGGCCTCGTACGACCTGCGCGACTGGGACGCGATCGTCGGACCGTCCCCGTTTCAGCGGACAGTGGCTGACCGGCTTTCGTTTTACGGGTTCCGCTCGCCGGCCGAAGCCGAGACGGTCGAGGCCGATAGGACCATGAAGGATTGCAGCATGATTGGCCTGATCTCGAAGGACGATCCGCCGGTTGTCGTGGCCTGCGCTCAGCCGCTGGGCGAAATCAAGGACCGCGGCCACTACGTGCACCACCCCAAGCATTCGCTGGCAATAGAGGAGCGCTGCAAGGCCAACGGCGTTGAGTGCCGGGTCATTTTGCGCGACGACGGGCAACGCGGCCGCGTCGACCAACAGGCAGCGGTCGTTTCGTTTTTGATCGAAAAGCTTGCGCCGTCGCCCAAGTAACCGACGACCACGGGACCGGCGGACGACATTGCCGATTGTGAGACTACTCTATTGTTCGACTAATACGTGCTCGTGCAAAAGACCACGCCGATCCAGTCGAGCGAATAGACGCCCAACGGCCTGCTAAGTGCCATGCCGGCAACAGGACCTGGCCGCGCTTCGCTTGCCCGAGCGTCGAGAGGTAGCTGGCCGTCGTCGGCGGACGCGCTGCGGTTAAACCGCCAGATGAACATCGTGCCGGGTGGCGCATCGCCCACGCTGGGGCGGAAAGTGAGACTGATTTGGTAGCCGCCGTCGCCGCCGCTTCCGACGTGTGGGCTACCGTCGGCGCGCGGTGAAAAAGCCCCTGAGACGGTGCCCCGGTTCTCGAAATCCGTGGACTCGTCGTCCGTGCTGAGCTCGCTCAATCGAGCGCCGAAGCACCACGGGGGCGTCGACGGTCGCTCGCCGCACGTTGCGGATGGCACGGGCCAGAATCTTCGCCCGCGATGCGACGGCCGCGTCGGAGAGAAAAGGGGTTTCCGCTGCCAGCCCGCGAAAATCGGTCGATCGAGATCGCACGCCCCAGGCAGTCCGAGCGTCGCGACGCGAAACGTTTCATCCGTTAGCGGAGCCACGCCAGCGGCGCGCGAGTCGGAGTCATCAGGGGCGCCGCGATCCAGAATTGCGCCGCAGCGCGGCCGGAACATGGCGGTGCCGAGGAGGGCAGAAACGCCCGCTTCGGGAGTCTCGGTCGAGAATTGCCAGCCAAGCGGCGACTCGTCGGCCGCGACGGCATTTCCATGTTGCTGGGTGCCGTCGAGGATTCCCGCCGCGTATTGTTGCGCCAGCGCGAAGCGCGACAGCAACAACAGCGCAGCAGTCGCGATGGCCCATGACCGGGCCAGGCGGCGGCAGGCGGAAGTTAGGCGGACGCGAACGTGCACGGGCGAGACACCGTTTGCGGGAAGTGGCGGGTCGAACGTGGCGAAGAGACGACGGAGAGGACCGTATTCCTGATATCGACCGCCGGGTGCCTTGGAATCCCGCCGCGTCGCGTGCTAGCAGTCCGTTGCATGCGGCTGGCGGGATAAATGGGCCGAGTTTGCGCGCTGCTGCCGGCCGCGCTCACGCCAGCAGTTCGCCGATTGGCTGGCCTTCGGCCAGAATGCGAATCGGGCGGCCGCTACGATCGTTGAATTCCTGCCGCGTGTCGATCGCCAGGAAGCGATAGATCGTGGCCAATACGTCGCCCGGCGAGTAGGCGCGGGTGACCGGGTGCATGGCCCGACTGTCGGTGGCGCCGACAACCTGTCCGACGCGCAGTCCGCCGCCGGAAAACAGCACCGAAAACGCTCCCGGCCAATGATCGCGCCCGGCTTGCGCGTTGATGGTGGGCGTGCGTCCGAATTCGCCGCAAACCAGCAGCAGGACGCGGCGATCGAGCCCGCGTTCATACAGGTCGGTGATCAGGGCGGCCAGGGCGCGGTCGACCGGGGGGAGCGATTTGTTCTTGAGCGTCGAGAAATTGTTGACGTGCGTATCCCACTCTCCGCCGGACAGGACGGTGACGAACGTGACCCCCGCTTCGACCAGGCGCCGAGCCAGCAGGCATCCCTGGCCGGCGGTCGTGCGACCGTAGCGGTCGCGCGTGGCAGTGGGCTCGCGGCTGACGTCGAACGCATCCTGGGCACGAGCCGTCGAAATGATATCGAGCGCTTCGCGTGAGAACTTGTCGAGGCCGGCGAAATCTCCGGCCCGATCGACGTCGGCCCGCAGGCGGTCGAATTCGCGCAGCAGGCCTTGGCGGTCTCGCAGGCGCGAGGCATTCATGCCCGTGGGAAAGTTCAAATTCCGCACGGCGTAGTCGGCCGAGTTCGGATCGCTTTCCGGGGTGAACGGGTTGTGCGCCGCGCCTAGGTATGCGGGGCCGCCCAGCAACTGGCGGCGCGGAATGCTGACATAGGCCGGCATGCCCTCCGCGTTGGGGCCGCGAACTTTGCCGACGAGCGCTCCGCACGACGGATTGACGTTGGTCGTGGTGGTCGGGGGCGGCTGGTAACCGGTCATCATCCAATGCGAGGCGGGCAAATGGCTGGCTGTGCCATGGGTCACCGAGCGAACGATGGTGGCGTGGTTCATCGCGCCGGCCAGGTGGGGAAGGTGCTCCGAGATTTGCACGCCCGGCACGCTGGTCGAGATGGGCCGAAACTCGCCGCGGATTTCCGCTGGGGCTTCGGGCTTGAGATCGTACATGTCGATATGGCTCGGCCCGCCCCCCATGAAAACCTGAATCACGGCGGTGTCGGCAGGCGACTGGCTCGGCGTGGCCGCCTGCGCGCGACAGCGGAGATAGTCGGCCAGCGTGAAGCTGCCCATGGCCAGCGATCCGACCTGGAGGAGGGTTCGGCGGGAGAGCCGTCGGTCGACAGGATTGCCGGGTCCCCAGATGGAGAGCATGAACGTGGTTCCTCGCTCACTCCGATTTCGGAGCACTCTTGCCTTCGGGCCGGTCTTCGCCCGGACCGCGTTCGCCGCCGCGATCCCGATCTCCACCGCGACCGCGACGAGGGGACTCTCGATCGAACTCGAATTTGAACGGCTCGCCCTGCATTTCTTCCCACTTCGCTTGCTGTTTGCCGCTGAGCACCGCCAGCAGCTTCTCGTCGGTCTCCTTGCGAAGCTCGCCGAATTTTTCGAAAGCTTCGCGACGGGCCTCTTGTTGCTCGGGCGTGCCTCGCTCGCCGGGTCCGCCTGGCCCGCGCCGTTGCGTGCCGCGATTTTGCCGATCCTGGCCCTGCGGATCCTGGCCGGATTGCGCAGGGTTGGCACCGCCGGGCTCGTCGGGATTGTCACCCTGCGGGGCATCGGCCGGACGTCCTCGCCGGCGGCGCTCGCCGTCAGCTCGATCTTGCTCGGGACGATCGCCATCGGCAGGTCCCCGATCGGCGCGCTGGCCGTCGGGCGCCTGTCCGCCTGGTTGCTGTCCGCCTGGTTGCTGTCCTTGAGGTCGCGGCCCTCCAAAGGGCTGTCCACCGAACGGTTGACCGGGCCCGCCCGGTCCGCCCGGCGGCGCGAGCTTCACGAAGGCCTCGCGCATTTGCTCTTGCGAGTCATCCTGAATCAGTTTGATTTTCGTCTTTTGCTGGGGCGTCAGCGCCAGGGCCTTCTGAACCTCGGCATCGCCTAGGGCACGCAGGCCGCGCTGTTGAATCGAGATTTCCGAAAGCCGTTTGTATTGATCCTTAGTCAACAGCTTGGACAACGCAGTGTCGTTCGCCTTCGATTGCTTGGAAAGTTTCTTCTGGGCGTCTTCGGGGTCCAGGTCGCGCAGCTCGTCGTACGCCTCGCGCTGCTTGCGGGCCCGCTGCTCGAGTTGCTTGGTCTGTTTGTCGTCGAGCTTGAGCGTTTCTCGAATCTGCCGCATGTTGGCGAGCATCAGCTTGTCGCCCATGAAGCCGAAGCCGCCCGGGACGGGGCCGCCGAAACCGCCGCCTGGCCCGCCGCGCTGTGCGCTGGCAGGTGCGGCCATTGAACCCATCATCAGCAACGCCAAGAGAACAGCGGAATGCCTTCGCATCGGTCCATCTCCCCAAGAGGACGAGGTTGTCGTGACGACAAGTTCTCAGATTGCCAAGTTATCAGACTGGCACGCTGTCGTGAAGCCAATTCGGTTGCCGGCACGGGGGACGCAGAGCGGCGGGCAAGGCTTCGCTGGGCGATTAAACCCCAGGATACGCGAAGGGTTTCGGGACGGCATGCGCAAGGCAACCGCCTAAAAGCGCAAGTCATCGATGGAGCCAAAGGCTCTGGCGTCTTAATTGACCCCGCAGCAGGCTCCCCGGCAGAATCGCCAGGTGAAGCCCAGGCCGATGAAGTAGCTGTCGACCTTCACGTTGGTGAGGTTGCCGAGCTGCTCGGAGGCTTCGAACATGCCGCCGGCGAAAGCGTCGAAATCGAGGCCTGGCAACACGTCGTTGACGCCCACGCCGGCCGCGATGCGATGCTGGTTGATGACGGCGAACTGGGCCTGAAGATACTTGACGGCCGGCACGCCGCCCGGCACCGGAATGCCCGACACCGAAGTGCCGACGCTGGAATCGACGGGGTTCTCGGCGAAGGCGTAACCCAATCGCAGGCGAGTGCGGCTGTTGAGGCGGTATTGGGAGCCGAGCTGAAGCACCCACTGGTTGCGGTAGATATCCTGAAACAAGTCGGCGCCCTTCCATTGCAGATAGAGAACGTCGGCGGCCAGCAGCAGGTTTCCGTCCATCAGGCTGGAATTGGCGATGCCCAAGCCGATCTGGTTCGGCAACGCCAGGTGGACGTCGCGCGAAACCGTGTCGTTGAACAAGATGACTTCGTCCTTGAAGCGGAATTGCTGCGGGGTCTGATAATAGAATCCGAGCGAGGTGTGTTCCGTCAACTCATAGTTCACGCCGACGCTGCCTCTTAGAGCATAGGCGTTGGTCATGGCTCCGTTGCCGACAAAGGGGCCGTCGAGAAATCCGCTGCCGACGAACATCGTCGAGCCGACCGAGAGCCGATCGGTTAACTTGACGCCAATCGACGGTGCAAATTCTAGCAATAACAAGTAGGTCGAAGTGCCGTTGCTCTGCGGCTGCTTGATGAAGCTTGTGCCCGCGCCCGCGGCGCCGATCAGCCCGAGCCCGAGGGTCACGGGAAACCCGTAGGCCGAGAGTTCCTGGCTGACGCCGATATTCGGCACCACCGATCCGGGCGTTCCGGACTTGGCCGAGAAGGGCGTGACGCCGATGGCTGGGGCGGCGCCGGATTGCACGATGTCGAACGTCGAGCCGGCAAAAGCGCCGCCGATCATGAACTGCGTGCCGTGATATTGCGTCAGGGTGGCGGGATTGGCGTTGATGCCCGAGAGAAGATCCTGTGGTCGGGCGATGCTGGTTCCGGCCATGCCGCCGGAGGCCGGCATGAGCGTGTTGTTCAACTCGACGCCGAAGGATTGCGCCTGGGCTGCTCGGGTGCTCAGCGCGCACGCCAGAATGATGACTGCGCACACCGCGCGCGAGATCGTGTTCGCATGGAATCCGTTCCATTTTAATGCCTATCCGAAAACCGTCTGGGAGAGGGGGACAGTCCCATTTTGCTCCGAAGACTACGCAAAATCGGGACAGTCCCCAACAGTTTTCGGATAGGCTCTTAATCGTCGGGCGTGCGGCGCCGTGGAGGAGGAGGCCAGGCGCCGCGGTCCGTGCCCGTTGCTTCCATCGACGTGGCCCAAGCGAATGTGCATGGAAAACCGGTAATTCCGCCACGTCCGCTGCAACCGGCAACGGCACTCGCCGGAGCAAATGGGATATCCGCTAGGACCGTTACAGCCGGCACGGGTCGATTTCCGCACACCGATCAGGGAGGCGTCGGCAAATTGGCGCCCTCGTCGAGCGCTTGGAGGGAACGATTACGATGCACATCGCGCGGCGAAGCCATCGTGGAACGCTACTGCCCGACGGCAGCGTGCTGGTCGTTGGCGGCAGCAACTTTTTCGGCGAGAATTGCCTCAGCGATTGCGAAGTCTTCAGTTTCTAGCCGGCCCCGTTCGCCGTACGTTCCGCAGCGCGCTGGCGGACGCTTGACCCTTCGTCAGGCACCTTGAGGGGCTGGTCAATCGGCTCCACCATCCACCTGGCGAATCTGCGGGGAAGCTGCGAGAACCAATGGCAAAGACGGCTCAACCAGCGCGACGTGTGACGTCGCGAAAGGTCAGACTCGGCTCGGGTTTTCTGCAGCTCGTAGCCGGAGAAATCGTAGCGAAGGCAGGTCGTTGGATGACCATCTTCGATCGTGCAGTGCCTCGAGGCCAACAGATAAACTGTGAACCAGTGCCCTACGAGTTCATGGCAGCGGGTGTGACCCAATCGCACGGTCGCTGGACAGGCCGGCAGCTGAAGTTTGTGCCGGATGTTGAAGTAAGGATCGTTCATTACCAATCCGTCCGACGGTCCTCCGACAAATTCGACTTTGCACAGCGATGCATTCATGGAGCACCTTCAATTCAGGCAAGCTCGCGGCTGTTCGCGGCGCCCGTGGCGTCGCGGTCGTAATCGAAGCTGAGATGCAATCAGCGTAATGTGACTCTACTCATATTTACAAGTCAGACTAGCGAGCGGCGCGCTAAAAAGGCGCTGAAAATGCAGCGCGGGAATGCGTCCGGAGGGTGGCTCTACCATTGGACCGGCAATGCGACGAGTGCGCGGCTGCCGAAGCCGGAGGCATATCGGACTTGAGAGCGGGGGACCGCGAGATCGAGATTGGGAAATCGCGTAAAGAGGCGCTCCAGCGCGATGGCGGTTTCGACCCGAGCCAGCATGGCGCCGAGGCAGACGTGGATGCCCGCTCCGAACGCGAGGTGGCGGTTCGGCTGGCGGTGTATGTCGAGCTGTTCGGGATTCTCGAAGACGTCGGGGTCGCAATTGGCCGAAGCGAGGCAACCCATCAACATTTGGCCGCGGCGGATTGGCTGGCCGCAGAACTCGACGTCGTCGCGGGCGTAGCGAGGCTTGGTGACCTGAGCGAATGAAACGTGTCGGAGCAATTCTTGCGAGGCGGAGTCCGCCAGGCTCCAGTCATCGGTGAGTTGGCGGAGCTGGTCCGGATGGTCGAGCAGGGTCAAAACGCTGCAGGCAATCTGGTGAAGCGTCGTGTGATGACCGGCGACCAAAAGCAAGAAGACCATCGCGACCAGCTCGTCCTCGCTGAGGCGGTCGCCGGCCTCTTCGGCTTGGATCAGCGCCGCCAACAGTCCGCCGCGCGGCCGTTCGGTCTGCCGTTGAATCTCTTCGCGGACATAGCGCATCATTTTGCCGAGCCCGCGCAGTCCCCACACGGCGCCCAGCAAGTTGCCGCGGGAACTGAGGCCCGCGGCCCAGCGGGTAAATTTGGGGCGGTCTTCATCGGGCAAACCGAGCAACTCGCAAATCACCGCCAGCGGAAAGGGGCGGGCGAAGTGTGCCACGAGGTCTACGCCGCCTGGTGAGCGGGCCGCTTGCTCCTGCAATCGATCGAGTGCCGCATCGGCCAGCGCTTCGAGTCGTGGGCGCAGCACGTCGATGCTTTGTCGCTGGAATGCCTGGTCGACGAGGTTGCGCAGCCGGCGGTGGTCCGGCTGATCGCGCAGCAGCATGTTGGTCGTCAGCGGCCGCAGGCTCGACGGCAACCAGTACAAAACTCGCCCCATCAGTCGATTACCGGCGGTGGCCGGGTTCTGCACGAACCGGTGATGATCGCGCAGCAGATCGTTGGTGGCGGTATAGGTCGTGGCCAGCCAGATCTTGCCAAAGATCGGCATTCGCACGCGAACCAGCGGCCCCGACTCGCGCAGCTGGGCCAGCAGCGGAAAAGGATCTTGCTTGAACGACTGCGAGCGGAAATCGAAATGGACAAGCGGCGGTTCGTGAATGCTCATGCTTCGATGCCCCGGTATCGTCCTTAGAGTAGAGCATGTCGCCGACCCTACGGAAATTCTACCCAAAAAAATCGCCAACATACTGCCGACTTGGCGACGTAACGCTTGTCTCGCGGGCGTTAAGAGCCCTCGACGCGCTGGCCAAGGCGCTCGTTTCTGAAGGCAGTTGAGCGGAATTAAATCGGAGCGCGAGTTTGTGCGCCAGCTGTTGTCTGATCGGGTGGCTCAACTTGCGGACGCGTTTCCCGGACATCGCCGATTAGTGACTCAAGGACGTCTTCCAAGGTGACGATGCCCAGCGTCGTCGCATCGGTTCGGTCACGCACGATTCCCAGCTGACAGTGGCCTTGCTGAAAGAGCTGCAGGATACCGTCCTGGGGGAGATCGGCGGGAATTCTGATCGGACGCCGAGATGCGCGCTCGAAGGCGATGTTCGATTCCTCTCGCTGCAACAGTGGCCAGACGTCTTTCATGCTGACGACCCCGACAACGGAGTCGAGTCCAGTACGGCAAAGCGGCAAGCGGGCATGCATGTGCTTCATCGCCACATCGAGGTTCTCCTGCAAGCTGCGCGACAACGAAATAAAGTCGACGCGCTCGGCGGGAATCATGATGGACTCCGCCTGCGTGTCGGCGAATTCGAACGCGCGAACGATAATACTTGCTTCGCCCCGGGTGATAATCCCCTCCTCGTGGGAATCCATGAGGACCAGCTTGAGTTCTTCTTCGGTGAGTGGCGGCTGAGAAATCATGCCATGACCCATGCAGCGCAGGATCCACGACGAGAGCTTCTCGCAGAGCCGAATGGCGGGCCGTAAGGCGAAATACAACATCTGGAGCGGTCGTGCGAGGAACAGCAGGAGATGCTCTGCCCTCCTGATGGCAAGATTCTTCGGAACAAGCTCTCCCAACACGAGATGTATTGCCGTGATAAAGAGGAACGCGACAATCGTCGCCGCCACGTGGAGCGTCACGCCCGGCACGCGATTTCCGGGAAGGAGCAACACGAACAGGCGAGCGAAAGAATCTTCGCCAAGCCAGCCAACGCCCAGGCTGGCGGCCGTGATTCCAAGCTGTGTCACGGCGAGGTACTCGCCCACATGGTCAACGAGCAGGATGGCGCGTTTGGCCGCTTCCGAGCCTTGGCCTACGAGCTCTTCCAACCGCGTCCGGCGTACACGGATGATTGCGAATTCCGCGGCGACAAACACGCCATTGACGAGCACCAACATCAGCGCGGCCAGGATAAAGGGAACTACTGTGAACGTGATTTCGTACATCTTAGTCTTCCTTTGAGCCTCTTCACGCCTGAGCGACGCAGTTTCGATGTCTGCCAGCCGCCGACTGCCTGATTATCTCGGCAACTTTCCATACTGTCAGGTTCTTCCTCCGATTCCAGGCCTCGAATTCGCGCGTCGTCTCCACGTGCCCCCCTCAGGTTGACCAAATACCGCAAAGTTGGCGAGCGGGCTCGCACGCCGCACGAATTCCCGGAATCGGCTGAGGGGTGACTGCGACCTCGGCTTGGCGTCGTCGGAGTCCCGGCTGCTTCCTTCGAGTCCACCAGCCCTTTGTTAGGCTGTTATCGGTCGGTATGAGAAACATTCAGGCGTCTCAATTTCTCCCCCATCCCCACGGCGAGGTTCCTGTAGATGTGGAGGCCGATGTCCGGCCGGAGGCGGATTAGCTCGGCCAGGTCCTGGTGCCGCAGGACCGCCGTCTCGACGCGTGTTAAGGCCGTCGCGGTCGCCGAGTGGGCGCCCGCAGTGAGCAGCGACATCTCTCCCAGGCATTCTCCGGTCCGCACCACGCCCACAGGAGCTGCTGAGGCTGCCACCGCAATCGCCACCTCTCCCTGGAGCACGACGTGCATCTGGTTGTCGGCCTCGCCTTCGCGGAAGACGGTCTCGCCCGGCTCAAACGCGGTGACGCAGCACACTCCGGCAAGGCGAACAACCTGCTCGGCGTTCAGCCCGGCGAAAAGCGGCAAGTCGTGGACGGCCTTGGCGATCCGGGGAAGCACAGTCCGGTTGCGGAAAAGACGCAGAACCAATTCCGCCAGCGCCTTGCAGCTTGGGGTGAGCCCGTCGGTGCGGACCTGCGGCGGGTTCAGAAGGCGAACCATCTTCACGACGTCGAGGCGCTCCACCTCGTGGAAGACCAGCGCCGGCAGGTAGGCCACCGGCAGGAACCCCAGCTCGATCAAGGTCCGTTGCATCCGCGGCGCCTGCGCACTGACATCGACCTCGATGAGGCAGTCCCACTTCTCCCGGCAGGTGCGCTCCAGGTCACTCAGCAAGAAGCGGATCACCTCGTCGTGGAGGGCAATCAACTCGAAGATGCGCACGGCCTTGTCCACGGGATCGAGCGTGAAGCCGACCGCCCCCGCGATCCGCCCGTCTTCGCGCGCGATCAGGTAGCGTGATCGCCGAGCGTGGAGCTTGAAAATGCCGTAATGGAGTCGGGCCGGCCCGAAGATCTCGCGGTGGCGTACTCGCCCCCGTTCGATGCGGAGCAGCGCGGCGTATCCTTCCGTGGTCAATTCCTGGATCTCGAAGTCCCGGCCGGGCGGATAGGCGGGGGCATCCTCGTCCACGATCGCGTCCGGTGGCAAGGAGCAGTTCTCCAGGGCCATGTGGGCCAGCGGGTGGACCTCGGGGATGATCCGCGGGTGATTGTGCCCGCAGTTCCAGCGCGTTGCCGAAGTAGCGGACGAGCAGAGCCAGGCTCTCACGCTCGTGCACACGCCATCTTTCGGGAAGGAAGCCGACGACCGCGAACTGATGGGCCTCGGCGATTCTCAGGCTGTAGGGGTGCGTTGCCCGCGCTTCGACCAGGCCGACCTGGAGGCGATCTTGGACGCGCTGGAGACGTTCGCTCAACAGCAGCTTGCCGATGCCGCGGTGCCGGTAAGTAGGATGAACGGCCAGGCGACAGAACTCCCCGACGAGGTCGGAATGGGCGCCGACCTCCAGGTCCACGGAGGCCGTGCCGACGACTCCCCCCGTCTCGGTATCCTCGGCCACGAGAAGCAGGCTGTCGTCGGAGTAGACCAGCCGGGTCAGCAGCGCCTCGTCGTAGTAGCGGGGGTCCGTGTAATCGGTCCCGTAGGATGCCAGGAAGATCTCGCGGATCGCCGCAACGTCCCGGCCGGTCGCCTCTCGAACGGTAATCATGGCTGTTCCTCGGATGGTACAGCCCCGGCTTGCCCTCGCTCCGCTGCCTCTGGTGAGTCGCCGGAAAGAGGTGCCAGGAGCAGGAGAACCAGCAGGGCGCAGCGCTCCACCATCTGCGGAATCAGCGCCTGCTCGTGGGCGGCGTGGGCGCCGTCGCCGACCGCCCCCAGGCCGTCGAGGGTGGCGGTGTACTGACTTGTCGTGTTGCCGTCGGAGGCGCCGCCGACCGCCGCCTGGTCGAGTTCCAGTCCCAAGCGACGACCGAGATCCCGAGCCAAACGCCATAAGCGCCTGATTGCGGGGGAGCGGCTCCATCGGCGGCTGCTCGATCCCCCCTTCAACCTGGATCGTGGTTTCGGGGTTGACCGGCCGGAGACCGCGGATGGCGGCCTCGACCTCGGCGGCGTCCTGCCGCGTCCGGACCCGCACGTCCACGGTGGCCCGCACCTCGGCGGCGACGACGTTCGACCGCAGCCCGCCGTCGATCGTCCCCACGTTCACGGTGATGCCGCGGGCTGCGTCGTTGAGCGCGAAGAGCCTCTGGACCTGATGCGACATCTCCAGGATCGCACTGGCCCCTTCTTCGGGGTTGATGCCGGCGTGGGCGGCTCGGCCTTTGATGGTGATCGTGAAGCTGCCGGAGGCTTTCCGGGCGGTCTTCAGCTTTCCCGTCCGGCCGAAGGCCGGTTCCAGGATGAAGGCCCGAGCCGCGCGGCGAGCTAGCCGACGAATGAGCGGAGTGGAGTCGGGGCTGCCGATCTCCTCGTCGGAGTTGATCACAACCACGACTGTCGGCCGGGGGCCGCAGGCCGAGGTCTTTCACAGCCCGCAGCGCGTAGAGCATCTGCACCAGGCCGCCCTTCATGTCAAAGACGCCCGGCCCGCGGAGGATTTCACCCTCGACGCGAACCGGCATCTGTCGCACCGTGCCGACCGGCCAGACGGTGTCGCAGTGGCCGACGAGCAACTGCAACGGCGACGGCTCGTTTCTCTCGCGCGGCCGGGCGAACAGCGTGCCTGCCGACACGCGACCCGGGAAGCGGCGAACGGACAACCCGCCTTGCTCCAACTCGTCGGCTAACATCGCGAGCACTTGGGCCACTGCGGCCGGGTTGTCGGAAGGAGATTCGGCCAGCGCCAGGCGCTGCAAGAGGTCCACCATGTCCTGGCGTCGCTCCTGCAAGTAGCTCAGAATGCAGCGAGGCTCATCGTCCGTCATATCTCCACTCCGCGAACGAGAGCCCTTTCAACGGGAAAAGCCCTTGGGGAACGGGAACGCCGTGGTCTGCCGGATCTCGGCGAGGCGGCCCGGGCTCACGTAGGCCAGCAAGGGGAACTGGAAGATCTGTTCGCCCTCATCCCGCTCCTCGGCACGCATTGCGTCTTCATGCGCCGCTGCCGCCACCACGTTGCCGATGATCAGGCTGTTCGGGCCAAAGCCGTCGAGGATGCTGTGCAACGTACACTCCAGGAACAGGTAACACCCGCTGACCAGGACCCCCTCCACCTGGCGGGCGGGAAAGGTCGGCAGCACCAGAAGGCTCGGCTTGGAGAGGTCTTCGCACCGAGGGGCCGCCGCCAGGCTGGCCAGCAACACCTCCGTGGGGCGCGGGTAGCTGACCGTGAAGACGCCGTGCCGGCGAATGTTGTGATAGGTGGTGTGCCGAGGGCTGCAGACGAAGCAGTAGTAGTTCTCCCAGCCCAAGGGCATCGCCAGGTGCTTGGGCGCGAGGTTGTACTGGCCGTCCTCTTCCTTGCTCCCCACGATGACCAGCGGAAACACGCTGAAGAAGCGGTCCCAGATGGGCCGGTCGGTGGCGAGCGGGATCAACTTGTCGGCATCGTTTGGAGGCATCCGTCGAACTCCCCTGAGCCGTAAACGCGGCATTCAAGATGGGTCAGGTGCTTCTTCTCAAGACCAATCGGATCGCAATGTACGGGACCGGGAAGAATAGCACCACGGCGACCTTTACAGCTGCCATCCCGCAGTAATTAATCACATCCACTTCATGCTGCGCCAGGCCAAACAGCTTGCCACCAATGCCATAAATCACATCGCCCGCAAATACGTACACGACAAACCAGAGCAGAAGAAAGGAGTAACCCAGCACGAAGCATCGCAACAAAACCTTGGCGAGCGCGTCAAACCGTTCGTTCACATTTTTCGATTCCGTCATGACTGCGTCTCATCGAGCGAGCGGGATCATTTGGAGCAGACAGCAATGTCCGCAACGGTGACTCAGAACCTGGTCGGCCGGCTCTTGGCTGCGTCGTCCGAAAGCATCTGGTCGAGCCTGCATTGCGCCGTGCTTCCCCCATCATGCTATGCGACGAAGGGCAGGAGTTCCAGCAGGGGCGCCTGCGAACTTGATGGCCTGCGCGGGTCAATTGCTTGCGGCGTCGCGGGGCAGCCTAAGACGGCTTCGCGCCTAGTTTTTCGATCGCCGTCTTGGCGAGCAGTACGAAGTCAGACGGCATGAGGACGATCGTCGTGCTGTTTTGCTCGGCGCCAACCTCCGTGATCATCTGCATGCGACGCAGTTCTAACGAAAGCGGGCTTTGCGAAATCAGCTGGGAAGCCTGGCTCAGTTTCTCGGCCGCCTCTTGTTCTGCCTGCGCTTTGATAATCCGGGCCCGCTTTTCGCGAATCGCTTCCGCTTCCTTGGCCATCGCCCGCTGCATACTTTCCGGGATCTCCACGTCCTTGATTTCGACCAGTTCGACCTTCAAGCCCCAGGGTTGCGTCAGCGTGTCGACAATGTCCTTGAGGGAGCGATTAATGCTATCCCGGTCCCTGAGCACCTCGTCGAGGTTGTGTTGACCGATGACGTTGCGCAACGTCGTCAGGGCGATCTGGTAGGTTGCGCTGCGATAATCCTCGACCTCGATAATCGCCTTGGCCGGTTCGAAGACTTTGTAGTACAGGACCGCATTGACCTTGATGGTGACGCTGTCGCGGGTAACCGTTTCCTGAGGCTCGACATTCACGGTTCGGGTCCGCAAATCCACGCGGACTTTCTGATCCACGGCCGGTATAACCCAGTACAGCCCCGGACCTCTTATGCCATGGAACCTTCCCAGGCGAAAAATCACGCCCCGCTGATACTCCCGATCGATGCGGATCCCTGCGAGGACAAACACCACGATGACCGCGGCCGAAACTGCTAAAAACGTCATTGCAGGGGTCATGGGCGGGTCCTTTTTCGGGAACTGGGACGTCGCATCAGAACTGCATCGGCGGACGAGAGATGAACGAATTGAAGCGATAAGACGCCATCAGAACCGGTTGCAAGGTCATGGCAACTGTTTCGCGACAGTGTAGCCGTCGGAGGGAACGGCACGATTATGGCCTCACTGCACTGCCGCGTCCAGCTACCCGGCCCGCTTCCTGGCCCCGTTCCATTTGTCTGGAACCAGACGTCGGGTGGCAACTCGGTCAATCGCTCGGATAGCGTGGCGCGAAGGCGGCTAAGCACATCTGCCAAGTCGCGGACGGGATCGATCCCGTGCCGCTGGCAACTGGCAATCATGCTGAACAGTACGGCCGCTGGCCGTTCTGAATATGATTGCTGGCGGCTGAAAGAGGTTGCTTCGTTCTTTGACCTGTCCGGCGCGACTATTTTTCGACAATGATTTGAACGTTCCCTTCGGTGCGCAGCACATTGATTCCGACGTCGTCTTGATGGCGCACCAGGAGCAAATCAACTTTGGCGTCGGCCACTTCCAAGTTGTGGATGCGCAATTCATGACACGATATGGGCAGGCGTGGGCGAGTAAAGCGGATCTGGGCTTCCGGGGCATCGATTTCGAGACCAAGACAAGCCTGAAACAAGAGGAAGACCGAGGCCGCGGACCATGCCTGCGGGGAGCACGCAACCGGATAGGGAATAGGACCCTCGGTTGAATCTCGCGGAAAACCGCAGAACAGCTCCGGCATGCGGTTCAGATCAAAGTGCAGCGAGGCCTCGAATTGGGCCTTCCAGATCTGAAGGACGGACTCTCCCAGGCCATATCGAGCCAGGCCCATGGCCACCAAGGCGTTGTCATGCGGCCAAACACAACCATTGTGATACGCCATGGGATTGTAACGCGCCTCGTCCGAGGCGATGGTACGAATCCCCCAACCCGAGAACATCTGCGACCCGAGGAGGACGCGGACGATGCGTCTGGCGTAATCGGCATTGGCGATTCCTGCAAAGAGACAATGTCCGGCGTTGGAGCCCTTCACGCGACACGGCTGCTTGTTTCCGTCCAAGGCGACCGCAAAGGTGGAGAGCTCGTCGCACCAGAAAGCGCCGTTAAAACGATCTCGCAATACCTCGGCCTGACGTTCCAGCTCAACGGCGCGCTGGTGCTGGCTCAACATACGAGCCAATTCGGCGCCAGCTCGTCGAGCAGCGTAGACATAGCCCTGGACTTCGCAAAGCGCGACAGGTCCTTCGACCAAAGTGCCATCGCGATGAAAAATGGCATCGTCGGAATCTTTCCAGCCCTGATGCACCAGACCGTCGGTTGACTGCCGGTCGTACTCCACAAAGCCGTCACCGTCTCGATCGCCATAATGGTCGATCCAATGGAGAGCTGCATCCACATTGGGCCATAGTGATTCAATGAAATCCCGATTCCCAGTCCGCTGATAATAGGCCCCCGCAAGCACGACAAATAGCGGTGTGGCGTCTACGCTTCCATAATATCGCCCGAACGGCATTTCCTTGAGTGTGGCCATCTCGCCATTACGCATCTCGTGCAGAATCTTGCCTGGCTCCGCGTCTTGCTCTGGGATGGTCTGGGTTGCCTGGGTCGATGCCAAAAATGCCAGCACACCTCGGGCCAGGCTCGGACGCAGCCACAGGCACTCCAGCGCGGTTACGATTCCATCGCGACCGAACGGGGTGTTGAACCATGGCACGCCCGCATAAGGATAGGGACCCGTGGGCAGCTCCGTCGTCATCATGTGTAAATCAGAGACGGCGCGTTTCACCCAATCGTTGATCTGTTCGTTCGAGCTGTGGAGATGGCACGACCAGGCGTTGTACCGTTCGAGATCAGCATCAGCTTCGCGCTCGGGCATCGTGAAAATCCGTCGTGCGACGTGGCGCCGCTTCGCGCTCGCATCCAACCACCAGGTGAAACGTGGCGTCATCTTGCGGCTGAAGAGACAGCTCCAATCGGGCAGAGTTCGCCGTGAGTCGCGAAGGTCGGGGAGAGAAGTCGAAGATGGTGCGGCGCAACATGCCATCCAATCCGCGGTATCCGAGCACGACCCGGTCAGGCGTAATGTCGGTTGGAAGATCCTCTCCGCGAGCGCTCCGCTTCATGCCGCGAACCTCGAAGATGTCCGCGTAGTCGGCGGCAAAATGCAGCGCGATTGAGGCCTGGATCGATTCGAGCCCGTGGTTCTTGACTCGCAATTGCTGGTAGAGAGCGCCTTCCCAGAGGAATTTTTTCAGTCCGAGATGAAGGGTGCCAAGCGGAGCCCACACCGCGCCGCCGCGCAACAGATCTGGATTGGTGAGAGTGACGGTCAATTGATCGTTCTCGTCCCGGATGGCGGAATTGAGAAAGAAGGGACGGTGGCCTTCTAGCTCCAAGACAAAGCAGGACAGATAGCGGGTTCCTTCGTGATAAACGCCTTCTTCCCCGAGACCGGCGGACTTGATGTCGCCGTAATGGTCGAAGACCGCGAATGTGTCTGCGTGCTTGAGAACGCGGGTCCGCTCGTCGGCCAGGCTGGCGGCCGCGATGATATGATGCGGGCCGCCCTCCGCTCGGGCCGTCGTGACGGTCCGCCCGACAGCATGCTGTGTGCCGTCCGTGACCTTCGCGCTAAAGTCGGCCATTCGACCCACCGTGGTCTTTCGTTGGGGGAGGGCAGCCCGTTTGTGATCGAGATCAGCGAAATCAGTTCGCTCAATTAAGTCCGCGCTGGAGTCTGGCAAACGTCGTTCATCGTGATCGCCCATTGACTGGCACCGTACACCATCGAGCCAGCCGATTCGACGCGGGAGTTCGCAAGCTGTCGATATAGGTCAAGGTAGCCACTGGCCATGCGACGAGCGTCGAAGCGCGTTTCGAATTGCCGACGGCACGCTGACCGGCTCAAAGTTTCGACCCGGCCCACAGCTTGAACCGCGTCGTCGATATTGTCGACGACAAAACCAGTAATTCCATCGTCGATGACTTCAGGCACGGAGCCGTTACGCCAGGCGACTACCGGCGTACCGCAGGCCATGGCTTCGATCATGACCAGGCCAAATGGCTCGGGCCAGTCGATGGGGAAGAGCAGCGCGTGGGCGTTGCCCAGAAATTCGTCCTTCTCCTGGCCACCGACCTCGCCGATGAACTCGACCCAAGACTGAGACTTGCGGAGCATGGGTTCGATGCTTTCGTGAAAGTACCCACGTTCCTCTGGGTAGATCTTGGCCGCGACCTTGAGTTTCATTCCGGCTCGAAGTGCGATGGCGATGGCGCGATCTAATCGTTTCTCGGGAGAAATTCGGCCCAGGAACGCCAGGTAGCTTCCGCGATTCGGTTGAAACGTGTGTAAGTCTCGCGGCAAGCCGTGATGGATTGTCGCTCGCCAGTTGGCCGAGGGCATTGGCCGCCGTTGGTCGTCGGAAATCGACACGAGCGGCATCTCGGGATATTCCTCGAACAACGGCTGCATGTCCGGCACGTACATCCGCCCGTGCAGCGTTGTGACATTCGTACATGGTTGGCGACGCAAGATTGGGAAATGCAGGTAGTCGCCATGAAAATGGACAATGTCGAATCGAGAGACGTCTTCGAAAACAAGTTCCATCTGCCGGATGTGATGCGGCAGCGTTTCGCGGCAGCCCGGATCGCGCCACAATGCTCTCGGGCAAGCCGCCACCAGGCGGGCTTCGCTTTGCGAGTCGCCGCTTGCGAACAGCGTGACTTCGTGTCCCTGCCGGACGAGTTCTTCAGTCAAGTAAGACACGACACGTTCGGTTCCACCATACAACTTCGGCGGCACGCTCTCGTAAAGCGGAGCCACCTGTGCGATTCTCATGGAATTGACCCTTGTGTTGAAGAAGAGAGCACTCGATGCCGAGCAGGGCTGCAGCCTGCTGTCATCGACTGAGCGGTTCATTCACTTTTGCTGATTCTGGACCCGTATCTGCGGCAAGCCCGCACGGCTTTTGTGGAAATAACAGATTTCGATCAGTGTCGGCCAAAGCTCGATCGAGCCTTTGATCACGCTGACCACGTCATCGACGATGCGCAGCAGGTTCTGCTGAAAGAAATCGGGCTCGAACCCGTAAAACGCTTTTTCCAAGTTGTCGGCGAATAGTCGCAGAGCATCGGCGCGAACGGAAGACGTTTGCGACTCGGCGGCCAGGGCGGCGCGCCGATGAAGCGATACGATCTTGTCGAGTATTTCCTCGGCGTCCTGTGCCGTAACTTCGCCCTCATAGTCGAATGCAATGCTCAGCTCGTCGAGGCGCGTGAGAGAAGCGTTTGATTTTCCGCTTAAGCAGGTTGGCCACCTCCTCGTTGAAGATCTCGGCGGCCGGCGGGTTGCGCATGTAATTGGCCTTGGTGTGGTTCTGAGCGGCATCGACATGCGCGGCCGCGATGCCATCCTGTTGAATCCACAAACGATAGATGTAATCTTCAAATCGCAATCGGGTCGGAAAAAAAGGAGGCAACCCAAACGTGTTGTCGTACCCGGCCACGCCGCAGTCCATCCGCCAATTCTTTTTCGTGAGCACGGGCCGGAAGTTGACCAGAACGTAAAAGTCGTTCAACTCGTCCAGGCTCGATTGGTGCTCGTCGGCAAGGAACATGTCGACGTAGTCCAGAGCGTCGATGTCGTTGGTGCCCGAGCGGAAGGTCTGGGCCATCTTTACCAAAGCGGCATCCGGCACCGAGCCGTGACGAATCACCAGGGAGTTTTCCCTGGCCAGTCCCTTGGTCGCATTGGTTTCCAGGTCCATGGCCGAATCAACGATCAGCTCGCCTCGTTCGTAGTTGGCGGGGACCTGATCGGCCGGCTTTCCCAACACGTCCAGAAAGGCCGACAGAATATCAAAACTCTTGCGCGTGTAGCCGTTCTGGTCGGCCTTATACAGACGACCACGGCAGACTTCGTCCTCGGCCAGCGACTCCGGGCTATCTTCCATCAGCGCGTAGGGCGCATGTCGTCGTCAGAACTGACCATCAGGCCGCCGAGGGTGTACATCAGCGTGTAGTTGCGGTTGCCGCCGTAGCTCGGTCGGAACAGATTCTTGACCAGCAGTTCGAGCCTCTTGTCTCTCAGTCGCCGGTTCAAGTAGGTAAGGAATTGCTCCTTCTCTTGCGGCCCGACGTACAAGACATCGTTGTGGGTCCGGGTTTGCTCCAGTAGCGAGAAATATTTCTCTTGATTTGCAGGACTGGAATCGTCAAACACGATCATCGGCACGGAGTGCCCATTGCGCCAGAAGTGCTCGTCATAAGCCTCGACGGTCGCGCCTACGTCACGTAGGCGAAAGGTCGGAATCACGAACGATAGTTCATTTTGGTCCATGATGGCTTAGCTGCTGTTGGAGATTGAAGGGGTGGCTTGGCGGCGACAACCTGACGATCAAGTCAGTTGCCGCCGTCCAGCGGATAGTCGGTGAATGCCAGCTTCCATCTGGCAAGCTTCTCGCCGACCCGGAAAATCCAAGCCGCCAGCCTCGTTGGCAATCGCCGCGAGCGATGGGTGGCGCGCTGGTTCGGCGATTGGCCGTCCGAGAAGGGGATGATCGTGGGATGCTCCTCGCCGAGGATGCGCCTTGAATTCGTTCGACGCACACCGGCAATGCGGCCAACGCGACCTGGTCGCCGCCGGCTGATTTGCAGAAGCCAAGCGGCTGATGCCTCGCTGGGACGGTTTTCAGGAATCTCTTCAAACATGGGCGCGCCTATCGGCCAGGGTCTTTGATGTTCCTGGAATTGACGTTCCTTGGAATGCCAGTCGCGCGGGTGAATTGCGCATCGGACTGCGAAAGGTATTGCGACCAGATCTGCTGCAATTCATCCACGCCACGGATGTCGTAGACTGCTCGCAATCCGGTCGCGTAGTCGTGTTCCAAGGATTTCTCGATGAATTCGACAAACGCTTCCGGCGATTTTCGTTCCACGAGGCATTGGACCAGTGACAGGCTTTGGCCGTAGAACGCAGGCCAGTCCCGCTGCCTGGGGCACTCGTTCAGCGACATTAGATTTGCCGCTGCGAGCGCGGCGCCATTGCGCGCGCCCGACGGCAATCGCGCAAATGGAGCGCTTGTTTGGAAGCCGGATCGGCTAACAGTGCTGTCCCTTCGTTGATCCAAGCCGGCAGCTTGCGTCCGGAGAACCGCTGGGAAAACAGAACGTGCGTGAGTTCATGCGGTAGCCCGGCGGTCTCCCAACCGGGACGGTTCGCCCGTAACTCAATTCGGAAAAAGGGCCGTTGCCCGTCGTTTCCAATGAGTACGGATCCGGCGGTGGAACGTGCATTGTCTCCGACCGCGCCGCAATAACTTTCGTCGTTTGGGTACAGGATGATGTCGCACTTTTGATTGAGTGGTTCGACTTGTCCGAACCAATACATCGACAGTCGCGTCATGGTCTCTTCGCATGTCGACTCAACGTGGGAGTCATCCGAGCGAGCGGCGGCCGCTTGCCGGTTGAAAATTCGAAAATGCGCGGTATCCACGCGGTGCCAACTCATATTCGAGCGCGGTGTGGCCGCCGGTGCGGTCCGGGCACCGCTTGTCGCGAACATCAACCCGGCGAACACCCCGCCGACAATCCAACGCCGCCGGAGAAGGCGCCGCTGGCGGTTGAAGCCCCGACCTGGGCAGGACAGCGGGCGGCCTACCTGCCCAGGTCGTTTCGGGCGTCCCTCTGGCCTGTAGCGGAGAGGCCAGTAACTTCCGATGATTGGACTACACAAAGATGTAACCTTCTTCGCCGTGCTGGCTCAAATCGAGCCCTTGCGATTCCTCAGCGGGTGCAACCCGCAAACCCATCGTCGCATCGAGCACCTTGAGGATCAGGTATGTCAGCACGATCGCAAGGATCCAGGTAATCGCGGTTGCCGCAATCTGGCCGCCGAGCAATTTTCCGCCTTCCAGCAGGCCGATCACATTTCCGCCGTTCAAGTCTTGCACGGCGCGCGTGGCGAAAACGCCGGTCAACAACGCCCCGAGCGTGCCGCCAACGCCGTGAACGCCAAACACGTCCAAGGAGTCGTCATAACCGAATCGAGCCTTGAGCATCGTGCAGGCCAGGTAGCAGACGGCCCCGGCGGCGACTCCCATCATCAGCGCCGACATTGCCGTCACGTAACCCGAGGCCGGCGTAATGCAGACCAGGCCCGCCACGGCGCCAGAACAGGCGCCCAGGAGAGTTGGCTTGCCGTTTTTCAACCATTCCAGCCCTGGCCAGGTCAATGCCGCGGCCGCGGCCGAAAAATGGGTTGCGGCAAAAGCGCTCGACGCCACGCCGTCGGCCGCTAGGGCGCTGCCGGCATTGAACCCGAACCACCCGACCCACAGAAGTGCTGCGCCGATCGCCGTGTACGTGAGGTTGTGGGGCGGCATTTGCTCCTTGCCGTAGCCTAATCGTTTGCCCAGCACGAGCGCGCAAATGAGAGCCGAAACCCCGGAACTGATGTGCACCACCGTTCCGCCGGCAAAGTCGAGCGCTCCGCCCATCGTCGCGGGGTACAACCTGGCGGCGTCCGTGTTGTACGCCAAGATGCCGCCGCCCCAAACCCAGTGGGCCAGCGGACAATACACCAAAGTGCCCCATAGAATCATGAAGACCACCATTGTGCTGAACTTCATGCGCTCGGCAAACGCCCCGCAAATCAGCGCCGGAGTAATGATGAAGAACATGCCTTGGAACAACATGTGGCTGAGCATCGGAATGTTGTAGGCGGTGTGTTGTGGAATGCTTGGCTTGCCGTCGACCCATTCCGCCTGGACCCCCTTCATCAACAGGTAATCGCCATTGCCGAACCAGGCATCCGTGCCGCCGAACGAGAATGAATAACCCCACAAGGCCCAAATGACGCTCATCAGTCCCATCAGAAAAAAGCACTGCATGATGACGCTCAATACGTTTTTTTTGCGAACCAAGCCGCAGTAGAACAGAGCCAGGCCGGGCGCGGTCATCATCAACACCAGCGCCGATGACGTGAGCACCCAGGCGTTGTCACCCCGGTCCAACGGCTTGGGCCCCGGAGGAGCCGTGGGTGGTGCTTCCGGCGCGGCAGATATACTTGTTGGTTCTTCAGCAGCAACATTTTTGGACCCAACGGACCCAAGTACGGCGATACAGCCGATCAACAGCGACAGTACGATTAGCTGGCATCTCATCGCGCGTGGCCTTTCAGAGGGACTAAGGGGTTTCGAAAACGACCCGCCTTACGTCAGTTGCCTGTGAGAAATCAAGTATCGAGCGTAAGCCTGCAAGCGGTCTTGCCGTTGAAGACGGGTCGACCATTCGAGGCTGAAGGTAAACAATGACGCCAAGAGGCAAATGCCGTTGACGACCTGCGTATCGACCAGGCCTTTCGGCAGGCCAAGGGATGGCGCCAGGCAGATCCGCGCCGTCGTGATCGCGAAAACGACCACAATAGCAACCGTGCGGAACGATTTGGCTCTTTCGTGGACGTGAACTGCACGAAGCGCACTTTCGTATCGCAGTTCTTCACCGGGCGTTTCGGGTGCGACGTCTAGTATGGCGGTCTTCACGGCCAACTCCTTTCACGTGAGATCGACCGGACGGTAATGGCTCGATTCGAGTTCGGACCGAGGCCCCGACCTGGGCAGGTCAGTAGGCGGCCTGCCTGCCCAGGTCGTTTCGGGCGTCCCTCTGGCAGCGGATGCCAGAGACTCGATTGAATCAGGCGATTGAGACCGTTCTTCACCTGCGCCAGCCAGGGCGAGTGAGCACGACTTGCGACGGGCGGGGCGACTTCCAAGCCGACGAACTCATATTCATAGCGAACGGTTGCCGAGCCGTGCTCAACCAGATGACAGGTGCGGCTCAATTTGTAGACGGCCCGCCAGATTTCCGCCGTCGATTGGCCGCCCTTCCCGGCGTTTGCATAGTCGGTTGCAATGGGCGTCGACCACGTGTCTTCTCCATCTCGGCGCGTGGCAACGACGATCATCCCATCGCAGGGGCCGCCGAAATACCGAGCATGGTAGAGATGCGAGTTCATGGTAGTGGGCTCTTGAGTAAACACTGTCGCAAGGAAACGATCGCGAACATTCTCGACCTGGTTCTCCTCTCGCAGGATCTAGCCAGCCGCCCTTGCCGTCACCGGGAGCTTGCCGCTGGAAACGATTTCGACCTGCTCGGGAAATTCGAAGTCACACTCGGATTCTTCGGTCGTCAATTTCAGCAGCCACGGGCCTTCAAGGAGCTCGGCGTTCAACGGTTCGCTGAAATAAACCGCCCGTGCGTGCACGCGTGCTTGTTTTTCGACCAGGATCATAGCCCTCAAGCGCGGATCGGTCCCCGGTTCGCGCACTAGCAGGCTGACAACCAGGTCCATGCCTGCTTCCGTGTGGCGCCACTCGCGCTGAACGGCCGCCGAAGGTTGGCAGTAGTAGCGGCCACCGACGACCGCACAGGGGCCGCACGTTCGCCCGCCTTGCACGGCGCGCTCGACAGTCAACTCGAGATAGGGTGCGACAGGTCGTTGATCAGATTGGCTGCGCGGCGCATGTTTTTCTTGAATGGCCGACGACACTCGGTCAACCACAACTGTGTTGTACATGGTGAACTCCTCAAGTATTTCTTGCTTGCCTCGAGCTCGACGCGAAAGACGCTTCGGCCTTCGGGAAACGCGTATTGGAATCATTCGTGTGAATCGTACCGACTGGTGCGCAAAAATTGCGTTAAAACCGAAGTCGAAGCGTTGCAAATCGTGGCATCACCAGACGTCCGTTCGCACGGTCCTCGCAACCTGCAGTCCGAGCACGTTCGGCAAGGTCGCCGTAAGTCTCGTGCACGCGAGTCGTTCAGGTCGAATTCCGAGCGTCGCCGATGAGACGCGCCAGTTTTAGCGTTTTTTTTATTTCGCGGTCCGTACAGTGAGTGTAGACAACCGCCCTGGCTGCACGAACGGGTGAGCAGCCTTATGGCTCAAGCGACGCGGTTTGCTTTCATTTCAGCAAGCAGCCGAAACATCTCGATCGATGGTCGCACGATTGTGCGTCTTGAGTCGGTGCGTTGCGGGCAAATCGAGGTTACTGCCATGGTTTCAACGTTGCTGAGCATCGCCTTCGGAATCGCTGGTTTTTTCGTGTTCTCGTATGGCTTCGGCTCGGGTTGGGAGTTTTCTCTCGGCGTTGCTGTCGTCACGGCCGTTGCGCTGTGGGTGGGCGACCGAGCGACGACAACCCGAGTAGCGCCAAAAGAAACGCCGACAGGTCCGACGACAGAACCCATGACAACACGCGCACGCGGGCGGGTTTTCGCGTGGCTTGGCCGTCATTTTCTTCCGCGATTACACACGCGATCCCGGTTGCTGCCCGTCAACAGTCACTACACGACATCTTCATCTTCCAACCAACAGAACCGCTAAGACAATGGGCCGGCCTTAGGCAGCCGCTTCAAGGTGAAGCGGCGGCCGGCGACCACCGGGTTTCAACCATTTCAAGGATTCTACGCTCATGGCATGGCCCTGCACTGTTCCGTCCCTTATCGCCCAAATCGGCACGAATGCACCAAGCGACGCGGAAGACGCGTCTGTCGCATGGAAGCTGTTGATCGCAGTTGGAGTCGTTGCCGCGTCATTCGTCCTGGGCGCCATGATCGCGCGCAGGCTGCAAATGCGTGATTATTCCTTCAAGATTGGCCTGATACTGTTCACGCTCCTGGCCAGTCTGGCAGTGCTCACCTTGGGCTGGCCGCCCAAACGAGGCATCGACCTCAGTGGCGGCGTCGTGCTGATCTACGAAGTCGATCGTGAGCTATCGCAACCGAACAGCATTCGGGCGGTCGCCTCGCGACTGGACGAACAACTCAACAGGGAGGGCGAGAGCAAGATTGAAGTCCTGCCGGATAGTTCAGACCGCCTTGACATTCGCTTGCCCGATGGCGTCGATCGCGGACGCGTTGCACGCGCGATACAGAATTTGCGCAATTCGTCAGACGTCACGCTTCACAGCGAGGGGGCGCGGACGCAGGATGGAAACACGATCCTGGCCTACCGCGTCGAGCAACAGGCCCGCCAAGTCGAAATGGATAAGTTGGTTACGGCCGTTGGCCGTCGCATTAACCCCGGCGGTGTCAAGGAGGTGACGATTCGCCAATACGGCAAGGAACAAATCGAAGTCATCGTTCCGGAAATCGCCGAGCATGAAGTGGATGAAATCAAGAAACGGATCAGCACCAGCGGCGTGCTCGAATTCCGCATTGTCGCGAATGAGAACGACGACCAAGACATCATCAGGGCCGCTCAGAAGACTGCCGGCCGCGATGTGTATATCGGCGGCAAACCGGTCGGCCGCTGGGTCAAGGCGAGTCCCGACTTGCGGCTGGGGCCGGATTCTCGAGCTTCCTTCCGCCAGACCGAAGCGCGCGGCAACGAGGTGCTGGTGCGGCTCACCCCCTTCGACATTGATGACGGCCGCAATCTCAATCGCGCGTCGTCGGGTTTCGACAATGGAAAGTTGGCCGTTCACTTTTCGTTCGACGCGGTGGGAGCCAAAAAGTTCGGCGAACTAACGCGCCGCAATTTGCCGGACGAGACCATTAAGTTGCACCGCCACCTGGGCATCATCCTGGACGACACGATGATCTCGGCGCCGCAGCTCAACGAGGTTATTCACGGCGAAGGGCAGATCACGGGAACCTTTACCCAGGACGACGTCGATTTTCTGGTCGGCGTGCTCAACGCCGGAAGTTTGCCGGCCACGTTGCGACCGGATCCGATCAGCCAGCAGCGGATTAGCTCGCAACTGGGCGACGATACGATTCGCATGGGCACCGAGGCGATGGTCTTCTCCACGGCTGCCGTTCTCGTTTTCATGTTGGTGTATTACCGCTTCGCGGGGGTCGTGGCTGACATTGCCGTCGTGCTCAACTTGGTGGTCACCGTGGCGCTGATGATTCTGGTGAAGGCCGCATTTACGCTCCCCGGGCTGGCCGGTTTGGTGCTTACCGTCGGTATGGCGGTGGACGCCAACGTGCTCATTTACGAACGGATCCGCGAAGAAACCGAGCGCGGGGCATCCTTGCGCATGGCGATCCGCAACGGCTTTTCGCGCGCGATGGCCACCATCATCGACTCTCACGTGACGTGCCTGGTGTCGGGCGTCGTGCTCTATATCGTCGGCACGGACCAGATCAAGGGCTTTGCGGTCACGTTGATCATCGGGTTGCTTATGAGCTTGTTCACCGCGGTCTACGTGGCACGCGTCATTTTCGACATCGCCGAAAAGAAGCGCTGGATTACGCGGCTCAAAATGATGCATGTGATCGGGCACACCAACATCGACTTCATCCGTTGGCGTGGTCCGGCCATCGCGGGTTCCGTCATCATCCTGATGATTGGCATGGTTGCGACCGCGCTACGCGGAACCGAGCTGTTGGACATCGACTTTACCGGCGGGTCGTCCGTGCAGTTGTTGTTTGCCGACGACAAACCGCACGACATTGCCCAGGTGCGCCAGGCCGTCAAGGACCTGCCCGACGTCGCCGTCAGCAGCGTGGGTGACAACAACTTGGAATTCAAGGTCGATACCTCGGACCGCGACATCATGCACGTGCAAGCGGTACTGCAACAAGAGTTCGGCAATGTCCTCCAGACCTACAGCATGACGCATGGCCCGCTGGCCACAATCGAAAAGCCGGCGCCTGAAGTCAAAACCGATGAAGCCAAGGATGCAACCGCGACAGCTTCCACGACCGTACCCTCGGAATCCGAGCCAGGCAGAGATCATCCAGCCTCGCAGCGGGCCGCGGACACGACGTCGGCGGGCAGCCGTCTGGTTGGCGGCACGCAAGTCTCACTGGCTTTCCCCCAAGAAATCAGCCACGCGCGGCTGGAAGAGATGCTGCAAAAAGAGTTGGACCAAATGCAACTCAAGGACGTGTCATTCGAGTTGACCAATCCAAAATATCAATCCGGCAGTGACGCTCCCTTTGGCGAATGGACGCTCCAGACAAGCCTGAACCAAAATCGAACCGAGTCGCTGCTTGAGAATATCCAGAAGGATCTGGCCAAGATGCCCGTGTTCCCCTCTTCGAACCAGATCGGCGGCAAGGTTGCCGGCGACACGCAGATGATGGCCCTGTACGCCATCTTGGCCAGCATGGCGATCATCGTGGTCTATGTTTGGTTTCGCTTCGAGAACGTCATCTTCGGCCTGGCCGCCGTACTGGCGCTGTTCCACGACGTGCTGGTGACGATCGCCTTCCTGGCATTGAGTTCTTACTTGTCGCCTTACCTGGGTTTCTTGCTCGTCGATCCGTTCAAAATCAGCCTGGCGGTCATGGCGGCGTTGCTCACGATCGTTGGTTTTTCGATCAACGACAAAATTGTCGTCTTCGATCGGATACGCGAAGTCCGTGGCAAGAAGGGCGAGTTGACCGGAGACGTCGTCAACGCCAGCATCAACCAGGCACTCAGCCGGACGATCCTCACGTCGGGTACGGTGTTCATCGCCAGCGTCATCCTGTACTTCCTCGGCGGACCTGGCATTCACGCCTTTGCCTTCGCAATGACCGTGGGCGTGATCGCAGGCACGTACAGCTCGGTGTATATCGCGGCTCCCGTGCTCCTATGGATGAAGAAACGATCCGCGCCCGCGACGCGTTCCGAAGCCGTTTTGATTGGGTCCGCGGGTCTTTAACGTCGAGTACGGTGCGCACAACCAGAATGCCAGGACTGGCTTACTTCAAGGTCTGCATTCACAAACCGTAACGAGCGTTGCTCGCCGGCGCCGACGCGCCAAATTTAGCGAATTTTTAACTTCGCGGTCCGTAGAGTAAGAGTAGACAATCACACTGGCTGCTCAAACGAACGAGCAGCGTGATACGGAGGACCAATCAAATGGAACGCATTTTCATATTTCTCGTGGTCGGCGCTTTTGTCGGTCTGCTGTCGACGGCGTCCGGCGCGATGGTATCGCTGTTTGCGATCTTGGGTATCGCCGTGGCGATAGCCAACATGCGCGTGTGCAAGATCGCGTGAATGGTCGACGAAATGCTGGACGCGTGGAAAAGAGGCTTTGCCCGTGTTGGTCGCGGGTGCAGCGCCCCGCTTTTAGCTGAGATTTGACGTCGCAGACTGTATCGTGTCTTGGAGCCAACAAACAGGATTGGAAACCGCCATGGATCCGACTGCATTGGGTCTCGCCCTGGGTATTCTCACGTTTGTGCTGAGCTACTCGTGTTTCGGCATGGGCTGGACATTCTCTCTCCCGATTGCCGTTGGCACGACAACTGCCATGTGGATCACGCAATTGGTTCCCAAGCGGCGGAGACAACCAACCGGGCTGGACTTTCAGGATGAAGCGGCTACAACGGCTGTGGCGAGATGGCACACTGCGAGCGAAATCGCTCGAAACGGAAACGTCGGAGACGGAGAGGTAATTGCCTGGACCAAGTAGAAGACGACGGCGGCAATTCTTCAATTTTAGCGCAAAGGCCGGTCGTTTTAACGCAATTTTTACGCCAAGGCGGATAGACTTCCTTGCCGGTGACCCCACGAAGCGGAGGACGAATCCAGTGGACGCAGTTTATTTAGGCATCGTGATCGTATTCTTCGCGCTGTGCTTGGGCATGGTGCGGCTGTTCGAACGAATTTAGGAGGCGTGTTGATGGACGGCATCTACGTCTTGGGGGCGGCCGTGTCGGCTCTCCTGTTTGTGTACCTGGTTATCGCGCTACTGAAGCCGGAGTGGTTCGCATGACGACTAACGCGATTCTGCAAATGGGCCTGTACGTCGTGGTCCTGGTGGCTCTCGTGAAACCCTTGGGCGCCTTCATGGCCCGGGTGTATGAGAACAAGCCGTGCGGGCTGGACAAAATCCTGGGTCCGCTGGAACGGCTGATCTATCGGCTGTGCGGCGTCGACCCGACGGCCGAGATGTCGTGGAAGCACTACACCTATGCGGTGCTGGCGGTCAATTTTATCGGCCTGATCATCGTCTACGGCCTGCTGCGGCTGCAATACTTCCTGCCGCTGAACCCGCAAGAGATGGCCGGCACGACCGCCCGACCTGGCGTTCAACACGGCCGTGAGCTTTGCCACGAATACGAACTGGCAGAGCTATGGCGGCGAAGCGACGCTTAGTTATCTGTCGCAGATGCTGGGTCTGACCGTGCAGAATTTCATCTCGGCGGCCTCGGGCATGGCGGTTTTGGTGGCCATGATTCGCGGGTTCGCGCGACGCCAGTCGTCGACGATCGGCAACTTCTGGTTCGACATTACCCGCAGCACGCTCTACATCCTGATGCCGCTGTCGGTCGTGGTCGCGCTGGTGCTAGTATCGCAGGGGGTCGTGCAGACGTTCAACCCGTATGCCAAGGTTGCGATCCTTCAGCCGACGACGTTTCAAGAGCCGGTGGTGGGCGACGATGGCGCTCCGGTTCTGGACGACAAGGGGCAGCCGACGACCAAAACGTCGCCGCTCACCGAGCAAGTCATCGCGGTCGGCCCCGCGGCATCGCAAATCGCGATCAAGCAGTTGGGCACCAATGGCGGCGGATTCTTCAACGTCAATTCGTCGCATCCGTTCGAAAACCCCACGCCAATCTCGAACTTCTTCGAGGTGCTCTCGATTCTCGTGATCTCGGCGGCGCTGTGCTACACGTTCGGAAAGATGATCAACGACACGCGTCAAGGTTGGGCCGTTTTGGCGGCGATGTTCGTGATCTTCCTGCCGCTGTTGGCGTTGTGCTACTGGTGCGAGCAGGGCGGCACACCCGCGTTGGCCGCCGCTGGGCGTGGATGATCAGGCCGGAGCTGCGCAAGCGGGCGGCAATATGGAGGGCAAGGAGGTTCGCTTCGGGATCGCCAATTCGGCGCTGTGGGCCACGGCGACGACCAGCGCCTCCAACGGCAGCGTCAATTCGATGCACGATTCGTACACGCCGCTGGGCGGGCTGGTGCCGATGTGGCTCATGCAGCTGGGCGAAGTGGTCTTCGGCGGCGTGGGCAGCGGGCTCTACGGCATGCTGGCCTTCGCGATCATCGCCGTGTTCATCGGCGGGCTGATGGTCGGCCGCACGCCCGAATATCTGGGCAAGAAGATCGAGTCGTTCGAAATGAAGATGGCGGCCATTATTATTCTGATTCCGCCGATGGCCGTGCTCGTTGCTACCGCGGTGGCCGTGAGCTTTCCGGACATCATCAAGCCGAGCATTCCCAATTCGGGACCGCACGGCTTCAGCGAGGTGCTCTACGCTACCAGTTCGGCCAGCAACAACAACGGCAGCGCGTTCGCCGGGCTGAACGCCAACGTGCCTTTTTTCAACACGCTGCTCGGCCTGTGCATGCTTTCGGGTCGCTACCTTTTGAAGATTCCGATTCTTGCCATTGCCGGTTCGCTGGCCGCCAAGAAATACACGCCGGTCAGCTCCGGCACGCTGCCGACGCACGGGCCGCTGTTTGTCGTGCTGCTGGTAGGCGTCGTCCTCCTGGTCGGTGCGCTGACGTTTGTGCCGGCCCTGGCGCTGGGTCCGATCGTTGAACACCTGAAGATGGTGGAGTAAAAGCATGTCTAGCAAGGCTCGATCCTTATTCGATACCGACGATCATGCGGCGCGCATTGATCGACTCGTTCTACAAGCTCGATCCGCGCCGTGAGATCCGCAACCCGGTCATGTTCACGGTCTACGTCGGCAGCATTCTGACGACCGGCCTGTGGATCCAGTCGCTGAATACCCCCGGCGAGGAACCGTCGTGGTTCATCTTCGGCGTCTCGATCTGGTTGTGGTTCACCGTGCTGTTCGCCAATTTTGCCGAGGCCATGGCCGAAGGGCGGGGCAAGGCACAGGCCGACGCCTTGCGTCGCGCCCGGCAAGAAGTTCCTGCCAAGAAGATATTGCGGGAGCGTTCCAACCCGAGCGCCGCGCCGGCGTTCACGGACATGTTGCGCGCCGGCGAAGCTACCGTTACCGAGGCCACCGATCTGCGCAAAGGCGACTTGGTAATCGTCGAATCCGGCGACTACATTCCCGCCGACGGCGAAGTCGTCGAGGGCGTCGCCTCGGTCGACGAAAGCGCGATCACCGGCGAAAGCGCTCCGGTCATCCGTGAAAGCGGCGGCGATCGCAGCGGCGTCACCGGCGGCACGCGCGTGCTGTCCGACTGGGTGATCGTGCAAATCACGGCCAACCCCGGCGAAACGTTTCTGGATCGCATGATCGCCATGGTCGAAGGCGCCAAGCGGCAGAAGACCCCCAACGAGATCGCACTCGATATTCTGTTGGCCGGCATGACGATCATCTTTCTGCTGGTGTGCGTGACCCTCCTGCCGTATTCGATCTTTAGCGTCGGCTTGGCCGGCCAGGGTACGCCCATCACGGTCACAGTGCTTGTGGCATTGTTGGTCTGCCTGATCCCCACCACGATCGGCGCGCTGCTGTCGGCCATCGGCATCGCCGGCATGGACCGCATGATTCAGGCCAACGTCATTGCCATGTCTGGGCGTGCCGTCGAAGCGGCCGGCGACGTCGACGTCCTGTTGCTTGACAAGACCGGTACGATCACGTTGGGCAATCGCCAGGCCGTCGAATTCATCGCGATCGACGGGGTCGGTGCGGCGGACCTGGCCGACGCGGCGCAGCTTTCTTCGCTTGGCCGACGAAACGCCCGAGGGCCGCAGCATCGTCGTGCTGGCCAAGTCGAAATACGGATTGCGCGAGCGCGACATCAACAAGATCCACGCGAAGTTCATTCCCTTCAGCGCCCATACACGGCTCAGCGGCGTGAACATGGACGGGCGAGAGATTCGCAAGGGGGCTTCGGACGCCATCGAGAATTTCGTCAAGCAGAAAGGCGGCTCGTTTCCGCCAACGGTCCAGCGGGAAATTGAGCTGATCTCGAAACAGGGTGGCACGCCGCTGGTCGTGGCGGAAGATGCGAGGACGCTTGGCGTCATCCATCTCAAGGATATCGTCAAGGGGGGCATTAAGGAGCGTTTCGCTCAATTGCGTCAGATGGGCATTCGCACGGTGATGATCACTGGCGACAACCCGCTGACTGCGGCGGCGATTGCCGCCGAGAGTGGCGTCGATGATTTTCTGGCCCAAGCGACGCCTGAAACCAAGCTCCAATTGATCCGCAAGCATCAGGCCGGCGGCCACCTGGTGGCCATGTGCGGCGACGGCACCAACGACGCGCCGGCCCTGGCGCAGGCCGACGTGGCCGTGGCCATGAACAGCGGCACGCAGGCGGCCAAAGAGGCCGGCAACATGGTCGATCTGGATTCCAACCCCACGAAGCTGATCGAGGTCGTCGAAATCGGCAAGCAATTGTTGATGACCCGCGGCTCGCTGACCACGTTCAGCCTGGCCAACGACGTTGCTAAATATTTCGCGATTATTCCTGCTGCGTTCGCCACGACATACCCGGTTCTGGACAAGTTGAATGTCATGCAGTTGGCCACGCCCATCAGCGCGATTCTGTCGGCGGTGATCTTCAATGCGTTGATCATTGTCGTGCTGATTCCGCTGGCGCTGCGCGGCGTGAAGTATCGGCCGATCGGCGCCGCGGCCCTGTTGCGCAACAATCTTTGGATTTACGGCGTCGGCGGCTTGATCGTACCGTTCATCGGCATCAAGCTGATCGACATGGCTCTGGTGGTATTGAACCTGACCGGTGCCTAAGCGGCACCTTGCAGACGAAGACGCGAACCATTTCTCGAAGAGGACGTATTCATGTTCCCGCAAGTTATTCGCCCCGCTTTGGTCTTCATGGTCGTCATGACCGTATTGACGGGCGTGATTTATCCACTGGTCGTTACCGGCATTGGCCAGGTCGCGTTTCACGACCAGGCCAATGGCAGCTTGATCTATGACGGCAACAAGAATCCGGTGGGCTCTTCGCTGATTGGCCAGCCGTTTGACGACGCGAAATTCTTTTGGAGCCGTCCGTCGGCGACCGGCCCATTTCCGTACAATGCGGGCGCGTCCAGTGGCTCGAATCTAGGTCCGATCGAGCCGAACTTGACGGGCGCCTTCAAGACCCGGGTGGATGCACTCAAGCAGGCCGATCCCGGCAACGATAAGCCCATTCCGGTCGATCTGATTACGGCCTCCGGCAGTGGTCTTGACCCTCACATCTCTCCCGCGGCCGCCGACTATCAGATTTCGCGAGTTGCCAAATCGCGCGGAATGGATGAAGATGCCGTTCGCAAACTCGTTGCCAAACATACCGAGCGCCGCACCCTGGGGTTACTGGGCGAAGATCGGGTCAACGTGACAACGCTGAACCTGGAACTGGAAAAGCCCGGGCAGTAACCGATATCGTTGGGGCGGTCTCGAGCGGGCCCTTGATCGACTATGGACGACCGCCGACGCGATCCCGACGCCCTGTTGCTTCGCGTGCAGGCCGAAGAGGCCAAGAAGTCCAGGGGCAAGCTGAAAATCTTCTTCGGCGCATCGCCCGGCGTCGGCAAGACCTACACGATGCTCGAAGCGGGTCGCGAGCAGGCCCGCGAAGGCATCGACGTGCTCGTGGGCTACATCGAGCCGCACGTGCGGCCCGAGACGCAAGCACTCGTGCTCGGGCTCGACGTGCTGGCGCGAAAGGAAGTGATCTATCGCGGCACCAAGCTGATTGAATTCGACTTGGAGTCTGCTCTTGCCAAGCGGCCTCAATTGATCCTCGTCGATGAGTTGGCCCACACCAATGCGCCCGGCATGACGCATGCCAAGCGATGGCAGGACGTGGTTCAACTTCTAGAGGCGGGCATCAGCGTCTATACGACGCTCAACGTGCAGCATTTGGAAAGCCTGCGCGACGTCATCGCCCAGATCACGGGCATCTTGGTTGCCGAGACAGTGCCCGACTCGGTGTTCGAAGAGGCCGACGAGGTCGAACTGGTCGACTTGCCGGCCGATGGTCTACTGGAGCGCATGCGCGAGGGCAAGGTCTACGTCGCGCATCAGGCCGAGCGCGCGGTCCAAAGTTTTTTCAAAAAGGGCAACCTGATTGCGCTGCGCGAGTTGGCTTTGCGCAAGGCCGCCGAACGCGTCGGCGCCGAAATGGAGGATTATCGCGAGCAGCACGGCGTGACCGGCGTTTGGCCGGTCAATGAGCGACTCCTGGTATGCGTCGGACCGAGTCCCTTTTCGACACGATTGGTTCGCGCCACGCGACGGATCGCCGGCAGCCTTAAGGCGCCTTGGATCGCGGTCCACGTCGAAACGCCCGCCGATACGCGACTGTCGGACAGGGACCGCGAGCAACTCTCGCAAACGCTGAACCTTGTCGAGCAATTGGGTGGAGAGACGGCGACCCTCAGCGGCCACAGCCTGGCCGATGAGCTGGTTCACTACGCTCGCAGCCGCAACGTCAGCAAGATCATCGTCGGCAAGCCGAACCGCCCGCGCTGGAGAGAGTGGCTGCAAGGGTCGCTGGTCTACGAGTTGACGCGAAAATGCGGCGACATCGACGTCTATGTTATCACCGGCGATCGAGAGAAAAGGTCGGCCACCGCCGCCGAGCCCGCGCCGACGGCTGTGACCGCCAACGCCTATCTTGCGTCACTCCTGATGGTCGTGGCATGCACGCTCATCAGTTGGCCGTTGTCCTATTTCCTGGCAACGACCAACCTGATCATGGTGTATCTGCTGGGGGTGGTGATTATCTCAACGAGGTTCGGAAGAGGACCATCGGTGCTGGCGTCCGTGTTGAGCGTGGCGGCGTTTGACTTTTTCTTTATTCCGCCCGTGCTCACATTTGCCGTCCAAGACACACAGTACCTGTTCACGTTTGCCGTGATGTTGGGCACCGCGATTACGATCAGCACGCTGACGACGCGCGTGACGTTCCAGGCCGAGAGTGCCCGCAAACGCGAAAGGCGCACGGCATCGCTGTACGCGATCAGTCATCAGTTGGCGGCTGCCCGCACTCCGGAGCAGATCGCCCAGGCGGCCGTGCGCCACGTCGCCGAGGCCGTCGATGCCAAAGTCGCGATTCTGCTGGCCGGTGATGGCGACGGACGATTGTCCACCGTCAGCACCGAGGTGGAGAGTTTCGATCCCAGTACGCATGACGAGGCGGTGGCCCGCTGGGTATTCGACCACGGAGAAACCGCCGGCCACGGCACGGCGACTTTGCCTGGCTCCGCCGGACTGTATCTTCCGCTGTCGGCCTCGCACGGAAGCGTGGGCGTGCTGGGCGTGCTGCCCAACCGAGCGTGGCATCCCATCGAGCCCGAGCGACTGCATCTTCTGGAGACGTTGTCGGGACTCGATTGCGCTGGCCGTCGAGCGCGTCCACCTGGCCGCCGAAGCCGCTCGGATTCGCGTGCAGATGGAAACCGAAAAGCTTCGCAGCTCGTTGCTGAGCGCCGTGTCGCACGATCTGCGCACGCCATTGTCGGTGATTACCGGAGCCGCGAGCACGCTGCTGGACAGCGTCGAGCGCATCGAGCCGCAGCTTCGGCGAGAGCTCTTGGCGTCGATCCTCGAAGAGGCCGGATATTTGAACCGCCTGGTGGCCAACTTGCTGGACATGACGCGACTCGAGGCCGGAGCGCTGGAAGTGCACAAAGAGTGGCAGAGCGTCGAGGAGATTGTCGGCGCGGCACTGGGTCGCGTGTCGCAACAATTGCAAAAACACGCGATCCACACGCACTTGCAAGCGGATCTGCCTTTCGTGCCGATGGACGACATGCTTATCGAGCAGGTGCTGGCCAACCTGCTGGAAAACGCCGCAAAATATTCGCCCCCCGGAACGCCAATCGACTTGACGGCATTTGCCAATGGCACCGTCCTGACGGTGGAAGTCGCGGATCGGGGGCCGGGACTTTCACAAGCCGATCTAGATCGCGTGTTCGAGAAATTCTATCGCGCCAGCAACTCTCGCGGACGGCCCGGAGCTGGGCTGGGGCTGGCGATTTGCCGCGGTATCATCGAGTTGCACGGCGGACAGATCGAAGCCGAGAATCGGCCGCGGGGCGGCACCGTCGTCCGCTTCACCTTGCCGCTGGCCGCCACCCAACCGGAAGTCCCTCCGGCCGAAACGACCAGTGAAAGCTGAGGAGCCCAAGGTACGCAACGGCGCAAGGCCCGACGGTACCCGTTATCGACGACGATCGTGAAGCCCGCCGAATTCCAACCGCAAGGGTTTTGACGGCATCTTCCATGGTTGTCGCAAGTTGTCAAAGTCGGGGCGACAGGACGGCTACTGAACTTTTCTAGCCGGCATCGCTGACCAGCAGGCCTCGCTGCAGTCGGCTTTCTTCGATGAACAACCTCTAAGCAGCCATACCCAATGGACATGTGGCGGCCGAAGGCGCGACAGCCAGCGCAATCAAGCCGGCGCCGGCCGCTAGGATGACCGCCCGAGTGCAACAGACCTCTTGAGAATCTGCTTGCGCGGGTTCCGCGGCCTCTTCTTCAAGCGTGAGATGGCTTTCGCACCGGCACGTGAAGGTACCGCATTGCGGCTTCGGGCGGTTGAAACCGCAGAGTCCTTACGGTTCTGGACCGACAACTCGGGAACGGCAGTTCCTAGTTGTAAAACGGTCAGGAGCCGGCCGACTTCCACATGGTGCTCCAGAGGGTGTCGCAGATGGAGCCGCCAGTCGAGCCGGTAATGATTCTGGCGCCCCACGCGCTCGCGTTTGAGGTAGCCCCCCCGTTCGAGATCGACCACGATACGCTGTACGGCCCGTTCTGTAATCAGCACCTTGACCGCGATGTCTCGAATGCGGATGTCGGGCCGAAGAAAGATGCAATGGAGGACGTGGGTATGGTTGCTCAAAAACGTCCAGTCAGGGTGCTGTAGTTGATTCGTCACGTCGGTCACTCGTTTTGATCCCCGAGGCCGACGATCCGCTGGCCTGGTCAGTTACTCGTCTTGTCAGGAATACGAATTCACGCAAAGTATGTCGCTATTTTATCTTGCGTTGCGCCTAGCGTCAAGCAACTCTAGGAACGGCAGCGAGTGAATAGAATTCTCCAGCACCGATTGTCGGACGCGGCAGCTCGCGGTCGAGAATTACACGCCTTTTGTATCGTGTATTTCGCGGCGCCAGTCCTTGTCGCCTTCCTCGGCCCACAGCTTGAGTCGATAAGCGTGCGGGACCGACGAATGCTGGCTTCCAATTCCAAGTGGACCCGTCGCTTTTGATTTGGGGCACCCCATCAGGAGGGGCACTGCCCAACCGTCTGCGAACTCATTACTTAGATTCTTTGGGAGGGTGTCGGCCATTTGTGTGTCCGCCGTCGGGGCGATGATTCGTGACGATTTCGTAAGACGCGAACATCTCCCTAGGACCAATTGGCGACTTACGATAAATTAGATGACATCCATGTCGTGTTATGAGATTCGTCGTATGCAGGTCGCCTATCGCGAATCGCGTGGGGAGGGGCCGGCTGATGACGGCTTCGGTGTGGGCAGTCATCGGCTTCCATGGCGGATTGCCAGCGCTAGCGAAGATGTGCCTGGACACCTTTACCCACCTTCAGTAATCCAGTTCGCAAGCTGCGAGCCAGCCAACGGGCGAAAACACTATGAAAGTCTCACCGATCCTGGCCATCATCCTGGCGCTGATTTCCCTCTCCCTGCCTGCTTGCAACATGCACGAGGAGAAGCCCCACCAGGAGAACCACAAGATCGTGGCCACCCGCCCTCAGTCAAAGGCTGTCACCCTCACGCAGGAATATGTCTGCCAGATCCACTCGAAGCGCCACATCAACATCCGTGCCTTGGAGATGGGCTATCTCGAGGAGATCCCCGTCAGGGAGGGGCAACAAGTGAAGGAGGGCGATCTGATGTTTAAGGTCATCCCAACGCTTTACCAGGCAAAGCTGGACGCCGAGTTAGCTGAGACAAAGCTCGCGCAGCTGGAGTTTAATTACACCAAGAAGTTGTCCGAGGACAAAGTGGTCTCTACGAATGAGGTGGCGCTGCTCCAGGCCAAGCTGGCAAAGGCCCAGGCCAAGACGCAGTTGGCGGCGGCCGAATTGAACTTTGCCACCGTCAAAGCACCTTTTGACGGCATCGTTGATCGTCTGCACCAACAGCAGGGCAGCCTGGTCCAGGAGGGGGAGATCCTCACGACCTTGTCCGATAACAGCCTGATGTGGGTTTATTTCAACGTCCCGGAAGCCCGTTACCTCGAATACATGGCCGACCTGAATCGGAATAAGGATGACATGCAAATTGAACTCGTGTTGGCGAACGGCGAAAAATTCGATCACCTCGGCAAGATCGGCGCGATCGAGGCCGACTTCAACAACGAGACCGGAAACATCCCCTTCCGCGTGGATTTTCCGAACCCGGACCGCCTGCTGCGTCACGGTCAGACCGGCAGCGTGTTGATTCGCCGAGTGCAGAATGACGCCATCGTCATTCCTCAGCGGGCAACTTTCGAGGTTCTCGACAAGCGGTACGTTTACGTCGTCGACAAGGACGACGTGGCCCATCAGCGCGACATCGTTGTCCAGAACGAAATGGACGACATCTTCGTCATCAAGAGCGGACTTGAGGTGGGCGACAAGATCGTGCTGGAGGGCATCCGACAGGTTCACGATGGCGACAAGGTGGAATACGAATTTCGCGAGGCGGAAGTGGCTCTTGCAAACCAAAAACAGCACGCAGAGTAGCAACCGCCTCAAGGCGCTTGGAATTCACCGAGATAATTTTACCTCCATGTTCACAAAGATTCTGTATAGACCGGCACTGGCAATCGTCATCTCGATTGTTCTCTTGTTCCTGGGGGTGCTGGGGATCGAAACCCTTCCGATCGCCCAGTTCCCCGACATCGCGCCGCCGACCGTTCAGGTCTCCATTGCTTATCCGGGCGCCAGTGCCAACGTCTTGGTCGATTCGGTCCTGATTCCGTTGGAACAATCCATCAACGGCGTTCAGAACATGCGGTACATGGTCTCCTCCGCCACCAGTGCCGGTGAGGCAGCGATTTTGATTTACTTCGAGCCGGGCACGGACCCAAACATCAATGTCGTGAACGTGCAAAACCGGGTCAACATCATGCTGAGCAGGCTGCCGCCCCTGGTGGTGCGGGAGGGGATCCTCGTCAGCCAGGTTGTGCCGAGCATGCTGATGTATGTGAACATTTACAGTACGGATCCAAACGCCGACCAGAAAGACCTTTTCAACTTCGCCAACGTCAACGTCATGCCCGTGCTCAAGCGAATCCAGGGCATGGGAATCCCCAGGAATCTCGGCAACCGCGCATTCGCGATGCGAATCTGGCTGAAACCCGACCGCATGCGCGCCTACAAGGTGTCCTCCGAAGACGTGATGAAGGCACTGCGGGAACAGAGCGTTATTGGTTCGCCCGGACGACTCGGCCAGGCCACAGGGAAGACTTCGCAGTCAAAAGAGTACGTCTTGACCTACGTGGGGCGCTATAACAAGCCGGAGCAGTACGCCAACATCATTTTGAAGGCCAATCCCAACGGTGAGATCCTGCGGCTAAAGGACGTCGCCGACGTCGAGTTGGGCTCGGAGTTCTTCGATATTTACTCGGACATCAACGGTCATCCCGCGGCATCCGTCATTCTCAAGCAAAGTCCCGGCTCCAACGCCGCCGCCGTCATCGAGGAAATCAAGACGGAACTCGAGCAGATCAAGAAGGAATCATTCCCTCCCGGCATGGACTATGAGATTGCCTACGATGTCTCCAAATTTGTGGACGCCTCCATCGAGAAGGTGCTTCATACCCTGCTCGAGGCGTTCATTCTGGTGTCTCTGGTGGTGTACCTGTTCCTCGGGGATTTGCGTTCTACGCTGATCCCGATCCTGGCGGTTCCGGTATCCCTGGTGGGGACCTTCTTTGTCCTGAAGATGTTCGGTCTGTCGATCAACCTGATCACGCTCTTCGCAATGGTGTTGGCGATCGGGGTCGTTGTGGACGATGCAATTGTGGTGGTCGAGGCGGTGCATGCCAAGATGGCCGAGAAGCACCTTGCGCCCTACCGGGCGACCATGGAGGTGCTTCACGAGATCAGCGGTGCGATCATCGCCATCACCCTGGTCATGACATCCGTATTTATTCCGGTGACCTTCGTCCCCGGGCCGGTCGGCACCTTCTACCGTCAGTTCGGCATCACGATGGCCACGTCCATCATTCTTTCTGGTCTGGTGGCCCTGACGCTGACGCCCGTCCTCTGTGCAATGATTCTCAAGCCCCAAACCCACAGCCAAACGAACCACGAGAAAAAACAGCGCGGTCTAGTGACCATTGTCCTGTATGGGTTCGGCGGGTTGCTGATTTTAGGGGGCGTAACTTATCTGGCGTATTATCTATGGGGGCCGGTCGGCTTCCTGTTTATTCTTCTGCCGTTTGTGCAGCGTCCTTTTGACCGTGCAGTCGAGATGGTCACGGCCGGTTATGCTGGGATCCTGCGGCGGATCGTCACACGCCGCACACTGAGCATGGCCGTCGTCGGGGGCTTTGCCGCCGGCGTTTTTGTTGTCAACACGATGCTTCCGACGGGTTTTATCCCGGGTGAGGACCAGGGTATCATCTACGGAGTCATCCAGACTCCTCCGGGCTCCACGCTCGAGTACACCAACGCCAAGTCCCACCAGCTCGAGGAGATCGCCAAAGAGGTCGAGGAAGTCACATCCGTCACTTCGTTGGCCGGTTACGAGGTTCTGACAGAAGGCCGGGGCTCGAACGCGGGAACCTGTATTATCAACCTGAAAAACTGGTCCGACCGCAAGCGGACCGCGCGCCAGATCATTGCAGATCTCGAGGAAAAATGCCGGCGGATGTCCAACGTCAAGCTCGAGTTCTTTGAACCCCCTGCGGTTCCCGGCTTTGGCGCAGCCGGGGGGATCTCCGTGGTGCTCCTCGACAAGACGAATACGTCCAACTATGCACGGCTTGGCGAAGTGACCGACAAGTTCATGGCCGCCTTGGCCAAACGCAAGGAGCTGAGTAACCTGTTCACCTTCTTTACCGCCGACTACCCGCAGTACGAGCTGATCATCAACAATGACGTGGCCATGCAGAAGGGCGTGTCGATCGGGACGGCGCTGGACAACCTCAACATCGTCATTGGCAGCACCTACGAGCAAGGCTTCATACTCTTCAACCAGTTCTACAAGGTATATGTCCAGGCGTTGCCGGAGTTTCGACGGTACCCTGAAGATCTGGAGAATATGTTCGTCAACAACGAGAGCGGGGAAATGGTCCCCTACTCCTCGTTCATGAAGATCGAAAAGAAGCAGGGCTTGAATGAAATCACCCGATATAACCTGTATCCGTCCGCCATCATTCAAGGTGCTCCAGCTTCCGGCTACAGCAGCGGTCAGGCCCTCAAGGTGATCCAGGAGGTCGCCGCCGACACGCTGCCTCATGGTTACGGCCTCGGCTGGGCGGGCCTCTCTTACGACGAGTCGAGAAAAGGGAACGAGTCAGTTTATATCTTCCTCATCGTCATCGCCTTCGTCTATCTGGTACTGGTTGGGCAATACGAGAGTTTTATTCTGCCGCTCGCCGTAATCCTGTCTCTGCCGATCGGGATCTTCGGTTCTTTCCTGTTCCTGCAGGTCATGGGGTTGGCCAACGACGTCTACGCCCAGATTGGTCTGGTCATGCTGGTCGGCTTGCTCGGCAAGAACGCGATTCTAATCGTCGAATTCGCTGTGCAACGGCACCACGCGGGAGTGAGCCTCCAGGAGGCAGCTGTCGAAGGAGGAAAACTGAGATTCCGGCCGATTCAGATGACCTCCTTCGCCTTCATCGCCGGTCTGATTCCGTTGGTCTTTGCCACCGGTGCCGGGGCGATCGGAAACCGAACTATTGGCACCACGGGAGTTGGCGGAATGCTCCTGGGCACCGTCATCGGGGTCCTAGTGATTCCCGGGCTTTACTACTTGTTCGGTGTGCTTGCAGGGGATCGCAAACTCCTACAGGACGAGACGCACGAACCGCTTAGCGAGGTCCTCGAGCACGAAAAGCCTACGAACACAACTGAGCTTGCCTGATTTCACAGGGTTGGTATCGCTTGGCCAGCTGATCGGCTACGTTTCGCCGCTGCGTCGCAAGAACAGCGATGTGAGAACAACAACTGCGGATTCACACTTTCGCGAAACGCATTTGTGATGTGGGCCGCACGCGCTATCAAGCTGTCAGGGAGCGACCGCATGATGCTAGCAGGTTGACCACCTGGACGTTCGACGCCGGCGCAATTGGTGTTGCCGTCCAAAAATCGCTCTCCCTCCACCTGCCATGGTGCAGCTCATAGGGAAACTCACGGACTGCCAGCGTGCCAGCGGTCGTCCAGCGCCGCGTGTTAAAACCTGATCTGGCCTGAATTGCGTTTGCTAGCTGCGGCGCCGCGTGAATTGCGTAACTTGCGAGCGTTAGTTTGTAACGACTGGTCGCAATTCACCACCGCCTTCCGACTCTTGCCGACGATGAAGTCCTATGTCGACGGAGTATGTGCACGCGCGAGATGCTCGCATGCGACCGCCACTGACGGGCAGGATGCCTTCATGCGACCGAACTGGTTTGGCGTATCGCCCCAATCGTTGGAGACCTGCCGGCGTCGCCTTCTCATACCGCGCGGGCTTGGGTCGCGCAGCCTGAGCGGATTGTTGACAAGCAAGTAAATCTAGGGCGACACGGATGAAGGCCTTCGTGAGATCTTCGAACGCGAAGCAAAAAAAGAACGCTGTCGCGACAGCGTTCGCATACACCATCCTTCTACTGATTTTGCCGGGCTGTGGAATTCCCAAGCTTGGTCTTGCAAAGCCGGCACCACCCTTGCCGCAAAGCTTCAATGGTGCGACCACCTCGGAAAACTCATCTCAGGTTCCGACAGAAGAGTTTTTCAATGATCCGAACCTCATAGGCTTGATCGACCAGGCACTGTTCGGGAACCAGCAACTGAGGATCCTGGCTCAGGACATCACGATCGCCAACAACGAGGTTCTGAGGCGGCGAGGGACGTACCTTCCGTTCGTCACGTTTGGGAGCGGCGCGTCGCTAGATAAACTCAGTACGTTCACGCCGCAGGGAGCCGACCTTAGCCAAATCGTGTCTCCCGTTGGCCAGCCCTTTCCCAATCCGCTGCCAAATTTTCTGGTAGCCGCCGACGTCTCCTGGCAGATCGACATCTGGCGGCAGTTGCGCAATGCCAGGGATGCGGCAGGGCTGCGCTACCTCGGCACCACGGACGGTTGGAACTATGTAGTGACCCGTCTGGTCGCAGAGATTGCCGAGAACTATTACAAGCTGATGGCGCTCGACAAACAGCTTGAAACTCTGGATGGAACCATCGCGCTCCAGCAGAAAAGCCTCGAGGTAGCCAAGGCTCAAAAGGAAGGAGCCCGCGGCACTGAGCTGGGTGTCCAGCGTTTTCTGGCCGAGGTTCGCAAGAATCAGAGCCAAAAGTTGATTATTAGTCAGGAGATCATCGAGACCGAGAACCGTATCAATTTCCTCGTCGGTCGCTACCCGCAGCCTGTCGAACGCGTGTCTGCACAATACATCGATCTGCAACTGCAAACGCTACGAGTTGGAGTGCCATCGCAGCTACTTCAGAATCGACCCGACATTCGCCAAGCCGAGCGCGAGCTGGCGGCGACCGGGCTCGACGTGAGGGTCGCCCGAGCCAATTTCTTTCCTAAATTAACGATCACGTCCGGCGTTGGCTACGAGGCCTTCAACGCAAAATATCTATTCTTTACTCCGGAATCGTTGATTTACGGTGTCGCTAGTAACCTGGCCGCGCCGTTAATCAACAAATCTGCGATCAGGGCCGACTACCTCAACGCGAACGCGAAGCAATTGCAGAGCCTCTACGATTACCAGCGCACAATCCTTAACGCCTTCACCGAGGTTATCAACCGCGTGTCCAAGGTGCAGAACTACAGCCAGAGCATCGAGCTCAAAAAGCAGCAGTTGGCATCGCTCGAGTCGGCCGTCGATGTGGCCTCCAAACTTTTTCAGGCTGCCCGCGTCGACATCACCTACTTAGACGTGCTCATTGCCCAGCGTGACCGGAATGACGCGAGAATCGTCTTGATCGAAACCAAACAGGAGCAACTGTCTGCCATCGTAAACGCTTATCAAGCCCTCGGCGGCGGATGGCGCTACTTGGGCGGGCCGATGCAGATGCCGCCGCCCGGCCCTCAAGCTCCGGCCGGTCAACTGCCGGCCAATCCACAGCCGGCAGGACCGCCCGCCGAGGTAATTCCCGCGCCTGTGATCCAGAGACCGGCGCCGGCCGGAAATGGTGGCGCTGGTTAGATAAGAACGTCCTTTGTGTCGGCCACGAGATTCCGGGCACGCGGCCAAACAATCAGGTGGTCGATCTGCGGCGGCGCTTGTCCCCCGCTGAATCCCATCCTGACGTCGCGCCGCAATTGTGCAGCATTTCTGAGGCCTCTGAGGAATGTTCGCGGTTTCTGAATGGCAACAGTGAAACCGATCAGAAATGATAAAGCCCTTGCAACCGCAAGGGCTTTGACGCCATCTTCCATGGTTGTCGAAAGTTGTCAAAATCGGGGCGACCGACGATGCACATTTCCTAACGAGTCTGGACAGCCACGATTGCTATGGCACGCGATAGCGCAAAGCATTGCCTTTACAGCGGATGAGTTCAGTCTGCTGAAATCGCAACTGGCGTGAAGTCGCATTTGCATAGTTTCGCGGAAACTGCCCAGCCCTCCCTATCCGAGCGTTTTCCTCGGTCTGGAGGTTTTGCAATGGCTGCAAATGGTCGGACACTCGTACCGGCACTGACGGCCCGCAACGGCCATAAGGTTCTTGTTTTGGGAATTGCTCGCATCAGCACTCTGAGCCAAGACGAGCGAAGTCTCGGTGCTCAAAAGGAATTGTACGAACGCTGGCTAAACGAGCACCTCGACTTGCCCTGGCGTCTCAAAATGATTTCCACTCAGGGCAGCGGCGAACGTCTTGACCGCTGCGAACTCAAGCGCATGCGGAAAATTGTCCGGCGTCGGAAAGTTGACTTGGTATTGGCTGAGGACTTGGCGCGAGTAATGCGGCGCGTGCACGCTCAGATTTTCTGTGAGCTGTGCGAGGACCACGACGTTCGCTTTGTTGCGATAAACGATAACATTGATACTGCCCAAGAAAACTGGACCGATCAGACCTTCTTTGCCTCATACCGGCACGAAAAATACAACGCGGACACGGCAAGGAGAATTCGCCGCTCACTCCGGCATCACTTTCTCCAGGGAGGCGCCCTCAGACCGCTAATCTTCGGCTACGACAAGAAAGATGGGGCGACGAACATCAAAGATGTCTACAAGCTCGACTCTGCGCAGCCCATCTACGATCGGTGGGTCCAGATGTTGGAGGAGGGAGCATCCTATGCCGAGGCGAGCGATTGGACTAACGAGAGGATGGTGCCGCTACCCAAGACGGCAATTGCCAGAGGAGCAACACGTTGGACGGGACGATTGATTGCTTCCTCAGCAGAATTCGTGGGTGAATTCTGGCTGGGGTAAATTGCCAAGTTGATGGTAGAGGGCCAGTTCGATCGTTTCGTACTCGCGAAAGCCGTACGATTTTCTCATGGTCAGTTTCGCCTTGTTGTTGAAACCCTCAATGATACCGGCCGAAATCGTGCCCTTGGCGCGGAACCAGTTGAGCAGCAACGAGCGATGTTTCCGCAGGCTGCGGGCTACCTTCTTGAGCGGTTCTAGCCGAGATCGCATGACGCGGGCGCACCACTCGTCGAGGAACTTTCCAGCCCAGGCGTGCGATTGGTACTCCCAGAAACGTTGGAAGTCTTCGCGATGCAAATAGGCCCGCACACTTTGCAGGTTGTAGCGGAGCAATTCGGCCAGCTTGACGGTCTGCTGGTCGGTCAAGTTCTCGGGCCGTTTGAGCAAGCACCAGCGGGAGTGCTTGAGCAGCGGCTCGTAGCCGTCTTGCTTCAGTCGTCGAGCTTCGCCGGCCCGCACGTCGTCGATGGCTTCGCCCAGTTGTTTCATGATGTGAAAACGATCGAGCACGTGGACCGCCGTGCCGGCTTGTTCGGCCAGCACTTTGAGATACGGTTGCCACAAGTCGCTGCACACGAATCGCAGGCCCGCACAGAAGTTCGCGCCCAGCAGTTCCATTCCTCGGCGCAGGCAGGCTTCGGTTCGCTCGCGGCCGATCCACAACAGACGTTTGCAGCCGGGGTCGATTTGATAGACCAGCGTCAGGTAGTGGTGGCCGCGTCGCCACTGAATCTCGTCGACGCCGATGGCGCTGGCACCCGACAAATCCCGGTGCACCAGGCCCCATTGGACCGCGTGCCGCACCGAGTCGCGGACGTGTTCCCAGGTGGTGCAAAAGACCGCAGCCACCTCCTTCCAGGAGAGCCGCCGGGCCCAGCCCGCCAGAAACCATTGATAGGTTATGGTCAGCCGCGACTTGCCGGTCGACCAAGGAACGCGCTCCACCACCACGCCACAACATGGACAGTCGACACGCCGCAAGGCATAGACCCATACCACGGCGATCTGCCACAGCGGCACGAACTCGAAGCGCCTGGGCGCCAGCCGGTCGTAGCCGGGCCGTCGCTTTCCGCAGCCCGAGCAGATCGGCCGGCCATTGGCCCGTGGCTCGATCGGCACTTCGATGGTCTCCCGGCCGCCATCTGCCCAGCGTGGTTCTCCATACACGAACGACTTGTAACGCTCGACGCGATTGAGGATAGTCTTGAGTTGCATCCTGAGTCTGCCTTGGCGCTGATGAAGCTTGGTAACTCCATCTTTGCCGATCGCCGCTCAGGATGCATTTGTTTAGCCACACCACGCGTCTCTCCTGCACGAACTACCGCCCCGGAACACAGAGAAAGGCTAGCCGGGGTCCAGGGGCGGCAATGAGCCCCCTGGTCTGCGTGAACGCAAAAAAACAACTGCGGCGGAACGCCGCTCCACTACCGACACCTAACGAAAACCACCCATAGATTCTGCTATAGACCCTTTTTTGGAGGCTCTACCATGAAGCGTTTACTCTCCCTGTTCGTTTTCGCGGTTCTAGTGATGCCTTTCGCGGGCTGCGACATGAACAAGAAGAAGGAAGTCAAGACAGAGACAGACACGACCGTGACCACACCCGAAGGCACAACGACGACGACTGACATCCACAAAGAATCTACGGACAAGAAGTAACGACGCCCTTCGCGGGGGCTAACCATTTTCTTTTCGGGAGGGTCACTGATGCTTCGATACGCGCTGATCTTCTTGATTGTGGCCCTGGTCGCGGGGGCGCTTGGCTTCTGGGGCCTGGAAGGCGTCGCGATGCAGATCGCCAGGATTCTGTTCGTGGTGTTCCTGATTCTCTTCGTGATTTCCCTAGTCACCGGGCGCCGAGGGTCGGTTGATTGAGAGTCGCCATCGTGGGCGCAGGACAAGTGGCGAGAGGCCGAATCAAGGAAGCCGTCGGTGTTTTGACCGGCAACGACAGGCTTCGCGCCAACGGCAAGGCCGACCGAGCAATCGGCAAGGTCAAGCAAGCCGTGGAAAAAAGTGCGCGACGGACGCTTGTTGCAGTGCGCGAACGCGACTGCGTCGCCGGTGCGGAGGGGTGGCGGAACCCGATTTTGTTTGATCAAAGAAAGGGAAAGAAAATGGACAATACTCAGCTGATCATCTTAATCGTCGTGTTGCTCATTCTGTTCGGCGGAGGTGGCGGCTACTTTTGGAGCCGCCGACGGTAAAGAGCGTCCCGTGCCATAAATACGGAGCGCACTGGCCCGTCATGCGGAAAGGCCATACGCCGGACAGCACCAAGGCTCAACGGAGACCGCCTAGCCGGCCGGCGGCCGGCCAGGAATTCTTGAGGCCGGACGCTACGGGCACGGAAAACGTGCCCCCGCCAACAAACCTCGGTTGACTATCCCCGATCCCTGATCCCGAGAAAACCATCATGTCCAAGAAACCAGAGCGTGAAAAAAATCTACCTTCCGTGTCCAAGCAAACGGCGGGAGGCATCACCGGCGCGGTCATCGGGGGAATGGTCGCCGGACCCATGGGGGCCGTGGCGGGCGGAATTGCTGGAGCCCTTGTCGGAAATTCGTCGGCGAAAGGCAATGAGCCGATCAAAAAAACCTTTGAGACAATTCGGTCAACGGGTATGCGCGGAGCGAAGGCGATCAAGACTGCCAGGAACCGAAACAAGTCCTCGCGTTCGGCGAAGCAGCCAACGAAGGGATCAGCAGTAACGGCGGTCGCCTCGAAGCCGGCTCTCGCTAAGAAAAAGCGTAAGGCGAAACCTGCAACGAGAAAAGTCACGAACGTGGCGAAATCAAAGGTGGGATCCAAGCCGAAGGGCAAGGGTACCCCTAAGCGCGCGAAGAAAAGGGCCTAGTGCCAGCTAAGTGCTGTGCCAATCGCTCACCATTTGTCCAATGCGTCATGGTACATCAGGATCTATAGCGATCCCGTTGAAAACCGTCATTCCGGGGCTGAACTTGCGACTGTTTTGCCTCACGTTTTCCCGATACCAAGAAAACGTTCGTTCTCCGCGCGAGCGTAGAAATACTTCTTCGCCAATTCAGTGACGACGACATAGAGCAGCGTCAGTCCGATCATCAGCAGCATCAGCGGTGCGGGCAGAGGGACGAAGCCCAACAGCGAATTGAACGGCAGATAGGGCAACACCAGGGTAATGCCAATCACGACGATGGTGCTCGCGAGCAATAGGTTTCCCGGACGGCTGCGAAAGAACACACGGCGGGTCCGCACGACCAGCGCGATCACCAACTCGGTCAGCAGCGACTCGATGAACCAACCGGTGCGGAATTCCTCCGGCGTCGCATGGAACAGGAATAGCAGCGTCCCAAAGGTCAGGAAGTCGAAGATCGAGCTGACCAGACCGAAGAGCACCATGTAGCGGCTGATGAACCGGGTATCCCAGCGGCGCGGCTTGGCCACCCATTCCGGGTCCACATTGTCGCCGGCGATCGTGGTGGCCGGAATGTCGGACAGGAAGTTGTTGAGCAGGATCTGTGAGGCGAGCAGCGGCAGAAACGGCAAGAACAGCGAAGCCGCGGCCATGCTGAACATGTTGCCGAAATTGGCGCTGATGGTCGTCAGGATGTACTTGAGCGTGTTGGCAAACGTCCTGCGGCCTTCGTCGATGCCCTCTCGCAAGATGTCCAAGTCCTGTTCGAGCAGCAACAAGTCGGCAGCGTCCTTCGCCACGTCCACGGCGGTATTCACCGAGATGCCGACGTCGGCGGCGTGCAGGGCGGGCGCGTCGTTGATGCCGTCGCCCATGTAGCCGACGACGTGCCCGGTCTTCTGCAGCGCCAGGATGATGCGCTCCTTCTGGTTGGGGTCCACTTCGGCGAAGATGGTTGTGCGTTCGGCCGCGTGCCAGAGCGCCTCGTCCCCCAGGCCATGCAAGTCGCTTCCGGTCAGCAAGCCGCCGATCGGCAGGTTCACAGCCTCGGCGACGTGCCGCGCCACCAACTGGTTGTCGCCGGTGATGATCTTGAGCTGTACGCCTCGCTCGGCGAGATCGACGATCGTTTGCGCCACATCGGCCTTGGGGGGATCGAAGAAGAGCAGGAAACCGGCGAAACTGAAGTGCGCTCTCATCCTCGCGCGAGTACGATTCGGTGCGCGCATCGGTCGGCTTCGTGGCCACGCCCAGGACGCGGAAGCCCTTGCCGCTCCACTGGCGGATATCGCTCGATGATGTCCGCCCGCTTGCCGTCGTCGAGCGGGCAGCCTGCATCAACGTACTGAACGGTGCTGCAGACCTGCAGAACATTTTCCAGCGCCCTTTGGTGATCAGGGTGCGCGTCCGCTGCTGATCGGCGACGACCACACTCAGTCGTTTGCGTACAAAGTCGTAGGGAATCTCGTCGACTTTCTGCTCGGCGCTGATATCCAGGCCGGCCTGCTGTCCGTAGGCATTGATGGCCTCGTCCAGGGGATTGTTCAAACCGGTCTGATGCTGGGCGTTGAGATAGGCGTAGCGAAGCACCGCGGCTGAAGGCTGTCCCTGGGCATCGAGCGCACTGTCAAGCACCACGACCCCCTCGGTCAGCGTGCCGGTCTTGTCGGTGCAGAGCACATCCATGCTGCCGAAGTTCTCGATGGCGTTCAGCCTGCGCACGATGACGCCGCGTTTCGCCATCCGCTGCGCTCCGTGCGAGAGCGTGATGCTGATGATGGCGGGCAAGAGTTCAGGCGTCAGGCCCACGGCCAGAGCGAGCGCGAAGAGCAGTGAATCCAAAGGAGGCTTGTGCGCGGACGACGTTGATCGCCAAGACGACGACCACCATCACCAGCATGACCCGCGTGAGCAGATAGCCGAAACGCTGGACTCCGCGTTCAAACTCCGTCTCTGGCGGGCGCAACTTGAGTCGCTCCGCAATCTGACCGAACACCGTTGCCTTGGCCGTCTGCACAATCAGCACTCGTGCGGTTCCACTGCGCACGCTGGTGCCCATGAACACACAGTTGACGCGCTCCGCCAGACTGGCGTTGGCCTCCACTTTCTCCGGCTTCTTTTCCACCGGGAAGACTTCGCCGGTAAGCACCGCCTGGTTCACAAAGAGATCGTTTGCCTCCAGGACGACTCCATCGGCTGGAATCAGGCTGCCCGCAGAAAGCAGTACCACGTCCCCCGGCACGACCTGCTCGGAGAGCACCACACGCGATTGACCATCGCGCACCACGCTGGACTTGATCGTGAGCGTGGAACGTAGCTTCTCGATGGCGTCGCTGGCCCGGTATTCCTGCACGAAGCCCAGTGTCGTGCTGCCGAACACCACGGCCAGCACGATCGCCGCATCTGGCCATTCCCCTGCGATGACGGAAATAATGGCCGCGAAGACGAGAATCAGAACCAGCGGACTCTTGAACTGGTTCAGAAGCAATCCCAAGGCGGTGGTTTGCCTCCCCGCTTTGAGTGCGTTGGGTCCGTATTGTTGTAGACGTCGCTCCGCGTCATCCTGACTGAGGCCATTCGGCGAGGTACGCAACTCAGTCAGGAGTTGCTCGGGCGTAATGCTCCAGTAAGCGGCCAGTGCCGTCCGGTCGTCATCGTGTCGCATGCCGCGCGGATTGCCGGTAAACAGCTTGGCCCAGAAGGTCACTCGCCATCTCCGTTTGTGGTTGCAAAGCGATTCCGCACCGAAGGGTCGCGCCCGTTCCACTTGACCCCCATTGCGGTAAGTATCATAGCGTCGCTCGCAAACGAGTAATCTCGCACTTGTCGCTGACGGCCCGACGGAGTGAGGCCGTGCATGCGCGCGTTCGCGTCGACGATGGGCAGTCCAATGCGCGCAGTCACGGATTTCAAACACGGTGCGCAGCTTGCTCAAGATCGCCGCGTGGGAACCTCAGCGGGGTAGCTGTCGATACGGAGGGCGGCTGTGTTCACGATAGGGCGCGCTGCTGAAAGAACCTGACGCAGGGCCAACGGGAACCTTTTTCTCGTTGCCTTCCGACGACTCGTTCGATTCCATGCAACGGCAGGCATCGCATTCTTTCAACGCGGCCTGCAGATGCTCTTCGCAGATCGGCTTGACGAGATACATAAACACGTGCTTGTGCTCTGCATTGAGCACCAGATCAGGCTCGCAATGGCTCGAATAGAGAATGATCGGGATCGGCCGGCTCTTGTAGACGACCGCGGCCGCGTCGGTCCCGTACATCTCGGGCGTCAGAGTACCGGTAATAACCACGTCTGGCTGTGCCACCGCACACTGATGGATGAGCGCTTCGCCGTTTTCGGCCACGGCTACGACTTCATGTCCCAATTTGCCCAGCATTTGCCGAATGGATTCGCGCATCTCACGGTCATCATCGGCGATTGCCACTCGTAGAGAAAAAGACATCGGTTGGACCGATTCAGTAAAAAATGGTGTGCTCGTCAGAGTTTCAACACGTAGAAACGACAACCACTCCACATGCGGAGCAAGGCACGTGCTGCCAGTATACCCTATCGCTCTGGAGGGCAGCAATAGTTGATCGGCTTTGCACCACCTTCCTATCTCTTTAGATCTTTGAGAACGTCTTTGGCCTTTTCCACAACCTTCTCGACACCTTGCTTGACCTTGCCCGTCGCCTGATCCAACTTGCCTTCGCGACGCAGCTTGTCATCACCGGTAAGCGCCCCTGCAGCTTCCTTAATGCGCCCTTTGAGTTCTTTGCTTTTTCCGCTCATCGCTCGATCTCCTAGATTAGAGGTTGTGCTAACTCCACGGACCGCGTGCCTGCGATCACCGCTCCCATTTTGCGGATGTCGTGGACTAATTCGCGGGGCCGTATGGTCGCTCGCGTCGGTGCGCTCGGGTTTCGTTACCCTCGTTGCAATTCGCGTGCCGGATCGAATCTGTTCCTCGTCGTTGGGTCTTGTGCCGGGCTGTGCATCGCGGCGGCCCTGAACGACAAGGCGTTCCTCGTCGCGGGAAAAGCTCGCGATAACCAGTAGAACGCGTTGATGTTGTTGGCCTTTGTCGGAGTTCTCTTCCTCGAAAGTGACACTAGACTTAATCGCAAGTGGTCCTACATCGCACAGTCCATGTGCCCACATCGCACAGGCCATGCGCCCATTTGGAACAGGCCACTTGCGCAATCAGCAGCAAGCATGCGGGCAAAGAGTTTGACGAGTTGAAAGAGGCAGACGCTGGCAGCCAGGCCGAGATCAACAAGGGAGTGGAAGTACCCGCGGTGACCAGAAAAACGTGTTCGGACATCGGGGGGAACGACGCGAGGCGGAATGGGATAAATCACCGTCGCTTCCGCGTAATCGCTACCCGCCATTGGAGGTGCACCGGTCAGTGGCCTATAATTCAAGTACCCGATTTCTCGTGATCTGTTTTTCGCTGCAATGAGGCAGTAACAAACAGGTGTTGGAGGTTGCCATGGCGATTTGTGACCGGCTATGTTGAGGCCGATGCGCGCTGGGCGCGAGCGGCCAAGCGACCGTGATGAGCAACCGTTACGGTCCGAGCTATTCAGCACGGACCAGCTTGAACAGCATGCCAAGGCGTTGGCCGGTTGGCATGAGGTCGACAAGCGACGTCGGGCCCGACCGGCTGCTCGGCCGCCTGGAAAAGAACGAAAAGGTTCTGCTCGAAGCCTATCAACTGATCGTCGCCGCGGTCGCGGCCAACCGACGAACGTCTCCGGCCGACGAATGGTTGCTGGACAATTTCTACCTGATCGAAGATCAGATCCGCACGGCCCGCCGCCATCTGCCCAAGAACTACAGCACGGAGCTTCCGCGGCTGGTGCGAGGGCCCTCGGTGGGCTATCCCCGGGTGTACGACATTGCGTTGGAGCTGATCTCGCACGTCGACGGCCGAGTCAATGCCGAAAGCCTGACGTCCGTCGTGGCGGCCTACCAGACGCGTCACTCCGCTCACGCTCGGAGAGTTGTGGGCCATTCCGATCATGCTTCGCCTGGCGTTGATTGAGAATCTGCGCCGCGTCGCCGCGCGCATGACGACCGCTCGACGGCATCGACGATGAAGCCAATGCTTGGGCCGATCAGGATGATCGAGGCTGTGGAAGAAGACCCAAAAGCCTTGGTCCTTGTAATGGCGGAGATGACTCGCGCGGCTCCGGCGATGGACAGCGAGTTTGCGGCCGAGTTTGCCCGCCGGCTCCAAGAGCAAACTCATGCGATGTCGTTGCCGTTGATGTGGCTCGAACACCGATTGGCCGAACAGGCGGTCACCGTCGAGCAGCTGATGCAGATCGAGGGGCAGCAGCAGGCTGCCGATCAGGTTTCGATCGGCAACAGTATCGGCAGTCTGCGGTTTTTGGCGGCCATGGATTGGCGCAAGTTTGTCGAATCACTCAGTCTGGTCGAACAGACATTGCGCGGTTTTTCACCGGTCGACTTGGGCGATTTGGACAACAGCTCACGCGAATACCGCCAGGTCATTCAGGCCACGCAAGAGTATTCTGATGTTTACAGCGAAATGGATTTTGCCACGCGCGACCGATATCGCCATGTCGTCGAACGGATCGCCAAACACAGCCGGTTTGCCGAATGGGAGGTGGCCGCGGAGGCAGTTCGGTTGGCCAGACAGGCCGCCGACTCGAAAGGTGTTCGCGAGCGTTCGGCTCACGTCGGGTATTTCTTAATCGACCGTGGATTGCCTCAGCTCGAAGCGGCCGTCAAAGCGCGCATTTCCCTTGGCGAGAAACTGCGGCGATCGGCCAAACGGCATCCGCTGCTACTTTATCTCGGGGCGATCGGATCGATCACTGTCTGCCGTGGCTGCTATCTCGGTTTTCCAGGCATGGCGCGTATGGAGCCAGCCTTTGGCTTCTCTGGCCGATGACACTTCTGGTTTTGCTGGGTACGACCCACCTCGGCGTGGCCATCGTCAACTGGCTGGTAACGTTGTTTGTAACGCCACGGGCCCTGCCTCGCATGGATTTTTCCGACGGGATTCCCCGTGAGTGTCGCACGCTCGTGGCCGTACCCACGATGCTGACCAGCTTCTCAAGGCATCAGCGATTTGATCGAATCGCTGGAAGTTCGTTATCTGGCAAACCGCGATAAGCATCTCCATTTCGCCTTGTTGACCGATTGGCGCGATGCCCTTGACCGAGGTGATGCCCGACGACGAAACCCTTACTTGAACGGAGCACGACAAGGAATCGAAGCGCTGAACGAAAAGTACAAAGTCGAACGCAACGATATTTTCTTCCTGTTTCATCGGCCTCGTCGCTGGAACTCACAAGAACGAGTCTGGATGGGCTACGAGCGGAAGCGCGGAAAACTCGCCGACTTGAACGCGTTTCTTCGCGGGTCGCGCGAGATCGGTTTTCGCTGATCGTCGGAGACACCAGTTCGCTTGGCGAAGTGAAGTACGTCATCACCCTCGACTCGGACACTCAGCTCCCGCGCGAAGCTGCCCGCAAGTTGGTCGCAACCATGGCCCATCCCTTGAACCGGCCTTGCTTCGACGACAAAAAAAAGATGCTTTGCGACGGCTACTGTATCTTGCAGCCACGCGTTTCGCTGAGCTTACCCAGCGCTCAACGCTCTTGGTTCGTGCGCATCTTCGGCGGCCAGGCCGGCATCGATCCCTATACCGGAACGGTGTCGGACGTCTACCAGGATTTGTTCCAGGAAGGCTCATTCATCGGCAAGGGCATCTACGACGTGGATGCCTTTGAACAGCTGTTGGACCGGCGGTTTCCCGAAAACTTGATCCTGAGTCACGATCTCTTGGAGGGATGCTATGCCCGATCTGCGTTGATCAGCGACATCGAGTTGTTCGAGACCTATCCGGCCCAATACAGCATCGACGCCGGCCGCCGGCATCGCTGGATTCGAGGCGACTGGCAAATTGCAATGTGGGCGTTGCCATGGGTGCCTGGCCAATCGGGAGAGCTCGAAAGAAACCCGCTTTCGGCGTTATCGCGCTGGAAGATTTTGGACAACCTGCGGCGAAGCCTCGTGCCGGCCGCGTTGATGCTTTTGCTCGGCTTGTCCTGGATGGTCCCCGTGTGGCCTGCGTCCTATTGGACCCTGTTAGTCCTGGCGATCATGCTGTTGCCAATTGTCCTGCGCGTCGTCGTTGAGCTGATTAAACGCCCGGCCGATCTGTCGTGGCGGCTGCATCTGCGCGACACCCTGCGGTCATTGGGTCGCTACACGGCGCAGGCGGTTTGCGCGCTGGCCTTCTTGCCCGACGAGGCCTATTACAGCTCGGACGCGGTGCTGCGCACGCTGACGCGATTGACCCTGACGAAACGCAATTTGCTCCAATGGCGCACGTCTACCGATGCGGAACAAGGCGCGCGGACCGACTTGGCCGGCATCACTGCGGGCGATGTGGGTCGCGCCGGTCTCGGCACTCCTTCTGGGCGGCTACATTGCCCAATTTCGGCCAGATGCGCTACCGGCTTCCATTCCACTGCTCGCTTTATGGCTGACGTCTCCGGCAATCGCCTGGTGGCTCAGTCGGCCGCTGTCGCGCAGGGCGGCTCGCTTGAGCCAAGCCGACACGGAGTTTCTCGAGGAGCTGTCGCGCAAAACATGGCGGTTTTTTGAAACCTTCTGTCGGCCCGGAAGATAATTGGCTTCCGCCGGACAATTATCAGGATTACCCGGTGGCGGTTATTGCCCACCGGACTTCGCCCACGAACATGGGCCTGGCGCTGTTGTCGAATCTGGCCGCTTATGATTTTGGGTTTATTTCGGCCGGTCAATTGGAGGAACGGACTGCCAAAGCCTTAGCGACCATGGAGCGACTGGAGCGGTTCCGCGGGCACTTTTTCAACTGGTACGACACCCGCACGCTTGAACCGCTTCATCCCCGTTATGTTTCGACCGTCGATAGTGGAAACCTTGTCGGCCATTTGCTCACTTGCGCGAGGGGCTGTTGCAACTGGCCGACCAAAGCATTTTGCCGCCCGCGGCCATACATGGGCTGGGAATCACGCTACGAGTCCTGCTCACGACGGTACGCAACGCAGGACCAGCCGACCGACGTCCCGTGCAGAGCGCATCGGGCGATGACGGGCCGCAACCGCTGCACCGTCTGGAGCAACTTCAGCAGGAACTTTTGCACACATCGCCAACGCTCGCAGCCGGTTCTCGGTTGCTCGCTCGCGTCGCCAGCGACGAACACGCCGTGATCACCGCACTAATGGCGCATCCCGACGAGCAGGTTCGCTGGTGGGCAAGCGCGTTGACTGCGGCAAGCCCAGGCTTGGCTTGACGAGGTGAACCTGCTGGCGCCACTGGTGACATTGCCTCCTGGGCCGCCTTCTCTCTGGCAAGGCACCGCGCCGCACGAGGCAGATTCGTATGACTCAATTGCGCACCGCGCTCGAGCGGCTTGATGCGCGAGGGAACGCTGCGACAGATCGCCCAACTCAGTTTAGAGCTGTCAGCGGACTTCGATGTCGCTCTGGCGGAGGCAGGCGAACATCGCGATTGGCTCACACAACTGAAACAGCGCATCAGCGAGGTCAGCGACCATGCCGCCGCGCGGATGGCATCCCACGAAAGCCTGGCCCGGACGTGCCTCGAACTTAGCGATGCTGAGTTTGACTTTCTGTTCGACGAGCCTCGACAATTGCTTGCGATCGGTTTCAACGTAGCTGAGCACCGGCGTGACGCCAGCTTCTACGATCTGCTGGCTTCGGAGGCTCGGCTAGCCAGTTTCGTTGCGATTGCGCAAGGCCAATTGCGGCAAGAGCATTGGTTTGCACTGGGTCGATTGCTGACAGGATTTGATGGCGCGACCGACGCTCCTTTCTTGGAGCGGCTCGATGTTTGAGTATCTGATGCCGTTGCTGGTCATGCCGAGCTTTGACGACACCCTGCTAGACCAAACGTGCAAGACGGCCGTCGCGCGGCAAATCGCTTACGGCGCCAGCCGCAAGGTTCCGTGGGGGATGTCCGAGTCGGGATATAACCTCACGGACGTTCATTTGAACTATCAGTACCGGGCGTTCGGCGTACCCGGCTTGGGCTTCAAGCGGGGGCTGGCCGACGATCTCGTGGTTGCGCCGTACGCGTCACTGATGGCATTGATGGTTGCTCCCAAGCCGGCGTGCGCCAATCTGCGACGGCTGGCCGCTGCCGGGCTTGAAGGCAGATACGGCTACTATGAGGCAATCGATTACACGCCGGCGCGACTCACCCCTGGCCAGTCGTTTGCCGTCGTGCGGTCGTTCATGGCGCATCACGAAGGGATGAGTTTTTTGTCGCTTGCCTATGCACTGCTCGATCGGCCGATGCAGCGACGGTTTGAGGCCTACCCGCCGTTTCAAGCCACAGAGTTACTCCTGCACGAGCGAATTCCCAAATCGGCACCCGTCTATCCGCGCTCAGCCGACAGCGCCGAGACCGCCTCGACCTGCCACGGCGCCCGAAGTCCTGATGCGCGTCCTCAAAACGCCGCACACACTGATTCCCGAGGTGCATCTGCTGTCCAATGGGCGCTACCACGTCATGATCACCAACGCGGGCGGCGGATACAGCCGTTGGAGGGACATCGCCGTAACGCGCTGGCGCGAAGACGTCGCGCGCGACGATATGGGCACGTTTTGCTATCTGCGTGACGTTGCGTCTAACGAGGTCTGGTCCGCCGGGTTTCAACCGACGCTCAAGCCGTCTGCGGCGTACGAGGCCATTTTTTCTCAGTCACGGGCGGAATTTCGGCGACGCGACTTTGATCTGGATACGCACACCGAAGTGACCGTTTCGCCCGAAGACGACGTCGAGCTGCGCCGAATCAGCATTACGAACTTTTCCCAGTTTCGACGCACGATTGAACTGACAAGCTACGCGGAAGTGGTCTTGGCGAGCGCCGCGGCTGACGCGACCCATCCGGCCTTCAGCAACTTGTTCGTCCAGACAGAAATTATCCCCAACTCGTCAGGCAATTCTTTGTACACGCCGGCCCCGTTCGCACGAAGAACATCCGCCATGGATGTTGCATTTGATGTCGGTGCATGGCACGTCGGCCGGCACGACGTCCTACGAAACCGACCGAGCTAAGTTTCTTGGCCGCGGGCGCGACGTTGCCGACCCGCAGGCAATGGCCCGCCCGATGCCGCTTTCGAACAGCGAGGGCTCGGTGCTCGATCCGATCGTTGCCATTCGCTGTACCGTTACCATTGAACCTGAGGAAACAGCCGTGGTCGACGTCGTCTCCGGCGTCGGCGGAAACGCGCGATGCGGCACTGGGACTCGTCGAAAAGTATCACGATCGACATTTGGCCGACCGCTTGCTCGACTTGGCCTGGACGCACGGCCAGGTGATTTTGCAGCAACTCAACGCCACTGAAGCCGACGCACAACTCTACGGCCGCCTGGCCAGTTCGATTATCTATGCCAGCGGGTTGCGCCGTGCCAATGCCAGCGTGTTGGGCAAGAATGTGCGTGGCCAATCGGGTTTATGGGGACATGGCATCTCCGGCGACTTGCCGATTGTTCTGCTGCGAATTGCCGATCAAAGCAAGATCGATCTGGTGCGCCAACTCATCCATGCCCATGCCTATTGGCGATTCAAAGGATTGTCCGTCGATCTGGTGATTTGGAACGAAGATCAGTCGGGATACCGGCAATTATTGCAGGACGACATCGTAAGCCTGATCGCGGGCAGCACCGAGGCTCATGTCGTCGACCGACCGGGCGGAATTTTTGTGCGGCGGCCCGAGCAGATGTCCGACGAAGATCGGATTCTCATGCAAAGTGTCGCCCGCGTCGTATTGACCGACAGCGGCGGCATGCTGGCCGACCAGATCGAGCGGCGAGGCCGTCGTGAGGTCAGTATGCCAGCGTTGGTCCCGAACCGCGGCCGCAGGGCGGAGGTTCTCCAGGCCAAAAACTGCCGTTTCGCGAGTTGATTTTCGCGAACGGGCTGGGCGGCTTTACGCCCGACGGCCGCGAATACGTGATCACGACCGGCCGTTCTCAGCGGACGCCCGCCCCATGGGCCAACGTACTTGCCAACGCCCAGTTCGGCACCGTGGTGACGGAAAGCGGCCTCGGATACTACCTGGTTTGAAAATGCCCACGAGTTTCGGCTGACACCGTGGTACAACGATCCGGTCACCGATTGCAGCGGCGAATTGCTTTATCTCCGCGATGAGGAAAGCGGACAGTTCTGGTCGCCCACACCGCTGCCGGCTCGCTGGCCACAACGCGTATATCACCCGCCATGGCTTCGGTTACAGCGTCTTTGAGACGATCGAGAATGACATCGCGACGGAACTGACGGTGTACGTGGCGATGGACGCGCCGATCAAGTTCTTTTCGCTGAAAATCCGAAACGCATCCGAACGGACGCGCCGGCTTTCGGCGACCTGCTTCATGGAATGGGTGCTGGCGGAGTTGCGTCCTAAATCGCTGATGCACGTGGTGACCGAAGTCGATCCTAAGACCGGGGCGCTGTTGGCTCGTAACCCCTACAACTCCGAGTTTCCAGGCCGCGTCGCCTTTCTCGATTGCAATGAGCCGCAGCGCACGATCACTGGCGACCGAACCGAATTCTTCGGACGCAATGGCACGGCGGCCAAACCCGCGGCGATGAGCCGTACGCGCCTTTCGGGCAAGGTCGGGACCGGGTCTCGATCCGTGTGGCGCGATGCAGTCCGCAGTTCGATCTTGCGCCCAGGGCAGGAGCGCGAGATCGTGTTTCTCCTGGGGCCGCCCCGAGCATCGAAGAGGCACGTGGATTGATACAGCGCTATCGCGGCGCAGGGCCAGCGCGCCGAGCTCTGGAAGGCGTGTGGCATTACTGGCAGCGAACGTTGGGCACCGTCTACGTGGAAACTCCGGACCAGGGCATCAATACCTTGGTCAATGGCTGGCTACTCTACCAAACCTTGGCTTGCCGCCTGTGGGCACGTAGCGGCTATTACCAGTCAGGCGGAGCGTTCGGGTTTCGCGATCAATTGCAGGACGTCATGGCCTTGGTGCATGCGGAGCCGCAGTTGATGCGCGAGCATCTGCTGCGGGCCGCAGCCCATCAATTTGTCCAAGGAGACGTGCAGCACTGGTGGCATCCTCCCGACCGGACGCGGCGTCCGCACGCATTTTTCCGACGACTTTCTGTGGCTGCCTCTGGCGACCTGCCAGTACGTCAAGCAGATCGGCGACACGGGCGTACTCGACGAGCGCGATTCCGTTCATCGACGGCGCACCAGTCAAGCCGGACGAGGAAGCCTACTATGACTTGCCGAGCCGATCGGACCAATCCGCGACTCTCTACGAGCATTGCGTCCGTGCAATCGAGCACGGATTGCGGTTCGGCAGCCACGGACTGCCGCTGATGGGCTGCGGCGATTGGAATGACGGCATGAATCTGGTGGGCGAACACGGAAAGGGTGAGAGTGTGTGGCTGGCGTTCTTCCTGGTTCACGTGCTGCAAGAGTTCTCGACGGTCGCCCACTCGCGCGGCGACACGGCATTTGGCGAGAAATGCGTCGCCCAGGCCGCGCACTTGAAAGAGAATATCGAAAACAATGCATGGGACGGCGGTTGGTACCGACGCGCCTACTTCGACAATGGCGAACCACTTGGCTCGGCCAGCAACCTCGAATGCCAAATCGATTCCATCCCCCAGAGCTGGGCCGTACTATCCAAGGCGGGCGACCCAAAGAGGATTCGGCAGGCCATGGACGCCGTCAACGACCGTCTCGTGCGACGCGACCACTCGCTGATTCAGTTGTTCGATCCGCCGTTCGACAAGTCGCCGTTGGACCCGGGCTATATCAAGGGCTATGTGCCGGGCGTCCGCGAAAACGGCGGCCAGTACACGCATGCAGCGATCTGGACCGTGATGGCATTTGCCGCCCTCGGCGACCAGCGGCGCGCTTGGGAGCTGCTGTCGCTGATCAACCCGCTGAATCACGGGTCGACGCCGGCGGGCATCGCGACCTATAAAGTCGAGCCTTATGTCGTGGCCGCCGATGTTTATGCCGTGGCGCCGCACATCGGTCGCGGCGGATGGACGTGGTACACCGGGTCGGCCGGATGGATGTACCGGCTTATCGTCGAGTCACTGCTTGGCCTACGGTTGGAAGTGGATAAGCTTCGATTCTTTCCGTGCCTGCCTGACGAGTGGCGATCCTTCAAACTGCACTATCGCTACCGCGACACGTTTTATCACGTCACCATCAAAAACAACGGCGGCCGCGAAGCGACCCGAGTGACACTCGACGGAGTCGATCAACTCGACAAGGCTATTCATTTGGAGGACGATCGCCGAGAACACTCCGCGGAAGTCGAGATCGGATGATCCACGTTTCACCGCCAGAGCGGCCTACGTTTTCCGCGTTTCGCGGAAGCACGGCGACTCGGCTAACGCAGTACGATTTCTTCGGCGGTCGTCGTGCTGATTTCGTGGTGGAGGCTTACCACCTTGTCGCCGGTGATCTCCTGGAACATCGCCTCCATGATCGGTCGCGCGGTTTCGATCAGATCAGTCCACACCTCCTTGAGCGGATCTCTTCCTTTCGCGGCCGGAAGGGTTTTGACTAGTTTGCTCTTCGGCCGCGCCTTAAAGCGCTGGATAAGTCGATTCGCAAAGGCTGGTTGCCCGTTGAAATACGGCATATTCCAACGTGCGTGCGGTTTTATACTCACCGATTCAAGTTTACACGTCTCGGGAAATAGACTATACTTCAGTAGTCGCGGGGAAGACTTACCGAACCGGCAAGTCGCATCCGCGAATCGCTTGAATTGAATTTGTCGGACGACTAATCGAAGGGCAACCCAGCCGTGCTGGGAGGCCCGTTTACGAGTAAGCCGACGTGGTGGAATACCTCCGGGTGTTCCGCCACGTCGGCTTTTTTTTGGCATGTGCGGCCACGCGGAAATGTAGCGGCAGCACCGGCGAGTCATTTCTTTCGCGGGAGAATTAACGATGAAACTCTACAAGTTCCCAACGGTCCTGCTGATTGGCCTGTTGTGCGTGGCTTCCCGCGCGTCGGCACAGAAAGAAACCCATGGGGCGCCAGGTTCGGCCGGCGGGGCCCGCGGGGCCGTGGGCAATCCTTCACACGGCGGCGGCGGAAATGCCGGCAGCGACCATCATGCGGCGCGAAGCGACAACGGTCGTCGTGACGGCGGGGTCGATGCCAAGAATCATAGCAACGCTGGTCACGTCGACAGAGTGCACCAGGGCGCGGCGCGAAACGGCGGCCAGAATATGAACGGCGCCGTCAACAATCCTCAGCACCGTGCCGGTGCGCCGCGGAACAACCCCGGCAGTTCCGGCGCCCGGCGAGTCCCCAATGCGAACATCGCTGGACAGAATGCATGGCGCTACCGTCAACAGAACAACCGCTGGTGGTATTGGACGCCGAACAATAGCTGGGTCTATTGGAACAATGGCGCATGGGTGCCGTACGGCTCGCTGGCGGTCGGCGGCCCGCGCAACTATGGAGGAAGGTATCCCTATGCCAGCGGTTATCGTGGAACTGCCGCATTCTCCGGCGGCTATCTGGGCGTCACGTTCGATCAACGGTCCCCTAACTTGGCGGTCATCGCGCAGGTCAGCGACAATAGCCCGGCGGCACGAGCCGGACTGCGGCCCGGTGACGCGATCCGAGCGATCAACGGAGAATCGATCCAGTCACCGTACCAGCCAAGTGAATTGATCAGTCGAATTGCGGCAGGAACCGAGATATCGCTGGCAATCGAACGCGATCGGCAAACGTCGGATGTGCCTGTTGTTTTGGGCCAACGCTGATCGCCGCTTCGCGCAACAGGTAAGATTGAGCTGGGCTGTTGTGGGAGAACTAAAGTATTTGTCGGCGACAGGGTGACATCCTTTGTCCGACACGAAATGTATGCGCAATCCATCATTCGACTTGCATGTGACGGTGCCCACCCGCAAGGGATATTGCATAGATCCCACATGGGTGCGACGGGACCTTCGCCGCTCCCTGTTGAGACCAAAACGATCGCACTATTCTTACTGAGATCGATGAAACTAATGTCTTTTTCTCTACGAGTAGCGATTGCTGATGACGACTGCCGGATGTGCGAATTCCTTCAGCAAATGGTCCACCGATTGGGGAACGAAGTAGTTGCCGTGGCCGAAAACGGGGATTCGTTGATCAAACAATGTGCAATCGCGCAGCCAGACGTGGTTCTTACTGGTGACCTGATGCCAGACATGCGCGGCGCCGATGCTGCCGCGGTAATTTACACGAGCCGACCGATCCCGATTATTCTTTTCTCGGGTTATTGCGACCGTGACCGGGTCCTGTATGCAGAGCAAAAGCACGTCTTTATGTTTCTCGTCAAGCCGATCATCCAGGAGCACCTGGAGGTGGCGCTTGAGGGTTGTCGTCGCCAGGGATCCAATTGGTCGTCGGAGACCAACGAGGGCAACGAGCATAGCGTATTCGTCGGCGCTTATCCCGAGTCTTTCGGCAGCGCGCCCTATCGACAGGTGTCTCGGCAGTCTCGCTCGGGTCAAGGCTCAATTCCAGGCTACGACAATCAAAGCAGAAACCAACCATCGCTATCTGCATGGAGAGTTTCTCCATGACAAATCACTTCTTGCGATCCGCCGCCTTAGTTCTTTTCCTGGGGATTGGTTGGATCACCGCATTTTCCCAAGAAGCTCAAAAGGAACGTCGTGCCGTGCGAGAGGTCGCGCGTTATGACGTTCGTGAAGGTGAGCGCCGTGTGTCGGGTCCGGAACGAGACGCGTTGCAGGTGAGTAAAGAGGGGAGGCACACCTTTCGCTTTGATGCGTTCGGAGACGAGGAGTTCTGGGGCGCTGGACTTGGGCTCCATCGCATCCTGGCGGGCGCTAAATTGGGAGGCGTCGGCCCCCGGCGTGAGCCCGAAGACAGCGTTGCCGGTGGGCTTAAGGGCTGATCTGGACGCGATTCCCTCTGATGGATCGCGGGAGTTCTGATCGATAAGCGGTTACGAGAACAACCTCTAGGAAAAGGAGTGACCATCATGGGTGGCAAGACAGACTTGGTGAAAGGCCGAATCAAGGAAGCCGCCGGCGCGCTGACCGGCAACGACAAGCTTCGTGAGGAAGGAAAGACCGACGAGGCACTCGGGAATGCCAAACAGGCCGTCCGGAAGGCCGCCGACACGGTAGAGGAAGCAGTTGGAAAAGTGATCGAATGATTAAGGAGCCGTCCGATGCAAGCTACCATCGAGCTGCCGAAGGCATTTTCTGTACTTCATGACCGTGAGATTGAGCTCATTCAAGACCTGATGGCGCGGCTGAATCCAAAGCTGTTGGTCGTTCAAGCAGCGACGGGGGTGCACGTCAACGGCGGCTCCACCGTCAATTGGGGCCTTGTCTACCTGGACGGCCAGCCGCTGTTGGACAGGGACGTGCAGGCGGCATTGGAGGAGGCGGGGCTGGATTTCCAACACAACGCGGAGATCCAGGCACCGCGGATTTGGGTCAACAATCAACCTGACGTGATCGAGAAGACACCCGCCTGATCCTTCTCGCCCATGGGCGTACCTGCCGATAGTTGCTGCGGGAGACCGCGTCAGCGTCGGCTTGAGAATTAAGGAACACTTTGAGGTCGTCAACGAGTGTCACCGACCAACTCCGTCGACTCTGGGACTTCTGATTTCAAACTGACCTGCGATTGAGGAGCAACGACCATGGCGATCAAACCCGTTATTGACCACGGCCAAGAACTGGCCACACCCGAGGGTCAGGCTATTGGCTTTGTCGACACGAAAGCGCAGTTCGACGTAGTTACGAAAGCCTTGAAGGCCGCCGGTTATGCCGACTCGAATATCATCGCTTTGCAAGCCGAAGACGGCGTCGACATGTTGGAACGTCTGCAAAAAACGTTTAACTTCGGAGACGGCGAAGATGCCATCATCGAATTCTCTATTAAGGAGTTACAAGCGGGACACTACGCTCTAGGCATTGAAGCCAAAGACCGAGCAAGCGCCGTGCGAGTTGCAAGTCTGCTGGAGCCTCTAGGTGCCCATAGCTTCAGCTACTTCGGGACTTGGGTGAATGAGCGTCTGACGCGCTAATTGTCGACTCGACTCTCTGGAACGGGTCTTGCGAGTCGACGCGGGTCTTCCGAGACGCCTCACTTTTGAGGCGAGGCCCAAAAGTGCGCCAGTCGTGCCCAACGCCCAGCAGCCAAGCACGACCCCGCTGCGGCTCGACGGGTCAAAGTACATCGCGAGCCCTTGACGCGATTCCTGTGGCAATCTGGTGGGCCGATTTTCGTGGAGGACAGAAAATACCCAACTTCTTAACTGCTCAAATTGCGAAGCAGATCATCAAGGCCGACGTGTTTGAACCCAGCAGGCGTGCCCGTCGGGTCCCAAACCGCGCAAGTAACGTCCGGCGGAAGTTCTTTCAGACCCTCCCTGAGAGTCTGCGCGCTCGGGACGGGCAAAGCCGCGAGCGATCCCAAATGAGGGTGAGTCGACTGAATCTTGTCGATTTGCTGCTCGGCAAGATCCCGCGAGTGGAACAGCATTATGCAGTCTGTACCGTCAGCATTCACGACCACGACCACACCATTGGTGCTGGCGACTAAATATACGGGATAGACGAAACGAGCGACCATGACGATACCCCCATGTTGTCCGCGACGGATCGACGCAGTTTAGGCGTCGAAAGCTATCGCGACAAGCTGCTGGCCGAACTGCTCGACGTGGAAGGCGCGGACAGTTGGCAAGACTGACCGGTTGGACGCGGGAAAACGGGTGATGATGCCGCTCCGCTGGGCTTCTGCTCGGAGGACAGGGGCGCCGCGACCTGCCACGCCGACATCCTCTACGCGTCAAACCAAAACCGATTTGGCGAGGCAACTAACCTGCCTCCTTGCATTGCGCTGGGTTTTGAGTCCAAATTTGGGCATTGCCTTTGGGCTGCAGTTGGAGCGGGGAAGCGTTGGAAGTTCTTCTCGACTCAATGGATCGGGCAAAACGACATTGCTTTCGCATTGTAACGAGATTGGTTCTGCGTTGCCAATGTTGTCCCCGTTTTGTCCCCGCTCTGGCACTAGGTTGCATCAACCCAGTGCCCCTCAAGCTCGTCTGCTTGGCCGGTTGTGTGATGCGGAGGCAACTTGGATTTCCGCCTCGGCCCTTACGACGATCGGCGCCGTTTGTATTCAGCAGAAAAGTTTGCAGCGTACACGAACAGTCTTCGGGCTGCCAACTTGACGTCAAACGTAAAGACATAGGCACTCATCGCGATATTCCATTGCACTGATCGAAAGTGCCGAGATGCCGCCGCACACCTCAGTGCGTCCTCGCCGGTACGTACCGAGTCGATTCAGATGTCACACTCGTGTTTGACTCGTCACCTGTGTTTGGTGCTCTTGCGCGAGAGAAGCAGCCAGAGTTGTGTATGGAAGATAATGCGATCCGATAACATGCGTTGTAAAAGCGAGTATTCATCTTTCCTCGACTCGGAAAACGTGCCTGGCACTTCCGAATCAACACATAAAACGAACTCGCTTCGATTTTGTGAGTCGCGAATTGGTATGGAGAGAATTGACCGAATCACATGCCGATCGCGGACAGAAAAGTATCGGAATGGGCTAGTCGCGTCAGCATCGGCAACTTCCGCGTTATCAACTACCGCAATCTGACCAGTCAAGAAAGAAAAGCTAGCAATGGATCTATACTGCTGATCCAAATCCAGCAGCAAGGGTTTAAGTTTTGTTCTGCGATTCCTCGCCATGCCATCCCAGGAAATCACCCGCGACAATTTGTGACCATCGACTCGAAACAACGCAGTTCGCAACCGTGCCTGAGGTGCCATCGACTGAAGTGACTCATGGGCGGCTTGAACTAGGTGTACAATCGTTTGCAGAGGGTCCAGCGCCTTGGAGATCAGCCGCCTTTTCTATGCCCTTGGTCATCGGCAGACTTAGGATTTTAACAAGCCTATCAGAGCGTTCGCGATTCTCGCTCAGCAGCGACTCAAGCACTACCCGTGCAAATTGCAGTTCGTCGCGAGACTCAAGAGAGGTGGCCACAATGGTCGTACCATCATTGAACATCTTCATAAATACAAGTTGAAGCCCAATTGTGCTTCCGGCGAAGAAGGAAACCCAAAACACGGCAACTGTGTCTCGAAATGGCTGTACGGTGCCGGACACGATGCGACTTAACCCCGTCGCTTGGATCAAGATCGCAGTCGTGAGCGCGAGCACAACCAAAAGACCTTCCACAGCTAGCCTGCGTCGTCGCGATCGCACGACGCTGTCCAAGATAATGTGATAGGCTCTGCCATGGATCAGAAAGGCCGATGCAGCGAACGGTAGCAACACGCCGATGTAACCGCCGAATGATCGACAATCGATCGCTCGTCCGTGGACTCTCACCGAGTTCCTAAGCCGCAGGCCGGTATTCTTGAAATAGAAGTGGCGGCCCTTTGCGGTGATGACCTGAAACGGCGTAAAGGGCAGCGATGCGAGCACTAGGTCGATCCCGGAAGGCGAGTCCGTGTCGATCACGTCGAATCCGGAAACTTCACCAGTCGGGATGCCGATGTTGTAGGCGGGGTTTTCTTGCCACCAGCGCAGGATCTGACTTTCGGCCGCGAGCTCCGTTTGGTACGGCGTCCAGCGAGGGATCGCCGGCACCTTTCCGCGGGGCAGCAACGGAATGACACCCAGCCCGAGCTGTCGGAGCAGGATGGCCCAATCAAGGATCGCGATACTCAAGAGCGTAAGAATCTTGTTCATGGTCATTCACCGTTCTTGCAGCGCATAGCAATAGGCCGGACTCCCGAAGGAATCCGGCCAGTGCCCTTAAAACCCAAGCATGGGACGCATGGTCTCCTCAAAGTCTTCGATGTTCGCCGCGAGCCATGGATCGGACGCTTTCATGGCGTCGAGCGCCGCGCTAAGATGCATCGAAATTTCATTTTCCTGTGCCGGCCTGTCGTTACGGGCCTTGCATCGCTCGGCCCGCTCGATGACGTCCGCCACGACGACAGAACACGCGTCTTTGGCGTACGCTTGGCCGACATCGCTGGCGCGAACAAACGAATCCAGGAGCTGAAGCGCCTCAAGGGTTGATATTTGGTGTTGTGCCGGTGGTGTTGCAATGGTGGTGGGCATGGTCAATGTCAGGAAATCTGAGATAGGGGAGTTGGCCTGAACGCACGATCACGCTCGATGGGTAGCCCAAGATGGTCGCGAGCGCCGACCAACTGTCTGAGCGAAAAGTGTTGAAACACGCGGGCATCGCCGTCGACGAAGCCGAAGACTGTATCGCGACCGTCGAACTCCGTGGCGTACCACGCCCACGGTGAATCGGGCATGAAGAATCTCACAATCGCGATCGGGTCGATCTGGCCGTCGGTCGATCCGAGCGGAGGCAGAAGTTTGATCACTTTCTGTGGAAGTAGCTTGCATTTCGGAATGGACTTAAGCACCGTATTCACGGCCTTGGCTTGATGTTGAGGGACTGATGGATTCATGGCTGGGAGAGAAATGGCGGATAAAGCTGTTTCTCTTTTTCTTTGTGTTGGGCCGGTGTTGCACAATGGCTTGTCAGGCCGGAAAGTGACGCTGGCGACACAGCACCGTAAGTCAAGGAGGAGCCCGAAGGGATCTCCTTGACCAGGTGCTACACTGTCGAAGTCACGAACGGCTCCGCTCGCATCATGCTTTGCCAGGGCGGGCTCCATGGTGGTAGTTAGGGTTTGTGATCTGAGGGATCAGTACGGATTCGCCACCAATCGTTAAGTCGTTTGACCACAGCTACTTTGACCGTCAACATAAAATCCTCAACTGCACAGCGACTGTACAGGCTGTCGTAGGGGTGAGCCGTGGTCAGGCACGGCTCGGTTGTGTTAAGCTCCCCCTGCTTTATGGAAGCGACCGCAGCGCGGGTCACGCACTAAGGTCATTGGTGTAGCACTTCCTCCAGGTTCGAAGAGAACCGCGATGACGAAAAACCATCCCGCTTCAAGCACTGTTTGACCGCATCGAAGCAACGCGATACCGATTCGTCTAACGCACCACCGAAGACAGCGAGCACCTCGTCGGCTGGCATGTCGAACGACTGCTCTTCTGCTAGGTCTTGCGCCACGAACACGAGCCGGATTCTCAGGCCAAACGGCTCTCGCCACAGAAATTCCATTCTGAACTGGTTGTCGAAATCCTTTGAACGAAGTAAATGTGTTTCCATACATAGATAGTGGGGAACTCAAGTAAAAAGCGCTTTTGCGCGAAACCCTACGCCCGACGGCGGATCGCACTGACCGATCCAAGCGGCACGTAGACTGCATAAATCAAAGTGAGCATTTGTTGCCGTAGATGTCTTCCCAGACGTTGGTTGCGAATGGGTCTTTTGATGCTTTTGCAAAAGTTGTCAAAAGGAGCTGGTCACCTAGAAACGATCCGAGCTCCCTCACTTCATTCAACCGCCGTTCGTGAGGCAGCACAAACAACACGAAGTCTTGTGAATGTTCATAATGCCTCAACCGCCGCCCAAGGGCTCTACCGCGCTCTGTATTTCGGTCCAGCTCTATGCGAAAAGCACGACCATATTGCCGACCCTCAGCATCGGCCCTAAATGGCGGCTCCCCGCCACGAATCCAATCCCAACCCTCCAAGGCGAAATGCACCAGCACCGCTGAGATTCCCACTTCGTGTGCAAGATTGTCGGTTTTGCATTTACTGCCATAGACATTCTTGCCATCGACTTCGCCGACGATCGACGTATTGCCGTACTTCACCTGGCGTTCAATCCATCGGAATGCCGACTGCCAGCTCGTCCATCCGAAGAGCTGAACGACCGCAATCATCGATGGATTCAAACTCAGCCATTCGAGTGCACGTTGTGCTCGGCTTGAATTCTCTGCAACCGACATGCTGCACCTTTTTTCTCCACGGTCTCAATAACCGGCATCCGGTAATACGGACGCGCTTCGATTCGTTCGAGTGCGGCCAAATAACGAGTCTCCGCCAAACCGGGGCAACCGGGGTACAGCGGCGGAACCCACCGAGTTCGTTCGAACCAGGCATACGGCCCGTGCGACACCCACCGCTCACGCTGTCCAAGTCCGGCCAAGTCCTGCTCAAACCAGAAAAGTTGTTCCTGCCCGGCTTCAAAATGCGGAATCCGCGTCTCGATCGTGTCGAGCATTTGCTTTTCAATCTTTGTCACGCTTTTCGTATTCGTGATCCGACGTTCAAGACCAAACTTTCCATTGTCGGACTTCCCAACTGTCACCCGGTCAACCTCCATCGACGGCCTGCGAAGCTGCTGAATTCGCGTTTCCGTCCACTTCACCTTGTTCCGATCAAGCGCCCGAATCAGATCAAGCGCCGCAATGCGGCGTTCCTCGGGGTCATGGCAGGCGTACCAAATTCGATAATCACTGGCTTTCAGTAGGCGACCGCGAAGCTCAGGATCACTCGGCAAATGCTGAAATAGCATTGTCACCGACACGCCCCATTTTCTGCCCTCTTCCAACTTTCGGATGAGCCAAGGGGTCAAAAGCGGTGCAAATTCATCGCCGCTGATTTTCACCGGATATCCGTGAAGCATCGCACCATTGATTGCCCGCATGATTGCCCACAAGGCCATCGTCCGGAATTGATCGTCCGACGATCCGCGTCCGTCAATGATCCAGATACCGGCATTGGCGAGATGTTTGTCGATATCGACTTTCTCGCCCGGATGATCGAACCGCTCCCGCAGCAACGGACCGCGCAAGGCTTTCCCTAAGATTCGTCTGCCCGCGCCCAGCACACGCTCGCGTTCAAACTTCCCCATGTTTTCAAATTCAGCGAACTTCTCCCGCAGAGCTTCCGGAAGTTTTGCCACAATATCCAGATATTCAAGGCTCCCGAATCGAAATAAGCTCGGCAATGCGCGTAAGGGCAAATCGAGCGTCACCATCGCGTCGAAGGCAGCAGTGAGGGCCTCTAAAACCCACGGGTGCTCGTGGACCACGTCGTACCCACGCTGCGTCATAAAGGCCTGCCGCTGCTCATCGGAAACATTGATCCGATCCTGTTCGAGCTGCACACCCGACGACGTCAGTTTCGGAAGTTGCTGATAGTTCGGTATAACGCTGGCCGACACCGTGCGATCGACAATCATGTGTTTTTCAAAGCCGTCGCGGATAGCGTAACCCGCTGTTCGTTGGGATAAATCTCCGTGACTGTCCGGGACTACCAGCCCAACCTTTCCGAACACTTTTCGGTTCGCTTCTGCCTGCGACACCGTCTTCCCGACGCCCGGCGGGCCATTCACCGTCTCGATGGTCATTTCAAGATCCTCGCCATCTTCCGCATGCGGTCCTTGTCGGCTCGTAGCCGGCGCGACGTTTTCTCATCGTCCTCGCAACTCATCAAATCAATGGCCGCTATCCGGTCGGCGTACTCACGCTCGACTTCAACTACCAGCTCCTCGCGCGACTTCTCTACGACTCTTTGAACCGCCGCCTCCTGTCGACTTCCGACCGCGGCCGGTGCTTCCGAACCCCACCGAAGCTCCTGTGCCTTTCGCTGCTCCAGTGTGCGAGCGGCACTACGCGATTCATTGAACCGTTTGATCGTGCGTTCATAAACGAATACCACCACGGCCAAAAACACCCCCGAAAATCCCAGAGTCAAACCAGCGGCGAACAATGCCCGAATCGCAATCCCGAGGAATTGGTCGGCGCTGACTGGCTCAAATTTCAAAACCGCATAGCCGAAATAACTGACCAAAGAAATGGTGGCGAGCCGGTGTGCCGCTGCACGAATATCATCGCGACCCGCCACCATTCGATTGGAAACCCAGCACAGCAACCCGATCAATACGAGAAGCTGCACCGGCTGATTGAGACTGTCGATCATTTCAATGATCACCTTCATAGCGGTTCACTCAAAACTAGGCAGAGGCGGGTTTCGTTCGATTCCCGACGAGATTTTGAACCGGACTCCGCTCTGCCGGAGGCGATCAGTCCAAGGGAATACGAGCCGGTCGTCGACAAAGTACAGACCGACAACTCCGTGCTTGGCCCCATACTCACTTAAAAGTCGCACCACGTCCTTTTCCGAGGCCTTGGCCCCAGCGGAACTTTCGATCATGTCGCTTAACACAAACAACGCGGACTTCGCCTCTCCGCTCGCCACATTGCGATCGGCCATCATGTGCCGCAGGCAATCAACAATGGCTTCGTGAACACGCGAGCCGGACGAATCAACGTTCTTTAGCAGGAACTCTCGAAATTTCTCCGGCGAGGAAAACTGTTCGCGGAGATCCTGCGGTGTGCCGCGCCATATCCGGGCTTGGCGGTCGCCCGAAATCTTTGCGATGACGATGATGTCATCACTGGATCCGGCACGATGCTGAAAATAACGGTCGAGGATCGACTCCATGAACTTCCATGCACCACCGTCCGTGAGGTGAGCCGCAAAACTCGGACTTAAATCGAGCAGTACCGTCAGCACATACTCACTTTGGCGTTCGCCCAAGACCTCGTGCTCGGGTGCCTCGCAACCGCCAACAACCATGCAGGCCGCCAAGCACACAGCGACGCGTGTTAAGTGCTGCACGGTCTTTCTCGCACGCTTTGCATCAATGCTGGCGTATGACACGCCGACGATGATGCACACATACGAAACCGTCGCCAAAATCGCGGTCATGGACAACTTGGGACCACCCCAGGCGAGTCCGCAGATTCCTACATAGAAAAGTCCGCAATCACAGAGCAGCAGCAGCGTTCCGAGAATCGCAATCAACAGCTTGTCCCTATCTTGAAACCACTTGCCGGAGTTGTGAACTGGCTCAATGCCGAGGACTTGCCGCAGAATCTTGTTCCAGGACCACATGACCATCACCATCATCCCGAAGCCCACAATCACGGCCATGTTGAGCTGGCGGCCCATCGGCAGGTAGTACAGCGGGTAGAACCCACGATAAAACTTCCAGCCCAATGGCGGGATCGTGATCCGCAACCCTTCGACCAGAACCTGCCAAAACACAAAGGCCAAACACACTTTCAAGATGAGCCAAAACTTTCGATGGGTAGCGCTTGGCATCGTTTGAACGATGACTTGCTCCGCCGAACGGACCGAATGCGTGGATTGACCACGAACCTCGGCCTTGTCCCCACCTCCATTCGCACCTTCATCAATTTGAACCCTGAGAGCCATTGCAAATCTCCCTTTGAAAAAGAAACGGAAAACGTTTGTCCACCAATTGTCCCTCCTCTGTTTCTTCGTTTTGCACGGTGTCCGGACGAACGTGCTCGGAATTTCCGTACGCATGCGCGGACTGCGACCAAAACATAAAACTGGTTCCACAAATGCTCCAACCTGATTGGGTGGCCGGAGTGATTGCGACTACTTCTCGTCACCAAGCAGGTGGACGAGTCTGGATTTCACTCAGTGGCGCCGACTGAACTTGTTACCGCACTTCAGACACATCGCTTGGTAGTCGGCAACTGCGGCCCACGTGTTAGTGCAACCGCAAGTCCATGCTTTGAGTTTCGAGGTGCCGAGGTGCTGGGCATGAATCGCAGGCGCCGGCGGTAATTCCGGGACCACCACGCCGAACTGCTTTAACAGTTCGGTAAATCGACTGTGCGATTCGTATTCGGTGTATCCACGTTGGTCGATCACCAGCCCGAACTCGCGGGCGCGATTGCGAAACTCCTTGTTGTGATAGTTGCCCTTGCCGGGTTTTCCGTGCGTTTGTTGCCAAGCGTGCAAGAGCTCGTGCAAAAGAGTGCCGAGGACTTGCCAAAACTCGCGCCCGTGCAGGTAGCGACGATTAATGGCGATCTCGCCTCGCAACCCGAATCCGTTATGACCTCGCCGAAAGTGACCGAGGCGTCGGCGCGAAAGCCAATCAACAGCAAGCGCCATTTCGGGAACGCGCAGACGGAACTCCTGATTAAAGCGTATCGCCCATATTTGCAACTTGCACAACAAGTCTTGCAGTTCCCAGTCCTCATTGATCTGGTGGTCGGCCAGGGCCTGGTAGATCGTGGCGTCGGTTGTGGTGCTCGTCACTTTGCGGTTTAAACTCGAATGCATTTCGTCCGCGGCAATGCAAACGGCCCCGCCGTCGTCCTCCCAGCGCGCCGCGTCGAAGTCGGTCGTAGCATGTTGCGGTTGCTTTTCGGACATATTGAATTCTCCCATAGCTCGTGTAGCTGGATTGGCATTAGTCGACGGCCTTCCTGCTAAGACGGAACGTAGCAGAGACCTGAGCCAGTTCTATTGCACGCCATGCAACGACTACGGTGCATGGTTTTCCTGGACAAGTCCGCCTTCGCATGCGTAAGCTGTAAGCCTCATCCCCCCCAGCCGATGGAGCTTTCACGAGACCAGCTAGAAGATTTCGTTCATTGTCGAGTGACAATCTCGGCGTACTGGGGTTTGGCCGAGGCCATTTACGGAAACCCACGCGCAAAGCAACTTGCAAATGAGATACTTGAGGCCGTCGACAGCGCTGACGAGCGAGAGCGTCTGCTAGCTTTACATGAGGCGTTAAATGAATTCCAGCAGCGATTTCAACGCGCCGCGAAAACTATATTCGGAGCCGCTTCCGAATGACCTTGTTGACCATATCGGTCCGGACGAGCTGACTCGCATTGCCAACGATGCGCGTGAGCAATGCTTGCGAGACGCAATCACGTCTGTGTTTAGCACCTATTTCTTCGAACGAATCCAGTCAAATCCAGATTACACATATGATGATTTATCTGTGGAACTGGGCTGTGACAAGTCATTGGCACACAGGTATTGCAACGGGCGGATCAAGTCGCCGAATCTTGCAAAAGCGGACGATATGTTGCGACGAATTGGGCGAACGCTCCGCGACGCGCTACCTACTGAGGAACAGATTCGACAAAGCATTATGAAGGCTACAATCCAACAACTGTTGACCGCGCGGTGTGCCTTTAGAGGCAATTGCGACGCAGTTTTCATTGGATGAAAAGATGCTTCAAGAAGTGAACCACATACTTGACCGCTCGCCCTTTCCGCCTGAAGCGGCCGTACGGCCCAAGATGTGGGCACGTTGGGTAAAAAGCGCGGTCGCGATTTGGAGTGGGGATCCTCCCTTCAACCACATAGTGGAGGGAGATCGGAGATGGATGACCATTCTAGCTGCCGGAGACTGGGCGGCGACCAGAATGCACCTGCCATGGCAGGTGCTCAGCTTAATCGCAGTCGCATACGCCAATGGATGGCTAAGGTCAGGGGCCGAAATGACGGAGCACACGTTGGGAGGCCGCGAGGGGGAGGCTGATGAGACCTTAACTCAGAGTCAGCCAAAACCGCCGATTATGGCCCCTCCATTCGATCCAGAGATCGTGACTGATGGCTCTGGTTCATTACATGAGGTCCAATTTCAAGACGATTTGGCGATCGGCGACTTCGACTTCGCCCCACAATCGTCATTTGCCAAAGCACCTTGCGCGTTTAGAGCCATCGGATCCTTGCACGAGTTTACCTTCGTTAAAGTAACGCGATCGCATATTGATGCCGCAAGGCCTTTTACGAATACTTTTAAGCTTGAATGGACATTTGTTTGGCGGGGATCCCCCGCCACTTGGCGACCTGCCATTATTAGTTTTGTGAGAAGTGTTAGTCGGATCTGGGGGTGTGTGGCGGTAGTGCTCCAAGAGAGTGAGCTACGGACGAGCCCTGGTCGGGGGCTTACCGATCAGCCGTACACCGTAAGTGTGGTTCGTCGCGACAGGTGCGAAGCGAGGCTTAAGCTTGTCACGGAAATAACGCCAACTACTACCTGGCGGTGTATCGACGACGCGGGTGCGTTTCTGCAACAAGAGTGCAACCTACATGCACTTGAGCATCTGTCACAATGGTGCGAGCGCTCTCAGGCCATGCCGTGGCGCGCACAACTAAGTAGCCGATCACATGCCGAATGGCGCCATTCACTGTTTTACGGTCCGGTCCTCTTCCGGTGGCCGCGAGAATCCAAGTCCCGTTTCAATTTCATCAGGTATGGCGATACTCCAGAAATCGTGCACATACTGCGAACGGCGTACGATGACGCCATGACGCTGCAGCGAGAGGCCGTGTTGCCGATTGATTTGCTTGGCGCCTGGTGGAGCGTGCGACAATCCCTCTCTGATTCGCCGATCGGCGGGACCGAGGAATCTTTAACAGCGCATGAGTTGCGAGAGCGTTCTCGCTTTCCATTTGCCTGGAAGGTTCCGAACATGCGTCGCTCGAGCGATATCCGCCGCCCACCGTTTGACCGCTATTCGTTGTTTGCCGAGGCTTTCGGCGACGATGGTATGACAGACATCTATCCTGACGTCGGCACAGATCGGCACCGACTCGGCTTGTGGTTGATCCCACTATCACAACATAGCGCAGAATGCCTCCGTCGCGCTTATGTCGGGGCGATGCGCTGTGGTTTTCAAAATCCTTGTGCGTACGATTTAATCAAAGCACTTGTGGCAAAGCGAACGCCGTACGCATCCATTAGGCACTTTTTGCTTTGCAACTTATATTCGCCAGCTGCGATCGTCCAAGACGAACGCAGGAAGGTGCGAGCCGATCTGAAGCTGTCGGGCAGCGTGATTGACGAACCGCGGTGGGATTGCTGGCTATGGGGCGATGAAAAGACAATGGAAGTACTTCAAAGGGCAGGGCAATCCATACAGGAGGAATTGGACAAGATGTGGCAACGCCGAGGAGTTGTGTAGTCAAGCGATTGGCTTGACGTCAAGAACATTGATTCGTCGAAAACGCACATCGTATATTCTGCATCATTGAGGATGCCGCTCCCCACCACGCGGCTCAGGGCATCGAAGATTGGATAAGACTAGTTATCCAATATTCCTAGTGTAGTGCTTCACGCTGTTGGGGTTTTATCCAAAACGGCTCGGGCGCGGCGGACTTTTGCCAGGATCTTGTCGGGCAGTGCTTTCCAGCGGCTGCCTTTGGCCGTGTCGTTATGATGATCCACGAACTCGAAGATGGCTGCTTGCAGTTGGCGGACGCTCTTGAACGTGCCGCGCCGCAAGCGCTTCTGAGTCAGCTCGCGGAACCAACGCTCGACCAGATTCAGCCAGGAACTACTGGTCGGTGTAAAGTGCATGTGAAATCGCGGATGACGGGCCAACCAGCGGCGAACCTTGGGGTGCTTGTGCGTGGCGTAGTTGTCGGCCACCAGGTGCAACTCGGCGTCCGGGTCGGTCGAGCCGTCGATGACTTTCAAGAACTTGATCCACTCCTGATGCCGATGTCGCGACATGCAGGCCTCGATCACGATCCCCTCACCCATGTGCGAGAACTCGACGAGTTGGCCAAGCGCCGGAAATGGGGAGCGATCAAATTTGTCCACAACGATTTTTCCTTCATCAACGGCTGTGCCTATTTCAAATACCAACGAAAACGTGTATTCGCTCGGATGATCAAGAGCGTTAAGCGGAGGTCGGCATCGATCCGCAAGCGTAATCGCAAGTTGCGGGTTACGCGACGCTTGGTGGCGCTCGCGTCGAATTGTGAGGCCTGCGGGAGCAGCAAATTGGTCACGCTCGACAAACATCCCATTTCGCGCCGCAGCCCCAGGGTCAAGCGAGCGTTCGATCTGACTGCTACGTCGCACGGCGTCAAGCTCAGCGTTATCGAAAGCCAAAGCTCGGTGCATCAATGCCGCAAATGCGGGGCGATCTTTGTGCCGCGCGAACACTCGCGTCTCGCAAAATACGCCCATGGACTGCGAGCATGGGCAATGTACCAGCACGTGGCCCACGGCCTTAGCTTTGGTGCCGTACGAGAGATGATCGAGGTCCTTTTTGATCTGCCGATCGAGAGGTCGTACATAGGCCACTTCAAGACTTTGATGGCTGACTACTATGAGCCGACCCGCGAACGACTGCTGGAAAAGCTGCTGTCCGGGCCGCTACTGCACGTGGACGAAACTCTCGTGAAGCTGAAAGGATCCAGGGGTTACGTCTGGGTCCTGACGAACTTGGAGGAAGTAGTCTTTCTGTTCCGGCCGAACCGAGAGGGCGACTTCCTCAAGGAATTGTTGAAGCCGTTTCGCGGAGTTCTCGTTTCGGATTTCTACGCGGTTTACGATTCTATCGATTGCCCGCAACAGAAATGCCTGGTCCATCTCATCCGGGATATGAACGACGACCTGCTGGCCAATCCGTTCGATTCGGAACTCTGCGCCCTGACGGAACCCTTCGGCGTGCTGCTCCGCGCGATCGTCGAAACAATCGGAGAGCACGGACTTAAGCGATCGCGACTGCGTCGATTCCGTCGACAGATCGCAGACTACTTTCGCGCCGTCGAATCTCTGGAACCGCAGTCGGATGCCGCTCAATCGCTGCGTTCGAGGCTACTCAAATACCGAAATAAGCTATTCACGTTCACGGAATACGACGGAGTTCCCTGGAACAACAACAACGCTGAGAATGCGATCCATCGATTTGCGCTATACAGGGCTCGCGTGCCGAACATGATGACGGAGCCCGGATTGAAAAACTATTTGGCATTGTTGAGCGTTTGCCACACGTGCTACTACAAGGGTATCAATTTCTGGAGATTTCTTTTGTCCAGAAGCCAAGATTTCGAAGGCTACGTTGACAGACAATCGGCTGGGCGAGCCTCATCGCAGAGCGACATGTATCCAGAGGGTTATGTGACACAATTCGAGCAGCTAGTGCAGCGAAAACAGTCCACACGGGTGGCCACTCCGACAGTTGAATTGCCGACGGCGAGAGTCAAGTCGTCGACGCGACCTCCAACCGAACGAGCCAGATAAACTGTCACAATTCATCTTCGTGGCTTCGGCAAATCGTAGTTGCCGACGTTCTCCCAAACTTCCGGCGCTAGGTCGGCGAGTACGCCTGACATATCCCCTAACGCGGCTGTTCCAATTGGCGAACGCCCGCCTTTTTTTGCGGTTCCGAAGTGAACAGCTCAAGAAGCGGCGTGTAAACCGCGTGGCGGGCGGGGTGTTGACCTTTGGGGACGCGCCGCCGCCGATCAAGGTCTATCAGGGCCCGACCGCCAGGACAAAGCTAGAGACCGTCGTCGCACCGAGCGCGACGCCGATTGGGAAGGTCCCAAACGAAGCAATTTACACTGGCTCCGGCCAGGAGGGTGGTTCGTTAGGAAATATGAATCGGGGCGACAGGATTTGAACCTGCGACCTTCTGACCCCCAGTGATATCCGGGTGTCATTCCGTCAGATGTACCATGATTGACGGCGCTTGATTCTCTCGGGTTTCTCCGCTAAGTTGACGTTGACGGTGCTACGCCTAAATGTGCCGAGATTGATGTATTGCGTAGCACCCGCGTAGCACCGAGGAAACCACGCGAACCACTGACCACGAATCAGATGGTCGAGAAAAGGGGGCCGAGAGTGCCGAAGAAAATCAACTTCACGAAGCGGGTTATCGAGGCGTTGGAGCCGCCCGCGGACGGCCGAGCGTACCACTACGACGCGGGCCAGGCGAACCTAGCGCTATGCGTCACCGCCGCGACTGGCGCCAAGACGTTCTATCGAATCGGGCGAGTCAGCGGCCGCCCCGTGCGGATGAAGCTGGGGGCCTTTCCAGACTTGTCTGTGGAGAATGCCAGGACGCAGGCCCGGGCCGCCAACGGCGACATTGCCAAGGGCGAAGATCCCCACCAGAAGCGGCTCGCTAAGCGGCACGAACAAACCCTCAAAGGGCTGTTCGATTTTTGGATGGTCACCTACGCGAAGGAAACCAAAAAAACCTGGGCGAGCGACCAGTGGCAATTCGACAAATATCTGGCATCCTGGCACTCGCGGAAGTTGAGCGACATTCACCAGGCCGACGTCGAGGCGTTGCACGCGAGACTCGGCCTGAAGCACGGCCATTACACCGCTAACCGCGTGCTGGCGATGCTGCGAACGGTATACAGCAAGGCCAGCAAGGTGGGCTATACGGGCCCCAATCCCTGTCTCGGGGTCGAGCGCTTTGCCGAGCGGTCGCGTGAGCGGTTCCTGTTGCCCGACGAAATGCGACCTTTCTTCGTGGCCCTGAAAGCGGAGCCGCCGGCGTGGCGCAACTTTTGGCTGCTGTGTCTGTTCACCGGCGCCCGTCGTGGCAATGTCGCGTCAATGCGTTGGGCGGAGCTGGACCTTGACGCTGGACTCTGGCACCTTCCCGGAACGAAAACCAAAAACAAGCGGCCGACGGTTGTGGTGCTCCCGCCCCCGGCTGCTGCAATCCTTGAAACACGGCACGAAGCGCTTGACGGCGCGGAGTTTGTTTTCCCGTCCGGCTCCAACGGTGGGCATATCATCGACCCCCGCAAGTCGTGGGCCCGCGTCTTAGCGGCCGCCGAACTGGATAATCTTCGGCCACACGACCTGCGCCGATCGCTTGGAAGCTGGCAGGCAATCGCGGGTGCGAGCCTGCCCATCATCGGCGCCAGCTTGGGCCACACCGATCCGAAAGCCACGGCAGTCTACGCGCGATTGATTATGGGACCGGTCAAGGAATCGGTTGACAGCACCGTGGCGCTAATGATCGCAGCCGGCGAGCCCAAACCCAAAGCAAAGCCGAAGGTAAAGGCAACGCGGAAGCCCGCCAAGAAAGCCACGCGACGAAAGGGGGCTCGCAATGGCAAAGCCAAGTAAAGCGCCGAAGCAAAAGCCGGCGCAGAAAGCGAAGCCGCGCAGGGCAGGGCCGAAAATGCCTGTGAAAATGGGGACATCAAACCGGACACCGTGTCTGGTTTAAATGAGGATCAACAGCGGCGCCGCCACGGATCAAACAATAATCCAGAACGCGGTTCCGATTGGGATTGGGAGAATTTAAACAACCTTCTCGACCGGGTACATGAGGGATTCGACGCTGCGCTTGCGATAACGCCGCGAGACGATCGTCATGCCACGGCCACCGATGGTCGCGGCCACTTGTATCTTTTGCATAGCCTGATTGATTCACGAAATCTACCCGCGGCCATTTATTATGCTTTCCAAGTGGGGATGAGGCTCGCACTTGTGAACGCCGCTGGCCGCTTGCTGCATTCCGGCAAGATCAAAGACAAACTGCTCAACACGCGGAATGGAAAAGGGGATAAGGCCGCTCAGCGTCGCGACGTGGTTCTCGTCCGATGCGCCGCGCTACTGAAACAATCGCCCGCGCTCAGGAATCAAAAAACAAAGGTAGCGCAACGCCTTGCAAGAGAGTTCAATAAAGGTGGCAAACGTCCGGGCTTTAGCGAAAGCGCCATTCGCGGTCACATAGCTGATCTGTTCGGCATGTAGCGACGAACTTGTGCAGGACTGTACAGAACTGCGCGATACGGCTAGAGCGGCTTGACGAACGTTGCCTAAAGTGCATTTCAGTTTGATTGACTTTCTCAATCTTCACTGAGGTGCATTATGGCAGTCGCAATTACTTGTCCCACTCTGGGTCCCAAAGCCTCCGCGGAATATCTCGGCGTTCAAGAGCAAACGCTCGCAGCGTGGCGATGCACGAATCGCTATCCGTTGCCTTTTATTCGCGTGGGCCGGCGCATTCGTTATCGAATCGTCGATCTTGACCGCTTTCTTGAGAACGGCACCGTCGGCGCCGCCAGCTAACCCTAGAAAAGCCGAAAGCCAGCTCCCGCTAAAGAGGCTGGCCCGGCTATGGAGAATTGTACTGTGTTCCATCCTACCGAATCGAAGCGGCCCGGTAAAGCACCGCGGCGCCGCAAGCATCGACCCTTGGCGGCCGATGACCGAAGCGTCTATTCATTCATCGCCCCAAGCGCGCCCGATTTTGCCGCAATGCTGGCGGCCGATGAAAAATCAAAGCCGCAACCTGCTGCCCAAAGTGGTCACCACGGGGGTGTCCAATGAGACAATCACCCCCCGAGTATCGAACCGCGCGAGCGACCGAACTGGCCACGGCCGCAAAATTGTGCATCGTCCGAAGCCTGCTTCGCCAGATTGGCCGCCCGGGCTCGCCGCTGGTTAGTGATTCGGTCATCCGTTGCAAGGCCCGCATCGACCGCGAGCGATGGCAGCTAGGATTGAATCAGCGCCTGCATTTAGATTCGGCATCGCGCGCGATTGCAAGCATCGCTGGCGTATCGGTCGAAATGGTCGATGCAATCTTTCGGCCGCATTCCCTCGACCTCATGGCCGACGAACTTCGCACCATCATCCGGGAGGCGAAGCGATGACATGCCAAGTGATGACCAGCGAGGAAATGCACGAGTACAACCGGCGTCGACTGTCCCCTGAGAAAATGGAAGAATACAACCGTCGACATGGTCTTGGCCAAAATGGCCAACACGGCAATGGCAATCAGTTGGAAGAATCTTCCAACAGCCGCACGGGGGGCAGCAAGCAAGTTGACGCGCCAAGGTTTTCGCCGTTTCCAATTGAGGCCTTGCCCAATCCCATCAAACGATTTTGCACCGAGGCCGCGGCGGCAATCGGTTGCGACGTGTCCTATTTGGCGGTTCCAGCGCTCGCCGCACTGGCCGGGTGTATCGGCAACAGCAACGTAATCCAGTTGAAGCATGGCTGGTGCGAGCCCAGTGTGGTATGGGCCGCCATCATCGGCGAATCGGGCACGACAAAAAGCCCTGCGCTTGACGCGGTGCTCGATCCGTTGCACCGTGCCCAGCGGGAAATGGACCGCCAACACAAGGCTGCAAATCAAGAGCACCTGCAAGTTGTGGCCGCCTACGAGGCGGACTTTGCAGCGTGGAAAGGCACCGGACGAAAAAAGGGCGAGCCGCCACCGGAAAAACCAGCCGAGCCGACGTGTCAACGCATCATCGTGAACGATACCACCGTCGAGGCGCTCGCGGTCGTGCTCCATGAAAACGAACACGGTGTAGTGCTGGTGCGGGATGAGCTGGCCGGCATGTTGCTTTCATTGAATCAATATAAGAGCGGCAAGGGTGCCGACGCGCAAAACTTTCTCTCGATGCACGGCGCGAGACCGATTCGCATCGACCGCAAGGGAAGCACGGCGAACGCTCGAAAGACGATCGCAGTCGATCGTGCTGCGGTGTCAATTCTCGGCGGTATTCAACCGATGATCTTGCAACAATGTTTGCACGGCGAGCACACCCAAGATGGTCTAGCCGCGCGATTCTTGTTTGCGGCCCCGCCGGCGAAAACAAAATCTTGGACCGAGGCGGAATTGTCCGAAGCCGAGCGGGTCAAACTGGCCGAACTATATCGTCGGCTGCTAGCCCTGAACGGCGACGTTGACGACCAGGGCGAACCGACCCCATGCGTCCTACCGTTGACCGAGAGTGGCAAGGCTACGTGGATCAGCTTCTACAATCAGCACGCTGGCGAGCAGGCACAACTCCAGGGCGCGTTGGCATCGGCCTATAGCAAGTTGGAGGGCGGAGCCGCGCGGCTGGCCCTGGTCGTGCACTTGGTGCGCCGGGAGTGGCTTGACACCAGTATTGAGAACCCCGGCGCCATCGACGGGGAAAGCGTTCGGGCCGGGGTCGAGTTGTCCCGCTGGTTTTGCAATGAGGCCGATAGGGTCTACTCCATTTTCGCGGAAACCGACAATGAGCGGGACCAGCGCGAACTGGTCGAGTGGATCACCCAGCACGGGGGCGCAGTCACCGCGCGGGAGTTGCAACGCGGTCCCCGAGCCTACCGCCGTGGCGACGACGCCGACAAGGCCCTGGAGAAGTTGGTCAAACATGGTCGAGGGCGTTGGAGCACCGAACCCCCCGGCGAATTGGGTGGTCGGTCGTGCCGTGTGTTTTCGCTGCATGGGAGTGGCGACGGCGACACAACCCCAGAAAACCACGGAAAACACAATGGTTCCGTCGCCGAACGGACTTACAGCATTGGCGACACAACCCCACCGAAACGCGGGAAAAACGATAGTTCAGTCACCGTCGCCACCCTAGAGGAGCTAAATCAAGAGCTGGACGGACTGAGGGGCGGCGCGGAGTGAGCACCGGCGATCATGAACACCGTTTTTGAGAAAGGATACCCATGGACTGTAACCCGAAACGACCCCGGCCCCGTCAGATTATGTCCCAAGTGATGCGTGCGATGGTTGAACATTGGGACTCGATGCCGGAGCCCAACCCGGGTTGCCCGACCTGCAACGGCATGGGCTGGTATGACAATGGTGGATGCTGCGGGCGATGCGAAGACTGTTTGTCTTCGCTATCTTTCGCTCCGTCCGTCGACAGAAACTGACTATTGTGAGCATCGACGACCAGCACGACCAGGACCGATGCCACTGTGGCGGCACGTTACGTGTGGTGAGCGGCCGCGACGGCGTTAGCTTCCGCGCGAAGTATCGCCGATGCAAGGTGTGCGGCGAAAAGCCATTGATTGACCCGGTGCTGGTGCCTCTTGAGTCCGTGCGACGTCAGCCGAATCGTCGAGCACCGCGCCCGCGGTGGTCATTCATCATCAGCTAAAAGTATTTGCGTCTAGCAAGTACAGTAGTGAAGCGTTGGCAATGGACACCGCGCGTGTCGGTTCTACGATGAATGTGGTTCGGTTGCCACGGCGCCCGCCGGCTCCCGATTACACGGCCTCGGGGCCGGCGTGGCGTGTGGCACGGGAGGAAGACGAGACGAGAAGTAGCCCGCGCGTGAGTGGACGTAACCCTATATGGAAGATGGGCATTGGGAGTTACGTCAACGCGTGGCGATGACGCGGGGGGTGTTCAAAATGAGAGAAAATTCTGTGCCGTCTGATGTTTTAACGAATCGCCGTGTTTTGACCATGGCGAGCCTACGCGTGTTTTTGCGAGGGTTTTTGGAAAAAGTGTGCGGGGGGGTATCGGAATCGACGTAACTTTCGAGGCCATTTGAGAGCGTCAATCTATGGGCAAACGTGGACCTAAACCGAAGCCGTCCGGCGTTGTGAACTGGTGGGCTCTGATTGAAACCAACGAGCATGGGGAGAAACGGAACCACGAATGATAGCGAACTACATTAGAGCCGAGCATCCATCAATCGCCCGCCTGGCAATTGACGCCCTGCTGACTCCGCTGGCGTTGCAGAAACGATTGACAGCGGAGCATCACGCCGCGGCGAAGCGATTCAAGATTGACGTTAGGGCGCGCGACGTTCACGAATTTGCAATCGAATTGCCCGACACCCGGGCGCTTTATCAATTCCGCAATGCCCTGAGTTCGTCGGACGGCTCGCGGGGCGCGTTCACCGCCCCGGAAGTTGGTTTCGTCGCGCCGTGGGAAAAAGCGTTGACCGCGCTGCCGATGCGCGACTTGGCGACGATCACGCGCATTGACTCAGGCAACGTCTATCACGAGCCGACAATCAACGACACGCTGAACGAGGGCGGCATCGTCGGGGAGAACACGTCACCCACAACGCAGGACGTGACATTTGGCCGGCTCACCTACACGCCCTATAAATTCCATTCCTATCCCGAGCGGGTCCCCGCCGAACTGCCGCAAGATGGTACGGATTTCGCGACGCAATTTGGCGCGGTGCTTGCGTTCAGGCCGGCGCGGAAAATGAATTCGATGTTCACCAACGGCACCGGCGCCGGCCAGCCGATGGGAGTTATCCCCGCGTGCATCGCTTCGGGTGCGACCGTCACAGCCGCCAGCGCTTCGGTAATCGCCTATGACGACGTGATGGGGCTTTTCGACGCGCTGGGCAGCGGTTATTTCGATTTCGACCGCTGCCGTTTCATGATGAATAAAACGATTTACACGACGCTCCGAAAACTGAAAGACGGACAGGGCCGCCCGCTGTTCAACACCAACAACGGCCGCCTCGAAGGGTTTCGATTTGTTGAGAACCACCACATGTCGAGCACCATGTCGACGGGGGTGTGCTCGCTACTCTTCGGGGACTTCTCAAAATATCACGTTGTCGACTTTCGCGACTTGCGGTTGCATCGCGACACCGAATCCCACGCCGAATCGGATCAAGAATCCTGGTGGGCGGTTCAGCGATCAAGCGGCAATCTGGCCGACGCGGGGACGCATCCCGTCGTCGCGCTGGTTCACTAAGGAGCCCGCGCATGGAAGTCTATCTGTACAACGAAATTGGCGACGGTGGGATTGACCCGCGAGTATTCATCGACGAGCTAAACGCCGCGGTGCGCCAGGGACCGGTCACGATTCGCATCAACAGCCGCGGCGGCAACGTGAGTGCTGCGCAAACGATTGTCAGCGGCATTCATCGGTTGAAGGTTGCCAGCACCGCGGAGATTGACGGCATGGCCGGGAGTGCGGCTAGCTTTATCGCCGTGGCCCCCAAGCGGACCTATATGGCCGAAAATGCGCTCATGTTCGTTCACAGCGCGCACGTCGAATTGCACGGGAATAGTGCGGAGCTGCGGAAAACGGCCGGCACGCTCGACAAGATGGACCTGCAAATCGCGACCGCCTACGGTCGCAAGAGTGGCCGCCCCGTTTCGTTTTGGCAGGACATCATGGCCAGCGAAGCGTACTTCAACGCGGCCGAAGCGCTCGACCTCGGGCTCATTGACGGCATCACCCAGCCGTCGGCGATTGCCGCCAAGCTGGACCACGGGGTGTATGCCAAGCGGCCCGAGCGTATCACGGCACTGTTGCGGACGTTGGCCCCACGATCCGCATCGTCGCCCGCATCGTCGCCCGCGGTTGCCGCCAAGCTGGCCGGCTATCGGGCCCGCGCCGATCAAGTCAATCGAATGGAAGCCGACGCCGAGCACGCCCGCGTGCTGGCCATTCAGAAACGGTATGGGGGTGGATGGTGAGTGCCGACATTCAACGTGCAACTGGCGAAGTGTTGAAAGTGTTTTCAGACAAGGGCTATGCGTTCATTCGCGCGGATGACGGCCTCGGTGACTTTTATTTTCAAGGCATCAGTGGCGGCCTCGAATTCGACGATGCGCTGATCGGCCTAAGTGTTTCGTTCATCCCGAAGGAAAACGCAAAGGGCCGCCGCGCGTTTGACGTGAGGCCGATCGACTGACAGCGGCATCGGAGCACGGGGGGAAAGATGCTCCGAAATGCAACTCAGCGAAGCGTGTAAAATCATCACCGGCCCACCGCCGGGCACGACGCAAAAAACCTACGATGCCGCCTTCCGCGTGGCTGGGCGATTCGCGCTCGACCTGTGCGGCTATGCCGACGCGCTCTTCGAGGGTGACGCGGACAGAATCAATCGCCGCATCGACGATTCCGGCGGTGCCCATCATTCGTTGGCCGCAGAGCAGCTAAGAATTCGCCGCGAGCGCAGCGAAATCGACAAGGACCGCGCCGCCGTTTGGGACGTGCTGCGGTGCCACGGGGTGACGAATGGCTGATGACGACCCGATTGTTTTCGACGAACGTGGCGGCCGGCTGCTGGCCGAGAGTCCGTTTGCAGATATGCGCGGCACGCACGTTAGGGCCAATCGGTCCCGCGAATTCTTCGTGGACACCGAGACGGCCTACAAGGTACTCGACGCCTGCCCCGATATCCAATGGAAGCTTGTTTTCGCTTTGAGCCGTTGGGGTGGCCTACGGTGCCCCTCAGAGCACTTGGCGCTACGCTGGTCCGACGTCCGGTGGCTCGACGGCCGGCTGCGGGTGCCGAGCCCCAAAACCGAGCACCATGAAGGCAAGGCGTTTCGCTGGATACCGCTGTTCCCGGAAGTGCGATCATGGTTGCTCGCCGCGTTCGAGGAATCGGGACGGCCCGCCGATGGTTTCGTTATCACCCGCCGACGCGGGTTGCCAGAAACCGAGCGACCCGCCCGCAATTGGCGGACAGCGCTCAATCAGATCATTCGCAACGCCGGCCTAACGCCATGGCCTAAGACGTTCCAGAATCTTCGCAGCACGCGGGAAACCGAGTTGACCGATAGATTCCCGATCCACGTAGTTGTCGCGTGGCTGGGGAACACTGAGATTGTTGCCCGAGAACATTACTTGCAATTGACGGACGAGTATTTCGACCGGGCCACGAAGGCCACGGACGCAGCTTGACCAATAACCCCGGCCCGGCGCGGCGTGCGTGACGACCCGCCGCGGCCAGGGGCTTTGATATACTGGCGGGCGAACCGGGGACCGAACACTGTGGCAAAACTAAAACTCTATCATCTGACGCCGGCCGAAAATCTAGAAGCGATCCAGCGCGCCGGGATAGTTGCGGACACTGAGGGCAACATTTTCGCGTTCACCGATATGCTCGTTGCGAACGAAATCGCCAAGAACCAAGTGTTCACGTGCCGCTACGCCGTTCTCGAAATCGACCGCAAGGGAGTGGTCGGTCGGTTACGACCCGACCAGGTTGCGGAGTTCTCCAGCGGATACCATCGGATCATTAGGCAAGCGAAAATCTTCCCTGAGTTTTGCCAACACGTCGGCACGTTTGATACAAACTACGATCCGACTGAGTACGATTACTTGAGGGTCGAGCGAATTTTTGGCCGGGGCCGAGAGTTTGCCAAAAGGTATTTGTCGATCCAGGCGGAGTTCTCCGTCACAAACGCATCGGCCCACGCTGCGGGCCGCGATCTTTCAGACGAGGAAGTGGCGGAAGTGAATCGGCAAATACAATCTCTGTATGACGACAACGCCTAGCAGCCCAGCACGACGCCGCCACGGCTCGACGGGTCGAAGTACGTCAACCGCCCTTGGCGCGATTCTGGGGGCACGTCCGGGGCTCGACTTTCGGGCCGACCTTGAACCAGTGCCGATATCGACACTCGGCCCGCCGCCAGCACCGCGGCGAATTCAAATATCTGAATCCGCGCCGACACAACCCCGTTAAACCCCGCGAAAACCGAGGTTGTGTCACCGTCGCCAGTGTGAGAGTTGGAAAACGAGCAGCCCGCCGGGAATCCCGAGCGGGCCTTTTCATGCGCGGTGCTCGATTCGCATATGCGAATTCCGCTTTTCTTTCGAGCGTAGCACCGACGTAGCACGGGCCCAAATTCACAGCCGGCGCAAAAAAGAGGCCCGACGCAAACCCTTGTTGCGTCGGGCCTTATATGTCGGGGCGACAGGATTTGAACCTGCGACCTTCTGACCCCCAGTCAGACGCGCTAGCCAAGCTGCGCCACGCCCCGGATTATTTATCGGGCGACGAATCCATTGGCGGGTCCGCCGACGATCGTGACAATATCGCACATTGGCTCGCTCGATTCAACGGCTACTGGCAACAGCTTGGCGGAACGCTAGGATACACTTGCGACTGCTGGCGGCGAGATTTGCCGTCAATCTTCGGTGATTTGTTGGGAGAGCGGGCATGGCGCAGGTGGGGCGTGGTGACGCGAACGAAGGGATTCCGACGCACTTCGCGGACCGGCTGGTGCAGGCGGTGCGGCGCTGCGGCAATCCGGTGGTCGTGGGGCTGGATCCGAGAGTCGACCAATTACCGCCGAGTTTGCAGCCCTCGGGGGCGGCGGGCTTCAGCGAGCAAGCGGCCGCCTATCTGGCTTTTTGCCGGGGGGTGATCGACGTGGTGGCCGAGTTGGTGGGCGCCGTGAAGCCGCAGGCGGCATTCTTCGAGCAGCTGGGGCCGAGCGGCATGGTCGCGCTTGGTCAGGTGATCGAATACGCGCGGCGGAAGAATCTGCTGGTGATTCTGGACGGCAAGCGCAACGACATCGGGTCGACCGCGGCGGCCTATGCCGAAGCCTACTTGGGCCGCGACAGCAGCGCCTGGGGGGCCGATGCGTTGACGGTCAGCCCGTATTTGGGCGACGACAGTCTCAGTCCGTTTGTCGACACGGCGATGGCGCGCGGCGCCGGCATCTTCATTCTGGTCAAGACTTCGAATCCCGGCGGCAAGACGTTTCAGGACTTGGTTTCCGACGGCCGGCCGCTCTATCGGCACGTTGCCGACCACGTGCAACAGCTGGCGAAGCAAACGGCGGGACAGCACGGGTACGGGGCGGTCGGCGCGGTCGTCGGCGCAACCTATCCCGAGCAAGCGGCCGAGCTGCGCGCGGCCATGCCCAATACGTGGTTTTTGGTTCCCGGATACGGCAGCCAGGGGGCCATGGCCCGCGACGTGGCCGGCGCGTTCGACGAGCAGGGATTGGGCGCGATCGTCAACAATTCGCGGGCGATCATTTTTGCGCACGCGCGGCGCGAATATGCCGAGCGATTTGGCGCGGGCGCTGGCAAGAGGCGGTCGAGGCGGCGACCCGCGAGATGATCGCGCAGCTGCAAGCCGACACTCGGGCCGGAAAACTGGCCCCTGTTTGATCGAATGATGCAGCGCGCTTCTACTTCTCGTCGCTTGCTCGCAGCCAGGGGGCGATGGTCAACTCGCCGGCGCAGATTTCGTCGGGTTTGAAGTACAGCGCGATTTCGCGCGTGGCGGCTTCCGGCCCGTCGGAGGCGTGCACGAGGTTCATCTGGCGGCTGGAGCTGAAATCGCCGCGGATGGTGCCGGCGGCGGCCTTCAGACCACTGGTAGCTCCGACCATGTCGCGGACCACGCGGATGCATTCCAGTCCTTCGACGATTCCGGCCACGATCGGTCCGCCGGTGATGAAATTTCTCGAGCGTGGGATACCAGGCCTTTTGCACGTGCTCGGCATAATGTTGCTTGGCCAGGGCCGGCGTGATGCGCATCATCTTCAGGGCCACGATATTAAAGCCCTTGTCTTCGAAGCGGCTGAGCACGCGGCCGGCCAGGCGGCGCTGGATGCAATCGGGCTTGAGCAAGATCAACGTTCGTTCCATGCCAGGCAGTCTCCGAAATAATAGGTGAAGTGGGCGGATTGTAGACCATTTTTCCGGGTCTCTCAATCCGACTTCCGGCCGCCGGCGCCAGCTCGTGCAAGGACGTCAGGCCGGCGCCGTCAGCGTCGCCAGCGGACCGATGGCCAGCGTGGTGTTGACCGAGAGCGGATAGCGCGCCAAAACGTCGGCCATCGCGTCGAGCGAGACGTCGTCGATGGACCGTAGATCTTGCTGCACGGTGCGATACTCGTGGCGCTGCATCCAGTTGCCGCCGACGGTGAACAGCCGGCCGCGCGGCCGTTCGCTGGCCAGCACGACGCGCGAGTTGATCTTGCTTTTGGCCTGAGCCAGCTCGGCCTCGGTGACGCCCTCTTTTTCGGCCTGGGCGTAGATTTCGGCAATGCGGTTCAAGTTTTCCTGGGCATTGTCGGGGTCGCAGCTCATGTAGGTCATGAACAGCCCGGCGCCCTGATAGTCGTGGTGGCCAAGGCTGGCTTGTTCGGCCAGTCCCGGTCGACCAGGGCCCAATACAGCCGGCTGCCCGAGTCGTCGCCGAGGATGGTGGCCAGGATCTTGGCCGCGTAGCGGTCGTCATCGGCGGCGGCCGGTCCGGTGGCGAGTTGCAGCACGTACTCGAGCGTGCGGTTTCCTTGCGCAGGCATTGAAATCCACGGTGGGGCGGAGCGGGGGGCGTGTCGCGCGGGGCTTCCATCGGCTTCCAGGCGCCGCAGATCCGTTCGGCCGTTTCGACCAGCGCGTCGAAAAGTCGATGCGCCCGGCACCGACCAGCGCGATGTTGCCGGGGCTGTAGCGGCGCTCGAAGTATTGCCGCATCGCCTCGACCGGCAAATCGCCGACGCTCTGGATCGTTCCCAACACGCTGCGGCCCAGCGGATGCGAGCCGAAGTGGGCCGCCTTGCACTTGTCGTCGGCGCCGAACGGGGGCTGGTCCTCGTACATGCGAATTTCTTCGATGATCACCTGCTTTTCGGTGTCGAAGTCTTCCTCGCGCAAGCGAGGGGCGGATGATGTCGCCCAACAGTTCGACGGCGCTGGTTTGATATTCGGGCAACACGGCCGCGTAGTAGACCGTGTTCTCTTCGCTGGTGAAGGCGTTGTAGTGGGCCCCCATCTCGTCGAACTCGCGATTTACGTCGTCGGCCGTGCGGGTCGGCGTGCCCTTGAACATCATGTGTTCGAGAAAATGGCTCACGCCCGCGACCTCGTCGGTCTCGTCGCGAGCGCCGGTCTGCACGAAGAAGCCCAGCGCGGTCGAATGCGCCTCGGGGTTGCACTCGGCCACGATTTGCAGCCCATTGGCGAGCGAATGCTTACGAAACTCCAACGGGCACCTCCAACGGCTGGGGCCCAACGTGACAATGGTGAAATCACCCGGCGGATGCGCGGCCAGGTAGGCATTGATGCTGTCGCAAGAAAGCGCGTCGACCAGCGCGCCCACCTCGTCCAGCGTGCGCACGCGGCCCAGATGATACCAATCGCGGGCGATCGAGCCGCTGCGCGACGAACTCGATTCCTGCTGCATGATCAGGCTGCTCTTGATGCGGGCCTTGAGCCGGGCCAACTCGTCGGCTCGCATGCCCGCGGCCAGCCCGGTCAATTCGCCCAGCGTCACGTCGAGCGTCTCCTGCGCGCGCTCGGCGCTGGTGCCGGCATAGCACAACACGCTGCCGCGATCGCGCAGCGTATGCATCGTGGCGTAGACGCTGTAGCACAGCCCGCGCTTCTCGCGCACTTCGGTGAACAATCGCGAGCTCATGCCGCCGCTCAACACGCCGACGGCCCCCCAAGCCTGAAAATAATCGGGATGCCGATAGGGCAGGCTGGGGTATGCGATGCCGATTTGCGTCTGGTTCGACTCGTGATGCAGGTGTTCGCGTTTGGCCAGCGATCGGCCGGTGGCGGGCTCGCTAGGCTGGCGCCGCGGCCAGTCGTCGAACAGTGTGCCGACGCGGTCTTTGAGTTGTTCCCAATCGAAATGCCCGGCCACTCCCAGGATCGTGCCGTTGGGACAATAGCGGCGCTCGAAAAAATCGCGGATTTGTGCCAGGCCGATCGATTCGAGCGAAGCCACCTCGCCGTAGCTGGAACGGCCCCAGGGGTCGGGATATTGGTGGCGGCGCAACTCGAGCATGACCTTCTGTCCGGGCTCGTCCTCGATGGCTTGCAGTTCCTGCAGCACCACGAGGCGCACGGCTTCGAGCTGGTCGGGCGGCAGATGAGGCCGGCGCAGCAGATCGGCGAAAATCTCGAGGGCCGGAATCAGGTTCTTGGCGAGCGTGGCGCCGCTGAAGCTGGTGTGGCCGTTGGAAACGCTCTCGCCCCGCTCGACGCCCAGGTTTTCCAGGTCTTGCACGAATTGGCGGCTATCGCGCGAGCCGGCGCCGCGCAGCGCCATCTCGCAAGTGAATGAGCCGAGGCCCGAGAATTCCGCGGGATCGGATGCACAGCCTGCCGGAACCAGGAACGTGAACGCGGCCGATTCCAGCGACATCATCGGCTCCGCCACCAGGACGAGGCCATTGCCATAGGTGTGGGAAAGAATGGGCGCCTTCACATGCACTCCTGGCTGGATCTCTTGGGGCGACACGCATGCCGTGGGTCGACCACGGGCCGCTCGTAGAGCGTAGCGGGCAGCCTAGGAGTAGGCAACCTCGACGGCCTTGTAGACGGTTCGCGCCTTGCCGAAACCCATCCGCTGGTAGAGCCGTATGGCGCCCTCGTTCTGGGCGGTGACCTCGAGAAAGGCGCGGCGGAGGCCGGCCTTTTGGAATCCCTCCAGAGCCTTGATGAGCAGACAGGACCCCAGCTGCCGGCCGCGATGTTCGGGCGTGACGCCCAGATTTTGGATCGCGCCCAAACCCGCATAATCGCGAATGCCTTGAATCGTTCCACAGTATTCGGTGCTGCCGTCGCGGGTCGAATAATGCGCGATCAGCCAGGTGGCTCCAGGCAAGAACCCTTGCTTACCGCAAATCTCGTGCATCAAGCGATGACAGCCGGCCCAGTCGCCTAGACAGGGGAACACGTTCGCGTCGATCTCGCTACGGAAACTGTGATATTTGGCTTCGGCATGCGGCTCCAGCAGCGAGTCGTCCCATGCCAGCAGTCGATATCCCTGCGGCAGAACGAGTGACGTCAACTTGCGACCGGTCAGATCGATTTCCATCCGGAAACGCTTGAAATACGTCAAACCCATCGGACGGACCAATCTAGTGGGGAGGGAGCCACGGATGAGAATCGTCACCAACTTCAATTTAGCGGTCTGTCAGGGGAAGTCAACTTTTCAGAAACGCAAACGACCATTCAACTTCGGCCCAACGGCACAGCCCAGTATCGGCACAAAGCAGCGAGGATTGGCCTATTTCCGAGCGCCCGGGCGGCCCCGCTAAATTCGTCGCCAGCGGGCGCGCCACAATCGTTGCAGCAGCGCGGACCCACCCGAGAAACCTTACGTTTTTGTTAGCCAAAATTATGTTTTTATGGAATGGAAACAGCGGCCGATATACTAGATAATGGCATCGCCCCTTACGCGAACGCCGCGACGGGGCGCCGGTTCCGCCGCGACGCACCAAAGCCTCGACGCATGAAAGAAAACGCGTCCAATTCGAGTGGACCCCGCGACGCTGGCGAGTCGTTGGCACAGACCGGCTGGCGGCAAAACGTTCGCAGCCCGTCGCTGGGCGAAGCGCACTCGAGCGTGCCGGTTTCGCAGCGCGGTTTCTGGCGAAAGTTGCTGGCTTTTTCGGGCCCTGGGTTGATGGTGGCGGTGGGCTATATGGACCCGGGCAACTGGGCCACCGACCTGGCGGGCGGTGCGCAATTTGGATACACGTTGCTGTCGGTCGTGTTGATCTCCAATTTCATGGCCATCCTGTTGCAGCACTTGTCGTTGAAGCTGGGGATCGTGTCGGGGCGCGATTTGGCCCAAGCCTGCCGCGACCACTTTTCGCGGCCGGTGTCGCTGGCACTTTGGGTGATTTGCGAAATCGCGATCGCTGCCTGCGATCTGGCCGAAGTGCTCGGTTCGGCGATCGCGCTGAATTTGCTCTTCCGCATTCCCTTGCCGATGGGCGTGGTGTTGACGGCGCTGGACGTCGTGATCGTGTTGTTCTTGCAGAACAAGGGTTTCCGCTACATCGAAGCGCTGGTGGCCAGCCTGATCGCGGTCATCGGGCTGTGTTTCGCGTATGAGATCGTGGTGTCCGGTCCGGCGCTGGGACCTTTGCTGGCCGGGCTGGTGCCGAGCACAGAAATTATCACGCATCCGGGAAAACTGTACTTGGCCATCGGAATTCTGGGGGCCACGGTGATGCCGCACAACTTGTACCTGCACTCGAGCATCGTGCAGACTCGGGCCTTCGAGCGCAACGATCGGGGCAAGGCCATGGCGGTGCGATTTGCGACGATCGATTCGACGGTCGCGCTATTGTTCGCGTTCTTCATCAACGCGGCCATCCTGGTTATCAGCGCCGCCACGTTTTTCAACACCGAACATTCGAACGTCGCCGACATCGGCGATGCCTATAAGCTGCTGACGCCGGTGCTGGGAGCTCAGTTCGCCAGCACGTTCTTCGCGCTGGCGCTATTGGCTTCGGGCCAGAACTCGACGCTCACCGGAACCATGGCGGGGCAGATCGTGATGGAGGGTTTTCTCGATCTGCGGTTGCGGCCTTGGGTCCGCCGCTTGCTGACTCGCATGGTGGCCATCGTGCCGGCCGTGGTCGTGGCGGTGCTATATGGTGAAAGTGGCGTGGGTCAATTGCTGGTCTTGAGCCAGGTGATCTTGTCGATGCAACTGAGCTTCGCGGTGGTGCCTCTGGTGATGTTCACCTCCGACCGCCGCAAAATGGGGCAGTTTGCCAATCGCCCCGCGATCGCGGCGCTGGCTTGGTTTGTGACGGCGATCATCGTATTATTGAACGCGTACCTGCTGACGGAAATCTTCTTCGCCGGTTCCCCCTAGTCACGATGATTCGAATCCAAGCCCCCGCGTTGCCGCGATGTATCAACATATCCTGATTCCGCTGGATAATTCACCCGCCGATGAGGCCATCCTCAATCACATCCGGGGCCTGGCGCGGCTGACGAAGGGCCGGCTGACCCTGCTGCACGTCGCCGACGGATTCATGGCCCGAAATCAGGAACGCCTGGGCTTGGACGAGTCCGATGAAATGCGCGACGATCGCGCATACCTGGAGCGCCGCCAATCGGAGCTGGCAGCCGAGGGCTTTGTCGTGGACGCGATTTTGGAGTGTGGCGAGCCGACCGATCAAATCCTGGCCATCGCCGAGCGAGAAAACTGCGATCTGATTGCCATGTCGACGCACGGCCATCGACTGATCGGCGATCTGATCCTCGGCAGCGTGGCCAGCGAAGTCCGGCATCGCACCGACATCCCGGTGCTGCTGATTCGTGCGTCGCGCAAGAACTGACCCGACCCGACGTCAGCGGGCGCGGCATCACGCGGCGATCAGTCCGCGTAGAACGCGCAGATTCACGACGTCCATCTCCTCATCCCCCTCCTCTTCCTTGGCCGTTTCCAGGTACATCGGCGTGTGTCGGAAGCGGGGATCGTTCAGCAGATGGCGAAACGGCTCGAGGCCCAGCTGGCCGCGGCCGATGTGCGCGTGGCGGTCGACGCGCGAACCCAAGGGCTGTTTGCTGTCGTTGACGTGAATGGCCTTCACGCGATCCAGGCCGACGATTTTCGCCAGTTGAGCAATCGTCGACTCGTACTCGTGCGCCGCCGCCAGCGGATAGCCGGCCGCGAAGACATGGCAGGTGTCGAGGCAGACGCCCAGCCGGTCGCGCTCTTGGACACCCTGAATGATGGCCGAGAGTTGCTCGAATCGCCAACCGAGACACGTCCCCTGGCCGGCCGTGTTTTCCAACAGCGTGCAAGCCTTGATGCCGGCGGTGTCGCGATGGACCAGGTCGAGCGCTTCGATCACGCGCTCAATGCCGGCCTGCTCGGAGCTGTCGGTGAACGCGCCGGGGTGGGTTACGACGTAGGGAATTCCCAGCTTTTCGGCGCGGAGCAGTTCGACGCGAAAAGCCTCGACCGACTTGGCCCACAATTCCTGGTTGGGGCTGGCCAGGTTGATCAGGTAGGAATCGTGGGCGATGGGGCATTGAATGCCCAGGCGTGCCAGGGCCGATTGGAACTTGTCGGCGTCTTCGTCGGTCAGCTCCTTGGCGCGCCACTGATTATTGTTCTTGGTTAACAACCCACCAGATTGGACGACTTTTTCGAGTTTTGGGTATGCTCGGGGGTTCCCGGTGAAAAGTTGTACGCAATCACACCCAACAGCGTGGGCACGCTCGACAGCTCTATAGAGGCCACCAGCGGCCGAAGTGTGAGAACCAAGAATTGCCAACGCCAACGCTCCTAGACATTGGGCCTGTCGCTTGCGGTTGCTGCAACTGGGGCTGCGGGCACCCTAGCACATTGTAAAGGCGTGACACGGTGCGACAACGGCCTTAGCTGGCCAGGACAAAACAATGTGCAACCTACACCGATAGTTTTTTGCGGGGGCTAGGCCGACGGGCCGAAGAGCGGGAAATCCTTGCCCGCCTGCCCACCCGCTTTTTTCAAGGAACCGTGAAAGGAGACGGTGATGAAGAATGGACGCAATCTTGTTTCGGCAAAGCGGCGATTGGAATCGGGCACAGCGAGCAAGTACATCAGCCACTTTGAGGCGGAAATTCAACCGGGCGACAACGTTGTGTTATGGTGCCGAGAAAGCCACCGGCAGAATGCTCCCCATTTAGATGACCTCGAAGCAACCCTCCGAAATGCGGCGACGAAACGAAGGGTGAATGTCGTCGGCGTCCATCGATGTATCGTGCTCGGTTTCGATTGTTCTGATTGTTCCCGCAATCGACCCCGCGGAAGTTGGGTGGTGGAATTGGTTCGTGCTGCTGAGTTGGCGAAAAAGCATGGGGCGAAGCTATTGGCCACTGAAACGGATAGGTTCGTACGTCATCCCGCCTATGAACCGAAGTTGAACCCAACGGCCCAGGCTCGGGAATGCGACTTGGCGGACCTTGTTTTTTGGACGGGTGGCGTGCCGCTATTGACCCTGCTGCATCCCGACTCACCGCCCTCCAAGGTTAAGTCAAACCAGAGTAAACGGGGTCAGCAAGCCGTAGGCCACAAGGGCGGACGCCCGCCGGTCGCAGAGCCAATTGCAAAGCCAGGCGATAAGAAGCGGCGAAGAGAAGAGATGCTGCCGTTGGTCCTCAAACTGCATTCGCGCGGATTGAAACTCGGCCAAATTGCTGGCGAGACAGACGTGCCGCGTAGGACCGTCAGCCGATGGATTGCGATCCACCGATGACGACTGGGCCATTTCTTCCCTGTAGACGGTGATCGAGTTGCCCTTATCGTTCAGAAGACCCGGAGACGTCCAGAAATTGTCGTGGAAAGTAGCCGCGACGGAAAACCATTAGTACACACCCCACATAAACCCAACACACACCCTACACAAATTCAGCACACACCGACACCAATCCACTAGGCCCCCGGCTGCCCACTAGCCTCTTGCGTTTGCCATTCATTCCTCGTGTTATTTGTGGCTCTTTTCCTGAACCAACAACCCTCAAATCGACAGGAATTTTGAAATGATCGCAACCAACACCAAGACCGCACGCCCGAAGCAGAATTATAAGGACCCATTATTCTCCCAGTCCGACAATTCGCCGAGGCCGACGCCGGATGATTTACTCGCTCGGGCCGATCAATGTCACCGCCAAGTAATCAAATCACTTCAAAACGCGATTTATTTCGCCAAGGAAGCTGGTGACGCACTCCGCAAGGCCAAATCACTTGTGCCATACGGCGAGTGGGATGCCTGGCTGTGCGAACGCACGGAGTCGCCGCAGACCTATCGCCACTATATGCGGATCGCCAAACACTGGCGGAGGCTGAGGCCAATCGTGGCCAGCAACTCAAAGCTGACCCTTGATCGGGCGCTCAAGATATTGCGGCACAAGCGGGAGCCGAGGGAACCGACACCAGACCAAATCGAGGAGCGTCGCGAGCGGGAGTCCATCGAGCGGGACATCCTCAAGGTGTTTCGGAAGTTTCTTCGCCGCATTTCGATTGAGTCCCTGAGAACCGCCAATCTCTATTCAGTCGGGCTATGTGATGAGTTCCGTCGCGGTGTGGAACGGCGGATGGAGGAAGCTGCGGAGGCTAGCGCCCGATATCGCAAAGAGCTTCGACGAGCCAAGCGGAGATGAACACGCCAGCCGAATCACGAAGGCGGTGTAGCAAGATGGCTCCCAGATTTGCACGCCCCGGCCAATTGCTTGATCGCGGTTTCCAGCCGAGTGAAGGATCTCATTCCACGCTCCCGAATTTCCGCCAGGTCAACCAGCTTTGTCAATTCCGCTTGATCCAACGTCTCTTTGTAAACCCTGCCCAGCAGGTCATTGAACTTCTCTTTGGCCCCGCGTGGAGCCGATTCAAGGTCGCCCTCGTATCGCTGAGTACCGGCCAACACCCCACTTCGCCCGTCAGATAGTCGTTTGCCCGCCAGTGATTCGACTACGGCCAGCAACCATGACTCGTACTCCAAGCAGGCGAATACAAGTCCCAGCGAATAGGTAGTCCCGGCCCCGGTTTCCTTCGCACGTTCGACCAATGTACGAGCCGCAATCGACGCACAAAATGGCTTTTGACCCTCCCAGTCGTCAGCGTCACCGTCAAGGATTACGAGAACGCCACCAACATCTCGCCGCTTCATCGCAGATTTGAGATGGTTCACCCATTTCGCTTTGTGCTTGCCGGAGATGGAGTAGCTACTGCCGATCCTGAAGGGTGCTTTTTCAAGAATTACCGAGTCCCAAAGGTCTAAGTCTGTGAGAATCTTCCGAACCAAAATGGGCACGGCATCAACATCGGCGTCGCCCTCTACAAAAAGCACGAGTCGCTTCATGATCTTCATTCATTTTCATCGGACGCTACTTGTGCGGGATTGACGGTCAGTAGCTCGCCAGTCGTTTCAAGATGTTCTCGCAGTGCCTCGAGTTGAGGCCGCGATACTGGCCCAATCTGAGTTTCTAGATTATGCATGTCAACGACGCGGATTTGCTCTGGCTCAAAATAATCTAGCAGCAGCGGATTGTGTGTCGTAAGTATCGCTTGGCCTTGCGTCGTTGCGGGGAATGCTTTGATTTGGTCTGCCAATGCTGACAACGCACCCGGATACAACCCTTTTTCTGGCTCCTCGAAAGTCACGAGCGACTTCGCGGGAACCTGATGAAGCGCAATTAGATGGGCCAAAAAACGTCGAAACCCCTCCGACTCTTGAGACAAATCAAACACGATCGTCTTGTCTTCGAAGCCCAATGAAACGTTCACGTGATCGCGCTCCTGCGGCGCGACCCCTAATCCAATTAGGCTCGGCTTTAGCTTGCGTAATGCCGCAATGATCTCCTGCTGTGCGGAGGCTTTCTGCAAATTGCGGCTAATGTTTTCAAAGCATTGAAGGTAATTGTTCGCATCATCTGCAAGACCGGGCTCACGTGGGTTCTGCCTCGACTGATTTGGTTTCGTCCGCAGTACATCGCCATTGAAGTCATAGCAACCAATTCCAGCAGTTAGGATTAAAAACGAGAGACCGACCTCGGGAATTCCGCTAGCTAACTCCAATGTCATCGGATTGGTTAGTGGTAAAGGTCTCAAAGCGGGCGGCTTGGCCCATACACTGCCATCTCTGTCGAATATCGTATCGTCGCCATGCGACAATGCTTCCCGAGGAAAGTACACAGTGTTCATGTTGTGCACATCAGCCACAGCCATCAACTTGTATTGAAAATCGCCTTCTTGACCAGGAATACTGAACCGCACCGTGAACTCAATCTCTGGCGTTCTGTCCTTTCGCGTCGGCAATGCCGTCGCACAAAGAAATCTGGTCCAACCGCCGTCCTGTCGAATAGCGTCGTTCTTCTTCAACAAACAATCGCGAACGAATGCAATCGCCTGGAGAAAGTTGCTCTTGCCAGTGCCGCCACGGCCAACCAAAACCGTAATCGGTTCTAGATCGACTGATACCTTGCGGAGGCTTTTGAAGTTCTTGATTGCAATGCTTTTAATCATGTGCCAATCCCGCTCCGCTGCTTGTTTGCCCGAATTAATATGAATGGCTCGGATCAATAAAACAGCACACTGAGTGTCGTGCAAAAGCACATTGCGGTCAATTCCGAAACCCAAAAGCCCCACAACAGACACTTCCTCGCCGAGAGACCCCACCCTCAATCACCGAGCCTGTCAGATCGTTGATGCACTTTGGGCCGAAGCCGATCAGTCATCAATGACGAGGCGAAAGCGGCAATCGCCAATCGGTCGTGACATCGAGTCAGCCCGAGCCCACATCAACCGATGGCCCGGCCGCTCGTGTGAACTTTAGGGGTGCAGCGTTTCGGCCCCCGTGCTCGTTGGTTTTCCACGGGGTTCGTTTCTGCCAATCGTTGCCCAGTTTAGCGGACCATAAACTTGGCAAAAATCTGACTACCATCGTAGACACCCATCGGAGGGGGTCGTATATTGTGGGTGTACGGTTGTTCACACTCACCCTTTTCATGGAGACCAGAACGATGGCCAAGAAGAAGCAAGCCGCCCAAGCCGAAGCCCCCGCCGAGGAAACCCAAGCCGCTGTCGCGGTGCAAGACCCGCCCAAGGCCGAGGCCACCAAGAAGGAGCCGCCAGCCCGAGACAGCCTCGGGTGCCGAGTTGGTTCGCAGGCTGCCACCATCAATGCGGCAATCGGACCCAAGGCAAAAACCGCCACGGCTATCGCCGAGGAAACTGGTTTGCCACTCGGCCGGGTTAAGAGCCACCTCAAGTTCGTGGTCGGCAAAGAGCTAGTGGTCGAGTCCGATGACGGGTTCGCCAAAAAACCCAAGGCGAAGTAGTCACGCACGATTTGCCCCTATCGCTGCACGGGGCTGGCAAGCCACACCCAAGGCCCAAACCAGCCCCGTGCGTGCGTGACAGGGCAACGTGGGGCACGACAGCCAACATGAAAGGGCAAGGCAATGTGCGTAGCAGTTTACGTCCGCGTATCGACGCTGGATCAAGAGAAGGGCATCAAGTCGCAGATGAAGGCAATCGAGGACTACCTACGGGGGCACGGTATCGACGATGCACGTTGGTATCAGGATCGCTTATCGGGGGCCACAACCAAGCGCCCAGCATTCGAAAAACTTCAAAAGGATATTTTCAATGGCAAGATCAAGACCGTGGTGGTATGGAAGCTGGATCGCTTGAGCCGCTCGCTACGTGACGGCATCAACATCCTCTGCGAGTGGCTCGACAAGGACGTACGAGTGGTGGCCATTGCCCAGCAACTCGACTTCAACGGCTCCGTTGGCCAGCTAATCGCCAGCGTGCTGTTCGCGGTTGCACAGATGGAACGCGACAACCTGAGGGAGAACACCAAGCGAGGGCTCTATGCCGCCAAGGCACGGGGCGTAAAGCTTGGCAAACGCCCCAAGCTGTTCGCGACCGACATCGTGCCGATGGTGCGGGCCGGGCTAGGCGTAGGTGCCATTGCCACCAAGCTCGGCAAGTCGAGGCAGGCCATCTACGATGCCTTGGCACGCGACGACATCAACCTCAGCGACTTGCACGCCAGCAAGAAATGAAGCTGACGTGACCCCCGCCGCCTTTTGCTGCTCGCACGCATATCTTTGCGGGGGCAGGCGATCTTTTTTCCACGGCAAAGGCCGTGGGGGGATTTGCGATCTAGCGTTTTCCCTTCCGCCGTGCAAAGTGCCGTGAGGTTTGCTCTCCGATTTCATTCGCGATTCCCCATCCGACACTTACGGGGACCACAAAAGCCATAGAACTCCAGAACCACGACCTTATCGAATACCAATGAAATGTGAACAAATCGACATATTTGACTAGTAAAAGGAAAATTGTGAATCCAATCGCGGCCCCGATAAGGCCAAAGATATGGCCGAGCATCCATGCGTCCACGTCCTGCCTTTTGTTGTGCTTGCAGTATGGGCAAATGGTACCGGCCGTTGAGATTTCTTTACCGCATCTTGAGCAGATCATCGCAAGGAGTCTCTAGTGCATTCGGTATGACGTGAGGTTTCCGAGACCTTCGGGCATGGGCATTATAGGGCCGGCCTAGCCGGATTTCCCCGGTGTGGGCCGAATCAGTTTTCGCAGTTTCGAGCCAGCGTGCAGCTCAACTCCATGCTCCAAGAGAACCCTGCCGATGACGGCCTGTAGATCAAGGATTGAGTTGAACGGCAACGTCGATCCGCTTGCGATGCCATGCGACTTATTGGTCGGCATGTCCACAGTCCCGCAATCCCAAGCGTGCTTCGGCAGCAAGGTTTTCTTTTCCTTTGCTAAGGCATCGGTCCAAAAGCGAACGCGGACCTCAATCATTTTTTCGCCATGCTTTGCGACCTTTGCAGTGCCTGCTGAATCTGACATGGACTTCTCCTTAGTCTCGTGGGATTGGGGTAGTGGGCAAATTTGAAATCAAGAATTAGGAAATAGCTTAGGCCAGCGGTTGTAGCCGACTGCGGGATCGTTCGAGTGGTACTCGCGGATCAATTCAACCTCTTTTCGGCTGACTTCGCTATCTGTGGCGACGTCTGACTCCCAGATGATTTCCCGCCTGATTAAGAAGTCTCGCCTTTGGTCCCTCGAAAAGTCCTGGGCGATCAGTGAGCCATCAGCACTGCCGAAATAGTTGATGCTGTCGGTCAGGTCCTTGCCAACGTAGATTTTCCCGTTCGGGTAGGTGATCTTGTAGATGACCTTTTTTGGTGCACCTTCGCTCATGGGGCCATCATAACCGTCCGCCGCACAACTGGCCAAAAAATTGCCAACCCCTTTGGCCGCAAGCTGGTTTGGCCCTCTAGTCGCTGGCCCCTCGTAGACAGCCCGTAAATGATCTCCCACAGTGTTGCCGCCAGGGTGCAAGCCACTCACCACGGAGATGCAGGATGGGTCTGTCACGCGAAAAACGGAAACGAGACCTCGCATTGCCGACACACTTCGTGCCAAGGTTTTGGGGTTCCATCGATGGCCGGGTGTCGCTCGTCAAGGAAATCAAGCGGCGGTACGAGGAGCTAAAGGAGCATTGCGACGCCGACAGTCATCAAAAAGACCTCTTGTGCCAACGAGCCGTGTTCGTTGGTGTTCAGCTTGAAACGATGGAGATCACTGCGGCGGACACTGGCGAATTTGATCCTGGGGTTTATGCCCAAATGTGCAATTCGCTGCTGGGCCTGCTCAAGACGCTTGGTCTGGAACGCAAGATGCCCAAGAAAACGATGGATTTGAAATCCTATGTTGGGAGCAATCGATGAATATCATCGAGGCCATCAAGGATGAGAACCTCTTTCGGCCGTTCCTGGCCAACGCCGAAGGCGAATTGTCGAGTTGGTGGAACTGGCTCGCGGCACTCCGTGTCGTGTACGGGCTCCCCGTGCCCAAGTCACGCCAGCCATGCGTAGAGCAATGCACGGGGCGGCAATATGACGGGTTGCCAGATAGCGGGTTTGACACCGCGTTGTTCCTGACGGGGCGGCGAAGCGGCAAATCAAGAGCGGCCGCAATCATTGGAGCCTACGAAGCGGTTCTGGCTGGCCACGAACGCAAACTGGCGAAGGGCGAGCGGGGTGTGGTGCCAATCTGTGCCCCGACCAAGACTCAGGGCCGCATTGTCAAAGACTACCTCAGGGCCATTTTTGAAGCTCCCATGTTGGCGTCGGAGGTCATCACCGAGACCCGAGACGCCTTCGAGCTTCGCAGCGGAACCCGAATTGAGATTCTGGCCGGCGACTACCGAACCATTCGCGGATATACGCTGTTGGCGGCAATCGTCGATGAAGCTGCCTTCTTCGGCTACGACGCCGAATCAAAAGTGAAAAGCGATACGGAACTTGTGCGGGCCATCAAGCCCTCGTTGGCCACGGTCGGCGGCAAGCTGATCTGCATCAGCACGCCATACGCGAAGCGAGGCTACTGCTACAAGACGTTCACGAAGCACCACGGCAATAACATCGGCAAGGTGCTGGTTTGGAACTGCCCATCGACGACTATGAACCCCACGTTACCGCAGTCCGTGGTTGACGAGGCCTTAGCAGAGGACTTGCAAGCCGCCAAGTCGGAATACCTTGGCGAGTTTAGAGACGATGTGGGGGAATTCCTCGCCCGTAGCGTGATTGAACACCTCGTGGTGAAGGATCGCGTTCAGCTATTGCCGCAAGCCGGGGTCCGGCACGTTGCCTTCGCGGACCTGAGCGGCGGGCGGGGTGATGATGCCAGTTTGGCAATCGCCCACCGTGACGGCCGCAAGGTTCGGATTGATTTATTGCGTCGGTATCGGCCACCATTCTCGCCTCACGCGGTTTGCGGGCAGATGGCCGAAGAACTGCGGCGGTACGGAGTGCGGCGGGTGACTGGCGACAATTTCGCCGCGGAGTTCGTGTCCCGAGCGTTCGAAGGAAATGGCATCACGTACACCAAGAGCGAGAAACCCAAGTCGATGCTCTACATCGAATTGCTCCCCCGGTTGTGTTCGGGGGAAATCGAATTGCTCGATGACGAAACGCTTGTCGATCAGCTTGCCAGTCTCGAACGACGAACACGGGCCGGGGGCCGCGACATCATCGATCATCCCCCAGGCGGGCACGACGATTTGGCGAATGCCGTGGCCGGGGTTGCGGAAGTGGCCTCGGGCAATCGAATCCGGGTTGGAGCCCTTTAAACCAGATCAACAAAAGGAGATTGAGCTATGCGTGAATTCGACAACATTGCGGTATCTCAACGGGTCCAACAGTGGGATTTGGAGCAAGGCGGTGACGGGCTTTTGATCGATCACTACTACGTTTTCTCGAATGGCGCTATGCGTGAGCGCAACCCTTGCGGCGCTTGGATGCTGCCGCCAGCGGACTTGTACAAACGGAGCAAAATCCAACTGAAATACCACGAGGAGTTGTTGCGGGAGGCCGCCGCGAAATTCCTAGACCTCAAAAACAATCTTGAGGCTGTGTGCCGAGTGCGGGCCAGGCAAGGCGACCCACCGCTGGCGGAAACCGACATAGCCAAGCTCAAAGACCTGCAATCGCTCGTCAAGCAACGTCAAAAGGCCGTCGAGGTAGCCCGCTCAGTGGTTGAGCAGCACACGCCGAAAGAGGACAAGCAGCGGGCAGAGGCTCACATCAAAAACATTGAGGACAACGAGAACACGCTTGAGATTCTGGAAAAAATCACCATCTAATCAGCAAAGGAGTGCGACATGAAAACCCACGTAACGAACGATGGAAACTCGGCTCACGCTTCATACGAGCGTACCGGGGCGAACGGCGAGAAGATTGGCGGCTCTATCTCGGGAACAAAGCAAAACGTCGAAAACATTCTCGCCCAAATTGAAGCCGAAGAACGCATGGTGCTGAACGCTGAACAATCGAAGCACAGAATTGAGCCGGATCGTATGGTGCTGAACGTGCCGCAGGTGACCGAGCCGCCTGTGACCGAGGAACCGTTGATTCGACCCACGATGAACTTTGGAAATGAAAATGAATACAAGCACCCGAGCGACAACCCAGCGGAGCAACGTACGGCAACGGAACACAAGAGCCGTTAGTGCGGCCCGAGTGGGATGACTTCGATTAGGTTCCTTTCTCGGCTCCGGGGGCGGAGTCGGCTGTTGCCCGCCTCGCGTGCGGCTGGATTAATTCTCCCCAGTCACACACGCCGCCCCCGGACTTTTTAGTTGATGCCAACCGAGCACACTAGACAGGCCACGACGGCTGCTACAATGCACACGTAGAGGGCGGCACGGCAAAGGAGTCATGACCCAAGCCGGGCCGTTTCATCCTTGACCGGATGGCCAAGCCGCCCTCGTTTTTCTTTTGCCACGGTCAAGGGGAAGGTCAAGGACGATGCTCAAGGCCGCAGTAGAAAAGATCGACCTTGTTTTCATCCGCAAGAGCAGCGATGAGCAGGAATACAAAGCCCAAATCGCCAACGTCAAAAATGGCCTAACGAAATTAGGCGTCTCGGTAGCCCAGGACCAATGGTTCACAGGTACGGTTAAACGTCGCAAGGTTCGCGGAAACGCGGAGTTTAACCGCCTGCTTGAATTAGTCGAGGCCGGCTCCGTGGGGACCGTCTACATTGAATCGCAAAATCGATTTGGCACAAGCAACCGGGTCGAATTCTTTAAGATTTTGGGCCTTCTCCGTGAAAACGGCACTCGGTTGTTTGACTTGCGAGCGAACATGGACGTGGCCGCAGATGATTTCGCAACTGAAATCATCGGGATGATTAATAGCTACAAGTCCGAAATCGAGCTTCTCGACCTGTCGTATTACTCGATGCGAACAAAGGTCAACAATTTCAAAGACACCGGAAGTTGGCCCAGCGGCACGCAACCTTTCGGCTTTGGGAAGGCGTGCTATTCGTCAAGCGGAACGCTGCTGTGGGTATGGCAGCCCGTTAGTCGGTTCATGGGGCAAGTCTTTTCTCTGGCTGACGATGGTGTGTTGGTTCCTGGTCCGAAAAACCAAAAGATTCCCCGAAAGGGCAAGTCCGATATCATGAAATTAGTGCCCAGCACGAATCTTGCATTTGTTGAGTCAGCGCGACTTGTCTTCGACCTTTACACGCGAGTTGGACTATCACGCCGCAAGATTTCGATGCGCCTAAATGAGTCGGGCCGGACGCACTACGCCCGTCCATTCACGCACTCGCTCGTAACGGAGATTCTTTGCAATGCAGCCTATGCGGGCGATACCCGATACGGCAAAACTCAAACTGGCGAGCTACATTCGTTTGATGCCGAAGGAACCATAGTTGCGCTAAAAGGGCAAGCCGAGGAAATTAACCGCCCTGTCGAGAAACAGTTAATTAAAGAGGGCACTCATAAGGCCCTTATTGACCGTGCGACCTGGGATTTGGCACAAGCCAAACTAAAAAGTGAATGTCAAAGTACGAGCTTTTCGCCGCGGAACCCGGCCTATTATCTCAAACAGATTTTCGTTTGTGGCCACTGTGGCAAAGGAATGGTTGGCCGGACGGAACGCGACCCGGCGACTAAGCAGCCGCGTGTCGTTTATGTTTGCTCGACATACATGAAGGGTCGCTCCAATGGCCACCCGGTTTCGTGCGGCTACCATCGCATCTCGCACGAGGATGCCGAACGGCTATTGCTTCAAGAAATCGAGAAGCGAGACTTGCAGTTTGACGATGTACAGAGCGGTCAAGCTCGTGCAAACATAGAGCAGCGTCTGGCAAATTTGGGCCAAAGTGACGTCCAGATTGAGAGTCGGTGGCAAGAGTGGTTCAAGGACGCCATTAACGGCTTTTGCGACCATTTGAACCGCAATTACGATTTGCCGACTGACGTTTACATGAAGCTCCGAAAGCAGACGCACCGATTCTATTGCGAGCCGGAGACATATTTTGATCCGGTCCCGGGGTCCGCTTTTGCGAGGCAATTGCCAGATTCCTTGCTCGAACTCCGGGAAGCGATTGAGTCGGCTGAACGCATGGCGGTCTCGTCGGCCGAAATTAAGCTAGTTGACTTGCGCCGAGAACATGCGAGCTACACGAAGGCGTGGGCACAAGCGACAGAGCTTCAACGGGGCGTGCTGAAGGCCGAATCCGACCGCCTTGAAGCCCAGATCGCTGAGTGGATGCCCCGCACTGTTCCGTTGTCGAAGCGGCTAAATGACTTGGCCGAAGCTGAGGCGGACCAAGACGCCGAGCGCAAAACCCTACTACTCGAATATCCCGCTCTTGAGCAGCGTGAAAAGGGCGAGGCATTGCGTCGACTTTTTCAGCGAGTCACGCTATATTGGGAATCGACGTTCCACCCGGCTAGCGCAAAACCGACCCGTCCCCGCAAAACCGAGCGGCCCGGGCGGTTCAGCTACGCCTTGCAGATGGATCGCATTCAATGGACTCTTGCTGAGTCCAATTTGGGCGGTTGTTGGTGAACAATTGCACGCAATCGCAGCCGCACGCGGCGGCCGACTCGACGGCGCGATAGTATCCGCCGGCGATGGACATGTGCGCACCGAGGATCGGCAAGTGAAGTCTCCCGAGCCACCACCGGCCAGGTCTGCGTTCGATAGCGATTGCGACGCGACCCGACGCGGCACATCATGCACGGCGGCGCAAGAAGTAGAGCGGGCGGGAGCCCAAAGGCCCCAACCCGCCTGACTTCTGCCCTACGAGCCCGCTGGTGGCGAAGCAACCGGCCAGGCAAACCGAAGCGACGGCTGGAATCGGCACAATCAATCGCGCGGGCGTCAGCGACGCCAGCCAGCGATTACGCGGGTGTTACCGAGGCGGCCCTGGGACCCTTGCCCTTGGGCGCCTGGCCTTGCTCGACTGTGTATTCGACCTGCTGTCCTTCGGTCAAATTGTCGAAACCCTGATCGGCCACCGTCGAATGGTGAAAAAAGACGTCCTCACCGGAATCGGTCTGGATGAATCCAAATCCTTTGTCTTGGACCAGCTTCTTGATCTTACCTAACGACATGCTACGACTCTCCTGAGCGGAAGACACAAACCACCGGCAGGGACACACGTACCCGCCCCAGCGGACCGCCGTATCATAGCAGAAGGGAGCGTGCTGAACAGGCCCGTCGCGGCCGGCCACGGGTGTGAGCCCGGCGGGAGCCGCCTTGAGCGTTGCTTGTCATCGCGCCCTCGGAGAGTAGAATTCAGGGATCAGATACGATCCTGGCTCCGATTGCTGAGCGAGAGGAGAGCGTCGCGATGAATGCGTGGTGGCCGGCGGCACTAGTCGGGTGCATCGTTGTGTTGACGCTGGTCGCATTGGCGTGGCGGCCCGTACGAGCCCGCATTCGTGAGCACGAGTTGGCCCGCGCGCGCAAGGATTTTCATCGGCAGCGTGAGCATCTGGAAGCCCGGTTTCTGCGACTGGCCGGGCAAAGCGGGAAGCCCCGCGGGCTGGATTGGGTTCGCGCCGACTTTGACGACGACGTAATCTACGTGCGGCATCGTCGCAGCGGCGAGCTGTCGGCGTTCGTCAGCGTGACCATCGGGTTCGAAGCCATCGAGGGGGGCGGCATGGAAGACGTCGAGGCCGTCGGCAACCTGCGGGCCGCCACGGCCGTGTTCCGCGTCGAGCGGGGCAATTGGGCCACCGACGGCCGGGCACTGTTCAATCTCAACCCGGCCGAAGCGATCGCCTACTACCAGGACAACCTGGAACTGGTCGGCCAGGAACTGGCGCACCCGAATTAGCGGGCGCCGACGGCGCGATCAAATGTCGTGCGCATTTTCCGATATTAGCCCGAAGCGCAAGCGAGGGAAACGCGACGAAGAACCCTCGCTTGCGCGTCGGGCTAGTATCGGCGCTTTGCGTCAACTCGCGAGCAGTTTTCGCAGCACCGTCTGCAGAATGCCGCCGTTGCGGTAGTAGTCGAGTTCGACCGGCGTGTCGATGCGGACGCGGCAGGCGAACTTTTTGGTCGAGCCGTCGGCTGCCGTGGCGACGACGTCCAGCGATCGCGCCGGGCTGCAGCTGCTCGTCGAGCCCGGGGATGTCGAAAGTCTCTTCGCCGGTGAGGCCGAGCGATTGCCAGGTCTGGCCGTGCGGGAACTCCAGCGGCAGCACGCCCATGCCGACCAGGTTGCTGCGGTGGATGCGCTCGAAGCTGACGGCGATCACGGCGCGCACGCCCAGCAGCAACGTGCCCTTGGCGGCCCAATCGCGGCTGCTGCCGGTGCCGTATTCGGCGCCGGCCAGCACGACCAGCGGCACGCCTTCCTCCTTGTACTTCATCGCCGCGTCGTAGATGCGTCATCGCGTCGCCGTCGGGCAGATGGCGCGTGACGCCCCCTTCGGTGCCGGGCGCCAAGCAGGTTGCGAATGCGGATGTTGGCGAACGTGCCGCGCGTCATCACGCGATCGTTGCCGCGGCGGGCGCCGTAGCTGTTGAAATCGCGCGGCTCGACGCCGTGCTCGATCAAGTACTTGCCGGCCGGGCTCTTTGGCCGCGATCGAGCCGGCCGGCGAAATGTGATCGGTCGTGACCGAATCGCCCAACGCCGCCAGCACGCGCGCTGCCGCGATCGGCTGAATCGGCGCCGGCTTCGGCGTGCCAGATCGACCAGGAACGGCGGCTCCTGAATGTACGTGCTGTCGGGATCCCACTCGTACAGCTCGCCTTCGCTGGTCGGGCAACTGCGTTCCACTTCTCGTTCGCCGTCAAGACGTTGGCGTACCGCTTCTGGAACATCTCGGGCAGCACGCACGCGTCGATCGTCTTCTGCAACTTCCTCGTGCGTCGGCCAGATGTCCTTCAGATAGACGTCCTTGCCGTCGCTGCCCTTGCCCAGCGGCTCGGTGCGCCAGTCGATGTCGGTCGTGCCGGCCAGGGCGTAGGCCACGACCAGCGGCGGGCTGGCCAGATAGTTGGCCTTCACCAGCGGATTGATGCGGCCTTCGAAGTTGCGATTGCCGCTGAGCACGGCCGCCGCCACCAGGTCGCCGTCGGTGACGGCCTTGGCCACCGGCTCGGGCAGCGGGCCGCTGTTGCCGATGCAGGTCGTGCAGCCGTAGCCGACGGTGTAGAAGCCGAGCGCTTCGAGCGGCTTGGTCAGCCCGGCCTTCTCGAAGTAGTCGGTCACCACGCGCGAGCCGGGCGCGAGGCTGGTCTTCACGTGCGGCTTCGACCTTCAGCCCCTTCTCGACCGCCTTTTTCGCCAGCAGGCCGGCGGCGAGCATGACCGACGGATTGCTGGTGTTGGTGCAACTGGTGATGGCGGCGATCACGACGGCGCCGTGGCCGATCGTCGGTCGAATGGCCGTTGTCGCGCGACCTGCGCGGTGCGCTTGAGCACTGGCTTCGTCGAGCGCGAAACCGCGCTCGGCGATCGGCGCCGCGAGCGCCTTGCGGAACGAGGCCTTCATCGCTCGCAGCGGCACGCGATCTTGCGGCCGCTTCGGACCGGCCAGGCTCGGCTCGACCGTGCCCAGATCGAGCGTGACGCGTCTTGGTGAACTTCGGCTCGGGCCCGTCGTCGGTGCGGAACAGCTGCTGCTCCTTCGTAGTAGCGCTCGACCAGCTCGACTTCGGCCTTGGTGCGGCCGGTGCGGCGCAGGTAGTCGAGCGTTTCGTCGTCGACCGGGAAGAAGCCCATCGTGGCGCCGTATTCGGGCGCCATGTTGCCGATCGTGGCCCGATCGGCCAGCTTCATGTTCGAGACGCCCGGCCCGAAGAACTCGACGAACTTGCCGACGACGCCCTTCCTTGCGCAGAATTTGCGTGACGGTGAGCACCAGGTCGGTGGCCGTCGCTGCCGGCGGCAGTTCGCCGGTCAGCTCGAAGCCGACGACTTCGGGCATCAGCATGTACAGCGGCTGGCCGAGCATGACGGCCTCGGCCTCGATGCCGCCGACGCCCCAGCCGACCACGCCCAGGCCGTTGATCATCGTGGTGTGGCTGTCGGTGCCGACCAGCGTATCGGGCACGGCGACCGGGCCGCCGTCGATCGTCGCGCAGGAAGACGCACTTGGCCAGGATATTCGAGATTCACCTGGTGCACGATGCCGACCGCCGGCGGCACGACGCGGAAATTGTTGAACGCCTTCTGGCCCCAGCGCAGGAACTCGTAGCGCTCGCGGTTGCGCTGGAACTCCAGATCGACGTTCAGATCGCAGCGCGTCGGCGCTGCCGAAGTGATCGACTTGCACCGAGTGATCGATCACCAGGTCGACCGGAACCAGCGGATTGATCTTCTTCGGATCGCCGCCCAGCCGCTTCATGGCGCCGCGCATGGCGGCCAGGTCGACCACGCACGGCACGCCGGTGAAGTCTTGCAGCACGACGCGGGCCGGCTTGAAGGGAATTTCGACCTGGGCCGGCGCGGCGGCGTTCCAGCCGGCCAGGTTCTTCACGTCCTGCTTCGCGTCACCTCGATAGCCGTCGCAGTTGCGCAGCACCGATTCCAGCAGCACGCGGATCGAAAACGGCAGCGCGGCGATCTTGGCAAGGCCCAGACTCTCCAGCTTCGAGAGCCGAAATAGGCTCGCCTGACCCTGCCCGGTTTCGAACCGGTCGCGGGCCCCAAAAGGATCCTTCACTCGCTCGGTGGACATAAGAACCCTGCCTTTGATTAGATCGATCTGTGGCGCGATTGGGCCGCAATATGCCGCATTGTATCGCAACGCGGACGGTCTGTCTGCGGTGCTTGCCGGCCGGGACGTGGGGCGAAAGTCACGACAAAACGGCCTCAAGAAGCGCGACTCGGCGCGTGACTACAGCAGGTTTGACCGATCGTGAAACGCGACCTAACTTTGCGATAGCCGACGGATCTCCCGGCGGCATGGGATCGCGCTTTGACTGGCAGTGAGCACCATGGCTGAAATATCGAGCGACAATTTGTTGGCACGCCTGGCCGGACAGGGGGGCACCGCCGAGGGCAACCCGTGGGCCGCCGTGGCGGCCTCGCAACCGCATCACGAATCGGTGCCGGACAAACCGCCGGCCGCCGACGACGAGAAGCTGGATCAGTTGCTCGATCATCTGCGCGAGGTTGCCGAAGGGGCCACGCCCGATGCGGCTCAGGCCGCCTTGCAACAGGCCGATCGCGACGCATTCGTCCCGCAGGAGCCGACCTCGTTTTTGGCCGCTCAGCTGACGACCAGCGCCGTCGAAGGGCTGATTCTCAAGTTGCTCTTGTCTCGGGGAGATACGACGGGCCGGCAGATCGAGCGACCACGTCCGGCTGCCGTTCGGCATCGTCGACGAGCTGTTGCGCGAAATGAAATCGGACCAGCTCATCGTCCACAAGGGCGCCGCCCCCATGAACGATTACCTCTACCAGTTGACCGACATCGGCCGCGAACGGGCCCGGCGACTGGCCGATCACTGCACGTACTTCGGCGCCGCGCCGGTTTCGCTCAAAGACTACATCGTGGCCGTCGAGGCCCAATCGCTGACCAAGCAGCATCCGACGGTCGAACGATCTGCAACACGCCTTTTCCGATCTGTTGATCAACAAGCGCATGCTGCGGCGGCTGGGACCGGCGATCAACTCGGGCCGCGGCTTGTTCCTGTTCGGCGCGGCAGGCAACGGCAAGACGAGCATCGCCGAGCGCGTCACCAAGGCCTTCGGCCAATACATCTGGATTCCGCGCGCGATCGGCATCGACGGCGAAATCATCCGCCTGTTCGACCCCAACGCGCACGAGGAAGTGCCGCTGGCGGCCGAATCCGGCCTGTTGAACGACAGCCAGATCGACAAGCGCTGGGTCCGCATTCGCCGGCCGACGATCGTCGTCGGCGGCGAATTGACGATGGACAACCTGGAAGTCACGCTCAACACGTCGACCGGCATCAGCGAAGCGCCGGTGCAGCTGAAGAGCAACTGCGGCACGCTGGTGATCGACGACTTCGGCCGGCAGCGGATGAGCACCGACGAGCTGTTGAATCGCTGGATCGTGCCGCTGGAAAAGCGGTACGACTATCTGAACCTGGCCAACGGCAAGAAAATCCAGGTGCCGTTCGACCAGCTCATGATCTTCTCGACCAACCTGGAGCCGAAGGACCTGGTCGACGACGCCTTTCTGCGGCGAATTCCCTACAAGATCGAAGTCACCGATCCGACGGAGGAGGAATTTCGCGAACTGTTCAAGATGATGGCGCCGAAGCTGGGCTTCGAGTACAACGAGGAGGCGGTCAGCTACGTGATCGACAAGCACTACCGCGCGATCGGCCGCCACTTGCGTTGTTGCCAGCCGCGCGACCTGCTGATGCAGGTGCGCAACATGTGCCTGTACGAGAACGTGGCGATGGAGCTGACCGCCGACGCCATGGACTTCGCGGTCGACAACTATTTTGCCGTGCTCTGATTTGCCGCACTCGCCTCGGCGGGCCACTGCTCTGGGCTGAAGAGCCGCACGGTCTTGGCCATGCCGTCGAAGATGTAGCGCACCGCCGTGTAATGCCCCGCGTCCCACCAGACGATTTCCGGCTCGCCAAATGCGCGCCACAGCGACACGGTGCAGGCGGGCGGAATCACTTCGTCCTGGCTGCGCGTTGAGCATCAGAATTTTGCAGTCCAGCGCGCGGCGCGGCGTACGTCACCGGGTCGACGCTTTTGAGCATTGTAAACAGCGATTCCTTGGTGCCGCCGCTTTCGGCCCAGCGCTTGCGAAGCGGCGCCATCTCGGTCGACGTCCAGGCGACCTCGCCCATGTCGCCGCCGGCCAGCAGCAGGCAGACGCGGCTGAAGCGCGGCTCGAGGCTGGCCGAAAGCGCCGCCGTGATTCCTCCGAGGCTGATGCCCATGATCCCCAAGCGGTTGGCATCGATATCTTGCTGCGCGGCCAGCCAGGCCGCGCCCTGGCGGACATCGAGCACGGCCTGCGTCATGCCTTGCACCGTCTCGTGCGGGTCGAGCGAGATCATCCGCACCGGCGAGCCAGGCTGCCGCCGCTCGCCGTAGTAGGGCATCTTGAGAAACAACGCCGCCACGCCATTGCCGGCCAGCGTTCGGCAGAACATCCGCGAAAGATCAAAATCTCCGCCCAGAATGTGCAGCACGATCACGCCCGGCTTTTTGCCGGGGTCCGTCGGGCAAAAGTATTCGCAGTGCACGGTGTTGTTGTTGACGTGCGGCGTAACCACCGGCGACGGGAACGTGACGGTCGATCTGCGCAGTTTGGATGAAGTGGTCGCCACGGGCTGCTCGTCGAACGCAAACGCGTGCGGCTCCAGCTGAAACTGCTTGGGCAGAGCGGCCTCGTCCTTGCCCGGGCGAAACTCGACCGCCCCGCTCCGCGCGGCGCCGCCTCGGCGCCGGCCGCCTGGGTACTGGCCGTCTGGGCCAACGACCGGCCCAGGATGATCGCTGCCAAGAGTGGGGCGTAGCCAAGAAAACGCACGAGATTTGCCGTCGCTTGGCGTGCCATATTCGGTCCGTTTTGCGGTGTTTCCGTGCCCATTTCCGACGTCGAGTGTGACGTATAATTCCCAAGCGGGCAATCCCGAGTCCGGCCGTTTGAGGGTTTTCAACGCTTGCGCCCATTGCCGTGGGCGGTCGATCGACCATGAGGTAAGCAGATGCGGAAGGTGCTATTGCTGGGTGCCGGCAAGATCGGCCGCATGATCGCCCGTTTTCTGACCACCAGCAACGAATACGAAGTGCTGGTGGGGGATGCCGATCCGCGCTCGCTCGAGCGGATTCGCGAGCAGTCTGGCGTCGAGACGATCGAACTCGATGCCGGCGACGCGAAACAGCTTGCCGCCGCCATGCGCGGACGCACCGCCGTGATTTCGGCACTCAACTATCTGAACAACCCGGTCGTGGCGCAGGCGGCGCTTGAGGCCGGCATCAGCTACTTCGATCTGACCGAGGACCTGGCCACCACCGGCCAGGTCGGCGAATCGCCGCGGAGGCCCGAGCGGGGCAGATCTTCATGCCGCAGTGCGGGCTGGCGCCGGGCTTCATGTCGATCGTCGCCCAGCATCTGACCGAAGCCTTCGAATCGCTCGATACCGTTTACATGCGCGTCGGCGCCCTGCCGCAGTTTCCGTCCAACGCGCTGATGTACAACCTGACCTGGTCGACCGACGGGCTGATCAACGAATATTGCAATCCCTGCGAGGCGATCCACGACGGGCGCCGGATGCACGTGCTGCCGCTGGAGGGCATCGAGCATTTTTCGCTCGACGGCGTGCGCTACGAGGCGTTCAACACCTCCGGCGGGCTGGGCACGCTGTGCGACTCGCTGGAAAACCGGGTCCGGGAGCTGAACTACAAGACGATCCGCTACCAGGGCCATCGCGACTTGATGGCCTTCTTGATCAGCGGATTGCGGCTGTACGAGCGGCGCGAGGTGCTGAAGGACATCTTGGAGAAGGCGGTGCCGGTGACGTTTCAGGACGTGGTCGTGATTTTTTGCACGGTGACCGGGCGACGCAAAGGGCAACTGGTGCAGATCAGCGACGCCCGCAAGATTTACGGGCACACGCTCGACGGCGAAGCCTGGAGCGCGATCCAGATTACGACGGCCGCCGGCGTTTGCGCCGTCGTCGACATGTACTGCGACGGCAAACTGACCGGCACGGGCCTGGTGCAGCAGGAGCAGGTCGCGCTGGACGATTTTCTCAACAATCGCTTCGGCGGGCATTATCGGGGTTCCAAAATCTACAGCCGCTTCAGCGGCATGAGCGACGTTTCGGGAGTCGGCCATGAAGAGCAGCCAGGATAGCGTGCTTGCCCGCCTCGGCGTCGCCAACCCGTTGGCCGTGGCCCTCGGACAAGAATGGTCGGCTGGTCGAGGAGATCTGCTGACGGTCCGTTCGCCGATCGATGGCCGTCAACTGGCGAGCTTCGCGGCGGCGACCTGCGACGACGTCGCGGCCGCCGTCGATTCGGCTGCCCGCGCCTTTGGGCAATGGCGCGTCGTGCCCGCGCCGAAGCGCGGCGAATTCGTACGGCGGATCGGCGAGCGATTGCGCGAGCACAAGGCCGACCTGGCGATGCTGGTCAGCTTGGAGTGCGGCAAGATCCCGGAAGAAGCCGCCGGCGAAGTGCAGGAGATGATCGACATCTGCGACTTTGCCGTCGGCTTGAGCCGACAGCTGTACGGCCTGACGATCGCCAGCGAGCGGCCGCAACATCGGCTGACCGAGCAGTGGCATCCGCTGGGCCCGGTGGGCGTGATCACGGCGTTCAATTTTCCCGTGGCCGTGTGGGCCTGGAACGCGATGCTCGCGCTGGTCTGCGGCGACTCGCTGGTGTGGAAGCCTTCGGAAAAGACTCCGCTCGCGGCGATGGCCTGCCAGCGGATCGTCGGCGGCGTTTTGGCGGAGATGCCCGAGTTGCCCTCGGGCGTTGTCAACCTGGTGATCGGCGGCGCAGTGCAAGTCGGTCAGGCGATCGCGGCCGCGCCCGGCTTGCCGCTGGTGTCGGCCACCGGCTCGGTGGCGATGGGCCGAAGCGTGGCGGAAACGGTGGCCAGGCGACTGGGCCGCTCGCTGTTGGAACTGGGCGGCAACAACGGCGCGATCGTCGCGCCGTCGGCCGACGTCGAGCTGGCCCTGCGGGCGATCGTGTTCGCGGCGGCCGGCACGTGCGGCCAGCGCTGCACGACGCTGCGCCGCCTGATCGTGCACCGTTCGCTCGCCGACGGCCTGCTGGCTCGCCTCTTGAAAAGCTACGCGCAACTGCCGATCGGCGATCCGCTGGAGCGGGGGACGCTCGTCGGGCCGCTGATCGACGAGCGCGCGGCCGAGCAGATGGCCTCGGCCCTGGACGCGGCCCGGCAGCAGGGCGGACGGGTGCACGGCGGATCGCGGATCACCAGCGGCGTACCCGCCGGCGGCGCCTATGTGCGGCCGGCGATCGTCGAGATCGGGCCCGATGCGCCGATCGTGCAGACCGAAACGTTCGCGCCAATTCTGTACTTCATGCGCTACGACGCGCTCGACGAAGCGATTGCCATGCACAACGGCGTGCCGCAAGGCCTGGCCTCGGCAATTTTCACCAACGACGTCCGCGAGGCCGAGTTGTTTTGCTCGCCGGCCGGTTCCGATTGCGGAATCGTCAACGTCAACATCGGCACCAGCGGGGCCGAGATCGGCGGCGCGTTCGGCGGCGAGAAGGAAACCGGCGGCGGCCGCGAGAGCGGCTCCGACGCCTGGAAGAACTACATGCGCCGCGCCACCAACACCATCAACTACTCGAGCGACCTGCCGCTGGCGCAAGGCATCAAGTTTTCTGTTTGAATAATCTTGCGAAGGCTTAGCAACAGAGGGCACAGAGGTCGCAAAGAAGGATGAAGGATGACAAGGACGGTCGACGTGACCGAGTCGCCGCAATTGTCGCCGAAGTCTGCAGTGGCCGGCGTCCCGAAACGCATTGGTGTTTTCGGGCCTCGACGCACTGGTCAGCGGACGCCCTTGTCTCGGTGAGAAATTACGAGGGCATCAAAAAGGTCGGCGAGACTCAATCCGCGATCTTCCGCATCGTAAAACTCGTTTGAGAGCGCTTCAACTCGGTCCTCCACAGTTTTGGGAAATCCGAGCAATGCCGCCACTCGGGCCTCACGGTTTGCAGGTGGACCTGCGGGTCCGAACAGTGCGATTGCTTCATCAAGAATCCGGGCAGCTCCATCTGCCCCAATTCGACGAAACACTTCTGGAGTTTCCCTCGCAAAATCACCAGATGAATTCAACAGGTACTGATGCAATCCTCCGTTGTTGAGTTCCGTCTGAAAGTTCATGACGCAAAGCGCATCACGTTGTAGCCGCGAAAGCGAGCCGACCCCACGTGCCTGGAGGGTTAGCCAGAACTCACGGTTGAACCAGTCGAGGTATTCAGCGTCCGTCATTCTTCTGCAAACAAGTTATGCTCCTCCCAAGCGAACGCGCAATCGACTGATCCGAAACGAATGGTACCGGCTCGCCGTGCGATGAACCCGAACCTCTGGACCGTCCCGCTAAAGTAATGAGTCTCTGGCACTCACAGCAACGCTTGCATCGGTCGCCCCTGGTAGAGGCGGTGGGGGCGCTGTTCAAGGTCGTGGAATTCTAGGTTGGCGTCGATGCCCAGCAGGTGGAACACGGTGGCGGCCAGGTCGCTGGGGGTGTAGGCGTCGGTGGCGGGGAGGGCGGCGTGGCGGTCGGATTCGCCGATGATGCGGCCGGGCTGGATGCCGCCGCCGGCGAAGAAGCAGGGGAAGACGTCGCCCCAATGATGGCGGCCGGGTGTGAAGGGTTCGCCGGCGGTGTTGCGGCCGGTCGTGCTGATCGGCGAGATGCGGGGCGTGCGGCCCATCTCGCCGCACATCACGATCAGGGTCTCGTCGAGCAGGCCGCGCGACGCCAGGTCGTCGAGAAAGCCGCTCAGGCAGCGGTCGATCGACGGCAGCAAATATCCTTTCAGATCGCGGAAGGCGTTTTGATGCGTGTCCCAGCCGCGCAGGTTGACTTGCACCATCCGCACGCCGGATTCGACCAGCCGTCGGGCCACCAGAAACGCCTGGCCCCACTCTTCGCGGCCGTACAAATCGCGGACGCTGTCGGGTTCTTGCGTCAGGTCGAAGGAGTTGTTCTTGCCCTTCTGGCCGAGGATCAGATCCCACGCCTGGCGGCGGAAGACATCCATGTTGCGCAATGCGGGCTCGCGCTGGGTCGCGGGATCACTGTCGAGCTGGCGTCGCGCGGCGTCGAGATTGGCCAGCAACTCGGCGCGGCTTTGCAGGTTTTCGAGGCTCAGGCCGGTCGACAGTCCCAAGTCGGGCAGATGAAAGTCGGGATTGCGACAGCCGGTGTTGTCCCACCAGGCGCCGGGCTGCTTGCCGGGGGTTCGGGCCGGATCGTTAGGCTGGTCGTGGGCGAAACAATTCGGGCACGACCCGCCGCCGTCGGGCGTGCGGCAGGGGACCGCCAGGTCGACGCGCCAGCGGGCGTACCTGGTGCCGAGCATGCCCGGACCTGTGCCGGGAATGGGCGAGCCTGTCGCGCGGCAGTTCGACGACCGGCGGCAGGCCGAGCGCCGCGCCTTGCGGCAGGGCATAGGCGATGGCCGAGCCGATCGACGGCCATTCGAAGCGGCGCGGCGTCGGCAGCGCGATCGACTGGGTGGTTTCGCCCGGCGGCAGCTCGCAGCGGCCGGTTTGCACCATGTACATCGCGGCGCTGTGTTCGTTGCGAAACTGCCGATCGGCCGGATGGTGCATGGTGCGGACGATCGAAAACCGGTCGGCCCGCTCGGCCAGCTTGGGCAGGTATTCGCAGAAGCGGACGCCGCTGACGCGGGTGGCCGTGGTGCCGTAGTCGCCGCGAATTTCGGCCGGCGCCTGCGGCTTGGGATCGAACGTTTCGTGCTGCGACGGTCCGCCCGACTGGAAGATGAACACCACCGACTTGGCCTGCGGGCGCGTCGCGTTGGCGGTCGCCGCCTGGGTTTCGATCCGCAGCAGGTCGGCCAGACCCAGCCCGAGCATTGACATGCCGCCGGCTTCGAGCAGCTTGCGTCGCCCGAGGTTCGGGTGATCGCTTCTGGTGCAGCCGATTCGGTGTTGCCGGTCAGGCATGGGTTCGCTTCCCGCGACAAGTAATTGCTGGAACGACTGGCGTTGCTGGAACCACAGGCGGGCGGCGCGTCGGCGTGTGGCCCGGCCGGCGCGTGCTGCTGATGGTACCCGATCGGCGGGCAGTGGGCAATTCTGGGCCCCCGCGGCTATCATGGAGCCATGGCATACGCCCTTGAAGTGTCGAAGATTTTAGCAGACACGCTTCGTAAGCTTGCGACGCTGAATCCCCATCAGCTGGCTGGCCACGTAGCCAATCTGGATTTCTGGTTAGGTGAAGTGAAGCACGGCACTCAGCTGCTTGATGACTATCACAAGCGTTTTGAGACGATGAAATCGGCACAGACAAAAGCGGCTAAGGAACGACGAACAATCGAGTTTACACTCGACGATGATCGATTCACGAGTGGTCCCGTCGTGCCTAGGTCCGTCCCACACGCACAGTTGAAGTCGGCACGATTCGAATTGATGGAAGCGGCTTATGGATTCCTAGTCAGATGTTACAAGAGCGGTCTACTTGACCAAGATTCGCTCGAAAGGGCGGCGCAGTCCATTGGTACAAGCATCGACTCGGACGATCTCGTGAAATAAAAGCGCCTCGCAGTCGGGTGTCCGAGTGGACGAGTGCGCAGCCAACTTGCTGGCACACTGGCGGGACGCCAGTGGCACCCAGAATCTTTCATCGACTCCCGATTAGTTGCTGCGCTAACGCGAAAGCGCCCAGCACGCCTGAGCGGTAATCGAGTGCCGGAGGCACGATGTACTGCTCGATGTGGTAGAGGATGGCGGGGGATTGCACGTAGTCGTTGAGAAGTTTCCGCACGTCGGTGCGAATGAGCGGGAAAAGTTGGGAGTTCGACATGACGCCGCCGCCGAGGATGATGCGCTGGGGCGAGAGGGTGCAGATGATGTTGACCAGGGCCAGCGCGATGTAGTGGGCTTCGAGCGGCCAGGCGGGATGATCGGCAGGCAGCGTTTCGCTGGGCTGCCGCCAGCGCTCGTTGATGGCGGGCCCGCAGGCCAGGCCTTCCCAGCAATCGCCGTGGAAGGGGCAGTGGCCGGGGTAGGGGTCGGCCGCCAGGTCGTGCGGAATGCGGATGTGCCCCATCTCGGGGTGGATCAGTCCGTGCATCAGCCGGCCGTTGACCAGCCCGCCGCCGCCGATGCCCGTGCCGATCGTCAGGTAGATCAGGTTGTCGACGCCTTGGCCTGCGCCCCACCGCCATTCGCCGAGCGCCGCGACGTTGACGTCGGTGTCGAAGGCGACCGGCAGGTCGAGGGCGCGGCCGACGGCGCCGGCGAAGTCGGTGTTGCCCCACTGGGGCTTGGGCGTGGAAGTGATATAGCCGAACGTGGCGGAGCGGGGCTCGGGATCGATGGGCCCGAACGAGGCGATGCCGATCGCGGCCAACGGGCCGACGCGCTTGCGCTGCTCTTGGAAGAATTGGATGGCCTGGCCGATGGTTTGCTGCGGCGTGGTGGTGGCGAAGCGCGTTTCGGCGCGAACGTCGGCGGGTCCGGTGCCGACGGCGCACACGAATTTGGTTCCGCCCGCTTCGATGCCGCCGACCAGGGCATTCATGAGGAGTCTCTCGGGTTGTTCGGGGGCGCGAAGTAGCCCATGTGGCGACCGGGGCTTCATCGCCGGCACATCGACAATCATGCTGCCGTCGTGGAGAAGGTGTCAAGCGAGTGAGGAGAAGGATGACGGCGGAAGGACGGAGGATGCATGGGGAGGGGCAGCGAGACCGCCAAAGGGCCGGGTTTTGGGCACGCAATCGGCACAATCGGCAGCTTCGCACCCGCGATGCGTCTGCCTCATTGGCGGGGGGTGGAAAACTGCCACTCGCGGCATGGCATAGCGAAAGATTGAGCTACGTTTGGGGAGATTCGAGAACGATTGGATTTGCCATCTGGTTTGTGGAGCTTCCGGGAATGTGTGGCAGTGAATCGAATTCTGGGCCGACGCCCGCACAATCGGCGGAATTGGGCCCGGCGGCGCTTTGCGATGCATTGGCCGTCCGAAGCGAAGCGACTATTCGCACCCTGGCCGATTCGGCGCCGGTGCTGATCTGGACGGCCGCGGCCGACCAGACATGGGAGTATTTCAACAAGGGCTGGTTGGACTTCACGGGCCGAACGCTCGACGACGAACTGGGTAGCGGCTGGCTGCAGGGGATTCACCCCGATGACCACGAGCACGTGACGGCGGCTTATCGCGAAGCATTCGCAACTCGCGGGCAGCTCGTACTTGAATATCGGTTGCGTCATCATGACGGAGCATATCGCTGGGTGTTGGCCACCAGCGTTGCGCGTTTTGGGTCCGACGGCAACTTCGCCGGCATCATCGGCAGTTGCGTCGACATCACGCGCTGCAAGAGCGTGCAGCGCGAACTTCAGCAATTGCTCGCCGCCAGCGACGCCGCGCACGCGCAATTGACGGAACAGACCCGGCGGCTGCACCATCTGGCGGGTTGCGACCCGCTGACCGGCGTTTTCAACCGCCGCAGCTTTCGCGAGCAATTCGAGCGCGAATGGGTACGCTCGCTGCGATACGAACGGCCGTTGGCCTGCATCATGCTCGACGTCGACTTTTTCAAGAAGGTCAACGACGCGCACGGCCACGCCGCGGGCGACGCCAGTCTCAAGCAGGTTGCCGAAGTGCTGGCGAAACGATGCCGGCCCAGCGACGTCATTTGTCGCTACGGCGGCGAAGAGTTCTGCATCATGGCTCCGGAAACCGACGAGGAGGGCGCCGCGATGCTCGCCGAGCGGCTGCGCTCGGCGTTGGCCGCGGCGGCCATTGAAGTCGGCGATCGGTTGCTGTGCGTGACCGCCAGCTTCGGCGTCGCTCAGCGCGATCAGGACGTGGACAACGTCGACAACCTGATCGAGCGCGCCGACCAGGCGTTGTACGTCGCCAAGCGTTCGGGCCGAAACCGGGTCGTTCGGTTCGGATTGGAGGAGGCGTTCGCCGAAATGGTCGCGCGCCATGAGTTTTCGCGCGTCTTGGCCGGCGTGACTGCCCGCGACCTGTTGACCCCCACTCCCTGCATTCGTTGCGACGAGAGCATCGCTCGGGCGGTCGACTTCCTGCTGCGGAACCGTCTCATATCGGCCCCGGTGGTCGACGAACATGGAAGGCTGGTGGGCTTCATTTCCAAGCGCGATCTGATGCTGCTCGACGTCGAACGGGAAATTTGGGGCCAACCGGTGGGCGACGTGATGAAGACCAACGTGGTCTGCTACCAGGACACGACGCCGGGGCAGGAGGTGTTTCAATTTCTGTGCCGCGTGTCGATGCATCGGGTGGTGATCGTGCGGCACGGACGGCCGATCGGCATCATCAGCCCGGGCAGCTTGCTGCGTCACTTTCAGCAGCGTCTGGCGGCCGAATCGGAGTGTCTGGGCGCGGTTTCTTGAAATAACCCGTAGCAGCGACGTTCTGCCGCGACCTTGTGGGCCAACGGCCCATCCTGTCTAAGCCAGGGGCGGAGCCCCTGGACCCCGACCCGCGCAACCTTGTTCTCGCAGCCGCAACGCGGCGAGCTGACTTCAATTCCGCCCGTACTGTTGGCCGAACGAGACGTCGTCAGAGCGCCCCTTTTGGGCTTTTTGGAGAACACGATGTGCGAGTATTCCAGGGGCGGTGCCCCTGGCTAAGACAGAGCCGGGCCTTCAGCCCTGAATATTCCGGCCGATGGCTTAGCCGCTCGCTCGCGCGAAGTTTTCGCCACTGCCAATCGCTTCTTGCAATGCCGGGCGGAGCATGGCAAGCTAGGGCTTCCTCTATCGGCCATCCCCAAGCAATCGATTTCAGGAGTGCGAGCGATGCGGTGCGTGCATTCGAAAATGGCTGCCGGCCTTGTGGCGGTTCTCTTGGTGTCGCTGGGCGACTTGCCTCGGGGCAATGCTTCCGATGGATTGGGCGAAAAACTGGCTGCCCAGGTGACCATCCATCGCGACGAGTGGGGCGTGCCGCACATCGAAGGTCCCACCGACGCCAGCGTTTCGTTTGGTTTTGCATACGCGCAGGCGCAGGATTATTTTTGGCAGATTGAAGATACCTACGTCGCCAGCTTGGGCCGCTACGCCGAACTGTACGGCGATGCGGGGATCGACGCCGACCTGCTGAACCGCTCGTTCGAGATTCCGCAGCAGGCGGAAAAAGACTACCCGGCCATCGAGCCGCAACTCAAGGTGATCTGCGAGGCGTACACCGCCGGCTTGAACCATTACCTGGCGAAACACCCCGAGTGCAAGCCGCGGTTAATCACGCATTTCGAGCCCTGGCACGTACTGGCCTACGAGCGTCACGTGCTGCTGGAGTTCATGTTCGGAAAATCGCACGCGCCCTGCGCCGGCGTGCGCAAAACGATCGACGACATGCAGGCTGCCACCGGGTCGAACGCCTGGGCGATCGGTCCCAGCCGCACCAAGAGCAAGAAGGCGATGCTGTTTGCCAATCCGCACCAGCCGTGGTTCGGATACGGACAGTTTTACGAAGGGCACGTCAAGAGCGGCGAAGGGATGAATTTCGCGGGCTCCAGCTTCTTCGGCGGCCCGCTGCCGACGATGGGCCATAACGAAGTTCTCGGCTGGTCGCATACGGTTAACGATCCGGACGTGGCCGACGTTTGGCTGGAAACGTTCGACAATCCGCAAGACAAGCTGAGCTACAAATATGGCGACGGCCACAAGCAGGCAGTCGAGTGGAAAGAGACGCTGCGCATCAAAACGCCCGACGGCGTGAAGGAGAAAACCTACACGCTGCGCAAGACGCATCACGGAGCGATCCTCGGACGCAATCCCGACGGACGCTATCTGGCCGTGCGCATTTCGCGATTGTCCGAGGGAAGCCGCCTGCGCCAGGCTTTGAAGATGACCAAGGCGCATACTTTCGCCGACTGGCGCGCGGCGATGAGCGAATTGAACTTGCAGATGTTCAACACCTGCTATGCCGACCGCGAGGGCAACATTTTTTACGTGTACAACGGGGCGATTCCGAAGCGCGATCCCGCCTTCGACTGGACTAAGCCCGTCGACGGCTCCGATCCGCGGACCGAATGGCAGGGCGTGCATGCCTTCGAGGATCTGCCGCAGATACTCAATCCCGTTTCGGGCTACGTACAGAACTGCAACTCGACGCCGTTCACCACGACCGACGAAGGCAATCCGTCGATCGGCGACTTTCCGGCGTACATGATCGAGGACCGCTTCGACGACAAGCGGCGCGCTAAAGTGTCTCGCATGTTGCTGCGCGACATGCACGACATCACGTACGACCAGTGGAAGCTGGCCGCCTTCGACACGACCTTGTACTGGCCGCTGGTCAACCTTCCGCGGCTGGCGCTGGAGTTGAAGGCCTTGAAAGAAACCGACTCGCCGTTGGCGGCCAAGGCACAGCCGTATATGGACCATCTGCTCGCGTGGGATTGCCGCTCGGCGATCGATTCGACGCCGATGACGATTTGCGCGTTGTGGTACGAAGAGATGTATGGGCGGGGCTATCCGGTGGAAACGCTCAAGAAGGAGTACGTGGAAAAGCCGGCGGCGAAGTTTCAAGCCCTGGTGACGGCCGCCGAAAAACTCAAGACGTACTACGGCGACTGGCGCGTGCGTTGGGGCGACGTCAGCCGCATGCAGCGGCATGCCAATTATGCCGACGCGACGAAGATCCCGTTTTCCGACGCGCTGCCCAGCCTGCCCTGTGCCGGTGCGCCGGGCCCGCTGGGCGTGGTGTTCAACACGTATTACGCGCCGCCAAACGGCGAGCACAAGAAGCAATACGGCGTGGTGGGCGGGTCGTTTATCGGCGTCTACGAGTTTGGCGACAAGGTGCAGGCGTCGACAATTCTGCAATTTGGCCAGAGCTCGGATCCCGCTTCGCCGCACTTCATGGACCAGGCCGAGCTGTATTCGAAAAAACAGTTCAAGCCGGCCTGGTACGAGTGGGGCGACGTGCTGGCCCACGCCAAGAGCAGCTGCCATCCCGGGTCGGAGCCGCGCTAGGAGCCTGTTGAAGAGCAGTGGCACCCCAAACATGACCGAGTAGCGGCGGTTATTTCTTGTCGACTCGGATCGTGTGCGATTCGAACTGGCGCAGCAGCGCCAGTACTACAAGCGCCAGGACGCTGCCGGCGATGGGCAGCCAAATTCGTCCGAGGCCCACGGCGGTGCCTAGTCCGGCGGTCAGCCACACGCTGGACGCGGTGGTCAGGCCGCGGATTTCTTGCTTGTCGGCCGACTTGAGAATCGCGCCGGCGCCGACAAACCCGATGCCGGTGGCGAGCCCTTGGATCACCCGGGTTGTGTCACTGATGGTGGCGCCGGCTTCGAGCGCGGACATGACAAAGACCGCGGAGCCGATGGAGACGAGCATGTGGGTGCGCAACCCGGCGGCGACGTGCACGCGTTCGCGTTGCAAGCCCGGCAGGGCTCCCACCAGGGCCGCGAATAGCAAGCGAAACAAGGTGTGAAGCGAGCCGGCGGTGTCGGGCCAATCGGCGACGACTTCTTGCCAGAATTGTTCCATGAGACGTTCCCTATCAATGGTGCGGGTGTTTCTCGAAATGACCCGAGGCATAGGCCTCGCCAAAGCTCTTAAAATCTCGGCACGTCGCATCGGCCGAACGCACCGCCGAGGCCAGGACCGCATCGAGCGCCGGCCCGGCGACCCACGAGGCCAGCAAGCGCCGCGCGTCGGGCACCCCCAGGCGGCAGCCGCGGACTTGTGACCAGAGGGTCAACTGGCCCACGACCGTCACGGCTCGCCGTAGTTTCTCGGGCTGCTTATGCAGGCGGTCCAACTTCGAGCGGTTTTCGTCAGGAACCAGCTCCCGCACTCGAAAAGGAAGAGAGTCGATCTCGATGGCCGCCAGGCCGGCCGCGGGCTTGGATTGCAATTCGCGCTGCGCCAGCACGATGCGCGCCGCGTCATTTCCACCCGTGTCGGGCTGGGGGCAGTCGGAACAGCCGGCCGCCGACGAGGCGCGGGCTTCCTTGACGTCCAACAACCGGTTGGTGTCCGGCGTGTCGCCGCCGGCCACCAGCACCATGTATCGCCGCACGCCCAGGCTGCCGATGCCCAAGATTCGGCCGGTAACGTCGAGCACGCGATAGGCGTCGGGCGTCGGCGTGGTGTCTCCCTGCTTTTCCACCGCCTCGCGCACTGCGTTGGCTTCTTTCTCGTCGAGATCCGGATGCTTGTCGTCGCTGCGAATGATGCGCCGCTTGCCGTGTTTGGTCATTTGGCAGTGGCGATCGAGCAAGTCGGCTTGCACGCCGACGGCCGTGTCGCCTAGCAGGTCCCAAATCGGTCCCTTGCTCTGGCCCAGGGTGACTTCGCCGAGGTGCCCTGAGCGGATTGCTTCGGCGGCTGTCGCGCGATACGAGGCGAGAAAGTCGTAGGCGATGCAACTGGCCTGCACCGGCGAGACGTTCCAAACCTCGGCGGCCAACAGGACGCTGGTGGTCGCGCGCACCAGGTCGAAAGCGCAGGGAGCGACAAGAGCCTCGTCAAAGTCGTTGATGTCGTAACGGAATTCGCGGTCGTCGGCCTGATAGGCGCCAAAATTCTCGAGGTGCAAGTCGCCGCAGATGAGGATTCCGGGCCCGGCGTCGGCGGGGCGAATTTGCGGCCAGCGGGCGGCGAACAAATGGTCGGTCCCGCGGAAAAACGCGAAGACATTCTCGGCCATGCGGGCGTACTTGATCTTCAACAGTCCGGCTTTGCGATCCTGGTTGAATCGCAGAATCTCGTCGACGGGCGAAATTGGTTCGACGCTGTTCATCGAGCGAAGTTTCTCAGCTGCCAAGACGGCTGGCGGCGGCAACACCGCCGGATCGTTCGTAATGACGATTGTACGCGGAGCGGCCGCTGAATATACTACCTTGCAGACAGCCCCGCGCCGCTTTGACGGGCTTGATTTCGGCGCCCTACCCGTGATGAGCAACGACAAGCTGCGGCGGCAGATCACGTTCGAGGCTGCACGGCTGATGTATGCCCGGCAAGAGTCGGAATACTATCGGGCCAAGATGAAGGCCGCCCGGCGTCTGGGCCAACGCTGGGTGAAGCCGTCCGATCTGCCCAGCAACCGGGAAATCCGCGACGAAATCCAGTCGCTGGCCCGCATTCACGAAGGGGGACGCCGCACCGCCGGACTGCGCGAAATGCGGATCGAGGCCCTGCGCGTCATGCGGCTGCTGCGGGCTTTCCGCCCGCGGCTCATCGGCAGCACTCTGACCGGCCACGTCCGGCAAGGCTCGGACATCGACTTGCACGTCTTCGCCGACAATCTGGAGGGAATCGTCGGCGCGCTCGAGGTGGAGGGGTTTTTGTGCGACGTGGAGCACAAGCGGGTACAAAAGCATGGCGAGGAGCGGATTTATACGCACGTCCACGTCCAGGACCGCTTTCCCATCGAGATCACGGTCTATGCCAGCGACTTGGCGCACTACGTGTTCAAAAGTTCGGTGACCGGCGGGGCGATCGAGCGGGCCAGCATTGCCCAACTCGAACAGATGCTGGCCGAGGAGTATCCCGACGTCGAGCTCGACGCGGCCCTGCTGGAGGCCGAGCAGAAGGTCGACCGGTTTCAGATCTATCAGATGTTGCTGGTGCCGCTGGAGACGGTCAAACAGCGCGCGGAATATCATCCCGAGGGGGACGCGCTGTATCACAGTTTGCAGGTCTACGAGCTGGCCCGCGACGCACTGCCGTACGACGAAGAGTTCCAGTTGGCGGCGCTATTGCATGACGTAGGCAAGGCCATCGATCCGCGCGACCACGTGGCCGCGGCGCTCGAATCGCTGGCGGGATTCATTACGGAGCGCACCGCCTGGCTGATCGCCCATCATATGGAAGCCGGGGCGCTGCGCGACGGCACGCTGGGCTCCCGGGCCCGGCGGCGGTTGGAAGAGTCGGAGAACTACGACGACCTGATGCTTTTATGCGACTGCGACCGTCGCGGCCGCCAGTGCGGCGTAGGCGTGCCCGAAGTGGAAGAAGCCCTATCCGATTTGCGAGAGCTGCGCGCACCAACGGGTGGGCGTGAGGGCGGATTGCCGGCGGCGTGACGCGCTCGACGACGTTTCGGGGAGCTTCAATGCCAGATCGGGACAGTCCCCGGCCGTTTCGTTAGACGCCCTGACAAGATTCGGACAGGGTCCGCGAATACATCACGGTGGCGAATTCCATTCAAGGGCGGCCATCTGACGGCTTCGGAAGCAGACCATGAAGGCGCAACCCTTGCGACTGCTACCCATCCTTCCCGCTTGGATTCTCATCAGCCCAACATTGCTCCTTTCATTTCATCGCCAAGTGTTTGCGCAGGAACCGGCCGCGCACACGGGCATCGAGTTGATGCCGCCAACGGGGCCGCTCCTTCTGGGAAGAACTTCGTTGTACTGGGTTGACGCGGCGAGCGAGCAGCCCGGCGGGAAGCGCGAAGTCATGGCGCACATCTGGTATCCCGCGCAGCCGGACAAGAGCGCCGCGCCGGCGCCGTACATTCCCGGATTCGCGTCGATCCAGGCTGCTGTTGGCGAGGCGTATCTCAAGGAGGCGGCTGGCGCCTCGTACGACGCGCTGTCTTCGGCGCGCACGCACGTCATCGCCGATGCGCCCACCACTGGGGATTCAGCGAAGTACCCCGTGCTGCTGCTGACGCATGGGTTGCGCTACAACTCCCTCGGCTACAGCATGCTCGCGGAAGACCTGGCGAGCCACGGCTACGTCGTCGTTGGGGTTGACCATCCGGCCACGGCCTTCGCCGTGCTGTTTCCCGGCCAACGGGTTACGTGCTTCTCGGAAGAGCGGTGGACCCAGCGGCGCACTGCCGAGGAAACCCGCGCCTTCGAACGAGAGAACGTCGAGCGGTGCGCGGCCGACTTGGCGTTCGTGGTCAACCAACTCGCGAAGCTCGAATCGGGCGCGGTTGCCAGTCGATTCCAAGGGCGACTCGACCTGGCTCGCATCGGAGTGCTCGGCCATTCTTTCGGCGGGCGCGTCGCGGCCCGAGCATGCCAGCTCGACAAGCGTCTGATGGCCGGCCTGATCATTGACGGATTCGGCCGGACCATGACCGTCGACAAAAACCCGGACGGCAGCACCATCGAGCAGCCCATGATGGTCCAGTACGCCCGTCGCGTTCCTCGCGGCGGAATTCCCAGGCTGCTGGCGCTACTACAGACGCCGGGCAAGGACCTGGAAGAAGAACTTCGCCAGGTGCGCAAGGAGTTTTGTGAAAGCGTGAAAGGGGGCAGCTACGAGGTCACGCTGAACACGCCCGGAATTGTCCATGAAAGTTTCAGCGACGTCCTGCTGCTGCAAAGCGGCCAGAGTGCAGAAACCGTCAAGAATCACCGCCGAGCCATGGAAATTACTCGCAGCTACACGCGTGCCTACTTCGATCGTCACGTGCGCGGGCTGCCCGCGCCCATTCTGGATAAGACCCCGGACGACCCGCAGGAGGTCGAGCTGAGGCGGCACACGTTCCGCGGACAGTAGAGCGCCGCCTCAACCGAAGATCCGATCTCGTTTGGCTTTGTTGTAGGCCAGCTTTTCGGCGGTGGTCATGTGGGCGAAGTCGGGCTTGCCGTCGGAAGTCGTTTTTGAGGCCGCCTGCGAAGTCGCGGCTTTGTCGTCGCAGTGGCACTGGTGCGGATCCGGTCCGCCGCAACCGCAATCGTGCTTGTCGCCGGATGACTTTGCCGCGGGCTTCTTGGTTTTCGCGCGGGACGCCCGAGGGAACGCTGGCGCTTGACGAGCCGCCGTAGCTCATCACGCCGCTTTGCAATTGCATGTCGTCGGCCAGCGAGCGCTGCGGCTTGATCTTCAGCTGCTCGAGCACGCCGTGATAGGCCCGCACCGCTTCCTCGGGCGTGACTTCGCCGTCGACGATCCGCCGCAGGAACTCGACGAACGCCAACTGGCATTCGGCGTTGTTGATCTTGCGGCCAAACAGCGCCACGCGGGCGCCGTACTTCTGCGCCTCGGCGATCAGCTTGAAGGCGTCGTAGGTCGTGCCGGCGCCGCCGCCCAGAATGCCGACGACCAGGTGCGGATCGTAGGCGACCAGCTCTTCCATCGCCTTCGGGCCGTGGTAGACGATCTTCAAGAAACACCGGCCGGCCGGCCTCGGCGACGCCGGCCAGCGTGCGGGCGATCGAGTCGTTGACGAACTGCGGCGTGCTCTCGGCGCGTCAGCCCGTGCGGCGCGTTCGGATCGAAGACTTCCAGGAAGTGGCGAAAGCCCTTGCGCTCGGCCTCCTCGCGGAACCGGCGATAATGCTTCGAGCGACAGCCAGGTCGTCGTCGAGCCGGTTGTTGAACGTGACGCTGTACAGGCCGAGGTTCGCGCCGCGAGCCCGCTCGTCCGGCTCGCAGTCGACGTGGCCGCACTGAATGTGATCGAGCGTGGCGGTGCGAAACGGCCGCGCCGGCTCGCCGACGTAGCGGCCGTCGCGGACGGCGAAAATGTCGCTGGTGTCGTTGGCCCGCGCGGCGGGCGTGACGTGGCTGTTCTCGAACAGCCGCTCGCCGATCGTCAGCACGTCGTTGCTGCTGGCCGACATGAGCATGATGTCGACCAGCCCTTGCGCGACGATCTGGCGAATCTGCTCGCGATACTCGGCCAGCGTGCGCATGCGCACCTCGCCGGCGTGCATCTCGGGCGAGCGGCCCGGCGCGCCGATGCCAAACGCCATGTCGGCGTCCTTGGCGTCGGCCAGGATGAACTCCTTCGAGCCCGACGGATCGGCATGAATGGCGGCCAGTTTTCGGTCGAGAGATTTTTCCATGGTCGTGGCGCGAATGAAAAATGTGATTGGTCTTAATTTGCGTGCCACTGCTGGACAAGCCAGCAGTGGCACCCCCACCTCTTAACTGGCCTTCTTGAGCCGATCGAGGACGGCGTCGATCGTCTGCCGCAGCACCTGGCCGCTCTTGCGCAGCGCTTGCACTTCCTTCGGCCACAGTTCGATTTCGTGGGTCGCCAGCACGCCACCGGCGCCGACGACCGTCGGCACCGACAGGGCCACGTCGCGAATGCCGTAGCAGCCGCGCTGCACCGACGAGACCGGCAGGATCGCGCGGCGGTCGAGCGCGATCGCTTCGATGACTTCTTGAATCGCCAGGCCGACGGCGAACCCGGCGCCCCCTTCTTCTTGATCACTTCGGCGCCCGAGCCCTTGGTGCGCGTGAACAGTTCGCTGGCCAGGTGGGCGTTCCAGCCGGGATATTTTTCCAGCGGCAGGCCGGCGATCGTGGCGCTCGACCAGATCGGCACCATGCTGTCGCCATGCTCGCCCAGGATCAGGGCCTTGACCTGCGTCGGCGGCGCGTGCAAGCTGCTGCGGCGATCAGGCTGCGGAAGCGGACCGTGTCGAGCTGCGTGCCCAGGCCGAGCACCTGCGCCGGCGGCAGATCGAGCCGCTCGGCCGCCAGGTACGTCAGCACGTCGACCGGATTCGAGACGACCAGCACGATGGCGTCGCTGCTTGCAGTCCGGCGCTGCTTGATCTCGTCCAGGATGCCGAGGAACAGATCGACGTTGCGATTGATCAGGTCGAGCCGGCTTTCGTCGGGCTTGCGCCGCAGGCCGGCCGTGATGCAGATCACGTCGCTGGTGGGAATGTGCTCGTAGCCGCCGGCGGTGATGACCTGGTCGGCCATCAGGCTCGCGCCGTGCAGCAGATCGAGCGCCTGGCCGGCGGCCAGCTCGGCGTTGACGTCGAGCAGGGCGATCTCGCGGACGATCCCGCCGGTTTGCAGGGCGAAGGCCGTGCACGAGCCGACCAGTCCGCCGCCGCCGATGATGCTGACTTTCATAGGGGAATTTCCCGTGCGGATTCGCGGTTCATTTGCCTTGCAGCGCGGCCATGACACGTTCGGTTATGGTTTTGATCAATGCTTCTTGATCGACGTTGGTTGGAGCCTTGGCGGATGCGCTGGACGAACCATTAGACGACGCATTGGTAGCACGCGCCGCGCCGGGCCGCATGACCGGCGGCGGCTCGAACGCGCGGCGCTCGATGCCGCTGTCAGTCCAACTGTCGCGGAAGACGTCGTTGGCGCAGATGTCGCAGTTCTCCATGCCCGGCGCCAGCCGCGCGTCGCTGAAGCCCCACTTGGTCTTCAGGTCCAACAGCTCGCGGGTCTTTTCCTCGGTGAAGTAGTTGACCTTGCCCAGGTCGCGGGCGAGCATCAGGATGCGGCAGTAGGCGTCGAGAATTTCGGTCCACCAGTAGGCTCTTTCGACCGTCTCGCCGAAGCTGACGGTGCCGTGATTGGCCAGGATGATGACGTTGCTCTTCTTCACGAACGGCAGGATGGTGTCGGCAAACGCCTGCCCGCCGGGGGTTTCGTATTTCGTGATCGGCACGTCGCCGAGAAACACTTCGACCTCGGGCAGCACGCACTGCGGAATCGGCTCGCGGGCCACGGCAAACGCGGTGGCGTGCGGCGGATGGCAGTGCACGACGCTCTTCACGTCGGGCCGCTCCTTCATGATCGCCAGGTGCAAGCAGCATTTCGCTGGTTCGCTTGCGGCGGCCGCGAGCTGCTTGCCTTGCATGTCGACACGTGCACAGATCCTCGGGCTTCATGAAAGCCCTTGGAGATCATCGTCGGCGTGCAGAGCACTTCGTTCTCGCCGAGGCGATAGCTGATGTTGCCGTCGTTGCCGGCCGCGAAACCCTTGTTGTAGATCCGCCGGCCGATGTCGCAGATCTCGTGTTTGAGTTGATGCACGTTCATACGTTTGAATTCCTTGGTGGCTTAATCGTTCGCGGAGCGGCGTCGCTTGCGTGCCGATCCTTCCAATTGAATGCTGTCCAGAATGGCGGCGTTGTAGGCGTCGACGGGCTTCATTTCGGGGTGGAACGGCTGGGCCGCTTCGCCCCCTTCGCTGATCGCGATCCGGCTGCCCATGCCCGCGCCGAGTTCGTCGTAGACCACCAGGCATTCGCCGGTGGGCGATGCGTCGCCCGACAAATCGGCAAGCGTCAGCGGAATCGCCAGGCGCAGCGACGCCGCGGCAAAGCTCGGGTGAGCACGGCTGAGGGTCACGGTTCCTATGACTTCGGCGATTCGCATGGTGTTGGTTGTCTTTTGCTCTGTTTATTCAAGTCGTTCGCGCAGGGCGCGGGTACTTGTTGTCGTCCGGCGTGGAACCAGGCGTACATAATTTGTTTCAATTCGAAGAGGCTTTTGGCGACTGGATCGATTACCAGCAGGTTTGCGGCGACGCTGGTCACGGCGGCAACGACGGTTTGCACATCGTTGCCGAGCGCCGCCCGCACGCCGCGTTGGCGATTGGCCAGGCAGAGTGCCGCGGCGGTTTGCCCGGTGATCAGCAGCCCCATTTGGCCTCCCTTGACGATTGCGTCGCACAGTTCATCGATGACTCCGATCAATCCCAATTGCGGCAGCCGCTCGACGTGCACGCGATCGCGCGAGAGCACGTCGACCAGCGACGCCGGTTCATAATTGGTTTCCGCCACTGCCGATCACGAGTTGTCGCCTGCCGGTCGATTTCGCGTTGGCCACGGCCGAGGCGATCGAAACCTGATGTTTTCTTGAGCACGTCGCGGGCGGCGGGCGTGAAAATCGCGCCGCGCGGCACCACCAATCGCGTCACTCCGCTCAGCCGATCCTCCAGCTTCCGCCAGACTCACCACCTTGCAGGAGAGCACCAGTTCGGCGCCTGTGCACTGCAAGTCGCCGGTTGTTGCCCGGCGGCAATTTCGGCCAACACTTCGCGCACGACGCGTTCGACGTCGGCCCGCCGCGCAAAACTGGTTCCTCCCTTGGCCATATCAATCCTGGATTCCCAACACGCTCCACCGTACCGGCGTGGTGTCGCTGCCCACCAGCGCCCGAGTGCCCTTGCCGTCGCTGGTCAACATCACGCGCTCGCCGCGGCCGGCGCCCAAGCGCGTCGATCGCCAGCACCGGCTCGCCGTCGGGCGTGCGGCCGTCGCGCCGTAAGAACTGCACGACCAGCAGCTTCCAGCCCTGCAGCGACGGATGCTTGACCGTCGACGTCGCGGTGCCGACCACTAGTCCGAGTTGCATGCATTCGTTCATCAAGTCGTGGCCGATTGTCCGTTACTCTTCCCAAAATTCGCAAATCGTCGATCAGCGAGCAGCGGCGCTCGCGGGTGAACGTCAGCGGCGTGGTCACGCCTTCGCCGGTCGGCGTGGCGATCGAGAACGACAGGTAGCCTTCGCCCCCCAGGCCCAGCGCCGCCATGCACGGGCCGTTCTTGACGAACAGCGTCGTGTCCATCGCCCGGCCCATCTTGGTCATGTTCCGCACGTTGTTCGAGTGAATGATGCTCGTGTGCCGGAAGCCGTGCTCGTAGTACTTGGCCTTCGCGATCGCCTCGTCGACGTCGCGGCACGCGGACGAACGGCACGAAGGGCATCATCTGCTCGACCGGCACGAACGGGTTCGACTCGTCGGTCTCGCCGAAGAGCAGCTCGGTCTCGGCGGGCACGTTCTTGCCGACGGCCGCGGCCAGCACGGCGGCGTCCTGGCCGATGAAATCCTTGGCGGCCACGTCGTGCTTGTGCGTCGCCTTCGCCGACCGTGGCGATGGCCACCTTCGTCAGGGCGTCGATCTCGCGGGCGTTGAGCCGCACGGCGCCGGCCCGGTCCATCGCCGCCAGCATCGCGTCGAACACCTCGGCGACGACGAAGACTTCCTTCTCGGCGATGCACAGCAGGTTGTTGTCGTAGGCGCCGCCCTGGATGATCGCAGCGGGCGGCCCGGTCCGAGGTCGGCCGTTTCATCGACCACGACCGGCGGATTGCCCGGCCCGGCGACGATCGCCCGCTTGCCGCTGTTGCATGGCCGCCCGGGCCACGGCCGGGCCGCCGGTGACGCAGATCAGCTTGACGCCGCGATGGTCGAAGATCGCGTCGGCCGATTCGAGCGTCGGCTCGGCGATGACGCAGATCAGATTGTCGATGCCCAGGTCGCGGTAGATCGCCTCGTTGAAGCGGCGCACGCCCTCGGCCGCCACGCGCTTGCCGCTGGGATGCGGATTGACGACCAGCGTGTTGCCGCCGGCGATCATGCTGACGGCGTTGCCGGTGATCGTCGGCAGCGAGTGCGTGACCGGCGTGATGGCGCCGATCACGCCGAACGGGGCGTGCTCGATGACCGCCAGGCCGTGATCGCCGCTGAAGACCTCGCTGCGCAGAAACTCGACGCCGGGCGTGCGCTCGCCGAGCGTCTTGAGCTTTTCGATCTTGTGCGTCCAGCCGGCCGATCTTGGTTTCTTCCATCTCCATCGTGCCCAGCTCGACGCGACTGCTCGATCGAGATGCGGCGGATGTGGTCGATGATCCGCTTGCGGTCTTCGATGCGTGCGCTCGCTGAGCTGCTCGAAGGCCTCGGTGGCGGCCGCCACGGCTTCGTCGACGCAGGTGAAGACGCCGAAGCGGCCGGCGTAGCCGCGGCCGCTGACCGGCGGCGCGGCGGCACCGTGCCCATGCGCGGCCAGCACTTGCTTGCACGACGCTGCGAATGAGTTCTTCGGTGACTTGCATGGTGATTCGATATCCCTGGTCGAGTGGTCGAGTGAGTCGTTGTGGTTCAGCGTAGTCTGTCTTCGCGGCTGAAGACGCAGTTGTGGTCGACGTGCACCGTGTCGACGATGCCGATGATGACGGTGTCGACCGGCAGGTTCTTGGTTTCCGGCGTGAGCCGGGCGCTCGAGCCTTGCGTGATCAGCACGAACTCGCCCTCGCCGGCGCCGACGGTGTCGACGGCCACGAACGTGCGGCCGGTGGTCGACCAGCCGGTCGCGATCCTGCGGATCGACGCGATACGGCTCGACGACCAGCAGCTTGTGGCCGACCATCGAGTCGACCTTTTGCGTGGCCACGAGCGAGCCGGTGACTTTGGCGACGAACATGATATTAGCCTTTCGAGAAGTAGTTTGCGCCTGCCGGGCGACGATGAACTCTTCGTTGGTCGGCACGACCCAAATTTGCACGCGGCTGTTCGGCGGCGCTGATCTTCGCCTCGCCCTTGGCCGTGGCGTTGGCGGCCGGGTCGAGCACGATGCCCAGCTCTTCGAGCCCGGCGGCAGACGGCCGCGCGGATGTGGACGCCGTTCTCGCCGATGCCGCCGGTGAAGACGATCGCGTCGGCGCCGCCCAGCTCGACCAGCATCGCGCCCAGGTAGTGCCGCATGTCGGACGCGAAGACGTCGAGCGCCAGCCGTGCCCGCGCGTTGCCCCGCGGCGGCCGCTTCCTCCAGATCGCGCACGTCGCCGCTGACGCCGCTTAGGCCCAGCAGCCCGCTGCGCTCGGCCAGGTCGTCGAGCACTTCGTCCAGCGACTTGCCGGTGTGCTTCATGATCACGCGGCAAGGCGAACGGATCGAAGTCGCCCGACGCGGTTGTTCTGCGGCAAGCCCGACTGCGGGCTCATGCCCATCGCTGGTGGCCACGCTCTGGCCGTCGCGAATGGCGCACAGCGAGCTCGAGCCGCCCAGGTGGCAGGAGATGATCCGCAGGTCGTTGCGGCCGAGCAGCTCGGCCGTCCGCGTCGGCGATGTAGCGATGGCTGGCGCCGTGAAAGCCCCAGCGCTTGACGTGATACTTCTCGGCCCACTCGTACGGAGCCGGCGTAGTAGCGGTTGCGGTCGGGAATCGTGTGATGAAAGCCGGTCTCGAACGCCGCCACCAGCGGAATCTCCGGCAGCTTTTCGCTCAGCAGCCGCATGGCCGCGATGTAGGGCGGATTGTGGGCCGGCGCGACTTCGCTCATCTCTTCCATCGCCGCCAGCACCTCGGCCGTGACCCGCTGCACGCCGCTGATACGTCCGCCATGCACCGCCTTGAAGCCGATGGCCGACACTTCGGCGGCGTCCTTCAGGCAGCCGCGTTCGCGGATCGGTCAGCTGCTCCAGGCACTGGCGCACCGCCACGGCATGATCGGGCACGCGCGCCGTCAACTCGCGCTGCGCGCCGCCGATCTCGACGACGCAACGGCTTTCCGGCGAGCCGATCCGCTCGACGCCGCCGCGCGCAAGCTGCCGCTCGTCGGCCATGTCGAACAGCCGGTACTTGAAGCTCGTCGAGCCGAGGTTGGCGACGAGGATCTTCATCGATCTTCGCGGCGTTGGTCCTTGCGTGTCCGTCTAGCGAAGCGACTTTACGACGAGATACGCCGCGACCAGACCTTCGGCGGGCCGCGGAATGACGTGGCTGGCGACCAGTTCGCCGACTCTGGGTGGCGGCCGCGGCGCCGGCTTCGACGGCGGCCCGCACGCTGCCGACGTCGCCGCGGACGACGGTGGTCACGTAGGCGCCGCCGATGGAGATGCGCTTGACGATCTCGACGTTGGCCGCCTTGGCCATGGCGTCGGTGGCTTCGACCAGCGCGATCAAGCCCTTGGTTTCAATCAGTCCGATTGCCGTATTCATGCGAGTTGTCCTTGTTGACGTGTTGTGTTGACGGTGTTTGGAGTGTGAGTGACGTTGACTTTTTGCGCGGACTCGGGCAGGACGATGCCCAGGTCGTCGTGCGGACGCGGAATGACTTGCACGCTGACGACTTCGCCGATGCGGCCGGCCGCGGCGGCGCCGGCATCGGTGGCGGCTTTCACCGCGGCCACGTCGCCGGTGACGAACGCGGTCACCAGACCGCTGCCGACTTTGTCCCAGCCGAGGAACTGCACGTTGGCCGCTTTCATCATCGCGTCGCTGGCTTCGACCAGGGCGACGAAGCCCTTGGTCTCGATCATGCCGAGCGCTTCCACTGTCTTTGCCATCTGAGGGTCTCCGGAGAAAAAAGGAAAAGGTAGTTGTTTCAACCGCTTGTTAATTGGGGGTGTTATCGCTGCTTGAACAGTTCGACCTTCGTCGCGTGATCCAGGTCGGCCGCGTTGCCTTCGTCGGTGTCGATGTGGACTTCGAGCTTGCTGGTCTCGTCGGCCCGCACCAGCAGGTCTTCGAACACCGGCGTGCAGGTGCCCTCGATCCGCAGGTTCATGCGGTCGCCGTTCTTGACGCCGTAGCGGGCCGCGTGCTCGAGGCTCATGTGGACGTGCCGCTCGGCGCGGATCACGCCCTCGTTCAACTCGACGACGCCGCGCGGGCCCGACCAGCACGCAGCCGGGCGTGCCGGCGATCTTGCCGCTGGCGCGGACCGGCAGCGTCGATGCCCAGCGAAATGCCGTCGGTGAACGCCAGCTCGACCTGGCTGTGCGGCCGCGTCGGGCCGAGCACGCGGACCGTGGGCAGCATGCCGGCGCCGCGGGCCGACGACCATCACCGTTTCCTCGGCCGCGAAGAATCCATCCTGATACAGCGGCTTTTGAACGGTCAGCTTGTGGCCCGGGCCGAACAGCGTCTCGACGTGCTCGTCGGTCAGGTGCAGATGCCGGGCCGAGATGCTGACGACCAGGTCGCTGCCGCCGCGTTTGCTGCTGCCCGCTTGCGCGGTGAGCGTGCCGAGCACGACTTCGCGCACGATTTGTTCGACGGTCGAGCGATCGATGGCGGCGGACATGCTCATGGTCGTTGCTCGGGTGCTAGGCGTTGTTGGTCGATTTCGGCGACGTGCAACTCAAGTCCTGCGGCGGCGGCTTTGTCGCGCCATTCGGCGGAAATTTCGGCGATCGACGACCAGGTGGTGCGACGTCGCCGAGCGGGCACAGATGGGCCAGGCTCTGGCGGCCGAACTTCGTGCTGTCGGCCACGACGATCACTTCGTCGGCGGCGTGCATCATGGCCCGTTCGGTTTCGACCAGCAGCAGATTGCTGTTGAAGAAGCCCCGCTCGTTGATGCCCGACGACGCTGAGGATCGTGCGCCGCACGTTGAGCCGCGCGAGCATTTCGTTGGCATACGGCCCCAGCGCGACGCCGGTCCGCGGATAGACGTAGCCGCCGACCAGCACCAGGTCGTTGTTGGCGTTCGAGGCGAACAGGTTGGCCACCGGCAGCGAGTTGGTGACGATTTGCAGCGGGCGGCCGACCAGCAGCCGGGCGACTTCGTAGGTCGTGCTGCCGCCGTCGAGCAGCACGGTGTCGCCGTCCTCGATCAGCTTGACGGCTTCCTGCGGCAATGGCTTTCTTCTTGTCCCACTGGGCCGGCTGGCGTTCGTCGAAGTGGGGCAGCTTGGGCGAGGGGCCGGTGTAGAAGACGCCGCCGTGGGTTCGCTTAGCCGTGCCAACGTCTTCCAGGTAATCCAGATCGCGGCGGATGGTGGACTCGGAAACTTTCAATTGATCGGCCAGTTCGGGCAGCGACGCAAACCCTTTGGATCGCACCATTTCGAGCAACTGATTCCGGCGTTCGTCGACGAGCAAGGGAGTTGCGCCTGGAAGCCTGATGAGATGAAATGCGATAACTACTTCAAGTATGTCCGTTTTTTAGGTGGAAATCAATCACTGGTGCGCTTGGCATGATAGAAATCTGTCATTTCCGTGATAATTTCTTGGTTTCATTGTGATAAAGAACGGTCGAATAAGGGCTTAAGAGTGGTGGGTTTGCCGGTCGTCGCTGGCGATTCGCCGGACGAAGCGCAAGAATCAAGGGTCATGGCCACGGTTCTACAACTGACGCGCGAACTCTTGGAGCGGCCGGTGGCGACGCCGATCGCAGGTGTTCGACTGCGTCATTTCGGCGGGCCGGACGACGTCGAAGTGTGGCTCGAGTTGCGCCGCCGCGCGTTTTCGCGGCAGAAGCTGGGCGTGGGCGATTGGGATGCGGCGGATTTCGAACGCGAGTTTCTCCGCAAAAGTTGGTGGCGGCCCGAGGCCATGTGGTTTGCCGAAGCGCAGCGACTGCCGCTGGCGCCGCATGCGCCCGTGGGCACGGTGACGTTGGCCCGGCGGGGCGATTCGTCGGATGCCAAGCCGGTCGTGCATTGGCTGGCCGTGCTGGGCAGCGATCGACGGCGCGGAGTGGGGCGGCTGCTGATGGCGACGCTGGAAACGGCCGTGTGGGACGCCGGCGGCCGGCAAGTGTGGCTGGAGACGCACATTGCGTGGGAGGAAGCGGCTCGGCTGTACGAGTCGCTGGGTTACCGGCCCGTGCGCGAGTGAGCGCCACACAGCGATCGTCCCAGTCCGTCACAACATTATTCTAGTGCAAACGACAAGCGGCTAGGACTGGGTGGCCCAGACAACTTGTTGTCTGGGTCCCGAAGGGACAAGAGGATCTCGAGAGGTGTGCGCCCCCCCCTCAAACACTTCTTATTGCTTCGCAACACCGACAACAAGTTGTCGGTGCCACCCCGTTTGGGTTTTAACGAATCACGACGCGCCGGCCTTCGACCGTCACCTGGCCGCTGGCGAGCCGGCGCAGGGCCTCGGGGTAGGCTTCGCATTCGGCGGCGAAGACGCGGGCGGCGAGCGTGTCGGGCGTGTCGTCGTCGAGCACGGGCACGATTTTCTGCAAAATGATCGGGCCGTGGTCGTACTCGTTGTCGACAAAGTGGACTGTGCAGCCGCTCACCTTGGCGCCATATTCCAACACGGCTTCGTGCACGTGATGGCCGTAGAAACCCTTGCCGCAGAAGGCAGGAATCAAGGCGGGATGGATGTTGAGCACGCGATTTTCGAAATCGGGCGGAATCGGCACGTAGGTCAGGAACCCGCCCATCACGACCCATGGAGCGTCGGTCGAGCGGCAGGCAGCAAAAATTTCGTCGCTGTAGGCCTGGTCGGTGCTGAACTTCGAGCGGTCGACGACTTGCGTGCGAATGCCGGCCTCGGCGGCGATTTGCAGGCCGCGGGCCTGGGGGTTGCTGGAGATGACCAGCGCAATCTGGGCGTCGAGCTGGCCGGCGGCAATCTTTTCGAGCAGGTTCTTCAGCGTCGTGCCGCCGCCGGAAATCAGCACGACCAGGCGCAGGGCGGATTCGTGTTGACTCGACGTCTTGCTCACGCGGGTACCACCTGGACGTAGATTTTTACAAGAATCGTGCCCAGCTTCAGTTCGATCGGCTCCACGCCCGGCATCGGCCCAAGCACGAGCCGCACGGCCAGCGTTTCGCTTTCGATGTAAGAAGAAAATCGCAGCACTGCGTCGCGCAGCGCCGCGTCATCTGTCTCGACGCCGATCGCGATGCGATCGGTGTACTGGCAGTCGAGGTCCTTGCGGCGCGTTTGCACGGCGTGCACGATCTCGCGGGCCAGCCCTTCGGCCAGCAGCTCGCCGTCCAATTCGGTCGAGAGCACGACGACGCACGCGGCGCCCTGCGCGGCGGCCCAGCCCTGCTTTGGCTTGCAGGCGAACTTGCAGGTCCTCGCGCGTCGAGCGTCACCGGCCCGTCGGGCAGTTCGAGCGTGATCGACTTCTCGGCTTCCAGTTGCGGCCAGCAGCGCGCCGGCGTCGGCCTCGGCCAAGCGCTTTCTTCACCGCCGGCAGTTGCTTGCCCAAGCCGCGGGCCAAGCCGCTTCAGATCGGGCAGCACGGTGTAGGTGATGTACTGATCGGCCTGGTCGGTGAACTCGACCTGCTTGACGTTCAGCTCTTCGGCGATCAGCGACGGCGTGCTCTTCGAGCCAGGCCTGATGCGTTACGGTCGGCCAGGATGACTTCGACCTTCGCCAGCGGCTGGCGGACCTTGAGCTTGGCGCCCATGCGGGCAGCGCGGCCCAGCGAGACGATCTCGCGCACCAGGCTCATCCGCTCGGACAAGGCGCTCGTCGATCGCGCCGGCGTCGCCGGCTCGGGAAAGTCGGCACAGGTGGACGCTTTCGCGCGACGCGATTGCGGGCGTGATTCACCGCCGAACGCGGCCACGGCCAGGTTCTGCCACATCGCTTCGGCCAGGAACGGCACGAACGGCGCGATCAGCTTGGCGGTCGTCAGCAGGCATTCGTAGAGCGTCCAGTAGGCGTCGAGCTTGTCCGGCGCGATGCTTGTCTTCGCTCCAGAAGCGGTCGCGGCTGCGGCGGACGTACCAGTTGCACAGGGCGTCGACGAACTCGGTGATCGCGCCGCAGGCGGCGAAGTTGTCGTAGGCGTCCATCCGCTCGACGACGGCCGCCGCCGTGCGGTTCAGCTCGCTGAGGATCCAGCGGTCGAGTTCGCTGCGCTCGCTGACCGGCCGATAGCCTTTGGCGGCGCGACAGATCGTCGGACGTCAAGCTTGCTCGACGTTGCCCGCGACTGCCGATCGTCCGCGGCCGGATCGAAGCCGTCGATGTTGGCGTAGATCACGAAGAAGCTGTAGACGTTCCACAGCCGCAGCAGGAACTCGGGAATGCTGTCTTTGATCGCCTGCTCGCTGTAGCGGATCGAGGTCCACGGCGGCTGGTTGGCGAAGAAGTACCAGCGCAGGGCGTCGGCGCCGTAGCGGTCGAAGATCTCGTCCGGCTCGCGGTAGTTCCGCTTGCTCTTCGACATCTTCTGCCCGTCTTCGCCGAGCATCAGGCCGAGCACGATGCAGTTGCGGAACGGATGCGGGTAGGCGGCGTGATACGGTCGGTCGGCGTCGTGGCGAATCCTGGTCGCCGAACAGCAGCGTGCTGATGGCCAGTTGGCTGTAGAACCAGCCGCGGGTCTGGTCGAGGGCTTCGCTGATGAAGTCGGCGGGGAACTGCTCGTCGAAATCGCTCGCGAGCCCGGCTGATGCGGATAGCCCCACTGGGCAAACGGCATCGCGCCGGAGTCGAACCAGCAGTCGATCACTTCGGCGACGCGGCGCATCCGCTGCCCGGCGGCTTGCGGCGAGTCGTAGGTGACCGCGTCGATGTACGGCTTGTGGACTCTGCAGGTCGTCGGACAAGCTCGGGATTGGCCTGCTTTCGCTTCGTCCCAGACTTCGGTGCCCGTGCACGCCGGGCTTGGCCAGCAGCTCGTCGTAGCTGCCGACGGCTTCCATCTGGCCGGTCTCTTCGCACACCCAGATCGGCAGCGGCGTGCCCCAGTAGCGCTCGCGCGAGAGGGCCCAATCGACGTTCGTTTCCAGGAAGTTGCCGAACCGGCCGTCCTTGATGTGCTCCGGCAGCCAGTTGATCTGCCGCGTTGTTGGCCAGCATCCGGTCTTTGAACTGCGTCGTGCGGATGAACCAGCTCCGGCGCGGATACTGGATCAGCGGATCTTCTTCGGCCCGCCAGCAGAACGGATATTCGTGCAGGTATTGCTCCTGATGGAACAGCAGCCCGCGCTGCTTCAGATCGCGGATGATGTCCTTGTCGCAGTCTTTGACCCAGCGGCCTTGCGTAGTCGGGCGCTTCGGCGGTGAATTTGCCGTCGGGCGCGACGCGCGCAGATCAGTTCGGGCCCTTGGCCGGTCGACGAATCGCGGCTTGCTCGTTCGATCAGCACGTCGAAGTCGACTTCGCCGAAGGCCGGGGCCTGGTGGACGACGCCGGTGCCGCTGTCGGTCGTGACGAAATCGGCGCGCGACGACGCGCCAGGCAAGATGCTGCGCTGCCGCCGACCGTCAGCGTGCCCGTCGCGTTGCCCTGGATGCTTGTAGTAATAGTCGAACGGCGGCACGATAGCGCCGGCCGATCAGTTCCTTGCCGCGCAAGCGTTTTGACTACCTTCAATGTGGCTTCTGCGCCGACCTTGGCCGCGATCGTCTCGACCAGCGCCGAGGCGATGATGAGTTTCTCGCCGCTCGGCTTCATCGACGATCGCGTATTCCAGGTCGGGATGCACGGCGGCGAACTGATTGCTCGGCAGCGTCCAGGGCGTGGTCGTCCAGACCAGCAGAGCGACGTGTCGGTCGCTTTGCCGTCGTCGTCGAGCAGCGGAAACTGCACATACACGCTCGGGTCGGCCACCTCGCGATAGCCTTGGCCGACTTCGCCGGCGCTGAGGGCCGTGCCGCCTTGGGCCCACCACCAGACGATCTTGTGGCCCTGGTAGAGCAGGCCGCGGTCGAACAGGTTCTTCAGCGCCCACCAGACGCTTTCGACGTAGCTCTGGTGGTAGGTGACGTAGGCCTCGTCGAGGTCGATCCAGAAGCCGAGCCGCTCGGTGAGCCGCTCCCACTGCTGCATGTAGCGCAAGACGCTCTCCAGGCACTTGTGGATGAACGGCTCGACGCCGTAGGCTTCGATCTCTTCCTTGGAGTGGATGCCCAGCTCTTTGCAGACTTCGACTTCGACCGGCAGGCCGTGCGTGTCCCAGCCGGCCTTGCGCTCGCAGAGGTAGCCGCGCATCGTGCGGTAGCGCGGGAAGAGGTCCTTGATCGCCCGGGTGAGGCAGTGGCCCGGATGCGGCATGCCGTTGGCCGTCGGCGGGCCTTCGTAGAAGACGAACCGCGGGCCGCCGGCGCGTTGAGCCAGCGACTTTTCGTAGATTTTTTGAGCTTTCCAGAACCGTCCGATTTCGGCTTCGAGGGCGGGAAATTTGACGGAAGTTTCTACGGGGCGAAATGTCATGAGACGGTCAGACGGAAGCGAGCCAGAAGGATTCCAAACCTCAAAGTAGACCAAGTGAGGGCGAGGTTTTCAATTGCACTCGGGGAGGCGTGGGAGAAGAGTGATGAACCACAAAGGCACCAAGGGCACCAAGGGAAGGAGATGGACAGGCACGAACTGTTCGTCAGTGAACCTTCGCTTAGAATGGGTTGTCAAGCGGATGCGCATATTTGTCAACAGATTTGATTCTCAGATCGCTCGTCCTTAGCGCCGGACGGCTGGGCGGCCACGCGAGCTGGTCGATGGTAATCGAAAAATGGCGAGCTTCGTACCGCACTACACGAAGAAGCTCCGCATCCGCAAGGAGAAGGAGGACAAGCTGCGCCGACTGGTTGCCAGGGGCGCAGCTCACGCGAAGCTACATAGTGCTGCCGAAGTGGTCAGAGATGCGCGGATCCGGCGCTGCAAGCAAAAAAGGCCCAAATTTCGCCAGAGGACAAACCCGATCTACTTCAACGGATTGCAAAGATTGAAGCACAGATTGAGGCAATGCGTGCAAACACGCCGGAGTCTGTCCTGGCTGAGTTTACGTCAATTTAGTCAGGCGAGGTCGCATTTATTCCTGTATTCCTGCGTTTCCACTCAACGTCTCAGCGGTGTGTTTTCCCGTTTGCCGGTGCCGTTGGATTTGCGGTAGACTATAAAAGGCGAAAACGCAGGAAACACAATATGTCTACTTTTCCGCCGGACATTGAAGCTTACGTTCAGCAGAAGATTGCCAGCGGGCAATTCCATTCGCGCGATGAGCTGGCGGTGGAAGCCGTGCGCGTTTACCGCGCGCTCGAAGCAAAGCATGCCCAACTCAAATCCGACGTGCAGGCAGCCATCGACGAGTCCGACCGAGGGTTGAGCGTGCCCCTCGACATTGAGGCGATCAAAGCCCAGCTGATGGCGGAACTCGACGGTAGCGGTCAAAGTGACTGATGCCTTGCGTCCTTCACACGCCGCGCGCGACACAGGATCTTGTAGACATCGGCCGGTATCTCGTCCAGGAGAGTCAAAGTCGGAATGTCGCGAAGCGTTTCCTGGATTTCATAGCCACCAAGTGCTCCGTCTACGCGACCGCCCCCGAGATCGGCGAGCTTTGTGTTGACCTGGCGCCGAATGTCCGGCGCTTCGCGGTGGGCAATTACGTTGTTTTCTATCGGCCCGTGCGCGGTGGCATCGAAGTGCTCCGTGTGCTACACGGCAGTCGTGACATTCCGGCCGCATGGGGAAGCCGTTAGCGGAAGATACGAGACTGCTTCTAATGCCCGGACTGAGCCGCGTGCCTTGAAAGGGCTTCGGCCTTCGTCCACAATGGGGAGAACGCAGGCCGATATAATCCCCGCTCTGGGGCCCGCTCGCGCCGGGCGCCAGTCACGAATCCTTCCTCACTCCCCACTCGCATTGGAACTTCAGGCGATGCACTTATTTTCGCTCCGGGCCCTGGTGTTGCTCTCGGCCCTGTTTTGTTCGTTGGCCACGACAAACGCTGCCGACAAGCCGCTTTTGGAATTGAAGCCGGGGGAGCGGATTGCGATTGTCGGCAATACGCTGGCGGATCGGATGCAGCATTTTGGGTATTTTGAGACGCTGCTGCACCATCGATTTCCGCGGCATGAGTTGGTAGTGCGCAATCTCGGCTTCTCGGGGGACGAATTGACGCTGCGGCTGCGTTCGGCCGGCTTTGGCACGCCGGACGAGCATCTCAAGGCGGTCGGGGCCGACGTGGTTTTGGCATTCTTCGGCTACAACGAGTCGTTCGGTGGGGCGCCAGGGCTGGCGAAGTTCAATACGGACCTCGACGAGTTCGTGAAGCATACGCTGGGCGAGAAGTACAACGGAAAAACCGCGCCGCGGCTGGTGCTGTTTTCGCCGATCGCGCACGAGGATTTGCACGACCGCAACCTGCCCGACGGCAAGGCGAACAACGAGCGGATCAAGCTCTACACGGCCGCCATGGCCGAGGTCGCGCGGGCCGACAAGGTGCCGTTTGTTGATCTGTTCACGCCCAGCCTGGAGCTGTATCGCAAGGCCGGCGGGCCCCTGTCGATCAATGGCGTGCACTTGAACAAAGCCGGCGACGAGCAGTTGGCCGAGGTGATCGACGCGAAGTTGTTTGGCACCAAGAATTCGCCGCGCGACTGGGCACGACTTGAAAAGTTGCGCCAGGCGGTGCTCGACAAGAACTTCGCCTGGTTTGAGAAGTACCGCACGACGGACGGATATTCGATCTTCGGCGGCCGGGCTGATCTTAAATTCGTCGACGGGCAGACGAATCGCGAGGTCATGCAGCGCGAGCTGGAAGTGCTTGAACGTGATGACGGCCAACCGCGACAAGCGCGTGTGGGCGGTCGCCGGCGGCAGCGAGTTGAAGGTCGACGACGCGAACACCCCGCCGTTTGTCGAGGTGGTCACGAACAAGCCCGGCCCGCTGCCCGGCGGCAAGCATGTTTTTCTCGGCGGCGAAGAGGAGATCGGCACGCTGACCGTGCACCCGGGGATGAAGGTCATCCTGGTGGCCTCGGAAGAGATGTTTCCCGAACTGGTCAACCCTGTGCAGATGGCGTTCGACACCAAGGGCCGGCTGTGGGTCGCGGCGTGGCAGAGCTATCCGCACTGGAAGCCGAAGGACGAATTGAACGACAAGCTGCTGATCCTGGAAGACACCAACGGCGACGGCAAGGCCGACAAGTGCATCACGTTCGCCGATCATCTGCACAACCCGACCGGTTTCGAGTTTTGGAATGGCGGCGTGCTGGTGGCGATGGCGCCCGATCTGCTGTTCATCAAGGACATCGACGGTGACGACAAGGCGGACACGCGCGAGCGAGTGTTGAGCGGGCTGGACTCGGCCGACACGCATCACACGTCGAACAGTTTTACGCTCGATCCAGGCGGGGCGCTGTATTTTCAGGAAGGGACGTTTCACCACACGCAGGTCGAGACCCCCTACGGTCCGCCTGTGCGGCTGGCCAACGCCGGCGTGTTTCGCTATGAGCCGCGGACGCAGAAGTTCGACGTGTATGTGTCGTACGGCTTCGCCAATCCGCACGGCCACGCGTTCGATCAGTGGGGCCAGGACATCGTCGTCGACGGCACGGGAGCCAACCCCTATCACGCGGCGTTGTTCTCGGGCCACGTCGAGTTTCCGCACAAGCACCCGCAGCCGCCGCAGGTCTACAAGCCGCGCACGCGTCCGTGTCCGGGCATCGAGTATCTTTCGAGCCGGCATTTTCCCGACGAGATGCAAGGCAACCTGCTGGTCGGCAACGTGATCGGGTTCCAGGGGATCTTGCAGTACAAGATTTCGGACAAGGGGGCCAGCTTCGCGGGCACGGAGTTGGAGCCGATCCTCTCGTCGAGCGATCCGAGTTTTCGGCCGGCCGATTTGGAGATCGGGCCCGACGGCGCGCTGTATTTCACCGATTGGCACAACCCGATCATCGGCCACATGCAACACAACCTTCGCGATCCGAGCCGCGATCGAACGCACGGCCGTGTGTATCGCGTGACGTACGAGGGCCGGCCGCTCGTCAAGCCGGCCAAGATTGCCGGCGAACCGATCGACAAACTGCTCGACTTGCTCAAGGAGCCCGAGGCCCGCGTGCGCTATCGGGCCAAGATCGAGCTCAGCGGGCGTGGCAGCAAGGAGGTCATTGCCGCGGTCGATCGTTGGGTGAGCCGGCTCGACAAGCAAGACCCGCAGTACGAACACCATCTGCTCGAAGCGCTGTGGGTGCACCAGCATCACAACAACGTGAACCTGTCGGTGCTGGGCCGGATGTTGGGCTCGTCCGACTTTCGGGCCCGCTCGGCGGCCGCGCGCGTGTTGTGCTACTGGCACGATCAGGTGTCGGATTCGCTTGAGCGTTTCAAGCGGCTGGCGGCCGACGAACATCCGCGCGTTCGGTTGGAAGCGGTGCGGGCGGCCAGCTTTTTCACCATGCCGGAGGCGGTTGAGGTGGCGGTGATCGCGGCGGAGAAACCGGGTGACGAGTATCTGGACTATGTGCGAAGCGAGACGCAGCGGACCTTGGAGCCCTATTGGAAGCAGGCGCTGGCCTCGAACCGTGAGGTGGCGTTTACGACCGAGGCGGGCGCGAGATACCTGCTGCGCAACATCAGCAACGAGCAATTGCTCAAGCGCGCTCGCGGAAGGGCGGTATGCATCGAGATGCTCAGTCGGCCGGGCCTGCTGGATGAGCATCGCCGCGAGGCGGTGCGTATTTTGGCCGGGCTCGACAAAAAACCGGAACTGACCATCATCATCGACGCCATCAAGGCGCAGGACGAAAAACAGGACAAAGTCGAAGCAAGCGTCGTGTTCGACCTGGTCCGGCAATTGACCAGCCGCAGCGCCGCGGAGCTGGCGAGCGCGCGGGCGGAGCTGGAAAAGCTGGCCACGAGTGCCCGGCAGCCGATCTTGCGGCAGATCGGTTTTGTGTCGCTGGTTAACGTCGATCAATCGACCGAACGGGCCTGGACGCTGGCAACGCGGTCGGCCGCGTCGCTGGGCGACTTTGTCGATGCCATGCCGCTGGTGGCCGACGCCAGTCTGCGAGCCAGTTTGTATCCGCAAAATCGAGCCGCTTTTGGCCGGCTTGCCGGCGTCGCTTGCGGCAAGCGGAAAATCCGTTGGTACGCTGGCGCGCTTTGTGCGAATCGAGCTGCCGCACAAGGGCACGCTGACGCTGGCCGAAGTCGAAGTCATCAGCGGCGGGCGCAACATCGCCCGCGCGGGCAAGGCATCGCAGAAAAACACGGCCCACGGCGGCGACGCCTCGCGGGCCATCGACGGCAACAGCGGCGGCGAGTTCGGCGCGGCGGGCCAGACGCACACGGAGGAGAACACCGCAAACCCCTGGTGGGAAGTCGATCTCGGCGCGCAGCTGCCGATCGAGTCGGTCGTGGTTTACAATCGCACCGACGGCTATCTGGGCAAGCGGCTCGACGAATTCACGCTCAGCGTGCTCGACCAGGACCGCAAGGTCGTCTTTCGCCAGCAGGGCATCGAGGCGCCGCGCACAATCGCGACGTTTCGCGTCGGCGAGGGCGACCCGGCGGTGGCCATCCGCCAGGCGGCCATGCTGGCGCTGACGTACGTGCGCGGGCAGGAGGCCAAGACGTTCGAATTGCTGTCGGACTTCCTCGGCGACGAAGTGAACCGCGCCGCGGCGATCCGCGCCCTGCAGCGCATTCCGCGAGTCGATTGGCCCAAGGACAAGGCGCGGCCGCTGTTGGATGCCGTGGTGGCGTACGTCGGCAAGATTTCCGCTTCGCAGCGCACCGGACCCGAGGCGCTCGACGCGTTGGAGTTTGCCCAGGCGCTGACGGGGTTGTTGCCGGTGGCGGAAGCCAAAAAGGCCCGGGCCGAATTGAGCGAACTAGGCGTGCGCGTGGTGCGCGTGGGCACGCTGTTCGAGCGCATGTCGTACGATCAGGATCTGATCGCGGTGCGCGCCGGCAAGCCGGTCGAGTTCGTATTCGAGAACTCGGACCTGATGCCGCACAACTTTGTGATTGCCCAGAGCGGTTCGCTGGAAGAGATTGGCATGAGTGCCGAAGAGACCGCGCAGCAGCCGGGCGCGGCCGACCGCAATTATGTGCCGCAGTCGACGAAGATCCTGCTGGCCAGCACGCTGCTGCAACCACGGGCCAGCGAGAAGCTAAGCTTCGTCGCGCCGACGCAGCCGGGCGTTTATCCCTACGTGTGCACGTATCCCGGCCATTGGCGGCGGATGTACGGGGCGTTGTACGTGGTCGACGATCTCGACGCTTATCTGGAAAACCCTGAAAGTTACCTGGCGTCGCACCCGCTGGAGATCAAGGACGCACTGCTCAAGGATCGACGGCCGCGGACGGAGTGGAAGTTCGACGATCTGGCCGGGCCGGTGGCCGCGCTCAAGGACGGCCGCTCGCACGGCAACGGCAAGCAGATGTTTCAAGTGGCCAATTGCGTGGCCTGCCACAAGATGGACGGCGTCGGCAACTTGTTCGGGCCCGAACTGGCCAAGCTCGATCCCAAAATGCTGCCGCTCGACATCTTGAAGGAGCTGATGGAGCCTTCGGCCAAGATCAATGAGAAGTACCAGGCGTACACGTTCGAGCTGGAAAGTGGCAAGGTACTTACTGGGCTGATCCTGGAGGAGACGCCCAGCAAGATCAAGCTGATCGAAAACCCGCTGGCCAAGGCCGACGCGATCGAGATCAAACCGTCGGACATGGCGGCCCGGCACAAGAGTGCCACGTCGATCATGCCCAAGGGGCTGCTCGACAAGCTCTCGCGCGAGGAGATTTTGGACTTGCTGGCCTACGTGATCGCCCGCGGCAACGCGAACGACCGCATCTTTCAAGGCGGCCACGCGCACGGTCACGGCGGGCATTAGTCAGGCCGGGTCGATTCATGCTGCACGCCGTGCTGCGGCTGCGTGGGCCTTGTCGCTCGATAACGAAAAGGGCCGCCTTGCGGCGGCCCCTCGAGTTTCGTTGCCTGTGGTATTGTTTGAGTGAGTCGTTTTAGCGCGACCGACGGCGCCTCAGGGCCGTTACGATCAAGCCCACGCTTCCCATGGTCAGCAGCATGACGGTGCTGGGTTCGGGAACGATCGTGTACAACGCAAAAGCAAGATCCTTCGAGTAGTCGATCCCGTCGTATGCCGGGATATAGTTGGTTGGAGTCCAGGCTTGTTGGTCCACCGTGATATTGAACGGGCTTAGAGCATTGATGAAGATGGGGCCCGTAACCGCGTCGTCCTGGAAGTGCCAGCCCGGATTCGGAAACGGCAAGCCCGTCGGGAAGGGGTACTCACCCGGCACAGGCACCGGCGAAGCCAGTGGATCGCGGATGCCATAGTCGCGATCGTGCCATCCCCACATCCATGGCTCGCTCGGATTGTCTTTCAGGGCCACGATCTTGATCCACTCCACTTGTCCGGCCGCTTCGGGCGCCGGAAGCGCCAGCTCGGCGTTATACTGCCATAGAGTTCCGTCGGGACTCGGCGGACCAAGCGGTCCCGGCACGACCGGGGTCTCGGTGAACGTGCCCGACTGTGGGGCCAAAGGCCCCAGCGTGACAATCTGGCTCGAAATCACGCTGCCCGGATGGCTGTAACCAAGCGGATTGCCGGGCCCAACCGGCACGTCGGATTCGAACGTAATCAAGAATTTCTGGGCCCCCCCATCGCGGAGATTGTTCTGGTAGGATCCCCACCACATTACGTGCGCGATCGGGGTGGAGTAGTTGTCGGAGAAATCATCGGCCATGTAGTAGCCCTGGTATTGTCCGGGGGCGATCTGGGTGGCCGTGCTCCATTCGTCATGGCCCGGAAATGGCGCGGCGAAGTCCCCCGGATTTGGGAACGCGCCTGGCGGATAAACCGCCAAGCCGTTATTCAAGGGCGTTTGATAGAACTTGAGAACTTCGTTGGGCAGAGGGTCCGCAAAGGCCGGACCGCAGGCAATCGCGATGATAGCGGCAGCGACCGCGACAGCGCAAAAGCGAGATGCATTCATCATTGTTTCTCCTTAGGGAATGCGGATACGTGCCAACTTGCATTTCTTGCGGTTGAACCGATCGTTTTGCGCGGATCAACCTCCGACGCACGCGCCAAAGCGGTCAGTCGCAAGCAAGTAAATTACCGCCGTTCCCAAGGGAACGCGCCGTGGTCGAAACCATGAGCTTCCTCCTTTTTGGCTGCCGAACACAGAATGAAGGACTCCACCATCCACGTAAGCAACGCCGAGTCGTTTACGGAAAGCTGACTTGCAGGCAGCGCCGTCAAATGCAGCGCCGTCAATGGCGGCACGTGAGACCGCAGCGTGTCGCCCAGAGCGGCGATTGGCCTGCCGGCAAGTTATGGCCACCATGGTCGAGCGTTCCTCCGGAACACCGCGGCTAGCCAGAAACGTCCCCCACGAAATGAGGTCCGGACTGAGAATTTACCAAGTTTTATAGCGGCGTCAAACTATTTTTTAGGAATAAACTCGACAGCCACCGCCGGCAGCCCCAGGCAGACGCCGGCCTGATTATGCTTAAATATTTTGGCAACAGATATTTACGATTTTTATCCCGGCAGTGCGAGCTCGCCAACCGGCCGCGTACACGGTTATCCACGGGCGCGTGGCCAGGTTAGTGGCCATTAATTCCCTTGTCGGGCTTACGGGGGGCCGGCAGCTGGCGGTAGGGGGGCTTCCGTTTGGTATCTCGACCGGAAGATGCAGAGATGCGCTGCCCGGGGGGGGAGAGCGTGAATTGCGTTGCTTTCTGCCGCGGCACGCCGTATTCCTGCTACTCGATTAGCCGGTGATACCGGCCCATCCAGTAGGGCAGCAGGATGGCGGCGCCGTCGTCGCGCCCGTGACCGTCGTTGCCGCCGTCGACCGAGTACGGGTCGCCGTTCCACTTCATGACCGGGCGCTCCGAAACGGGCAGCACGATCTGCGCCCGTAGCCGGCGAAAACGGTTGGTCACCAGGGGCCCGATATCCTGGCGGTCGCTATTGTCGACGGTCCACTGAATCGTGTCCTGCGGCACGTCGCGGAACCAGGCGACGCATTCGTCGTGATCGTACTCGGCCGGATCGACGATGGCACCGTCGGGTCGCTTCGACGGATCGGTCCACGTGCTGGCTTGCAGGCTGGCTCCGTAGATGAGATTGAAAAACGGGCTGCGCTCCAGCCGCTCGCTGCGCCAGGAACGTTTGATGCTGGCAAGGTAGATCGTGCGCAACTGCGGATCGCGCTCGAGGATCAACAGCGGGTAGTACGCCAGGAAGGCCAGCTCGTCGTCGCTGTGATTGACGAATTCCGGCGGCCAGGCGTGCTTTTGATGGACGGTGTTGATTTCGTAGCTGTGCTTCTCGATCAAGTCCTTGATCGTTTCGGTGTAGCGCGGCTTGCCGACGACGTGCTCGGCCACCTTCAGGTGCGAGAGGATTTCGAGCGAGTTGAGCCCACGGTCTCCGGAGCGCCTGAGATCGTGATTGAGCTTCTCCGGCGCCCACACGCCCCAGGTGGTGGGCTTACCCGGCGGTCCGACGTAGTACAGCCCGTGATCGAGAATGTGATCGGTGATGCGAGCCACCACCCCTCGGATTTCCTTCTTCTCCTGCTCATCGGCCGCGACGTCGTAATAGATGCAATAGGCAAAATAATGGCCGTCGACTTCGTCGCTCGACGTATCACCCTTCCACCACCACTTGCCGTCGGCAGAGCGGTGCCACTCGCCGTGATGGGTTTGCGCGACGTCGTCAATTGGCACGACGCTGCGGGCGGCGAAGCCGCTGATGCCGGTGATGCGTTCCAGAAACATCAGCGCTTCGAGCGAGCGGCGGGCGTTCTGTTTCGCGGCCGGATCGCCGGTCGCGCCAAAACGAAAGGCTTCGGCGGCGACGTACATCGCGGTCCACAGTCCGTCGTTGTCGTTCGAGTGCTGCGTGTGTCCGGCGTCGATCTTTCCCGGCTCCTTCAGATGAATTTGGCCGACGAGCCCGCGTTGTACGTGATATTTTTGCAGCGTGTCGCCGACGGCGGCCATTTTTCGCTCGAGCGTCATTGGGCGGCGGGCGATCCGGCCGATGCCGTCGGGTGTCTTGGCGAGTACGTCACCCTGGGCCGTGACGGCCAGATCCTGCACGTCGTCGGCCGGCAGCCAGCGTCGCGAGTGGAACAGCCGCCAACGGTCGGCGCCGGGCACGAGATGCATCAAACCTCGATGCGAGCCGACCCACACGCCGCCGTCGTTGACGCGCACGCCCGCGGTCAGTTCGGCGAAGGGCAACGTCGGCCTGGCCGTGGCCAGCGAGGTCAACTCGGCCGGCGAAAGGTGTTGGCCCACGGATGTCGGCAGCGCGGTGACGCCCGCCGACTCGGCAACCCAGGCGAGGTACTCGTCATCGGACGCGGTGATTAGCGCGAGACAGCAGAGCAGGGTGTGCATGGGCAAGTTTTCTGAAGGAAGATCGCGGCGGGAGTCGAGAGCGGCAGCGTTCGAACGATGCAGTGTCTGAGGGATACAGTAATCGGCCGCCCGGCCGCTCGCAACCGCGCGGCAAGAATCGAGCTGCGTCTCCGTTCACTTGGTTTCGAACAGCGCGATGCTGGCAGTGAAGCCGTGGAGGAAGCTTTTGCCGCCGACGGGGCCGATTTCGCCCTGGGCGAAGAAGCCGGCCAGCGGGAGGTTTGGCCAATGGCGGTCCACGGCGGTCGCGTCGTGATGCGGCTGGTCGAACAACCGGGTGCCACGCCCGTTGCAGGAAAACATCAACCCGCCCAGGCAGCGTTTGGCCGATTCCGCGCTGGCAGCGGCCAGCAGGGCGTTTAGGTCTTCGTCGGCCGTGTCGGCGTCACGCACGTGAAATTGGATGGTCTGACCGACTCGCACGTAGTCGCCAATCGCGATGGCGCCGGTCTTGGGATCGACGGCTTGTACGTTGCGGATCAGAAAATCGCCGCGACCGAATTGTTCCTGGTACTCGTTGATGACCTGGCCCACGTGCAATCCTTGCCTGGCGAGTTGTTGTTCGTCGTCGGAGAGGCCTTGGAACATTTCCTGGAGCTGCTCGAAAGCCGGCCGTCCGCCGAGTTGAAAGATTACGTTGCCTTCCGCCTTGGTGACGACGAACGCTCGACCGATGGGGCGGCAGCCCTGGCTGACGATCGAGCGCACCTTGACCGCTCCGTGCACCAGCACCGCCACGGCACCGCTGTCGAGTTCGCGCGGTCCGAAGATCAAGCGGTTCTGGCCCGCGATCCAGCCGCCGCTGACCATACCGCCGATCACGCGGACGCCGCTGCCGGATTGATTCAACCGCGCCAGCAGCATATCGGCCGGAAAGCTGAACGGCTCGGCCAGCACGAGCAGGCTGGCGTCGGCGGGCCATTCGTCCGGCAGCTCGTCGGGCCAACCGATGAAGGCGCCTCCGTCGGCGGTTTGCTGATAATCGAGATGCATCGGCCGCAGGCTAACTCCCGGAAGGTGGGCCGCCCACAGGGCCAGCGCGCCGCCGTGTTCGCTTTGGCCGGGTTCAATCTCGCGATTGCCGCACACAATCGACTCGCCGGTGCATCCCAGCAAGCAGTCGGGGGCAAGTTCGGCGTGCAGAGTCTCGGCCAGCGCGGCGAGGTTGGGTTGATGGTGAATCGAGGCGAAAGCGATCACGAGATTGGCCGCCGCGCCGAGTTCGGCCTTCGCCCGCTGGCACACCTCGCGCGCGGCCTCGCGAGTGTCGGCGAGCGTCGAGAGAGCCGCCGCGCAGCGCGGCAGGGCGGTGTTGAGCACGGTCATGGGAATCCTCAGGCCAGAATCTCGCGGATCACTTGCCCGTGCACGTCGGTCAGGCGGCGGTCGATGCCGTTGTGGCGGAAGGTGAGCTTCTCGTGGTCGATGCCCAGCAGGTGCAGCACGGTGGCGTGCAGGTCGTAGCAGTAGGTCGGTTTCTCGACGGCTTTGTACGACCACTCGTCGCTCTGCGCCGTAGGTGACGCCGCCCTTGATGCCGCCGCCGGCCAGCCAGGAGGTGAACGTGAACGGATTGTGGTCGCGGCCCTTGCTCCCCTGGCTGCACGGCATGCGGCCGAACTCGGTGGTCCAGATGACGATCGTGTCGTCGAGCAGGCCGCGGGCCTTGAGGTCCTTGATCAGCGCGGCGGCGGGCTGGTCCATGCTGGCGGCCCATCGTCGCCGTGGTCGCGGTCGAGGTCTTCGTGGCTAGTCCCAGTTGCGGCGCGGGAAGCCGTTGTCGGCGCCGCTCCAGACCTGCACGAACCGCACGCCGCGCTCGAGCAGCCGCCGGGCGATCAGGCAGTTGCGGCCGAAGTCCTCGGTGACTTTCTGGTCCAGTCCGTACAAACGCCGCGTGGCCTCGGTTTCGCCCGACGATGTCGAGCACTTCCGGCGCGCTGAGTTGCAGCCGGGCGGCCAGTTCGTAGCGAGGCGATCCGGGCGTCGAGCCGCGAGTCGCCGGCGCGGCTCGCCAGGTGCTCGGCATTCAGCTGCTTGAGCAGCTGCAAGCCCTCGGCGTCGCTTTGGCGGGTGACGAAGCGGGCGTCGGCGGGCGGAAACAGATCGGCGATCGGATTCTTCGCCGCCGGCTTGATCATCGTGCCCTGGTGGGCCGCCGGCAAGAAATCCGGCGCTCCAGTTGCCCGGCCCGTTGGGCGGAAAGCCGCGCGCGTCGGGCAGCACGACGAACGTCGGCAGGTTGTCGGTCAGGCTTCCCAGGCCGTACGAGATCCAGGCACCCATGCTCGGAAAGCCGGGCAGCACGAAGCCGGTGTTCTGCATGAACGTCGCCGGGCCGTGGACGTTCGACTTCGAGACCATCGAGTGGATGAAGGCCATGTCGTCGACGCAGCCGGCCAGGTGCGGCACCAGGTCGCTCATCCACTTGCCGCACTGGCCGTATTGCTTCCAGGCCCAGGGGCTCGCCATGCAGTCGCCGGGCTTGCTCTGAAACAGCTCGACCTTTTCGCCCGGGTCGAACGGCTGGCCGTGCGGCTGGATCAGCTCGGGCTTGTAGTCGAACATGTCGCACTGGCTGGCCGCGCCCGACATGAAGAACTGCACGACGCGCTTGGCCTTGGCCGGATGGTGCAGCCCGCCGGCGGGCTGCGAGGCGTCTTTGGCGGCATGGTCCTGCGCCAGCAGTCCGTTCTCGGCCAGCAGCTGTGCCAGCGCGATGCCGCCCAGTCCGCCGCCCAGGTTCCAGAGGAACTCGCGCCGGCTGTTCGCAGGAGAACTGCGTTGCGTGTTGGGATGGTCGTTCATTGCGAAGTCAATCGACAAACACGAATTCGTTGCTGTTGAAGATCATGCGGCAGGCGTTGGCCAGGCCGAACTTGCCGGCATACTCGGCCAGCGCCGCGCGCTTCACGCTCGCTCGGCTCGCGGCCGAAGGCCAGCCGGTAGGCCGCCTCGATCTGGCCTGGCAGGTCGCCGCGCATGTTTTTCAGCCGCTCGGCGAAATGCTCGGCCTGCCGCGTGGCCAGCGGGTTGTTCAACAGCGCCAGCGCCTGGATCGAGGTCAACGTCGTATTGCGCTTGGGCGTCATGATCGACGGGTCGGCACAGTCGAGGCATTCCATGAACGGATCGGGCACGCTGCGAACCAAAAAGCGGTACACGCTCCGGCGGAAGCTGCGGGCGTCGTCGACGTCGAACCGCGTGTAGTCGTAAATCGGCGAATGATCGTCTTTGAAGAAGAACTGCTGCACCGATGGGCCGCCCATCGTCAGGTCGAGTTTGCCGGAGACCGCCAGCATCGCGTCGCGAATGCACTCGGCGTCGAGCCGCTGGCGGTTCATCCGCCACAGGTAGCGGTTGCCGGCGTCGAGCCGGGCGTGGTCGGCGTTGGCCTCCGACGATTGCCGATAGACGGCGCTGGTCACCAGCAGGCGGTGCAGCTTCTTGAGCGAGTGGCCGTTGTCGATCAGCCAGCCGGCCAGCCATTCGAGCAATTCTGGATGCGTCGGCAGCGAGCCCATGCGGCCGAAATCATTGGGCGTGTCGACGATTCCCTGGCCGAAATGATATTGCCAGACCCGATTGACGATCGAGCGCCGCACCAGGGCGTTGCGCGAATCGGCCAGCCAGCGGGCGAGCGCCGCGCGGCGCTGTGCCTCGTCGGCGGGATCGGCCAGCGCAAATGCCGCTTGCGGTCCGCGCACGCACGGCACGCCGCCTGGCGCGATCTGCTGCTGCGGGCTGCGGACGTCGCCGCGGGCCAGCAAGTGAATCGGCCGCGGAGCGCGCGGCTCGGCAAACGCGGCCGCGGCATAGACCATGGGCGGCTTGGGCAGCGCCGCGATTCGTGCGTCGACGTCCTTCGAGCCGGCCTCGAGCAGGGCCAGCTCTTTGCGAGTGGCTTCGTCTGTGCGATCGTCGACGAGCTTTAGCCGCGCTTTGTTGCCCGCGTCGAGTTCCTGTTCGAGCGCGAGCCGGCGCGACGGTTGCGCTGAATCGCCGGAGTTGATCCGGGCAAGACTGCTGAATCCGTCGACGAGATTCTTCATCGCCCAACTGGGCGGAGCCTCGATCGAATCGAGCGACGTGACGCTTTTGTCGGCCGCCAGGTTCTGCGAACCAGAAATCACCATAAGCTCCGACAGGGCGAAGATCCAATCGTTCGTACGTTTCCAAAGCTTCGTGGCGGTGACGCGGACGTAGCGGCCGGCGGCGCCGGACGTGGCAATGCGATAGGGTTTGTCGCCGGGATGCGGGAAATCGGCGGTCGTGTGGTCGACGAACGTGCGGGCTTCCGCAAAATCGGACGCGTCGGATACCTCGACCTTGAACCGCGTCGGAAATCCGAAACCCGGACCGGGGTGGCCGCCATAGACGACGTGTGCCGGCACCAGCACGATCTGGTCGATCGTCGCGCGTGCACCCAAGTCGACCTGCACCCATTTTGTTTCGTTCTGAGCGGGCATGATCTGGCTGTGATAGCCGAGCGTCTTGCTGGGCATGTCGGCGGGCAGGGCGGCCAGTTCGGCCTTCCACGCGGCAAGCCGCTGGTCGATCGCGGCGATTTCGGGACTCGTGATTTGCGCGAGCCGCTCGCGGATTGCCGATCGCTGTTTTTCCAATCGCGACTTTTCAACGGCCAGCTCGGCGCGCAGTTTGGCGATGCGCCGGTCGGCGTCGTACGGGCGGTCGGCCCGATCGACGCCGGCGAACACGGCTTGCAGGGCGTAGTAATCTTCCTGGCGGATCGGGTCGAACTTGTGATTGTGGCAGCGAGCGCAGTGGACCGTCAGGCTGGCGAAGGTGGACATGGTGTTGGCCACCATGTCGTCGCGATCGTTCGAGCGGGCGATGTCCTTGTCGACCGTCCCCTCGCGCAGTTCGACGTGTCCGACGAAGTCCCACGGCCCGGCGGCGATGAAGCCGGTGGCCACGGTGGCCTGCGGGTCGTCGGGAGACAACACGTCGCCGGCGATTTGCTCGGCGACGAAGCGGTCGTACGGCTTGTCTTGGTTGAGGCTGTCGATCACGTAATCGCGATAGGGCCAGGCGTTGGGGCGCGGCTTGTCCTTGTCGTAGCCGTGCGACTCGCCGAAATGGACGACGTCGAGCCAGTAGCGGCCCCAACGCTCGCCGTAGCGCGGCGAAGCGAGCAACCGATCGACCAAGATTCCGTAGGCGTCGTCGCGGTTGTCGTGCAAAAACGCATCGATCTCCTCGGGCGTCGGCGGCAGGCCGTGTAGGTCGTAAGTCAAGCGGCGGATCAGCGTGCGGCGGTCGGCCTCGGGCGATGGGGCGAGATGCTGTTCGCGCAATTTGGCGAGAATGAACGTGTCGACCGGCGTGCGAATCCAGGGGTCGTCTTGCGGCGGAACGCTCACTTTGGCCAGCGGCACCAGCGACCACCAATTTGTGTCGATCGGCTTCTTGTCGGTCAGCACGAGTCCCTCGGGCCACTTCGCGCCGGCGGCGATCCAACCGCGGACGGCGGCCACTTGCTCGGGTGAAAGGGGCGGCGCGTCCTTGGGCATTTCGGGCTTGTCGCCCGAGATGTATTCGACGAGCAGGCTTTCGTCGGGTTTGCCGGGCGTGATTGCCGGCCCGCTTTCGCCGCCGGCGGAAAACGCCTTGCCATCGGTCAGGGCCAGTCCGCCCTTGGGCTTGGCACCCTGGTGGCAGGCCACGCAATGCCGCTCGAAAATCGGCGCGACCTGCTGCCGAAAAATCGTCCCGTCGTCGGCGCGTAGCGGCGTGACGGTGAAAATCGAGACGGCAAGAAAAAGGGACACGGTGCGCGGCATCGTCTCAGTATACCAACGCGACGGGCGGCACCGGAACATGGTGCGCGGATTCTTGACTTTCGCGCTGCGCTGAGAGTTTGACGGGCTCGGCCACATGGCACGCAAGGGATTCTGATGGCCCATGAGATTGAAACTCACGAACTGATCGCGTGCGGGCTTGACGCGGCGGACGCCGAGTCGCTGACGGCGCCGGTAAATCGCGCGCTCGCGCTGCCCAGCGTTGAGGCCTGGCGCGAGATTTCGAGCGGCATTTTGCGGCCGGAGCATCCATTCGCGTTGCACAAGTTTTTGTTCGCCGCGGCATTCAGCGGCCGGCGTGCCGACGATCCTCCGGCGCCGGCTTGGACGCCGACCGACGAGCAGATTCGCGCATCGAACGTGGGACGCATGATCAAGGAGCGGGGCTTTGCTGACGTCGCACAACTGCACGCCTGGTCGGACGCCGATCGCGGCGAGTTTTGGGGACAGATGGTCGAGCGATTAGGAATCGCGCTGGCGAAGCCGCCGACGAGCGTTCTCGACGTGTCCGACGGCGTCGAGCGGCCCAAGTGGCTGGCGGGAGCGAGACTCAATATCGCGGAGAGTTGTTTTCAGGCCGACCCGGGCAAGCCGGCAATTGTCTATCACGACGAGAGCGGAATGACGAGTACCGTCACGTACGGACAGTTGTCGAAGCTGGTCAACCGGGTGGCCAACGGGTTACAGGCCGCCGGCTTTCGGCCCGGCGACGCGCTGGCGATTTATTTGCCGATGTCGGCCGAAGCGGTGGCTATTTACTTGGGCATCGTTCGCACCGGCTGCGTGGCGGTCTCGATCGCTGACAGTCTGGCGGCCGAAGAGATCGCGGTGCGTCTGCGGCTTTCGGAGGCCAAGGGTGTCTTCACGCAGGACGTTCTGTTGCGCGGCGGCAAGCCGTTGCCGCTGTATGCCAAGGTGGTCGAGGCCGGGCGCCGGTGACGGTGGTGATTACTGGCGCCGAATCGACTCAGCCGGAAAAGTTGCGGCACGGTGACGTCAAGTGGGCGAGCTTTTTGAGCGACAACAGGCAGTTCGAGCCCTATATCGCCGAGCCGCACGAACCGACCAACATCTTGTTTTCGTCAGGCACGACGGGCGAACCGAAGGCAATTCCGTGGACGCACCTGACGCCGATCAAGTGCGCGGTCGACGGCTATCTGCATCAAGACGTGCACGCCGACGATCGCCTGGCCTGGCCGACCAACCTGGGGTGGATGATGGGGCCGTGGTTGATCTATGCCAGCCTGGTGAATCGGGCCACGATGGCCCTCTATGGCGGAGCGCCGACGGGCAGGGATTTTGGCGAGTTCGTGCACGACGCCCAAGTCACGATGCTGGGGGTGATTCCCAGCCTGGTGAAGACTTGGCGGGCGACTGACTGCATGCGCGGGCTCGATTGGAGCCGCGTGCGTCGGTTCAGCTCGACCGGCGAGTGTTCCAACGCCGACGACATGCTGTACCTGATGAGCCTGGCGGGCTACCGGCCCGTGATTGAATACTGCGGCGGCACCGAGCTTGGCGGCGGATACATCGGCAGCACGATGGCCCAGCCGAACGTGCCGGCCGCGTTCTCGACCGCGTCGTTCGGCGTCGGCTTGGTGATGCAGCGCGACGACGACACGGCGATCGAGGCGGGGGAAATCTTTCTGGTGCCGCCGGCCATCGGCATGTCGACCGAACTGCTGCATCACGATCATCAGGCGGTCTATTTCGACGGCACGCCGCTCGGTCCGGGCGGCGAAACGCTGCGCCGGCACGGCGACGCGATGGAGCGGCTGAGCGGCGGCTACTATCGCGCGCAGGGACGCGTCGACGACACGATGAACCTGGGCGGCATCAAGGTCAGCTCGGTGGAAATCGAGCGGGTCGTCAACGGCGTCAGCGGAATACGCGAGTCGGCCGCCATCGCCGTTTCGCCGGCGGGGGGCGGCCCGAGCACGCTGTGGATCTTCGCGGTGCTGCGCGAGGAGTGCCAGGCGAGCGCTGCCGAGTTGCGCGGGCAGTCGCAAGCGGCGATCCGCCAACACTTGAACCCGCTGTTCGAGATTCAAGAGTTCGTGCCGATCGACGCCCTGCCGCGCACGGCTTCGCACAAGATCATGCGACGGTTGCTGCGAGACGACGCGACTCGGAGGCAAGCGGGTTCGGGGTAGCCCTGGCAATTTCCGTGCGATGATTGACTTTGCCTTGCAGGTCCGTTAGTTTTCGTCGGTGGTCGATGGTCGAACGAATTGGCCCTCGACAGCGGCTCTGTGCACGGCACTAGGCACCTTCAAGAGATGGCGTATGAGCAGCGATGCGCAGTCGATTCGGTACGGCATGTTCATCATGCCGTTTCATCCGCCCGCCAAGCCGCCGGCCCAGTGCTACGACGAAGATCTGGAGCTGATCGTCGCGGCCGAGGAGCTGGGCTTCTCGCGAGTTCTGGATCGGCGAGCATCACACGATGAAGTACGAGAACATCGTGATGCCCGAGATCTTCATCGCCCGCGCGCTGGGCGAGACGCAGCACGATTCGGCATGGGGCCCGCGCCGGTCTGCCTGCAGCAGCACCATCCGGCCCACGTGGCCTGCCGGCTGGCGTTTCTCGATCACCTGTCGAAGGGGCGGCTCAACCTCTGCTTCGGCGCCGGCAGCGTCACGGCCGACCAGGAGCTGTACGGCTGCGAGCCGAAGAACGCCGCCGAGATGGTCGACGAGGCGATCGAGACGATTCTGTATCTGTGGACGCCACGATCCGCCCTACGAGGTCGAGGGCAAGTACTGGAAGATCAAGCTGACGAAAACGGTCGACACGGAGACCGGCATCGGCTACATCCCCAAGCCGCTGCAAAAGCCGCACCCGCCGATCGCCGTGCCGGGCATGAGCCGCAACTCGCCGAGCATGAAGACCGCCGCCGGCGCGGGCATCAGCCGTTCGGCCATTGCCTGATGCCGGGCAACGTGCTGGCCGACACCTGGAAGACCTACGAAACGGCCGCCCTCGAGGCCGGCCGCACAGCCGAAGCGCTCCGACTGGAAGGTCGCCCGCTCGATCTTTCTGGCCGACACCACCAAGGAAGCCCGCCGACGGGCGCGCACCAACTCGCTGGGCAACAACTACGAGTACATCGGCCGGCTCTTCGACAAGGGACTGGGCCGCAAGATCTACAAGCGCGACCTCAACATGAGCGACGCCGACTGCAATCTCGATTACCTGATGGACGAGCAGATCATCGCCGGCGACGTCGACGAAGTGCTTGCGGCGGCTGCTGGTCATGATCGAGGAGACCGGCACGTTCGGCACGCTGGTGCTGATGAGCTACGACTGGGACGACAAAGCAAGCTGGCTGCGCAGCATGGAGCTGTTCGCCCACGAGCTGATGCCTGCGCTGAACAAGGCGGTGTTGGGAGTGGGTGTTTAGTGGTTGGTGAATGGCGTGCTGTGTCGGCGCTGGTTTGATGACGCTGGCGCGGGTACGCATGCGGACGACGCGTTTGGGCATCGCGTGAACAACCATGGACCCCTCCACTCCAATTCCTAACCCCCCAACCCTGGACCCTAGCCCCCAAGTTCGCGTTCCCGCTGGGCACCTTCCGCCTTGGACGGTGGGTGAATTGCCGAATCCGCCGCGCGCGGGTGGCGAACTTGGATCAAGCTGATCGGGCCGGGGGTGTTGTTGGCCGGCGCGTCGGTCGGCTCGGGCGAATGGTTGTTCGGTCCGGCCGTCAGCGCGCAGTATGGCGGAACGCTGCTGTGGCTGGCCGGCCTGAGCATTCTGGGCCAGGTGTTTTGCAACCTGGAGATGATGCGGTATGCCGTGTATTGCGGCGAGTCGATCATCGTCGGCTATCTGCGCACCTGGCCTGGCCCGCGGTTTTGGATGTTGTGGTACGCGATCATGGACGTGGCCGCGATCTGGCCATTCAACGCGTCGAACGCGGCCGTGCCGTTGGCGGCCGCCCTGTTGGGCCGACTGCCTGGCACCGGCTCGGTGGACATTCTTGGCGTCAGCGTGCCCGAGTGGCAATTGGTCAAAATGCTGGGCTACGCGATTTTCTTGCTGGCCTTTGTGCCGCTGATTTTCGGCGGCACGATCTACAAGATGCTCGAGCGCGTCATGGCGATCAAGCTGGTGCTGGTGCTGGGCTATCTTTTGTTCTTCGCCTTGTTCATGGTCTCGGCGGCGAATGCCTGGGAGGTGGTGTCCGGATTCTTTCGCGTCGGCACGGTGCCGCTGGCGGCCCAGACGATCGTGGCGGGGCGGCACTTTACCGTGGGCGAGCGCGACGGCCCGGCCCGGCTGTCGATCCGCGGCACGATGGAGGAAGGAAAGAACGGAACAACTCCGCTGGTGGTGACGTACCTGGTCGAGACGGAGCCCGACGGCAAACGAAGGGTCGAAAAGTACGACCGCCTGGCAGCCGTGCCGGTTGATTTGCGGGACAAATTCGAGCAGATCAAGCGGCGCGCGGTCACTCTGGCACAGCCGGGTCGATTCACGGTGGACGACGTCGACGATGAGGCCGCGATTTCGGTGACCGGCAGGATCGACGAATCGCGCAACTGGCACGCCGAGAGTTTCGTCGTGGCGCCGCACGACGAATCGGCAACCGAGTACCAGCGGCTGGCCGACGTGCCCGAACCGTATCGCGGTCGCTTCGTCGAGCTCGTCGAACATCAGGGCCTTCATCTGGTCGGATTGATCGGCTACTATCGCGAGCATGGCGCGCTGCCCCCTTTGGATTGGGCCATGCTGGCCGCGTTCGCCGCGATTGCCGGCGCGGGGGGGATGACCAATACGTTGTTTTCGAATTTCGCGCGCGACGCGGGCTGGGGAATGGGAGCCCGCGTTGGGACCATTCCCAGCGCGATCGGCGGACGGCAGATTCAGCTTTCGCACGTGGGCGAGGTTTTTCCGCTCGACCACGTCAACCGCTCGCGCTGGCGGGGCTGGATGCGGCACGTGCGGCGCGATCAGTTGGCGATTTGGATGGCTGCCTCGGTGGTCGGCATGGCGCTGCCGTGCATGCTGTCGTTGGAGTTCATTCGCCACGCGCCGGTCTCGGGCGACCGCGTGGCGGCGATGACCGCCGAAGGCATGGCCGAACGGTTTCCCCAGTACTCTGGGATCTTGTGGGCTGCCACGCTGTTGTGCGGCTTTCTCGTGCTCGCGCCGGGACAGATCCTCTCCGGCGACATGATCTCGCGGCGCTGGACCGACATCATCTGGACCGCCAACAGCCGGGCGCAACGGCTGTCGGGTGATCGCGTGCGTTGGATCTATTACAGCATTCTCACGCTGTACGGCTTTTGGGGCTTGTTCGCGCTGACGATGTTCGATCCGCTGCAAATCGCCAAAATTGGCGCGGTGTTGATGAACGTCGCGCTGGGCTGGACGGCGTTGCATTCCGTGTACGTGAATCGCCGGCTGCTGCCGGCCGAGTTGCAGTCGCCGTTATTGATGCAACTGGGCTCGATCAGCTGCGGCATCTTCTTTCTGGGAATCAGTTTGATCGTGTTTTTCAACATGTGAGGCGGAGGAGACGGTGTGACACGCGTCGACGCCCATCTGCACGTGTGGCAGGCAGCCGAGGGGGAGACGCCCGGCGTGCAAACGATCGTGCCGCCACAAACCGACGTGCCGATCGAACGGGCGAGCCGGGTCATGCTCGAGCACAAGATCGATCGGGCCGTGCTGGTCCAGCCGGTATTTCGCGGCGAAGACAACAGCTATGTGGCCGCCAGCGCACGGAACGATCCGGCGCGGTTCGCGGCCGTGTGCGTCGTCGATCCTCGCGTTGCCGGGGCCGAGCAGAGGCTTGCCGATTGGGTCGAGCAGGGCTGCCGCGGATTGCGGCTGCGGCCGCGCATCGCCGACGAGGCCGACGCGTTTGGCGACCCGGCGACGTATCCGCTGTGGCAGGCCGCCCAGCGGTTGCGGGTTGTCGTCAGCGTGTTGGCGGAACCACGGCACGCGCCTGCCATCGGCGCGCTGGCCGAACGATTTCCCGACGTGTCGATCGTGGTCGATCACATGGGACACCCCGACCCGGCCGCCGGCGCGCAAGACGACGGCTTTCGGCAGCTCATCGCGCTGGCTCGCCATCCGCGCGTGTTCGTCAAAGTTAGCGGATTTTATCACTTTTCCACGCAGGCGTTCCCGTTTGCCGATTGCTGGGACCTGGTCGAGGCCCTGTACGAGCACTTTGGTCCGCGGCGGCTGCTGTGGGGGAGCGACTTTCCACACGTCGAGGCGACGTGCGGATACTCCCAAAGTTTGCGGCTGCCCGACGCCGCGCTGGCCGATTGGATCGCCAACGAGCGCGATCTGGTGATGGGTGAAAATGCGGTGAAGTTGTACTGGCCGACGAGGTGAATCGCGCGCCGAGCGAGATCGAATCACTAACCCGACGCGCAACATCGAACAGCGCCAACGAAGGCGAACCACGAAGAATCCTCGCTGGCGCGTCGGGTTCGTATTTTGCGCGCGACCAACGCTGGCCACGGCCAATGGCCGGTACGGATTGATTGACAGCAAAACGCGGAATCGGATACCATTTTGGCATGCGGTCGATCCGTCGCGGTGCAGGACGCGCGCGGCGGTGAGACGTCGTTTCACTGGGGGCGTAATCTGACCATGTTGTCCATTCTTGGCCGACCGTATCGCCTGTGCGATGGCGTTTCGCGGCGCAGCTTTTTGAAGTTGGGCTCGCTGGCCATGGGTGGCCTGACGCTGGCCGATATTTTGCGCGCCGAAGCGTCGTCCGACGCGCCGCGCCGGCACAAGTCGGTGATCATGATCTTCCTGCCGGGCGGACCCTCGCACATCGACATGTACGACCCGAAGCCCGAGGCGCCGGTTGAGGTGCGGGGCGAATTTCGGCCGATCCGCACAGCCGTTCCCGGCATCCAGGTTTGCGAGCATTTGCCCAAGCTGGCCCGCATCATGGACAAGCTGGCGCCAATCCGCACCATCATCGGCGGGCCCGACGACCACGCCTCGCACATGTTGCTCACCGGCTGGGACCGCCAGGGTCCGCAAGCCGCGGGGAATTGGCCGACCGTGGGCTCGTTCGTTTCCAAGCTGCAAGGGCCTGTCGATCCGACGGTGCCCCCGTACGTGGGCCTGGCCGCCAAGATGATCCATCCGCCGTACAACGATCCCGGGCCGGGTTTTTTGGGGGCCGCGCATTCGGCGTTCACGCCCGACGGCCATTCGCTGGCCAATATGACGCTCAACGGCGTCACGCTCGATCGGCTGGCGGACCGGCAGACGCTGCTGGCGCGGTTCGACCGGCTGCGAGAGGAAGTCGACAACGGCGGCGCGTTGCGCGGGCTCGACGCGTTTCAGCAGCAAGCAATGCGCGTGATCACGTCGTCGAAGCTGCGCGACGCGCTGGACATTTCGCGAGAACCGGCGGACGTGTTGGCTCGTTATGGGCCGGGCGATCCCAGCTTGATCCCGGGTTTCAACGCGGCGCCGAAGATGACCGAACACCTGCTGGCGGCGCGGCGGCTGGTCGAGGCCGGCGCGCGATGCGTCACGCTGGCCTTCGGCGGCTGGGATTGGCACGCCACGAATTTCTTGGGGATGCGAAAGGAACTGCCGTTGTTCGATCACGGCGTAGCAGCCTTGGTCGAGGATTTGCACGCCCACGGGCTCGACAAGGACGTGCTGGTGGTGGCCTGGGGCGAAATCGGGCGCAGCCCGCGCGTCAACCCGGCGGCCGGCCGCGACCATTGGCCCACCGTTTCGTGCGCCCTGTTGGCCGGTGGTGGTTTGCGGACCGGGCAGGTGATCGGCCGCACGAACCATCTGGGCGAAATGCCGCTCGATCGACCGGTCCACGTTCGCGAGGTGCTAGCCACGATCTACCACCACTTGGGCATCAACGCCTGCGAGACCACCTTGCCCGACCTCAACGGCCGGCCCCGGTATGTGGTCGAAGATTACCGACCGATCGGCGAGTTGCTATAAATGGGTCAGCCGAGATCGCCGGGTATCATTCCAGGCGGTTCGCGAAGCAAGCACTGGCAGGATGCCCGTGGCACCCGAGAGGAAATTCTGTTCGACAATTCAGGGAGTTGATATGCCGAGTGTGTTGATCACGACCGAGGCGCTGCGCAAGGCGCCGGGTAAGCATGCGACGATCTTGCGAGACGCCGGTTATGAGATTCGTTTCCCGGTCAAGACCGTGTTGCTTTCGGAGGAGGACACGCTGGAGGCGATGCAAGGCTTTGTCGCCGTGATCGCCGGCAGCGAGCCGTACACCGATCGCGTGCTGGCGGGACTGCCGCAGTTGCGCATCATTTCGCGCAACGGCGTGGGCTACGATCGCATCGACGTGCCGGCGGCCACGCGTCGCGGCGTGGCCGTCACGATCACGCCTGAGGGCAACCACCAGGCCGTGGCCGAGCACGCCATGGCCATGATGCTGGCCGTGGCCCGCAGCGTGGTGCAAAACGCCGTCGATACCCGAGCCGGCCAGTGGCGTCGTCGGTCGATGCTGGTGCCGCTGCGCGGTAAGACGCTGGGCATTGTCGGGCTGGGGCGGATCGGCCGCAGCGTGGCGGTGCGCGCTTCGGCGTTTGGAATGCAGCTGGTGGCGCATGAGAAATTTCCGGATGTCGAATTCGTCAAGAAATACAACGTTGAACTGGTCGATCTCGACACGCTGATGTCGCGGTCCGATTTTGTCACGCTGCACACGCCGATGTCGAGCGAGACCGAAGGGCTGATCAATCGCCGGACGCTGTCGCGGATGAAGCCGGGCGGTTTTCTGATCAATACCGCGCGCGGCGGACTGGTCAATGAGGCCGACCTGATCGACGCGCTGCGATCGGGTCATCTGGCTGGCGCGGGGCTCGACGTGCTGGTCGTCGAGCCGCCGGCGGCGGATCATCCGCTGTTGGCGATGGAAAACGTGATCGTCAGCCCGCACGTGTCGGCACTCGACGGTCAGGCGGTCGAGGACATGTCGGTCGGCGCGGCGCAGAATATCGTCGACGTCTTGGCCGGCAAGTGGCCGACGGCCGCGCTCATCAATCCCGACGTAAGGGCCGCATGGAAAGCCTGAAGATCACGGCGCTGGAGACGATTCTCGATCCCGAACGGCCCTTGTTGATGTGGGTTCGCGTGCATACCGACGCGGGGCTCGTCGGGCTCGGCGAAAGTTTTCAATCGCCCGACGCGATTGCGCGTCGTGCACGGCACGCTGGCCAAGGTGCTGCTCGGAGCGGACCCGACGCGCATCGAGCTGCTGTGGCATCACATGTTCAAGGTGGTGCACTACGCCGGGTATGCCGGCGCCGAGATGCGGGCGATCAGCGCGATCGACATTGCGCTGTGGGACCTGTTGGGTCAACTGACCGAGCGGCCCCTCTACGATCTGCTGGGCGGAGCCTGCCGCGACCGGATTCCGCTGTACAACACGTGCGCCAGCTTTGCGCCGTACAACGACCACGAATTGTTTCATGATGACCCGGCCCGGCTGCGCGCGAGCTGTTGGCCTCGGGCGTGCGGGCGATGAAGATCTGGCCATTCGACGATCTGGCCCGGCGGACGCTGGGGCAGAACATCAGCCCGGCGGACTTGGAGTATGGTGTGTCGCGATTTCGTGCGATCCGCGAGGCGGTCGGCGACGAGATCGAGATCGCGCTCGAAGGGCACTGCCAGTGGAACTTGCCCAGCGCGATCCGCATCGCCCAGGCGGTCGAGCCTTACCGGCCGATGTGGCTGGAAGAGTTGATGCTGCCCGACGATCCGCAAGCCACGCGTCAATTGCGCGCCTCGACGCGCACGCCTCTGGTCAGCAGCGAGCGGCTGATGACGCGCTGGGGCTATCGCCCGGTGATCGAGACCCACGCGGCGGACATCGTGATGTTTGACATTGATTGGGCCGGCGGCCTGACGGAAGCCCGCAAGATCGCGGCGCTGGCCGAGAGCCACCAGTTGCCGGTTGCTCCGCACAATCCGGGCGGACCGGTGAGCAACGTCGTCACGGCCCATTTTTGCGCAAGCGTTTACAACTTGTTCATCATGGAGAGCGTGCGTGCGTTTTATCTCACCTGGTTCGGCGACGCGCTGACGCACAACCTGGTGGCCGTCGACGGCCATTTTCCGCTTCCAAAGGGACCGGGATTGGGCACCCACCTGAGCCCGCAGTTTTTGGCCCGCGAGGATCTGGTCCGCGAGACCTCGAACGAAGAACAAGGCCCGCTGTCCGGCTATGCTGTCGGCAATCCGTACCGCGCGGGGAACCCTTGGCAGCGGAAGGCGTAGGAGTGAGTTCGGCAATAACTACTGCACTCTCGCTGGCCAACATTATTCGCATGCTTGCGACGAGGGGCTAGAATTGGGTGGCCCAGACAACCTGCCGTCTGGGTCCCGAAGGGACAAGAGGGTTTGGCGAGGTGCGCGGCCGCCCTCGATTGCCTCTTATTGCTTCGCAACACCGACAACAAGTTGTCGGTGCCACCCCAGAACGCGACTGCAAGCATTCGGATAATGTTGTTGTGCGCTGGGTTAGTTTGAGGATACTCCGCCAAGTACAATAGCATCGCCTGGACGAAATACGAGCTGGATGAGGGAAAGTCCGATGCGGCGTTTGATCCTGTTTGCGGCGACTCTCGTGTCGGCGGCATCGCCGGCGGCTGCTGGGGAGAATTGGCCGCAGTTTCGTGGCCCGCAGGGGGACGGAATGTCGGTCGAGACCGGCTTGCCGTCGACTTGGAGCGAATCGCAACACGTAACTTGGAAGACGGCCATTCACGGCAAGGGCTGGAGCTCGCCGGTCATCTGGAACACTCAGATCTGGATCACCACCGCCACCGAGGATGGCAAGCAGCTGTTCGCCGTGTGTATCGACCGCGAGACGGGACGGATCGTGCATGACGCGCTGGTGTTCGAGATCGCCGAGCCGCAGTTCTGCCATGCGCTCAACAGCTATGCCACGCCGACGCCGGTGGTCGAGGAGGGTCGGGTGTACGTGCACTTCGGCACGCACGGCACGGCCTGTCTCGACACGCAGTCGGGAAAGACGCTGTGGACGCGTCAGGATTTTCCGTGCAATCACTTTCGCGGCCCAGCCTCTTCGCCGATCGTGTACGGAAACCTGCTGATCGTGGCTTACGACGGGTTCGACTTGCAGTACGTGGTGGCGCTCGACAAGCGGACTGGAAAAACGGTGTGGCGCCGCGATCGCAACATTGATTATGGCACCGCCGACGGCGACGCGAAAAAGGCGTACGGCACGGCCAAGGTGATCGAAGTCGACGGCCAGCCGCAACTGGTCTATCCCAGCGCCGGGGCGACGATCGCCTACGTGCCCGAAACCGGCGCGGAGATTTGGCGAGTCAACCACGGCGGCATGAACGCGGCGGCGACGGCGCTATTTGGGCACGGACGACTGTACCTCAACACGGCCGCCGGCGGCTTCAAACTGTTTGCCATGCGCGTGGGAGGAAAGGGGGACGTGACCAACACCAGCGTCGAGTGGAAATGCAGCCAGGGGGTGCCCACGCGAAGTTCGCAATTGCTGGTGGGCGATTGGATCTTCATGGTCAGCGATGCCGGCATTGCCTCTTGTCTCGACGCCAAGACCGGCAAGACGATCTGGCACGAGCGGCTCGACGGCGAGTTTTCGGCGTCGCCTCTGTACGCCGACGGAAAGGTTTATTATTTCAATCAGACTGGCGCAGCTTTCGTCGTCGCGCCCCAGCCCGAGTTCAAGCTGCTGGCGACCAACACCCTCAACGCGGGGTTCATGGCCTCGCCGGCGGTTTATGAAAAGGCGCTGTATTTGCGCACGAAGACGGATCTGTATCGGATCGAGGATTGACGCTCGCTGCCGCGAAGCGAACGGAGTGCGTGCAGCACACCTACTTGTGCACCCAGCGTACTCGGTGATTGTTTGTGTCGCCGATAATCACTCCGCCGTCCGGCGCGATGCAAATGCCGTGGGGGCGGTCGACCTTCGCTTCGAGCGCCGCAGTTTTCTCGCCCGCATAGCCGCGCGCCGCGGGTCCGCCGCCGGCGATCGTATCCACGCGATTGGCGCGGGTGTCGATGCGGCGAATCGCCTGGTTTTCGGAATCGACGACGTACACCAGGCCCTCGAGCGTCGCGGCGATGCCCTTGGGTCCGTTGAAAGTCGCGTCGGCGGGCGGTCCGCCGTCGCCGGAGAAGCCCGACTTGCCGGTGCCGGCCACGTGATGGATGACGCCGGAGTCGAGATCGAGCCGCCAAACGCTGTTACCCTCGCGCAGCGCGATCCACAAGTTTCGGCCCGTGATGGCCAGCGCCCGAGGGCCGAGGATGGGCTGGCCTTGCGATTGTGTGCCGTCGCGCGGCAGCGTTCGCTCGCCGTTGCCGGCGATCGAGGTAATCGTGCCGTTTTTGACGTCGATGCGGCGAACACGATGGTTGCCGATGTCGGCGACGTAAAGAAAGCCGCGGTCGTCGAGCGCAATGCTGTGCGGCTGGCGGAACTGTGCGGCTCTCGCAGGTCCATCGTCGCCATCGTATCCCGCCTGGGGCGTGCCGGCCACCGTCGAGATCGTGCCGTCGCGGGCGTCGACCCGGCGGACGAGATGGTTCTGCATCTCGACGAAATACATGTTCCGTTGAGCGTCGAAGCGGACTTCGTAGGGCTCGTTGAGCTGGGCTTTGTCGGCCGGTCCGCCGTCGCCCGAGTAACCCTTGGTTCCGTTGCCGGCGACGCTGGTGAGTTGTCCGCTCGAGCGGTCGAGTCGCAACACGCGGTGCTGACCGATGTTGGTGATGTAGAGAGCGCCGCTAGGGCCCAGCTCGACGCCAAACGGCTGGTCGACGGGGGCTTGCACGGCCGCCGCGCCGCCGTCGGGAAAGTCGCCGCCGCGCCCGTTGCCGGCGACGGTTTCGATAATCAGTCCGTCGGCGCCTGCTCGGGCCGCGATTGGAAAAATGCACGCGACACCAGTCAGAAGTCTCAGCAGGCAACTCGATGTTCGCGGCAAAGTCATGGCTTCCACTCCAGAGATGAATCAAATGCTGCGGGCTATTGTAGCGGCGGCACGCGGCGGTTGCACTCGCTCGGACTGCACGGCACAATATCGCTTTGCACTTCAGGCCGCGTTTTGGCCGGTCCAATCCCGCTTTGAAATCATGGGGGGCGCCATGGCAGTCAGGTGGAGCATCCACGTCGTCGTTTGCGCTTTGCAGCTCGGTTGGCTCGCGCCTTCGGCGTGGGCGCAGGCTGGGCTTGGAGGCATTGCGCCCAACCAGGCGGCCGATTTCTTGCGCATCGGCCAAGATCAGAAAGAAGCGCTCAAGGTGAACGAGGCCATCTATCAGGGAATCGGTTTCGCCAATACTTTTCTGGTTACCACCCCAGAGGGCAACGTGATCGTCGACACGTCGTCGGCCCACATCGCGCAAAAGCACCATGACTTGCTGACCAAGGTCAGCGACGCGGCGGTGCGGTACATCATCTTGACGCACGGCCACGGCGACCATAACGGCGGAGTGCACTTGTGGAAGCAAGAGGGGACGCAAATCCTCACGCAGCGGAATTTTCCCAAGTTGTGCGCGTATCAGGACCGGCTGACCGGTTATTTTGTTCGCACCAACGCGGCCCAATTCAATTTCAACCCCGAGCGGCTGGCCGAGCTGGCCCGGTCGCCGAAGAGCAAGGTCGAGCCCACGATTACCTTCGACGAGCGCTATGACTTCGAACTGGGAGGCGTGAAATTCGAGGTCTTGCACACGCCGGGCGAAACGGACGACGCCTTGACCGTTTGGCTGTCCAAGTACAAGGCCGCCTTTGTCGGCGACAATGTGTACGATTCGTTTCCGAACATTTACACGCTGCGCGGCACGCCGCCGCGCTGGGCGCTCGACTACGTGGCGTCGATCAACAAGGTGCTGGCGCTTGAGCCGGAAATCGTGCTGCCGAGCCATGGTTTGCCGATCGTGGGCAGGGAGAAGATCGTCCAGAGGCTGACGCAGTATCGAGACGCGATTCAGTACGTGCACGACGCGGTAGTCAAGGGAATGAACGACGGCAAAGACGTGTTTACGCTGATGCGCGAGATCAAGCTTCCGGCGGAGCTGGACATCGGCGAAACGTACGGCAAGGTGTCCTGGAGCGTGCGGGGAATTTATGAGGGCTACGTGGGCTGGTTCGACAACAATCCGGCGACGATGTATTCGGCTTCGCCGACCGTGGCGGACGCCGACCTAGTCGATCTGGCCGGCGGGCCGGGCGCGGTGGCGGCCAAATCGCGCGAAGTGACTCAAGCCGGCGACGCCGTGCGCGGCTTGCGGCTGGCCGATGCGGCGCTGGCACGCGACTCGGTGCATCGCGGGGCGCTCGAGGCCAAACGGTCGGCGCTTTTGGCGCTGCAAAAAAGACGCGCAATGGACTGGAGCACGCCTGGCTGGGCTATGGCGTGCGCGGCGTGCAGAAGTTGCTCGACGCCACGGCCCAAGGGAAAACCGAGGCGAAGTGATCTTACTTCGATGGCGGCCGCTGGACGGTCAACACGGCCGAGACGGGAAAATGATCGGACGGATAGCGGTCGTTCTGACTGGCGCGGTCGATCGTGGCTTCGGTGGCCCGGCACTCGGCCGAGCCCAGCACGAAATCGATCCGCTTGCCGCGGCGGTTGCCGGAGAAATTATGGAACGTGGCTTCGTCCGGTTCCGGATTGGGGTGGACCTGGCGATAGAGGTCGAACAGGCGCGGGCCGGCGGCCGGCTTGGCTACGATCGTGCGGAAGCCCTCGTGATCTTCGCTGACGTTGAAGTCGCCGGTGACGATTGTTGGAACGGCGCCGGCGTGTTCGGAAATCCAGCGGCGTATGATTTTGGCTGATTCGACCCGAGCCTGGTTGCCGCGGTGGTCCCAGTGCGTGTTGAGATAGCATAGATCGCGACCCGCGTCGTCGCGATCGCGCAGTCGGGCCCAGGTGGCGATGCGCGGGAGCGAGCTGTCCCAGCTTTTGCTGCCCGGCCGGTCGGGGGTTTCGCTGAGCCAGAACGTGCCGGAATCGACCAGTTCGAAGCGCGAAGTTCGGAACATCACGGAGGAAAACTCGCCGCGCCGCTTGCCGTCGTCACGTCCAACGCCCACCAGGGTGTAGTCCTTGAGTCGCTCGGCCAGAAAATCGGCTTGCACGGCCAGCACCTCTTGGGTGCCGAGCAAGTCGGGGTTGAATTTGCGGATCACGTCGATCAGAAAGTCCTTGCGCTTGTCCCAGCCGTTTTCGCCGTCGGCCGCGGCGGCGTAGCGAATGTTGAAGGTCATCACGCGCAGCGTCGGCTCGCCGGCTGAAGTAGCGGTCCCGAGCAAGCTGTTGGCAAACATAAACAGTCCGAGCGAGATCACCGTCTGGCGCACAAGTGTGTCTCCTCTTCAATATTTGATTCAGGCCTCGGCGACTTCGACGAACACCTTGAGCGCCGCATTGTCGTCGACCAGGGCGCGCATCATTTGAGCGTAATTGTCGAGCCCGCGAATCGGCGTCGTGAGAATACGCTGGATTACGCCGGGGTACATCATTTCGCCCAGCGCCAGGTCCTTGATGCCCATTTCGAAGTGTTCGCGGTTGGCGTTGACCGAACCCAAGAGCAGCTTGTTGCCCAGCACCCAGTCGAGGTTCACCTTGTCGGAGGGGACTTCGACGTGCTGGCGGCCGCCTGTGACGCTGGTCCAAACGAGCACGCCATTGTGTCCCAGCACCTGCATCGATTCGAAGGCCACCGCACTGCTGCCGGTGGCGTCGATGATCAGGTCGGCCTTGCCGACGTTCCGTGCCAGCTCGGCCTGCGAGGTGCGCGCGGTGCTGATGTAATGGGCGCCCATGGCTTCGACCAGTTCGGCCTTGAGCTGCGGCGGCTCGCTACGGGCCAGCGTGTAGACCTCGAGTCCGCGCAGCCGCAGGGCCAGCGTGCTCAGCAGGCCGATCTGTCCGGCGCCCATGACGTAAGCGATTTTCGGCCGCCACACGTGCAACCGGCGCTGCACCTCGTAGGCTTGCTGCACGGCCTTGGTGGCGCAGCTCATGGGCTCAACCAGCACGTGCAGGTGGTCCAGCCCGCGGGGCATCTTGACGATGAACTCGGCATCGTCGACGTAATGCTCGGTGAGGAAGCCGTGCAGCAGGTTGATGCCTCGTTCGTAGTAGGTTTCTTCGCTGGTCATGTCCGAGGTGCCGATCTGGTCGTAGATCGAGCCGCCGGGGCGGCGCACCGTTGCGGTGACGATAGTCGCCCGGCTTGACGTGCTTGACGTTTTCGCCGACGGCTTCCACGATGCCAAACGACTCGTGCCCGAGAACCAGAAAATCGCAGCCCGGCGGGGCGGCGCCGTACTTGGCTTCGTTGATTTCCCGATCGGTGGCGTCGACGCCGATTTTCAACACCCGCACCAAAACGCCGCGCCCGCCGGCGACGTCGCGCACGCCGGGCTTCGGCAGATCGGCCAGGTGCACGCTGTTGGGTTTGCCCGGAGTGACGGCGACGGCTTTCATGTTTTTCGAACTCGAAGGACGCAGAGCATGTACGATCGGTTGATGCTGGACGCGGCACCTGACCAGCCTAGCCGCTGACTGCTCGTTGTCAACGCAAGGTCTCAGAGACGCCGGTGGGACATTTCCGGGTTGGCACCGACAACTCGTCGTCGTTCTTGCCAAGCAACAAGAGGAGTTTCAGCGAGGCTCTCGCAGCTCATCCAAGCCTCTTGTCCCTTCGGGACCCAGACAACAAGTTGTCTGGGCCACCCGAGGGGGCGGCCGTTGCCACTGGCGTGCATCCAAACGAACTTGGGATGATCTCGACAGGTTCGCTCGCGACGGATAGCTTGATATGGTTCGCTGTCAGCCGTGGATCGGTTCCGTCTTTCATCGCGCCGCAGGAGGCATCGCCATGCCGAATATTTCGCTGTTCTTTGGGGCCGTTTTGACTGCCATCGGGCTGTTCGGGTATTTTGGATCCGCGTCCGACGACCCGAGCCCCACCGCGTTGATTCCGGCGGCCGTTGGCGCCATCTTGATCGTTTGCGGGCTCATTGCCCGCAAGCCTAGCCTACGGATGCATGCGATGCACGCGGCGGTGTTGGTGGCGTTGATTGGTGCTATTGGGGCTCTGGTAAAGGCGTTTCCTAATATCGGGCGATTGGCCTCGGACGATCCGACATACAGGCGCCCGGTGGCGATGCAGTTTTTGATGGCGGTCACGTGCATCGTCTACGTCGTGCTGTGCGTACGTTCGTTCATCGCGGCGCGACGGGCTCGCACACAAGCCGCGGAACATTGACGAACCAACTGACGACGCACAACGTCGAGGAATCCGTGAGCCACTTTCTCCTCAGGAAGATTACGTCTCGCCGTTGGCTGGCCCGGGGGATCATTGCGCTGGCCGTCGCGGCGGCATTCTCGATCGACTGCCCATTGGCTTGCGCCGAGGACGGCGAATGGACTGAGCAGACGTTCGTCTACAAGAGCGTCGGGCCGACCAAGATCGAGGCGGACGTCCGGCGACGAAATGGCACGCAAGCGCGGCCGGCGGTGGTTTGGATTCACGGCGGCGCGTTGATCATGGGCAATCGCAAAGGCGTGCCGCGGAACATCGTCGAGCTGTGCAAGGCGAACAACTATGTGTTGATCTCGATCGACTACCGCCTGGCGCCCGAGGTAAAACTGCCGGCGATCATCGACGATCTCAAGGATGCCTTTCACTGGATCGGCGCCGAGGGTGTGACACAGTTGCACCTCGATACCGAGAAGATTCTGGTCAGCGGCGGATCGGCCGGCGGGTATCTGACGATGATGAGCGGCATTTGCGCCGAGCCGAAGCCGAAGGCGCTGTTGGCCTACTGGGGATACGGCGACGTCGACGGGCCATGGTATGCCGAGCCGGCTTACCAAAACGTGAAGCGCGTGAGCAAGGAAGACGCCTTCAATGCCGTGGGTGGCGAAGTGCAAACCAACGGTGGCGGCCAACGCGGAACGTATTACATGTATCTGCGGCAGAACGGCCTGTGGCCGAAGGAAGTCACCGGCTTCGATCCCAAGACCCAGCGCGCGAAGTTGGACCCCTATTGCCCGGTGCGCAACATCACGCCCAAGTATCCGCCGCTGCTGATGGTGCATGGCACGGCCGACGAAGACGTGCCCTACCAGGAATCGGTCGACATGGCCGAGGCCTGCAAGAAGCAGGGTGTTTGGCACGAGCTGATCACCGTTGAAGGGGGCGGCCACGGGCTGGGCGGCGGCGACAAGAAGGTGATCGCCGAGGCGCAAGCGCGGGCGATGGAGTTCATCAGCAACCAGCTCGACTGATTGCCGTTACAGCAATTCGCGAATCGGTTCGCCGTGGTCGACGTAATAGCGGGGGCGGCCGCGAGGGTCGAGATACGTGCCGTCCAAGGGCACACCCATGTGGTGATAGATCGTGGCGGCCAGGTCGCCGGGGGTCACGGGTCGCTCGCGGATCTGGCCGCCGTCGCGCTCGGTGGCGCCGATCACCTGGCCGTGACGCATTCCGCCGCCGGCCAGCGTCATCGACATGACCACCGGCCAGTGGTCGCGGCCGTCGGTGCTGCCTTGCGTTCCGAGTTTCGGCGTGCGGCCGAACTCGCCCATCGCGATCACCAGCACGTCGTCGAGCAGACCGCGCTGGTCGAGATCGGCGACCAGCGTGGTCAACAGGTGGTCGAACACCGGCAGCAGGGGCCGCAGGCCGTTCCAGATTCCGCCGTAAGGAGGAATGTTGTCGCCGTGCGTATCCCAGGTGCCCGACGAGGGGTGATTGCTGAGGTCGATGGTGACGAAGCTCACTCCGGCTTCGACCAGCCGCCGGGCGAGCAGGGCCTGCTGACACCAGTTGTGGCTGCCGTAGCGCTCGCGGACGGCCGCCGGCTCTTGCGACAAGTCGAACACCTGCTGGGCCCGCTGGCCGGCAACGATGTCGACCGCCTGCTGTTCGAACCGATCCATGGCGGCCATCGAGCCGGACAAATCGAGGTCGCGCCGCAAGCGATCGAATTGTTGTTGCAGCGAATGCCGGGTATTGATGCGGTCCTGGTCCAATCCGCTGGGCAGCTTGAAAAGCGAGCCGGCCTGATTTCCCAAAAACGGATCGTACTGCTTCCCCAAGTAGCCGCCCCAGGCCACGTGCGACCGGGACTGCATGTTGAGCACGACGCTGGGGGGCATGGCCGGGTTGGCAGCGCCACGATGTTTGGCGACGATCGAGGCAATGGCCGGATATTTCTCGGCCTCGGGGTTGATGCGCGGCTCGGCTTCGAGGTTGGCCGTCTGAAAAACCTGGTTGGGCTCGTGGTTGCTGGAGCGCGCGTCGACCGAGCGGATGATGGTCAGCTGGTCCATCATGGCGGCTTGCTTGGGCAGATATTCACACAGCAGCACGCCGGGCAGTTTTGTGCGGATGGTCGAGAATGGTCCGCGGATTTCGCGCGGCGCGTGGGGCTTGACGTCCCAGGTGTCGATGTGGCTGGGTCCGCCGGTCATCCACAGCAGGATCACGCTCTTGTTCCCGGGGATTGGCTGGCCGGCTTCGGCCGCTTTAGTTCGGGCCCATAGCAGATCGGGCAGGGACAACCCCGCGATGCCGGCAAGGCTGGCCTTTAGCACGCTGCGCCGGCTGACGACGGTCAGGCCTTCGCGCAGCCGGGCGTTGAGATAGCCAAACGCGTGTTGCGGAGAATGCGAATGTTGCGCTGGACGTTGCATGTGCCCCGCATTCTATCCTAGAGCCGCACTGGAAGAAACGTCGCGTCTATCGTGACGGCCCTCACCCCTGCCCCTCTCCCGCCGGCTGCACTTTCGGAGAAGTCAGATTAGGGAATTGGGTTTGGTCAATAACGTAGGGTGCAATAAAAATGGCTCTCCAACCACGGTGTTGTATTGGCGTACCGCCCGTGAATCGGAGAGCCAAGGATGGCTGGTCGAAATCCGTATTGTGTCCGGCGTCTGCCGGAGGAGTGGTCGGAGTGGGTGGAACTGTTGACGCCTGTGCTCGACAGCCGTACGGCGTGGCGTTTGCCAATCGTGCTGGCCGGGTTGTTGCTGGCCAGGGGGCGTCGCACGGTGACGACCTGGCTGCGTGCTCAAGGTATCTTGGACGACTTCGACGACTATTATTACTTCCTGGCCAGCCTGGGACGCAAGATCGAACCGTTGGCCACGCGGTTGTTTCAGCTGTTGCTTTTGCATCTGCCGACCGGCGAGCGGATCGTGCTGGCGCTGGACGACACGCCCACCCGGCGTTACGGGCCGAAAGTCGAAGGGGCAGGCCTGCATCACAATCCGACCTCGGGGCCGGACGATCACAAGTTTATTTACGGTCACATTTGGGTGACGTTGGCCTGGGTCGTGCGTCATCCGCTGTGGCACACGATCGGATTGCCGTTGCGTGCCTTGTTGTATGTCAAAGCCAAGGATCTGCCCAAGTTGCACCCGCGTTGCCGCTGGACGTTCCGCACCAAGCTCGAGATGGCGGCCGAACTGGTGAAATGGGCCGAAAACGTGGTCCGTCCGCTGGGCAAGCCGCTGTGGATCGTGGCCGATGGAGCGTATGCGTATCGGCCCCTGCTGCGAGAAATCTTGCCGCTGGGTGTGACGTTTGTCAGCCGACTGCGCCGCGACGCGGGCCTGCGCACCCTGCCGCCGCCGCGCCCCCAGGGCCATCGCGGCGGAACGCGCAAATATGCGCGCAAGCGATCTCGCTGGCCAAGCGTGCTGCCCATCGCAAAGGTTGGCAGCAAACCGAAGTGGTGCTGTATGGACGGCCAGTCATCAAAACCTACAAAACATTTTTGGCCACCTGGCCGGTGGTGGGTGGAGTGTTTCGCGTGGTGATCGTTCGCGAGCCGGATCGCTGGGAGCCGCTCTTCACGACCGATCCCGATGCCAGCGTGGAAAGCATTCTGGAGTGCTTCGCCGATCGCTCGTCGATCGAGCAGGTGTTCCACGACATCAAGGAAGTCTGGGGCGCCGGCCAGCAACAAGTCCGCAACCTGTTTACCAACGTGGCCTGCTACCATCTGAACTTGTGGATGCACACGCTGGTGGAATTGTGGGCATGGAACAAAAGCCACCAGGAACTTCGCGACCGATCGCTGTCGCCGTGGGACTGCCTGCCGCGCCGCCCGAGCCACGCCGACCGGCGCAACGCCCTGCGACGAAACTGTTTCCAAAACGAATTGTCGGCCGTTGAACTGAAACACCAGATTACACCACGAATCAAAAAACTGTTGAAAACCTTCCTCTCCCTAGCCGCCTAACGTCCAAAAGTGCAGCCAAAGGGAGAGGGTTCTGTATGCATGCCGCGCTACTTGGGGTCGTTCGTGTTGATGAACGCTACCAGGGAGTCGATATATTGCGGCGGAATATAGCCGGCCATGATGGCGGTGAGGTGCGACTTGCCGGGAAGCACGACGGCTTTGAAGTTGCCCAGCTCGCGCTTCATGCGGTGGGTTTTGAAGTTCGGGCCGTCGAACTGGCCGTTGATCGCGAGCACCGGAATTTTGATCTGGGTCAGATCGATCGCGCCCCGCTCGCCCTCTTTCCAGGGATATTGGCGCACGGCGGCCAGGGCGTCGGCGTCGCGATCGGCACGCGAGCTCAGCTTGGCCGAAGCTTCCGACTCCTGCCGATCGGGGCCCGGCTCGTCTTTGGGCACTTGCTCCCTGTATCTCTCTTCAACCTCGGGCACGCCCGACCCGCCGTATGAGGCGGTGATGAAACGCTGGGGCGCGGCGACGAGAAGTTGGGTCACGATGCCGCCACCCATCGAGTAGCCGTGGACGTGGGCTTTGTCGATTTTCAAATGGTCCATCATCTCGAGCACGTCCTTGGCCATCTGCGGTCCGTACTTGGCCGGATCGTGCGGCTTCTCGCTCTGGCCGTGGCCGCGGCAGTCGATGGCCACGACCCGATGATTCTTGGACAGGGCCTCGGCCACGCCGTTGGCAAACCAATTGCCCTCGGCGCTGCCCGAAAAACCGTGAATCAACACCACCGGCGAGCCCTTGCCGGCTTCGAGATAGTGAATCTTCACGCCATCGGAGGCGGTGAAGGTGCCGTGCACCGGATCGAGGGCCGCCACGGCCGCCAGCGGCGCCAGCACGATTGCCAGCGGCAACGTCAGCCTGAGCAATTGATTGTGAGACCGCAGGGCGTATCGCATCGATCGACCTCCCGGGCAAGTAGGGGTGCATTGCCGCCAGCCGCCGACGTGCGATTGTGTCGATAATCGTGGGAAAAGGCAAGTTTTTTTAAGCCGCGCCTGAACTTCGGATGGCGAGATTCGCCACGTTGACCCTAACGTGCGGGGTAGGGTAAGCTCAAATCCCGGCGACACGTGGAGCATCAAGCCGGCACTCAATGAGGGAATCCGTGATGATTCGATCTGCGACGTTGATTTGCGTTTGGCTCGTGATGGCCGCACAGGCGATGGCCGGCAAGTACAACTCGGTTTTGAACATCGGCGACGCGGCGCCGGCTTGGAGCAACCTGGAGGTGGTCGACGGCAAAAGGCACGCGCTCGCCGACCTCGCCGATAAGGACGTGGTCGTGGTGGTGTTCACGTGCAACAGTTGCCCCGTGGCCACCGACTATGAGGACCGGATCATCGAGTTTGCGAAGAAACACGCCCAGCCCACCAGCAAGGTGGCCCTGGTGGCGATCAACGTGAACAAAGTTGCCGACGACCTGTTGCCGAAGATGAAGGAGCGGGCCGAATCGAAGGGTTTTGATTTTCCCTATCTCTACGACGATACGCAAAAGATCGGCAAGGATTTCGGCGCCAATTTCACGCCGGAAGTTTTCGTGCTCAACAAGCAGCGGCAGGTGGTCTACATGGGCGGAATGGACGACAACAGCAACCCGCTGGAAGTGAAGGCCCACTACCTGGAGCCGGCGGTCGCGGCGGCACTGGCCGGCAAGGCCCCCAGCAAGGCCGAGGCGCCTGCGATCGGCTGCCGCATTCGCTACGAGCGCGAGCGGCGCAAGCCTGCCGGGAAGTAGAGGAGCCGGTTTGGGGTAGCACCGACAACTGGTTGTCGGTGTTGCAACGCAACAAGAGGCGCTTTCGAGTGGCGATTGACACCGACCGATTCCTCTTGTCCCTTTGTGACCGATACAACGAGTTGTTTGGGCCACCCGACCCCAGGCCATTGCCAGCACCCAAGGCCGGAAGACCCCCGGTCCGGCCGCCCGACCCCGCGAAATACCGCAATATACCTTGACAGGGGGTGTCGTCATGAGTATAAACAGAATGAGAATTCTAGTTCGATTCACACGCGTTTGACTCAATTCGGGCGGAGGGTTGGCGTGACGGCGGCATTTACCCAAGTCGAATGGGTCCGGCCGACTCATCAGGCGCGGAGCCAGGAGACGCTGGAGCGCATCTTGGAGGCCGCGGAGGAGATCGTCTCCGAAAAGGGCTTTGATAGCGCTACGGTTTCCGAAATCGTGCGCCGCGCGAAGTCGTCGGTCGGCGCCATGTACGCGCGGTTCAACGACAAGGACTCGCTGCTGGTATGCCTGCACGAACGGTTTTGCGAACAGGCGATGGCCACGACCGAAGCGGCGCTCGACCCCGCGCGGTGGGAGGGCGCATCGATTGCCGAGATCCTTTCGGCGTCGCTGCCGTTCGTGGTGCACGTCTATCACGAGAAGCGGGGCCTGATCCGCGCCTTCATCGTGCGCGGCAGCACCGATCTGCAATTCGCCGAGCGCGCCAGCCGGCTGAGCCGCGCGATTTCGGAAAAGCTGATCGCGTTGTTCATGGCGCGGCGCGACGAAATCAAACACCCCGACCCCGTGCTGGGGGTCGATTTTGGTTTGCGCATGGCGTTCGACACATTGGACCAGGCGACGTTGTACGTCGACATTCAACGCACGAAGATCCAACTGACGCCCGAGCAGTTGTCCGAGGAACTGACGCGCGTGTTTTTGAGTTATCTCGGCATCGAAACCGTTCCGTCGTGGGAATCGGCGGCCCAGTAGCGGCGCGTCGCGCAACGCGGACTCCGTAAAGCCGGTCGAACCTTGTACCAGATCATTCTGAAACCAACCCCTGTCATCAACAGGTATCTTTGCATTGGAGGAAGACGACGATGAGGAAATCCGTACTGGCGTTGCTGGCCCTGGTGGCCGCTTTTGGTAACGGCGCGCTGGCCATGGCAGGCGAGAACGCGCCGAACGGCAAGTCTCCGATCGAGATGAAGTCTCCGATTGGAAACGCGGTCGACTCGTTTTCGGCCCGCGATTTCCGCGGCAAGCCCACGTCGCTGGCCGACTTTGCCCAGAGCAAGATCGTGGTTGTGACGTTCCTGGGCACCGAATGCCCGCTGGCGAAACTGTACGCCTCGCGGCTGGTCGAACTGGCCGCCGAGTTCAAAGCTCGGGGCGTGACGTTTGTCGGCATCGATGCGAACCAGCAGGACTCGGACAGCGAGCTGGCGCATTACGCCAAGGAGAACAAAATCGAGTTTCCGTTGCTCAAGGACGCCGGCAACGTGATTGCCGACAAGCTCGGCGCGGTACGCACGCCGGAGGTGTTCGTGCTCGACGAGAAACGCACGGTTCGCTATTGGGGTCGTATCGACGATCAGTACGGGTTCCAGGAAGCCGGCGTCGCTTTTCAACGGTCGGAGCCGAAACGCCGCGACCTGGCCGTCGCGCTGGACGAACTTCTGGCCGGCAAGCCGGTGAGCCAGGCCGTCGCCCAGAACCAAGGCTGCCGCATCGGGCGCATCAAGCAGCCGGTGGCCGACAGCGACGTGACCTACAGCAAGGACATCGCCGCGATTTTCAACAACAACTGCGTGTACTGCCATCGCAACGGCCAGATCGCGCCGTTCCCGCTGACCTCGTATGAAGAGTCGGTCGGCTGGGCCGAAATGATTCGCGAAGTGGTCGACGAGCAGCGCATGCCGCCCTGGCACGCCGATCCGAAGATCGGACACTTCCGCAACGACGCGCGGTTGAGCGAGCACGACAAGGATCTGATCGGCAAATGGGTCGACAACGGCGCGCCCGAGGGCAACCCCAAGGATTTGCCGGCGCCGCCGAAGTTTGCCGAGGGCTGGCAGATTCCCAAGCCCGACGCCGTGATCTACATGGCGGACAAGGCATACGACGTGCCGGCCACCGGCACGGTGGAGTATCAGCGGTTCGTGGTCGATCCGGGCTGGACGGAAGACAAGTGGGTCAAAGCCATGGAGTGCGTGCCCGGCAATCCGTCGGTGGTGCACCACATCATCGTCTACCTGGTGCCGCCGGGCGTGACTCCCAGCGGCCAGGCCGGCCGGTTGCGCACCAACTGGCTGGGAGCGTTTGCCCCCGGCTTGCGGCCGCAGGTGCTTGAAGAGGGACTGGCTCGCTACGTGCAGACCGGTTCGAAGCTGCTGTTCGAAATGCATTACACGCCCAACGGCGCGGCGCAGAGCGACCGCAGCTACGTCGGCTTTGTGTTTGCCGATCCCAAGACGCGTGAAGAAGGAAGTGGCCGTGCAGAACGCCGGCAACTTCACTTTCAAGATTCCGCCCGGTGACGCGAACTACGAGGTGGAGTCGGAATTCGTGTTCCGCCAGAACACGTTGCTGCTGACGGTGTCGCCGCACATGCACGTGCGCGGCAAGGATTTTCACTACGAGTTGATTTACCCTGACGGCAAGCAAGAGCCGGTGCTGTGGGTTCCGCACTACGATTTCGGCTGGCAGACGACGTACGAGTTGACCGAGCCGAAGTTGCTGCCGCAAGGGCACGAAGATGCATTGCGTGGCCCACTTCGACAACTCGGCCGACAACTTGGCCAATCCCGATCCGACCAAGGAAGTGAGCTGGGGCGAGCAGACTTGGGAAGAAATGATGTTCGGCTGGTTCGAAATGGCGCTGGCCGACCAGGATTTGACCCAGCCGGCCACGGCTTCGGCCCTGCGCGTCAAGGAGTTTCTGGCGCAGGCCGATACGATTCAACTCGACGATCAGCTCAAGGCGTTGGCTCGCGGATCGCTGGCCAACGACAAAGTTTTCGAGCGATTCGTGTGGCAGTTGTTCGACCTGGTTCCGCAGTTGGACCGGGTGTGCATCACGACTGTCGACAATGACAAGATGCGGCTCAAGATGTTGCAAGAGCGGCTGGGACTGAAAACTTCGCTGCGCAGCCCGATCGACGCGTCATCAAGGCCCAGGGACAGTCGCTGGCCGACTACGCGCTGGGCGACAAAGTGATCGTCAACGACGACATGTCCAAGACGACCGGCTCGGTGATGGCGAACATGTCGAGCAAGGACATTCGTTCGAGCATGCACGTGCCGGTGACCGATCAAGGGCGTCCGCTCAACGATCAACTTCTGGAGTGCCGAAGCGGGCGCGTTTCCGCCGCAAGCGGCCAAGCTGCTGGAACAAGTGGCACGGCTGATGGCCGAAGGGGCCGAGTCGGTCGCACAGAAATAGATGCCGTACGTTGGAAACCCACCTGGGGGGTGGGGGCAAGTCGAGTGCCCCGCGAGTCGAGAGGCTCGCGGGGCACTCGCGTTTCTACTTCGGACAGCTCTGTCTGTCGATTGTCCTCATGCAAGAGGATGGCGCCGGTAACTCGGTCGGCACTGGCCAGACGCCAGGTATACACAAACGCTTTAATGCTCTTTAATTCGAACTTCAGTACGCGATCCTAGACGCTCAACTACTTCGCGGCCGCGGGCTCCGCTTTCTCCGCCGGCTTGCCCGCGGGGCTCTTGCCCAGGTGCATGCTGAACGTTTCTTTCATGTCCTGCGTCAACTCCCGCGCTCCGGAGAGCTCCATGAAGAAGCTTTGCGAGCCGTTGGACTTCACCAGGTGGCCTGCCTCCCGATCAAAGTAGAACGTCGCGCTGGCTTCCTGCGAGAGGATCTCCAAATCGGCGACCGGCTTCTCGACGGGTTCGAAGGTCAGCTCGGTGCCGGCCGAGATTTTGGCCAGCTTCTTGCCGTCCACCGTCTCGTCGGGAGCCATAGAAAACGTTGTGTCGGTCATCGTAGTGCCGATCGAGGGCATCGTGTTCTCAAAATGCTGATTCCAGGTGACGTCCTTGTCCGGCGCGGCGTCGGGCAGCGGCAATACCGATTTTTCGATCAGTTCCTTGATTCCTTTTTCCGAAAACGCGTTGCCGCCGATGCCGAAACCCATCTGCCGGTTCTGGCTTTGCTGCTTCTTGAACGACTCGGCCAACTTCTCGGGCAGCACGATGTCACTGACCTTGCCGAGCGGCGAAATCTTCAGGCGAAACGTCTGGCCGAGCATGCCCGTGACCATTGGTTCCATCTGCGCCCAGGCGATGCCGGCGGGCTTTTCGGGACTTTGCGAATCGTAGGTCATGTTGCCCCCTAACGGCGAGCTCATGTTGATCTGAATCCGCCCGATCAATAGCTCGACCTCGGCCGTGCCGTCGCCGGCCACCGCTTGGGCCTTCCAGTCGATGTCGAAGGTCATACCCATGTTGAAGGTGATTTCGGACCCTGTCAGGTTGAGCTTGCCCTGCGCGGTGCGCTCCAGGACATAACTGAGCGTTTCGCCCGTTTTGAACTTCCAGCGAAGCGGCGACTCGGCCCGGGCAACGGCGATTCCGGCCAGGGCGACGGCCAGAACCGCGATAAGCTTGGAAGTCCGCGCTGGAAATGCATGTGTCGGCATGGAATGACCCTTTACGCTTGCGTGACGAGTGGTTGTTGAGGCCGTAGTTTCGGCGGCCGAACCGCGAGTCAATTGTAGCCCGCGACGGCGCCGGCCGCAAAGGAGAATTGCGTCGATGGCAAAAAGAGATTGCAAGCAGCGACGGGAGCCGACGTTTTGATTGCAAAGTCTTGGTGGGCGGCTACTATCAGAGGCAGGCGACTTGCCGATCCTGGGGGCCATGGGATGAGTTTCAATCGCGGCGCCGCGAGATTCTTGATGGGGCTCGCGCTAATTCGTGGTTCGATCGAGATCAGCCGCGCGGACGAGGTCCCGCGCCCGCCGACAGTGCGAGTTGCCGGCATCGTGCTCAAGTGGATTCGCGGCGACAAGGCCGCGAACTTTCGCCGCGTCGAGCCGAAGATTCGCGCTGCAGCCGCGGGTGGAGCGAAGATCGTGTGCACGACCGAGTGTTTTCTGGACGGGTATGCGATCGCCGACAAGTCGATTCCGCTCGACGTCTACCGGGGGCTGGGCGAGCCGATTCCCGGCGGCGCGTACTTCGACCGGCTGGCGAAGTTGGCCGACGAGTTGGATATCCATCTGATCGCCGGCATGCTCGAAGCCGACGGCGACGACCGATACAACTCGGCCGTCATCCTTGGGCCGGACGGCAAGCTGGTCGGCAAGTATCGCAAGCAGAAGCTCGACCACGAGCTGGTCCGCAACAAGCCGGGCAACGTCTCGAGCGTGTTTCCGACTCCGTACGGTTCGCTGGGCGTGATGATTTGCGCCGACCGCCGCGAGGAGGGCATCGTGCGCGCCTTCTGCGCGCGGCGCCGATTTTCTGATCTGTCCGTCCGGCGGCATGTTCGGCCCGAAGTCGAACGATCCGATCCTGCAAGCCCGCTCGCGCGAGAACGGCGTGTTCATCGTCTTCGTTCATCCCGCCGAGTTCCTGGTCACCAATCCGCAAGGCGAGATCGTCACCGCCGAGTTGTTCGGCGACCGCCTGCTGATCGACCCGGCGGATGAGAACGGCGAAGTCGACAGTGCCGCGATTCGATATTTCGACTTGCCGCTGATGACGAAGAAGAACTGAAATGGCTCTGGCGTATTGTCGGGGCCGGTTTGTCGCTGCCTATTCCCTCGCCACGTTGATGCGTATTTCGGCCTTCAAGTCGTGTTCGCTGGAGAGGATCGCCAGGCGGCCTTGATCGATCCAGATGCCGCCGGCGCTTTGAAAGCGATTGTTGCCGGATAGTCGCATGGGCTTTCGCGACACCTTGTGCAACTGCATCGCGGAATCGTGCGTTAGGTCGAGCGAGAACAAATCGACATGGTCCTCGCCGGCAGGCGTCGTTTCGAAGCCGAAGAGAAAAATGCGGCCCACGGCATCAGCGACGAGATTCACCGCCTGGTACGCGCCGAATGTACGATCCGGTTGCCAGGCATCTTTGTTCGCCGTGGCATCCTGCCAGCGGGCGTGAAGGTCAAAGCGACTTGCTGGGTCGGCCAGCGGCTTGCCGTTCGAGAGGTAGCAGTCAATCGCCCGGCTGTCCCAATTGGCCACGACCAATAGATGGTCTTTTTCGCGCGCAGCAGGCCCACGGCGCCGGCCGTCTTGTCCTTCGGCGCGCCGCTGCGGCGAATCGTCAGGTGTTTCCACGGCGCCGGCTTTTCCGGCGTGGAGACGTCCCAAAATTGGACCTCCGAGCGGGTCTTCTGCTGGTTGTCTTCCAGTCCGACTACGAGTACGTTGCCCAAGATCTGGATGCCGCCGGCGTGACGCAACGGGGGCGACTGCCCGTCGGAGGGAAACTCGTGAACATGCACTACGCGTCCGTCGCCGTCGAGGTTTGCGGGTAGCTCGGCGATCACGAGGTAGGCGACCGAGAGCGAATCGTGCGACAAGAAAGCGAGGTTTCGCTTCCCGGCCGCGTCGAACCGCACCTGGATTCCTTGCAGATGTCCGCCGGGCGGGACGCGGGCGTCGCCGCGCGCGATTCGCAGCAGCTTGCCTTCAGCGGGAACGCTTGCCAGCGCGGCGGCGACGTTGGAGATTGCACCGTCGCCGCTGAGGCGCGCCGACTCGTCGCCGAATGCCTGGCTCGCTATGGCGCCAAGCGTCATCGTGATGAGGCAGACGGCAAGCGCGGTGCCGCGACGAGCACGGCTGTGCAGGATTGGCCAACCCACGGAGTTTGCCGGCCTACTTCGCCGTCTCCGGCGGGAACTTGCCGAGCATGGTGTAGAGGTTGACCAGGGCCTGGTTCATCATGACTTCGCCGGCGCCGACCTGGACGGGCGAAACGGTGGGATCGCCGCCGTAGCCCCCTTCGGAAGCCGCTTCGATGGTCGGGAAGTACATGTCGTGACCGTTGCAATAGCCGAAGAACAACGTGTTGTTCAAGTAGGCACGTTGTTTCAGACGGTTCGAGTGATTGCAAAAGAACTCGCCCGATCCGCCGACCAGCGCCAGGTTGCCATTGAGCAGAATGGTGGTCAACTCGGGCTGAATGCCGTCTTTATATTCGGCCATGAAGTTGGCGACCAGCTCGGGAAAGAAGGCCCGACTGAAAGCGATGGTCACGGCCGGATTGGAAAAGTCGACGCGGCTGCTGAACGTGAACTTATTGACCTTGGCCTGGATCGAGGGTTTGGGAGGAACCTGAGTTTCGATCGACTGCGCCAAGGCGATCACGTGATCGCCGAGCGCTTCGCCATAGCCCTTGGTGTCGAGGTTGCCGCGATTGGGGCTCATGTCGCCGGCGGCGCCCTGCATGAAGACGCAGTTGGTGTTCATCGCCGATTCGACGCGGCTTTGCAGCGCGCCGGGATAGTCGGGCGAGAATTTGAGCACCTCGCCTTCCAGCGTCACCGGATGGGCCGCGTAATTGACCAGAATTGCCAACGGCTTGCCGTCGGCCGAATCGAAGCGGATCACCGCCAGCATCGGATCGATCGGCTTGACGGGCTGCTTGGTGTGCCGATTTCGGTTCAGTTCGAGGTCCTTCTTCGCGACGCCCATCTTGGCCGGCTGGGCGTTGTTCTTGGCTTCGACAATGGCCTCGATCAGCAACTCGGGCAGGCGCTTGCTATAGGCAACGGCGTCGTCGAACTTGCCCTTGCCGAAACCATCGCGATCGGTCAGTTCGATCACCGGGCCGTGGTGCGAATGGCTGCCGCTGATCATGACGGTTTGCACGCCCGCTTTTTCGCCGACTTCCTTGCGAATCTGCTCCATCATGGCTCGTGTTGGACCGCGGCCGATATCGAGACCGACGATCGCCAGCCGATCGTTGCCCGTTTCAATCACCACGGCTTTAGCCATCAGCGGATCCAAGACGCCTTGCGACAGCAGCGCGTGCCGCGCTCCGTAGCCCCACATGGGCGTGGGAGCCGGTGGCGTGATGTCGCGTTTGGCGAAACCCACCTTGAAGCTGGCCGGCTCGTCGGCGGTCGCAATCGTTCCACAAAGCAAGCACAGGCCGAGGAGGATCAGGAACCGCTTCATCGGTGGTCACCTTAAAATAGAGAGGAGGCCGCGATCGGACGCAGCCGTCGATTCAGCTTCACATTTGCCTAACATAGTTGTCCCGCGGCGCGTTGTAAACGCGCCATCCGTCCCAGGCCAATCGGGAGCCCTTCGGTCGCAAAAACATACGCCTCGGCGGCGCCCATTGCATCCGGCCTCGGCCACCCGTAAGCTCAAGCATCCGTGATCGGTATCGGGGTACCGACTGTGGCCCGTGCCGTGGTCGTTGGCGCTCGCTGAGGGTGGAAGCCATGAAACGCTGTTGCTTTGCGTGCGCTGTCTGGATGTGGAGTGCGGCAGGGCTGTTCGGTCAAGGTGCCGACGTGCTGGCACCCGGGGAAAACCTGGTTGTCCAGGGCCTGCCGCCGATTCCCGCCGAGCTGGCCGAGAAGGCCCGCCGCTACACCGAGTATCGCTCGGCCGACCTGTGGGACTGGCACCCCACGCGGCGCGAGATCCTGATCGGCACCCGTTTCGCCGACACCGTCCAAGTGCATCATGTCGCCACTCCGCTGGGGGACCGCCGGCAGATCACGTTCTTTCCCGACCGGGTGATGTCCGCCTCGTACCACCCGCATCGGGGCGACTACTTCATTTTCAGCAAGGACGCTGGCGGCAACGAATTCTTTCAAAGCTATCGCTTCGATTCGGCGTCGGGCGATTCGCGTTTGATTACCGACGGCAAGTCGAGAAACACCGGGGCCGCCTGGAGTCGCGCGGGCGACCGCATTGCCTACGGCTCGACGCGGCGCAACAAGAGCGACGTCGATTTCTACGTGGTCGACCCGGCCAGGCCCGAGAGCGACAAGCTCCTCGCGCAAAACGCCGGCGGCGGCTGGAGCGTGGTTGATTGGTCGAGCGACGACAAGCAACTGCTGGCTTCCGAGTACGTTTCGATCAACGAGGCGTACATCTGGCTGGTGGATGCGGCCAGCGGCGAAAAGAAACTCGTCACGCCCAAGGGGAGCGCGGAAAAGATTGCCTATCATCCGATCGCCTTTGGCAACGACGGCAAGGGAATCTACGTGCTGAGCGATCGCGACTCGGAATTCATGCGGCTGGCGTATCTCGAATTGAAATCGGCCCAGCAAACGGTCCTGTCCGGCGACATTCCGTGGGACGTCGAGTTGGCGCGGCTGTCGTTGGACGGCAAGCATCTGGCGTTCGTCACGAATGAAAACGGATTCAGCCGCCTGCACGTGCTCGACACGGCGACGCAACGGCTGCTGTCCGAGCTTCCCGAGCTGCCTTCCGGCGTGATCAGCCACGTGCAATGGCACGAGAACAACCACGAGCTGGGCCTGTCGATCAGTTCGGCTCGTTCGCCGTCGGACGTTTATTCGCTCGACGTCACGGGCGGCGGCGTCGCGCGTTGGACAGCCAGCGAAACCGGCGGCTTGAATCCCGAGAGTTTCGTCGAGCCCAAGCTGATCGCCTGGAAGACATTCGACGGGCGCGAGATCTCGGGCTTTCTTTACAGCCCGCCGGCGCAATTTCAGGGCAAGCGTCCGGTGATCGTCAACATTCATGGCGGACCCGAGGGGCAATCGCGGCCGGGTTTCCTGGCCCGCAATAATTTTTACGTCAATGAGCTGGGCATCGCGGTGATCTTTCCCAACATTCGCGGTTCGAGCGGCTATGGAAAATCGTTCTTGAAGCTCGACAACGGATTCTTACGGGCCGATTCGTACAAGGACGTCGGTGCGCTGTTCGACTGGCTCAAAACGCGCGACGATTTGGACGCCGTACTCGAGTGATGGTGACCGGCGGCAGTTATGGCGGGCACATGACGCTGGCGGTGGCCACGCTGTACAACGATCGGATTCGCTGCTCGCTCGACGTGGTGGGCATCTCGAACCTGGTTACGTTTTTGGAGCGCACCGAGGGCTATCGCCGCGATTTGCGGCGCGTGGAGTATGGCGACGAGCGCGACCCGAAGATGCGGGCCTATTTGGAAAAGATCGCGCCTATCAACCACGTTGCCGACATCAAGAGACCGCTGTTCGTGGTGCAAGGCATGAACGATCCGCGCGTGCCGCTGAGCGAGTCGGAGCAGATCATCGAGACGGTGCGCAAGAACAACACGCCCGTCTGGTACTTGATGGCCAAGGACGAGGGGCACGGCTTTGCCAAGAAGAAGAACGCCGATTTTCAGTTCTACGCCACAATCGAGTTTGTGCGGAAGTACTTGCTGGATGAAAGTGTATCGCCGTAGGCTGCGGCAAGAGCGCGGCATCATCGGAAAAGAAATATCCCCGTTGGCCAAGAACCCAAGAGGGTGATCATGTCGACAGCAGATCGCAGAGAATTCTTCAAGCAAGCAGGGCAGGGCGCCGCGGCGGCGGCCACGGCGCTAGCGATATCCGGTGCGGCGCATGCGCGCGGTGCCAACGAGCAACTGGTGGTCGGGGTGATTGGTCCCGGCGGCATGGGAAGCCATCACGTCGATCTGTTGGCCAAGAACAAGCAAGTGCGGCTGGCGTACGTGTGCGACGTCGACGAGACCCGATTGGCCGCCGCGGCTGCTACGACCGAAAAGCTCAGCGGCAGCAAGCCGCAAGCGGTCAAGGACCTGCGCCGCGTCCTCGACGACAAGAGCGTCGATGCGGTATGGATTGCCACGCCCGACCACTGGCACGGGCCGGCCACGATCCTGGCCTGCGACGCCGGCAAGCACGTGTACGTCGAAAAGCCGTGCGCGCACAACATCCGCGAAGGCCGGCTGATGATCGAAGCGGCCGAGCGCAACAAGAAAGTCGTGCAGGTCGGCACGCAAAGCCGCAGCACGGCGCACGTGCGCCAGGCGATCGAGCGGCTGCGCGCAGGGCGCGATCGGCCAGGTGCTGGTCTCCAAGGCCTGGAACAGCCAGCGGCGCAAGCTCGATCGGCCATGCCAAGCCGAGCGACCCGCCGGCCACGCTCGACTACGACCTGTGGATCGGCCCCGCGCCGATGGTGCCGTATCAGAGCAACATGCTGCCGGGCATTTGGCGATGGTGGTACAATTTCGGCGCCGGCGACATGGGCAACGACGGCGTGCACGACATCGACCTGGCCTGCTGGGGGCTGGGCGTCGATACGCATCCCAACTCGGTCGCGGCCCTGGGCGGCAAGTATTTTTTCGACGACGACCAGCAGTTTCCCGACACGCAATACGTGGTGTTCGAGTATGCCGGCGACGGAAGCGTGGGCCAGAAGCGGCAGTTGATCTTCGAGCAGCGAATCTGGTCGCCCTACGTTCAGGAAGGTTTCGAGAACGGCAACGCGTTCTACGGCACCGAGGGGATGATGATCCTGGCCAAGAGCGGCGGCTTCAAGATTTTCGGACCGCGCAACAAATTGATCGAAGAGGTCAGCCAGGGCACGCCCGACTTGCCGGCCCATCATGAAAACTTCATGCAGTGCGTCAGGAATGGCGGTCAGCCGAATGCCGACGATCGCCATCAACCACTTCTCGAGCGCGCTGTGCCACCTGGGCAACATCGCGACGCGCGTCGACGGGCCGATCCATTTCGATCCGAAAAAGGAGGAGATCATCGGCAACGCCGAAGCGGCCAAACTCGTCCGCCGCCAATATCGCGAGGGTCATTGGGCCGTGCCGCGCGGCGTGCAAGCGTAGCGGCGGGCGATTATGATTGATGGTGCGTGAAGGGAGCCGCCCTTTGATTGGCACTGGCAAGATGCCAGTGGCACCTGGTGTATTTTCTTGTTGAGGTCTTTTGAATGCCAACGGCTCGATTTCTTCCGACGACAGCGGGCGGTCGTTTCCGTTTCATGGCCCCGCTGTGGGCCCTGGCGATTCTATTGGCGGCGTGGCACTCGCTGGCGTCGACGGTCGCGGCGGCGGGCGTTGCCGAGTATGTGATTCAGGTCAGCGTCGACGGCATGGGTTCGAGCTACTTGCAGGCGCTAATCGACGAAGGCCAGGTGCCGACATTCAAAAGGTTTCAGGACGAGGGGGCCTGGACCCATAACGCGCGCACTGACTTTGACTACACGGTCACGTTGCCCAATCACACCTGCATGGTCACCGGCCGGCCGGTGAAGGACAAAGCGGCCAGCCCCGCGGCCATCGCGGGGCACAATTGGACGATCAACACCGACCCAGGCGATAAGACAATCCATGGGCAGCGGCACGATTACGTGAAGAGCACGTTTGACGTGGTTCACGATCATGGGTTGCGCACGTCGCTGTTTCCGACCAAGAGCAAATTCCGAGTCTACGACCAATCCTACGATGCCACCCATGGGGCGCCCGACACGACCGGCGCGGACAACGGCCGCGGAAAGATTGATCTGTACGTCAAAGAGGGCAACACCGGGAAAATGACCGACCGGTTCATCGAGGAGATGAAGGCCAATCCGTTCCACTACACCTTCATGCATTTCCACGACACCGACTCGGCCGGTCATGCCAAGAAATGGGGCAGCCCGGAATACAACGCCGCGCTCAAGGCCATCGACGGGCACTTGGGTCGCATCGTCGAACTGGTCACCAGCGACGAACGATTCAAAGGCAAGACGGCGATCATTATTTCGGCCGACCACGGCGGCACGGGTTTGGATCACGGCTTCAACACGAATCCGATCAACTACACGATTCCGTTTTACGTATGGGGCGCGGGCGTCTCGCACGGCGATCTTTACGCGCTGAACTCGGCGACGCGGCTCGATCCGAAAACCGGCCGGCCCGACTATTCCGATCCCGGCTTGCAGCCGATTCGCAACGGCGACAGCGGCAACCTGGCCCTGAAATTGCTGGGCCTGCCCGCCATTCCCGACTCGTCGATCAATGCCTTGCAGGATCTCAGCGTGCACTGAGAGTTGCTTTCCGCATGAAATACCTACCCATTGCTTTCGCCGCATCGTGCATGTTCGCCGCGCTGGCAATCGCCGCCGACGTGGCCTCGGCCCAGACGAGCTACTTTCGTCTCGACAACGGCCTGGCCGCCGCCGACGGGAAACCGCTGCCGGGCGAACTCGACGACGAGCACCTGGTTTGGAAGGAGCCGTTACCGCAGGGGCATTCGACGCCAACGATCGTGGGCGAGCGTATTTTTCTCACTGGCCATGACGCGGCCGAATTGACCACGATCTGCCTGGATCGCGCCAGCGGCAGGCTGCTTTGGAAGCACAGCATCCACGTGGAACAGATGGAGAAAGTGCACGGCGAGGGAAGCCCGGCGGCGTCCACGCCCGCCTGTGACGGCAAACGGGTGTATTCGTTTTTTGGCAGCTTCGGCCTGCTTTGCTTCGACGTGGACGGCAAGCCGCTGTGGTCGAAACGGATGGGGCCGTTCCGCGATGAGTTCGGTTCTTCCAGCTCGCCGATCCTGGTCGACGACAAAGTGATCTTGTGTGAAGACCACGATCTGGACAGTTTTCTGATCGCCGTTCGGCAGGACAACGGCGAAACGGCCTGGCAGACCCGCGCGAGGGATCGACGCGCAGCTATTCGACGCCCGTGGTCTGGAAGGCCGGCGGAAAGAAACAAATCGTGGTGTCGGGGGCGCTGCAAATGGTGAGCTATGACCCGGCCAACGGACGGCCATTGTGGTCGCTCGACGGATTCGCGCGGATCGTGAACACCACGCCTGCCAACGTTGACGGAACGCTCTACGTGTGCACGTGGTCGCCGGGGGGCGACACCGATGCGAGGATCGCGATGGAGCCTTGGAACACGGCCTTGCAGCTTTGGGACAAGAACAAGAACGGCCAGCTGGAAAACGCGGAGCTTCCGGCCGGCGAAGTCCGCTCACGGTTTTTTCGCATCGATCTGGACGGCAATGACGCCTTGGACGAAGCGGAATGGAACAAGTACGCGAAGATTTTCGAGCTGGCCCAAAACACGCTGGTGGCTCTTGAGCCGGCTTCCTCGGGCGACGCCAACCAGCCGCCGCGCGTCGTTTGGGAGTTCAAGCGAGGGCTGCCGTACGTTTCGAGCCCGCTGGTTTATCGAGGACACGTGTTCCTGGTGAAGGACGGCGGAATTGCAACTTTGCTCGACGCCGCGACAGGCAAGCAGGTCAAGGTTGCGCGAGGCCAGGGGGGCGGCAACTACTACGCGTCGCCGGTGGCGGGCGATGGCAAGATTTACGCCGCCAGCGGAGCCGGAGTCGTCACCGTATTCAAGCTCGATCCTGGCCTGGAGACCGTGTCGTCGCGCGACTTCAAGGAGCGCATCGCGGCGACTCCAGTGATCGACGACGGCCGAATTTATGTGCGGACCGAAAAAGCCCTGTATTGTTTCGAGAATCGCTGAGCGGGACGCCATGATATCGACCGGCCGCGTCGGATTCGCTCCTGTGTCAATGGTCCTGCTACCTATCATCGCGCTGCTGGACTTCAGCGTTGCACGCGCGGCCGAAGCGCCGCCCGAGCCCTCCAATTTTCGCAAGCCGGCCGGCGATGCCGAGCTGCGCTACTGGCTGGAAAACATGGTCTGGCATCACCGCTTCACGACGGCCGAGATCGAGTCGGCCACCGGATTGTCGCCGGGCGAAATCGAGACGGCCATTCGGCGCTTCAATATCACGCCGGAACAAAAGCCGCGGCGACGCGCGGGCGATCCGCTGTTGGTTATGCCCTATCCCGGCGGGCGCCACCCGCGGATCGGTTTTCTGGAGGGAGCCATTCGGCCGCAGCGCGAGACCAAGATCAGCGTGTTCACGCCCTGGGACGAATCCAGCTACGTCGTGGCCGACGTTCCCGAAGCCGTCTGGTCGAACCTCGGTTTGACTTACCTGGCGCATACGCACGTGCCGACGATTTGGAGCAAGCAGAAAACCGAACTCGAACCGCTGGAGTGGAATCGCCGCGCCGATGGCACGTTCGACTTCGAGCGAAAGTTGCCCAACGGCATTCGCTTTGGGACCAAGGTGCGGCCGACGGCCGACGCGGTTCGGATGGAAATGTGGTTGGACAACGGCACGTCGCAGAAATTGACCGACTTGCGCGTGCAGAACTGCGTGATGCTCAAGGGTGCCGATGGATTTAAGGAACAGACGGTCGACAACAAACTGTTTACGTCGCCCTATGCGGCCTGCCGTTCCAAGGACGGCCATCGCTGGGTGATCACGGCTTGGGAGCCGTGTCAACGGGCCTGGTCGAATGCCCCGTGCCCCTGCTTGCACTCGGATCCCCAGTTTCCCGATTGCCCAGCGGGCGAAACGCAGCGCGTCAGCGGCTGGCTCTCCTTCTTCGAGGGCAGCGATATCGAGGCCGAACTGAAGCGTATCGATCAGACGGGCTGGCGTCAGAATCCCTGAGCCAATTCGCCAATCCGTCCCCTGCCCGCGAACCCGGCGGGCGCGATGAGACTCCCTGTTGGAAAGCACAACGAGCGCGCGTAACGCCAGTGGCGCAAGCTGGTTCCGCTCGGTACGCGACGTAGCGGATGTGCCGGGCTTGGGATATACTGTCGCATCGTAAAACGCTTCCGGTCGGCCCTCATTTTTTGTCCGCGCAGTATTCGCCTATGATTCGCGCTGCCATCATTGGAGCGACCGGTTACACGGCCCTCGAGCTGATCAAGATTCTGCTACGGCATCCGGAGGTGGAGATTACCACCCTGACCAGCCGTAACGAGGGCAATCCGCACGTGGCCTCGGTGCATCCCCAGCTGGGCGGCCGGCTCGACCTGGAAATGTCCGACCTCGGTCCGACGGAAGTCGCGTCGCGGGCCGATGTGGCTTTCAGTTGTTTGCCGCATGGCGTGACTGCCGGGCTGGTGCCCAAGCTGCTGGAGGCCGGCTTGCGGGTGGTCGATTTGAGCGCCGACTACCGGCTGAACAGCGCGCAGGTGTATGCCGACTGGTACGGCCAAAAACATGGCGACCCCGAGCGGCTGGGGAAGGTCGTCTACGGGTTGCCGGAATTGTTTCGCGAGCAGATTCGCGGGGCACACCTTGTCGCCAACCCCGGCTGTTATCCGACGTCGGCAATCCTGCCGCTGGCGCCGCTGTTGAAGCAGGGAATGATGGCGCCGCGCGACATCATCATCGACTCCAAGAGCGGCGTGTCGGGCGCGGGCGCACGCCGAAATTGACCACGCATTTTCCCGAGTGCAACGAGAGCATTTCGGCCTATAACGTCGGCCGGCATCGACACACGCCGGAGATCGAGCAGGTGCTCGGCATCGCCGCCGGCCGAGCGGTGGAAGTGATCTTTACGCCCCATCTTGTGCCGATGGATCGCGGCATTCTTGCGACCACCTACTCGCAGCCGCTGGCGGAATTGACCGAGGAGACGGTGCTGGAAACGCTGCGCGAGTTTTACGCCAACGAGCCGTTTGTGCGCGTGGTCAATCATCTGCCCGGCACGAAGGACACGGCCGACACGAATTTCTGCGACATCACGGTGCGCATCGTGCGCGGCCGGCTGATCACGATCAGTTGCCTGGACAACCTGATCAAAGGGGCCAGCGGCGCGGCGGTGCAAAACTTCAATCTCATGTACGGATTTCCGGAAACGACGGCGCTTTAGACCGATGAGCATCGCTGTTCCTCAAGGCTATCGTCTGGCGGGCGTGTACTGCGGCATCAAGCGCAACACGTCGAAGCTCGATTTGTCGCTGATTGTCTCGGACGTGCCGGCCGTGGCCGCGGGCGTGTACACGCAAAACCTCGTGTTCGCCGCGCCGGTGGCGCTCGATCGAGCACGCACGCCGGCCGCCGACATCCGAGCCGTGGTCATCAACTCGGGCAACGCCAACGCCTGCACCGGCGAGCGGGGCCTTGCCGACGCCGAGCAAATGGCCCGCGCCGCTGCGGCGACTTGTGGCGCCGGCGAAAAACAGGCACTCGTGCTGTCGACCGGCATCATCGGGGCGTTTTTGCCGATGGACAAAATCACTGCCGGCATTGCCGCCGCGGCCGAGGCGCTGATCGCGCGACGAAGACTCGTTGCTGGCGGCGGCGCGCGGCATCTTGACGACCGACACCAGGCACAAACTGTCGGGCCGGCAGATCACCGTGGGGGGCCGCAAGGTGCAGATTACGGGCATGGCCAAGGGGGCCGCGATGATCGGCCCCAACATGGCCACGATGCTGGGACTCGTCTTGACCGATGCACCGCTCGACACGGCAACCGCGCAGGCCACGCTGCGGGACGTCGTCGACCAGACGTTCAATTGCATCAGCGTCGACGGCCACATGAGCACCAACGACACGGTGCTGCTGTTGGCCAACGGCGCCGCCGGCGGATCGCCATTGACGGGGGCCGATCTGGCGGCATTTGCCGAGGCGCTCGACCAGACGTGCGGCGAGTTGGCCCAGGCGATTCCCTCCGACGGCGAAGGGGCCACGCACCTGATTACGCTCGACGTGACTGGCTGCGCGACGGCGGCGGCTGCCCGGCAAATCGCTCGCACGGTGGCCGACAGCCCGCTGGTCAAAACCGCCATTGCCGGCGCCGATCCGAATTGGGGCCGCATCGTCTCGGCCGCCGGATATGCCGGCGTGCCGTTCGATCCGCGGGGAGTCGACTTGCGAATCAACGATTTTCTGCTGTACCAACGCGGTGCGCCGGTCGAGTTCGACGCCGCGACCGTTTCGGCCTCGATCCGCGAGCATCGCGACACGGACGTCGTGCTGCATTTTTCCGAAGGGGACGCGCAGGTGCGCTTCTGGACGACCGATCTGACGGCCGAATACGTGCGGCTGAACGCCGATTATCACACATGAGCACCTCACTTCGGCGCGTGTGCATCGGCGCGGTCGTGTTGGGAGTCGTGTTCGCCGCCGCGGTGGTCGGGTACCGAATTTCGGGACGCAGCTGGCTGGACGCGGTGTACATGGTCGTGATTACGATCTCGACCGTCGGATATGGTGAGGCCAGCACGCTTTCGCCGGGCCAGCAATTGCTCACGATCGGCGTGATCGTGTTCGGAATCTCCGCCGCCGTCTTTACGCTGGGAGGGTTCATTCAAATGATGATGGAAGGCGAAATCGAGCGCGCACTGAGTCTGGGCCGCACGACCCGCGCGATCGAGCGGCTCGAGCGGCACGTCGTGCTGTGCGGATACGGCCGTATCGGCCAAATTCTGGCCAGCGAATTGAAGAACAAGAGCCAGTCGTTCGTGGTCATCGACAATGATCAGGAAGCGGTCGGCGAAGCCCAGAACGCCGGATGCCTGGTGCTGTTGGGAGACGCGACGGAAGAGGACGTCCTGGTGTCGGCCGGCGTGAAGCGGGCCCAATGCCTGGTGACCGCGCTGCCGAACGACGCGGCGAACGTATTTATCACCCTGACGTCGCGCAATTTGAGCCGCGAGTTGCAAATCATCGCGCGCGGCGAATATCAGACGACCGAAAAGAAACTGCTTCAGGCCGGCGCCAATCGCGTCGTCCTGCCGGCCGCCATTGGTGCATTGCGCATGGCGGCCATGATCACACGGCCCTCGACGATCGAATTAATGGAGCTCGTGGCCGGCCAGAGCGTTTTGGACGTCGAAATCGACGAGATAACGGTTTCCGCCGCCAGCCCTTTGGTGGGCAAAACCATTCTCGATGCCGAAACTCGCCGCCGGCACGGGCTGCTGGTTGTGGCGGTGAAACAGAAGACCGGCAGCATGGTCTTCAACCCTGGTGCCGAAGTCGTTTTCCAGCCCGGTGATACGATCATCGTTATGGGCCGCCTGGAAGACATCGACCGTTTTCGCCAGGAATTCAAGCTGTAGCGGGCCGCGGTGCACCACCAAGAGGCGCCGTCGCTCCGTGGCGGGGGCCGGTGCCCGCCCTTGACATCGGGCTTGGCTTGAGGGGAAATGGGAGCTAGCTGCCGCCCCGTTTCGCCCCACTGCCATGGCTGGAGTGTCCCGGATGTCGTTGTCGCGATTTGGTGAACTACCGCCACGTTCGCGTGTCGCGCTGGTGCGACGGGTGGCGATCGGTCTTGTGGGTTGCTCTCTAATCGTCGCAGCCGCCACGACTTGGGCCGACGATACCCCAGCCGACGCTGTTTCTTCCGACGCTGTCGCAGCCGACCACGCGGCCCAGATGGCCAAGAGCCTGGAGCTATTTAAAAGCCAGGTGCGGCCGCTACTGGTGCAGCATTGCCTGAAGTGCCACGGCGGCGAGAAGACCAAAGGCGAGTTCGACCTGACGACCCGTGAAGGGTTGCTGAAAGGGGGCGATTCAGGCCCGGCCGTCGTGGCTGGCAAGCCCGGCGAAAGCTTGCTGGTGCGGCTGATCCGCCACGACGACGAACCGAACATGCCGGCCGAGGCCGACAAACTGCCCGAGGCGGCCATCGAGCAAATCTCGGCCTGGATCGCCAGCGGCGCCGCGTATGACAAGCCTTTGGTCGACGCGGCTGTTTCGTTTACGGCCAAGACGGTCAGCGAGGCCGAACGCCAATTCTGGTCGTTTCAGCCGCTGAGAATGTCGGCCCCGCCGATGGTCGCGAATCAGACCTGGTGCCGCACGCCGGTCGACCGGTTCGTTCTGGCTCGACTGGAAGCCAAGGGGCTGGCGCCCAACGGCCAGGCCGACCGCCGAAAGCTGATTCGCCGGGCGTACTTTCGACCTGATCGGCCTGCCGCCGACGGCCGAGGAGGTCGAGGCATTCGTCGCCGACCAGCGTCCTGACGCCTACGACCGGCTGATCGACCGGCTTCTGATCAGCCCGCATTACGGCGAGCGCTGGGCGCGGCACTGGCTCGACCTGGCGCGTTTCGCCGAGAGCCACGGCTACGAGCAGGACTACGACCGGCCGGCGGCCTTTCACTATCGCGATTTCGTGATTCGCGCCTTGAACGAGGACATGCCCTACGACCAGTTCGTCAAGTTGCAAATCGCCGGCGACGAATTCGAGCCGGAAAACAACACGGCCCTGATGGCGACCGGTTTTCTGGCTGCCGGCACGCACGCCACGCAAATCACGGCCAACCAGGTCGAGAAGGAGCGCTACGACGAGCTGGACGACATGGCGGCCACGGTCGGCACGTCGATGTTGGGGCTGACGATCGGCTGCGCCCGCTGCCACGACCACAAGTTCGATCCGATTCCGCAGGCCGATTACTACCGGCTGGTTTCCACGTTCACCACGACGGTGCGCAGCGAGGTCGAGTTGGACTTTCAGCCTGAGCGCTCGCGCGAGGCGAAGATCGCCTTCGACGCCGAACACGCGCCGCTGGCGGCGGCGCTTGCGACATTCGAGCAAGAGCAATTGCCCGGCCGCTTCGAGGCATGGTTGGCCAAGGGAGCCGACGTGACGCCGCCGAAATGGTTGATCGTGGATGCCGAGAGCGCGAAATCCGACGGCGGAGCAAGTTTGACGCGGCAGGAAGACGGCTCGTACCTGGTCAGCGGCAAGAATGCCTCGCACGACGTATATACGTTCGTCGTGCAGACGAAACAGAAGGGGATTACGGCGGTGCGGCTCGATGCCCTGGCCGATCCTTCGCTGCCTAAGGGTGGGCCGGGCCGGGCGCCTAACGGAAATTTTGCGCTCTCCGACTTTCAACTGTGGGCCGCGCCGATGGGCACGCCGAGTCCCGGTGCGCCGGTGAAACTGGTCAATCCGAAAGCCACCTTCGAACAGGACAAGCTGCCGATCGCCGCCGCAATCGACGACAACAAGATGACGGCTTGGGCCGTCGATCCGCAATTCGGCAAGGATCACGCCGCCAGCTTCGAGATCGAAACGCCGATCAAGAATGAACAAGGGACCACGCTGACGTTTATTCTGAAATTCGAAAACAACGCCGACCACAACCTGGGCCGCGTGCGACTTTCGCTCAGCACGGCCGCCAAGCCGGTCGGTTTGGACGGGGAACAGACGGCCGAAAAGAAGATCGACGAGATCGTCCAGATCGTGGCCACGCCGGCCGAGACGCGCAGCGCCGAGCAGCGCGCGGTCCTGTTGGCCTGGTTTCGCGCGCACGACGCCGACTGGCAAAAGCTCGATCTGGCGGTGCGCGAACACTTGAAGCAAGCGCCCAAGCCCGAGTTGACCAAGGTGATGATCGCCAGCGAAGGACTGCCGGCGATCCGGCTGCACACGCAAGGGGCCGATTTCTTCGAGAAGACGTTTTTTCTCAAGCGGGGCGATCTGAATCAGAAGGTCGGCGAGGCGGACCAAGGTTTTTTGCAGGTGTTGATGAGCGTGCCCGACCGCGAGCAGCACTGGCAGACCGCTCCGCCCGAGGGCTGGCGCACGTCGTACCGCCGCCGGTCGCTGGCTAATTGGATCACCGACTCCGACGGCGGCGCGGGCAACCTGCTGGCACGGGTCATCGTCAACCGGCTTTGGCAGCATCACTTCGGGCGCGGCATCGTCGCCACGCCGAGCGATTTCGGCTCGTCGGGCCAGCGGCCGACACATCCGGAATTGCTCGATTACCTGGCCGCGGAATTGATCCGTGGCGGCTGGCGGCTGAAAGACGTCCACAAGCTGATCATGACCAGCGCCGCGTACATGCAGAGCACCGAGAGCGACGAGCGGCGGACCGCGATCGACCCGGACAACACGCTGCTGTGGCGACGGACGCGCGGCGGCTCGAAGCCGAGGTGATTCGCGACGCCATGCTGGCGGTCAGCGGGCAACTCGACGAGAAAATGTTCGGACCCGGCACGCTCGATCCGTCGCATCACCGCCGCAGCATCTATTTCACCGTCAAGCGCAGCCAGCTGGTGCCCAGCATGATGCTGTTCGACGCCCCCGACTCACTGCAAGGCCTGGGCCAGCGCAGCTCGACGATCGTGGCGCCGCAAGCGCTGGCCATGCTCAACAACGCGCAGATTCAGGAGTGCGCTCGGGCGTTTGCCCAACGGTTGCTCGCGGTGGCGGGTGTTACGACCGAGCAGGCAATTGGCCGGGGATACCTGACAGCCGTGGGCAGGCCGCCCGACGAAGTGGAGTTGTCCGACGCGACTGCGTTCGTGAAACAGCAAGCCGAGTCGTACCAGGCCGCCGGCAAGACGGACTCGGCCGAAGTGGCCCTGGCCGACTTCTGCCAGGTGCTGTTGAGTCTGAACGAGTTCATTTACATCGACTGAAGAAACTATGGCTCAACTCAACCAACCGCACCTGTTCGCGTCGCCTCCGTCGACATACGCCTCGCGTCGCGACTTCTTGCGACAGGCCGGCTCGGGCTGTGGACTGTTGGCCCTGGCGGCGATGCTGGATCAGCAAGGATTGTTGACCTCGTCGGCCCAGGCGGCCGCTGGCGACTTCGGGATTCATCCCATGCAAGCGCGGGCGAGCCATTTTCCGGCCAAGGCCAAGAGCGTGATCTGGCTGTTCATGAACGGCGGGCCCAGCCAGGTCGACACCTGGGACTACAAGCCCGAGCTGGCGAAGCGCGACGGCACAGGAGCTGGCCGGCTTCGACAAGAACACCGGCTTCTTCACCGACCAGGTCGGCCCGCTGATGAAGTCGCCGTTCAAGTTCCCGCAGCACGGCCAAGTCGGGCACGTGGGTCTCGGAGATCTTTCCCAAGCATGGCCGAGCACGTCGACCAGATGGCGTTCATCCATTCGTGCTTCACCGAGACGAACAACCACTCGCCGGCCCTGTTCGAGATCAACACCGGCATGAGCCGCATGGGCTTTCCGTGCATCGGCGCGTGGGTGACGTACGGCCTGGGCACCGAGAACCAGAACCTGCCGGCCTTCGTCGTGATGTACGACACGCTGGGCCGCGGCCTGCCCAAGGGTCACGCGCAGAACTGGGGTGCCGGCTTTCTGCCCGGCGTCTACCAGGGGACGGCGCTCAACGCCCAGGGCGCGCCGATCGACAACCTGCTGCGCCGCGCCGACATGACCGACGCGCAGCAGCGCGCCCAGCTCGATCTGCTGCGCCGGCTCAACAACCACCAGCCGCAGGCCGCACGAAGCCGACCTGGCCGCGCGCATCGAAAGCTTCGAGCTGGCCTACCGCATGCAGATGGCCGCGCCGAGGCGCTCGACATCGACAAGGAGCCGGCCGCGATCCGCAAGCTGTACGGCCTCGACAACCCCAAGTGCACGCACTTCGCCAAGCAAGTGCTGATCGCCCGGCGACTGGTCGAGCGCGGCGTGCGGTTCGTGCAGATCTACTCCGGCGGCATGGAAAACGAGCGGAGTTGGGACGGCCACGCCAACATCGCGCAAAACCACACGCAGTTCGCCGGCGAGACCGACAGCCGATCGCGGCCTTGCTCACCGACCTCGCGCAGCGCGGGCTGCTCGAATCGACGCTCGTCATCTGGAACGGCGAGTTCGGCCGCCTGCCGATCGTGCAGAAGGGCGGCACCGGCCGCGACCACAACCCGCACGCCTTCACCACCTGGCTGGCCGGCGGCGGCGTGAAGGGCGGCGTGCACTACGGCCAGACCGACGAGATCGGCCACAAGGCGGTCGTCGATCGCGTGAGCATCAACGACCTGCACGCCACGATCCTGCATCTGCTGGGCATCGACCACGAGAAGCTGACGTACCGCTACAACGGCCGCGACTTCCGGCTGACCGACGTGGCCGGCCGGGTGGTCAAAGAGGTCGTAGCGTAGCGCGTCCCTCTGCGCGGGGAGATCCTATTCCACCTGCGGCCGGCCCTTGATCGCGCCGGCGGCGCCGCCGGCAGGCGGCTTGGCAATTTGGATCAATTCCAAATCAAAGACCAGCGTGGTGTTCGGCCCGATCGGGGGTTGGCCCTGCTCGCCGTACGCCAACTCGGCGGGTATGAAGAGTTGCCACTTGGAACCGACTTCCATCAGTTGCAGCGCTTCCTGCCAGCCGGGGATGACGTCGCCGACGCCGATCGTGAACGGCTTGCCGGCCGAGCTATCGAATTCGTTGCCGTTAATGAACGTGCCGCGATAACTCACGGTCACCGCGTCGGTGGCCTTCGGTTTGGGGCCCTTGCCGGGCTTGACGACCTTGTATTGCAGGCCGCTGACGGTTGTCTTGATGCCCGGTTTCTTTTTGTTGTTCACCAGGAAGTCCTTGGATTCTTGCGCTTGCTTGGCAGAAACTTCCTTCTCGAAGGCCTGAATGGCAGCTCCCGCCTCTTCATCGGTCAGCGCCAGCTTGCCGCCCGCGTTGGCTTCGCGCAGACCCTGCACCAGCAGGTTGATGTCGATATCGATGCCTTGTTTTTTCAGGTTGCCGCCGATCATCATGCCGAAGCTGTAGCTGGCCTTGTCGCGCACGGTGGTGAGCTCGCCGCCCTTGCCGGCCGGCTGCGAAGCGCCCTTGGGCGCAGCCTTCGGCTGGGCCTGGACCTGGCTCGCGAAAAGTGCCACGGCAACCGCGAGAGTCAAACGAAAGTTCATGCTCCATCCCTTTCTGCGTCGGAGTGCTCAAAGCCAATTACGCGCCAGTCCACGAGTGGACCGTCCGCCAGCGGTGACATGATAGCCGAATCGCTCCGGGCAGCCTATACCGATCAGCGGCCGGGGCCTCGCAGTCGACTTTCGAGGGGCCGCACGGTGCGGGCATAACTCGCAAGCATGATTGCGGTTAGAGGGGTGGGCTAAGCCAGCAGCTCGCGCCGCACGCGAGGCTCGTCGGTGGGGCCGATCAGCCGTTGGTTCAGACCCTGATAGCGGTAGCTGAGCTTGTGAGGGTCCAAGCCCAGGAGGTGCAGGATCGTGGCCTGCAGGTCGAACACCGGCACTTTGTCCTTGATGATGAAATAGCCGAAGTCGTCGGTCTCGCCCAGCACGATGCCCGGCTTGACGCCGCCGCCGGCCATCCAGATCGTGAAGCAGTGCGGGTGATGGTCGCGGCCGAGGAACTTCGAGCCGCCCCGCTCCTCGTTCATCGGCGTGCGGCCGAACTCGCCGCCCCAGATCACGAGCGTCTCGTCGAGCAGGCCGCGCCCCTTGAGGTCCTTGACCAGCGCCGCGATGGGCTGGTCGACTTCCTTGCACTTCTTGGGCAAGCCGGTGACGATGTCGTCGCCGGCGCCGGTGCCGTGCATGTCCCAGCCCCAGTCGAAGAGCTGCACGTAGCGCACGCCCCGCTCGACCAGCCGCCGGGCCAGCAGGCAGTTGTTGGCGAACGACGCCGTCCCCGGCTTGGCGCCGTACCTCTCCAGCACGTGCTTCGGCTCCTGCGAGATGTCCATCACGCTCGGGCACCGACATCTGCATCCGGTAGGCCAGCTCGTACTGGCGATGCGCGTCAGCGTCTCCGGATCGCCGAACTGCTTGAGCTCGAACTCGTTGAGCTTCCGCAGCGCGTCGAGGCTGCGGCGGCGCACGTCGCGCGGTCCATGCCCTTGGGGTCGGAGACGTACAGGATCGGGTCGCCCTCGCTGCGGCACTGCACGCCCTGGTAGACCGACGGCAGGAAGCCGCTGCCCCAAACGCTCTTGCCGCCGGTCGGGTCGGTGCCGCCGCTGATCAGGACGACGAAGCCGGGCAGGTCCTGGTTCTCCGAGCCCAGGCCATAGGTGATCCACGAGCCCATCGACGGCGCCGCCGGCCCGCGGCGTGCCGGTGTAGCAGGAACAGCTCGGCCGGCGCGTGGTTGAACTGGTCGGTGTACATCGACCGGATGATCGCCATGTCGTCGACGATCGTCGGCGATGTTGGGCAGCAGCTCGCTGAAATCCACGCGCCGCTCTGGCCGTACTGCTGGAACTTGTACGGCGTGCCGAGCAGCTTGGGATGCCCCTTGATGAAGGCGAATCGCTGGTTGGCCAGCAGCTCGTCGGGGCAGGGCTGCATGTTGTGCTCGACCAGCTTGGGCTTGTAGTCGAACAGGTCCTGCTGCGGCGGCGCGCCGGACATGTGCAGATAGATGACGCTCTTGGCCTGCGCCGCGAAGTGCGGCGGCCGCGCGGCCAGCGGGTTGGCCGCCTCGGCGGGCGCCGCGGCGACGCCGTCGCGATCCAGCAGCGAGGCCAGCGCCATGCCGCCGACGCCCAGCTGGCACTGCTTGAAGAAGTGGCGGCGCGTCAAGGCCCGGGCTGTGTTGCAGGTGAAAATTCATGTCCATGGCTTAGCGTTTGGTCAGCACGCCGTCGAGATTCAATATCACGTTCGGCGACGACCGTCCAAGCCGCCAGCTCGGCGCGCATCGTATCCAGCCGGTAGCGGGCCCAGCGGCTCGGTCGCCAGCTCGGCGGCCGCCTTGGAGTCTTGGCGATAGTGGTCCAGCTCGGTCTCGATACAGCGCCGCGAGCTGATCGATCTGTTCTGCCCGCGGGGGACGCGACAACGCCAAGCTGCAAGGCGAACGCGGCCGCGTTCTTCGACGACTCGCGCCTCCCTCGCTGACGATCCGCCGGGCCAGCGCCTGGGCGGCCTCGACATAGACCGGGTCGTTGAGCGTCACGAAGGCCTGGAGCGGCGTGTTGGTCGAGATGCGCCGCATGGTGCAGATTTCGCGGCTCGGCGCGTCGAAGGTGGCCATCGAAGGATAGGGCACCGTGCGCCGCCAGAAGGTGTACAGGCCGCGACGATAACGGTCGTCGCCGGAGCTGGTGGCCCAGGTGCGTTGTCCGTTGAAAGCCGCCCGCCACAAGTTCGGCGGCTGTGGCGGATAGACACTCGGCCCGCCCAGCTTGCGGCTCAACAGGCCGCTGATGGCCAGCGCCTGGTCGCGAACCATCTCGGCTTCCAGGCGAAACCGTGGGCCACGGCCGAGCAGCCGGTTACGCGGATCCTTTTGCAGCACCTCGGCCGACGGGCTCGACGATTGGCGATAGGTGGCCGAAGTGACGATCTGCCGCAGCAGGTCCTTCATGTCCCAGCCGTTCTCGATGAACTCGACCGCCAGCCAGTCGAGCACTTCGGGATGCGTGGGAGACAATCCCTGCGTGCCGAAATCCTCCTCGGTGGCGACGATGCCCAGGCCGAACAGTTGGGCCCAGAAGCGATTGACTGCCACCCGGGCCGTCAGCGGGTTGTCGCGGTCCACGAGCCAGCGGGCCAGGCCCAGGCGGTTCGCTTCGGCGGCAGCGGGCAGCGGATGAAACGCGGCCGGCACCGCCGGCTCGACACGGTCGCCCGGCATGCGGAAGTTGCCTTTGACCATCGTGCTGGTGACGCGCCGCTTGTCGACCGCCAGTTCGCGCATGATCGGCGTGGAGGCGATCTGCTTTTCGATCTCCTTGACTTGCTTGTCCAACTGGGCTGTTTCCGCGCAGGGCTTCGGCCGCCGGCGAATGCGTCCAGTAATAGTTCGTCAACTCGGCTTGGTCGGCGGGCGAACGCACTTCGGCGGCGGTTGCCAGGATTTCGCCGATCCGCTGGGGGATTGCGGCGGCGGGCTGGTGCGTCGTCGCCGATAGGCGGAAGCGGCCCAGCGTGTTGTGGCCGCCATAGGCTTGCGACAAGGTGAACCGCAACGTCACCGGCCCGTCGAACACTACGGGTTGCTTCGTGCGAAGGACGGCGTAGTGGGGTTTGCCGAAACTCGGGCTCACTCCCCAGCCTCCCTTGGCCCCGGAGTCGCCGTCGATGGCTTTTTCGATCGCGAAGTCTTGCTGCGAAAAATCGGCCGTCGCGCCGACCAGCACCACTTGCGGCGGCTCTCGCAGGTCAATTTCGCGGCTCGATTTTGGCGCTTCAGCGATTGTCCGCTGCCAAATCGGATTTCGCTGTTCATCGAGCACCGAGAGCTGATAATCTTTCAGCCGCGATTGCAAGTTGTGATCGGTGCGATTCCAGATGGCGATCCGCTCCAGCGTCGAAGTCTGGCCCAGGTCGACTTCCCACCAGGGATTCTTCTCTTCGTTCGTGTGGGTGACCGAGCCCTTGTCGTAGTCGCCGTCGGTCTGTCCGTCGAGCGCCCGCTCGGGTCCGGCGCCGCCGAAGGTGCTGGACTGCGTGGCCTTGCCCTTGACGGCCAGGTTCTCGTCGCCACGAAAGATCTGCACCTCGGCCAGCGAGACGATTTTCTTGTCGCCGGCGATCTCGATGCGCACGAAGCGGCCCTGGGTCGGTCCGGCCGGCCGCGGCGCGGCGGTGACCTGCAATTCGTTGAGCACGAAATTACCGCCGTCGCGTCCCGGGCCGTTTTGCGGCAGGCTTTCGTGCGGCAGCGCTTCGAGCCGAAACGCCGTAATGCCCTTGGCCTCGGTCGCGACGCTGATTTGATACGTATCGCGCTCGGGGCTGTCGCCCGAGGCGAGCACCGAGCGGTCAGGCAGAATCTGCAAGGTCGTGCCGACTTCGGCAGTGGCTTGCTCGGGCTCGAGCGCTGTCCATTGACCTGCCTGCTCGCGCACCGTCTGCTCCCATGCGGCCAGTTGCGCTTCGAGGCCCGCGGGTGGCGTGGCGAGCTGTTTTTCAAGGGTCGCGATCCGCGCTCGGCGATCGGCGATTTGCAGTTGCTCGAGCACGGTGGGCGTGGCCATCTTGGGCTCTTCATCGCCGCGGTCGGCGTCCTCGGTCTGATCGAAGAACGCGTAAGCCTGATAGTATTCGCGCTGCGTGATGGGGTCGAACTTGTGGCTGTGGCACTTGGCGCAGCCCATCGTCAGACCCATCCAGACTTGCATCGTGGTTTCGATGCGGTCCTTGACGGCGGCCACGCGAAACTCCTCGTCGTCGGTGCCCCCTTCATCGTTGGCCATCGTGTTGCGATGGAACGCCGTGGCCAGCAGTTGGTCGCTCGTCGGCTTTGGTAACAAGTCGCCGGCCAATTGCTCGATCGTGAACCGGTCGTAGGGCATGTTGCGGTTGAAGGCCTCGATGACCCAATCGCGATAGCGCCAGATCGTACGCAGCGGATCGGAGCCATAACCTTTGGAATCGGCATAGCGGGCCAGGTCGAGCCATACGCGGGCCCAACGCTCGCCGTAAGCCGGATCGGCCAGCACGCGGTCGACCATCCGCTCGTACGCGCCCGGCTGCTGATCGTCGACGAACCAATCGACTTGCACGGGCGTCGGCGGCAGCCCGATCAGATCCAAATGCACGCGCCGCACCAGCGTGTAGCGGTCGACCTCGGGCGCCGGCGCCAAACCGGCTTTTTCCAACTGGGCCAGCACGAAATAATCGAGCGGGTGGCGCGGCCAGGCGGCATGTTGGACCGGCGGAAGTTTGGCTTTGGCGGGCTTTTGCCAGGCCCAATGAGTCGGCTTCGTCGCGGGACCGTCGGCGTCGGCCGGCCAGTTGGCCCCTTGGCTGACCCAACGCTTGACGAGCTCGATCTGTTCGGCGGTCAGCGGCTTGCCCTCGTCGTCCGGGGGCATCTTCAATTCGTCGTCGCTGCCGTCGATCACCTTCACTAACCGGCTGGTCTTGAGATCGGAGGGCACGATGGCCTTCTCGCCCGAATCGCCGCCGGCGAACGCAGACGACCGGATATTGAGCCGGAGGCCTCCCTCTTGCCGCTTGAGCCCGTGGCACTCATAGCAGTGCGCGGCGAGGATCGGTTGGACCTGGCGAACGAAGTCGACAGGCGCCGGCTTTGCGTCGGGGTCGCCCGCCCGCGCCGCGTCGCTCGTCCAGCCGCCGACAACGAATAGAACAGCCAGCACGCCCAACGGCGATCGCCGCAGGCTGCGGCCGGTCGAGGTCAACAAGTTCGGGTACATGAGGCGTTCGGCGGTGGGCATCAGCGTGACAGCACCAGGACCAGGAGGGCGACATCACCAGGGCGGAATTGCATTATAGCCACGCGCCTCGCAGCATTACCACCGGCGTGGGGGGCATCAGTTCAGCGGTTTGAGCTTGATGTTCTTGTACCAGCACTCGCCGCCGTGGTCTTGCAGTCCGATGTAGCCGCTACGGGGATGATCCTTGAAGGCGACGTCGAATTTGTGGTCCGAGCCGTCGGGACGCTTGTTCTTCACGGTCCACTGGTCGAGATCCATCTTGGTGACCGGCACGCCGTTCAGCTCGACCGAAATCAGATTCTTGTCGCAGGTGATGACCATGTGGTTCCACTCGCCGACCGGCTTCATGGCGTTGGTTTGCGGTTTAACCAGATCGTAGATCGCGCCGGTGTCGTGATAGTCGGCGGTTGCCGTGTCGTCGACGGCGATCTCGATGCCGTTGAATCCGACGTCCTTGCCGGAGCGAGGCGTGAGCGGAAACGTGCGGACGAAGACGCCGCTGTTGCAGTTCTTGCTGATCTTGAAATCGAGCGACAGCATGAAGTCGCCCCAGGGCTTTTCGTGAATCATCATGTAGCCGCCGCACTTGTGCGGATTGATGGCATGATCTTCGACGGGCCGATTGCTGGGTTTCTGGCTGCTGGTCATCCAGCCGTCCAGGGTGTTTCCGTCGAACAGCAGCCGCCAGCCGTCTTTCTTTTCGGCGTCGCTGAGGGTGTTGTCGGCAGCCCTGGCGTTGGCGGCAAACGGCAGCGATAAAGCGCAAATTAAAAATATGGATTTCATCGAAGTGCCTCGGGGGAAAACAGTTCGGGGGGCAGCCGGGGCGAACCAACCGGCCGCTCGACTCGGCGAACGTTGCAACTCGCTGGAACAATGGGACTAATCTAATCCCTGCCGAGCTGCGAGGCAAAGCCGTGGCTGGCCTTCGCGGCGGTCACGGGCGGCCCGGGTCGTCGCCTGTGCATTTTTTGTTTGCCTTTCGTGAAATCCGGTCTAAAATACGCCCAATAGCCAGGTTCGACTGGCTTGCGAGTGCCTCGGCTTCTACAATTGGCTCGTTAGCCCACCCATGGCTGCTCGCGGTCAACAACGTCGCGCGAGCGGCGTGCCGCCGAAAACGACCTACCCCGCAGCCGCCCGAACAAAGCTGTTTCCCTGACAACCGTTTTCCGGAATCGACCCACAATCTAAACAGGAGGAGTGTCCACGATGAAGGCTCTATTCACCTTGAGTTTGGCCGCCATGTTGCTGGCGGGCGTGACCGTGTTGCGTGCCGCCGAGTTGAAGAGCGGTCTGCAACCTGGCGATTTGGTGCCCGCGTTTGACGTCGAGAAGTGTGGCGGCGCGGTCAACGACGGCAAGGAAGTCGGCGCCAATTTCTGCTATCGCTGCATGCTGGGCAACAAGCCGGTCGTGATGGTGTTTGCCCGCAAGGCCGACACCTCGCTGGCCTCGTTGGTCAAGGAGCTGGACAAGACGGTTGCCAAGAACGCCGACCAGAAGCTTTCTTCGTTCGTCAACCTGATCGGCAGCAGCCAGGAAGAATTGAAGGCCACGGCGAAGCAGTTCGCGGCGAAGAACCAGGTTGAGAACGTGGCGCTGGTCGTTCCTCACGAGAACGAAAACGGCCCCTCCGAGTTCAACATCAGCCCGGCGGCCGAAACGACCGTGACGATTTATCGCAACGGCAAGGTGGTGGCGAGCCATGCGGTGGGTCCCGGCGGTTTGGATTCGAAAGAGATCAAGGAAATCATTGCCGACACCGGCAAGATTTTGAAGTAATCCCAGACTGAGTAATCCCGTGCCGGCCATGGTTGGGCGCGGGTTTGTGGAATTCCGGGACGCGATCTCGCCGCCGTGGCGAGCTCGCGTCCCGTGTTTTGCGCCCCGACTTTCTGCCTCGCGCGGCGGGATGACGGTCGAGTCGGCCTTTACGCCGACGGCGCGGTGGGCTATTTTTTGGCCCAAATATCCGGCGCCGACGGGCACGCCGCGTCGATCGTGAGACCCCATCTCGCGGCAAGTCCAAGCCAGGTTTTTCGTTCACATGGCCGTGTTGTTGCAACTGGTCGACGCCCATAAGAGCTACGGCGAGCAGATCCTGCTGGACGGCGCCGAGGTGACGCTGACCGATGCGCACAAGGTGGGTTTCATCGGCCGCAACGGGGCCGGCAAGAGCACCTTGTGCCGGGTCTTGCTGGGAGACGAGGAGCTCGACAAAGGCGAGGTGGTGCGACATCCGCGGCTGCGGCTGGGCTACCTGCGGCAGCACGACCCGTTTCTGCCGGGCGAGACGGTGCTCGAGTTCTTGATGCGCGACAGCGACCAGCCCGACTGGCGGTGCGGCGAAGTGGCCGGCCGCTTCGAGCTGAAGGGCTCCTATCTGGAGGGTCCAATTCAAAAGCTTTCCGGCGGCTGGCAAACGCGCGTCAAGCTGGCGGCCTTGCTGCTGCACGACCCGAATCTGTTGTTGTTGGACGAGCCTACGAACTTTCTCGATCTACGGACGCAGATCCTGCTGGAGCATTTCTTGCGCGAATTTCGCCAGGCCTGCCTGATCGTGTCGCACGACCGGGCGTTTCTGGGTGCGACGTGCAGCCAGACGCTGGAGTTGTCGCGCGGCAAGCTGACGCTGTTCCCCGGGCCGGTCGACGCGTTTCTCGAATATCAGGCCGAGCGGCGCGAGCACGACGAGCGCGTGAACGCGACGGTGATGGCCAAGCGGCGCCAACTGGAAACATTCATCGACAAGAACCGGGCCAGGGCCAGCACGGCGTCGCAGGCCCGCTCGAAGGGAAAGCAGCTCGAACGGCTGAAGACGATCGACGTGGCCGGGGCCGAAGCGACCGTTCGGATGCGCGCCCCGGTGGTCGAGCCGCGCAAGGGCCCGGCCCTGCGCTGCGTCGATCTGACGATCGGCTATCCGAACCACGAGGTGGCCCGCGACATCCACGTCGAGGTCGAGCACGGCTCGCGTGTGGCGGTCGTCGGCGACAACGGCCAGGGCAAGACGACCTTCCTGCGGACCGTGGTTTCGTCGCTCGAGCCGCTGGCCGGCCAGGTGCGCTGGGGTTACGGCTGCGAGATCGGCGTCTACGCGCAGCACGTCTATACGAGCCTGCCCGAAAAGAAGACGGTGCTCGACTATCTCGAATATCAGGCGGCCCCCGGCACGAAGTCACAGGCGATTCTGGACCTGGCCGGCAGCTTTCTGTTTCGCGGCGACCACGTGCACAAATCGATTTCGGTGCTCAGCGGCGGCGAGCGCGCCCGGTTGTGCCTGGCCGGATTGCTGTTGAGTCAACCATAACGTGTTGGTGCTCGACGAGCCGGGCAACCACTTGGACGTCGACACCGTCGACGCGCTGGCCGAGGCGCTGACCGATTACCAGGGCACGGTGCTGTTTACGAGCCACGACCGCCACTTCATGAAGCGGATCGCCACGGCGATCATCGAAGTTCGCAACGGCGGAGTGATCAACTATCGCGGCGACTACGACGCGTACCTGTACTACGTCAACAAGGAAATCGACGACGGCGAGCGCGAGGAGGCCGTGAAGGCCGCGCCGGGAAGCTCTCGCTCGGAAAGCCGCCGCACGGCAAAGCCAAGGGTCCAAGCGTCGAGGACCGCAAGGACCGCCAGAAACGGCAGCGCGAGATGCGCAAGGAGGTGGCGGCACTCGAGCGCAATATCGCCCGGCTCGACGAACTGCGGCGGCAGCTCAATGCCCAACTGCTTCAAACCACCGACGCGGCCGAAGCCCTGCGGCTGCACGAAGAGATCACCGCGATCGCCAAGGAACTGGCGCCGATCGAGCATCGGTGGTGCGACTTACAGGAATCGGTGGAAAACGACGAGGCATAGCGGGCGTCGCGCCGGGACGGCGTCGCGTGAAGGTTACCGGGCGGCGCACCAGTCGGTCCACATCTTTCGGTACGCGGCTTCCAGATTGCGCGTAAAGCCCGCAAAGTCCAAGAGCGGGGACGCGGCCATGCGATCGCGCAGCGTCGCGCGCAGTTGACGCAGGCGATCGACGTCGCCGGCCAATGCGCCGGCGATCTCGACGTACTGTTCGGGAGTGCGGGCGATCAACTCTTGTAGCCCCAGCGTCACCAGTCCGCTGCCGCCGTATCGCGAAACGTAGGTCTCACCCGACAGCGACACCACTGGCACGCCTTGCCACAAGGCGTCGCAGGTAGTCGTGTGGCCGTTGAAGGGAAACGGATCGAGCGCGACATCGACCCGTTGTATCAGCTCGAGATAGTCGCGCGCGGGCGTCGATTGGCCAGCGTGACCCGGTCGGCGCTGACGCCGTGGCCCGCGAACGTGTCAGCCAGCCGTCGCTGCAAGGATTCGACCACGTCGGACAAGATCAGCAGCCGCGAGCCGGCGACGGCCGCCAGCAGGCGGCCCCAAGTGTCCAATACCGTCGGCGTGATCTTTGCAAAACTGTTGAACGAGCCGAACGTGATGTAGCCGTTTTCCAGCGCCGGCAGCTTGTTGACTGAGGGGGCATCGTATGAGGGGAGATAGCAATAGAAACTCCGCGGCAATCGTACCAGCCGCTCGGTGTAGAACGCGTCGGTCGTGCCGGGCGGGTCGGCGTAGTCGTCGGTCAGCCGATAGTCCATGGCCTTCATGCCGGTCGTGTTTTGGTACCCGATGTAAGTCACCTGCACCGGGGCCGGCTTACGGGCAAAGACGAGCAGCCGGTGTCCGCCGATATGGCCGTTCAGGTCGACCAGGACGTCGATGCGATCGTCGCGTATCAACTCGCTTGCCTGCTGGTCGGACAGCGCGGTGATGTTTCGCCAATGGTCGGCATAGCCGCGCAACTGCGCGGTCGTTTCGTCGTCGTCGGCGTAATTCGAATAGCAGAACACTTCGAAGTTGGCGTGATCGTGCGAGGCCAGAATCGGTTCGCTGAAAAAATTGACGGCGTGGGCGCGAAACTGGCCCGAGACGTAACCGATGCGCAGCCGGCGCAGGGGATCTCGATCGTTGGCGTGCGGCGCGACGGCGGCGGAGAGCGGATCGGCATGCCGCTGGGCCCAGGCCCGATGCTCTGCAAAGATCGTCTCGGCGTCGTAGCGCGGATTGTAATTCAGCGCGTACAGCAGGTTGCTGCACTGGGCCATGCCCAGAGGGCTCAGTTCGCTGGCCCGGCGATGATGGACCATGGCCTCGTCCAATCGTCCCAGGGCCTGCAGGGCCACGGCCAGATTGTTGTGCGCGGGGCCGTAGTCGGGTTTCAGTTCGATGGCTCGGCGGCTTGCCGCGATGGCTTCGTCGCGCCGCCCCTGCTCGTTTCGGGCCACGCCGATGTTGCTGTAAGCTTCGGCAAAGTTTGGGTCGATGCGAACGGCTTCCTCGCACTCGGCGATCGCCTCGGTCAGGCGTTCCTGCGATTGAAAAACCGCGCCCAGCCCGACTCGGGCCAAGAGGTTCCTCGGCTCCGACTCCAAGGCTGCGCGATAGGCGGCAATCGCGTCGTTGGGCCGCTTCTGCATCTGGTAAATCGTACCGAGATTGACGTGCGCTGCCGCCATCTGGGGCTTCGCTTTCAGGGCCGCCGTGAGGTGCTCGATCGCCTCGAAAAATAACGACCGGTCCTTGAGAATCGTGGCCAGGTTGTTGTGCGCGGCGGCATGGTCGTTTTGCAGTTCGATCGCCTTGCGGTAGCACGCGATGGCCTCGTCGAGCTTGTTTTGGCTTTGCAGAACGGTGCCCAAGTTGAAATGTGCTTCGGACCAAAGTGCCTCGGTGCTCAGCACGCGCCGAAAGCAAGCCTCGGCTTCGTCGAGTTCATTTTGATCTTGGAGCATCAGTCCCAACTTGGTGCGCGCCTGAACGTCTTCCGGCTTGAGCCGCAGCGCCTCGCGCAACGATTCGGTCGCCTCGGAAAACTGCCCGTCGATGTGTAGCAGCATGCCGAGCGAAAAGTGCGCGGGAGCCAGGTCGGGTTGAACTTTCACGGCTTGTCGGTAGCAGGCGATGGCGTCGCGGACTTTTCCCAAGTGGCGATGTGCTTCGCCGAGATTGGCGTGATACGCCGCTTGCATCGGCTCGACTCGAATCGCCGCGCCGATCAGTTGCACGGCCGTGTCGAATTGCCGGCCCTGCAGGGCCAACACGCCCAACAGATGCAAAGCGTCGGGGTGATTCGGCTCGACCGCCAGGACCTGGCGGTAGATGCGCTCCGCCTCGGCCACATGGCCGGCCTGATGGTGTCGCGTGCCAAGGGCAATCGCTTCAGCAACCGTTACCACGAACACTCGCCTTTCGAGAATTCAGCCTGAGCGGTTCGCGTGACGTCACGACGATTGCCGCATGCACCAATCAACCCACATTCGCCGATATTCGGCTTCCAAACCTCGCGTGAACGTCCGCGCGTCGACTAGCGGTGACGCGGCCATTCGCGGGCGCAAATCGCCGCGAAGCTGCCGCAGCCGGTCGACGTCGCGGGCCCATTGAACCGCACGTTCAAAATACTGTTCCCGCGATTCGGCGATCAAATCGCGCAATCCCAAGTGCACCAGGGCGCTGCCGCCGAAGCGACTGGCGTAAGTTCGGCCGGCCAGCGTGACCACGGGGACGCCCATCCACAGCGCGTCGCAGGTTGTCGTGTGGCCGTTGAGCGGGAACGGATCGAGGGCGATGTCGACCTGGCTGATGAGCTTGAGATACTCCGCGTTCGGCCTCAATTCGCACAACTCGATGCGGTCGGCGCCGATCCCCTGCCGCTCGAATCGGCCGAGCACGTACGGCTTGACCTCCTTTGGCGCGGCGGCCAGCAGGATCAATCGCGAGCGTTCGACCGTCCGCAAGATTTCGGCCCACGCGTCGAGCACGTGCAGATTGACTTTTCCAAAAAAGTTGAACGATCCGAACGTGACGTGACCGTTGGTCAGCGCCGGTAGCGGTCCCGGCGGCGGGGCGTCGGGCGAGGGCCGATAACAAAAGAACGGACCCGGAAGTCGAACGAGTTTCTCGATGTAAAACTCGTCGTTCGTGTCGGGCGGATCGGACCACGCATCGGTCAACCGATAATCCATGGCCCGCATTCCGGTCGTGTTCTGGTAGCCGAGATAGGTGACCTGAATCGGCGCCGGCTTGTGGGCGAAGATCGTCAGCCGGTTGCCGATGATATGGCCGGCCAAATCGACCAGGACGTCGATCTGATCGCGGCGCATCAAATCGCTTGCCGCCAGGTCGCTGTGCCCGACGATGTCTCGCCATTGGTCCGCGTAAGGCTGCAACCGCCGGGTCACGTCGTCGGGGTTGCCGACGTCGGCGTAGCAGAATATCTCGAATGCTTCGTGGTCGTGCGAGGCCAGGATCGGCTCGCTGAAGAAGTTCACGGCGTGCTCGCGAAAATGGGGCGAGACATAGCCCACGCGCAACCGTCGTCCCGGCGTGCGATCGTTCGCGTGCGGCGCGCTTGCGGCGGTCAGCGGGTCGGCGTGACGCGCGGCCCAAGCGCGGTGTTCGGCAAACACCGCCTGAGGATCGTAGCCGGAGTGGTAATTCAGCGTGTACAACAGGGTGCTGTGCTGCTGCGCGTCGACCGGATCGAGGCGCACCGCGGCGCACAGCGCCTGGATGGCCCGATCGGTTTGGCCGAGGAAATGCAAACACACGCCCAGGTGGCGATGGGGCGCGGCATAATCGGGATTCAGCTCGATCGCGTGGCGCGACGCCTTGATCGATTCGTCGAGTTGCCCGATCTTGAGGTACAGGCCGGCCAGGTTGCTGAACGCCAGCGGGGCATTGGGCATCAATTGCGACGCCTTGAGGAAATGCGAAAGCGCCTCTTCCGCGCGGTCCTGATTGGCAAGCAGCGCACCGAGATTCGTCTGGGCTTCGGCGAAATTCGGTTGGAGCATGATGGCCCGGCGATAGTGTTGTTCGGCCTGGTCGAAGGCTCGTCGGTGCTGCAAGATCGTTCCCAGGCTGTTGTGCGCTGCGAAGTCGTTGGGATCCAACTCCAATGCCCTGTGGAAACATTCGACGGATTCGTCCAGCTTGCCCTGATCGTGCAACGCGATTCCCAACAGGCGATGCTGACTCGGATCGTGCGGCGCGACGCTCACCGCGCGGCGAAAGCATGCTTCGGCCTCGGCAAGTTGGCCCAGGCGAAACAGGACGCGCCCCAATGCCGCGTGGGCTTGGGGGTCGTCGGGGGTCAGCCGCGCGGCTTCGCGATAGCAATCGGCGGCCGCGGCAAGGTTGCCTTGCTGCTGGTAAATCAGTCCTAGGTTGGCGTGAGCGGGCGCCAGGTCTGGTTCGAGCTGGATCGCCTGTTGCGTCGAATGGATTGCCTGCCCCAGATCGCCCTGGCGGCGAAACGCCTCTCCGAGATTGACGTGAAAGGCTGCCTGCGATCGATCGGCGCGGATGGCGGCCGAGATCAATTGAATCCCCTGCTGCACCGCGCCTGCCCGCACCGCCAGCGTGCCCAGACGATATAGGGCTTCGGCATGGTCGGGCTGCTCGTCGAGAATCTGTCGAAACAGTCGCTCGGCGTCGGCCCATTGGCCGGCCTCCTGATGCCGGGTGCCCTCGTCGAGCGCTTCCGCAACATTGACCATAAAGGGAGTTCTTGCGTAACGGCTGTCGTCGATTGTCGGGCCGGATGCTGCTTCAGGTTATCAGCCCGTTGAAGTATTGTAGCCGGCCTCTGCGAGGCCGGAATTCCCGCGAAGATTCCGGGGTCACAGACCCCGGCCACAGAATACGTCAACGGTCTATTCGCCAATCCGGCCCACGCGCAGGTACAGTGGCCAGTGGACGCGGCGAAGGGTTTCGGCCGCGCCCCAAGCTCGGGCGAGATCGGCCTCGACTTGGGCCAGCGGATCGGTGCCCTGCCGTTGGCGATACTTCTGCACCGACGACCACGTTCCAAGATAGCCGATTAAGTCGCGCAAGTTCCACTGGGTCGTCATGGCGAATTCCGGCGCGGGGATCGCGTCGAACGGAAAGGCGATCGTCTCGTACCGCTGTTCGATCAGTTTGCGCTCCGGCGGCCAGTATTTGCCCAAAAGATCGTCGTACAGGTGACCCACCACCCGATCGACCTCGGGTGAGATGCCGGCCAGCCCGTAGCTCCAAGCAGCCAGGACGCTGCCGGAGCGGCCCACGCGGCGGACCTGGGCATAAAACACGTCCAGGTCGAACCAGTGCAACGCCTGGGCGACCGTAACCAGGTCGATCGAGCTCGACCGAATTGGGCAGTGCTCGGCCGCGGCGACCAGATACCGCACCTTGGCGTGCGGCTGTGCGTGGGCCACCTGGCTGGCGCTGGGATCGGTGGCGATGACTTCGTCGAACCAGTCGGCCAAATCCACCGCGGCCTGCCCATTCCCGGTGCCGCAATCCCAAGCCGCCTCGCGCCGCGAAGGCAGGGCCCCAAGAAACGCGAACAGCTGCCGCGGATAGCGCGGCCGAAACTGCGTATACTCGCCCGCCTGAGCGGAAAAATGATCTTGAAACCCCACCCGATTGACCTCGCGATCGTCCGGTTTTGATTCAGTATAACTCGGGGTGACGGAATGCAACGTGTAAGCCCTGCCCGTGCAGTCGGCGGAAAGTCGCCAACCTCCTCCGCGATAAGAGATTTCGGCGGCATAGGTCAGTTGGTAAGAGCGGAGAGTTCAAACACTGCGAGCCGGCAATTTGTTGAGGTTCGAAAACCCTAAAAAATGCGGGGATGTCGGCGCTTGTTCAAGGCGAACACAAGACCAGCCTACCTCAACCAAGCCGCTTCTTGCCGCGTACGTCTGCACTCGTTTTTTAGCATCATTCACGATTTGAGTAGCGGCCACCGAATCCCTGCGAATGAGCACGGATCGAACGATTCAGCCGAATGTTTGTTTTGCATTGTTCGTCGAGCCTTGCGACAATCGGCCAAGGAGTGGGCACTCTCCGCCAACGCAGCCGAAAGAACCAACCATGGCACTGCAGGATCCAGTTGTGGTTTACGATGCGGCAACAAACGTGGAAGCGCAAATGCTCAAGCTGCTTTTGATTGAGGCAGGCATTGAAGCGTTTGTCGCGGAAGATTTGTCGACCGGGGGTATCTGGATGTTTGGTCTGCTGCCGGGAATTCACAAGCCGCAAGTCTGGGTAAGCCAGTCCGATGTCCGCGCAGCACAATCCGTCCTCGAAGGCTATGAGCGTCTAGCGGCCGAACGAGAGCGCGCGACGGAACAAATCGACTCGGCGGACTCTTCGCCGATCAAAGTCTTGTGCGAAGAGTGTGGCCAGACCAGTTTGTTCCCGTCCGCCGAGCGCGGCCGCGTTCGAGATTGCCCACGTTGTGGTGCCTACGTCGACGTGGACGAAATCGACGAGAATTAAGTAGGTCGGGCACAGGTGCGTAACCTAATTCTGCCTCGGACGTCGAAACCGGGGATCGCCTTGGTGCGTGCGCCAGGGCCGCTGGGCAGTTTTCGCAGCCGGGGATTGTCGCCGGCGCTACCGCGGGCCTCTATACTTGGCGGTGCCAAGATTCGGCAACGGCCGGCGAACTACGGGTGAGGCATTGCGCCTTTTGCGGCGCACGGCGGCAGTCCCAGACCTGAAGGCGAATCCAGATTGGGTGAAACGATGTTCTTTCCTTTCGTGTTGGCGGTGGCGTTGGTTGGGGGCGAGCCGTCTTTGGAAGGCCCGTCGCGCGATGCGGTGGTCAGGGCGCCCGCGTTGGCCCGTACGGCCGATGTGAGTTTTTTGTTGCAGCGCTGGGATCGGGTGGTCAGCCAGTACGGCGAGTTGGTCGAAGCCAATCCGACGGTCGGACTGTACTGGTGGCGGCTGGGAATGGGGCGCTTGGAGAGCGGGCAATTCGACGGCGCGATCGCCGCCTTCAACAAGTCCGAGGCGCTGGGTGCCTTTCAATGGAACCCGCCGCGGATGATTTACCGGGGCGAATCGGCTTGGGGACTGGCGGCCGCGCATGCGCTAGCGGGCCACAAAGAGGAAGCGATTCGCTGGACCCGAACGTCGCTCGCGCAAGGTTTGCGCGACATTCGCCGCTTTCAGGGCAAGCATTTTGCCTCGCTGGCCGACGATCCGGAGTATCGAAAACTGGTTTGGTCCACCGACGTCAAAGGGCTTTCGCGCGACGAAGGCTATCGCCACGATCTGCGGTTTCTGCTGCATGAAGCCAAGCGCATTCATTACGCGCCGTTTCGCGCGACGAGCGATCAGGAATTTGAAGCGCTGGCACAGAAGTTGTCGGCCGAGATTCCGCAACTGTCGGACGAACAGATTTTCGTGCGGATGATGGCAATCGTGCGGCGGCTGGACGACGGGCATTCCGTGCTGCGCCGCACCGGGCGGCCTTCGCGGCTGCCGCTGCAATTCTTCCGATACCCCGAGGGTCTCTATATCACGGCCGCCTTGTCTCCGAACGCCGACCTGGTGGGCGCGAAGGTGCTGCGCATCGGCGATCGCTCGACGGACGAGGCTTTGAATTTGGTGGAAGACATAACTTCGCGCGACAATCCGATGACGCTGCTGGCGTTCACGCCGTGGGTGCTGAGCTCGATGACGATCTTGCGGGGGCTGGAGATCGTCAAAGGCGACGACCCGGTGCCGCTGGAAGTCGAAGACGCCGGCGGCAAGACGCGGCGCGTGGAGCTGGCCGCGAGTGACAAGATTCCCGCCGGCAAGGATTGGATCTGCGAGGTTGCCGGCTGTGGCAAGCCGCTGCCGCTGTCTTCCTGGTCGCGCGACAAAACGTACTGGTTCGCGGATTTGCCCGAGGGGAATGCCATGTATTGCCAGATCAACGGCATTGGCACCAACGACCACAAGTCGATGTCGGACTTTTGCAAGGAGCTGTTCGAAGCCGTTTCGCGGCCCGAGGTCGAGACTCTTGTTCTTGACCTGCGTTATAACGGCGGCGGCGACACGTTCACGAATCCGCCGCTGATCGAGGGCATCATGCGCAGTGAAAAGCTGCAAAAGCCAGGCAGCCTGTTCGTGATCATCGGCCGCGACACGTTCTCGGCCGCGCAGAACACGACGAGTGAATTGGAGCGCCGCACCAAGGCGATCCTCGTCGGCGAACCGACCGGCTCGCGGCCGAACTTCATCGGCGAGAGCCTGCGCATCCCGCTTCCCTACAGCGGCTGGGTGCTGGGCGTTTCGGACCTGTGGTGGCAGCATTCCATGGCCATGGACTACCGCGTCTGGACGCCGCCGCATCTTTACGCCCCGCCCACGGCCGCCGCCTTCCGCTCTCACGTCGACCCGTGCCTGGAAGTCATTGCGCGTTATCGCGCCGCGGCGGCGAATGCCAAAAAGTGACGCTTGCCGCAGGCGGGCCGGCCTTGGATCATGACGGAGGAGCCTTGGGGCGATTCCGGGGTTCTAGAACTCCGAGCCGCGGAATACTTTTTTTGGCATTTGCCAAAAAAATGATGTACAAGCCCCATTGGGTACACTAATATACTACATCAAGGGGGGCCCGCGGCACCATTATGCTTTTTGGGATGCCTTCAAGAGGTTGTTTAGCGCTCAGCGGGCCGTGCATCTCGCCGGCTGTGTTCTGAAATGGGGCGACGGACCCGCCAATGCCAGAGCGATCGCCAGATTCGCAAGGTGCGTCTTCCGCAAGACGGGAGACTGGGAATGTCGTTCCCTTGGTCCTCGGCGAAAGCGAAGCGACGCGAAACCTTCGATCTCAAATCAAGACGATCGCGCCCCGTTCGGCGACCGTTTTGATCGAAGGTGAGACGGGTGTTGGCAAAGAAATGGCTGCCCGGGAGATTCATGCCGGCAGCCTGCGGGCCGCTAAACCGTTCGTGGCGGTCGACTGCACGGCGTTTTCGAGCCAGTTGATCGAATCGCAATTGTTCGGGCACGTCAAAGGCGCGTTCACCGGCGCTGTTGCGGCCACCCTCGGAATGTTGCGGTGTGCCGATGGCGGAACATTATTTCTGGATGAAATTGGAGAATTGCCGCTGGAAGTGCAGGCGAAGTTGCTGCGGTGCCTTCAAGAACGCAAGGTCGTGCCGGTGGGGGGCGTCGAGCCCATCTCGGTCGACTTGCGCATCATCGCGGCGACGCACCGCGACCTGGCTCGCATGGTGCGCGAGGGAACGTTTCGGCAGGATCTTTACTTTCGAGTCAACGTGGTCCGACTGAGCATTCGACCGCTCCGCGAGCGGCCAGACGACGTCGTCCGACTGGCATCGCACTTCCTAGAAGAGTTTGCGGCGTTCTATGAGGAGCCTGTCAAGGTCCTTGCGCCGCAAGTTCGGGATGTAATTTGTCGATACGACTGGCCCGGCAACGTGCGAGAACTGCGAAATACGATGGAACGAGCGTTCTTGTTCTGCAACGATCGAACGATCGACGTCGTGCATTTGCCCAGCGAAGTTCGCGACGGAAGTCACTGTTCGTCGGCTCGCCGGCCGAGTTTCGATGATCCCATTCCGTTGTTTGCCGAAGCGGAGCGCACGCTGATTGCCCGCGCCCTCAAGGCAGTCCACGGAAATCAATCCGCGGCGGCCCGCGCATTGAACGTCGAACGTCATCGATTGCAGCGATTAATTGCGCGCCATGGGCTCGGCCATCTTCTTACTGCCGCGCATCGCTGAATTAGCCGCCGCGCCGCTCTGATCTTGCAAACGAGACTTGCAAAACCGCCTTACCGATGAGCGGTACTGGCCGGGCACCGTCGTTGGCTTACGACCGTGGCACAGAGTGTTCCATTGGAACATGTTGTGCCATGCTTGTAGCAAGTCGTTGCGTCGTTACCGACTCGGGCAAATTTGGTACCACGCGTTGGTGCACTATGTACCAGGCCGTGCCGAGTGTGTCTCATTGCGTGCGCGCACAAAGTGTCGGCCGCAAGTCGGCGTACTGTCTTTGCTTAAAAGTATCTTCTTACTTCCGATGAACTTGTGGCATCGGATTCGCTACCCAACAGGTCCGATCGATCAGATCGAACTTTCATTGGCCTACGGGTTTGCTTCACCACTATCACAAGGGAGTCCAGTCATGAGCCGTCACTTCGCACCGCCGTTTCTTTTCTGCATGGTCTGTCTGCTCACGTGCCGTCCGGCCGCGGCCGTCACCATCGCCTGGTCCCCGGTCGGCAGTCCCGGCAATGCCGCCGATCCGGCAGATGGAGACAATCTTACCGCGGGAATCCAGAATCTCGGCGCTGTTCCTTACAGCTATAACATTGCCACGTACGACGTCACCGCCAGCCAGTATGTGGAGTTTTTGAATGTTAAAGACCCCACCGGCGCCAATCCGCTCCATCTCTACAGAGCCAGCATGAGCGAACCCACGTACGGCGGAGTCAACTACAGCTTTGGCAATCCCGACGGCAGCAAGTACAGCGTCATTTCGAGCCGCGGAGACCATCCGATCAATTTCACGACCTGGTACGACGCGATTCGCTTCGCCAATTGGATGAACAACGGCCAGGGGAGCGGCGACACGGAGACGGGGGCCTACACGTTGGGAACTCTTGGCCCCAATGCCGTACCTGTCTCTCCGCCGCTCACTCACAATCCCGGATCGCAGATCTGGCTGCCAACGGAAGACGAGTGGTACAAGGCAGCCTACTACAACCCCGCCACCGGCTCGTATTATCAGTACCCGACCAGCAGCGACACGACCCCGACCGAGTCCGTTCCTACCGCAACGCCCAATTCGGCGAATTACGGCCTGACTGTGGCCAATCTAACCGACGTGGGCGCGTACAGCGGAACAACGAGCCCCTTCGGCGCGTTCGATATGGGCGGCGACGTGTTTCAATGGGACGAAGCGGTGGTTGGCAGCTCGGACCGGCTCGCGCGTGGCGGTGCGTTCTTCTACGGCGCGAACTGGATGCTGCCTGAGGAGCGGACCTTTCACGACCTTCCGACGCTCGAGAGCTTCACTGTCGGTTTCCGCTTGGCAAGCGTCCCCGAGCCGAGTACCGCAGTTCTGGCGATCATTGCCTGTGGCGTGTTGTGTTGGTGGAGGAAGCGGCAAGCAGCCCATCACTAGTCCCACAAGGGCGCCTCATGTTTATGCGAAAAGTCACTCCGTCGTTTCCAACGTTCTCAAACGCTTTGACGCGAGCCGAAATCATGGTCACTGAATCTCCCAGATACGGACTTATTGTGTCGGCCAGCCCACAAGCCACGGCCGTCTTGGACGAGCTGATCGCTTGTTGCGGCTGGCCCGCCGTGCGGCAGGCGACCGTGCAACGACTCCATCGTGCGTTGTTGCTGGGGGTTCCCGCGGTCTCATTGTTTTGGCTGGATCACGAACGTGACGTCGCCGGCACGGCCGCGCTGCTGGAGTGGCTGGGCATGTGTCAACCCACGGTACGCCGAATCGCGGTGGGGTTTCAGCTTCCCGCCGACGTTGAAGTGGCGCTTCGCGGTGCCGGCGCACACTTGTATTTGGCGGCTGCCGACGACATGCAAGCATTGGTGGAGAGTTGGATCCCGCAATGGCGGTGCACCGCAAGACACTACGTGGCCGAGCTGACTCGCTGAGCGCCGCTTAGCCTTCGGCCAAGAACCGAATCAAGCGGAGCAACACCAAAGACCGGATCATAAGACCGTTCAGCTCAATCGCGAATGTCGCGAGTTTGCCGGCGATCGGCAAACTCAAGTTCAAAAGCCCGCCGTCTGGCAGCCGGATGCGGGCTTTTTTCGTGCGCGCTTGGGGCGTCGCAGAGGTGGTGCGGCCTGTGCTTGTCGTTCGCGCCGGCTCGATTGCTTCAGGCCACGGCCACGTCGGGGTTCTTCAACTGCGGTTCAGCCCGACTCAGATGTCGCCAGGCAAGATATCCGCGAGCGGCGACCAATCGTCGGTCAGGGCGAGCGCCGCGTCATGTCGACTTTGTCGCGTCGCGGTCGCTGGCTCGCGCAGTTGCGGTTGGTTCGCGCGTAGTGGAGGCACGGTCTGCGTAGGCGCCGCAGGCGATGCCGCAGGCTCGACCGCAAAATCTACCGCAGAATCCGTCATGGGCACAGATTGGGAAAAAACAAGCGCCGAAACAACTGGTGTTGCAACCGCTGGTGAAGCCGACGCTGAAAGCGCGTTGGCTGCGTGAATTGTCGCTGGCTGTTGGTGCAGGAGTGCATTGAAAATCAGCAATGCATCCAGTGGCGTGACCATCCCGTCGTGATTCACATCCAATCCTGTCAGGATCGCTCCCGGCGTTACCTGTCGGAGCACGGCGTCGTCCCCGACGTGATGTCCGCCCTTGTGCTTGATGAGATCGTTGACGACGAGCAAGGCGTCCAGCGGCGAGACCTGTCCATCGGCATTGACGTCCATGTTGGGCGCGTTTTGAGCCGCGACTTGAAGTTCCGACGGGAATTGGAAATCGGAGTTTTCCAGTTCCGCCGCCCCGTTGCTCGCCACTTGGTAGAGCAGATTCTGGTCGCCCTGGCGAAAAACAAACTTCAAGCCCGCGGTCCCCGTACCTGTTGGCGCTTCGATCGAAACAAGCAGCGCGCTCTCGGGCGTGACGTGGAATCGGTTGGCAATATCGCTGCGCGCCGATTGCAGTGCAAGATCCAGCTGGGTTTGCTCGACAGCCACTGGCTGCGCGGCAGGAGAGTTCGGCCAGATCGGAGGGATTGGAAAAAACGGGGGAGAGGGTCTGTCGATGGGAAACAACGGCCCGTCGATGACCCGGATCGGCGTCAGAATTGGGATTGGATCGATCGGCCAGTAATGGATCGGTGGAATGTCCCACGAGACGCTGCCCAGCGGCACGCCAGGATCGCTCGCCGAGGAAGCCACGATCTGACCATTGGCAATCGCATACAGCGTGTCGCCAATAAACGCGGTCCGCAGCGCGGGGCCGGCCAGGTCGATTGTCCCGACGAGCTGCACTCCCCCTCCTGATTCGGCCGAATCGGTCGTATCAATTCGGAAATACTGCACTTCGTCGGCACTGACGTAGGTCGTTGTTTCTCGATACCCGTCGCCATCCAGATCTTCGCGCTTCGTATAACTGCGCTCAATCGGCAGCGCCAGCAGCCCGAACTCGGCGAACCAACCAAAGGCATGATGGTCCTGTTGGGCCAGACTGCTTGAAAAACGAGAGACCGTGTATTGGTCGATCAAATGGGGATGCGAGAAATCGGCAACATCGAACAGCGAGACTTGCAATGGCAGGCCGGCGGCCCATGGTTGTCCTGTGACCGTCGGCGCGTTCACGCCCACCGTGAGCACGTGCGTGTCATCGATGAATTGCATGTATTGGTTGAAACCTGGCAGCGTCAACTCGCCGACGAAGCGCGGCTGCGTCGGGTCCGATAAATCGATCGAATAAACCGGATCGATGCCGACCTGCGTCGTCGGAAAGGTGGTGATGATCGCTCGATTGCCCAGATACCGCACGGAGCGGACCGATTCGCCGTGTGCCAAGTTTTGCAGGCTGCCGACCAGCTCGAGCAGATCGCCATCTTGCCGCAGCACCCACACGTCATTTTCGGCCGTGCGCGACCAGTTGTCCGAGAAAGCATTCGAGACGGTCGTGGCGATGCGCAAGTCGCCTCCCGACTCGTCAACGGAAAACTGATCAAGAATCAGACCCGGCACCTGGCCGTGCGCCGTGGGGACGACATGGCCGGAAGCTTCGTCAATCGTAAACTTCGAAATCGCGGTAGTTTGCCCTGCACTGTTCCAATTGCTGCTGCGCAGCACGTAGATGCTATCGTGATTCATGTACAACCGGCCGCCGGAGTCGGTCAAGATTCCCGTCGCCGACACGATTCCTGGTTCATCCGTCGCCGTGTTGATCGTGACGATGCTGAGCATCGATTGATCGGTCGAGTCCACCGGCTTGCCGATTTCTTCCGGCGTCAGCAACAGGCCGCTGCGAACGAGCGAGCCGTCCGGTCTAAAGCTACGGAAATGCGGCAACATCGTGTCCAGCAATTCTCCGAAGTGATCGCGAATCCGCTGCACGTACACTTCCTGGGTCTCGTAACGACCGCTCGGAGGATAGTCCATTACGTGAATGCCGTCGGGCGGTGCGCCAATGACCTGTGGAGCGGGAAGTGCAAAGGAATTATTGTTGAGCGCCAGATAGACGAGGTCGCCGATCTTCCGTGAATCGAGGTGCGTGCCGTCCACGACGGTCTTTTGCACGAGCGACGGATGGCTGCGATCCGCCACGTCGAACACCGTGATTGTCGTCTGCCCGGGTCCCCAAATGCGCGGCAGCCAAAGCAACGACGAGAATGGGGATGCCAGGTAGCCGCCGGTTTGTGAAATAACCGTCAGCCGATCTCCGGAAAGATAAATCCCGATTGGCGAGCCGTCGATCGCGGTTTGAGATACAACGGCCGGCGACGACGCCGGTCGCGCTTGGGTGATCACGAGTTTGCCGCCGGAAAGTACGTATAGGTAGTCGCCGTCGGCCTCGGTCAGGTCGGCCTCGTCCACGCCTGCGACTTGCACGTTGGTCTCCGAATGGCTGTTGTCCGCATTGGACGCGCCAACTTGGTCAGCGATTGCCAAACTATAGGGTTGAATCCCATCGAACCAGGGTTGGTATATATATGCGGAAGTGCCAAACAGAGAAGCGTATTGCTGAATGGCATTGTCGAGCAGCCACTGCTCAAGCGCGGCAAGATCTTCGAACTGTGGGTAATGAGTTTCCGCGGGAGCCGCCACCGTGACGTGGACCGACGCTTTAAGGTGTCCATCGACGGTGTACACCACGTCGTCCGTGCCGGTGTATTCCGCAGCCGGCGTATATACGAGGCTGCGGCCGTCAGCCGAGATGCTTGCGACGCCATGGGCGGCTGTGCCGACTTGCGTGATACGGCCGACGCCGCTAAAGCCGCCTCCGAGTTGATCGTTCAGCAAAACCGGAAGCACGTTGCCTTGGCTTGACGACTCGACGCGAAACTGGTCGTCGCGAACGCGCCGGATGACTTGCACGGTTGCCGATCCTAGCTCGTGTCCGTCGACGATGTATTGGAACGAATCCTGCCCGACATAGTCGTCATCGGGCCGATAAGTCACGGTTTTGCCATCCGCGGACGGAATGACCGACCCGTGCAAGGCGCCGAAGGCATCGGTGATCAGTCGCGGGCCATGATAAACCAGCGCGCCCTGATCGTAGGAGTAGTATTGCCACGGTGCCGTAGCCAACACGTCGAGGTTGCTGGAAAGATTCTCGTCGGCCACCGAGTTGGACGCACCGAGAAACCGGGACGATCGAAACGTCACATAGAAGGTGGCGGTGTACTTTCCGTCGAGCGTGTAGGAAATCGCCTCGTACGAAAAATCGTGTGGACTGATCAATACCGCCTTGCCATCCGACGAAATCGAAACGTCGGCATTGCCCGCAATTATCGACGCTGCCGTGACCAGGCCGTTGCCCGTGTAGCCCAGCGCCGGCAAGTGCCCAGCCAGGTCGATCCGATACGTTTTTCCTCGGGTGGGGTCGAGCTCCTGATTGAAGTTTGCTGCAGGAGACTCGACATTGAGGCGCACGGTTGCCGAGTACAGTCCGTCAATGGTATAGGTGAATTGCTCGTCGCCCACGAACCCTGGCTGGGGCGTGTACAGGATTCTTTGGCCGTCCTGGGCAATTGCGACGACGCCGCCTTGAGAAGTTGGGCCAAGTGCGGTGATCGAATGACTCCCCGGCTGGTAGAAGTCATTGGCCAGCACGTCGAGCACGTTGTCTGCCGAATCGGCAACGATCTTAGGGTTCAAGTTCCAGAAATAGTCATCGCGCACCGGCCGGCTAACATTGAGCGTGACGAGCGCAGTGTATTTGCCGTTGGCGACATAGGTAAATGTCTCGTTGCCAAGGAAATCGGCGGCAGGAACGTAGCGAATGGCCAGGCCGCCCTGTACGATTTCCGCGTGTCCGCCGTGATCGCCTTGGGTTAGCGAGGTAACCTGGTTGGCGATTGGGGTTCGATTTCCCGTCGAGTCGCAATAGAGGTCGTTGGCCAAGACGTTGAGCACGGTGCCTGGATCGTTTTCATCAATCGAGTAGCCGTCGGCGGCCACGATCGCGCCGACATGAAATGTTATCGTGGACGAGAATTTGCCGTCGACAAGGTAGGCGAACGATTCGCTGCCGAGAAAATCTTTTGCGGGCTGATACGAGATTGTCCGGCCGTCGCTGCCGATCGAAATGCTGCCGGGCGAACTCGTAGGCAGTATTTTCGTCACCAGCATTGGACCGGAGTATTCGGGCCAGTCCTGGAAATTGGAATGGTCGAGCGGCGCGACTTGAATGGGGTCGCTGTTTTGCGGCACGTCCCTGCTGAACGATTTCAAAGGATTGAACAACGACAGTGCGACTTCGGCCGGGTACTTCCCGTCGACGATGTAGGTCAAGTGGTCGATTTGACCGAGCGCGGCCGGGTCGTCGGGAAGCGAATAATAGATGGTGTGACCGTCGGCCGTGAGGGAAGCCGTTCCACCGATCTGCGTAGCCGAGAGAGCCGTAATCCGACGAGCACCAGCGTAGTCCTTCCAAAACGGATCGTTCGCCAGCACGTCGATCGTTTGAGTTTGGCCATCGGGGAATACGGTGAGCGCGTCGGCCGCCAGCGGCGAGACGACGTGAACGGTTGCCTGGGCCGTAAACTGGTCGTCCACGACGTAGCTGAACGTGTCGTCGCCCGAGAAGTCGGCCGAAGGTCGAAATTGCACGGACTTGCCGTCGGGGGCGATGTCCGCCGATCCGCCCCCCGTCGGAAAGCTCAATGCGGTAATTCGTCCGGGCCCGGAGTAATCTTTCCAAACATCGTTGGCCAGCACGTCGAGCGACTGCGGATCGTCATTGGTGTGGACGCTGAAGGTGTCTGCAATCAATTGCGGCAAGGCGCCATCCATGAGGCAGCGCGGCTCGAATGTTTCCGGCCCCACCAAACGCCGGTGTTCAATCCGGCGCGCGATTCGCGACATTGCCTCTCGAGTTTTTCGCTTCATGGGATGGCGCCCCGCAATTGCCAGAGACTGATCACTTTACCCGAAAACCCTTGCCAACAGTTGGGCAGGTCCGGGCCTACCTCTTAAGGCCGGGTTTGGAGGCACGGTGCAACGAGTGAGTTGGCGTAAATCCACGTCGGTCGCCAGCGCCCGGCGGTCGGCCGACACTGGCGGCGTTTGGCGGGTGCAAATTCCGTTGCGGTTTGGGTGTGATGTAACTGGCTTGTACCGCACGAGTTAAGCTCTGTCGCGTGATTGCCGACGGCACGTAGTCGCGTTTTCTGGCAGTCACTGGCGTGACAATTCGCGCCAGGATCCGGCCTACTATAGTGAATGCGCTTCAACGGGTTTGTAGAGAAGCGAAGGCGTGATTAGGCCTTGCTGGGATGCTTATACTGTGGCGAAGAGTTAATCCGCCCAAACCGAGGACTGTACGATCGTGTCCGATCGCTCGGCGACGCAACTGCTGCAATTGGCCAAAGGCACCGGTCCCGGTGCCTTGGGTTCGTTATTGGAGTTGTACCGGAATTATTTGAGGATTCTGGCGCGATCGCAGTTGACGCCGCAGTTGCTTCCGCGTGCCACTCCATCGGACGTGGTGCAAGACACTTTCCTGGAGGCCTATCGCGACTTTGTTCAGTTTCGGGGCAATACGCCCGCCGAGTTCCTGGCCTGGCTTCGCAAAATCCTGGTTCGAAACATCGCGCGACTGGTCGAACATCACATGGCGGCCCAAAAGCGCGACGTGCGCAAAGAGGTCTCTTTACAAGCCATTGCTCGAGCCTTCGACCAGTCAACCTGCCGCCTGGACCAGGTTTTCGGAGCCGCGGTTCAATCTCAGGCCGAGGGCGCCCAATCCTCCGAGAGGGCGGCGATCGTTGCCGATCATCTGGCAAAATTGCCTCCGCAATATCGCGACGTGTTGATGCTCCGTCATCTCGAAGAACTTCCTTTCGAGAAAATTGCACAGCGCATGGGCCGATCCGCCGCCGCCACGCGGATGCTGTGGGTGAGGGCCATCGACCGTCTACGTGGGTCCTTATCTGCCGAGGGAATATCGTGAGCGCCGAACTATCGCGGCCCGCGGGCGCGCTTCTCGAATGGGACGCGGAAATCGACCCGGAATTGGGCGAAATCCTGGAAGCCTACTTGCTGACGCTCGAAGCCGGCTCTCCGCCTGCGCGAAGCGTTCCTGGCTCAACATCCCGCTCACGCGGACGACCTGATTCCGTATCTTCCCTGGGTCGAGTTGCTCTACCAGGCGAAGCCGCGAGACTCCGACTCGACGGCCAATCCGCCAATGCCTGCCGAGTTGGGCGATTTTCGCATCCTGCGTGAGATTGGCCGCGGCGGCATGGGCGTCGTGTACGAGGCCGAGCAAATTTCGCTCGAACGACGCGTCGCACTGAAAGTTTTGCCATTTGCATCGATGCTCGATGATCGGCAACTGGCACGTTTCAAGAACGAGGCGCTGGCCGCGGCCCAGTTGCATCACGCCAACATCGTGCCGGTGTTTGCCGTGGGTTGCGAGCGGGGACTCCATTTCTACGTCATGCAACTCATTGAAGGCCAGACGCTGGAGCAATTGATCCAAGACTTGCAGGCGCAGGCTGTAGTCTCGCCGGTCACGGATTCCACGGTGCGCGTGGCCTCGACCAAGACCCATGCGAACCCCTCAGCGGCGCTCGCTCGCTTCCGAATGGTTGCGCAGTGGTTTGTCCAAGCGGCCGAAGCTCTGGATCAGGCCCACAATCAGGGCATCGTCCACCGCGACGTCAAGCCGTCGAATTTGATGATCAGCCGCGAGGGCGACCTGTGGGTGACCGATTTTGGATTGGCGCGCACGCAACGCGATGTCTCCGTGACCGCCAGCGGCGAACTGTTGGGGACTTTGCGCTATATGAGCCCCGAACAGTTGCGCAGCAGAACGGGGATCGTCGATCATCGCACCGACATCTACTCGCTGGGCCTGACGCTCTACGAGCTCATTCTGCTGCGCCCGGGTTTTGACGGGCAAACACAGCAAGAGTTGATTCACCAAATCGAGAATGACGAGCTGCCGTCGTTGACAAAGCTTGACCGCCGGGTTCCGCGCGACCTGGACAGCATCGTCCTGAAAGCCACCTCGAAAGCGGCCGATGCGCGGTATGCTTCGGCTCGGGAGATGGCCGACGACCTGCGCTGTTTTCTCGCCGGCCGACCGACGCTGGCTCAACCGGCCAGCTTTCGCGACCAGTGCGAAAAATGGGTCCGCAGGCATGCTCGCCTCGTGGCCTCCGCGAGCCTCGGGCTATCGCTGGTTCTGGTTTGTGCCGTCGTGACCGCCGTCTTGGTCTGGCACGCGCAAAACGAAACGCAACAAGCGCTGGGGCTGGCCAGCGACAGTCACCGCCGCGCCGAGCGCAACCTGCAAGATGCACGCGGCGCGGTCGACAGCTTGTTCACCGGAGTGGCCACGGATCTGGCCGATGTTCCCGGAGCGGAAAACATCCGCCACCAACTGTTGAAGCAGGCGCTGACCTACTACCAGAGATTCGCGTCTCAGGCTGCGTCGAACCCCGCGGTGCGTTCCGAGACGGCCTCGGCACACTACCGTTGCGGACAGATCAGTGAACAGCTTGGCGACGACGAGGCCGCACTCGCAGCCTACGAGGAGGCAAAGAAGATCTGGTCGGCCCTGTTGTCGGAAGAAGATGCTGGCGACTGGTTGCAGGCGTTGAGTCTGTGCGAGAACAATCTGGGACTGGTGCATCTGCGAGCGGGCCGTACCCCGGAGGCGGAATCGCACCTGCGCGCCGCTATGGAATTCCAGCGCCGGGCAACGACTCGCCGCGGGAATGATGACGCCTTGAATTGCGCATTGGCATTGAGCTATGCCAATCTCGGTATGGTACTTGGCCAGCAGGGACGGACGGACGAAGCGCGCGGTTACTTGGAAAATGCCCTTGAACTACAGCGCGACACCCCCGCGCCGTCGGCTCGGGCGCGCGGCGACCTGGCGGGCACGTACAATCAGCTTGGATTTCTGTGCAGCACCGCGTCGACGGCGGAGGCGCTCGCGGCCTATCGCCACGCGGCCGAGGAATTCGAAAGCCTGGCCAGGGACGAACCACACGTCTTGCGTTGGCAAGCGGAGCTTGCCCGCACGCTCAACAACCTGGCCGCGATGGCCGCCAAAGCTGGGCAACTTGACGACGCCGAAAACGACTATTCCCGCGCGGTCAAGATCCAGCAACAACTTGCGGAATTGGCCCCCAAAGTTGTTGGCTATTGTCGCGATTTGGCCGTGACGCAAAACAATTTTGGATACCTCCTTTCTCAGCACAAGGATCATCAACGAGCCGTCGAGCAATTCGAAAATGCTCGAACGAACTTAACGCGTTTGGCCCGCACGCACGAAAAATCACCCGAGTATGCCAGCCGGCTGGGCGCCGTCTGCAACAACTTGGGCTTGGCCCTCGAAGGCCAGCGCTTGGCTGATCGTGCCCAAGCCGCTTATCGCGAAGCCATCGAGTGGCAGCACAAGGCTTTGGCCCTGTCTCCAAATTGGCAACAAGCGCAGAGCTATCTCGAGGCGCATTCGGCCAACTTGCAGCGGCTGCTCCGAAGTGTAGCGTCCAACGATCCTCGGGAATTGGACGGTCGCCAAGAGCAAATCCGATTGCATGACGAAGCCGCCCCAACAGTCCCGCGCGTACCAGCGTCCGATTGAGAGCCATGAGGAAGTGAATACGATGCGCCGACCACTTGTTCAAAAACGTTTCCGTCGCCGTTTTTCGCTCGAACGATGCGAGCCGCGCCAAATGTTGAGCGTTGTGCCGGTTTCCGCGTATCAGGCCGAGCTCGTTGGCCAGTTCATGGGTCTGACCTCCACGTCGATCACGTCCAACGGCAACGTCAATGCCGGCGTTTGGATCGTCGATTTCGACAACCGGGTCCTTGCCTTGACCACTGACAATGCATTCGGTGGATCCACAAACGCGTACGAGGGGCCGATCTTATTCAGCGCAGAGTTTTCAGGTTCTGCTCAACTTTGGAATTACGAGCTGCGGACGATCATTCAGCCGCCTACGCTCGATCCGATCGCGCCGCATTCCCCTGTTTCTGCACCCACACCGAATCCACCGCCCGGCCAGATTTCTCCTCCGGAACGAATTTCCACCGGCGCGCCGATCGCCAGCGCGCTTGCAGTTTCCGCGCCGATATCGGGGTTTGCTTCGGCAACGCTGGCCACTCCCAAGCTAAACACAACGGATGATGGCGCGAGCCCAAGGTGGCTTTCGGCGACATTCTCTCCGCTCGAACAACATCGGCTCGACGCGGCGGTCGGCGATATTCACTACGAGCGAATGGTGGCCAATCGAGACCCGCGGTCTCGTCTGGCCCTGGAAGCGACGCGCGTGAGCTGCCAAACGTTTTGCGTCGTATCCCAGGCAAATGCGCCTACTCTGGTTGATGGCATCGACGTGCCCAGAGCCGTCCGCAACCCACAAGACGGCGTTGATCCGACGCATTTGCCATCGCAAACGCTCAACAAATCGAGAGCGGACGCAACCAACGTACCAGCCGTCCACGATGCCGCGATTCTGGAATGGGAAGGTCCACAGAGCACCCGTCTATCTTCGCCAATTCCTTCGACGACCAACGGCAATTCATCCGCCGCGGGGACAGTATCGCCGGTGCACAACGTCGAGGAACTGCTCGATGCTGAATTCGGGCCCGTCCAGGTCGCGGCCTGGTTTTTGGATCATAAGAAACATCTCTTCGGGGCGGTTCTCGGGTTGATTGCTATGGAGTCTCTTTGGGCGTTCAAAAAAACTGACGCTGCAGAGCGGCAAATCCCCGGCCGCGAAGCGAGTCTGTTGCGCAAGCCCCGCAAATCAGTTCCATTGAGCGACGAGGCTTGAAGTCGTCCCAGTGGCGCTGCCGACAACCCGGCTCGCGGCTCGATGATGTGGCTTCGCTGCGAGTCCAACGACTGAACGGATCGCTGCACGAGCGTCGCCGAGGGGATTCCCACCGCCGCGGCTTAGAGTAGACTTGAGGCCGCATGGTGGCGACGCCGCTGGAGGCGGGCGGGTGTCCAACCTGGCTGGTTGCCCTGGGCCTAAGAGCCTTCCGCACCGGCCCGTGAGTTCGAGGTACGTCGCCGTGGCCACACTCGTTCGATCGAGGTCGAAATGCCCTCCGTTACTCCTATCGGCAAAATGACGGTGTTTTACATTCCCTCGCACAAGCTCGATGCGCCTCGGCACGACGGGGATGGAAGCGCGCGCAGCATCATTCATGAATTCTTGATTGCCCACTACAAGGCTTATACGCATACCCCCTCGCCCGTAAAAGGGTATTGGATTAGCGGCGACGGCGAACTGCTTCACGACGTGATGGAGCGCTTTGAAGTTTCGTTCGAATCGGAGTCGGACTTTGAAAAGCTGATTGCATTCCTGGCCAGGATCTGTCAAACGTTAGCCGAGGACACGATCTATCTCACGCGCGGTGACGCTAGCTTCCTGGTTCGACGCTAGTGCTCGGCTGCAATGCTACCTACTCGCCCAGATAGTCGAGCAAACGACGGTAAGTTTCGTGGCGACTCTTCCACGTTGCGCCGCGAGCACCACGCGGGCTCCGCGCGCCGAACGGAAGCGGGTGGGCGACTCCAAGCTGCGCGCCGGCGTCGACTCCCCCTTGATGCACGAGCGAGAAGATCGTCTGTACGCCGATTTGCCCGGCCCCCGTGTGGTAGCGGCGGCAGTCCTGCACGAGGGTCAGCGACCGGCCGACGTCGCCCCAGTCGGGAGCTTTGTCACCCATAAAGATTACCCGGTACAGCGGCTGATCGTCCGGTTCGCGCTGAAGTCCCCCTTGTTTCAGGCCGTCGAACAGCAGTCGTCGTTTGAGCGTGAACTCGGAAACGTTCATTCCGGCTCCGGTATTGGTCGGCGGCTCGGCACCTCCGTCCACATTGCGGAATACGCGCAGCCGCACCGACTCGACGATGGACGTGGGCGTGGGGCGCAGCTGGTCGTCGAGCGTAATCAAGAATTGCACGAGCGCTACCTCGGTTTCGATCGGAATCTGCCGAGTGCCGGCACGAACTTGGATGAACCCCCGGTGCGCGCCCGCTTTCCAGTCGATCCCCTCCTCGTCGACGTACTTCAAATACTCCTCCAGCGCCGGCCTTCCGCCGGGAAAGCGGAAAAACACCCGGAAGTAAGAACGGCCCTTGTAGTTGCGAGTGTGCAGCGTCACAAAGCGTTCCTGAATGTCTTCATGGATGTCGCTGGGTTGAAAAAAATCGATTTCTTGCCACTCGTTCGCGGCGGTGAGCAGGCCCGGCGGCAGATAATCGACGGCCGGGTCGAATCGATGTTCGGAGGCGAATCGCCCAGACTCGACTGCCAATGCATACGTGTCGGGCAGCGACTCGATTTCTTGCTCAGACAGCGTCAGCGCGCGGATGACCGCCGCAAGCTTGCGGCAGACAACGTCGCGACGTTGGCGCGTCGCCTGGTCTCCCTCTCGGGCGATGTTACGACTTACGAGAAAATCGAACGGCGCCCATAAATCGCGTTGCAGGATGGCCCGCCGAAGCGGGTCGGCCGGACGAACGCGCAACGGATCTTCAAGGCATTCGTCCAACAGGGCTGAGAGACGCTGGCAAGTGTCAGGCGCCGACCAATAGTCGCTTCCCGCCCAAGCCAGAAAGTCGATCACGTCCCCCCCTTCGATCCTGCGCAGGGGCGCCCCGCCTCGCTTGGTGGGAATATCGCTGGCGCGGATGTAGAAAGCGGCGAACAGCCGATTCGCCAGGCTCTGCGGATCGGCGTCGTATAGCGGAAGTGGGGCGTCGCTCTTCAAGGAGCCGGCCAATTCTCCTCGATGGTAGTAGGCAGGGTCAACACGGTCAGGCTCGGCTGCTCGCCCCGAAGCCGCGATGCAGCAGACTGCGGCGCCCACGATCACGATCCGGCGAAACGTCATAGTCGCAATCTCCACCCACCTAATTGCCATGCTTGTGCCGGCACGTGCTGTGCGGTTGCCATCGGGTGTCACTGCCACCCGTGGACGCGGCGCCCGAAAGGGCCCGCTCAGCGAGGATCCATTCGACGACCGGTTCGATGGACGCCAGCAGCATGCCAATTTAGCGGCGACCAGAATGCTGGCGATAATAAGCCGAACGCTTTCGTCCAATGCGCGAAACCATCCTACTCCAGATCGTCCAGCAGCGAATCCAGGAAATGGTCGTCCAGGTGCAGCGCGTCGGCAATCCGGTCGGCCTTGGTCAGGATGGCCTTGGCTTGGGGAGTTCCCTGGTCGTGCAGGTACTGGAAGTAGTCGGCCACCGGACCGCTGTTCAGATCGAGCTTGCGGACCCGATCGAGCACCCAGGCGGGCACGTGAACCGGGGAACTGGCGGCGGCCGCCGTAGCCGACAGACCCGAAGCGATGCCACTGTCTCCGGCCGCACTTGCCGCCGGACCGGCTTCGATGCTGCCGCCGCCACTGCCCGAAATATCGCCGCCCCCAACCGGGCCCATCGAACCGGCGCTGAGGTTGATCCGGGTGAGGTTGGCCACGTTCGCCAAGGCCAAGGACGAGTCGGTGCCGTTGACCACCTTGCTGCGATTGTGGTCGCGGGTGTTGCTAATCGACGCCGCACCCGTGGGATTGGCCAGGACGTTGGAGGAGTCCGCACCGGAGGTGGCGAAATTGAGGTTCGAGTCGCCGACCATATTGCCCCAGTAAAACACGTCGGTCGCGGCCAGGCCGGTGTGGGCGGTGTTCAAGACCTCGACTTCGAGCCAGGCCTTCTTGACGGCGTTGGCGCCCCACAGGATTTCCACGCGGTCCGAACTGCTGACGCCGGCGCCGGTGCGCACGGTGATCGCAATCGGAGCCGGCGCGGTGGCCCAACCGCTGGGCGTGTTGTCGTTGCCAGTCTTGAAGATGAAGTCGCTGGCGTCAATCGACGTGTGCGCGCCGCCTCCCAGCAGATCGACCATTACGCCGTTGATGCCGCGCGAAAAGCTCGACAGGGCCGAACTTGAAGCCGAACCACTGCCGGCGATGTAGGCCGTCTTATCGGTGGCGATCGCCGCGTCGTCGCTCGTGGTGATCGAGTCGACGCCGCCGTCCCAAGTCGACTGGTTGTAGAACAGTTGGCGTCCGCCCGTCGGAATGACGGACGGGGGTGGTTCCAATGTGGCAGTGGCGACAATCGTGCCGGTGACTGTGCCGTTGACGGTTGACGTTCCCACGGTAAGAGTAACCGGAATATTCAACGGCAGGTTCAGTTGGCGACTCAATCCTCCGAGCGAAGTAACCGATCCGGTCGCCGAAGTGTTCGTGCCGCTCAAGGGGTTCAACAGCGACAAACTGTCAGCGACAGGCTGGCCGCTGTAGAGAAACGGGATCGTCACGGTCTGACCGTCGACGCCAACCGTGCCGCCCGTCGTGCTGAAACTGGTGGTGTTGGCGGGAAAGTTCGCTCCCGTAAACAGCAGCGGCGTGCTGGCGATGTCGTAAGTCAAATCGCTGATCGCCAAATAGCCGAGCGTGGTATCGCCAATCAAGGGTAAAGCCCCAACCAACTTGGCAGCGAAGTCGGCCGCGGCCGTCGTTGAGTCCGTATAGGACGAGCCGTTCCACACCGCGAAGTTCGGCCGGTAGTTGCCGGACGTTTGGGCAGCCAAGGTGCTTACGCCGGTTGAAAACTGGATCGAGCTGAAATCGGTATAGTCGGTGGCCAGCTGCCCGGAAATGTGCGACGTAGCCCCAAGTGTCCAAGTGCTGCTCGACCCGGTTTGATCGCGAAGCTTAACCGTAATATCGCCTAAGGCGGTACCGGATGGGACGGATTGGTTGGGCACGGTCAAGGTGATGAAACTTTGATCCGCGATCAAATCCCAATTGACGGTCGAGAGCAGTTGGCGATCTTCGAGCATCTCCAGCGCCGGCCGGAAATAGTTCGGCCGCTCGGCTGTGGAATGATGATGGTGCGAATCCACGACGCGACCCAAACGTGCTCGCCGATGCATAGTCGAATTCCTAGCCGATTAGCGCTGCGGGTGCGCCGTGGGGCAAAAAAAGAACGGTTTCGAATGGTCCATGTCAAAGTCCTACCAGATGACGCACTCTATCGAATCCGCGGGCCATTGTAAAACATAAAATGGCGCAAAGTCGCAGAGTTTTGCACGCTTGGCGGCAATCCACAATGGGTCGGCCGGCCGGTCAAAGGCCCCAGCCGTTGCGGTCGGCGCTCGCTCGCCGACGCGCTTGGCCTTGGGACCTTTGGCCCAAACGCCGAAGTCTACAAACCGGCCCCGAACCATCGTTGCCCAGCGGGCTAATGCGTGGGAAAAACGAGAATTCGGACCGGGGCTCGAATAGCCGCTCGCGCTTGCCGACGGCCTTGGGTGTGATAGACTTTGCCATACGATTCACCTCGAAAAACGTGTCTCGCGTTGACGAACCTTGCTTTTCTGTACCATGAGCCATGAGGGTACGGATTAGGAAAGGATGCTTCTTCTTCGTCGCATCGCATCTGCTGTTGGGGCGCCGGCGCAGCCGGACCGAAAGCCGCACACGCGGTGGCGAACTGGGCCGGGGATGGGTACCCCAGTGAGCCGTGCGGTCGATGATGGTTGTTAATCCTCCCGCCAGGCTGCTGTCAGTTAGCGGGCAGCACTCAGGTTTCCAACGATCTCCCAAAGCCAGCAACTTGTCACGCAACCGCCTGTGGAAGCTCTCGGCATAGCCATGATCCCAAGGACGGCCTGGTTCGATATAAAGCGTCTACACCTCTACCATGCCCAGCCAGTGGCGGATCGCTTGGTGGACCGGGCAGGATGCCGCGACTACACCCGAGTTCACTGATCGAAGTTGCTCCGCGGCGAAGGCGGTCGGATCATCCTGATACAATAGGGGACTATGAATACCAACCTCAACGTGCGCGACCTAATGCGGATTCGTGTCCATGTCGTTCCTCCAGCGATGCCGCTGGCGGAACTGGAACAGGAGTTCATCGAAAAGCTTGTCAGCGGATTCCCGGTCGTCGAAGCCGGCGAATTGGTCGGCGTCGTATCGCGTTCCGATATCGTACGTCAGTTGGAAGTCGAGCGGCAACTCGCCGAGAACACTTCCGACTTCTACTGGGACCGGTCCGGATTTCACGAAGAGCCGGCCGAATCCATGCAACAAATCGCCAGCCGTGTCGGCCAGCGGATCGAAGACCTGCGCGTGAGGGACCTGATGAGCCGACATCTGGTTGTGGTGTCGGCGGACGATTCGCTGTCCGTCTTGGCGCAAAGATTTCTGGAACACCACATCCATCGTGTGCTCGTCGTCGAGCATGGGCATTTGGTCGGCATTGTCAGCACCCTCGACCTCGTGAAGCTGTTTGCCGACAAGCGGGTCACCTTCGTCTGAAACGGCAGAGAACCGGATCGCTGGGCTCGCCGCAAATCGTCTTGTCGGGACCACGATCGCATACGTCTTCGCGGCGATCCAAGAACGCATCTCTCGGCCGGCCCTGCCGGCGGTGGTCGGCCGGGTGTCCGCGTCGTAGCGCCGTGGTGGCTAGGCAGGACCGGTCTCTGGCGGAAAGCCCGAGCGTTACGAGCGCCGCACCCGGAAAAGTAGCTTGTCGGAGCATCTTCCAATCCACGCGAGCCCCGACACGCCGGGCGACGGCCGGAAAGACCGAGAAGAATCCGCCGCGCACTAGGCGCGGCGGAGGCCGCGCTTTGTTACAATTCGATGACTCCCAGAGGAAACTGGAAAATCCGGAGCCTACCCAGAAACTGGGCAATGCCCTCGGGGTCTGGGAAGAGATGATGCATGGTTGGATTTTTGTCTGTCGGGTCGATCGGGATCTGTCGGCCGAATTGGCCTCTAAAACGAAGTAACACGAAGGCCGGAGAATGAACCATGAACGATTGTTTTCGCCGCTGGGCCGTCATGTCGATCGTAGTCGCGACCTCGCTGGGGGCGCTGCGGCCGACGGCGCCGACTCTGAGTCTGGCCCGTGCTGACGAACCCCGCGTCGGCCGCAAGATCGAAGACTTCACGCTCGAAGATTTCCACGGGCGCCCGCGATCGCTCAAGGAGTTTGCCGACTCGAAGCTGGTTGTCGTCGCGTTTCTGGGCACGGAATGTCCGTTGGCGAATTTGTACGCGCCGCGGCTGGCCGAACTCGCCGATCGCTGGACGAAGAAGGGGGCGGCCTTCGTGGGCATCAACTCGAACCAGCAGGACTCAATCACCGAGGTCGCAGCCCATGCGCGTCGTCACAATTTGCCCTTTGCCGTTTTGAAGGATCCTGGCAATAAGATCGCCGATCGCTTTGGGGCCGTCCGCACGCCCGAGCTATTTGTCCTCGATCAAGGGCGCACCGTGCGTTACTGCGGACGGGTTGACGATCAGTATGGCGTTGGGTTTCAAAAACCCAAGGCCACGCGCAACGATTTGGAGTCGGCGCTTGCGGAACTGCTGGCCGGCCAGGCGGTCAGCCAGCCGACCACCGAAGTACTCGGCTGCCTGATTGGTCGCGTCAAGCGTCCGGAACCATCAGGGGACGTGACCTATTCCAAACAGATTGCCGGCATTCTGCAAAGCCGCTGCGTTGAATGCCATCACGAGGGGCAGATCGCGCCCTTCTCTCTGACCAGCTACGATGAAACTGTCGGCTGGGCCGAGATGATTCGCGAAGTCGTTCACGAGCGCCGCATGCCGCCGTGGCTGGCCGCTAAGAAGCACGACGAATTCAAGAACAACCCTTCGCTCAGCAAAGACGAGCTCCAACTGATTGATCGTTGGGTCGAGAATGGCTGTCCGGAGGGCAACCCCAGCGACTTGCCGCCGCCTGTGCAATATGCCAAAGGCTGGGGCATTTCCAAACCCGACCAGATTTTCTACATGAGCGACAAGCCGTACACGGTTCCGGCCGAAGGAGTCGTGCAGTATCAGATATACGAGGTCGATCCGGGCTTCAAAGAAGACCATTGGATCAAAGAAGCCGACGTTAAGTGCGGCAACCCGGCCGTGGTTCACCATGTCATTGTTTTTATCCAAGAACCTGGCGGCGATCGCTTTGGCACGCCGCAGATGGCTTATGCCCCCGGCATGACCCCGCGGCGGTTTGACAAAGGAATTGCCATTCGAGCCCGTGCCGGCTCCAAGTTGGTATTCCAAGTGCACTACACGCCCAACGGAACGAAGCAAGACGATCGCAGCTACGTCGGGTTCGTGTATGCCGATCCCAGCGAGGTTACGCACGAAGTCCTGGGCGGCAGTTGCGGCGAGTTGTCGCTGCGGATTCCGCCGCACGCGTCGGACCATGAGGTCACGGCGCGGAAACTGTTTCTCAAGGATACGCTGCTGTTGGGAATGAACCCGCACATGCATCTGCGGGGCAAATCGTTCCGCTATGAACTGGAGCTGCCGAACGGAACTCGCGAGGTTTTGCTGGACGTGCCGCGCTACGATTTCAATTGGCAATTGTGGTATATGCTCAAGGAGCCCCGGCTGGTTCCCCGCGGCAGCCGAATGATCTGCACGGCGACGTTCGACAACTCGGACGGCAACCCGGCCAACCCCGATCCGTCGAGTGAAGTTACTTGGGGCGAGCAAACCTGGGACGAGATGATGTTCGGGTTCTACTCGTCGATCAAGGCACGTACGGATATCGCCAAGTCCGCGGCGAAGTAAGCGTCGCCGCCAACCGCGACAGCGTTCCGCGGACCCATGCCCGTTCGTCATCGTTGTCGGCTTAGCAGCCGTCCGCCTGGGCAGCGGAGAAATCCAGCCTTCGCTAGGACGCGAAAGTGCCTGTTGTTAGAATAGCGACCATTACGAGACTGGATCGGTTCCAGGCTCAACCCATCCAAACAATGTCAGGTTGGACCTCTTGTCATCATTCTTTAGCACGATCGTTATTGCCGCCACCGCGCTGCTGTTTCCATGCCAAGCCTTCTGCCAGCAGGTTGACGACCGAATCTCCGTGGATGTCGCCGACTGGCCCTGGTGGCGCGGGCCGCTGCGCAATGGCGTCGCGAACCCCGATCAGGACCCGCCGACCGAGTGGAGCGCCTCGCAGAATGTCGCCTGGAAGAGCGCCATTGGCGGACGCGGGCACAGCTCGCCGACCGTCGTCGGAGCCCGCGTTTATCTCGCCACCGCCGACGAGCAGCAGGGCAGCCAGTCGGTGCTTTGTTACGACCGCGAGACGGGCCAGCAGTTGTGGCAGACGGTAGTGCATCGCGGTGGCCTGATGCGGAAGAATGAGAAATCCACGGCGGCTTCCGGCACGGTCGCCTGCGACGGGGAGAGCGTCTTCGTCAATTTTGCCAACGACGGCGCCGTGCATGTCACCGCGATCAGCCTCGAAGGCAAACCGCGATGGCAAACGAAGATCGGCGACTACATCATTCATCAGGGCTATGGTGCGTCGCCGGCATTGTATCAGTCGCTGGTCATTGCATCGGCCGACAGTCACGCCGGCGGCGTCATCGCGGCGCTTGACCGAAAGACGGGAGCGATCGCGTGGAAACGCGATCGACCGAAAGAGCCGAATTACACCTCGCCCATTATCTTGAACGTGGCGGGGCGCGACCAGTTATTCTTGACCGGCTGCAACCTGTTTTCGAGCTTCGATCCGCGCAGCGGGAAAACGCTCTGGGAAATCAAAGGTGCGACCACCGAGTGCGTCACCTCGACCGTCACCGACGGCGATCGCGTCTTTTCAAGCGGCGGTTACCCGAAGAACCACCTGGCGGCCGTTCTCGCCGACTCTTCGGGCAAGATCGTCTGGGAAACCAAGGATCGCGTTTATGTTCCCTCGCTGTTGGCGCGAGACGGATACCTGTTTGGCGTTCTTGATGCGGGAGTGGCCGCCTGTTGGAAAAGCGATACGGGAGAGGAACAGTGGAAGAAGCGGCTCGGCGGCGAGTTCAGCGCCTCGCCCGTGTTGGTCGGCGACACGATCTACGCGACGAACGAAAGCGGCGAAACATTCGTCTATCGAGCCGACCCCGGCAAATTCGAGCAGATTGCCGTGAACAAACTGGGCGACCAGGCGATGGGAAGCACGACGATATGCGGCAGCCGCATCTACATGCGCGTGGTCGAGCAAGTCGACGGCCATCGGCAAGAAATGCTGTATTGTCTCGCCAAGAAAAAATAATCCAAGGCCGCGTTCCCGGCTCCCAACGAACCACGCAGGTTTTGGGACGGGAGACGCGCCAGGTGAACGCGTGCGATTGACAGCCTGGGCGGACAAGATGGCCAGCAGATGAAAGAAGACGTCTATTTGAGCGAATGCAGAAATGCCGTCAGGTCGGCAACGTCGCGAGCGGTCATCTCGCGAAGCAACAGATCGGGCATCAGAGATTTCTGTTGCGCGGCCAAAAGTGCGACTTCGCCGGCGGGAACGCGAATCAACGCGTTCTTCTCATCCTTGAGCACGATCGTGTCCGCATTTTTTTCGACGAGCAGACCGCTGTGAATCTGGCCGGCTGCGGTTTCGACGACGTAGACCAGGTACTTGGGGTCGATCTTCCTGGACGGCTCGAGCATCGCTTCCAGCAATTGGGCCGGAGTGTTCTGTTTGCCGATTTCACTCAGATCCGGGCCGAGCGGAGTGCCCGTGCCGCCGATCTGGTGGCAGTTGCGGCAGCGCACGCCTTCGGCCTCGAAAAAGATTTTGCGGCCGGCTTCGACGTTGCCGCCGAGGGCGAGAATCTCGGCGGGATTGACCGTGTCGCCGAGCCGGCGGGTGCGCTGCTCTTCGGGAAGAAATCGTTGGAACAGATCGCGGACGTCGGAAATGGGACTGCGCGTCGCCCTGGCAATCACCTCGTCGCGGATCGGTTTGGGCAACGACTTCTTGGCCACCGACTGAGCCAATTGGACGGCCGCGCTGTTCGACGCCAACAGACGTTCGATTGCCCCGACACGCTGCTCGGGCGAGAGGGCTTCGCCGGCCAGTTGCTGCAGCGTCGAAGCGGCTTCGGCGCGAGCGCCGGCCACGGCCTCGGCTTCGGTCGGGTCGACGACGGGCAACTGCCCGATCCAGTCGTGAATCAACCGCATCCCGCGCTCGTCAATGACGGTCGAACCGATGCGCGGCATCCGGCCGGGGCCAACTTGGGCCATGCGGTAGAACAGGACGGATCGATACGGATCGCCAGGCGCGAAAATCCGCGCGTGCGGGATCTTGAAGGATCCCTGTCCCGGACGCACGCCGACAGTTCCCATCTCGGACACGTCGAGCGTGGCGAGCAACTGGAACTCAGCGTTACCGCCGCCCCATTTGCGATGGCAGTGCGAGCAGTTGGCGTGTAGATACGAGCGGGCGCGGCGCGAAAGATCCTCGCCCTCGGCGCGGTAGTCTACCAACCGCGACAATGCCTCGGGAGGCGCGGGCAATGGTTTAGTGAAGATGCTCAGATGCTCCAGCGTGCGGAGCTGGTTGGCAACCGCGTCGCCGTAGTTGTGATCTTGGTTCAATTGCAGCGTTTGCACGCCGAGCACGTACTTGGCCGCCATGTTGTGGCAGACGGCGCATTCGGTGCGGCTGGGGAAATGCCAGGTCTGCTGGCGCCGGCCGCCGGGCGCGTCGGAGTCGCGGATGGTGTAAGTGCGGTCGAGCCCTTTGGGATCTTCGAGCAGGACGGCGTCGGTTTGCTGATCGTTCCACAAGTAGGTGTAGCCCTGCCAGTATTGATCGCCGACGTCTTCGCCCCCGGCCAGGCGCTCGTGATGCAGAATTCTCGTCTCCAGCCGGCGTCGGCTTTGGGGATTGCCCTTTTCCATTTCGAGCGAAAGCGTTTCGACGAGTACCGTGCCGTGGGGAAACTTCCAACCCGGCGGGGCGCCCGGCGCCGGTTGAGGGTAGGTGAGGGTCTCGAACTCGATTCGCGCGTCGGCGGGAACGCCCAGGTAGCGGTCCTTCGTCGCGCCGTCGCACCATTGGGGAGCAATGACCGAATAGGGAATCAGTCCCGGGGCCGGCGTGTGGCCCGCGACCGAGGCAAACAGGCCGGTCGCTCCCAGCGTGCGCGGGAAGTCGCCCGTCGGTCGAACCGGATTGGTCACGAGCCGGCTGATCTGACCGCTCATGTGGTCTAACAGGAAGAGCTCGCCGGCGCGGTCTTCGGCGAATCCCACCAGGCGGAGGCTCGAGTCGAAGAGCTCCTTGTTTTCCGTCACTTTTTTCAGCTGGCGGTCGTATCGCAACATCCAGATGCGGCCGGTATCGTAGTCGCCGTAAATGTAAGCACCGATTAATTCCGGCAGCCGACGGCCGCGGTAGACGAATCCCCCGGTGATCGACCGAAAGTTGGCATGATCGTGCTCGACGATGGGGGGAATGATCGCACCAGGTCCGCGCTTGCGCTCGGGGCGAAACGGATGGCTGCCTTCGGTGATGCTCCAGCCGTAGTTGCCGCCGCGCTCAATGCGGTAGATCATTTCCCACAGGTCCTGGCCGACGTTGCCGGTCCACAGATCGCCGGTATCGCGATCGAAGCTCATCTTCCAGGGCTGCCGCAACCCGAAGACCCATTTCTCGGGCCGCGCACCGGCGACGCCCACAAACGGATTGTCGTCGGGAATGGCGTACGCTTTGTTCGCGTCGCGATGATCGACGTCAATCCGCAAGATCGCGCCGAGCAGCCTGGAGAGGTCTTGCCCGGCTTCATTCGGGTCGGCGATCTCTCCACCGTCTCCGGTGGCGATGTAGAGATAGCCATCGGGACCAAATTGCAGGCAGCCGCCGTTGTGACCGCCGGACGGCCAGGTCAAGAGGAGTTGCTCGGTGCTGGGATCGCAATGCAGCGGGTTGTCGCGGTCGACTTGAAAACGCGAGACGTGCGTGCCATCGGGCAACTCTTTCTTGGGATCGGCGAGGTACGTGACGTAGAAATAGCCGTTTTCCGAGAACTTGGGATGGAAGGCCTGCCCATAGATCACTTTGCCGAGATCGAGAAACAATTCGGCTCGTTCGACGCGTGGGTCGTTGGGAAACGAGTAAATCTTTCCATAGCGCTCGGCGACGAACAGGCGATCGGTTCCCGGCGCACTGGTCAAATCCAACGGCTCGGCGAACTTCAACTTTTCGAAAACCCGCTCGGTGCGATAGGGAGCCGGTGGGTCGGGCGCTCCGCGAATCTTGGACGTTGTCCAGGGCGTGCGCTTCTGAATGCCGAAGGGGCTCTTGGCCGCGGATTTGGGAGCGTCGTCGGCGCGACACATCGCCGCGGCGAGAAACGTGCTGCTTGCAGCGACGCCGACTGCCAACAGAAGAGTTCGCATGGAAGGAATTCCGGAACGTGCGATTCGGACTGTCGAACTTTGGTGGTGGAGCTCAGGCCAATTTCCATCCCTGACGATAGTCGCGACGCAGGAATCGTTCGGCGTCGGAGCGGTTCGTGGCCCGCAAGTTCACAGCGTCCCATTCGAGCCGCCCGCCTGCGCGAAAGGCGACGTTGCCCAGATGGTTGGCTTCGGTCAGCCAGCCGGCGTACTCGAAGTTGCAGGTCGTGGGCTCGCCGGTCTTGCAGGCGTGAAACCACTCGGCATGATGTCCGAGGGACTTGGGGATGAACGGCTGCGGGGGCTCGAACCCTTGAAACTTGTCTTCCGGCAACAGCAGGTGCTTGCCGTAGTCGGCAAGCAGCATTCCCTTGTCGCCGACGAACAGCACGCCGCTGTCCCACTGCGGAATGCCGCCGTCGCGCCAGATGGCCGGCTTGTTGCGGCCTTGATACCAGGTCAGCTCGACCGCCGGCAACTCGCCGCGCGGGCCGTATTCATAGGTGACCTGCATCGACGCCGGCGCGATTTCCGGATGCGGCGGCGGCCCGTGCGCCTCGATCGCCAGCGGCGCCTTCAGCTTCGAGCGCCCAGAACGGCAGGTCGATCCAGTGGCTGCCCAGATCGCTCATCGTGCCGTTGCCGAAATCCCACCAGCGATACCATTTCGGTCCGGGAAAGTAGACGCTGTGAAACGGCCGCTCGGGCGCCGGCCCGAGCCACAGGTCCCAGTCCAGCCCCTGCGGGGCGGGCTCGGCCTCGGCGGGCCGGCTCTGCGCGAAGACGATGTCGTCGGCTTGCCTGGCATCCGCTTCGCTGGCGTGCCAACCCCAGGCTCTGCCAACCCAGACGTGAACTTCGCGCACCGGACCGATGGCCCCGGTCTGAATCAGCTCGACGACGCGGCGGTAGTTGTCGCCTGCGTGAATTTGCGTGCCCATCTGCGTGGCGACCTTGGCCCGCGCGGCCGCCTCGCGAATGACGCGCGCCTCCCAGACGTTGTAGGTCAGCGGCTTCTCGCAATAGACGTGCTTGCCCAGTTGCAGGGCCGGGAGCGTGGCAAAGGCGTGCGTGTGCTCGCAGGTGCTGACGACGACGGCGTCGAACTCGCCGGCATGGTCGTAGAGCTTGCGGAAATCGGCGAAACGGCGCGCCTGGGGATGCGCTTCGGCGGCGCGGCCCAGATTGTCGGCGTTCACGTCGCACAGCGCGACGATGTTCTCTGACGCCACGGACTGCAGGTTGCTCGCGCCGCGTCCGCCGGCGCCGATGACGGCGATGTTGAGCTTGTCGTGCAGATTCCTGGCCCGCAGGATGGTCGGCGCGGCGAAGGCTGCCGCGCCGGCGATCGCCGCCGTACCCAAGAAGCGGCGACGATCCATCGGCCGTGCGTCGCTGGATTGGCTGCTTCCGCTGTTCGGCATGGATGGTCCCCCTGTCGATGGCTCGGCGGCATCGGTTGGGTCCCATTATACTCGACAACTTTGCCGCCGGGCACCACAATAGCCGCCGCGTGCCAAGGGCCGGAAACTCGCCAGGCCAGCGGTTGGAGGCTACGATGAGCGAAGCGGATTTTGAGAATCGGACGGTCTTGGTGACGGGCGGCTCGCGCGGCATCGGCCGTGCCTGCTACCGGCGGGTGGCGCAGGCGGGCGCCCGCGTGGCGATCAACTATCGTGCCCGCCCGGACGATGCCCGCGAAACGGCCAGGCTGGTGGAGAGCGACGGCGGGCAAGCGATGACGGTGCAGGCCGACGTCGCCGACGAGCGGAAGAGGTTTTTCGGCGTGCTCTTCGCCGTGCGCAGTGTCCACTAGCGCGCGGCAGCCGACGGTCCAATCACGCGAGCAGCGCGCGAATCGGAATTCCTTCGGTGACGCGATGCGGCCGGTCCGTTGCATCGGGGAGTATGAGATCATGGGGAATGCCCAAGATTTCGTACAGTGTGGCGGCAATGTCGTCGGGGCGGGCCGGCAGATCCTTCACAAACCCTGCATGGCGATCCGTCGCGCCCACGACTTGTCCGCCGCGAATACCGCCTCCCGCCCATAGCACGGAGTAGGCGTGGCCCCAGTGGTCGCGGCCACCGTCGCGGTTATTGTTGATTTTAGGGGTCCGCCCCATTTCCCCCATCACGACCACCAGCGTCTCCTGCAGCAGCCCTCTCTCGTCGAGATCGCTGATCAACGCGGATAGCGCCTGATCGAGCTCCGGCATCAGGTTCTGATCATACAAGCGAAAATGATCAAAATGCGTGTCCCAAATCTGAAACGGAGACAAGCCCGTGTTCTCGGGGTTGGACACCGCGTTGGCCGTGACGAATCGAACTCCCGCTTCGATCAAGCGACGCGATAGCAGTAGAACCTGGCCCATTTCCGAACGTCCGTACCGGTCGTGCATCGCGGGAGGCTCCCGACTGACCTCGAACGCCGCCCGCGTCGCGGGCGAAAGAATCGCGTTGAGAGCTTCCGCTTGATACGTAACCAAATTGGCTCGCTCCGCCTGCGACTGCGCGGCCGAAAAGGCCTGGTCCAACTGGCCGAGCAATCGCACCCGTCCCTGCAGTCGTTCTACGCTAAGATCGTCTGGCAAGCCGAGTCCTTCGGGAACGGGCAGCTTGCCTTCCCATTTTGGCGACCGGGCCATCATTCGATTGCGCACTGCCGGCAACGGATCGTAACGACTGCCCATCCATCCGCCACCGGCACACGGCGTGGGAAACCCCATGTCGAATAGAAACGTCGGCGTCAGCACGAAGGGCGGCATTCCGTGCAGCTTTGGCAACACCCGTGCCACGACCGATCCGTAGGTGGGATGATCGTTCGGAGTCGGCCGTATATTGGCATCGCTACCGGGTGAATGACCGCTCAGCGCGTATGCGGCGCTGCTATTGTGTGCGCTGAAGGGATGCGTGGCCGAACGCAGAATGGCAAAATGATGCGCTAACCGCGCGAGCAGCGGTAGCTTCTCGGTGATGCGGATGCCGGGCACCGACGTGTCGATTGGACGATAGGGCCCGCGAATTTCCACGGGGGCTCCAGGTTTCATATCGAACGTGTCGAGCTGCGATGGCCCACCGTTGAGAAAGACGAAGATGCAGTGCCGGGCAGATCCCGTCGTCTTGGCCGACACCTGCGAGCGCAACGGGTCTGCCAGCGTCAGGCCGCCCAATGAAAGCGCGCCAAAACGCAGCAATTCGCGCCGCGAGAGCGAAGCCGTGGTCATGGAAAGTCCTGCATGGCACGCCAGGCAACCACCGAACGCCCATTTGCGACACAGGCCGTAGGGGGTGTTCGGCTGGACAACAGTCTATCCTGCCCGCGCAGTTTGGCGACCCTCGATTTCCTGGAGCATGGGCTATGAAGGTACGGCCTGGCCGGCCCGGCAGACTTGCCGGTGGCATTGGACGTGGTAAACTTCTTGGACATGATGCCGGTCTGAAACAAGTGTTTCGTTGGCACCCGTCGGTCGCAACCCGGCGGGTGTCGTTCCTTGGCAAGATAGGGAATCAGACGTCGAAACGGGTGGCAACACTCCAAATCACGAGACACCGGAATGGCATCTAAAGCGATGCTATAAAACACTTTGGCGGCGTAGCTCAGTTGGTTAGAGCAGCGGAATCATAATCCGCGTGTCCGGGGTTCGAATCCCTGCGCCGCTACTGAAGCGATCCTGGCGCGTTTGGCGCCGATCGCGCCAGCAGCGGACCGTTTCTCCGCGACTGGCTGAAAAAGGGCGCCAGAGTCGCGGACTGTTAGTCCGCGACTGGCTGACTGGGAAAGAAAGGCAAAGAACAAAGGGGCCCATCGTGAATCGATCAGCCGCGTTGACGTTGTGCGCCTGCTTGCTTGCAAGCCCGCCCGTTGTTGCGGGTCCGCCAGAGAAAGGTTCCAGCGAGAATGGGCCGCGGGCGGCCGCACTCAAAGACCTGGATCCTAAGAACGCGAAGGAAGCCAAAGCGCTCGAAGGAGTCCGGGTGAACGGCCAGGTTGTCGTTGCTTCGGCGGTAGTCAATCCGGACAACGCCAACGAATACACGGTGACGATGGTCGACGCGTCCTCAAGAAATGGCGGCGCATATATCCGCTGGGCCGACTCCTTTTGGATCCAGGTGAAATGCGTCGTCATGGCCGACGAGGACACTGCGCAGAGCTTGCCGAAGGGCGCCAAGCTGTCGATCGCCGGCGACGTGGCGCGCGTCGACCTGCTCGAAAGGCAAGACCTGATCGGAGGAGCACCCACGAAGAAGAGCAAAGACCGTGTCCTGACCTTGTACCTCGACAACGTCAAGGTGCGCTGAAATAAGTTGGCCCCGGCAACCCTTCCTTTTGTTCGCTGCTTGTAGGAAGGGAAAACGTCGCGGACCGATGAAGCCCCGCCCGGGCCTGTCTACCCGGGCGGGCATTTTTACAACTACCCGGGGGCACTCGGTGACCCGTATGGCCGAAACGTGTCCACGGACGGCGCGGCGAGGATGGCTCGCAGGTCGTCGAGTAACTTTTGGGCGGCCGGCGCTTCGAGGCACCGCCACTGATTGCCGATCACGACGGTCACGCCGCGCGGCTCGCGAAAGGCCCGCACGCAGCCGGGGGCATAAACGCCGTGCTCGGGAGACAGGGCTTCTTCGACAGGCATTCTTTTTTCCATGGAGGAACCTCGTGATGGGAACCGTGACTTTCTTTGAGGAAACGCTGCGCGGCTCGGACTGGGGCAAACCGGCCGACCGAGCGACGACCGTATCGCTTTTCGAATTCGAGGGGTACGTGCATTTGCGCATGGCGGCAACCGCTGACGAGACCAGCAATGGTACCACCGTACTTTTTTCGCTCAGCGAGGCGCAACTGTTTCGCGACCAATTGGATGCCGCGATACGGCGGGTCTCGGCCCTGGGCGAAATTTGATTAACCTCGCGACTCGCGACGGCGTTTAAACGTGAGGCGTTGTGCCCTATCCAAATCCTCCGCGTGCGCGACCGCCTCGCGTTTCAGCTCGTCGACCCGCTGTGCCGCCCGGCCGAGAATTTCGCGCGCACGACCGGGGTCCGTGATCGCGCCAGCCGACACCTGGTCGAGCATGTTGAAAAGTTCTTGGTCGTTCACTGGTCAAGCGCTCCCATAGTTGACGCCGCGAACCCGGCAGAGGATCGCCTGGAGCTGCGCGGCGACTCGTTCGGCGTCGCCCTCGTCATCAAGGTCGATCTCGAACGAGCTGCCAGTGTCGAGGTGGATTTCGAGAGCGTAGCTTTCGGGCACCACTGCCACCACGCGCCGCAGCTCGAACAGTGCCGGGCCGACGCCCGCGAATCCCGCTGGCAACAACCTTGGCTGTATCGGCTTGGAACGTTTTTTCTGGCCCGCGGTCTTCTTCTTCATGCCACGCCTCTTTTTCGCTGGTACGCGATCCACAGCCCCGGTAGTTTCTTCGACACGCGCGGCGTGGACGCCCGCAGAAAACTTTGCCGCCTCGGCGCCGTGCGCTTGACAAACTCGCCGCGATCCGTACATTCTGAACTCGCCGTCGAGGAGCCTAGACAACTCCGCGACGACAAGCAGCGAAGTTACCCTCCGATGCGTTTCCCGTTCTGGTGTGGCCGCCGGAACGTTCTTGTGCCCAACTCGGGCCAAGGCCGCCTCGGTCAACTTCGCGATCCGCGTGCGTTGATCGAGACAGCCGCTTTTCCGCTGCTTGGGGCGGTGCGGCCTTTGGCAATCCGAGTTTTCGGGCTTCACGCTTCGTCGCTGTTTGGGGAGCACCCACGCATCCGCCGAAAAAGGTTCGCCTTGGGGAGTGACCCCTAGTCGTCACTCCCCAGGCGCGCCGCGTGCATGCCCGTGGGGGGCCGACTATGGTGAAGATTGCGCTGGTCAGGACGTGCAGGACGTTAGCGCAGCCACGAGGACATGCACTCGTGCGCCTCTTTCCTCCGACTTACTCGGGCGCCCCCGCGCTGGGACGGACTCTACCAGGGATCGCAGGCGCCCTCTTTCTCACGAGGAGCCTGCATCATGTCCACCGTTCCGCACGGTCAATCAAACGCCATCCCCCACGGTCAGCCCGAGCGCGACGCGTCCGCGCCGTCCCCGCTGAAACTCTACGCCGACGGCCAGCAGCCGCCGCGGTCCGCAGGCGACAGCCCCAACACGATTCGCAAGCACTGCACGCACCTGCAGGCCGTGCTCGACCGCACCGGACCCCGCGGCCGCGAAGCCCGCTTTCGCAAAGCCCAGGGCCTGCTCGACGTCGTCCCCTTCCTCGAAAAGCCCGCCGCCCAGAAAAAAGAAGCGGAGGACAACTTCACCGTCGACGAAATCAGCCGCTTCCTCCGCCACTGCGGCGCGGCCAAAGCGCCCGCCTACCTGGCGGCCCGCCAGCGCGAGGCCTTTTGGCAGAATCTTTTCCTGTGCGACTACAACACCGGCCTGCGCGTCGGCAGCCTGACGATCTTCGAGTGGACGGGCATCAAGCAGGACACGCTCGGCCGCTGGTGGATTTACGCCTGGGTCAAGGGCCGCAACTACAAGCGCGTGCACGCCAACGAGTTCGCGCTGGCCGCCATCGAGCGGATGCGACCGATCACCGGCGAACAGCCGTGCGTGTTCCATTTCCCGCACGTCCACTCGTGGCTGCAGGAGCAGCGCCGTTTGATCCTCGCCGCCGCCGGCATCGCGCTGGATCGCCGCTTCGGCTTTCACGGCCTGCGCAAAGCGATGATCACCGAGGCCAGCGCCTTCGACGCCCTGGCCGCCTCAATGCAGGCCGGCCATCAAAACTTTACCACGACCCAGAACAGTTACATCAACCCAGGCCGCGTCGCCAGCGGCATGGCCAAGCTGCCGCAGCCGAAAGCCCCGTCCAGCGGACCGCGGCAGATGGACCTGTTCTGAGCAGCGTTTCCGGGCACGTGGACGTGCCTTGCTTTGCGCGACGATGCGCCGCCCGGCCGGTTCGGCCCGCGTGCCTCTTGGCTCAACCTGAGCACGCGGCCGGGCCGGCCTTTTTTCTTGGTTGCACCACCGACCATTTCGCGCGAAATATCCCCGGGCACGGGGACGTGCATGGCGCGGTCGACCGGCCGCGCCTTTGGGGTGCCGGCTGCGCGTGTTGGGGCACTACTCGCGCCTCCGACCGCGCGGCCGGCGATCTTGTTTCAAGAAGAGAGCCTCCGGCGGCGGCCGAGCCGGCCGGGGCGGTATACGAGGAGCCTTTTTATATTCGCAGCCGGTCGTACCGGCCGCCGGCCGCGCAGGCCAGTCTTTTGTTTGAAAGGAGTAGGACGATGATCAAGCCCGCGGGCAGCTTCGCGGTGAACGTGCGCATGGACAACGGTCGGGTCGAGACGCACTGGTTTCAACCCGTCGTGCGTAGCCTGACGAACCACCGTCCGCGGAAGCGATCGCCCAAGACCAGCGGCGCCGCGGCCCGGGTCCGCAACTACTTGCTGAAGTTCGGCATGGACGAGCCGGGCGAGATCGCCGCCCACCTGCGCATGTTGCGCGGCCTCGTGATCGAAATGCTCCAGCGCCGCGACGTGACCGCCGTCCTGCGCCGCAAACCCAAGTGATGTCAACCATGCAAGTCAACCTGACCGCGGCCGAGAACCTGCTGCTCCGCGTGCGGTTGCATAGCCGCATCGGCGAACTGCGCGCGGGGATCGCCGAGCTGCGGAGCGCCCGCTACGAGCTGGAACAAATGGCCGGCGTAGACGACGACGTCGCCAAGATCGAAAGCGAGATCGCGGAAAACAAACGCCTGTCCCACAAGCTGCGCCGGGCCGCGTTCGAGGCCTCGCCTTTCGTTCAAGCGACGGAGGCCACGCATGTCTGACTCCGCACGCAAGACGTCCGAAATGACCGCCAGTAGCGCGCAGATCTGCCGCGACCTGGGCTGGGTCGCCGGCGACGAGCTCCAGTGGCAGGACCCGGCCACCGAGAAGGTCACCCGCATCCGACTGACCGCGGTGGGTCGCACCTCCGTGCTGGTCGACTTGATCGAGTTCGACGGCGCCGCCGTGCGCCTCGACGACGACCATCCGTTCTGCCTCAATCACCGCGATTGGCAAAAGGTGTAAGAGGAATTGCAATGATCGCGCCGACAAGTCAACGACCGCTTCCCCGCGGCTGGACGTTCGCCGAAGAAAAGCTGCTGCGTGATCGGTACCGCGCGATGGGTCCCCGCTGGTGCGCCGAGCAGCTCGGCCGATCGCGGGAATCGGTTGCCAGCCGCGCGAAGCTGCTGGGCCTGTTGACCAGCCAGCGCGGCCCTCGACGCGATCCAACGGCCTTTCAGCATCGCGGAGTGATCTGCCCGGAAGCCGAGGGCGCCGACCTGACGGACCTCGACGAGCCGACCTACGCCCCGCCAGGCAGCGCCGACAAGCTGGAAGTACTCGCCCGCCGCGCCGCCCGCGGGTTCGCGTTGTATCACCCCCTCGATGGAAGCCACTCATTACGGTAACCCAATCATGCGACGCTTTGACAGTCTGTACCGCGCGTGGACTGGCCAGGACTGGATGCTCGTGCTGACGGCGGTAGCGATGGCGGCCGCCAGCCCGGCGCTGGGGATGTACGGCCTGCACGGCCGCCTGCTCTACGTCGAGGCCTGGATCGTCGGCTTCGTGGCCGCGAATTTCGCGCTGTACGTGGCCACCGGGCGGAACCTCTATCGCTGGATCGTGATCGACCTGCTCGTCGTGCAGGGAATTTGTTTTTTCGGTTGAGCCTGAACCCTGAACCCCGAACCCCGAACCCTACTTTTCACGGAGGAACCAACCATGCCACGAAGACGACCCCATCAGCGCCATTGCCTGCCGCGGCATCGACCCGTCAACAGCGGACTCGTGGTCACGCGCCACGTTGACGAGAGCGTCGTGATCGGTTTGCTCGACGGCCGGCAGATCATCGTGACGCCCGTGCGCATCAGCGATGGCAAGGTCCGGATGCACATCGCCGCGCCGCGCGAGCTGCCAATCTCCCGCGCCACGTTCGTTAATAACGGGTGCGTCAATCGCGAGGCCCACGTTTATCCCGAGACGCTGCCCAACGGAGTTGCCGCGGCGCCGGCCGCTTGATTCACGAAGAGTCTCCGACGGCGGCCGAGCCGGCCGGGGCAATATACGAGGAAGGATTCCCATGGGTTTACCGCAACGCATCGACCACGCAGGCAACGAGGCCAGCGACGTCGTCAGTGTCCCGTTTCGCGCCCGGGCCGATCTAGAGCACGTTCCCTGGCCTTCGAAGGTCATCCGCGACAAGCTGGCGCTCGACGGAAAGCGCGTCGACGCGACGACCAAACTCTGCTGGGGAATCCTTTACGAGCTGTCGGGCTATCGCTTCGACGTCGAGTTCGAAGTCAGTTTGACCTACCAGCTCGCGCCGCAGATGGAGGTGGACAAGAGCCAGGCCTCCACGAGCCTCGACACGCTCATCGACTGCCGGCTGGCGCACAAGGCGCCGTACCGCCAGGGATCACGTCAGCCGATGCGTGTGACGATGCTCGACCCGTATCGCGAGCTGAGCATCGCGCGGCCCCCCGATCCGCAGCACGTGTTTGCCTTCGAGGCTGAGCCTGATACACTTGCTAGCACGCAGGCCGCGTGCGAAGGCCTAACAACGGTTGCCAAATGGCAACCGTCAGGAAACCAACCAGACCATGCGACCGTGACCGTTGCCAAATGGCAACCGTCGCCTGTCGCCCCCGCTGTGGCCCGTTGCGAAAGCAGCCAGGCCCTGATGCAGGCCCTATGCCAACGCCTCGGCGCCGACCGCGTCGAGACGTGGCTAGGGTCCTGCCGCTTTCACTTCGTGGCCGGCGCGTCCGCAACGCTGTTCGCGCCCAGCCACGTGCACGGCAACACGATCCGCCGCGGCCTGCCCGAGCTGCCAGTCGAAGACCGCAGCACGGACCGTCGCGATTCTGGAGGGTTTTGGCGCGCCATCAAACAGGAAGCTGCCAAGCTCGGCTTTCCCGACGTCGTGCTCCAGGTCGACGCCTCTCTCGCCAAGTCGACGACAGTTGCGGACGGTTGCCAATTGGCAACCGTCGACCCCCATACAGTCAACCAAAAGACTCCTTCCAATGGAGAGTCTTCTCTTAGTTCTTCATTCATTCAATCAATCAAGGATTTTTGGTTTGAGACTTGGGGAGAGCCGCTGCCCGTCGTCATGCGTGCCGCGCGACTCTACGAAGCGATCGGAAACCCGAGGGACGCGCGCGGCGCCTCCATTCGCGCGATCATGGCGCTCGACTTCGGAGCGATCGACCAGGCCACGCTCGCCGAGCTGGTCGACAAGCACGCTTACGAGTTCGTCGAAGAGTTTCATCGCCGAGTAAAATCCTGCCCCATGGCGCCGGACGTTGACGCTTGGGGGAAACCAGGCACGTTCAAGAGCCTGTTTAGGGGGCATTACAAGTTCCCGTGGAAGGACCACTGGAACGCGCCCCGCGTCGAGGACAAGCCCCCCAAACCCAAACCGCGCGAGGAGGCGCCGATGGCCGAACGCAAATTTCAAAGCGCGGAAGAGGCCGCCGAGGAGATGGAGGACCGGTTTATCGCTCGCCGCTGCATGGTGTGCGGCGCCGAATCGGGAAGCGAGCCGCTGTTGCCGCCCGGCTGGTCGTTCCTCGTCTACGGCGAGGCCGCCGCACCCGACATGCAGGGCAAGATCGCCGCGTTTTTCTGCCCCGACTGCGCGGGCACGCTCGACGTCCCCGAGGCCCGCAACTACGGCAAGGATTTGAACTGATCATCGTACATTCGCCGCCGGTCGTACCGGCCGCGGGCCGCGTAGGCCAGTTTTTCTGAAAGGAGGAACCGACAGGAGTTTTTCTTACCCGTTTGGTAACCATTTTTCGAGGACCAACCATGAACGCCTTTGCCATTGCCCTGATGATCGCCGTCGCGATCGTCGCCGGCGAGCCCAGCCAGGCCGCCGAACCTTTGAAAGCCGCTGCGTCTTTGAAAGCGACGGGGCCCACGCGCGACGCGATCGCGCTGGCCACGATCGTCAACGACGACACCGATACCGACTGGTCCGAGTTCCGCGTGCTTTCCTTTGCCAACCTCGACCCGGTGCGCAAGCCGCGCGTGAAAGGGGACGTCAAGTTCATCGTCGAGACGCTGAACCGTCGCACCGAGCGGGCCGAGATCCGCGAGCTCTCCGACAGCCTGTGGGCCGTCAACGTCAAGCAGCTCAAGTGGCGCGGCCGCCACTGGGAGGATCTGGCCAAAAAATGGCCCTACCACGACGCGGTGCCCGAGCGGGCGCGCAAGTACCTGGCTGCGAAGTTCGAGACGAAGCATCCGATCCTGCGAGCCGACGTGTTCGCCCAACAGGCCTGGCAACCCGAATGGTACGCCAAGCTTTTGGATTTGCCGACGACGCGCGACAAGCTGCTCGACCAGGTGGGGCTCGACGCCGACTGGCCGAAGCAGATCCAAGCGATGGGGATCGTGCCCGAGTCGGGCGTGCAGGACAACCCGCGCAAGGTCGCGTATCTGCAGGGCCGCAGCGTCGCTGGAAAGCAGCGGGGCATCCCGCTCGATTTCTTCGTGACGATGAACTACGAGGACCTCCGCGGCAAGAACGACAGCCTGCGCCATCCCACGCAGGTCGACTGCAACTACAACGAGATCGCGATCGAGGCGCCCAACGGCCTCGACTTTTACTTCGCCAACGCCGGCGGCGGCGGGATCGCCGAGCGCGATCGCATCACCGACGAGCTCGTCGATCGAGTGGGCAATGGCGACTCCCGGATGGGCGGGCTGGTCAAGCAGATCCCGCTGCGCGCCGGCGCGACCACGTGCACGACGGCCAGATCCTGCTGGGCATGAGCTGCGTCGGCTGCCACGCCGGCGGGGCCCAGGATCTCTCTGAGAAGCTGGCCCAGGTGTCGCTGTTGCGTTTCGACGACGCGAAGATGACGCCCAAGCGCATCGGCGAGGTGTTCGATAACGAACTGCTCGCCCGCCGCGCCCGCCGGGCCGGCTTGCGCTGGACGCGATCGCTGCGCGCGATCAACGGCCGCGCGCCCGACGAGAACCAGGCCTCGTGGCAGGCCACGCAGGCCGAGTTCGCCGCCGACGTCGACCTGGCCAAGGCCGCCGCCGAGCTGGGCGCGACCGAGGCCGCGTTGACCGCGTCGATCGAACGATGGCTCGCGAGCAATCGCGATCCGCTGGTGACCGCGATTGTCGAGCGCCCGATCACGCGCGAGCAGTTCGAGCAGATTTTCCCGACCCTTCGCCAAATGTGGCAGGGCCAAGACGAGACCGCCGTGGCCCGCGTGTTCGCGGGCCGGGGAATTCAATAGGAGCCTCCGGCGGCGGCCGAGCCGGCCGGGGCGATATACGAGGAAGTCTTCGTACATTCGCCGCCGGTCGTACCGGCCGCGGGCCGCGCAGGCCAGGTCGTGAACTGATTTTGAAAACAACCCACTTGGCCCACCCGAAGGGAGACGCCGTCGTCAACGAAACGCAGTCGCGCTGAAACTGGATGCGTAGAAGTTGGGCTCGGTAGTGTTGCCGATCGCTATGCGAGTTGGCCTACGAGGCAAGGCGTCCTGACCAACACGTGCACGCCGCTCTGCAAAAGTGCCCAGCGAGACGAACGACCTTTCAGCGGGGTCGGCCAAGTGAGTTGTTTTCAATCAAAACCCCCAGGAGAAAACCCGTGATCACTGCCAAAGCACCGAAGCGACCGAAAAGTGAAAAGGCCCTGGCCGACGACGCCAGGCGAAAGCCCGTCGTCAAAAACGAGACGGCGCGGCGCATGATCGCCGAGCATTCCCGCGAGAATGAACTTGCAGCGATGGGTCTGCTCGGAACCTCGACGCCGGCAGGCATCGCAGCCAATGGCCAGGCCGAGGCGAACAGCGGACCACCGGTAGCGTTCGGAAAACTGAATGGTGCGAAAAAAGAAAAACCCTCCGGGGGCGGCCGAGCCGGCCGTGGCGGTATACGAGGAAATGCTGATCCATCTGCCCTCGTAGATTCGCCGGCGGCCGTGCCGCCCGCCGGCCGCGCAGGCCAGTCTGCTTCGTCCGCCGTCGTCAGCCGCGAGGCGAGTGTCTCGATCCATCAGATCGTCGTGTCGAAGAAAAACCCGCGCAGCGACTTTGACGAAGCCTACATCGACGAACTGGCCGCGAGCATCCAGGAGCACGGCCTGCTGCAATCGCTGGTGGTGCGGGCGCTGCCCGAAAAAGCGCACCACTACGAGCTGATCGCCGGCGAGTGCCGGCTGCGCGCGTGCAAAAAAGCCGGACGCCACGCCGTGGAAGTGAAGGTGCTCGACGTCGACGAGCGGACGGCGGACAAATTGCGCGTGATCGAGAACCTGCACCGCCGGAACCTGAACGCGATCGAGGAGGCCCGCGGGTTTCAAAGCCTGTGCGCGGAGCACGGCTACACGCACGACGCGCTGGCCGCCGAGCTGGGCTGCTCGCAGGGTCACGTGACCAGTCGGATCGGGCTTTTGAAGCTGCCGAAGGCCTGGCAGGACCGGATCATTACGCGCGAATTGCCGCCCACCCACGGCCGCGCGATCATCAAGTACGCCGCGTATCCCGAGATTTTGAAGCAGATCGAAAAGGACTGGTGCGAAGAAGGCTCGGAGCCGCCCGCCATCGACTATCGGACGTGGGAGCAGCAGGTCGAGACGGCCGCGGAGATCGCGACGAAGCAGATGTCCGGCCGATCGCACGTGCGGAAGAACAAGACCAGCCACGAGCACCTGTCGGGCAACGTGCCCAACTTCAACGAAGCCCAGCGCGCCGGGCTCAAGGTGATCAAGATTGGCAGCGGCAAGCAGGCCCACGAGCGGGCCGCCAACGTCGCGCTGTGGGAGCAGCTCTGCCGCGCCGCCTGGGAAAAGCAGGAAGCCAAAGCCGGCGCCAAGCGCGAGAAGGAGGCGGGCAAAGCCAAGGCCAAGGAGAAGACGCCCGCCGAGCGGTGCGCGTCGCAGGCCAAGCTCGACAAGGCCCTGCGCGAATGGATCGAGAACTGGCGCACCGACTGGCTGCGCCGCATCCTGAGCGCCCTCGTGCTGGAGGATCGCACGCTGGCCGGCCGCGCGGTGCTGATGGGGCTGGCCTACGGCAGCGAGCGCTTCGTCGCCAATTGCGACGAGCGCGTCGAGGAGCTGATCGAGCCCTGGACCAAAGGCCTCAGACAAGAGCAGGCCGTGGCCGCGGTCGAGCCCGACAACGTAATCGAGGTCCTCGCCCAAGTTGCCAGCGAGTGGGTGTGGAACGATTTGCAGGCCGAGAAGGAGCCCGGCAGTTGGCACGGCCGCGCGCTCCACGAGGACGCGATCGAGGCCCTGGCCGAATCCGCCAAGATCGACCTGGCCGAATTCTGGGCAGTCTCGGCCGACGACGAGGCGCCGTATGCCGAGCAGCTCTTCAATCGCCACACCACCGCCGACCTGGTCGCGTTGTGCGAGGAGCTGAAAGTCAAAACCGGCGCCACCAAAAAGACCGAGCTGGTCGCCGCCCTCGTCGAGTCAGAGGCCACGTGGAAACGCCTGCCCAAAGCGATCAAGCCGGTGGCAATCACGACGAAGACGAAGCGGAAGAAGTGAGCCACAGAGGGCACCGAGGTACGAGAGGACGCGACGATGAAATACCAACTCGAACTTGGCGAGGAGGATCGACAGCTGATGCTGCTCGCGCTTGCGAAATTGAAACACGAGCGCCCGGGCTGGGACGATGCGATCGAAAGAATTGAAGAGCGGTTGGCGCCGCCGGCGGAACGCTGATCGCGGGCAGCAACGCCGCGACGACGTTTGCAGCCGGGCTGGTGATCAACAATTCGACGACCAACGGTACGGGTCTGACGATCACGGGCAATGGGTCAGCGTCGGCGATCTCGGCAATCGGCGGCAGCACGGGCAACGGCATCACCGTCTCGGGTGGCGCGACGAGCGGGCATGGCATCCAGTTCACGGGCACGGGTACCGGCAAGGATGCGATCAATGCGACGGGTGGCAACAGCGGCGGACATGGCCTGTCCCTCACGGGCGGCAATTCGGGTTCGGCCCTGTTCGCCGCCGGCGGCTCGAATTCCAACGGGATCGAATGTTTTGGCGACGGCGTGTCGGACGGCTTCGCCGCCACCGGCGGCGCGACGGGGCGCGGCATTCACGCGCTGGGGGGCATCACGTCCGGCGCCGGCGCTCGCTTCGAAGCACGCGCCGGCAATAGTCCGGGGTTTCATGCAGTCGGATTTCTGGCGGGCTGCGGGATGTTGCTCGACGCCGGCGCCACGGGGGATGGCTTCAAAGCAGCCACGACCGCCGGGGTGCCGTTCCGCGCGGACATCACGGGCAATCTGACCGGAACCGTGCTGGCGTTGGATTCGGCCGAGCGGACGGCGATCGCCGACGCGGTCGAAACTGCCATCGTCAACGGTACGGACACGGCGGCGGTCAACGCCGCCATCGCCTCGGCCGTGTGGAAGGACGCCACCGCGGGCGACTTCACGATCGCCTCTTCGATGGGCAAGAAACTCAGCGACTGGTCGCCGACCGCCGACACCTCGGGGGTGACCACGCTGCTGGGCCGCATCCCGGGCGCGATCACGCTCTCAGGCGGCAAGGTGCAGCTCGACCTGACCCAGGCCGTGCCGACCAGCAACACCGCGCAGACCGTGGGCGACGCGCTGAACGCGGCGCGCGCCCAGGGATTCGGCAAGTGGGTCATCAGCGGAACCGCGTTGACGCTGTACGCCGCCGACGGCTCGACCGTGGTCAAGACTTTCACCCTCAACTCGGCCACCGCGCCGACGAGCCGGCAATGACCCCCATACCTACACCCAATCCCATCACCCAGGGCCTGGGCGTCGGGCCGACGATCATCACGCAGGGCTTCGGCGCCAGCGCTGCGCCGCGAGCGGTCTTCCAACTGGTCTTTTACATCCGGCCCGAGGTTGACCTGGTCTTCTACGTATTGCAGAGCTCGACCTGACGCTCGAAGGTTAAACGCGCATGACCAACGGACACATCCACGTAGGCGACATTGGGACGCTGCTGACGTGTTTCTTCCGCAAGGCTGACGAGAGTGCATTCGACATCTCGGCAGCCACCACGAAGGAGATCAGCTTTGAGAAACCGGATGGAACCAGTTTCCACCGCGCGGGAACGTTTCTTGTCGACGGGGTCGATGGCGTGCTGACGTATGGCCTGGCGGCCGACGACATCGACGTCGAAGGCTATTGGTGGTTGCAGGGGCACGTGGTCTTTGGCGACGGGACCGATCTGCGCAGCGATCGGGTGCGCGTGAGAATCCGAAAAAACAACGCGCCGGAAAGTTGAAAGAGAGCGGGTGACCGCGGAGCTGCAAACTCCGCGGCCACCCTGAGCACGACGACGTGACTGAGACGCCGCCATACCTACGAAACCCTAGGTTGGCAGCATGGCACCGAGAGACCGCAACGAAGACCCGATGCATTTTCGCCGCGGGTCCTTCCTAGCAGCCTTTTAGCCTTCGGCCCCTACGGGAACCGCCGATATTTACCACACAGTTACGTACGGCGTCCTCAGTGATGGCCAAGAAGAAAACCCGCGGCAAAAAGCCGCGCGTCATTACGCGCGAAATGACGCCGCCGGAACTGCCCGAGGACGTGGTCGAGTTGGTCGTCGGGCTGCTGGTCAACTATCGCAGCGTGCAAGTCGTGCGGCGCGAATGCCGCGAGCACGAGGAGCTCGGGTTGACCGACGAACAGACGGACGTCGCGATCGCCGAGGCCTCTCGGCGGATCCGCCTGGCCGCGGCCGTCGACTTCGACCAGGAGCTCGGCAAAGCAAAAACGCGGCTCGAAGATTTGTTCGAGAAGGCCGACGTCAAGACTGCGCTGGCCATCCAAAAGGAAATCAACAAGCTGCTCGCGCTCTATCCGAAGAGCGGCGCGGCGCCGGGCCGGAAGCGCCGGACGATTCGGACGCGCTGGAGGAGCTGGCGGCGACCCGGGCCCACCTGGTGCCATTACTCGGCGCCGGCCCAGAAGAACTTGCGGACGACCCGCTCGACGAGATCGCCCGCCGCGTCGTGGCCCGATTCACCGCCCAGAGTACCCGTCGCTGATGGTCAAAGCAGCCCGCACGAAGCAGTGGTACCAGAGCGAACGCGATCGCGTGCGCCGCTGGCGAAGCGCGCTCAGCGCGGCCGGCCGCGATATCGGCCGGCTGCCGCCGGTCGTCGACCCGAAGCGCAAGCAGGCCTGCCGCGACAGCCTCAAGCTGTTCGCCAAAACCTACTTCCCCGAAACGTTCGACCTGCCCTTTAGCGAGGACCACGACCAGGTCATTGAAATCATGGAGCGGGCCGTGCTCGAAGGGGGCCTGTTCGTCCTGGCCATGCCGCGCGGCAGCGGCAAGACCACGCTGTGCGTGGTGGCCGCGCTTTGGGCCGTGCTCTACGGTTATCACAATTTTGTGCTATTGGTCGGCGCCACCGCGGTCAAAGCCCGCGACATGCTCCGCACGATCAAGACCGAGCTGCGCACCAACGAACTGCTGCTGGCCGATTTTCCCGAAGTCTGCTATCCGATAGCCCGGTTGCAGGGCATCAACAACCGTTCGGCCGGCCAGACGTTTGGCGGCAAGCCGACGCTCATGGGCTGGACCAAGGACGAGGTCGTGCTGCCCACGATCGCCGGCAGCCCGGCCAGTAGCGCCATCATCGGCGTGGCCGGCATCCTGACCGCGTCGCGCGGCGGCCAGTTCAAGCGACCCGACGGCAAGACCGCGCGGCCGTCGCTCGTCATCCCCGACGATCCGCAAACCGACCGCTCGGCCAAAAGCCCCAAGCAGTGCGACACGCGCGAGGAGATCATCAAGAGCGGGCTGCTGCGAAGCGCCGGGCCCGGCAAGAAGATCACGATGATCATCCCCTGCACCGTGATCGCGACGGGGGACCTGGCCGACCGGATGCTCGACCGTCAGCTCAATCCCCAGTTCAACGGCCTGCGCACCAAGACGTTGTACGCGTTCCCGGCCGACATGAAGCTCTGGGAAGACTACGCCGAAAAACGCGCCGACAGCTTCCGCCAGGGCAACGAGGGGCGCGAGGCGACGGCGTTCTACAAGAAGAACCGCAAGGCCATGGACGCCGGCGCGAAAGTCGCGTGGCCCGACCGGGTCGAAGAGGGGGACCTCTCGGCGCTGCAAACGGCGATGAACGTCTACCTATCCGACCCGCGAGCCTTCGGCGCCGAGTATCAAAACGAACCGGTCATCGTCGCCGCGGCCGCGGCCATCAAGCTGTTGACCGCCGCGGAGATCACGCAAAAGCTGAACCATCTCGATCGCGGCGCGTTGCCGCAGTTCGTCTCGATCGTCAACGCCAAGATCGACGTGCAGCAGGACGTGCTGTTTTGGCTGATCGCCGGCTGGAGTGGCGACTTCGACGGCGCCGTGCTCGACTATGGTACCTGGCCCGAGCAGGACCGGGCCTACTTCACGTTGACCAGCCTGGCCCGCACGATCGGCGACGAGATCCCCGACGCCGCCAGTCTCGAGGAGCAGCTCTACCAGGCCCTCGACACGCTCGTTGATCAACTGCTGGCCCGCGAGTTCCGCCGGGCCGACGGCGCCATTCTCAAGATCGGCCGATTGCAAATCGACGCCAGCTACGAGACCAAAACCGTCAAGAAGTTTTGCCGGCAATCGAAGCACGCCGCGCAGTTGTTGGCCAGCCATGGCCGCGGCATCGGCGCCAAGGACCGCCCGATCAGCCAGTGGGCGAAGAAGGAAGGGGAGCGCCGCGGCGAGGAATGGGTGATTGGCCGGGCCACCGACGTGCGAGGCCTGCGCCACCTGACGTTCGACACCAACCACTGGAAAACCGAAACGCAAAAGCGCTTTAGCACCGCCGCCGGCGGCCGCGGAAGCCTCGCCATTTTTGGCAAACGGCCCGGCGAACACCGCATGTTTGCCGACCACAACACGGCCGAGAAGCCCGTGATGGTCGCGGCCAAGGGGCGTGAAGTGATCGAGTGGCAGCTGCCGCCGAACAAGCCCGACAACCATTGGAACGACTGCCTGGTCGGCTGCGCCGTCGACGCCTCGATCGAGGGCGCCGCGGTGCTGGCCGGCAAGGCCCGCCCACCACGGCCGCCCCGGCCATCCCGACGCAAACGTGTGTCCTACATCGAGTGAACCAACAGGAGCGCCCCATCATGGCCAAGAAAAAGAACGGCCGCCCCGTCGGCAGCAAGAACGTCGCCACCGTGGTCAACGTCAAGCCGGCCAACTGCCCGAACTGCCAGAGCACCAAGCGCACACTCACCGGCAGCCAGACCGTGCAGGAGTTCGAGGGCACGATTGGCAACGAACCCTACAACCGCATCGTGCGCAGCCGCGCCATTTGCGACGACTGCGGCCAGACGCGGATCGAGCAAAGCTTCGAGTTCCAGCCGGGCTGAAAAATAATAATGAGAATCTCACTATTACTTGCCAAATCTTCGCGCGCCGCGCTAGGGGTCGGCCGGATCGTCGCGTAGGTTGAAAGCGTATGAGTTTCGCAGCCCAGATGGTCGCCAAGTACGAAGCGCTGCTGCTGGCCAACGCCGGCATGACCAGCGTCAACGTCGACGGCGGCCAGGTCGCCTACGCCGATCTGGAAGCGAAGTACAGCTTCTGGAAGTCCAAGCTGGCCCGCGAAAACGGCAGCCGCCCCCGCGCGGCACAAATCAAACTCGGTTAGGTCGCCTCCTCGTCCTGTCCTCCTCACTTCGCACGGTTCCCGCTTGATTCGCGCCGCCCACGCTTCGTCCCCGATCGCGCCCATCACCGCCTCCGAGCTGGCCCACGCCCGGCACGTGATGTTCGGTTATGACGCCGTGGATCCGCAAAACAAGCGGAAGGCGCCGACGAGCATCCTGCGCACCGAGGACAACGAGGCCAACGAAGCCGACCGCCGCAAGCTGCTCGGCGGCGGTCGCGACACCGTACGCAACTTCACGCTGGCCGCCTGGATGGTCCGCCGCCACATCGATTACGTGACCACGTTCACGTACAAGGCCAAGACGGGCAACCGCGAGCTCGACAAGAAGCTGGAGGCGATCGTCGCCGAACGCAGCAAACCCGCCCTGTTCGACGCCGCCGGCCGCCACGGCCGTAAACGGGCGCTCCGCCTGGCCGAGGCCCGCCGCACCGTCGACGGCGATGTGCTGCCGGTGCGCCTCGCCAACCGCACGCTGCAATGGGTCGAAGGCGACCGGCTCCGCGTCGGCAATGCGCCGCCCGCCGGATTGGACCTGACCAAGATCGTGCACGGCGTCGAGATCGACCAGGCCGGCCGGGCCACGCGCTACGCCGTCAGCCGCCGCGGCCCCGCGGCCCTGCTGCAAGACTCGTCGTTCACGTTCGAGCGCATGGTGCCGGCGTACAACGCCTACCTGCACGGCTATTTCGACCGCTTCGACCAGGTCCGCGGCGTGTCGCCCTTGAAGACGGCATTCAATGAGCTGCGCGATCTGTACGAGGGCATCGATTACGCCCGCGCCAAAATGAAGGTCAGCCAGCTCTTCGCGCTGGCCATCTTCCGCAAACTAGCCGGCGATGACGGCGACGGATTCAAGACCGAGGAAACCGACGACGACGGCACCGGCTATCAGATCGACTTCGGCAAGGGCCCCGTGTTCTTGGACTTGGACCCCGGCGACGATGCCAAGTTTCTGGAGAGCAATACGCCCAGCACCGAGATGCAGGCCTTTTGCCAGTTCGTGATCATGCTGGCGCTCGAAGCGCTCGACATCCCGTACTCGATCTATGCCGAGAATTTCACCAACTACAGCGGCTCGCGCGGTGCGCGGCTGGACTACGAGCGGGCCTGCGTCAGCAAACGCGACGACAACCGCGACCTGCTCGACTGGTGGAGCGGCTGGCAGTTCCTCATGTCGCTCCTGGAAGGCGAGCTGCCCGGGGTCGACCCGGCCATGCTCACCGCCGGCGAGTGGATCCACATCGGCCTGCCGTGGCTCGATCCGCTGAAGGAAGTCCTGGGGCTCAAAGAGGAACTGGCGCTGGGCATCAACACCCGTACCCGCATTTGCGCCGCCCGCGGCCTTTCGTTTGAAGAAGACATTTTGCCCGAGCTGGCGCACGAGTCCCAACTCCTCGTCGACGCCGGCCTGCCCCTGAACACCAACACCGACAACGCACTGATCGCCGCCCTGGTCAACGATGCCCCCCACCAAGACAAAACCGCGGCCTAGCCCGGCTGCCGAACACGTGTCTCCCGACACGCAGACGCGTAGCGATCAGCCGCCGCTCGAAGCCTGCCGCTTCGACGCCGACGTCGCGATCGACGCGGGCGGCGATGCCGCCGGCAAGACCAAGCCGATCACGATCCGCGCCCGCGGCAACCAGGTGGTCTTCAACTGGTACTTCGGCCGCATCGTGCACGACATGGCCGGCATGCAGACCGACCATCCGACGATCCCGCTCGATTACTGCCACTGCGCCGACGAGGTGCTGGGCTTTGGCGACAAGTTCAAAGCCGACAATGACGGCCTCGTGGTCACCGGCCAGCTGGTGCCATTCGTCGACGATGATCGGGCCAACGAGGTGATTCACAAGAGCGGCCTGGGCGTGCCCTACCAGGGAAGCATCTTCTTCGACCCGATCCGCCTGGTGCTGGAGGAAGTCGGCGAGGGGATGACCGCCGAGGTCAACGGGTACACGTTCACCGGCCCGGGCCTGATCGCCCGCAAATGGGTGCTGCGCGGCGTCGCGGTGTGCCCGTACGGAACCGACTGGGATACCGAGGCCGCGTTTTCACTTCGCCGCCAAATCGTTGAACGGCGCGCGGCTCAAACCAACTTTTCCAAACACCCGGAGGCAGCCATGCCCGTTACCAAGAACAAGACCGCCGCGCAGATCGCAGCCGACAAAGCCAAGCAAGCCGCCGACGCGGCAGCCGCGGCCGAAGCGACCGAGACGGCCGAAGAGACCGTTGCGGAGGGCGAAGAGGCCGAAGTTAAAACGCCGGCCGAGAACGGCGCCGCCAAGCCCGCCGCGGCCGCAGCGGCGCCGGCCGCCGGCGAGCAGGCCAACCAGCACGTGGCAAAGCCCGGTCCGGGCCAGCGATATCTCGACGCCTTCGGTGAGCAAGGGGCCGTCTGGTTCGTCCAAGGCCTCTCGTTCGAAGAGGCCCAGACCAAGTTCGCCGCCGCCACGAGCGAACGGATCAAGGCCCTGCAAACCGAAAACGCCACGCTGAAGACGGCCGTCGCCAGGCTGGGCGGCGAGCAGACCGCGCTCAGCAGCACGCCGGAAGCCACCGAGCAAACCGACCAGCAGCGCCGGGCCGCCGAAATGGCCGCCAAAACCGGCAACGACAACCACGCCAAGATCGCCGCGGCCATCAAGCTGCCCAAATAAGAAGAGCCTCCGGCGGCACGCGAGCCGCGTGGGGCAGTATACGAGGAGCCGCATAGGCCAGTTTTTGTAAACCACTTCCCGCCAACACACTCACCTCTCCAAACGAAAATCGAACGAGGAACCTGAGCAATGTCTTATCCCACCCTGCTGGACATCGCCAAACGAAACGGCTCCGACCAGGTCGTGGGCCTGATCGACGAGTCGATCAAGTCCATTCCCGAGCTGACGCTCGGCTTCTCGCGCCCCATCAAGGGCGTGAACTTCAAAACCCGCGTCCGCACTTCGAAGCCCACCGTCGGCTTCCGGAACGTCAACGAGGGCACCGCGGCCACGCACGGCAAAATCGAGAACCGCCTGGTCGAGGCCTTCCTGATGAACCCGCGCTGGGAGGCCGACGTGGCGCAGGCCAAGGAGGCCGAGGACGGCGCGGAGGCCTACATCGCCGACGAGGCCATCGCCATGATGGGCGCCGGCATGGAAACGGTCGCCAGCCAGTTCTATTACGGCCTCGCGACCGACCCCAACAAGGGATTCCCGGGCCTGATCGCCGCCGTCGACGCGTCAATGGTCCTCGATGCCACCGGCACCACGGCCAACGGCGCCACCAGCCTGTGGGGCGTGCGCTGGGGCCGCCAGGACTGCGGCTTCGTGTGGGGACTGGGCGCCAACTTCGAGCTGTCCGACCTGACCATTCAGCGCGTACTGGACGGTAACACGCCCGCCAACCCGTTCGACGCCTATTGCCAGTCACTCACCGCGCGGCCCGGCCTGCAGGTCGGCGCCAAGTTCTCCTGCGGGCGGATCAAGAACATCACGGCGCAAGCCGGCAAGACGCTCTCCGACGTGCTGATCTTCAACTTCCTGGCGCTGTCGCCGGCCAGCAAGCCGTTCGACATGCTCTTCACCACGAAGCGCGGCCTGAACCAACTCCGCGCCAGCCGCACCGCGACCAACGCCACCGGCGCGCCGGCCCCCATGCCCACCGAGGTGGGCGGCATTCCGATTTACGCCACCGAGTCGCTCGTCGACACGGAGGCCATCAGCTAGGCCGCGTCATTTCGCGCGAAATGAGCAAACGAAAACCCAAGAGCCTCCGGCGGCACGCGAGCCGCGTGGGGCGAGATACGAGGAGTCCTTTGTACACCCGCCACCGGTCGCACCGGTCGCCCGCCGCGTAGGCGCGTTCTTCTCAAGCCAGTCACTTTCCAAAGGTACCGACCATGGGCCCCAACATTCGCGACGCCAACCTGACCGTGCAGAAGGCCTTCCCGGCCGGCGCGGCCACCAACTATTCCGACGGCATCAACCTCGAGCAATCGAGCCGCGCCGACTTCGTGTCCCGAGCCGAGTTCCTCGTCGAGATCCCGCTGATGACCACCGGCGAGCTGCCCGACACCAAGACGTACACCGTCAGCCTGCAGCACGACACCGATCCGGCCTTCGGCACGGCGGTCGACCTGTATCCGAACGTGCTGGTGGTGACCGGTGCCGGCGGCGCCGGCGCCGCGGCCGTCAGCAAGCGGCTCGGCATCCCGTCCGACATCAAGAGCTACGTGCGCCTGAAACAAGTCGGCGTGGCCACCGTCGACGCGAGCACCAAGAAAAGCACCCTGTCGATGGTGTTTTAGTCGCCGGCGCGTCCTGACCACTGACCACTACGCCCATGTCCCTGTTCAGCAACCAGCTCGCCGCCGGCCTCGCGCAAATCCGCGCGGTGGCCGGCGACGCCTGGGCCTACCAGTGCCCAGCCGGCACGATCCCGACCCTCAACGCCACGCAAGGAAAGACCCAGTACGAAGCGATCGACGAATCGGGGCTGACGGTCCCGGCCACGGCAACCGACTTCCTGGTGGCCGCGGCTGACCTGGTGATCAACAGCCAGGCCGTGCACCCGGCCCCTGGCGATCGCCTGTCCCGCGGCGGCCGCGTGTTCGAAGTCATGCCGCTGGGCAATGAGAAGTGCTTTGTGTTCAGCGACCCCGACGGCAGCCAACTGCGGATCCACACCAAGCAAATCGCCTGATGCCCACGAAAATAGACAACCCGGCCCGCCTGACGCAGATCGCCGACCAGATCGTCGACGTGCTCAACGAGGGGGAATTCAGCCAGGACTTCGAGGCCAAGCGCTACTTCAGCCCGCGCTTGGCACTCGACGAACTGGCCGCCGACGGCTTGCGCGTGGCCGTGTTCAAGGCGGGTATTCGCCGAACCAACCTGACCCGCACCAGCAAACAATTCGAATTCGACGTCAACGTGAGCGTGCTGGCCAAGCTGAACCCCGAGAAAGACGAAGACGAGCTCGGCGACGAATGCCTGGCCCTGGCCGAGGAACTGGCCGAGGTGGTTGAAAACACGCCGCTGGCGCGCCTCACCGACGGCAGCCGACCGATCCAAACCGACACCCACATTCGCGCGTCCTATTCGCCCGAACACTTCGTGCAAGAACGCGTCGTGCTGTGCGACGCGGTCTTCTCCTACCGGATTTTGGGGTAAGCAGCTAAGCAATGTTCGGCCTGGCCTACAACGCAACCGATTCCTTCTTCGATCGCCCCAAGGTGATGGAGGCCTGCAAAACGGCCGGCCGTCAGAACCTGGGCCGCGCAGGCGCGCACGTGCGCACCGCCGCCCGCGATCTGCTGCGCAAGAGCGGCGCGAAGCGTGGCCGGCCCGTGAAAGGCCAGCCGCGCAAACGAGACTCGGCCAAACCGGGCGAGCCGCCGCGCAAGCACGAAGGCGGCCTGCGCGACGGCGTGTGGTTCGCCTACGACTTCGCGCACGACAGCGTCGTGGCCGGACCCGTGCGCTACAACGGCGACCAGGGCGCCGTGCCGGGGCTGCTCGAACACGGCGGCACGATCACGCGCACCATCAAAGTTCGCGGCCACCGCTTCCGCAAGACGCTGCGGTACCACAAGTTTCCCTACATGGGCCCGGCGCTGGAGCGCGTCGCCCCAACGTTTCCCAATCTGTGGGCCAACACCGTCCGCGACCACTGACCACCACCAACCGAACGAGATGAACCATGGCCGACAAAAAGCTACTCGGCGGCGAGTGCAAACTCTACCGCAACTCGGGCACCTACGGCTCGCCCACGTGGAACGAAATCACCAACGTCGAAGATCTGTCGATGCCCAACTCGAAGGGCCGCGGCGAATTCAAGGTGCGCGGCAGCAAGTACGTCAAAAAGCGCGGCGCCAAGATCGAGGCCGCGCTCAACTGGAAGCAGATCTACGACCCGGGCGACGACGATTTCACCGTCCTGCTGGGCAGCATGAACAGCGGCACCATTCTCGACCTGGCCTGCGTCGACGGGGCCATCGCCACCAGCGGCACCCAGGGCCTGCGCGCCGACATGGAAGTGATGGAATTTCCGCTCGACGAGCCGCTGGAAAGCGGCGTCTCGATCGCCGTCGTCGCCGAAGTGGCCATCAGCGCCAACGAACCGACCTGGATGACCGTCGCCTAGACCGCGAGCCGCGGTGGGCGATGTACGAAGAAGACTGACCACTAACCACTGACCACTGGACACAACCATGCTCACCCAAGATCAGCTCGCCGCCCTGCGGGCCCGGGCCGCCACGCGCGTCGCCGGCTTGCACACGCCCAAGCAGCTCGAGCACGCCTACCTGGAAGTCACGCCGGCCGAGATCATCGCCGTCTGCGACCAGGCCCGGCCGGCCAGCGACGACCAGGCCACGCTGCTCGCCGCGCAGCAAAAGGTCGCCGAGCTGCGGTTCGGCTCCGCCAACGCCGGCGCCCAGGCCGAGTTCGTTTACGTCCGCGCCAGCGACGTGCTGTTCGTTTGCGACCAGGTGCCATCGCCGACGCTGACGAGTGCGGCCGCACCGGACGCCGCCCACGCCGCCAGCGATCACGACGAGTAGCAAACGACAAAAAAGATGCCTCCGGCGGCCCGGTAGGACCGGGTGCCCGTTAAAAACGCTCCGCGTTTTTCCTCGTAAATCGCCCGTGGCGGCTCGCCACCGCCGGCCGCGCAGGCCAATAAGACAGGCCAGTAAGAGTTGAAAAATGGCTTCCAAGATCAACGACGACCTGTCGTGCAACCGGTTGACGCCCAAGTCGTTTGACCCGCCGTCGGGATGTATTACGGACGACGCGATCCCGTCGAGGCGCAAATCCAGGCCACGAAGGTTCAGCACCAGCAGCGGGGCTCGTACGCGCAAGCCAGCGCCACGACGACGACGGCCGCCACGATCCCCATCTTTACCGCCCGCTTCGCCGGGACGCTGATCGACTTCGTGGCCGGCGTGGTGGGCGTGCTCACGGGCAACGCCACGACCACCGTCGACCTGAAGAAAAACGGCACGACGGTCCTGTCGTCGACGATCGTGCTGGACAACGCGAACACGGCCCGCGTGGTGGAGGCCGCCACGCTCAACCCGGCCGCGGTCGCCTACGTCGCCGGCGACGTGTTCGAGCTGGTGATGACCGTCAACGCCGGCAGCGGCGCCCTCGGCACCGGCTTCTTCTGCGAAGCCCGTTTCAACGAAAAGAGCCAATAAGAACTGCCCTGCGCGGCCGGCGGCCGGTACGACCGGCGGCGAATATTACAAAGACTTCCTCTTATACCGCCCCACGCGGCTCGCGTGCCGTCGGAGACTCTTCACTCCCAAACCCCCAACCGAAACGCTCCCAATCCATGGCCCACAAATTCACCGACGCGACCGGCACCGACTGGCTGGTGGCGGTCAACGTCACCACGATCAAGCGCGTGCGCGACTTGCTCAAAGACGACGACGGCACGCCGGTCAACCTGCTGGCGGTCGTCGAGAAGAAGGGCACGTTGATGAAGCAGCTGGCGACCGATCCCGTGCTGCTGGTCAACGTGGTGTACGTGCTGTGCCAGAGGCAATGCCAGGAGCGGAACATCAGCGACGAGCAGTTCGGCGAGCTGATGGCCGGCGACGTGATCGAGAGCGCTACGGTCGCGCTGCTGGAGGACCTCCGCGATTTTTTCCCGAAAGGCCAACGCGAACTGATCGGCACCGCGCTGGCCAAGCTGAAAAAGTTCGAGGCCCTGGCACTGGAAAGAGCGCGCGAGCGCGTCGACTCGCCCGAATTCGACGCCGCCATCGAGCGAAGGATTACCGAGGCGTTCGCGGAGTTGAACGGCTCATTTACGAGCTCGCCGGCGTCGCCGGGGTAGATCCCGGTCCGCACACGCTCCGCGAGCTGCTGTGGATGGCCGACGGCGTACGGCGCGACGAGTGGCAGCGCACGAGCCTGCTGGCCGCGCTCATCCACAACCAGTGGCGGAAGAAACATCAGATGCGCGATCCGCGCCACTTCAACCCCTTCGAGACCAGCGGCCGAGGCCACGGGCGGCTCACACCGCGCACCATTCACCGGCTCAAAGCGTTCCTGCCCGACCACGGCGGGTAGCACCCGCGGGCGATGTACGAAGTTCTGTCCTGATCACTGACCACTAACCACTGACCACCAACGACTGCTTCCCATGGGTCTCGGTTCCCAAATCCGCGCCGGCGCAGCCTACGTCGAGATCACAACGCGCAACGGCGCCCTGGTCAAAGGCCTGAAGAGCGCGCAGAAGTCGATCAGCGGCTGGGGCACGAGCGTCCGCTCGGCCGGCCTGAAGGTGGCAGGCGCCGGCGTGGCGGCCGTGACGGGCTTTCTGGGCTTTGCCAAGACGTTTGCCGACGCCGGCAGCGAACTGGTCGATATGAGCCAGCGGACTGGTATGTCGGTCGAAGCGCTCAGCGAGCTGGGTTACGCAGCCGATCAGAGCGGCGCCGACATGGAGACGTTGGAAGGCGGCGTCAAGAAGATGCAGAAGGCGATCGGCGACGTCGCCGGCGGGAACAAAGACACCGAGCGCAGCTTCGACATGCTCGGCATCAGCATGGAGGACCTGAAGGGCAAAACGCCCGACGAACAACTGACCATGTTCGGCGAGGCCCTGTCGAAGATCCAAGATCCGCTCGTCAAGAACAACCTGGCAATGGACGTCTTCGGGAAGACCGGCACCAAGCTGCTGCCCATGTTCGAGGGGGGCGCCGCGGGCATGGCCGCCCTGCGCGAGGAGGCCAAGCGTTTGGGGCTGGCCTGGGACACCGACACCGCCAAGTCGGCCGAGGCATTTGGCGACGCGATCAGCACCGTCTGGAAGTTGATCAAAATGGTGTCGATCAGCATCGGCGGCGCGCTGCTGCCCGATATGAAGCAGCTCGCCGCCACCGTCACCGAGGTCACCAGCAACACGATCGCGTGGATTAAGGAAAACCAAGATTTCATCCGCCTGGTGTTTCGCATCGCGATTGGCGTCGCCGCCGCGGGCGCCGCGCTACTCGCGCTGGGCTGGGTATTGACCACGATCGGCGCCGCGTTGGCGACCGGCGTCACGATCGCGGGCCTGTTCGGCACGGCCGTCAGCGTGCTGGGCGGCCTGCTGGCGTTTGTCCTTTCGCCGATTGGCCTGATCACGACGGCCCTGATCGCGGGCGCCGCCATCTGGGCCCTTTACACCCAATCGGGCCAGGCGGCAGTCGGCGGTTTGACCAGTTTGTTTGGAGATCTGCTGTCGACGTTCACGCAAACGTTCGGGGGCATTAAAGACGCACTCCTGGCCGGCGACCTGGCCCTGGCTGGCACGATCGCGGTCGCCGGCCTGCGCGTGGCACTGCTGCAAGGCGTGGCGGCGCTATCGGAGGCCGTGGGCGGATCGTTCGGCGACTTCCTCGGCACGATCGGCACCCAGATCGCCGGCGGCGACTTGGCGGGCGCCTGGAGCACGGTAGTCACCGGCATGGCCAACCTGTGGGCCGGCTTCGCCGAGGGACTGGTGGCCGTGTTCACGGTCGCGGCTCGCGCGATCATTGATATGTGGCAGGGCATCGAGAACAAGCTCACGAAATTTTTTCTGAAGTACGGCAACAAACGCTTGCTCGGCGTCGACATGAAGGCCGAGCAGGCCCGAGCCGAGAAGGCCCGCCAGTCGGGCATCGACGTCACGCAGCGCGAGATCGCCACGGCGAAGGAGGACCTGGCGAAGGCCCAGGCCAACGGCGGCTCGTTCGTCGACCAGAACGGGCAAACCGCCACGACCCAAGAGCTCGAACGGTTCCTGACCGGTTTGGAAGCCCGGCTGGCCCAGTTGCAGGACGAGAAGCCCGACGTCAAAGGCGACGCGACGAAGACGGCCGAAGCCATCACCGCGGCCACGGCCGACGCGCTGCGCGGCAAGCTCGACAACCTCGACGCAGCCGCCCAGGAGCGGACGCGTGCCGCCGGCGAGAACTTTCGCAACCGGACCCGCGGCGGCGCGGACGGCGCCAATGACGCACTGGCCAAGGCGCAGGAAGAGCTCGACGCGGCGGTCGAGGCGGCAAAAGCCGCGCGTGACGCGGCCACCGAAGACCGTGCCAAGAATGCGCAGAACGGCGCGCCCGATCCCAACGAGCTCGACAAGCTGGCCAAGGACAAGATCGACGTCTCGGGCACCTTCAACGCCGCGGTCGTCGGCGGCCTGGGCGGCGGCGACGTGCAGGCGGAAATCGCCGCCAATACCAAGGCCACCGCCACCAACACCAAGAAAAACAACAAGCCCGTGCACAGCTAGTCGAAGCCGCCGGCGGCCGGCAAGGTGCCGGTGCCAGTAGACGCAGCAAGCGCGCCAAACTGCGGCGCGCAGCAACAACCGCACTCACCCAACGCACGATGTTCCACTGACGTATTTCGCCAGCCGGGGCTCCCGGCAGCCCGCCGCGTAGGCGCGTAACTCTCCCACCATTTCGCGCGTAATCACTTCGCCACAATCACCATGCCGATCATCTACGACGAACGCTGGGACTCGGGCAACGGCTCGGTCTCGGCCGACAGCGACGAGAAGGACCTGATCTACCTGGTGGCCGGCGCGGCCAACCAGGACGAGGCGGAGATCTTCATCGACGGCATCGCGCCGCTGAGCCTGACGCGCCCCAGCGGTCGCACGATCGTCAAGCAGACGATGGAGTTCGAGATGGCCGAAGGCGGCCTGGTGAGCGTGACGGTGCACTACGGCCCGCGCAAGCCGTCGCAGGTCGGCGAGTTCACCCTCAACTTCGACACCACCGGCGGCACGGCCAAGATCACCCAGAGCAAGCGGACGATCAACAAATACGCTCCGCCGGGAAAAACGGCGCCCGATTTCAAAGGCGCCATCGGCGTCACGGCCGACGGCGTCGAGGGCGTCGAGGTCGGCGTCTCCGTGTTCAAGTGGACCGAGACGCACACGCTGCCGCTGGCCGCCTGCACGATGACCTACGGCCTGATCCTGGCGGCCCTCTCGCACCACTACAACAACGCGCCCTTCCGCGTCTTCCCGGCCGGCGCCGTCATCTTTCGCGGCAGCACCGGCGGCAAGAAGGACGAGGACACGGCCGAGATCAGTTTCAGCTTCGAGGCCGGCGTGCACGCCACCGGCCTGTCGTGCGGCGCCATCACGGGCATCGAAAAAAAGGCCTGGGAATACCTGTGGGTGCGCTACGAGGACGTGTTCGACGCCACGGCCAAGGCCACGACCAAGGTGCCGCTGGCCGCCTACGTCGAGGAAATCTGCGACCCGGCCGACTTTTCCCGGTTGGGGATCGGAACGACGTAGGCTCCCCATGGCAGGTTTCAACAACGTCCGAGCCGGCCAAGAGATCGACATCTCGGCCGCCCTGTGGAACGACGTGCTGGCGATGCGCCGCTGGTGGCTCGCGCAGCTGGGCGGCTTTCGCGCCGGCACGGGAGGCGGGTCGCGCGACTTTGACACGCTGTTGATCCAGAACAACAGCGGCGGCGATCGCGACGCGTTCGAGATTTTGGGCATCGACAACGCCGGCATTACGCCCACCGACAATCTCAACGAGTTTCGCTCGCGGCCCTCGCTCAAGGGAATCACGCCCACCACGGCCGACCACTATTCGAAGTTCGCCGTGCTGCTGGAGCCGGCGACGAGCGCCGCGGTGCGGATGTGCGCCCTCGACGGCATCGTGCCCGTGCAGCTCGACGTCGGCCACGCCAGCCACACCCATGCCGACGTCAAGAACAGCGACTGCACCAAGCTGAAGACCGAATTCTCCGGGGCGCGCAGATCCTGTGGAAGGAGAGCGGCACGGGCACGAAGTGGGGCCTGGTGCGGCTGGGCGTTTCGCCCCGGCCCGTGCTGGGCAAAACCGACGCCCAATGCGCAACGGGTGCAACGGGCACGGTCAGCATTTACACCGGCACGCCGGGCAGCGAGACGGACACCGGCGCCAACGTCACCGGAGTCTTCAACAAGTTCAGCTCGTTAGCCATCGACACTTGGGTGATCCTCGACTGGATCGATGGCAAACCGTATTTTGCGGGAAGTGGCCGAGGCTCGCGCCGCTTTAAGTGTCTCCTGAACGGAGCGCTGACGTCGGGCACCGCGTCGGCGCCGATCGACACCCTCACCGCGCTGGACGGCGGCTCGGTGCCGGCGGCCACCTTGGCCAGGAACTATCTTCACTGGGCGGGAGCGGACAACGATCAGGCCATCATTTCGGAAGACTGGTCGAGCGGCAGTCTCGACTACCTGCTCGAGTCCGTCGCGTGGGACGTCATCCCGTCGGTCACCGATTCGCTGGTCGACAACGCCAACAAGAAGCTGCAAAAGAAAACGACCGACCTGCTCGGGAAGGCCAACGCCGCCCAGTCCGCCGCGACCGACGTCGACGTGGGGACGCTCTGCTAATGCCGCTCGCATGGAAAAACGTGTCGGGAACCAACCATCTCGTATGGAAGAGCGTATCCGGCACGAACCACCTTAGCCACGGTTGCACGCACTGCACGGGTAGCTGCGCGAATTTCTTCAAACTGAATTCTTGTCAGGTGATTATCGCTGGCGCGCAATCGAATACGGCTGTCTACTCGGGTCTGGCCGGCTGTTGCGAAGCCTGGCTTAACGCGACGTTTAATTTGCCGATCTTGCCGGGCGGATGCCAATTCGACGGCTACGTAGACAACTCGACCTATTGCGCCGGCGCGTCGCCAGCGCCGACGCCGTGCGGCTTCACGTGGGCCGGCTACACTCGTTTCGAGATCTCCGTATTTCCTGTTCTGGTGAGCAGCGGTCCAAACGTGTGCGCCCTCGGAATTCAATTCAAAAAGTCACCAGGCGGAAGCAGCCTTTGTAGCCAGCAACCGTTTTTCCTCACGCCAAACATCCCGGTTGTGGGCGACGTGTGGCGTTGTACCGGAACATTTTCGACAACTCAAATCCCCTCGACTTGCGACGCCGACAACCCGGGTTACCCCGAGGGCTACCTATGCGCCGGCGGCGGGCCGGCGCCCCTGCGGTGTGCCTAATGCAACCCGCCACGGTAACCCTAGTTGTAAACTGAAATGCTTTGCGAGTTCGAGACGACCGACAACGGCGACGGCACATTCTCGCAGCTCTGCAAACGCTGCGGGCATAGCGCGACAACGACCACAGAGCGATACTACAACGGCTGTTCTGTCGTCGGGTGGGGCGATCGGCTGAAAGCGGCATTCGCCCGTAGGGGGATCACCAAGGAGCTTTACGCCGCGGCCCGCGGCCGCCATCGCGTGGTGGGCGGGATGAACTGCGTCCTGGTCGAGCTGCCCCCCGACGAGCCGACCTGCAACTGCGACGAGCGCCAGGCCTGGCTAAACCGTTGGGGCAACGCGCTGGTTAATCGCTGGTGGCCTACCTGACCGCCGAAGGCCGCGGCTGGACCTGCTTGGGTCCGCGCGCGTAGTGCACGACGCACAGCTCGCTGGACTCGAAGCCCATCGCGATCAGCACGCGGAGCTGCGCGTAGAGTTCGGAGTTTCGCCGATGGTACCGCCGCCACGGTTCGGTGACCACGTCCTGCCACTTGCGCTCGCTCATGCTGGTTTCCTCCGGTTGTGGGTGCCGGTGGTTCGGCCGCTGGTGTCCCATGGTACCGACCCACGCGATTTTGTTGAACGGGAGCTGCTAGCGTGATAAACTACCCCCCCATGAAGACCACTCTGCGTCTCTGCCTGGCCGCCATCCTGTTGTGCCCGATCGCGGTCCACGCCGCGGACGAACGGGTCGAGCCCGACGTGGATCTCTTTCGCAACGATTCGGCCGACCAGCGGGCCGTGCTGGTGACCCGCGCCAAGGAGAACATGCTCTTCCGCGAGCAGCTCCTGCGCCGCTGCCGGGGCGGCCGCATCAACCCCAAGCTCGGAAAAGAGGTTTCGATTTCCGGCGATGGGCCGGTGTTCTTTGAGAGCAAGGTCGCGAAGGACAACGTGGTCAATCGCCTGGCCGCGCGCGTGGCCGACGACAAGAAGCGGCTGCCGAAGATCAACGCGGGCACCGAACCGCTCGCCCCGTTTCTGCGCGGCCCGCTGCGGATCGGCCAGGTCGGCCGGCTCGAATTTCCCGATCCGGAGATCCGCCAGGTCGTCGACGAGTCGAACCTTTTGGCCGACGTGATCTATCGGACGCGCGAGAGCACGCGGGGCCTCAAAGCCCTGTATTGGGTGAAGGGGGTCGGCACGCGCAACTTGTCCGACGGCAACCGCGTGGACCTGGAAGACGAGATCTTCATCGTCGAAGACTCGAAACAGTACGGCACGGCCCTGGGCAGCACCAACACGGTGCGCGTGCTGCGCGTGATGAGCAACGACGAAGTCGAAGCCCTCCGCACGCGCCTGGTCAAGAAGTAGCCCCGCGGGGTTCTGCCTCACATGCCCGAGCCGCCACGCGGCTGCAGCCGCGCAGCGACCCGAGCGAGGTCGCACCCGTCCCTGGGCGTCAAACGGCGATCGCCAGGACCCGCGGCACATTTTAGTTCGCCGCCGCGCCGCCCGCGACTGCGATCCCGCTAGCAGCTCCCCGACAATTCGCCCGCCAGAACGCCCCAGCGGCCGCCTGCCACGCCCGGAATCATAATCCGCGTGTCCGGGGTTCGAATCCCTGCGCCGCTACTGAAGGGAATGGATTGCAATCGTTGCCGTTCTTCGTGGTTTCGGCACTTGATTGCCGCTCAGCTTGCCCGCTGACGGGCTTGTTTCCAGCCGGCGATGGCCTGCTCCCATTGTTGGGCGCGGACGCGCCAGGTGCACTCGGCGTTGATGGCTTGGATTTGTTCCAGCCGGGCGGCGGCGAAGGCGCGGGGGTCGGCGGCCCGGTGGCGGAGGACTTCTTTGAGCCGGTTCAGGTAAGCTCGGGCAAAATCGGTGGGGCTCTGGTTGGTGACGTCGATGGGAACCAAGGCCCCGAAACCCATCGTGGTCTCGGCCAGCGCGCCCAAATCGGTGGTTACGACGAACAGGCCGGCGGCCAGCGCCTCCATGACCGCGATGCAGCTTGTTTCGGCCCAGGTGTTGGGGTAAGCAAGCACCGAAGCGCTCTTCAACGCGTCGGCCAGCCGTGGTTGGGGCACCGAACCCACGTAACGCAACCCGGGCGTGGATCGGCACTGGTCGTAAAGGATCTTGTACTCGTCGGCCGGCTCGTCTTGCTGGTAGACCTTCATGCTCGAAAAGACTTCGAGCTCGGCGTCGGGAAAGTCGACGCGCGCCGCGACGAAGACCGGCACCAGCAGATCGAGCCCGCGGAACGGCGTGCTGGTGTAGCTCAGCAGCAGGCGCCGGCTCTTGGCCTCGGCCAGCTCGTCACGACTTGCGAATAGTCCCTCGAAGGCCGGCCCGATCGCGTTGCGCAGGATCGATGTGCCGCTCGGGCGCAAGCCAAATCGCTCGATCAGCGTCGCTCGCTGCCACTGGGAGACGCAGACGAACGCGTCCCACGCGTCGCGCGCTTCGGGCCGATCGAGCGCCTGCATGGCGGGCTGGTCACTCGCATGCTGCGTCCACAGGACGAGCGACGTGCGGGGGTCAAGGTGCGGGCGAAGCTGCAAGCAGGCGTCGGCCGGACCGTTAAGCACGACCAACGCGTCGAATGGCTGGGTAAACGCGGTCCACAGCAGTCCGCGAGTCGAAACGCACGTCACTCCCATGACTTCGCGAGGAGAACGGGTGCCCGAGAAGAGCGTGACCCGCGCCTGCCGCCGGGCCAATTCCACCGCCAGGTAGGTGAGCGCCGACTGTGACCCGCCAAGGGGTCGCTGGTAGGGCGTGGACACGTCATAGTCCCACTCGATCGCATCCAGGAAGGCGATGTTCATCATGGCTTGGCTGGCCGCGAACTGTTGGGCTTCGATCGCCGCGAAATGAGCCACTCGGTCGAGTCTTCAATCGTACCCCACGGCGGCTCGGCTGCCCATCGGTTGGACTCGAAGACGCGGTCGGCGAACTTCACGCAGATCGCCGGGTTTTTTCGACTTTTCGGCGAACCGCCTGGGCATGCGCGACGTCTGAAGCGCAGAGAGGGCCTTGAGGGAGACCGACACGATGAGCGCGAGACATTTGACGAGCGTCGAACTTGAAGCGGGGTTGGACGAAATCCGCCAGTCGCCCAAGGACGAGGGCGTCGTGGAGATGATCGTGCGACGGCCGCGGCCGGGAGAGCGGGAAGTCTTGGCGAGTGCCGACTTGGACCTGGACGAAGGCCTCGTGGGCGACAACTGGAAAAGCCGTGGCAGCAGGCACATGCAAGACGGGTCGGCGGATCCGGATGCGCAACTGACGGTAATGAACGCCCGCGCGATCGAGCTGGCGGCACAGGACAGGAATCGTTGGCCGTTGGCGGGAGATCAGTTGTTTGTCGACTTCGATCTGAGCGCGGACAATTTGCCGCCCGGGTCGCGATTGGAAATTGGCTCGGCCGTGATCGAGGTGACCGCCTTGCCTCACACCGGCTGCAAGCAATTCGAGGCCCGATTTGGGCGGGATGCTGTGAAGGTTTTTAATTCAGGCGTGGGGAAACGACTGCGACTGCGGGGCATCAATGCGAAGATCGTGCAGCCGGGCGCGGTCCGCGTCGGTGACGTTGCGAGGCGCGTTTAGACGAAGGGAAGACGGGGCCAGATCATGCTGCGAGCGATCCTGACGGCACTGCGCAGCTTGTTTCGCCCGCGACGAGTGCGCAGGGTCGCCGGAAGCTATTGCGCCGCAATCGCGTCACGCCGCGACGGGCGTCGCGACGCGGGTCGCCAGCGGTTCTCCGGCGTCGGCCCAACGGAGTGAAGGGAGGTTTACGATGAATGCAGCTTACGAAAAACTGATCCAGCATCTGGATGAGCAGCACATCGGCTACTGGTCGAACAGCGACGAGCGATCGATCTGCGCGGATTTCCGTGGCGCGGTCGGGAATTATCGGATTTACGCGCGCGTCGATGCCGACGACAGCCTATTCCAGGTCTTCGGAAATTCGCCAGTGCGAGTTCCGCCAGGGTGCCGTCCAGCGATCGCCGAGGTGATTGCCCGGGCCAACTGCGGCTTGAAAGTCGGCAAGTTCGAGATGAACTATGACGAAGGCGACCTGCGCTTCCAGGCGGCCCACATTCTCACCGACGACAGTCTGGACGACGACACGATCCGGCGCTTGATGGGAACCGCCATGGCGATGCTGGACATCTATCTGCCCGCGGTCCTGTCGGTGATCTACGGCAACGAGTTGCCCGCGGACGCGATCCGGAATGTGGAGCCGGCTCGCCCCGGTTCGGACGAATCTGAAGGTGATGCGCGGAGAGCCGACGACTGAGCCATGCCGAAGGGGACGGCTCGGCCGGCGGCTCTGTGCGATTTAGCCGGCCTATCGACGGCCATCGCTTGGATGTCACTTCAGACTGATTTCCTCCAGCGCCAGGCTGCGGCTACAATGCCGGCTTATCGGTTTCTCTCGGTGCCGAGATGTCCCAACTGAAAGTCGCGCATGCGAATCCTGGCCGTCATTCACCTCAGCTTGATTTTGCCCGCCCTGCTGCGCGGCGATGAGTGGCGCCCGGCGGCCGGGCCGCTGACGACTCGCTGGGCGAAGGACGTTTCGCCCGAGAAGGTGCATCCGGAATATCCGCGTCCGCAGTTGGTCCGCGACGACTGGCAGAACCTGAACGGATTGTGGCAGTTGGCCATCGGCAAAGAGGGCGAGCCGGCGCCGTTGGGCAAGGAACTTGAGCGGCGGATCCTCGTGCCGTTTCCAATCGAATCGGCCCTGTCGGGCCTGATGGAACATGCCGACCGGCTCTGGTACCGGCGCCAGTTCACGATTCCGTCGACCTGGTCTGGCAATCGCGTGCTGTTGCACTTTGGCGCCGTCGACTGGGAGACCCGCGTATGGATCAACGGACGCGAACTGGGCACGCACCGCGGCGGCTACGATCCGTTCTCGTTCGATATTACCGATTCGCTGAAAGCCGACGGCCCGCAGGAAGTCGTTGTCGGGGTGTTCGATCCAAGCAACCAGGGCACGCAGCCGCGCGGCAAACAGGTCGTGGGTGGAAAAGGAATTTATTACACTCCCACGACGGGCATCTGGCAGACGGTTTGGCTCGAACCAGTGGCGAAGTCGCATCTGTCGCGGTTGCGGATCGTGACGGACGTTGGGCCCGAGGCGGGTCGCGCGACGGTTCGGATCACGACCGACGTCGAGACAGCTGCCGACGAGCATCGCGTGCGGATCGCGGTGCGCGACGGCCAGCGAGTCGTGGCCAATGCGACGGGCAGTGTTGGAAAGGAGATTGAAATCCCGATTGCCGACGCCAAGTTGTGGTCGCCCGAGTCACCGTTTCTGTACGACCTGGACGTCGAGCTGGTTGCTGGCAACGACGTGGTCGATCGGGTAGGCAGCTATTGCGGGTTGCGGACAATCGCGATTGGCAAGGACCCACGGGCCGACGCGGGTAGATCAGCGGACAAGCCGGACGTGACGCGGATGTTGCTCAATGGAAAACCGTACTTCCAGGTTGGCCCCTTGGATCAGGGCTTTTGGCCCGACGGGCTGTACACGGCTCCGACGGACGAGGCGCTGCGTTACGATCTGGAGATGACGAAGCAGTTGGGGTTCAACATGACGCGAAAACACGTCAAGGTTGAGCCCGCGCTGGTATTACTGGTGCGACAAGCTGGGGCTGCTGGTTTGGCAGGACATGCCTAGCGGCGACGCCAGCGTGGCTCCGGGCAAGGGCGAGATTCATCGCACTCCCGAGGCGGCCGCGCAGTTCGAACTGGAACTGCGGCGGATGATCGACTCGCTGGCCAATCATCCGTCGATCGTGATGTGGGTCGTGTTCAACGAAGGCTGGGGGCAATACGACACGGTCCGCCTGACCGATTGGGTGAAGAAGTACGACCCGACGCGGTTGGCCGACTGCGCCAGCGGCTGGAACGACATGCCAGCCGGCGACGTCCACGATATCCATGTCTATCCCGGGCCGGGATCGCCCGAGCCCGAGGCCCGCCGCGCGGCCGTGCTGGGCGAGTTTGGCGGCCTGGGCTTGGGAATCAAGGGCCACACCTGGACCGAAGGCACCTGGGGCTATCGCACCACGCAGTCGAGCGAGGAGTTGACGCGAAAATATGAACGCTTGCTCGCCGAGGTCTGGAAGCTCAAGGACAAACCGGGCTTGAGCGCCGCGATCTATACGCAAATTACCGACGTCGAAACCGAAGCCAACGGGTTGATGACGTATGATCGGGAAGTGCTCAAGGTCGACTCGACACGGGTCGCAGCGGCGAACCGCGGCGATTTTTCGCGCGCTCCACAAGTCGCCACGGTGCTGCCGACGGCGCGTCAGCAGGCCGCGGCGTGGCACTACCGTCTCGATGCGCCGCCGGCGGGATGGCAGGAGGCGTCATTCGATGCCAGCGCGTGGACCGAGGGACAGGGGGGCTTCGGCACGCGAGGCACGCCGGGCGCGACGGTGCGCAGCGAGTGGAAGACGCCGGACATTTGGCTCCGCCGCCAATTCATGCTCACCGCCGATGATGTCCGCCACGCAAGACACCTGTTCTTGAGCGTCCATCACGACGAGGACGCCGAAATCTATATCAACGGTGTGCTAGCCGCCAAGATCGCCGGGTACACGACCGACTACGAAGAAGTACCGCTCGATGAAGCAGCCCGCGCGGCGATCAAACAGGGTCAGAACGTCCTGGCGGTCCACTGCCATCAGACTGGCGGGGGCCAATATATCGACGTCGGACTGGTTCGCATTTCCGCGGCGAAGTGAGATGAACGGCGCAAGCGGGGAAAGGCGACGAGCACGACCCGCGCACCTGGCATAATCGCTCACCCATGAGTTCGGCGGGAACCAATGGGGCAGGCCATCGCAGGTGCTTGCTTGACAATCGGGCTCGGCCTGTCTTTGATGGAGCTGTGCGCCAACCATGCGGTGTCCCCCATTCGGCGGAACCGACACCACCGGCCATTCGAGTTCATGAAATCCAGGCCCAGGCATTCGGGCTCATTGCTCGGCGGGGGTCGTCCCTATGTTCGCGTTTTTTGGCGGGCCGAACGGCTGGCGCAATTCACGCTCTGCGCATCGCGCTCGCACCGGTGCATGCCGCTTGACACTTGGTCGCCGCTGCGGTCTCGAGCCGCTCGAGCATCGGCATCTGCTGTCCGCCGCGCCCGGGACGGACGTCGCGTTAGTGGCCAGCCCGGCGATAGAGCCCGGCACGCATCCGTGGCGGAATTCGGTGAATTATTTCGACGTCAACAATGACGGCATCGTCTCGCCGATCGACGCGGTGCAGGTGATCAACGCCCTGATCGTAAGCGGCCCTCGTCCGTTGTCGGATCCGCCCGTCGAGCCGGACGTTCCACCGCCATTTTTGGACGTCAAGCCGGACGGCCAATTGTCAGCGCTCGACGCCCTGCAGGTGATCAACGAGCTGATCGCGCGTGGCAGCCTGGACGGCTCGGGCGTGCAGGCTCGCATTTGGTCATTGACGGCTCAGACTTTAGCATCCTTACGCCTCCCACCGTGACCTTCAGCGATGGGACGGGTTACTCGGTTACTGCCGTGCCCTTGGTGGTCACCAGTACGACCATCGAAACGGCGGTTCCAGCCTATTTCGATTTCACCAACCTTCAATTCCGTTCGGGGCGCGTGACGGTCACCCTGACGGACGCCTCGGGCCCGCATGCGATTTATAACAACTTCCTGATCTTCGACCTTCAGCGGTCGCAACCCTCGTCTGGCACTCTGACCAGCGAATTCCTGCGGAACCTTGAAGGGTTGACCAACCTGGCGCTCGTTGACTACCAGACAATCAAACAAGCCTCGAGCGACGTTGACATCGCCACCTTGGTGACTTCCTTGCAAAACCAGCAAGCAGACCTGATTGCCATGCGCCAAGCCGTCGATTCGCTCATTGCCGGCACCTCTGACCACGTTGACCTCGTCAAGACGGCCAACAACGTTCAACTCACGATAACCGCCGATTCGCTGGCCGCGTCCGACCGGCAGATTGCCGGTTGGATTGGAAACTCGATCTCCAAGTCAGGCCCGATCACGGTCGACGACCTTCGAGGATACTTCAATTCGTTCGTCGCCGACGTGCGCGGAGGCAGGGCCAACGGCGACGCGGCGGCGATTGCCCGAACGAAGACGCGGTTTGCCGAGATGGTCGACTTTAGCGCCGAAGTGACGGCGCTGTCGGGCGCCTTGAAGTCCGCGGCTGACGGCTCGGCCCCGAACGTCGCGCCTGCGGCGGCCGTCGAATTCAATTTGGCGACGAGCATAGCGGGCCTGGTTTCGGTCGCGGACTTGGAGATCGTTGCCAATGAAACTCGCCCTGACACCTTGGGAACTTTCCTAACCGATTACCCCCAGACCCTCACCTTTCTCGACCAAACGGGCATCTACAATTTGATCACTGTCGAGGGCCAGGCGTTCGCACAACTGACGGCCAGCGTGCCGGCAGGAGCGGGCTCCGCCCTGCTCGCGTATCCGACCGAGGCCGGCAACGCGCTGAACCAGGTGCAAAGCCCGCTGCCGACGCTGACCGGCCCGCTGGGACAGCAGATCAAGGACAACATTTTCGAGATCTGGTTGCAGACTCCGCCCTATTCGGAGTCGGAAGGCGTCAACGAGGTGTTGGGCAGCGCGCCGTTGACCACGACCGAGGCTGGCGGCACGGGGATATTCCGCGTGCAACTCGCGACGCCGCCGACGGCTCCGGTCACAATTACGTTCGCTTCCTCCAAGCCGACGGAAGCCAGCGTCACGGAGTCGATCACCATCGACCCGGCCGACTGGATGCTGCTGGAAATCGTGCTGGTCACCGGTCTGGACGACGGCATTCGAGATGGAACGGTGGAATACACGATCTCGATGGTCACGCAGAGCGACGACCCCGCCTACGACAACTTGCATCCGACCTCCGTGTCGATGACGCATTTCGACAATCTGGCCGCAGGATGAACGGCGGAATGAGACTCGCGGGGGTGCGAGTCAGCTCTTCTTGCGGCCCTTTCCCCACACGGCCATACCCGGCTTCGCGCCGGTGTGCTCGCCGTCGGCGAGCACTTGCTTGCCGTTGACAAAGACGTGCCGCATTCCGGTCGAGTATTGGTGCGGCTGGTCGTAAGTGGCGTGGTCCGCGACTTTGGCCGGATCGAACACCACTACGTCGGCGAAATAGCCGGGCTTCAACAGTCCACGGTCGGCGAGGCCCAGGTTTTGCGCGGGCAGGCCGGAGAGCTTGCGAATTGCATCATCGAGCGAAATGACTTTCTCATCGCGGACATACCTGCCTAGCAGCCGCGCGACGTTGCCATAGCTGCGCGGATGAGGCTGTGACAGGAGGAACGGGCCTTCGGGCGCTTCGGAGGCCGCGTCGGAGCCGAAGCTAACCCAGGGCAGGGCGATGTTCGCCTTCACGTCGGCTTCGTCCATCATGAAATAGATCGTATCGACGCGGCTGTTGTCCTCGATCACCAGATCCATGGCCGTCTCTTCGGGCGTCGAGCCGCGACGAGATGCGACTTCGGCCAGAGTCTTGCCGGTCAAGTGCTTTAGCGCCGGATTCTTGAAGCCGACCAATAGCACGCGTTCGGGCGAGCCGGACGCCGAGCAGCAAGTTCTCCCACTTGTCGGTGCGCGTGCGCATCTCGGAGGCGACCCGGCGTCGGGTCTCGCCGTCGCGCAGACGCTGGGTCCACTTCTGCAAGCCCCCTTCCTGGACCCAAGGAGGCATCGCGCCATCGAGGCCGGTCGCTCCGGCCGTGTACACGTACATGTCGGCGGTGATTCGCGTGCCGGCGGCGCGAGCCGCCTCGACCAGTTCGACGACGCGCGGCCGTTTGTGCCAGTTGTCCTTGCCGGCAGCTTTGAGGTGATAGATCTCGGCTGGCAAGCCGGCCTCGCGGGCAATCTGGATCAGCTCTTCGACCGCCTCGGTCAAGCGGTTGCCTTCGCTGCGAATGTGCGAGATGTACATGCCCTGATATTCGGCGGCGACTTTGCACAGTTCGATAAGCTCGTGCGTGTCGGCATAAAAGGCCGGCGCGTAGATCAGCGACGAGCCGACGCCCAGCGCTCCCTCTTGCATGGCCTGACGAACCAACTGCCGCATCTGCTCCAATTCATCCGCGTTGGGCCGACGGTCTTCATAGCCCACGACGTGGATGCGCACGGTCGTGGCGCCGACGAACGAGGCCACGTTGCACGAGACGCCGCGTCGAACCAGGTGCTCGAGATACTCCGAAAGGGTCGTCCAAGGCACGTCGTACTTGATGTCGCCCTGATGCTCAACGAGATCTTTCTTCATCCGCGCGTTGAGCGGTCCTTCCGACCAGCCCTCGCCAAACACTTCGAGTGTCACGCCCTGACGGATGTCGCCTTGCGATCGGCCGTCGGCCAACAACGACCGGGTGGCCCAGCTAAGCATATTGATGAAGCCCGGCGCTACCGCCATCCCGCGGCGTCCACCAATTTTTTGGCCCGCGCGTCGTCCAGCTTTCCCACCGCGACGATGCGGTCCGCGTTGATGGCGACGTCGCCGAAGACGGGCGGGGCGCCGCTGCCATCGTAGATGCTGCCGCCGCGGACGACCACGTCGTACTCCGCCGAAATTGCGGCTGTCGAATTAGCGACGGCCAATGCAAGGATCAGCGCGGACAAGCGAACCATGTCGATTACCTCCGGCGAAGGGTTCTGCAACGGACGGGCGCGGTGTGCTCGACACACTCTAATCTTGGCGGCACAAGCGTCATAGCCCCTGCTTGGGCAGCCATTTGCGCACCAGTTGCTCGCGTTCGACGTCGCTGCCGCCGATGATCACTTTGGCATCGTCCTCGCCGATCAGGCTGGACATTAGCGAGACGACCGTCTCCTCGGGGATCCTTTTTTCCCGTTGGTAGTAGCCCAGTTCGGCCAACAGTGGCAGGGGGTTCTCGGTTTTCCGGCCAGCCAGCGCCTTGACGCGGACTTGGACCGCCTCGATGTCGAGCTGGGCGGGCAATTCTTCGAGACCCACGTCCTTGTTCATGGTTCCCAAGAGCGCTTCGACGTCTTTGCGCACCTGACCGACAACGGTCTTCGGCTTCAACGTGCGCAACTCGCGCCCGCCGGCGGCCTCGACGACGCGTATCGCGGTTGAGACCGTGGGGCGAGCGCCGGTCCCGGTCGCGGGAACGCCGCGCAAGCTGAAGACAAAAACGAGGTCCAAACCTTGCAAGCGCGCGGTCCGCAGCGTCTCGGCCGGCGTGTCGGCGCCGAGATACGTTGACCCACGCAGCGTCCGATCGGCGGGAGCGCGTATTAGTTCCAAGTCGCCGAACTTACCTTCGTCGTAGCATTTGTGCAGCCAGGCCGAAATCAGCCGGCCGCCAGCGTTCTTGGTTTGCTCGTCGAACAACGTTGCCAACGCGGATTGCGAGTCGAGAGCACCGCGGCCGCGCGTGGCGTGGCGTCCGATGACAATGCCTGTTGCCTCCGACGCCAGGTCGTCGAGTTCGACGGCCGCGCCAAAGCGGAGCGCGATCACGGGGCGCCCCAACACGCGACTCCAGCGGAAATAACGCCATACGTCGCTGTCGGAGTGCGCTACGCGCCTCGGCATAAAGGCAGCGCAGCGCCGTGTTCGGATCGGCATCGCCGAATGCCTTGTCGGCCCGCTGTCGTAACTCGTCGATGCTGGCCGTGTCGGACTCAGACGATATTGTGCCGGTCGGGGGAAGTGGAAGAGGTTGAGGCGTTGGGCCGCCTGGAGTGGGTCGCGCCGTTGGCGGCTCGGTCGGCTCGTCGGGCGGCGTGACGACCGGCGTGGGAACGGTGCCCGGTTTAGGATCGCCTTGCTGCGCAAGCGGGGTTGCCGCGTCGGTCTCGTTGCCTTGCGGCTCGACCGCAGGCTGGTTCGGATCGGACGGATCGTCGGGCGACGGAGCGCTGGGAATCGGCGCCGCGACAAGCGTGTCCGCCGAGGCGACTTGCGTCGGATTGCGCATCACTTTCGCGCCGGCCAGTCCTAATTCGACTTTATAGCGCAACACGATCGGAAACGCGCACAGCACGATCAGATAGCACCATGCCGAAGCCTGATAGAGCGATCCGCCGGCGAGCCGCGGTTGCAAGCCCATATAACTCAATCCGACCGCCAAAAGGCCGAAAACCAGCGCCAAGAGTCCTTGACCGCTACGCAGGTACTCGGCTTCGACGAACAACGCGATGACGATGATCGTCAGGAATAGTTTGTGCGACGAAGCGAAGTGAAGCAGTTCCTCGATGCTCGGCGGATTCTGCAAGCGCCGCCGCACTCCGCGAAAACGGTCCCGTGCCAGTCGCTCTTCTTCGTCCAGCATTTCTTCGACGGCGTCCGCGCGGACGGCATCCAGTTGCGGGCTTCGGGTGGCAGCAGAGCGCATGCCGGGCGATTGGGTAATGGGATCGTCAACCGGCCTTGCGACCGGAGCGGCAAACGGGGCCGCGGTCGCCGAAACCGGTTGCGCCACTGGAATGCCACTCGACGCCGGGACCTGCGGAGACGGCGAGAGAGGCGCTGTCGGCGAACCGCCCGGCTTGCCAGCCGTCGTGCCTGGCTGAGTCGGCGGCGCTGCCGGTCTGGGCAGCGTCGCGCTTGACTTGTCGCGCACCACTCCGGACTTGCTGGATGGCGCGTTCGATTTGCCGGGCGGGGCGGCTGGGTTGCCGCCCAGCACGCTCGAATTGCCCGGCGACGCTGCAGCGCCGACCGAAACGTCGCCGAACACGCTGGAGTTACTCAACTCGATCGTGCTGCCGCCCACCGAGCTCGGGTTGCCGCCCAGCACGCTTGAGCTACCTGGCGAGCTGCTCGATCCGCTGGCGCCGCGAGCGGCGGCGCCCGGCGGCGGCGGCATGCGATCGTCGGGTGCTCCGGGGAGCGGAATGTCGACCGTCGTGCCGCACTTCTGGCAGCGAATCGAACGCCCGGCGGCGCCATCGTTGACCCGGTAGCGCTGAGCGCATTTGCGGCACTGGACTGAAATGCTCATCGCGTCGACATGGCCTCGAGAAAGCGTTCTCCGCTGGGCTTACCCCACTTTCAGTGTCCCCGGAACGCAGGCTCACGTCAAACGGAATGGAAATACTTTTCCGGACCGTCGGCGTTCGGGCTATCCCCCCTCGCCAAACGGCCGTTTACTTGTAGTTTACCATCACGTCGTTCATGGTTTCTTGCGTAATGGCCCCCTCGTCGACAAGGTTTTGCAGGGACGAAGCCATCGAGATCATGCCGAATTTCTTGCCGGTGGTGATCACGTTTCTCAGGAAGAACGTGCCCCGGTTGCGGATAATGTGCTTGGTCGCCTGATTGACGATCAGGATTTCGCAGGCCACGCGTTTGCCGCCGTCGCGGGCGGGCAGCAGCTCCTGGTGGATGACGCCGACCAGGGTGTCGGCCAGCACGTAGCGAATGTGGCCTTCGTCCTCGGTGGGGGTGAAGCTCAACAGCCGTTCGATGATTTTGTCGATCGACATGATGTGCAACGTGGACAGCACCAGGCAGCCGGTCTCGGCCGCGGTAAGCGCGATCTTGATGGTTTCGAAGTCGCGCATTTCGCCGATCGAAATGACGTCGGGGTTCTGCCGCAGCGCCGCCCGCAAGCCCGTATGAAAGTCCTTCGTGTCGCGTCCGGCCTGTCGCTGGCGAATCAGGCCCTTCTTGTTGGTGTGCAGATATTCAATCGGATCTTCGATCGTGATGACGTGCCGCGCGTGGTTGCTGTTGATTTCATCGATGATCGCGGTCATGGTGGTCGTCTTGCCCTGGCTAGCGCTGCCGGTCAAGAGTACCAGCCCCTTGGTCGCGGCGGCGAGGTCTTTGACGACGTCGGGCAATTTCAGTTCCGACAGCGTTTTGGGCCGTTGTGCCAAGATGCGAATCACGGTGCCGATGTCGCCGTCGAAATAGCCCACGTTGACGCGGTATCGCCCGTAGTCGTCGATGGCCATGAAGTCGTAGTCATGATCCATGTGAAATTGCGTTCGCTGGGGCTCGCTCAACAGTTCCAGCGACAACCGCTCGCTTTGCTTGGAGGTCAAAGTCTTGGTCGTGGCCGGCACCAGCTTGCGGGCAATTCGGAACAAGATCGGTGCGCCCGGCGCCACGTGAATATCGCTCACTTTGTGGGCTCGCCCGTGCCTGAGCACCTCATGGATCGACAACTCGTTGAGCGGCGTGGTCAACGGAGAGATCGTGGGCACGGCGGTGGGCCGCTCGGGCAAAAGCAGCGAGTCGGGCTCGATCTCTTGAATCGCCGGAGAGCGCGACGCGCGGATCATGGGGAACGCCGCTTGCTCCGGCGGCATTGGCGGACCGCCCCCCTTGGCTCCCGCGGCGACTTTCACCGGGGTAGGCGCCGTCGGCGGCATGCCGGCGATCGTGACCAGGCCTCGGCAGTGCGTGCAATGCACCTGCTGGTCCTTGGGACGCGATTCAACCTGAAACGTGCCCGCACAGTGCGGACAGCGAAAAAGGACCAGCGCCATGTGAGCTCCGCCGAGGGATATTAGCCAAAATGCGCACCAGCGCGCTGCGGCTATCGCCGCGGCCCGCGCCGGCATTCAGTGTAGAGACGCTTGCATCCACGGAGCAAGGGTCTTTGTCGCGCTGGATTGGTCGGCGACGAAGTGGGCGCCTTGAATTGTCGGCCCACAAGTCCTATAAAGCCTGATCGGGCCGAAGTGGCGGAATTGGCAGACGCGCTAGCCTCAGGAGCTAGTCCGGGTAACCGGGTGCAGGTTCAAGTCCTGTCTTCGGCATTGATTTGACGGTAAGCACTTACGCAATGTGCTGCCGACGCGATCGGAAAACGTTTTATGGGCCGAAACCTTAGAAAAAAGTCCACAGCACATCGAGGCAGTGCCGCTGGCCTTCGACCCGTCGGGGACGTAGAGGCTTTGCTCGGCCGGATGGAGTCGGCGGCCGATACTTGATCCTTCGAATCTTGGGTCGGCGTCATCAGTCGACGTCACGTACGTTATTCGGAGAGACGGCGAAGGCGCTCTTGGACATTTGACACGGCGTTTTGCGCTTTTTCGAGTTCCATATTTCCCGAAATAGACGTCCTGTGTGCTGGGTTCATCTTGAAGACTCCGCACAAAGAAGCCGTTTTCCCGGTTGAGGCTGCGTCGTATATCGTGTCCAACAATCCACCCTTCACCCATTGCCCTGCCAAGACATCGGCGTGGAGTCGTTGAACGGTACCAAGCTCTTCGGCCAAACGGTTCGCCTCGGCGTCGCCGATCAGATAGAGTCCAATTTGTGATTGACCGACGCCGGCAGCCACGACTCCACTTCGCAAGAAAAGGGTCTTGGATTTAGCTCTCGCAGCGCAAGAGATCGTGCACCATCCCGCTCTCCATGACCTCGGGACCGTGGCCAAGAACGTGAACTCTTTGCCACCCTCCATGGAAGCCGTTCTCGAGGGCTTTAGCTTGAAAAATATGCCGTGCTCGTGATCCGTAGTGCCGCTCGCCACGACCAATCCTCGGGGGGCGATCTCCTTGTAGCGGCTGGAATGCGTTTTCTTCGAACTCTTGGTCTTGGAGAGGCCCCCGCCGACCCCTTGGTAGCCAACATGAGCAGCGATTTCACCTCCCTTGGCATTCTCCGTGGTGTCGGTGATCTCAATCAGGTCATCCGCCACAGAGCTTTCAAGTGAGGTGTTCGGAAGATAGTCCTGGAAGCGCAGCTTTTTGTCGGGGCTGGCGACGACATAAAGAAAGTCCACGATTTCCGACTCGGACCCCTCCACGATCCTGGCGGAAACCCGAAACTTCGCCTCGATGACCTTGAGAGTTGGGTGTGCTTCAGCGAAGTCAGTCGGCGTCACTTCTCGGCATTCAACGGTTTCAGGAAGATCGAAGACGACCCGAGCGGGGTCGCTAAAGCTAGGAGCACTGGAACCCGCAACCGCTAAGAGCGACACTGCGACCAGAGCGAGGAATGCGCTGAATTTGACCATGCTCGACTCCTTGCCCACCCCCTTGACGCAAACTTCGTGTTTTGGAGGGCCGCAAACTCTAGCGTCGGCAGTGCAGGCACGTCAATAAGGATCGGCACCGATGGCTTGACGTGCTAGCTTCCCGGATTTTGCAGGAAAGCATTCGGCAATCTGACGTCCGAGCATGCCGATCCCAAAACCGAACCCGGCACTGGTAAAGGCCGGCATATAGACTGACCGTCAGGTGTGCCTGTTCATTTCTTCCTCAGGATGCCGACGACCTTCTCCATTTCGGCCGAGCCGAACGCGCGCGACGTTGTGGTGTGAACGTTGCCTTGCGCCGACAGATGCAGCATCGCGGCGGTCGCCGTCTCGTCATCGGGTGCCTCGAAAACGATGACGCCATCGAAATAGCCCAGAGTCCAATAAATATCCGTGACCTTGACGCCCATTTTCTTCGACGTTGCCTTGAATACGGCCGCTCGTTTGGGCGATTCTTGGATGCCCTGGACGCCCTGTTCGGTGAACTTGATCGTGGTGATAAAGGTTGCCATTGCATCGTCTTCGTTGGTTCGAATTCGGATTTCGGTCTAGCGCCTGCCAACCGCCAAAAGCGCCGCAACGGTCAGGGTCGAGAACACGATCAGCATCTGGCCCGGACTGTAAGTGAGCCAGACGCTTTGGGTTTGATAGGGAAAATGCCCGCGGAACAGGCCAAACGCCAGAATCAGGTCGCTGGCCAGAAACAGCGCGGCGCCGATGGCCAGGCCGGCGAGCCTGCGTTCTTGCAGGGCCAGGCCGGTGGCCACGCCCGCAGTGCCGGCCAACAGCAGCGAATAGGGTAGGGCGGGCCCGATGAGCGAGCGATTCTCGGTTCCCAGAAAGACGACGAAGTACCAGGCCACCAGGCCAACCAATTGCCAAAACAGCACCGCGACCAACATGGTCCGGCGATCGAGCAATCGCAGCTCGCGGCGAAGATTCCAACAGCCGGCGATGTAAGCGACGTGCCCCAAGCCGAACGCCGCGATGCCGCCGAGCGTGCCGTGCACTACCGGCACGAAGTCGAGCAGGTTGGCGTTGAAGAAGTCGCCAATTGCACCCAGCGTCATGCCGACGGCGATGCCCAACGAGAATCGTCCGGCGTTGGTGCTGCGCCACCATGCAAAAGCACACCAGCCGGCCACCACCAGCGCGACCGACGACGCCATTCGGCAGGCCGTGGGAATCGCCTCGCCGTGCCGCTCCCCGACGGTCCCCCAGACCATCGCCGTCGCCAATAGCGCCGCCCAAAGCAGCCATAGCGCGGCAAACACTCCGCGCGAAGCGGGTGCAACGGCGCTCGTGGACAATGGCGAACGGCCAGCGAGTCCTTCGGCATCGGCAGTCATGAATCACGCTTTTCGGAAGAGGAATTAGGAGGAAACCGTCACTGGCGCACACAGCCCTGCTGGCAGTCCGATGAAAAGTGTAAGAGACGATCGCCAATATGTGGCCCACGGAATCCGGCTGATCGTAAAGCGGAAACCAGCGGCGATTGGCGGGCCTTCGCTCACAGGGCCTGCGGAGTGGCAAGCAGGAACCACAGCACAACCCCGACCACGACCAGAACCACGACAATCAGAATGTGATGGTGCTTAACGCCGTACATGGCCATCCTCCGCTTGTTGGGCCTTGGTTTACCGGGGCATTATAGGGCTGGGAGCCATCCGAACCAACGTCGAAGCAGGCGTCGCTGCTTTGTTCGGAGGCGAGCGCACAGGGTAAGGCCGCCCATGAGTGCGGCATCAGGCCACGGCCACCGCCCGGCGTCGCTGGCGACGTCATCCCCCCGCGAGTTTACGAGTCCGATCGCGCCACGCGACTCGTTTGCACGGCCCTGGCCGCGTGGGAGATTTCGATAAAAACCGCGTTCGGCCGAAAATCTTCGTCCGATTTTGCAATTTTTGGTGCCTAGTGGTATAGGGGGAAACCGCCTGAGTACATCGCCGCGTCTGGTTCCGCATTGACCCAGCGCGTGCGGTCTCCGGGGCCTGCTGATTGTCCTACCAAGGTCAGCAGGCCCTTTTTATTGTCCCCGGCTCGATTTGACGTTCGTCGCGGACCATGCGGCCTTCTTTCGCAACATGGCGGAAATACCATGTTGTCTTTTTGCATCTGGGCCAACCTCGTGGCGGGCGTTTTTCCTGGGTCTTTCCGCCACTGGCCTCACTGGCACGCGACGTGCATTTGGTCCCAACCAAGTCTCGTTTTTCACATCTTTGAGTCCCCTCGGGAGATTACGATGAAGAAGTTGGCAATCATTTGCGTTGCGGCAGTATTGTTCGCTGGTATGGTCGGTTCGGTTTCGGCCGCCGAGCGCGTTCCGGCGTCAACGCTGGCCAGCATGGGCTTCAGCAGCGTCCACCAGATCTCGGACGTCGACGGTCTGGCCGTTCGCGGCAAGGGCACCAGCGCTGGCGTTTGGGGTCAGAGCACCGCCGTTTTTGGCCCGAACACCTCGTCGAACGGCTACAGCGCTTCGGCCAGCCACCATTACGGTAGCTCCACGGCCAACGGCAGCAACAGCAGCTTCGCCGGTGTCACCAACACGTTTGGCCACTTTGTCAGCTCGACCATCGTCTCGGCCGGCGGCGCCTCGTCCGCGTACGCCAAGTAATTTGAAGCCTCGCGGTCGTCGGGCGGCCCGGTCCTCGGGCAGGCTCGCCTAATCCAGCGGCCCTGGTGCCCACTGTGCGGCACCAGGGCCGCTCTTCGTTCCTGGATTTCTGGCTGCAAATGCGGTGAAGCGCCGGATCGGGAGGCAACGTTGCTGCTGGACAGCCGGCGGAGCGGCCAAATATGATGGAACGCGTGTGCTGAGCGTTTGGCTTAGCCGCTGGGTGAGCCCGGGCATTCCCGCTAAAGCATTCAGTTTCCCTCCATGACGGCGCACGTCGGCCCGGCAATTCGAATTGCAGTGATCGCGGCAGCATGGCTGCCGTTGGCCGGCAGTGCCGCATTGGTGGCGGCCGATCCTTCCACCGCCAAGATCGACTACAACCGCGACATTCGCCCGATCTTGTCGAACAACTGCTTCCAGTGCCACGGCCCCGACGAAACCCAGCGACAGACCGGGCTGCGGCTCGACGTGGCCGAATTGGCCCGGCAGCCGGCCGAGTCGGGCGAAACGGCCGTCGTGCCCGGCAAACCCGAGCGAAGCGAGCTGGTGGCCCGGATTGGCGCCGTCGACGAAGAGCGTCGCATGCCGCCGGCCGATAGCAACAAGAAGCTGACCGAGGGGCAAAAACAACTGCTCAAGCAGTGGATTGCCGAAGGAGCCGCGGTCGAAACCCATTGGTCGCTCGTCGTCCCCAGGCGGCCAGCGCTAACGGCGGTTGGCGATCGCTCGTGGCCGCGCAATGAAATCGATCTGTTCGTGCTCAATCGGCTCGACCGTGAGGGGCTCAAGCCGTCGCCGCCGGCTGATCGGGTGGCGCTCGTGCGACGTGTCTATTTGGATCTCATCGGCCTGTTGCCCGCGCCCGAGGAGGCCGATGCGGTTGCCCGAGACCCGCGTCCGAAGGCGTACGAAGAATTGGTCGACCGGCTGCTCGACTCGCCTCACTACGGCGAGCGTTGGGCCCGGCGTTGGCTCGATCTGGCGCGGTACTCCGATACCAACGGCTATGAGAAAGACCGCCCGCGATCGATCTGGCCCTATCGCGATTGGGTGATTCGCGCGCTAAACGCCGACATGCCGTTCGATCGGTTCACGATCGAGCAAATTGCTGGCGACCTGCTGCCGAATGCCACGCTCGACCAGAAAGTTGCCACGGGTTTCCATCGCAACACGATGCTGAACGAAGAAGGGGGCATCGACGTCGAGGAGTTTCGCTTTTACTCGGTGGTCGATCGCGTCAGCACGACCGGCGCGGTTTGGCTGGGCCTGACCGTTGGTTGCGCTCAATGCCACAACCACAAGTTCGATCCGATCACGCAGCGCGAGTACTATCAACTGTTCGCATTCTTGAACAACTCGGACGAACCGGAGTTGGAGGTTCCGCAGGTCGAGGTCGCGGCCGGGCGAGCGGCCGTCGAAGCTAAGATCTTGACGATTGTCGCTCAGCGCAACGCGCAATTCGACGAGGCAAAGTTTGCCGCTTGGACGAGCGAAGCGGCCAAGACGGCGGGGCATTGGCCGCCCGTTGCCCCGGCCTCGGCAATTTCCACAGGCCACGCCACGCTATCGGTGCTTGCCGACGGCTCGGTGCTGGCCAGCGGCGACAAGCCGAACCAGGACACGTACATCGTCGAGCTGCCGTGCGCCTTGCCGCGCGTGAGCGGCATCCGGCTCGAAGTATTGCCGCATGCGAGTTTGCCGGAAGGAGGGCCCGGCCGAGCACCGCTCTACTCTGAAGGCGACTTCATGTTGGGCGAGTTTTCAGTTGCGGAGCTTTCGTCGGGCGAATCATCATCCGCGCCGCGGCCGATCGCGTTGAAAAACGCAACCGACAGTTACGCCAGTGAAAAATCGTCCGCCGCGCAAACGATCGACAACGATCTCGACACCGGCTGGAGCATCAAAGGCCGCGCTGGTCAGCCGCACCGGGCGGTGTTTCAGTTCGAACAACCGCTTGTTGCGCCCGCCGGCACGCGGCTGCAAGTCACTTTGGATCATCGCTACATTCATCAGATGGTCATTGGCCGCTTCCGGCTTTCGCTCACCGCCGCCGACGCTCCGACTGCTTCTACCTTGCCGGGCGAGGTCGAGGCGATCCTGGCCGCCGATCCCAAGCAGCACACCGCCGACGAGCAGCGCCAGTTGCGAGACTACTATCTCACGGTCGCACCCGAACTGGCCGAGTTCAACAAGCAGATTGCCGAATTGCGCAAGGGCATGCCCAAGCCGCTCACTACGCTGGTAATGGAGGAGCGCGACGCGGCCCATGCCCGTACGACGCGGCTGGCACATCGGGGCGAGTTTTTAAGTCCGCGCGATCCGGTTGATCCGGGGGTGCCTGGCGTATTGCACGGCTTGCCCGCGGGCGCGCCGCCGAATCGCTTGACGCTGGCCCGCTGGCTGGTCGACCCGCGCAATCCGCTGGTGGCCCGCGTGGTGATGAATCGGCATTGGCAGTATTTCTTCGGCCGTGGGCTGGTCCGCACGACCGAGGATTTTGGCGTTCGCGGCGAGCCGCCGAGCCATCCGGAATTGCTGGACTACCTGGCCACCGAGTTTGTCGCACGCGGCTGGTCGCTCAAGCAGATGCACCGGCTGATCGTCACCAGTGCCGCATACCGCCAGTCGTCGCAGTTGACGCCAGCGCTCGGCGAGCGGGACCCCAACAACATGCTGTTGGCGCGCGGGCCGCGGCTGCGCGTCGAGGCCGAGGCGGTGCGCGACATGGCGCTTTGTGCCAGCGGTCTACTGAGCGAGAAGCTGGGCGGCGCGAGCGTCTATCCTCCGCAGCCGGCCGGCGTGCTCGAACTGGCCTGGGGCGGCGGCGGCTGGCCGACGAGCGAGGGTGCTGATCGCTTTCGACGCGGCTTGTATACCTACTTGAAGCGGACCAGTCCCTACGCGCAGTTCACCACGTTCGACGCCCCCAGCGGCGAGAACTGCGTCGTGCGCCGCGAGCGTTCGAACACGCCGCTACAGGCCTTGACGCTGCTGAACGACACCGTGTTCGTCGACGCGGCCCAGGCCCTGGCTCGCCGCGTGTTGAAGTCGAGCGACGCCGCCGTCGACGCTCGGGCCCGGGCGCTGTTTCGCTCGTGCCTGACGCGGGAGCCGACGTCCGAGGAACTCGGCGACCTGCAAAAGTTCTATCAGGCGCAACGTGCACGGTTGGAACAGGGCCAGCTCGATGCCAAGGCAATTGCAGGAAAAGATTCGGCGGCCGATCAAGTCGTCGAGCTGGCCGCGTGGACGCTCGTCGCCCGCGCCGTCTTGAACCTCGACGAGTTCGTCACCAAGGAATAGGCGCGAGAGCGAACATGCATCCACAAGCCGAGCAATTGCGGGCTATCACGCGTCGTCACTTTTACAGCCAGTGCGGCGTCGGGCTGGGAAAGATCGCACTGGCCTCGCTGCTGGCGGGCGAAGCGTTCGACGGCCGCGCGCTGGCAGCGGGCAATTCGGCGGCCGACAACCCACTGGCTCCGCGTCCGTCCCATCATGCCCCCAAGGCCAAACGGGTGATTTACCTGTTCATGGCCGGCGCGCCGAGCCAGCTCGATCTGTTCGACTACAAGCCGGAACTGGCGAAGCACGATGGCCAGCCGATTCCCTCCGAGATCGTGCGCGACCAGCGTTACGCCTTCATCCGCCGCGACGCGACGCTGCTGGCTCCGCGATTCAAGTTCGCCCGGCATGGCCAGTGCGGGGCCGAGATTTCGGAGATCATTCCCGGCCTGGCCGAAGTGGTCGACGACGTGGCCTTCCTGAAGTCGATGCACACCGATCAGTTCAATCACGCGCCGGCGCAGTTCTTCATGAACACCGGCAGCTCGCTGCCCGGCCGGCCCAGCATGGGCTCGTGGGTCTCGTACGGCCTCGGCAGCGAGTCGGACAATTTGCCGGCGTTCGTCGTGTTGCCCAGCGGCAGCATCAGCGGCGGCGCGGCCAACTGGTCGAGCGGCTTTCTGCCGACGACCTACGCCGGCGTGCCGCTGCGATCGCAGGGCGACCCGATCCTCAACGTCTCGAGCCCTGCGGGCATCGACGCGGCGGCGCAGCGCGAGACGCTCGACCTGGTCGGCCGACTGAATCGGCGACGGCTCGACGCGGTGGGCGATCCGGAGATCGCCACCCGCATCGCTTCCTACGAAATGGCCTATCGCCTGCAAACCTCGGCGCCGGAGCTGATGAACCTCGCCGGCGAGACGCAGCAGACGCTCGACATGTACGGCGCCGAGCCGAGCAAGCCGTCGTTCGCCAACAATTGCCTGCTGGCCCGGCGGCTGGTCGAGCGCGGCGTGCGGTTCGTCACCATCTATCACGAGGGCTGGGACCACCACAGCGACGTCGCAGGCGGGCTGAAAACCCAGTGCGGGCTGACCGACAAACCGTGCGCCGCGCTGATCAAGGATCTCAAGCAGCGCGGCCTGCTGGACGACACGCTGGTGGTCTGGGGCGGCGAGTTCGGCCGCACGCCGATGGTCGAGTCGAACGCTGCGCTGGGCCGCAAGCTTGGCCGCGACCATCATCCGCAGGCTTTTACCATGTGGCTGGCCGGCGGCGGCGTGCAAGGCGGCGTCACGCTCGGCAAGACCGACGAGCTCGGCTTTCACATCGCCGAAGACCCAGTCCACGTCCACGACCTGCAAGCCACGATCCTGCACCTGCTGGGCCTCGACCACAAACGGCTGACCTACCAATTCCAAGGCCGCGACTTCCGCCTGACCGACGTTAGCGGTAACGTGGTCGGTAAGATTCTGGCGTAATCAGGCAGTTGTCGTTGACGTGTCCAGAAGGGCGGTAGCTGAATCGCGTTCCTGAATAGCCGTGGTGCGATTTTGAAGTCAATTTTTTGGTACACGATCTCTGCTTGTCTTCTGACGTCTGCACTATTCACGGTGGCGGCATTTGTTCTTTGCATATACTACCAATGCCGCTGTGCATTCCATCGTAGGGCCGGCGTCACGATTCTCGAGGGCATGGTTTTACTTCTCACCATCTTGCACCCGGAGAATTTCTCGGATTCCGGCCAAGTAATGCGAAAGCGTCTTTTGCGATCGCTGCGCGGCTTCTTCTTGGGAATGGCCGCGGTCGCGATTTGCATTACATTGAAGGTTGTTGCGGACAAAACCGGAGCGAGTCCGTACACTGTGCATCTTTGACTCCGAGAGGCCTCAAATCTGTGAAGACAACGCACGTGTACCGCAGCTATGTATTCACGATCGAGTACCAGCCTCACGAGCCAGTGTACTCCGCTGATTTTCCTGACATGCCGGACATTATCACCAGTGGCGATACGTTGGCGGAGGCCTTCGCCAACGCTTGCGACGCTTTGGATTTGCACCTCGAAAGCTTGCAAAAGCTGGGTTTGCCGCTTCCAACGCCTAGGCATCGTCTTGTCGTGGAATCAACGTAGACACATTCTCGGGAGCGAAGATCTGATCTGATGGAAATCACGCAAGTCGTCTGCCAGATTCTGCGGATTCAAAACGTCCAGGCCAAGACGGCCAGCAGCCAGGACGCGGTGATCGTGCGCGTGCGCACCGACACGGGCTTGGAGGGCATCGGCGAGGCCGACGCGTCGCCCGAGGTCGTCAAGGCGATCGTCGACGCCCCGTTCAGCCACAACATCGCCTGCGGCTTGCGCCAAATTCTCGTCGGCGAAAACCCGCTCGAGACCGAGCGGCTGTGGCAGAAGATGTATCGCCGCACGATGTACTTCGGCCGCACGTCGGTCGGCATCACGGCCATGGCCGCCGTCGACATGGCGCTGTGGGATCTCAAGGGCAAGCACTACGGCGAGCCGATTCACCGGCTGCTGGGCGGCAAGCAGCATCGCGCGCATCAAGGCCTACGCGTCGATCCTGTTCGGCCGCGACGGCAAGGAAACCTCCGACATCGCCCGCCGCTGGCGCGAGGCCGGCTATCAGGCCGTCAAGTGCGGTTGGGAACCGATGGGCCAGAGCGAGGCGCTCGACGTCGAGCTGGTGCGCGGCGCCCGCGAAGGATTGGGCGAGGGCACGCTGTTGATCGACGCCGGCTGCGTGTGGGACGCCCGCACGGCGCTGCGCCGGGCGCACGCCTTTGCCGAGTTCGGCATCGAGTGGCTCGAAGAGCCGCTGCGCGAGGACGACATCGACGGCTACGTCTGGCTACGCGACCGCTCGCCGGTGCCGATCGCCTCGGGCGAAGGAGAATGCGGCCGCGAGGCGTTCCGCCCGTTGATCGACCGCCATGCGCTCGACGTCTACCAGGTCGACCTGTCGCGCAACGGGTTCACCGACGCCGCGTACATTCGGGCTCGGGTCGAAGAACGCGGGGCCCGGCTGTGCAATCACTGCTACACCAGCCCGCTGACGGTGGCCGCCAGCCTGCACTGGCTGTGCACCTGCCGCGACGCGTTCATGTTCGAGGACTGCGTGGAAGACTCGCCGTTGCGGCACGAATTGACCCACGAAAAAGTGCAGGCCGTCGACGGTTGGATCACGGTGCCGGACAAACCCGGGCTGGGCGTGACGCTCGATGAGGACTTCGTCAAGGCGCACTTGATCTCGGAGTCGACATGAACGAACGTCGTTGGCCAGCGAGCGGCGGGTGAGCGATGTCCGACGAGCCAGAACGCCCGACCAACGTTCGCTATCTCGTATTGGCGGCCTTGTCGCTGGTGGCGGCGATCGCATACCTGCAACGCCAACTGATCGCGGTCGTGGCCGATCCTTTGCAACTCGACTTGCAATTGACCAAGACGCAAATGGGCTGGCTGATGTCGGGCTTCTTCGTCGGCTACGCCGTGTTCCAGATTCCCGCCGGCGCGCTAGCCGATCGTTGGGGAACCCGCAGGTCGCTGTCGCTGTTCGCGCTGCTGTGGTCGGTGGCGGCCGGGGCCATGGCATTGGCGGGCAGCTTTGTCACCGCGGTCGTGCTATGGTTCGTCGCCGGCGCCGCGCAGGCGGGAGTGTTTCCCTGCGCCGCCAGTTCGATTTGTAAGTGGCTGCCCATTTCGCGGCGGGCGTTTGCCAGCGGCGCGCTGGCCAGTTGCATGTCGCTGGGCGGGGCACTATCGGCCTACCTCGCGGGCGAACTTTCGAGCGAGCTTGATTGGCGAGAATTATTTGTTGCATTCGCACTGCCGGGGCTGGCGTGGGCGGCGGCCTTTTTTTGGTGGTTTCGCGATTCTCCCGCTCAGCACGATGCCACGAACGCCGCCGAACGACGGCTGATCGCGGCCGAATCGGACGAACCATTGGCGGCCGGTACATCGGAAACACCCGTGAGCTTGCCGTGGATCACGATGCTTTCGAGCCGCTCGATGTGGGCCATTTGCGGCCAGCAGTTCTTCCGCGCGGCGGCTTACATTTTCTTCGCCACCTGGTTTCCGACCTATTTAAGAGAAAGTCGGGGACTCTCGATCGCCGAGGCCGGCGCGCTGACCAGCTTGCCGCTGGTGGCGGTCGTTGTGGGCTCGCCGTTGGGCGGCATCGTTTCCGACTGGTTGTTGGTTCGCACCGGCAGCCGGCGGATCAGCCGCTGCGTGCTGTCGGCCGCCAGCATGTGGCTGTGTTCGGGGCTAATCTTGGCGGCCTGGTTCGTCGCCGACGCCCGGCTGGCCGTGCTGGTGATCAGCGCCGGCTCGTTTTGCGCGGCGTTCGGCGGGGTCAGTGCTTACACGATCACGATGGACATGGGGGGCCGGCACGTGGCAACCGTGTTCAGCGTGATGAACATGTGCGGCAATGTTGGGGCCGCGCTTTTCCGCTCGTCGTGGGGCGGCTCGTCGAACAGAGCGGCAATTGGGACCAGGTGTTGCCGCTGTTCGCCGCCATCTATGCCGCGGCAGCCGTCTGCTGGATGCTGCTCAATCCGCGGCGTATGATCTTTTCCGACTGACGAAACGCGCCCCGGAGGAGCAGCCCATCATGCCACACGTCGATTTTCCGCAAACATTATGCTCGGGCGGCGTCGCCCGGTGCGACATCACGCCGCCGGTCGGCGCGTACCATCGGATGTGGGGCGCGGCGACGCACGACCGCTCGACCGGCATTCATCGGCCGCTCGAAGCGACCGTGCTGGCACTGCGGGCTGGTGGCCAGCAACAATCGGCCGTCAAAGGGCCGACGACGCAAGTGCTCGTCACGGTCGATCATTGCCTGCTGTGGACCGAAGAGATGGACTCCTTGCGGGCCACGGTCTGCCGGGGGGCCAATCTAGCTCCCGAACAGTTGCAGATCGCCTTCACGCACACGCACGCTGCCGGTTTGATGGATCCCGCGCGGGCCGACCTGCCCGGCGGTGACTTGATCGCCGGCTATCTCAAGGAAATGGCCGAGCGAATTTCCGAGGCGGTTCGCGAGGCGCTGGCATCGATCCGGCCGATTGGCATCGTGTATGGACGCGGCCGATGCAGCCTGGCCGCGAATCGCGATTTTTGGGACGACGAGAACAAGCTGTTCGCCTGCGGGTTCAATCCGGCCGGCCCATGCGACGACACGGTGCTGGTGGCGCGAATCACCGACGCCCAGTCGCAAACCGTGGCCACGTTGGTCAACTATGCCTGCCACCCGACGACGCTGGCCTGGGACAACACCCTGGTGAGCCCCGACTTTGTCGGCGCGATGCGCGAGCTGGTCGAGAGGGCTACTGCTGCGCCCTGCTTGTTCTTGCAAGGAGCCTCGGGCGATTTGGGGCCGCGGCACGGATACGTGGGGGACGTTGCGGTCGCCGATCGCAATGGCCGCGAGCTGGGTTACGCGGCCCTGGCGGCGCTCGAATCGCTGCCCGCGCCGGGATTGCGGTTTGAATACACCGGCCCGGTCATCTCGGGAGCCACGATCGGCACATGGGACTATCGGCCTTTGCCGGCCGACGAACTGGCGAAAAAGTCTCGCTGGCGGTGCCGGCAGTTCGACGTTGACCTTCCCTATCGGGCCGACTTGCCGAATCGGGAGGAGACCGAAACGCAGCTCGCCGGCTGGCAAACCGAAGAGCAAGCCGCCACGCGGCAGGGGGACCACGCGCTTGCCCGCGATTGCCGGGCCCAGGCCGAGCGGATGGCGCGGCAACTTTCGCGACTTCGTTCGCTACCGCCGGGCAAGAGCGTGCCGTTGGCGGTATCGCTGTGGCAATTGGGGGACGCAATCTGGATCACCCTGCAAGGCGAGCACTACCACCTGTTGCAACGGGCCCTGCGCGAGCGATTCGCCGATCGTCCGCTGCTGATCGCCACCGTGAGCAACGGCTGGCGTCCCGGCTACTTGCCGACCGCCGAGACGTACGGGAAGGGGATTTATCAAGAGTCGATCGCGATCGCCGCTCCCGGCTCGCTGGAGCTACTGATCGACGCGATTGGCGAGCGGATTAGCGGGTAGGGGCCACGAGGCAAGCCAAGACTCATGGTCGGATTGCTGCCACGGTTCTGGGGTATGATAAACCCATGGCCTTCCCTCGTTTTTCGATGAAGCAGTTGCTCGTGTCCATCCTGTGGATCTCGATCGGATTTGGCGGGATTGCATTTTCTTTGCGCGAGTGGAATCTATCTCTGCGACAGTCAGATGATTGGCTGGCGAATATCCAACCGATTGTGCATATTACGGCGCGAGTTGTTGGCTGGACTTTCGTTTGCATTGGTGTCATCGCTCTCGTCGCGACTCGACGACGAACGAAGGTGCTCATTGTTGCGTTATGCGGGGCCATCTTCGGATTGTTTGTCGGGGCGATGGCGTATCGTCCATCGTCTAGGATCGGCCATACGACCGCGGGTGAAGCGTTTGTGTACGTTGTGATGGCATTGGGATCCTTGCTTTTTCTAATTGTTCACGCGGTCGTCGTGAACACGACCTCCGAACCGGAAAAATACCCTGATCAGAGTGACCCGCCATCGGCGCGCGGTCGGGTTGGCAATTCAGGCTCGGATTGACTATGATTGATGCGTTTGCTGCCCGCCTTGTCATCCCGCCCCAGCGGTGCCCGAGGGTGTGATCCCAATGTCGCCTCGCGTCGCCAAGTTGATCGTGATTTGCACGCTGCTCGCGTCACTGGTGGGCATCAATTCGACGCGTTCGGACGAGCCTTACGGCCGCAGCCAGTTCGCGGCGGACATTCGCGATCACTGGTCGTTCCAAAGCCTCACGCGGCCCGAGGTTCCGGACGTTTCGGATCGTGATTGGGTGCGCAATCCGATCGACGCCTTCGTGCTGGCTGGGTTGAACGAAGCCGGACTGAAGCCCGCGCCGCCGACGCTGCGGGCGACGCTGCTTCGGCGGGTGTACATGGATCTGATCGGGCTGCCGCCGACGCCGGCCGAGCTCGACGCTTTTTTGGCGGACACGAGCCCGGCGGCATTTGAGAAAGTCGTCGACGATCTGCTGGCCCGGCCGCAATATGGCGAACGCTGGGCCCGGCATTGGCTCGACGTGGTCCGCTATGCCGAGACCAACGGCTACGAGCGCGACGGCCTGAAGCCGCAGGCCTGGCGCTATCGCGATTGGGTCATCGACGCTTTCAACGCCGACAAGCCGTACGACCGGTTTTTGATCGAGCAACTGGCCGGCGACGAGATTGCCGGCACAAACGCCGAAACGCAAATCGCGACCACGATGCTGCGGCTGGGCCCCTGGGACGACGAGCCGGCCGACAACCTGGTCGACCGCTACGACCAGTTGGACGACATCGTGGCTGCCACTTCGGCCACGTTCCTGGGGCTGACGCTTCGTTGTGCGCGCTGCCACGACCACAAGTTCGAGCCCTTTTCGCAAAAAGACTACACCCGCTGGCAGGCGATTTTCGCGCCGCTAAAACGCCCGCAGCGTGACCGGGCCGATTTGGACCGCGAGCTCGGTCCGCCTGCCGAAGTGGCAGCTTACCTGGCAACAGTCCAGCAGCTCGACGGACAGAAATCGCAAATCGAAAAGCAGATCGGCGGGCTCGAGCGTGAGGTCTGCCAAAAGGCGGTCGCCGAGGGACGCTTGCCCGTGGCTGCCGAGTCGGTGGCGACGGGCGACAAGCCGGCCTCGGAACAACTGGCGCAGCTTGCCAAGGAGGTTCCGGCCGAAGTGTTCACGGCGCTGACTTCGGATCCGGCCAAGCGGAACGATCAGCAGAAGAAACTTCTGACCAAGCACGCGGCGAAACTTACGGGCCTGGCGCGCGAATTGGCCAACGACGAACAGCGCGGACAGTGGGAGCAGTGGGACAAGGACCTGGCAGTCACCAAAAGCAAGTATCCCCCGCCGATGCCCAAGGGTTACATCTGGTACGAGGAAGGCAATTCGTTCGGCGCGAGCCGCGTGTTCCGGCGCGGCGACCCACGCAATCCGAGCGACGAAGTGGCCTCGGGCTTTCCGGCGGTGCTGGTCGACTCGCCCCCCGCGGCACCAACGCCGACGTCGCACTCAACCGGCCGACGTTTGCAGCTGGCCCATTGGCTGACCGCCCCCGACCATCCGCTGACCGCGCGCGTGATGGTCAACCGACTGTGGCAGCACCATTTCGGCGAAGGGATCGTGGCGACCGAAAACGACTTTGGCGTCATGGGGTCTGCGCCGTCGAACCAGCCGCTATTGGATTGGCTGGCGTCAGCGAGTTCGTCGCGGGCGGTTGGCGGATCAAGCGGATGCATCGGATGATGGTGCTGTCGCAAACCTATCAGATGGCGTCGACGTCGAACCCGGCGGCGGAAAAAGTCGATCCGGAAGGAGCCTTGCTGTGGCGGTTCCGGCCGCGCCGGATCGAGGCCGAGTCGCTGCGCGACGCAGTCCTGGCTGTCAGCGGTCAATTGAATCTCACGCCGCGCGGGCCGGGCGTGTATCCAAAAATCTCGCGAGCCGTGCTGGAAACCCAGAGTCGCGCCCGGCAGCGGGTGGGGAGCCTCCGGTGCGCGCGGACGCTTCACGGCGCAGCGTGTACGTTTTCGTCAAGCGGACGCTGCTACTGCCGGAGTTGGAAGTTTTGGATTTCCCCAGCACGGAGGAGACGTGCGAGCAGCGCGTGGTTTCGACAGTGGCACCGCAGGCATTAACGTTCTTAAATGGCGAATTCATCAACGAGCAGGCCCAGGCGTTCGCCTCGCGGCTGGCTAACGAGGCTGGGGCCGACAACGCGGCGCGGATCGATCGGGCCTATCGACTTGCGTTCGCTCGCATGCCGTCGGAGCAAGAACGAGCGTCGGTGATCGACTTCCTCGCCAAACAGCAGATACAAATCGAAGCCGACTCAAAGGGCCAAATCGCCGGCGAAGCGGCGCGGACGAAGGCACTGGCGGCACTGTGCCTGGTCTTGTTGAATACCAATGAATTTGCATATTTGCAATAGTCGCGATCGACTGCCGGGAGACCACATGTGTCGGAACACGACGAACAACCCATGAACGGCCAATCACTGCGGCGATTGACTCCTTGCGGACGCACGCGCCGCGAGTTCATTTGGCAGGCAGGCGGCGTGTTTGTCGGCACGGCACTGACGTATCTGCTGGCTGAGGACGGTTTTTTCAATTCCGCCTTCGCGTCCGATACCTCGAAAGGTTCGATGCTTTCGCCTAAGCCGGCCCATTTTGCTCCCAAAGCCAGCAGTTGCATCTTTCTGTTCAACTATGGCGGCCCGAGCCACGTGGACCTGTTCGATCCCAAACCGGAGCTGACCAAGCGCGACGGGCAGCCGATGCCGGACTTGGAGAACGACCCGCGCTTCGATCACAAAAAGACCAAGGGCTTGCCGCTGCTGGGAAGCCTGTGGGAATTCAAGAAGCACGGGCAGGCGGGCATCGAGGTTTCGAGCCTGTTTCCCAAAGTCGCCGAGTGCGTCGACGACCTGGCGATTATCCGATCGTGCTATGCCGATAGCTTTGCTCACGGATCGGGCTTGTTGCAGATGAACACCGGCAGCTTGCGGCAGGGCTACCCCAGCCTGGGCTCGTGGGTCACGTATGGCTTGGGAACGGTGAACCAGAACTTGCCGGCCTACGTGGTGCTGCTGGATCACCGCGGCGGTCCGATCGGCGGGGCGCCGAACTGGGGCGCCGGCTTCATGCCAGCTGGCTATCAAGGAACGCAGTTCCGCACCAGCGGCGACCCGATCATCGATCTTTCGCCGCGCGGCGGCGTGACTCGCGCTCAGCAGCGGCAGCAGCTCGACCTGCTTGGCCAGTTAGGCCAGTCGCAGCGCGAGCAATTGCCGCACGACACCGAGTTTGCGGCTCGGCTGGAAAGTTACGAACTGGCCTTCCGCATGCAGCAGCATGCGCCCGAGGCGGTCGATCTGGCAAACGAGACCGCGCAGACGCTCGAGCAATACGGCCTAAACCATCCGATGACCGAAAAGTTCGGCCGCCGCTGCCTGATGGCCCGCCGGCTGGTCGAGCGGGGCGTGCGGTTCGTGCAGGTCTATTCCGGTGGCGGTCATTTCGACGAAAACTGGGACGCTCACCAGGGAATGAAAAAGAACCACGAGCTGCACTGCGGCGAAACCGACCAGCCGATCGCCACGCTGCTCGGCGATCTGAAGGAGCGCGGACTGCTGGACGAAACGCTGGTGGTGTGGGGGGGCGAGTTTGGCCGCACTCCGACCAGCCAGGGAGACAACAAGGGCCGCGACCACAATCCGCGCGGCTTCACGATGTGGATGGCCGGCGGCGGCATTCAGGGCGGCCAGGTATACGGCGCCACCGACGAGTTCGGCTATGCTGCGGTGGAAAAGAAAGTTCACGTCCACGACCTGCACGCCACGATCTTGCACCTGATGGGCCTGAATCACGAGGCCCTGACGTTCTTCCACGGCGGCCGCGAAATGCGCCTGACCGACGTTGAAGGCAACGTGCTGCACGAATTGATCGCCTGATCAAGTCAGCCTGACGTTGCCGGCGTCACGGCTTCGCTTCGTCCGAGACGCCGGCGGCATCGTTGGCGGGTGCTTCGGCCGCCGCACCAGGAGCAGGAATCTCGACGGTCCGCACTCGTCCGGCCGTTTCGATCTCTAGTGCCAGAGGGCCTTGCAAGGTCGTGGCCAGTTGGCGGAAGTTTTCGCCGTCGGCAAATGGTTGTCCGTCGATTCGGTAGATGCGGTCGTTGACGCGGACCCCGGCCAGGTCGGCCGGCGAACCTGACGTGACGCGGTTGACGATCACCGAGCCCGGCTCGGCGTCGTCGGTGCGCCACGAAATTCCCAGCCGCACCGGATCGCCGGGCAATTGGAGCGTCACTTCGACGGGTTCGGCTTCGCCCGACCGTCGCAGGGTGACGGGAACTGGGCTTTTCGCGGCCAGCACGTTGACGCGGAACTGAGGTGCACCGTGGACTTCGCGGCCGGCAAACGAGAGCAGGGTGTCGCCCGGACGGATGCCGGCAATGTCGGCGGCCGAGCGGGGTGTTACGGCTGCCACGGTGATCGCGCCGGTTTTCTCGGCGATGGCATCGTCCCAGCGGATGCCCAACCGCCCGGGGACCGGCGGCAGCGCGACCTCGCGGGCCCGCTGGTCGGATTTCGATTCGCTGCGCGCATGATGGCGGAAACCGGGTAGACTGGGCGATTCGGCCAGTTCCACCAGCACGTTGAACATCAGTTGGGCGACTTGCTTAAGCCCGTCACTGTTGATCTTGTCCGCGTCGTCGCTGGGCCGGTGATAGTCCTTGTGCAGGCCGGTGTGCAGCATGACCACGGGGATATTGTGCATGACGAACGTGTGGTGGTCGCTGTCGGGTTTCAGCTCCCAGTCGAAATTCAACAGCAGTTGCGATACGTCGTTCTGCCGGCTCACCAGTTGCCGCAGGCCGGGGCCGGTGCGCGATCCGAACACGATGAGCTGCGAGTCGCGCAGGCGGCCGATCATGTCGGCATTGATCATGATTGGGACACTCTTCAAGGGCACGGTCGGATGATCGATCCAGTCCTGCGAGCCGAGCAGGCCTTTCTCTTCGCCGTCCCAGAAGGCGAATAGGATCGAACGCTTGGGCTTCTCGGGCAGTTTGCAGACGGCCGCCGCGACTTCGAGCAGCCCGACGACTCCGCTGGCGTTGTCGTCGGCGCCGTTGTGGATCAATCCGACCGGTCCGAAGCTGTTGCGGTTGTTTCCATATCCGACGTGATCGTAGTGGGCGCCGATCACGATGATCTGTTCTTTGAGCGCCGGATCGCGTCCCTCGGCCAGCGCGAGGATATTATGGTAACTGCCGAAGTTCTGGTAGAAGCTGCCCTTGGGGCCGCCGCCATGTAGACCTGCTTTTTTCAACCGGTCGATGACGTAGATGCCGGCCGCCCGATTGCCGCGGCTACCCGACTCGCGCCCTTCGAACGTGTCATCGGCCAGGGCGCCGACATATTCCTTGATTTCCTGGGCGGTGATCGATTGCACTGCCGTGTTGCGGGCGTCGGCTTCGACGGCCGAGCTGCAGGGTGCCAAGGCCCCAAGCAGCAGTGCGAAAGCGATCCAAGCGACGGCAAGTCGGGAAAGATGCATGGCGAGGTCCGTTTGTAGGGTTTATCCGGAAGGCGGGCTGGGAACTTCGTGCCGTTGCGGCCGGCGGGGCGCGGCCGTGTTTGGGGGCCACGGATAATATACCCCACGGTACCAGCGCGCGTGATCGACTGACAGCGCTGCGCCCCCTAGTCGCTTACACCGCGGCGCTGCTACATTTTGGGCTGGTTTCCGCAGCCTGCAAGGCCCCGTGCGTTTTATGACATCTACGATCCGCAAGCTGCTGGTCGCCAACCGCAGCGAAATTGCCATCCGCGTGTTTCGCACGGCCCACGAGTTGGGCATCCGCACGGTCGCCATCTACTCGCACGAGGATCGCTACGCCCTGCACCGGTTCAAGGCCGACGAAGCCTATCTGATCGGCCAGCCCGGCGAGCCGATTCGGTCGTATCTGGACATCGACGCGCATCATCGCCGTGGCCCGGCAGTACGGGGTCGACGCGATTCATCCCGGCTACGGCTTTCTGTCCGAGAATCCGGCCTTGGCGCGGGCCTGCCGCGACGGCCGGCATCATCTTTTGCGGCCCGCCGCCGGAGATTCTGGAACAGCTGGGCGACAAGATCGCAGGCCCGCGCCATCGCCGCGGCGGCCGGCGTGCCGATCCTGTCCGGCAGCAGCAAGCCGCTGGCGACGGTCAAGGAGGCCGCAAGACCTGGCCGCAAACGCTCGGCTACCCCGTGATGCTCAAGGCGGCCAAGGGGGGCGGCGGCCGCGGCATGCGCGTGGTCAACGAAGCCGACGAGCTGGCCTCGGCGCTCGAACAGGCCCAGCGCGAGTCGCAGGCCGCCTTCGGCAGCTCCGACGTGTTTCTGGAAAAATACATCCACCGGCCGCGGCACATCGAAGTGCAATTGCTGGGCGATCAGCACGGCAATCTCGTGCACCTGTTCGAGCGCGATTGCTCGGTGCAGCGGCGCCATCAGAAAGTGGTCGAAATCGCACCGGCGCCGAACCTCGATCCGGCCGTTGCGCGACGAGCTTTGCGAGCGCGGCATTGCGCGATCGGCCACGCCGTCGCGCTACGAAAACGCCGGCACGGTCGAATTCCTGGTCGATGCCGACACCGGCAAGTTTTACTTCATCGAAGTCAATCCGCGCATTCAGGTCGAGCACACCGTGACCGAAGAGGTGACCGGCATCGACATCGTCAAGTGCCAGATTCTGGTCGCCAAGGGACGCACGCTTGCACGATCCGGAAATCGGCCTGGCCTCGCAGGAGCGACGTGCGCACGCACGGCTTCGCCTTGCAGTGCCGCGTGACGACCGAAGATCCGGAAAATCGGTTTCTGCCCGACTACGGCCGGATCGCCCACTATCGCTCGGCCGGCGGCATGGGCATTCGGCTCGACGCCGGCACGGCGTTTTCCGGCGCGGTGGTCACGCCGTTCTACGATTCGCTGTTGGTGAAGGTCACCGCCTGGGGCCGGCGATTCACCGACGCCGCCGCGGCGGATGGAGCGCGTGCTTGCAGGAATTTCGCGTCCGCGGCGTGAAGACGAACATTCCGTTTCTGATCAACCTGGTCACGCACCCGACGTTTCTCGCCGGCGGCTTCACCACGCGATTCATCGACGACACGCCCGGAGCTGTTCGATTTCGTGCCGCGGCAGGATCGGGCCACGAAGCTGTTCACGTATCTGGCCGACGTGATCGTCAACGGCAATCCGCTGGTCAAGAATCGGCCCGCCACGATTCGCCGCGAGCCCGCGCCGGTGCCGACGCTCGACCACAAGCAGCCGATTCCCGCCGGCACGCGGCAGAAGTTGCTGGAGCTGGGGCCCGAGAAATTCTGCAAGTGGATTCTGGAGCAGAAGCCGCTGCTGCTGACCGACACCACGTTTCGCGACGCGCATCAGTCGCTGCTGGCCACGCGGATGCGGACGTACGACATGCTGGCGATCGCCGAGGCGTATGCCCGGCTCATGCCCGCAGTTGTTCTCGCTCGAAATGTGGGGCGGGGCGACGTTCGACACGTCGATGCGGTTTCTGCAAGGAGTGCCCCTGGCAGCGGCTGGCCGAGCTGCGCGAGCGGATTCCCAACATCCTGTTTCAGATGCTGCTGCGGGCCTCGAACGCGCGTGGGCTACACGAACTATCCGGACAACGTGGTGCAAGGCGTTCGTGCAAGAGTCGGCCCAGGCGGGCATCGACCTGTTCCGCATTTTCGATTCGCTCAATTGGGTGCCGAACATGCGCGTGGCCATGGACGCGGTGCTCGAAACCGGCGCGCATGTGCGAAGCGGCCATCTGCTACACCGGCGACATCCTCGATCCCGAAGCGCCCGAAGTACGACCTGAAGTACTACGTCGACCTGGCCAAGGAACTCGAGAAGATGGGCGCGCACATCCTGGCCATCAAGGACATGGCCGGCCTGTGCAAGCCGTACGCGGCCGAAGTGCTGGTGCAGACGCTGAAGCAGGAAATCGGCATTCCGATTCACTTCCACACGCACGACACCAGCGGCGTGCAGGCGGCCGTCGATTCTGAAGGCGGCCGAAGCCGGGCTCGACATCGCCGACGGCGCGATGGCGCCGATGTCGGGCCTGACGTCGCAGCCGAATCTGAACTCGATCGTCGAGGCGCTGCGGTTCACGCCGCGCGACACGCGGCCTCGAGTTCGAAGCCTTGCAAGCCATGGCCCACTACTGGGAGGCGGTGCGCGAGTTCTACTCGCCGTTCGAGACCGGCATGATGGCCAGCACGGCCGACGTGTACACGCAACGAAATGCCCGGCGGGCAGTACACGAATCTGTTCGAGCAGGCGCAAGCCGCTCGGCCTGGCGTCGCGCTGGCCCGACATTTGCCGCATGTATGCCGACGTGAATCAACTGTTCGGCGACATCGTCAAGGTCACGCCCTCGTCGAAGGCGGTCGGCGATATGGCGCTGTTCCTGGTCACCAACAATCTGACCGTGGCCGACGTGCTCGACTCGAACCGCGAGCTGGCGTTTCCCGAATCGGTGGTCGACCTGATCGCCGGCCGCATGGGCCAGCCGCCGGGCGGATTTCCGCCGCAGGTGCAGAAGCGAATTCTGCGCGGGCAGAAACCGCTCGAAGGTCGGCCCGGCGCCGCGCTGCCGCCGGCCGATTTCAAAGCCGCCGCCGCCGAATTGCAGAAGAAACTCGGCCGCGAGCCGACGCGGCAAGACGTGCTGTCGTACCTGCTCTATCCCAAGGTGTTTCACGGATTTCGTCGCCCATCACGAGCAGCTATTCCGACGTGAGCATCCTGCCCACCGCCGTGTTCTTCTACGGCCAGGAGCCGGGCCAGGAAGTCGCCATCGAGATCGAGCCCGGCAAGACGCTGATCGTCAAGTTTCTGACCGTCGGCGATCCGCATCCCGACGGCCGCCGCACCGTGTTCTTCGAGCTCAACGGCCAGCCGCGCAGCGTCACCGTGCGCGACCTGTCGCTGGAGCCGGAGGAAAAGGTCCGCGCCAAGGCCGATCCGGCCAACCCGATGCACGTCGGCGCGCCGATGCCCGGGCTGGTCGTCACGGTTGCGGTCAAGGTGGGCGACACGGTGACGCAGGGCCAGAAGCTGCTGTCGCTGGAAGCCATGAAGATGGAAACCACGCTGTACGCCGAGCGACGCCGGCAAAGTCGCGGAGCTGCTGGTCAAGCCGGGCACGCAAGTCGACACCAACGATTTGCTGTTGCGATTGGAGTAGCTTGTTCGCTGCATGGGAGGGTGCCGCGAAGGTGTCGCAAAGGCAGTGCTGGACATGCCAGCAGTGACACCCCGTTAGCGTCGCATCGCTTGTCGCAAGTCGCGCGTCGCATCAGCCGTCGGTCGATCGTTTTGGCCTGAAGATATCCAGTACGGCCTCGATCGGCAGATAGACCCAATCGGGCCGATTATTCAATTCGTACCGCAATTCGTACAGTGCTTTCTCCAGAATGCAGAGCTTCAGGAGCGAGCGAAATTCCTGCTCGTCGGTGGGCAGAAACGCGGCGCCGGCGGCCACGCGGCGGTAGCCCTTCAAAAAGGCCGCACTAGTCCAGAAGCACCACGCGCCCGTCCAGTCGTCGATCCGTCGGATGTCGCCGTTCGGCGCACACTCTTTGGCGTGCGTTGCAGCCGAGCAGCTTGCGTAGTGAAACGACCGGATCATGCCAGCCACGTCGCGCAGCGCCAACTGTCGCCGCCGCCGCTGGCTCAAGGGCCGGGCAGGCTCTCCCTCGAAATCGATGATTACGAAATCGTGGTCGGTGACCAGTACCTGGCCGAGGTGATAATCGCCGTGGCAACGAATGCCCAAAGCATGAATGGGCCGATCGCCGGCCGACTGAAATACGCGTTCAACGTCCGACTCGAGACGCAACACCATCTCGGCTTTCCGAGCGACTTCGGAGGGCCATCCGGAGGTCTGGCTGGCGAGCAACCGAAAGGTGTCGTGGGCCAACTCGCGAGTGCGCTCGAACAGGGTCCGTTGCTCGGCGGCCGTGAACGGTTGCGGAGCCATCGCCGCATCGTCGGTTGCCGCCGCAAGTGCCAGGTGCATTTCGGCAGTGCGCACGCCAAGTCGGTCGGCGTCGGACAAGAAATCGCCGAAGGAGGCTTCGACATGGGCCGGAATCGGACGGCTCGCGGCCTCGCACACCTTGCCTTCGAGCAAGCCGGGTGCGACGTCCGATCCGGACGGCAGCTTTGATCTTCCATCTAAGAGCGCCGCGAGCTTGAGCAGCATATAGGCCCACGCGTCACCCTGGTTGGGCACAAAACCTTGCAGCATCGCCAACGCCCAAGGCGGTTGATCGTCGCGGCGATATTCCACGGCACCGGCCAGCGGGGGAACTCGCGCAAATCCTTGCCGCCAAAGGTATGCGTTGAGCTCCAGGTCGGGGTTCATGCCCATCTCGACGCGGCGAAAAACCTTGAGGATCAAGCGGTCGCCGTACACGATCGAGCTGTTGCTCTGTTCGGCGTGCGAGAGCCTGGCGATGAGCGACGACTTTGCGTCACCGTGAAGCCGGCGGAATGATGGGGCTTGCCAGGCGACGAGTTGTCCGACCATGCCCGGCAGCGTTGCGGCGGTCTCGAACAAGCGCAACAATGCAGCCGAAAAATCATCGTCGATCAGCGCGTCATACAGGACGGCCGGCTCGCGCGGATCGGCCAGTCGCACGCTGCTCCAAAGCGCGGGCCCGCCAACGGTCAATAATCGTTGTGCCCGGTCGCCGGTGGCCAGTGCCAGGGGGAGTTGATAGACCTCGGCCGGCCCCGTGGCAAATCGCACTTCAACCAGCGCCAGTCGCGCTTCGTCGGACAGCGTAAAGGCATCGACAACCGTCACGGTTTCAATCGTTCGAGCCTTCGAGCCAAACCACCGCCGCGTCGCGATTCCCTGTGCCAGCGCCGTTGTGATGTCGCGATGGGGCGTCGGACCAAGCACCTGGTTCCAATCCCAGACGCCGCCCAAGTCGAGCGTCGGCAGCTTCCTGGGCGTTTCACGAGGTGGGCGCGACGCGGCATGCTCTTCCATGGACCATCCTTGAAGGTTCGACGAATTCGTATGGCGCCGACGTGAATTCTACCTGGAAAGCGTGGCTACTTCCTAGGAAGACAATCGTTCCTAGGAAGACAATCGGAAAATGTGGGCGACCGTGCGCTGCGGATCGAGTTCGACGAAATTTCGCTCCCCTTGCCAGTGGAAACTGGTTCCGCTGAGCAGATCTTGCAACGGGTACGGGCGATCCGGCGAGATTCCCCATTCCGCCAGCGGCAGAATGATGAACCCGTGCTGCGGCTCGTGGAAATGCAAATTGACGACCACCACGATCAGGTTGCCGTCTTCGCTCCGCTTGCTGTAACAGAGCAAGTGTTCGTTGTCGGTCGGGTGAAATCGTAGACTCCAGTCCGACTGCAACGCCCGGTTTTCGCGTCGTGCCCGATTGACCGTTGCGATCACGTCGTGCAGGCCCTCAGGCCGACTGAAGTCCCAATGGCGCAACTGGTACTTTTCGGAATCCAGGTATTCCTCGCTACCCGGCTCGCGCGGCTGGTGGTCGAGCATCTCGAATGGTGGACCGTAAATTCCGTAATTGGCGCCCAGCGTTGCGGCCAGCACCAGCCGCGCGATGAAAGCCGGACGGCCGCCGGTCTGCAAATGTTCCGGCAGAATGTCGGGCGTGTTGGGCCACAGGTTCGGCCGAAAATACTCGCGCACGTCCGTTTGCGCCAGCTCCGTGAAATATTCGGTGAGTTCCGCCTTGGTGTTCCGCCACGTGAAATACGTATACGACTGCGTGAAGCCGAGTTTCGCCAGAGCGTACATCACGTGCGGCCGCGTGAACGCCTCGGACAGGAATATCGTGTCGGGATAACGGGCCTTGATCTGGCCGATCCAGTATTCCCAAAACGCGAACGGTTTGGTGTGAGGGTTGTCGACGCGAAAGACGCGAATCCCTTGAGCGCACCAATACAGAGCCACGTCGGTCAGCTCTTGCCACAAACCGCGCCAGTCGACGTTTTCGAAATCGAAGGGATAGATATCCTGATATTTCTTGGGCGGGTTCTCCGCATATTGCACCGTTCCGTCGGGGCGAGTGCGAAACCACTGCGTATGTTCTTTCACGTACGGGTGGTCCGGCGAGCATTGAAACGCGATGTCCAGCGCCACGTCGACGCCGAGCGCCGCGGCCGCGGCGACTAGGTGACGCAAATCGTCGAGCGTGCCGAGCTGGCGGTGGATCGCCTTGTGTCCTCCTTCGGGCGAACCGATCGCCCACGGACAGCCGACGTCGGCCGCGTCGGCGGTGACGGCGTTGTTCTTGCCTTTGCGAAACGTGGCGCCAATGGGATGAATCGGCGGCAGGTAGAGAATGTCAAAGCCCATTTTGGCCAATCGCGGCAGCCAAGCTTCGCAATCGGCCAGCGTGGCGTGCCGCGCCGGATCGCTGGCGCAGGATCGGGGAAACAGTTCGTACCAGCTGCTATAGCGAGCTCTTTCGCGATCGACGACCACGGCAAACGGCGGCTCGCATTGCGTCGCCAGCCGCAGGTCGGGGTTGCGGTCCATCAGTTGGGCCAGTTCGGTCGCGCCGGCCTGATACTGCGATTGGCCCGCCGACCCCGCGGCCAAAACCGACTGCCAATGGCGCAGCCGCTGGGCGTCGGTGTCGAAGGCCCGATCGGCCGCCTGGCCGACGAGTCGGGCGCCGATTTGCAGGTCGACGGAAATATTCTGATTGGCTTCGATGCGCTTCTTCAGATCGTGGTGCCAGGTTTCGAAGGCGTCGACCCAGGCGAGGATCGTGTATTCGTGGCGGCCGATCTCGTCGGGCGTGAACTCGGCCTGCCAGCGGTCGTTGCCCAGCGGCGTCATGGGCGTTTCGGTCCATGTCTCGGCAGCTTCCTTGCGCGTCAGCAGGACGGCGCGAACAACGTCGTGGCCGTCGGCGAAAACGTTGGCGCGTGACGAGCACTTTTTGCCCGACGGTGCGCTTGATCGCGAAGCGGCCGCAGTCGACGATCGGTTCGACGTTTTCGATCGCCACGCGGCGTCGGCCTTCGATGGCCTGCAAATCGGGCATTTCCATTTCCTTGTTCTTGCGAACCGTGCGTGCCGAAACGCCCGCTTGTCGGCGGAGACACCCGCGGCAGCCGCCGGGTTGGGTTGTGGGAAGACGGCTCCCGTGCGGCGGCAATTTCGGCGGGTGCTAGTCGGGTGGCGAGGGGCTGCGTCGGCAAAACCTGTGTAATAGTAGCACTCGATTGCCAGGCTGTCCAAAACCGCGGCGGAACGATGCCGACGTGCTAGGCTTGCCATCGTCGCCGCATGTCCGCCGCGTCAGACCTTGCCGTCGGCTTGAGGTTTGGCGATTCGACTCGCCGAGTTAGTGCCCCATTTGCGGCCTTGCCACTAGGGCGGCAAGAAATTAGGATAATTCGTTCATTCCCCTGTAGCTCAGTTGGTAGAGCAGCCGGCTGTTAACCGGCTTGTCGTAGGTTCGAGTCCTACCGGGGGAGCTTGGCAGGCTGACAAGTACCGGGTTTTCTTCACTTTCCGCGGCATTTCCGCACTTCTCCGTTTCTCCTGACGGCTCCTGATTGCTCGAAATCGCTCCTGAGATGGTTGGATTTTGGGTTGGTTTTGTGGCCCGCTCGAAATGCTCATCCGTCACTTGCAGGTAGTGCTTAGCCGCGACGGATTCGCTGTTTCCGATCCAGGCGCAAACAACGTGCATCGGGTAGGTTTCTGCTAGCTCCGTTTCCCGCGTGCTGCGGAGATTCTGGAACGGCTTTTGCCAGGGCTCAAGCCCGGCCTTGCGGACGATCCGATGGAATTGGGTCCGGAGATTCGCGTTGGCGTCCCGATAGCGGGTAATGACAAATTCACTCCCCTCGGGCGCTTCGGCAAGGGAAGCAAGAAGTGCCTGTTGAAGAACCCCACCGATTTGATACCAAAGATCGCCGCGTTCTTCGTCGCCGGCGTCGCGACCGAATAGTCGGGCTGCTCTCTTAGGCTCCGCGTGGATTAGTGTGTTTCTGACGTCGACGAGGACGTCCACCATGTCCACCAAATTGAAGGCTTTGGCATATGGAGTGATTGATTCAGACTTGTCGGGAATTCGTACTGAAATTCGATGCAACGACAACAGCCAGCGGATCTTGTCGTTCGCAGGGAGCGGCTTGAAGCCTGACTCGCTGCACAGGCTCCGCTGTTGAACAATCTCATGCCACGCCAGGCATTCTAGTGCTGCCTGCTGAAGGATTATTGCCCCCTCGACGCCTCCCGCACATTGCTCCGATTCGATTAGCCAGTGAAATGCAGTCTGAAGCGCATCCGCGCGATTGGCATCGCGAAACGAGCTGTACATCACCGGAAAAAGCTGGGAGAAACCGTCACGAATCGTGTCATGGCACCACGAGAGTGAGCCGCCGTGGCGCATTGTCTTCGTGACTGTGGCATCGAACCCGATCTCCGCTCCGGTGGAATCATATAGCCAGGGGCCAAGGCCCCTACCCAGCGACATTTCATTAGGGAGAGCGTCCGAAACAGGTCCGTGCCAACTTCCTTCACCTTGCCCAAAGAGACTGGAAGGTCGAAGTCACAACGTGCAAGATGCGTGGGTTCGTAAATGGACCGCCTCTCCTAGCTATTGAGTGCACCGGTCGATTTGATCGACTCGCGCCGCCGAACCATCTAAAAGCCACCGCTTCGCCATGCCGCAGCCGTATCACAGTCAGATGCTTGCTCAGCTTCTAGCCCCGCAGGCGGCGGGTCGGCTCGGCACCGCGGTGCCAAAGCGTAGGCCGTCGGCAAGCTGTGAGTCGATGTATTGCGGTCTCCCTTTATCAAATGTTATTGACCGTATCAAAGAGAGAATATACCTGGTTTCGGAATATGGTTTCGGCGGGGTTCAAGACGCCGTCACCATTGGAATCCCAGAGGGTTCCCTTGCGGGCCCGGGCGTTAGTCCGGGACAAGAGTTCGGCGATCGTCACGACGGTATTGTTGTTGAGGCCGAATGCTGCGCCATTGACGCCGACGCTGACCGTGGCGGCGGCTAGCCCGGTCGCCGAGACGGCAAACCCGTAAGACGTTCCAGTCGTGCCTGCCAGCGTGGAATTGGTTACATAGACCGACAAAGCCAGCGCCAATGCCTCGGCCTCGGGTTTTCTTGCGGCGTTGGAGTACAACGTTTGATAGTAGGCGGCCACCTGCGCGTTCGTTTTCCCCGCCAGGTTATTTGCGGTGCCGGCGTCGGCACCGAACAAGTTGTTGAAGTTCGTCGCCAGCCAATTGCCCAGGTTCTTGGCGGTCTGGCCGCCGTTCAGGGCCTTGATCAGCGCCTGGCCATTGGCTGCCGTTCCACCAGGCAATCGTCTGCGTCTGGTTGCCTGCAAACGGCGAGCCGACCGTTTGCTGCTCGCCGAAGTTATAGCCCGAGCCCGACGCGCCGGCCGCCAGCACTGATTCCGCTGAACTTGTCGTTCGCCGCCGTGCCGGCTTTGTTTCCAAGTGTGTCCTTGCCATCGGTGTAATCGCCCGGCTGAGTTTCCGTAATCGTGTACGTACCGGCCGGCAGGTTGTCGAACGTGTAGACGCCGTAGATGTCGGTCACGACGGTTTGCGTCGTCGAACCAGCGGTCGCCGTCACCTTGACGCCGGCGATGGCCTGTTCGCCCGACTCGATCGTTCCGGTGTTGTTGGTGTCTCGGTAGACGGAACCCGTCAGCGACGCGGGCGACGCAAGGACGGCGTGCGTGCCGCCATTGTCGGCACTGAAGAGCCGGTTTTGAGCTGAATAGAAGATGTTGCTGTTTGCCGGTCCCAAGCGATCAATGGCATACCCGCCCACAAAATCGACCTGGAAGTAGCTGTGCGGATTCGAGACGGTCAACGTATAGGTGCCCGGTCCGAAAACGCCGCTGTCGGTGTCGAATATCTTCTGCTGAGCGGCCGTGTTGGCGTCAAACGTCGCGCCCGGGGCCGTATAGCTGACCAGGGTAAATCGCTGCGGCTGCGCCCCCGCGACGACCGTGAACGAGACCTGAACGGTGTCGCCTTCGTGCGTCGTGCCGCGCAGGTCGCTGAGCGGCGTCGTGCCGTTGATCAGGTAGACGATGTTGGAAAGCACCGAGAGATTGCCGAGTGCCGCGTTGTCAAAATTGTTGCCGCTCGATATCTGTCCGGGTGCCAAGACGACCGAATAATAATCGACGGTTGCGGGCGCGGTACGCACGAATCCCGTCGGCGTGACCTGTCGAACCTTGTACGTGCTGGCGATCAGATCCAGGAAGGCGTAACTTCCGTCAGCCAAGGTGGTAACCGCGGGCTCTCCCGTGTTCCACGCGCCGTTGTTATTGGTGTCGAGATAGACCTTCACGCCCGCCAGCGGCGTATCGTCGGCCGTCAGACCATTGCCGGTGACGTCCAGATACTGCTTGCCGGCGATCGAGCCAGTCGGGATCACGTTGATCGAAACCGTGGCCACGTTCGAGTCGGTTCCAAGGTTGTCTTTGACCTTGTACGTGAAGCTGTCGGGGCCGGTATAGTTGGCGGCGGGCGTGTACGTGATCGCGCCGGTCGTCGGATTGACGCTCGTCGTTCCATGTCCCGCCGCGGCAACGATGGCCACGGTAGTGGCTTTCACCGTGCCGTCGAGATCACTGTCGTTGCTCAAGACGTTGATCACCACGGCCGTGTTCTTGTTGGTGCTAACGGTGTCGTTGACCGCCGTCGGCGGCGTGTTCACGGTAATCGAAACCGTGGCGACGTTTGAAATGAGGCCCAGGTTGTCCTTGACCTTATACGTGAAGCTGTCGGGGCCCTTGTAGTTCGCGGCCGGCGTATAGGTGATCGCGCCGGTCGTTGTGTTGACGCTCGTCGTGCCGTGTGCGGCCGCGCCGACGATGGTCACGGTCGCCAGGTTGAGCGTGCCGTCCGGATCCGAATCATTGCCCAGCACGTTAATCGCCAGCGGCGTATTCTTGATGGCGACGACCGAGTCGTTGTTCGCCACCGGTGGTGCGTTGACGGTGATCGAAACCGTGGCGACGTTTGAAAGGGCGCCCAGGTTGTCCTTCACCTTGTACGTAAAGCTGTCCGGCCCGGTATAGTTCGCGGCCGGAGTATATGTGACGACGCCGGTGGTTGGGTTGACGCTGGTCGTACCGTGGCCGGCCGGCGAGACGATGGCCACTGTGGTGGCTTTGACCGTGCCGTCGGTGTCGGTGTCGTTAGCCAGCACGTTGATCGCCACGGCGGTGTTCTTGTTCGTGGTGACCGTATCGTTTGTGGCTACCGGCGGATGATTGAGCACGGGCCCGCCGATGTCGACGATGACACCATTGGCGGCCAGGTCGTCGTCGCCACGTTGGCCGTCGATCAGATGCAGGATGATGTCTCCACCGACGATCTCCATGCCCGTGCCGGCGGGGCTGTCGGAATCGGTCGCCTGGCCGAACAAGAAGTCGTACCAGTGAGCAGCGTGATTGGCCGGTGTCGCGCCGTTCTTGTAGTAATCGGTGACTTGCGTGACGTCTAACCCGGAAATCGTCACATTGGACGTTGCCCCGGGGGCCGAAAGCCCGGTGATGGTAAAGCTCAAAAAGCCGAAGGGGAATGCGACGCCGCTGGGGGGCGCGACCGTTGAGCTCGCGGTCACCGACGCGGAGATGGTGCTGCCGGTCGGCGAAGTAACCAGGAAGGTACTGCCGGTCGTCGGTGCGTGAAGCACGGCAACGTTGTGCACCGTGCTGGCGGCAGCGACTGGGACGTTGGTCGCAAATTCCGAGGTGTTGCCCGACGGATCGGTCGCGGTGGCCGAGAGGAACTGCCCGGGGGCCACCGCGGTCGAAAGGACGCTGAGGTAGCTTGCGTTGCCGGCGGCGTCGGTGGTGGCCGAGACGAAACCCAGGTAGACCTGACCTTCGCCATGTCCCGAGGCATCGGCCGCGGCGCTCGCGAACAGCTCGATCCGGAACGTCGTGCGCGGCGTGCTTTGCAGCGTTCCGGAGACGACAGTTTGTCCGGACCCCGAGATGGCCGTGTTGATCTGGGGATAGTTTTGCAAGTTGTTGGTGCCGCTGTCGGCGTCGGTGGCATCGTTGGGCGTGACGCGATTGGACAGATCGGCGCTGCCTGCCAGATCAATGCCAATCTCGCCGTTACTGAAGATCGAGTTGCCGAGAACTGCGTTGCCGCTGCCGACGCCATCGATCGCCACGCTTCGGCTCGTATTGAACGCGATGACATTACCGGCCCCAATCGCGGTGCCGCCAACGCGGTTGTTGTCGCTGGCCGAGATGCGGATGCCGTCGCCGTTGCCCAACGGCGCGTTGCCAGCGGCATTGGTGCCGATGTAGTTGCCGGCGATCACGTTGCCATCGCCATCGACGAAGATGCCTGCCTCGGTGTTGCCGGAAATCAGGTTGCGTTCCGCCGTGTCCGAAATGCCGTCGGAGTTGGTCCCGATGCGGTTGCCGGTGCCGGCGCCGATGAAGAACACTCCCATGCGGCCGTTGGGCAATGCCGCGTTGCCGTCGGCGCTGGTGCCGATGCGGTTGCCGGCGATTACGTTGTTATCAGGCAGCTCGCCCGGCTGGCCGATCTCGAGCAATATGCCGGCGGTATTGTGTCCCGAGATGACGTTGCCCTCGGCCGCGTCATTCGTGCCGTCGCCGTCGGTGCCGATCACGTTGCCATCGCTGCCGAAAATGACGACGCCGTAACTGCTCTGGGAGGCAAACGGGAACAAGGCATTGCCGGCCAGGTTCGTGCCGAGGTAGTTGCCTTGGATTACGTTGCCGCCTGGTCCTTGAATCCAGATGTCCGCATTGGCTCCGGCCACGAAGCGATTGATGGCCAGCCCGCGAACCGTCGTGCCGCCCGACGAAATGAACAGGCCGTTGCTGCCACCCGCCCGGCTGCCGTCGAGTTCGATGGTCGGCTTGCCCACATAGCCGGGCTGCGTGGTTCCGTCCAACACCACCGGGTCGGTGATCTGCGGCAAGGGGGAGAGCGGTTGAATCGTATGCGTGCCGACTCCAGGAATCGAAAAACGAATCACGTCCGGGCCGCCTACGTTGGCCGTGGCGTTGGCGTCGAGCAGAGCCTGCCGCAGCGAACCGGGGCCGCTGTCGAGGGTGTTGGTGACGAGGAAGCCGCTCGGTGCGACGTAATCGGTGGCAAGCTGTTCGACACCCGACCATTGAACGGGCTTTCGGTTTGAGCTCGTCAGATGCCCGAAACCCCGGCCCGGGCCATCGACGATGACCGGATTTTGGACACCGGCCAGCGCCAGATTGAGCGTATCGAGATTGCCTTCGGCCGGTTCGCCGGCAAGAACGGCCAGCGTGGCGGTTGTTAGCGGCTTCGCATAGACCGTGTCCGCCGCTTCGGTCAGGGAAAGAGACAACCCGACGCCGTTGCTTCCGTCGGCCAGGTTGCGATAGCGCAACGATCCGCCGGGCCCAAACAGCGCGTCGCCGAGCGCACCGCCCAAGGTGCCGTCCGTCCCATTGTCGTCAATGTGGATGACGTCGGGCGTCGTGGAGGTTGTGTCGTCGAGGATGAGCGAGGTGCCGTCGGCGCCGCCGTCGACGATGACTTGTCCCTGGACTTGCTCGGCATTCCCTCGCAGAAAGCTGACGTTGAAGATGTCCACGCCGGGGCCGCCGTTGAAAGAGAGCGACTGTCCGCTGGGCAACGCTTCGAGAAAGAAATTGTCCACTTGCGTGCCGCCCGTTACCGACATGTTCTCGAAGCCGACGGGGTTGAAGGCCAGATCGTAGTTTGGGACGAGGGTCATGCTAAGTCCGAGACCGTCGCGGGCGTAGAGCCAATTGCTCGCGCTGTTCGTGTTATAGACGTCGAACGAATCCGTGCCGTCGCCGCCGTCGAACGAAAAGACGGCCGCCTGGTCAATGAGGGCGCTGACATTTCCACCGAGGGGGGTAACGTCTACCACGTCGTCGCCGCCGCCGCCCGCAATCGAAAGCGCGGTGTTCGTAATGATATAGTCGTCGATGCGGAAGGTATCGTTCCCGCTTCCGCCGCGGACTTCGAGTTGCTCGACGTCGGACCCTGCAAAGAAGGCTGCCGGGCCGACACCGTTGACGATCGTCGCGGGAAAGCCGGGCACCTGGGTGAAAGAGTAATTGCTCGCCTGTGTCGAGGCGGAGCTGTCAATGGTGACGTGATCGGTTCCATCTCCGCCGGCCACAAACAGCTCGCCGTTGATCGTGGTATTGCCCGCGGCATCGCGCTGGTGAACGATGACCGAGTCGTCTCCGCCGTTGCCCAGGATTGCAAACCTGACGGTAATGTCGCTCGAGATACCATAGACGTTTGCGACGTCGCTGTTGGGGCTGGTATTCAGTGCAATGGCGCTCATGTGAGCGTAATTGAAGTCCTCCCAGACACCGTATCCGACCTGTGCGCCTCGAATGCGATCGGGGTAGATATCGTAATGCGTGGGGCTCGTAAAGCGCGTCTGGTCATCGACCGTTAGCGTGTTCGATCCGGAGCCACCGTCGATAGTAACCGGATGGGTCACGGCGTCGGACGCGTTATTGATGCCGTACCACGTGAAGGTATCGTCGCCGTCGTTCCCGTCGATGCGAACCGGCGCGTCGAACGTGGCGGGAAAATTGGCTTCGCCAAGAGTGAACGTGTCGTTTCCGCCTCCGCCGTCGAGGATCAGAGGCGTGTCGAAGGTGCGGGCCACGGGAGTCGTTTCGTCGGTGACGATATACGTGTCATTGCCCTTGCCGCCCAATATCTGGGTGTTCTCGACACTCCCCAGGGTCACCGAGAAATGAAGTAAGTTCAAAATGAAATTCGGATTGATGGACCACAGCGTGTTCGATATATCCAAGTGGTCGTCTACCTTCACCGAGTCGTTGCCGTCGCGGCCGTCATAAGCCACGATAATCCCGGCCAGGTAGTCGTCGATCTCCAGATTGTCATTTCCTTGCCCGCTTTGGATCCGGAGCGTCCCGACATTGCTGTACGAGAACGCCTTGGAGTGGTTTATGATCGCGTCGGGCAACACCTGATAGGAGTTGATCACGATCGAGTCGGCGTCCAACAGATAGTTGTAGTTGGGATCCGCGTCAGTCGGCGAGACGGGATCGGGCACCACAATGTCGAGGGTCGAATGAGGCGCGCCATCGAACAAAATATTCCACGGCCGGGCCAGCAGCGTGGGACTCAAATCGAGCACGTTAGTATCGGTTTGGAAGTCGAAGGTCGTGATGGCGCCGACGATCGGGTGGAATTCGACGTCGATCCGGTGACTGCCCGCCACGAACAGGAAGGGGCCATTTTCGTCGATCCCGCCGCCGGACAGACTGTTGTTGCCCGGTCCATCGTAGAACGTGATTGTTGCGGCGTTGTTGACAACGATCTTCGTGTTCCACCACATCGAACTGTCGGCGGCTAACTGCACGTCGCCGGCCGCGAGCTTAAGCGTGCCCGTGTCCCACCCCTCCACCTTGACGGTGTTCGTGGAGTTGGCGGTGAAATCGGTTTCCTCGATACCGCTGAGATCCTCGCGGTAGGCGTCCAAGTCGGTGCCGGACCAGTAGATTTGCGCTTGTACGTTCGGATTATTCGAACTGACCCCAAAGAGATAAGAGCGCGGCGTGTGCGTGGCCGAGTCGTCAACGACGAGATGATCGTCGCCAGTACCGCCGTTGAAGTAGATCGCGGCTATGTTCGAAATGACGATGGGGGCGATCGGCAACGGCTGGCCGTCCCCTCCGGTGATGAACGTGTCGTCGCCGGGGCCTCCGTACAGCTCGGAGTTGGTCGTGGGGACGCCCCTGAACTCATCCTTAGCGCTTCCCCCGTGGAGGGTTACGGCGTCGTACTGCGACATGTAGATCCAGCGGTCGGGTTCTCCGTCAACGGTCCGGGAAATATCTAAGGCCACGACATTGTGATCGACATTGTTGTTCAACCGGAAGAACTGATTGAAGAAATCGACCGTGGCTCGCGAATTGTCGAGCGTCAAACGGTCCCGGGATTGGTCGTTCACGTCCCGGTTCAGGTAGAAGGTCGCACCCGCGGTGACGTTCGTGAAAAAACCGTCGCCGAGCGTGATCTTGTCCGAGCCGAGTCCGCCATCCACGCTGCTTTGAAAGTTGGACGGCGCGAGGTTTCCGGCGTCAATCGTGTCGTTTCCAGCGTCGCCAAAAATGTTGACGTTGACGCTGCCGTCGACGTCGATCACGTCGTCTCCGTCGCCACCGTGCAACGAATAATCCGTTGGGCCCGCGTCGTCGATGATTTTCAGGTGGTCGTCTCCGTCGCCCATGTCAGCGACAACGTGATCGACCTGCTCGTCGATGATTTGTCGATAACCGAGTGCGCTGATTTCGAACCTGTCAAACACGATCGCCGGGCGGGTGGGGGTTGCACGAAAAGAAACGTGGAATATGTGATTGACGGTAAACTCTTCCGGACCGTCAGTCCCGATCCCCCGGCGGTCGGCGTGAGGGCCCGCGTTGAGTGTGAGCGTGAAGGTAAGGGCATCGTAATCGTACAGGCGCACCGGGGCGGGAGGCGGCAGAATAAGCGCGCCGGGGATATCGATGTGAGCGGTGGTGAATTCAAAGAGGGTCGCGGTGAGAATCGTCCACGTCTTGTCGAAACCGATAAAGCCCAACGGACTATCGAAACCCACTTTCAACGTGACGTCGATGCCCGCAGTCACTTCGCCGCTGACGTCAAACAGGTAATTCGTCAAATCGCCGGCGAACGGTCGGATTTTGTCGTAGTGGTGCGGATCGTTGGGGTCGGGATGCGGACTAGTAATGTTCGCGTGCAAGTTGGCCGTCAGCCCTCCCACGGCGGTGAGCGTGATCGCGTCTGGAAGACCGATGCCAGGCCCCGCCTTGAGTGTGCCGCTCACGTCAACGTGCGTGGCGGGGTCAATCCACACGCCATCCAGGAGTTTGTTGGCGTTGAAATTGCCACCGTTGTTCGAGGAATCGTAAAACGGCGCGACCGCCTCGCGCAAACCGCGCATGTCGTAACCGATCTGCGTGTACGCGTCGACGTTGGCCGCGACGACCACGTGTATGAAGAAGCCGGGGATGATCTTGATATCGAACGACTCGTCGATCGGAAGAATGAGCTGCCCCTTGACCGTGACCAGGTCTTTGTCCTTACCCAACAGCATACCGAGCACGACGCTTCCGGGGTCCGTTACGATCGGATAAGTAAACGTCAGTCCGTTTGCTTGAGGAGGCGCGGTCAGCTCGTCCCACAAATCGTTGATCTGGCCACCGATGTCGCTGCCCAACAGGCCGATGACCTGGCTCTTGAATCCGTCGATATTAATGCCGCCGTCGGGCGACACCAGGCTCGACCAGTCGCCAAGTCCCAGGTTCCCCAGCGCGGCAGTCGCAGTGGATAGCAGCGACGAGCCTTGCGGGCCGGTGATGTTGAAACTACCGACGTTGATCATGCCGGTGCCGGCAAGACTTGCCAGTCGGTCGACGGTCGTGGCGTAGCTTCGCAGCTTCTCCGCCACGTTGATCATGTTGGTGATTTCAGGGGGCAGCACCGACAAGCCGTAGAGCCCGTGGTTCAACCCCACCAGGTTGATCGGGCCTAGGCCCACGTCCTCCGAAAGGTCGCTTAACCCCGGGATGGGCTCGTCCAATAGATTGAAAATCGGTTGGAGCGGCGCGATGATTTCCTTGACGTCGTCGGCGATGGGTTGGGCGAGGTTGCTCAGCAGCGAGCCCAAGCCGACCTGAACATTGTTGAATCGAAGGATGGGAGCGCCCCAACTGCCGCCCAGCGGCACGCTGGCCGAAACATCGGGCAGGTGCCACTGCAATACCAGGTCTGTTTCCACCTGGGGCATGCCCTGGCCGTCGGCCTGAACTTTCACGTGCGCATTCAGATTCACGTCGCCGCCGACTTTCGGGGCCGAGACGCCGATGGGAGGGTCGTTCTCTCCAAAGCCACCGGTGACGTCGGAGGTCAGCGTGAGCGACATGTCGGCATCACCCGGGTGGTTAGGGTCACCGGGGATACCGGGGTCGGTGCCGGGCGTGAAGTCCGTCACCTTGACGTTCAGAAACCCCAAACCTGCGGTGAACGTGTCAGGCAGGTATGCCTTGAGCGTGAGTTGCAGTTCGTTCGTCGACGTGTTCGTTCGGAAGTACAAACCTTCAGTCGTGTTGAATCCAAAGTGGAAATCACGGTACGCCAGGGCGAGTGTGAATGCGCCATTCGAGTGGTCCGCCTGCCGCAGCGGCACCGAATCGATTCCCAGGCCGATCGCCGATGCAAACTGGTCGCTGGTAAAACCGATGTCGAGCGAGATATCGACGCCCGTGCTGCTCGTCAGCACGCGTACGTCGTCTGGGGAATTGTCGGCGAGCACGTGGGCCCCGCCCGCGCCCGACCCGAGCGCCGCGACGAGCGCGTCATGAATGAAAGTAGCCTCATTGGCGGGATCAAACGCGTCCAACGCGTGATAAAGATCGCTCTGAAAGGTGTCCAAGGTATCGGTTATCTGAGGGATCACATCCTTAGTGGGCTTATTGATCAGCGGCAAGCGAGTCAGGCTGTCGATGTCCTTCAATCCGGACGTAATCACCGACATGGCACCGTTTGCCCCGGCAATGCTCTCGGCAATGTCGTGGAAATAGCCGGTCAGCATCCGCCGATCTTCGAGCCTTTCGAACAGCGACCGACGGCCAAGGATGGAGTGGGCGGGGACGGTCCGGCCGGCCTTTACGGGCGACTTTTTACGCAAGGCACGTCGATTCCGGGACATAACGATCTCCAATGCTGACGGACCGCCGGTGAACTATCGTGAAAGGGCTACCATTCGGTGCTTAAGAGCGTCTAACAAAACCGCCGGGGACTGTCCCGATTTTGTGGAGTCCTCGGAGCAAAATGCGACTGTCCCCCCCTCTCCGAGGCCGTTTTGCTAGACGCTCTAAATGGGACGCGCTCCTTGAAGACCTTGGATCGCGACGATCCCTTGCGCCAGTTTTTGACTAACAAAAAGCGTTTTGCCCTGGGGTGAAAACGCACGCTGTCGACGTTAAGATGACGTGGGTGTGCTGAATTGCATGATTGCACCCCCTCTATCTCCAACCGGCGAAAAAACGCACAGCGGGCGGCAAAGAAAAATGAAAGATTTGACCTCTTTGGCCAATCTCGAGTTCTTCGCGGCGCGCCAGACTCATGCCAGACATTGCTGACTTTGCCGACTTTCTGCGACGAATTCGTGCCGGCGATGACGCCGCGGCCGAGGAATTAGTCGCGCGTTTCGAGCCCTTGATTCGCCGCGAAGCCCGCATGCGAATTGCCGACGACCGGCTCAATCGCGCCTTCGACTCGGTCGACGTCAGCCAGTCCGTCTTGGCGAAATTTTTTTCCCGGGCGTCGACCGGCGGATACGAACTAAGCCAACCCGAGCAGCTCACCCGGCTGCTGGTGACCATGGCCCGCAACCGGCTCAATTCTCGGGCTCGCAGGGAACGGTGCCAGGTACGCGATGTACGGCGCTTGGCAGCCAAGCCCGGAGTGCTCGACGAGGTAGCCGATGCGCGGCCGTCTCCCTGCGAGATCGTTTCCCGTAAAGAGCAACTGGATCGCGTGAAATCGTCGTTGACCGAAGAGGAACTCGCGATTTTCGAATTGCGCAGCATTGGGCTGAGCTGGGACGAGGTTGCCACGCAGCTGGGTGGCAACGTGCAGGCCCGCCGAATGCAGTTATCGCGAGCGATCGACCGGCTCGAGCGGGAGCTTAGCCTGACGGATTAGGCAAACACTCGGCTCGGCTCGGCGTCCGCTGGCTAAAAGTTTAAGGTTGCTCGTCGCGAAACACGTTTTTCTATCCAGTTAGCATGAGCTCTCTCGATCCATCTGTGAGCGGTGCCGGACGGTTCGCCGACGATTCTCACGTTGATGACGATTCGGCGGTCGTCGCGTTTCAGCGCGCTTGGCAACAAGGTCCAACGCCGGTTCTCGAAGAATTTGTCGCAAAACTGAGTGACATTTCGCCGCGCGATCTGGCCGTTCTAATCCAGATCGATCTCGACGCGCGATGGGGGCGCAACGATCTACGACGGCCGGAAGACTACTTCCAGTGCTATCCCAGCGTGGCCGCCGACGTCGAGTTAGCGGTCGACGTCATCTACGCTGAGTATCTGGCCCGAGAGCGGGTCGGTGAACGACCGGACCTCACCGAATACCAAGAGCGGTTTCCGGAGCTTGCCGACGTGCTGACTGCGCAATTGAACCTACACGTTGCGATGGAAGTACTTGACAACGACATGCCCGACGAACCCGATGAAACCGAGTCGATCGCAAGTTTTTCGAGCCAAATGTCGGGCCAACCATCGAGACAGGAAGCCAGCTACGAGATTCTCGAACAAATCGGCCGCGGCGGCATGGGCGTCGTCTACAAGGCCCGACAGCCGGGACTCAACCGTTTCGTAGCCTTGAAAATGGTGCGAGCCATCGATGCCACCAACGAGGAGTTGCTGGCACGGTTTCGTTCGGAGGCGCGCGTCGTCGCCGCGCTCGATCATCCGCACATCGTGCAGGTTTACGACTATGGCGAACACGACGGCCTACCGTATCTGGCGATGGAGCTGGTCGAGGGCGGGTCCCTGGCCGACCGTTTGGATGGCACACCATGGCCGGCTCGCGTCGCCGCCGAACTCATGAGCAGACTGGCCGGCGCGGTGAGTTTCGCACACGAGCACCGCGTCGTGCATCGCGATCTCAAGCCGGCCAACGTGTTGATCGTCTCGGATGAAAAGCCGCTTGAAGTCAAGATTACGGATTTCGGTTTGGCCAAATTCTGCTTCGAGGAAAGCTCGCTGCTCACCAAGAGCAATGCGTTTTTCGGCACGCCCAGTTACATGGCACCGGAACAAGCCAGCGGCCGGCGTTGCGACATCGGGCCTGCCAGCGACCTCTATGCGTTGGGCGCCATTTTGTATGAACTGCTGACCGGCCGGCCTCCGATTCGTGGCGATTCGCCGATGGAGACGCTGCGACTTCTGCTTTCGACCGAGCCCGTTTCGATCCACCGGGTGGCTCCACGAATACCGCGCGATCTGGCCACCATCTGCGACAAGTGTCTGAGCGGCGAAATCGATCGCCGCTATGCTTCTGCCGCCGAGTTGCGCGACGATCTCGAGCGCTACCTGTCCGGCAAGCCCATTCGGGCCCGAGCGGTCGGCCCCGTCGAGCGCACCTGGCGGTGGTGCCGTCGCAATCCGCTCTTGGCCGGAGCGGCTGGCTCCGTGATCATGCTGCTGGCGGGCATCGCGGCGGTGTCGCTCTGGTATTCGGCCCAGCTTAGTCGCGAGCTGGGGAGGAGCCAGCTCGCCGAGAGCTCCGAACGTTCGGCAAATCTGTCGGCTCAGCATCGATTGTGGGATGCCCATTTGAGCGAGGCCGCCGCACTGAACGGCAGCCATCAGGTCGGGCAACGGTTCGCCGCGCTCGACATGGTCGACAAAGCGGCTGTCTTGCTCGATACGGTCGGTCACAGCAAGGATCGCGATCTCCAACTGCGAAGCGCCGTGCTGTCGTCGGTAGCGCTATCCGATATGCGGCCGGCGCGTCGCCTTGGGCCGTGGCCCGAGACGGGCTATGCGTGCGATCTGTCGGTTGCCGCCAATTGTTACGTCGTTGCCACCGAAAACGGCATCATGACCGGCTATCGACTGAGCGACAACGAGCGTCTTTGGGTCGTCGAATGCTCAAAGTCCGACACGCCGGTCCTTTCACGCGACGGCAGATTTGTGGCCGTGGTGGGTGATGGCGGTACAACCTTATGGCGCGTCGACGAAACGCGGCCACGCGCGGTATGGCAAGACCCGCAGGCGCAATTCTTCACGTTTGCACCCGTCGGCTTACATGCCGCCTACAGTCATCCCGCTGACGGAATGCACTTGGTTGATTTCGAGGAGGGAGGAGCCGCGCGACCGATCGGCACAGGTCCGGCCAATTCGCAGTTCGCGTTCGCTCCTTCGAGCGGTCGAATCGCCGTGTGCGGAGACACAACGGTTCAGGTGATTCGAGCAGATACCGGGCAAGTGGAGTCGGAGATTCCCTTGCAGGGCAACCTCCATCAGCGGATCGCGTGGCATCCAGATGGCCGCCACCTGGCGGTTTGGACCAATGAAGCCATCGTTCTGTGGGATGTGGATACGCACACCAAAATGCTCAGCCTTCCTCACTTCGGAATTCCGGCCCATCTCAGCTTCAACCAAGATGGGTCGATGCTGGCATCTCATACTCTGTGGGACCAGCGATTGCTTTTGTGGGATATTGGCGCGGGGCAGCGAATCCTCGACGTCCCCGACTTTATTTGCATGGCTTGCGACGTTGGCCCCCAGGGACAACTGGTGTTTCTGGCGCCACGCGGGGATGACGTGACTTTGAAGGAGGTCGCGGCGGGCACGTGCCGGGCTTTGTCGCGTGCTCTGCATGCGCCCTTGAGCTACTGGCACCACGCGTCTGCTGGTCCCGAGGGTCGGATCATTGCGTTTTCCGGGAGCCGAGGCTTCGAGCTTTGGGATATGCAGACGACGCAACGCCTCTACGTCCTCCCGCTTGGCAATTGTACGGCCCATTTCGATAGTGCGGGACAACTCATTCTTGGATGCGAGCACGGCCTCTATCGGTTGCCGCGGCGCCTCGAGAAGGTATCGGGAGCTGCCGCCGAACCCACGGTTGCAATGCGTTTGGGTCCGCGGACCATCATTCAACTTGGCCCCGCTGAAAAGATCGGTGGGCCGATCGTCCCAACCAGTCTGGCGATTAATGCCAGCGGAGAAACGCTTGTCTTTGAAGACGATCGCGGTTGGGCCTTGATGCACTTGAACAACGATTCCTCAACCACTCGGCTGCACACGCGCGGCGATCCACGGAAAAGCGCGATCAGCAACGATAGCCGCTACGCGGCGGTTGCCAACTGGGAATCCGGCGGCGTGACGGTTTGGAATGGCCAGTCGGGCGCGCATCTGGCGGATCTTGAGGTGGGAAGGTGCGGCGTGCCCCATTTTAGCCCCGACGGCCGATTTTTGGCGGCGACGCCCGATGGCGTCACACTTTGGTCGACCGGCGATTGGAGGCGCACCGCCAGTTTGCATGGCGCGGAACGACACCTAGAGGGTTAGCAATTGCCTTCTCTCCCGATAGCCGCGTGCTGGCCGTCGGCCATATCAACGGTGTTCTGGGCTTCGTCGATCCGCAAAGCGGCACCGAGTGGGTGCACTTGTACCGCTCCGATCTGAAGATCGCATCCATGCTTGCGTTCAGCTCGGACCAACGGTGGCTCGTCACTTCGTCGATCGACGAACACTCTCCCGCTCAGGTGTGCGACCTGCAGGAAATGCGACGCGAGCTGGTTAGCCGCGGATTGGAGCTACCCAACGACGTGCTGTGCCTCAGGCCGAGCTCTCAACTCTTGGACGAACAGATTGAAATCGAACTCGATGACGCGGGCCTGACGCCCCCAACGGCGCCGGCAGGCACTCAAGCATTGTCGAAAGCGCGGGGGAAAGCGACTCACTTCTCCAAGATCAATAGGCTGCGGTCGAAGTTTAAACGGGCGCGGGAATCGTATCATTTGACCGACTGCAGCGTGACGGCTTCAGCGGGAAGCATCGGCCGAAGTCGCTGGCCCTAGCTGGGTCATGGTATGTTTTGAGCCAGGCCGCGACACGACATCGTGGAATCGGGAAAAACGCAACGGTCCGCGCATCAAGAAACCCCCGAGCATTGCTGGGCGGCCCAGACGACCATCAAGTCGCTCGGCTCAAGATCAGTTGATTTTCCATTCCACTAGATAAGCCGCTCGCGGGTCACATTTCATTACTTCACCACTCCACGGAGCGAAAATGGCCGGAAGTGGCTGGAACGTCGCAAATCAACCGAGGCATCGAAATGGCACCGTAAGGCCAAGCCAGAAATCCTTCCTTTTCCGGGAATCGCCCCTGTGACGAGTCACTTCGTCGAGCTCAAAGCCAGTCGAGTCTTGAAAAGTCGTCTCACGAATCAAAGTCCAAGATTGCCGTAAATCGCCCGACTCCTAGCACCGGAACTTGGCCCGGCGTCCGACTGCACCCAGCCCGCCAACTATCGCCAGCCGCCGACTAGCTTCGGCATGACTGCCAGCCAGTCATCGGCAACCAGGTCGCGGCCATCTCCAAAAAGTAACAGCAATCCTGTTACCTGCGCCCCAAACGCTGCCTCACAGTCTTGCCAAAGTGCGGCGCTGCGCGGACCATTAAATCATGAGCACGTTTGCCGAGCAGCAGGTGTCGCGTTTGGAGGGATTGCTGGCCGCCAACACCGGCGTGGACTCGGTCATGGTTGGTTCGCGATCCGTGAAACACGGCGACCTGCTCAGGCAATACGACTATTGGAAGGCGAAAGTCGCTCGCGAGGGCGGCGGTCGGCCGCGGGCAGCCCAAATCAAGTTAAGCGGGTTTTAGTCAGTGGTTGCATCGAACGGATCACATCGCGGCTTCCTGGCGACGGCGCGAGAGGCCCTGCGCGCCGCGACCAGCTTCATCAGCGTCGGCAGCGGGTACGACGCCGTCAAGGAAAAGAACAAGCGGCAAGCGCCAACTGGATTACTGCGCAGCGAAGACGCCGAGCTGCTGCCCAACGATCGCCGCAAGCTCCTATCCGCCAGCCGGGATCTGCACCGCAATTTCAGCCTTGCCGCCTGGATGATCCGGCGGCACTTGGATTACGTTTCTTCGTTCTCGTTCCAATGCCGCTCCGGCAATCCAACCCTCGACGGCCAGGTCGAGCGGCTGATGCGCTGGTTTTCGCAGCCGTCCAATTGCGACGTAACCGGACGGTACTCGCTGCCAAAGATCGTGCGGATGGCCGAAATGCGGCGCATCGTCGACGGCGATGTTTTTCTGCTGAAGCTCGACAGCGGCCGGCTGCAAGCGGTCGAAGGGGATCGGGTGCGCACGCCGGGCACAGGGATGCCAGACGGATTTAGCGCGGCCGACTTCATGCACGGCGTAAAGACGGACGATGCCGGCAAGCCACTGGCCTACTGCGTCTGCAAGCGCGGCCGGGTATCGGATGCCAGCGGGGCCACGCCGACGTTTCTGTTCGAGCGTCTGGTCGATGCCGCAAACATGTATCACTTCGGCTATTTCGACCGCTTTGACCAGGTCCGCGGCGTGTCCCCAATGGCGGCCGGCGTCAATACGCTCCGCGACACCTAGGAGGGGTTTGACTACGCGCTGGCCAAGATGAAAGTCAGCCAGCTCTTCGGCCTGGCCTTCTTCCGTGAAAAGTCCGACCCGGTCGGCCAGCCGTCCACCAGCGACGAGGACGGAACCGGGTACGAAGTCGACTTTGGTCGCGGGCCGGTGCTGTTGGACCTGGACCCCGGCGATCGGGCCGAGTTCCTGGAGAGCAAGTCTCCCGCCACGGAGTTTCAACAGTTCTCGCAGACGATGGTGAGCGTGGCGCTCAAGGCGCTCGACATTCCCTACAGTTTTTACGCCGAGAACTTCACGAACTACAGCGGCGCCCGGCAGGCCCTCTTGCAATACGAGCTGTCGGCGAAGATCAAGCGAGCCGACGTACAGGCGTTGCTCGACCACCTGACGGCCTGGCGTATCGGTCTGTGGATTCAAGATGGCGTGCTCGATGCTGACATTCGGGACATTCGCTGGAACTGGATTCCCAACGGCATCGGCTGGATCGATCCGCTCAAGGAAATCGACGCCAACATCGCCGCGATCCGTGCCGGGTTGGATGCGCGCATGCGCATCTTGCGCGAGCAGGGCATCGATTTCTTCGAGTTGGCCGATGAGCTCGAGGCCGAGACGCTCCACCTCGTTGGCAAAAACCTGCCCCCGCTGGCCCAGGGAAATCGGCCGCAGGTCGTGGAGTTACCCAATGCAGCTTAAGACGGTGCCCGCCAAGGCCTGTCAGTTCGCAGCCGAATTGCAGGTGCGGGCCAACAGCGACGAATCCAAGACGGCGCCGATCACACTGGTCGCTCGTAGCGGCGAGGCGGTCTGCCATTGGTACTGGGGCAATGTGGTGCACGACCTGGGCGGCATGACGGTGGCCAAGCCGCGGATTCCACTCGACTATTGCCACGATGACGACGAGGTGATCGGTTACGCCAACAAGTTCGACACCTCGACTGGCGAGCTGGTGGCCACCGGCGCCCTGATCCCCTATTCGCCCGATCCGGATGACAAGGCCACCGAGATCATCTACAAGGCACAGGAAGGCGTGCCCTATGAAGCCAGCATTCTCTTTGATGGACCGCTGGTCGTGGAAGTGGTGAGCGAGAACGCCACGACGTTCGTGAACGGCGAGCAGATGTCCGGGCCGATCACTGTGATTCGGCAATGGACGCTCCGGGGAATTGCGGTTTGCCCTTATGGCAACGATCCGAACACCTCGGCGGCGATGAAGTTTTCCCGCGGCGGCGATGTGCCGGCGCAAGTCATCAGTCAGGAGAAGCACGAGATGAGCGCAACCGCTGAAGCAGAGGTCAAGGCTCTTCATGAAGAGGCAGCGGCCGTCGAAGCCGAAGCGACCAGCGATAAGCCGGCTGAGGTTGTTGGTGAAGAGGGTGAAGAGACCACGACCGTCGAAGCCGAAACTGCTGGCACCCGACAAATCCCGGTGCACCAAGCCCCATTGGACGGCGTGCCGCACCGAGTCGCGGACGTGTTCCCAGGTGGTGCGGAAGACCGCAGCCACCTCCTTCCAGGAGAGCCGCCGGGCCCAGCCCGCCAGAAACCATTGATAGGTTATGGTCAGCCGCGACTTGCGGGTCGACCAAGGAACGCGTTCCACCACCACGCCACAACATGGACAGTCGACACGCCGCAAGGCATAGGCCCATACCACGGCGACCTGCCACAGCGGCACGAACTCGAAGCGCCTGGGCGCCAGCCGATCGTAGCCGGGTCGTCGCTTCCCGCAGCCCGAGCAGATCGGCCGGCCATTGGCCCGTGGTTCGATCGGCACTTCGATGGTCCTCCGGGCGCCATCTGCCCAGCGTGGTTCTCCATACACGAACGACTTGTAACGCTCGACGTGATTGAGGATAGTCTTGAGTTGCATCCTGAGTCTGCCTTGGCGCTGATGAAGCTTGGTAACTCCATCGTTGCCGCTCGCCGCTCAGGATGCATTTGTTTCGGGACACCACGCGTCTCTCCTGCACGAACTACCGCCCCGGAACACAGAGAAAGGCTAGCCGGAGTCCAGGGGCGGCAATGAGCCCCCTGGTCTGCGTGAACGCAACAAATAACTGCGGCGCCACGCCGCACCACTACCAAATCCTAACGAAACTCACCCACAGATCCCGCTATAGACCCGTTTTGTTTAACGCCACCACCACCTTCCCGTTCCGTGAGAGTAGTGAATAGAAATCTACGGTTGATCAAGTGGTGTTGATCGTGTCGAAAAGCGTGTTGACCTGGCTGCGCAGAATATTTTCACCGAGATTGAACGAGCCGCTGACGCCCACGTCCCAAACAAAGCCATTGCGGGACCGGACGTTGATGCGCGAGAGCAATTCGCCAATCGTCATCACCGTGCCATCATTGATGCCGAAGGCGGCTCCGCTGGTCCCTACACTGGTTGTGGCCGAGCCCAGGCCGGTTGAAGTCACGCCGAATCCATAAGTCGGCGAGGCCGCGGTCGTGCCGGCCAGATTGGAGGTCGTTACATACACCGCCAGCGCCAGCGCCAAGGTCTCGGATTCGGGCTTTCTTGCTACGTTGGAATATAATGATTGATAAAAAGCGGCTACTTGCGCATTGGTCTTGCCAGAGAGGTTGTTAGCTCCGGAATTGACGCCGAACAAGTTGTTGAAGTTGGACGCCAGCCAGTTGCCGAGATTCTTGGCCGTCGGGCCGCCGTTGAGAGCCTTGATCAGGGCCTGGCCGTTGGTGCCGTTCCACCAGGCGATCGTCTGCGTTTGAGTGCCGGCAAAGGCGGAGCCGAGGGCCTGTTGCTCGCCGAAGTTGTAGCCGGTGCCGCTGGCGCCAGTGCTCAGCGCGATGCCGCTGAACTTGTCGTTGACCGCCGCGCTTCCGCCCTTGTTTCCCAGCGTGTCCTTGCCGTCGGTGTAGTCGCCGGGCTGGGTCTCGGTGATCGTATAGCTTCCGGCCGGCAGGTTGTCGAACGTGTACACGCCGTCGGTGTCGGTGACGACCGATTGGGTCGTCGAACTGGCGGTCGCCGTCACCTTGACGCCGGCAATCGGCTGCTCGCCCGCGTCGATCAGGCCGTTGTTGTTGGTATCGCGATAGACCGTGCCGGTAAGCGAGGCAGGCGAGGCCAACACGGCGCGCGTGCCGCCGTTGTCGGCGCTGACAAGCCGGTTCTGGTTCGAATAAAAGATGTTGCTGTTTGCCGGGCCCAAGTGGTCGATGGCATAACCGCTGACAAAGTCGACCTGGAAAAAGCTGTGCGGATTCGAGACGGTCAGGGTGTAGGTGCCCGGCCCGAACACGCCCGAGTCAACGTCGAATATCTTTTGCTGGGCGGCCGTGTTGGCGTCGTAGGTCGATCCCGGCGCCGTATAGCTGACGAGCGAAAGCCGCTGAGGCTGCGCCGCCCGCGATTGTGAACGAGACCTGAATCGTATCACCTTCGTGCGTGGCGCCGCGGAGGTCGCTGACGCTCGTCGTGCCATTGATTACAAACACCACGTTGGAAAGCGCCGAAAGGTTGCCGAGTGCCGCATTGGCAAAATCGTTGGCGCTCGCCGTCTGCCCGACTGCCAGGGCGACCGAGTAAACGTCGGTGGCGGCCGGCGCGGTTCGCACGTAGCCGCTCGGAACGACCTCGCGAACCTTGTACGTGCCGGCGACCAGGTCCGCAAAAGCGTAGCTTCCGTCGGCCAGCGTGGTGGCCGCCGGCTCGCCCGAGTTCCACGCGCCGTTGTTGTTCGTGTCGAGATAGACCTTCACTCCCGGAAGCGGCGTGTCGTCTGCCGTCAGGCCGTTGCCGGTAACGTCGAGATAATCCTTGCCGGCGATCGAGCCGGTTGGTTTGACTGTGATCGAAACCGTGGCCACGGTCGAGTCGACGCCCAGGTTGTCCTTGACCTTGTAGGTGAAGCTGTCGGGGCCGGTATAGTTGAGGGCCGGAGTGTACGTGATCGCGCCGGTGGTTGAATTGACGCTGGTCGTGCCATGGCCGGCCGCGCCGACGATGGCCACCGTGGCGGCGCTCAACATGCCGTCGGGGTCGGTGTCGTTGCTTAAGACGTTGATCACCACGGCCGTATTCTTGTTGGTGCTAACGGTGTCGTTGACCGCCGTCGGCGGCGTGTTCACGGTAATCGAAACCGTGGCGACGTTTGAAATGGCGCCCAGGTTGTCCTTCACCTTATACGTGAAGCCGTCGGGGCCCTTGTAGTTCGCGGCCGGGGTATAGGTGATCGCGCCGGTCGTTGGGTTGACGCTCGTCGTGCCGTGGCCAGCCGCGCCGACGACGGCCACGGTCGCCGGATTGAGCGTGCCGTCCGGATCCGAATCATTGCCCAGTACATTAATCGCCAGCGGCGTATTCTTGGTGACCACTGCAGTGTCGTAGACCGCCAGCGGCGGCGCGTTCACGGTAATCGAAACCGTGGCGGCGTTCGAGGTGGCGCCCAGGTTGTCCTTCACCTTGTACGTGAAGCTGTCCAGGCCGGTATAGTTCGCGGCCGGAGTATAAGTGACGACGCCGGTGGTTGGATTGACGCTCGTCGTACCATGGCCGGCCGCCGAGACGATGGCCACCGTGGTGACTTTGACCGTGCCGTCCGTATCGGTGTCGTTGGCCAGCACGTTGATCGCCACTGCGGTGTTCTTGTTCGTCGTCACGGTATCATTCGTGGCAACGGGCGGATGATTGAGTACCGGACCGCCGATGTCGACGATGACGCCATTGGCGGCCAGGTCGTCGTCGCCACGTTGGCCGTCGACGAGATGCAAGATGATGTCTCCGCCGATGATCTCCATGCCCGTGCCGGCGGCGCTATCAGAATCCGTCGCCTGGCCGAACATAAAGTCGTACCAGTGGGCCGCGTGATTCGCAGGCGTCGCGCCGTTCTTGTAGTAATCGGTGACTTGCGTAACGTCTAACCCGGAGATCGTCACGTTAGCCGTTGCCCCGACGGGCGAAAGCCCAGTGATGGTAAAGCTCAAAAAGCCGAGGGGAAATGCGACGCCGCTGGGCGGCGCGACGATCGAACTCGCCGTCACCGACGCGGTGATGGTGCTGCCGGCCGGCGAAGTGACCAGAACGGTACCGCCGGTCGTCGGTGCGTGAAGTATAGCGACGTTATGCACCGTGCTGGCGGAAGCGACTTGGACGTTGGTCGCAAATTCCGAGGTGTTTCCCGACGGATCGGTTGCGGTGGCCGTGATGAACTGGCCGGAGGCCATGGGGAACGGTACCACATTGATGAAGCTTGCGTTGCCTGCAGCGTCGGTGGTGGCCGAGACGAAACCCAGGTAGCCCTGACCCTCGCCATGTCCCGAGGGGTCGGCCGTGCCGCTGACGAAGAATTCGATTCGGAACGTCGTGCGGGGTGTGCTTTGCAGCGTTCCGACGACGAGGGTTTGCACGGAATCCGAAATGGCCGTTGTAATCTGAGGATAGTTTTGCAGGTTGTTGGGTCCGCTGTCGGCGTCGGTCGTATCGTTGGGCGTAACGCCGTTTGGAAGATCTCCGCTGTTGTCCAGATCGATGCCGAGGTCGCCGTTGCTAAAGATCGCGTTACCTAACACGGAGTTGCCTGACGCGGAGCTGCCGGCGCCGCCGCCATCGATTCCCACGCCGATGTGGGTGTTGTAGGCAATCAGGTTGCCGGCACTAGGCGCGGTCCCGCCAATATGGTTGTTATTCGCTGCAGAAATGCGGATGCCTTGGCCATTCGGCAGTGCATCATTGCCGAAGGCATTGGTGCCGATATAATTGCCCGCGATCACGGTGTTACTGCCGTCGACGTAGATGCCCGCCTCGTGGTTACCGGAGATGAGGTTTCGTTCCGCGGTGTCCGAGAGGTCGTCGGAGTTGGTGCCAATCCGATTTCCCGTACCCGCGGCAAGCATGAAGATTCCCATTCGAGCATTCGGTAGCGCCGCAAAGCCGTCGGCGCTTGTGCCGATGCGGTTGCCGGCGATGACGTTGTTGTCCGGCAGTTCACTCTGCGTGCCTTCGAGCAAAATACCGGCGGTATTGTGTCCCGAGATGACATTGCCTTCGGCCTCGTCGTTTGAGCCGTCGCCATCAGTGCCGATGACATTGCCATCGGTGCCAAACACGATCACGCCGTAGCTTTGCTGGCCGGCGAAGGGAAATATTGCATTGCCCGCGAGATTGCTGCCAAGGTAGTTACCTTGGATAACGTTGCCGCCGTTCGCGTACATCACAATTCCGCCACTGGGCGTGCCCACAAAGCGATTGATTGCCAGAAAGCGAATGGTACTGCCGCCTGATGAAATGACCAGCCCATCCGCGTTACCCGCGAGACTGCCGTCTAACTCTATTACCGGCTTGCCTGCGAAACCGAATTGCGTGCTTCCATCCAACAGGACCGGGTCGGTGATCGTCGGCAGCTCAGAGTGCGGGCGAATCGTGTGCGTTCCGAGGCCGGGGATGGCAAAGCGAATCACGTCCGCGCTGCCCACGTTCGCCGCGGCGTTGGCATCGAGGATCGCTTGTCGCAGCGAACCGGGACCGCTGTCGAGCGTGTTGGTGACCACAAAACGGCTCGGAGGAACGTAGCCGGTCGGCAGTTGTTCGATGTTCGTCCACTCGATTGGCATACGGTTGCTGCTGGTGAGGCGGCCCAAGCCGTTACCGAAATTTTGAACGGTCGGATTCTGAAGCTGGGCGGTGGCCAGGTTGAGCTTATCGCCAAGGCCTTCGCTCGGTTCGCCGGCGTCGATCGAGATGGTGGCGGTTGCCAGCGGAGCGGCGTAAATCGTATCGGGGCCGCTGCCGAGGATCACGTTGACCCCGGCCCCGTCGCCCTCGTCAGACACGTTGCGGTAGCGGATCGAGCCGCCGGGCCCAAACAGCGTGTCGCCTGACGTACTTCCCAAGGTGTCGTCGGTCCCGTCGTTTTCAATGTGGAGCGTGGCGCCCGTTGTGTTTCTGTAGTCGTAGACGTTCAAGGCTCCACCGCCGTCGCCGCCGTCGAAGACAAGCTGACCGCGTAAACCATTGGCGGAGCTGGTTAAAAACCCAACGGAGAGCGTGTCATAGCCACCGCCGCCTTCGAACGTCATCAACTCGCCGCTCGGCTGATTGTCGGCGTAGAGCGTATCTCGATACGTTCCGCCCGTGAGTTTCCAGGACTCGAAACTTTGCGGGACGAGGTCCAGCGTGTACTCACCCGGGCTGAACAGAGTGAGGTTGTTGGTGTTACGGATGTAAGTCCAGGGTTGGGAATTGTTGTTGTTGTAGAGGTTGAAGGAATCCATACCATCGCCGCCGTCGAACGAATAGGTCACCGCGTCGGAAAAGCCTGCCTCGATGTTTTTGCCCGTAGGCGTAACCTCGAGCAGGTCGTCACCCTCACCGGCGGCGATCAACAGAGCAGTACCCGAACTCAGGTAACTGTCGATATTGAAGCTATCATCGCCGCTACCGGCGAGGATTTGGAGTTGCTCGACGTCGCTCCCGACGCCGAATCCGGCCCCGCTGAAGCCGGCGACGTTCGTCGTGCCAGCGCCGAACTGGTTATAGAACCGGTAATTGACCGCTTGAGACCAGGTGGCGTTGTCGACGATGACCTGGTCAGTTCCCGTGCCGCCGCCGATACCCAGGTTACCACCGAGATTAAATTCCCCCTCGGCCGCGAAGGGGTGAATCCGCACGGTGTCCGCGCCGCCATTTCCCAAGATCGTGAATTGATTCGTGGGGTCGATGTCGCTGGAGATCCCATAGACGTCAAACGTGTCGCTGTTTTCGCTGGCGCTCACCGTCACAGCGCTCATGTGTTCGTAATTGAGGTCCGCATAGACCGTGTAGCCACCCTGCTGGGCTCGAATGCGATTGAAGTAGATCTCGTAGTTCGTGGGAGCTGTGAAGCGGACCTGGTCATCGACCACCAGCGCGTTCGTTCCGGCGCCGCCATCAACATGCACCTCGGAGGCCCCGGCGTCCGAGACGTTATTGACTCCATACCATGTAAAGGAGTCGTTGCCGTCGCCACCTTCGAGGCGAATCGGCGCCTCGAACCGTGCGAGAAATCCGTCTTCGCCAATAATGAACTCGTCATCACCTTGGCCGCCGTCAACTTCCAGGGGCTGCGTGAAATCGCCGGTAATGATGTATCGGTCGTTGCCTTGGCCGCCGAGCACATGGGTATCCTCGACATGGAACTCGTCGACCGAGAATTGCCCAAGGATCGACACAAAAGTGGGATTGATCAACCACAGCGAGCTGCGGGGGTTGAAAACGTTGTCCACGACCAGCTCGTCCTCGCCGAAGCCGCCGTCGAAAATGACGCCCATCGCTTGCACAGGGTAATCCTCGACCACGAGGCTGTCGTTGCCTTGGCCGCTGTAGATCCACAACCTCCCGATACCGTTGTACTTAAACAACGACTTCGAGTTGACGATCAGCGTATCGCTTTCCAGGGAATAGCTGTAGTCGGGCGCGGTCCCGGTCTGGGAGTCGTAATTGGGCGAAATGACGTATACGTTCGAACTGGCGGAACCGGCGAATGAGAAGTTCCAATTCTTCGCCAGCAGTCCGGGAGTCAAGTCGACGCGGGCATTGTCAACCTGGAAAGAGAAGGCCGTATGTTGGCCGACGAACTCGTGGAACAACACATTGATCCGGTGGCCGCCCTGCAAATACAGATACGGTCCGTTTTCGTCGATGCCAGCTCCGGAAGTGCTTTTGTCGCCGTCACTGTCGAAGAATGAGATCTTTGGAGTGAAATTGACCGTAATCGCTGTATTCCACCACATGGTATTGTCAGTGGCCAATTGGACTTCGCCCGCTTCCAGCGTCAAGCTGCCTGGGTCCCATCCATGCACCTTCACCGTGGCAGTGGAGTAGGCACTGAAGTCGGTGTCGTCGATACCGATGAGATTCTCGCGGAAACCCGACAAGGCGTTATCGAACCAGTAAATTTGCGTCGACGCGTCGGCATTGGGGCTGACTCCCAGCGAATAACTTCGCGGCGTCCGCGTCGTCGTGTCCGTGACAATCAGACTGTCGAACCCATCGCCGCCATTGAAGGTGAGTGTCGGAAAATTAAAGATGGTGTTGGGACCCACGGGCAGCGGGTCTCCATCGCCGCGTCCCGTGACAAACGTGTCATTACCTCCGTTCCCGTAGAGCATGGAATAGGTGGCGGGAATCCCGGTGAACAAATCGTTGCCGCTCCCCGAACGGATCGTGACGGCGTCGAACCGCGACATGTAGATCCAACGCTCCGGGTTGGCGTCGCCGAACGTCTCGATGTTGAGACTCTCGTCATACGCGCCGAGTCCACGGAAGAATTCGTAGCGGGTATTGACTCTGGATCGCGAATTGTCGATGGTCACACGATCCAGAGAATCGTCGTCGGCCGCCCGGATGAGGTAGAAAGTCTGGCCCTGCGCGACGTTCGACAACACGCCGTCGCCGAACGTGATGTTATCCGAATCGGGTCCGCCATCCACGGAGTCCTGATGGGCTGAAGCCCTGCCGTTTCCAGCGTCAATCGTGTCGAACCCGTCGCCACCGGTGATGGCGACGTCGACGCTGCCGTTGACGTCGATCGTGTCGTCCCCGTCGCCGCCGCGCAGGGAGTAGAGCGTGTCGCTCGCGTCGTCGTTGACGATGACCGTGTCATTTCCGTCCCCCATCTCCGCAAGGACTCGGTCGACCTCCTGCGTAAATCGCTGGGTAATGCCGAATGCACTGATATCAAACGTGTCAAGTATGATAAAACGCACAGGATCGCCGGGTGCGCCAGGAGGCGCAAGGAATCTGACGTGCGAGACGTGATTGATGGTATAGCTCTCGTCCTTCTGGTCGGTCCCCACACCGCGAAACCCGGCGTACGGACCCACGAGCAAAATGAGCGTGTGGGACGGTTCATCGTACGCGAAAAGTTGCGGCGGCGTGTCCGGCGGCGGGATCAGCGTGGTGGGAATATCGATGTGGTCGCTGCTGAACGCAAAGAGAGGCGTGCTGGCAAACGTCCAGGTCTTGTCGAAGCCGACAAATCCCAGCGGGGTGTCGAAGCCCACTTTGATTTCGCCGGTGACCACCCCATCCAGACTTCCGCTGACTGTGAACAACCGGTCCGTCAAATCGTGGGCGAACGGACGGATCTTGTCGCGAGCGTGAGGATTGTCAACTTCGGCATGCAAGTGGCCGGAGAGTCCGCCCCCGACAGTAAACTTAGCAAGGCCGGGGATGGCGGGTCCCGCGTCAACTACGATCAAGCCGTCCACGTCGAGATGCGTGGCCGGATCAATCCACAGTCCGTCCAGTATCTTGCCGGCATCGAAATTGCCCGGGTGCGCCGTAGTCGAATTATAGAAAGGCGCAATCGCTTCTTTTATACCGTGCGTGTCATAGCCGATTTGGGCGAACCCATCGACACCGCCTCTGGCGGTGACTTCGACAACCAGCAGCGGAATGACCACAATCGGGAACGCTTCGTCAAAGTGCTCGTTCAGCCTGAGTTTGGCCGTAACCAGGTCTTTGTCCTGCCCCAAGAGCATGCCCAGCACCACGTCGCCGGGGTTGGTCACGATGGGATAGGTGAATGTCAGCCCAGATTTGTCAGCAGGCGGGTTCAGTTGATCCCAGAGCGAGTTGATGTCGTCGCCAACCGAACCGGGAATCAGATGCAGGATCTGGGTTTTTAGCCCCTCGAAGTCGATCCCATGATCAGCCGAAACCAGGTTCGTCCAATTGCCGAGGCCCAAGTCCCCCAAGGCGGCCTTCGCCTCGTCGAGCAGCGAACTATGACCGGGGGCCGTAATGGTGAAGCTGCCGAGGTCAATCGCCCCGTTGGCCGAACCGGCTAAGGTGTTGATCTTATTGGCGTAGTCGCGCAGCGTCGCCGCCTCGTTGATCACGTTGACGAGGTCCGTGGGGGGCACGGGCAAAGCACTCAGCGCTTGTGACAACGACAGCAAATTGATTTCGCCCCCGCCCAACGCCTCGGAAATGTCGCTCACGCCCGGAATCCGCGCTTGTAGCGCGTCGAATACCGGTTGCAAGGGCTTCAGAATCGCTTTCACGTCGGCGGCAATCGGCTGGACGATGCTCCCCAGCAACGACCCCAATTCGATTTGCACATGGTTGAACGCCAACGTGGGCGCCGCCACGCGCCGCCCAACGGCACATTGGCATCGACATCCGGCAGCGTCCAATTGAAGATCAACTCGGTTGTAATCTTCGGCATGCCACTTCCCGAAGCCTGCACTTCGACGGTCGCGTCTAAATTCACCCCGCCGGAGATGTGCGCCGATTCGATGCCAATCGGCGGGTCGTGAGCTCCCAGGCCGCCGGTCACGTCGGCGGTAATTTTGAGCGACATGTCGGCATCACCCGGGTGGTTGGGGTCACCGGGGATACCGGGGTCGGTGCCGGGCGTTTTGTCCGTGACCAGCACGTTTAAGAAACCTAAACCAGCCGTGAACGAATTCGGCAGATATCCTTTCAGCGTCAATTGCAATTCGTCGTGCGCAGTGTCCGTGGTGAAGTAAAATTTGTCGGTCGGCCTATTGTTGTCATAGCCAAAATGGAAGTCGTGGTACTTGAGTCCGACGGTGAAAGCGCCGCGGCTCGTGTCTTGCGGCTTGAGCGGCACCGAATCGACTCCCAGACCAATCGCCGATGCGAACTGGTCGCTGGTATACCCGAGGTCGATCGAAATATCGACGCTGGACGAAGTCACGGTGACAACCACGTCCGAGGGAACGGCCTTCGGGGCACCCGACTTGCTGGCCAGCACGTCGAGACCATCACCTTCGGGACCCAGCGCGGTGTAGATCGCCGTTCGTATGTCACTTTCCAGGCTTGTCGGCCCCAGCAAACGCAACGTGCTATCCAACTTGTCCTGGAAGGAGCTGAAGGCGTCCGTGAGTTGACCGATTTGGCTGATGGGCTTATTGATCAGCGGCAAGCGTGTCAGCGTGTCGACGCCTTGCAACGCTAACTCAATCGTCGACATGGCGCCGCCGGGGGCGGAAATGTCATCGGCAATGGTGTTGAAGAACCCCGTCAACATGCGGCGATCTTCGAGCCTTTCGAACAGCGACCGGCGGCCAAGGACGGGGTGGGCGGGGGCGATCCGGCCCGCCTTTACGGCCGACTTTTTACGCAAGGCACGACGATTTCGAGACATATCGATCTCCAATGGCGACACGGATCTGGCCGTGGCGGGGCCTATTTTTGAACTTGGCGCGTGGAAGTTCCGCCGCCCCATGTTAAAATGGGGCATCCTGGCTTTGGGCACTTTCCTAAACTCACACTCAAGCGCCATCCACGCACAAAACGAACAGATCGGTCACAGAATTTCAGAATTTTTTCAGACCGGTGCCCTAGATCAGTCTTTATCGCTCTATGGACGACGACGCTGATTTCATGGACTTCTTGCGCCGCATTCGTGCCGGCGACGATGCGGCGGCCGTGGAATTGGTCCGTCGCTTCGAGCCGCTGATACGCCGTGAAGTGCGGATTCGCATCGGTGACGGCCGGCTCAATCGGGCCTTCGACTCGATCGACGTCAGTCAATCCGTATTGGCCTACTTCTTCTCTCGGGCGGCCAGCGGCGAATACGAGCTTGAACGGCCCGCTCAACTCGCGCGATTGCTGGTGACCATGGCTCGCAACAGGCTGATCTCTCGGGCGCGCACGGAACGGCGGCTGGTCCGTGACGTCAGTCGGTTGACCGCCGAGTCTGGCGTGTTGGATCAAGTGGCCGATGCTCAGCCTTCGCCCAGCGAAATCGTTTCCCGGAACGAGGAGCTGGCACTTGTAAAGACTTCCTTGACCGACGCGGAGCGCCAGATATTCGAACTTCGCACCGTGGGTTTCAGCTGGAATGACGTCGCCAAAAAGCTCGGAGGCAGCGCCCCGGGACGTCGGATGCAGCTGACTCGAGGTCTCGAACGCATCGAACGGCAACGGGCTCCGGCCGATTAGAATTCTCAGCGTCTGGTTCGCCGGTCGCTGACGATCGTGATTAGAATACGGGCCCTCGTTGCAAAAACTCCCGTCAAGGCTTCTTACGCATGAGCTCCCTGGGGCCCTCTGACTCTACTGCTCGACAGCGAGTGCCCTACGCTTCGCAGCAGTTGCAAGAATCGCCAACCGCAAATCTGAGGCGCGCGTGGCAAGAAGGTCTCGCGCCCTCCCTCGATTCATTTGTCGCCGGGATGACGGATGTTTCGCCTCATGAACTGGCGTCGCTCATTCAGGTCGACTTCAACGAGCGCTGGAGTCGAAACGATCGTGAGCGGCCAGAGGAGTATTTGCGCCGCTTCCCCTCCGTGGCCGCCGACGTTGAGCTGGCGGTCGATGTAATCTACGCCGAATACGTCGCCCGCGAGCAATCCGGTGAATCCCCCGAGCTGGCCGAATACGAAGCGCGGTTTCCGGCGTTGGCGAAGGTGTTGTCAAAGCAAATTCGCTTGCACGATGCGTTGGAGAAGTTCGAGGACGAAGAAACGCAGGTTGACCTGAGTGAAGCCGACACAGTCGCCAACGCATCGAACCAACCGCTGGGCGATCCGCCAACGCTGGACACGGTCTTTGAGCTTCTCGAACAAATCGGAAGCGGTGGCATGGGCGTGGTCTACAAGGCACGCCAGGCGGCATTGAACCGTTTTGTGGCTCTGAAAATGGTGCGGGTGATTGACAGCGGCAACCCTGAGTTGCTGGCCCGTTTCCGTTCCGAAGCGCGCGTGGTCGCCTCCCTTCATCACCCGCACATCGTGCAGGTTTATAACTACGGTGAGCATGAGGGGTTGCCGTACATCGCGATGGAACTGGTTGAGGGCGGCTCGCTGGCCGACCGGTTGGACGGTACACCTTGGCGACCTCGCAAGGCAGCCGCGCTGTTGGTCAAGCTGGCAGAAGCAGTGCAATTCGCCCACGAGCGCCACGTCATTCATCGCGACCTGAAGCCGGCTAACGTTTTGATCGCCTCCGACGCGAAGGAACTCGAAGTCAAGATCACCGATTTCGGGCTGGCCAAGTGCTTCTTCGAGGAATCATCGTTGCACACGGGTTCCTACGCGTTTCTTGGCACGCCAAGCTATATGGCGCCGGAGCAAGCAAACGGTCAGACCCACGAAATCGGGCCGGCAGCCGACATTTACTCGTTGGGCGCGATTTTGTACGAACTATTGACGGGCCAACCCCCATTCCGCGGCGACTCTCCCATCGAAACGCTGCGACTGCTGCTCTCCACCGAGCCGGTTTCAATTCATCGGTTCTCCCCGCAAGTCTCGCGCGACCTGGCAACCATCTGCGACAAGTGCTTGCAGGGCGAAATCGGGCGGCGCTATGCGTCGGCCGCCGAGTTGCGCGAGGATCTTGAGCGCTATCTTGACGGGATACCCATTCAGGCCCGTCGGATCAGCAATGCTGAGCGCGCGTGGCGTTGGTGTCGTCGCAATCCGCCATTGTCCGCATCCCTGGGCTCGGTGGCGATGTTGCTGGTTGGAATCGCTGCCGTGTCGCTCTGGTATTCCGGTCAACTCCGTCGCGAGCTCACCAAGACACGGCTCGTCCAAGAATCTGAACGAGCCGCAATTCAGACGTCGCAGCGTCGGCTGTGGGACGCTTACATGAGTGAGGCGACTGCGCGAAACTCCAGCCGCCAGGTCGGACAGCGATTCGCCGCTCTGGAGACGATCGACCAGGCGATCGCGCTGAGCGATACGATGGGTCGCGGCGCGGATCAAGAACAGCAGCTTCGCAATGCGGTGTTGTCGTCTGTGGCTTTAACCGACATGCGGACGGTGCGCGCGATGGGCGAATGGCCACTTGCCGTCTATGGCTGCGATATGTCCGTCGCTGCCGACCGCTTTGTTGACGCGACCGAGGACGGCACTCTCACAGGCTATCGCCTGTCCGACGGCCAACGATTGTGGACTACGAACGGCTCCAAGTCGCGAGTATTGCCCATCCTTTCTCGCGACGGCCGGTTCCTGGCGACCAGCGGTGAGAGCGACACGACCGTCTGGCGCATGGACGGGGCCGAGCCGATACCCACGTGGGAGGCGGCACATGCCCAGTATTTCTCTTTTGCGCCGGACGGTGAACATGCAGCGTACAGCACTGCTGCCGAGGGCATGCGATTGGTGCGCGTCCGCGACGGGGTGACGGTGCGCGCGCTTGGCAAAGATTCAGCTCGTTCGAGGTTCTCGTTTGACGCGCAGAGTGGTCGAATCGCAGTCTGCGGACCAACCAGCGTGCAAGTGATCGCCACCGACACCGGAAAGGTCGAGGTGGAATTTGAGCTTCCGCCGCCGGATCTCGCGGTACTACTCGTCACCTTTTCCCCAGGTGGCGAATACCTGGCGGTGTGGGGCGATATAGATGGAATCGTGGTCTGGAATCTCGAGTCGCGCGCCAAGGCGCATACGTTTCCGCATACTGGGTTTCCGGCACAATTGAGTTTTAACGATGACGGGTCCATCCTGACATCACTGAGCTTGTGGGACCGGCGGTTGAAGGTTTGGGACGTGGGCACCGGGCAGCGAATTCTCGAAGTACCCGAGTTCGTCAGCTATAGCTGCGATAGGGGCCCCGAACGGCAAATCTTGTTTCTGACGAACCGGGCCGGCAAACGAGTCGTCACAGAGCTCAATGCCGGCGCGTGCCGAGCGCTGCCGCAGGCGCTGCACGTTCCTTTGGGATTCTGGCACAAAGTGTCGGTGAGTCCCGACGGCCGAATCGTCGCCTGCTCGAGCCATCGCGGTCTGGAACTTTGGGATCTGCAAACGAAACGGCGCCTGGCCACTCGGGCGATCAGCCCCTGCCTGGCTTTCTTCGACAATGTTGGACGCCTGTATGTTGGATGCGACAAGGGCATTTATCGTTTGCCGCGTCACGTCGAGACGATCGCCAGCAATGTCGCGGGTTTGGACGCTGCCGGGAAATCGCCAGACCAGCGAACGGTTGTACGACTTGGTCCCCCTGAACAACTCGCCGGCCCCATTGTGACCATGAGTCTGTCGGTCAATCTTAGCGGAGAGATGCTGGCGTTCCAAAATCGCAGCGGCTGGTCCTTGATGCATCTGAACGACGATTCATCGATCACTCGCCTGCAAACGCAGCACGATCCACGCAAGAGCTCGGTGAGCGATGACGGCCGCTACGCCGCGATCGCAAATTGGGAGAGCGGTGGCGCGGCGGTTTGGGATGGCACATCGGGAAAGCATTTGGCCGACCTCGCCGTGGGACGGTACGGCGTCGTTCAGTTCAGTCCTGACGGTCGACTGTTGGTCACCACTCCCGATGGCGTCACACTTTGGCGCACCAAGGATTGGCAGCGTATTGGCCAGTTGCATGCGCAGGGGACAACCCCAGACGGCCTGGGAATCGCTTTTTCGCCGGACAGCCGCGTGCTGGCCATCGGCCAGATAAACGGCGTTCTGGGTCTATTCGATCCTCACACCGGCAAGGAGTGGGCACACCTATCTATGCGGGACTCGAACGTAGCCACGACCCTGGCGTTCAGCCCCGACCAGCGATGGTTGATCGTATCGATGAAAGACGAACACTCGCTGGCTCAAGTGTGGGATCTTGTGGCGATGCGACGCGAGCTCGCTGACCGCGGGCTCGACTTGCCCGCCGATGTGTTGCGAACCACTGAAAGCCCGCAATCCTACGAGGAACACCTGGAAATACTACTGGACGGAGGCAACTTTTTTGACAATCCACGTGAGCACTAGATTTTCCGAACCAGGTTGCGACGTCGGCGGAACATCGACGGATCGCCCCAAACTATTGACATTTGGAACCCCCGACCACGGTAGTATGAACACGGGCAATCCTCAACCTGGCCGCAGCGCTTTTCAGCCGGATTTGTGTGGGTTTGCTCGTCGGCGGAGTCCGGGCGCAGACCTTCCTGCCACGTTGGGCGCAAAGTAGCCCTTGGCCGCGAGCTGCAACGTATCTGCTGTCGCTCAACGTCGAATGGGATCTTCGTGACGGGCGCGAATTGTTTCTGGTGCCGGCTCAATAGCGGGTTCCTATATTGGTCGATTGATGTGTGTGCAGGCATTTGCCCAAGTGGCTATGCGCGGCGGCGACGCCGCGCGATAGACAACAGGCCAAGCGCGGGACTAATAGCCAACACGAGCGAACCAGGCTCAGGAACGGCGGCAATGGCGGCGCCGGCACTAAAATGGAGCCCGTGATGATCTCGCTCGACTATTTTCTCGGCCAAATTGCAAAGTCGCGGTAGTCCAATCAACAACGCATTGGACGCAACAAGCCAGCGCGCAACCGCCACAAGTCTCTGGGCCTTGAGCCTCTTGAGGAACGCTCCCTTCTCTTCGGCCAGTAACGTGTTGGGGGCATCGATCAATCCGCCAGCCCACATTGTCGATGAAATGGCATCCTGGGAACGCGCTTTCGCAGCATTTCGTTCTCGGTCTTGAGCTACTCGACCTGCTTCTGGAGGTCGTCGGACGTCGAACGAGCGAGCAAGAACAGCAACGGCTGGAAGAGGCGTCCCACCACGATAGAATCCTAGGAATGGCGATGAATTGGGAGATTGGCAACCTTTTTGTACACCGATGCGAACTGCTATGGGCGGGGATTCGAGACGCTTCGAGCCACGGCAGGAGGTCGCAGAATTGGGACGGGCCAGTTTGGCAAGCTGCGCTGCCTGACCAGCCTCGGCGCTCGCGCGGCTGTTAACTGGAGAGTGTCAGTTTTTGGTAACCGCCAAAACGACAAAGCAGTTAACAGCCCAGCTTGACAGCGCTGTTAACCCGAGAGCGACAGGTTCGAAACCGTTGCATTCGGTTGGAGGGCGACCGAAAGAGACTCGAACTCAGCAAGTCTCTGTCAGATAAACACTTCTCGAAATCGCTGGCGCACGTATTGGTTCGAAGAGGGTTCCTTTCGGGGAGCTGGGGTCCGAAAGGACGCTTTGAGGGAAACCGCTAGAGAACATTGCCCTGCGATGGTCTATTGACCCAGCGTTCTCGCGAAACTCAACAAACCCGCCAAAGGTCCCCCGAATAGAAATGGGCTCAGGGTCGCCACGGCTATCCTTGCTTGTGACCAACCGTCACTTTGCAGCCCGTGCAAGTCGAGCCACTTCTGGACGCCCGCGTACGAATCGTCTTCCTGCCAGGCACACTCTCGGATTTTCGATCTGAGCAACAGCAGGAACGGAATGTACGCCACTAGAATGTACGCAGTCCCCGCTGCGCCGCACCATCCACCTATGTTTGCGGAGAGCGATTGAAGATCTTTCGCATCCGTCGGCTCCATCCATGCGGCTGGGAGGAGAATGACTTCGCCCATTACAATCGTTCCCGAAATGGTCAGCGCGACGACGGCGTACAGCAGGAGACGGCTATGCTCCACACGAACCCTGAGAACCATTGCCCGATGGTTATCATTGGTTGCGACGGGACCGAGTAAAGCGCCAAAGCAGATGCTCAACAGCGCCAAGCAAGCGTAGCCGCCGTATAAGAGGGCCGCCAGCCACGGCAGCGAGTCGTGGTGCAACCGCCGATCGGCGGCTTCGACAAGTTCAATCGCGCCAGCGAGCTTATCGCTCCATAGGAACGACCACAACGCCAACACCGCTACTGCAATAATCAGCAATTCCCCAAAGACGAAGACAAGACGGTCCGGATGCTGGTATTGTCGAAGCGTGCTGGCAATGACATATCCTGCGAGTGCGACAAAAAGGACTTCCAAACAACCAAAGACAAAGCAAGCAAGGAGCCACCATAACACGCTCGGCGCAACATTGGCATATTCGCTCAGCGATGATTGGAATGGATTCTCGGAGAATTCGGCCATTCTCAATCGTGGCAGCACGTTCTCCACAACACGATAGATTTTCGTCCCCACGATTGCCAGAACGAGCATGAACATGCTCGGCAGAAAGCAACCGTAGAGCCGGCGGACTTGTTCTAAGAGGGAGGTCTTCCTCAACGCGTCAATCAACGAAGCGCTCATTCGAAAATGCTTCCTATTGCACACTCTCGACGAGGTGCTCGCGGCAGGCCGCTTTTTTGTGGCTGACGCATCGGGCCAGTGAAAAACAAGATCATTGCTGCAGCGCCAATTGCTAGTAGGACGAGGCTCGACGGCTCCGGCACCGGCACGAGCTGGCCGACGATGCCGTGTTCGATGCCGTCGACTAATGCCACGCCGACGAACTTGCCGTCGTTGTTGATGTCGGTCAGACGGAGGACCTGGCCGAAGCCGGGTGTGTGGCGCGGAAACAGGTTCAAGTCGAACAGCGCCTGGCTCGACAGGTCGTAGAGGGCGCCCTTGTTGCCCGATTCGCCCACGAGTTGCCCGACGTCGTTCAGGCCGTTGGCAAGCGAAAATGCATCCGACGGCGAAATCTTGCCCGCACTTATCGCAAATAAGTTGACGCCTATTGTGTAAAAAGAAAACTGGCCGGCGTTGATGCCAGCCGTCAGCTTGCTTTGGTTGATCCCAGCATACGGAAAGTAATCGACCCCAATCTCTGAGTTGTACGAAGTTATGCCGCCAAAGCCGTCCCAGTAATAACCCTCGTCGGCGACGCCCCCAGTGCCTAGCGTGATTCCCACAACATAACCGGCGTCGTTGATGCCCAGGCCCTTGTGATCGCCTTGAGTGCCAAACAAAGTCGTGCCATTTGGATTGGCGAAATCCCAGAGCGTTGTTTTCCAGGCCGTGCCGTTGGTTCGCCAGCCGATGATTTGATCGAGGTTGTTGATGGCTTCGGCCGCGCTGTCGGCGGTGACGGTGGCGCCGATGTTGGTCATGCCGTTGGTGGCGTCCCAGCGGAACGCTTTCTGGTGCCCGGCCGCGTCCAGACTCCAGCCCACCGCCCAGCCATTGTCGCTGATATCGTTGGCGAAGCTTTGCGTGCCGCCGACGGTGCCCAGCGGGGTGGTGATTCCGCCCTGCCACATGAAGGCTTGGTTGTTCGCCGCTTGCCCGACAACCTGACCCACGCTGTTGATCGCCTGCGGGTTCACGCCCGCGCCCAGATCGGTCAGTTGCAAGGCGTGGGTGGCGTAGGAATACGGCGCACCGTGGGCGGTGCTGACAAGCACGCCCAGCAGGATGAATAGCCCCACACTAACCCGACGCGCGAGCGAGGGACGCAGCACGAAGAGCCCTCGCTGGCGCGTCGGGTTAGTATGGGGGACCACGAAGAGCCCTCGACGCCATCGACGAGCGTCACGACGATGAATTAGAGCGGGCCAAAGCGCGCTTGAGGCGCGGCCCGCCGCCGGGGGTGACGTGTCGAAATTCTGCCGGAAGGAAGATCGCACCTTTCACCTGCGGGTCATGTTACCATTTGCCCGAGAGCGCAAAAATACACAAGCTGGCGATTCCGACGCCGATCGCAATCCACACGAGCAGTGCGATCCCCATGCCGAGATAAAAACGCAGTATTCCGTTCACCGGTTTGGCGGCCTCGTACCGACTTCGCGCAGCATCTTTGAGTACGAGAAACAGGCCCACGTACAGGCAAACCGCCATTACGCCTACACTCATCGCAAGCAGGAACCGAAGCAAGAACCCGATACTGGAGTTCTCTTCCTCCACAACCAGCCTAATGGCGAAAATGCCGGACAAAACTGCGCCGAGGAGGACACAACCGCCCATCTTTCGCCAGAGCGATCGATTGCTTTGGAAGAGATCATTGAACCTGGTGCCGAACGGAACCTGATCCAAATCGTCCTCAGTAGCGGAGAAATGACTCGATGCTTTGTGTTTTTTGTTCATTGCGGCGGCCTCCTGCGGGCGAGGCACACGGCGAGCAAGGCGACCGCCAACAGCACCACGCTCGACGGCTCGGGCACCGGAATGAGCTGGCCCACGATGCCGTGTTCGATGCCGTCGACGAGGGCCACGCCGACGAACTTGCCGTCGTTGTTGATGTCGTTTAAGTGCAGGACCTGGCCGAAGCCGGGAGTCTGGCGGGGGAAGAGGTTGAGGTCGAAAAGCGTCTGGCTCGACAGGTCGTAGAGGGCGCCCTTGTTGCCTGATTCACCCACGAGCTGCCCGACGTCGTTCAGGCCATTGGCAAGCGAAAACGGGTCGGACGGCGAAAACTTGCCGGCGCGTATCGGAGAATCATCGACGCCGATTGTATAGTAGGCAAACTCTCCGCCGTCGATGCCAGCTGTCATCTTGCTTTGGTTAAGCCCGGCATACGGAAAATATTTGACCCCGATTTCTGAATTAAACGACGTTCCGCCACCAAAGCCGTCCCAGAAATAGCCCTCGGCCGCAACTCCACCGCTCAACGTGATTCCAACAACATAACCGGCGTCGTTGATGCCCAGGCCCTTGTGATCGCCTTGCGTGCCAAACAAAATCGTTCCATTGGGATTCGCGAAATCCCAGAGGGTCGTTTTCCAGGCCGTGCCGTTTGTTCGCCAGCCGATGATTTGATTGAGGTTGTTGATGGCTTCGGCCGCGCTGTCGGCGGTGACGGTGGCGCCGATGTTGGTCATGCCGTTGGTGGCGTCCCAGCGAAACGCTTTCTGGTGGCCCGCCGCGTCCAAGCTCCAGCCCACTGCCCAGCCATTGTCGCTGATGTCGTTGGCGAAGCTTTGCGTGCCGCCGACCGTGCCCAGCGGGGTTGTGATTCCGCCCTGCCACAGAAACGCCTGACTGTTGGACGCTTGCCCGACAACCTGACCCACGCTGTTGATGGCCTGCGGATTCACGCCTACGCCGAGGTCAGTCAGTTGCAGTTGGTGGGTGGCGTAGGAATAGGGAGCGGCATGCGCCGTCGCGGCGAGCACGCCCAGCAGGATGAATAGCCACACACTAACCCGACGCGCGAGCGAGGGAAGCCGGACGAAGAGCCCTCGCTGGCGTGTCGGGTTAGTAATGAGCGGCGGCAACATGCGGTCGCGACGAGCCAAGCGGCGGTTCTCCCCAATCCAATAGATGCGAAAACGCGGCTCAAGCCTCGGGCAATTTCCCGAAAACGGCCCGCAAAGATCGCGGGCCCGGGGGCTGGGCCGACAGAAATGCCAAACAACAAGAATCAGCGTCCAACGATTCGCGTCAGCTTGGCTGCATGAGCGTGCCCAGGGGGAATTCGGCCAGCGAAAAAACGCAAGGTCTACCGGCTGCGGCGGCACCGAAATAGCCTAACTAGGGGACGAGGGCGAGTCAAACAAAATTATTTGAGAGACGGATGTTTTGGACAAAATGGCATTTTCAAAGGCGGCACAAGTGATGAAATCCACGGCACGACAGCCGCGGGTAAGCACGTAGGGTTCGGGGCCACGCCGGCGGCTCGAAACCGTCGGAGTGCCGACTTACAATTGGCTGCGCCCGGTCCCCGAAATGCGCGTATTGTTTCGAAGAGGGTTCCTTCCGGGGAGCTTCTTTGACCAGGCCGTGCGGCCGTGAATCCGGGTCGGGCGGCGCCCGGTTCCGCGCAATCGGGATTTGGGAGTTTGGGACGATTCCCGTCGTTGGTTACGGGGAGAACGTGAATGACTCCGGAAGCTGCGCTGGCGCGACAAATCGAGCTCTACCGAGCCATGACCGGCGAACAGCGCCTGCGGATCGCTCTCGATCTGCACAAGCTGTCCTGCGACGTGGCGCGCGAGGGCATTCGTCGTCAATCTCCACGGGCCGATGAACAAGAGGTTGAGCAGCACCTGCGACAAAGAATGGAACTTGCGCGGATGAGAACCGGGCGAGACCTGCTGGTCGATTGTCTGGCGCGCCTCAATCGCCTGGGCATTCCCTACATGTTGGCCGGCTCGATGGCGAGCAACTACTGGGGCATTCCGCGGTCGACGCGAATTGGGCTCAGCCGGTCCAGCGAAGCCTTCCATAGTTGCTCTTCCTCCGGCAGCTTGTTTTCGCCTGCGAATGTTGTGAGAGATTCGTATCGATTGCGCGGATTGAGACGGCAGGACCACCACACTTTTTGTTCGCACTCGGGACAGAAGCCGAGGGGATTGCGGTCCATCTCCGTGACATGATTGCTGCCGTTCATTCCACACTCGAACGCGGTGCAATGCGGAATGCCAAGCATGTGTCCCGTCTCGTGAATGGCAACCTTCAGCGTTCGCCGCAGGAAAACGCGGGATTGTTCTTCGTCGGCCGCGTCGCCGTAGCGCGACAATGAGTAAACGCCGACTCGCTCGCGCAGATCGGCCATTCCGAACACGAAGTTCCAGCCCGCGCCCGGCCAGAGATCGGTCGTGGTCAGCGCCAATACCGCCACCGCGTCTGGCGGCCGAAGCGGCGGCAACAGCGTTTCCAACACGTAACTCGTGAGAAACTGTTCTTCTCCGCTGTGTGGATCTTTTCTGCGGGCATTCTCGGGAATCGCATCGCGCGGCACGGCGGCGAGGTCTTTGACCGGCAGGCCGAAATAGATGCTCAACAACTTCTTAGCGCGGCCGACGACCTGTTGCTGGGGGGCCGAGAACTCGCCGATCGGTTGAATGTAAATCGTGGTCAGACGGCGATTCAGCCCATTGGGATTGGCGGCGAGGTACTGGTCAAAGCTCTGGCCGGCTTCGTGGTGGCTTTCGAGCCAATCGCCGGGCCGCGTTTCGCCCTTGGTGGCATGCAGAGTTTTGATCTTGAGGCCGGCCGCGCGGATTGCCCTGAACTCGGCGGTGTCTGCCCGGCGAATCGGCGGCGCCGCGGACAACGCCCAGGCCAGTAACGTCAACACCGACGTCAACATCGTGGCGATCATCACGGGCCTGGCCGCACAATCCTTCCTCGTCGACATGCAAGCCTCCTGCCGCGTCGGCAACGCACCCTTTAATTCGCGCCGACGAATCGATGAACGGACGATGCAAGTGCCACCGATCGACGTCGAGCCCGCGGTTGCATCACTCTTTGCCCTGCGGCTGTTTCCAGTCGTCGGTCAGCCAGACCACGGCGGTGCCGTCGAGGCCGGCGGTCAAAATTGAGCGCCCGTCGGGAGAAAAAGACACGGACATGACCGCGTCGTCATGGTGTTTGAGGGTCAAGATTTCCTTGCCGTCCTTGGGCCCGCTGGGTTTCACTTCTCCGACCGGTGGGGGAGATTGTTCGGTCGCCCTGCGCGCGTCTTCGGTATCGGTCGCGGGGTCCTCGGTGACGGTGTCCCAGACTTTGGCCGTACGGTCGGCACTGCCGGTGACGGTGCGCAGGCCGTCGGCGCAAACGCCACGCAATGGATGGCCGCGGTGTGACCCAAATAGCGCACCAACGGCTGCCGCGTGGCCGCATCGAAGACGACTGCCCTGCCATCGTCGCCGCCGACGATAATCCGCATGCCATCTGCGGAATAAGCCACCGCAAGCACCGGCGAGTCCAGCTTCAAGCGGCCGGCTTCCCGCCCGGTGGAAGCGTCCCAAATCCGCGCCGTCCGATCGGCGCAAGCGGTCAGGACGCTCTTGCCGTCGGGCGAGAAGGTTGCATAGCGGACGGCCACGACGGACTTGCCTTGCGCGGAATGCTTGAGCACGTGCAGCACGCGCCGTTCCGGAAGCGTCCAGATTCTGGCAGTGCCGTCTTCGCTCGCGGTGACCAGCAGGCGGGCGTCGACCGGCGAAAACAGAGCGCTGTTGATCGCCCTTGTGTGCTCCGGGGGCAACTGCAATTCGCTATGGCCCGTCTTGGCATTCCAAATCTTGGCCCGATGATCGGAACTGCCGGTGACAACGAGCCGCCCATCGGGTGAAAAGCTGGCCGAGGTCACGCCGCCATGCGGCTTGAAGGCCAGTTCGGGCCTGCCCGCAGCGCGTGGGTTCCAAATCGCCGCGCCGTTGCCGCCGACTGTCAGCACGCCGGCGCCATCGGGGGCTTCGATTGCCGACCAGACCGCCTGCTGTCGGCCTTGAAAATCGAGATATGCGTTTCCGCCGTCGGCCATGACCTCGCGGCCGGTTTCGAGTTCCCAGCGCCGTACGACGCTCGCGCCGGATTGCGCATCGGCGTCATCGGCAGGCCGGCTGCTCGCCGCAATTGCGGCGTGGCCGCCGTCGGCGAAAGCCACGGAAGTAACGATTTCTCCGCCGCGGTAAAGCTCGCGAATCAACTTGGCGCGCTCGACGTTCCACAAGCGAACCACGCTGGACAGCGTCTTGCCATGCCTGGCCTCCGAAAGGGTCAATACTTGCCGACCGTCGGGCGACACGGCGATTGCTCGAACGGGCGCGTCGAAGGCGTCGCGTTGCTCTGCGTCGGCGTGCGAGAGGGCCGACGGCAACGCTCTGCCGGTAGCGGCGTCCCACTGCATCACGGTGCCGTCATTGCTGGCGGTCAGCAGGCGCTGGCTGTTGGGCAGGAAGGAGGCATCGGTAATGCCGTTGATGTGTCCTTTGAGCGTAGCGATCTCGCTGCCCGTGGCGGCGTCCCACAGCTTCCCCACGCCGGTCTCGTCGCCGGAGAAGAGCCGATGTGCATCGGGTGAAATGGCGACAGTGGTCACGCTCGAGCGGTGAGTACGGCCGAATTGGCGGTTCGCAAAAATGTGCGGCCGGGCCCGTTTGGCATCGGCGTCGAGATCCCACAAGGCGATCCGCGGCTGCGAGTCGTCGCCTTCCTGCGGATCGTCTTGGACATTGTTGTCTGGCTGTTTGCGGTCGGGCCGATCCTTGTTGTTGGCGTGGGCGCTCTTGCCGGTCAGAATCCACTTCGCATCGCGTGATACCGCGACCGCCGCATAGCGGCCGGTCGATTCGACGGAACTCAGTTCCGCGCCGGTGGCGGCATCCCAGATGCGCACGCTGTCGTCGGCGCCGGCCGTCAGCAGCCGCTGGCCGCCGCGAAAAAAGATGGCCCGGGTTGCGAGAAACTCGTGCCCTTCTTTCAGCCAGGCCGTGCGCTGGCCGGATACGGCGTCGTAGACGCAGGCCGTGTGGTCGCGGCTCGCTGTGACGATTTTCCGGCCATCGTGCGAAAATGCCGCGGAGAGGATGGCGTCCTGATGGCCTTCGAGAATGCGTCCTTGCGGTGCGCGGACGAGCTTATAGTCGAGGATGTTCCATAACTTGACCTGGCCCTGTTGGCCGCCCGACAGCACTTGGCGCCCATCGGGCGAAAAGGCGCACGCTTGAACCGGCCGGCTGTGGCCGCGCAGCACCGTGCGCAACTTTCCGGCGATTACATCCCACGTTCGTACCGTGTTGTCGTCGCCCGCGCTCAACAGGTATCCGCCGTCGGCCGAGAAGGCCAGAGCGCGGATGGGTGCCGAGTGCCCCTCGAGGGAGCGGCTGTCCTGCGGCGCGATCGGCTGATTGGCCAGAAGTTGCTTGAAGTCGAGGTCCTTGATCTTGTCCGTCTCCCAAACGAGCACGCGTTTGTCCTCGCCTGCGGAGGCAACCTGCCGGCCGTCGGGCGAGAACGCGGCGGCGAACACCGGCCCATCGTGACCCAAGAACACCTTCTGTTGTTCGATCTTTGGTTCGCCTGCGCGGGGTTCGACCGACCAGATGATCACCTTGCCGTCTTGCCCGGCGGTGGCAATTTGCTTTTCGTCCGCGGACAACGCGGCCGACCAAACCCACCAGCTATGTCCCTGCAATGGAAGCCCGATCTTGTGACCCGTGGCGGCATCCCACAGTCGTGCCGTTTTGTCGCGCGAGCACGTGAGCAGCCAGCGTCCGTCGCGCGGTGAGAACCTGACGCCCAAGACGCGATCGCCATGGGCGCGAAACTTGTGCACGAGCGAGCCATCTTTGGCACTGGCGACGTGCACGAAGCCGTCATCGCCGGCCGTGGCCACGGTCGCGCCGTCGGGCGAAACGGCCACGGCGCGGACATAGTTCCCGTGCTTGATCGAGAAACGCTTGCCTCCCGTGGCCCGATCCCAGAGCTGTGCCTGGCCGTCCTCGCCCGCGGCTACGAACCACGTTCCGTCGGGAGCAAACGCCACGGAACTGACTGTGCCGGTTGCGTCGAAGTTAATGCCTTGCCGGCAGAGTTGCTTCAGGTGTCCCCATTCCCAGTTGCGCAGATCGTTGTCACGGCCTTGAGGCAGGCACGCGGCAAGCAGGCTTTCGGCGGTGTCGAACGCATTTTCCTCGACCTTGGCCGCGGCCATGCCGATGCGGGCGACGTAGGCGGCATATTCTTCGCCTTGCTTTGCCAACACGGCTTTCTTCTCTTCGGCCTTAGCCTTGTTTTGCGCCTCGATCGCAATGAGTTTCTGCTTCCGCTCTTCTTCCTGGGCATCGAGGGCTTTTTTTTCCGCCTGCCGCGCCAGAGCTTCCTCGTCCCGGGCCTTAGCCTCGGCGGCGACGGCCTTATTCTTCTGCTGTACTTCGTTCTCGCGCGATCTGGGCCGCCTTTTCGGCGTTCTGGGCGGCAATCTTGTCGAGGATGGCCTGGTCCTTGGCAGCCGTTTCCTGGTTTTTGGCCTCGAAAACCACGACGAGTGAAACTGCGATGACGGCAAACACGATCGCGACCATTGCCGCGGCGATGCGTTTGAACCGCGTCAGCCACTTCTGCCGCGCGGCCCGCTCGCGCTGGCCTGCCACTAGCTCTGCGCAGAGTCGCGTGGGTGGCGTCGTCGGCGTCCAATAGGGAGATGCCCAGCTCAAAGTCGCCCTTCTTCTTTGCGCTGCCGGCATAGGCGAGTTTGGCTTCCGCGATGCCCGCCGCGGCCCGTGGGTTTCCTTCCCACAGCGCCAGTGCCTCTTGAAAGCCGAACAGCGCATGCGCGAAGCCCTGGTAGTTTTCGGTCTGTTCGGCCTGGGTCAATTCCTTGTCGGCGCGCGTCGCGAGCGAAATGCTTTCGCAGTGTGAATGATAATCGCGCAGCGCAGTTTGAAATTCCTGAACGCTGGGGAATCGGTCGGCGGGTTCGGTGGCCATCGCGCGGTAGGCGATGTCGATCAGCTCGCCCGTTTGATCGGTAGGCTGAATCTCGTTGCGCGCGGCGGCAAACAGGCACTCCTCCACTGTGTTGCCGTGATGGGGTCTAAGACCCGTAACGACTTCGAAGAGCAACGCGCCAAGCAAGTAAATGTCGCTTGGGGCGCCGATCAACTCAAATGGCCCAGTGGTCATTTCCGGCGCCATGTAGGCCGGCGTGCCGCCCATGCTGTCGGGAGCCGTCACGAACTCGGCGTGCTGAAAACTGGAAGTGGCCAGCGCCATGCCCCAGTCCATGACGAGCACTTCGCCGAAATCGCCCAACATCACGTTTTCCGGCTTGAGGTCGCGGTGGATGACGCCGTTTGCATGGGCAAAGGCCACGGCGTCGGCCACCTTCATCAAGACTTCGAGATTCTCATTCAGCGGCCTCTGGTCGATTACCTTCGACCACGGCGTCCCCTGCACGCGCTTCATCGAGTAGAAGAGCGCGTTGTTCTCGTTGGTTCCCAATTCATAGATCGGGACGATGTTTGGATGGTCGAGGTCACCCGTGACGACCGCTTCGGAAAGGAATTTCTCGCGGCGGTTGGGATCGGCCGCGACGTTGGGCCGGATCATCTTAACCGCGACCATGCGATCGACTGAGGCTTGCCGCGCGGCGTATACCACGCCCATGCCTCCCTTACCGATGACTTCCAGCAACTCGTAATCGGGGGCGCCGGCCTTTGGAGTCGTGTCGTGGGCCGTGCGCAGGCCGCGTGGATTGACCACCAGCGACGACCCCATTCCGCTGGTTTTGGAATCGAACTTGATCGACGTGCCGGAGTTGCTGTCTCGCCCAACGGCGCTACCCCAGGTGTTGGTGATGAGCGAGACGTCGTTCATCGAAAGCTTTCGCGGCGCAATCGACACCGAGCGGTGCCTTTCGCCTGGCAGCTCTTGCGTCGCGGCCAGCCGATGGTCGGTCTTCGCGCCGGCTTTCGGGTTGGGTTGCTCCTGCGTCTCCGGCAACAGACTACGTGCCTTCTCGAGGGCCGACCGCGACAAACGGGAGGGCGATGCCAGATCGGAGGTCGCGCCGGGATCGGAGCTTACCGCAGGATCGAGGGTTGCGCCAGGATCGGATGTTCCTGCGAAATCGGAGGTCGCGCCAGGATCGGGCTTGTCCGTGGTAATCACGCCGAACGCCGTGGTCGCCTCGATACTGTCGGCGGGTCGATCGTCGGCCACGGCGGCGCCGGAGTTCAATAGATGGCCGCATTCCGGACAGATGCCGGTCGCCGCGATTCCGTCGGCAATCGTCGTTTTGCAGGAAGGGCAGATCAACATCAGAGCCTACCTCAATCGCCTGAGTAATCGATGAACCTTGGTCAAGGGACGCTCGTCGCGCCGACTCGGGCCGCGGCCGATTCGCGAGCGGCGGCCGGCCGGCACGGCGTAAGCAACGTAGCCGCTTCCGAGCGCCATTGCGGTCGCGGCCCACCGCTCGTCATGGGCGGCGGATTCGTCTCCGCGATCGGTGGCGGCGGGCCCGAGAATCGGCGTCGGCAGGGGTTGCCTGGCGTTGAGCAGTGCACTGCCCGGCAGCGTCTCATCGGGCGGCGCCCCGGCGGGCTCCGGCTCCGCCCCTTCTGGAATCGAATCGCCGACCCCTTCGGCTTCGTCCGCGGCATCAATGCTGCGGCCCTGCCGAACAATCACGTCAACCACCAGCCGTTCGACTCCGTCAGGCTGGATTTGGTAGATGCGGTAGTTTCCATCCGGCAGCCGCTTGAACAAATTCCGAAGATTGTTCAGCGCGTCATCGGGAAGCGTTTCCTCGTTTTCCTTGTCTTCGACCCCAGCCGGTGACACGATTCGCAAAACGAACCGCATTTCAGTGCCGGCAATCGACCCGAAGCGGGACGGTTGGAAATCAAAACGCGCCGCCTGGGCCGGCGGAATCGGGCGGGAATCGGCGGCCGCCAGCGTGGTACGCACGATCTGGATCGGCGGCGGCGCCTCGGAAGGCAATCGAAGCGGCTTGCTCGTGGCGATCACCGCGACGGTCATCTGGAACGATCGTGCTGCTGAGCCCCCATCGTCGTCTCGGACCGTGACCGTAACCGTGTAAGTGCCGCCGGCGGCAAAGGAGTGGACTCCATCGAACGACCCGGACGTCCTAACGCCAGCCGATCCTGGGGCATGAATGACGCCCGGTCCCGTGTCGGCCGTGCCGTCGCCCCAATTGATCGTGAACGTGAACCGCTCGACGGTCTGCCCGCCGACATTGAGCGGGTTGTCGAAGCCGGGGTCGGTGAACTTGCCGATATTGGGAAGCTCAATCGGCCGTGTTTGTGCGACAATCTGGTTTCCCAGGCTGGTCAGCGACGGCGCCACGTTATTGACGGTCACGAGCATCGTGCCCGAGTGGGTTCGACCGTCGCTAGCGGTAATGGTTTGCGTCACCGTGTAAACGCCGTTGTCGGCGTAGAGGTGCGAGCCGTCGAATGAGCCGAGCGTAAACAAACCTGGGGCGCCCGGCGTGTCAATCGCGGCCGTTCCCGCATTCGTGACCGTGCCGTCGCCCCAATAAATCGTATAGCTGTAAACCGCTCCAGCGGGGTCGCCGGCTGGGTACAGGCTGGCGGGAGCCGGGTCGTTGAATTGGCCGATGTTGGTAATCGTCAAAAGCGACCCCTCGTCCACCGTCCGATTGCCCGTCACGGTCAGGTTGGGCCCGACATACACCGTGAAAGTGCCGCTGGCCGATCCGCCGTCATCGTCGAACACCGTGACGGTGACCGTGTACACGCCTCCCTGGGCGAAAATATGCTGGTTGTCGAACGACCCGGCAGTCAAGACGCCGTTGGCGCCGGGAACATGGATCACGCCTGGGCCCGTATCGGCCGAAGTGCCATCGCCCCAATTGATGGCGAATGTGAACCGCTCGGTGGTTTCGCCGCCGACGTTGAGCGGATTGTCGAAGCCCGGGTCGGTGAATTTGCCGATATCGGTGACCGTTAACGGCGCGCCAGGGCCGACCGTCCGATCTGGCGAGACCGTTAGCGACGGTGCGACGTTGTTGACCGAGACGGTGAACGTGCCGATCGTCGTGCCGCTGTCGTCATCGTTGATCGTAAGCGTGACCGTGTAGGTGCCGTTGTCGGCGTAAATGTGCGAGCCGTCGAAGGAGCCGGCGGTCAGGACGCCGTTGGCCCCGAGCGTGTCGATCGTGGCGGAGCCGGAGTCGACGGGGCGACCGTCGCCCCAGTTGATGGCGAACGTGAACGTCTCGGTGGTTTCACCGCCGACGTTCAGCGGATTATCGAAGCCCGGGTCGGTGAATTTTCCGATGTCGGTGATCGATAGCAGCGAGCCTTCGTTGACGGTCTGGTTTGGCGCGGCCGTCAAAGTCGGCGCGACGTTGTTGACCAAGACGGTGAACGTGGCGCTGGTGGTGCCGCTGTCGTCGTCGTTGACTGTGAGCGTGACGGTATAGGTGCCGTTGTCGGCGTAAATGTGCGAGCCGTCGAAGGAGCCGGCGGTCAGGACGCCGTTGGCCCCGGGCGTGTCGATCGTGGCGGAACCGGAGTCGACGGGGCGACCGTCGCCCCAGTTGATGGCGAACGTGAACGTCTCGGTGGTTTCACCGCCGACGTTCAGCGGATTATCGAAGCCCGGGTCGGTGAATTTTCCAATGTCGGTGATCGATAGCAGCGAGCCTTCGTTGACGGTCTGGTTTGGCGCGGCCGTCAAAGTCGGCGCGACGTTGTTGACCAAGACGGTGAACGTGGCGCTGGTGGTGCCGCTGTCGTCGTCGTTGACTGTGAGCGTGACGGTATAGGTGCCGTTGTCGGCGTAAATGTGCGAGCCGTCGAAGGAGCCGGCGGTCAGGACGCCGTTGGCCCCGGGCGTGTCGATCGTGGCGGAACCGGAGTCGACGGGGCGACCGTCGCCCCAGTTGATGGCGAACGTGAACGTCTCGGTGGTTTCACCGCCGACGTTCAGCGGATTATCGAAGCCCGGGTCGGTGAATTTTCCAATGTCGGTGATCGATAGCAGCGAGCCTTCGTTGACGGTCTGGTTCGGCGCGGCCGTCAAAGTTGGCGCGACGTTGTTGACCGTGACGGCAAACGTGGCGCTGGTGGTACCGCTGTCGTCGTCATTGACTGTGAGCGTGACGGTGTAGGTGCCATTGTCGGCGTAGATGTGCGAGCCGTCGAACGAGCCGGCGGTCAGGACGCCGTTGACCCCGAGCGTGTCGATCGTGGCGGAGCCGGAGTCGACGGGGCGGCCGTCACCCCAGTTGATGGCAAAGGTGAAAGTCTCGGTGGTTTCGCCGCCGACGTTGAGCGGATTATCAAAGCCCGGGTCGGTGAACTTGCCGATGTCGGTGATCGACAGCAGCGAGCCTTCGTTGACGGTCTGGTTCGGCGCGGCCGTCAAAGTTGGCGCGACGTTGTTGACCGTGACGGTAAACGTGGCGCTGGTGGTACCGCTGTCGTCGTCATTGACTGTGAGCGTGACGGTGTAGGTGCCGTTGTCGGCGTAGATGTGCGAGCCGTCGAACGAGCCGGCGGTCAGGACGCCGTTGGCCCCGGGCGTGTCGATCGTGGCGGAACCGGAGTCGACGGGGCGACCGTCGCCCCAGTTGATGGCGAACGTGAACGTCTCGGTCGTTTCACCGCCGACGTTGAGCGGATTATCAAAGCCCGGGTCGGTGAACTTGCCGATGTCGGCGATCGACAGCAGCGAGCCTTCGTTGACGGTCTGGTTCGGCGCCACGGTCAACGTAGGTGCGACGTTGTTGACCGTGACGGTGAATGTGGCGCTGGTGCTTCCGGCGTCATCATCGGTGATCGTGACCGTGACGGTATAGATGCCGTTGTCGGCATAGATATGCGAGCCGTCAAACGAGCCGGCGCGTAGGAACGCCCGGCCCGCCGGGAGCATCAATCGTGGGCGGCCCGGAATCGACCGGCCTGCCGTCGCCCCAATTGATGGCAAACGTGAACTTCTCGGATGTCTCGCCGCCGACATTCAGCGGGTTGTCAAAACCAGGATCAGTGAATTTTCCGATGTCGGTGATCGAAAGCAACGAGCCTTCGTTGATGGTCTGGTTTGGTACCACGGTGAGCGTCGGCGCGACGTTGTTGACCGTGACGGTGAATGTGGCGCTGGTGCTTCCGGCGTCATCATCGGTGATCGTGACCGTGACGGTATAGATGCCGTTGTCGGCATAGATATGCGAGCCGTCAAACGAGCCGGCGGTAGGAACGCCCGGCCCGCCCGGAGTGTCGATTGTTGGCGGCCCGGAATCGACGGGTCGGCCATCGCCCCAATTGATGGCGAACGTGAACTTCTCGGTGGTTTCGCCGCCGACGTTCAGCGGATTATCGAAGCCCGGGTCGGTGAACTTGCCGATGTCGGTGATCGATAGCAACGAGCCTTCGTTGACGGTCTGGTTTGGAGCCACGGTCAACGTAGGTGCGACGTTGTTGACCGTGACGGTGAACGTGGCGCTGGTGCTTCCGGCGTCGTCATCGGTGATCGTGACGGTGACGGTATAGATGCCGTTGTCGGCATAGATGTGCGAGCCGTCAAACGAGCCGGCGGTAGGAACGCCCGGCCCGCCGGGAGTATCAATCATGGGCGGCCCGGAATCGACGGGTCGGCCGTCGCCCCAGTTGATGGCGAACGTGAACTTCTCGGTGGTTTCGCCGCCGACGTTCAGCGGATTATCGAAGCCCGGGTCGGTGAACTTGCCGATGTCGGTGATCGATAGCAACGAGCCTTCGTTGATGGTCTGGTTTGGAGCCACGGTCAACGTAGGTGCGACGTTGTTGACCGTGACGGTGAACGTGGCGCTGGTGCTTCCGGCGTCGTCATCGGTGATCGTGACGGTGACGGTATAGATGCCGTTGTCGGCATAGATATGCGAGCCGTCAAACGAGCCGGCGGTAGGAACGCCCGGCCCGCCGGGAGTATCAATCATGGGCGGCCCGGAATCGACGGGTCGGCCGTCGCCCCAGTTGATGGCGAACGTGAACTTCTCGGTGGTTTCGCCGCCGACGTTGAGCGGGTTGTCAAAACCGGGATCGGTGAATTTGCCGATGTCGGTGATCGATAGCAACGAGCCTTCGTCGACGGTCTGGTTCGGAGCCACGGTGAGCGTCGGCGCGACGTTGTTGACCGTGACGGTGAATGTGGCGCTGGTGCTTCCGGCGTCGTCATCGGTGATCGTCACGGTGACCGTGTAGATGCCATTGTCGGCATAGATATGCGAGCCGTCAAATGACCCAGCGGTAGGAACGCCGGGCCCGCCGGGAGTATCAATCGTTGGCGGCCCGGAATCGACGGGCCTGCCGTCGCCCCAATTGATGGCAAACGTGAACTTCTCGGATGTCTCGCCGCCAATGTTGAGCGGGTTGTTGAATCCTGGGTCGGTGAATTTGCCGATATCGGTGATCGTCAGCGGCGAGCCTTCGTTGACGGTCTGGTTCGGCGCCACGGTGAGCGTGGGAGTGACATTGTCGACGGTGACCGACAGGGTGTCGCTGGCGGAGTTGCCATCGGAATCGAGCACCGTGACGGTCACGGTGTAGATTCCGTTGTCGGCGTAAATGTGCGAGCCGTCGAACGAACCCGAGGTAGGCGGACCTGGATTGTCGATCGTGGCGGGCCCCGTATCGACCGGCCTGCCGTCGCCCCAGTTGATGAAGTAGGTAAAGCTGGTGGCTGGACCGCCATTCGCGATTGTCGCCGACTCGATCCCGCCTTCGGTGAATTGGCCGATGTCGGTGATCGCCAGAAGCGCGCCTTCGTTAACGGTCTGATCGGAGGCGGCAGTCACCGTAAGCGCTCCGATTTCGATCACGATGCCGGGCGAACTGCTCGGGACGCCGGAATTGACCGCGTCGGCGGTTTGCGAATGATCCGCGGAATCCGCCGAGCCTTGGCTGCCGGCGACTCCCAGTGCGCTATCGGTAGTCGTGGGCGTCGGCGCCTCGCCACCGGGATGGTCAGCTAACGTCACCGGAGCAGCAACGGCGGCATCGGCATGCGCCGCCAAGTCAGGGACGAGCGGAGTGGGGTGCTCCACGACGGCCGCCACCGCCACCCCGGCACCGACGGTCAGCACGCGGCGCTCTTCAAGCTGGCGCACAACAAGATGCGGGGCCTGGAACTCGCGTCCGCGGCCATCCGCTGGCACGCGCCAGTTCTTGCGAAACGAGTCCCAAATTCCAGCGATGTGCCATGGCAGTCGCATAGATGATTTCTTGTGCCACCTACGTCGGTCGCCAATAAGCCCTTATGTCATCTCGTTAGGGTGAACTCCCATTATTCCTAGCCGGGTCGCCTGCCGTCAAATTTCGCGGGATTTTTGCTGTCGAGCGAGACTGGGTAAACGCCGTCGAATGCAGCAATTTGGCCGGATTGGACAAACAGCATTGGCTCTGCCGGTCGAGTCACAAAGGATCATGATGCCGGTTATACGGGGACGAAGAGCTAGTAGATGAAGGGGGGAGATGACGTGAGACGTATTGAGCTGTCTGCAATTCTGTGCGTCTTTTGGGCTGCCTCAGGGTGCGCGTCCGGGTTGGCGGGGTCCGCGGCCGTGTCGAATGCCATGCGCGAATCGGGCCGGATGGCGGCCGCGAAGCCTGTTTTGCCCATCAGCGCACTATCGGCCGAAGACTCCGAGCCGGGCAATGCTGACGACGCCGAACCGGCTTCAGCCGACACCTCCGGGGGGGATGCGGCCGTCGGATCGAACGAGTACTCGCACGTGGATTCGGCCTCGTATTCGGCCGATTCAAATGACGACTACGTCGTGGCCGAGGACGACGAGCCGATCGAACTGCTTGAATCACCGACCATCCTCGAATCACCGGCCACTGACGTCGCTTCGCAGTTCGCGACGGGCGGCCAAGAAGTCATCGTGACCCCCGCGCCCAGTCCCAAGTCCAGCTTCAAGCCTGGCCCCGGTGAGGTCGACCAGGATCGCTTTACGCGGCGAGTCGCCGAAGTGCCGCTGGATATTCGTCCGACCGAGGGAGTCATGCCCGAGAGCGTGGCCGGTCCGGAGCTTACCGAAAATGCGAATCCCGGCTATCTCGGAGCGAACGCAGGTGAACCGATGGCCGTCTGCTCGTGGACGCCGTGGACGATCTGCTATCGGCCGTTGTATTTCGAAGACATCGCATTGGAGCGATACGGTTGTTCTTTCGGCATTGTGCAACCAGGGGTCTCGTTCGTGCGTTTCCTCGCGACGGTGCCTGCGCTGCCTTACAAGATGACGGTCCATCGGCCGCGCTCGTGCGTGTGCTCGAACGGATTTAGTCGCTGTGGCGACGTTCCACCCCCAGGGTACGGTGTGCGCAAGATCCGCCTCGACGCTGCACTGATTGAGGCCGCGGTCGTCACCGGAATCGTCTTCATTCTTCCGTGACGATCGACCGAAACACGCAATATCAGCGCCGCGGGGCGCCCGCGCGACTGAAAGTCTGCCTCAAGTACCGCGCCAACTGGATTCCCAACGATCGCGGCGCCACCAAGATCTTGGCGCTGCCGTGCACGCCTGCAAGCAGGTTCGATGGATCTTCGTCGAATCGCACTCGTGCCTGATACCACGTATCCAACGGATGCGAAACGCCGCGATCATCGGTGCGCGAGGGCAAATCGCCAGCGGCGGCCAGTACGCGCGGCATGAGCTTCAGATCGAGCTTGGCAATTTCCGCCACCTCGCCCGAAAAGACGTCGCCGGGTAAAGTGTCGAGCACGATCCGCGTCGGTTGTCCGGGCTGCACCAGTTCGATATCGGTTTGCTCGACGTGCAAGACGGCCTCGAAGCGAGCTGGGTCACCCACCAGACACAGCAACGTTCCGACGTCGAGATACGCTCCCTTGTTGCGTTCCTCGAATGGCAGGCCCGACCATTTATCGAGCTTGTCGGTGACACGCGGTTTGCGTGGCAGGTTTGGGGGCGGAAGCACGGTGCCGCCTCTTGGCGCGACGATGGTCAGCCGCTCGGCGTCTTGCTGCAATTGGTCGAGCCGCTGCTGGGCGTCGGCCAGGGAGGCCTTGGCCGCGGGGACTTGCGAGCCGTTGGCCTCGCCGTGGAGTCGCCGCGCCTCGAGATCGGCCAGGAAGAGCCGCTGTCGATCTCGTTCGGACGTCAGTTTGGACACCTCGATCTCGACCGAAGCGCTGGCCAATTGCGCCAGGACCTGGCCTTGCTCGACGGTCTCGCCGATACGCACCGAGGAGACGAGCGTGCCCGGCACGGTCACATAGACGTGCTCGGCATCGCGATATTCGACGACCACGGGCGCGGCTACTCGCATTGGAACCGGCAGCAATCCAAATGCCAGCACGGCCGCCACAAGCAGCAAAGCCGTCAGCGCGGCGCGCGCCGGGGCGATGCGACGTTGGCGCGACGGGTTCGCGCAAGGCGTGCGGCCGCTACCATCGTGGGCGCAACCATGCCGACGAGGGTCACACAACCCAGCAGCGCGACCAGCGGTTGTAGATGGTAGGGCCGAGCGAGCACATTCAGCGCCCACAGAACGGCGATCACCACCATCCAGCGATACAGTGTCGACGCGACGGCATAGAGCAGGAGCAAGGCCTGCCGGTTGGTGGGCGCCGCGCGATCGAGAGGCACGTCCAGACCCAGACACCAGCGAGCCAAAAGTCGCTGCGCGGCCGCCGTCGAATCGGCCGCCAGGTTCGGCACCTCGACCAGGTCGGACAAGATGAAGTAGCCGTCGTAGCGCAGCAGCGGATTTCCGTTGAACAGTAGCGTGCCCAGCGAACAAACCAGCACCGTGTTCAGGCATACCGCGTTGAGCACCCCACTTTGGCTGAACCACCACACGAAAGTGCAGACTGACGCCAGAATCAGCTCGACGTAAATCCCGGCCGCGGCAATGGCTATCCGCTGCCACTTGCTCGGCAGCATCCAGGAATCGGAGACATTGCAATACAGGCAAGGGGTGAAGACCAGCAGCATGAGGCCGATCTCGTGACAGTCGCCGCCAAAGTGCCGACACGCCAGCGCGTGCCCCAACTCGTGCAGGACCTTGGTTGCCGCAATCGCCAAGACCAACCAAGGCAGATTCGATGAGGCGACCAATGAATGGACCTCGGGAAGCCGCGAGCGGAATGTGTCGAATTCGACCGCCACCAGCAGCGCGGCGGCGATCGCCAGCAGCAGACAGGCCAAAGCGACGACGGGCGTGAACAGCCAGCGGCATTTGGGATAGAGCCAGTCGAGCAGTCCCTGCGGATTGATTCCTCGGAATCGAATGGCCAGCACGCCCAGCAGCTTCTGGTACCGCAGCGCGCGGCGTTGGCCGGCCTGGCGGAGCAGCAATTGTTCGCCCTGGCCGGATGATTCGGCCACGACCAGGCCGCAACGGTGCAGCGTGGCCAGGAAGCCCTGCAATTGCAAGTTGCTCAACGACCGCGGCGCCAGCAGTTGCTCCGCGCGGCGTCGAATCTCGTCGAGGCTGGCGCGGCCGTCGAGCATCGTCAAGACCGTGTACTCTTCCTCGCGCAAGTGAAAGTACTTGAGCGAGACCGGATCTTTGACGGCCCAGTAGCGCTGCCGCGCGAAGGTCTGCGGCGCACTTCGAGATCGGGACGCATTCGCAAGGCGATGGGGCGACCGGCTGCCGGCTCTGGTTGCATGACGAGTGGCATGGCTCAGCGAGGCCGCTGTTCCCGCGGCGCGTCATTGGCCGCGCCGCTGTCGATCGTTGGGCCGTCAATCACCAGCGACCCGTGCAGCCCGGGCCGCAACTGCAAACGGGTGTTTTCAATCTCGGCCCAGACGCGAACCTGGCCGTTGACAGGATCGATCTCGGGACTGACGAACGACACCTTGCCGGCGAATTCCACCGGCGGTTGACCGTCGAGTTGGACCGTGAGCTTAACCTTGCGGCCGCTCAGCTCTCCACGTACCGCCCGGGCGTCAACCAGTCCTTCGGCGCGAAGCCGATCGAGGCGCAGGATTCGCAAGATGGTCTGCCCCGGTTGCACCCATTCTCCCTCGTGGCGATTGACCTGGGCCACAAAGCCGGCAAGTGGGGCGGTAACCCGGCGCTGCTTGATGGAGTTGTCGGCGATTTGGACGTCGTTGTCCTTGAGCTGTCGCGTAATCTGGTCCAGGTCCCATTCGAGCTGTGCCTGCTCGATCTCCAGCGTGCCTTTCTGCACCAACAGGCGAAGGCGATCCAGCTCGGACTGTGAGACGCTCTGGGCCAGGCGCTTTCCCGAATCGACGGCGCGGCGCAGTTCGGCTTCGGCTACTTCGAGCGACTTCTTGGCGAAGCGGACCTTGACGTCGCTTTCGGCCTGCTTGCGCGCACCCGCGAGTTCCAATTGGGCCTGCCGCTTCACGAGCTGCGCGTCGGTATCCTCGATTTGCGCGAGCGCTGCGCCGGCGGCCACCATCTCGCCTTCTTGCACCGCCACCTTGACCAGCACGCCGGCCTCGCGCGCCGGCACTTCGACTTGCTCGATCAATTTGATCAGCACGGATGGAACTTCGATTTCACCGGCCCTCAGAGCCGGCGCCGACGACGCCACCGCGATGAGAGAAAGGAGGAACGAATGCGTCATCATGGCTTACCACCACCAGCGAGATTGAACGGCTTCGAACAGATCGTGCAACCACACATAGCCGACGCGCGCCGGCCACAATGGATCTTGGCAATCACCGTCGCGCCGGGCCGCAACCCCTGGACGTCGCGGCGGTCGAAATCGACCGTCACCAGCACCGTCGCGCCGTTGGTCTCGTCCAGTTCGGTGGCCAGCGCCACGTCGGCAATCCGTCCCTGATAGACGGTTCCCGGATCGGCGGAAAGTGCAAACGACACGTCCAAATATCGCTTCAATTCATCGCGCGCCGTCAGCACGTGTCCGGTGCGGTAGTCGGGCAGGTGCAGCTCCAAAACCCAGGGCCCATCGAGATCGGCGACCGTCAGCAAGGATTGTCCACGCTGCACGGGACGCGCTTCGAGTGATTGCTTGAGGTTCCACGTCAAAGCCTGCCCGTCGATCGGGCCGCGGAGGATCAGATCGTTCCGCTGCCGTTCGAGGATTTCGTGTTGTTCGGCGAGGCCTTTGAGGAGTTCCTTGAGTTCTTCTTCGTCGGCCGTTAGCTGATGTATATTGCGGCGCGTTTCCGGCCCTTGCGGCGCGTTGGTGAGGCGCTCGGCCTGCACGGCGGCCAGTTTCTTTTGGGCCGTTTGCATCTCGCCGGCGACCCGCCGAAATTCCAAGTCCAGCTCCGGCTTGCGCAGCACCACCAGGGCCTCGTCCGCGCGGACTGCCTGGCCGTGATCGACGCGCAGCTCGCTCACCACGCCGTCGTCGGACGCAAACACGTCGCGCCGTCGCTCGGGCTGAAGCTCGCCGCGCGCCTCAATGTCGAAGTCGGCCGGAATCAACGACAGCGCCGCGACCGTCGCGGCGATCGTCGCAAGCGCCAGCAACGTCTTGGGCAATTGCCGCGCCTGTGTCAGCCAGTGAACTTTGGCCAGCATCCGGCCCAAGCGGGCCAGCGGAAGTCGTGAATGCACCAGTGCGTTGCTCAAGGCGACGCCGCAATGGCCGGCTATGGCCGTCACGTGTTGTCGCAGTTCCTGGTCGGCTGCGGAAGCTTGGAATTGTTCGGCCACCAATACGCCAGTAGCGCGCGGGGGCCCGCTTTCGGCATCGCTGGCCGGCTCGTACAGCGGCACGATCGATAGCACCCGCGCCTGGCTTTCGTCAAGATAGGCTTGCAGCGGCCGCTCGATTTCGCCGGGGATGTCCGCCGAACCGTCGCAATACCACAGCGGATCTTCGCCCGCGAGGCACGAAGTTGCCAATGATTCGAGCAATCGCACCACCTTGGCGCGTCGATCGATCGAGTCAACGCCGCTGATCGCCGCCGCTCGACACTTCGTGCCATGGCGGGTCAACACACTGACGCGGTCGCAGCCCAGAACCCGCCGACCCTCGTTGGCGATCAGAAACGCGGTCTGATCGGCATCCAGACTGCGGTGCACGCGCTGGGCGAATCGTTCGTGTTGCCCCCACGCCTGTTCGCGCTGGCGCAGGTCAAGTAGTTCGCGGTTGCGATGAAAGTCGTCGGTCAACTCGACCGCCGCGGCCAGAACCCTCAGGTATCCCCGTCCTTCGGCCACGGTCATTCCGCGCTGTTGGACCAATTCGATCACACCCGACGTCGGCATGCCGGCACCCAATGGGTGTAAGATCAACCAGCAGTCGGTTGGATTGCCGTGCGCGTCGTCAGGCGACCCGCCGGAGCGAGGCGGCGCCAGGCGCGGCTGCGCGCTGCGCAACACATCTTCGACCAGCGCCTGGTGGCAGCTCAGATAATCGGATCCGTCAGCGGGACGCGCCGCCGCCAGATCCACTTGATATTCGAGGCACAGTTCAGTCGGCCGAGTGGAGGTCCAAATGGCGCCGCCCGAGACGCCGATCGCCGGCACAAGCCGATCCAGTAGCTGCCGGTAGAACGCCGCGGCGGAAACCGTCGATTTCGAGGTCCGCGCGATCTGATCGAGCAGATCCTCGATGTCGTGCCAGCTAGCTCCGGCGGCGTCGGACTCAAGTGGTTGAGAGTGAGAACCCATAAACTTCCAATATAGTCGATAAGCTGCGAAAGACCGAAAGAATGGGGACGTGTCGGTCGAGTGTTAACGGCTGGGGAATGGGAGAAATTTGCCGGTTGCAATGAGAATTACGGTGGTAACGATGGGGCAATTGCCGATCTAGGGGAACGAGCGCGGGGGAATCCGCGCGGTGGCACTGGCGGCGCCGGGGAAGTCTCGGTGCTAGCATCGCTGGGGCCGCCAGGGAGCTGGAGCCGTTTTTGTTCAATGGGTCACCCTTTCGCCCGATCACGACTTTGAAACTTCGAGCCCTCTTCACGCTGCTAGTTGCGGCGCCGGTCATTTTGTCCGGCTGCTTGATAACGCACCCTCCGTGCGTGCCGCCGGACGATTTGGACTTTTACCGCACGGTGTCAGCCATTCCGACGCCCAATTGCGACGACCCGTCGAACGGCCGCGCACCGCTGTCCACCGAGTCGCCGCTTTTGGTCGACGAGAGCACGCCGCCGCCGGCGTGGGATCTTTCGCTGCAAGAGGTGATCAGGTTGGGCCTGGAAAACACCAAGGTGCTGCGCGACCTGGGGGGCAGCGTGTTGCGCACCCCGGCGCTGGCTCAGACGATTCACGATCCGGCGATCCAAGCCAGCGACGCGAGATTCGGCATGGACGGGGCGCTGTCGGCGTTCGATGCCCAGTTTTCGACGCGGCTCGCGGCGCAACACAACGATCGCGCGTTCAATAACTTGTTTCTCGGCGGCGGTACGTTCCTGTTCGAACAGGACCTCGACAACTACGACACGGAGCTGTCCAAGTTGACGGCCACCGGCGGCTTGTTTGCCGTGCGCCAGCACATCGACTACGACGACAACAACGCCACCGCGAACGTCTTTCGCAGCGCCTGGAACGTCAATTATGAGGGCGAGTTCCGCCAGCCGTTGCTGCAAGGCGCCGGCGTGGAGTTCAACCGAATTGCAGGGCCGCGCGCCACGCCGGGGCTCGTCAACGGAGTCGTGATCGCGCGAATCAACAACGACGTGAGCACGGCTGAATTCGAAATCGGCTTGCGCGACTTTATCAGTAACCTGGAAAACGCCTATTGGGACCTGTATTACGCCTACCGCGATTTGGACGCCAAGATCGCCGCGCGCGATACCAGCCTGAAAACCTGGCGCATCATCCATGCGAACGTGGAAGAGGGACGCGGGTATAGCAAGCTCCAGGAAGTCCAGGCGCTGGAACAATACTATCGCTTTCAGGAAGACGTGCTCGACTCGCTCGGCGGGCGCAACGTGGAGCGCACGCGGACGAACAATGGCAGCAGCGGCGGAACCTTTCGCGGCGTCGGCGGAGTGCATGCCGCCGAGCGCCGCCTGCGGCTATGGATGGGCGTACCGATCAACGACGGCCGCCTGATTCGCCCGACGGACGAACCGCCGCACGCCAAGATCGTCTACGACTGGCACAAGCTGACGGGCGAGGCCTTGGCGAGGCGGCCGGAGCTGCGGCGGCAACAGTCGCAAGTCGAGCGCGCCAACATGGAACTGACGGCCAGTCGCAACTTCCTCCTGCCGCGATTGGACCTCATCGGACGGTATCGCTTCCGCGGCTTCGGCCACGACTTGCTCGCGCCGCAAGATCCGGCGCAACCGTTCGACAATGCGTATGCCAATTTGATGACCGGCCAATTCCAGGAATGGGAGCTGGGCTTCCAGTATTCGATGGCGCTGGGCTTCCGCAAGGAGCACGCTGCCGTGCGCAACGCCCAGTTCCGTGTTGCCCGCGAGCGAGCCATCCTCGACGAGCAGGAACGGCAAGCGATCCACGACCTGGCCGGCGCGTATGCGGATTCGCAGCGCGCGTACACCTTGATGCAAGTGTCGTATAACCGTATGGCCGCGGCGCAAGATCAGTACCGCAGAGCATATGACGGCTTCTTCGAGCTTGGCGGCAAGGTCTCGCTGGAACTGGTGCTCGACGCGCGAATCCGCCTGGCCGACGCTGAAACGAGCTATCACCGCGCGCGCATCGACTACGCCGTGGCGCTGAAGAACGTTCACTTCGAGACCGGCTCGCTGCTGGAATACAGCGGCGCGAAGCTGGCCGACGGCGGACATTGGCGCGATCCGCGAACGCTGATGGGCGCGCGGGCGGACACGGCGAGGACGCGATGCAGCTCAACTACGTGCTGAAGCGCGAGCCGGCGTCGGACGACATGGCAGCGGCCGAAACGCCGAGCGGGGACATTATCCTGCCGGTATCACGCGGCCAGCTCGGGGCCGGGCCACTGTCGCAAGCCGGCCCACGCGATACAAAAGTGGACTATCGCGTCAGCGATTAACGGGCGCCACCCGTGGCGACCGGCACCGAGGCGACGGTCAACGATTGCCGCACATCGCGCCGGCCAACAACACTTCACACCGGAAGTGAGGCAGCAGCCGTCGTCGCAGCGCACTTCCTTCTTTCGCGGAACTCAACGGCGCCGCCGTCGACGGAACAGACAGGCCAGCCCGGCGCCGAATCCCAGTAGCACCCAACTGGCCGGTTCGGGCACGATCAGGGGAGTCACCACGAGCGTGTACGTTCCGACCTCGATGTGCTCGCCATGGAACAGGGTGTCCGCAGCGCCGGAGACGCCGATCAGCGCCCGACCCTGGCTGTCCGCCGTGCCAGACAGCGTGGGAATGGCAGCCAGCGGAACACTCGTGATCACGAGATTGTTCAAATTGTTGTACAGGCCGATCAACGGATGAAACGATGTGGTAGATATCGTGGCGGTGAATGATTGGAACGCCTGCATGCCCGGAAAATCGGAAATAGTCCAACGAGTCACCGTCGCCCGGGCCAACGATATTGTTGATCGTCACGTCGACGGTGCCACCTGTCCGGTCGGGCTCGTTGGGTAGGGTCGGGTCAAGCCAAATGCTGTCGACGGTATGTGCAGCAACGCTTTCGAATTCCAAGGGCTTCGTTTGAATGAGCGTGTGCACGGCGTCGTAGATTTGGTATTCGATCGAGTATTGGCCGGAACCGTTGTGGTTGCCGTTAAAGCCGGTGTCGCCGCCGCCAGTAACATAAAAGTACGCGGAGCCGTTCGGCTCGAGGGGCACCCCCAGCAGTTGGCTCGCGAAACCGTTGCCGACGTTCGGTGCGTTGTCGTTGGACGCCCCCACGGTTGAATACCCTGGATCGCTCACGCACAACAGCGTGTCGGCCCGCCCGGCGAATCCGTTCAAGTCGTCGGAGACAACGAACTGTTTGGAAGCGAGCACAGTCGGGGTAATTGGCGTATTGTTGGGTTCAATCACGACCCAGGCCTGCACGCGCGCGACGGCAGACAGCGCCAACAGCGCCAGTCCGGCAGTCAGAATTCGTCGTCGCACAAACAACATGCAATGCGTCTCGGATCAAACGGCAAGGAAAAAATCGTGGCCCGAATCATTGGCCTGAGCCGAGCGGCTGCGCGCGCAGCAACGTGGCCAGAGCCAATCGCCTAAGGGTCAATCGCTGAAGAGCCTTGAGAAATGCACCCAGGTCTCACTAGGCAACGCCGTTGCCCGTGGTGGTGCTGGCTCTAAGACAGAATCATTAGCAAATTCGCGCCAAAAAATGGGCGTCGGGCGGATCGAATGAAACCGCATTCAATCCGGCAACCTCCGCAAAGACTAACTGCCGCCCCCCCTGCTGTCAAGTTTTTTCAGCAAGTTTTTGTATAACAGGTAATCTGCGGTACATGGGATGGATGTTGCTGGTCCAGGTGCCCTGAGACGCCAGCGGCTCGCACGCGCGTCGTCGGCACCCCCGTGCGTGGCCTTTAGCGGCCGGATTCGGCCTGTTGGGCTTCGCTGGCGTCCAGAAACCCATCGCCGTTGAGGTCCATCTTGGTGAACTGCTCGCTCGTGCCCAGAAATTCGCGGAGACTAATCTCGCCATCGCCATTGGTGTCCATGGCCACCAGCCACCGCGGCGCTTCGGTGTTCGGTTTGGCGCGAGGCTGACGCGGGCCTCGCGATGCGGCGTCGTTGGCGGCCGGGCCGCGGAGAATCAAACATGCCAGCCGGTCGGGTATCTCCGCCCCGCTGACGGCGCCGTTGCCATCCGCATCGAGCTGAGCTAACCGCGCGGCGGCCGCCTGCATTTCGCGCAGCGTCAGCCGGTCGTCATGGTTCAAATCCAACCAACTGAACAGCGGATCATCCGCGTCGCCCGCTCGTACTTGCACCTGCCCCCAGCCGTAACGACGCTGTTTGCGGACGGTCCTTTGAATTTCGTCGGGCGAGAGTTTGCCGTCGCCATCTTCGTCGAGTTGTGCCAGATCCAGGCCAGCGGCTTTCACTTCATCGCCTTCGAGCGCGCCATTTTTATCCGCGTCGAGCATGGCAAACCGCGCAGCGGCGGCGGCCAGCGGGCTGCCATCGCTCGCTTGATCGTCGATCGAAAGCTCGATTTCGAAGCCCGCGAGCGCAATGGTAATCCGACCTGGTGCCGGGTGGACTTCGGCGCCGGCCGCGACCAGGTCATCGCTGGTGCCCGCAAGTTCGATCGTCGGCTGCCGTTTCTCGGAGGTGAGCGGCCCAAAGTTCACCTTCAACAGCAGGTCGGGCCGCGCGTCGACCAGCGCGGCGATCTCCTTTTGGTCGACCGCCGCGTTGCCATCGCTGTCAAGCTGAGCTAGTAGACTGGGAGTCAGCGTGAAGCTGGCCGCGTCGAGCCCGTTGCCGCCGTTGTACAACTCGCACAACGTGTAGTAGATCGAGTCGACTTCGAGGTTGTTCAGTTCGATGGCCGTGTCGCGCCGTGGCCCGCCGCGGCGCGTGGCCATCGCGGCGGTCGCGGGCCGGCGGAAGTCGGTCATCGCGACCACGTCGTCGTCATCGGCATCTCGGCTGCCGAGCCGCACTGGCGCGGCGGCCATTTCGGCTTTCGAAAGCTCTCCGTCCTGGTCTTCGTCGAGCAGCACGAACAGAGGTGAATCCTGCTTGTAGTCGCCGCGACTTTCGTTGACCGATCGCACCGAAAAGGGCCGGCCATCGGCGCTGTCCTGTGCGAGGAAGGCTGCCAATTCTCTGCGCCTGCGCGGCCATCGCGATTCAGATCGAACTGCTTGGTCAAGCGAAGTCGATCGGCGGGGCCGTTGATCGGGGCGTTGCCGAGTTGCCCGCTTGCGAAACTTGGGCTCGCCACTAGCTCCGCCCAGGTCGGTTCGTCATGGTCTTTGACGTCGGCAGCTTGGATCGCCTCGTCGAGCGTTTCCTCGGCAAAGCGATCCTGGGGCTCTCCGTCGATCGAGATTTCCAGGTGTACGATCAAAAGACCTCGCGGCGTGAACAGTACCAGCCGCTCGGCGCGCGCGGCCCGAGGCGCTTCAATGGTTTCGTCGGCCGACGCCGAATCGGGTTCCAGCGCTGCTGACGAGGATTGCGGGGCGGTCGTTTCATCCGGCTGCGACGACTGTGCGGCAGGCGGCGAGGCTACGGTCGCTGCTGCGGGTGGCGCCGTCGGCTTGGCGCAAGCGGCGACGAATACCGCACAGATTGAAAGCAAGACCGCGCAGCCACGGCACGCGCCGAGTCCCATGGTTCGCGTCGGTTCAGGCATGCGAGGCGCCTTATGCCACCAGTTCGCGGATCGGCTCGCCGTCGGCGATCTTGATCGGCCGGCCGAGGTCGTTGGTGTTTTGCTTGGCCGGGTCAATGCCCAACGCGGCGCACAGAGTGGCCAGAACGCCGCCTGCGCTGGTTGGGTTTTCTTCGACCGACGTGCCGTCGGGGCTGGTGCGGCCATAGGCCCCGCCGCCGCGAATGCCGCCACCGGCCAACACGCAGCTCCAGGCGTTAGGAAAGTGATCGCGCCCGCCCTGGGCGTTGATTTGCGGCGTGCGGCCGAACTCACCCATCCACAAGATCGTGGTCGATTCGAGCAGCCCGCGCTGTTTCAACTCTTCCATCAGCGTGCCCCACCCGGCGTCCAACTCGGCCGAAAGGTTCTTCACGACGGTGAAGTTATTTTGATGGGTGTCCCACCCCACCGCGTTAGCATCGAATCCGCCCAAGCTGACTTCGACAAACGGCACCCCGCGTTCGACCAGGCGGCGCGCCAGCAGGCAGCCTTGGCCGAAACGGCCGCGGCCGTAAGCATCGCGCACCGCGGCGGGTTCTTGTTCCAGATCGAACGCAGTCGCGGCTTCGCTGCGCATCAATCGCACCGCACGCTGATAGACCAATTGATGCGCCGAGGCCGAAGCGCCGGGCGGGCCGCCAAAAAGCCCTGCTCGACCGTGTTCCACAATTGCAACCGCCGCTCGGACTGGGCCGCGTCGACGCCGCCGGGCAAGTGCAGGTTGTCGAGCTTCAGCTGCGCATATTCGGCGGCGTCGGCGGTGCGCGGCTGTTCGCTGGCGCCGACCGTGGCCGGAGCATAGCGCGGGCCGAGAAAGCCGGAACTGAATGCCGCGGGATTGAACGCCTGGTAGGGCGAGATGGCAACAAAGTTCGGCAACTCGGCCGAGTCGTCGCCCAGTTCTTTCGACACGAGCGCGCCCAGCGTCGGATACTCCAGTGGTCCGCCAGGCCGGTAGCCGGTTCGCATCAGATAAGTGCCGCGACCGTGGTCGCCTTCCTTCGTGCTCACCGAGCGGATGACCGCCAGATGCTGGCCATGCGCCGCCAGCTTGGGCAAATGTTCGCTGATCTGCAAGCCAGTCGCGGCGGTCGCGATCGGCTTGAACTGGCCGCCGTTCGCGTGCCCCGGCTTCATATCGAACGTGTCGAGCTGACTGGGCCCGCCGTTCATCCACAGCAGGATGCAATGACGCTTGGGCCGCGAGGCGGCAGCCTCGCCGGCCAGCACGGGCAGCCAACCGCTCAGACTGGCGCCGACCAGTCCCAGGCCCGAGCTGCGCAGCCATTGGCGGCGCGAAATCGTGTCCGCAAGCGTTCGCCGTGTTGTCATTTGATTATCCGCCTTTGCGGAGGCCGCGTTCATAACCGTGCGTTAATGATTCAGTGCGAACTCGGCGCTGTTGACCAGCGCCCAGACGACGTCCCCAAGGGCCGCCTTCCGCTGGTCCGCTGGTTTCGATTCGACGTACTCGACGAATGACGCGCGCTCGCTGTCGCGCGGCAATCGCGCCAGGGTGGCCATGAAGGCCGCTTCAACGCGTTGGCGTTCGGTGAGGAACGGCGCTTCGAGCGCCGTCAGCAAGCTACTTTGCACGGCGTCCGTTGCCTGGTTCAATTCCGGTCCGTTCATCAGCGTCAACGCCTGCGGCACACCGAGCTCGAAATCGGTGACGCTGCGCGTCTGGGCCTGCATCTTCATCAGAAACGCCTGGCGGCGCGGATCGGCCAGACGTTCCTGCGATTCGGACTGCGTTTGCAAGGCCACGCGGCCCAGCGAATCGTAAAGCTGCTCGGGTGTAAGCGCCTTGACGGCCATGCGGGCGAACAATTCGGCCGGCGGATCGACGTCGCCCGCGGGGCGACTTGAAAGCTGGTAAGCCCGCGTGTTGGTCAGTGCGCGAAACAGCCAGCGGAGATCGTAGTCGGTCGCGACAAAGGCGTTGGCAAGCTCTTCGAGCAACTGGGGATAGCTGGCCGGGTTGTGCTCGCCAAAATCGTCGAGCGGCTCGACCAGTCCGCGGCCGAACAATTGGGCCCACACCAGGTTGACGGTGGCGCGGGCCAGATAGGGGTTGTCGCGTGAGGCCATCCAGATGGCCAATTGTTGACGGCGCGTGCCACGCTCGCGCGGATCGACCAGCGTTCCGCCCGGATAGCGGGCCGCCACGATCGTGTCGCTGTCGGGCAGGCGGACTTCCCCACTCTCGACGTCGACCAGCCTCATGCTGCCCGCATTGCCCGCACGCTGCTGCAGCCGGGCGAAAAAAGCGGCGTAACCCCAAAAGTCCTGCTGAGTCCAGCGGTCGAAGGGGTGGTTGTGACACTGGGCGCAGTCGAGCCGCACGCCGAGAAAAATCCGTGCGGTCGTTGTCCCAAGTTCCTCCGGTTTCACGCCCAGCGCGGTATAGAACAGGGCCGGCCCGCTCTCGTCGCCACCGGTGGCCACCAGCAAGTCGGCGACGATGCGATCGTATCGCCGATTGTCGACAAACTGCCGCCGTAGCCAATTCTGCACGCCGATGATGCCGGCGATTTGCTGCGGATCGAACTTGCGCGGCAGCATCAGATCGCGCCACACGTCAGCCAGGTGCGTGGCGTGAGCCGGCGAAAGCAGCAAGCGATCGATCAACTCTCCGCGTTTCTCAGGCCGCGAATCGGCGAGATAAGCGCGTGTTTGCGAGACGGCGGGGATCACCCCCGTCAGATCGAGGTGCAGTCGCCGGAGCAATTCGGCATCGTCGGCCGGCACTGCCGGTGCGACCGCCTGTTGGGTCCACCGCTCAGCTAGCAACTCGTCGATTCGTCGCGAAACGTTCAAGCCCGCGGCGGCCGGGCCCGGAAGCTCCGTGGCGCCCAGCGGCCCGCCGGCAAAGATTGCGAACAATGGCAACCCAACGCGGATAAGAGCATGCGTCGCCAGTCGACTCAGTGGCATGTCGGTACCCGAGTGGTGGGCCAGGGAAAGGGGGCCTGGGCGCATTATACTGCCGCCGCACCCAATTGCGAACGTCGGCTGATGGGCCAGGTCGGGTGCAAGCCGTCAGAGTCCCGGGCTGAAGGCGGCGCCAACGCCGAGCCGCGGCAGGGAGACGTCCTGCGCGTCCGGCGGAACCAGGCTCAAAATGATGAGCGTGAAATCGCGCAGTGTTTTGGCGCGGTCCGGCATCACCCAGGCGTAACAATCGCCCTTGCATCCGCGGTAGTGACCCACGTAGCAGGCGCAGCGCGGGACGTCCTTCTTGGATCCGCAGCAGATCCAGGGGATTGCGAACTGATTCGGCTCGCCGGGCTCGTCGGCAACCAGGTCCGCCAGGGCCTTGATCTTGTCCTCGGTCTGTTCCAGCAACACCAGGTTGTGTTGCGGCCGTTCGCGCGTGTCGCCAATGATAAACGGCTGGTTGCAGACGCTGCTCGTGAGCTTGAAAATCTCCTGCTTCGTCGCGGCGACGGCCGATTGATTGGGCGTCGAAGCGGGCGGCGGAAGCGCATGCGCATCCGGTTCGACGCGCTGCTCGGCGAGCTCATCCAGTCGGTCGTAGAGCGGCACCAACCGAGATTCGATCTTCGCCAGCTTTTCAGACTTGTCGGGCGGCGCACCGGATTTCAACGCCGCGATCATCGCGATTGCAACATCGCGCGACAGCACGACGTGGTGCAGCGAACTGAGCTCGCAAATCTTTTCATAAACCCGTCGTTTGATTTCCCCGTCAGCGTCGTTTGGATTGACGGCCTTTTGATAGGCCAGGTGGAGCAGCTCCAAATCGTCCGATTCGATGACCGTGTCGACGTTCCACTGTTCGAGCACGTTGCGGCCGGCGGCCAGATTTGGCGCCAGCTCGCGCACTGCCGACCGCGGCAGGCACCACGGCGATCGTCCCCTGATCGGCGACCTGCACGACGCCGCCAGTCACCTTGACGTGCCAGGCGAGCGAATTGGGGTCGCAGGCGAACATCGCCAGGTTGTCGAGAACCTGCTGATACTGAATCTCCGACAGCGTGCTTCCCTGGTTGATCGTCTTGCGCTGTAGCTTGATGTGCGTGCAACCGCACAGTGCCAGCAACATGACGATGAGGGTGCCCCGCCACATGCGATTCGCCTCCGTGCGCAGGCCCGGCGCAAAGCAAAACACCGAGTCACCGGTCAGAATCGTCGCGGCGGCAGCCTCAACTTGAGCGAGATGCGGCCTATTTGCCGCTCGCGTAGAGCCTAAGGCCGCTGACGGCGGCTGCCAGCATTAAGATAGGAGGCCTGCGGTTGTCGGGGCCCGGTCCCCGAATTGCAGGCCCAAATACCAGCCCTTACTTTGGCGCCGCTTCGTCAGTTTTCGGCTGCGGAAACTCGACCGGGTCGTAGTAGGGCCGGGTGCCCAGGCTCCGAACCTTGGCCAGGAAGTTGCTCATCTCCTTGCGCTTGTCGAACGACCAATCCTGGCGGTGGTAGTTCCAATTGTCGGGATTCAGCGTTTGCGATTCCCGCCAATGCTTGCTGGCCAGTTCGCGTTTTCCCAAATCGGAGAAGTAAGCGCCGAGTTTGAACTGCGCATCGGCTAGCCGCTGGCGCGCGTCGCGCCCGGCAAGCCGCGATTGCAACTTCTCGCGCGGCAGCGCGTAACTGCTCTTGGAACCTTGCTCGACCCAATCGCGCAAGCCGACCGCGTAGCGATCGTCGCCGATCAGCTGGTTCAACACGTTTTGTTGCTTGCTGTAGGCCACTTCGGCGGGTCGCACGATTTTTCCAGCCTCGTCGATCCACACGCCTGCCGGGACGTTGACCATCTGGTAGAGCGAGCTGACGGTGTGCTTCGCATCGACCAGCGCCGTGAACGATACATGAGCCTTTTCGTACCACGGGTTGGCGATCGTCGGGCCGCCCGTGTCCTGCGCGGCAGCCACGATTTCGAAGTTCTTGTCCTTGAGGTCCTTGTAAACCTGTTCCCAGCCCACCAGGTCGAAGCGGCAGCCGCACCAGGACGCCCAGGTCAGCAGCAGCACCTTCTTGCCGCGAAAATCCGTCAGGTGGACGATTTTTCCTTCGCGGTTGGGCAAGGCGAAGTCCGGCGCCTCGCCTGCCAAAAGCGGTGCGGTTTGAACGCGCGGCACCGCCGTGAAACTCCACACCTTCTCTTCAGGGTCGACGGCGAACACTTGGTCGACTTTTCGAGCGAAGCGGGTGACGTTGAAATACGTCGCGCCGTCGCGATCGGACAGCCAAGGGACATCGGATGGAATCGGAATGCAGGCGTCGCCCGCGCAAAGCCCTTGCGGTTTCAACTCGAATCCGGTGATTGCATGAACATTGTCGGTGGGAACCAACAGGTCCTCGCCGTCGATCAGGGCCTGCTCGATATTCAGGGTGCTCTCGCGTGCCAGCACTGTGACTTTCGTCGGCGCCGGCTCGGCGGCCATGGTTTGAGCGGCAATCGTGAGGCCGCAAACGATCCAGGCTAGATGCGTGACGCGGTTCATAATCGAGATTCTCCAGTGGCGTGAGGCGAGAATGGTAGAATCGGATCGCCTGCCAGAAGCGCATGGTACCAGTTTCGCCACCGAAAAGCTCTATCGCCGACGTTCGGCGAGACAATTCGGTGTGCCCCCGCCACGGGCAATCTGCTTGCCATGGACGGGCCGGTGATCGACAATTTCCAGGCGGCGAGCGGTTCGCGTGCGATTGACAGCCGACCGGAATGGCACGATGAGAGTCCCTTCGAGAATTTTGGGCGGTTTGTGGCTGCTCGCGCTAGTGGCCGTGAACGGGTCCGAATCTTCCGCGGCCGAAATCCGCGCGGCCATCTACGTCATGAAGACCGACGGCACGGAGCTCCGAAAAGTCGTGCAGGTGCCCCAGTACAAGGAGCACAACTCTCCCCGCTGGTCGCACGACGGCAAGCGCATAGCCTTCGACGCGATGCATGCCACCGGCCGGGGAAGCAAGTTGTTCATCGTCAACGTCGATGGTAGCGGCTTGCAGGAATCCGGCACCGGCAGCATGCCCGACTGGTCGCCGGACGACAAGCAGCTGGCCTTCCAACATACCGGAGGCGGAAGCCTGGCAGCCGGGGTGTGCGCAAAACCTCGACGGCCAAGGCCGCGTATGGTTGTCCGGGGCCGACTGCCCGCGCTGGTCGCCCGACGGAAGCCGGATCGCCTGCACCGACGGGACAAGCCTCAGAGTGCTCGACCTGGTGGCCGGCACGCAACGCGACGTGCTCGAAGAGCCGTTCCAACGGATTTTGACCGGTTTCGATTGGTCGCCGGACGGCAAGCAACTGGCTTTTGTCGCCGAGCGCAACAACCAGCGCGAGCTGGTGATCGTCAACGCCGAAGGTTCGAGTAAGGGCATCAAGGTGCGGCTGGTGTCCCGAGTCGACGGCCACCTGACCTGGTCGCCCGACGGCAAACGCCTGGCTTGCTCCATGAGCCGGCTGCTGTACCTGCTGGACGTCGACGGCAAAGGGACTCGGATCATTCCGGCGCAGCGTGGGGCCGGCAACGACGCGGCCTGGTCGCCGGACGGGCAGTGGCTGGCTTTTGCCGGCAACCGCGGCGAATAATCGACGCCGGTGGTTGACGAGCTTTGACGCGCTCGGCTTGGGCGGCATCTAACTTCCAGAGGCCTTCTCGCCGGAACGACGCGAGGGCGGGTGCCTCACCCCTTCAGAGCTTCTTCGCGCGGCGTGGGTTTTGCCAGCCTCCGCCTGTCACATCTTGGCATGTAAGACGCTCTCCAAAACACCGAGCCGCGGGGGCAAACCAGCGGCGCAACGGCTCGACGTGTTTTTCGCCGCAAGGAACAGCAATGATGCGGAAGACGTACCTTCTATCGGTAGTTTCGTGCGCCGTGACGGTGCTTTCATGGTCCCAAGCCGTTGCGCAGGAGCACGGCAAGTGCAGACCCGAAGCCGACGCCGCGGCATCGCGGGCTGCTCCGCCGACCGCCGAACCAGCCCGGCTTTCGCTTGTGGACCGCCGCATCGTGCCCGCCTTGGTGATCGATTGCAGCTGCGAGATGGACCTGGCTGTGTTTGCGGCCACGCGGGCCCGTGACAATCAGGTGCGTGAGTTTGCCGAGCAACTTGCCAAGGAATATGGTGGTTTTACCAAGGCACTTAATCAACGAAGTACGGGTCACGTCGCGGTAACGTACAAAAAGTCCTCGGAGGAGGAAACGTCGGGCCCTACAGAGGGCGGAGCAGCTGCCAGCGGCAAGACACCTTCGCGTCCCCCCTTGAACCTGCTCAACCCGGAGAAGACGCTGTTGCGGATCAAGGCGGAAGTTGCCCTGGAATGGACGTTGGCGGTGCGGCAGGACCTGGAATCGACGCCACCGGCCGAGTTTGACCGTCATTTCTTGCGCCGAAGCGTTTCGCCAGCTGCAAATGCTGGGCACCTTGAAAGCTCTTCATCCGTACGCGTCGCCGGTACTTGTGCCGGTCATCGAGGACGGGATGAAGACCATCCAGGCACAACTCGAGCGGGCCCGGGCGATTCTGGCTCGGCTGAAAAGTTCGCCGGGACCGCTCAAGTAGCAGCCAGCATGGACGACCGATTCGGGCCTCTCCAGCCAGCAGCCACTATCTAAAGCTGATGTTTTCGCGCCCGGAACTTTTTCACCGGCTGGCTCGTCCAAAAATTAGAGCGTCTAACAAAATGGCGGGGGACTGTCCCAATTTTGCGGAGTCCTCGGAGCACAATGGGACTGTCTCCCTCTCCGTGGACATTTTGTTAGTCGCTCTTAGCAAGGTTTCGCAGGTCTCCATGGTGGCTGCGCGATCAGCAGACTCTGGAACAAAGGAGAATTGCCATGCGTTCTCGCGTCGATGCTCGAATGTCCTGGCTTGTGGTGATGGCAGTCGTGGGCGTGCTTCTGCTCGAAACCTCTCAAGCAAAGCCGCCGAAAGCTCCACCCAACGCGGCCGCCGCAACTGCCAGCGCGGTCAAACCGAAGGCTTTGTCCGAAAACACGCAACGGGCGCTGACCTACCTTGTCGCGCAGCAACACTCGGGCGGCGGGTGGGGGCAGGGGGGAGGCTGGCGGCAGAATAGCCAGGCGGGCGGCCGCGTCGAAGGGGCCGAGGTAAGCGACCCGCCCGACCTGGGTAACACCTGCATTGCCACGCTGGCCCTGATCCGCGCGGGCAATACGCCGCAGGAGGGACCGTATGCCAAGAACGTCGCCCGTGCCGCCACGTTTATTTGCTACCAGGTGGAGCAATCGAACCCGGATGAGCTGTACGTCACCGACGTTCGCGACACGCAATTACAGAGCAAGATCGGCCAGTACGTGGACACGTTTCTGGCTGGGCTGGTTCTCTCCGAGTTGAAGGGCAAGATGCCGCCGGGCGGGGGCGAGCAACGGCTGCTGGCCGCGCTCGACAAGACGGTCCGCAAGATCGAGAAGAATCAAAAGGCCGACGGGACTTTTGCCGGTAACACGGGCTGGGCGTCGGTTCTGTCGCAAGGCTTGTGCAGCAAATTCATGAACCGGGCCGTTCAGAACAAGGTCGCGGTAAAAGACGAAGTCTTGCAGCGTGACTTTGACCAGTCCGTGGCTTTCCTGGACAAGAAAACTGGAAAATTTGCCAGCGCCGCGGCCCGGATGCCCGCAGAATCGTCGGTGGCGGCGGCTGGCGTTCGCCCGGGCAAGAGCGCCGCGCTGGGGGGCGCGGCCGGTGGGCCGGCAGCGGCGCCCAGCGCGCCGAGCGACGCTGGCGTGAACCTGTACTATTCAGCCAGCAACGCTAGCCGGATCAATGACTTTGGCATCACCAACGAGGCGCTCGAGCGGTCGGCGAAGGATATTCTGGCCCGAAAGTCGGCCACAACGGCCGAGAAACAGAAGGCCACGAGCGATCTGTCGCGCATCGCCAACGTCAAAAGCGCCCAGGAATCGGCGGTCCGCGGCATCGTCGAGCAACTCGGCGACAAGCAGTTCATCGCCGGCTTCGGCAACAACGGTGGCGAGGAATTCTTGAGCTATATGAACATCAGCGAAATGCTCGTCGCGAAGGGGGGCCCCGAGTGGCAGCGATGGGACAAGTCAGTCGCTGAAAACCTGGACCGGGTGCAGAACCAGGACGGAAGCTGGTCGGGCCAACATTGCATTACCGGCCGGACATTCTGCACGTCGGCGGCGCTGTTGACCCTGATGGCCGATCGCGCCCCGATGCAACCGGTGGCGAAGATCGAGGGCACCAAGTAACCACGACAAACAACAGGCCCATCATGGCGGGCAAGTCATCGTATCGAAGGGGCGCCGCGTTGCTGGCCGTCGCGCTGGTGGTGATGTCGGCTGGCTGCGACGGCCGGCAAACGCGGGGGAGCGATCGGGCAGCTCCCGCCCCGGCGAGGGCGGCCGCGCCGATATCAAGGCGCCAACGGGTGGATGAGGGATTGTCGGCCGCGATGAAGTTCCTGGTCGAGCGGCAATCGGACGATGGAGCGTGGCGGTCGGCAGTTTACGGACCATTCAAGGAAGGGGACGCCCTGACGCCCGTGGTCTTAATGGCGCTTCTGGAAGCTCCCGACCTCCAGCGCCATCGCCAGGCAATCGACAAGGGAACGCGATTTCTGGCCACGATGGTTCCTGAGGACCCCTCAGCGCACTCGCAGCGGCCCCCTTTGGCCTATCCGGTCTATGCGGCCGCCGCGGCGGTGATTGATCTGTCGCGACACCACGACGCCGATCCGAGCGTGCGCGACGCGTGGCTGAAATATCTGCGCGGGCGGCAGTTGGTGAAACCGATGGGCTGGCAGCCCGAGGATCCGCAGTATGGCGGATGGGGATACTCGGCCGAGCCGGTTCGAAAGCCGGCGCCCGGCGAGGCGCTGGCCTCGCTCGCGGAACCGAACCTGTCGGCAACCGTATTTGCCCTGACGGCGTTGCGAGCCGCGGGCGTCGCCGCCGACGCACCCGAGGTGCGGGATGCGCTCGTATTCGTGCGGCGCTGCCAGAACATTGCCGGCGACGAGGCGGTCGCCGATGCGACGTTTGACGATGGCGGTTTTTTCTTCATGCATGGCGACCCGGTGCGAAACAAGGCCGGCGTGACGGGCACCGACCGCTGGGGCCGCGAGCGTTTCGCGTCGTACGGCAGCACGACCGCCGATGGCCTGCGAGCGCTGGCACTGTGCGGTCTGTCCCGCGACGACCCGCGCGTCGTGGCGGCCTGGAAATGGCTGGAAAGACATTTCTCCGCCGACACACATCCGGGCGCGTACGTCAAGCAGCGGGAAGGAGCTCGGGCGGCGCCGTATTTCTACTACTGCCATTCGCTGGCGGCGGCGCTTGTCGAGGTTCCCACCACGGTCGGCGCCAACTCATCGTCGACCGACGCCAACAAGGTTCGCTGGTCCCGGGCGATCGTCGACGCACTGCTGCTCCGACAGCGGCCCGACGGCTCGTGGGTCAACGCGGCGGTGGATTTGCGCGAGGATGATCCGCTGGTCGCGACCTCTCTGGCGGCTCGCGCTCTGGCGCTGTGCCGTGCCATCGACTCGAATTGATCGAGCGCCGCCCCGGTTTTGGCCCGGGCAATCCGACTGGAGCGATTGGGGCGAATGTGCCGTCAGCTTTGGGCCCCCGGGGCGTAAAGTTGATTCTATGCTTGGCAAGGAGCCACGATTCGCCGCGCGATGACCGTGTGCGGCGTTCTGGCGCCCCAGGTATCCAGGAATCTACCGAGGTGGCCGATGCAATCGGACGTCAACGAATCAACCCAACCCGCGTTCTCAACGCCCGATCCTGGCCTGCCGTCACCCGGGGTCGACGGCCGGGAATCGAGCGCCGCAGCGCAGGCCGTCGCGGGACAGCAAGGCGAGTCCCGGGCCGCCAAGGGTTCGGGGCGCGGCTCGGTCCTTGTGGTCGAAGACGACCCGGCTTGTGCGCGGATGGTGACCGCGCATTTGCAGGGCGCGGGCTACCAGGTGTCGGTGGCTTCTACGGCCGCCGAGGCGCAGGCGAGCATCGAACGTGCCGTCCCCGATCTGATCCTATGCGACGTCGGCCTGCCCGATATGAACGGTATTCAGCTCACGAGCTGGGTGCGGGCCAAATTTGGCAGGCTCAATTTGCCGATCGCGTTGATCACGGCGTCAGACGACAGCCGTACACTGTCGCGCGGGCTGGCTGCTGGCGCCGACGATTTTCTGGCGAAGCCGGTTCATTCGTTGGAATTGCGCACGCGCGTCCGATCGCTGCTGCGCAGCAAAATCCTGGCCGACGAGATTCGCGCCCGCGAAGAAGTCGCTCTGCCGTTTGCCGGCGACTTTCAACGAGCGACCGAAAGCCAGGACATGGTGGTGAAGGAGGCTCGCTGGCCGGTGGCGCTGATCGTGGAGGACGATCCGCAAGAGCGACGCCTGCTGGAAGCTCAACTGGCTGGCTTGCATTGCACGACGCTTGGGGCCGACACCGCGGCCGCGGGACTGGAGCTAGCGCGTCAATCGGCGCCGGACGTCATTCTGCTCGATTTGCTGCTGCCTGATCGCAGCGGATACGACTTTATTTCATTGATCAAGAACGATCCCGAGTGCTCGCGCGTGCCAATCCTGGTGGTCAGCGCGATGAGCGAGGTCCAGGATCGCGTGAAGGCGCTGGAGTTGGGGGCCGACGACTTCATCGTCAAGGGCTTCGAACGACTGGAATTCGAGGCGCGCGTGCGGCGTCTGCTACGGTTGAAACAATCGCTCGACCAGCTCAATCACCGCTGCAACGAGGCCTTGCAGCTGGCCGTCACCGACAGCCTGACCGGTCTCTTCACGTATGGCTTCATGCAGGAGACCTTGAATTCGCAATTGAGCGCCGCGCAGCGGTACGGGAGTCCCTACTCGCTAATTTTCGCGGACATCGATCACTTCAAACAGGTCAACGATCGGTGGGGTCACGCGGCGGGAGACGCGGCATTACGGGCGGTCTCCCAGACCATCCGCCAGTCCGTCCGGCAATCCGATACTCCGGTGCGCAATGGCGGCGACGAGTTCGTAATTCTATTGCCTCATACGGGCCTTTCCGATGCCGTGCTCTTGGCCGAACGGATGCGCGAACGAGTAGCCGGGCTGTCGATTGCCGTCGACGGCGTCCAATCCATCCAAGTTACCCTCAGTCTGGGCGTCGCGTCGTTTCCGGACGACGCGATCGTCGCCGATACGCTGGTCGAGCGCGGCGACAGCGCGATGTACCTGGCGAAACAGTCGGGTCGCAACCGCGTCGCAACGTGCGCGGCCGACGCCGCGGCACAATCGGGCGCCGCCCGTATCCTGCTGGTCGACAACGACGCGAAGAATCTTCGCCAGCTCGAGGCCCATTTCGCTCCAGAGGGTTACGAACTGTTGTACGCCCAGAACGGCCATGAAGCGATTGAGGTCGCGGGAAAGCAGCGGCTGGACGTCGTTATTATGAACGCGATGATGTCCGAGTTGTCGGGCTACGAAGCGTGCCGCCGGTTGAAGCAGGACTCCAGAACGCAATTGCTGCCGGTGATTTTGCTCACCGAGATCAACGTGCGCGACGAGAAGCTGCGTGGAATCGAAGCCGGTGCCGATGAATTCATCAGTAAGCCGCTCGACAAAGTGGAACTGGTCACTCGGATTCGGGCCCTGATTCGTCAAAAGCGAAGCACGGATCTCCTGGAGGACGCCGAAACCGTGATTTGCGCCTTGGCACGCTCAATCGAAGATCGCGATCCGCTGTTGCGCAACCATTCGGATCGAGTTGCCCATTATGCGGTTGCTTTGGGACGCGCCGTGGCGCTATCGGAGCGCGATTTGAACGCGCTGCGCCGGGCGGCCATCGTCCACGACATCGGGAAAATCGCGATCCCCGACGCGATCCTGCTCAAGCCGGGCGAGTTCACCGCCGAGGAACGACAGATCGTCGAGCGGCACCCGGAAGCGGGCTTCAAGCTGCTTCAGCCGCTGCGGACCTTTGGCGACTCGTTACCGGCCGTCCGTTTTCATCACGAACGCCTTGACGGGTCGGGCTACCCGCTGGGCCTCAGCGGCGAGGAAGTTCCGCTGCTGGCTCAAATCGTGGCGATTGCCGACGTATACGACGCGCTCTGCTCGCCGCGGCACCATCGGCCGGCTTTGTCGCCGTCCGATGCGAATGAGACGCTCCGCGACGAAGCGCGTCGCGGACTGCACGATCCGCAGCTCATCGAAGCCTTCATTGCGCATGTGGCCTCCGGCGCAGTTGTCACCGACGAGCGAGTGCCCGCCGAGTGCGCCAACTGAGCGGCTGCGAACTAGATCAGTCGGCGTTGATACCGATGATCGAGCTCAAGCGGGATTTGAGCCAGCTCCAGTGCGCCTCGCCGAATCGGCCAATCAAGTGGCGCTGCGCCTGGTCCCAGCGGACGATCGCTTCGGCCAGCGCGGTCTGCCCTTGCGGCGTCAGCTCGACAAGAATCTTTTCCTTGCCGCCAGCCGATCGAATTCGCCGTAACATTCCGGCGGCAATCAGCGGCTTCAGACCGCGCGTGATAAACGCACGATCGGTCGCCAATTCGCGCGCCAAAGCCGCGATGCTGATCGAGCCAGCCGCCGCGCATACCCGTAAAATGCCCAAATCGGTCACCCGCAGGCCCGTCGGCGCCAAGATCTGGTCGTACATCCTGGTCACGGCGCCAGCCACCTCGCGCAACGCGAAGCAGCCGGAGTTGCGTACCTTCTGCGCAAACTTCTCAACGTCCAGTTCAGCGGTTCTAGCTGGCATACCGTCCATCTTAGTTATAACGTTCGTCGAGGCAACAGCCCCAGAACGCAGGAGGTCAGCTTGCACGCGGCCGGGCGTCGTTTCCGGGCGGCCAAGAGATGGTTGCGGTCGGATCGACCAACTCCTATAACGGCGGCTGCCGTCGGCCGTGCGGGACGCGCAACGCGACTGCCGGAGTGGGGGGCCGCTTGCTGCCAGGATGTGCGTCGTGTCAGTTCGGGGTAGTGTCTGCTGGTTCAAAACCGCTGCAAAGGAGGTGCAGGATGAAGACGCGATGGTTGTTCGTGATTCTCGGGCTCGGCGCTTTTTGCATGCCCGCGGGCGCGGCCGACTGGCCGGGGTGGCGCGGGCCGCAGCGCAATGGGATTTCCATCGAAACCGGACTGCTCAAGGAGTGGCCCTCCGACGGCCCAAAGCTGCTTTGGCAGATCAAGGATCTGGGCGACGGCTACTCGACGCCGGCGGTGGTCGGCGATCGAATGTATCTGATCAGCAACAAGGGCAACGACGACGAGTTCGTGCAAGCGCTGACGGCAAACGACGCCAAACCGCTGTGGTCGACTTCCCTCGGTAAGGTCGGTCCCAACAAGGGACCTCAATACCCCGGCTCACGGTCGACGCCGACGGTCGACGGAGAGTTGCTGTTCGCGCTCTCTTCCGATGGCGATCTGGCGTGCCTTGACGTTCGCGCGGGGGGCATTCGCTGGCGGAAGAGCTTTCGTGCCGACTTCGGTGGAGAGCCGGGCCAATGGGCCTACGCCGAGTCACCGCTGGTTGACGGGGGAGCGCTGGTCTGCACGCCGGGGGGCAAGGACGCCACGCTCGTGGCGTTGGACAAGAAGACCGGCGACGTGATTTGGAAGTCGGCCGTGCCGGGGGGCGACCAGGCCGCTTATGCGTCGATCATCGTCGTCGAGAGCGGCGGTCTCAAGCAATATGTTCAATTTCTGCAGAACGGACTGGTGGGAGTGGACGCCAATACCGGCAAGTTCCTGTGGCGCTACGATCACACGGCGAAAGGGAGCCCGGCGAACATTCCCACCCCTGTGGCGCACGACGGCTTTGTGTACAGCGCCGCGGGCCGCAGCGGCGGGGGGCTGGTCAAGTTGCAAGCGAACGCCGGCTCGGTCGAGGCGACCGAGGTATATTTCGAAGCGAAGCTGCCTAGCGCCATCGGCGGTTCGGTGGACTTTGGCGGCTACCTTTACGGCACTAATTCGCAGGTCATGATGTGCGTCGATTTCGCGACCGGCGAGGTCAAATGGCAGGAACGGGGAATTGGCCCCGGCGCGGTGTGCTATGCCGACGGCCGATTGTACGTGCACGGCGAGAAGGACGACATGGCGCTGGTCGAAGCCACGCCCGAGGGCTACCATGAAAAGGGCCGATTCGTGCTTCCCGATCAGCCGGAACGGGGCAAGTCCAAAGCCTGGACGTATCCGGTGGTCGCCAACGGCCGACTGTACATTCGCGACTTGGGCGCACTGTGGTGCTACGACATTCAAGACCCAAGCGCCAAGTAGCCGAACGATTCCCAAGACCGAAGCGTGAGCCAGTGTCGCAACAGAGAGCGGGCCGCGTTTGCGGTGCGTGATCGCTTGCCGCGCCGGTGTTCTAGCGCGCGCTGCAGATCAGCGGCGGCGGCGTATAGACAGGCACCGGAGCCGGTCGTCCGAAATAGAAGCCTTGGGCCAGCGCGAAGGCCATTTGACGGCATGTAGCCGCTTCTTCCTCGCACTCGATCCCCTCGGCAAGTGGCACGACGCCCAACTCGGTGACCAACTGCACCAGTTGCGCGAGCATTTGTTGCCGTTGTGGTGATGCCTGGTGAATGTCCTGGACCATCTGCCGATCGAACTTGAGGTAATGAGGCCGGACTTCGGCCAATTCGAACAGCCGGGCCTGTCCGGCGCCGAAATCGTCGAAGGCCAGCCGCATGTTCAGGCCGTCCAATGCGGATCGCAGCTCTTTCATCGTCGAAACGTCGGTTACCGCGGCTTCGTGAATCTCGACCGTGATCGGCTGCGATGCGGCGATGCGGCGCAGGCCCTTCATCGATTCGATCAGTCCGTCAACGTTCAACTCCTTAGGGTGCGTGTTGACAAACACGTGCGGCGGGTCGGGAAACAAGGCGCTGGTGTGGACCCCTTCGATCCGCATCACCCGGCTCAGGGCGACCTCCATATCAAGCTGTGCCGCGGCATGAAACATCGCGGCCGGGGTTTCCAGGCCGACCAATCGGCTGCGGCTGAGAATCTCGTAGGCGATCGTTTCGCCGCTGCGCATATCGACGACCGGCTGGAAATGAGAAACTACGGCCCGTTCGTTGATCAATTTGTCGAACTGGACCAGCCCGAGCGCACGATCGCAGACGTCTTCCTGCATGGTTCGCGAGTCGACGTCGCTCAATTGTCCGCCAACGCGAAACGGCATGTCGGCGAATTGAATCATGTCGTCGTGGCGCACCTCGACCGGTTCGCAGACCCGATCGCCATTGAGGTAGGTGCCGTTGGTGCTCTGTAGGTCGCGTATCAGCAGCGCGTTGCCCTCGGTCACGAACTCCGCGTGCAGGCTGGATACCGACGGTCGCGACAGGCATAGCGACAGGTCGGTCCGTCTTCCGACTCGGAAGGGAAACGTGTGCAGCCGGACGCAGCGCAGCCGGCCACCTTCGCTCAATTGTCCGCTCAGCGTCCAATTCGGTTTTTTGCGATTCGCTATGGCCATCGGTGGATTGCGGTGAAACGAAATGGGTTGTTGCCGGTGCGACTCGGGATTGGGCAGCTGCGTGCGCAGCCGCCGCCACGATGGCGAGCAACGGGTATGAGTGCTTACGGAATCATAGCCCACGCCATGACCAAGGGTGGGGGGGAGTGGAATCCAACTCAGCCCACGCGCGCCGCGACGATCGTGACGGCGGCGACGATGTCGGAGATGGCGACGGTTATACAGCTTGAGACGACCGAGTGCACGAATATCGGAAACATCGGCCGGATACGGTTCATAGGTCGATCAGCCGGGGGGGGTGGCGCTCCCGGCGCGCGTTTCGCGCCGGACATAATACGCGAATCGGCCATGCCCGCCCGGCGGGCGTAATCTAGGGTTATCGTGATGTGATCCCCCCTTCCGCCGAGGCGCTGGCGGATCGAGTTAACTAGAATCTCCCGAGACGCACGATGGCATCGCATACGGATACGCTGGAAATTGATGATCACTTGCGGACGGTCCTGTTTGCGGACGACAATTTTTGGCCCCCGGAGCCGAAATCGATCCGTGATACGGGCTTGAGCAGCGCGTTCATCGAAGGGCTGATTTGCAAATACCTGGGCACGGTCGGCGCCAGCAGCGGCCGGTCCCTGGCCGAGGCAATCTGCCTGCCGTTCAGCATTCTGGCCGAGCTATTCGATTCGCTCCGCACGCGGCAGATCGTCGTTCACGCAGGGGCGGCGCCGTTCAACGACTATTGCTATGCCCTGACCGATCACGGCCGAAGCCGGACGGCGGCTTATCTGCAGGAGTGCGCCTACGTCGGCCCGGCACCTGTGCCGCTGATGAACTATGTCATTTCGGTCGACGCCCAGGCGATTGCTTTCGTGGCGCCGAAGTACGCCGAGCTGTCCGAGGCGTTCCACGACATTTCGGTCGAGCCGAAACTGTTCGCCAGCCTGGGGCCGGCCGTCAACTCGGGCGCGGGCATGTTCTTGTACGGTGCGCCGGGCAACGGCAAGAGCACACTGGCCCGGCGGCTTACCGGCTGCTTCGGCCAGAAAATCTGGATCCCGCAGGCGCTCTTGGAGGGCGGGCAGCTCATCAAGTTGTTCGACGCCGCCTTCCATCGGGTCGTGGAAGAAGACGGCGGAAATCTGCTGCGCACCCAGGATCATGACGCGCGCTGGTTGCAAATCTGGCGTCCGACGGTCGTCGTCGGGGGCGAGCTAACCATGGAAGACCTGGAAATCCACTACAACCACCAGAGCAACGTCAGCGAAGCTTCGCTGCAAATGAAGAGCAACTGCGGCTGTCTGCTGCTGGATGACTTCGGCCGCCAGCGCATCGCGCCGAATGAGCTGCTCAATCGCTGGATCGTGCCGCTCGAATGCCGCCACGACTTTCTCACGTTGGCCAACGGCAAGAAGATCAAAGTGCCCTTCGAGCAGTTGATCATCTTTTCGACCAACCTCGAGCCCGAAGACCTGGTTGATGAGGCATTCCTTCGTCGAATTCCTTACAAGATCGAAGTCGGCGACCCGAACACCGAGGAATTCCATTACTTATTCAAGCTGTACTGCGGATCGTTCGACTGCGAGTACCGCAAGGACGTGGTGAACTACCTGATCGACACGCACTATCGACCGCGAAACCGCGCCATGCGCCGCTGCCACCCGCGCGACCTGCTGACGCAAGTTCGCAATTACTGCCGGTATCACGACCTGGAAATGGAAATCCGACCGGAGTACTTCGATCACGTGGTGGAAAGCTACTTCGCCATGGTGCTGAAAGAGCGAGTCAAGAAAGAATCATGAGCGGCGGCAGCTTGTCGTCATCCAGCGCACAATTGTTGACCGCTTATCCACAACTTCCCGGGTGCGAGCATGAAGACCGACAGTTCTCCGATTGAGACGTTCAACAAGCAGGAGCCCATCCCCGGCTACTTCATCAAGGAATTGATCGGCACCGGCGGCTACGGCGAAGTGTGGAAGGCCCACGCGCCGGGCGGGCTGGTCAAAGCTATCAAGCTCGTGTATGGAAACTTGAACTCCAAGCGGGCCTCGCGCGAGCTGCGCTCGCTCAATCGCATCAAGGAGGTTCGCCACGCGTTCCTGTTGTCCATCGAGCGCATCGAGATCGTCGACGGCAACGTCGTGATCGTCACCGAGCTGGCCGATCAGAGCCTCAAGCAGCACTACGAAAAGCACCGCGCCAACGGTCACCGTGGCCTGCCGCGGGAGGAACTGCTGTCCTACTTGCGCGACACGGCCGACGCGTTGGATTACATCTATGAGAATTACTCGCTGCAACACCTGGACATCAAGCCCGAGAACCTGCTGCTGGTAGGCGACCGGGCGAAGGTCGCCGACTTTGGCTTGATCAAGAATCTCTACGAGCGCTCGGCCTCGATGATCGAGGGCCTGACGCCGATCTACTCGCCGCCGGAGCTGTTCGAGGGCAAGCCGAACCGCCACAGCGACCAGTACAGCCTGGCGATCGTGTACCAGGAGATGCTGACCGGCGAGCTGCCGTTCGACGGCATGACGGCGGCCCATTTGGCAGCTCAGCACCTCAATACTCCGCCTCTGCTCTCGGGACTTCCCAAGGGCGATCAACCAATCATCGCGCGGGCCCTTTCCAAGGCCCCCGACGAGCGCTACGCGAGTTGCCGCGCGCTGATCGATGCATTGACCGACGCGGGCAAAGACCATCCGGCGGCCGGTCATGGGCCCGCCGCGGATCAGCCGCGCCGTCGCGCGGAGAGATCGGCCATGCCGCTCCGGACGGAGCGCCTCAGTGATTCGTTGTTCACGGCGGTCCCGGCACAGGCGTCTCTGTGCGAGACGGCCGAGTGCTTGGGACAATTGCCGTCGATTGATCTGGACCGCGAGACCTTGGCCCACCACGGGCCGGTTCTGTTCATCGGAATCGGCGGTTCGGCGACGCGCGTGCTGCGCCGGCTGCGCCGCCGGTTTCACGATCGGCTGGGAGCCATGGACGCGATTCCCGCGGTCGACCTGCTGCTGCTGGACACCGACGTGAAGAGCATCAACGCGGCCACCGAAGGCGAAACGGGCACGGCCCTGCACGTGAGCGAGACGCTGGCCATGCCGCTGCGCCGGGCCGAGGACTATCGCGCTACGGCCGGCAAGATCCTGGGATCGGTCAGTCGCCGCTGGTTGTACAACATTCCCTTCAGTCTGCAGACCGAGGGTTTTCGCCCCCTGGGGCGGCTGGCCATGGTGGACCATTGCAAGCGGCTGGTGGACCGCCTGCGACAATCGTTGGTCAAAATCACCGACGTCGAGAACATCGCCGCGACCGAGACCAAAACGGGCCTGGATTTCTCTTCGGCACCACCGCGCGTCTACATCGTCGCGTCGATTTCCGGCGGGACCGGCGGCGGCATGGTGCTGGACGTGGCCTATGCCGTGCGGTCGATCCTGACCCAACTCAACCTGTCGGACGAAAACGTCTACGGCATTCTCATGCACTCGACGCCGCGCAGCGGCAGCGACCGTGACAAGGCGATCGCCAATGCCTACGCCACGCTGAACGAGCTGTGGCATTATAGTCGCGCGGGCCAATACTATCCCGGCGAGCGAGCTTGCCAATTGCCCGCCTTCCACGGCAATAATCGTACCTTCTCGAATTGCTACTACGTGCAGTTGGGTGACAATCTGACCGAGCCGCGCATGGAAGCCGCCGTCGATCCGGTGGCCGAATACCTGTATTGCAGCGCCGTCACCGCTGCCGGGGGATTCTTCGACCAATGCCGGCAGCTGGAAGCGGCCACCACGGGAGTCGGACCGTCGGAGCCGGTCTTGCGGACGTTTGGCCTTTGCCAACTGGGTGGCTCGAATAGCGACATCCCAACGCTGGTGGCCGAATTGCTGTGCCGCGATCTGGTCTACACCTGGCGTAGCGGGATAACCACGACCGTCGAGAGAGTCGCGCCCAGGCTCAGCGAAACGCTGTCGCTGATCGCCGCTCATGATCAGACCAAGGAGACGAATAAGTATCAGTATTTCGACGTTGACGAGCAGGCGGCCGCCAAAGCGGCCGAACTGGGGCTCGATCTGAATCGCATGCAAGCCATGGCGCGCGAGGTGCTCGACCAGGAGGTCTCGGGCGACGTTGCGTCGTATTTCGTCAGGCTGATCAAGGAGGCCTTCGAGGCAAGCCAGCCCAGCGGCGATCGCAAGGACGTGGCCCGAGTGCTGGCCATCGTCGACGCCGTGTTGGGCGACGGCGCCGGACCCGATGAGAGTGATGACGCCGCCGCGTTCGATTCATTGGGAACCGTGCTGAACACCCGGCTGGACGGTCGGGCCGGCAAACTGGCCGTCGCGGTGCGCGATTGGATTTTCGACCAGGTGGACGCCTGCGACGCGCACGTCGCGGGAGCCAAGCACGCCGCCGAGTGGTTTCAGAACCACCTGCGGACGCTCGAGCGGGCGGCGGTCACCAAAGCCAGTCATTTGCGTTCGGAAATTCTGGCGCTGCGGGACAACGTACTGGCCGAGCAAGCCGGCCGTCGGGGCACGCCTCCGTCGACTCGCACTGACGTCAAGTGGCTCCGCGGAACCCAAGCCCGAGTGTTCGAGTATTCGCGGCTGCGTCTCGAACAGGTCGTGTTGACCTCCGTCGCGCGCTGGCTGCGACTGGTCGAAGGCCAGACCGCCGCGACGCTCGATCGCCTCCAGGAATTCTGGACCGATTTGAATGAACTTGCGGCAGCTTTCCAAGTCGCGCCGTCGCTGGGCGAAATCCTCGACGGCAGCGCGGCGCCCGACATCGTCCACCACCACTGGCGAGCGTTGCTGAACGACGTACTGGCGCGTCGCCAGGAGCTTGTGGTCAAGCTCGACCGAGCGGTCGAAGACGAGATCGCCTTCGGGGCCAACAAGTTGCGGCGATTCTTGACGCAGGCGCGGGGCATCCGCGGCCAACTTGCCGCGCCGATGCGCTCCGCCGCACGGCAGCTGATCCTCAAGGCGATGCAGGACCTGAACGTGGCCCGGCTGGCGGACCGTTCACAGGGCTCCGCCGCGGTCGATTCCTCCGAGCTGCGCCGCTGCATCGAGGCGGCCCGGCCGCTGCTGCCGACCGAGAACGCCGCCAGTCGCCTGCTGCTGGTATTGCCGGAGAACATCGACCAGGAGTGCATCGACGCGGCGTTAGGCACCGACGGCGAGGACAAATTGCCGGCCACCATCGTACGGGTTGAAGGTGGCGACCTGATCGCCTGCCAGGAAGTGGAGCAGCTTCCGATTCGCCGAGTTGCCGCGGCGCTGGTCGACAATCGCCGCGACTACCTCGAGATTGCCCGCCGTTTGCGCACCCGGACCGACGTCCATTGGGACGACATGTTGGACAGCAAACCGTCCGGCAAATCGTGTGACGCGGCGGGCCAGCGCTAGTCGTGACCCATGGCATGGGGGGGGCGCCGGTTGTGATTGCGAGACAGTGACTCAGCGCGTGAAAACCAGGCCGGGATCGGACGGGCTGCCGCCGGCGAGCTTGAATTGAAGCGTTCCATCCGGGGCGAGCGCCACGCGCGCGACTAGCGCATTCTGGTCGCTGGCCGTCAGAATCAAGTAATTATCGGCCAGCGTGTACGTGCCGCTGAGTTTTTGCTGCTTGTCTCCTTGGCCGAAACTCCAGTTGAAATGGTTGTCGCCGGTTAATTTCATATCGACGTTCGTTCCGTCGGCGCGGCTGGCTTTCCAGCTTCCCACGAGGCGCTCGGCGTCGATCGGCGTGGCCGGCAGCAAGGCCGGCCCGGCGGCCGGTTGCTCTTGCGGTGACTTGGTGAGCCCCGCGAGCAATTGCGCGGAGAGGAGATCCTTGGGCTCCAATTTCACGGCGGCCCGAAGTTCGGTGGCCGCCTCTGCATTGTGGCCGGCAAGCATGTAATGATATGCCAGCAAGAATCGCGCATCGGCCGATTCGGCGTTTTCACTTCGAAACGTTTCCAACGCGCGCAACTGCTGACCGTAGACGCCGATGTCGGGATAGAGTCCGGCGACGGTCGTCCAGTCCCAGCCCGGCCCCGCCGACAGCACGGCGTACATCGCCGCGGCGGCCTGTTGGTAGTCTTGCATGGCAAACAGACACAGGGCGCGAAACTCGTGCATCACCGAATCATTGGGAACCAGCGCGACGGCCCGATCGGTATCGGATAGCGCCGCCCGATAATCGCCGCGCTTGAAGGCGGCGCGCGCCGTCTCGAAAATCGCCAGCCCCTGTTGTTGGACGCCACCGGTGGGCACAACCCCGCTCGGCCCGGGAGCCTGCCCGGCAACCTGCGGCGCGCCGGCCGACGGCACGACAACGGTTCCAGCGGCCGCGACCGGCTGCGTTACCACGATCGGCTGCGAGTAGTTGATGTAAGTCACGCCGCCAACCGGCGCAACCCAATAAGGATTCCAGTAGCTGTAGTAGCCCCAGCCCCAGGGCGATCCAAACGACACGGCGCCCAGTGCCACGCCGGTGCCAATACCGACGCCAAAACCCCAGCCCCAGCCGCCGCCATACCAACCCCAAGGTCGATACGCGTAAGGATGCGCCCAGTGGCCGTGCCAGTCGCCGTGATACCAACTGCCGTGATAGGCGGGACGATGGCCGAAATTCGAATGATTGGCGGCTCCGGGATGATGGACCGAGTTCGGCTGTCGCGAGGAGGTGGCTCTAGAAGCCGTGCGTCCACCGGCGTTGCCTGGTGAACCACCGTTACGGCCACCGCCGTTTCCCGGTGAGTTGCCGTTGGGACCGCCGCCAGACCGCCCACCGCCCCCTTGCCAACCGCCCCCTCGACCGCCACCGCCACCGCCTCCGCCGCCGCGTCCGTGCTGTGCGCACGATTGCCGAGGCGAAACGCTGAGCGATAGGATGAGGACCAACACAAGTGCTGTCTTCATGCGGTAACTCCGTTTACTGCAATCGGTCGACCCGGGGGGCGGGGAATTGTAGTCCAACGCCGGATCCCAGGTCCATGCGAATTGGCGGCCACCCGCGCGGCCACCACCAACGGGCCGAGCATCGCTGCGTCCCGTCCCCCCGAATTGGCCTAGCCGCAAGCATTTGCGGCACCGGCCGGGAGCGGCGATTCGCGGCCGAGGCCGGGTTTTTTCCTGCCGGGCCGGGCAACGATTCCTGATCTGCCCCACCGCAATGATTAGAATGAGGTGATGGGCAACGAAGGCTGAGTACGAGGCCGACCATGCATCATCGAGCGAGTCCAATCTGGCTACCGTACCTGGTGGCCTGTCTTGCCACTGCCGCCGCGACGCTGGTGGGCGTTCTGCTCGCTAGTCAATTCGGGACCTTCGGAACCGCGTTGCTTTTCGTGGTGTACTTCGCGGTGGTGGCGTTTGCAGGCTGGTTCGGCGGTTTTCGTCCGGCACTGTTTGCCACGCTGCTAAGCTACCTGGCAGCCAATTGGTTGTTTATCCCTACGCGCGACGTATTCACCCTCAACCCCACGGTATTGGCTTTTGTCTTCGTGTGCCTCGCCGTCGCGCTGTTCAGCGAGGCCATGAAACGCGCGCGGCACCGGGCCGAAGCCAGCGCCGAGCAGATCGTGGCGCTGGTCGAGAGCATCACCGACGGATTCATGGCCGTCGACGTCCAATGGCGATGCAAGTACATGAACTCCGCTGCCGAGCAGCTCAATCGCCTGCATTGCCCGAACGATGCCGACAAGGCCATGGCGTCTGGGGAGCTGTTTCCACTGGCCATTGGCGGCGCGGCCGAAACGCAGCTTCGCCAGGCGGCGACCGATCGGGTTGCGGTTGAATTCGAGAGCTATTACGAACCGTGGGAACGGTGGTTCGAGATCAAGACCTGGCCCGCCGATGACGGCAGCCAGGCCATCGTTTTTCGCGACGTGACCGAGCGCAAGCTGGCGCAGCTGGCTCTGGCTCAAAGCGAAGAGCGATTGCGGCTGGCCCAGCACGGGGCCAAGGCCGGCCTGTGGGACTGGGACATCGCCGCCGGCGTCGTCACGTGGTCCGACGAATCCTACGAGATTTTCGGACTGGATCGCGCGATTGCGCCGTCGCGGACCGTGTTTATTCAGAGCATCCATCCGGAAGATCGCGCGCGTCGACGTGGCGATCACGCAAGCCACACGGCATGGCAAGAGCGTGGAAATCGATTTTCGAATCATCCATCCGCAGAGGGGAATTCGCTGGATCGCCGGACGAGGCCGCGTCACGGCAGGCAGCGGCGGGCGGCCGATCCGCACCTCGGGCATCGTGTTGGACATTACGGAGCGTAAGAATGCCGAGGAGGCCCTGCGCTTTTTGTCCGAAGCCAGCACGGTGCTCTCGGCCCTGGTTGACTTCGAAAGCACGATGCACGCCGTGGCGCGGCTGGCCGTGCGTTTTTTTGCCGATTCTTGCGTCATCGACATGGTCAATTCGATTGGCCAGATCGAACGAGTGGCCCTGGCGCATGCGGATCCGGCCAAGGAGTTGATTTTGCGCGAGCTGCTCGAACGGTACCCGCTCGATTGGAATTCATCGTTGCTTCCGGTCAACGTCCTTCGCACCGGAAAGCCGGAACTCATGGAGAACGTAACGCCGGAATTCATCGCCTCGATCGCACGCGATGAAGAGCACCGCCAATTGATGCTTGAGCTCAATCCGGTGTCGGCCATAGTCGTTCCGCTGATGGTTCGCGACCGGGCCGTGGGCACGCTGAGTTTTGGCAGCTCCGATTCGCGGCGCCACTTTGTCGCCGTGGACCTGGAACTGGCAACCGAACTGGCGCGCCGCGTCGCGGTGGCCGGCGACAACGCACGGCTGTATGGCGAGCTGCGGGAAGCCCAGCGGCAAAAGGACGATTTCCTGGCGATGCTGGCCCACGAGCTGCGCAACCCGCTGGCCGCGATCTCGTATGCCAACGAACTGACCAAGATCTCCGACCAGGACCAGGCCATGGTGGCGGAAGTCGTCGACCGGCAACTGGCCAATCTTTCGCGGATTCTGGACGATCTGCTTGACGTCTCTCGGATCACGCGAGACAAGGTGCAACTCAAGAAGAAGTTCATCGACGGCGCGGAGTTGGTGCGCCGCGCGGTTACCACCGCGCAGCCGGTCGTCCAGAAGCGCAGGCATCAGGTGATCGTCGACGTGGCGAGCGAGCCCATGCCGCTGTACGTCGATCCGACGCGTGTCGAACAGATTCTGGGCAACCTCTTGACCAATGCGGCCAAGTATACGCCCGAGGGCGGAACGATTACGGTGCGCTCGTTTCCGCGCGACGGTCAGGCCGTGTTTACGGTCAAGGACACCGGCGTCGGAATTTCGCCGGCGATGCTGCAGCAGGTCTTCGAGCTGTTCATGCAGGCCGATCGATCGCTCGACCGCTCACAAGGCGGACTGGGCGTCGGCCTGACGCTGGTGCGCAAGCTGGCCGAGATGCACGGAGGCAGCGTCTCGGCCAAGAGCGACGGGCCAGGCCGCGGCAGCGAGTTCACCATTCGCCTGCCGCTGACCGATCAGCAGGCGGCCGTCGACGACGCCTCGCAAGGCAGTGCGGCGCCGATCCAGCCGCTGAAGATCTTCGTCGTCGACGACAACATCGATCTGGCCGAGAATATTTCCAACCTGTTGCGGCGCAGCGGCCACACCGTCGCTACCGCGCATGAAGGATTCGCGGCGATCGAAGCGGCTCGTTCGTTCCGCCCTGACGTCGTTCTCTTGGACCTCGGATTGCCGGGCGTCGATGGGTATGGCGTGGCCCGCACGCTGCGAAGCGAAGCCGGATTTGCCAAGGTCCGCTTCATCGCCTTTTCGGGCTATGGCCAGCCGGAGGATCGCAAACGCTCGCAGGAAGCGGGCTTCAGCCATCACCTGGTCAAGCCAGTGAAATTCGAGACGCTGTGCTCGATCCTGTCGGCACGCTAGCGCGGCTTGCACCGTCGAAGAGTCGTCTATTTGTTTCAGTCGAGATACACGAACTCGTTGGCGTTGAATAGCGCCAGGCAGAAGTCGACCAGGGCGGCCGACAGAAACGGATTCTCCGACGACGGCGCCCCCTCGGGCAGCACCAGACTTTCGGCCGTGCGCCCGCCGGCGCGCAAGATGGCTTGTTGCCGATCGAGGAATTCCTGGCCCAGCCGCGTCTCGTCTTCGGTCGCCCGGCGGCTGAACACGCGCAGATACGCCTGTTCAATCCTGCGCGCGGCGCTGTCCGGCTCATACCGGACCAGCACGCCGGCCATCCAGCGGGCGCATTGCAGGGAGAATTCCGAGTTCAACAGCACCAGCGACTGCGTGGCAGTCGTCGATTCGTGCCGCAACGCGCAGCTAGCGTTCGTGTCGGGCCGATCGAAGACGTCGAACATCGGATAGCGAAGGTTGCGTCGCACGAACAGATAAATGCTGCGGCGGCGATGATCTTCTTCATCGTCGGTTACTTTCCACTGATCCGCCAGCAGCGTGGCGGTCACTTCCGGAGCCAGCGGTGGGCGGACTCCGGGTCCTCCGCTGCGCGTTGACAATCGCTTGCTCGCCAACAGCATCGCGTCGCGAATCGCTTCACCCTCCAAGCGCAGGCGGCGTCGGTGCCACAGGTACTCATTTTGCGGATCGCTGGCTTGCGATCGTCGCCAAATTTCGGCGGCCGCTTGCGCTTGCTCGGCCGACCAGTGGGCGTCGAACGGGCCGCTGGCCAACTGGTACGCTTCGGACGTCACCAGCAGGCGGTGCATTTTTTTCATGCTCCAACCGTCGGCGACGAATCGTCGCGCGAGCCAGTCGAGCAGTTGCGGGTTTGACGGCGGGCTGCCCATCAGACCGAAGTCGCTCGACGAGGCCGAAAGGCCACTGCCGAAATGCCACTGCCAGAGCCGGTTGACGATCACCCGGGCCAACAGCGGATGATCGGCACGGGTCAGCCACTCGGCCAGCATCGCGCGCGCGGCCGCTCGGGCTTTTCCGGCGCGTCCATTTCGGCGGTCGCCAGCACCCGCGGAAAGCCGCAGCGGACGGCGGGGCCTGGCAGTCGAAAGTCGCCGCGCAGGTAGAGATGGCCGGCCAGCGGCTCGCCGTCGCGCACCACGCGGCCCATCGCCAGATCGGGCAAGCGGGGCGCCTCGCGGAGTTGCTTGACCAGCTCGGCATGTTCCTTTTGCTCCGAGCGGGTCAATTCGGCGATCGCTTGCTTCAGCGCCGATCCGCTCGTCGGGATTTTTCTCGCGAAAGCGCTGCGTAGCCCAGATCTTCGAGCTCTTGCCGCCGTTGGTCGCCGCTGCCGATCCTCGGGCGACCACGCGGCTTCGGCCATTCGCCGCGCGGCCAACTCGTCGGGCGACGGCATCGGATGCTCGCGAAACATGTCGGCCGGCTCGAAAAATGCCCGCAGGCGATAGAAGTCGTGCTGGCGGATCGGATCGAACTTGTGGTCGTGGCATTGAGCGCAGCCGAATTGCATTCCCAGGAACACCGCGCCGACGGTGGCCGTGATTTCGTTGAGCACGACGTGCCGCCGCTCGTTCTGCAAGTTCAAGTCGGGCATGTCCGGGCCGCACAGCAGAAAACCGGTGGCGATTGCCGCGGCGGCGTCGCCGGGACGCAACTCGTCGCCGGCAAGCTGCATGCGGACGAACTCGTCGAAGGGCATGTCGCGGTTCAAGGCGTCGATCACCCAGTCGCGATAGCGCCAGGCGTTGGGCCGGATCAGATCGTGCTCGAAGCCGTCGGTCTCGGCAAACCGGGCCAGGTCGAGCCAATGCTGAGCCCAGCGCTCGCCATACGCGGGTGACGCCAGCAGCCGATCGACGAGCTTGTCGTAGGCGTCGGAAGACTCGTCGGCCAGAAAATCGAGCACGTCTTGTCGTTGTCGGGGGCAGGCCGGTCAGATCGAAATACAAGCGGCGAAGGAGCGTCGTCTTGCCTGCTCGCGGCAACGGTTCGATCGAGTGTCGCCGCATTTCCGCCTTCAAAAACCGATCGACCGGGTGGGCGCTCCAACGCGGGTCGTCGACGCTGGGCGGCTCGACGGCCGCAATCGCCGATACGCCCAATGGTCGCGTTCGCCGGCCGTGATGGGCCTCTCCGGCGGATCGGCGGTCGACGGCTCGGCGGCCACTGCCGCCCGGGCGGCGATGAAAAACAGCGCAACGCAAAGTCGTGCGGCGGCGACAACTTGAAGATCCTTCATGCCAGGATCTCCTTCACGACGCGGCCGGCGACGTCGGTCAGGCGTTCATTGCGGCCGTTGTGCAGGTAGGTGAGCGCTTCGTGGTCGAGGCCCAGCAGGTGCAGGATCGTGGCGTGCAGGTCGTGGACGTGGACCTTGTCTTCGACGGCGCGCAGGCCGAACGGGTCGGTCGCGCCGTAGGCAAAGCCGCCGCGCACCTTCGCGCCGGCCAGCCACACGCTGTAGCCCCAGGGATTGTGGTCGCGCCCCTTGCCCTGCTCGCTCATCGGCATGCGGCCGAACTCGCCGCCCCAGATCACCAGCGTGTCGTCGAGCAGGCCGCGGCGGCGCAGATCGCGCAGCAGGCCCGCGACCGGCTTGTCGGTCCGCCCGCAATACAGGCCGTGGTTCTGCGGCGACGTCGTTGTGCGCGTCCCAGCCGTTCGGTGTCGCCGGAGTAGAGCTGCACGAATCGCACGCCGCGCTCGACCAGTCGCCGGGCCAGCAGGCAGCGGCGGCCGAATTCGTCGGTCGTCTTTTTCGCCGATGCCGTACAGCGCCAGCGTTTCGGCGCGTCTCGTCGGCGAGATCGACCGCGGCCGGCGCGGCCGACTGCATGCGAAACGCCAGCTCGTAGGCTTCGATCCGCGCTTCGAGCTGGCTGTCGGCGCCGCGCAAGTCGCTGTGCCGGCGGTTCAACGTCCGCAGCAACTCGAGCGTGCCTTGCTGTTGCGGGCCCGCTGATCGACTTCTGCGGGCGCAGGTCGACAATCGGCGTAGCCCCGCCGCGGAATGTCGTTCCCTGATAGGTGGCCGGCAGATAACCGTTGCCCCAGGCGGCTGGGCCCCCCTTGATGCCGCCGCCCGGGTCGGGCAGGACGACGAAGGCCGGCAGGCTGTCGTTCTCGGTCCCCAGGCCATAGCTGACCCAGCTTCCCAGGCTCGGCCGGCCCATCAGGATGCTGCCGGTGTTCATCTGGTAGACCGACTGCGGATGGTTCACGCTGTCGCCGTGGCAACCGCGCAGCACGCACAGCTCGTCGGCCTGCTCGGCGAGGTGCGGCAAGAAATCGCTGATCTCCAAACCGCTATTGGCCGCGCGGCCGAAAGGGCTTGATCGGCGCCAGCAGCGGATTGTGCGCCACCTTGCGGCGCGTCATCACCGGGCCGACGCTGTCGGGCAGCGGCTGGCCCGCATGGCGGATCAACTCGGGCTTGGGGTCGAACAGGTCGACGTGGCTCGGCCCGCCGTGCATGAACAGGTAGATGACGCGCCGCGCCCGCGGTTCGACGTGCGACGGTTTTGGCGTCAAGGGCCGTGCGTCCGCGCCGGTCGGCGAGGCGTGCAGCAGACCGTCGCGATGCAGCAGGTCGGCCAGGGCGAGAATGCCAAGCCCGCCGCCGGCCTGCCGCAAGAAACGGCGGCGGTCGAACGTTGGCATCGGTTGTGTCGCCCCAGACCGCATACGAGCGTTTCCCCGGTGTTTTCGGTTGGGTCCAGCCTAACACGGCGCTGGCCGCTCTACAATTGAGCGATCCCGCGGTCGACAGGGTATACTGGTTCGGGTGTTGGCCCACGAATCGTCACTGCGGAGTCGTCAATCATGCCCGAGCAGCGCTATCAATCGTTCGCCGAGTTTTGGCCCTACTACGTTCGCGAGCATTCGACGCCCGCCTGTCGGGCCATGCATTTTGTCGGCAGCACGTTGGCGATCGGCGTTCTGGTGGCGGCGGCATTTTACAACCCCTGGCTGCTGGTGGCGGTGCCGCTGATCGGCTATGGCTTTGCCTGGATCGGCCACTTCGCGATCGAGAAGAATCGTCCCGCGACGTTCAAGTATCCTCTCTGGTCGTTCATCGGTGACTGGAAGATGTGGGGCTTGATGCTCATCGGCCGCATGGGCGCGGAAGTCGAAAAGGCGACGGCCGCCGGCAAGTAGAGCCGGCTCGCGCGACAGACGTGGGGGCACGCCACGCTTGGACTTTGCCGAAAATAGGGCGATTGCGCTCTCAATTGTCTTCGCAGGGTGCGATCAGCCCTGAAAGTCCGGTTCTGCGGGCCCCTTCTCAATCGGTGTATTTGCTCCTAGGGCACGCCCGATAAGTCCACCCTATCGATGGTTGATATGGACGCTTTGGATCAACGGAGTGCACGGATGCGAACGTTCTTACCGCTGACCGCGGCGATCTGGGTGAGTTTGGTCCTTTGTGCGGCAGTCCGCGGCGAGGATGCGATCGATCTGGCATCGGCCGACGAGCGGCCGGCGTCGCTGTTGGACCCCTGCGATTGCGCATGTGACTGCCCCGAGTGCTGCGACAATTTCCAGGACAAGCCGCGCTTCCTCGGCATGTTGGCGAGCGATCACTGCTTCGACCGCTTCATCAGCCCGCTGTCGAATCCGTTCTTTTTCGAAGACCCGCGGTCGTTGACCGAGGTGCGAGGGATCTTTATCGACAATAGTCTGCCGGTGGCGATCGGCAGCGGCGACGCACAGGTGTGGGCCGCGCAGTTTCGCGGGCGCTTAAGCGAAAACGTGAGCGTGATCGCGCCGCGGCTGGGTTACCTTCAGGTCAACCAAAGCGGCGGCGGCGCGCCGGTGGGCTTCATGTCGGCCCCGATTGGTTTGAAGTTCAATCTGGTCCGCGACGTCGAGCGCCAATTCCTGGTCTCGGCGGGTGTCACGTACTTCATTCGCGGCTCGCAAGACGCAGTCTCCGGTTTCGGCAGCGGAGATTTCCATTTCTTCCTGACCGGCGGCAAGGAGATTTTCGGCAAGGGACACTGGCTCAGCGGCACCGGCTTCCGCATTCCCGCCGATCCCAACTGGGGCACGCAGATGTGGTACTGGTCCAATCAGTGGGACTATGAACTGCCGGGGCATATTTATCCGCTGATCGGCCTCAACTGGTACCATTGGATGCGCAGCAGCGGATTTGGCTTTACCGGGCCGATTACGGGCCTGGACCTGATCAACCTGCCGGCCAGCGGCGTCGCCGGCAGCGACGCCGTCACCAGCGTGATCGGTCTGAAGTGGAAGCCGAGCGGGCACGTTGAGGTCGGCGGGGGCTATGAATACCGGGTTACTCAGAACGCGGATATTCTCAACAATCGCGTGTATGCCGATCTGATCTTTCGGTACTAAGCGGCCGGCGATTCGACGGGCAACGCCAAGACTCATGAACCGCGCCGGGCGCGTGGCCTTCAGCGCCTGACCCCCGACGGTCAACGCCTTCTATTCTCAGCCTAATCGTCAAACCCGATGCCCTGTCGTTCGCCGCTCCCCGCCGCGCCGGATTTGCCGGCTGATCTTCGATCGGTGATGTCTTGATTGAAAACTGTCCGATACTTCCACACGATTGAGGGGCAATCGGGATGTTTTTTGCTCAATGGAGTGTGACGAATGCGACGGTTTTCGCGACTGGCGGCCGCGGTTTGGGTGAGTTTTGCGATGTGTGCCGCAGCGCGCGGCGGTGATGCGATCTTGCAGGCGTCCAACGACGACACACCTGTCTCGCTGCTGGACGAGGGGGTCTGTGATTGCGACTGCGAGTATTGCGACAATTTCCAGGACAAGCCGCGGTTTCTCGGCATCATCGCCAGCGATCACTGCTTTGACCGTTTCATCAGTCCGCTGTCCAATCCGTTTTTCTTCGAAGACCCGCGGTCGCTGACCGAAGTTCGCGGGCTGTATATCTACAACGAAACGCCGGCCGCCATCGGCGGCTTCAACATGCAGGCTGGGACCGCGCAAGTTCGCGCGCGTCTTTCCGAACGCTTCAGCCTGATTGCGCCGCGAATCGGCTATTGGCAGTCGAATAACTTCCTCGGTCCGCGGGGATTCATGTCGGCGCCGGTGGGTTTCAAGTACAACCTGGTGCGCGACGTCGAGGGGCAGTTCCTGCTCTCGGCCGGCGCGACTTTTTCATCCCGGGGCCCGCCGTCGCGTTTGCCAATTTTGGCGACGGCGACTTCCACTTCTTTCTCACCGGCGGCAAGGAAATTTTCGGTCGGGGGCATTGGCTCAGCGGCTCCGGCTTTCGCATCCCGTCGAACAGCAACACCGGCACGCAATTCTGGTATTGGTCGAACCAGTGGGACTACGAGCTGCCCGGCCACATTTATCCCCTGATTGGCCTCAACTGGTTCCACTGGATGAAAAGCAGCAGCTCCGGCATTTCCGGACCCGTCGCCGGGCTCGACCTGGTCGATCTGCCGGCCACGGGGATTGCGGGCAACAACGCCGTGACGAACGTGATCGGCGTGAAATGGAAGCCCAACAGCCACATCGAAGCCGGCACCGGCTACGAATACACGGTCACCCAGTATTCCGACATTCTCACGCACCGCGTTTACGCCGATCTGATCTTGCGGTATTAGTTGGCGGTGGCTGAGTGCCTGACTGAAAAGATGAACCACCAAGACACCAAGAACACCAAGGATGAATGAAGTAGGAAAACAATCCATTTCTTCTCATCTTGGTGTCTTGGTGGTTCAATATTTCTCGTCGGCCATTTCAAAAAAAGCCAGGGCGAAAAAGCCCGGCGCAGCGCAACGTTGAATCGCGCGTGCGACTTTAACTCTGTTTCGTGCGCCGCTGCTTCCTCGCGGAGGCCGAGGCTGTTCTTGTACTGCAAAAAATGCTTCGGCTGGAGGAAGCAGCATTGCAGCGGGTCGGTACCGGAGCTTCCCACGGAGACGTTGTACTGCCCAGTCCAAGATGCCGACCGCATCCCTGGGTTCAACGCCGTGGCCACACGGACATTCCCAAAACGGCTCGCGAGCCTCCGGCACGCAGATCGCGTCCACGCGCTTCGAGGCAGTCAAATACCACTGCGCAGCCCCGCCACCAGCACGGGACTTTGACGGGGGCGGCCCAAGAACAAAGCAGGCCTTCCGTCCATTAACACAGATCTGAAGTGACAGTCCGTCTCAGCTGGATGCAGTATTACCAAAAGTGGCGGCACACTTTCAACACAAGTTTCCGGCCACCCCCCGAGAATTATTTAGTGGTTGGTGGTCAGTGATTAGCGATTGGTGAAAGGAACGCATGGGCGGCGAAACCAGGATTCCTCGTACCAAGCACGAACCACGAATCGCCAACCACTACTGATAGATCGGGTCCAGCGTGTCGTTGACGTACTTCATCGACACGCGCCAACTGTCGGCGATCGAGACGCGGATCGTGTCGAGGTCGTGGTTGATCCAGCCGCGATATTTTCGTGCAGCCAGCATGCGCATCAGCGCGGCGAAGTCGATCTGGCCCCGGCCCAGTTCGAGCATGGAATTGAAGAATTTTCCGGAGTGCGAGTCGCCGGCGAAGCGCTCGCCGTTGGGCGAGACATAGTCGGTGGCCGGCGGCATGAGCGTGGCGTCCTTGAAGTCGGTATAGACGATGCGGTCGATCGACTTTTTGTAGGTCGCCTGCACGTCGCAGCCGCCCAGCAGCAGGTGGGCCGAGTCCCATGCGCAAAAGACGTAGCGCGGATCGGTGCCTTCGAGGTAGCGATCGACTTGCGACTGGTTTTCGATCAGCGAATCGGTGTGGTTGTGCAGGCCCATGCGGATGCCGTAGTCTTCGATTGCCATCTTGCCCAGCCCGTTGAGAAAGCGGAACGAGTCGCGCAGGGCATCGGCCTCTTCGGCGCCCGGTTTGGGCGAGGGGGGAAAGAAGACCATCGCCGTGGCGCCGAAATGTTGGTGGGCAGCCAGGGCCTGGCGGGCCCGCTCGCGAATCTCGGCGTGCTTGTCGGGGTCGTAATATTGCCCGCCGAATGAGACGGTGGAAAACTTCAGCCCCCGCTTCGCCATTTCGTCGCCATACTGTTCGAGCGACAGCGAATTGGCTTCCAGCAGACTCGGGTACCCGGTCAGCCGCACGCCGTTGAACCCGCCGGCGGCCGTCTCGTCGAGAATCTGCAACAAGGGCAGGGGTTTTCCGCTGGGGACGACGCGCCCCCACGAGCCGGTCGACAGGGCGTAGAGAATGTTCGGCCGCTCGCGCGGCTTCGCCGTCGGCTCGGCGGCAAGAAGCTTGCGATGTTGCAATGCAACGCCGCCGGCCATGGCGGAGGCGGCAACCTTGATGAAACGTCTGCGGGTCGTGCGTGGCATGGCGGTTTTCTCCGTGACGTTTGATGTTGAGCTCTAAATGCGGTCCGGTGGACGGTCACTGAAGTCTTGCGGGTGCCATGCTTGCGCTTCGCAAGCATGTCGGAGTCATCGTTTGCGCTCATGCTTGCGAAGCGCAAGCATGGCACCCATCACTATAAAATGGCAGTGTGCTAGGTCGTCTTCATCGGCCACAGCTTGAGGGCCGTGGCGCCGAGGATCCACTTGCGGTCGTCGTCGGTGAAGAATTTGATTTCGTCGCGATACAGGGCCAAAGCGCGGGCGTAGCCGCAATATTCTTCGACGCCGGGCCAGTCGGTGCCCCACATCAACCGCTCGGGGCCGAATGCGTCGTACAGCCGCCGAACCTGGTCGTGAGTGTCGCGATACGGATAATCTTGTTTCGACAGCGACCACAGGTGGCTGAGCTTGACGTAAACTCGAGGGTAGCGGGCCAGCGCCAGCAGTTTTTTCAACTCGTCGGGACGGTCGATCGGGCAGTCGGCCATGTGATCGATGCACACGTCGAGCGAGTCGGCATGCCGCGCGATGACTTTCTCGACGTTGGGTATCCGCACGACCGGGCAGAGCACGCACATCGGGATTTTCAACTCCGCGGCCCGCTTCCAGATCCTGTCCATTTGGGGCCGATCGTTGATCCAATCGCCGGCCGTGCCGGCGGCGGGGCTCAACCGCACGCCGTGAAAGCCCTCGGCCACCCAGTGGTCCAATTCGGCGGCGGCCCGTGGGCTGGTCGGATCGACGCGGCACACGCCGGAGAATTTGTCGCGATGAGCGGCGATGACGGCGGCCGAATAGCGGCAGTCCCAGCGGTAGTAAATGACGTGCACGATAACGGTGTTTGAGACGCCGTGCGTTTGCATCAGATCGAGCAGCGTGTCGGGCAGGGCGTCGGTCTTCGGCGGGTCTTTCAGCTCCGCCGGCCAGGGATATCGCGGGTCGTTCTTCCAGACGTGTACGTGAGGGTCGACGATCCGCGGTTTGTCGGCTCCGGCTGCCATGGTCGATGTTTCCCCAAAGTGCACAGCGGCGGCGGCGCCGGCCGCGCCGCTTGCCGCGGCGGCCCGAGCGAGCCAAACGCGGCGCGTGATGGGCTGGTTGCAGGGCATCCGCGGTTGTTCTGGCGTGGGTTTGAAAGTACCGGCCGGCCAATATACCATCGTCGCGTGGCAGGCGACACTAGGGCGGGCGTCCGATTGAGCCGCGCACTGGCGAGACGCCAGTGGCACCCGGCGGACGACGCAAAATCCTCGACAGTGTCGTCTTGGCTGGCTAATCTGAGGTCGCCGATCGGCCACGCCTAATCAATTTCTTCTGGGGGAATTGCCGTGAAACTTTGCGTCGTCAGATACTACATTCTTACTTTTACCGCAGCCGTTTTTGCGTCGTCGACGTCGGCGGCGGAGCCGGATATTCAACAGCTCAAGCTGCGCGACTGGCAGCCCCGGTCGATGCTGGTCACCAAGACGACGACGCTCGAGCGACCGATGTTCCCGGCGGTCGACGTGCACAATCATCTGGGGGGCGGCAAGCAGACGCTCACGCCGGAGCGGGTGGCAAAATACCTGGTCGAGATGAACGAGGCGGGCGTCCGAACAGTCGTCAATCTCGACGGCGGTTGGGGAGACCAGCTGAAGGAGACGCTCGCTGCGCTCGACGAGTCGCACCCGGGCCGGTTTTTGACGTTCGCCTTGATCAACTTCGACGGGATCGACGACGAAGGCTGGAGCGCGCGCGAGACCCAGCGGCTGGAGGAGAGTTTTAAGGCTGGTGCCAAGGGTCTGAAATTTCACAAGGGACTAGGACTGAGCTTTCGCTACAAGAACGGCAAACTCATGCCGGTCGACGATCCAAAACTCGACCCGATCTGGGAGATGTGCGCGAAGCACCAAAGGCCGGTGATGATCCACACGGCCGATCCGGCCGCCTTCTTCACGCCGCTGGACAAGAACAACGAGCGCTGGCACGAGTTGAACGAGCACCCGGCCTGGCTGTTCTTCGGCGAACGATTTCCGTCGCGCGAGACCCTGCTGGGCCAGCTCGAACGGGTCGTGGCGAAACATCGTGGCACGACATTCATCGGGGCCCACTGCGGCAACAACGCCGAGGACCTGGCCGAAGTCGGGCGTTGGCTCGACGCGTATCCGAATTTCTACGTCGACATCGACGCGCGCATCTCGGAGCTTGGCCGGCAGCCGTACAGCGCGCGGCGGATGTTCATCAAGTATCAGGACCGGATCATGTTCGGCACCGACACCACGCCACGGCGCGAGGCGTTTCGCATTTATTACCGTTTTCTGGAAACCGACGACGAGTATTTCGATTGCGCGGCGAGCCATCACCTGCAAGGTTTTTGGATGATCTACGGGGTGTTTCTGCCGAGGGAAGTGCTGGAGAAGATATATTACAAGAATGCGGAGCGCGTGTTGTATGCCGCGAAGCCGAGCGACGCGACGGCGCGGGCGGCCAATGACGACCAGAAGGTCACAGAGAAGAAAGTCGGTATGCCGGGCGAAAAGATTCTCCACGTCAAACGCACCGACGATTTCGAAATCACCGGCGACGGCAGCTCGCGGGCCTGGAAGGACGTCGCGTGGGAGCCGCTGTCAAAGCGTTCGAGCGGCGGCCACGCGTACGTAGCGCGGTTCAAGATGCTGTACTCGCCGACCGGCGTGTACGTGTTGATGGACGGTACCGACGCGAAGCTAACTGCCACGATGAGCGAGGACTTTCTCGACCTGTGGAACGAGGACGTGTTCGAGTTCTTTTTCTGGACCGACGAGCGCCTGCCGATCTATTTCGAGTACGAGATTTCTCCCTTGGGCCACGAGCTGCCGATCCTGATCCCCAATGTCGGCGGCAAGTTTCTCGGCTGGCGGCCGTGGCACTATGAAGGAGATCGCCGCATTCACAAGAAGACGGCGATCAGCGGCGGCGAAAAAAAGTCCGGCGCCAAAATCACAGGCTGGACGGCCGAAATCTTCGTGCCCTACAAATTGCTCGAACCGCTGGCCAACGTTCCGCCCAAACCCGGCACCCGCTGGCGGGCGAATTTCTATCGCGTCGATTACGACGACGGCAAAGAGACCTCCTGGGATTGGGCCCGCGTGGGGCCAAGCTTTCACGAGTACCAGAAATTCGGGACGCTGGTTTTTGATTGAAGCGATGAGCGGGAAAGGTTGAACCACCAAGACACGAAGGATGCCAAGGAAGACTCGAAAGGCAGGAACGGCTGATAATGCATGCATTGGAATCACATTTTAGACCCTGCGCGATTGCCCACCGCGAATTCCGTGCAGCGCTGTTAGCGTGTGTGTGTCTTGGGTGTGCCTGCTCACAACCGAATTCTCCGGCGGTGAAGCCGAAAGCCGTTCGAGTAAAGCTGTCGACTCAAGAGCTGTTTGCAAAGACGCAAAGGATCCTTGAAGGCAACATCGAAGCAGATCGATTCTACAAAAGTCTCAATAACGTGCGAGACGAAGACAGTCCGTCGGTCGATCGACACCGGACTGCGACGGCAATGCGTGCGCTGAACGAGTTGAATGGCGCACCTTTGTCGAAGTTCGACCGTCCGATACTCGTGTCGGCGTCCTTTGACAAGAGATACGATGGTCGCACTCAGTTGGGCCTGTTATTCTTAAGTATTCGACAGGACGTAAGCAGCGTCTATGTGCAGAGCGCGAACGAATCGGTTTGCGCGGAGAGTGCGATCCTTGTGAGCGGTTGTGCTGAAGATGATTTTCCCGATGGCCTGCTTGGCTCAGGAGTCGTCTCGCTGTCGGCGCCCGATCGGAGCGACCTGCCCTACTTGAAGTTGGACACCGGTCTGCTCAAGCAAAGGTTGTGGGTCGGGCTAGTCGACAAGGATGGCACGCGCGGTGCGCCCATTGAGGCGTTTGTGGATCCGAAGGTTCTCGAAGAATACGAACAGCGCCAACAAGATCAAGGCGGGACAGACAACGAAAATACCCAATCCTCGGAAGCGGTAAAGTAACGAGGAAAACGAGACGGACGGAATTCTTACGACTGGGGCGCTTCCGCGAATCGCAATAGCGCTTCGCGGTTGACGGTGATTCCCAGGCCGGGCTTATTGGGCAGTTGCATTTGCCCGTCAACGACTGTGAGCTCGTCGGTGACTAGCTCGGTGCGTAGTGGCGATTCGGATAGCTCGGCGGGGAGGAATTCGATGTAGGGGCAGACGGTGGTCGTAGCGGCCAGGTGGGCGCTGGCGGCAATGCCGATGGCGCTCTTCCAGCAGTGGGGCACGATCAGGCGGTCGCGCTGTTCGGCGATGCGGCATACCTTGCGGGCTTCAGTGAATCCGCCCACGCGGCCGACGTCGGGTTGCAGGAAGTCGACGCCGCCGCGATCGGCCAGGTCCAAAAACTCCCAGTGCGTGTTCTGCCATTCGCCGGCGGCGATGCGGATCGGCGAGCGCTCGTGCAGCATCGCGTAGCCGTCCAGGTCGTCGACGTCGATCGGCGTCTCCAGGAAGAAAATGTCGTAGGGCGCGAGACGTTCGAGGACGCCGAGGGCGTGTTCGGCGCTCGGCCAGGCGTAGGCCACGTCGACCATCAGCGTGAAGGTTTTTCCCACCGCCGCGCGGCAGGCGGCCACGATCTGGACCACAGAGCGATCGTCGACCTGCAAGCCGTTGTGGCTGTAGGGTCCGTTGATGCAGACTTCGAGCTTGGCAGCGCGAAAGCCGAGTGCCTGAGCCCGCAGTGCCTTCTCGACCAGCGACGCGCAATGTTCGTCCACCGTGTGACCCGTGGGCAGCAGCGACGCGTAGGGCACGACGGGCCGGTCTCCGCTTCCGCCGAGCAACTGGTACACCGGCACTCCGGCCGCCTGCGCGGCAATGTCCCACAACGCCATGTCGAGGGCGCCCGATGGCGCAGATCAACGCTCCGCGGCGGCCGGTCATTTTCGAGCCGCTGTAGAGCTTGTTCCACAGCGCCTCGGGTTCGAGCGGATCGGCGCCGAGCAGCATTTCTTCCAGGCCCAGGCCCATGCAGTGCGTGCCGCGGGCGCGAATGCACTCGCGAGCCACCCAAGGATTGGTATCGGTCTCGCCGATGCCGACCAGGCCCTCGTCGGTGTGAATCTCGACGACCAGATCGTCCTGGGCCGACGAGCAAGCTTGCGCGTCGTAGTTGGGGATCAAAAGGACGTGACAGTCGATTTTGGTGATTTTCATGCGCTGGATGATTTACGTAAGTGAAGAAGATTTAGCCACAGAGCTCACCGAGGACACAGAGAGTAAGAAAGGGGAAATAAATGGTATTGGCGACAGCACTTTCTTCATCCTTCCGCCTATATCCTTCCTCTGTGACCTCTGTGAGCTCTGTGGCTAATCCTCTTAGGTTTCTTACAAGGGCTCGATGGATGCCACGGCGGAGGCCTCGTTGCCGCGAGCGTCGTCGCTCAAATCGATCCAGTACCACAGGGCGGCGCCGGCGAGGCACACGACGCTGCCGACGGCGATGCCGGCGGACCAGCCGAGGTCCAAATCGTCGCTGACCCACGGGGTGACGATGGGAGCTAGCAGTCCGCCGAAGTTTCCGCCCATGTTGAAGATGCTGGCCGACAGTCCGCCGCGGCGGCCGCCGACTTCCACCGCGGTCACCCAAAACGGTCCTTCGGCGGCGCCCAGCACGCCTAGCGCAAGCGACAGCCAGGTGACGATCCAAAGTGGATCGCGGGCAATAACTCCCAATAGCAACAATCCGGCACTGGCGGCCATGGCGGCGCCAGCCAGTCCGGCGCGGGCGAAGCGCCATGAGAATCGCGATCCGAGACGGTCCGACAACCAGCCGCCCAGCGGCATGCCGAGCGCCATGGCCAAGGGGGGAATCGCCGCGTAATACCGGCTTTCGCGTTCGCCCAAGTGCAGAACTTCGTCGAAGTAGTAGTGCGTCCAATAGAAGAACAGGTACTGGAAGTATCCGACGGCGGCGTAGCTGAATGTGAGCAGCAGCAGGTTCTTGTTGCGGCGCAAGAACGAGGCGATCGGCGTGGCCGCTGAGTTGGAAGCGTGCGTCGCGTGGCCGGGCGGCGATTGAGCGCGCGACGCGGCGCGGTCGGCACGATGAGCATGGTCGGTTGCATGGAAAGTCCACAGCAGGCCGAGCGCCGCGGTCGCCACGGCCGCTACGATGAACGCGCCGGGCCAATCGAGCCGGTCGACGTCGATCAATTTGCCGAACAGCACGGGCGTGGCGGCCACGCCCAGCAAGGCGGCGCCGGTGACCAGGCCGTTGGCCATCGAACGAGCCGCGACGGGGACGTCGAGCGAGACGGCTTTGGCCGCGGCCGGATGCAACGGCGCGCTGAGCACGCCCATCAGCGAGCGAATCACGATGAACGCAGGCACGGCCAGCCACCCCGACTCGCCCGGCGGCAGCAGCAACCCGATGCACCCGGTCAATCCGACGAAGGCCGCGGAACCGAAGCAGACCATTTGCAGCGCGAATCGCGGCCCGCGCCAATCGATCAGCCAGCCGCCGGGAATCATGCACAGCGTGTAGGCGATCAGGAATGCCGAATAGACCCAGCCCATCGTGGTGGTCGTGACGCCGTACTGCTTCATGATGCGCAGATCGGCGGCGATGGGCATGCTCAGTCGATTGAAGTGGGCCACGAAGCAGATGGCCATCAACAGCAGCACCAGCCGCCAGCGCCAGCGGTCATGGCCAGGGGCCCGGCGGCTGCGTCGCGGATGGCTGGGGCCGAATGCTGCATGCGCGACGAGTGGAGCGATACGAGAGCGATTTGCGGGCGCCGCTCACCAGCGGTTGGGGCTGTACGTCACCCCAATGCCGCCATAGGGGCCGATTGTGTATTGCAAGCCGGGCCTGGTGGGAGCGTCGTCGAACGGCCGCTTGGCCGGCTGGGTGCGGAAGGGCGAAACGTAGCTCGACGCCGCGTCGCTGTGGTCGCGCACATACTGCTCCTGCTCCGACATGTTGTTGGTCACCGTCCAGGGATTCGTCGAGGGGACCGTACTGCGATTGTAATCGGCCTGGTCCTGCTCCAGGTTCTGCCGCCGCAGTTGAACTTTAAGCAGGGCCTGTTGCACTTGGGCCGCCGTCATGGTGGCGATGTTCGGTATGTCCTTGAGCATCTTGGCGCGGGCTTTGTCGGTCAGAATCGACAGGTAGCGGGTTGCCCAGGCCTCGGTCTGCTGGGCCCGCGGGTCGTTCAGCAGCTTCAACTTGGCTTCCAGGTCTTCGAGCATGAATTGCAAATCGGCGGCCGACGTCTTTTCGACGCGAGCTCGCACGTCGGCCTTCATGGCCTCGATCTGCTTGGGTTCGTAGTAGGGCTGGGCAGAAAGCCATTCGTTCATTCCGAAAATGGCTTGCTGCCAGCGCTGGCTAGCCAGAATCGCGGCCTTCTTCGCGGCGTCGCCGGAGGCTTTGGTGTCCTTCGGCGCGCTCGGCGCTTTGGTTGATCCGGCGGCCGGCGGACTGGCGGGCGACTTGGGACGGGCCTGCTGCGCGGCGAAACTCGGCAAGCGCATTTCCACCGCAATCAGCAAAACTACGAGCGCCACTGGCAGGCTCAGTCTTCGCATCGACATTCCACGCTCCTGGGCAGAGAAAACGGACCTTGCACCGCGCTATTTCGATTCCTTCTGGCGGTTCAGCGTAACATTCAACTCAGGCTGCGGATCGCCGTCGGTGCGCGCGCCGACCGACTGCCACGTGAAGCGGTCCTTGCCGTCCATCGTGTAGATGTTGGTCGAAGAAGTTCGCCGGCCGTCGGGCAGCACGCCGGTGGCGTGGACCAGCCACGCGCCGCCCTGCTTGGTCCAAATCCCTTCGCCGTAACCGCCGTCCGAGTCGAATATCCACGAGCGGATCTTGTGCGAAAGCGGGTCCCAGCCGATCCGCTGCGTCCCGCTGAAAATCATTTTCCCTTTTTGCAAGATCTTCAGATCGCGCAGCAAGAACGTGCGGGTCACGTTCCAATGGGCGGAAACTTCCAGCGTCGTCTCGTCGCTCGTGGCCGACCAATCGCCGACCAGCGCTTCGAGATCGGCCAGTTGTTCGACGGCCGTGGAAGGCTCGACGCGCAGTTCGCGCAAGCTGGCCAGTCGCCATTTTGCCTCGCGCTTGACCCAGATGGCCGTGAACCGGCCGCGCACGCCCGGCAGTCCCTTGGCGTGAATCACCTCCGACGCTCCGTCCTCGATGGCCACGTCGGGCGTCAAGAAGCGAATCGAACCGCCGGTCACTTTCATCTGCGGCCGCGGATCCTTGCCGGCGGCCTTGGCCTCCTGGTCGATCATCTCTTGAGCCGGATGCGAACGGCCCGCTTCGTCGACGAAGTCGCCATCGGCCGTCCAAAACGCCGCCAATGCCTTGGCGTCGCCACGCTCGAGCGCGGCCATGTACTCTTTGCCCGCCGCGCGGACGGCCTGTTCGTCCTGCTTGCGGTCGGCGGGCACGCTGGCAGGGTTTTGAGCCACAGCGTTTTGAGACGCTGCCAACGGCAGGCAAGCTGCGCAGAAAGCGACCGCGATCATCCATGCTGTTCGACAACACATCGGACACTCCAGAGCAACGGGCGAAGGTTGTTTTTTTGCGAGCGAATGAACAGTATATCTGCATTCGACGTGGCGAACCATGAGGACCAGCGTCGATGTAGGGCAGGGAACTGCGGACAAGAGAGCAGGGGACCCTCACCCCGGCCCTCTCCCGGTGGGAGAGGGGGGAATGCGGTCGCGCGTCGATCCGCGCGGCGCGGAAGCTAATCTTCGGCGGCCAGGACGGCTTTGCAATCCTGGTAGGCGGCCGCCAGGTCGATCGGGCCGGAATGGATGAGAATGCCGAAGCGCAGACGTAGCGATTCGCCGCGCCGCACGGTCACTTTGCTCGCCGGGCCTTTAGTGAAGGCCTTTTGCCCGAACGGATTAGCCACGAGTACGCCGTAATCGCGCGAATGGAACCACGAGCGGCGGAAATTTGCCGGCTCGGGCACGAGCAGCACGCCCAGCGGCTGGCGGTCGATCGCGCCGGCATAGTCGCACCAGTCGGCCTGTTTGCCCCAGACTTGCGGCTCGTTCTTGAGTCCGTCGCTGTTGACGATCTGGCCGCCGGCTTTGACCGTCAGCGGCGTCGCCACGCGCACGCCCAGCCCCATTTCTTCCTGATCGCCGAACGAAAACTCATTGTCGCCGGAAAATCGCGAGTCCCAGGCGATGAGTGTGCCGGCGGGGCGGACGAGAACGCGGATTCGGCAGATTTCCTGGCAAACCGGCTTGCCGTCCGCCAGGTAGCGGTTCTTGACGGCGAAGCTGCCGCTGGATCGGTCGGACGAGGTCGTGGGCTTTTGGATGAGCTCGACCTGCTCGACCAGGCCTTTGTTACGCCAGAAATCGGCGCCGCCGACGTCGCCGAAGGCCAGCCACAGGCCAGGGTGCATCGTGGCGTGGTCGGTGGCATCGCGGCCTTCGACGGGCGGATAGTTGCGCGTGACCTGGGCTCCGCCGGGCGCGTGAATGTTGGCGAAGTAGGGCCGCTTGACGGCGGGGTCATTCCAGACGTAGGTGGCAAACGGCCGCTCGCCGATGCGGATCGCCAAGCTGCCGTCGCGTTGCTCGAACGACGCGGCCTCGCCCGCCGGGGTTCGATCGGCGAGCGAAAAGGCAAGCAAGACGGCCATCAAACCCGACTTCATGTTGGCACGCATGGTGTTGGCGATTGCCTTGGCTGCGAGCGTTAACGCGCGTTGGCGGCGGGCTTCGTGCGGGACATTGCGTTGGCACGCGCTTCGATCAGCATCTTGATCCAGGGGCCGATATAGTGGCCGTGATCGTGATAGGTCCGGCCGCTGACGAGATTGCCGTCGATCACGCACGGCTCGTCGACGAAGATTCCGCCGCAGACTTCCAAGTCGAACTTGCACTTGGGCACGGTGGCCATGCGGCGCCCCTTGACTCGGCCGGCGCGGGCCGGAATCTCGACGCCGTGGCAGACGCTGGCGATCGGCTTGCCGGCATCGAAAAAGTGGCGCGTGATGGCGAGCAGGTTCTCGTCGTCGCGGATGTATTCCGGCGCACGGCCCCCGCTGAAGAAAATGCCCACGTAGTCGTTCGGATCGACGTCGGCGAAGGCCACGTCGGCGGCGATCGTGTAGCCTTCCCACTCCTTGGTGATGGTCCAGCCCGGCTTCACTTCGTGCAGCACCATCTGATAGCGGCGCTTTTCCGGAGCGGCGACGACCGGGACGAAACCATCTTCCTGAAGGCGATAAAACGGGTAGAGCGTGTCCATCGTTTCCGAGGCATCGCCAACAATGATCAGCACTTTGTTCATGGAGTTTACTGCGTTGCTCATGAATTTCGCTCGCTCCGACACCCGCTTGAAATGCTTGGATGCGTTTCACCCGATTCGACGAGGCCGCGCAAGAGCCAATGTAGCGGAGGCCGATGCGAGACGCCACTTTTTTCGCGTATCACAACGTTGCGTCCCTTGCGATCGCACCGCTTGCAGTCGAATTGGGTCGCTTCCATAATAGCCTGGATCGACTCCACGCCTTACAACTCTCCGGATCGATACTGAGCGCACCATGCACGTCCGCTGCCCGCACTGCCATAGCCCCGTCGATCTGGCCGATGGCTCGAGCGTGACGGATATCAATTGTCCGTCGTGCGGCAGTCACTTCAGCCTGGCCAGCGACGGTGACGCGAGCACGACGTTGCAAAGCGGCGTCCGCCGCCTGGCGCATTTCGAGTTGGTTCGCGAGCTGGGCGTGGGCAAGTTCGGCAGCGTGTGGATGGCCCGTGATACCGAGCTCGATCGCACCGTGGCGATCAAGATTCCGCGCAAAGGGGCGCTCAACGCCGAGGACACCGAGAAATTCCTGCGCGACGCCCGGGCGGCCGCGCAGCTGAAGCACCCTCACATCGTCAGCGTGCACGAAGTTGGGCGCGACGCCGACACGTTGTACATCGTCAGCGACTACGTGCATGGGGCGAATCTCAAGGAATGGCTGTCCGGCCAGCGGACGTCGTTTCGCGAGTCGGCCGAGCTGATCGTCACCGTGGCGCAAGCGGTGGAGCATGCCCATCGCTCGGGCGTGGTGCATCGCGATCTGAAGCCGGGCAACATCATGCTCGACCGCGACGGCCGGCCGCACGTAATCGATTTTGGTTTGGCCAAGCGGGCCTCGGGCGAGATCACGATGACCCTCGACGGCCACATTCTGGGCACGCCCGCCTACATGTCGCCCGAGCAGGCGCGCGGCAAGGGGCACGATGCCGACGCCCGTAGCGACGTCTATTCGCTGGGCGTGATCCTGTTCGAGCTGCTCACCGGCGAGCTACCCTTCCGCGGCGAGACGCAGATGCTGCTGTTGCAGATTGAACGCGACGAGCCTCCGCGTCCGCGCCGGCTGAACGCCCGCATTCCGCGCGATCTGGAAACGATCACGCTCAAATGCCTGGAAAAAGAACCCGCCCGGCGCTACCAGTCGGCCCAGGATCTGGCCGACGATTTGCAGCTCTGGCTCGACGGCAAACCGATTACGGCCCGACCCGCGGGCCGAGTGGAACGCAGTTGGCGCTGGGCACGGCGCAATCCGGTAGTGGCCAGCCTGGCGGCGTGCATCGTGGCGGCGCTGGTCATGGGCACGACGATTTCGAGCCTGTTTGCCATTCGCGCCGAACGAAATGCGCGGCTGGCCGAGGAGAATGCCGACAGCGCCCGGGAGAACGCCGCCGTCGCCGAGCGGAAAACGAAAGAGGCCCAAGATCAGAAAGAATCGCTGCGCCGACTGCTGTACGGTTCGAGCATGAGCCTGGCCCAGCGGGCCTGGGAAATACCGAGTATTTCGCGCGTGCTGGAGGCGCTTAAACAGGTCGAGCCGCTGCCGGGCGAGCAAGACTTGCGCGGCTGGGAGTGGTACTACCAGGAGCGGCTTTGCGACGGAGAACTGCGTACACTTTTGGGACACGACGGATCGGTTACCAGCGTGGCCTATAGCCCGGACGGCCGCCGATTGGTATCGAGCAGTCGCGACAACACGCTGCGGATGTGGGACGTCGCAACCGGCAGGGAAGTCGGCAAGTTCGTGGGACACACAGATCTCGTCAAAAGCGTGGCCTTCAGCCCGGATGGCCGCCGGCTAGCTTCAGTCGGGGTGGACAGGATGCTGCGAGTGTGGGACGCGGAGAGCGGCGCAGAGCTTCGCGCGATTCCAGGACCCCAAGGCCCCAATTTCGTGGCCTTCAGCCCGGATGGCAAACAGTTAGTCGCGCCTGGCGAACGTGCCACATTGAAATTGTTTGACGCCGACACGGGCGCTGAAATTCGCACGTTCATTGGGCATGCAGGTGAGATCAAATCGGTGGTGTTCAGCCCCGATGGCCGGCGCCTGGCGTCGGCTAATACGGACCGTACGGTGAAGCTGTGGGACGCCGCGGCTGGCGTCGAAATTCGCACGTTCGCCAGTCCGCGCAGTTCCCGGTCTTCTTTCCCGGTACCGCAGAGCGTGGCGTTTAGTCGCGATGGTCGTCATCTGGCGTCGGGCGACAACGAAGGTTGGATTACGAAGTGGGACGTCGAAAGCGGCGAGCAGATTTCAGCGGTCCAAGGACATACACTGGCGATTAACAACCTGGCCTTCAGCCCGGACGGCCGCTGGTTGGCCTCTGCCAGCGACGACAGCACGCTGAAAGTTTCTAATGCCGAGACTGCGCGCCGCACGCCACGTTCAAAGGACACGTTGGCCCCGTGCTGGGCCTGGCCTTCAGCCCCGACAGCCAGCAGTTGGCTTCCGCCGGCGACGGCAAGTCCGTGAAGCTATGGGACGTCGCCGGCGCCATTGGGTTCAAAGGACATGCAGGGAAAGTCCGGTCGATCGCGTTCAGTCTCGACGGCCGTTCGTTGGTCACGGCCAATGAGTATGGCGGGCTGAATTTGTTGGACACCGAAACGGGCCTCGAGATCCGCACCTTAGGATACTACACGATGCCTGTCAGCAACATCACATTCAGTGCCGACGGCCGCCAAGTGTCGTTGGTCGCCGATGGTAGCGTTGTCATGTCCTGTGATGTTGAAACCGGCACAACGTCCAGTGAATCGCCACCCAACAAGTCGAAAACCTACTCCCCAATCGTGCTTAGCCCCGACGCTCGTCGCTGGGCCTGGTCCAACGGCGAGGAAGTACGGTTGAACAGCCTCGAAAAGGGTTCGCAAGTTCACACGCTCAAAGGCCAACGCTACTATACGCCCGCGATCGCGTTCAGCCCCGATAGCCGGCGATTGGCGTCGGCAAGTGCGGACATTACGCTGAAGGTTTGGGATGCAGTCACGGGCGAAGAGGTCCGCACGTTCAAGGGACATGATGCCGCCGTGTCAGTTTCGGCGTTCAGCACGGACGGCGCCCGACTTGCGTCCGGCGACGAGTCCGGAATGCTCAATCTGTGGAACGCGGAAACCGGCGTCGAAATTAGCACGCTTCGCGGCCACACTCTGGGGATTCGAAGCGTGGCTTTCAGCCCAAACGGCCGGCGGATTGCATCGACTAGCGACGATAAGACGTTGAAGATCTGGGATGCCCAGAGTGGCGCGGAGTTGTTCACCGTCACTTGCGGAGACTTCGCGACCAGCGTCCGCTTTAGCCCCGATGGGTGGCAAATCGCGGCGGCCGTCGGCGACTCAGTCATGTTTATGGACGCCCGAAAATCGTCGCCCGACGAGAAAATGGGCCGGTTCATGGCCAGGGAATGGGTCCGCCGGCACGTATTCGTCGACGACGTCTTGGGTTTGATCCAAGGCGAAAAGGACTGGAACGAGGCGATGCGGGCCGCGGCCACTCGGTATGCCAGAGTCGCGGCTTTGACCACGGAACAAGCCTATCGGCGTGCGTTGGATCTGCTGGCAGTGGCGAGCCTGTCGGCCGACGAACGCATTGCTGAAGCACGTCGTCTGATTGAGGCTTTGGGCCGCCGCGAACCGGGAAACAACGACTATCGCCGGCTGCAGTGCGCCGTACTGCTGCGGACCGACGACGCCCGAGCCGCGCTGGCGCTGTTGCCCGACGCGGCCAGCATGGCCAGCCTGCGGGACGCCGCGATGTATGCGTTGGCTCAATATCGATTGGGTAATCTGGCTGCGGCCAACGAGGTGGCTGAACGCGTCCGCGGCGGTTGGCTGCGGGACGGGCGCGACGACGAGACGGCCCGCGCGGACGATAATTTCCTGACCAGCGTCACGGGCGAGTTCCTGGATGCTACCGAGCAGGCCTGCGACAGCGGGAGCTGGGAAGACGGACTGGCGCGACTGGACCTGGTGGCATCGTTTCATCCCCTGTATCGCCGATTCAAGAGGTTGCGCAGACGCGCTGGCAGTGGCAGGCCGGTGGGCCGAGTGTGCGCAGCTCTATCATGAACTCAACGATGGCGAACTAACCGGGATAGGTCAGTTCGCCCTGGCTTCATTCGCGGCGGGGGACGTGGACGCCTACCGCGAGAATTGTCGCCTACTACTCGCGAAGTCCCTTAAGGACGCTGAAGAAAAAAAACTCGACCCGATCATGGCTTACCTGGTGGCAGTGACATGCGTGCTGGGAGACGATGCGGTCGATGACATGGAGCCGGTGCTGCGCCTGGTCCGGCGCGGACTGGAAATCGACAAACGGAACCCCGGAATGCTGGTGGCGCTGGGCGCGGCCCAGTGCCGCGCGGGCCAATTGAAAGAAGCCAAGGCAACCCTGAGCGGCGCCCTTACGCTGCACGGTTTCGCCGCGATGGCCGCGCCCGGCCACGCCACGGAGATTCGCACCAGCCAGTTGACGTGCCTGATTTTCTTGGCCAAGGTCCATCACGACCTCGACGAGCAGGACGCGATGCAGAAGGATTTTGCCGCCATCGACAAGTTGATTCCCGAGTTGGAAAAGATGAAGCCGCCGACCGATGGCCGAGTCGTGCCCTGGCTCATCAAGCTGAGCATTCTACTGACACGGCGCGAGCAGGACCGACTGAAGGCTCCGCCGAGGGAGCCACCGGCCGCCGAAGTGCGTTGACGGCAAGTCAGGTCGCGCTTCGGCAAGTGCACGCGACCGCAACAACGCGCGCTCGTCAGACCGCGGCGGCTTGCAATACCGGGGCCGGTTTGCCGTAGTAGTAGCCTTGGGCGTAGTCGAAGCCGAGCTGGGCGCAGACTTCGCCTTCGCCCTGGCACTCGACGCCTTCGGCCAGCACGAACACGCCCAGGTCGTGGGCCATGCGGACCAGGGTCTCCAACATCTGACGCCGCGCGTCGGTGCCGACGTGAATGTCGCGCACCAGGCAGATGTCGAATTTCAAGACGTCGGGCGGGATCTCGATCAGGTCGACCAGCCGCGCCTGGCCGGCGCCGAAGTCGTCGTAGGCCAGCTGGATCTTCAAGTCGCGCAAGGCACCGTGCAGCTCGCGCATCACCTTGATGTCCGTGATCGCCGCTTCGTGGATCTCGAGCGTCAGCGGCTGCTCGGGATATTTGTCGCGCAATTCGGCCAGGGATTCGAGCAGGGCCGCCTCGCCCAGCTCGACAGGGTGGGTGTTCAAAAACAGATTGGATTGCCGGTTCAGCTCTTGTCCGATGCGCACGCCCTCCTTGCGAAACAGCCGGCTCAGTGGCGCTTCCAGGTTGAGCCGGGTGGCTGCCGTGAACATCTGCTGCGGAGTCTGCAAGCCATCGACGCGGCTGCGCGCCAGCACCTCGAAGCCGCGGGTTTCGGCTCCCGGCAAAGCGACGATCGGCTGAAAGAACGGCAGGGCGGCGCCCTCGGCGAACAGTTTCTCGAACTTTCCTAGCGCAGAAACCCACTCGCTGCGGTCGATCTGCACGGTGGCTCCGGCGTTGGCGGCGGCCTGATTGCCGAGACGAAACTCGAGGTCGGCAAAATGCAGCACGTCGTCGACCTTCAAGGGCGTCTGGTCCTCGATGCGAGTACCGTTGACGAACGTGCCGTTGCGGCTGCCGAGGTCTCGAATGAAGAGCGACTTGCCGTCGGTGAAGATCTCGGCATGTTCCTTGGAAACGCTATTGGATGGCAGGCAAAAGGAGAGATCGGCTCGTCGGCCAATGCGGAACGGCCAGGTATTGATGGCGACCTGCCGCAAATTGGGCGATTCGCCCAGGTATCCCTCCAGGTACCAGTTAGATGCACGCAAAAGATTCATGTTCGTTGCCCCTGAAAAAACAGCCTTCTTAGCCGTAAAGACCACTGCCCCAGCACCAAAACCCTAGCTTGCGGAAACCGCGGAAAAGGCCGATTTGGCGCCTTTACTGCTTCGCGCAACAGGGCTGGGGACAGGCGGAAACCCCGCATAAAACTCAGCTTCGGTGGTGCCGTGGCAAGCTCGCGCCGGCACAACCGTCAGATCCGGTGCGGGCCCCAATAGCCCCAGCGCAACACGGCGCTGGCGCGGGGTCACTTCGACGGTGCGGCCCAGCGGTCGCCCCAGCCGACATACAGCTGGTCGAGGAACGCCTGCCATTGGGCCGGCGTTCGCGAAGGGGGAAACGGCACGGGCACTTCGGGCTTGACGGCCTCCCAAACGACCTCGAATTGGCCGTCGGAATTGATCTGGCCGATACGGGGCGTCTGAAAAACGTGGTGCGTGCCGCGCTCGATGCGCACTTCGCCCTCGGGCGCCATGATCTGCTGGTCGAGAATGGCGTGGCGAATTTTGGATACGTCGTCATTGCCGACTTGCTCGACCGCCTTCGCCCACAGTTTCACGCCGACGTAGGCGGCTTCCATCGGATCGGTCAGCACGCGCTGCGGACCATACTTGGCGCGAAACGCGCGACGAACTGCTCGTTTTGCGGGGTGTCGATCGACTGAAAGTAACTCCACGCGGCGTAGTCGCCCGCCATTTCCGAGACGTTCAAGTGCCGCAGCTCCTCCTCGCCGATGCTGAACGAGATAGTATTGATCGATCGCGGCGTGACGCCCACTCTGCGAAGCTCTTTGAAGAACGGGATATTGCTGTTGCCGTTGATGGTGTTGAGGATGACGTCGGGTTTGGCCTCGACGATTTTGGCCACCGTCGCCTTGACGTCGAAGCTTCCCAGCGGCAGATACTCCTCTCCGACGACCTCGGCGCCGAGTTGGGCCAGGGCGCCGCGAATAATTACGTTGGCAGCCCGCGGAAACACGTAATCGGAACCGATCAGAAAGAATCGCCGCTTGTTCTGAAACGCGAACGCCCAGCGCAGCGCCGGAATGATCTGCTGGTTGGGCGTCGCTCCCAGGTAAATGATGTTGGGCGATGACTCCAGGCCCTCGTATTGCACGCTGTAAATCAGCAAGTGGTTGTGCCGCTCGAAAATGGGCAACACGGTCTTGCGGCTGGACGACGTCCAGCAGCCGAACACCGTGCACACCTTTTCGTCGACAATCAGCTTTTTGGCTTGCTCGGCGAAGACCGCGTCGTCGGAGCGTCCGTCGCGCAGGACAGCCTCGACCGGGCGCCCCAGCAATCCGCCGGCATGGTTGATTTCTTCAATCGCCAGCAGCGTGGCTTCGGCCACGGGCGATTCGCTTTCGGCCATCGTGCCGCTGAGCGAATGGAGGACGCCCAGCCGAATGGGCGGCCCCGACGGTGCGACCACGGCGGCCGGCAGGCTGGCGCCGGCCGCGATCTGGCCGGCGTCATCCCGTGACGAGTCGGTATTGCGAAAGAACGCATACGTTCCGCCGGCCAGGCAGAAAGTGGCCACCGCCGACAGCGCCGCGGCCAGCGCGCGCCGCCGGGTAGTTTTCGCGGTGCCGGCGGGATGGGCATCGCTCGGCGACATGCGCTGCGTCGGAAAGGTGCCCGATCGGCTGGGCAGCGCGATGTCGGTCGCGCCGGTCATCGTGGCGGACACGGCGTTCAAGTCGGCCAGCATTTGGTTCGCGGTTTGATAGCGGTCGTCCGGCAGTTTGGCGGTAGCCTGGGCCACGATGTGGCTGCATGCGGTGGGAATCGTGGGGTCGATTTGGCGCGGATCGAGCAACTCGGAGTTGCAGTGGGCGAACATCACTTGCACGATGTTGCCCTCGCCGTCGTACGGATTGGCGCCGGTGAGCATGCTGTAATAGGTGGCGCCCAGCGAGTAGATGTCGCTGCGGTGATCGATGGTCGCCGATTGACACTGCTCGGGGCTCATGAAGTACGGCGTGCCGACGATTTTTCCGGCCTGCGTCATCTGGCGGCCGGTGTCGAGCGTCAGCTTGGCCAGCCCGAAGTCGGCCACCTTCACCGAACCATCCTGGGCCCGCAACAGATTGGCGGGCTTGATGTCGCGATGCACCAGCCCGACGGCGTGAGCGGCGGCCAGTCCTCGGCATGCGTCGGCCGCGATGCGCGTGGCATCCAAGACGGAGAGCGCGCCTGTTTTGTCCAGTTGATCGGCGATGCTGCCGCCGGGCACGTATTCCATCACGAGATAATAGAGCTCTCCTTCCTGGCCGACTTCGTAAATGGCCACGGCGTTGGGGTGGCTGAGCTTGCCGGCGGCTTTGGCCTCGGCCATGAAGCGGGCAAGGTTGGCCGAGTTGGCCGAAAATTCGAGCGGCAAGATTTTGATCGCGACGTCGCGTTCGATCAGCGAGTCGTGCGCCCTGTAAACAATTCCCATGCCGCCGGTGCCGAGCAGGGCGCGCACTTCGTAGCGTCCGATGCGCTTGCCGATCCACGACTGGGCCGCGCCGGGCGAAGTCGGCGAGCCGCCGATCCGCGACGAAGTTTCGCCCGCCAGTTCGTGCGTCTCGCCCAGCTGATCGCCGGAATGAGCGTCGGGCTGGTGGTCGGTCTGGCCGGTATTGTTGCGGGTCGTCATGCGATGGCTTTAGGAATGGGGGCGCGCAGCACGCGCGCGGGGGCGTTAAAACTTAGCTGATTTTTCACGTCCAGGGTGCGTTAGGCCGGATCGAGCCGGGGGGATCGTGGGCCGAATTTGCCGAAGAATGTCGGGCAAAGAAGGCTAATCGGCCCATGGCCGAAACGCCGTTCCCAGCCCGCTTAGCCTTCGTCGCGGAATGGCTGGGACAGTCGATACAGCTTGATGCGCGCCTTGACCTGTTCAACCAGATCCGGCTTGTTGGCGGCCAGGGCGATCAGGCGCTCGGAAACTTGGATGGCCTCGTCGAATTTGCCACTTTCGGCATACGCGGCCCCCAGACCGTCCAGCCACTCAGGCTGGTTATATTCCGTGGCCTCGCAGGCTTGCGTTGCCCAGCGCAGCGCCTCGGCTCCGTCGCGCAGCGTGTCGTCGGGGCTGGTGGCCAGGATCCAAGCCAGATTGTTGGCCCACACGTCGCTGCCGATTTCGGTCGATACGCGTGGTTCGAGCCGCAGTGCCTCGCGATACTGCTGGACTGCCTCGGCGGCTTGATTCTCTTTCACCAGCGCGATGGCGAGCAAGGCATGGGCGGACGGATCTTCGGGAGCCATGCGCGCCAGTTCCCGGAATGTCGCCAACAACGACGCGCGCTCGGCAAGACGCTCAAGGCCGCGAGTGGCTTCGGCAAGTTTGGGATCGAGCGACAGCGCTCTCCGATAATGGGCGGCCGCGAATTGCCGGCCTTGCGTCTGCGTGTCAGTGCGGAACAGCGGGTTGGACATCTGCTTGACGAGATAGTTGCCGCAGGCCAGGTGGTAGTCTGCCGAGTCGAATTGCACTCCCAGCGAGCCGCCCAGTTGCCGCATCCATGGCGCGTCAAGCGGCTGCATCAGCATGTAATTCGCCGTGTCGCGCGGAAGCAGCTTTCGAAACAAGTGCAGAGGGGCGTCGAATTCGAGACGCAAATGCAGATCCGTGTTGATCTCGTGGGAACTGTCGGCGTCGATCAGCTGGTTGAGTAGTTTCTCGTCGATATGGTAATACAGCATGATCGGCCTGCGAAGATCGGTGCCGCCGAACCAGTCTTTGAAATCGGCGGTTAGTTGCGGCGATTCGTTGACGATCTTTTGCAGCGCCGCGATCTGGGTGGCGTTGGGCAGCAGCGGCTTGTCGGAGGCCAACAGCACCGTGTCGACGCCGAATCCGAGCACGAAGATTCCATAATGCGGAAACTCGGTGCGCAGCGTCCGCGCGATCATCAGGTAGTCGCTGCGCGTGAATTGGTAGGCCTGAATCCACTGGGCCAGCACGCCGCCCTCGTTGAGGTGCTCGCGGACCGCGTGAAAGAATTCCCGCGTGAACAGATTCGACACGCCGGCCAGCCAGGGATTCGAGGGCTCGGAGATGATCAAATCGTACTTGCGGTCGCTGCCTTGGATCGCCGTGCGGCCGTCGCCGAAAACGAGCGACATGCGAGCTTCCTCGCCGATTTGTTCGGGGGTCATCCGTTCGTTGGCGGGCAGGTCGGCGTTGTGGGCTTCGAGCCATGCGCGGGTCTTTTCCTGGGGACGATGGTTGTAGGACGCGAAATGCTCCGTGGCGGCATACACGGCCGGCTCGATCTCGCAACACGTCACGCGCGTTCCGGGAAACAACAGGCTGGCGCCGGAAGTACACCCGCTGCCGTAGCCGATCACGAGCACTTCTTTGGCGTCGGGATTAAAAAATCGCGGGAAGTAGGCCAGTCCCAACTGGGTCACCATGTCGCCGCTGCTGGTGGCGTCGACTTTGCCATTCACGCGCAGGCCGACGATGTGGTCGCTGCCGCGGCCGACGAACACGTTCGACGACGCGCCTTCGCGGAAATAGAGGGGCCGGACCGACGAAGCCCAATTCGGAGTCGAGCTGGAGTCAGACGTCTTGGCGGTGTTTCCATAGATATACAGTCCTAAATTCGTCAGGCGGGGATCGGTGGGCCGGACGATCAGGGTGATGGCCAGCGCGCCGACCGCCGTCGCGACGCCGCCGCGCAGCAGGTCGGGCCCGCTGCTCCAAGAGAGCACCGCCAGCAAGGCCGCGAGATAGAGCCCCAAGGCCACCGCCATCGCGCCGGCGGTTCCGATCGACGGAAACAACAACATCGCGGTCAGGGTGGCGCCGGCGATCGAGCCCAGCGTATTCCAGGCGTAGATGTTGCCCACCGCCGATCCGACCCGCGCGGCGCTGGCTTGCGTCAGGTGCACGAACAGCGGAAACAGCACGCCCATCGCCACCGCCGGAATCAGCTCCAAAGCCGAACTGGCCGCGGCGGCGATCATGCCGTTCCAAAAGGCATCACCGCGCAATTCGCGCACGCTCTGCGGGGAGACCGCCGTCGACAACCAGGGCAACAGCCACTTGCCAACCAGGGTCGTGGCGATCAGCACGCCGATCACGGCGATGGGCAGGATTGGCGATGAAGCCCGATCGCGCAGCCACACATGAAAAACGAGGCTGCCCAAAGCAATGCCGATGAGCACCACGAACAGCGTGGCCGTGAACGCGTAGGTCGAGCCCCCCAGCACCAGCGCCAATTGCCGCGACCAGGTCATTTCCAGAATCAAAGCCGCGCAGCCGGAGAGCGCGACCGCGACGTACAACCGCGCCAGCGCCATGGTCCACACAACCGGCGGCTGAGATTCGGCCGCCGGCGCGGCTCGGGCCCGAGCCGGCATGCGACTCTCGATCGAGCGGCTGACCAGCAGCGAAACGGCGCCGATCGTGACGTTGATGCCCGCGGCCAGGATGTTGGTCCACAGCAGCCCAAGCTCGGGCAGCAAATGAAAGCCCGTCAGATAGCATCCGGCGGCGGCGCCGAACGTGTTGATGGCATACAGCCAGCCGGTGGCCTCGTCGAGCGAGCCTTTACGCGTGGTCAATTGGCGAATCAACAGTGGCAGTGTACCACCCATCGACGCGCAGCTCGGCCCAATCACCAACAAGGTGATGCCGAACTGCACCAGGAACCGCAGCGAAGTCTGCTGGGGCATGCCGGCGTACACGCGGACCGAAGCGTCGACCAGGGTTGAAATCTCGGACGGAACCACCAACGCCAACATGCCAATCGCCAACTCGCATAGTCCGTACCAGCGCAACGGCAGCACGAGGCGGTCGGCGAAGCGGCCGAACAGGTAGGCTCCCAGCCCCAGCCCGAACAAGAACGAACCGGCGACCGCGGCAAAGGCCAGGCTCGAACTGCCCCAGACGTGCGTGAACCGCTTGAACCAAATCACCTGGTAGGCCAGGCCAGTCCCGCCGGAAATGAAAAACAGCAGCGACGCCAGGCGAAAGATCGCGGGTGAAATCGCCGTGGGAGATGGCTTGCTGGGCATGATCGCGCGAATTCACCTGATGGGAGAGCGTCACCAATTGTTCGAGTGCCAATGCGCAATGACTCGGATTGGGTGGCCCAGACAACTTGTTGTCTGGGTCACGAAGGGACAAGAGGGACCGGGGCCGTGCGGCGACCCTCCCTCACACGCCTCTTGTTGCTTCGCAACACCGACAACGAGTTGTCGGTGCGACCCTGGCACGCATGGTCTCATCGTATTCGGCCGATCGGGGCATGTCCACACGGCCGGTCGATTGGGCTATCATGGACTGCGGACCGCGCCATTCCCTTGCGGCCCATTGAAACCCGCTTGCCAGAATCGACAGGATCCTGCGCCCATGCCGACCGCGCGCTCGCAATCGGATCAGCCACCGTACGTCGAGCGCTGGACGATGGAGAGTGCGCCGGGGGCTGAGACGGTGCTCAACGGCGACCGGTATTGTTATTTCGCCGGCACCGGCTACTTGGGCCTGCAAGGCCACCCGGCACTGGCCGCCGCGGCGCACGCGGCGATCGATCGGTATGGCGTTCACACGGCCACGTCGCGGAGCGGCTTTGGCACGAGTCCGCCGGTGCGTGAAGTCGAAACGCGCGCGGGGCAACTCCTGGGCACGGAAGGCGCGATGTACCTGGTCAGCGGTTACGCCGGCAACTTTGCCATCGCGGCGGCGCTGTCCGCTTACGTTGACCTGGTGCTGGCCGACGAGAGCGCCCACGACTGCCTGCGTGAGTCGGCTCGCTGGCTCGACCGTTTGAAGCAGCGCCCGCTGCTGTTCCGCCCACGCGACGCGGGCCACGCGCAAGAGCTTTTGCAAAAACACGCGCGGCCGGGCGTGCGGCCGCTATTGATGACCGACGGCGTGTCTCCGATGAGCGGAAATCTCGCGCCGTTGACCGACTACCTGTCGATATTGGGTCCTTACGACGGAGCCATGCTGCACGTCGACGACGCGCACGGCCTGGCGACGCTGGGGGAGCGGGGGCGTGGCAGCCTGGAGCTGGCCGGAGTTGCGGCCGAGCGGATCAATCGCGACCCCGACGAGCCGATGGATGGCGGCCCGCGAGTTTTTCACAGCACCACGCTGAGCAAGGCGGTTGGCGGGCACGGGGGCGTGGTGGCCGGGTCGCGGACTTTTTTGGATCGCATTCGCCGCGCCAGCGGTTGGTATCGCGGCGCAAGTGCGCCGGCGGCGCCGGTCGCGGCGGCAACCGCCAAGGGGCTGGAGCTGGTGCAAACCGATCCGGAGTTGCGCCGGCGGCTGGCGGCCAACGTGGCGTGGTTGCGCACAGCGCTTGGGAATTTGGGACTGCCCATCGAAATGACTCCATCGCCGATTATCGGTTTCGCATTGCCCGAAGCGGCGGCCATGCAGCGCGTGCAGCGGCAGCTTGTTTCGGAGGGGATCATCATCGCGCATGCCCGCGACTATGCCGGCGTGGGGCCGGATGGTATGCTGCGAATCGCCGTTTTTGCCACGCATACGCCCCCCATGCTCGAACGTCTGGTCGAGGCGCTGGGTCGCGCGGTGCGGGCGGAGCCTTCGCGATGAACACGCTGACTTTTCGATGGGTCTTTCGTCGCGCCGCCGGCCGTGTCCTATTGGTCATCGCCGTGTTTGGCTGCACGATTGCGTACGTTGACAGAGCAACTGCCGCCGACCAGATGAAATTGGATTCGGCGAAGCAGCACTACGAGCGGATCGTGGCCGCGGAGCTCGAGCGCAAGATTCTTCCCGGCGTTTCGGTGGCCTGGATCGTCGATGCTCAGGTAGTGCACGTGGCCGGCTATGGCCAGGCCGATTTCACGCGCGGCGTCGCCGCGGCGGCCAACACGATCTACCGGGCTGGCTCGATCTCAAAACTGTTCAACGCGGTCGCCGCGATGCAACTGGTCGAGCAGGGCAAGCTCGATCTCGACGCGCCGATCCAACGCGCGCTGCCGGAGTTCCACATCGTCGTTCCGTTCGACGGCGCGATTCCGATCACGGCCCGGCAGTTGCTTTGCCATCGCTCGAGCATGATCCGCGAGGCGCCCTTGGGAGGATACCTCGACAATCGTCAGCCGACCGTGGCGGCGACGATTGCCAGCGTGGCGCCGTGCGTGCTGGTCAACCCGCCCAACGCCCGGACGCGCTACTCGAACGTCGGGCCGACGATCGTCGGTCGGGCCGTCGAAGTGCTCAGCCGGATGTCGTATGCCGACTATCAGCAACAGAATGTGCTCGGTCCGCTGGGAATGCAAAGCTCGGCCTGGACGATGAACGACGCGCTGCGCCCGCGGCTGGCCAAGGGGTTGATGCGCGTGGCCCGCGGAAATGGCCGATATGAGTTCGAGCCGGCGGAGGAATTCGAGCTGGGCACGATCCCGGCGGGCAATTTGTATACCACTGCCGGCGACCTGGCGCGGTTTGCGCTTTTCTTGATGGGAAGCGGTTCGGCGTCGGAGCAAAGCCAGCCGATCCTCAAGCGGGCGTCGCTGGAACAAATGTTCGTGCCGCAATTCATCAAGGAGCCGACCGGTTTTGGGCTCGGCTTTTCAGCCGGCCGCTATCGAGATCATAAGACCGTGCAGCATTCGGGGGCCGTGTATGGCTTCAGCACGTCGCTGGTCGTGTTGCACGAGGCAAGAATCGGAGTGATTGTATTGGCGAATGCCGACATTGCCAGCGCGCCGGTGAAACGACTGAGCGACGCGGCCCTCGACCTGCTGTTGGAGGCGGTGCGCGGCGAATCGATTCCCGAGCCGCCGCCCAGCGTGGAACTGCCGGCCGAGGAGTTGGCGAAACTGGCCGGCGAGTACGAATCGCTCGGCTACTGGGCGACGGTGGAAGTCGACGGAAAGGCGATCCGCGGCAATCTCTCGGGCCAACCGCTGGAATTGACCAGCGTGAATTCGACGAAGTGTTTGGCCGAAGGGCGGATCATGCATCGCGCACCGATCGAATTCGAGCGATCGGCCGACGGCAACGTAGCGGGATACACCGCCGCCGGACAAAAATTCACGCGCGTCGATCCGGCCAAGGTCGAACGAGCGCCGGACGCCTGGCAATCGCTGGTCGGCAGCTATGGCCTGCCGTTCATCCCGCTGGTAATTTCGATTCGCAACGGCCATCTTTATGCCTTGGCCGAGAACGAATACGAATACCGCCTGACGCCGGTCAACCGCGTGACGTTTCGCATGCCGCCGGGCATGTACGACGAGGAACACGTGGTGTTTCAGCTCGACGCCAGCGGCAAGCCCGTCGCCGCCGTGCTGGCCAACATGGTCCTGCCTCGCCGCGCCGACCAAACCATCGCAGGGCAGTGACACCCGATTGATGGAAACGCTGATCGCTAGCGACGACGTCTGGATGCTGTGGACGGTGATCCTCTGTGGAGTGGCGGCCAGCATCTGGCTGGAGCAGACCTTTACCTGGGCGGCCAAGATCAGCGGGCCGGTGCTGGCGCTGTGTATCGCGATGGTGCTGGCCAATTTGCGAATCATGCCGCCCAAGGCCGGCGTGTATGACGTCGTGCAAGACAGCCTCGTGCCGCTGGCCATGCCGCTGCTGCTATTCCGGGCCAACGTGATGCACATCGTGCGCTCGACGGGCTGGCTGTTCGTGGCGTTTCACCTGGCCTCGATCGGAACGGTCGCGGGCGCGCTGACCGCGGCCGCGGTGCTGCATCGATCGATGACCGACGTGCCGGAAGTTTCGGCCATCATGACGGCCAGCTACATCGGCGGCGGGGTGAACTTCTTCGCGGTCGCCCGATCGTACGAAATCAGCGAGAACGTAATCGGGCCGCTGCTGGTGGCCGACAACTTCATCATGGCCGGCGTGTTCATGGCACTGTTGTTGATCTGCCGCAGCCGCTGGGCCCGGCGTTGGTATCCGCATCCGCACACGGCCGAAGCGGTCGACAGCCGGCAGCTGGCGGCCGAACATTGGCGGCGCAAGGAGATTTCGCTGTTGGATATCGCGGCCGCACTGGCCATCGCCGTGACGGTGCTGGCCAGCTCGCACGCCACGTCGCGGTTGGTGCGGGACGCGCTTGGCGACACGGCGCTAGCCGAAGTGGCAGGCAACCTGTTCGTGCACATCACGGCCTGGTCCACGCTGGTCGCGACGCTCGCCCATCGGCAACTGGCGCGCATTCACGGCGCCGAGGAGATGGGAGGCTACATGCTGTACGTGTTCCTGTTCGTGATCGGCTTGCCAGCCGACTTGTGGGAGGTGTTCACGAAGGTGCCCTTGATGTTCGTCTTCTGCCTGATCATGGCGGTGGCGAACATGGCGGTCGCGTTCGGGCTGGGGCGCATTTTGCGGCTCGATCTGGAACATCTGGCACTAGCCGTCAACGCCTCGATCGGCGGCCCGCCCACCGCCGCCGCCATGGCCATCGCCATGGGCTGGTCGAAGCTGGTGTTGCCCGCGCTCTTGATCGGCATCTGGGGCTACACCATCGGCACGCTAGTCGGACTGGCCGTCGGCGAATTCCTGCGCGCGTGGCTGTGACGCCGCCGCTCGCCCCATTACACCGTAATCTTCAGCCCGCGATTGGCGTAGCGCAGGCGCATGCGGGACAGCGAGCCGATGCCGGTGTCGGTCAGGACGATGGATTGCAGGCGGTCGAGCTTTTCCAGGACGGTTTGCAGGGTTTCGCGATCGACGGGGGTGCCTGTCAGGTCGAGATGCAGCAGGTTCACCAGACCGCCGATCTGGCGCAGACCGATCGACGTGATGCCGGTGTTCAGAAGCTCCAACCGCTGCAAACCGGCCAGCGGCCGCCAGCGCTCGGCCAGCCGGCGGATGGTGTCGTCGTCGATTTGCGGACCGCTGAGACGCACCGCCTGGATGCGGTCGAGCACGGTCGCAAAGTCGGAGCCGATCGATTGCGTGGCCCAGTCGACACTTTCGACCTCGACGGTGCCGCCCAGCGCCTTGATCTCGTCGACAATCTGCTGTTGCTCGGCATACTGTTCGACCCAGCCGCTGAGCCACTGCATGCGCCCGGCCTTGAAGCGGGCGTACTCGGTGGCTTGCTCGAAGGCTTCCTGCAGCCGCTTGAACTCCTCGGGATCGCCTCCATGGTCGGGATGCGCCGTCTTGACCTTGTCGAGAAAGGCCTCTTTGACGTCGTTCTCGGATACCGGCGGCTTCAAACCCAACAGCCCCAGGCACTCGGGCAGTCGCGCGCCGACTTCGATGAATTGCGTGGGGCGAGGTTTGGGCATTTGCCACCGCAGGTTTGTGCAACGGAACCGGGCCGACGGCGCTACGGTCGAACAAGATAACAGCCTGACTGATCGACCGGTAGGTCGTCAATACTATCACTATCTCGAGACTTCCGACAGCCGCGGCACGTAATCGGCATAACGAGCATGGGGCACCGCCGCCCTGTGCGGTAGCGCGCGCAGGGTGGCCGCCAGTGGCGCGGCTTTGTGCCCCAAGGCATCGATCGCGTTGAAGGCGGCCATCACCGCAAACACGTTGTTGCGGCCTGCGTCGGCCAATTCGGCCAGAACCGCCAGCGCGCGGTCGCGATCGGCTTCGCCGCCAAAACGGGCCAGCGACTCGGCGGCGACGATGCGAACGTATGGCGACGGCTCGGAAAGCGCGGCCGTCAGCTCGTCATGGCCGGCTCGCACGCCCGAGGTTTCGCGCATCAGCAGACCAAGCGCGCCCGAATAGCGCACGGCGCTGTCGGGGTCCTTCATCGCTTGTAGCAGGCCCGGCACCGCGGCCGGGCTCAGTCCGGCGGCCAGTTCGGCGGTGGAAAAGATCCGCGCCAGCGGATAGCGGGCGTCGTCGTGCCCCATGTCGTAGGGAGTTGTGCCGGCCGAGCGGTCGTGAATCTCTCCCTCGGGCAGAAAGCCCACGTCGCGAATCCGCAGAGCCAGGTCCTGCTGGGCTTTGCGCATTTTGACCAGTGTTTGCTGATGCTGCGGCGAGCCGGCCAGGTTGTTGACTTCGTCGGGATCGGTCGTCAGATCGTAGAGCTCTTCGGCCGGCTTCGTGCCCCAGAAAAGTCGCTGGGCCGGCGTGAGCTTGCCCTCGGCGAGCAGCCCATGCCAGACCCGCGTGGTGGGGGTCTGGAACATGTACGCGACGTGCTGGCCGTAGATTTTGTGTGGCATGTAATTGCGAACGTACGAGTAGCGTCCATCGGTGGCGCTGCGAACCATGTCGTAGCGTTCGTCCATTCGCCCGCGGAAGCCAAACACGAACGGCTGCGGCGGCCGGGCGTGTGGACCGAGAAACGCGAAACCCTGCATCCACTCCGGCGGCTCGATGCCGGCCAGGCTTAGCACCGTGGGAGCGAAATCGACGAAGCTCACCAGGCGGTCCGACGTGCCGCCGCTGCGGTAATCGCTGGGGCGGAGATCGCGAAACTTTTCGGGAATGTAAATCACCAGCGGCACTTGCAGCCCGCTGTTGCACGCCGAGCGCTTGCTGCGCGGCATGCCCGAGCCGTGATCGGCGAAATAAAAAACGATCGTGTCGTCGGTCAGGCCGGCCTCGTCGAGCTCTTGCAAGCGCCGGCCGGCGTCGGCATCGGCCTGGCTGACGACGTCGTAATACTGGGCCCAGTCTTGCCGCACGTCGGGCGTGTCGGGGTGATAGGCCGGCAAGCGAACCTTAAGCGGGTCGTGCACCGCGGTGTTCGGCCGCTGGCGCATTTTGCTCTCGTGACTCTTCTCGGAATTAAAAACGGCGAAAAACGCCTGGCCGGCCGGGCGATTTTTCCAATGCGCTTGGCGCGACGATTCGCTCCACACGCGGCCGGGCTGCGCCAGGTTGTAATCCTCCTTGGCGTTGTTGGTGCAATAATAGCCGGCCTCGGCCAGCAACTGCGGAAACATCTTCTTGCCGGCGGGGTAGGCGACCATGCTGCGCATGTGTTCGCTGCCGGTGCAGGGGGGATACAGGCCCGAGATCAACGTGGTGCGCGCCGGGCGCAGACCGGGGCGCACGACCAGGCGTGCGCATAGATCACGCCTTTGGCCGCCAGGCGGTCGACGTTGGGCGTGGTGGCGAACGTGTCGCCGTAGCAGCCCATGTGGGGTCCGTGGTCTTCGCTGGTGATCCACAGAATGTTGGGGCGCGGCCGTGGCGCGTCGGCGGCCGGCGCGGGCGCGCAGCCGAGACGATCGCTGCCACGAACAGTGCAAAGGTGCGCATCATTTCTTGTTGGCGGCGGCCTTCGGTCGGCCGCCGTTGGGGCGAGTGCCGGAGGCCTCGGGCGCGTCGCGCTCGGGAACTTTCAGTTCGGTCCGCAGGCGGATCAATTCGGTTTCGAGGTTCTTTTGCGTCTCGGCGTAAGCCGGCTGGCCGAATACGCTTTGCAGTTCGCGCGGATCTTTTTCGAGATCGAACAGCTCCCAATAGTCGGTGTCAGGCCCGTAGAAGTGGACGAGCTTGTAGCGGTCGGTCACGACGCCGTAGTGCGGGCGGACGTGGTGCGGGGCCGGATATTCGTAGTAGTGGTAGTAGAATGACTTTCGCCAGTCGGCGGGCGTCTTGCCGGACAGGATGCCGACGAGGCTGCGGCCCTGCATCTCGGCGGGCACCGGCGCGGCCGGCGGCTTCGAGAAACGTCTCGGCGAAGTCGAGGTTCGAGACCAGATCGTCGTTGACCGTGCCCGGCGGCGTCACGCCCGGCCAGCGCACCAGCAGCGGCGTGCGCAGCGACTCCTCGAAGATCCAGCGCTTGTCGAACCAGCCGTGCTCGCCCAGGTAGAAGCCCTGGTCGGAGCAGTAGACACGATCGGTGTTGCTGGCCAGCCCCTCGTCGTCGAGAAACTTCAGCAGCCGGCCGACGCTCTCGTCGACCGCCTTTGACATGCCGAGGTAGTCGTGCATGTAGCGCTGATACTTCCAGCGCACCAGGTCGCGGCCGGTGAGCTTGGCCTGGCGGAACGCCTCGTTGCGCGGCTCGTAGTAGGCGTCCCACTTGGCCCGCTGCTCGGGCTTCAACTGGGCCGGCGCGGTCAGCTTGAGGTCCTTGGGATTCATCGTCTTGGCGATCGTCATGTCCTGGTCGTGCTCGGCCAGGCCGCGGCCGGCATAGTCGTCGAACAGCGTCTCCGGCTCGGGATAGACGCGGTCGCCGTCGTGTCCCAGGTGCCGCAGCGCCGGCTCCCACTCGCGATGCGGCGCCTTGTGCTGGCACATCAGCAGGAACGGCTTGGACTTGTCGCGGCCTTTGAGCCAGTCGAGGCTCAAGTCGGTGATGATGTCGGTCGTGTAGCCCTGGTGCTGAATCTTCTCGCCGTCCTTGATCATCGGCGGGTTGTAGTAGACACCCTGGCCCGGCAGGATGTGCCAGTAGTCGAAGCCGGTCGGGTCGCTAACGAGATGCCACTTGCCGACGATGGCCGTCTGATATCCGGCGGCTTGCAGCAGCTTGGGAAACGTCGTCTGCGAGCCGTCGAAGCGGCTGTTCGTGTTGTTGTAGAAGCCGTTGAGGTGCGAGTACTTGCCGGTCAGGACCGTGGCCCGGCTGGGCCCGCAGATCGAGTTGGGCACCAGGCAGCGATCGAATCGCATGCCCTCGCGGCGCGAGCCGATCGATGTTCGGCGTCTCGAGCAGCTTGCGCGGCTCGCCATAGGCGCTGATGGCCTGATAGGCGTGATCGTCGGAGAAGATGAAGACGATGTTCGGCGCGCGGGCCGGTTGATCGGCGGAGCGTCGGCCGCGCGGAGATCGGGCGTGCTGGCGAGCACGGTTAAGGAGAGCGCAATCAAAAGAACAGGCTTGCGATTCATTGCCAACGGTAATCTCCAAAGTCACGGCGAGCGATATTGCAGCAGGGTCGGAGCCGGCATTCTAGGGTGCGAAATTATGCCGTGTCGAGCTATCGGCGCGCGTCGTGCGAAAAAAGGTTCCAGGAACCTTTTTTCAAAAGTCGACGGGGTCTGCGAACTGTTTGCGGGCTTCGAGCATTAGGCGTTCGAGGCGCTCGCGCTGAGGGGCAAAGGCTGGGTCTTCGGCCAGGTTACGAAGCTCGTCGGGGTCTTGTTGCAGGTCGAAAAGCTGGCGGTTGCGGACGCCGGAGGCGTTGTATTGGATCAGCTTCCAGCGGTCGTCGCGGATCATGCGCTGGCCGGCGATATAGGCGGTGAATAGCCAGTCGCGGATTTTGGTCTGCTTGCCGTGCATGATGCCCAGCAGGCTATTGCCTTCCGCGACCGGGGGCGTCTTGGCGCCGGCCAGCTCGCAAATGGTTGGGAACAGGTCGTAAAGATAGACCAGGGCGTCGGACTGTCCGTGCGGGATGCCGGGTCCGGCAACGACGAGCGGCGGCTTGACGTGCTCGTAGAGGTTTTGCTTGCCCATCAGGCCGTGCCGTCCGCCCACGGCGAGGCCCTGATCGCTGGTGTAGATGACGATCGTGTTTTCGGCGAGGCCGAGACGGTCGAGCTCGCCGAGGATGCGGCCGACTTCGAAGTCCAGATGCGTGATAGTGGCGTAATAGTCGGCCAGGTGTTGTCGCATGACGGCCGGCGTGCGCGGATGGGGCGCCAGGTTCTCGTCGCGACCCACTAGCGCCCCGTTGTCGAACGGGTGCGCGGGCATGAAATTCTTCGAGAGCGAGATCTTGGCCGGATCGTACAGCCGGGTGAACTCGGGGGCGCCAATCGCGGGTCGTGCGGCACAACCGGCGCCAGCCAGACGAAGAACGGCTGCTGGCCGTCGTGCCGGCGGAGGAATTCGATCAGCCGATCAGCGTGCTCGGTGGCCGAGTTGGCCGTGCGGCCGTCGATCTCGATAGTCGTGGCGAACGCGGCGTTGCCGAAGCGACAGGAGCTGCTGCCTTTTCCGCAGTGCCAGGTGGCGTAACCCGCGTCGGCCAGCACGGTCGGCAACAGCGGCACGCCGGGGGGCGGCTTGCGGAGGCTCGTGTCGGACGGAATCCGCCACAGCGACCGGCCCGTGACCAGCATCGCCCGGCTGGGCCAGCAGACCGCCGAGATCATTCCGCCCATGTTGTAGGCATTGGAGAAATGAAAACCGCGCTGCACAAGACGGTCGAGGTTGGGAGTCCGGATCTCCGAGTTGCCTAGCGCGCCGATGGTGTCCCAGCGCTGGTCGTCGGCCAGGATCAGCAGGATGTTGGGCGGGCGCGTTGCGCTGTCTGCGGCCATCGCGAGCCGGCCCGCGCCGAGGCACGCCGCGAGGGCCAACCACCAGGCCGCGGCTTGAGAAATCGCGATTGCGCGGGATTGGCTCACGGGAGGCTACCGAGCTCGAACCGTTGGACCGTAACGGGGCTTGCGACGCCATGCCCGTTTCACGATTATCGTAGTTCGACGTCGCGCAATCCAGCGTCAATCGGCAGCCCTTCCTGATCAGGGTCCAACGCGAACCGGCCAAGGTATAACGGGCGTGAGGCCGTTGCGGCGAACGAGCTGGTCGTTCATCTCGCCGCGGTAGACTTCGTCTTCGCGAATGCCCATCGGATTGATTTTTTTGACCGGCGTATTCGGCTTGGCAATGGCGAGGATGCCGTTTTTTTGCCACTGGTCGAGAAACTCGGGCACCGGCGTGCGCACATTGCCGCGAATCGGGTCGGCCAGATACGCGTAGGCCCAATCAGTGCCGCGAAAGACCGCGAAGTGTTCGTGCTTGCGGACGGTGATTCCGACGATGACCGGCACGCGGGCTTCGGCCAACTCGCTGAATTCCACCTTGCCCATCGATGCGTCGTACCCTGCCTTTTGCGCCAGGTTGCGCAGGTCGGTGAGCGTCAGGCCGTTCTCGACGCGATCTTTCAGTTCGGCGTCGGTGAGCGCCAGCTTGGGGAGCATTTCCAGAAAATAGGTTTCGTCGACTTTGTCCCCCCAGTAGTAACGGGCAATCGTGGCGAGCACCGCCGCGCCGCACGAATAGTCGTACTTCTGCATCACCACCTGCCACTGCTTGATTTCCTTGTAGCTCCAAACATGCTTCATGAAGATGTGTTGCGGGTCGCGGATGGGGCGCGCATCATCGTCTGGGCCGATGCTGAGCCGGGCATAACGAGCAGGCAACCGATTGCCGCCAGCAGTAACCAGCAGCCGAAGCCTTGCGATCTCGCCCGAGTGGCCTGCAACATGATCCTGTCCTTTCGGCGTTGCCGTGTTGAATCGCGGACCCTGAATTGCCGGCGTTAATAGAAGGTGACCGTGACGCCCATCTGCGCGGCCGGGGCACTCTCGGTCATGCCGACGGTGGCGAAAGGCTCGAGAATGCGATTGCGGCGTGAGATCGTCGCCGCGAACCGCAAGCTGATCGGCTCGATGTTGGTGCCTTGAATCGTGTCGCCATTAATACGGGTTTCGGTGATGTAGAAGCCTTGCAGCGTGGAGCTGAGCGTGACGCGGTCGTTGACCGCGAAACCGACGCCAAGCTGGTAGCTGATTTGTTCGCCGGCGGCGAACAGCGCTCCGTCGAAGGACCGCTCGAACAGGTGCCGATAGCCGGCACCGTAGAAGACGATGACGGGGTCGTAGGTGTGGATGGCCAGCAGCGAGGCCGAGACGGCCCAAAAGCCCTGACCCAAGGTCGAACCTGGCGCCAGTCCGAAGATCGGCGTAGTGAAGTCGCCGGTCGGCGCCGTGAACGCGAAGGTGCCTATCACGTCCGGACAGTCGCAGTCGGCCTCCCACAGATGCACCGACGCGCCGGCGGTCAAGTCGCCCAGGCTCCCCTTGTTGACGTTGTCGCTGGTGCCCACCGTCGAAACCTGGGTGTTCGACCAGCCGACGGGCAGGACGGCGAACAGCTGCACGTTGGTGGTCAACCCGTAGCGCAGAGCAAACGGCGAATAGAGCAAGCGACGGCGCACGTCTCCTTCGACCACGCCGACGACATTGCCGCCGCCGTCAAGCACTGCCACGGGGAAATCGTTGTTGAACAGGGCATAGGCCAGACCGGTGTCGAATTGCCACGCGCCCGGTTTGAGCAGCACGTCCTGCGTTCGCAAGAATTGCAGCGAATTGTTGATCGGCTGTTGGCCGTAGGTGGGCGGCTGGTCGCCTTGGCCCTGGGGCTTTTCGGCGATCGGCTGCTCGGCGGCGCCTTCGGGCGGAGCGACCGGCTCTTGCTGGCTCAAGAGCTGGAACTTCGGTGCCGGCGGAGTTGCTGGCGGGCCTGCCGGAAGGGGACCAAAGTTACGGCGACTGCTTTGAGGAAAGCCGGCGACGCTCGTGGTTCCGTGGGGCGGGGGCGGGACCTCCGGCGCCGGCTCCGACAGATAAGCGTTGGGCGAAACCGGCGGCAGACGAAACTCGCGGCGCTCTTGGGCGATCGCGTGTGCCGTCGAAAGCACCGCCAGGCAGAATCCCAATGCCGAAAGACGCGCAGCCGATCGGCGCAACCCTGCCAAGGAGGGGACAAAGTTCGGATCGTCCATGACCCTTCTCCCTCGAACGAGAACCTGGCAAGCCATCCGTGGCTTGCCTGTTGTCGAAACTGCGACTCGCGACGTGCGCGAGTTGGCGGATTTGCCGACGGTTCTGAACTTTCGGACCGTAACGAAGTTCCGAGGCCGTTGACTTCCGCACCATGCGTTTAACTGGATCGACCAACATCTCCGACAAAATGAGGAGGCCACGAAGACGCGGAAGAACCTGCAAAGTCATCGCAACGCGCATTTGTCGGATGCGGCGAATATCCTCGCGCGACGCGGCGTGACGATCGCTACAAGCAGCAACGTCGGCGTGCGCCGCGAGCAGATCGTCCGATTTCAAGCCGAAGCTGTAGCGGTTGTGGCGCGCATGCCGCTTGTTGCAAAGGCTAGGGTTGTGACCATCGCGCCGGTAACGCCCAAGGATTGGGCGTGGTCCGATATTGCGGGTGATAGGGCCTGCATCGAGGATACCGCCGCCAAGGGAGTCGACCACAGGCCCGCGTGACACTCGCCGCGGATCAAAAAAAGCGGCCCCGCGGCCGATCGGTTCGGCAGCAGGGCCGCTTGATTTTTCCGGGTACTTCAGCAGTGGACTGCCCGGGCATCTACCGCGTCAACACGACCTACTTGGCAAAAGCAGCCGAGGCTCCGCCGGCAACTGTAAGTGCGCTGCCGTAGGGGCTGATGATCAACGCGGCGCTGATGTTGGCACCAATCGCGAAGGCGCCATAACGGTGACTGGATATGGCGCTGTAGCCGTTTGTCGAGCTGGCACCCGGTACCGAAGCGGTGCTCTGGCCGTAGACGTAGGCGATGGCTCCCTTGCCGCGGATCGCCAAGCCATCGTTGTCCGACATCTGGTGCATGCTGCCCAAACCCATGCTTCCCAAAGTGGATTGAGAGATTTCGCCGGCCTTGACCGTAACGGCAAGGCTGGCAACGACTATCGTCGCGGCGCATAGAATGGCAAACTTCTTCATCGTAGTGTCCTCAGGGTGTTAGAAGAGATATGAGCAGTCCATTTCGCGAGGGAGCACTTGCAGGCCCAGCCCCGCTGCAACCGACAAAACTGATTTAATGCTGCGCAGCATTCAGCAAGTACGTAAACTAGTAAGACTGCGATAGCCTGTCAACGGTTTGATTGGATTTTTATCCTAGTTTATGTATTCACTGTAAAATTCCCGCATTATCCCGCGGAAATCCTCAGGCAGCGCGCCGAGCGAGAGCCCGGCTACCCGCGATGAAATTCGCCCCCGCGGGAGAGTCGCGGCGGGATGACCCAGGCGGCGTCACCGCTTTGCTGGCGACGGGTCGAGGGCCGAGGGGTTGGGCGAGAGCTTACGCTTTGAGAATCGCCGGCTCGGCGACCGCGTGGTCAGAACGTGGGGAAGATCCAAAACGGTATCATCGGCGTCATCGCGTTACGCCGCACGGTTTGGTCGTTGAGCTCGCCACGAACGATTTCCGAGCCGCGCACGCCCATGGGGTTGATCGTTTTCACTTCCGTGTTCGGTTTGGCCACGATCAGGATGGCGTTCTTCTGCCACTGCTCGAGAAACAATTCGACCGGTGTGCGAATGTTTCCGCGAATCGGGTCGGCCAGGTAGACGTAGCGGCCGTCCGTGCCGCGAAAGACTGCAAAATGCTCGTGCTTTCGCACGGTGATGCCCACCACGACCGGGACCTTGGCTTCGGCCAATTCGCTGAACTTGACCTTGGCCATGGTGGCCTGATATCCGGCCATGTTGGCCAGGTCTCGCAAGTCGGTGAGCGTCAGGCCGTTTTCAACGCGGTCCTTGAGCTCCTTTTCGGTCAGCTTGAGCTTGGGAAGCAACTTCAAGAAGTGGACTTCGTCGAGGTTATCGCCCCAGTAATAGCGGACGATCGTGGCGAGTGTCGCGGCGCCGCACGAATAATCGTACTTCTGCATCACGATTTGAAACTGCTGGATTTCCTTGTAGCTGCAAACATAGGTGCGAAACGTGCGCTCCGGATCGCGGATCGGGGCGCGTTCCGCTTGGGCGTTGGCCGCGGTCGGCGAGCCGAGCCCGCAGCCGAGGGCCACGATCAGCCATGCCCAGCCGCGGCGGCGCGTTGGGGCAGAAATGGCATGCAGCATGATGCTTCTCTCCGCGAGATGGGCCGTTCGGGCCGTCGAGCCGCGCACGCACGTGCCTGGCGGCTGTCCTTAGTAAAACGTCACCGTGATTCCGAGCGAGGCGTTCGGGGCAAAGTCGGTCATGCCGATCAGAGCAAACGGCTCGATTATGCGATCCCGGCGCGCGATGGTCGCGGCAAATCTTAAACTCATCGGTTCGACGTTCGTGCCGGGAAAGTCCGAGCGGTCGATGAGAATGTCCGAGATATAGAAGCCCTGGAATGTCGTGCTGAGCGTGACGCGGTCGTTCACCGCGAAGCCGACCCCCATTTGATAGCTGATCTGCTCGCCAGGGGCGAAGAGTGCGCCGTTGAACGTTCTTTCATACAGATGGCGATACCCGACGCCGTAGTAAACGATGATGGGATCATATCGGTTGATGCACAGAAGCTGGGCCGAGATGGCCCAAAATCCTTGTCCGAGGGCCGATCCTGGCACCACGCTGGCGACCGGCGCGTTGAAGTTGCCCGTCGGCAGCGTCATGGCCAGCGTGGCGAGGATATCGGGTCGATCGTCGCAGCTTTCAATGAGGTGCAGCGTGGCGCCTGCCGTGAGGTCGCCGAGGCCGCCCGAGTTATGCGCGTCGCTGACGCCAATCGTCGAGATCTGATTATTGGAAAAGCCGACCGGCAGGACACCGAACAACTGCACGTTGGTGCTCCATCCGTATCGCAGCGCAAAGGGCGTATAGACCAGGCGTTGACGCAGATGGCCTTCGACCACGTCCGTGAGGTTGGGTCCGCCGCTGGTAATTCCAACCGGAAAGTCATTGTCGAATTGCGTGTAGGCAAAGCCGGTATCGAACTGCCACGAGCCCGGCTTCAGCAGCGTGTCTTGGGTCCGCAAAAACTGCATCGCGTTGCTCACCGGCTCTCGGCCGAATTTCTGTTGTTCACCCTGAGCCTCGGCGGGCTTCTTTTCGTCGGCCGCCGGCTTGTCGTCAAACGGGTTCGTGCTCGGGTCGTCCTCCGGCGGCGGCGGCTCTTGCGAAACCGCCAACTGGAAAGGCCGGTTGTTTGGGGTGAACGCCCGAGCTGGCTCTTGCTGGCTCAGGAGCTGAAAGTTTTGCCTGCCCGCGGCAGGCTGCGTGCGATTGTAGAATTCGATCTGCTCCGGATAGGTCACGCCGAGGGCAGCACGGGTGGACGACGGCTCGGCACTAGGGATGACCGCATCGGGCCGGGTTTCGGAGATTGGCGGCAATGGCCGCAGTGTGTCGCGATCGCCGGCGGCCGCGGCCGATGGCAGCAGCGCAACCAGCAGAGAGCATGCGAACGCGCACACTCGTCGAGCGATTCGCTGCGGCGCTTTCACGCGGCTGGCAATACTCGGATCATCCATGACCCACCCCCCTCGAACTTGACAGTGACACGGCCGGTTTCAACGCGCGCGACAAGGCAACGGGATTTGCCAATGCGTGAGCTCTCCGGTTCATACATCCGCGCGGACCATAACGAAACTGCCGGGCCGTTGAGGTCAGCGGTATGCGTTTAACTGGATCGACCGACAATTCCTGCAATATGAGAAAGTTCGTCACATGTGGAAGAATCGGCAAGGTTTGCCTAGCTTTCCATCAAGAACCACGAGTTACATCCCGCATGGATGCTACCACGCGATTATCCCGGATTTTGCGGCATTTCGACGGTGCCATGGCCGGCGTCCCAGGGTGGACAGTCTCGCGGAACCGTGGCCAGCGGTCTGCTCAGCCGCCGACGAGCGGAAGGCTGCAGCTGGTGTCTGCGTATGTGCTGAGAGCTAAGGCACTTACGCCTTGCTCACGGAGAGTCCCGGGTAGCTGCACGGTTGGGGTTAATAGATGACGTCCTGCCGGGGACGCACTGTGAAGTTGTGCCGATTGTGGCGGTGGTACGGCATATTCCGGAGTTGCGGTTTGTAACTGTCGAATCGACAGCGACTTGCCGCATGAATTTATCCGAAGGTGCGGACGATGAAACCTGCAACGAAAAACACGGCGGCGACTGGCTAGCACTAGTCGGCGTTTTTTACTGATCTCCGTGACGGGATTAGTCGGGAACGCTAGCTCCGATTGCGAGCGGAACTGCCCAGGTTCCAGCCGTGTAACTGGCGTGTACATCCTGTCGGTTCGATTCACCATTGCGGACACGTAGTCTGCGCACTCTCCCTGGAGGGATGAGACCATGAGAATTAGTAAGGAGTGGTTGTGCGCCCTGGTAGCTGCGTTCGGATGCGCGGTGCCAGTGCAAGGATTCTGCGATGAGTTACAAGGCGATGGCACAGCCGACTCGCGGATGTCGGTCGTCCGCCTTGCCACGAACAACAGTTGGGACACCGAACAAGCGACGACCTCGCAGCAGGCGCCGCCGGCCCCGGTCGAAACGCCCGCTCCGGCCCCCGCGGCCGCACAAGCGCCGGCCGGCTGCTGCTCGCTTCCCTGCGATGACGTCTGCTGTGACCCGGTGTATTCGCTGATAGCGAATGTCGAGGCGACGTTCTTTTGGCCGCAATTTCACCGTGACTTTTTGACGTCGACGGTCGCCAACCCGAACGGCGTCCAAACGGTCGAAACGTCGTCGACGCTCGGCTCGACCGATGGCAGCCTGCTGGTGGGGCCGCGGATTACGCTGGGCGTCCAAGGATGCAAGTGGGGATTTGTCGGCCGTTATTGGAACGCCAGCAATTGGGTGACCGGCTTCACGCCATCAAACCCCGCTGTGCCGACCGCGGGTATCACTTCGTTCGACGGCTTCAAGGCCTACACGTTCGACCTGGAAGTGCAACGGCGCTTCTTTGCGGGCGATTGGCAGTTGTACGGCTTCGGCGGTGCCCGCCATGCGTCGGTCAATAACGATCGCAGCTTGAACGTGACGAGCTTTGGTGGACTGCCTGCCGCCGCCGGCGACACGGCGTCGACCAGCTTCGCCAGCCAGCAGTTCAACGGCACGGGCATCACGTTCGGGCTGTGGGGCCTGCGCCCGATCGGCTGCTGCGATTCGCCCTTCAAGTTCTACTTTGCCAACCGGTATTCGTTCCTGTGGGGCACGGGCGACGCGGTCTCGCAGACCAGCGCCACGGCCGGCCTGGCCGCCACGTCGACCAATGGAGCGGCCGCCTCGGGAGATGGGACGTTGTTTGTCGGCGAATTGCAGCTGGGTATTCAATGGGACGCGCAGCTGCGATGCCTGCCCGGACGGGCCTTCGTCCGCACGGGATTGGAGTATCAATACTGGGATAGCAATCCCGGTTTGAACACCACGGCGACATCGGTTGCCATCGCCACCGCCGCCGCGACCGACGCGAACGCCAGCGCCGGAGACATCCTGTTTAGCATGATCGGGTTCAACATCGGCGCGGGCATCATGTACTAAGCCCGGTCCGACGTCCGAGCAATCAAAAAAAGCGGCCCTGTTACCGATCACTCGGTGACAGGGCCGCTTGAATCATCAGGCAAGCCGAAAAATCAGACCACCTGAACACTAGACGAGACTAGCGGGCGAAAGCCGAGGAGCTGCCGCCGGCCGAGACGATCGTCGAGCTGGTGAAGTGACCGAACGTGTTGGTGATGCCAGCAAAGCTGTTGTTGTGACCAACGGCGGTCGAGCTGCCAAAGTAGTGGCTGGCCGAAGCGCTGTAGCCATTCGTCGAGGTGTTCGGTCCAAAAACGGCGGTGCTCTGGCCCCAAACGCTGGCGCTGGTGCCCTTGCCGCGGACGGCCAGGCCGTCGTTGTCCGACATCACGCTGACGCTCGAGAAACCCATGCTGTTCAGGGTCGACTTGGGAACCGAGAGCTCGCCAGCCGAGACGACCGCCGACATGCTGGCGACCAGCACAATCGCGGCGCAAAGGATGCACAAATTCTTCATCTTAGTTGTCCTTTCGAAATGAGTGTTCTACCGCATTCTTCACTGCCAGGCCGCAGGCCCTCACACACGCGTGACGTAACCCCCTGGAAGTGGTAGTTTGTGGGGTCGCAGACAGCACTTTTCTGTTCCGCTTTCCACCGAAGCTCGTTGACGCTGCGCAGCAGTCAAAGTCGAGATTAGTAACGATGTTTACAACTGTCAACAGTTCGGCGACATTTTTATCCCATTTTGTTTAATTTATCCAACATGCCCATTGATATTCGGCCGTAATTAGTTCAATTTAAACGATTTAGAGTCATAAGTGGCAATACGATAATCCCTCACTTGGCAGTATTGACTAACCTGTTTGGGGGTATTTCTCGCAGGGAACGAGGCAGGGGGTCCGAGACCGTCAAGGCGTGGCCAGAGAAATTTCCTGGATGACCCAGATTGCCGATTCGATGATTAGGCTAGCGACATCGATCAGCGCGCGCGAACAGGCGCGAGTACGCCCGCTATTCACGAAATCACCGCGCACTGCGCAGCCGCGCGAGCGACAAATGTTGGAAGGGCCGATTTGATTTTCAGAACTTCGCGCGCTGCGACCGCAAAACGAGAAACGCCCCGACCAACCGGCCGGGGCGTTGCGCGATTTCGAATTCCCAAAATCGGCGCTCGACGAAAGCTCCCTACGCGACGACGTATTCCTGCTGCGTGGTGATGCCGGGTTGGGGAACGGGGTACTTTCCGTCGGAGCCTGCCTGGATCGGCGCTGGACCGTCGAGAGTCAGCTTATCGACGCCGGGCGCGAATTCGTGGTCGCAGTTGAGCATGTCGTCCCACGTGACCACGCGTCCGGTGTGCGCCGCCATGCGGCCCATCGACGTGACCAGGCTGGCTTCAACGCCCCGTTTGACTTCGTTGTAGGGCTTGTCCTGGCGGATCGCCTCGATCAGATCATTCCATTCGAGTTGGTAGGGGTTCGCTCTCGGGCTGCTCGGCACGCCCACACGAGGTCGGCTTTGGTGACGTTGTGCCCCTTGTAAATCCGGCACTTCGCCGGCGAGTGCGAGGCGGTAGAAATGATCGCCGAGCCCTTCGTGCCATGCGCGTAGCTGGCGAACTCGTCGTGGCAGCCGGGATGTTCGCGCCCGTCGAGCCACAACTTCGTGCCGTCGGCGAAGGTGTACTCGACGGCGTAGTGATCGAAGTTCTGATCGACGTAGTCGCCGCGATAATGGCGGCCGCCGAGGGCCTGGGCGCGCACCGGCCAGGCGTCCTTCATCCAGCAGCACTCGTCGATGTTGTGAATCAGGAAATCGCTGTAGCAGCCGCCGCTGGCCCACAAGAAGCTGTGGAAATTCGCGATCTGCCACATCAATTCGTTGGCATCGCTGGGCCTGGGCTTTGAAAAAGCCGAACCGATCGGGCCGCTCATGCGATAGGCTCGCAGCATGGTAATGTCGCCGATGTCGTCGCTTTTGATCCGATCGAGCAGTTCGTGCCGGGCCTTGCAGTGACGGCACATCAGGCCGACGCCGACCTTCAGATTCTTCTCCCGCGCTTCCTCGGCCAGGACGAGCATTTTTCGCGACGTCGGGCCGTCGACCGTGACGGGCTTCTCCATGAAGACGTTCAGGCCTTTTTGAATGGCATAGCTGAAATGAACCCAGCGGAAGGCCGGCGGCGTCGCGAAGATCGCGACGTCGCCCGGCTTCAGGCAATCGATGGCCTTCTGGTAGGCGTCGAAACCGATGAACTTGCGGTCCTCGGGCACGTCCATTTTCGGGCCCAGCTGCTGGCTGAGATTGGCGTGGCTCGACTTGAGGCGCTGCGGAAACACGTCGGCCATCGCGGTCAGCTTGATGATGCCTTGCTCGCTGACGCTCAGAGCGTTTTGCGCGGCGCCGGTGCCTCGGCCTCCGCAGCCAACCAGCGCTACTCGGATCGTGCTGTCCTGGCCCGCATGAACCGCCGGCACGGCCATCGACGCTAGCGCCGTAGCCGCGGCGACGCGGCCGGTATTTTGCAAGAACTCGCGACGCGAGCTGGTTTGCGGTGACTTCGTCATGAGGAGCTGCTCCTGTGTGGTAACGGGCGGGATGGTGGTCGGGATGCGCGGCGTGCGGACTCGGAAAACCCAGTTTAATTGACCGCCGCGCCGCGAGCTAGCTGCGCGGGCGCCTATTTTGGCGCATCGTGACCCGGCCGATGCCGAACTGATCGCCGACGCGGGTTACCTTCGGACCGGTCCAGCGCATTTCGAGCATCTTCTCGCTTTGAACCGGGCCCCGGTGTTCGTCGGCCAGCAGAGCCACAATCTTGCGCGTTTGGGTCTCGATCACGTCGCCGGTCGAGGGGTAGGCATAGCGGCCGTCGATGCTGAAGGTGACCCAGCCCGGCTCATCACGCAACTCGATGCTTTGCAGCTGTCGAGGCGGCATCGTGGTGGCGTCAAAAACGTGCAGCCGCCGATTGGTGCCGTCGGTCACCCACAGCTCCTTTTCGTCCGGCGTCAATCCGATGCCGTGGCTGGGGCAGCCGTGCCGTTTGACTTTGCCCTTTTCGAATCCCTGCACCTCCACGCTGGCCAGCTTCTGTCCGCTGGCGAGGTCGCCGATTTCGAAACCCAGCAGTTCGTTCACGTTCACATAGCAACGCTGTTCGCGGCCGTCGATCGTGAAGGGACGCACGCTCGCGCTGAACGGCCCGACCGTCTTGACGTCGTGGCTTTTCGTGTCGGCCACGGTCAACAGGGGCGACTTCAGGCCGGCCAGATAGGCAAACGCGCCGGAGAGGCCGCAAATCGTGTTGTGGGCGCCCGAATCGGTCACGATCTTGCGCACCACCTTGCCATCGTCGGCCGACACCACATACCAATGGGGACCTTCGAACGAGGGCAGATAAATTGTCCGCCCGTCGGGCGTGATCGACATGCGATCGCAGCCGGCGTCGTAGGTTCGCTCCCAAAGTATTTTCTCGGTCGCCAAATCCAGGCACATCAGCTGCCTGGTCGTGCTGATGTACAGCCGCTGCGTTGCGCTGCTGGCGCAGATACCTTTGACGTTCAAGGGCTTGCCGTTCTTGTCGACTCCCGCGGTGGGAATGCGTTTGACGAACTTGTGCCCCTGCTCGATGTCGAACACGAGCAGGCCGTGCCCGCCGTATTCGAGATAATCGCGCACGCCTGGCGTGGCGACGTAGAGATAGCTATGTTCGGCGGCGGCATCATCGGCGAGGGCTCGGTCACACGGCATCGCGCACGCAAGAAGGACGAGCGCCAACGCGGACAATCTCGAAATTGAAGTGCGCGACTTCTCATGCGCAGGCATCGAACGATCTCCCCGATTGACGGCGGCAGAAAAAGCGGATTTGCCGGCACAGGCGGCGACAATGCGAGCAGTCTACCGCCGCCAACCGCAGCGTGCCACTGGCCGAATCCGGTGTGGTGGCGGCGAGCACTGGCAAGATGCCGGTGGCACCGGATGGAAGACTCGGCTGAAGCGCTATTCGGCCGCGACGGCGGCCAGCTCGGCGGTCGGTTGAACCGTTGCGGCCGGCTTCTTGCGGCGGAATAGGCCGGTCATCGAGTCTAGCAGCGAATAGGTGACCGGCGTGACGAGCAAGGCCAACAGCAGGCTGAGCATCTGGCCGCCGATGATCACTTTGGCCATGCTGGCGCGGGCTCCGGCGCCGGGGCCTTGGCCCAAGGCGATCGGTATCATGGCGGCGATGAGCATCATGGTGGTCATCAGGATCGGGCGCAGCCGCGTGTGGTTGGCTTCCAGGATTGCCGCGTCGCGACTCATGCCGGCGCGGCGCAGCTCGTTGGTCTTGTCGACTTGCAGAATGCCGTTCTTCTTGACGATGCCTATCAGCATGAACAGGCCGAACATGGCGTACAGATCCATCGGCGTGCGAAACAGCACGAGCGACAGCAGGCCAAAGGGGATGGTTACCGGCAGCGCCGACAAGATCGCCAGCGGGTTCATCCAGCTCTCGAATTGGGCGGCCAGGATCAAGTACATGAAGAGGATGCTCAGGACCAGCGCGATCGTGAAGTAATAGGCGGTCTCGCCCAAAGTTTTCGATTGGCCCATGAACTCCGCGGTGTACTGCGGCGGCAGATTCATCTCGGCGATGACTTTTTTGGATTGGTCCACGGCATCCGTCAGCGAGATGTTCTCGCGGTTGGCCAGAATCGTGACGGTCCGCTCGCGGTTGAAGCGGTTGATTTGGCTCGGCCCGCGCGACTCGGTGACTTTGGCCAGGCTACTTAGTTCGATCAGGCCCGACTTTGGGCGATGGCACACTGAGCAGGTGGAGCGTTTGCGGATTGCCGCGAAACTGCTTGTCGGCCCGCAGCCAGATATCGTACTGTTCGGTGCCGTCGGTGAACCGCGAGATCGGCTGGCCGCCGACCAGCACGTTGAGCGTGTTGGCGATCGTCTGCACGGGGATGTCGAGGTCGCTGGCCCGGTCGCGATCGATCGAAACCTGCACTTCGGGCTTGCGCAGCGACAGCGTCGTGTCGACGTCGATCAGGCCGGGGATCATTCGCAGCTTGCCCATTAGAGCGTCGGAGTAGGCCGACAGTTGCTCCAGGTCGGGGCCGGACAGAACCAATTGGAAATCGCGATTGTCCTGCCCCGAGGCTTGAATGGACGAAACGTCGCTCACCGCGGCCCGCAGGTCGGGGTAGTCCTTGAGGATTACCCGCGCCAGCCGCATGACGTCGAACTGCGTGTAGGCGCGCTCTTCGAGGTCCTTGAGTCGCAAATAGATGGAGCCGCGGGTGACGTCTCCCTGTCCCTTGCCCGCCGAGTTGTTGTTTTCGCCGATGACGGTAAATCGATGCGTGACGCCGGGCAGTTGTTTCAAGCGGTCTTCGATTTCGGTGAACACCTGGTCGGCCCGCTCCAGGGTGTAGCCCTCGGGAGTGATGATCGTGACTTGAAATTCGCTTTGATCGTCGCGCGGAACCAGGTTGACGCCCATGCGGCTGGCGATCGGCCCGGTGCAGACCACGACGCCGACGCAAGCCGCCACGATCATGAAGCGGAATCGTAGCGAAAGCCGCAAAACCTTGCCGTAGAACCAATCGACGCCGCGGTAGACGAACCCCGATTTCGATTTCGCGTGGCCGACTTCCGAGGGGTCGAGCTTCAAAAACCTGGAGCAGAGCATGGGCGTGAGCGTGAACGAAACGAACAGGCTCATCAGGATCGCGAAGGCCACGGTCATGCCAAAGCTGCTGAAAAAACGTCCGATGATTCCGCCCATGAACGCGACCGGCAGAAAGATGACGACCAGCGACAGGCTGGTGGCCAGCACGGCCAGGGCGATTTCCTTGGTGCCCTTGCGGGCGGCCGACATGGCGTCGAGGCCCCCTTCTTCCATGTGCCGGAAGATGTTTTCGTGCACCACCACCGCGTCGTCGATCACGATGCCGATCGCCAGGATCAGCGCCAGCATGGTGATGTTGTTGAGCGAGAAGCCCATTCGGCTCATGAACAGGAACGTGGGTATGATCGAGGTGGGAATCGCCAGGGTGGCGATCAGCGTCGTGCGCCAGTCGCGAATGAATAGCAGGATTGTCAGCGATACCAGCACGCCGGCCAGCAGCAGGTGAAACTTGACTTCCTCCATCGAGCGGCGCACGAAACGCGACTGATCGTTGACGATTTCGATATGGATGTCGGCTGGCAATCGCTGCTGGATGGTTTGCAGTAGTTTCTGCACGCCGTCGGCAACCTTGACGGTATTGGTGCCCGATTGCTTTTGGATGAACAGGCTCACGGCGTTTTCGCCGTCCAACCGGGTCAAGCCGCGGGGCTCTTCGACCGAATCTTCGGCCCGGCCCACGTCCTTGATGCGGATCGGATAGCCGTCGCGGTTGGCCACGATCAGTTCGTCGAATTCGGCCGCCGTCGCTGATCCGACCCAGGGTGCGCAGCACCAGCTCGCGCGGGCCCTGCTGCACGATTCCGCCGGGAACTTCCAGATGCTGCGTCAAGATCGCCTGCCGCACGTCCTCGACGCTCAGCCCGAAGGAGATCAATTGGTGAATGTCGAGCACGATGTTGATGGCTCGCGTGCGTCCGCCCGAGAGAAAGACGCGGCCGACGCCGGGCACCTTGGGCAGCACTTCCTGGATTTCGCGCTTGGCGATTTCGGTCACTTCACGCACGTCGCGATGGCCGGAAACGCCGATGGTCATGATCGGCGACGAGTCGAGATCGAACTTGTCGACCAGCGGCAGCTCCATGCCTTCGGGCAGCAGCCGCATGATTGACGAGATTTTGTCGCGCACTTCCTGCGCGGCCACGTCGCCGTCCTTCTCGAGCACGAACTGGGCCACGACCGTGGTTACGCCCTCGCGCACCGTCGAGTGCATCTCGTCCACGCCCGAGACCGTGTTGACGGCTTCCTCGATGTGCCGCGTGACGCTGGTCTCCATTTCCTCGGGACTGGTGCCGGGCAGGGTCGCCGTGACCGAAACCACCGGGAAATCGACCTTGGGAAACAGGTCGACTCCCAGGTCGAAATACGATACGGCCCCCAGCACGACCGGAATCCCGACCAGCACCCAGGTGAACACCGGGCGGCGAATGCAGATCTCGGAAATGTTCACGGAGCCGCCTCTCTGCGCGCCATCGGGGCCGCCGGCAGGCCCGACGATGAGCGGCTCTCGGCATCGGAAGCGAGCGTCGCGGCTTCGTGTTTGGGCACCTCGCGAATCACGACCGCCGTTCCCTCGGCGATGGCAGTTTGTCCGCTGGTCACCACCTGGGCTCCCTCGGGGAGCGCGAGCGAGGCGATTTCGACCCACTGCTTGTCCTGCACGCCGGGCGTGACTTGCACTTCCTTGGCGCGGCCGTCGACCACTAGAAAGATCTTGGTGACGCCGGCGAAATGAACGATCGCTTCCAGCGGCACGGTGGCCGCATGATCGTCGACGTTGGTCAAAATGGCGGTCTTCGCGAATCCGCCCGGCTTCAGTTCGCTTTTCAGGTTGGGTACGAGAATCTCTACTTCGAAAGCGCGGGTTTTCGGATCGACCGAAGGATTGATGCGAACCACCTCGCCGGCAAACGGATGTTGGTAAGCGGCCGTGTAGACCTCGACTTTCTGACCCAAGCGGACTTCGCCGCTGCGGCGCTCGGGCACGCGTCCGCGAAACTTCAAGGGCTGCTCGATGACGAGTTGAAACAGCTCGGCCCCTTCCATCACGTAGCTGCCTTCGGAAACCGAACGGCTGGTGATGGCGTAGGCAACAGCCTTCTCCGTGCCTTTCTCCGCGCCCAGCACGGCCTGGCTCGGCGCGGGGACCTTGATCTGGCAGTCTTGCAGCTGCTGCTGCGCAATGGCCAGGGCTTCTTGCTTGACTTGGATCGAGGCGATGCCGGTTTTGGCGACTAGCACCTGGTTATCGTATTCGGCCTGCGCGACGCGGAAGTCGGAGGTCTTTTCGGTGAGCTCTTCCTCGGGGCTGACTTTCTTGGCGACCAGTGTTTTTACGCGGTCGAGCCGCGTTTGGGCGTTGTCGCGGCGAAGTTGCGCTTGCACCACGGTGGGAATGCGACTTACGTCGCTGCGAAGGTTGGCCGCGTCGGAGAGCCCCAGCTTGGCCAACTCGACTTGCAGCGCCTTTTGCGCTTGTCGAACGTTGAGCTGATAATCGGTCGGATCGATTTCGAGCAACGACTCGCCGGGGCGAACCCGGTCGGAAACGTCGTGCGATATCTTGCGAACGCGACCGCCGACCTTGGCTCCCAACTTGATCTCTTCATAACCGTGCAACGTACCGACCACGCCGACGATGCGCTTCACCGCGCGGAACGTAACAGGCTCGGCCGTCACCTTGACCCCTTGCGATTGATCGGACGACGTGGCCTGCTGAGCGGGCAAAGTCTCGCGATTGCGATTGCAGCCGGTCGCCAGGGCCGCGGCCAAGACAATCGCGATCGGCGACGGACTCAATCGGAAACGGATTCTTGGCAAAATGCAATTCATATCCTTACCGGCACGCGCGCCGGCCTTGTTGGTCATGTCGTACGAAATCCGCGCAGCAGGTCATCGACGATCCGACCGGCCAGCTCGTGGGTCAGCTGTAGTTCGTCATTCAACGCGGCGATGACCCAGATGTTGATCATTCCGTGCAGGGCCATGCCCAGGAACTCCTCGCAGTCGGGCCGCACCAGGCGCGCCTGGGCCGCCTGTGCCACGCCCTGCATTAACAACTCGTGCCCGACTTGCGTGTATTGGTTCAGGTCGAGAAGGTTTTTCTGGTCGTCGGGTCCGAAGTACAGGGCATAGAACAGTCGGGCCAGAGGCTTGTGCTCCTGACAAAAGTCCAGATGGGCCCACACCACTTCCACCAGTTGCCGATCGGCCTCGCGGGGCTCGGCCACGATGCGTCGCAACCGTTCGTGGAACTTGTCGACGAAGTGCCCAAGCGCCGCGGCCAACAGCCCTTCTTTGCTCTGGAAGTAGTAATACAGCATGGGCTTGGTGACGCCGGCGGCCTCGACGATCTCGCGCGTCGACGTGCCTGGGTAGCCCTTGTGCGCAAACAGACGGACAGCCGCATCGAGCAGCTTGTTCGCGATCGCATTGTCGGTGGCGGAGGCCATGTGAATCTGGCGAATTTACCAATCGGTAAGTTACTTGTCGGTAAGTAAAGGTATCGCGTTTCGCGTTCCGGGTCAATGGGTACTGAAAAGCAGGCGGCGGCGATACACTGGGCCGGGGGCGGGGATGGGTATGAACCCGTTCGTGCCACTGAATTGCGGCCACATCGCTTGAAAACCTCGGAATTGCACCGGCCATGCCCTGCTTCGTCACCCACCTGGAAAGTGCCTTGGACGGGACGAGCCTGCCGGCGGATCGGCCGCAGACCCTGCACAAGGACCGGCCGCTGTGGGTCCGATACGATCTGGATCGCGTGCGTGGGGCGATGACCAAGGAGGTCGTCGCCGGTCGGCCACACGCGTTGTGGCGGTATCGAGAATTGCTGCCTTACGCCGACGCGGGCGAAGTCGTCTCGCTCGGCGAGACGATGACGCCGCTGGTGCATTGCCCGCGCTTGGGGCGCGCTTCGGACTGTCGAACATGTGGGTCAAGGACGAGTCGCGGCTGCCGACCGGCAGCTTCAAGAGTCGCGGCCTGGCGATGGCCGTGACGATGGCGAAGCAGTTCGGAATTCGGCGTCTGGCCGTTCCGACCGCGGGCAACGCGGGGGGCGCGATGGCGGCTTATGCCGCGCGGGCCGGCATCGAAGCCTTCGTGTTCATGCCCGACGATACGCCGGCAATCAATCAGTACGAGTGCCACCTGGCGGGCGCCAAGACGTTTCTGGTGCCGGGCTTGATCACCGACTGCGGTAAGATTGTGCGCGACGGCAAAGAGCGGATGGGCTGGTTCGACGTTTCGACGCTAAAAGAGCCATACCGGATCGAAGGCAAAAAGACGATGGGCCTGGAACTCGCCGAGCAGTTGGATTGGCGGCTGCCGGACGTGATTTTGTATCCCACCGGCGGCGGCACCGGATTGATCGGAATGTGGAAGGCGTTTGACGAGCTGGCCCGCTTGGGTTGGCTCGCCGATTCGCGCCGGCCGCGGATGGTTGCCGTGCAGTCGGACGGCTGTGCGCCGATCGTGCGTGCCTTCGAACGCGGCGAGCGCTTCGCCGAGCCGTTCGCCGGCGCGGCCACGATCGCCAGCGGCATTCGCGTGCCCTCGGCAGTGGGCGATTTCATGATTTTGGATGCCGTGCGTGCAAGCGAAGGGCGCGCCGTGGCCGTCAGCGAGTCGAGCATTCGCGAGTGGATGGCCCTCGGCATGCAAAGCGAAGGGCTGGCGATCTGTCCCGAGACGGCCGCCTGCATCGGCGCGCTCGAGCAACTGTGCGCCGAGAAGTGGATTACCCCGCACGAGCACGTGGTGATCTTCAACACCGGCGCCGCGCAAAAATATCCCGAAGCCATGCAGGTCGATCTGCCGCGATTGACGGGCAATGCCGACGCCGATTGGCGCACGATCGCCGGTTAAACGACGCGTGAGGTTTCCGATGTCCGATCTGGCCGAGCTCGCCTGTCCGCGCTGCCGGCATGTATCGGTATGCGGGCCGGCGTCGATGATCGACTGGCTGCGGCGGGTGAAAATGGTGCGGCGCGGCGCCGAGCCTGAGCCGGATCTTCTCGGCGAATTGTTCCGCTCGGCCGCCGCGAAGTTTACCTGCCCGGAATGCGGCACGCTGGGACTGGTCGTGCGGGCCGTTGCGGAGGAAAATGACGAGGAGTGGGGCATGGCTCGCGCATGCGAAGCGTGTGGCCGGCCCATCGCGCGCGAACGGTTGGAAGTCTTTCCCGACTCGACGTTGTGCGTCGAGTGCCAATCGCGGGCCGATCGTGGCGAGATGACCGGAGCCAAAGAATACTGTCCGCGCTGCGGCAACCTGATGGTCGTGCGGCAGGCGCGCGGCTCGGGCGTAACGCGCTACGTGACGGCGTGTCCCAAGTGCCGCAAGTGAGCAACTATGCAGGGCTCAATCTCCATGAAGCCAACTTCGTTGCCGAGTTCGCGTCGCGCTGCGGCGCTGGCGCTGCTGAGCCTGGCGGCTTTGTCGGGCATGGCGTGCTCGAGATCGACTTCCCGCGGCGTTACGCAGGAGTCCCCATCGGAATTGACGTTGGCCCAACAAGCGTCAGCCGTGCGCGAGGGCCTTTCCAGCCAGGTGCGCCTGGACCGTGCCTTGGTGCGCGATGGCGACTTGGACGTTTTGGACGGCCTGGAGTCGAAGCTGCTACGGGTCAACTTTTCGCGCAGCGAAATCACCGACGACGGGTTGGCCCGGTTGTGCCGCTTTGAGAATCTCGAACAACTCAGGATAGCGAGCTCGCGAATCACCGATGCGGGGCTCGGATGTTTGGAGGATCTTCAGCGATTGCGATTTCTGCACCTCATCGACATGCCGATTACCGACGCCGGTCTCGACACACTGCACGGCCTGAAGAGCCTTGAATCCCTCTATCTCGACGGCACGAAGGTGACCGACGCGGGGCTGGCGCGGCTCATCGAGGCGATGCCGAAGGTCCATTTGCACATCGACGACCATCACCATCGGCTCGACCCGCACGCGGGCGATCACAAGCACTGATTTGACGCGGATCGTTGAATGCTCGCCATCGGCAAAGCACGGCGGTATACTGGGGACCGCTGACGGGCTCAACATTCCGATCGTGGCTGAAAAACCGAGGAACACCATGGCTATGAAGCGCCGAATCCTGTACGTGTCGTTGTGCCTGGCCGTCGTGAGCGCGGCCGCCGGATTTCGCTATTTGACGCTGGTGGCCACCGGCGCGGACATGACGGCGGCCGCCACGAAGTTCGTGCAGACGCTGTCGGAAGAGCAGCGCTCCAAGGCCGTGTTGCCTTACGAGACGCCACAGCGCACCGATTGGCATTACATTCCCAAGCCGACCCGCAAGGGGCTGCAAATCAAGGAGATGGATGACGCGCAGCGCAAGGCGGCCCACGCGCTGCTGGCCAGCGCGCTGAGCGCGACCGGCTACGGCAAGGCGACCAAGATTATGCAGTTGGAGTCGATCTTGCGCGAGCTGGAAAAGAGCAAGACGAACTCGCCGCTGCGCGATCCGCAACGCTACTTCTTCACGCTCTTCGGCCAGCCAGGCGCCCAAGGCCAATGGGGCTTGAGCATTGAGGGGCATCACCTTTCGCTCAACTTCGTCGTCTCCGGCAACAAGGTGACTTCGTCGACGCCCACGTTTTTCGGCGCGAATCCCGGGGTGCTGATGGCCGACTATAGTTCGCAAGTCAAGGACATCGGCCCCGAATTCAAAAAGGGACTGCGCGTTTTGGCCAAGGAAGAAGAGCTGGCATTTCAGCTCTTGCAGTCGCTCTCGCCCGAGCAGCGCAAGACGGCCGTCGTTGCCGAGAAGGCCCCCAGCGACGTCCGCGACGCGGGCAAGACGTCGCCGCCGATCTCCGCGGCCGTGGGCCTGGCGGCCGGTGAAATGACCAAGGAGCAAGCAGCCATTCTGCGGGCGCTGATCGAAGAGTACGCCCACAATCTGCCCGCCGACGTGGCCGGCGAGCGGCTGGCCGCGATCGAAAAAGAAGGCATGAGCAACGTCAAGTTCTCTTGGTCCGGATCGGACAAGCCGGGCGTGGGCCACGATTACCGGATTCAGGGAACGACGTTTTTGATCGAGTTCAACAACACGCAGCCCGACTCGGCCGGCAATGTGGCCAACCACATTCACAGCGTGTGGCACAACCTGAAGGGCAATTTTGATCTGCCGGCGGAAAAGAAGTAGGCCCCGCGCGGACGCGGCGGAATCAGACGAGAACTTCGTCGAGCGCCGCGCCGAACACAAAGTCGACGGCCTCTTCATCGGGCCCGCTCTCGGGCGAGAGTTCGCTGGCGGAGCCATCCGGCTCGCAGTCGGTTGCAGCCCTGGTGCTTGCTCCGGCCGAGGCCTCGGGGGCCGCGCTTGCCGGCGGCGGGCCGGCCGAGATCGCGGCCTCGTCAGCCGTCGAAGCCGCGGCCGCTTGAGCCGCCAGCGCAAACGCGGCGGCGTTCATATCCGCGGTACTCATGCCCGCTGTGGCGGGGCTTGCAGCGGTTGGCGCGACTGCAAACGGCCATGCCGCCAGCGCGATATTCGTGTTGACGTGAATTTCTGTCGTAAACACATACGGATTGCCCGGGATCGGGCTGTCGAACGTCAATTCGACGAAGAACGCCGTGGCTCCGGATGCGGGCATCGGCGTGCTTCCCACGTAAACGCCACCTCCTTGGTCGGTCAGGAGGGAGCTGGTCCAGTTGATCGTGCCGCCGGAGATGAAATCGAGGTACGCCTTGCGGAAATCGCGCTGGGTTGGATTCGTAATTTGCCACAGCTTGACTTGCGTCGGGGTGTCGACGGTTTGCACGTGGATCGATCCGTCGGCCTCGACCGTCCAGGAGTACTTCGGCAATGGGCTGTTGTTCAAGATCGCGGAATAGAACGTGACGGTGCTGTTTAAGACGTCGGTGGCGGCGTCCGCCAAGCCGTGGCTCGTGTTCGGAAAATACCGCAGGTAATTTTCGGTTCCGGGCAGATCGTGGATGTAGTATTGGGCCGAGTCGGACACGAAAAACTCGTCGCCGGCCGAATCGAGCAACAACTTGGGGATCGTAAAGCGTCCGTTGTTCAGGTACCGATAGGGGTCGACGATTTGCGAAAGCAGCTCGCCCTCGGGCGACACCATGCGCTCGAATATGTTCAAGTCGGTATAGTCCTGGACGGCTACCGAGAAGCCGCCCACCACGCTCAGATCGGAGGGATCGCGGTCGCCGTACACCCCAAAGTGGTGAACCATCTGCGGGCCCTGGTTCAAATTGTCGAACACGCCCGGCATGATTGCTTTCACGCGATCGTCGACCGCCGCGGTGAGCCACGTCGTCCAGCCGCGCTTCGAGTAGCCGGTGACGACAAAGTCGTCGATGTGCGCGTTGTTCACGACCGTCGGAATGAAACTTTGCACGCTGTCCATTGCTCGGACGGCGCTTTTGACCATGGCCAGCAGCACCGGCCAGGTTTCGTTATTCGGGGCGTCGATGTGGTCCATGAACTGGTCGAACGAATAGGCAATGATGGCGTCTTCCGAGCGCGTCCGCGTGGGGTTGTCGCCGGTGAAGGTCAACGGCTCGTTGGGCACGTCCTTCAAGTCGATCACCACGGTGTGCGTTTGCAGAGCAGCGAACACCAGCGCCGGGTCGGGGCTGGCCGGCGGGCTGGCATTGGTCGAACCGCCATCGATCAACAGCAGGGCGGTGTTGCTAATCGTACCGGCCGGAACGACGATCTGCACCCAATGTTGCCACAGCGTTTGATTGACGTCGGCCGAGGTGCGCCAGTTCTGGCTGGTCATGTTCAGCGCATAGTAGGTGAAGCCCTGGCCGGGCACCGTCAAGGCATTTGAGTAATGGTAGGCGGGATCGTCCTGAGCCGCGGGAGTGTTCACGTAGTTGGCCAGCACGTCGGACATCAACGTGTCGATCTTGAGCAGGAAGACGGGGCTGTGCCCCTCGACGCCGTCGGAATCGATGACATGCGCCTGCATTTTGAGGTTGTAGGGTTGATCGCCGCGGGGAACGGCCGGCGTGATATCGAAGGTCGAGGCGCCGTGGAACAGGCTGGCCAGCGTATGATTGGTTTCGCCAGCCCCGGTGAAGGTGCCGTCGCCGTCCAGGTCGACGTCGACTTGGACCTGCGTTCCGTCGGGGATCGCCGCCGTGCTGGCGGCCGTCACCGTGACTTGCGGCGTGACGTCGATGCTGAATGGCACCAGCGTGCTGATCGACACCGTCGGGGGCGTGATGAGCCGATTGATGATTCTCAGGGCGTCGGACGGCGAAAGGATGTTGTTGCCATCCGTGTCGTAGTAGAACTGCGGCTCGTTGGGCGGAACGGGGGGCGGCAGCTGAGAAATGCCCACGGCAATGAGCCGGTTGATGACGATCCCGGCGTCGTTCGGCACAACGATTCCGTCGTGATTGACGTCCCGCGGCAAGACCGGGTTTTGCCAGGGAGCGGCTGCCAACAGTCGCCGATCTTCCAAGGCCTCAAGAAACAGCGACCGCCGAAAAAACGAGCGACGCTGTGCCGTTCCCGGCACGGAAACTCTCATGGCCACCCCTGTTCGATGAAACTCGAATGCGGCGGCAATCCGCTGGCCTCGGGCGTTGTGTCGCCTCGGCAAGCTGCGCACCGCCAGCGCATGCCTCGCAGGCCTAGGATACTGTCCAGGGTGGCAAATTGCCAGCTTTTCTGCGCGGTCAGGCAATTCCGGCCCCCATGGGGGCTCATCGGGCGTGGAGCGGCGGGCGTCATCGGTGGGTTGCGGACGCCGTCCTGGGCCTATTTCTGGTCGGCTTCCTGGTGCAGCCGGGCCTCGGCCTCGTGCAGAATCTCTTCGCCTTCGTCGATCACCTTTTGCGCGTCCTCCTTCACTTGATCCCTGTCGACCTGAATCGTGATCGTGTTGCCGCTCTTTTGAAAGTGAATGGCCCCGGTTACGACGAGCCCGGCGATCGCCAGCGCGGCAAGAAAGAACAGGACTTTCATGATGGACCTCCGTGAATGGGTTTCGGATTCGATGGGCCCAGGCGCCCAATGGCGGCCGTGCCGGGCGGAATGCGGGGCGGAGTGTAGTGGGGGATGCTCGGCCAGTCAATTGCAGCCAAGCCGGCCATCGCAGCGGAGTTTTTGGGGGAATAGGCGCCAAAAGGCCGATGGGCGGGCTCGCACTTGCCAGGTCGCACCGTAGAAAACGGCTGCGTGAAACAAGCGCGCGCGGCACCGCGCGCTGAGCGACAACGCCGGAAGACGTTACAGCAAGTGGGCCAGCGGTTTTAGCCGCGTTGGTTCCGGCGGTCGGTCAACATTCGCCGGTATTCGGTCTTTTGTGCGCGGGTGTCTGGATCGGTTCTGTCGAGATAACCCTTGGCTCGATTGGTTGCCGAGGCCTGGCCGGTGTTTGAGTCGCGACCGAACGATTGTCGCCGCGATCCACCGCCACCGTCTCGGCCACCGCCCCCGCCCGATCCGCCTTGGCCCCAACCGCCGTTGCCTGGTCCGCCCGGTCCACCACGACCGCGCCCACGCTGGCTGCGATCATTCATGCGCTCGATTTCCTTATCGAGGGCCGCGATTTGCTGCTCTTTGGTGAGCGCGAAGAATTCTCGCATCTCCTTTTTTTCACGCTCTTCTCGCTCCTTCATCCGGTCGGCCCACAGCGATTCTCGCTGCTGGGGCGTTAGCTTTTCCGCTTCCTCGCGCATCTCGCCAAAGATTTCGCGGCGCTGGTCTCGAGAAAGTCCCTCGGCCTCGAGCCTGGAGCGTATTTCCTTGACCTTGGTCAATTGCGGATCTTCACGGTGCATCATGGCCCAGGTAAACGTGCCCCCGAACAGCAGCAAAACCAACAGCACCAACGCCGTTCGCTTCGCGGTCGAGTGATCCCGCTTGACCGGGTCTTTGACTTCTTTGGTTCTGCGGAAGTTGGCCATGATTCGTGAACTCGCTGGGGAAAGAGTTTAGATCGAATCCGCGTGACCGTCCAGATAGAGGAAACAACGCGAGCCATCCTCCCCGAGCGGTCCATGGAAGGCGTTAAAATCATTGGCGATAATAATCGTGCCGCTCGAGGCGTTGGCAGTCACCATTTGCCGCGTTTGCCGTGTATAAACACTGACCGTCGGACTGACGTCAACCTTTCGGACCAATCGGTGCAGGGCATCATACTCGTAACTGATCTTTTCGCGCAAAGTACGTTTGGAAGGGCGGGATGTTTGTGTCGTCTTCAAGGATGTCGCCGGGGCAACCGAACACCGTCTTTTCGGTTTCAATAAAAGGGCCCAAAACCGTCGCCAGGTTGGGCTGCAGCGGCAGTCCGTAGGTCGCGGTCGCTTTGATGGCCGCGGAGGGCATTTGGGCGGCGTCCGGAAACCGGCCGCGAATTCCTTGCACGTCGACGTAGCTGTCCATCGCTACCCCGATATTGTGCAGGTTCGACAGGCAATTCGTGCGACGGGCCGATGCCCGCGCGTACTGCACCGCCGGCAGCAACAACCCAATCAGCACCCCGATGATCGCGATGACCACCAGCAACTCGACAAGCGTAAAGCCAAAGCGGCCCGCTCGATCGCGGCGCGATTCCCTGACGATGTGGTTGTTCGATATCTTGCGTTTCGGCATCATAACTATCCGCCGCCTCGGTACCCGACGTCGCCAAGCCCGCACTCGATGACTGCTTGCGATTAACTGCCTGCAAATATCGGCCAAGATTCCAACTTTAAGTGATACCCCGGAGGGACGGGAAAGTTCCGTGCAATCAAAACGGTTTTTTGCTGAAATTTCCCGAATCCATAGATTCCCATACGATAAATCAGGGGGAATAGGGAAAGCAAGGGCATTCGGGTGTCGAAACCTTCCTCAGGTCTGACTTGGGGTCCGCGATGACTGGCCTATTGGTGAATTGTGATTGGGGCACGACCCACTTCCGCTTGCGTGCCGTTCGACTGGGTCGAGAAGCCGAAATCGCCGCCGAATTTCGCTCGGCGGATGGCGCCGCGCCGCTGGCGGGGGATGACAAGTTGGGGCGTCCGTCTCGGTTTCGAGCCGTGCTCACCGAAGGCTTGCGGCAGTTGGCAGGTCGCCTTGGCGAGCCGCTGGCGACAGCGCCCATCTTGATTTCCGGAATGGCAAGTTCGTCCATTGGTTGGCACGAGTTGCCCTACCGCGCGTGCCCGTGCGGCTGGACGGCGCGGACTTGAAGCGGCACGAGCTGGAACCGATCGCCGGGCCCGCCGGGCCGCATCGCGTCGTTCTCATCTCGGGCGTTCGCACGGACACCGACGTAATGCGCGGTGAAGAAACCGAAACCGTGGGTCTGTTTCAACTGGCGGCGGTTCGACCGCTCGCTCATGCATGCCTGGTCATCATGCCCGGCACGCATTCCAAACATATCCAAGTCGAAAGCCGGCTCATTACCGGCTTCCAAACGTTCCTGACCGGAGAATTGTACGGCCTGATCGGCCAGGGGAGCATCCTGCGGCACTCGATCAGCCCGCCAACCGCGTCGTCGGGCGATTCGCCCAGCGAGACCTGGCACGAGCTGGCCTTCCGCGCGGGAGTGGGGCAGTCGAGCCGGCTACCGTTGTCGGCGGCCTTGTTTCGCGTCCGCACGCGACAGGTGCTCGATGGCGTGGACCCGGCCGACAATCGTGCGTTTTTGAGCGGCGTGCTGATCGGCGCCGAACTGGCCTACCTGGCTGACGACGAACGATGGCGCGACCGTAGGATCCTGCTGTGCGCGATGCCGCCGCTGGCCGACGCGTATGTAGCGGCTCTCGACACGCTTGGCATGTCGCCACGCGTGACGGTCATTTCGCCTGGCGAAATCGAGCGTCTTTCGGCCTTGGGCCAGGCCTGCCTGCTGGAACACCTTGGCCCAGGCTGAATGGGTCGCCGGTTGACACGTGTCGCCCGGCCTGTCAAAGATTGTCATCACCCTCTTCGTGGGCGTTACTACGCCCGCGGCGTGCCGCCTCCATTCCATTTGCAGGCTAACATGAGCTCCTTCAGCAGTTCTCTGGTGCGACTGCTGTTCGGCTTTTGGAATCCGCCCCGCTATCAGCCGGTATCCTTTTTGATGGAGTCGGTGCACCTGACGCGGGCTTATTGCGTGGCCGCCGAGCTGGGGATCGCCGACCTGCTCGACGAGCGGCCCCGAAGCATTGAAGAATTGGCCGAGGCGACCCTCACCGATCGCGCGTCGCTGTTCCGCGTGTTGCGGACACTGGCGGCGTTCCGCGTCTTCGCGGAGGATCGGCAAGGGCGGTTTCGCATGACCCGGCGGGCCCGGGTTCTGCTGACGGGCGGCTCTGCTTCGTTGCGGTCGTGGCTGATCCTGATGGGTCGCTCGGAAATCTGGCAAGGGTACGCGCACACCCTGGAAGCCGTGAAGACGGGCGTTCCTGCCTTCGAACTGGCCCACGGCAAAGGATTCTACGAGTATCTGGCCGGCGACGAGCAACTCGGCACGACGTTTGCCAGCGCGCTCGACGGTTGGACCGCGTGGCAGTGCCGCGAAATCGTCAAGGCGTTCGACTTCGGCCGGTTCCACGTCGTGATCGACGTCGGCGGAGGGATGGGCAGCCTGCTGCGGCGCATCCTGACAGCGCATCCGCACGTGCGCGGGATTTTGTTCGACCAATCGGCTACGGTCGACAAAGCCAGGCCGCGCTTCGAAGCCGCCGGCCTGGCGGCTCGCTGCGACTTTGTCGGCGGTAGTTTTCTAAAGCAGGTTCCCCCGGGGGCCGATCTGTGCATCGTCAAGCACGTGCTGCGCGATTGGAACGATGAGGCCGCCGGCGCGATTCTGCGGAATTGCAATCGGGCGATCGAGCCGGGCGGGACCTTGCTGGTGATCGGCGCCGTGCTCGATCCCCGCAACGGCGCCGATCGAATCGTCAAGCTGGTGGACCTCGAACTGGCGTCGCTGCTTGGCGGCGGGTTGCGCACGCGGGCTCAATTGCAAGCCTTGCTCGATGCCAACGGTTTCCGCCTGTTCAAAATCCACGGCACGACCGTGCCCGACAGCCAGATCATGGAGGCCGTCAAAGTCTCGGATCCGCTTGTCGGCACGCCGGTTGCTTGACCCGGATTGCCAGGAGGCCTGGGATTTCGTGTCGATTCGCCCTTCGGCATGGGTGAATCTTGGCCAATATCGGTTAAGATGGTGGGGAACGATTGCCTCGCGTTGCCAGCCCCTCGTTTTGTCCCACCGCATGATTCCTACCAGGCAACTCATCCGTAGCCCGCAGCGGCAGCTCGCCGTTGGCCCCGCGCCGGCCTGGGCGAACCGGCTTGGCCGGTGTTTGGCGGGCGCGTGCCTGCTCGTATTCACCTTCCCAGGGCTTCAACGGGACAGCCTGTTGGCCGCCGAGGCCGTCGACTTTGCGCGCGACGTCAAACCGATTCTGGCCGCGCGTTGTTACCAGTGTCACGGCAAGGACAAGCAGGAGTCGGGCTTGCGATTGGATGTTGTCGCCGCGCTGCTGGCCGGCGGCAATAGCGGACCGGCGCTGGTAGCCGGCAAGTCGGGTGAGAGCTTGTTGATTCAGGCCGTCACCGGAGCGGAGGACGTCTCAAAGATGCCGCCGAAGGGAGAAGGCCTGACTGCCGCGCAAGTCGAAATCTTGAAGCAATGGATCGATCAAGGTGCCAAGCTGCCCGACGAAGCGGCCGGCGCCGCAGCCGCTCGAAGCAGCGATCACTGGTCGTTCCAGCCGTTGACGCGTCCAGATCCGCCGCGGGTAAAGGATCCCTCCTGGGTTCGCAATGGGGTCGATGCGTTTGTGTTGGCGCGGCTCGAAGCGGCCGGCCTGCGACCTTCGCCCGAGGCCGAGAAGGCGACGCTGGTGCGCCGCTTGAGCCTCGACCTGCTGGGCCTGCCGCCGACGGTTCAGCAGATCGACGAATTCTTGGCCGACACGAGCGGCGACGCGTACGAGCGGCTGGTCGATCGGTTGTTGGCTTCGCCGCATTACGGCGAACGCTGGGGCCGGCACTGGCTGGACGTGGCCCGCTACGCCGACTCAAACGGGTATACGATCGACGGCGGCCGCTCGATCTGGAAATATCGCGATTGGGTCATCGCCGCGCTGAATCGCGACCTGCCGTTTGATCAATTCACGATCGAGCAGCTGGCCGGCGACATGCTGCCCGATGCGAAGATCGACCAGATCATCGCCACCGGCTTTCACCGCAACACGCTGACCAACGAAGAAGGAGGCACCGATCCGGAACAGTTCCGCGTCGAGGCCGTGGTCGACCGTGTGAGCACGACCGGCGTGGCCTTCCTGGGTCTGACGCTCGGCTGTGCCCGGTGCCACGATCACAAGTACGATCCGCTTTCGCAGCGCGAGTTTTACCAGCTCTTCGCGATTTTCAACAACGCTGATGAGCCTGCACTGCCGGTGCCCACCGATCAGCAATCGAAGGAGTTGCCGGCACTGGTGGCCGAGATCGAGCAATCCGAGACGCGGCTGGCCGACGTCGACGCGAATTCCGGTGGACGGCAAGCCGAATGGGAGCGCACCCTAGCCGGGCGTTTGGACGTCTACTGGAACGTGCTCCAGCCGACGGCCCAATCGGCCGGCGGGGCAGAGATTGCGAAGCTGGTTGACGGGTCGCTGTTGGTGGGCGGCAAGATTCCGCCGAACGACACCTACACGGTCTCGGCGTCGTCACCGCCGGGTGGTCAGCCGATCAGGGCCGTGATGCTCGAAGCGCTGCCGCACGAAAGTCTGCCCAAGACGGGCCCGGGGCTGGCCGATGACGGCAGTTTTGAGCTCGCCGAATTCACCATGTCAGTTGTCGGAGTTGATGGAAAGGCGAAGCGCGTCGCCCTGTCCGGCGCTTGGGCCGATTTTTCGCCCGACAAGACGTCGATTGCCAATGCCATCGACGGCAAAAGCAAGACGGTCTGGAACGTGGCGGGGGCCAAGCACCAGCACGTTCCGCGCACCGCGATCTTTTACCTGCGCGACGAGTTGATTCCCGACGCGACCGCCAAGTTGACATTCGAGTTGGAGGAGAAATCCAAAACCGAGCGGCATCAAATCGGAAGGTTCCGCTTGTCGGTGACTTCGGCGCCGCGCGACGTGCTCGAATTGCCGGCGGCGGTTCGAGACGCGCTGGCCGTCCCGCTGGCCTCGCGCGGCGACGCGCAGAAAAAAATGGTCGCCGAAATCTTCCATAACTACGATCCCGAGCGATTGCCGCTGGCCGGGCGGATCGTGGAGCTCAAGCTGCGGCAAAAACAGATTGCCGCGGCGACCACGACGACGATGATCGTGCGCGAGCGGAAGGAGCCGCGCGATTCGCGGATTCACATTCGCGGCGACTTTTTGCGTGCCGGCGCCGCGGTCATTCCCGACGTGCCGGCCGTGCTGCCGCGCATGGCGCCGCGGGGCGCCAAGGCCGATCGGCTCGATTTTGCCCGTTGGCTGGTCAGCCCCGCCAATCCGCTGACGCCGCGGGTCACCATTAACCGGATTTGGCAGACCTATTTCGGGCAGGGTCTGGTGGGGACCGAGAACGATTTCGGACTGCAAGGTGATCGCCCGACGCATCCCGAGTTGCTCGATTGGCTGGCCGGTCAGCTGATCGAAGAGGGCTGGAGTCTCAAGGCGCTGCACCGGCTGATTGTCACTAGCGCCACGTATCGTCAGTCGTCGCAGGCGCGGCCCGACCTGGCCGCGGCCGATCCCTACAACAAGCTGTTCGGGCGCCAGCCGCGGTTGCGCCTGGAGGCCGAGACGATCCGCGACGCGGCGCTCTCGGCCAGCGGGCTGTTGAGCCGCGAGATCGGCGGGCCGGGCGTCTATCCGCCGCAGCCGCAGGGTATCTATAAATTCACGCAGCAAGTGAAATTCTGGGGCGAGAACAAAAACGCCGACCGCTATCGCCGCGGAATGTACACCTATTTCTGGCGATCGAGCCCTTATCCGTTCCTGAAGACTTTCGACGCACCCGACGCCAACGTGGCCTGCACGCGTCGCGCGCGCTCCAACACGCCGCTGCAAGCGTTGACGATGGCCAACGACCTGGCCTTTGTCGAAATCGCACAGCGGTTCGCCACGCGCCTGCTGGAGCAGCCGGCGACAGCCGACGCGGATCGAATTCGCGGGGCCTTTCGCTGCTGCCTTTCGCGCGAGCCGACCACCGACGAGCTGGCGGGTTTGACGGAGTTTCTGTCCTCCGAGCGGCAGCACTTCGCCAGCTCGCCGAAGGACGCGGTCGCGGTGGCGCCGGGCGCCAAAGAGGCCGAGGCGGCGCAAGCGGCCGCCTGGACCATGCTGGCACGCGTGATGCTGAATCTCGATGAGTTCATCACTCGGGAGTAACGACATGCAACGTGGAACGCCCAACGAGTCGCTGCGATTGTTGTCGACCACGCGGCGCCATTTTTTCGGCACGTGCGGCGTGGGCTTGGGCTCGATGGCTCTGGCGTCGCTGCTGACCGAAGAGGGTCGCGCGGCCGTGGCGCCCCCCGATCCGCAGAACCCGCTGGTGCCTCGCCCGCCGCACTTCACGCCGCGCGCCAAACGGGTCATTTTCTTGTTCATGGCCGGCGGACCCAGCCAGTTGGAGCTGTTCGATTTCAAACCGAAGCTGCAGGAACTGGACGGCCAGGTGGTGCCGCCGTCGTATACCAAGAACAAGCGCTTTGCCTTTATCAAAGGCGACGCCAAGCTGTTGGGCACGCGGCGAAAATTCGCGCGGCATGGCCAGTGCGGCGCTGAACTGAGCGATCTTCTGCCCCACCTGGCGACCGTGGTCGACGACGTGTGCATCGTCAAGAGCATGGTGACCGACGTGTTCAATCACGGGCCGGCGAAGTTGTTCGTCAACACCGGCTCGAGCCGATTCGGCCTGCCGAGCATGGGCGCGTGGTTGACGTACGGCATCGGCAGCGAGTCGCGCGACCTGCCCGGTTTCGTGGTGTTGCAGTCGGGCCCGCGCGGCCCGCGCGGCGGCAACCCGCTGTGGGGCAGCGGTTTTCTGCCCACGGCCTATCAGGGCGTGCCGTTGTTGAACGGGCCCGAGCCGATCTTGAACCTGGCCAACCCGCCGGGCGTCGACCGCGCGCGGCAGACCGAGTTTTTTTCCACCGTGCAATCGCTCAACCGCCAGCGGCTGGCCAGCGTGGGCGATCCGGAAATCGCTACCCGCATCTCGGCCTACGAAATGGCTTATCGGATGCAAACCAGCGCGCCCGAGCTGATCGACCTGTCGGGCGAAACGAAGCAAACGCTCGACGCTTATGGCGCGGAGCCGGGCAAGGCCTCGTTCGCCAACAATTGCCTGCTGGCACGACGACTGGTCGAGCGCGGCGTGCGCTTCGTGCAGTTGTATCACACCGATTGGGACCATCACGGCAACAAGGACACGCATCTCGGCGAGCCGCTCGACGCCCGCTGCAAGGAAGTCGACCAGCCGGCCGCCACGTTGCTCAAAGATCTCAAGGAGCGCGGTCTGCTGGACGACACGCTGGTGATTTGGGGCGGCGAGTTTGGCCGCACGCCGATGGGCGAGCCGCGCGATTTGATCGGCCGCGACCATCACATCGACGGCTACACCATGTGGCTGGCCGGCGGCGGCATTCGCGGCGGCCAGACCATCGGCGCCACCGACGAGCTGGGCTACAACGCCGTCGACGACCGCATCCACGTGCACGATCTTCAAGCCACGATCCTGCACCTGATGGGCCTGGACCACTTGAAGCTGACCTACCGCTTTCAAGGCCGCGACTTCCGCCTCACCGACGTCGCCGGCAACGTCGTGCCCAAGATGCTGGCGTGACCCCGATGAACGGCCAAATTATCGTGACCGGGGTGGCCCAGACAACTTGTTGTCTCACGTCTCGGAGGGACAAGAGGATTGACGCGTGCGCGAAACCTGCATGAACTCCTCGTATTGCTTCGCAACACCGACAACGAGTTGTCGGTGCCACCCGGGATGGTTTTGCCGGGCGGTGCTGGCCTCGATCCTTGGCACGACGGCCGTTCACGCCGGGCCCAATGACCAACGGCTGTTCCCGGCGTTTCCCGGCGCGGAGGGGGCGGGGGCCTACACGAGCGGCGGGCGCGGCGGCAAGGTTTTTCTCGTCACCACGCTCGCCGACTATGATTCGCGCCGCGAAAAGCCGATCGCCGGCAGCCTGCGCGCCGCGGTGGAATCGTCCGGCGCGCGGCTGGTGCTGTTTCACGTGGCCGGCTATGTCGAGTTGAAGTCTCACCTGACGATTTCCCAGCCGCACATCACAATCGCTGGGCAGTCGGCGCCGGGAGATGGGGTCTGCCTGAAAAACTATTCGCTGCAAATCAAGGCGCCCGACGTCGTCGTGCGCTATCTTCGCGTGCGGCCTGGCGACGTCATGGGACGCGAACTCGACTGCATCAGTTGCAGCGAGCGAAACGTGATTCTCGACCACTGCTCGACCAGTTGGGGCATCGACGAGACGGTTTCGACCAACGGCAACTCGGCCAGCGTGACCGTGCAGTGGTCGTTGATCGTGGAAAGCCTGAACAAATCCGTGCATCACAAGGGCCCGCACGGTTACGGCTCGCTGATCAGCGGGCCGGGCGAAATCTCGTACCACCACAACGTATATGCCTTTCATCGCAGCCGCAGTCCGCGCGGCGGCGACGTGCTGTTGGATTTTCGCAACAACCTGATCTACGGCTGGGGCGATCGCGCCGGCTACAGCGGCAACGACCGGCTGATGATGAACTACGTCGGCAACTGGCTGCGGCCGCTTGCGTACTCCAAGTTGAAGACGGTCGCCTTCAGCCCGGGCGGCCTCGGTCAGAAATTGTACCTGGACGGCAACTTTTACTCGGGTTCACCGGAAGGAACGCGCGACAACTGGCTCTTGATCAAGCCGCCCGACGGAAGTACGGCGGCCCAGGCCAGGCAGGCCTTGCGCGCCGAGCACCCGTTTCCAACTTGCACGGTCACGACCGAGTCGGCGGAGGACGCGTATCAACGCATTCTGAAACACGCCGGCGCAGTATTGCCGGCGCGGGACGCGGTCGATCGACGGTTGATCGAAGACGTTCGCCTCGGGCAAGGCCGCGTGATCAATTCGCAAACGGACGTCGGCGGGTGGCCCGAGTTGGCCAGCGCCGCGCCGCCGACCGACAGCGACGCCGACGGCATGCCGGACGAGTGGGAACAAAAATTCGGCCTGAATCCAAACGTAGCCGACTCAAGCGCGCACGACACAGACGGCGACGGCTATCCGGACGTGGAGGAGTTTCTCAACGGCACGAACCCGACGGTTGTTGACGCGTGGATCGATCCGCCGGCGATCACATCGTCGGCCGGTGAACATTCTCTCGATGTCACGACGGTGACCATCGACAGCGCGACGCCCGCGACCGAGGTACGCTATACGCTCGACGACTCGGAACCGAAAGGAGATTCGATCCGCTACGGCCAGCCGTTTCCGTTAGCGAAAACCGCGATCGTGCGGGCCAAGGCGTTCACCGCCAACGGCGTCAGTCACGTGCGCAATGCCCGGCTGACGAAGCTCGACACGCACGAAGCCGTGGCCGCCGCCGATCGGAAGCCGGGATTGCTGTATCGATATTGGGAACAGACCGACAGCGGCGATTTTGCCGTTATCACCCGCGCGGCCAACCTCAAGAGCGGCGTGGTCGAGACATTTAGCGTATCGCCGCGAGGCCGCGAAGACGATTTCGCCTTTCAATTCAGCGGATTCCTGGAAGTTCCCGCGGACGGCATTTACACCATTTATCTGCGCTGCTCGCCGCGCGGGCAGCTCTATGTCGGCGACGAAATCGTGGTCGAAAACCAGGGAGTGAGGCGCGAGCACGGCGGCAAGGTTTCGCTGCTGCGCGGGATGCATCCCGTGACGATGACGATCTACTATCACAGCGACGTCGACAAGACTCTGGAAGTCGATCTCGAAGGCCCGGGGCTGAAGCGGCAGCCGATCGGCGCGGCGCGGCTGTTCCATTGACGTTCGCGCGGGAACGTCGGCAGGGTCCTCGCGGCTATTTCTCCTGCTTGCGAATCTTCTTGGCCGCTCTCTTTTTCTTGACCGATGGCGTCACCGCCGGCGTCCTCTTGGCCTTCATCTTCTTCACCGGCCGGGCTGTCATGGCATTGACCGCTTCCGACTTTCGCGACAGCTCGACCGTGCGCCACATATACCAACTGGCCACCGAGCGATAAGGCCGCCAGCGTTCGCCATGCGCCAGCAGTTCTTTTGCCGTGGGCAGGGCCTTCGTGCCGTACGTCAGCATGAAACCGGTGCGCACGCCAAAGTCGCTCACGGGCAGCACGTCGGGGCGGCCGAGACGGAACATCAGCAGCATCTCGACCGTCCACGGTCCGACGCCGCGCACTTGCACCAGCCGCGAGAGGATTTCGGCGTCTTCCATCTTCATGAGTTTGGCCAGCGTGGGCACGGTGCCGTCGAGCGTCTTGGCCGCCAGGTCCTTAACGGCAAGCACTTTCGCGCGCGACAGGCCGGCCGAGCGCAGAAGCTCGTCGGTCGTGGCCAGCAGGCTCGCGGGCTTGAGACCGCCGTGGCCTCCGTGTAAGTCGGCGACGCGTCCGAGGATCGTCGCCGCCGCTTTGCCATGCAGCTGCTGATAGACGATCGCGCGTAGCAGCGCCTGGAACGGGCTCTGTATTTTTTGCGGGCGGTGCGTGAAGGGACCGGCCTTCTCGATGACTTTCGCCAGGTCTTTGTCGGCGCGGCGCAGCGCGGCGACGGCTTCCTCGGGATCGAAGCTCAATTCCATCGTTGTTCCATTTGCCTTCTCGCTCACGGATCACTCGCAACGGCGAAACCGAGATATGCCTGCGTAAACTGTATCGAATTGACCGCGTCGGATGAAGTCGCGGCGCGGTGAATTGATGCAGAACAGGCAATTTCATCTGGAAATGGCGTAGGGCAGCAGCCTACAATGCATGGGCCCACGCCGATGAGTTCGCCCGCCGGATTTGAACCCGCCGTCACGCCCCGTTCCGTATCGACTCATGACGCGATTCGCTCGTCGTACTCCCGAGCCCGATTTCACCGCCGACGGCTGTTCCGATCTGCGGCGGGCCAACGTGGTTAGCCGGCGCCGCATGCTGCAGGCCGGGGGACTGGGAATGTTGGGCCTGGGCTTGCCGCAGTTGTTGGCCGCGCGGGCCGCGGCGGAGTCGCTTTCGCCGGCCCACAGCTCCGCCGGGTTCGGACGGGCGAAGTCGAGCATCTTCTTTTTCATGTGGGGCGGGCCGAGTCAGCTCGACACGTTCGACATGAAACCCGACGCTCCGCGCGAGATTCGCGGGCCGTTTCAGCCGATTTCAACCCGGGTGCCGGGCATGCAAATCTGCGAACATTTCGGCCAGCTGGCCAATCTGACCGACAAGCTGGCAATCGTTCGCACGTTGAACCACGACGACCCGGCCCACCTGTCGAGCGGGCATGCCACCTTGACCGGCCACCTGGCGCCGATCGTCAACAGCGACGCGGAACCGCCCAGCGAGCGCGACACGCCGCACTTGGGCTCAATGCTGGCCCGCGTGCGCGGCGGCTCGGGCAGCTTGCCTCCGTTTGTCACAATGCCCTGGCTGGCGTTCCACCCCTCGGCTCCAGGCGGGCGCGCACCCGGGCAGAACGGCGGTTGGCTGGGACACAAGTACGATCCGCTGTTGGTCTCCGGCGATCCGAGCCGGGCGGATTGGAAAGTGCAGGAGCTGAGCCTGCTGGACGGGGTGAACTTCGAACGCATCAGCTCGCGGCGCGAGTTGCTTGGCGAGATCGACCGACAGCGAGCCGAACTGGGAGCCGGGGACGTGACTGGTTTCAAGCAGCGGGCCTTCGGGCTGCTGGCCTCCGAGAGCGCCCGCAAGGCGTTCGATCTGTCGCAAGAGCCCGAGACGGTGCGCGAGCGGTACGGCCGCAACATCCACGGCCAGTGCGCGCTATTGGCGCGGCGGCTGGTCGAGCACGGCGTGCCGCTGGTGAGTGTTAACTGGCACAACGACGGCCGAAACTTTTGGGACACGCACGGGCACAATTTTTCGCGATTGAAGAAAGAACTGATTCCGCCGGCCGACCAGGCGCTGTCGGCATTGCTGGAAGATCTCGACGCGCGTGGCTTGCTCGATGAAACGATCATCGCCTGGGTCGGCGAGTTCGGCCGCCGTCCGCACATCGACAAGGGGAACGCCGGTGACGGCGGACGGGCCCACTGGCCGTTCTGCTACAGCGGGCTGCTGGCCGGGGGTGGCATTCGAGGCGGCGCGGTGTATGGCAAAAGCGACTCGCACGCCGCTCATCCGGCCGAGTTGCCCGTCTCGCCGCAAGACTACGCCGCCACGCTCTACCACGCCCTGGGTGTAGCCCCCGAGACCGCGGTCGCCGACCGTTTTGGCCGGCCGATTCGCGTGTGCGAGGGCACGCCGATCACGCAACTGTTCGGTTGAGCTACGATAGGTCGGGGGGGAGGGTTGGAGTCCTCCTCGGCTCAATTGCTGATCACCGTAACCCACATAATGCGATGCGCCTCGCCGCTCGCACCGTCCAAAGTCTCTTTGTGGCCGAAGAGATACTCCAAGCCTGTGTAGAAGTTATGAGGTTCCGGATCCGTGGCGGTCTTAACGAAAAAACGATTATGATAAAGCAGGTTCACCGCCGCATACTCTCCGATGCGATAGGGTGAGGCGACGGGATTCAGTGGCACGACACTATCGAGGTTGACCTTGCTAAAAGTGGCCGTGCTTCGGACATAGTCAGTCCAGTTGTGCGTATAACCTGCATACCAGGCCAAAACAGGCAGGGCCACCAGGTTGTTGGCCCCGTTCAACACTGCATCATTCGCGTCGCCGGCCGCGTTCAGATCGGTGATGTAGTGAGAAATTCCTTCCCCATAGGTGACCGAGAACACGACTCGATCGCGTACGCAGAGGTCAGGGTTTACGGTAAACCGATAGGAGCCGCTGAGCGATGTGCCCCAGCCAAAGACAGTTTGGTTGAAAGTGTTGGTGTCATCCTGCAATCCCAAGTTGCGCACAATCGAGCCGAATTGCACGTGCCATGTTTCGTTGTACGTTCCGTCTTCGATATAGCCGTCGGTATACTGTAACGCGGAAATGAAGTCGGGATATTTCGCGTAGGTGGCGGTTGTCGCGCTGGTTGCGATTTGCGGCCGGGGTTGTTCGACGCTGACAGTGGTCATAAATCCGGGCCGTTGACCGTCGGAGAAGAAATCATAGCTGAGCCGGCCCTGGCAGTCACCGAATCCGGCGGGCTGAACGGTGAGCCGGGCGTTGGGTCCCGCCAGATCGAGCGTCTCGGGCACCGCTCCGGGATCCGCGAACGCGGTCTCGATTAAGCCCATACTTAAACGGTTGATGCGACCGAATGCCTCGCGAAACGACACGGTCGTGTCACCGCCGGTGCCGTTGAGCGACAGATTGGCGCTTTGCACCAAGACTTGCGCGTGGCCGCTGACGGCCAAATCGGGCTCGGGGTCGGCGGTCACATTCAAGCGGACGGCATTGCCGCTGCCTTGCAGCGTCGATCGCCACGGAGAGTTAAAGAATGGCTGTCCTGCCACGGGAATGGCCGAAGGGAGAAAATTCCCTTGCGAGAAATCGGCGAGCTTCGAGTTGTCTTCAATTAAAGCCGCCCGACCCATGTACTCAGCGTTGATCGTGACTTCTGATGACAGTACCTCCTCGATATCCGCGGCAGCCTTAGCGGCATCAGCCTCGGGCGTGCCGGGTACCGTTGGGGGGAGACGTCGCGGGGCATTCAATAATGCGTCCATCCGAGCGCGCTGTTGGGCCCGTTGTTGGGCACGCAACGGCGTGGTATAGGAGGGAGTCCGCCTGAATTGGCTGTTGATGCTGTCTTGCGCCGTTGCTCCGCCAGAGACTGCGACGAATTGCGCAATGGACACTAACGTCACGTACACAGCGGTTCCACTTCGTGTCGACGCCAGACGCGTATGGTAGCGAGTCAAGCCGACCATAAAGATTCCTTCCCTGGAAAAACTCCGGCGGCAGACGCCGGCCTACGACGGCCGAAAACACCTCTCCGTTTCTGAGTGGAAAACCCGTGCTGGGACATCGCGTGCCCCCCGGACGCAGGGACGATATCGACAATGGGTGTATAAACCTTATACGCTTTATGTCGACTGCCGTAGAACCATTAAATCCGCCGCAGTTTATCATACAGAGCACGGTTGGTAGGTAGTACCGAAACGATGCTAGGTAATTGTATCAACACATTGTTTCTTCTTGGCCTCTATCTATCAAGACAAGTAAACGACCCCGTAAATGCCGTTGCCGCGAATCTTCCGGCATCCTGGTCCGTTCGGCGAATGAAAGTTGCCAGCCTGAGGGCGTTCCCATGCGCAACGGCACCGCCTGCGCGAACCGGGCGCAACCTTGGCTGAGACGCATAGCTCGATGCGCCATACCTGGAAGCGAATCGAGGCGACGGAGGCCATGGATTGTGCACGATAAGGAAGGTTCGCCGGTCTTTCGTCTCCCCTATCAAGTGTCGGGACTTGCGCGGGCTTTCTTTGACATGCCGGCGCGGCTGGCTCTACAATGGCCGCGTTGGCGCCGCGCGATGCGGCGCATCAAGAACAGGCTTGGCCTTGCTCTGGCGGGAGGTATCAGCCATGAACTCGTTGACTCGCTTGTCTGCCGTTCTGCTCGCGTTACTGCTGGTCGGCGGTTGCATCGTTGGCGATCAGATCACGACGCTCACGATTCATCCGGACGGGTCGGCCGACCTGGTCGTGCTGCGATCCAATCTTCGATCGACCGAAACGGGAGACAAAGGCGCGAAGGAGCTGGCCGAATACAAGGCCAATTTTGACGCCCGCAGCGACGACGAGATGGTGCGTGTCCGGGAGATCGGCGCGAGTGGCATCGAGGCCTCGTGGGTCAAGCAGGACGTGCCTTATTCGAATTTCTTGCGGGCCCATTTTCCCAACGCGGCCGTGCTGGAAAAATACGGAACGCAAAGGGAAGATGATGGAAGCTTTCCGCTCAAAACGCAATTCAAGAGCGAGGGCAGGCGGCGCAGCTTGACGGTGCACATCACGGTGCCCGCCGACAAGACCAATGCGGCCCACACGTCGCCCGCGGGCGCCGACGAATTCCGCCAGGCCCACGCCAACGGAATTTCCGAAACCCGCGTCGCAGTAACCGGCGGCACGATCACCACGGCCCGCGGCTTCACGGTGGCCGAAGACAAGCAATCGGCCCTGCTGAACACCAGCGTGCTCGATCAGGTATTGAAAACCGGCGGCCAGGCCGAGCTGTACCTGGAATGGGAAGTGACGCCGTGAGCGACGGGTCGGAGCGCTAAAACAGTTGCGCGTGCAGCCCAAATAGGAAAGGTCGTTGAGGAACGCTAATGAGATCATCATATGTTTGCACGGCGATTGCGATGGCGCTCGCCTTGTCCTATGAAGCACGAGCTGATTGGAATTCGACGATTGCCGCAAGCGGTCCGTTGAACTGGTACCAGTTCAATGAGTTGAGTGGAGCCACCGCAGTTGATCATGGCAGCCAGCACTTGGACGGTGCGTATGGGATTGGCGCACAAGATGCGATGCGCGGAGTCGCCGGCATCGTCGGCACGGCAGCCCAGTTTGGCAATCAGAGCACTGTGTTTCTGCACGGATCGGACGTGACCGGCAACTGGTCGGCGGAATTCGTGTTATTTCGGACTGGATCGAAGCAATCCTCGGTGCTCATTCGCGGCGTGCCGCTGACTTTTCCAAGTGAAGCGCTCAAGCTTGAGCAGTTCCAAAATACAGAACAATTCGGGTTCACCCAGTATGGCGTGAGCGACTACGGATTCAGTCCGCCTGTGCCGACTCCGCTCAATCAGTGGATTGACGTGGTTTATGTGAGGTCGGGCGCAGGCATGAGCCTTTATCTCAACGGCACTCTGGCCGGAACGAATTCGACGGGCATCAACTTGCCGCGCGATCAGATTGGCAGCTTCTCCGACACGATTCCGGAGTCTCCACTGGCAATCATGGATGAAGCCGTCCTCTACAACCGGGCCCTGTCCGCAGCCGAGGTGGCCGCCCATTTCGCTTCTATTCCGGAGCCGTCGAGTCTCGCGCTTGCCGGGATTGCCCTGTTAGGCTTGTCCGCTTATAGCGTGTGCGCCAGGCGGCGCTTGCCATTGCAACAGCAATGACATGCGGAGGACGGTGGAATGCACAAGGTTCGGCTCGAAGAAGCGCTCGCGACGTTTAGCGACCACTGGAACCCGAGAATCGTGGGCGAGCTCAACGGGCAGCATGTGAAGCTCGTGAAATTCCAGGGCGAGTTCGTATGGCATCATCATGCTGCCGAAGACGAGATGTTCCTGGTCGTTCACGGATCGTTTCGGATGGATTTTCTTGATCCTAGTGGCAGCCAACGCAGCTTGGACATCGAGAAGGGTGAGTTCGTGATCGTTCCACGAGGCACCGAGCATCGGCCGTACGCCGCTAAAGAATGTCATGTGTTGCTGTTTGAGCCCGCCGGAACGCTCAACACCGGCAACGTTCGAAATAGCCGAACCGTTGACAATCCAGGCAAGATCGACGGCCCGTGAATTGAGGTCGCCCCTACTCGAACTTCAACCGCACTTCGGCTTCGCTGATGACTTGCACGTCGCCCGGCATGGTGCCGGTGGCCCGAAAGATTAGCGAGTGCTCACCGTGCGGGACAGTTTCCGCGCCCACGCGCACCGCGATCGTGGCGGCGGTTTCGCCGGGGGCTAGCGTGATGCGGTCGGCGGAGATGCCGGACGTGACCGGCGAGTTGACCAGCTCGATCTGCATCGGGCCGCTGAAATTCGACGTGCGGATCAGTTCCAGGCGGCAGGCGACGGTGCTGCCAGGCTTGGCCGATAGCTGGCGATCGACGGCTTGCAGTTTGGCCACCGGGGGCAACGTGCGGACCATGCAGCGCATCGTCGAGACGACCAGGTGCGACTGCGGCTGGCCCCATTTGTCGACGAATGAGACGTAGCCCTGCGCGTAGACGTTGGAGTGGGCCTGGATGTTGATGTGCATCGTCTCGGGCAGGAACAGCGGCAGCTTGAACGTCGTGCGGCCCGGCTCGACGGTCATCTCGCGAACCACGATGCCGTCCAGGTCCTTGATCTGCCGGTCGGCGACTTCCAGGTGAATCGGTCCGGCGAAGCCGTCGAGCCGCTCGACCTCCATCAAGTACGGATAGACCGTGCCGCGATGGGCATACTGATAGGCTTCGCTGCAATACAGCTTGAAGACCGGCTTGTGGGCGACGGTCAATTGCAGGTTGGCGATCGTGGCCGGCCCGAGAGTCACGCCGTCGGCGTCGTGCCCCAAGTGGTTCGCCTGCACGACGCGCGACAGAGTCTTGCCGTCGAGCGTTGCAGTGCCGGTGATGCGCAGGGACGCGGCCGTCGGGCGCGCGTCCTCGGCGGCGACGAAGGCGATTTTTGCGGTGGGCTGATTCGCGGCGATCTGTTTGGGCTCGAAGGTCACTCCCTCGGGCAGCCCTTCGATCGCAAGGTCGATCGGGCCCTCGAATCCGCCGCGGCGGGTGACCGACAGCTCGAGCTCGATGCGGCCAGCTTGCACGACGTTGACGAAGTCGGCTTTTGCGGCCAGCGAAAAGTCAGGTCGGCCCTCATTGAGCGAGAGCAGGTAGACAAATTCGTTTCCGCCGACGGCGCCTTGCCGCGCGTCGGCCACGCGGACGAAAAAGGTGCCGTCGGCCGGGGCGCGCCAATCGAGCCGGCACGTGCGGTCGGGCGCTTCAGCCGACTTGACGCTGACCAACGTCGCGCCTGTGGCGTCGACGACGCTGGTCACCGGCAGCGCCGGCGAGCTTTTGGGAAACGGCCGGCAATCGATCGCAACCAGTTGTCCCGCTTTGGCCGCGACGCGAAACCAGTCTTCGTCGCCGGCGGTTGCCAGTTGGCCGCAGACGATCGCGCCAGGCACAATCTCGATTGCCCGCGGCGCCGAATCGTTGGGTTCGCGCTCGACGAGGCTCGGCTGGTCTGTGGCCACTAGCGCGACTCGATTGGCCGCGCCCGGCGGCGAAAGCCAGGTTTCGCCCGCGAGCGGACCCGCATTTAACGTTTCGCGTCGCGGCAACAGGTCGGCGCTGCCGTGGGCGAAAAACAACTCGACCTCGGTCGGATGACCGGCCAAGACCGCGGGCGGAAACGCGATGTTGACGTAGGGCAAGTTCGAGAGGGTCAAGCGGTAGACGAATTCCGGGCCGCCCCGAAAGCTGAGGTTGGCGACGAACAGCCGATACTCTCCGCTGGCGGGAATTTTCAGCACCAACACCGGATCGTTGCCGGCGCAGCGACTGGGAGTGCATCCGGTGCCCGTGAGCGTCGTGGAATTCGATCACGCTTTCCAGCGGCGAGCCGAGCCGCGCCGCGGCCACTTCGGCCGTGACGACTTGCCCTTGCTCGGCCGAGAACTGAAAGTAATCGACGTCGCGCTCGCCCGCGATCTGGCCGTTGATGGTAAGCGGCAGCGACACGCGCTGGGCCTTCTCGGGAATCGAATTGGATTCGCTCTCCACGATCTCGGGCAGGTCGCCAACGACGAACGGGCGCCCGGCAGTGCCGCCGCGGGCGCTGGTGAGCCGCCACAGCTTGGGGCCCAGCGGAGCATCGGCGGCAATCTCGACCGTGGATTGCCACTCCTTGGGATAGGCCATCGGCGTCTCGCGTGGATCTCGGCGCAGCGACGGCTCGTAATTGCCTTGGGCCCGCTCGCCGAGCTGCGGCGGTGCCTTCACGCCGTCGCCCCAAAAGCGAAAGCCGGTATTCGGCGGAAGGCATTCGCCGCCGATTCGCACCGGCACCGTGCTTCCCCGCTGTCCACCCGCCGGAAAGATGTGCGTGCTGGCCGGGTCAATGGGAACCTGCTGTGCATGGGCCAGCGGCGTCAGGGCGACTAACGTTAGCAGGGCAAACAGACTGTTGAATGACGTGTGCCACTGCTGGCTTGTCCAGCAGTGCCATGAGGATCGTCGGGTAAACACTGCTGGACAAGCCAGCAGTGGCACACAAACGACGACCGATTGCATTTTTCGACCGGCTGCTGAACCGCGCATCGCGTTCTCAAATCAATTCGTGTACGGGGCTGCCGCCGCTGACGAGTTGGATGGGTCGGCCTTGCGGCGTGTGCAGAATCGCATTCGGGTCGATGCCCAGCACCGACAACACGGTGGCGGCCATGTCGGCCGGCGTGACGGGGCGATCGGTCACCGCCCCGCCGATCTTGTCGGTGGCGCCGATCACCTGGCCCACTTTCAAGCCTGCGCCTGCCATCACGATCGAGAAAGCGTTGGGCCAATGGTCGCGGCCGGCCATGGTATTGATCCGCGGCGTGCGACCGAACTCGGTGGTTACGACCACCAGCGTCGAGTCGAGCAGCCCGCGTTGATCGAGGTCGGCCAGCAACGCGGCGACGCCCTGGTCGAGGCTTGGCACCAGTAAATCGCGCAGGCTCATCGTGTTTTTGCGGTGCGTGTCCCAATGTCCGTTTTCGATCGACACGAAGCGGCAGCCGGCTTCGACCAGGCGGCGCGACAGCAGGCAGCATTGGCCCAGGCTGGTCATGCCATATTGTTCGCGCAGCGGCTCGCTCTCGCGCGCGATGTCAAAAGCTTCCTTGGCTCGCTCGGAGGTCATCAGGTTGTAGGCTTTTTCATAGAACGTATCGAGCGAGCGCACGGTCTTGCTGACGTCCTCGACCTGGCGCTCGAAGCGATTGATTTCGCGCAGGGCCTGTTGGCGGCGAACGCTGCGCGCCGAGTTGACGCCATTGGGCAACACAATGTCGCGGACCGAGAACTCGGGCGAGGCCGGGTCGGCTTCGATCACGAACGGAGCATACGTGGCGCCCAAAAACGCCGGCCCGCCGCTATTGAGCAGGTTCGGCACGGATATGTACGGCGGCATCGAACTGCTGCTGGCGCCCAGCCGGGCCACCATCGAGCCGAGCGACGGGTGCGTGTTGTTGTTTTGCGTGACGGGCAGCACGACCCCCGGGTTCACGCCGGTCATCATCACGTGATAACCCTTGGTGTGATCCGGGTCGGTATGCGTCATGCCGCGCAGGATGGCCAGCTTGTCGGTGACGCCGGCGACGTGCGGCAGCAGGTTGGTCACCTGCATGCCGGGCACGCGGGTGGCAATCGGGTGAAAGTCGCCGCGGATCTCTTCCGGCGCATCGGGCTTGGGGTCCCACAGATCGTGATGCGACATGCCCCCGATCAGGAAAATGAAAATGCAGTTGACGTCCTTGCCAGGCTTTCGAGCGGAGGCGCCCTGCGCGTGCTGCAAGCGGAGGATCTGCGACAGGCTGAGCCCCGCCAACGTCCCCAGCCGCAACAGGGCTCGGCGGTTCATCGCTTGCGTCATTGTGTCATCTCCGCGGTCGGCTCGATGAGAGATATAGGTGGGTGTCGGTTTATTCGGGGACACAGTCTGCGAGTAGTTTCCCTCACCCTAACCCTCTCCCGCCGGCTGCACTTTCGGAGAAGTCAGATTAGGGAATTGGGTTTGGTCAATAACGTAGGGTGCAATAAAAATGGCTCTCCAACCACGGTGTTGTATTGGCGTACCGCCCGTGAATCGGAGAGCCAAGGATGGCTGGTCGAAATCCGTATTGTGTCCGGCGTCTGCCGGAGGAGTGGTCGGAGTGGGTGGAACTGTTGACGCCTGTGCTCGACAGCCGTACGGCGTGGCGTTTGCCAATCGTGCTGGCCGGGTTGTTGCTGGCCAGGGGGCGTCGCACGGTGACGACCTGGCTGCGTGCTCAAGGTATCTTGGACGACTTCGACGACTATTATTACTTTCTGGCCAGCCTGGGACGCAAGATCGAACCGTTGGCCACGCGGTTGTTTCAGCTGTTGCTTTTGCATCTGCCGACCGGCGAGCGGATCGTGCTGGCGCTGGACGACACGCCCACCCGGCGTTACGGGCCGAAAGTCGAAGGGGCAGGCCTGCATCACAATCCGACCTCGGGGCCGGACGATCACAAGTTTATTTACGGTCACATTTGGGTGACGTTGGCCTGGGTCGTGCGTCATCCGCTGTGGCACACGATCGGATTGCCGTTGCGTGCCTTGTTGTATGTCAAAGCCAAGGATCTGCCCAAGTTGCACCCGCGTTGCCGCTGGACGTTCCGCACCAAGCTCGAGATGGCGGCCGAACTGGTGAAATGGGCCGAAAACGTGGTCCGTCCGCTGGGCAAGCCGCTGTGGATCGTGGCCGATGGAGCGTATGCGTATCGGCCCCTGCTGCGAGAAATCTTGCCGCTGGGTGTGACGTTTGTCAGCCGACTGCGCCGCGACGCGGGCCTGCGCACCCTGCCGCCGCCGCGCCCCCAGGGCCATCGCGGCGGAACGCGCAAATACGGCGCGCAAGCGATCTCGCTGGCCAAGCGTGCTGCCCATCGCAAAGGTTGGCAGCAAACCGAAGTGGTGCTGTATGGACGGCCAGTCATCAAAACCTACAAAACATTTTTGGCCACCTGGCCGGTGGTGGGTGGAGTGTTTCGCGTGGTGATCGTTCGCGAGCCGGATCGCTGGGAGCCGCTCTTCACGACCGATCCCGATGCCAGCGTGGAAAGCATTCTGGAGTGCTTCGCCGATCGCTCGTCGATCGAGCAGGTGTTCCACGACATCAAGGAAGTCTGGGGCGCCGGCCAGCAACAAGTCCGCAACCTGTTTACCAACGTGGCCTGCTACCATCTGAACTTGTGGATGCACACGCTGGTGGAATTGTGGGCATGGAACAAAAGCCACCAGGAACTTCGCGACCGATCGCTGTCGCCGTGGGACTGCCTGCCGCGCCGCCCGAGCCACGCCGACCGGCGCAACGCCCTGCGACGAAACTGTTTCCAAAACGAATTGTCGGCCGTTGAACTGAAACACCAGATTACACCACGAATCAAAAAACTGTTGAAAACCTTCCTCTCCCTAGCCGCCTAACGTCCAAAAGTGCAGCCGGCGGGAGAGGGGACTTTTATTGAATGAACAGGAATTCATACGAGTTTAACAGCGTCCACAGGAAATCTTCGAGCGCCGCCCGCGGCGGAGCGGCGGCGAACAACCGTTCGGCCACTCGGCGCTGTTTGTCGCCGGCCGGGCGGCCCAACGCGGCCAGGCAGAGCTCGTCGATGATTTCCGACTGCGGGCGGCCCGACTTCATCAATTGCTCGACCCGGCCGCTTGTGCCGGCCAATTTGGCTTCGACTTCGGGCGCGTTCATCAGGTGCAACGCCTGCGCCATGGTGGGCTCGCTCGATCGGCCGCATTCGCAGGGACTGTTGCGCTCCGGCGCCCGAAGATCTCCAGGAAATACGACGGCAGCCGATTGTCCCACAGCTCGATGGCGCGCGTGCCGGGCGGACGGCCGGGAAACGTCTCGGCGACTCCGGTGGCGTCGCTGATCGCGTCGAGCATGACTTCGGCCGGCAACCGGCGAACGTAATGATGCGAGAAGTTCTGCTCGTCGTCGGCGTTGGTGGCGTTCGGCGTGCCGGAAAGCTGATACACGCGCGAATTGAGAATCAAGCGCGAGAGCGCTTTCAGGTCGTAGTGCTCGCGAACTAATTCCGCGGCCAGAAAGGTCAGCAGCGGCTCGTTGGTGGCGGGATTCGTCGAGCGCAGATCGTCCTCGGGCTCGACCAGTCCGCGGGCGAAGAAATGCTTCCAAAGCCGGTTGGCCGCCAGGCGAGCGAACCACGGATTGGCCGGATCGGTCATCCAGGCAGCCAACTTCACACGCGGGTCGCCCTGATCCAAACCGGCCGGCGCGCCGCCGTCCAAGGGATGGGTGGCCACCAGGCGGTTCGAAAGCGGTACGCGCGTCTCGCGATAGCCGGCGTGGTACACCAGCACGCGGTCGGCCGAAATCGGTTTGCGTTCCATGCCGTTGAAGAAGCCGGCCAGACCATAAAAATCGTCTTGGCCCCACTTCTCGAAGGGATGATGGTGGCATTGTGCACACTCAACGCGCACGCCCAGAAACGCCTGGCTCAACGTGCGCGCCGCGGCGTCGGGGGTGTCGACCGTGCGATAGAAATTGACCGGCCCGTTGGTGCCCGAGCTGCCGCTGGCGGTGACCAGCTCGCGGACCCACTGGTCGTAGGGTCGATTTCGGGCGAACTGCTCGCGCAGCCATTGGTGCAGCTCGAATGCGCCGCGCTCGGCCAGCCGGTTGCGATCGACCAGCAAGATGTCGGACCATTTTAACGCCCAAAAATCGGCGTACTCCTCGCGCGCAGCAGCTTGTCGATCCGCCGGCTGCGCTTGTCGGACGCCGGATCGGCCAGAAACTCGCGAACCTCGTCGGGCGTAGGGAGCGTTCCGATCGCGTCCAAATGGGCCCGGCGCAAAAACGTGGCGTCGTCGGCCAGGTCGGCCGGCACGATCCCCATTTTTTCCAGCTTGGTCCACACCAGTTCGTCGATGCGATTGTTGGCCGGCTGGCGGGGATAGGGCTGCGGCGCGCCGGGACGCGGCACCTGGATTTCAATGGCGCCGACGTGGCCCAGATAGTTGACCGTGATCGCGGCCTGGCCGGGGACCTGCGCAACGCGCACCAGGCCGCGCGCGTCGACCTCGGCCACGAGCGTGGCGTTGCTGGTATACGCGGCCGCGGCGGTGACGTCTCGCCGGCTGCCGTCGGAATAGATGGCGGTGGCCAGAATCTGCTGCTGCTCGCCGAATCGCATTACGCGCTCGGCCGGACTCAGCCGAATCTCGCTAACCGTCGGCGCGTCGCCGCGGCCTGTGGGCATGCCTTGCTTGACCCATTCCAACAGCAGCACGTAATCGGCCGCAAGCGGTTCGAGCCGCAAGCCGCCGCCGTGCGGAATTCGGCCCGAGGGCTTGGCGATCAGCAGGCTTTCGACCGGGCTGGCCGGAAAAACGCGCCGGCCACGGGCCTCCTTGACCAGGGCGTTGTAATCGGCCTCCGGATCGAAGCCGAAGACCGACAGCTTGAAACCGTTCTGGCCCGAGGCTTTCCCGTGGCACCCGCCGCTGTTGCAGCCCAGCTTAGAAAGGATCGGCACGACGTCGTTGGCAAAATGCACGGCCGGATAGGTGCCAAAATCGCGGACGTGCAACTCGACCCGGGCTCTTTGCGTGCCGACTTCGATGTCGAGATAGCCGTCGCCGTCGCTCACGCCGAACACGACGCCGTGCTCGACCCGTGCCAAAGCGGGATTGCTAGGCGAGACTAGAGCCCGCAGCGTAACGTCGCAGACCGTGCCGTTTTCCAATTCGGCGGTGATCTGAAGCTGCTGCTGCCGGCTGGCCCCGCTGAGCACGACTTCGGCCGGCTCGACCCGCAATCGGGCAATCGGCGGCAGGGGCGCCTCGGGCGCGGGTGCCGCCGGCTGGGTTTGGCTCGGGGCGTCGGCTTTGGCCGGATTGACCGGCGAATGTCCGGCCGCCAGGGATATCAGCAATGCCGCCGCGAAACGCGATCCCGACGTCACGAGCTGGCTCAATCGAGAAGCCTTCATGCGGCAATCGCATCCAGGCGGCGGGGCGGGCGTTTTTCTAGTGGGCACACGGCTTGCCATCGCCGTCCCAAGCTACCCCAATCGCGTCGCAAATGCAAGCTAATCAGCAGGTTGGACGCGACGGGTCAGAATACGCAGTGAGGCTGCAGTCTTTCATACAATTCGTGCCAAGGACAATCGTTAAAGCCGTCCAGCCGGCGCACAATGCTGCGATCAGGCACAGGCGCTTGGCGTCGCCGCGCGCTGCAATGTGGGCATGCACCAGCGGGACTGCAAAGTACTATAGCCGGCGTGTACGACCCCGGTCATCGGCTCCGCAATCCGGCCTCACAGAGGCCGGCTACAGACGTCGAGGCGGACGCGCACTTTGGCGTTTATTTCTGTTTCGCATCGCGGGCCGGCATGTAGGACTGTTGTGGCCAGAGCGGCTCAGACAAGGACTGGTTCCACTTCTGCCACAGGTCGTCCAACTCCTTCACTTTGTCCGGCTGAGCGCTGGCCAGGTCGTTGATTTCGCCGACGTCCTGGCTCAGGTTGTAAAGCCGTGGCGGCGAGAATTCGGCGGCCGGCTCTTCGCCGGCGAACTCGTGCCAATACTTGACCAGCTTCCAATCGCCTTTGCGAACCGCCATTTGCTGGCCCAATCGCCAGTACAGGGCTTCGTGCGGGCCGGTGAACATTCCGCCGGTAAAATAGGGGAGCAAATTGACGCCGTCGAGCTTCCAATCGGCTTTGCGTTCGACGCCGGCCGCGGCCAGCGCGGTGGGCAGAATGTCGAGCTGGATGACCGGCTGGTCGTAAACCTTGCCGGCTGGCAGCTTGCCCTTCAAGGAAGCGATAAACGGCACGCGAATGCCCCCTTCGAGCGTTGACACCTTCGAGCCGCGCAGCGGCGTGTTGCGCGATCCGTTGCGCGCCGAGCGGAGAATGGTCGGCCCGCCGTTGTCGCTCAAGAAAAAGATCAGCGTGTCTTCTTCCAGCTTCGTGGTCCGCAACTTGTCGAGCACCTTGCCGACGGCTTCGTCGAGGGCCACGGTCATCGCGCAATACGTTCGCCGCAGAGGATCCGAAATCGACGCGAATGGCTCCAGCCGTTTGTCGGTGGCGTGCATCGGCGTGTGCACCGCGTTGAACGGCACGTAGAGAAAGAACGGCTCTTGCTGATGCTTCTCGATAAACGCCACGGCCTCGCGCGCGAAAGCGTCGGTCAGGTATTCGCCCTCATCCACCGCCTGCGTGCCGCGATAAATCGGCGCCAATCGCTGCTGCGTGGCCACCGCCTGCGGGGCAGCCACCACGGCGGGATCCTGCAAGCCGGGAAAAACCAGATACGGCAAGCCGGGCCGATAGATGTGCGCTCCGCCGAGGAATCCGAAGTACTCGTCAAAACCCCGCTTTTGCGGATGGAATTTCGGCGCCGAGCCCAGATGCCATTTGCCCACCATGCCGGTCACGTACCCCGCCGCCTTCAATCGATCGGCGATCGTCTTTTCCGCCAGCGGCAGCCCGATCGCCTCGACATTGTCACCCCCCGGCTCCCCCCGCGGCCCCGGGTTGAATTCATGCCCGAACCGCTGCTGATAGCGCCCCGTCAGCAGCCCCGCACGCGTCGGACTGCAATAAGGGCACGACACGTAAGCATGGGTACACCGCACGCCACTGCGGGCCAGCGCGTCAATATTCGGCGTGGGAATGTCCTGGCAACCCTGAAAGCCAAGATCGGCATAGCCCAGGTCGTCGGCCAACAAAATCACAATGTTGGGTTTCCGCTCCCCGGCGAACGCCGGCGCGGCGAAGCACACGGCGAAGATCGCGAGGATCGTCGTTTGAACGCGGAACATGTTTCGTAATCCTTTCCTGGAACGTCGGGCGGAAAGCGGCGGTTTGCCATCGCCGCACTTTGCCAGCGGATCGAATCCTTGGCGCGCACGTGCTACTTTGCTCGTCGATCGACGAACTCGCACGGCTCCGACCGATATGCGTCAATGATCTTGATCGCCGGCTGCAAGATCGTTCATGAACACTTGCGGCGGCACTTCAACAGCCCGCCCAGCGCCGCCGCGATGGCGACGAGGCAAAGCGTCGACGGTTCCGGAACCACCGTGATCAGCATCGCGTTAGTCACCGGATCGTAAACGGCCGCCGCGGCGGGGCCCGGCAGGTTGACTTGTCCGACCGTCAATCGGCTGGTGGTGTCGTACAGGTACAACGTCTCGACGCCGTTGCTGTTGGTCGTGATTCCGATGAGGCGATTCGTCGAATCATAAAAGCTCGTGGTCACGTTGCCCGGCGTGGTGATTTCACGCGTCGGGCGCACCTGGCGGCTTGCCCCGTCATAAGTGTAGGTCGTAACGTGGCCGAGTTCGTCCACCGACATGTTGAGCTCGTTGTTGACCGGATCGTACGTCGTGGTCGTGACATGGCCCGGCGTGTTGATTTCGGCGCCGCTTTGGATTTGCCGGTTCGTGGCGTCGTAGGCGTATGTCGTGGTGTTGCCGTTGCTGTCGATCGCCACGTTGAGCTGGTTGCCCACCGAGTCGTATGCCGTACTGGTGGAATCGTCGGGAGTATTGATGTCGCTTGCGCTCTGGACCTGGCGGCTTGCGGCGTCGTAGGCATACGTGGTGGTGACGCCACTGGATTCCGTCGAGATATTGATTTGGTTGTTGACCGAGTCGTACGCCGCGCCCGTGCCGGTGCCGGGCGTGGTGATGGTGGCGCTGTTTTGCACCAGCAACGAGGTCGCGTCGTAGGCATAAGTGGTTACTTGCCCAGCGTCACGGGTGGAAATGTTGATCTGAGCTTGGGTCGAATCGTAGACGCTGACGAAAGCCGATCCGGGCGTGACAAAAGTACCCACGACGTGAATGTTCAGCAGATTGCTTGCGTCATACACGTAGGTAATGCTTTCCGCCGAGACGGGCGAGGCTAGGACCGCAGTCAGAAAACCGGCCGTCAGCAACATCGAAATTACGGCGCGACCCAGCGACTTGAGCTTCGAGGGGCGCATCGAGAGAGTCGTGATGTGCGAGTCGTCGCCGCGCGAGGCAAGCGGGGCGGAAGGCACACAAGTCCGCGAGACCGCGGCCGGTGTCAGGCGATGGGACCGGATAGGATTCATCGGCGGCTCCTTGTGGAAACTGCAAAGCCGAATGTGGCCGAATTCCCGCCGATGCCGCATGACTCGTCGAGCCTGGCACGCGAATGCCGTGGCCGGAAAATTGGCAACGACGTGAAACCAATCCGTGACGATACCGGTCCCACGCACGCCTGTCCATCGTCGTGTCAGGAAATTGTCTGGATTTCTCAAAAGACGAGCGCTGCCGACACGCATTTCTCGCCTCCGTAGCCAGACGGCTGAGACAGGCTGATGTCGACGCGCGTGCGGGCGGCCCCGGGGCGGGAGGAATGAAGGACACACGGCTTGCCATCGCCGCCCCAAGCCATCCCAACCTTTTCGCAAATGCACGCTAATGAGCAGTTGGATGGGATGAGACGCTCCAATGCTCTAATTTGAGTGGTCCCCGCGTCTTCATGACTTGAGAGCGAATCATCCATGGTATGATGTGTACCTGAGTCGTCTGAGATTGTGTGACAACGACAGTTGCGACGCGTAGCAGGTCATGTCGCAGTTCCATGCGCGCTTGCCCTAGCAGCGCAATCGCAGATGTTCACGATGTAAGCCGCGAATGCCGCAACACTTGGCCATTCGTCGAGGGTGCTCATTGTTTCATGGTCCCAATGGACAATTCGTGCGTCCGCAGGCAGCAGTGGATCGCCTTTGCGAAACGCATACCAGTCGCCGTAGGGCGTGCCAGCAATCACGAGGTCGCGTTTGCTCGGCTCTTCATCGGCGTCGGCATTGCTCGACGAAGAAGCCAAACATGGGTTCCATTCCGGAGGCTGCAAGACGAAATCGAACAACTGCTGCGCTTCCGAGTCCGCGAATGTCGCTCTCATCGGCAGCAGGGGTGCCAACCGCTGCCAAGCGATAGGGGTTTTCTTGAAGTGTTTGCCGTTTCGAACAAGAATAAAAGCGTCATCATTCTCTGCGGGCGTCCACGTCGCGCTGCCGTCGGTGAGGCGACGGCGGATGTAGGTCGTGGCATCCTCGGTGTCATTGAATGACAGGGAGGCCGCTTGCGGGGCATTAAAGCTTGTTGCAGACTGGCGCCGAATGCGTTCCACGGCGGCCTCCTGCGGTGTGTAGACGGGTAACGGAAGTGGGTGCGGCACAGTGCGATCGAGGATCGCCGTCCCGGCGTCCGCAGCCAGCACGGTGGCGAGTGGGCGAAACCATGAGCGCTTCATGGCCCGTGAGTCGATCAGGGCCTGACGCGCCATCGCATTGCAGCAGATTGCCCGGATAGCCCGGCCTGTGTAGCCAGGACCGATATCCGGACGGTTCCCCCAGCCAAAATAGGCGAAGTCGGTCGTCGGCAGGTGCTCGCGGACAAAACGCGCTGGGCCCTCAACCCGGACCAGTGCGTCCATGGCGAGCAAGGCAAGAAGTACAGGATTGGTGATTTCAATCTCTTCCCGAAGGGTGCTGCGAACGGCAACCGGTTCGCCCCAACGGCGCGCTAGATCAAAGCCGTGCTTCAATTTCTCCGTCTCCAGCTTCGCCGGGTCGATTAAGGGGTGGTCGAGTCCACGCCCGAGAGGTCGTTGAGCATATACCTCGTGCCAGACCATCGGATCGTCGGCGCGCGACTCCGCCAGCGGGAGAAACTCTAATCCGGTAAGGCCTGCCTCACGAACTGTGTCCATGAAATGCCGGGATGCCACTCGCTGCTCGGCCCACCAACCAAAGTTCGTCGCCGCCGGCACCCGCGCCAGTGACCTAAACTCGTTTGGGCCCGACAAGAGTTCGAACCACGTGTGAGCGCGAGGCTTTATGCACGACGGCGGCTCTTCGACCCATGCCGTCTTCAACATAAGCGCGCCCTCGGCGCGCAACTCTGAAAACCGTCGCAAGAGCGCCGGCCAGCGTGGATCACTTGGGGTCAGGGAGATAAGACCACGCGACGGCTTGAGTCCAAACTGGTTGTAAAAGTCAGCACTCTTGCGGTGGTATTGCTCGAAGGTAATCGCCCCTGCAGGCAGGATTTCGCAATGGTACGGGCCATCAACAGCTTCAATCCGGAAGATGACCTTCGACTTCGCGGGAGGAGCCCATGTAGGCACAGTATCACCTTGGTTGCTAGAGCCTTCGATCGTCATGTGCTGCCAGTGGTCATAAATTCAACCTAATAGTCAAGTCGGACGCAACAGTCTGCGAGCGTCGCCAATTTCAGGAGTGCTCCGTCAGCGGACGCATTTGACGCTGGGGACGCCGCTGACCGAAAAATCGCGCGCGCAACCACCTGAGTGTTGCCATTCGCGAGCCGTCAGCTAAGCTCTTGATTGGGCCTTTCTTGCGCCAACCTGGGAGATATCCGATGCTCACCCGCAATGCTTGCGTCCGACTTGGGGCGCTGATCCTCTTTACGATGAACCTCACAGCCATCACGGTGCCGGCGGCTCGGGCGGCGACCAAGGCCCCGCCCAAGATTCCCGCCACGCCAAGCGCCGATTACGTCCCTGACCCGGCGTCGGTGACACGTGAAGGCCCCGGGTATCGGTATGCGCAGTCGGGCTGGATCGTGGTGCATATCGAGGGGGAGCCGTACGAGCGGGGCTATCAGCATGGCAAGCTGCTGGCGGCGGAGATTGTCAATCATGTGCAGGCCACGGCGAACATGCGCAGCCCGAAGGCGCCGGCCGAGGCTTGGCGCGACGTGCGGACGCTGGTCAATGCGCTGTTTCTGCGGCGGTACGACGGCGAGTACTTGCAGGAGATGAAGGGCATCGCCGACGGCGCGGCGGCGGCGGGGGCCAAGTTCGACGGCCGCTCGCTCGACCTGGTCGACGTCGTGGCCCTCAACTCGATGATCGAGATCGACTTTCTCGATGCAGGGCTCGACGCCACGCCGACGGGCTTGGAGGGGATGGAATTTCGCGAGCCGGCCGAGGGCTACTTGCAGGGGGACTCCGACGATCATTGCAGCGCCTTCGCCGCCACTGGCCCTGCCACGGCCGACGGACAGATCGTGTTCGGCCACATCACGATGTTCCACCTGTACGCCGTGCGGCATTTCAACGTCTGGCTCGACATCAAGCCCAAGGCCGGGCACCGGCTGGTGTTTCAGACCTATCCCGGCGGGATTATGAGCGGGCTGGACTACTATATGAACGACGCCGGCTTGCTGTGCTGCGAGACGACAATCGCGCAAACCGGATTCACGGCCGAAGGTTCGCCGTTGGCCTCGCGCATCCGACGCGTGATGCAGTATGCCGACTCGATCGACAAAGCGGTCGAGATTCTGCTGGCATCGAACAACGGCCTGTACAGCAACGAATGGCTGCTGGGGGACACGAAGACCAACGAAGTGGCCTCGTTCGAGTTGGGCACGCACAAGCACAAGCTGTGGCGCAGCAGCAAGCGCGAATTCCCCGGCGGCACCGAAGGTTTTTATTGGGGTTGCAACAACACGAAGGACATGGACGTTCGCAAGGAGACGACGCCCAGCCTGGCCGCCAAGCCGGCCAACATGGTTTTCCGCCCGCACGATCGGGACGTGGTCTGGCAGCAGCTGTTCGAGAGCCGCAAGGGCAAGATCGACGCCTCGTTCGGCTTTGAGGCGTTCACCACGCCGCCGCTGGCCGCCTTCCGTTCGTGCGACGCGAAGTTCACGACGACGGCGCTGGCCAAGGAACTAAAGAGCTGGGCCCTGTTTGGCCCGCCATTGGGACGCACCTGGGACGCCACGCCCGAGGAGACGCGCCGGCTGGCCGACATCAAGCCGCTGGTGAGCAACGACTGGGCACTGGTGCACGTCAAGGCGCCGCAAGACGCGTCGGCGCAAGTGGCCAAGGCGGTCGACTTGGCGCCGTTCCCGCGGGCCGAGAAGTCGGAGGCGCACGCGGAGGCGAGCCCGAGCGGAAAGCCCCGGCCGCGCGTGTTGCCGCCGGCCTGGCGCGGAACGATACTGCCGGCCAGCGACGCCGACATCTGGCTGGCCGCGGCTTTTGCCGATTACGAAAAGATCGTGGCGCTGGAGAAATCGATCGAGCACAAGCCCAAAGAGGGCACGAGCGAGAAAGGCAGCGCCGCGAGAGACAAGGGCACGGCCGACCCCAACAAACCCGACAAGCTCGACAAGGACGCTCAGGACCGTTTGGCCGTGGCCCGCTTCGGCCCCGAGTCGCGTTGGCTGACGGCCGCGCGGCGCTTGGGGCGCGATTTGCCGCTGAACGAAGTTCGTTCGCAGTGGGACCAGCGCGATTGGTACGCGATCGCCTCGGGCAAGGGCGTGATGCTGCTGGCGGCGCTGCGCGAGCACGTGGGAGCCAAGCCGTTCGACAAAGCCATGGACGCCTTCGGCCGCGCCCACGCGGGCGAAGCCGTCACCAGCGGCCAATTTCGCGAGCACTTGGAAAAGGCGGCCGGCCATTCGCTGGCCGCGCTGTTCGATCCGTTGCTGTCCGGCAAAGGCACGCTTGAGCCGTCGAAGGGCAACTTCTGGTCGATCGACTCCTTCGAGGCCGAGCCCGAATTGGCCCTGATCGTTTATGGCACGCTGCGAGACCGCGACGCGCAGCGCGAAGCGGCCGAACTTTTGCAACGCCGGATTGCCCGTCGCGGCAGCAATTTCAGTGTGGCGATCAAGTCCGACACGGAGGCGACCGACGACGACCTGAAGAACCATCACGTGCTGCTGATCGGCCGCCCCAGCGCCAACTCGGCGACGGCCCGGCTGGCCGAGGGGCTGAGCATTCGCTTTGGCGAAGCGTCGTTCGCGGTCCGAGGCGACACGTACGCGCATGCCGACAGCGCCGTGGTCGCCGCCGGAAATAACCCGCTGAACCCGCGCTATTCGATCGTGGCGTACGCCGGCCTGGGTGCCCGCGCGACGCGGCAGTGCGTGGAGAGCCTGCCGGGCCGGGGCGGCGAGGCGGCCGAAGTGGTGCTGATGCCGGTCGCGCGGAGCAGCAAATCGCTGCGGATCGGCGCCGTGCCGGTGGTCACCGCGATGCCGTAAACCGACCGTTGAACGATGTCGCTCGGTTCTCAATCTGGGTGCCACTGCTGGCTCGTCCAGCAGTGCTGCGGAATTGCCCGCACAAACACTGCTGGACAAAGCCAGCAGTGGCACACGCCGGTCAAGACGGCTGGAAGTGCATGGGCCGATTTGTGGGCCATTTGTGGCTTCGCCCCATTGCCTCAACCCATCCACGGTTGGTTATACTGGGAGGCGAGACGTGTCCCGCCCCGCATCCCTCCCGAGATCGGTAATGCGCAACCTCTGGCTGTCGATGGCCTTGATGGCGCTGGCGGCACAGCCGGCGGCGTGCGGCGAACCGTCCGCCGGGCAGGTTGATTTTGCCCGCGACGTGCTGCCGCTGCTCAAGACGCGTTGCGTCAAGTGCCACGGCCCGGCCAAGCGTCGAAGCCAAGCTGAATCTGAGCACGCCCGGCGGGGTCGTCCGCGGGGGCGAGGACGGGTCGATCGTGAAGCCCCTCGAGCCGGACGCGAGCCTGCTTTGGCAGCGCGTCGAGGCCGACGAAATGCCCCCCGAGGAGCCGCTGCCGCCAGAGGAAAAGGCGCTGCTGCGAAAGTGGATCGCCGAAGGCGCCGCGGGCCTGCCGACGCTGGCTGCGATCGAGGCCTGGGGGAGCGATCATTGGGCTTTCGGCCGATTGATCGAGCCGGCGGTGCCGGCGGTGCGCGACTCGGACCGGGCACGCACGAACGTCGACCGCTTCGTGCTGGCGAAGCTCGAAGCCCAATCGCTGACGCTGAACCGCGAGGCCGACCGCGCCACGCTGATCCGCCGCGTCAGCTTCGACCTGACCGGCTTGCCGCCGACGCCCGCGGAGATTCGCGCCTGTGTCGGCCGACACGGCGGCCGACGCCTACGAGCGGATGGTCGAGCGCTACCTGGCTTCGCCCCATTATGGCGAGCGGTGGGGGAAGTATTGGCTCGATGCGGCCGGCTACGCCGACTCCAACGGCTACTTCAACGCCGACACCGACCGGCCGCTGGCCTATCGTTATCGCGATTACGTCGTGCGGGCCTTCAACCAGGACAAGCCGTTCGACCGTTTCGTGCTCGAACAGTTTGCCGGCGACGAGCTGTCGGGCTTCGTGCCGGGGCAAGACGCCACGCCCGAGATCATCTCGCTGCTCGAAGCCACGCACTTTCTGCGCAACGGCCAGGACGGCAGCGGCGAAAGCGACGGCAACGCCGACGAGGTGCGCATCGACCGCTACGCGGCCTTGGAAGCGACCAGCCAGATCGTGGCCTCGTCATTGCTGGGGCTGACGATGCAGTGCGCCAAGTGCCACGATCACAAGTTCGAGCCGATTTCGCAGCGCGACTATTATCAACTGCAAGCGATTTTCTATCCGGCATTCGACATTCAAAACTGGAAGAAGCCGAACGAACGCTTCGTTTACGCCAACTTGCCGGGCGAAGTCGAGCGCTGGGAAACGCGCAACAAGAAGATCAGCGATGAGATTGCCGCCTTGCGGGCCGATTTCCGCGCCTGGGCCAAGAGCAACCGCCCGCCGAGCACCGTGCTGTTCCACGACGAATTCGACGAGAGCGGACCGCCGTTGGCCGACAACTGGAGCAACACGGCCCCTGGCGACGACACGCCGGCCGGCGCACCGCCGGTCGCGCTCGACTCGGCCGAGGCACCCGGCGCGCAGCGCCGTGGCGGAACGCTGGCGATTTTGGAAAGTGGCGCCTCGGGCGACCGCTGGTTGTCGACCAAGCAATCGTTCGACTGGACCCCCGAGGCCAAGGGGGAGTGGATTCAAGTCACGTTCGACCTGGTCGACGACAAGGCAGTCCCGGGCGGAACGGCGGCCGAACGAATCGCCTACTTGGTCGCCTTGCACGACTTTGACGACAACAGCCCGGTCCAGCGGGCAATGTGCTGTTCGACGGCAACCCGGCCGGCGGAGTGTCGCTGCATCTGGACTATCCCGGTGCCGACGCCAAGGGGGTCGGCGACGTTTGGCACCAGCAAATATCAGAGCCGGCCATAACTATGGCGTGCGGATCACGAACATCGGCAAAGGAAAATTTCAGGTCGACCACATGGTCGACTGGGTGGCGGACGATAAGCCGTTCAAGCTGGAGACGGTCGATCTGCCCGACGGCGGTTTCGGGTTCGAGTATTGCTGCGGCCGAAGTTTCGTCGTCGACAACGTGGTCATCGAGCGCAGCGCCGCCGACTCGGCCGACGAGAATAGCAAGAAAATAATCGAGTCGATCGATGCCAAACAGAAGGAGATGGCCGCCGCCATCAAGGCCAAGGAGAGCGAGCGGGGCGACAAGCCGGGCAAGATCTCGGTCGTGTTCGATCGTTCCGAAAACCCGCCCGAGGTGTACTTGCTGAGCGCGGGAACTACGCCACGCCGGGGGAAAAGGTGGAGCCCGCGCCGCTGGCGGCGCTGGCCGATCCCGGGGCTGGCCTGAACATCACGGCTCCGCCAGCCGGCGCGAAGTCGAGCGGCCGGCGGCTGGCCTGGGCCCGCTGGGTGACGCAAGCCAATTCGCGCCAGGCGGCGCTGTTGGCGCGGGTGCAAATGAATCGCGTCTGGCAGCACCATTTCGGCACGGGCATCGTGGCCACATCGGAAAACCTAGGGGCCAGCGGCGCGCCGCCATCACATCGCGAACTGCTGGACTATCTGGCCGGCCAGTTCGTCGCGCTCAGGCTGGAGCCTCAAGAGCATGCACCGGCTGCTGCTGGCCTCCAGCCGTCTATCGCCAGTCGAGCGCGCTTGAGCAGAAGGCGTTTCAAGTCGATCCGGACGACCGGCTGCTGTGGCGGTTTGCAATGCGACGGCTCGACGCCGAATCACTGCGCGACGCCATGCTGGCCGCAGGCGGTCAGTTGGACAGGCGCTTTGGCGGGCCATACGTGCCAACGAACCGCAACGATGCGGGCGAGGTGCTGGTCGATGCCAAATCGCCCGGCGCCGATCGGCGTTCGATCTACTTGCAGCAGCGGCGCACGCAGACGCTGAGCTTCCTGAACGTCTTCGATTCGCCGAGCCTGGTGTTCAACTGCATCCAGCGGCCGGCTTCGACGATGCCGTTGCAATCGCTGAGCCTGTTGAATTCCGATTTCGCGGTCGTTCAATCCCGGCGTTTTGCCGAGCGGTTGGAGCGCGAAGCCGGCGAAGCGGCCGCGGACCGCGTCAAGCACGCGTTCCTGCTGGCGGTGGCCCACGAGCCGACGCCCGAGCAGGTGCAATCGGCGCTGGAATTCTTGCAGACGCAGCGCGGCACTATGCAACCGGCGACGCGGCTGCCGGCGACGGGACCGCGAAGAACGATGCCGACCGCAAGGCGTGGTCCGATTTCTGCCAGATGATTTTGGCCAGCAACGCGTTTTTGTACGTGGAGTAATGTCGATGAAACAACCGACGGCCGAATCGATGATCGTCTCGCGGCGCGTCTTTCTGGGCCAGTATGCCGGCTCGATCGGCGCGCTGGCCTTGGCGCACATGCTGGGCGAGGCCGATTCGGCCGCCAGGGCCGCTGAGGCCACGGCATCGGCCGCCGCGACGATCCGGCCCAAAGCAAAGAGCGTGATTTGCCTGTTTCAGCATGGCGGGCCGAGCCAGATGGATCTGTTCGACCCCAAGCCCGCGCTGAACAAGTATCACGGCAAGCCCTATCCCGGCGGCGACCTGGAGGTCCACTTCGACAAGCAGAAGGGCAACGTGCTGGGCTCGCCGTTCAAGTTCGAGCGGCACGGCCAAGCGGGAATGGAGCTTTGCGAGCTGCTGCCGCACACGGCCGGCATCGCCGACGACATCACGCTGATCCGCTCGATGAACACCGAATCGGTCGATCACGAATCGGCCTTGCGCTTGATTCACAGCGGAAAGTTCTTGGCCGGCATGCCCACCTGGGGCTCGTGGGTCACGTATGCCCTGGGCTCGGAGAATCGCAACTTGCCGGCCTACGTGGTGCTGTCCGATCCGGGCGGGCTGCCGGTCGACGGCGAGCAGAACTGGTCGGCCGGCTGGCTGCCGGCGGTGTATCAAGGGACGCCGTTTCGCTCGGGCAAGTCGCCGGTGCTGAACTTGCAAACGCCCGAGGGTGTTTCCGGCGAAGCCCGTCGCAATCAACTGCGGTTTCTGCACGAGCTCAATCGATCGCACCTGGAGCGGCACCCGGAAAACTCGGAGCTTGCTGCGCGGTTGGCCAATTTCGAGACGGCGGCGCGCATGCAAACGGCGGTGCCCGGTGTGCTCGACATCTCGCAGGAAACCGAGGAAACCCGCAAGCTTTACGGGCTCGACAATAAGGCCACGCAAGAATACGGCACGCGCTGCCTGCTGGCCCGGCGGCTGGTCGAGCAGGGGGTCCGCTTCGTGCAGATCTTTCTCAAGGGCCAGCCTTGGGACACGCACAACAAGAATGCCGAGAGCCTCAAGGGGCTGTGCGCGATGACCGATCAGCCCAGCGCCGCGCTGGTGACCGATCTGAAGCGCCGCGGACTGCTGGATTCGACGATCGTGATGTGGACCGGCGAGTTCGGCCGGCTGCCGGTCTCGCAGGGAGCCGACGGCCGCGACCACAATCGCCACGGGTTTTCGCTGTGGCTGGCCGGCGGCGGCTTCAAAGCAGGCTACGTCCACGGCGCAACCGACGACTTCGGCTACGAGGCGGTCAAGGACGTCGTCACCGTGCACGATCTGCACGCCACGCTGCTGCACGCCTTGGGTCTCGATCATCGCCGCCTGACCTATCCCCACGACGGCCGACCCACGAGCCTGACCGATTCCGACGTGACGAAGGCGCGGCTGGTGCCTGAATTGCTGGCATAGTGAACGTCCCGCGCACTCGTAGCCTTGGGGATGCTAAGTTGGACGGTTGCAATGATTCGACGTTCGGGGTACGTCATTTCGATGGTTGAACACAGTTTCACACGGGATCCGAAGACTGATCATCAGATCGCGAGATTTCAAGAAGCTACCGCGCGCAATCCTCGCGATGCGTACGCCTGTCTCGAAATGGGACTTTGGTGGCATTGGAAGGAACGATACGCGGATGCATTTGACCTGTATAGCGACGCGGTCCGTTTCGATCCTGACTTTGCATATGCCCTGAACGCTCGTGCCGGTCTTCTTGCGACTTGTCCGGAGAACGATGTCCGCGATGGTGCATTGGCGGTTCAGGATGCCCTGCGGGCGTTTGCCGCCGCGGAGAAAATCGGTGAATTGAAACAGGACTGGAAGCATCGCCTTTACCTTCAAGGGCTTGCGGCCGCGTACGCTGAGATTGGCGATTTTGACAAAGCGATTCGACATCAAGACGCCGCCCTGGAGATGGCAATCACAAACAATTCTCGAGCGGAAATACTTGGCCGCAGAAGGCAATATGAACTGCGCCAACCTCTGCGGGCGGTGCAAGGAATCGTTCGGATTGGCTTCAGATCTCGCTAGACCGCCAGGTCAGGCACCCGCCATGACGGAAAAATGCAATTGCAAATTCATTGGCAGTACCGCAGGCGCCGTGTTATTCTGGTGGGGAAGAGAGAGCTCCCATGGCTTACCAATTTCCGCCTGATGTTGAGAAGCTGGTCCGCGAGCACATGGCCGCCGGCGGCTACGCTTCCGAGGATGAGGTTCTTCGGGACGCACTGCAGGCGCTCGGTGAGTTTGTCCACTCGCCCGAGGAAGTTGATGAGGAGCATCGCCAGACAGTCGCCGCGGTGCGTGAAGGCTTGGCCGACGCCGACGCCGGACGAATGCGCCCACTTCGCACGGTCATCGACGAAATTTGCGGCAAACGGTCAGCCGAGGCCGAGTAGTGCGGTTTACCGTTCTTCTCACCGCGCGGGCCATTCGAGACCTGGAGAACGCCCGGGATTTTGTTGGCCAATCGGCGCCAGAGACCGCCGAACGTTGGTTTCGCGCATTCCTGTTGGCGCTGCTGCGGCTTGAAGCAAATCCGCAGTCGTATTCACTTGCACCGGAAACCGCCAAGTTTCCCTTCGAGCTGCGACAGTTTCTCTTTCGCACCAAGAGCCGGCGCGCAAATCGGGCCCTCTTCAGAGTTGTGGGCAATGAGGTTCAGGTTCTGGCCATTCGGCGACCCGGTCAGCCGCTCGTCACTAGAGACGATCTCGAAATTGGTTGACCGTTGACGTGCCTCCAGGACGGCCGGCCCACGAACCTGACCGATTCGGACGTCACCAAAGCCCGGCTCGTGCCTGAATTGTTGGCGTAAGCAACGTCCGGCTGGGTGGGAAGCACGGCCATCGCTGGGCGACGTCAGTCTTCCGATTCCCAAGATTATGGCCTGGTAATCTCGCGCTTTCTTGCGCGTTTTCGCGTAGAATGTTTCAGGCGACTCGCGCTAGGGATCCCTTGCTTAAAGGGTGCAGGACATGCGATCGGGATTATTGAAGTTGGGAGTGATTTTGACGGCTGTGTCGTTGCTGGCAATGCCGGCGTTTGGCCGCGGGGGCGGCGGAGGCCATGGTGGCGGTGGCGGGCATGGAGGTGGTGGGCATGGAGGTGGTGGGCATGGCGGCGGGGGTCATGGTGGAGGTGGCCATGGCGGAGGTCACGGAGGCGGTGGATTTCACGGCGGCGGCGCTCACATGGGCGGGATGCACGCCGGGGGTGGCGCGAGAAGTTTCTCGGCGCAAGTCGCGGGGCAGGGCCGAGTCGCGGCCCGGCGTCGCACTCCGGCAATTTCGCACGCTCGGCGCCGCATAACAATAGTTTCGTCAACCGCAATTTCAGCGGCGGCTCGCATGCGGCGGCTGGTTCGGGCTCGCGGCAGGGCGCCAATTTCTCTCAGCGCAATTTCAGCTCCAACGGTCGGTCGGGCGCCGGCACGACCGCGCGATCGAACGCCAGTTTCACGCAGCGCAATTTCGGCAACTCGGCTCACGGCGGGTTCAGTGGCCAAAGCCATCTCGGCCGTACCTCGAATTTGGCCAGCGCCTCGGGCACGCGCAATGGCGCCGGCACCGGCCATCTGCACCAGACGCTGTTCAACAGCGGCGCGCATCATGCCGGCATGACTCACGCGAACAACGCGTTTCACAGCGCGAGCGCCGGCCATAACTTCAACAATGGCTTCAACCACAATTTCAACGGCAACCGCAACTTCAACTCGCAATGGAGCGGCGGCTGGAATCGCTGGGGAAACCGGTCGTTCTTCTTCGGCCTTGGCACGCCCTTCGGAGCGTTCGGCCGCGGCTATTATCCCTGGTACGGCTACGGATACCGCTATCGCCCGGGACTCTTTGGGTTCTATCCGTACTATGGCTACGGATATGGAGGCTACGGCTACGGGAATGGATACGGGTACGGATATCCGTATTACGGCTATAACTCCTATCTCTACGGCTACGGCTATCCGTACTCGAATTACGGTTATGGATACGGCTCCGGTTACCCCGGCGGTTATTCGACCTACTATGCGGCTGCCGGCCCGAATGGCGCGGCGTACGATACGACGCTTGCCGCGGGCAACAATCCCCCGGCGACCCCGCCGGCGCCGAGCCCGACGGCCGACGACACGCTGACGCCGGCCGCCGATCAGGCTGCGCCGCGTTCGGTCGATGACATTACCGCGGCCGATTTTGCGGGGCAGGGCGAGATCGATTTCAAGGCCGGCAAGTACGAAGCCGCGGCGCGAAACTTTCGCCATGCGTTGGTGGACGATCCGATGAACGCCGGCGTGTTGATGTTGCTGGGCCAGGCGCTGGTCGCGGTGGGCCAATATGACGAAGCGGCCGGCGCCACGGCCACCGCGATGCAAGCCCTGCCACAGGACAAGTGGGGCGCGGTCGTGGAAAATCGGCAGCAGTTGTACGGCAATGCGGCCGACTTCGATAATCAACTGCGAGCACTGGAAAAGGCCCGCAACGCCAGGCCCGAGTCGCCGGCCTTGCACTTCCTGCTCGGTTTCCAATACGGCTATTCGGGCAATCGCGCGGCGGCCGTGACCGAGCTGGACAAGACGGTGCAGTTGGAGCCGAAGGACGCAATGGCCAAGACGCTGCGCGATTTGATGGCGGGAAAACCGACCACTTCGACGCAGCCCGCGCCGGCGCGCCGCCTGTGCCTGCGAATCCATGAGGGCGATAGTCGGGCTTGTCGCGGCAGCGATCGACACTCGAGCACCATGGGCCGACGGGTCCATGGTGTTTTTTGAAATCACGCCTGCCGTGGAGAAAGCCGACTACGGGAGCACTTCGTCGCACAAGGCGCCGAGCACGAAATCGACGGTCTTCGCGTCGCCGCCGGCGCGACGATTTCGAGAACCGAGATCTTCGTCGATCCACGACAGATCGGCACATGACTCACCCACTGCACCGGGATTGTCGTCTGCCGCCGAGTCCGCGGGCACGGAAGCGACCGTGAACGGCGCGGCGAGTGGGGTCGCGGCGTTGGCCAGAGGCGGCGCGGCCAGGATCGACGCGACGGCGTTGAAGTCTGGGGCCGACTCAGTCACTTCCGGCAGCGCGGCCGGGGCCGAACGATCCAACGTGAAAGCCACGTCGATTGTCGAAACCAGGTTGAACGAATCGAACGTTTCCAGGTGAACGACATAAGACCCGTCGGCCAGCGGGCCGTGATTCAAGGCGTCCAAGAAGCTCTCGCTGAGCACAAAACTGCCATCCGTCTGGAGCAAGGGAAGCGCATCGGTCGTAACGATGCTCGACACGCGGAAGCCGACAGCGCTCGTTTCGCTATTGGGGTCGGCACTGTCCCGGTAGGCCGCCGACATGTGGTCCCAGACGTATTGGTAGGAACCGCCGCGCAAGCTGCGAGTCGGCCCGCTCGCGGAGTTGATCAACGTGTCGGTCCATTGCAACACGTTGCCAGCCTGGTCGAACGTGCCGTACGGGCTCACCGACGTGGCGAAGGCACCCACGGGCGTGACATGCCCGATCGAGAGCTCGTAATTCGGATCCGGCCAGCCTCCCGGAACGTAATTCGCCGAGTTGTTGCCGCCAGGCGGAGCGTGATAGTCGGGGACGTCATTGCTCTGGGTTGCGTAATGCCAATAGGTACTGTTGCCGCGATTGTAGTAGGCTGCCTTGTACCACTCGTCCTCGCTGGCGAGAAACACGGTCGCCGCCGGGTTCCGCGCGATGTTCTCGCCGTGATTACCGCCGTCGGCGATCGTATACGTGCCGGTTTCGGTGTCGCCGCTGCCCTGGCCGTTGTTGAGCCAATTGACGAAGCGAATCGAATCAAACCACGAGACGTAGACGACCGGGTAATCTCCATGGCCCAAGATCACGCTGTATTTGCTGCCGCTGGGTTGATTGGCGTTGAAGCCGATTCCGCCATTCGCCGTATCGGTGGTCATTTGGGTGGCGTACAACAAGAGCGCGTTGGCGCCGGTCGGATCTTTGGCGTTGAGGAACTGGACATACTGGCTGTTGGTGACGTCGTACGTGCCGATGCGGTAGGAGTACGGGACTGCGCCCACGATCCCGTCGACTCCACCACCGCTGTGGCTGGGAGCGCCGCCACCCGATAGTTCACCGGCATTGCCGGGATCGCGAACCGTGCTCCAATCGATCGTCACGGTTTGTCCGGGCACCGTCGGCTCGGGACCGGCAGGGTCGATGCTGGCTCGAAAGTTGACGACCCCGTGCAGTGCCGTGAGCGTGCCGGCGATCGTCGGATCGGATGTGATGTGGTCATGGTCCGGCACTCCGCCGGGCCCGGTGTCATTGGCCAACGCGGCGTCCAGCGCGGGCGGACTTTCGATGTTGACCCTGGTGAGGCCGCCAATGTTGGCAAGTGTGGCCGACGCGTCCGCGCCGCTGATGATGCCGCTGCGATTATGATCACGAGCACTACTGATGCTTGCCGCACCCCCGATGTTGGCCAAGACCGAGGACGCGTCGGCGCCGGAGGCGAGGAAATTGAGATTCGAGTCGCCGATCAGGTTGGCCCAGTAGAACACGTCCTTCGCAGCCAGGCCGGTGTTGGTTGTGTTCAGCAATTGCACTTCGAGCCACTTTTTCTTCACGGCATTGCTATCCCAGATAATCTCCACGCGGTCAGAACCGCTGATGCCGGCCCCTGTGCGCACCGTAATGGCGGTCGGATCCGCAGTGGTGGCCCAGCCGGAGGGCGTGTTGTCGTTGCCGGTCTTGAAGATAAAGTCGCTGGCGCTAATCGACGTGTGCGAACCGTCGCCCTGCAGATCGATCATGATGCCGTTGATGCCGCGCGAGAACGTTGACAGAGCCGCACTCGAAGCCGCGCCGCCGCCCGCGAAGTAAGGCGTCTTTTCGGCCGCGATGGCTTGATCGTCGAGTGAATCGACGCCGGCACCGCCGTCGTATGCCGACTGCTCGTAAAACAGATACCGGCCGACGACCGTCGAGGGGGTGATCGAGAGAAGGAACCTGCATTCGAGCATTTCGAGCCGCGGACGGAACGAGCGGCTCAAGCCGCCTCCGCTCCAACGGGGGGGGCGGCGTTTCTTCGCTCGCGCCGGCGCCTGCTTGCCGCCCTTGGTCATCCGAACTCCTCGCTCTCTTGGGTTCCAGCGCAACTCGCCCCGCGCATCCCGCCAGTATACTCCGAGCCGGCAGTCGAATCATCCCGCCAGGGCAGCTCCCTCGAGAAAGCCGTGCGCAATCCCAGCCGAAACGGCATGAGCCAGACGATCGGAGGTGTCTTGTCCGATCTCCGTTGTGGCGCCGGCTGAAGACTGACGACTACAAGAGCTTGGCGTCCCCCAGCGATCCCAGCACGAAGTCGACGGTTTCGGCGTCGCTCGCCGCACGACGACTGCGTGACCTCAGATCGTCGCCGATCCACGGCCAGTCTTCGTACAGCGCTCCCTCGGGATTGTCGTCGTCGGCGACCGCTAGAGCACCGGCCGTCGAACTGGTTGCCGGCTGCGCACGAGCGAGGCATCGCTTTCGTCGACGACCGGCGCGGCCAGGCTGAAGGCGATGCCGTTGAAGTCGGCGGCCGGGTCGGCCGATGGACTCGGGCCATTCGCCGGCATGAAGTACGGCCAGGCGACCAGCGGGATATTGCTTACGACGCGGACTTCGGTGGTGAACTTGTAGGGCACGCCGACGATCGGGCTGGCAAAGGTGAGCTCGATCATGAAGGCCCTGGCGCCCGTGCCGGGAGTTGCCACATTACCGACATAAACTCCGCCTCCCAGATTCGTGGCGCTCGAACTGGTCCACACGATTCCCTGGTTCACGCCTCCGATCGTATTGCGAAAATCTCGGGCGCTCGGATTGGTTGCCTGCCACACCAGCACCGAAGTAGGCGAGCTGGGGGTCGTCACGCGAATGGCGCCGTCCGGGTCGATGGTCCATGAATACTGCGGCAAGGCCAGGTTGTTCAACACCGCGTTGGTAAAGGTCAGCGTGCTGTTGCTAACTTCCGTGGCGTTCAAGCCGTGACCGGTATTTGGGATATAGCGGATATATTTCGGGCCAGGAATGTCGCTGTAGTAGAACTGCGCCGAATCGGGCACGAAGAATTCGTCGCCCGTGGAATCGAGCATCAACTTGGGAATATTGGTCAGATTGCTGTTGAACAGGTATCGGTACGGATCGACGATGCGGCCGATCTCCTGGTTAGCCGGCTCCAGCGTGTTCTGGATCAAGTCGAAATCCTGGTAATCTTGCACGGCCTCGGCGAAGAAACCGTAGTAGTTGTAGTGGTGAACGAACGATTCGTCGGTGTTCAACAAATCGATCACGCCGGGGATGACCGCCTTCACGCGACTGTCTACCGCGCCGGTCAGCCACGTGGTCCATCCGCGCTTCGAGTAGCCGGTGAGGATGAAGTCGTTGATGTTGACTCCATTGGGAAGCGTCGTGTCCTTGGCCTGCACCGCGTCCATGGCCCGCACAACGCTTTTGACCATGGGCAATAGCGCCAACCAGCTCGCGTCGCTGGTATTGACGAACCGATCGAACGTGTAGGAAATGATTTCGTCTTCCCGACGCGTGACGCCCGGAGCGTCGCCAAAGACGAAGTCCAGTTTTTGATTCGGAATCGTCGGCAAATTGACCGTGATCATGCCTTCCGCGATCGCCAGATTGCCGAGGGCAGTCATGTCGGTGCTCAGCGTCGTGGGCTGGGCGCCGTTGTCGCCGCCGTTGATCAACAAAAGGGCCGTCGATTTCGTCACCGTCGTGGGCACGATGATTTGCAGCCAGTGCTGCCACACGGCCGTGCCATTCGCCGGAGAGGTGGGCTGGGCCGACGCGACGTCGGCCGTCGTGCGCCAGGTCTGGCTTCTCAGATCGAAAACGTAGACCGTGTAACCCACGCCGGCGATCGTCGGAGTGGGTGCCGCGGTCACCGAATACGTCGCATCGCCGTTGTTGATGTAGTCGGCCAGGGCGGTGCTCGCACGAGTGTCGATCGTGTGCGACACCAGCGGGCTGGTGCCCTCGTTACCGGCAATGTCGGTGACGCGGGCCCGCAGTTGCACCAGGTAGCCGCCGACCGCCTCGGTCGTCGGCAGCGCGGGCGTGATCTGGAAATAGCGACTGCCCGCGTATAGTGTCGAGAGCGTGCGATTGGTTTCGTTCGCGTCGTTGAAATCGCCGTCGTTGTTGACGTCAACGTCGACGCGAATCTCGGTGCCGTCGGCCAGGGCCGGCGTATCGCTGGCCGTGACGGTGATATGCGGCGTCAAGTCATCGCCGAACGTGACCAGGCTCGAGAGGGTGACCGCCGGAGCGACGGTATTGATCGTCACCGGAAGGCCGCTGGAAAGCCCGCTTACGTTGCCCGCACCGTCCACGGCGAGCGCTTGAAACGAATGAACTCCGTCGCCCAACGCGGCCGTGGTGAAATGCGCCACCGGGTTGGCAACCTGCTGGAGCGTCGGAACGCCGTCGATATACAGCGTGACCGTCGAGCCGGCCTCGGCCGTCACGTCGAGCGAGGGCGTGTTGTCGTTGGTAATGTTGTCGATAATGCTGGCCCCGGTGTCGCTGTCGGCGATCAGATCGGGCGTGACGGGCGCCGCAATCGTGTGCTTGAGCGTAAACGGCACGTCCTGCGTCGCGGTCTTGCCGAGCGCATCGACGGCCAGCAAGTGAACGACGTAGGATCCATCCGGCAGGGTCCCGCCGTTCATCGCCTGGAGGAAGGCCGTGTTGAGCGTAAAGTTTCCGCCGGAAAGCGTCACGTTGTTGTTGATCGGCCCGGCGTTGATGCCGGCTTTGAAGCTGGCGACCGAGTTGACGGCCGAAAGCGTGCCGGTGATCGTGGGGTCGGTCGTGATGCCGTCGTTGTTCGGCACGCCCCCGGGCCCGGTGTCGTTGGACAGGGCGGCGCTGAGCAACGGCCCGGCGCTTGCAATGTCGATCTTCGTGAGGGTGCCAACGTTGGACAAGGCCGCCGACGAATCAGTGCCGGTGATGGTGCCGCTGCGATTGTGGTCGCGGGTGCTGGTGATCGGCGCAGGAGTTCCGATGTTGGCCAGGACCGACGACGAATCGACGCCGCTGGTGGAGAAATTGACGTTCGAGTCGCCCAACAGGTTGGCCCAGAAAAAGGCGTCGGTGGCCGCCAGGCCGGTGTTGGGCGTGGCCAGAACTTGCACTTCCAGCCATGCGTGCTTGACGGCGCCCGCGCCCCACACGATCTCGACGCGGTCCGAACTACTGACGCCAGTGCCGGTGATCACCGCGATCGAACTCGGCGCCGCAGCGGTCGACCAACCACCCAGCGAACTGTCGTTGCCGGTCTTGAAGACGAAGTCGTTGGCGTTGATCGACGCGTGCGAACCGCCGCCGAGCAAATCGATCATGATGCCGTTGATGCCGCGCGTGTAGGTCGAAAGATTGGCGCTCACGGCCAGGCCATCGCCGGGCAGGTAGGCCGACTTATCCGTCGCGATCGCGGAGCCGTCGAGCGAGTCGATCCCGGCGCCGCCATCATAAGACGACTGATCGTAAAACAGCTCGCGACCGACGACCGTCGAGATCGAAAGCAGGCAGCGGCACTCAAGCATCTCGAGCCGCGGATGGAACCAACGGTCCGAATCGACGTGCCGACGAGTTTGAGACCGCCATTTCTCGGTACGCGCCGACGTTGGCGTGCGGGCAATGCTCATCCAAAGCTCCTCGCTCGTGCTATCTGGTGAAGAACGGAAGTCCCCTGGAGCCGCCAGTATACTCGATGCTCCCAGGCAAAACACCCTGCGAAATCCCCTCCTCGGACAATACCGCGGGCGTGCCAACGCCGCTGCTGGGCTCACGGCCACGAGCGACCGCCGAACATGCGACGGTTGGCCCATTGCGCGGCACGCGCAGGTTGAAGGCTACCGCAGCGGTTCGTCGTCCAACGTTCCGAGCACGAAGTCGATGGCCTCGGCGTCGCTCGTGGACCGATGTCTTCGAAGGCTCAGACCTTCGTCGAGCCGCGTCAGATCGAGGCTGGACGCGCCCTGGGCATTGCCATTGTTGGCAACCGCCCCGATTGACCTGGCCGCCGGCTGCGCTTCGAGCGAGGTCGTGGCGTTGGCCAGAGGCGGTGCGGCCAGGGTCGACGCGACGGCGTTGAAGTCGGCGGCCGCCGCGGTCGCGAGTTGTGCTCCACTCGACTCGGTCACTGCCGGCAGCGCCGCCGGTGCCGAACGATTCAGCGTGAAAGGCACGTCGACCGTCCCAACCAGGTTGTATGAATCGAACGCTTGCAGATGAACGACGTACGATCCGTCGGCCAGCGGGGCACCGTTCAGGTTGTCCAAGAAAGTCGGGCTCAGTAAAAAGCTTCCATCGCCCTGGACCAGCGGAAGCACGTCGACGCTGGCGACGCTGGCCACGCGAAAGCCGACCGCATTGTTCTCGCCGTCGGGAGTGGCGCTGTCCCGGTAGGCCGCCGACATGTGGTCCCAGACGTACTGGTACGAGCCGCCACGCAGGCTCCGAGTGATGCCGTTGGGGGTGTTGATCAGAGTTTCGGTCCATTGCAGCGCGTTGCCAGCCTGGTCGAACGTGCCGTACGGGCCCACCGACGTGGCGAAGGCGCCCACGGGAGTGAGATGGCCGATCGCGAGCTCGTAATTCGGGTTCGGCCAGCCTCCGGGAACGTAATTCGCCGAGTTGTTGCCGCCCGGGGGAACCTGGTAGTCGGGGACGTCGTTGCTCTGGGTTGCGTAGTGCCAATAGGTTCCGTCGGCGGATTTCCAGTAGGCCGCCTTATACCACTCGTCTTCGCTGGGGAGAAACAGGGTGGCCGTCGGGTTGCGCGTGATGTTCTCGCCATGAAGCCCGCCGCCGGCGATCGTGTACGCTCCGGTTTCGGTATCGCCGTTGCCCTGGCCGTTGTTGAGCCAATTGGCGAAGCGAATCGCGTCGAACCAGGAGACGTAGACGACCGGGTAATCTCCATGGCCCAAGATCACGCTGTACTTGCTGCCGTTGGGTTGATTCGCGTCGAAGCCGATTCCGCCATTCGCGGTGTCGTACGTCATTGCGCTGCTGTACAAAGAGAGCGAGTTGGCGCCCGTGGGATCTTTGGCGTTGAGGAACTCGACGTACTGGCTGTTGGTGACGCCGTACTTGCTGATCAGGTAGGAGTGGTCGACCGCGCCGACGACCGCGTCGACTCCGCCGCCGCTAAGGCTGGGCGCATGCGCGCCCGACAATTCGCCGGCATTGCCGGGATTGCCGACCAGGGCCCAGTCGAACGTGACCGTCTGTCCCGGGATCGGGTCCGTGATCGGAGGGGCACTGCCAGGATTAAGGCTCGCTCGGAAGGAGACGATGGCGGCATTTGCGGAAAGGTTGCCGGCAATCGCCGGATCAGACGTGACTCCGTCCTGATTGCTGGTCCCTGTGTCATTGACCAGCGCGGCGTTGATCGCCGGCGCACCATGTTCGACGTCGAGCGCGAACGACACGGCCTGCGTCGCGGTCTTTCCGAGCGCATCAACGGCCAGCAAGTGAACGACATAAGATCCATCCGGCAGGGACCCGCCGTTCATCGCCTGGAGAAAGGCCGTGTTGAGCGTAAAGTTTCCGCCGGAAAACGTCACGTTGTTGTTGATCGGCCCGGCGTTGATGCCAGCTTTGAAGCTGGCGACCGAATTGACAGCCGAGAGCGTGCCGGTGATCGTCGGATCGATCGTGATCCCGTCGTTGTTCGGCACGCCCCCGGGTCCGGAGTCGTACGCCAGTGCGGCGCTGAGCAACGGCCCGGCGCTTGAGATGTTGATCTTCGTGAGGCTGCCAATATTGAACAAGACCGCCGACGAGTCCGTGCCGCTGATGGCTTGGCTGCGGTTGTGGTCGCGGGTGCTGCTGATAGGTGCAGGAGTTCCGATGCTGGCCAGGACCGACGACGAATCGACGCCGCTGGTGGAGTAATTGAGGTTCGAGTCGCCCAACAGGTTGGCCCAGAAAAAAGCGTCGGTGGCCGCCAGGCCGGTGTTGGGTGTGGCCAGAACTTGCACTTCCAGCCATGCGTGCTTGACGGCGTTGGCGCCCCACACGATCTCGACGCGGTCCGAGCCGCTGACGCCGGCGCCGGGAACCACCGTGATAGCACTGGGCCCCGGAGCGGTCGACCAACCAGCCACCGTGTTGTTGTTGCCGGTCTTGAAGACGAAGTCGTTGGCGTTGATCGACGCGTGCGAGCCACCGCCGAGCAAATCGATCATGATGCCGTTGATGCCGCGCGTGTAGGTCGAAAGATTGGCGCTCGCGGCCAGGCCATTGCCCGGCAGGTAGGCCGACTTATCCGTCGCGATCGCGGAGCCGTCGAGCGAGTCGATCCCGGCGCCGCCATCATAAGACGATTGATCGTAAAACAACTCGCGCCCGACGACCGTCGAGATTGAAAGCAGACACCGGCACTCCAGCATTTCGAGTCCCGGACGGAACCAACGGTCCGAAGGGGTCTGCCGAGAGTGAGTTGCCCGCGTGTTCTTGATGCGCCCGACAGTGACATGCGTCCAATGCTCCTCGCTCGGTGCGTCCTGTAAAAGATGGCAAGCCCCGCCGGCCGCCACGATATCCCGAGCCGTCTGGCAAATCTTCGCGCGAAATTCTGTTGTTCCGAGATGGCCGTTAGCCAGCAAATGCCGCCGCCGGCCGAATGTTATAGCAGCGGTTCGTCGTTCAAGGTTCCGAGCACGAAATCGACGGCCTCGGCGTCGCTCGCGGATCGATGATTTCGATGGCCTCTCTCTTCGTTGCGACTCCCCAAATCGTCGACTGGCACCCCGGCATCATCGGCGACCGCCGCGGCATTAGCCGTCGAACTGGCCGTCGGCTGCGCGTCGAGAGAGGTCGTGGCATTGGCCAGCGGCGGCGCGGCCAGGGTCGACGCGACGGCGTTGAAGTCGGTCGCCGACGCGGTCGCGAGTTGTGCTCCACTCGACTCGGTCACAGCCGGCGCCGAACGGTCCAGCGTGAAAGGCACATCGAAGGGCGTGGTGAGCCCCTGAGCGTCTCTCGCCGTCAAGTGCAACACGTACGATCCGTCGGCCAGCGGGGCACCGTTCAGGTTGTCCAAGAAAGTCGGGCTCAGTAAAAAGCTTCCATCGCCCTGGACCAGCGGAAGCACGTCGACGCTGGCGACGCTGGCCACGCGAAAGCCGACCGCATTGTTCTCGCCGTCGGGAGTGGCGCTGTCCCGGTAGGCCGCCGACATGTGGTCCCAGACGTACTGGTACGAGCCGCCACGCAGGCTCCGAGTGATGCCGTTGGGGGTGTTGATCAGAGTTTCGGTCCATTGCAGCGCGTTGCCAGCCTGGTCGAACGTGCCGTACGGGCCCACCGACGTGGCGAAGGCGCCCACGGGAGTGAGATGGCCGATCGCGAGCTCGTAATTCGGGTTCGGCCAGCCTCCGGGAACGTAATTCGCCGAGTTGTTGCCGCCCGGGGGAACCTGGTAGTCGGGGACGTCGTTGCTCTGGGTTGCGTAGTGCCAATAGGTTCCGTCGGCGGATTTCCAGTAGGCCGCCTTGTACCACTCGTCTTCGCTGGGGAGAAACAGGGTGGCCGTCGGGTTGCGCGTGATGTTCTCGCCATGAAGCCCGCCGCCGGCGATCGTGTACGCGCCGGTTTCGGTATCGCCGTTGCCCTGGCCGTTGTTGAGCCAATTGGCGAAGCGAATCGCGTCGAACCAGGAGACGTAGACGACCGGGTAATCTCCATGGCCCAAGATCACGCTGTACTTGCTGCCGTTGGGTTGATTCGCGTCGAAGCCGATTCCGCCATTCGCGGTGTCGTACGTCATTGCGCTGCTGTACAAAGATAGCGCGTTGGCGCCCGCGGGATCCTTGGCGTTGAGGAACTCGACGTACTGGCTGTTGGTGACGTCGTACTTGCTGATCAGGTAGGAGTAGTCGACCGCGCCGACGATCGCGTCGATTCCCCCGCCACTGTGGCTGGGCGCGTGCGCCCGACAATTCGCCAGCATTGCCGGGACTGCCGACCAGGGCCCAGTCGAAGGTGACGGTCTGTCCCGGGATCGGGTCTGTGATCGGAGGGGCGCTGCCAGGGTCGAGGGCGGCTCGGACGGAGACAATACCATTGTTCGAGGCAATCGTGCCGCCGATCGTCGGATCGGAAGTAATATGGTCGTGGTTGCCGGGCCCCGTGTCGTTCACCAGCGCGGCGTTGATCACCGGTGCGCCGTTCTCGGTGTTGAGCCTAAGGGTGGAGCCGATGTTGGCCAGCACTGCCGACGCGTCGGTGCCGGTAATGGTGCCGCTGCGATTATGGTCGCGGGTGCCACTGATACTCGTGCCAGTTCCGATATTGGCCAAGACCGAAGATGCGTCGGCGCCGGTAGTGGAGAAACTGAGATTCGAGTCGCCAACCCTGCTGGCCCAGTAGAAAACTTCGTTTTCCGCCAGGCCAGTGTTGGACGTGGCAAAGATTTGCACTTCCAACCATGCGTTCTTGACGGCGTTGCTGCCCCAAATGATCTCCACTCGATCCGAACCACTCAGGCCCGCGCCGGTGCGCACCGCCACGGCGATTGGGTCCGCGGCGGCGGCCCAACCGCTGGGCGTGTTGCTGTTGCCGGTGTGGAAGAGGAAGTCGGTGCCGTCGATCGACGCATGCGAGCCGTCGCCCAGCAGGTCGATCATGATGCCGTTGATGCCGCGCGTGTAGCTCGAAAGGTTGGCGCTCGACGCCAGGCCGTCGCCCGTGTGATAGGCCGTCTTGTTGGTGGCGATCGCCGAGTCGTCGAGCGAGTTCACACCCGCAATGCCGCCATCGTAAGTCGACTGGTCGTAAAACAGATACTCGCCCACGACCGTCGAGGGTGCGATCGAAAGCAGGCAGCGACGCTCGAGCATTTCGAGCCGAGGATGAAACCACCGGTCCGAACGGACTCCACCAGAGGGGGGGCCAAAGCGCATCTTCGCGCGCGCCGGCGTTTGCCTGCCGCCAATCGTCATCCGAACTCCTTGCTTCTCTCGCGTTCCAGCAAACCAAGCGTCACCGGATGCCACGGGTCCGGATATTGCCAGTATAGTCAAAACCGGCAATAAAATCATCCTATTTCGGCGCCGTCCGGGCGAAAAACGTTGCCAGCAACCTACATCGGCCGTGCGCCTCACGACCACAGGCTGCGGTCGAGCATGCGGTAATTGATGGCCTCGCTGATGTGCGCCGGAGCGATCGCTTCGCTGGCGTCCAAGTCGGCAATCGTCCGCGCCAGGCGCAAGATCTTGTCGTGGGCCCGGGCCGAAAGTCCCAACTCGGTCATCGTCGAGCGCAGTAGGTTCATGCCGGCGGCGTCCAATTGGCAAAACGCGCGGATCTGCCGGTGCGTCATCTGTCCGTTGAGCCGAGTCGTCGAGCCGGCCAGCCGCTGGCGCTGGATACTTCGTGCCGCGACGACACTCGTGCGCATCTCGGCGCTCGAGGTGCCCGGCGTGGCGGCCGACAGCTCGCGAAACGGCACGGCCGGCACCTCGATGTGGATGTCGATCCGGTCTAACAGCGGCCCGCTGATCTTCGACATGTACCGCTCGATCTGCGGCACCGTGCAATGGCAATCGCGGCGCGGATCGTTGCGATAGCCGCAAGGGCAGGGGTTCAGCGCCGCGATCAACATGAAACTGGCCGGGAACGTCGTGCTCGACAAGGCCCGAGCGATCGTGACCGTGCCGTCCTCCAGCGGCTGGCGCAAAACTTCCAGCGTGCGGCGATTGAACTCGGGCAACTCGTCCAGAAACAGCACGCCGTTGTGTGACAGGCTGATCTCGCCCGGGGCGGGCGTCGAGCCGCCGCCGACCAGGCCCGCGTCGCTGATCGTGTGGTGCGGCGCGCGATAGGGCCGCGTCGCCAACAGCGGCTGTCCCGGCTTGCAGCAAGCCCATGGCGCTGTAAATCCGCGTGGTTTCGATCGACTCTGCCGAGGTCAGCTGCGGCAGGATCGTGGGCACGCGTTTGGCCAACATGGTCTTGCCCGAGCCGGGCGGGCCGAGCATCAGGATGTTGTCGCCGATTTAACCCTGAAGCATCGTGACTTGAAAAAATCAGACGCGGGGGCTACGGTAGGCCACCGGAAAAGCGGGATGACCCTGCCCGCCTGCCCTTCCGCTTTTTTCACAGGGAACCGTCAAGGGAGACGGTCATGAACATATCACGGAGACGCGTCTCGGCAAATCGGCGACTTGAACTGAAGTATCCACAATCGCCGATTGCTAAGGCGAGCGACTACTTCGTCCACTTCACAGCTCTGATTCAGGATCGCCCCGGCATTCCGCGGGTGCTGTACTGTCGCGTGTCGGGCAGAGAGCAAAACCGCCGCGGTAACTTGCGAGATCAATCCGACAACCAGCATCGAACCGTCGGTCAACACGAGAATTCAGTCCAAGCCTGCTACCGCGAGATTGCCTCTGGCTGGGAACTTGACGATGGGATGGACCGACCGACTCTGGCCGCTGCAATTGCGACAGCGAAGAAAATCGGCGCGGTACTGGTAGTTGAGAGCACCGACCGCCTAATCCGCAGCGTCGAATACAGCAAAAAAAACCAAGACGTACTGCCAACCGTAGCCGAGTTCGACAAACTTATGCGGTTGGCTGACGGGGTGACGCTCGCGACGCTTTTGCATCCAGACACGTCTCCAGGGGACGTCCGTTCTCATCAAATTAAGCGGGGTCAACGAGCCAAGGGCCATAAGGGTGGCCGACCCAGGATCACGAAGCCCGGCGAGAAGAAGCGGCGACGAGAAGAGATGCTGCCAATGGTCCTTCATCTGCATCGGGTCGGCGAAAGCCGCCGCGAGATTGCTGAGTGGACCGGCCTTCCAGTGATGACAATCAGCGACTGGATTCGAAAGCGAAACTGAAGTGTACGGTTTTTGCGAAAGGCCGTGGCTACCACGCGCCTTGAACGCCTGGTTTTGCGGCCGATTTGCGTGATCGGACTTGTCGAGCGGTCAATGAAAACCATTAGTACAGTACCACCCGACTCCTCCACTCCCCAGCGACCCCCTATGCCGGGCAGCAAGTGCAATGCGGAGAATGGTCCTCAGCCATTCGACTGATGTTCTATGATTGCGATCAAGGATTCAATTGACATCGCAGGCACCCTTCGATGCAGCATCGCATGGCAATTCGGGCATACGGGCCGAAGGTCGTTGATTGGATCGACTTCGTATTGTCCACCGATGCTTGCCAAATCGCGTAAATGGTGGACATGGATATAGCCCTTTCCAAGCACCCCATAGATTGCTTCAAAGTCGAAACCGCAAATTGCGCATATGGTTCCATGATGCTCGATGCACTTACGCCGGGCGGCCGGATTTCGTTCATAGGCGTTGACCGTGATTGTTCGGACGGCACCCTCCCGATATGTCTCGCTTTCAAGCACTTCATTCGGCAGAACTTCCGGACGTTGATCAAGGCGATCTGGAAAGAACCAGCGGATCGTCACCGGCCCGCCATTGCGATCGTCGTGTGCTTCCCGAGCCCTGGCAGTGCCTTCGTATGTGAACGGCGCTCGATCACTGTCCCGCGTGAAGATGTGGACCCTTCCAGGAGGATTTAGTTGCGACTTCGTTTTTGGTTGATCGAGCCGGGAACCATTCCGGCCCCGCCAGATCAGTTCATCGCCATCCCAGAAGTTGTCGTAATCGTGACCGGTCCGGCCGCTTGTTCCCACTGACGCGAAAATGAACCAGTCGTCCGCGTGTTGATGCGAGCCCGTATTCCAATCGCCGCCGCGGCGATCTTCCGGCACATTCAGCAAGTCACAGATATCGGGGCGAGTGTATTGCTCGCCGACGTAGAACAATCGCCCTCGTCCGATTGCCGCCAGATGATCTGCCCATAGCTTTTCAAGCTGAGGCACTGACCCGTCGGGAACTTGAACACCTGACGCGTACAGGTTGTTCCACCGAACTCCGAGGTCGGCTTGTTCCAGCTTTTCAATCGGCAGAACGTCTGTTGCGTCCAAAATCGTGTCCCACTCGACATCAACGAAATTAGCTTGGCGTCCAGAATCGTTATCCCAATGTTCGCCAGCGTACCCTTCACGAACGGTTATTCCGCTGCCAATAATTCCGCGTTCGGTGCCCTGCCGCATAAGGAAGACCCTGGCACCTTCCTCAATGTTCCGACGATTTCCACTGCTCCATCGGGCCAAGGGCCGTTCGCCACGTTGTGTGGCGGCAACTTGCTCGGGGTGATTTTCCCAGGCCCAGCGTGTGGGCTTCCATGTCAGTAAATACGCAGCCATCGAGGACTCTTGATGCGCTAGATATGACGAGATTAGCCGACTCGGCAAGAATTGACAAAGATGCTCGGCTCTCGACCCAAGTGCGATCACGCGTGAAGGAAGCTATTTTGACGGATTTGGCTTAAACCGCTGTATGAATTCCTCAACGTAATATTGTCTTCCCCGGGAATATACGTAGAGACGTGGCCCCGCTGATTTGGAGACCGTAGTTTCAATCTGTCGAGACTCCCAACGTCCCGTACATGAATTCCAGACGGTGTAGGTGCGTATGCCCTTTTCCGACACAATCAGTTCTCGGATTCCGAGAGCGGCTTGCGGGTCAATCTTATGGACCGCATGCAGGTCTTTCCACCCAATATCACGGTCTCGATTCAAACTGTCACGGATCAGCAAATAGTATTTTCCTGGCCGCTTTAGATCGATGTGGCCATCGCCGCCCCGTTGGAAGAATATGGGCGGCTGATCCCACTTGGCATTCAAGAACTGCCAAAGAAATATCCGTTCGCCATAATCATTTATGACACGCAACTGTTGGCTAAACGCCGTGCTGGAGGATACAAGCACGAAAACAAGCGTCGAAATCAGAATGAAGTCCCGTTTCATCGGCTGTCACCTCATCAGTTGCAGATAATTTCATTCCCACACCGCATCATAAGACCCTGGCTTTGATGCCTTGACGGTTAGCTTGGTTATCTTCTTCGCTCGCAGATTTGCTTTTCCAAGCGGATGTGGTTTCCGGTCCTCGTCCATGTCTTGGTTCAGCGTGAATCGGAATTTCGGGACGGTGGTGTTAGCGAGTTGGGGTTGTTGAGTTTCGCCCTCGGCGGGCTTGGTTAATTTGTGATGGTCAACGGCTCGGGCGACCAAGGGGCCTCATTGCCGGCCCCCTGGACTCCCGCTAGCCTTTCTCTGCGTTCCGTTTCGCAAGCGGTTGACAACGTCTCGGGCACGGAACGCCGCGATTGCCGACGCAACGCGCGAGCCGATTCGAGCTTGCGATCGCGCTCGGCGAAGATCGCGTGCTCCAGCCCGGCCAGCTTGTCGGCCGGCGTGATGTAGCCGATCGCGCTGTGCAGACGCACGTCATTGTAGTGCGCCACAAACGAAGCCACCACGCGTCGCGCCTCGTCCAGCGTTTCTGGCGCCGCCAGGCGGAACCGCTCGCCCTTGAGCGTGCCGTGCCAACGTTCCAGCTTGCCGTTGCTCTGCGGATGGTAGGGACTGGTGCGCACGTGCGTCGTGCCCGTCAGCCGTATGAACTCCTTAAAATCCTTGGCGATGAACTGCGGGCCATTGTCGCTGATGATGCGGGGCCGTTCGTCGGGGAACTTCTCCAGGCCGCGTTGCACGATCGTCTCGATATCGCGTTCGGTCATGCTCTCGCGGATCTCCCAGTGCACGATGAACCGGCTGTAGCCATCCAACAGGGAGCAGAGATAGTAGAACGTGCCGCCCAGGTTGAGATACGAGACGTCGACATGCCAATGCTCATGCGCCCCCAGGGGCTGCACGAATCCCGTCCCTTTTTTCGAGGGTTTTTGCCACTTTCGATCGAGTCGGCCCGCTTGCTTGAGCACGCGATACACGCTGGATGGGCTGACTGCCACCACGTCGTCGTCCAGCATCATGAACGCCAGTCTCCGATAGCCTTCCAACGGATATTGATCGTGATAGTCCAAGATCGCCTGCTTCTCCCAGGCCGCCAGCCAGCCGTCGCGCGGCGCACGGCCATTGTGTTGGTTGGGCTGGCCGTAGCGCTTCTGCCACTGGTGGAACTTGCTAGTGGCCAACTCCAGCCAGCCAAGCAATCGCCTCGCCGGCAGCTCGGCCCGAGCGGTCCAGCGCTTCACGTAATCGACCACGGCGTCGCGCGTGTCGTGGGGAACCCAGTTGCCTTTCAGAGTTCCCCACTGGCTTTTTTTGCGCGGACGTTCTCCTCCATCAGCTCGCTGATGACTTCGTTCTTCTGGGCCAGCTTGAGCTCCTTCTGCGCCAGCGTCGATTCGAGCTTCTCAATCTTTCGATCCTTGGCGCTCTCGGCGCTGGCCTTGCGACCCGTCTTGCGCTCGAAGATGCTCGCGCCGTGCTCAAACAGTTGCGCCTGCCAGTAATAGACCTGGCTTGGCTGCAGACCATGCTGATCGCAGAGATCCGAAATAGGCACCTTCTCCACCAGGTACCGCCGCAGAATAGCCAACTTCTCTGGCCCCGCTACCGACTTGCGCTCGCGACTCATGGAATCCTCCAGGTTCAAGGGTTATGCTAACCCCAACACCCGGAAATTCCAGTTCCATCTGAAGCAAGACATCCAGCACCGCAAAACAGAACCAATTCTGGGTTTCGTCAATTTGATCATAGCCCTGAAATATCTCACTGGGGTCGAATGGAAAGTCCAACCAAGCGCCCTCACCGCTCTCCTCCTTCTTCTGAAGCGTGCGATATCGAGCGCAGTCCAAAAGGAGAAGTCGCAGGCTCTCGTCGGTCATATTTCGATATTGAAGCTCACTGGGGTCGGCCTTCTTGTCTTTGTTTCGCTCGGAAATTTCGTTGGTTTTTTCTGCTGCCTTCCTGACATCATCGGCCGTGGGCAGATCCTGAAATAGAGTTGCATCTGGGCGTTCACCCGGTTTCGAAGGAGGAATTGAGCCCTCGTGCACGACGTTGAGCTTGAGCAATTTCTTGGAAATCGTGAATGGCGGCGAATCCTTTAGGCGGTATCCCGGCAATTCAAGAACTAGCGAATCTATTTTTGCAACCCGTGATGGAAGTTGCATCGACACTTGGTAGTTTTTTGAAGATTGCGGTCCGATGTCAACATCCTCGATTGTCGGAGTTATCTTGAAATCGCTTTTCAATTGTTGACCCTGATGCATCAAAATGGCGCGAACAACCTGCGTCTCGGGTCCGGGTGCAATCCGCCAAAAAATTAGGAACGAAATCACAAAAGCAGCTGGCGGCCCAACAATCTTGAAATTAACTCCAAGTCGCTCTCCCCAAACCTCCGCTGTTGCAGTACTGAAAATGAAAAACATCACGATGGTCGCGAGCAATGCGAAGAGCCCGCAAAATGCATAGAGCTGTACTTGATTGATCGCGTCGCGAGAAAGTACAGCCCACGAAAAGGCGACAAACACGACGGCAAAGACGGCCAAGATAGCGAGGATCAGCCGACCGGTGGCGGATGCTAGGTGTGTTTCGATTTCTTCTCTTTTGGACTTCCCCATATGGCCCCCTGTCTGATACCGCAAAAGTTCTAGCATTGCCGAAGGTGAATGGATCCGTCAAGCAGATCACTTGCGTGATCCCTACACACCATTGATCCAGGCGATCGGCCACCCCGTACCCCCGCCGGGATCGAATTCGCTGGTGGCTGCTGGCCCCGCGGCCGCCGTGGCGAAATCCACGTCCCCGTTCGACCCACCGAAATCGGGGGCTCCCCAGCTGATTGAGCCCGTGAATTTTAAGGGCTTGGGCCCTGGATTTACGTAACTCGTTATTTCCCAACGATTTCGGGGATCAAAAAGACCCGTAATTTTTAGGGAAGGCCTACGAGACAAGCCCCTCTACAGAGGGGATAATGTAGCTTGTGCGGCGGGCACGGGGCCCGGCCGTAGAATCCCCAAGTTGGAGGTCTAGCAATGGTTACGACGAGCAACGCCAAGCAGTCCAAAGGCCGCAAACCAAAGGTCGAAACGCCCGACGCCGGCCCGGAGCCGGGGGCCAACGGGGCACAGCAGGCCGTCCCCGAGTCCGCCCCGGCCGATCCCGCGAAGGTAAACGACAAACCCAAACGCCAGATCACCCGAGCCCAAATCTTTGGGTATCCCGTTACCGCTGTGCTCCGCTGGATGGGAGTCGAGGGCTGGAGCTTCGCCGACGCCCGAGCCGCGATCAATGCGTTCGGTGCTGGGGGCATCAGCGATACGACAATCCGCATTCAACTGCCAGCGGGCCGAAAGGGCGACCGCGGTGCCCCGGCCCCCATCACCAAGCAGCAGGCCGCGGAGCTGAAAGCGGCGGCCACGAAGGCCGGGGGTGATGCATGACGGTCGGCGTATACATCCGCGTTTCGACGCTGGACCAAGAGTCCGGCTTGCGATCTCAGGTTAAGGCCCTGGAGGACTTCCTCCAGGGCCGGGGCCTTGCAGGGGCCACATGGTATCGCGACCGGATGTCGGGAGCTTCAACCAAGCGTCCCGAGTTCGAGAAGTTGCAGCGAGATATTTTTCTCGGCGAGGTGAAAATCGTCGTTTGTTGGAAGCTGGATCGCCTCAGTCGTTCCCTGAAGGATGGCATCAACATCCTGTGCGACTGGCTCGACAAGGGTGTGCGGATCGTCGCAGTGTCGCAGCAGCTCGACTTTGATGGAGCTGTCGGCCGGCTGGTGGCCAGCGTGTTGTTCGCTGTAGCTCAAATGGAGCGAGACAATCTACGCGAGAACACCAAGCGGGGAATGATGGCCGCTAAAGCTCGCGGAGTGCGACTAGGGAGGCGTCCATCATTGTTCGCGAGGGATATTGTGCCCCTGTTAAAAGACGGACTGAGCGTGGGGGCGACAGCACGTCGGCTTGGGATGTCCCGACAGGCCATTTACAGAGCATTGGAGCGTGAGAGCGTGGACATTGAGGTGGTTCGCAAAGGCATCAAGCCGAAGTGAACCAGCGTTGATTGAAATCGACACGTGGAGCCGGTGGGCCAGCAACTCACCGGCTCCACTTCGTTTGCTGGGGATTGGTGACTCATGACAAGGGCCAAAGGAACACGGATGCGGGTCGACTTGCCCGCCCGCTTTGAACCGATGTTTTGGGGTGATGCGGACCGCCGCTCGGGTGTCGTGAAGGAGGTTCGTCGCCGCTACGACGTTTTGATGCAGGACAGCGGAGCCGAGAGCTACCAGAAAGACCTGATTTGCCAACGGGCCATCTTCATCAGCATTCAACTGGAAACGATGGAGGTGGAAGCGGCTCAGTCCGGCAAGTTCGATCCGGGATGTTACACGCAGATGGTGAACACGCTCTTGGGTCTTTTGAAAGCGTTGGGGCTGGAACGCCAGACCAAGAAGACCGTGGATTTGAAGGCCTACGTGAAGGGACGCCGGGCATGAATATCATCGAGGCCATCAAGGACGAGAACCTGTTCCGCCCGTTCCTGGGTGATGAATTGGAAAGCTGGTTCAATTGGCTTGCGGCTTTGCGGGTCGTCTACGGGCTTCCGGTGCCGAAATCGCGTCGGGCCATCGTCCAGGAATGCACGGGCCGCGACTACCACAAATTGCCACCGGGCGGCTTCGATACCGCGTTGTTTCTAACGGGCCGGCGTTCTGGGAAATCGCGGACGGCGGCGATCATTGGTGCCTTTGAAGCGGTGCTGGCCGGCCACGAGTCGAAGCTTTCCAAGGGAGAGCGGGGCGTCGTTCCCATTTGTGCTCCCACGAAGCGGCAAGGCCGGATCGTCAAAGACTATCTGCGGGCCATCTTCGAGTCGCCGATGCTGCACGCGGAAGTCTCGGCTGAAACTCGCGAGGGATTCGAACTCCGCAACGGCACCCGAATCGAAATCCTGGCTGGCGACTGGCGGACGATCCGTGGTTATACGTTGCTCGCGGCCATCGTCGATGAGATTTGCTTCTTCGGGTTCGATGACGAGTGCAAGATCAAGAGCGACACCGAGCTCGTCCGAGCCATCAAGCCCTCGCTGGCGACTGTCGGCGGCAAGCTGATCTGCATCAGCACGCCGTACGCCAGGAAAGGGTGGTGCTACAAGCAGTTCCAACGCAACTTCGGCAATGACTCGGGAACCGGGCTCGTCTGGAACTGCCCTTCGGTAACGATGAATCCCATGCTTGCGCAATCAGTGGTGGACGACGCCCTGGCCGAAGATTTGCAGGCAGCTAAGTCCGAATACCTCGGTGAATTCCGCGACGACGTGGCCGAGTTCCTGTCCCGAACTGTGATTGAAAACTTGGTCGTCAAGGACCGGCTGGAGTTGCTGCCACGCCGAGATACGCGATACGTCGCATTCGCCGATCTAAGTGGCGGCCGTGTTGACGACGCGGCATTGGCCATCGCTCATCGAGCGGGCCGGACTGTCGTGGTGGACATCGTGCAGAGGTTCCGGCCACCGTTCAATCCGCACCACGTCATATCGGACATGGCAGAGGAACTGAAGCGGTACGGGGTCCATCGGATCGTGGGCGACAACTACGCGGCCGAGTTCGTGGCCCAGGCGTTTGAAAGCTGTGGCATCCGCTACACGAAAGCCGACAAGCCCAAATCCGTCCTGTACTGCGAATTGCTACCCCGACTTTGCAGCGGGGAAATCGAGCTACTGGATAGCGAAGCCTTGGTGAATCAGCTCGCCGGCCTCGAACGCCGCACAAGGTCCGGGGGCCGCGACATCATCGATCATCCCCCAGGCGGGCACGATGATTTGGCGAATGCGGTAGCGGGAGTCGCCGACGTGGCTGCCGTAAATCAAATCAAAGTCGGTGGATTCCGATAACCCCAACGAAAAGGAGCAAGGCCCATGGAAAACCCCAGCGTGAAGCAGCGAGTGGACCAATTTGACATCAAGAATGGGTCCGACTGCATCAATATCGACGGGTTTTGGCTGGTTTACTCGAACGGTGCGATGCGGGAAAGGAATCCACTTGGAGCGTTGATCGACCCGCCGACTGATGTGCATCAACGATGCAAGATCCAGCTTCGGTATCACGAAAAGCGATTGCAGCGTGCCGTCGATGCCTTTGATGAGCATAAGCAACAACTGATTGCCGTGGCCCAGGTGAACCTCACGGATCGACACTCGGGACCTCCGCCCGACGCCGCAAATCTGGAAAAGCTCAAGGATCTGCAAAAGACCGTTCGGAGATGTAAACGGGCCGTCGCGGCTGCTCGCCAGGCCGTGACCGACAGCACTCCGGATCGTGTCAAGACTCGAGACGCACGCTCGGCCGAGAACAAGTCGAAGAACGAGCAATTCATTTCGGCCGTCAAGTCCGTGCAAGTTTGACGGACCAACGACAGCCACAACCACAAAGGAGTTCGACGATGAAAGCGAGATTCCAACGACACGATGGAAGTTTTGGAACGATCGAGGCCAGCGAGGATCGCGTATCGGCGTTTCTGGCCAATATCGAACGAGAGAACCAAGCGCACGCAAGCGGATTGACCATCAACGAGCCATTGCTGACCACCGGGATGAAATTGAGTGATGAACAAGTCGACGAGGAGGGGCCCTTGATCGCCCCCACGATGAACTTTGACTCGCACGGAGACAGCGTCCTTTACGAAACCAGTCCCAACACCCACGCAACGAAAAGATTGTCGCGACACGCTGCGACAGGGGCCCAGGAACCGTTGATTTCGCCGGTCATGGAGTTTTAACCCAAGGGCGGCGTTGGTGATCGTCTCATCAGGCTGTCGGTCGTTGATCCTCCAGGCGGCCGACCGCCAGACGCCGCCCTTGGATTTTTTTTGAGTCGATTTCCGACGTTATCACGATATTAGGGAGTTCGAGGGCGGCACGGAACGGACGTCATGCCCCGTGCCGGGCCATTTTCATCCCTGACCGGATGGCCACGCCGCCCTCGCCTTTTTCTTTCCAGGTCAGGCGAAAGGTCAGACGCACATGGTCGTAACACGGGCTCCACGAGTTTACTCGTACATCCGATTCTCCACCCCAGAACAAGCAATGGGGGACTCCGAGCGCCGCCAGCTGGCGGAAGCCAGAGCTTGGGCCAAAAAGATGGGGTACGTGTTCGACGAGTCCCTAGTGGATTATGGACTCAGTGGCTTTCACGGCACCAACCGAACCAAGGGGGCGCTTGGCCGATTTCTAGAACGAGTCAAGAATGGCGACGTACCTCCAGGAAGCATTTTGGTTGTCGAGGCCATTGATCGGTTGAGCCGAGAAAATGTAATCACGGCGATCGAAACGATCGTGTTTGGACTGATAAATCATGGCATAACAATCCAAACGCTTGGAACGTCGATGAATACCTACAACCGTGAATCAATTGAAACCCACTCAATTTTTGGATTGATCGTTGCAATCCAGCAGGCCCACGAATCATCCCGGCTGAAGAGCGAACGCGTAAGTGGCGCTCGCCAAACGGCTCGGGAAAAGGCAAAGATGGGGCGGACGCTCACGCGGCAAGTCCCGTACTGGGTCAAATGCATTGAGGACGGCCGACGGCTCGCCATCCCCGAAGCTGCCGAAACAATCCGACACATTTTCGAGTTGAAGCTGGAGGGCGTTGGCACGGACACGCTGGCAGTCAAGCTGAATCGCGAAGCGATTTGGATGCCACCCCCACGAAAACGCAAGTGCGACAAGTCCCAGCCAATCCCGGGCTGGCGTGGCAGTTACATCAAGAAAATACTGACCAACCGAGCAGTTCTCGGCGAATATCAGCCCTATCGACAAACCGGGGGCCGAAATAGCAAGCGAACGCCATGCGGCGATCCAATTCCCGATTACTTCCCCAGGATCGTGCCGCCAGATTTATTCCATGCCGTCCAGCAAAAGCTGGCGGTAAACAAGGGAAAAGGGGGCCGCACTGGCAAAGTCCTCAACTTGTTTCGACATCTGGTGAAGTGTGCATACTGCGGGGCCTCTATGCGGCTCGAGGGCAAGGGCAAGCCTCCCAAAGGGGCCTATTACCTCGTTTGCGACAGAGCAAAACGCGGGCTCGGATGTGCCTGTCATCGCATTCGTTACGACGAGTGCGAAAAGCTGATCATCGATAACTGCCATAAGCTGCGACCTGAACAAGTGCTACCGAATCCCAAGGGACAGGCTCAAAAATGCAAGTCACTACGTCAACGAGTTCACGGGCTTGACGCACAACGAAATGAAATACAGCAGCAGATTGAAAACCTGACAAACCAGATTGCGATCACCAAAAGTCAATCGGGCCGTGACCGCTACGAAGTCAAGGCAACGGAGCTTGAAACCCAGCAGAATGCACTAGAGGCCGAACTCGCCGAGTCCCGTAAAGACCTGTCGGCTGCGGAGCAAAGCGTGAAATCGTTTGCGATGTGGATGCAGAATTGCGACACGTTGTTGACGTCACTTGGTGACGTGGAGGTGCGATTGCGGTTGAGCGGCCATCTGCGAGAAATCATCGAGAGAATCGACGTGTTCGCTGTGGGCCATGTTGCCATGTTCGACATAGAATCCAACTTTAGGCCCGCGAGACCTAGTACAGCTCCCGCACAAAGTGCCGACGTGAAACGGCTGGTGTTGGCCCGACCGAGGATAGAACGGGGCGACGACATTGCGGAATATATAGACGAGGTTATCCGCGATGCTGCCCCCGAGCTCCGCCGAAGCAAGACATTTCATGCATTCCTTGAGCATGTTGTCAGCAGGCGAATGTCCAAGGAAGGGCGATTTCTCCGTGTTTACTTCAAAAGTGGAGCGACAGTCGATATAGTGCCAGCGGGAAGCCTAGCTGGCGGCTCCGAACTGATCAAGAAGGGAACGCGGAAACGTGGCTGGCGATTTGTGTCACCAGACATCAACAAACTTTGGCAAGACTTTCAATGTACCTTGTGACTCGCCCGTATTAGCGTGCCGGCTAGAAATGGAGAATGGATGGACGGATCTGCCGACCGACGATGGGTGTTCGAGCATTTCACCGAACCGCGGTTTAACAACGATGCTGGGCGGCTATTGGAGTTGCTCAATGCGATCCGCATTCATCCAGGCAGCGGTGAACAGCTCCACGTTGCCTGGCAAGAAGTCTTATTTCGGCGGGCCGTTCCGAGTGACAATATTCAGGACGGCCATTGGCTAGAGTTACTGGCGGCGTTTGTAACTCTCAACCAGATTGTCGATGAAGTCGAGCAAGACCTACGAGAGCAGTTTGCGAATGAATGGGACTTGTATGAAAAGATTTTCCCGAAAATGAGGCAGTTGTTCGCCCCGAAGAGCCCGTCGGAATCACTGGGCAATCACATCGGGATAATTGACCAGATTATCCCAGTTCTTGGGCTCTGTGCAAAGGACCTGCCAAAGGAAGGCAAGCTCACCAATGACGAGCTGAAGGAGTTGTTCGTTTCAGTTGCCGACTTGTTCGACGAAATTCGTAACAGTAGTATCGCGCCGCAACTAAAGCGATGGATGCTTGGTTTGGTGGCAAAACTCCTTGACGCGATCAATCACTATCGAATCCATGGTGGTCGCGGTTTACGAAAGGCACTTGCAGAACTACTTGGAGAGTTGGCGCTCAATGAGGACAAGATCAAATCGGCGAAAGTTCCAGAGCCAATAAAAAGCAAGTTCTGGACCGTATTGGCGAAGTCACTTGATGTTTGCAGACAAGCGGTTGACAAGGTTGAGCCGGTTATTAAGTTGGTCGGTTGGGCGGCAAAGCTGCTTGAGGGTGAGGTTCCTGGGCTACCAGAGGATGAAAAGGTAGACTGAATGAATACAGCACGTCCCGGTCCCTGCTGCGGCAAATTTCAAAGCACTGACATCATGTACCGGACGCGTACGTTCGGCGGAATCCCCGGTGTATTGGTGTACTGTCAGAAGTGCGGAGCCATGTTTGGTGGGAGCACAAAGCCGAAATAGATCGAGGGTTAAATTAGCTACAGCATCAGGATGTTGTGATTTCCGGCGGCGGCGATGGTGATGGCCCGCTTGGCCATTTCCTGGCCGCGGACGTCGGCGAAATCGACGTCGTAGGCGGAATACTCGGCAAACCACTCAGCCAGCCGCGGCGGCGTGGGATCGATTTCGATCGCGCCGGTGAAGAAGGCCACGGCTTGCGCGAGGCTCGACACGGCAATCACCTCCAGCCCTTCGACGACGGCTGCTTCGGCCGCGCTGGCGGTGGGCACCACCAGCCCACGCAGGCCTTTTTGCTGCGCCGCGGCGATGGCGATCGACAACGCGCCGCGCGTGGGCCGCGTACTGCCGTCGAGCGCCAACTCGCCCACCACCGCGTACGCTTCGAACAACTCCGAGGCGATCTGTCCGCTGCCGGCCAGGATGCCCAGCGTGATCGGCAGATCGAACGAAGCGGCTTGCTTGGGCAAATCGGCCGGCGCCAAGTTGATCACGATTCGGTCGTCGGGCCGCAAATAGCCGGAGTTGACCATCGCCCGCTCGACCCGATGCGTGCTCTCCTTGACCGCCGCCTCGGGTAATCCGACCAGCACCGTCTTGGGCAGCGCGCCGGGCGAGACGTCGACCTCGACTTCGACCGGCAAAGCGTCAATGCCCACCAGCGAGAAAGTGCGAAGCTTGGCGAGCATCGAAGCGCCATCGAACGAGGGGAACTGATTCGGCTAACACAGGGCCCATTGTCGGGGCGCGGTGAGCGATTCGCAAGGGAAGGGGAATTTCGGGTTGGCTTCCAGAGCCCAGCCCGTTCGGCCGGCGACGTCCTCGGGTTCCGCAATGGCAATTCATGTTACTGCGATTGAGACTCTCGCATGACCTGCGGCGAACCATTCGCTTGACGCCTTGCGTAGGTCCACCGTGCAAAATAACCGCCGATGCAGCCGAGCAGGAGGGTCCAAAGAACATGACCGACTGCCGCGAAGGTTGCGCGATCGGGAAACTCGCTCAATCCGACTGTCGACCCCACACCCATCATTCCGCCGCGACTTGAGGGTGGCGAAACGTAGTCCGGGACCTCCTTTCCGGTCGAAAAATCAATCCAGGTTCGCTGAACAAACAGCGTAAACGCGGGCGCGAGAAGCTTCGTGGTCGGCAAACGGCAGGAGTAGGGATCCAGCTCGAGGGCTCCAAACCCGGTGTGCGTTGCAAGTACCGTGGCGACGTAGATCATGGCGGTAAGCGTGAACCCGATCGCGAAAGCCTGCCTCGATCCGCGATCGACAAAGGCGATGATGGCCACCGCGACGACAACCAGCAGCGCAACGCCGAAGAATATGCTCGCCCAGACGCCGGCAAACTTGAATGCGGCACAAGTCACCGCCAAGATGGTCACGGCAACAAACAACCCACGAAGCGTCATGGCACGTCCTCGAATTGGGCACAACCCATGATGATGGATACAGGAGGCTCCCGAGCTTCCATTGTATCACCCGCTCGACAGATCGAACGAAGCCGCCTGCTGGGGCCGGTCGGCCGGGCAATCGTTTCGTGGGCCAGAAAATTGCTCGCGCCTAACGCACCGACAGCATCGAACGGCTGCGCGCGTGACGAACGCGCAAGCAGTATCCGACAAGTGCCAACAAGCTCGCGGCACCAAGCGCCATGCTGCCCGGTTCCGGCACCAACTGCTGGATGTCGGCTTGGGTCAGCACGCGGTTGTAAATGCGAATCTCGTCGAGTTGGCCGTTCAGCGTGTCGTTCGTGTTGTTCGGATCCTGATTGTGCCCAAAGACCCAGGGTAGCATGGGCACTTGGTCGCTGAACGTTCCCGTCGCCACTTGCACGCCGTTGCGATAGACCGAGGCCGTGTGCGCGGCGAGGTCGATCGCCGTGGCGTAGTTTTCCCAGACGCCGGTCGTGGGCGGATTGGGATCCTGAATCGTATTTGCTCCATGGTTGTAATAAAACCCAACTCCCTTATAGAAGACGCTGCTGATCACGACCCAAGACTCGTTTCCGTCACGCGGCCCGACAAGTCGTGGGTCGATCCCGCCTGGGCCATTCACCTTGAGCCAGAAATCGATGGTATATTGATTCGACAGGATCGAGGTATTTGTAATGACGTAGTTGGACGCCCCGATGAAGTTGAGCGAGCCGCCAATCTTTCCCGGAACCCAAACGGATTGGTTGCTGCCGAAGCCGCTCAGCGTGGCGTTGTTCGTGCCTGCGGAATCGTGAGCAATCGTTCCGCTCGTTTCATCGAGCGACCAATAATTCGTCAGGCCCGTAATAATGTCTGCTCGTGCCGAATCGGGCGAGCAGAGTCCGGCCAGGCTCACTGCCGATAGAACGGCCAAAATGGGCCCCACGTGAAAGCGTGTTTTAACGCTGCGGGATGCCGTGCAAGTTGCAACGCGCGCATCCATCGACGGTCGAGCGGTCATTAGCTTTCTCCTTGAGTAACGGGCATTGCGCCGGCGATGCAGAAGCGTCGAAGCGAGCAATATGCTCTGACGTCGGCGGGAATTGGATACGAGAGCAGCAATTCAATGTACGCCGTGCACGATGGACGTCAACGGCGCTAGCTCGAGCAAGAGTGGTCAAAAGCCCGCCAATGCTCGGCGACGCGACAGGCCCAATACTGCTCGATGGACGCCACTAAGCGCGCCGACGCCGACGTTTCGCAACGCCCAGCGCAATCAGTCCGCTGGCCAGCAGGGCCCAAGTGGAAGGCTCGGGCACGAGGGCTATTACGCTGCCGGTGAGGAAGTAGGAGCCCATGTCGTAGTAGCCGGAGTTGAGCGGGTCGGCGGCGCTGGAAACTTGCACGTAGTAGTTGCCCATTCCCAGGACCATCGAGATCGTTTCGTCCAGGCTGCCGGTGGCAGCGGTGGCGATCACGGTGCCGCTCGAATTGAGAATGCGCATCGTGGCGTCGAGCGTGGCGCCGGGATCGGAGACGCCGGGCGTGATCGTCTCGCGGCCCGCGTGCGTCGTGAAGCTGACCAGCCCGGGGCCGGTCGTGAAGGACCAAAAATCGGAGACGTAATTGGCTTCGCCGCTGGTAACGGGATTGACGTTGTTGGAGGGCACGATGATGCCCTTGGCCAGCGTCGCGTCGACCGCGTTGCCGCCGTTGATCGGCAGCGAAGACGCTGTGGCAACAGAATGTCCGACGCCATCGTTGACGAACCCGCCGATGCCGCTGTTGGTGAGCAGCACTTGAGCGTCGTTTTGCGTTTGCGGGGGGTTGACCGGCACGTGGGAGGGGCCGACCCGCCACGTGCCGCGCGCTGCCGAATAGGAATTGCCCATGATCGGCGCCTTCGAGCCGAGGCCGGTGCCCGTGCCCGAACTGTATTCGTTGAGCAGCGTGGTGCCGGAGTAATCGCTTTGGTGCGACAGCTTCAGGCCGTGGCCATTTTCATGCGCGCTGGCCTCGCCGACGAACTGCAGGTTATTGGGCGCCTGGGCCGAGAAAACCCAGTCGGTGTGATAGCCGTTGCTGCCGGTCACGACGCTCTGCGTTACGCCCACGTACGAGATTCCGCCGCCGCCGGTCCAGCCGCCGGGGCCGCCGACGACCGTGTGCATCATGCGGGCCTGGCTGTCGTAGTAGTTCTGGCGGGCCAGATCGGTGCCCGACTGCCCGGCGGCGACCGCCGGATCGACCGTCGTGACGTTCACGTTGTACGCGGAATACTTCTCGGACACGCGCGACCAGACGTTCTTGATGTTGGCCAGCTCCGTTGAGCTGAACGTGGTGGCGTTGCCGTTGTTGTCGTAGGCGGGCGTGGTGCCGGGAGTATACGAGGCATTGTTGCCCCAATTGCCGTTGAACGTAAAGCCGCCGAAATCGAGGTAGATCGTGTAGGGGGCACCGGGCACACTGTTGAAGGCCGGCACCGCCGGATGGACCTCGGCAAATGCTGACGGCGACCAGCCCAAGGCCAAAAGGCACAAAACCGCCAAGCGGAGCAACGAAAGGCGAAGGCGACGCGGAGAAGATGCGGCATGCGGCCAAGAACGGCCAGCGAGAAATAGACGCGACGCGACACGAAGCCGCACCGCAGGGGGCAAAAGCCCCGAAGCGACTTCGGGCGTGATGAAGGTCATTAGCGGACTCCTCGGCGTACCCGTCTAAAACCGCGAGTTCGGCGCTCCGTGGCATCGCCAGAAGTGAAAACGGGGTCCCGTCCCGCCGATGCCCACCAACCGCGGCGTTCGCCGTGCCACGCACGTTATGCTACTCGTCCGCCGGACGAGGTTCAAGTAATTCCCGGTATTTTTTGATGAAATGTTTCCTGACGTGCTGTCGCGGTCGGTGTTGGGTGGCGTCTTGCCATGCCCTGCGCCGTAATGCAGACTGACGCGGGTACAGCTATCATGGGCCCTTCCGCGCCACTATCCCCACACACCCGAACCACTTGCCAACTATGATTTCCATCCGACCACTAGCCGCACTCTTGGTTTTGTTCGCTGTCGCCGAATTGCAGGCCGCCGAGGCACCTCCATCGACGGTGCGGCTGGTCTTTGCCGGCGACATCATGCTCGCCGACGGGCCAGGCCGGGAGATCGCCAAGGGAGTCGATCCGTTTGCCGATTTTGCTGCGACGCTCAGCGACGCCGACTTCACGATCGGCAACCTGGAATGCGTCGTGGCCACCGGCGGCCAAAAGGTGGAAAAGCCGTGGAACTTTCGCGCCGACGTCCAATGCATTCCGCTGCTGCTGCGATATTTCGACGCCGTGGGCGTGGCCAATAATCACTCGGGCGATTTCGGGCCCGAAGCGCTGGTCGAGCAGTGCGAACTGCTGGAAAAAGCAAAGCTGCCATACTTTGGCGGCGGGAGAAATCTGGTCGATGCCCATCGGCCGCTAATCATTGAGCGCGGTGGCATGCGCATCGCTGTGCTCGGCTATAACGAGTTCAAGCCGCGCTCATTCGAGGCCGGGCCGGCTCGCGCGGGCGTGGCCTGGAGCGTCGACGACCAGGTGCTCGCCGACATCAAGCTTGCCCGCTCGCAGTACAAGGCCGACCTGGTGATCCCCTTCATGCACTGGGGTTACGAGGAAGAGCCCGATCCGAACGACCGGCAGAAGACGTTTTCGCGCGTGATGATCGACGCGGGCGCCGACGTGATCGTCGGCGGCCATCCGCACATCACCCAAGGGGCCGAGTATTACAAAGGCCACCTGATCGTCTACAGCCTCGGCAATTTCGTCTTCGACGGCTTCAAAGAAGGTCCGCTGCGCGTCGGCTGGGTGCTGCGATTGACGTTGAACAAGAAAGGCCTGGTCGAGTGGGACACCCGAGTCGCCCACTGCGACGAGCAAGGCATTCCGCGCCCGATGCCAGGCGCCAAAAGCCCGCGCGGCAAGGCCGGCGACGCGACAATCGAGATGCGGGCGACGGATTAGGCGCCTCGAGCGGCCGCGCCTTTGATTAGGTTGCAATTACTGTCAAAGTAACTGGGACAAGTTTGCAATATCGCATCAAGAAGTCGACGACGCGTCGATCGCGGGGGACGGGGGGCCTGCCGCATTTGGTCGGCACGAAAACCCCTTGAAATGGGAATCCGATGACAATTCTTGAGCGACTACTGCGACACGACGCATGGACAACGCGAGCGCTACTCGCGCTGTCGGCCGATCTGCCCGACTCCGCGCTCGACTGCGAGTTCGACATCGGCCATCGGTCGCTCCGTCGCACGTTTGCCCACATCGTCGGGAACATGGAATGCTGGTGTGACCTTATGACCGGAAAGCCTCAGCGATGGAACGAACAAGGCATCGCGCCGGTGAACACTATCTCAGGCCTCACGGCTCGTCTGGACGTTGTTGCCGAACAGCTGTTTGCGCTGGGGAGAAGCGTGGAGGCTGAAAACCGCGAAGATGATTCCTTCGATGACTATCTTGACGCCCCGCCCAGGCGAAAGCCGCTGGGTGCCGGACTGGTCCACGTTGCCACACACGGAATGCACCACCGTGCACAATGCCTCTTCATCATGCGGCAATTAAGAGTGCAGGGCCTTATCGAAGGAGACGCTCTAAGTTGGGAAAGGATGCACCTTGGGCTGCAAAACTGGCCGAGGGCTCAAACCGCCTCTCCGTGAAACGGCCGCAATCTACATGCTGCTGAACGAGCCAGCAGTGGCAACCAATCGCAGCACAACCTCGGTTCGCCTATACGGGGTGCCGGAGGCACGAGAGGGCGCCGCGAAACGTTGCGGCTTCGTATTGCTTCGCAACACCGACAACGAGTTGTCGGTGCCACCCCCCGCGACCGAAAGCCGCCCCTTAGTTCGCGTATGCCACGCAGCGCTCGAAAATGGCGGGAGCGACGGCGGCTTTTAGCCAGTCTTTGAGCCGATCGCAGCCCAGCGCGTGGACGCAGCGGCGGGGATCTTCGGCGGCGCCGCGGTAGCCCCAGTGGACGGCCACGATTTTGCCTTCGCAAACCATGGGCCCGCCGCTGTCGCCGGGTATCGTGACTTGCTTGTCTTGCACGCCCTGCGCGGCGACCAGCGCCTTCGGGGGATCGCCGGTCATCTCGATCGGATGGGAGACCCGGGCCACGAACGAACGGAACCGTTTGGGACCGTAGCCCCAGATCTCGACTTGCTCGCCCAGTTTCGGATCGTGGTCGGCAAGCGGCACCGGGTGGATGCCCTTGGGGGCGAAGATCCAAAGCGCGGCAACGTCGAGCTTGTGGTCGATCGCCAGGATGCGCGCGCCCGATAATTGACCGTCCTTGAACTCGACCGTGATCGGGCCGATCTTGCCCTCGAACAGGTGGCCCGCCGTGAGGACCAGGCCCGCTTCGCCGTCGACCGCCACCAACGTGCCACTGCCGCTGACGGCGGGACCTGGTTGATGATAGCCACTGACCCAGTTCTTCACGCGGGCCGCCGCCAGCCGAGAGCCATCTTGTTGGAAGGATACGACGTCCTGTTGCGATGCCGCGGGACTTGCCAGCAGCAGGCCTGCTAACACCAATGCGAACTGGGGCACGCTTCACCTCTCACGTGAACGGTCGTTTGCACCAAAGTTGAACTGTCCAGCCACCATAAGCCACGCAGATCCCCCGCGCGAACCGCTCGACTGGGCCACTGTCGTGCCAGCTCCGTGCGGTAGGCGCAATTTGATCCCTCTAGGATAGTCAGGTGAGCTGGAGAATCACAGGGGCCGGCAGTGGCTGGAGAGCTTACGATTCGGTAAGCTTGCCAAGGCGCCTAGTAAGGTTTTGAGCGGTCGAAACGGGGGTCAGCGGTTGGTGGATGGGGAGCTTGGTCGTCGTGTCACTACCCACTAACCACTCACCACTAACCACTTTTCTCCCCTCAATATCCCGCCGCGCAGCCGTCCTTTCGGGGTTCGGTCGCGCCCTGGAGAACGCCGTTCTTCCAGTCGATGAGTATCGCCTGGTAGCCGCCGAAGCCGCCCCCGCGGCCCCGCTCGACCTGGTGACCCTTCTTGACCAGGGCCGCCACGACTTCGGGGCTGACCGATGGCTCGACGACCACCTGGCCGCCGCCCGGCTGGGCCGCCTCGCCGGTGGGTTCGGCGCTGCCGTCGTGCCGCACTCGGGCTTCGTCGCCGGCCTCTTGCAGGTTCATGTCGAAGTCGATCAGATCGACCAGAACCTGCACGTGACCCTGGGCCTGCATGTCGCCACCCATGACGCCGAACGAAAGCCACGGCTTACCGTCTTTGGTGACCATGGCCGGAATGATGGTGTGGAACGGCCGCTTGTGCGGCTCGAGCCGGTTCAGGTGATGCTCGTCCAAGGCGAACAGCGAGCCGCGATTTTGGATGACAAATCCCACGTCGCCGGGCACGACGAACGAGCCGAAACTGCCAAAGTTGCTTTGAATGAGCGAGCAACAGTTGCGGTCCTTGTCGACCACGGTCAGATAGATCGTGTCGCCATGCACCAACTTTGGGTCGCCGGGCGGAACGTCGCGGGCGGCGACTTGCATGTTGAGCAGCTTGCCGCGCGTAGCGGCGTAGGGTTTGGAGATCAGCTCGGCGGTCGGCAGCTTGGCGAAGGCCGGATCGGCGTAGAACTTGGCCCGATCGGCAAAGGCCAGTTTCTTGGCTTCCAAGAACAGGTGGAACCACTCGGCGCTGCCGCGGCCCATCTTTCGCACGTCGTAGGGCTCGATCAGGTTGAGCATCTGCAAGGCCGCGATGCCCTGGCCGTTGGGGGGCAATTCCCACACGTCGTAGCCGCGATAGTTCGTCGTCACCGGATCGACCCAATCGGAATGATGGTCGGCCAGGTCCTTGAGCGAGAAGTATCCGCCGTTGGCCTCGCTGAACGACACGATCTTCTGCCCGATCGGGCCCTTGTAGAACGCGGCCCCGCCGTCTTTGGCGATCGCCCGATAGCTGGCCGCCAATCGCGGATTGCGAAACATTTCACCCGGCCCCGGGGCGATTCCGCCGGGCATGTAGGTGGCGGCCGTGTCGGGCCACTTGGCCAGCCCCTTGGCCGATCCGCGCCACCCGCCGCCGATGATCTCGCTGACCGCAAAACCTTCCTCGGCGTAGCGGATCGGCGCTTCCAGGATCTCGGCCAGCGACTTGCTGCCGAAGCGGGCGCGCAGATCTTCCCAGCCGGCCACGCAGCCGGGCACGCTCCAGCACAGCAGCCCCTGGCCGGGAATATCGGTGAGCCCCTTCTGCTTGAAAACGTCGCGGTTGAGCTTGTAGGGGCTGCGCCCGCTGGCGTTGAGGCCGTACAGTTTTTGCGTCTTGTTGTCCCAATAGATGACGAACAGGTCGCCGCCGATGCCGCAGCTCATCGGCTCGACCAGCCCAAGCATGGCGTTGGTGGCGATGGCCGCGTCGACCGCGTTGCCGCCCCGTTTGAGGACGTCCAAGCCCGCCTCGGCCGCAAGCGGCTGGCTGGCCGCGACGATGCCGTGCTGGGCGAAGGTGACCGAGCGGCTCTGATGCGGGTTCTTGGCCGGCCGATCGTATCCGGCGCCACGCGCGACGCGCGGCCCCAGCATGTCGAATTCATTCATGGCAATCCCCGTAAAGGCCGCGAGGGCAATGGCAAGTGCTAACCGGGTCATGGCAGCGGTTCCTTTGCAGGCAAAAAACGACCGAAGGATCGAGCAGCAAATCCACACAGCCAAAGTTGACCGATCGGCGGCGCGATGTCAATCAATTGCCGGAAGATCGGGCCATTTCACGGGCCGCCGCGTCACTTTCCTGCTTCGACCATCCGCTGACGGATGATCGCTTGCGGATCGCTCGGGATGCTGGTCTTGGGATCGACGTAGCGGGCCAGGTCGCGCAGGGCGATGACGTGGTAGCCGTGGTCGTGCAGGTATTTCATGTACTCGGCGAAACGCTCGCGGGGAGTGTGGACCCAGGGGTGCTCTCCTTCCGGTACGCCGTGGAATTGCAGGGCGGCGATCCGCCCGTCGTGGGCCTGGCTTACGGCCAGGATCAGATCATCCAGCGTCCAGGCCGGCCGCGCGTCGCCGGCGGTGGGGACCAACAGCGGATCGTCGCTCGCCGGTTCATACGCCACGCCGCGCCCTCGATCGTAGGGAAATTCCGGGCTGCCGCCGCGCCGCGCGAACAAGATTCCGTGCTTGCGCAAAATCGGCAACGCCTCGACCGCGAAACTGTTGCCGGGCCAGGCAAACGACACCGGTTTCCCGATGCCCGCCGCGACGCACTGTTCGTCGATGCCGCTCAGTTGTTCTTCCAGCCGCTCGATGTTCTTGGCGTTGATGCCCAGGTGGTCGCGGGTGTGGTTGCCGATCTCGAAGCCTTGGCGGTCAAGCTGGCGAATCTCGTCCCAGGTCATGTAGTCCTGTTTGTTGGTCTTGAAGTTAAAGCCCTCGGTGATGAAAAACGTGGCCGAGAAACCGTACTGCTTCAAGATCGGCGCCGCCACGCTGACGTGCGACTTCACCGAGTCGTCGAAAGTCAGCACGACCAGACGATCGGGAATCGGGAGCAGGGCCGGATTTTCAGCGCGGGCCGCCCCCACGCATGCGATGCACGCCACGCAAACCAAAAGCTGACAGGCGATCGCGATCGTCAGACGCATGGCCGACCCATGGGGACTTCGGACAGGGGTTGCCGTTAGTGGCGCCAGGCTACTTTGTTCCGCTCGACGATGGGCCCGCGACGACCTTGAACAGCCGCAGGCGCTCGGCGGGCACTGGCGTCCAAAACTGCGACTGAAAGATCGTTTCCCCGGGATTGAACGTTCGTTTGACGCCGCCACTGGCCAGCAGTTGACTGCCGTCGGGCGAGAATACGGCCTTGGTTACAAAACCATCGCCCTTCACGCGATCGAGCTCGGTGCCACGCTCGCTGTCCCACAGCCGTACTGAGAAATCGAATCCAGCGCTGGCGATGTACTTGCCGTCCGGCGAATACTCGACGCCGAACACCGCGTGCTCGTGCCCCTTCAGCTCGCGGATCAATTTGCCGCTGGCGATATCCCACTCGCAGATCGGGTTTTCATCCGTCGGCGTGTAGTTGAGTTGCAACACCTGGCTCACCGCGTCGCCGCCCGTGCCGGTCAGCATGCGAAGGCCGTCGGGCGAGATCGCCAGCGAATAGGGCACCATGGCATGCTTGATCTCGCGCACTTTCTGGCCGCTGGCGGCGTCCCACACGTACAAATTCTTATCCACGCAGGTGACGGCCAGATGCTTGTTGTCGCGCGTCCACTTGACCGCGGTGAGCTGATCGGGGTGTTGCATCCGAATCGCCGGCTCGTCCGACTCGATATTAAAGATGCATGCCTGGTTGTCCTCGGCGATCGTTGCCAGTTTTGAGCCGTCGTGCGAGAACTCCAGCGCAATGACCATCCGACCGTGCACCATCTCGCGCACCAGCGACCCGTCCTCCAGATTGAGCAGTTGCACATACTTGGTGTGCGACGGAGCGCAGGCCGCGTGGCGGCCGTCGGGCGAAACGGCCACCGACCACGCGCCGACTTCGATGTTACGCACGGTGTCGTCGCTGACGTTCCAAAGCTGAATGCGGCGGCTGAGAAGCCCCCCGCCCAACAGGGCTCGGCCGTCGGGTGCGAACGCCAGGTTGTAAACTTCTCCGCCGGGATCGTGCTTGCGCACCAATTCCAATTTGGCGCCGCGGCCGACGGCCACCGCCGGCGCGGAGCTCGACTTTCGCGAGCTGGCAAAGGCCAATTGCGCGCCGTCGGGCGACCACGCCGGCTCGCAGTTGTCTCCTTCTTGCCCGGCAAGCAGTTTTGCAGGATCGTTCCCGTCAACGGACAACAAGTACAGTTTTCGTTGCCCAGTCTTTTCGTCCTGGATGCTGGTGGCCAGCAGATTGTCTTGCGGCGACCAGGCCACGTCGTAAAGCTTGCCACGTAGCCGAGTCGTGATTGTTCTGTCCGCGGCGTCGACGGCGGCGGTCACCTGCTCGCGCCCACCGTTGCGCTCAACGATCGCGGCCAGCCGCTTGCCATCGCTCGACCAATCGAAACGGTTCGTGGCGACAATCTTTTCGCCGTCGGCGAACACGTTGCGCTGATTCGATTCGATCATGTCGAAAATGCGCAGCGACTTACCGGCCATTGCGATCTGGCTGCCGTCGGGCGACCAGCGAGGCGCCAGTCCTTCGGCCAACCGCACGCGCCCCTTGCCATCGGCGTTTTGCACCCACACCTCCCCGTTGGCGTTGGTCCCGGCCAAAACATGGAAGGCCAGCTGCTTGTCGTCTGGCGACCAGCTTGGCATGGCACCCTCGCCCAGGTCGACCAGGTTCTTACCGTCGGTCCCAATGATGAACAATCGCGATTTGCCGTTTCCCTTGGCATCGAACGCCAATCGCTTGCCGTCGTGCGACCACCGCGGGTTGCCGAGCCATTTGAATTCTTTCAGACTGACCACGCTGCGCACCGCGGTGCCATCACGCTGCATGACGAAGATGGCTCTCGGTTCATCGTCGGCGGCCCTGGCGGCGCCAGCTGTGAGCAAGGTCGCCATGAGGAGGTAGACCTGGCTGGCACCCAACGCGCGGCGACGGCGGATCGACGCGCTGGCATGAATCGGTTGCATCAGAGTCTCGTTTTCTCGTGGACCGCGAACCGTGGCAACGCACCTCACTCGACATTAGGATACACGCCGGTTGTCCGTGACACAAAGAATACGACGATTTGCCCTGAGCTACGTTTAGGGCACAGGCAAGCACGCTGCGTCATTTGCTTCCCGCGGAAACGCCGCGCCTAGCTGAGCTTGAAGAGGCGGCGGGCGTTGTCTCGCAAGAATTTCAGTTTGGCCTCGTCCTTCAACTCCAGCGCCCTGGCCTGCGCGGCACATTTCTCGAACGACAGCATCGGGAAATTCGTGCCGAACAGCACCTTGTCCTGGCCATAGGTGTTCATGAAATGCAGCAACTGCGGCGGATAGTAGCGCGGCAGGTAGGCGCTGGTGTCGATGTACACGTTCTCGTGCTTCCAAGCCAGCGAGATCATTTCGTCGGTCCAAGGGTAACCGATGTGTCCGCCCAAAATCTTCAGTTGCGGAAAGGTCAATGCCACTTCGTCGAGGTACGGAATCGGCCGGCCCGTGTCGGACGGCATCAACGGCCCGGTGTGGCCCACCTGAGTGCAAAACGGAATATCCAGCTCGATGCATTTGACATACAGCGGATAGTACAGCCGGTCGTTGGGCGGCAACTTCCACAGCCAGGGAATGACGCGCAGCGCCTTGAACCCCAGGTCGCGAACCGCGCGTTCCAACTCGCGAACCGCCTCGTAGGGCTTCTCCAGATTGACGCTGGCCACGCCCACGAACCGGTCGGGATAAGCGCTGACGTATTCGGCGACGCGGTCGTTGCTGGTGACCGAAACTCCCGGCCGCGCCCAGGTGGTCATCATCACCCGTTCGATGCCGGCGGCGTCGAGCATGGCCACCATTTCAGCCGCGCTGACGCCGGTGCCCAGCAAATGCGAGGCGCCCGACTGGCGGAACAGCCGTTCGATCTCGGGCACGAGCTGGAAGAGCTCCTTCGTGGCGGGGTTCGCCCAGGCGTCGATCACGCGGATGGCGTCGGTCGTGGTCATGGAAGATGGTTTCTCTCAGGCTGGGTCGAGCGCGGAAACGATCCAAGCTCGGAATTGCGACCATTGTAACAACGCGCCCCGCCTGCTGCGTCTAGCGGGCCGTTTTTCCCGGCGAGATTTTTATTGCACGATTTCAGGCCGAGGGCGTACAATGCGGCCGTGTCGCGGTGTGCCCGGAACGCAGCGCGACGCAGAGTGCCCGGCGGGGTTTTCTGTCCTGACCCACACTTCAGAGGAGAGCCGTCATGACACGTGATACATTGCGCGAAAGTGGCGCTGGATTTCTGCTGCTCGAATTCTTGGGAGGCGTGCTGCTTTCCGTCGCGATTGGCTCGGTAGCGTGGGCCGACGACGATGACCCCTTTGCCGACAAGCCGGCTTCGACGCCCGCCGCCGGCGCGGTCGACAGCGCGCACCAACCGGCGATTGCCGCGGCAGTCGGTGTGCAAGTCGCCATAATCGTGGACGCGGCCGACGATGGCACGGAGCAGGGCAACGTCAAAATCCGCAAGGAGCTCAGCGAGCCGACCACGATGGAATTCGTCGAAACGCCGTTGCAGGACGCGGTCGACTATCTGAAAGATCTCCACGGCATTGAAATCCAGCTCGACAAGCGCGCGCTCGACGAGGCCGGCGTTGGTGCCGATACGCCGGTCACGCATGCGCTCAAGGGCATTTCGCTGGGCTCGGCCTTGCGGCTGCTGCTCGGCAACATGCCGACGCCCCTGACGTTTGTCGTGCGAGACAGCGTGCTGATGATCACCACGCCCGAGGCGGCACGAGCCATGGTCGCCCTGAAAACTTACGACGTGGGCGACCTGGTTGACGGCAAGGAGGGGATGGAAGCGCTCAGCAACTTCCTGCAACAGCTGCTAGCGCCGCACGCAGTATCCGCCGCCAAGCCAGGGGGCGAATCTCTCCGCATTCTGGGCTATCGCAACCTGCTGTTCGTGCGGGCGCCAGTCAACGACCAGGAAGAAGTGGTCCGCATTTTGAACGAAATACGGAAGAAAACAGCCGTTAAAAAGTCGGACGACAAAAAGGCGATTCTTCTTCCTGCCCCACAGTAATGTCCACCATCGCTGGCGTCTCGGTTCCGGCGATTTTTCGCGCTCGGCATAGGATGCCATCGGTGCATGAATTGCTGGCACGCGTTGGCTTCGGCATGGGAGTTGCGCACGGTCGACCGTGATGCCTCGGAAAGCTGCGCAAGGTGTTTCGGTAACGTCCGCCTCCAGCGCGGAATGCCGGCAACTCGGTAGCCGTTGGGCCGCTCGCTTGTTGCTTTGACTTCCCGCGCGCCGCGTTCGTAGTATTCCCCGCTTTGGGAGTTTTTCAGTCCCAATCGGAACACATGCAAACGCGGGAGGTTCGACGCATGGCTCATCTCAATTCGGCTCGGCGCGTTCTGCGCACGGTGACGCTGTTGGTGGTTGCTTGGCTGGGCACGGTCGCCGTTTCGTGCGGCACGCAGGTTGTGTTCGATCTGCCCGAAGTGCTGGAGTGCCGCGACGCGACTCCGCCCGATTTCGCCTCGGCCCATCCGGCGCTGAAGGTGATCGAGGGCAAGCTGCGCATTTCGGCCCGAATCGTCGAGGGGGCCGAGTCCGAGATCGTCGACTATCTGTACGTCATCAGCAGCCCCGACAAGATGCTGCGGTTTCAGGATTACCTGCCCAACACCACTCTCGAAAGCGCCGTGGGCGACGACCACATCGAAGTCACCGACACCACCGAAGACACCAAGGCCACGGATGCCGACGCGCGGGTCGGATATCGGGGCATCGGCATCGGCCTGACGAAGAACAAGGGGGCGAAAAAAACCGAATCGAATCACTACAAGCAGATCGTTCCCAAGGCCCTGGTGCTGTCGAGCGGAACCACCGACCGCGAGCATGGCGTGTTCTTCCGCCTGCGGCCGTCGAACGGGGCCACGCTCGAAGGCGCGAAGGAGTTCACTTTCCTGGCGACCGTGCCCAAAACGTGGCGCGGCGATTGGTTTACCATTTCGTGCGCCGCGCGGGCCAAAAAGAAAACGCTGTGGTCGACCAGCGTCGTGCCGGCCGGTCTCGAGCAGAGCCAGATCGGCATGTACCTGGTCGGCGACGCCGAGGCCGCCGCGCTGGCCCGAGAGCTTCGCCAGGTGCAGGAATCGCACGACGCGGTGCTGGCGGCCCATTTGTCGAAGGAGGCCGATGGACTATTCGACACGATGTATGCCACCGTCTCGACACAAGCGGTATTAGTCAACGCCTCGCTGTGCGGAATGTTCAAGGGGGGCAAATCGGACCCGGGCCACCATCCGGGCCACTCGAAGAAGGATTCCGACAGACGGATGGCGGAAGCCCAGAAGGCGGTGGTTGACGTGCAGGACCAGTTGAGCCGGCTGGCCCGATAAAGTCTTGGCGGGCCGGGGCTCGGTTCGTACACTGAAGCGCCGCGCGAGGGCAGCGCGCTCGACAGAACCAACTTGAAAGGATAGGTGAGTCCGATGACGCATCGACGCAGAAGCGCAATGACCGTCGTGGCCGCGATGATTCTGAGCGTTGGATTGGCGAACACCCGCGCTGCCGACGTCGCCAAGCCCGCGGCTCGCACCATCTCTTATCCCAAAGCGCCGACAGCCGACGTGGTCGAGGATTATCACGGCACGAAGGTCGCCGACCCCTATCGACCGCTGGAAGATGATCACTCGAAGGAAACCCAGGCCTGGGTCGAAGCGGAGAACAAGGTCACGTTCGCCTTCCTTGACACGATCCCCGCCCGAGGGCCCTTGAAGGAGCGGCTCACGCGGCTGTGGGATTATGAAAAATTCACGGCGCCGTTCATCGAAGGCGGGCGATATTTCTATACCCGCAATAGCGGCTTGCAAAACCAGAGCGTGCTGGTGACCACCAACGCGTTGGCCGGCGAAGCCAGGGTGCTGCTCGACCCCAACACGCTGTCGAAAGACGGCACCGTGGCGCTGGCGGGCGCGGCGATCAGCGACGACGGCAAGCTGCTGGCTTATGCCCTGGCCGATGCCGGCTCCGATTGGATTACGTGGAAGGTCCGCGACGTCGACTCGGGCCGCGACCGCGACGACGTTGTCCGCTGGAGCAAGTTCTCGGGCGCGTCGTGGACCAAGGACGGCAAGGGCTTTTATTATGGCCGCTATCCCGAGCCCAAGCCGGGCGAAGATCTGCGAGCCTCGAACTATTTTCAAAAACTGTATTACCACGTGCTCGGCACGCCGCAGACGGCCGACAAGCTGGTCTACGAAACGCCCGACCACAAGGAGTGGAAGTTCGGCAACATCGTCACCGACGATGGCCGATTTCTGATCATCGACGTCAGCGAGAGCACCGACGACCGCAACAGAGTGCTATACCGGGAGCTCGGCAAGCCCGACGCGCCGATCGTCGAGCTGATCGGTAATTTCGAGGCCGGGTATGACCTGATCGACAGCGAGGGGTCGGTCTTGTATTTCAAAACGAACAACGACGCCCCGCGCGGCCGCGTGATCGCCATCGACACGCGCCAGCCGGCCGAGGCGAACTGGAAAGAACTTATTCCCCAGGCTGACGAAACCTTGCGCGCGGTCAGCCTGGTCGGCGATCGCTTCTTCTGCACGTATCTGAAGGACGCCCACACGCAGGTCAAAGTGTTCGACCCCGCGGGCAAGTTTCAAAGCGAAGTGAAGTTTCCCGGCTTGGGGACCGTCGTGGGTTTTGGCGGCAAGCGCAAGGAGAAGGAAACCTTCTACGCCTATACGTCGTTCAATACGCCGCCGACGATCTATCGCTACGACGTCGCCAGCGGCAAAAGTGCGATCTTCCGCGCTCCGAAAGTCGGCTTCAACCCCGACGACTACACGACCGAGCAGGTCTTCTTCGCGAGCAAGGACGGAACCAAGATCCCGATGTTCATCAGCTACAAGAAGGGACTGAAAAAGGACGGCCGGGCAGCGACTTTTCTCTATGGCTACGGCGGGTTCAACAACGCGTTGACGCCGACGTTCAGCGTGTCGAACCTGGTGTGGATGGAGCTGGGGGGCGTCTATGCGATGCCCAACTTGCGCGGCGGCGGCGAGTATGGCGAAGAGTGGCACAAGGCCGGCACCCGGCTGACCAAACAGAACGTCTTCGACGATTTCATCGCCGCGGCCGAGTGGTTGATCGCCAACAAATACACCAGCACGCCGAAGCTGGCCATCGGCGGCGGCTCGAACGGCGGGCTGCTGGTCGGCGCGTGCCTGACGCAGCGGCCGGATCTGTACGGCGCGGCGCTGCCGGCCGTCGGCGTGCTCGACATGCTCCGCTTCCACAAGTTCACGATCGGCCATGCCTGGGTCGCCGACTATGGCTCGTCGGACGACGCCGAGGAGTTCCAGGCGCTGTTCAAATACTCGCCGCTGCACGCCATCAAGTCGGGCACCTGCTATCCGAGCACGTTGATCACCACGGCCGATCACGACGACCGGGTGGTGCCGGCGCACAGCTTCAAGTTCGCGGCCACGCTGCAAGCCGCGCAGGCCTGCGACAACCCGGTGTTGATCCGCATCGAGACCCGCGCCGGCCACGGCGCCGGCAAGCCCACGGCCAAGATCATCGAGGAAGCCGCCGACAAGTGGGCCTTCCTTGTGAAGGTGCTGGGCGTGGAAATGCCGAAGTGACCCGACTCAGACTGGCATTCTCGCAAAACCCCCCTTCCGGGCTAGAATCACGCCGTTTCGCGGACACAACATGACGTGGCGTCGAGGGCTTGGTGATGAAACGCTTCGGCAAGTGCCTGGTGCTGCTGGCCGCGCTGTTGGCAGTGCCGGCCGTGACGCCGATCGCGCGGGCCGACGGCGCGTTTCTGGGGGCGCTGTCGAAACTGGCCACTCGCGAGATGCGCAAGCAATTGCGCGACAAGCGGATCGACTTTACGCAGGGCGCGATGGAGGGACATTTTCAAGCGGTCGAGCCGGAAACACGTCTGGAAGCCGAGGTCCAGCAGTTCGACCTGGCGAACGACCTGCTCAAGGCGAAAGTGACCGCGTCGGGGCGTTTCAAAGTCGACGGTCGCTTCAAAACGGTGGCGGCGCAAACGAAGACCGAAGGATCTCCGCAGCCCGACGTCGAATTCGGAGCCTTGTTCGATGTCAAGTTCACCGTGGCCGCGGCCGCGCGCTTCACCAAGGAAAACGACAAGTACTTCGTCGAGCCGGAAGCCAAGGACCTTGAAGTCACGCTGTCGGTGTCCGAGATCACGCCCGCCAATCTGGCCGGCGGCGGCGAGCTACTGACGAACCTGGCCATGGCCGCGTTTAACAAGAACAAGGGCAAGGTCATCGCCGAGGTGAACAAGCGGCTCGGCAAGCGGCCGTTCTGATACATTTCGAGTTCTTTGCGAATTCTATTTCATGCCGCGATATCGAGTCTTTTTCGTGGCGTTTGTGTGCCTCGTCGCGTGCCGTGCCTTACCGGCGGGCGCTCAGGATAATCCGATTTTGCGCGAGCGGCTCGAACAAAAAATCATTGAGGATTTGGCGGAACACAACTCGCAGGAAACGGCCTGGTACAACGAAAAGAGCGTCGACCGGCAGAAATGGACCGACGGCAAACTGCTGGGCCGAAAAATCCGACTGGCTTCGTGGACCGAACAATCGAAAACCTGGCTGTGGCTGGAAGAGCCCAAGTCGACGCTGTCGCTCGACCTGACGCACCTGGCCATCCGCGCTGGCCGCATCGAGTTTTCAGCGACGGCCAAAGCCAAAGCGCGTTTCAAGGCCTGGGGACGCATTCCCAAACTGGCCCAGGCCGCCGTGGGCGGCAACGTCCGCGCCGTCATTCAGATCGAAGGCTCTGCGGCCATCGGCCCGGGTACCCTGACCGACAGCCAAATCACGACCTTTCACGTCGTGCTGGAAGATCTCCAGTTCAACAACCCGGCGGCCGGTCCGATGGAAGATCTGGCCAAGGACGCGCTCAACGACTATATGCAGGACAAGAATGAGAAATTGCGCCGCAGCCTGGAAAAAGCCATCGATCGGGTGAAATTCTAGCGCAGCGCGTGCTTGCTACGTGCCTTTCAACTTCTTCGCTGGGGGCCGCTCGTCCAACTGCTTCAAGCCCGCGGGAACCTGCCGGGCTTTACGAATTCGCGCGTGTAGAGCATCGGACAATTCCGTCACGGTCTTTGCGTGCTCGGCTCGGCCGGCCAGGTTGACCATTTCTTTCGGATCGCTGGCGTGGTCGTACAGCTCGGCCCCGTCGCGGCCATCTTCGCCCCACTCGACGTAGCGATAACGATCGCCGCGCAGCGCATACCCCGTGCCGAATTGCGTCAACGCCGCCGAACGCGGTCTTGCGGCCGGGTCGTCGACGGCGCTGGCCAGGCTGACGCCCGAGAGATGGCTCGGCGCGGTCAGGCCGCACAATTCGGCAAGCGTCGGATAGAAATCGATCATCTCGGCCAGCGCCGCGGTGCTTTGGCCGGCCGACTTCATGCCAGGCACCACGATCACCAGCGGCACGTGCGTGCCGTTTTCGAACAGCGTCCGCTTTTGCCAATGGCCGTGCTCGCCCATGTGGTAGCCGTGATCGGAGGTGAACACGACGATCGTGTTTTGCCGCAGACCCAACCGATCCAACGCATCCAGCACGTGGCCCACCTGGGCGTCCATGAACGAGATCGACGCGTAGTAGGCCTGGATGACGCGGCGTGGCGTGTCGGCCGGCACGTTCTCGAGCTCCTTGTCGCCGGTCAACGTGGCCCGCGCCGCCTCGGGCAGCGATTGCCGATACCCCTTGCGCACGGTGGGCACCCGAATCGTCTCCGGCGGGTACATGTCAAAGTATTGCTTCGGCGCGATGAATGGCGTGTGCGGGCGATAAAACCCGACGCCTAAAAAGAACGGCGTCTTGTTGGCCGAGTATTCTTCCAGCAGCTTGATCGCCTCGCCGGCGCCGATGCCGTCGGTCTGCTCGGGGTCGGCGCCCTCGGCGGCCATCCAGCGAAACGTTCCCCGGCCGTCGGGCCGGGCGGTGACGATCCTGTCTTCGTCATCCTTGTCGCGCCCGCGTGGATTGACGACGCGGTCCCACGAGGCCGGATCGTCGTGTCCGTCGGTGCCGATGTCGGCCGGCACGTTGTAGTGATAAATCTTGCCGACGCGCGCGGCGGTGTATCCGTGCTTGCGAAACATCTGGGCCATGGTTTGCACCTCGGGCAGAGTCTCGCGAATGCGGATGGCATTGGCATGGATCCGCGTCTGATCAGGATACAACCCGCACATGAACGCCGCGCGGCTCGGCCCGCACAACGGATACTGACAGTAGGCCCGCTCGAACCGCCGCCCGAGCCCGGCCAGCCGATCAATATTCGGCGACTTGACCAGCGGGTGCCCGTAGCAGCCCAGATCGCAGTTCAGATCGTCAGCGATCATGAACAGGACGTTGTACTTGCCGGCAGCAGACGCCGGCGCCGCGAGCGTGCCAAGCAACAACGTCGAACAAATGATCGCAGTTCGGTGGAAGATCGTGGTGCTCATAGGGACGCGCTTACTGCTCCAGATAGGCAACCGCGTTCGGATAGTCGATCGTCAGGCGGAAGTGGCGAAAAAAGTTGCCGCCGATGGACGCCGCGATGGGGGCATCCATGAACGACGACATCCAAGCGTAGCTGCCCTCGCCGCGGCGAGTGAACCAGACCGGGCCCGGCGCAGGCCGGCCACTTCGATCTCGGGCACCTCGATGAGGTCCTGATGGCTCATCTCGCACCCTTTTTCGATCACGCGCCAATCGGGGTGTGCCTTATGCCACCGGTCGAACACGCTGGTCGAGATGAAACTCGTCGCCCGTTCCGACTCACCCGGCTCGCCAATCGCTTGCTTGGCCTCGGGTGTCAGACGCACCGTGGCACCCGTATCGAGCAGGGCGTCGATCGGCTGGCCGTCGACGCGGATGGTGAACCGTGGGTGATGGCCCGTGCGCACGCCGAATTGCTGCAAGAGCCCGAGCCGTATGACGTGAGCCGTTTCCGCGGGCGTGGGCGCGAACGGCTGATGGCGCAAGGTGAGCTTTTGTGCCGGGTAGTCGAACGTCCACACTCCCCCGGCAAACCAGCGCTGGCCGAGCATGCCGTCCTCGGCTCGATCAGCGACGGCCATCCACTTCTCGGCACCGGTCACCTCGGGAATCCATGCGTCGCGCCGAAAAGCCGGCAGCCGAGTCAATTTCGAGCCAAACACCGAAATCGGCTGCATGCCCGTGCGCTCGACGGCCTTTTCGGTTACGTACAGCCCGCCGCCGGTGTCGGCCAGCAAACTCAACTTCGCGCCCGCCAAGGTTTCCGGCTCGACATAGATCAATCCGTCGACAAACCGCGCGGGCAACTGCACGTCCTCCGCGACATTTTGCACGCCCGGTAGCAGCCAGCGAACAAACCCCGCGAAAGCCAGCACCAGCAGCAACAACGTCAAGCCCAGCCATCGCCAAATCCGACGCTTCTTTGGAGCGGGTGTTTTCGAATTTTCCTGTTCGAATTCATCGGCGGGCATACGGCACCAAAAAACCAGCAATACCAGCGGCGGCCGGATACGTGATCATGGTAATCCACCACTTCCCGGCATGCGAACAATTTCGTGAGGCAAGGGATGTCTGACCTGCCTGGACATTGAATGCTAAACTGACGGCGTGGCGATGTTCGACGGATATCGACATTGCGGGGCAATATCATGGCGATCGATCCGGTCTGCGGGATGCAGGTCGATGAGGCTACGCCGCTGCGGGCGGAACGGGACGGACAGACGTTCTACTTCTGCAGCGAGCACTGCCGCCAGAAGTTTCTGGCGCAAGACGCGGCGGGCAAGCCGTCGCAGCCCGCGCACGAGCACCACGGGGGCGCGACCAAGCCGGCGGCGCAATACGTCTGCCCGATGCATCCCGAGGTCACAAGCGACAAGCCGGGCGCGTGTCCCAAATGCGGCATGGCTTTGGAGCCGGCCCGACCGACCGCCGCGCGGAAGGTGATCTACACCTGTCCGATGCATCCGGAAATCGAGCGGGACGCTCCGGGAGCGTGCCCCAAGTGCGGCATGGCTCTCGAGCCCAAGACGATCGAAGCCGGCGCCGCGGAGGACGACTCGGAACTGCGCGACATGACGCTGCGGTTTTGGGTGTCGGTGGCATTGAGCGCGCCGGTGTTGCTATTGGCGATGTCGCCGATGGTTGGCCTGGACGTCGACGCCTGGCTGCCGGCGGACGCTTCCCTGTGGGTGCAACTGATCTTGAGCACTCCGGTCGTGCTGTGGGCCGGGTGGCCCTTTTTCGAGCGTGGCTGGCGGTCGATCGTGACCTGGAACTTGAACATGTTCACGCTGATCGCGATCGGCACCGCCGCGGCCTACGGCTATAGTCTCGTAGTGACGCTGTTTCCGGGCCTGCTACCGCACGAATTTCGGCACGAAGGCCGCGTCGAGGTGTACTTCGAGGCGGCGGCGGTTATTACCACGCTGGTGCTGCTGGGGCAGGTTTTGGAGCTGCGAGCCCGGCGAAGGACCAGCGGCGCGATTCGCGCGCTGCTGTCGCTGGCACCGCCCACGGCCCGCGTGGTGCGCGACGGGGTCGAACGCGAGGTGCCGTTGGAAGAAGTGCGGCAAGGCGACACGCTGCGGGTGCGGCCCGGCGAGCGAATTCCGGTCGACGGCAAAGTGAGCGACGGCCGCAGCGCGGTCGACGAGTCGATGATCACTGGCGAACCGCTGGCGATTGAAAAGGTGCTGGGCGACCCGGTTATTGGCGGCACGGTCAACCAGACGGGCTCGTTCTTGATGGTCGCCGAAAAGGTCGGCGAGGAAACCGTGCTGGCGCAGATCGTCAACATGGTGGCCGACGCGCAGCGCAGCCGAGCGCCGATTCAGAAGGTGGCCGACCTGGCGGCGGCGTATTTCGTGCCCGCCGTGATCGTGATCGCCGTCATCACATTCGTGGCGTGGCTCGTGGCGGCGCCCGAGCAGCCCGCGCTGGCCTGGGCCCTGGTCAATGCCGTGGCCGTTCTGATCATCGCCTGCCCGTGCGCGTTGGGACTAGCCACGCCGATGTCGATCATGGTGGGCATGGGGCGCGGCGCGAGCGAAGGCGTGCTAATCAAAGACGCCGAGGTGCTGGAGACCCTCGAAAAAGTCGATACGCTGGTCGTCGACAAGACCGGCACGCTGACCGAGGGACGGCCCAAACTGACTGAGTGCCTGGCCGTCGAGCCGATTTCGCAAGACGACCTGCTGCGGCTGGCCGCCAGCGTCGAACAGAACAGCGAGCATCCGCTGGCCCGCGCGATTGTCGACGGGGCGAAGCAGCGGAACCTCGCCTTGTCGCCGGCCAAGGATTTCGACTCGGTGACCGGCGGCGGCGTGCACGGAACCGTCGACTCGCGCGTGGTGCTGGTCGGCAATCGCGCACTGCTGGCCGATGGCGGCGTCACGAACCTGGGCGTGTTGGGCGAGCGGGCCGAGCAACTGCAGAGCGAAGGCCAGAGCGTGATGTTCGTGGCGGTCGATTGGAAGTTCGCCGGAGTGTTGGCGGTGTCCGATCCGATCAAGGCTTCCACGCCCGAGGCCGTGCGCAGCCTGCACGAGCTGGGCCTGCGGATCATCATGGTCACCGGCGACAATGAGAAGACCGCCCGCGCGGTCGCCGAGCGACTGCACATCGACGAGTGCATGGCCGGGGTTCGTCCGCAGGACAAGCTTCGCAAGATCAAAGAGCTGCGCGCCGCCGGCCGCAAAGTGGCCATGGCCGGCGACGGCATCAACGACGGACCCGCATTGGCGGCGGCCGACGTCGGCATCGCGATGGGCACCGGCACCGACGTGGCGATCGAATCGTCCGGCGTGACGCTGGTCAAGGGCGACCTGCGCGGCATCGTCAAGGCCGTGCAGCTCAGCCGCCGCACGATGAGAAACATCCGCCAGAACCTGTTCTTCGCCCTGATCTACAACGGCCTGGGCGTACCCATCGCCGCCGGCGTTCTCTATCCGCTCAACCCTCACCTGCTACTGAACCCCATGATCGCCGCCGCCGCGATGAGCTTCAGCAGCGTCTCCGTGATCAGCAACGCGCTGCGCCTGCGGACGACGCGGTTGCAATGACCGTGCCCCCGTGCGGACCTCTCTTGACGCCCCGGCCGCGCCCACTCAGACTGCTAAGTGGGAACAAGGAAGCAAGAACACTGTACTCGGCCCACACTAGCCCGAAGCGCCAGCGAGGAAATAAACCGCTGCCCCCTCGCTTGCACTTCGGGCTAGTATCAGCCGTCCGTCGTTCCCACAGAGTGGTGAAAGTTTTGCGAGAGTGGCGGAATTGGCAGACGCGCTGGACTTAGGATCCAGTGGGGCAACCCGTCCGGGTTCGACTCCCGGCTCTCGCATTTGGCTGAGGTGAGCGGACACGCAACAATTTGTGGATAGCCTGGATTGTTTGACCCGTCGCGAGGCCAACAACCTGATTTGCGTGAGCATCCGGATCGCCCCCCGCCGGATCCATAACCAGCTTCGCAAAACATACAACCGCAGTCCGCAGGATTATCTCACGACAAGGGGCTTGTAATCTGGGAGTAATGTCCAGTCGGCCGCGGCACATCGCTCAAGCCAGTCAATCATCCATCGATTGAGTGTTTCCTGGCGCTCGGTTTCGGTGGTGGATTTCGTCCAGAGTTCCAGAATCTGATCCCCTGCTTGCGCGGCAACAGTAACAACATCGGATCGGTGCTGTGCCATTCTGCGAAGTCCCAGCCAAAATTGAGCTGTCCGAAGGTTCATTGTTTCGTGGTCTGCTTGGGCAATTTCCAAGAGCTCGTGACAGCGACGATTGTTGGGCCACTGCACAGATTCGACTTGGACTTCCATGTTCAATAAGCCGGATGTCCCCCAAAGCTGCAAGGCATGGCATTGGTCTTCAATGGTCATCGTGGCAAGGTTGTGCATGAGGTTCCAAATTCGCTTGTGAAGCGCGTGGGTTGAGACATAGGATACGACCGCGTCCGTGTGATAACTCCAGATTGACAACAATGCGGCACCCACAACGCCGGGTCTGACGTTATGGTACTGGTTGTCAAGCCATCGGCCCGTAAGCACCTGGCCGAGGAAGTGTTGAATGGCCTTTTCGCCGGTGCCGCGGCCAAGGCGCAAAGCGTGGGACAGGTGGGCTATGCCAATAGCTGGATTATCCCAATGCGCTGGTTCCGCCGCGCGAATAATGGCCTCCGCCGGTGCTGCGGAGAGCTGCGGGCGCCCCAGACGCCGGAATTCGCGATCGATCCTTCCGAAAGAATCCGGCTGCTCTAACTTGGCAACTCGCCAGGCCTGCTGCCAGTCACCAAGACTCACCATTTGGACAAGTGCCTCGGACGAATTAAAAGCCACAAGAAAGGACGCCAAGTGGTTGAGCGGCGTGCACAGGGCCGTCTCCGCCAGTGACAGCAAATGCTCCGGCTGAGCCAGCGCCGCTGAAAGACTGTGTTGGAGCTGAGGCAGCTTCCGCTTCGCATAACCCAGAAACGACGCCAAGTGGTCGAGCGGCGTGCGCAAGGCCGTCTCCACCAGTGACGGCAAATGGTCTGGCGCGTTCAGCGCCGTCGAAAGATGTTCATGCACCTTAGGCAGGTTCCGCTCCGCATAATCCAGAAATGACGCCAATAAGTGAAGTGGCGTGCGCAGGGCCGTCTCCGTCAGCGAGGGCAAATGGTCAGGCGCGTTGAGCGCCTTCGATAGGTGTGCGTGGAGTTGAGGCAGCTTTCGCTCCTCACATTCCAGAAATGACGCCAACCCACCCAGTGGCATGCGCAGTGCCGTCTCCGTCAGTGACGGCATATGGTCAGGCGCGTTGAGTGCCGTCGATAGGTGTGTGTGGAGTTGAGGCAGCTTCCGCTCCGCATATTCCAGAAATGACGCCAACCCGCCCAATGGCATTCGCAATGCCGTCTCCGTCAGTGGCTGCAAATGCTCCGGCTCGGTCAGCGCCGAGGAAAGATGCTTGTGCACATGAGGCAGCTTCCCGTCCGCATATCGCAGGAATGATGCCACCTCGCCGAGCGGTGCGCTCAGGGCCGTCTCCTTTATCGACCGCAAATGGTCTGGTGCGTTCAGCGCTTTCGATAGGTGTGTGTGGAGCTGAGGCAGGTTCCGCTCCGAATAATCCAGAAATGACGCCAACAAGTGAAGTGGCGTGCGCAGGGCCGTCTCCGTCAGCGACTGCAAATGCTTCCGCTCGGTCAGCGCCGTCGAAATATGTTCGTGCACATAGGGCAGCGTCCGCTCTGCGTAATTCAGAAACGATGCCAAGTCGGCGAGCGGGGTACGCTGGGCCGTCTCCTCGAGCGCTTGTAGATGTTGGTGACTCGCCAGTGTTTTCGAAAGCGTTTCGTGGAGATTCGGCTGTGTCGCTTCGATCCTTCGGAGGTAATCTGTGAGGGTCTTCAGGGATGTCGTCGCCACCACCATTTCCTGTATTAGTAAATGCAACTTTGGCATCTTACCGCTTGTGAAAGACATGAATGACATTACGTGGCTGATTGGCATCTGCATTGCCGCGCTTTCGACAAGTTTCTGCGCGTTCTCCGCGGAGTCCAGCACGGACAATAATTTGCCGAACATCGCGGGCACGCATTTGTCAGTGAATCGCAAGAATCTCTCCAATTGGACTAGCGGCGTGCGCACAGATCCTACTGAGCGCTCGGAAGTGTTCAGGCTCAGTCAGCCCTGTAGTGAGACACTTGAATACATCAGGAAGGCTTGTCCGTGCGTAATCCATGAATGCTGCAAGATCACCTAGCTCTCCCTCAAGTGTTTGCACGACGAGCCGCTCGGGCGCGCTGAAGCAGCACAGCCTCACACCTAGCCTCGTCCGCCACGCCAAAACGAATTATCCGTTCGATGTTCCTTCGGACGTGCATAAGAGTCTCTTCTCCGAGAAGGGACTGCGCAAATGTGTCGGAGGTCGCTGCTATTAAATCCAGCACTTCCCTTGCATCGCTCCGTCGGGCGAGGCTCTCAAGCCGAGAGGCTATGCGTTGTCCAAGAATTGGATCTCGGCCCGCCACCTGCAGTAGCCAGTGAACTTCATTGCAATTCTCGGAATCAGCGGCAAGCAGCAACTCGCCGAGTCCAGGATGGATCAAACGCACTTGAGCCTGATCCGTGCGATGCACCACTCCAAGTCGCAGCGATTCTTTCAGGCTACCTCTTTCAATTGCGCCATAAGGGGCTTCAAGTTCCACCTTTGCCAATGCGGCGAGCGTAAGTAAAGTCCGGCGCTCACGGTCGGGTACCGGTTCGAGGTAGGCGTCATGAACGTAGTCGACAGCATCGATAGCGCGCAAACGCCAATTTCCATGCTGCAAGTTATCAATGTTCACAGCAACTGCCGCGCTAAATGCGATCAGATCACCGCCAAATAATTCCAACCAAGATTTCACAACGTCGTTTGGTGGATGCGGAGGCTCGAATATCCCTCGTGCGCGGCGTCGCGCAAGCCGGAGATATACACCCTCCAAATCCGTAGAGGTTACCCGCAGAACCAACGCAATGGATTCGAGATCATCGAGGGGTCCGCCGCGCCCTCGAGCATCCGGGCCGACCGAAACCCACCGCCCAAGCATTAGAAATGTGCTGCCATTCTGGGATGACTGCCAATGATCAAATAGTGTGTGCGCAAACGATTCATTTATGTGCACGTTGTCGACAATGAATAGCACTCCATTGTCGGTGCGCGTCGTTATGGCGTCCATGGCAGCTGACATTGCAGTGTTGGTGGCATCCGAACCAAACGACACAAGGTCGCAATAGTACGCTGGACCGTGATTGCGAGCGGCGCTCAGAGCGATCTGGGTTGCGAGGACCGTTTTGCCAGCCGCGCCAAGCCCGCGAACGAATGCCCGCCCATGTTGCGTCAGTTGTCGTTCAACCTCATCGGCAAGTCGCGGACGATGGACTTTTCCCTCAACATATTCACTCCTTGTTGGCGCAAACGTCGCGATTTGGTCGTCACGACCAAAGAGCAGCTGCGCTTCGCGGATCGGCTGGAATGGCAAGCACCCGCACGGCAGGCCGAGAACATTTATCCATAATTCGGCATATCGTGGACGAGTAAGCGTGGTAACTAACTCTTGGATGAATACGAATTTGACGCGATCAGCAGGCACCCCCAATTTGACGAAGCGATCGCGATGTTGTTGAATCTTGTCGATCTTTGGCGCAGACGCCCAAGCGACGTAAAGAAAACCGGCCATTCGGCCGTGCCCAAGTTGTCTTGCCCTTTGGTAGTCCTTCTTAATGTGTGATTCCCAGGCGGGGCTGTGCGTCATTTCCACTGCGTCAATGCGCCCATCTGCCAGCAGCACATGCGCGTCGGGCCAACCTTTGATCGCCACATCCTGCGGGTTTCGCCCCTTTGGCACCAATTCCTGAAAACGATCCGGAAACGTTATCTGCGCGTACCGTTCCACGAGCCGCTGAAACGCGCCTGGAGACCGCTTCAGCCCCTCGATAGCATCTCGAATTGCCGATTCCGATGGATTCATACGCAGACGCTCAGTACACTCGGCTCCAGGTCCAGAATGTCGAATTTGACACTGAATCTATGAAGTCACCTTCACAATGACCGCGCGGAGAATTGAGAGCGCGTCGGCTGCGGCAAGACGACTTTTCTCAACGGCATACAGTCGATTGGTTTCCACGCCGACGCCAAACACGCGACGCAGCTGACGACCATCTTTCACCTCGCCAGGATCTGGACGCCCATGGGATTCATGTCGACCCGAATCATGGCTGCCGGGCCGGTTGTGATTCCTCCGTCGATCTCGCGAATTTCCAGGCCGGATCGAATCTCGACGGGTCCCGGTGCATGGGCTGCCGGATTGTTGAGCACTCGGAAGTGGTCGCCCGTCGCGTGGAGGAATTGGTCCACGAGGACGTAACCCTGGAATCCTTGAGTGGAGTGCGTGTTGGCGATGACGACGACCTCTTGAGAATTGAGGATTCGCGAGAAGGCCAGGACGCCGGAAGTGAAAGGCGATGCGCCGAAGTGAACCTGGTCGCCGGAGATCGGCCGAAAGTAGAGCCGGCCGTAACGTAACGCCGGCTGGCTGTCGCGGATGGCCGAAAGGTCGCGGATTGCCGTGTAGAACGGGTGCGCGGTATCAAACGCATGGGCTTTTCCCCACAGGGCTTCGCGCACGCATTGGTCGCTGTTGCCGTGGCCATGGAGGGCCTGTTCGGTGCCGTAGTAAAGGCAGGGGACGCCCTGGAGACTGAACAATAGCGCGATGGCCAGGATGACTTGCGGATCGAACGTATCCGGACCGTCCGTGCCGGCGAAGCGGAAGCGCTGGCGCATGTCGTGATTATCAAGAAACGTGACAAAGTAACGTCCCGCCTCGCCGTGACTGGACAAGACGTCGCGCTCGACGGCTCTTCGTTGCCGATAAACGTCGATGACGTCGGTTGGCGGAGCGAACCCTTTCGCGACCGACGGCAGGCGGAAAAACAGCGGAAAGTCCAGCGCGGCGTCGACGCCCACGGCATCTCCGGCGTCTCGCGTGTTGCGGCCGATAAACTCGGCAATTTTGGCTTCGCTATCGAAGACTTCTCCGAACGTGAAGAAGTTCTTTTTTCCAATGCTCAACGCGTACTCGCGCATCGCGTTGCCGAAGGCCTGGGCAAACTCGCGCTCAATGTACTTCAACGTATCGATGCGAAAACCGTCGACGTCGTAGCGAGCGATGATGTATTGATAAGCCAGGATGAGCGCGTTGCGAACGGGAAACACACGGCCGTCGTTGAATTCCGTCACGAACTCCTTCAAGGACTCGAAGTCGCCCCCCTCTTCGCCTCCCTTTCCCTTGCGCCGGAAATAATCGTTCCGCTGCAATTCCTTCGGCCAGATAAGGCCGTCGGGTGGACGAAGCGCAGCGGGGATATTCTCGACAATCGGGAAGTCGGGCCGCGCCGCTCCCGTTTCGTCGCGCCACTCGATGGGCAGCGCGACGGGGCTGCCGCCCGCCGAAGAGCCCGAGCCCTGGTACCCATACACGTCTCCAGCGTGATTCAACACGATATCAAAGATGACATACAGGCCCAGCGCGTGCGCTTCATCCACCAGAGCGCGCAATTCCTTATCGGCCTTGTCGGGCGACGACGCGAATCGCGGCTCGGGCTGCAAGAAATCTTGAATGCCGTAGCCGTGAAAGGTTCCTTTGTCGGTTTGGCGGTTCTTCAGCGCCGGCGAAAGCCAGATCGCGCCGGCTCCCAAATCGCGAATGTATCCGAGTCGCTCTCGCACTCCGTCGAACGTTCCGCCCTGAAACCCGCCGAACGGAGCATCGTAGGGCATGTTTGCAGGCGCCGTTCCGCCGGGCCGATTGAATCGGTCGAGCAACAAGAAATAAATCCACACGTCGCGCCAATCCGCCGGCGATGGGAAGGGGCTCGTGACGGCAGACGTTTGCCCGCCAATCGTCACCGTCGTCGTCGAAGGTGTTGCGGCTCGATCGAACGAAGTCTGTACTTGCGGATCCGACAATGAAAGTATCGGCATGGCGAGCTCCTCGTGGCAGCGCACTGCTCTGTATACAACAACGTCGGCGCGCCGCCTTTGCACACAACCGAGGTTGACGATGGTCGGATGATACTAACGCGCCAGTGTCCCTTGGTGCAACCGAATGGGACAATAACGTGTCAGATGCCGCAGCAGCACAAGGTTTCCCAGGAATCCTCCGCACCCCTCGGCGCTTTGGGCGCTGGTCTACTGCCGTATACAACGTACCTATCGCGATTGCCGGGTTGGGTGTATCAATAGGGTCCCCGCGGCGATGGGAAACAGCCAGGCGCGATTGGCGTCGGCGACGTGATCGCGCTGCGGCTATCAGAAAACTCCTCGACCGGCTACCGCTGGTCGCTGGACGATATCGATGCCGCTCGAGGACCTTAGTTACCACGTCGAGACCCGCTCCGTGGGAGGCGGCGGGTATGCATGGTGGACGCTGCGCGCACTGTCAGCGGGCAACGTGCGGATCGAAGCCAACAAGCGGCGCCCCTGGGAAGGAGATCGCACCGTCGCCGGCCGTTTCTCGCTCGCCGTCGAGATTTAACCGTCGTGACGGGAGCGGGTGGTGCCGAGCAAATTGCACGGCACTCGCCCTCGCCGACTTTGAACGCGGCCGCCGCTCAATCCGCCCTGTTGGAATCGTCTCAGGCCTTCTTGGCTTTCTTCTTCGGCGTCACGTTGAACTCGTCGAAGGACAGCGAGCCGTCGCCGTTCTTGTCGAGCTTGCTGAAGTGTTTGGCCGACTTGGTTTTCTTCTCGTCGGTCTTCTTGCCGTTGAACTCGTCCTTCGACAGCATTTTGTCGCCGTTGACGTCCAGCTTCGCGAAACGAGTTTCCGGGGTTTTCTTCGGCTTCTTCGCCTTCGCGGCCAAGGCAGACGGCGCACTGAAGGCCAACATGGCCAGCGCCAAGGTCCAGATAGTCAATCGTCGCATGGGATACCTCGAGGGTTACGGTCGCCGCGGCGCCGCATCTCGCACCCGCCTGCACCAGGGGGAACCGCACGAGTTCGGCCGCCGACTTGTCTACGAACCATTCAACCCCACTGGCGCGCAGTGGTTTCGGCAGTCCGTTCGATCAGGAGCGGGTACTTCGACGGTCGACCTACTTCCGTTCCAGCAGTCGGCGGCCGAGCACGGCGGCTTCGCTTTCGGGGTGGTCGGTGACGATCTTTTGGATGGCGGCGACGGCGCGGTCGCGGACCGGGGCGCTGGGAGAGCGGACCAGCGGGCTTTGCTTTTCGACGGCTTTGACGGCGGCCAGTTCTGCACGCAGGGCGGGGTCTTTGACTAACTCGCGGCGGGCCGCGGCGGCTTCCTTGGCGGCGGGGAAGCCGTTGTAGCGCTCGGCGATCGTGGTGTACTGCTCGTGAGCGCGGTACTTGCTCTTGCCGACTACGGCGGCGGCGGCTTCCAGGTCGGCGGTCGCCTGACTCGTCACAACGTCGGACAGCTTCTCGGCGGCGGCCTTGACGTCGCTGCTGCGCGAAGCCAGCGCCTTGGTCAACGTCGTCGCGGCTTTCGAATAGTTGGCAAACTCGATGTTGCGCCAGGCGATCTTCAGGTCGTCGGGCACGGCGGCCGGGTCGACTTTCCAACTGGCGCCTTTGAGCGCCTGGGCCACGGTGTCCTCGACGTCGTCCCAACGCCCGGGCCTCAACTGGCCTTGGGGCGTGAGGCAGCAGACCACGGAGATGTTTTGCAGATTGATTTCGCTCACGCGGCAGGCTTTCTCAAACGAACGATCGGTATCCACGATGACCGGCCAGGTAAGCCGGACACTGTGAGCGTATCGTTCGACGGCGGCCGTCGGCGTGCCCGAGTTTACGGCCACGAACACGATCGGATCGAGCTTGTGGTCGGCGGCGATTTTCAGCAGGCCTGGCCACCGGCCCTTGCATTTGGGGCAGGTCTCCTCATAGAAGTAGAGCAACACGGCTTTTCCGCGCAGCGCCTCGGCGCTAGGCGGAATGGTGTTGAGCCACGTATCGGGCAGTTCGAATACGGACCGCGAGTCGGCCGTAGCCGCGTCTTGCGCCACGACGACCGCCGCGCCCAGCAATCCCACGAGTACCGCCGTCAGTGCGAGCCGCGTCGTCAGAATTCGTGTCTCTGGAAGCCATCGAGCCATCATGGTCAAGTCCTCCGCCAGAGAGCGTCTTACGTCCGCGCGGGCCATTGGGGCAGCCGAGGACCGAGCGAAGCCCCATTATGCGGCGTGCCGCGGCCTTCTACAATATGGCACGCCGACAGTGCGGGACGCTGGAATGCAAACGCGATCGGAACGCGATTCGAATATGACAGACATCGACGACGGCTATTGGTCGCGCTCGGCGGACGAGGAGCTGCGGCGCCTCAAGGCGTCGGCCGGCGGGCTTGCCAGCGACGAAGCGGCGCGGCGGCTGGCCGTCCATGGTCCGAACCGGCTGCGGCCGCGCCGGAAAGACGATTGGTTTTCGCTGCTATTGGCTCAATTCAAGAGTCCGATCACGTTGATTTTGATCGGCGCCGCCAGCCTGTCGTTGTTTCTGCGGGATCCGGTCGACGCGGCCATCAGGCATGCGCGGCCGCGCTCGATCATTGTCGCTCTAGCGGCCGCACCCGGCGAATTTTGGATTGGTGGCGCATGGCTCCTTCAATCGAACCATTCTTTCGCTCGTGCAGGACAGGTATCGAATTGCGTATTTTGACTATCGAGGCCGACAGACCGGTGGCCCTGACTGCGTGGCCCCAATAGCCCAGCGATGGAAATTGACCACCTCCATAGTTGGCCACCCGAAATTTGCTGTGCGAAGTACCATTGCTCGATTGCAGAAGCGCGGGTGTACGACCGCGATCGGGTTCGCTTTTGCGGGCGTCGCAAAGGCCGGCCGGTCTGAAACGAAGTTTTGAGTTTTGAGGGTGGGGCCGCATCCCCGTTGCCAGAACGATCCGATACTTATAGGTCACGCTGAGGTGCGAATGTCCAAGGTCCACTCCGGTATTCTTCCGCAAGAAGCTCTTTGCCGCCATTCGGGACGATAGGCCGCACACCCAAGTCTCACAAATCTTGGTTGATTCGGCGACGATGGAGATCGAGTCCGTCCTGTCGCGATTCTCGACCCGTCCCGAAGGGCTGACCACCGACAGAGGCCGCAGCGCGTCTCGCCGAGCACGGTCCCAACGTCTTGGCCAAGGACCAGCGGCCGGGAATCGGCACGCTGCTCTGGCACGCGGTTCTCAATCCGCTGGTGATCCTGCTGGCGGTCCTGGCGAGCATCTCATTCGCCACCGGCGACGCTCGGGCTGGAATCATGATGTCGCTCATGATCGCTCTGGGCGTGGGGTTGAAACTCGTCCAGGAGGCCAAGGCCGAACAACGCGGCGGCCAAGCTCAAGGCCATGATCTCGGTCACTGCCACCGTGATCCGCGACGGCAAGCCCCAGGAAATCGCCGTTTCGCAACTGGTCCCCGGTGACATGGTGAAACTGGCTGCAGGGGACATGATCCCCGCCGACGTGCGCATGGTCGCGGCGAAGGATCTGTTCGTGACTCAAAGCTCGCTCACGGGCGAGAGCTTCCCGGTCGAGAAGTTTGAGGTCGAAAAGAACGCGGCAACAACTGCGCCCATCGATCTGACCAGCATCGCATTCCTCGGCACGAGCGTCGAAAGCGGTTCGGCGACGGCGTCGTCATCGCAACCGGGAAAGAGACATTTCTGGGCGGCATGGCCCATTCGCTGTCGGAGGAGCCGACACAGACGGCCTTCGACAAGGGGATCGCTCAGTTCACCTGGCTGATGCTGCGATTCATTCTGGTCATGGTGCCCCTGGTCTTCGTCATCAATGGTCTGACCAAGGGCAACTGGGTCGAGGCCTTTTTCTTCGCCGTCGCGGTGGCCGTGGGCCTGACGCCCGAGATGTTGCCGATGATCGTGACGGTTTGCCTCTCCAAAGGCGCACTGGCGATGAGCCGCAAGAAGGTGATCGTCAAGCGGATCAATGCCATCCAGAACCTCGGCGCGATGGACGTGCTCTGCACCGACAAGACCGGCACGTTGACGATGGATCACGTCATCCTGGAGAGGCACTGCGACGTGGCGCTGAAGGAAGACGACGGCGTGCTCGCGCTGGCGTACATGAACAGCCACTTCCAGACTGGCTTGAAGAACGTCTTGGACCGCGCGGTGCTCGCGCATACCGAGACCCACACTCACGCCAAGATCCCCGAATATGCCAAGGTGGACGAGATCCCCTTCGACTTCCAGCGCCGCATCATGTCGGTCGTCGTCCGCACGCCCGAAGGCAAGGACCGAATCATCAGCAAGGGAGCCCCGGAGGCGATCTTCCCTCGCTGCGCGAACTTCGAGCTCGACGGCAAGCTGTACCCGATGGATCACGCGCACATCGACGGGCTCAAGAAGGAGTACGAGCAGCTCTCGGCCGATGGCTTCCGCGTGCTGGCGATCGCCAGCAAGGACATCGTGCCGCGCGGCGTCGTCGCGGGCGACGCCACTCCCTACTCCAAGGCCGACGAGTGCGACCTGATCCTGAACGGCTATGTTGCCTTCCTCGATCCACCGAAGGAGACCGCCACGGCGGCGATCAAGGCCCTGCAAGGCCACGGCGTCACCGTCAAGGTCGTCACCGGCGACAACGACTTGGTCGCCCGCAAGATCTGCAAGGAGGTCGGGCTGTCCACCGAGTTCGTGCTGCTCGGCAGCGACGTCGAGAAGATGTCCGACGACCAGCTTGCGGACGCGGCGGAGAGAGCCACGCTCTTTGCCCGCGTCTCTCCCGCCCACAAGCAGCGGATCATCAAGGCCCTGCAATCCCGCAAGCACACCGTCGGCTTCATGGGCGACGGCATCAACGATGCCCCGGCCCTGCACGCGGCGGACGTCGGGATCAGCGTCGATACCGCCGTGGATGTCGCCAAGGAATCGGCGGATATGATCCTGCTGGAAAAGTCCCTGCTGGTCCTGGAAGCGGGCGTCGTCGAGGGACGAAAGGTCTTCGCCAACATCCTCAAGTATGTCCGCATGGGCGCGAGCAGCAACTTCGGCAACATGTTTAGCGTGCTGGGGGCGAGCGTTTTCGTCCCCTTCCTGCCGATGGCCCCGATCCAGATCCTGGCCAACAACCTGCTCTACGATATCAGCCAGACCGCCATTCCGACCGACGACGTCGACCCCGAGCAGGTCGAGAAGCCACGCCCCTGGGACATGAAGCAGCTTACCCGTTTCATCGTCTTCATCGGCCCGTGCTCGTCGATCTTCGACTACACGACGTACTTCATGATGCTGTACGTTTTCAACTGCTGGAACACTCAGCACGCCTGAGGCCGCGGCTCACAGCGCGAGCCTGTTTCAGACCGGCTGGTTCGTGGAGAGCTTGCTCACGCAGACGCTCATCATCCACATCATTCGCACCAACAAGATCCCATTCCTGCAGAGCCGCTCGTCCTGGCCGCTGATGGTTATGTCCATCTGTATCATGGTGACCGGCATCGCCATTCCGTTCACGCCGCTGGGAAGCTATCTGGGCTTCACGGCGCTGCCACCGCTGTACTGGCCGCTGCTGGCGCTCACGCTCCTGTGCTACGTCGTCCTGACGCAGTTGGTCAAGATGTGGCTGCTGCGAAGGAAGTGGATCTGACGGGACATCGCCCTGAGTGTCGACGGCATTCCAAAACGGCGGCGCGGGGGGCTTGTTTCAAGGCCAACGTACGAAGCTGCAACAGTCGGGAGAGTGGCGTGAGCCTTTCTGGCGCAGTAAACCGAGCGTGTATTTGCTGGGGACCACCGGGGCGGTTGTGACCGCAACGCTGGCGTTGCCCTACACGCCGCTGGCCGAGCCTTTGGGTGTCGAAGGGGTGTCGACGGCATTGTTGGCGATGTTGGCCGCCATCGTCGCCGGCTACATCGCCTCCGCCGAGGCCGCCAAGCGACTGTTTTACCGTCCGCAGAGGCGCCAGAAGCCTTGACGAAACGCGAGACAACGCACCCGTGCCAGGTCCATCGCCCCAAAACTGCTTGCCCGACGCCGCGCCTGCGCTTATCGTTGAGTCTTCCCCAAAATTGACCGCTGCTGCTTTCGACATCGATCTGGCGCACCACTCATGCCCACCGATTCGGGTCGTTTGATTGCCATTGGCGACGTGCATGGGTGCGTGCACGCGCTCGACGCGGTTCTCGAGGCCATCGCCGTCGAGCCTCGCGATCAATTGGTGTTCCTGGGCGATCTGATCGATCAGGGGCACGACAGTCGCGACGTCCTTGACCGGCTTCTGGAGTTGGAGCGCCGTTGCCGCCTGGTGCTGATCGAAGGAAATCACGAAGAAATGCTGCTCGCGGCGCGCGGCAGCGAGCCGGCGCTGCGCTATTGGGAGAATTGCGGGGGCGTCATGACGCTGAATTCGTACCGTTACGGGGCAGGACTACAAGCCATTCCCGGCCGGCATTGGGCGCTGCTCGAGCGGGGGCGCGATTTTTATGAAACCGAAGACTTCATCTTCACGCACGCCAACTATCTGAGCGATGTGCCGATGAACTTGCAGCCCGAGCATCAACTGCGCTGGGCGCTGGTCGATCCGGCCGAGATGCGACCTCACGTTTCGGGCAAGACCGTGGTGGTGGGGCATACGGAACAGCCCGACTCGGAAGTGCTCGACTTGGGCTTTGCGGTGTGCATCGACACCGCCTGCTGGCGGCACGGTTGGCTGACGGCGTTGGAAGTCCGCACCCGGCACGTTTGGCAAGCCAGCCGCTGGGGGATTCTCCGCGAAAGCGACGAATCGGCCCACCGCGGTCGGCTGCCGCACCTCGCCCAATCCGGCCAGGTGTGAGCCAACGATTAGGACAGCCAACCGCGACCTCGGTCCACCGCGCTACTTCTTCTCTTGCTTCTCCAGCGGCTTCGTCTTTTCCACGCGAACCGCTCCGGCAACTTCGGGCGCACTCTCCGCGTCTTTGACCGTCAGGTCCGCGTAGATAACGCGGTACTTCTTGCCGCCCTCGGGCTTGTACCAGAAGATCGCCCGGTCGGGCTCGCCGCGCTTGACGCCCTTGCCGGCATAGTGCGCGTCGGCCGACTCGGGAAGTTCCAACGCAAACATCATCCCGCGGCCAACCGTCATGGCAAGCTGCATCATCTCGGGCGAGAGGTCCTTCGACTTGTCTTTCATGCCGCGGACCGCCTGTTTGAAAATCAACGCCTGCATACTGGCCGTGTCCAGGTTGTTGATGAATGCGCCGTCGTTCAAATCGGTTGCCAAGCGTAGTCCTTCGATCAGCGTCGTTTCAGTCGGTTTCGAGGCGTCGACGTCGAACGATTGCACTTTGTAGTCGGCCGGCGGCGTGGTGTCGAACAGCTCGGGCTTCAGGTCCTCATTCAGCTCGAAGTGCGACATCGTGGTCTCGGTGCGCGGAATGCCGCTCCACACCGTCTCGACCAGCACCGGCAATCCCGTAACGGGGTCGCCCCACAGAGTCATCAATTGCATCGGCGAAGCGTAGCGAAATCCGAGCACACGACGGCCGTCGATCTCTTTTTCGCCCAGTTGCTTGTAATCGTCCTCCTTCGCGTCGCGGCTCTTCGAGAGCAAATCCCGCATCCGCTCGAAAAAGTCGTTGAACTGCGGCTTGTCGCGCCCGGTCGGAATGTTTTTCAAGTTCATCACCGTGGCTATTTTCTGCTTGGGCACCAGGCTCACCAGTTTGCCCGCCTTCATGTCCGCGATGCTGACGACGTCTTTTGCCTCGTTGCGCATTTTGCCCGGCGATTGATAGTAACTTTGCGCCTTCTGCGTCCCCTGACCTTCGATCTTCACTTCCATCTCAAACGTGGCGCTGCGGGCCTCGGCGAGCGCTTTGGCGAACATGTTGAAGGCCTGCGCCGTCGACTGTTGACCCGGAACCAGCAACCACACCACGGCGACCGCCAGACACGCGGCCGCGGCCGCCACTAATCGAGTCAAGGGGCGTCGCATGAGCTCTCTCCCATGGTTAAATAATTGTTTCCAGGCAACCGGAGCAGTCTCGGGCCGCCCCGCGGCGTCGAACGCGGCCAAGGCCCGCAGGCGCAGCGCTTCGCGATGCTCATCCCGCCCTTGGTCGTCACAAGGAGCCTGGCCCAGCAGTCGCGAAAATGCCGATTCTTGGTCGTGCAGATCGTCCATACATTCAGTCCGAAATCGATTGTTCAAAAAACGTCAGTCTCGCGGACGAAGTGAAGTCAATTCTTCCCGCAGCCGCGCCAGCGCTCGGGCAAGCGCGGTCCGCACGGCGCCCACGGTAGCGTCAACGACGTCGGCAATCTCCTCATGCGAACAGCCGGCAAAAAATCGCAAGGTGACGATCGCCTGCGCGCGCTCGTCGAGTTGGCCGATCGCGGCGTGTACGGCCGGCCAGTCCAAACGATCATGCTCGGCGTCCGCCGGATGCACCGCCGCGGTCCGGTCGAACTGTCCGCTTTGCGCGGCGGTTTGCCACAACTCCGCACGACGCCAGGTCTGGCGCAAGTGGGCGGCGACGGCGTTGGTCGCGATGCGGAACAGCCAACGGCGGAAATCGGTCTCCGTCCGCCCTGCAAAAGCGCCGATGTGCGACGCCACTTGCAAAAACACCTCGGAGGTCACGTCCTCGGCGATGGACCGATCGGGCAGCCGCCGCAAGCAGTATCGCGCCACGCGCGGATAATAGCGATCAAACAGCGCGCCGAAGGCAGCCCGATCCGTCTTGGCCCGCAGGACCAATGCGTCGTCATCCGGTGGCTCAGATTTGCTATCGGCTTGCGACTCAGTCATCACACCTTATATCAATGCGCGAAACCCGGAGGCGTTACACAACAATACCGCAAGCCGCGGGAAATTAGGCATGGCACAACGTGCGAAGGGTCTAAAACGGACTCGCAGCCGTCCATCTTAGCGGACGGCCGTCGCGGGGATGCCAGAGCGACAATTGCTCGGCGTGCAATAGTAGACGCGGCGCCATCGCGCGAGCTTCGGGATGGGCGTACAGGTTGTCGCCCAAAACCGGATGCCCCAGCGTTGCCAGGTGAAGTCGAATTTGGTGCGACCGGCCGGTTAACGGTTGAACTTCCAGGCGACTGCGATCGTCGAACCGCTCGATCAAACGCCACGACGTCATCGCCGGCCGGCCGTCGCGCGGGTCGATCCTATGCCGCGGCGGGTGGTCAAAGTCCTTGCGCATCGGCAAGTCGATCGTGCCTTCGACCGCTTGCGGGCTGCCAAACACGATCGCCACATAGCGTTTTTCCACGCGACGAAGAGCGAATTGCCGGCTCAACGCACGCTGTGCGGCGGCGTCCAGCGCCATGACCATCAGGCCCGAGGTGTCGCGATCGAGCCGATGCACCGTAAGCGCCGTTGGCAGCGCGGCCTGCACGCGCGCACTCAGGCAGTCTTGCAAATCGGGCCCGCGCCCCGGCACCGAGAGCAATCCCGACGGCTTGTCGAGCACAAGCAGACAATCATCGCGGTACACGATGTGGAACATGCATAGTTCGCGCGAGGGATGTTGTGGTCCAGGCATGCCACGCCCGGGCTAACGAGCATAGCCGGCAGCCGTGTCCGCCAAAATCCTTTTTCGATGAATACGATTCTCTCGACTTTCGTCGCAACCATCAACGCCGGTCCCGGTTACGTCGGAATCAACCGCGGATTCCAGTGCGCGCTCGACGGCCTTCCGCCCCCAGTGGCTGTAAGGTTCGACCTCCCCGGGCGACTACTTGGGTGTCAGCCGGACCTTGTGCGGGCCGAGCGGGACCGCCGATTGGCTGGGGTACAATTGCAACTGGTTACTAAAACACGTGACGCCCGAGCTGAATCCAGCATGACCGATTGGGAAGCAATCGTTGCCAACGACGGTCCCGCGGTCTGGAACGTGCTGTGGCGATTGCTCGCCAACCGATCGGACGTGGAAGAATGCTTTCAAGAGACGTTCGTTGCCGCGCTCAAAGTTTCTCGCAGCCAGACGGTAATCTGCTGGCCCGCGTTGTTGTGCACGCTTGCCACGTCGCGGGCCATGGATCAGCTTCGCAAGCGTTATCGGCGCGGCGGTCGTTCGGATAGCGACACGCGCCAGAACCGAACGGACCGGGGCCTGGCCCAAGCGGTCTCACGAGATGCGGGTCCGTCGGAACAGGCCGTCTCGGCGGAGCTGTCCGAGAGGTTTCGCGCTGCCTTGGCGCAACTTCCCGCGAAACAGGCCGAGATATTTTACCTGCACGCCCTTTGCGGCTGGAGCCATCGCGAGCTCGGCGAGCGAATGCGCATGACCGAAAACGCCATCGGCGTGAACGTTCACCGCGCCAGGCAGCGCCTCGCGAACTGCTTAGCGAAGCCACTTAGCCACCAACACCGTTCCTACGTAACGAGCGCTCCTCCGAGGAGGCACCCATGAATCAGCAACCCACGAACCGATTCGAAGACGATATGCCTGACGACGTGCTCGAGCGGGCCGTCGCATCGCATCAGTCAGAGCCGGTTCCGCCCGGCCCGTCTCCCCAATTGATCGCCAACACGCTGCTCGCTTTGCAAGACGCCCAGCACCCGGCCGCGCTTCCTCCCCTTTGTCCCCAGGATGAAAATGATGAAAACCATGACGACCGCGGCCGGCCTGCTGGTGGCGGTAACGGCGTGTGTCGTATTCGGCGTGTTGTTTCGCACGCAATCGACGCTCGCCTTTGCCGAACTGATCAAACCCATCCTCACGGCAAAAACCGCTCGATTCAACATGGTGGTCGAAACCAAGCAAACGGTACCCCAAACCATCCGCATGTTTGTTCTCGAGCCGAACCGGTGCCGGCAGGAAATGCCGTCGGGCCAGATATCCATCGGGAATGCCGGCACGTATATGGTCTTGATGCCAGCGCAGAAGACGGCCATCGTGGTCCAGATGACCGATATACCGGCCCAGCAGAAGACCGCCGACTACTTTTACTTCCTGAGAACCAATCTTCGGGCCACTGACGACGATGCTTCGTCGAAGCGAGAGCCGCTGGGCCGGAAAAAAATCGCCGGCCGCGAGGCGATCGGTTTTCGCGTGAAGCGGCCCAACGCCGACATGACGATTTGGGGAGACCCGGAAACTGGCCTGCCGATCGTGGTAGAAATGACCAGCGACATGATGCCCGACGGAAAAGTCACGATGAGCGACTTCGAATTCGACGTCGAATTGGACGAGGAATTGTTCAAAACGGAACCGCCGGAGGGTTACACCGTTCAGCAGCGCAGCATGACGATGCCGGCGGAGAAGGATCTGATCCAAGCCTTGAAGATGCTCAGCGACGACAACGGAGGCCTGTTTCCTGCCACGTTTGGCCACACGGCCATTTCAGCCTTCATCGCCAATTGGGTTCAAAAGCACCATAAGGGCGCACCCAACGCAACCTTGACGAAGGAAGTGACCGACCTGACATTCCCTTTGACTCAAGGACTCATGTTCGCCGCCATGCTGCCGGCCGAGTCGAATGCTCGCTACGCCGGCAAGGGGATCAAGAGCAATGACGCGACCCAAGCGGTGTTCTGGTATCTGCCGAAGGGAGCGACGAGCTATCGGGTGATCTATGGAGATCTGTCGGTCAAGGAACAAAACGCCGCGCCCGAGTCGCCCAACGCCGCGCGGGTTACCCTGGCGGTCAACGTCGACGACACGATGCGGGAACTCAAGCAGCGGATGCCCGCACTGCCGGCCGTGCCCGGGCCCCAGCCACCGCGGAAACCCACGCTGGCAGCGCCTCCGGCTGCGCCCGAGGCTGAGTCGAAGCCCGATGACCCGGCCGCCAGGCAGATCATCACTCAGACCATCAACGCGTACGCCGAGTGCAAGACATACCGAGATTCGGGGACGGTCACTTCGCTATTTGTCATGGACAATGGCAAGAACAATACGACGGAACGGCCGTTCAAAACCGCCTTTGTGCGACCCGGCCGGTTTCGTTTTGAATTCACGAACGGGCAAGGCGACCCTCAGCGTCGCTACATTATCTGGTCCCAGGGCATGGACGTTCGAACCTGGTGGGACGTTAAGCCCGGAATCGAAAAGCCCGAGTCGCTTGCCATGGCCGTCGGCGGCGCCAACGGCGTATCCGGCGGTTCGGCGTTGACGATTCCCGGGCTCCTGATGCCCAACGAGGTGTCCAGCGGGATCTTCGCCTATATCAAAATATTCAGAGGGCTGACGCTTGCCGATGAAGCCACGCTGGGCACGGTCGAATGTTTTCGCATCGAGGCGATGTACGGCCAGCGTCCCACGACCGTGTGGATTGACAAGAAAACGTACCTCGTGCGACGGATCGATGACCAGGTGCAAATTCCGAATGGTCGCGTCGAGACCACTACGACGTACGACCCGGCTTTCGACGAGGCAATTGCGGACAACCTGCTCGAATTCGATCCGCCGGATGGAGACTGACGGCCTGCGCATGCACTGTACATCTGGCCACTTTGGGGATAAAATAAAGGGTGAACTTGCCCCCGTGGTGATGCCGTGGCTCGACACCCTGCGACGATCGTCGACGTATCCAATCTTGAAGTGGCCAACGTGCTGCTGGAAATCGCCCGGCTCCTGCGGCTTCGCGGCGCCAGTCCGTTTCGGGTGGGAGCCTATCGCCGGGCCGCGGCTTTCATTCGCGCCGCCAAGGAACCTTTGGCCGAGGTCTTTCGCCGCGACGGCAATCGCGGACTTGAGCAGCTACCGGGCATCGGCACCTCGCTGGCCAGAAAAATCGCCGAGCTGCTGCGGCGAGGCGAGTCGCGGGCACTCGAGCGGCTGCGCCACCGGCACGAGACCGGCGATCTGTTGACCACGCTACCGACGATCGGTCCCCGACTGGCGAGCCGAATTCGCGGCACGCTGGGCGTTCACTCGCTCGAAGAGCTGCTGGCGGCGGCACACGACGGGCGTCTGCGCCGCATTGACGGGCTGGGAAGAAAGCGCTTGCAAGCGATTCGAGATAGCCTGGCTTTACGATTGGACGCAGCGGGCAGTCGGCCGGCTCGTGTCCCCACTTCCAACGATACCACGGTGGCAGAGCTGTTGGATATCGACCGAGAATACCGCGAGCGGGCAGCCGAGCGACGGTTGCCCACGGTCGTGCCCAAGCGGTTCAACCCGACTGGGGCGGCCTGGCTGCCGATTTTGCGGACCACACGACACGGTCGCCGTTTTCGCGCCCACTTCGCCAACACGGCCAGAAGCCACGAGCTTGGCCACGCACGCGATTGGGTGGTCATCTTTTGCGAAGAAAAAAAAGCCTTCGGCCAATGGACGGTGATCACGGCCAGCCGTGGGCCGCTGTGCGACAAGCGCATCGTGCGCGGCCGGGAAGCGGAGTGCCGGCAGCATTACAGCCAGGCTCCGCTGGTCCAATTGTCGCTGCCGACCACGTAGGCTGGGATTGGGTGGCCCAGACAACTTGTTGTCTCACGTCCCGACGGGACAAGAGGATCTGGCGAGGTGCGCGGCCTCCCTCAAACGCCTCTGATTGCTTCGCAACACCGACAACAAGTTGTCGGTGCCACCCGGGTTCTTCCCTCGCCTTCCTTCGCTCTTGCATCAACTATTCGGCGCATCTGCCTAGGTTTTCGGCGCCAGTGGGCGCCGGCCTTGCGCTGCAGGGTCCGCATGACCGCGTAGCCCAGACCCAGGCCCACCGCCAGCACCGGCAACCACGGAACCGCGGCCACCGCGACAATCAGCGCGTTTTCGCCGGTCGCCACCAGCGTCGATGACGAATCGTCGAAAGTCCGGTGGACGCGGGTCGCCAGCGTTGGGGCGTCCTCGGGCTTGTAGTTGTGGATCTCGGTGATCGTCAGATCGGCGGTGGTCAGCGAAGTCAAATCGGCCAGCACGCGCATCCGCCCTTGCATCCGCTCGAGCTCCTCGCGAACGCGCGACAATTCGCGCTCGATCGCGATCACGTCTTCCAGCTTGCCCGGCCGCTCTTCGAGCAGCTTGAGCAGCCGCTCCTCTTCCTTCGTCTTGTTGCGAATCCGGGCGTCGACGTCGTAGTATTCCTCGCTGACGTCCTTCGACGACGTGCCCGCGTTGACCAGTTCGCCCAGCCCCTTGGCGGCGTTCACGAAATCGTCGAACCGCGCGACCGGCACACGAACTTTCCAGGTGCCGCGGCGCGTCTCGCCCTTCGAGCCCGAAATCGTCGAGCCGGAAACGTAGCCGTCGTATTTCTTGACCAGCGCGACGACTTTATCGGGCACGCCCGCGAAGTCCTCGACCACCAGTTCGACGGTGGCGGAATAGACGATTTTGCGTTCAAGGCCAGCCGACACGGGCGCTGGGGCGGACGCGTCGCCTTTGCCGCCCTCGGCGATTTCCGCAAACAGGCCGTGGCGGTTCGATATCGCTAGCCCTTCCTGACTCGATACAGATGCTGGCGGAGCTGCCAGGGACGTAGAGCCGGCCGGGGCCACATTTGTATTGATCCGGCCCGCTTCGCGAGCGCTTTGCGTCGCCGGTAGCAGCAGCGCGACGAGAAATAGTCCGACAACGGCTAAACCGATCACCCAGCCAATGGCTCGCGACATGGATATCCCTTTGGCAAAATGGCCCGGGAATTGGACGAGCGGCACGCGGAAAAGTTCCGCTCCGGTCGAGTGCCGCCGGCTCCCTCGGTCATGATATCAATTCGGAGCCAATCGGTGGGGGGATGCTTAGGCGTTGATGGGCGTGCCGGCCAGGCCGAAGCGGCGGTTGAAGCGGGTCGAGCGATGCCGGGCGTACCATTCGCGACGCGACTTGCAGGGGCTGTGTCGTCGTTTTCGTTTTCCGTCTGGCATGGCTTTTCTCCTTACTCTCGCAGAGCCTCGTTTCGTCTCTAACCGACTCAGCGTGAACGCCGGCGGTTTGTTACAGCCCGGACAAAAACGGCGCCCAGCGGGGTGGCACCGACAACTTGTTGTCGGTGTTGCGAAGCAATAGGAGGCGTTTGGCAGAGACTGGCCAACCCATGTGGGACATCTCCGCGCCTGGCCCTGAACCTCTTGCCCGTGCGGGATCCAGACAACAAGTTGTCTGAGCCACCCCCACGGAAAACGGCCCATTCCTTGGCCTCCGCTTCTTCGCTAAACTGGGACAATCCCGCAGAAACCCGCCCGATCCGAGGGCCGCCATGGACCACGACGAAGTTACCGAGGCCGAAGCCGCGTTGCTGGCCCGCATCAAGCAGCACGACGTGGCGGCCCTGGCCGATTACCTGGTCAATCAGCGCAAACCGCTAGTGGCCTTCATCGATCGACAGCTGGGCACGGCCCTGCGACGCAAGATCGAGGTGGATGACGTTTTCCAGGAGGTCAGCGTCGAGGCGGTTCGGGCCTTGCCCGAGGCCGACTTCGAGCATCGCGAGCCCTTTAGCTGGTTATGCCAGATCGCCGAACGGCGGATTATCGACGCCCACCGCCGTTTTTTCGGGGCCCAGAAGCGGGACGCCGGCCGCGAGGTTGCCCTGGGCAGCGGGGGGATCGACTCGCAGCACGCCGGCCTGATCGACCTGCTCGTGGTCTCCATGACCACGGCCACGCAGGCCCTTTCGCGCAACCAGAAGGAAGTACAGCTGTTACAGGCCCTGGCCACCTTGCCCGAGGAGCAGCGCGAGGCCCTGCGGCTGCGATATATCGAGGGCTTGCCCTCGAAGGAGATCGCCGAACGGCTGGGCAAATCCGACGGCTCGGTCCGCGTGATGCTGACCCGAGCGCTGGGCAAGCTGCAGCAGATTCTAGGCCCGGAAAACGCTCCCCGCTGAGCCCAATAATTCGACCATAAGCGGCGAACCGCTCCGCTTGGGTGGCCCAGACAACTTGTTGTATGGGTCCCGATGGGACAAAAGGTGCTGGCAGAGCGCGGCAGCCTCCCCTAGCGCGTTGGCTAACCGGGATTGGCCCTTTTCTTGGCTGCTTCTTGGCCTCGGGGCCGTAACATTTCTGACCGCTTCTCGCTTGACGTGGTTAGAGGGGATCGGCGGTGTTCGCGAGATTCCCGAAAACACCCCTAAAACAACGAAAGCGAGCGTGTGCCATGTCGAATCTCCTCAACAAGTTGCAAAGCACGGTGGCGATTGCGGTTCTGGCAGGTTTTTTGGCTCCTCAAGCGGTCTTCGCCAAGGGAGGCCACGGCGGCGGCATGTCGATGGCCCGCACCAGCAGCCCGCGAATCGTCAATACGATTCACCCCATCAAGTCCCCGGTCACCACCGGTCAGACCAAGGTAACGCCCCCGAAAAACACCATTCATCCCATTTTGTCCCCGGTCGATACCGCGCCCAAGAAAATCGGTCCGCCGAAGAACACGATTCCCCCGAAAAAGTCGCCCCCCAGCAAGGACCCGACGAAAACCGATCCCACGAAAGACCCCAACAAGAACCAGGGGCAGGGCGGACAACTCTTGCAGAACCTGCTGAGTAACCTGATGCAAGGTGGTGGTGGCGGCGGCGGCGGCGATGATGGCGGCTCGTCGGGCGGCGTGGCCGCGGATGCTCCGGTCGCCGACGCGCAACTCGCGGCCCAGCCGATGGTGGAAGCTCAACCGGCCGTTGCACAGGCTGCCGGTAGTGTGGATCTGGTGCTGGAAGACGTCGAAATCGCTCAGCCGGCCACCTTGATTGCCGGTCCAGCGTACCGCGTGAAGTTCCGCAACCAGGGCCTGGAAACAGCCGGCGCGTTTGGCGTGGGAGTGTTTGCCACGATCGACGGCGAACTGACCGACGAGTCGCCGAAAGCCGTCGTGGATGTGCCCGGCCTGGCGGCTGGCCAGAGTGCCGAAGTGGTGCTGCGGTTGCCCGCCGCCGCGATGAAGATCGTCAGCGTCTCGACCAAGCAGGCCTCGGCCTTCAACCAGCTGATCGTGGCCGTCGACTTCACTGGCGCGGTGAGCGAAACGGACAAGACCAACAACGTGGTCGCCGTGGATCGTGCCGACCTGGAAGCCAAATAGTTCCGCCCCGGTTCAAGATTGAAAAATGCCCCCCGCGGTGTTCGGTTGCAACGGTTGCAGCCGGGCACCGCGGTTTTTTGCGCCCGGCGAGGCACGCAGCCCGGATTGACGCGGCTCGCCATGCCGTGGACCCCTGGTATACTGGGGCGTTCAACGCCGGCGTCAGGCGCGCTTGATGCAGGGCGCGTTTGCCGCAACCATGACTGAAGGAGCGAGCGGGATGTCGCAGGGGGGCAATCTTGCCGAGGCCGAGGCCTCGCTGGTCTGGCAGCAGCTGTCGGAGTGCCTCGATGCGCTGGTCGCGGCCTGGCAGCAAGCGGGCGGTCCGCCCGAGCTATCCAAGTTTCTGCCCGCGGGGCCGGCGGCCGTGCGCCGTCTGACGCTGGTCGAGGCGATCAAGGTCGACCTGGAATATCGCTGGCAAGATCGTCGCTGGCCGAAGCGGGTCGAAGAATACCTGGCCGAGTTCCCCGAATTGGCCGCCGACGGCGAGGTGCCGTGCGACATCATTTACGAGGAATATCACATCCGCAAACAGCGGGGCGACGCGGTTTCGATTCCCGAATACTACGATCGCTTTCCCGCCCGCATCGACGAACTACGGCGGCTGTTCAACCTTGAAGCTCCCGATCTGACCACCTCGCTGGTGCCGGCCGAGCCGATGCCCACCTTCGAGCCCGGCCAGAAGATCGACGATTTCGACCTGCTCTCGTCGCTGGGCAAGGGGGCCTTTGCAACCGTGTTTCTGGCGCGGCAGTGCTCGATGCAGCGGCTGGTGGCGCTGAAGGTCTCGCGCGATCGCGGTTTCGAGCCGCAGACGCTGGCTCAGCTCGATCATCCGAACATCGTGCGAGTGTACGACCAGCGGCAGTTGTCCTCGCCGAAGATGCGGCTGTTATATATGCAGTACGTTGCCGGCGGAACGCTGCAAGGCGTCGTCGAGCAGGCCCGGCAGGCACCGCCGGAACAGCGTTCGGGCGCAACGCTGCTGGCGGCGGTCGATCGGGCACTGGTGCGCAACGGCGAACAGCCGCCGACCGATTCGATGACTCGCTACCGGCTGCAAAAGGCGAGCTGGTCGGAGGCGGTATGCTGGGTCGGGGCGCGGCTGGCCGGTGCGCTGGCTTATGCGCACGATCGCGGCGTCTTGCATCGCGACGTCAAGCCGGCGAATGTGTTGGTTGGCGCCGACGGACATCCGAAGCTGGCCGATTTCAACATCAGTTTTTCGAAGCTCGACGGCACCACTGCGGCGGCCTATTTCGGCGGCAGCCTGGCCTACATGTCACCCGAGCAACTCGAAGCCTGTAACCCGAACCACTCGCGGCAGCCCGACGAACTGGACGGCCGTAGCGACGTCTATTCCCTGGGCGTGCTATTGTGGGAACTGCTCACCGGAAAGCGGCCGTTTTCCGAGGACTCATTGCTCAAAGCCGGGTCGCAGGCGATGTCCAAGATGACCGATCTGCGGCGCTGCGGCGTGGCGGCCGATGCTCGCGCCCTGGTGCCGGCCGGATGTCCGCCGATGGTCGTCGACGTGTTGCTCAAGTGCCTGGAGCCGGAGGTCAAAGATCGCTACGCCTCGGCCGCCGAGCTGGCCCGCGAGCTCGACCTGTGCTTGCAGCCCCGTGCGCACGCGCTATTGCATCACGCGCGCAATTGGAGCGGCGCGCTGAAGAGGCATCCGGTGTCCTCCACGATTCTGATCGGGTTGCTGCCGAATATTGTCATGTGCCTGTTGAACATCGGCTACAACTGGCAGGGGATCATGGGCTCACTGAGCCCGGAAGATCAGCGGATTTTCTTCGACTTCGAATTCTTGATCGGCGTCAACTCGGTCGCGTACACGATCGGCTTGGGATACGTGTTTTTCTCGCGCCACACGTTATTTCGCCTGCTGACCAGACTGGCGCGTGGCGACAAAGTCGAGCCGCCATCGGATGACCTCGTGCGACGGTGCCTGACGTTTGGCGCCGCGACCGCGGTTATCACGGCGATATTGTGGACGATTTCCGGCTTCCTCATTCCGGCTTGGATTCTTTACGGGGCCGGAGACCAGAGCCAGATTACCGCGGAGCAATTTGCGCACTTCATCGTGTCGAATCTTTTGTGCGGGCTGATTGCCGCCACGCAAAGCTATTACGTTGTCACGTTTCTTTCGATTCGCAACTGCTACGCATGGCTGATACGGGCCAGGCCGGCCGACGCGCGCAATGTTCACGAGCTGGCCGATGTGGCGCGTCGCGGCCGAATCTTTCTGGCGCTGACCGTGTCCGTTCCGCTGCTGTCGCTCCCGGCCCTGGTTTTGATCGACTTCAACCGGTATGCGACCGCGGCACTCGGCGGGGTGGGTGTCGTGGGCTGTGGGTTGGCCTACTTGCTCGATCTGGCGATCCGCGGCGATCTGGCGGCCTTGGCCGCCGCCATGAACCCCGGCGGCGATGCCTTGATGGCCGGCGACACGCTCGACTCCTTCCTCACAGGCACGCGGCGATAGGCCCGCCTGCCCCCGCTGCATTTACCCCCATATAGATGGGTATCTTGCTGGGCCCGCCATGCGGCGGGGCCCATTCCAACTCGGCCTTGCCGGGGCCTGAAAATTCTTTTTCGGCGGCTGTAACAACGGCCGCTCGATCACGCTTGGAAGAGCAGTGAGATAAGACCCAACCCACTCATTTCTCGATCGGAGCCTGTCATGTCACGCATTCGCAACAACTCGATTTCCCGCATTTTTTCGCTCACAGTGCTCGGCGCGGCACTGGCGTTTGCCCCTGCGCAGTCATTTGCCAAGGGCAGCGGCAGCCACGGCGGCGGAAACCACGGCGGCGGTTACAAGGCGTCCGGCTCGGCGCGAAGCTTCTCGGTGCCCAAATCGGTCATGGGCGCCCAGATGCACGTCAACAAGGCCCCCATGGCCCGAACCCTGCAAATGCAGCACAACGGTAACGCCGGAAAGCTTTACGTCAACAAGGTGTACAAAACGCCGACAAACACCCTCAAGTCGAACCATGGGCCGTATGTCAACAAGGTGTTTCCGAAATCGAACACCGGGACCTACGTTAACAAAGTGTTCCCGAAGTCGAACACCGGGACCTACGTCAACAAAGTGTTCCCGAAATCGAACACCGGCATCTACGTCAACAAGGCGTACCCGAAGTTGGCCGGCGGAACGTACGTCAACAAAGTGTTCCCGAAGGGACCGTATGTCAACAAGCTGTATCCCAAGGGACAATACGTCAACAAGTTCTATCCAAAAGGCCAGTACGTCAACAAATTCAAGAAGCCGGTTGGACAAATCTGGTCGCAATCCAACTACAACGGGTTCATGTGGCCGCAGTACTCCGGTTTCGGCTGTGGGTCGTACTGTGCGACCGGCTGGTGCTGGCCATATCCGGGCTGCAACGGTGGGGGCTGCGGAACGTCCTGCCAGTCGGGCGGCACGCTGATCGCCGACAGCGGGATCGCAACCTCGGACGGCTCGGACACGTTGCTGGCCGACGCTTCGGCTGACGCGGCCGGCCAGGTGGTCGATGCCGCACCGGCCATCTCGGGCGTCGATCTGGAGCTGGCGGACCTGGAACTGGTCGATGCTGGCAATGCGGAGACGAAACAGGGACCGGCTTACCGGATCACGATCCACAACAACGGAGATGCACCCTCCACGGCATTCGACGTGGCGCTGGTCGCCACCCAGGGCGAAGATCCCAGCGCGAAAGCCCCGGCCGGCGTTCAACGGTTGAGCAAATTGGACGCGGGAGAGACGGTGCAGGTCGACGTGCGATTGCCGGCCACGGCCAGCCAGTCGACGACGCTGTTCGTCGGGGTCGATCCGCGTGGCGAAGTCCAGGAGACGACCAAGGAGAACAACGTCGCACGCGTGGCTCGAGGCGATATCGCGATGCTCGCTCAGCAATCGGTCAGCCGATGAAATCGCATCGATCGATGAAAACGAGACGGGCTGCCCTCGGGCGGCCCGTTTTCGTTTTTGCGCAACGGCCAATCCCACCGCCAGGGCGTCGCGCGCAACGCTCGCGGAAACCTGCTGCGCTGGAGGCGCTTCCATGCGCCTCCATGCAGCTCGCGGTAATCAAATGCCTCCAGATAAAGCAGCGTCGGCCAGCTCGGCCACCAACGCGATGATTGGCCGCACGGGCAGCGCCTTTCCCACGACGCCAAAGTTGGCATTCACCACGCGCTGGCCCCGCGTCATGTCGATGTCGAGCGGGCTGGCCGTCAGATGCATGCCGTCGGGCACGATAAGTTGCACCCGATAGGTACCCAGGCCGGTATCCGCGAACTTATAGCTTCCGTCGCGCGCCGTGACGGCCGTGGCGATCACGTTGTCGTCGAGATCCACCAACTGCACGGTAACGCCGCCGACTCCCGCCTCGCGCGAGTTCTGCCGGCCGTTGCCGTTGACGTCATTGAACACCGTGCCCGAGATCACCGTGCGGAAGAAGAACACGTTCTCCTGCAAGTTCGTCGTGCCGCTGTTCAGGCGGATGATGTCGGCCAGCGTGGTATTCTGGATGGCCGCCAACTGTGCGCCCCGGAACTGGTTGAGATAGAAGAACCGGTCGCCGTCCCTCAATCGCTGAAACTGATCGGCGATGATCTTGGTGAAGGTCTGGCCGATGCTTCCTCCGTTGACGTGGGCCTCGGCGAGTCCGCCGACCCACAGATCGACTTTGTCAACCGTCCCATACACGCCCTGCAATTGGGCCTGCACCACGGGATCCTTGGTGATGTCCGCGAAGGTCCGTGCGGGCCTCAATCCCAACTCGACTCGCGTATCGTTGTAGCTCGCCAGTCCGTTGTCGCGCCCGCGCTGGATGTTGAGCGAGGCGAGGTCCATTCCCCCTGCTCCCGGAGGGCCAAACAGGAAGTTTCGCAAGGGATCAACGATCGTGTTATCGACCTCCTGCATCTGGTCGCTGGCCAGGTACTTCAGGATCGGATCGATACCCGTCTGCTGGACCACCGGCGGATTGAAGAAGACCTTGGCGAACGACATTTCGTCGGCGACTTCCTCTCCGTTATTGTCCATGAATTCCACGTCATTGCCTACGGCCGAATGCCCAAAACGATAGGCAGCCGTGGCGAATTCATTCGTGATGCCCGGATTCACGCGCGGCTTGTAACCGCGGTAGTTCGTCAGAGCATTATCGCCCAGCAATGCCGGCAGGAACTCGTTGTAGGTGATCGACTGAATCTCGGCGATCACGATTGCCCGGGCGCCTTCATAGAGCTGGTCGTCCGTCCATAGTGGATGCGAGTCCTTAAGCAGCTCGGCCTGGCGGTTGTGCTCGCGCACAAAGAGCGTATGCAGCGCCGTGAGCTCGACGTTTTCGTTCGCTCGGACGTCGCCCGCCAGGAACAGCTCGTCGTCGGCCACGATGTGGGCGTCGTTCGCGTTCGGCAGACCGAACGTATTGAACGGTAGTAGATTGCCGGCCGACGTCGCCAACAAACCGTCGCTGTGCGCGCGAAGGTCAAAGGCGCGAGTCTCGTCGCTGCCGTACACCATCGAACCGTCCACGAACGCGGTGATCGAATTGAACTGTTGCGCGGGATTGCGCCTGCTGGTGCCCGTATCGGGATCGGTGGCGCTGCGATTCAGCCTGATGACGTCACCCGGCAGAAAAGACGCGTCGCCGTCCGGCACCGTGATATTGAATGGAGTCGTGCCGGTGGGCATCAAATCCAAGTCGTGATCGATAAACTGTCCCCAGGCGTAGATAAACGCCGAAAGATCCCGGTTGTTGATGACGTCGACGCCGGGAGCTTGCGCCACGACGGCGTTGCTGATTGCCCGCGGATTGGGCCGATCCGCGCCGGCCGGCGACGACATTCCGTCGGAATACGCGGCGGGCGCAATGCGCAGCATGTCAACGCCGACGCTGCCCCAATCGGGATGTGCGACATTGTTGCCGCTGCCGTCGATCGATCGGACCGATGCCGATAGCATGTGGCGCGACTCGAGAGGTTCGAGCCTCGGCGTGCGACGGCGCAAAGGTGGCTGGCCAGACGGTCGTTTCGTAGCCAGGTCTCGCCACAGGGTCGGAAGGTAGGTACGGACGCTCATGGAGTGTCTCCTCGAAAGAGAAAAGAGTGGGGCAAGCGCTTGCTGGTTCCGGCAGCAAGAACGCGACGTGGGACTCGAGGACGCTTGCCGACTCAGGCGAGGATTACTTGCAGTTTCCGACAGGCTGAAAGTGGGGGAGCCATTCCCTTGGCGACAGCGTCGTATCGAAGTACTGGCGCAGTTATAACGCACTTTGCGCGATTGCAATATAAAAAAAGCGCGATGACGAAATATTTTTTTGCGCCTACTCAACGCGCATACGATGTCGCGAGCACTCAGCCGCTACTTACCACGGCGGGGTAGCAACCGGCTAATCAGTGCTGCACTGCGAATCGGATCGCACTGACACGAGTCGTGAGCGCGTGCACATACACATACGCGAGCGAGCGACACGATTGTCGCGCTCTCGTATCGTGCATCGACCGATCGGGTAGCCATTCGAATAGGGTTGGAGGAAGCCGCGCCATGGCGTTGCATACGACACTCGTCCCGACAACGATTGATCTGCTGAAGAACGGAAGGATGGAGTCCCGCGTCAACGTCGCGGGCCTGGATGCTAGTCGCGGCCCGGCCGGCGGAGATGCACGGCCCATCGCTTGCAGCCGGTCGAGCGTGCAATTGCAACACCGACCCCCGGTCCATTAGACTCAGGTCGCGCTGCGGCGGCCGGTTGCCGCCGGGGTATTTCGTCGTTCCTTTTGATGCATCCGGCGTGGCCATGCATGGCAACTCATGTTTCCTGCCCGCATTGCCACACGACGCTTCGCATCCCCGAGGGCTGCGAGGGCCAGACGACCAAATGCCCGAGTTGCCTGGCCGATTTCGTTATTCCGCAGGCCAGCGTCGCAAGCTCGCAAGCTCCCGTTTGCGCGGTTGCCGTTCCTCAGGGGAGCGTTCCGCAAGCGGTCCCGCTGGCGGCGAAGGTCACCGAGGCCGACGTCGAGCGGGTCCAACTCGAAGTCCAGCAGTTGGCCGCCGAGGATATCGGATTGAGCGTTCGACTGGCCGACGTCGAGCGTCAGCATCGGCGTCAATCGAGTCGTCTGAGGATGCTGCAATGGTTTCAGTCGGGCCGTCAAGCGCTCGATCACTCGGTCGGCCGCGTCGGCGGATTCTTTCTCGCCGTCACGCTCGGCAGCGCACTGCTGGTGCTGGTGGCCAGCATCTTCTCGCCTTCGGCGGCCGGCTATCTGATCGTCGTCGCCTTGGGGGTCGTCCTGTCGGGCGTCGCGTACGTGCCCTTTTCGTTTTATCCGGAAGATGAGAAGTTGGCGCCAATGATCGTCGAGTTGGCGGCGAAGGTGTGCGCGACGTCGATCCTGCGTCAAGAGGCCGCGGCCGAGGAAGCTGAAGCCCGCCGGAAGATGCTGGCGGCGGAAGTCGAACAACGCCGTCTCATCGCGGCGCTCGAACGCCAAACCCGAGCGGGCAAGAGTAAGGACCTCAAAGCTTGACCACGCCCAGCATGCACGACGATGCCGCCGGTGAGCCGACCGCGGACGCGGGGCCTTGCTATTCGCTCGTCGAGTTGGCGGGCTACTTTCTCAAACTCGGAGCGCTGGGCTTTGGCGGGCCGGTGGCGCTGGTCGGTTACATGCATCGCGACCTGGTCGAATCGCGCAAGTGGATCGCGGAGGCCGACTACAACGAAGGAATCGCGCTGGCCCAATTGGCGCCTGGTCCGCTCGCGGCGCAGTTGGCCATCTACTTGGGATATGTGCACTATCGAACCCTGGGCGCGACGCTCGCGGGCGTGGCTTTTGTGATTCCGTCGTTCGCGATGGTCGTGGCCTTGGGTTGGGCTTACCAACACTACGGCGGACTCGGCTGGATGCAGGCCGTGTTTTACGGCGTCGGGGCCTGCGTGATCGGCATCATCAGCGCCAGCGCCGTCAAGCTCACGAAAAAGACCATCGGCAACGACTCGCTCTTGTGGTTAGTGTGGCTGGCCAGCGCCGCTTGCACCGTGGTTACGGAAACCGAATACATCGCGTTCTTCCTGCTGGCAGGCGCCTTGGTGTGGCTAGTCAGGACGCCGCCCAGGTTCCTCCGCCCGCGCGGCGGCGCTGCCGGCCTGGCGCTTCCGCTAGCGGCCGGATCGTTCTTCCAGTTCAGCGGCGAAACGCAGACGCTTTGGCAAATCGCGTTGTTCTTCACCAAGGCCGGAGCGATGGTTTTCGGCAGCGGGTTGGCGATCGTGCCGTTCTTGTATACCGGCGTGGTGAAGGAGTACGGCTGGCTTGACGATGGGCAGTTTCTCGACGCGGTCGCGGTGGCCATGATCACGCCGGGACCGGTGGTGATTACGGTCGGATTCATCGGTTTCCTCGTGGCCGGTTTCACAGGCGCCAGCGTGGCCTCGGCGGCGACGTTCTTGCCGTGCTACTTGTTCACCGTCATCCCGGCGCCGTATTTCAAGAAGTACGGCCGCCGCCCGGGAATCGCCTCGTTCGTCGTCGGCGTCACCGCCGCGGCCATTGGCGCCATCGGCGGAGCCGTCGCGGTGCTCGCCGGCCGCACCTTGTTCGATCGCGACTCGCAACTGCAGTGGCCCAAGATCGCGATCCTGCTGGCCACGCTCGCCCTGCTGGCCAGCGGCAAGAGAATACCCGAGCCGCTGATCGTGCTGGCGGCAGCGCTCGTGGGGTTGATGATCTTCCCGTACGTGGGCTGATAAGCAAGGTCGTTGAAGTACGACGAAACTAGTTTGTGATGCCTTGGGTGCCACTGGCGTCTCGCCAGTGCGCGTAAAGACACGGGCAAGATGCCCGTGGCACCCGACATCTTAGTGCGGCCAGACGACTGCAACGGATCAGATCAACTCGCGGATCGGCTCGCCGTCGGAGAGAATTTGAATGGGGCGGCCGGTGAAGTCGTTGATCGTGGCGCGATAATCGATGCCCAGATGGCGGTACATCGTGGCCATCAGGTCTTGCGGCGTCAGCGGGCGCTCGACGGGGTATTCGGCTTTCGAGGTGGTGGCGCCGATGACCTGGCCCATTCGCAAGCCGCCGCCCGAGATCATTGCCGATTGGGCGCTGGGCCAGTGGTCGCGCCCCAAAACGCCTTGCGGATTGGCCAGCCGCGGCGTGCGTCCGAATTCGCCCACGGCCACGAGTAGAACTTTTCGATCGAGCCCACGCGCGTAAATATCTTCGATCAGGGCGGAGATCCCTTGATCCATGAACGGCGATCGCCAGCGGGCCGCGCCTTCCAGGTTCCAGCCAGTGGCCGGATTGGCGTGGTCGTCCCAACTGAAATAAATCGGATTGGTCGGCACCGGCGAAAGGGCGTCGACCGTAATCACGCTGGCGCCGGCTTCAGCCAGTCGGCGCGCCAATAAGCAGCTTTGGCCCCACAGGTGCCGGCCATAGCGATCGCGCGTGGCGGGCTGCTCTTTGTCGAGCGCGAACGCGTCGGCCACGGCGGTGCTGGTCAACAACTGGAACGCTTGCTGGCGAAACTGGTCGGTTGCTTCGACGGCGCCATAAAGGTCCTGGCCGCGCCGATACCGGTCGAGCTGCGCGACCAGCCCGCGGCGATCGTCCAGACGCGCGCCGTTGACGCCCGCGTCGAGCGACAAGTTGGGCGGCCGAAAGTTGGGCAGCGAGGGATTGCCGGCTGCGAAGCCCGAGTGGGTCATGCCCAGGTACGTCGGCTGGGTCATGAACGGCACGCGCGGAATGCCGACGTAGGCCGGCAGCCCGCTGGCCGACGGTCCGCGCAGCTTGCTGGCAATCATGCCAAAGTCAGGGTGATCGCTTTTGGCCTGCGAGGTGAGATCTTCCTTCGCGGGGGTCTTGCCGGTCAAAAGTTCAATCGAGCCGTCGTTGTGCGACGACATTTTGTGATGCAGCGAACGGACCAGCGACATGCGGTGGCCGAGCTTGGCTTGCAGCGGAAACACCTCGCAGACGTCCAGCCCGGGCACGGTGGTCTTGATCGGGCGCAGCGGCCCGCGATATTCGCTGGGGGCGTCGGGCTTGCAGTCGTAGGTTTCGAGCTGGCTGGGCCCGCCCCACATCCAAAACAAGATGACCGTCGTGTCGGGGGCCGACTGCCCGGCCGTGGCCCGCGCCCGCAGCAGATCGGAAAGCCCCAATCCGCCCAGGGCCAGCGTGCCCACGCGGAGAAACTCGCGACGCCGCATCGGTCCAGCACAGGTGCCTGGGGCCATGGCGTTTTCTCTGGCAAGGAGGGTGGTCGGGCAGGGGGCGGGGGCAATGGCACTAATGTATCACGGTTGATGCGAGAATCGAAGGGTATTTTTGGCCGCGGGGGGAAAATCGGGGCGGCAGGCGGGGGGGTTGGGCTTTCAATCGGAGTCGTGCGTCATCGGGGTTTCGTCGTCGGCGGGCCGGCCCACGAAGTTGCGCCACACCGGATAAACCGCCACGCCGGAACCGAGCACGGCCAACACGATCCGCCAGTATTCGAGCCGGGCTCCGAGCACGAACAGCCAGCCCACCACCGCCACCAGGCTGGGCAGAGGATAGAGCCACATCCGAAACGGCAGGACCACGTCGGGCCGGGTTTTTCTCAGCAGGTGCAGGCCGACGATCTGCGCCAGGAATTGCACCACGATGCGCACCACCACCGCGGCCTCAATCACGGCGCCCAGCGAAAAGAAGCAAAACACGGCGGTCAACACGCCGATGGTGAGAATCGAAACCATCGGATATCGGCCCCGTGGATGCACGTAGCCGAAGACGCGAAAAAAATCGCCGTTGCGGGCCGCGGCATAAAGGATGCGCGAGTAGCCCAGCGTCATCACGAACGTCGAGGCCAGGGCCGTCCAAATGATCAGCCCCGTGAAGGCTACCGCGACACGATGGCCATACAGCGTCTCCATGAAGTCGGCGCCGATGGCCATCGGCTCTTCGGCCTTGACCCGCGCGACGATCGACTGCCAGGGGACGACCCCGATGATCGCCACGTTCATGGTCAGATAGAGCGCGGCAACGACGATCACCGAAATCATCACCGCGCGTGGGATCGTCTGCGCGGGCTCGACCACTTCATCGCCCAAGTGGCAGACGTTGTAGTAGCCGAAATAATCGTAGACGGCGATCAGCATGGCGCCGCCCAGGCCCTTGAAGAACGATTCGTCGAGGCGAAACGCGTCGGGAGGCAATTCCAAAAGCGCGGAGTTGAAGTGCGTCAATCCGGAGATGATGACGATGAACATCGTGAGCAGCGTGCCGGCGCAAAGCAAAACGGCCAGCCAGGCGAGCGAGCGGATGTGGCGGCACAGCGAGACCGCCACCAGCAGCGCCGCAATCGCGGCGCAGACGCTCAAGCCGCGTGGAAGTCCCCATTCGGCCAGCGTCGGTTTCAAGCCGGGCAGGGCGTTGGCCAGATAATCGCTGGCGCCGATGTAGCCGCTGGCCAGCTCGAGCGTGCCGGAGATCAGGAATTGCCAGATGAACAGAAACGCGATCAGACGGCCGCCCCGATAGCGGCTGAAGATCTCACGCAGGAAATGGTACGTGCCGCCGCTGCCGGGAAGCGCCGCTCCGAGCTCGCTCCACACCAGCCCATCGGCCAGCACGAGAATCGCCCCGACGATCCAACCCAAGATGGCCTGCGGCCCGCCCATCGCCGCCAGGAACAACGGGATCGTGATGAACGGCCCGACGCCAACCATGTTGGCCACGTTGAGCGACGTAGCCTGGACCAGCCCGATCCCCCGCGCCAATTCGTGATCGTCAGCTCGCTCGGGCGAGCCTGGTCCGGCAGATTCGTCGAGGGGCGCGTTGGGCATGGGCCCAGTATACGCGCGAAGCAAGCCGGCGGGGAATCTCTGTTACACCGGGGCGAGAACACTAGCTCAAAGCGCAAGTGGGCCGGCCAGGCGCGATTTATCGGCTGCATTGCAAGAGGGCCGGGTAGCGTGCTAGTCTCTCCGCCTGACGGCATTCCGCGCCGGACTCAGAACGATCGGACCAGCGTGATCTGTTTTTTTTACATTTCGCTTTTGGAGAGATCAAAGATGAAGCCCCGTACTTTCGCAGTCAGTTGCATTTCGACGTTATTGGGTGTGTGCATCGCGTCCATGGTTTTTTATTCCTCCCAAGTACACGCGCAGCGCAAGGGCGCTGAAGTCACTCAAGATGCCCAGGTGGTTTCCGGCCGATATGTCCTAACGCCGACGCCAACCGGCGGAATATATCTCGGTGATACAAGGACCGGCGAGTGTTGGCGTCTCACTTCGGACAATTCGTGGTCCGATATTGCGCCGCCAAAACGGCAATAGAATTGTCTCCCCGGTCAACCACTGGCGTCCAAAGGCGCGGCGATGCGATACAACACCGGAACGATGAACAGCGTCAAAATCGTCGAGCTGACCAAGCCCCAGACGATGACCGTCGCCAGAGGACGCTGCACGTCGGACCCAAGACCGATTGCCACCGATGCCGGCAATAGGCCCAGAATCGCAACGAGAGACGTGGTGAGAATCGGCCGTAGTCGGCCGAGCGTTCCTTGCACGATTGCGTCATCCAGCGGCAATCCTTGCCGCCGCAAGGCCGTGATCCACTGGACCATCACGACTCCATCCATGATGGCCACTCCGAACAACGTTGCGAACCCGACGGCGCTGGACACATTCAGGTGCATTCCACGCAAGTACAACGCCAGCGTCCCCCCCACAAACGCAAAGGGCACGGCGAGCAACACGATGAGCGCTTCGCGCACGTTGCCAAACGTCGTGATGAGCAGCACAAAAATGATGCTGATCGTGATGGGGATTACGTACAGAAAATGCCGTCTCGCGCGAGCCAGGTTTTCAAACATGCCGAGCCATCGAACCTGCACTTGTGCTGGCACCTTGACTTCGCGTTCAAACAGAGCTTGAGCTTCCTTGACGAATCCCCCTTGATCGCGACCAACGATGTCACAGCGCACCGTTAGCCGCCTGCGACCGCTATCGCGTGCGATCATCGTTTGACCGTCGACGATCGTAAAGTTCGCCACTTGCGACAAAGGGATTGGCACTCCATTGTTGGCGTAAACCGGCAACCGCTCAATGGCTTCGCGCGATTTCAACAATTCGCGGTCGAATCGCGCGACAATATCGAAGCGACGCTCGCCTTCGTACAAGGTGCCGATTGGCTCGCCGCCCAGCGCGGTATTGATAAGCTGATTGACGTCGTCAATCTGAACATCGTAGCTGGCACACAAAGCCCGATCGGGTTCGATGACAAACTGCGGCTGCGGTCCTTCCTGCTCGATATTCACGTCCGTCGCGCCGGGAACTGTTCGCAACACGGCTTGCGTTTGTCGTGCCACGTTTAGCAGTTGTTCCGAATCGCTGCCAGAAAATTCGACAGCCAAGTTGGCGGACGTGCCGTTCGTGTCTTCGGTCACGCTGTCGATGATCGGCTGCGTAAAATTGAATCGCGTGGTCGGGAACTCCTCTCGAAAGCGGCGCCCAATTTGGCCCACAATTTCCTGTTTCGATCGCGATTCCCACTGGTCTCGCGGCTTCGGGCCGATCATCATTTCCAATCGACTGGGCGGAAACGGGTCGGTCCCGCTGTCATTCCGGCCGGCCTGCGCCATGACGAAATCGACGTCAGGAACCTGTTCGGCCATTTGCCGCAGTCGTTTGCCGAAGCGAGCGGTCTGTTCCAGCGACGTCCCCTCTGGGAAATTGGCCCGAACCCAAATCACGCCTTCGTCCAGATAAGGCAAAAACTCCGTCCCGAGCCGTGGGGCGATGGTCACGCACAGACTAGCAACCACGAGCAAAACCGCACCAACGACCATCCACCGCGCGTCCAGCAACCGGCGAATGATGCCTGCATACACGGGCCGTAACCGGCTCAAGATCGGATTTTCCCAATCGACGAATCCACGCCACAAAAGCAACGTTGCCAAGGGCGGCATCACGACCAGCGAGAACAAAACCGCCCCCATCAGCGCAAACGTCACCGTCAATGCCATCGGGCGAAACAGCAGCCCTTCAATGCTGGTCAGGCTCAACAGCGGGACATAAGCCGCGATAATGATGAGCATCGAGAAAAAGATGGGCCGCTGCACTTGCAGCGCGGCTTCTTCGATGATGCCGGCAACACCGGATTGCTCGCGCTTATGTCTTGCGTTGCTGAGCTGATGGATGATGTTGTCGGCCATGATCACGGCGCCGTCCACAAGAATTCCAAAATCAATCGCGCCGATCGAGAGAAGGCCAATCGGAATCTCCGTGAAGTACATCAAAACCAGTGCGAACAGCAAAGAAAATGGAATTGTCAGCACGACCAACAGGGCGACGGCTGGACTTCCCAAAAAGATGAGCAGCACCAGCACCACGAGCGAAATGCCCATAAGGATACTGTGGCTGACCGTCTCCAGAGTGCTGGTCACGAGAAACGTGCGGTCATAGAACGGCGCGATGCGCACGCCCTCGGGAAGCGCGGAGGCGTTAAGCTCCTCGACTTCATTCCTTACCCGGTCCAACACCTGCGATGGGTTTTCGCCCCGACGCAATAGCACGATTCCTTCCACCGACTCATCTACTGAATTCTTGCTGAAGATCCCGGTCGGAAGCATCGAATCCAAGCGAACCGTGGCCACGTCTCGCACATAGACCGGCGTGCCGCCGATGGTGTTAACTACCGTGGATTCGATGTCGCCCATCGTTTGGAAGGCGCCCTTGCCGCGAACGACAAACGACATTTCGCCTCGCCGCAGCACGCTGCCCCCGGCGTTGGCGTTGTTCGTCGCGACCGCTTTGACGACGTCATCGAAGGTCAACCCGTATCGCTCCAACTGAAACGGCTCCAACAGCAGCGTGAACTGCTTGGCGTAACCTCCAAAATTGGCCACGTCCGCCACCCCCGCGATTCGTCGCAAACGAGGCACCACGACCCAATCGTTGAGCGTGCGAAGCTCCATCAAATCGTGCGTGCCATCCGTTTTCAATTCGTAGCGATAGATTTCTCCATACGCGGTTGCCAGCGGACCCAGCTCCGGCTGCACGTCTTTGGGCAGCTGAATGCCCAGCAGTCGCTCTTGCACGCGCATGCGCGCGAAGTAGTTCTCGACGCCCTCGTCGAAAATGAGTTGCACGACCGACAGGCCGAAGATCGTGCGGGAGCGGATAATGGCCAGCTTCGGGACGCTACCCATGGCCAACTCGATCGGGATTGTTACCTGTCGCTCGACTTCCTCGGGTGCCCGCCCTGGATACGTCGTGATGATCGTCACGACCTGGGCGGAAATGTCAGGATACGCATCAATCTGCTGCTGGCCAAATGTCCAAGCGCCAAGCGCCGCGATGGCGAGCGCCGCGGTCAAGACGACGAGGCGGTGTCTCAGCGAGACTCGAATCAGAGCGGCAATCATCGGTTCTCAATTCGCTGGGGCTGTTCGGCCAGACTCTGAATGGCGAGCGGCTTGAGCAGCACGGCCTCGGTTCCGGCAATCCGATCGCCTGCCTCCAAGCCTTTGAGAACTTCAACGCGGTCGTTGCGCGACTCACTGATCTGAACTTCCGTGACCTCATAGTGCTGGCCGTCGCTGTCTTGTTTGAACACGTAATCGAACCGGCCGATGTGCAAAGTGGCGTTCGTTGGAATCAAGAGCGCCTCGCGATGGTCGGTCCCCAGGCCGACTTCGGCGAACATGCCGGGCTTCAACTGGTCTTTTTCGTCGGACAGGTCAAACAGCACCCGCATGGTCCGGCGTTCGGTGGAAAGCACGGAACCCAGCTCTTCAACGTCAGCCGAGAACACGACCCCGGGAAAACCATAGAAACGCGCCTCGCATTTTTGGTCGACTTTGACCAGTGCGATTTTTGCCTCTGGCACGTTGGCCGAAATGAGCACCATGCCTTCCCGCGCGGGAAAAGACAACCGACTCAATACCGGCCTGGGCCAACTGACGTTCCAGCGCGCTCTTCTGTCGCTGGGCAATTCGCAAGGCCGACTCGGCTGCGAACACGTCCTTCCGCCCTTGCAGTTTCGCCTGAACAAGATCGGCCTCCGCCGCCCGCAGGTCTTTCCCTGCAATTCCGCCGGCAACCCCCAGGGCACGCAAGTGAGAAGCGATGTCCTCGGTGCGGTCGATTTGAGCTTGCGTCAGTTCACGCGTCGATTTCAGCTGGCCTTCGTTGAACTCGATGTCGGATTTTGTTTTCAACCAGTCGGCATAGGCGCTCGCCGTGTCCGGGCTGGCGAATTGCCAGCGCTCTTCCAAAGGCTCGCTGCCGGGCCGGATTCGTGCCACAACCGAGCCGGTCACGGTTAGCAGCGGGTAGGCAACAGTTTCCTTGGTCACCGTGACGACGCCCAGACTCTTGGCGAGCGGACTGCCTGGCTTGACGAGAATCTGCCTCGGGCCGGTTACTCGAACCAGATCCCCACTCGGGTCAACTGCCGGGGCCGCCTTTCGTTCAAGATGCTCTTTCGGACTAGCGGGGAGGACCAGGAGCACGATGATCGCCAGCGCAGCGGCGGACGCCGCCAACATCCAGAATCCGCGCCCAGCCTTGGTCTTCCGGTCCACGTCAGTCAATCCGCTGGCGTCGTTCGGAGACGAAATGTGCGCCATTTAATGTCCTCGCGCCACTTGGGCGAACTTCCGGGAGAGATTCCAGTTCCTCTCTATTCTAGCCCCCCAATGAACATCTGGAATGGGACTTTTTGCTGGCCTACGCATAGGATCGCCGCGTCGAACATGACGAATGTGCCGGTCAGCCGTTGCGCTTGGCACTAATAGTCAGTCGCGCGAAACATGCGGGTCGATGCGAACAGCACGCAGGCGGCGAAGGCCAGCGAAGTGATGACCGACAGCGTGATCGAGAAATCGTGCGCCGCCAGCGCCGCCGGGTCGAAGAGGCTGCCGAAGTCGTCGCCCGCTCCCAGGGCATCGAACAGCAGCATGCTCAGGTCGGCCGGTTTCGGCAGCACCCAATAGCCAAAGTCGACCAGCCAGCTCAAGTACGACGACTGGAAGTTGGTCGACAGCAAATCGGTCGAAGTCATCAGCGACTGGCGTCCAAAATTCATGCTCCAGGCCACGCCCCAGAACACGATCGAGCCGAACACGCAGACCACGGCATTGTGCGTGCAGACCGCCAGCAGCAGCGAGAAGGCGAAAAAAATCGAGAAGTGCAACAACAGCAGCGGAATGCTCAACAAATAAGCTGGATCCCAAAACCCGGTGCGCAGGCCGATCGCGATCCAGGTTCCGCCCACGAAAATCAGAGCATGAAACAACACGAACGACAGCACGCCCACATACTTGCCCAGCAGTAACACCCAGCGCGGGGCCGGCTTGGCCAGCAGGACGCACACGTTGCGGCCCTCGAGAAAGCCGGGTAGGAAACCGGCCGTCCAGATCAACGTCAGCAGCAGACCGAGCGTGTCGGCGACGCCGCCAGCCAGGATCAGCTCGATAAAATGCACCGCGCCCCGCGTGCTGCGCGCCAGCGGCACCTGGATGGCGCCAAAGGCCAGCGTGAGCTGCCCGTCGGCCACGATCACGCCGGATTGCGCCAGCTTGGCGGTTTCGCCGGCGTCGGCGTCGCGGCGCGACAGGAAATCGGGATTGTCGTCGCCCAGCGCGAGCGTCGGCCGTCCGCTGACGCCGATGCTCAGGCAGACCCCGATCGAGAGCAGGCTGACGATCAACAACACCCAAAAGATGCCGTACGCCAGCGACTGGCGAAACGTGTCGCGAATGAGCCAGGCGATGGTTGTGAACGTGGGGGAGTTCTTCATGCCAGGGCCTCCTCATACAGCGAACCGACGGCGCACTCCAGGGCTTGCGGCGCGGACAGGTCCGTATCGCCGGCCAAATCGGCGACCCGTCCGGCGAAGGCCACGCGCCCGTCTCGTAACACGGCCACCCGGTCGCACGAGCGCTGAACGTCGGTCAAGGCGTGCGACACCAGGATCACGCTGTTTCCGCCGACTCGTCGCTCGCGAATGATTTCGTCGAGCAGGCGGCGAGCCGCCAGGTCCATGCCCTCCGACGGTTCGTCGAGCACCAGCAGCCTTGGATCGTTGACCAATGCCTGGGCCAGCGCCAGCCGTTGCAGCATTCCCTTGCTGTAGCGGGCGATTTTCTCGCGGCTGCGATCGGCCAGCCCGACGCGCGCGAGCAGCTCGCCGGCGCGCTTGCGCAATAGCTTCGGAGTCACGCCCGACAGCCGGCCATACCCTTCGACGACTTGCCAGGCGGTCAGGTATCGCGGAAACGAAGGGTTCTCGTGCACGTAGCCGACCTGGGCCAGCGTGCCGCGGTCGGACCAGGGGCACTCGAGCCGCATGATTCGGCCGCCGGTCGGACGACAGATCGAGAGCAGAATTTTGACGAGCGTCGTCTTGCCGGCGCGGTTGGGGCCGATCAGTCCGAACACCTCGCCCCAGGGGACCGTCAGGCTGACGTCGTCGAGCGCGACGACGCGGCGCGCGAGCCAGCCGCCCTGGTAGACTTTGCTCACTCTCTCGAACACGGCCGCGGCTCGTGCATCCAAGCGAACATCCATTTCCCGGAAATCCTATTGAATCAGGGAGACTTGTACGCCGCTTTGCAGGATCTGCGTGAAGGCCTGCTGAAGCTCGGAGGTAATGCTAGCTTCAGTGCCGTAGATGATCTTGTAGCTGGGCATGCCGTCGGTGACGTTGCCGATCGTCTGCATCTGGTTCAAGATCGCGGTGTTATTGGCGGAGTTCGGGCCGCCTGGCGCGAACTCCGGGCCGAAACCGATGCAGTGGATCAGCGCCTTCTTGTTCGTGGTCGAGTAGCCCGGCGGGCTGGCCGTGTCGAGCGCGACCAGTTGCGTGCACAAGTTGTAAATTTCGGTCGTCACTGTGGCGCCGTTATTGACGTTGGGGAACTCGCTGCTGCCTGGGCTGCTGCTGTTGTAACGAATGGAGTAGTAGCTGTTGTTCGAGCCCGCGTTGTTGAGGTTGGCCGAGGCCGTCACGTTGGGAGAACCGTCGGTCTCGAAGATGACGATCTTCTGGGCGCCCTTGCGTCCGTTGCCGCCTGCGTCGCCCGCGGGTTTGCCGGGATTGAAGGTGAGCAACGAACTGTTGGCGCTGAACTGGTTGTAGGCCAGCATCAGGCCCATCGAGTAGCATGTGCCGCCCATGGCGCGCGGCGACTTCGAGGTTGTTCGCGTCATACGGGCGGATCGTGGCCCCGCTGTTGCCGACCGTGGCGGGCGGATACCACAGCGATTCCTGCATGCTGGGATAGTCGCGGCCCAAGCCGACGCGTGCCCGATTGAAGCGGTTCCCGTCATTGGCCGTCTCGCATGGCTGGCTGAACATGATCATCGACACCAGGTCGTTGGGATGATTGTTCGAGATATCGCTCAAGGCCGCGCGCATGCCGAGCTTGCAGGCGTACATCGGCGCTTCGTGACAAGTGCCCGGCCAATAAAAAGTGTTCAAGTTGTAATTGCCGAGAAAATCGACCATCGAGAGCGGTCCGAACCAAAAATGCGTTTTGGGCCGTTCGGGATTGTCGGCGTAGTGCATGTACGGCTTCGGGCTGCCAGTCAAACTACTGTTCGCCGTGATCTTTTTAGTGCCGAACGTGTAATCGTCGCCGTATCCGGTTTTCGCCGTGACCACGCTCCAGCTGCTCGAGCCAGTCTGCTGGACACCCAAAACGTAGTCGATGTATTCCTTCCAGAAACGCTCGTTCATGTCGCTGGGAGGGAACGACGCGGTATTGATCGAATTGGGGATTAAGTCGTAATACAGGATCCGACCTGACTGCAGCCTGGCTGGAAATGGATTCGGACCGACGTTCTTGATGAAGTTCAAGATCGCCGTGTAGTCGATCTGATAGTTCGAGGCGCCCGGCGCCTTCCAATTGCCGCTGGCGTCCCACATTTTCGAGTTGTCGTCCATCGCGGTCGAGGTCCCGGGATAGTCGAAGTACAGTTTTCGCCAGTCACGGGCGGGGACGGGATCCGGGGGCCAGATGAAGAACGTCTTGCCCCAAAAGCCGGGACCTTGGGTGTATTTCGAGAACGATGCAGTCATCCCATAGGCGGTGTAGCCCGACGTTTCGAACGTGGCGTCGCGCGTGGAGTTGGTGGCCGAGCCGCTCGCGTTGAGCAGGTCGTAGGCCGTGGTGCACCAGGACGCGCTGGTGTTCTTGGCCTTCTTCAGCGGCTTGTCGCCGCCGGGCGTCGTTCCATAGGAGCTCGGCGCCGCGGCAAATGCCACAGTGCCGGCGGAGTCTCGGTAAAAATCCAGCACGACTGGCCCGCGGCCGTCGCTGGTCGTCATAGTAATGTTAGCCTCGTCATAGGGGATCGTGAAGCTGGTCGCCTGCAGCGCCGCCCCAGACGAGTAGTGGCCGAACGTTGGAATCACCGTGTCCGGATTATTCGAGCCGGTGCGATTTCCGTTGTACGGCACGCCCGTCAGGCTGGCGAATCGCATCGACCCGGAGTAGTCCAGGATCAGGGCCATGTCGCGTGGACGATGCGCGGCCGTGGCCGAGGCCGAAATGTTGTTGCCCGTGAAGTTGAAGACCTTGGAAAACGCCAGCGAACCGCTCAAGTTGGCAGAAACCGTGGCTTGCACCATGCTCCAGTTTTCGGTCGACGGTCCGGGAAACTGGCCCTCGAATCGTTGATTGGCGCCGACGTACACATAGCGACCAATCTGCACGGCGACCTGGCTTGACGCAATGGCTTTGGAAAGCACGGTATTGGCCGTGGCCGTGGCCAGCGCGTTGGGCGTCGCGTTGCTGTAGTTGTTGTTGCTGGCGGTGACGCCGTTGAGCGTGCGGGCGCCGGCCATCGCGGCCGCGTCAGCCGCGTCCTGACATTGCGTGCGGGCCACCGCGATCATGCCCAGGTCGACCGCCAATGCCACGAAGGTCAACAGCGTGACCAGGCTGATCACCAACAAGACCATGACCGTTCCGCTACGTGAATCGCGTCGCTTGCTTCGCATGCTGTGCCTCATGGTACGATCGATCCGAAAATGGCGGCTGGATATCAATTGCTCTCAGTGCGCATCGCGGCTTTGGCCCTGACGGAAATCGTGGCGGGCATATTCAGTAGTTTGAAGATGATTACCGGGTAGGTCCCCGAAATATCCACGCACACGCTCTGGCCCGTCGTAGCGCTGGTCCACGCACCCGTGTTGTTTCCCTGGCTGTCGGCCGCGTAGATGGATACCGTTTGTCCGCTCAGCTGTTGACCGGCAAGCGCCTTGTTGACCACGGTCGTCACGTCGCTGTTGGCATTGCCGAGCGTGGTGCCGTTGACGGTCACCGGGTTGGCATGAATCTGGGCATAGCGAGCCCCCTCACGCGCGGCGTTTGTCAACACTTGCAGCATCATCACGTAGCGACCGTATTCGAGGATGCCGAACAGGAACAAGATCACGAGCGGCAAGACAAGCGCGGCTTCAACGGCGGCCGAGCCGCGCCGAAACCGAGACGACAGTCGACGCTTTTCGCGGAAGTTTCGCATGGGCGCTTTCGTGTTGACCTGGCTGACTAATAGGGCAAGGCGGTATCGACGGTGATTTTGGTGTTGTTCAGCGATTCCCAGTTCACGGTCACCGACATCTGCGAAATGGTTGTGATGCGACCCAACAGATTCCACCGCAAGCTGTTGAACGCGGTTCCGGCGGGAATCACGAGGTTGACTTGAAACTTGTCCAGCGGCAAGGCGTTGGCCGGGTCGGTCCAACTGGGCGACGCCTGGCACACCAGGTTGACCTGCGCCCCGCTCACGGCGGCGGCGGGCAAGCCGGCCGCCGTCATGTAGTCGCGAACCGCCTGCTGCACCATCGCACCAGTCACCGGATTGCTGTTCACGTAGCCGCCGGCGCCAGACGAGCACCCTCGTGCGCGGAGTTGATGAGAATCTGGTTCACTTGGACCATGCGGCCCACTTCCCAGACCCCCAGCATCAAGATGATCAAAAGTGGCAGCACGACCGCGGCTTCAACGGCCACGACACCACGACGCTGGCTCGATGGGCGGATTCGTTTCATGTGGGTGCGGAACGAGACTTGTGCGAGTAAAGCACGATCGCGGCACGGTTGCCGACCACGTGCGAAAACACTATCCCCAGTTTGCCTGACTAGAAAACTCTAGCTCAGAAAATGATCCGATTGCGGTAGCCGCACGGGCGCCGCCGACAATATCCCAAGCCCGTTGAAGCCGAATAATCGGCATAGGCAGAAAAGGCAGCGCTCGCGGCTCCCCGCGCCCTGCCTGGAGGCGACCCCGAGTCGCAGTCCGTGCCGCTTCCGCGTGCACGGCTGGCCAGAACTGGTTTCAAAACTGCTGGGGGCTATCCCCCCTCTCCGAAGCGGTTTTGAAACCCGTTTTAGCGTTTGCCAGGCGATTCCGCAGCGGGACGAGAATCCGACGCCGGACGGAGTTGCCACGCTTCGTCGAAGAAGTCGGCCGCCGCGACGCGGCCGGGACGCTCGGCATCAGGAGCGACCGTCACGTCGACGATCGCCCAGTCCGGCAGCTTGGGATTCTGCAGCGAATTCGTCCGATCGTGCGCTTCGCGGTGCGTCGGACCGCTGTTGAGCACGATATAGCGCGTCTGGTTCAGCGGGTTCGGATAAATCAACAGCGGCACGTGGGATGCGCCGGCGAATATCCGTGGGCCCGCCGCCAGGCTCTCAACGTTCCAGCGAATCGGCAGCTCGTCTGCGATCCGACTGATGACCGCGTTGCTCGTTGGATCGCCCCACGCGACCAGATGAAACTTCGCGATGTCATCGTCGGTCACCTCCGTGTCAAGCTTCACCCGAAGGCCGCCGCGATACACGGCTTGCCACCTTCGCTGAAAATGGGCCCACTCGAAGTCGACCCACCGCTGAACGTTCGGCTGGCGCGACCGGCCGCTCGGCAACACCACCAGAAACGGCTCCATAAAGGCGTCGTCGATCGGACCTTGCAAGCCGGGCGACTTGCGCAGCGCCACGACGTCCGCCGAGCCGGCGATCGGCGCCCAGCGATGGGTTGCTTTAATGTATTGCAGCGGCGGCTGGCCCACGTCGACCGTTTGGCCGTCGATGGCGAGCGTCCGGATCGCGCTGGGCGGCGACAGCCGCAGCCGACGGATGTTTTTGGTGGTGATTTCCAGCGAGTCGGGCGTCGAATAATGCGCGTCAATCCGCGCGTCCCGCCAATGTTCGTCAAGCCCTAGGGCTTCGATCCAATGCATGCGATTGTAGCGCAGCGTTTGCGTCTGCAGAAAGACGTCGCGCGGCTGGCGGTCGCGCCCCTTGGCAGCCGCGGCTTGCATCCGCTCGACCACTTCTTTCCACGACGCGTCGGCATATTTGTGCGGCATTCCCGGGCCGACCAGGTGCACCAGCGTGCGGCCTTGCGCCTGAAAAATTTCGGCCATGAAGTCGGCGGCGTCCTTCTGCTTGTCGATTTCGCCGCTGTAGGCCACGACCGGCAGATTGAACAGATTTCGCACGTAATTCGGCACGTCGTACAAGCCCCACAGTTTTTGCTCATAGAGGGGCGGATACTCCGCGGGCTGCAGCCGCTGATAACGGGCCACGTCGACAAAGCCGGCGCCGGCGTGCACGCCTGCCCAATGGTCGGCATAATGCGCGCCCATGTGCCAGGCCCCCGCGCCCCCCATCGAAAAGCCCATCAGCACGATCCGATCGGGATCGATCGCATATCGCTTGCCGACCGATTCGATCGCTTCCAGCACGTCGATCTCGGCGGTCGATTTCCACCCCAGGCAACTTCGCCCGAACGGATGCAGCACGATGGCGTCGGCGAGCCGCAGTTGGCCAGGCTTGTGCTGCCGCTCATGGATGAAAGCCAGATCGGTCAACTTGTCGTTGCGGCCATGCAGCCACACGTACAGCGGCAGATGCTGATCGGGTCGAAGCCCCTCGGGCACGACCAGGCCGTAGGGCTGCACCGAGCCGTCGACCAGCGAGCGATACCCGCGGACCACCAAACCGTCGGCCGTGGTCCACGGCTGGCTGCCGGCGGCCCCCTGATCGAGCCGCTCTGTGGCGGTGGCCAGCAACTCGTGTGCGACTTTCACGTCCTGCGGCGAATAAAACTCCGTATTCGCCAGCGCGAGTTGCACCGCTTTGGCATAAATCTCGACGTCGCTCAGAAGGTCGGCCAACGGCCGAGTCGTCGACGATTTCCGCCGCTCTTCGATCCGCTTCGCGAGCGCCGCCAACTCCGATTCGAGTTGCTGGCGATCAGCGTCCGAAATGGCGATGCCCGGCGGCGGAAGCGGCCGCGCGATCGGCTGCCACGGCTCGGCGACGACCGCACGCGGCAGCAGTGCGCATAGTATAAGCACCCCCGCGCAGAGGATGATTCGGCGCCGGTGCTCGGCTGGGTTTTTGACGCACGTCATTCTTGCGCCGCGATCAGACGACTTCGGTAAAGCCCGGCACCGGCAAGGCGTAGAACCCGTCGGCCTTGGGCAGCGACTTCGGCGTGGCCTCGAACGAAAACTCGTCCGGAGCCAGGCTGATCTTGGAGTTGATGGCCTGCTCCCAACCGATTTCCTTGCCGGAGTACGTGGCCATGCGGCCCAGGATGGCCGTCATGCTGCTCTTGGCGCCGGCTTCGGCTTCGTTGATCGGATTGCCCGCGCGGATGCTGGCGAACAGATCGTCGTGCTCGACCTGGTAAGGGTCGGGCGTGGGGCCCCGATAGCGCCAGGGCTCGCCGCCGTTGACCCTGATCTGGCCGTTGCCGATGTTGGCCGTGCCCTTCGTGCCCTGCGCGTGCTCCGACACGCTGTTCCAGCAGTCGGGAATGTGGCGGCACTGGCTGAACATCCGCGAGCCGTCGGCGTACTCGAATTCGACCGCGTGATGATCGAAGATTTCGCCGTACTCCTTGCCCTTGCGCACCTCGCAGCCGCCCATGCCGTTGGCTTTCACGGGGTAACCGTCCTTGAGCCAGTTGATGACGTCCATGTTGTGGATGTGCTGCTCGACGATGTGGTCGCCGCAGATCCAGGTGAAGTAGTACCAGTTGCGCATCTGGTATTCCATTTCGCTCAGCTTGCGGCCGTACTTGGCGTCAAGATCTTCGCGCTTGTGGACCCAAGGGGTCGAGCCGTTCCAGTAGACGCGAGTGGAGACGATGTCGCCGATGGCGCCGTCTTGCAGCCGCTTGATCGTCTCCAGGTAGACGTTCTGGTGGCGGCGTTGCAGTCCGACGCCGACGGCCAGGTTGCGTTTTCTTCGATTCTTCGGCCGCCGCCAACACGCGGCGCACGCCGGCCGCGTCGGTGGCCACCGGCTTCTCCATGAACACGTGTTTGCCCGCGTTCACCGCCGCCTCGAAATGAATCGGACGGAAACCGGGCGGCGTGGCCAGGATCACCAGGTCCGGCCCGGCGGCGAGCGCCTTTTGATAGGCGTCGAAGCCGACGAACTTGCGATCCTCGGGCACGTCGATCCGCGAACGAATATCGCCGTGCGACGACAATTCCTTAAAGCTGCCGTCGAGCCGGTCCTTGAACACGTCGGCCATCGCGATCAGCTTCACCTTGCCTTGCGTGCGAGAGCGCTTGCTTGGCCGCACCCGACCCACGACCGCCGCAACCGATCAAGCGCGATCTTGATTTCGTCGTCGCCGGCCGCGTGCGCACTTCGGGCCAATGAGCAGGCTGCCGACCAGGGCCCCGCCCACGATCGCGGCGGTCGAACTTTTCAGAAATTCACGACGCGACGCGGGGCTCGGTTGGCGGAGGTCGCCTGCGGAAGGACCACTCATGATCATTGTCTCCAAGGGTAGGGCGTTTAGGCGGATGACCGCCGCGATCTTGTTATTGGTTGGCGCCGGCGTCCCAGATTTTCGCTTTCTCCGCCGCCGTCGGCTCGTGCAGCGGGCGGACGACGCGGAATCCTAAAAACAACGCGTCGGTAAAATACCAAATGCTCTGCGGCAACTGCGGATCTTGCTGCTTCCAGTCTTTGTGCGAGCCCTTGCGTGCCGCGCTGCGCAAGCCCGCGGGGTCATCGTCCCACGAGCCGCCGCGGACCGCCTGCGGGTAGAGCTTCGTGGGAATCGCCCAGGGATTCTTGCTCAGCTTGCCGGCCAGCGGTTTTGTAATAGTCTGGAATATACTGGTCCAGCGTCCATTCGGCCACATTGCCGTGCATG